>AZWL01000004.1 GCA_000514715.1 Streptomyces sp. CNH099 | reverse complement strand
TGGGGTTAAGGCCCCCTGTAGACGACGGGGTTGATAGGCCGGATCTGGAAGCCCTGTGAGGGGTGGAGGTGACCGGTACTAATAGGCCGAGGGCTTGTCCATAGCTGCTTGCGTCCACTGTGTGAGTTCTGAGGCAACAACCCTGCTGTCGTGGACAGTGTTGTGTTGTGTGTTTCATGGTGTTTCGGTGGTCATAGCGTTGGGGAAACGCCCGGTCTCATTCCGAACCCGGAAGCTAAGCCCGACCGCGCCGATGGTACTGCACGGGGGANCGTGTGGGAGAGTAGGTCACCGCCGAACAATCTTTGGTACTCAACCCCCGGACACCGTCCGGGGGTTGAGTCATTTCACGACGCCCCGTTGCCGTTCAGCTGCGCCGGGACCCGCATCGTCAGGATGGCCATGTCGTCCGACGCCGGCTCCGCCGCGAACCGCTCCACCGTCCGCAGCACCCGGGCCGCCACGGCGCCGGCGGTGAGGCCCGTGCAGGTCGTGAGGACGTCGACCAGGCCCTCGTCGCCGAGCATCCGGGTGCCTTCGCGGCGTTCCGTGACGCCGTCCGTGACGCACAGGAGGACGTCGCCCGGGTCGAGGACCAGTTCCTCGCTGTGGAGTTCCAGGTCGTCCAGGACGCCCAGCAGCGGCTGGGATTCCGTGGCCTGTTCCACCGTGCCGTCGGGGCGGAGGCGGAGCGGGGGCGGGTGGCCGGCGCAGACGGTCTTGAGGACGGCGCTGCCGTCGGGCTGGGGCCAGAGTTCGCCGTAGAGGAGGGTCAGGAAGCGGCCGCGGGCGCCCTCGTCGAGGATGGCGGCGTTGAGGCGCTCCAGTACCGCCGGGCCGCCGAAGCCCTCGCGGGCCAGCAGGCGCAGGGCCGTGCGGGCGAGGCCCGTGACGGCGGCGGCTTCCGGGCCCGTGCCGCAGACGTCGCCGATGGCGAAGCCGTAGGTGCCGTCCCGGATTTCGAAGAGGTCGTAGAAGTCGCCGCCGACCTCGTTGCCTTCGCCGGCCGGGCGGTAGATGACCTCGACTTCGACGCCGGGGACGTCAGGAAGGCCCGGGGGCAGGAGGCTGCGCTGCAGGGACTGGCTGATGGTGGTGCGCTCGGAGTAGAGGCGCGCGTTGTCGAGTGCGAGGGCCGCCCGGCGGGAGAGGTCCTCGGCGAGTTCGAGGATCTCCTGGCGGAAGTGCTCGTCGGCCGGCTTGCCCAGGACGAGCATGCCGATGACGCGGTTGCGGGCGACGAGCGGCAGCACAACGGTTTCGCCACCGACGGTCGCAGCCGTGGCCAGGGATGTTTCGGCGTCCTCGGCGAGGGACGGGTTGCCCACGATGCTCAGGCTGAGGAACGAGCTGCGCATCGCCAGGGTGTGCGCCTCGTCGCCGGGGCCGCGCCACAGGCGGGCGCCCGGGACGAGAACGGCGTCCGGCGGGTCGATGCGGGAGAGCAGGGCGCGCAGGTCGTCGATGCGGTCCTCGTCCTCGTGCAGGACGTAGCTGAGTTCGGGCTCTGCCTGCTCGGGGAGGGTGTAGACGGCGCACCAGCTGGCGAGCGTGGGGACGATCATCTGGGCCATGAGGGCCAGCGTCTGGTCCCGGTCGAGGGTGCCGGCGAGCAGGTCGGACGCCTCGACGAGGAAGGACAGGGAGCCGCGGCGCAGCCGCTCCAGCTCGCCGAGGCGGGCGGATTCGACGGCGAGCGCGATGCGGTCGGCGGCGAACTGCAGCCGCAGGGCCTCCTCGTTGGTGTAGCGGCCGGGCATCTCGGCGGCGACGCCGAGGGAGCCGGTGAGCCGGCCCTCGACCTTCAGCGGTACGGAGACGACGGACCGCATGCCGGTGGCGGCCAGCAGCGGTACGGCGTCGGGGTCGGCCATGAGGTCCTCGTGGACGGCCGGGAGGCGGGCGGAGCCGTAGCGTCCGGTGCCGGTCTCGACGGGGACGCGGGCGAACCGCTGGCGGGCGGAGGGCAGTCCGGTCGAGGCGCGTACTTCCAGTTCGGTCTCGTCGTCGGTGGCGAGCAGCAGATACGCGGCGTCGCCGGCGAGCATGTCCCGGGCGCGCTCGACGGTGCGCTGGAGCAGGCCGTCGAGGTCGTCGGGGGAGGGGGTGCCGATGAAAGCCTCGAAGGAGTCGCCGCCGGGGAAGGCGCCGGTGCGGCCTTCGCCGCCGGAGGTGTCGCCGCCGGAGGCGCGCAGCGGGCTCTGCAGGACGGCGCGCTCGCGGTCGCGGACCATCAGGCAGATCGTCGACGGGTCGCCGGAGGTGCTGCGCATGCGCATGTGCGAGGCGTACACGGGGGTGACGCGCCCGTCGTTGCAGCGGATGCCGTACGAGCCCTCCCAGCGGGAGAGCTGGAGGGCCTCGACGAGTCCGGTGCCGGTGCCGGGCGTGTGCGGCCAGGCGGCGAGGTCGCCGAGGGGCTTGCCGATGACCTTCTCCGGCTCGTAGCCGAAGAGGTCGCGGGCGTCGTCGTTCCACTCGCTGACCAGGCCGCCGCGGTCGATGCGGACGACGGCGACGCGGATGCGCTCGTCGGCCAGCGGCAGCTCGTCGACGGGGAGTTCCGGCCCGGCGGCGCGGGTGCCGGCGGGCGGCTCGGCGACGTTGAGCTGGAACCAGACGCACTTGTGCTCGGCGGTGTAGTCGACGCCCCAGCGGCTGGCGAGGGCGGCGCAGAGCATCAGGCCGCGGCCGCCCTCGCGGTCGAGGGGGGTGGGCTGTTGCGCGGGGCTGTGCAGCGGCAACTCGCGTTCGGCGTGCCGGTCCGCGACCTCGACCCGTACCGCGTCGGCCATACGCACACAAAGGACATCCACGGCAGTACCGGCATGGATTATGGCATTTGTGACAAGCTCACTGGTCAGTACGACGGCGTCGTCGGTAGCCTCGGGGTAGCCCCAGCCCTGGAGGGTGTCGCGGACGAAGGTCCTGGCCGCGGCGACGGAGCGCCCGACCGGCTCGAAGGTGGCCGCAGCCCGCGCGGTGCTCACCAGTTCTCCTCTCGATGTGCCACTCTCCCGGTCTAGGGATGGACGGCGGATGCCAGGGTACTTACCTTCCCCCTGCGGACAGATGCCGGATCCTTCTCTTAACACTCGGAAAGTGCGCCTTAGCCGCCGAACTGTTATGGCCTGCCAGGGCCGGGGTGAAACACTGGGAGGGCTTCGGAGGGAGCCCGAGGCGAACGTCGACCCTGCGGGAGGGACACAGTGGAGTCTGACGCGAGCGCGCAGGGTGCGAGTACGCGCACGAAGGGCGGACGCTCCCGGACGGCCTCCGGGACGACACAGGTCGACACGGCCTCGCTCTACCGCATGCTGGGCGCGCTGGAATCCATGCGTGACGGAAACTTCCGCAAGCGGCTCCGGGTGAGCGGCGACGGCGTGATGGCGGAGATCGCCGAGGTCTTCAACGAGGTCGCGGAGCGTAACCTGCACGTCACCGGCGAGCTGTCGCGGGTGCGGCGCATGGTCGGCCGGGAGGGAAAGCTGGCGGAGCGGCTGACCGCGGGGCCCTGCGAGGGGTCGTGGGCGGCGGCGGTGGACGCCTCGAACGCGCTGGTCGACGATCTGGTACGGCCCCTGGCCGACGTCGGCCGGGTGCTGACCGCGGTGGCGGAAGGCGACCTGCAGCAGCGCATGGACCTGCGGCCGCAGGGCCAGGACGGCACCCCGCACCCGCTGCGCGGCGAAGTGCTGAAGATGGGCCGTACGGTCAACGGCCTGGTGGACCAGCTGTCGGTGTTCACGGACGAGGTGACCCGGGTCGCCAGCGAGGTCGGCACCGAGGGCAAGCTCGGCGGCCAGGCGAAGGTGCGGGGGATGTCCGGGTCCTGGAAGGACCTCACGGACTCCGTGAACACCATGGCGTACCGGCTCACCGCCCAGGTCCGCGACATCGCCCTGGTCACGACGGCGGTCGCCAAGGGCGACCTGTCGCGCAAGGTCACCGTCCACGTCGACGGCGAGATGCTGGAGCTGAAGAACACCGTCAACACGATGGTGGACCAGCTCTCCGCGTTCTCCTCCGAGGTGACCCGGGTGGCCCGCGAGGTGGGCACCGAGGGCGAGCTGGGCGGGCAGGCCCGGGTCGAGGGCGTCGGCGGGGTGTGGAAGGACCTCACCGACAGCGTGAACCTGATGGCGGGCAACCTCACCGCCCAGGTGCGCGGCATCGCGCAGGTCACGACGGCGGTCGCCAACGGCGACCTGTCGCAGAAGGTGACCGTGAGCGCACGCGGCGAGGTCGCCCAGCTCGCGGACACGATCAACACGATGACCGAGACGCTGCGCACCTTCGCCGGCGAGGTCACGCGCGTGGCCAGCGAGGTCGGTGCGGAGGGGCGGCTCGGCGGGCAGGCGCAGGTGCCGGGCGCGGCGGGGATCTGGAAGGACCTCACCGACTCGGTGAACACCGCCTTCTCCAACCTCACCCGGCAGGTCCGCGAGTTCGCGCAGGTGACGACGGCCGTGGCGAACGGCGACCTGTCGCAGAAGGTCACGGTCGACGTGGCCGGCGAGATGCTGGAGCTGAAGAACACCGTCAACACCATGGTCGACCAGCTGTCGTCCTTCGGCTCCGAGGTCACGCGGGTCGCCCGCGAGGTCGGGGCCGAGGGTGAGCTGGGCGGGCAGGCGCAGGTGCCGGGCGCCGCGGGCACGTGGAAGGACCTCGTCGACTCGGTCAACACGGCCTTCCACAACCTGACCGGCCAGGTCCGCAACATCGCGCAGGTGACGACGGCGGTCGCGAACGGCGACCTGTCGCAGAAGGTCACCGTCGACGTCTCCGGCGAGATGCTCCAGCTGAAGAACACCGTCAACACGATGGTGGACCAGCTGTCCTCCTTCGCCGACCAGGTCACGCGGATGGCGCGGGACGTCGGCACCGAGGGCCGGCTGGGCGGGCAGGCGCGCGTCGAGGGGGTCTCGGGCACGTGGAAGGACCTGACCGACTCCGTCAACTCCATGGCGAGCAACCTGACCCTTCAGGTCCGCAACATCGCGCAGGTGACGACGGCCGTGGCGCGCGGCGACCTGTCGCAGAAGATCGAGGTCGACGCCCGCGGCGAGATCCTGGAACTGAAGAACACCATCAACACGATGGTCGATCAGCTGTCGTCGTTCGCCGAGCAGGTGACGCGGGTGGCGCGCGAGGTCGGCACCGAGGGCCGGCTCGGCGGCCAGGCCCGGGTGCAGGGCGTCGCCGGCGTCTGGCGCGACCTGACGGACTCGGTCAACTTCATGGCCGGCAACCTGACCGGCCAGGTCCGCAACATCGCGCAGGTCGCGACGGCGGTCGCGCGCGGTGACCTGTCGCAGAAGATCGACGTGGACGCCCGGGGCGAGATCCTGGAGCTGAAGAACACCCTGAACACGATGGTCGATCAGCTGTCGTCGTTCGCCGAGCAGGTGACGCGGGTGGCCCGGGAGGTCGGCACCGAGGGGCAGCTCGGCGGCCAGGCGGAGGTGCAGGGCGTCTCCGGTACGTGGAAGGACCTCACCCAGTCCGTCAACTCGATGGCGAACAACCTGACCTCCCAGGTGCGCAGCATCGCCGAGGTCACCACCGCGGTGGCGCGCGGCGACCTGTCCAAGAAGATCACCGTCGACGCGCGGGGCGAGATCCTCGAACTCGTGACGACGGTGAACACGATGGTCGATCAGCTGTCGTCGTTCGCCGAGCAGGTGACGCGGGTGGCGCGCGAGGTCGGCACCGAGGGGCAGCTCGGCGGGCAGGCCCGGGTGCGCGGGGTCTCCGGCATCTGGAAGGACCTCACCGACAACGTGAACCAGATGGCGGTCAACCTGACGAGCCAGGTGCGCAACATCTCCCAGGTCGCCACCGCCGTCGCCAACGGCGACCTGACCCGTACGGTCACCGTCGAGGCCCGCGGCGAGGTCCAGCAGCTCGCCGCCACCGTCAACACCATGGTCAAGACGCTGTCGTCGTTCGCCGACGAGGTGACCCGCGTGGCCCGCGAGGTCGGCACGGACGGCCGGCTCGGCGGCCAGGCCCGCGTGCCCGGCGTCTCGGGCACGTGGAAGGACCTCACCGAGTCCGTGAACTCGATGGCCTCCAACCTCACCAACCAGGTGCGCAACATCGCCATGGTGACCACCGCCGTGGCCAGCGGCGACCTGTCGAAGAAGATCGACGTGGCCGCACAGGGCGAGATCCTGGAGCTGAAGACCACGATCAACACGATGGTCGACCAGCTGTCGTCCTTCGGTGACGAGGTCACCCGGGTCTCCCGCGAGGTGGGCACCGAGGGCCGCCTCGGCGGGCAGGCGCGGGTGCCGGGGGTCTCCGGGATCTGGAAGGACCTCACGGAGTCCGTGAACCTGATGGCGAACAACCTGACCAGCCAGGTGCGGCAGATCGCGCAGGTGGCCACCGCGGTGACCCGCGGCGACCTCAACCTCAAGATCGACGTGGACGCCTCCGGCGAGATGATGGAGCTGCAGGACCACATCAACACGATGATCGTGAAGCTCCGCGAGACCACCATCGCCAACAAGGAGCAGGACTGGCTCAAGGGCAACCTCGCCCGCATCTCCGGCCTGCTGCAGGGCCGGCGCGACCTCGCCGACGTGGCCCGGCTCATCATGAGCGAGCTGACGCCGGTGGTCGCCGCGCAGCACGGCGCGTTCTTCCTGGCGCAGCGCACCGGCGCGGAGGCCGTGGTCGAGATCGGCGCGGCCAGCGGGGACGACGCGTACGAGCTGCGCATGATCGGTTCGTACGGGCACTCCGGCAGCGAGCTGCCGCAGGTGCTGCGGCCCGGCGAGACGCTGGTGGGCACCGCCGCGCAGGAACGCCGCCCGATGATCATCGACAACGTCCCCAAGGGCTATCTGAAGATCGCCTCGGGGCTGGGCGAGGCGCCGCCGGCGCACGTCGTCGTGCTGCCGCTGATCTTCGAGGGCCGGGTGCTGGGCGTGGTGGAGCTGGCGTCGTTCCAGCCGTTCACCCAGATCCAGAAGGACTTCCTGGGCCAGATCGCCGAGGTGATCGCCACCAGCGTCAACACCATCAGCGTCAACTCCAAGACCGAGGTGCTGCTGAGCCAGTCCCAGGAGCTGGCGGCGCAGCTGCGCGACCGGCAGGGCGAGCTGGAGGTGCGGCAGAAGGCGCTGCAGGAGTCCAACGCCGAGCTGGGGGAGAAGGCCGAGCTGCTGGCCCGGCAGAACCGCGACATCGAGATCAAGAACGTCGAGATCGAGGAGGCCAAGCAGGGCCTGGAGGAGCGGGCCGAGCAGCTGGCGGTCTCGATGCGGTACAAGTCCGAGTTCCTGGCGAACATGTCGCACGAGCTGCGCACGCCGCTGAACTCCCTGCTGATCCTGGCCAAGCTGCTCGCCGACAACGGCGACGGGAACCTGACGCCGAAGCAGGTGGAGTTCGCCGAGACGATCCACGGCGCCGGCTCCGACCTGCTGCAGCTCATCAACGACATCCTCGACCTGTCGAAGGTCGAGGCCGGCAAGATGGACGTGAGCCCCACCAGGATCGCGCTGGTGCAGCTCGTCGACTACGTGGAGGCGACGTTCCGGCCGCTGACGGCGGAGAAGGGCCTCGACTTCTCCGTACGCGTCTCGCCGGACCCGCCCGCGACGCTCAGCACCGACCAGCAGCGGCTGCTGCAGGTGCTGCGCAACCTGCTGTCGAACGCGGTGAAGTTCACCGACAGCGGGGGCGTGGAGCTGCTGATCCGCACCGCCCGGGACGACGTGCCGGCGGCCATCAAGGAGCAGTTGCTGGAGCAGGGCGCGCTGCGCGACCCGGACGCGGAGCTGATCGCGTTCTCGGTCACCGACACCGGTATCGGCATCCCGGCCACCAAGATGGGTGTGATCTTCGAGGCGTTCAAGCAGGCCGACGGCACGACGAGCCGGAAGTACGGCGGCACCGGGCTCGGGCTGTCGATCAGCCGGGAGATCGCCCGGCTGCTGGGCGGCGAGATCCACGTCGACAGCGAGCCGGGCCGCGGCTCGACGTTCACGTTGTACCTGCCGCTGCACCCGACCGAGCTGCCGGCCCCCGGGCGGCCGGGCACCGCGGCGGGCGCCGCCGCCGCGGACGCCCTGGCGGCGGCGGGCCGCGAGCACGCCGAGGCGGCGAAGGCCGCCGCCGCGGACGTCGAGGCGGCGCCGTCGGGGCGTACGCGCCCCGCAAAGGCCTCTGACGGCCGCTCAGCGGCCGCGGGGCAGCCCGCCGGGCCCGACGGCGACGGGCGTGTGCCCGACGCCGCAGCGGGGCGTGGAGCGGCCGCTGAGGCCCTCTCCGGGGACGGCGGCGGCGCGGAGGAGGCGGAGCGGTCGGTGCCGCCGCGCTTCAAGGGTGCGTTCCGCGGCGAGAAGGTGCTGATCGTCGACGACGACATCCGCAACGTCTTCGCGCTCACCAGCGTGCTGGAGCAGCACGGGCTCGCGGTGCTGTACGCGGAGAACGGCCGCGAGGGCATCGAGGTGCTGGAGCAGCACGAGGACGTGGCCGTGGTGCTGATGGACATCATGATGCCGGAGATGGACGGCTACGCCACGACCGCGGCGATCCGCCGGATGCCGCAGTTCGCCGGGCTGCCCATCATCGCGCTGACGGCGAAGGCGATGAAGGGCGACAGGGAGAAGAGTATTGAAGCGGGCGCATCGGACTATGTCACCAAACCCGTGGATACCGACCGATTGCTCACGGTTATGAACGGCTGGATGAGCGGAGAGTAGTCAAATCGCAGTGAAATCCTGTTTCTTGATGACTCAGTGTGTCCAAATGCGTGTGAGAACACGGGATTCCGGGAACCAAACTGATCGCAGGCGCGTTGTCGCAGTGTGCGCAGTGACAACTCGGTGACAGGGTGTGGCGAGTCTCGAGGTGTGGATACGATGACCGGCACGAGGGCGGCGGGCACGGTGGGCGCGTCTTCCGCGACGAGGACCGGCACACCGCCGGGGCGAGGAGGGCAGGCCATGGTGCAGAAGGCCAAGATTCTCCTGGTCGATGACCGGCCGGAGAACCTGCTGGCGCTGGAGGCCATCCTTTCCGCGCTGGATCAGCACCTGGTCCGGGCGTCGTCCGGGGAGGAGGCGCTGAAGGCGCTGCTGACCGAGGACTTCGCGGTGATCCTGCTCGACGTGCAGATGCCGGGCATGGACGGGTTCGAGACCGCGGCGCACATCAAACGCCGCGAGCGCACCCGCGACATCCCGATCATCTTCCTCACGGCCATCAACCACGGCCCGCACCACACCTTCCGCGGCTACGCCGCCGGAGCCGTCGACTACATCTCCAAGCCCTTCGACCCCTGGGTGCTCCGCGCGAAGGTGTCGGTCTTCGTCGAGCTGTACATGAAGAACCTGCAGCTGCGCGAGCAGGCCGGCCTGCTGCGGCTGCAGCTGGAGGGCGCCCAGAAGGGCAACGGCGACGGGGCCGCGCAGACCGGGCTGCTCGCCGAGCTGTCCGCCCGGCTCGCCGCCGCCGAGGAGCAGGCCGAGGCGCTGTCGAAGCAGCTGAGCGGGGCCAGCGCGGAGTCCGCCGTCGTGGCCACCGCCGCGCACCTGGAGCGGAAACTGACCGGGCTGCGCAAGGCGATTGACGCCCTGGAGCCCGGCTCCCGCCCCGACGCGGAGTAGCCCCGCCGGGCCGGGCGGGCCGGGGGTGCGGCGGATGCGCACCTGCACGTCCTACGTGTCCCACCGGTGCGGTGCCGGTAATCTCGCCCCCATGGCCTCACGTACCTCTGGCAGCGGCAACTCCCGGCAGCGGTCCGGAGGTAGCACGGCCAAAAAGCCCGCGGCGAAGAAGGCGCCCGCCAAGAAGGCGCCGCCGAAGAAGGCCGCGGGCGGCGCCAAGAAGACGCCGGCTAAGAAGCCCGCCCCGTCCCCCACCGCGGGTGTGCTGCACCTGCTGCGCGCGATCTGGCTCGGCCTCGCCCGCACCGTCGGCGCCCTGTTCCGCGGCATAGGGCGCGGTGCCAAGGGCCTCGACCCCGCCCACCGCAAGGACGGCCTCGCGCTGCTGCTGCTGGGCATCGCCCTGATCGTCGCGGGCGGCACCTGGTCGAACCTGCAGGGTCCCGTCGGCGAGCTGGTCGAGATCCTGGTCACCGGCGCCTTTGGCCGCCTCGACCTGCTCGTGCCGATACTGCTGGCCACCATCGCCGTACGCCTCATCCGCCACCCCGAGAAGACCGAGGCCAACGGCCGTATCGTCATCGGCCTGTCCGCCCTCGTCATCGGCGTGCTCGGGCTGGTGCACCTGGCCTGCGGCACTCCGGGGCGCGGCGAGGGCACGCAGACCATCCGGGACTCCGGCGGGTTCGTCGGCTGGGCCGTGTCCCGGCCGCTGGTCACCACCCTCGGCGACGTGCTCGCGCTGCCGCTGCTCGTGCTGCTGACCGTCTTCGGGCTGCTCGTCGTCACCGCCACCCCGGTCGCGGCGATCCCGGACCGCATCCACGCCGCCGGCGTCCGGCTCGGCCTGGCCCAGCCGCGGCCCGACCCGGCGGCGGTGGCCAAGGCGGAGGAGTTCGACGACGACTGGCGCGACGGCCTGGTCCGTACGGACGAGGACGCCGCCGACGACGAGCCGCCCCCGCCGCCGCGCCGCCGCCGCACCCCCCGCAAGGCCGCCCCCGCCGCCCCCGCGCGCCGCCCCGCCGCCCGCGAGAACGCCGGCATGGACCCCATCGACGCGGCCGCCGCCGCGGCCACCGACCTCGACGGCGCCGTGCTGCACGGCGTCCAGCCCTCCCCGCTGCTCGCCGACCTCACCCACGGCGTCGCCGAGCGCACCGGGGGCGTACCCGCGGCGCGCGAGGAGGCGCAGCCGGAGCGGTCCGACGTCCAGAACTCCGAGGGCGCGGAACCTCCGGTCCCCGACCTCACCAAGCAGACCGCGGATCCCGCCCCCGCCGCCCTGCCGCCCCGCGCCGAGCAACTCCAGCTCTCCGGCGACATCACCTACGCGCTGCCGTCCCTCGACGTCCTGCAGCGCGGCGGCCCGGGCCGCACCCGCAGCGCCGCCAACGACGCCGTCGTCGCCTCCCTCACCCAGGTCTTCACCGAGTTCAAGGTCGACGCCGCCGTCACCGGCTTCACCCGCGGCCCGACCGTCACGCGGTACGAGGTGGAGCTGGGCCCCGCCGTGAAGGTCGAGCGCATCACGGCGCTGACGAAGAACATCGCCTACGCCGTCGCCAGCCCCGACGTGCGCATCATCAGCCCCATCCCCGGCAAGTCCGCCGTCGGCATCGAGATCCCCAACAGCGACCGCGAGATGGTCAAGCTCGGCGACGTGCTGCGCTCCGCGGACGCGGCCGGCGAGGACCACCCGATGCTCGTCGGCCTCGGCAAGGACGTCGAGGGCGGCTACGTCTCGGCGAACCTCGCCAAGATGCCGCACATTCTCGTCGCCGGCGCCACCGGCTCCGGCAAGTCCTCCTGCATCAACTGCCTGATCACCTCCGTCATGGTGCGGGCCACGCCGGAGGACGTGCGGATGGTCCTGGTCGACCCCAAGCGGGTGGAGCTGACCTCGTACGAGGGCATCCCGCACCTCATCACGCCGATCATCACCAACCCCAAGCGGGCGGCGGAGGCGCTGCAGTGGGTCGTGCGCGAGATGGACCTGCGCTACGACGACCTCGCCGCCTACGGCTACCGCCACATCGACGACTTCAACGCCGCCGTCCGCTCCGGCAAGGCCACCGCGCCGCCCGGCAGCGAGCGGGAGCTGGCCCCGTACCCGTACCTGCTGGTGATCGTCGACGAGCTGGCCGACCTCATGATGGTCGCCCCGCGGGACGTCGAGGACGCGATCGTACGGATCACGCAGCTGGCCCGCGCCGCCGGCATCCACCTGGTGCTCGCCACCCAGCGCCCCAGCGTCGACGTCGTCACCGGCCTCATCAAGGCGAACGTGCCCTCCCGGCTGGCCTTCGCCACCTCCTCCCTCGCCGACAGCCGCGTCATCCTCGACCAGGCCGGCGCCGAGAAGCTGATCGGCAAGGGCGACGGGCTGTTCCTGCCGATGGGCGCGAACAAGCCCGTCCGGCTGCAGGGCGCGTTCGTCGAGGAGGACGAGGTCGCGGCGGTCGTGCAGCACTGCAAGGACCAGATGGCGCCGGTCTTCCGCGAGGACGTGGTGGTCGGCGGCGCGAAGAAGAAGGAGATCGACGAGGAGATCGGGGACGACCTCGATCTGCTCTGCCAGGCGGCCGAGCTGGTGGTCTCCACGCAGTTCGGCTCCACCTCGATGCTGCAGCGCAAGCTGCGCGTCGGGTTCGCCAAGGCGGGCCGGCTGATGGACCTGATGGAGTCGCGCGGCATCGTCGGTCCGAGTGAGGGTTCGAAGGCCAGGGACGTACTCATCAAACCGGATGAAATGGACGGAGTGCTCGCCCAGCTGCGGGGGCAGGATCACTCGTAGCGGCGACCGGGCAACCGGTTCGGCGTCTGATGCGTCACACCAATGGGCCGGTCGGGTGAACCCCGGTCGGGCAGTACGTCTATCCCGATGGCCCATTAAGTGTGCTCGACCGGTTGGCCGATCCTTTTACAACCCCCCTAGACTGAACACCCGGCAGGTGGCTCACCCCGAAAGGCGCCCACGTGTCCCTCGGCAACTCCCCCACAGGCGACCGCCCTTCCGTCGGTCGCGCACTTCAGCAGGCCCGTCTTGACGCCAAGCTGTCCGTCGAACAGGTCAGCTTGGCCACGCGTGTGCGCATCCCGATCATCCATGCCATCGAACAGGACGATTTCTCTCGCTGCGGCGGTGACGTCTACGCCCGCGGACATGTGCGAACCCTCGCGCGCGCGGTCGGCATCGAGCCCGAGGGGCTCGTCGAGCAGTTCGACGCGGAGCACGGCGGCCGGCCCGAGCCGACACCCGCCGCGCCGATGTTCGACGCCGAGCGCATCCGCCCGGAGCCGCGCCGTCCCAACTGGACCGCCGCCATGGTCGCCGCGATCGTGGCCGTCGTCGGCTTCGTGGGGTTCACCGTCTTCAGCGGCGGCGACGAGGACGAGCCGGACGGCTCCGCGGTGGCCGGGGAGTCGCAGAAGTCCGACAAGCCGAAGGATCCCGACTCCGGCAAGGACGCCGACGAGGACGGGCAGGGCCGGAGCCCGGAGCCCTCGGAGAGCGCCGTCGCGGGCGCGCCGCCGGACAAGGTGACGCTGCGGATCGTCGCGGCGGACGGGCAGAGCTGGATCTCCGCACAGGGCGCGGACGGGCGCGAGCTGGAGGAGGACGTCCTCGCCCAGGGCGACTCCGTCACCGTGACCGACAGCGAGAAGATCTACCTCGTCCTCGGCAACGCCGGCGCCGTCGACCTCTTCGTCAACGGCAAGCAGATCTCCGAGGACTTCCAGCCCGGCGAGGTCGAGCGGCTGACGTACACGAAGGGCGATCCCGAGGCCGGCTGACCGGCCCGGCCGGGCGGCGTCGCGGGCCCGGCCTGCGGCAAGGCTCGCACGCCCGTACCCTCGTTCGCCCGTGCTTCGTACGGGCGTGCGGAAGGCGGCTGGTCGGCGGCGGTTTGCGGGCGCGGGACGAAGTAGGCTGAGCGCATGCCTGAACGCCGTACCGTCGCCCTTGTCACGCTTGGCTGCGCCCGTAACGAGGTGGACTCGGAGGAGCTGGCGGGCCGCCTGGCGGCGGACGGCTGGGACCTCGTCGCGGACGCCGCCGCCGCGGACGTCGCCGTCGTGAACACCTGCGGGTTCGTCGAAGCCGCCAAGAAGGACTCCGTCGACGCCCTGCTGGAGGCCAACGACCTCAAGGACGCGGGCCGTACGCAGGCCGTCGTCGCCGTCGGCTGCATGGCCGAGCGGTACGGCAAGGAGCTGGCCGACGCGCTTCCGGAGGCGGACGGCGTCCTCGGCTTCGACGACTACGGCGACATCTCCGCGCGGCTGCAGACGATCCTCTCCGGCGGCGGCCACGCCGCGCACACCCCGCGGGACCGGCGCAAGCTGCTGCCGATCAGCCCCGCGGAGCGGCAGGACGCCGCCGCCCGCGGCGCGACGGCGCTGCCCGGGCACGGCGCCGCGGCCGGCGCCTCCGCCCACGCCGCGGCTGCCGACGCCGACGCCACCGCCGTCCCGGCCGCGCCCGCCGACCTGCCCGCCGGGGTCGCCCCCGCCTCCGGGCCGCGCCCGCCGCTGCGCCGCCGGCTGGGGGCCGGGCCGGTCGCCTCGGTCAAGCTGGCGTCCGGCTGCGACCGCCGGTGCACGTTCTGCGCCATCCCCTCCTTCCGCGGCTCCTTCGTCTCCCGCCGGCCCTCCGACGTCCTCGGCGAGACGCGCTGGCTGGCGGAGCAGGGCGTACGGGAGATCATGCTCGTCTCCGAGAACAACACGTCGTACGGCAAGGACCTCGGCGACGTGCGGCTGCTGGAGACGCTGCTCCCCGAACTCGCCGCGGTGGACGGCATCGAGCGGATCCGGGTCAGCTACCTGCAGCCCGCCGAGATGCGCCCCGGGCTGATCGACGTGCTCACGTCGACGGAGAAGGTCGCGCCGTACTTCGACCTGTCCTTCCAGCACGCCGCCCCGGGCGTGCTGCGCGCGATGCGCCGCTTCGGGGACACCGAGCGGTTCCTGCAGCTGCTCGGGGAGATCCGGTCGCGGGCGCCGGAGGCCGGCGCGCGGTCGAACTTCATCGTCGGCTTCCCCGGCGAGACCGAGCGGGACGTCGAGGAGCTGGAACGCTTCCTCTCCGGCGCGCGGCTGGACGCCGTGGGGATCTTCGGCTACTCCGACGAGGAGGGCACGGAGGCCGCCGGCTACGGCTCAAAGGTTCCGCCGGAGGCGGTCGCCGAGCGGCTGGCGCACATGACGCGGCTGGCGGAGGAGCTGACCGCGCAGCGGGCCGAGGAGCGGCTCGGGGAGACGGTGCGGGTCCTGGTGGACGCGGTGGAGACCCCCGAGGCGGACGCGGGCGGCGGCCCGGACGGTACGGAGGTCGTCGGCCGGGCCGCGCACCAGGCGCCGGAGACCGACGGCGTCACGCTGCTCGCCGGCGGGACCGCGCGGCAGGCGGCCCCCGGGGCGCTGGTCACCGCCAAGGTGGTGGGGAGCGAAGGCGTGGACCTGGTGGCGGAGCCGATAGGCGAGCCTGATCGGCGGCGGCCGCGGGAGCCGGCCGAGGAGGCCGCGAGATGAGCCCCGCCCCGGCCGTCGGCCAGGCCGGTCTGTGGAACATCGCCAACGTCCTCACCATGGTGCGGCTCCTGCTCGTACCGGCGTTCGTGCTGCTCATGGCCGCCCAGGGCGGCCACGACCCGGCCTGGCGCTCGTTCGCGTGGGCCGCCTTCACGATCGCCATGATCACCGACCTCTTCGACGGGGAACTGGCCCGCCGCTACGACCTCGTCACCGACTTCGGCAAGATCGCCGATCCCATCGCCGACAAGGCGATCATGGGTGCCGCGCTGATCTGCCTCTCGGCGCTCGACGACCTGCCCTGGTGGGTGACGATCGTGATCCTGGCGCGGGAGATCGGCATCACCCTCATGCGGTTCTGGGTGATCAGGCACGGCGTCATCCCGGCCAGCCGGGGCGGGAAGCTGAAGACCCTGGCCCAGGGGGTGGCCGTGGGCATGTACATCCTCACCCTCACCGGACCGCTTGCCACGCTGCGCTTCTGGATCATGGCCGCGGCCGTGGTCCTGACCGTGGCGACCGGCCTGGACTACGTCAAGCAGGCGATCGTGCTCCGCCGCAGGGGGCTGGCCGCCGAACGGGAGCAGAGAGTCCAGTGACCACACAGAACACCGACGGGGCCGCCGCCGACCTGCTCGCCCTGTGCGTGGAGCGCGGCGTCACCCTGGCCGTCGCCGAATCCCTCACCGGCGGGCTCGTCGCCGCCGAGATCACCGCGGTGCCCGGCGCCTCCCGGTCGTTCCGGGGCGCCGTCACCGCGTACGCGACCGACCTCAAGCGGGACGTCCTCGGCGTCGACAGCTCGCTGCTCGCCCAGCGCGGCGCCGTGGACGGCGAGGTCGCCCGGCAGATGGCCTCCGGGGTGCGCTGGCGGCTCGGCGCGGACTGGGCGGTGGCGACCACGGGCGTCGCCGGACCGGATCCGCAGGACGGGCAGCAGCCGGGTACCGTCTTCGTCGCCGTGGCCGGTCCCGAGGGGCGCAGCGAGATGCGGTCGCTGAACCTGACGGGGTCTCGCACGGAGATCCGCACGGCCGCCGTGGGGGAGGCGCTGGCGCTCCTCCGGCGCCACCTGGACGCGGCCCCGAAGGGGCAAGAGGGGCGGAAATACCCGGAAAATCCTGATCAGGAGGCCCCGTATTCCTCGCTTGGCGAACGGTGAAGATGACTTCCGTCGCCGCACTGTCACGGTCCGAGGCGGTACGGTGGAGCAGAGAGGATCCGGATCCGAGGTCCTAGGAGGGAGCCACGCATGATTTTGCTCCGTCGCCTGCTGGGTGACGTGCTGCGCCGGCAGCGACAGCGCCAGGGCCGGACGCTGCGCGAGGTTTCCTCGTCAGCGCGTGTTTCCCTCGGCTATCTCTCGGAGGTCGAGCGGGGCCAGAAGGAGGCCTCCTCCGAGCTGCTCAACTCCATCTGCGACGCCCTCGACGTTCGGATGTCCGAGCTGATGCGCGAGGTGAGCGGGGAGCTGGCCCTCGCGGAGCTGGCCCAGTCCGCCGCCGCCACCGAGCCGATCCCCGCCCCCGTGCGGTCGTTCACTGTGACGTCGGTTACAGGGATGCCGGACGAGCGGGTCACCATCAAGGCCCCGAAGGAACCAGACCCCGTCGCGGCCTGAGCGAAGAGAGCCTGCGAGAGCCCGGTCCCGCCGTCGGCGGAGCCGGGCTCTCGGCCTGCGTGCCGCGGTGCCGTCCGTGCCCGTACGGGGCCGTACGGGGCCGCCGCGGCGGTCAGCCGCCCGGCTGGCACCGCGGGCACCAGTACGTCACGCGGTCGTCCGCCGCCTCCTCCTGCGCCCGCTTGCGCACCGCCGCCCCGCAGCGCAGGCACGGCCGGCCGCCGCGGCCGTAGACCCACAGCCGCCGGTCGGGGCGCCGGCTCGGCGTCGTCGTACGGGCCACCCGGTCCCGGTTTGCCACCAGCAGCCGCCGGGCCGCGGCGACCAGCCGGCCGGGCTCCGGAAGCGCGGAGACCGGAGCGTACGGGCTTATGCCCGCGAGGAAGCACAGCTCCGACTTGTAGACGTTGCCGATGCCCGCGAGATTGCGCTGGTCGAGCAGGGCCTCACCGAGCGGCCGGGCGGCGTCGGCGAGCAGCCGGCGCTCCGCCTCCGCCGGATCCCAGTCGGGGCCGAGCAGGTCGGGGCCGAGATGCCCGACGACCCGGTCCTCCGCGGCGGTGCGCAGCAGCTCCAGCACGGGCAGCCGGTAGCCGACCGCCGTGCGCTCGGCGTTGCCGAGGACCGCGCGTATCTGGTGCCCGGGCCCGCCGCGCCACGACTCCCCGGGCGCGTACAGCGCCCAGGCGCCCTCCATGCGCAGGTGCGAGTGCAGCGTGAGGCCGCCCTCGACGCGGGCCAGCAGATGCTTGCCGCGCGGGACGACCCCGGTGACCTCGCGGCCGGTGAGGTCAGCCGTGGCCAGCCGGGGCACGCGCAGGTCGCAGCGGGTCAGCCGACGGCCCGCCAGCGCCTCGTGCAGCAGGCGCGCGGTACGCCAGACGGTGTCTCCTTCGGGCACGCACCCATCGTGCCAGGGCGCGCGCGCACGCGGAGCGCGTCGGGGGTGGGGCTGGACCCACCCCGGTCCGGGGGCTGCGGGGGCGGTGCCCGGGCCGCCTCGCGGGACACGATGGGCGGCATGATGAGGACGGAACGGGAGGCACCATGAGCAGGCTGCGGCCGTACGTGACCGCGCAGGGACGGGCCGTCGTGCTGGTGGCGCTGGCGGCGGTGGAGGTCGTGGCGCAGGCCGTGATGCTCGGCTCGCTGGTGCTCGGCTTCGGACTCGGGCTGCTGTTCCTCTTCCCCTGGGGCGTGGCCGCCGCCCGCGGCACCGCCGGCGCCGCCCGCGCGCTGACCGGCCGCTGGACCGGGCGGCCCATCCCTGAGCCGTACCTCCCCGCGCCGCCCCACCCCCTGCCCGGCCCGGACGGCCGCTACCGGCACCTGGGCATCAGCTACCGCAGCCCCGCGCTGCCGGAGTTCTTCGAGCGCGTACACCGGCTGCTGTCCGACCGCGCGACCTGGCGGGACACGCTCTGGCTGATCGCCGACCCGGTCGTCGGCCTGGCCCTGGCCGCGCTGCCGCTGCTCACCGTCGGCTACGGGCTGTTCGGCATGGCGCTGCCGCTGCTGTGGGACCCCTCGTACCCGGGGGACACGCTCGTCGACTACGCGGGCGTCGAGGTCGCCTCGCAGGACACCGCCCTGGCCCTGGTGCCCGTGGGAGCGGCGCTGTGCGCGCTCGGGCTGTGGGCCGGGCCGCGGGCCATGGCGCTGCACGGGCGCTGGACGCGCTCCCTGCTGGCGCCGGCGCGGGCGTCGGAGCTGGCGCTGCAGGTCGCCGAGCTGGACCAGAAGCGTACGGCGGCCACCGACTGGCAGGCGGCGGAGGTGCGCCGCATCGAGCGCGACCTGCACGACGGCCCGCAGGCCCGGCTCGTCGCCCTCGGCATGACGGTCTCGGCCGCGGAGGAACTGGTCGACACCGACCCGGCGGCGGCGAAGGTGCTGCTGCGGCAGGCGCAGGACTCGTCGTCCGCGGTGCTGCGCGAGCTGCGCGGGCTGGTACGGGGCATCCATCCGCCGGTGCTGGCCGAGCGGGGGCTCGGCGACGCCGTACGGGCGCTGGCGCTGGACAGCGCGCTGGACGTCCGGGTCGAGGTCGACCTGCGCGGGCAACTGCCGGACCCGGTGCAGTCCGCGGCGTACTTCGCGGTGGCGGAGATCCTCGCCAACGCGGGGAAGCACGCCGGGGCGGACCGGGTGGACATCGACCTGTGGCACCGCGACGGGGTGCTGCGCGCGACGGTCACCGACGACGGCCGCGGCGGCGCGGCGCCGACCGCGGGGGGCGGGCTGCGGGGCGTGGAGCGGCGCATCAAGCCGTTCGACGGGGTGCTGGCGGTCAGCAGCCCCGAGGGCGGGCCGACGACCGTGGCGGTGGAGATCCCCTGCCCACTGGGGGACGAGTGCTGCGACACCCGGCAGGCGGGCGGCGCGGGCGCGGGGGGCCCGCGCCCGCCGGCGGGGCGCGGGGAGCTGTGGCTGACGGCGCTGGCGCCGGTAGTGTGTTCCGTCGCGCTGTTCCCGCAGGGGCTGGTCGCGGGGACGCTGCTGGTCTTCGGCACGGACAACCGGTCGTGGTTCCTCGCCCTGTACCTGCCGGAGCCGCTGCGCTGGCCCACGGTGCTGGCGATGGTGGCGCTGGGCCTGGCCGGGGTGCGCCCGCTGCTGCGGCGGTGGCGGAAGGGCGGCGCGAGGCAGGGGTGCTGACGGGGGAGCGTACGGCCGCCCCGGCGGGCGTGGCGGACGTGGCGGAGAGGAGCGGGGCAGTGCGTGTCGTCCTGGCGGAGGATCAGTACCTGCTGCGGGACGGGCTGACGCGGCTGCTGCAGGCGCACGGCATGGAGATCTGCGCGGCGGTCGAGTCCGGCGAGGAACTGCTCGCGGCGCTGCGCGCCGAGCGGCCGGACGTGGCGGTGGTCGACATCCGGCTGCCGCCGACGTTCACGGACGAGGGCCTGCAGGCGGCGCTGGCGGCCCGGCGGGAGCGGCCGGAGCTGCCGGTGCTGATCCTGTCGCAGCACGTGGAGCAGCTGTACGCGCGGGAGCTGCTCGCGGACGGCAGCGGCGCCGTCGGATACCTGCTGAAGGACCGGGTGTTCGCGGCGCGGCAGTTCGTCGACTCCGTGCGGCGGGTGGCCGAGGGCGGCACGGCGATGGACCCGGAGGTCATCGCGAAGCTGCTGGCGAGCAACGCGCGGGACGAACCGCTGGGGCGGCTCACGCCGCGGGAGCGGGAGGTGCTGGCGGGCATGGCGGAGGGCCGCTCGAACGCGGCGATCGCGCGTCAGCTGTTCCTCTCGGAGGGCGCGGTCAGCAAGTACACGACGAACATCTTCGCCAAGCTGGACCTCGCGCCGTCGGACGACGACAACCGCCGGGTGCGGGCGGTGCTGGCGTATCTGAACGGCCGGGCGGAGTAGGCGCGCGGCCCGCCTGCGGCGGGTCGGGAGGGCGCAGCGGGGCGGGCGACCGTGCCGCGCTCCGCCGTCAGGCGCGTACGCGCAGGCCGCGGGGGGTGGCCGTGAAACCCGCCTGTTCGAGGAGGGTGCCCAGGGGGGAGTCCAGGGCCTGGGCGGCGTTGATGCGTTCCACCGTCGCCGTACGGCCCAGGGCGCCGCCACGGGCCGCCGCCGCCAGCGCCTCGGCCGCCGCGGCGAGGCGGGGGTCGTCCGCCGGGGGCCAGGCCAGCAGCGTACGGCCGCCGCGCTCCACGTACAGCGCGAGGTCGCCCTCCACCAGCACCACCAGCGCGCCGGCCTTGCGGCCGGGCTTGTGCGTCGTGCCGGGCGGAGGTTCCGGCCACGGCAGGGCCGCTCCGTACGCGTTCGCCGGGTCCGCCGCCGCCAGCACCAGCGCCCGCTGCCCGCCCCGGCCGGAGCCGCCGGCGCCGTATGCGCCGTACGCCTGCGGGCCACCGCCCCGCGGGCGCCCGCCGCCGCGGTCGGCGCCCAGGGTGTGGCCGCCGTACGGGCCCGCCGGGCCCTCCTCGGCCGCGAACCCGTCGTCCTCCGGCACCCCGGCGACGGCGTCCGCGCCGCCCCCGCGCTCCCGGCTCGTGGCCACCGCCCGCAGCCGGTCCACCGCGCCGTCCATCGCGAACTGGGCCGCGCCCAGCCCCTCCACGACGTAACCGCGGCGGGCCTGGCCCGTCTCCTCGAACGCCGACAGCACCCGGTACGCCGCGGAGAAGCCGCCCTCCACGCCCTCCGCCGCCACCGCGCCGCGCGTGACCACGCCGTGCCGGTCCAGCAGCGTGCGGGCCAGGGCGTGGGCGCGGTGCGTGGCGTCGGGTTCGCGTCCGGGCAGCAGGGACCAGCGGCCGGAGACGGTCGGCGGGCCGTTCCGGGACGCGGTGCGGGCGGCGCCCGCGACCGCCAGGCTGCCGTAGCGCCCGCGCGGCGCGGGCCGCTTCGCACGGTGCGCGGTCGCGCCCGCGGTGCGGCCCGAGCCGAGCAGGGCCCGTAGCGGGCCGAGGGTGTCGTTCGTCAGCCGCCCGGACCAGGCCAGGTCCCAGACGGCGTCGGCGAGCTGCGCGTCGGTGACGTCCGGGTGGGCGGCGCGGACCTGCTCGGCGATCTGCCGGAAGAAGAGCCCGTAGCCGCCGGTCAGGGCGGTCAGCACGGCCTGGTGCAGGGGGGTGGCCTCCAGCGGGTGCGGCTCGTGCAGCAGCAGCGGCGCGGAGTCCGCGGGATACAGGGAGATCCAGCCGTCCTTGCCGGGCAGCGCGCCGGCGCCGGCCCAGATCACCTCGCCCGAGTTCGTCAGCTCGTCGAGCATCGTCGGTACGTATCCCGCGACCCGCGCCGGCAGCACCAGCTTCTCCAGCGCCGACGCCGGCACCGGCGCGCCCTGCAGCTGCTCCACCGCCCGGAGGAGGCCGTCGGTGCCGCGCAGGCTGTGGGTGCCCAGGTGCTGCCACCGCGGGAGGAACGCCGCGAGGGCGGCCGGGGCGACGGGCTCCAGCTCCTCGCGCAGCGCGGCCAGCGACCGGCGCCGCAGCCGCCGCAGCACCGCCGCGTCGCACCACTCCTGACCGATGCCGGCCGGATGGAACTCGCCCTGCACCGTCCGCCCCGCCGCCGCGAGGCGCTGCAGCGCGCCGTCGGTGACCGCAGCGCCCAGGCCGAAGCGGGCCGCGGCCTGCCCGGAGGTGAACGGCCCGTGCGTACGGGCGAAGCGCGCCAGCAGGTCGCCCAGCGGGTCGGCCACCGGCTCCGTGAACGCCTCCGGCACGCCCACCGGCAGCGCCGTCCCCAGCGCGTCCCGCAGCCGGCCGGCGTCCTCGACGGCCGCCCAGTGCGGCTCCCCCGCGAGCCGCACCCGGATCGTCCGGCGGGCGCGCTCCAGCTCGCGCGCCCACGCCGGCTCCGCGCCGCGCTCCGCCAGCTCCTCGTCCGTCAGCGGCCCGAGCACGCGCAGCGCGTCCGCGACGCCCTCGGCGTCCTTGATCCGCCGGTCGTCCGTGCGCCACTGCAGCTCGCGCTCCAGCTCCGCCAGCACCTCGACGTCCAGCAGCTCGCGCAGCTCCGCCTGCCCCAGCAGCTCGGCGAGCAGCCGGGAGTCCAGCGACAGGGCCGCCGCCCGGCGCTCCGCCAGCGGCGAGTCGCCCTCGTAGAGGAACTGCGCCACGTAGCCGAAGAGCAGCGAGCGGGCGAACGGCGACGGCTCCTGCGTCGTCACCTCCACCAGCCGCACCCGGCGGTTCTCGACGTCGCCCAT
This sequence comes from Streptomyces sp. CNH099, assembly GCA_000514715.1. Classification (GTDB taxonomy): domain Bacteria; phylum Actinomycetota; class Actinomycetes; order Streptomycetales; family Streptomycetaceae; genus Streptomyces; species Streptomyces synnematoformans. The sequence goes on along the minus strand of AZWL01000004.1, from coordinate 364,830 downwards.
CAGCTCCGTCAGCCCCGGGACGTCGAAGACGTCCTGCAGGCACTCGCGCACGGCCTCCAGCACGATGGGGAACGAGCCGAACTCGCTGGCCACCTGGAGCAGCTGGGAGGCGCGCTGGCGCTGCTGCCACAGCGGCGTCCGCTTGCGCGGGTCGCGGCGGGGCAGCAGCAGCGCGCGGGCGGCGCACTCGCGGAACCGGGAGGCGAAGAGCGCCGAGCCGCCCACCTGGTCGGTGACGACCTGCTCGACCTCGCCCTTGTCGAAGAGGACGTCGGCCGCGCCGACCGGCGACTGCCCGTCGTCCCCGGCCGCGTCCGCCGCCCCGCCGCCGGCGGCCGGCGCCGGGTCGACGTCCAGCAGGTCGAGGCCCATCAGGTCGGTGTCGGGCAGGCGCAGCACGATGCCGTCGTCGGCGTGCATGACCTGGGCGTCCATCCCGTACCGCTCGGTGAGGCGGGCGCCGAGCGCCAGCGCCCACGGGGCGTGCACCTGCGCGCCGAACGGTGAGTGCACCACGACCCGCCAGTCGCCCAGCTCGTCCCGGAAGCGCTCCACGACGATCGTCCGGTCGTCCGGCACGTGCCCGCAGGCCGCGCGCTGCTCCTCCAGGTACGCGATGACGTTCCCCGCGGCCCACGCGTCCAGCCCGGCCGCCCGCAGCCGCTCCTGCGCCGCCGCACGGTCCATGCCGCTCAGCTCGCGCAGGAACGCGCCCAGCGCCCGGCCCAGCTCCAGCGGCCGGCCCAGCTGGTCGCCCTTCCAGAACGGCAGCCTGCCCGGCGCCCCCGGGGCGGGGGAGACCAGCACCCGGTCCCGGGTGATGTCCTCGATGCGCCACGACGTCGTGCCGAGCGTGAACACGTCGCCGATGCGCGACTCGTAGACCATCTCCTCGTCCAGCTCGCCGACCCGGCCGCCGCCCTTCTTGGGATCCGCCCCGGCGAGGAAGACGCCGAACAGGCCGCGGTCCGGGATCGTGCCGCCGGAGGTGACGGCGAGCCGCTGGGCACCCGGGCGGCCCCTGACGGTCTGCGCCACCCGGTCCCACACCACCCGCGGGCGCAGCTCGGCGAAGGCGTCGGAGGGATAGCGCCCGGCGAGCATGTCGAGCACGGCCGTGAACGCCGACTCCGGCAGCGCGGCGAACGGCGCCGCCCGCCGCACCAGCGCCAGCAGCTCCCCCACGTCCCACTCGTCCATCGACGTCATCGCCACGACCTGCTGCGCCAGCACGTCCAGCGGGTTGGCCGGGATCCGCAGCGCCTCGATGGCGCCCTCGCGCATCCGCTCCGTGACCACCGCCGACTGCACCAGGTCGCCGCGGTACTTGGGGAAGACCACGCCCCGCGACACCGCGCCCACCTGGTGCCCCGCGCGGCCCACCCGCTGCAGCCCGGACGCCACCGCCGGCGGCGACTCGACCTGCACCACCAGGTCCACCGCGCCCATGTCGATGCCCAGCTCCAGGCTGGAGGTGGCGACCACGGCCGGCAGCCGCCCCGCCTTCAGCTCCTCCTCCACCCGGGCCCGCTGCTCCTTGGAGACCGAGCCGTGGTGCGCGCGGGCGATCACCGGGGGCGCGCCCTGCGCCGCGCCGGACTGGGCCATGATCTCCGCGGGCGGCGGGGCGTCCTCCGCGACCGGCTCACCGACCGCGCGCTCGTACGCGATCTCGTTCAGCCGGTTGCACAAACGCTCCGCGAGCCGGCGCGAGTTGGCGAAGACGATCGTCGAGCGGTGCTCCGCCACCAGGTCGGCGATGCGCTCCTCCACATGCGGCCAGATGGACGGCCGGTCGGCGCCGGCGCCCTCGTCCTGCGCGGGCGGGCCGCCCAGCTCCCCCATGTCCTCCACGGGCACGACGACGGAGAGGTCGAAGCGCTTCTCCGACGGCGGCTGCACGACCTCGACCCGCCGCCCCGGCGACAGGAACCGGGCCACCTCCTGCACCGGCCGGACCGTCGCCGACAGCCCGATGCGGCGCGCGGGGCGGGGCAGCAGCGCGTCCAGCCGCTCCAGGGAGAGCGCCAGGTGGGCACCGCGCTTCGTCCCCGCCACGGCGTGCACCTCGTCCAGGATCACGGTCTCCACCCCGGCCAGGGCGTCCCGCGAGGCGGAGGTCAGCATCAGGAACAGCGACTCGGGCGTGGTGATGAGGATGTCCGGCGGACGGTTCGCGATCGAGCGGCGCTCGGCCGCGGGGGTGTCCCCGGAGCGGATCGCCACCCGCACCTCCGGCTCCGGGCGGCCGAGCCGGACGGCCTCCTGCCGGATGCCGGTCAGCGGGCTGCGCAGATTCCGCTCGACGTCGACGGCGAGGGCCTTGAGGGGCGACACGTACAGCACGCGGCAGCGCTTGCGCGCCTCCGCCGGCGGCGGGGCCGCCGTCAGCCCGTCCAGCGCGGAGAGGAACGCCGCCAGCGTCTTGCCCGAGCCCGTCGGCGCCACGACCAGCACGTCCGAGCCCTCGCCCAGCGCCCGCCAGGCGCCCTCCTGGGCCGCCGTGGGCGCGGCGAAGGCGCCCTCGAACCACGCCCGGGTCGCCGGGTCGAACGTCTCCAGCACCGATCTCGCCATGTGAACCATCGTGCACCCGGCCACTGACACCCAGCACACTTGTCGCCATGGGGTCGCGTACGGCGCGGGCGCCGGGCGGCGCCGACGGCGAGTGGGCCCGGCACTGGCGGTACACCAGCCTGCCCGGCCTCGACCTGCTGCGCGCCCGCTACGTCGGACACACGTTCCCCGCCCACGCCCACGACGGCTACGTATTCGGCGCCGTCACCGCCGGCGTGGAGGCCGTCGGCATGCCGGACGGCGTGCTGCTCGCCGGCCCCGGCACCGTCGTCATGATCAACCCCGAGGTGCCGCACACCGCTCGCGCCGGTGCCGCCGAGGGCTGGTCGTACGCGACGCTCTACCCGTCCGCCGGCCTGGTCGCCGAGGTGGCGGCGGAGGTCACCGCCATCCGCGGCACCGCGGGCTTCGGCGAGCCGATGGTCGACGACCCCGGCGGCTCGCGGCTCATCGCCGAGGTCCACCGCGCCGCCGAGGAGGACGACCCGCTGGCCGCCGACAGCGTGCTCCGCGTCGTGCTGGCCCGCCTGCTGCGCCGCCACGGCGCGCGGCTGCCGGGGCGCGCGGTGGCGTCCGCGGGCGCGCGGACCGCCGCGCGGGCGCGGGCGCTGCTGTACGAGCGGATGGCGGCGCCCCCGACGCTGGAGGCGCTGGCGGCGGAGCTGGGCACGTCGCCGTTCGCGCTGCTGCGGGCGTTCAAGGAGGCGTACGGCACGCCGCCGCACCGCTGGCTGACCGACGCCCGGGTGCGCCGCGCGCGCCGGCTGCTGGACGAGGGGCTGCGGCCGGCGGAGGCCGCGGTGGCCGTGGGGTTCACCGACCAGCCGCATCTCAACCGGCACTTCACCCGGATCGTGGGCGTCCCCCCGGGCGCGTACCGGCGGGAGCGGGCCGGCTGAAGGGGGCGGCGTTCCGGCCTCCCGCCAGGGCGCAAGAACGTACAAGACCTGTCAGAACCCGACCGCATAACGTCCGGCGCATGGCCACAGACGCACCGCCTCCGCCCACCGCCGATCCCGCGTCCGAGGACCGCGCCGCGCTGCGCGACGGCCTCGGGGTCGGCGTCGCCGTCGGGATCTCCGGGTTCGCCTTCGGTGTCACCGCGGCCGGCTCCGGGCTCAGCGCCGCGCAGGCGTGCGCCATGAGCCTGCTGATCTTCACCGGCGCCTCGCAGTTCGCCCTCGCCGGCGCGGTGGCCGCGGGCGGCGGCCCGTTCGCCGCCGCGGCCGGCGCGTTCTTCCTCGGCGTACGGAACGCGTTGTACGGGCTGCGCCTCGCCCCCATGCTCCGGCTGCCCCGGGCGCTCCGGCCGCTCGCCGCCCAGTGGGTGATCGACGAGACGACCGTCGTCACCATCGCCCGGTCCACCCGCCGCGCCCAGCGCATCGCCTTCGTCGTCACCGGGCTGACCCTGTACGTCTGCTGGAACGTCACCACCCTCGTCGGCGTGCTCGGCGCCGAGGCCATCGGCGACACCGCCGCGTGGGGGCTGGACGCCGCCGGTCCTGCGGTGTTCCTGGCGCTGGTGGGGCCGATGCTGACCGGGACCGTGGAGCGGGCCACCGCGGCCGTCGCCGTGGTGCTCGTGCTCGGCACCCTGCCGGTGCTGCCCGCCGGGACGCCGGTGCTGGTGGCCGCGCTGGCGGCGCCGCTGGTGCTGGCGCTGCACGGCCGCCGCACGCGCGGGCGCGCGCGGGACGACGCCGCCGAGCGGGCGGACGCCCGGCGGGCGGAGGGCGGCGCGTGAACACCTGGCTCGCGATCGGACTGACCTTCGCCGGCTGCTACGCCGTCAAGCTGCTCGGCCTCTCCGTACCCGCGGGCGCCCTGGAACGCCCCCTCGTGCGCCGCCTGGCCGCTCTGCTGCCGGTCGCCCTGCTGGCCGCGCTCACCGCACAGCAGACGTTCGCCGACGGCACGTCGCCGGCCCTCGACGCCCGCGCCGCCGGACTCGCGGCCGCCGGGGCGGCGCTGCTGCTGCGGGCGCCGTTCCTGGTCGTCGTGGCCGCCGCGGTGGTCGTCACCGCGGCCGCACGGGCCGTGGCCGGCTGACCGGCCCCCGGGGGGGCGCGGGCCGGGTCTCCCGCGCGCCCTCAGAGCCTCCCGTACGCCCGCAGCGTCAGCAGCGCGTCCAGCGTCGCCATCGGCCGCGCCTCCAGCTCCGCCCCCGGCGACCAGCGCCGCCACGCCACCGGCCACCCGCCGTCCGCCCGCTGGTTCGCCGCCAGGAAGTCCAGCGACCGCGCCATCTCCGCGTCGCTGAACCACCGCCGCGCCAGCGACCCCGGCCGCCTGGCGTAGTCGTGCGGATGGTGGTGCTCGCCCGGCACGTGCCCCTCCGCGGCCGGCTGCGCGCCCGCCCGCCCCGGCTCCAGCAGCACCAGCCGCTCGGCGCGCACCAGCCGCCCCAGCCGGTCCGCGGCGGCCTCCGCCCGCCGCCGGTCGGGCACGTGGTCGAGGAAGGCGACCGCCGCCTCCGCCTCGTACGGGTGGCTCCGGCGCAGCGACTCGACGGCGTGCCAGCAGAAGTCGGTGGCGCGGAAGAGCCAGGCGTGCCAGACGTCGTTGCGGTGCAGCAGCCCCACGACCGGCGCGGTGGTCAGCAGCGCGCTCGGCGGGTCCGCCGGGACCGGCAGCCACGGCGCGGCCGGGTAGCCGCGCAGCGAGGGGTGCACGGCGGGCAGGGCGCCGTCGGGGTTGGAGACGGCGGTCAGATAGCGGCAGACGTCCTCGGCCCGGCGGCCGGTGCAGCGGCCGAGGGAGTCGAGGACGCGGAGCGCGTGCGCGGTGTGCAGCGGCTGGCTGACCGGGCCGCGCAGATCGGGGTCCAGGGCGTGCCCGTAGCCGCCGTCGGCGTTCCGGTACGCGTCCAGCGCCTTCTCCACCCCGTCGGCGTCGGCGCCGCCCGGCACGAAGTGGTGGGCGAACCGGCGCTGCTCCAGCACGCGGGCGGTCTGCCAGATGAAATCTGCGGCGCGGGCCTGCGGGGAGTCAGCCATGAGGCGACGTTACGAGCACGGCGCCGCCGGCGGGGAGGCCAACGGGCGGGGAGCACTCTCAGGTGCACGTAACGGGCGGGATAATGGACGCATGCGGTTGACGGTCTTCTGGCAGCGGATGCGCGACTACTTCGGCGAGCCCTATGTCGACTCCTTCGCCCGCGACCACGTGATGTCCGAGCTGGGCGGCCGCACGGTCCGCGAGGCGCTGGACGCCGGGTGGGACGCGCGCGACGTGTGGCGCGGGGTGTGCGCGGCGATGGACATCCCCGCGGAGATGCGCTGAAGGGGCGCCCGCGGCCGTCGGTGGGCGCGCTGGCCGCGGTCCCGGCGACGGCGACGCTGCCGGCGCTCCGCTCCGCGTACGTGCGCCGCTAGGGCCTGTCATTCGGATCTTCGCCGGGCTCGCGACGCCCCGCACCGCACCTCGCGGCGTTGTCGTCGGTCGCCGACGCTCCGCGTCGACTCCCTCCTCCGCCTTGCGATGCACGGCACAGGACGCCGCTCCCTGATCCAGCAAGATCCAAACGACAGGCCCTAGGCGTCCTGCCCGCCGCCCTCCGGAGCGGTCCGCGGCACCGCGATCGTCACCCGCAGGCCGGCCGGCTCGTTGCGCTCGTACGAGATCCGTCCCCCGCCCGCCGCCAGCAGCGCCCGGGCGATGGACAGCCCGAGCCCCGAGCCGGAGACGTTCTGATGCCGTCCGCTGCGCCAGAAGCGGTCGCCGATGCGGCTCAGCTCCTCGTCGGTGAGCCCCGGCCCCGCGTCGGCGACCGCGACCGTCACCGTGTCGCCCGCCGCGGCCACCCGCACCTCCACCTCGCCGCCCGCGGGCGAGAACTTCACGGCGTTGTCGACCACCGCGTCCAGCGCGCTGGACAGCGCCACCGGGTCCGCCCAGCCGGTCACGGCGGCGGCGCCGGAGCGGAACAGCCGCACGTCCTGCGCCCGGGCCAGCGGCCGCCAGCTGGCGACCCGCTCCGCCGCCAGCCCCGCCACGTCCGTCAGCCGCGGGTCGGCGGGGGAGTGCTCGGCCTGCGCCAGGTCCAGCAGGTCGTCCAGGACCCGGGCCAGCCGGGTGCCCTCCGCCTGCACCGAGTCGATCTCCGCCGCGGCGCGCGGCGCCTCCAGCCGCAGCAGCTCGATGCGCAGCAGCAGCGCGGACAGCGGGTTGCGCAGCTGGTGGGAGGCGTCGGCGACGAAGGCGCGCTGCTGCTCCAGCACGTCCTCGACGTGGTCGGCCATCTCGTTGAACGAGCCGGCCAGCCGGCGCAGCTCCGGCGGGCCGCCGGCGGCGGCGACGCGGGACTTCAGCCGGCCGGTGGCGATGTCGTGGGTGGCCTTGTCCAGCACGCGCACGGGCCTGAGCACCCAGCCCGTCAGCCGGTACGCCGCCGCCACCGCGACCGTCATCGCGGCGGCGATGCCCGCGCCGAGCCAGAGCCAGCCGGTGAGGGTGCGCGAGCGCATGGCGCCGGTGGGCGAGTCGGTGACCACGACGGCGACCACGTCCCCGTCCCGTACGACGGGGGAGGCGACGGTCAGCCGGCCGTCCTGCCAGGGCCAGACCTGCGCGGGGTCGTGGCTGCGGCGGCCGGCCAGCGCCTCGGCGAAGGCGTGCTCGCCCGGGCCGGCGGCCATGGCCCGCCAGCCGGCGGGGGCGGCGGCCATGGCGGTGCGGTCGCGGTAGTACACGCCGGCGCGGATGCCGTAGAGGTCGTGGTAGCGGCGCAGCTCCTCCTGGAGCGCGCGCAGCCGCTCGTCCTCGGCCGGCGGGCGGGCCTCGCTGCGGGAGGCGACGTACTGCGCGAGCGAGGCGAAGCGGGCGGTGTCGTCGATACGGTCCACGATCACGCGCTGCTGCTCATGCCCGGCGATCCGGTCGGCGAGCGGGAAGCCGAGCGCGAGCAGCATGCCCGCCATCAGCACGATGAGCAGCGGGAGCAGCCGGGTGCGCATACGGGCCCGGGCTCAGCCGGCCGGCGGCGGCACGAGGCGGTAGCCGACGCCGCGCACCGTCTCGATCAGCGCGGGCAGGCCGAGCTTGCCGCGCAGGGAGGCGATGTGGACCTCCAGGGTCCGGCCCGTGCCCTCCCAACTGCTGCGCCACACCTCGCTGATGATCTGCTCCCGCCGGAACACCACGCCCGGGCGCGCCGCGAGCAGGGCGAGCAGGTCGAACTCCTTGCGGGTCAGCTGCACCTCCGCGCCGCCGACGCTGACCCGGCGCGAGTTCGGCTCCAGCGTCACCGGGCCCACGACGAGGGGCGCCGCGGGCTCGTCGGCCCCCCGCTCCGCGGCCCCGCCGGCCCCGGCGGCGCCGACCGGGACCGCGCCCGCGCCCGTGCCGCCCGCCGCGCCGCCGGCGGTCTCGGGATCGGCCGCCGCGGTGCGCCGGGCGACGGCGTGCACGCGGGCGAGCAGCTCGCCCGTGTCGTACGGCTTGACGACGTAGTCGTCGGCGCCCAGGTTGAGGCCATGGATGCGGGACCGGACGTCTGCGCGCGCGGTCACCATGATCACGGGCGTGCCGGTGAGCTTGCGGATCCGCCCGCACACCTCGAAGCCGTCCTGGTCGGGCAGCCCCAGGTCCAGCAGCACCACGTCGAACGGGGCCAGCTCGCTGTGCAGCAGCTCCTGCAGCGCCTCCTGGCCGCTGCGGGCCTGGCCCACCTCGAATCCGTGCCGGGCCAGCACCGCGGAGAGCGCGGTGGCCACGTGGTCGTCGTCCTCGACGAGCAGCAGCCTCATCGACCCTCCTGTTCCCTGACTCGCGTATCGTCTCAGCCCGCACAGGAATACACGCGGATACCGCCCTGCCCCGTCAAGTCCGGCCAGGTCACCGCGCGGTTTCTGTTATGTGACCGGCACGGAGAGCACCGCCCCGATACCACCCATTCTGTCCGATTGCAGCCGGATCGTTATGCTCAATTTCCCCTCAGATGTGATGACGCTGGTCGAGGCTGCTCACTAAGGTCCAGGCAACCGAAGAGGACGGAGCAAGACGCGGATGACCGAGGTTTTCACGGCCAAGGACGCCGTTCCGGCGACGGGCGAACCGCTGGTCGTGCTGGACAACGTCAACAAGCACTTCGGTGCGCTGCACGTGCTCCAGAACATCGACCTGACGATCGCCCGCGGTGAGGTCGTCGTCGTCATCGGACCCTCCGGGTCCGGGAAGTCCACGCTGTGCCGCGCGATCAACCGGCTGGAGCCCATCGACTCCGGCAGCATCACGCTGGACGGCAAGCCGCTGCCCGCCGAGGGCCGTGAGCTGGCCAGGCTCCGCGCAGACGTGGGCATGGTCTTCCAGTCCTTCAACCTCTTCGCCCACAAGACCGTGCTGCAGAACGTGACCCTCGGGCAGATCAAGGTCCGCAGGAAGGACAAGGCGGCCGCGGAGACCTCCGCCCGGGCCCTGCTCGACCGGGTGGGCGTCGGCAACCAGGCGGACAAGTACCCCGCACAGCTCTCCGGCGGCCAGCAGCAGCGGGTGGCGATCGCCCGCGCGCTGGCGATGGAGCCCAAGGTGATGCTCTTCGACGAGCCGACCTCGGCGCTCGACCCCGAGATGATCAACGAGGTGCTGGAGGTTATGCAGCAGCTCGCCCGGGACGGTATGACTATGGTCGTCGTCACGCACGAGATGGGCTTCGCCCGCTCCGCCGCGAACCGGGTGGTCTTCATGTCGGACGGCCAGATCGTGGAAGAGACGACGCCCGACCAGTTCTTCACCAACCCTCGCAGCGACCGGGCGAAGGACTTCCTGTCGAAGATCCTGCACCACTGAGCTGCCGGCAACACACCAGACAGAAGGATGCTCACCATGAATCTCCGCAAGGTCAGCGCAGCCGCGGCCTGTGCACTCGCCCTCTCCGTCACCGCGGCCGCCTGCGGCTCCGACGACGACGACAGCGGCGACAGCGGTGACGGCGGCAGCAAGGACTCGATCACCGTCGGCATCAAGTTCGACCAGCCCGGTCTCGGCCTGAAGGAGCCCGACGGCTCGTACTCGGGCTTCGACGTGGACGTCGCCACGTACGTCGCCAAGGAACTCGGCTACTCCGCGGACCAGATCGAGTGGAAGGAGGCGATCAGCGCCGACCGCGAGACCATGCTGGAGCGCGGCGACGTCGACATGATCGCCGCCACCTACTCGATCACGGACGAGCGGGCGCAGAAGGTCGACTTCGCCGGCCCGTACCTGCTGGCCCACCAGGACCTGCTGATCCGCGCCGACGACGACATCGCCAAGGGCGCGGACCTCAACGGCAAGACCCTCTGCTCGGTCACCGGCTCCACCTCGGCGCAGAACGTCAAGGACACCATCGCGCCGAAGGCCCAGCTCGCCGAGCGCGCCGGCTACTCCGAGTGCCTCGACGCCGTCGCCAACGGCTCGATCGACGCCCTGACCACCGACGACTCGATCCTCGCCGGCTACGCCGCGCAGGACGAGAACAAGGGCAAGTTCAAGCTCGCCGGGCTGAACCTGAGCAACGAGAACTACGGCATCGGCGTCCAGAAGGGCGACGAGAAGATGAAGAGCGACATCGACGCCGCCCTGGAGAAGATGGTCTCCGACGGCTCCTGGGAGAAGTTCATGGACGCCAACCTCGGCCCCGCGAACTACGACTACGAGCCCGCGCCGAAGATCGGCGACATCAAGGAGTGACCGCACGCACCGCCGCCCGCCGCGGCGGTGCGCCGCACTGTCAGAGCGGTGGTGTGCCGCCCGGCCCGGGTGGCACACCACCGTGCCCACTTGAGGCGAGAGCGCTGGACTGACGTTGGACATCATTTCCGAATACGACTCACAGATCCTGGACGCGTTCTGGGTCACGGTGAAACTCACCCTGCTGTCCGGCCTGTTCTCCCTGGTCTGGGGGACGGTTCTGGCGGGCATGCGGGTCAGCCCCGTGCCGCTCATGCGGGGTTTCGGCGCGGTCTACGTGAACGTCGTCCGGAACATCCCCCTGACGGTCATCATCGTCTTCTGCGCACTCGGGCTCGCCGACGTCTTCGGCGTCACGATGGGCGCGCGCGGCAACTTCGACGCCCAGTACTTCCGGCTCGCGGTGCTCGGACTGTCCGCGTACACCTCCGCGTTCGTCTGCGAGGCGCTGCGGTCGGGCATCAACACGGTGCCGGTCGGGCAGGCGGAGGCCGCCCGCGCCATCGGGCTGAGCTTCACCCAGGTCCTCCGGCTCATCGTGCTGCCCCAGGCGTTCCGCTCGGTCGTCGGCCCGCTCACCAACGTCCTCATCGCCCTCACCAAGAACACCACGGTGGCGGCGGCCATCGGGGTCGCCGAGGCGTCCCTGCTCATGAAGGAAATGATCGAGAACGAGGCGCAGCTCCTCCTCATCTCGGCGATCTTCGCGCTCGGCTTCGTCGTGCTGACCCTGCCGACCGGGCTCTTCCTCGGCTGGGTCGGCAAGAAGGTGGCGGTCAGGCGATGAGTTCCGTTCTCTACGACGCGCCCGGGCCGCGGGCCAAGGCGCGCAACGTCATCTACAGCGTCCTCTTCCTCGTCGTGCTGGCGCTCGGCGTGTGGTGGGTCGCCGACAAGCTGGAAGAGAAGAACCAGCTCGAATGGGCGCTGTGGGAGCCGTTCTTCACGGACTCGCAGGCGTGGACCACGTACCTGCTGCCGGGGCTCGGGGAGACGCTGAAGGCCGCCGGGCTCTCACTGCTCATCGCGCTGCCGCTGGGGGCCCTGTTCGGCATCGCGCGCCTGTCCGACCACGCGTGGGTACGGGTGCCGGCGGGTGCGGTGGTGGAGTTCTTCCGCGCCATCCCGGTGCTGATCCTGATGCTGTTCGCGAACCAGTTCTACTCCGAGTACACCGGCATCGACAGCGAGCAGCGCCCGCTGTACGCCGTCGTCACCGGGCTCGTGCTCTACAACGCGGCCGTGCTCGCCGAGATCGTCCGCGCCGGCATCCTCTCGCTGCCCCGCGGCCAGAGCGAGGCCGCCAAGGCCATCGGCCTGCGCAAGGGCCAGATGATGGGCACCGTGCTGCTGCCGCAGGCCGTCACCGCGATGCTGCCGGCGATCGTCAGCCAGCTCGTCGTCATCGTGAAGGACACCGCGCTCGGCGGCGTGATGATCGGCTTCAGCGAACTGCTCATCGAGCGGCGCACGCTGGCGTCGAACTACTCCAACGTGTTCGCCAGCTTCATCGTCGTCGCGGTGATCTACGTCATCGTGAACTTCATACTGACGTCCCTCGCGAGCTGGCTGGAGCGCATCGTCCGGCGCGGCAAGCGGACCACCGGCGCGGTGGTCGGGGCCGCGGCGGTCGACGACCTGAGCACCGGCGCCGCGGCCGGTGCCCCGGTCACGCCGGACGGGGTGCCGGGCGCCGAGCACGGTGACGGCCCCGCGGACGGCGTACCGGACGGCGGTGGCGGCGGGGAGGGCGACGGCCGGACGTAGCCCGAAGGGGCGGCCGCAGGCCCTCAGCTTGACTGCGGTGTCCGGCAGTGGGTTGCATACCCCGTGTGATCGCGCACCGGGCTCCAACCCCCGTAGTACGTAGGCACCAAGGCGCCGGAGGCGCGTCACCGTGGACCCGGTGATCATCGTCGGGGCGGGCCCGGTCGGGCTCGCCCTGTCGTTGGCTCTGGCACGGCACGCGGTCCCCACCGTCCTCCTCGACGACCGGCCCGCCGGCGACGCCGAGGAGGACGGCAGGCCCGCCGGCCCGCGTCCGGCCCGCACCGTCGTGCTGCGCCCGCACACCGCCGCGTTCGTCGACCGCCTCGGCGCCGCCGACGCCCGCGAGCGCGGCGCGCCCTACACCGCCTGGCGCGTGCTGCGCGGCGGCCGGACGCAGGTGCGGGTGGAGTTCGGCGAGGCGGCCGAGCCGCCCCCGCTGCACCTCTCGCAGTACGCCCTGACCACCACCCTGGCGGCGCTCGCCGAGAACTCCAAGCACGTCGAGGTCTTCCGCGGCAGCCGGCTGACGGAGCTGGTGCGGGAGCCGTACGGCGTCAACGTCGGCACCCGCGCCGGGACCTGGTGGCGCGGCAGCTGGCTCGTCGGCTGCGACGGTGCCAGATCGACCGTGCGCAAGCTGCTGGAGGTGCAGTACGCCGGCCGCACGGCCGTCGAGCGGCACGCCGTCGCCGCCGTACGGGCCGACCTGCCGTGGCCCGGCGAGGGCGTCCTGTACCGCGGCACCCCGCGCAGCGGGCCCGGCGCCGAGTGCCTGGCCCGGCCGCTCGGCGACGACCGGTGGCGGCTGGACTGGCTGCTGCCGCCCGGCGCCGGCGTCGTCACCCCGGAGGCCCTCGTCGCCCGGCTGGAGGCCACCCTGCGCGTCTGGACGGGCACCCGCCACCCTTCCTACGAACTCCTCGACACCGGCGTGCACACCGTCCACCACCGCCTCGCCCGCCGCTGGCGCCGCGGCCGCGCGCTGCTCGCCGGCGACGCCGCCCACCTCGTCGGCTCCCTGGGCACCCAGCAGCTCGACGAGGGCCTCGCCGACGCCGAGAACCTCGCCTGGAAGCTCGGCCGCGCCTGGCACCTGGCCGGCCGCGACGACTCCGGCGACGACCTCGTCGACACCTACGTCACCGAGCGCCGCGGCGCCGTCAGCGCCCGGCTGCGCGCCGCCGACCAGGTCGGCACGCTGCTGCGCCGGGCGGGCGGCCTGCGTGCGGCGGTGCGCGGCAGGTCGGCGGCGGAGCTGCTCACCGACGGCCACCTGGGCCGCGGCCGGATAGGGGGCCCGCCGGTGTACGACACGGCGCCGGCCGGGCTGGCCGGGGCGGTGGAGGTGGGCACGCCCGCCGGCGCCCGGGTCGCCGACGTCCAGGTGATCGCGCCGGACGGCTGGACCGGCCGGCTCTCCGAGCGGCTCGGCGGCGACCCGCTGCTGGTGCTGGTCGCCCCGGGCACCCGCGTCTGGGACCGCAGCCGGTGGCTCCAGGCGGGCCTGATGCCGAAGCTGGTCCGGCTGGTCGGCGAACTTCCCGCCCGCGCCCGGCTGCTGGTCGCGGAGGCGTACCCGGGCGCGGCCCCGCACACGGTGCTGTACATCCGCCCGGACGGCCATCTGATGGCGGCGGTGGCGGGCGTACGCGAGGAGTCGCTGCGGCTGTGCGCGAACCGCATGCTGGGGCGGGCCGACGACGCGGAGGACTAGCGGAGCAGCGGGGGGGGAGCGGCAGGGGAGCGGTGCGGTGCCCTACAGCCAGCCGGGGGCCGTGTCGCCTTCGGCGACGATGACCGCCGGGCCCGTCATCTCCACCTCGCCGTCGGGGTGTTCGGTCACCACCAGCCGCCCGCCGGGCACGTCCACCGTGTACGTCTCCGGGCGGCCCGTCGCCGCCGGGTCCGCGCCGTCGCGGCGGGCGGCGGCGACGGCCACCGCACACGCGCCCGTACCGCACGAGCGGGTCTCACCAGAGCCGCGCTCGTGGACCCGCATCGCCACGTGCCGCGGGCCGCGGTCGACGACGAACTCCACGTTCACGCCCGCGGGATACGCCGACGCCGGCGTGACCCCCGGCGGCTCGTACAGCCGTCCCGCGTCCGCCAGGTCGGCGACGAACGCCACCGCGTGCGGATTGCCCATCCCGACGTTGCGCGCGGGCCAGCTGCGCCCGTCCACCGTGACCGTGACGTCGGTGTCCGGGCCCTCCGCGAGCACCGCCCGGCCCATGGCGACCGTCACGTCGCCGTCCTTCGCCAGGTGCACCCGCCGCGTCCCCGCGCGCGTGCCCACCGCCAGGTCGCCGGTTTCCACGAGCCCGGCGCGCTGCAGGTAGCGGGCGAAGACCCGCACCCCGTTCCCGCACATCTCGGCGAGGCTCCCGTCCGCGTTGCGGTAGTCCATGAACCACTCGGCCTCGGCGGCCATCCGCCGCCCCTCCGGGTGCGCGTCGGACCGCACGACCCGCAGCAGGCCGTCGGCGCCGACGCCCGCCCTGCGGTCGCACAGCCGGGCCACGTCGGCGGCGGACAGGTCGATGAGACCGGCGGGGTCCGGGACGATCACGAAGTCGTTCTCGGTGCCGTGTCCCTTGAGGAAGTGCAGCTGCTCGGTGCTCACTCTGCGATCGTAACCGCCCGCACCGACAGCGCCCGGACGGCCGGAGAACCGCGGGAAGCGGGCCGGTGGGACCGGGCCGCGGCCGGTCAGCCGAGCCGCGCCACGCGCCAGACGGCCAGCGCGACCGCGGCCGCCACCGCGGCCGCGTACAGGAGGACGATCCGCCAGTCCGCCCGCCGCCCCGAGCCGCGCCGCGGCAGCCCGGGCAGCGCGAGCCCCACCCGGCGCGCGGCCATCATCGCCCACCCGGCCGCGCAGCAGCTGATCAGCAGCCCGAGCATCGCCACGACGGGCCCGCCGCCGCCGAACTCGAAGGCCAGCGGGAACGCGAACATCAGCGAGCCGAGCGCGGCCAGCGCGACGATGGGGGCGAGCTGCCAGAAGCGCAGCAGCCGCGGCGGACGCAGCTCACGGAACGACTCCTGCCCGCCGGGCTCCGGCACCTCGGCGAGGTCGTCCGCAAGATCCTCCGCGGGCTCGGCCACGGGCCCGGCGATCCGGTCGTCCCGCGGCTCCCGTCGACTGTCACGAGGGCCGGCCTCCATAGCCACGCGCCCTCCCAACCTCCGGCGACCACCAGGCTTCACAGCTCGCTTTGATGATGGCACGCCCGGGAACACCCGCAGTGCCACCGGGACGTCCCGATGCCATGACGTGATCAGCCTGTGACCGACCGTTCGAGTAGGTCCCATGCGGTGTCCGGAAGGCGGTCACGGTCGGCCTCCGAGCCGCTGATCCAGTGCACGCGCGGATCGCGCCGGAACCACGTCTCCTGCCGCCGCGCGAACTTCCGGGTGGCCCTGACGGTCTCGTCCAGGGCCTCCGCTTCCGTGCACTCGCCGGCCAGGAACGACAGCACCTGCTGGTACCCCAGGGCCCTGGAGGCCGTACGGCCCTCGCGCAGCCCTTCCGCTTCCAGCCGCCGCACCTCGGCCACCAGCCCGGCCCGCCACATCCGGTGCACGCGCCGCTCGATCCGCTCGGCCAGCTCGGGGCGCGGCACGGCGACGCCGATCTGGATCGTGTCGTAGACCGACTCGTGTGCCGGGAGTGCGGCCGTGAAGGGGCGGCCGGTCAGCTCGATCACCTCCAGCGCGCGGACGATCCGGCGGCCGTTGCCCGGCAGGATGGCGCGCGCGGCGGCGGGGTCGGCGGCCGCGAGCCGGGCGTGCAGCGGGCCGGGCCCGCCGGCGGCCAGCTCCGCCTCCAGCCGGGCGCGGACGGCGGGGTCGGTGCCGGGGAAGTCCAGGGCGTCGACGGCCCCGCGCACGTACAGGCCGGAGCCGCCGACGAGCACCGCGGTGCGGCCCTGCGCGCCGAGCCGGTCGATCTCCGCGCGCGCCAGCCGCTGGTACGCGGCGACGCTGGCGGTCTCCGTGACGTCCCACACGTCGAGCAGGTGGTGCGGCACGCCCTGCCGCTCGGCGGGCGTCAGCTTGGCCGTGCCGATGTTCATCCCCCGGTACAGCTGCATCGAGTCGGCGTTGACGATCTCGCCGCCGAGCCGCCGGGCGAGCGCGATGCCCAGCTCGGACTTGCCGGCGGCCGTGGCCCCGACGACCGCGACGACCCGGGCCCTGGGCGTGGTGTCTGTCACGCGGCCAGTCTCGCAAACAACGCGATGCCCCTCGAACGAGTGGCGTAACGCGGCGCGCCCGGGGTCGTTTGCCGTTCCGAGGTTCCGAACGCCGGTTCCCGGGCCGTCACGGACCGGGCCACCGGGGTGGCGCAATGAGCCGCTCCGGACGGCGCGGAATGTCGCCCTCACGAGTCAGTTATGGAGTGGAAATGGGCGTTTTTGCCAGGCTTCTTCGTCGCGGTGGGACAAGCGGGGAGGAGCAGGCCGCGAAGGAGCCGGCCCCGGCCGCCGAGCCGGAGGCGGGTGCGGAGCCCGCGGACGCGGACGCCGCCGGCGCCGCGGGCATTCCGAAGCAGCAGTCGGCCGCCGGGGCCGCGGACAGCGACGCGGGCGACCAGGCCCGCACGTAGGCCGCCCGGGAGGCGCGCGGCCCCGCCCGGGGCCCGCGGCCTCCCGGCCCGCGGCTCGCCGCCGCGCAGGTCAGGACCAGGTGGCGACGAAGTAGCCCACGCCGTACGGGGCCTCGTCGTACAGCAGCGCTCCGCGCAGGCCGGCGTTCTCGCCGGCGCCCGCGGCGACCTGCCAGCAGGCGCGGCCCGCGGCCTGCAGGTCGAAGGCCAGCTCCGCGTCCAGGGCCGCCAGCGCCGCCGTGTCCGCGGCGCCCAGGGCCCGCGCCGCCGCCGCGTCGAAGCCGGCGGCGCGCTCGTCGTGGTAGCCGGGGGCCTTCCGCGTACGGCGCGCACTGCCGTCGCCCATAACCAGCAGCGCCACCCGCCGCGCCCCCGCGGCGACCTCCCGGCCCACCTCCGCGCACCGCTCGGCGGGCAGCGGCTCGCCGACGCCCAGCCCCTCCACGGGCGTGCCGTCCCACTCCGCCCGCTCCAGCAGCCAGGCGCCCACCGCCAGCGACGGCGGCAGCTCCCGCTCGCCGGGCTCCGGCTCCTGCTCCGCACCGTCCGCCGGCCCGAGCCGCACCGCCAGATCCACGCCGAAGCCCCGGAACGACCCCCGGGCCCCCTGCGGATGCGGACCCCGCCCCGCCTGCTCCGCGGGGCCGACGACGACCAGCACGTCCGGCCGCGCCGCCGCCAGCACCCCCACGGCGTCCATGCACGCCGCTCTGAGGCCCGCCAGCTCGCCGGCGGCCCCCGAGGCCACCTCGGGTACCAGCAGGGGCGGACACGGGCAGCAGGCGGCGGCGACGAGCATGAGCCGCAGCCTAGCCGCCCCCCGGCCGCGAGCCGCGACCGGCGGAGCCGCTCAGTGCGCCGCGCAGCCCTCCGCCGCCGGCAGCGGATCCGGGACGCCCACCTGCGGCAGTCCCAGCAGCACGCCCTTGCCGCCCGCCCCGCCGGCGGCCGGCCCGCCCTCCTGGCGCGCCGCCCAGGCGTCGCCGGAGCGCGTGCGCCGTACCGCCCGCGGCGGGGCCTCGGCCAGCAGGTGGTGCGGCGCCGCGTACGTGACCTCGACCGTCGCCATGTCGCCCGGCCGCACCGGCTCCGGGGGCCGGGCGAAGTGCACGAGCCGGTTGTCGGGCGCCCGGCCGGACAGCCGCCGCGTGGCGCCGTCCTTGCGGCCCTCGCCCTCCGCGACCATGACCTCCAGGACCCGGCCGACCTGCTTCTTGTTCTCCCCCCAGGAGATGTCCTCCTGCAGGGCCACCAGTCGCTCGTACCGCTCCTGCACGACGGCCTTCGGCACCTGCCCGGGCATCTCGGCCGCCGGCGTCCCCGGCCGCTTGGAGTACTGGAAGGTGAACGCCTGCGCGAAGCGCGCCTCGCGCACCACGTGCAGCGTCTCCTCGAAGTCCGCCTCGGTCTCGCCGGGGAAGCCCACGATGATGTCGGTGGTGATCGCCGCGTCCGGGATCGCGGCCCGCACCTTCTCGATGATCCCCAGATACCGCTCCTGCCGGTACGAGCGCCGCATCGCGCGCAGCACCGTGTCCGAGCCGGACTGCAGCGGCATGTGCAGCTGCGGCATCACGTTCGGCGTCTCGGCCATCGCCTCGATCACGTCGTCCGTGAAGTCCCGCGGGTGCGGCGAGGTGAAGCGCACCCGCTCCAGTCCCTCGATCCGCCCGCAGGCCCGCAGCAGCTTGCCGAACGCCTGCCGGTCGCCGATGTCCGACCCGTACGCGTTGACGTTCTGCCCCAGCAGCGTGATCTCGCTGACGCCCTCCGCGACCAGCGCCTCGACCTCGGCGAGGATGTCGCCGCTGCGGCGGTCCTTCTCCTTGCCGCGCAGCGCGGGGACGATGCAGAACGTGCAGGTGTTGTTGCATCCGACGGAGACGGAGACCCACGCGGCGTACGGGCTCTCCCGCCGCGTCGGCAGCGTGGACGGGAACGCCTCCAGCGACTCGGCGATCTCGACCTGCGCCTCCCGCGCCACCCGCGCGCGCTCCAGCAGCACCGGCAGCTTGCCGACGTTGTGCGTGCCGAAGACGACGTCGACGTACGGGGCGCGGCGCACGATCGTGTCGCGGTCCTTCTGCGCCAGGCAGCCGCCGACCGCGATCTGCATGCCGGGCCTGGCGGCCTTCTGCGGGGCGAGCTGGCCGAGGTTGCCGTAGAGCCGGTTGTCGGCGTTCTCCCGCACCGCGCAGGTGTTGAACACGACGACATCGGCGGTGGTGCCGGTGGTGCCGGTGCCGGGCTCCGCGCGGACGTAGCCCGCCTCCTCAAGCAGCCCGGACATGCGTTCGCTGTCGTGGACGTTCATCTGGCAACCGAACGTCCTGACCTCGTACGTGCGCGGCTGTGCGACTTCCTCGGGCATGCCAGCGATCATCCAAACGGCGACGGGGGATCCGGACGGGCCGCCTGGCGGCGGCGGCCCGCCCGGTCAGTCTACGACCTCGGCGGCGGCCTCAGTCGGCCTGTGCGGCGGGGGCGTACCGCCGCAGCTCGGCGGCCAGCTCCTCGTGCACCAGGGCCTTCAGCAGCGTGCCCGCGGCGGTGTGCGCCTCGGAGAGCACCTCCCCCTCGGTGTGCACCCGGGAGACGAGCGCGCCCTTCGTGTACGGCACCTCGGCCTCGATCTCGACCTGCGGCCGCGGCAGCTCGACGTCGATGAGCGCCTTCAGCTCCTCGACCCCGTCGCCGGTCGACGCCGAGACCGCGATCGCCCGCGGCTCCGTGCGCAGCAGCCGGCGCAGCACGTCCGGCTCGGCGATGTCCGCCTTGTTGATCACCACGATCTCGGGCACGGACGTCGCGTCCACGTCGCGGATCACCTCGCGCACGCTGACGAGCTGCTCCTCCGGCGCCGGGTGGGAGCCGTCGACCACGTGCAGGATCAGGTCGGCGTCGCCGACCTCCTCCATCGTGGAGCGGAACGCCTCGACGAGGTGGTGCGGCAGGTGCCGTACGAAGCCGACGGTGTCCGCCAGCGTGTACAGCCGGCCGCTCGGCGTCTCGGCGCGGCGCACGGTCGGGTCGAGGGTGGCGAACAACGCGTTCTCCACCAGCACGCCCGCCCCGGTCAGCCGGTTGAGCAGCGAGGACTTGCCCGCGTTCGTGTAGCCGGCGATCGCGACCGACGGCACGTGGTGGCGCTTGCGCTCCTGCCGCTTGACGTCCCGGCCGGTCTTCATGGCCGCGATCTCGCGGCGGAGCTTCGCCATCTTCTCGCGGATGCGCCGCCGGTCCGTCTCGATCTTCGTCTCGCCGGGCCCGCGGGTGGCCATGCCGCCGCCCGCGGAGCCCGAGCCGCCGCCGCCCATCTGCCGGGACAGCGACTGGCCCCAGCCGCGCAGCCGCGGCAGCATGTACTGCATCTGCGCGAGCGCGACCTGCGCCTTGCCCTCGCGGGACTTGGCGTGCTGGGCGAAGATGTCGAGGATCAGCGCGGTGCGGTCCACGACCTTGACCTTGACCACGTCTTCGAGGTGGATCAGCTGGCCGGGGCTCAGCTCACCGTCGCAGACGACCGTGTCGGCCGCGGACTCGACCACGATGTCGCGCAGCTCCAGGGCCTTGCCGGAGCCGATGTACGTGGCGGGGTCGGGCTTGTCGCGGCGCTGCACCACGCCGTCGAGCACGACCGCGCCGGCCGTCTCGGCGAGCGCGGCCAGCTCCGCGAGCGAGTTCTCGGCGTCCCGGGCCGTGCCGGAGGTCCACACGCCGACGAGCACGACCCGCTCCAGCCGGAGCTGCCGGTACTCGACCTCGGTGATGTCCTCCAGCTCCGTCGACAGACCGGCGACCCGGCGCAGGGCCGCGCGGTCCTCGCGGTCGAACTGGTCGCCGTCGCGATCGGCGTCGGATCCGGGACTCCACGCGGCTTCGGCTTCCATGAGGGCGTCGGCACGCAGGCCTTCCGGAAGACGCTGATCGTCCTGGGGAAGGTGGGTGGGAGAAGTCATCGGATCCTTGTCTGTGAGAGCGGCAGTCTGCCTCTACGACAACGCCCCGCAGACCGGGAGGATTCCCCGCACGGCGGGCGTCGCGGCATCCACGATGGTCGCACGCCGCCGCACGCGCGTCACCCGCTTTACCGCTGGGACCCCTCGGCGGGCCGGACCGGCTTGGCCGGCTTCGCCGACTTCCAGCCGGGGTGGCCCGGCATCGGCGGGGTGCGCTCCTCGTACAGCCAGGCGTGCAGGAAACCCTCCAGGTCGTGCCCCGCGACCTCGGAGGCGAGGGCGACGAAGTCCGCGGTGCCGGCGGTGCCGTCCCGGTGGCGCGTCACCCACGTCCGCTGCAGCTCCGCGAACGCCGCCGCGCCGATCTCCTGGCGCAGCGCGTACAGCACGAGCGCGCTGCCGTCGTAGACCACCGGCCGGAACAGCTCCAGCTGGCCGCCCTCCGCGGGCCGCCGCGGCGCGGCCGGCGGGCCGCCGTCGGCGCGCCAGCGGTCCGACTGCCCGTACGCGGCACGCATCCGCCGCACCAGGCTGCCGCGGTCGTGCCGCTCGTCGGTGAACAGCGCCTGGTACCAGGTGGCGTGGCCCTCGTTCAGCCACAGGTCCGACCACCTGCGCGGCGTCACGCTGTTGCCGAACCACTGGTGCGCCAGCTCGTGCACCAGCACGCCCTCGCCGCGCTCCGGGTGCTCGGCCACGGCGCGCAGGAAGTCGCGGCCGAAGACGGACAGGGTCTGCGTCTCCAGCGCGAAGTTCATCGGCGCGTCCACGGACAGCACGCCGTACGTCTCCAGCGGGTAGCGGCCCACGTGCCGCTCCATCCAGGCGATCTGCGCGGATGTGCGGTCGACGACGGGGCGGGCGGCGCGCCGGTCGCGCTCGGGGACGACGTGCCGCAGCGGCAGCCCGTGCGGGCCGGTGCCGCGCAGCACGGCGGAGCGGCCGATGGACACCTGGGCCAGCTCGGTGGCCATGGGGTGTGCGGTGCGGTACGTCCACGTGGTGCGGGCGCCCTCGCGCTCGCGCGCGAGGCGCCGGCCGTTCGCGACGACGGTGAGGTCCTGCGGGGCGGTGACGCGGAAGGTGAAGCGTGCCTTGTCCGCGGGGTGGTCGTTGCCGGGGAAGACGCGGCGGGCGGCGTCGGCCTGGTTGGCCATCGCCAGGCCGTCCCGGGTACGGATCCAGCCGCCGCCCCCGCCGCGGGGGTCGCTGGTGTGCCGTACGGCGACGCGCAACCGCTCGCCGGGGTACAGGGTGCGGGCGGGGGTGACGACGAGGTCCTCGCCGGCGCGGGCGTGGTCGGCGGGGCGGCCGTTGACGGTGACGCCGCGGACCGTGCCGCGGGTGAAGTCGAGGTTGATGCGGGGCAGCCGGTCGGTGGCGCGCGCGGTGATCTCGGTGCGGGCCGTCATCGGAGTGTCGTTGCGGCCGGGGTAGGCGAGGGCGATGTCGTAGCCGAGGACGTCGTAGCCGGGGTTGCCGAGGTGCGGGAAGAGCGGGTCGCCGATGCCGGCGGGGCGGGGCGGCGGCAGGGCGGAGACGGCGCCCTCCGGGGCGGCGGGCGCGGCGGGAGCGCCGGGGGAGGCGGCCAGGGTGGCGGGGACGGCCAGGACGGCGGCGGCGAGCAGGGCGCGGTGCGGCGGGCGGCGCCGGCGGACGGAGCGGAGCATGCGCTACCGCTATCAGCGGGCGCCCGCCGCGCCCGGCCGGCGCGGCAGCGGTGCACCCTAACGAGTGCGGGCGCGCAGTCCGGGCGCCCGCTGCGCCGCGCCCGGCGGGTGCTGGGCGCGGGAGACGTCGTACACCCCGGGCACCCGGCGCATCGCGCGCATCAGGCCCGGCAGCTCCGCCGGGTCCGGGAGCTGCAGCGTGTACGTGTGCCGTACCCGCTGCTGCCGCGGCGGCTCGACGTCGGCGGCGACGATGGCGGCGCCCTCGGCGGCGATGGCCTCGGTGAGGTCGGCGAGCAGGTGGGCGCGGACGAACGCCTCGGCCCGGAGCGTCACCCGCAGGTCGGCGGGCGGGGCGCCGTCGCCCGTACGCCAGTGGACGCGCAGCTCGCGGCGGCCCGCGGTGGCCATCCGGGCGACGGCGGGGCACTCCACCCGGTGCACGGCCACCGCGCCGCCGCGGACGACGAAGCCGGTGACGGCGTCGGGGGGTACGGGCGTACAGCAGCGGGCGAGGCGCAGGGCGGCGTCCGGCAGCTCGGCGACGGCCGGCTCCGCGGGGCGCGGGACGCCGTCGCCGGACACGTCGTGCGGCACGTCGTCCGGTGCGCGGTCGGGTGCGCCGTCCGGTGCGTCGGCGGGGCCGCCGGACCGGGTGTCGCCGGAGCCGGGCCCGGCGGTCGCGCCCGGGGCCCCCGGCGCGTAGTCGGCGGGGGGCCGGGCCGCCGGGTGGTCCGCCAGCCAGCGCGTGATGGCGATCCGGGCCGCCGGCGTCTGCGCGTGGTCCAGCCACTCCGGCGCCGGCCCCGACGCCTCCGGCGCCAGCAGCAGCGACAGCGCGTCGCCGTCCGTCAGCCGCGTCCCGAGGCCGGCCAGCCGCCCGTTGACGCGCGCGCCCACCAGCGTGTGCGCCGTCTCACCGTGCCGCGCGTACGCCGCGTCCACGCAGCTCGCCCCCGCGGGCAGCACCAGCGGCCCGCCCGGGTCGCAGAAGACCGTGATCTCCTGGTCCGGGGCGAGGTCCTCGCGTAAAGCGGACCAGAAGGCGTCGGGGTCGGGCGTGGACCGCTGCCACTCCAGCAGCCGCTTCAGCCAGTCGCCCACCTGACCGGCCGCGGGCCGCGCCAGCTGGCCCGCCAGCGCCACCACCCCGGTCTCGGCGACGCGGTGCATCTGCCGGCTGCGCACCAGGGTCTCGACGACGTGCCCGCGCCGGTCGGCGACCGCCGTGTGCAGCGACTGGTACAGGTTGAACTTCGGCACCGCGATGAAGTCCTTGAACTCCGCAGGCACGGGCGTGAAGCACGTGTGCAGCTCACCCAGCACGGCGTAGCAGTCCGCCGCCTCGTCGACCAGCACCAGCAGCCGGCCGAAGTCCGTACCGTTCAGCTCGCCGCGCTTCTGCAGCACCCGGTGCACCGAGACGATGTGCCGCGGCCGGATGGCGACTTCGGCGGCGATGCCGGCGGCGTGCAGGACCTCGCGCATCTCGGCCGCGGTCTGCTGCAGCGGGTCGGGCCGGTCCGCGTTGGCGAGCAGCAGCTTGCGGCTGCGCGCGTAGTCCTCGGGGTGGAGGACGGCGAAGACCAGGTCCTCCAGCTCGGTCTTGATCGCCTGCACGCCGAGCCGCTCGGCCAGCGGGATCAGCACGTCGTGGGTCACCTTCGCGATGCGCACCTGCTTCTCCCGGCGCATCACGCCCAGCGTGCGCATGTTGTGCAGCCGGTCCGCGAGCTTGATCGACATCACCCGGACGTCGCTGCCGGTCGCCACCAGCATCTTGCGGAACGTCTCGGGCTCCGCGGCGGCCCCGTAGTCGACCTTCTCCAGCTTGGTGACGCCGTCGACGAGGTACGCCACCTCCTCGCCGAAGCCCGACCGCACCTGATCGAGCGTCACCTCGGTGTCCTCGACGGTGTCGTGGAGCAGCGAGGCCGTCAACGTCGTGGTCTCGGCGCCGAGTTCGGCGAGGATCAGGGTGACGGCCAGCGGGTGCGTGATGTACGGGTCGCCGCTCTTGCGCATTTGGCCCCGGTGCGCGTCCTCGGCGAGCAGGTACGCCGTGCGCAGCGCGGCGATGTCGGCGTCGGGGTGGAACCCGCGGTGCGCCTTGGCCACATGCTCCAGGGCGTGCGGCAGGCCGTCCCGCGACGACGCGCCGCCCAGCAGGGCCACGCGGCCGAGCCGGCGGAGATCGAGGCGGGCCCTGCCGCGTCGGCGGGCCCCGCCCGCCGGATTGCCCGGACTGTGGACCTCTGCGCTCAATCGGCACCTCCGGCAGCTCACCGGCTCCCGTGCCGGTACTTGATGCTACCGAGCCCATCACGCGGTGCCGGACGGCTCTCGCCCAGCGTGGTCCAGATCACCCATTCGAGCGATCGGTGCGTGCCGCCGCGTCGATGGCGGCCAGGGAGCGACGCGCCTGGTTGCGGTCGGTCGTATACCAGAAGTCCGGCATGGAGGCGCGGAGATAGCTGCCGTAACGGGCCGTGGCCAGCCGCGGGTCGAGCACGGCGACGACGCCGCGGTCACCCGTGGCGCGTACGAGCCGGCCCGCGCCCTGCGCCATGAGCAGGGCGGCATGCGTCGCCGCGACCGCCATGAAGCCGTTGCCGCCGGCCTTCTCCACCGCCTCCTGCCGTGCGGTGGCCAGCGGGTCGTCGGGACGGGGGAACGGGATGCGGTCCATCACCACCAACTGGCAGCCGGGGCCCGGCACGTCGACGCCCTGCCACAGCGACAGGCTGCCGAACAGGCACGTCGCCTCGTCCGCCGCGAAGCGCTTGATCAACTCGCCGAGTGTCTCCTCGCCCTGCAGCAGCACCGGGACGTCGAGCCGGCCGCGCAGCTCCGCGGCCGCCGCCTCGGCCGCGCGCTTCGAGGAGAACAGCCCCAGCGTGCGCCCGCCGGCCGCCGCCACCAGATCCGCCAGCTCGTCGAGCATGTCCTGACGCGTGCCGTCCCGGCCGGGCCGCTCCAGATGCCTGGCGACGTACAGGATGCCCTGCTTGCGGTACTCGAAGGGAGAGCCGACGTCGAGCCCCTTCCAGACGGGGGCGCCCTCCTCGCCGCCGCCCTCCGGGGGCAGCCCCAGCGACGCGCCGATCCCCGCGAAGTCACCGCCGAGCTTGAGCGTCGCCGACGTGAGCGTCACCGACCGGTCGCTGAACACCTTCTCGCGCACAAGACCCGACACCGAGAGCGGCGCGACCCGCAGCGACGCCCCGAACCTGTCGTGCCGCTCGAACCACACCACGTCGAACTCCGAGCCCTGCGTGATCCGCTCGGCGACCTCCTGCACGTTCTCCACCGAGGCCAGCGCGAGGCGGCGCACCGCGTCCTCGTCCTGCACGGACGCGTCCCGCGTCGCGCCCAGCGCGGAGATGACCGTACGCGAGGCGTCCCGCAGCGCCAGCAGCGCGTACCCCAGGTCCTCCGGGACGGGCTCCAGCCGGCCCGGCAGCGCCAGCTCCATCAGCCGCTCGAAGCTCTCGGCCGCCGTCTGCAGGGCGTCCGCCGCCTTCTCGTCGACCAGCTTCGCCGACAGCCGCACCGCGCGGTTGACCCGCCCCGGCGTCAGCTCGCCGGTGGCCACGCCGGTGACCCGGGAGACCAGCTCGTGGGCCTCGTCGACGATCAGCACCTCGTGCGACGGCAGCACCGGGGCGCCTTCCAGGGCGTCGATGGCCAGCAGCGCGTGGTTCGTGACCACCACCTCGGCCAGCTTCGCCCGCTCCCGCGCCGCCTCCGCGAAACACTCCGGCCCGTACGCGCAGCGCGCGGCCCCCAGGCACTCGCGCGCCGACACCGACACCTGCGACCAGGCGCGGTCCGAGACGCCGGGCGTCAGCGAGTCCCGGTCGCCGCTGTCCGTCTCGTCCGCCCAGTCGCGCAGCCGCAGCAGGTCCTGGCCGAGCCTGCTCGACGGCTGCGCCGACGCGCTCTCGAACGGGTCGAAGAGCCCGGCGCCCAGGTCGGGGTCGTCCTGCGGCACGCCCTCGTGCACCCGGTGCAGACACAGGTAGTTCGACCGGCCCTTGAGCGTCGCGAACTGGGGGCGGCGGCGCAGCCGCGGGTGCAGCGCGTCCACCGTGCGCGGCAGATCGCGCTCGACGAGCTGCCGCTGCAGCGCCAGCGTCGCGGTGGCGATCACCACCCGCTCGCCGTGCGCCAGCGCGGGCACCAGGTAGCCCAGCGACTTGCCCGTCCCCGTCCCGGCCTGCGCCAGCAGGTGCGAGCCGTCCGCGATCGCCTCGGCGACCGCCTCGGCCATCCGCACCTGGCCCTCCCGCTCCACGCCGCCGACGGCGGCCACGGCGGCCTGGAGGAGCCCGCGCAGCTCGCCGGTGTCGTCGGTGCCGCCGGTGTCGCCGGGGGCCTCGTGGTCGGCGCGGTCGGGGGAGTCGGCGCCGTCGGCGGGCGCGAGGACGTTCTGGTCAGCCATGGCTCGCAACCCTAAGGGGCGGCGCCGACAGTGACGGCCGTCACGTCGGCTGCAGGGGGTTGGGCACGGTGCCGTCGACCGCGGCGTGCGGGCGCCGGGGCCGGTCGCGGTAGCCGTCGAGGTAGAGCCGGTTGCGGTTCAGGCAGAGCCGGTCGATGCGCGGCGTCAGCAGGTCGAAGAGCGCGAAGCGCTCCGCCAGCTCCGGGAACCGCCGCTGGTACCGCAGGATCTCCGCCCGGACGAGGCCGAAGAACTCCGCCTCCGGCACGCCCAGCTCGTCCGCGCACAGCGGCGCCAGATAGCGGAAGACGCCGACGAACAGCCCGGAGTGGATGAACTGCGGCAGGAACTCCGGCGGCTCGGTCAGCAGCGTGCGGCGCACGTCGGCCGGCATCCCGGCGTGCTCGGGCAGCGGCTTGGAGCTGACGTTGACGTCGTCGACGAAGTCCTTGACCGCCAGCCGCACCGGCACGTCGGCGCCGTCGAAGACCACGACGGCGTTCTCGCCGTGCGGCGAGAAGACGGTGCCGTAGCGGTACAGGAAGTGCAGCAGCGGCGGCAGCAAGGCGGCGAAGAGCCGCGCCAGCCACGCCGCCGGCGCCAGCCCCGAGCGGCGTACCAGCTCCGCCGTGAGCGACCGTCCCCCTGCGTCCGTCCACAGCAGCGCCGCCAGCGTCCTGGCCCGCTCCCCGGCGTCCAGCAGCGGGCCGACCGGCTCCCGCCAGATGCAGCCCAGCAGCTCGCGGTACTGGTATGGGACGCCCGGCAGCGCGTCGTACAGCGGATGGCGCACCGTCACGCTCGCCGTCTCGCCGAGCAGCACGACGCGCGTCTCCTCGGCGAGGAACGGGTCGGCGTCGCGCAGTCCGTGCACCCAGCCCGTGACGGCGGGGGCCGCGAGGGTGCGCTCCGTGGGCAGGCCGCGCCACACCAGCGTGTTGAGCACGGACAGCGGCAGCTTCACGGAGCGCGCCCGCGGGCGGCTGACGTTGAGGAACGTACGCACCGACTGCTGCGGCAGCCACATGTCGGCCGGGCCGCCGCCGGCCGGCAGCGGGATCACCAGACCGGCGTCGACCTGCGGTGCGTACAGCGTGGCGACGGTCTCGTCCCACTGCCACGGGTGCACGGGCAGCCACAGGTACGCGGCCGGGTCGCGGCCCGCCGCGGCGACGGCGCCGGCGAACACCGCGCGCGTGTCGTCACGCAGCTCCTCCGCGTACAGCTGCTCGGGACGGGCGAGGGCGGGCACGCCGCGGTACTCGGCGAGGGAGCGGTGCACCGCCAGCCACGGCAGCCGCCGCGGGACGCGCGCCTCCGGCGCGTACGCGGCGGCGTCGGCGGCGGAGAAGCCGACGCGGCCCTTGTTGGCCACGAGCCACGGGTGGCCGGTCTGGTGGCCCTCCAGCTCGGCGTAGCCCAGGTCGGCGAGGCGGGCGGCGGACGGGGCGCCGCGGGCCAGCCGGACGTCGGCGGCGAGGGTGGCGGTCAGCTCGCGGATCAGGTGGCCGGTGGTGTCGCCGGCCAGCCGCAGGAGGCCGTCGTGGGCGCGGGCGAGGAAGCGCAGCGGGTCGCCGTCGGGGGTGAGGGAGGCGGGGTCGACGCGCCAGTGGCCGTACGGGCCGCGGCGGGCGGTGAAGCGGTACGTCACGTCGTCGGCGACGGACAGGCGGTAGGGGCGCGGGGCGGTGTCGCCGGGCGCGGGTGCGGGGCGGGGCCCGGAGCCGGGTTCCGGTTCGGGCTCCGGGGCGACTATGCCCTCGTAGGCGAACTCGCCCAGCATCTTGGCCAGCAGCCGGCGGGCGGCCAGGTCCCAGTCGGCCCCGGGGGCGGTATACGCGGCGTCGGTCAAGGGCGTTGGCTCCTCTCGCGCACTAGGGCAGGTCGGGCCGGGGCCGTTCGGGCGGGCACGGCCGCGCCGCGGACTCCGCGCCGCCGTCGCGCTCGGCCCGCTCGCGGACCATCAGCGCCGCCCGCTTGTCGGGCAGCGCCAGCTCCGCCCGGAAGTGGAAACCGGCGTTCAGGAAGGCGGCCACCGACGCCACGTTGTGCACGTCCGGCTCCGCGAGTACACGCGCGCATGACGCGTGGTTG
This sequence comes from Streptomyces sp. CNH099, assembly GCA_000514715.1. Lineage (GTDB taxonomy): Bacteria > Actinomycetota > Actinomycetes > Streptomycetales > Streptomycetaceae > Streptomyces > Streptomyces synnematoformans. Next base: position 336,033 of record AZWL01000004.1, on the reverse strand, counting down.
TCGAACACGAGGTCGCTGACCGCCCGGATCAGCAGGCTGCCCAGCCCGCGGCCGCGGTCCGCGCCGCCGCCGACGAGCAGATGGACGCCCGTGTCGTGGGGACACGCGGGATAGTGGCCGGCCAGCGGGTCCCGGTCGGCGCGGTACAGCTCCCAGTAGCTCATCCGCACCCCGCCGAGCACGCCGAAGCAGGGCACGCTGTGCCCCGCGTCGACCTGCGCGCGCACATGCCTCGCGGTGACCGCCGCGGGGCCGGCGAGCTGCCAGAAGGCGGCCACGGACGGGTCGTTCATCCACCGGTGCAGCAGCGCCAGGTCACGCCCGCCGCCAGCGGGGTCGACGGGTTCGAGGCGGAACGGGCCGGCGGGGGTCTCGGCGGGCGTCCAGCCGGCGACGTCGTACGGAACGGGGGGCCGGGCGGCCTCCCGCCGGAGAAGCCGGCCGAGGCCGGCGCCGAAGTCGATGGTGTCGTCGGGGAGCAGCTCCGGGTGCCCGGTGGAGGTCGGGGGATCGGGTGGCACGGGGGCCTCCTCGCGTCGTACGGAAGCGGGGTCGGGGAGCGGTCAGAGGGCCAGCGGATTGGGGACGGTGACGTACACGGACTGCGTGTCCACCGGGCCGACCAGCTCGTCCAGGCCGTGCACCCGGGTCAGCAGGTTGGCCTTGCAGCGCAGCGCCCCGCCGCCGAGCAGCCGCTCGGCCAGCGCGCAGCGGCCCCGGTCCGGGCCGCCGCCCGCGGCGGACCTCTCCAGGAAGCGGCGGAAGGCCGCGAGCAGCACCCGCTCGTCGACCAGCCCCGCGGCGCCGAAGGCCCCGACGAGGCCGAGGACGTTGTTGACGCCCACGTAGTACGCGAAGCGCTCGTCGGTCACGTCGTCCGGGACGAACGTCTCGCTGGCGGCGCCCAGCCCGGGCAGCCGGCGCTCCAGATCGGCGCGGCGGGACTCGCGGAAGTAGTACCCCTGGTTGTCCCGGTAGCGGCCGCCGGCCGGCCAGCCGTCGGAGTCGAGCAGCAGCACGGTGTTCTGCTGGTGCGCCTCCAGGGCCACGCCCGCCTCGGAGTCCAGCCACATGACGGGCCGTACGACCACCTCCAGGTAGCGCAGGAACCACTCGGCGGCCACCGCGGCCGCCCCCTGCCCGGTACGGGCGGCGAGCTGCCCGACGACGTCCTGCAGCCGGGACCGCATCGCGCCCTCCGGCGACCGCGGCACCGGCGCCGTCAGCGCCGCGATGCACACCGCGTCGTCGTGCGCCGCGAACGGCTGGTGCCGTACGACCGCGTCCAGACCCGCGACGGGCTCGCCGGCCGGGGTGTCGACGGCCAGCCACGCCGGATCGCGTACGACGTCGAAGCCCGGCGCGCCCGGGAGGCCGCCGGGGAAGGCCGCCCGCCACTCCTCGCCGAGGCCGGAGCGCAGCAGGCGGTGCACCTCCGTGCCGCGGTGCAACTCCTTACGGAGGTTCTCGCGGCGGGAGTTGGTGATACGGACGCCGAGGGACAGCTTGAGCATCGCGGGCGCGCCGGGCCGGTACAGCGTGCGCACGGACGCCGTCGGGTGCCACGGCTCGCCGTGCGGGCCCAGGTCGCGCAGCAGTCCGGCGTCGAACAGCGCGCCGGCGTCGGGGCGTTCGCGCACCTCGCGGGCCTGCCACGGGTGCACGGGCAGCGGCGTGCAGCCCGGCGGCACCCGCAGCCCGGGGCCCGCCAGCCGGGCGGCCAGCTCGCGCGCGGGCACGCCCTTGCCGCGCTCGGTCCACGCCGAGTCCCCGGCGAGGACGCTGTCGTCGACGGCCAGCCAGTGCAGCGGGAAGCTGCCGCGCAGCTCCGGCGAGTAGCGCCGGGCCTCGGTCTCCGACAGCCCCTCGCGGCTCTTGGGCGTCGGGTGCAGGGGGTGGCCGAGGAGCAGGGACTGCTCGCCGGCCAGGAACGGGTCCGCGGTCGCGGGCCGCGTGTCCGCGCGGCGGGCGGCGAGGAACAGCGCGGTGTGGCGCACGGAGTCGGCGACGCGGCCGACGAGGTCGGCGCCCCCGCCGGCGGCCGGCGCGGCGGCGTACGCGGCCTCCCGGCTCAGCAGCGACGCCAGCGTCACGGCGTCCACCGGCGGCGCGTCCCCGGGGGCGCCGTGCAGCACGGGCCGCCCGAAGCGGTGCCAGCCGGCCGCCGACCAGTACCGCACGGGCACGCGCAGGCACGCCCCGCTGGCGGGCAGCAGCAGCCGCAGCGTGCCGTTCTCCGGCTCCGCCACGCCCTGTTCCCGCACCCAGCAGCGCAACAGGTTCTCGGCGGCGGCCGCGTCGGCGGCGGCCCGGGCGTCCGGGTGCTCCAGGGGGTCCGGCTCGGGCCGCGCGCCGCCGTCCCCGGCGCCGCGCCGGTACTGGCGGGGGACGGCGGGCCCGATGAGCCGGGCCGGCCCCCGGTGCACCGGGGGCCGGCCGCTGCCGGCCGGGAGTTCGTCGCTGGCGGGCTTCGCGTTCACAGACGTGCACCTCGGGAGGGGTCGCGTACGGGTCGAGCACCCCCGGGCCGCGCGGCGGGGCCCGGAGCGTCTGCATCCCCCGCACTACCAACGACGCACCCGCCGCCGGAACACGGCCGCCGGCAAGATCCTTGGCCGGGCGGGAACCGCGGGGCCCGGTGCCGCCGTCCCCAACGGCACCGGCATAGTGGGGGCCCGTGTCCCGCCGGGGACACCTGCGTCGAGAAACTGGGGGAGTCGATCCATGCCCGCCAACGGGAAACGTCGTATACCGAGGAAGGTGCTCGCGGCGGCGGCCCTCGCCGTCACCATGGCGCTGACCGCAGGCGCCTGCGAGGACGGCGACGGCGGCACCGGCGCCGACGACAAGCAGCAGGAACAGCAGTCGCAGGCGCCCGAGAACGAGCTGAGCCTCCCCGAGGGCATCCCGGACTCGCTGAAGGACCTCGACCTCGACAAGTGGAGGGACGGCGGCTGGAGGGAGTGGGCCGAGGAGGACTGGCTGCGCGACGCGCGCGAGTTCATCAACCCGATCATCGAGGACCTGTGGGACCCGGACCGGATGTGGGACGCGGAGCAGCCGCCGGCCCAGATCGACGAGAACGACGTGTCGGAGGACCAGGGCGTCACCGACCCGGAGCCGGCGCCGGTGGAGGCCCAGGAGGCGGCCACGCCCTACCCGGAGTCGCGGCCGGCCGCGGGCAAGATCTTCTTCGACACCCCCGAGGGCCCCATGGTCTGCTCCGGCACCGTGGTCGCCGACCCGGCCAACCCGGGCAAGTCCAACCTGGTCGCCACCGCGGGCCACTGCGTGCACAAGGGCGCCGACGGCGGCTGGTGGCGCAACATCATCTTCGTGCCCTCCTTCAACCCGGAGGGCAAGACCGTGGCCGAGCTGGAGGCCGAGCAGGCGACGGAGGAGGAGATCGCGCCCAAGGGCACGTTCTGGGCCGAGGAGGCCCGTACCACCGACGAGTGGATCTCCGAGGGCAAGACCCAGGGCGGCGTGGGCGCCCCGTACGACTTCGCCGTGATGAAGGTGCAGCCGAAGGACGGCGGCGGGCAGTCCCTGGAGGAGGCGGTCGGCGCCGCGGTGCCGATCTGGTTCGACGCGCCGGCCGTGAAGGACGTCGGTGACCTGACCGCCACCGGCTACCCGCAGGCCGCCCCCTACGACGGCGCGCGCATGTACACCTGCACCGACACGCCGGGCCGGCTGTCGATCGCGGCCGCGCAGCCCACCATGTACCGCATCGGCTGCACCATGACCGCCGGTGCCTCCGGCGGCGGCTGGACCGCGCAGAACGACGGCGAGGAACAGCTGGTGTCCGTCACCTCCATCGGCCCGCTGCAGGCCACCTGGCTGGCGGGCCCGCGCCTCGACAAGGAGGCCGAGGGGGTCTTCGACGAGGTGAGCGGCGGCTAGCACCCGTTCCGTACGGCCGGACGCCGGGCTCCCGCCGGGAGCCCGGCGCGCTGGCCGTTCCGCCCCCCGGTTTGGCAGGATCGCCGCGTGGTCCCCTCCTTCCTCCGCCGCCCCGGCAGGCGCCGGACGCTGCAGGCCGCCGTGGCGACGGCGGCCGTGCTCGGGCTGCTCCTGTGGTGGCTGCTGCCGCTGGGCGGCGACGGTCGCCCGGACGGGAAGGTGGTCCTCGCCACGGGGGTGCGCACCGGCGTCTACGCGGAGTACGGCCGGCTGCTGCGCGAGGGCCTCGCCCGGGACGAACCGGGCCTCGACGTCCGCCTGCACCCCAGCGAGGGGTCCATCGACAACCTGCGGAAGGTCACCGCGGGGCGGGCCGACTTCGCCGTCGCCGCCGCCGACTCCGTGGCCACGTACCGGCGCGACCGGCTGCCCGGCTGGCAGCGGCTGCGCGCGGTCGCCCGGCTCTACGACGACTACGTGCAGCTCGTGGTCCTGCGCGACTCGCCGGTCCGGCGCGCCGCCGACCTGCGCGGCCTCCGGGTGGGCGTGGGCGAGGACGGCTCCGGCGTCCAACTGATCACGCGGCGGCTGCTGTCGGCGGCCGGCCTCGACTTCGACCGCGACGTCGCGGCGGTGCGCATGGGCCTGAACACGATGCCGAAGCTGCTGCGCGAGGGGGAGATCGACGCCTTCTTCTGGTCGGGCGGGCTGCCCACGGAGGCCGTCGAACGCCTCGCGGGGCAGGCCGAGATCGAGCTGGTGCCGCTGGGCGACCTGCTCGGTGCGCTGCACGCCCAGGGGGAGCTGGCCCGCTACTACCGGGCCGCGGTGATGCCGCCCGACGCCTACCCCACGGTCCAGCGGGACACCGCGGTGCCGACGCTCGCGGTGGCGAACCTGCTGGTCACCACCGAGCGGGAGGACTCCCGGCTGACGGAGAGCGTGACGAGCACGGTGATACGGGACCGGGACCGCATCGGGCGCGTGGTGCACGCGGCGCAGCGGGTCGACCTGCGCACGGCGGTCTTCACCGACCCGCTGGAGCTGCACGAGGGGGCGGCGCGCTACTACCGGGAGCAGAAGCCGTAGGACCGGGAACACCGGGAACACCGGGGACAACCGGGAACGGCGGGGCGCGGGTGAGCGGTGAGGCCGCTTGACACCGAAATCGAACATCGATTCCCATGGGGGTTCGGTCGGGTTTTCCACAGGCCGGCTCGACGTGGGGCGTGTTGTCAGTGGCAGGCGCTAGCGTCGTTGACGTGAAGCGATCGACTCAGACATCCCGGGTGGAACCCATGGCAGCGACTGACCGCGAGAAGGCGCTCGACGCCGCACTCGCCCAGATTGAACGGCAATTCGGCAAGGGTGCCGTGATGCGCCTCGGCGAGCGGCCGAACGAGCCCGTGGAAGTCATCCCCACCGGGTCGACCGCTCTCGACGTCGCGCTCGGCGTGGGCGGTCTGCCGCGCGGCCGCGTGGTGGAGGTGTACGGCCCGGAGTCCTCCGGCAAGACCACCCTGACGCTGCACGCGGTGGCCAACGCCCAGCGGACCGGCGGCACGGTGGCGTTCGTCGACGCGGAGCACGCCCTCGACCCGGAGTACGCGAAGAAGCTCGGCGTCGACATCGACTCCCTCATCCTCTCCCAGCCCGACAACGGCGAACAGGCGCTGGAGATCGCGGACATGCTGGTCCGCTCCGGCGCGCTCGACCTGATCGTGATCGACTCGGTCGCGGCCCTCGTCCCGCGCGCGGAGATCGAGGGCGAGATGGGCGACTCGCACGTCGGCCTCCAGGCCCGGCTGATGAGCCAGGCCCTGAGGAAGATCACCAGCGCGCTGAACCAGTCGAAGACCACCGCGATCTTCATCAACCAGCTGCGCGAGAAGATCGGCGTGATGTTCGGTTCGCCCGAGACCACCACCGGCGGCAAGGCGCTCAAGTTCTACGCATCGGTGCGCCTGGACATCCGGCGCATCGAGACGCTCAAGGACGGCACGGAGCCCGTCGGCAACCGCACCCGCGTCAAGGTCGTGAAGAACAAGGTCGCGCCGCCCTTCAAGCAGGCCGAGTTCGACATCCTCTACGGGCAGGGCATCAGCCGCGAGGGCGGCCTGATCGACATGGGCGTGGAGCACGGCTTCATCCGCAAGTCCGGCGCCTGGTACACGTACGAGGGCGACCAGCTCGGCCAGGGCAAGGAGAACGCCCGGACGTTCCTGAAGGACAACCCCGACCTGGCGAACGAGATCGAGAAGCGGATCAAGGAGAAGCTCGGCATCGGCCCGAAGCCGGAGAACGCGGACGGCGAGCCCGCCGCGGACGCGGCGGGCGACCCCGCGGCGGCGGCCGCGGACGGCGCCGCCCCGGCGGGGAAGAAGACGGTGCCGCCGCCGGCCAAGACCGCGAAGGCGGCCAAGGCCGCGGCCAAGAGCTGATCCGTGGTCCGGCGCACCGACTGGCCGCTCCCACCCCCGGACGACGGCCGCGCTCCGGCCGGGAGCGGCCCGGGGGCCGGCGGCGCCCGGCCGGCCGGGCGCGGGCGGTCACGGGGCCGGAGCGAGCCGTCCGGGGAGCGGGTGCGGGAGACGTCGCTCAGCCCCGAGGAACGGGCCCGGGCGATCTGCCTGCGCCTGCTCACCGGGTCGCCGCGCACCCGTCGCCAGCTCGCGGACGCGCTGGCCAAGCGGGACGTCGACGCCGAGGTGTCGGCGGCCGTGCTCGACCGTCTCGAAGGGGCCGGGCTGATCGACGACGCGGCGTTCGCCGGCGCGTGGGTGGAGTCCCGGCACCACGGCCGGGGCCTCGCCCGCCGTGCGCTCGCGCGCGAGCTGCGCACCCGGGGGGTGGCGCCCGCGGTGGTCGACGAGGCGGTGGGCCGGCTCGACGCCGGCACCGAGGAGGAGACGGCCCGCGAGCTGGTCGCCCGCAAGCTCCGCGGCACGCGCGGCCTCGACCGGGAGAAGCGCATCCGCCGCCTGGCCGGCATGCTGGCCCGCCGGGGGTACGGGGAGGGGCTTGCCCTCCGTGTCGTGCGCGAGGCGCTGGAGGCGGAGGGCGAGGACGCGGAGGGTCTGCTGGAGGACTGAGCGGCGCGGAGGCGCCGCCGCTTCACCGGAACCGCCTCCGCGAGGGCCGGTGCCGGGGACAGCGGTGAGCCCGCGGGTTCGTCGAGCCCGCGTGTCCGGCCGCCGCCGCGGCCGGTTCGCGATACTCCACGCCGCGCAGGGCGGCGGCCCGGGAGCCGGGTGCCCGGGCCGGCTGTGCCGTGCCGGAGGCGCCGCGCGGGCTCAGACCCGGCGGAGGACCGCGACGACCTTGCCGAGGATCGTCGCCTCGTCGCCGGGGATCGGCTGGTACGCGGCGTTGTGCGGCAGCAGCCACACGTGGCCGTCCTCGCGCTTGAACCGCTTGACCGTGGCCTCGCCGTCCAGCATCGCGGCGACGATGTCGCCGTTCTCGGCGACGGGCTGGCGCCGTACCGCGACCCAGTCGCCGTCGCAGATCGCGGCGTCGATCATCGAGTCACCGACGACCTTCAGCACGAACAGCTCGCCGTCGCCGACGAGCTGCCGCGGCAGCGGGAAGACGTCCTCGACCGACTCCTCGGCGAGGATCGGGCCACCGGCGGCGATCCGGCCGACCAGGGGCACATACGACGCGGCGGGCTTGCCCGTGGTGTCGGTGGCGGCCTGAGCGGCGGGCGTCTCGGCGCCGCGCACCTCGTACGCCCGCGGCCGGTGCGGGTCCCGGCGCAGGAAGCCCTTGCGCTCCAGCGCCATCAGCTGGTGCGCGACGGAGGAGGTGGAGGAGAGCCCCACGGCCTGGCCGATCTCACGCATCGACGGGGGGTAGCCCCGGCGCTGCACCGAGTCGCGGATGACCTCGATGACCCGGCGCTGCCGCTCGGTCAGCCCGGAGCTGTCGGCCCTGATGCCCGGCGGGCGCCCCGGCATGGAGCGCTTGGGGGGCTGGCCCTCGCCCTCGCGGCCGTCCCCGGGCGCAGGTGTGAGCTGCTGCTCGGCTGCCTGCTGGGGCCGTTCGCGGGCGGCGATGGCGGCGGTGTCTGCGGTGGTGGTCACGTCTTCGGCCCCTCTCAAGACGGGTCTCTCTCTCGTAGGACAACGGTAGTTGCTTTCGAAAGGTTGCGCCAAACACACGTTCGAGTGAAAAACTCTGGTTTCGCTGTCGTGATCCATCCAGTGGGTGTAAGGCGCTGACCGGCCGCTGTCCGCCGCCCGCCCCGGCGTGCCCGCCCGGCCCGTCGCCGGGGGCGCCACCCGGGGCCGCTCCGTGACGCTCCCTGGCCGCTCTGTAGCCGCGCCGTCCAGTTTGTCACCCTCGCCCCACCCGTGTCGCCGTCTATGCGCTCCCGTAGGCTGCGGATGTCCCGCCCGGTTTCCACGGCGCGCCAACACGCTCTCCGCCTTCAATGGCAGCCAAACCCCAGATCTAGTGGTTAGATGGGTGTCAGCGGCCCACAAGTTGTGGTCCCCCTTCCTCTCACCGGAAGGGAATCCCATATGCTTGGGGCCTGCTCCGGCGGGCCGCGGGGGGCCGCCGGACCGACGTGCCGTGCGCGAGAGGGAGGGTGGAGAGCGATGCACTGCCCCTTCTGCAGGCACCCCGACAGCCGGGTGGTCGACAGCCGCACCACCGACGACGGCGCAGCCATCCGCCGCCGCCGGCAGTGCCCCGACTGCTCGCGCCGCTTCACCACGGTGGAGACCGCGTCCCTGATGGTCATCAAGCGCAGCGGGGTCACCGAGCCCTTCAGCCGCGCCAAGGTGATCACGGGCGTACGCAAGGCGTGCCAGGGCCGCCCCGTCACCGAAGACGCGCTGGCCCAGCTCGGCCAGCGGGTCGAGGAGGCGATCCGGGCCACCGGCAGCGCCGAGGTCTCCAGCCACGACGTCGGGCTCGCCATACTGGGCCCGCTGCAGGACCTCGATCTCGTCGCCTACCTGCGCTTCGCCTCCGTCTACCGCGCCTTCGACTCCCTTGCGGACTTCGACGACGCCATCACGCAGTTGCGGACCGCGGACAGGCCCCCCGCCGACGACGGCCCGGACGGACAGGACGGCCAGGCCCCACCTCCCGCGCCGGGCGACCCCGGTGCGCCCGGCCCCGGCCGCAGTCCCGGCCGCGGTGAGGCCCCCGGAGTCCCGTCACCCGGCAGAGCGGCCGGCTGACGCCCACCGCGGCCACCCGTCATCCACACCCGGCCGGCGCGCGGCGCAGCGCGCGGGCCGCCGGCGGAACAAGCAGATCAAGAACAGGAACCGTGCCCGGGAAGACGTGGGCACACCAGGGCGTTCACGCCCGTATAGGGAGGCGGCATGACAGAGACGACGAGCGGCCCGGCGCGCAGTTCCCGCAAGGGCGGCGCCAAGGGGAGCAAGGGCCTGCGCATCGAGCGCATCCACACCACCCCCGGTATGCACCCGTACGACGAGGTGGAGTGGGCGCGCCGTGACGTCGTCATGACCAACTGGCGCGACGGTTCGGTCAACTTCGAGCAGCACGGCGTGGAGTTCCCCGAGTTCTGGGAGGCCAACGCCGTCAACATCGTCACGAGCAAGTACTTCCGCGGTGCGGTGGGCACCCCCAAGCGGGAGACCAGCCTCAAGCAGGTCCTCGACCGGATCGTGAAGACGTACCGCAAGGCCGGCGAGGACCACAGGTACTTCGCCACGCCCGCGGACGCCGAGATCTTCGAGCACGAGCTGGCCTACGCCCTGCTGCACCAGATCTTCAGCTTCAACTCGCCGGTGTGGTTCAACGTCGGCACCCCGCAGCCCCAGCAGGTCAGCGCCTGCTTCATCCTCTCCGTCGACGACTCCATGGAGTCCATCCTCGACTGGTACAAGGAAGAGGGGATGATCTTCAAGGGCGGCTCCGGCGCCGGCCTCAACCTCTCCCGTATCCGCTCCAGCAAGGAACTGCTGTCCTCCGGCGGCAACGCCTCGGGCCCCGTCTCCTTCATGCGCGGCGCGGACGCCTCCGCGGGCACCATCAAGTCCGGCGGCGCCACCCGGCGCGCGGCCAAGATGGTCGTGCTCGACGTCGACCACCCCGACATCGAGGCGTTCATCGAGACCAAGGTCAAGGAGGAGGAGAAGATCCGCGCCCTGCGGGACGCGGGCTTCGACATGGACCTCGGGGGCGACGACATCACCTCCGTGCAGTACCAGAACGCCAACAACTCCGTCCGCGTCACCGACGACTTCATGAAGGCCGTCGAGAACGACGCGCAGTTCGGCCTGCGCGCCCGCATGACCGGCGAGGTCATCGAGGAGGTCGGCGCGAAGAAGCTGTTCCGGCAGATGGCCGAGGCCGCCTGGGTCTGCGCCGACCCCGGCATCCAGTACGACGACACCATCAACCACTGGCACACGGCGCCGGAGTCGGGGCGTATCACCGCCTCCAACCCGTGCAGCGAGTACATGCACCTGGACAACACCTCGTGCAACCTCGCCTCGCTGAACCTGATGAAGTTCCTCCAGCAGGACGCCGACGGCCGGCAGAGCTTCGAGGCGGAGCGCTTCGCCAAGGTCGTCGAACTGGTCATCACGGCGATGGACATCTCCATCTCCTTCGCCGACTTCCCGACCCGGAAGATCGCCGAGAACACCCGCGCCTTCCGCCAGCTCGGCATCGGCTACGCCAACCTCGGCGCCCTGCTCATGGCCACGGGCCACGCCTACGACTCGGACGGCGGCCGCGCCCTCGCCGGCGCCATCACCTCCCTGATGACCGGCACCGCCTACAAGCGCTCGGCGCACCTGGCCGCCGCCGTCGGCGCGTACGACGGCTACGCGCGCAACGCCACCGCCCACAAGCGCGTCATGCGGCAGCACGCGGACGCCAACGCCGCGGCCAAGCGCATGGACGACCTGGACACCCCCGTCTGGGCCGCCGCCACCGAGGCCTGGCAGGACGTGGTCCGCCTCGGCGACAAGCACGGCTACCGCAACGCCCAGGCGTCGGTGCTGGCCCCCACCGGGACCATCGGCCTGGCGATGTCGTGCGACACGACGGGCATCGAACCGGACCTGGCGCTGGTGAAGTTCAAGAAGCTGGTCGGCGGCGGCTCGATGCAGATCGTCAACCAGACGGTCCCGATGGCGCTCAAGCGGATGGGGTACCAGGACGAGCAGATCGAGGCGGTCGTCGCGCACATCGCCGAGCACGGCAGCGTCGTGAACGCCCCGAGCCTCAAGCCCGAGCACTACGAGGTCTTCGACTGCGCCATGGGGGAACGTTCCATCTCGCCGATGGGGCACGTGCGGATGATGGCGGCCGCGCAGCCGTTCCTGAGCGGCGCCATCTCCAAGACGGTCAACATGCCCTCGACCAGCACCGCCGAGGACGTCGAGGAGATCTACCTCCAGGGCTGGAAGCTGGGCGTCAAGGCCCTCGCCGTGTACGTGGAGGGCTCGAAGGTCGGCCAGCCGCTGTCGGCGAAGAAGAAGGAGGCCGACAAGGCCGCGGACAAGGCGGAGGAGACGATCCGCGAGGCCGTGGAGAAGGTCGTCGAGTACCGCCCGGTGCGCCGCCGCCTCCCCAAGGGGCGCCCCGGCATCACCACGTCCTTCACGGTCGGCGGCGCCGAGGGCTACATGACCGCCAACTCCTACCCGGACGACGGGCTGGGCGAGGTGTTCCTGAAGATGTCCAAGCAGGGCTCGACCCTCGCGGGCATGATGGACGCCTTCTCGATCGCGGTCTCGGTGGGCCTGCAGTACGGGGTGCCGCTGGAGACGTACGTCTCGAAGTTCACGAACATGCGCTTCGAGCCGGCGGGCATGACGGACGACCCGGACGTGCGGATGGCGCAGTCGATCGTCGACTACATCTTCCGCCGGCTGGCGCTGGACTTCCTGCCGTTCGAGACCCGCTCGGCGCTGGGCATCCACTCCGCGGAGGAGCGCGAGCGGCACCTGGAGACCGGTTCGTACGAGCCGACGGACGAGGAGCTGGACGTCGAGGGCCTGGCCCAGTCCGCCCCCCGCACACCGGCCGCCCGCCCGGCCCCGCCGGTGACGATCGAGCAGGCCAAGCCGGCCCCGCAGGAGGCGCACACCTCGGCGGAGCTGGTGGAGATGCAGCTCGGCATCCAGGCGGACGCGCCGCTGTGCTTCTCGTGCGGCACGAAGATGCAGCGCGCGGGCAGCTGCTACATCTGCGAGGGCTGCGGCTCAACCAGCGGCTGCAGCTGAGGCGGCGCGGGCGCGCGGCCCCGTGGGGGGCTGCGTGGCCCGTGTCCGGCCGACCCGTGCGTCCCGGAGGGGGACCGGCCGACGACGGCCGGTCCCCCTCCGTGTGCCGGGGTGCGCCGTCCTCCGGTGCCGGCGTCGGGTCTCGCGGTTCTACGGGGCGGCTCCCTGCCGGAGGCGGGGCCCTCGTGGCTCGTGGTCGGCGGCGGCGCGTCGGGGGCGTGAACTCGGCTGCGCACGCCGGTGATCGCCGGGTGGCCAGGCCGTAGGATAGCGCGGTGCTGGTCAAGTGGATTCGCTGCACCGTGGTGGACCGCCGGGGTTTCGAGCGGGGGCAGCGGAAGTGGGCGGGGCTGCTCGGCGAACCGGGCTTCCGGGGGCAGGGCGGGGGCTGGAGCCGGGCGCGTGAGGGCGTGGTGCACCTCGTCGCCTTCTGGGAGAGCAGGGCGCTGTACGACTCGTTCATGGCCCGCTCCCACGACCGGCTCGCGACGGCCCAGCTCGGCACGTTCAAGGACATGCGGGTGCGCCTCTTCGAGCACCGGATGGACGTGAAGCTGGGGTTCGAGCCGCGGTTCGAGGGCGCCGACGTGCTGCGGCTCGCGCACTGCCGGGTGCACGAGGAGCGGGTGGAGCACTTCACGCTGATGCAGGAGAAGGTGTGGAACCCGGCGATGGCGGGGTCGCCGGGGATGCTGCGGGGGGTGCTGGGGCAGTCGGAGGAGGGCGACTTCCTGGTGCTGTCCATGTGGTCGTCGGCGGCGGAGCACGGCAAGTACCGGGAGGACCGGGTGGAGCGGCTGGCGCTGCGCGCGCAGACCGCGGCGGACGTGGCGGCGCTGGCGGGGGATGTGGTGGATCTGGAGTCGTCTTGGACCGTCTGACCGGGCACCCCCGCTACGCTGGCCCCGAGATGACACCGGACCCCGCTCCCGCCCCGCGTCCGTCCGCGGGCCCGCCGCCGTCCCCGGATCCGTCGCGGTCCGCGGGCCCGCCGCCGTCGGCGGATACGTCGCCGTCCGCGGCCCACGACCCGGCCGCCGGCCCCGGCCTGCCCGCCGACCCGGACGCGCGCCTCGCCCGCGCCCTCGCGAGCCTGCGCGGGCTGGCCGTCGGCGACGCGCTCGGCTCCCGGTACGCCGAGCCCGGCAACCATCCGCTCCTGACCCGCCGCGAGCTGCCGCCCGCGCCGTGGCGGTGGACCGACGACACGGAGATGGCGTGCTCGGTGGTGGCGGTGCTCGCCGCGCACGGCCGGGTCGAGCAGGACGCGCTGGCGGCGTCGTTCGCCGGCCGGCAGAACGCCGGCGGCCCCCGCGGCTACGGGCGCGCGGTGAACCGGATCCTGTGCCGGGTGCGCGACGGCGAGGACTGGCGCCGGCTCGCCGCCGCCCTCTTCGACGGGCAGGGCTCCTGGGGCAACGGCGCGGCGATGCGGGTGGCGCCGCTGGGCGCCTGGTACGCGGCGGACGTCGAGGAGGCGGTGCGGCAGGCGGAGGTCTCGTCGTACGTCACCCACCAGCACCGCGAGGCCGTCACCGGCTGCATGGCGGTGGCCGCGGCGGCGGCGCTGGCCGCCGGCCGGAGGCCCGGTACGGCCGCGACGGCCGCGACGGGCGCCACGGCCCCGACGGGCACCCCGGGCAGCGGCCTGGCCGCCGGCGCCGCCCTGCTGGACCAGGTGATCGCGCTGGTGCCGCGCAGCGCCGTCGGGCAGGGGCTGCGCCGCGCGCGCGACATGCTCGACTACGACGACGTCGCCACCGTGGCCGCCGTGCTGGGCAACGGCCGCCGCACCAGCGCGCACGACACCGTGCCGTTCGCCCTGTGGTCCGCCGCCCGGCACCTCGGCGACTTCACGGGCGCGCTGTGGGCGACGGCGCAGGCCGGCGGGGACGTGGACACCACGTGCGCGATCGTCGGCGGAGTGCTCGCGGGCGCGCCGGCCGGCGCACCGCCGGCGGCGTGGGTGCGGAGCGCCGAGCCGCTGCCGGAGTGGGTGCCCGCGGTCCCCGGGACATGACGCACCCGGGCCGCGCCGGTACGGCCCGGCCGCGGGCCCGCGCCGGCAACGTGCGGGCCCGCGGCGTGGCCGAGACGGCGCCGTACGCGGCGGACAGCGCGCCGTCCGCGGCGGAGGCCCCGCCGCCCGTACCGGCCGCGGCGCTGTATGGGGTGGGCTGCCCCGGCGGCCCCGCCCCGCTACCGGCGGGGCCGCCGGATTCCGGGAGCGCCGCGTCAGGCGGCGCCCGGTCCCGCCATGCCGGACAGGGCCTCAAGGTCGCTCTTGCGCACCTTGATCGCCACCACGGCGACGATCACGGCGAGCACGACCATGGCCGTACCGGCCAGGAACGCCTGGGACATGCCCTCGGAGAGCACTTCCTGGCCCCACGGCGGCGGCAGCTCGCCGCTCTTCTCCAGGACCGCCTTCTGCTCCGGCGTGGCCTCGGCCATGAACGACGGGAGCTGCTTCTCCGCCTCGTCCCTGCTGGCGGTGCCGAACACGGTGGTCAGGATGGACAGCCCGAGCGAACCGCCGACCTGCTGGGTGGCGTTGAGCAGGCCGGAGGCGGCGCCCGCCTGGTGCTGCGCGACGCCGGAGACGGCGGTGATGGTGAGCGTCACGAAGTTCATCCCCATGCCGAAGCCGAAGATGATCTCGGGACCGAGCACCCCGCCCATGAACGAGCTGCCGGTGTCCAGCAGGACCATCCAGCCCATGCCGACCGCGGTGATGGCCGAGCCGCCGACCATGAACGGCTTGGGCCCGAGCGCCGGCAGGAACCGCTGGGCGAGGCCCGCGCCGATGACGATCGCCACGGTGATCGGCAGGAACGCCACACCCGACCTGATCGGGCTGTAGCCGAGGACGTTCTGCACGAACAGCACCAGGTAGAAGAAGATGCCGAACATGGCCGCGGCCAGGCTGAGCATGATCACGTACGTACCGGAGCGGTTGCGGTCCGCGAACATGTGCAGCGGCGTGATCGGGTCCGCCGCGTTGCGTTCGACGAAGACGAACGCCACGAGCAGGATCGCGGCCGCCACGAACGAGCCGATCGACAGGCCGTCCCGCCAGCCCTCCTCGGCGGCGCGGATGAACCCGTAGACGAGGGCCGCCATGCCGAGGGTGGACGTCAGCGCGCCGGTGATGTCGAAGCGTCCGGGGTGGCGTGCGGACTCGTTGATGTACAGCGGGACGGCGGCGATGATCAGCAGGCCGATGGGTACGTTGACGAAGAGCACCCAGCGCCAGTTGAGCCACTCGGTGAGCATGCCGCCGGCGAGCAGGCCGATGGCGCCGCCACCTGCGGAGACCGCCGCGAACACGCCGAAGGCGCGATTGCGCTCGGGGCCCTCGGGGAAAGTGGTGGTGACCAGCGCCAGCGAGGTGGGCGAGGCGATGGCGCCGCCGGCGCCCTGGAGCGCGCGGGCGACGAGCAGCTGCCACGGCTCCTGGGCGAAGCCGCCGAGGAGCGAGGCCGCGATGAACAGTGCGATGCCGAAAGTGAAGACGCGGCGCCGGCCGAGGATGTCCCCGGCCCGGCCGCCGAGGAGGAGCAGGCCGCCGAAGGTGAGGGTGTATGCACTGACGACCCAGGTCAGGCCGGTGGTGGAGAAGTCGAGGGAGTCCTGGATGTGCGGGAGCGCGATGTTCACGATCGTGACGTCGAGAACGACCATGAGCTGGCAGGCCGCGATGATGAGCAGCGCCATGTTGCGCCGGTCGCCACGGGGGGCCTTGCCCGCCTCCGGCTCTTTGGCCAGTTGAGAGGTTGTCACCATGTTCCCCATACATGTGAAATAGTGAACGGTAGCGTTCACTGACGAACTGAGCGTAGGAGTCCCCGAGAGGGAACGCAAGCGTTCACTATGACCGCTGACGGAGAGACCGATATGGGTAGTTCGCGCCGGACCGCTCCCGGAGCGTGCACCGAGACCAGCCAGAACCAGGCGGGCGGCATGCGCCGCAGGGGCGACGTACTCGAGCGCGCCATCCTCGACGCCACCCTCGAACAGCTGGGTGCGGCCGGCTGGAAGGGGCTGACCATCGAGGGCGTCGCCGCCCGCGCGCAGACCGGGAAGGCGGCCGTCTACCGGCGCTGGGCGTCGAAGGCGGCGCTCGTCGAGGACGCGCTGCGCGCCGGGGTCCCGCCGCTGGAGACACAGCCGGACCGGGGCAGCCTGCGGGCCGACCTCACCGAGTTCTGCCGGGCCCTCCGCGACCGGATGTACTCCAGCGGCGGCCAGGCGCTGCGCGCCGTGCTCGACGAGTGCGACCGCGAGCAGGCGGAGCAGTTCCACGAGGTGGTCATGGGACAGATCATCGAGCCGGGCAAGGAGCTGATCGCGGAGCTGCTGCGCCGCGGGGTCGAGCGGGGGGACGTGCGGCCGGAGGTGAACGGGGACCTCGTGCTCGACGTGCTGCCGGCGATG
Organism: Streptomyces sp. CNH099; assembly: GCA_000514715.1. GTDB lineage: Bacteria > Actinomycetota > Actinomycetes > Streptomycetales > Streptomycetaceae > Streptomyces > Streptomyces synnematoformans. The sequence continues at coordinate 319,465 of AZWL01000004.1, read as the reverse complement.
ATGATGTACCGGCACAAGACCACCGGGCGGGACCTCAGCGACGAGGACATGGACGAGATGGTCGACCAGGTGATGGTGCCGCTGCTGCACACGCGGTGACGGGCGGGCGGCAGCGCCCCGGGGGCGGGTCGTAAGCTGGCCTCGTGAGTCCCTACGAGCCGCCCACCCACCGCGTCGAACGCTCCCTGCGCGCCACCACCGGCGCCCGGGTCGTCGCCGGAGTCGACGAGGTCGGCCGGGGTGCCTGGGCCGGGCCCGTCACCGTGTGCGCGGCCGTCACCGGCCTGCGCCGCCCACCCGAAGGGCTCACCGACTCCAAGCTGTTGACGGTGCCGCGGCGCGAGGAACTGGCCGCCGAGCTGACCGACTGGGTCACCGCGCACGCCCTGGGCCACGCCTCGTCGCGGGAGATCGACGAGCTGGGCATGACGGCGTGCCTGCGGCTCGCCGCGGGCCGGGCGCTGGCCGCGCTGCCGGTACGGCCGGACGCGGTCATCCTCGACGGCAAGCACGACTACCTCGGGGCGCCCTGGCGGGTCCGTACGGTCATCAAGGGCGACCAGTCGTGCGTCGCCGTCGCCGCCGCCTCCGTGCTCGCGAAGGTCCAGCGCGACGCGCGCATGGCCGAACTGGGCGCCGAACGGCCCGAGTACGAGCCGTACGCGTTCGGCGACAACGCCGGCTACCCCTCGCCCGTGCACCGCGCCGCGCTGGAGGAGCACGGCCCGACGCACCACCACCGGGTCTCCTGGGCGTACATGGACGCGCTGGCGAAGTGGCAGCACCTCAAACGGCCGCGGATCGTCCCCGAGACCGCGGAGCTGGAGGCCGCCGGGCAACTGGGGCTCGACATCTGACGTACGCGGCCCCGCCGTCGGGGCCGCGGGCCCGCCGCGGTGGCGGGAACGGGCGCCGGGCGCGCGGCGTTCCGCGGAGCGCCGGGGCTGCCAGGTGGCCACCCGCTGACGTGGTTGTCACCTCGGTTTGATAGACATGCGCCCATGCCTCTCCCTGCCGAGGACTCTCCCACCCACGAGAGCGTCCCGGGCCGCAGTGCGCCCCCTCGTCCCATCCCAGGCCCCCGTCCCGTGCGGCCGCGTGGCGGATCCCGTTCCGGCCCCGGCGGCCGCGGCCCCGGCGCCACCGCGCCCGGCGCCCGTCCCGGACCCTCCGGCGGTCAGGGCAGGCCCGCCGCCGGACCGCAGCTGCAACTGGTCCCCGCGACGCCCGACGGTGCCGTCGACGCCGCGGACGAAGCCGTCGACGGGCTGCTGGAGTCCGGCCGCGCGCCGGCCGAGATCCTCGTCCTGACCACCGGCGAGCTGCACCCGTGGGCGGCCCACGAGCTGTCGTTCGGCGAAGACGGCTACTGGGCGCAGGAGGCCGCCGGTGAGGACGTGTTCTACGCCGACGCCGGGGCGGCCGCGCGGCTGGCCCGGCGGCAGGTGGTCGTCGTCGCCGTCAACGGCGGCGGCGACGAGGCGACGGCCGCGGCGCTGCCGGCGGCGATGACGCGCGCGGCGGCGCTGCTGGTCCTGTGCGGCGACGCGGACTACATCAACGGCGTGCTGGGCGTCTCGGCCTGAGGCGCACGCCCCGCCGGGCGGGACGCGGCACCGCGGCCCGCAGGACCGCAGGCCCGTAGCGCCGCACGGCCGGGCCCGCGGCACCGCGCGGTCCGGGCCGGTCCGCCCGCGGACGGTGCCTCAGACCGCCCACGAGACGCTCGCCTCCGGCTCCTGCCGCGGCTTCGGCGGCGGTTCCGGCTGCGGCTCCCGCGGCACGTGGTCCGGCGGCTGCCACGCCCGCGGCCCCGGAGCCGCCCCGGTCTGCGCACGGGTCGCCGCTTCCGCGGCGGAGCCGGTGTCCGCGTCCGGCCCGTCGTCCGCCTGCGGGCCGTCCACCGGGGGGCCCTCCGCGTAGGGCCGCCGGCCGCCGCGGCCCTCGCCCAGCACCTGCCAGCCGCCGCCGGTGAGCGTGATGTACGCACCGCAGCGCAGCCCGTGCAGCGTGCAGGCGTCCCGCAGCCCCCACATCCACGCGCCGTCCTCCTCCGTCCACCCGGGGCCCCCGGCGCGGCAGTACAGCAGGACGGCCGTGCGGACGGGGAAACGGCGGCGCAGGTCGTGCGGGATGACCCGGCGGAGCCGGTCCAGCAGCCCGTTCCGCAGGTCCCAGCCGTCCGCGACGGCGTCCGGGCGGCCCGCCTCGCGCCACGACAGCGACGCGCTCGCGCACAGTCGCTCGTCGGGGTCGAGCACGGCGAGCACCGCCGTGTCCGGCGCGGGCCGGTGGCGGGCGTGCAGGCCGGTGACGATCTCGCGGGGGTTGCGCAGCAGCGGGATCCCGGCCGCCGCCCACTCGGCAGGTTCGAGGATGCGGCCGGACGGGCCGGTGTCGCCGGTGGCGGGGCCGAAGACCAAGGGCTCTCCCGGGGGTCGGGGGCGTACGGAACGCACGGCGGGGGCGAACGGGCGGGGGCGCGCAGCGTCGAGCAGCCCGGGGGCCGGGCCGACGCTGGGAGCGATCTCAATTCTCCCCGCCGAAATGGCCTGCGGCAATGCGGCGGCCGTGCCGGTGGCAGCCGGTGCGACCGGACACCGTCGACGAGGTCAGCTTCGCCGGAAGAACTCGACCTCGGCCAGCGCCAGATGACGGTCCTCGGTGAGGCCGACGGCAGAGCGCAGAACCAGGCGCACCGTCTTCACGCCGCTGATGCCGGTGGGGATCGTCTGCGAGCCCGGTGTGTCGCTGAGGGTGAGCTCCTCGTCGTGCTTCTCGCCGTCCTGCGTCGTCACCCGCAGGTGCACCCGGAGCGCTCGTGCCTGACCGGCGTACTCCTCCGGCTGCGCGGACGCACCATTGGTGATGATCAGGTTGACCAGCCGGAACGGCTTGCCGAAGGTGTACGTCACGGAGGCGCCCGCCGCAGGCGCCCCCCAGTACCTGTCGCGCAGTCCGTCGGTGGTGTTCCTCGCCGGGTGCCCGGGGACCTCGGCGCTCGCCACGACGTCCGCCGGCGTCACGGGTGTGGGCGTGCCCAGCTTGTCCCGCGTGTCCTCGAACAGGGCGCGGCCGGCCGGCAGCAGCAGGAAGCCGCCCGCGCACAGCACCAGCACCAGGGCCAGGATCACCAGCAGCCGCACCCCCCGGCCCGAACTCGCACGCACCCGGCGGCGGAACGGCCACACGGTCCGCCACCACGGCGGCGGGGCCGTCTTCGGGACGGGCGCCAACTCGGCCGCGCAGCGCCGGCAGAACCGGCGGTTCGGCGGATTGGGCGTTCCGCAGGAGGGACAGGGCGCGCCCGCTTCCTCGTCCGGCACCGCCGTCTGTCGCACGACGGGGCGGGAGGCCGCCGGCTTTGCGGGCTGGACGGGCACGACGGGGTTCGGTGCCGGTTCCGCAGGGCCGGGAGCGGGCGTCGGCGGTGCGGCCGGGGCCTGCGGGGACACCGGGGCGGTACCGGACGCGGCGGGCGTCCCGGTACGGGTGCCGTCGGGTGCGGCCCGGGATCCGGGGGCCGCGGGCTGGTCGGGGCCGGGGCGGGTGTCGGGCCCCTCGCCGGCTCCGGCTCCGGCTCCGGCGCCGGAGCCGGAGCCCGTGCCCGCGGCCGGTGCCGTGTCCGACCAGCCCAGATAGGCGCCGCAGGCGCCACAGAAGTCGTCGGTGGAGCCGTTGGACGCCCCGCAGACGGGACACTGGCGCACGGCGTCACCTCCTTTCGCCGGCGGGCGGGCCGGACAGGGCCTGAACCCGGCAGACGGTGTGCACCGGGCACATGGCCCGGACGATCTCGTGGACCCGGTCCTCGTCCACCCGCGCCTCGCGGCCCGGCCACACCCGCACCAGGATCTCGGCGGAGGGCTCCGGCGGCAGCTCGGCTCCGGCGGTGCGCGACCAGCGCGCGCCACCGTCGCCGGTCACGTCGGCGTGTACCCCGAGCGCGAGGCGCAGGGCCTCGACCAGGCCGCGCCTGGTGCCGCGCCACCGGTGCAGCTCCACCGCGCGGACGACCGTCTGGCGGCGCAACCCGACCGGCCACCGCGGGTCGTCGGCGGCACCCACCCAGGACGCCAGCCAGGTCAGGAAGTCCGCCGGAGCCACCCACGGGTCGAGGTACGCGGGCAGGTTGTCGAGGGTCGCGAACACCGGGGCGAGGACGGTGTCCAGACCGGCGGTGAACCGTTGCGCGAAGTCGTCGTCGGCGTACAGGGCCGGCAGTTGCTCACCGATCGGATACCTGCTCGTCAGCCCGGGAACGGCGGCGCGGCTCATCGTGCGGCCTCCGGTTCTGCGGCGGCGCCCGGCACGCTCATCCCCGCGCCTCCGGCGCCGGCTCCGTGACCACGACCTGGTGCTGGTAGGAGAAGACCAGCGCACCCGCGGCCACGTCGATGCGGTCCGCCGGGGCGCCGCGGCGGCCGGTGACCGGGTCGGCGGGGAACAGCCGGATCTCCTCCACCAGTGCGTTGCCGGTGGCGTGCTGCAGGACGCCGAAGACCTCGCCGTACTGCACGGGCCGCCCGAACGGCCACCCGGACCCGTCCGGGCCGCCGTGCAGCGGGTTGAGGTGGCGGAACAGGGCGGCGAGCGCCGCCTCGCGGACCCGGTCGGCGTCGCCCGGTGCCGTCGCCAGCCGGGCGACCACGGTGACGCCCTGGTAGACCGGCGGCTCCACCACGAGACGGGTGCCGATGAGGCGTCGTTCGTCGAGGCTCGCCGTGATCGCTTCGAGGACCTGGTCGGAGGGGATCAGCTGCTCGAAGCGGAGCCGGTCGTCGCCCTCGTCGGCCACCGCGTCCGGCACCACCAGGACCCGTACCGCACCCGCACCCTGCGCGGCGGGCAGGCAACGGACCCGGCGCACCGAGGGCGCGGCCTGGCGGCTGATGATCTCGTAGTCCTCGGCGGTCACCGCACGCTCCTGCATCCGCAGCACGTCCGGCGCCCGCAGCTTGGCGTTGGCGACGGTCTCACCGGCAACCCCGCCACGTGCCGCCTCCCGGTTGACGACGCTGGCCACGTACGGAACGGAGCTGCGCAGCACGGAGATCGCGCCGCGGGCGACGTTGCCCGCCGGGCCGCCGCCGGTGCGGTAGCGGGCCACCCGGATCCGGGCGCCCTTGGGCGGTACGGCTCCGCACTGACGCAGGGCGCCGTCCGGCTCGCGCAGCACCGGGGGGAAGGTGAACTCGCCGGTGGCGGCGTCCACGCGGACGTGCCGGTCGGCGGGCCCGGAGCGGCCGAAGTGCTCCACCACCTCCCAGCGCTGCCACCCCTCGGCCGAGGAGACCTCCACCACCGGAGGCTCCCGGTCGAGGAGGACCGGCGGGCGGCCGAGCCGGAACGTCTGCCCGGCGACGCCCTCGGAGGTGCCGAGCGGTACGTCGGTCACGGTCTCGGCGTGCTCGGCGAACACGGTGCCCCCGACGGTGAACACCGCTGCCTCGCGCACGGTCGGGGACTCCGAGTAGAACGGCTGGCCGGGCGCCGCCTCGGTGACCCGGCAGCGCAGCCAGCCCGCCCGGGTCCCGCCGATCACCGACGCCGTGTGCCCGGCCGGTACGTACACGATGACCTCACCGGGCTGGTTCAGGCCGCCGGTGGTGTCCGTACCGGTCTCGCAGGCCTGCCAGCCGCCGCCGTGCCACGCCTCCCACACCAGCGGTGGCTGGCGCGGGTCCACGCCGATGCCCTCCACACGGCTGTCCAGACGCAGCGCGACGATGCAGCGCGGTACCGCCGTCGGCAGGCCGAACAGCAGCGCGTCGCCCGGCTGCGGGGCCGCCTGGAAGCAGCGGACGTCCCGGCCCTCGGCGAGCGTGCCGGTCACGTCGGTCTGCGCACCGGAGCGGGGCACGGTCACCAGCCGTACCAACTCGCTCGGCAGGAGGGGCAGCTCGTCCGTGGTCGTGAACACCACGGGCTCCTCGGGCTCGCCGCGCGCGGTGGTCACCTCGATGCCCGAGGGCAGGGTGACCGTGTCGGGCTGCGGGGCCGACAGCCAGAAGTCGACCTCGGCCCCGGCAGCGGCCGGCGGGAAGAGGCGGATGCCCAAGAGGTCCAGGAACGCGGTGTAGTTCTTGTCCGGGACTCGGTTCAGCCGGTACAGCAGCTGGTCCACCATGTAGGCGAACGTCTCGATCAGGGTGACGCCCGGGTCGGAGACGTTGTGGTCGGTCCACTCGGGGGTGCGGTGCTGCACGTACCGCTTCGCCTCGTCGACGAGCTGCTGGAAGCGCCGGTCGTCCAGGTTGGGGGAGGGCAGGGCCATCAGTCCGCGACCACTTCCTCGCCCCCCTCCTCGGAGGGGGTCGTGTAGAAGGGAAAGACCAGGTTGCGCCGGTCGTTGGTAGAGCGCACGGAGTAGTGCACGTCGATGTAGAGCGTGCCGTCCTCGACGGTGTCGAAGGCGACCACCACGTCGTCCACCGCGATCCGCGGCTCCCACCGCTCCAGCGCCTCGCGCACCTGCTGCGCGACCCGCCCGGCGGTGGCGCCGTTGTTCGGGGCGAAGACGTAGTCGTGGATGCCGCAGCCGAACGCGGGGCGCATGGGACGCTCGCCGGGCGCCGTGCCGAGCACCAGCCGGATCGCCTCCTCGATCTCCCGCTCCCGTTCGACCATGGCGATCCCGCCGCTCGGCCCGACCCGCAGCGGGAACGCCCAGCCGCGGCCGATGAACCGCTCGCTCATCACACGCCGCCGATCAGGACGTTCGGGGCGCCGGTCACGATCATGGCGCCGCACGTCGTCTGGTCGCGTGCCTTTGCGGCCGCCAGCCCGCCGATGAGGACGGCGCCCGAGGCGAGCCCGGCCGGGTCGGGCACGATGACGTTGCCCGGTCCCAGGGCCGCGTGCGGCGGTACCACGCACGTGTGCATGCTGCCCACGACGGCGGCGGGGCGACCGCCGACGAGTACGGTGGCCACCGCCCTGGCGGCGGGCGGCGGCGGTGTGGTGATCACCCCGCCGTGGTTGGTGGGGTCGCCGGTACGGGCTGCGGCGGGCATGCGGCGTTCCTTTCCCGAGGCCGTGGGTACGGCGGACAGAGGTCAGTTGATCCGGATGAGCTTGGCCCTGAGGACGCCGAGCAGACCGCCGTCGACGGTGACGTCCGACGAGCCGTTGACGCTCACCGTCCGGCCGCCGATCTTCACCCCGACCCGGCCCTGGATGTCCACGTTCCGGCCCGACACGTTCACGTTGCCGCGTCCGGCGTCCAGGGTGATGCCCGTCTCGTCGAGCAGGACGGAGGTGCGGGGTCGCTGCCGGCCCTTCGCGGCGTACACCGTCAGCTCGATCCGGTCCCGTCGGCCGTCGAGGAATACTTCGAGGCGCTCATCGGCGGAAGTGAGCCGGACGCCGGAGGGGCCCGGAGCCCGCGCGTCCAGCAACTCGACCCGGTGTCCCGAACGCGACACGACGGAGCGGCGGTTGACCTTGCCCGTGGTCTTGTCGATCAGCGGGACATCGTGCGGCGACGGCTTGTCCACGCCGTTGTACAGCCCCCCGATGACGTACGGGCTGTCCAGCAGGCCCTGCTCGAAGCCGACCAGGACCTCGTCGTTGACCTCCGGGCTGACCACGCCTCCGCCGCCCTTGCCGCCCCACTGCACGGTGCGCACCCAGTCGCTGACGTACGTGTCGTCCAGCCAGGGAAACCTCACCTTCACGGCGCCTCGCTCGGAGCCGGCCGGCTCGCGCACGTCCGTCACCACACCGATCGCCAGCCCCGGCATGCGGGGCCCCCGGCCCGGCGCGTCGGCGCCGGTCACCAGGCCGGTCAGCGAGCGGTCGGGGCTGGCGCTCACCCACACCGTCGTCCGGTACCCGCCGTGCGGTTCGAGGACGTGCTGCACCGCCGTCGCCGTGTACCGGCCCGAGAACGCCTGGCCGACGTTGCCGAGCGCCACGGGCTTGCCGGCCCGCAGCAGCGGGTTGCCCTCGGCCACCGCCTCCAGCTCCCCGAAGCCCGCGCTGACCTGATCGGCCACCGCGTCCGCGACCGCGGTCGTCTCGGCCTGGGTGCGGTACGGGGTGTCGGTGACGGTCAGCTTCGACGACGTGCCGAACCGGGCGGCGAACGCCGGGCTCAGCCCCGGCACCACCGTGTCACTGCTGACCGACGGCTGCCGGGCCACCAGCGGCCGCTTCGTGGTCACGTCCCAGCCGCGCACCTCCACCTGCTGCGCACCGTCCGCGGCCGACAGCGAGGCCCGCAGCGACAGCAGGTTCCGCCCGTACTCCAGCACCATCGGATCCCGGGCGGCCGAGGTCGACGGCGCGGGCGCTCCGGACGCCTTCTGCGGCCTGGTGAACTGCAGCAGCCCCTTGTCGTCGACGCGCACCTGCGCACCGCTCTCGGCGGCCAGGAACTGAAGGAAGTCCCAGTCGGACACGTTCGCCTGCGAGAGCTGCCGGTACGTGACCGGTGCCGCCTGTACCGTGCCGCAGGTCAGCCCGGCCCCGGCGGCCACCTTGCGGACGATGGCGGCCGCTGTCATGTTCCGGTACGCCACCACCTTCCGGCCGCGCTGGAGGCGGTGCGACCTGGAGTAGGCGCGCACCACGGTGAACGAGCCCGTGCGGTCCCGGTCCACCTCCAGGGCCGTGACCTCGCCGTTGAACAGTCGCTCCCGCGCCTGACCGGACACGGTCACCACCGACACCCGCAGCGGGGTGCCGATGGTGACGCCGGTCGCCCGCAGGAACTCGTGATCGGGGTCGCGGAAGGTGAGCACCGCCGCGTCCGGCAGGCCCACGTTCTCGTCCACCACGCAGCTCACCAGCTGGGCGGCCCAGACCGGCGGCAGTTCGCCGGGCGTCTCCACGACGGGGTCCGCCGCGAACGACCGGCCACCCCGTTCCCCGGATGCGGTCACCGCTCCTCCTCACCGCCCGCGTCGCGCAGCCCCGGCACCACCAGTTCGGTGCCGGGCACGAGCGCCATCGGGTCGTCGATTCCGTTCGCCTCCGCGATGGCCCGCCAGACCGTCGCGTCGCCGTACTCCCGCCAGGCCAGCATGGCCAGGCTGTCGCCCGCCACCACGGTGTGCGTACCGTGGGCGGTGCGCGCGCCGGACGTCGGGTTCTGGCCCGGCGGGTCGACGCTCGCCTCCTCGACAGACAAGGCGCAGGTGGCCCGCAGCGGCGTGCCGTCCACGTCGAACAGCGTGTACGTCACCGACAGGCTGGAGAGCACCCCGTCGAACGAGGTCGTCCGCGCGGTGCCCCACTCGAACCGCACCCACGGGCTGGCCGGCTTCTTGCGGCCCAGGCTGGCCGGGGTCGGCACGCACGCCTTCATCAGCTTCTCCACCGCCAGCTCCACGGAGTTGTCGTGGGTGGCCGTGGCGTCCAGGAACACCTCAAGGCTGAGCGTGCGCGGGCCGCTGCCGACGAACTCGGGCAGCGCCGACTGCCCCGCCATCCTCGACGGCGTGCGACGCCACTCGGTCGTCTTGCGCAGCTCCAGGGTGGAGGGGTTGAACTGCAGGTTCAGCTGCGCGATCACCCCGCCGGGCTTCGCCCCGACCGAGGCCGGAGGCTCCTTCAGGGTCAGCTGCGCCCGGTCCCGGCTGGAGCGCGACGCTGGGGACATGCCCGGCCCTCCTTTCTGGTGCGAACACGTGGGCGTGGCGCCCTGGCCGAGGTTGCGTCAGGCAGGGCGCAGCCCTTCGTGGGCGATCTCCAGGGTCTCCACCGCCGCTTGCGAGTTGCCGGGGTCGAAGGACGGCCCCTGCCAGCGCACCGGGACGATCCCGAACACCTGCCAGCTGGTGATCCGGGTCAGGTCCGGCTTCAGCGCCACGATCTCGCCGTCCTTGGGCTCCACCCGTTTCAGCGTCTCGTCGAGCCAGCGGGCGATCTTCACCGTGTCGCCGGTGACCGGCCGGGTCAGCGTGATGTTCGACCAGCTCACGCGGCCGGGTAGCTGCCAGGTGAAGCCGTTGTTGCCGCCCTCCTGATAGCTCTCCACCTCCACCTCCGCACCCATGCCGGAACAGGTGTGGAAGGGGCCCAGGTCGTTGCCGCCGATCGCGAGCCTGAAGAACACGCTCGTGGCGAAGATGCTGTCCGTCATTCGTCCGCCATCCGTTCCCTGCCGCACCCTCAGCGGCGCCTGTCGTAGGGGCGGCCGGTACGCTCCCGCCCGCGCCGCAGCTCGGTGCGCAGCAGCCGGGCCATCGGATCGAGCAGGCGGCGCGCCAGGTCGTCCAGGTCGATACCGGTGTCCTGCGGCGTCTCAGCACGCCGGGCAGTGGACTGCCGCGACGGGCCGGAGTCCGGCCGGAACCGACCGTGCGCCGGTACGGACCCGGCGGGTACGCCCTCGGGCCCGGCGAGGTCACCGGCGGCGGAGGCCGGCCGCGACCGGCTGCGCGTCGGCACCGGCCCCGCCGGTGCGCCCCCGGGTACGGCGAGGTCACCGGAGCCGGAGGGCTGACGCTGCACCAGCGGTCCCGGAACACCGGGCCTGCCGCCCGCCGTCGGCGCGGCGCCGGGCGCGGCGTGCCCCGGCCGGACCACGGGGACGGCCCCCGGTGCCGATGTCCCCGCCGTGGCCTGCGGGCGGTCCGCGAGCGGCGGCGCCTGCGGGGCGGTCACGGGCAGGAGCCGCCCCGGTACGACGGCGGCAGAGGCGGCCGAGGCGGCCGAGGCGGCCGGTCCGGACAGGTCCGGGCGGGGCGGCGCGGGCTGGACGACCGGGCCGTGCCGCCCGAAGGCCGCGGAACCGGCCTCAGGTACGCCCGGGGCGTCCGGACCGGGGTGGGCGGCACGCTGGACGGGGGGCGTTCCCGGGGGTGGTGCGGGTCCGGCCGGCGCGGGCGGTCCGCTCACCGCAGGGGGGAGCGGTCCCCCGCCCGGCCGGTGCGGCCGGGCGCCGGCCGGTGCGCCCGGCCAGCGGGCCGCCACCACCGGGCGGTCGCCGGGGCGGGCGGCAGCGGGCGGTGCGACGCCTTCCGGGGCCCGGGTGTTCAGGGCGAGCGGGCGTGCGGGGAGCAACCGGCGGGTGTGCGGTGGTGCCGCCGCTCCGGGGCGGGCCGGAGGGCGGCCGGCGCCGTCGGCTGCCGCCCGGGCGACGACGGCCGGGCCCGGGAGACCGCGGTGCGGGGGCCGCTCCGTCCGGGGAGCCTGATCGTCGGACGTCGTGCCGGGTCGTGGCGTGTTGCCGCCCGGCCCTCCCGTGCGCGCGGCGCCCGCAGCAGCGGCCCCCGCGCCTGCGCTGCCTTCCGGGGCGTCGGACGAGGCCGTGGTCACCGGTGGCGGCACGGACCCGGTTCCGCGGGCCGCGGAGCCGGGTGGCGCCGTGGCCCCGGCGGCGGGCCGGTCCGCGAGGCTGCGCTGGACGGCGGCCTCGCCCAGCAGCGGGCTCTCGCCCCGCACCGGGCGGGCAGGCCCGGCGGGTGTCCGGGCGTCCTGGTGCACCGGTGCGTGCGGATCGGCCGGCGACGGAGGGGAGTCCCGCGGACCGGGCCCGGGCACGTCGGCGCTCGGCGGCAGCGCGGGCAGCGGTGCGCCCAGGCCACCGCGCGCCCGGGCGCCGGCCGGGCGGGGGGCGGGGCCGTCCGGGGCGGTTCCCTGCCCGCCGCCGGACGCGCCCGGGGTGCCGGTCGTGCTGCCCGTACCGTCCGCGAGGCGCTGGACGACCGGAAGTGCCGGTCCGGACGCGGGACCGGCGCCGGGCGGTGCGGGGGCGCTCGGCGGCAACGGCGCGGCTGCGGCGGGCAGTTCACTCAGCGGCGCGCCGAGGGGCGCGCGGCTTCCCGGCCGGGGGCCGGTGCGCTGCGCGGGGGAGGCCGACCCCTCCGCACCGGCCGGTGCGGTCGTGTCGGAGGGGGTGCCGGATACGGCGGGGCCGGTGCCGGGCGACGGGGGCGCGGCCGGCCGCACGACGGGGAGGCGGCGTACCGGCCCGGACCGGCGTGCGGCGGTGGTCAGTGGAGGCCCTGCCGGGCGGAGCCGGACTGCAGGGCCGGGCACCTCGGCCCCGGCGGCGCGGGATGCCTGCGACGGTGAGCCCGCGGCCCTCGTCGCCGTGCGCTGGACGGCCGGGCCGGACGACGTACGGCTGCCGGGACCGGACTGCGTCCGGGACGCGCTCCCGCTCCCGGAGTCCGGCACCGTCGCGCGTCCCCGGGGTGCACCGGAGGCGGGCGTACGGGAAGCGGGGCGGCCGCCCACGCCGTCGCCGGCCGAAGCCTGGAGCACCGCCACTCGTCGTACCAGCGGGATCTCCGGAGCGGCCGGCCGGCGGCCGGTGCCGGCGGGGCTGGCGACCGGGGCGCTGCCGGAAGTCACGGCCCGTTCGACAGCGGGAGCCGGCGCGGAGAGCACCGCGGGGGAGTCCGTGGACGTGCGTCCCCGGCTCCGGGGGGTGCCGCTCGAACGCCCCGCCCCCGCGGCGCTGTTGTTACCGCCCCGCCCGTCCACGGGCCCGGCCCCCGAGCCCGCGTCCGGTGGACCTGTTCGCGGCCCGTCCGCTCCCTGCGGCCGCACGGCCCGGAGCAGCAGGGGTCCGCCGCCGGTGCGGACGGGCTGCCGGGCGGCCGGGTGGGCGACGCCGCGGACCAGCCCGGTCGGAGCGGTGGACAGCAGGGCGTGGCCGAGGCCGCTGCCGAAGGACGGATTCCGCCAGGCGGCAAGCCCGGCGCGGAAGGCCAGGCCGTCGCTCACGCCCAGCGGAGCACGGGCCAGGGTGAGGGCCGGCGGCGCGGTGCGGCGCCAGCCGCCGTCCCAGTCGGCAGGCACGGAGGGAACCTGGGCGCCGGACACCGCGGTGCCCGGCGCCCCGGACGTGCCCGGGCCACCGCCGTCACCCGAGGCCGGCGCGGCGCCGCCGAGCCGGCCGCCCGTCCCGGCGCGGGAACGCTCCGTGCCCCGCGGTCCCGCGGCCCCGCGGCGCAGCCTGTCCCGCCATGCCATGGAGTCAACCGCCTTCGTTCATACGGGTGTTGATACGGGCGATCTCGGCCACCCACTGCCGGCGTTCGCCGTGGGTCAGGCCGAGGATCTCCTCCCGTGGCCAGTGGAAGTGGTAGGCGACGTACGCGATCTCCTCCCGGAGCCGGGGAAGGGCGTACGTCACGATTCCCCCAGGCGCCCACCCGAGAGGTCGACCTCGAAGCCGCCCTCGCAGTGCGGGCAGGTCACCGCCGCACGGGTGTGGCCCTCGCTGTTGACGCGGCGGTAGAAGTCCTGGAGGAAGGCGACGTCGGTGGCGTACATCCGCTCCACGACCCCGGCGTGCACGTCGGTGATCGAGCCGACCCGGGTGATCACCTGGCTCAGCAGCACCACGCTCAGATACGCCGGGTTCTCCTTGACCCGCAGGTCGATCTGGGGCCGCAGTTCGTCACGGGCCGTGGCCAGGCGCATCGCGCCGTGCCGGTGCACGGTGCCCGACTCGTCCACGTATCCCCGCGGCAGTTCGAACTCGAACTCGGTACGCAGCCCCTGCTCCTCCGGGCGCGGCGGGGCGGCGGCGGGGGTGGCCGCGTCCTCCTCCGACGCCTGGGCGGGCGCCGTCACCTGGAGGATCTCCTCCAGGTTGCCCGCCTTCACCGTACGGCGTCTCATTCGACGACGATCTCCTCGAACACGATCGTGACGGTCTCGGTGGCCGGGGACGACTCGCCCGCCTTCAGGGACGGGCCCTCCCACTTGGCGGCCCAGCCCTGCATCAACTGGATCCGGCGGACCGTGCTGCCCTCGGAATCCTTGATCTCGATGGTGAGGTTCTGCCGGGCGGAGTTCACGGCCCCGTTGTTCAGGGTCTCCTTGATCCACTTGGTGAACTCGCTGCTCTGGTCGAGTCCGCGGGTGATCGTGATCTCGCCGGCCTGCCGGGCCCCCGGCTGCTTGCGGATGATCTGCTTGCCCTGGTCGCTGACCTGCTTGACCTCGATGACCTCTTCCTCGACGGTCAGCCCGCTGATCTCCTGGATCGACTCGACCAGGTAGCCGCCGAGCTGCACGCCGAAGACGTGGGTGGAAAGAGCATCGCCCGTTGCCATGTCTGTCTGTCAACCCTTCCTTGTGGACCCGCGGGTCACTCGTCGACGAGGCTGGTGCTGTCGGAGAACTGGGCCAGCCGGAACACCACGAACTCGGCCGGCTTGACCGGCGAGACGCCGATCTCGCACACGACCCGGCCCTGGTCGATGGACTCCTGCGGGTTGTTGTCACGGTCGCACTTCACGTAGAACGCCTCGTCCGCGGTGCGGCCGAAGAGCGCGCCCCGGCGCCATTCCTCGCTGAGGAACGCGGTGATGTTGCGGCGGATGCTGGCCCACAGCCGGTCGTCGTTCGGCTCGAAGACCACCCACTGGGTGCCCAGCAGGATCGACTCCTCAAGGTAGTTGAACAGCCGGCGCACGTTCAGGTAGCGCCAGGCGGGGTCGGACGAGAGGGTGCGGGCGCCCCAGATCCGGACACCCCGGCCCGGGAAGGCCCGTACGCAGTTCACGCCGATCGGGTTCAGCAGGTCCTGCTCACCCTTGCTGAGCCGGATCTCCAGGTCCACCGCGCCGCGGATCACCTCGTTGGCCGGCGCCTTGTGCACCCCGCGCTCGGCGTCGCTGCGCGCCCACACACCGGCGATGTGACCGCTCGGCGGCACGGTGGTGTTGCGTCCGAGGGCCGGGTCGAAGACACGCACCCACGGGTAGTAGAGGGTGGCGTACCGGGAGTCGTAGCCCGCCTCGTCGTTTCGCCAGGTACGCATCTGCTGGGCGGAGAGCCCGGGCGGGGCGTCCAGGATCGCCACCCGGTCGCCCATCTGCTCGCAGTGGGAGAGCACGGCGAGCTGCACGGTGCGGACGCCCTCGGCGTCGACGGCGCCGCGCTGGTACGCGCTCATCAGGTCCGGCACCGCGACCATGGTGATCTCGTCGATGCTCTCCAGGCCGGCGAACCCGGTACGGGCCCCGGCGTCGCCGACGTACTCGGCCGGGTCCAGGCGGGCCACCTCGCCGGAGCCGCCGGAGCCCGGAGCGGTGGCGGCCGGCGCGGCCGGGGCGTCGGCCAGCGTCACCGTCTGGTTGGCGGGTCTGGTCTGGGCGGCGCCCTGCTCTTCGGTGACCTCGATCAGCTGGGAGGCGCGGGCCTGGGCGACCAGGTACCCCTTGACGTTCTTGCGGGTGGAGACGTCGTACGTCTCCACCACCTGGCCGCCCCGGTGGACCAGAACCTTGAAGCGGTCCGCCGGCGGCTTCTCGCCGTCCGCGTCGGCGACCTCCACCGACACACCGGAGACGCCGGGCCGGGCCGTGACCAGGAAGCCGCCCAGCTCCGCCGGCTGTGCCGCCGTGGTGCCCCGCCGCCGGTCACCGCCGGCCACCGGGGCGGAGGCGTCCTCGGCGGCGCCGCCGATCCGCACCACGTACGCGGCGCCGCCGCCGTTGGCGAAGTACCCGTAGACCGCGTGGGCCAGGTACGTGCCCTCGGTGAAGCCGCCGAACTGCCGGGTGTACTGGTCCCAGTTGGCGACCAGCGTCGGCGTGTGGAACGGGCCGTTCCCGGCGAGCCCGACGAACGCGGCGACGGCGGTACCGACCCCTTCGATCGGCCGGGCACCGGACTGCACCTCCTCCACGTACACGCCCGGGGTGAGGTACGTCGGCATGCTCGCTCCTTCGGGTCCTGACAGCCGGTCACCTGTGTCCAGGGCGAGTCTGCGCCGGCGGCCCGCGCGGGCGGCAGGGACGTACGGACCTGGCCGGGGGCAGACGTGCTGCCTTTCCGGCCACCCGCGGATGGCCGCCGGGACGCCGCCGTGGGCCGCGCGCCGACTCTCAGGCTCGTGGAGACCGCTTCGCCCAGTCGTGGTACACCGAGCTGAGGAACGCCTCTCCGCGGGACTGGCTCGATGAGGTGTCGTTGCAGTTGAAGGTGACGGGCCAGCTCGGATTGAACTTGGACAGCATGCTCGTGGCGTTCTTCTCCGCGGTGTCCTGGTCCACGCTCAGCTCCTCGGTCATCCACGTGATGACCGCGTTGCGGCGCTTGTTCTCACGGATGATCGGATCCGTGAGGGGTCGGAGCCCGCCGTCGCTGGTCATGATGCCCGCGACCCACATCCCGTGCCGGAAGGAGTCGGCCATCTTCTGCCACCTCTCCTCCCACATGGCGCGGTGCTCCGCGGCCTGTTGCATGAGCGCGTCGGCCTCCTGCTGGGTGAGCGGCGCCGCGTTGTCGTGGGCCAGCGCCATGCCGGCGCGGACGTTGGTGTCGAGTGAGTCGTAGAGGGACTCGCCGTGCTGCTGGAACAGCTCGTTCCAGCGGGTCTTGCCGTCGGTGTGGTCTTTGCTGCCTGTGGCGGTGACGTCCACGGCCCCGACGACCTGGCCTCGTTGGTACAGCACGTAGTCCGGCCGGGTGGTACCGAAGGTCACCTGCGACCTGAACTCCGCGTCGCCGGGGAGAGCGGGGCGCCCGGCGCCGTTCAGATACGCGTCGGCCACGGATTCGACCGCGTAGCCGAACTCCTTGGAGACGCCGCCGCTTCTGCCGGTGGCGTGGAACTCCCGCCAGACCTCGACCCAGTGGCGGGTGTGGCCGTCGTAGTCCGCGAGCGGGCCCAGCTGCGGTGCGGTGGTGACGTAGCGGTAGGCCCACTCGACCGCCTGGTCCACGGCGGTGAAGAAGACGTTGTAGAGCTGCGTCTCCGGCGCGCCGCCGGGGCCCTGCTTCTTCTCGTTCTTCTTGCGCTGGAGCGCCGGGAGGCGGTCGGTGCGGTCCTGCCGGGCCGGATGCTCCGGGGTCTCGCTGCCGGACGGCACCGGGCCCGCGAGCACCCGTGCGGCGTTCGCCTCGGCTTCGCGTTCGAAGCGGTCGCCGGGGTCGGAGATCCGGAGTCCGGCCCCGTTGTCGGTGCCCTCGACCGGCCCCCGGCGCTGCTGCACGACATGGGTCAGTTCGTGGGCCAGGGTGTGCCGGTCGCCACCGCCGTCCCCGAGCACGATGTGACTGCCCGAGGTGTACGCACGGGCACCCACCTCCGCGGCGGAGGCGCGGGCGGCGCTGCCGGTGTGCACGCGCACGTCGCTGAAATCGGCTCCGAGTCTGCTCTCCATCTCCTGCCTCACCGGCCCGGCCAGCGGACTGCCGGGGCTGCGCAGCACCTCGTGCACCGAGGAGTCCCGGGCCCGCTGGAGCATGCGTGCGACGACCGCGTTGCCGACGGCGCGCTGCAGGGGGGCGAGTCCGCCGGCCCCCGGCCCTGCGGCATGCGCTCCGGCCGCCGGAGCACCGCTCCGGGCTCGGATGCCGGACTTCCGGCTGTCGTCGTCCGATGTCGGGGTACGGGCTCTCACGGTCGCTCCTTCGTCGTCTCGCCGGCCCCGGGCGCTTCCCGGGGCGCACTCAGGTCTCGGCCGCCATCGCCAGATACGGCCCGAACTCGCCGGCCAGCACCAGCCGTCCGAGCTTGCGGTACTCCTGCGCCACCGCCGTCACCACCTGCCGCATCGTCAGCGGCCCGCCGGACTCCGCCGCCAGATACGCCGCGGTCACCGCGCAGGCCCGGATCGATCCGCCGGCCAGCTCGAAGTGGGCGGCGCAGAAGCCCAGGTCCAGGTCGCCGGCGCGGGGCACGCGGTCGCCGAGACACCGCTCCCACAGGGCGAGGCGCAGGTCACGGTCGGGCAGCGGGAAGTCCGCCACCACGTCCAGGCGGCGCGTGAACGCCTCGTCCAGATTGGCCCGCAGGTTGGTGGTCAGCACCGCGATCCCGTCGAACGACTCCATGCGCTGGAGCAGGTACGCCGATTCGATGTTGGCGTGCCGGTCGTGCGCGTCCTTCACCTCGGAGCGCCTCCCGAAGATCGCGTCGGCCTCGTCGAAGAGCAGCACCGCGTTGACCGCCGACGCCTCGGTGAAGATCCGCTCCAGGTTCTTCTCGGTCTCCCCGACGTATTTGTCCACGACCGTGGACAGGTCCACCACGTACAGGTCCATGCCCAGCTCCGCCGCGACGACCTCGGCGGCCATGGTCTTGCCGGTGCCCGACTCTCCCGCGAACAGGGCGATCACACCGCGTCCCCGGCCGCCGCCGGGCCGCATGCCCCACTGCCCGAGCACCTGCTCGCGACGGCGGGCGCGCAGCGCGAGTTCGCGAAGCCGCCGGTGGGTGGGCGGCGGGAGCACCAGGTCGTCCCAGCCGACCGCCGGCTCCACCCGGCGGGCCAGCCGGTCCAGTCCCGCGCCGTTCTGGGCCCGTACGGCGGCCCGCAGGTCGGCGGCGTGGACCGGACGGCCCGCGAGGCCGGCCGAGCGTACCGCCACCTCGGCGGCGCGGCGCACCTGTCCGGCGGCCAGGCGGTGCGCGGCCACCGCGCGGGCGAGTTCCCCGGCGTCGCCGGTCACAGCGCCGTCACCGGCGGCGGCCCGTTCCAGGGCGTGCCGCCAGCGCGCGGCCTGCCGTTCGGGAGAAGGGGCCGGTACGTTCAGCACGACGGGGGTGTCGGGCGCCCATGCCGGGTCCCAGCCGGCGGTGCCGTACGTGACCAGCGGGATCCCGCGCAGCGCCGTGCACCACGCCCGCAGCGTGCGGGCCCGTTCCGCGGGCTGGCCGGGCAGCGCCTCCAGCGGGCCCAGGACGGCCCCGCCACCGGTGAGGCGCGCTTCCCGGGCGACCACCGGCGCCAGTTCCGACGTGTCACCCGGGTGCCGGGCGAGCGCCGCCGCGTCCACGGCGAGCGGGTGCAGCCCGGCCGCGTGCAGGGCGGCGACGGCCAGGCCCTCGGCGTCGCCGCCCCGGCTGCGCAGGTGGACGAGGCCGGTGCCGGCCGCGGCGGCCGTCCGCCGCACCTGGGCCGGCTCGGCAGTCGGGTCCGCCAGGGCCTCGCCGAGCACCCCGGCGAGCCTGGCGTCGTGCTGCGCGCTGCCCAGCAGATGCCCGGTGACCCGGTCGGGGACCACCAGGACGCGGGAGAGCGGCGGCCGTTCCGGCTCGGTGACCGCTACCAGACCACCGGCGACCAGCGGCGCATCGGCGGCGAGCCGAAACCGCCCGGGCGCCGCTCCGGCGAGCCCGCACAGGTGAAGGGCGAGCCCGACCGTGGGCCTCCGGCGCGTGAGGTCGTCGTTGAGGTAGCCGTAGAGCCGCTCGAACCGCGCGTCCAGATCGGGTGCCACGGCGACGAGAAGCAGGTCCAGATCCAGCGGCGACAGCCCGAACCGGCCGGCGAGCATGCCGAGGAGGGATCCGGCCGGGGGCTGCCGGGGTTCGTGGCCGGGTACGTCGAGACCGCCCGGCTCGTTGAGGATGCGTGCCGCCGCCTCGGGGGTGAGGTACTGCCCGCGGTACGGGTCGTCGGGGTCGGGATCGGCGCCACGCCGGACGGCCACCGCCTGCCGTACCCGCTCCTCGACCAGGCGGAGCCGCGTCCACAGGTGCTCGGTGCCGGCCGGACGGGCTTCGCCGTCGCACCCGGGCCCGGTACGGGCGGTGGCGGGCGGTGCTGCGGTACGGGTCACGGGTGCCGGTCCCCTCTGCGGCGGCGCCGGCCCGGGGCCGGGGCCCGCTCGCGCGGGCCGGCGAAGCCCGCCGGGCCCGGATCGCCGGTCTGCGCGTAGCGCAGCCGACGCCCCGGCTCCGTTTCCACGCCCGCGCGTTCTCCGCCGTCGCGTCCTTCGCTCTCGCGTTCCCCGTCCTCGCGTTCCCCGTCCTCGCGCCGGGCGTCCCGGTGGGCGGTGCGCACGACGAGCCCCTCGGTGACCGGCGGCGCGGCGGCCGTGCTCACCCCGGCCAGCGGCGCCCGTACCCGCACCCCGAGCGACGCCTTCAACTCTCCGCCGAGCGCCGACCACACGTCGGCGGCGGCCGGTACGTCGGCCCCCGCCCCCGTGGTATCCAGGCCCACGGTCATGCCCAGTTCGGCGAGGGTGCCGGTGAGCAGCCGCCCGGGCAGGGTGTCGGAGGCCACCAGGCAGGCGAGCACCTGCGAGAGCAGCCGGTGTTCGTCCTGCGGGCGGCCCGCCCACGCCGTGACCAGGTACGTCAGCTCGAACCAGCGTGGCGGGGCGCGGCGTGCCACGACGTGGCCGTCCGCGTCGTACACGTCACCGGCCCCGCTGCCGCGCCGGCCGGCGTCCTCGCGGATGTCGTACAGGAAGACGCAGACCGTCGGTGCGCTGCGCCGCGCCGCCCAGTCCCGGGTGGGGGCGTCGAAGACCACCTCGACGCCCGACGCCTCCAGACCGGACTCGGCGAGCAGACGGCGCAGCCCTTCGTCGACCTCGTGGATCACCGGCGGGTCACCTCGTCCGGTGGCTGCACGCTGCCGCTGACCACCAGGAAGCCGGTCTTCGCGGGCGCGAACCCGGGGCCGGTGGCGGTGATGGTGCGCGGCCCGGTCTGGTCCTTGGCGAGGATGAGCAGCTGGCCGATGAACGTGCCGTCCGGCTTCGGCACGGTCGGCGCCGCCGCCGCGGTGATCCCCGGCTGCCAGGTGAACCGCACCGGCACTCCCGGCGGGAAGTCCCTGCCCCGCACGGAGGTGACGAAGCCGGGCTTGCCGACCTCCGGCACCGCGACGATGCGCGGCCGGAGGATCCGCAGCCGCTGCCGTACGGTGTTGTCGCTCCGGTCGGCGTCCGTCCCCGTGGTGGTGAGGTCACCCGTCACGTGACCGGTCAGCGCCCTGTCGGGGCTGAGGACGACCCGGACGTCGGCGCTGGCGCCCGGCGCGAGATCCGGCAGCGCGCACACCCAGCGCCGATCGCAGCCCGGGGGCGGCCCGCTGTCCGGGATGCCCGCGGGCAGCCCGATGCGCAGTCGCAGCCCGGTCGCCAGCGCGTTGCGGCCGTTGCGCACGGTGTACGTCACCACGACGCGCCCGCCGACGTATCCGGGGTTCGGCCGGGCGGTGACGTGCACCGCGGGCCCTGCCTCCGGCTCCTCCGCCTCCGGGGGCGCTGCGGGCGGTGTGCCGGGCGGAGGGGTGGGCGTCGGAGTGGGAGCCGGGGGCGGGGGCGGCGGCGTCGGGGGCGGCGTCCGCGGGGGCGGCGCGTCCTCCTCGACCACCGGCACCACGGTACGGGCCCTGTTGTCGCCGGGCTCCGGATCCAGGACCGTACCGGTGACCGACCAGTCGACCGGCGCGTCGCCGGGCGTGCGTCCGGTGAGGGTCACGTCGACCGGCACGGTCGTCCCGGGCTCCAGCACGCCGACATCGCACTGGAGGGAGGCGGCGTCGCATGAGCCGCCGGACCGGGTGATCCCGGTGATCTGCACGCCGGGCGGCGGGGCGACGGTCAGCGTGCTGCCGGGGGAGGCGGCGGGGCCGTTGTTCACCACCCCGACGCGGACCGTGGCGGACTCACCGACGGTGACCGCCGGAACGGTACCGGGCGCCTCGACCGCGAGGTCCACGGACTGCCGCACGCTCGGTTCCTTCTGCCGGCCCGCGAGACCGGCGGTCAGCGGGGTGACGTCGCCGGACGCGATGTCCAGGACCCGCAGTTTCTCGGGACTGGTGGCCGCGGGCCCGGCGCGGGAGCTGAACACGATGCCGGTTCCGTCGCCGGTCCAGGCGGCGTCCCTCGGCTGGTGCGGGCCGGTGACCGAGGTGTCCGGCAGCTCCCGGCCGCAGGCGCCGGGCAGGTCCCGGGCGGCGGCGGGCAGCAGCACCCGGCAGTCGTCGCCCGACGGGGACGTCAGGAGCAGGCCGTTCTGTTCGTCGACGGCGCCGGCGCCGTTCTTGCGGTTGAAGGCGATGCTCAGCCCGTCCGGGGAGAACGCCGGACTGTCGTCGATGACCTGGCAGTTGCCCGGGCAGTTCGCCGCGCTCAGGTCGCGCTGCGTGTCCAGGTCGTCCACGGGCACGGTCCAGACGTGCTTGTTGCCGCCGGCCCCGTCGATCACCTGGTTGCGGGTGAAGGCCAGGGCGGTCCCGTCGGGGGACCAGGCGGGCTGGGCGTCCTGGCCCTGGAGCTGCCCGGCCGGTGGGGTGATCTCACCGGTGATCGCGCCGGTGGCGACGTCCGCGACCAGGACGCGGCTGGGGCCCGCGGCATCCCCGACGCCGCCCGGCGAGGTCCGGGTGAAGGCCAGGTGCTTGCCGTCCGGCGAGAACGTCGGGTCGGTGTCCCAGTCGTCGGGGCCGCGTCCGGCGAGCGGCATGGGTGCCGCGTTCGCGCCGTCGGCGTCCGCCGTCCAGATCCGCTCGATCCGGCCGCCGGGTGTGCCCTCGGCGTCCTCGAAGCGGCTCACCGCGATACGACGGCCGTCGGGCGTGTAGTTCTGCCGCTCGGTCCACGGGTCGTAGCCGGGCCCGGGCCGGAACAGCCGGTCCTCGCTCACGTCGGTGTCGGCCTCCGGGTCCTCCTCCAGGATCGTCAGCCCCAGGTCGCGGGGATCGGCCCCGTCCATCCGCACGTCCTGCAGCGTCACCACGTGCGGGCCGGCCGCCGAGGTCCGCTCCACCACCACGCCGCCGCCGTCGAGGGGGCCGAGCCAGGTGGGCGAGCGGACCTCCCGCTCCTCGTCCAGCACCAGCGAGGGGACCTGCTCGGAGTGCGCGGTCGTCCGGAACACGTGGTCGTAGTCGCCCTCGCACTCACAGGTGATCTCGGGACTCAGGAACACCACACCGTCCCCGTCGGGCAGCCACGCCGCCCCGTGGGCACGCCACTCCGCCTGCGCGCCCCCGAGCAGCGGTTCGTCGCCGGTCCCGTTCGCGTTCACCACCCGCAGCCGGGGCGTGCTCTGCCCGTCGGCGGCGGTGGTCGTGGCGGTGTACGCGATCCAGTCCCGGTTCTCGGCGTCGTCCACCGGGTTCCACACCGGCTCGGTGCCCGCGCCGTTCGCGGGGTCGGTGACCCGGGTGGCGGTGCCGCCCGCCAGGGGACGCACGTAGATCTGCGGTCCGGCCGCCTGGTCGCCGTCGCCGGAGTACGCGATCCGCTGCCCGTCCGGGGAGACCGTCGGGCCCTCCTCGTCCTCGGCCGTGTCGGTCAGCCGGGTCAGGCCGGTGCCGTCGGTGCGCACCAGCCACAGGTCGCGCTGCGTCCCGCCGTCCGGGCCGCCGGGCTCGGCCGAGTCGAAAACCACGGCCAGGCCGTCCGGCGTCAGCCGCGGGTGCGCCGCGTCCCGGCCGGCGGTGAGCTTGCGGACCGTACCGTCGGCGGCCCTCAGATAGATCTGCGGTTCCTTCTCGTCGCGACGGCTGGCGAAGACCAACTGGTCGCCGAGGGCGGACGGGTGGACGTCGTAGTGGGCCGGGCCGTCACCGAACAGCGGTGTGCTGGTGGTCGTGGTGGCGACCTGGCCGAGACTGCGGTGCCGGGTGCCGGCGTACGCGACCCGGGTGTCCGCGGCGTCGAGGGTGTCCGCGGCGGCCTGCCCCCGCGGCCCGGCGCTGCCCGGTCCCGCGCTCGCCGTCACCGAGAGCAGCGGGACCAGCAGCAGCAATGACATGCCGAGTCGCCCCAGGCGGTACCGCCCGCCGGAGCCGGCGCTTTCCATCGCGGCCCCCCTCCGCAGTCCGAACGCAGTTTGTGGACGTGCCCCCGCCACCCTCCACCATCCGTGCGCGGCGGGGCAGAGCGGCGGGTCCCCGCCCGGGGGAAACGTGTGGTGCGCTTTCGTGCAGTGCCGGGTTCCCGGCCGGCTGCCGCCCGCCGAACGTCACGGCCCCCGGCGGAGTGCTGCGCCGTCAGATCAGCCCGTTGCGCAGCGCGTAGCCGACCGCGTGGGCGCGGTTGCGCAGTTGCAGGCGGGTGGTGATCTCGTGCAGCACGTTCTTGACGGTCCGTTCGGAGTACGAGGTCTTGCGGGCGATCTCCGCGGTGTCCAGGCCCTCCGAGACCAGGCGCAGCATGTCCGCCTCCCGCGTGGTCAGCGTGGCGAGAGACAGCCCGCCGGGGTCGGGATCCGAGCGCTGGAGGCTGCCCACGTGGGTGAGGAGCTTGCCGAGCAGGTCGCCGGGCAGCACTCCCTCGCCGTTGGCGATCGCCAGGACCAGGCGGAGGAGTTCGCCCTGGTCGGCATCGGTGCGCCGCAGGACCGCCGCCACGCCGCACTCGACGACGCGTTGCAGCGAGCCGATCCCCAGCGTGCCGATCACCAGGCCGGTGCGGGTGCCGTTGGCGTGCCGCAGCCGGTTCAGCAGGGCCACGACGCCGTCGTCGAGGGTGTCGACGACGACCAGCGCCACCTCGGCCTGGTTCGCGTCGGTGTCGTCGACCAGGCCGATCTCGGGGCGCTGACGCAGCTGATGGACCACGCCGACGCGCAGGACCGGATCGGCGGCGTAGACGGCCACGGTCACCCTGCCGGGGTGACCGGAGCGGGAGGCCCATGCGGCCCTGCTCCGGGTGGACACAGGTAAAGCGACGTCGGACGCGGCAGGGCCGTTCTGTTCAATGGAGGACATGTACCCCTTCTCAACGTCGTGGGGGAGGGTGCAGGACCGGAGCGGATCGCGGGGGAACGGCGGCGCACGGGAGACGACGTGCGTCATCAACGACCCGCCGCTGCAGGGGCGTTGCCGGTGGCTTCCCGGGCACCGCGACTGCCCGGGCGTTGCCCTCGCGCTCCTCGCCGCAGCGCCGGGCGCTTTTCTACCGTGAGGGCGTGACGCCTTCTCCAGCCCCTCCCGGCCCCGGTACGCCCGGTCTCGACATCCCGGCCGTGACGGTGACGCCGGGCGACACCGCAACCACCAGCCTGACCGTGCGCAACGACAGCGACATCGTCGAGGCGTACAGCCTTGAGGTCGTCGGGGAGTGCCGCTCCTGGACCACCGTCGAGCCCCAGCGGGTCTCTCTCTATCCCGGCACCTCGGAAACGGTGACGATCCGGCTGGCTCCGCCGCGCTCCCCGGAGATCCGGGCCGGCGAGAAGCCGCTCGGTGTGCGGGTCCTGCCGACCGAGCACCCCGAGTCGGTGCGGGTCCCCGAATCCACCGTGCGGATCGGGCCTTTCCACGAGCTTCAGACCGAGCTGGCCCCGCGCCGGCGGCGCGGCTGGCTGCGCGGCCGGTTCCGGCTGACGGTGCGCAACCGGGGCAACACCACGGTGCAGGCGGGCTTCACCGCCGGGCAGGCGGGTGAGGAGCTGAGCTTCGCCTTCAGCCCGGCGCGGCCGAAGCTGGAGCCCGGCGAGTCGGTGGAGGCCGGGCTGCGGGTCCGCACCGCGAAGCCGGTGTGGTTCGGCGCCCCCGCGGTGTGGCCGTTCACCGTCGAGGCGGCCGAGGCCGCGGAGACCGCCGAGGCCGCCGGGGCCGCCGGGGCCGGTGAGCCCGGGGACCGGGAAGAGGAGCAGGTCCGGTGGGACGACCCCGCGGTACAGGGGCCGCTGGACGCGGAGTTCGTGCAGATCCCGGTCTTCCCGAAGTGGCTGCTTGCGCTGCTCGCACTGCTGCTCGCACTGCTGCTCGCCTGGTTCGCACTGGCCCGTCCGGTCGTGCGCAGCGCGGCCGAGGACGCGGCCAAGGACGCGGTCCGGCCGCCTTCCGCTCCTGCCGGGGAGCAGGTTCCGGGCACGGATACCGGTACCGGTACCGGTACCGGCGGCCAGGAGCCGGGGGCGGCGTCCGGACCGGGCCGTGGCGGCAGCGCCTCGGAGGACGGCGGCACCCCGGCCGAACGGCAGCACTCGGCCACCATCGAGCTGGAGACGGCCGCCGGGGAGACCGAGACCGGTACCTACGAGGTGCCCGAGGGCAGCGTCTTCGGGATCACGGACATCGTCGTCGCCAACTTCCAGGGCGACGAGGGGGTTCTGACGATCACGTTCGGCGACCGGAAGATCACCACGATCGCGCTCGAAACATTCCGAAACCAGGACTACCATTGGGTGACCCCTATCGAGATCCCTGAGAACGACACCGTGACGATCGAGGTGACTTGTGCGAAGCCCGGCACCCCGGCCACGGGTCGCGAGGCGCAGAGGTGTCACGAGGTCCTGAACGTGAGCGGCGTGCGCAGTCGTGCCATGCAGTAACTCGGCTTATTCCGGTATCGGGATATTATTGATCAATGAAAGGTCTTTCTATAAAGAGTCGGATCTACTCCGGCTGAAAATCGACGACCGGGTCCGAAAATGAACCCACACATCAGAGCCCTCCGACGAGCCCGGCGCCGCGAGCGGTCTTCGCCGGGGCCGGCGGCTCCGCCTATCCGGCCAGGGCGAGGACGAGCGGGAGCACCTGGTCAGCGCCGGCCCGGCGCAGGAGGCGGGCGCCTACGGCCAGGGTCCAGCCGGAGTCGGTGTAGTCGTCGACGAGCACGACCGGGCCGGGAGCGGCGGCCAACGCGGCTGCGAGTTCGCCGGGCACGGTGAACGCGTCGGCCAGGGTGCGCAGCCGCTGGGCGGAATTGCTGTGGCGCGCCGCGTCTTCGCCGACTTGCGGAGGGCCGGCCAGGCTGCCCAGCAGCGGGAGCCTGCCGGCCCGGGCCACGCCCTCGGCCAGCGAAGCGACCAACCGCGGGCGGGTACGGGAGGGCATGGCGACGATCGCCACCGGCCGTGCCACGGCGTCGGGAGAACCACTGGCCCAGCCGCCCGGCGAACGGGCCCAGTCGGCCACCACCGTCACGACGGCGGCCAGCACGTCATCCGGCACCGGCCCGTCGGCCGCCTGCGCCGACAGGAGCGGACGCAGGCGGTTGCCCCAGCCGATGTCCGACAACCTGCCGAGCGCGCGCCCGACGGCCGCCTGCTGGCCCACGGGGATACGCCCCTTGAGGTCCACACCGACCGCGGCGAGCCCGGTCGGCCACATCTTGCGGGGCTCGACCTCGACCCCCGGACGGTCCAGCTCGCCCGTCGCGGCGGCGAGGGCCCCGGGAGAGACGGCCCCGTCGAGCCACGGGCCGACGCAGATGTCGCAGCGACCGCACGGGGCCGCCTTCTCGTCATCGAGCTGGCGCTGCAGGAACTCCATCCGGCAACCCCCGCCCGCCACGTAGTCCCGCATGGCCTGCTGCTCTGTCTCCCGCTGCCCGGCCACCCACGCGTACCGCTGTGCGTCGTACGCCCACGGCCGCCCCGTCGCGATCCAGCCGCCCTTCACGCGCTTGACCGCCCCGTCCACGTCCAGGACCTTCAGCATCGTCTCCAGACGTGAGCGGCGGAGATCCACCAACGGCTCCAGCGCCGGCAGCGACATCGGACGACCCGCCTCCTGCAGAACCCGCAGAGTGCGCCGCACCTGCTCTTCTGGCGGGAAGCCCACCGAGGCGAAGTACGCCCAGATCGCCTCGTCCTCCCGCCCCGGCAGCAGCAGGACGTCCGCGTGGTCCACACCGCGCCCGGCGCGCCCCACCTGCTGGTAATAGGCGATCGGCGACGAGGGCGACCCCAGATGCACGACGAATCCCAGGTCCGGCTTGTCGAAACCCATTCCCAGCGCGGACGTGGCGACCAGCGCCTTCACCCGGTTCGCCAGCAGATCCTCCTCCGCCTGCAGCCGGTCCGCGTTCTCCGTTCTTCCCGTGTAGGAGGCCACCGGGTGCCCGCGCTGCCGCAGGAACGCCGCGACCTCTTCTGCCGCCGCGACCGTCAGCGTGTAGACGATCCCCGAACCCGGCAGCTCCCCGAGCCGCTCGCCCAGCCACGCCAGCCGATGCGCCGCATCGGGCAGCCGCAGCACCCCGAGCCGCAGACTCTCCCGGTCCAGCGGCCCCCGCAGCACCAGAGCGTCCCCGCCCCCTGTGCCCAGCTGCTCCGCCACATCCGCGGTCACCCGCGCGTTCGCCGTCGCCGTCGTGGCGAGCACCGGCACACCCGCCGGCAACTCCGCCAGCATCGTCCGCAGGCGGCGGTAGTCGGGGCGGAAGTCATGGCCCCAGTCGGAGATGCAGTGCGCCTCGTCAACCACCAGCAAGCCGGTCGTGGCCGCAAGCCTGGGCAGCACGTGATCGCGGAAATCCACGGAATTAAGGCGTTCCGGACTTACCAGGAGGATGTCGGCCTCGCCGTGCTCGACCTCCCGATGGATGGTCTCCCACTCCTCCGGATTGGCCGAGTTGATCGTGCGCGCCCGGATCCCGGCCCGCGCTGCCGACTCGACCTGGTTCCGCATCAGCGCCAGCAGCGGCGAGACGATCACCGTCGGACCGGAGCCGCGCCGGCGCAACAGAGCGGTCGCCACGAAGTACACCGCCGACTTTCCCCAGCCGGTGCGCTGCACCACCAGCGCCCGCCGGCGCTCCGCCACCAGAGCCGCCACCGCCCGCCACTGGTCTTCCCGCAGCCGCGCCGAACCCCCGGGGTCGCCGACAAGCCCGGCGAGGACGGCATCGGCTTCGGCGCGGAGTTCCAGATCGTCCATGCCCCCATGCAACCCGATGCCACCGACAACCGGCGAACTCACCCAACGTGACGGCCGGGGCTGCCGACCCCCGGCCGCGGCCCCGGCCGGCACCCCCGGATCGGTGCCGCGCTACGGCTTGCGCAGGAGGTACAGGTAGTAGCCGAGGTGGTCGCGGACGAAGGTGCGGAACACCGGGATCGCCGCGTCCAGGGCCGCGGTCGTCTCGGGGCCGTAGCGCTCCAGGACCGCGTCGTGGCGGTCCCGGTACAGGACCGTCATGACCTCGCCGTTCATGACGACGTCGTGGGTCTGGTCCTCCAGCCGCACCAGCTCGAAGCCCGCCTCGTACGCCAGCCGCAGCCCCTCCGCCAGCGGCAGCGGCGGCGGCGACGTCCACACCTGCCGGAAGGTCTCCAGCTGCGCGTGCGACGGGTCGCCGCGGCGGGTGAACTCCGTCATCAGCAGCCGCCCCCCGCGCGGCAGCACCCGCCACGCCTGGCGCAGGCCACGGAGCCGGTCGGCGATGTGTGAGAAGGAGTCGATGGCCCACGCCGCGTCGAACGAGGCGTCCTCGTAGGGGAGTTCCAGCGCGTCCGCGAGGACGAACGACACCCGGTCCGAGAGCGCCGCCGCGGCGGCCCGCTCCCGGGACCGGGCGACCTGCGTCTCGCTGACGGTGATCCCCGTGACCCGCGCGCCGGTGCGCTCCGCCAGCCGCACGGCCGGACCGCCGGTGCCGCTGCCGATGTCGAGCACGTGGTCGCCGGCGCGCGGCGCCAGCGCCGCCGCGTAGTAGTCGGTCTGCCGGTCCATGGCCTGGTCGGACAGCTCACCGAGCGTCGTCGGCGGCCCCGCGCCGTCGTCCGGGCCCGCCGCCGACCACCGGCCGACGTGGATGGCGGAGGTGCCCAGCGTCAGGTCGTACAGCGGGCCGAACCGGTCGTACGCGGAACCGACCTCCTCGGGTGACGGAGGAGCGAGGTTGTCGTCGTGCGCGTCGGATGTCATGGCACGTTGCCCCTTCTCGTCGTGTGCGACGCCGGAAGCCGCCCCCCGCGCCACCGTAGAGGCCGCCCGCACCGCAGGCCCCGAACCGAACCGGCCAACACGCGAGTCGGCCGGATCCCCCGAGCCCGGAAGGGCGCTGGCATGGCCCGGTCAGGGGTTATCCACAGGGGTCGCGGATCTCGCGGAGGCACGAAACCCTCGTGCCATGACATCGCACAACGAAACGCAGGTCGTGCTCCGCAGCCCCGCCGAGCTGGCGGACGCCCTGCCGTACCTGATGGGCTTCCACCCGGACGACAGCGTCGTCCTCGCCGCGCTGCACGGCGAACGCGGGCGGTTCGGCGGCCGGCTGCGGCTCGGGATCCCGCCGGACCGCGACGGCTGGCCGGATGTCGCGGCACAGCTCGCCGCGTGCCTCGTCGAAGGCAGCGCCACCCGGGGCGGCAAGCCGGACGGCATCGTCGTCTTCCTCTGCCAGGATCCCGCGGCGGGAGAGCGGCCGGGAGAGGTCATGGAGCGGCTGTGGCCGCTCGCGCAGGGCCTGCGCGTGGCCTGCGGACGGCTGGAGGTGCCCGTCGTGGAGGCGCTGTGCATCTCCGCCGGGCGCTTCTGGTCGTACCTCTGCCCCGACGAGCGCTGCTGTCCCCCCGAGGGCACGGCGCTGGACCCGCCCGGCCGCTCCGCCCTGGCCGCCGCCGCGACCTACGCGGGCATGCAGCGGCCCGGGTCGCTGCGCGCGCTGGAGAGCCGCCTCACCCCCCGGCACCCGGACGGCGACCGGCAGACGCGGGCGTTCGACGCCGCCGGCGGCTCGCTCGTGCCGCGGATCCTGGCAGAGACCGGCCGGGAGACCGTACGGGAGGAGACCGTGCAGCTGGCGGACCGGCTGATCGCCCGGCTCACCGAGGCTCCGCCGCCCGCGGGGGAGGCGGCGGCGGACACGGACGCGCGGGACGACACGCTGCTCACCGACGGCGAGTGCGCGGACCTCATCGTCGGCCTGCAGGACCGGCTCACCCGCGACCGCGCCGCCGAGCGGATGGAGGGCCCCGAGGCCGACGGGGCGCTGCGGCTCTGGCGGGCGCTGGCCCGCCGCTGCGTCGGGGCCTACGGGGAACACGCCGCGGCCCCGCTGACCCTCGCCGGCTGGGTGGCCTGGTCGACCGGCGACGATGCGGCGGCCCGGGTCGCGTTCGGCCGGGCGCTGGAGTCCGACCCGGAGTACCTGTTCGCGCGGCTCCTCCACCAGGCGGTCAACGAGGGCATGGACCCGGAGCCGCTGCGGCGCTCCCTGCGCCGTCAGCGCCAGGAGCGGGAGACCGCGGTGGCCGCACCGGCGGCGGCGCAGCCGCCGGCCCCGGCGTCTGAGGCGCCGGCTGAGCCGCCGGCGGCGCCGGCGACGTCCGGGACACCTGCGGCGGCACCGTCCACGCCGCCGGCGCGGCGGCCGGCCGCGCCGACGGCGCAGCCGCCGTCGGCCGTCGGCTCCCGCCGCCCGCCCGGCCGCCGCACGTCGCGCCGCACCGCCCGCCGCCGCGACGTGCGAAGCAGGGAGTAGCGATGAGCAGCTGAGGGAGCTGAGCGCGCCGCGGCGGGACCGGCGGCGTGACCTGGAGGGGCCCGCGGGCGTTCTCAGGGCGGCGGCCGGCCGCCGCCCCCGTCCGTCCACGGCTTCCCGAGAGGACTGCCGCGTGTCTCCCACCTCCCGCCCTCCGCATCAGCGGCCGCCCGCGCCGAGCCCTCCGCATGACGCGCTCGTCTGCGCCGCCATGCCGGCGTTCGCCGTCTCCGCGCGCCACGGCCGGCTCGACGGCCACGGGCTCGAAGGGTTCTACCGGGCCGGGCGCCGGCTGGTCGGACGGCTGCGGCTGCGGGTGGGCGGCGTCGAGCCGCTGCCGGTGCAGGGGCGGCGGGCGGGAGCGGACCGGGTGCGCTTCGTGGGCACCGTGCGCACCGGTGCGGAGCCGGGGCCCGACCCGGCCGTGGTGGTGGAGCAGGTACGGCACGCCGCCGGTGTCGAGCGGATCACGCTGCACAGCAGCGCCACCCGGGCGCTGAAGCTGACGCTGGAGGCCGAGCTGGGCACGGACCTGGCGGAGCTGAGCGCGGTCGCCGCCGGCCGCGAGCGTCGCGAAGTCCCGGCCAGCGTCCACGAGTCGGGGCTGCGCTGGCGCCCGCTGCCGGCACCGGCGGACCCCGGCGGGCAACCGGACGCGGGTCCCGAAGGACGCGGGAGAGAGGAAGGGCGCGCCTCCGACCCGGAACGGGGCGGCGGCACGCCGGACGGCGGCGTGCGCGGCGGCACGGCGCAGGACGGCGCGGCACACGGCCGCACCGCGCCTGGCGCCGCGCTGCGCGACGGCGCGGCGTGCGGCACCGCGGCGATCGGCGGCGGCGCGGCGGTCGGCGGCGTACGAAGCGGCGGGGGAGGGGGTGGGGGTGGGGCCCCCGGAATCGGCATCGGGACCGGGACCGGGGCCGGGGTCGGGGCCCGGGTGAGTGCGGAGCCGCCGCCCGACGACGTGATCGCCGCCGCCGGGCTGCTGCGGTGGCACCTGGAGCTGGCGCCGGGCGCGTCGCACACGCTGGAGCTGCGGATCGGGACCGACCAGGCGGGGCCGCGGGAGCTGCCCCCGGCCCCCTGGCCCCCGGCCGCCGCCGCGGCGGGCGACGACCCGGTGGTGGCCCCGTTGCTGGCCACCGCCCTCGACGACCTGCGGACGCTGCTGCTCCGCGACCCCGCGGAGCCGGCCGACGTCCACCTCGTCGCCGGGGTGCCGTGGCGCTGCGCGCTCGCCCCCGCCGACGCGCTCTGGGCCGCCCGCATGCTGCTCCCGCTGGGTACGCGTCTGGCCGCCGGCACCCTCCGCGCCGTCGCCCGCACCTGGCCGGCGGCCCCCGCCGCAGGCGACCCGGGGCCCGGCCGGCTGCCCGGGACCCTCCGGGACTCCGGCCCGCACCTGCCCCCGGCGGCCACCGGCGTCGAGGCCACGCTCCTCTTCCCCGCCGTGCTCGCCGAGGCCCGCCGCTGGGGTCTGCCGGAGCGGGACGTCGACGGGCTCCTGCCCGCCGCCGAACGCTGCCTCGCCTGGCTCCGCGCCGCGGCGGACGACCGCGGCTACGTTCCCGACCCCGCCCCGGGCGGCCCGTACCGCTGCGAGACCCAGGCGCACGCCCACCGCGCCGCCCTGCTCGGCGCCGAACTCCTCGACGCCTGCGGCCGCCCCGGCGGCACCGGGTGGCGGCAGTGGGCCGCCGGGCTGCGCGAGCGCTTCCGCGCCGACTTCTGGACCGAGGACGGCCCCGGCGGCAGGCCCGCGGCGGCCCTCACCGCCGACGGGCGTCCGCTCACCCACCTCGGCGGTGCCGCCGCCCACCTCCTGCCCACCGCCGCGGACGCCCTCACCCGCGACCCCGCCCCCACCGCCCCGGTCACCGCCCCCACCGCCCCGGTCACCGCCCCCACCGCCCCGGCCACCGGCCCCGCCGGCACCACCGGCTCCGTCGACACCGCAGGGACGGCCGCCCCTCCCGGCGCCCCCGCCGCCGCCCCAGGCGACGCCCCGAGTGCCGCCCCCGGTCTCCTCGACAAGGCCCAGGCCGGCCAGCTCGCCCGCCTCCTCGGCGGTCCCGCCCTCGACTCCGGCTGGGGCCTGCGCAGCCTCGGCGCCGCCGAACCCGGCTTCAACCCCTTCGGCCACCGCGCCGGCGCCGTGCACGTCCACGAGACCGCCGTGGCCGTCGCCGGCCTCTTCTCCGCCGGCTACGACAAGGAGGCCGGCACCCTGCTCCGCGGACTCCTCGACGCCGCCGGGCACTTCGGCCACCACCTCCCCGAGATGTACGCCGGCGACCAGCGCACCGCGGGCGGCGCCCCGCTCCCGCACCCGGCCGCCTGCCGCCCGTCCGCCGTCGCGTCCGCCGCCGCCGTGCACGTCCTCACCGCGCTCGCCGGCCTCGGCCCCGACGTCCCCGCCGGCACCGTCACCGCCTGTCCGCCCCGCACGGCCCCGCTGGGCGCGCTTCAGCTGACCGGCTGGCGGCTGGCCGGCGAGCCGTTCGCCGTACGGGTCAGCCGTCTCGGCCACGCCGTCGTCGAGGAAGCCGCCCCCGGCCTCCAACTCGGCTCCTGAACACCGTCCTCCGCCCCCGCCGTCTCCTCGGGAAGTCCTGATTATCGTCAGGCAGACGACTATGATCCCGGCCATGCCCCCCTACGAGCCGTCCGCCTACCCCCCGTTCGCCGTCACCGTCGACCTGGTCGTGCTCACGGTGCGCCGGCACGCGCTGAGCGCGCTGATCGTCCGCCGCGGCGAGGCCCCTTTCCAGGGCCGGTGGGCGCTCCCGGGCGGCTTCGTACGCGCAGAGGAGGACCTGGCCGAGGCGGCCGCCCGCGAACTCGCGGAGGAGACCGGCCTGCACACGCACGGCCCGGTGGCGGACGACGCCCCCGCCTACGCCGCGCACCTCGAACAGCTCGCCACGTACGGCGATCCGAAGCGCGACCCCCGGATGCGCGTGGTGAGCGTCGCGCACCTGGTGCTGGCCCCGGACCTCCCCGCGCCCCGCCCCGGCGGCGACGTGGGCGGGGCCCGCTGGGCACCGGTCGAGACCCTCGTCGGCCCCGCCGCCGACGACGGGCAGGAGCATCCGCCGCTGGCGTTCGACCACCGCCGGATCCTGGCCGACGGCGTGGAGCGGGCCCGGTCGAAGATCGAGTACTCGTCGCTGGCCACGGCCTTCTGCCCGCAGGAGTTCACGGTCGGAGAGCTGCGCCGGGTGTACGAGGCGGTGTGGGGTGTCGCCCTCGATCCCCGCAACTTCCACCGCAAGGTCACGGGCACCCCCGGATTCCTGCTGCCCACCGGCGGCACCACCACCCGGCAGGGCGGCCGTCCCGCCCAGCTCTTCCAGGCCGGCGGCGCCACGCTCCTCAACCCGCCGATGCTGCGCCCCGAAGTCTGACCGTCGAAGTCTGACCGTCGCGCACGCCGGAACCGCCCGCGCCACCCACGACCGGCGCCCCCGCACCGCCGTCCGGACACCCGCTGCGGCCCACGCCCGCCCGGACATGCACCCGTACGACCACACATCCGCAACGCCGCACCCCGTCCGGGCCCGAAATCCCGAGCCCGGGGCACCTCCTGCGCAATCATCCCTATATGTCGGATATCAACCGATTTCGGGAGGTGCGGTGATCCAGGCCATCGGACTCACGAGCAGGCCCCGCAGCGGCCGTCCCCCGGCCGTGCGCGACCTGACGTTCGAGGCTCAGGCGGGCACCGTCACCGCGCTGCTCGGCGAGCCGGGCGCGGGCAAGACCGCCGCGCTGCGCCTCATGCTCCAGCTGGACGCTGGCCGGGGCATCGCGCTCTACGACGGCCGCCCGCTGAGCCGGCTCCCCGCCCCCGCCCGCGAGGTCGGCGCCGTGCTCGGCGACGTCTCGGGCCACCCGGCCCGCACCGTGCTCGGCCACCTGCGCATGCTCGCCGCCGCCGTCGGCGTCCCCGCGGCCCGCGCCGACGCCCTGCTCACGCACGTCGGCCTCGACGCGCTCGCCGACGATCGGCTCGACGCCCTCTCCCTCAGCATGGACCGCCGCCTCGGCCTCGCCACCGCCCTCCTCGGCCAGCCGCACTCCCTGCTGCTCGACGACCCCGTACGCGACCTGCCCCGCCGGGAGGCGGCCTTCTACTACGGACTGCTGCGCGAGCTGGCCGCCGCCGGCGTCTGCGTCGTGCTCGCCACCGCCCAGCCCCGCGTCGCCGCCCACTTCGCGGACCGCGTCCTGACGCTGCGCGCCGGCCGGCTCGTCGCCGACGAGGAGGCCGACGACTTCGCCCGGCTGCGGCTGCGCCCCTGCGTGATCATCAGAACGCCGCAGGCCGAGCGGTTCGCCAGCTATCTGACGCGGCAGGCCAGCACGCCGGAGCGGCGCATCGAGGTGGAGCGCCGGGACGGCGGCGCCTTGGCCGTCTACGGGACCGACAGCGCCGCCGTCGGCGAACTGGCGTACCGCAACGGCATCCTGCTGCACCAACTCACCGCCTCCTCCCACGAGTCCGTGCTCGCCGGCCCTCCCACCGCAACCGCCACCCTGGAACCCGGCACCGACACCCGCCCCGACACCCGCCCCGGCACAGACACCGGTACCGACACCGAGCCCGCGGACGCCACCGGCCCTACCGACCGCGCCGACCCCGCCGACCCCTCCCTCGGCGCCTCCGGCGACGCCCCCTTCGCCGGCCCGCTCCGCCGCCGCTGGCTCCCCGGCCCCGCCCACCCCCTGCGCTACGAGCTGCGCCGCGCCGCCTCCGGCTCCCGGCTGCCCCGCGTCGCCGCCGCCGGCACCCTCGCCGCCTCCGTCGCCGGAGCCGCCTTCCTCGCGCACTCCGCGGGCGGCGCCGCCGTCGCCGACGACTCCGCCGTCCGCACACTCACCGGCTGGGCGCCGGTGTTCCCGCTGCCACCCGCCGCGATCGGCGCCGGGCTGATCGGTGCGCACGCCTTCGGCCAGGAGTTCAGCTTCCCCTCGCTCACCCCCGCCGTCGGCGCCGTGCCGCGCCGTCTCGGCCTGCTCTTCGCCAAGCTCACCGTCAGCACGGCCGTGGCGCTGCTGCTCTTCGTCGCCGTTCTGCTCGCGGACGCCACGGCGCTGCTCGTGCTCTTCGGCGACGTCGTGGACATGCCCGCGGACGGCGGCCTGCAGCTGCTGAGTTGGGCGGGCGTGACGGTCGGCTGCGCGTGGACGGGCGTGCTGGCCGCCGGGCTGTTCACGTCGGCGTCGCTGGGGCTGGCCGCCGTGCTCACCGTGCCCGTCGCCGTCGCCCCCGGCGTGCACGCGCTGGCCGGCACCGACGCCGTACGCCGGCTCGGAGAACTCCCGCTGCAGCTCATGCGCCTGCTGCACATCCCGTGGCCGGAGGGCCGGCCGCACCTCGGCGGCGTGTTCGGCGTGCCCGCCCAACCCTTCGGGCACGCGCTGGTGTTGTCCCTCGGCGCCCTCCTCTGCGCGTACGTCCTCACCGCGGGCCGCGCCCGCTCCCTGGGGCGCGCCCTCGGGCGGGGCGGCGGTCCGGGGTTTGTCCGGAGGGTGTTCAACTCGCCTGGTGATTAGCCGGTTTCCTATCGTTTTCCCGCCGGTTCCGCGCCGGAGCGGCGTCAATGGAGGGACGCTGGGCGATCACCCTTTCGTGTGCTTTTCACCAAAGCCCTCAAGGCGGCCGGGACGCCCGCCGACAAAGGTTTCGTGAGTACCCTTGCGCAGACCATGATGACGGCCCGTTCCTCCGAGTCCGGCTTCGCCGGCCACGGGGATCTCGACCGCTACCCGTACGCGGACGGCCACGCGGCCGCCGCTCCCGCCGCAGCCCCCGTCCCCCCGGCGGCCGCCCCCGGCCCCGGCCCCGCCGCGCCGGCCCCCGCGCCGACCGGGTGGGACGCCGGGGAGCAGGAGATCGGCCGCGTCGGCCGCCGCGCGGCGACCAGCCGGGGCCGCGGCCTCCACGGCCAACTCGTCCAGCAGCTCGGCCAGATGATCGTCTCCGGCGATCTGGGCGCCGACCGTCCGCTCGTGCCCGAGGAGATCGGGCAGCGCTTCGAGGTCTCGCGCACCGTGGTGCGCGAGTCCCTGCGCGTGCTGGAGGCCAAGGGCCTCGTCAGCGCCCGCCCCAACGTCGGCACCCGGGTCCGCCCGGTCAGCGACTGGAACCTCCTCGACCCGGACATCATCGAGTGGCGGGCCTTCGGCCCGCAGCGCGAGGACCAGCGCCGGGAGCTGTGCGAGCTGCGCTGGACGATCGAGCCGCTGGCCGCCCGGCTCGCGGCCGGGCACGGCCGCGGCGCCGTCCAGCAGCGGCTGACGGACATGGCCGAGATCATGAGCCACTCGCTGGTGCAGGGCGACGCGGTCACGTTCGCCCGCGCCGACGCCGAGTTCCACGCGCTGGTCCTGCAGGTCGCGGGGAACCGGATGCTGGAGCACCTGGCCGGCGTGGTCACCGCGGCGCTGCAGGTCTCCGGCGGCCCCGCCGGCGGCTGCGACCGGCCGAGCGAGGCGGCCGTCGGCCACCACGTGCACATCGTGGAGGCGCTCGGCAGCGGCGACGGCGCCGCGGCCGAGTCGGCCATGCGGCAGCTGCTCGCCGTGCACGCCGAGATCGGCACGGGCGACCGCGTCGTGCCGGCGCCGCGCGAGCACTGACGGCGGGGTACGGGCGCGGCACCGGCCGCGCGCTGCCGCCGGTACGGGCACGACACCGCCGCCGGCCCCGCCGCGGGGGCGGCGGCGTCGTGCCGCCCCCGCGGCCGGCCGGGCCTGCCGCGCACCGGCGGGCCCGGAGCCGCGGAGCTGGGATACGCGGAGCCGCGGAGCCGCGGAGGCGCGGCGCTCGACGTCCCCGCGGACCCCGGCCGCGCCCGGCACGTACACGAGCCCCCGGAACCGCCGCGGCACAGCCGCAGCACCGCCCCCCGCGCGCCCGCCGGGCCCCGCCCGGCCCGCCCGCCCCGTGCCACCCGGCGCGCGACGGTCCTCCCTCGGGCGCACGACACGCCCGCCCCGGGCGCCCACGCGCCCCCCGGGCCGCCCGGACGGGCGGGCGCTCGCCGGGCTGCTTTCGTACAGTCGGCCCGGGGGCGGTAGATTGTGACCTGGGCCACGTGGATTGGGCGTAACGCTGTGCGGGAAGGCGCGATGACCTAAGAGGTGGTGGCGCGCTTATCGCGGTTCCGCCTCTACGCCGGTGGTCCATCCCCGCCGCCGGTCGTTCCCATCGTTTCGAGAGGTTGTTCGTGTCGGCCAGCACATCCCGTACGCTCCCGCCGGAGATCGCCGAAGCTGAGTCCGTGATGGCACTCATCGAGCGGGGGAAGGCCGAAGGGCAGATCGCCGGTGATGACGTGCGTCGTGCCTTCGAGGTTGACCAGATTCCGCCCACCCAGTGGAAGAGTGTCCTGCGCAGCCTCAACCAGATCCTCGAAGAGGAGGGCGTGACACTGATGGTCAGTGCCGCAGAGGCGCCCAAGCGCACCCGCAAGAGCGTGCCGGCGAAGACCCCGGCGAAACGGACCGCCACCAAGGCGGTCGCCAAGCAAGCCGTCCCCGCCAAGACCGCGACGAAGAAGCCGACGGCCACGGTCGCGGCGCACGCGGTCCAGGAGGCCCCCATGGACGAACCGGTGCCCGCGGGCCTGGGCGACCCGGCGGACGAGCCGGAGAAGCCGGAGAAGAAGGCCGCCGCCAAGAAGACCACCGCCAAGAAGGCGCCCGCCAAGAAGGCCGCGGCGAAGAAGGCCCCGGCCAAGAAGGCCGCCGCCGCCAAGAAGACCGTGGCGAAGGACGGCGAGGCCGGCCCGGAGGGCCCGGACGACGGCTCCATGGAGAAGGAGGAGCCGCCGCCGCCCGCCGAGGCCGAGGCGGAGGGCTTCGTGCTCTCCGACGAGGACGAGGACGACGCCCCCGCCCAGCAGGTCGCCGCGGCCGGTGCCACCGCCGACCCGGTCAAGGACTATCTGAAGCAGATCGGCAAGGTCCCCCTGCTCAACGCCGAGCAGGAGGTGGAGCTGGCCAAGCGCATCGAGGCCGGCCTCTTCGCCGAGGACAAGCTGGCCGCCGCCGACAAGCTGGCGCCCAAGCTCCGCCGCGAGCTGGAGATCATCGCCGAGGACGGCCGCCGCGCCAAGAACCACCTGCTGGAGGCCAACCTCCGCCTGGTGGTCTCGCTCGCCAAGCGGTACACGGGCCGCGGCATGCTCTTCCTGGACCTCATCCAGGAGGGCAACCTGGGCCTGATCCGCGCCGTCGAGAAGTTCGACTACACCAAGGGCTACAAGTTCTCCACGTACGCCACCTGGTGGATCCGGCAGGCGATCACCCGTGCGATGGCCGACCAGGCGCGCACCATCCGCATCCCGGTGCACATGGTCGAGGTCATCAACAAGCTCGCGCGCGTGCAGCGCCAGATGCTCCAGGACCTGGGCCGCGAGCCCACCCCGGAGGAGCTGGCGAAGGAGCTGGACATGACCCCGGAGAAGGTCATCGAGGTCCAGAAGTACGGCCGCGAGCCCATCTCCCTGCACACTCCGCTGGGCGAGGACGGCGACAGCGAGTTCGGCGACCTCATCGAGGACTCCGAGGCGGTCGTCCCGGCCGACGCGGTCAGCTTCACCCTGCTGCAGGAGCAGCTGCACTCCGTCCTCGACACCCTCTCCGAGCGGGAGGCGGGCGTGGTCTCCATGCGCTTCGGCCTCACCGACGGGCAGCCCAAGACCCTGGACGAGATCGGCAAGGTCTACGGCGTCACGCGCGAGCGCATCCGCCAGATCGAGTCCAAGACCATGTCGAAGCTGCGGCACCCGTCGCGCTCGCAGGTGCTGCGCGACTATCTCGACTGAGGTGCGGCCCGCGCCCTGCTGACCGAGGCTGAGTGGACACGACCACCCGATGCCTCACGTCGTCAGGGAGACCCATGCGTCCGCGCCTCCGCTCGCTCGTCGCCGCCGCCGTCGCCGTGCTGCTGCCCTCGGCCGTGCTGGGGCAGGCGCCGCCGGCGGCGGCGGACGGCGTGGTCGTCGGGGGGCAACCGGTGCGGATCGACGACAGCCCTTGGACCGTCGCGCTGACCAGCCGGAAGCGTTTCGGCGACGAGCGGTCGGGGCAGTTCTGCGCGGGTGTGCTCGTGTCCCGCGAGGCCGTCCTGACCGCCGCGCACTGCCTCGCCGAGGAGACCCTCGGGGTGCACTGGAGCAAGGTCGGCGACCTGGCGGTCGTGGCCGGCCGCGGGGACCTCACGAGCACCGCCGGGAAGGAGTTCGGCGTCGAGCGGGTGTGGGTGAACCCCGACTACGACAGCTGGACCAACGCCGGTGACGTGGCCGTGCTGTACCTGGACCGTCCGGCCGCGACGGGGCGGTCCCTGCGGCTGGCGGCGAAGCC
Organism: Streptomyces sp. CNH099; assembly: GCA_000514715.1. Classification (GTDB taxonomy): domain Bacteria; phylum Actinomycetota; class Actinomycetes; order Streptomycetales; family Streptomycetaceae; genus Streptomyces; species Streptomyces synnematoformans. Next base: position 279,247 of record AZWL01000004.1, on the reverse strand, counting down.
CGACGACCCGGCGTACGAGCCGGGCTCGCCCGCCCGCGTGTACGGCTGGGGCGAGACCGGCGGCGACGCCGGCCACCCCACGACGCTGCACGCCGCGGACATCGAGGTGCTGCCGGACGCCGCCTGTGAGCGGGCGTACCCCGGCAGCTCCGAGGGCCGCTACACCGCCGAGTCCATGGTCTGCGCGGGGCTGATGCGCGGCGGCCGGGACGCCTGCCAGGGCGACAGCGGCGGCCCGCTGGTCGTACGGGGACGGCTGGTGGGCCTGGTCTCGTGGGGGCAGGGCTGCGGGGAGAAGGGCCGCCCGGGCGTCTACACGCGCATCTCCGCGGCCGTGGCGACGGTCAGGGACGCCGCCGGATCGGGAAAACCCTCCTGAAGGCCGCTGGCGCGTTCCCACGGGACGCGCGGGTGTGTCTGCGGGGTTGCTCCCCCGCCGTGCGCCCCCGGGCCGCAGTGCCGCCGTGAAGCGGCTCCTGAAGGGGCACCCCCGGAACCGCCCCGGAGCCTGAACCCCGAACCGCCCCGGAAACCGACGAGGCGGCCACCCCCCGCAGGGGTGACCGCCTGGGTCCGGCCCGGGGCCGGACGAGGCTCGTCGGGCTGACGTCGAGGTGTCAGCGTTCTTCGGCGGCTGCCGACGCGGGAGTGGCCTGCAGCCGCTCCGTCTCGTCCTGTATCTCGGCAGCGATCTTCTTGAGCTCCGGCTCGAACTTACGGCCGTGGTGTGCGCAGAAGAGCAGGTCGCCGCCGCTCGTCAGGACAACACGCAGGTAAGCCTGGGCGCCACAGCGGTCGCACCGGTCGGCGGCCGTCAGCGGGCTTGCGGGAGTCAGAACAGTAGTCACGTCGCCTCTTCTCTAGCTCGACGAGCTGTCGTACCAGGGTCAACATCCAACCAGGCCGAAAACGTTCCCGCTCGTGGCTCGGAATCGGGAAAGCCTCCCTCACCAGGGCCGATGTCGCCAGGTGGCGGCGGATGAGCCGTAGTGCTTGTCGTGCTTGTGCCGTATTGAGCGCCTTTGGTCCTTGTTGGCCTCCCCGGCTGGGTTGCCGGTTGTTCATGAGGACGTGCCCGGAGCCTAAATGGTTCATGCGCGTAAGGGAACGTGATAAACGAATCACCCCTCCGAGGGATCGAACATGCGCTCGAAACGGGACTAGTATCGACTCACATGCGGGTGGCTGCGTACCGGCTCTATAGAGCCTCGGTACCCTCTGACCGGCAGATGAGGCCCGCCACCGCCACCCGGGCCCGAATTCAGCGAGGAGCGAACTGAGTGACCGCCGACACGACCGTGCCGTCCGTGCTGGCCGCCGCCGAGCGCGACGGCTCCAATTACACCGCGCGGCACCTGCTCGTCCTGGAGGGCCTTGAGGCCGTCCGCAAGCGGCCCGGCATGTACATCGGCTCCACCGACAGCCGCGGCCTCATGCACTGTCTGTGGGAGATCATCGACAACTCCGTCGACGAGGCCCTGGGCGGACACTGCCGGAACATCCGGGTCCTGCTCGCCGCCGACGGCTCCGTGCAGGTCGACGACGACGGCCGCGGCATCCCCGTCGACATCGAGCCGAAGACCGGCCTGCCCGGTGTCGAGGTCGTGCTGACCAAACTGCACGCCGGCGGCAAGTTCGGCGGCGGCTCGTACGCGGCCTCCGGCGGTCTCCACGGCGTCGGCGCCTCCGTGGTCAACGCGCTGTCCGCCCGGCTCGACGTCGAGGTCGACCTCTCCAGCAGGACGCATGCGATGAGCTTCCGCCGCGGCGTGCCCGGGCGGTTCTCGGGCAAGAGCCCCGACGACTCCTTCGAGCCGGCGAGCGGCCTGGTCAAGGGCAAGAAGGTCCCCAAGAGCCGGACGGGCACCCGCATCCGCTTCTGGCCGGACCGGCAGATCTTCCTCAAGGACGCCGAGCTGTCCCTCGACGACCTGCACGCGCGCGCCCGGCAGACCGCCTTCCTCGTGCCCGGCCTCACGCTCGTCGTGCGCGACGAGCGCTCCGCCGACAAGGCCGAGCACACCACCGAGACCTTCCGCTACGACGGCGGGATCAGCGAGTTCTGCGAGTTCCTCGCCCCCGACCGGCCCGTCTGCGACGTGCTGCGGCTGTCCGGGCAGGGGACGTTCAAGGAGACCGTCCCGGTGCTCGACGACCGCGGGCACATGACGCCGACCGAGGTCACCCGCGACCTCGGCGTCGACGTCGCGCTGCGCTGGGGCACCGGGTACGACACCACGATCCGCTCCTTCGTCAACATCATCGCCACCCCCAAGGGCGGCACCCACCTCACCGGCTTCGAGCGCTCCCTGACCCGCACCGTCAACGACGCCCTGCGCAGCCTGAAGCTGCTGCGCGTCGCCGAGGACGACATCGTCAAGGACGACGCGCTGGAGGGCCTGACCGCCGTCGTCACGGTCCGGCTCTCCGAGCCGCAGTTCGAGGGCCAGACCAAGGAGGTGCTGGGCACCTCGGCGGCGTCCCGGATCGTCGCCCAGGTCGTCGCCAAGGAGCTGAAGGCGTTCCTGACGTCCACCAAGCGGGACGCCAAGCAGCAGGCGCGCGCGGTGCTGGAGAAGGCCGTGGCCGCGGCCCGTACCCGGATCGCCGCCCGGCAGCACAAGGAGGCGCAGCGCCGCAAGACCGCGCTGGAGTCCTCCTCCCTGCCCGCCAAGCTCGCCGACTGCCGCAGCGACGACGTGGAGCGCTCCGAGCTGTTCATCGTCGAGGGCGACTCCGCGCTGGGCACGGCCAAGCTCGCCCGCAACTCCGAGTTCCAGGCCCTGCTGCCGATCCGCGGCAAGATCCTCAACGTCCAGAAGGCCTCCGTCGCGGACATGTTGAAGAACGCCGAGTGCAGCGCGATCATTCAGGTGATAGGGGCCGGCTCGGGGCGGACGTTCGACATCGACCAGGCGCGCTACGGCAAGGTGATCTTCCTCGCCGACGCCGACGTCGACGGAGCGCACATCCGCACCCTGCTGCTCACCCTCTTCCAGCGCTACATGCGCCCGATGGTCGAGGAGGGCCGGGTCTTCTCCGCGGTGCCGCCGCTGCACCGCATCGAGCTGATCCAGCCGAAGAAGGGCCAGGACAAGTACATCTACACGTACTCGGACAGCGAGCTGCGCGAGACCCTGCTCGAACTGCAGCGCAAGGGCACGCGCTTCAAGGAGTCCATCCAGCGCTACAAGGGCCTCGGCGAGATGGACGCCGACCAGCTCGCCGAGACCACGATGGACCCGCGGTACCGCACACTGCGGCGGATCAACATCAGCGACCTGGAGGCCGCCGAGCAGGTGTTCAACCTGCTGATGGGCAACGAGGTCGCCCCCCGCAAGGAGTTCATCACCAACTCGGCGGCCACCCTGGACCGTTCGCGGATCGATACCTGAGTCGGCCGGGCCCCGCCGGGGCCCGGCCTCGTCGGGGCGGCGTCGGCTCAGCCCCGCCCGGACGCCTTCTCGAACTCGGTCACCCAGTGCCGGGTCCGGTCCAGGTACGCGGTCTCGGCGGCCGCGCCCGTACGCCCGTAGGCGCCGTCGTACGTGAGGTAGACCGGCAGCGGGGGCGCGGCCGCGGCCGGCTCCAGCTGGCTGCCCTCGTGCCACTCGTTGAACGACGTGAGCGTCACCCAGTCCGCCGGCCCGCCCTTCCGCGGGTCCAGCACGTGGCCCCAGCTGCGGTCGTACACCGCGCCGTCCGCGCGGTCCACGGTCGGCGTGGTGTTGCCCGGCACGGCGCGGTCGTCGAGGTAGCCGGGGCCGATGGACGGCGCCCACACGTAGTCGTTCGCGCGGCACCAGGCGGCGACGCCCGCCCAGTCCGGGTCGTTCGCGCCGGCGATGGCGTCGTACGTGTAGATGCCGCCGAAGTGCTCGACGCGGGAGACGTCCGTGGTCTGCGCCAGCACCAGGGCGCTGTCCCGGATCGCCGCGATCGGCGCCCAGTCGGTGGTGTTCAGGCTGTGGAAGACGTAGTACGCGCAGCGCCCGCCCCGGTCCGCCGCCCGGTGGTAGGCCGGATGGGCGCCGTAGTTCTCCTCCAGGTACGCCACGTCGTCGACGACCGACGCCGCGTCGCGCCCCGCGTAGGGCTCGATGTGCCAGGCGAGCTGCAGGCCCGCGGCCGCCGCCGCGTCCAGCACCCCGGCCGCGCGGCGGTCCTCGTAGCTGCCGCGGCCCCACCAGCTGTACGCCAGCACGCCGATGCCGGCCTGCCGCGCCCACGCCATGTGCTGGGCGACGGCGCCGTCGTAGTCGCCCGAGTCGTACGCGCCCAGGGCGGGGTAGAAGTCGGCGCCGACGTCGTCGGGCGGCGTGTGCCCGCCCTGCTGCCAGTGCACCCACGAGCCGTGGTGGCCGGGGTTTCCGTACCACGAGTAGTAGAAGGCGTGCACGTACGGGGACGGCTCGGCGGCGCAGGCCGTGGCGGCGGGCCGCAGGCCGGCGGCCGCGGCGAGTCCGGCGCCCGCGGCGCCGGCGAGGAAGGTTCTTCGGGTGGTCACGGTGGTGCTCCTCTCTCCTGGGGGCGGGCGCCCGGCCCGCGGGGCGGGCCGGGCGCCCGGACGAGTGGACCTGTGCCGTGTGCGGAGGTGCGCGGTGCCGGGTGCGGCGGCCTAGGTGCGCAGCCAGACCGCCGTGTCCTGCGGCAGCCGCCCCTCGTCCAGGGGGCCGCTGCCGATCAGGACGGCACGGTGGGCCGGGAGCGGCGCGGGCTCCGCGGCGAGGTTGACGACGCAGACGAAGTCGTCGGAGCGGGCGAAGGACAGCACGCCGCCGGGGGCGTCGAGCCAGCGCATCGGCCCGTCGCCGAGCGCCGGCTCGCCGCGGCGCAGCCGCAGCGCCTCCCGGTACAGGTGCAGCATCGAGCGCGGGTCGTCCTCCTGGCGTTCGACGGCGTACGTGCCCCAGCCCGGTGGCTGCGGCAGCCACGGCTCGGCCGGGGCGGCCCCGTCGCCGGACCCGCCTGCCCCGCCGGCGCCGCCGCCCGCATCCGCCGGGTCGCTGAACCCGTACGCCGGCCCGCCCGGCCGCCACGGCAGCGGTACCCGGCAGCCGTCCCGGCCCGGGTCGCGTCCCTCGGAGCGGAAGTGCATCGGGTCGACGATGCGGTCCCGCGGCACGTCCGCCTCCGGCAGGCCCAGCTCCTCGCCCTGGTACAGATAGACGGAGCCGGGCAGGGCGAGCGAGAGCAGCGCCGCGGCGCGCGCCCTGCGGGTGCCGCGCACGGGGTCGGTCGGGGTGCCGAAGCGCTTGGCGGCGAAGTCGAAGCCGGTGCCCGGGTCGGCGTCGTCCCGGCCGTAGCGGGTCACCGTGCGGGTCACGTCGTGGTTGCACAGCACCCAGGTCGCGGGCGCGCCGACCGGCGCGTGGTACGCCAGCGTGGTGTCGATGGACGCGCGCAGCTCGGCGGCGTCCCAGGGGCGGGCGAGGAAGTCGAAGTTGAACGCGGTGTGCAGCTCGTCCGGGCGCAGGTAGCGGGAGAAGCGCTCCGGCTCGGGCACCCACAGCTCGCCGATGAGCACGCCGTCGTACGCGTCGGCGATGGCCCGCCAGGAGCGGTAGATCCCGTGCAGCTCGTCGCGGTCGACGTACGGGCTGGGCGCGCCGCGCGGGTCGTCCTCGTCCCAGTCGGGCAGGTCGGGGTCCTTGGCGAGCAGGGCGGCGGAGTCGATGCGTACGCCGGCCGCACCGCGCTCGAACCAGAAGCGCAGCACGTCCTCGTGCTCGCGGCGCACCGCCGGGTGGGCCCAGTTGAGGTCCGGCTGCCGCTCGGAGAACAGGTGGAGGTACCAGTCGCCGTCGGCGTGCCGGGTCCAGCTCTCGCCGTTGAACTGCGAGGGCCAGTTGTTCGGCGGCAGCTCGCCGTCCGGGCCGCGGCCGGGGCGGAAGTGGAACAGCTCGCGCTCGGGGCTGCCGGGCCCGGCGGCCAGCGCGGCGCGGAACCAGGGGTGGGCGTCGGAGACGTGGTTGGGCACGATGTCGACGATCGTGCGGATACCGAGGGCGCGGGCCTCGGCGATCAGCTTCTCGGCCTTGTCGAGGGTGCCGAACGCCGGGTCGACGGCCCGGTAGTCGGCGACGTCGTAGCCGCCGTCGGCCATCGGCGAGACGTACCACGGGGTGAACCAGACGGCGTCCACGCCCAGCTCGGCGAGGTACGGCAGCCGGGCTCGGACCCCGGCGAGGTCGCCGGTGCCGTCGCCGTCGCCGTCGGCGAAGCTGCGTACGTAGACCTGGTAGATGGCGGCGTCGCGCCACCAGCTGGTATCCGACACTGAATCCCTCACAGGAAATCCCTACTGGATCAGGAAGAGGGCCCTTCCCGTCAGCCCTTGAGGCTGCCGGCGGTCAGGCCGTGCATGATGTTGCGCTGGAAGACGAGGAAGATCACCAACGTGGGTATGGAGGCGATGGCGAGCGCGGCGATGAGCTGGTTCTCGGGCACGCTCGCGGCCAGCGAGTAGATGCCGACGTTGAGTGTCTGCTTCGACGGGTCGGGCAGGGTGAGCATCGGCCAGAGGAAGTCCTTCCACACGGCGACGACCGCGAAGATCGAGACGACGCCGAGGATCGGCCGGGACATCGGCAGCACGATGGACCGCAGGGTGCGCATCGGCGAGGCGCCGTCCATGGCGGCGGCGTCCATCAGCTCCCGGGGGATGGAGTCGAAGAAGCGTTTGAGCAGGAAGATGTTGAAGGCGTTGGTGACCGACGGCAGCCAGATCACCCACGGCGAGTTGATGAGGTTGCGGTCCACCAGCGGCACGTCGAGCACGGTGAGGTACTGCGGTACGACGAGGACCGTCGCCGGGATCATCAGCGTCGCGAGCATCGCGCCGAGGATGACCTTGCCCAGCACGGGGCGGAGCTTGGACAGCGAGTACGCCGCGGCCACGTCGAAGACGAGCTGGAAGGCCAGCGCGCCGAAGGCGTACACGCAGGTGTTGAGGAGCAGCCGGGCGAGGTCCAGCACGTTCCACGCCTCGGAGTAGTTGTCCGGCTGCACCTCGCCCGGTACGAGCGTCGGCGGTGTCTGCGCGAACTCCTGGGTGGTCTTGAGCCCGCTGGTCACCATCCAGTACAGCGGCCCGATGAACACCAGCGTGAAGACCAGCATCACCAGGGCGAACGCGGTCCAGTACAGGACCTTCCCGCGCGGCCTGGCCAGCGCCGCCGGCGAGATCAGCGTCCTTTGCGATTCGGCCATCGGAAGTTCTCCCGGCTCTCAGTCTTCGCTGCCGCGGTCGAGGCGGACGTACACGGCGGAGAAGACGGCCAGCACCAGCATGAGCACGACCCCGAGGGCCGCGGCGCTGCCGTAGTTGTTGAAGGTGAAGGCGTACTGGTAGATGAGCTGGACGACGGTCAGCGTCGAGTTCTCCGGGCCGGCGCCGCCGGTGAGCAGGAACGGCTCCACGAAGACCTGCATGGTGGCGATGATCTGCATCAGCAGCATCAGCGACAGGATCAGCCGGGTCTGCGGGATGGTCACGTGCCAGATCTTGCGGAACAGCCCGGCACCGTCCAGCTCCGCCGCCTCGTACAGCTCGCCCGGGATGCCCTGCAGTGCGGCCAGGTAGATCAGCGTGGCCGCGCCCATGTTCATCCACGTCGCGGCGATGACCACGGACAGCATCGCGGTGTCGCTGGACTGCAGCCAGTCCTGTGCGGGCAGGCCGAAGGCCTCCAGGACGCGGTTGAAGAGCCCGTGGCCCGGGTCGTAGAAGTACTTGAACAGCAGCACGGACGCGACCGGCGGCAGCATCACCGGCAGGTACACCAGGATCCGCAGGTACGCGCGGCCGTGCCGGAACTCGTTGAGCACGATCGCCACCGCGAACGGCACGGCGAAGCCGAGGAGCAGCGCCAGCCCGGTGAAGAGGAAGGTGTTGCGCCACGCGTCCCAGAAGGCGGGGTCGTTGAAGATGTAGCTGATGTTCGACCAGCCCGCCCAGACGGTCTCGCCGTCCTCGTTCTTCTGGAAGGCCAGGATGAACTCCCGGACCATCGGATACCAGGAGAAGAGCGAGAAGCAGAGCACGGCGCCGATGAGGAAGCCGTGGGCGGTCAGGTTGCGGCGCAGCGCGCGGGCGAACTCCCCGCGGCGGGGGCGCCGGTGGCCGGCGGGCCGCCCCGCGGACGGGGCGGCCGGCCGGGACATGGTGGGCGCCGCCATGGCTACTGGTTCGCCAGGACCTGGTTGACCTGGTCCTCCGCGGTGTCGAGCAGCTCGGCCGGGTCGGCGTCCTCGTTGGTGAGCACGCCCGACATCACCGTGTCGAGGACCTTGTAGATCTCCTGGGCCTTGGGCGGCTCGGCGCGGCCGGGGACGGGGTTCTCGCGGAACGGCCGGAAGTTCTCCACCGGCATCGTGGAGTGCTCGGCGCGCAGCTCGTCGTCCTTGCGCTTGCTCTCGCCGGTCCAGAAGTCCGGCTGCGGCAGCCCGACGGGCAGCCCGTCGGCCTTCGTACGCGCCCAGTCGAACTGGCCCGTGCCGGGGGTGAGGAACTTGAAGTTCAGCCAGGCGATGGCGGCCTTGATCTGGTCGTGCGAGCTGCCCTTCTTGATGAGGTAGTCGTTGCCGCCGAAGAGGGTGGCCTGGCCGCCGGGCATGGGGCCCATGCCGTAGTCGGCGTAGTCGCCGCCGAGCTGCTGGACCATGTACGTGATGTCGTCGGGTGCGGCGAGGAACATGCCGAGCTTGCCGGACGCCATCTGCTTCTGCAGGTCGCCCCACTTGAGCAGCTGGGTCTTGCCCATGCTGTCGTCCTCCCAGCGCATCGCGTGGAGGTTCTCGACGTACTCCAGGCCGGTCTCGTCGTTGAACGCGGCCTTCGTGGTGTCGTCGGAGACGATGTCGCCGCCGAGGCCGTACATGGCGGCGGTGAAGTGCCAGCCGCCGTTGTTGCCGGCGCTGTACTCGCCGAAGCCGCTGACGCCGTCGCCGAGGCCGGAGATGGCCTTCGCGGCCGTACGCACCTCGTCCCAGGACGTCGGCGGACTGTCGGGGTCGAGGCCGGCCTGCTCGAAGAGCTTGCGGTTGATCAGCAGGCCCATGGTGTAGTTGCTGGTCGGCAGCCCGTAGAGCTTGCCGTCCTCTCTGAGCACGTCGAGGACCTGCGGGTCGATGTCCTTCAGCGCCGGGACGGTCTCGTCGTTGACGTACGCGCTGATGTCCGCGGCGCCGTCGTTGTCCAGCACCTGCTGCAGGTCGGTGAAGTACGTGTAGAAGGCGTCCGGCTGCGACTTGGCCTTGAGCATGGCGGTGAACCGCGGCGGCTCCAGGCAGGGGTCGGTCTGCTTTCCCTCGATCGTGACGTTCGGGTACTTCTTGTTGAACGCCTCGACGTCCTCGTTCCACTCCTTCAGCTCGGCCTTCTCGGCCGCCGGCGGCATGCAGTCGATCGTCAGGGTGACCTCGGTCTCCGGGTCCAGCGGGGCGGCGGCGTCGGCCGGATCGGCCGCCTCGTCCCCGCCCTCGTCGGAGCTGGAGGTGCCGCATGCGGCGACCAGCGCCAGGACGGCGCTGAGTGCGAAGGCGGCGCTGGTACGGCGGAACCCGGTCTGTTTCATCTCGGTGACCCCTCTGGGCATGAGCGGGAAACCACGGCTGCACGCTGCCGTGGCGGGCCACACTCAATCACCGTCGACAGGACTCCGCAATATGCCGCGCAGAAGTTGCAAGAATGAGACTGGAAGGTGAAGATCCTTCACCGTGCGGGGCCGGTGGAGCCGCGCACCACCAACTCCGGCTCGAACAGCAGCTCGTCGGCGGCCACCGGGGCGCCGCCGATCTGCGCCGACAGCAGCTCGACCGCCGCCCGGCCCATCGACTCGATCGGCTGCCGCACCGTGGTCAGCGGCGGCGACGTGCAGTTCATGAACGCCGAGTCGTCGTACCCCACCACCGAGACGTCGTCCGGCACGTCCAGGCCGCGCCGCCGCACCGCCCTGATCACCCCGAGCGCGAGCGGGTCGCTGGCGCACACGAATCCGGTGACGTCGTCGTCGAGCATCCGCGACGCGGCCGCCTGGCCGCTCTCCAGCGAGTACTGCGCGCGCGCCACCCGGGCCGGCGGCAGCTCCAGCCCCGTCTGCCGCGCCAGCTCCTCGGCGGCGGCCAGCTTGCGGGCCGACGGCACGTGGTCCCCGGGGCCCAGCAGCAGGCCGATCCGGCGGTGCCCGAGCGAGGCCAGGTGCCGCCACGCCTGCTCGACGGCGACGGCGTCGTCGCAGGAGACCCGGGGGAAGCCCAGGTCCTCGATGGCCGCGTTGATCAGCACCACCGGGATGCGCCGCTCGGCGAGCCTGCGGTAGTGCTCGTGCGGCGCGGCGGACTGCGCGTACTGGCCGCCGGCGAACACCACCCCGGAGACCTGCTGCTGCAGCAGCAGGTCCACGTACGCGGCCTCGGAGACGCCGTTCTTCGTCTGCGTGCACAGCACCGGGGTCAGGCCCAGCTGGGCCAGCGCGCCGCCGACCACCTCCCCGAGCGCGGGGAAGATCGGGTTCTGCAGCTCGGGCAGCACCAGCCCGACCAGCCGGGCGCGCTCGCCGCGCAGCTGCGTGGGCCGTTCGTAGCCGAGCACGTCGAGGGCCGACAGCACGGCCTGCCGGGTCGCCTCCGACACCCCGGGCTTTCCGTTCAGCACGCGGCTGACGGTGGCCTCGGAGACCCCCACCTTCTTGGCAACCTCAGCAAGTCGTCGAGTCATGACCGCAAGATTAGCGCAAGGAGCGCAAGCTGTTTGCGGTTGGGTCCGGATTCCCTCGTTCCCGGCCGCGCAGCGGGTTCGCGGGGCACCCGGGACACGACCGGAACACCGGGACGGACGGGCTGCGCGGGACGGGGTGTTGAGGAACGGTTAGGCTCACCTTCGTGAGTACGTGCGCGACCGCCTCCGGAGAGCTGGCCGAACCGCTCGCCGGGACCGCGGCCGTCGCCGCGACCTGGCTGCTCGTCGAGCAGACCGGCCCGTGGGGGAGCGAGGCGCTGACCCAGAGCCACCTCGACCCCGAGGTCGGCCGCGTGCTGGAGGAGCGAGCCGAGGGCAGCGGCGTGCGCGTGGCGCTCATCCGCCGGCCGGGCCGGCACGCCGACGTCCGCCGCCCCGCCAGCCGCCGCGTCCTCGCCGCCCACACCGCCCCCGGCGGCACCTGGATCCACGCCACCGACGTCCGCGACCCCGCGCGCCTCACCGACCTCGACTTCGCCGCCCTCGGCCGCGGCGAGCACGCCGGCTTCGACGCCGCACTCGGCGCCGGCCCGTACGACGGCGACCGGGCCCCCGGGCCCGGAGAGGCGGGGGAGACGCGGGGGACCCGCGAGACGCGGAAGACCCCGGGAGCGCCGCCGCTCGTCTTCGTCTGCACCAACGGCCGGCGCGACCGCTGCTGCGCGCTCCTCGGCCGCCCCCTCGCCGCCGCCCTGCACGCCGCCGGGGGGACCGAGACCTGGGAGATCACCCACATCGGCGGCCACCGCTTCTCGCCCACGCTGCTCCTCCTCCCGCACGGCTACGCCTACGGCCGCATGACCCCGCACGGCGTCAAGGAGGTCGTCGCGTCGCTCGCCTCCGGGCTGGTCGTCCCCGAGGGCTGCCGCGGGCGCTCCACCTGGGATCGCCCCGGGCAGGCGGCGGAGCTGGCCGTGCGCCGGGCGGCCGGCGAGCACGGCGCCGACGCCCTCGCGGTCGTACGCACCGAAGGCAGTGGCAGTGGCAGTGGCGGTGGCGGGGACCGGGACGGGGACGGCTGGCGGGTGACCGTCGCGCACCGCGACGGCCGCGGCTGGGACGTGCCCGTCGCGCCCCGCGCCGCCGCAGCGGCGACACCGGCGAGCTGCGGCGCGGTACCGGTGGCGCAGACGCACATGGCCGCGGGGACGCCGCGCGCGCACTGAAGCGGGCGGCGGTGCGGGTCCCGACGTACCCGTCGGAGCGGCGGGTGCGCATGGCGATGTCCCAGCGCGGGTCGAGCGCCGCCGGGTCGCGGTGCAGCCGGGCGTGCCGGGCGTACGCCCAGGTGAGCAGGAGGTGGTGGCGAACCGGCCGAGGCCGGCGAGCAGCGCGACGTTGACCGGGCCGGCGACCTGGCGGCCCGTCAGCTCGGGGGCGACGGTGGCGGCGACGACGTACGACAGGCTGCGTGGACCGCGAGGTACACGTCGCCGTCAACCTCGGACCCGGTCCCGGTGCCGGCCTCGGCGCCCGTCCCGGCGGCCGGCGGGGGCACGTCGGCCGGCCGGACCAGTCCGGCCGGTCCGGCCAGGGGGCGCGGGGCGGGGCTGCCGGGGCCCCTTCGGGCCCCCGGGGGGTGTTCACCGGGAGCTCTCCTCGCTCGGCGGGGTTGCCGCCCGCCCAGAATGGGCAGAGCGAGGAGATCGCAGACGGGGGATTCCCGGCGCTTCACACCTTCAGGCGATAGCCCTGGCGATTTCTGCTTCCTGGGCGTTCCCTCCCGTACAGATGACCGCGACGCGCTGCCCCGCGAAGGCGTCCGGGTGCGCGTGCAGCGCCGCGTACGCCGCGGCGCCCGCGCCCTCGGCCAGGGTGTGCGCGTCGCGCATCAGGCTGCCCTGGGCGCGGGCGATGTCCCCGTCGTCGACCAGGAGGAAGTCCGCGAGCCCGGCGCGCATCAGCGCCTGCGGCAGGGCGAAGCCGGTGCCGGTGGCCAGCCCCTCGGCGGTGGTGCGGTTGGGCCGCTCCACGAGGCGGCCCGCGCGCCACGACTCGTACGCCGCCGGGGAGGCCGCGGACTGCACCGCGACCACCCGGCAGTCCGGGGCGACGGCCGCGGCCACCAGGCACGCGGCGGCGGCGCCGCTGCCGCCGCCGACCGGGACGAGCACCGCGTCCAGGTCCGGCGCCTGCTCGAACAGCTCCAGATACGCGGTGGCCACGCCGGCGACGATCTCCGGCTCGTCCGCGGCGCTCACCAGCCGGGCGCCGCGCTCGGCGGCCAGCCGCCCGGCGTACGGGCGGGCCTCGTCGAACGTCGCGCCGTGCTCGATCAGCTCCGCGCCGAGGGCGGTGACGGCGCGCGCCTTGCCCGGGTTGGGGCGTTCCGGCATCACGATCGTGCACGGCGCCCCGTGCCGGGCGGCGGCGTAGGCGAGGGACTGGGCGTGGTTGCCCGTGGAGTAGCCCACGATGCCGCGGGCGCGCTCCTCGGCCGTCATCGAGGCGAGCAGGGCGAGGCCGCCGCGTACCTTGAACGCGCCCGTCGGCTGGGTGTTCTCGTGCTTGACGAACACGGCCGCGGCCGGCCCGCGGGCCAGCGCGGGGTACGACCACAGCGGGGTCGGCGGCAGCGCGTCGCGGATGAGCCGGCGGGCGCGCAGGGCGTCGGTGACGGTCGGAATCCTCATGGGGTCCCACGCTGGCAGCCGGTGACCACCCGGTCCAGCGAAACAGGTCGCGCCGCCCGCCCGGGGCGCGCCGCCGACGCCCCGGGCCCGTGCCCGGCTACACCGGGCCCGCCACCGCCGCCACCGGCTTCGTCAGCGGCGTACCCGAGCCGTCCCGGCGCGGGTCCGGCTCCGGCAGCTCCACCGGCGCCCCGGTACGGCCCGCCGCGCGGGCCGGCACCGGGCCGGTCCAGGCGAACGTCAGTCGGTCCTCGCCCTTCAGGAACCGCTGGCAGCGCACGCCGCCCGTGGCCCGCCCCTTCCGCGGGAACTGGTCGAACGGCGTCAGCTTCGCCGTCTGCACCCACGCGCCGTCCAGCGCCCCCGAGGAGCCGGCGACCGTCAGCACCGCCGCCTCCGCCGCCGGGTCGACCACGTGGAACGCGACCACCTCCGCCCCCGCGCCGAGCTTCACGCCCGCCATGCCGCCCGCCGCCCGCCCCTGCGGCCGCACCTGCCCCGCGGGATAGCGCAGCAGCTGCGCGTCGCTCGTGACGAACACGAGGTCCTCCTCGCCGGTGCGCAGCTCCGCCGCGCCGACGATCCGGTCGCCGTCGCGGAGCGAGACGACCTCCAACTCCTCCTTGTTCGCCGGGTAGTCCGGGACCACCCGTTTCACCACGCCCTGCGCCGTGCCCAGCGCCAGGCCCGGCGAGGACTCGTCGAGCGTCGTGAGGCAGACGACCTGCTCGTCGTCGGCCAGCGACAGGAACTCCGCGACCGCCGCGCCGCCCGCCAGGCTGGGCCGGGCCGCGGTCTCCGGCAGCACGGGCAGGTCGATCACCGGCATCCGCAGCAGCCGCCCGGCCGAGGTCACCGCCCCGATGTGCGCCCGCGACGTCGTCGGCACGGCGGAGACGACCACGTCGTGCTTGGCCCGCTTGGCCGGTGCCGGATCGCCGAAGGGGTCGCCGTTGGCGGTACGGGCCAGCAGCCCCGTGGACGACATCAGCACCCGGCACGGGTCGTCGGAGACCTCCAGCGGCACCGCCGCGGCCGGCTCGCCGCCGGCCTCCAGCAGCATCGTGCGGCGCGCGCTGCCGTACTTCTTCGCCACCGCCGACAGCTCGCCGGACACCAGCTTGCGCAGCTCCGCGTCCGACTCCAGGATCCGCGTCAGCTCGGCGATCTCCGCGGTCAGCCGGTCCCGCTCGGCCTCCAGCTCCAGCCGGTCGAACTTGGTCAGCCGGCGCAGCGGCGTGTCCAGGATGTACTGCGTCTGGATCTCGGAGAGCGCGAAGTGGCCGATGAGCCGCTCCTTGGCCTGCGCGGCGTTCTCGCTGGCCCGGATGATGCGGATGACCTCGTCGATGTCGAGGAGCGCGACGAGCAGGCCCTCCACCAGGTGCAGCCGGTCGCGGCGCTTGGTGCGCCGGAACTCGCTGCGCCGCCGCACCACGGTGAAGCGGTGGTCCAGGAAGACCTCCAGCAGCTCCTTCAGGCCCAGCGTGAGCGGCTGGCCGTCGACGAGCGCGACGTTGTTGATGCCGAAGGTCTCCTCCAGCGGGGTCAGCTTGTACAGCTGCTCCAGCACGGCCTCGGGGTTGAAGCCGTTCTTGACCTCGAAGACCAGCCGCAGGCCGTGCTCGCGGTCGGTGAGGTCCTTCAGGTCGGCGATGCCCTGCAGCCGCTTGGCCCCGATGAGGTCCTTGACCTTGGCCCTGATCTTCTCCGGGCCGACGGTGAAGGGCAGCTCCGTGACGACGATGCCCTTGCGGCGCGCGGAGACCTGCTCCACCGTCGCGGTGGCGCGGATCTTGAAGCTGCCGCGGCCCGTCTCGTACGCGTCCCGGACGCCGTCGAGGCCGACGATGCGGCCGCCGGTGGGCAGGTCGGGACCCGGGACGTGCCGCATCAGGGTCTCCAGGTCGGCGCCCGGGTGCCGGATGAGGTGCCGCGCGGCGGCGACGACCTCGCCGAGGTTGTGCGGCGGCATGTTGGTCGCCATCCCGACCGCGATCCCGGAGGCGCCGTTCACCAGCAGGTTCGGAAAGGCGGACGGCAGCGCGACGGGCTCCTGTTCGCTGCCGTCGTAGTTCGCGGTGAAGTCGACGGTGTCCTCGTCGATCGACTCGACCATGAGCGTCGCCGCGGGCGCGGGGCGGCACTCGGTGTAGCGCATGGCCGCGGGCGGGTCGTCGTTGCCGAGGGAGCCGAAGTTGCCGTGGCCGTCGACCAGCGGCAGCCGCATCGAGAACGGCTGCGCCATGCGCACCAGCGCGTCGTAGATGGCGGAGTCGCCGTGCGGGTGCAGCCGGCCCATCACCTCGCCGACGACGCGCGCGCACTTCACGTACGGGCGGTCGGGGCGCAGGCCCATCTCGTTCATCTGGTGCAGGATGCGGCGGTGTACGGGCTTCAGGCCGTCGCGGGCGTCGGGGAGCGCGCGGGAGTAGATGACCGAGTACGCGTACTCAAGGAAGGAGCCCTGCATCTCGTCCACGACGTCGACGTCGAGGATCCGCTCTTCGATCTCCTCTGGCGGCGGGGCACTGCTGCTGCGGCGGGCCATCTCGGCGGCTGCTCCTCATCGGCTCGTTCACGGGCGGTCGGCGTGCGCCCCCATTGTGGACCCACGCGCCGACATCGCCGACCACGACCCGGCACACGGCCCCCGGCATACAGTGGGGGCGCGACACCGGACGTCCGGTGTGCCGCGTACAGCAGCGATCGAAGGGACTCCATGCCCATGGGTCAGACGGCCACCCCGCAGGCCAACTCAGGCGGACTGACACTGGAGGAACACCGCTTGGACAACGGGCTGCGGGTCATCCTCTCCGAGGACCCTCTCACGCCCGTCGCCGCGGTGTGCATCTGGTACGACGTGGGCTCGCGTCACGAGGTGGCCGGCCGCACCGGGCTCGCCCACCTCTTCGAGCACCTGATGTTCCAGGGCTCGGCGCAGGTCTCCGGCAACGGCCACTTCGAGCTGGTGCAGTCCGCCGGCGGCTCGCTCAACGGCACCACCAGCTTCGAGCGCACCAACTACTTCGAGACGCTGCCGGCCCACCAGCTGGAGCTGGCGCTGTGGCTGGAGGCCGACCGCATGGGCTCGCTGCTCAGCGCGCTCACCGAGGAGAGCCTGGACAACCAGCGCGACGTGGTGAAGAACGAGCGCCGGCAGCGGTACGACAACGTCCCGTACGGCACCGCGTTCGAGCGGCTCGCCGCGATGACGTACCCCGACGGCCACCCGTACCACCACACGCCGATCGGCTCGATGGCCGACCTGGACGCCACCTCGCTCGCGGACTGCCGGGAGTTCTTCCGCACCTACTACTCGCCGAGCAACGCGGTGCTCTCCGTCGTCGGCGACATCGACACCGCGCAGACCCTCGCCTGGGTGGAGAAGTACTTCGGCTCCATCCCCGCGCACGAGGGCAAGCAGCCCCCGCGCGACGGCTCGCTGCCCGACACCCTCGGCGGCGCGCAGCGCGTGCAGCTGGCCGAGGAGGTGCCGTCGCGGGCGCTCATGGCCTCGTACCGGCTGCCCGAGGACGGCACCCGCGAGGCCGACGCCGCGGACCTGGCCCTGACCGTGCTCGGCGGCGGCGAGTCCTCCCGGCTCTACAACCGCCTGGTGCGTCGCGACCGGCTCGCCGTCGCGGCCGGCTTCGGGATGCTGCGGCTGGCCGGCGCGCCGTCGCTGGGCTGGCTGGACGTCAAGGCGTCCGGCGGCGTCGAGGTGCCCGCCATCGAGACCGCCGTCGACGAGGAGCTGGCCCGCTTCGCGGAACAGGGGCCGACGCCCGAGGAGATGGAGCGGGCGCAGGCCCAGCTGGAGCGGGAGTGGCTGGACCGGCTGGCCACCGTCGGCGGCCGGGCGGACGAGTTCTGCCGCTACGCGGTGCTCTTCGGCGACCCGCGGCTGGCGCTCGGGGCCGTCGAGCGGATCCTCGGCGTGACCGCCGAGGAGGTGCAGGCCGTCGCCAAGGCGCGGCTGATCCCGGAGAACCGCGCGGCCCTCGTGTACGAGCCCACGGCCCCGGCCGACGGCGAGACGGACGACTCCGACACCGGCGCCACCGACGAGAACGCGGGCGCCGCCGGCACCGAGGAAGACGAGGTTCAGGCGTGACCGCCGAGACGACCAGCACGACCAACCCGACGATGAACTTCCACCCCCGCCCGCAGGGCGGCGAGGCGCGGCCCTGGGCGTTCCCGGCCCCGGAGCGCGGCACCCTCGGCAACGGGCTCACGGTGCTCACCTGCCACCGCCCCGGCCAGCAGGTCGTCGCCGTCGAGGTGTGCCTCGCCGCGCCGCTGGACGCCGAGCCGGCCGGCCTGGACGGCGTCGCCATGATCATGGCGCGGGCGTTCTCCGAGGGCACCGACGAGCACAGCGCCGAGGAGTTCGCCGCCGAGCTGGAGCGCTGCGGCGCCACCATCGACGCGCACGCCGACCACCCCGGCGTCCGCGTCTCCCTGGAGGTCCCCGCGTCCCGGCTGCGCCGGGGCCTCACGCTGCTCGCGGCCGCGCTGCGCGCGCCCGCCTTCCCGGACGACGAGATCGAGCGGCTGGTCGCCAACCGGCTGGACGAGATCCCGCACGAGCTGGCCAACCCCGGCCGGCGCGCCGCGATGGCGCTGTACGCCGAGCTGTTCGCCGCCGGCGACCGGCTCTCCCGTCCCCGCTGGGGCACGGAGGAGTCCGTGGCGCGGATCGACGCCGCCGCCGTACGCGCCTTCTACGCCGCCCACGTGCGGCCCGCCACCGCAACCGCCGTGGTCGTCGGCGACCTCTCCGGCCTCGACGTCGACGAGGCGCTGGCCGCCACCCTCGGCGCCTGGACCGGCACCGCCGCCGAGGCCCGCCCGCTGCCGCCGGTGGCGGCGGACGACACCGGCCGGGTCGTCGTCGTCGACCGCCCGGGGGCCGTCCAGACGCAGGTGCTGATCGGCCGGATCGGCAGCGACCGGCACGACGCCGTCTGGCCCGCCCAGCTGCTCGGCACGTACTGCCTGGGCGGCACCCTCACCTCCCGCCTGGACGTCGTGCTGCGCGAGGAGAAGGGCTACACCTACGGCGTGCGCGCCTCCGCGCAGGCGCTGCGCTCGCCGTCCGACGGCACCGGTGCCGCGCTGCTGGCCATCGGCGGCTCGGTCGAGACCGACGTGACCGGCCCGGCGCTGGCGGACACCTGGAAGGTGCTGCGCTCGCTGGCCGACGGGCTGACCGACGCCGAGCGGGACGCGGCGGCCGACTTCCTGGTCGGCGTGGCCCCGCTGCGGTACGAGACGTCGGCCGCGGTCGCGGGCACGCTGGCCGACCAGGTCGAGCAGCAGCTCCCGGACGACTACCAGGCCCGGCAGTACGCGCGGCTCGCCGACACCGGCACGGTGGAGGCCACGGCGGCGGTGCTGGCCGCGTTCCCCACCGACCGGCTCGTCACGGTGCTCGTCGGCGACGCGGAGCGGATCGCCGAGCCGGTGCGGGGGCTGGGCATCGGCGCGGTCCGGGTCGTCTCCGGCTGACGCCGGCTTTCCGCGGGCCGCGGTAAAGGGCCCGCGGCAGACCGGAAAGAGCCCGGCGGCGGCGCCGGGCTCTTTCCCGTTCCTGCCTTAATTCGGCCGCCGCTGCCATACTGTTCACCCGGGCGGCGCTGAGGGGTGTGGATGATGCGGTGTGCGCGGTGAACGGCGGTATTTCCCAGGCGGTGTGCGCCGCGATCCGCGACGACATCGTCTCGGGATTCTTCCCGCAGGGCGGCCGGCTCACCGAGGAGCAGCTCGCGCGCCGGTACGGGGTCTCGCGGGTGCCGGTCCGCGAGGCGCTGCGCACGCTGGAGTCGGAGGGCTTCGTCACCACGGAGCGGCACGTCGGCGCCTGCGTCGCCGAGCCGACCGCGCAGGACGCCGCCGACCTGCTGGAGATACGCGCGCTGCTGGAGCCGCTGGGCGCCGCCCGCGCGGCCCAGCGGCGCACGGAGGCGCATCTGAAGGTGCTGCACGGCCTGGTGCGGCTGGGCCGGGAGCGGGCACGGCGCGGGCACGTCGCGGAGCTGCCGTCGCTGAGCACCTGGTTCCACGAGACGCTGGCGCAGGCCACCGGCAGCCGGAACCTCACCGTGCTGCTGGTGCAGCTGCGCCGGAAGGTGTCCTGGCTGTACGGGGCCTCGCCGGCGGCCCGGTCGGTGGAGTCGTGGGACGAGCACGGCGCGCTCACCGACGCCGTCGCGCGCGGTGACGCGGAGCGGGCCAGGGCGCTGGCCGTGGCGCACGTGGAGCGTTCCGCCGCCGCGTACGAATTGCGCAGGACCGTGCGTGTGAGTTCCCGGAAACATGCCGTAAACACGGGAAGCGACCAGCCGTAACAATTGCGTGCGCCGCGGAAATCCGGGATGCCGGAGAATTTCCCGCCGCCCGGAAAACCGATCGTCGGTAACCGGCCATTTCGGCGGGCCCGGCGCGGGGATTCGCCGGCGGCCGTGCTCAGACGGTTTCCGGCAGTTCGTCCAGGCCCTCCTGGACCAGCTTCGCCAGCCGGTCGAGCGCGCTCTCGGAGGCGTCGTCCGCCGAGGCGAGGATGACCTCGTCGCCGCCCTTGGCGCCCAGCCCCAGCACGGCCAGCATCGAGGCGGCGTTGACGGCGTTGCCGTCGGCCGCCTTGGCGATCGTCACCGGGACGCCCGCGGCGGTGGCCGCCCGCACGAAGATGGATGCGGGGCGGGCGTGCAGCCCTTCGGTCCAGCCGACGGTGACGCGGCGCTCAGCCATGGTGTTGCCCTTCCCTTGCGCTAGTTGTCTAGACCATTCTTGCACGCTCGCCGGGCGGGCCGGACCACGGCCTGCCTGTGCTTCTCCTCCCCGGGGCCGCCGGGCCGCATACCGCCCGTACCGCCCCCGCGGCCCGCCCCGGCCGCCCCGCGCCCTCCGCGGTCACCTCAGACTGCCTGGCCGCGTCCGCTCCCGCCAGCAGGCCCGGACCGTAACCTGGGCCCCATGGCCACCCCGTCGGCACCCGAGTACCCCACCCACTGGGAAGCCGACGTCGTGCTGCGCGACGGCGGCACCGCACAGGTCAGGCCCATCGTCCCGGACGACGCCGACCGCCTCGTCGCGTTCTTCGACCGGGTCTCCGACGAGTCCAAGTACCTGCGCTTCTTCGCCCCGCACCCCCGGCTGTCCGCCAAGGACGTGCACCGCTTCACCCACCACGACTACGTCGACCGGGTGGGCCTGGCCGCCGTCGTCGGTGACGCCTTCATCGCCACCGTCCGCTACGACCGCATCGAGCCGGCGGCCGACGGGGAGCCGCAGGCGGAGGTGGCGTTCCTCGTCCAGGACGACCAGCAGGGCCGCGGCGTCGCCTCCGCGCTGCTGGAGCACATCGCCGCCTGCGCCCGCGAGCGCGGCGTGCGCCGCTTCGTCGCCGACGTGCTGCCCGCCAACAACCGCATGATGAAGGTCTTCACGGACGCCGGCTACACCCAGAAGAGCAGCTTCGCGGACGGCGTCGTCCGGCTGGAGTTCGGGCTGGAGCCCACCGAGCGGTCCCTGGCCGTCATGCACGCCCGCGAGCAGCGCGCCGAGGCCCGGTCCGTCCAGCGGCTGCTCGCCCCGCGCTCCGTCGCCGTCGTCGGCGTCGGCCGCCGCCCGGGCGGCGTCGGCCGCACCGTCCTCGCCAACCTCCTCGCCGCCGGCTTCACCGGCCGGGTCTACGCCGTGAACCACGCCTACCCGGAGGACCAGGACCGGCTGCTGCCCGAGGACGTCCCCGCCCGCCGCTCCGTACGGGACATCGACGAGCCCGTCGACCTCGCCGTCGTCGCCGTGCCCGCCGCCCGCGTCCCCGACGTCGTCGACGACTGCGGCGAGCAGGACGTGCAGGGCCTCGTCGTGCTCTCCTCCGGCTACGCCGAGGCCGGCGCCGCCGGCCGGGCGCGGCAGCGCGCCCTCGTCCGGCAGGCCCGCGGCCACGGCATGCGCGTCATCGGCCCCAACGCCTTCGGCGTCCTCAACACCGCCCCGCCCGTACGCCTGAACGCCACCCTCGCCCCCGAGCCCGCGGACCACGGCCGCGTCGGGGTCTTCACCCAGTCCGGCGCCATCGGCATCGCGCTGCTGTCGGCGCTGCACCGGCGGCCGGGCGCGGCGCTCGCCGGGGTCTCGACGTTCGTCTCCGCGGGCAACCGCGCCGACGTCTCCGGCAACGACCTGCTGCAGTACTGGCACGACGACACCGCCACCGACGTCGTCCTCATGTACCTCGAATCCCTCGGCAACCCGCGCAAGTTCACCCGCCTCGCCCGCCGCACCTCGGCCGACAAGCCGGTCGTGGTCGTCAAGGGCGCCCGGCACAGCGCCAGCACGCCGCCCGGCCACGCCGTGCCCGGCACGTCGGTGCCCGCCGACACCGTCGGCGCGCTGCTCCGCCAGGCCGGCGTCGTCGCCGTCGACACCGTCACCGAGCTGGTCGACACCGGGCTGCTGCTCGCCGCCCAGCCGCTGCCCGCCGGGCCGCGGGTCGCGATCGTCGGCAACTCCGACTCCCTCGGCCTCCTCGCGTACGACGCCTGCCGCGCGGCCGGGCTCCGCCCGCTGCCGCCGCGCGACCTGACCCCGGCCGCGGCGCCGGAGGACTTCCGCGCCGCCGTCGCCGGCGCGCTGGCGGCCGACGGCTGCGACGCGGTGCTGGTCACGGCCATCCCCTGGGTGACCGATCCGGACGTGCCGGCGCTCGCGGCGGTACCGGGCCCCCAGGACGCCGGGGCGCTCGCGGCGGCGCTGCGCGCGGCGGCGGCCGGCGCGACGAAGCCGGTGGCCGTCGTCCACCTGGAGATCGAGGGCCTGCCGGAGGCCCTGGCGGCCCCGCCGGACGGCATCCCCGCGTACCCGGCGGGGGAGCGGGCGGCGCGGGCCCTGGCGCAGGCGGTACGGCACGCCCAGTGGCGCCGGCGCGCGGCGGACCCGGGGCGGGTGCCCGAGTACGACGACCTGGACCCGGCGGGCGCGGCGGCGGACATCGCGGAGCTGCTGGGCCCGGCGGCGGGCGCCGGTGCGGGTGCCGGGGCCGGTGGTGCCGCCGCGGACGGCGGGCCGCCGGGCGGCCGTACGGCTCGTACCGCCCCGCGCACCCCCGCGTCGGCCGCGCCGCCCGCCCCGTACGCGGAGGGCGTGCCCCTCGACGTCCCCGAGCCGGACGCCGTGCGCCTGCTCGGCCGCTACGGGATCACCGTGCTGCCCGCGCTGCCCGCCCCCGACCCGGAGACCGCCGCGGCCGCCGCCGCCCGGCTCGGCTACCCCGTCGCGCTCAAGACCACCGCCGTCCACCTGCGGCACCGCCCCGACCTCGGCGGCGTACGGCTCGACCTCGCCGGCGAGGAGCAGCTGCGCCTCGCCCACGCAGAGCTGACCGGCAGCCTCGGCGACCCCGCCGAGCTGCAGCCCGTGGTGCAGGCGATGGCCCCGCGCGGCGTCGACACCGTGGTGCGCGCCACCGTCGACCCCGGCATCGGCGCCGTGCTGTCCTTCGGCCTGGCCGGCGCCCCCTCCGAGCTGCTCGGCGACCTCGCGCACCGCCTCGTGCCCGCCACCGACCGCGACGCCGCCGAGCTGATCCGCGCCGTCCGGGGCGCCCCGCTGCTCTTCGGCTGGCGCGGCGCGCAGCCGGTGGACACGGCGGCGCTGGAGGAGCTGCTGCTGCGGCTGTCGCTCTTCGTCGACGAGCACCCCGAGGTGGTCTCCGTGGAGCTGTCCCCGGCGGTGGTGGCCCCCCGCGGCGTCAGCGTGCTGTCCGCCGCCCTGCGCCTGGCCCCGCCACCGCCCCGCGTCGACCTCGGTGCCCGCCGCATGCCCCGCTACTGACCGGCCGGCCCGCGGCCGCGGCCCCGGGGGTGCCGGCGGCCCGGGCCCCGGCTGGCGGACCGGACGCGGCCTGCCGGGCCGTAGGATGGGCGCATGGCTAAGACCGGGACCGCGACCAAGGGGCTGCGCGCGGCGATCGAGCGCAGCGGCTACTACCCCGCCCTCGTGGCGGAGGCGGTGGAGGCCGCCGTCGGCGAGGAGCCGGTATCCGCGTATCTGGTCCACCAGGAGACGACGTTCGACGCCAACGAGGTCCGGCGCCACGTCACCGTGCTCGTGCTCACCGACAGCCGCTTCATCGTCAGCCACACCGACGAGCAGGCCGCGGACGCCACCTCGCCGACGCCGTACGCCACCACCTCCACCGAGTCCGTCAAGCTGGCCCGGATCTCCTCCGTCGTCCTCAGCCGCGTCGTCGGCAACCCCGAGGCGTACACCCCCGGCACCCTGCCCCGCGAGGTCGTGCTGACCGTCGGCTGGGGCGCCGTCAGCCGGCTCGACATGGAGCCCGCCACCTGCGGCGACCCCAACTGCGACGCCGACCACGGCTACACCGGCTCGGCCACCGCCGACGACCTGAGCCTGCGCGTCAGCGAGGCCGGCGACGGCCCCGAGACCGTACGGCAGGCCCTGGACTTCGCCCAGGCGCTCTCCGAGGCCACCGCCGCCGGCCCGGAAGCCTGATGCCGGCGACGGGAGGGACACCGGGCGGCGGCGCACCCGCCTTCGGCGCACCCGGCGACGGCACCGCGACGGCCGACGGCTGGCCCGCGCCGCTCGACCCGGCCGCCGCGCCCGCCCCCCGCTACGGCACCGGCTCCCTGGCCGACCTGCTCCCCAGCATCGCCGCCGGGCTCGGCGTCCCCGGCTTCGTGCCGGCCCTCGCCGGGGTCGAACCGGCCGACCGCGCCTGCGTGTTCCTCATCGACGGCCTCGGCTGGGAGCAGCTGCTCGCCCACCCCGAGGACGCCCCCTTCCTGCACTCCCTGGCCACCGGCGAGCCGCTGACCGCCGGCTTCCCCGCGACCACCGCCACCTCCCTCGCCTCCGTGGGCACCGGCCTGCCGCCCGGCGCGCACGGCCTGCCCGGCTACGCCGTCCTCGACCCCGGGACCGGTGAGCTGATGAACCAGCTGCGCTGGCAGCCCTGGACGGCGCCGCGCGCGTGGCAGCCGTACCCCACCGTCTTCCAACTCGCCCACGACGCCGGGGTGCACACCGCGCAGGTGTCCTCGCCCGCCTTCGAGAGCACCCCGCTGACGACGATCGCGCTCAGCGGCGGCACCTTCCACGGCCGGCTGTCGGGGGAGGAGCGCATGGACGTCGCCGCCGCGCAGCTCGCCGCCGCGGACCGCGCGCTGGTCTACACGTACTACAGCGAGGTCGACGGCAACGGCCACCGCCACGGCGTCGACTCCGACGCCTGGCGCGGCCAGCTCGGCTACGCCGACCGCCTCGCCCGCCGCCTCGCCGAGCAACTGCCGCCGCGCGCCGCCCTCTACGTCACCGCCGACCACGGCATGGTCGACGTCCCCGGCACCGACGACGCCCGCTACGACGTCGACGAGGACTGGGAGCTGCGCGCCGGGGTCCGGCTCCTCGGCGGCGAGGGCCGCGCCCGGCACGTGTACGCCGTCCCGGGCGCCGCCGGCGACGTGCTCGCGGTGTGGCGCGAGGTGCTGGGCGAGCGCGCCTGGGTCGTCGGCCGCGAGGAGGCCGTCGCGCTGGGCTGGTTCGGGCCGAAGGTCGACGAGCGCGTACGGGACCGGCTCGGGGACGTCATCGTCGCCGCGGCCGACGACATCGCGATCGTCGCCACCCGCACCGAGCCCAAGGAGTCCGCGCTCGTCGGCATGCACGGCTCGCTGACCCCGGCGGAACAGCTGGTCCCGCTGATCTCCGTGCGCTCCTGAAGCCGTGGGCCGGCCACGGCCCCGCGCCCCGCGCGGGTGGCGCCCGGCGCCGGGGGTCGCGGCGCGTGCCGCGCCCGCGCGCCCGCGCGCCGGGCGGGCCCGACACCACCGGCCCCGCCGGGGGCGGTCAGCGCGGGGAGCGCACCACCGTGAACCGCGCGCCCTCCAGGTCCGCGACCTCCGCCATCCGCCCCGCCGGGGTGTCGTGCGGCTCGCGCACCCGCCGGCCGCCCAGCTCCTCCGCGCGCGTCACGGCCGCGTCCACGTCGGCGACCTCGAAGTGGGTCGTCCAGCGCGGCCCCGCCTCGCGCAGCACCTCCTCGTCGGCGCCGCAGATCGACGCCACGGGCCGGCCCTGCACGTACAGCGTCGCGACGTCGCCCTCCGCGCGGACGTCGTAGCCGAAGACCAGCTCGTAGAACTTCGCGACCATCGTCGGCTCCGCCACCAGCAGGTCGTTCCACACCGGCGTGCCCGGGCGGCCGTGCCGCTCCACCCCGGTGTGCCGCCGCGGCTGCCACAGCCCGAACACCGCCCCGGCCGGGTCCGAGCAGATCGCCTTCCGGCCGGCCGCGTCCGCGTCCAGCGGCCCCACCCCCACCGTCCCGCCGCAGCAGCGCACCAGCTCGCTGGCGGCGTCGGCGTCGTCGGTCGCGAGGTACGGCGTCCAGTCCACCGGCAGCCTGCGGTCCGGCGCCATCGCCCCGATCCCGGCGACCTGGCCGCCGTCCAGCCGCGCCAGCCGGTACGGACCGAGCGCGCGGGGGCCCTCCTCGAAGACCCAGCCGAACAGGCCCCGGTAGAAATCCTCGGTCGTGTCCAGCCTGTGCACCATCAGGCTCACCCAGCACGGTGTGCCCGGCGCGCTGAGAATCGCTCCCTCGGACATGGCAGCCCTCTCTGACCGTCGAATGGTGGCGGTGGGTGACGTTCCGGTGACGCCTGTGTAGATGTTTTCATCCCCCCTGCTGCGGTGCGCCCCCTCTGCGCCGATCCGTTTGAGGAATTGTCCGTCTCACCGGAAAATGTGGGTTTTCGGGGCGGGGTAGGAAGCGCGGCGCGACGCTGCGCCAGGATGGCCTCCATGACTTCCATCATCTCCGGAACCGAACTCGCGGGCGACCTGGCGGGCCCCCGGCCGCCCGTCGTGCTCGACGTGCGCTACACGCTGGGCGGCCCGCCCGGCCGCCCCGAGTACGACGCGGGCCACATCCCCGGCGCCGCCTACGTCGACCTGGACGCCGAGCTGGCCGGCCCGCCGGGGCCGCGGGGCCGGCACCCGCTCCCCGACCTCGGTGTCTTCGGCGCCGCCATGCGCCGGGCCGGTGTCTTCGCGGACCGTCCCGTGGTCGTGTACGACGCGGGCCAGGGCTGGTCCGCGGCCCGCTGCTGGTGGCTGCTGCGCTACACCGGCCACCCGGACGTCCGCGTCCTCGACGGGGGCCTGGCCGCGTGGCCCGGCGAGCTGTCCCGCACCCCGCCCGCGGGCGCCGCGGGCGACTTCGCTCCCGTGCCCGGCGCGCTGCCGGTGCTCAGCGCCGACGAGGCCGCCGCGCTCGCCCGCCGCGGCGTGCTGCTCGACGCCCGGGCGGGGGAGCGGTACCGGGGCGAGACGGAGCCCATCGACCCGGTCGCGGGCCACATCCCCGGCGCGGTCTCCGCGCCGACCGCGGAGAACCTCGCCGCCGACGGAACCTTCCGGCCCGCGGCCGACCTGGCGGCGCGCTTCCGCACGCTCGGGGCCGGAGCGGGCGCGGAGGTCGGCGTGTACTGCGGCTCGGGCGTCTCCGCGGCGCAGGAGGTCCTGGCCCTGGAGATCGCCGGCATCCCCGCGGCGCTCTACCCGGGGTCGTGGTCGGAGTGGACGGCGGATCCGGCCCGCGAGGTGGCGACGGGCGCGGAACCGGGCTGACGGGAACGGCGGCGCCGGCCGCGCCCCCGGGCCACGGGCGGGCGGCGCCCTCGGCGCCTTCCGGCGCGCCGTGCGCGGGCGGGCCGTGGCGCGGCGCGCGCACGGGAAGGGCGCGGGGCGTACGGACGACTCCGTACGCCCCGCGCCCGAGCGGTCGGCTACTCCGGCTTCTTGCGCCGGCTCCCGAACACGATCTCGTCCCAGCTGGGCACCGCGGCCCGCCGGCCCGGCCGCACGCCGTCGGCCTCCGCCTGCCGGTCCGTCTGCCCCGTCAGCCGGTCCCGGTGGGCCGAGACGCTCCGCGGCATGAGCACGTCCGCGTACGCCGAACCCGCGCTGGCCGCGGGCGCCGGCGGCTCCTCCTCCACCGCGGGCTCGGGCTCCTCCTCGGGCGGCGGCCCGGGGACCGGCCCGTGCACCGGACCCGGCTTGGTCCCGGCGCCGGCGGACCCGGCCGCGCCCTCGGACGTCGCCGTGGACGCCGACGCGGACTGGTCCGGCACGACCAGGTCGCCCCGGAAGTTCGGCACCGCCTCCAGCAGGCTGGTCAGGGAGTCCCCGCGGTCCTCGGCGGAGGCGTCCCGGTCCCTGTCCCGGTCGCCGCGCCCGGTGTCGGACGTACGCTCCGGGCTCCGCGGCAGCCGCGCGATCTTCGGCACGAACGGCAGGCTCGGGTCCGGCGAGGCGTCGGCCTCGCCGATCAGCGCCCGCGCCTCGTCGTCGACGGGCTGGACGAGCCGCCGCGGCGGGTCGTACGTCCAGCCGGCGTTGTGCGGCTCACCGGCGACGACGTAGACGAGCAGCACCTCCCAGGTGCCGTCGTCCCGCCGCCAGGAGTCCCACCGCGTCGAGTCCTTGTCCGCGCCGCGCATCAGCAGCCGCTCGGCGACCGCCTCGCCCAGCGCCGGGCCGGCGCTCTCGCCGGGCCGCCGGATGGGCGTCTTGCGGGCCCGCTCGGCCATGAACGCCCGCTCCGCCAGCACCGGGCCCTCGAAGCGCCGTACGCGGTCGACGGGGATCCCGGCGAGCGCGGCGACCTCCTCCGCCGACGCCCCGGCCCGTATCCGGGCCTGGATGTCCCGGGGGCGCAGGTGGTTCTCGACCTCGATCTCGATCTGGCCGAGCCGCGCACGGTCGTTGCGCACCGCGGCGCGCAGACGCTCGTCAATCGGAAGGGTGTACTCCGTACTGTCCGCAGCCTTCAGCACCAGCCGTGTGCCGTCGTTGCTGACCGCCACGACACGCAGTTCGGGCATGGGAACCTCCCGGTGGTGCCTGCCGACGTTCGGTGCGTCGCTGCTCTTTCCGCTAGTCGAGTGTGGCCTGCCCGGGTGCAGCCTGCCACAACATTGCTGAGTTGCCCGGCGTGTCGGGTCTTGGAACCCGATGCGCCGCTATGAAACGGTTATGCGTTTGCAACGCAGCGGCCGTGATCGCCGCCGTCGGACGGACACCGGAGCACTGGCTCGCCCACAGTACTCCATTCGAGCCATGCGGGTGGACCGGCGCGCCACCGAACGTCGAACGTTGCAAGGCAGTTGAGTCTGCCGGTTGCGCCCCGGTTCGATCAAGAGGTGCGTTGCATCACAGAATCCCCGGAATCGGAACTATCGGGTCCGTCGGCGGGGTCGTTCAGGTGGGCGAGAGGCCATCGGAGCGATCTTGGGATGGAGATGCGGAGCACGGCGGACAGGACGGCGGCGGACGACGGCGAAGAGCGGCGCGGGAGCCGGATCGAGCTGAGCGGTGCCCAGGTCGCGGGCGGTGCGTCGGCCACGATGGTGGCGGCGTTCCTCGCGTCCAGCATGGGCGTGTACGGCACGATCATCGGCGCCGGCGTGGTCAGCGTGGGCGCCACGGCGGGCGGCGCGCTCTTCCAGCACGTCTTCCGGCGCACCGGGGAGCAGTTGAAGGACGCGGCGGTCGCGGGACCGAAGGCGCTGCACAAGCAGACGACGCCGCTGCCGGCGCCCGTACGCAACCGGGCGGACGACGCGACGCAGCTGCTCAGCACCGTGCCGCCGGCCGCCGGGGACGGGACGCAGCCGCTCCCGGACGCCGGCCCCGCGGCCGACGACGCGACGCAACTGCTGCCCCTCGCACGGCCGGCGGCCGACGACGCGACGCAACTGCTGCCCGCCGCACGGCCCGCGGCCGACGACGCGACCCAGCTCCTGCCCACCGCGCCACCCCGGCCGGACGCACCCGCCCCCACCGGCGTCTTCGGCGCCGCCAGCACCCACGGAACCCGCGGCCGCGCCCGCGGCTGGCGGCGCCTCGGGCTCGTCGCCGCCGGGACGTTCGTCGCCGTGATGGCCGTGGTCTTCGGCATCGAGAAGATGACCGGCGGCCCGCTCTCCAACGCCTGGGGTGACGACCGCACCGGCACGTCTTTCAGCCCGGGGGAACGAAAGTCGGATTCCCCGCCCGCCGACGACGGCGGCGCCGGCACCACCGACGACACCGAGCCGGGCGCCGGGGAGACCGGGGAGCCGGGCGGCTCCTCCGACTCCGACGCCGGCACCGGCTCCGACTCCCGGCCCGGGGACGGAGCCGCCGGCGAGGACGCCGACGACGCCCGGCAGCCCGGCGGCACGCCCACCCCGCAGCAGCCCGGCGACGGCGGCGACCCCGCGCCCGGCACCGGCGGCGGCACCACGCCGGCCCCCACGCCCACTCCGACGGCGCCGGAGACCGGCGGCGACGGTGCGGAGACCCCGGGTACGGGGGAGTCGCCGGCGGCCCCGGAGCAGGACGGGGAGGCGGCCCCGGAGGCGACGCAGTAGCGCGGCGGTGCGGTGCCGGGGCTGCGGGGTCGATGCCGGGACGGCGGGGTCGCGGGGCAGCGCGCTCAGCTCCCCAGCACCCGCCGCAGGTAGTCGTTGCCGAACACGCGTCCGGGGTCCAGCCGGTCCCGTACCGCCGTGAACTCCCCGAACCGCGGGTACACGCCCGCCAGGTACTCCGCGTCCCGGCTGTGCAGCTTCCCCCAGTGCGGCCGGCCCCCGTGCGCCGTCATGATCCGCTCCACCGCCGTGAAGTACGCCTGGTGCGGCGTCCCGCGGTACAGGTGCACCGCGATGTACGCCGTGTCCCGCCCCGACGCCGTCGACAGCGGGATGTCGTCCGCGGGCGCGACCCGTACCTCCACCGGGAAGCTGATCCGCAGCCCCGACCGGTCGACCATCGCCTTCAGCTCCCGGAGCGCGGACACCGCCGCCGCGCGCGGCACCGCGTACTCCATCTCCACGAACCGCACCCGCCGGGGGCTGGTGAAGACCTTGTACGGGATGTCCGTGTACGTACGCGCCGACAGCGCCCGGCTGGAGACCGCCGCGATGCCCGGGATCGTCGCGGGCACCGCCCGCCCCACCGCACACGCCGCCCCGAACACGCCGTTGGACAGCAGCTCGTCGTCGATCCAGCCGCCGATCCGGCCGAGCGGCTCCGCGGGGCCCGCGCTGCGGTTGTTGCGCTTGGTGTTGCAGCGGCCGGTGTGCGGGAACCAGTAGAACTCGAAGTGCTCGTTGCCCTCCGCCAGCTCGTCGAACGACGCGAGGACGTCGGTGAGCGGCATCGGCTCCTCCCGCGCGGTCAGCAGGAAGACCGGCTCCACCGCGAACGTCAGCGACGTCACGACGCCCAGCGCGCCCAGGCCCAGCCGGGCCGCGGCGAAGACGGCCGCGTCCGCGCCCGTGTCGGCCGCCGTGTACGTACGCGCCCGGCCGTCGGCGGTGACCAGCTCCAGCGCGGTGATCTGGGCGGCCAGCGAGGCGGAGGAGCGGCCGGTGCCGTGGGTGCCGGTCGCGGTGGCGCCGGAGACGGTCTGCGCCATGATGTCGCCCATGTTGGTCAGCGACAGGCCGGCGGCGGCGAGGGTCTGGTTGAGCTGGTGCAGCGGAGTGCCCGCGGCGACGGCGACGGTGCCGGCCTCCCGGTCGATCTCGTGGACGCCGACCAGCCGCTCCGGGCGGATCATGAGCCCGCCGGTGGCCGCGGCGGCGGTGAAGGAGTGGCCCGTACCCACGGCCTTGACCTGCAAGCCGTCCTCGGCGGCGGCGCGTACGGCGGCGGCGGTCTCGGCGGTGGTCGCGGGGCTGGCGGTGCGCACGGGGCGCGCCGCGACGGTGCCCGCCCAGTTGCGCCAGGCCCCCGGGGCCCTCCTGCTCATCACCTGCTGCATCCGCCGCCCATCCGCTGAACCGGCCGTCGTCGGCCCTTCGTCCCGCCTGCCGCCCCCGGTTGCAGAAGGATGATACTCACGCGTACGGACCCGCCCGGGGCGGGTGCCCGGCTCGGGCGGGCGGTCCGCGCATGGCAGGATCGAAGGCATGCCAGACGTGCCGTCCCCCCAGCCGTACGACGCCCTGCTGCTGCTGTCCTTCGGCGGGCCCGAAGGCCCGGACGATGTCATCCCGTTCCTGGAGAACGTCACCCGGGGCCGCGGCATCCCGCGCGAGCGGCTGGAGGAGGTGGGGGAGCACTACTTCCTCTTCGGCGGCGTGAGCCCCATCAACGCCCAGAACAGCGCGCTGCTCGACGCCCTGCGCAAGGACTTCGCGGAGACCGGCGTCGACCTCCCGGTCTACTGGGGGAACCGCAACTGGGCCCCGTACCTCACCGACGCCCTGCGGGAGATCACGCGGGCCGGGCACCGGCGGGTGCTCGCGCTGGTCACCAGCGCCTACGCCTCGTACTCGGGCTGCCGGCAGTACCGCGAGAACCTGGCCGAGTCGCTGGCCGTGCTCAGCGCGGAGGGCCTGGAGCCGCCGCGCGTCGACAAGCTGCGGCACTACTACAACGCCCCCGGCTTCGTCCGCGAGATGGTCGCGGGCGTGGAGGCCGCGCTGGAGCGGCTGCCCGAGGACGTACGCGACGGCGCCCACCTGGCGTTCACCACGCACTCCATCCCCACCGCCGCGGCCGACACCTCCGGCCCCCCCGAGGCCCACGGCGACGGCGGCGCCTACGTCGCGCAGCACCTGGACGCCGCCGGGCTGATCGCGGACATCGTGCGGGTGCTCACGGGCGTGGAGCGGCCCTGGCGGCTCGTCTACCAGTCGCGCAGCGGCGCGCCGCACATCCCCTGGCTGGAGCCGGACATCTGCGACCACCTGGAAGAGCTGCACGCCGCCGGCGCGCCCGCGGTGGTGATGGTGCCGGTCGGCTTCGTCTCGGACCACATGGAGGTCCTGTACGACCTCGATACCGAGGCGGCGGCGAAGGCGGCCGAGCTGGGCCTGCCCGCGGTGCGGTCGGCGACCGTCGGGGCGGCGCCGCGGTTCGTCGCGACGCTGCGGAAGCTGGTACTGGAGCGGGCCGCGGCCGAGCGCGGGGAGCCGGTCGAGCGCCCGGCGATGGGGCGGCTGGGCCCGAGCCACGACGTCTGCCCGGCGGGCTGCTGCCCGGCCCGTACGCCCCGGCCCGCGGCGGCGGGCGCGGACTGAACCGCGGCACCGCGGCCCCGCGCCGCCGTACCGCCGCCGTACGCCCCCGTCCCCCGCGAGACGCGCACCGAGGAGCACCGTGACCGACGAGCCCCGCCCCGAGTCCGCCGCCGAGTCCCCCGCCGAATCCTCCGCCGTGCTCCACGACGAGCTGCTCGCCCTGGGCCTGGAGGCCGCGCGCCGCGCGGGCGAGCTGCTGCGCGACCGCCGGCCCGCCGACCTCGGCGTGGCTGCGACGAAGTCCAGCGCCATCGACGTGGTCACCGAGATGGACCTCGCCGCCGAGAAGCTGATCACCGGTTTCCTCGCCGAGCGGCGGCCGGCCGACGGGATCCTGGGGGAGGAGGGCGCGAGCACGGCCGGCACCAGCGGCGTGCGCTGGGTCGTCGACCCCATCGACGGCACCGTGAACTACCTCTACGGGCGCCCCGACTGGTCCGTCAGCATCGCCGCGGAGTACGCGGGCGAGACCGTCGTCGGCGTCGTGGCGGCGCCGATGCGGGGCGAGACGTACCACGCCGTGCGCGGCGGCGGCGCCTTCCTGGACGGCGGGCCGGTGCGCTGCCGGCCGGCCCCGCCGATGGACCGGGCGCTGGTCTCCACCGGCTTCAACTACGTCCACAAGGTGCGCGCGCACCAGGCCGAGGTGGCCCGCCGGCTCATCCCGCAGGTCCGCGACATCCGCCGCGGCGGCTCCGCGGCGATCGACCTGTGCGACCTGGCCTGCGGCCGGCTCGACGGCTACTTCGAGCGCGGCCTGAACCCGTGGGACCTGGCCGCGGGCGACCTCATCGCCCGCGAGGGCGGCGCGCTGACCGGCTCCCGGCCGGGCCGGCGGCCGGACGGGGAGCTGACCGTCGCCGCGGCGCCGGGGCTCTTCGAGCCGCTGCAGGCGCTGCTGGACGAGCTGGGCGCCTGGCACGACTGAAGCCCGGCCCCGCCCCCGTCCCCGGACGGGTCCGCACACGTGCGCCCCGGCACCGTCGCGGTGCCGGGGCGGCTGGGTCGTCGGGCGGCGGTCGGGGCGGGCCGGTCAGACTCCGGAGCGGGCTCCGACCTCGACACCGTGATCGGCGGCGAGCCGGCGCAGGTCGTCCAGCTCCTCCTGCTCGACCTCGACGCCGAAGTCGTCACCTTCCTCACGGGCGCGGTCCCGCTCGGACTCGGCCTTCTTGATGCGCTGCAGAATGCCAGCGGTGAATGCGTCCATTGTGTACGCCCCCTCGTCGCGGGTCGAGGCACTGGGGGTGTGCCGACGGGTCTGATCACGGAGAACGTCCCTCCGGCTACAGCCTGTGTGCCATGCCGGGAAAGGAGGCTGGGAAACGTGATCGGCGGGTGTGGAATCGTCCTCCCCGCAGCATTGGGGATGGAAACATCGGATCCGGAGAATCTTTGGGTGCCCGGCTGCTTACCACCGGTTTACGCCCATTGCAGGCAGGATGGAGCTGTTCACCAGGGCTGATTCGCCCCCCGGGAGCTACGAGAGAGGACCCCGCCGTGCGCGTACTCGTCGTCGAGGACGAGCAGCTGCTCGCCGACGCGGTGGCCACCGGCCTGCGCCGGGAGGCGATGGCCGTGGACGTCGTCTACGACGGCGCGGCGGCCATCGACCGCATCGAGCTGAACGACTACGACGTCGTGGTGCTCGACCGCGACCTGCCCCTCGTCCACGGCGACGACGTGTGCAGCAGGGTCGTCGAGCTGGGCCTGCCCACCCGGGTGCTGATGCTGACCGCGGCCGGCGACGTCAGGGACCGCGTCGAGGGGCTGGAGCTGGGCGCGGACGACTACCTGCCCAAGCCGTTCGCCTTCAGCGAACTCACCGCCCGGGTGCGCGCCCTCGGCAGGCGCAGCACGCAGGCGCTGCCGCCGGTGCTGGAGCGGTCCGGGATCAAGCTGGACCCGGGCCGCCGCGAGGTGTACCGGGAGGGGGAGCTGGTGCAGCTGGCGCCGAAGGAGTTCGCGGTGCTGGAGGTGCTGATGCGGGCCGAGGGCGCGGTGGTCTCGGCCGAGCAGCTGCTGGAGAAGGCCTGGGACGAGAACACCGACCCGTTCACCAACGTCGTCCGCGTCACCGTCATGACGCTGCGCCGCAAGCTCGGCGAGCCCCCCGTGATCATCACGGTCCCCGGCTCGGGCTACCGCATCTGACGCTCCCGACGCCCCCACGCACCCGACGGATGGCCCCATGGACGACAACAGACGCCCGGCGCCGGACGCGCTGCCCGCCGGCACGCCGCCCAAGCCCACCTGGGACCCCCGGGAGGTGGCGCCGCAGTACTGGCTGCGCCCGACCATCCGGATCCGGCTCACGCTGATCTACGGCGGCATGTTCCTGATGGCCGGCATGGTGCTGCTGGCCATCATCTACCTGCTGGCCGCCACGGCCCTGGACAGCTTCGCCACCCCGTTCCAGCTGCTGGAGAGCAGCGGTACGGTGAAGGTGGCCAGCGACACGTGCCCCGACGTCTCGGGCGCGGAGACGTACAGCCAGTTCAACGACATCCTCGAAGCCTGCATCGAGCGCCGCCGGCAGCTCGCCCTGGACTCCCTGCTGCGCAAGTCGCTGCTCGCGCTGCTGGGGATGACGGTGCTCGCGTTCGCCTTCGGCTACGTCGTCGCCGGCCGGGTGCTCTCGCCGCTGGGCCGCATCACCCGTACCGCCCGCAGCGTGGCCGGCTCCGACCTGCACAAGCGCATCGAGCTGGACGGCCCGGACGACGAGCTGAAGGAGCTGGCCGACACCTTCGACGACATGCTCGACCGCCTCGACCGGGCCTTCAACGCCCAGCAGCGCTTCGTCGCCAACGCCTCGCACGAGCTGCGCACCCCGCTGGCGATCAACCGCACGCTGCTGGAGGTCCAGCTCTCCGACCCGGACGCCTCGCCGGAGCTGCAGCAGCTCGGCAAGACCCTGCTGGCCACCAACGAGCGCAGCGAGCTGCTGGTGGAGGGGCTGCTGCTGCTCGCCCGCAGCGAGAACGAGATCGTCGACAGGAAGCCCGTCGACCTCGCCGAGGTGGCCTCCCAGGCGATGGACCAGGCCCGCGGCGAGGCGCAGTCCCGCGGCGTCGAGCTGCGCGGGGTGCGCAAGCCCGCGTACGTGCAGGGCAACGGCGTGCTGCTGGAGCGGGTGGGGCTGAACCTGGTGCAGAACGCCGTGCGGTACAACGTCCCCGAGGACGGCTGGGTCGAGGTGGCGACGGAGGCGCAGCCCGGCATGGCCGTGCTGACGGTCTCCAACACCGGGCCGGTCGTCCCCGCGTACGAGGTGGACAACCTTTTCGAGCCGTTCCGGCGGTTGCGTACGGAGCGTACGGGCAGTGACAAGGGGGTAGGACTGGGGCTGTCCATTGTGAGATCCGTCATCCGTGCGCACGGCGGGACGGTCACCGCACAGCCGCGCGAGGGCGGCGGTCTGGTGATTCGCGTCGCGCTGCCCATGCAGACTGTGTGATAGGTCACATTCCGCCCATCCCGGCCGTGTGCGCTGCGTCCTCGACGCATTCCGGTAAATGCCCGTAAGATCCGCGTTTCCGCAGGATGCGGTGACGGGAAGTACACGGGGTGGCGTGCACGAGAAGCGCCCGGGACCGCGTATGGTCCCTTTCGCCGTCCGGCCGCGATCACCCCTGCGGGGTGCGGCCGGGTGTCGATTGAGTAACAGACCTTGATGTGAGGCAAAATCTCCGCTTCGGGTCGGGCACAAGACCGGCCTCTCATGCGTTACGAGCGCTGGAGACTCACTGACCACCCGGAGGGGGAGAGCGAGAATGGCAACTGACTACGACACCCCACGCAAGACAGACGACGACGTCAACGAAGACAGCATCGAGGAGCTGAAGGCGCGGCGCAGCGACAAGTCGGCCGCCGCCGTCGACGTCGACGAGTTCGAGGCCAACGAGGGCCTGGAGCTGCCCGGTGCGGACCTCTCCAACGAGGAGCTGGCCGTCCGGGTGCTGCCCAAGCAGGAGGACGAGTTCACCTGCATGAGCTGCTTCCTGGTGCACCACCGCAGCCAGCTGGCCGCCGAGAAGAACGGCCAGCCGATCTGCCGCGACTGCGCGGCCTGAGGCCGGCCGTGGCCCCCACGGCCGGCTCCGGTCCCGCCGGGCCGAAGACCGGGATCCTGCGGCGGACGCGCCCCGACCGGCGCGTCCGGGCGGCGCTGGAGCGGGTGGCGGACGCCATCGTGCAGACCGCGCCGCGCGTCCCGGTCCGCGACCTGGAGACGCTGCGCCGGCAGTTCCCCGGGCTCGGCCCGGAGGAGATCGCCGACCGG
Organism: Streptomyces sp. CNH099; assembly: GCA_000514715.1. Taxonomy (GTDB): domain Bacteria; phylum Actinomycetota; class Actinomycetes; order Streptomycetales; family Streptomycetaceae; genus Streptomyces; species Streptomyces synnematoformans. The sequence goes on along the minus strand of AZWL01000004.1, from coordinate 242,470 downwards.
CTGGTCGCCGGAGCCGTGAAGGGGAGCGCCACGGTCGGCGCGGGCATCGGAGCGGCGGCGATGATGCCCGCGCCGCCAGCCATGCCCGCCGAGCTGGCGGCCGAGATCGTCGGGGTGGCCTCGATAGAGCTGAAGCTGATCGCCGAGCTGCACGAGGTGTACGGGGTGCGGGCGGCCGGCCCGGCGCGGCAGCGGGCCATGGCGTACCTCGGCGCCTGGACCGACGAGCGCGGCATCGACACCGCTGTGCTCGCCGGCAGCGTCAGCTTCGACGCCGTGCTCGGCGGCCCCATGCGCCGCCGGCTGCGCCAGCAGGTCCTCAGGCGCACCGTGCGGAACCTGCCCAGCCTCACCCCGTTCCTCATGGGCGCCGCCGCCGGTGCGCTGATGAACCGCAGGGACACCGGCAAGCTGGCCGCGCGGATCCGCGACGACCTGCGCGCCCGCCAGGTGGCGTGGGACGCGCTTCCGCCCGCGGACGAGGCGCCGCCGGCAGTCGGGAAGCCGTCGGCACCCGGCGAGCTCGCGAACCCCGGGGAACGCGCCGCACCCGGGGAGACGGCGCCGGGCCCGGCCGCGCCGCCGCCCGGCGAGCGCTGAGGCCCGTACCCGCTGAGATCCGTACCCCGGGTCCCCGGGCTGCTCCGGCATCTCCCCCTCCCGCCCGGCACGGGTCCGCTTCGCCGCTGCAATCAGCCCGCCGCCGACCGGAGTACCGCCACCAGCCGCTCCGGCTCCCGCGTGGACAGGTAGAGATACGGCGTCGGATCCTCCGGATCCGTGACCTCCACCCGCACCGCCGTCGGGATGTACCCCCGCAGCAGCATGTACGCGCGCGTGTCCGCCTTGTACGTACGCCAGGCCCGCGCCTCCTCCGCGTCGAGCACCTCCGCCGCGCCCAGCGCCGTGAGCGGCACCCGGGCGTCGTCGGTGACCAGCTGGCCGGCGATGACGCGGATCCGCGCCGAGCCGTACGAGCTGACCGCGACCGCCGCCAGCGCCGTCCCGCCGGCCAGCCCGGCCAGCAGCGGCAGCGTCCCGAACGGCGTCAGCGCCAGCGCCAGGCACACCCCCGCACCCAGCGCCAGACCCCACCAGGAGCGCGGCGCGCTGAGCCGCTCGTCGTAGGTCTGCGTCGTCTCCATGCACCCCACCCTCCCACGGCTTCCCCCCGCGGCCCGCTTCACCCGCGGCTCGGCCGCGGGCTCCCGCGCAGGTAGGCTCTGGCCGCGTGATTGCAAGTGACAAGCTGACCCCGCCGCCCGGCGCCGCGGAACCCGTGCGGCACCCGGACGCCCCGGCACCCGGGCAGCTCCTCGGCCCCCACTACGACCAGTGCTTCGGCTGCGGCGGCGACCAGCCGCACGGGCTGCACCTGGCCGCGCGGGCGGGCGAGGGCGTGAGCGTGACCGCCGAGTTCACGGTCAAGGCGGCCCACCAGGGGGCCCCCGGCCTCGCTCACGGCGGAGTGCTCACCTCCGCGCTCGACGAGACCCTGGGCGCGCTGAGCTGGCTGCTGCGCACCATCACGGTGACCGGCCGGCTGGAGACCGACTTCCTGCGCCCGGTCCCGGTGGACACCACCCTCCACCTGGACGCCCGCGTCCTCGCCGTCGCCGGCCGCAAGATCTACTCCACCGCCGTCGGCCGCCTCGGCGACCCGGAGGGACCGGTGGCCGTGCGCGCCGACGCGCTCTTCGTGGAGGTCAAGGTGGACCACTTCGTCCGGCACGGCCGGGACCGCGAGATCCAGGCCGCGATGGCCGACCCCGACCAGGTCCGCCGGGCCCGCGCCTTCGAGGTGAACCCGTGACCGCGGGGCGCGAGCCGGTGGACGTGCTGATCCGCCGCGTCGACCCCGAGGTACCGCTGCCGACGTACGCGCACCCGGGCGACGCCGGCGTCGACCTCGTCACCACCCGGCCCGCGGAGCTGCCCCCCGGCGAGCGCGTCGTCCTGCCCACGGGCATCGCCCTCGCGCTGCCCGACGGCTACGCGGCCTTCGTGCACCCCCGCTCCGGGCTCGCCGCCCGCTGCGGCGTGACGCTCGTGAACGCCCCCGGGACGGTGGATGCCGGGTACCGTGGGGAGATCAAGGTGAACGTGGTCAACCTCGACCCGCGCCGCCCGGTGCGGTTCGAGCGTTTCGACCGGATCGCCCAGCTGGTGATCCAGCAGGTGGAAAAGGCACGCTTCCACGAGGTGGCCGAACTCCCCGGCTCCGCCAGAGGCGAGGGGGGCCACGGGTCCACCGGAGGGCACGCATCCCTCGGGGACCGGGAAACCGTTCATGGATACGCTTCGGTCATTGCCGACCGGGAAGGACAGTGACGTGTTCGGACGTCGTCGCAAGGGGCAGGAGGAGCCCGTCGACAAACTCGCCGACGGCGTGACCGCCGAGGACGCCGAGGAGTCGGCGGACGAGCAGCCGGAGGACGCGGAGGACAGCAGATACGCGCTGCCGCCCGCCCCCCGGCCCGACGGGCCGTGGGACATCAGCGAGGTCGAGGACGCCACGCGCGGCCGGGTGGACCTCGGCGGGCTGATCGTCCCCGGGGTCGAGGGCATGGAGCTGCGCGTCGAGGTCGCCGGCGAGTCGATCGTCGCCGCGACCGTGGTGCTGCGGGACAGCGCGATCCAGCTGCAGGGCTTCGCCGCCCCCAAGAACGAGGGCATCTGGGGCGAGGTCCGCGCCGAGATCGCCAGCGGCATCACCAAGCAGGGCGGCATCATCGACGAGCAGGAGGGCACCCTCGGCTGGGAGCTGCGCGCCCAGGTGCCGGTGAAGCTGCCGGACGGGAAGAGCGGCGTGCAGGTGGTGCGGTTCGTCGGCTGCGACGGGCCGCGGTGGTTCCTGCGCGGGGTGATCTCCGGCCAGGCCGCGGTGCAGCCGCAGGCGGCCGGGGTGCTGGAGAAGATCTTCCGCGAGACCGTGATCGTCCGCGGCGACGGCCCGATGGCACCGCGCGACCCGATCGTGCTGCAGCTGCCCACGGACGCCCAGATGGTGCCGGACGGCGTACAGCAGGACGAGGCGAGCGAGGGCTCGCGCTTCGCGGGCGGCATCGACTCGCTGGCGCGCGGCCCGGAGATCACCGAGGTGCGCTGAGGCGCCTGAACGCCCGTTGAGGTGCCGGTGCGCCGGGGTGCCGGGGTGCCGGGAGAAGGCGCCGGGCCTGTCCCGGCCCCCGGGCACGCCCGGTCAGTGCGCGGCGCGGCCCCTGAGAGCCGTCAGGGGCCGCACCGGCCGGTTGGAGGGCCCGGGGCACCCCGCCCCGCCGGCCTCCGCCGGGACGGCTACCAGCCGGCGGCGGCCACCACGTCCCGGGCGACGTCCGCCACCGCCCGCCCGTCCGTGGCCACCCGAACGGTCCCCTCCGGCACCCGCTCCTCCAGGTGCCGGGCCATGAACGCGCCGCGTCGCACCTGCCGCTCCAGCTCCGAGCCGAGTTCGCGACCGGCCAGGCGGCCCCGGGCGGTGGCGTCGGAGGCGGTCAGCAGCACGCGCACGAAGCGCGCGTCCTTCCCCAGGGCCCGCTCGTAGATGCCGCTCTCGCCCGCCATGACGCTGGCGGTGTTGGTGTAGATCAGCCGCCGGCAGCCCAGCGCCGCGTAGTTGCCCCACAGCGCCCCGAGGTTGCGCTCGGTCAGCAGCGACCGGTCCGGGTCGCCGGGCGGAGCGGGATGGACGTGGTCCAGCACGTCGCCCTCGATCAGTGCGTGGCCGACGTCCACGGCCCGCAGCTGCGCCGAGACCTCATAGCCGACCGAGGACTTCCCCACCCCGGAACGGCCCCCGATGAGCAGCACGTCGGTGATCACCACCCGGTTCCTGCCACCCGTCCGATGCCCTGTCATGCCACTTTCGAGCGTGCCCCGGGGTACGGCGCCGGGGCGGCGGCGGTCCGGGGCCCCTCCCTCGGGCGCCAGGCCCGGACGTACCCGCCACCTCAACGGGAGCGGGCGCGTAACGAAGCGGTCAAGGCGTGTTCTTGGTCTGCCTCGTTCGTCGCGGCTCGCTTATTCTCCCGGCAACCGGGACAGGGGGACCGTTGACCGCCACCGTCGCGGGCGGGCCGCCGGGGCGCGGGCTGCCGCCGCTGCTGCGGCAGAGCGCACACCACGGACTCGTGCTCGCTGCCGCCGCGCTCGCCCTCCTGCTCGCCGTCACCGTGCTCGCCGCGCTCGTCGCCGTTGCCGAGCAGGCCGCGGAGGCCGGGGCCCGGGAGCGGCTCGCCGCGGACCCGGACGCGGCGGTGCGGATCAGCGGGGCGTACGACCCGGAGGGTGTGGCGCGGGCGGACGGGCCGGTGCGGGGGGCGCTGGCGCGTACGTACGGGGAGGTGCCGCACCGTACGACGCGGCTGGTGCGGGCGCCGGCGGCGCGGGAGACGCAACTGCCCGTCGCGGGGAGCGGTGTCGGCGGGCGGGGCGCCGTGGGGCTGTCGCTGCTGTGGGCCCAGGACGCCGCCCGGCAGGCGCGGCTGACGGAGGGGGCGTGGCCGCGGGCCGGGCACGGGAGCGGAGGGCCGGTGGAGGTGGCCCTCGACGAGGGGTACGCGGCGCGGCTGGGGCTCACGACGGGCGACGGCTTCGCCGTCGGTGGCGACGGCTTCGCCATCGGTGGCGACGACGGCGGCGACGGCTCCGGCGCCGGCGCCGGCTCGGGTGACGGGGGTGCGGGTGGTGGGGGCGGCGGGGCGGAGCCTCTCGGGCTGCGCGTCAGCGGGCTCTACTCCCCGCGCGACCCCGACACCCCCCTCTGGCAGGACCTCACCGGCACCTTCGGCACCCCCGACAGCGTCGGCCTCGTCGCCCGCCGCGCCTTCGCCGAGCACCCCGCCCTCGTCCGCGACGCCACCGCCGTGTGGCTCGCCGTGCCCGACGCCCGGCGGCTCCGGCTCGGCCAGGTCGGCCCGCTGCGCGAGCGCGCCGCCGCGCTCGCCGCCGGCGACGCCGAGCGCGTCGTCTTCGGCCGCGGTGCCCCGGCGGATGCCGGGGTTCTCGCCGGCGTCGAGGCCGACACCGACCTGCCGTACGCGCTGCGGCGGTTGGACGTGCCCGTCGCCGTCGCCCGCGCCGGCGCGTACCTGCCGGTGGCCCTGCTCGCCTCGCTGGCCCTGGCCGCGCTGGTGCTCACCGCCCGGCAGCTGGCCCGGCACCGCGCCGCCGAGCAGGTGCTGCTGGGCAGCCGCGGCGCCGGGCCCGTGCGGCTCGTCGGCGGGGCCGCGGCGCAGTGGGCGGCGGTGGCGCTGCCCGCCGCGCTGGCCGCGCCGTATCTGGCCGGCCCGCTGCTGCGCGGGCTGGCGGCGGCGGGGCTGCTCGACGGCCCGGTGCCGGCGAGCGCGGCGACGGGCGCGGGGTGGACGGTCGCCGGGGTGGCGCTGGCCGTGCACGCCGCCGCCGCGCTGACGCCCGTCGCGCGGGCCGCGCGGGACCGGCGCGCGGCGGCCCGGCTGCGGCGGCGGGTGCCGCGGCTGGCCGCGTACCAGCGTGCGGGTACGGACCTGGCGCTGGCCGGCGTCGCCGCGGTGGGCTGGCTGCAGCTGGTCACCTACCGCACCCCGGTCGCCGACTCCGGCGCCGTCGACCCCGTCGTCGTGCTCGCGCCCGTCGCCCTCACCGCCGCGACCGTGCTGCTGGCGCTGCGGCTGCTGCCGCTGGCCGCCCGCGCCGCCGACCGGCTCGCGCGCCGCTCCGCCGGCCTCGTCCTGCCGTTCGGCGGCTGGCACCTGGGCCGCCGGGCGGCCGGGCACGCCGGGCCCGCGCTGCTCGTCGCCCTCGCGCTGGCCATCGCCGCGCTGGGCGCCACCGCCCTCGCGATGCTCGACCGCGGCGACCGCGACCAGGCCGCCTTCGCGGTCGGCGCCGATCTGCGCGTCGAGGCCGGGCCGGAGGGCGCGGGCTTCGCGCCGCGCGCGGAGCGCCACACGCGCTACGCGCGGCTGCCCGGCATCGAGGCGGTGACGCCGGTGGTGGACTGGGACGTCACCGTCGGCACGTCGTTCGCGGGGCTGACGGCGCTGGACTCCGCGGAGGTGCTGCCGACGCTCCGTACGGACGCCGCCGCGGGCCCCGTGCCCGCCGTACGGGACGGGGCCGGCCTGCCCCACGACGCGCTCGCCGCGCTCGGCGGCACCGACCCGGCGCCGGCCCACGGGCTGCCGCTGCCCGGCCGCCCCGACACCCTCGGCATGCGCGTACGACTCGACGCCGACGGCCCCGGCACCGCCGAGCCGTTCACGCTCCTCGTCACCCTGGAGGACGCCGACGGCCTCGCGCACACCGTCTCCGGCACCCTGCCGCCCGCCGACGGCCGGGCGCACCGGATGAGCCTCCCGCTGGGCGCGTACCAGCACCCGCTGCGGCTCACCGGGCTCCAGCTGCACACCGAGGAGGAGACCGAGCAGCGCACGTACCGGCTGAGGATCGACGACTTCGCCGCCGCCCCGGACGGCGTCCGCTGGCGGGACCTCATCGGCGGCGAGCGCCCCGACCGCGGCCTCGCCGGCTGCCCGGGCCGCACGCCGGAGCCGACGCGGGGCTTGCCGCCGCGGGTCGCCACCGGGTTCGTCCTCTGTGACACCCGCGACAGACCCGGCGCGCTCTTCGACGGCGTGCTGCGCGGCCCGGACACGTCGCAGCCTCCGAAGCTGCTGAGCTGGCAGCTCCAGCTGGGCCCGGCCGGCCAGGACACGCCGCGGCCCGTGCCCGTGCTCGCCACCGACGCGCTGCTCGACGCGGGCCAGGCGGAGGTGGGCGAGGCCCTGCGGGCCGACCTGCCGGGCGGTACGGAGCTGCGCGCGCGGGTCGTCGGCCGCGTCGCCGCCGTCCCCGGCACCGACCCGGAGCGGGGGCGGCTGCTCGTGGACACCCGGGTGCTGGCCGCGTACCTGGTACGGGCCGGGCTCGACCCGCCGGTGGAGAGCCACTGGTGGCTGGCGGCCCGCGGCGGTGCCGCCGAGGAGGCGGACGCCGCGCGTACGGCCGTCGAGCGGCGGCCGGAGCTGGGCACGGCGCGCGACGTGCCGGGGGAGCGGGCGGAGCTGGCGGCGTCGCCGCTGCGCGAGGGCACGGACGGGGCGCTGCGGCTGTGCCTGGTGCTGGCGCCGGCGTTCGCCGTCGTCGGCTTCGCGCTGCACAGCGCGCTGGCCGTACGGTCCCGGGCCCGGGAGTTCGCGCTGCTGCGGGCGCTGGGGGTACGGACGCGGCAGCTGACGGCGCTGCTGTGGACGGAGCAGCTGTGCCTCGCGGCGTTCGCCGCCGCCGTGGGCACGGCGACGGGCGTGGCGCTGGCCGCGGCGGTGGTGCCGGCGGTCATGGTCACCGAGACCGGGGGCGCGGTGCACCCGGAGCTGGCGGCGGCGGTGCCGTGGGCGCGGGTGGCGGCGGTGGCGGCGGCGGTGACGCTGCTGATCTGCCTGGCGGTCTCGGTGACGGCGCGGGCGCTGGCGCGGACGGACCTGGCGCGGGTGCTGAGGGCGGGGGACGAGTGAGGGGGCGGGCGAGCGGGCGGTGGTGGCGCCGGGGGCGCGCGGCGCGTACGGAGCCGGTGCCCGGCCCGGTCCGTACGAAGACGGCATCCGGTGCGGCCGGTACGGACCCGCCCGCCCGCACCGCCCGCACCGCCCGCGCCCCCCGCGCCCCCCGCGGCCGGCGTGAGGCGCGCGCCGACCTGCCCGCCTTCGGCTGCCTCGGCGCGCTCGTCGCGCTGCTCGCCGCCGTCGCGACCGCCGCGCCCCCGCTGCTCGACCGGGCGGCCGGCCGGGCGCTCGTGGACCGGATCGCGGCCGAGCAGGACGCCCGGCCGCTGCTCACCCGCACCGTCACGTTCGGGCAGCCGGTCACCGGGCTGCCGGGGGAGGAGCGGAGCAGCGTCGCCGACGACCTGACGTGGGCCGAGCAGGACCTGACCAACGCCGTGCCCGCCCCGCTCGACGGCCTCCTCGACGAGCCCGTGCACCACGTCCTCGTCCCCGCCGCCACCCTCGACGCCCCCCGCGGGGACGCCGCCCTGTCCCTGCTCCACACCGGCGAGGCGCCCGGCCCCGCCGGCTACGCCGCCGGCCGCCCGCCCCGCCACACCGGCCCGGACGGCCCCGTGGAGATCGCCGTCTCCACCCGCACCCGCGACGCGCTCGGCCTCCGCCTCGGCGCGCGGCTGCACCTGACTCCGTACCACTCCCAGCTCGACACCCCCGTCGTCGTCACCGGCTTCCTCCGGCCCGACCCCGGCGGCCCCCGCGGCCGGCTCTGGCGCGCCCACCCCCTCCTGGCCGTCCCGCTTCCCGCCGGCCGCGGGCCTGCCGAGGCGCAGGCGCTGATCGCCCCCGGCGCGCTCGACGCGCTCCTGGACCGCGGGCTGCCGACGATCACCGTCGAGTGGCGGCTCCGCCTGCAGCTGGGCGACGCCGCCGACGAGCGCGACGAGCGCGCCGCGGCCGCCGCCCGCTTCACCGGCGACGACGGCCGCGCCACGCTGATCCGCGCCCTGGCCGCATACGACACCGCCAGCGCCGACAACTTCTGCTTCAGCGCCGGCACCGCCTGCATCTACGGCTCCCACCCCGCCGAGCGCCCGGCCCGTACCGACGAGGTCCAGCCGCTCGTCCGCGACTTCGACGCCGCGTGGGACGAGGCCGCCCTCGTCGTCTCCTTCGCGCTCGCCTCCGTCGTCGGCGTCGGCCTGGCCGCCGCCTTCGTCACCGCCCGGCTCGCGGTGCGGCGGCGGCTCGGCCACCACCGGCTGCAGCGCGCCCGCGGCGCCTCCGCGCTCGGCGTCGCGCTCACCCGCGCCGCGCACTACGCGCCCGTGGCGGGCGCGGGGCTGGCGGCGGGCCACGTCGGGGCGCGGCTGGCGCTGCCCGCCGGCGCGGCGCCGCCGGACTGGGCGCCGCCGGAGTGGACCGTGGTGCAGTGGACGCCGGTCGCGGTCGCGGTCGCGGCGTGGCTGATGCTGCCGGTGCTGACCTGGGCGGCGGTGCGCGACCGCCGGCCGGGCCGGGCCGGCCGGCAGCGGACTGCGGGGCGCCGGGCCGCCGCGGAGGCCGCGGTGCTGCTGCTCGCCGCGGCGGGAGCGGTGGCGCTGCGGGTACGCGGCATGTCCGGCGGCAGCGCGTCGGACCCGCTGGTCGCGGCGGTGCCGGTGCTGTGCGGCCTGGCGGTCGTGGTGGTGCTGATACGGATCTACCCCCCGCCGCTGCGCCTGCTGGCCCGGCTCGCGGCCCGCCGCCGCGGCCCGCTCGGGCTGCTGGCGTTCTCCCGCGCCGCCCGCGACGCGCCCGCCGCCGTGCTCGCCCTGCTCGTGCTCGTCACCACCCTGGGCGCCGCGGTCTTCGGCGGCCTCGTCACCGGCACCGTCGAGAAGGGCCGCGGCGACGCCCTCGCCTGGCGCACCGGCGGCGCCGACGCGGTGCTCACCGACGCCGACGAGCCCGGCGGCGCCGAGGCGCTGCGCCGCGCCCCCGGGGTGGCGCACACGGTGCCGGTGCGCCTCGTACGCACCGACCTGACCGGCGTCGCCACCGGCCTCGGACAGCCCGGCACCGACCTGCTCGCCGTCGACCCCGCCGCGCTCGGCCGGGCCGACCCCGGTTCCGCCGCCGCGGCGGCGGCCGCGGGACTGGGGCCGCCGCGGCGGGACGGGGCGGGGCGGCTGGTGCTGCCGGTGCTGGCCGGCGGGGGCCCGGGGACGGCGGCCCGTACCGGCGAGACCTACGAGACGCGGTGGCCCCGGGTACGGGTGCGCGTCGCCGGACGGCTGCCCGGGGACGCGGCGCGGGACCCGGTGTTCGGCCCGCTGTACGGCGGGCGCGACGCGGCACCGGGGGAGCAGCGGCCGCTGCTGCTGGCCGGCACCGACGCGCTGGCCGCCGCGGACCGGGAGCGGGCCGCCGACATGCCCCGCGGCACCGAGGCCGTCCTGTACTACGGCGCCGGCGCCACCCCCGCCGCCCTGCGCGCCGCCGCCCCCGGCACCGGGCCCGGCAGCCCGTACGGGGAACTGCTCATCGCCGCCGAGGAGCGGGCCGCGGACCGCGACGACGGTGTGCTCGGCACGATCCGCGCCGCGCACGCCGCGTGCGCGGCGCTGGCCGCCGTGCTGGCGCTGCTCACGCTGCTGGTGGAGCTGCTGCTCTCCGCGCCGGAACGCGCCCGCACCACCGCGTACCTGCGCCTCCTCGGCCTCGACCGGCGCGGCGCCGCCGCCCTCGGCGCGCTGCAGCTCGCCCCGCTGGCGCTCGCCGCCGCGGCCGGCGGCCTCGCTCTGGGCCTCGCGCTGCCCGCGGTCCTGGGCCCGGCGCTGGACCTCCGCGCGCTCACCGGCGGCCCCGCGCCCCCGCCCCGCCGGGCCGACCACCTCCTGACCGCCGCGATGACCCTCGGCCTGCTCGCGCTCGTCGCGGCGGCGGTGGCGGCCGACGCGGCGACCACCCGCCGCACCCGCCGCCTGACGGCCCTGCGCGCGGGGGAGGACCGGTGACCCCGCCGGGCCCCGCCCGGCCGGTGCCACGGCAGGGTCGCGGGCGGTGGCCGTCCTGCGCCGCCGGGCGGGGCCCGCGCCCGGACGGCCTGGCGCGGGGCCCTCGCCGGGCGGGCACGCGGGGCGGAGACGCACGCCCGGCAGCCGCACGTGCTGCGGGTCCCAGCCCGGCGGCCCCGCGTGCGCGGCCGCCGCTGCCCCGCGCGGGGGCTGGGGTGCGGGTGTGCCGTGCCGCGGGCGGCGGCGTGCAGCCGCGCGTACGCGCTGGATGCCCCGTCCGTCTGCGTCGCCGCGGTGGCGCGCGTTCCGCCGTCGCGGTCCGGGGTCGGGCCGGGGCCTGCCGCTGGTGTCCCGCCGGCGGGTGTGCCGTACCGCTGGCGATGTGCGGCCGCCCGCCGCACGTGCTGCGGCTCTCGCCCGCCCGCGCGGCGCCGAGGCGGGTGGGCCCGTACGGTGCCGTGGCGGCGGTCTCCGGCCGGCGGGTGTGCCGTGGTGCCGGCGGCGCGGCCCGCGACCGCCGCGTGTACGCGCCCCGTGTCCGTCCGCCTGCTCCGCCGCCGCGGCCCCCGGGCCGCCCCGGGCCCGTGTCCTGCCGCGGCGCACCACCGCGCCCCCGCGCCGCCCCGCACCCGCCCCCGCCTCGTGTCCCGACCGCCCGGACCCGGCCCAGGAGGTCCGCGTGACCGAACCCCGCACCCCGGCCCCCGCCCCCGATCTCGCCGAGTTGGAGCGCGGCGCCCGACAGGCGCCCGCGCCCGGCGGCGACCGCCCCCTCGTCGACTGCGACAATCTCGTGCGCATCTTCCACGCCGAAGGCGTCGAGGTGCAGGCCCTCCAGGGCCTCGACCTCGCCGTCGCCGAGGGCGAGATGACCGCGCTCGTCGGCGCCTCCGGCTCCGGCAAGTCCACCCTGCTCGGCATCCTCGCCGGCCTCGACGTGCCCACCGCGGGGCGCGCCCGCGTCGCCGGGCACGACCTGCTCGCCATGGGCCGCCGCGAGCGCCTCGCGTACCGCCGCCGCACCGTCGGCTTCGTCTGGCAGCAGGCCGCCCGCAACCTGCTGCCGTACCTGACCGCCCTGGAGAACGTCGCGCTGCCCATGGCGTACGCCCGTACCCCCCGCCGCGAGCGGCCGGGCCGGGCCGCGGACCTCCTCGACGCGCTCGGCGTCGGCGACTGCGCGCACCGGCGTCCCGCGGAGCTGTCCGGCGGCGAGCAGCAGCGCGTCGCCGTCGCCGTCGCCGCCGCGAACCGGCCGCGGGTGCTGCTGGCCGACGAGCCGACCGGGGAGCTGGACACCGCGAGCGGCGAACAGGTCTTCGCGGCGCTGCGCCGGGCCAACGGGGAGCTGGGCGCCACCGTGCTCGTCGTCACCCACGACCCGCTGGTCTCCCGCCAGGTGCGCCGCACGGTGCAGATCCGCGACGGGCGCACCGCCGCCGAGACGCTGCGGGACGGGGAGCTGACGGCCGCCGAGTACGCCGTGCTCGACCGCGTCGGCAGGCTGCAGCTGCCGCGCGAGTACGTCGAGCGGTACGGTCTGCGGCGGCGGGTGCGGCTGACCGCGGAGCCGGACCACGTGGGGGTCTGGCGGGCCGGCGGGCAGCCCGGTGAAGCGCACGGCGCGGGCCGAACGCACGACGCGGGTGAAGCGCACGACGAGGGGGCGGACGCATGAGCGAGGACACCGGCAGAGACGCCGCGTCGGTACGGGAACGGGGCGCGGCCGGCGACCGCGACGGCGACGGCGACCGCCGCGGCGACCGCGCCATGGTCGTCGTCCGGGACCTGCACCGCACGTACGGCAGCGGCGCCACCGCCGTGCACGCCCTGCGCGGGGTGTCGCTGCGGGTGCCGCGCGGCGAGCTGGTGGCGCTGAAGGGCCGCTCGGGCTCCGGCAAGACCACGCTGCTGAACCTCGTCGCGGGGCTCGACGTCGCCGACTCCGGCCGTATCGAGCTGGACGGCGTCGCGCTGTCCGGGCTCGGCGAGGCGGAGCTGCTGCGGCTGCGGCGGGACCGGATCGGGCTGGTCTTCCAGTCGTTCGGGCTGATCCCGATCCTGTCCGCGGCCGAGAACGTCGGGGTGCCGATGCGGCTGCGCAAGGTGCCGCCGCGGGAGCGGGAGGAGCGGGTGGAGCTGCTCCTCGCGCTGGTCGGGCTGGCGGACCACGCCGCGCAGCGGCCCGGGGAGCTGTCCGGCGGGCAGCAGCAGCGGGTGGCCATCGCCCGGGCGCTGGCGAACAAGCCGGCGCTGATCATCGCGGACGAGCCGACGGGGCAGCTGGACGCGGAGACGGGGCACGCGGTGATGGAGCTGCTGCGGGCGGTGGTGCGCGGCGAGAACGTCACGGCGCTGGTGGCCACGCACGACGCGGCGCTGCTGGACGTCGCGGACCGGGTGCTGGAGCTGCGCGACGGGACGATCACCGACCACGCGGACGACGCGGGCCCGGCCGCGGCGGCGTCCCCGCAACCGTCCGCCACCTGACCCGGTGACCCGGGGATCCGGCGCCCCGGGCCGGGGGCCGGCCTCCCGGCGGCCGGCGCCCCCCGGCCCGTACCGCACCCGCCCACGCCTCCGCCCGCACCCCCGCCCCCCGTCAGGGATACGTCAAGGTCCGCCGCGCGCCCCCCGCGCCGGGCGCACGCCCCCGCCCCGCGGCCGTACGCTCGACGCTGCCACACGCACGGAAGCGGACGGACAATCGAGTCATGACACGGGGCAAGCTGCGGATCTACCTGGGCGCCGCGCCGGGCGTCGGCAAGACCTACGCGATGCTCTCCGAGGCGCACCGCCGGCTGGAGCGCGGCACGGACGTCGTCGTCGGCTTCGTCGAGCACCACGGCAGGCCGCGCACCGAGGTGCTGCTGCACGGCCTGGAGCAGATACCGCGCCGGGAGCTGGACCACCGCGGCACGCGGTTCACCGAGATGGACGTGGACGCCGTCCTCGCCCGCCGCCCCGCCGTCGTGCTCGTGGACGAGATGGCGCACTCCAACGTGCCCGGCTCCCGCAACGAGAAGCGCTGGCAGGACATCAAGGTGCTGCTGCACGCGGGCGTCGACGTCATCTCGACCGTCAACATCCAGCACCTGGAGTCGCTGGGGGACGTCGTGGAGAACATCACCGGCGTACGGCAGCGCGAGACCGTCCCGGACGCCGTGGTCCGCCGCGCCGACCAGATCGAGCTTGTCGACATGTCGCCCGAGGCGCTGCGCCGCCGCATGGCCCACGGCAACATCTACGACCCCGGCAGGATCGACGCCGCGCTGTCCAACTACTTCCGCCCCGGCAACCTCACCGCCCTGCGCGAGCTGGCCCTGCTGTGGGTCGCCGACCGCGTCGACGACTACCTGCGCGAGTACCGCACCGAGCACCACATACGCGACACCTGGCAGGCCCGCGAGCGCATCGTCGTCGGCCTCAGCGGCGGCCCCGAGGGCCGTACCCTCATCCGCCGCGGCGCCCGGCTGGCGACCAAGGGCGCGGGCGGCGAGATCATGGCCGTCTACATCGCCCACAGCGACGGCCTCGCCCCCCTCACCACCGCCTCCCCCGAGGAGCTGGCCGTCCAGCGCACCCTCGTCGAGGATCTGGGCGGTACGTTCCACCACGTCATCGGCGACGACGTGCCGGACGCCCTGCTGGAGTTCGCGCGCGGTGTCAACGCCACCCAGATCGTGCTGGGCTCCAGCCGCCGCAAGGCGTGGCAGTACGTCTTCGGCCCCGGGGTCGGCGCCACCGTGGCCCGCGAGTCCGGGCCGGACCTCGACGTGCACATCGTCACCCACGGCGAGGTCGCCAAGGGCCGCGGGCTGCCGCTGTCCCGCGGCGCGCGCCTCGGCCGCGGCCGTATCGCCGCCGGCTGGCTGTCGGGACTGACCGGGCCCGCGCTGCTCACCTGGGTGATGCTGCGGCTCGACCGGGGCCTCGGGCTGGCCAACGAGGTGCTGCTGTTCCTCTTCGCCACCGTGCTGGCGGCCCTCCTCGGCGGCACCCTGCCGGCGCTGGCGTCCGCCGCCGTCGGCTCGCTGCTGCTGAACTACTACCTCACCCCGCCGGTGGAGACCTTCACCATCGCCGACGTGCGCAACATCGTCGCCCTCGGCGTCTTCTTCGGCGTCGCCGTCGCGGTGGCGTCCGTCGTCGACCTCGCCGCCCGCCGCACCTCCCAGGCCGCCCGGCTGCGCGCCGAGTCCGAGGTGATGTCGCTGCTCGCGGGCAGCGTGCTGCGCGGCGAGGCGTCGCTCGAATCGCTGCTGGACCGGGTGCGCGAGACGTTCGGCATGGAGTCCGTGTCGCTCTTCGAGCGGCAGCGCGACGAGGACGGCTGGACGTGCGTGGGCTGCGTCGGCAGCGACGGCGACGCCGGCGGGACGGCCAACCCCGACGACGCCGACGCCGACATGCCCGTCGGCGACGGCATGGCGCTGGCGCTCACCGGCCGCAAGCTGCCCGCCGCCGACCGCCGCGTCCTCGGCGCGTTCGCCGCCCAGGCCGCCGTCGTACTGGAACGGCAGCGGCTGGCCGCCGAAGCCGTGGAGGCCCGCAAGCTGGCCGAGGGCAACCGCATCCGCACCGCGCTCCTCGCCGCGGTCAGCCACGACCTGCGCACCCCGCTCGCCGCCATCAAGGCCGCCGTCACCTCGCTGCGCTCCGACGACGTGGCCTGGTCCCCGGAGGACGAGGCGGAGCTGCTCGCCGCCATCGAGGACGGCGCCGACCGGCTGGACGCCCTCGTCGGCAACCTGCTCGACATGTCCCGGCTGCAGACCGGCACCGTCACGCCGCTGCCGCGCGAGGTGGACCTCGACGAGGTGGTGCCGAAGGCGCTGGCCGGGGTGCCGGAGGGCAGCGTGACGCTGCGGGTTCCCGAGACCACGCCGATGGTCACCGTCGACGCCGGGCTGCTGGAGCGCTCGGTGGCGAACGTCGTCGAGAACGCGGTCAAGTACAGTCCGCCCGGCATGCCCGTCCTGGTGCAGGCGAGCGCCCTCGGCGACCGGGTGGAGCTGCGCGTGGCCGACCGCGGGCCCGGCGTCCCCGACAGCGGCAAGGACCGCATCTTCGAGCCCTTCCAGCGCTACGGGGACGCGCCGCGCGGCGCCGGCGTGGGCCTCGGGCTCGCGGTCGCCCGCGGCTTCGCCGAGGCGCTGGGCGGCACCCTCGTCGCCGAGGACACCCCGGGCGGCGGGCTGACCATGGTGCTCACGCTGCGGGCGGCGCCCGGCCGCGGCACACCGGCGCCGGCCGAGCTGCCGGCCCAGGCGACGACGTGACGCCGCCGACCCGGCCGCAGAGGCCGCCGGCCCGGCCGCGAGCGGCGGCCGTCCGGCCGCACGCGCCGCCGGGGCGCCCCCGGGTCCGTACCCCCGCACACCCCCGCTGGAACGACTGGAACGACTGGAACGAAAGGCGGCAGCCATGCACCGGGTGCTCGTGGTCGACGACGAGCCGCAGATCGTGCGCGCCCTGGTCATCAACCTCAAGGCGCGCGCGTACGAGGTGGACGCCGCCCAGGACGGCGCCACCGCGCTCAAGCTCGCCGCCGACCGCCGCCCCGACGTGATCGTCCTGGACCTCGGCCTGCCCGACATGGACGGCGTCGACGTCATCCGCGGCATCCGCGGCTGGACCCGGGTGCCGATCCTGGTGCTCTCCGCCCGGCACAGCTCCGACGAGAAGGTCGAGGCCCTCGACGCGGGCGCCGACGACTACGTGACCAAGCCCTTCGGCATGGACGAGCTGCTCGCCCGGCTGCGCGCCGCCGTCCGGCGCGCCGAGCCGTCCGCGCCCGCCGGCGACCCGGCCGTGGTCACCACGGGCACCTTCACCGTCGACCTCGCCGCCAAGAAGGTCAACCGCGACGGCGCCGACGTACGCCTCACGCCCACCGAGTGGCACCTGCTCGAAGTGCTCGTACGCAACGCGGGCCGGCTGGTCAGCCAGAAGCAGCTCCTCCAAGAGGTCTGGGGCCCCTCGTACGGCACGGAGACCAACTACCTGCGGGTCTACATGGCCCAGCTGCGCCGCAAGCTGGAGGCCGACCCCGCCCACCCGCGCCACTTCGTCACCGAGCCGGGCATGGGCTACCGCTTCGAGCAGTGAAACGGACCGCCCCGGACGGGTACCCTGCGGACATGGACCCCGCCCGCAGCGCCGACCGACCCGCCGGCCCGCTCCGCCGGCTGCTGGGCCGCCTCACCGGGGCCGCAGAGCCGTCGGCGGAGGACAGCCTGCCGCCCGACGAGGACACCGCGGAGGTCACACCCATCCGGCAGTGCCACGACCGCGCCGTGGTCACCGTCACCGGCAGTCTCCGCACCGTCACGCTGCAGCCGCGCGCCGGCGTCCCCGCACTTCAGGCGGAGCTGTTCGACGGCACCGACTCGCTCGACCTGGTCTGGCTGGGCCGCCGCGCCATCACCGGCATCGAGCCGGGCCGCAGCCTGACCGCCTCCGGCCGCATCGCCATGAGCCGCGGCCGGCGGGTGCTCTTCAACCCCAAGTACGAACTGCGACCCCTCGGACAGGAGCAGCGGTGACGTCATTCGAGAAGCCGGCCGACGACCGCGCCGGCGGGCCCGGCACGACCGGCGCCGGCCCGCCCGGGGCCGCGGCCGCGCCCGCTGCCGGGCCTGCCCCCGGGGCCGATGCCGGCGGGGACGCCTCCGACGTACCGCAGGGCGACTCGCACGCCGTCACCCAGGCCGCGATGGCCGAGGCGTTCGGCGGCGTCCGCGGCATGGTCGAGACCACGGTCCCCGGGCTCGTCTTCGTGCTCGTCTACACCATCGGCTCGGAGGTCAGGCCGTCCGCGCTGGCCGCGCTCGCGGTCGCGCTGCTCCTGGGCTTCTCCCGGCTGGTCACCCGCGGCACCCTCAAGCACGCCTTCAGCGGCGTCTTCGGCGTGGCCATCGGCGTCGCCTTCGCGATGATGACCGGCAACGCCAAGGACTTCTACCTCCCCGGCCTGCTCTACGGCCTCGGCCTGGCCCTGGCGTACATCCTCAGCACGCTCGCGGGCATGCCGCTGATCGGGCTGATCCTCGGGCCGCTGTTCCGCGAGAACCTGTCCTGGCGCACCCGCAACCCCGGCCGCAAGAAGGCGTACTCGAAGGCCAGCTACGCCTGGGGCCTGATCTTCCTGACCAAGTCCGCGATCCTCTTCCCGCTGTACTTCTGGGCCGACCCCAAGGAGTTCGGCTGGGTGATCGTGGCGCTGAAGATCCCGCCGCTGCTGCTGGCGGTCACGCTCACGTACATCTTCCTCAAGCAGGCGCCGCCGCCGATCGACGTGATCGCGGAGATGGAGGCGGAGGAGGAGCGGGAGAAACAGCGCCAGGCGGCAGAGCGGGAGTAGCCCCCGCCCTTGCTCGTGCCCGGCCGCGCCGCCGCCGGGTCAGCCTTCGCGCCGTACGGAGAGCAGCTCCTCCAGCTGCTCCTCGCGGGACTGCGCGGCGACGAAGAGCAGCTCGTCGCCCGCCTCCAGGGTGTCGTCCGGCTTCGGGGTGAGGACCGTGCTGCCGCGGATGATGGTCACCAGCGTGGTGTCCGCGGGCCAGTCGACGTCGCCGACGGTGGTGCCCGTGAGCGCCGACTCCTCCGGCAGGGTCAGCTCGACGAGGTTCGCGTCGCCGTGGCTGAAGCGCAGCAGCCGGACCAGGTCGCCGACGCTGACCGCCTCCTCCACCAGCGCGGACATCAGCCGGGGCGTGGAGACGGCGACGTCCACGCCCCACGCCTCGTTGAAGAGCCACTCGTTCCGCGGGTTGTTGACCCGGGCGACCACGCGCGGCACGCCGTACTCGGTCTTGGCGAGCAGCGACACGACGAGGTTCACCTTGTCGTCGCCGGTGGCCGCGATGACCACGTGGCAGCGCTGCAGCGCGGCCTCGTCCAGCGAGGCGATCTCGCAGGCGTCGGCGAGCAGCCACTCCGCCCGCGGCACCCGCTCCACGGCGATGGCGGTGGGCGTCTTGTCGATGAGCAGGACCTCGTGCCCGTTGTCCAGCAGCTCACCCGCGATCGAGCGGCCCACCGCGCCCGCGCCTGCGATAGCCACCCTCACTGTGCCGCTCCGTTCGCGCGTGCGCCGCTCACCGTCGGGCCTCCGTGTCCGGACCCTTGGCGCAGGCCGCCTCCACCTGCTCCACCTCGTCGGTCCGCATGATCACATGCACCAGGTCGCCGTCCTGCAGCACCGTCTTCGCGGTGGGCAGCACCGCCTCGCCCTGCCGGGTGATGAACGCGACCCGTACACCCGTCTCCTCCTGCAGCTCGGCCACCCGGTGCCCGATCCACGCCGCCGAGGTGTGCACCTCGGCCAGCTCGACCCGGCCGCTCGGGTCCCGCCACAGCGGCTCCGCCCCCGCGGGCAGCAGCCGGCGCAGCATCTGGTCGGCGGTCCAGCGGACGGTGGCGACCGTGGGGATGCCGAGCCGCTGGTAGACCTCGGCGCGGCGGGGGTCGTAGATGCGGGCCGCGACGTTCTCGACGCCGAACATCTCGCGGGCGACACGGGCGGCGATGATGTTCGAGTTGTCGCCGGAGCTGACCGCGGCGAAGGCCCCGGCCTCCTCGATCCCCGCGTCCTTGAGCGTGTCCTGGTCGAAGCCGATGCCGGTGATCCGGCGCCCGCCGAAGCCGGAGCCGAGCCGCCGGAAGGCGGTGGGGTCACGGTCGATCACCGACACCGTGTGCCCCTGCTGCTCCAGCGTGCGCGCCAGGGTGGACCCCACCCGGCCGCACCCCATGATCACGATGTGCACGCGGCGTCCTTCCGCCATGTCAGCCGTTTCCGTTCAAGCTACACACCCTCCGGGCCCGCGGGCACCCCGGGTGGCGCCGCCCGGCGGGTGCGGGGAGCCGGGAGGCGCCCGTACGGTACGGGCACGGCGCGGCGCCTAGACTGGCGCCCGGCCGCAGTCCCGGCCGCCCCCTCCCGACCGCCGCTGCCCCAGGAGTCCGACCCGTGCCCGAAGAACCGCAGGCGCCCGCCACGTCCCCGAGCGCCGTGGGGGAGGAGTACGAGGTCGAGGTCGGCCCGGTGGCGCACGGCGGGCACTGCGTCGCCCGTACGGCCGAGGGCCAGGTGCTCTTCGTACGCCACACGCTGCCCGGCGAGCGGGTCGTCGCCCGCGTCACCGAGGGGCAGGCCGGCGCACGCTTCCTGCGCGCGGACGCCGTACGGGTGCTGGAGCCCGCGAAGGACCGCATCGAGGCGCCCTGCCCCTACGCCGGCCCCGGCAGGTGCGGCGGCTGCGACTTCCAGCACGTCGCCCCGGGCGCGCAGCGGCGGCTGAAGGCCGACGTGCTCGCCGAGCAGCTGGACCGGCTCGCGGGGCTCACCGCCGAGGACGCGGGGTGGGACGGCACGGTGGAGCCGGTGCCGGGCGACAAGGTGCCGAAGGGCGAGGTGCCGGCGTGGCGGACCCGGGTGCACTACGCGATCGACCCCGACGGCCGGGCCGGCCTGCGCAGGCACCGCTCCCACGAGGTGCAGCCCGTCGACCGCTGCCTCATCGCGGCCCCCGAGGTCGAGGAGCTGGGCGTGCCGAGCCGGAGGTGGCCGCAACTGGCCGCGGTCGAGGCCATCGCCGCCACCGGCTCCGGCGACCGCCAGGTCGTCCTCACCCCCCGCCCGGGCGGCCGGCTCCCCCTGGTCGAACTGGACCGCCCCGTCTCCGTCCTCCGCGCCGAGCCCGCCCGCACCCCCGGCGCCCCCGCCGCCGTCCACCGCGTCCACGGCCGCGACTTCGTCCGCGAACGCGCCGCGGGCCGCACCTGGCGCGTCGGCGCGGGCGGCTTCTGGCAGGTCCACCCGAAGGGCGCGGACCTGCTCGTCGAAACCGTGATGACGGGCCTGATGCCGAAGAAGGGCGACATGGCCCTCGACCTCTACTGCGGCGTCGGCCTCTTCGCCGGCGCCCTCGCCGAGCGCGTCGGCCCCAAGGGCGCGGTCCTCGGCGTCGAGTCGGGCAAACGCGCCGCCGCCGACGCCCGCCACAACCTCGCCGACCTCGACCGCGTCCGCATCGAACAGGGCAAGGTCGCCCGCGTCCTCCCCCGCACCGGCATCACCGAAGCGGACCTCGTGGTCCTGGACCCACCCCGCACCGGCGCCGGCCGCGAGGTGGTCACCCACATCACCACCCTCGCCCCCCGCCGCATCGCCTACGTCGCCTGCGACCCGGCGGCCCTGGCCCGGGACCTGACGTACTTCGCCGCCGCGGGCTACACCCCGAAGTGGCTCCGCGCCTTCGACCTCTTCCCGATGACCCACCACATGGAGTGCGTGGCGGTGCTGGTGAGGGCCGAAAAGGCGGCCTGACCTGCGGTTTTCGTAATGCGCATGATGTGCGTTGCGTGCGGTACGGGCGATATCGTGACGCTGAAATGACGCTCTCCAAGGTATCTTGACGCTCGTTGATCTTACTCCGAATGCCCCGATGAACCGGGCTGACAGCGTTCCTGACGGACAGTGGACTCGCCGAGCAGCTGACTGCGGAGCCTGGGACGGTGGGCGCGGATCCAGGTGTGCGGCGTCGGCACGGCGTTCGAGACAGTGAGTGCCCACTGCCGGGCGCGACGTCGAGCAGGCGCTCGTCCGAGGTCGCGAGACCTCCAGGACTCTTGATGGGTTTGGTCAAGCCGCCTAAGGGCTGTCCCGTAAATGATCTACGGCGCGGTCGTCGACCTGCTTGCTTCCTCGTTGTCCAGCATGGGCGAGGTCGTGCAGGCGGGCGATGCCGGGCATGGCGTGATGGACGCCGTCGCCTTTGAGTCGGCAGACTCGGAGGATCTGCCAGCTCTTCATGCGGGCGAAGGCGTGTTCGACGCGGGCGCGGACCACCGGTCCTTGCGGATCGGATCAGCTCCCTCCCGTCGCAACGCGGTGATCAGCTTGCTGAACTGACGAGGGCTCAGTCCGGTGAACGGGGCTGTCCAGGACGGCTCCGACGCCGTGAGCACACCGGTCACAGCAAGATCATCCCACCACGACCAGCAGTTACGGGACAACCCTTACAGGAAGTCACGGAAGTCGACCGCCCGGTGCCGGGCGGACAGTTTGCGGATCACCTTGCCGCTCGCGGTGTTCAGCGCGGCGAACAGATCCACGGTGCTGTGCCGGACGTGGTCGAAGCTGCGATGCTCCGGGACGCCTGGCAGCATCGGCAGCACCGGCGCGGTCCGCACTCGACCAGCGTGACAGGTGATCCGAGGCGTCCATGACACTCGAATCCGCACAGAGACGAACAGCAGATGCCGACATAATCCTTGACGATCCATCAGCGGAGTTCTAGCCTCGCTGCTCTGGGAGCGTTCCCACAGGCTGAGCGAACTGCCGTGTTCACGCCGCCTCTCCGGGCGACCGGCGGGCGTTCACTTCCCTCCCCCACACGGAGGTCATGGTGACCCACTCGAACCGGCGCTCCTGTGCAGCGCCCCGCTTCGCGTCCCTTTCCCGCTTCCTGGCCTGGGCCGCGGTCGCCATTCTCGCGGCCGGCACTGTCGTCGGGGTTGCGGCTCCCGCCCAGGCGGTCAACACGACGTACTACGTGGACTCCGCCGGTGGCGACGACTCCAACACCGGCCTTGACCAGTCCCATCCGTGGAAGAGTCTCAGCAAGGTCAATGCGACGACCTTCGGCGCAGGCGACCGCATCCTGCTCAAGGCCGGTGGCGTGTGGACCGGGCAGCTGTGGCCGAAGGGCTCCGGGGCAGCGGGTTCGCCCATCGTGATCGACTCCTACGGCAGCGGTGCCAAGCCCCGGATCAACGGCGCCGGCACGGTCGCCGACGCGGTACGCCTGTTCAACCAGCAGTACTGGACGATCCGCAACCTCGAGGTGACCAACACCGCCCCGCCGACCGGCACCCCCGGGGCCAATCTGGGCGACTTCCGCGGCATTCACGTCGGCGGCGACAACAGCCAGACCCTCGAGGGGTTCGTCATCGACGCCGTCAACGTTCACGACGTCACCGGCCAGGTGAACTGGATAGGCGGCGACACGGCCGGCAACAAGCCGGGCATCACTTTCCGGACCGGTTGGGACGCGTCGAAGAAGACCGGAGGGATCGTCTTCGACACCACCGTGCCGAACATCGCCGCGCCGCCGAGCACGCCGACCATCCTCGACGACGTGGTGATCCAGAACTCGAGGATCTCCAACACGTCGTTCGCCGGAATCTCCGTCAAGCAGTACACGGGTTCGAGTCCGGGCGCGGTCGCGACCGGATGGGGCACCCGCGCCAGCGCCACGGACACGAAGTTCAAACCCCACACCAACTTCACGATCCGGGACAACTACATCACCCAGGCCGGCACGGCGTACGGCTGTAACGGCATCTACTTCACCGACGTGCGCGGTGGCACGATCGAACGCAACGTCGTGGACAAGACCGGCACCTCCGGCATCGAGACGTACTTCGCCGACGACGTCACGATCCAGTCCAACGAGGTCTTCGGCACCTCGAAGAAGGCGGGCGGGGCCGACTCCAACGGCATCGACGCCGACAAGGGCACCATCGGCCAGGTCGTGCAATACAACTACGTGCACGGCAACGGCGACGGCATCCTGCTGTGCCAGTTCTCCTTCGGCGACGTCGTGCTGCGCTACAACGTCATCACCAGCAACACCCGATACCAGATCTACCTGCACTCCGACGCCGCCGCCAGGGCGCAGATCTACAACAACACCCTCTACAACGACGCCAGCAACTATCTGATCTACGGCTACGGCAAGTACCTGGACTCCAGGTATGCCATCAGCAACAACATCCTCTACTCGACCAGGGCGAACGCCACCCTCTCGACCAGCTCCACCGTCACCTACGGGAACAACCTCTACGGTGGAGCGACCCTGCCTGTCCCCGGCGGAGACTCCGGGGCCGTCGTGGCGAATCCGCAGTTCGTGTCCGCCCCGATCGACGCGCCCTCGGGCACGCCCGACACCGGTCCCGCTCTGGCCGCCGCGTACGAGCTCAAAGTCGCCGCGGGCTCCCCGGCGGTCAACCGTGGCGTGAGCATCGCCGGCAACGGCGGCCGTGACTACGAGGGGAACGCGCTCTACACCGGCGCTCCGGACATCGGCGCCTTCGAGCAGCCGAACGGCGGTGGCTCGACTACTCGTTATGAGGCGGAGACCTCGCCGGCGGTGTGCACGGGCACGATTGATGCCAACTGGTCGGGCTATTCCGGCAGCGGGTTCTGCAACGGCGACAACGCTGCCGGTGCGTACGCACAGTTCACGGTCAATGCGAGCACGGCGGGGACGGCGACGGTGAGCGTGCGTTTCGCCAACGGGACCACGACCGACCGGCACGCTGACCTGGTGGTGAACGGCTCGACGGTGCAGACGGTGTCATTTCCGGGTACCGGGGCGTGGAGCACGTGGGGCATCAAGACGGCAACCATCTCGCTCGCTGCGGGCAGTAACACGATCCGGCTCAACCCGACCACGACCGGCGGCCTGGCCAACATCGACCACCTCGACGTCACGACGCCCTAGCTAGTGCTCTGACCGGGAAGGTCCACCGGGTTGGAGTCTCGAACCCAGGGATCTAGTCTCGGTGGGTGCGCAGTCCGACTTAACCCGCGTTGTCGCGCGCCGACGTCGAGTCGGTGCTGGCCGACGGCCTGGGTGCCGTCAGCATCGTCAATGCTGCCGAGCTGAGCGGCGGCACTTTCGCCACGGTTTGGCGGGCGGCGCTCGCCGACGGCCGGGAGGTCGTGGTCAAGGTGGGGCCGCCGTCGGCGGCTCGCCTGCTCGCATACGAGAGGGGGTTGATCCCGGCCGAGGCGGAGTATTTCCGCCTGGTGCGCGATCGCGCACCAGGCGTTCCGGTGCCGTCGGTCCTGGCCGTCTGCGACGACTGGATCATTACGACGCTGATGCCGGGCCGCCCGCTCGCCGACGAGGACGCGCCGCGTGCCCGCATCGAGTTGGGCGCGGCGGTCGCCGCCGTGCATGAGATCTCCGGCCCGCACTTCGGCTACACCGGCGACCGGCCGTCCGGACAGGACTGGCCGACCGCCTTTGCCGCCATCGTCGCGGCGCTGCGGGCCGACGCCGCGGAGTGGAACGTGCCGTTGCCGCCGCTGGGGGGGGTGGTCGAGCGGCATCACGACGTGCTGGCCATGGTGACCCGTCCGGCCCTGCTGCACTTCGACCTCTGGGACGGCAACGTGCTGGTGTCCCCGTCGGGCGGGCTCGCCGGCCTGGTCGACGGTGAGCGCTGCCTTTACGGGGATCCGCTGCTGGATCTGGTGTCACCGGCGCTGTTCCGGCGGATCGAGGACGAGCCGGAGCACCCGTTCCTGCGCGGTTACCGCCCGGAGCCGTTCGACGCGGCCGCCCGGATCCGGCTGTCGCTCTACCGGCTTCACCTCTACGTCCTGATGATCGCCGAGGGCCCGAGCCGGGGCATCCAGCGCACCGACGGCCGCCACGACTACCTGACCGGCCTCTTGAACGCGGAGCTTGCCCTGCTCACCTCATGAGGTCGAGGGCCCGGAGCGGACAGCTGGTGCTGTGACCGCATAGGTCCCCGGGTGGGTGTGTCGCCGCCGGTCATCGAGGATGTGGCCGATGAGGGCGGGGGATCGTAGTGCGGGCACGGATTCCGCAGGACACCGCGTCCTGCCCGGTGTGCGGGGCGTCGTCGGGGAGGGTGCACGGCCATCACCTGCGGACGGTGGCCGACGTCTCGGTCGATGACCGCCGGGTGCCCCGCGTGATCGGCGTCGACGACTTCGCTCTGCGCCGGCGGCACCGCTATGCCACCGTGATCACCGACGCCCAGACCCATGAGCGGATCGACGTGCTGCCCGACCGCACCGGCGACACGCTGGAAGCGTGGCTGCGCGAGCATCCGGGTGTCGAGTACACCGGGCCGGTGATCGGCTCCTGCGGAGAGCCGGTCTCCGGCAGCCCGAAGCGCTCCGGGTGTTCGCCGGCGCGTTTGTGCCGGACGTCTGTCGGAAGCTGTGCGAAGTCGCAGGCTGATGCGCTGGTTTTCGAGAACTTCCGAGCGGTTTGCCGCTGCGGTGCGCTCGGCACGGCGGGGTCACGCCGGCCGCTCAGCCGACGTCGCGAAGCCGGAGGCTCTGCCGGACCACGAGTGTCCCGGCCACCCGGAGTGGCTCCGGCTCCTCGCCGTCCGTGTCGAGGGCCCGGCGGATCGCCTCGGCGCCGACCCACTGGAAGGGCAGGGCGAGCGTGGTGAGACGGGGGGTGACGTCGGCCGCCAGCGGGATGTCGTCGAAGCCGACCACCGACATCTGCTCGGGCACCGGCACATCGGCGGCGTTCAGCGCCGCCAGCGCCCCGATCGCGATGAGATCGTTGATAGCCATGATCACGTCCACGACCGTGCCGTCGGCGAGCAAGGAGCGTGCGGCGTGGTGGCCGCCGCTGCGGCTGAGCTCGCAGGGCAGGACGCGGACGTCGGTGACCGGGGCGGGGCAGTCGGCGAGCCCTTCGAGGAACCCGGCTACCCGCTCGTCGGCGTTGAAGTGCCCGCGTGGCCCGCCGAGGACGGCGACGCGACGATGTCCCTGCTCGGCGACCAGGCGGCCGAGGGTTCGCGCACCGCCCCGATTGTCGAAGCCGATCCAGGGGAACGGCAGATCGGTCTCGCCGACGACGACCACGCGGCCGCCGTCGTCGGCGTACGACCGCAAGGCGTCCAGCAGCCGGCCGCCCAGCGCCGCGGCGTCGATGCGCCCGGAGGTGAGCACGAGCGCCCGGGGACGTACGGCCCGGGCCACCTCGATCGCCCGGAGCTGGCCCGCCACCGAGCCGCCGGTCGAGGAGACCGTGACGAAGGCGTCGGCCGCGGAAGCGGCCCGCTCCATCGCGGCGATCAGCAACGCGATGGTCGGCGTCGTCATGTCGTCGGCGAGCAGGCAGACGGCATCGCTGCCGCGCCGCATCGCGCGGGCGGCCGCGTCGGGCACGTAGTGCAGTTCGGACGCGGCGGCGAGCACACGCTCCCGGTAGTCCCGGCCGACCGGACGGTCGCTGCCGCCGAGCACGCGCGAGGCGGTCGCCACCGACACACCCGCCCGCCGGGCCACGTCCTGCAGCGTGATCGTCGGGCGCGCACCGTGGGGCATCGGCTGCTCCTCTCCGGTCACCTCGGACCAGCGCGGTGACCTTACCCGACGGCCCGCAGCGGCGTCGCCCGGCCGTCGGCCTTCCCGTCCGCCGGCGACGGGCGGTGCGTCCGAGGCGTGTCGGCCCTTGGCACCGCGCCCGCCGCAGCGGGCGACCAGTCGCGGTCGCCCACGAGGCAGGGCACGTCGAGCTACGGGCGCGGCGGGGTGCTGTCGCGGATGACGACCTCGGTCGCGACCGTCTCGGTCTGTGGGCCTGTCCGGTCGCCGAGGGCGAGACGCACCGCGCGAGCTCCCATCTCGACGAGGGGGGCCGCCACCGTCGTCAGCATCGGCATGACATCCACGGCCATGGGGATGTCGTCGAATCCGGCGACTCCGAGGTCGCGCCCCGGCGCCAGCCCTGAGTCCCGGAGCGCCGACATGGCGCCAACGGCCATCACGTCGCTGACGGCGACAACGGCGTCGATCCCGCCAAGCCCCCGCTCCACCAGAGACAACGCCGCCTGATAACCGCCGTCGCGCGTGAACGGAGCCTCGATGACGTCCCGCTTCGCGAGTACGATCCCGCCGGCCGCCGCGCCGCGCACGAGCCCGTCCGCGCGGTCCCGCGAGGTCCGCAGGTTGTCGGGTCCGCGGATCACCGCCAGTCGCCGGTAGCCGCGGCCGGCCAGAGCGGTCGTCAGCCGCCGTCCTGACTCCCCGTTGGCCAGCGAGATCGTCGGGAAGGGCAGGTCGGGCTGGCTGATCAGCACCGCCCGCCCGCCCGCGCCCTCGAACAGCCGCAGTTCCTCGGCGAGGGCGTCACGGTGCGGGCAGTCGGTGAGGCGGCTGCCGGCCACCACGATCGCCCGGGGCCGCTGCCCGCGCAGCTTCCGGACGATCTCCACCTCGCGCTCCGGATCGCCGCCCGAGACGGCCATCGTGAGGGAGAGCCCGGCTTCGTCGGCGGCCCGTCTGGCACCCGCGGCGAGGGACGAGAAGTACGGATCGGCCACATCGCTGACGACCAGCGCCACCGCCATGGTGGAGCCGTGCGCGACCGCCCGGGCGGGGAAGTTCGGGGTGTAGTTCAGCTTCCCCGCCGCCGCCAGCACGCGGTCGCGCGCGCCCTCGTTGACCTTCCTGCTGCCGGGATGGATGGCCCGCGAGGCGGTGGCGTAGGAGACGCCGGCCTCCCGTGCCACATCGTGCAGCGTGACGCGCCGTCCCCCGGAGGGGCCTGCCCGTCTGGGACCGGGCGGGTTCTGGTACACGCACGGAATCGTCTCACGTCGCGCTGCCGATGGTCAGGGACGAACGCCAGGTCACCGGCCCCTCCGTCCCTTCGCCGGGGCTGAGCCGTCCCCGGCTGCGATCGATTCTGCCGCGCGGTACTGGGCGGACTCGCCTCGGCCGCAGGGGCGTTCGCCGTGGCGGCTGCGACACCGGCGGCACCAGCCGCCGGCGCCCGCGCCGGGGGCTCCGCGGCAGCTCTCCCGGCGACCCACACGCCGGCTCCCAGCGGTGCGTGGTGCTGGTTCAGAGACCCGCGGGCGGTGCATCACCGCGGCGGTACCGGCGCACCTTCGTCGGGTACATCACCTCGTCCGGCGACATCAGGGTGACGCAGTACGATCACGACAGCGGCGAGTCCGTGACCTCCACACTCGACACCGGCTTCGAGATCGACGACCACAACACCCCGTCGATCCTCATCCGCCATACGGGCCACGTAGTGGTGTTCTGGTCCGGACACCAGGGGCCGTCCACGTACTACCGGCGGTCCGTGGCGCTGGAAGACGTCAGCCAGGGGTGGGAGGAGACCAAGGAGATCCCCACCAACACCGAGGGCGGCACCGGCTGCACCTACCCCGACCCGGTGGAGCTCTCCGCGGAGAACAACAAGCCGTACCTGTTCTGGCGGGGCGGGAACTACAACCCGAACTGGTCGACCACGACCGGCGGCGACCAGCGGACCGACGCAGCCGCTCTCGTTTCGGTTCCCGGCCAGCGGCCCTACGTGAGGGTGGCGTCGAACGACGTCGACACCATCCACTTCGCCTTCACCGAAGCCCATCCGAGAACCCCAACACCAGCATCCACCACATGTACTACCGGGCCGGCCCGCTCGTCCGGACGGACGGCAGCCGGATCGGGCCCCTGTCCACCGCGGTGACGCCCGCCCAGGCCACGAAGGTCTACGACGCCGGCTCGGGCGGCGGGAAGTCATGGATTCACGACATCGCCGTCGACAGCCAGGGCCTACCCGTCATGACCTTCGCGCGGTTTCCCACGGACACAGACCACCGGTACCACTACGCGAAGTGGAACGGCACCGCTTGGGAGGACCGGGAACTGACCGCCGCCGGCGGCACGATCGCCGAGAAGCCCCGCGAGATCAACTACTCCGGTGGCATCACGCTCGATCACACCAACCCGTCCGCAGTCCTCCTTTCCCGCCGGATCGGGTCCGTGAACGAGATCGAGCGCTGGACGACGGCGAGCGGCGGAACAACCTGGGAGAGGGAGGCCATTACCGCGGACTCCACAGTCACTCAGGTCCGGCCCATCGCCCCACGTGGCCTGGGCTCCGGGGAACGGCTGGGCATCCTGTGGATGGCAGGGCGTTATCCTGCTGTTGTCATGGACGTGGCGCGACTCTATTCTCTCCGGAAGAAAAATGGGCGAGGATCGTCGAATATTCGATCGAAGCGCTTCGATGATGATTCGACGAGCACCGGAGGGAGGAAACGTCAATGGCTGCAAGAACAATGAAGGTCAAGGCCGTCCTCGTTGCCGTCTTACTGGCGGTGGCCGCGTTCATGGGCGGCGGCTCGGCGAAGCAGGCGGCTGCCGGCACAGCGGCTCCGTCGGACGCTTCGCAGATTGTTGCCGATATGGGCGCGGGCTGGAATCTGGGGAACCAGCTCGAAGCCAACGCCAACGGGTATCCCAGTGAAACGGCATGGGGCAATCCGAGGATAACCCAGGCCCTGATCGACAAGGTGCAGGCGGAAGGATTCAAAACCATCCGGATCCCGGTCTCCTACCTGCGCAACATAGGGCCCGGCCCAGATTATACGATCGACTCATCCTGGCTGAACAGAGTCCAGGAAGTCGTCGACTACGCCTACAACCGAGGCATGTATGTGGTGATCAACATGCACGGTGACGGCTTCAAGACGATCGACGGTTCCTGGCTGATCTGCGACTCGTCCTCCCAAACGGAAATCAAGGACAAGTACCAGAAGGTATGGCAACAGATCGCGTCGAAGTTCCAGAGCTACGACGAGCACCTGATCCTGGAATCCATGAACGAAGAGTTCGACGGCCAGTACGGCCAACCGACTCAACCGTGCTACTCGAACATAAACGACTACAACCAGATCTTCGTGGACACGGTGCGGCAGGCCGGCGGTAACAACAGCTCACGGTGGCTGCTCATCCCCGGCTGGAACACGAACATCGACTACACCGCGGGCGACTACGGCTTCGCCCTGCCGACCGACGAGTATCGATCCCCCTCCATCCCCGGCGATGAGCACCGGATCATGATCTCCGTGCACTACTACGATCCGTGGGACTTCACCGGAGAGGAAAGCGGAACCATCACGCAGTGGGGCCCGGCCGCGACCGATCCGTCAAAGACGTCCACCTGGGGGCAGGAGGACTTTCTGGACGGGCAGTTGAAGAAGATGTACGACAGGTTCGTCACGAAGGGATATCCGGTAGTCGTCGGCGAATACGGAGCGATCGACAAGTCGTCGTTCGACTCGGCGAGCAACACATACCGTGCTGACTTTGCGCGGACCCTGGCGGCCACAGCCAAGAAATACGGAGCAGTCAGCATCTACTGGGACAACGGTTTCAACGGACAGTACGGGTTCGGTCTGTTCGACCGAAACTCTCACGCCGTGACCCAACCGGGCATCATCAGCGCCATCATGAGCGGCGTCGGCGGCGGTTGACAGCACTCCGGGCCTGCCGTCCTGAACGGATGAGATCAAAAACCCGGCGACAGTTCTCCCCGGGACAGCGAAGGCGGCCGTTCTTCGCGCTTCGAGGTGTCGAGCAACGAAGCACCGAGGAACGGCCGCCGGGGATGAGGGTCCCCGTCGATGCCGAAACCCCTGCTCAACGGCGTCGCCGCCCGCGATGATGCTTGTCAGCGTTCCGTCATGGCGAGACGGGCGCCGAAGGCGATGAGCAGGGGTCCAGCGAGCGCGTCCAGGACGCGGCGGGCCGGAGAGCGGTTGAACAGCGCGCGGCCTTGTCGATCACGATGCTGGAGAAGGCCGGCCAGGCGAACCGCGGCCTCGCCACGCGGATCTGCGCGATCTCCAGCCAGATGCGGTTCTGAGCG
Source organism: Streptomyces sp. CNH099 (assembly GCA_000514715.1). GTDB lineage: Bacteria > Actinomycetota > Actinomycetes > Streptomycetales > Streptomycetaceae > Streptomyces > Streptomyces synnematoformans. The sequence continues at coordinate 211,516 of AZWL01000004.1, read as the reverse complement.
GTGTGCTTGAGGGGCAGATTCCGCAGGCCGGTCCACCGGGCGGCCCGGATCCGGTCCTCCGTGCGGGCCCGCAGCCGGTGACGGAGTCGAGTTCGGCGATCGGCTGGCCGGTGGTGCCGGTGGCAAAGCAGGTGAGTCGTTGGCCGTCCGCGTCGGTCAGCCTCAACTGAGCGCCCGGACGCGGCCGTTCCTTCCTGACGATCAGCCGCATCCCCTTCGGCCTGCCGTCCAGGACATCGCCGGTGAGTTCGGCGGCCCGGGCTCGTTCGCGGATCTCGCCGTCCGCCTCGACGGCCGGGGGCCAGGCAGACGCGGGGGCCTTCAGTACGTGGTGGTGGATCGCGGCGGTGATCACCATGCCGACGGAGTAGGACAGCCGACTGCCCCGCTGGGCGAGCCAGGCGACGAAGTCGTGGGTGCCCCGCGGAGTCGGTGCGGATCAGGGTCTGCCGCCGCCGGTACCTCTTCGGCAGTTGGGCCGGGGCCAGGCGGGTGGCGGTGATGTGGTCGGCGGCGGTGTTCGAGCCCGCGTTGCCTGGTCTGAGCGGTTGCCGCGACGGGTTCCCCGGTGCCGCACGAACTTTCCGCGTTCCTGACCAACTCCTGGACAGCCCACCTCGTGAAAACGCGAGGTTAGGGCATGTCCAGGGCGGTGGCGGCATCCCTGGTCTCGGCGCCGTCGACGAGGGCGTGAGCCGGCGACGCTTCCGTCACTGCCACCCCATCGACACGCCGATGCTCTCCTCTTCCTTCACCGAATGGGCCCGCGGGGGCGCCGTGGAAGCCATCAGAGCCTTCGTCGTCGAGGGACGCTGAGGGGGCTCCTGGCCGAGACGGATCCCCGGAGCGGTTCGCCACGATCCCGGGGGACGGGGACACGTGAGGGACGTACTCGGTCGGCATGCTACTTGCGTTCGAAGGCCCAGACCGTGCCGGCGTCGGTGGACCCCGTGTTCCACCCCAGCTCGCCGGCCGAGGTCCCATACAGGTAAGACCTGTCGGAACGGTTGTTGTCGAGCCGGAACCCTCCCGACGCCGACTCCAGCGTCCACTGCGAATCGGGCCCGATGTAGCCGTCATTCCAGATCACCACACCGTCCGGCTCCGAATCGAGGTAGTTCCGCCCCGTCCGCGCGTTCCGGAACGACCAGACACCATCCGACTGCTGCACGGCGACCCAGTCCTGATCGTCGTACGAGGTGGCATCACCCAAGACCACGCGGTCATCCGCCTCCGAGTCCAGATACCCACCCGTCGCCACATTCCGGATCTTGTACGTGGCGCCGTCGACAAGGTCACCGGTGTCGGCCTTCTTGTAGGCACGGAAGTAGTCGACGACGAATTCCTTGGGCTCCGGATCGTTGGGATTCACCGTGCCGTTCCATCCCGCGTTCTCGTACATGCTGAGCAGGAACGCCATCGGGTACGCCGGCGAGGCGTTGATCGTGTCCTTCAGCTCATTGTCGACATAGAGCTTGATCTGGGTCGGAGTCCACTCGAGAGCGTAGATGTGGAAATCGGTCGTCAGGTCGAACTCGGGGTAGATCGTGTGTTGGACTTCCGGGAGGCTGTCGTCAGACCACTTGTGCAGGCTGTAGTAGAAGCTCTCGAGGCCATGCCTGCCCGGCGCGTGCTCCTCAATGTCGATCTCTGAGCGCTCGCTTGAGGTGTCCTGTCGCCCGACCGTCCAGAACGCGGTGTGAGTTCCGTACCTCGCGCTGGACTTGGCACGAATTTCGAAGTACCCGTACTTGGGCGCATACTTCATGATGGTGGGAATCGAGTGATCGTAGCGATCACCCTTGTGCAGGCCGGTCCTTTGCCCCGTCTGGATGCTCGAGACCTTCATCGGGTTGTCATTGTAGTAGGTCGGCTGATCGTCATCGATCTTCAGCACGAGGGCGTTGTCCCTGAAGGTGTAACGCGCCTCGGCCCGCCACTCCGGCGTTCTGGATTCGAGGTAGTTCGTGATCCACAGGTTCGTGTCGAGGCTGCCATCGAACTCGTCGTGCCGGTCGAGATCCCAACCGGGCTTCTCCAGCGGGTTCGGTGGGACGTCGGCCGCATCGGCCGACTGCGCGGCCGTCTCGGCCGGTTGCGTTGCCGCCCCGCCCAGTTGCGCGGTGGCAACGCTGAAGATCAGAACAGCGGCAAGCAGCGCCAAGGTTCGACGTACTCCCGCCAGTCGATGGATGCCCGGCTTCGCACTCGTCACGATCGCGACCTCCGTTGGTCTTCACCCGACCGCGCGCAGTGGTCTCTGGCGTGGCGCTTGCTGCGGCAGCCGTGTGGCGTCGGGGAGCAGACGGTGTCTCTGCATGTGAGGGATCGGTCGTTCGGCACCGGAAAACGTATTCCGCATCGTCCTGCCGTGTGACAGCCATGTCAAGAGTCCCCATCGGACGTGCCGTCGACCGCCTCCAGGCGGAGTGGCCGGCCAGCCACGCGGTCATCGAGGCACACCGGCGCGCCAGACCGACCCACCGGGATCGGCGGGCCGCAAGGGCGACGGCGAGCAGAACTTCCGGCGCCCGCTGCGCGGCCGCGGGCGACTTCTCCGCACGGCGCTCTGCCCGCACCGGCCGCGACCGGCACCGGATCGGGTGGGCCGGGACCCGCACGACGTCCATGTCCACGACCAACTCGCCACCCGCGTCCGGTGCCGCGTCGCCGGCCAACTTCCACGCCCGCTCACGGGCTTCATTCCGTACCGTCACATGGCCGGCAGTGCCCGGGAGCCCGCCCCAGCCGGGGCGTCGACGGCGGGCCTCTCTACTCGCTGGCCGTCTCTCCCGACGGCCGTCGGGTCTATGCCGCCAACCGGGGAGGCGGGGTGGCGGTCATCGATACGAAAGCGCGGGAAGTGGAGACCAGGGCTTCGCTGCCGGATGCAGATCGTGGCGACGTGGTCCTCTCCCGCGACGGCCGTCGTGCTTACATCGCCGATTCCGCTCTCGGCCCGGGCGGAACAGCCAGCAGGACCGGGAACTCCGTCTCCGTGTTCGACACGGCGAAGGGCACCGTGGCCGCACGCGTCCCCGTCGACAGGGAGATGCCGTCCGACATGGCGATCGCACCTGATGGCTGTTGCCTCTACGTCGCCCACTTTCCCAGCATGCCGCCTCCCACGGGATTTCCCGAGGACTCTTCGGACTATGCCGCGGAGCAGGGTGCGTCCAACGCGTTGTCAGTGATCGACGCCGAAACCCAGACGGTGAGCGACACCATCCCGGTCGAGGGGAGGAGTACCGCGTTGGCCATGTCTCCCGATGGCCGGCGTGTCTACGTGGGCAACGAGTCCGGCGCGGTCCAGGTGATCGACACCGGGAGTGGCGACGTGGCCACGACGTTCGACGTCGGTGACGACGTCAGCGGCATAGCGATCGCGCCCGATGGCCGTCATGCGTATGTCACGGAATCGCAGAGGGGCAGGCTCCATGTGATCGAACTGGCCCCATAGCTGATGTGCAGGCAGCAGGCGTTCGGGGCTCGGCCGACCGGCAGCCAGGCCCGACCGCCTCGTCCACACCGACCCGTTCGGGCGCGTACCCACCACTCCCACTCCACCCGACGGCAGTCGGACGGCGGGGCGGCAGAGGGTGGGGGATCCGCTCCCGACGCGCGCGGGCGGCGTGGGCCGTGCGCGTGGCTCAGGCCCCGATGCCGGCAGGAGCCGGTCGGGTGGCGGTGGGTGTACCGTCTTGCGGTGCTTCCGCGTGCGGCTTCGTCGCGTCTCCACCATGACGCCCGTTTGACGCTCCGCGTCTTCGGAAGATGGCTGCTGACGTGCATGTTCTGGCGACCTCGCCCGGGTCGGTACCGTCCCGGCGGCCCGCCGCACGGAGTGCGTGGCGATGCCCCTGCGGGCCGACGCGGCCGGCTGGGCTGCCGTGTCGTGAAACGGGTCGAAACGCATCCCACCGCGCTTGATTCGCCTAACCAACAGGAAATCGCCCGGCGAGAACGGCACGGCGAGGACTTCCCAGGGGCATTGCGGCGTTGCCTGATGCCGCTTGGCATCTTCTTGCTACCCGTTTCCCGGGTGAATTCGTGTGAGATACATCTCCCGGAAGGGAGTCCGACGCGTTAAAGTGGGCGCGCAGTGCCCGCCGGTGGCCGGTCGAGCAAGTCGTGCCCGGTGCCGGTGCTGTCCGTTCGTCAACTCAAGTTAACGGGGGAAACGTTGAGCGAGTCCAGTGCATATGTGGTCGTCGTGAACGGCGAGGAGCAGTACTCCATTTGGCTGGCCGGGCGGGACATACCGGACGGTTGGAAGTCGGTGGGAATGGCGGGTTCCAAGGATGAGTGCCTGGCATACATCGACACGGTATGGACGGATATGCGGCCGCTGAGCCTGCGGCAGGCGATGGCCGCAGGCGACTAATTGTGGATGTCATTCCACAGGCGCGTGCCGCGTTCGACGCACTTGCGGCAGGCGTGAATACCGTACTGGCGAGAAATCCGAGGCTGGCGGTCGACTGGTGCCGGGCTGCCCTGGGGCTGCTGTCCACCGTCCCGGACGGCGGACGGCGGCGGGCCGACCTGCTGTTGTCCATGGCGCGTGCGCACGCGCGCGTCGGTGAGCTGACACAGTGCCGTGCGGCTCTTGCGCAGTGGAGCGCGCTCGTCGGGCCGGACCAGGAGCTGGACCAGGCCGCCGACATCCTGGCGATCCTCTCACTCGCGGACGGCCGCTTCACCCACGCGCGCGTGATCCTGCGGGGAGCCGTGGGCCGTGCGGCCGCCGTGAACACCGGGAGTCTCCGGCTGGAGCTGGCGGCAACGGCCCTCTGGGACACCCGGTGGTCCTGGTCGGACGCCGCGCTGGCGGTGATCACGGAGGAGCAGCGCCTGCAGCGGGCGCACGCGTGGGTGCTGCTCGCCGTCGAGGCGCTCGACCGGGAGGAGGTCGATCACGCGCTGCGGCTGGTGAAGGACTCGGCGGATCTCGTCGACTCGCGGACCGACGAGGAACTGGTCGAGCGTCCGGCCCTCATGTCCGACCTCGGGTGGGCCGAGACGCACCTCGGCCAGAGCGAGCGGGCCCGCCGGCGGTTCGAGCGGGGACTGCTGGTGTGCGAGGCGAGCGGCCAGTATCTGCCCGTCGCCCCGCTGCAGTCGGGACTCGCGGAGCTGGCGCTGCGGCAGGGAGCGCTGTCGGCGGCGACCGACAGGGCGGAGCGGGCGGTGTCGGTCGCGCGCTCCCTCGACCACCACGACCACTGGGCCATGGCCCTCGTCGTGCGGGCCGACGTCGCCCTCGCCGCGGGCCGCCACGACCGGGCCCTGGCCGACGCCGCGTGCGCCATGCGCGTCGTCGACCTGGACAGCCCGCAGTGGCGGCGGGCTCGGCTGGCCTGGGCCACCGCGGTCCTGGCGGCCGGCGACAGCAGGGCCTGTGTCCGTGCGGTACTGGATGTCGCGGGCGACGAACTCGGCGAACTCCCGGTGTGGGAGCGCCGGCGGGCGGCGCAGCTGCTCGGCCGGGCCGAGCGGGCCGCCGGACGGGTGCAGCACGCCGCGCGCTGGGAACGGGCCCGGGCCCGGTACGAGGCGCTGCTGGACATCCCCGAGAAGAGTGCCGCGGGGCCGGTGCTGGTGAGCCGGCGCGAGCTCGAGATCGCGCATCTGGTCAGCGAGGGCCGGACCAACCGGCAGATCGCCAGACTGCTGGAGGTGAGCCACAAGACGGTGGAGACGCATCTCGCCCGCATCTTCGCCAAGTCCGGGGTCTCCAGCAGGGCCGAGCTGGCCGGGCTGACCGTCGCCAACCGGGTGGTCGCCCGCCCCCGCACCTGAAGGCGGGGCGGGCGACCCGCCCCGCCCTCCCGCGTACGAGCGCCCCGGGCTGCACCTCCGCAGCCCGGGGCCGCTACTCCACCACGGTCCCCGTACTGGTCATCACGAAGTCGCCGTGGTCGTTCCCGGGCATGGTGTCCTGAGGACGGTCGATCTCGTCGGCCAGCGACGGGACTTCCTCGATGCTGAAGCTGCGGTCGCGGACGCGCAGCGGGAACGGCTCGTCCGACTGCACCTCCAGGGTGATGTCGAGGCCCTCCCGGGGGACGGCCAGGAACTCCAGGGTCCACGGGGAGCCGGCGTCGGGGGCGTCCGCGCCGCCGGTGACCTCCGTGCCGTTGACCACGGCGCTGCGCACCCGCAGGCCGGACGGGTTCGTCACGACGAGGAGGGGCGGCATCCGCCGCGAGCCGACCGTGAACCGCACGGTGCGCACACCGTCGGCGACGGTGTTGCGGAGCACCTTGATCTCCGGACTCGGGAGGTCGGCCGCGGGTGCCTTCCCGGTACGGAACGGATAGCGGTTGCTGAAGAACTTCGGCAGACGGCCGCTCTCGACGGACTTCGGCGCGTGGTCGTCGATCCACTCCTGGGGGACCGGATCGGTCGTACCCCAGCGGGCCCGTCCGGTGTCCGAGTCGAGGAGGTAGAAGAAGGTCCCCGGCTCCGGGTGCTCCTCGTCGAACCCTCCGGTGGCCAGGGAGGCGGCCAGCAGCGCGACCGCCGTGGCCGGGGCCACGGGCACGGCCCACTTCACCAGCGGCCGCGGCACGGTGAAGGGGAGGCTGACGGGGGAGAGGAGCAGGACCAGCAGGGCCGCCGTGAGGAGGAAGACGGTCCAGGCGAACTCCAGCCCGGTGACGAGCAGCGCGAGATAGCCGGCGGGCACCAGGAGCAGGAGTCCGACGGCCGCCGCGACCGAGTACCCGACGTCGCGGAACGAGGGGTAGGCGAGCGCCGGCCCGACGGTGAGCAGGGGCAGGACGAACACGTACGCGGCCTCGGGCAGCAGCAGGAGGGCCGCGACCGTGAGCACCGCCCACCACACCGCGGCCGCCGCCGCGAGGTCCGCGGCACCCGCCTTCTTCCGGCACCACCGCAGCCACAGCGCCAGCGTGCAGGCGGTGAGGACGGCGAACGCCGCCAGGAAGAGTCCGTTGTTGTAGACGTCGCCGAGGGGGATGTCGTCGTAGCCGGGGTAGAACGCGCGGAGCGCCTGCCACAGCGCGAACGGTACGAGGCCGCCGAGCACCGTGCCGCCGGCCACGAGCGGCACGGCCGTGGCGAGCCGCCGCGGTGCGAGGAGGCCGCGCCGCGCGCCGGTGACCACCCCGGCGCCCAGGAGTGCGAGGGCGAGGACGCCGAGCAGGTAGGTCACCCACAGGGGGTGGGAGACGATGCCGACCAGGGGGAGGGTGAAGTAGACCTCGTCCGCGGCGGACCGGGCGAGGTCGGACGAGGCGAGGTGGGCGCCGATCTCGGTGGCGTACTCGCCGTGATGCTGGAGGCTCTGCCGATCGACGTGCTCCAGTGAGTCGACCGGGGTGTGGTAGTGCATCAGTTCGCCGACGTACGCGAAGTTCATGGCCTGCAGGCCGGCGTCCTCGAAGACCGTGAAGTCGGTGTGGTGGCCGAGCAGCCCGTAGACCGACTCGCTGACGGAGCTGGCGACCGGCGTGTCCGTCTCGTTCAGCAGATCGGCGGAGGCGCCGCTGGACTCGAACATGATGGACGGCCCGCTCCGGCCCCGCGCCTCGAAGTTGAGCGCGGCCCCCACGTCGTCCGCCCACCGGTGCTGTTCGACGAACGCCTGGGCGCCGAGGCTGCCGTACTCCTCGGCGTCGGTGAACAGCACCACGATGTCGTTCCGGGTCGGCCCGGCCGCCTTGAGGGCACGGGCCGCTTCGAGGAGCGCGGCGACGGCCACGCCGTCGTCGTTGGCCCCCGGGCTGTTGCCCACCGAGTCGTAGTGGGCCGCGAGCAGCACGGCCGGCCCGTCCCCGGTGCCCTCCAGCCGCGCCACGACGTTCTCAAGACGCGCGCCGGTGACGTCTCCGGGCTCTTCCTCCTCGAACACCACGGCGCGCTGGACCTCGGCCGTCAGGCCCGTCTTCCGGAGCGTCTCGACCAGGTAGTCGCGGACCTCGGCGGTGTAGGCGCCGCCGGTCGGGCGGGGACGCTGCGCGATCCGCTCCAGATGCGGGTACGCGCGCTCCGCGGAGAACCGCGTGGCCGGTGCGTCGGCCGGCGCCGCCGAGGGCGGCTGGACCGAGACCAGTGCCGCGATCCCGCAGAGCAGCGGGAGAAGGACCACCAGGGCCGCCCGCAGGACCGAGGCTCGTGTTCCAGGCATGCTCAGACTCTCCACTCGAAGGAAACCGGAAGACGGCGGTATCCGTTGACCTTGGTCGCCCGGAGCCGCTCGGGCTCGCCCGCGTGCCGGACCGCGGTGACGTGCTCGGCGAGGCGTTCCAGAAGCATCCGCAGCTCCAGCCGGGCCAGCGCGGCACCGGTGCAGTAGTGGAGGCCGTGCCCGAACGAGAGGTGGCGGTTGGGCCGCCGACGGATGTCGAACCGGTACGGGTCGGGAAAGACCCGCGCGTCCCGGTTGGCGGCGGCCAGCCAGCTGACCACCGCGGTGTCCGCGGGGATCGGCCGCCCGTCGACGGCGGTGTCCCGGAGCGCGACCCGCAGCACGTGGGGCCCCGGCGTCGACCAGCGGAGCACCTCCTCCACGGCGGTCCTGACCGCCGCCGGGTCGGTGCGGAGGACCTCCAGGGCGCCCGGTGACGCGGCGAGGCCGTCGAAGGCGCCGGTCACCGAGTGCTGTGTGGTCGCGTTCCCGGCGGCGAACACGTTGTCGCAGTTGATCAGTACGTCGTGCTCCGACATGCCGTCGCCGAGCAGGCGGCTGACGAGGTCGTCGCCCGGGGCGCGGCGCCGGTGCCGGACGAGGTCGGCGAAGTAGCCCATGATCTGCAGGTGGGCCGTCGAGGGCGACATCAGCCGGGGATCGTCCGGGGCACCGACCGCGAACTGCGTCAGATACCGGAGCCGTTCGTGGTCGGCGGCCGGCACGCCGAGAAGCTCGCACACCACGGTGTTGGGGAGCGCCGAACCCAGCGCCGCCGCGTCCGTGACCGGCTGTTCGCGGGCGGCCGCGACGAAGTCGCCGAGTTCCCGTGCGACGACCCGGGCGAGCGGCCCCGCGGTGGCACGGGCGAGGTGGCCGCCGATGACCCGCCGCAGCCGGTCGTGCGCCGCGCCCTCGCTCACCACGATCATCCGGCCGCCGCCCGCGTCCGGCCGCTGCCGGTCGAACCCGATGAACATCCCGTACTCGGAGGTGAACGGGGCGTCCGCGGCGAGCACGGCCGTGCAGGCACGGTGCGAGAAGACCGACCAGAACCCGTTGTGCGTGGTGCTGGGGGGCGTCCACACCACGGCGTCGTCCGCCGCGAACCGCCGCCACAGCGCGGTCGGGTCGGTGGTGGCGTAGAACTCGTCGCTGCCGAGTTCGGCGACCGGGTACGCGGGGGACGTCACGTGTACACCTCGCTGCGGTGGCGCAGCTCGCGCAGGGGAGCGGCGAGGAGCGGGACGCCGGAGGCGAGCAGGGCCGCCGGGGCGAGCCAGAGGGTGTTCCGCGCTCCGGTCACCTCCGCCAGCACCCCCGCCACCAGCGCCCCCGCCGGGGTGGCCGCCATGGGGAGCAGGCGGTAGCTCGCGTTCATCCGGGCGTGCAGCTCCGGCGGGGTCAGCAGGTGCCGCAGGGTCATGGCCGAGGTGCCGACGACGCAGCTTCCCGCGCCCACCAGGAACAGCGCGAGGGCGGCGCAGAGCGCGGTGACCACGACGGAGGTCGCCAGCGGTACGAGGACGAACGGGACGGTGGCGAACACGATCCCGCCGAGCAGTGTGCCCCGGTAGCCGAACCGCCGCAGGATGCCGGGCGCCGCGAGGGTGCCGAGCACGCCGCCGACGCCGCCGAGCGAGAGCGCGGCCCCGTACCAGCCGGGGCCCACGCCGACGTCGTTGAGCAGATAGATCACCGAGGAGACGGTGGCCAGCTGCAGCGCGCCGGCATAGAGGGCCGCGTGGACGGCGAGGGAGCGGATGGGCGGATTGCGGAACACCGCCCGCAGCCCTTCCCGGGTCTCCCCGACGAGGTCCCGCCGGCCCGGGGCAGCCGCCGGACCGTCCCGGTCGCCCCCCGCCGTGGCCGCCGCCGCCTTCTCCCGGCCCCGGATGGAGGTCAGGGTGAGCGCGGAGGCCAGGAGGGTGACGACGCTGATGAACAGCACCGACACCGCGCCGATGAGCCCGGCGAGTACACCGGTGACCCCGGGTCCTGCGGTCCCGCTGAAGGCCCGGTTCACGTTCATCCTGCTGTGCGCGACGGAGAGTTCGGAGGGGGCCACCAGGGTGGGTACGTAGGCCGCCGAGGCGATGTCGTACAGCAGGGTCATCGCCCCGCCCGCGAGCGCCACGACGTACAGCTGGGTCCAGGTCAGCGAGTCCAGCGCGACGGCCAGGGGAATCGTGGCCACCAGCACCGCGCGGGCCACGTCCGTGGTGATCAGCACCGGGCGCCGGGCCGCCCGGTCCAGCCAGACGCCCGCCGGCAGGGCCAGCAGGAAGAACGGGATCAGATACAGGCTCTGCAGCAGTCCGATCTCCAGCCCCTCGGCCTCCAGACGTGCGACGGCGATGAGCGGCAGGGCCGTCATGGTCACCTGGGAGCCGAACTCCGTGAGGGAGTTGCCCGCCCAGAGACGTCCGAAGTCACGAGAAAGGGCTACAGCGCTCACGGAGCCTCCTGCTGATCGGTGAAACCCTCCCGCTCGCGGCCGCCGGTGCATCAGTCGGGTAAAGCACTGACGTCGCGGCTCCGCTCCGCGGTGCGAGGCTGGCCGGTGGACACGGGAACCGAGACCGCCCGAGGGAGGCCGCGCGATGACCGCATGGCAGGTCGTGTTGGAAGCCGCCGCCGCGCGCACGCCGGACCGGCCCGCCTTCACGTACCGGCCCGACGGCGACGGGCCGGCGACGGAACTCACCTACGCGCAGCTGCACGAGCGTGCCACCGCGGTCGCGGCGGACCTGACCGGCCGCGGTCTCGGCGGGGAACGGGTCCTCCTGCTCCACCCGTTCGGGCTGGAGTACGTGGAGACGTTCTTCGGCTGCCTCTACGCCGGGGCCGTCGCGGTCCCCACCTACCCGCCGAGCCGCCATCCGTCGTCGACCGCCCGCTTCTCGGCGGTGGCCGTGGACTGCGGCGCGCGGGTCGCGCTGACGACGGCGGCCCTGCGGGAGAAGCTGGGGCGCAGGAGCGACCTGGCGGCCGCCGCCGCGCTGGAGATGGTGGTCCCGGAGCCCTCGGCGCCGGCTCCCGGCAGCCGGCTCCCGCGGCCGCGCGGAGAGGACCTGGCCTTCCTCCAGTACACCTCGGGCTCCACCGGCCGGCCGAAGGGCGTGATGCTCAGCCACGCCAACCTGCTCGCCAACACCGCCCTCATCCGGGACGCCCTGGGACTCGGCGAGCACACGCGCGCCGTCTCCTGGCTGCCCATGTACCACGACATGGGCCTGATCGGATCGGTCCTGGGCACCGTGTTCTGCGGCGGGTCGACCCTGCTGCTGTCGCCGTCGTCGTTCGCCCGGGACCCGGGGCGCTGGCTGAGCGCGATCAGCGACTTCGGGGCCACCGTGAGCGGCGGGCCCGACTTCGCGTACAACCTCTGTGTCGAGCGTGTCCCCGCCGAGGTCCGCGCGTCCCTGGACCTCTCCTCGTGGCAGGTCGCCTTCAGCGGCGCCGAGCCGATCCGGGAACGGACGCTGCGCTCGTTCGCGGCGGCGTTCGCCGACGCGGGCTTCTCCGCGGATGCGTTCCTGCCCTGCTACGGCCTCGCCGAGGCGGCGCTGATCGTGACCGCGGGGGAGCGCGGGAGCGGCTTCGGGACGGCCGCGGCGAACGGTTCCGACGACGCCGTGGTCGGCTCCGGCCGGGCGCTCGCGGGCGTCGGCCTGCGGATCGTGGACCCGGAGACGGGGACCGCGGCACCGGCCGGGGCGGAGGGCGAGGTCGAGGTCAGCGGCGCCAGTGTGGCCCGCGGCTACTGGAACCGGCCGCGGGACTGGGCCGGGGTGTTCCGGGACGGCTGGCTGCGGACCGGGGACCTCGGCTTCCTGCGGAACGGCGAGCTGCACGTGACCGGCCGGGCCAAGGACCTCGTCATCGTGCGCGGCCGCAACCATCAGCCCCAGGACATCGAGTCGACGGCCGAGGGCGCCGACTCCCGCCTGCGCGTGCACGGCTGCGCCGCGTTCGCCGTGCCCGGCGCCGAAGCCGAGGAACTCGTCGTCGCCTGCGAGCTGCGCCGGGAGGCCGGCCGGGGCGATCTCGACGAGATCGCCCGCCGCGTCCAGACCGCGGTCGCCGCCGCCCACCAGGTGCGGCCGCGGCACGTGGTCCTCGTCCCCTTCGCCGGGCTGTCCCGCACCTCCAGCGGCAAGATCGCCCGGCATGCCTGCCGGCAGCGGTTCCTGGACGGCACCCTGGCCTCGCCGGCCGCGGGCCCCGCGGCCCGTACCGCGCAGCCGCAGGCGCCGGAGCCGGCCGGAGGGCCGGACGCGGCGCCGGCCGGGGACGCCGCGCGACTGCGGGCGGAGATCGCCGCCCTGCTCGGCACCGGCGTGGACGACGTGTCCGTGGACGCCCCCCTCATCGACCTCGGGCTCGACTCCCTCGACGCACTGACGGTCGCCCACCGGGTCGGCAGGCGGACCGGCCGGGACCTGGTGGCCGACACCCTGCTGCACCGCAGCATCCGCGAACTCGCCGCCCTGGGCACCCGCCCGCAGGAGGGCCCCGCCCCGTCGGCCGAGCCGGGTGACCACCCGCTCTCCGCGCAGCAGCGCGGCATGCGCTACAGCCACGACCTGGCGCCGGAGAGCACGGCGTACCTGCTCGGCGCGGCGGTCGACGTCTACGGCCGCCTGGACGTGGACGCGCTGCGCGCGGCGCTGGCCGGAACCGCCGACCGCCACCCCGCGCTGCGCACCACCTTCCCCGTGGTCGCCGGAGAACCCGTGCAACGGGTGCACGCGAGCCTCGGGCCCGGCTTCCACCGCGAGGACGTGCCCCCGGCGCTGCTCGGCGAACGGACCGCGGCCGTCGCGAAGACGCCGCTGGACCTCGTCAACGGCCCGTTGGTACGGCTGCACGTGCTGCGGACGGGGCCGGACCGGCACCGGCTCGTCCTGGTGCTGCACCATCTGGTGTCCGACCTGTGGTCCGTCGACCTCGTGCTCCGCGAGGTCTGCGAGCGCTACACGGGCGCGGCGGTACGCACCGGCCCGGCGCCCGGCTTCGCCGAACTCGTCGACCGGGAGCGGAAGCTCCTGGCGGGGCCGGAGGGCCGCCGGCTGGCCGACCACTGGCGCGCGGCCCTGCGCGGCGCGCCCGCCGACATCGGCCTGCGCACCGACCGGCCCCGTACGACGCTGCCCCGCCTGCGGGGCGCGTCCACCACCTTCACGGTGGATCCCGGTACCACGGCGCGTCTGCGCCGGCTCGCCCGCGAGAACGGCACGACCCTCTTCACCGTCCTCCTCGCCGCGTACTCGCTCCTCCTCTGGCGCTACTCGGGCCGGCCCGACCTGCTGGTCGGCACACCGGTGCACGGGCGGGGCAGCACCAGGTCGGCCGAGGTCGTCGGCTGCTGCATCAACACCGTCCCGGTCCGCTGCCGGGTGGATCCGAACGGCTCCTTCGGCGAGCTGCTCGCCCGCGTGGGCGCGGCGAGCAGGGACGCGTTCGAGCACGCGGCGCTGCCGTTCGTCGAACTGGCCGACGCGGTCGACGCCCGGCGGGACCCCAGTCGGCCCCCGCTCGTCCAGGTGATGTTCGCCCTGCAGCAGGCCTTCGCCGGCGGCGATCTGCCGGTCGCCGCCATGGCCGTCAACCGGCCGGGCGTGACCGGGCGGTTCGGCCCGGCGGTCTGCGAATCGGTCGCCCTGCCCCGCACCGGCGCCATGGCCGATCTGGCGCTGCACCTGGCCGAGGTCGGCGACGGCCTCTCCGGCGAACTCGTCCACGACACCGACCTGTTCGACCACGGGACGGCGGCGCGGATCGTCCGGCAGTTCGTGTCCGTGCTGGAGGCCGTCCTCGGCGGCCCGGGCGGGCCGGTGCGGGAGATCGCCACGGCGGAGCCGGCGGCGCTCACCGGCCCGCACGCCGACTACGCGGCCGACGACCACGTCCACCTCCGCATCGCACGGCAGGCCCGGCTGCGCCCCGGGGCCGTGGCGGTCGCCACCGACGGGGAGGAGCTGACCTACGGCCGGCTCGACCGCTCCGCCGATGCGCTCGCCGGCGTGCTGGCCGCCCGGGGCGTCCGCCCGGGACACGTGGTCGCGATCCGCCTGCCCCGCGGTGCGGAGTTCGTGGTGAGCATGCTGGCGGTGCTCAAGGCGGGCGCCGCCTACCTCCCGATAGCGCCCGAGCTGCCGGAGGACCGGATCCGGTACATGCTGACGGACAGCGGTGCGCACCTGGTGATCAGCCGCTCGGGCCTCGCCCGGGCGGAGTCGCCCTGCCCGGTCCTCGACCTCGGCACCGACCTCGGCACCGCCGCACCCGGCGATCCGGACCGCACGCCTCCCGAGGTGCCGGTGCACCCCGAGTCCGCCGCGTACGTGCTCTACACCTCCGGCTCCACCGGGCGGCCCAAGGGCGTACAGGTGCCCCACCGGGCGCTGAACAACTTCCTCGCGGCGATGGCGCGCGTGGTGCCGATGGACGCCCGGACGCGCCTGCTGGCGCCGACGAGCATGTCCTTCGACATCTCCGTGCTGGAGGTCTACCTCCCCCTCGTCTCCGGCGGGACCTGCCATCTCGCCGACGGCGACACCGCCCGCGACGGCCACGCGCTGCGGGCCCGGCTGGACACGGGCGCCTTCACCCACATGCAGGCGACGCCGGTCACCTGGCAGCTCCTGACCGACGCCGGCTGGACACCGGATCCGGACCTCACCGTGATCACCGGAGGCGAGGCGCTGCCGCGTGAACTCGCCGCGCACCTGTGCGCGTCGGGTGGGCAGGTCCTCAACATGTACGGCCCGACCGAGACGACCGTGTGGTCGGCGTCCGCCCCCCTCACCCTCGCGGACACGGCGGACGCGCCGCCGATCGGCCTGCCCGTGGCGAACACCGCGGCCTACGTCCTCGACGAGCAGCTGAACCTGGTGCCGGCCGGCGCCGAGGGACAGCTGCACCTCGGCGGCCACGGCCTGGCCGCCGGCTATCTCGGCCGGCCGGGGCTGACCGCGGGCAGCTTCCTGCCGGACCCCTTCCGCGACGTCCCCGGCGCGCGGATGTACGCCACCGGCGACCTCGTGCGGGTGCGCGCCGACGGACGCGTCGAGTTCCTCGGCCGCATGGACCGGCAGGTGAAGGTGAACGGGCTGCGGGTCGAACTCGGCGAGATCGAGGCGCAGCTGGACCGGGTCCCGGGGGTGCGGCGCTCGGTGGTCGAGGTGTGCCGCGGCGCCACCGGGCCGATGCTGGTGGCCTACGTGACGGGCGACACGGCGGCGTCGGACCGGGAGATCCTGGGCGGCCTGAGGGCGGTGCTGCCGGGACACATGGTGCCCGCCGGGCTGGTCCGGCTGCCCCGTCTGCCGGTGAACTCCAGCGGAAAGGTGGACCGCGGCGCCCTTCCCCCGCCTCCGGCCGCGGCGGGCGGCGGCGGGGATCCCGCGACGGGCCCCGAGGAGCGGCGGATCGCCGCGGCGCTGGCCGAGTTGCTGCACCTGACGTCCGTCGACAGAACCGTCAGCATCTTCGACATCGGCGGGAACTCGCTGCTGATGACCCGGCTGGTGGCCCGGATCGACAAGGAGTTCGATGTGCGGCTGTCGCTGCGGCAGGTCATGGAGGACCCGACGGTGGCCGGTCTGGCCACGCAGGTCACCGCCCAGCGGCGTACGCCCGGCCGGCCCGCCGCGGCCCCGGTCGTCCCGGTCGACCGCAGCCGGTACGCGGCCCGCGGCAGGCGGGGCGGCTGAGCGGCGGAGGGGGGCCGGGCGCGAGCGGCGCCCGGCCGCCTGGCTCCGGCCGGAGCCCGGGTGGCTCAGGCCCCGCCGAAGGCGGTCGTCGTCGCCCCCGCGGTCTCGCCGCCGTCGATGACCAGCTCCTGCCCGGTCAGGAAGCCGGCCGCGGGAGACGCGAGATAGAAGAACGCCTCGGCGATCTCGGACGGGGCGGCATGGCGGCCGGCCGGTATCCGCCGGTTGGTCTCGGCGAGCATGGCGTCGGTGTACTCGGCGAGCTGCATGGGGGTGAGCACCGCTCCCGGACTCACGCACGCGGCGCGTACGTGCGGGCTCAGCTCCATCGCGAAGGTCCGGCAGAGCGCGGCCACACCCGCCTTGGTCGCGTTGTAGTCCGCGTAGAACGGGTACCCCCGCAGTCCGTTGACCGAGGCGGTGGCCAGCAGCACGCCCTCCTTCCGCCCGACCATGATGCGTGCCGCGGCCTGCCACAGGGCCAGCACGCCGAGCAGGTTCACCGAGGTGGTCCGCCGGGCCTGCTCCTCGGTCAGGTCCAGCACGCCGTGGCGGACGCTGACGCCGGCGTTGGCGATCACGACGTCCAGCCGCCCGCGTTCGTCGTACACCCTCGTCACGGCGCTGCCGACGGCGGCCCAGTCCGAGACGTCGGTCTCGATCCACTCACCGGGCGTGTCCTGCGGCGGAGCGATGTCGAGGTTGACGACGTGGTCGCCGGCCTCGGCGAAGCGCTGGGCGGTGGCCTCTCCGATTCCGCTGGATGCTCCCGAGATGACAACGGTCCGCACGTTTCCTCCAAGGTGTTCGACGACGATCAGTACAGGACGCGCCGGCTCCCCGCCGCCCGGGCACGTTCGAGGCGGCGCAGGTCGCGGCGGACGGTCAGCTTCTTCAGCCAGCGGTCGGTGCCGTCGTAGCGTGCCGGGAACGACTTCCGGCCGTGTACGGCGAGGTAGTTGTCGACGACGAGCAGGGAGCCGGTCTCCACGACGACCTCGCGCCGGACGCGGTGCAGCTCCGCCATCAGCGCGTCGAGCGCTTCCTCGGCCTCGGTGTCGCCAGGCCCGCACCGCATGAACGGGCGGTCGATCCGCAGATAGGGGTTCAGCCGGTCCCCGAAGAGGACGGGCACGGTGGGCGGCCGCTCGGACAGCGCCCGCACCTCGGCCAGGGCGGCGCCGTCCGGCGCCCGCTCGGCCAGCTGCCGCAGGTGCTCGCCGTCGGGAAGGATGCAGAACCGCGGTTCGGCCAGCACCTTGCGCGTCCGGTCGTCCAGCACGACGTCGCGGACCGACGAGAGCAGGGTCGGCACCCGGTCGTGGTTGCGCATGCCCAGCAGCAGCAGGTAGTCGCACCGGTCGGGGTGGAAGCCGTCCTCGGTGTGGAACTCCAGCAGCGCTTCGCTGCCGTGGCCGTTCTGCTGCTGTTCGTCACCGCGGATCGGCAGGATGTTCTGCACCATACGCCCGGACTGCAGCGTCGCCCAGGCGAACGGGTCGCCCAGGACCGACCCGCACAGGGACAGGAGGACCTCCGCCTCCCGCGTCGTGGTGACGCCCGCCGCGCTCTCCCAGTGCGGCGGCGTCGGCCCCGCCGCCTCCTCGGCCACCGGGAAGCCCCGTACGAGGCAGGCCTCGGCCGGCTCGGCGCGGCGGAAGTCCGTGAGCAGGCCGCGCAGTCGCCGGGGAAGCCGCTCGGCGAGCGGCCAGTGGCGGTCGTGGAATCCGGGGTCGCCGGGGTCGCCTTCGCTCTCGTCGGCGAGCGCGGCGAGCGCGGCGGCGTCGGCGGGACTGAGGGTGTGTTCTACCAGAGCCATGGGGTGTTCCTTGTGAGGGTCAGGTCGTGAAGACGGGAACAGTGCGGGCCTCCGCGAGGTAGGGCACCCCCGCGGTGTAGCCGCTCCCTGGCTGGTCGCCGAGCATCCGGACGGCCAGACGGTGGTGGGTGCGCCGCCAGCGCTCGTAGGCGGCGGCGAACCGCCGCCGCTCCCGCTCGACGTGCGCGGCGGCGCCCGTCGAGGAGCCGAGCGAGGCGAGCGCCTCGTCGACGGTGCGGCGGCCCTCCAGGACCTCGTCGCGCACCACCGGAACCGACTCGTACGCGGCGGACTCCAGCCGTCCGGGGTCGGGCCTGCGGCACAGCGACTCCAGCCGCTTGTAGTTGTTCGACTGGATGGCGCTGGCCCCCTCGGTGTGCAGGCGGAACGTCCGGAACGCTTCGACCTGCATCGTGGCGAGCAGCGAGAAGAGGGGCGTGGTCTCGTCGAACCGGTCCGCCAGATCGCCCAGGACGGCTCCGGCGCCGCGCGCGTCACCGGCGTCCAGCAGCGCCGGGACGGTGGCCAGATGCCGCGCGGAGATCGCGAAGTGCATCTCGAAGGACTGCAGGATCCTGAGGAACAGGTACTCGTCGTGGACGGTGTCCACCGGCAGCAGCGTGGTCCGCAGCAGGTGGGTCTCCTGCGCAGTGCCGTCCTCCGCGACCGCGGTGACGGCCGCCCGCGCGGCCTCGACGGGCTCTCCCGCCGGGATGTCCGGGCCGCCGGTCCGGGCGGCGAGCCGGGCGAGGCCGCGCAGCCCGTGCCGGCAGCGCAGAACGACCGTCCGCCTGTCCGGCCGCAGCCGCGGCAGGGGGACGTCCGCACCGTCCAGCGCCGCCAGCTCGAAGGCGAGCGCATCGGCCACGAGGCGGGTGACCACCCGGTCGGTGACGGTGTCGGCCGGCGCCGGGAACAGCTCGATCGCCAGGTAGGAGCCGTAGTCGTAGCGGCCGTCGTGCTTGTCGAGGGCGACGTCCAGGAAGCGGGCGAGCGGGGAGTGCGCCGCGGTCCTGGCCCGGGCCTCCACGAGGGCCGCGAGCAGCGCCGCGGCGACCCGCTCCTTGCCGACCCGCTGGTACTCGGACACCACGGCCGCGTACGGGAAGTCCTCGGGGACGGGCTCGCGGAGCCAGCGGACCAGGGGCGCCGGGAGTTCCGCGGCGGTGCTCATTCCCGCGGCCGGGGCGCCGCCGCGCGGAGGGGACGTTCGTGGTGTGCCTTCATCGGGGCTTTCCCTTCGGGTTGGCGGTGGTTCCGGACCGGCCGCGAACGGGCCGGCGCAAGCGCCGCGGACGGGCCGGAACTCCGTTTCCGGCGGACGCCGGTGTCCTGCACAGGAGCCGATCGGTGAAAAAAGCGGGGGACGCGCCGGACCGTAGTCGCTCCGTCCCGGCCGCGCCGAGTCGGGGATAACCCCGATAGCCCGGACCCGGTCACGAGGCCGACCATCGACCGACGATGTGGGCCGGGTGACGGTCCGCCGCCCGCGAGGGGGTGTCACACCCGCGGCCGGCCTCCGCGGCAGCCGCCGTCGACCGGCCACCGACCGCCATCCGCCATGCGGCCGACGAAGCCGAACGAACGTGAGGATCCACGCCGATGTCCGACCACGAAACGTTCATGCTGCCCGCGTCCTTCGGCCAGGAGCGGCTGTGGCTGCACGAGCAGTCCGGCCTCCGAGAACAGATCTACAACGTGGCGGGCGGCCTGCGCTTCCGCGGGGCGCTCGACGTCGGCCTGCTGCGGCGCTGCCTGAGCGCGATCGTCGAACGGCACGAGGTGCTCCGCACCGTGTTCCGCCTCTCCGACGGCGAGGTCGTCCAGGTGGTGGCACCCTCCGCCGAGGTGGACGTGCGGCTCGTGCAGGCGTCCGGCGACCTGGACGGGGTCCTGCGGGAACTCTCCTACGAGCCCTTCGACCTGGCCGAGGGCCCGCTGTTCCGCTGCCACCTGCTCGACCTCGGCACCGGCGAACACATCCTCTACGTCGTCCTGCACCACATCGTCAGCGACGGCCGCTCCCGGGACGTGCTGCTCGGCGAGCTGAGCGAGCTGTACGCCGCGGGGGAGGCGGGCCGGGAGCCGAAGCTGCCCGAGCTGGAGATCCAGTACGGCGACTTCGCGGCCTGGCAGCGCAAGGTCCTGGAGTCCGAAGCCCTGGACGACCAGCTCGCCCACTGGCGCGAACGGCTGGCCGGGGTCCCCGACCTCCTCCTGCCGCAGGACCACACCCGCCCGCCCCGCCCCACCTACGCGGTCGGGTCCGCCGACGTGGCCGTCTCCGCGCAGGTCGTGGAGCGGCTGCACCGCGCCGCCGGCGGCCTCACCCCGTTCATGATCGCGGTCGCCGGGTACGCGGCCCTGCTCGGCCGCTGGAGCGGCCAGTCGTCCGTGGTGGTCGCCATGCCCGTGTCCGGGCGGGAGGAGCCGGAGCTGCAGGGGCTCGTGGGCTTCTTCGTCAACACGGTTCCGGTACGCATCGACCTGGACGGCGACCCGTCGCTGGCCGAACTCCTCCGGCACACCCGGGAGCGGTGTCTGGAGGCGTTCGCCAACGCCTCGGTGCCCTTCGAGCGGATCATCGACGACGTCCGGCCGCAGCGGGGCGGCGGCCGGCTGCCGCTCGCCCGTGCCTGGGCCGTGCTGCAGGAGACGGTGGACATGCCGCCGCTGTTCGGCCGGGAGGTCACCCTGGTCCTCCCGCCGGGGGAGGAGCACTCGCCGTTCGACGTGCTGCTGGAGCTGTGGAGCGAGGGCGGTGCGCTGACCGGACGGCTCTCCTGCGCGGCCGACGCGTTCACGCGGGGGACGGCCCGGGACCTGGCGCGCACGTTCGAGGCGATCATGCAGGCGCCCGCCACGACCACCCTGGCCGAGCTGCCGTTTCTGGTGCGGCAGAGCGACCCGGTCACCGAGCCCGAGGCCGGCCGGGCCCCGGCCGGGGAACCGGACAGCGCCGTGGAGCAACTGCTGGCACGGCTGTGGACCGAGGTCCTGGAAGTCGACGACGTGTCCGTCGAGGACGAGTTCTACGCAGCCGGCGGCAACTCGCTGCGGGCGATCCAGGTGATGACGCGCGCACGTGAGCACGGCGTCGAGGTCCCCGTGGACACGGTGCTCGGGGAGCACACGATCCGTGATCTCGCCCGCCGGGGCACGGTCCAGCAGCCCGGTGCGGCGGAACCCGCGCCCGGTCCGACCCCGGGGGCCGAGGCCCGATGAGCACGCGGCGTCGCCCCACACTCGCGGAGACCCGGCGGTCGCTGCGGCGCACCGCCGGTGCGGCCGCCCCCGGCGCGGCCGCACCGGGGACGGACGGGATCAGGCCGGTCGCCGACCGCACCGGGCTGGCGCTGTCGTTCAACCAGGAACAGCAGTGGTTCCTCCACCGGTGGGAGCCGTCCCGCTCGGAGTACAACGCCACCGTCCCGGTGCGGCTGCGCGGCCCCCTCGACGTGGCGGCGCTGGGCCACGCCCTGCGCACGATCGTCGGACGGCACGAGATCCTGCGCACCTGCTACGGCGAGGAGGACGGGACCCCGCACCAGGTCGTCACCCCGTCCGGTGGCCCGGACCTGCGGGTGGTGGACGCGACCGGCCGCGCCGAGGAGAGCGTGACCGAACTGGTCGCCGGGCTGGGGGACGAGCCGTTCGACCTCGCACGGGGGCCGGTGGTGCGCGCGACACTGGTCCGGGTGGACGACGAGGACCACGTTCTGGTGCTCGTCGTCCATCACATCGCCTTCGACGGGGCGTCGCTCACGATCCTGGTCGAGGAACTGGTCGCCTGCTACGCGGCCGCCGGCGACAACGCGGCGCCGGTGCTCCGCGACATCCCGGTGCAGTACGGGGACTTCGCGGCCTGGCAGCGCGGCGCCGCCGCCGAGCAGCTCAGGGCCCGGCAGCTCGGCTACTGGCGCGAGCGCCTGGCCGGTGCGTCGGTCCCCGTGCTTCCGGCGGACCGCCCCCGTCCCGCCAGGCCCAGCGGCGCCGGAGCGGTCCACTCCCTCTTCCTCCCCGCCCGGCTCGCCGACGACCTGGCCGCGCTGGCGAAGGACCGCCGGGTCTCCCCCCTCAGCGTCTACCTGACGGGCTTCAACGCGCTCCTCGCGGCGTACACCGGGCAGGCCGACCTGTGCGTCGGCTCGGTGTTCTCCGGACGCACCCGGCGCCAGACCGACCGGCTGATCGGCTACTTCGCCAACACGCTCGTGCTGCGCACCTCCGCCGCGGGCAACCCGACCTACGGCGAACTGCTGCGCCGCACGCACGAGACGGTCGTCGGCGCGCACCTGAACCAGGACGTGCCCTTCCACCGGCTCGTGAAGGAACTGGGCGGTACCGGCCAACCGGGCCGCAACCCGCTGTTCGACGTGTGCTTCACCATGCACCACGCGATCGCCGAGTCCGTCCGCGTCGGCGACGTGGAGGTCGGCCCCTTCCCGCTGCCGCGGCGTACCTCGCAGTTCGACCTCACCGTGGAGATCACCGAGGTCATCGGCGAAGGCATCTGCCTGTGGGCGGAGTACGCCACCGACCTGTTCGACCCGGAGCGCATCGAGCGGCTCTGCGACGACTACCTGGGCGTCCTCACCGCGATGGCCGCGTCCCCGGAGAGCCGGATCGGCGCCGGCCGGGAGTCCCGGCTGCTGCACGAGCTGTTCGAGGACAGGGCCGCGGAACAGCCCGACGCCCCGGCGCTGCGCACCCCCGACCGCACGGTGAGCTACGCCGAACTCGACGCCGCCGCCAACCGGCTGGCCGCGGCCCTGCGGGAGCACGGTGCCGGGCCGGACGTCCCGGTCGCCGTCCTGCTCGACTCCGGCGCCGAGCTGACCACCGCGGCGCTCGCGACCATGAAGTCCGGGGCCGCCTACCTGCCGCTGGACCCCCTCCACCCCCGCGAGCGGTGGGCGGACGTCCTGCGGCAGACCGGATGCCGCCTGGTGGTCGCCTCCGCCGAGCGGGCCCGCGAGCTGCCCGCCGCGGTCACCGTGGTCGAACCCGGCCGGCAGGACGGGCCGGGCGACGCACCGCCCTGCCCGGCGCGCCCCGGCAACCTCGCCTACATCATCTTCACCTCCGGCTCCACGGGGCAGCCCAAGGGCGTGCTGATCGAGCACGCGGCGGCCGTCAACTTCGTCCGGGGCACACCCGGCCGGATCGCCCCCGGCCCCCGCGACCGGGTCGTGCAGTTCACCAGCCCGGCGTTCGACGTCAGCGTGTACGAGATGTTCGTGACGCTGGCCGGCGGCGGCTGCCTCGTCTCCGCGCCCAGGGCCGTCCTGCTCGACCCGCGGGCGCTGGCCGCCCTGATGCGGCGGGAACGGGTCAGCGTGTTCCTGTCGACGCCCGCCACCCTCTCCCTCCTGGACGGCCACGACCTGCCCGACCTGCGGAAGCTGTCGATCGGCGGCGAGGCGCCCAGCAGGGACCTGGTGCGCCGGTGGCGGGCGGACGGCCGTGTCGTGCAGAACGGCTACGGCCCCGCGGAGACCACCGTCGAGGCGTCCTGCGGGATTCTGGACGACCGGGACTGGGACGAGCTGCCCTCCATCGGCGGCGAGCGCGCCGGCTACCGGATCCACCTCCTGGACGAACACGGCGCTCCGGTGCCCGACGGGACCGCCGGGGAACTCCACATCGCCGGCGCCGGGCTCGCCCGGGGCTACCTCGGCCGGCCGGGACTGACCGCGGAGCGGTTCGTCCCCGACCCGTTCGGACCACCCGGCACGCGCATGTACCGGACCGGCGACCTGGCCCGCCGCCGCGGCGGCGGCCTGCAGATCCTCGGCCGCACCGACCGCCAGGTCAAGATCCACGGGCACCGCGTCGAGCCCGGCGAGATCGAGGTGGTGCTCGCCGACCACCCCGACATCGCCCAGGTCGCGGTGTCGGTGAACGACCGCGGGAACGGCGACAAGGACCTGGTCGCCCACGTGGTGCCCGCGGCCGGCGAGGCGCCGACGGCCGCGGCCGTCCGTTCGTTCCTGCGCGACAGGCTGCCCCCGGTGATGATCCCCTCGCGGGTCGTCGCGGTGCCGGAGATGCCCGTCACCGTCGGCGGCAAGGTGGACCGGGCCCGGCTGGACGCCGGCACCGCCCGGACCCTGCCCGAGGCCTTCGAGCGGCAGGCGGCCCGCACCCCCCGGGCGCCCGCGGTGACCGACGGCACGCACGACCTGACCTTCGCCGAGCTGGACGCCCGCGCCAACCGGCTCGCCCGGGTGCTCCGCCGGCACGGCGCCGGCCCCGAGGAGATCGTGGCCGTGGCCACGGGCAAGTCGGCGGACACCGTCGCGGTCCTGCTGGCCGTGCTCAAGGCCGGGGCGACGTACCTGCCCCTGGCCGAGGACGCCCCCGCCCAGCGGTGCACCCTCGTCCTGGCCGACGCCGCCCCCCGCCTTCTGCTCCACTCGCGCGGCGCCCGCACCGCGGCCGGGGCCGCCGACGCCGAGGGCGTGCCCCGGCTGTGCCTGGACGAACTCGACGCCGACGGCGAGGATCCCGGCCCCCTCGGCCTGCGCACCGATCCGGCGCAGCGGGCCTACATCCTGTACACGTCGGGCACCACGGGCCGGCCCAACGGCGTCGCGGTCGAACACCGCAGCGTGGTCAGCCTGTTCCACTCGCACGGCAAGACCGTCTTCGCGCCCACCGCCGGCGACCGGCGGCTGCGCGTCGCGCTCTCCGCGCCGCTGGGATTCGACGCCTCCTGGTGCGGACTGCTGTGGATGCTGGCCGGGCACCATCTGCACCTGGTCGACGACGCGGTCCTCGGCGACACCGGGGCGTTCCTCACCACCGTCGAGAAGCACCGGATCGACGTCGTGGACGTCACCCCGACCTTCTGCGGCCACCTGCTGAACGCCGGGCTGTTCGCCCCCGGGCGGCACCGGCCCGGCGTGGTGCTGCTCGGCGGCGAGGCGGTCCCCGAGCCGCTGTGGCGGCGCCTGCGTGCGCTGACCGGCGTGCGGGCGTTCAACCTGTACGGGCCGACCGAGTGCACGGTCGACATGCTCGTGTGCGGCCTGCACACGAGCGAGACCCCGGCGATCGGAACCCCGGTGGACGGAGCCGGGCTGCACGTCCTCGACGCAGACCTGCGTCCGGTCGAGGGCGGCGCGGCCGGGGAGCTGTACGCGACCGGTGACTGCCTCGCCCGCGGCTACCACCGCCGGCCGGGCCTCACCGCGTCCCGGTTCCTGCCGGACCCGCTCGGCGGGCCGGGGGCGCGGATGTACCGCACGGGCGACCTCGGCCGCCGCCGCGCCGACGGCCTGGTGGAGTTCCTCGGCCGCGCCGACGAGCAGGTGAAGGTCAGCGGGTTCCGCGTCGAACTCGGCGACGTCGCCGCCGCCCTCGCCGACCACCCCGACGTCGCGCAGGCCGCGGCGCACATCGTCGGCGGCGGGCACCTGTACGGCTACGCGGTGCCCGCCCCGGGCCGGACCGTGGACCCGGCGGCCGTGCGCCGGCACGCGGCGGGCCGGCTGCCGTCGCACGCGGTGCCGGCGGGGGTCGTCGTCCTGCCCGAGCTGCCGCTGACCGCCAACGGCAAACTGGACCGGGCGCGCCTGCCCGACCCCGGTGCCGGGGCCGCGTCCCGGGCGCCGCGCACGCCGCGCGAGGAGATCCTGTGCGCCGTCTTCGCCGACGTCCTCGGGGTGGACGGGGTCGGCATCGACGACGGCTTCTTCGCCCTCGGCGGGCACTCCCTCCTCGCGACCCGGCTGGTCAGCAGGGTACGCAAGGCGCTCGGCGTCGAACTGCCGCTGCGGGTGCTGTTCGAGTCCCCCACCGTCGCCGAGCTGGGGCCGCGCCTGGCGGACGCGGGTGAGGCACGCCCTGAGCTGCGGGCCGTGCCGCGGCGCGACGCCGTGCCGCTGTCGCACGCGCAGCAGCGGCTGTGGTTCCTCGCCGAGATGCAGCCGGACAGCCCGGCCTACCACATGCCGATCGCGGTGCGCCTGTCCGGCGAGCTGGACCCGGCGGCGCTGCGCGCGGCGCTCGCCGACGTGGTGCGGCGGCACGAGAGCCTGCGCACCGTCTTCCCCGCGGCGGCCGGGGAGCCGTACCAGCACGTCCTCGACCGGACACCGGACCTGTGGACGGAGACCGTGACGGAGCCGGAGCTGGCGGACCGGCTCACCGAGGCGGCCGCGGTCCCCTTCGACCTGCGCGCCGACATCCCGCTGCGCGCGCATCTGTTCACCCTGGGCGCCCGGGAGCACGTCCTGCTGCTGGTGCTCCACCACATCGCCTGCGACGGCGCGTCCATGGGCCCGCTGATCAGCGACACGGCGGCCGCCTACGCCGCGCGCCGGGCCGGCGGGACCTCCGGCCTGCCGCAGCTGCCCGTGCAGTACGCCGACTACACGCACTGGCAGACCGAGCTGCTCGGGCGGGAGGGCGACCCGGACAGCAGGATGTCCCGGCAGCTCGGCTACTGGGGGGAGGCCCTGGCAGGGCTCCCCGAGGAACTGGCCCTGCCCACCGACCGGCCGCGGCCCGCGCGGCCCACCGGCCGCGGCGGCACGGTGCCCTTCAGCATCGACCCCGACCTGCACCGGGCCCTGCTGCGGGTGGCCGGGGGCAACAGGGCCACGCTCTTCCTGGTGATGCAGGCGGCGCTCGCCGCGCTGTACACCCGGCTCGGCGCGGGCGAGGACGTTCCCGTCGCCGTACCCACCACGGGGCGGGACGATCCGCGGCTCGACGAGCTGGTCGGGTTCTTCGTCAACACGCTCGTGCTGCGTGCCGACACCTCCGGCGACCCGTCCTTCGCCGCTCTCCTGGAGCGGGTGCGCGCGGTCGCCCTCGACGCCTACGCCAACGCCGAGGTCCCGTTCGAGCGGGTCGTCGACCAGCTCGGCCCCGTACGCTCGGCCGCCCGGCACCCCCTGGTGCAGACCATGATCGCCTTCGACCAGTTCCCGGACGGGCAGCTGGACGTCGAGGGCCTGACCATGCGCTGGGAGCAGGCCGAGGTCGCGGCGCCCAAGTTCGACCTGCTGTTCAACGTGCGGGCGCACGACGCGCAGGGCGAGGCCGCCGGGATCGACCTGGGGCTCCAGTACAACGCCGACCTCTTCGAGCGCGCCACCGTCGAGCGCATCGGGGCCCGGTACCTCGCGGTCCTCTCCGCCGTCGCGGCCGACCCCGGCGTACGCATCGGTGCCCTGCCCCTACTGGACGCGGCCGAACGGGACCGCGTGCTGAGCGAGTGGAACGACACCCGCCGGCCGGTCCCGCCCCGCACCCTGCCGGACCTCATCGAGGCCCAGGTGGCGCGCACACCGGACGCCGAGGCCGTGCACGGCGCCCTCACCTACACCGCGCTGAACACCCGGGCGAACCGGCTGGCGCGGTGGCTCATCGCCCGCGGCGCGGGACCGGAGTCGGCCGTCGGCCTCGCCCTGCCGCGCTCGCCGGAGCTGGTGGTGGCCGTGGTCGCCGTCCTCAAGGCCGGTGCCGCCTACCTGCCGATCGACCGGGAGCACCCCGCGGAGCGGATCGCCCTGCTCTCGTCCGAGGCGGACCTCGTCCTCAGCGAGCTGCCGGAGGACCTCGCGGCGTACTCCGGCCGCGACGTCACCGACCGGGAGCGCACCGCCCCCCTGCTCCCCGCGCACCCCGCCTTCGTCATCCACACCTCGGGATCGACCGGCGCCCCCAAGGGCGTCGTCATGCCGGGCAGTGCGCTGGTGAACCTGCTGGCCTGGCACGCCGACCGGCTTCCCGGGGGGCCGGGGACGCGGACCGCCCAGACCGCGGCCAGCGGCTTCGACGTCTTCGCCCAGGAGGTCCTGTCCGTCCTGACCACCGGCCAGTGCCTGGTGGTGCCCGAGCGGGACCTGCGGCTGGAACCGGAGGCCATGCGGGCCTGGCTGCGGGAGCAGCGCATCGACCGGTACTTCGCGCCCAGCACCGTGATCGAGGCGGTGGCCGAGGCGCCGGGGGAGGAGCCCCCCGAGCTGGCCGACGTCGTCCAGGCCGGCGAAGCCCTCGTGCTGACCGACGCCGTGGAGCGCCTGCGCACCCGGGCCCGCGTCCACAACCACTACGGACCCACCGAGACCCACGTCGTCACCACGTGGACGTCGCCGCCCGCGGACGAGCAGACCGCGCCGCTCCCGCCGATCGGCCGCCCGGTGTGGAACGTACGCTGCTACGTCCTGGACGACCGGCTGCAACCGGTCCCCGCCGGGGTGACCGGTGAACTCTACGTGGCGGGCGCCCAGCTGGCGCGCGGGTACCTGCGGCAGCCGGGGCGCACCGCCGCGTCGTTCCTGCCCGACCCGTTCGGCCGCGGCGGAGAGCGCATGTACCGCACCGGCGACCTGGCCCGCTGGTCGGGGTCGGGCGCCCTGGAGTACCTGGGACGGGCGGACCGGCAGATCTCCCTGCGCGGGTTCCGCATCGAGCCGGGCGAGATCGAGGCCGCGCTCAGCCGGCACCCCGCCGTCCGGCAGGCGGTGGTGCGGGTACGGGACCAGCGGCTGATCGCCTACGTCGTCCCGGAGGCCGGGGACGTCGACGGCGAGGCGCTGCGCGAGCACGTCGGGGCGATCGTGCCCAGGCACCTGGTGCCCGCGGCGTACGTCCCGCTCGACGCGCTGCCGCTCAGCCGCAACGGCAAGGTCGACCTGCGCGCGCTCCCCGACCCGCCCGCGGCTGCCGCCGGCGGCCCGGGGCGCGCGCGGACCCAGCGCGAGGAGATCCTCTGCGGACTCGTCGCCGAGGTGCTCGGCATCGACGCGGCCGGGCCGCACGACGACTTCTTCCAGCTGGGCGGCCACTCACTGCTCGTGGCCACCCTCGTGCGCAGGATACGCACGGCCTTCGGCGCGGACCTGCCCGTGCGGGCCGTGTTCGACGCTCCGACCCCCGCGGGGCTCGCCCGGCTGCTCGAACGCGCCGCCCGGACCGGCTCCGGAAAGCCGGCCGCGGCCCCGCTCACCCGCCGGCCGGACGGCGAACCGGCCCCGCTGTCCTACGCGCAGCAGCGGATCTGGTTCGTCGAGCGGCTCGGGTCCGCCGGCGACGCCTTCCACATCCCCTGCACCCTGCGCCTCACCGGGGATCTCGACGTCCCGGCGCTGCGCCGGTCGATCACGCACCTGATGCAGCGCCACGAAGTCCTGCGCACCGTGTCCGAGGAACGCGACGGGGCGCCGTGGGCGCGGGTGGTCGAGCCGCCCGCGGACGTGCTGCCGACCGTGGACGTCACCGGGGAGGAGGTCGCCGCCCGCTGCCGGCAGGAGCATGCGGTCCCGTTCGACCTGGCGCGCGACGTGCCGATCCGGTGGCTGCTGCTGCGCGTCCGGCCCGGCGAACACGTCCTGGCGGCGACGCTGCACCACATCGCCGGGGACGGTCTGTCCCTGCGGGTGCTGACGCGGGAACTCTCCGAGATGTACCGGGCCGGCGGCTCGGCCGCGGGCCTCGCGCCGCTGCCCGTGCAGTACGCCGACTACGCGTACTGGCAGCGCCGGCTCCCGCTGGCGGACCAGCTGGCCGGCTGGCACGCCGACCTGGCCGACGCCCCGCTGCTGGACCTGCCGACCGACCGGCCCCGGCCCCGGGTGCAGACCTTCACCGGCGGCCGGGTCCACGCCGAACTGGACCCCGGGAGCGCCGCCCGCCTGCGGGCCGTCGGCCGGCCGGTCGGTGCGACGCTGTTCATGACCCTGCTCACCGCCTTCCAGCTCCTGCTGGGCCGGGCCGCGGGACAGCGCGACGTCGTCGTCGGCACCCCCGTGTCGGGCCGGCACCACACCGAGGTGGAGCAGCTGGTCGGCTGCTTTCTGAACATGCTGCCGCTGCGCACGGACCTGTCCGGGAACCCCGGGTTCCGTGACCTCCTGGACCGCGTCCGCGACCACGTGCTGGAGGTGTTCGACCGGCAGGACGTGCCGTTCGAGCAGATCGTCGAGGCCGTCGCGCCGGAACGCGACCTCAGCCGGCAGCCGCTCTTCCAGGTCATGCTCAACATGCTCCCCGGGGCCGCGCCGGTGGCCGACCTCGCGGACGTGACGGCGACGGCCGACCTGCCGGACGAGACGGCGTCGAAACTGGACCTCACGCTGTACGTGGACGACGAGGGCCCCGGGCTGTCGTTCTCGCTGGTCCACAACACCGATCTGTTCCTGCCGGAGCGCATGGAGCGGCTCCTCGGACAGTACGTGTCCCTGCTGGAGCAGATCG
Source organism: Streptomyces sp. CNH099 (assembly GCA_000514715.1). Taxonomy (GTDB): domain Bacteria; phylum Actinomycetota; class Actinomycetes; order Streptomycetales; family Streptomycetaceae; genus Streptomyces; species Streptomyces synnematoformans. The sequence continues at coordinate 181,611 of AZWL01000004.1, read as the reverse complement.
CGGCGGAACCGGACCGCCCCGTCGAGGAGTACCGGCTCCAGCACCCGGCGGCGGCCCCCGTGCGGCCCGCGCCGGTGCTGCCGCGGCGGGCCGAGCACGCCGTGCACCACCTCGTCGAAGCACAGGCGGACCGCGCACCGGAGGCGGTCGCGCTCACCGACGCCGCCGGGACCTGGACCTATCGGGAACTGGACGAGCGGGCCAACGCGCTCGCCGCCGAACTGTCCGGCGCCGGGATCCGGCCGGGGGAGCGGGTCGCCCTGGACGGGCCGCGGTCCGCGGCACTGGTGTGCGCGACGGTCGGCGTGCTGAAGGCCGGCGCGGCGTTCGTCCTGCTCGACCCCGCGGACCCGCCGGCCAGACGCGGTCGGCTGCTGGCCGCCTCCGGGGCCCGCGCGCTCGTCCGGCTCGGGCCGGCGGCGGATCTCGACGCACCGGTGGTGCTGCGGACCGACCTCACCGCGACGGCGCCGCGGCCCGGTGTCCCGGTCGGTCCGTGGGACGCCGCGTACCTCGCGTTCACCTCCGGGACCACGGGCACCCCCAGGGGCGTGCTGGGCACGCACGCCCCGCTGACCCACTTCTTCGACCGGCAGGCGCGCGAGTTCGGCCTCGGCCCCGGCGACCGGTGGAGCGCACTGGGCGGGCTCGGGCACGACCCGTTCCTGCGCGAGGCGCTCGGACCGCTGACCCTCGGCGGCACGGTGTGCGTACCGGACGAGGAGCAGGCGCGGTCCCCCGAACGGCTCGTACGCTGGCTGCTCCGGCAGCGGGTCACCGTCGCCCACCTCACCCCGGGCCTCGGCGAGCTGGTCGCGCGGCCGGGCCGGGAACTGCCCGATCTGCGGTACGTCTTCTTCGGCGGCGACCGGCTGACCGCCCGGCACGTCGAGGACCTCCCGGCGCCGCACGCCGAGTTCGTCAACCTCTACGGCACCACGGAGACACCGCAGGCGGTGTCCTGGCACCGGGTCCCCCGCCCGCCCCGCGACCCGATCCCGGTCGGCACCGGAATCGACGGAGTGGACCTGCAGGTGCGGACACCCGGCGGGTTCCCGGCGGCGATCGACGAGACCGGCGAGATCGTCGTCCGTACGCCGTACCTGTCGGCCGGATACGACGGCGATCCGGCCGGCACCGCGGCCCGGTTCGGCGAGCAGGACGGGGAGCGCACCTACCGCACCGGCGACCTCGGCCGCCGGTGCGCCGACGGCACGGTCCTGGTGCTCGGCAGGGCGGACGACCAGGTGAACCTGCGCGGCCACCGGGTGGAGCCCGGCGAGATCGAGGCCGCCCTGAGATCCGCACCCGGCGTCCGCACGGCCGCCGTCCTCCTGCGGGACGACCGGCTGATCGGCTACGTGACCGGCCCGGACGCCTCGGCCGAGGCCGTCCGCCGGCATCTGCGCACCCTGCTCCCCACGCCCGTGGTGCCCACGGTGACGGTCCTGACCGAACTGCCCCTCACGCCGAGGGGGAAGCTGGACCGCTCCCGGCTGCCCGCCGCCGGACGGACCGCCGACGCCGACGCCGTCGCCGTCCCGCCCCGGGCCGGACTGGAGAGCGACATCGCCCGCGTCTGGAACGAGGTGCTCTCCCGGCCAGGGACGGGCAGGCAGGACGACTTCTTCGACGCCGGCGGCAACTCCCTCCTCCTCGTCCGGGTCCAGACCCGGCTGGAGGAACTGCTCGGCCGGCGGGTCCCCCTGGCCGGCCTCTTCCAGCACACGACCCCCGCGTCCCTCGCCCGGTGGCTGCGGAGCGACGACCGCACCACCGGTCCGGTCGTCACCCTGCAGCCCGCCGGAGACGCACCCCCGTTCTTCTGCGTCCACCCGGTCGAAGGCGGCGTGGGCGGGTTCCGCCTGCTCGCGAACGCCCTCGGCACAAAGCGGCCGTTCCACGCGCTGCAGGCCCCCGGCGTGGACGGCGAGGGGGAGCCCTGCCGGGACGTCCGCGAACTCGCCCGCCACCACGCCCGGCACATCCGGGAGCTGCGGCCGGACGGCCCGATCCTGCTCGGCGGCTGGTCCTTCGGCGGCGTGGTCGCCACCGAAGTGGCCAGGCAACTCGGGGAGGCGGGACGTGCGGTGGGGCCGGTCGTGCTCCTGGACAGCAGGGCACCGCGCCGGATGGCACGTCAGATGGAGGGCCTCGTGGACTTCCTCGACCGGTGCGAACCGCACCTGCCGGCGCTGTCCCGGCTGCTCGACATGCCGCAACCGCACCCCGCGGGGGACGGGGCGGACCCGTCCGGCGTGCCGGCGGACCTCGTCGAGGAACTGCTCTCCACGGACCCCGACTCCGTGCACCGCCTCCTGCTGCTCGACGCGCACGCCCGGAAGGTCGCCCGCGCACACGTCCATGCCATGAGCCGGTACCGGCCCGAGCCCGTGCGCACACCCCTGGTGCTGCTCCGCGCGGCCGACCGCTCCGGAGACCTGACCCACGACCCCGCACTCGGCTGGCAGGACCTCGCCCGGACCCCCCTGACCGTCCACGAGGTCCCCGGAGACCACTTCTCCCTGCTGACGGAACCGCACGTGACGACGCTGGCGGCCCGCCTGCGCACCGTTTTGGCGGACGCCGACCGCCGATGACGCCCGCCTCGGAGGAGACCACACGACATCGGGAACGCACCGCCGCGCGCCCCGGCCGCGGTGCCGCGCCGGCCCGGTCAGCCCGTGGCCGCCCCGTCGAGCGCGACCCACACGGAACCGGCCACGGCCAGCGGTCGTCCGTGCGCCGTGCCGTACAGGGCGGTGCTGATGGCGGCGGTACGCCCGTCCAGGCGCTCCAGCCGGCCCACCAGAACGAGCCGCGCACCGGCGAGCGGGAGTTCGCCGACGGCCGCGGTCATCCGGCCGAGCACCCGGGGCCTGCGCGCCGGGTCGGCGGTCCAGCCGCCCGGGCAGTCGAGCGCGCTCCACACGAACTCCGCGCGGATCCGGCCGTTCTCGTCGGCCAGGTCCAGACCCGGGGTCCAGGCGCACGCCACCGTGCCGGGACTGCCCGCGACCGGCCCCGGCCGCAGGCCCATCCCGTCGCGGGGGCGTTCGGTGCCGCACACGAAGCAGCCGGGGAAGGGATGCCCGGCACCGTCGAACGCGGCCTCCGCCGCCCCGGCCTGCGCCGGCCCCACCGGCGGCGGGGCCGGGAGGTCGGTGCCGCCGCCCGCCACGGACGCGACGAGGTCGTCTCCGTGCCAGGCGTGCCCGCGCCTGCCGCAGACCCGGTAGGTCAGCGGGGAGTCCAGCGGCACCGGCAGATGCAGCGTGACCGCGGCGCAGCCGTCCAGATGCCCCGCGGCCTCGGCGAGGGCGGCCAGCCGGCCGCAGGCGTAGCCGCCGTTGGCGCTGTCGGGCGGCCCGTTGAAGCGCCGGGCGATGACGAGATCCGGTACGGGCGACAAGGGATCCTCCCGGATCGGGGCACGGGGCGTACGAACGACCCTAGAACCCGGCCGACCTCCCCGGCAGGGGCCGCGGGGCGGCGGCCCGTCAGGAAAGTTCCGGACTGTCTGCGAGCCCGCGTTCCTTGCCAGTCTGTCCCCGCCACCGGGGTGCCGCCGGACCGCGCCCTGCGGGGCGCCCGCCCGGCTGCCGACCGAGACCGCAACGCCTACGTGTGGAGACGGCCATGCAGAAATCCCCGCCGACCATCTTTCCCATGGCCTCCGCGCAGGAACGCCTGTGGGTCGTCGAGCAGCTCACTCCGGGCACGAGCGCGTACACGATCCCGCTGGCCGTTCGGCTGAAGGGCCCGCTGGACCCGGAGGCGCTGCACGGAGCACTCCGGCGGGTGACCGACCGGCACGAGGCGCTGCGCACCCGGTTCGCCCAGCTCGACGGTGAGGCCGTGCAGATCGTCGACGCACGCGTGGACATCGGGCTGCCGCTGACCGAGGTCACCGAGGAGGAACTCGACGCGGCGCTCACCGCCGAGTCGGCCCTCCCCTTCGATCTCGCGGACGGGCCGCTGCTGCGCGCCCGGCTGCTGCGGCTGGCGGCCGACGACCACGTCCTCGCCCTCAGCGTGCACCACCTGGTCTCCGACATGTGGTCGTGCGGCATCCTGCTGCAGGAGACGGGGGCCCTGTACGCGGCCCTCACCGCCGGCGCGCCCGACGGCCACGGCCTGCCGGAACCCGAGGTGCACTACCCGGACTTCTCGGTGTGGGAGGCCGAGCACCTGGCCCCGGAGCGCCTGGGGTCCCAGCTGGCGTACTGGCGCGAGCGGCTCAAGGACGCGCCCCGGCTGCTCGACCTCCCCCTGGACCGGCCACGCCCCGCCGCGCAGACCCTGCGCGGCCGCCAGCTGCCGGTCGCCCTGTCCCGCGAACTGTCCCGCGCCGTGGCGGCGGCGGCCCGCGCCGCCGGCAGCACGCCGTTCATGGTGCTGCTGGCCGCGTTCAAGGTGCTGCTCGCCAGGAGCACCGGCCAGCAGGACGTCGTGGTGAGCACGGGCGTCGCCACCCGCACCCCGGAGACGGAGCGGACCATGGGCTGCTTCGTCAACACCGTGCCGCTGCGCACCTCGCTCGACGGCGCCCATACGTTCGCCGACCTGCTGGGACGGGTCCGGGCCACCACGCTGGCCGCCCTGGACAACCAGGACCTGCCCTTCCAGCGGCTGGTCGAGGAGCTGCAGATTCCGCGTGACCTGAGCGTCAACCCGCTGGCGCAGGTGCTGTTCCTGCTGCAGAACGCCCCCGAGCCGGTCCTCGACCTGCCGGGTCTTGAGGCCGTGGCCACCGGCATCGAGCGCAACGGCACCCAGTGCGACCTGAACGTCCAGCTGCGCGAGGTGGACGGTGCCTTCACCGGGTTCATCGAGTACGCGACGGACCTCTTCGACGAGTCGACGGTCCGCCGGCTCTGGGAGCACTACGAGGTGCTGCTCACCGCCGCCACCGCTGATCCCGACGCCCGCCTCGACTCCCTTCCGTGGCTCACGCCCGCGGAGGTGGAGCGCGCGGTGGCGGGGTGGAACGCCACCGGGGCGCCCGCGCCGGAGGAATGCCTGCACGAACTGGTCGAGCGGCAGGCGCGGGAGCGCCCCGACGCGCCCGCGCTCGTCTGGTCCGGGGGCGCCCTCACCTACGGCGAGCTGGACGAGCGGGCGGAACGACTGGCGAGGCGGCTGCGCGGGGCGGGGGTCGGGCCGAACGTCGCGGTCGCCGTGTGCCTCGACCGCACCGCGGAGGTGGCCGTGTCGGTGCTCGGCACGCTCAAGGCCGGCGGCGCGTACGTGCCGCTGGACGCCGCCTATCCGGCGGAGCGGCTGGAGTTCATGCTCCGCGACGCCCGTCCCGCCGTACTGCTGACGGACGAGGACCGTCTGGGCAGGCTGCCCGTGGCCGCGGCTCGGGGCGGCGGCGGGGAGCCGGGGCCGGTCGTGCTGCTGCCCGGCGACCTCGACCGGGAGCCTGAGGCGGCAGGGGACGGGAGGACCGCGGCGGCCCGGCCGGACGACCTCGCGTACATCATCTACACGTCCGGCTCCACCGGCCGGCCCAAGGGCATCGCGGTCACCCACCGCGGCGCCGCCAACAACATCGCCGACCTCAACCGCCGCCAGTCGATCGGCCCGGGCGACTCCGTACTGTCCCTGTCGTCGCTGAGCTTCGACATGTCGGTGTACGAACTCCTCGGCATGCAGGCGGCGGGCGGCACCACGGTGCTGCCGGACGCCGCGTCGGCGAAGGACCCGCGGCACTGGGCGGAGCTGGTGGAGCGGCACGCGGTCACCGTGTGGAACTCCGCACCCAGCCTGCTGGAGTCCCTGGTGGACTCCTACGGCTCCGCGCGCCCCGCCGCACCCTCGCTGCGCACCGCCTTCCTCGGCGGGGACTGGGTGCCGGTGTCCCTGCCGGACCGGGCGCGCGCGCTCTTCCCGGACCTCGACGTCGTCGTGATGGGCGGTGCCACCGAAGCGTCGATCCACTCCATCGTCCACCGGGTCGTGCGGACCGACCCCGGGTGGGTCCACATCCCGTACGGGCGCCCCATGGACAACCAGCAGGCGCTGATCGTCGACGAGCGCGGGGAGCCGGTCCCCGTCGGGGTGGCGGGTGAGCTGTGCCTGGCCGGCACGGGCCTGTCCCGGGGGTACCTGGGGCGCCCGGCGCTGACCGCGGAGCGCTTCGTCCCGCACCCGTACGCGGGCGTCTTCCCGGCCGTCCCCCCGGGGGCCAGGCTGTACCGGACCGGTGATCTGGCCCGGTATGCGGAGGACGGCCTGATCCACCTCGTCGGGCGGCTCGACCACCAGGTGAAGGTGCGGGGCTTCCGGATCGAACTCGGCGAGGTCGACGCGGCCCTCGGCCGCCACCCGGGCCTGGCCGAGTCGGTGACCGTCGTCCGCACCGACGACGACGGCCACGGCGTGGGGCTGACCGCGTACGTGGTGCCCGCCGGCCAGGACGGCCCCGACGCCGGGGAGCTGCGGACCCACCTCGCGGCCCGGCTTCCGGACTACATGATCCCCGACACCTTCGTGCGGCTCGGCACCCTGCCGCTCTCGGCGAACGGGAAGGTCGACCGCTCGGCGCTGCCGGACGCCGATCCCGTGCGGCTGGGCACGTCCACGCCCTACGTGGCCTGCAGCACCCCGCTGGAGCACGCGCTCGCGGACATCTGGGCCGACGTGCTCGGAGCCGAACGCGTCGGTGTCCACGACGACTTCTTCGAACGCGGCGGCAACTCCCTGGGCGTCACGCAGATCGCGTACGCGCTCAGCGACCACCTGCGGATCGACGTGTCGCTGCGCGACGTCTTCGAGGCGCGGACCCTCGCCGACCAGGCCGCCGTGGCCGAGAGCACGGCCCGGGCGGCCGGCGCCGACGCACAGGCCCTCGCGGAGATCTATCTGCACGTGCGGTCCCTGGACGGCGCGCAGACCCGGGCCATGCTGGACGGCCTTGAGGAGGAGACCTCCTGATGGCAGGCATCCTGCACCGGACCCTCGCGCACGGCGCCGACGTGCTCCAGGCGCGCGACGAGGAGCTGTACGGGCTGCTGCAGCGCGAGCAGGTCCGCCAGCACGAGACGCTCGCCATGGTCGCGGCCGCCAGTACGGCCGACCCCGCCGTCCTGGTGTGCGAGGCGAGCGCCGCCGGCAACGTGACCGCCGAGGGGTACCCCGGGGCCCGCTACCACGCGGGCTGCGAACTCGTCGACGAGGTGGAGCGGCTCGCCGTGCGCCGCGCGAAGCAGGCCTTCGGCGCCGCGCACGCCAACGTCCAGCCGCACTCCGGTTCCACCGCCAACCAGGTGGTGCTGGGGTCGCTGCTCGACCCCGGGGCCACCGTGCTCGGCATGGACCTCAAGGCCGGGGGGCACCTCACGCACGGGGCCTCCGCCTCGATGTCGGGACGCTTCTTCACGCCCGTCCGCTACGGCCTGGACGACGACGGGCTGATCGACTACGGGGCCGTGGCGGAACTGGCCCGCCGGCACCGGCCGCGGCTCATCTTCTGCGGCGCGAGCGCGTATCCGCGGACCATCGACTTCCGGCGCTTCCGGGAGGTGGCCGACGAGGTCGGCGCATATCTGGTGGCCGACATCTCGCACATCGCCGGGCTGGTCGCCGCCGGCGTCCACCCCAGCCCGATCGACGTGGCCCACGTGACGACGACCAGCACGTACAAGCAGCTGTACGGCCCCCGCGGCGGGCTGATCCTGCTGGGCCGGGACGCGGAGACGCACACCGCCGAGGGCAGGACGCTGCGGGCCACGCTGGAGGACGGGGTCTTCCCGTACGTCCAGGGCACTCCGCGGCTCAACACGGTCGCCGCGAAGGCCCGGGCCTTCGCCGAGCTGGGCACCGCCCGGTTCCGGGAGCGCGGCCGGCGCATCGTCGCCACCGCCCGCGCGCTCGCCGCCGAGCTGCACGACCGGGGCCACCGCGTGCTGACCGGCGGCACGGACACCCACATGGTCCTGCTGGACGTCGGATGCCGCGGCCTGACCGGGCGCATCGCCGAACGCGCCCTGGAGAGCTGCGGAGTCGTCGTCAACAAGAACACCATCCCCGGCGATCCCCACGGCCCCCGGGTCACCAGCGGGGTCCGCCTGGGAACCAACGTACTCGCGCTGCGCGGGATGGGGGTCGCCGAGATGACCGCGTGCGCGGACCTCCTCGACACGGTCCTGTCGGCCGTACGGCCGGACGGCCCCCGCCGCCACCACCTCGATCCGGTCGTACGGGCCGAGGCGGCCGCCCGGGTGGCGGTCCTGTGCCGCCGCTTCCCGCTGCCCGGACACCCGCTGCCCCTGACGGCGCCCGCGGGGGCCGACCGGGCCGCCGCGGCCGCGGCCGGGTGATCCCGTACCGCCACCACGACCAGCACCGATGACCAGCCAGCGAAGGCGAGGCGCGCATGCGACCGACCCCACTCACAGCCGAACAGCGGGAACTGCTCGACCGGTTGGTCGCCCGACAGGCCCTGACCGCGTCCACCGGGCGCATCGCACGCTACGCCGGCGACCGCCGGGCCATGCCCGTGTCGCCCGCCCAGCAGCGCATCTGGTTCTTCAGCCAGATGAAAGAGCAGAGCGTGTTCTACAACGTGGCGGGCGCCGCACGGCTGCGCGGCCGGCTGGACGCTGAGCTGCTGCGGCGGTGCCTCGGTGAGATCGTCGAGCGGCACGAGGTGCTGCGCTCGACCTACCACCAGGTGGACGGCGTGCCCGTGCAGTGCGTCAACCCGTACCGGGGCCTCGACCTGCCGCTGGTCGATCTCGGTCCGCTGCCGGCCGGGGAACGCGAGGAGGCGGCCCGGCGGCGCTGCGCCGAGGAGACCGGCCGGCCCTTCGACCTCGAACACGACCTGATGCTGCGGCCCACGCTGCTGCGGCTCGCCCCCGACGAGCACCTGCTGCTGATGGTGCAGCACCACATAGCCACCGACGGCTGGGCCATGAACGTCCTCATCCGGGAGCTGGGCGAACGCTACTCGGCCCGCGTGGAGGGCCGCGACCCGCACCTGCCCGACCTCACCGTGCAGTACGGCGACTTCGCCGTGTGGCAGCGCGAGTGGCTCGACGGGCCGGAGGTCACCGAGCAACTCGACTACTGGCGCGAACGCCTGGCGGACACCCGGCTCGTGGACGTCGCCGCCGGCCTGCCCCGCTCCGCCGAGCTGACCTGGCAGGGCGGATCGATCCGGCACCGGGTGGAGCCGGAGGTGGTCCGCCGCCTGACCGCGCTGGCGGAGGCCGAGCGGGCCACGCCGTTCATGGCGCTGCTGGCCGCCCAGTCGCTGGTGCTGTCCCGGTGGAGCGGACAGGACGACATCATCATCGGCTCGGCCGTGGCGGGCCGCCGCCGGGCAGAGCTCGAACACCTCACGGGCTGCTTCGTCAACGAACTGGTGCTCCGCATGGACACCTCCGGCACGCCGTCGTACCGCGAACTGCTGCGGCAGGCACGGGAGGTGAGCCTCGGGGCGTACGAGAACCAGGACGTGCCCTTCGAGCGGATCGTCGAGGTCATCACGCCCGAACGGGACAACCGGGCCCGGGTCCCGCTGGTGCGGCACCAGATGGGCTTCGACAACTCGCCCCGCTGGAGTGCGCGGCTGGGCGACCTCACCTTCACCATCGAGCCGCTCAGCACGAACACGGCCCGGTTCGATCTGGAGGTGGACCTGGAGCCGGACGACGACGGCGGCATCCGCGGCACGGTCTACTTCTCCACCGACGTCTTCACCGAGGACATCGTGCGCCGGATGCTGGACTCGCTGACCACGGTCATCGACGCCGTGTGCGAGGCTCCGGACACCCCGGTCGGAGAGCTTCCCGTCGTGGGCCGCGGCGAGCTGACCCGGCTGGACGAGATCTCCGGGCCGGCGGACCCGCTCCCCGAGACCACGGTGAACGCCCTGGTCGAACGCCGGGCGCGCGAGCACCCCGAGGACACCGCGGTGCGGTACGGCGACGAGGTCCTGGGCCGCGGTGCGCTCGACGCCTGGGCCAACCGGCTGTCGTGGCAGCTCGGCGAGCTGGGCGTGGCGGCCGGGCAGCCCGTCGCCGTCTGCCTGCCGCCCTCGCCCCGGCTGCTCGCCGCCCTCCTCGGTGTGCTCAAGGCCGGGGCCCTGGCGGTGCCGCTCGACCCGGCGGCTGCGGTCCGGGACCTCAACGACGTGCTGCTCGACTGCTCGGCTGCCGTGGTGCTGACCGACGGCCCGGGCCCGGACGGCCTCGACCCGCTGGTGCGGGCGTTCGACATGGCCGCCGACCTGTCCCGGTGGCCCGCGGACCGGCCCGCGGCCGTACCCGAGCCCGGACAGGGCGCGTTCGTGAACTACCCGGAGGTCGTGGACGGGGTGGCGAAGGGCACCGTCAACACGCATGCGGGGGTCGCCCACCGGCTGCTGCGGGCCGCCGCCCCGCATCGGGACGGCGCGGATGCCGGCACGGGACGAGGGGTCCTGACGGTTCCCCGCGGGTTCGACCTGGGGCCGTGGGAGCTGCTGTGGCCGCTGGCCGCGGGGGTTCCCCTGGTCCTCCCCGTGGACCGGACGCCGGAGGCGCTGGCCGCGACGGTACGGTCCGCGCCGGTCGCCGTGCTCGGCTGCGCCACCGCGACGCTGCACGAACTGCTCGACACGGCACCCGAACTGCCGGCGCTGAGCCGGGTGGTCTGCGCGGGCGAACGGCCCTGGCCGGCGCTCGTCGCACGCCTGCGCGCCGCCGCACGGAACTGCGTACTCCAGCTGCGCTCCGGGCCGGCGCACCTGGCGGCGGACGTCGTCGTGCACACGGTCGGCGACACGGCGGAGGCCGGCGGGCTGGCGCAGCTCGGCGCGCCCGAGCCCGGGCCGGGGCTCTGGGTGCTGGACGGGGCGGGGCTGCCGGTCCCCGGTTCCGTACCGGGAGAACTGTGCGTCGGCGGCGTACCGCTGCCCCGGGGGGTCCTGGGCCGGCCGCGGGAGCTGGATCGCCTCCTGGCCGACGACCCCCTGACGGCGGGGCGCAGGCTGCTGCGCACCGGACTGCGCGCCCGCGTCACGCCCGACGGGCACGTCGAGCCGCTGGGCCGCGGCATCCGGATCCGCACCCACCGGGTCGAGCCCACCGACGTCGAGTCCGTCCTGCACGCCGCGTGCGACGTCGAGCGTGCCCTGGTCGGCGTGCACGACGGTGCGGAGGGCCCGGAGCTGGTGGCGCACGTGGCGCTGCGCCCGGACGACGGCCGCGGCGGGGAGGACCCGGGCGCGGCGTTCGAGGAGACCTACGGTGCGCGGGCCGCGGAGGACGACCCGGCCCTCAACATCACCGGCTGGAACAGCCCGCACACCGGTGAGCACCTCACGGGTGCCGAGATGCGGGAGTGGGCCGACACCACGTTCCGCCGGGTGCGCTCGCTCGGGCCGTCCGACGTGCTGGAGATCGGCTGCCGCACCGGCGCCCTGTTGTTCCGGCTCGCGCCGCGCTGCGCCACGTACACCGCCACGGACCTCTCGGCGGTCGCGCTGCGCCACGTCCGCGAGCACCAGGACTGGCTGGCGACCAAGGCGGACGACGTCTCGCTCCGGCAGCAGGCCGCGGACGACTTCGACGGGCTGCCGGAGGGCGGGTTCGACACGGTCGTCCTCAACGCGGTCACCCAGTACTTCCCCGACGCCGCCTACCTGGAGCGGGTCCTGTCCGGCGCGTTGCGGGTGCTGCGTCCGGGGGGCCACGTCTACCTGGGGTCCGTCCGCAGTCTGCCGCTGGCCGAGGCGCTGCACCTGCCGGGGCGGCTGGAGACGCTGGAGCCGGACGCGGACGCCCGGCGACTGCGCCGCGCGCTGGCCGCCCGCGTCGGCCAGGAGGAGGAACTGCTGCTGGACCCGGAGTACTTCACCGGGCTGGCCGGGCGCCTCGACGGGCTGGCCGAGGTGTACGTGCTGCCGCGGCTCGGCCGGCACCGGAACGAGCTGAGCGTGTACTGCTACGACGTGGTCCTGCGGGCCGGCGCGCCCGTTGCCGCCGGCGCGCCCGCGGACACCCTCGACTGGGTGTCGGACGGCCTGACCACCGAGGCCCTCACCCGGTACCTGGACGCGCACGCTCCCGAGCGGCTCCTCGTGACCTCGGTGCCCGACGCCCGCGTGCACGGGCGGCTCGCGGCCCTGGCACACGCCGGGAGCGGCCCGGGCGTCACCGCCGCCGACGTGACCGCGGCCCTCGCCCCCCGCCCCGCCGCGCCGGGCGGTCCCGTCGACCCGGCCGCCCCGGTCGCGGCGGCCGAGGCCGCCGGGTACCCGGCGCTCGTCCAGTACGGCGCGGCTCCCGGATCCCTGGAACTGCTGCTCGGCGCGCCCGCCGGGCGGCCGGGCGCGGAGGAGCGCGCCGAACGGGCCGCGGCACCGCCGGCCGGCTTCGGCCGGCGCCCGGGGCCCGGCGCCCGCGGCGGGGGAGACCGCCCGGTGGCGAACGACCCGCGGTCGGTCGCACGCGGCCGCCGGGTCGTGGCGCGGCTGCACCGGCGACTGCAGGACCGGCTGCCCGCCCCCGCGGTGCCGTCCCACCTCGTCGTCGTGCCCGGGTTCGCCGCGGACCGGAACGGAGCGGTGAACCGTGACGCGCTGCCCGGCCCCGACCCGGCCGTCGACCCGGCGGGGGCGCACCAGGCGCCGAGCACGCCGACCGAGACCGCGGTGGCCGCCATCTGGGCCGAGGCCCTCGGACTCGACCGGGTCGGGGTCCACGACGACTTCTTCGCGCTGGGCGGGCACTCCCTGCTCGGCTCCGAGGTCATGGACCGCGTCCGCCAGCAGTACGAGATCAACGTGCCGCTCAGCCTGCTCTTCGAGTCCCCGACCATCGCGGCGGTCGCCTGCTACGTGGACGAACTGCTGGCGAAGCCCCGGGCCCCGGCCGTGCCCGCGATCGAGCGCATCGACCGGTCCGCCCTGCGCCGGCCCCGCCCCGCGGAGCCGGCCCGGTCCGCACCCGCGAAGGAGAACCGCCCGTGACCTCGTTGTCCGGATCGCAGCCCGGATCGCAGCCCGGATCGCAGCCGAGGGTGAAGCCCGGCACCGAGCTGTCCCCCGCCCCGGTGCTCGCCGCGCTGGCCGCCGTACTGCACCGCCGTACGCTGCAGGAGACGGTACGGGTGGCGTACCGGGACGCGGACCGCGAAGGCGGGCTGGCGTTCGAGGCCGGGGAGGACGCGGGCGTCCACGGGCTGGCCGCCGACGCCGCGGAGGCGCTCCGCGACCTGGCGGACGCCGACGAGGACGACGAGTACGACGCCGACACGGCCGCCCTCGCGGATGCCCGGCTGGAGTGGGCGGTCGAACCGCAGCCGCCCGTCCGCGGCCTGACCGTCGCGGCCCACGCCGGCGGGCTGGCCGTGCTGCCGGGGGCCGGCCCCGGGGCGCTGTCGGCGCGGGAGGCCGCGTACCTGGAGGGACAGCTGCACCAGGCGCTCCTGGCCGTGCGGGGGCCCGAGGACGTCGCGTTGTCCGTGCTGCCGCTGCTGCCCCCCGGCGACCTGGCCGAGGTCATGTCCCTCGCCGGTTCCGGCGTCGCACCAGTCGCCCCGCGGCCCGTTCACGTCCTGGTCCAGGAGCAGGCGGAGCGCAGCCCCGACGCGGTGGCGGTCACGTGCGGAGACGAGTCGCTCACCTATCGGGGGCTGGTCCGTGCCGCCGACGCGCTGGCCGTGCGGCTGCGCCGGGCCGGGGCGGGCCCCGACCAGGTGGTCGGAGTCGTCGCCGGACGGTCGGTGCGGCTCGTCGTGGCGCTGCTGGCCATCCTCAAGACCGGTGCGGCCTACGCCGCGTTCGAACCCGATCTCCCCGCCCAGCGCCTGCGCGGACAACTCGCCGGGACGGGAGCCCGCACGGTGCTGGCGGAGGACGGCGCCGCCGCGTCGTGGTCCGACGACGTCACGCTCCTGCCGCTCGATTCCGGCGCCGGGGACCCCGGGGCCGGGCCGCCGGTCTGCGTGCCGGTGCCGCCGGCCGCCGCCGCGTACGTGAGTTTCACCTCGGGCTCGACCGGCGAGCCCAAGGGGATCTGCGTCCCGCACGCGGCGGTGGCGCGGCTGGTCGTGGAGCCGGACTGGGCCGAGTTCCGCCCGACGGACAGCGTGCTGCAGCTCGCCCCGATGGCCTTCGACGCGTCCACCCTCGAAGTGTGGGCCCCGCTCGTCAACGGCGGCCGGCTGGTGGTCCATCCCCCCGGCCCGCTGTCCGTCGACGCCCTCGCCGCCACGCTGGTCGACGAGGGGGTGACCGTCGCCTGGATGACCGCCGGCCTCTTCCACCAGATGGTCAACCAGCAGCTGGACGCGTTCGCGGGGCTGCGCCATGTGCTGGCCGGCGGCGACGTGGTCTCCGCCGTGCATGTGCGCCGCCTGCTCGGCGCCCATCCTCATCTGCTGTTCACCAACGGCTACGGCCCCACGGAGAACACCACGTTCACCGCGTGCTGGACCTCCCGCGAACCGGTCGCCGGCACCTCGGTGCCGCTGGGCCGGCCGATCAGCGGCACCCGGGCCCTGGTCCTCGACCCGGCGCTGCACCCCGTACCCGTCGGTGTGCCCGGTGAGCTGTACGCGGGGGGAGACGGCCTGGCGCGCGGGTATCTGGGACGTCCGGCGGCCACCGCCGAGCGCTTCGTGCCGGACCCGTTCGCCGCGGTGCCGGGCGCGCGGCTCTACCGGACCGGCGACCTGGTGCGGCGCCTCGCCGACGGGGCGCTGGAGTTCCTGGGGCGCGCCGACCGCCAGCTCAAGATACAGGGCTACCGGGTCGAGCCCGGCGAGGTCGAGACGGTGCTCGGCGGCCACGAGGACGTACGCCAGGCCGTCGTGGTCGGCCAGGGCGACGGCGCCGGCGGCAAGCGGCTGCTGGCGTACGTCACCGCGGTACGGCCCGGGGACGACGCCCCCGCCGAGCTGGGCCGGCGGCTGCGGGAGTGGCTGCGCGGCCGGCTGCCCGGCTACCTGGTGCCCTGGGCCGTCCTCACGCTGCCCGAACTGCCGCTGAACCGCAACGGCAAGGTGGACCGGGCCGCGCTGCCCGCGGCCCGCCGGGCGCCGCGCGCGCTGCCGTCGGAGTACACGGCGCCCCGGACGCCGACCGAGGCGGCGGTCGCCGAGGAGTGGGCCGACCTGCTGGGCGTCGAGCCGGTGGGCGTGGACGACGACTTCTTCGAACTGGGCGGCCACTCCCTGATCGCCGCCGACCTGCTCAACCGCCTCCACGAGCAGTACTCCGTGGAACTCTCCGCACGGACGCTCTACCTGCGGCCCACGGTGGCGGAGCTCGCCGGCGAGCTTCGGGAGCAACAGGCCTCGGCACCCGCCCCGTCCGTCCCCGCACCCTGATCCAGGAGACCCATCAGATGAGGCTCAACAAGTCCGCAGCCCCGGACGAGGTCGACCGGCACGCGGTCGACCTGACCGACCCCCTGCTGTTCGCGCACGGCGACCCGCACGCCGTCTGGGAGGACATGCGGGAGCACGCGCCGGTGCACTGGCAGCAGGTCGACGACACGCTCGGGTTCTGGTCGGTGACCAGGTTCGAGGACGCCGACCTCGTGCTGCGCGACCACACCCTGTTCACCTCCCAGCGCGGCACCATGCTCTTCCTGCTGGGCAAGGACGACCCGGCCCGGGGCCGGCAGATGGCCGCGACCGACCCGCCGAGGCACACGAGGATGCGGGCCCCGATGCAGCGTGCCCTGACCAACAAGCGGGTGGAGAAGTACAGCGACGCGGTCACCGCGGAGGTGCACCGACTGCTGGCCCCCGCGCTCGGAGGGGAGCGGTTCGACTTCGCCGAGGCGATGATGGCGCTGCCGATGGCGACGGCCGGCACGATGATGGGCCTGCCGCGCGAGGACTGGCCGCACCTCACCCGGCTGACGACGATGTCCATCGCCCCGGAGGACCCCGAGTTCGGGGGGCCCGACGGGGTCGACGAGACGCTGCAGGGCGCTCACCGCGAGCTGTTCGCGTACTTCCACGACATCCTGCGCGAGCGTCGCCACCACCTCGGTGACGACCTCGTCAGCCTGCTGCTCGACATGGAGATCGACGGCTCCCGGCTGGAGACCGGTGCCGTCCTGTCGAACTGCTACAGCCTGATCCTCGGGGCCAACGTCACCACGCCCTTCGTGCCGACCGGCGCGATGGCCGAGGTCGTGGGCACCGGCGTCTGGGACGAGTGGCGTGCGGACCCGAAGCTGCTGAACACCGGACTGGACGAGGCACTCCGCTGGGCCTCTCCCACCAACCACTTCATGCGCTACGCCCTGCAGGACGTCGAGCTGCGGGGCGAGAAGATCCGCGCGGGCGACGCGGTCGTGGTCTGGCTGGGCGCGGCCAACCGGGACGCGGAGGCCTTCGCCGACCCCTTCACCTTCGACATCCGGCGCAAGCCCAACCGGCACCTGGCGTTCGGCAGCGGTCCGCACTACTGCGTGGGACACACCGTCGCCCGGATGAGCCTGAAGATCCTCTTCACCGAACTCTTCCGGACCTTCGAGTCGTTCGAGTTCGCGGGCGGGATCGAGCACCTGCACTCGAACTTCGTCGCCGGCATCAAGCACATGCCGATGGCGGGGCGGGTGCGCCGCGACGCCGTCGGCCGACTCGGGGAGCCGGCCGCATGAGCGCCTCCCGCTGGTTCCTCCGCGAGCCCTCCGCCGAGGGCGCCGCCCGGCTGTTCTGCCTGCCCTACTCGGGGTGTGGCGCCAGCATGTACCGCGGGTGGCCGCGGTTCGTCGGCGACATGGAGGTCGTCCCGGTACAGCTGCCCGGACGGGAGAACCGCTTCCGCGAGCCGTCCTACCCGACGTACGAGAAGCTGGCCGACGACCTCGCCGACGTGCTCCTGCCGTACCTGGACCGCCCGTTCGGCCTCTTCGGCCACTGCGGTTCGGCCCTTCCGGGGTACGAGACGGCCGTCCGGCTGCACGAACGCGGAGGCCCGCTGCCGGCGCGGCTCTTCGTCTCCTCGCAGATCGCCCCGCACGAGGGCCCGCACGGCCGCTTCCTGCAGATGTCCGACGCGGAACTCACCGACGAGGTACGCACCCTGATCGTGGAACTGGGCGGCACGCCCCGGCCGGACCTGGTCGACCTCAGCCTGGAGGTCCTGCGGGGCGATGTGGAGGCCAACAAGCGCTACCGCCCCGCCGAGCCGGTGCGCCTCCCGGTCCCGATCACCGCGCTCGGCTGGGACGAGGACGCCGAGGTCGACCATCGGCTGATGGACGGCTGGGCGGCGTGCGGGGAGACCACGTTCCGGCTGCTGCACGGCCCGCACTACCGGTTCATGGAGGCGCCCGACGACCTGCTCGACGCCTTCGTGGCGGACATGGCCGGCTGACGCGGGGTGGTGAACAGAGTGGGACAGCCATCAGCTGTCAGCGGCCCGGCACGGGAGTGGAACGCCACCGACGTGCCGTACGACGCGAAGAGGGGCTTTCTGGAGCAGTTCGAGGAGGCCGCGCTCCGCACCCCCGAGGCGCCGGCCGTGGTCGCCGCCGGTGCGGGCACCGAGCCCCTCGACTACGCCCGCCTCGACCGCATGGCCAACGGAATCGCCCACCGGCTGCACGCCGAGGGGATCGGCCCCGGGCGTCCGGTCGCCGTGCTGCTGCCGCGTACGCCGGTCCTGCTCGCCGCGCTCATCGGCGTGATGAAGGCGGGCGCTGCATACGTCCCCCTCGACCCGGCGCTGCCCGCAGAACGGCTGGCCTTCCTGCTGGCGGACTCCGGGGCCGCGGCCGTGCTCACCGACCGCCGGGTCGACCACGCGCCGGCCGTCCGGCCGGACGGCGGTGAGGCGCAGGAACCGCCCGCCGTGCGGCCGGGGCCGGAGCACCCGGCATACGTGATCTACACCTCGGGGTCCACGGGCACCCCCAAGGGGGTCGTCGTCCCGCACCGGGCCCTCACCAACCTGCTCGCCGCGCTCGGCCGCGACTTCCCGCTCGGCCCCGGCGACGGCTGGCTGTCCGTGACCACACCGTCGTTCGACATGGCGGTCGCCGACTACTACCTGCCCCTCTCCCGGGGCGCGTCGGTACATCTCGCCGACGAGGACACCACACGCTCCGGCCGCCGCCTGCGTGCGTGTCTGGAGAGCCCCGGCGTCACCCACCTCCAGGCCACTCCGGTGAGCTGGCAGCTGCTGCTCGACGCCGGCTGGGCCGGCACCCCGGGGCTCACCGCGCTGTGCGGAGGGGAGCGGATGCCGGCGTCGCTGGCCCGCGCCCTGCCCGCCCGGGGAGCCCGCCTGTGGAACATGTACGGGCCGACGGAGACCACCGTGTGGTCGGTGAGCACCCGCGTCGAGGACACCCTCGACGAGGTGCCCCTGGGCGCCCCGCTGGCCAACACCCACCTGCACGTCCTCGACGCCGCGTTGCGTCCCGTGCCGGTGGGTACGACGGGTGAGCTGTGCATCGGCGGCGACGGCGTGACCCACGGCTATCTGCGGCGGCCCGCACAGACCGCCGAACGCTTCGTGCCGGATCCGTTCACCACGCGCGCCGGGGCCCGCATGTACCGCACCGGCGACCTGGTGCGGCGGCGTGACGACGGCCGGATCACCTTCGTCGGACGCGCCGACACCCAGATCAAGCTGCACGGGCACCGCATCGAACTGGGCGAGGTCGAGGCGACGCTGGAGCGCGATCCGCGGGTGCGCCGGGCCGCGGTGGTCGTGGCCGGGGAGGGGGCGCAGGCCCGGCTCAGCGCGTTCGTGGAGCCCGCCGGCGAGCAGGTGACGCCCGGGGAGCTGCGTGCGGCCCTGCGGTCGTGGCTGCCGGCCTACGCCGTGCCTGCGCTCCTCACGACCGTGGCCGCGCTGCCGCTCACGCCCAACGGAAAGGTCGACCGCCGCGCGCTGCCCGGTCCCGGCCAGAGCACGCCCGGCACGGCGCAGGATGCGCCGGAGCCGCCGCGCACCGACGCCGAACGGCGGGTGGCCGGCATCGTCTCCGCGCTCATACCGGAGGTCCGCATCGGCAGGGACGACGACCTCTTCGACCGGGGCGCCCACTCCCTGGTGATGGCCCGGCTCGTCGAACGCGTCCGCGACGAGTTCGGCGCGGTCCCCCCGCTCGGTCTCCTCTTCGAACGCCCGACCGTCGCCGGCATCGCCGCGTACCTGGAGGAGACCGCCTCCCCGCCCGGGACGGGTCCGACATGAACGCACGCGGGTGACATCGCTCAGGACAGTGCCCCGGAAGACTGCGGCCCGTGAACCGTCCGACGGGCCGGACAGGAGGAAGCCATGCGTTGGGGTCAGGTGCACATCGCCGCGACGGGCGTCTGGCTGCCCGGTCGCCGTTCCGCCGAGGAGGCGGTGCGGTCCGGCCGCTACGACGCGGAGGAGCACGCGGCCAACAGGATCGTCTCGGTCGCGGCCGCCGACACCGAGCCCGACGGCGGCCCCAGCGCACCCGAGATGGCGGTGCGCGCCGCCCGCGTCGCGCTGGAGCGGGCCGGGGAGGCGGCGCAGCGGGTCGCCACGGTGTTCCACAGCCACCTGTGGTTCCAGGGTGCCGAGTTGTGGGCGCCGGCCTCCTACGTCGCGGAGCACACGGTGGGTTCGGCTGTTCCGGCCTTCGGCCTTCAGCAGTCCTGCAACGCGGGCGTCGCGTCGCTCGAGCTCGCCGCCGGTCGTCTCGGGACCGCCGATGCGGCGCTGCTGACCACCGCCGACCGCTTCACGGGCCCCTCCTTCGACCGGTGGCGCTGCGAACGCGGCCTCGTCTACGGGGACGGCGGGACGGCGCTGGTGCTGTCGGGCACCGGCGGCTTCGCGCGGTTGCTGTCGACGGCCACCCGCGTCGACAACTCCCTGGAGCCGGTCTCCAGGGCAGCGCGGCTCGCCGACGACCCCCGGGCCGTCGAGACCCCGCTCGACCTCGCCGCCGGCGCGGACGCGTACACGCGGGCCCACGGGAACATGCGGCAGATCGCCCAGCGGATGGCGCAGGTCGCCGACGCCTCCGTCCGCGACGCGCTGACCGACGCGGACACCACCATGTCCGGCATCGACCGCGTGGTCCTCGTCTCCACCGGGCGGTCGCGGATGCGCTGGCAGCTGGAACTCCAGCTCGGCGTCCCGGAGAAGGTCTCGAACTGGGAGCTGAGCGGCACGGTGGGCCACCTGGGCGCGGGCGACCACTTCGCGGGCCTCGACCACCTGGTGGAGTCGCGGCAGGTGCAAGCGGGAGACAGGGTGCTCCTGGTGGGCGGCGGCACGGGGTACAGTTGCTCCAGCGCGGTCCTGGAGATCACCGGCTCCGCGCCCGCACCTCAGGGGGACTGACCCGGATCGGCGCCGGCCGCCGGGAGGCGGGCCGCCGACCAGGTCCCCCGGCGCCCCCGACGCCCGCCCCCCGCGCCCTGCTCGCCGGCGTCCTCCCGTTACCCGGCGCCCACGCCGACGACGGCACCGGCGTCGTCGAGTGCCGGGCCGAGCGCCTCGCCGCCACGACCGGCTTCGCCGACATCGAGCACACCCTCGAACTCAGCGGCGTCTGCGACCGCTGCCTGCCCGGCCGCGAGTGAGGGGCCTCGCGTACCGCCCGGTGGACCCCGGCTGAACCGCGGACCGGCCGGAGGGCTCGGCCGCCCGGTCCGCGCTACTCGGTCGGCGCCGGCGCCGCGGCCCCCGCGCCGGCCCCGGGGGCGTCGCTCAGGCCGAGCCGCAGGTGGTCGATGTGGTAGACGGCCTGGTCGAGGAGTTCGGCGACGTGGTTGTCGTAGAGGGCGTACACCACGGAACGGCCCTTGCGGGTGCCGGTGACCAGGCCCAGGTTGCGCAGCAGCCGCAGCTGGTGCGAGCACGCGGACTGCTCCATGTCGACCGCGTGCGCCAACTCGGTGACCGTGCAGGGGCCTTCTCGCAGCCGGGCGAGGATCAGCAGCCGGGAGGGGGTGGCCAGGGCCTGGAGCGTCGTGGCCACCTTCGCCGCGTCGGCCGCGTCCAGGCGCGCACGCGGGACGGCGTTCTCGGCGGGGGATGCGGCTCCGTGGCCCATGCGCCCATCCTAACAATAGAGAATGCTTGAAGAGGTGTTCATGTGTTCCTGTATGGTGGGCGGGTCGGCACCCCACCGGTCCGCGCGAAGGAGCCACCCCGGACATGTCGCCCACCACCCTCGCCGCCCACCCCCCGCCCGCGGCCACCCCGCCGTCCCCGGTCGCGCCCCCGCGGCGCACGCGGGTGCTCGCGCTCCCCGAGGCGCGCTGGGCCGCCGCCGCGCTGGCGCTGTTCCTGCTGGCGCTGCCGCTGGACCTGGCCGGCCCGCCGGCCTGGTCGTGGGGGCCGCTGTACGCCGCCGTCTACGTCACCGGGGGCTGGGCGCCCGGCCTGGCCGGGGTGCGGGCGCTCGCGGCCCGGACCCTCGACGTCGACCTGCTGATGGTGGTCGCCGCGCTCGGCGCGGCCGCCATCGGGCAGGTGCGGGACGGCGCGCTGCTGATCGTCATCTTCGCCACCTCCGGCGCGCTGGAGGCCCTCGCGACCGCCCGGACCGCCGACTCCGTACGCGGCCTGCTCGACCTGACCCCCGCCACCGCCACCCGGCTCACCGCCGGCGGCGGCGAGGAGCAGGTGGCCGTCGAGGAACTGGCCGTCGGCGACGTCGTCCTGGTCCGGCCCGGGGAGCGGGTCGGCGCCGACGGGCGGGTGCTGGACGGGGCCGGCGAGGTCGATCAGGCCACCATCACCGGCGAGCCGCTGCCGGTGGCCAAGCAGGCCGGCGACGAGGTCTTCGCCGGCACCCTCAACGGCACCGGTGCGCTGCGCGTGCGGGTGGAGCGGGACGCGGCCGACTTCGTCATCGCCCGCATCGTCGCCATGGTCGAGGAGGCGTCCGAGACCAAGGCGCCGACCCAGCTGTTCATCGAGAAGGTCGAGCAGCGCTACTCGGTGGGCATGGTCGTCGCCACCCTGGCCGTCTTCCTCGTCCCGCTGGCCTTCGGCGCCGAGTTGAGCGACGCGCTGCTGCGCGCGATGACCTTCATGATCGTGGCGTCGCCCTGCGCCGTGGTGCTGGCCACCATGCCGCCGCTGCTGTCCGCCATCGCCACCGCCGGCCGCCACGGCGTCCTGGTCAAGTCCGCCGTGGTGATGGAGCGCCTCGGCCAGGTCGACGCGGCGGCGCTGGACAAGACCGGCACCCTCACCCAGGGCGTCCCGTACGTCACCGACGTCCGCCCGCTGCCCGGGGCAGGCCGGGACGAGGACGCCCTGCTCGGCCTGGCCGCGGCGGCCGAGTACCCCGGTGAGCACCCGCTGGCCCGCGCGGTGGTCGACGCCGCCCGCACCCGCGGCCTTCCCGTCCCGCCCGTGGACGACTTCACCGCCACCCCGGGCATCGGCGTGGCCGCCGTCGTCGACGGGGCGCGGGTGGCCGTCGGCAGCCCCGCCCTGCTCGCCGGCCTGGCCGGACCGCAGGTGCGGACCGCCGCCGCCGAGGTGGCCGCCCTCCAGGCCGGCGGCCGCACCGCCGTGACGGTCACCGTGGACGGCGTCCCGGCCGGGGTGCTGGGCCTCGCCGACCGGCTGCGCCCCGACGCCGCCGCCACCGTCACCGCCCTGACGGCGCTGACCGGCACCGCGCCGACGCTGCTCACCGGCGACAACGAGCGCGCCGCCGCCCGGCTGGCCGACACGGTGGGGATCGCCGACGTCCGCGCGGGCCTCCTGCCGCAGGACAAGGTGGCGGCGGTACGGGAGCAGGAGCGGGCCGGGCGGCGGGTGCTGGTGGTCGGCGACGGCGTCAACGACGCCCCGGCGCTGGCCGCCGCCCACGTCGGCGTCGCCATGGGCAGAGCCGGCTCCGACCTGGCGCTGGAGACCGCCGACGCCGTCGTCGTACGCGACGAACTCGCCGCCGTACCCGCCGTCGTGGCGCTCTCCCGGCGCGCCCGCCGGCTGGTGGTGCAGAACCTGGCCGTCGCCGGGACGTTCATCGCCGCGCTGGTCGTCTGGGACCTGGCCGGGCACCTGCCCCTGCCGCTCGGCGTGGCCGGCCACGAGGGCTCCACCGTCCTCGTGGGGCTGAACGGACTGCGGCTGCTCCGCGACAAGGCGTGGCACCGCGCGGGCGCGGAGGCACCGGAGTCCGCCGGCTGACGCCCGGGGGCGGTCAGGCGGGTGCGCCCAGCAGCGCGTCGAACGCGGTGGACAGCGCGCGCCAGGCGCCCGGGCCCGCGGCGAACTCGTCGTCGGTGAGCAGGCACGAGTCCAGGACCCGGGGCAGGATGTCGCGGTCCAGGTCCGGGCCGGTGAACGTGAGGTGCTGGGCGCGGTCGCCGTGCCGGGGGTGCCAGTCGAGGGCGGCGGCGACCCGGCGGGCGGCCGGCTCCAGCTCCCAGGCGGCCTCCGGCAGCGCCGCCAGCCACGGTCCGGCGTGCTCGATGCACAGCGCGCCGCCGCTGGCGTCCCAGGACAGCAGCGCGTCGGGGCGGTCGGCGAGCCAGAGGCGGCCGCGGCTGCGTACGGCGGCGCAGGTGACGTCCTCCAGGGCCGCGTACAGCCGGCCGGGGTGCAGGGGGCGGGTGCGGTGCCAGACGAGGGTGGCCACGCCGTGCTCCTCGGCCTCCTGGGGCAGCAGTGCGCAGGCCGGATGGTGCCGCGCGGCCGCGGCGTCGACGTCGACACCGGTCAGCGCGGCGCGGACCAGCTCCGCCGAGCCGATCCGTACCCGGTGGGCGGTGGCGTGGAGTTGGTCCAGCAGCGCGAGGTCGGCCGGTTCGGGGGCGCCGACGCAGGTGACGGCGAGCACCGGCGGGTACTCCAGCTGGCGGGCGAACGTGTCGGCGACGGTGCGCCGGTCGTCGGGCGCCACCGCGAGGTCCTGTTCGGCGAGGTCGTCGCCGCAGCTGAGGAACGGCAGCAGCGAGTCGGTGTCGACGGCGGTGAGCACGCCGGCGAGCGTGACGGCCTCCCCGGGCCCGGCGGCGATCAGCTCGGCGATGGCCCGGGGCTCCACCGAGTCCCACAGCTCGACCACCGCCAGTGGGCAGGCGCCGTCGGCGGCCAGCGCCAGCAGGGTGGGTACGAGGTCGTCGCGGACGGCGCAGCAGCCGCAGGGCACGGACATGCGGGGCCGGCCCCGGTCGCGTACCCCGGCCGCGTCCCGCACGGTGCGCGGCACCCGGCCGTTGCCGGCGCCGCCCAGGTCGTGGTGCACGGCGACGGCGCCGGGTACGCCGTGCAGCAGCGCCTCGACGGCCGCGGTGCGCGCGTCGTGGTGCATCCCGGCGACCACGGCCACCGGCAGCGGCCGGCGTTTCCGGGCCATCTCAGCGCTCCTGCCGGCGGGCGTAGCGGCGCTCGAACCGCTCGACGCGGCCCGCGGTGTCGAGCACCTTGGTCCGACCGGTGTGGAAGGGGTGGCCGGCGGCGGAGACCTCCACGTCGACGACGGGGTAGGTGCGGCCGTCCGTCCAGGTCACGGTCTGCTCGCTGGTGGCGGTGGACCGGGTGAGGAAGGCGAAGTTCGCGGCCCGGTCGCGGAAGACGACGGGGCGGTAGGCGGGATGGATGCCGGGCTTCATGTCGGGTGGCTCCCTTCAGCGCTCTTCAGTGTCCGGCAGGATACATCGTAACGGTTTTCATTTTTATGTAGGGTTCCGTCTCGTCACCGCAGGACCCGACCGATCGGAGGACCGTCCCATGTCGGCCCGATGCCAGCTGACCGGCCGCACACCCGGCTTCGGCAACAACATCTCCCACTCCCACCGCCGCACCCGCCGGCGCTTCGACCCCGACATCCAGCGCAAGCGCTACCGGCTGCCCAGCGAGCACCGGTACGTCCGGCTCACGCTGAGCGCCAAGGGCATCAAGTCCGTCGACGCCATGGGCATCGAGTGCGCGGTGGCGCGGATGCGCGCCCGGGGGGAGAAGATCTGATGGCGAAGACCAGCAAGATCGCGAAGAACGAGCGGCGGCGGGCCGTCGTCGCCCGCTACGCCGCGCGCCGCGCGGAGTTGAAGGAACTGATCCGCCAGCCGGCCACCCCGCCGGACGTACGCGAGGCGGCCCGGCGCGAGCTGCGCGCGCAGCCCCGCGACGCCAGCGCCACCCGCGTGCGCAACCGCGACAGCGTCGACGGCCGCCCCCGCGGCTACTTCCGCGCCTTCGGCCTGTCCCGCGTCAACGTCCGCACCCACGCCCACGCCGGGCACCTGCCCGGAGTCCGCAAGTCCAGCTGGTAACCCGGCCGTCTTCCGGGGGCGGAGGCGGAGAGGTGCACGTAATGGTCTGAAACAGCCGATGGCGGGTCGTGTCCCATACGGGGGTTGGGGCGTTGATGAAGCGGGTGGATGCTCTGATAGCAGGGAAAAACATTCCGGGCGCGGTCTTGGTGCTGACCGGTCAGAGCCATTCTTACGACATTCCGTAGATCGGGATATGGGGCGTATGGAACCGCGACACTCGTGGCATCGGAATCGGGCTATCGCAGAGGAATTCTGCTACTACGACGAGCAGGTCAGGATCGCCGAAACAGTGCTTGCGCAGGCACAGACGGCCCGTCGGCACGCGTTGGCCGCGTTCGCGGTCAACCTCGGCAGGGACCGCTCGGCGGCCGACCTGCTGGGGCTGGCGGAACGTGAGGTACGGGCCGCGCGCCGGAGCGTCGGCCGGAAAGACGCCCGCATCGTGGCCGAGGAATTGCTGACCTCCTTCCACGAGCGCGCAGAAAAGGAGCGTGCCGCCGAAAGCGCCGACCGCCCGGACGGATCCGGCGGATACGCCTCCTCCGGTCCCCCGGCCCTGTCGGCGCTGGACGAGGCGCTGGCGCAGGGCTGGCGCAGCGGTGTGGACCTGCATGTGCTGGCCGCCGAGGCCGGCGTGGAGGTGAGCACCGTGGTCGACCGGCTCAAGAAGCTCTCCACTCAGGGGCTTCTGCCCGACCCCGAGGGCCCCACCGCCCCCCGGGGACGGCACCGCCGCACCGGTGACTCCGCGCACTTCCCGCGTGCCTCCCCGCAGGGCACCCGCAGCGACGAGGGGTTCCTCGCCGCCCACGTCCCGCCGGACGCGGACCCCGGACAGCGGGGCGGGCAGATTCCGGAGGAGGCGGACGCGGGCGTGTCGCCGGACCCGTGGGCCGCCTGGGAGACCGAGTTCTCCGTGCCCGCGCCGAGCCCGCCCCCGCCGCCGGACATCGAAGCCGAACCCGCACGGGACCGGAGGCTGATCACGGTGGTGATGCCGCGGTCGTGATCGCCCCGGTCCGGCGGCCCCGGCCGCCGCCGACGACGCCGGGCCGGGTTCGCGGGCCGCGAAATAATCGGGGCCTCTCCGGCCCCGCGCCGCGCTATTCTGGCCCGGCAGTCCGGCACGGGCTGTCCGGCCTCCGGCCAGGTTCCCCGGACTGCGGCGGCGCACCGCCGCCTGACCCCTAGACGGGTGGGGTGTGAGCGAGCAGAACAGCGTCGAAGCGGAGCTGGCTGATCTCGGGGCCGTCGGCCCGGACGAGCTGCTCGCCATGGACGCGCCGGTCGTGACGGCGTCGATGCACCGCCTGCTCCACCGGATCGACGACCCCGCGAGCAGCATGGGCGGCTACAACCCGCAGCGCGACGAGTAGCCCTGCGCCCGGACGGCCCTGATGTCACGGAACCTGGAGCGGAAGTGCGGGTGGAAGCGCAGCAGCACCGGCTGGGACGTGCCGAGCACCGCCAACTGCTGCGCGGCGGGGGCGGGCCGGACGCGATCGCCCTGCTCGGTGCCGCCGAACGCAGCTGGCGGCTGCTGCTGTTACGGGCGCTGGCGGACGCCGCCGACGCGGCCGCGGGCGCCGCGGACACGCCGCCCGGCCCGCTGCCCGGACTGCACGACGGCTGGCGGCTGCTGACCCGCGCCTGGCGGTCCGCCCCCGCCGAGGTGGAACGGCTGCTGGCCTATCCGGCGGTCGGGACCTGGGCCGCGCACGCGCTGCGGCGGGTACGGGGCACGGCCCCCGCCGACTCGCCGCTGTGGGTCGAGACCGGCCACCTGCACGCGGTGGCCGCCTCCGCCGCGGTGCTGGCCGGCCTCACCTTCCGTACGAGCGTGCCGGTCCGCGACGGCTGGGCGGTGCTGCCCGGCCTCGGCGGCGCCCGGGTGGAGTCGGCGGCGGGCCGCTGGGCCGCCGCCGAGGTGGTCGCCGCGGACGGTGACGTACGGGTCGGCCCGGTGCGCGTACGGGCGGACGCGGCCGGCGGGACCGGCGGGTCCGAGGGGGTCGACGGATCCGGCGGGGCGGGCGGCTGGCACGGGCTGCGGGAGCTGCGCGCCGAGGGCTGCACCCTGCTGCTCGACGACATCGACCCGTACCGGGCGCTGCGCGGGCCGCGCGCGCCCGAACCGCTGGGCGGCGCGGACCGCTGGGCCGGGCTGTTCGCCGAGGCGTGGCGGCTGCTGGCGCGCGACGACCCCGAGGCGGCGCGGGCCGCCGCGGCCGGGCTGCGCTCCGTGGTGCCCCGGCCCCGGTCCGAGCGGTACCGCCCGCACAGCGCCTCGTCGGGGGACGCCTTCGGCGCCGTCGTGGCCTCGGAGCCCGACGACGCCGAGCAGCTCGCGTGCACGCTCGTGCACGAGTTCCAGCACCACAAACTCGGCGCGTTCATGCATCTGTTCACCCTGCACGAGGACGGCGGGGCGGAACGGTTCTACGCGCCCTGGCGCGACGACCCCCGCCCGCTGGGCGGGCTCCTGCAGGGCGTCTACGCGTTCTTCGGCGTCACCCGCTTCTGGCGGCGGCGGCGCGGGGAGCTGGCGGAGTTCGAGTACGCGCTGTGGCGGCAGCAGACGCTCACCGCGCTGCACGCGATCCGCGGCGCGGACCGGCTCACCCCGATGGGCCGCGACCTGGTCGACGAGCTGGCCGGCCGCCTGGCCGGCTGGCGGGACGAGCCGGTGGGGGCCCGGGCCCGGGACGCGGCCGCGCTGGCCGCCGCCGACCACCGGGCCACCTGGCGGGCGTACCACCTGCGGCCCCCGGCCGACGCGGTGGCCCGCGCCGCCCGCGCGTACGGCGCGGCGGGAAACGCCCCCGGCGCGCCGCCGGCCGCGGACGGCCGCATCGTGCCGGGCCGGCCGGGGCGGGGCCTGGACACGCGGGCGGTCCTGCTGCGCCGGATGCTCGTGGACGGCGCCGGCGACCCGGCGTGGGTGGAGGCGGCGGCCGGGGCGGTCGAAGGCGCGCGGCCCGAGGACCTGGCGCTGGTGACCGGCGACCACGACGCGGCCCGCGCCGCCTTCACGGACCGGATTGTGCGCGGGCCCGGCCCCGACCCCGACGCCTGGTCCGGCCTCGGCCTGGCGCTGCGGGCCCGGGGCCACCCGGCGGCCGGTGTGCTGCTTGAGCGCCCGGAGTTCGTGCTGGCCGTCCACGCGGAACTGCGCCGCGGCGGCGCCGGGCCCGCGCCCGACCCCGTACGCCTGGCCGCCGCCTTGAGCCGCTGAGCCGAGGCCGGCGGCCCCGGCGCGGCGGCCGGGCGCAGCGGCGTGGCCCAGCCGCGTGGCCCAGCGGCGTGGCCCAGCCGCCGGGTCACAGCGGCAGCGGGTCGATGAAGCAGTTGGCGCGCTCCCGGTTCGCCAGCGTGGCCGCCGCCGGGTGGTCCGGGCCGAGGCGCTCGCGCATCTCCGCCAGCACGGCGCCGTGCAGGTCGTCGCACTCGGCGTGGCGCTCCAGCGCGTGCAGGTCCAGCGCCCGGTTGGCGGCCAGGGTCAGCGTCGAGGGGTGCTTCTCGCCGAGCACCTCCGCCGAGCGCTCCAGCGTCGCCGCGTCCAGGTCCAGGGCGTCCCGGTGCCGGCCGAGCCCGGCGAGGTCGCTGGCCAGGTTGGTGGCCACCATCAGGGTCAGCGGATGCAGCTCGCCGAGCTGGCCGAGCAGCGCGTCGTAGGCGGCCTGGTCGAGTTCGTACGCCGGCCGGCACCGGTCGTCCAGCCGGGCGATGATCGCCAGGTTGGCCTGGGCCGACACGGTGTGCGGGTGGCGGTCGCCGAAGATGCCCCGGAAGCGCTCGAGCGACACCTCGGCCAGCTCGCGGGCCCGCTCCATCTGCCCGGCGTGGCGCAGGTCCACCGACATGCCCAGGCAGGCGGCGATCGTGGCCGGGTGGGCGCGTCCGAAGCGCTCCTCGATCACGGCCATCACCTCCTCGGACAGCTCCAGGGCGGCGGCGTGGTCGCCCGCCTTCCGCCGGGTCACCGCGAGCACCCGCTTGGCGTGCAGCACGGCCGGGTTGTCCTCCCGCAGGTAGCGGGCGTACAGGCTGACGACCTCCTCCTGACGGTTGCGCGCCTGCAGGTAGAGGCCCAGCTCGCGCTCGTCGATGGTCAGGCCCACCCGGGTCAGCAGGGTCTGCTCGTGCTCCGCGCCCAGCAGCGTCTGCTTCAGCTCCCAGGTGTGGCGGTCCAGCTCGTACGCCTCCCGGAAGCTGCCGACAAGGCGCAGCGCCACCCCGAGGTTGTGGGCCGCGTTCAGCGTGAAGGGGTCGTCCTCGCCGAACGCCGCGGTCGCGGTGTCGAAGACCCGCCGGCTCAGCGCCAGGGCCTTCCCGAAGGCCCCTCTGACCCGCAGGTCCGCGGCGACCGCGCCGAGGGCGTCCAGATGGGCCTCGTTGGCGTCGGCCACCCGGATCGGCCCCGGGCCGACCACGCGCTCGTGGGCGTCGAGCGTCTCCTTGTTGATCTCGGCGGCCTCCTCGTAGCGGCCCATGCTGAACAGGGTCCAGCCGAGCCAGAAGGCGAGCTGCAGCGTCCGCTCGTGCTCGGCGCCGAACAGCGCCGCGGCGGCTCCGTGCGCCTCGCGGGTGAACCGCAGGGCGCTCTCGTGGTCGCCGAACCGCTGCAGGTACTTCGCCGTGTTGATCACGAGGTCACGTACCCACGGGTCCGTCGAGTGGACGGCGTCGGTGGCCACGACGTGCGGGTACAACTCCGAATAGCGGCCCCACTGCGCGTTCGACTCCGGGTCCCGCGGATCCGCGGCGGCCAGCAGCAGCTGGGCGCCGAGCCGCATCAGCTCCCGCTCCGGCGGCGTCATCCGCTGCGACAGCACGGTCTGCACCAGGCGGTGCATCTGCAGCGAGTTGTTGCGGGCGTCGATCCGCGCCAGCGAGAACCGCTTGATCTCGCGGATCGCCCGCCCCAGCCGCATCGGGTCGGCCAGCGCCGCGTCCAGCTCCGGCGTTATCCTGCCGCGGTGCGCGCCGTGGAACAGCGAGCGGGGGATCGGCTCGGGCGCGTAGTACGCGCACACCTGGAGCAGGTGCAGCGCCTCGGGGTTGGTCTGCTCGATCCGGTCGAGGGAGACGTTCCACGCGGTGGCGACGGACTCCGGATACAGGTGCGGCGCGCCCTCGTAGAGCAGGTCGCCGCGCTTGTCCTCGAACAGCCGCAGGTACTCCGCCACGGGCATGCCGGTCTGCGCCCGCCACGCCGCCGCCTGCTCGATCGCCAGCGGCAGGTCGCCGAGGGCCTCGGCCAGCCTGTCGGCGTCCTCCGGGTCGAGCGCGGGCCCGCGCTTGTTGAGCAGCGCGATGCTCTCCGCCCGCTCGAAGACCCGCACTTCGAGGCAGCCCGCGATGTCCTCCCACTGCGGGTTGCGCGAGGTGATGAGCACGGCGCCGCGGCGGGAGTTCGGCAGGTACGGCGCCAGGGCCTGTGCGTTCTCCGCGTTGTCGAAGACCAGCAGCCAGCGGGAGTAGGGCACGCCGCGGCGCAGCGAGTCCAGCGCCTGCGCCACGCCGGCGCCGGCGTCGCCGCCGTCGTCGAGGCCGAGCCGGCCGGCCAGGTGCGAGAGGGTGTTGACGATGCCGGGGGTGTGCTCGCTGGGCACCCAGCACACGACGTCGTAGTCGGCCTGGTGCCGGTACACGTACTCGATGGCGAGCTGGGACTTGCCGATGCCGCCGAGCCCGTACATCGCCTCGGGGAGGACCGCGGTGGGGGTCCGCTCGTCGGCCAGCCGTTCGGCCAGTGCGCTGAGCAGCCGCTCCCGGCCGGTGAAGTTGGGGTTGCGCGGCGGGACGTTCTCCCACACCGCCGGTGCGCCGCCCGGCGGCTGGCGCGGCGGTG
This sequence comes from Streptomyces sp. CNH099, assembly GCA_000514715.1. Lineage (GTDB taxonomy): Bacteria > Actinomycetota > Actinomycetes > Streptomycetales > Streptomycetaceae > Streptomyces > Streptomyces synnematoformans. The sequence continues at coordinate 150,554 of AZWL01000004.1, read as the reverse complement.
CCGCACGCCTCGCCGGGTCCGGGCCCTGGTCGGAGTCCGGGCGGGGGCGCTGCGGCGGTTCACTGGCGCTGGGCATGGGATCCCCCTCGGATCGGATGCTCGCCCCTGGCGGAGGCGATGCCGTTCCCCGGCCGGGCGGAGTCGTGCCCGCGCGGCCCGGCCGCACGCGGCCTCACGGTGACACCTCGCCGTACACGAGGCCGGGCAGGTTCTCCGGGGTGTCGAAGATGACGACGAACTGGCTGTTCCAGACCGACTCGCCGGCCGCCGGACCGTCGCCGTCGTCCCGGCCGAACTGCCGCACGTCGAGACGGCCTTCGGCCATGATGCGCCGGGACAGCGCGGTGAAGTCCGGCTGCGCACGCGGGTGGTGCCGCCACATCACCAGCGGCACGCCGTGCCGGAGGGCCGTGCTCACCTCGTTGCGGCCGGTGTCGGAGCCGGGCTTCTGGGTGAGCAGCACGCCGGAGACCGGTTCCGCCGCGGCCGCCTGAGGCCCGTCCAGCGCGGCGACCTGGAACGTCAGCCGGCCCGGCGTCCGCCGGGTGCGCCGCCAGTGCTCCTGCCACACCGCGCGCCAGGTGCTGTTGTGCAGCCGGTCCAGGCTGTGGACGACCAGCGGGAAGGACGTGGCGGCCTGGGGCAGCCCGCCGTGGGCTATCAGCTTGTCGGGGTGGTCGATGAGGTCCAGCGGCAGGATGTACTCGACCTCGATGCGGCCGTCGGGCACCCCGTGGACGTCCCGGAGCATGCCGCGGGCCACCTCCACCCGGTCGGACAGCAGGGTCAGGTGGATGACCCGCTCGGCGAGCGGCATCGGCAGCCGCTGCCAGGCGGCGGGGCGGGGGCGGCACTGGAAGTAGAAGGAGACCGTCCAGCAGTCCGGGTCGCCGTCCGGGTCCGGTATCAGCTCGACCAGCAGCCGGGCGGACGTCGGGCGCTGCACGGGGGCGCTGACCAGCCGGCGGCGCAGCTCGTCCACCTGGCGGGCGTAGCCGCCGCGCCCGCCGCCGGCCGCCGTCTCCGCCGCCGCGGCCCCCGTCTCCGCGCCCTCGGCCGGGGCGCGCCCGGCGATGTCCAGCCGGACCGCCCACCGCCGGTTGTGTGCCCGGACGGTGTCGGCGGTCGAGCCGCCGACCGCGCTGGCGACCAGCTCCAGGAAGCGCAGCGCCGCCGGCAGCTCCTCGGTGCCCGTGCCCGCGCACACCAGGTGCACGAACGCCTTCCACGGCTCGTCGCAGTGCGCCGGCATCGCCGGCTCCGCGGCGCCGGCGGTGGCCCGGGCGTAGAGCGCGGTGACGGGGACGCCGTGGAGGTCGTCCTGCACCAGGACCCGCAGGGCCCCGCGCAGTCCGCCCCAGCTCTCGGCGCCCAGCAGCTCCAGGGCGCGGCACTCCTCGGCGAGAAAGCGGAGGTCGCCGCCGGTGGCGTCCTCGTCAGCGTTCGATGCGGCGTACGACGCTGCGTACTCGGCGGCCAGCGCGGCGAAGCCGCCGGGGACCGGGGCGAGCCGGTCGACCAGGGCGGCGAGCAGGAAGGGGCCGTCGAGGGCGGCCACTTCGGGATCCCGGAGCGCGTCGGGCAGCAGCCGCTCCAGCAGCGCGCGCCGGGAGCCCGCCGCCGCCAGCGGCTCGGCCCGCTCCAGCCGCAGCCGGATCGCGGCCAGCACCGTGCGCCGGCTGTGGGCCTCGCCGCGCCGGTGGCCCTGCCACCGCCGGCGGAACTCCGGGTCCGCGGTCAGCCGGGTCACCGGCAGGACCCGGAGCCTGCGGGCGTTGCCCTGGTCGCCGCCCACGACCACACCGATCACCGCGCGCTCCGCGCCGACCAGCACCGCGGAGCCCGAGATGCCCGTCCAGCCCTCCGGGATCTCGGGTGCGTCCTCGGCGGCGACCTCGACCGTCCGCACGTCCGACCGGCTCAGGTTGGCCGGCCGCAGCCGCCCGCCGCACTGGTGCACGTCGTAGGCGTGCCGCTCGCTGTGGAGGAACGCCGGGAAGCCGAAGACCTCGAACTCGGTGATGCTCGAACCCCGCCAGCCCAGCCGCGGCGGGCACCGGGGGTCGGGCGGCCGCCAGCCGGAGCCGGTCACCGCCAGGAGCGCGGCGTCGAGACCGGCCGGCTCGTCCTCCCCGGCCTGCGGGGGACCGGCATCCGGGGGACCGGTGGGGAGCGGCAGCCCGCTCCACACGATCTCGCAGCGGTGCCAGGGCTGATGGGGCGGCACGTTCCCGCACCGGACCTCGATCGCCACCCCGTCGGCGTCCGGGCGGGCGGCGGGCCACAGCACGTGCGCCGCGGTCAGGACGAGGTCGTCGTCGAGCAGCCAGCCGGACCCGTGCCCGACGGGCTCGCCCCGGCCGTTCCGCAGACTGATCTCGACCAGCCGGTCCGGGGTCTGCGCGGCCCCGGCTACGGCGTCGGCGGCTTCGTCGTCCGCCGGACCGCCCTCCGGCGGCTCCGGCGGAAGCGCACCGGACACCCCGTCACCGCGCCGTGTCGCCGGTTCGGGGAGCGGGGCTGTTGCGCGGCCGGCCGGTGTCGTCCGCGACGTTGAGGGTGCCGCGCGGCTTCAGCGACACCACCAGCCGGGTGGCGTTGCGCCGGATCCGCGACCGGCCGCCCTTGGCGGTCACGTACCAGGACACCCCGCCCTCCACGCTGTCGCTCCGCTCGGCCTCGACGGCCAGTTCCACGCTGATGTCCTGGACGCTGAAGCCGATGCCTCTGCCCACCCCCTGGCGCTGCGCGGCCTCCAGATCCCGGCGCAGCGACTCGATGGCCTCGGTCAGTGTCAGCCGCTGTAAGTCCCGCCCCATTCGGTCCCCTTGGAGTACCCGCCCGGACTGCATGTGCGTACGTCGAGCTCTCATGCAGGCTGGCGCAGCGTGAGCCTTTCACGACACGAAGTGCCGCTCAGGTCTTACCCAGGTGGCACGGCCCTGACGCCCCCGCGGCCCCGCGGCGTCCGCCCGCGGCGCGCGAGTACTCCCGGGGACCCCGGTGTGTCCAGGTAGCGCCCGTGCGGGAACAGGTGCCTGCCGGAGCGGATGCCGAGGAGGGATCCCATGAGGCCGTGATCGTGGAGTGGGACCGCGTCGGCACCGCCGGAGACGACCTGCCGTGACCCGGGGGAGCGGCCGGACACGGCCATGCCGTTCGTCCCGCCGACGGTGACCGGCGGGGCGGGGGCCGGCGGGGAGCGCGAAATCCCGTTGGCGGGCCGGGGCGGCCGTTGCTAGCCTCCCGGGGGCCGTGCACGACGACGAGGAGGTGGTACCCGTGAACGCAGTATCGGTACGGGTGCTCCCCTCCGGGGTCACGGCCGGGCGGTAGGTCGTCCGGGAGCGCCTTCACGCGCACTCCCGAAAGGCACGACCATGCACGTCACTTCCGAGCGGCGCCACGACGACGGCGTCCGCGAACGCGAGTTCACCCTCGGCGAGATCCCCGGCACCCTGTGGACGCCCGGGCCCGCGCCCGCCCCGCTGGTCCTGATGGCCCACAACAACGGCCTGCCCAAGGCCGACCCCCGGCTGGCGGCCCGGGCCCGGTACACCGCCGCGCGCGGCTACGCGGTGGCCACCATCGACGCCGCCGGCTGCGGCGACCGTCCCCGTACCGCCGCCGACGAGCAGGCCCGCGCCGACCTCCGGCGGGCCGTGGAGGCCGGCGAGCCGGCCGACGAACTCCTGGAGTCCGTCGTCGCCCCGCTGGTCGAGCAGGCGGCCCCGGAATGGCGGACCACCCTGGACGCCCTCCTCGAACTGCCCGGGATCGACGGCCCCGTCGGATACTCCGGGGGATGGGCCGCCCTCGGCATCCGGCTGGCGGTGACCGAGCCGCGCCTGGTGGCCGCGGGCTTCCACGCCGGGGGATACGTGCCCCGCGCCCAGCGCGAGGAGGCCCGGCAGGTCACCGTTCCGCTGCTCTTCCTGCTGCAGTGGGACGACGAAGCGAACCCCCGGCAACGTGCCCTCGACCTGTTCGGCGCCTTCGGCAGCAAGGAGAAGACGCTGCACGCCAACCCGGGGGGCCACACCGGCACCCCGTGGTTCGAGCTGGAGGACGGCTGCCGGTTCCTGGACCGGCACCTGAAGTAGCGCCGGGCCGTCCGGCGCCCGCGGGTGCTGCGCGCCCGCGGGCGCCGGGTTGCCGGGGAGGCCGGTGAGCCGGACCTGCGCGTTTCCGAGGATTTTCGTAGATCACATCGAAAAGTTCGAGTGCCTCGCCGGTGTGAAGATCAAGGATTCGGCGAGATCCTTTGCGGAGGAAGCGGCTCCTGTTCCTTTGTGTCCAAGTGAGCAGCAGAGATGCCGAATTGGGCGGCGTCGAAACTTGCGAAACTGCGGCAGAAACTGTTGACAGCCCCGTCCGGTCTGAGGCAACTTCTGTGACATCGGCAGGCGTTCGTCACTGCCCATCCGCGTCACCGCACGGTCACATCACGCTGTCTGTCCCTCTCCAGCCTTCGTCGAGGAGGAAGCATGGACATGCACCACGAACCCGCCCGCTCGCTCAGCCGAAGACGATTCGTCGCCGCCGGCGCCGGCGGCCTGGCCGTGGCGGCGGCGTCGCCGCTGCTGCTGCCCGGCACGGCGCACGCGCAGACGGTCACGACCAACCAGACCGGCACGCACAACGGCTACTTCTTCTCGTTCTGGACCGACAGCCAGAACACGGTCTCCATGACCATGGGGTCCGGCGGGCAGTACAGCACCTCCTGGCAGAACACCGGCAACTTCGTCTGCGGCAAGGGCTGGAGCAACGGCAGCCGCCGCAACGTGAGCTACTCCGGCAGCTTCAACCCGTCCGGCAACGGCTACCTCTGCCTCTACGGCTGGACCTCGAACCCGCTCGTCGAGTACTACATCGTCGACAACTACGGCTCCTACCGCCCCACCGGTGACAACCGGGGCTCGGTGAGCAGCGACGGCGTCACGTACGACCTGTACCACACGATGCGGTACAACGCTCCGTCCATCGAAGGCGACAACAAGACCTTCCCGCAGTACTGGAGCGTCAACCGCGGCAGGCGCACCGGCGGCACCATCAACACCGGCAACCACTTCGACGCCTGGGCCCGGGCCGGGATGAACCTGGGCAGCTTCAACTACTACATGATCATGGCCACCGAGGGCTACCAGAGCAGTGGCAACTCGAACATCACGGTCGGCGGCACCGGTGGCGGCGGCGACGACCCCGGCGGGCCCGGGGGCGGGGGCTGCACCTCGACCCTGTCCGCGGGGGAGCGGTGGGGCGACCGGTACAACCTCAACGTCGCCACGTCGGGCTCCAGCAACTGGACCGTGACGATGAACGTCCCGTCACCCGCGAAGATCATCGCCACCTGGAACATCAGCGCCGACTGGCCCGACAGCCAGACGCTGGTCGCCCGCCCCAACGGCAACGGCAACAACTGGGGCGTGACCATCCAGGCCAACGGCAACTGGAACTGGCCCACCGTCTCCTGCAGCGCGTGACCGCGCTGCTGTGACGCCGGCGTGCCGCCGCCCGCGGGGACATGCCGTGTCCGCGGGCGGCGACCCGGGGTGTGACCCCGATCGTCGCCGGCGCGCGGTCAGTTGACCGACGCCGAGAACGAGTTCACGCCGAGGCCGGTGCCGCCCTCCCAGGGCTCGAAGCCCGCCTGGACGCTGGTCAGGTACCACTGGTCCGTGGCCAGCCCCGCGTCGATCGCCCGGTCGATGAAGTCCCTCAGGTCGAAGGTGAGGCTGTGGACCGTGGCGGGCGCGACGAAGGAGATCACGTCGTTCGCCCCGTTGCTGCCCCGCCACACCTCCCAGGTGTGGCCCGCGACCTGGGCGGTGCCGACCGGTGAGCCGATGGGCTGGATCGGCCCGACGCGGTTGAGCCAGATCATGATCTCGGTCCGGTTCACCCCGTTGGTCCGCGGCTCCGGGTCCAGCCAGATGTCGAACGACGCGTTGTAGACGGCGTTGTCGACGTAGGAGTACGAGACCTGGCTGGGCGCGCTGGAGATCGCCCCGATCTGCCGCGGCAGGTTGCTGCCCGGCGAGCAGTTGGAGTAGTGGCAGCCGAGGTAGACCGACGGGTACGACTTCGGGGCGCCGTTGGTGGGGGCGCTGCCGTCCGCCCGCGTGATGCGGAAGCCGCTGTCGGTGGTGGTGATGCACTGCGTCTGGTCCGTGCCCCAGGCGTTGTTCTGCACCACGTACCTGTTCTGGATCGTCGTGGTGCCGTACTTCTCGCAGATCTCCGCCTGGGCGGCGGCCGGGGACGCCTCGGCGGTCGTCAGGGACGCGGTCAGGGAGCCGAGGGCGAGGAGGGCCGCCGCTCCGAGGGCGCGTATACGGGGCTTCGCTGATCTCATATCCGTGGTGCTCCTTCAGGTGGGGGACTGTGGGAGCGCTCCCAGTCGTGGAGACGATAGAAGGCGCCGAGGCGGTTGACAAGGGTCGCCGCCGCCCCTGCCCCGGGCGTGTTATAAAAATGGAAATCATTATCGATAACGCCGCTCGTACGCCGACGACCCGGCCCCGTGACCCGCCGATCCGCCGGCCCGCACGCAGGAGGCACCCGTGACCCGACACCGCATCGACCTGGGCCCGGTCCAGGAGACGTTGCTGATCCCCCTCTACGGACGCGCCGTGGAGAACGGCAGGGCCGAGCCCGCCCTGCGGGACCCGCGGGCCGAGGAGATCGTCGCCTCGCTCGCCTACAACTTCGCCCGCTTCGACGGCCTGCCGAGCCTGACCGGCACGGTGCTGCGCACCGCGCTGTTCGACCGGTGGGTGCGGGAGTTCCTCGCCGTCCACCCGGACGGCACCGTGGTCGAGATCGGCACCGGGCTCAACACCCGTTTCGAGCGCGTCGACAACGGCACCGCGCGCTGGCTGGAGTTCGACCTGCCCGACGTGATCGAGCTGCGCCGGACGCTCTTCGCCGACGCCGGCCGCCGCCGGATGCTCGCCGCCTCGGTGACGGACGGCTCGTGGGCGGATGAGGCGGTCGCGCTGGGCGGCGCGGGGCCGTACTTCCTCGCCGCCGAGGCGGTGCTGCCGTTCCTGCCGGAGGCGGAGGTGCGCCGGGTCGTGGACCTGGCCGGCGCCCGGTTCCCCGGCGCCCTGCTGGCCCTGGACACCGCGGGCCCGGGGATCGTCGGCACGCAGGAGTCGCACGACGCGCTGAGCAAGGTCGAGGCCCGGATGCGGTGGGCGTGCGCGGACCCCGCGGAGGTGGCCGGCTGGCGCCCCGGCGCCCGGGTGCTCGACTCGCACACGCTCACCAGCCTGCCGGAGCCCATGCGCCGGGCGCTGCCCGCCGCGTACCGGGAGATGCTCGCCGGGCTCGCCGCGCAGGGCCTGCCGCAGGTCGAGGAGTACCGCCTGAACCTCCTGCGCCTGCCCGGCCGGAGCCTCTGAGGCGGCCGCCGGAACCGGGGTTTGACCAGGGGTTTCCCATGCCTCCCCCGGGCCTGCTTGCCGTGGTGCTGAACAGTCGTTTAGTATGCTGTACATGCGTTCAATCCCTGACGACCGCACCGCACGGGCCGCCATCCGCGACGAGGCGCTGCGGCTGTTCGCCGAGCGGGATCCGGACGCGGTGAGCGTGCGGCAGGTCGCCGCCGCCGCCGGGGTGTCGCCGGCGCTGGTGGTGCACCACTTCGGCGGGAAGGACGGGCTGCGCCGCGAGGTCGACGCGTACGTGGTGGCGACGTTCGAGGCGCTGCTCGGCGAACTGACCGGCGAGGGGTCGGCGATGCTGACCGATCCCGCGGCGGGCGGGACGCTGTCCGAAGCCCTGCTGCGGCACCTGCCCGCGGACCTGCCCCTGGGCGCCTACCTGCGGCGCCTGCTGCTGACCGGCGGCGAGGCGTCCCGCGCCCTGTTCCGCGGCCTCTTCGAGCTGAGCGGGCGGACCCTGGCCGCGCTGGCGGAGGCCGGGGTGGCGGCGCGCGGCCGGGACCCGGAGGTGCGTGCCGCCTTCCTGCTCGCCAACGACCTGGCCGTGTTCCTGCTGCGCGACCACCTGACCGGGGTGCTGGGCACGGACCCGCTGTCGGAGGAGGGCGTCGTGCGCTGGGCGCCGGAGATGCTCGCGATCTACGGCGGCGGGCTCCTGGCGGCGCCGGAGGAGGAGCCGGAACGGGAGCCGGAAGAGGAGGGAACCGCGTGAGCACCCGGACGGAGACCGCGCTTCAGGCGCGGGACGTGCACAAGGCGTACGGACGGCACCGCGTGCTCCGCGGCGCCGACCTCACGGTGCGACGGGGCGAACTCGTCGCCGTCGTCGGCGAGAACGGCTCCGGCAAGTCCACGCTGCTGAAGGCGCTGGCCGGCATCCAGCCGCCGGACCGCGGCGAGGTCCGCGTCCACGGCCGGCTCGGCTACTGCCCGCAGGAGCCGGTGCTCAGCCCCAGCCTGACCGCGGAGCAGCACCTGCGCTACTTCGCCGCCGCCTACCGGCTGCCCGGCACCGAGCGCGGCCTGGAGCTGCTGCGCGAGCTGGGCGGCGAGCGGTATCTGCGCACCTCGGTGGGCGAGATGTCGGGCGGCACCCGCCAGAAGGTCAACCTCGCCCTCGCCCTGCTCCACGACCCCGACGTGCTGCTGCTCGACGAGCCGTACCAGGGCTTCGACTGGGAGACCTACCTGCACTTCTGGGATCTCGTCCAGACCCTCCGCGACCGCGGCGCGGCGATCGTGGTGATCACCCATCTCGTGTTCGAACAGGAGCGGTTCGACCAGCTCGCCGAACTCGTCGACGGCCGGATCCGCCCCCGCGCCCACCACCCGGAGGACGACCATGTCCGCGCCTGACACGACGCCGGCCCCGGGCTACGGGCAGTTCCCCACCGCGCTGCGCTTCTCCCTGCGCAACCAGGTCCGCAACCGGATGGCGGCGCTGCTGCTGGTGGGCTTCGTCCCCGTCTGGTTCGTCGCCATGCGCGCCATGGCCGCCGGCGAGGACAAGCCGCTGCGCTTCAGGCTCTTCGCCACCGGCGAGACGCTCGTCGTCGACGCCGCCGACCTGACGCTGATCACCGCCGGGCTCAACGCCCTCACCATGATCACGGGCTTCGCCGTCTTCGACGCCGTACGCAGGACCCTGGTCTTCGACCGCCGCCTGGTCTTCGCCGGCTACCGGCAGTCCCGTCTCGTCGGCGCCAAGTCCCTGTCCATCGCCCTGGTCAGCGCCGCCGTCGCGACGTACACCGCGGTGGTGCTGCTCGCCTACTGGCGGCCCGGCCCCGCGGGCTGGTCGGCGATCCTGGCCGGCTTCACCGTCATGGCGCTCACCTACGGCGCCTTCGGGCTCCTGCTCGGCGTGCTGGTCAAGAACGACCTGGAAGGCTTCTTCCTGATCATCATGGGCGGGCTGCTCGACACGTTCCTGCAGAATCCGCTGGGCAACCCGCTGGCCAACGAGCCGGTACTGCAGTGGCTGCCCTCCTTCGGCCCGACGCAGTTCGCCGTCGCCGGCGCCTTCGACCGCAGCGCGCTGTGGGGGCACCTCGCCCTCGGCCTGCTCTGGGCGGCCGGCTTCACCGCCGCCGGCCTGCTCGTCTTCCGCCTCCGCACCCGCCGCCGGCGCGGCCGGTGAGCCGCGCCCGGCGGGCTCACTCGTCCAGACACCAGTCGACGAACACCGGAATGCTGGGGTCCACGTGCCCCTCCGCGTCCGCCACCGCCGCCGTGCAGAAGAACCGCACCTCGCCGAACTCCAGCTCCATCGACTCCACCAGGTTCCGCAGCCCCAGCCGCTCGCACAGCCAGCCCCGGACCGCGGCGCTGTCGTCCGGGCGCTCGGGCAGCAGGGCGGGCTGCCCGGTCAGCAGGTCGCGCTTGCTGACGGCGACGCCGAGCCGGGCCCGGTCCAGCCGGGCGCCCATGGTGCGGGTCGCCGTCACCGCGTGGGCGAACACGTCCTCCGGGTCGACCGTCGAGGCCAGCGTGCGGTCCACCCGCGGGCCCGCCGGGTCGAGGCGGGTCCAGAACTCCGCGACGGACATCGGGTCGAGGACGAGGACGAAGGTGCCGGCCTCGCGGACGTAGCGCAGCGCGTCGGTCTCCTCGCGGTTCAGGAACCGCTCGCCGGCCGTGTCGAAGATGTGGACGAGGCGTTCGCCGCGGCCGCTGCCGCGCACCAGGGAGTGGGCCCGGGGCAGCGCCTTCTGGGTGGGGCGGGTGTGGCCCTGGATCTCCAGGACCTCGTTCAGCACCCGCTGGCTGGCGCTCGTCTCGGGATCCGCGAGCCGGACCGCCGGTCCGCCGCCCGCCGCCGCGTCCTCCATCGCCTTCACCATCGCCGCCATCAGCTGCGTCTTGCCCGCGGCCCGGCCGCCGACCAGCGGCAGGATCAGCTCGGGCATGTGCCCGGCGTCCGGGTTCATGGGCCTGCCGCAGGCCGGGTGGACGCAGAAGCCGCTCAGCCGGGCGTCCCTGCCCATCAGCATCAGCAGCGTCGGCATCCGCGCGGAGCAGGCGCACCGGCGCCGGAAGAGCCCGAAGGTGCCCGGCCGGATGTCCACGTGCCGGCGCCGGCAGCTCGCGCGGGGGCACTCGTACTGCGGATACGGAACCCGCTCGAAGCAGCTCGGGCAGAGCATGCCGCGCGGCAGCCCGCGCAGGACCAGCACCGTCCGGTCCGCGGCCCGCAGGGCGAGCGCGGTCAGCCGGGCGCCGCCCGCCAGCAGCGCCACCCCGAGCGCCTGGACGCCGAACAGCAGCCCCAGCAGGGGCGCGCCGAGGACGGCGCCGGCGCCGAGGCCGACGAGGAGGGTCACGCCGTACGGCACCGAGACGGCCCGGTGCACGGTCGGCGCGGTGAACTGGGCGGCGGCCACCCGCCGGCAGGCGTCCGCGACCGTGCGGACGTACAGCCGCCGCCCCAGGGTGAGGAGCTGGCGCAGGTCGCGGGTGGCGGGGCCGTAGAAGTAGGTGCGGTAGGCCGTCTCCTCGGCGGGGCGGTACGGCGGGAGGGTGACGAACTCGGGGGTGCGCCGGCGCAGCACGCCGTCGAGTAACCGGGCGTAGCGCCAGACCAGTTCGCTGAGCAGGGCGAGGGCGCGCAGGGCGGCGATGAACGGCGCGACGAACAGATAGAGCAGCAGCAGGGCCAGGTAGACGGCCGGGACGAGGACGAACATCACGATGTCGGACACCGGCGGTCACCCCCGCTCCGGCCGGGAGCCGTCCGGGCGCCGCCGCCGGCTCCGTCTGCGGCTCCACTTCTGCAGCCGGCCGAGCCGCTGCTCGGCGTGCTCCGCGTAGGCGCCCGCGAGTTCCGAGCCGCAGCGCTCCAGCGCGCGGGACATCCGCTCCAGCTGCGGCGCGGACCACCGCCCGGTGAGGTGCAGGTGCACCGCCTCGATGAGTTCCCGGTGGCCGTGCGCCATCCGGACCCGGGCGCCGTAGGCCGCGAGGAGACCGGTGAGATGGCTGAACAGCACGTCGCCGACGGCGGACGAGGACAGGGTGGCCCGGTGCACGGCGCGCAGGTAGCCGTCGGCGGTCGAGTGGTCGAACTCCCCGATCTCCGCGGCCAGCAGGCGCGGGTCGGCCGGCAGCCGGAGCATGGCGGGGACGAGCCGGTGGCGCTTCAGCGCGAGCGTCGGCGCCCAGGCGTCGATCTGCGGAATCCGGAAGGCGCGGGCGAGCGCGGTGGCCTCGGTGGCCGCGCCCAGCGCCGCGTCCAGTTCGAGCGTGACCCGTACGCACTCCTGGGTGACCGGCTTCAGCCAGGCGTAGCGGCGGGGCGCGGCGAGCACGGCGCACAGCTCCAGGCAGGGCCGCAGGGCACGCTCGTCGTCGATCGGCTGCTTCACCGCGCGGTCGAACCACTCGCCGACCGCGTCGCCCGGCGGCCGGTCCGCGGGCAGCCGGCGGGCGATCTGCGTCGCCTCCTCGTGCCGCCAGGCCGGCGACGGCCGCCGCCACAGCCCGCGCAGCAGCTCCGCGTCCGGCGCGGGCTCGCCGCGTACCGCCAGGATCCGGAAGAGCAGGTCGACCGTGCGCGCGGGGTTCCGCTCGGCCTGCGCCCGCCAGTAGTGCTCCAGCAGCCGGGGCTGGCCCTCCAGGTCCTTCTCCCTCAGCAGTTGGGCGGGGAACTGGGTGAAGAGCTGCTCCTGACCGCCCCGCGCCTCCAGCGCCTCCCGCACCGCGGCCGCGAGCGCGGCCCTGAACTCCGGGAGGACGCGGACCAGGTACGCGACGTCCTGCTCCAGCGCCGCCCCCGCGCCCGGCACGCCGAGGAGGGCGCGGGCCGCGTCCCGGCTCTCGGCCGCGAGCACCTCCGCCGGCACGTCGAGCCGCGCCCCCGCCGCCCACAGCAGCAGCCGGACCCGCCGGCGGGTCGTGGTGGCCTCGCCGAGCAGGCTGTGCCACAGCGCCGTGCCCTCCGCCCGCTCGGCGGGGTCGGTGAGCGGCACGGGATCCGGCGCGTCCGGCGCACCGGACGCGTAGGCGCGGATCCGGGAGCGGTGGAGCCGGCCCTCCAGCTCCCGGTGCAGCGCGGTGTCGCCGCCCGCCCGGGCGGCGGCGCTCAGCACGGCCAGCCGGTCGTCGTCCAGGTCCCGGTGCTTGTCGTGGATGTCCGCCGCCACCGCCGCCCGGCGCGGCCCGAGGTGGTCCGCGCCGGGGAGCCAGTCGATCACCGCGCGGACGTCGGGGCCGGCCAGCCCGATGCCGCCGGCCGCGGCGGCCGCCGCCACCGGGGCGTGCCAGTCGGCGGGGTGCCGCTCCTCGCCGTCCGTGTACTCGGCGGTCCAGGACCACACCGAGCGCACCGAGCCGACCCCGATCCGGGTCAGCAGGTGCACCAGGGGATGGGCGGGCACGACCTCCGGGAACCGGCCCGCGGAGAAGTCGAAGACCGTGTACGACTCCCCGTCGTCGGGGCCGAACGCGAGGTCCGCCCCGGGCACCGAGCCGATCAGGTGCAGGCGGCTGCGGGCGGGGCGGAAGAGGTAGGTGGCGAAGGACAGGGAGCGGGCCGTCGCGGGCGGCAGCAGGTACGAGACCGCCGCGAACCAGTGCGCGATCCGGTCGGTCGACTCGTCGACCACCACCACCGAGCCGTCCTCGGCGAGCGCCGCGAACACCGCGGCCAGCAGGGCGGGCAACTGCTCCGCGTGCGGGTGCGCGCGCAGGAAGGCGCGTACGGAACGGGGGGACAGCGGGCCGCGCGGCAGGGGCCCGGACAGCTCCGGGATCTCGGTGGTCGCGGCGACCCGGGACGTCCACAGCGGGGAGTCCCACAGCTCGATCGCCAGCAGCCCGCCGCTGTCCCGGGTGAACTCGCCCTCGGTGTGCAGGGCGTGGGCGAAGTAGTTGCCGAAGCGGCGCGCCGAGTCCCGGCCGGCGTACCGCACGCACAGCGTGGTCACGCCGCCCGGCCGGCCGGGGGTGTGGCAGAGGTTGACGGGGCAGCGGGCCAGAAGCTCTGCGGTGTCCGACTCGACCAGGGCGCGCGGGGGTTCGTACCCGGCCAGCCCCTCCACCCGGTGCCGGGTCTCGGCCGACACCCCCTCGCTCACCGCGTTGAACTGGAAGCCGGCGGAGCCGCTGAGCCCGTGTTCGCAGGAGGTGTAGTAGAGCTGCTGGAAGCCGCTCATCCCCGGCCCGCCTTCGGCACCGAACCGAACTCGCTGAGCAGCCACAGCAGCGGGTCGGCGACCCGGTAGGGCTGGATGCCGGTGTCGGCGACCCGGGCGTCGGGGGTGGCGCTGCGGCCCAGCGAGGAGACGCCGAAGTAGCGGTAGCGGGCGAAGGTGTTCTCCAGCGACTGGTCGATCGGCACCCCGTCCCAGTCCTTGAGCAGCCGGCGCACCTCCTCGTGGACGCTGAGGCTGTCGCCGACCTCGAAGCGGCCGCGCGCGGGCGCGTGCGACCGCAGCGGGCTGCCGTTCTCCAGCAGGTGCCAGAAGGCGTCCATCTTGGAGAAGACCACGGCGATCGGGGTGTCGATGCGCACGGCCCTGCCGCCCCGGGCGGCCAGCAGCATGCTGCTCACCCGGCTCAGCAGGCTGATCGGCGGGTCGATGCCGTCCAGGCCGGGCAGCGCGGTGCCCGGTGCCGCCAGGTCCCGGGCGCCCGGCATCTGGAGCGGGTCGAGCAGCAGGATGATGCCGTCCGCGTTGGTCAGGTAGCGGGTGTTCAGCTCGACGCTCTCCCTGCTGTTGAAGTCCTCGCCCGCCGTGTCGAAGAACGACAGCACGGTGTGCTGCGGCCGCTCCCCGAAGAGCCTCCTGCGGCGCAGCCCGAAGCGGAACACCAGGGGTTCGACCCGGTTGGCGTTGGTGGTCGCGGTCTGCGTGGGCGGGAACATCCGCCGGTCCCGGTAGAGCCGGTCCTCGTACTCGGAGCCGTAGCGGCGCATGGTGGCGTCGTCCAGGCCCATCAGCGCGGCGCCGAACGCCTCGCCGACCCGGTGGCGCATCTCGTGCAGCAGCACGGTCATGTAGATGGTCTTGCCGGAAGACCGGGCGCCCACCATGGCGATCAGCCGGTTCTCCACCATGCCGAACTGCACCGGCAGTTCGACGTGGCAGACCGGGCAGACGCGGTACGTCGTCTCGCCGTCGCAGTCCGGGCAGACCGCCGTCGGCCTGCGGCCGTCGGCGGCGAAGTCGGGCCCCACGTCGTGGCTGGGGCGGCGGCCGAAGCGCTCGTCGAGGACCGGGTCGCGGCGGCGCCGGCACTGCTTGCCGGTGCGGCTGAGCCGGCCGTGGCAGCGGAACCGGATCTCCCGCGGGACGAGGGTCTCGTAGCAGTAGGGGCAGGTGAGTCTTCTGGCCATTCAGGTCACTCGCAGCCGGTGCAGCGCCGTGGGGCGGATGTCGATGCCGGGTTCCCGGTCGCGGTCCCGGCCGGACGCGGGGCCGTCGGCGGGGAAGCAGACGAGCCAGGACGGCCCCCGGGTGCCGGGCAGCGGGAACTCCACGGTGAGCGGGGTGCCGGCCGGGAGGCGCTGGGCGGGGACCTCGTACAGGACGGTTCCCTCGGCCGTGCTGGTGGGGCGGTAGCGGCCGAGTCCGTGGACGATCCGGAGCGGGGGGAGGTCGCAGCCGGTACGGGCGGTGAAGGTGACCGTCGCGACGCGGCCGCCGGTGAGCCGGCGGCGCAGGGACGGCTCGTACTCGACGATGGGCGGCTCGGCCGGGACGCGCAGGGCGGCGGCGCCCTCGGTGTCGACGGCGGGGTCGGGGACCAGGGCCTCGACGGTGAGCGTGACGGCGCCCCGGCCGACGTGGAGGTCCAGCCCGCCGTCGTGTTCGTAGACGCGGCGCTGGCAGCGGATGTCGCCGTCGCGCGGCCCGTCGCCGGTGGCCGCCGCGTCCTCGCGGCGCCAGCGGACGCGCGCGGTCAGGGCGGAGTCGGGCCAGGCCCAGAGGACGAGGAGGTGGTCGTCCCGGCGCATGGCCTGGAGTTGCGTGACGGGTACGGAGTGGAGGGCGCCGTCCTCCGGGGCGGGCGCGGGCTCCGGTCCGGGGGCCGGTCGCGGTTCCGGCCGCGGGGCGGGCTCCGGCTCCGGCCGGGGTCCCGGTTCCGGTCCGTGCTCCTGCTCCTGCGCCGGTTCCGGCTCGCGCTCCGGCTCCGGCGCGGGCTCGGCACCGGCGGGCGCGGTCGGCACCCCCGCGGGCGCCGCGCCGTCTTCGTGCCGTCCGGCCGCCCCGGCCGGGGCGGCGCCGGTCCGCCGGGGCTCGGGGTCGTCGGGCGGCTGTCTCCAGGCGTGCGGCTCGGGGTCTTCCAGAGGGGCGGAGAACCCGGTACGCCCCGGCGCCGGGCCGGTCGTGACGCGCAACGGGCCGAAGTCGTCGTCCAGCCGCAGGAGCCCGTGGACGACGGCCAGTTCGGGATCGGTGCAGCGGACCGTGACCCCCCGGGCGCCGGGGAGGCTCTCGATCTCCTCGCGGTGGCCGGGTGCGGCGTAGTGCTCCCCGGACAGGAGCACGGCGTCCGGCAGCGTCTCGGCCAGCACCCGGGCCACGGCCGGGAGCGCGCGGTCGGCGGCCGGATCCTCGGTGTGCGTGCTGACGACGCGGACCGTCAGGTTCGGCGCGATGTCCAGGACGGTCAGGGCGACCGCCGCGGCGGTCCGGTCGACCACCAGGACCGTACGGCGTACGCCCTCGCTGATCGCGCCGTAGTGCACGGCCGCCGCGACCGGTTCCGGCACGATCCGCCCGACGGTGAGACCGGCGCCCTCGGCGGCGCGGCGCAGCCGGGCCTCGGCCCCGCGGCCGGCGGACGCGGGCAGGCCGAACACGGCCTCCTCGCCGGCGGTCCCGGCTGCCCCGGCGGCGCCTGCCGTCAGCACAGCCAGCGCGGCGGCCGGGTCGGCGACGCCGTCCGTGTCCCGAAGGTCCGTGACCGTCATCTCCGGGCGGCCGTCCGGGCCGGTCCGGCCGATCCGGGCCACGCGGTGGCCCAGGGCGATACCGAGCATGTTCAGCACTCCCCTTCCCCGGTCCTGACCCACGCGGTGCCGTCCGCGTCGACGCCGAGCCGGAGCCGGCTGCCCGGGGCGGGCCGGCGGGCCAGGAAGTGGGTGACGACGGCCGCCCGCAGCCGCTCCATCTCGTTGCGGATCTGGCGCCCGCCGTACGCCTGGTGCTCCGGGTCGCTCATCCGCTCCGTGATCCAGGGGTGCAGCGAGTCCGTGTCGGGCACGAGGACGATCCGGTGGCGCTCGCGGACGGACTCCGCGAGCTGGCCGAGCAGCCGGTCGGCGATCTTCACGATGTGCTCGCGGCGCAGCATGTCGAAGACGACCACGCCGGGCTTGAGCCGGCCGTAGATCTCCGGCCGGCCGATCTGCCGGAACTTCTCTTCCACGGCCCGGGTGAAGTGCGCCTCCAGCACGCCGTACGGCAGGTCGTCGTCGCCTTCGTACAGCAGGTCCTGGACGGCCTCCGCACCGGTGTTGGAGGTGAAGATGATCAGGCACTGGGAGAAGTAGGCGGTCTGGCCGCGGCCGTCGGTGAGGCGGCCGTCCTCCAGGATCTGGAGGAACTTGTCCAGCACCCGGGGGTGCGCCTTCTCGATCTCGTCGAAGAGGAGGACGCTGAACGGCCGTTCCCGGACCCGCCGGGTCAGCTCCCCGCCCTGCTCGTGGCCGATGTAGCCGGGCGGGGCCCCCGCGAGCCGCTCGGCCGCGTGCTCCATCCGGTACTCGCTCATGTCGAAGCGGGCGTACGCGCTCCGGTCGCCGAACATCAGCTCGGCGACGGCCTTGGCGAGTTCGGTCTTGCCCACGCCGGTCGGGCCGACGAAGAAGAACGCGCCGCGCGGGCGGGCGGTGCCGGAGCCGCCGAAGTCGACGCCCACGAACGCGGCCTGGAGCGCGGCGGCCACCGCGTCGACGGCCTTCTGCTGCCCGACCACCCGGGCGCCCAGCACGTCGGCCGCGCGGGCGACGGTCTCCCGGTCCAGCTGGGTCCACGGGTCGACGCTCACGTTCAGCCGGTGCACCTCCAGCAGCTTGTCCGGCTTCTGCACCGGGGCGTCGCGCAGCCACGACGTCCGCGCGAGGGCGTCGATGTCCCAGCCGGACATCCCGTCGGTCGCGCCGACCAGCGCCTCCACCTCGTTCCGGGTGGCGTCGGCGGCGCCGTTGAAGCGGTCCCGCAGCCAGGTCAGCCACAGCCGGCGCTCACCCGGGTCCGGCGGGCCGATGTGCAGGGTGGCGATCCGGGGGTCCTCCAGGTGGAACCAGCCGGGCAGCCGGCCGACGTCGCCGACCGCGCAGAGCACGGCGTTGCGGGCGTGCGGACGGCGGTCCGGGGGAGCGGTGCGGGGGGTCACGGCGTCGGCCATGGCCGCGCGCAGCCGCAGATAGCCGGCGTTCGACTCCGGCCGGCCGGGCGGGAGATGGTGGTCGACGTCCTGGAAGACGAAGGCCGTGGCGGTGTCGGGCGAGGCGACGACGCGGTGCACGGCGGCGACCACGTCGTCGAACGACCACCCGGCGGCGGCCCGGCGCGGGGCGAGCAGACCGGCGCGGTCCCGCTCGCGTTGGGCGCCGCGCCGGGTGCGCGGCTCGCCGCCCGGCCGCTCCTCACCGCCGGCGGGCCGGCCGCTGTTCCCGGCGGCCGTACGGGGCCGGTCCGCCGCCAGCTCCGCGAAGCGCTCCGCGTGGTCCGGCAGCGGGAAGGTGAGTCCGGCCACCGGGTCCCACCAGCCCACCACGTCGGCGCCGCGGGTCTCCAGCACCCCGGCGACGACCGCCCGGAAGTCGGCGGGCGCGTCGTTGAACCACCAGCGGTCCCGGATCTGCCCGCTGAGGACCACCTGGCGGCCGCGCCGCAGCTCCCAGCCGAGCG
This sequence comes from Streptomyces sp. CNH099, assembly GCA_000514715.1. Lineage (GTDB taxonomy): Bacteria > Actinomycetota > Actinomycetes > Streptomycetales > Streptomycetaceae > Streptomyces > Streptomyces synnematoformans. The sequence goes on along the minus strand of AZWL01000004.1, from coordinate 132,244 downwards.
ACACCGCCCACAGGGGCATCATGCCGTCGGCGGTCACCGGCCCCGGCGCGCCCGCGTCCTCGTCGCGGCCCTCGTCGCCGCCCTTCGTGAAGTCGACCGCGGTCACGGCGCCGTCCACCTCCAGGAGGCGTCGTGCGGCAGCGGCTCGGCCCGCCGGCCCGGCGGCTTGCCGTCCCAGGTCAGCTCGCCCGGTACGAAGCCGTCGTCGCCGCCCAGCGACCCGTGCACGCGCTCCAGCAGCGCCTCGGTGGCGTCGCACACCGCCTCGGCCCCGGGCGCGGACAGCGTCACGTCCGGCTCGCCCGCCACGTGGTAGACGAGGACCGGGGTGCCGTCGTCCTCGCTGGCGACCGTCGCCTCGTACGCGGCTCCGGTCGGCCGCGTGAAGTACAGCCGGAAGCTGTCGCCTTCGCTCTCCCCGCCCTCGAAGGCGAAGCCCTCGTCGGTCATGGCGTCCTTGAGCGCCGCCACCAGGTCGCGGCGCCGCTCGTCGGCCAGCTCCAGCTCGTCCAGCCGGCGTTCGGCGTCGGGCAGCAGCCGCTCGACCCCGGCGACCGCCGCGAGCGCGCCGGCCGCCGAGCGGGCGGCGAGTGCCTCGGTGGCCGTACGCAGGGCGTCCGCGACGTCGTCGGCGATCTCCGGGGCGCCCAGGTCGGCGGCGGTGTCCACGACGCCCTCGGCCGCGGGGCGTACGGCGTCGAGGCGTTCCGCGGCCTCCGCGAGCGCCAGTTCCAGCGCCGCCTCCGCGGCCTCGGCGCGCTCGCGCTCCGCGGCTTCCGCCCGCACCGCCTCCGCTTCCGCTTCGGCCTCCGCTTCGGCCTCCGCTTCCGCCTCCGCCGCCTCCTCCGCCGCCTCGTCCGCCGCCTTCTCTGCCGCGCGCGGCGGCGCCTCGCCGGCCTCCCGCGCGGCGGCCTCCCGTGCCTGCCCGACCGCCGCCGCGTGCCGGGCGAAGGCGTGTTCTGCGGTGCCGCGCAGCGCCTCGAAGCGGACCCGCCGGTCCTCCGCGGCGGCGGCGCGGAGCTGGTCGAGCAGGTCGGTGCAGCGCCGGTGGCCGTCCGGGTCGAGGGCGGCGCCGTCCGCCCCGGCCGCGGCGAAGCGGCGCTCCAGCCCGGCGAGTACGGCGGCGCTGTCCTCCGCAGCGGCCGCGCCGGCCTCCGGGCCCAGGCTGACGACCCGGCCGCGCAGCTCCTCCACCGTGCCGCCGAGCTGCTCGCCGCGGGCCGCCCGCTCCCGCAGGCCGGCCAACCGCCCTTCCAGGTCGTCGAGCCCGGCCCGGGCGCCGGACCGCCGGGCCTGGTCGAGGAGGGTCCGTACCTCGTCGAGACCGCGCTCGTCGGCGCGGCTCTGCTCGGCCCGCGCCCGCGCCCGCGCGGCGTCGCGCTCGGCGGCCCGCCGGGCCGTGCGCTCGGCCTCCCGGCGGGCGACCTCCTCCCGGCGCCGCTGCGTCTCGGCGCGGGCGCGTTCCCGGCGGGCCGCCGCCTCCCGGGCGAGCCGGGCCCGTTCGGCGGCCCGCTGCTGCTCCCGGGCGCGGCGCCGCGCCTCCCGGCGCCGGCGCTCCGCCGCCTCCCGCCGGGCGTACGCGGCGCCCACGCGGACTGTGCTGTACTTCGGCGATCCGCTCATCGTTCCCTCCGGGCTTCGGTGTGCAGCACGAACCCCCGTGCCGCGAGCCGGTCTTCGAGTCCCTCGCGGAATCCGGGCGCGGGCGGTACCCCCGCCCACGAGACGGATCCGTCCGGGCCGACGGACAGTTCGATCCCCGCGGTCGTGTCCGGGCCGGCCAGCGCGTGCGCGTAGCGGTCGGTGAGCGGGATCAGCCGCTGGTTGGCCGAGCCGCGCCAGCGCAGACTGCCGTGCCGCGCCGCGACGTACGGCCCGTCGACCAGCAGGTCCAGCCGGGCGAGCAGGGCGCGCCGGTCGGGGCCGCCGCGCCGCAGGGCCTCGTGCCGGAAGCCGGAGTACGCCATCGCGCCGAAGTCCGGGCGCTCGGCGCGTACCGCGTCGAGCAGCTCGGCCAGGGCCCGGGCCTGGCTGAAGGGCTCGCCGCCGGAGAGGGTCACGCCCTCGATGCCGTCCAGACCGCACAGCCAGCCGGCGACGTCGGCGACGGGCCGGGCGGTGCCGCCGTCGAACGGCAGCGTCTCCGCGGCCACGCAGCCCCGGCAGCGCAGCGGGCAGCCCTGGACCCAGACGACGGCGCGGGTGCCGGGGCCGAGGACCGTGCAGCGGTCCAGCGTGCGGGCGACGGAGAGCAGGCCGGTCACGCGTCCTCCCGCGGGTCGCCGGGGTAGCTGTCGAAGCCCTGCCCGGCCTGGTCGCACCACGGGCACCAGGGCCGCTCCACGGTGTGCACGTGCCGGGCGTTCACCGCACACACCTTCAGCCGGCCGGGGGCCAGTTCGGCCGCGAGCGACCGGGCCCAGCCCGCCGCCGTCGGCCGCCGCCCCGCGGGCGCGAACGCCGCCCGGAACCCCTCGGCGAGCGGTCGCGGCAGCAGGTCGGCGGGCGGCGCCGAGCGGGGCAGCAGCACCGACGTGCGGTCGAGGAGCCGGCAGCGGCCGTGCACGACGTTGTCGTCGTACGACGCGTAGTCACGGAGGCAGCCGCCCCCGGCCGGGTGGCCCGCGAACGGGTGCAGGCCGGCGACGAGCAGCTGATGGACGAGGACGGCCAGGGCGAAGTCGTCCGACGCGCTGTCCGGCGGCGCGCCGGCGGGGGCGGCGATCCGTTCCGGGGCCGTGTAGCCGGGGGTGCGCATACGGCCGGCGAAGGTGTCGCGGCCGTCGGTGAACTGCCAGGAGTCGACGTCGGCCATGCCGATCCGCCCGGTCTCGTCGACCCACAGGTTGTCGGGCTTCAGGTCGCCCACGACGTACCCCTCGGCGTGCACCCGGGCCAGCAGCCGGGAGAGGGCGAGGGCGGCGCACAGGGCGGTCGCCCAGGTCGCCGCGGGCAGGTGGGCCCGGCGGGCGTGCGGGTCGAGGAGGTGGCTGAACGGCTGGTAGGCGTGGCGCATGTCGGTCATGACGTAGCCGTCGACGCGCTCCGGTCCGTCGCCGGCCGTACGGACCGGCACCAGCGGCCACGACAGCCGGACCGGCGTGCCGGAGAGCAGCTCGACGGTGCGCGGTTCGCGGCGCTGCCGTACAAGGCGGGCCACCCGGCACCGGAACGCCTCGGGGTCGGGCGGATCCGGGACGAGCTTCGCGACGAGCGGGCGGGTGTCCTCGACGCCGTACACGAACCCCTCCGAGCCGCTGCCTATCTGCTCGGTGAGCCGCCAGGCGCGCCCGTTCCCGGACACCACGGTCAGCGCCACGGTCACCGCCCCTCGACCAGAGCGCACAGCAGGGTCAGGTCGTCACCGGTCCGGGCGGCCTCCGGCCCGGAGAGCAGCCGGCGCAGCGGCTCGGCGTCCCCGCCGGACGCGCGGAGCGCCGCCGCCACCCCGGCGAAGAAGCGCCCGGCGGGCAGCGGGCCGGCCGCCGGCGGCAGCCCGCGGACGGACGGGTGGTCGAGGGCGAGGGCGGCCAGGCCGTCGGTGGCCAGGGCGACGCCGCCGAGTTCGGGTTCCCAGACCGCGAACGTGCGGATGCGCAACCCGGCGGCGGGGGAGGAGAGGAAGGCGGCCGGGCCGGCGGGCGGCGGGAGGACCAGGTGGCTGCGGTCGTCGCGGGTCAGCAGGGTGCCGAAGCCGTCGCCCAGCGAGACGAACGCGACCCAGGGCGGGGCCACGACCGCCGCGGTCAGGGTCGCCGCCAGGGCGCCCGGGTCCGCCGGGCCGGGCTCCGCCGCGCCGGGGTCCCCGGGGCCGGGCTCCGCCGGTCCTGAGCCCGCGCCCAGCACCCCCGACACCGCCCGCAGATACTCCCCGACCACCCGCCGCCCCCGCCCGGCGATCCAGCGCGTCCACCGCTCCGGGGCCGCCGCGCCGTCCGGGACGTCCCGCGCCAGCAGGCGGCACGCCGCGTCGACCGCCAGATGGGCGCCCAGCGCGCTGCGGTCCCGGCTGCCCGCGCCGTCGGACACCGCGAGCACCGCCGCGCCGCCCAGGTCGACCGCCTTGAACGCGTCCTGGCAGCCCTGCGCTGCGGCGAGGTGCGCGGTGCCCTGGACGGCGGCGCCCGCGATGATCACCTAGAGGCTCCTCTCCAGCCTCTCCATGCGCGCCAGCCTGGCGGCGCGCTCCTTGATGCGCGCGTGCACGCCGTCCGCGTCGTCGTCCGGGAAGCTGTCGTCGGTGCTCTGGAAGAACAGGTCGATGATCCGGCCGAAGTCCAGGTGCGCCAGGGCGAAGGTGCCCTGCGGCGCGAGGACCCGGAGCATCGGCATGTCGGCGTCGCGCACCCCGACCACCTGGACCACCCACTCCCGGTCCGCCTCGCCCCGGCGGATCCGCTCCGCGGTGTCCGCCAGGCCCGCCTCGTCCAGCGGGCGGCCCCGGGCGTCGCTGGGCGCACCGTCGGTGAGGACCCAGACGAAGGGGCGCCGGACGGGCACCCGCTGCTCCTGGAGGGCGCGGTAGCGGTGGCGGGCCAGGTCGAGGGCCGCCTCCACGGCCTCCGTCAGCCGGGTCAGGCCCCCGGCCCGCAGGGCGGGCGGCCGCAGGTCGTGCACCGGCACGAAGAGCCGGCCGGCGTCGGCGTCCCCGACGGGGACGAGGCCGCCGGGCTCCGGGTCGTGGACCCGTACCGCGGAGTCGAAGGTGAGGAGGCAGACCTCCACCCGGCTGCGCAGCCGCTCCTGCTTCCGGATCCCGTCGAACCAGCGGGTCAGCGCCTCGTTCAGCTCGTCGATCCGCGGGTGTTCCGCGGGCCGGCCCATGGACGCGGAGGTGTCGAGGAGCAGGACGACGGGCTGCCGCTCCCCGTACCCTTCCCCGACCTCGATGCCCTGGCGGCTCATCCGTCCTCCGCTTCCGGGCCGGCGTGCGCCACCAGCCCCCGCTCTCCCTCGCCGAGGCGCACGGTGACGGGCGTGCCCGGCGGCACTCCGGCCGGCTCGGGACGCATGCGCAACAGGACGCCGTCGACGAGGACGTACGCGTCCGGAGCCGGCCAGGTCACCGTGCGACCCGCGCGGCCGTGCGCCCACCGCACCATTCCGCCGGTCATGCGACCACGGTATGGGGCTTCGTCACCCGCATGTCTGGTCCTTACGAGAATTGACGCACCGTCGGGACATCGGGACCGGTGCACGGGCCGCCCGGGGGGGAGTTGCCCCCGGCACCCGTCCGGGCGGCCCGCACGTCCAGTCAAGCGGACCGGCCGGGCGCCGACCGGTCGTGGCCCGGGCGGGTCCTGGACGCCGTCCGCTCCACCACGCGGGCCGCCTCCGGGTCGCGGACGACGACGTGCACGTCCCAGGGGGCGCCGCGGGCCAGCTCCGCCTCGACGGCGCTCCACACCGCGGCCGCGCTCACCCGGTACGGCAGCCCGCCGCGCCCCGAGCCGAGCAGCGCGAAGCACACCGACCGCAGCGGCGGCGTGTACCGGTCGTGCTCCTCGGCCAGCAGCGCGAGCGCGCGCGAGGCGGCGCGCGTGACGTCGGCGGGCAGCACGTCGTAGTCGTTCGTGCCGGCCCGGGGCCGGGCCACGGCGGCGTGGTAGATGCGCCGCACGCCCTGCTCGGCCATCGCCCCCGCGCCCGTCGCCGCCACCGTCCCGGGGATCACCGGGCGGCCCGACGTGCCGTGCCGCGCCGTCCACCTGCGCAGCTCGTCGTGGACCGGGTCGTCCAGCAGGTCGCCGGTCACGCCGCGCACCGAGGCGGCCCGGCGCAGCGAGGCGGAGACCGACGACTTGTACGGCTCGGGCAGCGCGAAGTACGTGTTCACCGGGGAGACCACCGCGTCCACGTCCCGCAGCAGTTCGACCGGGTGCAGATGGAGCGTGAGGCGCACGGTCCGGTCGCCCGCCAGGACCTCCAGGGACCGGTGGGTGTCGGCCGGCCAGTCGGTTTCGTCCGGCTCGCCGCCGCCCTCGGCCAACTCCACGATCTGCCCGGCCACCTGCTCCAGGACCATCACCTCGTGGTGCTTGCGGAACCGCTCCTCGCTCACCCGGTACACCTCGGCCGCGCGGGCCCGGCGGGAGGACGCCGGCCAGTCCCGCGTGCCCTGCGCCAGCCCCAGCGTGTACTCGGCCGCGGTGCGCAGCGTGCCCGCGTCGAGCCGCTCGACCGCGCGGCGGAGCAGCGCCTCCACGGCGCCCTCGCGGGTGCGTGCGGTCACCAGCAAGGCCGCGGCGGCCTCCAGGGAGGGCAGCTCACGGCCTCGTAGTCGCAGCAGTCCGGCACGGCGGACGGCCCGTAAGTCCACGAGGACTGACGCGGTGTCAAGGAGCGGCGCTGCCATGGCGACCACCATGGCACCCGCGCCACGGGCGGACAAGCGAACGGCGCACGCGGACGCGGTCAGCGGTGCAGCGGCTCCCGGATCGCCGCGCGGAGCGGCTCCAGCAGCTGGTTGGTCTCCTTGATGCCGTCGGGGGAGCCGAGGTCGGCGATGGTGCGGTACGACAGTGGGGTGAGCGGCCCGTCCGCGAGATCCGGCAACCGGTCCCCGAAGAGCACCATGGCCCGCCCCGACGGGTTGCGCTTCGAGTCCCAGACCATCCCGGCGGCCTCGGGGGCCTGGACCCGCAGCTCCCGCGCCCAGCTGCGCGTCTGCTCGTAGTGCTCCCTCCCCTCGCTCTCCAGCAGGCGGCTGTCCTGGCAGACCGCGGCGAGGGCCGCGCCCGTGCACAGCGAGACGAGCTTCAGCTCGCACCGGGTCCGCAGCACGCTCAGGGACCTGCCCCGCGCCCACGCCCAGGGCACCAGCCGCACGCCGCTCACCGGGTCGAAGTCGACCGAGCGCAGCAGGGTCTCGGCGAGCGCGGTCTCCGGGTCCTGCGCCGCGTACAGGCTGGGGTACGGGTCGGCGGCGGTGCCGTGGAAGCGGCCGGGCGCGGGGTCGCGCGGGTCGAACGGCTTGAACTCCTCGGGCGCGAACCGGGACGAGTGCCTGCGCCACAGCTGCGTACCGGCCGGCAGCACCTCCCAGTGCGGGCGGAAGCGGTACGCGGCGGGCGCCACGGTGTCGTCGCGCATCAGTCCGCCGCCACCAGCGCGACGGCCGCGTCGACCAGGTCGGCGTCCGGCCGGACGCCGAGGGCCGCCGCGGGCGGACCGCCGTCCAGCCAGGTGTTGGCGGTCAGCCACCAGTCGGCGGCCCCCCACGGGTCCGCGTCGGCGTGCAGTACGCGGTTGATCTGAAGGACGACCCCGTACGGTCCGTCGCCGGGCTCGAACTGGAACTCCGGGTAGCGGTCGCCCCGGTCGGGGTCCACGAGGATGATCAGCTCGACCGGCGGTGCACCGCCGCAGCGCGTGCGGGCCTCGGCGGCGGTCAGGGCGGGGACCCGGAGCAGCCTGCGCTCGGCGGCGGCGATGACGGCCGCGGTGCCGGGGGAGCGCGGCGGGTCGGGCGGCCCGGCCGCGAGCCGGGCCAGCAGGGCCCGCGTCCGCTCCACGGCCAGCCGTCTGTCGGGCGCTGTGGGGGTGAGCCGGAAGGCGTCGAGTCCGGCCCGGACCGGGTGGTCGAACGGCAGCGGCAGCAGGCCGAGCCGTACGCCCTGGAAGGCGCGGCGCACGGCCCTCGCGTCGTCCGGCGGGGTGTCGGCGAGGGCCCGCAGCCGGGTGAGCAGCAGTTCGTACTCCTCGTCCGTCAGCCGGTCGTGGATGCTGTCGAGATGTTCCTCGACGAGGCCGAGCACGTCCGCCCCGCCGTCCGCACCCGTCGTCATACGGTCTCCTCTCCCCGGCCGGGGTGCCCCTGGTGGATGAACGCGGCCCAGAGGGAGGGGCGTCGGAGGTCGGGCCGGCCGATGTCCGACCGTAGCGTCCCGCTCAGACAGCCGGGGTCCTCCCGGTCCGGGTCGAGCATCCACAGTTGCGCGGCCCGCAGGGCGTCGACGGGGCTGCGGCCGGCCCGCAGATGGTGGTGGAAGACCGCCATCAGCAGGATCGACGCACTGTCCTGGACGGTCCACCGCGACCCCACGACATCACGTGCCCCGCCGGCGACGAACGCCGTGGTGAGGGTCAGGGCCTCGTCGTGGTCGCGGGTGCTCAGGTCGGTTTCGCAGGCGCTCAGCACGATGAGCGGGCCGTCCGGCCGCTCCTGCCCGTCGGGCACCGGACGGTCCAGGAGCCGGGTCACGGTGAGCCGGCCCCGCTCGTCGGCTCCGGTGGCGGCGAGGTGCAGGGCCGACTCCGTCGGGCGGACGCCCGCCATGCCGTGGGTCGCCAGATGCACCATCGAGTGGTCCTGGGCGAGGAGGGCCAGCAGCTGGGCGGGGGTCCCCTCGGGGACGGAGCCGGGCGGGAGGGAGCCGAAGTCGCCGTACAGCCGGGCCCCGGGGTAGAAGGTGTTGCGCAGGTGCAGGACCTCCGGCTCGGCGTAGGCCAGGTCGAGGGTCGGGTCGGCGACCAGGGCGGGGGCCGAGACCGGATCGCGCGGCGCACGCCCGGCCGTACGCAGGAACTGCCTGCCGGAGGCCGCGTAGGTGATCACCAGGGCCTGGCACAGGTAGTCGTACGGGGCGTCCTCGGGGAAGCGGGCCGCGTGCCAGGGGACGATGCCGAGGCGGCCGCAGGGGACCAGGACGACCCGGGGGGTGCGGCGGTCGGCCGCGTCGCCCGGGAGGTGCTCGTCCAGCCCGGCGAGGACGGGGGCGACCGCCTCGTACGCCCAGTCGCACAGCTCCGCCAGGGCGTCTTCCCTGGCCTGGGCCGCGGCCCGGCGCGCCCCCTCGTCCGCGTGCTCCCCGGACAGGGCGGCGGCCGCGTCGAGATACCGCTCCAGCGGGCCGCCGGCCGACTCGGCGAGCGCGGGCAGCGCGCCCACGCCGACGCCGATCTCCGGCCCCACGGCCAGCAGCATGCCGGGGGCGTCGCCGCCGCTGCCGGGGACCAGGTAGATCAGCGCGTCGGCACCGGCCGCGCCCACGCCGTCCGCCAGTTCCCGCAGGGTGGGGGCGCCGAGCAGCCCGCCCCGCTCCCGGTAGCCCAGCTCTTCGAGGGCCTCCCGGCGCAGTGTGCTGGGCAGTTCGGCGGGCGGCCCGGTGCCGTCGGCGGCGCCGGACTCCCGCCAGGCGGCGGCGAGGTCGTGGCGGCCGCGCTCCGCCAGCAGGTCGGGTACGGCCCGGGAGGTGGCCGCCGCCTGCAGTACCAGGGCCCGGCCCGTCTCCAGGGCGGCGACCGCGTCGCCCACCCGCCCGTGCACCGCGGCCCACAGCGCGGCCCGTACCCCGAGGGAGGCGCCGTGGCGGGCGGTGGCCAGGCGGTGTTCCGCGCCCTGCTGGAGGAGGACGTCGGCGGCGAGGGCGGCGAGGGCCTCGTTGGCGGCGTCGGTCGCGGCGCCGGCGTCGGTCGCGGCGGCGTCGGTGCTGCGGTCCGGGCCGGAGGCGGCGTCGGCCTCGTGCGCGACGTCCGTGTTCCGCTCGCGGAGCCAGCGGGTGCGGTAGGCGTCGGCCAGCGACCACAGCGCCCGGGCGGCGACGCGCGGGGCCCGGCCCTGCCGGATGTGTTCCCGGAGCCGTTCCAGCGTGGTGACGGCGGCGTCGAGGTCGTCCGGGTCCCGGGTGAGGTGGTAGCGGGCTTCGAGTTTGTTCGCGGCGGAGTGCAGCTCGTGGGCCGGGGCGTCGGGCGGCGGTACGACCCGGTCGGGGAGGCCCGCCGCGTCGCCGGTGAGGAAGGAGCGCACGGCCGCGACCTCGGGCGGCGTCGCGAACGCCTCCCGCACCTCCGCCGGGAGGTTGCTGTTCTTCGCGCCCGCCTGGCCGGCCTCGAAGTCCGCGAGGCCGGCCAGGAGCAGCTCCTTGTCCAGGGTGGCCCGCCCGAGCGCGAGACGCGCCAGGGCCCGGGCGACGAGGACCGCGAAGCGGAAGTCGTGGTCCTCGGGGGTGGCGGCGACCAGTTCCGAGGCCCGGGCCTCCAGTTCGCGCAGCCGCTCCTCGTCCTGGTCCTGGTCGGCGGCTCGGATCTCGGTGAGGAGGAGCACCTGGTCCGCCATCACCGCGAAGCCGTCGGCCATCGGGACCGAGCGCTGCGACGCGCGCCTGAGGTAGTCCGCGATCGCCCGGGTGTGCGCGTGACCGGCCTTCTGGTCCGCGAGGGTGCCGCCGGCGCCGTCGCTCACGGTGAGCAGCATGGCCATCGTCCCCACGAGGGCGTCCTTGTCGGCCGTTCCCTCCGGCAGCCCGTCCAGCGCTGCGCGCAGCCGCGCGAGCTGCTGGTTGAGCGCGGCCGGGTCGCCGCCGCCGGCGTGGTCCACGAAGTCCGCGGACGCGGTGTGGACGGCCTGCCAGGCGGCGAGGAGCCGTCGGAAGTCCTCGGGGGTACGGGGCACGGCGCCGGTACCCGCCGCCGCGGGCCCGCCGCCGCCCGGGCCGGCGCCGGTGCCGCCGCCCGTGGCCGTACCCGTGCCCGTACGCGTACCGGGCCCGGCGGGAGGTGCGGCGGACGGCGCCGCGCCGCCGGCGAACCGCGACATCAGGTCCGTCAGCTGCCGCCGCAGATGGGCGACGGCCGGTGAGCCGTCGTCGGGCAGGAGGGACGTGAACAGGTCGGTGAGCCCGTCGGCGGACGGCTCGGCGAAGAGGTCGCGCAGCCGCAGCAGGGGCCGCAGCGTCTCGGGCGGCAGCGGGAGTTCGGCGGCGTCGGCCACCAGTTCCCGCACCTCGGCCGTCAGCGGGGCGATCCCGTCCGGCCCCGCCCGCACGACCATGTCGAACAGGGCGGTGACGTCCGGCTCCGGCGCGAGCCCGCCCAGCATCTCCTGCAGCGGCATCGCGTGCGTCAGCAGGAACAGCGCCGCCCACCGCCGGTCCTCGGCGTCGGCGGCGGCCCCGGTCTCCGTCGCCGGGTCCCGCACCTGCCGTAACAGGCCGCCGGCCCGCTCCCGGTCCGCGGGCGACCCGCCGCCGGCGCCGTGGCGCAGGGTGAGGGCACCGCCCAGCCACACGGCCACCGAGCAGCGCAGCCGCGGGTCGTGGTCCAGCAGCCGGTGGAGTTCGTCGAGTTCCGCGACGGACTCGTGGTGGGCGCGGGACAGCCGGGCGGGGGCGTCCGGCTTCGGCAGCAGTTCCTTCGCCCGCCCGATCGCCTCGTCCGCCCAGGCCCGGACCGCCCGGACGCCCCCGCTCTCCCCCGCTGCTCCGCCCACCGGCACTCCTCGCGTCCGCGACCCCGACGGCCCCTACCGGACTCCATGATGACGACCCACCCGGCACGACGACGCCCGAACGCCGATCCGCTCCGGCGCACCGGTACGGACGGAGAGCGCGTGCGGCGCCGCCGGGCCCGGCCGCGCCGGCGGCCCCGGGGCCGCCAGGTCCGCCCGCATCCCGCGCCGCAGCTCCCGCAGCTGGTCCCACAGCGCGTCGACCTCGCCCCGGGCGGCGTCGAGGGAGTCGCCCGGGCGGGGTACGCCGTCGTCCAGGCGCCGGAGCCGGCCGTAGAGCGTGCCGAGCGCGTGCGTGACCTCGCCGGCCGCGGCGAGTACGGCGTCGGGCAGCAGCAGTTGGGCTTCGGCGTACACGTCCCGGTGCAGGTCCCTCGCCTCGGTGAGGCGCTGCCGGACCGCGCGCGCGTCCTCCCCCCGCGCCAGCGCGTGCAACTGGTCGGTGAGGGCCGCGAGGTACTGCCGGGAAGCGGCGTTGAGCGCGACGCAGCAGGCGCGCCGCTCCCCGGCCTCCTCGGCCCGCGCCCGCGCCCGCTCGACCCGCTCCTGCTCCCGGATCCGGCTGTGCTCGGCCGCCCGCTGGGTGAGCAGCGCCGACACCAGCGTCCCGACCACGCCGACGACCGCCACGAGCAGCGCCCCCGCGCCGTTGACGTCCATCGCCCCACCTCTCCGCGTCGCGTCCCCCTCCAGCGAACCGCCGCCGCACCGCCCGCGGAAGCCCGCGCCCGGGCCCCGCCCAGCCTTCGACCGGGGCCCGCCCGGCTGTCCTTGCCGGGGGGAGCTGGGTAGCCTGGCCTCTTCCTGCGCCCGCTCCGTGCGGGCCCCCTGCCAGGCGAGCGAGGAGACCGCGCATGAGCAGCTCCGCCCCCGCGGTCGCCCGCCGTCCCCGCGGGGGCGCCGGCTGGCGGGGCGCGGTCGTCGCCGTCGTACTCGCCGTCGCCGGCGTGCTCGGGGTCGGCGCCGGGCAGGCCGGCGCGGCGGGGTACGGCGGACCGCCGTCGCACGGCGCCGCCGTCGACGCGCTCGACGCCGCCGCAGCCCCCGGCGCGGACCGGCACCTCGCCGGCGGCCAGAGCGCCGGGCCGGAGGACCACGCCGCGCCCCAGCACGGCCACCGCGGCCCCGTCGCGGAGCGGCCCGCCGCCCCGTTCGCCGTCGCGCCCCGGGCCCCGTACGGCCTTCCCCGTACGCCCCCGGTCCCCGCCCCGGACCGGGCCGACGGCGGCACCCTCCCCGGCTTCAGCCCCGCACCGGCTACGGAACGGGCCCCGCCCGCAGCTCCAGGCAGCTGACACCCACCCCTTTTCACCCACCCGGCGCGGCCTCCCGTGCACGCGGGCCGCCGCGCCATGCCTGGCTGGAGCAAAACCTGTGACACGCGCTACCCGCGTGCGGGCCGTGCTGGCCCTCGCCGTCCTCGCCCTGTCCGTCATCGTCGCCGTCGCCGTGCCCGTACGCCTGGGACTCGACCTGCGCGGCGGCACGCAGATCGTCCTGGAGGCCCGCGACTCGGCCACCGTCGAAGCCGGCGCGGACACCACCGACCACACCCTCGAAGTACTGCGGAACCGCGTCGACGCCCTCGGCGTCGCCGAGCCGAACCTGACCCGCTCCGGCGAGAAGCGGATCATCGTGGAGCTGCCCGGCGTCGAGGACCCCCGCGAGGCGGCCGGCGTCCTCGGCCGCACCGCCCAACTCACCTTCCACCCGGTCCTCGGCACCGCCGCGGAGAACCAGAAGCAGAAGCAGGAGCGCGGCGGCGGCAGGGTACTCCCCGACGAGACCGGGCGGCCGCTGCGCCTCGGCCCCGCCGCGCTCACCGGCGCCGACGTCGCCGAAGCCGAGGCGCTCTTCGACACGCGGCAGGCCCGCGGCTGGTTCGTCACCGTCGGCTTCGACGGCGAGGGCGGCACGGAGTGGGCCGGGCTGACCGGGGCCGCCGCGTGCGCGCCGCCCGGCGACCCGGCGCGGCGCGTCGCCATCGTCCTGGACGGCAAGGTCATCTCCTCGCCGCAGGTCGACCCGGGCGTCGGCTGCCGGACCGGCATCACGGGCGGATCCACCCAGATCACCGGCGACTTCGACCGCGACGCGGCGCGCGAGCTGGCCCTGCTCGTCAACGGCGGCGCGCTGCCCGTACCGCTGGAGACCGTCGAGCAGCGCACCGTCGGCCCGACCCTCGGCGCCGAGGCCGTCTCCGCCAGCGCCCGGGCCGCCGTCATCGGCGCGGCACTGACCTCGCTGTTCATCGTCGCCGTCTACCGGCTGCTCGGGCTCCTGGCCACCGTCGCCCTCGCCTGCTACGCGCTCGTCTCGTACGCCGCGCTGGCCGCCCTCGGCGCCACCCTGACGCTGCCCGGACTCGCCGGTTTCGTGCTGGCCGTCGGCATGGCCGTGGACGCGAACGTGCTGGTCTTCGAGCGGGCCCGGGAGGAGTACGCCGCCCGCCGGCGGCCCACCGTACGGAGCGCGCTGGCCGGCGGGTTCCGCAAGGCGGCGAGCGCGATCGCCGACTCGAACGTCACCACGCTCATCGCCGCCGGCCTGCTGTTCTTCCTGGCCTCCGGCCCGGTGCGGGGCTTCGGGGTCACGCTCGCCGTCGGCGTGCTGGCGTCGATGTTCAGCGCGCTGGTGGTCACCCGGGTGCTCGCCGAGTACGCCGCGAACCGGCGCGCCCTGCGGGTACGTCCCGGCCGCTCCGGGATCGCGGGCCACGGCCGGGTACGGGCCCGGCTGGCCCGGCGCAACCCGCGGCCGATGCGGCACTCGCGGCGCTGGCTCGCGGTCTCCGGCGTCGTCCTCGTCCTGGCCGGCAGCGGCATCGCGGTCCGCGGGCTGGACTTCGGCGTCGAGTTCACCGGCGGCCGGCTCATCGAGTACGCCACCGACCGGCCCGTCGACGCCGACCGCGCCCGCGAGACGCTGGCCGACGCCGGGCTGCCGCGCGCCGTGGTGAACGCCGCCGGCGACGGCGGGCTGTCCGTACGTACCGAGGAGCTGTCCGACGACCGGGCCGCGGACGTCACCGCCGCGGTGGCCGAGCTGGGCGGCGGCGCGGAGAAGGTCCGCGACGAGATGATCGGGCCCAGCATCGGCGAGGAGCTGCGCACCGGGGCGCTCGTCGCGCTGGGCGTCGCCCTGGCGGCCCAGCTGGTCTATCTCGCCGTACGGTTCCGCTGGACGTACGCCGGCTCCGCGGTCGCGGCGCTGGTGCACGACGCGGTGATCCTCGTGGGCGTCTTCGCCTGGCTCGGCAAACCGATCGACGGCGTGTTCCTCGCCGCCCTGCTCACGGTCATCGGCTACTCCGTGAACGACACCGTCGTCCTGTACGACCGCGTCCGCGAACTCGTCGCCGGCGACCGCGGCACACCGTTCCGGGCGGCGGCGGACACCGCGATCGTGCAGACCGTGCCGCGCACCGTGCACACGGGCATGGGCGCCGTCTTCATCCTCGCCACGCTGGCCGTGCTGGGCGGCGGCGCCCTCAGGGACTTCGCGCTGGCGCTCCTCGTCGGCATCGCGGCGGGCACGTACTCCACGGTCTTCACCGCCGCTCCGCTCGCCGTCGAACTCGACGTCCTGCGGAAGAGGTGACGCAACGGACGCCGCGGAACCGCGCACCCGCCCCCGCTCCGCACCCGGTGCCCGATGCGAGAATGGGAGCGGCGGACGGCGCGAGGAGGTCGCATGCGCATCGGCGAGCTGGCCGAGGCGACCGGTGTCAGCACCAGGTCCCTGCGGTACTACGAGGAACAAGGGCTCATACGCTCCCGGCGCACCCCCGGCGGGTGGCGCGACTTCGACGGCTCCATGGTCGAGCGGGTCGTCGTGATCCAGCACCTCTTCGCCGCCGGCCTCGGCAGCGCCACCGTCAACGAGCTGCTCCCCTGTCTGGAGGCGCCGCCCGAGGAGCGCAACGGCGTCATGGAGCGGCTGCTCGCCCAGGAGGCCGAGCGCCTCCGGGCGAAGCGCCGCGACATCGACCGCGAGCTGGCCACCCTGGAGGCACTCCGCGACGAGACGGCCCTGCCCGGCGGCGGACGCCCGGGCCTCGCGGTGGGCCACGGGCGTCCCTAGCCGCCGGGAATTGGCGTCGCGGGCCGGGCGAACCGCGTGAACCTGGGATGTTCCGGCCCGCCGCGGCCGATCGATGGTGTCCGCATGACTTCCGCATCGGTGGCGAGCACGTGGACCTACGACGACTTCACCCGCGGCGCCCTCGACCCGGCCCGCTGGCAGCTCATGGAGATGCAGGGCGCCGGGGGCGCACGGCACGCGTACCGGGACGACAACGCCCGGGTCAGCACCGGGGACGGGCGGCTGACGCTGACCGTCCACCCGTTCAGCCGCTTCCACGACACCGACCCCCGGCGCAACAACGCCAAGCAGATGTACCGGTCGGTGCGGCGGTTCGCCACGCCGGCGGCCGGTCGGCTCACGTTCGAGGTGGAGATGGCGGTGCGGACCTACGGGCAGATCCCGTACGACCTGCTCGACGCCTTCGGCACCGTCAACCTCTTCGACCTGGAGACCGGCGTCGTCATCAACGCCGCGGCGACCAACGACACGGTGTACGCGGTCGTCGAGCGGCTGGTGATCCCCGGCGTGAGCCGGCCCGGCGACCACTACATCCACCGCGTCGTCATGGACGTGCCCACGGAGCCCGGGCAGGCGCACCGCTACGCCGTCGGCTACCGGGCCGAGACCTCCGAGGTGGAGTGGTACGTGGACGGGCGGCTCGCGTACTGGGCGCGGGTGCCGGTGCCGGTGGCCGGTTTCCACGCGGGGATGGCCCTGTTCTCGGCCCGCGACCTCGCCCGCTACTCCCGCGCGGAGCGGGAGCGCGGGCAGGGCGCGACCGGGTGGTGGGGACCGTGGCGGATCACGACGAGCGCCGCCTGAGCGGGGCGCGGGGATGCCGTTGACGCCGACGGGCCGGGGACAGCCGGTGCACCGACCGTACCCCGGCCCCGCCGTCCGGCGTCATCCCGCGTTCACGGTGTTTTCCCCGGGCGCGGCGGTACGGCGACGGGGACGGGCGGCGGCGCCGCAGGCGCCGCCGGGCCGGCCGGGTAGCGGCGGATCGCCAGCGCCGTCACCGCGTACGCGACCAGCCCCACCGCCGTCGCGGTGACGGCGACGGCGGTGCCGTCGGAGACGGCCAGCGCCGCCCCGCCGCCCGCGCCGGCCAGCGCGACGCCGACGTACAGCCCGCTGGTGTTCAGCGCCACCGCCTCGGTGCCGGCCTCGCCGGCCAGGTGCAGGATGCGGGTGTTCGTCGGCGGGGTGAAGCTCCACGCCGCGCATCCCCACAGCGCCAGGTTGAGGGCCACCAGCCACACCGGCGCGGTGCGGCCCGTGGCTCCGGTCGCGGCCAGCAGCGCGGTCGCGGCGACGACCCCGGCGATCGACGCGCGCAGCGTACGGTCCGGACCCCAGCGGTCCGTCAGCAGCGCGCCCGCGCCGGTGCCCGCCGCCCCGGCGACGCCGACCACGGCGATGAACAGGGCGAGGACGCCCCCGCCGCGGCCGGTCAGGTCCCGGGTCAGGGGCGCGACGTACGTGTACACCATCAGGCCGCTGCCGGCGCAGACCACGGTGCCCGTCGCGCAGAGCAGGACCGCGGGGCGGCCCAGGATCCGCAGCTGCCCCCGCACCCCGAGCTGCGGGGCGCCGGCCAGCCGGGGCAGCGCGGCGGAGCCGGCCACCGCCACCAGGGCGGTGGCCGCCGCGACCGCCGCGAACGTCGAGCGCCAGCCGAAGGCGTTCCCCAGCAGCGTGCCGGCCGGCACGGCCGTGAACAGCGAGAGCGTCAGCCCCGCCGCGACCGTGCCGATGGCGCGCCCCATCCGCTCGGGCGCCGCCAGCCGGGCGGCCATGGCGAAGGCCGCGGGGGAGACGGTGGCCGCGATCAGCGCGGTCACCACCCGCGCCGCCAGCAGGGTCGGGTAGTTCGGGGCCAGCGCGGTGGCGACGTTGGCCACGGCGAAGGCCGCGAGGCCGCCGACGACCAGGGTCTTGCGGGGCAGCCGCGCGGTGGCCACGGCCAGCACCGGCGCGGCCACCGCGAAGGTGACCGAGAAGACCGTCACCAGCTGCCCGGCGGCGGCCTCGCTCACGTCCAGGTCGGCGGCGATGTCCGGCAGCACGCCCGCGATGACGAAGTCGTCCGTGCCGATGACGAAGGTGGCGAGCATCAGGCACAGCAGCCAGCCCGCGCCCCGCTCCGGCGGAGAAGAACTCACCTTGGAAGCCATGGCCGCACGCTAACGCCGCCGTGGCGGGGCACTTCCAGGGCGTTTCGACGCCATTCGGGGAAATCACCGGCGGCCGGGTCCGGTCCGCGGGCCGGCCCGCGGACCGGACCCGGCCGCCGGTGCTGCGGACGCGGTAGCCGGCTGCCGCCGACGCAGACGTCGGCGGCGCCGGCTACCGCCGCGGTGGCAGCGCAAACCGGCCGCGTCTGCAGGACGACCGGCGACCCGTCCGGTTCGTACGCTGACGCCGCCAACCACCGTGCGACCGAAGGGGTCCCGATGTCCGTCCGTCACCTGTCCACCGCCGCCGCGGCCGCCGCGCTCGGCGTACTCGTGTGTGCGGCGCCGGCGGCCGCGCACGTCTCCGTCGCCGCCGACGACGACGGCTCCGGGCGCGGCCCGGCCATGGTCGCGTCGATCCTGGGGCTGATCGGCGTGGTCCTCGGCGGGCTCGCGCTGGCGCGCAAGCTCGGCGCCGGCCGCGGCGGGCCGCTGGCGGCCGTGGCCGCGTCGGTGGTCGGCCTCGTCGTCGGCGTGGTGGCGCTGGCCGGCTCCGACGACGTCGGCTCCGGCTCCGGCCGGGGCGGTGCGATCGTCGCCCTGGTCCTCGGGGTGGCCGGGCTGGCGCTCGGCGCGCTGGCGCTGTCCCGCTCGCGGCGCGCGGTGTCGGCGTAGGACCCGGCCGCGGCGGTAGACGGGCGGCTCCGGTGGACGCGTACACCGGAGCCGCCGCCGGCTGTCAAGCCGGTGCTCAACTGACCAGGCTCCGATGGGCAGCGGGCAGGCTCCGCCCTACCGTACGAGGGTCCACCACCGCCCGCGCCGGAACAGGAGGCAGCGCCATGACCGCGACCGCCCCCCAGTCCTCGTCCCCGTCGTCGCCCCTGACCGCCTGGCTGGCGGCGCGGCCGGTGTGGCTCGTCGCCGTCCTGGCCGTCCTGGCCGCCGCCGTGGTGGCGGAGTCGTTCACGCTGCTCGCCCGCGGCGCCGGCGTCGAGATGACGGCGGCCGGGGTCGGGGAGGACGTGGCCACGGACATCGCGGTCGGCGCCGTCGCGCGCAGCGTGGTGCTGTGGTCGGTCGCCGGCATCGTGTTCGCCGTCCTCCTGGACGTCCTCGCCCGGCGGTCCGTGCGCGTGGCGCGGCGGCCGGCGCGCGTCTTCGCGGTGTGCGCGGGGACGTTCACGGTCCTGTCCCTGGCGGGCCCCGGCTTCGCCCCGCACACCGCGGACACCACCCAGGCCGTGCTGGTCGGCACGCACGTGCTCGCCGGCGCGGTCATCATCCCCGTCGTGGCGCGCCGGCTCTCCTACGTCTGACCCGGAGGGCCCGATGCCCCTGTTCCCGACCGCCGCCTCCGCCGCTTTGACATGTACTTCAAGAGGAGTACCGCCGCCGCGGTAGTGCGGCCCGCAGAGTGCCTGCATCTGTACGTCGACCCCGGTGATCCCCCTCCCGAGGATGAGGGTGCACCGTACGAGACCCGAGGAGACGATGATGCCCACCGAGACCGCCCGCCCGGACGGCGCGCTGGCGGGACTGGCCCGGTTCTGTCACCGGCGCCGCCGCCTGGTACTGCTGGCCTGGATCGTCGGCGTGATCGCCGTGGCGGCCGCCGGCTTCGGACTCGGGGCCGACCCCGACAACGACTTCTCCGGCGGGGACAGCGGGTCAGCCCAGGCGCAGTCCCTGATGGAGAAGCACTTCCCCGAGGAGCAGGGCGACACCCTGACCCTCGCGATCAAGGCGGACGCGGGGGTCGACGACCCGGCCGTGCGGCAGCAGGTGGAGGAGGTCCTCGCCGACCTCTCCGACTCGCCGGTCACCGGCCCGGTCGTGTCGCCGTACGACAACGACCAACTGGTCACCGAGGACCGCCGCATCGCCCGCACGACCATCCCGCTCACCGACAAGGAGGCGACGAAGGACGAGGTCAAGCCGCTGGTGACCACCGTCAAGGACGCCTCGGGCGACGGCGTGACGATGGGGCTGGGCGGCGACAAGGCGGAGAAGGCCGAGACGCCCGCGCAGGGCCCCGCGGAGAGCGTGGGCGTGCTGGCGGCGGCGGTCATCCTGTTCGTCGCCTTCGGCTCGCTGGTGGCGATGGGGCTGCCGATCGTCACCGCGCTGATGGCGATCCTCGGCGGCATCGCCCTCATGAAGCTCGTCGGGCACATCGTGCCCGCGCCGGACTTCACCGTGCTGGTCTCCGCGCTCATCGGGCTCGGCGTCGGCATCGACTACGCGCTGTTCATCGTGACCCGCTACAAGGAGAAGCTGGAGAGCGGACAGAGCCCCGAGGACGCCACCGTCGGCGCCCTCACGACCGCCGGCCGGGCGGTGCTGTTCGCCGGCACGACCGTGGTGATCGCGCTGCTGGGCCTGGTCACCATGGGGCAGCGGCTGATGACCGGCGTCGCCGTCGCCGCGTCGGTGACGGTGCTGGTGACGATGGTCGCCGCGGTGACCCTGGTGCCCGCGTTCCTGGGCTTCGCCGGGCACCGGATCCACTCGCTGCGGCTGCCCCGCCGCACGGCCCGCGGCGCCGACGCGCCGTCCGCCGAGCGCCGCACGCCCGCGGAGCGCTGGGCCGGGGTGGTGCAGCGCCGGCCGCTGGCCGCCGCGGTGCTGGCCGTCACGGGGCTGCTGGTGCTCGCCGCGCCGGCGCTGTCGATGCGGCTCAGCCTGCCGGACGCCAGCGTGCAGCCGCACGACCGGAGCAGCTACACCTCGTACGAGATCGTCTCCGAGGGCTTCGGCCCCGGCTACGGCGCACCGCTGGTCTTCGCCGCGGAGCTGGACTCCGCCGGCGGCGACCTGGCCCCGGCCGCCGACGCGGTCGCGGGCACCGACGGCATCGCCCACGTCACCCGGCCGCGGGTCAGCGAGGACGGCGAGGCCGCCACCTTCATGGCGTTCCCGGAGACCGGCTACCAGGACGAGAAGACCGCGGACCTGGTGCACGAACTCCGCGACGACGTGCTGCCGCAGTCGCCCGGCGGCGACTCCGTCCGGCTGGGCGGCCCGAACGCCGGCGCGATCGACTTCGCCGACGAGACCGGCTCGCGGCTGCCGTTCATGATCGCGGTCGTCATCGTGCTCTCGCTGGTGCTGCTGGTGGCGCTGGTGCGGTCGGTCACCATCGCGCTGCAGGCCGCGGTGATGAACCTGCTGTCGATCGGCGCCGCGTACGGCGTGCTGGTCGCGGTGGTGCAGTGGGGCTGGCTCGGCTCGGCCCTCGGCTTCCCGACCGACATGCCGATCACGACCTGGGTGCCGATGATGATGTTCCCGGTGCTGTTCGGCCTGTCGATGGACTACGAGGTCTTCCTGATCTCGCGGGTCCGCGAGGAGTACGAGCGCACCGGCGACACCAGGACGGCCGTCACCCGCGGGCTGGCGCGGACCGCCAAGGTCATCACCGCCGCCGCGGCCATCATGATCGCCGTCTTCACCACCTCCCTGCTCGGCCACGACGTGTCGGTCAAGCAGATCGGGCTGGGCATGGCCGTGGCGGTGTTCATCGACGCCACCGTCATCCGCATGGTCCTCGTGCCCGCGGTGATGGAGCTGTGCGGCAAGAGCAACTGGTGGATGCCCGGCCGCCGGGCACCCGAGAAGACCTCGCCGCCGCCGGCCGAGGTCGGAGAAGAGGCCCGGGTCTGACCCTTTCCCGGGCCTGCGGGCGGGGAATCCCGGAACCGGGATTCCCCGCTTCGGCATGACTTTTTCCCGGCAATTCCGCACCGCTGTTCCCCCCGGAAAACCGGTGTCCTGGTCAAGTGTAGGTAAAGGCTGTGCCATGACAAGGGAAATAGGTCAACCCCGGATTTTTGCACGCCAACTCGACGCCAAGTCGCGGCCAAGGTTCCAGGTCGAAAATCGAGTTGATAGTGACGCCAGGGGAGGGTTCAGTAACGAGTGAGCAGGTTCCGGGATAAACCTGGGGATAGTCAGGGGAAATATGACAACGTGGTCAGAGAAGGGGACGCGGAACCCGGAGACGATACTCGATCACGCCGGTCCTTCCGGGCGCCCGCTGCCGAAGCCGGTGCGCGCAGAGGCCAACGAGGAGTTCCTGCGCGAGCTTCTCGGCGGGGACCCGGACGACGAGCTGCGGGGCCTCGCGGCGGCGGCCGGCGAGAACTCCCGGCTGCTCGCAGAGCTGGCGAACAGGCTGGTCGACGAGGATATGGTGGCGCAGAGTGAAGGAACTGTCAGGCTGACGCAGTCGCGCACTCCGCGCGCTGTGCTGGCGTTCGTCCGGCTCCGCCTCGGCGAGCTGAGCGCGGACTGCCAGGAGTTGTTGAAGATTGCCGCACTCCAGGGGAGATCGTTCCTCCTGGAGGACGTCTCCAGGATGCTGAACAAGCCCCTGGCCACGCTGCTCGCGCCGCTGGACGAGGCGATGAGCGCGGGTTTCGTGGAGGCGACGGAGCGTCAATTCGTATTCCGTAGCGACTTCTTGATGCGCGGGGCTGTCGCGGCCATTCCGGCCCCTGCCCGCGGGGCGCTGCAGCGCGAGGCGATGAGCCATTCCCGGAGAAGTCCGGAGGAAACCGACCCGGGGTCGTGGGCGGCCGCGCCGTCGGCCCAGCGGTTCGCCGTGGTAGCGGAGGGCGACGGCGGCCCGTATTCGCGTGCCCATGGGCTGATCATGAAGGGAAAGGTGGTCGTAGGAACGGATATCGCCCGGCGCGCGCTGGCCGACCCGGCGGTTTCCGGTGCCGACCGGCTCGACGCCGAGGCGGCGGTGCTCCTCGGGGGCCTGCTGCTGGGCAGGGACGAGGAGGCCGGGACGCGGGCCCGGGAGATCCTGCGGGAGCGCCGGGACGAGCCGGACGACATCGCCGCGATGATGGCGATGACCGTGCTGTCGGACCTGAGCTGGCGGGCCGGTGAACTGGGCGAGGGCGTCAGGCTGGGCCGGGCGGTGGCGCGGTACGCCGGCGCCGCCGACCCCCTGTGGCGGCTGCACTTCCAGCTCCAACTGGCCGCCAAGCTCGCCGACCTGCGCGAGTTCGACGAGGCCGACGCGCTGGTCGACGAGGCGGAGGCGGGCCTGTACGGGCTGTCCACCGACGTGTGGCACGCGGCTCCGGCCGCGGCGCGGGCCCGGAGGTTCCTGTCGGCGGGCCGGTTCCGGGACGCCCGCCGGCACGCGGAGCTGGTGACCGCGGCGACGGAGCAGAACTCCGTCCCCACGCTCCTGCCGCTCGCGTACGCCGTGCTCGCCACCGTGTCCCTCTACACCGGGGACCTGCCCGGCGCGACCGGGCACTTCCAGCAGGCGCAGCGCGAGCTGGCCCGCGACGGGGGGATCCGGCGCTCGCCGCGGTACGCCTGGACCGAGGTGCGGATCGCGGTCAGAGCGGAGGGGCCCCGCGCGGGCGTCGCCCTGCTGACCGGGAAGTACGACCGGCTGCCCGCGGACCGGTGGCTGTACGTCGCGGACCCGGCCGCCGCCGCGTTCTTCGTCCGCCTCGCGCTCGACACCGGCGACCCCGGGCTGCAGCGGACCGTGCTCGACACCGTCAACGGCCTCGCCGAGGACAACCCCGGCATCTCCGCCGTGGGCCTCGGCGCGCTCCACGCCAACGCCGTCGCCGAGCGCGATCCGTCGGGGCTGGCGCACGTCGTCGCGCAGTCGCCCGACACCCTCTCGGTCGCCCTCGCGACCGAGGAACTCGCCAAGGTGCACGCCGGCCAGGGCGCGCCCCGCCGACCGCGCGTCGTGCCGGCCCCGCCCGACCCCGTCGCGGCGGGCGGCGGCGCCCACGCACACCGGCACGGCGGCTGCTGGTCCGTGCTGTCCGACATGGAGCGGCGCATCGCCTACCTGGTGAGCGTCGGGATGACGAACCGGCAGATCGCCCGGCGCGTCCACCTCTCCGCGCACACCGTCAACTACCACCTGAGGAAGATCTACAAGAAGCTCGGCATCGGCACGCGCGTCGAACTCGCCCGCGAGGCCGCGATGTACTCCGGCTCCGCCGCCATCTACTCGATCGGCGACGACACTGAGGGCTCCGGACCGGCGGCGGCGAGCTGACGGGGGGCGGTCGCGCCGCCCGGCGCGACCGCCTCGTGCGCGAGGAACTGCTTGGTCAGCTCGACGCGGCTGTTGATGTCGAGCTTGGCGAAGACCCGCCGCAGATGGCTGTCGACGGTATGGGGCGACAGGAAGAGCATGCCCGCCGCCTCCCGGTTGGTCCTGCCGTCGACGATCGCCCGGACCACCCGCAGCTCGGCACCCGTCAGGCTCTCCCAGCCCGACCTGGGCCGGTGGGCGCCCGGTGGGCGCGGGTGCGGCGCGCCGAGGCGGCGCAGCTTGCGCTGCACCCGGGCCGTGTCGCGCTGCGCGCCGCAGTCCAGGTACAGCTCCGCGGCAGCCGCGAGGAGCTGCGCGGCCCCCTCCTTGCGGTGGGCCGCCAGCTCGTGGCGGGCCGCGTCCTCCAGCGCGCCGCCCGCCGCCAGCGGGCGCCCGGCGAGCCGGTACAGCTCGGCGGCCCGCCGGAGCCCGTCCAGGTCGTCGCGCAGCACGCCGTCGGCGTGCGCGGCGGCGGCGGTCAGGGACGTGACGTCCGGGTTCCGCTCGGCGAGCCGCCGGGCGAAGCCGGCCGCCTGCCCGGCCTCCGCGCCGAGGTTCATCTGCCCCGCGAGCCGTACGAGCGTCGCCGCCGCGGCCGGCGCCTCGGCGAACAGCAGCGGGTCGGGCTCGGCGCCGTCCTCGGCGTCGAGCACCGAACGGACCGTCATCGCCGCCCGTCCGCTGGCCGCGTGGAACCCGGCCAGCGCCCAGTCCAGCCGCGGCTTCACGGCCGCCGCGGCGGGGCCGGCCGGCCGCTCCGCCATCCGCAGCTGCTGGCTGGCGGTGGCGAGGTCGCCGCAGTGCAGGGCGATCCGGGCCAGCACGAGCCGCGCGGGCAGCAGGTCCTCCGGCTCCGTCCGGTCCGCCAGGCCCAGCGCCGTCTCCGCCTCGCCGCGCGCCTCCTCCAGCCGGCCGGCCGCCGCCAGCAACTCGGCGCGGTGCCCGTGCCAGAGGGCCTCCGGCCAGGGCCCGCCGCGCCGCCCGGCCTCCTGCCGCACGGCGTCGCACACGGCGGCCGCCTCCTCGAAGGCGTCGGCGGCGACCAGGGCCCGGGCCAGCCACGTCCACAGCGGGCGCGCGCACGTCTCGCAGCGCGCGGCGGCCACCGGTGAGGGGACGCCGGCGACGATGGCGGGGGGTGCGGGGGCCGCGGACGCGGTGGCCGGAAGTGCGGGGGCCGCGGGTGCGGCGGGTGCGGTGGCCGAGGGCGCCGCGAATGTGCCGGGCAGGCCGGCGCCGCCTGCCGGAGTGAGGGGCGGGGGCGCCGCGGGCGCGACCGCGGGCCGGGCCGCGTCGGCCGCGTCGATCACGTCCTCCGTTTCCGCGCCGCCCGCCGCGTGTGCGACGGGCGCCGCGCCCACCGCGTCGGCCATGTCCGCCGCGTCGATCCCGGAGCGTACGGCGACGTCCGCGAGCCGCCCGGCCTCGGCGGCGCGCCCCGCGCCGGCGAGCAGCCGCAGGGCCCGAGCCAGGGCGCGCGGCGCCGCGCCGGAGCGGTCCGCCAGCGCCGCCACGGCGGCGGCCACCGTGCCCTCGCAACCGCACACGGCCGCCGGCGGCGGCGCGGCGGGGGAGTCCTCCGGCGGCAGGGGGCGCGGCTGTCGGCGGTACGCGTCCGGTACGCGGTCCGGCGCGGCGCCGGATGCCGACGCCTGAGCGTAGGCCGGTGCCGGGCCGGTCGCCTGCGGGGCGCCGGATGCCGCTGCCGGGCTGTTGGCCGGCACCCGGCCGGGGGCCATGACCGGGCCGGGCGGCTGCGCGGAGCCGCCCGCCTCTGGCGTGCCGGACACCTGCGCCGGACCCGGGAGCGCCTCCCCGGCCGCCGTCGGCCGGCCGGGCACCGGGCCGGTCCGTCGGAGTGCCGGGTGGCGCAGCGCCTCCGCGACCACCCCGTGGGCGAACGCCAGCTCCTCGCCGTGCCGTTGCAGCAGCCCCCTCCGTACGGCCTCGTCCGCGCTCGCGTCCGGGGCCGCCGCCTGCGCGGCGGTGAACGCCTCCCCGATGCCCGCGCCGGCGACGAGCAGCCGCGCCATCGCGGGCGGCAACCCGTCCACCAGCTTCCGCACGGTGTCGAGCACGGCGTCGGGGAGCTGCTCGCCCAGCACCGCGGCCGTA
The DNA here is from genome assembly GCA_000514715.1 of Streptomyces sp. CNH099. Lineage (GTDB taxonomy): Bacteria > Actinomycetota > Actinomycetes > Streptomycetales > Streptomycetaceae > Streptomyces > Streptomyces synnematoformans. The sequence goes on along the minus strand of AZWL01000004.1, from coordinate 106,548 downwards.
CCGTCCACGAACACCACCCGGCCCGCCGTGACCAGCGCGTCGAACACCCTCGTCAGCAGCCACGGGTTGCCCCCGCAGCGGGCCGCCCAGCCGAGCACGGACGAGTCCGGCTTCGCGCCGAGGAGACCCGTGCACAGCTCGGCCACCGCCTCGTTGTCGAGCGCGCCGAGGTGGAGCCGCACCGCCGCGCCGTCGATCAGCCGGTCGACGGCGTGCTGGGTGAGCGACCGCGTCGGCACCGGCCTGCGGGTGAGCAGCCACAGCACCGGGGACCCGGCGAGCGACTGCACCAGCCCGCGCAGCGCCAGCCCGCCCATGTCGTCGACCCGGTGCACGTCGTCCAGGAGGACCACGAGCGGACGCCGGCGCGCCGCGGTCTCCACCAGCTCGCCGACCCGGTCCATCAGCCGGAAGGGGTTGCCGTCCGGCCGGACCAGGTCGTCCACGTCCACGTCCGTCGCCAGCACCCGGCGCAGGTAGTTCGACAGCAGATGTACGGGTAACGGCCGTCCTCCACCGGCTACGCCCTCGGCGGAGTTGCCCCCGGACGCGCCGGCGCGTCCCCCGACCACGGTCAGGCCGCGCTCGGCGCCCTCCCGGGCGGTCGCCCGCAGCAGCCGGCTGCGGCCGATGCCCAGCGGGCCCTCGACGACGACGCAGCCGCCGCGGCCCTGCGCCGCGGCGTCCAGATGCCCGCCCAGCACGGACAGCGTGCCCGCACGCCCTACGAGTGGTGCCATGATCGCCCCCGCGTTGCCGTGGAGAATTCTCGAACACGTGCCATGAGCCCTGCCGTTAATGGTCATCGAGCGGCAATGGCCGGTCAATGAAAGCGGTCGCGACAACTCGGGTAGCCGCCACTACTCGGCCGGGTAGTAGGCAGGGCCGGGCGGCGCGATTACTTTTTTACGTACCGATAAACCGTGCATTCGCAGCAGCCCCCGACACGTACCGCAAAACATTCCTCGCCGAACAAGGGGTTTCGCATGTCCGCAACCGCCGAGATGGACGAGCTGTACGCAGTCATCGAGCAGTCGGCCCGGACGCTGGGCGTGCCGTGCGCGCCCGAGAAGGTCCGCCCCGTCCTGGCCGCGTACGAGGACGCCTTCGGACACGCCGCGACCGTCGTCGCCTTCCGGGTGGCGACCAGCATCCGGCACGCGGGGGAGCTGGACTGCCGCTTCACCACGCACCCGGACGAGCGCGACCCGTACGCCACCGCGCTCGCGGCCGGCCTCGCCGGGCGAACGGACCATCCCGTCGGCGCGGTGCTCGCGCAGCTGCAGGGGCGCTGCCACGTCGACAGCCACGGCATCGACTTCGGCGTCGTCGGCGGCTTCAAGAAGGTCTACGCCTTCTTCACCCCCGACGACCTGCAGGAGGTCGCGAAGTTCGCCGACCTGCCGGCCATGCCCCGCGCCCTCGCCGAGCACACCGGCTTCTTCGCCCGCCACGGTCTCGCCGACCGCGTGGGCGTCGTCGGCGTCGACTACGGCCACCGCACCCTCAACGTCTACTTCAACGACGTGCCCGCGCAGCTCTTCGAGCCCGGCACCATCACCGCGACGCTCCGCGAGCTGGGGATGGCGCGGCCGAGCGAGCAGATGCTGAAGCTCGGCCGCGAGGCGTTCGGCCTGTACGTCACGCTCGGCTGGGACTCGCCGCGGATCGAGCGGATCTGCTACGCCGTGACCACCGCGGACCTGGCCGCGCTGCCGGTGCCGGTGGAGCCGGAGATCGAGCGGTTCGTCCGCGGCGTCCCCGCCGACGACGGCGACCGCAAGTTCGTCTACGGCGTCGCGGTGGCGCCCGAGGGCGAGTACTACAAGCTCGAATCGCACTACCGCTGGAAGCCCGGCACGATGGACTTCATCTGACGGACCGCGTCCGGCGGGCTCCCCTCACCGGCCGCGCGGGGTCACCAGCCCGGACTCGTAGGCGATGACCACCAGCTGGGCGCGGTCGCGTGCGTGCAGCTTGAACATGGCCCGGTTGATGTGGGTCTTCGCGGTCAGCGGGCTGATCACCATGCGGCCGGCGATCTGGTCGTTGGACAGCCCCTGCGCGGCCAGCGCCACCGCCTCGCGCTCGCGGTTGGTCAGCTCCTCCAGACCGGTGACGGCCGACGGGTCGAGCGGCGGCTGCGACACGTACTTGTTGATCAGCCTGCGGGTGATCGACGGCGCCAGCAGCGCGTCGCCGCGCGCGGCGACGCGCACCGCGTGCAGCAGGTCCTCCGGCAGGATGTCCTTGACCAGGAACCCGGCGGCGCCGGCGCGCAGCGCGTTGAACACGTTCTCGTCCAGGCCGTAGTTGGTCAGGATCACCACGTGGATGTGGGTCAGCGCCGGGTCCGCGGCGATGTGCCGCGTCGTCTCGATGCCGTCCATCACCGGCATCGACAGGTCCACGAGCGCGAGGTCCGGCAGGTGCTCCCGGGCCAGGGCCAGCCCCTCCTTGCCGTCGCCCGCCTCGGCCACGACCTCGATGTCGTCCTCGGCGTCGAGCAGCGCGCGGAACCCGCTGCGCAGCAGCGGCTGGTCGTCGAGCATCAGCACACGGATCACGGGATCCTCGCCACCGGGAGTTCGGCCTGGACGGTGAAGCCGCCCTCGGTGCGCGGCTCCGCGCGGAGGCTGCCGCCGAGTGCGGTGACGCGCTCGCGCATCCCCAGCAGGCCGACGCCGGGCTTGGCCGCCGCGCCGGGCAGGGCCTTCCCGTTGTCGTCGATGCGGATGCCGAGGGCGCCGGGGAGGTAGGAGATGCGGATCGACGCGGTGGAGGCCGCGGCGTGCCGGGCGGTGTTGGTGAGCGACTCCTGCACGATCCGGTAGGCGGTGCGGTCCACCGCCTCGGGCACGTCGTGGCGCTGCCCCTCGATCGTCAGCGTCGTGTGCAGCCCTATGCCGTGGGTCCGCTCCACCAGCTCCGGCACGTGGTCGAGCCCGTGCGCCGGGGCGTCCTCGCCCTCGTCGCGCAGCGTCTCCAGCGTCGCCCGCAGCTCCCGGGTGGCCTCCCGGCCGGCCTCCTGGATCGCGAGCAGCGACTCGGGGACGTCCTGGCCGCGCTTGCGGGCCAGATGGACGGCGACCTCGGACTGCACCTTGATGATCGAGATCTGGTGGGTGAGCGAGTCGTGCAGTTCCCGCGCTATGTGCAGCCGTTCCTCGCTGGCGCGCAGCCGCGCGGTCTCCTCGCGGGTGCGCTCGGCCTCGTCCGCCCGCCGCTCGGCCTGCCGCAGCGCCTCGCCGGCGGCGCCGGCGGCGATCAGCCAGGCCAGTTCGAGCACGCCGCGGGCCTGCGCGAAGGCGTCCGTGGGGCCGTCGGGGGAGGCCATCACGGCGTACGGGAGGGTGAGCACCAGCACCACGCTCACGCCGACCGCGACGATCCGGTGCCCGGAGCGGACGGTGGCGTAGACGGCGAACAGGTAGGCGACGGCGGGGACGTCGAAGCCGGCGGCGTTGTAGCCGACGACGCACAGCGCTGTCACGGCGAGGATCGGGACGGGGGCCCGCGCGCTGCCGGCCAGCGCCAGGCCGCTGGTCACCAGCAGCCCGTAGCCGAGCAGGTCGAGACCCGAGGCGGTGTGCTCCCCGGCCAGGCCGGTGATCAGCAGCACGGCCGCCACGCAGACAGCGATCACCAAAGTCTTGACCCGGGCCCAGACCTGGGACAGCCGTGTGCTCATACGAGCACCATAACGGCAGTTCCGGGTATCCGAGTACCACTTGCGGAGGAGTATCCGACTACCGCGCCCACAGTAGTCCGGCCGCGACTACGGCGGCCGCGGCACTCCGGGAGAATTGCGGGGCCGGAATTCCGAACGGCCCGGCGCCCCATCGCGTGTTCGCGGTAACGCCCGCCGCGCTGGCGTGTCCCACTGAATTCGGCCCACTACCCGGGCGAGTAGTGGGCCGGGCAGAAAGCCGCGCCTACTGTCGAGCCGTACCTGGTCGACGAAGGCGGTGAAACGACTGTGGCTGTGCTCGTCCAGAAATACGGCGGTACCTCGTTGCAGACGCTCGACCGCGTGCGTCGCGCCGCCCTGCGTATCGAGGCGGCGTGGCGGCGCAGCCCGTCGGTGGCCGTGGTCGTCTCCGCCCGCGGCGGCCGGACCGACGAACTGCTGCGGCTGGCGGCCGACGTCGGCGCCGGCGGGCCGTCCCGGGAGCTGGACCAGCTGCTGGCCGTCGGCGAGGGGGAGTCGGCGGCGCTGATGGCCCTGACGCTGACCGCCATGGGCGTGCCGGCGGTCTCGTTCACCGGCCGGCAGGCGGGCATCCGCACCACCGACCGGCACGGCGACGCCCTCGTCTCGGGCATCGGCGCCGAGCGGGTGCGGGCGGCACTGGCCGCCGGGCAGGTGGCCGTGGTCACCGGGTTCCAGGGTGTGGACCGCGCCGGGGACGTCGCCACCCTCGGCCGCGGCGGCTCCGACACCAGCGCCGTGGCGCTCGCGGCGCGGCTGCGCGCGGCGACCTGCGAGATCTACACCGACGTGGACGGCGTGTTCACCGCCGACCCCCGCGTGCTGCCCGCCGCCCGCTGCCTGCCGTGGGTCGACCCCGGCGTGATGGCGGAGATGGCGTTCGCGGGCGCCCGCGTCCTGCACACCCGCTGCATCGAGCTGGCCGCCATGGAAGGGGTCGAAGTGCGCGTGAGGAACGTGTCGTCGCAGGCGCCGGGTACGACGGTCGCCGAGCGGCAGGACGACCGCCCGCTGGAGACCCGGCGGGCGGTCGTGGCGGTGACCCACGACACCGACGTCGCGCGGGTGCTCGTGCACTGCCGGGACAGCCGCCGGGACCTCGCTCCCGACGTGTTCGACGTGATGGCCGCCCGGGGGACCGTGGTCGACCTGGTGGCCAGGTCGGGACCGTACGAGAACGAGTTCCGCATGGGCTTCACGATCCGCCGCAGCGAGGCGGACCGGGTCCGCGAGGCGCTGCACCAGGTCGCGGCCTCCTTCGGCGGCGGCGTGCACTTCGACACGGACGTCGGCAAGGTCTCCGTGGTCGGCATGGGCCTGCTCAGCCGCCCGGAGTACGCCGCGCGGCTGATGGGGGCGCTGGCCGCCGCCGGGATCCCGACGAGCTGGATCTCCACCTCCCAGATGCGGCTGTCCGTGATCGTGCCGCGGGAGCGCACGGCCGACGCGGTGGAGACCCTGCACCGCGAGTTCTCGCTCGCCGCGGCGCCGCCCGGCGACGCCGTGCCGCCGGCCCCCGGCCGCTCCGCCACCGTTTGAGAGAGGCAGGACACAAGTGGCTGTACTCAACGCTTCGTTCGGCCGCGGGCTGCGCCTGCGACGCCTCTTCCGGGAGGGGGACGGGCGGCTGCTCGTCGTCCCCCTCGACCACTCGGTCACCGACGGGCCGCTGCGCCCCGGCGAGCTGGACCCGCTGCTGGGCGAGCTGGCCGGCACCGGCGTCGACGCCGTCGTCCTGCACAAGGGCACGCTGCGCCACGTCGACCACGGCTGGTTCGGCGGCATGTCGCTGATCCTGCACCTGAACGCGAGCACCCGGCACGCCCCGGACCCGGACGCCAAGTACCTGGTGGCGCACGTCGAGGAGGCGGTGCGGGCGGGTGCCGACGCCGTCAGCGTGCACGTCAACCTGGGCTCCCGCCAGGAGGCCCGGCAGGTGGCCGACCTGGCCGCGGTGGCCGGGGAGTGCGACCGCTGGAACGTGCCGCTGCTGGCCATGGTCTACGCCCGCGGGCCGGGGATCGCGGACTCGCACGCGGCCGAACTGGTGGCGCACGCCGCGCTGCTCGCCGCCGACCTCGGCGCCGACGTCGTCAAGACCGACTACGCGGGCACCCCCGAGGAGATGGCCGACGTCGTACGGGCCTGCCCCATCCCCGTGATCGTCGCCGGCGGTCCGCGCGCGGCCGACCCCGAGGCCGTGCTGTCGTTCGTCTCCGACGCGCTGCGCGGCGGCGCGGCCGGGGTGGCGATGGGCCGCAACGTCTTCCAGGCCGAGAAGCCCGGGCGCACGGCCGCGGCGATCGCCCGGCTGGTCCACCCGCCCGGGCACCCTCCGGGCCGAAATGGGGGCACCCCCGCCAATGAGGGCGTAGCCGGTGGGGGAGGGGGCACCGCCAACGGGGGTGTGGCCGGAGGGGGAGACCGGCTCGCCCTCACCTCGTGACGCCCGTTCCGCCACGACCCCGTCCCTACCGTCATCCGCTCTGAGGAGTGATCCGTGAAGCTGTGCTGGCTGGACATCCGAAACGCTGACGGGGCCAAGGAGGCCATCGTCGAAGAAGCCATCCACCAGCGGGTCGACGCCATCGTGGCCGCCGACCCGGCCGACCTGGCGCCGCTGCCCCCGACGGTGAAGAAAGTGCTCTTCCCGCAGGGCCGGCCGCTGCCGGAGCAGCTGGAGCCCGCCGACCTCGTCATCGTCGACCCCGTCCGGCACGGCGACCCGGCCGAGCTGGCGCTCGCGCACGCCGGCGTGGAGTTCGGCCGCTACGTCGAGATCACCGACGCCGACAGCCTGGACGACGCCTGCCGCGCCGCCCGCTACGACCGGTGGAGCCTGCTGGACTTCCGCGACCCCACCAAGATCCCGCTGGAGATCGTGCTGGCCGCCGCGGCCGGCGCCGACGGCAGCATCGTCACGCGGGTCGCCGACGTGGAGGAGGCGGAGATCGTCTTCGGCGTCCTCGAACACGGCTCGGACGGCGTGATGCTCGCCCCCCGGGCGCCCGGCGAGGCCACGGACCTGCGGGCCGCCGCGGTCAGCCGCGCCGCGGACCTGTCGCTGGTGGAGCTGGAGGTCACCGGCATCCGCCGGGTCGGCATGGGCGAGCGGGCGTGCGTGGACACGTGCACCAACTTCGGCCTGGACGAGGGCATCCTCGTCGGCTCGCACTCCACCGGCATGATCCTGTGCTGCAGCGAGACCCACCCGCTGCCGTACATGCCGACCCGCCCGTTCCGCGTCAACGCCGGCGCGCTGCACTCGTACACGCTCTCCGCCGAGGGCCGCACCAACTACCTCAGCGAGCTGACCTCCGGCGGCAAGGTGCTCGCCGTCGACTCCGCGGGCAAGTCCCGTGTCGTCACCGTGGGCCGGGTCAAGATCGAGACCCGGCCGCTGCTCGCGATCGACGCGGTCGCGCCGTCCGGGGTGACGGTCAACCTCATCGTCCAGGACGACTGGCACGTACGGGTCCTCGGGCCCGGCGGCGAGGTGCTCAACGTCACCGACCTGAAGGCGGGGACGAAGGTCCTCGGCTACCTGCCAGTCGAGCAGCGGCACGTCGGCTACCCCATCGACGAGTTCTGCATCGAGAAGTGAGCGGTGGCCCGATGACCGCGCCGACCGCGCCGACCGCGCAGTCCGTGCTGGACTTCCACGTGCGCCTCGCGCCCCGGCCCGGCGCCACCGGGCGGCTGCTCGCGGCGATGGACGAGCACGGCCTGACGCGCGCGGTGGTGTGCGCGGGCGGCACGGTCGACCTCGACACCCTCGCCCGGCAGCTCGTCGAGGGCGGGCACATCGAGACCGACGCCGACAACGACGCCGTGCTGGCGGCCTGTTCGGGTCCGGACGGCAAGGGGCGGCTGGTGCCGTTCTGGTTCGCCAACCCGCACCGCCCGCCCGGGGTGTACCGCGAGCGGGCGGCGGAGTTCCGCGGCCTGGAGGTCTCGCCGGCGGTGCACGGCGTCGCGCTGACCGACCCGCGCGTCGCCGCGCTCGTCGAGGTGGCCGCGGACTTCGGCCACCCCGTCTACACCGTGTGCCTCGACCGCCCCGGTGCGGGTGTGGCCGACCTCGTCGCCCTGGCCCGCCGGTTCCCCCGGACGGACTTCGTGCTCGGGCACAGCGGCATCGGCAACATCGACTTCCACGCCCTCGCACTGATCCGCGACGAGCCGCGCATCCGGCTGGAGACCTCCGGGGGCTACACGTGCGTGGCCGAGGCGGCGATCGACCGCCTCGGCGCCGCGCGGGTGGTGTTCGGCACCGAGTTCCCGCTGCAGCACCCGGCCGTGGAGCTCGCCAAGTTCGCCGCGATCGGCACCCCGCCCGAGCAGTGGCGGCAGATCGCCTGGGAGAACGCCCACCGACTACTGGGGGAGGAGAAACCGTGACCGACGCCACGTCGGCCCTGCCGCACATCGGCCAGTGGAACGGCCCCGAGGAGCTGCGCGGCCTGCAGGAGAAGCAACTCCCGCAGACCGTCGCCTGGGCCGCCCGCTCGCCCTTCTACCGGCACCGGCTGACCACGTCCGCCGCCCTGCCCACGACCCCCGCCGACCTCGCCGGCCTGCCGCTGACGACCAAGCAGGACCTGCGGGACAACTACCCGTTCGGCATGCTCGGCGTCCCGCGGGAACGCCTGGCCACCTACCACGAGTCCAGCGGCACCGCGGGCCGCCCCACGCCCTCGTACTACACCCAGGAGGACTGGCTCGACCTCGCCGAGCGGTTCGCCCGCAAGTGGATCGGCATCTCCGCCGCGGACGTCTTCCTGGTCCGCACCCCGTACGCGCTGCTCCTCACCGGCCACCTCGCGCACGCCGCCGCCCGGCTGCACGGCGCCACCGTCGTGCCCGGCGACAACCGGTCGCTGGCCATGCCGTACGCGCGCGTGGTGCGCACCCTGCACGACCTCGGCGTCACCCTCACCTGGTCGGTGCCGACCGAGTGCCTCATCTGGGCCGCCGCGGCCACCGCCGCAGGACACCGCCCCGGGGCCGACTTCCCCGCGCTGCGCGCGCTGTTCGTCGGCGGCGAGCCGCTGACGACCGCCCGCCGCCAGCGGATCAGCCGGCTGTGGGGCGTGCCGGTCATCGAGGAGTACGGGTCCACGGAGACCGGCAGCCTCGCCGGGGAGTGCGCGTACGGGCGGATGCACCTGTGGGCCGACCGGGCGCTGTTCGAGGTGTACGACCCGCAGACCGGGAACGTCGCCGCGGAGGGGTCGGGGCAGCTGGTCGTCACCCCGCTGTACCGCGAGGCCATGCCGCTGCTGCGCTACAACCTGGAGGACGACGTCGAGGTCTCCTACGACGACTGCGACTGCGGCTGGCAGCTGCCCACGGTCCGGGTGCTGGGCCGGGCGGCGTTCGGCCACCGCGTCGGCGACGCGAAGGTCACCCAGCACCGGCTGGAGGAGGTGGTCTTCTCCCTCCCCGACGCCTACCAGGTGTACTTCTGGCGCGCCCGCGCCGAGCCGGTGTCGCTGCGCGTCGAGGTCGAGGTGCCCCCGGAGCACCGCGCGGACGCCGAGGCGGCGCTCGCCGCGGGCGTACGCGCCGAGTTCGGCGTCGACGCCGACGTCACCGGGCTGCCGCCGGGGGCCCTGGTCCCGCGCGACGCGCTCACGAACATGCCCGACGTGGTCAAGCCGCGCAGCCTGTTCGGCCCCGACGAGGACTGGAGCAAAGCGCTCCTCTACTACTGAGGAGGAAGGCATGTCGCAGATGAGGGTCGCCGTCGTCGGCGCCGGGATCGCCGGCCTCGCCTTCGCCGCCGCCCTGCGGCGCAGCGGGGCGGACTGCCACGTCTACGAGCAGGCGGAGAAGCTGGCCGAGGTCGGGGCGGGGGTGCAGGTGGCGCCCAACGCGACCCGGCTGCTCCACCGCCTCGGCCTGCGCGGCCGGCTGCGCGGTGCCGCCGTCGCGCCGGAGGCGATCGAGATGCGGCGCTGGGACGACGGCCTGATGCTGCAGCACACCCCGCTGGGCGACAGGTGCCTGCGCCGCTTCGGGGCCCCGTACTACACCGTGCACCGGGCGGACCTGCACGCCGCGCTGCTGTCGCAACTGCCGCCGGACCGGCTGCACCTCGGCGCCCGCCTCGTCGCCGTCACCCAGGACGAGGGGGAGGCCCGGCTGCACCTGGCCGACGGGCGGACCGTCGCCGCGGACGTGGCGGTGGGCGCGGACGGCATCCACTCGGCGGTCCGCGAGTGGTTCGTGGCCGACTGGCCGCGCTACTCCGGGCAGACGATCTACCGCGGCCTGGTGCCCGTCGAGCGGGTGCCGCACCTGCCGGCCGAGCCGCGGGTGCGGCTGTGGTTCGGACCGGACCAGCACTGCGTGTGCTACCCGGTCTCCGGCGGCCGGCGCTTAAGCTTCGGCGCCACCGTGCCCGCGGCCTCCTGGGAGGTGGAGTCCTGGTCGGCCCGGGGCGACGTCCTCGGGCTGCAGGCGGCGTACAAGGGCTGGCACGAGGACGTCACGCGGCTGCTCGACGCGGCGCAGACGGTGAGCAGGTGGGCCCTGCACGACCGCGACAGCATCGAACGGCTCAGCTGGGGCCGGGTGGCCGTCATCGGGGACGCCGCCCATCCGATGCTCCCGTTCCAGGCGCAGGGAGCGAACCAGGCGATCGAGGACGCCGTCGTCCTCGCGCGCTGCCTCGCCGGGGCCGGTGCGGATGCCGGCCGGGACCGGCTGCGCGCGGCGCTGCACCGCTACGAGCGCATCCGCCTGCCCCGCACCACCCGGATCCAGCGCCAGTCCCGCGCCAACGCCGACACCTTCCACCTGGCCGACGGTGCCGCGCAGCGGCGCCGCGACGCCGGCGCCCTCGCCGGGCCGGGGCTGGACCGGCACCAGTGGCTGTTCGGGTACGACGCCGAGCAGGCAGTCGCCACGACCAGCAGGAGTTCATGATGGAACTGACCGGAATCGAGTCGACCGTCGCCCTGGTCACCGGCGCGGCCCAGGGCATCGGCGCCGCGGTGGCCAGGACCCTGGCCGACGCCGGAGCGCACGTCGCCGCCGCCGACCGCAACCCGGAGAAGCTCGCCACGGTCGTCGCCAAGCTGGAGGCGGACGGCACGCCGGCGCGCGGGTACGCCGTCGACGTGTGCGACAGCGCGGCGGTCGACGCGGCCGTCGCGCGCGTCGAGGAGGAGCTGGGGCCGGTCGGCATCCTCGTCAACGCCGCCGGCGTGATGCACACCGGCCGCGTGGTCGAGCTGCGGGACCGGCAGTGGGCCGAGACCCTCGCGGTCAACGCCGGCGGCGTGTTCCACGTCTCGCGCGCGGTGGCGCGGCGCATGGTGCGCCGCGGGCGCGGCGCGATCGTGACCGTGGCGTCGAACGCCGCCGGCGTGCCGCGTACGGAGATGGCCGCGTACGCCGCCTCCAAGGCCGCCTCCGCCCAGTTCACCCGCTGTCTGGGGCTGGAGCTGGCCGACCACGGCATCCGCTGCAACGTCGTCTCGCCCGGCTCGACGGACACCCCCATGCTGCGCGCCATGCACGTCGGCGACCCGGAGCTGCGGGAGGTGGTCGAGGGCATGCCCGCGGAGTACCGGGTGGGCATCCCGCTGCACAAGCTCGCCCAGCCGCGGGACGTGGCGGAGGCCGTCGCGTACCTGGTGTCCGACCAGGCGGGCCACGTCACCATGCACGACCTCTACGTCGACGGCGGCGCCTCCCTGCACGTATGAGGCCGCCGGCCCCCGGGCCTCCGGGCCCTTGAGGAAGGGAAACACCACCGTGTCGGAACGCACTCACGTCGTCGTGGTCGGCGGAACGTCGGGGATCGGGCGGCACTTCGCCCAGACCTGCGCGGACCGCGGCAGCGACGTCGTCATCACCGGCCGCGCCGAGGGCCGCACCAAGGCCGCCGCCGACGAGATCGGCGGCCGGACCCGCGCGGTCGCGCTGGACCTGGCCGACACCGCGGGCGTCGCCGCCGCGCTGGCCGGCGTCGAGCGGGTCGACCACCTGGTGCTCACGGCGCTCGACCGGGACTTCAACACCGTGCGCGACTACCGCCCGGACGACGCCGCCCGGCTGCTGACCGTGAAGCTCGTCGGCTACACCGCGGTCTTGCACGCGCTCGCCCCGAAGATGTCCGGGCACGGGGCCGTCGTCCTGCTCGGCGGCCTGGCCAGCCACCGCCCGTACCCCGGGTCGACCACGGTGACCACCGCCAACGGGGGGATCGGCGCGCTGGTGCGGACCCTGGCGGTCGAGCTGTCGCCGGTCCGCGTCAACGCCCTGCACCCGAGCATCGTCGCCGACACCCCGTTCTGGAGCGACAAGCCGGCCGCGCGGGCGGCGGCGGAGGAGAAGGCCCTGACCAAACGCCCGGTGACGATGCGGGACTGCACCCACGCGATCTCGTTCCTGCTGGAGAACCGCGCCATCAACGGCGTCAACCTCAACATCGACGGCGGCGACGTCCTCATCTGACCGCGCGGGACCGCCCCCTTTCGTCCGTGCCCCTCCGTCCGTGCCCCTCCGCCCGTGCCGCTACGGAGGGGGAAAGCGCCGGGCCACGTGAATCCCGGGGCGGTCACGCCAATCCCCCGCCGCGCCCCGAGATCGCGCGAATGGGTCATGTCCACGCCGAGACGATCCCCAACACTGCAGTGATGACCGCACGTCCGGACGTCCTCGTCCCGACGTCCCTGCCAAGGAGGTGTCATGAGTTCGACGGACTCGTCGGCGGACGGCGACCGCTACGTCGCCGTGCACGGCAGCGCCGGGTTCAAGTCCCTGCAGCGCCAGACGAATTCCTTCCTCATCCGGGCGAGCGTGCTGTTCTTCGGCTGGTGGTTCGCCGGGACGGCGCTGGCCGCCTTCGCCCCCGGCTTCTTCCGGCAGGAGATAGGCGGCCCCGTCAACGTCGGCCTGCTGTTCATGTTCCTGACGTTCGCCGTCGTCGTGACGGTCTGCGCGACGTACCTGCGCTACGCCGCCAACCGGCTTGACCCCTTGACCGACCAGGTCCGGGCGGAACTGGAAGGAGAGCCGCGATGAGCACGACCCTCGCCGACCCGCCGCCGCCCATCGACAACACCTGGGCGGTGCCCGAGATCGCGATACCCGCGACGATAGCGGCCGCCGTCGCCGTGTACTTCGTCGTCAAGGCGGTGCGCGACAGCGTGCGCACCTCCGACGACTTCCTCGTCGCCGGCCGCCGGATCGGGCCCGTGCAGAACGCCGTCGCGCTGGCGTCCGCGCCGCTGATGTACTCCACCCTGTTCATCATCACCGGGCACATCGCGCTCAACGGCTACGACGCCGCGATGCTGCTGACCGCGTTCACCACCTCGATGGTGCTCGGGGTGCTGCTCTTCGCCTCGCCCGTGCGCAACCTCGGCGGATACACGCTCGGCGACATCTTCGCGATGCGCGCCGAGGAACGCCAGGCGCGCAAGGCCGCGGCGATCGTCACACTGCTGATCTACGGGATGTTCACGATCATCAGCCTCGCGGCGATCGCCTTCATCTTCAACCGCTGGTTCGGCCTGGACAACGTCGCGGGACTGGGCCTCTCGGTCCTCGTCGTCGGCCTCGTCACCGTCTTCTACGCGTACACGGCCGGCATGGCGGGCGTCACCCGGCTGCTGGTGTTCAAGGCGATCCTCACCCTCACCGTCGTGCTGGTGCTGACGCTCCTGGTGCTCGCGGAGTTCAACCTGAACGTCTTCGACATCCTCGACAAGGCCGAGCAGAACCGCAAGGACGTCCCCGCCGGCTACGACCTGCTCGGCCCGGGACGCGAGTTCGGCGAGGGCCAGCACCGGCTGGTCCACCTCTCCAAGCTCTTCTGCGTCGCCGTCGGCGTGGCCGCCATCCCGTTCCTGTTCCTGCGCAACTTCGCCACGACCAGCGGCCGGGACGCCCGCCGCTCCGCCGGCTGGGCGTCGATGATCGTCGTCGGCGTCTACCTGTGCATGGCGATCGTCGGCTTCGCCTCCGTGGCGGTCCTCGGCTCCGAGCGGATCGGCGTGATCAAGGCCCACCGCGACATCAGCCTGCCCAAGCTCGTGGACGAGCTGGGCGGACCGGTGATGATCGGCGTGCTCGCGCCGATCGCCCTGCTGACGATCGTCGGCGTCTACGCCGCCCTGCTCATCAACGCGGTCACCTGCGTCACCAAGGACCTCAACGTCGTACGCGGCCGCAAGCCGGACCCGGCCGGCGAACTGCGGGACATCCGGCGCAACACCCTGCGGATCGGCATCGCCTCGGTGCTCGTCGGCGTCGCGATGCTGCCGGTGCGCACCCACATCTTCATCCCGACCTCGATCGACCTGGCCGGCACCGCGGTCCTCCCGGCCGTCGTCTACGCCCTGTTCTGGCGCCGGTTCAACACCGCCGGGCTGAAGTGGATCGTCTACGGCGGCACCGCGCTGCTGATGTTCCTGGTGGTGTTCTCCAACGGGGTCTCGGGGCCGGACGACGCCATCTTCGCCGGCGCCAACTTCAAGTTCATCGACATCGAACCCGGGCTGATCACCATCCCGGCCGGCTTCCTGCTCGGCTACTTCGGCTCCCTCAGCAGCAAGGAGCGCGACGACAAGGCCTTCGCCGAGATGCAGGTCCGGGCCCTGACCGGCGGCCGCGCGCCCGCGGCGGCCCGCACGGGGGCGGACGGCGACGACAGGCCCCGTACGCCCAGCGAAGCCCGCTGAGACAACCGCAGACTGCGACGGGGTGTGGGGCGGCCGGGTGCCGCCCCACACCCCTGAGGGGAGGCAACCGTGGAACCCGCACCCGTACTCGTCGTGGGCGCCGGCCCGGTCGGCATGGCGACCGCGCTGGCGCTCGCCCGCCAGGGCGTCCGGTGCATACTCGCCGACCAGAGCTCCGAGACCTCCGCACACCCCAAACTCGACTTCGTCAACGCCCGCAGCATGGAGTTCCTCCGGCAGCTCGGCGTCGCCGACGACGTCCGCGCCGCCGGCGTCGCACCCGGGCACCCGGCCGACGTCGTCTGGTCCACCGGGCTCGCCGGCACGCCGATCACCACCTGGGCGCTGCCCTCCGTCGACGAGGAGCGGCGCCGCTTCGCCGCGCACAACGACGGCACCGGCTCCGCCGAGCCCGGCCAGCGGATATCCCAGACGGAGCTGGAGCCGGTGCTGCGCGCCCACTGCCGGCGCCACCACCGCGTCGACCTGCGCACCGGCCTGCGGTTCGACTCCCTCACGCAGGACGACCAGGGCGTGACCAGCCACCTGGTGGACGTCCCGACCGGCGACCGGATCCGGCTGCGGTCGCGGTACGTGATCGGCTGCGACGGCGCGTCGAGCCGCGTCCGCGCCGTCCTCGGCATCGGCGAGGACACCTTCGGCGTCCCCGGGCTGCCCGGCGCGTTCATGGTGCACTTCAAGAGCCGCGACCGCGGCACCCTGCACCGGCACGGCCCGTTCTGGCACTACTTCGCCTTCCGCTACGTCCTCATCGCCCAGGACGAGGTCGACACCTGGACCGCGCACGTCAACGGCGTGCGCCCGGACGAGTTCGACACCCCGCCCACCGACCCCGCGGGCTTCCTGCTGGACGTCCTGGGCACCGGGCTGAAGATCGAGAAGGTGCTGCTGACCTCCCGCTGGCGCCCCGGCTTCATGCTCGCCGACCGCTATCGCGCCGGCCGCGTCCTGCTCGCCGGCGACGCCGCGCACCGCATGTTCCCGACCGGCGCGTACGGGATGAACACCGGCATCGGCGACGCGATGGACGCGGCCTGGAAGGTCGCCCTGATGGTCCGGCACCACGGCGGCCCCGCGCTGCTCGACAGCTACGAGACCGACCGGCGCCCGGTCGGCCTGCGCAACATGCGCACCTCGCACCGGCACATCGGCGTGCACATGAAGGCCGGCGCCCTGCTGCGCGACGGCGCCCCGCCGGACGCCGTCGCGGCCTTCCTCGGCGAGGAGCGCGGCGAGAACGAGTACCGCGGCGTCGAACTGGGCTACCGCTACGACGACTCGCCCGTCGTCTGCCCCGACGACGGCGCCGCCCCCGGCTGGAGCCCGCGGGCGTACAGGCCGACCACCTGGCCCGGCAGCCGCCCGCCCAGCCTGCTGCTGAAGGACGGCACCCCGCTGTACGACCTCTTCGGCCCGTCGTTCACGCTCGTCGACTTCGCCGGCGGAGGGCGCGCCGACCCGCTGCTGAACGCCGCCGCCGCGCAGGGCGTGACCGTCCGCCACGCGGTGGTGGCCGACGCGGCCGCGCGCGAGCTGTGGGAGCGCGACCTCGTCCTGCTCCGGCCGGACCACCACGTGGCCTGGCGCGGCAACGCCCCGCCCGCGGACCCGGACGCGGTGGTCCGGCGGGTCCGGGGCGCCGCCGGGGTGGCGGCGCGGGTGTGACGGGGCCGCGCACACCGCGGCGCCGGCCGCCGACGGGGTGGACCTCACCCGTCGGCGGCCGGCGCCGGACCGCGCGGTGCTCCCGGACCCGCCGGGGATCAGCCGCCGTTCAGCTTGCGCTGGACGAACTCGTAGCTCCGGTCGCCGATCTCGGGCGCGTACTGCTTCGCGGCCTCGACGGAGGACCGGAAGTTCTCGCCGGCCCAGATCCGGCTCTCGCCGCAGGCGTCGGCGAACTCCGTCCAGCTGTTCCACTGCAGCGTGACGTCGTTGGCCGGGGTGACGCCCGGCTCGACCAGCGACGACCCCCGGGGGAACTCGGCCTTCACCCTGATCTCGTCGGTGCCGGTGAACTGCCGCACCTGCGCGGCGAAGGCGAGGCAGAGCGCGGAGCTGGCGGAGGGGTACTCGGGGTGGTCGGCGGAGACCGAGTCCAGGTAGCCCTCCCACTCCTCGCCCGTGATGTCGTTGACGGTGCCCTGCCCGGGGCCGCCCCAGGCGGTCAGCTTCCGCTCGCCGTACAGGTAGTCGACGGCGGTCTCGGGCCGCACCGAGTCGTACTTGCGCTTGTAGTGCCAGGTGGCGATGGTGACGTCGACGAACGCCACGTCGGACATGGTGATGTAGTGGACCGTCTGCTCGGTGTTCAGGTTGCCCGCCAGCACCACCGGGGTGCCCGCGTACTGGCCGAAGGTGAGCACCTTGTCGTTGAACAGCTCGGCGGTCATCTTCTGTTCGTCGGTCAGGTTCGCGGACGCCCGCAGCACCTCGTTCGCCTGCTGCCGGTAGGCGCGCCGGTGCCAGTGGTTGCTGTTGACCGGCGGGCGGACCCGGAACTCGGCGGGGCTGTCGTACGTGAACGGCCGCACCCGGCCGTAGTACGGCGTCGCGAACTGCTGGTCCTTGTAGACGTTCCGCACCGACGACGTGTTCGGCTGCCAGCGTGACGGGTTGCGCAGGTCGTAGACGGTGTTGACCGGCTTGTAGCCGGTGTAGTCGTAGTAGGGCCGCTTGTTGTACGTGCGGCCGCCCCGGGAGCCGTCCCGGTTGCTGCCGTCGCCCTTCCGCGCCTCCATCGCCCTCTTGGCCGCGATGATGCCGATGCCGCTCGGCGTGGTCGGGTCCTCCGCGGTGGCGTCCGGATCGAGGCCCGCCGCCTCCATCATCTCGATCCACCGGCTCTTGTACTCCGGCAGCACGGCGTTCAGAGAGGTGAACGCGGCATAGGTCACGGCGATGTTCTGGTTGCGTGTCGTGTGCTCGGATTCCGGGCGCCGCGGTATTTCCGAGAAGATTCCCTTCGCCGTGGGGTGGTAGGGCGCGATGGCGTCGAACCACGGCATTTCGATGAGCATGGCGTGGTCCACCGTCAGCGACACCGCGCGGCCCGAACTCTCGTCGCGCGACACCCGCTGGAACTTGGGATAGACGACTTCCATCAGCACGTTGTCATGGTCGATGTCGAAGCCGTCTTCCTGCGACGACGCCGGCACCGCACTGGTCAGGGTCCCCGTCAGCGCCGCCGCGGTGGCGATGGCCACCGCGTATCCCAGGCGCCGGTTCCGCAGCCGTGTCAATTTCGCCACCGGACAGTCTCCTTGTTCGTGCGTAGGGTGGATCCGCGTTGTGGCGCACCTTATTCCGCAAGGGGGTTGCACACTGCTGAAGGACGCTAGACCTGCCGTCACAACCCGGTCCACTGCTCGATCGGGTAGTGGGCACTACCCATGCTGGAGTATTTGCGGCTGTTGCCCGCGCGGGTGCCGCCGGGAAGAATTCCGCCGGTAATACGTTTCGCTCTGGCCGCCACGGGCCGACGGGTGGGTGCACGCATGCGGGGCAGCGGGGAGAGAACGGATCCGGAGCGGCACCCGCCGGCGCGGACCCCGGCCCCGGCCGTCGCGGTGCCGGTGGCGTCGCTGCGGCCCGGCGACTCGCCCCGGCTCGCCGGGATCGACCCCGAGCACGTGCGGCTGCTCGCCGCCCTGCCCGGCCTGCCCCCGGTGCTCGTGCACCGCCGCACGATGCGCGTCGTCGACGGCATGCACCGGCTGCACGCCGCGCGGCTGCGCGGCGACACGACCATCCCCGCCGTGTTCTTCGACGGCGACGAGACGGCGGCCTTCCTGCGCGCCGTCGAGCGCAACCTCACCGGCGGGCTGCCGCTCTCCCTGCACGACCGCGAGGCGGCGGCCGTCCGCGTCCTCGCGGCGCACCGGCGCTGGTCGGACCGTGCCGTCGCCGCGGCCACCGGCCTGTCCCCGACGACGGTGGGCGCGATCCGGCGGCGCTCCTTCGCCCCGTCTGAGCGCGACGGCGGCGGGGCCGGCGGTGCGGACGGGGCCGACGCCGGCCGGGTGGGGCGGGACGGCCGGGTCCGCCCCCTGGACGCCTCCGCCGGCCGGCTGCGGGCGAGCCGGGTGATCGCCCGGCACCCCGAGGCGTCGCTGCGCGCCATCGCGCGGGCGGCCGGCGTCTCGGTGGGCACGGCCCACGACGTACGCGAACGTCTGCGCACCGGCCGCGACCCCCTCCCGCCGCGGCCCGCGGCCCCCGGGCCGCCGCCCGCCCCGGCGGCGGGCGGCGGGCGCGGCGCCCGGTGGCACGCGGTGCGGGACGGCCTGGGCCGGGACCCGTCGGTGCGGTACGCGCCGAGCGGCCGGGCCTTCCTGGCCTGGGCCGACGAGCACGTGCTGGAGCCGGACGACCTGGCCGGACAGGTCGACGCGGTGCCGCCGCACTGGCGCGGCCCGGTGGCCGAGGTGGCCCGGTCGTGCGCCGCGGCGTGGCTGGAGTTCGCGCGGGAGCTGGAGCGGCGGGCGCGGACGCAGCGCGGCCCCGCGGACTGACCCTCCTGCGGACTGACCCCCTCCGCGCGGCCCGGCCGCACCCCCGGCGCCGCCCGCGCCGGGGGTGCGGCCTCCGGCTACGGCAGCGCGGGGCCGCGGGTGCCGGTGACCTTCCAGACCTTGCCGTTCGCCTTCGCCAGCAGGTACAGCTCGCCCGCCGCGTCCTGCCCGAAGCGCAGGTCGACGCGGGTGTCGCCGGCCAGGTCGCGGGCCGTGACCCGCTTGCCGGTGGTGTCGTCGTAGAGCCTGAGCTGGTAGATCGTCGCCATCTGCGGGGCGCCGCGGACCATGTCGCGGGCGCGGCTGGCGAACACGCGGCCGTCGACGAGGTCGCCGAAGACGTACGTGCCGCGCAGCTTGCGCAGGTCGTCGCCGCGGTAGACGAAGCCGCCGGAGACGGCGCGGCCGATGTCGGAGGTGCAGTTCCAGTCCGGCGGCGGGTCGTGGTCGTAGGCGGCCACGGGGTAGGTGTAGCCGTACGTGGCGTCGTCCGGCGGCAGCGGCTTGTACGCGTCGCAGGGGTCGCCCGGGTTCTTGTCGAAGACGAACGGGCCCTCGCGCTCGCTCCAGCCGGAGTTGTCCCCGGCCCGCACCTCGTAGACGGACTCCACGGCGTGCTGGCCGATGTGGCCGAGGTACATCCGGTGCTCGCCGCCGCTGTCCCAGCTGAACCGGTGCGGGTCGCGGTAGCCGTAGGCGTAGATCTCGCCGAGGGCGCCCGGGCGGTCGGCGAAGGGGTTGTCGGCGGGGACGCCGTACGCGCCGTTGGCGCTGTCGTCGCCGCGGGGGTCGATCCGCAGCAGCTTGCCGTGCGGCAGCGCGAGGTTCTGCGGCTCGGTGGTGCGTACGCCCGTGCCGCCGTCGCCCACGGCGATGTAGAGCTTGCCGTACTCGGCGCTGCCCCGGCGGGCGGTGGGGTTGAACGCGATCTGCTGGATGCCGTGGATCCGGCCCTGGAAGCCGAGGCGCAGCACCTCGCGGCGGGTGCCGGAGAACGTGTCGGCGGCCGGGTCGTCGGCCGTCCACTCGGTGATGATGCCGTGGTAGCCGGTGTTGGGCTGCGGGGTGAGGTCGGGCTCCTCGTCGGTGGTGGAGGCCAGTTCGGTGTGGACGGTGTAGAAGATGCCGTTGCGGGCGAAGCCGGGGTGGAAGGCGGCGTAGCCGAAGCCCTGGCCGAGGCCCTGGCCGGAGAAGAACTGCGGCGCGAAGGCGGCGCCGACGTCGAGGTACGGGCGGGGCTGCCCGCCGTCCTCGACCAGGTAGAGCTTGCCGTTGAGGTCGGGCACCGCCTTGCGGCCGGAGCCGTCGGGGAGTTCGGCGAGGGCGTTGATGCGGGCGTGCCGCATCAGCCGCGGGTCGGTCGGCGGCGGCGTCGGCTCCGACTCCGGGAGCTGCGCGTACTCCGCCACGACGAGGCCGAGCTGCACCGGCACCGGCTTGGGGAGGATCGCGTCCCCGGGGGCGGCGGCGGGGGCCGCGGCCGGCTCGGTGCGGGCCGCGGCGGGGGCGGTCAGGAAGGCGGTCGCGGCCACGGCCGCGGCGAGCACGGGCGCGAGGAGGCGGGGCCGGGGCTTTCGGCGGGTGGGTGTGGGCACTGCCGGGCTCCGTTTCTGGGGTTGTGCCGGTGCGCTGCGGCCGGGGCGGCGCGGGAGCGCGGGCCGGACGGAGGGCGCGGACGGGGACGGAAGCGGGCGGACGCGGGAGGACGCGGGAGGAGGGGGACGGACGGGGGCGCGGCTCAGGGGCGCGGCCAGGCCATCAGCCGGTACTGCGCCCGCACCTGCCCGGGGGACAGCTCGCGGTCGAGGAACATCAGGCCGTCCATACGGCAGTTGCAGGGATTGCGCTCCCGCGTGTTCTGCGGGAAGCTCCCGCCGATCTTGATGCCGGCCGGGTCGGTCGGCGACGCGCGGTGCTCGCCGGGCCCGCCGACCTGCCACGGGTCGCCGGGGACGGTGTAGAAGCCGTCGAGGCGTTCGCCGTTGCGGTACAGCGCCATGGTGCCGTCGGTGTAGTCGAACGTCGCGGCCAGGAACACCCACGTGTCGCGCGGCAGCAGCCGGCGCCAGTCCGCGGCGGCGGCGAACGTCTGCGAGGCGCCCCCGTCGAGCCGGCGGCCCAGCGCCACGAGCCGCAGCTCGCCGTCCACCTCGATCAGCTCCAGCAGCGCCCGCACGCCGTGGCCGTCGGAGTCGCCGGAGAGCACGCCGGCCAGCCCGACGGCGTTGTAGCGGTCGTCCGGGGCCGGGGTGCCGGAGTCGGGGGCGGGGTTGTCGCCCGTCACCTTGAACCAGCCCATGACGGTGGCGGCGGCCGCCCCGTTGAACGCGCCCAGCTCCGGCACGCCCCCGGGGGCGTGGACGCCGGCCTTCCAGTCGTCGTTCCCGGCGGTGCCGGGGGAGACCTGGGCGGTCTGCAGCGCGGTGCCGGCACCCGGGTACGCGCGGTCGGGCACGCGCATCGCGGCGCCGCCGTTGACGAGGTCGATGTCGGTGCCGGAGCGGCCCCGGTCCCGCTCGCGGGCGGGGTCGCCGGGGACCGGGTGGGCGAAGTCGTAGTACGCGACGAGGTCCGGCAGCACGGCGGGGAGCACGTCGGGCGCGTCCCGCCCGGCCGCACCCGGTCCGTCTCCGGCCCGGGCCGCCTGCACCGGCCCGGCCGCCAGCGCGGTCAGGGCCAGCGCCACGGCGACCGCGGCCACGCGCGTGGCCGCGCTTCCTCTGTGCTTCGGCATCGCGTCGTCTCCCTGCCCGAAGAGGATCGCCAACAGGTTAGGTAAGCGCTTGCTATACCCCGTTGCGGACCGTATCCGCACGACGTGTGCGCGTCAAGGAAGCCGGCGCCGGTACCTGCGCCTCCCGGCCCGCCGGCCGGCCCCGGGCACCGGCCCGGCGGCGTACTCGGGGCCGTGCGGGTGGCGTACGACCAGGGGAGGAGGCGATCCCGGCAGGACCGGCCACCGGGTGGACGGCACGGGGTGCCGCACGCCGTAACGTGTGTCCATGAATGTCGAGCGTGGCGATCAGGGGGACGGGACGATGGAGCAGACCGACACCGACGCTCCGGTGGCGAAGCTGGACGAGCCGGAGAAGCCGGAGGCGCCGGAGCACCAGACGTGGGGGTCGAGGGCACCGGGCTTCATCCAGCGTTCCCGCGCGCTGCACCTCAGCTGGCAGGTCGGGGTCTTCATCGTGGGCCTGGCCATCGTCACCGGGGGCGTCATCCTGCTGCCCCTGCCCGGCCCCGGCTGGCTGGTGATCTTTGCCGGCATGGCCGTGTGGGCGACGGAGTTCGTGTGGGCGCAGATAGTCCTGCGCTGGACCAAGCGCAAGGTCACCGAGGCCGCACAGCGCGCGCTCGACCCGAAGGTCCGCCGCCGCAACGCCATCCTGACCGCCGCGGGCCTGGTGATCTGCGGCGTGCTGCTCGGCGTCTACCTGTACAAGTTCGGTCTGGAGATGCCCTGGAACGTCTGACGGCCGCGGTCCCGCCGGGAGGCGGGCGCGCCCTCCTCAGCCCGCGTCGTCCTCCGCGACCGTCTGCAGGATCTGCTCGCCGTACTTCGCGAGCTTGTTCTCGCCGACCCCGCTCACCGACCCCAGCGCGGCCAGCGACCCCGGCCGCTCGGTGGCGATCTGCCGCAGCGTCGCGTCGTGGAAGATCACGTACGCGGGCACCCCCTGCTCCTTCGCGGTCGCGCCCCGCCACGCGCGCAGCCGCTCGAACAGCGACGCCGCCTCCGCGGGCAGGTCGGCCGCCTCGGCGCGCCCGTCCCCGGCCCCCTTGGCCTTCGCGGCCTTCGCGGCCTTCGCCGGCCGCTTGGGCTCGGTGCGCAGCGGCACCTTGCGGCCCCGGTACAGCACCTCGTCGGCTTCCTCGGTGAGCACCAGGGTGCCGTAGTCGCCCTCGACGGCGAGCAGCCCCTTGGCCAGCAACTGCCGGACGACGCCGCGCCACTCGTGCTCCGTGAGGTCGGCGCCGACGCCGAAGACGGACAGCGTGTCGTGGTCGTGCTGGATGACCTTGGCCGTCTTCCGGCCCAGCAGGATGTCGACGATCTGGCCGGCGCCGAACTTCTGCCGCCGCTCGCGCCGCAGCCGGACGACCGTCGACAGGAGCTTCTGCGCCGCCACCGTGCCGTCCCACGACTCCGGCGGCGTCAGGCACGTGTCGCAGTTGCCGCAGGGCGAGCCGCTCTGGCCGAAGTAGGCGAGGAGCTGCGCGCGCCGGCAGTCGACGCTCTCGCAGAGCGCGAGCATCGCGTCGAGGTGCGCGCTCACCCGCCGCCGGTGCGCGTCGTCGCCCTCGGAGCCGTCGATCAGCTTGCGCTGCTGCACCACGTCCTGCAGCCCGTACGCCAGCCACGCGGTGGACGGCAGGCCGTCGCGGCCGGCGCGGCCGGTCTCCTGGTAGTACCCCTCGACGGACTTCGGCAGGTCGAGGTGGGCGACGTAGCGCACGTCGGGCTTGTCGATGCCCATGCCGAACGCGATCGTGGCGACGATCGCCACCCCCTCCTCGCGCAGGAAGCGCGACTGGTGCTCCGCGCGGGTCGCCGCCGGCAGCCCTGCGTGGTACGGCAGCGCCTCGATCCCGTTCTTCACGAGGAAGTCCGCGGTGTCCTCGACGGACCTGCGCGACAGGCAGTAGACGATGCCCGCGTCGCCCGCGTGCTCGGTGCGCAGCAGGTCGAGGAGCTGCTTCTTCGGCTCCCGCTTGGGCACGATGCGGTACTGGATGTTGGGCCGGTCGAAGCTGGCCACGAAGTGGCGGGCCTGCTCCAGCCGCAGCCGGCTCGCGATCTCCGCGTGCGTGGCCTTGGTCGCCGTCGCGGTCAGCGCGATGCGCGGCACGTCCGGCCAGCGCTCGGACAGCGCGGACAGCGCCAGGTAGTCGGGCCGGAAGTCGTGGCCCCACTGCGAGACGCAGTGCGCCTCGTCGATGGCGAACAGCGCGATCGTGCCGCGGTCGAGCAGCCGCAGCGTGGACTCCACCCGCAGCCGCTCGGGGGCGAGGTAGAGCAGGTCGATCTCGCCGGCGACGAACTCGGCCTCCACCATCCGGCGCTCGTCGGGGTCCTGTGTGGAGTTGAGGAAGCCGGCGCGCACGCCGAGGGCGCGCAGCGCGTCGACCTGGTCCTGCATGAGCGCGATCAGCGGGGAGATCACCACGCCCGTGCCGGGGCGTACGAGCGCGGGGATCTGGTAGCACAGGGACTTGCCGCCGCCCGTGGGCATCAGTACGAGGGCGTCGCCGCCGCCCACGACGTGGTCGATGATCTCCTGCTGGCCCTCGCGGAACGACTCGTAGCCGAAGACCTTGCTGAGGACTTCAAGCGCCTCGGTGGAACTCATCGGTCGAGTTTATGCCCCGCCGCCGACATCCCGCCGGGCGGTCGCCAGGACCGGCCGGAGTCCGTCCGGCCGCCCGGCCGTCCGGTCGCCGCCGCGTGCGGCCGGCGGGGACCGGGGGCCGCGGGTGTGAGGCCGCCCCGGCGCCCGGCGAGGCGGCGCCGGGCGTATTCCCTATTCGCGTATCGTCCCTTTCATTGGTCGGCCCATTGACGCGGTGAGCTGTTCTCCAATTCCCCGCGAATAAGGGGTCGTCGGTGTGACCAGGGGTTGTCGTGCGCATGTCCCAACCCCGTAGAATTTCCCCCATCCACCCCCCACTTGAAGAAGGAGACCAGGATGGCAGCACATCCGGGTTTCGACCGCCGCGCCCTGCTGCGCGGCGGGCTGACCGCCACCGCGGCCGGAGCGCTCGGGCTCGGCGCGGCGGGGCTCGCGAACGCGGCGCCCACGCCGGCGGCCGCGTCCGCCGCGGCCCCCGCCGCGCTCCGCGGCGCCCGTTCGCTCGCGGCCCCCGAGCCGCGTATCTACAGCACCGCGGAATGGGGCGCCCGGTCGCCGCAAACCGACATCGTCATCCTCGACCACGTGCCGACGTACATCGTCGTCCACCACACCGTGGAACCCGGCAACACCGAGGATTACTCGCTGGAACACGCCATGGAAATCTGCCGGGCCATCCAGGACTTCCACATGGACGAGCGCGGCTGGGGCGACACCGGCCAGCAGTTCACCATCAGCCGCGGCGGCTACCACCTCGAAGGCCGGCACGAGAGCCTGGACGTCGTGCGCGGCGGCACCCGGCACGTGCAGGGCGCCAACGTCGGCGGCCACAACAGCGAGGTCATCGGCATCGAGAACGAGGGCCTGTACACCGACGTCGACGTCCCCGACGCGCTGTGGGACTCGCTCGTCGCGATGGTCGCCTGGATCGCCGGGCAGTACGGGCGGCCGGTGGAGAACATCATGGGCCACCGCGACTTCAACTCCACCGAGTGCCCCGGCGACGTGCTCTACGGCCGGCTGCCGGAGCTGCGCGAGGCGGTGGCCGGCACGCTCGGCGTGCCGGCGCCGGCCCGGACCGCCTCGTGGCCGCTGCTGCGCCCCGGCGACAGCGGCCCGGCGGTGCGCGCCGCGCAGCACCTGCTGCGCGCCCACGGGTTCACGGGGCTGCCGGCCGACGGCCTGTTCGGCCCGTCGACGCGGGCGGCCGTCGCCCGGCTCGCCGAACAGAGCGGCGTCGAGCGGCACGCGTGCTCGGCGGAGTTCCACAAGCGCGCCGACGAGACCGGCTACCTGGGCGCGGACGTCTGGCCGCTGATCACCCCGCGCGGGCGCGTCGCGGACGTCGAGGTCGCGAAGGCGGTGGAGGCGCTGCTCGGCCGCGGCAAGCGGGCACCGGCGGGCCGGGAGCTGGACGCGGCGGAGTGGAAGCGGCTGCTGTCCTGACGGCCTGACCGATCCCGTAGGGACCGGGCCCCGTCCGCGCGGCACGGCTCGCGCCCGCGTACGGGCGGACGGCACCGCGTACGGCGGACGGCACGCGACCGCCGCGTACGCCCCCGCAGGGCGGCGCGGCGGTCGCGCCGGCGTCAGCGGCGGCCCGTGACGAGCGGCCGGAGCTTGTCGGCGAGGGCCTCGTCGGTGACGAGCTGGAAGTCGTCGGCGATGTAGAGGGCCGAGTCCGGGCACGTCTCCTCGGGGCTCGTCGTGCCGTCGAGGGCGAACGTCGTCACCAGCTCGCCGGTGCGGGCCTCGAAGACCCGGTAGACGTAGCGCGCGCTGTGCACGTCGACCTCGCCGTCGCCGGTGTTGTTCGCGCCGCCGAGGTAGGTGCAGGTGCCGACCTTGCGGCTCGGGTGGTCCCAGTCGTCGTACTGGCAGACCACCAGCCGGGCGTCCGCGTCCGCGTAGTCCGCCGTCCACTCGCCGGGCAGCTGGGGCGGCTCGCTCTCGTCGACGGCGAGGTCGTCCTTGAACAGGACGGCCGGGTGCGGCCCGGGGCCCTGGTAGGCCGGCCCGCCGGGAAGGTACGCCTTCACCTTGCCGGCCTCGAAGGGCTCGGCGAAGTCGCAGACCTCCTCGGCGCTCCGCACGACCTGCGGCTCCGGCGCCGGCGGCGTGCGCGGCAGCGGATCGGGCGACGGGGACGGGCTCGACGCCGCCGCGTCCCCGCCCGTGCTCCCGTCCCCGCGCCTGTACACGTCCCCGTCGCCCCCGCTGCAGGCGGCGGGCCCCGCCAGTCCGGCGAGGGCGAGCAGCACGAGGCCGGCCGCCCCTCGACGCGTACGTCCCACGATGCGCGCTCCTTCCCCTGCCCCCGGGCTCCGCCCGCACCGTACCGCCACCGCCCGGGGACGGGTCCCCTGGCGGTACGGTGCCTGTCGCGCCGGGACCAACCGCCGGCGGCGTCACCGTGGTTGGGTAGGTGACGAGCGGTGCCGGCGGGGACGAGCCCCGGCACGGGAGGAGGAGCCTGTGGAGCCGCTGGCGGCTGGAGATCCCGCGCGGGTGGGCGAATTCGTGCTGCGCGGCCGCCTGGGCGCGGGCGGGATGGGCGAGGTGTTCCTCGGCCGGTCGCCCGGCGGGCGGGCGGCGGCGGTGAAGGTGGTGCACGCCCACCTGGCGCGGCAGCCGCAGTTCCGGCACCGGCTCCGGCGCGAGGTGGCCGCCGCGCGGTCGGTCAGCGGCGCGTACACCGCGCCGGTGATGGCGGCGGGCCCGGAGGACGATCCGCCGTGGATCGCCACGCTCTACGTGCCCGGCCCCTCCCTGGCCGACGCGGTGGCCGCGGCCGGGCCGCTCCCGGAGGACTCGGTGTGGCCGCTGGCGGCCGGGCTGGTGGAGGCGCTGCAGGCCATCCACGCCGAGGGGTTGCTCCACCGCGACCTCACGCCGTCGAACGTGCTGCTGGCCGCGGACGGCCCGCGCGTGATCGACTTCGGGATCTCCCGGGCCCTGGACGGCACCGTGCTGACCGGGACCGGCGCGACCATCGGCACGCCGGGCTTCATGTCCCCGGAGCAGGCCGAGGACGGCGACGTCCGGCAGGCCGCCGACGTCTTCTCCTGCGGCGCCGTGCTGGCCTACGCCGCCGCCGGCGTCGAACCGTTCGGCGGCGGCGCACCGCTGGGCATCCTGCACCGGGTGGTCACGGCCGAGCCGCGGCTGGACGCGGTGCCGCGGCGGATACGCGCCCTGGTCGCCGCCTGTCTGGCCAAGAACCCGGACGACCGGCCCACCCCCGCGGAGCTCCTCGGCCTGATCGCCGCGGACTGGGACCCGGGCGCCGACTTCCCCGCCGGGTCGCCCTGGCCCGAGGCCGTGGCCGCCCTCATCCAGGACCGCGCGACACCGGCCGCCGCGCGCGGCGGCGCGCCCGGCACGGGGCCCGAGACCGAGCCCGGCGGCGCCCCGCCGCCGCACGCCGCGCCCACGATGACCGCACCCCGGCCGTACACCCCCACGCAGCCGGCGGCGCAGGAACCGCCGCCGGCCCCGCCCCCGCCGCCGGCCCCCGCCTCCGGCCGCCGCGTGCCGAGGGCCGACCGCCCCCGCGCGCTGAACCGCCGCCACCGGCACGCGCTCAGGGTCCAGAGGTCGGGCGACTTCGCGGAGGCCGAGCGGCTGCTGGCCGCACTCGTCGCGGACCGCACCCGGGTGCAGGGGCCCGACCACTCCGACGTCTTTCACACCCGCCAGCACCACGCTGTGGCGCTCATGGACACCGAACGGTTCGCGGAGGCCGCGCGGCTGCTGGCCGACGTCGTCCCGGCCCTCGTACGGCTGCGTGGCCCCGACCACCCCGACACGCTGCTCGCCCGCCGACAGTACGCCGAGTGCC
Organism: Streptomyces sp. CNH099; assembly: GCA_000514715.1. Classification (GTDB taxonomy): domain Bacteria; phylum Actinomycetota; class Actinomycetes; order Streptomycetales; family Streptomycetaceae; genus Streptomyces; species Streptomyces synnematoformans. Next base: position 78,406 of record AZWL01000004.1, on the reverse strand, counting down.
TGGGGAACGCGGGAGAGCCGGAGGAGGCCCTGCGGCTGCTGGCCGACATCGTCCCGGACTCCGTACGCCTCCGGGGCCCCGACGACCCCGACACGCTGCTCACCCGGCACCTCCACGCCACCAACCTCGCCAACACGGGGGACTACGCCCAGGCCGCGCGCCTCTTCGCCGTCCTCGTCGACGACCGGATCCGCGTGCACGGCCCCGACCACGTCAAAACCCTGACCGCCCGGATGCTCCACGCGCACTACCTCGGCGAGGCGGGCGACCCTGCGGAGGCCGCGCGTCTGCTGGCCGCGCTCATCCCCGACCAGGCCCGGCTGCGGAGCCCCGACCACTCCGAGACCCTGGCCGCCCGTGGCGCCCGCGCCCGCCACCTCGCAGCGGCCGGCGACCCCGCGGAGGCCGCCCGCGCGTACGGGGAACTGGCCGCCGACCGCGCGCGTGTCCTGGGCCCGGACTACGGCGACACCCTCAACGCGCGCCACCACCACGCCCGTTGCGCCGGGGAGGCCGGGAGGCACGAGGAGGCTGCGCGGGCACACGGGGAGCTGGCCGCCGACCGCGCGCGCGTCCAGGGCCCCGACCACCGCGACACCCTCAACGAGCGTGACTACCAGGCCTATCACCTCGGGGAGGCCGGGAGGCACGAGGAGGCGGCGCGCGCGTACGCGGAGCTGGCCGCCGACCGTGCGCGTGTCCTGGGCCCCGACCACCGCGACACCCTGAGCGCGCGCGAACGCCACGCCAGCCATCTCGGCGGGACGGGACGGCACCTGGAGGCGGCCCGGCTGCTGGCCGGCATCGCGGCCGACTGGGCCCGGGTCGGGGGTCCGGACCACCCCGAAACCCTCGCCGCGCGCGACCACCACGCCCACTACCTCGCGGAGGCGGGGGAGCACGAGGAGGCGGAGCGCGTTCGGGCCGAGCTGGCGGCCGACCGGGTCCGGTTCGAGCGGGACTCCGCGGCCTGACCGCCGCGGTGCGCACCCGGGCCGCCCGGTGGGCTACGGGGCGGCCGGGATGCGGTGGCGGACGTCCGCGAACAGGTTGCGCATCGCCACGCGGGACAGCTCCGCCCGGTGCCCGCCGAGGAACGAGGTGTGCCCGAACACCTCCGGCACCACCAGCCCGTGCTGTGCCCCCGGCCGCTGAGCAGCAGCGCTACCGCCGCCGGCGCCGGGCCGGCCCGCGGGCCGACCGCGCGCGTCGTCGCGGTCCCATTCCCGCGTACACATTGTTGAAGAATAAATCAGTCTGCTTCGGACTTTGCCGCCATCCCCCCTACAGGAAATCAAGTCAGTACCAACCGCGCCGTTCCATACTCCAGCCGAGAGGTGCGAGTCGCTCACACCTCCCTGTCGATCCGTCAAGGATCCCGCTGAACCCGTTGCGGGCCGTGGCCAACGGCTCCCGGCCCCGGCCCGCCACGGTGACCCGCAGGGACCGTCCACGGACCGGGTGACAGGGCCCCGGGCCGTCCGGACGCAACGTCCCTCATCCCCGGTCTCCCCTGCCACACCGCGGTGGCACGGTGCCGGGGGACAAGTTCACAGTTCGTTGGAGGAAAATTTCATGGTGAGTCGGCGCAGGGTGCTCGCCGCCGGTATGGCGACGGCGTGCACGGGGGTTACGGGGGCGGCGCTGGTGCCGCTGGCGACGACGCCGGCCGGGGCGCAGCCGGCCGCCGCGGAGCCGGCGAAGGCCGGCGCGTCAGCCGTCACTCCCTTCACCCAGCCCATGCCGCGACCCAGGGTGCTGTCGCCGGTGTCGTCCGTCGGCGGCATCGACGTCTACGTGATGACCATGCGCCCGGCGACCGCGGAGATACTCCCCGGCATACAGACCCAGGTGCTCACGTTCAACGGGAACTTCCCCGGACCGCTGATCAAGGCGCGTCGCGGGCGGCCCGTCGTGATCCACCAGCGCAACCGGCTCGACGTGCCCACCTCGGTGCACCTGCACGGCGGGGAGGTGGACCCGCAGCACGACGGCCAGCCGATGGCGACCATCGCCCCCGGCGAGGACCGTACGTACTACTACCCGAACGCGCAGCCGCACGCCTCGCTCTGGTACCACGACCACGCGCACCACCTGGAGTCCGAGAACGTCTACCGCGGCCTGTCCGGCCAGTACCTCCTCACCGACGAGGTCGAGGAGGCGCTGCCGCTGCCCTCCGGGGAGTACGACCTGCCCATCGCCATCCGCGACGCCAACGTGGACGACACCGGTCTGCACTACACGATGAGCGACCGGAACCGCTCCACGATGATCGCCAACGGCAAGGCGTACCCGTACGTCGAGGTCGCCGCCCGCAAGTACCGCATCCGCTTCCTCAACTGCTCCAACCAGCGCTTCATGGAGCTGGGTCTGGAGGACGGCGGCGAGATGATCCAGATCGGCTCCGACGGCGGACTGCTGCCCGGCCCGCACCCCACCGCGTCGATCCCGCTGTCCGCCGCCGAGCGCGCCGACGTCGTCATCGACTTCTCCCGCTACCCCGTCGGCAGCAGCGTCGTGCTCAGGAACAGCGGCGGCTTCGGCAACCCCGAACTCGTCGGCCAGGTCCTGCGCTTCGACATCGTCCGCACCGCCGAGGACGACAGCAGCGTCCCGTCCGTGCTGCGCGAGCTGCCCCCGCTGCCCCAGCCGACCGCCGAGCGCACCGTCACCCTGCGGATGGACGAGGACGGCCGGGCCGACCCGCGGGCGTACATCGACGAGAAGCTCTACGACCCGGACCGGGTGGACCAGCAGATACGGTTCGGCGCCAGCGAGGTCTGGACGATCAAGAACCTCAACCAGATCGCCTGGCACAACTTCCACATGCACCTGGTCCAGTTCCGCGTCCTGGAGCGCGACGGCCGGCCCCCGGGCCCGGCCGAGGCCGGGCTCAAGGACACCGTCAACCTCCGCCCGAACGAGACGATCAAGGTCCAGGCGACGTTCGACACCCACCGGGGCTCGTACGTGTACCACTGCCACATGCTGGACCACTCCGCGATGGGCATGATGGCCACGATGCGGATCAGCTGAAACCGCCGGCGCCGGCCGGGTTCCGCGCCCCCGGCCGGCGCCGGTCCGTGCCGCCTCAGGGTGCCCAGGGGGCGGCCACCGACCACGTCGTGTCCTCGGTGAAGGCGGCGGGGTTGTCCCAGTCGTGGCCCCCGCCGAGCCGGGCGAGCCAGACCTCGGCGCGGATGTGGCGGACGAAGCTGCCGGGGAGGTTCGCCGAGGACAGCCGCACGCCGCCGCTGCCGGGCGCCGGGCAGAACGTGGCGTCCTCGCGGAACAGCACCCCGTCGCCGCCCTCGCGGCGCACTCGGAAGTCCCGGTGGCGCAGGTACTCGCCGGGGTAGTTGCGGGACTCGAACGAGTAGCAGAGCGGGTTGCCCAGGCCGCGTACGACCCTCCAGGTGGCGTCCCGCTTGAGCAGGTCGCCGCTGGCCGCGGTGACCACCTCGGTGGTGGCGAGGGCGTCGGTGTGCCGCAGGTAGCGGTCGGTGTGGCCGGGGGTGGTCACCCGCAGCGAGACGTACTCGCCCACGGGCAGCGCCGCCGGCGCCTCCGGGTCGCGGGAGGCGGCGATCAGCGCCTCGTTCGCCGCCCGGACGCGGCCGGCGTCGACCTTGACCACCTGCCTGTCGTACGTGAGCAGCCCGTTGACCTCGTTCTCCAGGTCGGTGGTCTCGGTGTAGACCGACGCCGAGAGCCCGGCGGGCAGGGAGTGCTCGCGCAGGGTGTCCAGCAGCCCCGTCAGCCGGTCGTTGAGCGCGGCGAGGCTCGGCTGGTCCTCGTAGCTGAAGCCGCCGCCCGGATACCACTCGTGGCCGGGTACCCGGTAGCCGAGGCCGCCGTACTCGCCGAGGACGGCGGCGCGGGCGGCGCCGGGCGGGGTGTTGCCGGGGCCGACGTAGACGTGGTGGTCGACGAGGTCGCCGTTGCCGCCGTCGACGGCGCCGCAGCAGTTGACGCCGCTCATGTTGTCGACGAGGCGGGCGGGGTCGCGGGCCTTGACCTCGTCCGCGATACGGGCCTGGTCGTACTGCCCCCAGCCCTCGTTCTGGTTCACCCACGTCACCAGCGCGGGGGAGGAGAGGTGCTGGTCGATGACCGCGTCGTACTCCGCCTCCCACTGCGCGCGGGCCGCGGCGTCCGGGGTCCTGCCGGTGGCCATCGACGGCATGTCCTGCCAGACCAGCAGGCCGAGCCGGTCGGCCCAGTAGAACCAGCGCTGCGGCTCGACCTTGACGTGCTTGCGGACCATGTTGAAGCCGAGGTCCTTCGTCGCCTGCAGGTCGTACCGCAGCGCCTCGTCGGTGGGGGCGGTGTAGATGCCGTCGGGCCAGTAGCCCTGGTCGAGGGTGCCGGTCTGGAAGACGAACGCGCCGTTGAGGACGGGGCGCTGGACGCCCTCCACCTCGGCGAGGCCGATCGAGCGCATGCCGGCGTAGCTGCCCACGGTGTCGACGGGGGTGCCGTCGGGGGCGAGGAGTTCGGCCGTCACGTCGTAGAGGAACGGATCGTCCGGCGACCACAGACGCGGATCCGGTACGGGGACGGAGAACGCGCCGCCGGCCGGGCCGGTGGCCGTGCCGACGACGGTGCCGCCGTCGCGGACGGTGACGCGCGCGGTGTGGCCGGCGAGGCCGGCGCCGTGGACGGTGACGTCGAGGGCGCCGTCGCCGAGGTCGGGCACCAGGTCGAGCCGGGTCACGTGCGCGGGCGCGACGGGCTCCAGCCAGACGGTCTGCCAGATGCCGGAGGCGGCCGTGTAGAAGATGCCGCCGCCGGGATGCGGGACGATGTCGTGGTCGCGGCGCTGCTTGCCGACCGCCTGCCCGCCGGCCTCGGTCGGGTCGTACACCGAGACGGTGAGGGTGTTGCCGCCGGCGGTGAGCAGGTCGGTGATGTCGCGGCTGAAGGAGTCGAAGCCGCCGCGGTGCGGCCCGCCGGCCCGGCGGCCGTTGACGAAGACGGTCGTCTCCCAGTCGGAGGCGCCGAAGTTGAGCACGACGCGGCGGCCGGACCAGTCGGCGGGGACGGTGAAGGCGCGCCGGTACCAGAGCTTGTCGTTCTCGGTGACCCGCCGCTGGACGCCGGAGAGCGCCGACTCCGCGACGAACGGGACGCGGATCCGCTCGTCGTACGACGCCGGCGGCCCGGCGTCGCGGCCGGTGACGGCGAAGTCCCAGATGCCGTTGAGGTTGGCCCAGTCGGGGCGGGTGAGCTGGGGCCGCGGGTACTCGGGCAGCGGGGTGTCGACGGGGACGTCGTCGGTCCACGGGGTGGTCATGGGCGGGGTCTTGGGCGTCCAGTCGGCGGCCGCGGCGCGCTCGGCGGTGAGCCCGGTGCCGAGCAGGGTGGCGGCCAGGGCGAGGGCGAGGGCGGGGACCAGGGTGGGGGTCAGGGCGGCGCGGGTGCGCGGTCGCCGTAACCGGCGCGGGCGTGCGGGGTGCGGGGGTGTGGGGGAGCGGGCACGGGAGCCTCCGGTTCTTCTGCAACGTTATAAAGCGGCTCACGTCGTACGACACCACTCCCCGGGCGACGGGTCCAGACCCGGCGCGGAACTCATTGACGTAAACATGACATCGCGTCACGGTGGTGCACATGAAGCGCTCAGCGACGCTCACGGTGACGGCGGCGCTGGCCGCCGGCTGTCTGGCCGCCGTCCCCGCCCCCACATCCGCCGCGCGGAACACGCCCGCCGCCCCCGCCGGGGCCGCCGCGGCCGCGGAGATCTGCAACGTTTACTGCGACGCCCGCGACCCCGCCCTGGCCGCCCGCGACCGCACCGCCGTCTCCACCACCCTCTTCTCCCGCACCCTCGCGCTGCACGTGGACGACGACAGCGCCATGGGCTGGGCCACCGTCGACAACGGCAGCCCGGGCGACGAGGTCTGGCTCGACCGGTCCTTCGACGGCGGCCGCACCTGGGCCTCCGGCAGCCGGCTCGGCGCCACGAGCATCCCGGCCGGCCAGCGCGGCTGGCGCACCGGCATGTACAACGTCGACGACTGGGCGAACCGCGGCGTCGGCGCCCTGCGCGCCTGCGGCCGGGCCGCCGACCGCCCCGACATCGCCTGCACCCCCTGGGCCCGCAGCACCTGGAACGCCTGGGACCGCAGGACCGCCGCCGCCACCGCGCAGATGTCCTTCTACGACAACGCCACCGGCCTCTTCGCCACCACCGGCTGGTGGAACTCGGCCAACGCGCTCACCGCCGTGATCGACAACATCCGGGTCAGCGGCATGCACAGCTACGAGTACGCGATCGGGAACACCTACGACCGCCAGCTCGGCGCCCACCAGGGGCAGTTCCGCAACGACTACCTCGACGACACCGGCTGGTGGGGCCTGGCCTGGATCGCCGCGTACGACCTGACCGGCGACCGCCGCTACCTCGACACCGCCCGCGCCGACGCCGACCACATGGCCGCGTACTGGGACGGCACCTGCGGCGGCGGGGTGTGGTGGAGCCAGGCGAAGACGTACAAGAACGCCATCTCCAACTCCCTCTACATCCACCTCAACGCCGCCCTGCACAACCGCACCCCGGGCGACACCGTCCATCTGCGGCGGGCCCGCGACGGCTGGGCCTGGTTCCAGGGCACCGGCATGATCAACGACTCCCGCCTGGTCAACGACGGCATCGACCCGGGCACCTGCCGCAACAACGGCCGGCCGGTCTGGTCGTACAACCAGGGCGTGCTGCTCGGCGCCCTCACCGAACTCCACCGCGCCACGGGCGACGACGCCCTCCTCACCACCGCCCGCGGCCTCGCCGACGCCGCCACCACCGCCCCGTCGCTGCACACCGCCGACGGCGTACTCCGCGACCCCTGCGAGACGGGCGACTGCGGCGCGGACGGCCCGTCCTTCAAGGGCGCCCACGTCCGCGGCCTGGCCAGGCTCAACGCCGCCCTGCCCGACCACCCGTACACCGACTACCTGCGGCGCCAGGCGGACCGGGCGTACGCGGACGACCGCAACGCGCTGGACCAGTACGGGCTGCACTGGTACGGCCCGCCGGACCGCACGGACGCGGCCCGCCAGCAGAGCGCGCTGGACCTGATGAACGCGGCGCCGTAGCCGCCCCCGCGGGCCGGGCCGGGCCGGCCGCGGCCGGCCCCCCGCGCCCCGGGCGCCCGGAAGGAACCGCCTTCTCACCCGACTGCGCGCGCAGCGCTGGTGCGTCCCGCGGGCCTGGCCCAGGCTCGGATACGGACCCCGGGCGCGGCCCGCCCGCGGGAGGTGTGCGGCTCGCGGGAACGGAAGGTGGCGGGATGGAGACTGCGCCGGTCGTCGCGGGTGTGGACGGCTCCGCGGAAAGCCTCGACGCGGTCGCGTCCGCCGCGCGCGAGGCGCGGCTGCGCGGGTGCCGGCTGCGGGTGGTGCACGCGTTCGTCTGGCCGGCACTCGGCGCCTACCCCGCCGTCGCCGCACTGCTGCCGGGGGACGACGAGCTGCGCCGGGAGGCGGACAGGATCGTCGACGACGCCGTGGCGCACGCCCGCACGGCGGAGCCGGACGTCACGGCCGACGGGGTCGTCGTGACCGGCGAGATCATGCCGGTCCTGCTCAAGGAGACCGAGACCGCGCAGCTGGCGGTGGTCGCCACCCGCGGACTCGGCGCCTTCGCGCGGCTGCTCGCGGGCTCCACGGCGGTCCGCCTGTGCGCGTACGGCCACTGCCCCGTGCTGGTCGTACGGGCCGGCGGGCGCGGTACCGGCGGCCCGGTGCTGCTGGCGGCCGACGGCTCCCCGGCCGGCGCCGCCGCCGTCGACTTCGCCTTCGCCGAGGCGGCCCGCCGGGACGTCGGCCTCGTCGCCGTCCACGTGTGGAGCGCCTGGACCACCCTCCGCCCGCGCCCCGAGGACCCGGCCCGGCCCGCCGCGGAACGGCCCGGCACGCCGGCCGAGGAGGGCGACCGCGTCCTCAGCGCGGCGCTGGCGCCGGCCGAGCGGAAGCACCCGGACGTGCCGGTCGAACGCACCCCCGTCGAGGGGCCGGTCCGGGAGCTGCTCATCGAGGCCAGCAAGGACGCCGGCCTCCTCGTCACCGGCGCCCGCGGCCACGGCGGCTTCGCCGGGCTGCTGCTCGGCTCGGTCAGCCACGCACTCCTGCAGCACGCACACTGCCCGGTCGCCGTCGTGCGCGCCCCCGACGAGCGCCCCTGACCCGGAAAGGGCACCATGCACACCTCGCTCACCCCCACGGCGCTCGCGGAGCTGCGCGAGCGGCGCCCGTACCCGGCCGTGTCCCTCACGCTGCCCACGCACCGCCGCTCGCCCGACAACGCCCAGGACGCCGTACGGCTGCGCAACGTGCTGGCCGAGGCCGAGCGGCAGCTCGAACAGGACCCCGGCGTGACCCGCGCGGCCCGCGAGGAGATCCGCGGGCAGCTTGCCGCCGCGGTCGACGAGACCGACCTCGTCCACGCGCTGGACGGCCTCGTCATCTTCGCCACCGTGGGCGAGCACCACGTGTACGCGCTCCCGCGCGCCGTCCCCGAACGGGTCGTGCTGGCCGACTCCTTCCTCACCCGCAACCTGGTCGCGGCCTACGCCGCGCAGCGCCCGTACTGGGTGCTGTCCCTCGCCGCCGACCGCGTCACCCTGTGGAGCGGCTCCGGCCGGCACGTCACCGAAGCCGCCGTCGGCGGCTTCCCGATGACCCGCAGCCTGGAGAACCCGGACGTGGAGCGGGAGGAGCGGATCGGGGACACGCCCAGCACGTTCAACGACGAGGAGGTCCGCCACTTCCTGCGGGACGCCGACGCGGCGCTGCGCGACGTCCTCGCCGAGGACCCGCGGCCCCTCTACGCCACCGGCGAGGACGCCGCCCTCGCGCTGCTCGCCGACGCCGGCACCGCCGCCGCGACCGCCCTGCACATCCGCCACGGCGGCCTGGCCCAGGGCCCCCCGGACGCGGTCGTACGGGCCGTGGCCCCCGCCCTGGCGGCGGAGGCGCGCCGGGAGACCGGCGCGGCGATCGAGGCGCTGGACGACGCCCGGGGCCGCCGGGCCTTCGCGGGCGGCGTGGACGAGGTGTGGGCGAAGGTCTCCGACGCCCGCATCCACCGCCTGGTCGTCGAGGAGAACTACCGCGTCACCGTGCGGTCGACCGACGACGACCACCTCGTGCCCGCCGAGGAGGACGACCCGCGGGCGCGCGCCGACATCGTCGACGAGATCGTCGAGAAGGCCCTCGACACCGGCGCTGAGGTCACCTTCGTCCCCGACGACGCCCTCGCGGACAACGGGCGCATCGCCGCCGTTCTGCGCTACTGAGCCGCCGAGCGATGACTTCCGGTGCGCCGCGCCGTCGTACAGGATGACCGCACACGGCGGGGCACACCCGCCGGATACCGACGTATCAGGAGATTTCCACCATGCGTACTCTGATCAGCACCGCCTTCGTCTCCCTCGACGGCGTCGTGGAGGCCCCGGGCGGCGAGCCCGGCTACCGCAACTCCGGCTGGACCTTCAAGGAGGTCGACTTCCTCCCCGAGGCGTACGAGATCAAGGGCCGGGAGCAGGAGGAGGCCGGCGCGCTGATGATGGGCCGGGTCAGCTACGAGGCCTTCAGCCCCGTGTGGCCGGGCATGGAGGAGTTCGCCAGGTACAAGGTCATGCCGAAGTACGTCGTCTCCACCACCCTCGCCGAGGACGACCTCGTCGACGACTGGGGCGACATCACCATCCTGCGCTCGATGGACGACGTCGCCGCGCTGAAGGAGACCGACGGCGACCCGATCATCGTGCACGGCAGCGCCGACCTGAACCACAGCCTCTCCGACGCCGGCCTGATCGACCGCTACCACCTGCTGGTCTTCCCGCTGCTGCTGGGCGCCGGCAAGCGGCTGTTCAGCGACACCTCCAAGGACACCCAGAAGCTGAAGCTGGTCGAGCACGAGGTGTACCCCAACGGCCTGCAGAAGAACGTCTTCGACGTGGTCCGCTGACACGCTCGTCACACCCCTGCTACGCCAGCAGCGCGTCGCCGCGGCCCGTCCGCGCGTACAGCACGCTGCGCCCGGTGCGGTGGCCGCGCACCAGTCCCGCGGCGGTGAGCTTGTGGAGCTGGACCGAGACCCCGCCCGCGGCGAGCCCGGTGCGCCGGGACAGCTCGTCGGTGGTGGCGGGGGTGTCGAGGAGCAGCAGCAGCCGCGCCCGGGTCGCGCCGAGCGCGGCGGCCAGGTCCGGCCGGGCGCCGGCCTCCGCCCCCCACAGCGCGGCGACGCCGCGGACCGGGTAGCGGAGGACCGGCGTCCAGGGCTCGCTGGTCTTCACCCAGACGCGCGGCCAGGCGAACGCCGACGGTACGAGCACGAGCCCGCGGCCGTCGAGCACCCGCCGGCGCGGTCCCGCGGGGCCCGCCCGGTTCGCGACGCTGAGGGTGCCGGAGCCGGCGTGCGCCTGCCAGGTCAGGTCGCCGTGGATGCCGCCGAACATCGCGGCGGGCCCTCGCTCCGTGAGCGTACGGGCCCGGTGGTGGATGTCGGACTCCAGCAGCCCGCGGATCCGGGGCCACGCGGGCGCCAGCGCCCGCTCCCAGTACGCCCGCAGGTCCCGTACGGCCGCCGTCAGCTCGCGCCGCGGCGCCCGCAGCATCGGCGTCAGCGCCCGCGGCACGCCGTCCGGGAACACCCCGCGCAGATCCCGCCGCACCACGTCCGCACGCGTGCCCGCGACCAGCCTCAGCTCGTCGTCGACGGTCGCCAGCGGCGAGGCGGGGGTGGGCGCGAGGAAGCCGGGCAGGTGGTCGCGGGGCCCGGCGGTCAGCGCCCGGGTGCGGACCGCCTCCGGCCCGGTGGAGCGCAGCAGCGGGTCGTCGCGGTGCTCGGTGAGCCAGGGCATGTGGATGCCGCCGTACGCGGCCGGCGCGTGCAGCGCGCGGATGCTCGCCAGCAACTCCCAGGCAGGGGAGATCGCCCAGCGCAGCAGGCCGAGGTCGGCGGCGCCGAGGGTGAGGACGATCGTCGTACCGGGCACGGTGGATTCACTCTAGCGTGAATCCGTTGTGGTCCCCGGAGCCGCGTGCCGAAGCTGTCCGCCGTGACGAGCGATGACGTGGTGACGAGCGAAGACGTGGCGACGAGCGCAGACGCGACGGCGGGCGTCGACGACAGCGGGCGGCGCGACCGGCGCCGGTACCTGACGGCGTCGGGAGTGGCCCTGTGGGGCGCCCAGTTCGGGCAGATCGCGATCCCGCTGGCGGCGGTGACGACGCTGCACGCGGGTACGACGGGCACGTCCGTCCTCAAGACGACGCTGACGCTGCCGTTCGTCGTGCTCGGCCTGCCGGTCGGCGCCTGGCTGGACCGCGTACGCCGCCGCCCGGTGATGATCCGCGCGGACCTGGTACGGGCCCTGGCGCTGGCCACCGTACCGGCGGCGCACTGGGCCGGCCGGCTGACGATGCCGCACCTGTGGGCGGTGGTGCTCGTCGTCGGCGTGGCGACCGTGTTCTTCGACCTCGGCACCCAGAGCTACGTCAAGGACCTCGTCCCCCCGGCCCGGCTCGCAGCGGTCAACGGCCGGCTGGCCACCGTCACCCAGACCGCACTGGTCTGCGGCCCGCCCCTGGCAGGCTGGGCCGCCGGACTCCTCTCCGCCCCGACCGTCCTCGCGGCCACGGCCGCGGGCTACGCCTGGTCCGCACTCTGGCTCTCCCGCATCCGCGGCGCCGAGCACACCGAGTGCACCGAGCGCGCGGTGTCCGCCGCGCCGCCGCCGCGGCGCCGGCTGCGGCACGAGATCGCCGAGGGCGCCCGGTTCGTCTGGGGGCAACCGGTGCTGCGCGCGGTGCTGCTGGCGGGCTGCCTGGTCAACGTCGGCGTCGCCGCGACGACCACGCTGCTCCCCGTACTCACCCTCACGACCCTGCACTGGACCGAAGCCGAACTCGGCCTCTTCCTCGGCACCGGCGGCCTGGGCGGCCTCGCCGGCGCCCTCACGGCGGTCCCCCTCACCCGCCGCCTCCACGCCGGCCGCGCGGTCCTGCTCATCGGCGCGGCCGTGGCCCCCCTGGCCCTCACCTTCCCCTTCCTCGGCGCCCCGGTCCCGGGCTGGCTGGCGGCGACGGGCTGGGCGCTGGTGATGTACAAGGTCGGCTTCGACTCCGTCGTGATGATGACCTTCCGCCACCAGGTCACACCGCCCCACCTGATGGGCCGCGTCAACGGCACGATGCGCGTCCTCTTCACGGCAGCGGTGGCCCTCGGCGGCGCTACGGCGGGCCTGGGCGCGGCGGTGGGCACCCGCTGGGTCCTCACCACCGCGGCCCTGGCCCTGGCGGCGGTCTGGGTCCCGATCGCGTTCTCCCCCGTACGTGCCGCAGCGTCCTTGGACGCTGCGGCGTGACGCGCGACGGGTGTGTCAGAGTTCGACGGTCCGCGCGTAGGCGACGAAGTCCGCCCAGGCGGCGGGGGCCAGGGTGAGCTGACCGCCGTCCCTGTCTTTGGTGTCACGGACGTGGACGGCGTGCGCCGTGATCGCGACCTCGACGCAGTTGTCGCCGTCACCACTGCTGTAGCTGCTCTTGAACCACTCCGGTTCGATCCTGCTCATAGGTCTCCTCGCATCTGCTCCAGTAGCTCCAACGTAGCCTTGTGGCACAAGGCTTGGGAGCGCAGCGTCCCGTAACGCTGGTGCAGAATACCCACCTCCGCCGGGCGGCTGATCAGATTGCTCGTCACCTGCGCCTCGGAGTAGCCCAGCCAGGTGTGCTCGGCGGTCTCGGCAAGATAGATCGGACCTTCTGCCCCCGCGTGGTTCTCCACGCGCACCGGCATCGCCTGGATCTCGACGTTCCGCCGTCGGCCGAGGGCCAGCAGGTGGTCGAGAAGGGCACGGGTCACCTCCCTCCCGCCCACCTGCCGCTCCAGCAGCACACGTTCGATGATGAAGCCGAAGGCCGTGTTCGGCCGCTCCTCAATGACACGCTGCCGCTCCAGCCGCGCGGCGACTTGGCGCTCGATCTGTTCCTCCGACTGGGGCGGCCGTCGGATCTCCTGGACGGCGCGGATGTACGGCTCCGGCTGCAGCAGACCGGGGATCACCCGGCACTCGTACGCGTACAACGCGAGCGCTTCCGCCTCGATCGCCGCCCAGTGATGGAACCTCGACGCCAGCCCCACCCTCTTCGTCAGGCTCTTCCGCGCCGCGGCCAGCATCCTCGCGGCGAACTCCCCCAACACCGGCTCCACCAGCCCGACGAGCTGCATCGGGGGAAACCGCCGTCCCTGCTCGATCGCCGAGATGGAGTGCGGGGAGTACCTCGCCTGCTCTGCCAACTGCTCCTGCGTTAACCCTGCCTCCTCCCGGAACACCTTCAGCACCGCCCCGAACGTCTTCAGTGAGTCCGAAACCTCCGGTTCGCTCCCGTACGGCCAGCTGTTGCCCGCGTTCCCCATGCCCGGCCACCTCTCATGTGCCACTGCCGGAACCCCAACCCCACAAATGATCACGCTCAGTCACTGATCAAGTCCAGCCCGTAGCCCACCACAAGCCAGTTGTACGGGTCGCGTACGAGCCCGTGCGGTAGACGAACTGACGGTCAGGACAGGGGCAGGGGCATCCCGGGCATCCCCGGGTGCCGGAGGACTTGCCCGCCTTCATGTACGTGCAGTGAGAAGGTCTCCGGGCCCGGCCTGCCTGCCGTGTCGTATGCGTCCAGGACGTGTTCCATCTGCTCCCACAGCCGGACCGGACCCCGTTCACGGACCTGCCATCCGCCGTCGTCCGGAGTGAGGGTGGCGGCCGAGCCGGTGACGACGTCGACCAGGTGCACCACTTCCCCCACCGTGGTCATCTGCGCGTGTGGGAGGGCGCACTGGGCGAGGAACCGCAGATGGAACGCCTCCTCGGTGGCGGCGTTGATCCGCTCGGGGCCGTGCGCTGCCATGCGGGCCTTCGGAGGGAGGTCCGCGGTCCAGTGGGCAGGGTTGCCGAACGCGGGCGCCGCGTGCGTACGGGCTGGCATGAAAGACACGGTTCCGGGGAGCAGCCGGCCTTCGGCGGTGCCGTCGGCGGCGACGGTGAGAAGGACGCGAGCGTGTCCGTAGAGCCAGCCGGTGAGGGTGATCAGGACCTTTCCGCCCGGCCGGGTCTGGGCGAGCAGAGCCGGGGGTACGGCACGGAACGAACAGGCGGCCACGACCCGTTCGAACGTCGCCTCGGGCCAGTACCCGTACAGTCCGTCTGCGACTGCCAGGGTGGGCGCGTAGCCCAGGCCGTACAGTGCGTCGGCAGCGCGGGCGAGGCGATGGGGATCGACCTCGACCGACGTGAGGCCGGCGGAGGAGCCGAGCCTTTCGCATGCCAGCGCGGTGGAGTAGCCGGTGCCGGTGCCGACCTCCAACACCCTCTGCCCCTCGGTTAGGTCGGCATCCGCCCACATGCGCAGCACGAGCGAGGGCAGCGTGGCGGATGACGTCGGGTTCCCACCGTGCCGGACGGCCGGGTTCTTCCAGTCGGGTTCGTCGCCGTCGAACTGCGTGATCAAGGTGGCGTCGGAGTACGCGGCGGCCAGCCAACGACCGTGGTCGAGTTCGGCGGTGACCGGTTCCCACACCGTCAGTCCTCGGCCGTCGCGTTCGTCCGCGGGAAGGTAGAAGCCGGGTACGAACTGGTGCCGCGGTACCGCCTCAACCGCCCGGCGCCAGGCTGGATCATCAAGAGCGGCGTTGTGGGCAAGGGTCTCTGCCATCTCCGCGCGCAAGCGGCGGGAGTCGGCCTCCAGGTCGGCGGGCGTCATCGCGCCGTCTCCTTCCACATCAGGATGTCGGCGAACGCTTCGGTGATGGCCGCTGCGTCCGGGAGCCAGCCCCACTGCCCGTTCGGGTTGCACTCCAGCGCTGTCCAGTGCTCCGGGTCGTCGGCAGCTCCGGTCAGGGCGAAGTCGAAGCACCCGAAGACCAGGCTGAACGACGCCAGGTAGTGGTGGAGCGCTGTCTCAATGGGCGGCGGGATGGCGATCGGGCTGTGAAGCAGTTCGTTCCAGTCGCCGCGGCGCCAGTCCAGCGCACCGTCCGGTGAGGCGACCTGCTGCGCGAACACGCGGCGGCCGACCACGGTGACCCGTACGTCACCCACCTTGGGGATCTCAGCCTGGAACAGGTGCGCGGTCACCCCGATGGAGTCGTCGAACGTCTCCGGATCGACGCGCTGGGCCCAGATCGCCCCCGCGTTCCCGTCCTCCCCTGCCGGGAGTCCGCGGAACGGCTTGTAGATGACGTGTGCGTGTTCGGCGGCGAACCCACGTGCCGCCTCGGCGTCGTTGGTGATCAGTGTCGGCGGAATGCGGAGGCCGAGTTCGGTGAAGCGAAGCAACTGGGCGGGCTTGAAATCGGCCCGGCCGACAGCAGCGGGGTGGTTCACATAGCGCGGGTGAGGCAGGTGGTTCAGCACGCCGCCGAGCCCGTGTCGGGCCTCGGCGGTCGCGAAGTCGCGCTGCTGGGGCGGCAGGTGCCCGTAGCGGGCGCGGTACGGGGTGGGGCGACGGTAGTAGACCGCCGACACCTCCCCGAGGTTCACCTCCCGGCTCGTGGTCCGCAGATGACCGCCCCACGCGGGCGAGGCCGCGTCGATGCGGGCGCCGAACGTCAGGCCGACGCCGAGGTCGGCGGGGTCGGTGCGGACTACGGGCACCTCGCGCTCGTGCAGCACCTTGACGACCAGGTCCGCGGTGACGTCCTCCAACGAGGTGAGGACCAGGACGGTCGAGGCCACGCGTCAGTCCGACTCGTAGTCGGGGGTCGAGTCGTCCGCCGTCTGCGACTGCGGGTCGATCCCGTCCCCACCGCCGGACATGGATGTCGTCGGCTTGGTCTGATTGGTGCCGTGCTTGCCCATCTCCACGACCTGACCGGCGGCGTCGGTGTAGCAGGCGGTCTGTGTGAGGGCGTCCAGCGCCACGGCCGTGTACGACGGCGGAGCGACCGGAAGCCGGTCGGTGACAAGCTGCATCGCCCACGGCGCCAGCGGGTGCGAAGTCGCCATCTGCTCATCCTTCCCTGTCTGTCGGGAAAGCCCCACGACCCCACCACCACACGTGTCGTAGTAGTGGCATCACCTTGAGTTAGGGCTAGCCGTATGCGGAAATCGTGGCGATCGAGGCTGGTATTGTCAACAGGGCTAGCTTTATTGCAGGTTGGGGAGACGCGAAGGTAGAAGGGGAGGCGTGCGGGCGTGACTGGATACCGGGAGTTGGCTGATCAACTGCGCACTCGTGTCGACTCGGGCGAGTTCCCGCCCGGCAGCACGCTCCCGAAGATCACGGACCTGATGGCGGAGTACGGTCTGGCACGCCAGACCGTCCGCAATGCCGTCGGCGTGCTCGTCGACGACGGGCTGGTGGTCACCGTTCGCCGCCTGGGCACCGTCGTCCGGCATCGCACCCCGGTGCGTATCCCGCTCAGCCGCTATCGCGGGACACTCGCCCCGGGCGGCGTCCTCGGTCCGTGGGAGAGCGCGCTCGCGGCCCAGGGCCTCGACGGCTTTATGAAGCTGTTGGAGGTCACGCGAGAACCCGCTGACACCTCCCTTGCCGCGTTGCTGGCGATCTCTCCCGGTGAGGAACTCGTCTGCCGTCTGCGGCACGCGGTCATCCGGCCCGACGACGTCGTCCAGATACAGCACGCCTGGTATCCCGCCGACATCGCCCACGCGGCGGGCATCGAGGTGGCCGCGAAGGTGGAGGGCGGTGTGTACCGGGCGCTGACCGCCACCGGGCTTGCGCCTGCCAGTGCTGCCGAGACGGTGATCTCCCGCCCGCCGGCGGCCGACGAAGCCGGCGCCCTGCGCATCGGCGGGCGCGTCTCGGCAATCACGGTCGAGCGGGTCACCAGGGACGGCTCGGGCCGGCCGCTGGAGGTCCTGCGGGCCGTCGCCGCCGCCGACCGCCTTGCCCTGACGTACGACGACCTACCCCTGGTGCCCGAGGTGTGAGAACCGTGTCCTGCGCACCAACCGGCACTTCGGGCTGACCGGTACCAGAGGGTGAACCCAGCCCTCAGGGGTGGAGGGGGGGTAACCCCTACCAAGGGCGGGGGGAACCCGGATCGTTTCGGGGGCTGGTGATCCGTAGGTTCGTGGGTGGCGCCGCGACAGCGGTGCGCACCGACCTCGGAGGACCCCGTGATTCAGCTTCCCAGCCGCCCGGCCGTCGCCGCGTTCGCCCGGTTCGTGGTCTGCGGCGGGGGTGTCGGGCTTGCCTCCAGCGGTGCGCTTGTGCTGCTCGACGGGGCCATGCCGATGGTGGTCGCCAACGCGCTGGTCACGGTGGTCTCGACGCTGCTGGCCACCGAGCTGCACGGGCGGGTGTCGTTCCGCAGCGAGCGCGGCGGGTGGCGCGTGCACCTGCAGTCCGCGCTGACGGTCGCCGTCTGCTACGCCTTCACCACCGCCGCCCTCCTGGCGCTGCACGCGGTGCGGGCCGACCCCTCGGTCGTCGCCGAGCAGGCCGTCTACCTCGCCGCCTCGGCCCTGGCGGGCGTCGGCCGCTTCGCGGTGCTCCGCGCGGTGGTCTTCGCCGACGCCCGCCGCGCCCACCGCGTCCCGGGACTGCCCAGGACGTCGGTGGCGATGGCCGCGTAGCGGGAGGGCTCAGCCGGCGGTGGGGGCCAGGTCCTCCTCGGGTGCGGGGTTTGGGGGCTGCTTCCCCCGGCCCGTACCCAGGCGCAACAGCAGCGAGGCCGTCGCCAGGGCCGCCCCGAACCAGATGACGCTCGTGACTCCGACGTGGTCCGCGAACAGGCCGCCGAACAGGGCGCCGAGTGCGATGCAGGTGTTGTACGCCATGGTGTTGAGCGACATGGCGGCCTCGAAGGTCTGAGGCGCGGCGGCGAGCGTCATGTTGATCTGGGACAGCTGCACGGCGCCGAAGGAGAGCCCCCACAGGACGAGCGCGAGCACGGCGCCCTGTTCCGCGTTTCCGACGCCGCGCAACAGCAGCAGGGCCGCCAGCAGACCCGTGAGCCCGATGACGAACGTGCCGCGCAGGCTCCGGTTCACCGTGTATCCGGCGACGAAGTTCCCGACGGCGCCGCCGACGCCGAAGATGATCAGGACGGTGGTGATGAAGGCGGACGACGCGTCCGCGGTGTCCTCCAGGTACGGGCGCACGAAGGTGTAGGCGCCGAAGTGCCCGAGGACGAAGAAGACGACCATGAACAGCACCGTGCGCAGCTGCCCGTTCCTGACCGGCAGGCTGAACACCTCCCGGACGGACACGGCGTTCTGCGACGGCATCGACGGGACGAGGGCCGCGACCGCGAGGAAGACCAGCACGCTGAGGCCGGCCCAGATGCCGAAGGTGGTCCGCCAGTCGGTCTGCGCCTCGATGACGGTGCCGAGGGGGATGCCGACGACCGTGGCGATGGAGATGCCGGACATCACCACCGCGGCGGCCCGGTTCGCGTGCCGTTCGGGCACGATCCGCATGGCCATGCTCACGCCGATGGCCCAGAAGACGCCGCTGGCGAACCCCATGCAGAGCCGCGTGCCCAGGATCAGGGGGTAGTTCGGCGAGACGGCGGTGACCAGGTTGCCGACGGCCAGGACCGCGAGCAGCGTGGTCAGCAGCGCACGCCGGTCGACGCGCCTGGTCCAGGCGACGATGAACGGCACACCGAGGCCGGCGGCGACGCCCTGGGCGGTGACCATGAGGCCGGCGGCGCCCACGGAGATGTCCAGGCTCTCGCTCAGCGGCGTGAGCAGGCCCACGGGCATCAACTCGGTGGTGAGGAAGACGAAGAGACTGGCCGTGATGGCGGCGACTCCCAGCCATCCCCTGGCGGACGAGGGCGGACTCTCGGTGACCTGTGCAGGCATGGCGAAGCTCCAGCGCGGTGTGCGGGGAAGGCCCGCCGCCGCGGGAAGGCGCGTGGCCGGCGGGCCGGTGAATTCCACACCCGATACTGGTTCTCACCGATCAATGAGTCCAACACATGCTTGTCATCATATTCATCTTGATACGAGATGGATCTTCCCCGCACAGCACAACCGCCGGGCCGCTCCCCTGCTCGGGGAGCGGCCCGGCGGCTCCGGGTCAGGCGGGGGTCAGCGCAGGTCGAAGCGGTCGAGGGTCATGACCTTGTCCCACGCCGCGACGAAGTCGCGCACGAACTTCTCCTTCGCGTCGTCGCTCGCGTACACCTCCGCCAGCGCGCGCAGCTCGGAGTTGGAGCCGAAGACCAGGTCCGCCCGGGTGCCGGTCCACTTGACCGCGCCGGTGGCCGCGTCGCGGCCCTCGAAGAGCTGGCCGTCGCCGTTGGCCGACGTCCAGGTGACGCCCATGTCGAGCAGGTTGACGAAGAAGTCGTTCGTCAGCGTGCCCGGGGCCTCGGTGAGGACGCCGTGCGGGGACTGCCGGTGGTTGGCGCCCAGGACGCGCAGGCCGCCGACGAGGACGGTCATCTCCGGGGCGCTGAGGGTGAGCAGGTTCGCGCGGTCGAGCAGCAGGTACTCGGCGGGCAGCCGGCCGTCCTTGCCCAGGTAGTTGCGGAAGCCGTCCGCGGCCGGCTCCAGCGCGGCGAACGACTCGGTGTCCGTCTGCTCCTCGGTGGCGTCCGTGCGGCCCGGGGTGAACGGGACCTCGATCTCGACGCCGGCGTCCCTGGCCGCCTTCTCGACGCCCGCGGCGCCGCCGAGGACGATCAGGTCGGCCAGCGAGATCCGCTTGCCGCCGGACTGCGCCGAGTTGAACGCCTCCTGGACGCCCTCCAGCGTGCGCAGCACGCTCGCCAGGCGGTCGGGGTCGTTGACGTCCCAGCCGCTCTGCGGCTGCAGGCGGATGCGGGCGCCGTTGGCGCCGCCGCGCTTGTCGCTGCCGCGGAACGTCGACGCGGACGCCCACGCCGTGGACACCAGGTCGGAGACCGACAGGCCGGAGTCCAGCAGCCGGGCCTTGAGCGCCGCGACGTCCGCCGTGTCGACCAGCTCGTGGTCGACGGCCGGCACCGGGTCCTGCCAGATCAGGGTCTCGGCCGGGACCTCCGGGCCGAGGTAGCGCACCTTGGGGCCCATGTCGCGGTGGGTGAGCTTGAACCAGGCGCGGGCGAAGGCGTCCGCGAACTCCTGCGGGTTGTCCTTGAAGCGCCGCGAGATCTGCTCGTACGCCGGGTCGAAGCGCAGCGACAGGTCCGTCGTCAGCATCCGCGGCTCGTGCCGCTTGGCGGGGTCGTGGGCGTCGGGGACGGTGCCCGCGCCGGCGCCGTCCTTCGGCCGCCACTGGTGGGCGCCCGCGGGGCTCTGGAACAGCTCCCACTCGTAGCCGAAGAGGATCTCGAAGAAGCTGTTGTCCCAGGTGGTCGGGGTGTCGGTCCAGGTGACCTCAAGCCCGCTGGTGATCGCGTCGCCGCCCTTGCCGGTGCCGTGGCTGTTGGCCCAGCCCAGGCCCATGGCCTCGATCGGGGCGCCCTCGGGGTCGGGGCCGACGGCGTCGGCGGGGCCGTTGCCGTGGGTCTTGCCGAAGGTGTGGCCGCCGGCGATCAGGGCGACGGTCTCCTCGTCGTTCATCGCCATCCGGCGGAACGTCTCGCGGATGTCGCGGGCCGCGGCGACCGGGTCGGGGGTGCCGTTGGGGCCCT
Source organism: Streptomyces sp. CNH099 (assembly GCA_000514715.1). Taxonomy (GTDB): domain Bacteria; phylum Actinomycetota; class Actinomycetes; order Streptomycetales; family Streptomycetaceae; genus Streptomyces; species Streptomyces synnematoformans. Next base: position 57,810 of record AZWL01000004.1, on the reverse strand, counting down.
CGGGGTTGACGTAGATGAGGCCCATCTGCACGGCGCCGAGCGGGTTCTCCAGGTCGCGGTCGCCGGTGTAGCGGTTGTCGCCGAGCCACTCGGTCTCGGGGCCCCAGTAGACGTCCTCCTCGGCCTCCCAGACGTCGGCGCGGCCGCCGGCGAAGCCGAAGGTCTCAAAGCCCATCGACTCCAGCGCGACGTTGCCGGAGAGGATCATCAGGTCGGCCCAGGACAGGTTCTGGCCGTACTTCTGCTTCACCGGCCAGAGCAGCCGGCGGGCCTTGTCGAGGTTGCCGTTGTCCGGCCAGCTGTTCAGCGGCGCGAAGCGCTGCTGGCCGGAGCCGGCGCCGCCGCGGCCGTCGTGGATGCGGTAGGTGCCGGCGCTGTGCCAGGCCATCCGGATGATCAGCGGGCCGTAGTGGCCGAAGTCGGCCGGCCACCAGTCCTGCGAGGTCGTCAGCACCTCGGCGATGTCCCGCTTGACCGCGGCGAGGTCCAGGCTCTGGAACGCCTCGGCGTAGTCGAAGTCCTCGTCGAGGGGGTTGGAGACGTCCGGGTTCTTGGCCAGGATCTTCACGTTCAGGCGCTCGGGCCACCACTGGCGGTTGCCGCCGCCCTGCGTCGGGTGCGGCGCGCGGGTGTGCGCGACGGGGCAGCCCTCCGCCCCGTCCGGGTTGGTGTCGGTGACGTGTGCATCAGGCTTGTCGGCCATGAAAATCCTTCCGGACCATGCGGTTGAGGGTGCGGTGCTCGGAGGCCGCGGGGCGGGGGGAGCGGGGAAGCGCCGGGGCAGGCGCAGGCGACCGGTGCGGTGTGTCCGGTTGACGCCTGGACGCGACCCTCGAACCGGGCTCCGGGCAGCCTGGGGGTTCGAAACGGCGGCGTACGCGCATGTCGGAGTCTTCGTCTCCTGCCGTACGTGGTCTTCCTGTCTCCTGTGGCTTTCGCCGACTCCGATCCTACGGTGGACACATTCTAAGTCAAGAAGCCCGCCAAGTTCGTATCGGATCGGAGTAAGGGCGAGGGGCGGTATTCGGACGGCCGTCCGACGGGCGGTTCCGTGCTCAGAGCCAGCCGTTCCGGCGGAAGCCCCGGTGGACGGCGACGCAGGCCGCCACGATGACCAGCAGGACCGCCGGGTAGCCGTACGTCCAGCGCAGCTCGGGCATGTGGTCGAAGTTCATCCCGTACACCCCGTACACCATGGTCGGGATCGCGATGATCGCCGCCCACGCCGTGATCTTCCGCATGTCCTCGTTCTGCGCGACGGTCACCTGCGCCAGATGCGCCTGGAGAATGGAGTCCAGCAGCGCGTCGTACGACGCGACCTGGTCGGTCACCCGCTGCAGGTGGTCGGCGACGTCCCGGAAGTACGCCCGTATCCCGGGCTCGATGTGCGGCAGGGAGCCGCCGGCGAGCTGCTGCAGCGGCCGGTCCAGCGGCGTGACGGCCCGCCGCAGCTCCAGCAGCTCGCGCTTGAGCTGGTAGATCCGGCCGGCGTCGCCGCCGCGGGCGTTCTCGCTGAAGACGGCGGACTCCGCGTCGTCGATGTCGCGCTGCACCGCGTCGGTCACCGCGAGGTAGTCGTCGACGACGTGGTCCGCGATCGCGTGCAGCACGGCCGCCGGGCCCTGCGCCAGCTGCTCCGGCGCCGACTCCAGCGACTCGCGCAGCGGGCCGAGCGAGCCGTGCGGCCCGTGCCGGATGGTGATCACGAAGTCGGCGCCGGTGAAGACCATCAGCTCGCCGGTCCCGACCACCTCGCTGGTGGCGGTCAGCTCCGCGTGCTCGACGTAGCGGACGGTCTTGAAGACCGCGAACAGCGTGTCGTCGTACCGCTCCAGCTTGGGCCGCTGGTGCGCGTGGACGGCGTCCTCGACCGCCAGCGGGTGCAGCCCGAAGAGGTCGGCGAGCCCGGCGAACTCCTCCTGCCGCGGCTCGTGCAGCCCGATCCACACGAAGCCGTCGCCGCGCCTGCGCACCTGCCGCAGCGCCTCGGCGGCCGGGCGGTTGCCCTGCTGCAGCCGGGCGCCGTCGAGGTACGACACGCAGTTCACCACCGCGCTGCCGAGCGGCGAGCGGGCGGGGTGGCTCAGGTCCACCGTGCGCCGGGGTGCCCTGCGCACCGCGTGGCGGAGGTTTCTGATCATCGACACGGCGGGCTCCTTCGGCGGACCGGGGCCAGTCTGCCACCGGTCCGCCGCGTACCTCACCGCGCGGGGCGGCGCCCGACCCGCGGGCGGGAGGGGAGCGAGGGCGCGGGTCGCGGGGGAGCGGGGTCAGTCCCCGGCCGCGCGCCCCCGGCGGCGCTGTACGTAGAGGCGGCCGTCGGGCCCGCCGGTCCACTCCAGGCGTACGACGCCGGGGACGGCGGCGTCGGCGACGCGGTCGGGGTCGGCCCAGTAGCCGAAGTTGGGGTTGCGGAAGAAGGTGGCCCAGAGCCGTCCGCCGGCGTCGGCGAAGAGGTTGTTGTGGCCGGCGCCGACGCCCGCGGTCCAGCGCCGGGAGTAGGGGCCCTCGAAGCGGTCGGCGACGGCGACGACGGCGTCGTACTGGTACTGCACGCGGCCGTCGCCGGGGGGCTCGTAGGCGTACCGCGTGCTGCCGTACGGGTCGAGCGAGGCCCGGTTCCAGACGGCGTGCGTCAGGAAGTACTTCCCGCGGTGCTTGAAGACGTAGGCGCCCTCCAGGTACGGCTCGGGGGAGTAGCGCGTCTGCTCGAAGCGCGGCAGGTCCGTGGCCGGGACGATGTCCTCCATGTCGTCGCGGAACCTCGCGTACAGGTCGTTGTGCAGGACCAGCCAGGCGTCGTCGCCCTCGCTGTACAGACTGCCGTCGATGTGGTGGTACGCGCCGGGCTCGATGAACGCCGGGCCGCCCCGGAACGGGTCGCCGAAGGGCTTGTCGAGGTTGCCCTCGACCAGCCGGTACGGGCCCTCCACCCCGCCCTCGCTGACCAGCATGAACGAACCGACCAGGCGGGAGTGGTCGCCCATGCAGGCGACGATGTACCAGCGCCCGCGGAAGTAGTGCACCTCCGGCGCCCAGGCGTTGCCGCGCTTGCCGAACACGTCGTCGTGCCAGTACTCCTGCCAGGGCGCGACCACGGTGCGCCCCGGCCGGTTCTCGCCGGCGAACTCCGGCGACCACACCTTGCCGCGTTCGGCGCCGGGGCGGATGCCGGTGGTGTCCGCCAGCCGCCACGGGCCGCGCAGGGAGCGGGCCGTCCACACGAAGATCCCGTCGTTCCACGGGCTCGCGGTCTCCAGCCCGGGTACGCGGCTGGTGCCGGTGGCGACGTAGAGCGCACGGCCGCCGACGTCGAAGCAGTTGACGTAGGTGTCGCGCATCCACACGCGGCCGAGCTCCTCGTCCCGGGGGCGCAACTCCAGCGGCAGCACGAAGGAGTTGTCCGCGCGCGGCCACAGGTCGGCGCGGGTGTCGGCGATCCCGTACGGCTCGGGGTCGGGCCAGTTCCCCCGGGCACCGCCCCCGCCGCCCCCGGCCGCCGCGGCGGACCCGGACGCGGACCCGGACGCGGACCCGGGCGCCGCCGCGGCCGGCACGGGTGCCAGCGCCGCCGCCGCTCCCACGGAGCCGGCGCCGGCCAGCAGTGACCGCCGGCCGATGGACGAACCGCTCGCTGAGTGGGTCATCTTCCCTCGTCCTCCCTCGTCGTGCCGCTCGCGCCGGCGGCCCCTGACCTGTCGTCGCGCACAGCATGCGAACGCCCGCAGATTTTCGTCAACAGGTCGGAAAAATAATCCGGTCGGGCCGCACGCGCCCGTGGATCGGCGTCTCCGGGCATCACCGCAGGTCGCGACGGGAGTCATCGTGCGCCGGGCGCAACGGCGTTCTGTGCCGGGAGTCCCGCGGTCGTGCGTTTCTTTTTTCCGACCTGTTGACGAAAAACTCGGGGCGTCCCCATGCTGTCGGCCATGCACCCCTCCGCCGGCCCCCTCTCCCGCCTCCGCCGCGAGCACGAGGAGCTCGTGCTCGCGCTGCTGCGCAAGCACGGCCCCCTCAGCCGCGGCGAACTCGGGACCCGCTGCGGGCTCTCCCGCACCACGCTCTACGACATCGTCGGCGACCTCATCGCCAACGGCGCCGTCGTCGCCGCCGTGCCGCTGGCGGAGGAACGGCGCCGCGGCCGGCCCGTGGAGAAGCTGTCCCTCAACCCCGACGCCGGGCAGGCACTCGGCATCGACTTCGCCCGCCGCGCCGTCCACGTCGCCGCCGTCAACGTCGCCCACGAGATCGTCGGCTCCGCCAGCGAGCAGCACGCCCCCGACCTGTCCTGGGAGGAGCGCGTACGGCTCGCGGAACGGCTCGTCGGCACCCTCACCGGCGGCGCGCTGCGCCTCGGCGCGCTGGACGCCGTCGGCGTCGGCGTCGTCGGCCCCATCGGCGCCCCCGGCGACCGCACCGCGGGCGGCCGGCGCCTCGACCACCTCTCCGAACTGCTCCGCAAGAGCTTCGGCGTGCCCGTCCTGCTGGACAACAACACCCGCCTCGCCGCACTCGCCGAGGCCACCTGGGGCGCCGCGGCCGACGACGCCGACGTGCTCTACCTACGGGTCTCGCACGGCGTCGGCGGCGGCCTGGTCGTCGGCGGCTCGCTGCACCGCGGCGCCTTCGGGCTCTCCGGCGAACTCGGCCACGTCACCGCCGTCCCGTCCGGCGCCCCCTGCGAGTGCGGCGGCACCGGCTGCCTGGAGACCGTCGCCTCCGTCGGCGCCGTGCTCGACGCCTACCGCGCCGCCGGCGGCCGCGCCGACGACCTCGCCGCCTTCACCGCCGCACTCGCCGCCGGCGACCCCGCGGCCCGTGCGGTCCTCGCCGTGGCCGGCGCCCACATCGGCACCGTGCTCGCCGCCGTCTGCAACGCGATCGGCCCCGGCGTGATCGTCATCGGCGGCGAACTCGCCCGCACCGGCGAGGCCCTCACCCGCCCCGTCGAGAAGGCGCTCGCCGCCCACATCATGCCCGCCTCCCGCGACCGCGTGGTGCTGCGCCCCGCCGCCCTCGGCGCCACCGGCGGCGCGCTGGGCGCCATCGCGCTGGTCCTGCACGAATCCCCGCTGCTCTCCCACTACCCCGCAGAAGCCGATCCCGAGGACGACGCGTGACACGCGTGAGACGAACGAGGTGCGTATGGCCGTGACCACCACATCCCGGAAGACACCCCGGAAGCAGGCCGCCCAGCCGCGCACGCGCCGGACCGAGCGGCGCCGCGGGGTCCACCCCCTCGTGCTCAACTTCATCGCCCTGGTGGCCGGCGTGGCCGTCTGGGCGGTGCTGGCCGCGCTGAACGTCGAGAGCCTGCCCGGGCCGGTCGCCGTGGCGCGGCAGGCCGGCGACCTGATCGCCGACGGCACCCTCGCCGACGATCTGCTCGCCAGCCTGCGCCGCGTCTTCACCGGCTTCGCGCTCGGCACGGCGCTGGCGATCCCCGTCGGCTTCCTCATGGGCTGGTACCCCACGGCCCGCGGGCTGCTGGAGCCGTACATCCAGTTCTTCCGCACCATCCCGCCGCTGGCGCTCATCCCGCTGGCGATCGTGCTGATGGGCATCGGCGAGACGCCGAAGGTCTTCGTCATCTTCCTGGCGGCGTTCCTCTCCTGCGTCGTCGCCGCCTTCCAGGGTGTCGTCGACGTCGACCGCACCCTCATCAACGCCGCCCGGGTGCTCGGCGCCTCCGACCGCGTCATCTTCCTCAAGGTCGTCATCCCCGCGTCGACCCCGTTCATCCTCGTCGGCATGCGCATCGGCCTCGGCGCCGCCTGGGCCACCGTGGTGGCCGCGGAGCTGATCGCCGCCCAGGAGGGCCTGGGCTTCCGCATGCAGCACGCCCAGACCTACTACGACCTCGACACCATCTTCGTGGGACTTATCACCATCGGCGTGCTCGGCCTGGTCATGGACCGGCTGCTGCTGCTCGCCGAGCGGCGTCTCACCGGCTGGCAGGAGCGCAGATGACCGAGAAAATCTCCTTCCGGAACGTCGTGAAGACCTTCCCGATGAAGGGCGCCGACTTCACCGCCCTCGACGGGGTGTCCCTCGACATCGCCGACCGCGAGTTCGTCACGGTCGTCGGTCCCTCCGGCTGCGGCAAGAGCACGCTGCTCAACATGGCCGCCGGGCTGGACGAGCCCACCTCCGGCGAGGTCCTGGTCGACGGCGGCACGGTCACCGGGCCCGGCCCGGAGCGCGGGGTGATCTTCCAGCAGTACGCCCTCTTCCCCTGGCTGACCGTGCGGCAGAACGTCGAGTTCGGGCTGCGGCTCGCCGGCCTGGCGGCGGACGAGCGCCGGGAGCGGTCCGACCACGCCATCGAGCTGGTGGGCCTCACCGACTTCGCCGACGCGCTGCCCAAGACGCTGTCCGGCGGCATGAAGCAGCGCTGCGCCATCGCCCGCGCGTACGCGGTCAACCCCCGGGTGCTGCTGATGGACGAGCCGTTCGGGGCGCTCGACGCGCTGACCCGGGTGCAGCTGCAGGACCAGCTCCTCGACACCTGGAGCCGGGACAAGCGCACCGTCATGTTCATCACCCACGACGTCGACGAGGCGGTGTACCTGGCCAGCCGCGTGGTGGTGATGGCCGCCCGCCCGGGGCGCATCCACCGCGTCGTGGACGTCGCGCTGCCGTACCCCCGTACCGAGGAGATCCGGCTGTCGCCCGAGTTCGGCCGGATACGCAACGAGGTCTGGCACTCCGTCTACCACCAGGGCGGCGCCCCGGCCGCCGCCTGACCCGTCCCCGTACCCGTAAGCCTCCGCAGACGTCAGCCCTCTCCGCACACCGAAAGGACCCCTCCGCCATGCGCGCGACCCGTCGCACCCTCGCACTCTCACTCACGGTGGCATTGATGTCACTCCCGGTCGCCGCCTGCTCCGACGACGGCGGCGGGGGAGACGGCTCCACGGTCCGCTTCGGCTACATCAACGACTACAACGGGGCCAGCCTGCTGGCCATCGCCGAGAAGCAGGGCCTGTGGGAGAAGGCCGGCCTCGACGCCGAGGTCTCCGTCTTCAACAACGGCCCCATCCAGATCCAGGCCCTCGGCGCCGGCGACCTCGACTTCGGCTACATCGGCCCCGGCGCCATGTGGCTGCCCGCCTCCGGCAAGGCCGACGTCATCGCCGTCAACACCCTCGGCTACGCCGACCGCGTCATCGCCCAGCCCGGCATCACCTCCCTCGCCGGCCTCAAGGGCAGGAAGGTCGGCGTCCCCGAGGGCACCTCCGGCGACATGGCGCTCAACCTCGCCCTCCAGGAGGAGGGGATGTCCATCGACGACGTCGAGAAGGTGCCGATGGACCCCGCGACCATCGTCTCCGCGTTCTCCTCCGGGCAGATCGACGGCGCCGGCCTGTGGTACCCGATGATCGACGAGATCAAGGCCAAGGTCCCCGACCTCGAAGAGGTCGCCAGCACCCGGGACATGGCGGACAGCTACTTCCCCACCGCCTTCGTCGCCGGCACCGACGTCGACCCCGAGCTGTCCACCAAGGTCGTCGGGGTGCTGCAGGAGGCCAACGACTGGCGCTTCGAGAACCCCGGGGAGTCCGTCGCCGAGACCGCCGCGATGCTCAAGCTCGACGAGGAGAAGGTCGAGGCCGACGCCGCCAACCAGGAGGTCCTGGCCACCAAGGACCTCGTCGCCAAGACGAAGGACGGCACCGTCGGCGACTGGCTCGACGAACTCGCCGAGTTCTTCGTCGGCACCGGCCAGCTCCAACAGGCCCCCGACCCGGCGGAGTACTACCTCGGCGATCTCTACACGAAGGCGTCCACCAAGTGAACCTGCTCTTCCTGATGACCGACCAGCACCGCGTCGACACCCTGGGCTGCTACGGCAACCCGCACGTCGCCACCCCCCACCTCGACCGGCTGGCCGCCACCGGCACCCGCTTCGAGCGGTGCTACACCCCCACCGCCATCTGCACCCCGGCCCGGGCCAGCCTGCTGACCGGCCAGGCGCCGTTCCGGCACCGGCTGCTCGCCAACTACGAGCGCAACGTCGGTTATCTGGAGGACCTGCGCCAGGACGCGTTCACCTTCCCCGGCGCGCTCGCCGAGCGCGACTACCGGCTCGGGCTGGTCGGCAAGTGGCACGGCGGCACCCACCGCAACGCCGCCTCCTACGGCTTCGAAGGACCCGACCTGCCCGGCTGGCACAACCCCGTCGACCACCCCGACTACCTCGCGTACCTGGCCGAGCGGGACCTGCCGCCGTACCGGATCTCCGAGCCGATCCGCGGCACCACCCCCAACGGCAACCCCGGCAACCTGCTCGCCGCCCGGCTCCACCAGCCGGCCGAGGCCACCTTCGAGCACTACCTCGCCACCCGCGCCATCGAGCAGCTGGAGACGTACGCGGAGACCGGCCGGCCGTTCTTCCTCGCCACCCACTTCTTCGGCCCGCACCTGCCCTACCTGCTGCCCGACGAGTACCACGACATGTACGACCCCGACCTGGTGGACCTGCCCCCGTCGATCGCCGAGACCTTCGAGGGCAAGCCGGCCGTCCAGCGCAACTACAGCGCGCACTGGACCTTCGACACCATCCCCATCGAGGTCACCCGCAAGCTCATCGCCGTCTACTGGGGCTACGTCACGCTCATCGACGAGCAGATCGGCCGCATCCTCACCCGCCTCGACGAGCTGGGCCTCACCGACGGGACCGCGGTGTTCTTCACCGCCGACCACGGCGAGTTCACCGGCGCCCACCGGCTGCACGACAAGGGCCCGGCGATGTACGAGGACATCTACCGCATCCCCGGCATCGTCCGCGTCCCCGGCGCACCGGCGCAGGTCAGGGACGAGTTCGTGACGCTGACCGACTGCACCGCCACCATCCTGGAGCTGGCCGGCTGCGACACCGCGCCCGCCGTCGACAGCCGCAGTCTGCTGCCGCTGGTCCGCGGCGAGCACCCCGAGTGGCCCGCGGAGCTGCTCGCCGAGTTCCACGGCCACCACTTCCCGTACCCGCAGCGCATGATCCGCGACGACCGCTACAAGCTCGTCGTCAACCCCGAGTCGGTCAACGAGCTGTACGACCTCGCCGCCGACCCGCACGAGCTGACCAACCGCTACGCGCACCCCGAAATGCTGCCCGTACGCCGCCGGATGCTGCGCCGGCTCTACGAGCTGCTGCGCGAGCGCGGCGACAACTTCTACCACTGGATGACGCCGATGTACGACGTCGGCGCCCTCGACCATGACCCGACCCTCAGCGCATTCGAACCGGAAGGAACCACCGCATGAGACGGACATGGACACGGACCGCGCTGCTGCTGTGCGCGCTCCTCGCGGGACCGCTGCCGCTGTCGTCGGCGACGGCCGCCGCCCCGGTGCCGGAGCGGAGCGCCGGGCCGACCGCGGAGCCGGGCGCCGCCCCCGGGACGTACACCAACCCGGTCACCGAAGGCGTCGTCGACACCTTCCCCGACCCCGTGACGATCCGCGGCAAGGACGGCTACTGGTACGCCTACGGCACCATGAACCCCGTCTTCCAGTCCGGCGGTGAGCAGGGCGAGCGGATGCTGCCCATCCTCCGCTCCGCCGACCTGGTGGACTGGGAGTACGCCGGCGAGGTCTTCACCCCGGCCACCCAGCCCGACTGGCACGAGGGCTCCCGGCTGTGGGCCCCCGACATCCGCTACAACGACGGCCGCTACACGCTCACCTACTCCGTCCCCGGCCGCAACACCGTCGGCGCCGCCACCGCGCCCACCCCGACCGGCCCGTGGACGGACACCGGCCCGGTGCTGCCCAGCCCCAGCGGCTGCCCCACCGGCGGCATCGACCAGGCGCAGTTCACCGACCGGGACGGCAGCACGTACCTGTACTGGGGCAGCTACGACATCCTCTGCGTCGCCGAGATGAACGCCGAGCGCACCCGCATCACCGGCGAGGTGACCCGGGTCGCCCAGGGCCGGCGCATGGAGGGCGCGTTCGTCGTCCGCCGCGACGGCCACTACTACCTCTTCTACTCCGACGCCGGCTGCTGCGACGGCGCGTACAGCGGCTACCAGGTCAAGGCCGGCCGCTCCACCAGCCCCACCGGCCCCTTCCGCGACGACGAGGGCGTCGACCTGATGGCGCCGACCAGCAAGGGCGCCGTCGTCGTCGGCGCCGGCGGCAACCGCTGGATCGGCCCCGGCCACAACGGGCTGGCCACCGACCTCGCCGGCCAGGACTGGCTGATGTACCACGGCATCCCCGCCGACAACCCCGACCTCGACCGCTTCCCGGGCCTCGACCGCCAGCTCACCCGGCGCCCCATGCTCATGGACCGGCTCGACTGGATCGACGGCTGGCCCGTCGTCCGCGCCGGCGCCGGCCCCTCCGAGGGCCCGCAGCGCGCCCCCGTCACCGACTGGGACGCCGGCGGCACCTTCGCCGGCGGCTCGCTCGACGGCTGGCGCGCCGAGGGTGCGGACACCGGCGGCTGGTCGCGGGCCGACGACGCCGACTCCGGCCCGTACGCCGGCCACCGGGGCGCTGCCGGCCCGGCGTTCCTCGTCACCGACGAGGACGCGCCGCGCGACCTGCGCGCCGAGGCCGACCTCCGGGTCCGGTCCGCCGACGGCGCGGCGGGCCTGACCGTCGGCTACCGCGACCCGCGCAACCACACCACCGTCTGGCTCGACCGGGCCCGCGGCGCGCTGGTCACCGACGTCGTCGTACGGGGCCGCAGCCGCGGCGAGACCGTGACGCCGCTGCCCGCCTCGTACGACTGGGACTCCTGGCACAACGTCACCGCCGAGGTGCGCCGCGGCCGGCTGACCGTCGAGGTCAGCGGCGACCGGCTGCGCGACGCCGTCGCCGCCCAGGAGCGGCGGCTGCCCGGGGCCGCCGCCCGCCCCGGCGCCGTCGGCGCCGCCGCCCGCGGCGCCGGCGCGGCGGCCGACAACGTGGGCGCGGCGCGGCTGTACGAGCCGGTGACGAAGCGCGTGCCGGAGCCCGCCACCGGCCGGTGGCTGCCCGGCCACAGCGACGAGTTCAGCTCCGCCGCCGTGCCCGGCACCGAGCCCGGCTCGCCGTGGCGGTGGCTGCGCGGCCCGGCGCCCGGCGTGCGCACGGCCGGCGGCGACCTCGTCTGGCCCACCCAGAACGCCGAGCTGCACCTGGGCGACAACACCGCCTCCGTGCTGCTGCGCGACGCCCCCGACGGCGACTACACCGTGACCACGAAGCTCGACTTCGACCCCGACCGGCCCAACCAGCAGGCCGGGCTGCTGCTCTACGGCGACGACGACACGTATTTCAAGATGACGCACACCGCGCTGCCGCTGAACCGCGGCGGCGGGACGGTGCTGGACGTCAGCGAGTTCGCGAAGGAGGGAGAGCGCCCCACCACCTCGCCGCCGACACCCGTCGCCAACGCGCCCATGTTCGGCGGCCCCACGGCCGACACCATGTGGCTGCGGCTGTCGTACCACCGCGACGCCGCGGGCGGCGAGCACGAGGTGCGCGCGGCCACCAGCCGCGACGGCCGGACGTGGGTGTGGAACGGCGTGTGGACGCTGCCGGGCGACGAGCGCCTGCAGATCGGGCTGGTCTCGATGAACAGGGAGGGCGCGACGGCGAAGTTCGACTACGTACGGACGCACCGCACCCGCTGACGGTGCGGGCTGCCCGCCTCCGGCGTCTTGACGGCGGTCTCGATCACGCTCAGCCTTGCTGAGGCTGGTCCACCGGCCCCGCCGGCACCCCGGTGCCGGCGGGGTCGCCCTGCACGTCCGCCGTACGTCACCTCGGAGAGGTCCACGTGAACAGCAAACTGCTCGGCGCGGGAACGGTCCTGGCGCTCCTCGCTTCGGCCGCCGCGATGCCCTCGGCGTCGTCGGCGCCGGCGTCGGCGGCGCCGTCCGCGTCCGCGCCGGCCGTGACCGGCGCGGCGCCCGCGAAGCCCCTGCCCCTGGGCGACCCGGGGCTGACCGAGACCCGGACCACCGAGACGCTCCAGCCCGGCGTCACCCTCACCCGCATCGTGCGCGGCGCCGGCACCCCGCGGCTGCCCTGGACCGTCGAGGTGGCCATCCCCGGCGGCACCGGCTCGCCCGACCCCGACGCGCCGCCCGCCGCCCTCCGGGACCGGGCCAGCGCCGAGGAGCTGGCCGGCGAGCTGACCGGCGCCGGCTTCGCCGCCCGCGCCGAGGAGGTCACGACGCCCGCCGTCGCCGACTTCGCCGGCGGCACCCTCGGCTGGCGCGTCCGCGTCGGCGCGTTCGACGGGCGGGCCGCCGCGAACGCCGCGCGGGCCCGGCTGGCCGACGCCGGGTACGCCGGCTCCGCCACGTACACCGGCTGGGACGGCGACCCCGGGGTCCGCGGGACCTGGCGGGTCGACGTGCTGACCGTCGACCCGCGCCGGTTCCGCGGCGGGCTGACCGCCTCGTACGGGCCGGACCTGGAGAACCGCGAGAAGACCAGCGAGCTGACCGCCGCGGCCGGCGCGACCGCCGGGGTCAACGCCGGGTTCTTCGTCCTCGACCCGCGCGCGGGCGCGCCCGGCGACCCGGCGGGCGTCGGCGTGTACGACGGCCGGGTGCTCAGCGAGACCGTGACCGGGCGGCCCGCGCTCGTGCTGCACGAGTCCGCCCGCGGCACCCGCGTCGAACGGCTCGGCTGGCGGGGCCGCGTCACCGCGCGGGGCGGCGCGCTGCCGCTGGACGGCGTCGACCGCGTACCGGGCCTGATCCGCAACTGCGGCGGCACCGCGGACGACTCCCCGACCGCCCGCCCCCGGCACGACGTCACCTGCACCGACGACGACGAAGTCGTCGCCTTCACCGAGGAGTACGGGGCCCGCACCCCGGCCGGCGACGGCGTGGAGGCCGTGCTCGACGCCCGCGGGCGCGTCGTCGAGGTGCGTGCGCCGCGCGGCGGCCCGCTGCCCGCCGGCGGCGGCTCCGTCCAGGCCACCGGCGACCACGCCGGCCGCCTGGCCCGCCTCGCGCGCACCGGCGAGCGGCTGCGCGTACGCCACGGGCTGCGCGACGACCGCGGGCGCCCGGTCGCCACCCCGCCCGGCACGGCGGTCGTGAACGGCGGCCCCGAACTCGTCCGCGACGGGCGCACGCACGTCACGCCCGCCGCCGACGGCATGCTCCAGCCGGGCAACCCGAGCTTCTACTACGGCTGGATGCACAAGCGCAATCCGCGCACCCTCGCCGGCGTGGACGCCGCCGGCCGCACCGTCCTCGTCACCGCCGACGGCCGCGCCACGGACGCGCTCGGCCTGAGCATCCCCGAGAGCGCCGACGTCGCCCGCGCGCTCGGCCTGCGCGACGCCGTGAACCTCGACGGCGGCGGGTCGACCACGATGGCGGTCGGCGACCAGGTGATCAACGATCCGTCCGACGGGGCGGGGGAGCGGCCGGTCGGCGACGCGCTGCTGATCCTGCCGGACCGGCGCTGACCGGAGAGCCCAGAACAGACACGTCCGAACCCGCACGGCCAGCGACCCACCACCGACGGGAGCCGCCATGACAGCAGTTCCGACCGTGAGAAACCGCGTGCTGCTCGTTCTCTCCGCCCTCCTCCTCGCCCTCGTCCCCGCCGCCCCGTCGCTCGCCTCGGCGGCGCCGGAAGCCGCCGCGGCGGGCGGCCGCGGGGGAGGGGCCGAGGTCGTCGGCGTCACCCGGGTCGGGGACCGCCTGGTCGACCTGTCGGTACGCTCCCCCGCCCTCGGCGGCCGCACGGTCCCCGTACGCCTGCTCACCCCCGACGGCTGGGACCCGGACGACCCCGCGCAGCACTGGCCCACCCTGTGGCTGCTCCACGGCTGCTGCGGCGACTACACGTCGTGGACCGCCATGACCGACGTCGAGGAGGCCGACAGCCTGCGCGACGTGCTCGTCGTCATGCCCGAGGCCGGCTGGAACGGCTGGTACAGCGACTGGTGGAACTTCGGCGCCGGCGGCGACCCGGCGTGGGAGACCTTCCACACCCGCGAGCTGCGCCGGCTGCTGGAGCGCGACTGGAGGGCGAGCGGCAACCGCGTCGTCGCGGGCCTGTCGATGGGCGGCCAGGGCGCGCTCATGTACGCCGCCCGGCACCGCGGCATGTTCCGGGCCGCCGCCTCCTACTCGGGCGCCGCGCACCCGCTGCTCAACGACGAGTCCGTCGACCGCATCATGGGCTTCTTCGCCGGCCGGGGCGACGACCCGCGCCGCGTCTGGGGCGACCCGGTCGCCCAGCGCCGCATCTGGGCCGCCCACGACCCGTACCACCTGGCGCGGAAGCTGAAGTCGACGCCGCTCTACCTCTCCTGCGGCGACGGCACCGCCGGGCCCTTCGACCCGCCGGACGCCACGAGCGCCCTGGAGGCGGACTTCAACCGCCAGAACCACGCCCTGGCCGCGGCGCTCGAGAGGGCCGGCGCCAAGAAGGTGACCACCCACTTCTACGGTCCCGGCACGCACCGCTGGGAGTACTGGGAGCGGGAGCTGCACGCCTCGCTGCCGATGCTGCTGGACGCCCTGAGGGTCCGCTGACGGACGGCCCGCGGGCGGACGGCCTGCGGGCGGCGGGCCGGTTCACGGCGGCCCGTCGCCCAGCAGCATCACCGCGCCGGGGGAGCTCACCGCCGGGCGCGGCGCTCACGTGCCGGGGCTGCCGCCCTCACCCGCTGGGCCCCCGCCGGGCTTCCGTCGTGCACCGCCGCCGCGCAGCTGCGCCGCCAGGGCGGCGATGCCGTCGGGGCCCACGCGGCAGCAGCCGCCCAGCACCGCGGCGCCCGCGCGGCGCCAGGACGTGGCCGCCGCCGCGTCGAACGAGCCGGGGCCGCGCCAGTCGCGGGCGGCCGGGTCCCAGCCCTCGCCGCTGTTCGGGTACGCCACCACCGGCTTGCCCGTGACGCGCGCTGCGGTCCGCACCGCGTACGCGACGTCCTCCGGCGCACAGCAGTTGACCCCGACCGCCGCCACCCGCTCGTCGTCCGCGGCGAGCGCGAAGGCGTCCGCCAGCGGCTCCCCCGCCCGCGTCGCCCCGCCCGCGACCGTGTACGTCAGCCACACCGGCACGCCCGCGGCCAGCTCCGCCGCCGCCCTCAGCAGCGCCGTCGCCTCCGTCATCCCCGGGACCGTCTCCAGCGCCAGCACGTCCGGCTCCGCCGCCGCCAGCGCCTCAAGCCGCGGCCGGTGGAAACGCGCCAGCTCCGCGACGCCCACGCCGTCCCCGTACCGGCCGTGGTACTCCGAGCCGTCCGCCAGCATCGCCCCGTACGGCCCCGCCGACGCCGCCACCCACACCGGGCGGGGCGCCGCGTCCGCCGCCCGCCGCGCCAGCGTCACGCTGCTCCGCAGCAGCCGGGCCGCCTCCTCCCGCCCGGCGCCCCGGCGCGCGAAGCCCTCGAACGTCGCCTGGTAGCTCGCCGTCAGCAGCACGTCGGCCCCCGCCCGTACGTACGCGGCGTGGGCGTCCTCGATCTGCCCGGGGCCGTCCGCGAGGAGCCGGGCCGACCACAGCTCGTCGCGCAGGTCGCAGCCCTGCGCTTCGAGCTGGTTCGACAGGCCGCCGTCAAGGACGAGCGGAGCCCCGTCACCCGCCGCCCGCGCGACCGCCTCGGCGAACGGCAGTCGGGACCTCACGGTCCCTCCCCTGGCCCCGGGCCGGACGACGGCCCGGGCCCCACGACAGGCCCCGAACCCGGCCCCGGCTCCGCACCCGCTCCTCTCCCCCGCTCCGGCGCCGGAAACCGCTTCTCGTTGCGCTCGATCTTCGCCGCCAGCGCCGCCAGCGGATCCACCCCCACCGCCGAGCAGAACTGCAGCAGGTACGCCAGCACGTCCGCCACCTCGTCCGTCACCCGGTGCGCCGCCTCCGGGTCCGCCATGATCCGCGCGGACTCCTCCGGCGTCAGCCACTGGAAGATCTCCAGCAGCTCCGCGGCCTCCACGCCGAGCGCCGCGGCCAGGTTCTTCGGGGTGTGGTACTGCTCCCAGTCCCGCGCCGCGGCGAACGCCGCGAGCCGCTTCTGGAGTCCCTGCACGTCGTCCGTCATGCGCCCCTGTCTACCACCCGGCGTCCCCCGCCCGGCTCTACCGCACCCACCGCCGGAAGCCCGACTCCGCGTCGACCGTGTTGCCGGTGATCGTCGCGGCGTCGTCGCCCAGGAGCAGCCCGACCACGGACGCCGCCTCCTCCGGCGTGTTCCACCGGCCGCGCGGCAGCGCCCGCCCCACCTGCGCGGTCAGTTCCGCGTCCGCCCAGCCGGTGTCCGTGGGGCCGGGGTTGACGCAGTTCACGGTGATGCCGCGGTCGACGAGGGCGTCCGAGAGCGTCAGCGTCAGCTGCTGCAGCGCCCCCTTCGTGGCGGCGTACGGGATCTCCCCGCTCATCGGCGCCAGATGCTGGCCGGAGGTGAACAGCACGACCCGGCCGCCGCCCCGCTCCCGCCCGGCCGCCTCGTCGTACTGCGCCGCGAACTCCTGCACCAGCAGCAGCGTGGCCCGTACGTTCACCGCCCAGCACAGGTCGAGTTCGGCTGCGGTCAGCTGCTCCAGGCCGTAGGTGGAGCTGCGGGCGTGGTTCACGACGAGCGTGTCCACCATCCCGTAGCACTCCCGCGCCGCGGTCAGCAGCGCGGCGGGCGCGTCCGGCTGGGCGAGGTCGGCGGTGGCGTGGTCGGCCCGGTCGTAGTCGCCGCCGAGCGCCTGGACGACGGTGTTGGTGCCTTGGAGGTCGGAGCCCCAGGACATCTCCTCGTCGTGCGGCGGGTAGCCGTGCACGAACACGCGCGCGCCGTCCGCGACCAGCCTGCGGGCGATGGCGAACCCGATCCCCTTCGTCCGGCTCACGCCGGTGACCAGTGCGCTCCGGCCGTCGACGGGCATGTGCACCCCTCCTTCGCTGTCGTACGTCGTACGCCAACTCTCCGGGCCCGGCGGCGCCGTCCGCAACGCCATTCCCGCCCGGCCGCCGGCCGCCGGGCCCGGGAACCCGCCGTCCGGCTACCTCCGCCGCGCCGGCGGGGGCCGCTGCGGCAGCGGCACCGCCGTGGCGCCCGCCACCGAGGCCGCCAGCTCCGGGTCGCCGACCGACCCCACCAGCCGGATGTGCCCGCGGTCGCACATCCGGCCGCACAGCGCCGCCAGCTCCCGCGCCTGCCGCGCGTCGAGGCACCGGTCGATCCCGTCCGCCAGCACCGTCAGCGCCTGCCGCGCCGACGGCACCTCCGCCGCCGGGTCCACCGCCAGCACCCCCGGCCCGGTGAGCAGCACCAGCGCCAGCGCGAGGTAGCGCAACTCGCCGTCGCCCAGCGTCTCGACGGGGGTGCCGCGCTGCCCCGGCCCGCGCACCAGCACGGCCCGCACCAGCGCCTCCCCGTACGGCTCCGTCGTCATGTCGTGCACCGGGCCCCGGCAGCCGCCGCGCAGGGCCTCCACGAGGGCCGCGTGCCTGGTGCCGCACTCGTCGCGTACGCGGTGCAGCACCGCCGGCAGGTTGCGGCAGTCGGTGGTGAGCCCGCGGTCGTCGCACGGCACGGCGGCGGTGGCGCGCATCAGCGCGGGGCGCGGGTCGCAGGGGTAGACGGAGCGGAGTGCGACGACGGCCTGCTCGGCGGCGGCGAGCACCAGCCGTTCGCCGTCCGTACGGCCGCCGACCCGCAGCGGCAGCAGGGCGGTGCCGAGCCGGTCGTCGGGCAGCGGGGCCCGGGTGACGGGGGCGGTACCGGCGGTGTGCCACGCCGCGTCCACCCGGTCCCGGCCGGGGTCGCGCAGCGCGGTGGCCAGCAGGGTGCGGCCGGCGCCGGTGAGGCGCTCGCCGACGATGCGCAGTTCGGGTTCGGCCTGTATGGCGACGTCGAGCGTGACGTCGCCGAGCGGGCCGCGTACCGTGCAGCCGAGCCGGATGCCGCGGCGGCCGGCGGCGTCGGGCCTGGCCCGGTGCGGTACGCATGCCGCGGCGCCCCCGGAGACCGGGGCGAACGCCTCTTCCAGGGTGGCCCCGGCGCCAAGCCGGGCCAGTACCCCGCACGCCTCCAGCGCGGCGGTCTTGCCGCTGCCGCTGCCGCCGGTGAAGAGGGTGAGGGCGCCGAGGCGGAGGCGGGTGCCGCGGTGCGACTTGAAGGCGGACAGCCGCAGTTCGCGGAGCGTCGCGCGCTCGGCCCGGGCGCGGGGCCCGGGGCGGGCCGTGCGCGGGGGCTCGTCGCCCCGCGGGTCCCGTAAGTCCGCGCCGACGTCCCGGCCGGTGTCCTCACGGAGGCGTTCGCGCGTAGCGCCGCGACGGTCCTGGTGCGGGGCGTCGCGGGGCGGCTCGCGCACGGTGTCGCGCGGGCTCGCGCGCGGGGCGTGCAGGGGGCGCCCGGGGTGGGAGGTCATGCGACGGGACGCTATTGAGCCCGCCGTGAGCCGAACCGTTCCGCCTGCGGGACCTTCCCCCGAACGGGCGAGCCCCCGCGAAACCGCGGAGGCCGCCCGCACGGGCACGGTAGGGGGTCAGCGGCCGGCCAGCGGTTCGACCTCCGTGCCGACCGGGGCCAGCAGGAAGACGTTGCGGTCGACCCGGTGCATGCTGCTCTGGATCCCGAAGGTGACGCCGCTGGCGAAGTCCAGCACGCGCTTGGCGACGTCGATCTCGGCGCCGGTGAGGTCGAGCAGCACCGGGACCTGCGCTATCAGGTATTCGGCGACGCGCCGTGCGTCGGCGAACACCTGGCAGCGGATGACGACGAACTGCCGCTGGTCGGCGTCCGCTTCGGGGTCGTCGAGCGTTTCGTGCCCCGTCCAGGAGGGCCATTCGTTGCCGCGCAGCGGCACGACTTCGGCGAGCCCCTGCCACTGCTCGTCGGTGACGTCATGTCCCGTCAACGTGCCTCCTCGCAGTTCCGAGTGCTGCCGGTTCGGACATCGGGCGATTCTATCGATGGGCCGAACGGGTGACCGCGCAGGGACACACGGGGAAACACGTTTTCCCCCAAGCGAATCCTCGGATTCCGGCAAGCGAACTCAAGGATTGACTGGGGTGTCGGCGGGGGCGGACGATCGGGCGGGATCCCAGGCGGCAACCCGGCCGGGCCCGGGCGCCGCGCAGGCCGGCGGCGCACGGGGGCCCGGCCGGGTGCCGACCGCCGCCGGCCGCCGGAGCAGGGCCGGGTCAGTCCCGGCGGTACTGGGCCGGGGAGTTCCGCGTCGCCTCGTCCTCGTAGCTGCCGGGGCGCCCGCGGTCGACGTGGAAGGTCGTCAGCGTCGTGACCGGCGAGCGCGGGTCGCGCCGGTCGCCGATCACCCGCATGTGGGCGCTGAAGCGCTCCGGGGTGACGTCGTAGACGTCGTAGCCGTAGCGGTTGCCCTCGAAGTACTTCAGGTGCGGGTTGGCGGCGCCCATGACCGGCCCGTTGGTCCGGTTCCAGTCCGGGGAGTACGCCCCGGAGGTGACGGAGTGGGCGGTGAACTCGGTGCCGACGAGCGGCGATCCGGGGTCGTCGTAGTCGGTGCGGATGTCGTCGACGAAGGCGGAGTGCCAGTCGCCGGTGACGACGACGAGGTCTTCGAGGCCGGCGGCGTGGACGTGCTCCAGGACCTCCCGGCGTTCGGCGAGGAAGCCGTCCCACTGGTCGGTGAACATGTACGGGCCGCCGGGCGAGCCGCGCAGCTGGCTGAGCATGATCGAGTTGGCCCAGACCTGCCAGGCGTCGGGGGCGTTGTCGACGGTGTGCTTGAGCCAGGCCTTCTGCCCGGCGCCGAGGATGGTGCCGTCGGGGAGGTTCTGCGCGGAGCGGTGGGAGCGCAGGTCGAGCACGGTGAGCCGGACGAGCCCGCCCCAGTCGCGGACGCGGTGGATCTCGGGGTCGGGCAGCGCGGAGTCGCCGAAGGAGTCGCGGTGCGGCATGTGTTCGTACCACGCCTGGTAGGCGGCGGCCCGGCGGCGCACGAAGGGGGCGCCGCCGGTGCCGCCGCTGTAGTCGTTGACGACCTCGTGGTCGTCCCAGGTGAGGAACCACGGGTGGGCGGCGTGCGCGGCGCGCAGCGCGGGGTCGCCCTTGTAGAGGGCGTGGCGTCTGCGGTAGTCGCCGAGGGTGAGGATCTCGGGTCCTTCGTGGTCGCGGACGTGGTCTTCGGGGACGCCGCCGACCCGGCCGTGTTCGTAGATGTAGTCGCCGAGGTGGACGACGAAGTCGACGTTCTCGCGGGCGATGCCGCGGTGCGCGGCGTAGTAGCCGTCGTGGAACGCCTGGCAGTTGGCGGCGGCGAAGCGCACCCGGCGCACCCGGCGGCCGGGCGCGGTGCGGGTGCGGCCGGTGCGGCTGGTGCGGCCGAGGGTGCTGAAGGCGTAGTAGTACGTGCGCCCGGCGGCGAGGCCGGTGACGGGGACGTGGACGCTGTGGCCGAGGGTGGCGGAGGCGGGGACGGTGCCGCGGGCGACGACGCGGCGCAGCCCGGGGTCCTCGGCGACGGTCCAGCGGACCTCGACGACGCCGGGGAGGTCCTGTTCGGCGGCGAGCGGTTCGGGGGCGAGCCGGGTCCAGAGCACCACGGAGTGGGGCCGGGGGTCGCCGGAGGCGACGCCGAGGGTGAAGGGGGCGTCGTCGTACGCGGCGCCGAGCGCCTCGGCGGCGGCGCGGGCCTGCGCCGGGGTGAGCCCGGCGGCCAGCGGCCAGGCGGCGCCGAGGGCGCCGGCGGCGGCCGCGGACTTCAGCAGGGTGCGGCGGTCGACGGTCACGGGCGGCCTCCTCGGCGGGCGCGGCTGAGGGTCAGGGTGACGGCGTCGGCGTAGCCGTCGTTGGCGGTGCCCCCGGCGCGGGTGAAGGTGAGCAGCAGGCGGGCGCTGCGCGCGCCCGGCGGCACGGCGGCGGTGGCGGCCCGCTCCAGGAGTCCGGTGCGGCCGCCGCGCTCCTCCGCGGTGACGGGGCCGAGCACGCTCAGCGCCAGCGGCGTGCCGTGGGCGTCGCGGAGTTCGGCGGAGAGCCGGGCGCCGTCCTGCTGGGCGGCGTAGCCGCCGAGCCAGGCGGTGAGGGTGTAGTGGACCCGGCCGGCGTCGACGGCGGCGCGGCCGGTGGCGCCGTGGCGGGGCAGGTCGACGTCCTGGACGAGGGCGGTGCGGGCGCTGTTGCCCCCGGTGAAGAACCGGCTGCCGCGGCGGGCGGGGCCGGGGTCGCCGGGAGCGGGGTAGCCGCCGCCGAGGTCGTAGCGGACGAGGGCGGGGGCGCCCTGGGTGAGGCGCCAGCCGTGGACGGTGCCGACGGGCTCCGCGGTGCCTCCGGGCCCGGTCTCTGCGTCGCCGTTGACGACGAGGTTCACGCGTGCCTCCGTGGTGGTCGGGGTGCGGGGGGCGCAGGTATCACAGCAGCGGGGGGTGAACCCGCGGAAGACGCCCGGCGAATGCCGCCGGACGTGCGGTCGTGGGTGGTCGTGGGCGGTCGTGGGCGGTCAGCACTCCAGCAGGTGCCGGCCGCGGGCCGTCAGCCGGTGGACGACGTGCGGGCCGGCCCGTTCGCTCTCGGCGAGTCCGGCGCGGCGCAGCACGGTGAGGTGGCCGCTGACGGAGGAGGCGGGCATGCCGAGCCGGGCGGCGACGCCGCCGGTGGTGGGGGTGCCGGCGGTGCCGGTGAGCGCGGCCAGGACGCGGGCGCGGCTGGCACCGAGGAGCGCGGCGAGGGCGGCGTCGCGGCGTGCGGCGGGGCCGGCGGCGCCGGCTCCCGGGACGTGCGGGCGTACGGGGTGGACGAGGACGGGCGGCAGCCCGGGGTCGGCGACGGCGATGGGCTTGGTGTGGCAGAAGTAGGAGGGGATGAGCCGGATGCCGCGGCCGCGCAGGTGGAGGGTGGAGTTCACCGGATAGGGGGCGCTGAGCACGGGGTCGGTCCAGGTGCAGGGGTCGAGCGTGGCGAGGACGGCGGGCAGGCCGGCCTCCAGCGCGTCGAGCTGGCGGGCGCGGTCGGCGGCGACGGCGGCTTCGATCTCGCCCCAGTCGGGGGCGATGAGGCGGTCGTGGACGTGGTGCAGCGCGTCGGCGAGGTCGCCGAGCACGGTGCGGTCGCCGGCGGCGAGCCGCCGGGTCCACGGGGGCAGGCGGCGGTGCCGGGCGGCGATGCGGACCTCGCGGGAGAGCCGGGTGGCGGGGGTGGAGCGCAGGGTGCGCAGGCCCGCGGTGATGCCGTCCTCGGACTCGACGGGGGTGAGGAAGTCGGGGAAGTAGGTGGCGTCGGCGGGGGCGATGCCGTTGAGCAGGCGGCAGGTGCGGCGCAGGTCGTGCTGGTGCAGCCGGCGGCGGGCCCGGCCGTGCCAGGGGCGCAGCCGGGCGGGGAGGAGGGGCGCGGGGGTGTACGCGACGTGCAGCCCGAGGATCGCCTCCCAGATCGGGTCGGGGGTGCGGGCGAGCTGGACGTGGCGGAAGTCCCGGTCATTGAAGTGGACATGAAGCATTCCGGCCATACCCGAGGGTAACCACGTGCGGCCTGCGCTGTCCCCGCCCCGGCCGCCCCTGTTCCCTCCCGGCCCACATCGGGTTTTCGACGGTGGCGGAAAACCGGTGCGGCGCGGCGGTGAGCCGCTGCCTACGATGCGTCGCCGCACGGCCACCTGCACGGACAGCACCGGAACAGGGAAGGAGCCAGATGCGGCGCACACCAACACGGAGCCGGTGGCGCAGGGTTGCGCTGACCGGCGCGATCTGCGCGGCGACCGTCGCGCACCCGGCGTACGCCGGGGCGGCGGACGACCCGGCGGAGGCCGGCGGCCCCGCCCCGCCCGCCGCCTGGCGGGCCGACCTCTCGCGGATCGACGCGGACGACGTCAACGTCCGCTACGCACAGGGCGGTCTGCGGCTGCGCTCACCGACCGCCGCACCCGCCTCGCTCGGGCCGGTCCCCGGCGAGGGCACCCAGGTCCTCGCCCCCGAGCGCCTCGACCGCCCCGTCAACCGGGTGCGGGCCGCCCTCGACGCCCGTGTCCCGGCGGGCGCGGAGGCCGCCGTCGACGTCCGCGGCCGGGCGCCCGGCGGCGGGTGGACGGAGTGGCTGCCGGCGGGCGGGGAGGCGGCCGGCGCGGCCCGGCTGCCGTTCGCGGTCACCGAGGTCCAGGCCCGGCTGACGCTGCGCGCCGGCGGCGGCGGGACGCCCGCCGTCGAGTCGCTGCGGCTGCGGGCCGACACCGACGCGGCGCCGCGCCCGCGGGCTGACCTTCGGGGACAGCAAGCCCCGCTGACGTACCGGCTGTTCGCCACCCGCGAGGGCCTGGTCGGCGGCACCACCGCCAACGGCCACGTCATCGTGCCCAACGACCACTTCGTGGCCCTGCCCTCGCGGCGCGGGCTGTCCCCCAGGGGCAGCGCCGCGTACTCGGTGCAGGTCTGCGGCCCGGTGCGGTGCGAGACGGCGCCGGTGTGGGACGTCGGGCCGTGGAACACCAAGGACGACTACTGGAACCCCCCGTCGGTGCGCGAGTCGTGGCGGGACCTGCCGCAGGGCATGCCCGAGGCGCAGGCGGCCTACCGACACGGGTACAACGGCGGGCTCGACGAGTTCGGCCGCCGCGTCGCCAACCCCGCGGGCATCGACCTGGCCGACGGCACGTTCTACAACGTCGGCCTGAACGACAACGGCTGGGTCGACGTGACGTTCCTGTGGACCGGCGAGCAGGACGGCACACGGTTCCCCACCTGGGGCACCGACGTCCGGGTCCGCCAGGAGTCGAACACCTCCTCCGCGGTGCTGACCACGCTGCCCGGCCCGACGCAGGTGCGGGTGCAGTGCCAGGAGCGGGGCGAGACGGTCTCGTACGCCGGCCACACAAACGACGCCTGGTCCTATCTGCCCGACTACGGCGGCTACATATCCAACATCTTCGTCGACGTCTCCGACGCCTGGCTGCCGGGCGTCCCCGAGTGCTGAACGCGCCACCCTCCCACCCCCCTGCCCCCACCGAAGGAGGCCGCCCGATGCTCCACAGCCCCGTTCCCCGATCCGCGCGGCGGACCGCGACCGTCCTCGTCGCGGCGCTGCTGGCCCTGCTGGGCCTGACCGCGGCGGCGCCGGCGCAGGCCGACGTACGGCCCGCGCTGGCGCCGAACTTCAAGGCGCCGTTCCCCTGCGGCCAGCAGTGGACGTACAGCCATCACAGCGCCGAGGTACGCCGCGCGCTGGACTTCATCCGCTCCGACGGCGGCAGCACCGCCGGCACCCCGCAGGTCGCGTCCGCGGCCGGCACCGCGACCCGGCACTACCAGGCGGGCGGCGCCGGCAACTACATCGTCATCGACCACGGCGGCGGCTGGCAGACGTACTACTTCCACCTCGCGTCGTTCTCCGTCGCCAACGGCCAGTCGGTCGCCCAGGGCCAGCAGATCGGCGTCACGGGCAGCACCGGCAACTCCTCCGGCGCGCACATCCACTACGAGCAGCTCTACAACGGCGTCGGCCAGAACATCCGCATCAACGGCACGGCGCTGGCGTACCCGGGCTCGTACGGCCAGTACCACCTGCGCAGCGACAACTGCGGCAACACCAACTTCACCACCTGGGGCACCGGCGTGCGCGTCCGCGCGGACGCACGGCTCAACGCCGCGGTGGTGACGACCCTGCCGGGGCCGACGCCGGTGTACGTCGAGTGCCAGAAGCAGGGCGACGTGGTCCACGCCGAGGGCTACACGAACGACTGGTGGAGCCGGCTGCGCGACCAGCGCGGGTTCGTCTCCAACATCTACATCGACCACCCGGACGCGAGGCTCCCGGGCGTCCCGGTCTGCTGAACACCGTCCGCTGACCACTCCCCGGGTCCCGCAGGGGCCGGTGTCCCGCGCCGGCTCCTGTGCCCGGCCCGTCTCACCGGGGCGGTTCCCCGGACTCCCGCCCGGCGCCGGGGCCGTCGCCGCGCCGTCTGCGGGCGGCGGCCCGGCCCGCCAGCGCGACCGCGAGCGGGGCGAGGAACACCGTGGCGAAGACCCCCGCGAGGACCGCGCCGGGGATGTCCGGCAGGGAGTCGGCGTTGCCGGTGGCGAGGAAGAGGACGGCGACGACGAGCACGCAGAAGACCAGCACGCGGACCGCGGCGAGACCCCAGCCCAAGGAGTCGGTCAGCGCGTTCTGGGTGTGCTCCGAGGCATCGGCCTCGGCCCGGGCGGCCTCGGCGACCTCCGGCCGCGGCGTCCAGTCCGCGCCGCGGCGCCGCTCCCACACCTCACGGATCACCCGCACCTCGCGGCCGGCGGACAGGCTGCGGGTGTCGATGACGTTGGGCAGGGACACCCGGCGCCCGTCGCGGGTGTAGACGACGACGCTCATGACGGGGCGCTTGCGCTCGGCCGACGCGGGCGCGTTGTGCTCCAGCTCGACGGCGACGAGGTCGCCCCAGGCGAACCGCCTCGTACGCAGCCAGCGGAGCGTGAGGCCGTCGTCGTCGACGAACGTCACGCCGCGGACGACGCAGAACGCCAGCAGGAACAGGCCCGCCCCGAGGACGCAGAACGGGATCGCGACGGCGACGTGCGCGCCGGCGCCCAGGACGAACAGCAGGCCGAAGAAGACGAGCAGGCCGCCGAAGACGACGCACAGCAGCGTCAGGAAGACCAGGCTCCCGAGGTGTCCGCGGTACGTGCGTATCCGCCCCCCGCCGCTGCCCGTCACGCCGGCCATCGCGCACCCCGTCCCGTACCGTCCCGGCCCCCGGAGCCCTTTCGGGCCGTCCGAGCGTAGAGGGTAGACGCCGCGCCCGGGGAGGGCACCCCGGGCGGGGGGTGAGCGGTTGTCAGACCCCCTCCCAGGCCGGTCGCCGGAGAGGGTCGTTGTGGACGACGATGTCGGCGCGGCGGGTCGGGCGGGCCGTGGCGACGTACAGCCGCTGGGCGGGGAGGTAGCGGTGGCGCCAGGACCGCTCGGTGTCGGCGGCGTCGGCGGCATCCCGGGCCAGGGCGCGACGCACCGTCTGCTCGAACGGGACGGACACGAAGATGCGCAGGTCCCACCGGTCGACCAGTTCCGGGCGTAGGAGGAAGACGCCGTCGAAGAGCAGCACGGCGTCCGCGGCGGCGGTCGTTTCCGGCGGAGAGGAGGGGGCGTCGGCGTCTCTGTCGTACACCGCGTGCCGGAACCTCCGGTGTCCGCCCGGGCCGAGCGGATCGAGCAGCACCCGGCACAGCGCGGCGCGGTCGTGGGCGTCGAAGTAGCAGCCTTCCGCCGAGTACCGGCCGCGCCGGTAGCGCTGTGCACGGGGGAAGAGGAAGTCGTCGACGGTCGCGCGGATGACCTCCCGGCCCTCCGCCCGCAGGACGACGGCCAGTTCGTCGGCCAGCGTGGTCTTGCCGGCGGCGGGCGGCCCGTCGACGGCGACCCGCACCGGGTGCGCGGCCGTGACGGACCCGACCGCCTCGGCGAGCCGACGGATCAGCTCACCGCGGCTGCCCTGGCCCATTACTGCCCCTCACGGCCGACGTCGTCGGCGCCGGATAGAGCCGGGCCCCGTGGGGCCCGGACGGCCGGGGAGGCCGCGCGGGCGAAGGGCTCAGAGTTCGACGGCCTTCGCGAAGGCCACGAAGTCGGCCCAGGCCGTGGGGGTAACGGAAAGCTGGCCGCCTTCTCTGTCCTTGGTGTCACGGACATGGACAGCGCGTGGGGTGACGGCGACCTCGATGCAGTTGTCGCCCTCCGTTCCGCTGTAGCTGCTCTTGAACCAGTCCGGTCCGATCGTGCTCATAGCTCTCCTCGCATCTGCTTCAACAACTCCACGGTAGCCTCGTGGCTGAGCGCCTGGGAACTCAACTTCCGGTAGCGCTGCTGGAGCATACCCACATCGGCCAGGCCGCTGATCAGATTGCTCGACCGCTGTCCCTCGGAGTAGCCAAGCCACTTGTGGTCAACGGTCTCAGCGAGGTAGAAGGAGCCGTCTCCCCCGGCGTGGTTTGCCATGCGCCGCGGCATCACCTGAATCTCGACGTGGTGCCGTTCACCTAGCGCCAAGAGGTGGTCGAGGAGGACGCGAGTGACCTCCACACCGCCTACCTGCCGCTCCAGCAGCGCCTGTTCGATGATGAAGCCGAAGAACGTGTTCGGCCGCTCATCGAGGACGACCTGCCTCTCCAGCCGTGCCGCTACCTGACGCTCGATCTGCTCCTCGGTCATCGGTGGCAGTCCGGTACCGAAGAGCGCCCGGATGTACGGCTCGGGCTGCAACAGCCCCGGAACCGTTCGGCACTCGTACGCGTACAGGGTGAGCGCCTCCTCCTCGATCGAAGCCCAGTTCTGGAACCTTGACGCCAGGCCCGCCTTCCTCGTCAGGCTCCTGCGCGTCGCCTTCAGCACCCTCGCGGCGAACTCCCCCAGAGCCTCCTCCGACAGCGTGACGAGCTGCTGCGACGGAAACCGCCGTCCCTGCTCCACCCCCGCGACGGTGTCCGCGGAGTACCCCAACTGCTCCGCCAGCTGCTCTTGCGTCAGCCCCGCCTCCTCCCGGAGCACCTTCAGCACCGCCCCGAACGTCTTCAGGGAGTCCGATACCTCCGGCTCGCTCCCGTGCACCCCGCCGCTGCCCGCATTCCCCATCCCCGGCCACCTCTCATGTGTCACTGCCGGAACTTCAACCCCGCTATAATTACAGAAAGTTACTATCCTAATCCAGGGAGTAACTCACCCGATCCGAAGTTGAGCGGGTGCAAGGCGGGTGCGGACCGGGGTGTCAGGAGGTGGCGGCGGGGAGGCGGGTGACCGACAACTGCGCTCGGCGAGTGAAGAACTCGCTCCCGGGCGGGGGAGCCGGAAGAGATCGTGAGGGCGGTGCGGTGATGCCACCCGGCATCGGTGTACTCGCCGACTCAGCGACCGTTCAGCCGAGGGCGCCGACGCGGGCTGCGAAAAGCCGGATGCCGGGCAGGTGGCGGTCGTGGCGCATCAGGCTGGCGGCGATGGTGCGTACGGAGCCGAGTCGGACTGCCTGGGGGGCTGCCTTCTCGGCGGCCAGCAGGGCGCTGTAACAGCGGTCGTGCTTGCCCCATTGGTCGAATGCACGGGCGACGTCGACGTAGTAGCGGGCCTGGCGTTCTGGGGTCGGCAGGGTCGCCGGGCGGATCCTGCGGGCGTGTTCGATGGCGGTGCCGGCGTCACCCAGCAGGTAGCTGATCGAGATCTGGTGCAAGGTCACCTGGCTGGGGCCGAATACCGCGCCGCCGGTGACCGCGTCGTGCCCGAGCTGGTCCGCGGTGGCGCCGGCTTCGGTGATCAGGTCGCGTGCCAGGTGCCGGTCGCCTTGCTTGCCCGCGGTGTAGGCGGCGGTGGCGTACAGGTTGCCCTTCGCCGATAGCACGGCGGCGTCGTTGCTGCCGACAGCGAGCTGCTGGGCAGCGGTCACGGCGACGTCGGTGGCGCGGGTGTAGTGCTGGGCTCGGCGCCAGACGGAGGAGACCATGCGGTGGGCTTCCGCGGTGGTCAGCGGGTCTGCGCCGCCGCGGCACGCGGTCAGCGCGCGGTCGGCGGTGGCTGCTGCCATCTCGTCCTCGCCCATCTTGATGCACAGCCGGGTGGCGATGTTGTACAGCTCGGCGACCGCGGTCGCGCTGGCCTCGGGGTGTCCGGTGCCGGCGAGGGCCTGGGCGAGGGCAAGGTGACCGGGCAGCACGCGGGCGAGGCGGTCGTAGCGGCACGTGGCGAAGTCGCGGCGTGCGGCGTCGAGGGACGCGGCAACCGCGGCCGGTGTCGGCTCTGGCGCGGTGAGGGGCGGCGTATTGCGGTAGAGGAGGACATCCTCCAGGCCGGACAGGCTCGGCCGCGGTGCTGCGGTGGCCGTCGCGGGGGCGAGGATCACGCTGGTGGTGGCCCCGGCTAGGGCCAGGAGTTTGCGGCGTCGCACCGGGTCCTCATCCTCCTCATCCTCCTCGCCGATCGGCTCCCGGCCCAGGCTATCGGCGACGGACGGGGCGGCGGAGCCGTATGAGGCGGCCGTCGCTGGATCGTGTCGCGGCGCCAGGCCGAGCAGATGCGGTGGGATGCCGAGGAGGCCGGCGATGCGCGTGAGGAGGTCGATGTCCCGCATCGGCTGCTGGCCGCGTTCCATCCGCGACAGCGAAGCTGCCGTGTAGCCGACGGCCTGGCCCAGGTCGGTGAGGGTGACGTCGGCGGCGCGGCGGGCCAGGCGCACGATCGCGCCGGCATCGCGGCGGGCGAGGGCGTCGCGCATGGCGGGCGTGTGCCACAGCGGATGCGAGCTGTCCAGGGCGTCCATGGACCACCTCCTGCCGAAGTGGATTGTCCCCTGCAACCCGCCTGCCGAAGCAGTCTGTTGCAATCCGTTTACGCCCCGTGTAATCCGTGTGCGCGGACCGCAGACGGCTCTGGCTGAACCTTCCGCGTCGCGGTGCTCTGGGCCGTGCGGGCGGCCAGCCCGCTGACCGGAGGAGGCCGCACATG
The DNA here is from genome assembly GCA_000514715.1 of Streptomyces sp. CNH099. Classification (GTDB taxonomy): domain Bacteria; phylum Actinomycetota; class Actinomycetes; order Streptomycetales; family Streptomycetaceae; genus Streptomyces; species Streptomyces synnematoformans. The sequence goes on along the minus strand of AZWL01000004.1, from coordinate 28,469 downwards.
AGGACCGAGACGACGCTGCGCAGAGCAGCGGTGGTGGGCCTGGGCTCCCAGGCCCGGGAGGATCACCTCCCGGCGCTCGTAGACTGCCAGTTCGCCAGGCTGGTGGCGGTCTGCGACACCGATAAGACGGCCGTGGGGGGCCAGGCCGTCTCCTGGCGCGTGCCTGGCTACACCTCCCTGGTGAGGATGCTGGCCGAGGTGCGGCCCGACTTTGTCATCGCCGCGGTGCCGCACCACGCCGGACGGCAGGTGATCGAGACCTGCGCCGCGGCGGGTGTGCATGTGATGAAGGAGAAGCCCTTCGCCACCAACCCCGCCGAGGCTGCTGAGCTGGCAGCGGCCTGCGCGAAGGCGGACATCGTGCTGATGGTCACCGTCCAGCGCCGCTTCCACCCCATCTACACCGCCGCGCTGCAACTGCTCGAACAGATCGGCACCCCGTACCTCGTCGAGGGCCGCTACACCTTCCGCTGCCCCGACCCTTCCGCAGGCTGGCGCGGGCAGCGCACGCTCGCCGGCGGCGGGGCGCTGATGGACATGGGCTACCACCTCATCGACCTGCTGATCTGGTATCTCGGCCTGCCGGACCGCGTCCTGGCCGACCTCTCCACGGCGGCCGCCCCGCACGCGGACTACGACGCCGAGGACACCGCGCTGGTGCACCTGTCCTACGACTCCGGCCTGTACGGCTCGCTGCTGATCTCCCGCTCCAGCGGCCCGAAAAGCGAGGCCATGGGCATCACCGGCACCCGCGGCAAGGTGATCGTCGAGCGGGGCCGCGTGTGCCGGCTGGACCCGGCCGGCCAGCAGATCGAGTCGCTGATCCGCAAGCCCGCATGGCCGGCTGCCGCGGCCGCGCAGATCGACTGCTTCTGCCGGGTCCTGGACGGCACCCGCCCCAACCCGTCCGGGCCCGAGGCCCACCGGGCGCACGCCGCGTTCCTGGCCGCGGCCTACGCCTCCGCCGCGACCGCCCGCCCCGCCGCCCCCAAGGAGTACCTGCCGTGAACAACTCCTCCACCGCCTCGCTCGCCCTCCTCGGAGGGCAGCCGGAGATCACCACACGCGGAGGGCACTTCGCGTGGCCGCCGATCGACAGCCGGGACATCGAGGCCGTCACCCGGCAGTTGATGGACGCCGTGTCCATCCCCGGCCGCGCCGGCATCGTCGCCGAACTGGAGGACGCCCTGGCGACCTGGCTCGGCGTCCGGTACGTCGTCACCACCTGCACCGGCACCGCCGCACTGCACTCGATGTACGCCGCCGCCGGCATCAGCCCCGGCGACGAAGTACTGGTCCCCGCGCTGACCTTCCACGCCACGGCCACTCCGCTGCTACACCTCGGCGCCCGCCCCGTCCTCGTCGACGTCGACGACGACGGGCAACTGAACCTCGACGCTGCCACCGGGCTCGTCTCCCCCCGTACGAAGGCCCTGGTCGCCGTACACCTGTGGGGGCTGCCCGAGAACGCCGACGCTCTGGCCGCGTTCGCCGGCGAGCACGACGTGATCCTGCTGGAGGACGGCTCCCACGCCCACGGCGCCTCCTGGGGCGGCCGGCTCGTCGGCACGTACGGCCGGGCAGCGGCCTTCAGCCTCAACGGCCCGAAACCGCTGTCCGCCGGCGAGGGCGGCTTCGTCGCCACCGACGACACCGAGCTGTACTATCGGCTGCTGCTGCACGGCCAGTACAACAAGCGCTGCCGCACCGAAATCCCCTCCGGCCACCCGCTGGCGAAGTTCGCGACCACCGGCCAAGGACTCAAGCTGCGCATCCACCCGTTGGCCGCCGCACTGGCCCGCGCCCAACTTCCCCGCCTGGAGGGCTACCTCACCGGACGGGCCACCTGCGCCGAGCGCATCTGCGCCGTTCTGGAGAACGTGCCCGGCCTGCGCACACCCCGCCTCGACCCAGCGGCCCGAGCATCCTGGTACGCGCTGCCGCTGCGGTACGAGTCGGCTGCACTCGGCGGCCTGCCCCTGGCCCGATTCCTGGCCGCGGTCCATGCGGAAGGAGCCATGGCAGTCGACCATCCCGGCTCCACCCGCCCCCTCGGTGACCACCCCCTCTTCCGCGCCCCGCGGGAGATGATCCCCCACTACCCTGGCGCGCAGGACCCCGTTCCTGGCGAATGCCGCGGCGCCGCGCGCGTGCACGCCAGCACGCTCAAGCTGCCCGTCTGGCACCGCCCCGAGGACTCCGCCTTCGCCGACGCCTACGCCGCGGCCCTGGCCAAAGTCGCCCGCCACCACAAGGAACTGCTGTGATCGCACCCGCACCCGTCGACGCCGCCCTGCTCCCGGCGCTCACCGCCGCCGCCGACGCCGACGGCATCACCAAGTACGTCGTCGGCGCCGTCATCACCGACCACGCCGGCCGGGTCCTGCTCCTGCACCGGCCCGAGGACGACTTCCTGGGAGACCTGTGGGAGCTGCCTTCCGGAGGTGTCGAACCCGGTGAAACCCTCACCGCCGCGCTACGGCGGGAAGTGGCGGAGGAGACCGGCCAGACCGTCACCAGCATCAGGAGCTACCTGGGGCATTTCGACTACACCTCAGGCTCAGGCCGGCTCACCCGGCAATTCAACTTCGCCGCCGCCACCGCCAGTTCCGAGGTACGGCTCACCGAGCACGACGCCTATGAATGGGCCGACACCACTGGTCAGCACAGGACCTCGGAAGCCGTTCAGCGCGTGCTGGCCGCCTGGCACCAGCACGCGATCTGAGCCGGTCCCGGAAAGCAGACGCCCGAACTCCTCGCACGCACCGCACCTCGGCGGCCAGGCAGGACGAGAGAGGGCCCACGGATCCCACGGGCGCCGGCGGCCCGCGCCAGGGCAGCGAGGCGGTGGGTGCGGCGGCGCTGGTCTCGGGCGCGTACGGGAACGAGAGCACGGCCCCGCGCCCTGAGCGGCCCCCGCCCGGCGGGCACCCCGTGCGGGTGGGCAACCTGGCGCGCCCTCGGCACCGCCCGCGCACCCGACGACCGCGCCGCGCCGGCGCACCGCTCACTGCCGCCGGCTCCGGCCCCGGCCACCCGAAACCCGATGGCCCGCGGCGCGCCCCGCACGACATACTCGCTCGCGTGTTCCTGACCATCACCGCGACCGGCACCGACGCCGCGCCCGCCACCGACCTCGGCTTCCTCCTGCACAAGCACCCCGACAAGGCGCAGGAGTTCGCCACCGCGCGCGGCACCGCCCACGTCTTCTACCCCGAGGCGACCGCCGCCCGCTGCACCGCCGCGCTGCTCCTCGACGTGGACCCCGTCGGCCTGGTGCGCGCCGCAAGGGGCAACGGCGGCAAGGGCAGGGGCCGTACGCCCGACTCCGCCCTCGCGCAGTACGTCAACGACCGGCCCTACGCCGCCTCCTCCCTCCTCGCCGTCGCGCTCGGCCGGGTCTTCCGCACCGCCATGACCGGCGTCAGCCGCACCCATCCCGAGCGCGCCGCCGCGCCGCTCCCGCTGCGCGTCGAGGTCCCCGCCGTCCCCGCCCGCGGCGGCCCCGAACTCGTCCGCCGCCTCTTCGCCCCCATGGGCTGGCAGGTCACCGCCGACCCCGTGCCGCTGGACCCGGCCTTCCCCGAGTGGGGCGACTCGCGGTACGTCTCCCTCGCGCTCGACGGCGAGGTGCGCCTCGCCGACGCGCTGCGCCACCTGTACGTGCTGCTGCCGGTGCTCGACGACGCCAAGCACTACGGCGTCGCCCCCGACGAGGTCGACAAGCTGCTGCGCGCCGGCGAGGGCTGGCTGGAGGACCACCCCGAGCAGCGGCTCATCACCGGCCGCTACCTCTCCCGCCGCTGGTCCCTGGCCCGCGAGGCGCTGGAGCGGCTGGAGCTGGCCCGCCTTGCCGAGTCCGACGACGCCGAGCCGGAGGAGCTGGACAACGCCGTCGACGAGACCGCCGACACCGAGGAGAAGCCGGTGCCGCTCGCGGTGCAGCGCCGCGCCGCCATCGCCGAGGCGCTGCGCGCCGCCGGCGCGGCCCGGGTGCTCGACCTCGGCTGCGGCCAGGGCCAGCTGGTCAAGGAGCTGCTCAACGACCCGCGCTTCACCGAGATCGTCGGCGTCGACGTCTCCGTACGCGCCCTCGCCGCCGCCGGCCGCCGGCTGCGGCTGGACCGCATGGGCGAGCGCCAGGCCGCGCGCGTGACGCTGCTGCAGAGCGCCCTGACGTACACCGACCGCCGGCTCGCGGGCTACGACGCCGCCGTGCTCAGCGAGGTCGTGGAGCACGTCGACCCGCCGCGGCTGCCCGCGCTGGAGTACGCCGTCCTCGGCTCCGCCCGGCCCGCGACGGTGATCGTCACGACCCCCAACGCGGAGTACAACGTGCGCTGGGAGTCCCTGCCCGCCGGCCACGTCCGGCACGCGGACCACCGCTTCGAGTGGACCCGGGCGGAGTTCCGCGCCTGGGCCGGGCCGGTGGCGGCGCGGTTCGGCTACACGGTGGCGTACCGGGGCGTGGGGCCGGACGACCCGGAGGTCGGCCCGCCGACGCAGCTGGCCGTCTTCACCCGCACCGGCACGGACAACCACGTCGCGACCCCGAAGGAGGCGTCATGAGCGACACCACCGGGCGCCGCCTCGGCGTCCCCGACCTCTGCCTCGTCGTCCTCATCGGCACCACCGGATCCGGCAAGTCCACCTTCGCCCGCCGGCACTTCAAGCCCACCGAGGTCCTCTCCTCCGACTTCTGCCGCGGCCTCGTCGCCGACGACGAGAACGACCAGTCGGCCTCCCGCGACGCCTTCGAGGTCCTGCACTACATCGCCGGCAAGCGGCTCGCCGCCGGCCGCCTCACCGTCGTCGACGCCACCAGCGTCCAGCCGGAGGCCCGCCGCCAGCTCGTCCGGCTGGCCCGCGAGCACGACGTGCTGCCCGTCGCGATCGTCCTCGACGTGCCCGAGAGCGTCTGCCGCGAGCGCAACGCCGCCCGCCCCGACCGCGCCGACATGGGCGCCCACGTCATCCCGCGGCAGCGCCGCGAGCTGCGCCGCGGCCTGCGCGGGCTGTCGCGCGAGGGCTTCCGCACGGTGCACCACCTGCGCGGCACCGCCGAGGTCGACGCCGCCGAGGTGGTGCTGGAGCGCCGCTACAACGACCTGGCCCACCGCACCGGCCCGTTCGACCTCGTCGGCGACGTGCACGGCTGCGCGAGCGAGCTGGAGACGCTGCTCACCCGCCTCGGCTACGTCGACGGGGTGCACCCCGAGGGCCGTACCGCCGTCTTCGTCGGCGACCTCGTCGACCGCGGCCCGGACAGCCCCGGCGTGCTGCGCCGCGTCATGGGCATGGTCGAGGCGGGCAGCGCGCTGTGCGTGCCCGGCAACCACGAGAACAAGCTGGGCCGGCTCCTGCACGGCCGCAACGTGAAGGTGTCGCACGGCCTCGCCGAGACCGTCGAGCAGCTGGAGCGCGCCGAGGCGGCGGAGCCCGGTTTCCGCGAGCGGGTGCGGACGTTCGTCGACGGCCTCGTCAGCCACTACGTCCTCGACGGCGGCCGGCTCGTCGTCAGCCACGCGGGGCTGCCGGAGAAGTACCACGGCCGCACCTCCGGCCGGGTGCGCTCCTTCGCGCTGTACGGCGACACCACCGGCGAGACCGACGAGTACGGGCTGCCGGTGCGCTACCCGTGGGCCGAGGACTACCGCGGCCGCGCCGCCGTCGTATACGGCCACACCCCGACGCCGGAGGCGTCCTGGGTGAACAACACCCTCTGCCTCGACACCGGCTGCGTCTTCGGCGGCAGGCTGACCGCGCTGCGCTGGCCGGAGCGCGAGCTGGTCGACGTGCCCGCCGAGCGCGTCTGGTACGAGCCGGTCAAGCCGCTGGCGGCCGGCACCGGCACCGGCACCGGCACCGGCACCGGCGACGGGTCGGCCGCCGGCCCGGCCGACCGCCCGCTGGACCTCGCCGACGTGCACGGCCGCCGCGTCGTGGAGACCGGGCAGCACGGCCGCGTCGCGGTGCGCGAGGAGAACGCGGCGGCCGCGCTGGAGGTCATGAGCCGCTTCGCGGTCGACCCGCGGCTGCTGCTCTACCTGCCGCCGACGATGGCGCCCACCGCCACCGCCGCGGCGGAGGGGCACCTGGAGCACCCGGCGGAGGCCTTCGCGGCGTACCGCGCCGACGGCGTGGCGCGGGTGGTGTGCGAGGAGAAGCACATGGGCTCGCGCGCCGTGGCGCTGGTGTGCCGGGACGCGGGCACGGCGGAGCGGCGCTTCGGCCTGCCCGCGGGCACCGGCGTGACCGGCGCGCTGCACACCCGCACGGGCCGCCCGTTCTTCACCGACGGCGAGCGCACCGAGCAGGTGCTCGCCCGCGTCCGCGCCGCGGCCACGGCCGCCGGGCTGTGGACGGAGCTGGACACGGACTGGCTGCTGCTCGACGCCGAGCTGCTGCCCTGGTCGCTGAAGGCGGGCGGGCTGCTGCGGCAGCAGTACGCCGCCGTGGGCGCCGCGTCGCGCGCGGTGTTCCCGGGCGCGCTGGCGGCGCTGGAGGCGACGCGGACGCGGCTGGCCCGCACCGCGCCGGCGCCGGGGGCGCACCCGGACGCGGACGCCGACCCGACCACGGCCCTCGCCGCGCTGCTCGCCCGCCAGCACGGGCGCGCCGCCGACGCCGAGGCGTTCGCGGCCGCGTACCGCAGCTACTGCTGGCCGGTCGACGGCCTCGACGGCGTGCGCCTGGCCCCGTTCCAGCTGCTCGCCGCCGAGGGCCGGAACCTGGCCGCCGAGCCGCACGACGCCCAGCTCGCCCGCCTCGACCGGCTGGTCGGCCACGACCCGAGCGGGCTGCTGCAGCGCACCGGACGGCTGTACGTCGACACCGGCGACGACGAGTCGGTGGCCGCGGGCGTGCGCTGGTGGGAGGAGATGACGGCGGCCGGCGGTGAGGGCATGGTCGTCAAGCCGCTGGAGGCGCTCGTACGGAACGGGGACGGCCGGCTCGTACAGCCGGGCGTGAAGTGCCGCGGCCGGGAGTACCTGCGCATCATCTACGGCCCGGAGTACACCCGCCCGGAGAACCTGACCCGGCTGCGCCACCGCCACCTCGGGCACAAGCGCTCCCTGGCGCTGCGCGAGTACGCGCTCGGGCTTGAGGCGCTGGACCGGCTGGCGGCGGGGGAGCCGCTGTGGCGGGTGCACGAGGCGGTGTTCGCGGTGCTGGCGCTGGAGTCGGAGCCGGTGGACCCGCGGCTGTGACCGTGCGGCGGTGACGGGGGCCGCCCCCGGCGCGTGCGTTGGAGGAGGGAAGAGTCTCCAGGCGGGCACCGGGCCCCGCAACCGGCCGAGAGGATGAATCCGCGGCGGGCCGACGGCCGTCCGTTGGTCCCTGAGGATGAGGTGGGGCAGAAGGGATGAGCGCCGGCGCGTCGTCCTTGCCCATCTGGGAGGGATCACTCCACGTGTTCGGCGGGCGGGTCCGGATCGCCTCCCAGCCGTGTCGGGGGAGGCCAGCGCCGTTTCGCGGGATCACCCGCGGGGTGACCCCACGTGTCCGGCGGCGCGGGAACACGCCGCCGGGCAGCGGCGGCTGCGGGCGTGTTCCCGCTGGTGGCCGGGCATGCGACGGGTCGCTGTACGCCGTCCCGCAGGCACTTGCGGCGGAGTTCCGCCACGGCGGCGGCGCGGGTGCGCGTTTTCTTGCGCATCGCACGGAGCGGTGCGAAGTTGGTGCGGCGTAATTCACCGATCAGAGAGAAATCGACTCGGCCCGGGGCTCGCGGCATGCCGGACGGACCGCTCAGGCGAGACGACACACGGGGGTGTCCCTTGGAGTTCGGCTGGACCGCTGACCAGCACAGCCGTTACGTGAAGACCCGTCAGGCCGTGCGGAACGAGTTCCCCCCGCGCGGCCGGCCCCGCGAGCCGTTCGACCGTGCCGACTGGCGGACGCTGGGGAGGCTCGGACTGCTCGGCGCCTGCGTCGGCGAGGAGCACGGGGGCCTCGGACTCGGGGCCCTGGACACCGCCCGCATGTTCGAGGCGCTCGGCGAGGAGTGCGCCGACACCGGCCTCGTCTTCGCCGCCAGCGCCCACCTCTTCGCCTGCGTCGTGCCCATCCGCGACCACGGTCAGGCGTCCCTGACCGCCCGCTACCTGCCGGGCCTGTGCGCGGGCGAGCTGATCGCGGGAAACGCCATGACCGAACCCGAGGCGGGCTCGGACGTCTCCCGCCTCGCGGTCACCGCCACCGAGGTACCCGGCGGCTACCGGCTGAACGGCGTCAAGAGCTTCGTGAGCAACGCCTCGGCCGCCGACGTCCTCGTCGCGTACGCCACCACCGACCCGGACTGCGGCCACCTCGGCCAGACGGCCTTCGTGGTGCCCGCCGACGCGGACGGGGTCGCGGTGGGCGAGCCGTTCGACAAGATGGGCCTGCGCTCGGCGCCGGCCGGCCGGGTGACGTTCGACGACTGCTTCGTCCCCGCCGATCACGTGCTGGGCGTGCCCGGCACGGGCTCGGCCGTCTTCCAGCACTCGATGGGCTGGGAGCGGGCCTGCCTGTTCGCCGGGTACGTCGGGATGACGGCCCGTCTGGTCGAGCGCTGTGTGGCGCACGCCCGGGAACGCCGCCAGTTCGGGCGGCGGCTGGCCGACTTCCAGGCGGTCTCCCACCGGATCGTGGACATGGCGGCCCGGCTGGAGTCCGCCCGGCTGCTGCTCTACCGGGCCTGCTGGGAGATGGACGAGGGGGAGCCCGCCCGCATGTCCGTGGCGTTGTCGAAGCTCGCCGCCTCCGAGGGGGCGGTGGCCTCCGCGCTGGACGCGGTGCGCGTCTTCGGCGCGCGGGGATACCTCGCGGACGACGGGATCGAGGCCGAGCTGCGGGACGCCGTTCCGAGCGTGCTGTTCTCCGGCACCTCCGAGATCCAGAAGGAACTGGTCGCCAAGGAGCTGGGACTGTGAGGGGCGGCGGGACGACGCCACCGGGCGGGGCGGTCCTGCTGCACGAGCTGGTGACCCGGGCGGCGCGCCGCTCGCCGGAGGCGCTGGCCGTCCACGCTCCCGACGGGGAGCTGAGCTACCGCCGGCTCGACGAGGCGGCCGGGCGGTACGCCGACGCGCTCGCCGCGCGGGGGGTCGCGCCGGGCGACCGGGTGGTCCTGTGGGCCGGCAAGAGCGCCCAGCTCGTGGCCGCGATGCAGGGCTGCCTGCGGCTCGGCGCGGTGTACGTGCCGGTGACGGAGTCCAACCCGCCCTCGCGGCTGGCCCTGATCTGCGACGGCTGTACGCCGGCCCTCGTCCTCGCGGACGCCGACGGGGCCCGGCGGGCGGCCGGCGCGGGCTTCGGGGCCGCGCCCGTGGTCACCTTCGAGGCGCTGCTGGCCGACGCGCCCGCATCCGGCGCCGGGGCACCCGTGGCCCTGACCCCCGACGACCCGGCGTACATCCTCTACACCTCCGGCTCGACCGGGGAACCGAAGGGCGTATGCCTGAGCCACCGCAACGCCCTGGCCTTCGTCGGCTGGGCCGGCGAGCTGCTGCGGCTCGGCCCGCACGACCGGCTGTCCAACCACGCCCCCTTCAACTTCGACCTGTCGGTCTTCGACCTGTACGCCGCCTTCCACGCGGGCGCCTCGGTGCATCTGATCTCGCAGCAGATGGCCTACGCCCCCGAGCAGTTGGTGCGCTTCCTGCGGGAGCAGGAGCTGACCGTGTGGTACTCGGTGCCGTCGGCGCTCACCCTGATGGTGGCCAAGGGCGGGCTCCTGGAGGAGGAGACGCCGCCCGGGCTGCGGGTGTGCCTCGTCGCGGGCGAGCCGTTCCCGCTGCCGCTGGCGCAGCAGCTGCGCCGCCACTGGCCGGGCGTGCGGATCTTCAACTGGTACGGCCCGACCGAGACCAACGTGTGCACCTCCTACGAGGTCACCGGCGCCGACCTGGAGCGCGCCACCCCCCTGCCGATCGGGACGATGGCGTCCGGCGACGAGAGGGAGCTGGCGCCGCTGGAGCGGGACGGCGACGGGCCGGAGGAGGCGTACGAGTTGCGGGTCACCGGCCCTTCGGTGATGCTCGGCTACTGGGGCCGGCCGGCGCAGACCGGGGCGTACGCCACCGGGGACCTGGTGCGTCTCGACCCGGAGGGCAACCTGGAGTATCTGGGCCGGCGCGACCAGATGGTGAAGATCCGCGGCCAGCGGGTCGAACTGGGCGAGATCGAGGCCGTGATCGGCTCCCACCCGGACATCGAGGACGTCGCCGCCGTCGTCGTCGGCACCGGCCTCGAAGCCGCGCTGCACGCGGTGGCGGTGGCCGTACCGGGCCGGACGCCGACGCTGCTGGGGCTCAAGATGTGGTCGGCCGGGCGACTGCCGTCCTACATGGTGCTGGACGTGCTGCACCTGGTCGACGAACTGCCGCGCACGCCGAACGGGAAGAAGGACAGGCGCCGGATAGCGGACGGCATATCCTCCGGGCGCGCCGGATAAGTCAGCGTCCTCCTTCCCGGGCCAGGGGAAGAAGGACGCCGGTTCAGCTGTCCGCCTGAACTAATTGCGCTTCCGACCGGACCAGGCCGGCCTGATAGGCGTAGATCACGGCGTGCACTCGGTTTCTTAATTTCAGCTTGCCGAGCAGGCGCTGCACATGGGACTTCACCGTGCTTTCGCTGACGAACAGTGCGGCCGAGATCTCCGCATTGCTCAGTCCTCGGGCGATCAGTCGAAGTACGTCCGCCTCCCGCCGGGTCAGGTGTTCCAGGCAGAATGCTCCCGGTTCCTCATGGCAGCCGTCCGGCGCCGCGACGGCCTGGTCGATTCCGGCTCCTGCGATCGTGGGGAGGGCGAGCGTGTATCCCGCGGCGACGAGGCGCACCGCCGCGATGATCTCCGCCGGACTGGCCTGGCTGAGCAGCAGGCCGCGTGCGCCGACCCGCAGCAGACCGTGGACGCGCTCGTCGAGCTGGTCGATCAGGACCAGGACGGGGGCGATGCCGCTCTTGGCCGCCGACACCAGGCAGCGCACCGTCTCGACGACGTCGAACGAGTGTGGCGGGAGGTCTACGACCACGACATCGGGCTCTGCGGCTGTCATTCCGGCGATCGCGTTTTCCAGGTCGCGTGCGCCTTCGGTTATCTCGAAATCAACATACTTGTCGAAGAGTGACTCGTAGCCAGCCCTCGTTACCGTCCGATCATTTACGATCATGACGCGTGTGATCGCGCCCTGCGTCATGGTGGCGCCCCCCTGGTTGATAGATCACTGCGGAAGCCACCCAGCATATGCCTGTCTCGCAGGGAGGAAACTCACAGCACTCGGGGATGCGGTAGTTGACAATAATCTGGGATGCGATAGTCGACAAACGGGTATCGGAATCCAGAGCTGCGGATTTCGTTAAAGTCCGGAATTCCCGGATTCGAGTTCCGCCGTAATGTCGCCGGTGAGGTAACGGGCGATAGTGGGCGCGACCGCGGTGACGACGGCGTCCTGGTGAGCGCTGGCCAGCGGCTCGAACTTCAGGACGTACCGGGTCAGAGCCAGCCCGAAGAGCTGGCTGGCGACCAGCGAGGTGCGCAGCGGCAGGTAGGACGGGTCGCCGATGTCCTCCCGTTTGTCCAGCACCCGGCGCACGATCTGCGTGGTGAAGAAGTCCCTCAGCAGCAGCCCCTGCCAGCGGTGGGAGGTGCCGCCGCGCAGCATGCCGAGGAACGCCGGCCCGGTCACCGGGCCCTCGCAGGTCTGGAGGAACGTCCGCACGATGCGCGTCGGCACCCCTTCCGGCCCCTCCGCCAGGACCTGCGGGATGAGGAGGGCGGGGTCGACGGGCGGCCGCACGACCGCCAGGAAGAGCTTCTCCTTGGTGCCGAAGTAGTGGTGGACCAGCGCCGCGTCGACCCCGGCGCTGGTCGCGATCTGCTTGATGGAGGTCCCGTCGTAGCCGCGCTGCGAGAACGCCTCGCGGGCGGCCGTCAGAATCAGCCCGCGAGTGTCCTGGTTTCCAGGTCTGCGACCGGTACGCCCTCGTGCCATGGTCCGTCCATCATCCCATTCCCCCGTTTCCCACGTGCACCGACCCGGGACGGGTCGGGGGGCGCGGCGGCCCGACCGGAGCGGCGCGGCTAGGGCGTGCGCCTGCGCAGGGTGCCGGCGGCGAGCGCGAGGGCGAGCACCACGGCGCCGACGACGATGCCGAGGCCCCGCCACATCACGCCGGTGGGATCCTCGTGGAGGCCGACCTCCTGAAGCGCCTCGACGCCGTGGGAGAGGGGCAGCACGTTGCTCACGCCCTCCAGCCACCCGGCCATCTGGTCGCGCGGCACGAACAGCCCGCACAGCAGGATCTGCGGAATCACCACGACCGGGAGGAACTGCACCGCCTGGAACTCGGTGCGGGCGAAGGCGCTGCACAGCAGCCCGAGTCCGACGCCGAGCAGTCCGTTGGCCACCGCGATCAGCACGACGAACCAGGGGCTGCCCACCGTGTCCAGGTCGAGGAACACGTACGCGACGGTGGCACCGACGGTTGCCTGCACGGCCGCGGCCAGGCCGAAGGCCAGCCCGTAGGCGAAGAGGAGGTCGAGCTTGCCCACCGGGGTGGTGAACAGCCGTTCGAGTGTGCCCGAGGTGCGCTCACGCAGCATCGCGATGCTGGTGACGAGGAACATCAGCAGGAACGGGAAGATCCCCAGCACGATGACGACGACGTCGTCGAACATCCCGCCGTCCTCGAACATGAAGTACAGCAGGGTCATCAGCAGCACGGGGGCGCCGATGAGGAGTCCGATGGAACGGCGGTCGTGCCGCAGCTGGCGAAGGATGCGGCCGGTGGTGCTGGCCAGGATCGCGAAGGACACTCAGGCCACCTCCTTCCCGTGCCCGCTCTCGGCGTCCTGCTCGCGCACCAGCCGGAGGAACGCCTGGTCGAGGTCGTCCGTGCCCGTCCGGGACTTGATCTCGTCGGGGCCTCCCTCGGCGACGATCGACCCTTCCCGGATGAGGATCAGCCCGTCGCAGCGGTTGGCCTCGTCCATGATGTGGCTGGACACCACCAGCGTGGCGCCCCGGCCGGCCAGATCGCGGAAGCGTTCCCACAACTCCTCGCGCAGCACCGGGTCCTGGCCCACGGTCGGCTCGTCGAGCACGAGCACCTCGGGGTGGGTGACCAGGGCGCAGGCGAGCGAGGCCCGGCTGTGCTGGCCGCCCGAGAGGGTGCTGACCATCTGCCCGGCCTGCTCGGCGAGGCCGACCTCGCGGATCACGCTGTCCGCCTCCGCCGCGCCGAGGCTGTGGAGGCTGGCGAAGTACCGCACGTTCTCCCGTACCGTCAGGTCGGTGTACACGCTGGGTGACTGCGTGTAGTAGCCGATCCTCCGCCGGAGTTCGGCCGAGCCGGCGGGTTTCCCTAAGACCGTCACGGTGCCGGAGCTGACGATCTGCACGCCCACGATGGCGCGGAAGAGCGTGGTCTTGCCGCTGCCGCTCGGCCCGAGCAGCCCGGTGATGACGCCGCGCGGCACGTCGGTGCTGATGCCGTGCAGCACCTCGCGCGCGCCGCGCACGACTGTGAGGTCGCGGACCTCGATGGCGGTCTCCATGGTGTCCTTCTTGTGACTCAGAGTGACTCGGCTGGGAGGAATTCAATGCTAGGTGAATTCCGACGGGAGGGCCAGGGAGGTGACGTCATCGCTGGACTCGAGCGCGGTGCCGGACGCCCGGACAGGATCTTCCGGGCCGCAGGCTCCTGCCGCCCCCGGCGGTGCCGCGAACGGTCCAGGGGGAGGACCGCGCCCTAGTTCTTTGTGACGAAGCCTCCCTCCCAGGGGGGCGACCGCGGCGGTCCGGACCGGGGCCAATTCATCACCGGGACCGAAGAACTCCCATGCCGCGCATTGCTAGCCTCGGTTTGCCATGAAAACAGTCCAGGCGGAGTCCGGGGCAGACCTATGACAGAGCAGAATCGGCTATCCGACGGATACGAGGAAGTGCTGAAGGAGCTTACCGTCTACGTGGAGGAGCGTTTTCTCCCGGCCGGCGAGAGCGGTATAGAACCCACCGCACCACTCCTCGAACTGGGCATCCTCACCTCGCTCAACACCACCGAACTGATCAGCCACATCCAGTCTCACTACGGGGTCTTCGTGCCTCCGGAAAAGATCGTCGGATCGAACTTCAAGAACCTGGACGCCATCACCAGGTTCGTTCTCTCCATACGGGAAGAGTCATCGGGCCAGTCCTGTCCGGTCAAGTGATCCGACAAGGCCGTCAAACGAGAGGAACGGGTTTCCATGCCGGAGGTCGACTACGACATCGGGATCATCGGCGGCGGGCCTGCGGGCTCGACCGCGGCTTCCTACCTTGCCCGCGCCGGGCTGTCCGTGGCGGTGTTCGAGGCGGAGAACTTCCCCCGGGAGCACGTCGGTGAGTCCCTTGTCCCGGCGACGACTCCCGTGCTGCGCGACATCGGTGCGATCGACCTGATCGACAAGGCTGGATTCCCCCGGAAGTTCGGCGCCGCCTGGACCTCGGCCGCCTCGGACGACATCCCGAAGCTGGGATTCCAGGGGCTCTCCCACGGCCTGGGGGCGGCCGAGATCGAGTTCAACGAGCGCGACCAGGCCGGAGTGCTTCAGGATTACACCTACCACGTCGACCGGGGACAGTTCGACCTGCTTCTCCTCCACCACGCCAAGGCGCAGGGCGCCAAGGTATTCGAGGGGATGCGCGTCCGCCGCGTCGACTTCTCCGGCGACCGTCCCGTCATTCACCTGCCGCTGGGGAAGAAGGACGCCACCGTCACGGTGAACATGGTGGTGGACGCCAGCGGCCGGGGCACCTTCCTCGGCCGGCAGGAGAAGATCAAGGTTCCGGATCCCGTATTCAACCAGTACGCGATCCACACCTGGTTCGACGACCTCGACCGCACGGCCCTGGCGCACGACAAGGAAAAGGCCGACTACATCTTCATCCACTTCCTTCCCATCACCGACACCTGGGTCTGGCAGATCCCCATCACGGACACCATCACCAGCGTCGGCGTGGTGACGCAGAAGAAGCACGTGCGCGCCGCGAAGGACGACCTCGACGGGTTCTTCTGGGACTGCCTGGGCAGCCGGCCGGCGCTCCGCAAGGCCCTGGAGCAGGCCACCCAGGTCCGGCCGCTGAAGACCGAGGGCGACTACAGCTACGGGATGAAGGAGATCGTCGGCGACGGTTTCGTCCTCGTCGGTGACGCCGCGCGCTTCGTCGACCCGATCTTCTCCAGCGGGGTGAGCGTCGCGCTCAACAGCGCCCGACTGGCGTGCAAGGACATCATCGCCGCGGCCGAGGCGGGCGACTTCAGCAAGCCCAGGTTCGCCACGTACGAGCAGACGCTGCGC
Source organism: Streptomyces sp. CNH099 (assembly GCA_000514715.1). Classification (GTDB taxonomy): domain Bacteria; phylum Actinomycetota; class Actinomycetes; order Streptomycetales; family Streptomycetaceae; genus Streptomyces; species Streptomyces synnematoformans. Next base: position 13,141 of record AZWL01000004.1, on the reverse strand, counting down.
CGCGGCGTGCGGAACTGGTACGAGTTCATCTCCATCTACTACCGCCTCAACATCCTGTTCACGGCGTTCGTGCAGGACCCGCGGTACCGGCTCGACGTGCTGAAGATGCTGCAGGGCGACGTCTACGACGACTCCGAGCCCCCCGCGCTGACGGCCATGCGGGAGTTCGTCAGCGTCGTCGAGAACAACCCCGACCACCTGTGGCACCAGCACCTGGGGAACCTGTCCGCGCCGAGCATGGCCGCGATGTTGTGATGGGGCGCCGGCAGTCCACCAAGGCACCGGCGGGCGGCCGCACCGACGATGACGCGATCGCCATCGTCGGTGCGGGATGCCGATTCCCCGGCGGCATCTCCGGTCCTGACGACTTCTGGCGGGCCCTCACCTCCGGCACCGACGTCATCACCGAGGTTCCGCCGACCCGGTGGGACGTCGACCGGTACTACAGCCCCGACGCCGGCGCCACCGGCAGGATGTACTCGCGCTGGGGCGGGTTCATCGAGGGCGAGACCCGTTTCGACACGGACTTCTTCGGCATCCCGCCCCGGGAGAGCCGGCAGATCGACCCCCAGCACCGCATGATGCTCGAAGTCGCCTGGGAGGCACTGGAGAACGCCGGCCTCGTTCCGGAGGAGCTGGCGGGCAGCCGCACCGGCGTCTACGTCGGCGGCCTGGGGATGGACTACACGCTGCTCCACTCCCGGCAGGCGGGCATGGGCGGGATCGACCCGTGGTACGCCTCCGGCAAGGAGCCCAGCTTCCACTCCGGCCGGCTGTCCTACCTGCTCCGGTTCCACGGCCCGAGTCTGTCGCTGAGCACCGCGTGCTCCTCCTCGCTGGTCGCCGTGCACCTCGCGCGCCAGAGCCTGCTGGCCGGTGAGTGCGACGCCGCGCTGGCCGGCGGGGTGAACCTGCTGCTGTCCCCCGACCTGAACGTCTTCATGTGCCAGATCGGCGCCATGTCCAAGGACGGCAGGTGCAAGACGTTCGACGCCTCGGCCGACGGCATCGTGCGCGGCGACGGTGCCGTCGTCCTGGTCCTCAAGCGCCTGTCCGACGCCCTCGCGGAGGGCGACGACGTGATCGCCGTCATCCGCGGCTCCGCCGTCAACCACGACGGCGCCAGCGCCGGCCTCACCGCGCCCAACGGCGCGGCCCAGCAGGCGTTGCTGCGCCAGGCGCTCGCCGGCGCCGGTCTCGAACCCCACAGGGTGGGATACGTTGAGGCCCACGGCACCGGCACGCCTCTCGGCGATCCGATCGAGATGAGCGCGCTCGCCTCCGTGCTGGGCGAGGGCCGGTCCGGGCACGACCCCCTGCTCGTCGGCTCGCTGAAGACCAACTTCGGACACACCGACGGCGCGGCCGGCGCAGCCGGGCTGCTCAAGGCGGCCCTGTCGGTGCGTCACGGCCGGATCCCGCCGCACCTCCACCTGCGCGACCCGAGCCCGTCGATCCGCTGGGACCGCTGGCCGGTGCACGTGCCCGTGGAGCTGACCGACTTTCCCGGCGACCCCCGGCACCGGGTGGCCGGAGCCAGCGCGTTCGGCCTCAGCGGCACCAACGCCCACGTGGTGGTCGAGTCGCCGCCGCAGCCCGAGCCGGCCCGGGCGGGCCGCGAGGGAGACCCCGCGCGCGAGGGCGGATCGTTCCTGCTGCCGGTGTCGGCCCGCTCCGGTGAGGCGTTGCGCCAGCTCGCCGCCCGGCACCGGGACCGGCTGCAGGGTCCGGCCGCCGGCACGGACGCCGAGGTCGCGGCGTACGTGCACACCGCCGCCGTGCGCCGCTCCCACCACGCGCGGCACCGCCTGGCGGTGACCGGCCGGACGACCGGGGAACTGGCCGCGGGACTCACCTCCTTCCTGGAGGACGAGCCCGCCCCCGGCGTGGCGCACGGCGGCCGCGACGACCCGGACTCCCCGGTTCCCGGCGTGTGCTTCCTCTTCTCCGGCCAGGGCAGCCAGTGGCCCGGCATGGGGAGAGAACTGCTGGCGCGGGAGGCGGCGTTCGGCGCGGCGCTGCGCGAGTGCGACGACGCCGTGCGCGAACTCGCCGGGTGGTCGGTCATCGACGAACTCCTCCGTCACGAGCCGGACTCCCGGCTCGCGGACACCGAGATCGCCCAGCCCGTGATCTTCGCCGTCCAGACCGCCGCCGCCGCGCTGTGGCGGTCCTGGGGGATCGTGCCCACGGCCGTCGTCGGCCACAGCATGGGCGAGATCGCTGCCGCCCACGTCGCCGGGGCGCTGACGCTGCCGGACGCGGCCCGCGTCATCGTGCACCGCGGCCGGGTGCTGGCGCCGTCCGCCGGTCAGGGGCTGATGGCCGCCGTGGCGCTCGGCGAGGCCGACGTCGCCGGGCTGCTCGAACCCTACGGCGACCGGCTGGCGTTGGCCGCCGTGAACAGCCCCGGCTCCGTGGTGGTGTCCGGAGTCCCCGAGGCGGTCGAGGAGTTCCGCGAGGAGCTGGACCGCCGCGGGGTGACGACCCGGCTGCTGCCGGGCACACACGCCTTCCACAGCCCCCGGATGGCGGACCACGCGGCACAGCTCGCCGCCGAACTCGCCGGCCTGCCCTGGCGCACGCCCGGCATCCCCGTGCTGACGACCACCGGGAGCACACCGCCCGGCCCCGTGGCCTTCGACGCGGAGCAGTGGGGGCGCAACGTCCGCCGGCCGGTCCGCTTCGCCGAGGCCCTCGCCGAGGCTGTCGACTCCGGCCATCGGCTCTTCGTCGAGCTGGGGCCGCACCCGGTCCTCGCCCGGCCCGCCACCCAGTGCCTGCGCGCGGCCGGCGCCGAGGGCGCGGTCGTGCCGACGCTGCGCCGTGACACGGACGACGTGCTCACCGCCAAGGGCGCGCTGGCCACGCTCTACACGCACGGGGTCGCGCCCGACTGGACGTCGGCGAGCGGCGGCGCGGGCCGCAGCCGCGCACTGCCGACGTACCCCTGGCAGGGGGAACCCCTGTCGTTCGAGCGCCCCGACGGCGCCACCGAGACCGGCACCGAGACCGGCACCGAGACCGGCGCAGCCCTCGCCGCCGGCCCCGCCCAGGCCGCCGGACTCCGGGGTGAGCTGCGGCTGTACGACGCCGAGGGCCGGCTCGTCGCGGAGACCGAACCCCTGCGGCTGCTCGCCCCCGGCACCGCGGACAGCGAGCCGCCGGCCCCCACCCCGGCCCCGGCCGAGCCTGCGCCCGAGGAGCCCACCGCCGGCCTGGCCGACACGGTGGCGGCGGCGGTGGCCGGGGTCCTGGGCCTCGGCAGCGGCGCCGTACGACGGCGCGAGGGCTTCGCCGCCCTGGGCATGGACAGCCTCGGCTCGGTGGAGCTGGCCAGGTCGCTGGAGCGGTCGCTGGGTGTCGCACTGCCGCGCACCGTCGCCTTCGACCACCCGAACGTCGAACGGCTGGCGGCGCACCTCGCCACGCTCGTGCCCGGGGCGCGCGCCCCGGCCCCGGCCTCGGACCCCGCCCCGGCGCGCCCGCGGGCCACGGCGGCCACGACCGGCCCCGAGCCCATCGCGGTGATCGGCCTGGGCTGCCGGCTCCCCGGCGGCGTACGGGGCCCCGAGGACTACTGGCGGCTGCTGACCGAAGGCGTCGACGCCGTGGGACCGGCGCCCGAGGACCGCCTGGCCGGGCCCGAGGTGTGGCGAGGCGGCTTCCTCGCCGACGACGTGGCCGGGTTCGACGCCTCCTTCTTCCGCATCTCGCCGGTCGAAGCCCGCGCCATGGACCCCCAGCAGCGGTTCTTCCTGGAGGTCGCCTGGGAGGCGCTGGAGCACGCCGGCACCCCGGCCCGCGACCTCGCCGGGACCCGGACGGGCGTGTTCCTCGGCATGAACTCCTACGACTACGGGCAGCTGATCACCCAGCACCCCGACAACCTGGACATCTACTACGGGATCGGGAACTCCTTCTCCGCGGCGGCGGGGCGGCTGTCCTACCTGCTGGGTCTCAACGGCCCCAGCCTCGCCGTCGACACGGCCTGCTCCTCCTCGCTCGTCGCCGTGCACCTGGCGGTGCAGAGCCTCCGCTCGGGCGAGAGCGACATGGCCGTGGCCGCCGGCGTCAACCTCGTCCTCAGCCCCACGATCCACCGGGTCAGCGCGGCGGGCGGAGCCCTCGCGCCGGACGGCCGCTGCAAGACCTTTGACGCCTCCGCCGACGGCTACAGCCGCGGCGAGGGCTGCGGGGCCGTGATACTCAAGCCCCTGTCGCGCGCCGAGGCCGACGGCGACGAGGTCATGGCGGTGATCCGCGGCTCGGCGATCAACCAGGACGGCGCCAGCAGCGGTCTGACGGTGCCCAACGGCCCGGCCCAGGAGGCGCTGATCCGCGCGGCCCTGGCGGACGGCGGCGTCGCCGCGGACGACGTCGGCTACGTGGAGGCGCACGGCACCGGCACACCGCTCGGCGACCCGATCGAGTTGCGCGCCCTGGGAGCCGTGCTGGGGCGGCGCGACGGCGCGGACGACTGCCTGGTCGGATCGGTGAAGACGAACCTGGGCCACCTGGAGGCCGCCTCCGGCATCGCCGGTCTGATCAAGACCGTGCTCGCGCTGCGGCACCAGGCCGTCCCCCGGCATCTCCACTTCCGCGAACCGAACCCCGACATCCCCTGGCAGGAGCTGCCGCTGCGCGTTCCCACCGAGCTGGTGCCCTGGACCGCCCGCGGCCCCCGGACCGCGGGCGTGAGCGCGTTCGGCTTCAGCGGCACCAACGCCCACGTGGTGCTCGCCGAGGCGCCGCGGCCGCATGAGCGGGATGACGCCGACACCGCCCCGGCCGTGCCGGCGTTCGTGCTGCCGCTGTCGGCCGCGACCGCCGCGGCCCTGCCCGACCAGGCCCGCGCCTACCACGCGGCCCTCACCGCCGGCACCGGCACCGCCGAGGAGGACCCCGCCGGCTCCGCGGACCGGCCGGCCGTCGACGATCTCGCCCGGCTGTGCGCGACGGCGGCGCTGCGGCGCAGCCACCTGGACCACCGTCTCGTCGTCGTCGGGCGGGACCGGCACGAGCTGGCCGACCGGCTGGCGGCGTTCGCCGACGACCCCGGGGGCCGGCACGGGCCGGGCACCGCGGTGGGCAGGGCGGACCGCGACCGGGCGCGCGGACCGGTCTTCGTCTTCTCCGGCCACGGCTCCCACTGGGCCGGCATGGCCCGGGACCTCGCGGGCGACGACCCCGTGTGCCGCGCCGCCCTGAGCCGCTGCGACCGGGCGCTGGCACCTCACCTCGACTGGTCCGTGCGCGAGGCGCTGGAGTCCGGGCGGCGGCCCGACGAGGAGGCCGACCAGCAGATCCTCGTCTTCGCCCTGCAGTACGCCCTGAGCGAGATGTGGCGCACGGCGGGCGTGACCCCCGGGGCCGTCGTCGGGCACAGCATGGGCGAGGTGTCGGCCGCCCTCTGCGCGGGCGCCCTCACCCTGGAGCAGGCCGCCGAGATCATGGTCCGCCGCAGCGAGCTGCTCAAGCAGCTGGCCAACCGGGGCGGCATGGCCGTCGTCGGCATGGACGCCGCGCGCACCGAGGAGGCCGTCCACGGCTACGGGGAGCAGCTCGGCGTCGCGGTCGTCAACAGCCGCAGCTCCACCGTGGTCGCGGGCACCCACGAGGCGCTGGCCGACTTCGGCGCGCGGATGAAGGCGAGCAAGGTCTTCTTCAAGGCGGTCAGGGCCGGCGGACCGGGGCACAGCGCGCTGGTGGAGCCGCTGCGCCGGCAGCTGGAGAGCGAGCTGGCCGGGCTCACCCCGGCCGCGCCGAGGCTGCCGATGTACTCCACCGCCGACTCCCGCCCCGTCGAGGGCGCGGCCCTCGACGCCGCCTACTGGGGGCGGAACATGCGCCTTCCCGTGCGCTTCGCCGACGCCGTACGCCACCTGGCGGCCGAGGGCTACGACACCTTCGTCGAGCTGTCCCCGCACCCCCTCCAACTGGCCCCTGTCGAGCAGGAGCTGAGTGCCGCCGGCGTCGACGGCCTGCTCGTGCCCTCGCTGCTGCGCGAGACCGACTCCCGGCTGGCGCTGCTGAGCGCGTTCGGCGCGCTCCACTCCGGGGGGCAGCCGGTCGACTGGCGGTGGCTGTACCCCGCCGCGGTGCGTCCCACGGCCACGCCCCCGTACGTGTGGCAGCACAAGCGCTACTGGATGCGGAACACGGCCGCGCCCGCCTCGTCCGGGACCCCGCTCCGCTCGACGGACGGCCCCGGCCACCCGCTGATCGCCCAGGACGTCCGGCTGCTGGGGCCCGGCGGCGCCCGCGTCCTCCAGGCGGCCGTCCCTCCGGAACTCGCCGCGAGCTGCGGCTCTCAGCCGGTGGCCCCCGGACACCGGGCCGTGCGCCTGCCCGGCGCCCTGTGGCTGGAGATGGCCCTGGCGGCGGCGGACGAGGGCGGCGGGCGCGGGCCGGTGACGCTGGAGGACGTCGAACTCTCCCACGCCCCCGTCGTGGAGCCCGGCACCACCGGCCTCGCCCAGCTCTCGCTGACCCCCGCCGCGGACGGCACCTCCGCCTTCACGGTACGGGCGACCGCCGGGGCGGCGGCGGAGCCGGACCACGGCGAACGCTCCGGCGGTGACCGCGAGACCGCCACCGGCCGTATCCGGCCGGCCGCCGCGCGGGGCACCGCGGACGCCGACCGCCCCGCGCCGGGTGCCGGCCGCACCCTCGGCGAGGTGCCCGCGGCGGTGCAGGAGTGGTTCCGGGCGTTCCAGGGCAGCGGGGTGGCGCCGGTCCCCGAGTCGGCGTGGTCGGCACCCGGGCAGGGCACCGGCAACGCGGCCGAGATCGTGGTCGCCGTCCGCTGCCGCCCCGCCGCCCTGCGCTGGCACCTGCCGCCCGAACTGCTCGACCTCGCCCTCAGGCTGCCCGTCCTGGCGGGCGCCCCGGACGCGGCCGACCGCATACCCCGGCGACTGCGGTCCCTCACGGTGTACGGCACCCCCGGCGAGCGCGTGCGGATCGGCGCCCGGGTCACGCGGGACGACGAGCACGGGATGCTCGCCGACGTGTGGATCACCGACGAGGCCGGCCGTCCGGTCGCCGACGCCCGCGGCGTGCGGCTGGCCCCGCCTCCGGGGCGCGTGCTCGCCGAGGAGGAGCGCGACCGCGTGGCCGACCGGCTCTACCGCACGGCCTGGCGCGAGCGGCCCCTGGCACCCTCGCCGCCTGGCAGCGAGGACACCGGTTCCCGGGACGCCCGGGCGGCCCACCCCGGCGACGGCGAACTGCTCGTGCTGGCCGACCGCACGGGTGCCGCCGACACCCTGGCGCGGCGGCTCGACGCACGCGGCCTGCCCTACCGGCTGGTTCCCGCGACCGGCACCGCCGGGCCGGCGGCGGACGACGTGCGCCGGGCCGAGGCGGCCTGGCGGGACCTGGCGAAGGGGCCGGGCTGCCGCGCCGTGATCCACCTGTGGCCGCTCGACCTGCCCGCCGACACGCCGGGGGAGCAGGGAGAGCAGGAGGCCGACGCGGCGGCGCGGGTCTGCGCCGCGATGCACTCCCTCGCCGCCGCCGGCACCTCACCCGTCTGGCACGTCACGCGCGGCGCCGTGGCGGTCGACGCGACGGACCGGGCCGCGCCGCTGCACGCCGCCGTGCGGCAGACGGCCACCGTGCTCGGCGTCCGCCGCCCCGGTGCCTGGGGCGGCACCCTCGACCTCGACCCGGTCCGTCCGGGCACCGACGACGCCGACACGATCCTGGCCGAGGCGCTGTCCGGTGACGGCGAGGACCACGTCGCGCTGCGCGGCGGAACGCGGCTGGTGGCGCGCGTCACCCGCGACGCCGCACCGCCCCCGGTGCTCGAACCGGTCCGGCTCGACGCCGGGCGCACCTACCTCGTGGCGGGCGCCGAGCACCGACTGGCCGTGCACGTCCGCGACTGGCTCCGCGCGCGCGGTGCGGGGGAGGTGCAGATGGTGGGCGCCCGGGCCGACGCCGCCCACGTGCGCGGCGTTCTCGACAAGGCCGCCGGCGGCGGACGTCCGGTGGCGGGGCTGGTCTGGCTGGGCGCCGAGTGGGAGCCGTGGAGCGGGGCCGAGCCGGATGCCGAGGTGCTGTCGCGCGCGCTCCACGACCGGGCCAGGGGAGCCTGGGTGTGGCACGAGGTGTGCGCGGACGCCGGGGCGGAACTCGACCTCTTCGTGGCGTTCGGCTCGGCGGCCTCGCACTGGGGCGCGCTCGGCGCCGAGGTCCAGGCGCCGGTGGACGGGATGCTCACGGCCCTCGCCGGCCGGCGCCGCGCGCTCGGCCGCCCGGTGACCGCCGTCGCCTGGACCCCGTGGGACGGGCTGGACCTGCTGAGCGCCGACGCCCGGGCGCGGCTGGTGCGCGGCGGCCTTGAGCCGCTCGATCCCGCCGCCGCCACCGAGCTGCTGGACGCCTCCGTGGACCTCGGCTTCCACGAGGTACTCGCCGCGTCCGCGGACTGGAGCCTGCTGCTCCCCCTCTACCGGCAGACCATGCGGTGGCCGCTGTTCGACGAGATGGACGCCTCGGCGTCCCCGGCCGGGGCCGGGGAACTGGTCGCCCACCTGGCGGCGCTGTCCCCCGCCGCCCGCGCGGAGCGGCTGCTGGAGTGCGTGCTGGACGAGGTGGTCGTGGTGCTCGGGATGGACGGCGGCGACGAACCGGACGCCCGGCAGGGCTTCTTCGAGATGGGCGTGAACTCCGTGACGGCGCTGGAGCTGAAGGTCAGGCTGGAACGCCGCCTCGGCGTCCCGCTGCCCGCCACCCTCGTGTTCGAGTACCCGACCTGTGAGGCGGTCGCGGGCTACCTGGCGGCCGAGTTGCCGGGCGGCCAGGAGGCGCCGGCCGCGCCGGAGCCCGCCCCCGGGCCCCCGCCGGAGCCCGCCGCCGCTCCGCCCGCCGCCACCGCCGCACCCGATACCGCACCCGATACCGCACCCGATGAAGACGACCTGCTGGCACGGCTGGCGCGGGAGACCGAGGCGGTCGAGGCCCTGATCCGGCAGCGGCCGTGAGGGCCCGCGCCGGGCAGGGCCCGTGCCGTGCGCGCCGGCGCACCGGCACCCGCGGCCGGGAGGCGGCGTCGCGTGGCCAGCGCGCGGCCGCCCAGAATCGCATCCACCTCCGGAGGAGTCGATGACCACAGTTCAGACCGCAGAAGCGGCCGGAGTGGGCACGTCCGCGCAGACCCTGCCCGGGCTTCTCCACCACCGTGCCGTGACCCAGCCCGATCAGGTCGCGTACGTCTTCCTCGCCAACGGAGAGGAACCGGCGGAGACCGTGACGTACGCCGAACTCCACGCGGCGGCGGCCGAACGGGCCGGCCTGCTCGCCCGGACGGCGGAACGGGGCGCGCCCGTGGTCCTGCTGTACCCCTCGGGGCTGGAGTTCGTCCGCACCCTCTACGGCTGCCTGCACGCGGGCGTGCCCGCCGCGCCCGTGCAGGTCCCCGGGCGGGTGACCGGCGTGGAGCGCATGCGCAGGATCGCGGACGACGCGGGCACCGACCTCGTCCTCACCACCGCCGCGGTCCGCGACGACCTGATGACCCGCTTCGGGGACGTGCCCGCGATGAAGGGCCTCACCCTCGTCGCCACCGACGTCCCTCCGCCCGCCGGGACGGCCCCGGCGCCCCGCCCCCTGCCCGTCGACATCGCGCTCCTGCAGTACACCTCCGGTTCCACCGCCGATCCCAAGGGGGTGATGGTCAGCCACGCCAACTTCCTCGGCAACGCCCGCGAGATCGACCTCCTGTGGCCCTGCCGGCCGGACGGCGCCGTCGTCTCCTGGCTGCCGTTCTTCCACGACATGGGCATGGTGAAGGGCATCGTGCTGCCGCTGTGGGCGGGGATCCCCTCCTACCTGATGGCCCCGGAGGCGTTCGTCCGCGACCCGCTGCGCTGGCTGCGGGCCGTCTCCCGGTTCCGGGGCACGCACTCGGCGGGCCCCAACTTCGCGTTCGAGCTGTGCGTCCGCGCGGCGCGGGCGGGCCGGGACCTCAGCGGCATCGACCTGTCGTCGTGGCGGCTGGCGGGCAACGGCGCCGAGCGGGTCCGGGAGCCCACCGTCCGCGCGTTCGCGGAGGTGTTCGGCCCCCTCGGCTTCGATCCGCGCGCCATGTGCCCCTGCTACGGCCTGGCCGAGAACACCCTGAAGGCCACGGGGAGCCGCCCGGACCAGGAGCCCTTCGTGCTGCGGGTGCGTGCCGGAGCCCTCACCGAGAACCGGGTGGAGATGGTGATCGGCGAAGGGGAGCCCGGCAACGTCGTGGATCTGGTGAGCACGGGGATACCCGTCCAGGGGACCCGGGTGCGCATCGTGGACCCGGACACCGGACGCCCGTGCCCCCACGGCCGCGTCGGGGAGATATGGCTCAGCGGCCAGTCCGTGGCCCAGGGCTACTGGCGCCGGCCCGCCGAGACCGGCACGGTGTTCCACGCCTGGATCGCGGGCGCGGAACACGAGGGCCCCCACCTGCGCACCGGGGATCTGGGCTTCCTCCACGACGGGGAGCTGTACGTCGCCGGGCGCCAGAAGGACCTCGTGGTCTACCGGGGACGGAACTTCTATCCCCAGGACATCGAACTCTCCGTCGAGCGATGCGACCCCGGGCTGCACCCCAACTCCTGCGCCGCCTTCGCGGTGGACGACGGTGCGGCCGAGAGACTGGTTGTCGTCGTCGAGGCCGGCGGCAGGACGCTGCGCGTGACCGGGGCCGGGACGCTGCGCGCGCGGGTCAGGGCCGCCGTCCACGAGGGGCAGCGGCTCGCGGTGGACGACGTGGTGGTGGTGCGGCGCGGCTCACTGCCCGTGACGTCCAGCGGCAAGGTGCAGCGGCGGCTGTGCCGCCAGCTGTACCTGGACGGCCGGTTGACCCCGGCTTGACCCCGACGGGGCAGCCCCAGGCAGTCACACCTTTTCACGGACCTACGGGAGACGCACGTGGCGACATCCACAACCGGGCGCACCGCACGGCGGTTGGCGGAACTCCGTCAGCGCAGGGAGGCGCTCACCGCCCAGTCGACGGGAGCGGCCAGCGACAAGCAGCACGCCCGGGGGAAACTGACCGCTCGCGAACGCATCGACCTGCTGCTCGACCCGGGCACGTTCGTCGAACTCGACGCGCTGGCCCGGCACCGCTGCCACGACTTCGGGATGGAGAAGAACCGTCCCTACGGCGACGGCGTGGTGACCGGCTCCGGGATGATCGACGGCCGCAAGGTCTGTGTCTTCGCCCAGGACGCGACCGTGCTCGGCGGCAGCCTCGGCGAGGTGTTCGGCGAGAAGGTCATCAAGGTGATGGACCTGGCCATCGAGACGGGCTGCCCCATCATCTGCATCAACGACTCCGGCGGGGCGCGCATCCAGGAGGGCGTCGTGGCCCTCGCCTACTACGCGAAGTTCGCCAAGCGACACGTGGACGCCTCGGGCGTCATCCCGCAGATCTCGCTCATGATGGGGTCGTGCGCCGGAGGCGCGGTGTACGCCTCGGCGGTGACCGACATCATCATCATGGTCGAAGGCACCTCGCACATGTTCGTGACCGGCCCCGAGGTCCTCCAGACCGTCACCGGGCACCGCGTCGACCGGGAGGAGCTGGGCGGCGCGCGGCTCCACAACGCGGTCACGGGATCGGCCCACCACCTCGCCCAGGAGGAGAAGGACGCGCTGGAGTACGCCCGGGAGGTGCTGAGCTACCTGCCGTCGAACAACATGACCGAGCCTCCCAGGTACCCGGCCGACGCCCCGTCCGAGCCCACTCAGGAGGACTTCGACCTGGACACGCTCGTCCCGGACAGCGTCAACCAGCCCTATGACATGTTCCGCGTGCTGCACACCGTGCTGGACGACGGCGAGCTGCTGGAGATCCAGCCGCTGTACGCCCCCAACATCATCTGCGGCTTCGGGCGGATCGAGGGCCGGTCGGTGGGGGTCGTGGCGAACCAGCCGTCGCACCTGGCCGGCGCGCTCGACCTGGAGGCCAGCGAGAAGGCGGCCCGCTTCATCCGCATGTGCGACGCCTTCCACATCCCGATCGTCACGTTCGCCGACGTACCCGGATACCTGCCCTCGCAGGACCAGGAGCGCAACGGCATCATCCGGCGGGGGGCCAAGCTGGGGTGCGCCTACTCCGAGGCCACGACGCCGATGGTCACCGTGATCACCCGCAAGGCGTACGGCGGCGGCTACGCGGTGATGGGCTCCAAACACCTCGGCGTGGACGTCAGCCTGGCCTGGCCGACCGCCGAGATCGCCGTCATGGGCGGCGACAGCGCGGTCAGCGTGCTCTACCGGCGCGCGATCGAGGAGTCCGACGACCCGGAGCAGGCCCGCACGACGATCCGGGAGGAGTACGAACGCACCCTGTGCCACCCGTACGTCGCGGCGGAGCGCGGCTACGTGGACGCGGTCATCATGCCCCACGAGACCCGGCGGCAGGTGGCCCTGGCCCTGGAGATGATGCGGGACAAGCGCAAGACGCGGCTGCCGCGCAAGCACGGGAACCTGCCGCTGTGACCGACGCCGCGCTCATCCACGTCTCCGGCGAGCCCACGCCCGAGGAGGTGGCCGCCGTCGTGCTCGCCCTGGCGGCCGCGGCCCGCACCGCCGGGGCCGGCGCCGGCCCCGCGGTGGACGACCGGCATCGGGGCCGATGGGGCCGCCGGGCCGAGCTGATGACCGGTCAGCCGACGCTTCGCGGCGTCGGGGTGTGGCGCGACAGCGCCTGGTAACGGGGAGAAGAGGGAGTCATCGTGCGCAAGGTGCTCATCGCCAACCGCGGCGAAATCGCCGTTCGCGTCGCCCGGGCGTGCCGGGACGCTGGGATCGCGAGCGTGGCCGTGTATGCGGAGCCGGACCGGGATGCATTGCACGTCCGTGCCTCCGATGAGGCGTTCGCGCTGGGCGGTGACACCCCGGCTACGAGCTACCTCGACATCGGCAAGGTGCTGCGGGCCGCCGGGGATTCGGGGGCGGATGCGGTCCATCCGGGGTACGGCTTCCTGTCGGAGAACGCTGATTTCGCCCGGGCGGTCCTGGACGCGGGTCTGATCTGGATCGGGCCGCCGCCTGAGGCGATCCGCGCGCTGGGTGACAAGGTGTCCGCCCGGCACATCGCGCAGCGTGCGGGGGCGCCGCTGGTGGCCGGTACGAAGGACCCGGT
>AZWL01000021.1 GCA_000514715.1 Streptomyces sp. CNH099 | reverse complement strand
CGCGAGGCGCCGGCCGTCAGCGACGTCAGACCGGACGCCACCGCCGCCAGCTGGTCGGCGCGGTCGCGCGGGAAGCCGTCGGACATCGCCAGCAGCAGTCCGTCGGCGGAGACCACCACCGTGTGCGACACCCCGGGGGTGTTGTCCACGAAATTGGTGATCAACCAGTTCAGATTCTGCGCCGCCTGGCTCAATGGACTCAACTAACGCTCCTGCTGATAGGTGGGACCAAAGCCGTTGCCGCCGAGGGTCTCGCCGGTGCCGCCGGCCCGGCGGCCCCGCTGGATTCCCCGGCGCAGGCTCGTCAGCCTGCCGCGCACGTCGTCGGGCGCGCGCGAGACCTGGGTTCCGCTGGCGTTCGCGGACTGCTGCGCGGTGCCCGCGACGAGGTTGGCGCGCGGCACCCGCCGCGGCAGCCCCGACGTGGTGACGCCGCCCGCCTGCGGGGTGCGCAGCTGCTCCGCGCGGCGCCAGCGGTCGTCGTTGGGCGAGGGTCGCCAGGCCGGTGCGGCGGTGGCCGTCGCCGGCTGCGGTGCGGGAGCGGCAGGCTGCTGGTCCGGCTGTACGGCGGGCTGCTGGTCCGGCTGCGCGGCGGGCGGCACGTCGGCCGGGGCCTCCGGCACGTCCTGCGCAGCGGTGGGGGCCACGTCGGCCGGGGCCTCCGGCTCGCGGCCGCGGGTCCCGCGGAACCAGTCGGACTCCATCGACTCGAAGATCGGAGTCCGCTCGTCGCCGCGGGAGGATACGGGGCCGCCGTCCAGCAGGCCGTCGCCCGGAGGGGCCGCGGCCGGCTGCTGCGGCACCGCAGTGGCGTACTCGCCGGTGTCGTGCGGCGCCGGGTGCTGCCCGGGGACCGCGTACTCACCGGTGTCCTGAGGGCCGGGGCGCTGCCCCGGCATCGCGTACTCCCCGGTGTCCCCGGGGCCCGGACGCTGCCCGGGCACCGGGTACTCACCGGTGTCCCCGGGTCCGGCGCCGGGGCCGGAGGGCGCCACGGGGTGTTCGCCCGTGTCGTACGACGCCGGGGCCGGGCGGCGCGGCGGCAGTGGGTGCGCGCCGGTGTCCTGCGGGCCGGGGCCGCCGGGCCGGCTACGGCGCTGCGGGGGCGGCGGCGCCGGGTGCTCGCCGGTGTCCTGCGGGGTCCCGTACGAGGCCGCCTCGCCGGGCACCGGCGACTGCGGGGAGCGCGGCGGCGGTACGGAGCCGAACGCCGGGATCCCCGGGGTGCCGCCGGCGGGCGGCGGGCCGGAGAAGTCGGGGCGGGAGAACCGCGCGGTGTCGGCGTCGTCGTGCTGCCGGGGGCCGTCGTGCTGGTCGCGGCCGGAGTCCCGCGGCCCGGCCCCGGTGTGCTGGGCGTCGGGCGGCTCGGGGGCGCCGGAGCCGGCGTCGCGGCCGGGCAGCCCGGGGCGCGCGGGCCCGGCGCCGAGGCCGGCGGAGCCCGATCCCGAACCGGACTTGGCGCCCGGTGCGGCGCCGAAGGCGGAGCCGCCGGGGAAGGCCGAACCCGTCGAACCGGGGCCCGGCCGGCCGGAGCCGGCGCCGGCGGGCTCGCGCCCGGGCAGCCCGGGCCGCTGACCGCCGGGGCCACCCGGGCCGCCGGCGTCACGGCTGGGCAGCGCGGGCCGGCCGGAACCGGTGCCCGTCCCCACCTGGCCGCGCTGCTGCGCGGCGCCGAGCCTGCTCATCGCGCCCCCGCGGCCGGCACCGCCGCGCGCCGGGGCGCCCGCGCCGGGGCCGCCGGCGCCCGGGCCGGAGGCGCCGGCCGCCGCGCCCGCGGGCTGCTTGGCGCCGGCGCCGCCGCCGTTCTGCGTGACGTCGACGGGGAGCATGACCAGCGCCGTGGTGCCGCCGGAGTCGGAGGGGCGCAGCTGGATGCGGATGCCGTGGCGCAGGGAGAGCCGGCCGACCACGAACAGGCCCATGCGGCGGGAGACGGAGACGTCGACCGTGGGCGGGCTGGCCAGCCGCTCGTTGATCGCCCCGAGGTCCTCGGGCGACAGCCCGATGCCGGTGTCGTGGATCTCCACCAGCACCCGCCCGTCGGGCAGGGCGTGGCCGGTGACCTTGACCTTGGTCTGCGGCGAGGAGAACGAGGTGGCGTTCTCCAGCAGCTCGGCGAGCAGGTGGACGAGGTCGTTGACGACCCGGCCGGCGACCTGGGTGGCCGGCACGGCGGAGAGTTCGATGCGCTCGTACTGCTCCACCTCGGAGGCGGCGGCGCGCAGCACGTCGACCAGCGGGACCGGGCGGGTCCACCGGCGGCCCGGCTCCTCGCCGGCGAGGACCAGGAGGTTCTCGCCGTTGCGGCGCATGCGGGTGGCGAGGTGGTCGAGCTTGAAGAGGTTCTCCAGCTGGTCCGGGTCGGCCTCGCGGGACTCCAGTTCGGATATGAGGGAGAGCTGCCGCTGGATGAGGCCCTGGCTGCGGCGGGAGAGGTTGGTGAACATCGCGTTCACGTTGCCCCGCAGCAGCGCCTGCTCGGCGGCCAGCCGCACCGCCTCGCGGTGGACGTCGTCGAACGCGGACGCCACCTTGCCGATCTCGTCCCGGCTGTTGATGCCGACGTTCTCGACGGAGGTGTCGACGTCCTGCGGGTCGGCGTCGGAGAGCTGCTTGACCAGCTCGGGCAGCCGCTTCTGGGCGACGGTCTGCGCGGTGTCCTGCAGCCGGCGCAGCGAGCGGACCATGGAGCGGGCGACGACGAAGGCGCCGGCGAGCGAGATGAGCAGGACCAGGAGGATCAGGACCCCGTTGAAGATCGCTTCCTGCTGGGTCTCGGACCGCAGGTCGCGCGCAGTCTGCTCCATCTCCTGGAGCAGGTGCTGCTCGATCTTCTTCATCTCTTCGATCTTGACGCTGTCCAGCTCGTACCAGTGCCGGTAGCTCATGTCGGCGTTCTTGATGCTGTCCGGGTTGTTCACCAGGTTCTTGGCGAACGTGTCGGCCTGCTGCACGGAGGCGTTGCCGCCGTCCAGCGAGCGCATCAGGTCCGTCAGGCCGATCCGGCCGGAGTACAGGTGGGCGAAGAGCTTGAGCGCGGAGCCTTCGGCCTCCTGCGCGGAGGAGGCCTCCAGCCGGTCGGCCTCGGCGAAGTCGTCGCGCGGCTCCTCGGCGAGGGCGGCGCTGATGATCGCCTGCTGGATGGAGGCGAACTCCTTGGCGGAGGAGAAGGTGGCCAGCGCCCGGGTCTTGGCGATCATCTCCGGGTTGCTGGTCGCCAGGGCCATGTCCTGGGAGAGGTAGACCAGGGAGTCGATCAGCTCGCCGTACGACTTGACCGTCTGGGCGGAGCCGCCGGTGCCGTCCGCGTACGCGGTCTTGCGGATGCCGTTGATCCGGTTGAGCTTCTCGATGACGCTCGTCAGCGAGTTGTTGACCCCCGCGAGGGCCTCGTCGCCGGTGGTGTCGATCTCGTCCGCGGACCGGGTGAAGGCGACCAGGGCCTTGTCGGTCTCGTCGCGGGCGTCGGTGATGTCGGGGTGCTTGGGGTTGCCGTCGACGATGAGGCCGGCCGACTTGTCGCGCTCCTGCTGGAGCATGTCGGCGAGTTCGGTGGCCTCCTCGGTCATGTCCGTCAGCAGCTTCATGTTCTCCAGCTGCTGCAGGTCCTGATAGGAGTCCTCGATGCGGAAAGCTCCCAGCGTGGTCGCGGCGACCACGGGGAGCGCGAGGAGCGAGACGAGTCTGGTGCTGATGCGCCAGTTGCGCAGCAGGATCCGGGAGCCCGGACCCTTCGAGCCCTTGGGCTGCTGCATGCTGGCGAAGTCCCCGGCCTCGGGCGCGGGTATTCGAGCGCCGCCGCGGTCGGCCGTCCGGTCCGGCGAGGAGCCCGCGCTCTGGCCGTACCGAAGAGAGGCTGCGCGGTCGGTCGACCCGCGCACCTCAGGCTCGCCCGGAACGCTGCCGTCAGTCTTCAATCGTCCCTGCACTAGCGTCGCAACCTCTAGGACCGGCTCCGGCGCAAGCACCGGAGCGTTGTCTGGTCGTGCGGGAGCTTAGGCCCCCGCCCGCCGTGAACCAACCGGCGCAAGCTCCCCGTACAGCCCCCGCGTGACGCCCCGTTGCGCCTTTGCGTCGACTGCACCCCAGCGACGGTCCGTGGAATTCCAGCACAGTGCCGGGATCTCCAACAAGGCCCGGGGGTAACAGCTCGACTGCAATTACCTACCGTGCCGGACAGGTTACCCGTGGTGGACGGGACGGGCGGGGATAACGGACATTTTCCTACGAGGTGCATGGCGCGGGCCCCTGTCCCGGGTCGAGCCCATCGGTTGGGAAATGTCAGTTTCATCAGTCGATGGCCTGTTTTAGCCGATCAGCGGGCCCGCCGATATTTGGCATTCGTCACCGTCGAGGTGAGGAAAGTCACAATCCCCTACGGGATGGGTCCCGGCGGCGCGGGGAATAGCGGCGCCTACCCTGCCGTTGACACTACGGCCCGTTCCGTAAAGTTCCGCACGGCACAGAACTCGTCGGCCCGCCCAGCGGGCCCCGGCACGTAAGGCGCACGTCACCGTCATGATCTTCCGCACCATAGCCAACCCGCGACGCACCACCCTCGCCCACCTCGACGACGCCGGGGACCTGCTGCTCCCCGAGCCGCCCGGCGCGACCGCCCGGCCCGGCGGCGCCGCGGCCCCGTCCGAGGGCGCGCAGCCGGAGCGCACCGCGAACCCGCGCCGCACCGTGCTGGCGGACGTCCCGGCCGACGCCTGACCCGCGCGGCACGACGCCCGCCGGCGGGGCGATAGCCTGGCCGCGTGCGTATCGCCAGGTTCTCCGTCGACGGCAGCGTCGCGTTCGGTGTGGTCGAAGGCTCCGACGGCTTCGACGGCGCCGGCGTCCCCCGGGGCGAGGTCACCCTCGACCTGATCAAGGGCCATCCCTTCGCCGAGTTCGAGCGGTCGGGCCGCAGGCTCCCGCTGGACAAGGTGCGGCTGCTGCCCCCCGTGCTCCCCAACAAGGTCGTCGCGATCGGCCGCAACTACGCCGAGCACGCCGCGGAGCTGGGACACCCCCTGTCGAGCCCGCCGGAGGTGCCCGTCACCTTCTTCAAGCCGTCCACCTCGGTGATCGGCCCCGGGGACCCCATCGCGTACCCGTCCTTCAGCGACGACCTGCAGCACGAGGCGGAGCTGGCCGTCGTCATCGGCCGGCTCTGCCGCGAGGTGCCGCTGGACCGGGCCCGGGACGTGATCCTCGGCTACACCTGTGCGAACGACGTGACCGCGCGCGACGTGCAGCGGCGCGAGAACCAGTGGGCCCGGGCCAAGGGCTTCGACACCTCCTGCCCGCTCGGCCCGTGGGTCGAGACCGGCCTCGACCCGGAGCGGATCGCCGAGGGCATCGCCATCCAGTGCACCGTCAACGGCGACCAGCGCCAGCTCGGCCGGACGACGGACATGGTGCGCTCCGTCCCCGAGCTGATCGCGCACATCACCGAGGCGATGACGCTGCTGCCCGGCGACGTCGTCCTCACCGGGACCCCCGCGGGCGTCGGCCCGCTCCACGACGGCGACGAGGTCGCCGTCACCATCGAAGGCATCGGCACTCTCGCCAACAAGGTGATCAAGCGTGGCTAGCGCAGCCCCCCCGACCCCCGTGCGGGTCCGCTTCTGCCCCTCCCCCACCGGGAACCCCCACGTGGGCCTGGTGCGCACCGCCCTGTTCAACTGGGCCTACGCGCGCCACACCGGCGGCTCGCTGGTCTTCCGGATCGAGGACACCGACGCGGCCCGCGACTCGGAGGAGTCGTACGAGCAGCTGCTCGACTCCTTCCGCTGGCTGGGCATCGACTGGGACGAGGGCCCCGAGGCCGGCGGGCCGCACGCGCCGTACCGGCAGTCGCAGCGCATGGACGTCTACGCGGACGTGGCCCGCCGCCTCCAGGACGCCGGGCACGCCTACCGTTGCTACTGCACCACGGCGGAGCTGGAGGAGCGCCGCGAGGCGGCGCGCGCGGCCGGACGGCCCTCCGGGTACGACGGGCACTGCCGCGACCTGACCGCCGAACAGGTGGCCGCGTACGAGGCCGAGGGCCGGACGTCGATCGTCCGCTTCCGGATGCCGGACGAGGCGATCGCCTTCACCGACCTGGTGCGCGGTGAACTGACGTTCGCACCCGAGAACGTCACCGACTACGGCATCGTGCGCGCCAGCGGCGCCCCCCTCTACACCCTGGTCAACCCCGTCGACGACGCGCTGATGGAGATCACCCACGTGCTGCGCGGCGAGGACCTGCTGTCCTCCACCCCGCGGCAGATCGCGCTCTACCGCGCGCTGATCGAGCTGGGCGTCGCCGGACGGGTGCCAGAGTTCGGCCACCTGCCGTACGTCATGGGCGAGGGCAACAAGAAGCTGTCCAAGCGCGACCCGCAGTCCTCGCTCAACCTCTACCGCGAGCGCGGCTTCCTGCCCGAGGGACTGATCAACTACCTCTCGCTGCTGGGCTGGTCGCTCGCCCCCGACCGGGACGTCTTCACCCGCGAGGAGCTGGTCGCGGCCTTCGACATCGCCGACGTGGTGCCCAACCCGGCCCGCTTCGACCTGAAGAAGGCGGAGGCCGTCAACGCGGACCACATCCGCATGCTGGACGTGAAGGACTTCGCCGAGCGGTGCGGGCCTTGGCTGCGGGCGCCGTACGCGCCGTGGCCGGAGGAGTCGTTCGACGCGGACGCCTTCGCCGCGGTGGCGCCGCTGGCGCAGACGCGGCTGACGGTGCTGTCCGACATCACGGCCAACGTCGACTTCCTCTTCCTCGACGAGCCGGTGTCCGACGAGAAGTCGTGGGCCAAGGCGATGAAGCCGGGGCAGCCCGGGCAGCCGGGAGCGGCCGACCTGCTGCGCACGGCGCGCGGGAAGCTGGCGGCGGCGGAGTGGTCGGCGGAGGCGCTGAAGGAGGCGGTGCTCGCCGCGGGCGAGGAGCACGGGCTGAAGCTGGGCAAGGCGCAGGCGCCGGTGCGGGTCGCGGTGACCGGGCGGACGGTGGGGCTGCCGCTGTTCGAGTCGCTGGAGGTGCTGGGCCGCGAGCGCACGCTGGCGCGCGTCGACGCTGCGCTGGCGCGGCTGGAGGCGGAGCGGGGCTGAGCCCGGCGCCGCGGCAGGGGGCCCGGCGGCGGGCGACCTCGGTGTGGTCGGCGTGTGGCGGGGTCTGGCGTGCCCCGGCCGCTCGCGCGAGCGGTGCGCGGGCCGCGCACCGCCGCCGCCCCCGAGTACGTACGACACACGCGAAGGCCCCGCCGACGGCGGGGCCTTCGTCGTGGCGCGGCGGCGGCGCCTTCGCCTTCGTCAGCCTTCGTCAGCGCTGCCAGCTGTGCGGGGCGCGGAAGCCGTGCTGGCGCTCCAGCCGGCGCCAGCGGGCCGCGGAGGCGCCGTGCCCGCCGTGGCGGGCGTGCGCGGGGCCGGGCGCGGCGGCGCGGGCGAGCAGCACCGCGGTGAGCGCGGCCAGCTCCTCCTCGCTGGCCTCGCCCTTCTCGACCCGGACGAGGTTCTCGGTGTGCGGCGTGGTCACGTGTGTGCTCCTGTGCTGTGCTGCGCGGTCGGCTGCGGGCTGCGGGCGCTGGTGCGCCGGGGTGGTCACTGCGGCGGGTTGCCGTGCTTGCGCGCCGGCAGGTCGGCGTGCTTCGTCCGCAGCATGGCCAGTGACCGGATGAGGGTCTGGCGGGTGTCGGCGGGGTCGATGACGTCGTCCACGAGGCCGCGCTCGGCCGCGTAGTACGGGTGCATCAGCTCGGCCTTGTACTGCTTGACCATCTCCGTGCGCTTGGCCTCGGGGTCCTCCGCGGCCGCGATGTCGCGCCGGAAGATGACGTTGGCGGCGCCCTCGGCGCCCATCACCGCGATCTCGTTGGTCGGCCAGGCGTACGTCAGGTCGGCGCCGATGGACTGGCTGTCCATCACGATGTAGGCGCCGCCGTACGCCTTCCGCAGGACCACCGAGATCCGCGGCACCGTGGCGTTGCAGTACGCGTACAGCAGCTTCGCCCCGTGCCGGATGATCCCGCCGTGCTCCTGGTCGACGCCCGGCAGGAACCCCGGCACGTCGAGCAGGGTGACGATCGGGATGTTGAAAGCATCGCACATCTGGACAAAGCGGGCACCTTTCTCGCTCGCCTCGATGTCCAGCACGCCCGCCATCGACTGCGGCTGGTTGGCGATGATCCCGACCACGTGGCCGTCGAACCGGGCCAGCGAGCAGAGCAGGTTGGTCGCCCAGCGCTCGTGCACCTCAAGGTATTCGCCGTCGTCGACGATCTCCTCGATCACCCTGCGCATGTCGTACGGCCGGTTGCCGTCGGCCGGCACCAGGTCGAGCAGCACGTCGCCGCCGCGGTCGGCCGGGTCCTCGGCGGTGACCGCCGGCGGGTTCTCCCGGTTGTTCTGCGGCAGCATCGACAGCAGGTAGCGCACCTCCTCCAGGCACGTCACCTCGTCGTCGTACGCGAAGTGGCACACACCGGACGTCTCCGCGTGCACGTCGGCGCCACCCAGGCCGTTCTGGGTGATCTCCTCGCCCGTCACCGCCTTGACCACGTCGGGCCCGGTGATGAACATCTGCGAGGTCTCGCGGACCATGAAGACGAAGTCGGTCAGCGCCGGGCTGTAGGCCGCGCCGCCCGCGCACGGGCCCAGCATCACCGAGATCTGCGGGATGACGCCCGACGCGCGCGTGTTGCGCTGGAAGATGCCGCCGTACCCGGCGAGCGCCGCGACGCCCTCCTGGATCCGCGCCCCCGCGCCGTCGTTGAGGCTGACCAGCGGCGCGCCGGCCGCGATCGCCTTGTCCATGATCTTGTGGATCTTGTAGGCGTGCGCCTCGCCGAGCGCCCCGCCGAAGATCCGGAAGTCGTGCGCGTAGAGGAAGACCGTCCGGCCGTGCACCGTCCCCCAGCCGGTGATCACGCCGTCCGTGTACGGCTTCCTGGCCTCCAGGCCGAACCCGGTGGCCCGGTGCCGCCGCAGCGGCTCCACCTCGTTGAACGACCCCTCGTCCAGCAGCAGGTCGATCCGCTCCCGGGCGGTGAGCTTCCCCTTCGCCTTCTGGGCGGCGGTCGCCCGCTCGCTGGGCCCCGCGTGGACCTGCGCGCGGATGCGGCGCAACTCGGCCGCGCGCCCCCGGGCCTCGTTCTCGGTGACACCGGCCGTCGCTGCCACGCCGGCTGGGGCGTCGTCCACTGTGGTCATACGACGACGGTACGGGTACGAGGGCGTCGAACCTTATGTCATTTCCCTACAACGTCGACTCGAAAATCATGAGCACCCGGCACTATGTGCACGTGACGGGGCCACACACCATCCAACGACACGTCGACGCGCGCTGTGGGGGCCCGACAACACAGTTGAACATATAGTCGATACAGAAGAAGGTTCGAAAGCAGACCTTCTTGTTAGCCTGACCCCATGACCACCACGCCCGCACCCCGCACCCCCGCCCGCACGGTACCGGACGTGACCGGCCTCCTCACGCACACCGGGCACGTGCTCAACACCCGGCTGTCCGCCGCGCTGAGCGAGGTCGGCCTCCTCCAGCGCGAGCAGTGCGTGCTCGTGCACGCACTGGAGGCCGAGCGCACCCAGGGCCAGCTGGCCGAGCTGGCGTACCTGGACAAGACGACGATGGTGGTGACCGTGGACGGCCTGGAGAAGGCCGGGTACGCCGAGCGGCGGCCGTCGAGCACGGACCGCCGGGCCCGCATCATCCACGTCACCGAGGCGGGCGCGGAGATCGCGGCGCGCGGCCAGGAGGTCGTCGACCGGGTGCACCGGGAGGTGCTCGGTACCCTGCCGGCCGCGCAGCGGGACGCGGTCGTCGACGCCCTGGAGGCCCTGATGGCGGGCCCGCTCGCCCACCCGGTCCCGTCCGACCAGCCCGTACGCCGGGCGCGGCAGGCCCGGCGGTAGCCACCCAAGAAGGTCCGCAAAAGAAAACTGGATAGCAGATACTCTCGTACGGAACTATCTGCTACGGTCTCTCCTGTTGCCCGAACGCACAGGAGAGCCTTCATGAACGCCACCGGCCCACGGCCCGACCGATCCCGCTGGTTCGCACTCGCGATCCTCTGCACCGGCGCGCTGATGATCATCCTCGACGGGAGCATCGTCACCGTCGCGCTCCCCGCCATCCAGCGGGACCTGGGGTTCTCCCCGGCCGACCTGACCTGGACGGTCAACGCCTACCTGATCGCCTTCGGCGGGCTGCTCCTCCTCGCCGGCCGGCTCGGCGACCTGCTCGGCCGCAAGCGGGTGTTCGTCGCCGGCGTCGCGCTCTTCACCGCCGCCTCGCTGCTGTGCGGGCTGGCCGCCGAGCCGTGGATGCTCATCGCCGCCCGCTTCCTGCAGGGCGTCGGCGGGGCGCTGGCCTCCGCGGTCGGGCTCGGCATGATCGTCACGCTCTTCACCGACCCGAAGGAGCGGGCCCGGGCCATCGGCGCCTTCGCGTTCACCGGCGCGACCGGCGCGTCGCTGGGCCAGGTGCTCGGCGGCGTGCTCACCGACGCGCTGAGCTGGCACTGGATCTTCTTCGTCAACCTGCCCATCGGCGCGGCCACCGCGGTGCTCGCGCTGCGCGTGCTGCCCGGCGGCCGCGGCGTCGGACTCGCCGCCGGGGCGGACGTCGCCGGGGCGCTGCTGGTCACCTCCGGGCTGATGCTCGGCGTCTACACCATCGTGGAGACCGGGAGCCACGGCTGGACCTCCGGCCGCACCCTCGGCTCCGCGGCGCTCGCCGCCACCCTGCTCGCCGGCTTCGTACTCCGCCAGGCCCGGGCCGCCGCGCCGCTGCTGCCGCTGCGCGTCTTCCGCTCGCGCACCGTCGCCGGCGCCAACGCCGTCCAGCTGCTCGTGATCTCGGGGATGTTCGCCTTCCAGATCATCGCCGCGCTCTACCTGCAGCAGGTGCTGGGCTACGGGGCCGCCGAGACCGGCTTCGCGATGCTGCCGGCCGCGGTCACGATCGGCGTGACGTCGCTGCTCGTCTCCGCCCGGCTGGTGGCCCGGTTCGGCGAGCGGACGGTGCTGCTGGCCGGGCTGGTGCTCCTCGCGCTGGCGCTGGCGCTGCTCGTGCGGGTGCCCAGGGACCCGGCCGAGGTCAGCTACGTGGCGCATCTGCTGCCGACGATGCTGCTGATCAGCGGCGGCGGGCTGGTGCTGCCGGCGATGACCGCGCTGGGCATGTCCGGGGCGCGCGAGGACGACGCCGGGGTGGTCTCCGGGCTGTTCAACACCGGGCAGCAGGTCGGCGGCGCGCTGGGCGTCGCGGTGCTGACCACGCTGGCGACGGCGCGTACGGAGGCGCTGGCCGCGGCCGGGCACGGCCGGGACGCGGCGCTGACGGGCGGCTTCCAGCTGGCGTTCGGCATCGGGGCGGCGCTGATCGTGGCGGCGGCGGTGGTGACCCTGGCGGTGCTGCGGCCCGCCCGGCAGACGCCGCCCGGCGGGCCGGCCGCTACTCCTGCGGCACGACGCCGGCCCGCAGCAGCCCGTACGCGTACGCGTCGTCCAGCGCCTGCCACGACGCGGCGATGACGTTGTCCGCGACGCCGACGGTGTCCCACTCGCCGCGGCCGTCGCCGGTGGTGATGAGCACGCGCGTCGTCGACTCCGTGCCGTGGGTGCCTTCCAGTATCCGCACCTTGTAGTCGACCAGCTCGAAGTCCGCCAGCTGGGGGTAGATCCGCTCCAGCGCCACCCGCAGCGCCCGGTCCAGCGCGTGGACCGGGCCCTTGCCCTCCGCCGTCACGACGATCCGCTCGCCCTTCGCCCACAGCTTGACCGTGGCCTCGTTGGCGTGGGTGCCGTCCGGCCGGTCCTCGACGATGGCCCGCCAGGACTCGGTGCGGAAGTAGCGCCGGGCCCGGCCGGACTCGCGCAGCTGCAGCTCCTCGCGGAGCAGCAGCTCGAAGGAGGCGTCGGCGGCCTCGTACGTCAGCCCCCGGTGCTCGTTCTCCTTGACCCGCTCCACGACCCGGCTCAGCAGCTCGCGGTCGTCGCCGAGGTCGAGGCCGAGGTCCTTGCCCTTCAGTTCGATGGACGCCCGGCCGGCCATGTCGGAGACCAGCATGCGCAGCCGGTTGCCGACCAGCTCGGGGTCGATGTGCTGGTACAGGTCGGGGTCGACCTTGATGGCGGAGGCGTGCAGGCCCGCCTTGTGGGCGAAGGCCGAGACCCCCACGTACGGCTGGTGGGTGGCGGGCGCGATGTTGACGACCTCGGCGACGGCGTGCGAGATCCGCGTCATCTCCGCCAGCCGGCCCGCGGGCAGCACCCGCATCCCGTACTTCAGCTCCAGGGCGGCGACCACCGGGAAGAGGTTGGCGTTGCCGACGCGCTCGCCGTAGCCGTTGGCCGTGCACTGGACGTGGGTGGCGCCGCCGTCGACGGCCGCCAGGGTGTTGGCCACGGCGCAGCCGGAGTCGTCCTGCGCGTGCATGCCCAGCCGCGCGCCGGTCGCGGCCAGCACCTCGGCGACGGTCTCGCGGACCTGGCCGGGGAGCATGCCGCCGTTGGTGTCGCAGAGCACGACGACGTCGGCACCGGCCTCGTGTGCGGCGGCGACGACCTGCTTGGCGTACGCGGCGTTGGCGCGGTGGCCGTCGAAGAAGTGCTCGCAGTCGACGAAGACCCGGCGGCCGTGCTCGCGCAGGAACGCCACGGTGTCGCGCACCATCGCGAGGTTCTCCGCGAGCGTGGTGCGCAGCGCCAGCTCCACGTGCCGGTCGTGCGCCTTGGCGACCAGGGTGACGACGGGGGCCCGGGACTCCAGCAGCGCGAGCACCTGCGGGTCGTCCTCGACCCGGACGCCCGCCCTGCGGGTGGCGCCGAACGCGACGAGCCGCGCGTGCCGGAAGCCGATCTCGTCGCGGGCGCGGCGGAAGAACTCCGTGTCCCGGGGCACCGCGCCGGGCCAGCCCCCCTCGATGAAGCCCACGCCGAAGTCGTCGAGGTGCCGGGCGATGGCCAGCTTGTCCGCGACGGTGAGGCTGATGCCCTCGCGCTGCGCGCCGTCGCGCAGCGTGGTGTCGAAGACGTGGAACCCATCGGCAGGGGCTCCGGGGGATTCCGGGGTCTCGGGGGCTTCGGGATCTGTGGTCATCGAAGTGCTCCTGTCGGGAGGGTGTGCTCTCCGGCCCCGCACATGCAAAAGACCCCTCGCGGGTCGCGAGAGGTCTGCGCGCGGGTCTGGGACGCGGTGAGCCGTCACCGTGTGCGGATCGCGGGACGGGTCAGCGCGGACCGGCGCGCCTGTTGCCAATAATCATGACGGCGGACGAGGTCACGTCCGGCAGTGTGGCACAGCCCGCGCGGCCGCCGGAGTGCCGTCTCACAATACGGGCAGACTGCCCACGTTTCGTACGAACGAGCCCGGCCCGACGCGGTCTTGTGCGGGTGACATGCGCGTGCCAACTTGGTCCCCGACCAGTCGGTACGGCACCTCCCACGCAACCCCCACATGGTTCACACAAAGGAGAACCACCGCATGAGACCCCACATGTCCGCGCGCCTGGGCGGCACTCTCGCCGCCCTCCTCCTGCTCGGCACCGCCGCCCTCGGCGGCTCGGCGGCCGCGGCACCCCCGCCGGCCGAACGGTCCGGGCAGGGAGTACAGGCCGACGCGGCGACGCTCGCGCGGGGCGCCGAAGTCGCGCGCAGCCTCGGCGCCGACAGCGCCGGCACCTACCTGGACGCCGACAGCGGCGACCTGGTCGTCACCGTCACCGACAAGGCCGCCGCCGCCGAGGCCCGCGCCGCCGGCGTCCGCGCCGAACTGGTCGAGCACAGCGCCGCGGAACTGCGCTCCGCGATGGGCGCCTTCGAGAAGCGGGCGAAGATCACCGGCACCTCCTGGGGTGTCGACCCCGCCACCAACCAGATATCCGTCCAGGCCGACTCCACGGTGTCCGCCGCCGAGTACGCGAAGCTGAAGCACGTCGCCAGGAGCCTCGACGGCGCGGCCCGGGTGGAGCGGATCCCCGGGGTGTTCCGCGAGGAGGTCATCGGCGGCGACGCGATCTACGGCGGCGGCTACCGCTGCTCCGCGGCGTTCAACGTGACGAAGAACAACGCCCGCTACTTCCTGACCGCGGGCCACTGCACCAACGCGGGCTCCTCCTGGTCGGCCAGCAACGGCGGCCCGGCCATCGGCACCCGGGAGGGCACCAGCTTCCCGACCAACGACTACGGCATCGTCCGCTACACCGACGGCTCCACCCCCGCCGGCACCGTGAACCTGTACAACGGCAGCAGCCGGGACATCTCCGGCGCCGCCGACGCCGTCGTCGGCCAGGCCATCCAGAAGAGCGGCTCCACCACCGGGCTCACCAGCGGCGAGGTGACCGCGGTCAACGTGACCGTCAACTACAGCGACGGCCCGGTCTACAACATGGTCCGCACCACCGCCTGCTCCGCGGGCGGCGACAGCGGCGGCGCCCACTTCTCGGGCACGACCGCGTACGGCATCCACTCCGGCAGCGCGGGCTGCACCGGCAGCAACGGCTCCGCGATCCACCAGCCGGTCACCGAGGCGCTCGACGCATACGACGTGAGCGTCTACTGACGCACCCGGCACCGCCCGGCACCACGGGGGGCCGCCGCCGCACCGGCGGCGGCCCCTCCGCGGCACCCCGGCGGGACGCCGCCCGTACGGTGCCGCCCGCGTCCGGCGGCGTCAGCCCAGCTCGTGCATCCAGCCGTGCACGTCCGCGGTCTGCCCGGTCTGCACGTCGACCAGCGCCTTGCGCAGCCGCGCCGTGACCGGCCCCATCGACCCGTCGGCGACCGTCCACTCCGCCGAGCCGGACTTCGCGTGCCCCACCGGCGTGATGACCGCGGCCGTGCCGCAGGCGAAGGTCTCCGTTATGGTGCCGTCCGCGCAGCCGGCCTGCCACTCCTCCTTGGAGATCCGCACCTCCCCGGTCCGGTAGCCGAGGTCGGCGGCGATGGTCAGCAGCGAGTCGCGGGTGATGCCGGGCAGCAGCGTGCCGGTCAGCTCGGGGGTGACCACCTCCGCTCCGGGGCCCTCGCCCCGCACGAAGTACAGGTTCATCCCGCCCATCTCCTCGATCCACCGGCGCTCCACCGCGTCCAGCCACACCACCTGGTCGCAGCCCTGCTGCACGGCCTGGAGGGTGGCGGCCATGGCGCCGGCGTAGTTGCCCGCGCACTTGGCCTCGCCGGTGCCGCCGGGCGCGGCGCGCACGTACTCCTCGCTCAGCCACACCGACACCGGCTTGATGCCGCCGTGGAAGTACGCGCCGGCCGGCGAGGCCAGCACCATGAACAGGTACTCGCGCGCCGGCGAGTTCACGCCGAGGCCGACCTCGGTCGCGAACATGAACGGGCGCAGGTACAGCGACTCCTCGCCGGTGCCCGGCACCCACGCCTTGTCCTGGCGGACCAGCACGTCGATGGCCTCGACGAAGGTGTCGACGGGCAGCTCCGGCATGGCCAGCCGGCGCGCGGACTGCTGGAAGCGGCGCGCGTTGGCGTCCGGCCGGAAGGTGCGGACGCTGCCGTCGGGCTGCCGGTAGGCCTTCAGCCCCTCGAAGATGGACTGGCCGTAGTGCAGCGCCATCGTCGCCGGGTCGAGGGTCAGCGGCGCGTACGGCTGGAGCTGCGCCTCGTGCCAGCCGCGCCCCTCGGTCCACTTGATCGTGACCATGTGGTCGGTGAAGTGCTTGCCGAAGCCGGGGTTGGTCAGGATGGCCTCGCGCTCCGCGTCGGACAGCGGGTGCGCGGACGGCTTGAGCTCGATCGTGGTCATGAGATTCGTGTCCTTCACCGTTCGGTGTGTGGCGGACCGCGTCCCGTGCGGAGGCCCCCGCACCCGAAGGTACTAGGACGTCCGAGCATTACCCCGCGCCGCGGCTCCGCTGTCGATTATGACGCGGGCGCGGGCAGCGGCAAGCGTGGCGGTGGTACGCGGCCCGAAGGGTCATCGTCGCACTGACGCCGCCGTGCGGGCAGCGTCAGCCGGCCGTGAGGGAGAAACCTGACCGGCCGGGCCGGCCGCGGTGAGCGTGGTCCCGGCGGTCAGCCGGATACTCGGGCGGCGAGCGCGTCGCCGATCTCGTCCGTGGTGCGGCGAGCGGCTCCCCGCGCGGCCAGGTCGGCCTCGACGGCCTCCTCGACGCGGGCGGCCTGCGCGGCGTAGCCGAGGTGGCGCAGGAGCAGGGCGACCGACAGGACCGTGGCCGTCGGGTCGGCCCTGCCGGTGCCGGCGATGTCCGGCGCGGAGCCGTGGACCGGCTCGAACATCGACGGGAAGGCGCCGGCCGGGTTGATGTTCCCGGAGGCGGCGAGGCCGATGCCGCCGCTGACGGCGGCGGCGAGGTCGGTGAGGATGTCGCCGAAGAGGTTGTCGGTGACGATCACGTCGAACCGCTCCGGCTGCGTGGTGAGGAAGATCGTCGCGGCGTCGACGTGCAGGTAGTCGGTGGTGACCCCGGGGTACTCGGCGCCGACCCGGTCGAAGGTGTCCTTCCACAGGCGGCCGGCGTGGACCAGCACGTTGTTCTTGTGCACGAGGGTCAGCTTCCGGCGCGGGCGGGCCTGGGCGCGCTCGTACGCGTCCCGGACCACGCGCTCCACGCCGTACGCGGTGTTGACGCTGACCTCGGTGGCCACCTCGGCCGGGGTGCCGGTGCGCAGGCTGCCGCCGTTGCCGGTGTACGGGCCCTCGGTGCCCTCGCGGACGACGACGAAGTCGATGTCGGGGCGGCCGGCCAGCGGGGTGTCGGTGCCGGGGAAGAGCCTCGACGGCCGCAGGTTCACGTAGTGGTCGAAGGCGAAGCGCAGCTTCAGCAGCAGCCCCCGCTCCAGCACGCCGGACGGCACCGAGGGGTCGCCGACGGCGCCGAGCAGGATCGCGTCGTACTCCGCGAGCGCCGCCAGCTCCGCGTCCGGCAGGGTCTCGCCGGTGGCGTGCCAGCGGCGGGCGCCCAGGTCGAAGCTCTCGGTCTCCAGCTTCACGTCCTGCGGCAGGACGGCGGAGAGCACTTTCAGGCCCTGGGCCACGACCTCGGGGCCGATGCCGTCGCCGGGAATGGACGCGAGACGAATGCTGCGAGACATGACGGGGAGCCTACGCGCTACGTCTTGCGGGATGACACCGCCGTCCGGGATGTGGACAGCCGGGGGGCGTTCACCACGCCGACGGCCGTGGTTCTCCCCTGCGTCGGCGGCCGGGGGGAATGCTCGGGCGTATGGACACTCCCGGCTTCGGCATCCCGCCGCGGCTCGCCCGCGGCATGAGCATGGCCGAGCAGCACGAGTACCTGCGCCGCCGACACTCCCGGCGCCGGGTCGTCACCGGCGCGGGCGGGCTGGCCGGCGGGCTGCTGCTCGCCGGGTGCGACACGGGAGGCGGCGACGGGGGCAGCGACGGCGGCGGGGGGCCCGGGCGTACGGACGGCTCCTCGGCGGCCGTCGTCAGCCCCGCGCCCACCGGGGCGCCGGCGGCGTTCGGCCGGCATCTGGCGTTCGGCGCCGACCCGCGCACCCAGATGCGCGTCGGCTGGCAGCTCCCGCTGCGGGTGCGCGGGCCGTACCTGCGCTACGGCACCGGCCGCGGCGACCTCGGCGGGCGCGTCGACGCCGAGATCCGGCCGCTGAAGACCCCGGCGCTGAACGGCCTGCCGGCGGTGGAGCAGCACTACGTGCACGCCGCGCTCGACGGCCTGGAGCCGGGCACGACGTACGTCTACGGCCTCGGCCACGAGGAGTTCGACCCCGCCGCATCTCCCGGCGCGGCCTCCCGGGGGGCGGCGGCGCACCTGGCGGAGTTCCGCACGGCGCCCGCCCGGCCGGAGCGCTTCGTCTTCACCGCCTTCGGCGACCAGGGCACCGGCCCCGCCGCCCGCGCCGTCACCCGCCGCATCGCCGCCCTGCCCGGCGGCCCCCCGGCCTTCCACCTGCATGCCGGAGACATCTGCTACGCCGAGGACTCCGGCCACGGCCTGCCGACCGGCCGCTACGACGCCCGGGTGTGGGACGGCTTCCTGCGGCAGATCGCCCCGGTCGCCTCCCGGGTCCCGTGGATGCCGGCGATGGGCAACCACGACATGGAGGCGTGGTACTCCCCCGACGGCTACGGCGGCCAGCGGGCGCGCTGGACGCTGCCCGACAGCGGCTTCGACCCGCGGGAGGCGCCGGGGGCGTACTCCTTCGTCTACGGCAACGTGGCGGTCGTGGCGCTGGACGCCAACGACGTGTCGTACGAGATCCCCGCCAACCTCGGCTTCACCGACGGCGCCCAGGCGCGCTGGCTGGACCGCCGGCTCGGTCAGCTGCGGAGAGAGCCCGGCGTCGACTTCGTCGTGGTCTTCTTCCACCACTGCGCGTACTCCACCAGCACGCACGCCTCGGACGGCGGGGTGCGGGAGCACTTCACGCCGCTGTTCGACACCCACCGCGTCGACCTGGTGATCAACGGCCACAACCACGTCTACGAGCGCACCGACGCGCTGCGCGCCGGGGCCCTGACCCGCCCGCTGCCGGTCGGCGGCGCGGTGGACACCGAGCGGCACGGCGCGGTCTACGTGACCGCGGGCGGCGGCGGGCGCAGGCTGTACGACTTCAGCGCGCCGGACAGCTACGAGGGCCGGCGCCGCGACCGGGACGTGGTCGACACGTTCCACTGGACGCGGTCGGGCGGGCAGGCGCCGGAGGGCGTCGAGTGGTCCCGGGTGCGCTACACGGGCCACTCGTTCCTCGCGGTGGAGTCCCGGCCGGGACCCTCACCCGTGCTCCGGGCGGCGGCGTACGCCGACGACGGCACCCGGATCGACCGCTTCGAGGTGGTACGGGGCCGCTGAGCGGCTCAGTGGCCGGTCGCGCCGCCGTTGTCGCGGCGGTCGAACGCCCGCTGCAGCGCGGCGGCGGCGTTCTTCCGGGCGAGCGCGGAGTCCTGGCTCTGCCCGGTGCGGGCGGAGTGGCGGGCGCGGCGGACCGTGGTGGTGGCAGCCATGGGGCAGCTCCTGAAGGGATGCCGGAGGAATGTGGGGACGCCGCTGGGGCGGGAGCGGCGCCGCAGGGGTCACCTGCCGGAAGGCGCCATGCCTCGACCACCGTCGCTGTTCCGCGAGCGTTCGGCTTCTACAAAAGTAGGACGTCAAAGCGTTCTTGTCTCGCCATATACTCGGGCTTCCTACTATCTGAGACGGCACCCGCCCCGACCTGCGGTGATCGCTAGGAGTCGAGGGTGTCCAGCAGCACCGCGAGCTGTGCGGGCGAGGTGATGCGGCGCACCCCCGCGGGGGCCCGGCCGGGGGCCTCCGCGCCGCCGCGGTCCAGCCAGACGCCCGTCAGCCCCGCCGCGTCCGCCGCCGCCGCGTCGGTGTCCGGCCGGTCGCCGACGTAGACGACGCGCTCCGGCGGCAGCGCGAGCGCGGCGCAGGCCGCGTGGAAGGCGCCGGCGGCGGGCTTGGCGACGCCGAGTTCCTCGGAGCACACCAGCGCCTCGAAGCGGTCGTGCACGCCGATGGCGCGGAGCTTGTCCTCCTGGTGCGGGGTGCTGTTGTTGGACAGCAGGCCGTGCCGCCACCGCGGGGTGAGGCCGTCCAGCGCCGGCACGACGTCGGGGAAGACCCGCCAGTGCCGCCGGTACGCGGCCAGGTAGCCGGCCATCCAGGTGTCGGCCTCGGCGTCGGTCAGCGGCCGCCCCGCCAGGACCCGGGCCCGCTCGCGCCGCTGGCCCACGAAGGTGAACTCGCCGGCGAGATAGCGGTCCACGTACTCCTCGGAGACCGCGTGCCAGTGCGCGGCGGCGGCTGCCGGGGAGGCGTACCGGCCCAGCAGCCCCCGGGCGGTCAGGTACTCCAGCGCGGCGCGGCGCTCGGCGCCCGAGTGGTCGAAGATCGTGTCGTCGATGTCCCAGACCACGGCGAGGATCCGCATGTCACGACGGTAACCCGGCCCGGCCGCCGGGGCGTCAGACCGTGAAGCGGTCCGGGTCGGCCGCCGCCCAGTCCGCGGCCCACTCCGGCGGCGGCGCGGCCGTCAACTGCCCGGGCTCGGGCGGCGCGGGGGGCAGGTCGTCGGGGCGGACGGCGCGGGGGGCGACGTGCGTGCGCAGCTGGTGCCGCCGCAGCCCGGACGGGTCGGCCACGCCCATCGCCGACATGATCTCCAGGGCGCTGCGCACGGTGGCCCGCTGGAACCGTTCGACGCGCAGCGTCTTGTCGGCCACGTCGAGCGCCCGCACCCGGCGCGGGTCCTGGGTGGTGACGCCGACGGGGCAGGTGTTGGCGTGGCAGCGCTGCGTCTGCAGACAGCCGAGGGCGAACATCATCGCGCGGGCCGAGTTCGTGT
Organism: Streptomyces sp. CNH099; assembly: GCA_000514715.1. Classification (GTDB taxonomy): domain Bacteria; phylum Actinomycetota; class Actinomycetes; order Streptomycetales; family Streptomycetaceae; genus Streptomyces; species Streptomyces synnematoformans. The sequence continues at coordinate 111,161 of AZWL01000021.1, read as the reverse complement.
AGTCGGCGCCCTCGACGAGCCGCCTGACGATGTCGGCGCCGGTGGCGACCTTGCCCGCGGCGCCGACGCGGACCCGGTCCCGCAGCCCGGCGCCGACCAGCGCGCCGTGCACGGCCGCGAGCCCCTGGGTGAGCGGGGAGCCGACGTTGTCGGCGAACCCCAGCGGGGCCGCCCCCGTACCCCCCTCCGAGCCGTCGACCAGGATGAAGTCGGGCGCGGTGCCCTCCGCCAGCATCGCCTTGCAGACCGCGAGGAACTGCATCCGCGAGCCCACGCACAGCTTGATCCCGGTCGGCTTGCCGCCGGCCAGCTCCCGCATCCGGGCGACGAACCGCACCAGCTCCCGCGGGGTGGAGAACACCCGGTGGTACGGCGGCGAGACCACCGTCTCGCCCTCCGGCACGCCGCGCGCCCGGGCGATCCGGGCGTCGACCTTGGCGCCGGGCAGCAGCCCGCCGATGCCGGGCTTGGCGCCCTGGGACAGCTTCAGCGACACGCACCTGACCCGGTCGTCGGCGGCCTTGTCGGCGAACTGCCGGGCGTCGAAGTCGCCGTCGCCGGTACGGCAGCCGAAGTAGCCGGTGCCGATCTCCCACACCAGGTCGCCGCCGGGCCGCAGGTGGAACTCGGAGATGCCGCCCTCGCCGGTGTCGTGCGCGAAGCCGCCGCGCGCGGCGCCCCCGTTGAGCGCGAGGATGGCGTGGGACGACAGCGCGCCGAAGCTCATCGCGGAGACGTTCAGCAGCGCCATGTCGTACGGCCTGGTGCACTCCGGCCCGCCGACGCGGACCCGCGGCGGGGTGTCGGGCATCCGCACCGGGGCCATGGAGTGCACCAGGAACGGGTAGCCGGGGGCCTCCACGTCGCGCTCCGTGCCGAAGGGCTCCTCGGCGGCGGTGCCCTTGGCGCGCGCGTAGACGATGCTGCGCACATCGCGGTCGAAGGGCCGGCCGTCGAAGTTCCGCTCGATGAAGTACTGCTGCAGCTCCGGGCGGAGCTTCTCCAGCAGGAAGCGCAGGTGGCCGAGCAGCGGGTAGTTCCGCAGGACCGAGTGGCGGCGCTGGAGCAGGTCCCACCCGCCGAGCGCCGTGAGCGCCAGCAGCACGCCGGCGGCCGGCCACCACCCCGGCGAGACCAGCGCCGCGGCAAGCGTGCTCCCGGTGGCGGCCGCCACGACGGCGGCGAGGACGCTCATCCTTTTCATACATCCCCATACGACCACAGCCCCGGCCCGCGCGCACGGGGCCGCCCCCGGCCGACGGGGGAGGCGACCGGGGGCGGCGTTCGGGTGGGCGTCAGCCCATGTGGGGGTAGCGGTAGTCCGTGGGGGCGTCCATCGTCTCCTTGATGGCGCGCGGCGAGGACCAGCGCAGCAGGTTGAACTTCGAGCCGGCCTTGTCGTTGGTGCCGGAGGCGCGGGCGCCGCCGAACGGCTGCTGGCCGACGATCGAGCCGGTGGGCCGGTCGTTGACGTAGAAGTTGCCGGCGGCGAAGCGCAGCCGCCGCGTCGTCTCGGCGATGACCGCGCGGTCCTGCGCGAGCACCGCGCCGGTCAGGGCGTACGCGGCGACGGACTCCATCTGCTCCAGCATCGCGTCGTAGGTGTCGTCCTCGTACACGTGCACGGCGATGATCGGGCCGAAGTACTCCTGGGTGAAGACCTCGTTCTCCGGGTCGGAGCAGACGACGACGGTCGGGCGGACGAACCAGCCGACGGAGTCGTCGTACGTGCCGCCCGCGACGATCTCGCACGTCGGGTCGTCCTTGGCGCGGTCGATCGCGGCCTTGTTCTTGGCGAACGCCCGGTCGTCGATGACGGCGCCGAGGAAGTTCGCCAGGTCGGTGACGTCGCCCATGGCCAGGCCCTCGGTCTCCGTGACCAGCGCGTCCTTCAGCCCTCCGTCCCACAGCGAGCGCGGGACGTACGCGCGGGAGGCGGCCGAGCACTTCTGGCCCTGGTACTCGAAGGCGCCGCGGGTGATCGCGGTCTTCAGCTTCGCCGGGTCCGCGCTCGGGTGGGCGACGATGAAGTCCTTGCCGCCGGTCTCGCCGACGATCCGCGGGTACGCCTTGTAGCCGGGCAGGTTCCTGCCGACCTCGCCCCACAGGTGCTGGAACGTGCGGGTGGAGCCGGTGAAGTGGATGCCGGCCAGGTCCGGGTGCGGCAGCGCGACCTCGGAGACGTCCTTGCCGTCGCCGGTGACGAGGTTGATGACGCCGGGCGGCATCCCGGCCTCCTCCAGCAGCCGCATCAGCAGCACGGCGGCGTGCGTCTGGGTCGGCGACGGCTTCCAGACCACGACGTTGCCCATGAGGGCGGGCGCGGTCGGCAGGTTGCCGGCGATCGCGGTGAAGTTGAAGGGCGTGATCGCGTAGACGAAGCCCTCCAGCGGGCGGTGGTCGAGCCGGTTCCACACGCCGGGCGGCTGGATCGGCGGCTGCTCGTCCATGATCTGGCGGGCGAAGTGGACGTTGAAGCGCCAGAAGTCGACCAGCTCGCAGGGCGCGTCGATCTCCGCCTGCTGCGCGGTCTTCGACTGGCCGAGCATGGTGGAGGCGGCGATCGTCTCGCGCCACGGGCCGGCGAGCAGGTCGGCGGCCTTGAGCAGGATCGCGGCCCGGTCGTCGAAGGACAGCGCGCGCCAGCCGGGGGCGGCGGCCAGGGCGGCGTCGATCGCGTCCTGCGCGTCGGCCCGGGTGGCGGTGCCGTACGTGCCGAGGACGGCCTTGTAGTTGTGGGGCTGCACGACGTCGACACGCGCGCCGCCGCCCATGCGGCGCACGCCGCCGATGGTCATCGGCAGCTCCATGGGGTTCTCGGCCAGCTCCTTGAGCCTGGCCTCCAGCCGCGCGCGCTCCGGGCTGCCGGGGGCGTAGGTGTGCACCGGCTCGTTGTACGGGGCGGGGACCTGGGTCACAGCGTCCATGGTTGCCGTTCTCCTTCGAAGTGCGGAGTCTTTCGGGGGCCCGCGCGGTCGTCAGCGGCGGCCGGCGAGCGCGCGCAGGAAGAAGGCGGTGTTCGCCGGGCGCTCGGCGAGCCTGCGCATGAAGTAGCCGTACCAGTCGGTTCCGTAGGGGGTGTAGACGCGCATCCGGTGGCCCTCGGCCACCAGCCGCTGCTGCTCCTGCGGGCGGATCCCGTAGAGCATCTGGAACTCGTACTCGCCGGGCTTGCGGCCGTGGCGGCGGGCCAGGTCCTGGGTGATGGCGATCATCCGGGGGTCGTGTGTGCCGATCATGGGGTAGCCGCGCCCGGTCATGAGGATCTTCAGGCAGCGCACGTAGGCCCGGTCCACCTCCAGCCGGTCCTGGAAGGCGACGACGGGCGGCTCCTTGTAGGCGCCCTTCACCAGCCGCACCCGGGAGCCCTCGCCGGCGAGGTCGCGGCAGTCCTCCTCGGTGCGGAAGAGGTACGACTGCAGCACGGCGCCGGTCTGCGGGAAGCGCTCGCGCAGGGTGCGCAGGACGGCGAGCGTGGAGTCGACGGCGGTGTGCTCCTCCATGTCGAGGGTGACCGTGGTGCCGGCCGCGGCGGCGGCTTCGACCACCGGGGTGACGTGGGCGAGCGCGATGTCGTGGCCGCCGGGCAGCGCCTGGCCGAAGGCGGAGAGCTTCACGGACATCTCGGCGCGGGCGCCGAGCCCCTCCGCGGCGAGCGCCTCGGTGAGCTCCAGGTACGCGTCCCGGGCGCGCAGCGCCTCGCGGGGGTCGGTGACGTCCTCGCCGAGGTGGTCGAGGGTGACGTCCAGGCCGCGGGCGGCCAGGTCGCGGACGGCGGCGACGGCGTCGCCCAGTTCCTCGCCGGCGACGAAGCGCGCGACCACCTGGCGGCTGACCGGCGCGGCCGAGACGGCGCGACGGATTCCGTCGCTGCGCGCGGCGGCGAGAAGCACGGGACCCAGCACGGGGCACCTCCACGGTCGGGGCGCAGGTAACACCTCCGTGAAATCTAAGGATGGCTCCGATCCTGGGCCATCGACACGTGTCACGCATCCGGGACTCCGTCCTCATACAGATGTATGGGACGCTGCGGTCATGCGCGGCGACTACCAGCAGCTGGTGGACGAGGTCTCGGCGGCGCTCGGCGCCCCCGCCACCCTGGAGGACCGGGACTTCGTGCTGATCGCCTTCGGCGTCCACGACACCGGCGACGGCTCGTCCGGCGGCGTCTCCTCGCTCATGGACCCGGTGCGTACGAAGTCCATCCTGCACCGGCGCTCCACCGCGGCGGTGCGGGCGTGGTTCGAGGCGTTCGGGATCGCCCGCGCGACCGGCCCGCTGCGGATCCCGCCGGACCCCTCCGCCGGGGTGCTCACCGGGCGGATCTGCCTGCCCGCGCGGCACGACGGGGTGGTGCAGGGGTACGTGTGGCTGCTCGACGACGGGCATCTGGCCGACGTCGAGCTGGGCGGGCCCGGCCGGGCGCCGGACCCGCGGATCGCCCAGGCCATGCGCACGGCGGAGCGGATCGGCGCGCTGCTGGCGGCGGAGACCCGGGCGGGCGCGGCGGCGGGCGCGCTGCTGCACGACGTGCTGGCGGGTCCGGCGGCGGGGCGGGACACGGCGCTGGCGGAGCTGCGGGACGCGCTGCCCGGCGGCGCGGCGGGGCCGGTGGCGGCGGTGGCGGTGCTGCCGTGGCGGCCGGCCGACCCGGCGGTCCCGGGTCCGGCGCTGCCGCGGACGGCGGCGACGGCGGTGCTGGAGCTGCCCCCCGGCACCGGCCGGGGCGCGGGGGTGCGGGCGGGTGCGGAGGAGGCGCCGGTGCGGGTGCTGGCGGCGCTGGTGCTGCTGCCGTCCGCGGGCGCGGTCGAGCCGGCGGTGACGGCTGCGGAGCGGCTCCTGCACACGGCGCGGGGCGGGGCTCCAGGAGCCGCGCGGGGCGGAGCCGTGACGGGCGCACCGGGCGAGGCGCCGGGTGAGGTGCCGGCGGAGGTGCGGCGGGCGGCGCCGGGCGGGGCGCGCACCCGCGCGCGTACCCGCCCCGGCGGATCCGCCGCCCAGGCCGCCGCGGCCGCCGCACCGGACGCCGTCGCCGGCGTCGGCGACGCGCGGGCCGGCCTCGACGGGCTGCCCGGCACGTGGCGGGAGGCCCTGGCCGCCGCCCGGGCCGCCCGCGCCGCCCCGCGCCTGGGGCCGGTGGCGCGGTGGCCCGACATCGGCCCGTACCGGCTGCTCACCGACCTGCCCGGCGGCGTCGACCCGGCGGTCGCGCGGCTGCTGGAGCCGGCCCACGCCGAACTGGCCCGCACCGCCGAGGTCTACCTCGACCACGCCGGCCAGGCCGCCCGCACCGCCGCCGCGCTGGGCATCCACCGGCAGACGCTGTACTACCGGCTGTCCCGGGTCGAGGAGCTGACCGGCCTGGACCTCGCCGTGGGCGAGGAACGCCTGCTGCTCCACATGGCCCTGAAGTCCGCGCGCCTGTGACCACGGACCGGCCCGCCCCCGAAGGGGCGGGCCGGAACCGCAGGCACGGGCCTCAGCCCAGGTGGACCGCCGGCGTGTGCGCGGCGGCGTCCGCCTTGGTGGGGTCGGGGCGGCGGGTGTTCATCAGCACCGCGATCAGCACCGAGGCGGCGAGCAGGATGGCCGACGCCAGCGTGTACGCGGAGCTGAAGCCCTCGACCAGGCCCTCCTTGACGACGTCCGGCACCGGCCCGCCGGCGGCCCGCTGCTCCGGGGGCACGCCCGCGTCCGGCAGGTGGTCGGCGAGGTAGTCGGAGGTGGCGCTGGTCGCGACGGTGTTGAGCAGGGCGGTGCCGAGGGAGCCGCCGATCTGCTGGGAGGTGTTGACCGTCGCCGAGGCGACGCCGGCCTCCTCCTCGCGGACGCCGTGGGTGGCGTAGTTGATCGCCGGGGCCATCACCAGGCCCATCCCGAGGCCCAGCACCAGCTCGGCCGGCAGCACCCCGGCCGCGTACGAGGTGTCCACGTCCACCGTCGCCAGCCAGCCGGTGCCGGCCGCGGCGAGCAGCAGCCCGGGCGCCAGCAGCGCACGCGGGGGCACCCGGGGCAGCAGCCGGGTGGCCACCCCGCCGGCACCGGCCAGGACCCCGGCGGTCAGCGGCAGGAACGCCATCCCGGTCTTCAGCGCCGAGTAGCCCATGACGACCTGCATGTAGTACGTGAGGAACAGGAACATGGCGAACATCCCCACCATCGCCAGCGCGATGCCCACGAACGCGCTCGCCCGGGTGCGGCTGAGGACCACCCGCAGCGGCAGCAGGGGCGCGGCGGCGGTCCGCTCGTACAGCACGAAGCCGGCCAGCAGGGCGATGCCGAGGAACAGCAGGCCGAGGACAAGGGGGGCGTCCCAGCCCTCGGACTCCGCCTCGCTGCACCCGTAGACGAGGGCGACCAGGCCGGTCACCGCCAGCAGCGCACCGGGCACGTCGATCCTCTTGCGGGTCTCGGGACGGACGTCGGCGGGCAGCACCCACCACCCGGCTGCGGCCACCACCGCGATCGGCACGTTGACGTACAGGCACCAGCGCCAGTCCAGGTACTCGGTCAGCGCCCCGCCGGTGACCAGGCCGACCGCGCCGCCGCCGGCGGCGATGGCGCCGAAGACGCCGAAGGCGCGGGCGCGTTCGCGCTGCTCGGTGAAGCTGGTGGTCAGCAGCGACAGCGCGGCGGGGGCCAGGAGTGCGGCGAAGGCGCCCTGGGCGGCGCGGGCGCCGAGCAGGGCGGCGAAGTTGGGGGCCGCGCCGCCGAGGGCGGAGGCGGCGGCGAAGCCGGCCAGGCCGGTCAGGAAGGCGCGGCGGCGGCCGGTGTAGTCGGCGATCCGGCCGCCGAGGAGCAGCAGGCCGCCGAAGGCCAGGGTGTAGGCGGTGATCACCCACTGCCGGTCCCCGTCGGAGATCTCCAGGTCCGCCTGCGCGGACGGCAGCGCGATGTTCACGATCGTCACGTCCAGCACGATCATCAGCTGCGCCAGCCCTATGAAGGCCAGTGCGACCCAGCGCCGCGGGTTGGCCGCCGCGGCCGTCTCGGCCGTCTTCGCGTTTGTTGTGTCCATGCCACTGTCTTTCTCGTGCGTGGTTCGGGTTCGGGGTTCGGGCGGCCGCGGTCGTTCCGGGCCGTACGGGCGCTAGCGGGGTTCGCCGCCGACGATGCGGTCGGTGGCCCGCACGAAGCGCTCCGCCGTGACGGCGGGACCGGGCAGCGCCGTGCCGCGGGCGCGGGCGGCCGCGGGGCGCAGCCCGTCGAGGTACACCTCCAGCTGGCGGTGCGCGAGCGCCTCGTCCTCGGCCAGCCCGCCGCCGGGCAGCAGCAGCGTCAGCCGCATGATCATGAACGGGACGTCGCCGAAGACGACGTCCGCGCGGACCTCGCCGGCCCGCTGCGCCCGCACGATCAGCTCCTGCACCGCCCGCATCGCCGCCGCGCGCAGCTCCGCCAGTTCCTCGTCGATCCGGATCCGGCCGGAGAGCGCCGGCAGCACGGCGCCGATGCGCAGGCTGAGCGCCGCGTGGGCGAACCGGCGGAGCGCCTCGAACGGCTCGTCGTCGCCCGTGAGCGCCTCCCGGGCGGCGCCGTGCAGGTCGGTGAGCGTGGCGGCGGCGACGCCGCGGATCAGCGCCTCCCGGCTGGTGAAGTTGCGGTAGAGCGTGGCGATGCCGACGCCGGCCCGGCGCGCGACCTCCTCCAGCGGGGCGTCGGGGCCCTCGCCGACGAAGGTCCGGCCGGCCGCCTTGAGGATCAGCTCGCGGTTCCGCCGGGCGTCGGCTCGCATCCTGGTCCGCATGGCCACTCCTCAACCGAAGGGAAAATCTCCACTTACCCGCACCGTAGAAGGGAACCGGAGAGATTTCATCCATCTGGGGGGAAGTGATAGGGGGCCGCCCGAAGATCCTCCGCATCCCGCCGCGCGCCCCGTCCGGGCACGCGAACGGGCCCGGACCGGCGGCGTCGCTGCCGCCCGCCCGGGCCCGGAGCCCGCGGGTGTGTGGTCCCGGCCCGCTACTCGGTGAGGTTCACCGCGCGCGCCGAGGCCGCGCCGATCTCGCCGGCGATCTCCTGCACGACGGTCGGCGGGATCGTGTCGTCCACCGTCAGCGCCACCAGCGCCTCGCCGCCGGCCTTGGCCCGCGACACCTGCATCCCGGCGATGTTGATGCCCGTCTCGCCCAGGATCCGGCCCATGGTGCCGACGACGCCGGGGCGGTCGCCGTAGCGGAAGAACGCCATGTGGTCGGCGAGCGCCAGGTCCACGTCGTGCTCGCCGACCGCGACGATCTTCTGCTGGTGCTTCGGCCCGGAGAGCGTGCCGGCGACCGACACCTCCTCGCCGCCGGCCAGCGTGCCGCGCACGGTGACGACGTTGCGGTGCTCGGAGGACTCCGAGCTGGTGGTCAGCCGCACCTCGACGCCGCGCTCCTGCGCGAACAGCGGCGCGTTCACGTAGCTCACGGTCTCGGCGACGACGTCCTCGAAGACGCCCTTGAGCGCGGACAGCTCCAGCACCTTCACGTCGTGCTGCGTGATCTCGCCGCACACCTCCACGTCGAGGCGGACCGCGACCTCGCCGGCCAGCGCCGTGAAGATCCGGCCCAGCTTCTCCGCCAGCGGCAGCCCGGGGCGGACGTCCTCGGCGATGACGCCGCCCTGGACGTTGACCGCGTCCGGCACCAGCTCGCCGGCGAGCGCGAGGCGCACCGAGCGGGCCACCGAGATGCCCGCCTTCTCCTGCGCCTCGCCGGTGGAGGCGCCGAGGTGCGGGGTGGCGACGACGCTGTCGAACTGGAACAGCGGCGAGTCCGTGCAGGGCTCGGTGGCGTAGACGTCGAGGCCCGCGCCCGCGACCCGGCCCTCCTTCAGCGCCGCGGTCAGCGCCTCCTCGTCGACGATGCCGCCGCGGGCGGCGTTGACGATGCGGACGGACGGCTTGACCTTCTGCAGCGCCTCGTCGCCGATGAGGCCCAGGGTCTCCGGGGTCTTCGGCAGGTGGACGGTGATGAAGTCGGAGGTCTCCAGCAGCTCGTCCAGCGAGACGAGCTTGACGCCCATCTGCGCGGCGCGCGCCGCCTGCACGTACGGGTCGTACGCCACCACCCGCATGCCGAACGCCGCCATGCGCTGCGCGACGAGCACCCCGATGCGGCCGAGGCCGACGACGCCGAGGACCTTCTCGTTCAGCTCCACGCCGGTGTACTTCGAGCGCTTCCACTCGCCGGCCTTCAGCGCGGCGTTGGCCTGCGGGATGTTGCGGGCGCTGGCGATGATCAGGCCGCAGGCCAGCTCGGCGGCGGTGACGATGTTGGATGTCGGCGCGTTGACGACCATCACGCCGGCCTTGGTGGCGGCGGGCACGTCGACGTTGTCGAGGCCGACGCCCGCGCGGGCGACGACCTTCAGCCGCCGCGCGGCGGCGACGGCCTCGGCGTCGATCTTGGTGGCGCTGCGGATCAGGACCGCGTCCACGTCGGCGATGGCCGCGAGCAGCTCGGCCCGGTCGGCGCCGTTGCAGTGGCGGATGTCGAAGTCGGGGCCGAGGGCGTCGACGGTGGCCGGCGAGAGCTCCTCGGCGATCAGTACGGCTGGCCTGATGGGGGCAGCGGGGGCGGTGGCGCCGGATGCTGGGGCAGTGCTCACGTGGTCCTCACTGGATTCCTGTGCGGGACGGCCGTCCCGACGGCCGCAGGTGGAGGGGTGCCGCGCCGGTCCGCCCGGACAGACGCGTGCTGCCGCGTTTGAAGGACACACGACGCTGTGAGCCTGACGCGCGATGTACGAAGAGTGTAGTGGCGCCGGGCGGCGGCCGGGCGCCGCTGCGCCCGGCCACCGCCCGTTCGAGGGACCGCGTCCGCTCAGTCCTGGTCGTCGACCCAGCTCATGAGCTTCCGCAGCTCCTTGCCTGTGGTCTCGATGAGGTGGTCGCCGTCCTGCTTCTTGTACTCGTTGTAGCGCGGCAGGCCGTTGTGGTACTCGGCCATCCACTCCTTGGCGAACGAGCCGTCCTGGATCTCGCCGAGGATCTTCTTCATCTCGGCCTTGGTGCCGTCGTTGATGATCCGCGGGCCGGAGACGTAGTCGCCCCACTCGGCGGTCTCCGAGACCGACCAGCGCATCTTCGACAGGCCGCCCTCGTACATGAGGTCCACGATGAGCTTCAGCTCGTGCAGGCACTCGAAGTACGCGATCTCCGGCTGGTAGCCGGCCTCGACCAGGGTCTCGAAGCCCGCCTTCACCAGCGCGGCGGTGCCGCCGCAGAGCACGGCCTGCTCGCCGAAGAGGTCGGTCTCGGCCTCCTCGGTGAAGGTGGTCTTGATGACGCCGGCGCGGGTGCCGCCGATGGCCTTCGCGTACGACAGGGCCAGCGCGAACCCGTTGCCGCTGGCGTCCTGCTCGACGGCCGCGATGCACGGCACGCCGCGGCCCTCCTCGAACTGGCGGCGGACCAGGTGGCCCGGGCCCTTCGGGGCGACCATGCACACGTCGACGTTCGCGGGCGGCTTCACGAACCCGTAGCGGATGTTGAGGCCGTGGCCGAAGAAGAGCGCGTCGCCGTCCTTGAGGTTGTCCTTCACGGACTCCTCGTAGACCCGGCCCTGGACCGGGTCCGGCACCAGCATCATGATCACGTCCGCCTCGGCGGCGGCCTCGGCGGGGGTGACCACGCGCAGGCCCTGCTCCTCGGCCTTCGCCCGGGACTTGGAGCCCTCGTGCAGGCCGACGCGGACGTCCACGCCGGAGTCGCGCAGCGACAGCGCGTGGGCGTGGCCCTGGCTGCCGTAGCCGAGGACCGCGACCTTGCGGCCCTGGATGATGGACAGGTCGGCGTCGTCGTCGTAGAACAGCTCGGCCACGGGAGTCTCTCCTAGGGGTGTTGCGGGTGGGCCCACCGTACGTCTGGTGCGGCGGGGGGTCGTCGGGGGTTGTTAACGACGGTTGGCAGGGACGGGTGTCGACACGACCGAGGCGGCCCGGCGGCCCGGCGCCGCGGCCTGCGCCGGGCCGCAGGCAGCGGCGGCCTCCCGCTCTGCGGGGAGCGGCGGCCCCGGCGCCGCCTCCCGGCCTGCGCCGAAGGCGCTCCGCCCGCGCCGGAGGTGCGCCGCGCGGTCGCACCCCGCCGCCCGGGCCGGAGGCCCTACGCCGTCCGGTCCAGGGCGCGCAGCGAGCGGTCCGTGATCGAGCGGGCGCCGCGGCCGATGGCGATGGTGCCGGACTGGACCAGCTCCTTGATGCCGTACGGCTCCAGCATCTTCAGCATCGCCTCCAGCTTCTCGCCGCTGCCGGTGGCCTCGATCGTGACGGCCTCCGGAGAGACGTCCACGGTCTTGGCGCGGAACAGCTGGACGATCTCCACGACCTGGGAGCGGGTGTCGTTGTCGGCGCGCACCTTCACCAGAACGAGTTCGCGCTGGACCGCGGAGCCCGGCTCCAGCTCGACGATCTTCAGCACGTTGACGAGCTTGTTGAGCTGCTTGGTGACCTGCTCCAGCGGCTGGTCCTCGACGTTCACCACGATCGTCATCCGGGAGATGTCCGGGTGCTCGGTGGTGCCGACGGCGAGGGAGTCGATGTTGAAGCCGCGGCGGAAGAACATCGCGGAGATCCTGGCCAGGGTGCCCGGCTTGTTCTCCACCAGGACCGAGAGCGTGTGCTTGGACATGTCTTCGTCTCTTCTCTGCTTCTTCTCCGGGTTCCCGCCTCAGTCGTCTTCGCCGTCGCCGAAGTCGGGGCGGACGTCGCGCGCGGCCATGATCTCGTCGTTGGAGGTGCCGGCCGCGACCATCGGCCAGACCATCGCGTCCTCGTGGACGATGAAGTCCACGACGACGGGGCGGTCGTTGATGGAGTTGGCCTTCTCGATGACGGCGTCGAGCTGCTCGGGGTCGTCGCAGCGGATGCCGACGCAGCCCATGGCCTCGGCCAGCTTGACGAAGTCCGGGCAGCGGGTGCCGGCGGCCTGGCGGGCCAGTTCCTCGGCGGTCCCGGCGGCCTCGCCGCCGTTGCCGTTGCCGTTGCCGTTGCCGTTTGCGTCACCGTTGCCGTTGGGGCCGGAGTGCAGCACGGTGTTGGAGTAGCGCCGGTTGTAGAAGAGGGTCTGCCACTGGCGGACCATGCCGAGCGCGCCGTTGTTGATGATCGCGACCTTGATCGGGATGCCGTTCAGCGCACAGGTGACCAGCTCCTGGTTGGTCATCTGGAAGCAGCCGTCGCCGTCGACGGCCCAGACCGTCGCGTCCGGCGCGCCGGCCTTGGCGCCCATGGCGGCCGGGACCGCGTAGCCCATGGTCCCGGCGCCCCCGGAGTTGAGCCAGGTGCGGGGCTTGTCGTAGTCGATGTAGTGGGCCGCCCACATCTGGTGCTGGCCGACGCCCGCGACGTAGACCGTGTTCTCCGGGGCCAGCTCGCCGATGCGCTGGATCACCTGCTGCGGCGACAGCGTGCCGTCGGAGGGCAGGTCGTAGCCCAGCGGGTACGTCTCGCGCCAGCGGTTCAGCTGCTGCCACCACTCCGCGTACCGCGCCGTGCCGGCCGTCTCCGGCCCGCCCTGCTCCTGCTCGCCCTGGACCGCCACGATCAGGTCGGCGATGACCTCGCGGGCGTCGCCGACGATCGGCACGTCGGCCTCGCGGTTCTTGCCGATCTCCGCGGGGTCGATGTCGGCGTGCACGATCTTCGCGGACGGCGCGAAGGTGTCGAGCCTGCCGGTCACCCGGTCGTCGAACCGGGCGCCGAGCGCCACGATCAGGTCGGCCTTCTGCAGCGAGGTGACGGCGGCCACCGTGCCGTGCATGCCCGGCATGCCCAGGTGCTGCGGGTGGGTGTCGGGGAAGGCGCCGAGGCCCATCAGGGTGGTGACGACCGGGGCGCCGGTCAGCTCCGCGAGCACCTTCAGCTCGGCGGTGGCCCGGGCCTTGAGGACGCCGCCGCCGACGTACAGCACCGGGCGCCGGGCGGCGCCGATCAGCCGGGCGGCCTCGCGGATCTGCTTGGCGTGCGGCTTGGTCACCGGGCGGTAGCCGGGCAGCTCGTGGCGCGGCGGCCAGCTGAAGACCGTACGGGCCTGGAGCGTGTCCTTGGCGATGTCGACCAGCACCGGGCCCGGGCGGCCGGTGGAGGCGATGTGGAAGGCCTCGGAGATCACCCGCGGGATGTCCGCGGGGTCCGTGACCAGGAAGTTGTGCTTCGTGATCGGCATGGTGATACCGCAGATGTCCGCCTCCTGGAAGGCGTCCGTGCCGATCGACTTGACGACCACCTGGCCGGTGATCGCCACCAGCGGGACGGAGTCCATGTGCGCGTCGGCGATGGGCGTGACGAGGTTGGTCGCGCCCGGGCCCGAGGTGGCCATGCAGACGCCGACCTTGCCGGTGGCCTGCGCGTACCCGGTGGCGGCGTGCCCCGCGCCCTGCTCGTGGCGGACGAGGACGTGCCGGACCTTGGTGGAGTCCATCAGCGGGTCGTACGCGGGGAGGATGGTCCCGCCCGGAATGCCGAACACCGTGTCCGCGCCCACGGCCTCCAGGGCGAAGATGAGGGACTGCGCGCCCGTCACGGTCTTGTCTGCTGGGGTGTGCCCCGGGCCGCGGGACTGTCCCCCGCTGCGGGCCCGCGGTGGCTGCGGGTGGGGCTCACTCCGCGGGGGAGCCTGCTCGGTCATCGGTTTCTCTTCTCGTCTTCGAGTGGTGCGAGGGTCGGGGTGGCAGCGGGTTCGAGCAACAAAAAACCCCTCGTGCCGGATGGCAAGCGAGGGGAGCGCGTCGGCGCGGTCCGGGAGTCGGGGTCCGCTTCAGCCGACGCGCTGTCCAAGTACGAGAATTCGGGTGCGCATGGACCTGACCTTGCCCCCGGCCCGCCGGGGTGTCAAGTTCGTGGGACCCGGGTCTCACTATGTGAGCGCAATGGCCGAAGCGTCCTCCTCCGGCAGCGCGAACGCTCCCAGGGCCAGCGCGTCCCGTACCCGCTCCTCCTCCAGTGGTTCGCAGTAGGCCATGCCCTGCGCGTGCCGGCAGCCCAGCGCACGCAGCACCTCGGCCTGCTCGGGCAGGTCGACCCCCTCGGCCGCCGAGTCCAGGCCCAGCTCGCCGGCGATGCCGATCATCCCGGCCGCGATGGCGCGCAGCCGGGGCGACTCGGCCAGGCCGTCGACCAGGCCCCGGTCCAGCTTGAGCACGTCCACCGGCAGCCGGCGCAGCGCGGCGATGGCGGCGTGCCCGCTGCCGAAGCCGTCGAGCGCGATGCGCACGCCGAGGCGGCGCAGCGCCACCAGCCGCCGCTCCAGCTCGTCCATGCCGGCCCGGGCGTCGCTGTCGGCGACCTCGACGGTCAGCGCGCCGGCCGGCAGCCCGTGCCGTACCAGCAGGGCCTCGACCAGCTGCGGGGACATCCTCCGGTCGGTGAGCCGAGCGGCCGACAGCCGGACGGTCACCGGGATGCCGATGCCCGCCTCGTACCGCTCGGCGGCCTGCTCGACCGTCGCCTCCAGCAGCCACCGCGCCAGCTCCGCGGCGTGGGCCCGGTCCTGCCCGCCGCCGCGGCCGCCGGTGTCCGGCGGGCCCTGCATGAACTCGGCCGGTGTGTGCACGACGCCCTGCGCCGAGCGCCAGCGCGGCTGCGCCGAGAGCGCCGCCAGCCGTCCGCTCGACAGCTCGACCACCGGCTGGTGCACGAGCGTGAACTGCCCGTCGTCCAGCGCGGACCGCAGCCGGTTCGCCAGCTCTATGCGGCGCACCACCTCGGCCTGCATCTGCGGCGCGTACAGCTCGACGCGCGCCTTGCCGGCCTGCTTGGCGCGGTACATCGCCAGGTCGGCGTTGCGCATCAGCTCCGCGGGCGTGCTGCCGGGCTCGGCGAAGGCCACGCCGATGCTGGCCGCGACCCGCACCTCGACGCCGCCCGCGGTGTACGGCTCGGACAGGCGCACCCGCAGCCGGTCGGCGACCTCCCGGGTGCGCCGCTCCCGTCCGACGCCGTCCGCCCGGCCCTCGCCCGCCGCACCGCCCACGAGCAGCACCGCGAACTCGTCGCCGCCGAGCCGGGCCGCCGAGTCCCCGGAGCGGATCGACTCCTGCAGCCGGCGGCCGGCCTGGATGAGCAGCTCGTCGCCGGCGGCGTGGCCGACGGTGTCGTTGACCGCCTTGAAGCCGTCGAGGTCGATGAAGAGCACGGCCGCGTTCGCGTCGCCGGCCCGCCGGCCGCCCAGCGCGTGACCGACGCGCTCGGTGAACAGCGCCCGGTTCGGCAGGTCGGTGAGCGCGTCGTGCGAGGCGCTGTGCTGCAGCTGCGCCTGGAGCCGCACGCGCTCGGTGACGTCCCGGGAGTTGAAGATCAGGCCGTTGTGGTGCCGGTTGACCGTCGACTCCACGTTCAGCCAGCCGTCCTCGCCGAACCCGCCGCGGCGGCCCCGGCCGGCCCGGAAGCGGCACTCGATGCGGATCGAGCGCGCCCCGCCGGGCGGCGCCGACAGGAACCGGCGCACCTCGTGCAGCACCCGCCCCAGGTCGTCGGGGTGGATGAGCCCGGCCAGCTCGCAGCCCTCCAGTTCCTCCGGGTCCGTGCCGTAGACCCCGAGGGCCGCGGGACTGACGTAGCGCAGCACGCCGGACGGCGCCGCGATCATGATGACGTCGCTCGAACCCTGCACGAGCGAGCGGAAGTGGTTCTCCTTGTGGGCGAGTTCCCGGGTGAGGCTGATGTTGTCCAGCAGCATGATCGCCTGGCGCACGACGAGTGCCAGCACGACCGTGCACGCCGTCATCAGCACCACGCGGTCCACGCTGCGGCCGTCCAGCAGGTTGTACAGGATCCCCAGCGTGCACACGCCCGCGGCGAGATACGGCGCGAGGGCTCCGATGTGCCCGGCGAGGGGCCGGGCGCCCTCCTCCCGGCCGCGCTCCGCCTCCTCGGCCCTGCCGACCCAGGGGGCGTACGCGAGCAGGACCGAGCCGGCGAACCAGCCCGCGTCCAGCAACTGCCCCGAGCGGTACTGCTCCTGCAGCAGCGGCGAGGTGAACAGCGCGTCGCACAGCACCGTGAGCACCAGCGCGCCGATGGCGGTGTTGATCGCGGAACGGCCCGCCGCGGTGCGCCGGAAGTGCAGCGCCAGCACCATGCTCACCAGCACGATGTCCAGCATCGGGTACGCCAGCGACAGCGCCATCCGCGGCACCGGGTCGCCGTCCCCCGCGGCGTGCGCCAGGGCGAGGGTCCAGGAGATGGTCAGCAGCGAGCCGCCGATGAGCCAGGTGTCCAGGCCGAGGCAGATCCAGCCCGCCCTGGTCACCGGCCGGCGGGCGAGCACCAGCAGGCCGATGACCGCGGGCGGCGCGAAGAGCAGGAAGAAGAAGTCCGCCGTCGACACCTCGGGCACGGGCCGCCGGAGCACGACCTCGTACCAGCCCCAGACGCCGTTGCCGACGCCCGCCATGGCGGACGAGACGCCGAACATGAGCCAGGCCGGCCGGAACCGGCCCCGGCGGATACGCGCGTAGTACAGACACGAGAAGGCGGCCGCGAACGCCGCCGCGCTCAGCCCGAAGTCCCCCATGATCAGGGCGACTCGGTGGGAGCCCCAGCCCAGGGCGGCACCGGTGGCGTATCCCGCGCAGAGCAGCGCGAGCACCATCCGGACCACGAGCCCCGCGGGCAACGGCGGCCTGGGCACCACCGCCCCGATCGACGCGGTCACCGCGCCCCCCGGCTGCCGGGAGCCGGTCGCGCCCGCGGCCCCGCCGCGGCGCCGGCTCTCAAGGCCGGGAGGCGCGCGGGACTACCGCGCTGCCCGCGGACCGGAAAGGATTTCCACTTGCCGTGCATGTGCCCATCGCCCCCCTCGATATCCGGTTGCGCGGCCGGTGGCTGGCCGGCCGCGTTGACGTCGGGAGCAATCCCCGCCGTGGACGATACACCAGGATCGTCACGCAGGGACATACTTCCTCTACGGAGCGTAACTGAAACCGAGAGTTGCGTTCTAACTACGTAGAGTGATAGAGCGGTTGTCTATCAGGCGACGGCGACCACGTACTCCACCGGTTCCCCGGCCGCGAACCTCCCCAGCTGGGAGCGCAGCAGCCGCTCGGCCCGCGGCCGGAACGCCGACGTGGGCCCGCCGGTGTGCGGGCTGATCAGCACGCCCGGGGCGTGCCACAGCGGGTGGCCCGGCGGCAGCGGCTCGGGGTCCGTGACGTCGAGCGCGGCCCGCAACCGGCCCGGCTCCACCTCGTCGAGCAGGGCTTTCGTGTCGACGACGGCGCCGCGGGCGACGTTGACGAGCAGCGCGCCGTCCTTCATCCGGGCCAGGAACCCGGCGTCGACCAGGCCGCGGGTGTCGTCGGTGAGCGGGGTCGTCACGATCACCACGTCGGCGGCGGGCAGCAACTCCCCGACGTCGGCGAGGGCGTGCACGGGCCCGCGCGGTGAGGTGCGGGGGGAGCGCGCGACGCGCACGACCCGCTCGCACTCGAAGCCCGCGAGCCGGTCCTCCACGGCGCTGCCGATGGCTCCGTAGCCGAGGATCAACACCGTCTTGTCGGCGAGCGACGGGTGGAAGCCGGTCTGCCACTCCCCCGCGTCCTGGCGGCGTACGAAGTCGGGGATGCCGCGCAGCGACGCGAGGGTCAGGGCGAGCGCGAGTTCGGCGGTGGACGCCTCGTGCACGCCGCGGGCGTTGCACAGCCGCGCCCCGGGCGGCAGCGTGGGCAGCGCGGGCAGATAGGCGTCGACGCCGGCGGTGAGGGTCTGCAGCACCCGCAGCGCGCGCATCCGCGGCACCGGGTCGTTCGTGATCCGGCGCATGTACGGCACCACCAGGAACACGCAGCGGGCCGGGTCGGCGGGGAACTCCGGTTCGGCGTCCCAGTGGACGTAGTCGAGTTCCGGCGGCAGACCGGCGATCTCGTCCGGCGGAATCGGCAGCCACACCTGTCCATCGCTCATGCCACGAGGCTAGGCGATCGGCGCGGGAGCGCGGAGCGCCGGGTCGGGGCGTGCGGCGGCCCCGGGCGGCTGGGCCCGGTGTCGGCGGCAGGGGTTAGTGTGCCTGGGGTGGAGCGCAGGACGATCGGGGCGGCGGCCCTCCGGGTGGGCGCGGTCGGCCTCGGCTGCATGCCGATGAGCTGGGCGTACAGCGCCTCGCGGCGGCAGGGCGAGGAGTCCGTACGCACCGTCTGCGCGGCGCTGGACGCCGGGGTGAGCCTCCTCGACACCGCCGACATGTACGGGCCGTTCACCAACGAGCTGCTGGTCGGCCGGGTGCTCAAGGAGCGGCGGGCGGACGCGTTCGTCTCCACCAAGGTCGGCCTCCTCGTCGGCGAGCAGCACGTCGTCGCCGACGGCCGCCCCGCGTACGTCAGACGCGCCTGCGACGCCTCGCTGCGCCGGCTGCAGACCGACGTGATCGACCTGTACCAACTGCACCGCGAGGACCCGGAGGTGCCGGTCGAGGAGACCTGGGGCGCGATGGCGGAGCTGGTGGCGGCGGGGAAGGTGCGCGCGCTGGGGCTCTGTGCGGTCGGCGCGCGGGCGGACCGCCGGCCGGGCGCCGGGCTGTACGACGCGACGCTGCGCCGGCTGAGCCGCGTGCAGCAGGTGTTCCCGGTCAGCAGCGTGCAGGCCGAGCTGTCGGTGTGGTCGCCGGAGGCGCTGGCGGGCCTGCTGCCGTGGTGCGAGGCCCGCCAGGTCGGGTTCCTCGCGGCGATGCCGCTGGGGCACGGGTTCCTCACCGGCACCCTCACGCCCGGGCAGGGCTTCGAGCCGGACGACCTACGGGCCCGGCACCCGCGGTTCACCGCGGAGATGATGGCGGCGAACCAGCCGGTGGTCGCCGGGCTGCGGCGGGTCGCCGAGCGGCACGGCGCGACGCCGGCGCAGGCGGCGCTGGCGTGGGTGCTGGCGCAGGGCGCCCACGTGGTGCCGGTGCCGGGGGCGAAGCGGGCGCGGTGGGCGGTGGAGAACGCGGCGGCGGCGGGGCTGCGGCTGACGCCGGCGGACCTGGCGGAGATCGCGGCGCTGCCGCCGGCGCAGGGGTCGTGGGAGTAACCGTGGGGGGGTGGGCGTACGGGCCGGAACGCTCCGGTCGCGCGCGGGAGCACACACGGTTGTGATGTGCTGGGAACGTCCGGCCGCCGCCCCCTTGAGGAGGACCGTCCCGTGAGAGCCCGCGCCGCCGTCGCCATCCGGCTGGCAGCCGCCGCCGCACTCGTGCTCGCCGCCGGCTGCTCGTCGGGGGACGACGACCCCGGGGAGCCGGCGGAGTCCGCGTCCTCGTCCGCCACCGCGCCCGCCGGCGGCTCCGCCGGCGAGGGTTCGCCGCCGCCGGACAAGGGCACCGCGGAGGTCGCCGGCACCGTCGCCGAGGGGCTCGGGACCCCGTGGGGCCTGGTCGAGCTGCCCGGCGGCGACCTGCTGGTCGGCTCCCGCGACACCGGCGTCGTCCACCACGTCGCCGCGGACGGCGGGAAGGTCACCGAGGCCGGCGAGGTGCCCGGCGTCCAGCGCGAACCGGGCAACGAGGGCGGCCTGCTGGGGCTCGCGCTGGGCGCGGACGAGATGGTCTACGCGTACGTCACCTCCGCCAGCGACAACCGCATCGTGCGCATGACGTACGACGCGGACGGCCCCGAGGGCAACCGGCTGGGCGCCCCGGACACCGTCTTCCGCGGCATCCCCAAGGGCGGCCGGCACAACGGCGGCCGGATCGCGTTCGGCCCGGACAAGATGCTGTACGTCGGCACCGGCGAGGCCGGCGATCCGGCGCTGGCGCAGGACGAGGAGTCGCTGGGCGGCAAGATCCTGCGGATGACGCCGGACGGCGAGCCGGCGCGCGGCAACCCGGACCCGGGGTCGGTGGTGTACTCGTACGGCCACCGCAACGTGCAGGGGCTGGCCTGGGACGACGAGAAGCGGCTGTGGGCGGCGGAGTTCGGCGACCAGGAGTGGGACGAGCTGAACCTGATCGAGCCGGGCAGGAACTACGGCTGGCCGGAGGCGGAGGGCCGGGAGAACCGGGAGGGCATGGTCGACCCCGTGGTGCAGTGGGCCACCCCGGACGCCTCGCCGAGCGGCATCGCGTACGCGGACGGGTCGGTCTGGATGGCGTCGCTGCGCGGCGAGCGGCTGTGGCGGATCCCGCTGGACGGCACGGAGGCGTCGGCGGACCCGCAGGCGTTCTTCGACGGCGAGTACGGGCGGCTGCGCACGGTACAGCGGGCGTCGGACGGCGACCTGCTGCTGGTCACCAACGAGACCGACCTGCGCGGCACCCCGGAGGAGGGCGACGACCGCATCCTGCGGCTGGAGGTCAGCTGAACGCGCGCCCTCCCGCGGCGCGCGGGCCCGGGCGCGCGCCCGCGCTCAGCCGCCCTCGAACAACCGCAGCCGGTGCGCCACCGCCGCCGCCTCACCCCGCGCCGCCACCCCCAGCTTCGCCAGGATGTGGGACACGTGCACGCTCGCCGTCTTCGGTGAGATGAACAGCTCCTCCGCGATCTGCCGGTTGCTCCGGCCCGCCGCCACCAGCCGCAGCACGTCCGACTCGCGGACCGTCAGACCCAGCGCCTCCGCCGGGTCCGCCGGCTCCGCCGGGGCGGCGTCCGGGGTGAGCGCGATCCGGGCGCGGGCGGCCAGCGACTCGGCGTCGCGGGCGAGGCCCGCCGCGCCGAGGGCGGTCGCCGTGCCGTACGCCCGGCGCAGCGCCTCCGCCGCGCCGTCCCGCGCCGTACCGGCCGCGGCACCGCCCGGTCCCGGGCCGCTCGCCAGCGCCGACTCCGCCCACCGGTACCGCGTCAGCGCCCGCTCGTACGGCCGCTCCAGGTCCGCCCAGGCCGCCTCCGCCTCCGCCCAGCGCGCCGTCGCGTCGCGGCCCTCCGCCGCGAGCAGCTCCGCCTCCGTCATCAGCGCCCGCGCCTCCCACGGCGGCGCGAACCGCGGCAGGCCGCGCATCGCCGTCCGGATCCGGGCCACCGCCGCCGCCCGCCCCGCCTCCGCCGCGGGCAGCGCGCGCAGCCGGGCCTCGGCGGCGGCCGCGGCGTACAGCAGCGGCCAGACGTAGCGCTGCATCCCCAGCCGCAGCCCGTCGCCGACGGCCTTCTCGAACACGGCGCGCACCTCGGCGACCCGCCCGTCGGCGGCGGCCAGCCCGATGGTCATCTCGGCCAGCGGCAGCTCGTTCTGCGCCTGCCGGTCGTGCCCGAACTCCTGCCGGGCCGCGGCGAGTTCGGCGGCGGCGCCGGCGTGGTCCCCGCGCAGCAGCGCCAGCCGCGCCCGGTCCAGCAGCGCGGTGCCGTGCATCTGCGCGTTGCGCGCGGTGCGCAGCTGCGCGGCCACGGCCTCCTCGGCCTCGGCCCAGCGGCCCAGCGACAGCAGCGCGTCGGCCCGGTTGCCGTGGCTGTGGGAGAGGTACAGCGCCAGCCCGGAGTCGCCCAGCGCCCCGACCGCCTCCTCCGCCGCGGCCACCGCCTCCCGGGACCGCCCGACGCTTTCGAGGGCCGAGGGCAGGTTCGCGTACGCGCGGCCCGCGGCCACCACGAGGCCGCGGGCCAGCGCCCGTTCCCGTACCGTGTGGAACTCCGCGAGGCCGCCCTCCACGTCGCCCGACTGGACCATCATCCAGGCGAGCGGGATGCGCACGGTCAGCTCGGTCTCCTCCGCGCCGACCAGCCGGGCCAGCTGCACGGCGCGCTCCGCGGCCTCGATCGCGTCGGCGCCCGGGACGCGCAGCGCCTCCCAGTTGGCGGCCTCGGCGAGCACCAGCGCGTGCACCGGGGACGGCGGCAGGCCGCGCACCAGCTCCTGCGCCCGGTCCAGGTCCTCCCGGCCGTCGCCGCGGCCCAGCGCCTGCACGTTGCGGGCCCGCTCGACGCGGAACCACGCGGCGCGCAGCGGCGCGCGGGCGCCGAGCAGGCGCAGCGCCCGGTCGCCGAGCGTGAGGGCCCTGGCGTGGGCGGAGGCGAGCCGGGCCGCGAACACCGTCTCGGCGAGCAGGTCGGCGAACTCGGGCTCGTCGGCCGGCGGGTAGACGCCGCCGGAGTGCGGCACGGTACGGGCCTCGGGCGGCGCCTCGTCCCACAGCGCGACGGCCCGCTCCAGCAGCCCGAGCTGGTCGGCGAAGGCGTGCCGGGCGCGGGCGTCCGCGGCGGCGGCGAGGACGGCGGGCAGCGCGCGGGCGGCGTCGCCGGCCTGGTACCAGTAGCCGGCCAGCCGGGCCGGGCGCTCGTCGGCCCGGACGAGGCCGGGGTCGGCCTCCAGCGCCTCGGCGAAGCGGCGGCTGAGGCGGGCGCGTTCGCCGGGCAGCAGGTCGTCGGAGACGGCTTCGCGCATGAGCGCGTGCCGGAAGCGGTACGCGTCCACCCGCTCGTCGGCGGGGAGCAGCACCCCGGCGCCGATGGCCGTGCGCAGCGCGTCGAACAGCGCGTCCTCGCCCAGCCCGGAGACGGCGGCGAGCAGCGCGGTGTCGACCCGGTCGCCGCCGACCGCGGCCAGCGCGACGATCCGGCGGGCGGGGTCCGGCAGCGCCTCGGCCCGGACGAGCAGCAGGTCGCGCAGCGACTCGCCGATGCCGGCGACCGCACCGCCGGCACCGCCGGCACCGCCCGCACCCGGGCCGAGGCCCGCGGCCAGCTCCTCGACGAAGAAGGCGTTCCCGTCGGAGCGCCCGTACACCTCCGCCACCAGCTCCTCCGGCGGCGGCCCGCCGCGCAGCCCGGCGAGCTGGCTGCGCACCTCGTCGCGGCTGAACCGGGGCAGCTCGAAGCGGCGTACGCCGCGCAGCCGGTCCAGCTCGGCGAGGCCGGGGCGCAGCGGGTGGCGGCGGTGCAGGTCGTCGGAGCGGTAGGTGGCGACGACGAGCAGCCGGGCGGCCTGGACGGAACGCAGCAGGTAGCCCAGCAGCTCGCGGGTGGAGTGGTCGGCCCAGTGCAGGTCCTCGACGACGAGCACGAGCACCTGCTCGGCGGCCAGCTGCTCCAGCATCCGGGCGGCCAGCTCGTACAGCCGCGCCCGCCCGGCCTCGCCCTGCGCGGCGGCCGGCAGGTCGGGGACCGGCCCCAGCTCGGGCAGCAGCCGGGCCAGCTCGCCCTGCTGCCCGGCGACGGCCTCGTCCAGCCGGTCGCCGAAGCGGCGGCGCAGGGCGCGCAGCGCGGTGGAGAAGGGCGCGAAGGGCAGGCCGTCGGCGCCGGACTCGATGCAGTTGCCGACGGCCGTCACCGCGCCCGCGGCCTCCGCGCGCATCAGGAACTCCTCCACCAGCCGGGACTTGCCGACGCCCGCCTCACCCCCGACGAGCACCGCGCACGGCTCGCCGGCGGCGGCCCGGTCGTACGCCTCCGTCAGCGCGCCCAGCTCCGCGGCGCGGCCGACGAAGACCCGGGCGCCGCCGCGGGTGCCGGCGGCGCCCGCGCCGGACGGTTCCGGGGGGTGAAGGGAGTCCACGGCACCGAGCATCGCACGTCACGCAGCCGGACGGGCCGGGGGGAGCGGGCCCGGGCCGGGGGGCCTTAGGGCGGCGGGGAGCGGCGCACGCGGGCGTCTAAGGCACCCCGTACGCGGGAGATGAGGAAGTCGCCCGATGTGCCGCACCCCCCTGGCAGACGAGTCTTGAGGCACCGGGAGCACACGGCACCGAAGCCGATCCACAGGGAGCGACGATGTACGACCACGAGATCCACCGGGCCCGTTCCGCCGAGCTGCGCCGCAGCGCCGACGAGTACCGCAGGGCGCGCAGCGCCACCGCCGCCCGCCGGGCGCGCCGGCGCGGTGCGGACGACGCGGGCGGGGCCGCCCCCCGCCGCGGGAGCTGGGTGCAGGCGGCCTGACGGTGGCAGCCCCGCCGGCACCTGTCGCCGGGGCCGAGGCGCATGACATCCTCGGCGGCGTGAAAGCCGTCCGCCTCAGCCCTGTCCTCGCGGGCCGCACGGAAGAACTCGGGACCCTCGACGCCGCGCTCGCCCGCGCCCGCGCGGGCGAGCCGCAGGCGCTGGTGGTGGCGGGCGAGGCCGGCGTCGGCAAGACGCGGCTGGTGGAGGAGTTCCTCGCCGGGGCCCGCGCGGCGGGCGCGGTGACCGCCGCCGGCGGCTGCGTGGAGCTGGGCGCCGACGGGCTGCCGTTCGCGCCGTTCACCACCGCGCTGCGGTCGCTGCAGCGCGAGCTGGGCGACGACGCCCTCGCCGCCGCCGTGGCGGGCCGCGAGGCCGAGCTGGCCCGGCTGCTGCCCGACGCCTCGTACGCGCCGCCGGCCGGCTCCCCGCCGCACGAACGCGACGGGCGCACCCGCCTGTTCGAGCTGACCGCGCAGAGCCTGGAGCGGCTGGCCGCCGACCGCACCGTCGTCCTCGCCCTGGAGGACCTGCACTGGTCCGACCGCTCCACCCGCGAGCTGCTCTCGTACCTCTTCCGCACCCTGCAGGCCAGCCGGCTCCTGCTGCTGGTGACGTACCGCTCCGACGACATCCACCGCCGCCACCCGCTGCGCCCCTTCCTCGCCGAGCTGGACCGGCTGCGCACCGTACGCCGCATCGAGCTGGCGCCGCTCAGCCGCGACGAGGTCGCCGCCCAGCTCACCGGCATCCACGGCGACGTGCCGGCGCCCTCGCACACCGAGGACGTCTTCCGGCGCAGCGAGGGCAACCCGTTCTTCGTCGAGGAGCTGTCGGCGCACCCCGACTGCAGTATCAGCGAGTCGCTGCGCGACCTGCTGCTCGTCCGCGTCGAGCGGCTGAGCGAGCCCGCCCAGCAGGTGGTGCGGGTCGCCGCCGAGGCCGGCGGGCACGCGGAGCACGCGCTGCTCGCCGCCGTCACCGGCGAGGACGAGGACGCGCTGCTGGAGGCGCTGCGCGCGGCGGTCGCCGGCAACGTGCTCGTACCCGACGAGGACGGCGAGTCGTACCGCTTCCGGCACGCCCTGCTGCGCGAGGCGGTCCGCGACGACCTGCTGCCCGGCGAGCGCTCCCGGCTCAACCGGCGCTACGCCGAGGTGCTGGCCGCCGACCCCACGCTCGTCCGGGCCGAGCAGCGGCTCACCCGCATCGCCCGGCACTGGCACCACGGCCGGGACCGCGCACGGGCGCTGCCCGCGGTGCTGGCGGCGGCGGTGGAGGCGCGCTGCCGGCACGCGTTCGCCGAGCAGTACGAGCTGCTGAAGCGGGCGATGGAGCTGTGGGACGACGTGCCGCCGGAGGTCCGCGCCGGGCTGCGGCCCGCGGACAGCATCGAGGACTTCGAACAGCCCCCGGCGGACACGCCGCTCACCGAGCTGGACCTGCTCGCCGAGACCGTCGTCGCCGCCCGGCTCGCGGACGAGCGGGAGCGGGCGCTGGCGCTGACCCGGCGCGCCCTGGAGGCCATCGACGAGGACGCCGAGCCGCTGCGCGCGGCGTGGTTCTGGGTGCAGCGGCACTGGCTGGTGGAACAGCTGGCGCGCGGGGACGGCCGCGCGGAGCTGGACCGCGCGCTGCGGCTGGTGCGCGACCGGCCGCCGTCGCGGGTGCCGGCGCTGGCGCTGACCGCCGCGGCGGGCTGGGAGATGCTGCACCGGCCCGGCCGGCCGGAGGGCCTGGCCGCCGCGGAGCTGGCGGTACGCACCGCCGCCGCGGCCGGCGAGGAGAACCTGGAGCTGAACGCCCGGGTGATGCTGGGCGTGCACCTGGAGGACGCCGGCCGGGAGGAGCAGGGCCTGGAGCTGCTGCGCGAGGTCCGCGACCGGGCCCGGCGCACCGGCGACTACACGGCGGCGGCCCGGGCGGAGCTGAACCTGTCCGCCGGGCTGGAGAACCTGGGCCGCTCGCGGGAGGCGGCGGAGGTCGCCGCGGACGCGGCGCGGGCGGCGGCGAGCCGCGGGCGGCGCGACCAGGTGGCGTTCTCGCTCGGCAACCAGATGGACTCCCTGGCGGCGATGGGCCGCTGGGACGAGGCGGAGCGCGTCGCCGACCTGGCCGAGCGCGACGCGGTCGTCGCCCTGACCTACGGCAACCTGGTGCAGGCCCGCGCCCGGCTGGCGCTGTTCCGCGGGGACGTGGCGCGGGCGGAGGCGCTGCTGGCCGCCGCCCGGGACCGGCTGGGGCCGCAGGCGGCGCAGCCGCAGATGGCGATCCCGCTGAGCACGCTGACGGCCGCGGCCGCGGCGGCGCGCGGCGACCTGACGGGCGCCCGCGAGGAGGCCGCCCGCACCGTCGACGCCGGGCTGGCGCCGGGCGTCAACCGGTACGCGTGGCTGCTGCTGCAGGTCGCGGCGGAGGCCGAGGGCGACGGGCGCCGGACGCCGGCGTTCGCCCGGGGCAGCGCGGCGGCGCTGGCGCGGATCCGTACCGCGGCGGCCGGGCTGTCCCGCTCGGCGCCGGTGTGGGCGGCGCACGCGCTGCTCCTCGACGCGCAGCTGACCCGCGCCGGCGGCGACCCCGACCCGCTGCCGTGGGCCGCGGCGGCGGCCGCGTTCGAGCCGCTGGACCGGCCGTACGAACTGGCCCGCGTCCGGCACCGGTGGGCCGCGGCCCTCCTCGCCGCCGGCGGCGAGCGCGACCTCGCCGCGAGCCTGCTCGCCGACGCCCACGCGACGGCCGCGGCCCTCGGCGCCACCCCCCTGCGCACGGCGGTCACCGCCCTCGCCTCCCGCGCCCGCCTGCCCCTGGGCGCCGGCCCCGACCCGGCGCCGGCGGACCCGGTCCGGGCGCTGGGGCTGACGTCGCGGGAGCAGGAGGTGCTGAAGCTGGTCACGGCGGGGCGCAGCAACCGGCAGATCGCCGAGGAACTGTTCATCTCGCCGAAGACGGCGAGCGTGCACGTGTCCAACCTGATGGCCAAACTGGGCGTCTCCGGCCGCGGCGAGGCCGCCGCCACCGCACACCGCCTGCGCCTCTTCGAAGACGCCTGAGCCGCTCCGCGGCACACGGCGGCGCCCGTAACGCCTCAGGCCCCCGCCGCCCGCTCCCGGAGGGCCCCGGGGGCCTTCCAGACGCCTTCGGCCGGCTTCGCGCGCTGCAAGGTGTGCCGCCCCTCTGCGGTCCACCGCCCTCGCCTCCCGCGCGTGCGCCTGGGCACCCCCGGCCCCGTGCCGGTCGACCCGGTCCAGGCGCCGAGGGTGACGTCGCGGAAGCAGGAGGTGCTGAAGCTGGTCACGGCGGGGCGCGGCAACCCGCAGATCGCCGAGGAGCACGGGGTCCGGGGGTGCCCCCGGGAAGACGCAGCATCTCGCCGAAGACGGCGAGCGTGCACGTGTCCAACCTGACGGCCAAGCTGGGCGTCTCCGGCCGCGGCGAGGCCGCCGCCACCGCACACCGCCTGCACCTCTTCGAAGACGCCGAGGCGGGCCGGCCGGGGCGGGCCCTGAGCCGACCTGAGCGCCCCTGAGCAGGGCGGCTAAGCCCGCGTAAGCACGCCTAAGGCCCCCGCGGCCGCACATCCGCGGGGGCCTTAGGCGTATACGGGCGGACAGCGGCCCCGGGTAAGGCGACGGGGGCCCGGAGATGCGGAAGTCTCCCGATGTGGCGGACCCCCCTTGGCGACGAAGCTGGAGTCACGACAGCAGGAGACCAGCCGAAACGCCAGGGAGAACGAGATGTTCGCGTACCA
Source organism: Streptomyces sp. CNH099 (assembly GCA_000514715.1). GTDB lineage: Bacteria > Actinomycetota > Actinomycetes > Streptomycetales > Streptomycetaceae > Streptomyces > Streptomyces synnematoformans. Next base: position 83,654 of record AZWL01000021.1, on the reverse strand, counting down.
GATGCACGAGTCCCGCTCCGCCGACCTGCGCCGCGAGGCAGCGCAGTACCGGCTCGCCCGCGAGGCCACCGCCGCCCGCCGGGAGCAGCGCCGCGAAGCCCGCCGGGCGCGCGTGCTGGCCCGCTGGGTGAAGGCCGCGTGAGGCGGCCGACGGTGCGGCGGAGCAGAGTGCGGCCCGGGCGGCGGGGCGCCGAGACCCCGCCTGAAGGACCTGAGAACCCCGGGCGGCCGGCCGCTGCCCTCCTGAGCGGCCGCCGCCCGGACCGGACCCCGGCCCCCGCCGGACCGGGACCTTCGGAGCGCCCACCCGCGCACAGCGGGTCGGGCGCTCTCGTCGTCTGCGCCCTCGCCCCCGCCCTGTTCCGGTCCCCCGCCCCGGCCGACCGGGGCCGCGGCGCCGCGGGGCTGCCCCCGTGTCGTAGCGCTGTGCGATGCTCACATCTGTGACGATCTCGTGCGTGAGCCCCGTGCTCGTCGGCCGGTCCGCCGAGCTGCGCGCCCTCGGCGCCGCGCTGGAGCGCGCCGGTGCCGGCGCGCCGCAGGCCGTGCTGGTGGGCGGCGAGGCCGGGGTGGGCAAGACCCGGCTGCTGGAGGAGTTCGCCGGCCGGGCCGAGCGCGCCGGCGCCGTGGTGGCGGTCGGCGGCTGTCTGGAGCTGGGCGCCGAGGGGCTGCCGTTCGCCCCGTTCGCCACCGCGCTGCGCGCGCTGCACCGCGCGCTCGGCGACGAGCTGGCGCACGCCGCCCGGGGCGGCGAGGCCGAGCTGGCCCGGCTGCTGCCCGAGCTGGCCGGCCCCGGCGGCGCGGACCACTCCGCCGACCGGCACGACGCCGGTGCCAAGGCCCGGCTCTTCGAGCACGCCGCCCGGCTGCTGGAGCGGCTGGCCGCCGGCCGCACGGTGGTGCTGGCCCTGGAGGACCTGCACTGGTCGGACCGCTCCACCCGCGAGCTGCTCGGCTACCTCATCCGGTCCCTCCAGGACGCCCGCGTCGTGCTGCTGGCGACGTACCGCTCCGACGACATCCACCGCCGCCACCCGCTGCGCCCCTTCCTCGCCGAGCTGGAGCGGCTGCGCACCGTGCAGCGGGTGGAGCTGGCGCGCTTCTCGCGCGAGGAGGTCGTCGGCCAGATCACCGCGATCCAGGGCACCGGGCCGCTGCCCCACCTGGTCGACACGATCTTCCAGCGCTCCGACGGCAACCCCTTCTTCGTCGAGGAGCTGACCGCCCTGCTGGACTGCGGCGGCTCGCCGGCCGCGCTGTCGGAGTCGCTGCGCGACCTGCTGCTGGTACGGGTCGAGGCGCTGCCGGAGGCGACGCAGCGGGTGCTGCGGACCGCCGCAGAGGCCGGCTCGACGGTGGAGTTCGGGCTGCTGCTCGCCGTGGCGGGGCAGGGTGAGGAGGAGCTGATCGAAGCGCTGCGGCCCGCCGTCGACGCCGGCATCCTGCTGCCCGCGGCGGAGGGCCCGGGCGCCGACAGCTACCGCTTCCGGCACGCGCTGCTGCGCGAGGCCACCGCCGACGACCTGCTGCCCGGCGAGCGCTCCCGGCTCAACCGCCGCTACGCCGAGGCGCTGGCCGCCGACCCCGCGCTGGTCCGCCCGGAGGAGCACGCCGCCCGGCTGGCCAGCCACTGGTACCACGCCCGCGACGCCGCGCGGGCCCTGCCCGCCGCGCTCAAGGCGGCCGACGAGGCGGGGATGCGGCACGCGTTCGCCGAGCAGCTGGCGCTGCTGGAGCGGGCCATCGAGCTGTGGGACGAGGCGCCGGCGGAGCAGCTGCGCGAGCTGCCGACCGCGCGCTACGCCGAGTCGTATCCGCTGTGCGGCTGCGTCGACCAGCCCCACCTGCACTTCATCGACCTGCTCGCGGAGGCCACCGCCGCGGCCCGGCTGGACGACGCGCACGAGCAGGCGCGCGCGCTGATCCGGCGGGCGCTGGAGCTGCTGGACGAGACGGCGGAGCCGGAGCGGGCGGCGTGGTTCTGGCTGGAGCGGCAGTGGCAGGTCGTGGGCAGCGGCGGCGGCGACGGCTGGGCGGAGCTGGGCAAGGCCCAGGAACTGGTCGCGGACCGCCCGTCGTCGCCGGTGAAGGCGGACGTGCTGGCGACCGCCGCGGTGTGGAAGATGCTGCACAGCCCGGACCCGGAGAGCATCCCGCTGGCGGAGAGCGCGGTGGCGGAGGCCCGGCGGGCCGGCGCCGCGGAGGTCGAGCTGCACGCGCGGATCACCCTGGCCACGCTGCGTGCGCACGCCGCCGACGTCGACCGGGGCATCGCCGAGCTGTACGAGCTGCGCGAGGCCGCCGACCGCTGCGGCGCCCCGACCGTGATCGGCCGGGCACACAACAACCTGGCGTCCGTGCTGGAGATGACCGGCCGGTCCCGCGCGGCGATCGAGGCGGCCCGGGCGGGCCTCGCGGCGGCCCGGCAGCAGGGCCTGCGCGACTCGATCGCCTTCATCGGGTGCAACCTGGTCGACGCGATGATCTCCGTCGGCGAGTGGGACGCCGCGGAGCGGGAGCTGGCGGGGCTGCGGTCGTACGGGGCGCAGGCCAGGACCCGCGCGTTCGCCTCCCTGGCCGCCGCCTGCCTGGCGCTGTTCCGCGGCGACCTGGACCGGGCGGAGGAGCTGCTCGCCGGGGCCCGCGAGGAGGCGGGCGCGAGCGTCGCCGAGCCGCAGAGCAGCTTCCGGGTGGTGCAGATCGAGGCGCGGATCCTGATGGAGCGCGGCCGGTACGGGCAGGCGCGGGCGGTGCTCGCCGAGGGGCTGGCGAAGCTGCCGGGGCTGGGGCACGAGTCGTACCTGTGGCAGCTGCTGGTCTCGGCCGCGGCGGCGGAGGGCGACGTGCGCGGGCTGCCGGGGGCGGCGGCCGAGGGGCGCGACGAGCTGCTGGACCGGCTGGAGCGCGCGGCGGGGCAGGTGGACACGCCGACGCCGGTGTGGGCGGCGTGGCGGCGGTACTTCGCCGCGGAGCTGGACCGGGCGCGGGGCGGGGCGGACGCGGCGCGGTGGGAGGCCGCGGCGGCGGCGCTGGCGCCGCTGGAGCGGCCGTACGAGCTGGGCTGGGTGCGCTACCGGTGGGCGGAGGCGCTGCTCGCCGGCAGCGCGGATGCCGCCGGTGGCACGGGTGGCACGGGGACCTCCGTACGGGAACGGGCGGCGCAGCTGCTCGCGCAGGCGCACGCGACGGCGGTCGCGCTGGGCGCGGCGCCGCTGCGCGACGGCGTGGAGCAGTTGGCGGCGCGCGCCCGGATCCCGCTCGCCGGCCCCGGCGACGCCGCGCCCGCGGCGGCGGGACCGGCGGATCCGGTGGAGTCGCTGGGGCTGACGGCCCGCGAGTCGGATGTGCTGCGGCTGGTGGCGGCGGGCCGGAGCAACCGGCAGATCGCCGAGGAGCTGTTCATCTCGCCGAAGACGGCGAGCGTGCACGTGTCCAACCTGATGGCCAAGCTGGGGGTGTCGAACCGGGGCGAGGCGGCGGCGGTCGCCCACCGGTTGCGGCTCTTCGAAAGCGCGTAGCCCCGCGGCGCGACCGGCGGATCGCCGAGGAGGACGTGGCGCGCCGCGCCGCGGTGCGGAAGAGCGGCAGCCCGAGGCGGGCCGGGGGCGGCGGTCCGGCAGCCGCCGGACGGTGGCGGGACGACGAGGACGGCGGGGGGACGGCGAGCACGCGTGGCCGCCTCCCGGGCGGCACGGACGGCCCCGGCAGTCTCGGCACCGGTCTGTCTCCGCAGCCGAACGACTCGGCGGGCACGGCCGAGGTCCCCGGCGCCGCAGCGCCGTGCGACGCGAAGGCCCTGCTGCGCGCCCCCCGGGACACCGTACGAACCCGGCAGCGCGCCCCCGCCGGCCGGATGTTCCCGGACCCGGGAGACCCCGGCGCGGAGGCGCTTCGGCCGGATCAGTCCTCGAAGAGCCGCAGCCGGTGCGCCACCGCGGCCGCCTCGCCCCGGTTGGACACGCCCAGCTTCGCCATCAGGTTGGACACGTGCACGCTCGCCGTCTTCGGCGCGATGAACAGGACCTCCGCTATCTCCCGGTTGCTCCGGCCCGCCGCCACCAGCCGCAGCACGTCCGACTCGCGGGCCGTCAGCCCCAGCGACTCCACCGGGTCCGCGGGCGGCCGGCGCGCCGGGCCGAGGGGGATGCGGGCCCGGCCGGCGAGTTGCTCCACGGCCTCGCGGAGCGGGGCCGCGCCGAGCCGGACCGCCGTCGCGTGGGCCTCGGCCAGCAGCGGCGCGGCGGCGTCGCGGGCCGCCGCCCCCGAGCCGGACGCGGCGCCCCCGCTCCCGCCGCTGCCGCCGTCCTTGGCGCGCAGGAGCAGCGCCTCCGCCCGGCGGTGCGCGATGTGCGCCAGCGTGTGCGGGTGGCCCAGCGGCTCGTACGCCGCCGCGGCCGCCGCCCACGCGTCGGGGTCGACGGTGCCGCGGGCGCGGGTCAGCTCGGCGGCGAAGAGGCGGGACAGCGGCGTCCACAGCGGGCCGTCGGCCGGCAGCATGCCCGCCGCGTCCGCCAGCCGGGCCAGGGTCGCCGTGCGCCGCTCCTCCGGCACGCCCGGCACCCCGGCGACGTCCGCGGTCAGCCGGGCGCCCGCGCACAGGAGCTGCCAGACGTATGTCTCCTGGCCGGGCATCGGCAGGTGCGCCAGCGGGCGTTCCAGCACGTCGAGCGCCTCCGGCGCCCGGCCCAGCGTGCGCAGCGCGCTCATCTCCACGGCGGCGAAGGGCAGTTCGTACTGCGGCTCGCCGTCGTTCTGGCCCCGGTAGCGGCGGGCCGCGGCGATCAGCTCCGGCACCAGCCCGAACTCCCCCCGCAGCAGCGCCAGCTCGGCCCGGCGCAGCGCCACGGAGGCCGCGCTGCGGGACCCGACCGCGAACCGCATCCACTCCTGGCGCAGCTGCTCGGCCCGGTCCCACTCGCCCAGCGAGGTCAGCGACTCCACGACGTTGAGCGCGGCGAAGGCGGCGGCGTCGTACAGCCCGCGGCGGTGCATGTCCGCCATGCCGGCGAGGCCGGCCTCGACCGCCTCCGCGGACCGGCCGGCCTTCTCCAGCGCGTCGCAGAGGTTGATGCACGCGCGGCTCAGCTGGCGGTACGCTCCGCGCTGCGCGGCCAGGTCGCGTATCTCGTACAGCTCGGCGATCCAGGCGTCGGAGTCGCTCTTGGCCGAGCGCAGCGTGCTCAGCGTGATCCGGGCGCCCAGCTCGACGTCCTCCGCGCCGGCCTGCCGGGCCAGCTCCACGGCCCGCTCGGCGAGCGCCATGCTGTCCTGGTCGGATGCGTGCAGCAGCTCCCACATCGCGACGTGCGCCAGGACGTCGGCGTGGGTGGCCGACGCCGGCAGGTCGTGCACCAGCTCGTGCGCCCGGGTCAGCTCCGCGCGGCCGGTGCCGCGGCCGGCGAGCGCGATGAGCCTGGAGCGCTCCAGCCAGAACCAGGCCGCGCGCAGCGGGTCCCGCTCCTCGTCGACGACCTTGAGGGCCTTCTTCACGAACTTCAGCGCGGGCTCCCACTGCCCGTCCAGCCGGGCCGCGAAGGCGGCGTGCGCCAGCAGGTCGACCAGGTGCAGCTCGATCTCGTCCGGGCGGCCCCCGCAGCCGCACGCCGGATACGACTCCATCCCGCCCTGCGGCGGCAGCCCGCGGCGCTCCTCCGCCGGCACCTCGTCCCACAGCTCCAGCGCCCGCTCCAGCAGCTTGAGCTGCTCGGCGTAGGCGTGCCGGGCGCGGGTCTCCAGGACGGCGGTGAGGACGGCGGGCAGCGCCCTGGCGGGGTCGCGGGCGTAGTACCAGTAGCTCGCGAGCCGGGTGGCCCGCTCCTCCGCCGGGACCAGGGCGGGGTCGGCCTCCAGCGCCTCGGCGTACCGGCGGCTGAGGCGGGTCCGCTCGCCGGGCAGCAGGTCGTCCAGCACGGCCTCGCGGAGCAGCGCGTGCCGGAAGCGGTACGCCTCGCCCTCTTCGTCGGGCACCAGCACGTTCGCCCCGACGGCGGCGCGCAGGCCCTCGATCAGCTCGTCCTCGGCGAGGCCGGAGACGACGGCGAGCAGGGCGTGCGGGACGCGCGCGTTCCGCGCGGCGAGGCGCACCACGCGCTGGGCGCCCTCGGGCAGCGCCTCGACCCGTACGAGCAGCAGGTCGCGCAGGGAGTCGCTGAGCCGGCCGGCGTCGTCGCTGAGGGCCAGCTCCTCGACGAAGAAGGGGATGCCCTCGCTGCGCGCGTACACCTCGGCGGCCAGCTCGCGCTCGGGCTCGGCCACGCCGCGGATGCCGGCGAGCTGGCTGCGCACCTCGTCCTCGCTGAGCCGGGCCAGCTCCAGCCGCTGCACGGAGCGCAGCCGGTCCAGCTCGGCGAGGAAGGGGCGCAGCGGATGGCGGCGGTGGACGTCGTCCGAGCGGTACGTCATGAGGACCACCAGCCGGGCGCCCTGCACGGACCGGACGAGGTAGCCGAGCAGCTCGCGGGTGGAGCGGTCCGCCCAGTGCAGGTCCTCCAGGGCCAGCACCACGGTGCGGCCGGCGGCCAGCCGCTCCAGCAGGCCGACGGTCAGCTCGAAGAGGCGGGCCCGGCTGTCCTGGCCGTGCGGCTCCTCGGCGACCGGGCCCAGGTCGGGCAGCAGCCGGGCGAGCACCGGCTCCTGGCCGGCGGCCAGGTCGGCCAGCTCGGCGCCGAGCTTGCGGTGCAGCGTGCGCAGCGCGGTGGCGAACGGCGCGAACGGCAGGCCGTCGGCGCCCAGCTCCAGGCAGCCGCCGACCGCGGTGACCGCGCCGGCGCCCTGCGCGGCCTCCAGGAACTCGTCCAGCAGCCGGCTCTTGCCGACGCCGGCCTCCCCGCCGACGAGCAGCACCTGCGGCTCGCCGAGCGCGGCGCGCCCGAGCGCGCCGTCCAGCGCCTTCATCTCGTCGTGACGGCCTGCGAACACCGGGCTGATGGATCGGCTCTGCACGTTTTCGAGCATCGCACGCCGCACTGACAGCGCGGAATCGGTTTTCCCCCGGGCCGGGCCCGGCGGGCGGCCCCGGCGGGACCGGCGGGACCGGGCCCTGCCGGCGGGGGTCAGCGCACGGCCGGCTCCCGCGGCAGCCCGAGGTGCTCGGCCGCCGCGGGCTCCCCGGGCCCCTCGACGCCGATGCGCGGGAGCCGCCGCTCCAGCCAGCCCGGCAGCCACCAGTTGGCCCGGCCCAGCAGGTGCATCAGCGCCGGCACCAGCAGCGTGCGCAGCACGAAGGCGTCCAGCGCCACCGCCGTGGCCAGCGCCACCCCGAACATCGCGATGATCCGGTCCCCGCCCAGCGCGAACGCCGAGAAGACCGCGATCATGATGAGCGCCGCGCAGTTGATCACCCGGCCGGTCTCGGCGAGCCCGACCCGCACCGCCCGCCGGTTGTCGCGGGTGGCCCGCCACTCCTCGTACATCCGGCTGACCAGGAACACCTGGTAGTCCATCGACAGCCCGAAGAGCACCGAGATCATGATCACCGGCAGGAACGGCTCGACCGGCCCCGTGGCGCCCAGGCCCAGCAGCCCGCTCCCCCAGCCCCACTGGAAGACCGCGACCACCACCCCGAAGGCCGAGGCCACGGCCAGCACGTTCATCAGCGCCGCCTTCAGCGGCACGCCGACGCTGCGGAACGCCACCAGCAGCAGCGCGCAGCCCAGCGCGATCACGACGCCGCCGAAGAGCGGGAGCTTGCCGACGATCACCTCGGCGAAGTCGTCCTGGCCGGCCGTGATCCCGCCCACGTGTACCTCCATCGACGTGCCGTCGACGGCCCGCGGCAGGACGTCCGAGCGCAGCCGGTCCACCAGGTCCGACGTCGCCTCGGCCTGCGGCGCGGCCTCCGGCGTGACGGTGATCATCCCGGTGCCGCCGCCCTGCCCGTGCACCGCGGCGGTCGCGTCCGCGACGCCCGGGGTGCCGCGCAGCGTCTCGGGCAGCGCGTCGAAGGCCACCCGGTCGGCGGCGCCGTCGAGGCCGGCGACGAGCGTGAGCGGGCCGTTGCTGCCCGGCCCGAAGCCCTCGGCCATCAGGTCGTACGCCTGTCTGGTGGTGGCGCTCGCGGCATGGTTGCCCTGGTCGGAGCTGCCCAGGTGGAGCGCGGCGACGGGCAGTGCGAGGACGGTCATCAGCAGCAGTGCGAGCGCGCCCAGCAGCCGCGGGCGGCGCTGTACGAAGGCCGCCCAGCGGGCGGCGAGCCCGCGCGGCACGTCCGGCCGCGGGCCGTGCTCGGTGAGCGCCCGCCGCTCGCGGCGGCTGAGCGCCTTCATGCCGATGACGCCGAGCAGCGCGGGCAGCAGCGTGACCGAGGCGGCGACGGTGAGCACCACGGTCAGCGAGGCGGCGACGGCGACGCCGCCGAGGAAGTTCAGCCGCAGCACGAGCATGCCGAGCAGCGCGATGCACACGGTGACGCCGGCGAAGACCACCGCCCGCCCGGCCGTGGCCACGGCGCGCTGCGCGGCCTCGCCGACCGGCAGACCCTCGCGCAGCCCGCGGCGGTGCCGGGTGACGATGAACAGCGCGTAGTCGATGCCGACGCCGAGTCCGATGAGCATGCCGAGCATGGGGGCGAAGTCGGCGACGGCCATGGCGTGGCCGAGGAGGCTGATGCACCAGTACGCCGTGCCGACGCCGACCAGCGCGGTCGCGATCGGCAGCGCCATCGCGGCGAGCGAGCCGAACGCGACGAAGAGCACGACGGCCGCGACGACCACCCCGACGGCCTCGCCGTAGTGCACGGACGGCGCCTGGAGCAGCCCGGCCCCGGGACCGCCGACGGCGACCTCCAACCCATCGACACTGCCGGCCGCCGCCTCGGCGGTGTCGACGACGTCCCGGACGTCGCCCGGCGCGAGGTCGTCCGCGGCGGCGTCGTACGTGACGGTGGCGTACGCCGTACGCCCGTCGTCGCTGACCGCCCCGCCCTCGCCGTCGCCGGCCGCGGCGCCCGTGGCGCCCGTGGCGCCCGTGGCAGCCGTGTCCTCGTACGGGCCGCCGTACGGCCCGGCCACGTCCGCGACCCCCGGCAGCCCGGCCACGTCCGCGAGCGCCGCGTCCATCCGCTCCCGCGTCTGCGCGTCGTCCACCCCGCCGTCGTCGTGCCAGACGACGGTGTCCGCGGCGCCGTCGAGGCCGGGGAACGCCTCGGCCATGAGCACCTGCGCCCGCCCGGACTCGGTGCCGGGGACGTCGTAGTCGTTCGAGTACGCGGGCCCCAGCACCGACGCCGCCACGGCGGCGGCGGCGAAGGCGGCGAGCCAGAGGAGCACGACGACCAGGCGGCGGCGTAGACACCAGCGGGCGAGACCGGACACGGGCGGCTCCCTGGGAGATTCACGATCTTTCAGGGAGGTCGAACCCCTCAAAGACTGCTGCACCAGCGCTGCCACTCTGGCAGGTGCGGGAGATCGTTTGTCCGGTCAGTGGCTTTTTTCACATGTTCAGTCAGCTACGCCCAGCTTTTCCATGATCAGCTCACGGGCCCGGGCGGCGTCCGCCTGGCCGCGGGTGGCCTTCATGACCGCGCCGACCAGCGCCCCGGCCGCCTGCACCTTGCCGCCCCTGACCTTCTCCGCGACGCCCGGGTTCGCGGCGATGGCCTCGTCGACCGCGGCGCCGAGCGCGCCCTCGTCCTTGACGATGGCCAGGCCCCGCTTGTCGACCACCTCATCGGGAGCACCCTCGCCGTCGAGGACGCCGGTGATGACCTGGCGGGCCAGCTTGTCGTTGAGCTTCCCCTCCCCGACCAGCGCCGCCACCCGGGCGACCTGCTCGGGCGTGATGGCCAGCGCGGCCAGCTCCACGCCGTCCTCGTTGGCCCGCCGTGCCAGCTCGCCCATCCACCACTTGCGCGCCGACGCGGCGTCCGCGCCCGCGTCCATGGTGGCCACGATCGGGCCGATGGCGCCGGCGTTGAGGATGGACTGCATGTCGTGCGCGGAGACGCCCCACTCCTCGCGCAGCCGGTTGCGGCGCAGCCGCGGCAGCTCCGGCAGCCCCGCGCGCAGCTTCTCCACCCACTCGCGGGACGGCGCGACGGGCACCAGGTCGGGCTCGGGGAAGTAGCGGTAGTCCTCCGCCTCCTCCTTCGTCCGGCCCGAGGTGGTGGTGCCGGTGTCCTCGTGGAAGTGCCGGGTCTCCTGGACGACCCGGCCGCCGCCGTCGAGGACTCCGGCGTGCCGGACGACCTCGGAGCGCACGGCGCGCTCGACGCTGCGCAGCGAGTTGACGTTCTTCGTCTCGCTGCGGGTGCCGAACGCCGTGGTGCCGGCGGGCATCAGCGACAGGTTCACGTCGCAGCGCAGCTGCCCCTGCTCCATCCGGGCCTCGGAGACGCCGAGGGCCTTGATCAGCTCGCGCAGCTCCGCCACGTACGCCTTGGCGACCTCGGGCGCCCGGGCGCCGGCGCCGGTGATCGGCTTGGTGACGATCTCGATCAGCGGGATGCCGGCCCGGTTGTAGTCCAGCAGCGAGTGCGAGGCGCCGTGGATCCGGCCGGTGGTGCCGCCCACATGGGTGGACTTGCCGGTGTCCTCCTCCATGTGGGCGCGCTCGATCTCCACCCGGAAGACCTCGCCGTCGACCTCGACGTCCAGGTAGCCGTCGTACGCGATGGGCTCGTCGTACTGCGAGGTCTGGAAGTTCTTCGGCATGTCCGGATAGAAGTAGTTCTTCCGGGCGAAGCGGCACCACTCGGCGATCTCGCAGTTCAGCGCCAGGCCGATCCGGACCGCGGACTCCACGCCCGTCTCGTTGACCACCGGCAGCGCGCCGGGCAGGCCGAGGCAGACGGGGCAGGTCTGGGTGTTGGGCCCGGCGCCCAGCGCGGTGGCGCAGCCGCAGAACATCTTGGTCGCGGTGCCCAGCTCGACGTGGACCTCCAGGCCCAGCACCGGCTCGTACGTCGCGAGGGCGTCCTCGTACGTGACAGTCACAGCTCTCTTCCAGCCTCTCGACCCCGGCGCGGCCCGCTCAGCCGGCGAGGATGTCGTCGTCGTTCTTCCGGCGCAGCTCACGCAGCAGCAGGGCGACGCCGGTGGCCATGGCGGCGGCGGACACCGCGGCGTCCAGCTGGCGCAGCCGGTCCTCGTCGAAGCGCGCCTGCTTCATCTGCTTGGCGATACCGACCGCGCCGAACAGCGTGGACGCGAGGGAGACGTACAGACCGGCCTTGGACTTCTTGAAGTCCTTGGCCTTGGCGAACTTGCTCATAGGGCGGGTGCCTCCTCCAGCAGCGGGTGTCCCCACCGGTCGGTGAACGCGGCCTCGACCGCGGCACCGACCCGGTAGAGCCGGTCGTCGGCCATGGCGGGGGCGATGATCTGCAGCCCCACCGGAAGCCCGTCCTCCGGCGCGAGGCCGCAGGGCAGCGACATGGCGGCGTTGCCGGCCAGGTTGGACGGGATGGTGCACAGGTCGGCGAGGTACATCGCCATGGGGTCGTCGACCCGTTCGCCGAGGGGGAACGCGGTCGTCGGGGTGGTCGGCGAGACGAGCACGTCGACCTGCTCGAAGGCGCGCTCGAAGTCGCGGGTGATGAGCGTGCGGACCTTCTGCGCCGAGCCGTAGTACGCGTCGTAGTAGCCGGAGCTGAGCGCGTACGTGCCGAGCATGATGCGGCGCTTGACCTCGGGGCCGAAGCCCGCCTCGCGGGTCAGCGAGGTGACCGCCTCGGCGGAGCGGGTGCCGTCGTCGCCGGTGCGCAGGCCGTAGCGCAGGCCGTCGTAGCGGGCGAGGTTCGAGGAGCACTCCGACGGGGCGATCAGGTAGTACGCGGCGAGCGCCTTGTCGAACGCGGGGCAGGACACCTCGACGACCTCGGCGCCGAGTTCCCTCAGCAGCCCCACGGCCTCGTCGAAGCGCTGGACGACCCCCGCCTGGTAGCCCTCGCCGCGGAACTCCTTGACCACGCCGACGCGCATCCCGGCCACCGAGCCGTTCCGCGCCGCCTGGACCACCGGCGGGACCGGGGCGTCGACGGAGGTGGAGTCCATCGGGTCGTGCCCGGCGAGCACCTCGTGCAGCAGCGCCGCGTCGAGCACCGTGCGGGCGCACGGGCCGCCCTGGTCGAGGCTGGAGGAGAACGCGATCATCCCGTACCGGGAGACGCCGCCGTAGGTCGGCTTGACGCCGACGGTGCCGGTGACGGCCGCCGGCTGGCGGATGGAGCCGCCGGTGTCGGTGCCGATGGCCAGCGCCGCCATGTGGGCGGTGATGGCGGCGGAGGAGCCGCCGCCGGAGCCGCCGGGGATGCGGGTGAGGTCCCAGGGGTTGCCGGTGTGGCCGTAGGCGCTGTTCTCGGTGGAGGAGCCCATGGCGAACTCGTCCATGTTGGTCTTGCCGAGGATGACGACGCCGGCCTCCTTCAGCCGCCGGGTCACGGTCGCGTCGTACGGCGGGATCCAGCCTTCGAGCATCTTCGACCCGGCGGTGGTGGGCACGCCCTCGGTGGTGAAGATGTCCTTGAGCGCCAGCGGGACGCCGGCCAGCGGGCCGAGCTTCCCGCCGCGCTCGCGCCGGTCGTCCACGGCCCGCGCGGCGGCGAGCGCGCCCTCGCGGTCGACGTGCAGGAAGGCGTGCACCTTCTCGTCCACGGCGTCGATGCGGGCGAGGTGCGCCTCGGCGACCTCGACGGCGGTGAGTTCGCCGGCGGCGATCTTCGCGGCGGTCTCGGCCGCGGTCTGCCTGATGATTCCCGAGCTGTCCGCCACGGTCACTCCTCCCCCAGGATCTGCGGCACCTTGAAACGCTGCTGCTCCTGCGCGGGCGCGCCGGAGAGCGCCTGCTGCGCGGTCAGGCCCGGCCGGACGGTGTCCGGGCGCATGACGTTGGTCAGGGGCAGCGGGTGGGAGGTCGGCGGTACGTCCTCGCCGGCCACGTCGGAGACGCGGGCGACCGCGCCGATGATGGCGTCGAGCTGGCCGGCGAAGTGGTCCAGCTCCTCACCGCTCAGCTCCAGGCGCGCCAGCCGGGCGAGGTGGGCGACCTCCTCGCGCGTGATGCCAGGCATGCGGGTCATCCTCACAGGGTGGTGTGACGGTTTCGGGGCAATCCTATGGGGCGCGGGGCGGTGTGCCCGACCGGGTTTCCCGGCGGGGCGGTTTCGGCCGCCGGCGTGCGGCCGGGTCACTTCACCGGCTTCACCGGCTCCTCCGCCCCGTCCGGCTGCGGCGCGGCCGCGGCCGCGGCCCGGTCCGCCGCCGGCGCCCCCGCCGGCTCGCCCGCCGCCTCGCGTGCGCCGCCCGCGGCGGGCGGCAGCTCCCTGGCGCCGGCGGGGCCGCGGCCGCGGGCGCGCAGCCACGCCGTGGTCTCCTGCGGCGGCATGGCGGCGGCGACGAGCCAGCCCTGCACCGCGTCGCAGCCGAGGTCGCGCAGGTGCTCCCAGGTCTCGTCGTCCTCGACGCCCTCGGCGACGACCCGCAGCCCGAGGGAGTGCGCGAGGTCGACGGTGCAGCGGACGATCTCCAGGTCCTCCGGGTCGACGGCGAGGCGGGCCACGAACGAGCGGTCGATCTTCAACTCGCTCACCGGCAGCCGGCGCAGGTGGACCAGCGACGAGTAGCCGGTGCCGAAGTCGTCGAGCGACATCTTCACGCCGTGCCCGGTGAGCCCGGCGAGGGTGTCGGCGGCCCGCTGCGGGTCCTCCAGGAGCACGTGCTCCGTTATCTCCAGCTGCAGCGCCCCCGGCGGGACGCCGTGCCGGGCGAGGCGCGCGGCGACGGCGCCGGCGAACCCGGGCGTGTGCACGTCGCGCGGCGAGACGTTGACGGCGACGGGGACCTGCAGCCCGGCGGCGCGCCAGTCGGCGACCTGGGCGAGCGCGGTCTCCAGCACGTACTCGGTGAGCACCGGCATCAGCCCCGAGGTCTCGGCGATGCCGATGAACTCCTCCGGGCTGACGTGCCCGCGCTCCGGGTGCGCCCAGCGGACCAGCGCCTCCAGCCCGACGACGCGGCCGTCGAAGCCGACCTTCGGCTGGTAGTGCAGGGCCACCTCGCGGGCCTGCAGCGCGCGCCGCAGGTCGCCCAGCAGGCCGAGCCGGTCGGGGGTGTTGCCGTCGCGGCGGGCCTCGTAGACCTCCACGCCGCTGCGGTCCCGCTTGGCCTGGTACATCGCCACGTCGGCGCGCTGCAGCAGGCCCTCGGTCTCGGTGGCGTGCTCGGGGTAGACGGCGACGCCGGCGCTGGCCTCCAGCACCAGGCTCATCCCGTCGAGGTCGAGCGGGGAGCCGAGGGCGGCGACGAGCGTACGGGCCACCCGCTGGGCGCTGGTGGCGGAGTCGGTCAGCGGGATGAGCACGGCGAACTCGTCGCCGCCGAGGCGGGCGGCCTCCGCGCCGCGCGGCAGCGCGAGCCGCAGCCGGCCGGCGAGTTGGAGCAGCAGCCGGTCGCCGGCGCGGTGGCCGAGGGTGTCGTTGACGGCGCGGAACCGGTCGAGGTCGATGAGGACGAGGGCGGCGCGGCGGCCGGTGCGCTCGGCCTCGCCGAGGGCGTGCCGGGTGCGCTCCAGCAGCCACTGGCGGTTCGGCAGCCCGGTCAGCGGGTCGCGCAGCTGCTCCTCGGCGCGGGCGCGGGCCATCCACAGGCTGGAGTCGAGGGCGATGAGCGGCACCGCGAACAGCGGCAGCAGCACGGGGGTGTTGACGGCCACGACGATGATGAGCGGTGCGATGCCGAGCAGCGCGGCGCCGCCGAGCCCCTGCCGGGTCAGCGCGGCGCGGGCGAGCAGGCCGGGGCCGTCGCGGTGGCCGGGGGTCGCGTACCAGGTGAGCACGCGGGTCACCAGGACGTACGCCAGCGCGGCGGCGACCAGTTCGGGCAGCGCGTACAGGTCCCAGGAGTCGGGCTCCCACGGCTGCTCGACCGTGGGGCTCTCGCCGCAGGCCCACAGCACGACGGCGGCCGAGGAGATGCCGAGGACCTCGACGGCGCCGTGCAGCGGCGCCTGGCGGCGGTGCGGGCCGCGGACGGCGGCGACGGCGAGGATGACCACCAGGCCGACGACGGCGGCCGGGATCCAGCCGTAGAGCAGCAGCACCGCGAGGGTGAGCGCGGCGGCCGAGCCGCTCCCGCCCGCGCCGCGGTCCCGGCCGGGAGCGGCCATATGGGCGACGAGCAGGGCCGTCAGGACGACCAGGCCCCAGCCGGCGGTGCCGCGCGGGAAGAGCGCGTCGCCCTGCCGCAGCCCGTGCAGCACGCCGAGGGCGAACACCAGGGCGCCGGCGGTCTGCACCAGCCACGGCAGGGCGGGCAGCACCAACCGGCGCAGCACCGGCGCCGGTTCCGTGCTCTCCGTCGGTCGCATCCCGTCCCTCTCACCGCCTGGGGCGCGCGTCGGCGCGCCCATCCACACTAGGCCGCGAACGGCTGTCAGGGGCGGCGATCGGCTGCGGTCGCCCGATTGCCCCCGACTCGCCGGTTTTCGGCCGGCCCGGGGCGGGGGCGGGCCGCGGCGGCTACTCGGGCGGTGTCACGGCGGCCTCGCGGGCGGCGTCGGGACCCTGTTCGAGGAGGACGGCGAAGCCCGCGTCGTCGAGGACCGGGACCTTCATCTGCACGGCCTTGTCGTACTTCGACCCGGGGTTGTCGCCGGAGACGACGAAGTCGGTCTTCTTCGAGACCGAACCCGTCACCTTCGCCCCGCGGGTCTGCAGTGCCTCCTTCGCGCCGTCGCGGGTGTGCGACTGAAGTGTGCCCGTGACGACGACGGTCAGACCCTCCAGCGGACGGGAACCTTCCGATTCCTCCGCCTCCTCCTCCATCCGCACGCCCGCCGCGCGCCAGCGCTCGACGATCTCGCGGTGCCAGTCCTCGGCGAACCACTGCGTCAGCGAGGCGGCGATGGTGGGCCCGACGCCCTCGGCCGCGGCCAGCTCCTCCTCGCTCGCCGCCATGATGCGGTCGATCGAGCGGAACTCGCGGGCCAGCGCCTCCGCGGCGACCGGCCCGACGTGCCGGATGGACAGCCCGGCGATGACCCGGGCCAGCGGCCGGTCCTTGGCGGCCCGGATGTGACCGAGCATCAGCTCGGTGTTCTTCTTCGGGCTGCCCTCCTTGTTGGCGAAGAAGGTGACGACCTTCTCCTCGCCCGTCTCCGGGTCCCGCTTGGGCAGGCCGGTGTCCTGGTCCAGGACGTACGACTTGATGGGCAGCAGGTCCTCGACCCGGAGGTCGAACAGGCCGCCCTCGTCCCTGAGCGGCGGCTCGGCCGGCTCCAGCGGCTGGGTGAGCGCGGTGGCCGCGACGTACCCGAAGTTCTCGATGTCCAGGCAGCGGCGGCCGGCGAGGTAGAACAGCCGCTCGCGCAGCTGCGCGGGGCAGGACCGGGCGTTGGGGCAGCGCAGGTCGACGTCGCCCTCCTTCATGGGTCTCAGCGCCGTGCCGCACTCGGGGCACTCCGCGGGCATCACGAACTCCCGCTCGCTGCCGTCCCTGAGGTCGGTCAGCGGGCCGAGGATCTCGGGGATCACGTCGCCCGCCTTGCGCAGCGCGACCGTGTCGCCGATGAGGACGCCCTTGGCCTTGACCACGTCCTGGTTGTGCAGGGTGGCGAACTCGACCTCGGAGCCGGCCACCGTCACCGGCTCGACCACGGCGTACGGCGTGACCCGCCCGGTGCGCCCGACGCCCACCCGGACGTCGACCAGCCGGGTGTTGACCTCCTCCGGCGGGAACTTCCACGCGATGGCCCAGCGCGGCGCGCGGGAGGTGGACCCCAGCCGGCCCTGCAGGGCGATCTCGTCGAGCTTGACGACGACGCCGTCGAACTCGTACGCCACGTCGTGACGGCGGGCGCCGTAGCGCTCGACGTAGGCGCGTACGCCGTCGATGCCGTCGACCACCCGGGTGTACGGCGAGACGGGCAGGCCCCACTCCTTCAGCAGGTCGTACGCCCCGGAGAGGCGGTCGAGGCGGAGGCCGTCGATCGCGCCGATGCCGTGGACCACCATGTGCAGCGGGCGGGAGGCGCTGACCTGGGGGTTCTTCTGGCGGAGTGAACCCGCCGCGGAGTTGCGCGGGTTGGCGAACGGCGGCTTGCCCTCGGCCACCAGGTCGGCGTTGAGCTGCTGGAACTCGGTGAGCGTGAAGTACACCTCGCCGCGGATCTCGACGAGGTCGGGCACGTTCTCCCCCCGGAGGCGGTGGGGGATCTCGCCGATGGTGCGGATGTTCGGCGTGATGTCCTCGCCGGAGCGGCCGTCGCCCCGGGTGGCGCCGCGGACCAGCCGCCCGTGCTCGTACGTCAGGTTGACCGCGAGGCCGTCGACCTTCAGCTCGCACAGCAGGTGGTACGGCTGGGGGTCCAGCTCCCTGGCCATCCGGTCCGCCCAGGCGTCCAGCTCCTCGTCCGAGAACGCGTTGTCCAGGGAGAGCATCCGCTCGCGGTGCTGGACGGAGGTGAACTCCGTCTCGTACGCCCCGGCGACCTTCTGGGTCGGCGAGTCCGGCGTGACCAGCTCCGGGTGCTCCCTCTCCAGCGCCTCCAGCTCCCGCAGCAGCCGGTCGAACTCGGCGTCGCTGACGACGGGCGTCGTCACGTAGTACCGGAAGCGGTGCTCCTCGATCTGCTCGGCCAGCTGCCGATGACGCTCACGCACTGCGCTGTCCGTACTCACACCGGCCTCCCGTGGTCACTCCGGGTCCCGGGCGAGGGACCCCGCGGCACGGACGCAGTGGGCGAGGGCCCGGCGGGCGTACTCCGGGTCCGCGCCCGCGAGGCCGCACGCCGGGGTGACCACCACACCGCCGGCGAGCGCCTGCGGCGGCAGCCCCAGCCTGCGCCACCACGTCCTGACCCCCTCGACGCTACCGGCAGGGTCTGACATCCGGCCCGCACCGGACGGTGTGCCCGCAGCCGTGTCCGCGGTCGCCGGCACCACGCCCGCGAACAGCGCGAGCCCGGCCTCCACCGCCTCGCCGACCTCCTCCTCCGCCCGCCCCCGGCGCTCGGCCAGCAGCGCCGCGTCGTACGACACGGCCGCCGCCCCCGCGCGGTGCAGCAGCGCGAAGGGCACGTCCGGGGCGCAGGAGTGGACGACGACCGGCGTGCCGCCGGGGCCGGTGGCGCCGGCGGCGCCGATCACGTCGCGCAGGGTGCCCTCGACCACGGCGCGGTCCACGGCCCGGTAGGTGCGGTAGCCGCTGGCGGTGGCGATCCGGCCGGTGAGCACGGCGGTGACCGACGGCTCGTCGAGCTGCAGCACCACCTCGGCGCCCGGCACCCGGCGGCGCACCTCCGCCAGATGGGCGCGCAGCCCCTCAGCGAGCGAGGCGGCCAGGTCCCGGCAGGCCCCCGGGTCCCGCAGCGCGGCCTCGCCGCCCTTCAGCTCCAGCGCCGCGGCCAGCGTCCACGGCCCGGTGGCCTGGACCTTCAGCGGGCCGGTGTGGCCCTGGGTGAACTCCTCCAGCGCGTCCAGGTCCTCGCCCAGCCAGGAGCGCGCCCTGCGGGTGTCGAGCCCGGGCCGGTCGGCGACACGCCAGCCGCTGGGCTGCAGGTGGGCGTAGACGTCGACGAGCATCCCGGCGCTGCGGCCGACCATGTCGGCGCCGGGCCCGCGCGCGGGCAGCTCGGGCAGGAACGGGAAGCCGCCGACCTCGCCGGTCACGGTGCGCGCGGTCTCCCGCGCGTCCTCGCCGGGCATGGATCCCACGCCGGTGGCGGCACCGGCGCCCCACGGGCGTGTCGCTGTGTCTGTCACGAGGTGAGGGTATGCCGAGACGCCGCCGGCGCGGTGCCGCGGGTGTGTCCCGCGGGGTTACGGGCCGGGGCGTACGGAGACGTCGGTGAGCTGGGCGTCGCGCGGCAGGTCCAGGGCCGTCAGCAGGGTCGTCGCCACCGACTCGGGGTCGATCCAGCGCCCCGGGTCGTACTCCCGGCCCTCCTGGCGGTGCACCTTGGCCTGCATCGGCGTGGCGGTACGGCCGGGGTAGACGGTGGTGACCCGGACGCCGGCGCCGGCCTCCTCCGCGCGCAGCGCGTCGGCCAGCGCCTTCAGCCCGTGCTTGCTCGCGCCGTACGCGCCCCACCCGGGCCCCGCGCTCAGCCCGGCGCCGGAGTTGACGAACACGACGTGCCCGCGGGCCGCCCGCAGCCGCGGCAGCAGCAGCCGGGTCAGCTCGGCGGGCCCGGTCAGGTTGACCGCGAGCGTCTCGTCCCAGACCTTCGGGTCCGTCTCCGCGACCGGGCCCAGCTCCACCACGCCCGCGACGTGCACCAGCGAGTCGAGCCGGGCCGGCAGCTCCTGCCCCGCCAGCGCGTCCGCCAGCCGCCCGGGCGCGCCGAGGTCGGCCACCACGGTGCGGGCACCGGGGAAGCGCTCCGCGATCTCGGCGGCGCGCGCCTCGCCGCGGACGAGGAACCAGAGCCCGGTGGCGGACCCGCGGGCGGCCAGCCGCCGCGCCAGCGCCTCGCCGATGCCGGAGCCGGCACCCGTGATCAGGTGGGTGGTGGAAGGGGTGGTCGAGTCGCTCATGGGGCCATCCTGTCACCGCACCGCCGCGTCCGGTCCGGCCTCCAGGTACGTCATCGCGGCCACGGGGTCGTCCGCGAAGAACATCAGCTCGGTCAGCGGCAGCGGCAGGAACCCCTCCGCCTCCATCCGCCGGAACTGCTCGCGCAGCCCGTCGTAGTACCCCGCGCTGTTGAGCAGGACCACGGGCTTCGTGTGCAGCCCGTGCTTCTTCAGCTCCAGGATCTCGGTGGCCTCGTCCAGCGTGCCGGTGCCGCCGACCATGATGACGACGGCGTCGGAGCGGCCCAGCAGCTCCGCCTTGCGCTCCGCCAGGTCCCGGGCGACGACCATCTCGTCGGCGCCCGCGCGCGCCTTGTCCGCCAGGAACGTCACCGAGACCCCGACGAGCCGCCCGCCGTGCTCCTGCACGCCGTCCGCGACCACCTTCATCAGCCCCACGTCCGACCCGCCCCACACCAGCGTGTGCCCGCGCTTGCCCAGCAGCCCGGCGAAGTGCCGCGCGGGCTCCGTGTAACGCTCGTCGAGGTCGGCGGCGGAGAGGAAGACGCAGATGTTCATACGGCACACCGTACGCGCGGCGACCGACACCCGGACGGCCGACGCGTTCCGCGGCCGGGGCGGCAGCGGCGACGCCGGGCGCGCGGCCGACGCCGCCCGGCGGTGGCGCCGGCCCTACGCCGCCGGCGCGCCCGCGCGGCGGGTCGTCGCGATCGTCGCGGACCCCACCACGCGGGTGCCGTCGTACAGCACCACCGCCTGCCCCGGCGCGACCCCGCGTACCGGCTCCGCGAAGCCCACCCGCAGCTCGCCGCCGACGACCTCGGCGGTCACCGGCGTCTCGCCGCCGTGCGCGCGCAGCTGAGCGGTGTACGTGCCGGGGCCGGCCGGCGGGGCGCCGCACCAGCGCGGCGAGACCGCGGTCAGCGCCTCGACGTCCAGGGACGAGGCCGGGCCGACGGTGACGGTGTTGTCGACGGGCGAGATGTCGAGCACGTAGCGCGGCCGGCCGTCGGGGGCCGGGCGGCCGAGCGCGAGGCCCTTGCGCTGGCCGACGGTGAAGCCGTACGCGCCGGAGTGCGTGCCGACCCGGGCGCCGGACTCGTCGACCACGTCCCCCTCGGCGGCGCCGAGGCGGCGGGCCAGGAAGCCCTGGGTGTCGCCGTCGGCGATGAAGCAGATGTCGTGGCTGTCGGGCTTCTCCGCCACGAACAGCCCGCGCTCCGCCGCCTCCGCGCGGATCTCGGCCTTCGTGGTCCCGGTGTCGCCGAGCGGGAACATCGCGTGCGCGAGCTGCCGCTCGTCCAGCACGCCGAGGACGTACGACTGGTCCTTGGCCGCGTCCGCCGCGCGGTGCAGCTCGCGGCCGCCGTCGGCGCGGGTGACGACCTTCGCGTAGTGGCCGGTGCACACCGCGTCGAAGCCCAGGGCCAGCGCCTTGTCCAGCAGCGCCGCGAACTTGATCTTCTCGTTGCAGCGCAGGCAGGGGTTGGGCGTGCGGCCGGCGGCGTACTCGCTGACGAAGTCCTCCACGACGTCCTCGCGGAACCGCTCGGCGAGGTCCCAGACGTAGAACGGGATGCCGATGACGTCGGCGGCGCGGCGGGCGTCGTGCGAGTCCTCGACGGTGCAGCAGCCGCGGGCGCCGGTGCGGAAGGACTGCGGGTTGGCGGAGAGCGCGAGGTGCACCCCGGTGACGTCGTGTCCCGCCGCGGCGGCGCGGGCGGCGGCGACGGCGGAGTCCACGCCGCCGGACATGGCGGCGAGGACCTTCAGACGGGCGGGGGGGCGGGCCGTGTGTGTCGCTAGTGGTGTCATAGCCCCTCCAGGGTACGAGGCGGCGGCGCGGAACCGTGCGGCGGCCGGAGGCGTTGGCGGATCGGGACCGGACGGGAAGGAGGAGCCGCATGCCGACGACGGAGGGCGACGACCCCGCGCGCGTGCCCGGCGGGCCCCGACCGGACGCCGGGCGGGGCGGGGACGCCGGGCGGGGCGGGGACGCCGGGCGGGGCGGGGACGCCGCGCTGCCCCGCCGCTCCAGCCGGCGCGCCGTCATCGCCGCCCTCGGTCTGGGCGCGGCCGGCGCCGGCCTCGGCTGGGCCGGGTACGAGCACCTGAAGCGCATGTGGTGGCGGGTGCCCGGCATCGACAAGCCCCGCAGACCGGGTGAGCTGGACTACGCGGCCGCCGCCTGGGCCGGTGCCTCGGAGGCGAACTGGCGCCGCGCCGACCGCCCCGCGGACTACGGCATCGACCGCGTCGTCATCCACGTCACCGAGGGCAGCTACGCGGTGGCGCTCAAGGTCTTCGGCGACCCGGGCCACGGCGCCGCCACGCACTACGTCATACGGGCCGAGGACGGGCACGTGGCCCAGACGGTGCGGGAGCTGGACGTCGCGTTCCACGCCGGCAACCGGGAGTGGAACGAGCGCAGCGTCGGCATCGAGCACGAGGGCTTCGTGGACCGCCCGGAGACGCTGACGGACGTCATGTACCGCTCGTCCGCGAAGCTGACCGCGGACATCTGCCGGCGCTACGACATCCCCGTGGACCGCGAGCACATCGTCGGCCACAACGAGGTGCCGGAGGCCACGCACACCGACCCCGGGCCGCACTGGGACTGGAAGCGGTACATGCGGCTGGTGCGCGAGGCGCACGCCGCCGCGGGGCGCACGCCGAGCGCCCGCCCGGCGCGCGGCTCCTGACCCGCGCCGCCCCGCGTGCCGCCAGGGCCTTTGCCCTAGGTCAGCCCCGCCGCCCGGGCCCGCGCCACCGCCGGGCCGATCGCCGCCGCCAGCGCCGCCACGTCCGCCGCCGTCGACGTGTGCCCCAGCGAGAACCGCAGCGTGCCGCGGGCCAGGTCGGCGTCCGCCCCCGCGGCGAGCAGCACGTGGCTGGGCTGGGCGACGCCCGCGGTGCACGCCGAGCCGGTGGAGCACTCGATGCCCTGCGCGTCCAGGAGCAGCAGCAGGGAGTCGCCCTCGCAGCCGGGGAAGGAGAAGTGCGCGTTGGCGGGCAGCCGCCCGGCCGGGTCGGGGTCGCCGTTGAGCACCGCGTCGGGCACGGCGGCGCGCACCGCGGCCACCAGGTCGTCGCGCAGCGCGCCCACCCCGGCGGCGAACTCGGCGCGCCGCTCCGCGGCCAGCTCCCCCGCCACCGCGAACGCC
Organism: Streptomyces sp. CNH099; assembly: GCA_000514715.1. GTDB lineage: Bacteria > Actinomycetota > Actinomycetes > Streptomycetales > Streptomycetaceae > Streptomyces > Streptomyces synnematoformans. The sequence goes on along the minus strand of AZWL01000021.1, from coordinate 61,022 downwards.
GCGACCGCCGGCACGTCGAGCGTGCCGGAGCGCACCTCGCGCTCCTGCCCGCCGCCGTGCAGCAGCGGCTCGGGTGCGTGCTCGCGGCCGAGCAGCAGCGCCCCGATCCCGTACGGGCCGCCGATCTTGTGCCCGGTCAGGGTCAGCGCGGCCAGCCCGCTGGCGCCGAAGTCGACCTCGGTCTGCCCGGCGGCCTGCACCGCGTCGGCGTGCAGCGGCACCCCGTACTCCCGCGCGACGGCGGCCAGCCCGGCGACGGGCATGACGGTGCCGGTCTCGTTGTTGGCCCACATCACCGTCGCCAGCGCCACGTCCCCGGCACCCCCGCCGGGCCCGCGCTCCAGCGCGGCGCGCAGCGCGTCCGGGTGCACCCGGCCGTGGCCGTCGACGGGCAGCCAGTCGACGGTGGCGCCCTCGTGCTTCTGCAGCCAGTGCACGGCGTCGAGCACCGCGTGGTGCTCGACGGGGCTGGCGAGCACCCGGGTGCGCGCCGGGTCCTCGGCGCGCCGGGCCCAGTACAGGCCCTTGACCGCCAGGTTGTCCGCCTCGGTGCCGCCGGAGGTGAAGACCACCTCGCTGGGGCGGGCGCCGAAGGCGGCGGCCAGCCGCTCCCGGGACTCCTCGACCGTACGCCGGGCCCGCCGGCCCGCGGCGTGCAGCGACGAGGCGTTGCCGGTGACGGCGAGCCGGTCGGTCATGGCCCGCACCGCCTCGGGGAGCATCGGCGTGGTGGCGGCGTGGTCGAGGTAGACAGCCTGGTCCATGGTGCTACCGATTCTACGGCGCGTGCACGCCCGCCGACCGCCGCGTTCCGGCCCGCGAGGCTCGGGATCCGGCCCCTCCGGGTACGCCGCCGGCTGCCCGGCCGCGCCGCCGCCGTCCGCGCCGCCCGGTGCTACTTCTTGTCGTCGGGGGCCTGGTCGGGCGCGTTCTCCGGGTGCCAGCAGGCCGTGCGCTGGCCGGGCTTCAGCTCCAGCAGCGGCGGCTCCTTGGTCCTGCAGACCTCGGTGGCCTTCCAGCACCGGGTGTGGAAGCGGCAGCCGGCGGGCGGCGCGATCGGCGAGGGCACGTCGCCCTTGAGCAGGATCCGCTCGCGCTGCTGCCTGCGCTTGGTGTCCGGCACCGGCACCGCGGACATCAGCGCCTTGGTGTACGGGTGCAGCGGCGCCCGGTAGAGGCTGTCGCGGTCGGCCAGTTCGACGACCTTGCCCAGGTACATGACCGCGATCCGGTCGGAGACGTGCCGGACGACGGACAGGTCGTGGGCGATGATCACGTAGGTGAGCCCGAACTCCTGCTGCAGGTCGTCCAGGAGGTTGACCACCTGGGCCTGGATGGACACGTCCAGCGCCGAGACCGGCTCGTCCGCCACGATCAGCTTCGGCTGCAGGGCCAGTGCCCGGGCGATGCCGATGCGCTGCCGCTGGCCGCCGGAGAACTCGTGCGGGTAGCGGTTGTAGTGCTCGGGGTTCAGGCCGACCCGTTCCAGGATCCCCTGGACCGCCCGCTTCACCCCGCCCTCGGGCGTGACGTTCTGCAGCTTGAACGGGGCGCCGACGATGGTGCCGACGGTGTGCCGCGGGTTCAGCGAGGAGTACGGGTCCTGGAAGATCATCTGCACGTCGCGGCGCAGCGGGCGCATCCGGCCCGTGCTCAGGTGCGTGATGTCCCGGCCCTGGAACTCGACGGTGCCTGCGGTGGGCTCCAGCAGCCGGGTGATCAGCCGGCCCATGGTGGACTTGCCGCAGCCGGACTCGCCGACCACGCCCAGCGTCTCGCCGGGCAGCACCTCGAAGTCGATGCCGTCCACCGCCTGCACCGCGCCGACCTGGCGCTGCAGCAGGCCCTTGCGGATGGGGAAGTGCTTGGCCAGTCCGGAGACCCGGAGCAGCGGCTCGGTGCCGGCGGCGGGCTTCTTGCGCAGCCGCCCGACCGGCGCCGGGTCGGTCGTCGGCACGCCGCCGTCGGCGACCGACCCGGCCGCCGCGTCGGTCACCTTGTCGGCCTTCGTCTCGGGCACAGCCTCGTCCTTCACAGCTTCGGCGCAATCTCTTCGGCGTAGATGCGCTCCCGGTCTTCCTGCCCCATGTGGCAGGCGACGAAGTGTCCCCCACCGGCTACGCCCCCACTGCCGACCTCGCGCAGCTCGGGCCGTACGGTGCGGCTGGCGTTGTCCGCGGGCACGTCCGCGTAGGGGCAGCGCGGGTGGAACGCGCAGCCGGCCGGCACGTTGATGAGGCTCGGCGGGCTGCCCTTGACCGGGGTGAGCCGGTCCGTGGCCTCGCGGTCGATGCGCGGCATGGAGCCGAGCAGGCCCCAGGTGTACGGGTGCTGCGGCTGCTCGAAGATCTGCTCGGCCGAGCCCTTCTCGACGCACCGGCCGCCGTACATCACCAGGATGTCGTCGGCCAGCTCGGCGACCACGCCGAGGTCGTGGGTGATGATGACGACCGCGGAGCCGAACTCCTTCTGCAGATCCCGGATCAGGTCGAGGATCTGCGCCTGCACGGTGACGTCCAGCGCGGTCGTCGGCTCGTCGGCGATGAGCAGCTCGGGGTTGTTCACCAGCGCCATCGCGATCATCGCGCGCTGGCGCATGCCGCCGGAGAACTGGTGCGGGTAGTCGTCGACGCGCTTGTCGGGCTGCGGGATGCCGACCCGGTCGAGCATCTCGATGGCCCGCTTGCGCGCGGTCTTCTTGTCGACGTCGTGGTGGACCCGGTACGCCTCCACGATCTGGTACCCGATCTTGTAGTACGGGTGCAGCGCGGACAGCGGGTCCTGGAAGATCATCGACATCTCGCGGCCGCGCAGCCGGCGCACCGCGTCGGGCTCCGCGGACAGCAGCTCCTGGCCGTTGAGCCAGATCTCGCCGGAGAGCTGAGCCCGCCGGCGCTTGCCGTACTGGCCGGCGGTGTGCAGCCCCATCACCGCCAGCGAGGTGACGGACTTGCCGGAGCCGGACTCGCCCACGATGCCGAGGGTCCTGCCCTTCTCCAGCTGGAAGGAGAGTCCGTCGACGGACTTCACCAGGCCGTCGTCGGTCGGGAAGTGGACCTTCAGGTCCCGGATGTCCAGGAAGGCCGACGCCTCCGTGCCGGTGGGCACGGGCTCGCCGACGGCACCCGTCTTCGTCAGGCCGGTCACGAGACCCTCACCCTCGGGTCGATGGCGGCGTACACGAAGTCCACCACCAGATTGCACATCACGATGAAGAAGGCGGCGAACAACGTGACGCCGAGGATCGGCGGCAGGTCGTTCTCGTTGATGGACTGCACGGCCCAGGAGCCGACCCCGTCGAAGGAGAACACCGTCTCGGTGATCACCGCACCGCCGAGCAGCAGCGCGAAGTCCATGCCGAAGATGGTCACGATGGGGGTCAGCGCGGAGCGCAGCCCGTGCCGGGTGATCACCACCGGCTCCTTCAGGCCCTTCGCCCGGGCGGTGCGGATGTAGTCCTCACCCATGGTCTCCAGCATCCCGGCCCGGGTGAGCCGCGCATAGAGCGCCGAATAGAGGAACGCCAGCGAGAACCAGGGCAGCATCAGCCCCTGGAACCAGCGCACCGGATTCTCGGTGAGCGGCGTGTACTCGTTCGGGAAGATCTCCCAGTGGAAGGTGAACAGCGCCAGCGCGACCGTGCCGGTGAAGAACATCGGCAGCGAGACGCCGGCCAGGGCGATGCCCATCGCCGCGCGGTCGAAGACCGACCCCGGGCGCAGCGCGGAGATCACGCCCGTGGTGACCCCGGAGATCAGCCACAGCACGGCGGCGCCGATGGCCAGCGAGGCGGTGACCGGCAGCCGGTCCAGCATCTCCGGCCAGACCTCCACGTGCTTGCGGAAGGAGTAGCCGAGGCAGGGCGCGTCGCACTGCGACGGGTCGGGGCCGAAGTTGAACTCCCGGCCGGCGAAGATGCCGCGGATGAAGTCCCAGTACTGGACGTAGACGGGATCGTCGAGGCCGAGGTTCTTCTTGACCGCCTCGATGGTCTTGGCGTCCGGGCTCTTGCCGATGTACTGCGCGGCAAGCTGGTCGGGAGTGCTGCCGGCCAGCCGCGGCAGGACGAAGAAGATGGCGTAGGTGATGGCGCTCACGACGAACAGCAGCATCACCGCGGCCAGCAGCCGCCGGATGAAATACGCGAACACGAGGGCGTGCCTTCCACGGTCCGGGCGGCGCGGGCGGTGCCGGTGGGGGCACCGCCCGCGCAGCCGGTGGGGGTGCTACTTCAGGCCGAGGTTCAGGTAGTCGTACTGACCGCTGAACGCCTGCGAGACCACCAGGTTGGTGACCTCGTCCGAGCGCTGGTGCAGGACCTTGAAGTAGGAGAGGGGCACGATCGCCGCCGTCTCCAGCATCTTCTTGTCCACCTCGGCGTACGCCTTGGCACGCGCCGCGGCGTCGGGGTCCGCGATCGACTCGTCGAGCAGCTTGTTGATCTCCGGGTCGTCCAGGTACGAGATGTTCGTGTTGCCGGACTCGCCGAGGGCGCCGCCGTTGGCGATCTGCTGCAGGAAGCCGTAGCCGCTGGGCCAGTCGGCGCCCCACTGCATCATGTACAGACCCGCGTTGTTGTCCTGGCCCCACTTCCGGGAGCCCGCGAAGTCGGTGAAGTACTTGCCGCCGGGGAACTTCTGGATCTGGGCGTTGATGCCCACCTTCTTCAGGGCCGCCTGGATCGCGGTGGCGTTGTCGATCTCGTCCTGCCGCTCGGTGCGCGCGGTCAGCACGGTGTCGAACCCGTTGGGCTTGCCGCACTCCTTCAGCGCGGCCTTGGCCTTCTCGACGTCGCCCTTGTTGCCCTCGGTGGCGTACGGGTCCTCGTAGGACTGGTGGCTCGGGACGTCCGGCGGCAGCGCGGTGGTGGCGACGTCGCCCTTGGGCTCACCGCCGAGGGCGCGCATCGAGGAGTCCTTGTCGACGGCGAACTCCACGGCCTTGCGGCAGTTGACGTCGTCGAACGGCGCGACCGTCGTGTTGATCGCCATGTAGGTCAGCCGGCCGCCGGTCGGGTTGTCGAGCATGTTCGACTCGTCCCGCAGCATCTGGGACTGGGTCTGGGCGGTGACGCCGAGCGCGTCGAACATCACGTGGGTCTTGCCCGCCTCGATGTTCTTGTCGATGGTCTCGGGGTTGACCTTGAAGCGGACCTCGATCTTGTCCGGCAGCTGCTTGCGGATCTTGTCCGTCTTCGGGTCCCACTGGTCGTTGCGGACCAGGGTGGCGGACTTGTCCAGGTTGAAGCGCTCGAACTTGTACGAGCCGGAGGAGACGATGTTCTTCTGGTAGTCCGAGCCGTTGTCCTTGTCCCGCGGCACCGGCGCGGTCTGCGTCATCGCCACCAGGTAGTCGAACTCCTGGAACGGCTGCGCGAGGTTGAAGACGATCGTGTGGTCGTCCGGGGTCTGGATGGACGAGATGCCCTCTTCGCTCTTGTCCTTGTACGGCCCCTGGTAGTCGTCCGGGTTCTTCAGGTACTGGGCGAAGTAGTTCGGGCCGAGGGAGAGCACGTCGCGGGCGTAGTTGCTCCGCTCGACGGCGTACTTGACGTCACCGGCCGTGATCTCGGTGCCGTCCTCGTACTTGACGCCCTTCTTGATCTTGTACGTCCAGGTCCGGCCGCCGTCGGACGCCTCCCCGGGCCCCTCGGCGAGGTCCGGCACCGGCTCCGCGGCCTCCGCGCCCGCGCCGGGGGCGTAGGTCATGAGGGAGCGCGCGTACAGCCGGCTGAAGTTCCACATGTAGCCGTAGTACGTGTTGCCCGGGTCCATCGAGTCCGGCGTGTCGGCGGACTCGTAGACGAGGGTCCCGCCCTTCTTGTCGGACGGGTTGAGGATCTTCTCGATCGCCGCGTTCGCGGGCGCGCCGCCGCCCTCGCCGCCCTCGTCGTCGTCGTTGCCACCGCCGCCGCAGGCGGCGGCGGTCAGCGCGACCGAGACGGCAACCGCGAGCATGGCGGCTGATTTCGACCTGAATTTCATGGTGAGGCGTTGCCCCCTGGTTCGGAGTGATGGGACGAGAGCGGGAACGGCGGGTGCCGCACCCAGGCTGCTTCTTGGGGTCATCGGTGTCATCGGCGGCCCTTGGGATCGAGTGCGTCCCTGAGCCCGTCGCCCAAGAGGTTGAAGGCCAGCACGGAGAGGAAGATCGCCACGCCCGGCACGACCATGAACATCGGGTCGACCTGGTAGTAGTCGATCGCGCTGCTCAGCATGCCGCCCCAGGAGGCCTGCGGCGGCTGGATGCCCACGCCGAGGAAGCTCAGCGCCGCCTCGAAGAGGATGTTGGTCGGGATCAGCAGCGTGGAGTAGACGAGGATCGGCCCCACCAGGTTCGGCAGCAGCTCCCGGAAGAGGATGAAGGGACCGCGGGCGCCCAGGCTCTTGGCCGCTTCGACGAACTCGCGCTCGCGCAGGCTGATCGTCTGGCCCCGGACGATGCGGCCGATATACGGCCAGCTGAAGAAGCCGATGACGAAGATCAGCACCCCGATGTGCAGCTCCAGCCCCTTCAGCCCGAACGCGCCGCCCTGCAGCGCGGCCGAGATGGAGATGGCGAAGAGCAGCACCGGGAAGGCCAGGAACGTGTCCATGGTCCGGCTGATGATCGTGTCGGCCCACTTGCCGTAGTAGCCGGCGATGACGCCGAGAACGGTGCCGATGACGACCGCGACCATGGTGGCGCCGAAGGCGACGAGCAGCGAGACCCAGGAGCCCTCCAGGATCCGGGTGGCTATGTCGCGGCCCAGCTTCGGCTCCACGCCCAGCGGGTGGTCCCAGCTCATGCCGCCGAACGAGCCGTACGGCGTGGCCAGCGAGGGGTCGACGAGGTCCTGGTTCAGCTTGTTGGGGTCGAGACCGAGGACCGCCTGGATCGGCCGGGAGAGCGCGGCGGTCAGGATGAGGAACACCACGACGATGCCGCCGGCCATGGCGACGCGGTCGCGCTTGAGCCGCATCCAGGCGATGCGGCCGAGTGAGCGGCCCTCGATCCGGCTCTTGTCCACGCCCTCAACGAGAGCTTCCGGCGCCGCCTCGGCAGTGCCGGCGGTCTCGATAGGTGCCGTCATGTTGTGGGGACCCCTCTCGAGCGGCGGCGTCCCGCCGTCGTCCGCCGCGGTAGCGGCTCATTCGCTTCGCTGGTGCAAGTCATGCCGTGGTGCCGTGGTGCCGTCGTGTTGTCGTGCGTGATCGTGAATCTCTGCCGTCGCACAGGGGAACGGCAGGCTCCTGCGGGGGGAGTCTTCAACGCGCCGGGGATCACTCGCCAGACCCCGAGGGGAATGGATGCGCAAACGTGATGCGATGCAGTGGATACCGTTATCCGGACATCCCACCGCCGCTGAGCGGATCTTCGCCGCCCCCTAAAGGGGGGCATATCCAGACATACAGGTCGGGTGTTCAGAACTGCGGAGCGGGCCCCGGCTGCCAGCCGGACTGCTGGGCGCCGCCCGCGGGGTGCGGCGGCGGGTACCCGTATCCGGCGGGCGGGGCGGCCGGGCCGCCGCCGTAGGCGCCGCGGTCGAAGAACGGCCGGGAGTTGGCCCGCATCCACATCGCCACCGGGTCGTGGTCGTCGGCCAGCGCCACCGTGGAGACGGCCAGGCCCGGGGGCACGGCGGCCACGGACTCCTGCATCATCGCCTGCGCCGCGGCGACGGACTGCGGGCCGGTGTCGTACAGGTCGATGCCGACGGCCAGGTACGGCTCGCCGAGGGCCGGCTGCACCCAGGCGCGGCAGAGCGTGCGCACGGCGGGCGTGCGGTGGGCGGTCTGGCCCAGCAGCGCGTAGAACTGCGCCACGTCCACGACCGGTTCGGAGATCCGCAGCGGCCCCGCGGGCAGCCGGTCGAGACCGGTGGCCACCCGGCGCAGGTCGAGCCAGGGGACGCCGACGCCGCCGCCGGCGGCGTGCGGGTCGAGCCAGAGGCCCCAGCGGTCGGGGTAGAGCGCGGCGGCGATCTCCGCGCCGGCGACGGGCTCGTGGGCGCCGGCCCAGCCGCTGGCGGACAGCTCGCGGTCGGAGCTGAAGCAGGGGGCGTAGGCGTGGCCCTCGACCTGCATGCTGCCGTACTGCGCGTCGGGCGAATCCGGGCGGCCCTGCCAGAGCAGCATCCACACCTGCCCGGCGGCCAGCGCGGCGAGCAGCGTCTCGTACGCGTCGTACCTGCCGGGAGCCACCTGGCGGACCAACCGGTCCACGCCCGCTCCCGGCGCACTCCCGCTCGCGCCCCCGTTCACCCTGGGCCCCAACCCTTCGTCTCGGCCGCCGCCGCCCCCGGGCATGCGAATACGCCCGGAAAGGTCATCAAACCAGCTTAGAGCCTCCCCGCGTCAGCCGACCCGGATGTAGAACGGCTCGACCTTGGCCCGCATCCAGGTGATCACCGGGTCCACGGCGGCGTCGAGGAAGACCAGCTGCACCTTCCACGGCACCGGCTGGACGCCCAGCGCCCGGCCCAGCGCCTCCGTCGTCGCCTGCCGGCTCTCGTCGTACGTGTCCAGCAGCTCCACCCCGACGTACAGCTGCACCGGGCCGCCCTCCACGCTCGCGAGCCCGCGGCGGGCGGTGCGCACCACCCCGACCCGCTCGAACTCCTCCCGCGCGGCGGCCAGGAAGTCCACCGGGTCGTCCTGCCAGTCCGGTGTGAACAGCCGTACCCGGCCGCCCCGCGCCTCCCCCGGCAGCCGCGGCGCCCCGCGGTCCCGGCACAGCTCCGCGACCGCCGCCGGGGGCAGCGGCACGCCGACCGTGCCGCCGGGGTTGACCGCGATGCCGACCTGCGGCGGCAGCCCTCGGGCGAACTCGCGGGCCGGCGCGACGGTGAACGACATGTGCGAGCCGGTCACCCGCAGGAACTCCTCCTGCGAGGAGAACACCGGCACGTACGGCGCGCCGCCGATGTCGGTCGTCGGCACGCTGAGCGACCCGCTGTCGGGGCCGCCGCCCGCGGGCAGCGGCACCCACAGGCTGCTGCGGCCCAGCACCTCCAGCAGCCGCGGGGCCGCCTGCGGGTTGCCGAGGGAGGCGGCCAGCACCTCCTCAAGCTCGTTGCCGGGGAAGCCGCCCGTGGCGGGGGGCTGCGGGGACGGGTAGTCAAAGCTCATCGGGACCAGCCAACCGTCGGGGGACGAACGTCGGCACCCTAGCGGCTGCGGGCGTTCGCGGGCGAAGGCCGCGCCCGCACCCGGCGGCGCCCCCCGCGCCCGCTCAGCCGAAGCTGATCCCCGGCGGCGCCCCCGCCGCCGCCCCGTCCAGCACCAGCACCGACGCGCACGCCGCCGCCAGACCGCCGTCCCGGGCCGAGTCCAGCAGCCGCCGGTGCGCCCACCGGTGCCGGGCGAAGGCGTAGCGCGACACCGCGCGCCCGCGCGCCTCCTGCCGCGCCCGCGCCACCTCGGCCGGTACGTCCAGCACCACGACGTGCACCCCGCGCCCGTACCGCCGGGCCTGCCTGGTCAGCCACCACCGCACCCACGGCAGCGTGCCGCAGTCGTGCACGACCAGGCTGCCGCCGGCGCGGACCGCACGCCGCAGCCGGGCGTAGTGGTCGATGCGCACCAGCGGCCGGTACAGCTGGTACGGCAGCCGCGGCCCCAGCCGGCGGGCCCAGCGTTCGCGTACGTACTGCGAGTCGATCAGCAGCACCCGCGCGGCCGGCCGCGTGCGCCGCATGAGCGTGCTCTTGCCGCTGCCCGGCAGCCCGGAGACCACGACGATGTCCCCCGCGGGATATCGCAGCCGCTCCCGGGAGGCCGCCTGCTCCACCGTCACGCCGCCTCCCACACCCGTCCCGGGCCCGCCCGCCGCTGCCCCGCCACCAGCCTGGCAACAGCGGCGGGGCACGACAAGAACGCGAGGGAGCAGCCGGGCGGAACGGCGGAGGGGAGGTCGTCCGGTTCCGCACTCCGCCCCGCGGCCGCCGGGCGCATGCAATGATGGGGCCCGCCAACTCCATACCGGCCGTTCGAACCCGCGCGGGAGAGTCCCGGTGCCTCGCCGAGCAGGCGGACGCACCGGGCGCCGAAGGAGCAAGTCCTCCCTTGAATCTCTCAGGCACCGTCACCGCACGGGCGAGGCAGATCTGAAAAGCGGGCGGCGCATCGGAGCACGGCCGTGCGCCGGCGCCGCCCCACCCAAGGTGCAAGCCACGCTCCCGCGGGATCGTGGCGAACCTCTCAGGTTCCGATGACAGATGGGGAGGACACGACCACCCCTGTCCGGGAGCTGACGATGACCACTGAGAGCCCTGCACCGCGCCGTACCGCGCTCGACGCCACGCACCGCGCGCTCGGCGCCACCATGACCGACTTCGCCGGCTGGGACATGCCGCTGCGCTACGGCAGCGAGCGCGAGGAGCACGTCGCGGTGCGCACCCGCGCCGGCCTCTTCGACCTCTCCCACATGGGCGAGATCTCCGTCACCGGCCCCGGGGCGGCCGCGCTGCTGGACTACGCCCTGGTGGGCCGGCTCTCCGCCGTGCGCCCCGGCCGCGCCCGGTACACGATGATGTGCCGCGAGGACGGCGGCATCCTCGACGACCTGATCGTCTACCGGCTCGCCGACGAGGAGTTCATGATCGTCGCGAACGCCGCCAACGCCCAGGCCGTCCTGGACGCCCTCACCGGGCGGGCCGCCGGCTTCCCGGACGCCGCGGTACGGGACGACCGGGACGCGTACGCCCTGATCGCCGTGCAGGGCCCGAAGTCCCCGGCCGTCCTGGGCCGGGTCACCGACGCGGACCTGGCCGGGCTGAAGTACTACGCCGGCCTGCCCGGCACCGTCGCCGGCGCCGACGCGCTCATCGCCCGTACCGGCTACACCGGCGAGGACGGCTTCGAGCTGTTCGTCCGCCCCGCCGACGCGGCGGCCGTCTGGGCGGCGCTGACCGCCGCAGGCGCGGACGACGGGCTGGTGCCGTGCGGGCTCTCCTGCCGCGACACGCTGCGGCTGGAGGCCGGCATGCCGCTCTACGGGCACGAGCTGACCACCGCGCTCACCCCCTTCGACGCCGGTCTCGGCCGGGTCGTCAAGCTCGACAAGCCCGGCGACTTCGTCGGCCGCACGGCGCTGGAGCGGGCCGCCGAGCGCGCCGCGGCCGAGCCGCCGCGGGTGCTGGTCGGCCTGGTCGCCGAGGGCCGGCGGGTGCCCCGGGCGGGGTACGCGGTGGTGGCCGGCGGCCGGCGGATCGGCGAGGTCACCTCCGGCGCCCCCTCCCCCACCCTGGGCAGGCCGATCGCCATGGCGTACGTCGACGCCGCGCACGCCGAGCCGGGCCCGTCGGCGGCCACCGGCGTGGGCGTCGACATCCGCGGCAGCCACGAGCCGTACGAGGTCGTCGCCCTGCCGTTCTACCGCCGCCCCTGACCCTCACCCACGTCCCGATCCTGGAGAATCTCCTCATGAGCAACCCTGAGCACCTGCGCTACAGCAAGGAACACGAGTGGGTCGCGACCGGCGACGACGGCGACGACGGCGTCGCCACCGTCGGCATCACCGCCCACGCCGCGGACGCGCTCGGCGACGTCGTCTTCGTCCAGCTCCCGGAGGTCGGCGACGCGGTCACCGCGGGCGAGCCCTGCGGCGAGCTGGAGTCGACCAAGTCCGTCTCCGACCTCTACGCACCGGTGACCGGGGAGGTCACCGCGGCCAACCAGGACGTCGTGGACGACCCGGCGCTGGTGAACTCCGGGCCGTACGAGGACGGCTGGCTGTTCAAGGTGCGGGTCGCGGCGGAGTCCGACGACCTGATGTCCGCCGACGAGTACACCGCGTTCACCGCGGGCTGAGCGCACCGCCGCACACGCGGCACGGCTTACGCAGCACGGCTTGCGCAGCACGGCATACGCAGCACGGCTTACTCAGCACGGCCTGCGCAGCCCCGACCGCCCCGCGTCCGCCCTTTCCCACGGAAGGTCCCATGTCCCTTCTGAACGGCTCGCTCCACGAGGTCGACCCCGAGGTCGCCGCCGCCGTGGACGCCGAGCTCACGCGCCAGCAGTCCACCCTCGAAATGATCGCCTCGGAGAACTTCGCCCCGGTCGCCGTCCTGGAGGCGCAGGGCTCGGTCCTCACCAACAAGTACGCCGAGGGCTACCCCGGCCGCCGCTACTACGGCGGCTGCGAGCACGTCGACGTCGCCGAGGAACTGGCCCGCGAGCGCGTGAAGGCGCTCTTCGGCGCCGAGGCGGCCAACGTCCAGCCGCACTCGGGCGCGTCGGCGAACGCGGCGGCGATGTTCGCGGTGCTGAAGCCCGGCGACACCATCCTGGGCCTGGACCTGGCCCACGGCGGGCACCTGACCCACGGCATGAAGATCAACTTCTCCGGCAAGCTGTACGACGTCGCCGCCTACCACGTCGACGCCGGGACCGGCCTGGTCGACATGGACGAGGTCGAGCGGCTGGCCAAGGAGCGGCGGCCGAAGCTGATCGTCGCCGGCTGGTCGGCGTACCCGCGGCAGCTGGACTTCGCCGGCTTCCGGCGGATCGCGGACGAGGTCGGCGCGCTGCTGCTGGTCGACATGGCGCACTTCGCCGGTCTTGTCGCCGCCGGGCTGCACCCCAACCCCGTCCCGTACGCGGACATCGTCACCACCACGACGCACAAGACGCTCGGCGGGCCGCGCGGCGGGGTCATCCTGTCCCGGCAGGACCTCGCGAAGAAGATCAACTCGGCGGTCTTCCCCGGCCAGCAGGGCGGGCCGCTGGAGCACGTGATCGCCGCCAAGGCGGTGTCGTTCAAGGTCGCGGCGTCGGAGGAGTTCCGGGAGCGGCAGCGGCGCACGCTGGACGGCGCCCGGATCCTGGCGGAGCGGCTGCTGCGCGACGACGCGCGCGCGGCCGGCGTCTCGGTGCTCTCCGGCGGCACGGACGTCCACCTGGTCCTGGTCGACCTGCGCCACTCCGAGCTGGACGGGCAGCAGGCCGAGGACCGGCTCCACGAGATCGGCATCACCGTCAACCGCAACGCCGTACCCGACGACCCCCGCCCGCCCATGGTCACCTCCGGCCTGCGCATCGGCTCTCCGGCGCTGGCCACCCGCGGCTTCACCGCCGCGGACTTCGAGGAGGTCGCCGACGTCATCGCCGAGGCCCTCAAGCCCGGCTTCGACGAGGCGAAGACCGCCGCCCTCGCCGCCCGGGTCACCGCCCTGGCGGAGAAGCACCCGCTGTACCCCGGCCTGTAGCCCGGACGCCGGGGCCCGCCGCCATCGCCGCCGCGGGCCCCCGGCCCGGGGCGCACGTCCCCACGGAAGGACAAAGGAGTCCCGCGTGGCCATCTCCGTCTTCGACCTCTTCTCGATCGGCATCGGCCCGTCGAGTTCGCACACCGTCGGCCCGATGCGGGCGGCCCGGCTCTTCGCCCGCCGGCTGAAGAACGAGGGCCTGCTGGCCCACACCACCGCCGTACGGGCCGAACTCTTCGGCTCCCTCGGCGCCACCGGCCACGGCCACGGCACCCCGAAGGCCGTGCTCCTCGGCCTGGAGGGCTACTCGCCGCGCACCGTCGACGTCGAGTGGGCCGACGACGAGGCGGAGCGCATCCGCACCGCCGGGCGGCTGCACCTGCTCGGCGCCGACATAGGGCCCGACCACGAGATCCCCTTCGACGCCTCCGCCGACCTCGTCCTGCACCGCCGCCGCTCGCTGCCTTACCACGCGAACGGCATGACGCTGGCCGCGTACGACGCGGGCGGTGGGACGCTGCTTGCGAAGACGTACTACTCGGTGGGCGGCGGCTTCGTCGTGGACGAGGCGGCCGTCGGCCAGGACCGGATCAAGCTCGACGACACCGTGCTGAAGTACCCCTTCCGCACCGCCGACGAGATGCTGCGCCGCACCCGGGAGACGGGCCTGTCGCTGTCCTCGCTGATGCTGGAGAACGAACGGGCCTGGCGCACGGAGGCGGAGATCCGCGCCGGGCTGCTGGAGATCCGGGACGTCATGCGCGACTGCGTGGCGCGCGGTACCGGTCGCGAGGGCATCCTCCCCGGCGGCCTCAAGGTCCGCCGCCGCGCCGCCGGCGAGGCCCGCCAGCTCCGCGCGGCGGGCGACCCGGCGGCGCACGCGATGGAGTGGGTCACGCTCTACGCCATGGCGGTCAACGAGGAGAACGCCGCCGGCGGCCGCGTCGTCACCGCCCCCACCAACGGCGCGGCGGGCATCATCCCCGCGGTCCTGCACTACGCGGCGGACTTCGTCCCCGGCGCCGACGACGACACCGCCGTCCGCTTCCTCCTCGCGGCGGGCGCGATCGGCCTGCTCTTCAAGGAGAACGCCTCCATCTCCGGCGCCGAGGTCGGCTGCCAGGGCGAGGTCGGCTCCGCCTGCTCGATGGCCGCCGGCGGCCTCGCGGAGATCCTGGGCGGCACCCCGGAACAGGTGGAGAACGCCGCGGAGATCGGCATCGAGCACAACCTGGGCCTGACCTGCGACCCGATCGGCGGCCTGGTGCAGATCCCGTGCATCGAGCGCAACGGCATGGCGGCCGTCAAGGCGATCACCGCGGCCCGCATGGCGCTGCGCGGCGACGGGCAGCACTTCGTCTCGCTCGACAAGGCGATCAAGACGATGAAGGAGACCGGCGCGGACATGAAGGTCAAGTACAAGGAGACGGCCCGCGGCGGACTGGCGGTCAACGTCATCGAGTGCTGACGACTACCGTCTTGACCTGCGACCATGTGTCTTTCAGCCGTTGCTGCCGGATCGGACACCGAGGCGGGGTGGGCGGTGGCGGGATCACCGGCGGGTGATCGATGGGGCCTGGGAGCGTGTGTTCACCGCGCTGCCGGCCGGGGCCGACGCGGGGGAGGACCTGGACTGGGTCGTCTCGGCGGGCTGACGGCGAAGATCCACCTTGTCTCCGACGGACGGCGCCGCCCTCTCGCGTTCGTGATCACACCAGGCCAGGCCGGTGACCTCGTCGCGGGCGATCCGCGCCGGTCTGCGGCACCGTGGGATCCGGGCGGTGCTCCCGCAGCCCTCGGACCAGGCCGGCAACCGCAACAGGAGCGGGAGCATGCTACGGGTGTGGGCAGGTGACGTCCTCGGCCGGCCGTGTGCCGTCGCGCGGGTACGCCTGCACGGCCTCGTCGGCGCAGGGCACGGGGCGTAGCCCGTCCTCGCCGCGCCCGAAGACGCCGTGGGCGCGGATGTCGGCGGTCACCAGGCGGGAGCCGGTGAGCCTGCGGTGCAGTTCCACGGCGCTCTCGTGGAGCGTGTTGACGTCGCCCCGTACGCCTCCGGGCAGCGGGCCTCCTGCGCCACTCCCGACCTCGAACCGCAAGCGCGACGCGGTGGGCGATCACCGGTCCGCCTCCTCCGGCGGCGGGCCGTGTGGGCCGTGCGGGTCGTCCGGGCGGTCCGGGCCGTCCACCGGAGTGCCGTCCCGTGCGAGGCGGTCGGCGAGTTCGTCCCGGAACATCAGGCGGCGGTCGAGTGCGCCGGTGCGGTAGGCGGTGCGGCCGATGATCTGGCTGGTGATCGGGGCCGTGAACATCTGGAACACGGCGATGAGGAGCAGGACCGGCGCGTGGCGCAGCGGCATCTGCACCGCCGTCCCCAGCAGGATGAGCAGCAGGCCGAGGGTCTGGGCCTTCGCGGCCGGGTGCAGGCGGCTCGCGACGTCCGGGAAGCGGAGCAGGCCCACGGCGCCGAGCAGGCAGAAGGCCGCGCCGGCCGGCAGCACGGCGGCGGTGATCACGTCACGTACGGTGGTCATCGCATGCCCTCCCGCTTCTCGATCAGGTGGGCCGCCGTCACCGACCCGGTGAACGCCAGCAGGGCGAGGACGACGAGCACCGGGAGGGACGTGGTGTCCTTGCGCAGCAGCATCCCTGTGGCCGTCCCGGCGATGACCATCGTCACGAGGACGTCCAGCGCCAGGATGCGGTCGAGCGCGCGCGGGCCGTGCACCAGGCGCACCAGGGTGAGCAGGCCGGCCGCCGCCACCGTCGCCAGGACCGTGCCGTACAGGACGTTCATGGCCGCCCGCCTTCCGGATCGCGGCCGGTGACTCCTCCGCGGTGCCGCCGCCCGGCGCCGACCGCTCGCGTGACCCGGCGCTCCACGCCCTGCACCGCGTTCTTGCGGCGGACGAGGTCCTGCTCGTCGTCGACCGGGAGGGCGTGGACGTAGAGGCGCCGTCTGCCGCGGTCGATCTCCGCCACCAGCGTGCCGGGTGTCATGGTCGTGATCTCCGCCACGGCCGTGATCAGCAGGTCGCTGTCGACGCGCAGCGGGACCTCGACGATCGCCGCGGACGTCCGCCTGCCGTGCCGGACGACCTGCCAGGCGACAACGGCCCCGGACCTGACCAGGTCGGCCAGCAGGTGGAAGAGAAGGCGCCCGATCCGCAGGGGCCGGGGCACGGCTCCCGGCAGCACCGGCGGCAGGGCGAAGCCGGCGACGATGACGGTGGCGACCAGCAGACCTCCGAGGAGCACCACCGGACTGGCGGATCCCCACAGCAGGACCCACAGCAGCCACAGCCAGGCGATCATCGGCACATGGCGCATGACCGAGCGGGCATGTCTCCGACGGGTCAACGGTCCTCCTCGTGCAGAACGACAGACCGGTACTGGCGCGGGTCGAGCAGGTCGTGCGCGGCGCGGTCGCCGAGCCGGGCGAGCGGGCCCGCGCAGGCGGCGACCGCGAGCCCGGTCGCGGTCATGGCGACCGCGGCGCCGATCATCAGCCTGCTCCCGGGCGGTCCGCCGCGCACGCGTGCCGAGGGCCGGGCCGCTTCGGCGGGGGACGGCGGCTCCGGTGGCCCCGGCGCCTCGCCGCGGGCGGAGCGCGCGGGCCGCGCCATGAAGGCCGACGTCACCACCCGCGTCATCGCGTAGAGCGTCAGCAGGCTGGTGAGCAGGGCGGCCGCGGTGAGGGCGTACGCCGCCGGCCCGGCCTCGGCGACCCCGGCGCGCAGCAGGGCCAGTTTGGCGACGAAGCCGGAGAACGGCGGCACCCCGGCCAGGCTCAGGGCCGGAAGGGAGAACAGCACGACGAGCAGCGCGCCGGGCGGCGGACGCTCGGCCATGCGGTGCAGCGCCGCCGTCCCCGTACGCCGTACGACGAGGGCCGCGGCGAGGAACAGGGCCGCCTGGACGACGATGTGGTGCACGACGTACAGGACGGTTCCGGTCAGTCCGCGGGTGTCGAACAAGGCGAGTCCGAACAGCATGTAGCCGATGTGGCTGACGAGGGTGAAGGACAGCAGCCGGTTGAGGTCGTCCTGGGCGACGGCCCCGAGGATCCCCACGACCATGGCGGCGATCGCGACACACGCCAGCAGGGTCCACACACCGGTGCGCGGGAACAGCAGCGTCTGGGTGCGCAGCAGGGCGTACACGCCCACCTTGGTCAGCAGCGCGGCGAACACGGCGGTGATCGGCGCGGGGGCGGTGGGATAGCTGTCGGGCAGCCAGAAGTGCAGGGGCACGATCGCCGTCTTGATGCCCAGGACCACCAGGAGCAGCAGGGCGAGCGCGCCGCGCAGGCCGTCCGGCAGCTCCGCGAGCCGCGGGCCGAGCTGGGCCAGGTTGACCGTGCCCGTGGCCGCGTACACCAGGGCGACCAGCGTGAGGAACAGCAGGGAGGACGTCATGCTGACGACCGTGTACGTCATGCCGGACCGGGTGCGGCTCTCGCCGGCGTTGAGGGTGATCAGGACGTAGCTGGCGGCGAGCATCACCTCGAAGGCGACGAAGAGGTTGAACAGGTCGCCGGTCAGGAACGCCAGGCTCACCCCCGTGACGAGCAGCAGGTAGGCGGGGTGGAAGACCTCCGCCGAGCGCCGGCGCTCCTCCGCGGTGCCCTGGCCGATCGCGAAGACGAGCACGGCCAGCGCCACCAGCGCCGACACGGTGAGCAGCAGGGCCGACAGCCGGTCCGCCACGAGCGGGACGCCCAGCGGCGCGGGCCAGCCGCCGACATGCAGAGCCTGCGGCCCGCGGGTGTCGGCGAGGACGAGCAGGGCCGCCGCGTCGGCCGCGACGGCCGCCAGCACGAGCGTGCTGACTCCGCGGGCCGCCGGGCGGGGCAGCCGGAGCAGGACCACGCCGGCGCCGAGCGCCGGGAGCAGCACGGGCACGGCGAGCAGGAAGCCGGTCATCGCTCCGCCCCCGCGGTGTCGTCGCCGTCGCCTTTGCCGGCGGCCGTTTCGGTGTCGGCCCCGGCCCGCTCCCGGGCGGTGCCGATGCGCCGGTCCTCCACGTCGTCGCGTACCTCGTCGTGCCCGGTCAGCCGCCAGGACCGGTAGGCCAGGGCCGCCAGGAAGGTCGTGAGCCCGAACGTGATCACGATCGAGGTCAGCGCCATGGCCTGCGGCAGCGGATCGGCCAGCGCAGCCGGGTCCGCCGTCCCGCCCTTCACCATCGGCGGCCGTCCCGGCGTGCCGCCGGCCACCAGCAGCAACAGGTTGGTGCCGTGTCCCAGGAGGACGAAGCCGAGGACGATCCGCATCAGGGACCGCTGGAGCATGAGATAGAAGCCCACGGCGAACAGGCCGCCGACCATGACGGCCATCGTCACGTCGAGCGTGTTCACGGTGCTGTCCGCCGCGCCGGTCACCGGGACGCCTCTTCCGTCTCCCGGCTCGCGGCGGCGGCGTCGCCGAGCGAGACACCCACCGCCGACAGCAGCTTGAGCGTGACGCCCACGACGAGCACGTAGACGCCGACGTCGAAGAACAGGCTGGTCGCGAACTTCACCGTGCCCAGCACCGGCGGGTCCCACGAGACCACCGCACTCTCCAGCAGGGCGCCGCCCAGGGCCAGGGGAGCCAGGCCGACGCCCGCCGCGAGCAGCAGGCCCGCCCCGGCGACTGCGCCCGCGGGCACACGCACGGCGGCGCCGAGATCGGCCCGTCCGCCCACCAGGTACCGCAGGACGAACGCCTGGCCCGCCACCAGGCCGCCGGCGAACCCTCCTCCGGGGCGGTAGTGCCCGGAGAACAGCAGGAACAGCGACAGCACCAGGATCGACGGGAACAGCAGCCGGGTCGCCACCTCCAGCAGCACCGAGCGCTCACCGCCCGGCCGCTCGGCGGCGCCCGGCAGCCAGGTCCGCCGGGGCTCGTCCCAGTGCGCCGTGGGGAACGCGGCGGGCGGGTTCGGCTCGGGCTCCCGCGTCCCGCCCCCGCCGTGGGAGCGGATCAGGCTGACGACGCCGACCACCGCCACCAGCAGCACCGAGATCTCGCCCAGCGTGTCCAGGGCGCGGAAGTCGACGAGGATCGCGTCCACGACGTTGTGGGCGCCCGCCTCCGCCGCCCGGCGCACGTGCCCCTCCGAGACCGACGGCGCCGTACGCGCGGACGACGCCGCCAGGGCGAAGAAGGCCACGAGGACACCGACCGCGCCGGCCGCCGCCGCCCGCACCAGCCGGGCGCGCCGGGCCGTCCGGTCGGCGTCGAACCGGGCCGGCATCCCGCGCAGCACCAGCACCACCACGACCAGCGTCATCGTCTCCACCAGGAGCTGCGTGAGCGCCAGGTCCGGTGCGCCCCGGGCCAGGAACACCCCCGCCACCCCGTAGCCGACGGCCCCGGCCAGCAGGACGCCGGTGAGCCGGTAGCGGGTGACGACCACCGCGCCGGCCGCCGTCAGGACCACCACCGCCAGCACCGGCTCGACCGGGGCCCACCACAGCGACAGGGGCCCCGGCGAGGGCGCCGCGAGAGCCAGCGCCGCACCGGGCACCGCGACCACGACCACCAGGAGCACGGTCAGATAGACCGGCAGCGAGCCGACCTGCGTGCGCCGGGTCACCGCCACCGCCAGGCGGTCCGCGGCCGCGACCGCACGGTCGTAGGCACGCTGCACGTCCGGCGGGCGCGGCACGGCGGTCGCCGTCGTACGGGCACGCCGACGGGCGACGTGGAGCAGGCCGCCGAGCCCCAGCGACAGCGCCGACAGGCCGAGCACCGCCGTGAAGCCGTGCCACAGGGACAGCTTGTACGGACCCGGCGGGCCCGGCGGATAGGCGTCGGCGTAGGCGGCCGCGACGGCCGCCGTGCCCGAGTACCCCAGGCCCAGGGCCGCACCGGCGCCCGCCAGGACCGCCACCGGCGCGACGAACCCCGCCTCCGGGCGCCGCACCCGGTCCACGGCCTCCCCCGGGGCCTCCCCCGGGCCCCTTCCCGGGGCCTCCGCCGGGCCCTTTCCCGGCGCGCCTCCGAAGGCGCCGCGTACGAACCGGGCCGCGTACGCCACGGTCAGGGCGAAGCCGCAGACCAGCAGCGCCGTCAGCGGGAGGTGCTGGGGCAGCTCTTCGCCGTGCAGGAACGCCTCCAGGGCGGCCTCCTTGCCCAGGTAGCCGACGAGCGGCGGCAGCCCGGCCATCGAGGCGGCCGCCAGCACGGCGACGGCGCACAGCACGGGCATCCGCCGCCCCAGCCCGGACAGCTCCCGCACGTCCCGCGTGCCCGCCCGCCGATCCACGATCCCGACGGACAGGAACAGCGCGGCCTTGAACGCCGCGTGCGCGAGCAGCAGCACCGCGCCCGCCAGCGCCGCGGTCCGTGTCCCGGCCCCCAGCAGGGCGACCATCAGGCCCAGCTCGCTGATCGTGCCGTAGGCCAGCAGCAGCTTCAGGTCGGTCGCGCGCAGCGCACGCCACGCGGCCAGCACCATCGTGGTGAGGCCCACCCCCAGCACCATCGGCCGCCACGGCGCCGTCTCGGCCAGGGCGGGCGCCAGCCTGGCCACCAGGTACACCCCCGCCTTGACCATCGCGGCCGCGTGCAGGTACGCGCTCACCGGCGTGGGCGCGACCATCGCCGCGGGCAGCCAGCCGTGCAGCGGCATCTGGGCCGACTTGGCGAACGCCCCGACCAGCACGCACACCACCGCCACCGCCACCGTGCCGCCGCCCGGGGGCGGATCGGCGAGGATCGCCGAGACGCGGTACGTGCCGGCCGCCTGACCGAGCATCACGAAACCGAGCAGCATCACCAGGCCGCCGGCCGCGGTCACCAGCAGGGACTGCCGGGCGGCGCGCCGCCGCTCCTCCGCCTCGCCGCGCCCCACGATGAGCAGGAAGGACGCGACCGTGGTCAGCTCCCAGAAGACGTACAGCACGAAGAGGTTGTCGGCCAGCACCAGGCCGGCCATCGCCCCGGCGAAGGCCACCAGCAGGGCGGCCGACCGGCCGGCGTCCCGCTCCGCGCGCGCGACGTAGTAGTACCGGCAGTACAGCAGCACCAGGGCGCCGACCCCGGAGACGATCCAGAGCATCAGCAAGGACAGGGCGTCCAGGCGCAGATCGACCGCCAGCCCGAGCGACGGCGCCCATGCCAGGGACTCCCCGTACGTGCCGCCGTCGAGGATCCGGGCCGCCCGCGTGCCCGCCCAGGCCGCCGTCGCCAGCGGCACCAGCGCCGCCACCGCCCACACCGCCCGGCCGAGCCGCCGCCCCCACCAGGGGATCGCCGCCGCGACCGCCGCGTGAGCGGCCAGCAGGACCAGCACAGCAGCACCAACTCCTCCACAACGCCCCGGAACCGGCCCCCGCCGACCCGCCCGCGCGGCGACCTCGGAGACATCACATGCTCAACGACGTTGGGTGCCCAGTGTCACAGGGACAAACCTTCCGGCAGGGCAAAGCCGCACTGGAGGGACCCGCGGAGCCGTCTCAGACGTCGTTTCAGTCGATGCGCACTTCATGCCGGAGGCTGGGCGACGGGGCCTCTCGGTCATGGACGGGTGGCTGTCCGACATTCCTCAGCCAAATGTCCCTCAGAAGTCCCAGACGCTTGCGATGCGTCACGTCATCGCAACTCAAAGCGGAGATCCCACTGCTGCGACCATGAAGGTCAAGTACAAGGAGACGGCCCGCGGCGGCCTCGCGGTCAACGTGGTGGAGTGCTGAGCGACCTGCTGCCATCTGCGGCGCAGCCACGAGCGCGCTACTCCCGTCCGTACAGACCAGCCCCGCGTCCGCGGGGGCACGCCGAGCGCGAGCTGCCCGAGCTGGACGACGACTGCGCTCCCCGCAGGCGCGCGGGACGACTCGCAAGAACGGTCAATTCCCGGTTGAGGACGCCTCCCATAGGGCGCTGATGGGGATGGCGCGGAAGCGCGGGCCGAAGGGGAGGGTCTGCTGGCCGGTGTAGAGCACGATCCCGGTCAGCAGATCGCTGCCCAAACGGTCGGCGAGATGCCGCAGGCCCCGGAAGTCCTCAGCCTTGACCGTCGAGGCGGCTTTGACATCGATCGCAACGACTTGGCCGCGCCGGTTCTCCAGCACGATGTCGACCTCGACCTTGTCCTTGGTGCGGTAGTGGTGCAGCTCGATGCGCTGGTCGGCCCAGGTGAGCTGGCGGGCGATCTCCATCGCGACGAAGCCTTCGAGTAGTCCGCCGAGCGGGCCGGAGGGCTGCCGGAGGGCTGCGGCGTCCAGGCCCAGCAGGTTGGCTGCGATGCCGGAGTCGACCATGGCGACCTTGGCGGTGCCGACGGCCCGAGTGCTGAGGTTGCGGGACCAGGCGGGGATGCGCTTGATGAGGAAGACCTCCTCCAGCAGTCCCAGGTATCGCTTGATCGTCGGCTGCGGGAGCCCGAGTTCGTTACCGAGCGTGCCCGGGACGAGGAGCTGCCCGGATCTGGCGGCCACCAGCCGGGTCAGCGCCCGCATCTCCGGTCCGCGCTCGATTTCGGAGAGCTGGATGACATCACGGTTGATCAGATCCGCGACGTAGGAGTCGAGGAACCGCGCCCGGCGGCGTGGCGGGCGTGCCACCGCTTCGGGGAAGCCGCCGCGTGTGGTCCTCTCGACGTAGTCGGCTCGCGTCTCGGTCGAGGTGTGCCGCAGCTCGGGGCCGGCGGCGAAGACCGCGTCCACGAACCCGTCCGGACTGCCGTCGATCTCCCCCTGCGACAGCGGCCACAGCTCGATGGTCTCCATCCGCCCCGGCAGGGCGTCCGGCACACTGCGCAGACGCAGGACGCGGGCGGAGCCTGTGAGGAGGAACCGTCCGGGGCGGGGATCGGTGTCGACCGCCTCCTTGATGGCCAGCATCAGCTCCGGGACGCGCTGCACCTCATCGATGACCAGCGGCGTAGAGCTGGCGACGAATTCCGTGGGGTCGAAGGCCGCTGCCTGTCGTGTCGCCGCGCGATCCAAGCTGCGCCACTCCGCCCCCTTCGCGCTGCCGATCTGCGCCACCAATGTGCTCTTGCCGCACTGCCGCGCACCGTTGACCAGGACCACACGGGTGTCTGCGAGCGCCTCGTCGATAGCAGTCGCTGCCCGGCGAGGGAGGATGCGCCCGATAGGCGATTCGGGGAGCTTCACCATGAGGCCCAGCATGACACACGAGTGTTAGTTTGGTCGCAAGGTCAATATTAATCTGGACGCACATGGTGTGTTTATTTGGTCGCAGCCTACGTGTCGGTTTGGCCTCCTGCCCTTCGTGCGGTCGGAGTCAGCTGCAGGAGAAGGCTCCCCGGGCGGCCGGCCGGCGTGGCGACGAGCCGCGGCTGGCGTCTAGCCCGGGTGACCTGGGAAGGGCTGCGGAGCCCGAGCCGCGTCGCAAGGGGGCACCGGTGCCGAGCAAGATCGACCGCGCCAAGCAGACTGTCCGTGAGCGTGCCTGGGACGCGCGCTGGGTGCCGCGCGCGTCGTCCACAACGACACCGCGCAGCTCTCCCGGCATGGCGGAACGCACGGATCGCCAAGGCGGTGCCGGACAAGGCGCAGAAGCACGGGGGCGGGCCGAAGTCGCGCACGGTGTCATCGAACTCTGTTCTCCTCATGGACACTTCACGTGTGCCGAGTAGAATTGGGAGCGCTCCCACGTGTTCTCCAACCGGAACGGAGACCCCCCATGCGCAAGTCAAGCCCTTCCGCCAGACGTCCCCGGTCGGCCTTCCGCCGGCTCGCCGAAGCGCTCGCCCTGCTCATCGCCGTGACCGCCAGCGCGCTGCTCTGGACGAGCCCCGCGCAGGCGCACGGCACCGTGGTCGACCCGGCGACCCGCGCCTACCACTGCTGGGAGGAGTGGGGAGACGACCACCTGAACCCGGCCATGGAGCAGGAGGACCCCATGTGCTGGCAGGCCTGGCGGGCCAACCCCAACACCATGTGGAACTGGATGAGCATGCTCCAGGACGGGCTCGGCGGCCAGTTCGAGGCGCGGATTCCCAACGGCAAGCTGTGCAGCAACAACCACCCGAACTTCGAGAGCCTGAACAACCCGGGCCCCTGGAAGACGACCGACGTCGGTGACAACTTCTCGATCCACCTGTACGACCAGGCCTCCCACGGCGCCGACTTCTTCCGGGTCTACGTGAGCAAGCAGGGGTTCGACCCCAAGACCCAGAGCCTCGGCTGGGGCGACCTCGACTTCATCACCGAGACCGGCAGCTACCCGCCGGCGAACGACATCACGTTCCCCGTCCAGACCTCCGGCTACTCCGGACACCACATCGTCTTCACCATCTGGCAGGCCTCGCACCTGGACCAGGCCTACCTGATGTGCAGTGACGTGAACTTCGGCTGAGCCGGGAGCACCGCACACACAGCAGCATCCCGCCGGCCCGGTGCCCGAACGCGGCACCGGGCCGGCCCTGCCGTGGCCGGGGGCCACGGCGGGTCATCGGCGGGCGGCCGTTGACGTCGGCGCGCAGCAGGGTGGCCGGCTCCCGCGAGCGCGTCGCGCCGATCCGCGGCTGCGCCTCCGCGCGCCCGGCGGCGGCCGCGACCGGCCTCGGCGTGCGCCGCACCGGAGCCGACCCCGGGCCGTCGTCGATCTCCCCTGTGCGCCGGTTCGGCCGCTCTCTCCCGTGCCCGTTTCGCCGCACTCCGTCGGGGTCCAGCCCGCCTTCGACGCGGCCGAAAGTTTCGCGGCGGAGGCTTGACGGTGCGGAGCGGCCGTCTTACGCTCCGCTCAGTATTGCGAACGTAGTTCGATATTCCGAACATAATTCCTCCAGCGGTGGCGCACCTGCGCGCTCGGGAGCGCCCCCCACGTCCGGAGATGTCATGAGCATGACTACAGGCTGGTTACGCCGCCGGCCCCTGCGCGTCGGCCTCCTCCTCGCCGTGATCGCCCTGCTCCTCGGCGGCGGCACCACGGTCGCGCCGCAGCAGGCGGCGGCCGTGCCGGTCATCGACACCGACGCGTCGTACGTCCTGGTCAACCGGCACAGCGGCAAGGCGCTCGACGTGTACGACCTGGCCACCCACGACGGCGCGGAGATCGTGCAGTGGACGCGCAACGACGGCGCCTGGCAGCAGTGGCAGTTCGTCGACTCCGGCGGCGGCTACTACCGGCTGAGGTCCCGGCACAGCGGCAAGGTGCTGGACGTGGCCGACTCCTCGACCGCCGACGGGGCCGGCATCGTGCAGTGGTCCGACCAGAACCGGGCCAGCCAGCAGTTCCGGCTGGCCGACTCCGCCGGCGGACACGTGCGCCTGCTCAACCGCAACAGCGGCAAGGCGCTCGACGTGCTGGACTTCTCGACGGCCGACGGGGCCCGGGTGGTCCAGTGGCCGGACCTCGACGGCGCCAACCAGCAGTGGCAGCTGATCAAGCTGGGCTCCGGCACGTTCACCAACCCCGTCAAGCGCAACGGCCCCGACCCCTGGCTGCAGTACCACGACGGGTACTACTACCTGACCACGACGACGTGGAACTCGACGATCACCATGCGCCGCTCCCCGACCCTCGGCGGTCTGTCCAGCGCGCCGGAGACGACGGTGTTCAACCTCGCGGGGCGGCCGAACGGCTGCTGCAACATGTGGGCGGCGGAGTTCCACCTTCTCGACGGCCCCAACGGCCCGCGCTGGTACCTGTACTACGTCGCCGGCCGGGACGTGCCCGACTACAACCCCACCCAGCGCCTGCACGTGCTGGAGAGCGACGGCACCGACCCGATGGGCCCGTACCACTTCAAGGCCGACCTGGGCGACACCTGGGAGCTGGACCCGAGCATCCTGCGCCACAACGGCCGCATCTACCTGCTGGGCAGCGCGACCGACGGTCTGCAGAGCCTGACCATCACCCCGTTGAGCAATCCGTGGACGCTCGGCGGCCCGCGGCGCACCATCAGCCAGCCGACGCACTCCTGGGAGCGGCAGACCCACCCGGTCAACGAAGGCGGCGAGCCCCTGTACCACGACGGCCGGACGATGATCGTCTACTCGGCCAGCGCCTGCTGGGGGCCCGACTACAAACTGGGCCTGCTCACCCTCACCGGCACCGACCCGCTCAACCGGAACCACTGGACCAAGTCCCCCGACCCCGTTTTCCAGCGCAGCGACGCCAACGGCGTCTACGCCCCCGGCCACAACGGGTTCTTCACGTCACCCGACGGCAGCGAGGACTGGATCGTCTACCACGCCAACGACTCGGCCTCCGGCGGCTGCGACATGAACCGCTCCACCCGCGCCCAGAAGTTCACCTGGAACGCCGACGGCACCCCGGACTTCGGTACGCCGGTCAGCACCGGAGTCGCGCTCCCCGCGCCCTCGGGCGAATGAACGGCGGCGTACCCGACGCCCATCCCCACCCCACGCCAAGGAGACGACCGTGACCCGAACCCCCCACCACGACTCCACCGCCGCCGCACCGCCGACCGCACCGGCCGCACCGCCGCCCGGCACGTCCCGGCGCCGGCTGCTCCGCGGCGCGCTGGCGACCGGCGCCCTGGCGGGCGCCTCCGTGATCGGCGCGTCCGGGCTGCGCCCCACGGCGGCCGGCGCCGCCCCGGCCGCGTACCCCTTCCCCGGCGTCGTGACCGGGGACACCGGCGTGCACGACCCGACGTTCGTCAAGCGGCCCTCCGGCGGCTACCTCGTCGCCCACACCGGCAACAACGTCGCCCTGAAGACGTCCGCCGACCGCACGGACTTCCGCAACGCCGGCAGCGCCTTCCCCGGCGGCGCGCCGTGGACCAGCCAGTACACCGGAGGCTCACGCAACCTGTGGGCGCCGCACCTGAGCCACCACAACGGGCAGTACCACCTGTACTACTCGGCCTCCACCTTCGGCTCCAACCACTCGGCGATCTTCCTGGCCACCAGCTCCAGCGGCGAGTCGGGCAGCTGGACGCACCAGGGCCTGGTCATCGAGTCCGGCGGCTCGGACGACTACAACGCCATCGACCCGCACCTCGCCGTGGACGCCGAGGGCCGCTGGTGGCTGGCCTTCGGCTCGTTCTGGTCCGGCATCAAGCTCATCCGGATCGACCCGGCGACCGGCAGGCGGCTCGACAACAGCATGGTCGCGATCGCCGGCCGCGGCGGCGGCGCCATCGAGGCGCCCACGATCTTCCGGCGGGGCGGCTACTACTACCTCTTCGTCTCCTTCGACCGGTGCTGCCAGGGGGCCGACAGCACCTACCGGGTCATGGTCGGCCGGTCCACCGACATCACCGGCCCCTACCGCGACCGCAACGGCACCGCGATGACCGCCGGCGGCGGCACCGAGATCATGGCCGGCCACGACCACATCCACGGCCCCGGCCACCAGGACGTCTTCGCCGACACCGACCACGACATCCTCGTCTACCACTACTACGCCGACAACGGCGCGGCCCTGCTGGGCATCAACTGGCTCGGCTGGGACGGCGACGGCTGGCCGTACGCCCACTGAGCCCGGAGCCGGACCCGGACCCCGGGTCCGGCCCCGGGGCCGGACCCGGTCCGATTCGACGGCAACCACTCGACGGGCCTGCGGCCACTGTCCTCGTGCAGACGGGGAACACCACCCGTCCTGTGCGCACCCCCCACCACACGACGCGAGGAGCGTGGCGCGATGAGCCGCAGCAAGCGCACCCCCACCGGACACCCCCGCCGCCGGAGCCGAGCCGTACGCACCCTGATCGCCGCCCCGCTGCTGGCGGCGCTCGGGGTCCTCGGCCACCTGGCGGTGCCCGCCCAGGCCGCGATGGCGCAGGCATGGCAGTCCTGCGACCAGTGGGGCAACTGGCAGTCGCCCGACGGCTACATCCTCTACAACAACATCTGGGGCTCCGGCGCCGGCAGCCAGTGCATCTCCGCGGAGTCGGCCCACAACTGGACCGTCGACGCCGACCACCCGGACACCGGCGGCATCAAGTCGTACCCCAACGCCAAGTGGATCGTGAACGAGCCGGTCAGCCGGATCGACCACCTCAGCAGCTCGTACGACGTCACCGTGCCGGGCGGCGGCGCGTACAACACCACGTACGACGTGTGGGACGTCGACTACGACTACGAGGTCATGCTCTGGATGAACTGGACCGGCCCCGTGGGACCGCTCGGGCAGTTCCGGACCACCGTCGCGCTCGGCGGCCACACCTGGGACGTCTACAGCGGGAGCAACGGCAGCAACGAGGTCTTCTCCTTCCTCCGGCACGGCGACTCGACCGCCGGCGAGGTGGACCTCCTGGCCGTGCTCCGCTGGCTGAGCGACGAGGGCTGGTGGGGCGACGTGACCGTCGGCGACGTCCAGTTCGGCTACGAGATCACCTCGGCGGCCGGCGGGCTGGAGTTCACCACGAACGACTTCGAGGTCACCTCCGGCTGACCCCGGACGGCACGCCGCGGCGGCGGGCGCCCGGACCCGGCGCCGCGGCGCTGCCACGGGGCCGCCGGGGGCTCCCGGGTCACGACTTGCGGGCTATCAGGCCCAGGCACGAGGCTTCCGCGTCGGTGTACAGGGGGGCCGGCGGGGGGTCGGCGGAGACGTCCGGGGACCAGCGGTTGACCGGGACGATGCCCGGGGGCAGCAGTTCCAGGCCAAGGGCCTCGACCAGGTCCGCCAGCTCGCGGGCGCCGCGGGCGTGGGCGGGCAGGCCCTGGTTGCGGTAGAGCTGGGCGGCGGCCGCGACCTCCGCGGGGGCGAACTCGGCGGTGATGTGGCTGAGGACGAGGTGGCTGCCGGCGGGCAGCGGGTCCATGAGGGCGGCGATGATGCGCCGCGGGTCGTCCTCGGGGGTGATGAAGTGCATGATCGCCACGAGGTTGACCGCCACCGGGCGGCCGAGGTCGAGGACGGGCTCGGGGCCGGTCATGCAGGGGTGGCCGAGGATGGTCCCGGGGCGGCGCAGGTCGCCCTGGATGTAGTCGATGCGGCCCTCGGCGGTGGAGTTCATCAGGGCGCGGGCGTGCGCGAGCACCACCGGGTCGTGGTCGGTGTAGAGGATGCGCGCCTCGGGCCGTGCCGCCTGGGCGATCTCGTGGACGTTCGGCGAGGTGGGGATCCCGGTGCCGATGTCGAGGAACTGGTCGACGCCGGCGGTGGCCAGGCGCTCGACGGCCAGGTGCATGAAGTGCCGGTTGGCGCGGGCGAACTTGCCGACGCCGGGCCACACCGCGACGACCCGCTCGGCGGTCTCCCGGTCCGGCGCGTAGTGGTCCTTGCCGCCCAGGTAGTAGTCGTACATGCGGGCCGTCTGCGGCTTCGTGAAATCGATCTCGGGGGGAGTCCAGGACGTTCCGGCGGTGGTGCTCAGCCACGCCGTCCCGCTGTTCTCGGTGGTCACATGCGCTCCGGGGGGTACGCCGTCAGATGATACGAACTCTGCCACACGCGGTCTGCTTTGTCGCGGAATCCCTTTTCTCCCCGGGCAGTTGGCCGCACCGGCGCGGCGCGGAAGCGCCGGCCGGCTCGTCCAGTTGACAAGATGTCCTGACAAACCTCTTGCCCTGGCCCCCGGTCTGGCATAGAACGGTCGGTCGTGAGCCTCATCGAGCGGGGCTCACCTCGTACGGCAAGGGGAGGCCATCGGTGACGAACTCGGCGCAGGGGGACGGAACGGAGCCCGGAGCGGCACAGGACGCGGGCAGGGCGGGGCCGAGCCGGCGGGTCGTGTCGGCCGCGCTGGTGTCCGGCGTCGTCGGTACGGCGCTGGGCGCGACGGCGCCGTCGGCGTGGGCGGACGACTGGAGCGTGCCGCGCCCGCGCCGGGCGCCGCGCGGGCGCCGCGGCCGGGCACACAACGACGTGCTCTTCGTCGGCGCACACCCGGACGACGAGGCCGGGAACCTCTCGACCTTCGGGCAGTGGCGGGAGCGGTACGGGCTGAGCACCGGCGTGCTCACCGTCACCCGCGGCGAGGGCGGCGGCAACGCGGCCGGGCCGGAGGAGGGCCCGCCGCTCGGGCTGATCCGGGAGGACGAGGAGCGCGCGGCGGTCGGCCTCGCCGGCATCGACAACGTCTACTACCTCGACAAGCCGGACTTCTGGTACACGCTCTCCGGCCCGCTGACGGCCGCGATCTGGGACGCGGACGACACGCTGGAGCGCATCGTCCGGCTGATCCGCGCCACCACGCCGGACACGGTCGTGACCATGGACCCGCGCCCGTTCAACCAGCACGGCGGCCACCAGCTGTCCGCGCGGCTGGCGATCGAGGCGTTCTTCCTCGCCGGCGACCCGCGCGCGTTCCGCTCGCAGATCACCCGCGAGGGCTACCGCCCGCACCGGCCGCGGCTGCTGCTCGCGCAGAACTACGGCTTCCGGAGCCTCCTCGGCCCCGACGCGCCCAAGCAGCGGCGTACGGACCGCGCCAGCGGCCTGCCCGTCTTCGGCGTCTTCTCCGGCGTGCGCAGCGAGGAGCACGGCACGAGCTGGGCGCAGGTGGAGCAGGACGCCGCCCGCACGTACGTCACGCAGGGCTGGGCCGCGCGGCCGCCGCAGGTGCCGACCGACCCCGAGAAGCTGGGCTCCGACTGGTACACGGTGCTGGCGGCGAACGGCCGGGCCGTGACGTCGAAGGTGCGGCCGCAGAGCGGGCTGCGCCCGCTGTACGCGGAGTTCCGCGACTGGACCGAGCGCGTGGGCCTGCCGTGGCTGGCCAACGACGCCCAGCCGGACTACCCCGAGCCCCCGGCCACGACGATCCCCGAGGTCGCCACCGCCCCCGTGCTCGACGGCGTCGAGCGCGCCGCCGAGTACCCGGGCCCGGAGCTGCCGCTGGTGCACTGGCAGGGCGACGAGGCCGACGCGGCGGACGTCTCGGCGAC
Source organism: Streptomyces sp. CNH099 (assembly GCA_000514715.1). Lineage (GTDB taxonomy): Bacteria > Actinomycetota > Actinomycetes > Streptomycetales > Streptomycetaceae > Streptomyces > Streptomyces synnematoformans. Next base: position 30,063 of record AZWL01000021.1, on the reverse strand, counting down.
GGCGAAGCTGTCGCGGCACGGGGACGACCTGTACGTGCTGGTCAAGGTCGTCGACGACCGCAGGGGCACGGCGCTGGAGGAGAGCGACGCCAAGCGCCACTGGCGGACGGACTCCGTCGAGATCACCCTCGACCCGCGGGGCACGGCCGACGACACGTCGACCACGTTCAAGACGGGCATCTTCCCGTTCACCGCGAACGGCGGGGGCCCGGCGGCCGAGCGCGACGGCGACAACCGCCAGGGCCCGGCGGCGACGACGGCGCCCGGCATGCGGGTCGCCGCCGTGGTCTCCGACCCGTACCGGGGCTACACGGTCGAGGCGAAGATCGCGCTGGCCGACCTGCCCGCCGCCGCGGACCCGGAGAAGTTCGCGCTCAACGTCCTCGTGTACGACTCGGACACCGACGACAAGACGGGCCAGACCCGGCTGGCGTGGTCCCCGTACGGCAGCGCCCAGGCCGACCCGTACGTCTGGGGCGGCGCCGCGCTGGAGGGCTACACCCCGCCGCCGGAGCGGCCCACGGAGCCGGTGGAGCCGGAGATCCCGACGGAGGCGGCGCGCAGCGAGGACTCGCCGGCGTCGGTGTCGCAGTCGCAGCGCACCGGCATCCCGCTGGCGGTCGGCCCGCGGCGGCGCCGCTGACGCACCGGGGCGGGCGCGCGTGCTCGGGGGCGCGCGCCCGCCCCGGTTCCGCCCCCCGGTCCGGCGGGGGCGCGCCGGTATCGTGAGCCGCATGGTCACGGACTCCAAGGACGCTCAGCGCGGCGAGGAGATACTCGCCGTCTTCGACTCCGCATTCGGCGAACTGCTCGCCGCCGACCCGGCGGCCTTCCGGCTGAAGTTCCGCAAGATGGCCGCCTCGGCGTTCGCCTTCTACCGCGGCACCGCCTGCCTCTATTACCACGACCTGCAGGCGGCGGGCGGGCGCGGCGACCCGTTCCTGACCGAGCAGACCGCCCGGGTGTGGATCCACGGCGACCTGCACGCCGAGAACTTCGGCACGTACATGGACGCCAACGGCCGGCTGGTCTTCAACGTCAACGACTTCGACGAGGCGTTCGTCGGCCCGTTCACCTGGGACGTGAAGCGGCTGGCCGGCTCGCTCGCGCTCATCGGCTACACCAAGGCGCTCAGCGACGGGCAGATCTCCGGCCTCGTCCGCGCCTACGCCGACGCCTACCGCGAGCGCACCCGCGCCCTCGCCACCGGCGCCAAGGACGACGAGGTGCCGCCCTTCACCCTCGACACCGCCACCGGCCCGCTGCTGGGCGCGCTGCGCGCCGCCCGCGCGCACACCCGCGTCGGGCTGCTGGACTCCATGACGGAGGTACGGGACTACGAGCGCCGCTTCACCGCCGGCGGCGGGGCCGTCGAGCTGGACGCGGCCACCCGCTCCCGGGTGCTCGACGCCTTCGACGCCTATCTGGAGACGCTGCCGCCCGGCGGCCGGGAGCCGCGGCCGGACGCCTACCGCGTGAAGGACGTCGTCGGCCGCCGGGGCGTCGGCATCGGCAGCGCGGGGCTGCCGTCGTACAACATCCTTCTCGAAGGGCACAGCGACGCCCTGGAGAACGACATCGTCATCTACATGAAGCGCGGTCAGACGCCGGCGGTCGCCCGGCACGTCACCGACCCGGCGATCAGCGGCTACTTCCGCCACGAGGGGCACCGCACGGTGATCTCGCAGCGCGCGCTGCAGGCCGCGTCCGACCCGTGGCTGGGCTGGACCGAGCTGGACGGGGCGGGGCAGCTGGTCGCGGAGGTGTCGCCGTACGCGGTGGACCTGGACTGGTCGGACATCGACGACCCGGAGCAGGCCACGGCCGTCGTGGGCGACCTGGGCCGGGCCACCGCCACCATGCACGCGGCGGCGGACGTGGAGGAGAGCGGGCACTCGCTGGTGCCGTTCTCGACCGAGCGGGCGATCGACGCGGCGATCTCGGCGGACGCCGACGGGTTCACCGAGATGCTGGTGGACTTCGCGCACGACTACGGCGCACGGGCCCGCGCCGACCACCAGATCTTCGTCGACCTCTTCCGCAACGGGCGCATCGCCGGCCTCTGAACAGCGGAACACCACGGGACGGCACAGAACACCACGGAGCACCACGGAACGGCCCGGAACACGGCGGGAGTCGGGGCGCGCACGCGGACGGCGTGCGCGCCCCGACGTGCACGCGTCCCCTTGACATCACTATTGGTCTGGACCAACGTGTCCCCCGCGCTTCCCCAGCCAGGCCCCGACCTCCCGAGACCCGGAGGCAGTTGTGGACCGTTCCCCGCGCCCGCCCAGACCCCGCTCCCGCCCCGCCGCATCCCTCGCGGCCCTGATCGCCGCACTCGCGCTGCTGGCCGGTGTGCTCTCCGGCACCGCCGCCGGCGCCACCGCACCCGAGGCCGCCGCCGAGCCCAACCTGCTCCGCAACGGCGGCATCGAGGCCGGCCTCGACGGCTGGAACTGCTCCGCCGGCAGCGGCTCGGCGGTCTCCAGCCCGGTGCGCTCCGGCACGTCCGCGCTCAGGGTCCAGCCGGCCGGCGGCGACCGCGGCGAGTGCACCCAGACCGTCTCCGTACGGCCCGACTCGCGGTACGCGCTGAGCGGCTGGGTGCAGGGTTCGTACGCCTACCTCGGCGCCCGCGGCACCGGCACCGCGGACGTCTCGGACTGGACCGCGTCCGCCGCCGGCTGGACCGAGCTGAGCACGTCCTTCACCACCGGCCCGGACACCACCTCGGTGACGGTCTACACCCACGGCTGGTACGGCCAGCCCGCCTACCACGCCGACGACCTCACCCTCACCGGCCCCGGCGGCGACCCCGGCACCGTCCCCGCCGCCCCCGCCGGCCTGTCGGCCGACTCCGCCACCGCCACCTCCGTCTCGCTCTCCTGGAGCGCGGTGAGCGGCGCGACCGGCTACACCGTCTACCGCGACGGCGCCCGCGCGACCTCCGTGACCGGCACCTCCGCCACCCTCACCGGGCTGACCCCCGCGACCACGTACCGCTTCGAGGTGACCGCCACCAACGCCGCCGGCGAGTCCGCGAAGTCCGCCGCCGTCAGCGCCACCACCCGCGACGGCGGCGGCCCCGGCGGCACCCTCCCGCCGCACGCCCTCGTCGGCTACCTGCACGCCGGCTTCGCCAACGGCTCCGGCTACACCCGGCTCGCGGACGTGCCCGACAGCTGGGACGTCGTCAACCTCGCCTTCGGCGAGCCCACGTCGGCGACCTCCGGCGACATCCGCTTCCGGCTCTGCCCGCGGGCCGAGTGCCCGAACGTGGAGTCGGAGGCGGAGTTCAAGGCGGCGATCGCGGCCAAGCGGGCCGCGGGCAAGAAGGTGCTGCTCTCCATCGGCGGCCAGAACGGCCAGGTCCAGCTCACCAGCACGGCCGCGCGCGACGCGTTCGTCCGGTCGGTCGGCGGCATCGTCGACGAGTACGGGCTGGACGGCGTCGACATCGACTTCGAGGGCCACTCGCTGTCCCTGAACGCCGACGACACCGACTTCCGGAACCCGACCACCCCGGTGATCGTCAACCTGATCTCGGCGCTGAAGTCGCTCAAGGCGCGGTACGGCGAGAGCTTCGTGCTGACGATGGCGCCGGAGACGTTCTTCGTGCAGATGGGCTACCAGTTCTACGGCACCGGGCAGTGGGGCGGCCAGGACCCGCGCTGCGGGGCGTACCTGCCGGTGATCCACGCGCTGCGCGACTCGCTGACGCTGCTGCACGTCCAGGACTACAACTCCGGCCCGATCATGGGGCTGGACGACCAGTACCACACCATGGGCGGCGCCGACTTCCACATCGCGATGACGGACATGCTGCTCACCGGCTTCCCGGTCGCGGGCGACGCCGAGCGGTTCTTCCCGGCGCTGCGCCCCGACCAGGTGGCCATCGGGATGCCGGCCAGCACGCAGGCCGGCAACGGGTACACGCCGCCGGGCGAGGTGACCAGGACGCTGGACTGCCTGACGAAGGGCACCGGCTGCGGCTCGTACCGGACGCACGGCACCTGGCCGGACATGCGCGGGCTGATGACCTGGTCGATCAACTGGGACCGGTTCAACGACTGGGAGTTCAGCCGGAACTTCAACGCCTACTGGCCGTAGGGCCCCGCCCCCACCGGCCGCAGGGCCGCGGGCGCGCGCCGGCCCCGGGCGGCCGGACGGGCCGGGCGGCCGGACGCGCGCCGCGCCCGCCCCGGAGCCTCGGGGCGGGCGCGGCCGGGCCGCCGTCCGCCGGGCCGTGCGCCCGCGGACGGCGGCCCCGCCGGTCCCGGGTGGGGCCGGGACCGGGCACGGCCGGAGCCGGTTCGGCCGGCGGTGCCGTGCATCGTCACGTCAGCCGAAGTTGCGGTCCACGCGGGCGGCCTCGTACGCGTTCGGGTAGGCGTTCGTGCAGGACGGCCCGGGGCCGCCGCCGGACATCAGCTCGCTGCACGGGCCGCTGTAGTTGTCCGGCAGGCCGAGGATGTGCCCGGTCTCGTGGGCGACGACGCGCAGGGAGTAGTACACCTGGGTCTGGCGGAGGTCCAGGAAGACGTAGCCGTGGCCGCGTCCGTCCGTCACGGCGTGGCTGCCGCGCGGGTCGTTGCCCTGCCGGTAGCTGAAGTCGCCGCTGCCGGAGGTCTCCGCCAGGGTGATGTTGGTGGTGGCGTCGTTCCAGATCTGCGTGCTCCGGGCTATGTCACCCTGGTAGCTGGGTGCGCCGGCGTCGTTGTACGTGATGGTGACGGCCTGGAAGCCGGGCTCGGCCGCCTGCTTCTCGCGCGCCTTCTCCCGGATCATCTCGAAGAAGGCCCGGTTCTCGGCCTGCTGCTCGCGGTCGTGCCCGACGTACGCCGCGGACGCGGTGGCCCGCGCCGGCTGCCGGTCGTGGTGGTCGGCCGCGGGCGCCGGGGAGGCGGCCAGGCCGGTGAGCGCCAGGCCGAGGCCCAGGGCGGCGGAGACCAGTCTTCCGGAGAGTTTCATGGGGGGTCGCTCCTCACGAACGATTGGTCGGTCGGTGAGGAGTCTGCGGGCGGAGGGGCGGCCGGGGGCAGATGTCATCCGGTGATAGCGGCGCACGATCCCGCCCGCCGGCCCGCGGCCGGGGCGGATCGGCGCATATGTGTAGTGCCCCTGACAAGTAGCTGCGGCTATGCTCCCCCCGTGGAGCTGGAGTTGAGGCATCTGCGGGCGCTGTGCGCGATCACCGACGCCGGAAGCGTGCACGGGGCGGCCAGGTGGCTCGGCGTCTCCCAGCCGTCCCTGACGGCCCAGCTGAACCGCATCGAACGGGCCGTGGGCGGCCGGCTGTTCGTACGCGACCGCTCGGGCTGCCGCCCGACCCCGCTCGGCCGCTCCGTCACCGCCCGGGCCCGGCCGATCGTCGCCGAGATGACCACCCTGGTCAGCGAGGCGCGCGAGGAGGCACGCGCGCGGGAGAGCGGGCCGCGGCTGCGGCTCGGCAGCACCGCGAACCGCGCCGTGGCCGGCTGGCTGTGCCGGCTGCGCGGCCGGTTCCCGGCCACGGACGTCTCCATCCGCGTCGACCCCTCGCCCAACTCGCTGCTGCGGATGGTCGCCGACGGCCAGCTCGACGTCGCGTTCGTGCACGAGGTCACCGGCTGCCCGCTGCGCGTGCCGGACGGCGTCGGCCAGCGCACGCTGCTGTGGCGCGAGCCGCAGTTCGTCGCCCTGCCCGCGGCGCACCCGGCGGCCGAGCGCGAGGAGGTGGCGCTCGCCGACCTGTGCGGGCACCCGTGGGTCGTCGACCCGCACGTCGACGGCGAGTGGCACGGCATCCGCCGGATGTTCGCCAGCGCCGGCCTGGAGCTGCGGGTCATCCAGGGCGACTACCTGACGGGCGCCGACCTGGTACGGGCCGGGGTCGCCGTCGCCCCGTGCCAGCCCACCTCGACCCCGCGCCCCGGCATGGCGATCAGGCCGCTGCGCGGCGACCCGCTGACCGTACGGCTGCTGCTCGCCGCCCGGGCGGCGTCGACCACCGACGGCGAGTTCCACGCCGTCTACACCGCGCTGGAGGACGCCTACCGCGAGGCGGCCGGCGCCACGGAGACGTATCTGCGCTGGCTGCACCGCAACGACAACCCGCTGATGTCCACCTGAGCCCGCCGCGGCCTGCGGCACGTGCGCCTGCCGCGGACCGGGCACCGCGGCCCGCGCCTGGTCACGGGCGCGCAAGCCGGTTTACCATCCCTTTACCCTGATGTCGGAGACTCTGTGTACGAGCACTCCCGGACATCCCCGCCGACGACCACGAAGGAGCAGCGGACCCGCAATGGGCGAACCTCCCAGTACCAGCCGTGCCACAGCCCGCCGGACGACGAGTGACAGGGCGGGGGTGGCACGGTGACCGAGATCCTCCTGCTGCTCGGCGCCCTGGCGCTGACCCTGGCCTGCGCGCTCTTCGTGGCGGCCGAGTTCTCCCTGACCACCGTGGAGCGCGGCGACCTGGAGCGCGCCGCCGCCGCCGGTGAGCGCGGCGCCGAAGGCGCCCTGAAGGCCGTCCGCCGGCTGACCCTCCAGCTCTCCGGCGCCCAGCTCGGCATCACCGTGACCTCGCTGGTCATCGGCATGCTCGCCGAGCCCTCGCTCGCCACGCTGCTGCGCGGCCCGCTGCGGGCCCTCGGCCTCGGCGGCGCGGCGTCGCCGGTGGCGACCGTGCTGGGCGTGGCGCTGTCCACGGTGGTGCTGATGGTGATCGGCGAGCTGGTCCCGAAGAACTGGGCCATCGCCCGGCCGCTGGCCGTGGCGAAGGCGGTCGCCGGGCCGCAGCGCGGCTTCACCGCCGCCTTCGGCCCGTTCATCCGTCATCTGAACAGCACCGCGAACGGCGTCGTGCGCCGCGTCGGCCTGGAGCCCGCGGAGGAGCTGGCCTCGGCCCGTACGCCCGACGAGCTGGTCTCGCTGGCCCGGCACTCCGCCGCGGGCGGCGCGCTGGAGGCGGACTCCGCCGAGCTGTTCGTCCGCACCCTGCACCTGCACGAGCTGACCGCGGAGAACGTCATGACGCCCCGCGTCGACGTCAAGGCGCTGCAGGCCGGTGCCACCGCCGCCGACGCCGCGAACCTCGCCCACGCCACCGGCCTGTCCCGCTTCCCCGTCTACGCCGACAGCCTGGACGAGGTCGTCGGCACGGTGCACATCCGCGACGTGCTCGCCCTCGAACCCCGCGCCCGGGCCGCGACGGGGGTCACCGAGCTGGCCGCGGAGCCGCTGCTGGTGCCCGAGACGCTGCCCGCCGACCGGCTGCTGGAGCGGCTGCGGGAGCGGCGCACGATGGCCGTGGTCATCGACGAGTACGGCGGCACCGCGGGCGTGGCCACGATGGAGGACATCGTGGAGGAGGTCGTCGGCGAGGTGCGCGACGAGCACGACCCGGTCGAGCTGCCCGACCTGCAGCCGGCGGGCGTCGGCCCGGACGGCCGGCCCGCGTGGGAGGCGGACGGCAGCGTCCGTCTGGACCAGCTCGCGGAGCTGGGCCTGGACGCCCCGGAGGGGCCGTACGAGACGGTCGCCGGGCTGATCGCCACGACGCTGGCCCGCATCCCCGCCGCGGGCGACGCGGTGCACCCCGGCGGCTGGCGGCTGGAGGTCCTGGCCGTCGAGCACCACCGGGCGGACCGGGTGCGCATCACCGCTCCCGCCGGCAGCCCGGCAGCTGCCGCCGGGGCGGCCGGCGGGGCCGGGGACGCCGGCGCCGCCGCGGCCCGCCGGGCCGTCGCGCCCGACCAGCGCCGGCCCGCCGAGGGGGTGCGCCGGTGACCGCGCTGCAGCTGTGGGTCGGCGCCCTGACGCTGGTCACCAATGCCTTCTTCGTCGGCGCGGAGTTCGCGATGATCTCCGTACGGCGCAGCCAGATCGAGCCGCGGGCCCGCCGCGGGCACCGGCGGGCGCGGATCACGCTCTACGGCCTGGAGCACCTCTCCGCGATGATGGCCACCGCCCAGCTGGGCATCACCGTCTCGTCGCTGGTGCTGGGCGCGGTCGCGGAGCCGGCCATCGCGCACCTGCTGGAGCCCGCCTTCGAGGCGGCGCACGTGCCGCACGCCGCCGTGCACCCGATCGCGTTCGTGATCGCGCTGACGGTGGCGACGTACCTGCACATGCTCGTCGGCGAGATGGTCCCGAAGAACATCGCGCTGTCCGCGCCCGCGCCCACGGCGCTGCTCCTCGGCCCGCCGCTGGTCGCGATGACCCGCGCGCTGCGCCCGGTGGTCTTCGGCGTCAACGCCGTCGCGAACGCGCTGCTGAAGCTGCTGCGGGTGGAGCCGAAGGACGAGGTGGACGCCGTGTTCACCGACGACCAGCTCGCCCGGATGGTCACCGACGCCAGCCGCGCCGGGCTGCTGCAGCCCGCCGACGGCGAGCGGCTGCGGGACGCGCTGGAGCTGGGCACCCGGCCGGTCGGCGAGATCCTGGTGCCCGCGGGCACCATGACCGCCGTCGACGACACGGTCACCCCGGCCCGGCTGGAGCGGCTGGCCGCCGCGGCGGGCTTCTCCCGCTTCCCGGTCACCGACGGCGGCGGGGTGCTGCTGGGCTACCTGCACATCAAGGACACCCTCGGGGTGACGGAGCGGGACGCGCCGTTCCCGCGCTCGGCGCTGCACCCGGTGACCCGGGTGGCCATCGACACCCCGCTCGACGACACGCTCACCGCGCTGCGCGCCGCCGGCAGCCACCTGGCCGCCGTCACCGGCGACCAGGGGCGGGTGCTGGGCTTCGTCACCATGGAGGACGTCCTGTCGGAGCTGGTGGGCCCGGCGCCCGCCGCGGCGTGACACCGCCGCCGCCCGCCCGGCGCGGGGACCGGCCGGCGGGCGGCGGGGGCACGCGGAAAACGGCTCGAACGCGGGGGCGGGCCGCGGTACGGTCGCGCTCTCGGCTACCGCGGGGAGGCGCCTCATGAACGGTCCGCCCGCCGGCGTACCCGCCTCCCCCGGCCGCGGCCTCGAACTCTTCTGCGACGAGTCCGGCTACGAGGGCGAGAACCTCGTCGGCGGCATCACCGACGTCTTCGCCCACGCCGCCGTGGCGGTCCCGGCCGCGGACGCGGCCGACTGCATCCGCGAGCTGCGGCACCGCATCCGCTCCCCCGCGACCGTGTACAAGGCGAACCACCTGCAGCGCGAGAAGCACCGCGGCACGATGGTGTGGTTCCTCGGCCCCGACGGGCCGCTGCCCGGCCGCGCCCGGGTGCATCTGACCGAGAAGGCGTTCTTCGCCGTCGCCCGCCTCGTCGACCTGCTGGTGTCCGGCACCGACCCGGCCGATGCCCCGGCGATGCTGCGCGGGGTGTCCGCGCACGGCCCCGCGGGCGCGCTGTACCGCGAGGGCCCGCTGGTCTACGGCCGGGAGCGCTGGGAGGCGTTTCTGGCCGCGTTCAACGAGCTGATGTGGGTCAACACCCGCCGCGGCGCCGAGACCTCGGCCGACGGCTTCTTCCGGCTGGCCGAGGCGCTGCACCGCGAGGGGGCGCCGGGCGCGGCCGGGCGCGTGCTGCGGCTCGTCCGGCGGGCGCGGCCGCGGGCGGAGGAGCTGCGGACGGCGCTCCTGGCGGACCCGCGGACGGTGCCGGCGCTGGACTCGCTGCTGCCGGCGCTCGCCGCCGCCGTCGGGTACTGGGGGCGGGACGGGACGGCGGTGACCGTCGTGCACGACCGGCAGACGGCGCTGACGGAGGAGCGGGTGGCGCGGCTGTACGAGGTGTGCCGCCCGCCCCGCGCGCGGCTGCGCGCGCTGCGCTTCGTCGACGCGGAGACCGACCCGCGGGTGCAGCTCGCAGACTTCCTCGCCGGGATCGCGCGCAAGCGGGCCTCCGAGGCGCTGGCCGGGCTGGCGGACCCCGAGCTGGACGAGCTGCTGCGGCCGTACGTCGATCCGGACTCGGCGTGGGGCGACGCGCGCAGCCGGGCGCTGCTCGCCCCCGGGCCCGGCCGGCGGGCGGGGCTCACCTCGGCGTGACGCCGGGCCCGGACGGCCGGTCCGGCCGTCCGGGGCCGCGGAGGCCGGGGGCCCGGGGGCCGGGAACTCAGCGCGGGCCGGCCGCCAGCCGGACGGCCAGGCCCGCGAAGACGGTGCCGCTGAAGACGTTGAGCCCGCGCGCCAGCCGGCGGCTGCGGCGCAGCGCCCGCGACAGCCGGCCGGAGAGCAGGCCGACGGAGCCGTCGACGAGGAAGCCGACCACGACGCCGGTGACGCCGAGGAGGAGCAGCTGCAGCGGCAGGTGGCCGCGGCCGGGGTCCACGAACTGCGGCAGGAACGCGATGTTGAACATGATGACCTTGGGGTTGAGCAGGTTGGTGATCATGCCCTGCCAGAACGCACGGCGCGGCCGGGGGCCGGTCCGCCGGCCGTCGGCGGCCTCGGCACCCCCGGCCACGTCGTCCTCGGCGCCGGGCACGGAGCGGTCCCGGAAGGCGCGGAACGCGAGGTAGAGGAGGTAGGCGGCGCCGAGCCAGCGGAGCACGTGGTAGAGCACCGGCAGCGCGCCGAAGAGCGCGGACAGCCCGAGCGCGGCGGCGACCGCGTGCACGAGCATGCCGCAGGCCACGCCGGCCGCGGCCATGACGCCCATGCCGGAGCCGCCGCGGCCGCCCATCGCCACGATGAACATAATGTCGGGGCCCGGGGTGATGGAGAGCACGAAGATCGCCCCGATGAAGGCGGCGAGGAGGGACATGTCGACCATGGCGGCGATACTCGCACCCCGCCCCCGCGCCCGGCGACCGCTTTCCGGCGCCGGCCGGCCGCCGGCGCACCCGTACGGCCATGGCATATGCCAACGTCCGGCCCGGTACGACCCCCGTACGCCCCCTGAACGCCCGCCTCCGCGGGGCAGCTTCGCCGCCCGTACCGCCGCCGTCTAATGTGGTCTGCCACGACCACCCCGGACCCCGGTGGGCCGTCGCCGGAGCACGAGCGAGCCGCCCATCGCTGCGAGCAGTCCCGCTGCGCGCCCACGCTCGACCGGGACCCACTCCCGAGTTCAACCCCGTACCGGGATGCGGGCAGCGGGTCGCGCGTGGCCTCCGGCACGTCCGGCCGCAATCCGGCCGGCACAGCAGCCGTGAAACGAGGTGACGACCCCATGCCCGAGGAGTCGCGAGAGGAAGGTCTGGCCGCCGCGTTCGTGGACCTGGCCGACACCCTCGTCAGCGATTTCGACGTCGAGCAGCACGCGCACAGGCTTGCGCGGCACTGCTCCCGGCTCGTCGACGTCACGGCCGCGGGAGTCGTCCTGGCCGCCGCCGACGGTGCCGCGCTGACGGCCTCGGCCTCCGACGAGCGCACGCACGCCCTGGAGTTAGCCGGGGTGGAGTGGGGCGAGGGCCCCGCCGTCGACTGCTGGCGCACCGCCAGACCGCTGCCGGCCACCCCGCTGACGCACACGCGGGCGCGCGCCGGCTGGCCCCGTTTCACCGGCCGGGCGCTGGACCTGGGCTTCCACCTCGTCGCCGCCGCCCCGCTGCGGGCGCGGGGCACGGCGGTCGGCGCGCTCACCTTCTTCCGCGACCGTCCCGGCACTCTGCACGACGCGCAGCTGCGCCTGGGCCAGGCGCTCGCCGACGTCGCGACGATCGGCATCCTGCAGCGGCGCGCGGTCGCCGAACAGGCCGCGGTCGCGGCACAGCTGCAGAACGCCCTCAACTCGCGCGTCGTCATCGAGCAGGCCAAGGGCGCGCTCTCCCAGCGCCGGAGCATCGCCGTCGACGAAGCGTTCCGGCTGCTGCGCGGGCACGCCCGCAGCACCCGCAGGCCGCTGACCGACGTGGCCCGCGAGGTGGTCGAGGACGGGCTCGACCCGGCGGCGCAGGACGGCTGACTCCGGCCCGGCCGGGACCGGGCCCGGCCGGCGGCCGTCCGGCTCAGTACAGGCTGAGCCCGGCCGTCTGCAGCGCGCTGGCCACGGGCTGGTAGTAGGTCGTGCCGCCGGCGGGGCACGAACCGTTCGCGCTCACGATGATGCCCAGCGCGGTGCCGCCGTGGTGGCCGGGCCCGCCGCCGGCGGCGCCGGGCTCGGTGCAGGCGCTGGACTGGAACAGGTCGTGGACGACGCCCTCGGGGTAACTGATGGCGACGCTCATGCTGGTGACCCGGCCGCAGTGCACGCCGGTGGACCCGTCGGCGTGGCACACCTCCGCGCCGATCGTGGGATATGCGGCGCGGGTGATCGCGATCGGCTGGCCGGTTCCGGTCGACAGTTCGCCGGGATAGGTGAAGTCGGGGTTCGTGTAGTGGATGACGGCGAAGTCGGTGCCGGGGAAGTACACGTGGTCGGTCCGGCCGATCTCCACCGACGTGCCGGCGTCACCGTAGTACCAGAGGGGACCGGCGTCGCGGGCGCAGCGGCCGCTCATGAGCGCGTAACGCTCGCCGTCGCGCCCGGCGTTGAAGGCGACCCGGCAGGAGACGCCGGAGCTGCCGTGGAGCGTGTCGCCGCCGCGGACGGCGCGTTCCTGCGCCCCGGCGGCGGGCGGGGCGAGGACGGTGAGGACGGCGAGGAGCGCGGCGGCCAGGACCACCGCCGGGGCGAGGAGCCCCGGGGCGGCGGGGTACGGGGTGAGCGGAGCACGCGGTACGTTCACGGATCCTCCCGTCGTGGGTCGGCGACCGCATTGTCGCGCAGGGCCGACCGCCCCGTACAGAAGAGCCGTTCGGCCCTATGGGCGGTGCGGGCCGCACAGGCATGCTGTTCTGGCCGCGGCGACCCGTGGCGTGGGGGGTGATGGCCGGTGCGGCGCGGCAGCGCGCCGTACCGGCTCACCTGACGCCGTACACGGGGCCGTTGCCTTCCGTACGCGCGTGGCCGGCCGCCGCTACCGCTCGGACGGGCCCGCGCTCCCCTGCCGCCAGTACGGCTCCACCCGCGCCCAGTCGAGCTCCCACTCGTCCGCGCGCCTGCGGTCCAGCCGTACGCGCAGCACGGTCCGGCAGCCGAACGCCAGGCACCCCACGGCCCCGGCCGCGGCACCCGCCGCCACGGCGCTCTGCACACCGGTGTCCACCGGCGGCGGGGGCGGGTCGACGGCGTGCCGGCCCGTCGTGTCCGTCCAGATCTCCGCCTTCGCGCCCTCGCCCAGCCCGCCGGTCACCCGGGCGCGGCCGGTCTGCCACAGCCCGTCCGCGTCCCGCCAGCCCACCTTGGCGAGCACCTTGCCGCCGGACCACGCGTCCCCCCGCAGCATCGTCGGCGCCGACGTGTCCTGCAGCAGCACCGCCGTCGTCCGCACCCGCTCCGCGCTCCGGCCGCTCAGCTCCTCGTGCACGGCGGACGCCGCGGCCCAGCCGGCCGCGGTGCCGCCGAGGACGAACACCGCGAAGGCCCCGACCGCGGCCCAGCCCTCCAGCACGTCCGTACGGCGTCTGAAGGGGTTGCGCCGGCTCCACAGCCTGCGTACCGGGCGGTGTCCCTCGCGCCCCATGCCCGCTCCGGCGGCCATCGGCACCCCCAATCCGGTTCCCATACGCCCGAGTAAAGGGTCTCTTATCGACTGTCGCACCTTCGGCCCGGTTCCGGTGGGAAACCCGCGGAGGCGGTCGCACGGCCGTAGCATTCGGGGCCCGGCCCGGCCCCGGGCCCGTTCGGCCCTACCCGCGGCCGCGGCGGGCGAGGACCATCGAGCCAGCCGCGCAGCAGCTGAAAGGTGCCCGACGTGTCTGTGGAAAGGCAATCCTCGGCAGCCCGCCCCATCAGAGTCTTCCTCGTCGACGACCACGAGGTGGTCCGGCGCGGCCTGCGCGACCTCCTCGACGGCGAGCCCGGCATCGAAGTCGCGGGCGAGGCCGGCACGTTCGCGCAGGCGCTCGCGCGCGGCCCGGCGCTGCGGCCCGACGTCGCCGTGCTGGACGTGCGGCTGCCGGACGGCAACGGGATCGGAGTCTGCCGCGAGCTGCGCTCGCGGCTGCCGGGGCTGGCGTGCCTCATGCTCACGTCCTTCGACGACGACGACGCGCTGCTGGACGCGATCCTGGCGGGCGCCTCGGGGTACGTCCTCAAGCAGATCAAGGGCGGCGACCTCGTCTCCGCGGTACGGACCGTGGCCCGCGGGGAGTCCATGCTCGACCCCGCCACCACGGCCCGGCTGATGACGAACCTGCGCCGCGAGGACGCCCCTTCGGCGCCGGAGCACGAGGTGCTCGCCGCGCTGTCGCCGCGCGAACTCGACGTGCTGGAGCTGATCGGCGAGGGCCTGACCAACCGGCAGATAGGCCAGCGGCTCTACCTGTCGGAGAAGACCGTGAAGAACCACATCTCCCGGCTGCTCGCCAAACTGGGCGTCGAACGCCGCATACAGGCGGCCGTGCTGGCCAGCAAGGCGCACCGCCTCCCGGGCGGGTGACCGCCGCCCCCGTACGCCGCACCGCCGGGGGTGCCGCGCGGACGCCTCCGCGCGGCACCCCTCAGGCCCGGCCAGGGTCCGGAGCGCTCCCGTCCGCATCATCGTCCCCGCGGTCCCCGCGGTCCCCGCGGTCCGCTCCGGCCTTCCGCACGTCCCGCTCCGCCGCGGCACCGCCGCCGCCCGGCGCCGCCCCGCGGTCCAGCGGCACCCGCCACACCAGCCGCGTACCGCCGCCCGCCGGCGGGTCCATGGACAGCTCGCCGCCCAGTTCCCGGGCCCGCTCCGCGATGTTCGCCAGCCCGCTGCGCCGGCCGCCGGCCGGCAGTCCGCGCCCGTCGTCGGTCACCGTCAGCGCGACCAGCCCCTGCCCGGCGCTCACCGCGATGTCGACGGCCGACGCGCCCGCGTGCCGGGCGGCGTTGGACAGCGCCTCGCCGAGCACCGCGACGAGGTGGTCGGCGACCGGCGCCGGCACGTCCGTGTCGAGCAGCCCCTCGGTGCGCAGCACGGGCAGGAAGCCCAGTGCGGCGACGGACTCCTGGACCTGGTGGAGCACCCGCAGGCGCAGCCCCCGGGCCGCCGGCCCGCTCTCGTGCCGGCGCAGCCCGAAGATCGTGGTACGGATGATCTTGATGGTCTCGTCCAGGTCGTCCACGGCCCGCAGCAGCCGCTCCGCGCCCTGCGGGTGCGTGACGAAGCGCACCGCGCTCTGCAGCGTCATGCCGGTGGCGAACAGCCGCTGGATGGCCAGGTCGTGCAGGTCCCGGGCGATGCGGTCGCGGTCCTCGTAGAGCGCGAGCTGCTCGGCGTCCCGGCGCCGCTGGGCCAGCTCCATGGCCAGCGCCGCCTGCCCGGCGAAGCCGACCAGGGCGTCGGTCTCCTCCGGGCCGAAGCGCTCCCCGCCCGCCTCGCGGGCGACGAGGAGCACGCCGCGCAGCCCGTCGCTGGCGCCCAGCGGCACGGCGACCGCCGGGCCGAGGCCCTCGACCGGCAGCGCGCTGCGGCGTACCCGCGGGTCGGTCCGCAGGTCGTCGCTGACGGTCAGCTCCATCCTGGTGAACGCCGTCCCGGAGAGCGTGCCCTGCATGGGCAGCGTGCGCCCTTCGAGCGTGTCCGCGGCGGTGCCCTGGGCGAGCGCGATACGCAGCCCGTCGACGCCCTCGGCGGGCAGCGACACGGTGCCGAGGCCGGCCTGGAGGATGCTGCGGGCCCGGTCCAGCATCAGGCCCAGCACCTCCTCCTGGTGGGCGCCGGAGAGCAGGCTGTTGGTCACCTCGCCGCCGGCCTCGATCCACCGCTGCCGGCGGCGGGCCTCCTCGTACAGCCGGGCGTTCTCGATCGCCACCCCCGCGCCCACCGCGAGCGTCTGCAGGACCATCTCGTCCTCGCGGTCGAACTCCTTGGCGCCGCGCTTCTCCGTCAGGTAGAGGTTGCCGAACACCTCGTCGCGGACCCGGACGGGCACGCCGAGGAAGGAGTGCATCGGCGGGTGGTTCGCCGGAAAGCCGTACGAGGACGGGTGGTCCTGCAGCTCCGGTATGCGCAGCGCCTCGGGGTGCCGGATCAGCTCGCCGAGCACGCCGTGCCCCCGCGGCAGCGGGCCGATCGCCTCGCACCGCTCGGCGGAGATCCCGACGGGGATGAACTGCGCCAGCCGCTCGCCGTGTTCGATCACGCCGAGCGCCCCGTACTCGGCGTCGACGAGCACCACCGCGGCCTCCACGATCCGCCGCAGAACATGGCGCAGATCCAACTCCCCGCCGACCGTGAGCACCGCCTCCAGCAGGCTGTGCACGCGGTCTCGGGTGCCGCGCACCTCGTCGATGCGCAGCTGCAGCTCGTCGAGGAGCTGATCGAGTTGGAGCCGCGGCAGCTGCTGCCCGCCTCTGTCTCCGCTTGTCGACATCGCATCCCCCCACAGGACCCCGGGTGGCCGGCCAGCACGCCCCTGCACCACCGTAGTCACGTCGTCACACTCCGGGAGTGGTTCCCGGTCACCCGAATGCACGGTGCGGCGGGAGGCCGCGGACAGCCTCGCGCACTGTGGATGCCATGAGCGATGAGCGAGCCCGCGACGAGGAGACGGCGAAGGGCGCCCGCCGGGCGCGGGACGGCGCGCCGGCGGCGCCCCCGAGGAGGCCGGAGGCCGAACCGGAGCGGGGCCTCGGCCTGGGGCGGGAAGGTCACGGCGGGGTACTGCTGCCGGACCGGCACGGGGGGCGCGGGGAGCGCGGGGAGCGCGGCGAGCGCGGGAGGCGTACGGAACGGCGCGCGGGGCGCGAGCGCGAGCCGTACGGCGGCGAGGACGGGCCCGAGGAGACCCCGGACCGCTGACGGCTGGTCCCGCTCGCCGGGCGGACTGTCGGTGCCCGGCCTTACGGTGGGACGTATGGCAGCAAACGAGACCCTGGCCCTGCACGCCGCCGCGCTCGACCTGTTCGAGGGGCACGTCCACCGGGTCCGGCCCGACCAGTGGTCGCGGCCCACGCCGTGCACGGACTGGAGCGTGCGGGATCTCGTCAACCACATGACGGTGGAGCAGCTGTGGGTGCCGCCGATACTCGCCGGGGACACGATCGAGGAGCTGGGCGACCGGTTCGACGGCGACCAGCTCGGCGACGACCCGGTGGCCGTCTGGGACGACGCCGCGGCCGAGGCCCGCGCCTCCTTCTCCGAGCCGGTCGCCCTGGCCCGTACGGTGCACCTGAGCTACGGGGACAGCCCCGCCGAGGCGTACTGCCTGGAGATGGCCGTGGACGCCGTCGTGCACTCCTGGGACCTGGCCCGGGGCATCGGCGCGGACGACGTGCTGCCCGCGGAGCTGGCGGAGTTCGCGCTGGAGCGGGTGGAGCCGCAGGCCCCGATGCTGGCGTCGAGCGGGCTCTTCGCCGACCCGGTGCCGGTGCCGGCGGACGCGGACGCGCAGACGCGGCTGCTGGGCCTGACCGGCCGCCGCCCCTGACCGGCGGGGCCGCGGGGGGGGCGCGGGGCCGCCGCCCTCCGGGCTACGCGGGGCCGGTGCGCTCCGGGGCGGTGAGGATCGTGCCCTGCGCCACCGCGCACAGCTCGCCGCCGTCCGCGCCGTCGCCGGCCCCTCCGCCCGCGCCGGTCACCACGGAGATGTCGCAGCGGCAGACGGCCTGCCGCCGGCCCGCGTGCACCACGTACGCCTCGGCCCGCAGCGTGCCGTCCCGCGCCGGCCGCAGGTACTGGACGGAGAAGCCGCCGGTGATGACGGCCGGACCCAGGACGGTGCCGGCGGCGAACGTCAGCGCGTTGTCGGCGGCGTAGGCGAGCAGGCCGCCGTGCGCGAAGCCGTACTGCTGCCGCAGGTCGTCGCGGATGTCCACCTCCAGCGTCGCGGCGCCTTCCGCGAACGCGGTGATCCGGGCGCCGAGGAGCCGGCTGAACGCCTGCTCGTCGAGCACCTTCTGGGCGAAGTCGATCCCGAGGTCCGTCATGTGACCCAACGGTAACCGCGTCCCGGCGGGGCTCCTAGACCGTGTCCGGCATCTTCAGTTCGACCCAGGTGCACTTGCCGCGGGGCAGCAGGTCCACGCCCCAGCGGTCGGCGACCCGGTCGACCAGGGACAGCCCGCGCCCGCTGGTGTCCATGTCGCGCACGGGCATCAGGCACGGCAGCGCGCGCGAGGGGTCGCGCACCTCGATCCGGATCGCCTGGCGCCCGCGCGACATCCGCAGCGCGAACGTACGCGCCCCGGTGTGCCGTACGGCGTTGCCGACCAGCTCCGAGACCAGCAGCACGGCGTGCTCGGCGAACCGCGGCGACATCCCCCAGTGGCCCACGACGACCGCCTCGGCGAGCCGGCGGGCGACCGCGGCCGACTCGGGCCTGGAGGGCAGCCGCACCTCGTCGACGGCCGGGTTGCCCCACTGCTCGACGGGGCCGGGCGCCGGGCTCCCGGCGGGCCCGCCGGCCGGCGGGGCGGCGGGGAAGCGGCGGTAGGCGGGCGACGGCAGCGGCAGCAGCCGCCGGAGCGGCCTGCGGGGCCGTCGTACGGGGGCGGCCGGAAGCGCCGGCTGGTCCCGGTGGAGTTGCTGGATGTCCTCAAGGCCCGCCATGGCCACATGATGGCGCGGCCGGACGGCTTTGGGAGCATTTCCGCGCCAACAAGTCCCGCGGCAGCCTACGTTCCGTGAGCGCGCAGGGGCATATGCCGGGGCTACGTGGCCGCATCCACACCCTGCTGAGCTGCACAAACAGCGCGCCGCTCGTGGCCCACACGGCCCCAAACCGCCCGAATCGCTTAAGCCTTGATTAAGGCGCCCACTACCCCCGGCCGGGGGTAGTGGTCACGGAGCGTCGCGCGGGGCCCGGCGGGCGGCCGGGCCGCCCGCGCCGGCCCGCCCGGCCGGGCTCAGCGGAACTCCGCCTTGCCCGGCCCCTTCTCCACGAAGCTGCGCATCCCGATCTCCCGGTCCTCGGTGGCGAAGAGCCCGGCGAACCAGCTCCGCTCCAGCGCGAGCCCCGTCTCCAGGTCCGCTTCCAGCCCGTGGTCGACCGACTCCTTCGCCGCCCGCAGCGCGATCGCCGGCCCCCTGGCGAGCCGCGCGGCCCAGGCGTGGGCCTGGTCGTGCACCTCCGCGTCCGGCACCACCCGGTCCACGAGCCCGAGCGCGAGCGCCTCGTCGGCCCGGACCATCCGGCCCGTGAAGATCAGGTCCTTGGCCCGCGCGGGCCCCAGCAGCCGGGCGAGCCGCTGCGTGCCGCCCGCGCCGGGGATCAGCCCGAGCAGGATCTCCGGCTGGCCCAGCTTGGCGTTCTCGCCGGCGATCCGGATGTCGGCGCAGAGCGCCAGCTCGCAGCCGCCGCCCAGGGCGTAGCCGGTGACCGCGGCGACGACGGGCTTGGGCACCCGCGCCAGCGCCGTGAAGGACTCCTGCAGCGCACGGCCCCGCGCGACCATGGCCGCCTGGTCCATGTCCTGCATCTCCTTGATGTCGGCGCCGGCGGCGAAGACCTTCTCGCCGCCCCACACGACCAGGGCGCGCACGTCGTCGCGGGCGGCGGCCTCGACGGCGAGTTCGCGGATGCGGTCCTGGGTGGCGATGTCCAGGGCGTTCATGGGCGGGCGGTCCAGGCGCAGCGTACCCACGCCCTCGGCGACCTCGAGGTAGGCAGTCATGGCACCCCACGTTAGCGGTCGCTAACGGCGCGGGACCCGGTGCGCTTGCTCACACACCGGGTCCGCGGGACGCCTCACTGCGGCGCGGTCCACTCCTCCCAGGACATGTTCCAGCCGTTGAGGCCGTTGTCCGGGGCGATGATCTCGTCCTTGGCGTTCTTGACCTCGACGACGTCCCCGATCAGGGAGTTGCGGAAGAACCAGGAGCCGGGTGTCGACCTGTCGCCGCCGCCGCGGGCGTCGTACAGGCCGATGCAGCCGTGGCTGGTGTTGGCCGAGCCGAAGGTGGCCTGGCCGGCCCAGTAGTTGCCGTGGATGAACGTGCCGGAGGTGGACAGGCGCTGCGCGTGCGGCACGTCCTTGATGTCGTACTCGCCGCCGAAGCCGACCGTGTCGCCGTCCATCCTGGTGACGTCGAACTGCTCGGTGATCACCATCTTGCCGTTCCACGTCGGCGTCGACGGCGCGCCGGTGGTCACCGGGATGGTCTTGACGACCCGGCCGTCGCGCTCGACCTTCATCTTCTTGCTCTTGGCGTCGACGGTGCTCACCTGGCGCCGGCCGATCTCGAAGCTGACGTCCTTGTGCTGCTGGCCGTAGACGCCGTCCGCGCCCTCGACGCCGTCGAGGCGCAGGCTGAGCGTCACCTCGGTGCCGGGCTCCCAGTACTCCTCGGGGCGGAAGTCCAGGCGCTGGTTGCCGAACCAGTGGCCGTCGATCTCGACGTCGGGTTCCGCGGTGACCTCGATGGCCTTCTCGACCGCGTCCTGGTTGGCGATCGGCTGGTTGAAGTTGAGGGACACCGGCATGCCGACGCCGACGGTGCTGCCGTCCTCGGGCGTGAAGTAGCCGATGAAGGAGTTCTCCGGCACGACGGTGGTGAACGAGGCGTCCTTGACGGCCTCCAGGCCGTCGGCGTCCTTCGCGACGGCGTGCACCTTGTACCTGGTCTGGGTCCGCAGGTGGCCGGCCGGCTCCCACACGGCGCCGTCCTTCGAGATCTCGCCCTCGACCTCGGCGCCCTTCTCGTCGGCGACCTCCACCGAGACCAGCTTGCCCTTGGCCGCGGTCACCTTCAGCTCGCCCTGGGTGCCCACCGCGTCGGCGCCGTCCTTCGGCGTGATCTCGACGACCGCCCGCGACGTCTTCTGCGCACCGCCGCCGGCGCCGCCCGCGCTCCCCGAGCCGCCGCCCTTGCCGCCGTCGTCGTCCCCGCCGCCGGATCCACCGCACGCCGCCACCAGGACGAGCACGGCCCCGGTCAGCAGCGCCGACAGGCTGTTCCGGGTACGTCCCCTTCGTATCCGCTCCACCTTCAACGCCACATTCTCCCCTCGGCCGCACCGAGCCAGATTCCCCCGCGCGTGACATCGCGCCTTCGCGTTCAAGGTATCCCCGGTCACCGCGCAGTAAGGGCACGCGATTGTCACCGTTCGGTCCCAAGTGATCCGCGCGCCGCGCCCGCCCGCGGGGAGCCGGTCCGGGGCGGGAAAACGGGGTGAGCCTCCGGCCTGGCCTTACGTAGGCTCGGCAACGATGCCTGCCGCCGCCGCACGAACCGAAGAGCCCGACCCCGCCGACTCCCCCGCCGCCGACTCCCCCGCCGCCACCGGCTCCGCCACCGGCCCCGCCGCCGGCGGGCAGGACCGCTCCGCGGTCCGCTCGCTGCTGCGCCTGTGGCCGTACGTCCGCCCGGTGCGGGTGCGGCTGTTCTCCGCGGCCGGCGTCGCGATCGTCGCGTCCTGTATCGGGCTGGTCATCCCGCTGGTGCTCAAGTGGCTCGTGGACGGCCCGGTGGCCGACGGCGACTCGGGCGGCGTGTGGCTCGGCGGGCTGCTGATCCTCGCCCTCGGCGTCGCGGAGGCGGCGCTCTTCGGCTTCCGCCGCTGGCTGGTGGCCCGGCCGCTGGCCGGGGTGGAGGCGTCGATGCGGGCGAGCCTGTACCGGCGGCTGCAGCGGCTGCCGGTGGCGTTCCACGACCGCTGGGCGTCCGGCCAGCTCCTCTCCCGCGGCACGACGGACCTGCAGCTCATCCGGATGTTCCTGGCCTTCCCGCTGACGTTCCTGGTCGTCAACGGCACGACCATCGCGGTCGGCTGCGCCGTCCTGCTGGCCCAGGAGTGGACGCTCGGGCTGGTGCTGCTGGCGCCCGTGATCCCGCTGGTCGCGCTCTGCTCCGCGTTCGAACAGCGCTTCTTCGGCGCCGCGCGCCGGGCGCAGGACCAGGTCGGCGACCTGACGACGGTGGTCGAGGAGGCGGTGCTCGGCATCCGCATCGTCAAGGGCTTCGGCCGGCACCGCAGCCAGGCGCGGGCGTTCCGCCGGCTGAGCCGCGACCTGCGCGCCACCGAGCTGCACAAGGCACGGCTGCTGGCCGGGATCTGGGCGCTGATCATGACGCTGCCGGAGCTGGCGGTCGGCGCGGCGCTGGTGCTGGGGACGGTGCAGGTCGCGGACGGCGACCTGTCGGCGGGCACGCTGGTGGCGTTCCTGTCGACGGCGATGGCGCTGCGCTGGCCGGTGGAGTCGATCGGGTTCCTGCTGGCGATGTGCAACGAGGCGGCGACCGCGGCGGACCGCTACTTCGAGGTGATGGACCAGCCGGCGGCCGACGCCGCGGACCGCGGGGCCGGCGGGCCCGGCGCCGTCGCCCCGGCGCCCGCGCGGCGCACCGGCGCCGCGCCCGGACCGGCGCCGGAGCCTGCGCCTGAACCGGAGCCGGGCCCCGGTACCGCCGACGGCATCCGCTTCGCCGGCGTCGTCTTCCGCCACCCCGACGCGCCCCCGGGCACCCCGCCCGTACTCGACGGCGTCGACCTGCACGTGCGCTCCGGCGAGACCCTCGCCCTCGTCGGCGCCACCGGCAGCGGGAAGACCACGCTCACCGCCCTCGTCCCGCGGCTGTACGAGCCGACCGCCGGCCGCATCAGCCTCGATGGCCGGGACATCACCGCGCTGCCCCGCGACGAGCTGCGCGAGCTGGTCGCCGTGGCGTTCGAGGAGCCGACGCTCTTCTCCGCCACCGCCGGCGAGAACGTGCTCATGGGCTCGTACCGGGCCGAGGAGCACGACCTGCTGCGGGCGCTGGACGTCGCGCAGGCCGACTTCGTCCACCGGCTGCCGGACGGCCACCGCACCGAGGTCGGCGAGCAGGGGCTCAGCCTCTCCGGCGGCCAGCGCCAGCGGCTGGCGCTGGCCCGGGCGATCGTGGGCCGGCCACGCTTCCTCGTGCTCGACGACCCGCTGTCGGCGCTGGACGTGCACACCGAGGCGCTGGTCGAGGCCGCGCTGCGGCGCGTGCTGGCGACGACCACGGCCCTGGTGGTGGCGCACCGCCCGTCGACGGTGCTGCTGGCCGACCGGGTGGCGCTGCTGTCCGGCGGCCGCGTCGCGGCGGTGGGGACGCACGACGAACTGCTGCACGGCAGCGCCGAGTACCGCGCGCTGATGGCGGGCGACCCGGCGCCGTCGTCCGCGGACGAGGAGGACGACGAGGAGGGGGAGCGGCGATGACGGCGACGGTCACCGAGAGGCCCGGCGGCGAGGAGCCGGAGGAGGACCGTCCGGAGGCGCGGACCGACCCGTTCGACCAGGACCTGCTGCCCGCGCCCGAGGGCGCGTCCCGCGCGCTGCTGGGCTCGCTGCTCGCCGTGCACCGCCGCCGGGTCGCCGCCGCGACCGTCCTGATCCTGCTGCAGCAGGCCGCCGTGCAGGCGGGCCCGCTGCTCGTCGCGTACGCCATCGACCACGCCGTGCCCGCGCTGCGGCGCGACGACCACGGGCCGCTGATCGCGGTCGGCATCGCGTACGCAGTCTGCGCGGTGGCCTCCGGGCTGCTGCAGTACACCTTCGTGCGCGCCGCCGCGCGCATCAACCAGGACGTGCTGCTGGACCTGCGCGGCCGCATCTTCCGGCACGCGCAGGCGCTCGACGTCGACTTCCACGACCGCTACACCTCCGGCCGGCTCATCTCCCGCTCCACCAGCGACGTGGAGTCGCTGCGCGAACTGCTGAGCGAAGGGCTGCAGGAGCTGATCGTCGTCATCCTGCAGGTCGTCTACATCGCCGCGCTACTGCTCTGGCTGGACCTGGGGCTGGGCGGCGCGGCGCTGCTGTCGTTCGTGCCGCTGTACGCGCTGATCCGCAGCTTCCAGCGGCGTTCGATGCGGATCTACACGAAGCGGTCGACGGCGATCGCCCAGGTGATCGTGAAGTTCGTCGAGACGATGAACGGCATCCGGCCGGTGCAGGCGTTCCGCCGGGAGCGCGCGAACGACGCGGACTTCGACCGGCTGAACGGCCGGCACGAGCGGGTCAACGGCGACTCCATCCTGGAGATGGCCCGTTACGTCGTCTCCTCCCGGCTGACCGCGAACGTCGCGGTGGCGGCGATCGTGCTGTGGGGCGCGTACCGGGTGGCGGAGGGCGGGCTCGCGCTGGGTGTGCTGGCCGCGGCGGTGCTGTACCTGCGGCGGCTGTACGACCCGATCGACCGGCTCGGGATGTTCCTCAACTCCTACCAGTCGGCGGCCGCGTCGCTGCAGAAGATCGCCGGGCTGCTGGCGCAGCGGCCGGGTGTGGCGGAGCCCGCGGACCCGAGCCCGCTGCCGGCGCGTGCGGAGGGGCTGCCGGGCCGGGAGGTGCGCTTCGAGGGCGTCGGCTTCTCGTACCGTACGGGCGGCGAGGTGCTGCCCCGCTTCGACCTGACCGTCCCGGCCGGGCAGACGGTCGCGGTCGTCGGCTCTACGGGCGCGGGGAAGTCGACGCTGGCCAAGCTGCTGGCGCGGTTCTACGACCCGAGCGCGGGCCGGGTGCTGCTGGACGGGGTGGACCTGCGCCGGATCGCGAACGCGGAGCTGCGGCGGGCGGTGGTGATGGTCACGCAGGAGGCGTTCCTGTTCTCGGGCACGGTGGCGGAGAACATCGCGATCGGCCGCCCGGACGCGACCCGCGGGGAGATCGAGGCGGCGGCGAAGGCGCTGGGCGCCCACGAGTTCATCACGGCGCTCCCGGACGGCTACGACACCGACGTGCGCAAGCGCGGCGGCCGCATCTCGGCGGGCCAGCGCCAACTGGTCGCGTTCGCCCGCGCGCTGCTGGCGGACCCGGCGGTGGTGATCCTGGACGAGGCCACGTCGTCGCTGGACATCCCCGGCGAACAGGCGGTGCAGGAGGCGATGCACACGGTGCTGCGGGGCCGTACGGCGGTGGTCATCGCACACCGCCTGTCGACGGTGGAGATAGCGGACCGGGTGCTGGTCATGGCGCAGGGCCGCATCGTCGAGGACGGCCCCCCGGCAACGCTCATCGCCGACCGCGGCCGCTTCGCGGCGCTGCACCGGGCCTGGCGGGACAGCACGGCCTGACCCCGGCCGGGGCCGGCCGGCGGCGGTCCCGCCACGGGCGGATGACCGGAGAAGTGCACAGCGTGTCTGGTCTAGCACGCTCAGTGACCGGAATGCTATCCTTCGTTTCGGCTTTCACACCATGAAAGTTGACGATTTCCTCTCCGGTAACCGCAGCTCAGCGCACGCGTCACTGGACTGGACCATAAAGGGTGGCGGTCCCCCCTTCTCAGGCAGGCGTTCCTATGCGTCACTCTTGTCGTGTTCGCATCAGAACACCGGTCTGTCCCTACGAGCATCACCCAGCACCGCCTCTCCCCACCCCCACAGAGCACACGAGTGCCAGGAGGCCGCGATGCACTTGCACAGATCACTGACCCACCACCTCTTCTCGGGCCGCGCCCGCCGCACCCGCACCGGCGCCGCCGTCGTCCTCGGCGCGTCCCTCGCGCTGGTCGCGGGGCTCACCTCGCCGTCCGCCGCGTCCGCGCCGGCGGCCGGCGGCGACACCAAGAAGAAGAACCCCGTGCCGCTGGGCCACGCGTACATGGGCATGGGCGTCGACAAGCAGCAGTCGCCCCCCGACTTCAGCCCGCTGGACCACACCAGCGGCGTGCAGGGGATCGACGTCTCGCACTGGCAGGGCACCATCAACTGGACGTCGGTGCGCAACTCCGGCATCCAGTTCGCCTGGATGAAGGCGACCGAGGGCACGACGTACAAGGACCCCTCGTTCAACCGCAACTACCCGGCGGCGTACCACGCCGGGGTCATCCGCGGCGCGTACCACTTCGCCCGGCCGAACTCCTCCAGCGGCGCGGCCCAGGCCAGGTTCTTCGCCTCCAACGGCGGCGCCTGGTCCCGGGACAACCGGACGCTGCCCGGCGTGCTGGACATCGAGTCCAACCCGTCCGGCGCGATGTGCTACGGGCTCTCGCAGTCCGCGATGCGCAGCTGGATCCTCGACTTCTACAACACGTACAAGTCGAGGACCACGCGCGACGTCGTCATCTACACCAGCCCGAGCTGGTGGAACACCTGCACGGGCAACTGGAGCGGGATGTCGTCGCGCAGCCCGCTGTGGGTCGCCCACTGGACGTCCGCGCACAGCCCGAACATCCCGAACGGGTTCCCGTTCTGGACCGTGTGGCAGTACACGAGCACGGGCCGGGTGAGCGGCATCTCCGGCAACGTGGACCGCGACAAGTTCAACGGCAGCCGCTCCCGGCTGCTGGCGCTGGCGAACAACACCCCGTAACCCGGGGAGGACATGCGGCGAAGGGGCCGGCCGGGCGACGGCCGGCCCCTGAGCGCGCCCGGCGGCCCCGCCGGCGCCCCGGCGCCGCCGGCCGGGCACGGGTCAGCCGCCCAGCGCCGCCTTCGCCTCCGCGTGCCGCCGCGGTGCGTCGTGGCTCTCCACGTACCACTCGTACGCGTCGTCCAGCAGGCTCCGCGCCAGCGCCAGATCCGGCCCGGCGCCCGGCTCCCGCAGGTGGTACGGCGGCGGGTAGTAGCAGTCGCCCAGGAACAGCACCCCCTCCGACGGCACCCGGACCACCGTCGAGCCGGCCGCGTGGCCGCCGCCGACGTGCTGCAGCTCCACCGTGACGCCGTCGAGCCGGATGCGGTGGGCGTCGGTGAACGTCTCGTCGGGCGGCACGATGTGGAAGGCGTCCCAGCCGTCCGCCGCCATCGCGCGCGAACGCGCGCCGTAGCTCGGCGCCAGCCGCGGGTCGCGGGCCGTCTCCGCCCGCAGATACGCCTCGGACCAGGGCTTCGCCGCCTCGGCGCGCAGCGCCTCGGCCGTCAGCTCGTGCGCGACCACCGGCACGCCCCACTCCTGCGCGCCCCAGACGTGGTCCCAGTGGTGGTGGGTGTAGACGACGGTCCGCGCCCGCGGCAGGCCCGCGCCGCCGAGGGCGCCCGCGACCCGGCGGGCCAGCGCCGGGCTGTGGCCAGCGTCGACGAGCAGGCAGCCGTCGTCGCCGGCGATCACCCCGATGCCCGCCTGCACCCGGTCCGGGTCGGGGTGGTGCGGCCACAGCCACACCCGCTCGGTGACCCGGACCAGCGCCGGCGCCGCTTCCGCCATCTGCCCGCCTCCCTCTCCCGGCCCGCGGCCGACAGCCAACGGGACCCGGCCTCCACGCCGGGTCCCGGCCCACCGGCCCCGACCCTACGGAGACCCGGCCGCCGCGGCCAGCGCCCCGGCCACCGCCGCGTGCACCGCGGACACCGGCAACCGCGGCTCGGCGGCGGGCTCGTCGCCGTCCGGCTCCGCCGCCTCCGTCTCCGCCGGCTCCGCCGCCGGCACCAGCGAGTCCAGGTCGCCCATGACCCGTACCCCCGAGTTCCGGATCCCCGCGACCATCTCGGCGCTCACCGCGGCCGCCGCCCGCCGCGCCCACGCCGGCGTGGCGATCCGCGCCGCGTCCTTCCCCGGCTCGTACGCCCCGCGCAGCTCGCGCACCAGCGCCTCGCGCACCAGCTTGCGCTCGGCCGCCGGCCGCCGGCTCCGGGCCAGCTCCTCGTTGACCAGCCGCAGCATCTCCACCTCGGCGGCGGTCAGCGACCGGTTGGTGAAGCCGTCCCGCTCCGGCTGGAGCACTCCTTCCGGCAGCCCCAGCAGGTCTTCGAAGGCCCGCAGCTGCCACAGCGGGTCGTTCTGGTCGACGACGACCACCGTGAGGTTCTCCGCGCCGGCCGCCTTCGCCCAGCGGGCCACGAGTTCGTCGTGCCGGTGCCGCCGCCAGAACGACGGCGTCGGCCTGTCGTACGGCGGGCGGCGCAGCATGCCGTCGAGCCAGTCGACGTACGCGTGGCGGTGCCCGGTCTTGACGTACTCCTGCCACTGCGACGGCAGGATCTTCAGCAGCGGCCGCAGCGTGACGACGACGTGGACCCGCTCCCCGCCGAGGCCGTCGACGACCGCGCGCGCCGTGTCGGTGTCGGCGTTGGCGAAGCGCTCGCTGCTGACCACGACCCGGCGCCGCCGCCCCGCGCGGGCGACCTCGGCGCACAGCTGCTCCCAGTGCGCCGTGCTCGGCGCCTCCAGGCTGTGCACGGGCGTGCCGCCGGCGATCGCGGCGGCGGCGTGCGCGGGCTGCCGCGACCGGCCGGCGTACCGCACGCCGTGTGCGGCGAGCGCCCGCCGGGAGAGGTGGAACGCCCCCTGCAGCGTGGTGGTGCCGGTCTTGTGCGGACCGATGTGCACCAG
The DNA here is from genome assembly GCA_000514715.1 of Streptomyces sp. CNH099. Classification (GTDB taxonomy): domain Bacteria; phylum Actinomycetota; class Actinomycetes; order Streptomycetales; family Streptomycetaceae; genus Streptomyces; species Streptomyces synnematoformans. The sequence goes on along the minus strand of AZWL01000021.1, from coordinate 2,000 downwards.
CCGGGTGCGCGGTGGGAGCGCGCCCTGCCGCCGGGCCGTCACTCCCGCCCGCCCCGGCCCTTGAAGGCCGCGCCGAGGCGGGCCATGGTGCCCTTGTCCCGCGCGGTGACCTGCCGCTCCAGCGCGGCGAGCCGCGTCTCCAGCCGCTCGACCTGCCCGGCCAGCTCCTCGTTGCGCTCCTGCAGCTCGCCGATGCGGCGCGCCGCGCCGTCCTGCCGCTTGCGGACGCTCTCGGCCCGCTCGTGCAGCCAGGCGATCCGGTAGCGGTGGGCGCCGTCGTCGGAGCCGTCCCACACCCGCATCGAGGGCGGCAGGTCGAGTCCGGCCATGCGCTCCTCGAAGGCGGCGCCGCGGTCGCCGTGGGTGTAGGTGTCCTTCAGCCCGTTGCGGCCGAGGAAGCGGGCGAAGCGGTCCCAGCGCTCCCGGTGGCCGTGCTGCAGCGCGGTGTAGTCGGCCTTCTCGTACAGCTCCGCCGGGTCCAGGCCGGCCGGCTGGTCGGCCAGCATCGCGTACGGGATGTCGAAGTAGCGGCAGAGTTCGAGGGTGCGCGAGTCGTGGCAGAGGACGACGGCGGGGGTGCCGGCGAGCAGCGCGGTGATGTTGCCGTGGATGCGGGTGCCGAAGGCGAAGTCCCGCTCGCGCAGCTCCGCCATCCAGCGGTACGGGTCGGTGGGCAGCCGTGCCTTGTCGTCGCGCAGCAGGCCGTGCGCCACGCGGTTCGGCAGCTCGGCCGTCAGCCCCTTCTCGGCGGAGGTGTCGCCCCAGAGCAGCAGTTCGGCGTCGGTGAGGTTCTGCGCGTAGTACGTGAGGTCGGCGAAGCGCTCGTACGCGCGCTGCACGATGGCCGCGATCGGGCCGACGCGGGGGGCGTCCGGCGAGACGTTGACCGCGATGCGGGAGGCGTCGGTGATGCCGCCCTCGGGTCTGCGGATCTCGGGGAAGGTGTCGCCGTGGAGGAACATCGACGGGCAGCCGATGATCTCGACGTCCTTGTCCTTGTAGCCGAGTCCCTTCAGGTAGTCGCCGGTCAGCTCGCCGCGTACGCCCACGGACGCGGACCGCTTGAGCACCGCCTTCATGAACCGCTTGACCGACGGCTCGATGGCCTTCAGCCGCTCGGTGTCGTAGTCCGTGCCGGCCTGGGCGCCGACGCCGATGACGACGACGGGGATGGACAGCTGCTCGATGAGCCTGGTGAGCCGCTTCAGCGACGGCTCGAACGACGGCCGGAAGGCGTTGGCGAGCGGGACGACGAAGGCGTCGTACCGCTCGTTTATCTGTGCGGCGCGCTCCGGGGAGTGATCCGTCTTGATGCCGTTGGAGGTGACCTCGGTGCCGGGCAGGGTGAGCAGCTTGTGGGTGGCGTCGCTGAACACCAGGTTCCCCGCGTTGGTTCCGATGAGGTCCTGCTGCACGACCTCGGCCGGCTTCGCGACGTGGAAGGGGCTCTTGCCCGAGCGGAGGAGGATGTTCTGCATGGTGGGGGGGGTCCTGTCGTCTGGAGTCGATCAGAGCGCCGGGCGGCCCATGGCGCGGAACGTCCAGCCCGCGGCGCGCCAGGGCGCCGGGTCGAGGGTGTTCCGGCCGTCGATCAGGTGGGCGTTGGCGGCGGCCCGGGCGAGCCGCCGGGGGTCGAGGTCGCGGAACTCGCTCCACTCGGTGAGGTGCAGCACGACGTCCGCGCCGCGGACCGCGTCCTCGGCGGAGTCGGCGTAGCGCAGGGTGGGGAACTCCCGGCGGGCGTTGTCCATGCCCTTGGGGTCGTGGACGGTGACCTGGCCGCCCTGGAGGTGGATCTGGCCGGCGACGTTGAGGGCGGGGGAGTCGCGTACGTCGTCGGAGTCGGGCTTGAACGCGGCGCCCAGCACGGCGATACGNCGGCCCAGGAAGGTGTCCCCGCAGGCCTCCCGCGCCAGCTCCACCATGTGCGCCCGGCGGCGCATGTTGATCGAGTCGACCTCACGCAGGAACGTCAGCGCCTGGTCCACCCCCAACTCCCC
>AZWL01000020.1 GCA_000514715.1 Streptomyces sp. CNH099 | reverse complement strand
CGAACTGCGGCTCACCGGCGAGGAGATGGACCCGGTGCGCGGCGTCCTCGGCGAGCTGGTGGCCGAGAATGACGCCGCCGGGTACATGGCGGGGATGCTCAGCGGGTTGGGGATCCGGTACGAGGTGGGGGCGGGGGAGCATCCGCTGCTGGGGCGGCGGTTGGCGCCGGATCGGGAGCTGGTGCGTCCCGACGGTTCGCGGGTCCGGGTGGCGGAGTTGCTGCATGCGGCGCGGGGGGTGCTGGTGGCGGCGGGCGACGGCGCCGGGGGCTGGGAGGACCGGGTGGACACGGTTGCCGGTACGTGGGCGCCCGGTCCCGGGCCGGTGCCTCCGCCGGCGGTGCTCATCCGGCCCGACGGGTACGTGGCCTGGGCAGATCCCGGCAGCGGGGAGGAGCTGGGCGACGCGCTCGCCCGCTGGTTCGGCCCCGCCCGCACCACCGCCGCCTTCCCGCCCGGGTAGGCCCGGCGCGCGGGGCCCCGGCCGCCGCGGGCGGGGGCCCCGCACCCCGTCGACCCGCGTTCGACCGCGGCTAGAGACTCCGCTGCCAGGCTCGTCGGAGACAGCAGCCGAGAGGAGCCGCACCGGATGTCCGTCCATGACGTGCAGACCACAGCGAGCGCAGACGGCCGCGGCGGCGCCGCGCCAGACGACGAACCGGCGGCCGGCGGGGCGTGGGACCCCGGGAGGTTCGAGGGGCTGCCCGCCCGGGACATCCCGGTCCACGCACTGTCGCCCGGGCCGCGGCTCCGCCGGGCCGGCACGGACGCCGCCCACGTCCAGCTGCTCGCCGAGGCCACCGCCCGCGCGGAGCTGCCGCCGCTGCTCGTGCAGAAGGACGGCTGCCGCGTCATCGACGGGCTGCACCGGCTGGAGGCCGCCCGGCTCCGCGGCGACGCGAGCGTCCGGGTGCGCCTCCTCGACTGCACCGACGCCGAGGCGCTCGTCCTCGCCATGCAGGCCAACAGCGCGCACGGGCTGCCGCTGTCGAAGGCCGACCGGCTCGACGGCGCCCGCCGCGTGCTGGCCGCGCACCCGGACTGGTCCGACCGGGCCATCGCCGGGGTCAGCGGGCTCAGCGCCAAGACGATCGCCGCGCTGCGGCCGCGTACGGAGGGCGCGGCGGACCCCGCCGGGAAGCGGATCGGGCGCGACGGCCGCAAGCGGCCGGTGTACGCGGGGGAGGGCAGGCGCCGCGCCGCGGAGTACATCAGCGCCCACCCCGACGCGCCGCTGCGGCAGGTGGCGCGGGAGACGGACGTGTCGCTGGGCACGGTGCACGACGTCAAGGCGCGGCTGCGCCGCGGCGTCAGCCCGGAGCGCAACGGCCGCCGGGGGCCCGCCCCGCGGCCCGCGGTGCACGCGGCGGCGGCGCCGGCGGCGGGGGTCCGCAAGGTGCTCCCCGCCGCGGCGGGGAGCACCGCGCCGTCCGGCCGGGGCGCGGCCCCGGCGGCCGCCCCGGCCGCACGCCGCCGCAACTACGCCGAACCGCCGCCGACCTGGGCGGGCGTGGCCGACAAGGTGGCCGCCGACCCGACCGTCCGCTACACCGAGAGCGGCAAGGAGTTCCTGCAGTGGATGGCGCTGCACGCCGCCGACCCGGACGGGTGGCAGGACCTGGTCGAGGCGGTGCCCGCGCACTGGCTCGGCGTCATCGCGCCGATCGCCGACGGCATCAGCAGGGAGTGGGGCCTGTTCGCCGAGCGGCTGCGGAGCCGGCAGCAGGCGGTGTGACGGCGGTACGGGAACGGGCCGGGACCCCGCTGCGCGGCCCCGGCCCGGGTGGTGGTGGAGGCGTCAGCCCGGCGGCTGCGCGGCCGGCCCCGGCCCGGGGCGGTTCAGCCCTTCGGGCGCGGCGGGCGGGCCGCCGCCGAGGCTCTGCATCCGCTCGCGCATCGACGCGGTGCTGTTGACGTGCGGGAACTCCTCCGCCGGCACGTCGGCGCCGAGGAAGGTGCACAGCGGCTCCCAGCCCTGCTGCACGTCGTAGACGAGGAGCCGGTCCGCGGGGACGGCGTCGATGACGTCCTGGTTGTACCGGCGGTAGACGTCCATCGCGTACTGCCGGTCGTCGAACCGGCCGTTGAGGAGGCCGTCCCACATCAAGACGTTGATCATGCGGAACATCCGGGCCTGCCGGGTGCCCGCCTCCGGCGGGTTCTGCCGGTTGCGGACGACGAACTGGTACAGCGTGTCGTGCGTGCTGCGGTACCAGCCCTCGGCGTCGCGCACCGTCAGCACGATCTTCGCCTCCGGGAACGCCTTCATGATCTGCGCGTAGTGCAGGGAGGGGGGCCCGTCCACGATGGAGGCGAAGCCGTCGAACACCGACGGCCAGTCGGGCTGCTTGCCGTCGCAGACGATGCCTTCCCACTCCGCCAGCCGCTCCTCGTTGCTGACGATGTCGAACATGTGGTAGCAGGGCCCGTATCCGAGCCGCTCCAGCGCTACCTGAAGCGAGGTCGTGCCGGTTCTGCCTAACCCGGCGTTGATGAGCTTCAACAAGGCGGTGTCCCTCTCCAGTCGTGGGTGACCGGGCCGGCGACGCGATCAGCGCCCTCCCGTGCCGGATCGCGTCGCCGGGCCGACTCAGCGCCAGTCAGCCGGTACCTGTCTAGTGGAGACGTTAACGCGGTTCCAGAGGTTGACCAGACCGATATGGATAACGAGCGCGGCAAGCTCCGGCTCGCTGAAAATCCGGGCGGCGGCGTCCCATACCTCGTCGGGCACGGGGTCGTCCGCGCCTACCAGCCGGGTCGCCGCCTCGGCCAGCGCCAGGGCGGCGCGTTCGGCGTCGTCGAAGCACGACGCATTCCGCCAGTCTTCGACCATGGGCAGGCGTTCGTCGGCCGCCGCGGCGCTTTCGGCGTCGCGGGGAAGCGTGTAGATACGGCCGTTGAGCTGACTCACCCGCAGCCGGACAAGATCGAGCGTCTGCTGCGGAACTCCGACCTTGCCGATGATTTTCGAGAGGTCGAGCAGGGGCTGCAGGGCGTCGGGTACGACCAGTGACGGGTTATTCATCCGGGGCTGCATGGCAACAGGTTGCAGCCGGCCCCGGCGCTGCTGCAACTATGGGGAAAAGGCCACCGGTTCGACCGCGGGAAATCCTCGGTTGAACGCCTCGGAAAGGGGTTCGAGCATGACCGCGGAGCAGATAGCTCTTGTCACGGGGGCTAACAAGGGCATCGGATTCGAGATCGCCAGGCAACTCGGCGAGGCGGGTGCCGTCGTCTTCGTCGGCGCCCGGAACGAGGCGCGCGGAAAGACGGCAGCCGACGCGCTCGCGGACCGGGGCGTCGCCGCGGTGGCGCTGCGACTCGACGTCACCGACGCGGAGTCCGTCGCCGCGGCCGCGGCCCGGATCGAGCGCGCCCACGGGCGCCTCGACATCCTGGTCAACAACGCCGGTATCGCCGGCGGGTTCACCGGGCCGCCGAGCGCGGCGACCGCGGCCGACATGCGGGAGGTGTACGAGACCAACGTCTTCGGTGTGGTGACGGTGACCAACGCGATGCTGCCGCTGCTGCGCCGCTCGCCGGCCGGCCGCGTCGTCAACCAGTCCAGCCACGTGGGGTCGCTGACCCTCAACGCCGACCCCGACTCGCCGATGGCGCACGTCAGCCTGATCGCGTACCAGTCGTCGAAGACGGCGCTGAACGCGCTGACGCTCGCGTACGCGAAGGAGCTGCGGGGGACGCCGGTCAAGGTCAACGCGGCCCACCCGGGGATTGTCGCCACGGACATCAACGGCGGGCGCGGACAGCGGACTCCGGCGCAGGGCGCGGTGATCGCCGTCCGGCTGGCGCTGCTGGACGCGTCGGGCCCGTCCGGGGAGTCGCTGTCGGAGGACGGACCGGTGCCCTGGTGACGGGGCCCGCCGGGGGAGGGGCGGGGTGCGGGCGCGGGGCGGCGGGCACGCTGTCCGCGCCCCGCGCTTCGCGGCCGGGTCAGGTGGTGGCGAAGCCGGCCAGGACCCGGCCGAGGATGTCCGTGTGCACCCGGTGCCACGAGCCGGGCAGCCGCATCCCCCAGCCGCCCGGCAGCGCGGCCGCGGTCGCCAGGGCCGCGTCGCGCAGCCAGTCGCTGGTGCCGTCGCTGCAGACCACCAGCGACGGCGTACGGACCGCCGCCAGCTGCTCGGGGTGGAGGCGGAAGTCGCCGCAGAGGGTCACGTCGTAGACGAGCGTGTGGGCGTTCGCCTCGTTCGTGGCCCACAGCGGCGCCCGGCGCCACTCGGCGATCACCTCGGGGGCGAGCCCCAGCATCCGGCCGAGGTAGTACTCCGCGGCCTCGCCGCGCCGGTCCTCGGCGAGCAGCCCGCGGATGACGTCCAGGCAGTCCGCCGGGGGCAGCGGGTGGTCCCCGGTGCGGAAGTACGGTTCGTGCAGGGCCAGCTTGGTGATCGGCAGGCCGGCGCGGGCGGCGTGCAGCGCCAGGTTGGCGCCCGTGGACCCGGCGAAGACGACCGCCTCGCCGCCGGCCTCCTCGACCACCGCCGCGAGGTCCTCGACCTCCCGCTCCACCGACCAGGCGGGGGAGTCGCCGCTCTCGCCGCGGCCGCGGCGGTCGTAGGCGTAGACCGTGCAGGACGACGTCAGCTCCGGGACCAGCTGGTCGAAGATCGTGTGATCACGGAACGCGCCGTTGAGCAGCACGATCGGCGGGCCCTCGCCCGCCTTCCGGTAGGCGATCGTCGTGCCGTCCCGCGAAACGACCTTGCGCATGGCGCCTCCTCGTGTGCGCTCGTACTCCTCGGGCCGGCGGGCGTCCGCCGGCGCTGCCAACGTCCGGCACGCCGCTGGACGGCCGGTCGAGGCACGGTCGCGCGGGGGGGCGCGGGCCCGTCGGTCAGGGGCCGCCGTCCAGCTCGCGCTCCAGGGCGCGCTCCGCCGGCGTGAGGCCGGCGCCGGGGCAGAGCCGCTCCGGGTGGCCCGCGGGAGGCCCGTCGAGCCGCGCCGGCTCCCCGGGCCGCGCCGGCTCCGCCGCCGGCGGCTCCGCGAGCCGGGCGGGGAGGCACGGCCCGGGGAGGTGCAGCGAGCCGCCCGCCTGCAGAGCCTCGTACACCTCGTGCAGGACGCGCCTGAGGAAGCCGGCCATGTCTCTCCGTTCCGCCGTGTTCCGCTTCACGGTCCGTGCCGCCGATCGAGAGCGGTTCGAAGCCGGCTGGAGCGGTCCGGCCGCCCGGCCGCGGCGCGCCGCCGCCCGCGGGAGGGCCGCGTCACAGTGGGCCGCAACTGCGGCTCAGCTCAGCCTCAAGAACCCCTTGCCAACGTTGCGGAGTGGACCGCCCGGGCCCCGCAGCGTCGCGGGGCGGTGACGGGGCGGTCGCGGGAGGTGGGACCTCATGGACGAGGCCGAGGGCGTGCAGCAGACGGTCACGGCCCAGGCACCGGTGCTCCTGCTGGCCGGGGTGGACGAGGAGGAGCCGCCGGAGCCGAACGTGGTGCGCGGGATCGACTGACCCCCGCCGCCGCACCGGCGCGGGCCGCCCGGGGGCGGGTCGCCGGCGACGACCGAGGAATCGAGGAGCCTATGACGATCTCCCCGCAGCGCCGCGGCACGGCGGCGGTCACGCGCTCAGCCGACGCGTTCCTCACCGCGCCGGGCACCGCGGTGCTCACGACGCTCCGGCCCGACGGGACGCCGCACCTGACCCCCGTGCGCTTCACCTGGGACCGCGCGGCGGGGCTCGCGCGCGTGCTGACGGTGGAGACCACGCGCAAGGTGCGCAACGTGCTCGCCGCGCGGGCGGCGCGGGTCGCGCTGTGCCAGGTCGACGGAGCCCGCTGGGTCACCCTCGAAGGCGTCGCGCGGGTGACCGGCGACCCCGACCGGGTCGCGGAGGGGGTGCGCCGGTACGTCGAGCGCTACTGGTCGGGGCCGCCGAACCCGCCGGGGCGGGTGGTGGTGGAGATCGAGGTCGACCGGGTGCTGAGCCTCAACTGCTGAGCACGGCGGCTCAGCCGGCCCCGCCGGGCGGCTCCCCGTCCATCCAGATCACCGCGAAGGTCAGCGCGGTCAGCCGCCAGCCGTCCGCGGTACGCAGCGCCGAGCCGGTCACCGACGTACCGACGGTGAACAGATCCGAGCGCGCGGCGTCGGAGTGGTGTACGTGCGTGGAGACGAGATTGGCGCGCAGCGTCGCCGTGTCTCCCGCGCATTCCACCACCGCGGGGGAATTCAGATGCTGCGTGCGCGCGAAGGCCGCGAGCGAGGCGCGGTGCCACTCCGCGAGCCCTTCGATTCCCTGGTGCGCGTTCATGGGAAACACCACCGCGGCGTCCTCTGTGAAGATGCCGCGGGCCCACGCGTCGTCCAGCTTCTCGGTGTCGAGCCCGATCAGATAACGGTCCAGCAGACCGCCCACCTGCAACGTGTCGGCCCATGCGGGTCCGGGTGCGAAAGATTCAGCGGCTGTCGAAGTCATGCCCCAGCATGGGCCCGCCGCGAGGGGCCGGCCAAGGCCGTCTGGAAAAGCTCTGACATTCCTGCGGAGATTCTGTAGCGACCTGTAGAAACCCTGTACTTGTTTCTCTTTACCGCCCGGTTCACGGCTGCCCATACTCGGTGGCACATCAATCGGCACACGGCGGATGGGCGACGATGGACAAATATGACGCGGATGTGATCATCGTGGGCGCCGGCCCCACCGGGCTCATGCTCGCCGGTGAACTCGGCCTGCACGGCATTTCGGTTCTCGTGCTCGACAGGCTCGCCGAGCCGATAAAGGAGTCCCGCGCGCTCGGGTTCTCCGCGCGCACCATCGAGGAATTCGACCAGCGCGGGCTGCTCACCCGGCTCGGACCGGTCGACACCATCCCGGTCGGGCACTTCGGCGGGATCCCGCTGGACTACCGGGTGATCGAGGGCGGTTCGTACGGCGCCCGCGGCATACCCCAGGCCCGCACCGAGGGGATGCTCGCCGGCCGGGCGGCCGAGACCGGCGCCCGGATCCGCCGGTCCGTCGAGGTCACCGGTCTGGAACAGGACGACGACGGCGTCACCGTGCGGGTCTCCGGCGCCGACGGCGCCGGAGAGCTGCGGGCCCGGTACGCCGTCGGCTGCGACGGCGCCCGCAGCGTCGTGCGCCGCGCGGCCGGGATCGCGTTCCCCGGCACCGAACCCACCATCGAGCTGCGGTTCGCCGACATCGCCGGCGTCCAGCTGCGCCCCCGCTTCTCCGGTGAGCGGGTGCCCGGCGGCATGGTCATGGTGCTGCCGCTGGGCCCCGACCGCTGCCGCATCGTGTACTACGACCGCGGCGAGCCGCTGCGCACGAACCCGGACCCGCTGACGTTCGACGAGGTCGCCGAGGCGTACCGGAAGCTGTCCGGCGAGGACATCTCCGGTGCCACGCCGCTGTGGGTCGGCTCGACCACCGACGTCAGCCGGCAGGCCGCCGAGTACCGCCGCGGCCGGGTCCTCGTCGCGGGCGACGCCGCGCACATCCATCTGCCGATCGGCGCCCAGGGCATGAGCGCGGGCGTGCAGGACGCGGTGAACCTCGGCTGGAAGCTGGGCCTGGTGGTCAGGGGCCTGGCGCCGGACGCGCTGCTGGACACGTACCACGACGAGCGGCACCCCGTCGGGGCCCGGATCCTCGCCAACACCCTCGCGCAGCGCACGCTCTACCTCGGCGGCGACGAGGTCGCCCCGCTGGTCGAGGTGTTCGCCGAGCTGATGCGGCACGAGTCGGTGCAGCGCCGGCTCGCCGGCATGGTCACCGGGCTCGACATCCGCCACGCCGCCGGCCCGGCGGCCGACGCCCACCCGCTGGTGGGCCGGCGGCTGCCCGACGGTGAGCTGACCACCCGCGACGGCCGGCGCACCACCGTGTACGAGCTGCTGCACCCCGGCCGCGGCGTGCTGCTGGACGGCACCGGCGACGCCGCGCCGGCCGCCGCCGCCAAGCCGTGGTCCGACCGCGTCGACACCGTAGACACCGTCGACAGTGCCGCCGCCGAACCCGGCGGGGCCCTGCCCGAGGCCGGCGCGCTCCTGCTGCGGCCCGACGGCTACGTCGCCTGGGTCGCGTCCGGGACCGACCAGAGCCCGCTGGCCGAGGCGCTGGAGCGCTGGTTCGGCCCGGCCGGCTGAGCCGGCCCGCCGCGCGCCGTCCGTACCACCCGTCGAGATCCGCTCCCGCGAAGGAAGTGACCGGGCCATGCCCTACATCTCCACCGACGACAAGTACCTGACCGTTCTCAACCTCTTCACCACCGACAAGCCGGAGAACCAGGACCGGCTGATCCAGGAGATGCGGAAGATCGTCGACGCCGCGGCGTACGACGGCTGGATCTCCTCCACCGTGCACTCCGGCCAGGAGAGCCCGGGGACCGCCAACTTCATCCAGTGGCGCAGCGGCGAGGACCTGGAGGCGCGCTACGCGGGCGAGGAGTTCAAGCACCGCGTGATGCCCCTCTTCACCGAGATCACCACGTCCATCCGGCTGCTGCAGAACGAGATCGTCTACACCCAGCGGCACCCCGCGCAGGGCGACGCCGTCGAGATCGCGCCGGACCGCGGGGACCACACCGTGATCGAGGTCTTCAAGACCGCCGAGGGCGACCAGGAGCAGCTCACAGCGGAGCTGGGGGAGGGGCAGAGCTGGCTCGCCGACGTGCCCGGCTACCGCTCGCACAGCGTCTTCCGGGGGCTGCGGGCGCGCTTCCTGGAGGGTGCGTTCGCCGTCGTCTACTCGCAGTGGGCGAGCAAGGAGAGCCACGACGCCCACCGCCGCCTCGCCGACGCCGAGAAGTCCGCGGCCCGCCGCGCGTCCGAGGCCCGTATCGCGGCGCTGACCACCGAGCACGACTGGAACTCCTACCGCGTCGTGCACACCCGCAAGGCCGGTGAGTGACCCCGTACGGCCCGACAGCCGCAAGGAGCGACGCATGCACAGCACCTTGATCGTGGCCAGGATGGCGCCGGCCGCGGGCGACGACGTCGCCCGGCTGTTCGCCGCGTTCGACGCCACCGACATGCCGCACCGGATGGGCACCAGGCGGCGCCAGCTCTTCGCCTTCCGCGGGCTCTACTTCCACCTGCAGGACTTCGACTCCGACGACGGGGGCGAGCGGATCGAGGGCGCCAAGGACGACCCCCGGTTCGTCCGGATCAGCGAGGACCTGAAGCCGCACATCGAGGCGTACGACCCGGCCACCTGGCGCTCCCCGGCCGACGCGATGGCGCACCGCTTCTACTCCTGGGAGGCCGGCGCATGACCGAGCGCCGCGTGGCCCTCACCGGGATGGAGGTCCTCGCGCCGGGCGGGCTGGGCCGCGCGGAGTTCTGGCGGCTGATCAGCGAGGGGCGGACGGCGACCCGGGGGATCACCTTCTTCGACCCGGCGCCGTTCCGCTCCCGGGTGGCCGCCGAGGCCGACTTCTGCGGCCTGGAGTACGGGCTGAGCCCGCAGGAGGCGCGGCGCATGGACCGCGCGGCGCAGTTCGCGGTGGTGGCGGCCGGCAACGCCGTCGACGACAGCGGTGCGGACCTCGGGGGGATCGCACCGCACCGCGTCGGCGTCGTCGTCGGCAGCGCCGTGGGCGCCACGATGGGGCTGGACGAGGAGTACCGCGTCGTCAGCGACGGCGGCCGGCTGGACCTCGTCGACCACCGCTACGCGGTGCCGCATCTGTACAACTTCCTGGTGCCCAGCTCGTTCGCCGCCGAGGTGGCCTGGGCCGTCGGCGGCGAGGGGCCGGCGACCGTGGTCTCCACCGGCTGCACCTCCGGTATCGACGCGGTCGGCTACGGCGCCGAGCTGGTGCGCGAGGGATCCGTCGACGTGATGGTCGCGGGCGCGGCGGACGCGCCGATCTCGCCGATCACCCTGGCGTGCTTCGACGCGATCAAGGCGACGACACCGCGCACCGAAGCCCCGGAGCGGGCCTCGCGCCCCTTCGACGGCACCCGCAACGGCTTCGTGCTCGGCGAGGGCGCGGCGTTCTTCGTGCTGGAGGAGCTGGAGAGCGCCCGGCGGCGGGACGCGCACGTCTACGCCGAGATCGCCGGCTACGCCACCCGCTCCAACGCCTACCACATGACCGGACTGCGGCGGGACGGCGCGGAGATGGCCGAGGCGATCCGGGTCGCGCTGGCCGAGGCGCGGATGAACCCCGAGGACGTCGACTACGTCAACGCCCACGGCTCCGGCACCAAGCAGAACGACCGGCACGAGACCGCGGCGTTCAAGAAGAGCCTCGGCGAGCACGCCTTCCGCACGCCCGTCAGCTCCATCAAGTCCATGGTGGGCCACTCGCTGGGCGCCATCGGCGCCATCGAGATCGCCGCCTCCGCGCTGGCGATGGAGTACGACGTCGTGCCGCCGACGGCCAACCTGCACACCCCGGACCCGGAGTGCGACCTCGACTACGTGCCGCTGACGGCGCGCGACCAGCTCGTGGACGCCGTACTGACGGTCGGCAGCGGCTTCGGCGGCTTCCAGAGCGCGATGGTGCTCGCCGGCCCGGAGAGGAGCATCGTATGACGGGCGCATCGGCGCCGGTCGCGGTCACCGGCCTGGGCGTCGCCGCCCCCAACGGGCTGGGCGCGGCGGACTACTGGGCGGCGACCCGCGGCGGCAAGAGCGGCATCGGCCGCATCACCCGCTTCGACCCGTCCGGCTACCCGGCGCAGCTCGCCGGCGAGATACCCGGCTTCGACGCCGCCGAGCACCTGCCCAGCAGGCTCCTGCCGCAGACGGACCGGGTGACCCGGCTGGCGCTGGCCGCCGCGGACTGGGCGCTGGCCGACGCGGGCGTGGCCCCCGAGTCGTTCGACCCGCTGGACATGGGCGTCGTCACCGCGAGCCACGCGGGCGGCTTCGAGTTCGGCCAGGGCGAGCTGCAGAAGCTGTGGGCCCGGGGCAGCCAGTTCGTCTCCGCGTACCAGTCCTTCGCCTGGTTCTACGCGGTCAACAGCGGCCAGATCTCCATCCGGCACGGGATGAAGGGCCCCAGCGGCGTCGTCGTCAGCGACCAGGCCGGCGGCCTCGACGCACTCGCGCAGGCCCGGCGGCAGGTGCGCAAGGGCACCCCGCTGATCGTCACCGGCGCGCTCGACGCCTCGGTCTGCCCGTGGGGCTGGGTGGCGCAGCTCGCCTCGGGGCGGATGAGCACCAGCGCCGAACCGACCCGTGCCTACCTGCCGTTCGACCGCGACGCCCGCGGCTACGTCCCCGGAGAGGGCGGCGCGCTCCTCGTCCTGGAGCCCGCCGACGCCGCCCGGGCCCGCGGCGCCCGCGTCCTCGGCGAGATCGCCGGCTACGGCGCCACCATCGACCCGGCGCCCGGCAGCGGCCGGCCGTCCACGCTGCGTACCGCGATCCGCGTCGCGCTCGACGACGCGGGCGCGGCGCCCGGCGACGTCGACGTGGTCTTCGCCGACGGCGCGGGCGTGCCGGAGCTGGACCGCACCGAGGCGGAGGCCGTCAGCGAGGTCTTCGGCTCCGGCCGCGTCGCCGTCACCGTGCCCAAGTCGATGACCGGCCGGCTCTACTCCGGCGCCGCCCCGCTGGACGTGGCGTGCGCGCTGCTGGCCATGCGCGCGGGCGTGATCCCGCCCACCGTCCACACCGACCCCTGCCCCGAGTACGACCTGGACCTGGTGCTGTACCAGGCCCGCCCGGCCGAGCTGCGCACCGCGCTGGTGGTGGCCCGGGGCCACGGCGGGTTCAACTCCGCGATGGTCGTCCGTGCCGGGGAGTGAACCGCCGGCCCAGCCCGCAACGGAAGGGACCACAGACAGATGACGGACAAGGAGTTCACCCTCGACGACCTCCGGCGCATCCTGCTGCAGGCCGCCGGCGCCGACGAGGGGACCGACCTCGGCGCGGACATCCTGGACACCTCCTTCGACCTCCTCGGCTACGAGTCGCTGGCGCTGCTGGAGACCGGTGCCTGCATCGAGCGCGAGTACGGCATCTCCCTGGACGACGACACCCTCACCACCGACGCCCTGACGCCCCGGGCCCTGATCAAGACCGTCAACGAGCGGCTGGCCGCCGCCCGCTCCTGAGAGGACCCACGCCATGACCCAGCCAACCGCCCGTGCCGCCGTCGTCACCGGCGGCACCAGCGGCATCGGACTCGCGACCGTACGGCTGCTCGCCGGCCAGGGGCACCGGGTGTTCCTGGGCGCGCGCACCGAAGCCGACGTGGTGGCGACCGTGAAGTCCCTGAAGGACGCCGGCCGGGAGGCCGAGGGCCAAGCCCTCGACGTCCGCGACCGCGCCTCGGTCGCGTCGTTCGTGCGGGCCGCGGTCGACACGTACGGGCCCGTCGACGTGCTCGTCAACAACGCCGGCCGCTCCGGCGGCGGCGTCACCGCCGAGATCGCCGACGAGCTGTGGGACGACGTCATCGACACCAACCTCACCAGCGTCTTCCGCATGACCCGCGAGGTGCTGACCGCCGGCGGCATGCGCGAGCGCGACCGCGGCCGCATCGTCAACGTCGCCTCCACGGCCGGCAAGCAGGGCGTCGTGCTCGGCGCCCCGTACTCCGCCTCCAAGCACGGCGTCGTCGGCTTCACCAAGGCGCTCGGCAACGAGCTGGCGCCCACCGGCATCACCGTCAACGCCGTCTGCCCCGGCTACGTCGAGACGCCGATGGCGCAGCGCGTGCGGCAGGGCTACGCCGCCGTCTACGACACCACCGAGGAGGCGGTCCTGGAGAAGTTCCGGGCCAAGATCCCGCTGGGCCGCTACAGCACCCCGGAGGAGGTCGCCGGTCTGATCGGCTATCTGGCCTCCGACGTCGCGGCCTCCATCACCGCCCAGGCGCTCAACGTCTGCGGCGGGCTGGGCAACTTCTGACCCCACGGCCCCGGCCGCCCCCGCGGCCCGGCCCCACGACCGCCACGACGGACAAGAGGAGCAGGAGCAGCTGTCATGACGACGCGCGAGGTCGAGCACGAGATCACCATCGACGCCCCCGCCGCCACCGTCTACCGCCTGCTGGCGGACGTGGACCACTGGCCGCGGATCTTCCCGCCCACCATCCACGTCGAGCAGGAGCGGACCGGCGAGCACCGCGAGCGCATCCGCATCTGGGCCACCGCCAACGACGAGCCCGTGACCTGGACGTCGCGCCGCACCCTCGACCCCGACGCCCTGCGGATCGTCTTCCGCCAGGAGGTGACCACCCCGCCGGTCGCCGCCATGGGCGGCACCTGGATCATCGAGCCCCGCGACGGGTCCTCGCGGGTCCGGCTGCTGCACGACTACCGGGCGATCGACGACGACCCGGAGGACCTGGCGTGGATCGACCGGGCGGTCGACACCAACAGCCGCTCGGAGCTGGCGGCGCTGAAGGAGAACGTCGAGAGCGCCCACGCCGCGGAGGCCGGGGAGCTGCTCTTCTCCTTCACCGACACGATCGAGGTCGCCGGCGCGGTCAAGGACGTCTACGACTTCGTCAACGAGGCCGCGCTGTGGCCCGAGCGGCTGCCGCACGTCGCCAGCGTGCGCTTCCACGAGCCGAGCCCGGGGCTGCAGACGCTGCAGATGGACACCCGCGCCAAGGACGGCTCGGTGCACACCACCAAGTCGTACCGGGTCACCTTCAGGCCGTACAAGATCGCCTACAAGCAGGTGACGCTGCCCGCGCTGATGACCCTGCACACCGGCGTGTGGACGTTCACCGACACCGGCCGCGGCACCACCGAGGCGGGCTCGCAGCACACCGTCTCGATCAACACCGACAACATCGCGCGGATCCTCGGCGAGCAGGCCACGGTCGCGGACGCCCGCGACTACGTGCACACCGCGCTGAGCACCAACAGCCGCGCCACGCTGGGCCACGCCCGGGACTACGCGGAGCGGAAGAGCTGACATGGCCGCGGACCGTGCCCCGGCGGCGGACGCCGCCGCGGAGGTGATCCGGACCCAGGTCATCGTCGTCGGCGCCGGGCCCGTGGGGCTCCTGCTCGCCGCGGAGCTGTGCCTGCGCGGCGTCCGGGTGGCCGTCGTCGAGCAGCGGCACGGCCCCACGACCGAGTCGCGCGCCTCCACGCTGCACGCCCGCACCATGGAGGTCTTCGACAGCCGCGGCCTGCTGCCGGACTTCGGCGGCCCGCCGAACGAGCCGCGCGGCCACTTCGGCGGCATCCCGCTGGACCTGACGCTGCCCGGCGCCTACCCCGGGCAATGGAAGGTGCCGCAGAACAAGACCGAGTCGGTGCTGGAGGAGTGGGCGCTGTCGCTCGGCGCGGACATCCGCTGCGGCCACCGGCTGCGGCTGATCGCCGTGGTCCAGGACGGCGACGCCGTCGAGGCCGAGACGGTCGCCCGCGACGGGCGCCCGGTCCGGCTGCACGGCAGCCACCTCGTCGCCTGCGACGGCCAGGACTCCACGGTGCGCCGGCTCATGGCCGCGGACTTCCCCGGCCGGGCGGCGGGCCGCGAGCTGCTGCGCGCCGACGTGGACGGCATCGACATCCGCGCGCGGCGCTTTGAGCGGCTGCCGGGCGGCCTGGCCATCGCGGCGCGCCGGGAGGACGGCGTGACGCGGGTGATGGTGCACGAGTCCGGCGCGGCGGTGGGGGCCCGCACCGGCCCGGCGCGGTTCGAGGAGATCGCCGCCGCCTGGCGGCGCGTCACCGGCGAGGACATCGGCGGCGGCAAGCCGCTGTGGGTCAACCGCTTCGACGACGCCAACCGCCAGCTCGCCGACTACCGGCACGGGCGGGTGCTGTACGCGGGCGACGCCGCCCACCGGCAGCTGCCCACCGGCGGCCAGGCCCTCAACCTCGGCCTGCAGGACGCCTTCAACCTCGGCTGGAAGCTCGCCGCCGAGGTCGCCGGGCACGCGCCCGCCGGGCTGCTGGACACGTACCACGCCGAACGGCACGCGGTCGGCGCCGCCGTGCTGGCCAACATCCGCGCCCAGAGCGAACTGCTCCTCGGCGGGCCCGAGGTGGAACCGGTGCGCGCGGTCCTCGCGGAGCTGATGCGGTACGAGCCGGTGCGCGCCCGGCTCGCCGGGATGATCAGCGGCCTCGACGTCCGCTACGACGTCGGCGGCCCCGCGCACCCGCTGCTCGGCGCCCGGCTGCCGCACGCCACGCTGCGCGTCGGCGGCTCCACCTGCACGACGTACGAACTGCTGCGGTCCGGCCGCGGGCTGCTGCTCGGGCTCGGCGGCCCGGTGCCGGCGGCGGGCGGCCGGTGGGCCGACCGCGTGGACCGGGTCGCGGCGCGCGTCGAGCCGGGCGCGGCGTCCGGCGGGCTCGACGGGGTGCGCGCCGTGGCGGTGCGGCCGGACGGCTACGTCGCCTGGGTCCGCGGCGACGGGCCGGAGGCCGGGGGGCTCACGGAGGCCCTGGAGCGCTGGTTCGGCGCACCCGCCTGACGGCTCGTCCCCGTACGCCCCCGCGATCCGCGATCCGCGATCCGCGATCCGCACGACAGCCAAGCCCAGTTGCGACCAGAGAGGCAGGACAACCATGGCACAGCCAGCGGTGGACACCGATGTTGTCGTCGTCGGCGCCGGACCGACGGGGCTGATGCTCGCCGGCGAACTGCGCCTGGGCGGGGCCCGCGTCGTCGTCCTGGAGCGTCTGGCCGAACCGACCGGCCAGTCCCGCGGGCTCGGCTTCACGGCCCGGGCCATGGAGGTGTTCGACCAGCGCGGCCTGCTGCCGCGCTTCCGCCGGGGCGGCACCCTCGACGTCAGCCCCGTGGGGCACTTCGGCGGGGTGCAGTTCGACTACACCGTTCTGGAGGACGGCCACTTCGGCGCCCGCGGCATACCGCAGAACGAGACCGAGGCGGTCCTGGAGAGCTGGGCCCGCGAGCGGGGCGCGGAGATCCGGCGCGGCTGGGAGGTGACGGAGCTGGCCGACGGGTTCCTCGACGGCGACGCCGTCGAGGTGCTCGCCGAGACGCCCGAGGGCCCGCGGCGGCTGCGCGCCGCGTACCTCGTCGGCTGCGACGGCGGCCAGAGCCGGGTGCGCCGGCTCGCCGGCTTCGCGTTCCCCGGCGCGCCCGCGACCCGGGCGATGTACCTCGCCGACGTCGTGGGCTGCGGGCTCAAGCCCCGGTTCCTCGGCGAGCGGCTGCCCCACGGCATGGTGATGGCCGCGCCGCTGAAGGAGGGCGTCGACCGCATCATCGTCTGCCCGCACGGCACGCCGGCGCGCGAGCGCGACGACGACGTGGGCTACGCCGAGGTCGCCGCCGCCTGGCAGCGCATCACCGGCGAGGACATCAGCGGCGGCAGCGCCGAGTGGGTCAGCTCGTTCAGCGACGCCGCCCGGCTGGTGACCGAGTACCGGCGCGGCCGGGTGCTGCTGGCCGGGGACGCGGCGCACATCCACCTCCCGGCCGGCGGACAGGGGCTCAGCACCGGCGTGCAGGACGCGGTGAACCTGGGCTGGAAGCTGGCGGCGGAGGTCACCGGCCGCGCGCCCGCCGGGCTGCTGGACACGTACCACGGCGAGCGGCACCCGGTGGGGGAGCGGCTGCTGACGAACACGCGGGCGCAGGGGCTGGTGTTCCTCGGCGGCGAGCAGTCCGACCCGCTGCGCGCGGTGTTCGCGGAGCTGATCGAGTACGACGTGGTCAAGCGGCACCTGGCGGGGATCGTGAGCCACCTCGACATCGGCTACGACATGAACGGCACCGGCGCCGGCGGCGCGGCGGCCGGGGCGGACACGACGGATGCGACGGACGCGGCGGACGCGGGGGAGCCCGCCGCCGAGGCGCACCCGCTGCTCGGCCGCCGGCTCGCCAAGCGCCCGCTGACCGGCGCGGCCGGCGAGACCGACACCTTCCGCCTGCTGCACCCCGCGCGCGGCGTGCTCCTCGACCTCGCCGACAGCGCGGCGCTGCGCGAGGCCGCCGCGGGCTGGTCGGCCCGCGTCGACACCGTGACGGCCGCCGCCAAGCCGGTGGCGGGCGCCACCGACGTGCTCGCCGGGCTGGACGCCGCACTCGTGCGGCCCGACGGGCACGTCGCGTGGACGTCCGACGGCTCGCCGCGCGGGCTCGACGCGGCGCTGAACCGGTGGTTCGGCGCCGGCCGCGCCGCGTAGCGGTGCCGGACGCCGAGACGACGGGCGCGGCGGCGCCGGCCGCCCGGACGTCGGGCGCGGCGGCGGCCGCGGAGTCGCCCCCCGGGGCGGTGTGCACGGAGCCGTCGGCCGCGGCGGCCCCGGGCACCCGGGCGCCGGCCGCGGGCCGGTGGCGCGGCGGGCCCGCGGACGGCGTGGGGCCCGCCGTCGCCGTACGGCCCGTCACGCTCGACGCGGCCGGGGTCGACCTGTCCGCCCTGCTCGCCGGGCCGGCGGCCGGCGGCGACCCGCGGGCGCTGGTCGTCGCGGTGCACGGCGGCGGCATGACCGCCGGCTACTTCGACGCGCCGGCCTGCCCCGGGCTGTCCCTGCTCCGGCTGGGTGCGGCACTCGGCTACGCCGTGCTCGCCGTGGACCGCCCCGGCTACGGCGCCTCCGCCGCGGCGCTGCCGCGCGGGCTGCCCCTCGCCGAGCAGACGCCGCTGGTCCGCGCCGCCGTCGCCGGCTACGCCGCCCGCCACCCGACCGGCGCCGGGGTGTTCCTGCTGGCGCACTCCTTCGGCGGCAAGCTGGCCCTGTCGCTCGCGGCGCACGCCGGGGACGGAGACCGGCTGCTGGGCGTGGACGTCTCGGGCTGCGGCCGGCGGTACGCGCCCGGCGTCGACCCCGGCGCCGCCGGCCGCCGCGCGGACCGGCGCCGGAACTGGGGCCCGCTGCGGCTCTACCCGCCGGCCACGTTCCGTACCGGAGCGGCCGTGGTCGCGCCCGTGCCCGAGCGGGAGGCGGCCGATCTCGCCCGCGGCCCGGAGCTGTTCGCGCGGATCGCCCCGCGGGTACGGGTGCCGGTGCGGCTCACCTTCGCCGAGCACGAGCGGTGGTGGGAGCACGGGGGCGCGGAACCGGCCGCCATGGCGGCCTGCTTCACCGCCGCCCCGCGCGTCGTCGTGGACCGCCGGCCGGACGCCGGCCACAACCTCAGCCTCGGCTGGGCGGCGCGCGCGTACCACCTGGGGGCGCTGGCGTTCCTGGAGGAGTGCCTGGTGCCGGCGGCGGTGTCCCGCCGGTGACCGGGGCGTCAGGAGGGGCCCGGGGCCAGCACCGCGATGTCCAGCTTGTCCAGCTGCTCGGGCTCGGCCACCAGGTCGATCGCCGTGACCCGGCCGTCCTCGACGGTGAAGCGGAACGCCACGATCGTGCGGGTGTTCGACTGCCATACGGCGCCCACCGCTCCGTCCACCAGCGCGAGCCGCGCGGCCTGCGCGCCGCCGGAGAAGATCTTCGCCACGCCCCGCGCCCCGTGCGTGGCCTGCGCCGCGCCGATGCGCACCGCGGCGTCGTCGGCCTGCATCGCCACGTCCGGTGCCAGCAGCGCCAGCAGCCGGTCGAACTCGCCGTTGCGGGCGGCGGTGAGGAAGGCGCTCACGACCTTGTGCTGGCGGCGCAGGTCGGGCAGCGGCGACGCGCCCTGGACGCGGCGGCGGGCGCGGCTGGCCAGCTGCCGCGTCGCGGCCGGGCTGCGCTCGATGACCGCGGCGATGTCGTTGAACGGCACGGCGAACATGTCGTGCAGCACGAAGGCCAGCCGCTCGTCCGGCTCCAGCGTGTCCAGGACGACCAGCAGCGCCAGCCCCACGGAGTCGGCCAGCATCGCCGCCTGCTCCGGGTCGGCGGTCTCGTCCGCCGGGGCGGCCGGGGCCGGGTCGGCGTGGTCCTCGAACAGCTCCTCGCGGCGGTTGCGGGCCCGCAGTATGTCCAGGCAGACCCGGCCGACGACGGTGGTCAGCCAGGCGTCGAGGTTGTTGACGGACTCCGCGCCGTAGCGGTGCAGGCGGATCCACGCCTCCTGCACGGCGTCCTCGGCCTCCTCGCTGGAGCCGAGCATGCGGTGGGCCACGGCCTGCAGCCGCGGGCGCTTCTCCTCGAACGTGCGGGCCAGCAGCTCGCTGTCGTGCATGACCACCCTGACTCTCCCTTCCGGTGCCGCCGTGCGGTCCGGGCGCCGCCTGTCACATCATCGCGCCGCCGGACGTCGTAGCAGTGAAGAACCGGACCATCCGCGTGAACGGACGAGGCAGCGGGCCCGCCCTTGCCGGCCGCGCCGTCGCCGCGCCTCCCCACGGACCACCGACCCGAGCCGTCGACCTCAGGCTCCCGACTATTTTTGCGAGCATTCATGGCGACTTATCAGGTGCAATCAGCAAGTCCGGGGCAAGATCCGGACAAGGGTACCGGGTTCGTGAACCGCTACGCCGGCGTCGTCACCGGGCGCCGCACGAAGTGGGTGGTGTTCGCGGTCTGGCTGCTGCTCATCGCCACCGGCGGGTCGCTGGCGGCCAAGGTGGCGGACGTCCAGGACAACGACCCCGAGACGTGGCTGCCCTCCAGCGCGCAGTCGACGCAGGCGGTGCAGCTGGCGGAGGAGCACTTCGACGACAGGGACAGCAGCACCGCGGTCGTCGTCTACGCGCGCGAGGGCGGCCTGACCTCCGCCGACCGTGAGAAGATCACCGCCGACCGCGGCGAGATCGGCGACGGCATCGCCGCCGGCGAGGTCGACCGGCCGGCGGTCTCCGAGGACGGCCAGGCGGCGTTCCTCAGCTTCCCCGTACGCACCGACCCCAGCGACAACGGCGTCCTCACCGACGCCGTGGACGCCGCCGACGAGGTCGTTGCGGGCGACGCGCCCGACGGCCTGGAGGTCCGGGTCGCCGGCGAGGCGGGCAGCATCCGCGACTTCGCCGACGTCTACGCGGGCATGGACGGGGCGCTGCTGGGCGCCGCGCTCGCCGTCGTCGCGGTGCTGCTGCTGCTGACCTACCGGAGCCCGGTGCTGTGGATCGTCCCGCTGCTGGTGGTGTTCCTGGGCTCCCAGGTGGCCAGCGGCGTGGTGTACCTGCTGGCCAAGCACGCGGACCTGCTGGTCAACGGGCTCAGTACGTACATCCTGCTCGTCATCAGCGTCGGCGTCGGCACCGACTACGCGCTGCTCCTCATCGCCCGCTACCGCGAGGAGCTGCACCGCCACGAGGACCGCCACGAGGCCATGCGCAACGCCGTGCGCCGCGTGCTGCCGGCGCTCGCGGCCTCCGCGGGCACCGTGGGCCTGGCCACGCTCTGCCTGGTCTTCGGCAGCATGAACTCCACCCAGGGCCTCGGCCCGGTGGTGGCCATCGGCATCGCGGTGGTCTTCCTGGCGATGACCTCGCTGCTGCCCGCCCTGCTGGTCATCCTCGGCCGCTGGACGTTCTGGCCCGTCATCCCGCGCTTCTCCCCGGAGTTCGACGCGGGCGTGGAGAAGGAGCACAGCTGGTGGGCCCGGGTCGCGCGGCTCGTCGGCCGCAGGCCGCGCACCGTCGGCGCCGCGTCGCTGGCCGTGCTGGTGGCCCTCGGCTTCGGGATCACCACCGTCGAGGTCGGCCAGACCCAGGCCGAGCAGTTCACCAAGTCCGTCGACTCCGTCGAGGGCCAGGAGCTGCTGGCCGAGCACTTCCCCGCCGGTTCTTCCGCCCCGGCCGACGTCTACGTGCCCGACGGGGCGGCGGCCGCCGCGCTCCAGGCCGTGCAGGGCGTGGACGGCGTCGCGTCGACGACGACGGCGGGCTCCGCGGGCGGCTGGACCCACATCGAGGCGGTGCTCGCGGACGGCCCCGACACCTCCGCGGCCAAGGACACCGTCGAGCGGATGCGCGGCGCCCTCGGCGACGTCGGCGGGGCGGGCGCGGACACCGTGGTCGGCGGCCAGTCCGCGATTCTGCTCGACACCTCCGAGGCCCAGCGGGACGAGGAGATGCTGCTCATCCCGCTGATCCTCGGTGTGGTGCTGCTCATGCTGGTCCTGGTACTGCGGGCGGTGGTCGCCCCGCTGGTGCTGCTGGTGTCGGTGGTGGTGTCCTACGCCGCCGCCGTGGGCGCGGCGTCGCTGCTCTTCCACGCCATCGACCACCCCCACATCGACCGGAGCCTGCTGCTGATCGGCTTCCTGTTCCTGGTCGCGCTCGGGGTGGACTACACGATCTTCCTGATGACCCGGGTCCGGGAGGAGGTCAGGAGCCGCGGCCACCGCGAGGGCACGCTCACCGGGCTCACGGTGACCGGCGGAGTGATCACCTCCGCGGGGGTCGTGCTGGCGGCCACGTTCTGCGTGCTGGCCACCATCCCGACGGTGCAGTCGCTGCAGCAGGGCCTGCTCGTGGCCATCGGCATCCTGCTGGACACGTTCCTGGTACGCAGCCTGCTGGTCCCGGCGCTGTCGCTGGAGATCGGCCCGGGGATCTGGCGCCCCGGCCACCCCGAGAAGCAGCCGCCGCCGGCCGGCGGCCGGCCGGTGGAGAGCACCACCGCCGGCGTCGGCACCTGAGCGGCGCACGGGCAGGACGGGCGCCGGGCTCCCCCGACCGGCGTCCGTCCGCCGTCCGGCCGACACGCTGGGGGCCGCTGTCACACTTGCGCACCCCCAGACGTCATAGCAGTGTGCACGTCGGAATCCGGCGCCACGCAATTCCAGAAGGAGTGAAATTCCCATGCAACCGCGAATGCAGAACCCGGCCATGATTCTCGATGCCATGCAGCCCGTCGGGGACATGTACAAGGCCATCTATGCCGGCGGGGTTCCGAAGACCACGCTCGACCTGGTGCATCTGCGCGCCAGCCAGATCAACGGATGCAGCGCGTGCGTCGACTCCGGCTCCCGGGGCGCCCGTAAGAGCGGCGAGACCGAGGAGCGGCTTACCGCGGTTGCCGCCTGGCGCGAGACCCCGTATTTCACCGATGCGGAGCGCGCGGCGCTGGCGCTGGCGGAGGCCGCCACCCGGATGGCCGACCGCAGTGACCCGGTGCCCGACGAGATCTGGAACCAGGCCACCGAGCACTACGACGAGAAGGGCATGGCGGCCATCGTCCTCATGATCGCCGTGACCAACCTGTTCAACCGGCTGAACGCGACGACCAAGCAGGTGCCGCAGGACTGGAGTTCCTGACCGGACACCTCCGGGCCCCGGCCCGGTCCGCGGTGCGGCGGACCGGGCCGGCGGCCGTCTGCGGCCGCGGGGCCGCCGCGGGTCAGGAGGGGGCGGCGGCGGCCTTGCGGCGGCGCCCGGACGGGGCGACGTTGAGGCGCCAGGAGACCCCGAACCGGTCGGTCACAAAGGCGAACATGCTGCTGAACTCGTACGCGCCCGCGGGCATGATGACCTCGCCCTTCTCGGACAGGGCCGCGTAGTAGCGCTCGAACTCCGCGGCCGTCTCGCACGCGACGTAGATCGCGGTGGCGGGGGAGAAGGCGTACGTGTCCCAGGGCGCGTCCTCGTACCCCTTGGCGCCCGGCGGGGGCATGTTCGTGCACATGAACGACTGCCCGTCGAGGGTGAACAGGGCGTGCTGCAGCACCCCCTCCGGCCAGCCCGGCTCGTGCGCGCGGGCCCGGACGGTGCGTACCACCTCCGAATTCTCGAAGAGCGAGGTGTAGAACTCCACCGCCTCCTCGGCGTCGTTCCGGAACGTGAGGAACGTCATCAGTTTCGGTGCGGGCGCGGCAGGCATCGGGGCGGCTCCTGTTTCGCGTCGGGGTCACCGGTGATTCTCCGGGACGGCGAATGCGGCCGGCCACTGTTGTTCGACCGCGGACGCGCGGCTGTTGAACGCGGTCGAGTACGGCACCACCGAAGCTCATGGGGTGGTCGAGAAGACCGCGGAAACATGCGTGGTCGGCAGCGGAATACACCCGGAGGGTGAGTGGGCCCGTGAGTGAACACGCCATGTCGGCCGCGCAGTCCGCCCGCGCCGAGCGGATCGCGGCACGGACGCGCGGCGACAACTGGAGGAAACCCCCGCGGCGCATCGAGGCCTCGGAGTGCATCACCTGCGACAGCTGTCTGCGCGGCTGTCCGGAGGAGTTCGGCGCCATCTTCGACCGCGGGCTGGACGTCATCATCGTTCCCGAGCTGTGCTCGGGCTGCCCCGCCTGCGTGCTCGAATGCCCCGTCGACTGCATCTACGTCGACGAGGACTGGACGCCGACGGACGCGTCCGTGTGGAGCCACGTCGAGCTGACCGCGGATCCCTCATGACGGGACCGGCGGAGCGCGAGAGCAGGCGTGCGGCCAACGCCAGGAAGCGGATCAGCCGGCGTCCCAGCAGACTCGGGACGCGCGCGGGCGCGGCGCCGGAACCGGACCGGGTGCGCGAGCCCGGCGCCGGGTTCCCGGGGCTGCTGGCCCGGGTCTGGGAGCGGGCGCGGGCGGCAGACGGGCCGCGCGCGGCCGTCGACGTCCTGCTCGGCCTCGACGGGCACGTGCCCCCGGAGGTGCAGCTGCGGGCGCTGAGCACGGCCGACGAGGCGGCGTTCGCCGCCCTGTGGGGGCTGACCTGGCGGGCCGGCGGCGCCGCGGACGCCGCCGGGTCCGCGGTCCCCTCGTACGACGGCGACGGCCACGGCGACGACGGCCACAGCGACGACGGCCACAGCGACGACGGCCACGGCGACGACGGCCACGGCGACGGCGGTGCGGACGCGGGACACGAGCCCGTGTTCACCGGCGAGCTGGCGCTGGCCACCACCGGCCGGATCGTCATGCGCTGCCCGGCGCATCCGCCCCTGGACCGCCGCGAACTGGTCGGCGGCGTGCTGCGGGTGCCGTGGTCGCGGGCCGCGGCGCGCGCCTACCACGACGCGCGGGCCCGCGCCGCCGTACGGACCGCGCGCGCGGTGGCCGACTGCCGCGCGTGGCTGGACCGGCAGGGCGGGAAGGGCCGCGACGAACTGCTGGAGCAGGCCAAGGAGGCGGCCCTGCGCACCGCCCCGTTCGTGCTCTACCAGGAGCACCGGCAGTACACGAACTTCCGGGACCAGAACACCCTGACCGGCAAGACCCTCTGGCCCGGCCACCCCGACTGCGCGTTGTCCAGCCTGCAGGGGCTGCCCCTGGAGCTGTGGTCCGACAGCGACGTGCAGCTCCTCGTCTGCCTCACGCTGCTGATCCGCTCGGCCGGCCCCGGCCGGGTCGAGGAGGCCAACGGCACGCAGCTGAGCGTCGACCACGTCGCGGCCATGCTGGAGCGCATCCGCCTCCTCTACGCCGCCGTCCCCGGCGGCCCGGCCGTCGCGCCCGCCGCGACCGACGGCGTCGAGGACCTGCACGCGCTCGCCGAGGCGCTGGGCACGCGGCGCCGCCACGTGCGCGGGCGGATCCAGCTCTACCGCGAGATCCACGGCGCGCTCATGCACAAGACCGAGCGCGCCGCGACCCCGGCCGCCGCGGTCCAGCGGCGGGACGAGGACATGAGCGCGCGCCTGGCCGGGCGGCTGCCGCTGACCGGCGGCACCCTGGCGGAGCTGGGCGCGAGCGCCGCCGCCGCCCCGGGCTGGCTCGCCCGGCCGCACGGCGGCTTCGGCACCGGCCTGGAGTCCCTGGTGTACGAGACGGTGACGGCCGCCGCCGGGGCCTTCCGGGCCGACTTCGCCATGAGCCGCGGCATGCGCTCGCTGCCCGCACTGATCCGCGGGCTGCAGGCGGAGAGCTGGGCGGAGATCTGCGACTGGGACATCTCCCACTACTTCTGCTGCGTGGTGGCCCGGCCCGGTGCGCGTGCCCACTTCGGCGGCTCCGCCGCCACGCTCGCCGACGCCGCCTGGGCGATGTCGGCGCGGATGCAGTACAACTCCTGGCACTTCGTGCCCGGAAACCTGCCGCGGGACCCCGCGGTGGTGGCCCGCGACCACTTCGTACCGCCCACCATCCCGGACATCGCGTTCTTCTCCGACCTGCACCACCACGGACACGTCACCAACAAGGTGCGGTACTCCATCCGCTCCCCGCAGCCGGTCGAGGTGCTGGGCCGCACCTTCGACGGCTTCGTCGACCTGCGGCTGCTGCGCTGCGCGGGCACCCCGTTCGACGAGCAGGACGTGCTCGCCGCCCAGCGGGTGTCGCGGTTCGTCGCCCGCGCCACCACCCTCGCCGCGGACCTGGCGGCCGGCGGCGTGCCGCTGGAGGTCACCGCGTTCGACACCGGCTGGCACTGGCGCGCCGTCACCGGCACCGACGCGCCCCGCCCCGACCCCGCGGGCACCCCCCGATGACCGCCGGCGGGATCGGCGAACTGACCCGGCGGCTGCGGCGCGGCGAACTGACCGTCGTGGAGCACGTGGAGCGGGTGCTGACCGCGATCCGCGAACGGGACACCGCGGGCGCGTACGTCACCGCCGCCGGCGAGGAGGCGCTGCGCGCCGCCGCCGAGGCCGACGCGCGGATCCGCGAGCGCGGCGCGGCCGCCTGGGCCGGCGCCCCGCTGCTCGGCGTCACCGTCTCGGTCAAGGACCTGCTGCAGACCCGGGACCTGCCGACCACCCGGGGCTCGCTGCTGCCCAACCGGCGGCCCCGCCGCGACGCCCCGGCCGTCGCCCGGCTGCGGGCGGCCGGCGCGGTGGTCGTCGGCAAGACCACGACGTCCGAGTACGGCTGGAGCGCCAGCACCGTCGGGCCCGTCGCGCCGCCCACCCGCAACCCGTACGACCCCGCGCGCAGCGCCGGCGGCTCCAGCGGCGGGGCCGCCGCCGCGGTGGCGACCGGGCTCGGCGACGGCGCGCTGGGCACCGACGGCTCCGGCTCCGTACGGATCCCGGCGGCGTTCTGCGGCGTCGTCGGCTACAAGCCGTCGTACGGGCGCATCCCGTACCACCCCAACGGGGCCGACCGCCTCGCCCACCAGGGCACCCTGGCGCGCAGCGTCACCGACGCCGCGGCGCTCGCCGCCGCCGTCGCCGGGCCGCACCCCGACGACCCCGACTCCGGGCTCGGCTCGATCGACGCTGCTCGCCGAGCCGGGCGGCCGCGGCGCGTCGGCTGGGTCGAGTACGAGGGCACCTCCGAGCCGGTCCGCCGGGTCACCGAGCGGGCGTGCGCGGCGCTCGCCGCGCTGGGCCACCGGGTGGAGCGGATCGAGGTGCGCTGCGACCACCTCTACCCCGCGCTCGTCGACATCCTCGCCGCCGCCGAGGCGGCGGGCACGTCCCCGGCGGACGAGGAGCGCTGCGACCCGGGCCGGCTGGCCGTCGTCCGGCACGGGCGCACCCTGCGCGGCGCCGACGTGATGCGCGCCGAGGAGGTGCGCCAGGAACTGCGGCTCAAGCTGCGGTCGGTGATGGGCACCTACGGGCTGCTGGCCATGGCCACCGTGCCGATCGAGCCGTTCGCCGCCGACGCGATCGGGCCGGCGTGGGCGGCCGACCCGCGCGACCTGCTGTGGCTGGCGTGGTCCCCGGCGTCGTACCCGTTCAACATGACCGGCCAGCCCGCGGTCTCCCTCCCGGCCGGGCTGACGGACGCCGGGCTGCCGGCCGCGGTGCAGCTCGCCGGGCCCGTCGGCGCCGACGACGCGGTGCTGGCGGCGGCCCACCGCCTGCAGACGGAGCTGGGCACGCCGCCGCCGCCCGCGCGGCCCGGCCGCCCCGCCGCCGCACCCGCCCTCTCCGCCAGCGAAAGGACCCGCTGAACCATGTACTCCAGGTCATGGCGCACCGTCTGCGCCGAGGACAGCGTCGGCAGCCCCTCGTTCGTCTCCGACCACGGGCTGTGGGACGAGGCGCAGTTCGCCGCCGCCGAGCGGATCGAGGCCGGACTCGTGCAGCTCGACCTCGTACGCCTGGTCTTCCCCGATCCGCACGGCCTGGCCCGCTCCAAGACGCTGACCGCGGACGCCTTCCGCTCCGTGCTGCGCAACGGCATGAACTTCAGCCCCGGGCCGTTCCTCTTCGACACCGGGCACGCCATCGCCGTCGACTTCGCCGGCGAACCCGGCATCGGGGTGGAGGAGATCACCGGCGCGGGGAACTTCATCCTGGTGCCCGACCCGCTGACGTTCCAGGTGCTGCCCGGCAGCGAGCCCCGCACCGCGTGGGTCGTCGGCGACGAGTACCTGCGCGACGGCACCCCCCACCCGCTGTCGTCGCGCGCGGTGCTGCGCCGGCTTGAGCAGCGCTACGCCGGGCACGGCCACGCGCCCGCCGTGGGCCTGGAGGTCGAGTGGCACCTGACGCGGCTGCTCGACGGCGGCGCCCCCGGCGGCACCCCCGGCAATGAAGGCAACGGCTTCGGGCGGCAGGGCGGGGCGCCGCGGGTGGCGGCCATGAACCCCGGCTACCAGTTCAACCTGGACGCCCGCTACGACTCCGTCGCCCACATCACCGACCCGCTGGCCCAGCACCTGCTGGCGCTCGGTCTGCCGCTGCGCTCGATGGAGCACGAGTCGGGCCCCGGCCAGATCGAGTCCACCTTCGCCCCGATGTCCGCGCTCGACACCGCCGACGCGATGCTGCTGTTCCGCACCGCGGTCAAGCGGTGGTGCGCGCGCCGCGGCCACCACGCCTCGTTCATGTCGCTGCCGCGGCTGGACTCCTTCGACCCCGGCGGCTGGCACCTGCACCAGTCGGTGCGGGACGTGGCCAGCGGGCGCAACCTCTTCGCCGCCGAGGGCCCCGCCGGCGGCCCGTCGCCCGCGGCCAAGGCGTACGCGGACGGGCTGCTCGCCTGGCACCGCGAGCTGTTCCTGCTCGCCGTGCCCACGGTCAACGGCTACCGCCGGCTCGACGCCCGGCACCCGCTGGCGCCCACCCGGGTCGACTGGAGCGTGGAGGACCGCACCGTCATGCTCCGCATGGTCGGCGGCAGCACCGGCGCGCACATCGAGAACCGCAGCGGCGAGCCGTGCGCGAACCCGTATCTGGCCCTCGCCGCCCAGCTGTTCGCCGGGCTCGACGGTCTTGAGGGTCTCGGCGGCCCGGAGTCCGCCCCGCGCGCGGCGGGGGCCCAGGCGCAGTTCGTCCCGCAGTCGCTCGGGGAGGCGCTGGCCGCCTTCCGCGCCGGCCGCGCCGACCGGCTGCTGGGCGCGCCGCTCGCGGCCTGCCTGACCAAGCTCAAGGAGAGCGAGCTGCGCCGGTACGAGGCGTGGTGCGCCTCGGCCGGGCCGGGCGACGACGGGGTCACCGAGTGGGAGCACCGCGAGTACTTCGAGGCGTACTGACCGCCGGCCGCGCCCGAACGGGCACGAGCGGACGAGCGGACGAGCGGACGAGCCGACACGAGCCGACACGAGGACAGAGGTCGCTGATGATTCCCCGTTACACCCTTCCGGAGATGGCGGATCTCTTCTCCGACCAGTCCCGGTACGCCACCTGGGTGCGCGTCGAGATCCTGGCGTCCGAGGCGCAGGCGCGGCTCGGCCTCGTGCCCGGCGACGCCGTGGCGGACATGCGCCGGGCCCGGGTCCCGCTCGCCGCCCGGGTCGCCGAGATCGAGAAGGAGCGCGACCACGAGGTGCTGTCGTTCCTCGCCGCGTACTGCGAGGACATCCCCGACGCCTCGGCCCGCTGGGTGCATCTGGGGATGACCAGCTACGACCTGGTGGACACCGCGCTCGGCCACACCCTGGCCCGGGCCACCGACCTGCTGACGGCCGCCGGCCGGCGGCTGCGCCGGGTGCTGGTGGACCGGGCGCGCGAGCACTGGGGCACGGTCATGGTCGGCCGCACCCACGGCGTGCACGCCGAGCCCACCACCTTCGGCCACAAGCTCGCCGGCTACGCCTTCGCCGTCGACCGCTCCCTCGCGCGGCTGGCGGCCGCGCGCGAGGCGGTCGCGGTCGGCACGGTCTCCGGCGCCGTCGGGACGTACGCGCTGATCGACCCGGCCGTCGAGGCGCACGTCTGCGCGTCGCTGGGGCTGGCCGCCGAGCCGGCGCCCAGCCAGGTCGTCGCCCGCGACCGGCACGCCCAGCTGCTGCAGGCCGTGGCCGCCATGGGCGCCTGCGTAGAGCAGATCGCGCTGGAGCTGCGGCTGCTGCAGCGCACCGAGGTCGCCGAGGTCGAGGAGCCGCGGGCGTCGGCGGCGTACCAGGGCTCCAGCGCCATGCCGCACAAGCGCAACCCGACGACCAGCGAGCGGCTGTGCGGCCTCGCGCGGCTGCTGCGCGGCTACGCCACGGCCGCGCTGGAGGACGTCGCCCTCTGGCACGAACGCGACCTCGCCCACCAGTCCGTCGAGCGGGTCATCCTGCCCGACGGCCTCGCGGTCGGGCACTTCCAGGCCGTCCGGGCGGCGGAGCTGGTCGCCGGGCTGCGTGTGCACCCCGGGCGGATGCGTGCCGCGCTCGACGCGACCGGCGGCCTGGTCTACAGCTCCGCCGTGCTGTACGACATGCTGGGGGACGGCACAGAGCGGGAGGAGGCGTACCGTTCGGCACAGGCCGCCGCGAACCGTACGGCGGGCTCGGGACGGCCGTTCGCGGACACCCTGGCCGAGGAGGGCGTCGCGCTCGCGGTGGAGCCGGGACCCGGGCGCTTCCTCGGCCACCACGACGTCGTGCTGCGGCGATTGGAGAAGCTCGATGAGCTGGAAGACTGAGCGCGCCGACGGCCGGGACCTCGATCTGGACGACGTGCTGGCGGTCTACCGCGACTCGGGCCTCGGCGAGCGGCGGCCCGTGGCCGACCGCGACCGGATGGCGGCCATGGTGCGCCGGGCCAACCTGATCGTGACCGCCCGGGAGGCGGACGGCACGCTCGTCGGCATCGCCCGCGGTATCTCCGACTTCGCCTACGTCACCTACCTCTCCGACATCGCCGTCGTGGCCCGCCACCAGCGCTCGGGGATGGGGCGTGCGCTGATCGAGGCGACCCGGGCGGAGGCGCCGGAGGCGAAGCTGGTGCTGCTCTCGGCGCCCGCGGCGACCGGCTACTACCCGCGCGTCGGCTTCACCCGGCACGACTCGGCGTGGGTGCTGGGCCCCGGGCAGCCGCTGGCCGCCCCGCGCACGGGGCCCGGGCCCGCTTCCGGCGACGGCCCGGCCACACGTCCGTAGGTCCACCGCCGGCCACCGCCGGCCACGGGCCGCCCGCCGCCCACGCCGCGGGCGGAGCACACCCCACGGGGGAGGCATGAGTCAGATACCGTCCCAGGTGCTCGTGGAGCCCCGCGCTCCGGCGCCGCGGCGCCCGCCGCCCGCGGACGCCGCGCCGGCGGCGGACGCCCCGCCGGCGGCGGCGCGGGCGCCGGCCGGGCACCGCATCCTGGTGGTGGACGGCGACGCCGGCCTCGCCGGCTCCCTCACCGCCCAGCTGCGCCGGCACGGCCACGACCCGGTCGGCGTCAAGCACGGCGGCGCGGCCCTGCAACGCCACGGGGACGTGGAGCTGGTGCTGCTCGACCTCGACCTGCCCGACCTCGACGGGCTGGAGGTGTGCCGCGCGATCCGGGAGGTCAGCCGGGTCCCGCTGATCATCGTGACCGCCCGGCAGTCCGAACTCGACTGCGTGCTCGGGCTGCACGCGGGCGCCGACGACTACGTGACCAAGCCCTACGGGCTGCGCGAGCTGATGGCCCGCATCGAGGCGGTGATGCGCCGCACCCGGTGGCAGCCCGCGGCGGTCGAGGAGATCCGGCACGGCCGGCTGCACATCGACGTGGGCTCGCGCGAGGTCACCGTGGACCACGAGCGGGTACCCCTCACCCGCAAGGAGTTCGACGTCCTCTACCTGCTCGCCTCCCACCCCGGCACCGTCATACCGCGCAAGCAGCTGCTGCAGCAGGTCTGGGGCGACTCCTGGTCGCGCCGCACCGTGGACACGCACGTCAGCAGCCTGCGCGGCAAGCTCGGGGGCAGCGGGTGGGTCGTGACCGTGCGCGGGGTCGGGTTCCGGCTCGGCACCGGCTGACGACAGGGGGAGGGGATCCATGGGGGCGGCCGCCGGCGCGGAGGACGGGTTACGGCCCGGGGCCCGGCGGCGCGCGCTGCTTCCGCTGCTGCTGGCGCTGCTGCCGTCGTCGCTCGGCACCACGGTCGTCGCCACCGCCATGCCGACGGTCGCCGGCGACCTCGGCGGCGTGGAGTACCTGTCCTGGGCGGTCACGTCGTACACCCTGGCCGCCGCCGCGTCGATCCCGGTGTGGGGCAAGCTCGGAGACATGTACGGGCGCCGGCGGTGGCTCCTGGTGGCGATGGCGGTCTTCCTCGTGGGCTCCGCGCTGTGCGGGCTGGCGCAGGGGATGGGGCAGCTGATCGCCTTCCGGGCGGTCCACGGGCTCGGCGGGGGCGGGCTCGGGGTCGGCGTGATGTCCGTGATCGGCGAGCTGATCCCGCCGCGCGAACGCGCCCGCTACCAGGGCACGATCAGCAGCGTCATGGTCTTCTCCATGATCGCCGGGCCGCTGGTCGGCGGCAGCATCACCGACCACGCCGGCTGGCGCTGGACGTTCTGGTTCAACCTGCCGGTCGGGACGCTGGCGCTGGTGCTGATCGCGCGCGTGGTGCGGGTGCCGGGGCGCGGCCGGCGCGCGCACATCGACTACCGGGGCGCGGTGCTGCTCGTCTGCTGCATCGTCTCGTTCGTGCTGGCGGCCACCTGGGGCGGCTCGAAGTACGCCTGGGGCTCGCCCGTCGTCGTGGCGCTCGCCGCCGGCTTCGCGGTCACCCTGGCCGGCTTCGTGTGGGCGCAGTCCCGGGCCGTCGAGCCGCTGCTGCCGCCGCGGATCTTCCGGGCCCGCAACTTCCGGCTGATGTCCGTCATCAGCTTCGCCAACGGCTTCGTGATGTTCGGCGCGGTGCTCTATCTGCCGCTGTACCACCAGGCCGTGCACGGCGCCTCGGCGACCGGCTCCGGGCTGCTGCTCCTGCCCATGCTCGGCTCCCTCGTCGTCACCTCCCAGCTGTCCGGGCGGTACACGGCGAGCACCGGCCGGTACCGCGTCCTGCAGATCGGCGGCGGCGCGGCGATGCTCGCGGGCACGCTGCTGCTCTCCCGGCTGGACACCGCCACCCCGCGGCCGACGGCCGCGGTGTCCATGGCGCTGCTCGGCGTCGGCATGGGCTGTCTGGGCCAGAGCCTGGTGACGGTGGCGCAGAACAGCGTCGACGTACGGGAGGTGGGTGCCGCCTCCGCGGCGATCACGCTCTTCCGCACCGTGGGCAGCTCGGTCGGCGTCGCCGTCATGGGCACGCTCTTCAACCACCGGGTGCGCGCCGCGACCGCCGAACGCGGCGACGGCGCCGTCACGCTGACCGGCGCCCGGCTGGACGCCCGGAGCCTGGACCGGCTCGNCCCCGGGGTGCGCGCGGTGTACGAGAGCGCGGTCGCCCGGGGCGTGCAGGGGGCCTTTCTGGCCGCCGCCGCGGCGGCGGCGCTGACGTTCCTGGCCGCGCTGGGCGTACGGGAGATCGCGCTCAGGAGCGCCGGCGGCCGGCGCTCCTGAGCGTCGGCCGCGGTCAGCTCGGGCTCGCCTCGACCACCGAGATCGCCGCCGGCGTCTGCACGACGCGCTCCAGCGTGAACCCCGCCTGCCGCAGCAGGTCCGCGTACTGCGCGCGGGTGCGCTCCTTGCCGCCGACGAGCAGCATCAGCCACAGGTCGACCAGCTTGCCCGCGTGCGGGCCGTTGAGCTTGTCCGGGACGACCATCTCCATCACCAGCAGCCGGCCGCCCGGGTTGATCGCCTTGCGCACGTTGCGCAGGATCTCCAGGGCCTGCGGCTCCGGCCAGTCGTGCAGGATGTGCTTGAGGATGTACGCGTCCCCGCCCTCCGGCACCGGGTCGAACAGGCCGGCGTCGGTGAGGGTGCACCGGTCGGCCACGCCCTGCTCCGCGAGCAGTTCGGCGGCGCCGTTGGCGGCCACCCGGGGGTCGGCGAGGACGCCGCGCGCCGCGGGGTGCTTGCGCAGCACGCCGGCGAGCAGGTCGCCGCGCCCGCCGCAGAAGTCGACGACGGTCCCGTAGCGCCGGAAGTCGCAGGCGGCGAGGACCGGTTCGGTCTCGGTGCCGGACATCGAGCCCATGCCGTCGAAGAAGACCGCGCCGTACTCGGGGTTGGCCTCCAGGTACTCGAACGCGCCCATGCCGCGCAGCTTGGGCAGGCTCGGCTCGCCGGTGCGCACCGCGTCGACGAGGTGGCCCCAGTCCTCCCAGTGCAGGGGGTGGCCCATGAGCAGCGCGATCCCCTGCATCGACATCGGCGCGTCCTTCACCAGCGCCCGCGCCATCGGCGTCAGCCCGATCCGGCCGTCCTTCCGCTCGGCGAAGATGCCGTACGTCGCCAGCAGCCGCAGCAGCCGGTGCAGCGCGTCGGGGTCCGCCCCGGTTCTGCGGGCGATCTCCTCGGGGCGCAGCGGTCCTTCGGTCAGGGTCTCGGCGACGCGCAGCTCGGCGGCGACGTAGATCGCCTGGCTGACCATGGCCCCCTGGACCAGTTCGAGCAGCGCGAACGGCGGCGGCGCGAGCCGGCGCGTGAGGCGCTGCAGCGCTCCGCGCACGTTCTCCACGGCACGGACGACTCGGGCGGGCGGCAGTGGCGGCATGAGAATCCTCCGACTCAGGTGATTTTCCCGGCGGTTGGAACCGAAGCGCGCGCGTGCGGTGAATTCCGCTCGATGCTAGGCATGTTCGCGTTCCGCCGGCACCTGTCCCGGTGAACACCGGGGGGAATTCCGCGGCGCCGGTCCAGTACCGCCGGAGTGGCGCTCGACAATGCGCCGCACCGTCCGGCACCGGCGGATATTGAGCGGAACGCAAGAATTTCTGTGGGCGCGGGCGCCACCGTGGCGTGGAGACCGGGAGGTGACCGTGACGGAATCGGAAGACGACGCGGTGCGCGTGGAACGCGGAAACGCCGAGCCGGAGGAACTCGCCGCGCTCGCGGCGGTTTTGGTGTCGGTGCTCGCCGCCCGCCGGGAGCACGGTGACGGAGGGGCCCCGGACGCGGCGCGCCGGCCCCGTGCCGCGCAGTGGCGGCGGTGGGAGCGGCTCGCGGCGTACCGCCCGCCGCACAGCTGGCAGTGAGGGCGACCGGCGGCCGAGGGGGGCGGGCCGTGACCCTGATCGACTCCGTCTCCCGCGGACCGGCCGGCGTGGACGACGTGACCGACCCGGCCGGCGCCGGCCCGCACTGATCGCCGGGCTGGAGACGCCGCGCTCCACGAGCGCGCGGCTTCCCCACCGCAAACACGGCGGCCCTCCCCGCTGCCCGGCGGTCGCGGGGGAGGGCGTCGCGGTACGGCTACGGGGCCGCCGGCGGGGTCCAGTTGGCCCGCAGCCAGGTCTCCAGGTCCGTCAGGTCCGGCCGCAGCCGGCGCAGCTCGGCCAAGTCGGCGCGGTAGCCCTCGCCGTCGAGCCAGTCGAACATCGCGGCCAGGTCCCCGCGCGCCGCGCGCAGCCGCTCGAAGGACTGCTGCTCGTACCGCGTCGGCACCCCGGCGACCCGCTCGAACGCCGCGGCCATCTGCGGCCCGGTCAGCTCGTCGCCGGCGATCTCCAGCGTGCGGCCGATCCAGCCGTCCGGGTCCGCGAAGGCGTCCGCGGCGAACGCGCCGATGTCCTCGACCGCGATGACCTGCACCGCCACCTCGGGGCGCAGCCACATGCCGAGGACGAGCCCGCCGTCGCGCGGGCGCGGGCCGACGTCGTGGAGGATGTCGTAGAACATGGCCGGGCGCAGCGTGGTCGCCGGCAGGCCGAGCTTGGCGATGTGCTGCTCGACGTGCCACTTGCTCTCGAAGTGCGGGATGCCGCTGTCGCGTTCCGCACCGCCGACCGAGCTGTAGACGACGTGCGCCACGCCCGCCTCGGCCGCGGCGTCGGCCACCGCCCTGCCCTGCCGCTCCTCGCCCTCCACGCCTCCGGCCCCGCGGAACGTCTGGACGCTGAAGACGCCGTGGACGCCGCGCAGCGCCGCGCGCAGCGACGCCGGGTCGTCCAGGTCGCCGCGTACGAGCGCCGCGCCCGCCGCGGCGAGGGCCCGCGCCCGGGGTGCCTGCGGATCGCGTAGGAGGGCGCGCACGGACCGTCCGCGGCGCAGCAGTTCGCGGGCGGTCGCGCCGCCCTGCCGGCCGGTACCGCCGAGCACCAGAATCGTCCCGTCTGCAACCACCGTTTGCCTCCATGTCCATTGACGCGCAAGGCGTGTGCCCGGCACCTAGAATGCTGATTCCGTGCGCGTGGAGCAATTTGCCCGGCGTGTTCAATTGACGGATGTTCAGGTGGCGGATCTGTGCGCCTCGCGGTCAGCGAAACCCGGCCATTTCACGTCGGCCGCACGATGTTGATCTCCCCTTCCTGACGGGGATCCGTTCCGCGGGTGCCGACGGGCGGTCCGTGTCACTTTCCCCGGTGTCCCGCTGGTCAGCGCCATCGTCCGCGGCTTCCGCATCCGGACCGGATAATCATGGCGGGATAGCAAGGGCATGCTGGGAGGGTGACGGGGCTCATGGTAGCTTTATTAGCCATCGTGCACTTCCGCCCCCGGGGAGGAGAAGTAGCGGTGTCCCGACAGCTGATTCCCTGACTGTCCGCCTGTTCCCCCGCACTCGCCCTGCCCCTGTGGCGGGTGTGGGCATGTGGTGTTCACCCGTGTGCACGGCGCTCTTTTTTCCCGTGCCTTGCGGGACTCCCCTGCCACGCCGTTTCCGCACGCCCAGCCTACGACTGCGTTCTGCGACAGAAGGAGGCGACTGATGATCGACACGACCGGAGGGGCCACCGTCAGAGCCGTACTGCCCCGAGAACGGACCGATCGCCCCGGCGGCCGGGACCGATCGTCCGAACTGCCGGACGCCACGGTACGCATACCCATCGCGATGTTGCGGGACGCCGACTCACCCCGCCTGGCGGGCATCGACGAGGACCATGTGCGCACCATGGCCGCGACCGGTGCCGAGCTGCCCCCGATCGTTGTGCACCGCGCCACCATGAAGGTCATCGACGGTATGCACCGGTTACGGGTGGCGCAGCTGAACAATCAGCACAGCGTGGAGATCCACTACTTCGACGGCACGGAGTGGGAGGCCTTCCTCCTGGCCGTCGAGCTGAACATGCGGAACGGCCTGCCGCTGACGCTCTCGGACCGCAAGCAGTCCGCGATGCGGATACTCCAGGGCTTCCCCGAGTGGTCGGACCGGGCGATCGGGGTCAGGACCGGGCTCTCCGGCAAGACGGTCGGCGCGCTGCGCCGCCGGTACGCGGAGCACATCGCCCAGGCCCCCGTACGGGTCGGGCGCGACGGCCGGGTGCGGAGGCTGACCCCGGGCCGGGGCCGGACGCGGGCGGCGGGGGCGCTCCCGGGGGAGCTGGCGCGCCCGGCGAAGGAGGCGAGCAGACCGGTCGGCGTCACCGCGCCCGCCCGCAGAGCCCCGAGCGCGTGGGACCAGCCCCCGCCGGCCGGCGGGGAGCGCCCGTACGCCCGCCAGCCGGGCCGGTGCCCGCTGGGCCCGGCCGTCGACCCGGTCAAGGAGCTGGAGTCGCTGAAGCGGGATCCCGCGCTGAAGTACAGCAACGACGGCCGGGAGATGATCCGCTGGCTGGAGGCGCGCATCATCCGCAAGACCGACCCCGGTCTGGTGCTGCGGGCGCCGGCCCACCAGGCGAAGAAGATCGCCGACATGGCGCGCGCCTGCGCGGCGCAGTGGACCAGTATCGCGATGCGGATGGACCTGCTGAGCAACGAGAGGTCCTGAGCCCGCCGCGGAACCGTCCGTGCGGCAGTGCCCGAGCGACCCCGGCGGTGGCTCTTCGCGCGTCCAACTGCGAATTTTCTTCAGTCGATACGGGTGGGACCGGAGGGACGAGGCGGCGCACGTACGGGCAGTGCGCCCGTGGAAACGGGCACGGCCCGGCGGCGCCGAGGCCGCATCCGTACTGCGTCCGTACCGCGCCGTCCTGCATCCGGGTAGCGGCTCGTGCTCCGACCGGACAGCGTCCGTACGGCGGCATGGGCCGGGCCCGGAAGGCCGTGGCCTTCCGGGCCCGGCCGGCCGGGGGCCGCGGGCGCCCCGGCCGCTTCAGCTCGCGTAGCGGTCGAAGGTGGACGACCGCCGGGGGTCGGCGATCACGTCGAGCTGCGGGTCGACGGCCAGGATCGCCTGGTGCAGCCGCTGCAGCTGCGGCGACGGATCCACGCCCAGGTCCTCGATCAGCCGTATGCGCAGCCGCCGGTAGACGTCCAGGGCGGTCGCCTGGCGGCCCGAGCGGTACAGCGCGACCATCGCCTGCGAGTGCAGGCCCTCGTGCTCGGGGTGGCGCGCGATCAGATCGGTCAGCTCCGCGATGCACTCGCTGTGCCGGCCGAGCCGCAGCTCCATGTCGATCCGCCGTTCGAGGGTGACCAGCCTGCTCTCCTCCAGCCGCGCCGCCTCTATCTCCAGCACGGGGCCCACGCGCACGTCCACCAGCGCGGGCCCGTCCCACAGGTCGAGCGCGCGGCGGAACAGCGACGCGGCCAGCCGGTCGTTGCGCTCCGCGTCGAACGCCCGCAGCCCCGCCGACACCAGGTGCTCGTACGTGTGCACGTCGACCTCCTGCGGCGGGATCCGCAGCAGGTAGCCGCCGTAGCGGGTGACGAGCACGTCCTTCGCGGTGCCGGGTCCGTCCGAGCCCATCGCGGCGCTCAGCCGGCGGCGCAGCTGGAGGATGTAGGTCTGCAGTGTGGTCAGCGCGCTGGCGGGCAGATCGGTGCCCCAGATCTCCTCCATGAGCGTGGAGACCGGAACCACCCGGCCGGGGTGCAGCGCCAACAGTGCGAGTATCTGACGCGGCTTACTCGCCGTCGGGACGATTTCCATCCCGTTGACGGCGGCTCGCAGCGGGCCAAGAACCTTTGCCCTCACAGATTCTCCCCCAATCCACCGGCCGTACGGTGACGCGCCGGCACGGAATCCGATCCGCGGGGCCCGCCGAAAGGACACGCCCCGCAGCCTTTCCTGTGAACCGAACCGGCGTGCACGTTAGTCAATGGGCGGGCCCGGCTCCACGGACACTCCAGCGCTGCTCCGGCGCCCCTCTGACGCCGCGCTTCCCGCGCTCCACGCGTACCGTGTGGACCTGCGAGATTGTCTCGGCGCATCGGCGTAAGAGGCAAGTGCGTCGCCGCTATGCCATCGGCCTGGCATCTGTGCTTACACTCCTGCGGTGCGACGATCTGGGCCGGGTTGACGCGTGTGACGCCAGATTTCAGCGGTGGCGGAGTGCATGCCGTGGGGGAGGTGTTTCCGTTGGGGGTTTATGTGAACCGCGCGTCAGCGCGCGGGAATTTCCGCGCCGCTCTTTTGCCGGTCCAGGATGCGGGACAGCGCGTGCGCCAGGAGCCCCGCGGGATTCTCCCGGGCCCGGACGCTGCGCCAGGCCACGTGGTTGTCGGGGCGCACCAGCACCGCGCCGTCGTCGCCGATCCCGCGGAACGCCGCCCACCTGCCGTCCACGTCCGCGTACTCGGCGCCCTCGCCGATACGGGCCGTGGCGATCGGCACCGAGAACTTCTCGGACGCCTCCGCCGCGGCGTCGCACCACGCCTTCCCGGCCGGCCCGGCGAGCAGGACGAAGCCCGTGCTGACGCCGATCAGGTCGTGCGTTGACAGCCGCTCGCCGTCCCGGGAGAGCCAGGCGTGCGGCAGCAGGTGCCCGGGGCGCGTGGTGGGGCGGTACACGTCGCGCATCGGCGCGCGCTCGGGCGGCTCGGTCCCGTCGGGGACGAGCGCCCCGTCCTCGTACGCGAAGCCCATCTCCAGGTCGTGCGCGTGACAGGCCGCCCGGTGCGTGTCGAGGACCTCCGCCGTGCGCGCCCGTACGACCGCGCGCAGCGGCGACGGGTCGAAGAACGAGGCGAACATCCGCTCCCTGCGCGCCGCCGGCGCGTGCGGGCCGAGGCCGAGGCCGTCCAGCATCATCTGGTGGTGCTGCGCCGCGGACACCGCCCAGTCGACGTTGTGCCGGCACACCGGGCGCCGCTCGTCCTCGTAGCTGTCCAGCAGGCTGTCGTCCGCGCGCCCGGAGAGCACCGCGGCGAGCTTCCAGGCGAGGTTGTGCGCGTCCTGGATCCCCGAGTTGAGGCCGAGGCCGACCGTGGGCGGCTGGCGGTGCGCGGAGTCGCCGGCGAGCAGCACCCGGCCCACCCGGTAGCGCTCGGCGAGCAGCGCCTCCACGGTCCAGTTCGTCACGTGGTGCAGCGTCAGCTCCAGCCCGGGCAGGCCGAGGAGTTCGCGGATCCGGGCGACGACGAACTCTTCGTCGAGGTTGTCGCTCGGCGGGAAGTGCAGCACCCACTCCTCGCAGTGCCGGCCCCAGGTCGGCCCCATCTCGATGAGGTTGCTGGACAGGCCGGCGTCGTAGGCGTTGAGGAAGTGGGTGAGCAGCGTGCCCTCCCGCCACCACGGCGACAGGTCGGCGGAGAAGTACGCGGTGGTGACGTCGAGCAGCCCGTGCACGCCCTGCATCGGC
Organism: Streptomyces sp. CNH099; assembly: GCA_000514715.1. Lineage (GTDB taxonomy): Bacteria > Actinomycetota > Actinomycetes > Streptomycetales > Streptomycetaceae > Streptomyces > Streptomyces synnematoformans. The sequence continues at coordinate 118,740 of AZWL01000020.1, read as the reverse complement.
ACCCCGAGCGCCTGGCCGACGGTACGCCCGCCGTCGGCGCCCAGGAGGTACCGCGCGGTGACCGTCGTGGTCCCGCCCGTCGACCGGTCGCGCACCTCCGCGGTGACGCGGTCGCCGTGGTCGGTGAACCCCGTCATCTCGTGGCCGAACAGGATCCGGCCGGGGTTCTGCTCCTCGGCGTAGCGGCGCAGGATCGGCTCCAGCCGCACCTGCGGCAGCTTGACCGGCAGGACGGGCCCGGCCTCGGCGTACCGCTCGCGCAGCGAGCCGCCGCCGAACGCGTCCAGCTCGTGGATCAGCTGCCCGTCGCGCTCCCGGTCGCCGCCGAGCGAGGTCAGCCAGCGCAGCGCACCGAACTTCGGCAGCGGCGCGCCCTGTGCGGTCATCGGCCCGTCGAGGCCGTGCTGGCGGAAGATCGCCATGGTGCGCTGGTTGAGGTAGTGCGCCTTCGGCACGTTCGCGGTGTCCGCGTGCCGCTCCACCAGGAGGTGGCCGACACCGTGGTCGGACAGGAAGTTGGACGCGGACAGGCCGCAGCCGCCGCCGCCCACGATCAGCACAGGAACTTCCACTGCTCCCACTTTTCGTCCTTCCGGAAGGTGACGGCCCCGGGCGGGCGGCGTCAGGTGATGTCGGTGGCGGCGCCACGGGACGTACGGGCGGAACCGGCGGTCGCGGCCTCGGCCAGGGCCCGGTGCAGCCGCTCGTCGTCGGTCTGGCCGGCCTCCCACTGCACGCCGAGCGCGAACGGGTGGTCGACGGCCTCGACCGCCTCGATGACTCCGTCGGAGGCGCGGGCGGAAACGAGGAGACCGGCGCCGAGCCGGTCGACCGCCTGGTGGTGGTGGCAGGCGGCCTCGGTCCCGCCGCCGGCCAGCACCTGCGCGACGCGGCTGCCGGGCACGACGTCCAGGCGGTGCCGGCCGAGGGTGTACGCCGCCGTCTGAGGGCTGTGCCGGTCGTCGCCGGTGACCGCCGGGAGGTGCTGGTGCAGCGTGCCGCCGTGGAGCACGTTGAGCAGCTGCATGCCGCGGCAGATGCCGAGCACGGGCAGCCCCGTGGCCAGCGCCGCCCGCGCCAGCGCCAGTTCGGCGCGGTCCAGGCGCGGGTTCGCGCCGCGCGTCAGCGGGTGCGGGACGCCGCCGTACAGCGCCGGGTCCAGGTCCGGGCCGCCGGGGAGCAGCAGCCCGTCGAGCGGCACGGGGAAGTCCGCGCCGCCGGGCAGCAGCGGCAGCAGTACGGGGGCGCAGCCGGCGGCGGCGAGGAAGTCCACGTGCCGCTGCAGGGTCAGGCTCACGGTCATCCCGACGCCCTGCAGCGTCACCGGCGCCGTGCGCGCGAGGATGCCGACCACCGGCCGGCCGGCGGTGGCGGGCACGGCCGCCGATCCGTTCGACGCAGTGTCCATGGCTCTTCCTCACGTCCGCGGCGGCTCGTCCTCGGCGTCGAACGCGACGTACACCTCGTCGCCCTCGACCCTGACCTCGTAGGTGGCGATCGGCTCCGTCGCCGGCGGGTTCGTGGGCTCGCCGGTGCGCAGGTCGAAGCAGGAGCCGTGCAGCCAGCACTCGACCGTGGTGTCGTAGACCTCGCCCTCGGAGAGCGAGACCTCGGCGTGGGAGCAGATGTCGCTGACCGCGTACACGCTGCCGCCGCTGCGGACCACCGCGACCGGCGTGTCGTCGATCTCCACCGCGAGCGCGCCGTCGGCCGGGATCTTGTCCAGGGGACAGACCTTCACGAAACGCATCTGTTCGACTCCTCCTCGGACTTCCGGCGGATCCGCATGCGGAACGGCTGCGCGGCGCCCGTCGTACGGAAGCCGGCCACCGCCACCTTGGGCCGCGGCTCTCAAGGATCAGCCGGAGGCGGGACGAAGTTCGCTGGAGCGTGCGGACGGGGCGGGGGAGCGGGGCGCGGGGCCGGGGGTGCGGGGCGGGTGTGCGGGGCGGGCCGGGGTCCACTCCCGCTCCACCGGGACTCCCGGCGGCTCCTCCCAGACTGGGACGACACCGTTATCCACGAGGGAGCAGGCGGAATGGCGGACAAGGGAACGGACCGGACGACCGCAGCGCCGCACGTGGTCGTCGTCGGAGGCGGCATCGCGGGGCTGGCGGCGGCGTTCTTCCTGCGCGACGAGCCGGTGCGGGTGACGGTCCTGGAGGCGTCGCCCAGGATCGGCGGGCAGCTGGAGGCCGCCGAGGTGGGCGGGGTGACCGTCGACGTGGGCGCGGACTCCACGTACGCCCGCCGCCCCAAGACCGCCAGGCTGCTCAAGGCGGCCGGGCTCGGCGAGCAGGTGGTGTCCGCGAGCACCACCGCCACCGCGATCTGGACCAGGGGCGACCTCCGCCCGCTGCCCGCCCGCCAGTTCATGGGCGTACCCGCCGACATGGACGGGCTGGCGGAGTCCGGCATCCTCTCCGCGGAGGGCGTGGCGCGTGCCCGCGAGGACCTGCGGCTGCCGCGGCTCGACAGGGACGGGGACGTCTCCGTCGCGGACTTCGTCGGCGGGCGGCTGGGGTGGGAGGTCGTGGACCGCCTCGTCGAGCCGTTCCTCGCCGACGCCTACTTCGGCCGCGCCGACGAGCTGTCGTTCGAGGCCACGCTGGCGCCGCTGGTCTCGGCGACGCGCCGGCACACCTCGCTCGCCGAGGCGGCGGGCGCGCTGCTCCCCGAGCCGGCCCCGGCGGGACAGGAGCCGCCGACCGGCATCTCCACGCTGCCCGACGGGCTCGGCACGCTGCCGCACGTGCTCGCGGACGCGATCCGGGCCTCCTCGCCGCAGGCGTCGGTACGCACCGGCGCCCGGGTGACGGCCCTGACGCCGGCGGAGGGCGGCTGGCAGGTGACGGTCGCCGGCGCCTCTGGCGCCTCTGGCACCTCTGGCCCCGAGCGGATCGACGCGGACGCCGTCGTCGTCGCCGTACCCGCCGGGCCCGCGGGCCGGTTGCTGGCCGGGCCGGCGGGGGCCGGTGAGGCGGCGGCGGGGCTCGCCGAGATCCCGTACGCGGGGACGGCGATCATCACGCTGGCCTACCCGCGCGAGGCGCTCGACCGGCTGCGCAAGCTCGGCTACAGCGGCTACCGGGCGCCGTCGGCGGACGGCCGGAAGGTCCGGGCGGTGACGTTCTCGACCGCGAAGTGGGCGCACCTGGCCGGCGAGGTCGAGATCGTACGGTGCCAGGCGGGCGGCAGCGGCGACGACGCGCTGCTGCAGCGTGACGACGCGGACCTCGTGGAGCTGGCGGCGACCGAGTTCGCGGCGGCGGGCGCGGCGGCCGGCGGGGTGGCCGGCGACCCGGTGGACTCGCGGGTCGACCGCTGGGAGCACGCGGTGCCGCAGTACACCGTCGGCCACCTGGACCGGATCGAGCGCATCCGCGCCGCCGTCGACGCCCGCCCCGGGCTCGCGGTCTGCGGGGCGGCGTACGACGGGGTGGGCGTCGGCCAGTGCGTGGCCAGCGCGCGGAAGGCGGCGGACCAGGCGCTGGCCTGGCTGCGGAAGGCCGCGGACCGCACGTAGGCGGTGCGCCGGTGGGCGTACGAGACGGGGGCGGGCCGCACCCGCCCGGTGAAGACCTGCAGGGAGGCTGGAGTTGTCCGAACCATCCGAACTATCCGAGCGGACCCCGACCACGACCGACTTCTGGTTCGACCCGGTGTGCCCGTGGGCGTGGATCGCGTCCCGGTGGATGCACGAGGTGGAGCGGCAGCGCCCTGTCGTCGTCCGCTGGCACGTGATGAGCCTCGCCGTGCTCAACGAGGGCCGCGAACTGCCGCGGAAATACCGCGAGGTGATCGACCACGCCTGGGGCCCGGTGCGGGTCTGCGTCGCCGCGGGGCAGAAGTACGGCCCCGGGGTCCTGGGCCGCCTCTACACGGAACTCGGCAACCGGTTCCACCACGACAAGGCCCCCCGCGACCGCGCCACCGTCGCCGCCGCCCTCACCGCGGCGGGCCTGGACGCCGGCCTGGCCGACGCGATGGACTCCACCGACCACGACGCGGCGCTGCGCGAGTCCCACCGCGACGGCATGGACCGCGTCGGCTACGACGTCGGCACCCCGGTGATCGCCGTCAACGGTACGGCGTTCTTCGGCCCGGTGGTCACCCCGGTGCCCCGCGGGGAGGCGGCGGCGCGCCTGTGGGACGGCGTCCTGCTGGTGACGGGAACGGACGGCTTCTACGAACTCAAACGCACCCGCGACCGCGGCCCGTCCTTCGACTGACCTGGCGGCGCTGCGCCCTTGGGGCCGGTGCGGCGGACGGTGAGCGCGGAGCGGAGAGCACGGGGTGGTCAGCGCAGGGTGGTCAGCGAAGGGCGGGTGAGTGCTGGAGCAAAGCCCTGCCCAGCGGCGTCAGGGTGTGCAGCACCATCGCCGCGCACCGGCTGCTGCACAGCAGCCCGGCCTCGCGCAGCACCCCGGCATGCCGGCTGGCGGACGCCGTGGAGACCCCGACGGCACGGGCGAGTTCGCCCGTGGTTGCCCCCGCGGCCGCGGCGCGCAGGACCCGAGCCCGTCCAGGTGCACGTCCCGGTCCACGGGATAGCCGGCGGCGTGCAGCACGGGCTCCTCCCAGCGCAGCACGGGACCGAGGTCCTCCAGCATGCCCCCGGCACCGGCGTCGCGCAGCTGCCGCAGATGCAACCCGCGCTGGGCCTCGATGCGGGCCGCGACGGTGTCGCCGTAGGGGGTGAGGGCGGCGTCGGCGTAGGCGCGCAGCAGCCCGGTCAACTCCACCCGCGCCCGCCGGTCGACGAGCCGGGCGGCCCACGCCGGAGCATCGACCACGGCGTCGAGGGCGGCGACCTCCCTCATGACCCGGCGGGACGGGGGGCGACGACGGCTTCGAGCCCGGCGTCCAGCCCCGCGGCGGATTCGGCCGGGGTCGGGAAGCCGGGAAAGTAGGCGGCCCTGGGAAAGAGCGGGATCAGCAGTTCCCGCACGGCCCGTTCGATGCCGCGTACACGAAGCCGCATGCGCGTCGACCGGTGCCAGCCCGCATAGGCCCATCGGCCGCGGCGCGTCTGGAATCGGTGCAGGCTGACGGCCGTCTACCAGAGCGGATCGGGTGTGGTGGCCACACGCGTCCTGGCTGAATCGGCGTCACCGAAGTGAATACGGAGCATTCCATTCCCTCCTCCGCGTGTCATGTTGACCCCCCTGCTGAGCTGCACTTTTGCAGTCAGGTGAAACAGTCTGGCGGTCGGCGTCTACTCGCGCAATAGTGGAACACGATACGACCGACGTTGCTGTGATTTATGCAATGGCAAGCAGCCAGCAAGTGGCAGGCTGCCGGGGAGCCAAGTGGAGGAAAGATGAAGCTCAGGACATCACTCGTTGCCGGCGGATTCGCTCTGGGCCTTGGGCTCGCCGGCGTGGGAATCCCGGCCCACGCCGCGGTACCTGGAACCGAGGTCTTCAACAACAAGGCCACCAGTGGAGACTGCCTGGACAGCGACCGCGCGGGGAAAGTCTACGAACTTGACTGCAACGGTGGCAACTACCAGAAGTGGAGGGTGACGGACGCTCCGGGCGGGAGTAACTATCAGGTCAAGAATGTAGCGACCGGCCGGTGTCTGGACAGCAACGATCAGGGGAGGGTGTACACGCTTGAGTGCAACGGCGGAAATTTCCAGAGGTGGCACATTACGAAGACCATCAAGGGGTACCGGCTGCAGAACACATGGACTCAGCTGTACTTGACCGCCTGGGGGTCGGGGAGTGTGAGCACCAGGAAGTGGGACAGCAGCACGGACCACCAGCTGTGGGAATAACTGGCCGCTGAGCTGCGCCATCCCGCCGACTTCCCCCGCACTGACTACGTGCCCCGCGATGCGCACTCCTCGGCCGACACGCCCACCGCGTCATTACCCCCACTGGAACAGGCCCGTGCTACGCGGAGAGCGACTTCCGTTCCAAGAGAGCCAGGTCTCGGTGCACCGCCAATTCTGCAGGATGCGACGGATGTGTGGGGCCGTATGTCCTTCCGTCGCTGGTGTTGTGCGTTTTGGCCTTGGGTTCGAGAGACCCGCGTACCACGCTGTCTTCGGGAGGGGCCTCCTGCAACAAGCGATGCTGAAGAGGTCCGGTTGGTCTACGTGCGCGCAAGCAGAATCGCATGCAGGTGAGGAACGTGGCAAGCAAGTCAACTACCCGCTGCGGTTTTCACCTCCACCAAGAGCCAACAATGTGTGCAGTAACAAGGAGGTGCCATGAGGCAGACCCCCAGAACTAAGTCTCGTCTCGTAATAGCGGGAGTGGCCGCCGCAGCTGTAATGCTTATACCTGACAGCGCCATGGGTCTTGAGAAAATGGAACTCTGGTCAGGCGGTCTCCTGCGTGGGTCTGGAAGTGCCGACGATCACTATGTCTCAGCGTGCGATATAAATGCTGATGGATGGGGAGTGCGCACGGAGTACAGGACGAAAAGCGGAGTACGCGACCACGTAGGCGACGCCAACGGCAGCGACTTCGGCTGTGGCAGCGAACGCCCGACCGGGACTGTCGATGCTGCGCGAGTTTGCGCCGGTCCCAACGGTACGAACAGCGCGTGCACCAAGTGGCACTACTACCCCTGGTGAGCCCCAGTACTCCAGCTGTGCATCGTGACCTTGGAGCTGGGGGTGGTGTGGAGATGGCTGCGTCACCGCTGACCACCATCGACGGCCGCTGGCCACAGCGTGGACCTACCTGCTGGCAGGAAGGATTCGAGGACCTGATGGCCTGCTGCGCAAGAACGGCTGGACGCTCACTGAGCAGACCGGGCAGAAGGGTACCCGAATAGTAGTCATGTCTGGCCCAGAATCCCTGCAAGGTTCGGGCGTTGGGACGGTCATGCTGGTTGCCCGGAGAAACATGGAAATCAGATATGGGAGCAATCTGGCCCCTGGCTCGACTGAATTCTCGGGATTAGTGGAACTGGGTGAGAGTATGATCAGTGCAAAGGCTTCGGCAACCGCACTCGTGGCCTTCACAGCCCTCTTGGGGACCGGAGGCGTGGCTGTTGCCGACTCCGCAGCGGCTAATTCAGGGGAGACTTTCCTGGCCGGTGCCCGCGGGGCGACATGGGCCACTGCCCAACCAGCCGACGTCGCCACCCCACTTGCCGGCTGGTGCGACTCCTGGAAGCGTGTCATGGCCGGTGGCTCCTATCACATCCGCCAGCCGTACAACAGTTCCTCGGGGAGCAGGAACTGCACGATGAGCCAAGGTTCGCAGAGTCCCGGTGTCAGGACGCTGCAGGAGGCGATCAATCTCTGCTACAGCGACAGAGTGACGCCGGACATCACCATTGACGGCATCTTTGGTGAGAAAACCGAGACGGCGCTGCGGAAGGTACAGGCCGAGGCAGGCGCCGGGGTCGACGGCGTCTACGGCCCGGAAACACGGCAGCGTATGCTCTGGCCGCTGCGTCATGAAAACGGCTCCCTGGCGAACTACTGCACGAGCGGGGTGTAGAGGGCATAGGTACAGACGCCGAAACTGCGATAGCACCCCACCTGGATCGGTGAGAGCGTTCAGGGTTCTTCCGGCCGCCGGTGTGCTGCCCGCTGACCAGCCTGTTCCACCCGACAGCCCAGAACGAAGGGCTCGTTGGGGTGAACCTCAGCAACAGCGGGGTCAGCTTGGCTGACCGAGAGGACTGGAGCGACGTGATCAGGGGGCGGCCCGACACGGGCAGCCGCCGCAACTCGGCTGACATAGGCTCTCGGTCTCGTCACCACCGCAATCCTGGGTGTCCGCTTCGGCGGGGCAGGCCGGCCGCACATCTGGGGGCAGGCAAGGGTGAAGGGGCCGCCCGCGGGCGGCCCCTTCGGTCAGTTCCGGACGCCGGTCACGTCCAGCGGTCCGTCGCGACGGCGGTGACGAAGTCGGCGAACGCCTGGCGGTCGAAGGTGAGCACGGGGCCCGGCGGGTCCTTCGAGTCGCGTACGCCGACGCGGTCGGCGGCGAGGTGGGCGACCTCGACGCACTCGTTTCCGTCGCCGCCGCTGTAACTGCTCTTGAACCAGCGTGCGGCGGGTTCGGCGGGGAGAGAGGAAGGGCGGTGAGTCACGGGGAGATCTCCTGTCGTACTGCGCCGAGCAGTCGGGCGGATGCCGACGCATCGGCCGCCTGGGAACGAAGGTAATCGAACGTGATCCGGAACCGAAGCGCAGGCGCGTCCGGAGTCGTGTTCGACCACTTCGCCGCCCGTGGTGCGGTCCGCTGGCGTGGGCGGGGGCAGGACGTCAGCTTCTTTCTGCCGGGCGCACGCGCGACGCCCGGCACTGCCCGCACCATCGCGCGGTACTGGTTGGTGGACTGGCAGGTCCCCGGGGAGGTTCGGGCGGATGCGGAGCTGATCGTGTCCGAGTTCGCCGCCAACACGGTCCTGCACACCGCCAGCCGCGTGGTCGAGTTCCGTCTGCACCTGCGGGACCGCTGGTTGACGATCAATGTGGTCGACCAAGGGCCGCGCCGACCGGTCCGGATCGTCGAGCACGTCGCCGAGCCGGGCTCCGGCAAGGCGCCCGAGGTTGACGACGCCCACGGCGCGGAGGAGATCGCCGACTCGGGCCGGGGTCTGCTTATTGTCGACCAGCTCGCCGAGAAATGGGGGGCGAACCCGCTGCGCGGAGGCACCCTCGCCTGGGCCCGGCTGACGATCCCCGCTTCTCCGGCGGAACTGTGGGATCGATGACGACGCTGCGGTGGTGGGGCGGGTTCGTGCCAGGGCGGGCGCAGGGTGCGGATCGCCGGAGCGTCAGTCGAGCGCGTCGGCGCCGCGCTCGGGGAGCGCATAGGCCACCACGCTCGTACCGTCTCCCGTGGCCCGCTGGACGTACAGCCGTTCGTCGTCCCAGCCGACGACGATGATCTGGGCGATCATGTCCTTGTGGCGGGGCAGCCTGCCGAGGGTCTGCTTCCGGTCGGGATCGCGCAGGTCGTGCTGGGCGAACCACACCTCATGCGCAAGGGCCTCCCCCCGATCCTGCCGGGCAAGCACACCTTCGCGCCGGATACCGAAGGGCTTGAAGTCGTCCTTGTCCCGGGTCCACAACCGCTTGCCGGCGCGCAGGTCGTACGCGGTGGCGGAGTCGCCCCCGCTGTCGCTGCCGACCAGTACCTCGTCGTCGACGCCGAGTACCCGCATTCCCGTGGCCGTGTCCGGCACCTTGTCAAAGGTGTGCCCCGGCTCGCCGTCGCTGTCGAAGGTGCGGACCATGCGTCGGCCGCCCTCCTCCAGATCCAGGGTGACCGGTTCCTCGGCGAGCATGCCGTACAGCCTGCTTTCCCCGGGGTCCACCAGCCGCTGCCACAGCCGTTCGCCGGAGTCGGTGTCGTACAGCTCGAACGCGGCCTCCCCCTTCGGGATCGGCTTCCCGGCCGCTCCGGAGCTGTCCGCGGAACTCGCTTCGCCGGCCTGTCTGCGCACGGCCAGCAGCCCGCCCCTGTGGTCGACTTCGGTCGGACAACGCTTGCCTCCCTTCAGCGGGGACGGCAACTCCGCGCCGTCGCTCAGCGCGAAACGGCGCACTCCGACGCACCGGAAGGACGCGGTGAGAGCCTCCGCACCGACGCTGACGCGCGCGTCGACGGCGCCCCGTGGGTTGGCCGTGGCGTGCCAGAGCACGGATCCGTCGGCCAGGGACACCGCGGCGACCATGGTGCAGCCCTCGGGCGTGCGGAGCACCACCCCGCCGATGCCGTCGGCGTTCACCTCGTGCGACAGCGCGCAGACGCGGTAGGAGCCGGCGGGAAACTCCATCTTCCAGCGCTGCCTGCCGGTACGGGTACTGAAGCCCGTGAGGGCGTCCCCGTTCTGCCCGCTCAGCACCGCGACGACATCGTCGCCGGTCCACAGGCCAGGACCGGTGGGGGTCGCGTTGGACGCACCTCCGACGTATCCGGTCACCGAGGACGGCACTTCCCACAGCTTCTTCAGCGACTCCGACTGTGCGGGGGGCTTCTTCGCCTCCTTGCCGCCGTTGGTGCAGGCGCCTGCGATCAGGGCGAGAAGTATCAGCACGACCGCTGCTCTGGCGCGTCGCGGTGTTCTCCTGAGCATGACCTTCTTCCCCGTTCCCCCGTGGCTGCGCCGGCAGCGGCCACGCCCACCGTAGACGATCGCCTGGATGCGGGGGCCGACTGGACGGATTGAGGTGATCGGCGACGGTCACCGGCCACCCGGACGGAAACGCGGCCCCGCCCCGCAGCGCGCGGCCCCCGCCGGGCTACGCCGACTCGCGGATCACCAGGTCCGGTTCGAAGATCACTGACTTCGGCGGTGCCTCCGGGGACTCCAGGGCCGCCAGCAGCAGCCGCACCATCTCGCCCGCCATGTCCTCCACCGGCTGCCGCACCGTCGTCAGCTCCGGCCGGGCCGCCGTCGCCGCGCTGCTGTCGTCGAAGCCGACCACCGCCACGTCCTGCGGCACCCGCTTGCCGTGCTCCTGGAGTACGTGTGCGGCGGCCCGTGCCATCAGGTCGTTCGCCGCGAAGACGCCGTCCAGGTCGGGGTGTTCGCGCAGCAGCCGGGTCATGGCCTGTTCGCCGCTCGCCGCCGTGAAGTTGCCCTCCGCGCAGGGCACGTACGCCAGGCCGTGGCGGGCCATCGCCTGGCCGAAGCCGTCGAGCCGCTCCTGCCCGGCCAGTACGTCCAGGGGGCCGCAGATCGTCACCGGCCGGCGGCAGCCGCGGGCGAGCAGGTGCTCGGCGGCCAGGCGGGCGCCGTCGCGGTGGGCGAGGTCGACGTAGCCGGCGGGGACGGGGCGGGCCGGGCGGGCGAACAGCACGGTCGGCACGCCCGCGCCGGTCAGCATCCGCGGCAGCGGGTCCTCGCCGTGCGTGGAGACCAGCAGCGCGCCGTCCGCGATGCCCTGCCGCAGGTGCGCGACGACCTGCTCGCGGGCCTCCGCGGACTCGGCGAGCATCAGCATCGGGTGCATGCCGCGCGGGCGCAGCGCGCCGATCACGCCGTCGACGACGCGGCCGAAGAAGGGGTCGGAGAAGACGTGGCGCCGGTACGCGGACTCGTCGTCGCCCTCGCCGGCGCCGGAGATCACCAGGCCCACCGCGCCGGTGCGCCGGGTGACGAGGGAGCGGGCCGCGCTGTTGGGGGCGTAGCCGGTGGTGCGGACGGCGGCGCGGACGGTCTCCTGGATGGAGGGGTCCACGTTCCGGGTGCCGTTGATCACGCGCGAGACCGTGGCCCGGGACACTCCGGCGACCCGGGCCACGTCCTCCAGCGTCGGCGGTCGGCTCATACGCGCACTTTATAGGAGCGGCAGCACGCGCTGGAAACCGCTCTCCGAGACTTGCTCGGTCAGCTGTACACGCCGAACTCGTAGAGCGAGTACCCGTAGCCGGTGCCGCGCGCGGTGCCGTTCATCCGCACGTAGCGGCCGGTGCCGGAGACCGCCAGATCGTCGATCCCGCCGTTGCCCTCGGCGGTCTCGTACACCGTCCGCCAGCTCTGGCCGTCGTCGGAGACCTGGATCGCGTACGACCTGGCGAAGGCGCCTTCCCACGCGAGCTGGACGTGCCGGAACGTCGTCCGCTCGCCGAGGTCGACGCGCAGCCACTGCGGGTCGGACCAGGCGCTGGCCCACCGGGTGGAGAAGTCCCCGTCGGTGGCGTCGCCGGCCTCGCAGGGGCAGTCGCCGTAGGCGTCGGTCTGCTCGGTGGACGCCGTGGACGGCTTGCCCCGGGCGACGTTGGTGCCGTCGACCGGCGGCGGGACGACCTTCACCGACAGCGTCTCGATGCCGACGTTGCCCCGGCCGTCGTCCGCCCGCAGGTACACCTTCCACACGCCGAGCCGGTCCGGCGCCGTGACCGCGAACGTCCCGTCGCCCGTCACCCGTGACTCCGCCGGCTGCAGCGCCTTGTTCCCGTCTATGTAGTTGCTGTTGACGAGCACCTCGTACGCCACCGCGTCCCCGTCCGGGTCGGCGACGTCCGCGGAGAGCGTGAACTCCCGGCCGGCCGGCACGGCGCCCGCGTTCTCCGCGGCCAGGCCGGAGATCACCGGCGGGGTGTTGTCGCCGCTCGTGTCGCCGCCGTACGCCTCCTTGACCGCGTAGTACGACAGCCGCCGCTGCCTGTCCGGCGTGAGGTTGAACCACACGCCGCCGAAGTCGTTCTCGATGCCGTAGTGGAAGAGGGTCGCGCCGAGTGCGACGCCGCCGTGGCCGGTGACGCAGTCCCACGCGCGGCCGTAGCCCGCGGCCTTGGCGACGTCGGACGGCTCCTGGGGCACGCCGTTGGCGTCGTCCTCGACCTCCCACTCGCCGGGCGGGCCGCCCTCGGTGACGATGTACGGCTTGTCGTAGCCGCCGGATTCCCAGGCGGCGCGCACGTCGCAGACGGCGGCGTACGCGTTGACGGCGTACAGGTCGAGGTCGGGGGCGTTGCGCCGGTAGTACGGCCAGGCGCCGACCCAGGCGTCCGTGGAGGTGACGGGGTGGTTCGGGTCGACCTCGTGGATGCGCTTCGCGACGTCGTTGACGAAGGTCGTGTACGCGTCGCGCTGGCGCTCCAGCTCGTCGCCCTCGTAGCAGTTCTGCAGCCCGAGGACCGACTCGTTGCCGACGTTCCACATCAGCACCCCGGGGTGGTCGCGGTACTCCTCGACCCAGCGGGGGAACTCGGCGAGCATGTCGTTCTTGTACGCGGTGTCCGAGACGTAGTCGACGCAGCCGCCGCTGCCCGGGCCGCCGCCGGGCTGGAGCCAGAACCCGGCGATGACCCTGACGCCGTTGGCCGCGGCGGCGTCGAGCAGCGGGCGGGTCGTGGCGTCGGTGCCCCAGGTGCGCACGGTGTTGGCGCCCAGGGACGCGACGTCCGGCATGTGGTCGGCGGCCTCGGCGACGGGCGGGCCCCAGGTGAGGCCCTTGACGGTGTACGGCCGGCCGTCGACCGTCAGCTGCCAGTCGCCCTGCGAGCCGGTGACCTCGACGACGCTTCCGGCGGCGGTGGTGGTGGCTGCGGGGTCGGGTGACGGGGGCGCGGCCGGTTCCGGGGCCGGCTGCGCGGCGGCCGGGAGGGCGACCGTCAGGCCGGCCAGCAGGGCGCCGGCGGCGACCACGGCCGGTAGGGCCCGGGGCCGGAACCGGGGCCGGAACCGGGACCGGTGTCCGGGCCAGGTGTCTCCCGGGGGTCTCGCGGCGCCGCGGGGTGCGGGGGGTTGAGGGTGCATGGGAGGGGTCCTCCAGCGGTGGGGGTCAGGGAAGCTCGTAGTCCTCGTTGAGGGCCGCGCCCGCTTCCGGGTGGGTCTGGTCGTAGCCGCGCGCGTCGCACTGCAGCCCGCCGACGACGCAGTGGTCGACGAGCGCCTTGAGGGTCGCGTCGTCCCAGACGTTGATGAAGTCGTAGTGGAAGGAGTAGCCGCGGCCGCTGGCGAGCGTGACCTGCGCCATGTCCCCGTTCACGGGGAACGCCATCTTGAACTCGATCATCGGCAGGGCCACCGGGTGGGTCTCCGGGCAGACGTTGTTGTTGGTGCCGGGCTTGACCACCGGGTACGCCATGTGGCTCCGGTGGTCCGGCGTGTCCAGGTACCGGCCGTCCCAGCAGCTGGGCGCCTGCATACGGATGTTGAGCTGGGTGTCCCGGGTGTCGGGGCAGGTGGCGGGGAAGTCGACGTTGAAATAGCTCTCGCCGCACTCCCAGCCCTCCACGAAGCCCGGGTGGTTGCGGAACTCCTCGGCGCTCTGCATCGGGCTCCCGGCGACGAAGCGCAGGCCCTTGGGGAACGGGCGGACACTGGTGTAGTCGGTGACGCCGGCCTTGTAGTAGATGACCTGCTCGCCGACGGGCAGCACCGGTTCGCCCGCGTTGGAGAGCGTGGGCATCCAGTAGGCGGACTTGTCGCCGGGCGCCTTGCACGCGGTGCCGCCGGCTTCCAGCGAGGCGGTGGTGCTGTAGGCGTCGGTGGTGTCGTTGCCCATGAAGGTGTGGTCGTGGGACCTGCCCGGCTCGCCGGGGTAGACGATCGGGTCGTCGGGCCCGGTGTGGGTGACGGAGCAGTTGGCCTGGAACTCGTGGAAGTAGCGGTGCGGCGGCTCCTTGTCGGACGGCTGGACGCCGGTGACGGGCGGGACGGCGGGGATGTAGCCGTCGCCGTCGGGGTCGTCGCCGGAGGCGGCGGCGTACGCGGCCGGGACGGTGCGCGCGCCGGCCGTCTCGCCGGGGGCGGCGATGGCGCCGAGCGCGGTGACGCACAGGGCCAGGGCCAGGGCCGGCAGGAGCACGGCGTAGAGGCGCGATCTCCTCATCGGGGGCCTCCTGGTGGGTGGGTGGGGGTAGGGAGCGAGCGTGGGAGAGCGCTCTCCCACTGCGCTGGATGGTTACGCTCCGGAGAGGGGGCGTCAAGAGAGCGCGCACGGACGCGTGCCCCTATGGGCACGAACGCGCCATATGTCCCTGCCGGTACGGCGGTTGCGCGCGGGCCGCCGCTCCGGTACGTCACGTCCCCGCCGGGTCCGCGGCCCCGCGCCCCCGCCCCGCGCCCACCAACTCCGCGCCCGCCAACTCCGCGCCCGCCAACTCCGCGCCCGCCAACTCCGCGCCCGCCAACTCCGCGCCCGCCAACTCCGCGCCCGCCCGCACCCCGTAGTCCGTACCATGCACCGATGCAGCAGTCCACCGACCTCACGCCGTACTGGAACACCAACGTCGCGCGCCACCCCGGCATCCTGCGCGCCGTCCCCGGCGGCTGCCGCGACGCGCTCGACGTCGGCTGCGGCGACGGCCTCCTCGCGCGCAAGCTCGCCGCCCGCGCGCAGCGCGTCACCGGCGTCGACAGCTCGCCGCGGATGGTCGCCCGCGCCCGCGAACTGGCCGCCGGCGACCCCCGCCTCGCCTTCGTCGAGGACGACTTCCTCGCCGCCGACCTGCCCGCCGCCGGCTACGACTTCGTCTGCTCCGTCTCCGCCGTGCACCACATGGACTTCGCCGCCGCCCTCGTCCGCATGCGCGACCTGCTGCGCCCGGGCGGTGTCCTCGTCGTCGCCGGCCTCGCCCGCGAGGCGACGCTCGCGGACTGGGCCGTCACCGTCGCCGCCGCGCCCGTCGTACGGGTCACGAAGGTGCTGCGCCGCGCCGCCGGCCCGCCCGGCATGCCTGCCGCCGACCCGCGCATGAGCTACGGCGAGGTCCGCGCCGAGGCGCACCGGCTGCTCCCCGGCGTGCGGTACCGCCGTCACGTACTGCGCCGCTACACCCTCACCTGGCGCGCCCCCTGACCGGCCCCGCCGGCGCGCGAGTTCACCTGCCCTTCACCTTTCACCTTGCGCCGGCTACGCCCGCGGCGGCTCCGGCCCCAGGGCCTGTCGTTTGGATCTTGCTGGATCAGGGAGCGGCGTCCTGTGCCGTGCATCGCAAGGCGGAGGAGGGAGTCGACGCGGAGCGTCGGCGACCGACGACAACGCCGCGAGGTGCGGTGCGGGGCGTCGCGAGCCCGGCGAAGATCCGAACGACAGGCCCTAGGCTGACCGCCATGCCGAGCCACCGCACCAGCGCGCCCCTGCCGCCCTTCGACCCCGCGGAAGCGGAGGTCGTGCTGCTCCCCGAGGCCCCCGAGGCCGGGTACTGGACCGGCTGCCCCGGGGTGCTCCACGAGCCGGAGCGGGGCCGCTGGCTGCTCACGTACCGCCGCCGGCGGCCCCGCGGGCACGCCGGGGGCGAACGCGGCTGGCGCTGCGCGGTCGCCGTCAGCGACGACGGGGTGGACTTCACCGACGTGTGGACGGTGGAGAGCCGGCAGTTGGGGACCGACTCGATGGAGCGCTTCAGCCTGCTGCCCGCCCCCGGCGGCTACCAGCTCTACCTCAGCTACGTCGACCCCGCCGACTCCCGCTGGCGCATCGACGTCGTCGACGCCGCCGCGCCCGACGCCTTCGACCTCGCCGGGGCCCGCCCCGCGCTCACCGCCGCCGGCACCGGCACCGAAGGGGTCAAGGACCCGTACACGCTCCGGCACGGCCCGCTCACCTACCTCTTCGCCAGCTACGCGCGCGCCGGGCTCTCCGCCGCCGACGCCGCCCGCGCGCACGCCACCGCCGACATCTACAACACCGGCGTCACCACCCACCCCACGGGCCTCGCCGTCTCCACCGACGGCGGCGCGACCTTCGCGTGGCAGGGCGAGGTCATGCCCACCGGCAGCGGCTGGGACGCCTTCCAGACCCGGCTCAACTGCGCCGTCCCGCTCGGCCCCGGCGCCGGCTGGCTCGGCTTCTACGACGGCGCCGCCTCCCACGAGGAGAACTACGAGGAGCGCTGCGGCCTCGCGCTCTCCCCCGACCTGCGCACCTGGCACCGGCTCAGCACCGAGGAGCCGTGGGCGACGGTCCCGTACGGCACGGGCTCGCTGCGCTACGTGGACGCGGTCGTCGCCGACGGCACGTGGCACATCTACTTCGAGGCCGCACGCGCGGACGGCGCGCACGAACTCCGCCTGGCGCGCGTCCCCGTGCGCTGAACGGCAGGCGGGGACGGCAGACGGCGGCGGGAAGCGGAGACGTCGGACGGGCATGGTGTGCGGTGGCGGCGTGCGGTGACCGCGTGCGGCGACGGCGAACTGTGACCGTGCTGTATCAGACGGAGTGACGCCCGCCACAGCCGCGGCGCACGCCTCCTGATCGACTGGGCGGATGCGCCCCGATACCCGCCCGACCCGCGTACGCCGCGTCCGCGTCGGCTCTCCCGTACGGCTCGTCCCCCTCGCCCTGGCCGGTGTGCTGCTGCTCGCCGGCTGCGGTGCGGAGGCCGCCGACGCGACCGTGGACGCCGGGGGCCCGACCGTGCCCGGCAACCCGTCGCCGGTGGAGGTCGACGGCGTGGCCATCACCCTCGTCCGTACGGCGGAGGACAGCCCGAAGCCCATGCGGGTGGAGTTCGAGGTCACCAACCACGGGGCGGAGGCGATGACGTACACCGTCACCTTCGAGGTGCGCGCCTCCTCGGGGGAGGTGCTGTCGTACCCGGAGACGGTCGTGGAGTCGGTGCCGGCCGGGCGCACGGTGCCGGGGCAGGTCGACGTCTCCCGGCCGATGGCGGGCGGTGACCGCGGTACCGGGGCGCAGGTGCAGGTGGGCAGCGTGCGGAGCGTACCGGCGGACGAGGCGCCGTCGGCGGGCGGGCCGTGCCCGCCGGCGGGGGTGCGGCTGTACGCCGACCAGGGCGACGCGGCGATGGGGCTGCGGGTCGTCGGGCTGCACCTGGAGAACTGCGGCACCGGCGTCCACCGGCTGAACGGCTACCCGCGCCTGGAACTCCTCGACGAGGACCACGAGGCCATCACCGGCGTACACATCCGCCGCGGCGGCGCCCCCATCGCCTCCGGCACCGGCGCCGACGCCCCGCCGCGCGCGCTGGCGCTGCGGCCGGGGGAGCGGGCGACGACCCAGCTGGTGTGGCGCAACACCGTCCAGGCCGGCGAGGCGGTCAACGCCCCGTACGTACGGGTGTGGGCGAAGCCCGGCGCCGCACCGGTGACGGTGACGCCGGAGCTGGACCTCGGCACGACGGGCGAACTCGGTGTGGGCGCCTGGCAGAAGACCACCTCACCCCGCACCCCCGCCCAAGGGTAGCCACGCCCTCTGACAGCAACCCGGTAGCCGCAGCGGCGTCCTTCGCGGGCGCCGCGGGCCGCCGTCGATGTCAGACGAGGCGCCTACCCTTGGGTGGGAGTGCGGGGTTGCATGGGACGGGGCGATACGGGTCGGTACGGGGCCGAGCGAACCGGGCTGGGTCGGAGCAGGCAGGAAGAACCGGTCCTTGCCGGGGCGAATCGGGCCCCGATCGTACCCGGCCAAGCCGGGCCCCGCCGACCGGACCGGGTCCCCGCCGACCGGACTCGGGTCGCGCCGACCGGGTTTCGCCCGACCGGGCCCGCTGACCGCCCGACCGTGCGGTCCGCACCGGCACGGGCCCCGAGCCGGGTCCGCACCGGCACGGGCCGACCCTGCCGACCGGCACCCGGACCGGCCGTGGACATCGGGCCGCGGACACCCGGCCGCTCACCTGGTGAGCGTACGGATCCGGTAGCGCAGCCCCGTCCGGGAGACCTGCCAGCCGCCGTCCTCGGCTACCCGCCACTCCGGGCCCGGCTGCGGCGCGTACGTGTCGCCCGCCACCGTCGTGTCGATCTCCGTCACCGACAGCGTCGCGGCGTGTTCCAGCGCGGCCCGGTAGATCTCCCCGCCGCCGATCACCCACACCGTGCCGGCCGGGCCCGGCGGCTCCGCGCCCGCGGCCGCGGCGGCCGCGGCGCCCGCGGCCGCGGCCAGTTCCAGCGCCTCGGCCACGGAACCGGCGCGTACGGCGCCCTCGGCCGCCCACCGCGGGTCGCGCGTCACCACGACGTTGCGCCGGCCGGGCAGCGGGCGGAACCGCGGCGGCAGCGAGTCCCACGTCCTGCGCCCCATCACCACCGGGTTGCCCAGGGTGGTCGCCTTGAAGTGCGCCATGTCCTCGGGCAGCCGCCACGGGACGCCGTTGTCCGCGCCGATCACGCCGTCGCGGGTCTGCGCCCAGATCAGCCCGGTGTTCACACCGCGACCGGGGCCTTGATGGCCGGGTGGTGCCGGTAGCCGAGCACGTCGACGTCCGCGTAGGCGTAGTCGAAGAGCGAGTCGGCCTTGCGCAGCCGCAGCTGCGGGAACTCGTACGGGGTGCGGGACAGCTGCTCCGTCACCTGCTCGACGTGGTTGTCGTAGATGTGGCAGTCGCCGCCGGTCCAGATGAAGTCACCCGGTTCGAGGCCGGTCTGCTGCGCCACCATGTGCGTGAGCAGCGCGTAGCTGGCGATGTTGAACGGGACGCCGAGGAACAGGTCGGCGCTGCGCTGGTAGAGCTGGCAGGAGAGCCGGCCCTCGGCGACGTGGAACTGGAAGAGGGCGTGGCACGGCGGCAGCGCCATGTCGGCCAGCTCGGCGACGTTCCAGGCGGAGACGATCATTCGGCGGGAGTCGGGGTTGCGGCGCAGGGTGTCGAGCACGTCGCTGATCTGGTCGACGTGCCTGCCGTCGGGGGCGGGCCAGGAGCGCCACTGCACGCCGTAGACGGGGCCCAGCTCGCCGTCCGGGCCGGCCCACTCGTCCCAGATGGTGACGCCGTGCTCCTGCAGCCAGCCGACGTTGGAGTCGCCGCGGAGGAACCACAGCAGCTCGTACACGATGGACTTGAGGTGCACCTTCTTGGTGGTGATCAGCGGGAAGCCCCGGGAGAGGTCGTACCGCAGCTGGTGCCCGAAGACACTTCGGGTGCCGGTGCCCGTCCGGTCGGCCTTGGCCGTCCCGGAGGTGAGCACCAGTCGCAACAGGTCTTCGTACTGGGTGTCCGCCACAGCGGTCGAGTGTACTGCCGCCGACCGGGCAGAACGCGCACCGGAACCGCCGCCACCGCCACCGTCGCGCCGCCGTCCGGGGCTGGCCGGGGGCCGCCGCGCCCGCCTACCCGTCCCGGTGCCGTACGCCGTTGACCGCGGCGATCACCGCCGCCGCGCCCGCCGAGACGCCGGCGATGACGAAGCAGAGGACGTACGCGTCCACGGTCGGCACCTCGGTGCCGTCGATGACCTGCGCGGCCAGCACCGCCGCGGTCGCCGCGCTGGCGATGCTGCCGCCGGCGGTGCGGACGAGGGAGTTGATGCCGCTGGCGATGCCGCTCTGGTCCATCGGCACGTGCTGGACGGCGAGCGTGCCGAGGGCCGCGTAGGCGATGCCGATGCCGAGGCCCTGGATGCCGCTGAAGATCATGATGTCCAGGGCGGTGTCGTGCATGAGCGCCAGCCAGAGGTACGCGACGCCCGCGACGACCGCGCCGAGGGCCAGCGTCCAGGCGGCGCCGAGCCGGGCCTCCAGCCGGCCGGAGAGGGCGGAGAAGATCAGCATGGTGAAGGTGCTGGGCAGCATGTAGAGGCCCACGTCCAGCACCGAGCCGGTGAGCCGGTAGCCCACCTGCTCCTCGGGGGTCTGGATGAAGTTGGCGATCAGGGTGAAGGCCGCGAACATCGAGAAGCCGAGGAGCAGCGAGGCGAGGTTGGCCGAGAGGGACTTGGGGCCGACGAGGATCTGCAGCCGCACCAGCGGCTCGCGCACGCGCAGCTCGACGGCCACCCACACGGTGCACAGCACGACCGCGGCGGCGAACAGGCCGAGGATGCGGCTGTCGGTCCAGCCCCACGCGTTGCCCTGGCTGATGCCGAGCAGCAGGCTGACCAGCCAGCCGCCGAGCAGGGCGGCGCCGAGGAGGTCGGGGCGGCCGCCGGCGCGGCGGCCGGAGTCGCGGGTGCAGAAGAGCACGAACAGCAGGCCGACGGCGGCCATGGCGGCGGCTATCCAGAAGACCGGCTGGTGGGAGTCGGTGTGGTCGGCGATGAGGCCGGTGACCAGCATGCCGACCGCGCCGCCGACGCCGAGGGTGGCGCTGACGACGCCGATGGCGGTGGTGACCCGCTCGCGCGGGTAGGAGTCGCGGATCATCCCGATGGCCAGCGGGATGACGGCCGCGGCGGTGCCCTGGAGCGCGCGGCCGACGATGAGCAGGGCGAGCGAGTCGGAGACCGCGCAGACCACCGAGCCGACGACGAGCAGCGTCATCGTCACCGAGATCATCTTCTTCTTGCCGTACATGTCGCCGAAGCGCGACAGCAGCGGCGTGGCGACGGCCCCGGCGAGCAGCGTCGCGGTGAAGACCCACGAGACGGCGGCGACCGAGATGTCGAACGCCCGCATGAGCTGGGGCAGCATGGGCAGCACCAGCGTCTGCTGCAGCGATACGACGAGGCCGGCGCTGCCCAGCGCCAGCAGGGTCAGGCCGGGACCGGCCTGGCCGGGCCGGTCGGCGTGGCCCTTGTCGGCCACCGCGGTGGTGGTGTCTGTCATCGGGGTGGGCTCCTGCGAGGGGAAGTGGCTTTACTTGACTTACGCAAGCATGTTGTAGTTGGTTAAGTCAAGCAAACTCCTTGTAAAGTGAGGCCATGTCTTTCCGGTCGCCAGAAGCCGTCAACGTCTCCCCGGACGTGGCCGAGATCGAGCGCGCCCTCAGCCGCATCGCGTATCTGAGCAGCCGGGTCCGGCAGCACGACCGGCTGATGGCGCTGGCCGGGGTGCCGCTGGACCGCGCGGCGGTGGCGCTGCTGCGGCAGATCGACGACTCCGAGCCGCTGCGCCTCGGCGAACTGGCGGGACGGCTGGGGGTGGAGGCGTCGCACGTGACGCGGCAGGTGCAGCAGCTGCAGAAGGCCGGGTACGTCAGCCGCGTCCCGGATCCGGACGACCGCCGGGCGCAGCGCATCCAGCTCACCGGGGCCGGGCGGGACGCGATCGGGCGCGTCCGCGCGGCGGCGTGCCAGGGGATGCAGGTGGCCCTGGGGGAGTGGGCGCCGGAGGACCTGCGGCGGCTCGCGGAGCTGTTCCACCGGATGGTCGACGACTTCGTCGCGCACGCCGACGAGCAGGCGGCCGAGGCGGAGAGGGGCGGCCTCCCCGACGACTCCGGCCCGTCGCGCGGGGAGGGGCAGGCGGGAGCGGGGGCTTGACGGCGTCGGAGGGCTTCGCTTCAATCCGTTGATAGGTCCAGACCAATAACCAGCCCCCCGTACGGGACGGTCCGATCCCCGGTCGCCCGTCAGAATGTCATGCCCACGTCATGATCTCGCCGTCAACCGCCCGGGTCGCCCCCGCCCTCGCGTGCTCCGGGCACCACTCCACCGCATCGGGAGGACCCGTGCGTATCGGAAACCGCATAGTCGCCTGCCTGGGCGCCGCGCTGCTCGCCGGCGCCGGCGCCGTGGCCCTGCCCACCACGGCGCAGGCCGCCAACCTGCTGGACGACCCCGGCTTCGAGTCCGGCGGCCTGTCGGACTGGAACTGCAGCGACGGCGCCGGCTCCGTGGTGAGCAGCCCCGTGCACAGCGGGACCAAGGCGCTGGCCGGCGCCGCCAGCGCCAGCAGCAACGCCCGCTGCGCCCAGACCGTCGCCGTCCAGCCCGGCACCACGTACACCCTGTCCGCCTGGGTGCGCGGCAGCTACGTCTACCTCGGCGCGACCGGCGGCACCGCCACCTGGACGGCGTCGGCCGCCGACTACACCGAGCTGACCACGTCGTTCACCACCGGCGCCGACCAGACCAGCGCCGAGGTCTACGTCCACGGCTGGTACGGGCAGGGCACCTACCACGCCGACGACATCAGCCTCGACGGCCCCGGCGGCCAGCCCGACACCGAGGCCCCCGGCACCCCGGGCACCCCCCGGGTCACCGGCACCTCCGCCACCTCCGTCTCGCTGGCCTGGGCCGCCGCCACCGACAACGTCGGCGTCACCGGCTACGACGTCTACCGCGACGGCACCCTGGCCACCACGGTGACCGGCACCACCGCCACCGTCACCGGGCTCGCGCCGGACACCGGCTACGACTTCACCGTCCGCGCCCGGGACCGGGCCGGCAACACCTCGCCGTTCACCGCCGCGGTCCACGCCACGACCGACCCGGACGGCGGCGGCAGCCCCGGCTTCGTCCAGGCCGCGCCGTACCTCTACCTGGGCTGGGGCAACCCGCCGAGCCCGACCGAGGTGATGAGCGCGACCGGCATCGAGTGGTACACGATGGCGTTCATCCTCGCCCGGAACGGCTGCAACCCGGCGTGGGACAGCCAGCGTCCGCTCACCGGCGGCCAGGACGAGGCCGCCGTCAACGCCATCCGCGCGGCCGGCGGCGACATCGTCCCGTCCATCGGCGGCTGGAGCGGCAACAAGCTCGGCCCCAACTGCTCCACGGCCCAGGCGCTGGCCGGCGCCTACCAGAAGGTGATCGACGCCTACGATCTGACCGCGATCGACGTCGACATCGAGAACACCGACGAGTTCGAGAACCCGGCGGTGCAGGACCGTATCCTGAACGCGCTCAAGATCGTCAAGCAGAACAACCCCGGGCTGCGGACCATCCTCACCTTCCCCACCCTCAACACCGGCCCCAACTCCTGGGGCGACCGCCTGATCGAGCGGGCGCACGCCCTCCAGGCCGACATCGACAACTTCACGATCATGCCGTTCAACTTCGGCGGCCACTCGGACATGTACGGCCACACCGTGAACGCCACGGAAGGGCTGAAGGCCAAGCTCACGTCCGTCTTCGGCTGGACCGACGCCGAGGCGTACGCCCACATCGGCATCTCGGGCATGAACAACAACAGTGACGTGGGCGAGGTCACCACCCCGCAGATCTGGACCCGGATCCGCGACTGGGCCAACTCCCACGACATCGGCCGACTGGCCTTCTGGTCGGTCAACCGCGACCGCCCGAACTGGGAGTTCACCCGCATCACCGCCGGCTTCACCGGCTGACCAGCCGCACGCCGCTACGAGCGCGCCGGTGCCCCCGGGTCCTCCGGGGGCGCCGCCGCGTCCGCGGGCGGGGACCCCGGGGTGTAGCCGGACTCCGCCACGGCGGCGTGGATGAGCGCCTCCGGCACCGGGCGGTCCGCCCGGACCACGACGGTCTCGGCCGCCACGTCCACACGCACGTCCGTGACGCCGGGCACCCGGCCGATCTCCTCACCGACGATCTCCGCACAGTGACCGCACACCATGCCCAGCACCGTGTGGCGGGACTCGATCACGAGCCGCCCCCCTTTCCGCTCGCCGCTGCCGTGTCCTTCCCCGGGGTCTCGACGGTCCGGGAGAGCTGGTGCGTACGGCGTATCCGGCCGTCCGGGGCCAGTTCGCCGAAGAGATGGACCTCCGTGGTGGAGCGCCGCCCCCTGCGGTCGGTCGCGTGAATGGTGAAGCGGGCCGCTATCCGCTCGCCGTCCCGCAGCGCCTCGTGCACCTCGAACGCGAAGTCCGACAGGTTCTTCCGGACCGGGCGGATGTGGGCCACGAGCCGGTCCCGGTCGATCCGGATCCCGTCGGCCGTCTGCACGGCGTCCGGGGTGTAGTAGCGGTCGACGATCGGGCCCGGGTCGGCGCCGTCCGCCACGGCCTCGCGCGTGAAGGAGGTGAAGAGGTCGGCCACGAACTGCCGGGCCTCCTCGCGGCCCCCAGCCTCCCGGCCCTCAGCCTCCTGGTCCCCAGTCTCCCGGCCTGCCTCGCCGCCCGCCTCCTCGCGGGTCTCCCCGCGGGCTTCCTCGTCGGTCTTCCCGTCGGTCGTCTCACAGGCCGCCATGTCGCTCTCCCCGGTGGCGGGACCTGCCCGCACGCATAGGCGAAGTAGCACCCGGAGGCGCTATCTCTTACACTGCGTAAGATATAACGCCCGACTTAACTTTGACAAGGTGTACGACTTTGCCGTCCAAGGGAGCCAAGGAGTCCGCGGGAGCCCCGGGAGACCGCCCCTCGCCGCGCCGCCGCCGCGCCGACGCCGAACGCAGCCGCTCCGCCATCGTCGACGCCGCGGTCCGGCTGCTCGGCGAGCGGCCGGAAGCCAGCGTCGAGGCCATCGCCGCCGCCGCGGGCGTCACCCGCCAGACCGTCTACGCCCACTACCCCTCGCGCAACGAGGTGCTCACCGCCGTCTTCGACCGCCTCACCGCGGAGACCGACGCCGCGCTGGACTCCGCCCGCCTCGACGAACTCCCCGCCGCCACCGGGCTGCTGCGGCTGCTCGACGTCAGCTGGGAGATCGCCGACCGCTACCCCGGCCTCCGGCACGCCGAGCCGCCCCCCGCCGACCGGCGGCAGGAGAGCGAGCAGCACCGTCCGATCACCGACCGGCTGGAGCGGATCGCCCGCCGCGGGCAGGAGTCGGGGGAGTTCGACCGCGGCGCCGAGCCGCGCTGGCTGGCGGCCGCCACCGTGGCACTCGGGCACGCGGCGGGGGCGGAGGTCGCCGCCGGCCGGATGACCCCCGCGGCCGCGGCGGAAGCCCTGCGCACGGGTGTCCTGCGGCTGTACGGAGCGGATGCGGAGGCCCGGCCGCTGCCGGACGAGTAGCGCCGTCCGCCCGCCGGGCGCCGCGGCGCGGGCGGGGACGTGCCGGAAGGGTCCGGAGCCGGCCTACGACGACCCCCTCGTCTCCGGAACCGCCCGCTCACCGGCGTCGACAACGTCACCGGCAGCCGCTCCGCCGACCCGGACCCGGCCGCTCCCCCGGGGCGGGTCCGGCCGAACCCCACGCCGGCCGGACCCGGGTGCGCCCCGGGAGCGCGACCCGCCGCGCTCCCGGAGACGCGCCCGCGGGCCCGGCCCGTCGGCCCGGCCCGCTGGTCCTGCGCGGGGCCGGGCCGGACGCGCGGTCCGGCCCGGCCCCGCCCGGTCCCCTCCGGCGGTGCCCGTCCTGGGCGCCGCCGGAGGGCACCGCTTGCGTGTGCCGTCACGCGCGCCGCCGCGGGTGCGGCGGCCGCGCGCCGTCAGGCCTGCTGCCTCCCGGGCGTGTTACGCCGCTGGTTGTACAGCAGCGCGCCGCCCGCGAAGATCACCGCGCCCGCGCCCGCCAGCGCGGCCGGCAGCACCGGCGAGGACTCCTCGGAGGCCGCGGCGAGGTTCGACTTGCCCTGGTTCAGCGTCTCCACCGCCTGCGCCTGCTTGCCCTCCGCGGCCGTCGCGCCGTGGTCGCCGTGGTCGCCGTGCGCGCCCTTGAGCGGGTCGGCCTTGGTGTTCTGCTGGTCGGCGCCCAGCGCCCGTACCTCGTCCGCCGACATGGCGCCCGGCGTCAGGCCGGTGACCTCGCCGTTGCCGCCGTCGAAGACGACGTCCGAGCAGGAGAAGAAGTTCTCCTGGCTGTCCGAGCGGATCCACTGGATGAACAGCATGTGCTGGCCGCTGCGCTGCGGGAGCTGCAGGTTCCAGTAGTAGTGCCCGCCGTCCGAGCCGGCCCCGCCCGCCTGCGGCGGGTTCTGGACGGTCTGCAGGTGCTCCAGGTCACCCCAGCCCAGGGTCTGGGACGGGTTCCAGCCGTTGTTGGTGATGTACACCTCGAACCTGCCGGGGTGGTGCGCCCAGTTGCTGTACTCCAGCCCGATGTTCGAGCCGGAGGTGAGGTGGGTGAGCGGCCAGTCGGTGCGGGCCGCGTTGTACGGCGAGAAGTTGTACGGGCTGCGGTCGCCGGCGCTGCAGAGCTTGCCGTCGGGCACGTAGCCCTGGCCGCGCCCGCCGGCGTTGGAGTCCAGCACGGCGAACCAGTTGTACAGCGGGGTCGTGCCGGCGGACTGCACCGCCGCGGCGCAGGCCGGGTTCTGCGGCATCTGCGTGGAGCCGTTCGCGAGCAGGTCCTTGTAGCACAGGAACGTGCGCGAGCCGGGCACCATGGCGACGCCGTGGGCCGCGGCGGGTGTCGGCATCGCCAGCGCCGCGGTCGCGATGCCCGCGGCGCCGGCGAGTGCGAGAGTGCGCCGGAGGCGGAGCGATCGGCCGGCGCGGACGAGTCGTTGGACAACCGTGTTCATGGGTCTCCTTCGGGTTCTCCTGAGCGCTGACGCAAGAGCCCGCGCCCCGGTCCGCGTGATGGGCCGCCGAGCCGTCCCGAGGTCCGCGGCCGACCTGGCGGGGGGTCTCACGTTCGTCGTGAACAGGTCAATGGGAGCGCTCCCATTGAAGGTAGCGCGGGATTTCACCCCTGTAAACAGCTGTCAACGGCGGCTACGGGCATGGCCCGGGCCGCGGCGTTGTTGTCGATCTCGACGGCCCGCCCCGAACAGGAGAAACGCATGCTGGAGATCCGCGACGCCGAAATCGTCGTCTTCGACGTCCTCGGCACCCTTGTCGACGAACCCGGCGGGCTGCGCGCGGAGATCCGCGCCGTGGCGGGACCGCCCGTGGCGGGGGAGCCCGGCGGCCCGGCGGCCGACGAACTGCTCGCCCTCTGGCAGGCGCACGTCGAGGCCGAGCAGGGGCGGATGGCCCGCGGGGAGCGCCCGTACGCCGACAGCGACGCCGTCGACCGCGAGGCCGCCGAGCTGGTCGCCGGACGCGCCGGCGTCACGGACCCGGCGGCCGTCGACCGGCTGGCCACCGCGACCCGGCGGCTCCCCGCGTGGCCGGACTCCGCCGCCGGACTGGACCGCATCGCCCGGCACTTCCCCGTCGCCGGCCTCTCCAACGCCTCCGCCCCCGCGCTGCTGCGGCTCGCCGCGCACGCCGGGCTGCGCTGGCACCAGGCGCTGTCCGGCGCGGCGGTACGGGCCTACAAACCGGCGCCGGAGGTCTACCGGCTCGCCGCCGAGGCCGCCGCGTGCCCGCCCGAGCGGGTGCTGATGGTCGCCGCCCACGCCTGGGACCTGCGAGCGGCCCGGGAGAACGGGCTGCGGACGGCGTACGTTCCGCGCCCGGCCGGCGATCCGCCCGCGGCGACGGACGCCTTCGACTGGCACTTCGACGGGCTGGACGGGCTGGTGACGGCGCTGACGGGGGAGTAGCGCGTCCCGCCGCCTGCGGGCCGGGGGCGCGCCCGGCCCCCGGCCCGGCGCGCGTCGGCGCGCCCGCGCCCGTGCGCGTACACGCGGCCGACATATGCCTGGTCTGCGGGGCCCGGCTGGGCCACGATCCCTCTGGCGGCCGAAGTGCCCGGCTGCGGGCGGGTGTTCCGGGACCCCTCCCGGCTGCGGTGCCGAGGATGGAAGACGTCCGCCGGTGGCTTGCCCGAGAAAGGGACCACGATGGAAGCGTTTCCTCCGATGCCCAGCGAGCCGCCCTCCGGGCCCGGGCGGCCCTCGTCCGACTTCGGACCTCCCTCCTACGTCCCCGGGGAGCCGGTGTACGCGCCGCCCGCGCCGCCCGCCCGGCCCCGGGACCCGTACGCCGTCGGGCTCGCCAACGCCTCGCTGCTGGGCGTCGGTTACGGGATGCTCCGGCGGCCCCGGCTCGCCGTGGGCACCGCGGCCCTGTCGGTCCTCCTCGTCGTCCTGCTGGCGACCGTCGGCCGCAACGCGTGGTTCCAGGCCGTCGTGCTGGCGTGGTGGATCGGCGTCACGGTGCACGGCTGGTATCTCGCCGGCGGCCGCCCGCCCCGCCGACGGGCCGCCGCGACGGCCACGGACCAGGCCACGGATCAGGCCACGGATGAGGCAACGGATCAGGCCACGGCACCGGCCGCGGAACAGGCCGCGGAGTCGGCCGGGACCGCGGCACCCGCCCCGGCCGCCGGGCCCCCCGCCCCGCCCGTGGACCGGCGCCGGGACCGGCTCGTCGCCCTCGCCGTCGCCGCCCCCGTCCTCCTCGCCTGCACCGCCCTCCGCCTCGACGCCTCCCGCATCGAGGACAACGCCGCGGACGCCCACCGCGCCGGCGAGTGCGCCCAGGCCGTCTCCGACCTCGACGGCCTCTGGTTCGGCCACCGCCTCGCCGACGCCCCGCTGACCGCCCGCGCCGAGGACAGCACCGAGGCGTGCGAGCTGCTGCTGAAGGCCGAGGACGAGGCGGACCGCCACCGCCTGCGCGCAGCCCGCACCCTCCAGGTGTACGCGGACCATCCCGAGGCCCTCTGGGAGGGCGCCGACAACCGCCGGGCCGACCTCCTCCTCGCCCAGGCGGAGGAGGAGCTGGAGACCGGGCTCACCGGCGACGTCGACCGGCTGAGCGCGGGTTTCGGCCATCTCGGCACCGTCCTCACGGAGTACCCGGGCGAGCGCGGCGGCCGGGACCGCAGCGGCGACGTGGACGAGGTGCTGGACGGCTTCCTCGGCGCGCTGCCCACCGACGACGCCTGCCAGACCAAGGAGGTCACCGACTGGCTCGGGCGGCGCGAGAGCGGCGACGACGGGCTGGCCCGCGCCGCCGACGTCGTCCCCGAGGTCGCGCCCGCCGCGATGGTCGGCTGCGGCGACGCGCTCATGGCCGAGGACACCTGGGAGGAGGCCCGCACGCAGTACCGGCAGCTCCTCGACCAGTACCCCGACCACGAGCTGGCCGGCGCGGCCGAGGACGGCGTGGAGCGCGCGGACACGGCCATCGAACTCGACAACGTCCGCGGGCTGCTGTCGGGGGCGGGCGGCGGCAAGCCCGAGTACTGCGACAGCCCGGCCCCGTACCGCGGCGCCAAGCCCTACCGCGGCGGCGGCCCGCACCGCGCGCTGCTCTACGGGCAGAACAAGCACCGGTCCAAGCTCCCGTCCTCCTGGAAGGCGAAGGACGCGAAGGACGCGGTGGTGATCATCTGCGCGGGCGGGTCCCGGCACGGCGACACGGTCGCGACGTGCCCGTACGAGTACGACTCGGTCATCGGCGAGATCAAGAACGTGTCGTTCAAGACCCGGGAGATCCCGGTGCGGGTGTACGAGCTGCGCACCGGCAAGCTGGTGAAGAAGACCACCGTGGAGATCGGCGGCTCCAGCTGCCCGGCCAGGCTGCCGTACACGTACTACGGCGTCGACACCGGCCCGCCGTCCAAGGTGTACGTCACGTCCTCGGACTCCGACGTGCGCGCGGGCTACGAGCCGCTGATCCACCCCTGAGAGCCGGGGCCGGTCCGGGGCAGTGGCGGCCGCCCCGGACCGGCCCGGCTGCGCGCACCCGCGGTGCCCGCCGCGCCCGCAGCGCGCGGGAAGGCACGCGGGCAGGCGCGCACGAGCCGGGCGGCGCCGGCCTCAGTTGGTCGCCAGCGCGTACGCCAGGTCCGGCACGAACTGCCCCGCCGCCGCCGCGCATCCGTCCGCCTCGCCCGGGGGCTTGACCCACAGCAGCGCGTCCACGGCGTCGTCCCCGGCCGACAGCGTCGGGTTCTCGCCCAGCGCGCGGCCGGCGGGGTCGCACCACTCGCCGTTGGAGCCGTTGCCGTTGCGGCTGGTGTCCACGACCAGCTTCAGGTCGGGGTCGCCGATGGCGGACAGGATCTGCTTGCCGTAGGCGAGTTCGTCGGAGGTGGTGTGGAAGTTGGAGACGTTGGTGAACACGCCGTCCGCCTCCGTCACCCCGGAGGCCGAGAGCCGGGCGGCCTGGTCGGCGGGGGAGTGCCAGCCGGAGTGGCCGCCGTCGAGGTAGACGTGGGCCTGCGGGTCGGCGGACTTCAGGGTGGTGACGGCCTGCCGCAGCGCCGCGTGCCGGGCGTCGCGGCCGGACTGGTCGAGGCAGTCCTCCAGGGCGAGCGCGTCGGTCTCCAGGATGATCACGACCGGGTGGTCGCCGAGGCCGGCGGCGATCAGCTCGATCCAGTTCTGGTACGACGGCAGGTCGGGCGCGCCGCCGGAGCTGGCGCCGCCGCAGTCGCGGTTGGGGATGCCGTAGACCGAGAGGACGGGCAGCTCGTCGCCGGCCGCGGACATGTAGTCGGCGACCTCCTGCTGCACGGTGCCGGGGTTGTACTGGGCGAGCCAGCGGGCCTGCGGCTGGGAGGCGATCCGGTCGGCGATGACGGGCTGCCGCGAGTCGCCGGGGTTGGCCGCCGTCCACCGCTGGACCTGGGAGTCGGGGTCGACGTACAGCGGGCCCGGCAGTTGGGCGGCGTCCGCGGCGGCCCGCGGCCCGTCGCCGCCGGGTACGGCCGCCGGGGCGGCGGTGGCCAGCCCGGCGAGGGCGAGGCCGGCGCCGAGGAGGCCGGCCAGGGTGGTGCGGTGCAATCGGCGCGGGATACGTGCGCGCATGGTGGTCCGTCCTTGTCGCGTCTGCCGGAGACCCGTGGGCTCTCCGGGTGGGGGGTGTACCGTACGGTGCGGTGTGGAATGGGAGCGCTCCCATGCGCTGCCGGAGCATAGTGGCGGACCGCCGGGTTGGAAACACCGCACGCGCGCCGGCGGGGGCGGGCGTGGGACGTACGTCACGGGCGGGGGCCCGCGGAATCCGGGTTACAGTCGAGCGGTGAACGTGGGAGGACCCGAGGAGGAGGCCGTCGGCTGCCCGCTGACCGCCGTCGCCGCCCGGTACCTGCCCCGGCTGTCGGAGTTCGCCTTCGAGCCGGGGCTCGTCGCGGCCGTCGACCAGCACGCGGCGGCCGTGCGCGACGCGTTGGTGCCGCGGCAGCGCCGCCCCTGGCACGACCTCCTGCCGCAGCGGATCGAACGCGTCTGCGCGCCGCAGCGGATGCGGCGCGAGGACCTCACGGACTACGTGGTCGGCTTCACCGACGTGCTGGCCGAGAGCGACTGGCGCGAGCCCGTCGGGTACGACTTCGCGGTGCTGCGGCTGACCGCGGTCTGCTGGCTGATCCGCGAGTACGACCTGCTGTCCGGCTGAACGGTCGCCGGGCCCGCCGGCCGCGGCCGCAAGGCTCCGCGGCCGGCGGGCCCGCCCCCGTCACCGCATGTCGTCGCGGTCGTCCGGCGGCGGCGCCGTGCCCGAGTACGCCTGCCCCGCCGGCTGGCCGGCCGCCGCGTCCGCGCGGCCCCGCTGGTACGCCGAGACGCTGTCCCGCGCGTTGGCCGACTCCCGCTCCGCCGCGGTCAGCCAGCGCTCCCAGCGCTCCCGCATCGGCATGACCAGGCCGCCGCCGACGCCGACGATCACGATGCCGGCGCCCGCCGCGAGCACCGCGATGAGCAGCGGGCCGGTGATCGCCGTGGCGATCTGCGCCTGGCCGAGCGCGGCGACCGCGCCGAGCCCGATGATGAACGCCCAGGCGATCGTCGCCACGGTCCGCCCGTACGACGTGCTGCTCAGAGCGTTGCCGACGATGTCGCGCACCGCCGTCGCGACCGCCATGGCGACCATCACGATCACCACCGCGACCAGTGCCTTCGGCAGCCAGGCGACGAGCTGGTTGAGCAGCGTGCTGACGGGGTTCGGGCCGAAGACGCTCAGCGCGAGCTGGAGCACGACCAGCATCAGCGTGTAGTAGATGATCTTGACGATGATCCCGGTCGCGTCGTACTTCGAGTTCTCCAGCGCACGGCCGACGCCGCTGCGGTCCGCGAGCCTGGTGAAGCCGACGCCGTGCAGGACCCTGCCCAGCGCCTTGGCTATCAGCTTGACCACGAACCAGCCGACGACCAGGACGAGCAGGAAGGCGATCAGCTTCGGGACGAACCCGATCAGCTTGGAGAACGCGTCGCTGAAGCCTCCTCCGAAGTCGACCGAGAGGGCGAGTTGTTGCGACATGGTGGGGCTTCTTTCGTAGAGGTTCGTGGAGGTGGACCCGGGCCGCTGTGCCGTGGGCCTCGATCTCCGTCGTAACACCCGCGCCACGGCTCCACCCGGCCACCGCCCTGCGGCGTGCGCCGGTCGGGTGACATGTCGGGCGACGCGCTGAGCGGCGCTCCCGGTACGGGCGGGTGAACGCGGACCGCCGCCGGATTGCGCCGACGGTTACGTCCCGTATCGTCACGAATGCCCCCGTGACCAGGAGGGACCGTGCCCGAACCCCAGCCCGTGCTGGCCCCGCCCGCGACCGCGGCCGTCTTCCTCGTCGTCACCGTCGCGCCCGGCGGCGAGGACACCGTGCGCGACGTCCTCACGGACCTCCCGGCGCTGCAGCGCGCCGTGGGCTTCGGCGCCCCCGACGACCGGCTGACGTGCGTCGCGGGCATCGGCGCCGCCGTCTGGGGCCGGCTCTTCCAGGGCCCGCGCCCGGCCGGCCTGCACCCGTTCCGCGAGCTGGCCGGCGAGCGGCACCGCGCCGTCGCCACCCCCGGCGACGTGCTGTTCCACATCCGTTCCCGGCGCATGGACCTCTGCTTCGAGCTGGCCAGGCGGCTGTGCACGCGGCTCGGCGACTCCGTCGCCGTCGCCGACGAGGTGCACGGCTTCAAGTACTACGACATGCGCGACCTGCTGGGCTTCGTCGACGGCACGGAGAACCCGGTCGGGCAGGCGGCCGGCGCGGCGGTGTTCACCGGTGCGGAGGACCCGCGGTTCGCCGGCGGCAGCTACGTGATGGTGCAGAAGTACCTGCACGACCTCGACGCCTGGGAGGCGCTGAGCACCGAGGAGCAGGAGCGGGTCATCGGGCGCACCAAGCTGGGCAACACCGAGCTGCCCGAGGGGCGGCGGCCCGGCGACTCGCACGTCGCGCTGAACACGGTCACCGGCCCGGACGGCGACGAGCGCGAGGTCGTACGGGACAACATGCCGTTCGGCTCCGTCGGCGAGGGCGAGTTCGGCACGTACTTCATCGGCTACGCGCGGGAGCCCGGGGTGCTGGAGGAGATGCTGGAGAACATGTTCCTCGGCCGGGCGCCGGCGGCGTACGACCGGATCCTGGACTTCTCCACGGCCGTGACCGGCTGCCTCTTCTTCGCCCCGGCGGCCGGCTTCCTCGACGACCTCCCCGACCGGCCCGCCGCCCCCCGCCCGGCGGCCGCCGCCGGCCCCGACCCCGTACCCGACGCCCCGGCCGCCGGCGACGGCTCCCTGGGGATCGGCGGCCTCAAAGGAGCACCCGTGCGATGAGCAACGCGATGAGCAACCTGCACCGTGAACTCGCCCCGGTCACCCCGGCGGCCTGGGCGGAGATCGAGGGCGAGGCCCGGCGCACCTTCCGCCGGCACGTCGCCGGCCGTCGCGTCGTGGACGTCACCGGCCCGGAGGGGCCGGAGCTGGCCGCCGTCGGCACCGGGCACCTGGAGGAGATCGCCCCGCCCGCACCCGGTGCGACGGCGCGGCTGCGCGCGGCGCAGCGGCTGGTCGAGCTGCGGGTGCCGTTCACCGTCGGCCGCGACGCCGTGGACGACGTGGAGCGCGGCGCCCGGGACTCCGACTGGCAGCCGGTCAAGGACGCCGCCCGCACCGCCGCCTTCGCCGAGGACCGGATGATCGCCGACGGGTACGCCGCCGCCGGCGTCGAGGGTCTGCGCACGCGCTCCTCGCTGGTCGAGCAGAGCCTCCCGGCCGAGGTCCGCGACTACCCCGACGCCGTCAGCCAGGCGCTCTCCGCGCTCCGGCTGGCCGGCGTCGACGGCCCGTACTCGCTGCTGCTCGGCGCCGACGCGTACACCGCGGTGAGCGAGACCGCGGACCACGGCTACCCCGTCGCCCGGCACATCGCGCGGCAGCTGGACGGCGAACTGATCTGGGCGCCCGCCCTGAGCGGCGGCCTGGCGCTGTCCACCCGCGGCGGCGACTTCGAGCTGCGCCTCGGCGACGATCTGGCCGTCGGCTACACCGCGCACGACGCCAAGACCGTGCAGCTGTACCTGCACGAGACGCTGACGTTCCTGACGTACACGGACGAGGCGATCGTCGTCCTGCGGGCGTGACGGGCGTGCGTGGCGCGCGTGACGGCGGCGAGGACGGCGGCCCGACCGGTGACAGGCGCGCGGGCCGGGACGACGGCCGGGAGCGCCGCCGGGACCCTCTGCTCCCCTGGTTGCGCGAGATCGTGCCCGTGGCGCTCATGGTCGTCGCGTACTTCCTGCTGCCGTTGCATCTGCTGGGCGCGGAGAGACCCGAGTTGAGCTGGACGCTCTTCGTGCTGACGCTCGGCGCGGTCACCGCACTGCTGCTCCGCGAGATCCGGGCGGTGCTGCTGGACGTGCCGCACGCCCGCCCCGGGATCACCATCCCGCTGCTGATGATCGCCTCGATCCTCGTCTTCGCCGCCGCGTACGGTGCCATCGCCCGGCAGCAGGGGGAGTTCCACGGGCTGCGGACCCGGGCCGACGCGCTGTACTTCACGGTCGCGACCGTGGCAACCGTCGGCTACGGGGACATCACCGCACGTGGGCAGACGGCCCGGATCCTGGTGATGGGGCAGATCACGTACAGCTTCGTCTTCCTGACCGCCGCCGCGACCGCACTGAGCGGCCGGCTGCGCCGCGCGCTCGGCGAGCGGCAGGACGGTGGAGCCGGGCGGGACGGTGGAGCCGGAAAGGAAGGGAGAGCCGGAAAGGGGGGGGAGAGCCGGGCAGGACGGGTGAGCGGACGGGCCCGGGACCCGGGCGTTCACCCGGACGGCCCGCACGGAGTCGTCCGGCCGCTGCCCCGGCGTGAAGCTGAAACCCCCGGCCGGCCCCTCCGGCGGCCCTCGGTAAGGAGTGTGCCCCGATGACCACGCCCACCTCCTCCTCCCGCGGCACCGCGCCGACGGGCGGCCACACCCCGGCGAGCAGCGGCGGCAGCCCGTGGGCGACGGGCGGCACGGTGTTCGCCGGGGTGCTGATGTTCGTCTACGGCGTCCTCGCCGTGCTCCAGGGCGTCGCGGGCCTCGTGAACGACGACGTGTTCGCCGGGGTCGGCGACTACGTCTACAAGTTCGACCTCACGACCTGGGGCTGGATCCACGTCATCCTCGGCGCCGTCCTCGTCCTGACCGGCATCGGCATCCTGCAGGGCGCCGAGTGGGGGCGGCTGCTGGGCGTCGGGCTGGCCTCCCTGGCCGTGGTCGCGAACTTCCTGTGGCTGCCGTACCAGCCGGTGTGGGCGATCGTGAACATCGCCATCGGCGTCTTCGTGATCTGGGCGCTGTGCACCGACCGCTCCCGGTCGCTCATCTGAGGCCGAGACCGAGACCGGGACCGAGGCCGAGGACGGGGCCGGGGCCGGGGGCCGAGGCCGGGGATCAGCCGCCGGAGCGGCCGAGGAGGGTGCGTACCCCCGCCGCGCTCAGCGTCAGCGCGCCCGGGCTGCCGGTGTCGATGGTGAGGTACACCTCCTCCGCCGGCCAGGCGTTGGCGAGGAGCACCAGCGGCAGCTTGCGGTACTTCGCCACCGAGGGCAGCGCGTACCCCATCCGCGACTCGGAGGTGAAGACGGGCACCAGCCGGTCCCCGTTCGGCTGCTCCATCACCGGCAGCAGCATGCTCTCCTCCGCCGCTCCCGCACCGGCGCCGGCATCCGCCTGCTCCGGCTGCGCGCCCTCCTCCGCCGGGTCCGGTCTCTCGTCCGGTACGGGCACGAGCACCTCGCTGTGGGCCAGGGCGTGCAGCGCCGCCGGGTCCTTGGCGTCGGTCGCCAGTGCCTCCAGCGCCCGCTGCGTGGTCGAGGGGTCGTTCCCCTGCGGTGCCTCGGTCATGGTCCTTCGCTTCCTCCGGTGTGCCGCTGTGCGCAGTCCTTCCGGCCGCCTGCGACATTGCCCTACCTCGTACAGCGCCGAACGTGCCCGCTTCGTCACGCCCGTAACGGGCTGACCGAGCCGTTCCGGGTGTGCGTGCGGCCTGAAGGGACCATAATCCGCCGATGGACGACCTCGGGGGCTACGCACACATCGATCCCGGATCCGGTCACCGCCTCGCGCTGCACACCTCCGCCAGAAGGTTACGGACGGAGTTCCGCGGGGTGTTCGGCCAGGAGACCATCGAACGCTTTCTGTGCGGCGTGTACGGCGACGTCGCCGTG
Source organism: Streptomyces sp. CNH099 (assembly GCA_000514715.1). GTDB lineage: Bacteria > Actinomycetota > Actinomycetes > Streptomycetales > Streptomycetaceae > Streptomyces > Streptomyces synnematoformans. The sequence continues at coordinate 82,606 of AZWL01000020.1, read as the reverse complement.
CGCGGCGACGCACCGGACGACCTGCTGTCGCTCACCGAGCGCTACGCGCGCCGCCGGCTGCAGGCGCTGGCCCGCATGGACGGGGTGGGCGGCGACGCCCGGCCGGTCGTGCTCTACCTCTGCGAGCACAACGCCGGGCGCAGCCTGATGGCGATGGGGCTCACGGCCCGGCTGGCGGGCGGCCGCGCGGTGGCCTGGTCGGCCGGTTCCGGCCCGGGCGACGCGGCCAACGGGGCGGCGGTGGCCGCGATGGGGGAGCGGGGGATCGACATCTCCGCGGAGTTCCCGTCGGCGTGGACGGACGAGCTGGTCCGGGCGGCGGACGTGATCGTCACGATGGGCTGCGGGGACGCCTGCCCGGTGTTCCCCGGCAAGCGCTACGTGGACTGGCCCCTGCCCGACCCCCGGGGGTGGCGGGCGGCGGCGGTGCGGCCGTTACGGGACGAGATCGAGCACCGGGTGCGTGCGCTGCTCGCGGACCTGGGGATCGAGCCCCGCGACTGACGGCCCGGCGACTGACGGCCCGCGGCTGACGGCCCGCGGTTGAGGGCCCGCGGCTGAGGGCCCGCGGCCGCCGCGGCGTGCCCGCTGGGGCGGCGCACCCGCTTCACCCGAAGGGCGGGTGGCCGCGGGCGTGTTGGTCGGCGGGCCCGCCGCCCGCCCTGCGGATCATGGTGAGGCCGCCGTCCGCCGAGCGTGAAGGACCCCCACCGTGACGCGAACCCGCACCGTGCGCACGGCACTTGCCGTGCTGGCCATCGCCGCGGGACTCACCGGCAACGTCCCCGCCGCGGCCGCCGCCGGGCACTCCGGCCCCGTGGCCCACCCCGCGTTCGTCCGCCAGGCCCCCGCGCCGGCGCCGCCCGCCGCGGCCCCCGCACCGGGCGGCGCCGCGACCCGCCCCGCGGCCGGCGCCGCCGCCGTACGGGACGAGCCCGACTGCACCGGCGAGTACCTCGGCGACGCCCGGCTGGGCCCTGAGCACCTGCCGGGCCGCTGGGAGCCGCGGGTCGGCCCGCTGCTGCGGGGCTGGCAGCCCACCGGCTCCCTCACCCCCGCCGCGTTCCTGGCGAAGTACTGGACGGGCCCGGCCGACGGCGGCGGGTGGAAGTACCCGCCGAACGACGGCTTCGCCGAGGTCAACGGCACCGTCGACCGCGAGGCGACCAAGCTCACGCCCGGCCGGTTGCTCGACCGCTTCGGCGCGGAGTCCGGCCGCTACCTCGCCCCCGTCGGCGACCGCTACGCCGAGCGGGCGCTGCCCCCGCAGAGCCTCCACACCCGCGACCCCGACACGCCCTGCGACTACCGCGTCTACCAGGTCACCAAGCCCTTCTGGGTGTGGCAGGGCGCGGTCGCGCCGTGGTTCGAACAGCCCGGCGGGGGCGAGCAGATCAAGCTGGACCCGGTGTTCCTCGACCCGGGCGAGGGGCAGCGCCTCAGCGTCGGCTGGCTGCTGGAGCACGGGTACCTGGCACCGGCGTGACCCCGCCCGCCGCGCGGGCGCGGAAGGCGGGTGCGGAAGGCCGCGGCGGAAGGCCGCCGCGGGCCGTCAGGGGTGCTCGGAGACGAGGACGGCGACCGTGTCCGGCGCCAGCGCGTCGAAGACGTGCGGTACGTCGGCGGGGTAGCAGACGTAGTCGCCCGGTTCGAGGTCGACCGGCTCCTCGGCCACGCCCGCGCGGGCCCGGCCGCTGCTGAGCACGACGTGCTCGACGACGCCGGGGGCGTGCGGGTCGGAGCGGCGCGGGGTGCCGGGCTGGCCGGTGATGAGGTAGATGTCGCGGCGCACGTGGGCGGGGCCGGAGGCGAGCAGCGTCGCGGCGTACTCGGCGCGCTCGGAGGGCACGGACGGGCCCTCGCCGCGGCGGATGACGTGCACGCGGGGGCGGGCCGGCTCGACGAGCCGGGAGAACGGCACGTCGAGCGCGACGCTGAGCGCCCAGAGGGTCTCCACGCTCGGGTTGCCGGTGCCGGACTCCAGCTGCGAGAGCGTCGACTTGGCGATGCCGGCCCGGCGGGCCAGCTCCGTCAGCGTGAGCCCCGTACGGCGGCGCTCGCGCTGGAGCGCCGCGGCGATGGCGCCGAGGGGGGCTCCGCCGCTCTGGGGCATGGTGCACACTCCGTTCGCTCTGTCATCCGTTTATTCGACTTGACGAACAGGGTAGCGGATGTTCAGCATGGCAACCATGCGTTCGATATGGCGAACCCGCCGCGGCGGCCTGCCCCGCGACCTCGTCCGCGACATCGCGCTCGTGTGCGCCGCGGACACGCTGGTCGGCGTCTCGTTCGGGGCCATCGCGGTCAGCGAGGGGCTGCCGCTGTGGCTGCCGGTGCTGCTGTCGCTGGTGGTCTTCGCCGGGGCGGCGCAGTTCATGTTCGTCGGCATCATCGCCTCCGGCGGCACCGCGCTGGCGGCCGTGGCGGCGGGGCTGCTGGTGAACGCGCGGCACGTGCCGTTCGGCTTCACCGTCGGCGACGCGCTGGGCGGCGGGCGGCTGCGGCGGCTGGTCGGCAGCCACCTGATGATCGACGAGACCGTGGCGTTCGCGCTGGCCCAGCGCGACCCGGTGCGCCGGCGGGCGGCGTACTGGGCGTGCGGCGCCGGGCTGTTCGTCTGCTGGAACGCCGGGGTCGCGCTCGGGGCGCTGGGCGGCACGGCGGTGAGCGACACGGACGCCTTCGGGCTGGACGCGGCGTTTCCGGCGGTGCTGCTGGCGCTGGTGCTGCCGTCGCTGCGGGAGGCGGGTACGCGGCGGGCGGCGCTGGTGGGCCTGGGTGTCGCGCTGGCGGCGGCGCCGTTCCTGCCGGCCGGGGTCCCGGTGCTGCTGGCGCTGGCGGGACTGGCGGTGGCGGGGACCGGCCCCACGGCGCCGGCGGGCGGTGGCGGGGAGCCGCCCGGCGGGACCGACGGACCGGAGGCCGGCACGCGCGCCGGCACGCGCGGCGATCCGCACGGCGCCCCGTGTGACGATCCGCCCGGCGATCCGTACGACGAGGAGCGGGTGCCGTGACCGCGACGACCCTGCTGCCCGCCGTCCTCGTGCTCGGCGCGGGCACGTTCGCCTTCCGCTTCGCGGGCCCCGCCCTGCGCTCCCGGGTGCGGCTGGAGCCGCGCGTGGAGCGGCTGATGACGGTCGCGGCCATCGTGCTGCTCACCGCCCTGGTCGGCACGCAGGCGCTGCTGGACGACGGCGGCTTCGCGGGGATCGCCCGGCCGGCGGGCGTCGCGGTCGGCGGCGTCCTGGCGTGGCGCCGGGCGCCGTTCGTCGTGGTGGTGGTCGCCGCGGCGGCCACGGCGGCGCTGCTGCGGCTCTGCGGCGTGGACTGACCCGGGCGCGCCGGCCGGGCGCGGCGCCGTACCGGGTACCGCGTCCACGCGGTGAACTCTTTCATCCTGGCGTCACAAGACCGGCGGCCCGCTGCTGAGACCTCTTGTTCTGCGGGGGCGGGACTCAGCCGTTGGTGGACGCCCCTGGTGCGGTCGCGGCGTACCGGGCGGCGGTGGTGCGGACGGCCTCGTCGACTACCTGAGCGACGCGTTCGGTGCTCACCTCCCAGCCCGGCACCAGGAGTGTCGGCCAGAAGACGTAGTTGGAGATCATGCCCAGGAACTGGGTGGCCGCGAGGTCCACGTCCTCGACCCGCACCGTTCCCGCCTCGTGCTCAGCCAGGAGGTAGCTGCGTACGGACTCGAAGTAGGGCATCTTCCCGTGCGAGAACTGCGCATGGGCCAGCTCCGGGAACCGCGGCAGCTCGGCGATGACGATCCGGAACAGGTCGGTCATCTGGGGCCGGCTCAGCAACTCGGCGTAACGGCGGCCGATGGTGCTGAGCCCGTCGACGACGTTGCCTGCCGGCGGAGGATCCTCCTCGTCGGCGGTTGACCAGGACTCGGTGACGATGGCGTCGAACAGGGCGGCCTTGCTCGGAAACTGCTTGAACAAGGTGGCCCGCGAGACACCCGAGCGCTCTGCGATCCGCGCCAGCGACGTCCGGTCGTAGCCCAATTCGAGGAACAGTGCGGTCGCGGCCGTCACGATCAGCGCGCGCTTCTCCCGGGCGACGCGCTGGTGGTAGGTCGGTACGGCCCTGCTCATGGACCGAGTATACGAGGTGAGTGGCTTGACTCACCACTGCCGCCGACCTAGTGTCGAGGTAGTGGTGAGTCGCCCGGCTCGCCATCGGCCGGCCGTTCATCGCCGATGATCCCGGTCAGTCACCCACGTACCGAAGGAACGCCTGATGAACCGCTTCGACAACCAGACCGTGCTCGTGACCGGTGGGACCGGTGGCCAGGGATCGAGCCACGTACGCGCCTTTCACGCGGAGGGAGCGAACGTGGTGATCGGCGACATCGACACCGAACGCGGCACCGCTCTCGCCGCCGAGCTGGGGACCCGCGCTCACTTCACCCGCCTCGACGTCACCGACGAGAGTTCGTGGTCCGCCGCCGTGCTGGCCGCCGAGAGCGCCTTCGGCGCCCTGAACGTGCTCGTCAACAACGCGGGCGTCCAGAACCCGCCGGCGACGGTGGAGAACACGGACCGGGCCACGTGGTCGCGCATCCTCGACATCAACCTCACCGGGACCTTCCTCGGCATCAAGGCCGCCGCCCCCGCTCTGCGCCGCGCAACAGGGGGAGCCATCGTCAACATCGCCTCGACGATGGGCCTGGGCGGCACGGCGCACTACGCGCCGTACGTCGCCAGCAAATGGGCCGTGCGAGGCCTTACCCGAACGGCAGCGCTCGAACTCGGCCGGGACCGCATCCGCGTGAACACCATCCACCCCGGCGTGATCGCGACCCCCTTCATCCACGAACCAGCAGCCGGCGCCACCGCGGCAATCGCCGACTTCTACTCACCCGAGCCGTTCGCCATCCCCCGACTCGGAGAGCCGACCGACGTCACCCGGCTCCTCCTGTTCCTCACCTCATCCGACGCGTCGTTCATCACCGGCTCGGAGTACGTCATCGACGGCGGACTCCTCCTCGGGCCCGCCCTGCAGACCGAGACCGCATGAGCGGCCCGGACACGACCGGATGGAACGACTCCGCGGGCCGGACGTTGAAGAAGGAGACCGACGACGTGCTGGCCTACTTCGACCGGCCCGGCACATCCCCCGATTTCTACTGCGGCGCCAGGAGGGCCAGGGGCAGGAAGCGGTCGCGGCGCTGACGGGCATGATCTGCCGGTCACCGGGCGGCCGGGCCGCGGTGGGCAGGTCTTTGTCACCGGTGTTGATGTTGCCGTGGCCGCGGGGGGGCTCAGCCGACACCGCCCGTCTCGTAGACCAGCAGTTCGGTGCCGGCGGGCGACGTGCCGTCGTCGGGGGCCGCCCACATGCGCACTCCGCCGCCGCGCGGCGCCTCCAGCAGCACGGGGTTGCGGGTGGCGACGTGCCCGCCGGTCGACCAGAGCGTCACCGGCACCTCGTGGTCGATGTCGGACGTCCGCAGGTCGACCGTCGCGATGCCGCCCAGCTCGAAGTCGGCGCCGGAGGCGTTCTTGAAGCCGGTGACGCCGGTGCAGAGCATCGTGCGGGAGCCGGCGTACGCGCAGTCCTGGTAGTCGACGAAGTGGCTCCGGTTCGCGCGCCGCTGGAGCTGCCGGCCGTGCCGGTCCCAGCTGTAGACGGTCCGCGAGCCCCACGAGACGCCGTGCACCCTGCCGGTGCGCGGCTCGGGCACCACGCCGCCGACGTGGTCGTCCACCCGGAACTCCGCCGTGACCGCCAGCGTGCGGGCGTCGACGCGGTAGACGACGGCCGCGCTGTCCGGCCGGTACTCCGCGACCGGGACCCACACCGAGCGGCCGTCGGTGTCGATGCCGCCGGGGTGGTACATGTCGCCCTCGCCCAGCGTGATGTCCTCCAGTAGCCGGCCCTTCAGGTCCATGACGAAGAGGTGGCCCACGCCGCGGCCTGGGCTGCGGTCGTAGCCGTCGACGGGCTCCGGGTAGTGCACGGGCCGCTCGATGACCTCGACGCTGGAGAGGAACAGCCGGTCGCCGACGCGGGTCATCCCCTGCGGGTGGTACGTCTCGAAGTCCAGCGGCAGCTTCTCGACCAGCTTCCAGGTGCTGTTGCGGTCCAGCGTGGCGACGGCCTCGACGACGCGGCCCTCGCGCTGGGGCCGGTGGTCGCCGCCGGGCCGCGCCGCGGGCGCGGCGGAGGCGGCGACGGTGCCGAGCAGGGCCGCGGCCACGGCGGTGGCGCCGAGCGTTCTGACGTACCTCATACGGATCCTCTCCCTCGCGGGCCGGGCCGGCCGGCGGGGGGTGCTCCCCGCGGCGGGCCGCCGGCCGGCGCACGATGATGGCGGGAGCATCCTGCCCGTGCGTGGCGCCGAGGCAATCCCGCGGCGAACAGCGGGACACGGCGCCGGAACGCGGGCCGCGACCGGCCTTCGACGTCGGCCCCCGGGGGTACGCGGGCACGCCGCCGCGCGGGACGTGGTCCATGCGGGAGGCCGGCGACCCCACCCAGCGGGGTCGCCGGCCCGTCTCGTGCCGGGGGCGGCGGGCAAGCCGCCGCCCCCGGGCCCAAGGTGCCGGCTGCACCGGCGCGCGGGGCGCGGTCAGTGGTTCCCGTGTGCCGGCGCGTCGCGGGTGGGCTTCATCGCCTCCGCGTTGTGCTCGCCGGCCACCGTGCCGTTCGGGTTCGTCACCACCAGCAGCCCCGCCATGCCCATGTCCGCGTGGCTCTGGACGTGGCAGTGGTACATCCACCGCCCCGAGCCGACCAGTTCGCCCGCGATGAACTGGAAGCCGAAGGAGTCGCCCGGCCCGCAGATCTTGTTGTCGATGATCGGCGTCGGGTCGTCCACGCCGGTCAGCATGCCCGTGCGGTTGTCCGCCCAGCGGTGCCCGTGCATGTGGAACGTGTGGTACAGCTCGCCGTGCGTGATCATGAGGACCTCGCAGCGGTCCCCGAGCGTGGCCGTGAAGTCCGGCCCGTGGCCGGTGAGGTTGTTGATGGTGCTGTCGTTGAAGACGATGACGAACTGCTTGTCGGGCAGCTTGTCGCCGCGCCGCCGGACGATCAGCCCGCCGTAGAGCCCGCGTCTGACGCCGCCGGTTCCGTGCGGGGTGCCGACCGCGTGGTCGTGGTAGTGCCAGTAGCCCGCGCTGCCCGGCTGTATGGTGCCGTCGCGGCGGGTGCCGGGGGTGTGCGAGTGCCAGACGTACTCGCGCGAACCGCCCGGCGGCACCGCGCTGTTCGTCATCGGCGTGCCGTCGTTGTCGATGTCGTAGTCGACGCCGTGGGGGTGCAGGCTGGCCTCGACGTCGAGGTTGTTGACCAGCTTGATGATCATGCTGTCGCCCTCGTACATCTCCAGCAGCGGACCGGGGATGGAGGGCCTGCCCGGTTCGAGTCCGTAGCCCAACTGGCCGTCCGGCATGGCCTCGGCGTACATGGTGATGCGCTTGATCTCGCCCAGGGGTTGGGGTTGTGGTTTGTCGTTCGACGCGGTGACCGTCGCTCCCGTGGTGGACAGGGCGACCGGGGTCGCCAGTGCGGCCGCGGCCGCACCGCTCGTGAAGGACCTTCTGGAAACACTGCGCGGCATGGTGGCCCCCGCCTTCTCGCGCGTTTGTGACTCGTCCCTGACAGCCGCTCATGGTAAGGGCTTGTCGAGGCTTTGCCCATCCTCAGGACAAAGTTCGAACCTAATCCGGCTGTAGGCATTGGCAGTTCGCCGAAAGAGGTCTAACTTCCTACGGCGGCGCAGCTATCCCGCAGCATCCCGGGACGAGGTGGGAGGACCATGCGACGCAGGGGAAACGCCCTACGCTGGGCGGCCGGCGCATCGGCCGTGGCAATGACGGCAACGCTGCTGGCAGGAGCCGAGGCCATGGCGGGGCCGTCGAGCGGCGGACCGCTCGCGGCCGGCAAGCCGCCGGGCAAGGCGAACGCTTCGGTACTCGTGTTCCACCGGGTGGACGGCGATCAGCATGCCGTCACCCGGGCGGGCATCGAGGCCATCGAAGCCATCGGGACCCAGGGTCCGGAGACGTTCACGGTGACCGCCACCGATGAGGTGACGGCCTTCACCGACAAGAATCTGGCCAAGTACAACGCGGTCGTCTTCCTGTCACCGGGCAGCGACCGGCTCAACACCGTTCAGGAACAGTCGTTCCAGCGCTACATCGAGGCCGGCGGCGGGTTCCTCGGGATCCACGACGCGGCCCGCGCCGAGCCCGAGTCCGACTGGTTCACCGGCCTGATCGGCAGCCGCCCCGCCGGCACCTCAGGCGGCGCGCAGGAGGCCGTCGTCGAGGTCGGCGACCGGCTCAACCCGGCCACCAGGGACCTGCCGCTCGAGTGGTCGCGCAGAGACGTGTGGACCAACTGGGAGACCAACCCCTCCGGCAGCGTCCACACCGTCGCCCGGGTCCGGGAGCGCACGTACGAGCCGGGCTCGACGGCCAACGGCTGGGACCACCCGATCTCCTGGTGCCGCGACTACGAGGGCGGCCGTTCCTTCTACACCGGCATGGGCGGCACCGCGGCCGGCTTCGCGGAGGAGAACTTCCGCGCGCACCTGCGCGGCGCCCTGCTGTGGACCACCCGCCAGGCGCGGGCCGACTGCCAGGCGAGCATCACCGCCAACTACGAGGCGACCCGGCTGACCCAGCCGAACCAGCCGAACCAGCTCGACCAGATCGGCGAGCCGCACGGCATCGACATCGCCGACGACGGCAAGGTCTACTACATCGGCCGCGGCGGCCGCTGGTCCGGCGCGCCCGTCGACGTCGACTGGGACGGCCCGGAGATCGGCAAGGGCCCCGGCACCGTCCACATGTGGGACCCGGAGACCGAGCAGGTGACCGCGGTCGGCACCCTCGACGTCTTCGGCAACAAGGGCGGCGGCGACGAGCTGGTCAAGGTCGAGGAGGGCCTGCTCGGCATCGCCCTCGACCCGGACTTCGCCGCCAACGGCCACGTGTACCTGCACTACACGCCGCACTCCGGCGTCGACCGCGACGCGCACATGGCCGAGCGGCGGGTCTCCCGGTTCACGATCGACCAGGCGACCCAGAAGCTCGACACCTCCTCCGAGCAGGTGCTGCTGTCCTGGCCCGTCCAGGTGCACAGCTGCTGCCACGCGGGCGGCGACATGGAGTGGGACTCGCAGGGCAACCTGTACATCGCCACCGGCGACACCAACTCCTCGCGGTTCAGCGACGGCTACTCCGGCAACAACCCGGAGCCGAACTTCGGCGGCGTGTCCTTCGCCGACGCGCGGCGCACCGCGGGCAACACCAACAACCTCAACGGCAAGATCCTGCGGATCCACCCCGAGCCCGACGGCACGTACACCATCCCCGAGGGCAACCTCTTCACCGGCGACGAGGGCAACGGCGACCAGGCCAGGCCCGAGATCTACGTGATGGGCGTACGCAACCCGTCCCGCATCGAGATCGACGGGCAGGACCGGCTCTACGCCGGCTGGGTCGGCCCGGACGCCGGCCAGCCCAGCACCACCTGGGGCCCGGCCAAGTACGACACGTTCGCCGTCATCACCAGCGCGGGCAACCAGGGCTGGCCGTACTGCATGGGCAACAAGCAGCCGTACCGCGACCGCAACCTGCCCGACCCGTCGCAGCCGCTCGACTGGTACGACTGCGACAACCTCAAGAACACCTCGCCCAACAACGACGGCCTGACGGACATCCCGCCGGCCCGGGCCAACAACATCTGGTACTCGCCCCAGGGCGGCGGCCCCGACTACCCGCGCAACGCGGACGGGGTGCCCAGCTACGACATCGACGAGGCGCAGTACCGGCTGCCCTGGCTCAAGGGCGGCGGCCAGGCGGCCATGACCGGCCCCGTCTACCGCTACGACGCCTCCTCCGGCAGCGACGTCAGGTGGCCGGAGTACTGGGACGGCAAGTGGTTCGTCGGCGACTTCTACGACCAGGACCAGCCGCGGCACGCCGTGGTCATGGACCCGGCCAACGCCGGCGACGGCGGACTGCCGGTGCACGCCGAGTCGCTCGACGACATCATCCCGGTGGGCAACGGCGGCATCCGCAACCTGATGGACTGGAAGTTCGGCCCGGACGGCGCGCTCTACGTGCTCGACTACGGCCGCGGCTTCTTCAACGCCGACTCGGCGTCCGCCCTGTGGCGGGTGACGTACAAGGGCGGGCCGGCGACGCCCCTGCCCGAGAACCTGATCGTGAAGGGGAGTCGATGAGATCCCAAGCTCTGCCCGCGGGAGGACTGCGGCGGGCGCTGATCACCGTGGTGGCGGTCTGCCTGGCGCTGCTCGCGCCGGGCGGCCTGCCCGCCGCCGACGCGGCGGCGCCCGAGGAGACCACGGCGGCGCAGACGCTGACCTGGACCGCGGGCGACAGCATGACGGAGTACACGTCCGCACCCTCGACGGCGGTGGCCGGGGAGACGACCATCGTCTTCGAGAACAGCGCCGCCACCGGCAACACCACCGGCATGGTGCACACCCTGACCTTCGACACCTCCACCGCGGGGTACAACCACGACGTCAGCCTCAACCTGCAGGCCTCGCCGAACGACCAGAACGGCGGCAGGTGGCAGGCCACGGTCGACCTGAAGCCGGGCACGTACCGCTACTACTGCGCCATCCCCGGCCACCTGGCGATGGCAGGCGAGCTGGTCGTCACCGAGGGCGGCGAGGACACCACGGCGCCCGAGGCCGCGGCCGAGGTCACCGGCGAACAGGACGCGAACGGCGCGTACCTGGGCAGCGCGACGGTCGAGCTGTCCGCCACCGACGACATGTCGGGGGTCGACCGCGTCGACCACGCCCTGGACGGGGCCACGGACTGGACCGCGTACGAGGCGCCCATCGTGGTCAACACCCCGGGCGAGCACACCGTCAGATACCGCGCCACCGACAAGGCGGGCAACACCAGCGAGGAGCAGTCGGTGACCTTCACGGTCGTCGAGGCCGAGGACACGTCGCCGCCGACGGTCACCGCCTCCCTCGGCGGTGAGCAGAACGACGACGGCGCGTACCTGGACGTGGCCACGGTCACGCTGGAGGCGGCCGACACCGGCGGCTCCGGCCTGGACAAGATCGAGTACGCGGTGGGCGACGGCGCCTTCCGGACGTACACCGAGCCGGTGCACGTCCACACCGTCGGCGACCACACGGTCACCTACCGGGCCACCGACAAGGCGGGCAACTCCTCCGAGGCCCAGACGGTCAGCTTCACGGTGGTGGAGAAGTACCCCAACCCCGACCCCGTCTGCCCGGAGCTGGACTCCCGGCCGATCGTCTACATCGGCGCGTACGACACCCACGTGCCCAACCGCGTCACCAGGAGCGGCTGCACGATCAACGAGGTGATCGAGGACGAGAAGGCGTGGCAGAAGCACCGCGACTTCATGCGCCACATCCGGGACATCACCGACGAGCTGTACCTGGACGCCGTCATCAACGGCGAGGAGCGCGAGGCGATCCGCGACACGGCGAAGGCCTCCGGGATCGGCAAGCCGGGCCACAACGACGGCTACACGTCGCTCTTCACCGGCACCGAGAACTCCTTCTCCAAGTGGGAGCACGTCGGCGGCGGCAGCTTCCACCTCAACGGCGACGGCTCGATGACCAGCGGGACGACCGTCGGCGGTCTTGGCATGCTCTGGTACCCGCACGAGCAGTACGGCGACTTCTCGCTCAAGCTGCAGTGGCGCGACGACGCGCCGGGCGACGGGCGCGCCAACTCCGGCGTCTTCGTCCGCTTCCCGGACGTGCGCGACCACCCGGACGAGCCGCGGCCGGAGTGGGCGGCCATCAAGTACGGCCACGAGGTGCAGGTCTTCGACTCGGAGGCCGGCGACCAGTACAAGACGGGCTCGGTCTACGGCTTCGACCTGGTGAACCACGGCGCGGCCGGGGTGACGCCGAAGGGCACGTGGAACGACTACGAGATCCGGGTGGTGGACCAGCACTACGAGGTCTACCGCAACGGCGTGCTCATCAACGAGTTCGAGAACGCCCCGGGCCAGCTGTTCTCGCCGCCGCGCGGGGACGACCCGGGCACCGACGGCCGCCAGCACGCGCAGGGCTACATCGGCCTGCAGGTGCACGGCACCACGGACGTCGTCTCGTACCGCGACATCCGGATCAAGCCGCTGTGAGGCACACGGTCGGCTGACCGGAGGTTCAGGGCCCGGTGGGGGGCGGTGGCACACACCGCCCCCCACCGGCGTGCCGGGGTGTTCCAACCGGAGCCGGGGTCGAAACGCCTGTTCGCCACGGGATCGAATCCCGCGCCGGCATGCGTTCTCGGTGAGATAGTCGGTCGCATTCGGTGTCCCCGGTCCCGAAGGAAGGTGATGGCCCGTGGTGTTCGCCATGGGATTCTCCGAATACGGAGGCCCCGAGGTGCTGCGCCGCCTCGACGTCGACGTGCCGGAGCCCGCACCCGGCGAGGTGCGCATCCGCGTCCGCTGCGCGGGCGTCAACCCGCTCGACTGGAAGCTGCGCAGCGGGCGGATGGCGGCCTTCCGGCCGCTGACGTTCCCGCACGTCCTCGGGAACGAGGCCGCCGGCGTGGTCGAGGCCGCCGGCCCCGACGCCGGCCCGTGGCGGGCGGGCGACGAGGTGCTCGGGCCGGTGACCGCGGGGTACGCGGTGCGCACGCTGGCGCGCGGGGACCGGCTGGTCGCGAAGCCGCCGGGGCTGCCGTGGGAGCTGGCCGGCGGGCTGCCGATGGCGGCGGAGACCGCGCACCGCACGCTGGCGGCGCTGCGCGTGGCCAAGGACGACACGCTGCTCGTGCACGGCGCCGCGGGCGGGGTCGGCAGCCTGGCCGTGCAGTTCGCCGTCTCGGCGGGCGTGCGGGTGATCGGCACCGCGAGCCCGGCCAACCACGACTACCTGCGCTCGTTGGGCGCGGAGCCGGTCGCCTACGGAGAGGGCGTCGACGCCCGGGTACGGGAGCTGACGCCGGGCGTGGACGCGGTGCTGGACGCCGCCGGGCGGGGCGTGCTGCCGGAGTCGGTGGAGCTGGCCGGCGGCCCGGAGCGGGTGCTCACCATCGCGGACGCGGCGGGGGCGCGGGCTCTGGGCGTACGGTTCTCCGGCGCCACGGACGGCGAGGACCAGCATGTGGCGGGCATCGAGCGGGCGCTGGCGCTGTACCGCGACGGGCGGCTGCACCTGCCGGTGTGGCGGGCGCTGCCGCTGGCGGAGGCGGCGGACGCGCACCGCGCGAGCGAGGAGGGACACCTGCGCGGCAAGATCGTCCTGGTGGCGGACTGAGCGGCGTGCGGCTCCGCCGCGGGGCGGCTGGAGGAGGGTCCGGGGCAGGTCGGATCGAGGGCCGGGTGGAGCGGGCGGGGCCGAGGGCCCGCGCCGGGGCGTGGCGTCTGGAGCGGCCTCGCGGCTGGGCGGGAGTGGAGAGGGCCGGTCAGCGGGCGAGGCCGAAGGCCCTCGTCGGGCGTGGCGCCCGGCGCTGCTTCGCCGCGCGGGCGGCGGGCAGCGGGTGGCGCGTGGGGCCCGCGGGTGTGGGCGTACCGGGGGCCGGGAGCAGACCCGCGGCCGGGGTCGTCCGTGCGAGGGCCGCGGGCGGGAGCAGACCTGAGGCCGGAGCCGTCGCCGGGGTCGTCCGCGCGGGGGACGCGGGCGGGAGGGCAGCCGGGGGCGTTGCCGGGGTTGCCTGCGCCGAGGGCGTAGCCGGTGGTGGGGTTGGGTGGGAGAGCAGGATGACGCCGCGGGTGGCCAGGGCTGCGGCGGCCAGCGCCACCGCCGCGCCCGGCACCCCGCCGCTCAGCTGCTCGCCGAGCAGCGTGAGCCCCACCGCCGCGGACACCGCCGGGTTGACCAGCGTCGCCGTCGCCAGCGGGGCGCCGAGGCCGCCGCGGTAGGCGGCCTGCGAGAGCATCAGCCCGGCCGGGGCGAGCGCCGCCACCGCCAGCCCCGTCAGCACCGTGAAGGCGTCGAGGCCGGGCCGTACCGCGACCGTCTGGGTCAGCACCGACCCGGCGCCGAAGGCGATCCCCGCGGCCGTGGCGTACGTGACGCCGGCCGCTCGCGGCCCGGCGCCGCGGGCCGCCGCGCCGAGCGCGACCAGCGCCGCGGCGGTGGCCGCGACCGTGCCGAGGACCTGCACGGGAGCGAGCACCTCGACGTGCCCGTGCCCGCCGCCGCGGACCAGCACCAGCACCCCGGCCAGGCCCGCCACCGTCAGCCCCGCACCCCGCCACTGCGCCGCGCCGACCCGGCGGCCCGCGCCGCCGCCGCCCGCGCGGCGCCGCAGGGCGGCCTGCAGCGGCAGCGCGAGGACGAGGGTGAGGGCGCCGAGCGGCTGTATCAGGGTCAGCGGCCCGTACCGCAGCGCGAGTACGTGCAGCGCGGCGCCCGCGGCGTTCAGCGCGACCGACAGCCACCACGAGCCCCGCGTGAGCGCCGCCCACACCCCGGCGCCGCGCTCCCGGCCCGCCCCCGCGACCTGCTCCTGCAGCACGGCGGCCCCCGCGTACGCGGCGGCGGACGCGACGGCCAGCACCAGCGCCGTCGCGAGGCCGTTCATGGCGTTCATGTCCCCTCCGGTGGTCGAGCGTGTCCCCCGACGGTACGGAGCCTTGCGGACAGACCCTGTCCGCAAGTTTCCGCTGCCGTCGGTTCTGTGGACCGCCTGCGCCGCCCGAACTCATCGGCGGGGGATCAGCTCACTTCGTCGCCCCCCTCATGAACCCGTTGTAGATGTAGCGCTGGAGGAACAGGAAGACGGCGAGTGTCGGCAGGATGACCAGGATCGTGCCGGCGGAGATCGTCTCCCAGTGCGCCCCGTACGGGCCCTTGAAGCGGAACAGGGCGGTGGACATCGTCCCGAGGTCGTCGGAGGGCATGTAGAGGAAGGGGATGTAGAAGTCGTTGTAGACCGTGACGCCCTTGACGATGACGACCGTCGCGATGGCCGGCTTGAGCAGCGGAAAGATGATCTTCCGGTAGATCGTGAACGAGTTGGCGCCCTCCAGCCGCGCGGACTCGTCGAGCGAGATCGGGATGGACCGGATGAACTGCAGGAAGATGTAGATCGAGACGATGTCCGTGCCCATGTAGAGCACGATGGGCGCCAGCCGGGTGTTGACCATCCCGAAGCTGTCGACGATCTGGAACGTCGCCACCTGGGTGGTCACCCCGGGCACCATGGCCGCGACCAGGAAGAGCCCCACCACCAGCTTCCGGAACCGGAACCGGAAGCGGTCGACGGCGTACGCCGTCATCGAGCCGATGACGACCGTGCCGGCTATCGCGAAGACCAGGATGACCGCGGTGTTGGCGAACGCCGAGAGCATCCGGCCGTCCTCGAAGGCCGTCGCGTAGTTGTCGAAGTTGAGCAGGTTGCCGGGCAGCGAGAGCGCCCCGCCGTCGCCGGCCATCTCCTCCGGGGTCTTCAGCGAGGTGAGGAAGACCACCAGCAGCGGCAGCACCACGACCACGGCGGCCAGGACCAGCGACAGATACGTCAGCGTGCGCGAGACGACGGCCGTTCTCATGGGGATTCCTCCGTGGATGCTCCGGCGTTCCGGCCGGGAGGCGACGGACTCCTGCCGGGCGAGGCTGATAAGGTCGGATCGTCGCCGGGGCGATTCGGCATCTGCTGGATTTCGACCAACGCTGCGGTTTCACACGGAATTTTGTAGAGTGTGAGTCGTGGCATTGCAGGTCAAGCGGGCGTTCAAGTACCGCTTCTACCCCACGGACATGCAGGCGGCAGAGCTGTCGTGCACGTTCGGCTGCGTCCGACTCGTGTACAACAAGGCGCTTCAGGAGCGCACCCGAGCCTGGTACGGCGAACAGCGCCGGATCTCCTGTGCACAGTCGTCCGCTGCCTTGACGGAGTGGAAGAAGACCGGGGAACCCGCGTTCCTGACCGAGGTGTCCTCCGTACCGCTGCAGCAGGCGCTGCGCCATCTTCAGGCTGCGTTCGGGAACTTCTTCGCCCGGCGTGCGAAGTATCCGCGCTATAAGAGCCGGAAGAAGTCCCGCGCGTCGGCCGAGTACACACGCAGCGCCTTTACGTGGCGGGAGGGGGAGCTGACGCTGGCGAGGATGGCGGAGCCATTGGACATCCGCTGGTCGCGCCCGTTGCCTGCCGGTGCGGAGCCGAGCACGGTGACGGTGTCCCGGGACAGCGCCGGGCGCTGGTTCGTCTCCCTGCTGTGCCAGGACGCGATCGCCCCGGCTCCCGCCACGGATGCGGCGGTCGGTATCGACGCCGGGCTCACCTCCTTGGTGACCCTGTCCACCGGGGAGAAGATCGCCAACCCCCGGCACGAACGCCGTGACCGTGCCCGCATGACCCGCGCGCAGCGCGAGCTGTCGCGCAAGGTGAAGGGATCGGCGAACCGGGACAAGGCCCGCCGGAAGGTGGCGCGTGTGCATGCGCGGATCGCCGACCCGCGCCGGGATTTTCTCCACAAGCTGTCGACTCGTCTCGTCCGTGAGAACCAAACGGTCGTGATCGAGGACCTGACCGTCCGCAACCTGCTGAGGAACGGAAAACTCGCACGCGCCATCTCCGACGCGTCGTGGACGGAACTGCGCTCCATGCTGGAGTACAAGTGCGCCTGGTACGGGCGCGAACTCGTGACGGTTGACCGCTGGTTCCCCTCCAGCAAGTTGTGCGGGAACTGCGGCACTGTCCGCGAAAGACTGCCGCTGCACGTCCGTGAGTGGATGTGCGACTGCGGCGCCGTGCACGATGGCGACGTGAACGCGGCACGCAACATCAAGGCGGCCGGGCTGGCCGCATCTGCCTGTGGAGCTGGTGTAAGACCTCAACGGGAGTCCTCCCGGACGGGGCAGTCGGCGATGAAGCAGGAACCCCCACGGCGCGAGCCGTAGGAATTCCCCTCGTTTTACGAGGGGGAGGAAGTCAAACCAGGTCCCCCGCCTTGTCGTCCGGCACGAGCGCCCGCTGCACCCAGGTCACCGCGAGCACGATCAGCAGCAGCACCACGGCCGCCGCCGAGGCCAGTCCGGTCTTGTTGAACTTGAACGCCAGGTCCACCGTCTGGATCACGAAGGTCTCGGTGCCGGTCGCGCCGCCCGTCATGATGTACGGGATCTCGAAGACCGCCAGCGAGCCGGAGATCGCCAGGATCACGCTGAGGCTGATCACCGGCCGGATGCCGGGCGCGATGATGTGCCGGAACTGCTGCCAGCGGTTCGCGCCGTCCAGCTCGGCGGCCTCGTACAGCTCAGCCGGGATGGACTGGATCGCGCCGAGGAAGAGCACGAAGTTCAGGCCCATGAAGCGCCAGACCGACACCCCGGCGAGCGAGGTGTTGGCGGAGGCGGAGTCGCCGAGCCAGGCGCGGTCGGGCTCGTCGCCGAAGAGGCCGAACAGCGCGTCGAGGGTCCCGCCGTCCTGGAAGAAGTAGAGGAAGACGAAGCCGATGGCGACGCCGTTGACCAGGTACGGGAAGAACAGGATGCCCTTGAAGAGGTTGCGGAAGCGGACGTTGAAGCTGAGCACGGTCGCGAAGTACAGCGCCAGCACGATCTGCACGGCCGAGGCGGCGAGGTAGTAGCCGCTGACGAAGAAGACCTCGAACAGCTCGGAGCGGGTGAAGAGGTCGCGGTAGTTCTCCGTGCCGACGTAGTTCAGCTCCGGGCTCAGCCCGTCCCAGTCGGTGAAGCTGTACGCGACCATGTTGGCGACGGGCGCGTACGTGAACGTGATCAGCAGCGCCAGCGGGGCGGCGAGGAACAGCCACGGCACCACGCCGCCCCGCAGCCGGCGCCTCAGCGCACTCACCGGTAACCCAGCTCCTCCGCGGCGCCCGTCCAGCGCTTCGAGAGGTCCGCGAACAGCTCGTCCGGGCTGCCGCCCCTGGCGCCGCGGGCGATGTCGACCAGCTCCTGGCGGTAGTCGGGGTCGTCGATGCCGACCTCCGAGGCGTCGTCCAGCTCCTTCATCTCCGCGCCCCGGGACTGGTCCAGCTCCATGAGCTCGACGTTCTGCTTCTCGTACTCGGCGAGCACGCCGGGCAGCGGGGCGTCGCGCAGGGTGGAGACGTTCATGTTGTCCTCGGCGTAGCCGGACTTCTCCGCGAACCAGTCGACCCAGGCGCGCGCGGCCTCCTTGTGCTCGGAGTGGATGCTCACGGCCTGCTGGTAGTCGGGGGAGAGGCCGGCGCAGAACGTGCCGTCGACCTGGTGCGGGAACGGCATGAAGCCGATGTCGTCCGGGTCGGTGCCGGCCTGCTCGGCGGCGTCGCGCATCTGGACGACGGCCCAGGAGCCGAGGAACATCGTGGCGACCTCGCCCTTGGCGATCTTCGGCTTGGAGCCCTCCCAGTTGGTGGTGGTCGGGTCTTTCTCCGCCAGGCCGCGGTCCACGATGTCGTACAGGAGGGTGTCCACGGTGCGTACGGTGCCGCCCTCGGCGAAGGGGTCGCCCTCGACCACCTGGACGTCCGCCCGCTCGTCGCAGCTGGCGGAGGAGTGGGCGGGCCACCACTGGGCCAGCGGCCAGCCGTCCTTGAAGTTCGTGTAGTACGGGACGGCGTCGGTCCGGTCCTTGACGGCCTTCAGGTCGTCGAGGAACTCCGCCGGCGTGGTGGGCCAGTCGGTGACGCCGGCCTCCTCCCAGACGCGCTTGTTGTAGACGAATCCGGGGATGCTGCCGTAGATGCTGAGGCCGTAGACCTCGCCGTCGACCGTGGAGTATTCGGTGAAGCGGAACTTCCTGCTGCGCTCCGCCTGCTTGCCCAGCGAGGCGAAGAACCGCGGGTAGTCGTTCTTCTTCACGGTGCCGGGGATCATGAGCACGTCGCCGTAGTCGTCCGAGTTCATCCGGGTCTTGACTTCGCCCTCGTAGTCGGTGACCCCGTCGAACTCGACCTTGACGTTGGGGTAGGTCCGACGGAACTCGGCCGCGTACTCGTCCATCGTGCCGTCCTCGACGAGGTCGGTGCGGTGGGTGATCACCTCGATCGTGCCGGAGACCTTGTCCGGGTCGTCGACCGCCTTGGCCTCCTTCTTCTCCGACGAGGCTCCGCTGCCCGTGCAGCCGGCGGTCGTCGCGAGTGCGGCGGCCAGCAGCGCACCGGCGAGCGCCCTTCCCTTCATCGTCACCATCTCCGTTCGCTTCGCCCGGCACGTGGTGCTTAACCGGTTGAGTGAGGGCCCCTTTTCTTGACGAGGAACCATCCCTTAGGGCAGCAGTGCCGTCAACCTTTCCGGCACAGAAGGAGCTTGACCGGTTTATGGACAGAGGTCGGAGGGGCGGCTACGTTGGCGCGAGACCCGAGATTGGAGCACCCATGAAGGACGTCACCCCGCTCACCGAGGGCTGGACCCTGCGGCACGGCAGGGACCGGTTGCCCGCGCGGGTGCCGGGCTGCGTCCACACGGACCTGCTGGCCGCCGGCGCCATCCCGGACCCGTACCTCGGCACCAACGAGGCCGACGTCGCCTGGGTCGGCCGGCGGGACTGGACGTACGAGAGGGAGATCGCCGCCTACGACGGGCCGCACGAGCGCACCGACCTCGTCTTCGACGGCCTCGACACCGCCGCCGTGATCCGGCTCGCCGGCGAACCGCTGGGCGCCGTCCGCAACATGCACCGCGGCCACCGCTTCGACGTCACCGGCCGCTCCGGCCCCCTCGCCGTGGCCTTCACCTCCGCCTACGCCGAGGCCGGTGCGGTACGCGCGCGGACCGGCGACCGGCCCAACGCGTATCCCGAACCCTTCCCGTTCATCCGCAAGATGGCCTGCTCCTTCGGCTGGGACTGGGGCCCGACGCTGGTCACCGCGGGCATCTGGCGCCCCGCCCGGCTGGAGCGCTGGAGCACGGCGCGGCTGGCCCGGGTGCGCCCCCTGGTGACGGTCGACGCCGACGGCACCGGCCGCGTCGAGGTACGCCTCGACGTCGAGCGCACCGCCGCGGGCGCGCACCGCCCGCTCACCGTCCGCGCCCGCGTCGGCGGCGCCGAGGCGACGGCGGCGCTGCCGGGCACGGAGGGCACCGTCGAACTCACCCTCGCCCGCCCCGAGCTGTGGTGGCCCCGCGGCTACGGCGGCCAGCCCCTCTACGCGCTGGAGGTCACCCTCCACGACGGCGCCTCCGCCGCCGCCCCGCCCCTGGACTCCTGGACCCGCCGCGTCGGCTTCCGCACCGTCCGCCTCGACACCGGCGCCGACGCCCACGGCTCCCGCTTCACGCTCGTCGTCAACGGCGAACCCCTCTTCGCCCGCGGCGTCAACTGGATCCCCGACGACGCCCTGCCCGCCCGCCTCACCCCCGCCCGCTACCGCGAGCGGCTGCGGCAGGCGGCGGACGCGGGCGTCGACCTCGTCCGCGTGTGGGGCGGCGGCATCTACGAGAGCGACGACTTCTACGCCGCCTGCGACGAACTCGGCCTGCTGGTCTGGCAGGACTTCCCCTTCGCCTGCGCCGCCTACCCCGAGGACCAGCCGCTGCGCGGCGAGGTCGAGGCGGAGGCCCGCGACAACGTCGTCCGCCTCATGCCGCACCCGTCGCTGGTGCTGTGGTGCGGCAACAACGAGAACCTGTGGGGGTTCCGCGACTGGGGGTGGGAGGAGGAGCTGGCCGGCGACTCCTGGGGCGAGGGCTACTACCTCGGCGTGCTCCCGCGGGTCGTCGCCGAGCTGGACCCCACCCGCCCGTACTGGGCCGGCAGCCCCTGGTCCGGCTCCTGGGCGCACCACCCCAACGACCCCGCGCACGGCAACCACCACGACTGGGAGGTGTGGAACCGCGCCGACTACACCGACTACCGCGCCGCCGTCCCCCGCTTCGTCGCCGAGTTCGGCTGGCAGGCGCCGCCCGCCTGGGCCACGCTGCGCCGCGCGCTGGGCGAAGGGCCGCAGCTCGCCGCGGCCTCGCCCGCCATGCTCCACCACCAGAAGGCCGACGACGGCAACGGCAAGCTGGAGCGCGGCCTCGCCCGGCACTTCGCCGTCCCGGACGGGACCGCCGACTTCGCCCGCTGGCACTACCTCATGCAGGTCAACCAGGCGCGCGCCATCGCCGCCGGCATCGAGCACTGGCGGTCCCACTGGCCGGTGTGCGCGGGCACCGTCGTCTGGCAGCTGAACGACTGCTGGCCGGTCACCTCCTGGTCCGCCGTCGACGGCGACGGCCGCCTCAAGCCGCTCTACCACGAGCTGCGCCGGCTCTACGCCGACCGGCTGCTGACCGTACGCGAGGAGGAGGGCGGCGGTCTGGCGGTGGCCGTCGTCAACCAGGGCGCCGAGCCCTGGTCCGGCACCCTCGTGCTGCGCCGCACGGCGGTCGACGGCGGCGTCGTCGCGCGGGCGGAGGTGCCGTTCGCGGCCGGGCCGCGGGCCGTGGCCGTCGTGCCGGTGCCGGACGGGCTGGAGCCGTCCGCCGCGTCCGCGAAGGAGCTGCTGGTCGCCGAGGCGGACGGGCTGCGGGCGCTGCACTTTCCGGTACGGGACAAGGACTTCGCGTACCCGCGCCCGGACTTCGGCGTGGCGGTGGTACGCGCCGGGGCCGCGGACCCGGATAGGGTCGACGTCGTGGTCACCGCCCACACCTTCGTACGAGACCTGCTGCTGCAGCCCGACCGCCTCGACCCGGCCGCCACGGCCGACCGGGGCCTGCTGACGCTGCTGCCCGGCGAGCGCGCGACCATCGCCGTGCGCGGCTGGCCCGCACCCGCGCCCGGGGCGGCGGAGGGAGCCGACCCCGCCGTCGCCGCCGTGCGCGCCGCGCTGTTCTGCGTGGAGCCGGCGTGAGCGTCGACGGCCCGCCGGCCAAGGTGACGATCAAGGACGTCGCCGCCCGCGCCGGGGTCTCCAAGGGGGCCGTCTCGCTGGCCTTCAACAACCGCCCCGGCCTCGCCGACGCCACCCGCGACCGCATCTTCGCCGCCGCCCGCGAGCTGGGCTGGGCGCCGAACCTCGCCGCGCGCTCGCTGTCCAGCTCCCGGGTCGACGCCGTGGGCCTGGCGATCTGCCGCCCGGCCCGGCTGCTCGGCCTGGAGCCGTGGTTCATGGAGTTCATCTCCGGCATCGAGAGCGTGCTCGCCGAGCAGTCCTGCTCGCTGCTGCTGCGGCTGGTCCGGGACCTGGACGAGGAGGTGGCGCTGCAGGAGCGGTGGTGGAAGTCCAAGCAGGTCGCCGGGTCGATCCTGGTGGACTTCCGCACCGACGACCCGCGGGTGGCGGCGGTCGGCGCGCTCGGCATGCCGGCGGTCGCCGTCGGCCACCCCTCGCTGACCGGCGGCCTGCCGTCGCTGTGGACGGACGACGCCACCGCCGTCACGGAGGCCGTGCGCTATCTGGCCGCCCTCGGCCACCGGCGCATCGCCCACGTGGGCGGCACCGCGGAGCTGGGCCACAGCGCGATCCGCAACGCCGCCTTCGAGGCCGCCGTCCGCGAACTCGGCCTGGCCGCGGGTCCGCAGCCGTCCACCGGGTTCTCCGGCGAGGACGGCGCCCGCGCCACCCGCGCCCTGCTGGCATCCGCGGAGCGGCCCACGGCGATCCTGTACGACAACGACATCATGGCCGTCGCCGGGCTGTCGGTCGCCGCCGAGATGGGCCTGTCGGTGCCGGCGGACCTGTCGCTGCTCGCCTGGGACGACTCCCAGCTGTGCCGGCTCACCCACCCGACGCTCTCCGCGATGAGCCACGACGTGCACGGCTTCGGCGCCGAGGTGGCGCGGGCGCTGTTCACCGTGCTGGCCACCGGGACGGCCGAGTCGCGCCCGGTGCCGACCCCGGCCCTCACCCCGCGCGGCTCCACGGGCCCGCCATAAGCGCGGCGGCCGCGCACCGCACCGGGTGGCGACCCGCGCTCCTGCGCCGCACGACATCGTGAACCGGCGGACGCCCGGGCCAAATCCCGCCGCGGGTGTGCGGCGAGGCGGTGTCGCGCCTGCGGAGGATGGGGCGCGGCCCTTCGCCGACCAGACGCTGCGGCCCCGTACCGCCCGGCGCCACAATGGGGCGATGCCCTCCCTGCTCGACGACGACCCCGCCCCGCCGCCCGGTCCGGTGCAGTTCCAGCTCGTTCTGCTGCGCCGCATGCAGGACTTCCAGCCCGGGCTGGTCGCGGACGCGCTGCGCACCCTCGGCGTGCCGCGTACGGCCATGCGCGCGGCGAACAGCCGCTGGCAGGGCAGGCTGCGCGCCCGCGGCGGCGGGGCCCCGGGCGCCGCGCGGGACCGGGACTTCGCCGCGCTGCTCGGGCCCGCCGAGTCGGTGGCGCGGCGGGCGCACGGCGACACGGCGGTGGACGTGCACGTCTGGCGGGTGCCGCTCTGGCCGGACCTGCGGTTCGAGGCGAGCTACGGGGTGGGCGGCGTGGCGCTGAACGCCTGGCTGGTACGCGCCCCCGACGCCCCCGGCCCCGCGCTGCGCACGCTCGCGGACCTGGCGCCGTGGGGCTGCACCGTCGCGGAGGCGGCGCGCGCGTTCCCGCCCGCGCGGCCGCGCGAGGGCTCCGCCGCCCACCGCTTCGCGCTCGCCTGCACCGTCCCGGACGAGGGCGGCGAACCGCACGCGTGCACGGCCGAGTTCGCCTGGGGGCTGCTGCAGCGGTGGACCGTCGATTAAGCACTGCTTACCGGTGACTTCAACGAATTCTCGCTGGTGCTGCACAGTCTTCGGCGGCGAGACTGGACGGCATGATCACACCGGACACCAAGGACTGGACCTGGGTTCTGGACCGCCCCTGTCCCGCATGCGGGTTCGCGGCGGCGGAGACGCGCGCGCAGGACGTTCCCGGACTGGTGCGGCAGAGCGTCGCGCGCTGGGCGCAGGTCCTGGCCGACGAGCCGGAGCGGCTGCGCGCCCGGCCCCGGCCCGACGTCTGGTCGCCGCTGGAGTACGGCTGCCACGCCCGCGACGTGTTCCGGCGGTGCGACGAGCGGATGCGCCTGATGCTCGCCGAGGACGGCGCGCGGTTCCCCAACTGGGACCAGGACGCGACCGCCGTCGAGGACCGGTACGGCGAGCAGGACCCGCGGCAGGTCGCCGACGAACTGGCCGCCTGGGGCGAGACGTTCGCCGAGCACATCGACGAGGTCGACGGCGCGCAGTGGGAGCGCCGGGGGTCGCGCAGCGACGGTGCGGTGTTCACCGTCGACAGCTTCGTCCGCTACGTCGTCCACGACGTGGTGCACCACCTGCATGACGTGGGGGCACCGCTGCAGCGCTGAGGGGTTCTCCGGGGCGCTTCGCCCCCGGGCGCGGTCGGCGACCGGCTGAGCACCCCCCGGCGGGGGGCGGGGGGTGCGGCGGGGTGCTGTCCCCGGATTGGACGCGGCGGGCCGGTTCATCCCCTGGCCCGGCCCGCCGTTCTCATCCGCCCGAAGGCGTATACGCACCCCGCCAGCGCCACGTCGGACAGCAGCATGAAGCCGATCGCATACGAGTCCTTCGTGCTGTAGATCGCGCCCATCACCAGCGGCGGCACAAACCCGCCCAGCCCGCCGACCGCGCCCACGATGCCCGTCACGCTGCCCACCCGCGGCTGCGGTGTGACCTGGGCGAGCAGCGCGAAGACCGCGCCGCTCGCCGTGCCCAGGCCCGCGGCCATCACCAGCAGGCAGATCGTGCCGAGCGGGTTCAGTTCCGGGTCGAACGACTGCACCACCGCGAACAGCCCCACGATCCCCAGCGCCCACGACGTCACCACCGACGGGTGCACCCGGTCCGACAGCCAGCCGCCGAACGGCCGGAAGAGGACCGTCAGCAGCGAGAAGCCCGCCGCCTTGGTACCGGCGTCGGTGGCGCCCAGCTCGTACCAGGTCTTGAGGTAGGTCGGCAGGTAGACCCCGAACGCCACGATGCCGCCGAAGCCGATCGCGTACAGCGCTGACAGCTCCCACGTCACCCGCAGCCGCGCCGCCGCCCGCAGCCGGCCGCCCAGCGGCGTCGTCGGAACCTGCCGTCCGGGGCGGTCGCGCAGCGTCAGCCAGGACAGCACCGCGTACGCCGCGAGCGCGAGCGCCAGCACCGCGAACGGCAGGTTCTGGCCGCGGTCGTAGATCCGCGGGGTGACGTAGCCGGACAGGGCCACGCCGCCCATGCCCATGCCGAAGACGCCGATGGCGAAGCCCCGCCCGGACGGCGGGAACCAGGAGTTGACGTGCGGCACGCCGATCGCGAACGTCGTACCGCCGACGCCCAGCAGGAAGCCGGCGCCCAGCAGCGCCGGGTACGACTCCTTCGCCGGGATCAGCAGCAGCACCGGCACGATGGTCAGCGCCGACGTCAGGGGAAACATCATCCGCGCGCCGAATCGGTCGGTCAGCGCGCCGACCGGGATCCGGCCCAGCGAGCCCACGATCACCGGAACGGCGACCATCAGCGACTGCTCGAACGAGCTGATGCCCAGGTCGTCGCCGAGGGGCCCGGCGATCGGCGCGATCAGGTTCCAGGCCCAGAACGTCAGCGTGAAGCCGAGGGTGGCGATGAACAGGTTGACGTACGCGGCGCCCGACGGCCGTTCGCCGGGCGCCGCGGCCGGCTTCGCGGTCGCGGGGGCGCTCACTCGGCGCCCTCCCAACCGCGCCGGGCGGCGCGGGCGGCGAGCTGCTTCGGGTCCCGGCTGCGGTAGACGATGTACGGGCGGAAGAGGTACCGCACGGGCGCGCTGAGCATGTGCACGAGCCGCGTGAACGGCACCAGCGCGATGAGCGCGAGCCCCGCGAGCACGTGGATCTGGTACGTCACCGGCACCCCGGCCATCTGCGCACCGTCCGGCTGCAGCGTGAAGACACCGCGCGTCCAGGGGGCGATGGTCTCGCGGTAGTCGTAGCCGTCGCCGGTGGAGTGGGTGAGCTTGGCCCACATCCCGAGCACGATCGCGCCCAGCAGCACCAGGTACATGGCCTTGTCGTTGGCCGTCGTCGCCCGGAACACCGCGCCCGTCGTGCGCCGGCGGTAGATCAGCAGCGCGATCCCGGCGACCGTGAGCGCGCCGGCGGCGGTGCCGGTGTAGAGCGACAGCAGGTGGTAGGTGTGCTCGCTGACGCCCAGGTCCGAGGTCCAGGAGTCGGGGATGAACAGCCCCACCAGATGGCCGGCCAGGACGAAGAGGATGCCGTAGTGGAACATCGGCGAGGCGATGTTCAGCAGCCGCGACTCGTACAGCTGGGACGAGCGCGTCGTCCAGCCGAACTTGTCGTAGCGGTACCGCCAGGCCGTGCCGGAGAGGAAGAGCACGATCACGACGTACGGCAGGACGTTCCACAGCGTGCTCACGACCGGCCTCCCGGGGCGTCGACGAGGGGCAGCAGCCCGTACGGAAGCTGCCCGTACGGCTCCAGGCCGACGTCCTCGCGCGGCGGGCCGGTGCGGGCCAGCGCGAGCGCCGCGGCCCGGTCCTTCGGAGAGGGCCCGGGCAACGTGGCGCAGACGGCGGTGAGCACCGCGGCGTACGGGGTGCCGTGCTCGGCCAGCGACAGCCGCAGCAGCTCGACGGCCGGGCGGTGGGCCCGCAGCAGCCCGTCGTCTCCGGTGGCGGCGGTGAACTCCAGCACGGCGGGCAGGAAGTCGGGCAGCTCCTCGTCGGTGAGGTCCATGCCGTACGTCCGGTAGACCTCCTTGAAGCGGACCAGCGCCATGCCGCGGCGGCGCGTGTCGCCGTCGGTCCACCAGGTCAGATACAGGCAGCGGCGCGCCTTGAAGTCGAAGACCTCGACGTAGTGCGCGGCGAGGTCCGCGGGGCCCGTGCCCTCGGCGTGGTCGAGGAAGCCGTGCAGCGTGTGCCCGCCGGGCAGCGCGCGGCGCAGCAGCGGCAGGGTGGCGAAGAAGTCGTCGTCGGGGTAGCCGAGGCAGCGGGCGGCGACCTGGTGTACGACGGCGCTCATGACTCTCCCTGCTCTCCGGTGGCCGTCTCCCCGGGGGTGTCGGCGGTCTGGCGTCGGCGCAGGGCGTGGAAGTTCTCGATCGACACCAGCGGCAGGCTCCGGCGCCCGGAGTCCGCGCCCACCGGGCCGTCCGTGCCCACGCCGGGCGGACCCATGCCGGGGCCGCCCTCGTAGTCGAGGCTGCAGTCCTGCGGCAGCGCCGACTCCTCCAGCGCCCGGGCGTCGCCGACGGCCGCGGTGGGGATGACATAGCGCTCGTCGTACTTCGCCAGCGCCAGCAGCCGGTACATGTCCTCGACCTCCCGGCCCGTCATGCCGACGGCCGCGGCCGAGTCGTCGGGCGGACCGCCGAGGTTGACCGCGCGCATATGGCTGCGCATCGCCGCCAGCTTCTCCAGCGAGGCCCGCACCGGCCCGGTGTCCCCGGCCGTGAACAGCTCCGCCAGATACTCCAGCGGGATGCGCAGCGCGTCGATGGCGCCGAAGAGGTTGCCCGCGTCCTCGCCGTCGAAGCCCGTCTCTGTCAGCGCCTCCACCACCGGGGACAGCGGAGGGATGTACCAGACCATCGGCATCGTCCGGTACTCGGGGTGCAGCGGCAGCGCCACCCGGTAGCGGCTGATCAGCGCGTGCACCGGCGAGCGCCGGGCCGCCTCGATCCAGTCGTACGGGATGCCCGCCGCCTCCGCCGCCCGCCGCACTCCGGGGTCCTCCGGGTCGAGGAAGACGCCGAGCTGCGCCTCGTACAGGTCCGTCTCCGCGGGGGTGGACGCCGCCGCCAGCACCCGGTCCGCGTCGTACAGCACCACCCCGAGGTACCGCAGCCGCCCCACGCAGGTCTCCGAGCACACCGTGGGCAGCCCGACCTCCAGCCGCGGGTAGCACAGCGTGCACTTCTCGGCCTTGCCGGTGCGGTGGTTGAAGTACACCTTCTTGTACGGGCAGCCGGTCACGCACATCCGCCAGCCGCGGCAGCGGTCCTGGTCGACGAGCACGATGCCGTCCTCGGTGCGCTTGTACATGGCGCCGGACGGGCAGCTTGCCACGCACGAGGGGTTGAGGCAGTGCTCGCAGATCCGCGGCAGGTAGAACATGAAGGTCTGCTCGAATTCGAACCTCACCTTCTCCGCCGCCCGCCGGCGGGTCCGCTCCACCATCGGGTCGAGGTCGCCGTGCTCAGGGGCGCCGCCGAGGTCGTCGTCCCAGTTGGCGCTCCACTCGATCTTCATCGGCTTGCCGGTGAGGACGGAACGCGGCTCGGCGACGGGGAAGTCGTCGCCCAGCGGCGCGTCGATCAGGTTGCGGTACTCGTACGTCCAGGGCTCGTAGTAGTCCTTGATGCCCGGCAGGACGGGGTTGGCGAAGATCGAGGCGAGCTTCCTGAACCGCCCGCCCGCCCTGAGCTTCAGCCGGCCGCGCCGGTTCAGCTCCCAGCCGCCGCGCCAGCGCTCCTGGTCCTCGTAGCGGCGCGGATAGCCCTGGCCGGGGCGGGTCTCGACGTTGTTGAACCACACGTACTCGACGCCGCTCCTGTTGGTCCAGGCCTGTTTGCAGGTCACCGAACAGGTGTGGCAGCCGATGCACTTGTCGAGGTTCATGACCATCGCGAGCTGCGCCATCACGCGCATCAGTAGGTGACCTCCTGTGCGCGGCGCCGGATGACGGTCACCTCGTCGCGCTGGTTGCCGGTCGGGCCGAGGTAGTTGAACGCCCACGACTGCTGGGCGTAGCCGCCGATGAGGTGGCTGGGCTTGAGGAGCAGCCGGGTCAGTGAGTTGTGGATGCCGCCGCGGCGGCCGGTGGTCTCGGCCTTCGGCACGCCGACGGTGCGGTCCTGGGCGTGGTGCATGTAGACCGTGCCGCGCGGCATCCGGTGCGAGACGATCGCCCGCGCGGTGACGACGCCGTTGCGGTTCACCGCCTCGATCCAGTCGTTGTCCCGTACGCCGATGGCAGCCGCGTCCTCCTTCGACATCCAGATCGACTGGCCGCCGCGCGAGAGCGACAGCATGAACAGGTTGTCCTGGTACTCGGAGTGGATGGACCACTTGCTGTGCGGTGTCAGATACCGCACGGTCACCTGCTGCCCTCCCTCCGGCCCCGGCTCCGGCTCGCCGAAGAGCCGGTGCATGTCCAGCGGCGGGCGGTAGACCGGCAGCGCCTCGCCCAGCTCGTGCATCCAGTCGTGGTCGAGGAAGAAGTGCTGCCGCCCGGTGAGGGTGTGCCAGGGCTTCAGCTGCTCGGTGTTGAGGGTGAAGGCGGTGTAGCGGCGCCCGCCGGACTCGCTGCCCGACCACTCCGGCGAGGTGATGACGGGCACCGGCGCGGCCTGGGTGTCCGCGTATGTCACCCGCTTGCCCTCGTGCTCCGCGGCCAGGTGCGCCATCTCCTGCCCGGTGCGCTCCGTCAGCGTGCGGAAGCCCTGGACGGCGAGCCGGCCGTTGGTGGTGCCGGAGAGCGCGAGGATGGCGTCGGCCCACCTGACCGCCGTGTCCAGCAGCGGGCGGCCGTCCGCCGGGCCGCCGTCCCGGGTGCCGCCGAGCGCACCGAGGAGTTCGACCTCCCGGTCGGGCCGCAGCGCGATGCCCTTGGCGGGCAGGCCGAGCCGTTCGGCGAGCGGGCCGAGCGTGGTCATCTTGTCCGCGACGGCGGCGTAGTCCCGCTCCACCACCGTCAGCTGCGGCATCGTCTTCCCCGGCACCGGCTCGCAGTCGCCGCGCCGCCAGTCCGGTGCCGTGCCGCCGGGCTGGGCGGTCTCGCCGGGGGTGTCGTGCTGCAGTGCGGTGGCGACGAGGTCGCGGCGGACGCCGAGGTGGTCGCGGGCCAGCTCGCTGAAGCGCCGGGCGATGGCCTGGAAGGCGTCGAAGTCGCTCCGCGCCTGCCACGGAGGGTTCACCGCGGGGGTGAAGGAGTGGACGTAGGGGTGCATGTCCGTGGCGGACAGGTCGTGCTTCTCGTACCAGGTGGCCGCCGGCAGTACCACGTCCGACAGCAGCGTCGAGGACGTCATCCGGAAGTCCAGGCTCAGCAGCAGGTCGAGCTTGCCCTCCGGCGGCTCGTCCCGCCAGCGGACGTCGCGCGGGCGGACCCCGGGCGGGGCCTCGGCGGCGCGCAGCGAGGAGTGGGTGCCGAGCAGGTGGCGCTGGAAGTACTCGGCGCCCTTGGCGGAGGAGCCGAGCAGGTTGGCGCGCCAGAGGGTGACGATGCGCGGCCAGTTCGCCTCGGCGTCGGGGTCCTCGCAGGCGAAGCCGAGCCGGCCGGCGCGCAGTTCGTCCACGGCGTACGCCACCGGGTCCTTACCGGCGGCTTCGGCGTCCTCGGGCAGGTCCAGCGGGTTGCGGTCGAAGGTCGGGTACGAGGGCATCCAGCCGGCCCGGGTCGCGGCGGCCAGGCAGTCGGCGCCGGTCATGCCCGCGAAGTCGCCGCGGCCGAGCGGGGAGGCGAGGACGTCGGCGCGGAAGTGGTCGTAGCGCCACTGGTCGGTGTGGAGGAACCAGAACGCGGTGCCGATCATCTGCCGCGGCGGCCGGGACCAGTCGCTCGCCGAGGCCAGCGTCGCCCAGCCGGTCGCGGGGCGGCACTTCTCCTGGCCGACGTAGTGCGCCCAGCCGCCGCCGTTCACGCCCTGGCAGCCGGTGAGCTGCAGCAGGGCGAGGAAGGCGCGGTAGATGGTCTCGGAGTGGAACCAGTGGTTCGTGCCGGCGCCCATGAGGATCATGCACCGCCCGCGGGAGGCCTCGGCGGTACGGGCGAACTCCCGGGCGATGCGCACGCACCGGGCGGCGGGCACCGAGGTGTGCACCTCCTGCCACGCCGGCGTCGCGGGCTGCGCGGCGTCATCGTACCCTTCGGGCCAACTGCCCGGCAGCCCCGGGCGCCCGACCCCGTACTGGGCGAGCAGCAGGTCGAAGACCGTGGTGACCAGACGGCCGCCCGGGAGCCGCACCGCCGGCACGCCGCGGGCAACGGACTCGCCGCGGCCCTGGCCGTGTGCGCCGCCGTCGGTGTCGAAGCGGGGCAGCAGCACCTCGGCGGGCTCGGCACCCCGTGCGTCGGACATGCTGAGCCGGGGAACCGTTGTGCCGAGATCCAGGTTCCACCTGCCCTTGCCCGACTCGGTCCAGCGGAAGCCGAGCGAGCCCCCCGGCACGACGGTGTCGCCGGTGGTCTCGTCCATCATCACCGTCTGCCACTCCGCGCCCTCGGCCGCCGCTTCCGGACGGCCCGCCAGGTCGGCGGCGCGCAGGAACTTCCCCGGCACGTACGCCCCGTCGTGCTCGTGGAGGGTGACGAGGAACGGCAGGTCGGTGTAGCGGCGCACGTAGTCGGTGAAGAAGGGCACCTGCTTCTCGACGAAGCACTCCTTGAGGATCACGTGCCCCATCGCCATGGCCAGCGCGCCGTCGGTGCCGGGGTGCGGATGGAGCCACTCGTCGGCGAACTTGGCGTTGTCGGCGTAGTCGGGGGCGACGACCACGACCTTCTGGCCGCGGTAGCGGGCCTCGGCCATCCAGTGCGCGTCCGGGGTGCGGGTCACGGGGACGTTGGAGCCCCACATGATCAGGTACGCGGCGTCCCACCAGTCGCCGGACTCCGGCACGTCGGTCTGGTCGCCGAAGACCTGAGGGGAGGCCACCGGCAGGTCGGCGTACCAGTCGTAGAAGGAGAGCATCGGGGCGCCGATGAGGGAGTGGAAGCGGGCCCCGGCGGCGTGCGAGACCATCGACATCGCCGGGATCGGGGAGAAGCCGGCGATCCGGTCCGGGCCGTACCGCTTGACGGTGTGCACGTGCGCGGCGGCGACCAGTTCCACAGCCTCGTCCCAGGAGGTCCGGACGAACCCGCCCTTGCCGCGGGCGCGCTGGTAGCGGCGGCGGCGCACCGGGTCGCCGGTGATCTCGGCCCACGCCAGCACCGGGTCGCCCAGGCGCCGCTTCGCCTCGCGGTAGTGCTCCAGCAGCACGCCGCGGACGTAGGGGTAGCGGAGACGGGTGGGGGAGTAGGTGTACCAGGAGAAGGCGGCGCCGCGGGGGCAGCCGCGCGGCTCGTACTCGGGGCGGTCGGGGCCGACCGACGGGTAGTCGGTCTCCTGGGTCTCCCAGGTGATGATCCCGTCCTTGACGTAGACCTTCCAGCGGCACGAGCCGGTGCAGTTCACCCCGTGAGTGGAGTGGACCACCTTGTCGTGGCTCCACCGGTCGCGGTAGAAGACGTCGCCTGACCTGCCACCCGTCCTCGTCACCGTACGTAGGTCGGGTGAGACCGTGCCGCGGGTGAACCATCGGCCCGTACGCAGCAGCAGGTCGGTGGCGGCACCGTCGATTCCGGCCACGGGTACCTCGGCTCTCTCGCGTTCTGCAGCGGTGGGGATGGGTTGACGGTGGCCACCCTGCCTGCGCCGCACGAGCCACGCTAAGGGCCGGCCGGCCCCAGGACACGGCCGGAAGGCCCGTCCGGGTGACTACCGTGCGTGACCGTCAGAAGCGGAACGGAAGCGTTCGGAAGCGCCTGATTGCAGCCAGGTCACGGCAGTGGCCTAGACCTGTTCGGGAGAGGCGCCCGTCGGTAGGCTGACGCCCAGCGCACGCTGGATGATCTTCATCTGGTCGTAAACCAGCGCCGAGGACAAAGGGGTTCAACAGTGAGGACAGTACGGTTGATCAGTGCCGGCGCAGCGGCCTCTGCGCTGGTACTGGGGCTTGCGGCATGCGGTGACGACGGGGGCGGTTCGGAAGACGGCACGACCACCATCAAGCTGGTTGCGGCTGACTACGGCGACAAGGCGTCGAACGCGTCCAAGGTCTACTGGGACGACGTCGTCAAGCGCTTCGAGGCGAAGAACGAGGACATCAAGGTCGATGTCCAGGTGATCAACTGGAACGACATCGACACCAAGGTCAAGACGATGATCCAGGGCGGGAACGTCCCGGACATCCTGCAGACCGGCGGCTACGCGGACAAGGTCGCCGACGACCTGCTGTACGAGGCCGACGAGGTGCTCTCGCCGAAGACGAAGTCGAACCTCATCGAGTCGTTCGCCAAGGCGGGCGAGGTCGACGGCACCCAGTACGGCATCCCGTTCGTCTCCTCGGCGCGGCTGATGTTCTACAACAAGGAAGTCCTCGACAAGGCCGGCGTGGACGTCCCGCAGACCTGGGACGACGTCGCCGCCGCGGCCCAGAAGATCAAGGACGAGAAGGCCGCCGAGATCCCCTACGCGCTGCCGCTCGGCCCGGAGGAGGCCCAGGGCGAGTCGATGATCTGGGAGTTGGGCAACGGCGGCGGCTACACCGACGCCGAGGGCAACTACACCATCGACAGCGAGCAGAACGTCGAGACGTTCGAGTGGCTGCGGGAGAACCTGGTCGACCCCGGCCTGACCTACGACAACCCCGCCACCACCGACCGCAAGACGGCCTTCGCCGACTTCGCCGCCGGCAAGGTGGGCATGCTCAACGGCCACCCGACCCTCATCCAGATGGCCAAGGACGGCGGCGTCGACTACGAGGTCGCCCCGATCCCCGGCAAGGACGGCCCGCTGGACTCCACCCTCGGCGTCGCCGACTGGATGATGGCGTTCAAGGACGGCGGCAAGCAGGAGGAGATCAAGAAGTTCCTGGACTTCGCGTACGCCAAGGAGAACACGCTGAAGTTCGACGAGATGTACAACCTCATGCCGGTGACCACCGACACCCTTGAGGAGATGCAGTCGAACGGCAAGCACAAGGACCTGGAGCCGTTCTTCGAGGTGCTGCCGTCCGCCGAGTTCTACCCGCTGGGCAACACCAGCTGGGACGTGGTCTCCGCGGAGATCAAGAAGTCGGGCGGCAAGGCCGTGTCCGACGACCCGGGCGACGTCCTGGGCGAACTGCAGCAGAAGGCCGAGGACACCGCCGCCGACATGGGCGAGTGACCCCCGGCACGGGTTCCGACCGGCCCCGGTGACCGTACCGGGCGGGCCGCCGCGGCGCGCGGCGGCCCGCCCCGTCCCGCACCGCGCCGGCACCTCGGCGCCCCGTGCCCGCGGCACGGCGCGCGCACCCCGCGCGCCGCCGCGCCCCCCGTAGCCCGAGTGCGGTCCCCTCAGCCGCCGTACGCAAGGAGTCCCCCCGTGCCCGTCACGGTCAAGGAGCCCGCGGCCGGTACCGGCCCCGGGCCCGGCGGGCGGAAGACCGGGCCGCAGCGCCGCCGTCGCGGCGGCATCGCCCGGCTCGGCCCGCTGCCCTGGATCGGCCCCGCCGTCCTGCTGATCGTCGTGGTGGTCCTGTGGCCCATCTACGAGCTGATCCGCACCTCGTTCCTCAACGTCAGCATCAGCGGCTTCGTCCGCGGCTCGGCCGGCACCGAGAAGTACCGCCAGCTCTTCGACGAGTCCG
Source organism: Streptomyces sp. CNH099 (assembly GCA_000514715.1). Lineage (GTDB taxonomy): Bacteria > Actinomycetota > Actinomycetes > Streptomycetales > Streptomycetaceae > Streptomyces > Streptomyces synnematoformans. The sequence goes on along the minus strand of AZWL01000020.1, from coordinate 48,405 downwards.
GCTTCGGCAGCGTGCTGACGATGACAGTGGTATGGACCGTCGCCGTCGTCGGCGTCACCATGCTTGTCTCCCTCGGCCTCGCCCAGCTGTTCAACAAGCCCTTCCCGGGCCGGACCGTCACCCGCTGGGCGCTCATCGCGCCGTGGGCCGCCTCCGTGCTGATGACCGCCATCGGCTTCCGCTGGATGCTCGACCAGACCGCCGGCGTGCTCAACACCCTGATGACCGACCTCGGTCTGATCGACGGGCCGAAGGACTGGCTCGGCGACCCCGCGACCGCCTGGCCGTGGATGATGTTCGTCGCGGTCTTCGTCTCGCTGCCGTTCACCACGTACACGCTGCTGGCCGGGCTGCAGACCATCCCGCACGAGGTGTACGAGGCCGCGCGCATCGACGGCGCCGGCGCCCGCCAGACCTACTGGCGGGTGACCGTGCCGCTGCTGCGGCCGGCGTTCCTCGTCGGCTTCGTCATCAACCTCATCAACGTCTTCAACTCGTTCCCCATCATCTGGGGCATGACGCAGGGCGGGCCCGGTAGCGACACCGCCACGACCACGGTGTTCATGTACCAGCTCAAGAGCACCGACATCGGCGAGTCCGCCGCGATGTCCGTGGTCAACTTCGCGATGGTCGTCGTACTCGTCCTGATCTTCCTCAAGGTCAGCCGCTGGAACAAGGAGGACGCATGAAGGTCTCCGCGCCCTCAGGGACACCCGGCGGGCCTGCCGGCAACAAGGCCGGGAACGCCGGCGGCAAGGGCGCCGCCAAGCGGCGCAGGAAGTACGGGCCGCGCACCCTCGTCATCGCCGCGAGCGCCTGGATGCTGGCGGTCATCTTCATCGCGCCGTACCTGGAGATGATCATCACCGCGCTGCGGCCCGCCGACGAGCTGCGCGACCGCACGTACCTGCCCACGTCCTTCGAGTGGAAGAACCTCGTCGACGTCTGGGAGGAGTCCACCCTCGGCGACAACCTGCAGGTCACCCTGCTGATCGCGGGCGGCGCCACGCTGCTCGTGCTGCTGGTGTCGCTCCCGGCCGCCTACTACACCGCGCGGGTGCGCTACCGCGGGCGCAAGGCGTTCCTGCTGCTGGTGCTGGTCACCCAGATGTTCCAGCCCACCGCGCTGCTCATCGGCCTCTACCGCCAGTTCCACCAGTTGGAGATGCTGAACTCCACCTGGACGCTGATCCTGGCCAACGGCGCGTTCAACCTCGCCTTCGCGGTCTGGATCCTCACCGCCTACATCTCCTCCATCCCGGCGGAGCTGGAGGAGGCGGCCATGGTGGACGGCACCGGGCGGTTCGGCGCGCTGTTCCGGGTGACGCTGCCGCTGGCCATGCCCGGCGTGGTCACCGCGCTCATCTTCACGTTCATCGCGACGTGGAACGAGTTCGTGATGGGCCTGACGCTGATGACCGAGCCGGAGAAGCAGCCGCTGACCGTCGGCATCAACAACTTCATCGGCAACTACACCGTCGAATGGAATTACCTCTTCGCGGCCTCGGTGGTCGCCATCCTCCCGGTCGTCGTGCTCTTCGCCTTCATCGAGCGGCACGTCGTCTCCGGGCTGACGGCCGGCTCCGTGAAGTAGGCCCGCGGGCCGCCCGCCGCGGCCGTACCCTGACCCGCACCCCGCCCGCCGGCGCCGCCGGCCGGTGGGGTGCGGCGCACCGCGGCCGGGCGGGGGCGGGGTGCGGGAGGGGGCGGCTGCGCCGGACGGGCGATATACACCGGTACCCGGCGTTTCCTGCGGTTCGGCACGCGCAACCGCGGATAACTTCGTCCTATGCGACGAATTATCACACAAACGGGAACGGCCACGGTCCTGTGCGTCGCCCTCGCCGTCCCGGCCGGCGGCGCCCCGTTCGCCGCCGGCCGCCCCGACCCGGGCATGGACGGCAAGGCCGGGGTGCGCGCGGTCCGCGGCACCGTCGACCGGCTGTTCCGGGACGCCGCCGCGGCCACCGAGCGCTACGAGGCCGCCCGCCGGGCGTCCGCGGCGCAGCGCGCGAAGGTCGCGAAGCTGCACCGGGCCGTCCGCGCCCAGCACCGCAGGCTCGTCGTGCTGCGCGGCCGGATCGGCCAGCTCGCGGCCCGCCAGTACCAGTCCGGCGGCCTCGCCCCCACCGCCCAGCTGCTGCTCTCCCGGTCCCCCGAGGAGCTGCTCGACAAGGTCTTCCTGCTCGACAAGGGCCAGCAGGCCGCGGCCGGCCTCTACCACCGCGTCGAACAGGCCGAGCGGCGGCTCGCGGCCGAACGCGACCGGCACGCCGTCGCGCTCGCCGACCTGCGCACCGAACTGCGCACGCAGGCGCGGGTGAAGCGGGTCATCGAGCGCAAGCTGGAGCGGGCCCAGGGCCGGCTGGAGAAGCTGCAGACCGCACAGGCCGCCCGCTCCCGCAGCGCCCACTGCCCGCGCGGCGAGCGCGCCGAGGGCGTGACGCTCAGCGCGGACGGCAAGGCGCTCGCGGGGCGCCGGTGGACGGCGCCGGTCGCCGGGCACACCCTCACCTCGCGCTTCGGCCAGTCCGGCGGGATGTGGTCGTCCCGCCACACCGGCCTGGACTTCGCCGTCGACGAGGGCAGGCCGGTGGGCAGCGTGGGCTACGGGGTGGTGTACGGGATCGGCTGCGACGACGCCTTCGGCAACTCCGTCACCGTCCTGCACGACGACGGCTACTACACCTTCTACGCCCACCTCTCCGAGGTCCGCGTGCGGCCCGGCGAACGGGTCTTCCCCGGCGGGCACCTCGGGCTCGCCGGCACCACCGGCAACTCCACGGGCCCGCACCTGCACTTCGAGGTGCGGGTGACGCCGCAGTTCGGCTCGGGGGTCGACCCGGAGCCCTGGCTGCGCGCCAAGGGCGTACGCGTCGGCAAGGGGCCGGAGAAGAAGACGGCGAAGAAGACGGAGAAGGGGGCGGACCCTAAGGCTGGGGCTGCAGACCGCCGGTGATCCGCTCGTGCTCCTCGTCCGACACCGGCTCGCCGGAGGACGGCAGCAGCTGCGGGACCCCGTCGCGCACCGGATAGCGGCGCCGCAGCCGCGGGTTGTACAGCGCGTCGCCGGAGTCGAGCAGGGTCAGCGGGCCCTTGTCGAGCGGGCAGACGAGGATCTTCAGCAGCGGGTCGTCGGGCTTCACGGGACGGGTCCTCCACGGTCGGGGGTCGGTACGGGGGCGGGCGGCAGGGCGGCGGGCGGCCGCGGCGGTCCGGGCCCGGCGGCGGATCCGGGTGCGGATCCGGGCGCGGGCCCGGATGCGCGTACGGAGTCGGGCTCCGGCGCCTCGTCCCGTAGGGGGGTCTCCCCGGGCTCCGGTTCCGGCTCCGGGGCCGGGGCCGGTTCGTCGTGCCGCGGCAGCGCCAGCAGCACGGAGACCGCCAGCGCGATCCCGCCCAGCCGCAGCAGCAGCCGCGGCGTGTCGTGCGGCAGCGGCTCGCCGAACACGAACGTGCCCGCGGCGACGGCGTGCAGGCAGTTCGCCGTCGTGCACACCGGCACGATCAGCGAGGCCCGGCAGCGCTGCAGCGCCGCCTGCGACATCACCAGCCCCGCCGCCCCGGTGAACAGCAGCGTGTACGGGTACGGCGAGGCCAGCAGGTCCCCCGCGGTGCCGAGCGGGTCCGAGCCCGACACCAGACCCGAGACGCCCTTGATGGTCAGCGAGCTGACCCCGTACAGGAAGCCCACCCCGACCCCGTACGCGATGCCCGTGGTCGGGATCCGGTGCCGCCGCCGCGAGCGCAGCTCCGCCGCCAGGTACAGCCACAGCCCCGCGGCCAGCGACGGCAGCGCGACCAGCAGGAACCGCCCGGCCGGCGCCGACTTGCTGACCGTGTCGGCCGCGCTGTCCAGCGACAGCACGATCATCGCCAGCGAGAGCAGGATCGCGCCCACCCCGGCCAGCTCGCGCGCGCTCAGCCGCTCGCCGAGGAACCGCGACGACAGCAGGATCAGCAGCACCAGACCGGAGACCAGGATCCCCTGCGCGGCGGCCAGCGGCAGCGTGCGGTAGCAGAGCAGCTGGGCGGCGAAGCCGAGCCCCAGGCTGAGGCAGCCCGCCAGCCACAGCGGGCTCGACGCCAGCACCCGCACCATCCGGGCCGGCCGCTTCACGTTCAGCTCGGGCAGCGCCGACAGCGCCCGCTTCTCCAGCACGAACCCGCAGCTGATGAAGACGTTCGCCAGCAGCGCGGCGGCAACCCCCCACCACATCGGCTACTCCCGCCTGGCGTGGACGAGCAGGATCGAGGCCAGCGACGGCGCCCGGCAGGCGACGCGGTCGAACGGCCGCAGCGGCCGGGGCACGTCGTGGTACGGCGCGCCGGCCACCTTCTCCACGGTAAAGCCGGAGGCCGCCAGGAAGCCCCGGAGCGCCCGGGCCGTATACAGCCGCAGGTGCCCGACGACCTGGCTGCCCGGCCGCCCGTGGATGCCGCGCAGGCTCACCTCGGAGAACACCGGCTGCACGCCGGCCAGCAGCAGCGCACGGTTGTACCAGGCCGCGAGGTTGGGCGTGGAGAGCAGCAGGTGGCCGCCGGGCCGCAGCACGCGGCGCAGCTCGTCGAGCGCGGCGTCCGGGTCGACCAGGTGCTCCACGACCTCGCTGAAGAGCACGGCGTCCGCGCTGCCGTCGGCCAGCGGCAGCCCGCCGGGCTGCGCGGCGCCGTCCGGCAGGCCGCCGCGTACGACGAAGACCGGGGTGCCGGGGGCCGCTTCGCGGGTGCGGGCCCGGGCGCGGCGCAGCGCGTCGTGCGACCAGTCGACGGCGACGATGCGCTGCCCGCCGGGCCGGCGCCCGTCGAGCACCCCGGCGGCCACGGCCGCGGCGGAGCCGTCGCCGCAGCCGACGTCCAGCACGACCGCGGGCGCCGCGCCGGTGCGCTGCGGGCCCAGCGCGTCCGCCAGCATCCGCGCCTGCCGCCGGCTGCGGGCGTCGCCGGAGGCGACGGGCACGGCCGGGTTCTCGTAGAACTCCCGCAGCGAGGATGGCGCTTCGGCGGCGTCCCGCGCGCCGGGCCGGCTCATGCGGGGCCCCCGCACGTCGCGCCGCCGCGGGGGCGCCGCGCCCGCGGGGCCGGGTGGGCGCCGCACCGCCTCCGGTGGGCCCCTGTGCGAGGGTCCGTCGTCGATCTCGCGGTGTTCGCCCGGAGGGCCGGTGGCGCCCCCACGCCCTCCGGGCGTAGGGGGAGTCCGGTGCGTGCGATCGCGAGGCGGGGGGGCGTCCGCCAACGCGGCCGGGGAGACCGGCCGCAGACGGGAGACTGACGACACGCCCCGGGTCCGGCCGCCGGGCCGGGACGCGTACGGTGCCCGCGCGGGCGCGTTGCGGGGCTCATCGCGGCTCGTCCGCGCAGGCCGCGAGGCCCTGCTGCAGCAGCTCGCCGATGCGGACGGCGGCCTCGTGGTCGAGGAGGGCGCGGGAGTAGCGGACGGCCAGGTGCAGCCGGCCCGCGGTGGAGGCCGCGGTGATCGCCAGCCCGCGCGGCATGCGCGCGGGGGCCGAGACCCACACGGCGGTGGGGCGGCCGGCGGCCCCGAAGTCGAGCGGGTAGACGATCCGGCCGAGGTTGGACAGCAGGGTCGTCGACATCAGCGGCGCGGCGGTCCGGCGCAGCGTACGGGCCAGCACGCCGCGTACGCCCACCGGCAGCACCGGCGCGGTGAGCAGCACGCCGGACAGGCCCAGCGGGCGGCTCGGCGCGGACTTCAGCGCGTGCGTACGGGCCATGGTCGCGCGCAGCAGCCGCTCCACCGCCGCCCGGTCCGGCGCCGCGCCGCCGGTCAGCGCCGCTGCGTCGGCCTGCTCCTCCGGGCCGAAGCCGACCTCGGTCAGCCGGGTGCCGTTGCCGATCGGCATGTCCGCGGACTCCCGCGGGCGGTTGTCGACCGGCATCGTGATGCGCACCGGGCCGCTGCGCTGCCCGTGCTCGCGGTTCCAGCGCGCCGCCGTCAGGCAGGTGGCGACGAGGAGCTGGTCGTTGACGGTGGCGCCGTAGGAGGTGCGGCGCGGCGCGGGCAGGTCGAGCAGGTGCAGGCCGTTCCCGGTGCCGGGCGCCCCCGCCGCCGCGGCGGACGACGTGTCGCCGGCGATGCGGGCGGGTCGGGTCGGGCCGGTGCGCCCGCCGGCAGCCGGCGGGGGCGGGGGCGGGGTCGGGGGAGCGGGCGCGGCCGCCGGGCGGGCGGCCGGCGCATCCCGGCCGGCCTTCGTCCCCGTACCGCCGGCCGCCGCCGGGGCCGGCGGCTCGCCGCCGCCGTAGACCTCCGCGACCGTGGCCAGCACCCGCAGACACGACGGGCCGTCCATGGCGGTGTGGTTGACGGTGGCCAGCAGCACCGAGCCGCCGTCCGCGGTCTCGACGACCTCCACGCGCACCGGCGGCGCGGCGTCCAGCGGCGGGCAGTCGGTCATGGTCCGCTCACGGGCCGCCGCGAGGGCGCCGGGGCCGGCGGCCGGGAACGCCACCGGGTCGACGTCCGGCTCCGCGGTCAGCCGCCACCGGTAACGCCGGTGCCACCAGCGGCTGTCGGCCTTGCGCTGCAGGAACCGCGGGTGCCGCCGCATCGCCTCGGCGAACGCGGTGCGCAGCCGCTCGGGTTCGAACCGCCCGGGGAGGTGGATCTCGATGTGCACGGTCTCCGGCTCCACCGGATCCGTGCAGTGCAGCGAGACCTCGTCCACCGTGGGGAACGGGACCAGTCCCGGCGCCGCCGGGGCGGGCCGGGCGGGCTGCGTCACCGTCATCTACGCCTCTCCTCCGCGGTGGGCGCCCCGCCGCGCGGGGCGCCCACCGTCACTCAACTGCCGTTCTCCCCCCGCCGGTCGGCGGGCGTGCCGTCGTCCGGCGGGGTGTCCGCGGCGGGTGCGTCCGCGGGCGGGGTGTCCTGGACCGCGTCCCCGGCGTCACCGGTGGCCCCGGTCTCCGCCGTGCCGCTGAGCGGGACCGGCGGCTTGGGGACGAAGGCGTCGCCCGGCTCGTCCCGGGCGGTGCCCAGCGGCGGGGTGCTCTCCGCCGCGGACTCCGCGCCGGCTCCCGCGCCCGCGGCACCCGCGCCGCGGCCCGCGGCGCCCCGGCGCCGGAACCGCGCCGTCGGCCGGTCCGGCTCCGCCGGCACCGCGGCGGGGGACTCCGCCGGTGCGGCGGCCGTACGTCCGGGCGGACCGCCGGGCCCGGGCGGCGGCGGACCGCCCGCGGCGCCCGCCGCACCCGCGCCCGCCGCACCTGCACCGGCGCTGTACGCCGGGAACGCGGCCGTCTCCGCCTCCGGGTCGACGCCCGGGGCGTGCCCGGTCTCCTCGCCGGCCGGCTCCGGCCGCTCCGCGGTGACCAGCGCCGCGGCCAGCGCCAGCACCGCGAGCGCCTGCGCCACCCCGCTGAAGGCCCCCTCGTCCATGCGGACAGCCTCGCCCGCGCCGGTCAGCGCCGCAACACCCGCGCCGGCCATCGCCACCAGCGCCAGCGGCGCCAGCAGCCCGGCCCGGGTCCGCGCCAGCAGCGCCAGCGCCGGCACGATCAGCGCGTACGGCCCGGCCACCACGGCGACCACGGCGGTGAGCACCAGCGCGCCCAGCACCCAGCCCGGCGCCGGCGGCGCGGGCTGCGGGACGACGGTCTCGCGCCGCCCGGCGCGCACGAACCCGAGCCCGAGCAGCGCCAGGATCGCGGCGATGCCGGCGAAGATCCCGGCGTCGTACCAGACCGCAGGCTCGTACTCCAGCTTCACCTCGCCGGCGAGGTCCGACGGCACCAGGAAGCCCTGCTGCCAGCCGTCGAGCCGCACCGACTCCAGCTCCTCGCCGTCGAGGGTGGCCTTCCAGCCGTCGTTGTAGTTCTCGTACATCGTGAGGTACGTGTCCTCGCCCTCGCCGACCGTGACGGCGCGCTCGTCGCCCGCCCAGTCGGTGGCCTCCACCGTGCGGCTGTCCGCCGCCGCGGCCGGCTCGCCGCGGGTCAGCGTCAGGTCGGTGACCGCCAGCGGCCCGCCGTCGCCGGCGGCGACGGCGTGCCGGCCGTCGTCCAGCGGCAGCGGGGCCGCGGCCTCGCCGTCACCCGGGCACAGCTCGATGTCGACGGGCCGGCGGTCGACCAGGTCGCCCAGCGTGCCCTCGGCGCGGGTGTTGAGCAGTTGCCCGTCCACCGACACGGTCGGGCCGCGGCCGCACTCCAGCGTGAAGGGCTCGTCCTTGTCGACGGGCTCGGTGCGCAGGTCCTCCTCGGCGTCCTCGCCGAGCGCCGGGACGTAGACCTCGGTGAGGCCCACGGGCAGCTGCACGTCGCGGTCCGCGAACGGGTTGTGCACCGCCAGCGACTCGGTCTCGGTGACCTTGATGTCGAGCCGGTCGGTCATGACCGGCGGGATCCGCACCCAGCCGTTGTCGTCCACGCCGACGGTCTGCGCCCCGGTCGGGGTGCTGACCTCGACCTCGGTCGGCCGTGCCGACAGGCCGCCGGCCGGCGCGAGCACGAACTCGCTGATCTCCGCCTCCTCCGGCCAGGTCAGCGTGAGCGACTGGTCCGCGCCGGCGATCCAGGCCGTCGTCAGGTCCGTGTCGACCAGGTTGCGCGGGCTCAGCTGCGGGCTCAGCGGCAGCGTGGAGCCGGCGGTGACGTTGATGCGGTCCTCGTCCGCGGCGCCCAGCTCGTCCAGCAGCGCGTCGAGTTCCCCGCCCTGGACGGGCATGGCGCGCCCGGTGACGGTGTAGTCGCCCCGGCCGGACTCGAAGCGCCGCTGCAGGCCGGTCTCGGCCGCGGCGGGGTTGAGGCCGCCGAGGTCGCTGCCCCGGTGCAGGGAGATCTGCTCGGCGTCGGCCGTGACCTGCCGCGCGTCCGCGGGCAGCTGCAGCTGGCGGCGCACCGGCGAGACGCCGGGGATCTCGACCTCGGAGAAGCCGGCGCCGGCGAAGCCGGTGCGGTCGCCCTCGGTCTCGCGGATGGTGATCCGCAGCCACTCCGCCTGCCCCGCGGGCGCCTTGACGGTCTGCGTACGGCCGCCGGTCTGCAGCGTGCTGACCTCGCTGCCGCGCGCGGTCTCCACCTCGACCTCGACGGGCTCGGGGCGGATGCCGCCGCCGGGCAGCGGCGTCAGGTCGACCGTGCCCTCCAGGTTCGTGGGCTCGGTGAAGTCGATCTGCAGCCACTCGCCCGCGGAGGTGTCCGGGTTGCCCTCGGCCCAGCCGGTCTGCGGCACGCCGTCGAAGGCGTTCACCGGGTCGAACTGCGGCAGGTGGAACATCCAGTTGCCGCTGGTCGACGCGGTCACCTCGGCGGCCCCGTCGAGGACGGCGGTCGTCTGGTGCTCGACGCCCTTCTCCGGCAGGATCATCCGCGGCTCCTCGCCCGGGTCCTGCAGGCTCTCCGGCGGGTTCTTCCCGTCCTCGGTGTAGGTGTACGAGGTGTTGTTGTTGACCACGCCGAACCGGGTGTCGGCCCGGCGCAGCCCGTCCGCCTGCACCTTCACCGCCGGCTCGGCGACACCCGGGTGGGCGTCGCCGGCGAGCACCGCCGGCCGGCCCTGCCAGCCGGGGTCGGCGGACAGCGGCAGCAGCGACTCCGGGCCGCCGCTGAGGACGGCGGTGCCGGCGGCGTTGAGCGTGCCGGCCGGGCCCGGGCGCAGGTCCTCGCCGTCGGCCGGCTGGTAGATCTCCACCGCCCGCTGGCGCGAGTACAGCCCCTCGATCTGCAGCGGCGTGCCCTCCGGGATGCGCCCGCCGGTCAGCTCCGGGCCGAACTCGGCGACCTTCTCGTAACCGGACGACTCCAGCGTCTGCTTGACGGTGGTCGGCGGCACGTAGCCGACCTGGTCCGGGTCGAGGTCGTTGCGCACGACGACGTAGTGCAGGCCCGCGCGGGCCAGGAACGGCTGCAGCCCCGGCACCTCGCCGCCGGTCATCAGCGCCTGGTCGACGGCGTCCATCGCGCGCCGCGAACCGGCCGTGCCGAACGGCACGTAGTCGCGCTGCGCCCAGCGGGACTCGGCGAGCACGTCCAGCGGCTGGTCGATGGGCTTGCCCCACTCGTACGTGCCGTGCGCGGTCGCCGGCACCACCAGGGCGCGGCTGTCGGGGGAGTACTCCTGAAGCCAGTCCGCCGTCTGCTCCCAGTGCCGGGGCAGCTTGTCGAACGCGCCCGGCTGCAGCACGTCGCCGTTGGCGTACGGCAGCAGCAGCCCCGGCAGCACCACGAGGGACGCGATCGCGGGCACCCACGCGCTGCGCCGCGGGGTGGCGCGGGTGCCGCGGCGCTCGGCGGCGACCGCGACGGCGTGCGTGAGGCCGAGGGCGAGCGCCAGCGCCAGCCCCGGCTGGAACTTGTAGATGTTGCGGAACGGGCTCAGCCAGCTGTCCAGCGCGTCCTGCACGCCGTCGGCGAACGGGGCGCCCAGCGCGCCGCCGTAGCCGGCCAGCGTGACCAGCGCGACGACCATGACGGTGAGCACCAGCCAGCGCCGCTCGGGCAGGTCGCGGCGGGCGAGGCCGGCGAGGCCGAGGCCGGCCGCGAGCGCGGAGGAGACGATCGGCAGCCAGCCGGTGGCCACGGTCCAGCCGCCGGGCAGCCACTCCTCGCCGAAGTTCAGGTACGCCACCCAGTTGCCGGTGCCGCGCAGCACCTCGGTCGCCGACATGGTGGTCGTGGTGTTCTGCGCGGTCTCGATGAACGGCAGGAAGTTCTCGCCGTAGACGCCGAGCAGCAGCAGCGGCACGATCCACCACAGGCAGGCCAGCACCACCCCGGGCAGCCACCACGCCAGCAGCCTCGTGCGGCGCGGGCCGGTGCGGGTGCACACGTACAGCAGCGCGGGCAGCAGCGCGGCCAGCGTGGAGGCCGCGTTGACGCCGCCCATGAACGGGATGACCAGCGCCGAGCGGGCGGCGGCGACCCGCGGGGCCAGCCGCTCGTCGAGCAGCGGCAGCAGCACCCACGGCAGCACCGCGCCGGGCAGCGCGCCGGCGGAGGTGGAGCCGACGATGACGGTGAACACCGGCCACAGCGCGTACGCGGTGGCGCCCAGCAGCCGGGTGCCGGAGGTGCCGAAGCCCAGCCGCTCGGCCAGCCGCAGCGCGCCCCAGAACGCGGCGGTGACCACGAGCGACAGCCACAGCCGCTCGGCCAGCCACGTCGGGATCTGCAGCAGGTCGGTGAGCAGGTAGTACGGCAGCATCGGGAAGGCGTAGCCGAAGTACTGGTCGTGGATGCCGCCGAAGCCGTTCTGGTCGTGCCACAGCTCGCCCAGGTCCCCGGCGAACTTCCACGGGTCGGCCACCACGCCGAGCTTCGTCTCGAACGTCATCTTCCCCGCGGAGGGGATGAGCCAGGCGATGAACGCGAGCGCCCAGAAGCCGAGCGGCCAGCGCCAGCTGCGCCGGTTCTCGGGCGGCCGCGCCTCCGCCGGCCCCGCCGGGGGCGGTGGCGAGTAGGGCCGGCCGGGCGTGGCCGGCTGCGCGGGGAGGGTCGTCGAATGGGGCGTCATGGGCACCGCCGAAGTATGAGAAGAAGGTTCCAGGTGGCGAACTCGCGTACGCCGGGGACACGGACGACGGCCTCGGCGAGGAAGGGCCAGTAACGGGAGCGGGCCGCGACGACCTCGACGTCGTCCCGGGCCCGTACCGCCTTGAGCGTGGGGCCTATGTGGAGGGGGAAGAGGTTCTCGCCCAGGGTGTGCTTGGGGTCGCGTCCGGTGCGCCGCGTGTAGCGGCGGCGCGCCCGGTCCGCGCCCAGGTAGTGCCAGGGCGCCTGCTCGTGGCCGCCCCAGGGGGAGAGCCAGTTGGTGAACGCCACGTACAGCAGGCCGCCGGGCCTGGTGACCCGGATCAGCTCGCTGAGGAAGGTCTCGGGGTCGGCCACGTGCTCCAGCACGTTGGAGGAGAACGCGACGTCGGCGACGCCGTCGGCGAGCGGCAGCAGATAGCCGTCGGCCACCACGGCTCCGGTCTTCACGTCCGCCCCGCCGCCCGCTCCGGACATCTCGCCCGCGTCGCAGTCGAAGAGGTACGCCTCCGCGCCGCGGCTGCGGAACTCCTCCGTGAACCAGCCCCCGCCGCCGCCGACGTCGATGACGAGCCGGTCCCGGAGCGGGGTGATCCGCTCGACCTGGTCCGCCGCGTCCCGGGCCAGCAGGCTGTACGCGTGGGCGGGGTCCTGCTGCTCCTTCATGAAGGCGCGGAAGAGAGCGACCGACCGCCGCATGGAGGGGTCCCGCACGGCGCTCATCCCCCCCGCTTCCCGTGCTGTCCGGCGCGGGCCACCGCCTCGTCGGCGACGGCGCGGAAGTCGCGTACCGTCGCCGCCCAGCTGAGCCGGGCGGCGCGCTGCCGGGCCGCGGCGCCGAGCGCGGCCCGGCGCTCCTCGCTGAGCGCCAGCGCGCACCAGTGGGCGGCGAACGCGCTCTCGCCGCGGGCCAGCACGCCGGTGTCGCCGTCGCGTATGGAGTCGCGCAGGCCCGGGATGTCGAAGCCGATCGCGGGGGTGCCGCGCACCGCCGCCTCGGTCACCACCAGACCCCAGCCCTCGACCAGCGAGGGGTGCAGCAGCAGCCAGGAGGAGGCGAGGAGGCGGTGCTTCTCGCCCTCGGAGACGTGGCCGGCGAACGTCACGCCCGGCCCGGCCATGGCCTCCAGCCGGCCGCGCTCGGGGCCCGTGCCGACGATGACCAGCCGGCCGCCGGTGACCGGCCGCACCCGCTCCCACAGCCGCAGCAGGAGGTCGATGCGCTTGTACTCCACCAGCCGGCCCATCGCCAGGAACAGCGGTTCCGGCGACTTGGGGGGCAGCGGGCCGGGGTCCTCGACGCCGTTGTGCACCACCCGTATGCGCTTGGGGTCGACGCCTATGCCGCGCAGCGCGGCGGCCGTGGAGGAGGAGACCGCGACCAGCAGGTTGCCGCGGTGCGCGCCGGCGAGCGCCCAGTGCTCCAGGCGGCGGCCCAGCCGGGCCAGCGGCCCGGGGTAGCGCATCGACCACAGTTCGGTGTGCACGTGGTTGACCAGGCAGAGCGACGGGCCGCTGTGCCACAGCGGCGCCAGGTAGGGCATGCCGTTGCAGACCTCGACCAGCAGGTCGGTGCCGCCCACGTGGCGGGACAGCGCGCGGCGCGCGCGCAGGAAGTGTCCGGCGTCGCTGCCCGCGGAGACCACCCGGTAGTCGCGGTACGCGGCGGGGCCCCCGCAGACGAGGGTCACCTGGTGGCCGTGGGCGGTGAGGCCGCCGGCGAGCCGGTCCACGAGCAGTTCGGAGCCGCCGGCCGCGGGGTTGCCGAGGTCGCGCCGGGCGAGGAAGGCGATGCGCCGGGCGGCGTGGGCCCCGGCGTCCCGGTCGGCGGGCGCGCGGGAGCCGGCGGTGCCGGCCGGCTGCGGGGGCGTACGCCGGAGCGCGTCCGCGTCCAGGGACGGGGGTACGTGCTGGGGCATCGTCGCTCCAACTCGTCTCAGGGTGCGGGCAGGTGGTTCAGGGCGGGCTTGGGCGGGAGTCCGGGGATCGTTCGTGGGGTGCGGCATGGCGGTCGGGGAGGGGTCGTAAGGCGAGGGGGTGACGGAGGCGCCGGCCGGGGGAAACCGGCGCCCCCGCCACGGGGTGGGGGGTGGGGGGCATCAGGCCGCGACCGGCTGCGGCGGGACCCCGTCGGGCTCCCGGTCGCGGTCCGGCTCGTCCGGCCGGCCGCCGCGGGCCAGCAGCACGGCGCCGGCGCCCGCGAGTACGAAGCCGGCCACGAGGGCGACGACCGGCAGGGTCTCGCCGACCAGCTGCAGCCTGCTGCTGTCCTCGTCGGCGAGGTCCACCTGCTCCTGCTGGGTCTCCTCGGTGAACGCGATGCCGTCGCTGTGCAGCAGGGTGACCTCGTCGGTACCGCCGCCGGGCTGGCGCAGCGTCTTCTTCGGCGCGATGGAGGCGTAGATGATCCGGCCGGTGCGCTCGTCGGCGACCAGCTCGATCTTCTCGTTGGCATACCACTCGTCGGCGAACACCTGGTCCTTGTCGGGCAGCCCGACCATGGCCCCGGGCACCTGCCGGGTGCCGGTCTTGACCGGCTCGACCTTGCCGGTGAAGGCGAGTCCGGTGTAGCCCTGGATCTCCTTCGTGCCGTCGTACCGCAGCGCCACGACGTCCTGGGCGGTGCTGTCCCACCAGCGGTAGGTGTGCTCCTTGTCGACGTCGAAGGGGAACTTCAGGTACGCGTCGCCGCCGAACCGGTTGCCGTCCACGCCGGTGTTCTCGTCGCAGCAGTGCTCCGGGAGGTTGGTCTCCCGGTCCATGACCCACCGCTCGACGGTGAACTGGAATGAGCGGCGCGGATCGTCGATCTCCCTGGTCAGCGGGGTGTCGATGGCGGTGGCGGCGTCCCAGACGGCGGTGTCGTCGTCGCCGGCCGCGACGTCGCCGAGCACCCGCCGGACGATGGTGATCTCCTGGTTCTCCCGCTCCTTCTGCGCGTCGGCGTCGTAGAAGGTCCCGGTGCCCTCGTAGCGGGTCGTCGAGTCGATGTCGACGGGATTCAGCTTGGCCCGGGGCTCGACGTAGAACGCGAGCATGGGGGCGAGCACGAGCAGGAAGACGCCCAACCCCAACAGAACGAGGGACAGGGGTGACGCGGTACGGCGGCTCATGCTGCACTCCCGGCAGGGGCTGGTTTACGACGCTGGTTTGTCACCGCGGTGCAAGTTCTACGGGTCGGTAACGTACGGCTGTGCTTGACAGGGTGTCAATGCTGCTCCCACACTCAGCGTCCATGCAGAACCGACTGGTAGCCGCCGTGGTGACCAGCGTCGCCGCCGCCGCTCTCGCCGTGGGCGCAGCCTTCGGCATGGTGGCCGCGCTGACCGCCACGCCCGAGCAGCCCAACGTCCCGCTCATCAGCTTCGACGGCCGCTGACCTGGTACGAGTCCCCGTCGCGTCACGGGCGCGGCGGGGGCTTTGCCATGCCCGCGCGGTTCCGGCCGCGGGCGCCGGGACACGCCGCGACACGCCGTGGGGCAGATGGCGAAAAATTGTCGACCAGATGACAAGTAGTCACCGTCCGGTGGCGCGTCGCTGTGGTCTCCCGGTCCCCGGCGGCGCGGGCGGCGGGGCAGCGGAACCCCGGCGGAACCCCGGCGGAACCCCGGCGGAACTCAGCCGAACTCGGCCCACACGCACTTGTCGTTGCCGCGCGGCTCCACGCCCCACACGTCCGCCAGCCGGTCGACCAGCAGCAGGCCCCGGCCCGAGACGCCCGCCTCGCCCGGTTCGCGGCGGTGCGGCAGCGCGCTGGAGCGGTCCTCGACCTCGACGCGCAACCGGCGCCCGGGGCCGCTGAGCGGCCGGATCGTCACCGCCGCCGGGCCGTCCGTGTGCAGCAGCGCGTTGGTGATCAGCTCGTCGGCGACCAGCTCGATCTCGTCCGCGCGCTCCTCCGCGCCCCAGGAGCGCACCGCACCGCGGATCATGTGCCGGGCGGCGGACAGCGCGTCGGGGTCGGCGGGCGGGATGAACTGGCGCAGCCGGCCGCCGGGCTCTGCGGTGCCGCCCGCGGTGCGGCGGAGCATCACCAGCGCCATGTCGTCCTCGATGTCCCGCTCGTCCACCACGTCGCACAGCCGGTCGGACAGCTCCCCGATGTCGCGCGGCCCGGTGCGTACCAGCTCCGCCAGCTGCGCCAGGCCGTCGTGCAGGTCGGTGCCGGGCACCTCCACCAGGCCGTCGGTGCACATCAGCAGCGCGTCGCCGGGGTCGAGGGCCAGGGCCGTCACGGGGTAGTCCAGCGGGCCGAACGTCGCCGAGAGGCCGAGCGGCAGCCCGCCCGGCACGGGCAGCCAGCGGCAGCGGCCGTCGGCGTGCCGCACCAGCGGGTCGATGTGCCCGGCGCGGACCAGCCGCAGGGCGCCGCTGGCCAGGTCGATCTCGGCGTACGTGCAGGTCGCGAAGCGCTCGGTGTCCAGCTCGTGCAGGAACTCCGAGGCCCGGGCCATCACCGTGCCGGGCGCGTGCCCCTCGCCCGCGTACGCCCGCAGCACGATGCGCAGCTGCCCCATGACCGCGGCGGCCTGCGTGTCGTGGCCCTGCACGTCGCCGATGACGACGCCGACGCGGCCGCCGGGCAGCGAGATCACGTCGTACCAGTCGCCGCCGATGTCCTGCCCCTCGTGCGCCGCCCGGTAGCGCACGGCGATCTCGGCGCCGGGCACCTCGGGGATGCTGCGCGGGAGCATGGCCTGCTGCAGGTCCTCGGCCAGGTCGTGCTCGCGGTCGTGCAGCTTGGCGCGCTGCAGGCTCTGCCCGATGCCGCTGCTCAGCGCGACGAGCAGGTTGCGCTCCTCCGGCGAGAAGGCGGTCTTGCCGCGGTAGGACAGGCCCAGCGCGCCGATGACGCGCCCCTCGGCGATCAGCGGCAGGTACGCGGCGGAGTCGATGCCCATGGCCTCCGCGTACGGGTAGAGCCGCGGGTAGGCGGCGGCGAACTCGGCCCGGGAGAGCACCAGCCGCGGCTGGCCGGTGCGCACCACCTCGCTCAGCGGCAGCCCGGGGTCGTCGACCCGGGAGTACTCCGTCAGCGGTGCGTCCACCCCCTCGCCGCGGGCGACGATCGCGATCCGCCCGGCCTCCACCAGACCCAGGACCATGTTCACCGCGCCGAGCCGGGCCAGCCCCTCCGCGCCGCCGAGCACGTCGATCACGTCGGGCACGGTCCGGGCGTCGGCCAGCAGCGCCGTGGTCAGCTCCACGACGCTGGTCTGCCGGCGCCGCTCCCGGTCCAGCGCGAGCTGCTGCGCGGAGTAGTTCAGCTCCAGCGTGGCGTCGCGGACCATGCCGATGATGCGGTGGGCCGTGCCGTCGTCGTCGCGGAGGATGGTGCCCTGGGTGTGCGTCCAGCGGCTGGTGCCGTCGCGCAGCCGCACCTGCATGTACGCGCCGTATGCCGGGCGGCCCTCCGCGATGGCCCCGCTCACCATGGCCTCCAGCCGCGCACCCTCCTCGGCCGTCACGCGGCCCGCCAGGGTGCGGGGGTCGCCGTCGTACTCCTCCGGCCGCAGGTCGAACACCCGCAGCGCCCCGTCGTCCAGGTACATCTGCCCGGCGTCGAGGTCCCAGTCGAAGCTCCCCATGTGGTTGAGCTCCATGCTGAGGTCCGCGTGCGCGGGCCAGTCGCCTGCCTCCGGGGCCGGCGTCGCCGTGCCTCCCCGGTCGCTCATGCGGCTACTTTCGCACCTTTTGTACGAATATTCGAGTGGGCCGCCGGCCCGCCCGGCGCGGGACAATCGGGTGGCGCCGCCCGCGCCGCCCCGGCATCCTGACCCCATGCTGATCAGGGACGCCACCGCCGACGACTGGCCCGCCGTCTGGCCCTTCTTCCACCGGATCGTCGCCGCCGGCGAGACCTACGCCTACCCGCCGGACCTCAGCTCCGAGCAGGCGCGCGCGCTGTGGCTGCTGCCGCCCCCGGACCGTACGACCGTCGCGATCGACGACGAGGGCCTGATCGTGGGCTCGGCGAAGATGAACACCAACCGCCCGGGCAACGGCGACCACGTCGCCAGCGCCAGCTACATGGTCGACCCGGACCGGCACGCGCGCGGCGTGGGCCGGGCGCTCTGCGAGGACTCGCTCCGCTGGGCCCGGGCGCGGGGCTTCCTGTCGATGGAGTTCAACGCGGTGGCCGAGACCAACATCCACGCGGTCAAGCTCTACGAGTCCCTCGGCTTCCGCATCACCGGCACCCAGCCCCGCGCGTTCCGGCACCCGGTCGAGGGCCTGGTCGGCCTGCACTGCATGCACGTGGACCTCTGAACCCGCGGACACCGAATCCCCGCACCCCCCATTGCCCGTCGTGGACGCGGGCGTTACGCTGCGTTCGTCATTTCGATTGCTGATCGATATTTCGGATGACGGAGACGGTCGAGGGGCGGCAGAGAGGGTGGGGAGCGCAATGGGGCGACTGGTACCGGCCGTGACGCGTGCGCTCGACATCCTGGAGCTGTTCCTCGACCGGGACACGACGCTCTCCGCGCCCGAGATCACCCGCAAGCTGGGCCTGCCCCGCACGACCGTGCACGAGCTGGTCACCACCCTGGCCGCCCGCTCCTACCTCAGCGCCGTCCCCGGCCAGCCCGGGCGCTACCGCCTGGGGGTGCGCACGTACCAGCTGGGCAGCACCTACGGCGAGCAGCTCGACCTGGCCGCCGAGGGCCGCGAGGTCGCCCGCGAGGTCGCCGAGACGTGCGACGAGACGGTGCACATCGCGATCCTGGAGGACACCGACGTCATCTACATCGCGAAGGTCGACAGCACCCGCGCGGTGCGGATGGTCTCCGCCGCCGGGCGCCGGCTGCCCGCGCACTGCACCGCCGTCGGCAAGATGCTGCTCGCCTCGCTGCCCGAGCAGGCCCTCGACGCCCGGCTGCCGGAGAGCCGCCCGCTGGCGGCGATGACGGACCGCAGCCTCACCTCCGTACGCGAGCTGCGCCACCACCTCGCCGCCGTCCGGGAGCGCGGCACCGCGGTCGAGGAGCGCGAGTCCAACCCCGACGTCAGCTGCGTGGCCGCGCCCGTGCACGACTCCGCGGGCCGGGTGGTCGCCGCGCTCAGCATCTCGGTGCCGATGATCCGCTGGAGCGCGGAGCGCCGGGACGAGCTGGCGGAGCTGGCCGCGAAGGGCGCGGGCCGGCTGTCCGAGCGCCTGGGCCACCGGGGCCCGGGACCGCTGACGACCCCCCGAGGAGCCAGGTGACGATGCTGGACGTGGCCGTACACACGCGCGCCGAGCTGGGCGAAGGGCCCACGTGGGACCCCGCGGCCGGCCGGCTGATCTGGGTGGACATCCTGGGCGCCCGCATCCACGGGTACGAACCGGCCACCGGCAGGCGCACCGTGCAGGCCACCGAGCAGCACGTCGGCGCCGCCAAGCCGCGCGCCGGCGGCGCCGGATTGGTAGTCAACCTGCGCGACGGCGTCGGGCTCTACGACGCGGACGGCGCGTTCCGCTGGCTCGTGCACGAGCCGGTCCCCGGCCGCCGCGGCAACGAGGCGATGGTGGCCCCCGACGGCGCGCTGTGGGCGGGCACCATGCGCTACGACGCCGCCCCCGGCGGCGGCACCCTGGCCCGGGTCACCGGCGACGGTACGCAGACCGTCGTCCTGGACGACGTCGCCATCAGCAACGGCACCGGCTGGAGCCCGGACGGCCGGCTGATGTACTACGCCGACACCCCCACGGGCCGGATCGACGTCTTCGACACCGACGGCACCGGGCTCGCCGGCCGGCGCCTCTTCGCCGCCGTCGAGGACACCCCGGGCACGCCCGACGGGCTGTGCGTCGACGCCGAGGGGTACGTCTGGGTCGCGCTGTGGGACGGCGCCGCCGTCCGCCGCTACGCCCCCGACGGCACCCTGGACCGCACGGTGGACGTGCCGGTGCGCCGCCCCACCTCGTGCGCGTTCGGCGGCCCGGAGCTGACCGACCTGTACGTCACCTCCTCGTCGCTGGACGACGCGCACCCGCTGGCGGGGTCGGTGCTGGTCCTGCCGGACGCGGGCCGCGGGCTGCCGCAGCCGCCGTTCGCGGGGTGAGCCCCCGCCGGCCCGCGTCGGCGCGCCGGCACGTCCGCGCGCCGGCGGGTCAGCCCGGCTCGCGGATGTCCCGGCCGCTGAACCGCTGCCAGTAGCCCACGCAGGTGTCCCGCCAGTCGGCCGCGTCCGTCTCGTGGAGCGCCAGCTTGGCCTTGACCTCGGCGAAGCGGCGGGCGTCGATCCGGGACTCCAGGGAGTCCCAGGCCCGCCGCATCCCGCCGACGTACCGGACGCCCGAGTAGTAGTGGTGGACCAGCTCGTCCCAGAAGATCCTGCCGCTGCTCATGGGGTGGTCCCAGGGCACGTGGTGGAACCACATCATGAGGTTCTCGGGGACGGTCCCGATGTCCCCGTACCTGGCCGCCAGGACGGGGAAGTACTGGGCGGTGAGGTCGCTTCCGGTGGGGGAGCGGTCGTAGCCCAGGCCGACGCTGTCCGCCTGGTTGTAGTAGACGGGGTTCCAGTCCTCGCGCGGGAGGTGCGACTCCGAGGGGCCCGGGCCGTAGTGCACGTCGGCGGTGAACTGGTGGCCGATCCCGAGCGGGGTCTGGTAGCTCACCAGCGCCTCCCAGGAGCCCATCATCATGGAGACGATCACGTCGACCACCTCCCGGCTGTTCCCCCACGTCATCCGCACCCAGTCGGCGGCGATGTCCCCGGAGTCCAGCGTCCAGTCCCAGGCCTGGCGGCCGAAGGCGTACAGGTTCGCCTGGGAGAAGTGGTGCCCGGTCAGGTTGTCCGCGTTGCCGAGGTTGGCCACGCCGACGACGGCGGTGTCCGAGTGGTCCTGCGCCGTTCCGTCCACGACGTGGCCGACCAGGCGCTTGTCGAGCAGCTGACCCTGCTCGTCCGTGGCGTACGTGTCGGTCTTGAAGATCTCCTCCCACATGGGGGCCAGGAAGCAGAGCATCCGGTTCTGGCCGGTGTACTCCTGGGTGATCTGCAGCTCGATGGCCTGGTTGGTGTTCTCCATCCGGCCGAACATCGGGTGCACCGGCTCCCTCGCCTGGAAGTCCAGGGGGCCGTTCTTGGTCTGGAGGAACACGTTGTCCCGGAAGCGGCCGGTGGTGCCGTCGGGCTGGGGCTCGTCGTCGATGTGGCCGAACTCCAGGTAGGCCCGCTTCAGCCGGTCGCTGTCCACGTCGGGGTTGTAGACGAAGGTCCGCCAGTAGATCTTCAGGCCGAGGGGGGCCACGGCGGTCGCCATGCCGTTGGCGCCGTCGCCGTGGTCGTAGCCGAAGTCCTGGGGGCCCGGCTGGCCCTCGGAGTTGGCCTTGACGGTGAAGCCGGCGAAGTCCGGTATGGACTCCTGTATCCGGCGGGCCCTGCGGGTCCACCAGTCCTGGAAGTCGGCGTCGGTGGGGGCCATCTGCTCCTCGGTGAGCGTGTCCGGCGCGAACCGGCTGTCCAGGGGTGCCGCGTACTTGATGGAGAGGGCGAGCCTGATCCCGTACGGCCGCAGCGCGTCGGCGAGGGCGGCCTCCTGCGCGATGTACTCGTCGGTGAGGTAGGAGTTGTCGGCGTTGACGTTGTTGATGGTGATGCCGGTGATGCCGACGGACGCCATCGCCCGCGCCGCCACGAGGTAGCGGTCGAGGACGACGGGCAGGTTCAGCGGGGCGCTGGCGCCGGTGGCGGCGAAGTTGAAGATCGCGCCGTTCTCCCCGTTCAGCCCGCCCGTTCCCGACTCGTCGTTGCCGGCGTACAGGCGCTCGGTGTCCCAGTAGTTCAGGTGGCGGTTGACGACCTTCGGGCTCTCGGCGAGGTCGAGGTCGGCAAGGGAGCGGTGCGTCTGGATGCGCCGCAGGAACGCGAACGTGCCGTACAGCGCGCCCACGTCGGTGCGGCCCGCGATGACGGTGAACGTCCGCCGCCCCTGCGCGACCGACCGGAGGACGTAGCCGTCCCGGCCGACCCGCTCCAGGTCGCCGGCCGGGACGAGCCGGCGCACGGCCGGCGAACTCTCCCGGGTCCCCACGACCACGGCGCCGTCGGGCAGGGCGCGGCCAGGCCTGTGGATAACCCGCACCGGGCGGTCCAGCAGCCCGCCGAGCCCCCGGACCAGCTCCTCCCTGGCCGCCTCCAGGGTGGACGCCATCAGCCGCTCGGTCGATCCCGGGGCCATGCTCAGGTCCCGCGTGTGGCGGTAGGACTTGTTCCGTCCGGCGTTCTCCACGACGACGGCGGTGGCCTGGCACCGGTACCGCCGGAGCAGGCGCGGATCGGCGACCGGCACGTAGCGCAGCCACATGGCCGAACCGTCGTAGTCGTCGTCCCGCCGCGCGGCGCTGCCGGCGGGGGCCTGCCCGGCCAGCGCCCTCGCGGTACCGCCCGCGCCGGCCCCCAGCGTCACCCCCGCGGTGACCGCACCCACGAAACCCCGTCGACTCACGGACATGATCCCGACCTGCCCCTCGCTCGGTTCGCCAAGAAATTCTGTTCACGTACATGAACCCCGTCCGGGCGCGTCCGCCCGGACGGGGCGTGCCGGTCAGGCCGTCGTGCGGAACGTCGTCACGCTCTGCGCGGGAAGCGTCGCGGTGAAGGTGCCGTTCGACGCGCCGGCCGTTCCCTGGGACGCCACGGTCCTGCTCGCGTCCGTCAGCCAGGACGAGACGCCGGACGCAGGGCTGTTCAGGACGGTGAACTGCTGGCTCACGGCCGCCGTCCCCTTGTTGACCGCGACGATGACGACCGTGGCGCCGCCGAGGTACGCCGAGACGTGGACGCCCGGCGCCGGGTTCGCCGTCGCCTCGACCCGCACGTACCCGGGGCGTACGAACCGGGCGAAGTGCGCCATGGCGGCGCCGCGCTTGCTGATCCGGCCGTCCTCCCGCATGGGGCCGTAGCTGCGCCGGATGTACCACCAGACGTACGCCTGGAACTCGCCGTCCACCAGGGCGCGGTGGACGTGCTCGCCCACGTCGAGCGCCTGGGGCCACAGGTCCGCGGAGTCGGAGCTGTTGGGGTGGTAGACCTCGGTCATCCAGAGTTCCTTGCCCCCGCCCTTCTGCCGGAAGAGGGGGTAGGGGAAGTCCGCGAACGGCGTGCCGTAGAGGTGGGCCCCGAGGATGTCCACGTTGGCGAGCGCCGCGGAGTCGTTGAGGATCGGGTCCGACATCTCCTTCCGGTACTGGAAGGACTCGGGCGCGATGACCCGGGTGCCGATCGAGCCGGCGTTCTCCCGCAGGAACCGGACCATCTCGGCGGGGGTCCACCAGGTCCAGTCGTGCGCGTAGTCGGGCTCGTTCTGCACCGATATGCCGTACAGGTCCACCCCGTTGTTCCGCAGGTGCGCGCGAAAGCCCTCCAGGTGCCGGGCGTAGGCGCCGTACATGTCGTACCGCAGGCGCCGCGCGTCGGTCTGGTTGCCCCGGACGAAGGTCTCGACCATGTGGGCGGGGGGATTCCAGGGCGACGCGATGACGGTCGCCCCGAGTTCGGCGGCGCGCCTCGCCGTCGCCGCGTCGCGGCTCCAGTCCGCCTGGTTCTCGGGGACGGGGATGCGCAGCACGGAGAAGCCCAGCCGCCCGTCGCCGACGCCGAAGGCCGTGTCCCGCTGGGCGGCCGTCAGGTCCCCGATCCAGGCCGTGTGGTTCATGCCGCCGAAGCCCCGGATCGTCTGCCGCCGCGCCGACGGGTCGACCACCACCGCCGCGGCCGCGGCCTGCGCGGGGCCGGCGGCCGGCACCGCGGCCGTCAGGGCCGGCAGCGTGCCCAGCGCCAGGACCGTCCTCCGGCTCGGCCGGCGCGGCGGTCCGCCGTCCGCGTCCGCTGTCCGTGCTCGCGCGTTCCAGGCCGGCGTCATCCCTCCTCCACTCCTTCCCCGCTCCGGGAGCGCTCCCAACTCGGTTCCGTATAGGGAACGTTGTCCAAGTCAGTGAATACTCGGCAAGGTAATGACGCCCCCCACCGCCGTCAAGGCTCCCGGCGCGGACGGAGATGCCCCGTCCCGCAGGACGTCGGACGCCTGCGGGGCGGGGCGGCTCGCGGGGGCCGTCAGGCCGCGGCGAAGGAGTGGACCGTCGTGGAGCGGTAGGTGTCGCCGGGGCGGAGGACCGTGCTGGGGAACGACGGCTGGTTGGGGGAGTCGGGGAAGTGCTGGGTCTCCAGGCAGAAGCCGTCGCCCTGGCGGTAGACCCGGCCCGAGGTGCCCGCGAAGGACCCGTCGAGGAAGTTGCCGCTGTAGAACTGCAGCCCGGGTTCGGTGGTGGCGATGGTCATCGTGCGGCCCGAGGACGGCTCCCGGACCGTCGCCACCCGCTTCGGGGCGCGGGTGATGCCCTTGTCCAGAACCAGGTTGTGGTCGATGCCCTTGCCGTACAGCAGCTGCTCGTGGTTCTCGCGCAGGTCGGCGCCGACGGACTTGCCCCGGCGGAAGTCGAACGGGGTACGGGCGACCGGGGCCAGCTCGCCGGTCGGGATCAGGCCGGCGTCGACGGGGGTGTAGCGGGAGGCGGCGAGCCGCAGCCGGTGGTCGTAGATGTCGCCGCTGCCCTCGCCGGCGAGGTTGAAGTAGACGTGGCTGGTGAGGTTGACGACCGTCGGCGCGGAGGCGGTGGCGGCGTAGTCGATCCGCCAGTCGCCGCGGCGGGTCAGGGTGTAGTCGACCCGGGTGGCCAGCGCGCCGGGGTAGCCCATCTCGCCGTCCCCGCTGACGTAGCGCAGGGTCAGGCCGACGCCTGCCGGGGAGGTGAACGGCTCGACGTCCCACACCCGCTTGTCGAAGCCCCGGTCGCCGCCGTGCAGGCTGTGGTCGCCGTCGTTGATCGGCAGCTGGTACGTGGTGCCGTCGAGGGTGAAGCGGCCCTCGGCGATGCGGTTGCCGTAGCGGCCGATGAGGGCGCCGAAGTACGGGCTGTCGGCGACGTAGGAGTCGAGGTCCGCGAAGCCGAGCGACACGTTGGCGTACCGGCCGTGCCGGTCGGGCAGTTCCAGGGACTGCACGATGCCGCCGTACGACAGCACCTTGAGCCGGGTGCCGCCGCACTCCAGCGTCCAGCGGTCCACGCGGGTGCCGTCGGCCAGCCGGCCGAACGGCTCGCGCACCGGCCCGCGGGTACGGCCCGCGGAGTCCGCCGCCGCCGGGGCGGCGGCGAGTCCGGCGGCGGCCAGGCCGCCGGCCGTGGCGGCGAGCACCGTGCGTCTGCTCGCCGCCGTGCCGCGCGCCGTCGTTCCGCCGTCCGCCGTTAAGCTCGCCGCGCTGCCGGGCGCCGTGGTCGGCGCCGAGGGTCGGGTCGTCATGGGGATACAGCTCCTCGTCAAGGGAAGTCGGATATCGGAGAGAGGTCACACCGGGTACGGGCTACACTCCCGCCCGGCGCTTGTTCCAGATGTCGAAGCCCACCGCCGCCAGCAGCACCAGACCCTTGATGACCTGCTGGTAGTCGGTGCCGAGGCCGACGAGCGACATGCCGTTGTTCAGCACGCCCAGCACCAGCCCGCCGATGATCGCGCCGAACACCGTGCCGATGCCGCCGCTCATCGACGCGCCGCCGATGAACGCCGCCGCGATCGCCTCCAGTTCGAACATCTCGCCGGCCTTCGGTACGCCGGCGTTCAGCCGCGCCGCGTAGACGCAGCCCGCGAGTGCCGCGAGCACGCCCATGTTCACGAACACCAGGAACGTGACCCGCTTGTCCTTCACGCCCGACAGCGTGGCCGCGGCCTTGTTGCCGCCGAGCGCGTACACGTGCCGGCCGACGACCACGTTGCGCATCACGTAGCTCAGTGAGATCAGCAGCCCGGCCATGATGAGCAGCACCACCGGCACGCCGCGGTAGCTGGCCAGCATCAGCGTGGCGACGACCACCGCCGCGACGATGAACGCGCACTTGGCCAGCCACAGCGGGTACGGCAGCACGTCCAGTTCGTAACTGAGCTGCCGCCGCCGGTCGCGCCACTCCTGCCACAGCAGGAACAGGCCGATGGCGATGCCGAGGAGCAGCGTGAGGTTGTGGTAGTTCGTTTCCGGCCCGGTCTCCGGCAGGAAGCCCTGCGCGATGTTCTGGAAGCCCTTGGGGAACGGCGCCAGCGACTGGCCCTCCAGGACGATCTGGGTGAGGCCCCGGAAGACCAGCATGCCCGCCAATGTCACGATGAATGATGGTATGCCGACGTATGCTATCCAGAAACCCTGCCAGGCCCCCGCGACGGCGCCGATGAGCAGCGAGCACGTCAGGGCGAGCGGCCAGGGGAAGTCGTGGTTGACCATCATCACGGCCGACATCGCGCTGGCGAACGCGCAGAGCGAGCCCACCGACAGGTCGATGTGCCCCGCAATGATGACGATCATCATGCCCATCGCCAGGATCAGGATGTAACTGTTCTGCTGGACGATGTTGGAGACGTTGCGCGGCAGCAGCAGGGTGCCGTCGCTCCATACCTGGAACACCACGACGATCAGCCCGAGCGCGACGAGCATGCCGTACTGCCGCATGTTGTTGCGCATCGCGGCGAGCAGCGCGCCGGCGAGCGCGCCGCCCGGTCCGCCGCCCCCGCCGGGTGCGGCCGGGGCGCTGCCGCGCTTCTCCGTGGTCACCGGGCTCATCCTTCGTTCCTTACGTGCGTGGTCATGTGGCGCATGAGAACTTCCTGGGTGGCCTCCGCCCGCGGCACCTCGCCGGTCAGCCGGCCCGCGGTCATGGTGTAGATCCGGTCGCACATCCCCAGCAGCTCGGGCAGCTCCGAGGAGATGAAGACGATCGCCTTGCCGCGGGCGGCGAGCTGGTCGATGACCGTGTAGATCTCGTACTTCGCCCCCACGTCGATGCCGCGCGTGGGCTCGTCGAGGATCAGCACCTCGGGGTCGGCGTGGATCCACTTGCCGAGCACGACCTTCTGCTGGTTGCCGCCGCTCAGCCGGCCCACGGTCTCGAAGACCGTCGGGGTCTTGATGTTCATCGACGTGCGGAAGCCCTCGGCGACCCGCCGCTCCTCGTGCTCGTCGACGGCGCCGCGGCGGCGGAGCTTCGGCAGCGAGGGCAGCGTGATGTTGCGCATCACGTTGTCGATGAGGTTGAGGCCGTACGTCTTGCGGTCCTCGGTGACGTACGCGATGCCGTGGCGTACCGCGTCCGGCACGGTGCGGGTGTCGACCTCGCGGCCGTCGACCCGCACCGTGCCGGACTCGTACCGGCCGTAGGAGCGCCCGAAGACGCTCATCGCCAGCTCCGTGCGGCCCGCGCCCATCAGGCCCGCGATGCCGACGATCTCGCCCCGCCCGACCTCGATCGAGACGTCGTCGACGACCGTCCGCTCGTGGTCGATGGGGTGGCGCACCGTCCAGCCCTCGACGGCCAGCGCGACGGTGCCCGCGTCCTCGCCGCGGTAGTGGGACCGCTCGGGAAAGCGGTGGTCGAGGTCGCGGCCGACCATGCCGCGGATGATGCGGTCCTCGGACAGCGCCGGCTCCGCACCCCGTACGGCGAGCGTCTCGATCGTCCGGCCGTCGCGCAGGATCGTCACCGAGTCCGCGACCTGCCGGATCTCGTTCAGCTTGTGCGAGATGAGGATGCAGGCGATGCCCTGGTCCCGGAACTCCCGGATGAGGTCCAGCAGTTTGCGGCTGTCCTCGTCGTTCAGGGCCGCGGTCGGCTCGTCGAGGATGAGCAGCTTCACCTTCTTCGACAGCGCCTTGGCGATCTCCACGAGCTGCTGCTTGCCCACGCCGATGTCGGCGATCCGGGTCTGCGGCTTCTCCGCGCCCAGCCCGACCCGCTTGAGCAGCGCGGCGGCGCTGCGCAGCGTCTCGTTCCAGGAGATGACGCCGCGCCGGGCCTGCTCGTTGCCGAGGAAGATGTTCTCGGCGATGGACAGGTACGGCACCAGGGCCAGCTCCTGGTGGATGATGACGATGCCGCGCTCCTCGCTGGCCCCGATGTCCTTGAACGCGCACGGCTCGCCCTCGAAGAGGATCTCCCCCTCGTAGCTGCCGTGCGGGTGGACTCCGCTGAGGACCTTCATCAGGGTCGACTTCCCGGCGCCGTTCTCGCCGCAGACGGCGTGGATCTCGCCGGGCGCGACGGTGAGGCTGACGTCGGCGAGCGCCGTGACCCCGGGGAAGGTCTTCGTGATGGAGCGCATCTCAAGGACCGCAGCGGTCACTTCAGGTCTCCGGCCTTGTAGTAGCCCTCCTCGACGAGCAGGTCGGTGTTGCTCTTGTCGATGCTGACCGGGTCCAGCAGGAACGCCGGGACGACCTTGACGCCGTTGTCGTACGTCTCGGTGTCGTTGACCTCGGGCTTGCCGCCGGTGAGCACGGCGTCGGTCATCTGCACGGCCTGCTTGGCGAGCTTGCGGGTGTCCTTGTAGACGGTCTGGGTCTGCTGCCCGGCGATGATGGACTTGATGGAGGCCAGCTCGGCGTCCTGACCGGTGACCACCGGCAGCTCCTTGCCGCCGCTGCCGTAGCCGGCGGACTTCAGCGCGGAGAGGATGCCGATGGAGATCCCGTCGTACGGCGAGAGCACCGCGTCGACGCGGTTCGCGCCGCCGTAGTTGCCGCTCAGCAGGTCGTCCATGCGCTTCTGCGCCGTGCCGCCGTCCCAGCGCAGCGTGGTGACCTGGTTCATGTCCGTCTGGCCGGAGCGCACGGTGAGCTGGCCGGAGTCCAGGTACGGCTGGAGCGCGGACATGGCGCCGTTGAAGAAGTAGCGGGTGTTGTTGTCGTCGGGGGAGCCCGCGAACAGCTCGATGTTGTACTTCGCGTCCTTGTCGTCTTCGAGCTTCAGCGCGTCCACGATGTACTGGCCCTGCAGCCGGCCGACCCGCTCGTTGTCGAACGAGGCGTAGTAGTCGACGTTCTCCGTCTCCAGGATCAGCCGGTCGTACGCGATGACGGGGATGTCCGCCGCCGCGGCGTCCGCCAGCACATCCGTGAGCGCGGTGTTGTCGATCGCGGCCACGACGAGCGCGTCCACGCCCTTGGTGATCATGTTGTCGATCTGCGAGACCTGGTTCTCGACCTTGTCCTCGCCGTACTGCAGGTCGGTCTCGTAGCCGGCCGCCTCGAACTCCTTGACCATGTTCTCGCCGTCGGCTATCCAGCGCTCCGACGACTTGGTGGGCATCGCGATGCCGATCGTGCCGCCGCCGTCGGAGGAGTCCTTCTTCTCCTCGCTGCCGCCCTCGCTGTCCTGGCCGCAGGCGGCGAGGGCGAGAGCGAGCGCGGAGACGGCGGCGGCGGAGCGCAGGCGTGCGGCTCGGGGAGTGCGCATGGTGGTCAGATCCCTTCGGGTACGGAAGCGGGGGCGGACGGAGAAGCGGAGGCGGGCCGCGGGACGGGGCCGGTGCCCGGCGCGGGGGCGGGGAACCGGTGCAGGTCGCCGGGCAGGCGGGAGCCGGGCGGCGACATGCCGTCGGCCGCGCCGAGCCGGTCGAGGAGGTCCAGGACCAGCCGCCCGCGGCGCACCCGCTCGCGGGCGGTGGCCAGCACCGTCTCGCGCATGTGGGCGCCGTAGGGGTAGATCCCGGGGGCCTTGGACAGGCCGAACTTCAGATACAGCGGCGCGCCGCGGCGGATCAGCTCGGCGGCGTCGTACATCCGCACGTAGCCGCCGAGGTCGTCCGGCGCCTCCACGTACAGGTCCATCGGGGCGGCGCTGGCCCGGCGGATCTCGGTGAGCTGTGCCAGCGACAGGTCCGAGGGGATGTTGAGCGAGTCGGCGCCGAGCCGCTCCCACACCGCGTACGCGGCGGGGTTCACCGGGCCGACGAGCGCGGAGACCTTGAACGTGGTGTGCGCGGGCAGCTCGCCGAGTTCGCGCAGCCCGTGCAGCAGCCACAGGACGCCCTCGTCGGCGACGAGCAGGCACCTCACGCCCAGGCTCGCGGCCCGCAGCGCGTCCTCCACGCAGCCGGCGAGCTGGTCGTGGCCGCGGGCCCGCAGCCCGCCGCCGCCGGAGTCGCTGCGGGTGGCGGCGCCGGTGTCCCAGGTGCCGCGCGGGCCGGTGAACAGGCACAGCTCGACGTCGCGTGCGGCGCAGGCCGCGACCATGTCGGTGATCTCGTTGTCGCTGAGCATCCACACGCCGCTGCCCTGGCTGACGCGGTGGACCGGCACGCCGAGCCGGGTGCTCTCCTTCAGGACGGCGGCCAGCGCCTCCGGGCCTTCGACGGACGGGATCTCGGTACGCCAGCGCCCTCCGTCCGGGAAGGCGTGCGGCGACGCGTCGGCCGGGTCCGGCTCCGGGGCGCCGAAGCCGAGGCGGCCGAGGGCCGGTTCACCAGGGGCATGAGGCACGGTACTCCTTTGATCGATATTTCGGACGCCATTCGACTTCGATGCGATGCTGAAGCGGCCCTCGCGCGGGGCGGCCGGGCCGCTCCGGCTACGGCCGCAGCAGCACCTTGCCCACCGCGGGGTCCCCGCCGCCGACCAGGCCGACGGCCTCCTCGTACGCGTCCAGGGGCAGTTCATGGGTGATCAGCGCCGCCGGGTCCAGCGCACCGGTGGCGAGCGCGCGCACCGCGTACGACCAGGCCGCCGACGGGGCGCCGAAGACGCCGAGCACGGCGACCTGGCGCATCGACAGCTCCAGCGGGTCGATGCCCGCCGCGCCGCCGGGCGGGATGCCGGTGACCACGGCCCGCCCGCCGCGGCGCGCCAGCGCCACCGCGGCCGCCGCCGACCGCGCCGCACCCGCCGTCTCCACCACCAGGTCGTACGCCCCCGCCAGACCGGCGGCGGCGTCGGGTGCCACCGGCCGGGCGCCGAACGCCCACGCCTGCTCGGCCCGTTCCGTCCGCGGCTCGACCACCAGCAGCTCCGCGGGCGCGTACGCGGCGAGCAGCTGCACCGCCAGCAGTCCCAGCGTGCCCCCGCCGACGACGGCCACCCGCTCGCCGGGCAGCGGCCCGCCGCGCAGCACCGCCGCGGCGGCGACGGCCGCCGGCTCCAGCAGCGCGGCGGCGCGCAGGTCGGCGCCGTCGTCCAGGACGTGCAGCAGCCGCGCCGGCACGGTCACGGTCTCGGCGAACGCGCCGGGCCGGGTGAAGCCCGTCTCGTCGTACGGCCCCTCGCACAGGTTCGTCTCGCCGGCCCGGCAGCGCGTGCAGACCTGGCAGCAGCGGAAGCCCTCGGCGACGGTCCTCCGCCCGGCCAGCGCCTCGTCGACGCCGGGCCCGACGGCCTCGACGGTCCCCGACCACTCGTGCCCGGGCGTGACCGGGTACGTGAGGTAGCCGGCCGGCCGGGTGCCGTCGTACACCTCGCGGTCGCTGCCGCACACCCCGGCCGCGTACACCCGCACCCGCACCTCGCCGGGCTGGAGCAGCCCGGTCGCCACGCTCTCGACCCGCGCCCGGCCGGGCCGCTCCAGGACGACCGCGCGGTGTGTCTGTGTCTCAGGCATCGGGGTTCCGCTTCTCCCAGCCGTCCGCCCACAGGTCGAAGTGCGCCCGTTGCTGCGGGAACTCCGCCGCCGCGTCGGTGTCCAGCTCCACGCCCAGGCCCGGCGCCTGCGAGCGGGCGAAGTAGCCGTCGACGACCTCGGGTGCGCCCTTGACGACCTTCTTGATCTCGGCGTCGGCGAAGTCGTTGAAGTGCTCCAGGATCTTGAAGTTGGGCGTGGAGAAGCCGACCTGGAGGGAGGCGGAGGTCAGCACGGGGCCGCCGACGTTGTGCGGGGCGAGCAGCACGTAGTGGGTCTCGGCGGTGGCGGCCAGCTTGCGGGTCTCCAGGATGCCGCCGATGTGCCCCACGTCCGGCTGGACGATGTCCGCGGCCTGGCTCTCGAACAGCTCGCGGAACTCGACCCGGTCGTGGATCCGCTCGCCGGTCGCCACCGGCAGGTCCACCTTCCGCGCCACCTTCGCCAGCGCCTTGAGGTTCTCCGGCGGCACCGGCTCCTCCAGCCAGGCCGGCCGGTAGGGCGCCATCTCGCGCGCCAGCCGCACCGCGGTGGCCGGCGAGAAGCGGCCGTGCATCTCCAGCATCAGCTCCGTCTCGTCGCCGACGGCGTCCCGGACGGCCTCGATGAGGGAGACGGCGTAGCGGGACTCGGCGTGGTCCAGCTCGAAGCGGCCGGCGCCGAACGGGTCGATCTTCAGCGCCCGGTAGCCGCGGTCGACCACCCGGCGGGCGGCCTCGTGGTACGCCTCCGGGGTGCGCTCGGTGGTGTACCAGCCGTTGGCGTAGGCCTTGACCCGGTCGGTCGCCGCGCCGCCGAGGAGCTGCCACACCGGCACGCCCAGCGCCTTGCCCTTGATGTCCCAGCAGGCCATCTCCACGCAGGCGATCCCCGACATCACGATCTCGCCGGCCCGGCCGAAGTCGCCGTACTTCATCCGGCGGACCAGGTCCTCGATCGCGAACGGGTCGGAGCCCGCGATGTGGTTCACCTCCGCCTCGCGCAGATACCCGGTCAGGGCGTCGGTGTGGCCCAGCATCCGGGTCTCGCCGACCCCGGTCAGGCCCTCGTCGGTGTGCACCTGGACGTAGGTCAGGTTCCGCCAGGGCGTGCCGACGACGTGCGTGCTGATTCTCGTGATGCGCACGGCTGCTGGCTCCTTCACCGTGTTCGAAATTTCGTCACGTGTTCGAGATGCAGGCCAGACGCTATGGAGGTGGACGGCGGGTGTCAACGGTCAGCGCACGGCGAACTCGTAGACCGTGGCCGAACGGTAATGCTCACCCGGCCGCAGCACGGTGGACGGGAAGTGCGGCTGGTTGGGGGAGTCGGCGAAGTGCTGCGTCTCCAGGGCGAGCCCGTCCCCAGGACGGTATGCCCGCCCGGACGGCCCGGTGAACGACGGGAAGACGAAGTTCGCGGTGTAGAGCTGCAGCCCCGGCTCGGTGGTCAGCACCCGCAGCACCCGCCCCGAGGCCGGCGAGCGGACCTCCGCGACCGGCTCGGGGGCGGCGGTGACGCCCTTGTCGAGCACGAGGTTCTGGTCGTAGCCGCGGCCGATCAGCAGCTGCGGATGCCCGGAGCGCAGCTCGGCGCCCACCGGCCGGGCCGTGCGGAAGTCGAACGGGGTGCCCGCCACGTCCGCGATCTCTCCGGTCGGCGCGGAGGTGGGGGCGTTGACGGTGAACCGGCCGGCGTCGATGCGCAGATGGTGGCCCTCGACGCTGCCGGAGCCCTCGCCGTCGAGGTTGACGTACGTGTGGTTCGTCAGGCTCACCACCGTCGGCGCGTCGGTGGTCGCCTCGTAGTCGAAGCGCAGCGCGCCCCCGGCGGTCACGGTGTACGTCGCCCGCACCGCCAGCGCGCCGGGGAAGCCCTCCTCGCCGTCCGGGCTCGTACGGGACAGCAGCAGCGCGGCCGCACCGGGCGCGGCCGGCGCCTCGGCCGCGGCCCACACCCGCTTGTCGAAGCCGCGGGCGCCGCCGTGCAGGCAGTTGGGGCCGTCGTTGGCCGGCAGCGGGTACGAGCGGTCGCCGAGGAAGAACGAGGCGCCGGCGATGCGGTTGGCGTACCGGCCGATCAGCGCCCCGAAGTACGGGTCCCCGTGCGCCACGTACTCGTCCAGGGTCGCCAGCCCCAGCGTCACGTTCGCGTACCGCCCCGCCCGGTCCGGCACCTCGACGGACTGCACGATCCCGCCGTACGTCAGCACCCGCACCCGGGTCCCGCCCGCGGTCAGCGTCCACCGCTCGACGGGCGTGCCGTCGGCGAGCTTGCCGAACGGCTCCGCGGAGACGGAGGGCGCGGCGGCGGGGTCGGGCGGGGTCAGCGGAGTCTCGGCCATGGGGAGACTTTATGCGGCCCGCCGGTCCCGCAGGCCGCCGCAGGCGCCCCGCCGCCGCGCGGCTAGCGCACCCCGCCCGCCTTCCGGAGCTTCTCGTACGCGATCTCCGCCAGCACGTTCTGGCCCTCCTCGTCCGGGTGGAAGGAGTCCCAGCGGCTCAGATGGCCGCCGGTGAAGTCGTACTCGAAGGCCGCCCCGTCGTCGTACACGCACAGCGGATGCCGCCCGCACTCCTCCCGCAGCACCCCGTTGAACTCCACCACCCGGTCCTCCACCGCCGCCCGCCGGTCGCCGGCCGACGTGCCCAGGTCCGTCGGGTCCGCCAGCATCGACTGGCAGATCCCGCCCAGCGACCAGATCTGCCGGGTCAGCGCGCCGTCCCGGCCCACCTCCCACAGCCGCATCAGGCTCGGCACGCTGGAGACGTACACCCGCGTCCGCGGCAGGTCCCGCTCCAGCCGGTCCAGCGAGTCCGCCACCGCCGTGCGGAAGTCCGCCACCGGCGTCATGTCCGCCGTGCTGTCCGTGCAGGCGTCGTTGGCGCCGATGAGGACGGTCACCAGGTCCGGGCGGCGCGCGACGGCCTCGCCCGTCTGGACGGGCAACTCCGCCACCTGCGCGCCCGAACGGGCGAAATTCCAGGTGTGCCCCGACGGCTTCTTCAGCAACCGCCGGGCGAGGCTGTCCACGTCGTCCGAGGTGCCCGTCGACCACGACTTCTCCGGACAGTCGGAGAGCGGTTCGCAGACGTGGAACCCGCGCGTGATGGAGTCGCCGAGCGCCGCGACCGACCGCGGCGGGCGGAGCGCGGCCCGCGCCCGCTCCGACGGTTTGCCGCCCTTCTCCGCACCTTCTGACGGTGCGGCAGATCCCTTGTCCTTCCCCTGCGTCGGGTCCCCGCCGGTGCAGCCGGCGAGCGCCAGTGAGAGGGCGACCACCCCCGAGCAGACGAGCGCCGCCACCTTGCGCATCCCTGCGCTCCCTCCCGCCCCCGAGGTCCTCCTCCGAACGTAGGTCAGCATGCCCAGGACCGACCGTACGGCACTCGCCGGGCACGGCGGCACGGTAGCTTGGCTGGAGCTCGACGGGCCGTATCGCGGCACGATAGCAGCGGGTTACGGAGTGTCCTGTTTACCCGGAAAGGCGACCCGTGGTGTTTACTCTAGGCAACTTCTCTTAGGCAGCTTCGAGCCCGCGGATGGAGGCCCCCGGTGACGACGCGTGGAGTTCTGTTCGTTCACTCCGCCCCGCGGGCGCTCTGCCCGCACATCGAGTGGGCGGTCGCCGGCGTCCTCGGCGGCCGTGTCAGCCTCGACTGGATCCCCCAGCCCGCCTCCCCGGGCACGTGGCGCGCGGAGTTCTCCTGGCAGGGCGAGCCCGACACCGCCTCCCGGCTCGCCTCCGCGCTCCGCGGCTGGCACCTGCTGCGCTTCGAGGTCACCGCCGAGCCGTACGCCGCCGCCGAGGGCGAGCGCTACAGCTCCACCCCCGAACTCGGCATCTTCCACGCCGTCACCGGCGTGCACGGCGACATCCTCATCCCCGAGGACCGGCTGCGCGCGGCGCTGGCCCGCGCGCAGCGCGGCGAGACGCAGCTGGAGGCGGAGATCGCCAAGCTGCTGGGCAAGCCGTGGGACGACGAGCTGGAACCTTTCCGCTACGCCGGCGAAGGCGCCCCGGTGCGCTGGCTGCACCAGGTGGTCTGACCGGCGGCGCCCCCGGCGGGCCGGGTGCGCCCCCGGCGGGCCGCCGGCGCGGTGTCAGACCGAACGGAAGGCCAGCACC
Organism: Streptomyces sp. CNH099; assembly: GCA_000514715.1. GTDB lineage: Bacteria > Actinomycetota > Actinomycetes > Streptomycetales > Streptomycetaceae > Streptomyces > Streptomyces synnematoformans. Next base: position 13,385 of record AZWL01000020.1, on the reverse strand, counting down.
ACGTTGTGGCCGCCGAAGCCGAACGAGTTGTTCAGCGCCACGATCCGGCCCTCCGGCAGCTTCGTCGCCCGCACGGCGATCAGCTCCGGGGCGACCTCGTCGTCCAGGTCGTCGACGTTGATCGTCGGCGGTGCGGTGCGGTGCTCGACCGTCAGCACGGCCGCCACCGACTCGATCCCGCCGGCGCCGCCCAGCAGGTGGCCGGTCATCGACTTCGTACCGGAGACCAGCACGTGCCCCAGCTCGTCGCCGAACACCTTCTGCATGGCCTTGATCTCCGCCACGTCGCCCTGCGGGGTCGACGTCGCGTGCGCGTTGACGTGCACGACCTCGGCGGGCGTCAGGTCGTTCTGCGCGAACAGGTTCTCCAGCGCCGCCGCGATGCCGCGTCCGCTCGGCTCCGGCTGCGCGATGTGGTGGCTGTCCGCCGACAGCCCCTGGCCCACCGCCTCGCAGTACACCTTCGCCCCGCGCCGCTCGGCGTGCTCCGCGGACTCCAGCACCAGCACGCCCGCGCCCTCGCCGAGCACGAAGCCGTCGCGGGCCTTGTCGTACGGGCGGGAGGCGCCCCGCGGGTCGTCGTTGTTCTTCGACATCGCCATCATGTTGGCGAACGCCGCGATGGGCAGCGGGTGGATCGCCGCCTCCGTGCCGCCGGCCACGACGACGTCGGCGCGGCCGGTGCGGATCATCTCCACCGCGTACCCGATGGCCTCGCCGCCGGAGGCGCAGGCGCTGACCGGCGTGTGCACGCCGGCCCGGGCGTTGATCTGCAGGCCGACGTTGGCCGCCGGGCTGTTGGGCATGAGCATCGGCACGGTGTGCGGCGAGACGCGCCGGGCGCCCTTGTCCCGGAGGTTGTCGTACTGCTCCAGCAGGGTCGTCACGCCGCCGATGCCGGAGGCGACGACCGCGCCCAGCCGGTCGGGGTCGATCGCGGAGTCCTCGCCGGCCCTGGCCGCGAACCCGGCATCGGCCCACGCCTCCCGGGTGGCGACGAGCGCGAACTGCGCCGCCCGGTCCAGCTTCCTGGCCTGCGGCCGGGGGATGACCTCGGTGGGTTCCACCGCGACCTCGCCGGCGAAGTGCACGGGCAGGTCGGCGGCCCACTCCTGGTCCAGGTCCGCGATGCCGGAACGGCCGGCCACCAGCCCGTCCCAGGTGGATGCGCTGTCGCCACCCAGCGGTGTGGTTGCGCCGATTCCGGTGACGACCACGGTGCGATTGGTCGTGTTCACGTCGAAGCTCACTCCGAAAGGTCGATGTCTGCTACGGCGCCACCGCGGACCGCCGCCCGCGCCCGCGGGCGCAGGGGAGGGGGTGGCGACAGCGGGGACGTGCGGTCAGCTCTGGTGCTTGAGGATGTAGTCCGTGGCGTCGCCCACGGTCCTCAGCTGCTTGACGTCGTCGTCCGGGATCTTGACGTCGAAGCGCTCCTCGGCGGCGACGACGACCTCGACCATGGACAGCGAGTCGACGTCCAGGTCGTCGGTGAAGGACTTGTCCAGCTGGACGTCCTCGACCGGGATGCCGGCGATCTCGTTCACGATCTCCGCGAGACCGGCGACGATCTCTTCCTGCGTGGCGGCCATCTTGGGGACTCCTTCTTTCCGTTCCTTGAGGGTTCTTCTCGGTGGGAGTGAGCTGCGGGCGGGCCCGGCGGCCCGGCCCGCGGGTCAGGGGAGGGTCACGACCGTGGCGGCGTAGACCAGACCGGCCCCGAACCCGATGACGAGGGCGGTGTCCCCGCTCTTCGCCTGCCCGGTCGCCAGCATCCGCTCCATGGCCAGCGGGATGGAGGCGGCCGAGGTGTTGCCGGTGGTCTCGATGTCGCGGGCGACCGCGACGTGCTCCGGCAGCTTGAGGGTCTTCACCATCGAGTCGATGATCCGCATGTTGGCCTGGTGCGGAATGAAGACGTCCAGGTCGTCCGGCGTGACGCCGGCGGCGTCCAGGGCCTCCTGGGCGACCTTGGCCATCTCGTAGACCGCCCAGCGGAAGACCGTCTGGCCCTCCTGGGTGAGCGCCGGGAACTTCACGTCGCCGTTCTCGTCCAGGGGCAGCTGCCCCAGGTCGCCGACGCGGAAGCGGTCCCACGGCAGGGTCTGCTTGATGGTCTGGTGCTTGTCGCCCTCCGAGCCCCATACCGCGGGGCCGATGCCCGGCTCGTCGGCCGGGCCGACGACGACCGCGCCGGCGCCGTCGCCGAAGAGGAAGGCGGTGGTCCGGTCCGACTTGTCGGTGAGGTCCGAGAGCCGCTCGACGCCGACGACCAGCACGTGCTCTGCGCTGCCCGCCACGATCAGGCCCTTGGCCAGCGTCAGCCCGTAGCCGAAGCCTGCGCAGGCGGCGGAGATGTCGAACGCGGCCGGCTTGCCGGCGCCCAGCAGATGGGCGATCTCGGTGGCGACCGACGGCGTCTGCATGAAGTGCGAGACGGTCGAGATGATCACGGCGTCGATCTGCTCCGCCGTCACGCCCGCCGCCGCGAGCGCCTTGCCGGCCGCCTCGACGGACATCTGCGCGACGGTCTCGTCCGGGCCCGCCCAGTGCCGGGAGGCGATGCCGGAGCGGCTGCGGATCCACTCGTCGGAGGAGTCGATGTGCTGCAGGATCTCCTCGTTGGACACGACACGGGTCGGGCGGTAGCCGCCGACGCCTAGGATGCGGGCGTGCGGAGCGCCCCTGGTGGGCCGGATCTTCGCGGTCATGCGCTCTCGCTCTCCTCCGGGCCCGCGGCCGTCGCCTCGGCGATGGCGGCACGTGCCTTCTCGATGTCCTCGGGCGTCTTCAGCGGCACCGGCTGCACGCCCTTCAGCGCGCGCTTGGCGAGCCCGGTGAGCGTGCCGCCGGGGGCGGCCTCGACCAGGGCCGCCGCACCGTGCGCGGCGAAGGTCTCCATGCAGGCGTCCCAGCGCACCGGGCTGGCGACCTGGCCGACCAGCCGCTCCATGACCTCCCGGCCGGTGGTGACGATCTTGCCGTCCCTGTTCGAGACGAACGGCAGCCGCGGGTCCGCGGGCTCGACCGTCGCGACCTCGGCGGCCAGCGTGGCGACGGCGGGCGCCATGTGCTCGGTGTGGAAGGCGCCGGCCACCTGCAGCCCGACGACGCGGCGCACGCCCTCCGGCTTGTCCTCGGCCAGCGCGGCGAGCTGCGCGGCGGTGCCCGCGGCGACGATCTGGCCGGCGCCGTTGACGTTGGCGGGCGTGAGCCCGAGCCGTTCGAGGTGCGGCAGCACGTCCTCCGAGTCCCCGCCGAGCAGGGCCGCCATGCCGGTCTCGGCGGCCGCGGCGGCCTCGGCCATGGCCAGGCCGCGGGCCCGGACGAGCCGTACGGCCTCCTCGTCGCTGATCACCCCGGCGAGCGCGGCGGCGGCGAACTCGCCGACGCTGTGCCCGGCGACGGCGCCGACCAGGGCCGGGATCTCCGCCGGATCGTCGAAGAGCGTGTACGCGGAGGCCAGCGCGGACGCGACCAGCAGCGGCTGCGCCACCGCGGTGTCGCGGATCGCGTCGGCGTCCGCCTCCGTGCCGTAGTGGACCAGGTCGACCCCGATGGCGTCCGACCATGCCTCAAGAGCACCGCGGACGCCGGGGAGGCCGAGCCAGGGGGTGAGGAAGCCGGGCGTCTGGGCGCCCTGGCCGGGAGCTACGAGTACGAGCACCCTTCAACCTTCTCTTGTCGGGGGCGTCCGCCGCCCGTGGGGACGGGGACGAAGAACACCGGAGGGATTTGTGGAGTCCGAACAAATGACTAGGGCTGCGGTTCCGTCTCCGTCAGCCGGCCGAGGATCAGTGCGATACGCAGAGTAAACGCTGAGCGGACATCGGACGGTGACCAGCCCGTGACATCGGTCACACGTCGCAGCCGGTAGCGAACGGTGTTGGGGTGAACGAACAACATCCGCGCGGCGCCCTCCAGGCTCGACGCCTGCTCCAGATACACGCTCAGGGTCTCCAGGAGCGCCGACCCGGCCTCCGCGAGCGGACTGTAGATCTCCTCCACCAGCTGTTCGCGCGCCGCCGGATCGCCGGCGATCGCGCGCTCCGGCAGCAGGTCGTCCGCCAGCACCGGCCGCGGCGCGTCCTGCCAGGCGGAACACGCCTTGAGCCCGGCCGCCGCGGCCTGCGCCGACCGGGGCGCGGCCAGCAGGTCGCCGACGACGGGACCGGCCACCACCGCACCCTGCGCAAACGGCCCGATCAGCGCCTTCGCCGCCTTCAGCGGATCCGCGCTGCCGCCGGCGATCACCACCAGCCGGCTGCCCAGCACCCCCGTCAGCACCTGGAGCTTGGCATGCCGTGCGGCCCGCCGGATCGCCTCCACGGTCAGCTCGCTGTCCCCGTCCGGCGCGGTGCCCAGCACCACGCACACGTGCTCCGGCGCACTCCAGCCGAGCGCCGCCGCCCGGGACACCGTCCCCTCGTCGGCCTCGCCGGAGAGCACCGCGTTGACCACCAGCGACTCCAGCCGGGCATCCCAGGCGCCGCGAGCCTCGGCGGCCTGCGCGTAGACCTGGGCGGTGGCGAAGGCGATCTCGCGGGCGTAGACGAGCAGCGCCTCGCGCAGCACCGACTCGTCGCCCGGGGCGGCGACATCATCGATCGCGGACTCCATGACCTCGATCGTGGTACGCACCATCTCCACCGTCTGCCGCAGCGTGATCGCCCGCGTCAGCTCCCGCGGCGCCGTGCCGAACACGTCCGTGGAGATCGCCTGCGGTGTCTCGGGGTGCCGGAACCACTCCGTGAACGCCGCGATCCCCGCCTGCGCCACCAGCCCGATCCACGACCGGTGCTCCGGCGGCATGGCCCGGTACCAGGGCAGCTGCTCGTCCATCCGGGCGATCGCGGCGGCGGCCAGCTCCCCGGACGACTTCTCCAGCCGGCGCAGGGTGGCGGCGTGCGGATGCTGCAGCCGGGCGGCGTCGCGATCGCGCGGCTCGGGTGTCTCGGTCGGTTCAGGCACGGGGTCTAGCCTGCCCTATGCGGGGCGCGGCGGACGAAAGCGGCGGCGTACCGCGGCGTACCGCGGCGGTGTACCGCGGCGGCGACGGTGCCGTTCAGCGCCTCTCCGCGGCGTACGGTGGCGGGGTGATTCAGCTACGACGGGGGCGGGGGCGCCACCGCGGCGGGGACCCGGAAGCGGGGATCGAGACGCTGCACGCGTTCTCCTTCGGCGGCTTCTACGACCCGCGGAACGTCCGGTTCGGCTCCCTGGTCGCCTGCAACGAGGAACGGCTGCGGCCCGGCGCCGGGTTCGCCGAACACGCCCACCGCGACATGGAGATCGTCACCTGGGTCCTCGCCGGCGAACTCACCCACGAGGACTCGACCGGCCGCACGGAGACCCTCCGCCCCGGCGACGTCGCGCACCTGTCCGCGGGCACCGGCATCCGCCACGTCGAACGCAACGCGGGCCCCGCCCCGCTGGTGTTCCTTCAGATGTGGCTGATGCCCGCGACCCCGCCCGGCCCCCCGTCGTACGAGGTCGTCCGCGGCATCGCCGACGGCACCCCGCTCGCCGTCGAACCCGCCGCGTCGGTCCTCCACGTCCGCCGCCTGCGCCCCGGCGAACGCACGGCCCTCCCCGACGCCCCCTGGGTCTACGTCCACGTCGCCCGCGGCACCGTCCGCCTCGCCCCCGACGGCCCGCCCGCGGAGCCGGGCGACGCGGCCCGCATCGCGGGCTGCGAGGGGCAGGCCCTGACGGCGGCGGAGGCGGCGGAGGCGCTGGTGTGGGAGATGCAGGCGCCGGAGAGGTAGCGGGCCCGCCGCCGGTGTCAGGTCCCGGCCCGCAGGTGTGTGCGCGCCCATTGCTCGAAGCCGGTGAGCGGGATGCCGAGGTCCCTGGCGTACCGGGGACGGCCGGGCTGGCCGGCCACGTTCAGCCACTCGTGCGCGACGCCCATGGCGGGCATGCCGGCGGCGAGTGCCTGCTCGGCGGTCATGTCCGGCGCCGACAGCCGGACGCCCAGGACGCGGGAGAGGATCTCGGCGATCTCCGTCATCGACAGGTAGTCGCTCGCCAACTCCAGCTCGACGCGGTCGAACCGCTCCGGCTCGGCGAAGGCCGCCGCCGCGGCGGCGCCGATGTCGTCCACCGCGACCAGGGACAGCCGGGTGCCGGGCCGCATGACGCTCACCAGGCCGCCCTGGATGCCGCGCGGGAACAGGAAGGCCGCGGACGGGAGGAAGTTCTCCATGAAGGTGCCGGGCTTGAGGAGCGTCCAGCGGGGGAAGCCGGCTTCACGGAGACGGTCCTGGATCGTGGTCTTGGCGGTCAGGGAGGGCTCTATCGCCCAGCGTCCCCCGGCCCAGCCGGGAATCCCGGTGTGCTGCCCGGCGCCGGTGACGGAGGTGTGCACGAACTGGGGGACTCCGGCGGCCAGCGCGCCCTCGATGAGGTTGAGGCCCTGGGCCGCCTCTCCCGCGAAGTCGAAGCCTTCGGGGGTCGTGCCGGGCATCTGTACGGAGAAGACGGCCCGGGCGCCCGTGGCGGCCCGGATCACGGAGTCGCGGTCGTGGAGGTCGCCGGTGACCAGTTCGGCGCCGAGTGCCTCGACGGCTCTGGCCCGCTCACTGCCCGGGTCGCGCACCAGGGCGCGGACGGGGACGCCCGCCGCGCGCAGGGCGCGGGCGGTGGCGCCGCCCTGTTTGCCGGTGGCGCCGGTGACCAGGACGGGTGCGGTAGCTGCGGACACGGTGCTCCTCGGATGCTCGCTCGCGTTAAACGGCGGGGCCCGCCGTTTATGTTTCGGTACGATACGGCGGGCCCCGCCACTTAGCAATCCGGAGGTGACGCCATGGCCGTGAGCCAGCGCGCTGACGCCCGGCGCAACTACACGCGCATCCTCGCCGTGGCCGAGGAAGAGGTCGCCGCGCGCGGCGCCGGTGCCTCCCTGGAGCAGATCGCCCGCACCGCGGGCGTCGGCTCGGCCACCGTGCGCCGGCACTTCCCCACGCGCCGCGCGCTGCTGGAGGCGGTCTCCCGGAAGCGGATCGAGGCCCTGTGCGTCCGCGCCCACGACCTGACCGGCGGGGACGACGGCCGCGGCGCGCTGCTGGAGTGGCTGAGCGACGTGGTCGCCTACTGCGTCTCCGCCCGCGGCCTGGCCGCCGCGCTGGCCTACGACGCCGCCGGGACCGACCCGGTGGGTGAGAACGCGTGCGCGGCGGTGCTGGAGGAGGCGGCGGAGCCGCTGCTGCGGCGAGCCGTACGGGAGGGCACGGTGGCCGCGGACATCACCGTCGCGGACGTGATCACCCTGATCGTCGGCATCGCCCTGGCCACGGAGCACCACCCCGAGCCGGCCGCACTCGCGGAGCGGCTGTTCCGCCTGGCCGTGGCGGGCCTGAGCCCGCAGAGCTGACACCGCCCCCGGCACCGGTGCCGGACCCGGATCCGGCACCGGTCCCGGCCGCGAGGTTGGGGGCGTACGTGCCGGGCCGGTCGCGGCGGAGTGCCGCCCCGTGGGGGGCGGCACCCCTCGTGGTGCGGGTGGTCGGGTCAGCGCAGGTAGACGTTCGGCTGCGGCGGGCGGGTCATGCCGGCCCCGAGGAAGTAGCCGGGGTGGGGCGGCTGGTTGTAGGCGGTGTTCTGCCAGGCCAGGGCCACGCGGTACTGGGCGTCGTGGGCCAGGGTGTGCAGCTTGGTGGTGGTGGGTGTGGACGTCGCGTAGATGCGCAGGGCGGAGTTGTCGGAGTGGCGCCAGATCACCTCCTCGCGCCAGTCGCCGAAGAGGTCGCCGGACAGCACCGGGGTGGACTTCGTGCCGTTGCTGGAGGAGACGCCGCTGCCGGTCAGCAGGCGGGTGTCGCCGCCGGTGCCGTACTTGTCGATACGGGTGCCGTCCAGCAGCTCGCGCACCGGGTCGCCGTCCCACCAGGCGAGGAAGTTGGCGGAGGAGGGGTTGCGTCCCACGTTGCCGCCGGAGGCGTTGCGCAGCTGGTTCATGTTCGGGCCCGAGCCCCAGAACTCCGCGCTCGGGTTGCCGGCGTGGATGTCGCCGGCCACGCCGCGGCCCGGTCCCTCGGAGCCGCTGGTCGGGGTGCGGTGGATGACCTGGCCGGTGCCGGCGTCGTGCAGGTCGGAGCCGGGCTGGTTGCCCGGTTCGTGGATGGTGAAGACCTCCACGCCGGAGCGGGAGGGCACGAAGTCGCCGACGTGCAGGGCGTCGCCGTGGCCGAAGCCGGTCGTGTACATCAGGCTGCCGTCGTCGTCGACGGTCGCGGAGCCGTAGACGATCTCCTGGCGGCCGTCGTCGTCGACGTCGGCGACGGACAGCTGGTGGTTGCCCTGGCCGTACGCGGCGCCGTTGCCAGAGGAATCGGAGTCGAACGTCCAGCGGCGGGTGAGCTGCCCGTCGCGGAAGTCCCAGGCGGCGATGACCGCGCGCGTGTAGTAGCCGCGGGCCATGATCAGGGACGGCCGCTCGCCGTCGAGGTACGCGGTGCCGGCCAGGAAGCGGTCGACGCGGTTGCCGTAGTCGTCGCCCCAGCTGCCGACGTTGCCGCGCGGCGGCACGTAGTCCACGGTGTCGACGGCGGCGCCGGTCAGGCCGTTGAACATCGTCAGGTACTCGGGCCCGGTCAGGATGTAGCCGCCGGAGTTGCGGTGGTCGGCGCCTCCGTTGCCGATGACCGTGCCCTGGCCGTCGCGGGTGGCGTCGGCGGTCTTCATGGCGACCTCGGCGCGCCCGTCGCCGTCGTAGTCGTACACCTGGAACTGCGTGTAGTGCGCGCCCGCGCGGATGTTGCGGCCCAGGTCGATGCGCCACAGCCGCTGGCCGTTCAGGCGGTACGCGTCCACGTAGACGTTCCCGGTGACGCCGGACTGCGAGTTGTCCTTGGCGTTGTCCGGGTCCCACTTGACGATCAGCTCGTACCGGCCGTCGCCGTCCACGTCGCCCGGGCTCGCCTCGACCGGGGTGTAGCCCGAGCCGGGGGACTGCAGGGGCACGTCGAGGTGGTTTCCGCCGGTGAACCGCAGTGACTCCGCCGACGCCGGCTGTTCGACCCCGTCGACCACCGCCCGCACCGTGTACGAGGCGTCGGCGGGCGCCCCCGCGTCCCGGTAGTTGGTGGAGTCGGTGATGGGGGAGGAGTTGACCTTCGTCGAACCGCGGTAGAGGTTGAACGCGGTCTCGTAGCTCTCCGTACCCCACAGCCGCCAGGAGACCAGGTTGCCGTCGCCGGAACGGACCGAGACCAGACCGCGGTCGAGGTTCTCCATCTGCTTGGCGTCACCCACGGGCGGGTCGGGGTCGTCGCCCCCGTCCACCGGCACGAGCCGCCACTGCTGGTTGGCCCCGTCGTTGTCGGTGTACTGGGAGACCCGCGCGCCGTCCGCGGTGGACCGCTCCCAGACCTCCAGCGCCTTGCCGCTGTTGCGGTTGATCAGCTGTACGTGTCCGCCGTCCGTGTCGACGACGCGGAACTGCTGGTTGGCGGCGTTGTTGTCGGTCCACTGGATGACGTTCGCCCCGTTGGCGGTGGACGCACCCTCGATGTCGACCACCTTGCCGCTGTGCCGGGACTTCAGGCGGTAGTAGCCGCCGCCCGAGTCGACGAACTGCCACTGCTGCCAGGCGCCGTCGTTGCGCGGCCACTGCACCAGCGGCGCGCCGTCCTCGGTCGCCAGGTTGTACACGTCCAGCGCCTGACCGCTGTGCCGGTTGACGAGCACGTAGGACTCGTCGGTGTCGATGACGGCGGCGTGCGACGGGGAGGCCTGCACGGCGACCAGCGACACGGCGGCGAGCGCCATGGCCAGCAGCGCCGTGAGGGGGCTGCGCACTCTGTGCAGGTGGCGGATGCTCATGGCCGCTGCTCCTTCGGTAGCGGTGTACGCCGTGGTGCGAAACGTTCCATGGGGGTTCCTTTTTCTCTTCGGGAGGAAGATTGAAACGATTCATGGGAGCGCTCCCAATGACGGTAGGGGCGAATCCGGCGCGTCGGCAACAGCCGTGCACGGGGTTCTTCGAAAGTTTCCGAGGGGAGTGGGGTGGGAGTGGGGCGGGGGTGGGGTGGGATGGGGGGTGGAGGGCTGGGGGGAGGGGCAGGCCGACCGGTCCGCCGCCGCGGGCGTGCGGAGCTTCGGGTGTCCCGGCCCGGCGCCTGCTTGATCATCCGGGAGGTGTGCTGAAGATCGAATCTGCGCAGGAACGCATGCCCGCCCAGGTCACGTTGTGTCTCCGCGCTATCGTGCGGGGGGCACGCGGACGGACCGGACGCGGTCGGGCGGGAGCAGAGGGGGTACGGCTCGGTGTTCACGGCGCTGGAGGCGGGGGATCCGCGGCAGGTGGGCAGGTACCGGATCGTGGCCCGGCTCGGCGCGGGCGGCATGGGCCAGGTGTTCCTGGGCCGTTCGCCCGGCGGCCGGAGCGTCGCCGTGAAGGTCGTACGCTCCGAGCTTGCCCAGGACCCCGGGTTCCGGCGCCGGTTCGCCCGCGAAGTGGCCACTGCCCGGCGCGTCACCGGGTTCTTCACCGCCGGGGTCGTGGACGCCGACCCGGAGGGCTCGCCCGCCTGGCTCGCCACCGAGTACGTGCCGGGCCTGCCGCTCGGCGACGCCGTCGAAACGCACGGCCCGTGGCCGGAACACGGCGTCCTGGCGCTGGCCGCCGGGCTGGCCGAGGCGCTGGAGGCCATCCACGCGGCCGGGGTGGTCCACCGGGACCTGAAGCCGTCCAACGTGCTGCTGGCCCAGGACGGGCCGCGCGTCATCGACTTCGGCATCTCCGTGGCCGCCGAGGCGAGCGTGCTGACGCAGACCGGCACGGTGATCGGCACGCCCGGCTTCATGTCGCCCGAGCAGCTCACGGGCGGCCGGGACGTGGGCCCGGCGACGGACGTGTTCGCGCTGGGCGCGGTGCTCGTCTACACGGCGACCGGCAACGGCCCGTTCGGCACCGGGTCGTTCCAGGCGCTGAACTACCGCATCGTCCACGAGCAGCCCGACCTGAGCGCCCTCCCGCCGGTCCTGCGGGACGTGGTGGCGCGGTGCATCGCGAAGGACCCGGAGCAGCGGCCGTCCGTCACGGCGCTGGTGACGGAGCTGGCGCACACGCCGGGCGACGACAACACGTGGCTCCCGGCGGCGGTCGCGACGGCGCTCCGGGACCCGGCGCGGGTCTCCCCTCCGCCGTCGAACGACGGGCCCGCGACGCCGGAGGCGTCGGCCCAGGCGGAGGCATCGGCACAGTCACCGGCACCCGTACCCGCACAGGCACCAGCACAGCCACCCGCACCGCCACCGGCATCGGCCGACCCGACCGTGCCCGCGGCCGACGCCCCGCACCGGGGCCCCGGGCAGCCGCCGGGACAGGAGCCGCAGCAGCCGCCCGCACCGGAGCGGCAGCCCGCCCCGGCCCCGAACGCCGCCCCGGCGGCGCCCCTCCACCAGGCCGCGACCGCCCCGGCAACGCCGGACCCGCCCGCGGCCGCCGCCCCGCATCCCCCCACGGCCCCCGCCACCCCGCCCCGGCCGGCCAGCCGCCCGGCTCCGGCCCCGGCCAGCCGCCCGGCCCCGTCCCGCCCTCACCTCGTCCACCAGCCCAACAACCCGCTGCCCGAACCCGCACCGCCCCCCAAGGAGGCGCGCAGCCGCCGGGAGGCCCTGGCCACGCTCGGCACGCTGGGCGCCATGGCGCTCGGGTTCACCGCCTGGCGCGCGTTGGGCGACGATGAGACCACGAAGGACGGCAAGCGCGAAGACCCGGCCGACGAGGCCGAGCCCGGCACCCTGCTGTGGGACACGTCGAAGCCCTCACTCGGCCCGGTCGCGTCGTACGCCGAAGGCACGCTCTACGTCGGCGGCGACGAGAAGATGTACGCGATCGACCCGATCAACGGCAAGGCACGCTGGTCCGTCTCGGTCGGCGAGCACGTCCGCACCCGGGCCGTGGTGGACGACAAGGCGCGCACGGCCTACGTCACCGACGCCGGCGGCACGCTCCACGCCCTCGCCACCTCCGACGGCAGCACCCGCTGGACGTATCCCCTCGGCAGCAAGGTGCTCCCCTCGGACCCGGCGTTCGCGGACGGCACGGTCTACGTCGCCGGCAGCGGGAACCTGATCCACGCGGTCGACGCGAAGAGCGGCAGACGACGCTGGACCGCCGAGTACGCCGCCCCCCGCGACCGCGCACCCGCCGCGCCGGTCGTCGGCGACGGCACGGTCTACGTCGGCGCCTCCAACGGCAGGTTGCACGCCTTCGACACCGGGGGGCGCGAACGCTGGGACTACGTCGCGGGCGGCTCTCTGCACTCCGCTCCCGCCCTGTCGGACGACACCGTCTACGTCGGCAGCACGACCAACGGGGTGGTCCACGCGGTGGACGTCGCGACCGGCGGGCGGCGCTGGGATTCCCGGGTGCGGGGACAAGTCAGCGGACTGGCCCTGTCGGGCACGTCGCTCTACTTCCACAACCACACCGACACCTTGTACGACGTCTACACCCCGAACGGCACGCAGACCTCCTCCCCGCTGGCCGGCGAGGTCAGGGTCGATCCGGTCGTGGGGTTCGCCACGGTCTTCCTCGGCCACGAGGACGGCACCCTGCGGGCGATCACCGTGTCCGAGGAGGCGTGGGTGTTCAGAACCACCGGCCGGTTCCTCTCGCCCCCGACGGCCACGAACAAGGCGGTCTACTTCACGGCCACGGACAGCCGCACGAAGAAGTCCACGCTCTACGCGATGGCCGACTGACAGCCGGCCTCAGAACGCCCCGGAACGGTCTGCTGATCGCGCCGGTGGACCGTGGGTGGACCTGATGTTGCCGCCCGGGCATCGGCACGGGCGGGGGGCCTGGTGTGCCGCGTGGAACCACGACCGCGTCTCTGTGTCTGTGCGTCCTGCGTCTGCGTGTTCCTGTCTCTGCGTGTTCCTGCGTCTGTGCGTTCCTGTCCCTGTGCGTTCCTGCGCCCTACGCCCGCGCATCCCTGCATCCCCGCACTCCCGCCCTAGGGGTAGGCCGCCCCTCTGACAGTTCTGTCTTCGTCACGGTGGCGGGCACCGTGCAGGGTACGGCGCCGGGGCGGGCCAGCGGGCGGGAGCACGGGGCGGGGGGTGGTGCGGGGGTACGGGGGGCGGGGGCGGTGGCCAGTCGTGGGGTGGGCCGGGTCGGGGGTACGGCGTCGGCGTGGCGGTCGTGCGTTGCGTGGGCCGGGTGCGGGGGTGCCCGGTGTCGGGGTGGGGCGGGGTCGCTGGGGCACCCCCCGGGCCACCCCATCGCTTCAGTGTGCGGCCCTCCGTCCGGCGTCAAGGGCGCCCCCTCCGCTTCGCTCCGGGAGCGTCGCTGCGCGATGGGGCTGCGCCCCACCCTTGACCCCGGACTCCGGCCCGTGGACAGACCGGCGGCTATGAGGTGGCCCGGGGGG
>AZWL01000019.1 GCA_000514715.1 Streptomyces sp. CNH099 | reverse complement strand
TTGCCGTTTTGGGGTGGGGCGGTGAGTGTTGGTGCATGACACTTCTTGATTCGCTGGGTGGTCCGCGGGATCTGAAGGGCCTTGGGCCGGATGAGCTGGGCGGTCTGGCTGTGGAGATCAGGGATCGGTTGATCTCGACGGTGTCGGCGAACAGTGGGCATCTGGGTCCGAACCTGGGTGTGGTGGAGCTGACGATCGCGATGCATCGGGTGTTCGACTCGCCGCGGGATCCGTTGATTTTTGATACGGGTCATCAGTCGTATGTGCACAAGTTGCTGACGGGGCGGCAGGAGGAGTTCGCCACGTTGCGGCAGCCGGGTGGTATGTCGGGGTATCCGTGTCAGGCGGAGTCGCCGCATGATCATGTGGAGAACTCGCATGCGTCGACGTCGTTGTCGTATGCCGATGGTCTGGGCAAGGCGTTCCGGTTGCGTGGTGAGGTGGACCGGACGGTTGCTGCGGTGATCGGTGACGGGGCGTTGACCGGTGGGATGGCGTGGGAGGCGTTGAACAACATCGCGGCGGCGAAGTCGTCGCGGGTGGTGGTCATCGTGAATGACAATGGTCGTTCGTACTCGCCGACGCATGGGGCGATCGCGTCGCATCTGGCGCAGGTGCGGACGTCGCAGAAGTACGAGAACGTGTTGGCGTCGATCAAGTCGACGTTGCCGAAGACGCCGTTGGTCGGTGCGCCGTTGTATGAGACGTTGCACGGGATCAAGAAGGGTCTGAAGGATGTGCTGCAGCCGCAGGTGATGTTCGAGGATCTGGGGCTGAAGTATGTGGGTCCGATCGATGGGCATGATCAGGCGGGGCTGGAGTTGGCGCTGGCGCATGCGAAGGACTTCGGTGGTCCGGTGATCGTGCATGTGCTGACGCGTAAGGGTCATGGGTATGCGCCGGCTGAGGACAATGATGAGGATCATCTGCATCAGGTGGGTGCGAACACGGATCCGTTGACGGGTGCGCCGGTGAAGAAGGCCGGGCGGACGTGGTCGCATGTGTTCGCTGATGAGATCCTGAAGATCGGTGAGCGGCGTGAGGACGTGGTGGGGATCACCGCGGCGATGCTGCATCCGACGGGTCTTGCGCCGTTTGCGAAGGCGTATCCGGACCGGGTGTTCGATGTGGGGATCGCGGAGCAGCACGCGGTGACCATGGCCGCGGGTCTGGCCATGGGTGGGCTGCATCCGGTGGTGGCGTTGTACTCGACGTTCTTGAACCGGGCGTTCGACCAGATGCTCATGGACGTGGCCCTGCACAAACTGCCCGTCACCTTCGTCCTGGACCGGGCAGGGGTCACCGGTCCGGACGGGGCGTCGCACAACGGGATGTGGGACGGGTCGATCAGCCAGATGGTCCCCGGCATGCGGGTGGCCGCCCCGCGGGACGCGGTGCGGCTGTCGGAACTGCTCAACGAGGCCGTGGAAGACACCTCCGGGCCGACGCTGCTGCGCTGGCCGAAGGCACCGGCGGGCGAGGAAGTGCCGGGGCTGGGCAAGCTCGGCTCGATGGACATCGTCGCCCGCCCCGAGGAGGGCACCGCCGCGGATGTGCTGCTGGTGGGTGCGGGGGTGATGGCGGGGGTGTGTGCGGATGCCGCGGCCCGGCTGGCTGATCAGGGCATCGGTGCTCTGGCGGTCGATCCGCGGTGGGTCAAGCCGCTCGATCCGGCGCTGGTATCGGCGGCCGGTGAGGTGGGGCTGGTGGTGACCGTGGAGGACAACGGGATCTCCGGCGGGTTCGGCGACGCGGTCTGCCGCGAACTGCGCCAGGCCGGCGTCACTACCGCGGTGACGTGTTACGGGCTGCCGCAGGAGTTCCTCGACCACAACTCCCGCGGGAAGATCCTCGAGGAGAACGGTCTGACCGGGCAGCACATCGCCCGCTCCGTCACCGAAGCCATCTCCGGCAACCCCACCCGCACCACCGTCACCACCCGCTGACCACCACGGACAGCCCAGGGCCGGTGCCTCCCCACAAGGAAGCACCGGCTCTTTCGTGCCGTACGCCGCGGGGACGTCGCTCCTAGCCGGCGAGGGCGATGTCCATCTCGGCCAGCTCCGCCTTGATGTCGATCGCCGAGATCCGGCCGTCGGTGACGGTCAGCCGGAAGGCCACGTGCGGCCGGCCGCCGACGACCCACACCAGGCCCTCCGTGCCGTCGACGTCCGCCAGCACCGGCGACCAGGTGTACCCGGCGAAGACGCGGTTGATCGCGTCCGGCCCGTGCAGCTCCTTGTCGACGCCCATCTGGACGGCCGCGTCGTCGGAGCGCATCACGATGTCCGGGGCCAGCATCTCCAGCAGGGCTTCGAAGTTGCCCTCCCGGGACGCCGCGAGGAACGCGCTCGCCAGGCTCGTCCTGCCGGTGCGCGCCGCCGCCGCGGAGCCCTCCCGGTAGACGCCGACCGGCGTGGTCCTGGCGATCGGGGTGGCGTGCTGCACCCGCCGCCGGGCGCGGCTGGCCAGCTGCCGCGCCGCGGCCGGGGAGCGGTCCACGATCGCGGCTATCTCGTCGAACGGCACGGCGAACATGTCGTGCAGCACGAACGCCAGCCGCTCCGCCGGTGTCAGCTCGTCCAGCACCACCAGCAGCGCGAGGCCGACGGAGTCGGAGACGACGGCCTCCTCCTCCGGGTCGTCCGGCGCGTGCTCGTCGCGGGTCCCGCCGGCCCGTTCGGTGTCCACCAGGTCCTCGGGACGGGACTTGCGGGACTGCAGCATGTTCAAGGAGACTCGGGCGACGATGGTGGTCAGCCAGCCGCCCAGGTTCTCGACCTGGCTGGTGTCCGAGCGGCTCAGCCGGATCCACGCCTCCTGAACGGCGTCCTCGGCCTCCTCGGTCGAGCCGAGCATCCGGTACGCGACGGCACGTAGGCGAGGGCGATCGGTCTCGAATCTTTCGGCCAGCCAGTCGTGTTCATGCATCTGGTCAGGTCCTCCCACCCGTGGGCTCGGGGAGAGCTTACTGGTTGAAGTTGCCGGTGTGACCTGGGCCCCCGCATGATCGGCCGAGTAGGCAAACAGGTTGCCAAGTCGACACCAAGTCGATCGCAAGCGAAATGAGCAAAGATATCGCTTGTGCACCGTGGAGATACCTGCGGTGGCACGGTCGAATTTCGCAGTAACCCCGGGTCGGAGCAACGGGAAACTTCGGGGAAATCTCTACCTACAGAAGGTGGATGCCAGGCATGTCGACTCTTTGCAAGCCAGCGGTGAGCGTGCCGGATTACGTCATCACCATGGAAGAGACCCTGGAATTCGCCAAGAAGGTGCACTCGGGAAAGCCGCAGCTTCCGTTGGCGCTACGTCTCATTCAGAAGACCGGGGTACGGAAAAGGCATATCGTCCAGCCCATCGAGAAGACGCTCGACCACCCCGGTCTGGAAGAGCGCAACCGGGTCTACGAGGTCGAGTCGAAGCGGATGACCCCGCCGGTCATCGAAGAGGCCCTGGCGAACGCGGACATGACCCCCCGTGACATCGACGCGATCATCTACGTGTCCTGCACCGGGTTCCTCATGCCGTCGCTGACCGCATGGCTGATCAACACCATGGGCTTCCGCTCCGACACCCGGCAGATCCCCATCGCCCAGCTGGGCTGCGCCGCGGGCGGCGCCGCCATCAACCGCGCGCACGACTTCATCCGCGCGTACCCGGGCAGCAACGTCCTCATCGTCTCCGCCGAGCTGTGCTCGCTGTGCTACCAGCCGTCGGACGACGACATCGGCTCGCTGCTCTCCGACGGCCTGTTCGGCGACGCCGTCGCCGCCGCCGTCGTGCGCGGCCGCGGGGGCACCGGCGTGACGCTGGAGCGCAACGCCTCGTACCTCATCCCGGAGACCGAGGACTGGATCTCCTACGCGGTCCGCTCCACCGGCTTCCACTTCCAGCTCGACCGCCGGGTGCCCGGCACCATGGAGCCGCTCGCGCCGGTGCTGCGCGAGCTGGCCACGAACCACGGCCTGGACGTCGAGAAGCTGGACTTCTACATCATCCACGCCGGCGGGCCGCGGATCCTGGACGACCTCAGCAAGTTCCTCAACACCGACCGGCACATGTTCCGGCACAGCTGGTCGACCCTGACCGACTACGGCAACATCGCCAGCGCCGTCGTGCTGGAGGCGCTGCGCCGCCTCTTCGAGGAGAACGCCGTCGTCCCCGGCGCCAACGGCATGATCGCCGGGTTCGGCCCCGGCATCACGGCCGAGATGTCCGTGGGCAGCTGGGTCGGCGACGGGTCGCGGGAGCTGACGACCGGTACGCCCGTCGCGGCCGCCGTCGGCTGAGCCCACGCGCCCGGCGCCCGCCCGCGAGGGCCTCCGCACACACCACGAAGGGGTTGAACGCATGACCAGCCTGGTCGTCCCGCCCGGTCAGGGACGGAAGCTCATCACCAAGGCGCAGGAGGTGACCTTCAAGGTCACCGGCGCGGACAACGGCTTCGCCTCGACCTTCGAGGTCATCGTGCCCCCCGGCTTCGACGTCGGCGCGCACGTGCACCAGGACGCCAAGGAGTTCTTCTACGTTCTCGACGGCGAGCTGGAGCTGTTCGCCTTCGAGCCGGTCACCCGTACCGGGGACACCTGGCACGACTGGCAGTCCCCGGACGGCGGCAAGCCCCTGCGAGCCGGCCCCGGCAGCTGCATGTTCGTGGACAGCGGCACTCCGCACGCCTTCCGCAACCCCACGGACACCCCGACGCGGATGCTCTTCCAGAGTTCTCCGCCGCCGGACCACGAGCGCTACTTCGAGGAGATATGCGAGATCTTCTCCAGTGGCGAGACCGTGGACCCCGTCGCCGTGCAGCAGATGCGGGACCGCTACGACGTCAACCAGATCACGCCGCTTCGTTACGGGTAACCGGTCTCCTGAAGCGCCACCGAGAGGGCACGATGGACAGCATTCCATTGGTTCACGCGAGTTTGGGGAAGCAGGAGCTGGCGGCTGTCGAGGAGGTGTTCGCCTCCGACTGGACGGCCGGCCAGGGGCCGCGGGGCAAGGCCCTCGAAGCCGAGCTGGCCCGCCGCTACAGCGTCGCCGACGCCGTCGCGCTGAGCAGCTGCGCCGCCGCACTGCACCTGGCCCTGCTCGCGCTGCAGGTGGAGCCCGGCGCCGAGGTGATCGTCGCCGACTACACCTTCCCGGCGCCCGCGCACGCGGTGCGCTATGTCGGCGCCACCCCCATGTTCGCCGACGTACGGGCCGACACCGGCACCGTCGACCCGCAGGCCGTCGCGGACCTCATCGGCCCGCGCACCGCCGGCATCATCGCCGTGGACACCGTCGGACTGCCGGCCGACTACGCGGAGCTGCGGCAACTCGCCGACCGCCACAACCTGTTCCTCGTCGAGGACGCGGCCTGCGCCGTCGGCGCGACCTACCAGGGCCGCCCGGCGGGCTCGCTGGCACCGGTCGCCTGCCTGTCCTTCCACGGGCGCAAGGGGATCACCAGCGGCGAGGGCGGCGCCCTGCTCGCGGAGGACCCGGCGATTGGCGCGGATGTGCGATTGCGCGCGTCGTTCGGCATCGGGAGCATCTTCGACAAGGCCCGGGTCATCGGCCTGCCGATCCCGATCTTCACGGACATCGGCTACAACTACAAGCTGTCCGACATCTCCGCCGCGATACTGCAGGTGCAGCTCGGCCGCATCGAGGAACTGCTCGACCGCCGCAACCTGGTGGCGGCGCGCTACGCCGAACTCCTCAAGGACGAGGAGCTGGTGACCTTGCCGCACGTCCCGGCGGACCGCACCCACGCCTGGCAGTCCTACCTGCTCACGCTCGATCCCGGCGTCGACCGCGCCGGCGTCGCCGCCGACCTGCGCGCCCAGGGCATCGGCTGCGGCCACGGCACCTGGGCCAGCCACCTCCAGCCCGCGTACGAGACCGACCAGACCTGCCCCGTCTCGGCGGACCTGTCGCAGCGCCAGCTCGCCATACCGATGCACGCCGAGCTGTCCGTCGACCAGGCCGAGCGCGTCGTCGTGGCGCTGCAGGCCGCGCTGCGCAACAACACCAGCTCATCGCGGCGTTACGAGGGGTCCTCCGGGGCCCGCAGGACGCCGTCGGCCGCCGGCCACGCGAACAAGGGAGGAACGGCATGAGCGACGGCCGTCCGTCGTCCGATCGGATTCTGCGCCTCATCACGGGCTACTGGGCCACCGGCATCGTGGGCACCGCCTCGAAGTACGGGCTGTTCACCCACATCGACGACGGCGCCCGGACCGTGGAGGGGCTCGCCGCCCGCGCCGAGCTGTCCACCCGCGGCACCCAGGCCCTGCTCGACGGGCTGGTCAGCATGGACCTGCTGGAGATCCGCGGCGGCGAGTACCACAACACCGAGGAGGCCGACACCTACCTGGTGGACCACCGGCCGACCAGCCTGACGAGCTTCGCCCAGTTCAAGATGGGCCACATGGGCTCCCTCGCGGACCTGCCCGAGGTCGTCCGCGCCGGCGGGCCGCTGTCCACCTCCGTGGTCGAGGTCGTCGACAACCCGCACTGGGAGGCGCTGGTCCAGGCGCTCGCGGCGACGTCCGTGCCGGCGGTGGAGATCGCCGCCGAGGCCCTCGGGATCGCGGACGCCGGGGAGATGTCGGTCCTCGACATCGGCGGCGGCTCGGGCATCTACGCCGGCGCCTGGCTGGAACTCAACCCCGCCGCCCGCGCCACCCAGCTCGACTGGGCGCCGATCAACGCCATCGCGCGCCGGCTCCTCGCCGACCGCGGGGTGGGCGACCGCGTCGAGTACATCGACGGCGACTTCCACACCACGGAGTTCGGCGAGGCCGCGTACGACTACGTCGTGTACTCCAACATCGCGCGCCAGGAGGGGCCGGAGGAGAACATGGCCCTCTTCGCCAAGATCAGAAAGGCGCTGAGACCCGGCGGCACGCTCGTCGTCTCCGACTACGTCGTCGACGACGACCGCGGCGGCGGCCCGGGCTACGCCCTGCAGTTCGCCTCCGAGATGCTGCTGAAGAGCAGGCACGGCAGCACCTGGCGGCGGGCGGACTACCACGCCTGGCTCATCAAGTCAGGCTTCGAAGAGATCACGTTCCAGCCCACGCCGTCGCCCGCAACACTCATCTTTGCCAAGTAGGGGGCGAGCCGACCGTGTGCACGGGGGAGCGAGACAGGTTATCGGCGGAGGGAATGCAGTGAGCAGCCCTGATGGCAAGCGAGCGGACCGCCCGGCAGGCACGCGGTCGGCGGTCGCTCCCGGCATCTTCCGTAAAGCGGCGTCATGAGCACGGGCACCGTAGCCACGACCATGGAGCACGAGGAGGCCCTGGGCCTCGCCGACCTGTTCGCCGGCCGGATGACGAGTCCGGCCGGGTACATCGGTGCGACGCCCACGTCCCTCATCGGCCGGACCGGCGATCTCGACCGGCTCGCCACCGCCCTGGCCACGCCCGACGCCGGGCTGGTGACCGTCACCGGCCCGGCCGGGGTGGGCAAGAGCCGGCTCGTCATGGAGTACTTCCGCCGCTTCGGGCCCGGACCGGGCGCCACCGTCGAGGTGTTCGACTTCGGCCAGGTCACGGACACCGCCGTGTGCGCACTGATGCTGCGCCAGCTCAAGGAGCAGTTCCACGACGGCTCCACCTCCGTCCGCTCGGCCGTGGAACGCCTCGGCCCCGGGCGGCACACCGTGCTGTTCGACCACTACGAGGACGTCGCCGATGAGCTGGCGCCACTGCTCACGGAGTTCCGGCGGAGCTGCCCGCAGGTACGGATCGTCACGGTCGGGACCGCCCGGCTCGGCCTGTACGGCGAGCGGGTCGTACGGCTCCGGCCGCTACCGACGGGGAACGGCGTGGCGGCCGAGCTGTCGGCCGTCGCCCGGATTCCGGCCGTGGAGCTGTTCGTACAGTGCGCGCGGTCGGTACGGCCCGAGTTCAAGCTGACCGCGGAGAACTTCCGCTACGTGCTGGCCGTCTGCCGGCTCGTCGGCGGCCTGCCGTTCGCCATCGAACTGGCCGCCAACCAGGTCAAGCTGGCCGAACCCGACCTGATCCTGGAGCGCTTCGAGCGCGGCGCCGGCGACCTGCAGCGCATCGACCGGCACCCGTACTCGCGGCACTCCAGCATCTCCGACATGGTCGGCTGGGTCTTCGCCCGGCTGCGCGCCGACGAGCGCCTGCTGCTCAACCAGCTCGCCGTCTTCGAGGGCCCGTTCACCACCCGCGCCGCGGCCGGCGTGCTCACCGGCTTCGACGCCGCCGGCTACCGGACCATGGAACGGCTCATCGACGCCAGCGTGCTCATACCCGACGAGCGGCCCGACGGCGAGCTGAGCCTGAGCATCCCCAACTCCGTACGGCTCGCCGCGGCCCGCTCGCTCGCCCTGCTGCCCGACCACGAGGCGCTGCGCAAGGCCCACGGCGAGTACTTCCGCGCGCTCGCCGCACCCCGCCCGCCCGCCGAGGCGGGCACCGGGGCGCGGCCCGCGGTCGGCCCGGAGTCCCGCGCGGACCTGCTCGCGGCCTTCGGCTACTGGCGGGACGCCGGCGACGGCCGGTCCATGGCGGTGCTCGCCGACGCGCTGCGCGAGCTGTCCAGCGGCACCGCGCAGACCCGGCAGTGCCTGCGGCTGACCGAGGAGGTGCTGCGGACGGGCGTCGAGGACGCGCGGCTGCACGCCCGTACGCTGGAGTCCGCCGGCGAGCTGGCGATGCGGCTGGGCTCCGGCGCGGCCCGCGGCTACCTCGCCCAGGCCCGGGACGCCCACCGCGCCGTGCACGACGACGCCGGCGTGGTCCGCTGCCTGGGGCTGCTCGGCGACGAGGCGTACGCCTGCGGGGACCTGGAGCGGGCCCGCCGCCGGTTCGAGGAGGGCCTGGCCGTCATCGCCTCGCCCGCCCGCGCGGGCGGGACCGGCGACGCCGCGGTCGGCGCCGGCCGGTACCTCACCCGGCGGCTCGCCGTGGTGCTGCGGGAGACGGGCAACCTCGCCCGCGCCGACGAGCTGGCCCGTACCGCCCTGGCGGCGGAGCTGGGCCGCGAGGACTTCGGCGGCGTGGTGTCCGCCCGCTACGTCCTGGCCTCCATCCGGCTGCTGGAGCAGGACACGGCCGATACGCGCGCCCTGTTCGCCGACGCCGCCGAGCAGGTCGGCGGGCTGCCGGACGTCGCGGAGCGGCCCGAGTGCCTGGAGATGCTGGCGATCACGCTGTACAAGTGGCGCCGTATCACCGACTGGCGGCTGCTCACCGCCACGCTGGGCCTCGCCGACCGGCTGCGCCGGCGCCAGGGCCTGGCCCGCCCGCGCCCGCTCAACGAGCTGACCACCGCGATCCTCGCCACCGCCAGCCAGGAGCTGACCGCCGACGACTACACGTGGGCGTGGCGCTCCGGCGCCGACCTGTCCTGGGAGGCGGCGATGCGGCTGATGCCGCCAGAGGAGGCCAAGCCCGCGGCCGGTCCGGAGGTGCCCACCGACATCGCGGACGTGCTCACCAAGCGGGAGCTGGAGGTCGCGCTGCTGGTCGCCGAGGGGCTGACGAACCGCGTCATCGCCCGCAAGCTCGGCATCGCCGAGTGGACCGTGGTGAACCACCTGCGCAAGGTGATGCGCAAGCTGGGCTGCCAGTCCCGGGTCCAGGTGACCCGCCGGCTCGCCACCGGCTGACCGACCGGCGGAAGGCGGCCGTCCCGCCCGCCTTCCGCCCCGGCGGTTCCGCGGGCGGGGCGGGCCCGGCTCAGGAGAGCAGGAAGTCCGCGTCGCCCCTCTTGACGCCCTCGACGAACGCCCGCATCTCGGCGGCGGTGCAGATCAGCGCGGGGCCGTCGTCGGAGGTGCTCTGGCGCAGCGCCACGCGGCCGTCGGGGAGCCGCTTCGCCTCGACGCAGGCGTCGCCGTTGGGGCCGCTCCACGGCTTGTCCCAGCCGTCGGCGCCGAGGTCGCGGGCGGGCATGCCGCTGTACACCGCGTCCCCGGCCGGGGCGGGCGTGCCGTGGGCGTCGTTCGTACCGTGCGCGTGCGTGCCGTCCATGGACGTCATCCTCATAGTTCCTTCCGGATGCTGGCGATGATGTTCTCGGTCTGATGTGCCGGCGGGGCCTGGACGGATATCCGGTTGAGCGCCTCCAGGCACTGGGAGACCAGCTCGACGTCCTCCACGTAGGCGGGGCCGGTCAGGCTCTCGCTGTAGCCGAAGTCGCCCAGTTCGGCGGCGGGGAAGCGCAGCAGGTGCAGCGGGCCGTACATGGCCGGGTGCGGGCCGGTGTCGAACGGCAGCACCTGCAGGGTGACGTTCGGCATCCGGGAGGCCGCCGCCAGCCGGTCCAGCTGCGCCCGCATCGTCTGCGGCCCGCCCACGGTGCGGCGCAGCGCCGCCTCGTCGACGACGGCCCACAGCCGCAGCGGGCGCGGCTCGCGGACGAGCAGCCCCTGGCGCTCCATGCGCAGCGCCACCCGGCGCTCGCGCTCCGCGGCGGCCAGCGGCAGATGGCCGGCGGACAGCAGGGCGCGGGCGTAGTCCTCGGTCTGCAGCAGACCGGGCACGCAGTGCGGCTCGTACGCGCGGACGAGGGCGGCGGCCGACTCCAGGCTCACGTACAGGCTGAACCGTTCCGGCAGGACGTCGCGGAACCGGTGCCACCAGCCGGGCCTGTTGGCCTCCTCGACGAGGCCGAGGAAGGTCTCGATGTCCGGCTCCGGCAGCCCGTAGGTGCGCAGCAGCTTCTCCACGGCGGCGTACTTCAGCCCGACCTCCGCCTTCTCCATGCGCCGGACGCTGGTCGCGTTGACGCGCAGCGCCCGGGCGGCCTGCTCGGGCGTGAACCCGGCGCTCTCGCGGAGGTGCTGCAGCCGGCGGCCGAGCACGAGCCGGCCGGCCGTGGGGGCCGACCGGCCGGATATCGCCGAGGGGGCCGCGTCGCCGCTCGCCGGCACCATGGGCCTGCACCTCCGGGACGGCTCGGGGGGGCGTTGTGGGGAGTTCGTCGCTGCGCAGTGTGCCACGCCGGGGGGACCGCCCGCGGCGCCATGCATTCCCGCATATGCAGTCTGCAAAACGGCGCTTGCGATCTGTGGGCGGCGCACGCATAGTTGGCCCGTGACGCCGTTCACACGGCGGCCGGCCACCCGCGCGCGAAGCTCCGGGGCGGCCGGACGCCGTGGCCCCACTCGACGGACGTACGGAAGGCACCCGCCCCATGGCCCCCACATCCCGCAGCGCGCCCGCGGCCCGCGCCGGTGGCGCGCCGCACGGCGAGAGCTTCGAACTCCCGGCGCGGGCCGCCTCGGTGGCCGAGGCGCGCGCGCACGTGCGGCGGCTGCTGCGCCGCTGGCGGGTGGGCGAGGACGTGTGCGGCGCGGGCCCAGGTGGTGATCTCCGAGCTGGTGACCAACGCCGTGCTGCACACCGGCGGCGGCCGGATCGTCTGCCGGCTGGTCCCGCGGCCGCCCGGGCTGCGGCTGGAGGTGCGCGACCAGGGCGGGACGTACGGGACGCCGATCCGCTCGTTCGCCGGGCCGGAGGACGAGTGCGGGCGGGGGCTGGGGCTGGTGGCGGCGCTCAGCGACGCGTGGGGCGCGGAGCCGTCGGGGGCGGGGTTCGCGGTGTGGGCGACGATCGGGGCGGCCCGGCCGGTCTGAGCGGAGTGCCGCCCGCCGGGCCGGCGTTCAGGGCGTACGGCCGATGAACGCCAGCAGGCGGGTCTGCACGTCGGCGCTCTCGGGGACCTCGACGCGCGGCCCGTACTGGCCGCTGCCGCGCAGCACCTCGTCCATCGGCAGCATCCCCTCCAGCAGCGCGGCGCACTTGTCCGCGTCCAGCCGCTCGTCCTGGCCGGTGGCGCGCGACAGGTCCCAGGTGTGCATGAAGACGTCGGCGGTGTAGAAGCGGTCGACGGCCTGGTCCAGCGGGACGTCGCCGATCTGCGGGTGCGACAGCGTCCTCCCCGCGGTGGCCGGGTCGTCCAGGAGGGCCTGCACGCCGTCGCTGTGGACCTGCCAGGCCGCCACCGGGTCCTCGTCCACCGACGGGCCCGCGGGCAGCTCGATGCCGGTGCCCGTCTTGAGGAACGCCGGGAACCACTCGACCAGGTGCCGCACGACGTCCCGGGCCACCCACCCCTCGCACGGCGCCGGCCGGTCCCACGCGCCGGCGGGGACGCCGCGCACGCGCGCGGTGAACGTGCCGGCGACCCTGCGGTGCTCGTCCGCCGCGGACACCGCCTCCGCGCCCGCGTCGAGCAGTTCGTCCAGCCGCTCGTAGCCCTCGCGGATGCCGGTCTCGGCGCCGCCGGCGATCATCCCGTCGCGGGCCTCGACGGAGTCCATCAGGGAGGTGGCGGTCAGCCTGGTGCGCCCGCCGAGGTCCTCGAAGACGGCCGTCTCCAGGCTGACGCTGTCGGGCATGCCCTCGTACGTGAAGGTCTGGACGATCCGCTCGACGGGGCGCACCTCGTGGAAGACGCCGTGGAAGGCGTACTCGTTGCCGTCGTCGTCGCGGTGCAGATAGCGGTACGAGCCGCCCGTGCGGGCGTCGTACCGGTCGATCTCCATGCGCAGACCGCGCGGGCCGAGCCACTGGACGACCAGGCCGGGGTCGGTGTGCGCACGGAACACGCGCGCGGGCGGGGCCTCGAACTCCCGGGTGATCACGATGGTGGGGAGCACGGGGTCGACGGCGATCCCGGTCTCGTTGCGGCGGCCGGCGGGCGTGGTGCTCATGAGGCGTCTTCCTTCGTCCGGGAGTCCGCCACCGGCTCCCCGTCCCGCGCGGCCATCCGCTCCAGGACGGCGTCCAGACGGCGGAAACGGTCCTCCGCCGCCCGCCGGTAGCGCTCGATCCACTTCGTCATGAGGTCGAAGACCTCGGCTTCCAGGTGGCAGGGCCGCCGCTGGGCGTCCCGGCTGCGGCTGACCAGTCCGGCGTCCTGAAGGACCCGTATGTGCTTGGACACGGCCTGCACGCTGACGTCGTACGGCTCGGCCAGCTCGTTGACCGTGGCGTCGCCGGAGGCGAGGCGGGCCACGATGTCGCGCCGGGTCGGGTCCGCCAGCGCGGAGAACACCAGCGACAGCCGCTCGTCGGGCTCGGGCACCGCGGTCACCTCGCTTTTTCAACTGTTCGGTTGAATAAAAGCTAGCGCGCGGCCCGTCCGTGGTCAACCGCTCGGTTGAACAACCTCGGCACACGCCTGGGAAAGCGGGGGTGGCGGCCCCGGCCCGGGCCGCAGCCGGCGGGTGGCCGCCGGAGTTCCGGGCGCCGCGCCCGGCCGGCGTCAGTGGTCGATGCCGTCGATGAGGTCGCGCGCGCCCTGCCGCAGCAGCGCCAGCGCGACCGACGTGCCCAGGTCCGGCGGGGTGAGCCGGCCGGCGGACTCGCGGGCGTCGAGGACGGTCTTGCCGTCCGGGCTGAACACCCGGCCGCGCAGCCACAGTTCGTCGGGCGCGGCGGTGGCGAAGCCGGCGATGGGGCTGTTGCAGTGGCCCTGGAGCACGTGCAGGAACATCCGCTCCGCCATGGCCTCGCGGTACGTCTCCGGGTGGTTCAGGTCGCTGACGACGTCGATGGTCGCCGAGTCGTCCTCGCGGCACTGCAGCGCCAGGATCCCGGCGCCCAGCGGCGG
The DNA here is from genome assembly GCA_000514715.1 of Streptomyces sp. CNH099. Lineage (GTDB taxonomy): Bacteria > Actinomycetota > Actinomycetes > Streptomycetales > Streptomycetaceae > Streptomyces > Streptomyces synnematoformans. The sequence continues at coordinate 151,431 of AZWL01000019.1, read as the reverse complement.
GCACATCGTCTCGACCGGCAGCACCTCGGTGATGACGCCGGTGCGGTCGATACGCTCAAGACCGGCCACCGCCAGCAGCAGCGCGTCGACCTCGCCGGCGTACAGCTTGGCCAGCCGCCGGTTGGCGTTGCCGCGGAACGGCACGCACTCCAGATGCGGGTGCGCGGCGGACAGCTGCGCGATCCGGCGTACGGAGGAGGTGCCGACCCGGGTGCCCGCGGGCAGGTCGGCGAGCCCCAGCCCGCCGGGGTGGACCAGCGCGTCGCGGATGTCGTCGCGGCGCAGGAACGCGGCGAACGTCGTCCCGGCCGGCAGCGGCCGGTCCGCGGGCACGTCCTTGACGCAGTGCACCGCGAGGTCCGCGGCGCCGGAGAGCAGCGCGGCGTCGACCTCCTTGGTGAACGCGCCCTTGCCGTCGACCTCGGACAGGTCGCCCAGCCACCGGTCGCCGGTGGTCTTCACCGGCACGACCGCGGTGCGGATGCCGGGGTGCAGCGCGGCCAGTTCGGCGCGGACGCGCTCAACCTGGGCGAGGGCCATGGGGGAGTCGCGCGAGACGATGCGGATGTGCTCGGGCACGGACATGGCGTACACGATAGACCGTCAGGAACGGCCCCCCGAGGCGGGCCCGGGGGGCGCGGGAGCGAACGGGGCCGCCGCCCGTGAGCCGGTTGCGCTCCCGGGCGGCGGCCGTGCTGTGCGGCGCCGGTCACCAGGCGGTCAGCGGTGCCGGACGCCGGGGACGGTGAACGACGGCGGGCCCGCGGGGAGGTCCACCGTGTACCGGTCGAGGTAGCTGTCCAGGTACGGCGAGCGCGCGCCGCCCGTCGGCACGTCGTCGGCGGGGCCGTCCAGCGCCAGGTGCAGCGTGGCGTGCCGGACCTCGACCGTTTCGCCGGACGGGGTGTCCCGCCAGGAGCCGGTCTGGATGGTGCCGATCTCCACGGCCAGCACGTGCCCGGCCGTGAGCCGCCAGTCGGTCGCCTTCAGATCGACGGTGAACCGGCCGCGCTGCAGCAGCGAGACCTGTTCGTCGAACATCACGGCGGTGCCGTCGGGGGCCACGTCGTAGAGCTTGAGCATCACGTTCCCGACGGCGTCGCCCGCGCTCCGCGCGGAGAGCGAGACCCGCGGGGTGCCGGTGACGCGCACGTCCCGCTTGAGCGGCTCGGACCACACGAAGAAGCTCGACGTGACCTCGCCGGCCCGCTGCCGCTTCGCGGCCCGGGCGGCCAGCCCGTCCGGGGCGGCCGGCTCCGCGGCGGGCGCGTTCTCCATGTCCCACCTGCCCGACGGCTGCGCGGGCTCGCCGGGCGCCGCGCGGTCGGGGGCGGCGAGGCCGGCGCGGGCGGAGGCGCCGCCGTCGTCGACGTACGAGCCGCCGCCCAGCCGGATGCCCGCGCGCCGCTCGACGACGGGCCAGGTGCGCTGCGCGCGCCAGTCGCCGCTGTTGTCCTCCATGGCGTACTTCGGATAGCGGACGGCCGGCTTCTCGCCCTTCAGATACTCGTCGAAGAACGCGAGGGTCTCCTCGTACCAGCCCTCACGCCCCATCGCCAGCCGGCCGTCCGGCACCCGGTCGCCGCCGCGGACGTGGTCCCACTGGCCGAGCCAGCCGCGCTCGGGGCCGCGGTGGTTGCGCAGGTACTCCTCCATCTCCTCCGGCTTCGTGTTGGGCTCGATGAAGCCCTGCGTGACGAAGAGGGGGGTGTCGCTGCCCTTCGCGAGCCGCGCCAGGTCGCGCTCCTTCCAGTGCTTGCTGCGCTGGTCGGCGATCCGGTAGCCGGCGGCGTTCTCCGTCAGGCACTCCGGATGGGTCTCCTCCCAGCGGGCGTTGGCCCGGTAGCGGGGGTCGTCGTCGGCCATCGGGGGGAGGGTGGCGATGGAGTTGTACGCGTTGGCGGTGCCGGTGACGTTGGGGCGGGGCACGCCGTTGGAGTAGATGTACTGGTACATGTCCCAGACCGGCTCCTGCGACACGACGGCCTTCAGGGCCCGCTGGTCCAGGTTGTTGCCGATCAGCCCGGTCACGCCGTCGTACGACTTGCCGTACATGCCCACCGCGCCCGTCGACCACGGCCGGCTCGCGGCCCAGTCGATCGCGGCCGCCACGTCGGCCTGTTCGCCGGGCCCGGCCCAGTCCAGGCAGCCCGTCGAGCCGCCGAAGCCGCGCAGGTCGACCATGACGAAGGCGTAGCCGTTGGCGAAGACGTCGGCGCCCTCGGTGAAGTCCAGGAAGCGCGTGGAGGGCCCGGCGTACGACCAGCCCTCGTCGCCGGTCGCGCCGGCGTGGGCGAAGTACGGCCCGACGGACAGGATCACCGGCACCTGCGCGCCCCTCTCCAGCCCCTCGGGCAGCAGCACGTCGGCGTGCAGCTCGGTGCCGGAGTCGTCGGCGGACGGGAAGTAGTGCTGGGTCCACTCGGCGCCCTCGGGGACGCGCTCGTTCTCCTCGTGCGTGACGGGGTCGGTGGCGGTGGCGATACGGGCCTGGGGCGCGGTCGGGGCGTCGGGCGCCGCGGTGGCGGGGCCGGCGAGCGCGCCGGTCGCCGCGAGGGTGGCGGCGAGTGCGGAGGCGGCCCAGGCGGCCGCGTGGCGTCTTTTCACAAGCAACTCCCGGGGTGGCGGAACGGAGTTGTGGGGGGCCGGCGGCCGGGGCGCCTCCGGAAAAGCACACGTCGCGGGGCGGTCCGGGCCGACGCGTGGAGCGTATGATCACATCGCGTACACGTCAACGAGCCCGCACGGCCCGCCTGTCGGGCGGGGCCGCGCGGGCTCCTCGGGTCCGGCCGTCCGCAACGGCGCGCGCGCTACGGGGTCCTCAGGGGCTCAGGGCTCAGGGCTCACGGGCCCGGGGCTCGGGGGCCCGGGGGCTCACCAGGGCAGCGGCCCCTCCGCGTCGAAGTACCCCCCGGTGGGGCCGTCGGGGCCCGTCTGCGCCATGCGGACGATGACCTCGGCGCCCTCTTCGACGGTCTGGACGCCGGTGTTCCCGTTGAGGTCCGTCCTGGTGAAACCGGGCTCCACCGCGTTGATCCGCAGCTGCGGGAACGCCTTCGCGTACTGCACGGTGAGCATGTTGATCGCGGCCTTCGACGCCGGGTACGCGACGCCGGGGTAGGCGTGGACCGGGGTGCCGGCGGTGGTGGCCCGGGTGAGGGAGGCCAGGCCGCTGCTCAGGTTGACCACGACCGGGGCGGCCGACCGCTGCAGCAGCGGCAGGAAGGCACGGGTGACCCGCACCGTGCCGAAGACGTTGGTCTCGAACACCTGCCGCATGATCTCGGCGGTGACGTCCGCGGCGCCGATCACGCCGTTGTCCTCGTCCCTTTCTTCGATGCCGGCGTTGTTGACCAGCACGTCCAGCCCGCCGTCGGCCTCGACGGCCGCCGCGGCGGCCGCGACGGAGGCGTCGTCCGTGACGTCGAGCCGCACGGCCCGCGCGCCCAGCCGCTCGGCGGCGCGGCGGCCGCGGCCGGGGTCCCGGCTGCCGACGTAGACGGTGTGGCCCGCGGCGACGAGGCGGCGGGCGGTCTCGTGGCCGAGACCCTTGTTCGCTCCGGTGATCAGTGTGGTGGTCATGTCCCCACCGTGGGCCCGGGCCGTGCGGTCAGCCAGGAGTCCGCTCTTCCTGGGACCGGCGGTACCAGGCGGGCCGGGGCGGTGCGGTGCACACTGGCACCCATGGCGACCACGGAGTTCGGCCGGGCGGTGCGCCGCTGGCGCGAGAGGCTGCCGCCCGAGGCGGCGGGGCTGCCCGCCGGCGCGGCGCGGCGCACGGCCGGGCTGCGCCGGGAGGAACTGGCCGGGCTCGCCGGAATCTCCGTCGACTACGTCACCCGGCTCGAACAGGGCCGCGCGGCCCACCCCTCGGCCCAGGTCGTCGAGGCGCTGGCCAGGGCGCTGCGGCTGGCGGGGGACGAGCGCACCCACCTGTTCCGGCTGGCCGGGCTCGCGCCGCCGGGCCCGCACCTGGTGCCGGCGCACGTCACCCCCGGCGTCCAGCGCCTGCTCGACAGGCTGGGCCAGACCCCCGTGGCGGTCTACGACGCGTCCTGGACCCTCCTCGTGGCCAACGCGCCGTACGCGGCCCTGATGGGGGACCCGTCCGGCTGGCGCGGCCACGAGCGCAACGCCGTGTGGCGCCACTTCCTCGGCCCCGGCACCCGGGCCCGGCACACGCCGCGGTCCCTCCGCGACTTCGAGGCAGCGCTGGTCGCCGACCTGCGCGCCGTGGCCGGCCGCTACCCGGCCGACCGCCGGCTGGGACGGCTGATCGCGGAACTGCGCGCGCACAGCGACCGGTTCGCGGAGCTGTGGGACGCCGGCGCCGTCGGCCGCCACGAGTCCGCGCGCAAGACCATCGACCACCCGGACGCGGGCCCGGTGACGCTGGACTGCGACGTCCTCACCGTGGCGGGCAGCGACCTGCGGATCATGGTCTACACGGCGGAACCCGGCACCGACGACGCGGAACGCCTCGCCCTGCTGGCCGTGCTCGGCACCCAGGCGCTCGCCGGTCCCGCCGGCTGACCCGCCGGTCCCGCGGACGGCTTCTCAGGCCGCGACGGACTCGCGCGGGCCGGCCGTGGGCGCCGGGGCCGGCGGGCGGCGGCGGGAGAGCAGCGGGCCCAGCACCAGCAGGGCCAGGCCGACCAGCGACCAGCCGACGAGGACCGCCAGCGGGGCCGCGGCGCCGCTGCCGCCGAAGTAGGCGACGGAGCGGACCAGCGAGCCGCCGGCGCCCGGCGGCAGCAACTGGCCGAGCGCACCCACCGGCTCCGGCAGCATCTCGGGGGCCGAGGTGACGCCGGAGAACGGGTTGCCGAGCAGCATCACCAGCAGGCTGCCCACGCCCATCCCGGCCCGGCCGAACACCGCGGCGAGGCCCGCGACCCCCGCGGCACCGGCCAGGACCGTCAGCCCGAGCGCGCCGGCCTCCGCCCACCAGTTGCCGGTCAGGGCGCCGAGCCAGCTGTCCGCGACCGCGGCGGCGACGACGCCGATGGCCGCGGCCGCGCCGGTCACGGCGCCCACCGCGCGCCAGCTCCGCAGGCCCAGCAGCGTGGCCGCGCCGCCGACGGCGAGTCCGGCCAGCGCCAGCGGCAGGACGCTGGAGTTCAGGGCGGAGCCGCGGGGGTCCGCCGCGGGCAGCGGGACCACGTCCTCGGTGGGCACGGTCCCCGGGGACTGCTCCGGCCCGGCCGCCTGCTCCCCGACGGTCCGGGTGAGCAACTGCGCCACGTTGGGGCCCGCGGCCGAGGCGACCAGCAGCCGCGGCCCGTCCGGGGTGGCGACGACGGCGCCGTACACCTCGCGCTCCTCAATGGCGCTGCGGGCGGCGGCCGCGTCCGGGTACGTGTGCACCTCGAAGGCGTCGCCGCGCTCGGCCAGCTGCGCCTTCAGCGGCGCGGTGGCCTGGGCCGGGCCGGCGACGCCCAGGGGCAGGTCGCGCGGCGCGAGCCGGGCGCTGGGCCAGACGAAGGCCCAGAGGGCGAGGGCGATCAGCGCCGGGACCAGGACGACGACCGCGAGCACACTGCGGGTGGAGGACATCGTCAGCCTCCTTAAAGAGAAGGATCGTTCGTTTTACGATCCTCACTCTGCGCGCGGCCGTCGCGGGTTGTCAAGAAAGAACGTTCGTTTTACAGTCCCGCCATGGCTCGCGTATCCCAGGCCCACCTTGACGCCCGCCGCCGGCAGATCCTCGAAGGCGCGCGGCGCTGCTTCACCCGCAACGGGTTCCACGCCACCTCGATGCAGGACGTCTTCCAGGAGACCGGGCTGTCCGCCGGCGCCGTCTACCGCTACTTCCGCGGCAAGGACGAGCTGATCACGGCCGTCGCGGACGAGGCGTTCGAGTGGATGCGCGACGCCTTCGAGTCCGCCGCCCGGGAGGCGCCGCTGCGCCCCCTCGGCGAGGTGATCGGCGGCGTGCTGAGCCGCGCGCTCGAAGAGCAGGCCCGCCGCGCGGGCGTGGACCGGCCGAGCGCGTTCGCCGAGCTGATCGTGCAGGTGTGGAGCGAGACCCTGCGCAACAAGCAGCTGGCCGCCACGCTGCACGCCGGTTACGACCGGATGCGGGGCATGTGGGGCGAGGTGGTGCGGGCGTACCAGGAAGCGGGTCACCTGCGCGCCGACGTTCCCACCGACGACGTGGTGCGTACGCTCATGGCGCTCACGCAGGGGTTCATCGTGCAGCGGGCGCTGTTCAAGGACGTCGACAGCGCGATACTGCGCAACGGGCTGCACGCGCTCATGGCGGCGGACGGCTCAGGCCGCCGCGCGCCCTGAGTACGCCGCCCCCGGCGCCGGGCCGCCCCGGGGCGTACCCGGCGGACCCGGCACCGGACGGTGCAGCGGTGTGCGCGCCCGCGGCCTTACTTTTCTTCCTTTCGGCGGCCGAAGCGCACGGTCATACCCATGGCGAGCAGTCCCAGCAGGGCCGTGACGCCGCCGGCGAAGCAGTTGCTCCAGATGACGCCGTTGGATGCGGTGTTCGCGGTGGTGACCACCCAGGGGGAGATCACGAGCCAGAGGCCGAGCGGCACGGCCAGCCAGGCCAGCCCGGACGTCCGCTCCGGTGCCAGGGTCAGCCCGAGTCCGAGCAGGCCGATGGTGATGCCGACGATGAGGTTGTTGACGGCCAGGTTGGAGTTCCCCGTGAAGTGCACGACCCAGGGTGAAATCGCGGCGTACAGGCCGGCGAGCAGGATCAGTCCTTCGAGGGCAACCACACCACCTCCGGCCGCCGTGCGATCGAATCGCTCCCTCATCTCCTGCACATCAGGGTGTGAGGTCATCCCCGTGGTGTGTTGCGTATTCGACATGGTTGCTGCCTCCTCTCCAAGAAGAGTCGGATGCATCCTCTCTTGTCACGATACGCCTGTTTGGCCGACCGGTGGGTGCGCTGCCCGGACCGGGTTCCCGGCCCGCGGCTTCCGCGGCGGAGCGCGGTCCCGCCGGGCGGGTCAGTCCGCGGTCCGCAGCCGTACGTGGACGTGGTCCGCGTCGGCGTCCGCGGGCGCGCCCCCGGGGTCGGTGACGCCGGTGACGGCCAGGCCGGCGACGGCGGCCAGGGTCTCGAAGCCGTCGCGGGTGTACCAGTGCAGCACCCACGGGCGTTCGGTGATGCTGCTGCCCGAGGGGTGGTAGCGCTCGTAGCGCAGCAGCGTCGTCTGGGTGCGGGTGTGCTCGTCGCGGTTCTCGGCGACGACGCGGACCCGCAGCTCGGCGCCGTCGGGGGCGGTGGCGGTGCGGGCGCGGCCGACCTCGTGCGACGGGGTGGGTCCTGGCAGGTGCAGCGGGACCAGCACGGTGCCGCCCTCGGCGAGGTGGGCGCGGATGGCGCGCAGCGCGGCCAGCGCGGTGGCGTCGTCGGGCAGCAGGTTGAACGTCGGTCCGGCGAGGTAGACCGCCGCGTACCGGCGGGGCAGGTCCAGGGCCTCCATGCGCTGGTGGAAGACGACGACGTGCAGGTCCTCCGCGCCGGCCCGGCGGCGCAGCCGGTCCAGCATGTCCGCGGAGGAGTCGACGCCGTCCACGTCCAGCCCCCGGCGACGCAGTTCGAGCAGCGGCTCCCCGTCCCCGCAGCCCAGCTCCAGCGCGGGTGAGCCGGCCTCCTCGACGAAGGCGGCGTACGGTTCGGGGTCCTGGGTGACGGACTTGAGCGGTCCGTACAGCTCCGCGACGATTCCGGTGTAGAAGTCTGCTGGATCCATGATCGCCATCCTATGAGGGCGGGTCGCGCGTCCCGGCGTGCACGGGCGGCTCCGTGCGGTGACCGGCTTCGGCCGTCCATCGCTGCCGGCGACCGGCCGGAGCCGTGCGCGCCGCCGGACGACCGCACCGCCGAGCGCACCATGCGGGCGTTCGTCGAACGCTCCGGCGCCTACCCGCAGTACGCCCCGCTGAAGCGGCCGATGTTCCCGTCCGGGACCGCGGTGCCGCGCCGCGTCCCCGCCGGGGCGGGGGAGCGGGGCGACCCGCCGGCGGACCTCGATCTCGGCCGGGCCGGCGCGGCCGTTCGGCAGCGGAGAAGAACCGGACCCGGCCGCGTTGACGGGGGTCAGCGGGCGCGCCCGGTGTCATCCTGGTATGGCTACCTTTGGCAGTTTTCATGCGGAGGGGTCCCATGGGCAGGGCAGACACCACCGGGCACGTGCGCGACGAAGACGTACGCGAGGAAGCGGCGGACGCCCTCGACCTCTTCGCGGAGCTGCGGGCACGCGAGTTCGGCTATCTCGACGAGGGCGGGCACACCTACCTCGACCACACCGGCGCCGGACTCCCGCCCCGCTCCCTCGTCGCGGCGAGCGCGCGGCGCGTCACCGGCGGGCTGTTCGGCAACCCGCACTCCGACAGCCCCGCCTCCCGCGCCTCCGGGGACCTGCTCGACGAGGCCCGCGGGGCGGTGCTGCGGCACTTCAACGCCGACCCCGCCGAGTACGCCGTGATCTTCACGCCCAACGCCACCGGCGCGCTGCGCCTGGTCGGCGAGGCGTACCCGCTCGGGCGCCGCAGCAGGCTCGTCATGCCGCTCGACAACCACAACTCCGTCAACGGCCTGCGGGAGTACGCGCGGGCGCGCGGCGCGACCGTCGAGTACGTGCCGCTGCGCGCACCGGACCTGCGCATCGACGAGGACCGGATGCGCGCCGCCCTGGCCGTGCGCGCCCGCCGGCCCGGCCTCGGGCCCGCCCCCGGCCGCCGGGGCGCCGCCGGGCGCCCGCGCGGGCTGCTGGCGTACCCGGCGCAGAGCAACTTCACCGGCGTGCAGCACCCGCTGGACTGGATCGCGACCGCCCAGGCCCACGGCTACGACGTCGTCCTCGACGCGGCCGCGTACGTGCCGACGAACCGCCTGGACCTCGGCCGCCACCACCCGGACTTCACCGTCGTCAGCTGGTACAAGGTCTTCGGCCACCCCACCGGCGTCGGCGCCCTGATCGCCCGCAGGCCGGCGCTGGCCAGGCTGCGCCGCCCGTGGTTCTCCGGCGGCACGATCTACGCGGTGAGCGCGCAGGCGCGGTGGCACGTCCTCGCCGACGACGAGGCCGCGTTCGAGGACGGCACGGTCAACTTCCTGGCCATACCGGACGTCACCGCCGGGCTCGCCTGGATCGAGCGCGTCGGCATGGACCGCGTCCACGACCACGTCGCCGCGCTGACGGGGCGGCTGCTCGCGGGGCTGCGGACGCTGCGGCACAGCGACGGCTCGCCGCTGGTCCGGGTGTACGGGCCGGACCGTACCGGCACACCGCGCGGCGGCACGGTCGCGCTGAACGTCCTCGACGCCGGCGGGCGGGTCGTCGACGAGCGCGTCATCATCCGCGACAGCGCCGCGTCCGGCATCTCGCTGCGCACCGGCTGCTTCTGCAACCCGGGCGCCGGCGAGGCGGCCTTCGGCCTGCCGCCGCGCCGGCTGCGCCGGGCGGCCCGCCGGCGGCTCGGGTCGCTGGAGGAGTACCTGAAGCTGCTGCACCTGCCCTCGGCGGGCGCGGTGCGCGTCTCGCTGGGGCCGGCGTCGCAGCCCGGCGATGTCGAAACGTTTCTGTCGTTCGTGCGGCGGACGTACCGGGACCGGGTGCCCGACGTGGCGGGGCTGGCGCCGCGGCTGGGCTGCTGACCCCCGGGGGCCCGGAACCGGCGCGCGACCCGCGCCCGGGGCCCGCCGTCCGGCTCGCGTCGTTCGCCCGCAGGGCCGCAGACGGGAGATTGACGACCGGCCCTAGCGGCCCTGCCGGCTCCGCACCGCGCCGTCCCGGCACTTGCGCACCAGCACCCACCACGTCAGCGCCACGAACACCACCGCGAAGCCCGCCAGGATCACCCACCCCCGGCCCGCCGGGTGCCCGAAGGAGTCCCCGTACGACGCCAGCAGCGGCTGCCCCTGCGGCGAGCCGCCCGCGCGCCACAGCGCCTCCAGCCCCACCCCGCTGCCCAGCGCCTCGAACGCCCAGCGGTTGGTCATCGCCCAGCTGATCGCCTCGCCGCCCGCGGTCATCCGCGGCACCGGCACGAACGCGCCGGAGAACAGCACCTGCGGAAAGCACAGCAGCGGCAGCATCAGCGTCGCCTGCCCCGGCTCCGACACCGCGGCCGACGCGAGCAGCCCGAGCGCGAGCGCGGCGGCCGAGGCCAGCACGCTCGACGCGAACAGCGACGCGTACGTGCCCCAGCCGGCCGCGGGCAGCCGGTCCAGGGCGCGGAGCACCGCCAGCAGCAGCGCGTCGGCGACGGCGAGCACCGGGAGCATCGTGGTGAGCTTGGCGGCGACGTACGGGCCGATCCGCAGGCCGGCGAGCCATTCGCGGCGTACGACGGGCAGCTCGGTGCAGATCTGCAGCAGGCCGTACGTCAGCCCGAAGAAGAACGCACCGAAGGCGATCCAGAACATGATCATCGCGGTGGACGCGGGGTCCGGCGACGCGGGGTCGAACGCGCCGGCCCGGAAGAGCACGGCGAACATCGCCACGATCATGACCGGCGAGCCGGCGAGGACGGCGACGGAGAGCCGGTTGTGGAGCATGAGGGCGGTGCCGCGGCGGGTGAGCAGGGCCCACTGGCGCAGGGCGCCGACGCGGGCCGCCGTGCCGGCGGCGCGGGCGGACCCGGCGGTTCGGGCCGGTGCCGCGGGTACGGCCGGTGCCGCCTGCTCGGCCGCTCCGGCCGGTCCGGTCGGTCCCGACGGTCCGGTCGGTCCCGACGGACCTGCCGGTCCGGCGGGGGAGGCGGGCGCCGCGGGCTCGCCGGGGGAGGCGGATGCCGCGTGCGCGCCCGGTGCCCCGCGCCCGGCCGCGCCCGCCGGGCCCGCGCCGTCCGTGCGCGACGGGGCTTCGGCCTGCTCCGGGATCTCGCCCCCGGCGCCGCTCTCGGGCGCCGTACCCGCCGCCCGGCCACCGCCCGACACCGCCTCGTACACCTCCTCCACGGTGCCGACGCCGAACGCCGCGCACAGCCCGCCCGGCTCGCCCGCGTACGCGGCCTCGCCGGCGGCGGTCAGGAAGACCACCTGGTCGCAGCGCGGCAGATCGGCGAGGACGTGCGTGGTCAGCACGACGGTGGTGCCGGCGTCCGCCAGCCCGCGCAGGGTGCGCATCAGCCCGGCGCCCGTGACCGGGTCGAGCCCGGACGTCGGCTCGTCGAGGAACAGCACCCGGGGCCGGGTCAGCAGCTCCACCGCGATGCTCGCCCGCTTGCGCTCGCCCCCGCTCAGCGCCCGTACCGGGGTGTCGCGCCGCGACGTCAGCCCGAGGACGGCCAGCACCCGGTCGACGGTCGCGGCGACGGCGGCGGCCGGGACGCCCGGCGGCATCCGCAGGCCGGCCGCGTACACCAGCGTGCGGTGCAGCGGCAGCTCGCGGTGGATGATGTCGTCCTGCGGTACGAACCCGAACTCCGGCCCCGGCGCCCCCGGCGGCGCCCCGTCGTGCCGGACCTCGCCCTCGCTCGGCGCGCTGAGCCCCGCCAGCGTCTGCAGCAGGACCGTTTTGCCGGCGCCGCTGCTCCCCGCGATCACCGTGAGGGTCCCCGGCGCGACGTCGACCGACACCCCGCTCAGCACCCGCCCGGCCCCGCGTACGTCCCGGCTCACCCGGTGCGCCCGCAGCCGCAGACCGCCGGCCGGCGGCACGGGGACGCCGGCGGCGGTACAGGCGGAGCCGCCGGCGGAGACGTCCGGGCGCGGCGGCGGCGTCGACATGAGTGCAGCATGCCAAAGGATCGGCGTTCCGAGCCCTCCCGGCTCGCGGGGCGTACCGGCGATCGGCTGATCCACGGCGGCGGCCTGCCCGTCCGCCCGGCTGCCCGCCCGACCGGCCGGGCCGCCCGGCTACGCCGCGGCCGGCCGCCACTCCCCGGCGAGCTGTCCGAGCACCACCTCGTCCAGGAACTCGCCGAGCACCCAGGCCGAGGAACGCAGCAGCCCCTCGCGGACGAAGCCGTTGCGCTCGGCGGCGCGCAGCATCGCATCGTTGTCCGCGAGCGTCTCGACCTGCAGCCGGTGCAGGCCGCGGACGGCGAAGCCGTAGTGGCAGAGCACCGCGACCACGTCGGTGCCGTAGCCCTTGCCGCGGGCGGACGGCATCAGCCCCATCCCCAGGTGCGCGGCCCGGTGGTGGTTGTCGATGCTCCACAGCGCAGCGGTGCCGACCAGCGTGCCGCCGGCCAGCTCCACCACGGAGAACGGGACGAGCGTCTCCTTCGTGTCGTCCACCAGCAGCGGGGACTCCTTCGAGTCGGCCGCCACGGGCCGCCACGGCCAGCCGTTGGCCCGCGAGTGGGTGACCACGTCGTCGTACAGCTCGGCCTGCAGGACGGGGATGTCGTCCGCGTGCCGGGCCCGGAGCCCGACCTTGGTACCTCGTAGCATGCGTGCTTCTTAACCGACCGGGCCGGACGGCCGCAAACGGGATAACGATCCCAGCAGCGTGCGGACGCTCACGCCCGCCGGCTCGGCCACGCGCCCCACGGTCAGTTGTTCCGCCAGGCCCGCGACCATGCGGCAGCACGCCACGCGAGGGTCAAGCGCCCGGCTCCCCGCGGCGCGCGCGGAAGGTGCGGCGGTACGTCGCCGGGGGCACCCCGACGGTGCGCTGGAAGTGGCGGCGCAGGGTCGTGGCCGTGCCCATGCCGGTGGCCGCCGCGATGGCGTCGACGGCGTGGTCGGTGGTCTCCAGCAGCTCCTGGGCGCGGCGGATCCGCTGGGTGTGCAGCCACTGCAGCGGGGTGGCGCCGGTCGCGCCGCGGAAGTGGCGGGTCAGGTTGCGCGGGCTCATCCGCGCCTGGCGGGCCAGGTCCGCCACCGTCAGCGGCCGGTCGATGCGCTCCAGCACCCAGGGGAACAGCGCGGCGAGCGGCCGGTCGTCCGTGGCGGGCACCGGCGCGGCGACGAACTGGGCCTGGCCGCCGTCCCGGTGCGGCGGCACCACCAGCCGGCGGGCGACGGCGTTGGCGGCCGCCGAGCCGTGGTCGCGGCGTACGAGGTGCAGGCACAGGTCGAGCGCGGCGGCCTTCCCGGCGGAGGTGAGCACGCTGCCGTCGTCCACGTAGAGCACGTCCGGGTCGACCCGCACCGCCGGGTGGCGGGCGGCGAGGACGGCGGTGTGCGCCCAGTGGGTCGTCGCGCGCCGGCCGTCCAGCAGCCCGGCGGCGGCCAGCACGAACGCGCCGGTGCACAGCGAGGCCACCCGGGCGCCGGCCGCGTGCGCCGCGCGCACCGCGTCGGTCAGGGCGGCGGGCGGCGCGGCGTCGACGTCCGCCCAGCCCGGGACGATCACGGTGCCGGCGTGCCGCAGCCGGTCCAGCCCGTGGTCGGGCTCCAGCCGGAACCGGCCGAACCGTACGGCCCGCGTGCCGCAGACGGTGACGTCGTACCAGGGGCCGGTCACCTCGTCCGGGGCGGAGCCGAGGGCCTCGTACGCCACGGACAGCTCGAAGTGCAGCATGCCCTCGGTGACGGCCAGCGCGACGGTGTGGTCCATGTCCGAAATTGTACGGGCGTTGTCGTTCCGGACACTCGTGGCGGCGGCCCGCCCCCGTCAGGATGTCCACGGTGGATCGTTCGAGAGCGGGGAGTGCCGATGAGATCGGGCCAGGCGGTGGCGGTGTTCGGGGCGTACGGGCACACCGGGCGGTTCGTCGTGGCGGAGCTGCGGGAGCGCGGGTACGTGCCGGTGCTCACCGGCCGGGACGCCGGCAAGCTGGCGGCGCAGTCGGCGGCGACCGGGCTGGCGGCCCGCCCGGCGGCCGTCGGCGATGCCGCCGCGCTCGACTCCGCCCTCGCCGGGACGGCGGCGGTGGTCAACACCGCCGGGCCCTTCGCCACGACCGCCGCGCCGGTGATCGAGGCGGCGCTGCGCGCCGGCGTCCCGTACGTGGACGTGGCCGCCGAGATCGAGGCCAACGCCGACACGTTCGCCCGCTTCACCGGCCCCGCCCGCGCCGCCGGCACGGCGGTGGTCCCCGCGATGGCCTTCTTCGGCGGCCTCGGCGACCTGCTGGCCACCGCGGCGGCGGCCGACTGGACGGCGGCCGACGAGGTGCACGTCGCGTACGGGCTGAGCAGCTGGCACCCCACCGCGGGGACGCGCGCGGCGGGCGAGGTCTCCGGCGCCCGGCGCGGCGGCCGCCGCGTCCGCTACGCGAACGGCGGGCTGGAGTACCACGACGCCGAACTCCCCCTTCTGGACTGGCCGTTCCCCGCCCCGCTGGGCACCCGGCCGGTGCTCGGCGAGTTCTCCATGGCCGACGTCGTCACCGTCCCCAGCCATCTGGCCGTCCCCGAGGTGCGCACCTACATGGCGGCCGCGGCGGCCCGCGACCTGGCGTCCCCGGACACCCCGCCGCCGGCCGCGGCCGACGGGCGCGGGCGCTCCGCGCAGACCTTCGTCGTCGACGTCCTCGTACGCTCCCGGGGCGCCGAACGCCGCGCCACGGCCGCGGGCCGGGACATCTACGCCGTCACCGCCCCGCTGGCGGTGGAGGCGGTGCACCGCCTCCTCACCGGCCGGACCCGGACGACCGGCGTCGCCTCGGCCGGCGCGGCCTTCGACGCCCCCGCCTTCCTCCGCGCCCTCTCCGCCCACCTCACCGTCGACCTGCACCGGTAGCGGAACGGCTGCGTCCCGCCGCCGGGAGGTTAGTCAAGCTTATTGACAAATTGCGTGGCCGATTCCTACGTTCAGACGACCTGTGCCCCACTCCTCCCCCCTCCACCACTCCGAACGCCGGGCCGGACCGCGCGGCGCCGATGGGAGCGTGCATTCACCTTGGTTAGCGAGTCCCGACAGGCCCTCGTCGTCCGCGGCGGCTGGGACGGGCATCACCCCGTGACGATCAGCGACAGCTTCGTCCCGCACCTGAAAGAGCACGGCTACACGGTCGAGATCCGCGACGACCTCGCGGTGTACGACGACGTCGAGCGGCTGGCGGCCACCGACCTGATCGTGCAGTGCTGGACGATGGGCACCCTCACCCGCGAGCAGAGCGGCAACCTCGCCGCCGCCGTGCGCGCCGGCACCGGCCTGGCCGGCTGGCACGGCGGCATCGTCGACGCCTTCCACGACCACGGCTACCACCTGCTGACCGGCGGCACGTTCGTGATGCACCCGCCCGGCTACCACGAACACGACTACCACCTCGTGCCCGAGCGCTCCGGCCATCCCGTCGTCGCCGGCCTCGACGACTTCACCGTGCACTCCGAGCAGTACTGGGTACTCACCGACCCGCATATCGACGTGCTGGCCACCACCACCTTCCCGCCGGACGAACTCCACGACGAGCCCGTGACCGTGCCCGCCGTCTGGACCAGGACGTGGGGCCGGGGCCGGGTCTTCGTGTCGACGATCGGGCACAAGCCCGACGACTTCGACGTGCCGGAGGTCCGGACCCTGACCGAGCGGGGACTGCTGTGGGCGAGCCGCCCGTGACCGGCCGGCCGCTGAACGTCGGCATCGTGGGCGCGGGCAGGATCAGCGGCGCCTATCTCGACACGCTGGCCGGGCTGACGGCGCTCCGGCTGACCGCCGTCACCGACCTCGACCGCGGCCGGGCCGAGGCCGTCGCCGCGCGGTACGCGGGCGGGACGGCCGTGGCCGGTACCGTCGCCGACCTGGTCGCCCGGGACGACGTGGACGCCGTCCTCAACCTCACCGTCCCCGCCGCGCACGCCGAGGTCGCCCTCGCGGCGCTGCGCGCGGGCAAGCACGTGTACGGCGAGAAGCCGCTGGCGGCGAACCGTGCGGAGGCCGGCGCCGTGCTGGCCGCCGCCGGCGAGACGGGGCTGCGGGTCGGCTGCGCGCCGGACACCGTCCTCGGCACCGGCACCCAGACCGCCCGCAGGGCGGTCGACGACGGCCTGGTCGGCCGCCCCGTCGCGGCGACGGCCTTCATGACCACCGCCGGACACGAGGCGTGGCACCCCGACCCGGAGTTCTACTACCGGCCGGGCGGCGGCCCGCTCCTCGACATGGGCCCGTACTACCTGTCCGCGCTGGTCCACCTGCTGGGGCCGGTGACCGGGGTCTCGGGCGCCGTCTCCCGGCCGCGCGCCGAGCGGACCATCGGCAGCGGGCCGCGCGCCGGGCAGACCTTCCCCGTCGAGGTGGACACCCACGTCACCGGCGTGCTGGAGCACGCGGGCGGCGCGCTGTCCACCCTGCTCATGAGCTTCGACGTCAAGGCCGCGCGGCTGCCGCGCATCGAGGTGCACGGCACGGAGGCGTCGCTGTCCGTGCCCGACCCCAACCACTTCGACGGGGCCGTCGAGCTGAACCGGGGCGACGGCTGGGAGCCCCTGCCCGTCTCGGCCGGCTACCCGGACGCCGGGCGCGGCACCGGCCTCGCCGACCTGTCCGAGGCCCTGGCGGCCGGGCGCCCGCACCGCGCCTCGGCCGAACTCGCCGCCCACGTCCTGGACATCATGCTCACGCTCATGGACGCGGCGGCCCAGGGGCGGTCCCTGACCGTGTCCAGCAGCTGCACGCGCCCCGACCCGGTCATCCTCTGACGCCGCCCGGCAGGAGTCCGTCCGTCCCGCCCCCGCCCGCGACCCGCGCCCCCGCGCGCCGGGCCACCGGACGCGCGGGGGCGGGCCCGGCCGTCAGGCCGGGAAGGTGGCGCCCCAGGTGACGGGGCCGACGATGCCGTCGACTGCAAGGCCCTTCTTCGCCTGGAAGTCCCGGCACGCGGCCTGCGAGGCGGGTCCGTAGGCGCCGTCCGCGGCCAGGCCGTAGCCGTGGGCGGCGTTCATCTTGTTCTGCCAGGTGGCCACGCTGGGGTGGTGGAAGACCGGCGGCTGGCGGAAGCTGACGCCGGGGTAGGGGAGCGGGCCGCCGCCGGGGTTCGTCGCGCCGTCGAGCACGCCGTTCCCGTACAGGTTCCCCGGGCAGCCGGTGCTCAGGTGGTCGCGGTGGCCGCAGATGGCCCGCGCCGCGCCGCCCCGCGTGCGCAGCCGGTTGACGGCGTGGCGGAAGGCGCTGATCAGGCCGGGGGTGATGGTGTCGTAGTCGCCGGCGGTGCCGCCGACGAGGCCGCAGACGGCGTACCAGTTCTGGTTGCCGGGGGTGGTGCCGTTGGCGGCCGTGCGGCGGTTCTCGCCCCGGCCCTGGAACACGTAGTCGTGCACGCAGACGAGATGGCTGTACGCGATGTCCGCCCAGCCGTTGCTGTCCATGTGGTAGTTCTGGATCCCGCGCACCTGGCCGGCGCAGTCCGCGTGGTTGCCGCGGGCGACGTGGACGGCGTCGACGTGGTGGATGGTCACCCCGCCGTGCTGCGGGGTGATGTTGCCGCTGGTGCTCCGCGGAGCGCGGGCGCCCCACTGCGACCGGGTGACGAAGGTGGTCATCCGGACCTCCGTCCGGACAGCGCGCAGTCGACGGTGGCGTTGAGCGGCTCTGTCTGCGCGTACCGCAGCACGCCGGACGGGTGGACGGCGCCGGGGTGGTCGGGGCGGGTGACGATCGGCAGCTCGCGCGGGCTCGCGGCGGAGGCGTGACCGGAGCAGATCACGGGGGCGGCGGCCACGGCCGCGGCCGCTCCCAGGAAGCCACGGCGGGATGGTCGTTGCGGCATGTCGTCTCCAGAGGTGGGGGTTTCACGGGCTGACGGAGCGCAGCTCCGTGTCCTCGCGTACGTCAGACGTACAGGACGCCGGTAGCGCCGCGGTTGCGCGCCGCTGCCCGCTCAGGGCACAGGCCGTAGCCGCGGCTACTCGCCCCAGAAGGTCTGCCGCGCGACCGATCCGTTCACCGACCGGCGGTACTGGCCCGGCGACTTGCCGGTGTGCTTCTTGAACACGACGCTCATGTACTCGGAATGGCTGAAGTGGAGCCGTGCCGCGATCTGCTGGAGCGTCCAGTCCGTCGAGGACAGCATTTCGGCGACGTGCGCCACCCGGACGCGCACGATCTCGCCGTGGACCGTCCGGCCCAGGGTCCGCAGGAACCGGTGGTCGAGCGCGCGTCTGGAGAGCCCGATGTGCCGGAGTACGGCGTCGACCGCCAGGTTCTGGTCCGAGCGGTCGCGGATGAACCGCAGGGCCTCGGCGACGAGGGGGTCGTCCACGGCCAGGATGTCCGAGGACTGCCGGGTGACGAGCCGGGTCGGTTCGATCAGGCGCAGGCCCGGCTCCAGGGACCGGCCCTGCATCATGAGGTCCAGGAGTTCGGCGGCGAGGTATCCCGTCCGCGTCGTGTCCGGCTCGATGCTCGACAGCGGCGGGGTCGTGAGGTTGCCGATGAGTTCGTCGTTGTCGACGCCGATGACGGCGACCGAGTCGGGCACCGCCAGGTCGGCGGTCTTGCAGGCCTCCAGCACCTCCTGGCCGGCGATGTCGTAGCAGGCGAAGACGCCCACCGGTTTGGGGAGGTCCGTGAGCCACTCCGCGAGGAGCCCGCGGTCCACGGCGCGCATGCCCGTGGACTTCATCCGGAACTCCCGCGGGACCGAGCCGCGTTCGCGCACATGCTCGGCGAACCAGGCGCCGCGCTTGAGGGACCAGCCGAACCGCTCGTCGCCGCAGTAGGCGAAGTTCCGCAGGCCGCGCTCCTCGAAGTGCCGGAGGGCCCACCGTGCGATCGTGCCGTCGTCGGTCTCGACGCCGGGCAGTTCGGGCACGAGCCGGGCCGCGCTGAGATCGACCGTGGGGAGGCCGAGGCGCCGGATGAACGCGGCGGTCTCGGTGCTCTCGATGCGGGCCAGCACGCCGTGGCCGTGCCAGTCCTCAAGCCACGAGAAGTCGGTCTCGTGGCGGCTGTGTTCGGCGAGATACATCGACCAGCCCGGGTGGGCCTCGACGTACTTCTTCACGCCCACCAGCACTCCGCGGGCGTACGCGTTCGAGGTTTCGACCAGCAGCGCGACGTGCCGTGTCTGGTGGGCGGGCATGTAAAAATTCTAAGGCAGACTGCGAGATAACGCATGGATTGGTCTCCCCCGCCGTCCGTAATCTACACGGCCATGGGAGGTCAACGATGACGCAGAGAGTACGGGTGGCGATTGCCGGACTCGGATTCGGTGCCGAGTTCATCCCCATCTATCAGGCGCATCCCGACGCCGAGTTGGTGGCGGTCTGCCAGCGCACCGAGACGACCCTGGCCGAGGTCGCGGACCGCTTCGGGGTTGCGGGCCGGTACACCGATTTCCACGCGATGCTGCGGGACCCCGGTATCGACGCCGTGCACATCAACACCCCGATCCCGAACCACGCCGAGCACACCGTCGCGGCACTCCGCGCCGGCAAGCACGTCGCGTGCACGGTTCCGATGGCCACGACGCTCGACGAATGCCGGGAGATCGTCGCCGCCGTCCGGGAAACCGGCAGGAAATACATGATGATGGAGACCGTCGTCTACTCCCGGGAGTTCCTGCACGTCCAGGATCTCGTGGCGAACGGCACGATCGGCCGGGTCCAGTTCCTGCGCGGCGCCCACTACCAGGAAATGGCGGGCTGGCCCGGTTACTGGGAAGGGCTGCCGCCCATGCATTACGCGACGCACGCGGTGAGCCCCGTGCTGAGTCTCGCCGGTGCGCTGGCGGAGAGCGTGGTGTGTGTCGGCTCGGGCCGGATAGCACCGCGACTCGCCGGAAAATACGGTTCGCCGTTCGCCGTCGAAAGCGCCCTCATCACCCTCCGCGGCTCGGACGTCGGCGCGGAGATCGCGCGGTCGCTTTTCGAGACGGCCCACGAATACGTGGAGAGCTTCACGGTGTTCGGAGCCCGGGCGACCTTCGAATGGGAGCAGACGCAGGGCGCGGGGCACGTGCTGCACACCGGGGAGATCCCGAAGAGCATCGAGATACCGGACTTCGCGCACCGGTTGCCGCCCGAGATCGCCCCGTTCACCACACGCGGCGTCTACGACGACGAGAACGAGCACCTCTCGTTCGTCCAGGGCGGCGGCCACGGCGGCTCCCACCCGCATCTCGCCCACGAGTTCCTCAGGAGCATCGTCGAGGACCGTGCGTCCGCGATCGACGAGGTCACCGCGGCGAACTGGACGTCGGTCGGCATCTGCGCGCACGCGTCGGCCATGGACGGGGCTGCCCGGGTGCAGATCCCCGACTACGCGGGATCGCCGTGAACACCACCCTGGGGCGGGGGCCGGTGGACTCCGCGACGCGCCGGCGCGCGGTCCTGCGCAGGACCCCTCTCGGGGCCGTCGCCCTGGCCGTCGCCGCCGTCGCCGCCTGGGTGGCGTTCCTCGCCGACGACACCCCGGCCGGGCCCGCGACCCAGGACCCGGGCCAGTTCCTCGTCACGGTGCTCGACGCGGTCACGTTCGCCGGGCTGCTGTTCGTCGCGGCGTCCGGCTTCACCCTGATCTTCGGGCTGATGCGCACGGTGAACATGGCCCACGGCTCGCTGTTCCTGCTGGCCGCCTACATCGCCATCCGGGTGCAGGAGTCGATGGTCGGCCAGTCCCGCAACATCGAGCCGGGGCACGTCGGCATGCTGGACTGGCTGGTGCCGATGCTGGCCGGGGCCGGCGTCGCGGCCGTGGCCGGCCTGGTGATCCAGCAGCTCTTCCTGCAGTGGAACGAGGGCCAGGAGCTGCGGCAGGCGCTGATGACGCTGGCCCTCACGGTCGTCCTGGCCGACCAGATGCTGCGCGAGTTCGGCGGGCTGGCCCAGACGATGGTCTGGCCCGGCACGATCACGCACTTCCTCTCCGTCCAGGGTGAGCGCTACCCCGTCACCCGGCTGTTCATCCTGGGCGTGGCCGTGCTGGTCGGCGTGCTGCTGTGGCTCTGGCTCACCAGAACGGGCACGGGGATGGTGATCCGGGCCGGCGTGGACGACCGCCAGATGGTGCGCGGGCTCGGCATCAACATCAAGCTGGTCTTCGCGGTCACGTTCCTCGTCGGCTCCTTCCTCGCCGGCGTGGGCGGTGTGCTCGGGGCCTCCTTCGCCGGAGCCGCGCCCGGCACCGACGGCAACTGGCTGCTGAACTCGCTCGTCGTCGTCATCATCGGCGGCCTCGGCTCGCTCCGGGGCGCCGCGGCCGGCTCGCTGCTGTACGGCACCGTCGTCGCGTTCTCGCCCGCCTACCTGCCGAGCGAGTACTCCTACTACGCGATCATCATGACCTTCGTCCTGCTGGCGCTGGTCCTGGCCATCCGGCCCTACGGACTGTTCGGGAGACCGGCATGACCGCGCGCGACCTGCTCACCCGGAGCAACCTCCTCGGCGCCGCCCTGGTCGTCGTCCTGCTGGTCCTGCCGAGCCTGGCGACGGCCTACTTCGTCAACTTCGTCATGACGCAGACGTTCATCCTGGGCCTGGCGGCGGCGACCATCGTGTTCCTCGCCAAGTACGGGGGCATGATCTCGCTCGCCCAGTTCCTGCTGTTCGGCGTCGCCGGCTTCATGTTCGGCAACGCGGCCCAGGAGACCGGCGCCCGCGGGCTGAACCTCGGCTGGCATCCCTGGGCGGCGGTCGTGTTCGCCCTCGCGGTGACCACCGCGGCCGCGTTCGTCCTCGGCGCGCTCGCCAGCCGCAGCACCGGGCTCTACTTCCTGATGCTCACGATGGTCTACGCCGTCATCGGCTACTACGTGTTCGCGCAGATCGTCGAGATCTCCGGGCCCGGCGGCCTCACGAGCATCCAGCGGCCGGACCTCCTCGGGCCGCCGGTGCGGCTGTACTACGCGGGACTCGGGCTCTCGGTGCTGGCGTACGTCGGTTTCCGGGCCGTCGGGCGGACCGCGTTCGGGCTGGCGCTGCAGGGCGTTCGCGACGACCCGGTCCGGATGGCGTCGCTGGGGTTCAACGTGCCGTTGCACCGGGCGCTGGCCTTCACCCTGGCCGGGTTCGCGGCCGGGGCGGGCGGCCTGCTCAACGTGTGGTGGAACGGCCAGATCGACCCCGCGTCGATCGCGATCGGACCCACCCTGATCCTGCTGATCATCGCGGTGATCGGCGGTATCTCGTCCTTCGAGGGCGCCTGGCTGGGTGCCTTCGTCTACGTACTGATCTTCACCTACCTGCGCGATCTGCCGCTGATCGACCGGGTCGGCATCACCGAAGCACGGTTCAACACCGTGATCGGGGTGATCGTCCTGGTGATCATGATGCTCTCTCCCGAGGGGCTCACCGGCATCGCCCGGCGACTGCGCCGCCGCCTCCGGCCGCCCGCCAGGACCGGGCCGGCCCCGTCCACCGGACCACCGCTGCCCGTTCGCACGACCGAGAAGGAACTGGGAGTCACACGACGATGAGCAGACTCAGCCGCCCGGCGGCACTGACACTCTCCACGGCGGCGAGCCTGGCACTGCTGGCCGCGGGCTGCAGCGGGGACGGCGGCTCCTCCGGGCTGCCGGCCGACCAGGAGTCGTCCTCGTTCTCCGCGGAGGGCGACGGCGTCCGGCTGGGAATCCTGGGCCAGTGCGAGGGCCCGTTCGGCGGATTCCACGAGGACGTGGTCGCGGGCACGACGCTCGCCTTCGCCCGGTACGCCGGCGCGAGCCCGAACTCGTCCACCAGCGCGCTGGAGGGCTTCAGCGACGCGGAGGTCGCGGGCACCCCGATCGAACTCGTCGGCATCGGCTGCGGCGACGACACCGCCGACCGCATCCTCCAGGAGGTGCGCCGCCTGGTCGAGCAGCAGGGGGCCAACGTCATCATCGGCCCGCTCTCCGGCGACGAGGGCATCGCCGTCGCCGAGTACGCGAAGGGCAAGCCCGACCTCACGGTGTTCGCGGGCATCTCCGGCTCGCAGGAGCAGACCCTGCAGGTCCAGGCGCCGAACTACTTCCGGTTCTACGGCGACGGCGCGATCTGGAACGCCGGTCTCGGCGACCTGCTGTACCGCGAGAAGGGCTGGCGCAAGGTCGCCGTCATCGCCGACGACTACAGCTTCGGCCACACCTCGGCGGCCGGCTTCGTCGCCGACTTCTGCGGCGTCGGCGGCGAGGTCACCCACCGGGTGTTCCCGCCCCTGGGTACCACCGACTACTCCTCCTACATCGCGCAGCTGCCGGACCCGGACGAGGTGGACGGCTACTTCTGGGCCGTGGGCGGCACCGGCACGCAGGCCGCGCTGGAGGCGTTCGTCAACGCCAAGGGCGACCTGACCGGCGACCGGCACGCGGGCAACTTCTTCTTCAACCCGGACCTCGCCCAGGCGCTCGGCACCGACATCGCCGGCGCGCACATCGGCGGCTTCGCCACCCTGCCGGGCGACATCCAGACCCCGGAGATCAAGGAGTACCTGGCCGCGGCCGACGAGACGTGGGAGACCATCCCGGGGTCGCTGAGCGGCAACGAGCCCGCCCCGCCGTCGACCTCCGCGGCCTTCGGGTTCTTCTACGGCTACTACTCGGCCGGCGTGGCGCTGGTCGAGGGGCTCAAGGCGGTCGACGGCGACATCTCCGACCCCAAGGCGTTCCAGTCCGCCGTCGCCGGCCTCACCCTCGACCTGCCGCACGGCGACATCAGCCTGGACGAGAACCGCAGCGGCATCGTCGACGTCGGGCTCTCCCGCCTCGCCGTCAACGACTCCGACGAGGTCGTGCAGGAGAGCGTGGCCATCGTCCCCGGCGTCGACCAGACCTTCGGCGGCACGTTCAGCCCGGACACCCCGTCCCCCGGCCGGGACTTCCCGAAGTGCGAGAAGCGGGACCTGCCCTGGGAGGGCAAGGCCATCCCCGTCGTCGACGGCGTCCCGCAGAGATAAGGAGGTCCGGTCATGGCCCACACCGGTACGGCGCCGTCGGCGCCGTCGGGACCGCCGGGGCCGTCAGGGCCCGCCGGCCCGGCGCCCGTCGTCGAGGTCCGCGCGGTCACGGTGGCGTTCGGCGGCCTGCTCGCCCTGCGCGACATCGACCTCGCCATCGCACGGGGCGAGCGGCTGGCGGTCCTCGGGCCGAACGGAGCCGGCAAGACCACGCTGTTCAACGTGATCGCCGGCGACGTCACCCCGGCCGCCGGCTCCGTCGTCATCAAGGGCGTCGAGTGCGTCCACCGGCCGTCGCGCTACCGGCCGCGCCTGGGCGTCGCCCGGACGTACCAGAAGGCGCGGGCCCTGGCCGGCCTCACGGTGCGCGAGAACATCTACCTCGCACTCGCCGGCCTGCGGGGCCGGCACCGGCCCCTGTGGCGCACGGCCGCCGACCGGCGGATGGGCGAGGAGGCCGCCGACGTGGCGCACCGGGTGTGGCTGGCGGGCCAGCTCGACGCCGCGGCGGGGGAGCTGTCCCACGGCCAGCAGCGCCAGCTCGAACTCGGGATGGCGATCGCCACGAGGCCGGACGTGATGCTGCTCGACGAGCCGGCGTCCGGCCTGTCGCGGGGTGAGCGCGAGCGGCTCGTCGAGCTGCTGGAGTCCTTCGACGAGGAGCTGACCCTGCTGCTTGTCGAGCATGACATGGACGTGGCATTCCGCATCGCCCGGCGGGTGGTGGTGATGGCCGACGGGGAGCAGGTCACGGCCGGCACCCCCGAGCAGGTCCGCGCCGATCCGCAGGTCCACCGCATCTACCTCGGTACGGAGGCGCCGGCATGACACCCCCTGTGTCAACAGAACCGCTCCTGGAGGTCCGCGGGCTGCGGGCCGGCTACGGCGCCTCCCTGGTCCTGGAGGACCTCGACTTCAGCATGGGTGCCGAGGCGGTCGGGATCGTCGGCCGCAACGGCATGGGCAAGACCACGCTCTGCGACACGCTCGTCGGGTTCCTGCCGCCGACGGGCGGGGAGATCCGGCTGCGCGGTCAGCGGCTCGACGGCCGGGCGCCGGAGAAGATCGCGGGCGCCGGCATCGCCTACGTCCCGCAGGGCCGGCGGCTGTTCCCGTCCCTCACCGTCGACGAGCACCTGGCCATGCTGGCCCGCCGGACGCGCGCCAAGCGGTGGACGCCCGCGGCGGTCTACGAGCTGTTCCCACGGCTGGCCGAGCGCAGGAAGCACGGCGGCGCCGCGCTGTCGGGCGGCGAGCAGCAGATGCTCGCCGTCGGGCGGGCGCTGCTGCTGAACGCGCACCTGATCGTCATGGACGAGCCGTCCGAGGGGCTGGCCCCGACCATCGTCGACGTCCTCGTCGACGTCGTGCACCGCCTGGTCGACGAGGGGGTGGCCGTCCTCGTCGTCGAGCAGAACCTGCGCGCCGCGGTCCGGATGGCGCAGCGCCAGCTCGTCATGGTGTCCGGGCGGCTGGAGGCCGAGTTCAGCGGCGCCGAGCTGCTCGACCGGCCGGACCTGCAGAGCAGGTACCTCGGCGTCGGCGGCGCCGACCGGGCGCTGCGGTGAGGTGCCCGGCGCCCGTACCGCGCGGAGGGCGAAGGGAGACGCGATGGGAGGACCGATGAAGGCGACGAGGAGGTTCGGGGTCAACACCTGGGTGTGGACCTCGCCCCTGACCGACGGGCGGCTGGCCGAGCTGGCGCCCCGCATCCGGGAGTGGGGCTTCGACACGGTCGAGCTTCCGGTGGAGAACATCGGCGACTGGGACCCCGGCCGGGCGGCAAAGCTGCTCGACTCGCTCGGCCTGTCGGCCACCGTCGTGGTGGCGATGGGGCTGGGACGCGAGCTGGTGGCGACCGACCGGGCGACGCTGGCCCGCACGCAGTACTTCCTGCGGCAGGTGGTCGACACGGCGGCCGCGGTGTCCTCGCCGGTGGTCGCGGGGCCGGTCTACGCGTCCGTGGGACGCACCTGGCGCATGACCGACGCGGCGCGCCGCGCCTGCTACGAGCAACTGCGGGACAACCTCGCTCCCGTGGTCGAGCACGCGCGGGGCACCGGCGTCACCGTGGCGGTCGAACCCCTCAACCGCTACGAGACGAGCGTGCTCAACACCGTCGACCAGGCGCTCGACGCGCTGACCGGCCTGCCGCCCGAAGGCTGCGGCATCGCCCTGGACATCTACCACATGAACATCGAGGAGCAGGACATCCCCGCGGCCGTCCGCAGGGCGGGCGACCGGATCGCGCACGTCCAGGTCTGCGCGAACGACCGGGGCGCCCCGGGCGCGGACCACCTCGACTGGCCGGGCATCCTCACCGCCCTCGACGAGGCCGGCTACCGGGGCCCGCTGGTGATCGAGTCGTTCACCGGGGACAACGAGACGATCGCGACCGCCGCCTCGATCTGGCGGCCGCTGGCGCCGAGCCAGGACACGATCGCCGCCGACGGGCTGTCCTTCCTCGCCGGGGTGTCCGCCGGGCACCGCCGTACCCCCTGATTTCCGCAGTCTGCACCCGCAACGAAGCGACGGAGAGGACAATGCGACAACGTCATAGAAACACCCTGTTCACAGTGGTGGTGGCCCTTCTGGTCTCCTTCCTCCCGGGAATGGCCACCGGCGCGGCGGCGCAGGACGCCGAGCAGGAATACGACGTGCTGTTCTTCCACAAGACGACCGGCTTCCGGCACGACTCGATCCCGTCGGCCCTCGCGGCCGTCGAACAGCTCGGCCAGGACAACGGCTTCACGGTGACCGAGACGCAGGACGCCGCGGTCTTCACCGACGAAGGGCTGGCGCAGTACGAGGCCGTCGCGTTCTTCACGGACGGCGAGAACACCCTCGACACCGACCAGCGGCACGCCTTCGAGCGCTACATCCAGCGCGGCGGCGGCTTCGTCGGGCTGCACTCGTCGTCGAACATGGACAAGACGGACTGGCCCTGGTGGTCCGCGCTCATGGGCGGCGCGTTCTTCAAGAGCCACCCCTCCGGCGCGGACCAGTTCCAGGAGGCGACGATACGGGTCGAGGACACCGCGCATCCGTCGACGGCCGGGCTGCCGGCGGAGTGGGTCCGTACGGACGAGTGGTACAACTTCACCGCCAACCCGCGCGAGAACGTCCACGTCCTGGCGACGCTGGACGAGTCGACGTACAACCCGGGGGCGGACGCCATGGGCGAGGACCACCCGATCGCCTGGTGCTCCGCCTTCGACGGCGGCCGGACCTGGTACAGCGCGCTGGGCCACAGCCCGGAGCACTGGGACGAGCCGCTGCTGCGCCAGCACGTCCTCGGCGGCATCCAGTGGGCGGCCGGCGCCGCCGAGGGCGACTGCGGTGAGCCGCGGGAGGGGCCCGCCACGGAGTCCTCGTTCGAGAAGGTCGCGCTGGACGACAACACCGCCAACCCGATGGAGCTGGCCGTCGCCCCCGACGGGCGGGTGTTCTACGTCGAGCTGGGCGGCACGGTCAAGGTCTACGACCCGGAGGGCGGCGCGGTGAAGACGGCCGCGCAGATCCCGGTCCACCGCGGCAACGAGAACGGGCTGCTGGGCATCGCCCTCGACCCCGACTTCGAGACGAACAACTGGGTCTATCTCTTCTACAGCGCACCCTCGCCCGAGGTGCAGCACGTCTCCAGGTTCACCGCCGACGGCGACACCCTGGACCTGGAGTCCGAGAAGGTCCTGCTGGAGTTCACGCACCAGCGGGAGGTGTGCTGCCACTCCGCCGGGTCGATGAGGTTCGGCCCCGACGGCAACCTGTTCATCTCCACCGGCGACGACACCGCGCACTTCGCCTCCGACGGCTTCGCCCCGATCGACGGGCGCGTCCACGACGAGCACAACAGCCAGGACGCCAAGCACTCCTACGACGCGCGGCGCACCTCGGGCAACACCAACGACCTGCGCGGCAAGATCCTGCGGATCACCCCCGAGGACGACGGCACCTACTCGATCCCGGAGGGCAACCTCTTCCCGCCGGGCACCGAGAAGACGCGGCCCGAGATCTACACGATGGGCCACCGCAACCCGTTCCGCATCGCCGTCGACGACGAGACCGGCTGGGTCTACGCCGGCGAGGTCGGCCCCGACGCCGGCGCCGACAACCCCGACCGCGGCCCGCGCGGCTACGACGAGTGGAACCAGATCCGCGAGGCGGGCAACTACGGCTGGCCGTACTGCATCGCCGACAGCCAGGCGTACCGCGAGTGGGACTTCGCCACCGGCACCCCGGGCGAGTCCTTCGACTGCGCGGGCGGCCCCGCCAACACCTCCCCGTTCAACACCGGTCTGGACACCGTCCCGCCGGCGAAGGACGCGTTCATCTGGTACCCGTACGGGCAGTCACCGCAGTTCCCGGAGATTCCCCAGGGCGGCGGCCGCTCCGCGTACGCCGGCGACGTATACCACCACGACCCCGAGCTGCTGGGTGACGGGCAGTTCCCGGAGTACTACGACGACGCGGTCTTCGTCATGGAGTGGTCGCGCAACTGGATCGGCGCGCTCCGGCTGGACGAGAACGGAGACTACGAGAGCTTCGAGCAGTTCATGCCGAACACCCTCTTCCGCAGCCCGCACGACATGGAGTTCGGGCCGGACGGGGCGATGTACCTGATCGAGTGGGGCATGGACTTCAACTACGGAGGGGAGAACGTCAACCCGGACTCCGGCCTCTACAAGATCAACTACACCAAGGGGGCGCGCACCCCGGTCGCGAAGGCCGCCGTCGACCAGGACTCCGGGCCCGCTCCGCTGGACGTCGCGTTCTCCAGCGAGGGCAGCCACGACCCGGACGGCGACGAGCTGACGTACGCGTGGGACCTCGGCGACGGCACGACGTCGGACGAACCCCACCCGACCCACACCTACACCGAGCCCGGCCAGTACACCGCGCAACTCACGGTCACCGACCCGTCGGGACGCTCCAGCAGCTCCAACGTCACGATCACCGCGGGCAACACCCGTCCCGAGGTGACCGTCGAGCTGCCGCACAACGGCCAGGTCTTCGACTGGGGCGACGAGATCCCCTACCGGGTCTCGGTGTCCGACGCCGAGGACGGCTCGGGCGACGCGATCGACTGCGAGCGGGTGACCGTCCAGCAGGGCCTCTACCACGACGAGGGCGGCAACGCCCACGTCCATCCGGGCGAGGTGCAGAACGGCTGCGAGGGTGTCCTCGCCACCCAGTCCGACGCCGACCACGGGGAAGCCGCCGACATCGCGCTGACGGTGACGGCCAGCTACACCGACCTCGGCGGCGAGGCGGGCGCGCCGCCGCTGAACGGCGGCGTGACGCACTTCCTGCAGCAGCAGCGCAAGGAGGTCGAGCACTTCAGCGACTCGTCGGACGTCGGCGTCGGCGCGGCGAACGACGAGGAGACCGGCGGCGGCGAGGCGATCACCGGGCAGGACGGCGCCTGGGCGTCGTACGACCCGTACAACCTCGACGGCGTCGGCACGATGAAGCTGCGCGCGGCGGCGGCCGGGGACGCCACCGTCGAGGTGCGGCGCGGTGCGCCCGACGGCGAACTGCTCGGCACCGCGCAGATCGAGGGCGACGTCCAGGTGCCGCGGACGGCGGGCCCGGAGGGCTTCGCCAGCGCCGTCCCGCTGGCCGGATCCGGCCAGACGGAGCGGGTGGAGCTGCCCGAGGGCGTCGTCGAGGGAGTCGAGGACTTCACCGTCTCCACCTGGGTGAACTGGTCCGGCGACCAGACATGGGCCCGGATCTTCGACTTCGGCACCGGCACCGGCAACTACATGTTCCTGACGCCGAGCGCCGGCGGCACCGGCGAGCTGAGGTACGCGATCACGACCGGCTCCGGCGAGCAGCAGATCAACGGCTCGCAGCCGCTGCCCGCCGACGGCTGGCAGCACGTCGCGGTCACCCTCTCCGGCACCACGGGCACGCTCTATCTGAACGGGGAGCCGATCGGGACCAACGACAACATGACGTTGCGCCCGGCGGACCTCGGCCGGACGGGGCAGAACTGGATAGGCGACTCGCAGTGGTCGGCCGACCCGCTGCTCAACGGCGCCGTCGACGACTTCAACCTCTTCGACCGGGCCCTCACGCCCGACGAGGTGCGGTCGCTGACGGCCGGGCCCGGCGGCGGTGACGTCGGCGGCGGCAACGTCGCCTGGTACCGGTTCGACGAGGACGGCGGCGCCACCGCCGCGGACTCCTCCGCACAGGGCAACGACGCGCGGATCGCGCTCGCGGACGACGCCGCGACCTGGCAGAACGTCACGCTGGACCTGCAGCCGACCGAGGGCACGTTCCCGCTGCACCTCGTCTTCCCCGACAACCAGGTGCGGGTCAACTGGATGGAGCTGGCCGGCGGAGACGCCGAGCCCGGGCAGTGTCCTGCCCCGGACCAGCGGGAGACCGTCTTCGTCGGCGACGTCGACAGCGGGGTGCCGAACGCCGACGCCGGTGACGGCTGCACCGTCAACGACCTCATCCTGGACGAGCAGTCGTGGGACGGTCGCCGTGCGTTCTACGCGCACGTGCGAGAGGTGACGGCCACGCTCGTCGACGCCGGCGTGATCACCAGAAGGGAGGCCCGTGACATCTTCCGCGCTGCCGTGCGGAGCGGGATCGGCCGCGGGTGACGCAGGCCGCTGACGCCGCACCCGGGTGAACCCGGGCGGCCCGGGACAAGCCCCGACCCGGGCCACCCGGCCCGGGTGTGCGCACAACCGGCGACCGCGGGCGCGTACGCGCGTACGCGCCCGCGGTCGCCGCGGGACGATCGCCGAGTGGTGCTTCCCGGCGCCGCCCGGCCGGAATCGTTCGCGCCGGTAGCGGCTGCCGGCGGCCGCCGTGGCATCGTGAGCCCGCAGAGGACGAGGGCGACGTGCGAACAGGGGGTGTGCAGAGGTCGTGGCGAACGTGGCCGGGCCGCGGCACGACGACCGCCTGGACAGACTGCTGCATGAGACCAGGCGCCAGATCGCCCGCGACACCGGGCCAGACGTGCAGCGGATCCTGGACTGGCTCCACCGGCAGACCGGCGCGCACATCGCGCTGGTCCTGGACGGCGCGGGCACCGTGGGGCTGGCGACGACCGGCTTCCCCCGGGAGATTCTGTCCCCGCTCGCCCCGCTGCTCGCGCGGGTGTCCGGCGGTCGAGTGGCGGCCGCCGCCACCGAGGCGGGCAGACTGCACGTACGCTGTGAAGCCCTCGGTGCGGACGAGGCGCGCCATGTGCTGGTGGCGGCCGCCGAGTCGGAGCTGAGCCGCGAGGAGTCCGCGCTGATCTCGCATGCCGGCAGCGTTGTCGCCCTCCTGCGCCGCGCCGATGACGGCGAGCGCCTGCGGCGCGGCTTCCAGCGCAAGGCGCGCCAGATGCGGTTCGCGGTCTTTCAGACGCTGCTGGCGGGGGACGAGGTGCTGGCCCGCCGCATGACCACCGGCTCCGTACCGCCGCTGCTGGAGGCCGACAGGTTACGGATCCACCTGCTGCACTGCCCCCCGGCCGACCGCGACCGTATCTCCCAGGCCTTCCAGGACCACTCCGGCTATCACGGCCGGGACCTGATGGTGCACTGCCCCGCGTTCAAGGAGCATCTGATCTGCCTCGTCGCTGACCGCCCCGGCGAACGGGACGCGGCCGGCTCCGACGGCCAGGCCGTTGACCTGGGCGAGGAACTGCGGCGCCTGGTGCGCGACAACCCGGGCTATGCGCTGGGAATCAGCGGTCCGCATCCGCTCGGCGCAACGGCCGCGGCGTACGGCCAGGCCGCCCATGCCCTGGCAGCCGCTCGCACCACGCCTGGCAACGTGGTCTTCTACCAGGGGCAGACGTCGCTGGAGGGAGTCCTGCCGCGCGGTCCCGCCCTCGCGTGGGCCCGCACGGTGCTGCGACCGCTGGACTCCCTGCCGGCGACCACCGTCGAGATCACCCGCTCTCTCATGAGCGCACCCCGGGCGGCTGTGGCCCGGCTCCTCGGCCTCAGCCGCAACACCGTCCGCGCCCACATCGCACGAGCGGAACGGGCACTCGGCCTCGACCTGGCCGACGCCCGCTCCCGCGCCGTCGTCAACCTGGCCCTCGCCCTCACCGGCGCACACGCGGCACCCGAACCGGAGGACCGGCAACCTTCGCCCACCCTGGACCGCCTGCTCCGCACCGAGCGCGCCGACGTCTGGGCCCGGACGTTCCTCCGTCCGCTGCACGACCCGCAGCGCCGCAGCCTCCAGGCGTGGATCGCGGCCAACACCGACGCCCGGCAGGCCGCGCAGGACCTCGGCATCAGCCGCAACACCGTCCGCACCCACCTGCGCACCGCCGAAGCCCGGTTGGCCCGCGACCTGCTGACGACCGGCAGCGGCGTCCACGACGTCGTCCTCGCACTCCGCATCGGCGCCGTCCGGAACGGCTGAGTACCGCGTACGGACCCGGC
Source organism: Streptomyces sp. CNH099 (assembly GCA_000514715.1). GTDB lineage: Bacteria > Actinomycetota > Actinomycetes > Streptomycetales > Streptomycetaceae > Streptomyces > Streptomyces synnematoformans. The sequence continues at coordinate 119,336 of AZWL01000019.1, read as the reverse complement.
AGCACGGTCACGCGGAGCCGGCCGCCCACACGGGCGGGCCGGTGGCCGCCGTCACCGCGACGGCGGCCACCGGCCCGCCCGGCCCCGCGCACCCGCGCGGGACCGGCGACGTGCGTCCCCTGCGGGTCAGTTGCAGGAGCCGGCGCTGATCTGACGGTCGATGAGGGCGGTGTCCGAGCCCTTGGAGTTCTTCATGATGGCGGTCACCTTGGCGCACTGGGGGTAGTCCCAGGCGAGCCTGGTCCTCACCGGCCCCGCGTACTGGCTGAAGTCGCCCGCGTCCACGACGCAGTCGGGGTTGGAGACCTTGTTCTCGCACACCTTCAGCTTCATGTACTTCGTGCTCCCCGTGTTGTTGTCGAAGAGCTGGCACCCGCGCCAGTACGGGGCTTCCTTCAGGCCCCTTCCGTAGAGGAAGAGGGTCCCCAGGCGGTTGCCCTCGTACGGGAGCTGCTCGGCGTAGCGGAGTGTGTACGCGTCGCCGCAGAGCGAGGCCATGGCTTCGACCTGCCGCGGGTGCGCGGCGGCGAGCGCCCGTGTCTGCGCGTCCGCACCGGGCGCGACGACCTCCGCAACGGCCGGGGCCAGGGCGGGGCCGGCGGCGGGCGCGGCGGCTTCGCCCGCGGAAGCCTGCGGTGCGGTCAGACCGCACGCGGTCAGCGCGGCGACCGCGGCGGTGATGCGCATCGTGGTTCCCCTGGAGATGGGCATGTGTGTCCTGCCTTTCCTTCCTTGCGCGCTGTGGTCCGCGCGTTCGTGTCGGCCGACGGGGCCGCGCGCGACGTCGGCGCCGGCCACCCGGGCCCGGCCGCGCGCGTCCCCCGACGTGGGTGCGTGGGTACGCCGCTACTCGAAGTACGAGGCCGTCGTGCAGTGCCCGCCGTCCGGATTGACCCCGGGACTGTCGAGCAGGTCGATGTCCCAGGGGTTGCTGGCCTGGCCGGAGGTGTCCGTGCAGCGGCCGTACGGGCTGTCCCCGCCGGTCGGTTTCGTGAACGTGTAGTAGTCACCGCGCCGGGCGGGCGCCGCGGAGCCGGCGGGCCGGCCGTCCAGACCGGCCGCCCGGTCGTTGACGTACAGGTACTGATCCGGCATGTAGCTGGAGCGGAGCAGTTCGTCCGCGCCGGGCTTGCGTACACTGCCGTCGGCGCAGGACCAGAAGTGCAGCTCCTGCCAGATCGGCGGTGCGTGGGCGAACAGCCCGCTGTCGTTGAAGAAGTAGTTGGTGATGTCGGCGGCCACCAGCCACACCTCCGGTGCCACGTCGAAGTGGAACTGGAGTTCCGATGCCCAGTTGCCGACGGACTGGTCGAGCCAGGCACCGTCGCTGACCGCCACCCGGTAGCCGATCGAGCCGCCGGAGGTGTACTGGACGGCCACGCAGTCGGCCGGTGCGGTGTCCGAGGCCGGCTGCCCGGCGTCGGTGATCGACACCGGGCCGCTCGCGGTGGGTTCGTAGGCGCGCCCGGGAATGGCGCCGGTGAGGTTGGTGCTGGTACGGGTCTCGGTACCGGTGTGCTCGTTGAGGTCGACGGCGGTGAAGTCGAGGTTCGGCGCCGGTATCCCGTAGTCCTCCTCGACGGCGGCGAAGGTGTCCCGGATGAACTGCGGCAGATGGGTGTCCCCGGTCCGGTCGTCGAACTCGGCACGCTCCGCGCCCCGGAGGATCTCCCCGGTCTCCAGCACGATGTAGGACACCGTCACGCTCGACCTGACCTTGTACGAACCGTCGTCCAGGTCGAACCAGCCGGGTTTGTCCGTGCCGTCCGGTCGTTGGGTGTGCGGGTTGGAGAAGTTGAGCCACGCCGGGATGGAGCTGCCCGGCGGGTGGTCGACCGGGTCGGTGCCGGCGGACTCCGCCTGGCTGTGCCACGCCCGCATCGCCTGTTTCATCGCCGGGCCGACGCAGCCGCTTCTGGGCTCCCCGGAGCAGGTCTCGGCGTTCACGACGTCGCCGCTGCGGTCCATCGCCCAGTTGTGCAGCTCTTCGCGGTCGGCGAAGGGCGAGGCCAGAAGCTCGGCGAACGGGTAGGCGTCCAGGTTCTGGTTCTCGTCGAAGTAGGCCACCGCGTCCACCGTGTTCTCGACGAACTCGCCCTCGACGGGGATCACCATGGCCGCGTCGAAGGCGACGTTGTCCTCGCCCTGGCCGCCGGGGACGAAGTTGTCCAGCCGGACGACCGGCTTGTTGTCGAACGCGTAGGCGCCGAGCAGCACCCAGCGGTTGCCCTCGCCGTGCTGCCGGATGATCCGTTCCTCGGTGCCGCCGGCCGTCTCGATCTCGTACCGCGCGTACTCGGTGCGAGCGCCGTGGTCGGGCAGGTGGACGGCGACCAGGCCGGGGCCGCTGACCGTCCGGTCGAACGCCCACGTGCCCTCGACCCGCAGGCGCCACCCCTTCTCGTCGGGGTGCCGGCCGTGCGCGAAGTAGAACCCGGCCCCGAACCCGGCGCCGATCTGGTGGAAGTCCACCTTGGACGGCCAGACCTGGTCGCCGTGCCGGGTCTCGCCCGTCCCGAAGTCGACGGTGAACTCGCCCGCGCTGGTCCATCTCTTCTCGCATCCCGGCCGGACCGACGGCGTGTGCTCTGAGAGGTTGTCGATGAGGAGCGCGTTCGCGGGCACGTCGTCGAGTGCGCAGTTGGGCGGGTACGCGGTTCCGTCCGCCTCCTCGGGGTAGCTGGAGTTGAACCTGATGAACTCGTTGCCGCAGGTGGCGGCGCAGTCGCTCTTCCAGGTCACCTCCTGGTGCCACCAGCACCTGAAGTCCGAGCGCCCGCAGGGTCCCGCGGCCGAGGTGACGGCGTCCGGGTCGCAGTCGTTCGCGCTGCCGCAGAACAGCGTCATCGGCGGCTTGACGCCCGACCGGTGGTACTTGGCCGAGCCGGGGGTCAGCGCGTCGCCCTCGGTGCCGTTCCAGGTGGCCGGACGGAAGGCCGGGACCGTCGTGTTCGGCGCCTCCAGGGCCTCCGGCGGCTGTGCGGCGAAGCCCAGCACCTTCTCCTGGTACGGCCAGTCCTGCGGGTGGGCGGCGTCGGCGTGCTGCGGGTTTCCGTAGCGGTCCTCCATGAAGTTGTCCCGTGCCGGGTCCCATTCGGGGTTGGCGGGGTTGTTGAACCAGCCGACGCCCCAGGCGCCGCCGTTGTCCCCGGCGTCGGACTGGGGGTAGAAGCCGGAGTTGTAGGCCCACAGCGCGAAGAACCAGTTCTCCAGCTTCGCCGGGTCGCCGTTGTTGACGGTCAGTCCGGCGTTGCGGGTCTGGTTCCACTTCTCACCCAGGATCGTCAGGCCGGCGGCGACGTTGGCGGTGTAGTCCAGGGCCACCGCCCGCTGCTTCTGGTAGGGCCAGGCAGCCGGTCCGCCGTCCTCCTCTCCGGCGCGCCGCATGTGGTCGGTGATCTGCATGATCCCGTAGCCGCAGTCGGCTTCGGCCCAGTTGATGTCCCAGTCGTTGGACGAGACGCCGTCGTAGAGGTCGATGCCGTAGAAGTTGCCGATCAGCGGGTTGCCGGTGACGCCGGGGACCGTGAAGCGGGACGCCTGCCACAGGTTGGACTCCTGCATGGCCACCCCGAGCGCGACCTGCGCGGGGATCCGGCCGCCGCCGGAGAGCGCGGGCGCCGGGAACATGTCGGCGGACTGCGGCCGGTAGGCGGGCATGTCCAGGTTCTTCCAGTTGGCCGGGCGGGAGATGTGGTCGTCGAGCGTGCCCTTGACCGCCTGGTTGAGCGCCCACTCCACCTGCCGCGGCTTGGGCTGCATCGCCTGGTTGCGGGGGTCGTTGCGCGGCACGGAGCAGGTGCGCTCGCTCTCGATGATCTCCGTACGGGAGGCCGTCGTCCGCGGCGCGCCGTCCGCCGCCGGCTTCCCGGCGCTCTCGCCGGTGGCCACCGTGCCGGGGTCCACGGTGAACGCGACGTCCTTCCCGGTCGCCCGCGCGGTCATCTCGATGCGCACGGGGCGGGACGCGGCCACAGCGCCGGCCGCGCCGGCGCCGCCGTCCGTGCGGGCGTCGGCCGTGTGCGTCACCAGCGCCCCGCCCCTGGCGGACGCCCTGGCGTCGCGCGGCGTGCCGGGCAGCACCCGGACGCCGTCCGGCAGGTCGTCGGCGACCTGCTTCGTCTCGCCGGTCAGCCAGACCCCGCCGGTGGCCGTACGGGTCAGCCCGGTGCCGTTCAGCGGCCCCTCCGCGAGCGTCCGCGGCGTGCCGGTACCCGGCGTCCGCGGCGTGCCGGTACCCGGCGTCTGCGAGCCGTCCGCGAGCTGTCCGGCGGTGAGGTGCCCGGCCCGGGCGGTCTCGTCGCCGTCGTGGTCCATGAAGACCAGGCCGCCGCCGGAGTCCGGGGTCAGCCGGTAGGGGGTGCCGTCGGTGCGGGCGACGTCGGTCAGCCCACCGGAGCCGGACACCCGCACCACGCGGCCCGCGGCGGCGGCGTACACCTCGTCGCCGACGGGGACGGCGGAGGTGACCTGGCCCGGGACCTCGACGGCCGCGGCCGTCTCAGCCGACGGGACGTCCAGTGAAACCAGCCTGGTGGCGTCCAGGACCTCGCCCCCGGCCTGGGTCAGCACCGCCGTGTCGGCCACGCCGCAGCCGGGGTTGTAGTACGACAGCGAACTTTTCACCGGCAGCTTGCGGACCTCACCGCTGTCCAGGCCGACCACCGCGGTGAACGCTCCGCGTGCCATGAGCGCAGGCTCGTTCGTGAACGTGCGCGGCGCGTACACGACCACCGCCCACTTGCCGGACCCGGTCACGCACGCGTTGCCGATCCACCTGTCCGCCTCGAAGCCGGGCTCGGCCAGCGTGGCTGCCGTACGCCACGCGTAGCCCTCGCGGGCATCGGCCACCAGCAGATGAAACCCGGCCGCGTCCCCGGTCGTGGTCCAGGCCCGGTCCCCGGAGGACTCCCAGCTCTCGCCGAGTACCTCGGCCCGCTCGTCCGGAGGCACACCGCCGCCGGCCGCGGGCTCGGGGACGGACTCCTGGGCCGGAACGGCCGGTTCCAGCTGGTCCCAGACCTCGGAAACCGAGGACGGCGGCTCTGCCGCCTGGGAGACGGGAGCCTGCAGGAGGCCGACCCCGAGCGTGACGGCGAGCACCGCCGTCAGCCGTCGGCTCGGCCTGCGTAATCTGTGTCGGTATGTCATCCCGCCCCTTTCCGGGCAGCGGTGGCCCGTCCGTCGAGCAGCAGTCTCGTGTGCGGTGCCACGCGGCTCTCCTGGTGAGAGAGTTGGTCGGCTTTGCCATGAATGCGAGGCTGCGGCTCGTCCTGAAAGCACCATAGATACGGCGAACACGGATCCGGTAAGAGCACGCTGCTCAATTCGGCGCCGGAAGTGTGCACCGTGTTCACTCCACCCGCCGTAGCTCGGCGGGGCTCTGCCGGAGACCGGCGTCGAAGGACTGCCGGTCGCCGCGGTCCGGCGGCGCGGTTCAGTGGGAGTGGTCGGGTACCTCCCAGAAGAAGCTGCTGAAGTAGTCCGGCCCGGGCGGGGTGAACTCGGGTCCCTGCGGCACCTCGACGCGCCGCCAGAGCCGGTGGGAGCCGAACGGGCCGAAGTCCCCGAGGGCGGAGTTCTGCTGGCCGAGGAAGTCCCACAGCTGCGGCGGCCGGACCCGCTCGGGGTGTGCGGTGTCCGGCCAGCTGGGCGGGGAGGCCGTTCGCCGTATACCGCGGTGTGCGGAGGCGGAGAGGTGGGTGCCCAGGGAGCCGGAGACCGCCAGCCGGCGCAGGGCCAGCTCCCGGTCGAGCACCTCCGGGGCGGTGCGGTCGCCCGGCCCGACGCGGCGGCAGTACTGCTCCTGCGCTCGGCGGACGAGCCGGTCGCCGGCCGCGGTACGCGGGGAGATCCGCCCGACGGCCCGGTGCGACCACAGCATCAGCAGCCCGGACCCCGCGGCCATGACGACTCCCGCGGCGAGGTACGGCAGACCGGCGGAGACGTCGCGGGCCAGGGCCATGCCGGCGAAGGTGCCGTACAGCACCACCGCCAGCCCCAGCGCCATCGACAGGCCGAGCGCCAGGCGCGCGACCGCGTAGCGGCTCCGCGCCCGGTACAGGTGCCGGTCATGGGGGCGCAGCCCCCGGGCCTCCAGGTTCCGCCACAGCGGCTCGGTCTCGTCGGTGAGCAGCCCCCACGCGAAGACCGGCTTGAGAGGGGCCGGCTGCCGCTCCCGGACCACCGCGAGGAGCGCGCGATGCAGGGGTGACAGCGCGGCGGAGTCCCGTTCCCGCTCCCGCTCCTGCCGCTCTTCGCGCAACTCGACCGCGTGCTCGCGCATCCGGCGGGTACGGGTGAGCCGCAGGTCCCCGGTGAGGTACAGCCCGGTGAGCAGCACCTGGGTGACCCGCGCCGGCCCTCCGGCCAGCAATGCCAGCGCCGTGACGTCGAGGTCGCCGGGCTCCGGCACCGGCCCCCGCGGCAGCGCCCCGGCGGCGCGCCCGTAGTCGGCCAGCACCCGGCGCCGTACGAACGGAAGCCACGCCCAGGCCAGCAGGGTCAGGCCGAGGAGCGCGGCCACCGCGGCCCGCAGCACGTGGACACCCACCGGGAACCTCCCGAACCGACGATGTGATCATCGAGCGGCTACCCGCCCGCCCGGAACTGATTCCCGGCCCGGCCGGCAGCCTCACACCGGGCATACCGGGCATACCGGGCATACAGGGCACACCGGGCGGACCGGAACGGCCGGGCCGCGGGGGCGAGTCTGGCGCACGCGGCCGGGTGGGGAGCCGGGGAGGCGTCAGTCGGGCGTGACGGTGCCGTCGGAGTCCATGGCCGGGTGGAGTCTGCCGGGGCCGTAGTCGTCGACGTCCGAGGGGCGGGGGGGTTCGGGGCCGTCGGGCCCGATCCGGATCATCCGCTCCACCCGCACGATCAGGTACCGCTGCCCGCACACCTCAAGCTCGTCGACCCGGTTGCCGCGGCGGAAGCCGTCCGCGGCCCGCCGGCAGACCTCGGCGTCCTCTTCCGGAGGGCCCAGCGGCGGGGGGAATCCGTGGGTGTTGGTGAGGAAGTCGGCCAGCAGGCGCCGTGCCTGCTGCGGGGTGGAGTGCTGGCCGCCGAGCATCGACCAGGTCTCCTCCCTCTCCTGAAGCACCCGGAACGCCGCGGGGAGTATCACCACGCCGGGGTGGGAGTCGACGGCCGCCCGGGAGTCGCCGCGCACCCGGCGGGGATAGCGCGCCGAGGTGTACGCGAAGTCGTGCAGCGCGATCCGCAGCAGGCCCTCGGCCGGCCCGGTCGCGGCGTCCGGGTCGATGACGAAGCCGTCGGTGCGCGAGGGCGCGGAGTCGGCGCGCTCCCAGCCGTCGGAGTCCGGGTCCGTGGGCCGCGGCGGCTCCGGGCGCCGGCCGTCGGTGCGGGTGAACTCGTCCGCACGCACGATGCGGTAGCGGACGTCGCCGACGCCGACCTCGTCGACCGGCTCGCGCTCCAGCAGCGCCACCGCCGCCAGCAGCCGCCGGCGGTGCCCGCGGTCGACGGCGTCGTCCCGGGCGCTGAACCACAGCCGGGACTGGAGCGAGTCGCGGGCGTGCTGCGGCATGCCGGTGTCCATGTCGCACCGCAGCCGCCACCGCGGCGCGTCGCCCGGCCGCTGCTCGGCGATGCCGAACAACGGCCCGCGCACCAGCAGATGCGGATAGCGTTCCGCGTGCCGGGCGGCGTCCGTCTCGGTGACTCCGGCGACGGGATCGTCCCCGTCGGGCAGGCGGATCGTCACGCGCTGGGGCTCGCGGTCGGCGTCGTCACGCATGTTCCTCAGTGTGCCCGACCCATCACCACACAGTGACCGGTTCGACCGGTTGCTTCGGATACGGACGGCGGCGTACGCGTGCCGGCGTACCCCTCACAGGCCGGGGGCGCCCCACAGCGGGAACCAGCGGCTCAGGTCCTGCTCGATGCGCAGGTCGTTCTCGACCACCGCCTTGACCTGGAGTTCCAGCGGGTTGTCGCGGGTCTCGCCGGGCAGCGGGGCGAAGGGGTAGAAGGTGCCGCGCTTGTAGAGGTAGACGAGGGTCAGGGAGTTCGCCTCGGCGTCGCGGAAGCTGACCAGGGAGCAGAGGAGCTGCGGGCCGAAGCCGCTGTCCTGCAGTGCCGTGTTCACCGCGTGCAGGTCGCCCACCAGCGCGGGCAGGCTGTCGGGGGTACGGCGGGAGAGCAGCCACGAGTACCCGTAGTCGTCGCGGCTGAACTCCACCGGCGCGCCGGCCCGTTCGGAGTCCGCGTCCAGCAGGGCCCGTACCTCCTGCCGGATCTGCGCGAAGGCCCCGCCCTCGATGGAGGCGAAGCACACCGAGCCCGCACCGGTCGGGGTGAAGCCGACGGCCGCCTGGAGGGTGATCGCCGCGGAGGGGAGTCCGAAGAGCTGATCCAGGTCGGGCCTGACCGGCTTGGACCGGCCGAACAGGGAGTCCAGGAAACCCACGTCGCAGCTCCTTCTCAGGGTGTCCCGCGGCCCGGCCCGCCCAGCTCGGCGGAGACCTCCGCGAGGGCCTCCAGGCGGCGTTCCAGGCTGGGGTGGGTGGAGAACAGGCCGGCCACCGCGGCCCCGGGGCGGCCGAGGGCGGGGGTGAAGAAGAACGCGTTGAACGCCTGGGCGGTACGCAGATCCTTGGTGGGGATACGGGCCATGTCCCCGCTGATCTTGGTGAGCGCCGACGCCAGCGCGGACGGCTTCGCGGTCAGCATGGCCGCGGCGCGGTCGGCGGCCAGCTCCCGGTAGCGCGAGAGCGCACGGATCAGCAGGAAGCTGAGCGCGTAGACGAGTGCGGAGACCGCCATGACCGCGGCGAGGACGGCGACGGTGTTCTGGTCGCGCTGGCGTCCGCCGAAGAGCTGGGAGTAGAAGGCGAAGCGGACGACGAGCCCCGCGATCACACCCAGGAACGAGGCGATGGTGATCACCGCCACGTCACGGTGCGCCACATGGGACAGCTCGTGGGCGAGGACGCCTTCGAGCTCCTCGGTCGTCAGGCGGTGCTGCAGCCCGCTGGTGACGCAGACGACGGCGTGGTCGGCGTTGCGGCCGGTGGCGAACGCGTTCGGCAGATCCATGTCGGAGACGGCCACCCGCGGTTTGGGCATGTCCGCGGTGGCGCACAGCCGGTCGACGAGGCCGTGCAGCTGGGGTTGCTCTTCCGCCGTGACGATGCGGCCGCGCATCGCGTACAGGGCGATCCGGTCCGAGAACCAGTACTGCGCGGCGAGCAGCCCGGCGGCGATGACGACCACCAGGACGACGGACTTGAGCAGGACGATCAGCGCGGCGACGAACGCCACGTACACCAACCCGAGCAGGAACATCGTGACCACCATGCGCGTGGTCAGCTGCCGGTCGTGCTCAAAGCGACTGCGCATCGGCCCTCACCCTCCGGGAGCAGACCGGAACAGACCGGAACAGGGCGGCGACACGCTGAGTGACGCTGGTCATGACGACCGCCTTCCCTCGCCTCTCGACTCCGGGTGCCACGCGGGACCGGCGGGTAGTCACGGTTACGTGCGGCACGAGGCCACTCCACCGCGCACGGCCGTCACCCCGGCCATGGCCCTTCCATTGTCCCGCACCCCGCCGACACGGCATCCCGGCCGCTCAGGGCCGGCGCGCGCCCCGGGCCCGCACGTCGGTACGGCACGGTACGGGGCGGCACCCCCTGGGGGCCCGTCACGGGCGGCTCAGCCGACGGGCCGCCGTGAGCGCCCTGGGCCCTCACGGCGCAGCAGCAGGTACGCGACGCGCAGCAGCACGCTGGTGGCCGGCACCCAGGCGAACTGGTACCAGTAGAAGAAGGGGATCCCCACCAGCTCCGGCTCCCCACGTGCGTACCAGGGGACCCAGAGCAGGCCGACGGCCGGTGCCAGCAGGCACACACCGGCCACGGCCGGCCGGAGCACGCCGCTCCCGCTCCCGGGAGCGCGCCGGTGTCCGTCCCGTGTCACGGCGCCCTCCTGCTGCCCGTGGACGTGGTCCTTGCCCACACCGTTCGGCCGGCGGGAGACTTCCTGCGGTTTTCCACGGCCTTCCTGTCCTCCGAACAGCATGTTCGCGCAACTCGAAGGAAACAAGACCTCTGCACACCCGCCGGGACGGTGATCGATGACGGAAGGCGCCATGCTCATCGCCTTCGTGTCGGTCATCGGCGGCACGTCCCTCCTGGCCCTGACCGCGCGCAGGTTCCAGCGGCACGACACCCTGCCCTCGCTGGAGGGCTGGGCTCTGGCCGACCGCGGCCTGGGGCCGGTGTGGACCTGGCTGCTGCTCGGTGGCACGGTGTTCACCGCGTACACCTTCGCCGCCGTACCGGGACTGGTGTACGGCCAGGGTGCCTACGGGTTCTTCGCACTGCCCTACACGGTGATCGTCTGGCCGCTGGCCTTCCTGCTGCTTCCCCGGCTGTGGTCGGTGGCCCGCCGCCACGGCTACGTGACCGCGGCCGACTTCGTCCGGGGGCGCTACGGCTCGCCGCCGCTGGCCCTCGTCGTCGCCCTCACCGGGATCCTGGCGACCATGCCCTACCTGGCCCTCCAGCTGCTGGGCATCCGCGCGATGCTGACGGCCGGCGGGCTGTATCCGCGCGGAGCCGCCGGGGACCTGCTGATGGTCGCGCTGTTCGCCGGGCTGGCCGTGGCGACCTACCACCACGGGCTGCGGGCTCCGACCGTGATCTCGGCGATGAAGGGCGCGGCGATCTTCTGCTCGGTCTGCGCCGCCGTGGCGCTGGTGCTGCCCCGGCTGGGCGGGCCGGGCGCCATGTTCGAGACCGCGGCACGGGAGCTGGCCGCACGTGGGCCCGCCGACGCCTCCGTGGCCCTCGCCGCCGATCAGCACGCCGCGTACGCCTCCCTGGCGCTGGGCTCGGCGCTGGCACTGCTGATGTACCCGCATGTACTCACCGCGGCCTTCGCCGCCTCCGGGCCGGACACCCTGCGCCGCGTGTCCCTCGCGCTGCCCGCCTGGACCGGTGTGCTCGGCCTGTTCGGGGTGCTCGGCATCGCGGCTCTCGCCGCGGGCGTCGACGCCCCCCGCGGGGCCGCCGAGAGCGCTGTCGGGATGCTGGTGGCCGACCTCATGCCCGCCGCGCTGGCCGGACTGGTCTTCGGCGCGTTCGCCGTGGGTGCCCTGGTACCGGCGGCGGTGATGTCGATCGCGGCGGCGACCTCGTTCGTCCGCAACGTCTACGTCGAGTACGTCCATCCGACCGCCACGCCCAAGCGCCAGGTGCGCATCGCCCGTGTCGTGTCGCTGACCGCGAAGGTGGGCGCCGTCGCCTTCGTGTTCGGGCTGCGCGACCAGGACGCGATCAATCTCCAGCTGCTGGGCGGGATCTGGATCCTGCAGATCTTCCCCGCCGTCGTCGTCGGGCTGTTCACCCGCCGGCTGCACCACCGTGCCCTGCTGGCGGGCTGGGCCACGGGGATGGCCGCCGGCACGTACCTGGTCGTGCACGAGGGCTTCTCGCCCGTCGTCCTTTTCGGCGTGGGCGGCCACGAGCTGGAGGTTTACGCTGGCCTCGCCGCCCTCGTACTCAACTTCGCGGTCGCCGTGACCGTCACGGCGGCCCTGGACCGTATCGGCACGCCCCGTGGCGCGGACGCCACAGCGCTACCGTCCCGCCTGACCGCCAGGCGCCATCCCGGAGGGGGAGCGAGCAGCTCATGAAACAGATCAGACCGGGCTTCCGCCCCGTCCCGGCGCAGTCGCAGCGCTCCGCACCGCCGCCTGCGCCCGCCGGGTCGGGTGCTCCCGCGGACCGCACGGACCGGGGCCCGGCGGCCGGCGGCGCCACGGACGGGCCCCAGCCCCTGACCTCCCCCGGCGACCTGGACCGCGAAGTCGCCATCGCGCAACTGTTCGACGGGCACTACGCGTCGATGCTCCGCCTGGCCACGCTCCTCGGCGCCGACGACCCGGAGAACATCGTGGCCGAGGCCTATTACCAGATCTATCGCAAATGGCGCAAAATACGCGCCGCCGGCTCCGCCGAGGCGTATCTGCGCTCGGTCGTCTGCAATCTGACCCGGATGCGGATCCGGCATCTGCGGGCAGCGCGCAGGCACGTCGAAGCGCCGGTCGACCCGGTGGCGTCCGCGGAGACCTCGGCGCTCCTCCACGACGACCAGCGGGCGCTGGTCTCCGCGTTGCAGCAGCTTCCCGCCCGGCAGCGCGAGGCCCTGGTGCTGCGCCACTGGCTCGGCCTCAAGGAGGGGGAGATAGCGCAGACCATGGGCATCTCCTGCGGTTCGGTCAAGACGCACACCGCCCGCGGGATAGCCGCCCTCACCCAGGCGCTGGAGGCCAGGCGATGAGCACCTCTCCCTCGCCCTCCTCTCCCGGCACCGAGGAGCAGCTCCGCACCGCACTCGAAGCCTTCGCCGAGGGCGTACGGCCCGCACCCGGCGCCTACCGCGCGGCGCACGTCGACTGGCAGCGCAGAGAACGGCGACGCCGGGCCGTCCTCGCGGTGCTGATCACCGTGGTCTTCGCCCTTGCCACCCTGATCGGGCTGTGGGTGCTCAACCAGGCGCCCGCCGAGCCCGGGGTGATCTTCGACGACAGGGTGTCCACCCGCCAGTCGCAGCCCTGAACGGCAGTCGCAGCCCTGAACGGCCCGGCCCGCCGCCCACGGCTGCCGGGCGACGGTGCAGCCGCCGGAAAACTGCACGAAATCTCCTGTCAACCGAACCGGGTCCTGCGGCAACTCTTGAACAGACCGCCGGCCGGCCGGAGCGGGCCGCGTTCCACGTTCCCACCGTCTGCCTGTCAGGTGCACGCCTGGCACAGGGCAGCCGCTCCATCTCCCCAGAACCCAGAGGGCATCTCGTATGAATGCACTTCCGCTGCTGTTGATCGGCCTCGCGATGTTCGCGGGCGGATATGTCCTTTATTCGAAATTCCTGGGCAACCGGGTCTACAAGCTTGACGCGTCCTTCCAGACGCCCGCGCACGACCTGCGGGACGGCGTGGACTACGTCCCGACCAACAAGTTCGTGCTGTGGGGCCACCACTTCACCTCGGTCGCCGGCGCTGCGCCGATCGTCGGCCCCGCGGTCGCCGTGATCTGGGGGTGGCTGCCCGCGTTCCTGTGGGTCACGCTCGGCACGGTCTTCTTCGCGGGCATGCACGACCTGGGCGCCCTGTGGGCCTCGGCCCGCAACAAGGGCCGCTCGATGGGCACTCTCTCCGGCCGCTACATAGGCCGCCGGGGCGCGAACCTCTTCCTCGTCGTGATCTTCCTGCTGCTCCTCATGGTGGTCGCGGCCTTCGCCGTGGTCATCAAGAACCTGCTGATCTCCACCCCCTCCGCGGTGATCCCCGCCTGGGGCGCGGTCGCGGTGGCGCTGCTGATCGGCCAGGCGGTCTACCGCTACAGGATGAGCCTCGGCCTCGTCACCGTGGTCGGCGTCGCGGCGCTCTACGGCCTGATCCTCCTCGGCGACGCCGTCCCGGTGGAGCTGCCCGACCCGATCCTGGGCATGTCCCCGGCGACCTTCTGGATCGTCGCCCTCTTCGTCTACGCCGGGATAGCCTCCCTCCTGCCCGTGTGGGTGCTGCTCCAGCCGCGTGACTACATCAACGGCGTCCAGCTCTTCGTCGGGCTGGGCATCCTGTTCGTCTCGGTGCTGCTGAGCGCCCCGTCGATCGTCGCCCCCGCCGTCAACGACTCCGTGCCCGCGGGCACGCCGGACCTCGTGCCGCTGCTCTTCGTCACGATCGCGTGCGGCGCGATCTCCGGCTTCCACGGCATGGTCTCCTCGGGCACCAGCTCGAAGCAGCTGGACAAGGAGACCGACGCCCGCTTCGTCGGGTACTTCGGCGCGATCGGCGAGGGCATGCTCGCGCTCGGCGCGATCATCGCCGCCGTCGCGGGCTTCCGCACCCTGGCCGACTGGGAGGACGTCTACAGCGCCTTCGGCGAGGGCGGCGTCGGGGCGTTCGTCACGGGCGGCGGCGAGATCGTCCACAGCGGTCTGGGCCTGCCGGCCTCGCTGAGCGCGACGGTCCTGGCCACCATGGCGATCCTGTTCGCCGCCACCACCATGGACACCGGCCTGCGCCTGCTGCGCTTCGTCGTCCAGGAGGCCGGCGAGGTCGTCAAGGTGAAGATCAACAATGGTGCCGGCACCCTCATTGCGCTCGCCGCCGGTATGGGACTCACCTTCAGCCAGGGCGCCGAGGGTGCCGGCGGCCTCCGTATCTGGCCGCTGTTCGGCACCAGCAACCAGCTGCTGGCCTCCCTGACCCTGTCCATCGTCGCGGTCATGCTGATCCGCAAGCGAAGGAACCCGGCGCCCGCGCTGGTGCCGCTCGCGGTCGTGTTCGCGATGTCGTTCTGGGCCGCGCTCGTGCAGCTCGGCGACCTCTACGACGCCCGGGACTGGCTGCTGCTGACCATCGACGTCGTGATCATCGTCGCCGCCCTGTGGGTCGCCTTCGAGGCGGTCGTCGCGATGCGCCGGGCGTCCCAGGAGCCGCCGGAGGCCCCCGACGCCGATGTGACGGAGAAGGCGGAGCTGAAGGCATGACGTCCCGCTGGGCCTCGCTGCGCGCCGGTCTGGAGGAGTTCTACGCCGGCCCCTACCGGCGTACGTTCGCCCGCGCCCGGCGCGAGGAGGACGACCTCTTCCGTATGGTCGTCCTCGCGGAGGCACTGGGCGTGCCCGACCCGGCGGCGTACTACACCGCCGAGCTGGTTCCCGCCCTCTACGAGGACTTCCACACCTGGCACCTCCGGATGGGCATGGACCGATCGCCACTGGAGCACGTCGGGTGCTGCTAGACCTCATCGCCGCGCGCAGGGTCGTCTTCGTCGGCGGCAAGGGTGGGACCGGCAAGACGTCCATCGCCGCGGCGCTCGCCCTCGGCCGCGCCGGGGCGGGCGCCCGCGTGCTGCTGGTCTCCACCGATCCCGCCCACAACCTCGGCCACCTCTGGGACCGCCCCGTGGGCGACGCGCCCGTGCGCCTCGCCGCCCCCGGGGCACCCCGGGGGCGGGCCGGGGCGGCGGGTTACGTCGACGGGCTGGAGATCGACCCGGAGCACACGGTCGAGCAGCACCTGTCCGCGGTCGCCGCAACGATGCGGCGGCTGCTCCCCGAGCGGATGCACGCGCCGGCCGCCCGGCATCTGGAGCTGGCCCGGCAGGCGCCCGGCACCCACGAGTCGGCGGTACTGGAGCGGATCGCCGAGGCGGTGGAGCTGGGGGAGGAGGCGTACGACCTGGTCGTCTTCGACACCGCCCCGTCCGGCCACACGCTGCGGCTGCTCACGCTGCCCGAGCAGCTCACCTCCTGGACCGAGACCCTGCTCGCCAACCGTGACCGGTCCGAGCGGTTCGGCGCCGCGGTGCGGGGTCTCGGCGGCGGCGAGGAGACCGACCGCGACGCCGAGCTGCGCCGGATGCTCGTACGCCGCCGCAACCGCTTCTCCCGGCTGCGCGAGGCGGTGACGGACGGGGAGCGGACCGGGTTCGTGGTCGTGCTGACCGCCGAGCCGCTCCCGATCGCCGAGACCGTGGAGGTGTACGGGAAACTCACCGGCCTCGGCGTCGACGTGGCCGCACTCGTCGCCAACCGCCGCTCCCCCGCGGACTCCGGCGAGCTGCTCGCCCGGCGCCGGGGGCAGGAGGACGGGCACCTCGTACGGCTGCGGCGGCAGATCCCGGACGTGCCGCTGCTCGACGTGCCGCTGCTGCCGGGAGACCTGGTGGGCGCGGAGGCGCTGGCGGCGCTGGCCGGCCGGCTCGGAGCCTCCCCGCCAAGGGATTCCGGATGATCCGCGCCACCGGCCGTTTCCGCGGCCCGGCCGTCGCCGGAGAGCCGGGCCCCGGGGCCCGCCGGCCGTCGGGTGGTGGTTCCGCCGGCCCGGCGCCGCCGTGGTCGGCCGCGCCGGCGACGAGGCGGCTGCGGGAAGAGCCGGAGGTGCGTGCCCGGTAACCGGCCCAGCCCGGGGGCCGGCCATGCGCCGCTCCGGCAGAGCCCTGCCGGAGCCGCGGGTAGCGGCCGGCCGGCGGCCGCCCACCGGACCGAAGACCGTGCCCACGCGCCAGACAACGGCGCCGGGCGGTGCCGGCCGGCTCGGGTCGGTACGCGGCGGCCTGGACCGGAGTCAGCACCACCACCACACCGGGCGCCCTTGGGCGGACGGACCTTGCCGCAGTGAAGCTTCACCTCGATCGGGACACCTGGAACGGGATCGGTGCCGTGGGCGGGGACCCGATGTCGAGTACCGCCCAGACGAATTCGGCGGCCGCCTCGCCGGCACCGGCCTGACCAGCAACGACTGACCGGCATCACATATTACGTCCGGTAGTCGAACGAGCCCCGGCGGGTGCCCGGGATGGCGGAAGCGTACGAGTGCGCGGGGTGCCGAGAGTGACGCCGCGGCCGATTCCCGATGATCGCAGAAGAGCTTCCCGGGAAATTCGATGAGAGCCGTCCGGGGAATTCGCCCCTCAGCGGCAATCACGGAAGGGAGGCGGCGTGCTCCGCCGGTCCTCCGTTTGTCTTCTTTCCCGTGACGCTCAGTTCACGCCGGACGGCCGTGCTGCTCCCAGCCGCTGACCCAGGCGTTGAGTTTCGAATCAGCGAGGGACGTCACCCACCCGTCCGCGAGTTGAAGGTGCTCGGGCGAGGGGTGCTCGCCGATGCCGATCACCGGAATGCCGGCGCAGACCGCCGACTGGATTCCGCAGAGTGAGTCCTCAAGGGCGAGGCAGGAGGAGGGGGCGGCGGCGCACCGGGACGCCGCCTCCACGTAGACGTCCGGGTTCGGCTTCGGCCGGACATCGCCCCCGGGCACGACCACATGGCGGAAGTGCCCCAGCAGCCCCGCGGACTCCAGGCAGGTCTCCACCACGTCCTGGGGGCAGTTGCTGGCGACGGCGAGCGGCACCCGGCGGGCCGCGGACGCGACAAGGGCCGGCGCCCCGGGGCAGGTGGCGGGGCTGGCCACAGCGAACGCCCGGAAGGCGCACAGCAGTTCGTCGGTCATCGTGGCGGCGAGATGGGGCCGGCCCGCCAGGGTGGCCATCAGCCGGCCGCACTCCGTGTAGTGGATGCCCTGCGCCAGGTCGGCGAACTTCTCGTCCAGGGTGACTCCGTGGCCCGCCAGCACGTGCCGTCGGGCGTCCATCCAGTGTTTCTCGCTGTCCAGCAGCGTTCCGTCGCAGTCGAAGATCACGGCCCTTGGGGACCAGCGCGGGCTTCTTTTTTTCAGCATGCCAATACCCCTTCAACCCGTCTGGAGTGAGATCGAACTCCGGATCCCGTCGGCTCACCGGAAGCGCATGGCTTCCTCGCACACGATTGGTCGAGCCGCACCAGAGTCGAATGTGACTATTGGTAAGTTATTTCCCGCCGCGGCTTCAAGTCAATGAAGATTACGAAAGTGACACAAGCGGATAAGTGGGCGGCGCGAAATCGGGCGCTTAAGTCCTATCATCGCGAGGGTCGAAAAGGGTGATCGTATGCCGGATCATCCTGATACCCGTTCCCGAAAAGCGTCCATGTGATTGACGCACCCCCGTTCCCTGCTGAATTTGTTCCATGGCGGACGGGACATGTTCGTGCTGCCGGGGACCGGACGCCGGCGGCGCGGATGTGCTCCCCATGGCGCGGGCGACGGCCACCGCCTTGAGCAGGTCCACCGGCCGGTGGTGGCGCCGACCAGGGGGGCGACGGCTTCAACGGCAGCCGCACCCAGGAGGGACCAGCACCGACCGCCTTCACCCTCAACGGACACACCTGCGCCACCTGACCCGACACACACCGCCGACCCGACCGGTCCGGAGCGGCGATGATTCCCGACGGACGCTCCTTGCCGTGCTCGAATTCCCGGCGGCACGGCAAGGAGTGCCTCACGACGTCCGCTCCCTGCTCTCCCGGCCGCCCGCGGGCGTCCCCCGGACTGGACCGTCGCACCGGCTCGGGTGCGGCGGCGGGCGATGCCGGCCGGTGCGCGCCGGCCCCGGCTGCCGACCACCGCCGGAACCGCCGACCGTGACTCGATCTCCCAGCACCTCAAGCGCCTCCCGCTCTGCCCCGTATCCCAAGCCTGACCCCGCCAAGGCCGCACGGCCAACCGGCTGGCAGGTTCCCGGCGTGCGAGCAGCCCCGCGCAACAGGCCGGCCATGCCACTGCGCATGGGCGTCACGCCGTGGCCAGCGGCGACCGCCTCAGCAGCACGATGCCTGTCACCGCCGCGGCCGCTCCCACCATCTGCACCGCCAGTTCCCAGCCGGTGAGTGCGAGTTGCTCGCCGAAGACGGCGATGCCGATCGCAACGGCGCCGATCGGCTCCAGGGTGTCGATGATCGGCAGACTGACAGCCAGAGAGCCGGCCTGGAAGGCGCTCTGCGACAGAACAAGGCTCGTCACCCCGACGGTGATCAACGCGTATGGTTCCCAGTGGAGCAGGACTTCGCGGCCGTCGGCCCGGAAACGGCCGAACGTGCTCTTGGCCAAGCCGTCCAGAAGCGCCAGCATCAGTGCCGCGCAGACCGCGTATGCGGCTGTCCGTATCCACCCCGGATGCCTGGCTCCCACAGGCGCCAGCAGGGCCACGGTAGCGACGACCAGCGCGAACACGGGGACCCAGGCGTAGGCCGTGGGGAGCATAACCCCGGCAGAGAGCGGCAGCACCGCCAGAAACACCGCCACGCCTCCCGCCGTGCAGAGCATTCCGGTCTTCTCCCAACGGGTCAGCCTCTCCCCGCGCCGCAGAGCCAGAAACGGCAGGGCGAAGAGGAGATCGGTTGCCGAAAGCGGCAACACCAGGACCAGGGGACCGAAAGCGAGCGCGAGCCCGAGGAAGGCGAAGGAGGAGACGGAAAGCACCAACCCCGCCAGCCATCTGGGCCGGCGGACCAGGTCGAGCAGAAGCCGCAGACTCATCGACTTCCGCGTCGGCGCCTGCCGCGCCGCCACGTGCTGCAGCACCGACCCGATACCGAAACATACGGCGGCCATCAGCGCGCTCGACACCGCGATCACGATGTTCACGGGTCAAGGGTCCCCAGTACCCCGGGGCGGACCGCGTCTGACGCTCCAGAGAGCGACCCGAACAGGCACGCCGGCCTCGCGAGCACCCCGGATGCCGTCAGGAAGGGGGCGACAGGCTTCGACGACGGCACGGTCGGGGCGGCGGAGGCGTCAATCATGGGCGATGACGGCGACGGGCACCGGGCAGTGGTGAATCAAAGCATGGGTGACGGATCCGATGTGCGCGCCCAGATCGCCTTCTCGCATGCGTCGGCCGACCACTACGAGGTCCGCGTTGTCCGCGGCGTGCAGGAGCAGTCGAGCCGGGCCGCCGACGGGCGATCGTGCGGCGATCTCCGTGGAAGGAAACTTCCGCCGCCATGGCCTCAGGGCTTCCCCCAGACGCCGCGCGATCTCGGGGCCTATGCCCCGCTCGGCTGCGACGAGCGCCGAGGCGTCGCGGACCATGGGCGTGAGCGACCACCCGTACAGGACCAGGACGCGGTCGCCACGGAGTGCGGCTTCCTGGAAGGCGAAGTCGAGGAGCGGGGCGAAGCACTGGTCGAGGTCCACGCCGACGACCACGTCGCGGGTGGGACCGGCCGGGGCAGTTCCGTCCGCTGCGTCCGGTCGCTCCGGCGCCCGCACGAGCACGACCGGGTTCTCCGTGACGCTGATCGTCGCTAGGCCGACCGACCCGAGGAGGAACCCCCTCACCCCTCCCAGACCGCGGGAGCCGAGCACCAGGAGACCGGCCTCGGCTGCCTCGCCGGCCAGGACGTCGGAAGGCTGCCCGAATCGACGCCGACGCTCGATCTCCAGAGAAGGGTGCTCGCGCCGCACCGCTCCCGCGGCCTCGCCCAGCAGCTCTTCGGTCCAGTGGCCCCGTACGTCAAAGCTGGCGGACTGCGCGGTTGCCGGGCCCGGCGACCGATCCGCGTAGACGATCCGCAGGCTCACTCTGCGCAGGACCGCCTCCCTGGCGGCCCACGCGGCCGCCGCGACGGCCGCCGGCGACCCGTCCACACCGGCAGTCACAGGACGGGACATGCGTACGCTCCCTTCCTGCCGCGGGGGTGGGGTCTCCTCACCGGGCTGCGGGCCTGATCACACGCGAAGTGGCTCCTTACGACGGTGAAGGTGAGGCGACTTCTGTCGTTACCCCCAGGTGCTTGGTACATCCCGGCAGTCTGTTGGTGTGGCGTGCATTCAGGGTGCGGTCGCGCGGGCCGACCGGGGGGAGTAGGAATCGAGCGCACCGCGGCGGCGGATGTCGAGGGTGGCGCAGTGGAAAGACCCGCCGAACGGCGCGTAGTGCAGCATGTCGCAGGGGACGGGCTCGAAGCCCCACCTCTCCAAGTCGAACAGGGCGTCGGTGAGCTGCGGCTTGGGCGCCGACGTCCAGCGTGCGCCGCGACGGAAGTAGTCCTTGACGAGTGAGCGATAGGAGAACGTCTCGTAATAGCGGCACGGCCAGGCCATCGGGGTCTCGATGATCTCGTCACCGACCACCAGCAGACTGTCACGCGGACAGCTGTTGGCGAACCCGCGCGTGAGCTTCCCCCCGTTCGACGGGCACCTGGCACATCAGTGCCCGACCTGGCATGCCGAGCGTAACGCCCGCAGCTGCTGAAGCTCAGACCTTGATGACGGTGGCGCGCGTGCCGCACAGGGAGATCAGGTCCTCGGTGTCGGAAGTGAGGACTGTGACAGGAGCGGGTGCGGCGAGGGCGGTGGCGCTGAGCATGGCGTCGACGGCGTACGTGTGGCCGTGCAGTCCGGCGTCGGCCAGGAGGGCGGTGGCGTGGCGGGCGATCGGCTCGGTGACCGGCTCGACGACGAGCCGGGACAGCGTCCATTCCAGGGCCGGGCGGTTGATGCGGGGGTGGATCACTTCAACGAGGGTGGCTGCGGAGGTGATGACGCGGAGGTCGTCGGTGCGTGCGAGGGTCAGCCAGGTGGTGACCGTGCGGTCGCGCAGGACGGCCTTGGCGAGGCCCTCGCTGTCGAGGACGAGGGTGCCGCCGGGCACGGCGGGTGAGCGGGTCACGCGGCGTCCGCTCCGTCGCTCGCCTGCTGCCGGCGTGCCTGGTGGAGCTGGTCGCGCAGGGCCTGGATCTCCTCGTCGGTGATGGGGCCGTGCTCGGCCTCGGCGACGGTGATGAGTTCGTTGAGGTTGTCGCGCTCGATCTGGCGGGCGACGGCTGCGGCCACGTAGGCGGACAGGCCGGAGTGGCCGCTGCGGGAGCGGGCGGCTTCCGCGATGTCGCGCGGCATGGTGATCGAGTACTTGCCGGTAGGCTCACTCATGCTACCTATCCTACCTGGAGTCCTCCGTCAAGTTTGCGCGTGTGTTCGCCGCGGTGGGCCGGCTGCTCGTTGCGGCGGACCGGGACTGTCGTACGCGAACGCACCGGGCGGCATCGACCACGGCATTCCGCTGACCTGAGCGCGAGCGCCGCAGGCCGCGGACAGCTCACCGTGCGCGGCTTCGTCGGAACGGCGCGATGACCTGCCGGACGCCGTCGGCGGTCTGACCGGGGATGCAGTGCCTCCAGCACCAGCAGTCTTGGGGACACGTGCACGATCGTCGGCGTGCTCGCCCCGCCGCGGTCCCGCAGAGCCGAGAGGCCGGCGGATTCCACCTCGAAGACGTCCGCTTCCACCTCCCGAAGTGTCTTCGCGAAGACCCGCCCGCCGTTGCGCAGCGTCGCCAGCCCTGAGACGGCCACCACCCCGCCGGGCGTGTGCTGAACGGACTCCGCGTCGAAGCCGGCCTCCCGCAGGCGTCCAGAGAGCAAGTTCATCTCGTCAGGCATCCCTGCAGTCAAGCATGGTGGGTACCGGGCGGCGCCCGTGGCACCTCACAGACGGCCGAAACACAGAGTGGCGCAGGCCGGGAGGCCCAGCTGCGCGCGGCGGCCGAGCGCTGCCCGGAGCTGTACCGCTAGATCACCGCGCACACGGCCGCCGCGGGCCGCGGGCCTGTCCGCCACCCCCGCGCGGGCCGCCGTCGCCACCCGCGCGATGCCCGTCGCCGTCCTCCACTTGCTCGCCGCGGCCCCGGACATCCTGGCCGCCGCCGGTCTCGACGACCCGGACCGCGTCGTCCGCGGCGTGCTGGAGGCGGTGTACACGCGCGGCCCGGACGAGCGGCAAGGGGCGGCGGGCTCAGTCGGGTTGTTCCGTGGCGGTCTTGGTCTCCCGTTCGAAGGTGAGCAGGGCGTTGATGACGAGGGCGCGCTCGGCCGGTGTGAGGGGTTCGAAGGCCGTGCGCCAGGCGTCGGGGCCGGCGGCCAGCCAGCTTTCGATGGCGGCGCGGTGTTCGTCGTCGATGCTGACGATGGTGCGGCGACGGTCCCGTTCGTCCTCGCGGCGCTGGAGGATCCCCTGGTGGTTCAGATCGCCGACCATCAGGCTCACGGTCGTGGACGCGACCTGCAGTCCGGCCGGCAGTTCCTTGACCGTCGCCGGGCCGTCGTAGAGCAGGAGCGCGAGCAGCGACAGGTGACGGGGAGTCAGGGCGAAGTCACGCAGCTTGTCGGGGATGGGCATCCGCTTGGAGCGCGCCACGAGGCGGGGCATCAGAGAGATCATCTTGCGCACGCCCTCGTCATGGAGCTGCTTCCGGCGGCCTTCGGCCGCGCACGCGCGAAGACCCCGTACGCAGCGGATTCGCTGGTCACGGGGTCTTGGGCACCTCAAGCGAGGTGCCCCCGGCAGGATTCGAACCTGCGCACACGGCTCCGGAGGCCGTTGCTCTATCCCCTGAGCTACGGGGGCGGGTCTCCGCGTGGTGGTGCGGTGACGGGTAGAACCCTACCAGCTTCCCGGGGGTGGTCGGGTACCGGGTTTTGGGGGTGGGGGCGGGGTGTGTGTGCAGGTCAGGGGCGGAAGTGTCCAAAAGCCGGACGTAGGGGGGCGGGCGCGCCTACGCTTTCCCTTGTGCCTGGCTTGTCCGGTCGGGTCCTTGTGGTCGATGACAACAAGGTGATCCGGCAGCTGATCAGGGTCAATCTCGAACTAGAGGGCTTCGAGGTCGTGACCGCGGCCGATGGTGCCGAGTGTCTGGAAGCCGTCCACCGGGTCCGTCCCGATGTGGTGACGCTCGACATCGTGATGCCCCGGCTCGACGGGCTGCGGACCGCGGCCCGGCTGCGGGCCGATCCGCGGACGCGGGAGCTGCCGATAGCGGTGGTCAGCGGGTGCGATCAGCTGGAGGTCGAGGCCGGGCGGGCGGCCGGGGTGGACGCGTTCGTGGCCAAGCCCTTCGAGCCGGTTGAGCTGGTGCGGGTCGTGCGGCGGCTGGCGGCGCGGCGGGCTTCCGAGCGGGTGGGGGAGAGGCTGGCCGGGGACTCCGCCGACGACGCGGAGCCCGCCGGGTCTCCCGTGTGCTGAGTGGGGGACGAGTCCGGTAAAAGGGTTCGCCTGCCTCCCCCGTGCCTCCCATACGCTGGTTCCGTGGACCCCGCAGAGCTCACCGGCACCGTCTTGCGTACGGTGCGATCCGCCGCGGTGGGTGAGTTCGGCGCACCCGTGCCGGCGCGTGTCGTCGTGGAGCGGCCGCGGCCCGGGGGGCGGGGGGACTACGCCACCAACGCCGCCCTGCAGCTCGCCCACGCCGCCGGGCGCGACCCGCTGGACGTCGCCGCGTTCCTGCGGGAACGCCTCGCCGCCCAGCCCGGCATCGCCGACGTGACCGTCAGCGGGCCCGGGTTCCTCAACATCACCCTGCGGGGGAGCGGGGACCCGGTCGAGGCGGCGCTCGCGGGCGGCGGGCGGTTCGGGGGCGGGACGTCGCTGCGCGGGGTCTCCTGCCACCTCGTCGCCGACGGGCACCTCCGGGCGGCCGTTCTCGCCGGCGCCCTCCGGCGGCTCCTCGCCGCCGCCGGCGCCTCCCTCAACGATGCCGGTCACGGCGAAGCCGTCCGCGTACGGGCCGTCCCGCCGGCGGACGGGACCGGGCCCTACCCCCGCGACGCCGTCCGGTGGGCCTTCCTGCGCACGCCCGCCGGCCAGCGGCCGCGGCTCGGTCCCGAGCTGCTCGTACGGCGCGAGTCCAACCCCCTGTTCCGTATCCAGTACGCCCACTCCCGCACCGCCGCCCTCGCCCGGGCCGGCGCCGACCTCGGCCTGGGCGGCCCACCCGCCGCGCCCCCGGCCGGGGCCGTACGGCACACTCGCACCGACGGCGCCCTCCGCGCCGCCATCGGCGAACTCCCCGCCGTCGTGGAGACCGCCGCCCGCCGCCGCGCGCCCGACCGGCTCGCCCGGCACCTCGACGTCCTGGCCGGCGCCTTCCTCGGCGCCGAGGCGGCCCACCCCGCCCTGCCCGCCGGCGACGAGGAGCCCACCGCCGGCCACCGGGCCCGGCTGCGCCAGGCGGCCGCCGCCGGCGTGGCCCTCCGCAACGGCCTCGGCCTGCTCGGCATCCGGGCCCCCGAGCACCTCTGAGGCCCCGCAGGACAACCGACGCCCCCGACCCGCACCACCGACCCCCGCATCACCGACCCCCGCACCACCGAAGGAGTACCCCGCCGTGAGCCGATCCGCCCACCCCGCCGGCCCCCGGCACGGCGACGTGCTGCCCGAAGGGCACTACGCCGCCCCGCCCGCCGACCTCAACGGCCTCGACCCGCACGTGTGGGCCCGCACCGTCGCCCGCGGCGCCGACGGCGTCGTCACCGTCGGCGGGCTGCCCGTGACCCGGCTCGCCGAGGAGTTCGGCACCCCCGCGTACTTCCTCGACGAGGAGGACTTCCGCGCCCGCTGCCGCGCCTGGACCGACGCCTTCGAGGGCGCCGACGTCTTCTACGCCGGCAAGGCGTTCCTCTCCCGCGCCGTCGTCCGCTGGCTGCGCGAGGAGGGGCTGAACCTCGACGTCTGCTCCGGCGGCGAGCTGGCCACCGCGCTGGCCGCCGGCATGCCGGCCGAGCGGATCGCGATGCACGGCAACAACAAGAGCCCGGACGAGATCGAACGGGCCGTCGAGGCCGGCGTCGGGCGGATCGTGCTCGACTCGTACCAGGAGATCGTCCGCGTCGCGCACGCCGCCGAGCGCCTCGGCAGGCGCCAGCGGGTGCAGATCCGGGTGACGGTCGGCGTCGAGGCGCACACCCACGAGTTCATCGCCACCGCCCACGAGGACCAGAAGTTCGGCCTCGCGCTCGCCGACGGCCAGGCGGCCGAGGCGGTGCGGCGGGTGCTGCGGCTGGACGCGCTGGAGCTGGTCGGCATCCACAGCCACATCGGCTCGCAGATCTTCGACATGGCCGGCTTCGAGGTCTCCGCCCGCCGCGTCGTCGGGCTGCTCACCGAGATCCGCGACGAGCACGGGGTGGAGCTGCCCGAGATCGACCTCGGCGGCGGCCTCGGCATCGCGTACACCCCCGAGGACGACCCCCGCGAGCCGTACGAGATCGCCAAGGCGCTGCGCGACATCGTCGCCCGCGAGTGCACCGCCGCGGGGCTGACGATGCCGCGGCTGTCCGTCGAGCCGGGCCGGGCGATCGCCGGCCCGACCGCCTTCACGCTCTACGAGGTCGGCACGGTCAAGGAGCTGGCGGGGCTGCGCACGTACGTGAGCGTGGACGGCGGCATGTCGGACAACATCCGCACCGCGCTCTACGACGCCGAGTACTCGGTGGCGCTGGCCTCCCGCGCGTCCACCGCCGAGCCGATGCTCGCGCGCGTCGTCGGCAAGCACTGCGAGTCCGGCGACATCGTCGTACGGGACGCCTACCTGCCCGCGGACCTGGCGGCCGGCGACCTGATCGCGGTTCCGGCCACCGGGGCGTACTGCCGCTCCATGGCGAGCAACTACAACCACGTGCTGCGCCCGCCGGTGGTGGCCGTGGCGGACGGTGCGGCGCGGGAGATCGTGCGGCGCGAGACGGAGACGGACCTGCTGCGGCTCGACGTCGGCTGAGCCGCGGGCCCCATATCTCAAGCCGTAAACCGTACGTCTCGGCATCCGGACAGGGCGTCGCAATCGCCCGCCGCTGCGTGAGACTGGAATCGCCCCCGTTGGTGCACGTGAGGAACGAGGTCATATGAGCGAGAGGCGTCCGCTGAAGGTGGCGCTCCTGGGCTGCGGGTCCGTCGGCTCCGAGGTCGCCCGCCTCATGACGGCGAACGCCGCCGACCTCGCCGCCCGGATCGGCGCGCCGGTTGAGCTGGCCGGCGTCGCGGTGCGGCGCACGGGGGTGGACCGGCCGGGGATCCCGGACGAGCTGGTCACCACGGACGCCACGGCGCTGGTCAAGCGGGAGGACATCGACGTCGTCATCGAGCTGATCGGCGGCCTGGAGCCGGCCCGTACGCTCATCACCACCGCCTTCGCGCACGGCGCCAGCGTCGTCACCGGCAACAAGGCACTCCTCGCCGAGGACGGCCCCAGCCTCCACGCCGCCGCAGACAGCCGCGGCGTCGACCTCTACTACGAGGCCGCCGTCGCCGGCGCCATCCCGCTCGTCCGCCCGCTGCGCGAGTCCCTCGCCGGCGACCGGGTCGACCGGGTGATCGGCATCCTCAACGGCACCACCAACTTCATCCTCGACCGCATGGACACCTCCGGCGCCGGCTACGCCGAGGCGCTGGAGGAGGCCACCGCCCTCGGCTACGCCGAGGCCGACCCCACCGCCGACGTCGAGGGCTACGACGCCGCCGCCAAGGCCGCGATCCTCGCCGGCATCGCCTTCCACACCCGGGTCCGCTTCGACGACGTGCACCGCCAGGGCATCACCGAGATCACCGCCGCCGACATGGCGGCCGCGGCCCGCATGGGCTGCACGGTCAAACTGCTGGCCATCTGCGAGCGCACGCCCGACGGCAGGTCCGTGACCGCGCGGGTGCACCCGGCGATGATCCCGCTGACGCACCCGCTGGCCTCCGTCCGCGAGGCGTACAACGCCGTCTTCGTCGAGGCCGCCGCGGCCGGGCAGCTGATGTTCTACGGCCCGGGCGCCGGCGGCGCGCCGACCGCCAGCGCCGTGCTCGGCGACCTGGTCGCGGTCTGCCGGCACCGGCTCAGCGGCGGCAGCGGGCCGGGCGAGAGCGCGTACGCGCAGCTGCCGGTGGCGCCGCCGGGCGGCGTCGTCACGCGGTACCACATCAGCCTGGACGTGGCCGACCGGGCGGGCGTGCTCGCCCATGTGGCCGCGGTCTTCGCCGAGCACGACGTGTCCATCGACACGGTCCGCCAGCAGGGGAAGGACGGCGAGGCGTCGCTCGTGGTGGTCACGCACCGGGCGACGGACGCCGCGCTGGCGGCCACGGTCGAGGCGCTGCGGCGGCTGGAGACCGTACGCGGCGTGGCGAGCATCATGCGGGTCGAAGGAGAGTGACGCAGGAGATGGACGCAGTGATCGACGAACCCCGACGCGACATGAGCGGCTCCGCCGCGCGGCCGGCACCCCAGTGGCGGGGCGTCATCGAGGAGTACCGCGACCGGCTGCCGGTCGGCGCGGCGACCCCGGTCGTGACGCTCCGCGAGGGCGGGACCCCGCTGGTGCCGGCCCAGGTGCTGACCGAGCGCACCGGTTGCGACGTGCACCTGAAGGTGGAGGGCGCCAACCCCACCGGGTCGTTCAAGGACCGCGGCATGACGGTGGCGATCTCCCGGGCGAAGGAGTCCGGGGCCCGGGCCGTCATCTGCGCCTCCACCGGCAACACCTCGGCCTCCGCGGCCGCCTATGCGGTACGGGCCGGGCTGACCTGCGCGGTGCTGGTGCCGCAGGGCAAGATCGCGCTGGGCAAGATGGGCCAGGCGCTCGTGCACGGGGCGCGGATCCTCCAGGTCGACGGCAACTTCGACGACTGCCTGACGCTGGCCCGCGCGCTCAGCGAGAAGTACCCGGTGGCGCTGGTGAACTCCGTCAACCCGGCGCGCATCGAGGGCCAGAAGACCGCCGCCTTCGAGGTCGTGGACGCGCTCGGCGACGCGCCGGACATCCACGTCCTGCCGGTCGGCAACGCCGGCAACATCACCTCGTACTGGAAGGGCTACCGCGAGTACCACGACGACGGCGCCGGCCCCGCCACCCGCACTCCCCGGATGTGGGGCTACCAGGCCGCCGGCGCGGCCCCGATCGTGCGCGGCGAGCCGGTGAAGGAGCCGAGCACGCTGGCCACCGCCATCCGCATCGGCAACCCGGCCTCGTGGGAGCTGGCCGAGCGGGCGCGGGACGAGTCCGGCGGGCACATCGAGGCGGTCACGGACCGGCAGATCCTGCGGGCGTACAAGCTGCTCGCGGCGGAGGAGGGCGTCTTCGTCGAGCCGGCCTCGGCGGCGAGCGTCGCGGGGCTGCTGCAGGCCGCGGAGCTGGGGCTGGTCGACGCCGGCCAGCGCATCGTCTGCACGGTCACCGGCAACGGGCTCAAGGACCCCGACTGGGCGGTCGCCGGCGCCCCGCAGCCCGTCGCCGTCCCGGTCGACGCCGACGCGGCGGCGGAGCGCCTGGGGCTGGCCTGACCGCGGCACGCGGACATCCGCGCGCGGCCGTGCCCCAGCCCGCCGCCGGCGCCCGGCCGCACCCGCGTACGGCCCGGGCGCACCGGCGTACGGCCCGGGCGGCAGCCCGTACGCGCCGGGCAGACCGCCGTACGGCCCGGTGCCCGGCCCCGCGTCGGGCCGGCGTGCCGGCCGCCGGCCGGGGACGTGCGCGGGCCGCGCATCGAGCGCCTCCCGTGCGCCCTATGTCGCGGGGGAACCCACCTTCGATAAGCTGGCGTCGAGCCCGCCGGTCGAGTGTCCCGGGCACCCCCTCTCGACAGCTGCCCGCACCGCCCGGGCGCGCGCACGGCGCCCCGCGGGGGAGCCGGCCGGGCGCAGTCGGAACCGAGCTGATTTCCCCCACCGCCCGGGAGACCGGGTGAGAGCCACACAAGGAGAGTCACGCAAGCGATGGCCGGTCCAGCCTTCCGCGCCGCGCCCGTACGCGTCCGCGTGCCGGCGACCAGTGCCAACCTCGGCCCCGGCTTCGACACGTTCGGGCTGGCCCTCGGCCTGTACGACGACGTGGTGGTCCGGGTCGCCGAGTCCGGGCTGCACGTCGACATCGCCGGCGAGGGCGCCGACGACCTGCCGCGGGACGAGTCCCACCTGCTCGTACGGGCCATGCGCAGCGCCTTCGAGGTGCTGGGCGGGCAGCCCCGCGGGCTGGAGGTGGTGTGCGCCAACCGGATCCCGCACGGCCGCGGGCTCGGTTCGTCCGCCGCCGCGATCTGCGCCGGCATCGTCGCGGCGCGAGCGGTGACGATAGGCGGCGGCGAGCGGTCGCTCGACACCGACCCCGGGAAGGCGGCGCTGCTGGAGCTGGCGGCGGAGCTGGAGGGCCACCCCGACAACGTCGCGGCCTGCCTGCTCGGCGGGTTCACGCTGGCCTGGACGGACGACGGCACCGGCGGCGCCGGCCCGGCGCCCGGGGGCGTCCCCGCGGCGTCGGTACGGGCCGTCCGGCTGGACCCGGCCGAGGACGTCGTCCCGGTGGTGTTCGTGCCCGGCAACCCGCTGTCCACCGCGGAGGCCCGCGGCCTGCTGCCCCGCACCGTGCCGCACGCGGACGCGGCGCTGACCGCCGCCCGCGCGGCGCTGTTCGTCGAGGCGCTGACCAGGCGCCCCGAGCTGCTGCTCACCGCCACGGAGGACCGGCTGCACCAGGACTACCGGGCCGCCGCGATGCCGGAGAGCACGGCGCTCGTGGCGCGGCTGCGGGCCGACGGCGTGCCCGCGGTGATCTCCGGCGCGGGGCCGACGGTGCTGGCGTTCGCAGAGGACGGCGCGGCCGAGAAGGTCGCCCGCTCGGCCGGCGACGGCTGGGCGGCGAACCGGCTGGCCCTCGACCGGGAGGGGGCGAGCGTGCTGCCGCTGGCCTGACGGGCCCGCGGCGGCCGTGCCACGCGACGAGCGCGGGCACGCGCAGGCCAGCCGGTCCGCGCACCGCCCGCACCACGACCCGTACCGCAGGTTGCACAACACGGAACCGGCCGCGGATGCCGGGAGAGGGGGAATGTCTGCAGGATCCGATAGTGTTAACCTCAAGGCAGCACCAGCGCACTCCAGTCGTGGGTCAGCACAGCCAGAGGCCCAACACGGCCGTGCTGTGTGCTGGGGTCTCTCCGGGCCGCAGGGCCCGGGGGCAGGTCCCACAAGGGGATTTCCCCATCGGGGCAGCCTTTCTTCCGGGAGCCTTCCACATTGCCTGAGCAGCCTGCCGGTGCAGTGACGCTCCCGAATCGGCACCGCTGACGTGCGAGACACCCACCCGAGTGCCCCGCATCACCAGCGTGCCGACCCTGCACAGTCTTCACCGCCTTACGGCGGACTACCGCACCGGCGCGGACCCGCGGACGCAAACGCACGGGCCACCGCCGGAGAGCACGACCGGTCGCCGAGCCAGACAGGCCGACGCACCGCTCCAGGGAAGGACCCTTCGTGAGCGACACCACCGATCTGATGGGCGTCAACGCAGAGAACGCCGCCAGCCCAGCTTCTGGGGGTGCCTCCCAGCAGGAGACTGGGGGAGCTCCCGCAACCACCGCCGGTTCGACCAGGCGCCGTCGTGGCGCCGGCCTGGAGGGCATGGTCCTGGCGGAGCTGCAGCAGATCGCATCCGGCCTCGGGATCCGGGGCACCGCTCGGATGCGCAAGAGCCAGCTCATCGAGGTGATCAAGGAGAGGCAGGGCGCCGACGGCGGCAAGCCCGCCGAGGCCAAGGGCGACAAGTCCGCTGACAAGCCCGCTGACAAGTCGGCCGACAAGGCCGCCGACAAGGCGGGCAAGGACGGGCAGCAGGCGGACGGCGCCGCGCCGGCCCGGCCGAAGCGCCGGGCCACGTCCCGGGCCCGTACCGGCGAGGCCGAGCAGGCCGAGGGCGACGGCGGCCGTACGGAAGACGGCGCCGACTCGCGGATCGACATCCCCGGCCAGCCCGTCAAGACGCAGGACCAGCCCGGCGCCGAGCAGCACGCGGGCGGCGACGCCAGGCAGTCCGGCGGCGAGGGCAAGCAGCCGGGCGGTGACGGCAAGCAGTCCGGCGGCGAGGGCAAGCAGTCGGGCGGCGAGGGCAAGCAGTCGGGCGGCGAGGGCAAGCAGTCCGGCGACGGCGGCCGGCAGAAGGGCGACCGCCAGGGCGGCGGCGACCGGCAGGGCGGCGGGCGCCGCGACCGGCAGAACCGCCGCAACAAGGGCGACGACGGCGGCGGCCATCAGGGCCAGGGCGGCGGCCAGCAGAACCAGGGCGGCGGCCGGCAGCAGCAGGACGACGACTTCGACGGCGGCCGGCGCGGCCGCAGGGGCCGCTACCGCGACCGCCGCGGGCGCCGCGGGCGCGACGACTACAGCGAGCCGCAGATCGCCGAGGACGACGTCCTGATCCCGGTCGCCGGCATCCTCGACATCCTCGACAACTACGCGTTCGTCCGCACCTCCGGCTACCTGCCGGGACCCAACGACGTGTACGTCTCGCTGGCCCAGGTGCGCAAGAACGGCCTGCGCAAGGGCGACCACGTCACGGGCGCGGTGCGCCAGCCCCGCGAGGGCGAGCGCCGGGAGAAGTTCAACGCGCTGGTCCGGCTCGACTCGGTCAACGGCCAGGCGCCGGAACAGAGCCGCGGCCGGGCGGAGTTCGGCAAGCTCACCCCGCTCTACCCGCAGGACCGGCTCCGGCTGGAGAGCGACCCGGGCGCGCTGACGCCGCGGATCATCGACCTGGTCTCGCCCATCGGCAAGGGGCAGCGCGGGCTGATCGTGGCGCCGCCGAAGACCGGCAAGACGATGATCCTGCAGTCGATCGCCAACGCGATCACCACGAACAACCCCGAGTGCCACCTCATGGTCGTCCTCGTCGACGAGCGGCCCGAGGAGGTCACCGACATGCAGCGGTCGGTGAAGGGCGAGGTCATCTCCTCGACCTTCGACCGCCCGGCGGAGGACCACACCACCGTCGCCGAGCTGTCCATCGAGCGGGCCAAGCGCCTGGTCGAGCTGGGCCACGACGTCGTCGTGCTGCTCGACTCGATCACCCGGCTGGGCCGCGCGTACAACCTGGCGGCGCCCGCCTCCGGCCGCATCCTGTCCGGCGGTGTGGACTCCACCGCGCTCTACCCGCCGAAGAAGTTCTTCGGTGCCGCGCGCAACATCGAGGACGGCGGCTCGCTGACCATCCTGGCCACCGCGCTGGTCGAGACCGGCTCGCGGATGGACGAGGTGATCTTCGAGGAGTTCAAGGGCACCGGCAACATGGAGCTGCGGCTGGACCGCAAGCTCTCGGACAAGCGCATCTTCCCCGCGGTCGACGTGGACGCCTCCGGCACCCGCAAGGAGGAGATCCTGATGGGCGGCGAGGAGCTGGCCATCGTCTGGAAGCTCCGCCGGGTGCTGCACGCGCTGGACCAGCAGCAGGCCATGGAGCTGCTGCTGGACAAGATGAAGCAGACCAAGAGCAACGCCGAGTTCCTGCTGCAGATCCAGAAGACCACGCCCACGCCCAACGGCGACTAGCGCGCAACCGGGCGCCGGGCCCACGCGAACCGGTGCAGGTCAGCGACTTTTCGCAGCAAAAGCCTCCCCTTGGAACGAGGGGAGGCTTTTGCGCGTTCACCAAGACGTGTGTAACCCTTTTAGGTGATCCCTGTCGGGGAATGTGGGGAAAAGTTTGGACCTGCCCGCGGCGCGTCAGGGACCCGAGCGGCCGAGGTGAGGAGCCGATGGCGGAACCGTACGCAGCCGGGGATCCCGGCCGCCGACCGCGCAGCCCCCGCCGCAAGGCGGTCCTCGCCGCGGTCTGGGTGCTCGTCGGCGCCGTGGTGCTCGGCGGGGCCGGGCTCACCTACCTCTACTTCCGCCTCAACGGCAACCTGACCAGCGTGGACCTGGACGCCAAGCTGGGCGGCGACAGGCCCGAGGACCTGCCCGGCGGCTCCACGGACATCCTCGTCCTCGGCTCCGACTCCCGGGCCGGCGAGAACGCCGAGTACGGCCGGGACGGCGGCGGCGCCCGCTCCGACACGGCGATGGTCGTGCACGTCTACGAGGACCGGAAGCGCGCCAGCGTCGTCAGCATCCCCCGCGACACCCTCGTCGACCGCCCCGCCTGCGAGCGGGACGGCGGCGGCACCGCGCCCGCAGCCGAGCGGGCGATGTTCAACGAGTCGTACTCCGTCGGCGGCCCGGCCTGCACCGTCAAGACCGTGGAGAAGATGACCGGGGTGCGCATGGACCACTTCGTCGAGGTGGACTTCAGCGGCTTCAAGCGGCTCATCGACCAGCTCGGCGGGGTGGAGATCACCACCCACCAGGACATCGACGACCCCGACAGCCGCCTCGACCTCAAGGCCGGCACCCACACCCTCGACGGCGAGCAGGCGCTCGGCCTGGTCCGGACCCGCAAGGGCGTCGGCGACGGCAGCGACCTGGGCCGGATAGAGCTGCAGCAGGTCTTCGTCAAGGCGCTGGTCCAGCGGGTGGGCGAGATCGACCTGCTGACCAGCCCCGCGAAGCTCATCGGGCTCGCCGACACCGCCACCAAGTCGATCACCACCGACGAGGACCTGGCCTCGGTGAGCGAGCTGCGCCGGCTGGCCGAGAGCCTGGGCGACATAGGCCCGGACGACATGCAGATGGTGACCCTCCCGGTGACGTTCGACGCGCAGGACCGCAACCGCGTGGTGCCGCTGGAGAAGGAGTCCGCGCAGGTCTGGGAGGCGCTGAAGGGTGACCGGCCGATACCGCGGTCCGCGCTGAAGGACACCGCCGGCGCGCAGGCGGGCCGTGACCGCGTGGTCACCGCCCCGCCGCCCGCGCCCCGGGAGCTGGCGGAGATCGCGCCCGGCGCCCGCGGCGGCGCGCAGGCGGCCGGATAGCGGCCGGGCAGCGGCCGGGCAACGGCGGGGGGCGGGCGCGCCCCGGGGCGTACGGCCCGTGGAATAAAGCGGGCCCGGGACCCGTTTTGGCGAGTACGGCCGGTCCTCGTAGACTGGCACGTCGGCCCCGGTTCACGTGACGCAGCCCGCCGATCGACCCGGAGCCCTCCCGAACCTAGGAGAATCCCTTGAAGCGCGACATCCACCCGGAGTACGTGGAGACCCAGGTCAGCTGCACCTGTGGCAACTCGTTCACCACCCGGAGCACCGTCACCTCCGGCACCATCCGCGCGGACATCTGCTCCGCGTGCCACCCGTTCTACACGGGCAAGCAGAAGATCCTCGACACCGGTGGCCGCGTGGCCCGCTTCGAGGCCCGCTTCGGCAAGCAGGCCGCGGCGAAGAAGTAGCCCGTCCGCGTGCGCCGGGCCGGCCGCCTTCGATGAGGGCGGACCGGGCCGGCGCACGTTTTTCGTCCCGTCCGGCCGCCCGCCCGGCCCCGGCGCCCGGTCCTGCTACTTCCCCCTACGGAGCACCCCACGATGTTCGAGGTCGTCAAGGATCTCATCGGCGAGCACGCCACCCTGGAGGAGCAGCTCGCCGACCCCGGCGTGCACGCCGACCAGCGCCACGCCACGAAGCTCAACAAGCGCTACGCCGAGCTGACCCCGATCGTCGCCGCGTACCGCGCCTGGGAGCGCGCTCGAGAGGACGTCGCCGCCGCCCGCGAGCTGGCCGCCGAGGACCCGGACTTCGCCGCCGAGGTCAAGGACCTGGAGCGGGAGCGGGAGGAGCTGACGGAGCGGCTGCGGCTGCTGCTCGTACCGCGCGACCCCAGCGACGGCAAGAACGTCATCCTGGAGGTCAAGGCGGGTGAGGGCGGCGAGGAGTCCGCGCTGTTCGCCGGCGACCTGCTGCGGATGTACCTGCGCTACGCCGAGCGGCAGGGCTGGCGGACGGAGCTGCTGGACGCCAACGAGTCCGACCTCGGCGGCTACAAGGACGTCTCGGTCTCCGTGAAGCTCAGGGGCGGCGCCGGGCAGGGGGCGGCCGAGCCCGGCCAGGGGGTGTGGGCGCGGCTGAAGTACGAGGGCGGCGTCCACCGCGTGCAGCGGGTTCCGGCCACCGAGTCCCAGGGCCGCATCCACACCTCCGCCGCCGGCGTGCTGGTGCTGCCCGAGGCCGACGACGTCGACGAGGTCGAGATCGGCCCGAACGACCTCCGCGTCGACGTCTACCGCTCCTCGGGCCCCGGCGGCCAGTCCGTCAACACGACGGACTCCGCCGTACGCATCACGCATCTGCCCACCGGCATCGTGGTCTCCTGCCAGAACGAGAAGAGCCAGTTGCAGAACCGGGAGCAGGCGATGCGTATCCTGCGGGCGAGGCTGCTCGCCGAGGCTCAGGAGGAGGCCGAGAAGGAGGCGGCGGACGCGCGCCGCAGCCAGGTGCGTACGGTGGACCGGTCGGAGCGCATCCGCACGTACAACTTCCCGGAGAACCGCATCTCCGACCACCGGGTCGGGTTCAAGGCGTACAACCTCGACCAGGTGCTCGACGGGGAGCTGGACGCGGTGATCCAGGCGTGCGTGGACGCGGACGCCGCCGCCAAGCTCGCGGACGCCGGCTGAACCCGGTTGAAAACAGCGCGCCGATACGCCGAGGGACCGGAGGGAACGTGAACCTGCTGCTCGTCGAAGTGGCACAGGCCACGCAGCGGCTCGCCGACGCCGGCGTGCCCTCCCCGCGGTTCGACGCGGAGGAACTGGCGGCCTACGTCCACGGCGTGCCCCGCGGCGAGCTGCACCGCGTCGCCGACGCCGACTTCGACGCCCGCTACTGGGAGGCCGTCGCCCGCCGCGAGGCCCGCGAGCCGCTGCAGCACATCACCGGCGTCGCCTACTTCCGCTATCTGGAACTCCAGGTGGGGCCCGGCGTCTTCGTCCCACGGCCGGAGACCGAGTCCGTGGTGGACTGGGCCATAGCGGCGGTACGCGCGATGGACGTCGTCGCCCCGCTGATCGTCGACCTGTGCACCGGCTCCGGCGCCATCGCGCTGGCCATGGCGCAGGAGGTGCCGCGGGCCGCCGTGCACGCCGTCGAGCTGGAGGAGACGGCGGTGAACTGGGCGCGCAAGAACGCCGCGCACAACGACGGCGGCGCCCGCGTCGTGCTGCACCATGGAGATGCGCTGACCGCGCTGCCCGAGCTGAACGGCCAGGTCGACCTGGTCATCAGCAACCCGCCCTACATCCCGCTGACCGAGTGGGAGCATGTGGCACCGGAGGCCCGCGACCACGACCCCCAGGCCGCGCTCTTCTCCGGCGAGGACGGCCTCGACCTCATCCGCGGTCTGGAGGTCACGGCCCGGCGGCTGCTGCGCCCCGGCGGGGTGGTGGTCGTCGAGCACGCCGACACCCAGGGCGGCCAGGTGCCGTGGCTCTTCCCCGAGGAACGCGGCTGGGCGGACGCCGCCGACCACCCCGACCTCAACAACCGGCCTCGATTCGCGACCGCCCGCAGGGTCCGTACCTGAGAAGGAGAATGACATGGCACGGCGCTACGACTGCAGCGATGCGGCCGATCGCAGGACCGGGCTGCGCGAGGCCGCGTCCGCCGTCCGCCGCGGCGAGCTGGTCGTCCTGCCCACCGACACGGTCTACGGCATCGGGGCCGACGCCTTCACCGACGAGGCGGTCGCGGCGCTGCTGGACGCCAAGGGCCGCGGGCGCAACATGCCCACGCCGGTGCTGATCGGCTCGCCGAACACGCTGCACGGCCTGGTCAAGGACCTCAGCGAGGAGGCGTGGGAGCTGATCGACGCCTTCTGGCCGGGCGCGTTGACCGTCGTCGCCAAGCACCAGCCGTCGCTGACCTGGGACCTGGGGGAGACGCACGGCACGGTCGCGGTGCGCATGCCGCTGCACCCGGTGGCGCTCGAACTGCTCAAGGAGGTCGGCCCGATGGCCGTCTCCAGCGCCAACCTCACCGGCCACCCGGCGCCGCAGGAGTGCGACGCCGCGCAGGAGATGCTCGGCGAGGCGGTCTCGGTCTACCTCGACGGCGGCCCCACCCCGGCGGCGGTGCCGTCCTCGATCGTGGACATCACCGGCCGCACGCCGGTGCTGCTGCGGGAGGGGGCGGTGACCGCCGAGCAGCTGCGCGAGGTCGCCGGCGGGCTTGAGGTCGCCAGTTGACCGCGCCCGAAGGGCGCACGGGGGACATACAGCGATTCCGCATCCTCCACGTCAGCACCGGCAACGTCTGCCGCTCGCCGATCACCGAGCGGCTGACGCGGCATGCCCTCGACGTGCGCCTCGGCCCCCGCCCCGCGGCGGGTATCGCCGTGGAGAGCGCGGGCACCTGGGGCCACGAGGGCGCGCCCATGGAGGCGCACGCGGCCACGGTGCTGCGCGAGTCGGGGGCGGACCCGGACGGGTTCGCGGCGCGCGAGCTGCGCGACGAGCACGTGATCCGGGCGGACCTGGTACTGACCGCGACCCGGGACCACCGGGCGCAGGTCATCTCCATGGGCCACTCCGCCGGGCTGCGCACGTTCACGCTCAAGGAGTTCGCCCGGCTGGTGCGCGCCATAGACTCCGCCACCCTGCCGCCCGCCCGGGAGGGGCCGGTGCCGCGGGCGCACGCGCTGGTGCAGGCCGCGGCGGCGCTGCGCGGCTGGCTGCTGGCGCCCAGCCCGGCCGCGGACGAGGTGTACGACCCGTACGGGGCGCCGGTGCCGTACTTCCGCCGGATCGGCGAGGAGATCGGGCAGGCGCTCGACCCGGTGGTGACGGCGCTCACGGGCGTCCCGGCGGCCGCGGCCGGACCGGCGGGGCAAGCCGGGCAGGCGGGATAATGGCCGGATGCAACCGGTCGGGCGCCCGGCGGGTCTCATTCTGTACGGGCCCGGGCGGGCCCAGCGGCCCTACCCGGAGAACGGAGGCCCGGGAGCGGGCTAGTGTGTGTGGCTGAACGGAACAGCGAAACCCCTGGGGCAGCTTGTGCGTGAATACCTGCTGACGCTGTGCATCGCAGCCGCTGTCACGTATCTGCTGACCGGCCCGGCGCGGAAGTTCGCGATCGCGGCCGGCGCGATGCCGGAGATCCGGGACCGTGACGTGCACAGCGAGCCGACGCCGAGGCTCGGCGGCATCGCCATGTTCGGCGGGATGTGTGCCGCGCTGCTGGTCGCGTCGCAGCTGCAGGCCTTCGAGCGCGTCTTCGAGCTGAACGAGCCCAAGGCGCTGCTGTCCGGGGCGGCGCTGATCTGGCTGATCGGCGTGCTGGACGACAAGTGGGGCGTGGACGCCCTGCTCAAGCTGGGCGCGCAGATGATCGCCGCGGGCGTCATGGTGCTCCAGGGCCTGACCATCCTGTGGATCCCGGTCCCGGGCGTGGGCACGGTGGTGCTGACGCCGATGCAGGGCACGTTGCTGACCGTCGCGCTCGTCGTGATCTCGATCAACGCCGTCAACTTCGTGGACGGCCTCGACGGGCTGGCCGCCGGCATGGTGGGCATCGCCTCGGCGGCGTTCTTCATGTACGCGTACCGGATCTGGTTCGGCTACGGCATCGAGGCCGCCGCCCCCGCCGCGCTGTTCTCCGCCGTGCTGCTGGGCATGTGCGTCGGCTTCCTCCCGCACAACGTGCACCCCGCGCGGATCTTCATGGGGGACTCCGGCTCGATGCTGCTGGGCCTGGTGCTGGCCGCCGGGGCGATCTCCATCACCGGCCAGGTGGACCCGGACTCGCTGAAGGTCTTCGCCGGCAGCGAGAAGCAGGCGGTGCGCTCGACGGTGCCGGTGTTCATCCCGCTGGTGCTGCCGCTGACCATCCTGGCCATTCCGATGCTGGACCTGCTGCTGGCCGTCGTGCGGCGCACCTGGCGCGGCCAGTCGCCGTTCGCGGCCGACCGCGGGCACCTGCACCACCGGCTGCTGGAGATGGGCCACTCGCACATGCGGGCCGTGCTGCTCATGTACTTCTGGTCGGCGCTGGTCGCGTTCGGGATGGTGGCCTTCTCGGTGCAGGCCGACAACGTCTGGGTGGTGCTGGTGGCGGTCGGCCTCAGCGCCGCCGGGCTGGTGCTGTTGCTGCTGCCGCGGTTCGCCCCGAAGACGCCGTCGTGGGCCAACAGGCTCGTACCGCCGCGCTACCGGCGCCCGGGGGACGCGGCCGGCGGGGAGGGGGCCGGCGGCGGGGAGCGGGGCGACGGCCCCGGCGGCGCCGCGGGGCCGCGGGGCGGTCCGGCGCCGGCCGGCGGCGCGGCGGCAAACGGGGCGAACGGGACGCCGGGTTCACAGGAGCACGAACTCGTGCCGGCCGGCATCAGCGGGTCGACGGCCGTGGGGGAGCGCTCGCGCTGGCGCCGCGCGGGACATTGACCCCTTAGCAGGCATATCCCCAGGTGGGCGGAGCGACGCGGCCGAGATACCCCCTTCGTGTGACGGGCGGCACACTTACCGAGTAAAGCTCGGGTCAAGATGCTTGTGATACCGTTCACGAGAACCCGGTGCAGAGCCGAAGGACCGTAGTGCGACGGTTCTCTGGCGCGATGCCCCCAGGCGCGGTGCACTCGCTCCGGGAACATGCTCGTCACCGTCGACCAGTTGCTCCCGACTCCCGCCGGAGACTCCTTATATGCAGGTCAACGACGCCCGGATCCTCCGTGGCGCCGCGATCCCGACCGCCCTCGCAGGCGTCGTCGCCAGTGTCGTCAGCGCACTCGCGGCCGGTGCGAAGGGCGGTGTGGGAGCCGCCGCAGCCACCGTGGTGGTCCTTGCCTTCTTCGGTCTCGGTCTCTTCGCACTGCAGCACTTCTCCCGCAAGCACCCCGAGCTGTTCATGGGGATCGCGCTGCTCACGTACACCACCCAGATCCTGCTGCTCGCGGTCGTGATGGGGGTGTTCAAGGACACCACCCTCTTCAACACCCGGGCGTTCGGCTTCACCGTGCTCGCCGCGGCGCTGGTGTTCACCGCCGCCATGGCCCGTACCCACCTCCGGCTGAAGCTGCCGTACGTGGAACCGGAGCGAGCGACCGGAGCGGGTGAACAGCGCTCCGGCACAGCCACCGAGGCCGGGCGATGAGGGGTGCCGCCCGAGCAGTGATCCGGTACTGCTATCGTCCCCCTGCCGCGCCGGTGCGCGCGTGCGCCGTGGGCCGCAGGGCCGCACCGCACCCCGCCGGCCGGATCCCGTCCTGTCACGCACCGCTCTCCGGCGGTGCGCAACGCCGACACATTGAGGTTGCCGTACCCATGCGTCACACCGAAGGAGCTCGCCGGTGAGTGCTGCAGATACGACGCTCGCTTTCGACGCCAGCTGCAAGATCTTCGTCGATGGTGGTTGCGGCTTCCAGTCCCCCGGCCTGCACTCCTTCATCTTCAAGCCGATGTTCGAGATCGGCGGCTTCGAGTTCAACAAGCCGATCCTGCTGGCGCTGCTCACGACCGGGCTGCTCTGCCTCTTCTTCTGGAAGGCGTTCGCGAGCCCCAAGGTCGTGCCGGGCAAGCTGCAGATGGTCGCCGAGTCCGGCTACGACTTCGTCCGCCGCGGCATCGTCTACGAGACCATCGGCAAGAAGGAGGGCGAGAAGTGGGTGCCGCTGCTGGTCTCCCTCTTCTTCTTCATCTGGCTGATGAACCTCTGGTCGATCATCCCGCTCGCGCAGTTCCCGGTGACCTCGATCATCGCCTTCCCGGCGGCCCTCGCGGGCGTGGTCTACGTGACCTGGATGACCCTGACCTTCAAGCGGCACGGCTTCGTCGGCGGGCTCAAGAACCTCACCGGCTACGACAAGTCGCTGGGCGCCGTGCTGCCGCTGGTCATGCTCATCGAGTTCTTCTCGAACGTGCTCGTGCGGCCCTTCACGCACGCGGTCCGGCTCTTCGCCAACATGTTCGCCGGCCACCTGCTGCTGGTGATGTTCACCGTCGCCACCTGGTTCTTCATGAACAGCTGGGGCTTCGCCTACGCGCCCGTGGCCTTCGTCCTGGTCATGGTGATGATCGTCTTCGAGCTGTTCATCCAGGCCGTGCAGGCGTACGTGTTCGTCGTGCTGTCGGCCAGCTACATCTCCGGTGCCCTCGAAGAGGCGCACTGAGAGCCCCGTACCACCCGCCACACCCCCCCAATCGTCCGGTGGCCAACCCCCACCGGTTCGGCAGAAGAGAAGGAAGAAAGCACATGGCTGCGATGGAGACCCTGGCCGCAATCGAAGGCAACGTCGGCTCGATCGGTTACGGCCTCGCCGCGATCGGCCCCGGTGTCGGCATCGGTTACATCTTCGGTAACGGCGTGCAGGCCATGGCCCGCCAGCCGGAGGCCGTCGGCCTGATCCGGCAGAACATGATCCTGGGCTTCGCCTTCTGTGAGGCGCTCGCCCTCATCGGCATCGTCATGCCGTTCGTGTACTGATCAGCCTCTTCCGACGAAAGGCACCGATGTGAATCTCCTGCAGATCGCGGCGGAGGAGGAGCAGAACCCTCTCGTCCCGCCGATGCCGGAACTCGTCATCGGCCTGATCGCCTTCCTGATCGTCTTCGCGCTGCTGGCCAAGAAGCTCCTGCCGCGCATCAACGAGGTGCTCGAGGAGCGGCGCGCGGCCATCGAGGGCGGCATGGAGAAGGCCGAGGCCGCCCAGATCGAGGCGGAGCAGACGCTGGACCAGTACAAGGCCCAGCTCGCCGAGGCCCGCCACGAGGCCAACCGGCTGCGCGAGGAGGCTCGCGAGCAGGGCGCGGCTCTCATCGCCGAGATGCGGGCCGAGGGCCAGCGGCAGCGTGACGAGATCATCGCCGCCGGTCACGCCCAGGTCGAGGCCGACAAGAAGACCGCGTCGCTGGCGCTGCGCCAGGACGTCGGCACGCTCGCCACCGAGCTGGCCGGCCGGCTGGTCGGCGAGTCTCTTGAGGACCACGCCCGGCAGACCCGCGTCGTCGACCGGTTCCTGGATGAGCTGGAGGCCAAGGCCGCCGCGCAGTCCGGGACGAAGGCCGAGGCCGGGGCATGAACGCCGGAGCGGCGACGAGCCGGGCGAGTCTGGTGCTCGGGGGCCCGGGGGCGGAGCCCTCGGAGTCCTTTCGGCACCCGGTCCCGGCGGAGCCGCTTCGCGAGCGAGACGAGGAGCGTGACCGATGAACGGAGCGAGCCGCGAGGCGCTGGCCGCCGCCCGGGAGCAGCTCGACGCGCTGACCGACAACACCTCGGTCGACGCGGCGAAGCTCGCCGACGAGCTGGCCGCCGTGACCGCGCTGCTGGACCGCGAGGTGACCCTGCGCCGGGCGCTGACCGACCCGGCGCAGCCCGGCGAGGCCAAGGCCGAGCTGGTCGGCCGCGTCCTCGGCGGTCAGCTCGGCGGGGAGACCGCCGACCTGGTCGCCGGGATGGTACGGGCCCGCTGGTCGCGGGCGCGTGACCTGGTCGACGTGCTCGAAGAGCTGGCCGACACCGCGGACCTCACCGCCGCGCAGCGCGCGGGGCAGCTGGACGACGTCGAGGACGAGCTGTTCCGGTTCGGCCGGATCGTCGCCGCCGACAAGCGGCTGCGCGGCGCGCTGACCGACCGGGTGGGCACCCCGGCCGCCAAGGCCGGGATGCTGCACTCGCTGCTGGGCGGCCGGGCGAACCCGGTCACCGAGCGGCTGGTCGTCCGGCTCGTCGAGCGGCCGCGGGGCCGTAGCCTGGAAGGGGGCCTGGAGGCCCTGTCCAAGCTCGCCGCGGAGCGCCGGGACCGGATGGTCGCGGTCGTGTCCACCGCCGTGCCGCTCAGCGACGGGCAGAAGGAGCGCCTGGGCGCCGCGCTGTCCCGGCTGTACGGCCGGGACATGCACCTGAACCTGGACGTGGACCCCGCGGTCCTCGGCGGGATCTCGGTGCGGGTGGGCGACGAGGTCATCAACGGCTCCGTCGCCGACCGCCTCGACGAGGTGAAGCGCGGTATGGCGGGCTGACGGTCACCGGCCGTCGCACACCAACTCCAGAGCATCACCAGCGGCCCGAGTTGGGCCGTGGACGCAAGAACTTACGGGCCCAACAAGGAGAGCAGGGAACCCAGATGGCGGAGCTCACGATCCGGCCGGAGGAGATCCGGGACGCGCTGGAGAGCTATGTCCAGTCGTACCAGCCGGACGCGGCCTCGCGCGAAGAGGTCGGCACGGTATCGCAGGCCATGGACGGCATCGCCAAGATCGAGGGGCTGCCCTCGGCGATGGCGAACGAGCTGCTGAAGTTCGAGGACGGCACCCTCGGCCTCGCCCTCAACCTGGAGGAGCGGGAGATCGGTGCGGTCGTCCTCGGCGAGTTCAGGGGCATCGAGGAGGGGCAGTCGGTCACCCGGACCGGCGAGGTCCTGTCCGTGCCGGTCGGCGACGGCTACCTGGGCCGGGTCGTCGACCCCCTGGGCAAGGCGGTGGACGGCCTCGGAGAGATCGCCACCGAGGGGCGCCGTGCGCTGGAGCTGCAGGCCCCCTCGGTCATGCAGCGCAAGTCGGTGCACGAGCCGATGGAGACCGGCTACAAGGCCGTCGACTCGATGACCCCCATCGGCCGCGGCCAGCGCCAGCTGATCATCGGCGACCGGCAGACCGGCAAGACCGCCCTCGGCATCGACACGATCATCAACCAGCGCGACAACTGGCGCTCCGGCGATCCGAGCAAGCAGGTCCGCTGCATCTACGTGGCGATCGGCCAGAAGGGCTCCACCATCGCCGGCGTGCGCGGCGCGCTGGAGGAGGCCGGCGCCCTGGAGTACACCACGATCGTGGCGGCCCCGGCGTCCGACCCGGCGGGCTTCAAGTACCTGGCCCCGTACACCGGCTCGGCCATCGGCCAGCACTGGATGTACCAGGGCAAGCACGTCCTGATCATCTTCGACGACCTGTCCAAGCAGGCCGAGGCGTACCGCGCCGTGTCGCTGCTGCTGCGCCGCCCGCCGGGCCGCGAGGCGTACCCCGGCGACGTCTTCTACCTGCACTCCCGGCTGCTGGAGCGCTGCGCCAAGCTCTCGGACGAGCTGGGCGCCGGCTCGATGACCGGTCTGCCGGTGATCGAGACCAAGGCCAACGACGTGTCGGCGTACATCCCGACC
This sequence comes from Streptomyces sp. CNH099, assembly GCA_000514715.1. GTDB lineage: Bacteria > Actinomycetota > Actinomycetes > Streptomycetales > Streptomycetaceae > Streptomyces > Streptomyces synnematoformans. Next base: position 75,396 of record AZWL01000019.1, on the reverse strand, counting down.
AACGTGATCTCCATCACGGACGGCCAGTGCTTCCTGGAGTCCGACCTGTTCAACTCGGGCCAGCGCCCGGCGCTGAACGTCGGCATCTCCGTCTCCCGCGTCGGCGGCGCCGCCCAGCACCGGGCGATCCGGCAGGTCTCCGGCCGGCTGAAGCTGGACCTGGCGCAGTTCCGCGAGCTGGAGGCGTTCGCCGCCTTCGGCTCCGACCTGGACGCCGCCTCCAAGGCCGCCCTGGAGCGGGGCCAGCGGATGATGGAGCTGATGAAGCAGGCGCAGTACGCGCCCTTCCCCACCGAGGACCAGGTCGTGTCCGTGTGGTCCGGCACCAACGGGATCATGGACGACGTGCCCGTCGGGGACGTCAAGCGTTTCGAGCGCGAGCTGCTCGACCACCTGCACCGTGAGAACAAGGACCTGCTCACGGGCATCCGCGAGGGCGGCAAGATGGCCGACGAGACCATCGAGGCGCTGCGCGAGGCGGTCGAGTCCTTCAAGCGGCAGTTCGAGACCTCGGACGGCAAGCTGCTGGGCGAGGGCTGACCATGGGCGCCCAGATGCGGGTCTACAAGAGGCGGATCCGTAGCGTCTCTGCGACCAAGAAGATCACCAAGGCGATGGAGATGATCGCCGCCTCGCGCGTCGTCAAGGCGCAGCGCCAGGTGGCGGCCTCCACCCCCTACGCGACCGAGCTGACCAGGGCGGTCACGGCGGTGGCCGCGGGCTCGGACATCAGGCACCCGCTGACCACCGAGGTGGAGCGGCCGGTGCGGGCCGCGGTGCTGCTGATCACCAGCGACCGCGGACTGGCCGGCGGCTACAACTCCAACGCCATCAAGCAGACCGAGGCGCTGACCAATCGGCTGACCGGCGAGGGCAGGCAGGTCGACCACTACGTCGTGGGCCGCAAGGGCGTGTCCTACTTCGGCTTCCGCGAGCGGCCGGTGGCCGAGTCGTGGACCGGGTTCACGGACAACCCGACGTACGCCGACGCGAAGAAGGTGGCCGCGCCGCTCATCGACGCGCTGAACAGGCAGACCTCGGAGGGCGGCGTGGACGAGATCCACATCGTCTACACCGAGTTCCACTCGATGATGACGCAGACCGCGGTGGACAAGCGGCTCCTGCCCATCGTCTTCGACAAGACCGCCGAGGAGTCGGCCGAGGTCTTCGAGGAGGCGCGGAAGAAGGAGCAGGAGTACCAGGCGCTGTACGACTTCGAGCCCTCCGCGGACGGCGTGCTCGACGCGCTGCTCCCGCGGTACGTCGAGAGCCGGGTCTACAACGCGCTGCTGCAGTCGGCCGCCTCCAAGCACGCCGCCACCCGCCGTGCGATGAAGTCGGCGACCGACAACGCCGAGGAGCTGATCAAGTCGCTCACGAGGCTTGCCAACCAGGCCCGCCAGGCCGAAATCACCCAGGAAATCAGCGAGATCGTCGGTGGCGCGAACGCCCTCGCCGACGCCTCCGCGGGGAGTGACCGATAACTATGACCACTGCCACGACCACCGAAGCGACTGCCACGGCGACCGGCCGTGTCGCGCGGGTCATCGGCCCGGTCGTCGACGTGGAGTTCCCCGTCGACGCGATGCCCGAAATCTACAACGCGCTGACCGTCGAGGTCGCCGACCCCGCCAACGCGGGCGAGGTCAAGGTGCTGACCCTGGAGGTCGCCCAGCACCTCGGCGAGGGCCTGGTGCGCGCCATCTCCATGCAGCCCACCGACGGCCTGGTCCGCCAGGCCCCGGTGACCGACACCGGCGAGGGCCTCACCGTCCCGGTCGGCGACGTCACCAAGGGCCGCGTGTTCAACACCCTGGGCGAGATCCTCAACGACGAGGTCGACGAGTCGGAGATCGCCGAGCGCTGGCCGATCCACCGCCAGGCCCCGGAGTTCGACCAGCTTGAGGCCAAGACCGAGATGTTCGAGACCGGTCTGAAGGTCGTCGACCTGCTCACCCCGTACGTCAAGGGCGGCAAGATCGGCCTGTTCGGCGGCGCGGGCGTCGGCAAGACCGTGCTCATCCAGGAAATGATCATGCGTGTGGCCAAGCTGCACGAGGGCGTCTCCGTGTTCGCCGGCGTCGGCGAGCGCACCCGTGAGGGCAACGACCTCATCGAGGAGATGGCCGAGTCCGGCGTGCTCCCGCAGACCGCGCTGGTCTTCGGCCAGATGGACGAGCCGCCGGGCACCCGGCTGCGCGTCGCCCTGGCCGGCCTCACGATGGCGGAGTACTTCCGCGACGTGCAGAAGCAGGACGTGCTGTTCTTCATCGACAACATCTTCCGCTTCACCCAGGCCGGCTCGGAGGTCTCCACCCTGCTGGGCCGCATGCCCTCCGCGGTGGGCTACCAGCCGAACCTCGCCGACGAGATGGGTCTGCTGCAGGAGCGCATCACCTCCACCCGCGGCCACTCCATCACCTCGATGCAGGCGATCTACGTGCCCGCGGACGACTACACCGACCCGGCGCCGGCGACCACCTTCGCCCACCTGGACGCGACGACGGAGCTGTCCCGTCCGATCTCCGAGAAGGGCATCTACCCCGCGGTGGACCCGCTGGCCTCCACCTCCCGGGTGCTCGACCCGCGCTACATCACGCAGGAGCACTACGAGTGCGCCACGCGCGTGAAGGCGATCCTGCAGAAGTACAAGGACCTGCAGGACATCATCGCCATTCTGGGTATGGACGAGCTGTCCGAGGAGGACAAGCTCACCGTCTCCCGGGCGCGCCGGATCGAGCGCTTCCTGTCGCAGAACACCCACGCGGCGAAGCAGTTCACCGGCCTCGACGGGTCGGACGTGCCGCTGGACGAGTCGATCGCCGCGTTCAACGCGATCGCCGACGGCGAGTACGACCACTTCCCCGAGCAGGCGTTCTTCATGTGCGGTGGCCTGGAGGACCTCAAGGCCAAGGCGAAGGACCTGGGCGTCTCCTGACGGTTTCGCCCGCGGTTTCCCTTGGCTCCGAGCCAATCGGGGGCGGGGTTCGCCCCGCCCCCGGCCCGCAAACCAGTTATTCTCTGCTAAACCCCAGTTGAGGAGCCATCGTGGCCGAGCTGCACGTCGAGTTGGTCGCCGCGGACCGTAGCGTCTGGTCCGGCGAGGCCACCCGGGTCATCGCGCGCACCCCGTCGGGTGACATCGGCATCATGCCCGGACACCAGCCGCTGCTCACCGTGCTGGAGTCCGGCCCGGTGACGATCCGGACGGCGGGCGGCGGCGACGGCGGCACGGTCGTGGCGGCCGTACACGGCGGCTTCATCTCCTTCGCGGACAACAAGCTCTCGCTGCTCGCCGAGATCGCCGAGCTGTCCGAGGAGATCGACGTGGAGCGCGCGGAGCGCGCCCTGGAGCGGGCCAAGTCGGACGCGGACGCGGAAGCGGAACGGCGCGCGGAAGTGCGGCTTCTGGCCGTGGCGGGCGTTCGCTGAGGCCACGCGAGAGGAGCGGCGAGGAGGTCTGTGGAGATGTTCCTCGCTTTGCTGCTGGCCGGGACGGCGGTCGCCCTGCTGCTGCTCGGCCTCTTCCTCTTCGGGTTGCGCCGTCGGCTCATCCAGCGGGCCGGCGGCACCTTCGACTGCAGCCTGCGCTGGGGTCCGAAGGCGGTCCGGCCCGGCAAGGGCTGGGCGTACGGCGTCGCCCGCTACAGCGGTGACGTCATCGAGTGGTTCCGCGTCTTCTCGTACGCACCGCGGCCGCGCCGCGTGCTGCGGCGGGAGGCCATCGAGGTGCTGGAGCGCCGGGCCCCCGCGGGCGAGGAGGAGCTGGCGCTGCTCTCCGACGCCGTGGTGCTGGCCTGCCGGCACGACGAGGACCGGATCGAGCTGGCGATGAGCGAGGACGCGCTCACCGGCTTTCTCGCCTGGCTGGAGGCGGCGCCTCCCGGCCAGCGCGTCAACGTGGCGTAGCGCGCCGCGCATCCCGTACGGGGACGCGGAAAGGCCTGAACCCGGGGCGGGGAGGCGAGCGCACGCCGGACACCCCGGGTTCAGGCCGTCTGCGGGGCCGGGCTAGCCGAGACCGTTGTGGACCGCGGTCATCAGCTCGCCGTTCGCGGTGTCACCGCTCATCTCCCAGATGAACGCGCCGCCGAGGTTCTGGTTGTTGGCGTAGGTCATCTTTCCGGCGATGGTCTGCGGGGTGTCGTAGCTCCACCACTGCTGGCCGCAGTGGGCGTACGCGGTGCCGGCGACCGTGCCGGTGGCGGGGCATCTGCTCTTCAGCTCCTTGTAGTCGTCGATGCCCTGCTCGTACTTCCCGGGCGCGGGTCCGGTGGCGCTGCCGCCGGGCTCGCTCTGCGTCACGCCGGTCCAGCCGCGGCCGTAGAAGCCGATGCCGAGCAGCAGCTTCTGCGCCGGGATGCCCATGCCCTTCAGCTTCTGGATCGCGGAGTCGGAGTTGAACGCCGGGATCGGGATGCCGTTGTACGACGTCAGCGGCGAGTGCGGGGCCGTGGGGCCCTGGGCGTCCCAGGCGCCGAAGAAGTCGTACGTCATGACGTTGTACCAGTCGACGTACTGTGCCGCGCCGGCGTAGTCGGCCTTGTCGATCTTCCCGCCGTCGCCGGCGTCCGCCGTGATGGCGGCGGTGAGGAGCTTGTCGCCGAACTTCGCGCGGAAGGCCTGCATCATGTCCTTCATTACGGCCGGGCCGCTGCTGTCGCAGGACAGGCCGCAGGCGTTGGGGTACTCCCAGTCGAGGTCGATGCCGTCGAACAGGCCCGCCCAGCGCGGGTCGTACACGAGGTCGTAGCACGACTGGGCGAAGGCCGCGGGGTTCTGCATGGCCTGGCCGAAGCCGCCGGACCAGGTCCAGCCGCCGAAGGACCACAGGATCTTGAGGTGCGGGTGCTTCTTCTTCAGCTTGAGCAGCTGGTTGAAGTTGCCGCGCAGCGGCTGGTCCCAGGTGTCGCCGACGCCGTCGACGCTCTGGGCGGCGGTGTAGTTCTTGTCGATCGCGGCGAAGGAGTCACCCATGGTGCAGCGCCCGTTCTGGACGTTGCCGAAGGCGTAGTTGATGTGGGTCAGCTTCGCGGCCGAGCCGGAGGTGTCGAGGTTCTTCGCGTGGTAGTTGCGGTCGTAGACGCCCCACTCGGTGAAGTACCCCAGCTTGATCTTGTCGCCGCCGGGGCCGCCGCCTCCCGTGGTGGTCACGGTCCGGGAGCCGCTGGCCGGGCCGACCTGGTCGGCGGTGTCGCGGGCGCGCACGCTGTAGGTGTACGTGGAGCCGGCGGTCAGGCCGGTGTCGGTGTACTGCGTGCCGGTGACCGTGGCGACCTTGCCGCTGCCGCGGTACACGTCGTAGTTCTTGATCCCGTGGTCGTCGGTGGCCGCCGTCCAGCTCAGCGCGACCGAGGTGTCGGTGACGGTCCCGGCGCTGGGCGTGCCGGGAGCGGACGGCGCGTTGTCGCCGGGGACGCCGCCGCCGTCGCAGGGGTCGCCGTTCAGGGTGCAGTTGGTGACGTCTCCGCCGCCGCTGCCGGAGCCGTTGAAGCCGAAGGTGACGCTGGCGCCGGGGGCGAGGCGGCCGTTGTACGACTTGTTCCTGGCGGTCCAGGTGGTGCCGCTGTTCGTGACGTCCGCGTCCCAGGCGGAGGTGACGCTGGTGCCCGCGGGGAAGTCCCAGGTGATGGACCAGGAGTCCAGGGCGGCGGTGCCGGTGTTCTTCACCGTCCACCTGCCCTCGAAGCCGGTGCCCCAGTCCGAGGCCTTCTGGTAGGTCGCGGTCGCCCCGGCCGCCTGGGCGGGGCTCGCGAGTCCGACCATGGCGGCGAGCGGGATGGCCACGGCGGCCAGCATGGCCGTGGCGCGCCTCAGCAGGCGTCTGCCGGTGGGGGATCTCAAGGTGTGTCTCCCTCGTCGAGTGCCGTTCGTCGGGTGGGAGCGGCGCGTTCGCGCGTACGGCCGTCCGTCGTTCACGAGCAGGGTTGTGTTCATGCCATGACACTCACTCGCCAGGGAGGCTATTGGTATGTACCAATGCGGTCAATAGGTCTGGACCAAATGGTAGAAGCCCGGGTCGGCGGGGGCGGCTCCGCCCACCCGGGCGGCATGCCCACCGCGGTGGGTGGAGAGCGCAGGCCGGGACGCACCACCGTCAACAGGTCTGGACCACGGCGGGGTTGCCCGGCCGGGCGTCAGTGGCGCGGCGCGTTCCGCGACCGCTGCGGCCGTGTGCCGCGGCGGTCGCGGGCGTTCCAGCAGGCCGTGTGCCAGTGCCGGCGCAGATCCGCGCCGCGGTGCTCCGGCCACGCCACCACGTGCGGCGTGCCGGGACGGATCTCCTGGTCGCAGCCCGGGCAGCGGTAGCTCTTGTCGGCCGCGGACCCGGCGACGCGGCGGACGAGGAACTCCTCGCCTTCGTACTCCACCGCGTCGGGCGCGCCGAGGCGGCCGGCGAGGTCGTCGGCCGCGGAGGTACGGGCGGCGCCGCGGGAGCGCGGCTTGTTCCGGCGGGGGGACACGGCGGGCACCTCGGGAAGATCGTCGTCACGGATTCCCTACCAGGGTACGGGTGGTGAAGTCCAGTCCCGGGCACAAAGAATGACGATTCACCCGCCCATCGCCAACAATGAGGATGACTTCCGGGCTGGGCCCCGTCGCCGCAGGTGACGGGCGGTTCCCACCCCGCGTACAACGGCACCATCAGTACCCAGGGGGCAGGATGCACGTCGGCTCGTTCGTGCTCGCCGCACAGTTCCCCGGCCAGGGACAGGGCGAGGCCCTGCACCGGGCCGTGCGGACGGGTGTGGCGGCGGAGGAGGCGGGGCTCGACTCCGTCTGGTTCGCCGAGCACCACTTCATCCCGTACGGCACCTGCCCCTCGGCGGTCACCCTCGCCGCGCTGCTCCTCGGCCGCACCAGCCGCATCCGCGTCGGCACCGCCGTCAGCGTGCTGCCGACGCAGCACCCCGTCGCCCTCGGCGAGCAGGCCGCGCTGCTGCACCACGCCGCGCAGGGGCGCTTCGTCCTGGGCGTGGGGCGCGGCGGGCCGTGGGTGGACCTGGAGGTCTTCGGCACCGGCCTCGCGGCGTACGAGACGGAGTTCCCCGAGGCACTGGACCTGCTGCTGCGCTGGCTGCGCGAGCCGCGGGTGGGGGCCGCCGGCGAGCGCTACGCGTTCCGCGAGGTCGCCGTCGTGCCCCGGCCGGCCGAGGCGCTGCACGGCGGGGGCGACGTGCCGGTGCTGGTCGCGTGCACCTCGCCCGCCACCGTGCGGCTCGCGGCCGCGCGGGGGCTGCCGATGCTGCTCGGGATGCACAGCGGCGACGAGGAGAAGGCGGAGATGGTCCAGCTGTGGCGGCGTACCGCGCTGGCGGCCGGGATGAGCCCGGCGGAGGTCGACGCGGCGGGGCACGTCTCGGCCGGCGTGGCGCAGGTCGACGACACCCCGAGGGCCGCGGCGGAGGTGCTGCGCCGGGCCCTGCCCGGGGCGTTCCGCACCGGCGTGGGGGCGATGGAGACGGTGGACGGCCGGCGGCGCCCGATGCGCGACCCGGAGGCGTACACGGACATGCTGTGCGCGCTGCACCCGGTGGGCCCGCCGCGGCTGTGCGCCGACCGGCTGGCGGCGACCGCGGAACGTACCGGGATCTCGCGCTTCGCGCTGCTCGTCGAGGGCTCGGGGGACCTGTGCGGCACCGAGTGGAACGTGAAGAGAATCGGTTCGGAGGTGCTGCCGCTCCTCGCTCGCTGACCGGATGGGGCGGCGCGAGCGGACGGCGTGGGGAGCGGCAGCGCGGGGGACCCCGGGGCCAGTCAGCAGTCACGCAGCTCCGGTGACTGGTTGAGCAGCTGGGCTCTCACCGAGGTGAAGCGGGCCAGCGGCTCCGCTGTCGAGGCCTCCAGGGGGAAGACCGCCACGCGATGACAGTTCTGGAAAGCGAGCCGGACGCCGAAGTGGCGCTCCAGCGATCCCCGTATCGCATCGCTGGCCAGCGCGCGGAGCAACTGGCCGCGGGCGTGCTCATCCGGGGGCGGTACCTGGTTGTCGGCGAACTTTCCGCCGTCGACCTTCAGTTGTGCCACCAGGGAACTGATCATGTCCCAGGCATAGGGAAGCGAGGTCCGGACGCAGTCGACAAACTCCCTTTCGTCGACCTCGCCCCGCTCGGCCTGATCGAGCAGAGCAGGTGGGACGTCCAGCGACATGGATTCTCCTCTCGCAGCCCCGCGGGGTTCGGGCGGGGCTTTACCGGACAGGGACGGCGCTCACCACTCTCGGTGCCCACGCGGCGACCGCCTGCTTCCACCGTAGGGCGGAGGGTGCGGCTCCACCACAAGAACGCGTACACAACTGGCCATTGCCGAAAGGTGCATCCGGGGTCAGATCGCAGTGTGCGGTGGGAGTCGAGTAGCGTGGTGCGCCATGCGCCTCGTCATCGCCCGCTGCTCTGTCGACTACGCCGGGCGGCTCACCGCCCACCTCGCCTCCGCGCCCCGGCTGATCCTGGTCAAAGCCGACGGCAGCGTCTCGGTCCACGCCGACGACCGTGCGTACAAACCCCTCAACTGGATGTCACCGCCGTGCACTCTGAAGGAGGGTGAGCAGGACGGTGTCGCCGTGTGGACGGTCGAGAACAAGGCAGGCGAAAAACTGATCATCACGATCGAGGAACTGCTGCACGACTCGTCGCACGAGCTGGGCGTCGACCCCGGACTGGTCAAGGACGGCGTTGAGGCGCACCTGCAGGAGCTGCTCGCCGACCGCATGGACGCGCTCGGCGAGGGGTGGACCCTGATCCGGCGCGAGTACCCCACGGCGATCGGCCCGGTGGACATCCTCGGCCGGGACGAGAAGGGGACGACCGTCGCCGTGGAGATCAAGCGGCGCGGCGAGATCGACGGGGTGGAGCAGCTGACCCGCTATCTGGAGCTGCTCAACCGCGACCCGCGGCTGGCGCCGGTGCGCGGGGTATTCGCGGCGCAGGAGATCAGGCCGCAGGCGCGGGTGCTGGCGGCGGACCGGGGGATCGAGTGCGCGGTGCTGGACTACGACGCGCTGCGCGGGACGGACGACGGGAAGCTGAAGCTCTTCTGACGCGCGGCACGGCCCCCGGGTGCGCGTGACGGACGGGGGCCGCGGCCGGCGGCGTACAGGCCGTCAGATCGGTTCACCGGACGGGGCATCGCCGCCCGCCTCGCCGGACGGGGCCGACGCGGTGCCGGTGGTGCCCTGCGCCGCCGTTCCGCCGGCGTCCGTTGTCGTCGTCGTACCCCCGTCGTCGGTGGTGCCGCCGTCGTCCGTCGTACCCCCGTCGTCCGTGGTGCCGCCGTCGTCGGTCGTGCCGCCGTCGTTCGTCGTCCCGCCGTCGTCGGTGGTGCCGCCGTTGTCCGCGGTGCCCCCGTTGTCCGAGGTGCCGCCGTCGTTCGTACCGCCGTTGTCGGCACCGCCCGTGTTCGTACCGCCGTCGCTCGACGTGCCGCCGTCCGCGGACCCGCCGTTCGACGACGAACCCCCGTCCGACGACGAGCCGCTGCCGGAGGGCGTACCGGGCGAGCTGCTCGACGGGTCCTCCTCCGGCGGCGCGCTGCTCGTCTCGTCGCCGGCGTCCGTCCACGGCGCCGAGGACTCCGGAGCCGACGACTCCGGCGACGGCGAGGCGGACTCCGACGACGGGCTGCGGGACGACGGCTCCTCGGTGGGCAGGGCGTCCTCGTCCGCGGCCGACCGCTCGATCTCGCCCCGGTCGGGGGGCGGGTCGTCGCCGCCGGCCATGCCCAGGGTGACCACCGTGCCGAGCACCGCGACGAGCAGCGCGCCGACGCCCGCCGCGACGAGGTTGCGCCTGGACGCCGACGCCGCCTCGGCGCCGGGCCCGCGCACCGTGGGCATCGCGGTCGTCTCCGCGCCCCCCGACGGCGGGGAGATGAGCACGGTGGGCCGGTCGGCGCCCGCGCCCGGCTCGTCGAACGCCGCGCCCGCCTCCGGTACGCCCGGGGCGCCGGCCGGCCCTCCGGGCGTACCGGAGACGACCGGCAGCGACGCCGTCACGGCCTCGCTGCCGTCGCCGTCCGTGACCAGGGCCAGGGCCCGCCGGCTGGCGATCTCGCCGCCGCGGTCGGCGATCGCGCCGCGCAGCGCCAGCGCCGCCTCCAACTCGGCCCGCGCCCGGCCGGTGTTGCCGGTGCACAGCGCCAGCACGCCCAGCTCGTGGTGGAAGTACGCCTCCGCGGCGACCTCGCCCGCGCGCCGGGCGGCCTCCTGCCCGTACCGCAGCGCCCGCTCCCAGGCGCTCCAGTGCAGGGCCGCCGCGAACGCGGGCGCGGCGGCGCGGGCGAGCAGCACCGCGGTGCTGTCGGTGGCGCCCTCCCGGTCGGCGACGAGGCCGCCGAGCGCGGCGAGGATGGCGTCCGCGTCGGCCGCGACCGTCTCCGGGGTCACCGAGCGGTGCGCGGACCACCAGGCGTAGTGCTGCGCGGCGGTGCGCGCCGCGTCCTGGCCGCCCTCGGCCGGCCGGTCGTAGCCGGCGGCGGTCAGCTGGGCGGAGACGCCGGCGGCCAGCCGGTAGCGGCCGGGGCCGCCGGAGACCAGCCCGCAGTCGGCGAGTTCGGCGAGCGCGGTGTCGGCGAGGGCCTCGCCGGCGAGCGCGGGGAGCTGCGCGTGGTGCGGGAAGACGCCGCCGAGCGCCACCGCGAAGCGCAGCGCGGTACGGGCCGCGTCGCTGAGCCGGGACGCCAGCAGCGCCGCCGGCGCGGCGCTCTCCGCCAGCGGCGGCAGCGGCTCCCCGGCGCCCGGCCCGGCGAGCCGCAGCACCGCGCCGGCCTGGACGAACCGCAGCGGCAGCCCCTCCGACTCGAACCACAGGTCGGCCGCCCAGGTACGCTCCTCGTCGCCGAGCGGCAGCCGCCCGGCGCGCTCCAGCAGCTGCATGCAGGCGGCGCGGCCGAGCCCCGGCAGGAAGACCTCCTCCAGGTACGAGGCGGCCGTCGGCGCGGGCGTGTCGGGGGTGACGGAGATCAGGTACGCGCACTCGGGGGTGGCGGCCAGCAGCTCTTCGAGCGCCGTGCCGCCGAACTCGACGTCGTCGAGCACCACGACGGCGCCGATCTGCGGCAGCAGCTCGCGCAGCTCGCCGGGGTCCGGGCGCCGCCCGGTCAGGTCGTAGACGGCGGCGCACAGCTCGTACTGCAGATCGGTGGGGGTGCGGCTGCGGCCGCTCAGCCGGATGACGCCGTCCGGCGCCAGCTCGGCGCAGTCGGCGGCGACCGCCTCCAGCAGCACGGTGCGGCCGGAGCCGGAGGGGCCGGTGAGGCGGACGGAGCGGCCGCGGGAGAGCAGGCGCACCAGCCGCTCGCGGATCTCGTCGCGCTCCAGCAGCGGCAGCTGCGGGCCGGCGGGCCCGGGCGGCGGCGACGCCGTCCGGCGCCGCGCGGCGCGCGCGGCGGCCGTCATCCGGCGCGGCGGACCGGGGCGTTCCGCGGGCGGGCACAGCTCGGCGTGGGTGCCGTCGACGGGGTTGACGGTGAGCCGGTACTCGCCGGCGATCAGCCGGGCGGTACGCGCCGGGCCCTGCTGCGCGCCCGGGGAGAGGGGGTCGGCGGCGCGGGGGAGCCCGGCGCCCTTGCCGCCGGCGCCGGAGGGCGTCCCGGGGAAGCCGGCGGGGGCGGAGCCGGCCGCGGGCTCCGCGAACGGCTCGGCGGGCTCGTGGGCGGGGGACGGCTCGGCGGATCCCGCGGGCTCGTCGGAGGCGGAGCCGGCGGGCTCGTCGGCGCCGGGGAGCACCGCCTCGTCGGCGTACGGGCGGACCGGCTCCCCGGCGGCGTACGGGCGCACGGGCTCGGTGCCGGGGAACTCGGTGCCGGGGAGGGTGTCCCCGGGCTCCTCGGGATACGCTCCGGCCGGCGGCTCCGGCTCCGGCTCCGGCTCCGGCTCCGGGTACGCGGCACCCGGCGCGTCCGGGTCGGGGTGCGCGCTCGCCTGTTCGCCGGGGTACGAACCCGACGGCGGGTCCGGAGGCGGGGTTATGCCCTCGGGTGTGTCGTCCTGTCCATGGCCCGTGTTCGGGTCCATCGCGAAGCCTTCCTGCCCGCTGTCCTACGCCGTGCCGCTCCCCGGCCCGGAAACCCTATGACCTCCGCCGGGCGGCCTGTCGAGGGGGGACTCCCCGGCGCGGCCGCGTCTTCACTGAATCGTGAGGATGCGGTGGAGTTTGGTGGCCACCAGCAGACGCTGCATCTGCGGCGGCACCCCGCGCAGCACGAGCCGGCGATCGGCCCGGCCCGCCCTGCGGTGTGCCCCCATGATGACACCCAGGCCGGTGGCGTCCCAGGAGTCGAGGTCGGTGAGGTCGAGGACGAGGTCGCCGCGGCCCTCGTCGACGGCCCGGTGCAGCGCCTCCCGGGCGTCGGCCGCGCTGCGCACGTCGAGGCGGCCCGCGACGGCCAGCTCGGCGTGGTCGCCCTTGATGTAGGCGGGCGCGCCGGGGCCCGCGCCGGCCGCGGCGCCGCCCGGCGCTCGACGGGCGGCCCCGCGCGCGGGGCCCGCGCGGTGGCGGGCCGGGTGGTAGGGCGGGGCGCTGTCGCGGCCCTCCGCCTCAAACATGTGCGCTCCCCGTCTGCGGGTTCTCGTAGTCCGTGGTGCCGAGTTCCGTGCCGGTTCCTCTCTTGATCTGACTGTTCCCGGGGGTGCCCGGTTGCCGTCCGCGCGCGTATCCGTACCGATTTCACCCCTGCGGGGGACGCCGCACCCGCCCACCGGCCCGGCCGGGGGCCGGGAGGGGCGCGGCCGGGCCGGTGGGCGGCTGCGGTCGGTTGCGGTCAGTGCTCGTAGAAGCCGCGGCCGCTCTTGCGGCCGATGTCGCCCGCGTCGACCATGCGGCGCATCAGCTCCGGCGGCGCGAACTTCCCGTCCTGGGTCTCGGTGTAGATGTTCTCGGCGGCGTGCTGCAGGATGTCGACGCCGGTCAGGTCGGCGGTGGCCAGCGGCCCCATGGCGTGGCCGAAGCCGAGCCGGCAGGCGGCGTCGATGTCCTCGGCGGTGGCGACGCCCGACTCGTACAGCTTCGTGGCCTCGACGACGAGCGCGGCGATCAGCCGGGTGGTCACGAAGCCGGCCACGTCGCGGTTGACGACGATGCAGGTCTTGCCGGTGGACTCGGCGAAGGCCCGGGCCCGGGCGAGGGCGTCGTCGCTGGTCTTCAGGCCCCGGACCAGCTCGCAGAGCCGCATCAGGGGGACCGGCGAGAAGAAGTGCGTGCCGACGACGCGCTCGGGCCGGCCGGTCACCGCCGCGATCTTGGTGATGGGGATCGCGGAGGTGTTGGAGGCGAGCACGGCGTCGTCGCGCACCAGGCCGTCGAGCGTGCGGAAGATGTCCTGCTTGACGTCGAGCCGCTCGAAGACCGCCTCGACGACGATGTCCGCGTCGGCGGCGGCGTCGAGGTCGGTGGTGGTGGTGATCCGGGCGAGGGCCTGCTCGGCGTCGGCCGCGGCCAGCTTGCCCTTGGCGACGAACTTCTCGTACGAGCCCCTGATCCCGTCCGCGCCGCGGGTCAGCGCCTCCTCGGTGATGTCGCGCAGCACGACATCCCAGCCGGCCTGGGCGGCGACCTGGGCGATACCGGACCCCATGAGTCCGGCTCCGACGACGGCGAGCTTTCCGGCGGATTCCACGGTGGTTCCCTCGCTATACGGCTCGTTCACGTGCTCCGAAGCGGACACTAGCGCTCCCGGCGCGCCCGCGGAGCGCGAAGAGATGCGCGTCACGTCTCAGATGACGGACATCACACGCCCGGCGTCCACTCGCCGGTCCGCCGCGCGTAGTTGGGTACCTTTTGGCCCCACAGGTCCGCCGTCCCCTCCGGAGCGGGCATACGCTGTCCGTATGGTCAACCTGACGCGGATCTACACCCGCACCGGAGACAAGGGCACCACGGCCCTCGGCGACATGAGCCGGGTGGCGAAGACCGACCCGCGGATCTCCGCGTACGCCGACGCCAACGAGGCGAACGCGGCGATCGGGACGGCCCTGGCCCTCGGCGGGCTGTCCGAGGAGGTCGCCCGCGTCCTCACCCGGGTGCAGAACGACCTCTTCGACGTCGGCGCCGACCTGTCCACGCCCGTGCGGCCCGACCCGGAGTTCCCGCCGCTGCGCGTCGAACAGGAGTACGTCGACCGGCTGGAGGCCGACTGCGACCGCTTCCTGGCCGGGCTGGACAAGCTGCGCAGCTTCATCCTTCCGGGCGGCACGCCCGGCGCGGCGCTGCTGCACCAGGCGTGCACGGTGGTGCGCCGGGCCGAGCGGTCGACGTGGGCCGCGCTGGAGGTGCACGGCGAGACCATGAACCCGCTGACGGCCACGTACCTCAACCGCCTATCGGACCTGCTTTTCATCCTTGCGCGCACGGCCAACAAGGCGGTCGGCGACGTGCTGTGGGTGCCGGGCGGCGAGCGCTGACCGCCGCCCGTCCGCGTCGGACTCCGCCCCGGCCGGCCGCCGCTTGGGGAAGAGCGTGTAGCTCCCGGCGATGACGACGTTGATGCCGATGACGAACAGCATCCGCGTCTGCCACTCCCGCAGCGACTCCGTGCTCCCGTCGCCGCCGACGTACCACACCGCGCCCTGCAGCAACGCGATCGCGATCCCGCTCGCCAGGATCCAGCGCGCGGCCGTCCGCCACTCGTGCAGCGCCCGCGCCCTCCCGTACTTCGGCGGCCTCACCGGCGGCGGCCCGCCCGCGAAGCGGTGCGCGAAGCGGGCGTCGACCCAGCGGATCGTCGCCGGGCCGAGGGCCACGGAGAAGCCGATGTAGACGGCGGCCAGGCCGTGCTTCCAGTCCGGCTCCGCGCCGTTCTTCAGGTCGATCGCCGTGACGACCAGCAGCACGACCTCCAGCAGCGGCTCGCACAGCAGCACCGCGGCGCCCAGCCGCGGCTTCCGCGCCAGGTACCGCAGCGAGAGCCCGGCGGCGAGCAGCACCCAGAAGGCGACCTCGCAGACGATGATGAGCGTGACGACCACGGTGCGCTCTCCCTTCCCCGCTTCCGCTTCCCCGGTCCCGGCCTCCAGGCTCCCGCGCGGGGCGCGCCGGCACGTCGTCGTACGCGACGATCCCGGACTGCATCCTTCGATGTAGCGCCCGCCCCCGAATCCGCCCGGGGTACGGAGGCCGCGGGTGCCGCTGCCGTGTTTGATGGGGGCGTGACCAGCTCACGCGCCCCGCTCCGGCCGCACCGCGACGACGTGCTCCTCGCGGTCGTCGGGCTGCTCGGCGGGACGGCGCTGTGGGCGCTCGGGCTGCACACCCAGGGCGACCGGCCGCTCGACGCGCCGTGGCTGACGCTGCTCCCGCTCGCGGTCATGTGCGGCGCGGAGCTGCTGCGCCGCAGCCGGCCCCTGACCGCGCTGGGCGTCGCCGCCGCCGCCCTCGTCGCCGACCAGTTCACCCGGGGCACGCTGGCCACGATCCTGATGTTCACGGACCTGGTCTACGCGGGCGTGGTCTACAGCACCGCGGCCGCCGCCCGCTGGATCCCCCGGGCCGCCGTGGCGCTCACCGTGGCCTCGACCCTCGCCGTGCTGGCCGCCTTCCAGGACCGGATCGCGATCCTCCTCGGCGTCGCCGTCGGCCTCCTCACGCTCGCCCCCGCCACCACCGGCGTCGCGGTACGCACCCACCGCCAGGCCGCCGACGCCGCCCGGCTGCGGGCGGAGCAGACGGCGCTGCTCGCGGAGCTGGACCGGCGCGAGGCCGTCGGCGCCGAGCGCGCCCGGATGGCGCGCGAGCTGCACGACATGGTGGCCAACCACCTCTCCGCCATCGCCATCCACGCCACCGCCGCCCAGTCCATCGGCGACCCGAAGGCGTCGCGGGAGGCGCTGTCCGTCATCCGCGAGAACAGCGTGCAGGGGCTGGCGGAGATGCGCCGCCTCATCGGCCTGCTGCGCGCCGCCGACGCCGACGCCGCCGAGGGCGCGGCGGCCGAGCCGGCGACGGCGCCGACGCTGCAGGGGCTGGCGTCGCTGGTGGACCAGGCGCGCACCAACGGCGCCGCGAGCGGCCTCCGCGTCGTCCTCGACGACGCGCGCGAGCCCGGCGCGCGGCTGCCGGCGCCGGTGGAGCTGGCCGCGTACCGCATCGTGCAGGAGTCGCTGACGAACGCGCTCAAGCACGCCGCGCCCGGCGAGGTACGGGTCCGGCTGGCCGGGCCCGAGCCGCTGACGGTGACGGTGACCAGCCCGCTGGGCGACGAGCGGCCGGGCGCGGCGGCCGGGGAGGCAGGGGAGGCAGGGGAGCCGCGCGCGCCGGGCTCGGGCGCGGGGCTGATCGGGATGGCGGAGCGCGTGGCCCTGCTCGGCGGCTCGTTCACCGCGGGCCCGGAGGCCGGCGGCGCCGAGCACGCCGGGGAGCGCGCGGGGGAGCACGCGGCGTACGACGGCAAGCACTGGACCGTACGGGCCGGGCTGCCCACCGACGAGAACACCACCGCAGCACCACGGAGGACCCATGGCTGACGCCGACCCGCCCGTCCGGATCCTCGTCGCCGAGGACCAGCAGGCCGTACGCGCCGGGCTCGTCCTCATCCTGCGCTCCGCCGCCGGCCTGGAGGTCGTCGGCGAGGCCGCGGACGGCGAGGAGGCCGTGCGGCTCGCCCGCGAACTGCGGCCGGACGTGGTGCTGATGGACGTGCAGATGCCCAAGCTGGACGGGGTGGCGGCGACCCGGCTGATCAGCGCGGAGGAACTGGCGGACGTGCTGGTGCTGACGACGTTCGACCTCGACGAGTACGTCTTCGGCGCCCTGCGCGCCGGCGCCGCCGGCTTCCTGCTGAAGAACACCGAGGCGGACGCCCTGGTGGCGGCCGTCCGCACGGTCGCGCGCGGCGAAGGGCTCATCGCCCCGGCGGTGACCCGGCGGCTGATCGCCGAGTTCGCGGGCGGCCGGCGGGGCCCGTCGCCCGACGGCCCGGACCCGGCGGTCCTCGACACGCTCACGCGGCGCGAGCGGGAGGTGCTGGCCTGCCTGGGCCAGGGGATGTCCAACGCCGACGTCGCGGCCCGCCTGGACATGGCGGAGGCCACGGTGAAGACGCACGTCAGCCGGTTGCTGGCGAAGCTGGGACTGCGCAGCCGGGTGCAGGCCGCGGTGCTCGCCCAGGAGTTGGGCGTCTGAGCGGCGGCCGGGTTGTCCGGGGCGGCGGGGGCGCGGCCCGCGGCCGTACCCCCCCGGCCGCCGTCCGGCTAGACGTCGCGCTTCGACAGCAGCGCGAACGCCAGGAGGAGCATCCCGCCGGTGACCGCCGCCAGCAGGCTGAGCAGCCCCCAGCCGCCGACCGCCCCGTCCTCGAAGAACGGGATGCCGAAGAGCGAGGCCAGGCCGCTGAGCGGGGAGTACTCGATCAGCTTGCGCTGGACCTCCTTCAGGCTCTCGGCCTGCATGAACAGCGCGATGATCAGCGGCAGCAGGATGAAGCCCACCATCGTGGTGATGGCCCCCGCGGAGTGCCGCAGGATCGCGCCCACGGCCAGCGCGAGCAGGCCGAGCAGCGACACGTACAGCGCGGCGCCCACGGTGGCGTCGAACCACTGCCCGCCGGTGGCGACCAGCTCGCCGCTGTCGGAGATCGAGTCCTTGAACATCGGGTCGTCGTACTCGTACTCCGGCACGGTCTGGCCGCTCAGGACCGACGAGTGGATCACCGCGGTGATCGCGCACGCCACGGTGGTCAGGACGAAGGCGAGCACGAAGAACACCACGGCCTTGGCCGCCAGCACCCGCCAGCGCTGCGGCGAGGCCGTCAGCGTGGTACGGATCATGCCCGTGCCGTACTCGGAGGTGATCACCAGCACGCCCAGCGTGACGATGCAGATCTGGCCGAGCATCAGGCCGAAGAGGCCGCCGGACAGCAGCGGGGCGCCGACCCAGTCGTCGGTGGCCATCGCCAGCGCGATGAGGAAGCCGACGCCGACGACGAGCACGAGCATGATGCCCAGCGTCCACATCGTGGAGCGCACCGAGCGGATCTTGGTCCACTCGGAGGCGAAGGCGTGGCCCAGATGCGTCCTGACGATCGGGATCGGCGACGAGTAGCCGCCGCCCGGGGGCGGCGGGACGGGCGGCGCGGCGCCGGGAGCGGCGCCCGGGACCGGGGGCGCGCCGGGGGCGGGGGCGGAGGGCTGCGGCGGGTAGCTCATCGGGGGGCCTCACCTTCGCGCGGGGCGGGAGCGGCGGCGCCGGCCGGGGCGTGCGGCGGGGCCGGGGGCGGCGGGGCGTAGCCCTGCGGCGCGGCCGGGGCGTAGCCCGGCTGCACCGGGGGCGCCCCCGGCGCGGCCGCGGGCGGCGCGTAGCCGGGCGCGGGGGCCGCGTACCCCTGCGGGGGCACCGGGCCCGCCGGCTGCTGCAGGCCGCTGCGCTGGTCGACGGTGGACCGGAAGTCCACGGCGCCCTGCGTCATCCGCATGTACGCCTCCTCCAGCGACGCCTCGTGCGGCGACAGCTCCCAGAGCCGGACGCCCGCGTCGTGCGCCAGGTCGCTGATGCGCGGCAGCGGCAGCCCGGCGACGCGCAGCGCCCCGTCGTCCTCCGGCTGCACCTGCCCGCCGTGCTCGGTGAGGGCGGCCGTCAGCTTTGCCCGCTGCCCCTGCTCCCCGTCGGGCACCCGGACCCGGGCGAAGCTCGCCGAGTGGGTGTTGATGAAGTCCCGCACGCTCATGTCGGCCATGAGCTGGCCGCGGCCGATGACGACGAGGTGGTCGGCGGTCAGCGCCATCTCGCTCATCAGGTGGCTGGAGACGAAGATCGTGCGGCCCTCGCTCGCCAGCTTCTTCATCAGGTTGCGGATCCACAGGATGCCCTCGGGGTCGAGGCCGTTGACCGGCTCGTCGAAGAGGAGGATCTGCGGGTCGCCCAGGAGCGCGCCGGCGATGCCGAGGCGCTGGCCCATGCCCAGCGAGAAGCCCTTGGAGCGGCGGCCCGCGACCTCGCGCAGGCCGACGACGTCGAGGACCTCGTCGACGCGGCGCTGCGGGATGCCGGAGAGCTGGGCCACGCAGCGCAGGTGGTTGCGGGCGCTGCGGCCGCCGTGCACGGCCTTGGCGTCCAGCAGGGCGCCGACCTGGCGCGGGGCGTTGGGCAGCTTGCGGTACGGGTGCCCGCCCACGGTGACGGTGCCGCTGCTCGGCTCGTCCAGCCCCAGGATCATCCGCATCGTCGTCGACTTGCCGGCCCCGTTGGGGCCGACGAAGCCGGTGATGAGCCCGGGCTGGACGGTGAAGGAAAGGTTGTACACGGCGGTCTTCGCGCCGTAGGTCTTCGTCAGACCCCGTGCTTCGATCATGTGGCCCCCTGCGTCGGACACGGGGGCACGTGGTCGCTCCCGCCCCCCTTGAGGCTAAGAGGCTATCGGGACGCCTCCGGTTCCCGGCGGGCAGTCCGCCGGACCGCGGGGAGCCGCGCGCCGGCCGTCAGGCGTCGCGCTTCTTCAGCACGGCGTACCCGCCGATCAGCGCCGCCGCCGCCCAGGCGCACATGATGCCGAAGCCGCCCCACGGCCCGTACGGCAGCTTGTCGCTGTCCAGCGCACCCGGCACCACCTGCATGACCGCCGAGCCCGCCTGGTCCGGCAGGTACCGCGCGACGTCCCGCGTGGCCGGGACGCCGGCCAGGATCGAGGAGATGAGGAAGAAGAACGCCATCAGCAGACCGAGCGAGAGCACCGTGCTGCGCAGCATGGCGGCGACGCCCATGGAGAACATCGTGATCACCGTCATGTAGAGCCCGGCGCCGATGACGGCCCGCAGCACGTTGTCGTCGGTGATCGACGCGCTGTGGTCGCCGAGCAGGGCCTGCCCGACGAAGAACGTGACGAAGCTGGTGAGCAGTCCGACGACCAGGGCGAGCAGGGTGGCGACGACGACCTTCGAGACGTAGAACGCGGCCCGCTGCGGCACCGCGGCCAGCGAAGTCCGGATCATGCCGGAGCTGTACTCCGTGCTGACGACGAGGACGCCGAAGACGACCATCGCCAGCTGGCCGAGCATCATGCCGAAGAAGCTCACCAGGGTCGGGTCGAAGGTGAGCTGCTCGGCGCGCGAGAGGTCGTCGTACGTGGCGTTCATGACGCCGGACAGGAGCGCGCCCACCGCGGCGGTGAGGACCAGCGCGGCGGCCAGCGTCCACATCGTGGAGCTGACCGTGCGTACCTTCGTCCACTCCGACTTGAGCACTGCCGAGGGTGCTGCCATGGCCGTCAGTCTCCCTTGCCCCACTGCGGACCCTGCCCCTGCTGCCCCGGCGCGGGCGGCGCGTTCTGCGCGAGCGGCGGGTCCGCCTGCGCGGCCGCCGCGGCGGCGCCCGGGTCGTTCAGATTGTGGGCGTGGTACTCGACCGCCTGGGCGGTCATCTGCATGAACGCCTCCTCCAGGGAGGCCTGTTGCGGGCTCAGCTGGTGCAGCGTCACCCGGTGCTGCGCGGCCAGCTCGCCGACCGGCTCGGCCATGTCGGCGCCCTCGATCTCGAACGAGCCGTCCTCGCGCAGGCTGACGGACAGGCCGGCGGCGCTCGCGGCGTCCTTGAACTGCTCGGGCTGCGGGGTGCGTACACGCACGTACGACCGCGAGTTCTCCCGGATGAACCCGGCCATCGAGGTGTCGGCGAGCAGTTTGCCCTGGCCGATGACGATGAGGTGGTCGGCGGTCAGCGCCATCTCGCTCATCAGGTGGCTGGAGACGAAGACCGTGCGGCCCTGGGCGGCCAGACTCTTCATCAGGTTCCGGATCCAGTGGATGCCCTCGGGGTCCAGCCCGTTCACCGGCTCGTCGAACATCAGGATCTCGGGGTCGCCGAGCAGGGCGTACGCGATGCCGAGGCGCTGGCCCATGCCGAGCGAGAAGCCCTTGGACTTCTTCTTCGCCACCGCCGTCAGCCCGACGGTGTCGAGCACCTCCGCCACCCGGGAGGCCGGGATGCGGTTGCTCTGCGCCAGGCACAGCAGGTTGTGGTATGCGCTGCGGCCGCCGTGCATGTTCTTCGCGTCCAGCAGCGCGCCGATGTACTTCAGCGGTTCCTGCAGGTCGCGGTAGTGCTTGCCGTCGATGCGGACCGAGCCCGCCGTGGGGTTGTCGAGGTCGAGCATCATGCGCATCGTCGTCGACTTGCCGGCGCCGTTCGGCCCCAGAAAACCGGTGATCATCCCCGGGCGCACCTGGAAGGTCAGATGGTCCACGGCGAGCTTGTCGCCATACCGCTTGGTGAGCCCCTCCAGTTCGATCATGCGCCAACCCTAGGCGGCGACGGGAGCGCGCGCATCTCCTGGGCGCAATCGACACAAGCGGAGCAGCGCCCTCCGCGATGGGCGGAGGGCGCCGGGAACCGGCAGAGCGACCAGCCGGACGGCCGGGCGGGCGTCACCCGCCCGGCCGTACCCGCGTCAGCGGGTCTGCTGGGCGGGCACGCCCGGCTTGTCCTCGACCTCCTCGCCCGTCGCCTGGGCGGCGACCTGCGCGCCGGTCAGCGTGGCCAGCATCTCGCGGACGTTGGTCAGCTGGGCGTTGATGCTGTCGCGGCGGTTGGTGAGCGCCGCCAGCTCGCGCTCGGACTCGCTGCGGATCCGCTCGGCCTTCTGGTTGGCGTCGGCCACGATGTCCTCGGACTGGCGCTGCGCGGTCTCCACGGTCTGCCGGGCGCGGCGCTCGGCGTCGGTGCGCAGCTTCTCGGCCTCCAGGCGCAGCTGCTCGGCCCGGTGCTCGATCTCCGCCAGCCGCTTCTCGGCCTTGGCCTGGCGGGAGGCGAGGTCGCGCTCGGACTGCTCGCGGCGCTTGGCGAGGTTGGTCTCGAAGTCCGCGGCGGCCTGGGCGGCCTTGGCGCGGGTCTCCTCGAAGAGGGTGTCCGCCTCCTCGCGCTTGGACTGCGCGTCCTTCTGCGCCTCGGCGCGCAGGCCGGCGGCCTCGCCCTTCGCCTTCTCGACGATGCTGGCGCCCTCGTCCTCCGCCTTGGTCTTGCGCTCGGCGGCGAAGGCCTCGGCGTCGTTGCGCACCTGCTGTGCGGCCGACTCGGCCAGTTCGCGGTGCTGGTCGGCGGCGCGGCGGGCCTCGTCGCGCAGGTCCTTGGCCTCCTCCTCGGCGAGCCGCAGGATCTTCTCGACCCGGGCGCCGAGGCCGGCGTACGACGGCTCGGAGTCGGCGATCTGCGCCTGCGCGTTCTGCGTCTCGAGGTGGAGTTCCTCGATGCGCTTCTCAAGGGAGGTGATGCGGGAGAGAGCACTGTCGCGGTCGGCTACGAGCTTGGTGATCCGTTCGTCCACCTGCTCGCGGTCGTATCCGCGCCTTGCGAACTCGAAACCGAAGGGGTTGGCAGTGTCGCTCATGGGGTTCCTGTCGAAAGAGACCGAGTGAGGTGATAAGGGGAATCCTAGGGGTGCTGACGGCGTGTCACAGCGTCAATCCCGGTTTGATCTGGAGAATGTCCGCTCAATCGAGTGGTCTGCCACCGGACTGCTTCCCCCCGGACCGGGCCGCGGCGGCCGCGGGTGCCTTCCCGCCGCCGTCCTTCCCCTTGTTGACCTGGCTGTTCTTGCCGTCCTTGCCGTCCTTGCCGTCCTTGGCGTCCTTGCCGTTGGCCCCGAGGGCCCCGGGGCCCTCGAAGGACTCCAGGGCTTCGAGGACGTCCTGCACGCGGGAGATCTCCGCGTTGATGTCCTCCCGTCTGCGGGTGATCAACTCCAGCTCGCGGCGGCCCTCGTCGACCATCCGCTTGGCCTCGGCGCGCGCCTCGGCCTTCGTCCGCTCGGCCGCGTCGAACGCCTCGGCCTGCTTCTGCTCCGCCTCCTTGAGCAGCCCCTCCGCCTTCTTGACCGCGGCGATACGGACCTTGCCCGCCTCGCCCTTGGCGTCCGCGAGCATCCGCTCGGCGCGCGTCTCGGCCGAGTTGAGCTGCTCGTGGGCGGCGGCGACCAGCTTGTCGACCCGCTCGCCCGCCGCCCTGGTGGCCTCCGCGGCCTCCCGCCGGGCGCGGTCGTGCAGTTCGTCGGTCTCGGCCTCGGTGCGGGTCCGCAGCTCCTCGGCGCGCTCGCGGATCGCGGCGGAGTCCCGGCGGGCCTCCTCCAGCAGCCGGTCGGCGTCCGAGCGGGCCTTCTCCACCAGCCCGCCGGCCTCCGCGGTGGCGTCGCGCACCAGCCGGTCGGACTCCTTGCGGGCGGCGGCGACCATCACGTCGGCCTGCTCCTCGGCCGCCGCGGTGGCCCGGGTCGCCTCGTCGTGCGCCTTCTGGACCAGCTTGTCGGCCTGCTCCGCGGCGTCCGTACGGCGCTTCGCGGCGTCGCTGCGGGACTCGTCCCGGACGCGCTCCGCCTCGGTACGCAGCTGATCGGCCTCTGCTAGCGCCTCGTTGACGGTCTGCTCCGCCAACTCCTTGGCCGCGTCCGTCTCTTCCCTGGTCTCCCGGCGCAGCGTCGCGGCGGCGTGCTCCGCGGCCGAGCGCAGCCCCGCGATCTCCTCCTCCGCCTGCGACCGCAGGTCGCTGACGGAGTCCCGCACCTGCTGGGCCGTCTGCTCGGCCGCGGCCACCAGCTCGCGCGCCCGTCCCTCCGCCTCCTCGGTGACCCGGGCGGCCTCGGCCTGCGCCTCCTCGACCCGCTTGCGCGCGGCGGCCAGCAGCTCCTCTGCCTGCCGGGTGGCCTGGGTGCGCTCGCGCTCCGCCTCGCCGCGGGCGGCGGTCAGCAGCTCCTCGGCCTCGCGCCGCCGGCGCGCGGCCTCCTCCTGCGCGGCGGTCAGCGCCTCCTGCGCCTGCGTCCCCAGCCGCTCGGCGGCGGCCGCCGCCTCGGAGCGGGTCCGGTCCGCGGCCTCCTGGGCCTCGCGGCGCACCCGCTCGGACTCGCCGGTGGCGTCCTCGTGCAGCCGCTGGGCGGCGGCCTCGGCCTCGGCGCGGGCGGCGGCCGTCTCGGTGGCGGCCTCCTCGCGCATCCGGGTCGCCTCGGCCTGGGCCTGCTGCTGGAGCGTGCGCAGCCGCTCCGCGGCCTCCGTGCGCAGCCGCTCGGTCTCCTCCGCGGCCTCCCGGCGGATCCGCTCCGCCTCGCCGCGGGCCTCCGCCAGCGCCTCGTCGGCGGCCGTGACCCGGTCGGTCGCCTCCTGCTGCAGCCGGTCCAGCTCCGTCTGCACCTCGGCCCGGCGCGCGGCGACGGCCTCGTCGGCCTCCGTACGGGTCCTCCGGGCGGCCTCCGCCGCCGCCTCGGTGATCTTCTCGGCCTGCGCCTCGCCCTCGGCGCGCAGCTCGTCGGCCTCGGTCCGGGCCTTGGCCAGCGCCTCCTCGGCCCGCTCGCGCAGCGTCGCGGCCCGCTCGGCGGCCTCGCCGCGCACCCGCTCGCCCTCGGCCGTCGCGGCCTCGCGCAGCTCCTCGGCGTCCGTGCCGGCTTTGGCCAGCAGCTCCTCGGCGGACTTCGCCGCCTCCTCGATCTGCGCGACCGCGTCCCGGCGGGCCTCGCCGCGGAGCCGCTCGCCCTCGGCGGTGGCCTCCGTGCGCAGCTGCTCGGCCTCGTCGCGCAGCCGCCGGGCCTCACCCTGCAGCTCGACCGTCTTGGCCCGGAACTCCTCGGTGTCGTCCTTGGCCGCACCCTTGAGCTGCTCGGCCGCCGCCGCGGCCTCGTCCCGCAGCCGCTCGGCCTCCGCCTCCGCCTCCCGGCGGATCCGGTCGGCCTCCTCGCCGGCGGCCCGGGTGGTGTCCTCGGCCTGCTTCGACGCCTTGGTGAGCACGTCCTCGGCGGTCTTGGCGGCCTTGGCGATGGCGTTCGCGCTGTCCTCCGCGGAGCGCGTACGGGCGGTCTCCTCCGCCTCCGCGATCAGGGCCTCGGCCTGCGTACGGGCGTCGGCCCGCAGCTGCTCCGCCTCCGCCTTGATCGCCTCGGCCTCCTTGGTGGCCTCGCCGACCAGCCGGGCGATCTCGTTGCGCGTCGTCCGCATCCGCTGGTCCGCGCCGGCCTCGGTCTCGGCGATCTTCTTGGTCGCCGTCTCCTCGGCCTGCGCCACCAGCCGGTCCGCCTCGGTGCGTGCGGCGCGCAGCGCGGAGTCGGCCTCGGCCAGCTTCTCCTCCGCCCGGCGCTGCGCCTCCGCCGCCTCCCGGCGGGCCTCCTCCGCCTCCCCGGCCGAGGAGCTGCGCAGCTGCTCGGCGTGGGTGGTGGCCTCCTCGGCCTGGGTGGACGCGGCGTTCAGCAGCCGCTCGGCGTCGGCACGGGCGCGCCGCAGCAGGTCCTCGGCCTCGGCCCGGGCGGCCTCCGCCTCGCTGCCGACGCGCTGGCGTACCTGCTCGGCCTGGCGCTGTGCCTCGGCCCGGGCGGCGGCGATGAGCCGGTCCGCCTCGGTCCTGGTCTCGTCCATCAGCCGGCGGGCCTGCGCCTCGGTACGGGAGCGCAGCTGCTCGGCCCAGGAGACGTTCTCGTTGACGTGGGTCTCGACGGTGGTGCGGCGCTCGGCCAGCTCCTCGTCCAGCCGCTGCCGCCGGGCGATCGCCTCGGCGTGCAGGTCGGCCTCCATCCGGGCCTGGCGCTCCGCGTGCTCCTGCAGCAGCCGCTGCGCCTGGGCGCGGGCGTCGCGCAGCTCGCGCTCGACGTCGGCGCGCATCTGGTCGGCCTGGGCCTGGGCGTTGCGCAGCAGCTGCTCGGCCTGGTGGCCGGCGCTCTCGAAGGAGCCGCGGGCGCCGATCCCGCGGCGCGCCTCGTGCAGCTTGGCACGGAGCACCTCGACCTGATAGCCGAGGTCCTCGGCGTGCTGGACGGCCTTCTCCCGCTCCTTCTTCAGCCGCTCGATCTCGGCCTCGAACTGCGAGAGCCCGTCCATCACGGCGTCAGGCTCGTAGCGGTCGTAGCCCCGCACTGCGCGGTCCCATCCGTCCCCGGGTCGTTTCTGCCTGCTGGCAATGGCTGATGGCGTGTGCTGGTGTCGATGGTCTCAGATGATCGGGCCGCCCAGGACGCGGGCGGCCCCCTGCACTCTACCGGCCATGCGAATCAAAGGTCAGTGTGCGCCCGAGGCCGGTGCCGAAGTGACCAATTCTGTCAGCACGCCGTGGCAGTCCTTGGGATGGAGGAAGGTGATCCGCGAGCCCATCGAGCCGCGCCGCGGCTCGTCGTAGAGGACGCGTACGCCCTTGTCGCGGATGCCGGCGGCGTCCGCGTCGACGTCCGCGGTGCCGAAGGCGATGTGGTGGACGCCCTCGCCGTTCTTCGCCAGCCACTTGCCGACGGCGGAGTCCTCGCGGATCGGTTCGAGCAGCTGCAGGTACGAGGCGCCGCCGTCGGACGTCTCGTTGATCTTCAGCATGGCCTCGCGGACACCCTGCTCCTCGTTGACCTCGGTGTGGAACACCTCGAAGCCGTAGGTGGCGCGGTAGAACTCGACGGTCCGGTCAAGGTCGTGACAGGCGATTCCGATGTGGTCGATGCGTGTCAGCATGCGCACAGTCCACCGCCGCCCGGGATGTTACGCAACGTGCGCACGGTCACACCGAACGAACCGTGACCGGGTCCGTACCGCTCAGTACGCTGAAGTTAACCCTCATTCACTTCTCCCCGAAGGGGATGCGCAATGACTGGCAGTGGCACTTCAGGCACCACGTCCGTGATCGTCGCGGGCGCCCGTACCCCCATGGGGCGCCTCCTCGGCTCCCTCAAGCCGTTCTCCGGCGCGGATCTGGGCGGCTTCGCCATCAAGGCGGCGCTGGCGCGTGCGGGCGTCGGCCCCGACCAGGTCGAGTACGTGATCATGGGGCAGGTGCTCCAGGCCGGGGCCGGCCAGATCCCGGCGCGGCAGGCCGCCGTGCGGGCCGGCATCCCGATGAGCGTGCCCGCGCTCACCGTCAACAAGGTCTGCCTCTCCGGCCTCGACGCCATCGCCCTGGCCGACCAGCTCATCCGCGCCGGCGAGTTCGACATCGTCGTCGCCGGCGGCCAGGAGTCCATGACCAACGCCCCGCACGTGCTGCCCGGCTCCCGCGAGGGCACGAAGTACGGCGCGCTGGAGATGCTCGACTCCATGGCGCACGACGGGCTCACCGACCCCTTCGAGGGCATCGCCATGGGCGAGTCCACCGAGAAGCACAACGCCCGCCTCGGCATCGCCCGCGAGCCGCAGGACGCCTTCGCCGCCGCCTCCCACCAGCGGGCCGCCGCCGCCCGGGACCGAGGCGTCTTCGCCGAGGAGATCACCCCCGTCGAGATCCCCCGCCGCAAGGGCGGTGCCCTCGACGGCGCCGTCGTCGACACCGACGAGGGCATCCGCGCGGACACCACCGCCGAAGGGCTGGCCGGGCTGCGTCCCGCGTTCGCCCCCGACGGCACCATCACCGCCGGCAGCGCCTCGCAGATCTCCGACGGCGCCGCCGCCGTGGTCGTCATGCGCCGGGACCGGGCCGAGGAACTGGGGCTCACCTGGCTGGCCGAGATCGGCGCGCACGGCAACGTGGCCGGCCCCGACAACTCGCTGCAGTCGCAGCCCTCGAACGCCATCCGGCACGCGCTGAAGAAGGAGGGCATCGACGTCGGCGACCTCGACCTCATCGAGATCAACGAGGCCTTCGCCGCCGTCGCCGTGCAGTCGATGAAGGACCTCGGCGTCACCCCCGAAATGGTGAACGTCAACGGCGGCGCCATCGCGCTGGGTCACCCGATCGGGATGTCGGGCGCCCGGCTCGCCCTGCACCTCGCCCTCGAACTGCGGCGCCGCGGCGGCGGCGTCGGCGCGGCCGCCCTGTGCGGGGGCGGCGGCCAGGGCGACGCGCTCCTGCTGCGCGTGCCGGCGGCCTGACGGCCGGCGCCGACCGTCCCCCCCCGTCGCGGCGCCGCGGGCGGGCACGGGGCCGGGGAGGCGCCCCGGTTTGGGAAAGGGGCGGGGCTGGGGAGACAACCCCGCACGGACGCAAGGAGCGATCACACATGCCAGCCGCCGACGTAGCCGCCCTCGTGGCCGCCGCCCGCGAGGGCGGCCCGCGGGCCGTGGCCCGGCTCATCACCCTGGTCGAGGGCGCGTCGCCGCAGCTCCGCGAGGTGATGGCCGCCCTCGCCCCGCTCGCCGGCCGGGCCTACGTCGTCGGGCTCACCGGCTCGCCCGGCGTCGGCAAGTCCACGTCCACCTCCGCCCTGGTCACCGCGTACCGCAGACGCGGCAAGCGGGTCGGCGTGCTGGCCGTCGACCCGTCCTCGCCGTTCTCCGGCGGGGCGCTGCTCGGCGACCGGGTGCGGATGGGCGAGCACGCCTCCGACCCCGGCGTCTACATCCGCTCCATGGCCACCCGCGGCCACCTCGGCGGGCTGGCCTGGTCCGCGCCGCAGGCGATCCGGGTGCTGGACGCCGCCGGCTGCGACGTGGTGCTGGTGGAGACCGTCGGCGTCGGGCAGTCGGAGGTGGACATCGCCGGGCAGGCCGACACCTGCGTGGTGCTGCTGGCGCCCGGCATGGGCGACGGCATCCAGGCGGCCAAGGCCGGGATCCTGGAGATCGGCGACGTCTACGTGGTCAACAAGGCCGACCGCGACGGCGCCGACGCCACCGCCCGCGAGCTGAACCACATGCTCGGCCTCGGCGAGGCCCGCGCCCCCGGCGACTGGCGCCCGCCCATCGTCAAGACCGTCGCCGCCCGCGACGAGGGCACCGACGAGGTGGTCGAGGCGCTGGAGAAGCACCGGGCCTGGACCGAGGAGCACGGCGTGCTCGCCGAGCGCCGCCGGCGCCGGGCGGCCCGCGAGGTCGAGACGATCGCCGTGACCGCGCTGCGCGAGCGCATGGCCGACCTGCACGGCGACCGCCGGCTGTCGGCGCTCGCCGAGCGGATCACGGCGGGGGAGCTGGACCCGTACGCCGCCGCCGACGAGCTGCTGGAGGGCCTCACCGGCGGCTAGCCGGACGGCGCACGGGCACCGGGCCCGGGCCGCCACCGGGCCCGGACCGTCCGCCGGCCGGCCGCTACCGGCCGAAGCCCGCCGGGCCGGGCTGACCGGCGCCGCCCGGCACGCCCTGCTGGTGCGGCACGGCGCCGGTCGCCAGCCCGGCCTGCATCGTCTCCGTCGACTGCAGCAGCACCTGCCCGGCGCCGGTGAACTGGAACTGGTGCTCCTCGCCGGACGCGCCGCCGATGCCGGTCATGGCGCGGATGCCGCCCAGGAGGCCCTGCATGTAGCCGTGGTCGTAGTGGTGGCACGGCGAGGGGCAGTCGGCCCAGCCCACCAGCGCCTGCGGGTCGACCCGGATCGGCGGCTCGACGAAGACGACGGCGCCGTTGGAGACGGCGACGAACTTGCCGGTGCCGATCAGCGTCAGGAAGCCCGGCACGATCGACTGCTTCAGCTCCAGCCCCGGCTCGAAGGCCAGCAGGTTCCCGGAGCGGATCGTGAGGTTGCCGTCGTCCAGGTCGTAGGAGTTGACGTCGAACGCCCGGTCCGCGAGCAGCATCATGCCGCTGCCCTGCGCCACCACCCAGTCCGCGGCGTGCAGCGGCGAGTGGAAGCTGCCGGCGACGAGGCCCTCGAACGCCCCGTGGCCGACGCCGTCGAAGGAGATCTGCCCGTAGTAGGCGATCATCTTCCCCTTCTGCACGAACCACTGGCCGTTCAGCGCGACGCTGAAGGCGTACGGGTGGACGTTGTCGTTCTGCGGCAGCGTCTGCGCGTCGTGGACGACGGGTCCGGCGGTCACAGCTTCTCCTCCGATGCCTGCACGTACACCGTGCCGTTGCCCGACAGCTCCAGCTGGAACGCCTCGCCGGAGCCGCGCCCCACCATGTCGCGCCAGCCGAGCGCGGTGGAGAGCTTGTTCTGCACCTGGCCGCGGTGTGCGACGTACGCCTGCGGGTCGACGTGCACCGCCCGCTGGGGGGTGATCGGCAGTTCCAGCACGCCGCCGTGGGCCATCACCGCCACCGCGCCGTGGCCGGCGAGGGTGGTGGTGAACAGGCCCTGGCCGGTGACCTGGCCGCGGACCATGCCCATGACGCCGCCCTGCGAGCCCATGAACATCGTGCCCTGCTGCAGCGAGCCGTCGAAGGCCAGCAGCCGGTCCGCCTCGACGTAGAGGGTGTCGCCGGACAGCTCGACGACGTGCACCTCGTGGCCGCCGTGACCGAACATCACGGTGCCCGAGCCCTCGACGGTCATCAGCGGCGTCGCCTCGTTCGCCACCCGGCGGCCGATCATCGACGTCAGCCCGCCCTGGCCGCCCTGGATGTTGGGCGTGAAGCTGACCTGCCCGGTGTAGGCGAGCATCGCCCCCCGCTGGCTGTACATCGTCTGGCCGGGTGACACCCGGGCCTCGGCGATCTTCGAGTTGAGCATGCGGAACGGCATCTCTAGACCGCACCCCCCACCGTGTTGCGCTCGCTCGGCTGGACGTAGACCAGCCCGTCGCCCTCGAAGCGGATCTGGAACGCCTCGCCGCCGCCCTCGCCTATGAGGGTGCGGAACGTGGCGCCGGACTGGAAGTGCTGCTGGACCCGGCCGGTGTGCGCGACGTACGCGCCGGGGTCGACGACCAGCGGCATGTGCGGCGCGACCCGCAGGACCACCGCGGGGCCGTCGGACATGAGCGCCGCCTGGCCGGTGCCCTCCACGGTCGTGGTGAACAGCCCGGTACCGGTGCTCGCGCCGCGCATCCCGGTGAAGCTCGTCCCCGTCTTCAGCCCGCCGTCGGTCGCCAGCAGGTTGCTGGACTCCACGTACAGCTTGTCCGACTGCAGGCCGACAAGGTTGATCACGCTGGCCCGGTCGGCGAAGTAGCAGGTGCCCTGCCCCTTCACCTCCATCAGCTCCATCTGCTCGCCGGTCAGCCGGCGCGTCACCATCCCCCGTATACCCTCGCCGCCCCCCGTGAGCTTCTTGAACGCCATCTGGCCGTCGTAGGCGACCATGGAGCCGTTCTTCGCCTTCACCGCGTCGCCGGCCATGTCCACGGCCAGCACCTTGCTGCCTTCTAGTCGAAACTGAGCCACGGGCCGACGCTAGCCGCTCGGCCACCCCTCCCGGAAGGCCGGGTATGGGCGGCTGACACAATGGGGTCCAGTTTGCCCGGGGAGATCCCCCGGTTCCCGGACGATCCGAAGGCTGCTTCGATGGACCCTGTGGACATCCAGACCGCTTCCGCCCTCCGCCGGCTCCGCCTGATCTCCGCCCCCGAGGCGGTCTCGTTCCTGCTGCTGCTCGTGTGCTCCGTGCTCAAGCGGACCACGGACTTCGACGCGGTGCCGGTGATGGGCATGATCCACGGGCTGCTCTTCATCGGGTACGTGCTCTTCCTCGCGGACGCCTGGAACCGCACCCGCTGGCCGGCCAAGCGCGCCGCGCTCTACTTCGTCCTCGCCGTGCTGCCCGGCGGCGGCTTCGTCGCCGAGCGCATGCTGCGCCGCGAGGTGGACGCCGGGATCATGGCCGCCCGCGCCCGGCGGGAGGGCGTCGTCGGCGCCTGACCGCCGCCCGCCGCCCGCCCGGCCGGCCCCTTCGTGGGGCAGCACCCCCCGCACGGCCCTCCCCGGTTCGACACGTGGTCAATTTCCGCTTTTGGTGGGATATGTCGGCGTTGTCGTATCTGCGGAGGGACCGTGCGGCCGGAAGGCTATGACTACGAGAAGTTCAGCCGCCTCGCGGGGCCGCTGACGGATCCCGATCCGTCCCGTCCCTACCGGGTGCGCTACACGCGCCTGCTCTCCCGTGAGCCGCACCGCGTCCGGGCGGTCCTGCTCATGGCGTTCGCGCCGCTGCTGTCCGGGACCCTGCTGCTCTACCTGGTCTGGCCCGCGCACTGGACCGAGCGCACCGGGGCGC
Organism: Streptomyces sp. CNH099; assembly: GCA_000514715.1. GTDB lineage: Bacteria > Actinomycetota > Actinomycetes > Streptomycetales > Streptomycetaceae > Streptomyces > Streptomyces synnematoformans. The sequence continues at coordinate 43,665 of AZWL01000019.1, read as the reverse complement.
CGCCCTGGCTGCTCACCGCGGACGCGGTGATGCTCATATCGATCGGGCTGATCGAGATGTTCCGGCTGGTCAACGTCGTCTCGATCGCGCACGCCACGATGGTCGCCCGGGACCCGGTCCCGGTCACCGCGGAGCCCGGCACCCGGGTCGCGTTCCTCACCACGTACGTGCCGGGCAAGGAGCCCATCGCCATGGTGCGCGCCACGCTCACCGGGGCGGTCGCGCTGCGGCACGACGGGCCGCTGGACGTCTGGCTGCTCGACGAGGGCGACGACCCCGAGGCCCGGGCGCTCTGCGCGGAGCTGGGCGTACGGCACTTCAGCCGCAAGGGCGTGCCGCACTGGAACGCCGAGGAGGGCCCGCACCGCGCCAGGACCAAGCACGGCAACTACAACGCCTGGCTGGAGGCGCACGGCGACGGGTACGACTTCTTCGCCTCCGTCGACACCGACCACGTGCCGCTGCCCGGATACCTGGAGCGGATGCTCGGCTACTTCCGCGACCCCGACGTCGCCTTCGTCGTCGGCCCGCAGGTGTACGGCAACTACGACGCCGCCGTCACCAAGTTCGCCGAGAGCCAGCAGTACCTCTTCCACGCGCTGATCCAGCGTGCCGGCAACGCCTACGGCTCGCCGATGTTCGTCGGCACCAACAACGCGGTGCGCATCTCCGCGCTCCGGCAGGTCGGCGGCCTGTACGACTCGATCACCGAGGACATGGCCACCGGCTTCGAACTGCACCGCACCCGCAACCCGGCCACCGGCCGGCACTGGCGGTCGGTCTACACCCCGGACGTGCTGGCCGTCGGCGAGGGGCCCAGTTCCTGGACCGACTTCTTCACCCAGCAGATGCGCTGGTCGCGCGGCACCTACGAGACGCTGATCGGCCAGTACGGGCGGGGCGGCGGGCGCTTCCCGATCCGGCGCCTCTTCAACTACTCGCTGATGCTCGTCTACTACCCGATGACCGCGGTCACCTGGTTCCTCGGCGCGCTCAGCTGCACCCTCTTCCTCTGGCTCGGCTCCTCCGGCACCCAGGTACCGGCCTCGGTCTGGCTGATGCTCTACAGCGACGCCGCCGCCCTGCAGATCGGCCTCTACCTGTGGAACCGGCGGCACAACGTGTCGCCGCACGAGCCCGAGGGCTCCGGCGGCCTCGCCGGGATGCTGATGTCGGCGATGTCGGCGCCGATCTACTTCACGTCCTTCAAGGCGGCGGTGCTGCGCCGGCCGTGCCGGTTCGTGGTGACGCCCAAGGGCGGCGGCGCGAGCCCCGACCGGGTGGCGACGTTCCGTATCCACCTGTTCTGGGCGGGGCTGCTGGCGACCTCGTTCCTGGCGTCGGTCGTCCTGGGCCACACGCACGTGGCGATGCGCACCTGGACGGTGCTCGCGCTGTGCGTCGCGCTCGCGCCGGCCTCGATCTGGGCCTGGTCCGAGTGGCGGCTGCGGCGCACGAACCGGCGCGAGGACGTGCGGCGGCGGGCGGCGCTGGCCGCGGCCGCGGCCGTACGGGGCCGGGCCCGGGGGCTGGCCCGGCTGTGGAAGCCGGCCCGGCCGGTCGAGGACGCGGGCACGGCCCCGGCCGCCGCGAGCCCGGCCGGCACCGCCGCCCCGCCGGCCGCCCCGGCCCCGGCGGCCACCGTCACACCGGCCACCACGGCCACCACGGCCACCACTGCGACGAGTACGGCGACGACGAGCGGGAGCTGATCCATGGCGTACCGGCCCGGCACACGGTTCAGGAAGACGGCGATAGGCACGGGCGTGGTCCTGCTGCTGGCGGGACTCAACGCCCCCGCGGCCATAGGCTTCGCCGAGGAGCAGTACCACGAGTACCGGATATCCCGGCCCGGGTACCTGGCGAAGTACGGCTCCTGGCAGGTGCAGGACACCCCGGACTCGTACCGGCTCAACGCGATCCACGCCACCCTGCTGCACACCGGCAAGGTGCTGCTCATCGCCGGCTCCGGCAACGACCAGGAGCAGTTCGACGCCGGCACGTTCCGCACCATCCTGTGGGACCCGGAGAAGAACAGCTACGAGGAGATACCCACCCCGGCCGACCTGTTCTGCGCCGGCCACACCCAGCTCGCCGACGGCCGGCTGCTGGTCGCCGGCGGCACCGCCCGCTACGAGCTGCTCGACGGCGACGTCGAGCGCGCCGGCGGCCGGATGCTGGTGAAGAACGAGGACCCCGACAAGCCGGTGAAGCTCAAGAAGGGCACCGGCTTCATCGCCCCCTCCGGCCTCGTCTACCGCACCACCGCGAAGGTCACGGTGCCGGCCGCGGACAAGAAGACCCCGAAGCGCGGCAAGGCGGTCGTCACCGCCGCCGAGGCCAACGTCTTCGTCGAGGCGGAGGAGGAGGGCCGCGGCTACGTCCAGGACCGGCAGGCGCAGTACGCCGTCGAGGGCCTGACGGGCAAGGACGCGGACAACGTCTACGGCCTGGCGCAGAAGCTCACCATGGAGAAGCAGGACTTCCAGGGGATCAAGGACACCTTCGAGTTCGACCCGGTGAAGGAGCGCTACGTCCGCGTCGACCCGATGGACAAGGCCCGCTGGTACCCGACGCTCGTGACGCTGCCCGACGGCAAGGTCCTGTCGGTGTCCGGCCTCGACGAGGCCGGCGAGATCCTCTACGGCGACAACGAGATCTACGACCCGGAGACCAGGAAGTGGTCGAAGGCGCCGAAGCGCTACTTCCCGACGTACCCGGCACTCTTCCTCACCCAGGGCGGCAAGCTCTTCTACTCCGGCGCCAACGCCGGCTACGGCCCGGCCGACCGCGGCCGCAGGCCCGGGGTCTGGGACCTGGAGGACAACTCCTTCACCACCGTGCCGGGCCTGACCGACCCCGACCAGCTGGAGACCGCGTCCTCGCTGCTGCTGCCGCCCGCGCAGGACCAGAAGGTCATGGTGCTCGGCGGCGGCGGGGTGGGGGAGTCGGAGAAGTCGACGCCGCGCACCGCGGTCATCGACCTGACGAAGGACGAGCCGGTGTACAAGGAGGGCCCCCGGCTGCCGCAGGGGACCCGCTACCTCAACAGCGTGATCATGCCCGACGACTCGGTCTTCACCAGCGGCGGCTCGGTGGACTACCGCGGGCGCAGCGACAGCGACATCCACAAGGCCCAGTTCTACGACCCGGACACCAACTCCTTCACCCGCGCCGCCGACCCGGAGGTGGGCCGCAACTACCACTCCGAGGCCGTGCTGCTGCCCGACGGCCGGGTCGCCACCTTCGGCTCCGACTCGCTCTTCGCCGACAAGGCCAACACCCGGCCGGGCACCTTCGAGCAGCGCATCGAGGTCTTCTCGCCGCCGTACCTGCACCGGATCGACGAGGAGGACCGGTTGAGGATCGGCCGGGGGCCGAAGCGGCCGGGGCGCGGCAAGGAGGCGACGTACGAGGTCGCGGGGGCCGAGCGGGTGGCGAAGGCGCGGCTGATGCGGCCGGGTTCCGTCACCCACGTCACGGACGTCGAGCAGCGCTCCATCCAGCTGGACGTGCGCAAGGGCGACGGGGAGGTGACGGTGACCGTGCCGGAGGATCCGACGCTGGTGCCGCCGGGCTGGTACATGCTCTTCCTCGCCGACGGCGAGGGCGTGCCGTCCGAGGCGAAGTGGGTGCACGTGCCGTGACGAACCCGTCGGCGGGGCCGCCGCCCCTCGGCCCCGCCGGCGTACCCCGCCGGTGCCGCGGCGGGCCGGGGGCGGCTCGTACGGGGGCGGCGCTCAGCCCGCGCGGCGGGCCAGGCCCAGGGCGTACTCCGGCCACCACTCGCCGGCCTTCGGGCCGCCGCGGCACGGCCCGTCCGACTCGCCGGGGCGCTTGACCCAGAGGAAGGCGTCGACCAGCTTGTCGCCGGTCCGCGTCGTCGGCGGCTCGCCGAGCGCCCGCCCCGGGGGGTTGCACCACACCTCGTCGGGCGGGCCGGCCAGCGGGCCGTTCCCGTTGCGGCTGGTGTCGATGACGAAGTGGGCGTCGTCGAGCAGCCCGGAGAGGCGGCGGCCGTAGGCGATCTGCTCGTCGGTGCGCCGGAAGTTGGAGACGTTGAGCGCGAAGCCGTCGGCGTCGCCGACGCCGGCCTTCCGCAGCGCCCGGGCCAGCTTGGCGGGGTCGGTGATCCAGGCGGAGTTCCCGGCGTCGAGGTAGACCTTGACGTTCGGGTGCTGCTTGAGCCGGGCGATGGCGCCGGAGATCAGCCGGAAGCGCTCCTCGTGCAGCTCCGGCGGGGTGCAGCCGTCCACGACGTGCGGGACGGCGTCCGGCTCCAGGACCACCAGCGCCCCGGCGTCGCCGAGGCCGTCGGCGAAGGCGCCGATCCACCGCTCGTACGCGGCGGCGTCGGCGGCGCCGCCGGCGGAGTGCTGGCCGCAGTCGCGGTGCGGGATGTTGTACGCGGCGAGCACCGCGGTGCGGCCCTCGGCCGCCGCGCCGCGGACGGCCGCGCGCACGTCGGCGCCGGGGTCGTGGCCGCCGGTGGGCCACTCGGCGACCGGCCGGCTCGCGATCCGCTCCAGCAGTTCCGCGTCCTTCGTCCGCCCCTGCCGCCGCCACTCCTGCACCTGCAGGGCGGCCGGCGAACGGGGGTTCACCCAGAACGGCGACCCGGTGACCGCGGCGGGGCCGGCGGACCTGCCGCCCTGCGGCCCGGGGCCGCCGCCGTCGCCGTTCGCGGCCGAGCAGCCGAGGAGGGTGCCGAGGAGCAGGACGGCGACGAGCGTGGGGATCCGCACTGACATCCACTTCTCCCGCGGCAGGCGATCGGACGGAACGGGATGATCGTGACACAGCGGACCTGGGCCCCGGGGGGCGCCGCGCCCGCACGCCCGGACGCCGCCGGCCGGAGGCGTCCGGATGGCGGGCCGGTCAGCCGCCCGCGGCCAGCGCGACGCCGAGCGGCGTGCGCTCGTACAGCACCCGGTGGCGCTCGCGGCGGGAGGTCAGCAGGCCGGCCGCCTTCAGCACGGACAGGTGCGCGGAGACCGACGACGGGGCCAGGCGCAGCCGGCGGGCCAGCGCGGAGGTGGAGGCCGGCTCGTCGAGCGCGGCGAGGACGGCGGCCCGGCCGGCGCCCAGCAGCCGGGCCAGCGCCTGCGCCGCCGCCGGGCCGGCGTCGTCCGACCAGAGCGCGCCGACGCCGCGGGCGGGGTAGATGACGGTGGGCTGCCAGGGCGGCTGGAAGCCGGTCACCACGTCGGGCCAGACGAAGGCGCTGGGCATCAGCAGCAGGCCGTCGCCGGCGAGGTCGCGCTCGTAGCGGTAGTCGTTCTTGGTCCGTACGGTCAGCAGGCCGTCCTCGAACGACAGCCGGTTGTGCAGCAGCGCGAACAGCTCGCCGAGACCCGCGGACGCCAGTTGCCGGGCGCGGTGGTCGATGTCCGCCTCCAGCAGGTCCTGCAGCCGCGGCCAGAACGGTTCGACCAGCACGTGCCAGGCGCGCTCGGTGACGTCGGCCAGCAGCGCGACGGCGGCGGCCGGGTCGTCGAGCAGCCGGCGGCCGAGCGGGGACTCCGCCGCGCCGGGGATGGTGCTGAACGACAGGGTCATCTCGGAGTGCGCCAGCGCCGGATCCGTGGCGCGCAGCTGGGCGAGGCCGTCGGCCACCGAGGTGTACCCCGCCTGCGGCGGGCCGCCGAGGAAGTCCGGCGTGTAGCTCGGCCCGGCGCTCGGAATGAAGATCCACAGTGGTCCGAGGTCGAGCCCGGTGGCGGCCTCGCCGAGCCGGCGCAACCACGGCCGGTGGTAGCCGTGGCGCTCGACGCGGCGCAGCGTACGTATCGCCTCGTGGGTCTCGAAGACCGGGGAGATCGCGAACCGGCAGCGCAGCAGGTCGTCGGGCCCGAAGCGCAGGTACACCGGCATGGCGGCCCCCTTCCCCGGCCGGGTGATTCGGCTCGTGCCGAAAGACTACGGCCCGGCCCCGGCGGCGGGCACGCTGCGGTGATGAGCGACACCACAGCCCCGGACGGCGGGGCCGCACCCGTGTCCGCCGCCCCGCCGTCCGGACCGGGCGCCGCCGCCGGTGGCGCCCCGGCCTCGGGGGGCGTCGCCGACCCGCGCGCCCGCTACGCCGACGTCTTCCGCGTCCGCGAGTTCCGCTTCGTCTTCGCCGCCCACGTCATGTCGATCCTCGGCGAGGTCGTCGCGGCCATCGCGCTGACGGTCCTCGTCTACGACCGCACCGGCTCCCCGCTGCTGAGCGCGCTGACCCTCGGCGTCGGCATGCTGCCGTACCTCCTCGGCGGCACCCTGCTGTCCTCCGTCGCCGACCGCCTGCCCGCCCGCCGGGTGCTGGTGACCTGCGACCTGCTCGCCGCCTCCTGCTTCGCGGCGATGGTGCTCCCGGGGATGCCCGTGGCCGCGCTGCTGGCGCTGCGGTGCGTCGCCGGCGTCATCTCGCCGGTCTTCACCGGCACCCGGATCGCCACGCTGGCCGACATCCTCGGCACCGGCGACCGGTTCGTCCTCGGCCGCTCCGTCATCCGGCTCACCGCGCAGGCGGCGCAGCTCGTCGGCTTCGCCCTCGGCGGGCTGCTGGCGGCCTTCTCGCCGCGCGCGACGCTGACGGTGACGGCGCTGGGCATGGTCGGCTCCGCGCTGGTGCTGCGCTTCGGCACCCGCGCCCGCCCGGCCCGTTCGGCCGCCCCCGCCGCCACCGCCACCGACGGGGGCACCGCCGGCGGGCCGCCCGGCCGCGCCAGCACCGTCGCCGCCTCGCTGGCCGCCGCCGGCACGTTCCTGCGCGACCGCCGGATCCGGGCGCTGCTGCTGCTCACCTGGATCCCGCCGACCTTCGTCGTCGCCCCCGAGGCGCTGGCCGCCGCGTACGCCGACGAGCTGGGCATCGGCGCGATCGGGCTCGGCCTGCTCATGACCGGCATGCCGGTCGGCGCGGTCACCAGCGAGATCCTCGCCGGCTCGCTGCTCGGCCCGCGCGGCCGGGAGCGGATCGTCTTCCCGGTGGCGGTGTTGTGCACGGTCCCGGCGATCGGCTTCGCCGCGCACCCCTCCTTCGGCTGGGCGCTGCCGCTGCTGGTGCTGACCGGCTTCGGCATCTCGTACTCGCTCGGCCTCGACCAGTGGTTCGTCGCCGCGGTGCCCGAGGAGATGCGGGGCCGGGCGATGACGCTGCAGACCGCGGGGCTGATGACGCTGCAGGGCGTGGGCATGGGCGGCGCGGGCGCGGTCGCGGAGTTCGTGCCCGTGCACCTGGCCGTCGCCGCCGTCGGGGTGACGGGCACGCTGTGCTCGCTGTTCGTCTGCCTGGAGGTGCGCCGGACCCGGCCGAAGCGGGAGATCGGGCTGACCGCGCCCTGACCGGGCGGTAGGGTCGCTGACGTGCCAAAGCCGCTGAGCCTGTCGTTCGATCCCATCGCGCGCGCCGACGACCTGTGGCGCCAGCGATGGGGAGCCGTGCCCGCCATGGGGGCGATCACCTCGGTGATGCGCGCCCACCAGATCCTGCTGGCGCAGGTCGACGCCGTCGTCAAGCCGTACGGGCTGACCTTCGCGCGCTACGAGGCGCTGGTGCTGCTCACCTTCTCCCGGGCCGGCGAGCTGCCGATGTCCAAGATCGGCGAGCGGCTGATGGTGCACCCGACGTCGGTGACGAACACCATCGACCGGCTGGTGAAGTCCGGCTACGTGGCCAAGCGCCCCAACCCCAACGACGGCCGCGGCACGCTCGCCTCGATCACGGAGCGGGGGCGCGAGATCGTCGAGGAGGCGACGCGCGACCTCATGGCGATGGACTTCGGGCTGAGCGCGTACAGCGAGGAGGAGTGCGCGGAGATCTTCTCGATGCTGCGCCCGCTGCGGATAGCCGCCGGCGACTTCGAGCAGTAGTCCGCGCGGACCGGCCGCGTACGCCTACGTCGACGCCTCCGCGGCCGCGGGCGCCCCGTCGCGGGCGACCAGCGGCTCGACCTCCCGGGTGAGCTTCCGCTCGACGAAGAACGCCGCCGTCGGCACCGTCCCGGCGAGCAGCACCCAGACCTGCCTGGCGATCGGGAGCTTCGCCTTGGAGCCGAGGTCGAAGGCGCACACCAGGTAGACGATGTACAGCCAGCCGTGGGCGATGCTCACGACCTTCGTGAAGCCGTCCGCACCGGAGAGGTCCAGGGCGTACTTGCCGATCATGCCGAGACAGAGCAGGATCAGGAGCACGCCGGTCACGTACGCCATCGTGCGGTAGCGGGTGAGGACGCTCTTCTTCATGGCATCGAGCCTAAACCCCGCCGGGGACCCCCCGTGACCACCCCCACCCGGGCCACGTCTTGCGCTGCCGCGCCCGGGGCGTGCGACACTTAGTAGGACGTCCTACTAAGTGCGCAGCGCGATCCGCGCGCACGGAGAGGCGGTACGGCATGGACGCTGACGCCACCACGGCCCTCGAAGACGGCCGGCGCCGCTGGCAGGCGCGTTACGACGCGGCCCGCAAACGCGACGCGGACTTCACCACCCTTTCGGGCGACGACGTCGAGCCCGTCTACGGTCCGCGCCCCGGGGACGTCTACGAGGGCTTCGAGCGCATCGGCTGGCCCGGCGAGTTCCCGTACACCCGCGGCCTGTACGCCACCGGCTACCGCGGCCGCACCTGGACGATCCGTCAGTTCGCCGGCTTCGGCAACGCCGAGCAGACCAACGAGCGCTACAAGCTCATCCTCGGCCACGGCGGCGGCGGCCTGTCCGTCGCGTTCGACATGCCCACCCTCATGGGCCGCGACTCCGACGACCCGCACGCGCTGGGCGAGGTCGGGCACTGCGGCGTGGCCGTCGACTCCGCCGCCGACATGGAGGCGCTGTTCCGGGACATCCCGCTGGGCGGCATCACCACCTCGATGACGATCAGCGGCCCGGCCGTCCCGGTCTTCTGCATGTACCTGGTCGCGGCCGAGCGCCAGGGCGTCGACCCCGGCGTCCTCAACGGCACGCTGCAGACGGACATCTTCAAGGAGTACATCGCGCAGAAGGAGTGGCTCTTCCAGCCCGAGCCGCACCTGCGCCTCATCGGCGACCTGATGGAGTACTGCGCCGCGCGCATCCCCGCGTACAAGCCGCTGTCCGTCTCCGGCTACCACATCCGCGAGGCCGGCTCGACGGCCGCGCAGGAGCTGGCGTACACCCTCGCGGACGGCTTCGGATACGTGGAGCTGGGCCTGTCCCGCGGGCTCGACGTCGACTCCTTCGCGCCCGGCCTGTCCTTCTTCTTCGACGCCCACGTCGACTTCTTCGAGGAGATCGCCAAGTTCCGCGCCGCCCGCCGCATCTGGGCCCGCTGGCTGCGCGACGTGTACGGCGCGCGCAGCGAGAAGGCGCAGTGGCTGCGCTTCCACACCCAGACCGCGGGCGTGTCGCTGACCGCCCAGCAGCCGTACAACAACGTGGTGCGCACCGCCGTCGAGGCGCTGGCCGCGGTCCTCGGCGGCACCAACTCGCTGCACACCAACGCCCTCGACGAGACCCTGGCGCTGCCCAGCGAGCAGGCCGCGGAGATCGCGCTGCGCACGCAGCAGGTGCTGATGGAGGAGACCGGCGTGGCGAACGTCGCCGACCCCCTCGGCGGCTCCTGGTACGTCGAGCAGCTCACCGACCGGATCGAGGCCGACGCGGAGAAGATCTTCGAGCAGATCCGCGAGCGCGGCCGGCGCGCCCACCCCGACGGCAGGCACCCCGTCGGGCCGATCACCTCCGGAATCCTGCGGGGCATCGAGGACGGCTGGTTCACCGGCGAGATCGCCGAGTCCGCCTTCCGCTACCAGCGGGCGCTGGAGAAGGGCGAGAAGAAGATCGTCGGCGTCAACGGCCACACCGGCTCGGTCACCCACGACCTGGAGATCCTGCGGGTCAGCCACGAGGTGGAGCGCGAGCAGGTGCGCGCGCTGGCCGCCCGCAAGGGCGCCCGCGACGACGCCCGGGTGCGCGCCGCGCTGGACGGCATGCTCACGGCCGCCCGGGACGGCGGCAACATGATCGAGCCGATGCTGGCGGCGGTGCGGGCCGAGGCCACGCTCGGCGAGATCTGCGGCGCCCTGCGCGAGGAGTGGGGCGGCTACACCGAGCCGGCCGCCTTCTGACCCGTACGGGCCCGGGGAGGGCGGGGGAGCGGGGTCACACGACCAGGACGGACTTGCCGCGCGTGTGGCCCTTCTCCCAGTCCCGGATCGCCTCGGCGGCCTCGTCGAGCGCGTACCGCCTGCCCACGACCGGCTCGACCGTGCCGGACTCCAGCAGGCCGCGCACCTCCTCGACGTCCCCGGGCGTGGGGCGTACGTAGGGCGCCTTCACCTTCCGGCCGGAGAACAGCGACCGTACGGAGCCGCCCAGGGAGCGCGGCAGGTCGCCGAGCCACGTGCCGCCGCCCTCGCCGCCGACGAGGACGATCGTGCCGCGCGGGGCCAGGACGCGGCGGAGTGCGGCGAGCGGCCGGTTGCCGGCGGTGTCGAGCACGAGGTCGTAGCGGGCGGTGCCGGCGGTGACGTCCTCTTCGGTGTAGTCGATCACGTGGTCCGCGCCGAGCGAGCGGACCAGTTCGGTCTTGTCCGTCCCGCAGACGCCGGTGACCTCCGCCTCGCGCGCCTTGGCCAGCTGGACGGCGAACGTGCCCACGCCGCCGCCGGCGCCGAGCACCAGGACGTGCCCGCCCGTCCGCAGCCCGCCCGCGTCGCGCAGGGCGCGCAGGGCGGTGATCGCGGAGGTGGGCACGGCCGCGGCGGCGTCGAAGTCCACGCCCGCCGGCTTGGCCGCGAACATCTCCGCGGGGCCGCGGCAGTACTCGGCGAAGGTCCCGTCGCTGCCGATGCCGAACACGTCGTCGCCCGGCGCGAAGCGGGTGACGCCCGCGCCGACGGCCTCGACGGTCCCGGCGGCGTCCCAGCCGCGCACCCGCACCTTCGGCGCCCGCAGGCCGAAGCCCATCAGGCGCATCAGATACGGCCGGCCGGTCATGAGGTGCCACACGCTCGGGTCGACGCCGGCGGCCCGTACCCGTACGACGATCCCGCCCGCACCGGGCTCCGGCTTGTCGACCTCAGCCGGCCGCAGCACCTCGGCCGGGCCGTAGCGGTCCTGGACGATCGCCCTCATGGTGTCCCTCCCCGCGGTGGCTGCCAGCATCCCGCCCCGGGTCCGGCGGCGGTAGACCCGGAGGGACTATTGCCCCGGCGGGTCCGGACCGGCCGCCGGGTCCGTCAGGGCGGCCAGGCCCCGGGTCAGCAGGGTGGCGAAGGCGGTCGCCCAGGCCGCCGTCACCGGCTCCGCGCTGACCAGCAGCCGGTGCAGCACGGAGCCGGCGATCACGTCGAAGATCATGTCCGCGTTGCGGTCCGCCGCCGCCGCGTCCTGCTCGACCGGCAGCTCCCCGCGCGCCCGCGCCCGCTCGCGCCCCTGCAGCACCAGGTGCTTCTGCCGGTCCACGATCGAGCCGCGGATCCGCTCGCGCAGCACCGCGTCGTGCGCCGCCTCCGCCAGCACCGCCATCAGCGCGCCCCGCGTCCGCGGCTCCCGCAGCAGCGCGGCGAACTGCAGCACCACGCCCTCCACGTCCCGCGCCAGGCTGCCGTGGTCCGGCAGCCGCAGCGAGTCGAAGAGGTCGGCGAGCGCGTCCAGGACGAGTTCGTTCTTGCCCGGCCAGCGGCGGTAGAGGGTGGTCTTCGCCACTCCGGCGCGGGCCGCGACGCCGCCGAGCGTCACCCCGGCCCAGCCCGCCTCGGCGATCACGGCCCGGGCGGCGTCCAGGATGGCCCGGTCCGCGGTCGCGCTGCGCGGGCGGCCGGCGCGGCGGGCGGAGGGGGACTCATGGCTCATGAGCTGGACCTTATCCCTTCTCTCCGGCGCTCTACCCGGGTTACGCTACGACCCGTAGCGTAAGTCACCCCCGAGCGGCCGGTGTCTTCTGCTGCACCTGGAAACCCGCCCGGGACGAACCCTTCCGGGCGGGTTCACCGAGCGAACGGCAGCCCGTCCGTTCAACGAGCCGTGCGAAGGGGGGAGGATAGGGCGTATGCAGCCACGCAACATGTCTATGAGCGGAGCGGTCGACCTGGCCGCGGTGAAGGCGGCCGCCGAGGCCAAGGAGAAGGCGGAGGCGGCCCGCGCCCAGGCCGCCCGCGACGGCGTGCCGCCCCCGGGGGCCGGCGGGCTGGTCATCGATGTCGACGAGGCCGGCTTCCAGCAGGACGTCCTGCAGCGCTCCACCGAGGTCCCGGTCGTCGTCGACTTCTGGGCCGAGTGGTGCCAGCCGTGCAAGCAGCTCAGCCCGCTGCTGGAGCGGCTGGCGCAGGAGTACGCCGGCCGGTTCGTGCTGGCCAAGATCGACGTGGACGCCAACCAGATGCTGTTCCAGCAGTTCGGCGTCCAGTCCATTCCCGCGGTCTTCGCGGTCGTCGGCGGCCAGGCCATCCCGCTGTTCCAGGGCGCCGCCCCCGAGCCGCAGATCCGCCAGGTCCTGGACGAGCTGATCAAGGTCGCCGAGCAGCAGTTCGGCATCGTCGGACAGCCGGCGGCCGGCGACGCCGCCGAGGGCGGCGAGGCCGCGGACGGTGCGGCGGAGCAGGCGCCGGAGGAGCCTGCGGGCCCGTACGACAGCGCGCTGGCCGCGGCCGGCGACGCGCTGGACCGGGGCGACCTGGGCGGCGCGATCCAGGCGTACCAGAACGTGCTGTCCGACGACCCGGGCAACGTCGAGGCCAAGCTGGGCCTGGCGCAGGCCCAGCTGCTGCGCCGCGTCGAGGGGCTCGACCCCGCCGCCGCGCGCAAGGAGGCGGCGGACGACCCGGCGGACGTGCAGGCGCAGATTCGGGTCGCCGACCTGGACCTGGTGGGCGGGCACGTCGAGGACGCGTTCGGCCGGCTGGTCGACACGGTGGCGCGGACCGCGGGTGCGGACCGGCAGGCCGCGCGGGTGCGGCTGCTGGAGCTGTTCGAGGTCGTCGGCGGCGACGACCCGCGGGTGGTCGCGGGGCGGCAGGCGCTGGCCCGCGTGCTGTTCTGAGCGGGCCCGGGCGGGCCCTTGACGCGGCGAGGCGGCCCCGCGCCGCTTTGCCAAAAATTGACCGTGACCGAGGTGCGTTACTTGCAGTAACCCGTGCGCGGTCCGATGACCGTCTTTGTCGTGCTTTCTCGTGGAGTACGTCCGCGAGGAGCGGCGACCCAGGGTGCAGGATCCGGCCAATGTGGCCGGATCTGCGTCACCCGTGCGTTACTCGTTGGTAACGAACCCCTTGTGCGCCCCCCTTCCGATGGACCACGATCGCCATCCGGACAGGGGGGTTCCCCGTTCCCGCGGAGCGTGTGCGCGGAGCGGAGCCTGTCCGGACAACGAGTCGCTCGGGGGTGATCACCCCCCTTCGACGTAGCGCGTCCGCCGCCCGAAGCCCCGGACCCGCACCAGCCGCGCCCGCGTGCGCATGCGGATCCCCTCGCTCCGAGGACCGGCCCCGGGCCCAGGACGTACGTCCGAGAAGGAGGAAAGGCATGGAGTCCCAGGCACGTGGTGGGACCAGGTGGAAGCGGTTCGCCGTGGTCATGGTGCCGAGCCTGGCGGCGACCGCCGCGATCGGCGTGGCGCTCGGCCAGGGTGCGCTCGCGGCGTCGTTCAGCGTGTCGGGCCAGGAGTTCAAGGTCACGGCCGACCGCCTGGAGGGCACCGGCTTCGTCCAGTACGGGGGCGTCGACAGCGGACACGACCTCAACGGCGACGAGGCCACCCGGCCCGTCGCGATATCCGCCTTCAAGAGCGCGAAGATCGAGGGGATGTGCCAGTCGGTCGTCACCCCCGACATCCCGCTGCTCGGCTCGGTCAGCCTGGTGCTGAACGCAGGCGACGACAAGCCGGTGGAGGCCAAGAACCTCTACATCGACATCGCGCAGCTCGACGCCGACGCGACGTTCAAGAACATCAACATCGGGGTGGCCGCAGGGTCCAGCACCAAGGGCCCCGGCATCGGCAAGGGCGACAAGGCGAACCCGAACGGGTTCGCGCAGGAGGCCGACAAGGCCGTCCTCACCGACGTGAAGCAGACCGCCTGGGCCACCAGCGCCGGTACGTTCAAGCTGAGCGGGCTCAGCATGAAGCTGCACAAGGGCGTCAAAGAGTGCTTCTGACCAGGCACTCCGCCGGCGGGGAGGCGACCACCGCTCCCCGCCGCCGCCCCAACTGACGTAAGCCGCACTGCCGTACCGGGGAGCTGTCATCATGAGCGCCGAGTTGCCGGACCTGCTGCGCCGCCTCAACACCTGGCGGCTGCGATTCCGCGCCTGGCGCGGCTCCCGTCCGTTCTGGGCGGGCCTGCTGACCATCGCGGGCGGCGTGCCGATCGGCGCGCTGCCGTACTACAACATCAAGCTCGGCAACCTCAGCCTGCAGATGGCCACGCAGGCGGGGGCCGGCGGCCTGATCATCGGCGTGCTGCTGGTGACCCTCGGGCTGACCATGTGGTTCCACAGCGTCGTCCGGGTGTTCGCGGGCGTCGCCTCCATCGTGCTGGCGCTGGTGTCGATACCGGTGTCCAACTTCGGCGGCCTGCTCGTGGGCTTCCTGCTCTCGATGGTCGGCGGCGCGCTGGCCGTGTCGTGGGCGCCGGGCGAACCCCTGGCCGAGGCCGCCGGGGACGCCGGCGGCACCGGGGACGCCGGGCGCGCTCGAGAGACCGCGGCAGGCGACGACCCCGCGGCCGGCTCCGCCGCCGCGGACGACGGGCCGGAGGAGACGGGCCCGGGGAGGAGAGCGGGCACCGGCGGCCGCGACGGGTCCGCCGACGCGCCCGGCGTGGACGTCCTCCAGGACATCGACGACGGGAGGCACCGTGCGGCCGGATGACCAGACGGGGGCGGTGCACCGGGGCCCGCGGCACGCGGCTCCGCGCAGGCCGCTGCTCGGCCGGGTGCCGGCGGGCAAGGCGATAGCCCTGGCCGCTATGCCCACGGCGGTCTTCCTGGGCCTGGGCCTGACCCCGCGGCCGGCGATCGCCGAGGACGATCCGGCCGACCGCTGGCGTCCCGGGCCGTGCGCGGAGCAGTCGGACGAGCCGAAGGGCGAGGAGCCCGCGGACGCCGCGGACGCCGGTGACGCCGGAGACGCGGCGGACGCCGCCGAGGGCGAAGGCGGGCCCGGCGCCGGGGAGCCGGCGGAGCCGGGCGGCGAGCCGTCGCCGAGCCCGTCGGCCGCGGCGGACGGGCCGGCGGCGGAGCCGCCGGACGGCGACGACGAGGACGGCTCCGGGTCCGGCGCGGGCGCCGGGGCCGACGCCGGTGGTGCGGAGGATTCCGGTCAGGCGGAGCCGAGTCCGTCGCCGTCGGAGTCCCGCCCCTGGTACGACCCGCTGGGCCTCGGCGACAAGATCGGCGACCTGCTCAACCCGGACGAGCCGGAATCCGGGTCCGAACCCGAGCCCGAACCCGAGCCGTCGGACGGCGCGGACGGCTCGGCCGGCTCAGGGGGTGACTCCGGCTCCGGCGGTTCCGGCGGCGGCGACCCCGGCGCCGCGGCGGACGAGGAGCAGAGCGAGACCGAGAAGGCCATCCGCGACGCCGCCGACAAGGCCGGCGCCACCGTGGCGGAGCTGGACGACAAGGTCGAGGACACGGCCGAGAACCCCGCCGACGAGACGCCGGACACCGGTGCCGCCGGGGACGACGCCGCCGCGGACGCCGACGGCAGGGAGCCCTTCCCCTGCCCGACCGCCGACCCCGAGGCCCTCGCCAACGCCGAGCTGGAGGCCGGGCTGCCGCTGCTGCCCGACGCACCCTGGCGGCTGGAGAGCACCAAGCTCACGCTCAAGGGCCTGAAGTACCACGGCATCGTCGAGGTGCAGACCTACAGCGGCGCGGTCAAGAAGGTGCTGAAGTACACCGCGGCCGACGGGGTGGACATCCGCGACCTGCACCAGACCGTCGTCGGACCCGGGAAGCACACCTCGCACGTACGGGCCGACAAGGGCAGCACCTCGACGATCCGCGACGGCACGGTGACCATGTACACCGAGGAGCTGAAGGGCAACCTGTTCGGGCTGATCCCGATGACGTTCAGCCCGAAAACCCCGCCGCCGCTGGACCTGCCGTTCGCGTTCTTCACCGACGTCCAGGTGATCCAGGCCGGTCAGTTCGGCGGCACCCTCACCGTGCCGGGCCTGGAGAACACCATCGAGTAGCGCCGGACGGGGCACCGCCCGCGGCGGCGCCGGCCGCGCCGCTCAGCGCTCGCCGCCCAGGTGGTGCACGCGCACCATGTTCGTGGTGCCCGGCACCCCGGGCGGCGACCCGGCGGTCATGACCATCGTGTCGCCCTCGTGGAAGCGGTTCAGCTTCAGCAGCTCCGCGTCCACCAGGTCGACCATCCCGTCGGTGTTGTCCACGTGCGGCACGAGCACCGGCTCCACGCCCCAGCTCAGACAGAGCTGGTTGCGCGTGCTCGGGTCCGTGGTGAAGGCCAGGATCGGCTGGCACGCGCGGTACCGCGACAGCCGCCGCGCGGTGTCGCCGGACTGCGTGAACGCCGCCAGCGCCCGGGCGTCCAGGAAGTCCGCGATCTCGCACGCGGCGCGGGCCACGGACCCGCCCTGCGTACGCGGCTTCTTGCCCGGCACCAGCGGCTGCAGCCCGCGCGACAGCAGCTCGTCCTCGGCGGCGGTGACGATCCGCGACATCGTCTTGACCGTCTCGATCGGGTACTTGCCGACCGACGACTCCGCCGACAGCATCACCGCGTCGGTGCCGTCGAGGATCGCGTTCGCGACGTCGGACGCCTCGGCGCGCGTCGGCCGCGACGAGCTGATCATCGACTCCATCATCTGGGTCGCGACGATGACCGGCTTGGCGTTGCGGCGGCACATCTCGACCAGCCGCTTCTGCACCATCGGCACCTTCTCCAGCGGATACTCGACCGCCAGGTCGCCGCGGGCCACCATCACGCCGTCGAAGGCGAGGACGATCTCCTCCATGTGGTCGATCGCCTGCGGCTTCTCGACCTTGGCGATCACCGGCACCCGCCGGCCGGCCTCGTCCATGATCCGGTGCACGTCGGCAACGTCGCCCGCGTCGCGTACGAAGGAGAGCGCGACCATGTCGCAGCCCATGCGCAGCGCGAAGCGCAGGTCGTCCACGTCCTTCTCGGACAGCGCCGGCACGTTCACCGCCACACCCGGCAGGTTGATGCCCTTGTGGTCGGAGACGACGCCGCCCTCGATCACCATCGTGCGCACCTCGGGGCCGCGCACCTCCAGCACCTCAAGCGCCACCGCGCCGTCGTTGACGAGGATGCGCTCGCCGGGGGAGACGTCCCCGGGCAGGCCCTTGTACGTGGTGCCGCAGATCGACCGGTCGCCGGGCACGACCTCGGTGGTGATGGTGAACTCGTCGCCGCGCGTCAGCTCCACGGGGCCCTCGGCGAAGGTCTCCAGCCGGATCTTGGGCCCCTGCAGGTCGGCCAGCACCCCGATGGGCCGCCCGGTCTCCTCGGCGGCCTTGCGGAGCCGGTCGTAACGCTCCTGGTGCTCGGCCTGGGAGCCGTGGCTCATGTTGAAGCGGGCCACGGACATGCCGGCCTCGATCAGCGCTTTGAGCTGCTCGAAGGAGTCGACGGCGGGGCCCAGGGTGCAGACGATTTTCGCTCGGCGCATGACGGCATCCTATCGGTTTGTTCGCAACCGGAATTATTGCGGTGGAGGAAGCGACAAGCCGCGCTCGCCGACCAGGTCCCGCGTCTGGGTGGCGATCTCCAGCTCCTCGTCGGTGGGCACCACGGCCACCGCGACGGCCGAGCCGGGCGCGGACACCACCCGCGGCCCCGAGCCGCGCAGCGCGTTGCGCACCGGGTCCAGCTCCACGCCGAGCCCTTCGAGGCCGCGCAGCGCCGCCGCCCGCACCGCGGCGGAGTTCTCCCCGACGCCGGCGGTGAACGCGAGGGCGTCCACCCGGCCCAGCACGGCGGTGTACGCGCCGACGTACTTGCGGATGCGGTGGACGTACACGTCGAAGGCCAGCCGCGCCCGCTCGTCGCCCTCGGCGATCCGGCGGCCGATCTCCCGCATGTCGTTGTCGCCGCAGAGGCCGACGAGCCCGCTTCGCTTGTTGAGCAGGGTGTCGATCGCGTCGGTGGCCATGCCCGCCTCCCGGGCGAGATGGAAGACCACCGCCGGGTCGAGGTCCCCGCTGCGGGTACCCATCACCAGCCCTTCCAACGGGGTCATCCCCATCGACGTCTCCACGCACCGGCCGCCGGCGACCGCGGAGGCGCTGGCGCCGTTGCCGAGGTGCAGCACGATGACGTTGAACCCCCCGGGGCCCGCCGGATCGCGGCCGAGCAGCTCCGCCGCGGCGCGGGAGACGTAGGCGTGGGAGGTGCCGTGGAAGCCGTAGCGGCGGATCGCGTGGGCGTCGGCGACGGCCGGGTCGAGGGCGTAGCGCCAGGCGTGCTCGGGGAGGGTGGCGTGGAAGGCGGTGTCGAAGACGGCGACCTGCGGCAGGTCGGGGCGCAGTTCGCGGGCGACGCGGATGCCGGCGATGTTCGCCGGGTTGTGCAGCGGGGCGAGCGGGACGAGCTTCTCCATCTCCGCGAGCACGCCGTCGTCGACGAGCGTCGGGCCGGTGAAGCGGGTGCCGCCGTGGACGGCGCGGTGGCCGACGGCCAGCAGGCCGGGGGAGTCCAGCCCGTGCCCGGCGGCGGCCAGCTCCTCGCCCACGGTGCGCAGCGCCGCCGCGTGGTCCGCCACCCCGCTCCCCGGTTCGCCGATCCGCTCGACGACCCCGCGGGCGGGGCGGCGCGCCCCGGGGACCGGCCCGGCCATGTCGATGAGCTGGTACTTCAGCGAGGAGGAGCCGGAGTTGAGTACCAGGACCCGGGTCGCGGCGGTCATGAGCGCCCGCCCGGCGCCGGTGCGGCACCGCCCTGCGCCTGTACGGCGGTGATCGCCACCGTGTTGATGATGTCCTGCACGAGCGCGCCCCGGGACAGGTCGTTCACCGGCTTGTTCAGCCCCTGCAGCACCGGCCCCACGGCGATCGCGCCGGCGGTGCGCTGCACCGCCTTGTACGTGTTGTTGCCGGTGTTGAGGTCGGGGAAGACCAGCACCGTGGCCTGCCCGGCGACCCGCGAGCCGGGCATCTTGGCGGCGGCGACGGTGGCGTCCACCGCCGCGTCGTACTGGATCGGGCCGGCCACTTCGAGGTCCGGCCGCCGGTCCCGGACCAGCTCGGTCGCCCGCCGCACCTTGTCGACGCCCGAGCCGGACCCCGAGGTGCCGGTGGAGTACGACAGCATCGCCACCCGCGGCTCCACGCCGAACTGCGCCGCCGTCGTCGCCGACTGGATGGCGATGTCCGCGAGCTGCTCGGCGTCCGGGTCGGGGTTGACCGCGCAGTCCCCGTACACCAGGACCCGGTCCGCCAGGCACATGAAGAAGACGGACGACACGATCGAGGCGCCGGGCGCGGTCCTGATCACCTCGAACGCCGGGCGCACGGTGGCCGCCGTGGAGTGCGCGGCGCCGGAGACCATGGCGTCGGCCAGGCCCTGCTGGACCATCAGGGTGCCGAAGTAGTTGACGTTCCCGACGACGTCGTACGCCATGTCCACGCTGACCCCGCGGTGCGCGCGGTACTGCGCGTACAGCTCGGCGAAGCTCTCGCGCAGCGGCGAGACGCGCGGGTCGGTGATCCGCGCCGACGGCGGCGCGGCCGGGCCCTGCGCCGCCGGCGCGTTCGCGGCCTGCACCGCCGGCGCGTCCGCGCCCAGCAGCGGCAGGCTCAGCCCGAGCTCCGCCGCGCGCTTGCGGATCGTCTGCTCCTCGCCGAGGAGGGTGAGATCGCACACCCCGCGCCGTACCAGCACCTCCGCCGCCAGCAGCACCCGCTCCTCCGTGCCCTCCGGCAGCACCACGTGCCTGCGGTCGCTCTGCGCCCGCTCGATCAGCATGTGCTCGAACATCATCGGCGTCACCCGGCCGGTCGCCGCCACCGTCAGCCGCCCGGTGAGCTGCGCGGAGTCCACGTGCGACTCGAAGAGGCCGAGGGCGATGTCCGCCTTGCGGGGCGTGGCGGCGTTCAGCTCGCCGCGCAGCCCCACCAGCGCGGCGGCGGTGGGGAACGACCCCTCGGCCACCGTCAGCAGCGGCGTCCCCGGCGCCAGCCGTTCGGCCAGCGCCATGATGTCCGGGCCGGGCCGCTCGTCCAGCGTCAGCAGCAACCCGGCGATGGCGGGGGAGCCCGCCGAGTGCGCGGCCAGCGCGCCGACGACCAGGTCCGCGCGGTCGCCGGGCGTGATGACCAGGCAGCCCTCGCTCAGCGCCGGCAGGAAGGCGGGCAGCATCGCGCCGCCGAAGACGAAGTCGCGTACGTCCCGGGCCAGCCCGCCGGCGTCGCCGGCCAGCAGCCCGGCGCCGAGGGCGTCCCGTATCTGCGCGACGGTGGGCGCGGCGAGGCCGGCGTCCTCGGGGATGACGTACACCGGCACGGGCAGGTGCCCGCCGGGCTCCGCGACGGCCTGCCGGACCTGCGCGGCGGCGGCCGGGGCGACGCGGTTGGCGACCATCGCCAGGATGTCGCAGCCGAGCGAGGCGTACGCGTCGTGGGCGTTGCGGACCTCGGCGGCCACCGAGTCCGCGGGCTGCCCGGCGCCGCCGACGACGGGCAGCACGGCGGCGCCGCACTCGTTGGCGAGGCGGGCGTTGAGGGCCAGCTCGGCGGGGATGCTGGTGTCGGCGTAGTCGCTGCCGAGGACGAGCACCGCCTCGTAGTCGGCGGCGACCTCGTGGAACCGCCCCACCAGCCGCGCCACCAGCGCGTCCGTCCCCTCCTCCGCCTGCAGCACGGAGGCCCTCTCGTACGTCATGCCGAGCACGCCGGCGCGCGGCTGGCTCAGCCGGTAGCGGGCGCGGAGCAGGTCGAAGACGGGATCGGGGGCGTCGGCACCGGCGTGGCCCAGCGGGCGGAAGATCCCGACCCGGTCGACCTGGCGGGAGAGCAGCTCCATCATGCCCAGCTCGACGACCTGGCGGCCGTCCCCGCGGCCGATGCCGGCGACGTAGACGCTGCGGGCCACTCCTGCACTCCATCCGTCGCGGTCCCGTCCGACCATACCGCCGGGCCGGGGGCGGGCGCGCGGCGACCGCCCGCCGACGGCGCCCCGGCCGCTCCCCGGCCGCTCGCTGACCGCGCGGTGTGACCCAGGGTTAACCGGCCGTTCGGGCAGGTGACCTCCGGGGCATGGGAGAATCGTCTTCGAGCATGCATGCGACGGCACCGAGCAGGAGAGACATGCGCATCGGAGTACTCACGGCAGGCGGAGACTGCCCCGGCCTGAACGCGGTGATCAGGTCGGTGGTCCACCGGGCCGTGGCCGGTCACGGTGACGAGGTGATCGGATTCGAGGACGGCTTCAAGGGCCTTCTCGAAGGGCGGTACCACAAGCTGGACCTCAACGCCGTGAGCGGCATCCTCGCCCGCGGCGGCACCGTCCTCGGCTCGTCCCGGCTGGAGCGCGACCGACTCCGCGAAGCCTGCGAGGACACCGAGGAGCTGAGCCGTGAGCTGGCCCTCGACGCGCTCATCCCGATCGGCGGCGAGGGCACCCTGACCGCCTCGGCGATGCTCGCCGACGCGGGACTGCCGGTCGTCGGCGTGCCCAAGACCATCGACAACGACATCTCCGCCACCGACCGCACCTTCGGCTTCGACACCGCCGTCGGCGTGGCCACCGAGGCGATGGACCGGCTGAAGACCACCGCCGAGTCCCACCAGCGCGTCATGGTCGTCGAGGTCATGGGCCGGCACGCCGGCTGGATCGCGCTGGAGTCCGGCATGGCCGGCGGCGCCCACGGCATCTGCCTGCCGGAGCGGCCCTTCGACATCGGCAACCTCTGCAAGATGGTCGAGGAGCGCTTCGACCGGCAGAAGAAGTTCGCCGTCATCTGCGTCGCCGAGGGCGCGCACCCGGCGGAGGGCACGATGGAGTACCAGAAGGGCGAGATCGACCAGTACGGCCACGAGCGCTTCACCGGCATCGGCAACCGCCTGGCCGTCGAGCTGGAGCGCCGCCTGGGCAAGGAGGCCAAGCCGGTCATCCTCGGCCACGTCCAGCGCGGCGGCACGCCCACGGCGTACGACCGCGTGCTGGCCACGCGCTACGGGTGGCACGCGGTGGAGGCGGTGCACCGCGGCGACTTCGGGCAGATGACGGCGCTGCGCGGCACGGACATCGTGATGGCCCCGCTGGCACAGGCGACGCGGGAGCTGAAGCGGGTGCCGGAGGACAGGATGGACGAGGCGGAGGTCGTGTTCTGACGGCGGTGTGACGGCTGTCCCGCCGGGCGCCCGGTTCGGTAACGTACCGAGCGCAGTCCGCCACCGGGGTGCAACCGGCCGGGCACCGGCGGCGGTTGCCCCGCCGACCGACCGGGAGCCTCCCGCCATGCAGACACGCGCCGGTCCGGCCGGGCCGCTCCCGGGGGCGGGCGGGCGGCGATGACGTTCCGGCAGCACCTGAAGCACGAGGCGTACCGGATCCTGGACACCTTCCCGGTGGCGGTGCGGCCCGAGATCTATGTCGTCGCCCTCCAGGTCGACCGCGTCGACCAGGACGCCCGCTACCCGTACGTGCGCGTCGGCTACAACACCGAGGCGCAGGTCCGCCGCGAGTGCGCGGCGGCGCACGGCGAGCCGGATCCCGGCGGCGAGGTGCGGTGGTCGTACGCGTACTGGATCCTGGAGGGCTTCGAGCGCGTCGGCCATGTGCCGGAGGACCCCGTGGGCACCGTGCTGCACCGGACGGAGGCGACGGCGAAGGGGCTCTGGTTCGAGGACGGGGAGCGGTTCTCGGACCGGTGGTCCACGGTGTGCGGCGTGCTGTGCGCGGACTTCGCCGAGGACTGCGTGGAGGTGGCCCGGCATCTGCACGGGACGGGCCGGGTCGCGGAGGTGCTGGGGCGGCCGGTGCCCGTGGTGCTGTTCGACATGGACGACCCGGAGGAGCAGGTCCCGCTCACGGCGGAGGCCAACCCGCCGGAGCTGGTGGCGGACTACCTGGCGTGGCAGCGGGCGCAGTCGGCGGAGTAGCGCGCGGGCGCCTCACAGCCGCGTGGCGGTGCGGACGAGCAGCGCGAGGGCGAGCGAGCGGCTGTGCGCGGGCCAGGCGATGTGGGTGACGACCGGGGGCGCGTCGGCCAGGGGGACGGCGGCGTGCTTGGCCCACAGCCAGGCGCGGGCGGACTCGGGGAAGACCGCCACGGTGCGGTCGAGGGCGATCAGCTGGGCCAGCTCCGTCTGGTCGTGGATCACGGGTCCCGGGCCGGGGGTGTCGTGGGACCAGCGGGCGAGCGGAAGGCCGGGGATGTCGGCGACGTCGGCCAGGGTCAGGGACGTACGCGCGGCGAGGGGGTGCGCGGCGGGCAGGACGGCGATCTGCCCCTCGGTGGTCAGCTCCTCGCTGTCGAACCCGGCGAGGGAGTTGAACGGCGTGTGCATGAGCGCCACGTCGGCGCGGCCGTCGCGGAGCATGTCGCCCTGCTCGCACGTGCCGCTGGGCAGCACCTCGACCGCGGCGGCCCCGGGCTCGGCCGCGTAGGCGTCGAGGAGTTTGTGCAGCAGCTCGTGGGCGGCGGCGGCCTTCACCGCCAGCACCAGGCGGTTGCGGGTGCCGCCGGTGCCGCCGGTGCCGCCGGTGCTGCCGGTCCCGTCGGCGCCGCCGGCGCGGCGGGTGCGGCGGACGGCGGCGGTGGCCGCGTCGAGGGCGGCGCGGCCCTCGTGCAGCAGCATCTCCCCGGCCCGGGTCAGCGCGACGCCGCGGCGGTCGCGCTCCAGCAGCCGGACGCCGAGGCGCCGTTCGAGCTGCTGGACCGCCCGGGACAGCGGCGGCTGGGCCATGCCGAGGCGTTCGGCGGCGCGGCCGAAGTGCAGCTCCTCGGCGACCGCGACGAAGTACCGCAGCTCGCGGGTCTCCACGGTGTCCATGACCCCAGCGTACGTCGGTGATACCGGCCGGGTATGACAGCCGACCGGGTCGGTATTGGCCGCCTCGCTCGCCCCCCGGCGACCATCGACGGCACGGGCGGGGCAGCCGCCCGGCACACCCGCCCGACAGCGACAGCGAAGGCAGAACCATGAGCACCCCCTCCGTCCCGCTCCCCGGCGGCACCCACCCGCTGGGCGACCTGACCGTCACCCGCTTCGGCTACGGCGCCATGCAGCTCGCCGGCCCCGGCGTCATGGGCCCGCCCGCCGACCGCGACGGCGCCCTCGCCGTCCTGCGCGAGGCGGCCGACCTCGGGATCACGCACATCGACACCGCGGGCGCGTACGGGCCGCGCGTCACCAACCGGCTGATCCGCGAAGCGCTGCACCCCTACCCCGCGACGCTGCACCTCGTCACGAAGGTCGGCGCGGTCCGCGACGAGCAGGGCGGCTGGCCGCCCGCCCGGCGCCCCGAGGACCTGCGCCGCGCCGTCCGCGAGAACCTCGACGACCTCGGCCTCGACGCGCTCGACGTGGTCAACCTGCGCCTCGGCGACGCCGAGGGCACCCGGCCCGGCTCGCTCGCCGAACCCTTCGAGGCCCTCGCGGAACTGCGGCAGCAGGGACTGATCCGGCACCTCGGCGTGAGCAACGCGACGGCGGAGCAGGTCGCCGAGGCGCAGACGATCGCGCCGGTCGTGTGCGTGCAGAACATGTACAACCTCGCCCACCGCCGGGACGACGACCTGATCGACGACCTCGCCGCCCAGGGCATCGCCTACGTGCCCTTCTTCCCCCTCGGCGGCTTCAGCCCGCTGCAGTCCGCCGCGCTGTCCGCCGTGGCCGCCCGGCGGGGCGCGGCGCCGCTGCCGGTCGCCCTGGCCTGGCTGCTGCGGCGGTCGCCGAACATCCTGCTGATCCCCGGCACGTCGTCGGTGGCGCACCTGCGCGAGAACGCCGCCGGAGCGGGACTCCGGCTCTCCGACGAGGAGTTCGCCGAGCTGGACGAGATCGGCCGCCGGGCCTGACGGCGCGGGGCCGGCCCGTACGGCGGCGCCGCCTACGCGGTGGTGGGCCCGGCGGTGCCGGGGAGGTCGAGCCGCCAGACGGCCTCGCCGTCGTGGACGAGGTCCGTACGCACCAGCCCGGCGGCGGCCGCGACGGCGGCGGAGGCGCGGTGACCGGGGTGGACGTGCGCGACGACGGCCCGCAGCGGCAGCCGCGCGAGCCGCCCGACCAGCCCCCGGGCGGCCTCGCCGGCGAGGCCCCGCCCCTGCCACGGAGTCCCCACGACCCAGGCGACCTCGGCGACCGCGTCCCGGATGGTCGTCTGCACGTACCCGCCGAGCACGCCGTCGGCCCGTACGCGCAGCACCCAGTTGCCCCACACCGTCCCGCCCCCGGGCGCCCCGGCGGCCAGCCGCGCGTAGCGCGTGCGCAGCTCGCCCGGCGAGGGCGGAGCGCCGCCGGTGAACTCGTAGAGCGCGGGGTCGCCGAGCACGCCGGCCATCTCGTCGGCGTGCTCGACGCGCAGCGGGAGCAGGTCGAGGCGTGCGGTGCGCAGGGTCTCGCCGACGGCGTCGGCCAGTTCGGTGTGCGTCGGAACCTCCGGTGACGTGGCCTTCCCCCGGCGTACGCGCGGCCGCTTCCGTTTCGTACACCGTAGCGACGGTCGGCACGGGTGGCGAAGGCCGTCCCCCGGGCGTCAGTTGCGGAGCAGTTCCCAGAAGCGGGGGAGCACCTGCTGCAGGTACGTCGCGGCCGCCGCGGTGGTCTCCGAGCCGGGATCGTCGCCCCAGTTCGCGGCGGCGGCGATGCGGGCCTGGTACTCCTCGTGGAGGGTGCTCAGGGCGCGTTCCAGGGGGCGGCGGGGGAGGCGGGTGAGGCGGGCTATGGGGCGGAGCTGGGGCTGCCAGCGGGTGGTGGCCGCCTCGCGGAGGTGGCCGGCGAGGGGTTCGCTGCGGCCGGTGAGGTCCAGGAGGTCCGGGAGGGGGAGGCGCAGGAGGTGGGCGAGCCGGGTGGCCTGGGACTCGGTGCCGGGCCAGCGGCCGGTCTGCTCGGCGCTGAGGTACGTCGCGGGGTCCATGCCGATGTGCCGGGCGACGTCGTCGAGGGGGAGGCCGTGGGCCCGGCGGTGGGCGCGGAGTGAGGTGGGGGAGCCCATGAGGTCGGCCGGGGTGCACCACAGAGCGCCGGCGAGGGCGTCGAGTTCGTGGCGGGTGGGGCGGGCGTGGCCCTTCTCCCAGTCGGCGACCGCGGCGGCGGGTACGGCCAGGCCGTAGGCGGCGCGCATGCCGTACGCGACGTGGTCGTGGCCGAGCCCTAACGCGCGGCGTAATCGACGGGCCGCCGCGGGGTCGAAAGGTGGTCGGTGCTCCGGCGGACCGGCGCCGGAGCCGGGCGCCTTTGTCGTCACACCGTCACCGTAGGTAGTGGGGCACCCGTTATCAACCGTGCGTTCCGCCGAAGGCGGGGCGCGGGCGCGGAGAGTTGCATGTGCGCTGCAGGGGTTGACGGTGAACGGCCAATGACTAAAGTCTAGACCAATTACCCCCCATGCAAGGAGAGTTGTATGCACCGCAGCACCAAGCGGGCCGGGAGGGGCCGCAAAGCCCTCCGGGCGGCCGTCGTCGGCGCGGGCGCCGCCCCGCTGCTCCTGCTGGCCCTCCCCGCCCAGCAGGCGGGCGCGCACGGCTGGATCACCAATCCGCCGAGCCGCCAGGACCAGTGTGCGACGGGCGCCGTCGAGTGCGGCGCCATCTCGTACGAGCCGCAGAGCGTCGAGGGCCCGAAGGGCCTGACCAGCTGCAGCGGCGGGAACGAGGGCTTCGCCGAGCTGGACGACGACGGCAAGGGCTGGGCCGTCACGAACGTCGGCAGCACCACGACGTTCAACTGGAAGATCACCGCCCGGCACAGCACCAGCACCTGGCAGTACTTCGTCGGCGGCCAGAAGGTGGCGGAGTTCGACGACGGCGGCGCACGGCCGCCGGCCGAGTTCAGCCACACCGTCGACTTCGGCGGCATCACCGGCAAGCAGAAGGTGCTCGCCGTGTGGAACGTCGCCGACACGGCCAACGCCTTCTACGCCTGCGTCGACGTGAACATCGGCGGCTGACGCCCGCCCGCGCGCCCGGCGGGGCGGACCCCGCCGGGCGCGTGCGCGCGGCCCCGCGGGCTGCGGTGGAGGGCGCGGCCAGGCCCCGGTCAGCCCTTCACCGCGCCGCCCAGCGCGAAGCCGCCGCCGAGCCGGCGGGCGATCAGCACGTACAGCAGCACGGCCGGCGCCGAGTAGAGGATCGAGAACGCCGCCAGCTCCCCGTAGACCACCGACCCCATGTTGCCGAACAGCTCGAAGATCGACACGGAGGCCGGCATCTGGTCCGGGCTGAGCAGCAGCATGAAGGGCACGAAGAAGTTCCCCCACATCATGATGAACGAGAAGATCGTCACCACCACGACCCCCGGGCCCATCAGCGGCAGGATGACCCGCACCAGTGCCTGCATCGACGACGCGCCGTCCGTCCAGGCGGCCTCCTCCAGCACCTTCGGCACCCCGTCCATGAAGTTCTTCATCAGCCAGATCGCGAACGGCAGCTGCGAGCTGGCCAGGAAGAGGGCCGTGCCGGACATCGAGTCGATGAGGTTGATCTGCACGAACAGCCCGTAGACCGGCACCATGATGGCGGTGATCGGCAGGCTGGTGGTGAAGAGGATCGTCAGCATGAACGGGCGGTTCAGCCGCGAGCGGTAGCGCGACAGCGGGTACGCCGCGAGCGCCGCCGCGACGACCGTGACGGCCGTCGCCCCGCCGCACAGGATCAGGCTGTTGAGCAGCGGGCGGAAGGTGATGTCGGTGGTCATCACCGCGTCGAAGTTGTCCCAGGTGACGTCCGTCGGCGGCCGGGCCGTCAGGCCCGAGTCCGCGTCGACGGACGAGAAGACCAGCCAGGCCAGCGGGAGCACGAACGCCAGCGCCGCCAGCAGCAGGCACAGGTCGGCGGCCAGCCGCCGGCTGTGCTTGCGCCCGGCGGGCGTACGGGCGAAGCGGCCGCGCCGGCGCGGCGCCGGTGACCGCGGGGGCGGGGGGTCGTCGCGGGTGAGCGTGGACGTGGGCATCGCTCATACCTCCGTACGCAGCATCCGCATGTACACCAGCGAGAACAGGGCGCCGACCAGCAGCAGGAGCAGGGCGACCGCCGTGCCGTAGCCGAGCAGGCTGTTCTTGAAGGCCTGCTCGTACATGAACAGCGGCAGCGTCTGGCTGCGGTCGCCCGGGCCGCCGCGGGTCATCGCCCAGATCAGCCCGAAGACCGACAGGGTCTGCAGGGTGTTGAGCATCAGGTTGGTGGCGATGGAGCGGCGGATCATCGGCAGCGTGACGTGCCACAGCTTGCGCCAGCCGCCCGCGCCGTCCACCTCGGCCGCCTCCGTGATCTCCTTCGGGATCTCGGAGAGCGCGGCGGAGTAGACGAGCATGGAGAACGCCGTGCCGCGCCAGATGTTGGCGAACGACACCGCCAGGATCGGCAGCGTGTACAGCCAGTTCTGGCTCGGCAGATGGAGCCAGTCGAGCACGGAGTTGAGCGTGCCCTCGCGGCGGAAGAAGGCGTAGAGCAGGAAGCCGGCGACGACCTCGGGCACCACCCAGGCGGTGATGACGATCGCGCCGGTGACGGTACGCACCGCCTTCGAGGCCCGCTGCATCAGCGACGCGAGCGCCAGCCCGAGGGTGTTCTGGCCGACGATCGACGACAGGATCGTGAACACCAGCGTCAGCCAGACGGCGTTGATGAAGCCCTCGTCGCCGAAGGCGGTGCGGAAGTTCTCCAACCCGACGAACGACGACTCGGCCTGGCCGGAGAGTTGCAGGTCGGTGAAGGCGATCCACACGCAGTACGCGATGGGACCGGCCAGGAACAGCAGCATCAGGACGACCGCGGGACCCACGGGCAGCGCCCGCAGGAGCGCGCGCGGCACGGAGTTCGGGGGCTGCGCCGGCGTGCGCGGTCCCGGGCGCGGGCGGCGGCCGCCGCCCGCCTGCCCGGGGACGTGCGCCGCGCCGGCGGCCGCGTCCCCGGACCCGGCGGGGGCGGGAACGTGCTTGGTCACGGTGGCTGGCCTCTCGGGATAACGGGGAGTGCTCGCGGCGGTTACTTCTCGACCACCTCGCCGTCGGTGATCGAATCGAGCTGTTCGTCGTAGCCCGCCGCGGCCTCCTCGGCGGAGGCGTCGCCGGTGGTCACCTGCTCCATGGCCTCCTGGATGGCGGTGGAGACCTGCGGGTAGACCGGGAGCGCCGGGCGGTAGTGGGTGTCCTCGACCAGGCCGGTGAAGAACTCGACGCCCGGGACGTACGCCTGGTAGTCGGGGTCGGCGGCGACGTCCTCGCGGACGGCGATCTGGCCGTTGGCGATGGTCAGGCGGGTGTTGTTCGCGCGCGACTGGGCGACCTTCATGAACTCGAAGGCCAGGTCGGGGTTGTTCGCCTTGGCGGGGATGGACCAGGCCCAGCCGCCGGACATGCTGACCCGGCCGGGCGGCTGGCCGTGCTGGGTGGGCATCGCGGCCTGGCCGAGGACCTCGGTCCACTCCGGCCACGGCCGGGGGCCGGTCTCCAGCCAGTTGTTCGACATCCAGGAGCCGTCCAGGTCGATGGCGAGCCTGCCCTCGGGCAGCCACTCGGTGCCGACCTTGGTGCCGATGTTCGGGTCGAGGGCCTCCTGCGGCTCGGGGCCGAGGCCCTCGTTGTAGACGGTGTGCACGAAGTCGAGGGCGTCGGTGAAGCCCTGGCTGCCGGCGACCCACTTCTCCGCCTTCGGGTCGTACAGCGGGTCCTCGCCCGTGCCGTACAGCAGCATCTCGAAGCCCTGCATGGAGGCGGCCTCGCCGGCGGGCTTGCCGGTGTAGACGTTCAGCGGGATGACGCCGGGCAGTTCGCGCTTGACGGTGCGGGCGGCGTCCAGCACGTCGGCCCAGGTCTCCGGCTGCCACTCGGCGGGCAGCCCGGCCTTCTCGAACAGCTCCTTGTTGTACCAGAGCCCGCGGGTGTCGGTGCCGTCCGGAACGCCGTACGTCTTGCCGTCCTGGCCCTGCGCGGCGGTCTTCGCCGTCTCGACGTACCGGTCCCAGTCCTTCCAGTCCTTGAGGTAGTCGTCGAGCGGGGTGAGGAGGCCGGCGGTGATGTCGGAGTTGATCAGGAAGGTGTCCTCGTAGACCAGGTCGGGGGCGGTCTTGGGGGACCGCAGCATCTGCTGGACCTTGGTGTAGTACTGCTCGTCCGGCACCTGGACGGGGATCAGCTCGACCTTCTTGCCGGGGAACTTGTCCTCGAACTCCTTCTTCACCGCGTCCATCTCGCGGTCGAAGATCTTGTTCTTGGCGTCGGTGGACTTCTTGAACTGGACCTTCACGGTGTCCGGGTCGCTGCCGGAGTCCGAGCAGGCGGAGAGCGCGGTGGCGGCGAGTACGGCGGTGAGCGCGGTCGCGAGCATGGGGGTGACGGGGCGGTGCACGGCGGGACCTCCCTGCGGCTCTGGCGAGATTGCCGAGAAAGTACGGCTGTCCGGATGTCCGGTCAATGGCTGTGACAGGGCCCGCCCCGTATCGGTGACAACGTTGTTGTACCGACGGTTTCCAGCCGGGCCCGCGGCGCGCCCCGGCCGCCCGGCCCGGGGTCAGGGGCGGGTGCCGGACCAGCGGTAGCGGAGTTCGGGGCGGCCCACCTGGCCGTACTGCGGCGCCCGGACGGCGTGGCCGGTCTCCGCCAGGTGCTCCAGATAGCGGCGGGCGGTGATGCGCGCCGTGCCGGTGGCCTCGCCGGCGGCGGTGGCGGTCAGGCCGGCGTCGCCCGCCCGGCGCAGGGCGTCGGTGACGGGGGTGAGGGTGGGGCCGGACAGCCCCTTGGGGAGCGCGGCCTACGCGGGCGCGCGGAGCGCGGCGAGCGCGCGGTCCACCTCGTCCTGGCCGCCGGCCTCGCCGGCCGCGGCGTGGAACTCGGCGTAGCGGAGGAGGCGGTCGCGCAGGGTGGCGAAGGCGAAGGGCTTGAGCACGTACTGCACGACGCTCAGGGACACCCCCTCGCGGACGACGGCCAGGTCGCGGGCGGAGGTGACGGCGATGACGTCGGCGGCGTGGCCGGCGGTGCGCAGCGAGCGGAGCAGGGCGAGGCCGTGGCCGTCGGGGAGGTAGAGGTCGAGCAGGATCAGGTCGACGGGGACCTGGTCGAGCAGGCGGACCGCTTCGGCGCGGGTCCGCGCGGTCCCGGCGACGGCGAAGCCGGGCACGCGCGCGACGTAGAGCCGGTGGGCGTCGGCGGCGACGGGGTCGTCCTCGACGACGAGCACGCGGATGGGCGCGGAGCGCCCGGGGGCGGTCATACGGAGCCCCCGCCGGGCCGTCCGGGGCCGCGGGGATGCGGGGTGCGGTGGGCCGGTGGCGCGCCCTGCACCGCCTCAGCGGCCGGAGGCGGCACGGCCCTCGGGGCCGACCCGCCCGGAGCCGCCTCCGGCGTGCCCGGGTCCGCCGCGGCCCCGGCTGCCGCCGCCTCCGGGTCGGTTCGTGCCGGATCCGGCGCCCCCGCTCGGCCCAGCGGGAGGCTTACCGTGAACTCCGCGCCGCCCGCCGCCGCCCGGCCCAGCGTCGCCTCGCCGCCGTGCCGGCGGGCCGCCTGGCGGACCAGCGCCAGGCCCAGGCCGCGGCCCCCCGCACCGGTGGCGCCGGCCGCGCGCTTGGTCGTCCAGCCGCGCTCGAAGACCTCCTCCGCCCGCTCCGGGTCCACCCCCGGGCCGTCGTCCGCGACCTGCAGCAGCAGCTCGCCGCCCGCCGCCGGGCCGCCGGACTGGCGGCAGCAGCCTGTGGAACGCGGGTAAGACCCCGTCCCTCCCGGGGCGGGGCACGGCGTGAAGAAGCAGGAAGCCACGGAATCCCACCCACGGCCTGTGCCGCGTAGCGGCACAGCACCAGGCAAGGGACGGCCAGAATCCCCGGGCTTCAACCCGAGGAGCATGTCAATCCTTCAACCTCGACGGCACCTCCATCTACCTCACCATGGCCTCCCTGTTCATCGCCGAGGCGATGGGCGACCCGCTCACCCTCGGCCAGCAGATCTCGCTGCTCGTCTTCATGATCGTCGCCTCCAAGGGCGCCGCGGGCGTCACCGGCGTCGGGCTGGCCACCCTGGCCGGCGGGCTGCAGTCGCACCGGCCGGAACTGGTCGACGGCGTCGGCCTGATCGTCGGCATCGACCGGTTCATGAGCGAGGCCCGGGCGCTGACCAACTTCGCGGGCAACGCGGTGGCCACCGTCCTCGTCGGCACCTGGACCAAGGAGATCGACAAGGACCGGGTCGAGGAGGTGCTCGCCGGCCGGCTGCCGTTCGACGAGGCGACCCTCGTCGACGACCACGCACCCGCGGCGGCGGCGCCCGGGGAGCCGGCGGACGTCCCCGCAGCATCCCCGGGCGTCGCCGCCGCGCCCGTAAAGGCCGGATAAGCCCGACACGAATCTGTCACTCCAGGACAACCATTGGTCATCCGGGCCGGTCTCCGTGTTCACCAAAGGAGATCGGTCTGGGGGGCCAGTGGAACAGCCGCACGTCACCGTGGTCATCGCCGCGTACAACGCCATGCCGTACCTGACGAGGTGCGTCGACTCCGTGCTCGGGCAGAGTCTCGCGCCGGAAGCCGTCGAGGTCGTCGCCGTCGACGACGGCTCCACCGACGGCACGGGCGCGGAGCTGGACCGCTTCGCGCGGCTCCACCCGGAGCGCGTCCGCGTCGTCCACCAGGAGAACTCCGGCGGCCCGGCCGCGCCGCGCAACACCGGCATCGGGCTGGCCCGCGGCCGGTACGTGTTCTTCCTCGACGCCGACGACTACCTCGGCCCCGAGGCGCTGGAGCGGATGGCCGCCATGGCCGACGAGAACGGCTCGGACGTCGTCGTCGGCAAGCTCGTCGGGGTAGGCGGGCGGACGCCGCCGACGTCGATGTTCCGGCGCGACCAGCCGGACGCCGACCTGTAAGGCTCCCGGGTCTTCTGGGTGCTCAACCCCATGAAGCTGTTCCGCCGCGACCTGATCGAGCGCCACGGGCTGCGCTTCCCCGAGGACCTGACCACCGGCGAGGACCAGATCTTCGTCACCCGGGCGTATCTGCACGCCGCGAAGATCTCCGTGCTCGCCTCCTACGACTGCGTCTACTACGTTCTGCGCGACGACGGCGGCAACCTGACCACCACCGTCCGCAACGCCCCCCGCCCCGGCGGCGGCAGCGCCGGCACGTTCGCCGCGATGCTCACCCTCGTCGCCGAGCACACCCCCGCCGGGCCCCGGCGCGACCACCTCTTCACCCGGCTCTTTCAGGTCAACCTGCAGCGCGCGCTGCGCGGCGTGCGGCGCGAGCACGAGCGCGACCCGGAGCGCTCCCGCCGGATGTTCGCCGCGCTGCACGAGCCCGTCGCCCGCTGGTACAGCGAGCCGGCGATGGCGCGGGTCCCGGCGATCGTGCGGCTGCAGGGTGAGCTGGTGCGGCGCGGGCTGTACGAGGAGACGGTGGCCGTCGTCCGGTACGTCCGCGAGCGCCGGCTCGCGCTCGACGCCCGGAAAGGCCGCAAGCCGGTGCGCTGGCTGGCGCCCGCCGACGTCACCGTCGAGAACGGCCGGGTCTTCGCCCACTACCCGTACTTCCGCGACTCCCGCCTCGGCCTGCCCGACGACGTGTTCGATGTCACACACCAGGTCGGCGCCCGCTCCTTCGTCCGGCCCAGGTCCGTCACCGTCGCGCAGGACCGCCGGGACACCCGGGTGTTATCGGTGCGCGGCCGCCGCCGTACGCGGCTGCCCGCCGTGGCGCTGGAGCTGACGGCGACCCGCGCGAGCGACGGCCGTACGGTCACGGCCGCCCTCCCCGCCCCCGAGCCGGCCGACGGCACGGGCAGCACGGGCGGCACGGGTGTACGGGCCGGACAGGGGGCCGGGGGCGCCTTCACGGCCCGCATCCGGGTGCCCCAGCCCGGCACCTGGCACCTCGCCCTGCGGATCGCCGGCAGCAGCACGCCGGAGCTGCCGCTGCAGACGGTACGGGTGGAGAGCGCGAACCCCGCGCACGCCCTGCGCGCCTGGCTGGGCCGGAGCGGCCGGGTGGCCCGCCCCGCGTCCTGATCACGGCCCGGTGACGATCCCGTCCTCGGCCCGCAACCGGATACAACTTCGCGCACCTCTAATATGTCTTGCTGTCGAGCCGAATTCACCCCGAATTCGATGACCGCTCACGATCATCACCAGGAGCAGCAGTGTCGACAGGCGCCCCCACGGAGCCGACAGCGAGCACGTCCGCCCAGGCCACCCGCACCACCGCCGTGGTACTGGCGGGTGGCACCGGGCAACGCGTGGGGCTGTCCATACCCAAGCAACTGCTGAAGATCGCCGGGAAGACGGTGATCGAGCACACACTCGCGGTCTTCGAGCAGGCCGACGGCGTCGACGAGATCCTGGTCCTCATGGCGCCCGGCTACGTCGAGGACGTCGAGCGGATCGTCGCCAAGGCCGGCCTGACCAAGGTGCGCCGGGTGCTGGAGGGCGGCGGCACCCGCAACGAGACCACCGAGCGCGCCATCGCCGAGATCGGCGCGGACCTCGCCCCGGGCGAGGACGCGAACGTCCTCTTCCACGACGCCGTACGCCCCCTGCTGTCGTCCCGGGTGATAGCCGACTGCGTCACCGCCCTGGAGCGCTACCAGGCCGTGGACGTCGCCATCCCCTCCGCCGACACGATCATCGTCACCCGGCGGCACGGCGAGGACGGCGAGTTCATCACCGACGTCCCGGACCGCTCCCGGCTGCGCCGCGGCCAGACGCCGCAGGCGTTCAAGCTCTCCACCATCCGGCGGGCGTACGAGGTGGCCGCGGGCGACCCGAACTTCCAGGCGACCGACGACTGCTCCGTGGTGCTGAAGTACCTGCCCGACGTGCCGATCCACGTGGTCGCGGGCGACGAGTACAACATGAAGGTCACCCACCCCGTCGACGTCTTCATCGCCGACAAGCTCTTCCAGCTCGCCTCCAGCTCCGCCCCCGAGCACGGCGACGAGGAGGCCCACCGCAGCCTCCTCGACGGCCGCACGCTCGTCGTCTTCGGCGGCTCGTACGGCATCGGCGGCGACCTCTGCGAGCTGGCCCGCGGCTACGGCGCGCACGTCTACCCCCTCGGCCGCTCCACCACCGGCACCCACGTGGAGAACCCCGGCGACATCGAGGAGGCACTGCGCCGCGCCTACGACGAGACCGGCCGCATCGACTACGTCGTCAACACCGCCGGCGTGCTGCGCATCGGCCGGCTCGCCGACACCGACGAGGCCGCCCTCGAAGAGGCCCTGCGGGTCAACTACCTCGCCCCGGTCCAGATAGCCCGCACCGCCCACAAGTACCTCGCCGAGACCCGCGGCCAGCTGCTCCTCTACACCTCCAGCAGCTACACCCGCGGCCGGGCCGAGTACAGCCTCTACTCCTCCACCAAGGCCGCCGTGGTCAACCTCACCCAGGCGCTCGCCGACGAGTGGGCCGGCGACGGCGTCCGCGTCAACTGCATCAACCCCGAGCGCACCGCCACCCCGATGCGCACCAAGGCGTTCGGCGCGGAGCCCGCCGGCTCGCTGCTGGCCTCCGAGGCCGTCGCCCGCACCTCCCTCGACGTGCTGCTCTCCGAGATGACAGGCCATGTCATCGACGTACGCCAGCAGGATCCGACCCGCGGCTCCAGCGTCGACCGCGCGCTGGCCGCGGTGCTCGACCGCAGCGAGGACGGCACCGAGGCGGGTGTGCGGTGACGGGGATATTCCTTCGCCTGGTCCGGGGCGGCAACGCCGGGGAACTCGGCGCCGCCGCCGTGATGCTGGTCTCGTACCCGCTGATGCTGCTGGCCGCGCTGATCCCGAGCCTCGGCGTGTTCGCCGGCGCGGCCGCGGTGAGCTACGTCTCCGACCACTTCCTGCACCACCGCGGCGCCTACCTGCTCAACCAGCTCTCCCGCGCCCGCGCCGGCCTGACCCTGCGCTTCATGCTGCGGCAGCTGCTGCTCGTGCTGCTGCTGGCCCGGATGGGCGTCGCCGGCGACACCGTCGGCTACGAGGCCATCGCCTGCTTCGCGCTCGTCGCCACCCTGCAGGCGCCGCACAGCGGTCTGCTCACGCTGCTGCGCAACCGCCGCAAGCTGCCCGTCATCACCCGCAACATCGACCTGGCGCCGCTCGGCATCTCCGACGCCGCGCCCCGGCTGCTCACCCACCGCGGCGCCGAGAAGGTCCAGCACCTCGACCTGTTCGCGGTCACCGGCATCCTCGTCGCCGCCGAGACCGGGACGGGCGCGTACGGCTACGCCGGCATGGGCCTGACGCTGGGCCTGACGCTGCTGTACATCGCCGCGGTGGGGTACTACATGCGGCCCGGCGCGCTGCCGCCGAAGCGGGACGCGGTGCTGGAGTGGTTCGACGAGTGGCTGCGCGCCTACCGGCCCACCGTGGTGCTCTACTTCTCCGGCACCAAGGAGTCCACGTACCAGATCAACATGTGGCTGGAGACACTGCAGGACCTGACAGCGCTGGACGAGCGCCCGCTGCTCATCGTCCGCGAGCAGCACACGCTGCCGGGCCTGGCCGCCACCACCGTGCCGGTGGCGTGCGTGCCGTCCGCGGTGCACCTGATGAACATGGACCTGTCGTCGGTGCGGGTCGCGCTCTACCCCGCCAACGTCGGCAAGAACATCCACCTGCTGCGGGTGCCCACGATGAAGCACGTCTTCATCGGCCACGGCGACAGCGACAAGGTCGCCAGCATCAACCCGTACGCCAAGGTCTACGACGAGGTGTGGACCGCCGGCCGGGCCGGCCGCGATCGCTACGCGCTGGCCGACGTCGGCGTCCGCGACGACGCCATCGTGGAGGTCGGCCGCCCCCAGCTGGCGTCGATCCGCCCCGCCGAGGCGCCCGC
This sequence comes from Streptomyces sp. CNH099, assembly GCA_000514715.1. GTDB lineage: Bacteria > Actinomycetota > Actinomycetes > Streptomycetales > Streptomycetaceae > Streptomyces > Streptomyces synnematoformans. The sequence goes on along the minus strand of AZWL01000019.1, from coordinate 6,731 downwards.
CGCGGACCGCATCCCCACCATCCTCTACGCGCCGACGTGGGAGGGCTGGACCGACGACCCGGGCAACACCTCGCTGATGCTGGCCGGCGAGAACATCGTCCGCCGGCTGCTGACGGCCGAGGAGCCGGTGCGGGTGCTCTACAAGCCGCACCCCTTCACCGGCATGGTCAGCCCGCGCGCCAAGGCCGCCCACGAGCGCATCGTCGCCATGGTCGAGCAGGCCGGCGCGCGCCGCGCCGCCGAGCCCCGCTGGGTCCGCGCCGCCGCGGCCGAGCAGGCCGGGCTGGAGGCCGCGCGGGCCGAGCTGGTGCGTATCGAGGCGCAGCTGGAGCGGCTCGACCGGGCCGCCGACGAGTCCGCCGACGAGGCGCAGACCTCCCGCGACGCCGTGGTCGACCCGGCCCGGGAGGCGGAGGCGGCCCGGCTGAAGGAGCAGTGGAACGACGCCTACTGGCGCTCCTTCGGCTGGTGGGAGCACCGCGTCGTCACCGGCGACCTACCGCGGCTGTACGACTGCTTCAACGTCTCGCACGGCATGGTCTCCGACATATCGAGCGTCGTCTCGGACTTCATCGCCAGCGGCAAGCCCTACGCGGTGACCGACTCGGCGGGCCTGGGGGAGCAGGAGTTCAAGCGCCAGAACACCGCGGTGCGGGCCGCGGTCATCCTCGCGCCCGACGCCGCCAGGATCGACGAACTGCTCGCCGCCGTCCCCGACCCCGCGGCCGACCCGCTGCGGGCCGCGCGCGAGGAGCTGAAGGAGTACCTGCTGGGCCCCGACGAGCCCGCGTCCGTCGTCCGCTTCGGCGAGGCCGTGCGCGCGCTGGCGGAGAAGTCCGAGCGCCGCAACCTAGAGCGCGCCGTCTGAAGGAGATAGGCACGATGACATCCCCCGAGGCCGCGCCCGCGGCCGGTCCCATACCCGACGTCACGGTGATCACGGGTGCGTACAACTCGATGCCGTACATCACCCGCAGCGTCACCTCGGTGCTGGAGCAGACGATCGGCGTCGACCGGCTGGAGATCCTCGTCATCAACGACGGGTCCACCGACGGCACCGGCGCCGAACTCGACCGGCTCGCCGCGGAGAACCCCGGGCTGACCGTCATCCACCAGGAGAACTCCGGCGGCCCGGCCGGCCCCCGCAACGTCGGTCTTGAGCGGGCCACCGGCCGCTACGTGTTCTTCCTCGACGCCGACGACTTCATCGGCCGCGAGACGCTCGCACGGATGGTCGAGACCGCCGACACCAACGGCACCGACGTCGTCGTCGGCAAGATGGTCGGCGTCAACGGCCGCGGTGCGCCGACGTCCATGTACCACCAGAACCTGGCCCGCACCGACGTGTTCAGCTCCCGCGTCTACTGGACGCTGAACCCGATGAAGCTCTTCCGGCGCGAGCTGGTCGAGCGGCACAAGCTGCGCTTCCGGCCCGAGCTGAAGGTCGGCCAGGACCAGCCGTTCACCAGCGCCGCCTACCTGCACGCCGCCGGCATCAGCGTGATCGCCGACTACGACTGCGTGTACTGGGTCAAGCGCGACGACGGCGGCAACAACACCTCCGTCACCAAGGGCACCGCCCCGCGGATCCGCTTCCTGGAGGCCATGTTCGAGCTGGTCGGCGAGCACGTGCCGGACGGCCCGCGGCGCGACCACCTGCTGGCCCGGCACTACAACATCGACCTGCCGCACACCATCCGCCAGCTGCGCCGCGAGAAGAACGCCGGCGACCAGCAGTCGGCCTTCCAGGACATGCGCCTGCTGTTCGACCGGTGGTACAGCGAGGGCGCGGCGGCCAGGCTGTCCGTCATCGAGCGGCTGCTGATGGAGCTGGTCCGCCGCGGCGACCTCGACGACCTGCTCGCGGCGTCGAAGTACCACCGCAAGCTGGGCGACCAGGAGGTGACGCACCTGGTGGAGGACGGCCGGGTCTACGCCCAGTACCCGTTCTTCCGCGACCCCGCCAGGAACATCCCGGACACGTTCTACGACGTCACCGACGAGCTGCCCGTCCCGTTCCGCGTCGGCAAGGCCGGCCTCGACGCCGAGACCGGCACCGTCCAGCTCTCCGGCAAGGTCAAGGCGCCCGCGCCGGACGGCTGGAGCACCCCGCCGGAAATGCTGCTCAAGCAGCGCGGCGGCATCGTCCAGCACCGTCTTCCGCTGTCGCTGGAGCCGCAGCAGGACGACGAGGGCTACCAGAACTTCCGGCTGGACATCGACCCGGCGACCGCCGCCGGCGGCGAGCCGCTCGCCGAGGCGCTCTGGGACCTCTCCCTGGCCTGCGGCGACGCCAACGTCACCCGGTTCGGCGACCAGCGGAGCCTGAGCCTGCTCAAGCAGCCGGCGATGCACGTCGCCGCCTCCCACGCCGGTTCCGGCCAGGTCGTCACCCTCTACGCGATCCGCTCCACCGGCCACCTCACGCTGGAGCTGGGCGAGATCAAGCACAAGGCGGACAAGCGGTTCGAGGCCGCGGCACAGGCCGAGAAGCGCCGCGACGAACTCGTCGTCGACGTCCGCGCCACCGTCACCGGGCTGCCCGCCGACGCGGTGCGGCTCGACGTCGCGGGCGCCTCCGCCGTCGCCCAGCCGGCCAAGACCTCCGGCGCCACCCGCACGTACCGGGCGAAGCTGCGGCTGCCGCGGGAGGCCCGCAAGCGCCGCGACGCCCTCACGCCGGAGGTCACCGTCCGCGCCGGCGCCCTGTCCTGGACCGTCCCCGTGCGCCGGGCGGAGCCCGCCCCGGCCGCCGCCCCGCCGGCCGGCCGCAGCATCGCTCGAGCGCTGCGCTCCGCCAAGTCCCGGCTGGCCGCGCGCCAGTGACGTCCAGGTCCACCCGACACCACCAGAACCGTTACCCGGAGGGTTGATGCACGGCCAGCAGGCCCCGGCGCTCGACGCGCCCGATCCGACCGAGCGCCGGTCCCGGCCGGACACGCGGTCGGCAGGCCCCAGCCGGGGGTTCCGCCCCGACGTCGAGGGCCTGCGGGCCGTCGCCGTGGGCGTGGTGCTGCTGTACCACGCGGGCGTGCCGCTGATCTCCGGCGGCTACGTCGGCGTCGACGTCTTCTTCGTCATCTCCGGCTTCCTGATCACCGGGCTGCTGGTGCGCGAGCTGGAGCGCAGCGGGCGGATCTCCCTCACCGGGTTCTACGCCCGCCGCGCCCGCCGGCTGCTGCCGTCGACGGCCGTCGTGCTCGCGGCGGTCGCGCTGCTCGCCTGGCTGCTGATGTCGCCGGTGGAGCGCAAGACGGTCGCGAAGGACCTGGCCGCCGCGGCGCTGTACGTCGTCAACTGGCAGCAGGCGTCGCTCGCCGTCGACTACTCCGCGCTGGGCGCCGACGCCAGCCCCGTGCAGCACTTCTGGTCCCTCGCGGTCGAGGAGCAGTTCTACCTGGTCTGGCCGCTGCTGATCATCGCCATCGGCTGGTGGTGCAAGCGCGGCGGCGGCAGGTCGGTGCGCCCGCGGCTGGCCCTGGCGCTCGGCGGCATCGCCGTGGCCTCGTTCGCGTACTCGGTCTACCTCACCCGCGAGGAGGCCGGCGCCGCGTACTTCTCCACCTTCACCCGCGGCTGGGAGCTGGCCGTCGGCGGGCTGCTGGCGCTGGTGCCGGCGGACGCCTGGCGGCGGCTGCCGGGCCGGGTCGCGGCCGTCCTCGCCGCCGGCGGGCTCACCGCCATCGCGGTGGCCGCCCTGCGGTTCTCCGACGAGACCCCCTTCCCCGGCTCCGCCGCCGCGCTGCCCGTGCTGGGCGCCGCCGCGGTCATCGCGGCCGGCGCCGCCCGGCAGGACACCGCGGGCGCGCGGCTGCTGGGCACCGCGCCGATGCGGTACGTGGGGCGGCTCTCGTACTCCTGGTACCTGTGGCACTGGCCGGCCGTCGCCTTCGCCACCGTCAAGTGGCCCGACATCACCACCGCCCAGCTGGCCGTCGTCGTCGCGGCCAGCTGGGTGCCCGCCGCGCTCACCCACAAGCTGGTGGAGGATCCCGTACGGGTCTCGCGCGCGCTCGCCCCGGTGGGCCGGGGCCTCGTCCTCGGCCTCGCCTGCACCGCCGCCGGCGCGCTGCTGGGCTGGCTGACCTGGGCCACCGTGCCGACCATGAAGCTCGCCGACCCCTCGCAGGCCGTCGGGGCCGCCGCGCTCAAGGACTCCATGAAGGTCCAGGAGTCCGCCGCCGTGCTCAGCCCGCTGCCCGAGGACGCCGACGCCGACGAGGGCGAGGTGTACGAGTCGGGCTGCCACGCCGGACAGCGGGACACCGAGGCCGGGGGCTGCGTCTACGTCAACGACGCGGACCGCACCGGCGACGGCAGCCGGGCCCTGCGGCCCGACGTGACCGTCGTCGGCGACAAGCCCGGCGGCGACCGGAAGGCGCAGGGGGTGCAGATCGACGTCGTGCTCTTCGGCGACTCGCACGCGGCCCAGTACGCGCCGGCGCTGCTCTCCGTCGCCGAGAAGCGCGGCTGGAACGTCGCCGTGCTCACCAAGTCCGCCTGCACCCCGGCCAAGACGACCATCTACAACCGGCAGTACGAGCGCGCGTACACCGAGTGCGACGCCTGGCGCGCCAGCGCGGTGGAGCACATCACGGCCGGCGACCCCGGGCTGGTGCTCGTCGGCAACCGCGACGACCAGGCGGCGATGAACGGCGACGACAAGCTCGACGGCGAGGAGAACACCGCGGCCCTGCGCGACGGGATGTCCGCCACGCTGGGCGAGCTGAAGGACTCCGGCGCCCGGGTCATGGCGCTCGCCGACATCCCGTACCCGCCGGAGGACATACCCTCGTGCGTGTCGGCCAACACCGACCGGCTGAAGGACTGCGCCTTCCCGCTGCGCGAAGGGCTGGAGTACGAGCAGGTCACCCCCCAGGCGGCCAAGCGGGCCGGGGTCCCGGTCATCGACCTCGCCCCCGAGCTGTGCCCGGACGGGACCTGCCCGGCCGTCATCGGCAACGTGATCGTCTACCGGGCCGGCGAGCACATCACCGAGACCTACATGCAGACGCTCACGGGCTGGCTGGACGACCAGCTGCCGAAGAACGTCCGAGGAGAGAAGGACTCCCGATGACGACACCGCCGACGCAGCCGACGCCGACGCTGGTGCCCACGGTGCCGCGCGGCGGCCGCATCCTCCACATCGGCCCGCACAAGACCGGCACCACCGCCCTGCAGGGCGCGTTCCACAGCGCCCGCGACCGGCTGCCCGCGTACGACGTCGTCTACGCGGGCACGCACCGGCAGCCCGTCGCGGCGGCGCTCGCCAAGATCGGGGTGGAGTTCCCGGGGCCGGCGGGCACGCCCGTACGCGAGCACCTCGACGTGTTCCTGCAGCGCGACCGGCCGGGCATGGAGCGCTGGCGGCGGCTGGTGGAGCAGTGCGAGCAGGCCGGCGACCGGCGGGTGGTCATCAGCACCGAGTACTTCTCCAACGCCGCCGACGACGCCGCCCGCGAGGTCGTCGCCGAACTCGGCGGCGGGGAGCGGGTGCACGTCGTCGTCACGCTGCGGCCGCTGCTGAAGATCCTGCCGTCGCAGTGGCAGCAGTACGTGCGCAACGGGCTGCGCTCGACGTACGAGGACTGGCTGGAGGAGATGTTCCACCGGGAGCCGTACATCGAGCCGACCCCCAGCTTCTGGCGCCGGCACCGGCACGACGAGCTGATCGCCCGCTGGGCGGCGGCCGCCGGCCCGGAGAACCTGACCGTCCTGGTGCAGGACGAGAACGACCAGCAGATGCAGCTGCGGGTCTTCGAGGAGATGGCCGGGCTGCCCTCCGGGTTCCTCGTCTACGACGCGAAGGACAACCGGTCGATGACCCACGGCGAGGCCGAGCTGGTCCGGCTCCTCAACGTGGAGTCGCACCGCCGCGGCTGGTCCGTGGAGCGGCACGGCAAGGTCGTGCGCGCCGGGGCGCTGCGCCGGATGCGCGACAAGTACCAGCCCGCGCGCGACGAGGCGCGCGTCGCCACCCCCGAGTGGGCGGTGGCCGAGGCCACCGGGCTGGCCGAGGAGATGACCGCCGCCATCACCGGCCTCGGCGTCAACGTCGTCGGCGACCTCGCCTCCCTGGCGAAGCGGCCCGGCACGCCGCCCGCCGCCCCCGCGCAGGCGACGGTCCCGGCCGCCGCGGCGGCCCAGGCGGTCATCGGCGCGCTGCTGGCGCAGTCCTCGCTCGACACCAAGGCCGCCGAGGCGGCCAAGAAGAACCCCGCCGGGCCGGACTCCGCCCGGCCCGCCGCCCCCACGACCGCACCGGCGCCCGCCGACGGCTCCCGCCCGGGCCGGGGCGGCGCCACCCACCTGCTGCGGAGCGCCGCCCGGCGCGGACTCCGCCGTATCCGCCGATAACCCGAAGGGCCTGCACAGATGTCGTTGAGAATCACCGTGATCGGTACGGGCTACCTCGGTGCCACGCACGCCGCCGCGATGGCGGAGCTGGGCTTCGAGGTGCTGGGCCTGGACGTGGTCAAGGAGAAGGTCGAGCTGCTGTCGGCGGGCCGGGTGCCGATGTACGAGCCGGGTCTGGAGGAGCTGCTGCGCANGCACGTCGCCGGTATCGAGGGCTCGACCGGCCGGCTGCGCTTCACCACNNNNTNNGNNGAGNNNGCGGCNTTCGGCGATGTGCATTTCGTGTGTGTGAACACGCCGCAGAAGCACGGTGAGTACGGCTGTGACATGACGTATGTGGATGCCGCGGTGGACTCGCTTGCGCCGCGGTTGGA
>AZWL01000018.1 GCA_000514715.1 Streptomyces sp. CNH099 | reverse complement strand
CGGCGGCCGGCGAGGAGTGAGCGGTACAGGGCCGCCCGTTCCTCCAGCGGTTCGGGGATCTCCGCGTCCGGGGTGCCCAACGACCGCAGGAACGAGCCCAGGACGGCGGCGGGCTCCGCCGGCGACGGGCCCGCGCCCTGCAGGTCGACGTACAACTGGCCGTCGGGGAAGGACTCCCGCGCGGCGTGCGCGACGTGGACCGCCAGCGTCGTCTTGCCGACGCCGCCGATGCCCGACACCGACGACACCGCCATCACCATGTGCGGGGCCTGCACCAGCTGCTTGCCCAGCTCCTCCACCGCGGCACCGCGGCCGGTGAAGTCCGTCAGCGTGGCGGGCAGTTGCGCGGGCGCCACGCCGGTGGCGGCGGGCGGGGGCGCCGGTGCGGGCTGGTCGCTGCTGCGGAGGATGCGCTGCTGCAGGGCGGCCAGCTCCGGTCCGGGTTCGACGCCGAGTTCGTCGGTGAGCTGGCGGCGGGTGTCGGTGTACACCGCCAGCGCCTCCGCCTGCCTGCCGCTGCGGTACAGCGCCAGCATCAGCAGCTCGCGGAACCGTTCCCGCAGCGGGTACGCCGCCGTCAGCGCCGTCAGCTCCGAGATCGCCTCCGCGCGCCGCCCCACCTCGACGTCCAGCTCCAGCCGCCCCTCCAGCAGCGACAGCCGCCACTCCGCCAGCCGCGTGCGCTGCCGCTCGGCGTACGGGCCCGGCAGCCCCGCCAGCGGCTCGCCGTCCCACAGCGCCAGCGCCTCGCCGCGCAGTTCGCGCGCCCGCTCCGGCTCCCCCGCCGCCAGCGCGGCGTCGGCCTCGCCGGCGAGGCGGGTGGCGGTCTCCGCGTCGAGTTGCGCGCCGGCGCGCAGGTGTACGGCGTAGCCGCCGGCTTCGCCGCGCAGCAGGTCCGCGTCGGGGCCGAGGGCGCGGCGCAGGCGGGAGACGTACGTCCGTACCGTCCCCACGGCGTCGCGCGGCGGGTTCTCGCCCCAGACGGCGTCCACCAGCTCTTCGACGGCCACGTGCCGCCCGCCGTGCAGCAGCAGCACGGCGAGCACGGCCCGCTGCTGCGGTGATCCCGTATCGAGGGGCTGTCCGCCACGCCGGACCCGCACGGGCCCCAGCACGGCGAACCGCACCGGCCCGCCGCCCTCTTCCGGGCCCTCTCCGGGTAACCCGGCGCCGCGCGCACCGTCGGACATCGCCACCCCCTGAACCAGTCCCGCGCACACAGTCTGCCGCACCCGGCACATCCACCGCCACCGGCCCATTCCCGGCCGTATCCGCGCCACCTGCGGCGGAGCCCGATTGACAGGGGATTGACGGCCCTCGGCGCACCGTCCACAGGGTGTCCATGGGCGTCGGTTTCGCTGGATGCCATGAGCGATCTGACTTCTCGAACACTCGTCCTCGACGGCCTACGCCGGTTACCCGATCCCCCGCCGGCCCACCTGATACCCGTTCTCGCCGAACTGTCGCGCGGCACACCGGATACGGTCGCGTGCCGCAACCTGCACGTGTCGCCGCGCACCTACAGCAGGCGGGTGGCGGAGCTGCTGGCCCACCTCGGCGCGGAGAGCCGGTTCCAGGGCGGGGCGCAGGCGGTGCGGTGGGGGTGGCTGGTGGGGGCGTGCCTGCCCGACGCGGCGGAGGGCCGCTGAGCGGGCATGGTCTGTGCCGCCGCTGCGCGACGCGCGCGTCGTACGGGGGTACGCGGGCACGGGGGCGCGTACGTGCACTTCACCCCGGGCGGCAGCGCGGGCAGCGGCACGGCGGCCAGCGCGCCGTCAGCTCGGGCGGCGGCGGAGGTTCCGTCTCCGCGGGCCGGTAGCGCGTACGGCTCACACTGCCCCGCCGGCCGGACCGCGAGACCCGGTAGACCGCGATCGTCAGCCCCGGGTGGCCCGACGGCCTCGACTCCGCAGCCGCCCCCCGGGGCCCGGTCACCGGCGGCCGGAGTTCGCCGATGACCGGGGGACTTCTGACCGGGGGACTTCTGACGACCGGAGTACTTCTGACCGGGCTGCTTCCGCCGGATGCGCCTCCGGGATGTCGACCAGGTCCAGATAGGCGAAGGCGAAAACCGCCGCCTCCGAGCGCGAACGGACTCCGATCTTCCGTACGGCGTTGCTGAGGTGCGCCCGCACCGTCCGTTCCGAGATCCCCAGCCGGCGCGCGATGAGGCGGTTCCCCGCGCCCGTACCGACGAGAAAGAGTGTCTGCCGCTCGCGATCGGTCAGCAGCGGTATCCCGTCCGGTTCCCCCGGAGCCCGTAACCGGCCTTCCGCGCCGGCGTCCGGCGCGCTCGACGTCCCCTGGCCCACGACCGATAGTCCTCCCAGCCCCCCGTGGTGCAGTGGTATGGCCGTGAACGTATGCGGGTGGCCGGACGCCGGTCAAGGAATCCGGACGTCCCCGCGCAATGCTGGCGATTACTCGCCAATCTGCCCGGTGCGCTCGTGCGCCGGCGCCCTCCGGGGAGGGGTCCCCGACCCCTCCGGGCACGATGGACGAGGGCTTGACGTGCACGTTGAGCAAACGTTAATCGGTGCCTGCCATTCTCTTTTCAGGCCCCGCTTCTAGGGGGAAGAGCCGGGCCGAGCGGTCGGCCGCTATCTCAACACCGATCAGGTGAGCGGCCCACACGGTGCCCGTCCGATGACCTTCAGGGGAAGTCGTCGGACGGGCACCGTCCTCGTTTTCGGATACGGGCAGCGCCAGGCCACCCCGCGGCGCCCTCACCCCCCGCTCCGCGGCGCCCTCACCCCCCGCTCCGCGCCGCCTCCCGCGCCACCATCCCCGCCTCCGCACCGATCTCCCGCAGGCTCCCGCCGACCGCCGCCGCGTACCCCACGAAGTGCAGCCCCGCCGCCCCCTCCGGCGAGCGCCAGCCCCGCGTACGCGGCCGGCCGAGGTCGTCGAGCACGTCCAGGTGGCCGACGACGTCCTCCAGCCCGCGCCGCCAGCCCGTCGCCGCGATCACGGCGTCCGGCTCCACCCGCTCGCCGTCCGCCAGGGTCACGCCGCCGGCGTCCAGCGCCGCCACCGCCGGGACCGGGATCACCCGGCGCTCCCGTACCGCCGCGACCAGGCCGCCGTCGTCCACGATCGGCACCGCCCCCTCCCGGGCCCGCGTGTACAGCCCGCTCGCCGGGCGGGGCAGGCCGTACGCGCCGAGGTCGGGGACCGCCAGCCGGCTCACCCGGGCCGCCAGCCGGTCCACGGTCCGGGCCGGCAGCGCGCCGCCGAGGAGCCGGCCCGCGGCCGCGCCCCAGCCGGCCATCGGCCGGCGCACGATGTGCGGCAGCGTCCGCACCGCCAGCCGCACCCGCTTCGCGCCGCCGTCCGCCAGGTCCACGGCTATCTCCGCGCCCGTGTTGCCCGCGCCGACGACGAGGACGTCCTTGCCCTCGTACGGGGCGGGGTTGCGGTAGTGCGCGGCGTGCAGCAGTTCGCCGCGGTACACGTCGCGGCCGGGCCAGTCGGGTACGTACGGGGTGTGGCAGGAGCCCGCGGCGACGACCACGCGGTGTGCGTCGAGGACGCGGCCGCCGGTCGCGGCCACCTTCCAGCCGGGGCCGCCGTTCCCGCCGCCGTTCCCGCCGGAGCCGGAGCCGGAGCCGACGCCGGAGCCGGGGCCGGGGCCGGCGTCGGCGGCGCGGTCGATCCGCGCCACCTCCACGTTGTGCACGATCTCCAGCTCGTGGCGCTCCGCGTACTCCTCCAGGTAGTGCGCCATCCGGTCCCGCGGCACCCACCGCCCGTACCGGCGCGGGATCGGCATCCCCGGCAGCTCCGACCTCCCCCGCGGCGTGTGCAGCCGCAGCCGGTCGTAGTGCCGGCGCCAGGAGTCGCCGACCCGTGCGCCCCGGTCCAGGACCAGCGCCCGGATCCCGGCCCGGCCCAGCGCCGCCGCCGTGGCGAGCCCCGCCGGGCCGGCGCCGACGACGAGCACCGGACGCTCGTCCCGCCCGCCCGGCCGCGGCTCCGGCCACGGCTGCCCTGCCGGCGCGGCCTGTCCGGCCCGTCCGGCCTGTCCTGCCTGCCCCGCCTGTCCGGCCTGTCCGGCCCGTCCCGTCTGCCCTGCCCGCCCCGCATGGACACTGTCATGTGACATGACGGTGAGCGTAGTGGGGCATCCACCGCTTTCCGGCGGCTTGCCCGGCTCGCCGCACTAACGATTCAGCACCGGCTACGATCCGCCCTCACCCCTGCTTCGGCGGCTTTCTCCCCGTCACCCCGAGGTGCACCAGCAGCGCCAGCGACGGCTTCAGGTCGGCCTGCTTCACGCCCCAGGTCTGGAACGCCTTCTGGTGCGCCGCCACCCCCGCGAGCATCACCACCAGCGAGCCGGCCACCGCCGCCGGGTGCACCGACGCGTCCACCTTGCCCTTCGCCTGCAGCTCCCTGACCGACTCGGTCAGCGACTTGGTGACCGAGTTCAGGATCTTCATGCGGATCTTGTAGAACCGCTTGTCGCCCTCCGCGGCCCCGAGGTCGACGACCCGCAGGAGCGCCTCGTTCCGCCGCCAGAACCCCAGGAACCCCTCGACCAGTTCCTCCGCGGCCTGCATCCCGGACTTGCCGGTCCACGAACGGCCGGCGACCAGCCCGGTCAGGCCGGCGCCCTCCTGGGCCATCTGCTCCGCCAGTTCCAGGACGGCGCCCTCCACGTCCGGGAAGTACTGGTAGAACGTCGCGGGCGACGTACCCGCGCGGCGGGCGACGTCGATCACCTTCACGTCCCGGTACGGCGAGGCGTCGAGCATCTCGCCGAGGCACTCCAGCAGCTTGGTGCGGGTCGCCTGGCCGCGCCGGCCGGCGACACGGCCGTCGACCGTCCGAACTTGACCTGTCATGTCGTCAGCTTACCGACGGGTGATCGAACCGCGATCTGGCGAAGGCAAACGGGGTTAACGGGGGAGGCTGCACCGGCGGATCTGCCCCCATTGCCGTGCTCGACCAGAATTGACCCGACGTTCGGGTTATTTTCACAACAGCCGAGGTCCGCCGCCGATACGTTCGCGATATCTTGGCGCTGCGACCGTCGCACGACCTGGTGCACGACTTGTCGCACGACCCCGTCGCACGCTCCCCGTCCCGCCCCCTCACGCCAGCCCCCCCACACGGTCCCGCGGAAGGACGACGACGGCCATGGACGAATTCGCCGAGGGCTCACCCTGCTGGGCCGACGCCACGCTCCCCGACCTGCGCGCCGGCGAGCGCTTCTACGGCGAGCTGTTCGGCTGGACGTTCACCGCGGGCGGTACGGAGACGGCCGCCGCTGGCTTCCCCCGGCACTCCCGGGCGCTCCTCGACGGCGCGCCCGCCGCCGCCCTCGTCGCCAAGCGCGACGGCCGGATGCCCACGGTCTGGGGCGTGCACCTGGCCACCCCGGACATCGCCGGCACCGCCGAGAAGATCCGGCGGGCCGGCGGCACGGTGCTCACCGGGCCGACGGGCGTCGGGGAGTACGGCCGCTCGGTGCTGGCCGCGGACCCGGACGGCGCGGTGTTCGCCGCCTGGCAGGGCGGCACCCGCCCCGGCTTCGGGGCGACCGACGTGCCGGGGGCCTTCTGCTGGACCGAGGTGTACGTACGGAATCCCGGCGCGGCCGACGCCTTCTACCCGGCCGTCTTCGGCTACGAACTGCAGGACCCCCCCTTCGACGCCGGCGACTTCACGGCGTGGGCGCTGCCCGGGTCGGGCCGCGAGGTGGCCGGCCGGGCGGTCCTCGGCGACGTGCTGCCGGCGGAGATGCCGCCGCACTTCCTCGTCTACTTCCGCGTCGCCGACGTCGGCGACGCGATCAGGACGGTGCGCCGCGGGGGCGGCCGGGTGCTGGCGGACCGGCGGGAGATCCCGGGGGCCACGTTCGCGGTGGTGGCGGACAACCAGGGGGCGGTGTTCGCGGTGCTGGACGGCGACTCCGACGCGGCCCGGACCCCCTCCCCCACCCCCACCACCAGCACTGACGGGGCCTGACGCCGTGCCGTCCCCCGCCCCGCGCGCGGCCCGGCCCGCGGCGTTCCGCCGGACCCGGCGGTTCCGGGGCCGGCGGTGCCCCGAGCCGCCCCCCGGGTTAGCCCCGGCGCGTTCCGGAGTGGAGAATCGGCAGGCGTACTTTCGGGACTGACGGCCGTACGCCTGCGGTGAGAGGCTGCAGGGGGGCCCGGTTCCGGGAGCCCCCGACGGGGAGGTGGATGGTTACGTGGTCGAGCAGCTGGCGCCGCACGACCCGAGGCGGATCGGTCCTTTCGAGGTGCTCGGCAGGCTGGGCGCCGGCGGGATGGGGCTCGTCTATCTCGCGCGGTCGGCCTCCGGCCGCCGCGTGGCGATCAAGACGGTCCGCAGCGAGCTGGCCGAGGACCAGCTCTTCCGGGTGCGCTTCACCCGCGAGGTGGAGGCCGCCCGGGCCGTCAGCGGCTTCTACACCGCACCCGTCGTCGACGCCGACCCCCGCGCCGCCGTGCCGTGGCTGGCCACCGCGTACATGCCCGCGCCCTCGCTGGAGGAGATCGTGGGCGACTGCGGGCCGCTGCCGCCGCAGGCCGTGCGGTGGGTGGCCGCCGGGGTCGCGGAGGCGCTGCAGTCCATCCACGGCGCCGGGCTCGTCCACCGCGACCTCAAGCCGTCGAACGTGCTGGTCCTGGAGGACGGGCCGCGTGTGATCGACTTCGGCATCGCGTCCGGTGTCTCCAACACCCGGCTGACCATGACGAACGTCGCCGTCGGCACCCCCGCGTACATGTCGCCCGAGCAGGCCCGCGACTCGCGCAGCGTGACCGGCGCCAGCGACGTCTTCTCCCTCGGCTCCACCCTCGTCTACGCCGCCACCGGGCACGCGCCGTTCCACGGCGCGAACCCCGTCGAGACCGTCTTCATGCTGCTGCGCGAGGGGCCGGACCTGGAGGGGCTGCCGGGGGAGCTGCGCCCGCTCATCGAGTCGTGCATGCAGATGACGGCCGAGCACCGGCCCACCCCGGAGGGGCTGCAGTCCGACCTGGCGCCGCACCTCTTCGGCGCCGCGGGCGACGACAGCGGCACGGCGTCCGCGTGGCTGCCGCGTTCCGCGATCCGGATGATCGAGGCGCGCCGCGGGGCCGCCGCCACGGTGGGCGGGGCCGGCGGGGCCGCGCGCTCCGCGGGGCGGAACGGGGGATCGCGGGGGTCCTCCGCGTCGCGCCGGTCGATGCCGCCGCGCCCGTCGCACCCGCCGGGGCCGCCGCCGGCGGTGGCGCCGTCCGCGGAGCCGGGTGCCGGGCCGGGGGCGGGGCCCGTACCGCAGTCGCCGCCGCAGTCCGTACCGCGGTCGGCTCCGCACTCCGTGCCGCAGCCGGCGCAGCAGTCCGCGCCCCACGCGGCACCGTCCGCGCCGCAGTCCGCACCGCACTCCGCCCCCGGCCGGCACGCCGGACCGCCCGGGCCCGGCTCCCCGCACGGCCCCGGCCACGGCGGTTCGGGGCCCGCCCACGCCGCGCCCGCCGGTGCCCCGGCGGCACCCCCCGCGGCGCCGGAGCGCGCCCCCGCGCAGTCGGTGCCGGCGGCCTCCGGTGCGCCGCACGCCCCCGGCGGCTCCCCCGCCGCCGAGGTCCAGCTCGCCGGCGCCGCCGTGCCCATCGGCCCGGGCCCCCGCGTCGTGGACGCCCGCGCCGCGCGCGCCCGCGTCGTCGCCGACGGCGGCCTCGACCTCGGCTGGGCCCGCCCCCGCGGTGCCGCGGCGCCCGCCGGGCAGCAGGCGCACGCGCCGCACTCCGCCGGCGGCCGCCACTCCGCCGCCGCCCCGCCCACCACGGCCCCCGCGTCCGCGCCGGGGGCCCCGGCCGCGCCGCAGGAGCCGGGCCGGTGGCGGCCGTGGCGGTTCCGGATGTCGAACGACGTCTGGGGCAAACCCGTCGTCTCCGGGAACCTGCTGTACGTGACCTCCTTCGAGGTCCACGCTCTGGACGTGGCCAGCGGCCGGCGGCAGTTCAAGACCCGCGAGGTCGCCTGGTCCATGGCGCTGTCCGAGGGCCTCATCCACGCCTCCGACGGCCCCAGCCTGTACGCCCTCGACGCCGCCGACGGCCGCGAGCGCTGGCGCCAGAGCACCGGCGGCTGGGTCTACTCGCTGCAGGTCGCCGCCGGGACCGTCGTCACCGGCACCCGCGGCGGCGGCATGCAGGCCCGGCAGGCGACGACCGGCGAGCCGCTGTGGGAGCTGAACGGGGCGCAGACGGAGTTCGAGACGCAGGAGGCCGGGCCGCTGGTCCACGACGGCACGGTGTACGTCTGGGGCGACGGCCGGCTGCGCGCCCTGGACACCAGGTCCGGGGCCGAGCGCTGGTCGTACCCGATCGGCGACGCCGCCGCCTGCGGCGGCGTCCCGGTGCGGCTGCTCCCGGCCGATGCCACCGCCGGTACAGCCGCCGGGCCCACGCTCTTCGCGTCGGCGGGCAAGCGGGTGCTCGCGCTGGACGCGGCGTACGGCACGCTGCGCTGGACGTTCGAGGCCCCGGCGGTGATCCTGAGCCCGCCCGCGTACGCCCCGGGCGCGGCCCTGACGGGCGGCGGCGTCTTCGTCGCGGACCACCTCGGCACGGTCTACGCCCTCGACGCCGCCGACGGCCGCGAGCGCTGGCGCATCGCCACGGAGGCCCGCCAGTCCATCGAGCCCGTCCTCGTCGCGGACGGCCACGTCCACGTCGGCAGCGGCTCCGCCCTCTACACCCTCGACGCCGTCGCCGGCACGCCGATGTGGCGCTTCGCCACCCGCGGCGACCTCATCGGCGCCCCGGTCGCCGCGGACGGCCGCGTCCACTTCGGCTCCGCGGACCACTGCATCTACGCGGTCGACGCGGTCGGCGGCCAACTCCGCTGGAAGCTGGCCACGGACGGCGAGATCACCGGCTCCCCGGTGGTCGCGAACGGCGTCGTCTACGCCTGCAGCAAGGACCGCTGCGTCTACGCCCTGGACGCGGAGAAGGGCACGGCCCGCCGCTGACGGCCCGCCGCCGGCAGCCCGCGGGGCCGTCCGAGATCAGCCGAGCAGGAGGTCGACCATGCTCCGCGGCGCCCCCTCGCCGGTGCGCTCGGCCAGGCAGCGGCGCATCAGCTCGAAGTACGGGGTGAGCAACTCGGGGCTCACGCCCTGCTGGCGGGCGGTGTCCAGGAAGGTGGGCGTGCCGGCCACCTGCATCGCGAGGCTGGAGGCGTCCTCCTCCGACTCTCCGCCGACGCCGAGTCCGGCGGCGGCTCCGTGCACCATCGGGATCATCGCCGTGAGCCAGTCGGCCAGCAGCCCGGCGAACTCCGCCGGGTCCACGTCCTCGCGGCGGATCAGGGCGAAGGCGTGCGTGACGCCGGCGAACATGCCGTACATGGCGCTCAGCAGCGCCACGTCGTGCAGCGCCGCGAAACCCGGGTCCGCGCCGGCGTACGCGGTGCCGGCCGGGACGGCCAGGACCTCCCGGTGGCGGTCGAACAGCTCGCGCGGGCCGCTGTAGAACACGTAGCCGCCGGCCTCCGGCTGACCGATCATCGGCGGTACGGCCATGATCCCGCCGTCCAGGTACCGGGCGCCCCGCTCGCGCGCCCACGCGGCGCGGGTACGGGCCTGGCCGGGGGTGCACGTCGTCAGGTTGACCACGTCCTTGCCGGCGAGGTCGGCGCCGGCCAGCACCTCGCCGACCGACGCGTCGTCCAGCAGGCAGACGACGACCAGGGGGCCCGCCGCGACCGCCGCCGCGGCGCTGCCGGCGGTACGGGCGCCCTCGGCGACGAGCGCGTCGGCGCGGGCGGGAGTGCGGTTCCAGACGGTCGCCAGGTGGCCGGCGGCGAGCCAGGCGCGGGCCAGCGCGGTGCCCATCGCGCCGAGGCCGAGGAGGGTCACGGGGGTCTTGTGATCGGTGTGCGGAGTCATGACGACAAGGCTGGTCACAGGCTCGTAGGTGATCAAGTACGCACTTCGGAGTGGGTGGTTACCCTGGGGTGAGCGAGCAGGTGGAGGGCAGAGCATGACCACGCTCAACCGGCCGGGCGCACCGGACGGCCACGTCTGCGGCATCGACGCCGCGATGGAGGTCATCGGCGGCAAGTGGAAGGTGCTGATCCTCTGGGCGCTGGACGAGCACCCGCCGCGTCGCTTCGGCGAGCTGCGCCGGCTGCTGCCGGGCGTCACCGAGAAGGTGCTCGCGTCGCACCTGCGCGAGCTGGAGGCGGACGGGATCGTCCGGCGGGTGTCGTACGAGGAGGTGCCGCCCCGCGTCGAGTACTCGTTGACGGACGACGGCATCCGGCTGAACGCGGCGCTGGTGCCGCTGGCCGCCTGGGGCAGCGAGCGGGCAGGCGCGGAGCGGACCGGGGCGGAGCCGACCGGGGCGGAGCCGACCGGCGCCCGTGAGCACACCGGCCACATGCGGACCGCCGCCGACCAACCGGTCACCCCCGTACCGCCGACCGCCGCCCGCGGCCGCGCATAGCCCCGCCGGCCGCAGCCCCCGACGTCAGCCGCCGAGTCCGCCCCCGGCCCCCGCACCGGGCTCCCCCGCACCGGACGACCCCGCGTCCGGCGCCACCGCACCCGGCGGTCCCGCGCCGGGCGACGCCATCCCCGCCGCCCCGGCCCCCGGCGCCCCCGCGTACCGCGCCGCCAGCGTCGCCGCCCGGTCCCGCAGCACCGTACGCAGCCACTCCGGCGCCAGCGCCTCCCCGTCCGCCCCCAGCTGCCACACCGCCCACTCCGCGTGCCGCGCGTCCTGGAACGCCGCCTCCAGCCGCAGCCGGCCGTCCGGCTCCACCTCCTCGGCGAGCACGGCCAGCGCCGTGCCGACCAGCTCCTCCCGCCGCGCCGCCGTCAGCCGCACCTCCACCGCGACCTGCTCCTCGCCCGCACGGAACCGGGCGCTGCGCTCCTGCCAGACCCGGTCCAGGTCGACCCGCTCCGGCCGCGCCGCCGCCTCGGCGAGTTCCTCGGCGGCGCGCACCCGCGAGAGCCGGTACGTGCGATCGGCGCCGGCCCGCGTCGCGAGCAGGTAGCCCCGGTCCCGCACGGTGACCAGGCCGATCGGGTCCACCGTGCGCCACGCCGCCGGCCGGCCCTCGGGCGCGTACCGGATGCGCAGCCGGCGCCCGGCGAACACCGCGCCGCGGATCGCGGCGAGCACGTCGTCCGGTACGTCGTCGGCGGTGAGCGGGCGGGCGAGGAGGTCGGTCTCCGGGTCGACGAGCAGCCGTTCGGCCACGCCCGCGGCGGTGTCGCGGTAGCCGGCGGGCAGCGCGTCGACCACCTTGAGCATCGCCGACGCCAGCGCCGAGCCGAGGCCGAACGCCTGCGCCCCGCGCCGCGATCCGGCGATGAGGAGCGCCAGGGCCTCGTCGTGGCTGAGCCCGGTCAGCTCCGTACGGAACCCGGGCAGCAGCGCGAAGCCGCCGTGCCGGCCGCGTTCGGCGTGGACCGGGACGCCGGCCGCGGACAGCGCGTCGATGTCGCGCAGCACGGTGCGGGTGGAGACCTCCAGCTCGCGGGCGAGCGTGGCCGCGGACAGCCGGCCGCGCTGGCGCAGCAGCAGCACCAGCGAGACCAGACGATCGGCGCGCACGCGAAAAAATCTAGCAGAATATACGACACAGGATGTCGTGATTGGCTGCGAGGCTGACGCCCATGGAACGTACCGCGATAAACCCGGTCACCTGGTCCGCAGAGATGGGCTTCAACCAGGGCGAACTCGTCGCCGGCCACACCCGGACCCTCCACCTCTCCGGCCAGACCGCCATGAGCCCCGACGGCACACCGCAGCACGCCGGCGACATGGCCGCCCAACTGGCGCTCAGCGCCGACAACCTGGAGGCCGTACTCGCCGACGCCGGCATGTCCCTCGCCCACCTCGTCCGCCTCAACGTCTACACCACCGACGTCGACCTGCTCTTCCAGCACTACGGCGCGCTGACCGGCCGCCTTGCCGCCGCGCGGGCGGCACCGGCGACCACGATGCTCGGCGTCACCCGGCTGGCGATCCCCACCCTGCTGGTCGAACTGGAGGGCACCGCCGTAGCGTGACCCCGCCCCGCCTCCGGGCCCCGGGCCAGGGACGGGTCCCCGGCCGGCCGCGGCACACCGGCTCGCCGGTCGATGGCACTCGACGGTCCAGGGCTCCGGCGACTACGAGGCCATCAGCTTCCACGTCGGGCACGGACGGACGTGAGCACGGCGAGGGCCTGCCCGGCAGATGCCGCCGGGCAGACCCCCAGGTCTCCCGCGCGGGGTCAGCGTTTGAGGGTGAACGTGAAGTCGCCGGACAGCCTGCCGGTCAGGCGCACCGCCGAGACCAGTCTCCCCTCCTCGACCAGCCTCGCCACCTCGGCCCGCGCCAGCCCGCACCCGTCGGCGACCAACCGCACCGGCCGGACCGGGATCCGCGCCGCGAAGCGCACGGTCACGTCGACGACCTCGCGGTCCAGGTGATCCGTGCCGCCGGTGTCGAGGCGCCAGGCGCCGGTCCAGTCGAGCGCGACGCGGTTGCGGCGCTGGACGGCCGGGTCCTGGAGGAGCGCGGCGGCGAGGCCGATGTCGTTGTGGTGGAGCCGGGCGAGGGTTTCGGGACGTACGGAGCGGACGTTGGCCCGCTCCAGCACGGCGAGCCTCGTCGTCTCCCCGCAGGCTGTGCAGTGCGCGAGGAGCCAGGCGTCGAGGAGCTTGTGGTGGGCGTTGACACGGAACTTGCCGTTGGCCCGGAACCGCCGCCCGGACGCGCAGGCGTGACAGCGG
This sequence comes from Streptomyces sp. CNH099, assembly GCA_000514715.1. Classification (GTDB taxonomy): domain Bacteria; phylum Actinomycetota; class Actinomycetes; order Streptomycetales; family Streptomycetaceae; genus Streptomyces; species Streptomyces synnematoformans. Next base: position 153,609 of record AZWL01000018.1, on the reverse strand, counting down.
CGGCGGACGAGAGGCAGACGGGTGGGCATGACAAACCAGTCTGTGAGCACAGAGGTACACCGGTATCTGTGTGAGAGAACCGCAGCAAAAAGCAGCACGGCGTACGCGCACGAAGCTGCGTACGACGCGCGACCGATCAGCGCTTGGGAGGTCTCACACGGTGTACAACGGCACGCCCTTGCCTCGACGACTGGAGCAGTCGGCACGGTAACGGCACGCGGCGGCGCGGCTCCACCGGTTTTCGGGCGGCTGACCGCCGGTTCAGCGCACGGCGGGATCACCCACCGGCGCGTCCGGCCGCCCGAACGGCGCGTCGGCGTACCGGGCCCGGGACGCGTTGATCTCCGCCTCGTGCTGCACCGCCCAGTCGGCCAGCGCCGACACCGGCTCCAGCAGGCTCCGCCCCAGCGGGGTCAGGCTGTACTCCACGCTGGGCGGCACGGTGGGGTGCACCCGGCGGTGCACCAGCCCGTCGGATTCCAGGGTGCGCAGCGTGCGCGTCAGCATGCGCTGGCTGATGCCCTCGACGGCACGGTGCAGCTCGTTGTACCGGTGCGGACGGCCGCCGAGCAGGATCACCAGCAGCATGCTCCACTTGTCGCCCACCCGTCGGAACACCTCCCCGACCGGGCACGCGGCGAACTCGTCGGCCGGCACCGGGCGGGGCAGCTCGTGAGCGAGCACCGAGGGCACATCCGTGTGCGTACCGGACATCAAACTGCCTTCTTTCCGCCTGTGGCGCCGCGGTTGACGATGGACCGGCCGATGCAGATCTCAATGCCGATCCTATGGAGGACGCCGTGCCGGGCCAACCGCAGAAGACCGTGATAGTCAGCGGCGGCACGGACGGCATGGGCCGAGCGGTCGCGCTGGAACGCCTCGGCCGCGGCGACCGCGTCACCGTCATCGGCAGCAGCGAGGACAAGGGCCGTGCCCTGCTCGACCGCGCCGCCGACCCGAACCTGCGCTTCGTACGCGCGGACCTGTCCTCGATCGCCGAGGTCGAACGGGTCGTCGCCGACATCGGCGGGCATTACGAGGCGATCGACGCGCTGGCGCTCTTCGCCAACCGGGTCAGCAGGAAGCGGAAGCAGACGGCCGACGGCCTGGAGTTCACCTTCGCCCTCTACTACCTGAGCCGCTACCTCCTCAGCCACCGCCTGCTCCCGCTCCTCGACGCAGCCCCCGCCCCCGTCGTCGTCAACGTCGCCGGAGTCGGCAACACCGCGGGTGCAATCCGGTGGGACGACCCCCAGCTGACCCGGCGCTACGGCCCCGTACGCGCCCAACTCCAGGCCGCCCGGGCAAACGACCTGCTCGGCGTCGCCTTCGCGAACCGGACCGCGACCAGAACCCGCTACGTCGCCTACCACCCCGGCTTCACCCGCAGCGGCGTCGACAACCACGACCTCCGCCTGGTCCGCGGCCCGCTCAGGCTCCTCGCGCGGTTCTTCGCCCGCCCGGTGGCCGAGTCGGTGCGACCGGTCGTGGACTGGATCGACGACCCGCCCCGCGACCCGCACACGGCCGTCGACAGGGGCAAGCCGCTCGATGCCTCCCTCAAGACGCTTCGTCCGGAAGACGCCGAGCGGCTGACCGCGTACACCGAGGACCTGCTCCGCCGCCACGGCTGAGGCCGGCCCGCCCTCAGGCGGCGCGGGGCGGCTCCTGGGGCCGGTCGGCGGGGGTGTCCGCGGGGGTGTCCGCGCCTTGCCGGGGGCCCGGGCCGGGTCCGGTGTCCGTCGGCAGGGCGGAGCGGCGGCGGGCAGCGAGCTGGTCGGGGGCTTCCTGCTCGGGGTGGGGGATGGCGCGGCGACGGCGCTGGTTGCCCCAGATACCCGCGCCGAGCAGCATCAGCGCGGCGCCGATGACCGCGTTGGCCGCCCCGACGTCCAGGCCGGTCCCGTCGGTGTTGACCTTCAGCCCGTCGACCGCCTGCCCCTGCCGGAACATCCACAGGCCGGTGATGAACAGCACCAGCAGCCCGGCGAGCACGACCATGAGACGCGAGCGCCTGAGGATCCCGAGGAGGGCTAGAAACGCGGCCGCCGCCATCGCCAGGAAGAGCGAACCGAAGAGCTGGGCCCGGGTGTTGCTGATGCCGTCGAAGACGTCGCCCAGCTGGTAGTACCGTCCGTCGCGGCCGTTGTACCAGGGACGCCAGACGCTCCAGACGACGGCCACCGCGCCGACCAGCACGAGGACGGTTCCGACGGCGTAGCGTGCCTTGCTCGCGGTGCTCGGCAGCATCTTCGTTCGCCTCCGATGCCGTAGGGCTCCACGTCGACGCTACGCCCGAAACATCCCTTTCGCCACCGCAGCGGTCCGCGACCGCGATCACGGGAGTTCGCCGTCAACGCCCATCCCCCCGCCACGACCGGCCGACCCCGCCCCCCTAAACTGACGCCTCTTCGAACAACTCCCGTCGAACCAGGAGGGGTTGAGTTGGGCGACCTGGTCATCCGGGGCGACGTCATGGCGGACCTCCACAAGACGTTCAGCACCATCACCCGCCGGATGGAGAACGTACGGAAGGTGATCGGCGGCTCTGACGGCGAAGCCGTGGGAGCCGAGAAGCTGATCGACGAGGTGCACGACTTCGCCGACGAGTGGAAGTACGGCATCACCCAGATCGGCGAGACCACCGCCGCCACCGTGGAGATGATCGACGAGATCGCCACGAAGTTCGACGAGCTGGACAAGGACCTGATGGAGACCCTGACCAAAGCCGAGGGCGGCTGACCGTGGCACCACCGGACCGCTTACGCAGCTTCCCCACCCTCGGCTTCGACCCCACCCCCGGCGACGTACTGCGCACCAGGAGCCTGGCCAAGCAGATCGGCGGTGTCGCCGGCGAGCTGAAGGACACCGTCGCCGAACTGGAGCGGATATCGTGCGGCGCCTGGAAGGGGAAAGCCGCCGTCGCCTTCGCCGACTACGTGTCGGACGACGTCACGCCCAAGCTGCGCAAGGCCCGGGACTCCTTCGACAAGGCCGCACACGCGCTGAACCGCTGGTCGAACCAGCTGGACAGCTACCAGGAAGAGGCCGCCGACCTCGAACGCGAGGCCAGGCGGCGGCAGCAGGAGGCCGAAGACGCCAGGGTGGCGCTGCGGACCGCCGTCGGCGCCGCGGAGGACGGCGGCGGCAGCGAGCGCGAGGAGAAGCGCGCCGAGAAGGACAAGGAACGCAAGGAGGAGGCCGCCTCCGACGCCGATGACGCGCTGCAGCGCGTCATCGACCGCGCCGAGGAACTCCGCGACCGCTACAACGCCGCCGCCGAACGGATCACGGACGACCTCGACGGCGCCGGCGACATGGCCCCCAACGAGCCCGGGCTCTTCGACAAGATCACCGGCGGTATCGCCGACGCCTTCGGCGACGCCGTCGACTGGGTCCAGGACCACGCCGACTTCATCAAGGCCATCGGCGACCTCCTGAGCACCCTCAGCGGCATCCTCGGCGTACTCGCCATCATCACCGCGCCGTTCGAGCCCATCGGCGCCATCTTCGCCGTCGCCGCGATGGCGACCAGCGCGCTCGCGCTGCTCACCCACCTCACCGCCATGGCCGCGGGCGCCGACGTCAGCTGGATGGACATCGGCATCGACGCGCTGGGCATCATCCCCGGCGTGAAGGGCGCCATCGGCGGCGCGCAGCTCGCGAAGGGCACCAACGCGGTGGCCCGCGCGGCCAAGCTGGGCAGCGGATACCGAGGGGTCACCGGGATCGGGAAGACGTTCGTCCTGTTCGGCCCGCTGAAGTCCTTCCCGGTCATCAAGGGCGGCAGCCGGATGATGCTGGCGGCGGAGAGCGCGTACCAGAACGTCCGCATGGGCCAGTGGCTGGGCACCCAGGGGATCAACCTCATCGCCAAGCCGCTGGTGAAGGCCGACGAGCTGATCGCCCCCATGTCGAACCTCGGCCGCGGCCTCGACGCGGGCATCAAGAGCGCGCTCACCGGCTTCAAGATCAAGGGGCTGGCGGACCGCGACTTCGGCTTCGGCGACAGCTTCGCCAACGCGGCGGCGCGGTGAGAGGGGTGAGCGACGTGAGCAGGAGCGCCCCGGGCGCAAGCGGTACAAGCGGGGTGGGCGGCGTAAGCGGCGTAAGCGACGTAGGCGGAACGGCGGCCGGGCCCTTGGTCGACGACACGGCGCCCGAGGTCCTCCCGCCCCCCATGGGGTTCCACGTCCCGGAGGGCATGCACTCCGTCTCCCTCACCCTCGACCCCGCCGAGCGCGCCGAAGCCGCCGCCGAACTCGTCCGGGACATCTACCCGGAGGGCGACCGGCAGCTCTGGGAGGCGATGGGCGCCCTCTACGTGCCCGTGCTGGAGGCGATGGCGGGCAACGGCGTCTGCTTCACCGGGATCGGCATCTACGACGACGAGGAGGGCGGCGTCGCCCACTGCTCGCTCACCGTCGCCGCGATGGAGTCGGACCACACCAGCGCCGAGTCGGCGGCGCTCGGCCTGCGCGAGATCTTCGGACGCCGACCCAAGCACGACGTGCGCTGGCTCGACCTGCCCTGCGGACCGGCGGTCGCCGTGGTCACCGTCAAAGCGATGACGCTCGACGGCGAGTACACCGGGACCGGCGAGGACTCGCAGCTGATCACTGGCCAGATCCAGGTCTACGTCCCGTTCCCCACCGGCCCGTACACTGCGGTGTTCACCCTCGACACCAGCGCGATGAACCAGTGGGACGACCTCAGCGAGCTGATGGCGGAGATCGTCAAGTCCGTGGCCTTCCCCGAGCCGGAAGGCACGGAGGGAGGCTGACGGCATGGACTGGTATCCGGACGGCGACGAGACCCTGCAGCACCGGGCGGGAGTGTACTTCGCCAAGGGTGTGGCGCCGCGGGTGGCGGGCGCCCGCTGGTTCCGGGACACCGGGCGCCGCGACATCCAGCCCGAGCTGCAGGAGCAGGCGGGCTGGCCGCAGGGCCCGGAGTTCACCGTACGGCCGGCGGGCGAGCAGGCCGCGCGGCGTACGGGCCGGGTGCTGGGCATCGGCGTCCCGGCCGTCCTGAACGTCGTCGCGAACGCACTCGGCGGCAGCGGCTCCCCCTTCGGCAGCCCCACCGCGCGGGGCCGCCCGGACGAACCGGAGAACGAGGTCGACGACTTCCCCGTCATGTGGGCCGACCCGGGCACCGTGGCGCGCGGCGCCCCCTGGCAGCTCGACCCGTCGCGGCGGCCGGACACGTACCGTACGCAGGTGGCGCTCACCGACCGGCGTCTGGTGTTCCTCGGCACGACCACAGGCTCGATCGCAAGCGCGGACGTCCTGTGGGAGGTGCCCCGCGACAGTGTCGCGGAGCTGCGGCGGATGCCGTACAGCGAGTTGGAGTCCGACGTACGCCTCACCTTCGCCGACTCCTCCTGGATCCGGCTGACCGCGGTGAACCCCGACGACGCGGCCCTGCTGATCCGGCATCTGCAGGGCACGATCGGCGGCCTGCGGAAGTCGGACCTGACGGAGGGGCAGCGGATCCGCGTCGACCGCTTCGTACGCGAACTGCCGAAGGACGCGGAGCCGCCGACCTTCACGGTCCTGCCGAGCGGCATCGTCCAGGTCAGCGCCCAGGTCCCCACGAAGGCGGCGCCCGGCGCCTACGAGACACACGCCATCCTGATGGACGCGACCGGCGACGCCGCGAAACCCCGGCCGGGCGACCTGTAGCGGGCTCACGCAGCGGGCAGCCCACGTCTGCCCGAGCCTTGTGATCACCACCGGGTCGTCACGAGCCCTCAGCCCGTGCCGCCGCCGAAGCGGCCGCGTCGGGCCGGAGTGCCTTCAGGGCGTCGGGGTTCGCGGTCGGTCTCGCCGCGCCTCGCTTTCAGCCGCTCGGTGCAACGGGCGAACAGCTGCTCGCCGATGCGCGTGCGCACTCCCTCCGGGACTGTCCGCCCGCTCTCCTCTTGCAGTTGACACCGGTGTGAAGTTCCACGCTGTACGGGTCGCAGCACCCCCGACCCGAGAGGACGCCCCTCATGCACTGGCTGCACCTCGGCATCGCCGTCGTCCTGGAGATCACCGTTGCCCTCTCCGCGGGCCGCGCGCAGGGCTTCACCCGACCCGCCTGGACCGCCGCCACGCTGGTCAGCGGCGGCCTCGCCACCTACTTCCTCAGCCGGGCCCTCCTCACCTTCGACGTCGGCGCCGGCTACGCGATCTGGACCTCCGTCGCCGGCGTGGGAATCGCCGTCCTCGGCGCCCTCTTCTTCGGCCAGCGTCTCGACTGGCGCAAGTTCGCCGGCATCGCCGCGGTCATCGTCGGCGTCGTCGGCCTGCAGCTCAGCGGAACGGCATGACGCTCCTCCCGCACGAAACGGAGACCCGCATGTCCAGCAACCCCGCCGCCACCGGCGCCGCCGCCACCGCCGCCGCGCCCGCCGTCGACCGCGCGCGGTCGTGGCTCGTCCTCCTCCTCGCCGGGGCCTTCGAGGTCGGCTACGCCCTCTCCGTGGGCGGCAGCGAGGGCTTCACCGTGCTCTCCTGGTCCCTCGTCGCCGTCGTCTTCTTCCTGCTGACCCTCTACGCCCTGAGCGTCGCCCTCCGCACCATCGACGTCGGCATCGGCTACGCCGTCTGGGCCGGCATCGGCGCCGTGGGCGCGGCGCTCCTCGGCCCGGTGTTCTTCGACGAGAGCCTCACCGCGGCCAAGGCCCTCTGGCTCACCGTGATCATCGCGGGCGTCGTCTGGCTCAAGCTCTCCGACACCCCCGCCCGCCCCTGACCGCCGCCGCCCCCGCCGGCCACCGCGGACGGGGCGAGGGCCCGCGGCCCACCGGCTCACGGCCGGGGCCGAGGGCCGTCCCCGTCCGGAACCGGTGGGCGCCCCGGGGCGCCCACCGGGGCGGTGGCCGGCCGGCTGTCCTCGCCCAGTTCCGCCAGGCCCGGGATCGGGTCGCCGGAGGGCGACCGCGTGGGGTGGCGCAGCAGCGTGAGGACGCGGCGTTCGACGGCCTCGCCTATCACGTGCTCCCAGCGGCCGGCCTCGGCGTGCGCCTGCTCCCACTCCAGCCCGATCACGTCGACGAGCAGGCACTCGGTGAGCCGGTGCTTGCGCAGCACCCGCGTGGCGATCCGCCGACCCGCCGGGGTCAACTCCAGCCGCCGGTCGCCGGTGACGTGCAGCAGACCGCCGCGCTCCATGCGGGCGACGGTCTCGCTGACGGTGGGCCCGCTGTGGTGCAGCCGCTCGGCGATGCGGGCGCGCATCGGGATCACGCCGCGCTCCTCGCACTCCAGGATGGTGCGCAGATACATCTGCGTGGTGTCGATGAGCCGGGACATGCGGTGGGTCAGGCGGGGGTTTCCGCGGTGGCGGTCAGGACCGCGCGGCCGAGGGTGTGGCCGGACATGGTGAACCCGAGGAAGGCCGGGGTGGCGTCGGCCGGAACGCCGACGGAGTCGACGTCGAGGGCGTACACCACGGTGAAGTAGCGGTGCGGGCCGTGCCCCGGGGGCGGGGCGGCGCCGACGAAGCGGGCCGCGCGGGCATCGTTGGGCAGCTGGAAGGCGCCCTCGGGCAGGCCGGAACCGGCGTCGTCCCCGGCCCCGGCGGGCAGCTCGGTCACGGTGGCGGGTATGTCCGCGACCGCCCAGTGCCAGAACCCGGACCCGGTGGGGGCGTCGGGGTCGTAGACGGTGACGGCGTAGCTCCGGGTGCCCGCCGGGGCACCGCTCCAGGACAGCTGCGGCGAGATGTCCTTCCCGCCGGGGACGCCGGAGATGCCGGAGAGCTGCTCGGGCGCCCAGGCGGCGCCGTCGGCGACGGTGGCGCTGGTGACGGTGAAGGCGGCCGCCTCGGGGAGGCGGGCGAAGGGGTCGTTGGCGTGGGTGCCGGCGTTGGCGTTGGCGTGCATCGCGTCATTCCTCTCAGGCTGTGCGCTCGGTCGGGCCGCCCTGCGACCCAACCTGAATCGACCATAACACGGATAATCGATTATCTGCCGAGTCGTCTACGATGGTCGCATGACCCAGCCGGCACACACCTCGACCGCACCGGGAAAGCGGATGCTCTCCGAGCAGGTCTACGCACACCTGCGGGACGCGATCATGCGCGGAGACCACCCCCCGGGCTCCCCCCTCAAGCCGCACGACCTCGCCCAGGAACAGGGCGTCAGCCTGGCCGTCGTACGCGAAGCCCTGGTACGGGTCGTCGGCGACGGCCTCGCCGACCGGCTCCCCAACCGCGGCTTCGCCGTCCCGGCCCTCGACGACCGCCGCTGGCAGGAGATCGCCGAGGCCCGCCGGACCATCGAGCCGGTCGTGCTGCGCATGTCCGTCGAGCGCGGCGACCTCGACTGGGAGGCGCGCGTACGAGCCGCCCACCACCGCCTGGCCCGCACGGAGCCGTACGGGCCCGGGGAGGGCGCGTACTACAGCGAGGCGTGGTCGGAGGCCCACCGCGTCTTCCACCGCACGCTGCTGGAGGGCTGCGGCAACCCCGTCCTGCTGGAGACCTTCGACCGCATGTGGACCGCCAGCGAACTGGCCCGCCGCTTCGCCGCGCAGCAGACCCCCGGGCGGGACGGCATCGAGGAGCACCGCCGGCTGGAGGAGGCGGCGCTGGCCCGCGACGCCGACGCCGCCGCCGGCATCCTCGCCCGGCACCTCACGCAGACCGCGGCCGCCCTCACCACCCACCCGGCGTCCACCTGAACCGAAACGGCGCGTGCGGCGAAGAACCAGTGGGAGGGACGGGGCGGTTGAGCCCCGTTCGACTGGATCTGGGGGGCACGACCGCGCATGCGCATTGCGTTTCTGCTGCACAACACGTACGGAATCGGCGGCACCATCCGCACGACCTTCAACCTCGCCCAGGCCCTCGCCGAGCGGCACGACGTGGAGCTGGTCTCCGTCTTCCGGCACCGCGACGAGCCCCTGATGGGCAGGCCGGACGGCGTCGCCATCCGCACCCTCGTCGATCTGCGCCGGAGCAGCCCGGACTACGCGGGCGACCTGCCGGACCACCGCAGGCCCGCCCGGGTCTTCCCGCGCCACGACGGCAGGTACCGGCAGTACAGCAGGCTCACCGACGACCGCATCGGCGCCTACCTGCGCTCCGCGACCGCGGACGTCGTCGTCGGCACCCGCCCCGGGCTCAACGTCCACCTCGCCCGCCAGACCCGCCGCGGCCCGGTCCGCATCGCGCAGGAGCACCTGACTCTCGACGGCCACGGCTACCGTCTCAGCCGCGAACTCGGCTTCCGCTACCCCCTCCTGGACGCCGTCACCACCGTCACCGAGGCCGACGCGCACGCCTACCGCACGCGGCTCAAGCTGCCCGGCGTACGCATCGGAGCCGTCCCCAACAGCGTGCCGGAGCCGGCCGTCGCCCCCGCCGACGGCCGCGGGAAGGTCGTCGTCGCGGCGGGCCGGCTGACCCGGGTCAAGCGCTACGACCTGCTGGTCGAAGCCTTCGCCAAGGTCGTCGCCGCCCGCCCCGACTGGTCCCTGCGGATCTACGGCAGCGGCGACCGGACCGGCAACGAACGCGACGCGCTCACCGCGCTCATCGCCGACCGGCACCTCACCGGGCACGTCTTCCTGATGGGCAACGCCCACCCCATGGAACCGGAGTGGGTCAAGGGCTCCATTGCCGCGGTCACGTCGAGCAAGGAGTCCTTCGGCATGACGATCGTCGAGGCGATGCGCTGCGCGCTGCCGGTCGTCGCGACCGACTGCCCGCACGGGCCGGGCGAGATCATCGAGGACGGCGTGGACGGCCGGCTGGTACCGGTCGGCGACGCCGACGCCGTCGCCCACGCCCTCCTGGAGCTGATCGAGGACGACGACCTGCGCCGCCGCACCGGAGCCGCCGCCCTCGCCGCGTCCGCACGCTTCGACCCGGCCCGGATCGCCGCCCGCCACGAGGCGATCTTCACCGAACTGGTCGAGCAGGCCCGGGCCGGGAGCCCTCGCGGCCCGGCCCGCGACCTGGCCCTGCGCTGCCGCGGCACGGCCTACGGCAGCGCCTACGCCCTCCGCCACCTGGCGGCGGCGGTGCTGCGCCGCGGGTCCGCTACCGCGGCGAGGCGGCTGAGGCGACGGCGAAGGCGGTGAAGGCCGCCCAGGCGTCGGCGGAGAAGGTGAGCGCGGGGCCTTCGGGTCACCCAGACCGCGCCACGGCCCCCGAAGAGTCACTGACGTACCTCACGGACCCGGCCGGATCCCGCCCCGCAGGCCGGTTCATGCCGGCGAGCAGGTGGAGGGCAAGCTGTCGGGACAGTGCTGATGCATTTTGCCCTGGGCCCCCTGGTTCCGGGACCATGAGCACATGGCCTCGTTGAAACAGTTTGAGCCCGCGTCTGGCACGCGCGATTTCCTCGCCGCCGAATACGACAGGCGGGAACGCGCGTTCACGACTATCCGGGAAGTGTTTGCCCGCTACGGCTTTCAGCCCCTCCAGACACCGGCGTTCGAACGACTGGACGTCCTCACCGGCAAGTACGGTGACGAGGGCGACAAACTGATCTTCAAGATCCTTCGTCGCGGCGAGCACGAGGCAACCGGCGAGGCCGACCTTGCCCTGCGTTACGACCTCACGGTGCCCCTGGCCCGCGCGGCGGCTGCCTACGGCAGCCAGCTGCCCTCTCCGTACAAGCGGTACGCCATCGCCCCGGTGTGGCGCGCCGACCGGCCGGGCAGGGGCCGCTTCCGCGAGTTCGTGCAGTGCGACCTGGACATCGTGGGATCCTCCTCCCCGCTGTCCGACGCAGAGGTCGTCCTAGCGCTCCACGATGCCCTGGATGCGCTCGGGGTGCCGGAGTTCCGGTTCCTGCTGAACTCCCGGCAGGTGCTGTTCGGACTGCTGGACGCGTACGACGTCCCCGCGGACCTCGGCTCCGGCGTACTGATCACCCTCGACAAGCTCGACAAGCTCTCGCCCGAGGCCGTCGTCGGCGAACTGGTCTCCAGCCGTGGGCTGCCGTCGGCAGTCGCGCAAGGGCTGGTGGATGACCTCTCCTCGCCGGATGCTGCCGAACGGATCCGGGGAGAACTGGCATCCAGCGAGACCGGCCAGACAGGCTTGGCGGAGGTCGACCGGCTCCTGGAGCTGACAAAGGACGCGGTTCCCGCCGAGCGGATCGGGTTCACGCCAAACCTGGTCCGCGGCTTGGAGTACTACAGCGGGATCATCTTCGAGGTGGTCGCGCCGGGCATGCCGGGGTCGATCGCGTCCGGCGGCCGATACGACGGTCTCATCGCCCGCCTCGGAGGCAAGGACTCGCCCGCCTGCGGCGGCTCGCTCGGTATCGAGCGCATCCTGCCGCTCCTCGAACAGGCCGACGAGGACAGCTATGCGCAGATCGATGTGGCCGTCACGGTCATGAGCGCGGACCTGGCGGCGGACTGCTTCCGGCTGTCGGCCGAAATCCGCCGCGCAGGAGTTCGGACAGGTGTTTATCTGGGATCCAGCGGGAAGTTCGCCAAGCAGATGAAGTGGGCGAGTGACCAGGGGGCCCGCTTCTGCGTGATCTACGGCACTGCGGAACGCGATGCGGGCACGGTCACGCTACGGGACATGAACAGCGGCGAGCAGGTCCAGATCCCTCTCGATCAGACTGCCGCGGAACTCGCGCGGCGGTGCGCGCCATCCAGTTGACGTGCGGCGGCCCCAGGCCCGCCCGCTGCTGACTCGTTGTCAGGAGAAGCGGATGGGGACACAAGGCGATCGGATCTTCGACATCACGGCTGAGCGAGGGTTTCCGGATCCCTGGCTCAGCTTCGGAGATGCCCTGTGCGAGGAGGCGGCTCTCAGCACGGAGTTGACCCGGGCGATCCGCAAGGCGCGCAAGGGACCCACACCCGCAGCCCGTACCGAGGCTGCACAGGTCATCCAGGCGAAGAAGGCGAACCTGCGCCGTTGCGCCGGGATCCTCGACCAGGTGCTCGGCGACTACGACGCCTCCGGCATGTGGACGGTCCTGGATGAGCGGGCTGGCAGGCTCGACGTCGAGGACGTGCTTGAGACCTGGAGCCGTACCCAGGCGCTCCACCCGTTCCCCGTCGTACTCAAGAGCCTGGAGTTCAACTGGGGCTACATGAAGGAACACGGCGTTCGGGCGTTCTACGAGATGACCCGCGGCTACATCTCGCGACTCCAGGAGAACACCGAACGCTGGGAGACCGCCTGGCGCGGCGAGGTCGACACCGGCGTGGTGGACCGCATCACGTCCATCGAGTGCGACCTGGCGAGCATCGAGGCGCCGCTGCACTGCGACGTGTGCAAGAAGACGATCACGGCACTGCTCTACCTGGACGAGTAGCCGCCGCAGACCCCACCTTCACGCGCGCCACGAGCGGGTAGCGGCAGCGACCTGGCGAATCCCGGAGGGCACGTCGGGGCTGCTGGCCCCGTCCCGCGGGGCGGGGCCAGCGCGGCAGCGTGTTTACGCGGGTGAGGTGGCGGCGAAGGCGGTGAAGGCCGCCCAGGCGTCGGCGGAGAAGGTGAGCGTGGGGCCGTCGGGGTCCTTGGAGTCGCGGACGTGGACGGCGGCGGGGGTGGCGGCGACCTCGACGCACTGGCCGCCTTCAGAGTCGCTGTAGGACGACTTGTGCCAGTCGAGGGCGACCTCGATGCAGGCTCCCCCTTCGCTGCCGCTGTAGCTGCTCTTGAACCAGGCCAGCGTGCTCATAGCTCTCCCAGGATCTTCTCGATGAAGTCGAGTGATTCACGAGGCGTCAGCGCCTGCGCGCGCAGGATGCCATACCGCACCTCGATCTCGCGGACCCTTTCGGCTCTACGATCAGTTGGCTGGTGCCCTGCACCTCCAAATAGGCAATCCTGCGCTGGTCCTCCATCTCAAGCAAGTGCAGCGACCCATCCAGGCAGGCGTGATCCTCGCGGTCCGTCGGCATGACCTGGATCTCGACGTTCGGCAGTCGCCCGATCTCCAGGATGTGTTCCAGCTGGCGGCGGAGCACGTCCTTGCCACCGATCGGCCGTCGCAGAAGGCTCTCCTCCAGCACGTAGCTCAGCATCGGCGGAGGCTGGCGGTCGAAGATCGCCTGTCGGTCCAGCCGAGCGGCCACCCGCTGCTGAATGGTGTCCTCGTTGACCGGTGGACGACGTGCTGCCAGGACAGCACGGGCGTACTCCTCGGTCTGCAGGAGGCCGTTGATCACCTGCGAGTCGTACGCCTGCAACGCCACCGCCTCCTTCTCCAGGGCCGCGAAGTCCTCGAAGAACGCCGGATACCGCGCCCGCGACACCTGCTCCTTCGACGCCTTCAGCAACCCGCCCGCCTCCAGCGCCACATCCACCTGGTCGATGTACTCCGGCCGCGGGATACGCCGCCCCTGCTCCACCGCCGAGACCAGGTCGAGGCCGTAGCCGATCCGGTCCGCGAGCTGCTTCTGCGTGATCCCGAGCCGCTCCCGCAGGATCTTCTGCTGCTTGCCGAAGGTCTTGAGGATTCCCGACCCCTCGTCCCCCACCGGTCGACTCGGACGCTCAGATTCCGCCATACTGACCTACCTCCCCACCAGCGCTACGTGACACGTACAGCACCCTCCGTAGCAGCCGTACGCCTCGTCAGGCTATGCGCATCAGCGGCACCGTGGGGCCCCATGAAGCCCCCAACGATTGCACCAGAAGCGGAATGCGCCCCCGGCGCGCAACCAACCGCGCCCGCCCGCACGTTCGCCATGCAGTTCACCTCCAGCCCCCGCGGCGCCCGCCTCGCCCGGCTGCTCACCGTGCGGCGGCTCGACACGTGGGGCCACCCCCGCGGCGGGCCGGTGTCGCTGAAGGTGGAGACGGTCGTGGCGGAGTTGTGCGCGAACGCCGTACTGCACGGCCGCGTCCCCGGCCGGGACTTCCACCTCGCGGTACGGCTCCGCGGCGACGGCGCGATCCGCGTCGAGGTGTCCGACGCGCGCCGGGAGCGGGTACCGGTCCTGGCGCAGCCATGGCCCGCAGACGAGGAGTCGGGGCGAGGGCTGCTGCTGGTGGAGGCGCTGGCGGAGCGGTGGGGGGTGGCCGAGCGGAGAGGCGTGGGCAAGACCGTTTGGTGCGAGGTGAAAGCGTAGCCCTACGCAGCCCGCGCCCCCCTTAACCCGTCCCTTCCGCCCGTCCCCGGCTCATCGGCGAAGCAAGCTCCAGAAGGGCGAGGGGGTGTACCGCCGGTGTCGGCGGTACAACTCCGTCACCGAGTCCCGCTAGACCAGCGAGGACACGATTCTCGGTGCACACAGACCCGCTGAGGACACGATGCTATAGCATCGCATCATGGCACCGAAGAACGTAAAGAAACCGATCTCTGTGACGCTCGACCCCGAGGTTCTGGACGCTCTGCAGAGACTGGTCAGCGACGGCAAGGAGACCTCGGTCTCTTCCGTGATCAACGAGACCATGCGCAGCCGGGTCGAACGCATGCGGCATGCCGAGGAAGCCCGCCGCTATGTCGAGGAGCACCTGCTGGACGGCGAGTCGCTCACGGACGACGAGATGATCGCGGCGCGCCAGGCCCTGGCGGCCAGCAAGGTCCGCACCGCCGGGCGCCGTGCTCGCGGCGGAGCGACGGCCGCGTGAGCGACGGGCTCATCTTCGACCACCATGCCCTGCTCGCGGCCGGCAGGGGTGACCGCACGGCATCGGCCTACATCGTGGCTGCTCATGAAGATCCGCTGTTCACCCTCCTCGTACCCGGCATGTGCTTGGCCGAGGCTACCCGCCAGCGGCCGGAGATCTCCGTCCACATCGCGCAGATGCCGGCCGTCGAAGTCTCGGCCGTGGACCGGCTGTCCGCTGACTTGATGGGCCGCCTGGGCAACACAGAATTCCCCGCCGAGGGCTGGCCCGTCCTGCATGCCGTGAGCGTCTCTCTGGCCACCGGATGGGAGATCGCCACCACCACCCCAGAAACATACAAGGGCTTCGGCGTCCCGCTGATGCCGATTCCCGCATAAGGAAGTCCATCACCCCGGCCGGAGTGGGGCGCCACAGTTGAGGCTCTTCAGCTCGGCCACCGACCGAGCGAGGACGACGAGATATTCCGCTGGGTCCCATCTGCCGTCCGGCAACCGGCTGCTGACGCGACCTCAGAACACGTTGATCGCATCTAATGCCCTGGCCAACGGCCTCGCGTCCCGGGCGGCGAGGTGGCGCCCCCTGCCCGCCGGCACCTCCGTCGCTCCGCGTCCGGACCGGCCCCTGCCCTCGACGCACTGCCGGAACCACCCGATCGCAGCGGGCTGATCGCGCATCGGCTCACCCGACTCACCAGGACGGCGCAGCGGCCCGCGGCACGCTTGCCGCACTGCCCGCGCCGGACGACGCCGACGGTGTGCCCGCTGCCCTGGCGGCACTCGTCGACGCCGCGACCGTGCGATATCTGTGTATCGGTCCCCCATGCTCCGGTGCTCCTGGTAGATACCGCGACCGCACCCAACGCGGTGCACGGGTCCGATCGCTGTCGGCCCGGAACCGTCGCGTCATCGCCCACCCTGGACATGGACATCTGTGTGGAGGGCTACCGGGGCGCCGGAGGCACCGTCCGGATGCCCTCCGAGACGAGGCCGACGGGCACAGTCGGGTCAGGAGGCTGCCGGCTTCGTCGACTGCGGCGTACCCGCGACTTCGAGGCCGTCTCGACGGATACGTTCCCTTCCCCAGTCGCCGAGCGGGCGCAGCGCCTCGTTGAGTGCGGCGCCTGCTTCCGTGAGCGAGTACTCGACCTTCGGTGGCACCTCTGCGTAGACCCTGCGGTGGATGAGGTCGTCTTCTTCCATCTGGCGGAGGTGCTGGGTGAGCATCTTCTCGCTCACCCCGGGGAGCGCCCGGCGCAGATCGGCGAAGCGGCGGGGGCCGTGGGCATGCAGCTCCCAGAGGACGAGGCCCTTCCACTTTCCACTGACGACGTCCAGTGCGGCATCGATCCCGCAGATGTAGGGACCTCGGCGGCCAGGCATACGCATACGCACCTCGTTCGGTTCAGGCGGGCGGGGCACTGACCAACAGGTGCGTACCCCACTATTTAGTGGGTACTTCCGATTGATGGTGACAGCGGCGAGGCTGGATTCGCAAGTGATCAAGTCTCACCGTCTCCCAGGAGGCCCCCGCATGCCCGCTCACTCACCTGTCACCGTGCTCGGTCTGGGGCCGATGGGCCAGGCAATGGCCCGAACCCTGATGCAGGCCGGACATCCGGTCACGGTGTGGAACCGCACGCCCGGTCGCGCTGACGAGCTTGTCGCGGCCGGGGCACACCTCGCCGCCACCCCGTCGGACGCCGTCGCGGCCAGCGACCTGATCATCCTCAGCCTGACCGACTACCAGGCGATGTGGGACATCCTCGGCGGCGCGACAGCGTCTCTGCACGGGCGCACCCTGGCCAACCTCAGTTCCGACACCCCGGACCGCAGCCGCGAGGCCGCGGCATGGGCCGCCGGGCACGGGGCGGCGTTCCTCACCGGCGGCGTGATGGTGCCGGCACCGATGGTCGGCACCGCGTCGGCGTACGCGTACTACAGCGGGCCGAGTGAGGTGATGGACCGGCACAGCGGGACGCTCGCCCGGATCGGAACGCCGCGCTACCTCGGCGAGGACCCCGGTCTGGCCCAGCTGATGTACCTGGCCAACCTCGACGTCTTCCTCACCACCCTTTCCTCGCTCACGCATGCCGTCGCGCTGCTGCAGTCGGCGGGCCTCAAGGCGAGCGACGTCTTCCCGGAGCTGATGCCGACCCTGGCCGGCATCCCGGCCATGCTGGAGGCGGGCGAGAGCCCGGCCGCCCAGATCGACGCCGGCGAGCACCCGGGCGACCTCAGCACCGTGACCATGATGGGGGCGACCGCCAACCACATCGTCGAGGCGAGCGAGAAGGCGGGCGTCGACCTCGCCCTGCCCCGCGCGGTCCAGAGCCACTACCTCCGAACGATCCGGGACGGCCACGGCAGCGACAACTGGACCCGGATCATCGACGGCATCCGCACCCCGCACCCGGACGCGTAAGTACTGCACGGCCGCGTCCCCGGCGACTCCTGCTGCCCGGGCGCCCATCTGTTGCGCAGCATCGCTCCGACCGCTCCGCGACGCGTACGCTGCGTACCAGCAAGTTCGCCGCTTCGTCGCTGCAGCACCCCGCGGCCCCCGCTCCGCCGCCACCGAGTACCAGGCTTCGGGACACCGACGCCCTTGCCACGTCATCTGCGGCGGACGACTCGATCTCAACCGCACCCCTGGGAAACCAGTCACGGCGCCTCTCGCGCCTGCTCTCCACCGGTCCGGCACCAGCCGGAGCCGCGGCTGCGGAAGTCATGCCGCCGCGCTGCCCCCGGCTCCCCGGCGCCGGGTGTCCCGCCGGGGGGCGCCGGGGTGTCAGCCGTACCGGGGGGACGGGGGCTGGGCCGGGCCCAGCCAGGGCTTCAGCCAGCGGTCGTAGCTCTGCTGCCAGGGGCCCTCGCCGGCCTCCTCCAGGGTGGCGTTGACCACCCGCAGCAGGTCGTCCGCCCCGTCCTTGACCGCGACGCCGTAGGAGTCGTCGCCGACCTGCGGGCCGGCCAGCCGGGTGCCTTCCTCCTGGGCGGCCATGCCCGCGGCGAGTCCGCTGTCGGTCAGGACCGCGTCCACGCGGGAGAGCTGGAGCAGCATCAGGCAGTCCAGGGCGTTGGGGCGGCCCCGCATCCAGGCGCCGTACTTCTCCTGGCCCTCGCCGCTCAGCAGCTCGTAGCCGCTGGAGCCGTAGGCGGTGCAGACCGTCTTGCCCTTGAGGGTGCGGTTGAAGCCGGTGATGTCGGAGTGCTCGGGGACCAGGACTCGCTGACCGGTCTCGAAGTAGGGGCTGGAGAAGTCCACGGCCGGTTCCTCCGGGGTGCCCTGGAGCGCCCGGCAGGTGATCGGCATGGCCTGCACCAGCACGTCCACCTCGCCTTCCGCCAGGGCCTGCTGGCGGCGGTCGATCGGTACGGTGCGGAACTCCACCGCGCCGGGGTCGCCGAGCAGGGCGTCGGCCAGCTGCTCGACCAGGTCGATGTCGAAGCCCGCCAGCTCGCCTTCGGCGTTGCGGTGGCTCCACAGGTAGCTGTTCTGCGCCACCCCGGCGATCAGTTCGCCCCGTTCCTTGATCTTCGTGACGGCCGGTCCGTTCTGGCTGCCGCTCCCGGGGGCCGGGCTCACCGTCGTGTCGCAGTCCTCCTCGGCGGGCGTTCCCTGCCGCGGGGCCTCCGCCGGCGCCCCGGCCGCCCCAGGTGCACCCGGCGCTCCCGGCGCGCCCGCCTGTGCCGCGGACCGGGCTCCCGTCGTCGGCGCCTGCTGCGACGCGGCGCAGCCGGCCGTGGGCACCGCCACCAGCGCGGCGGCGGCCAGCCACGCCGCGGTACGCGCCGGGGCCGTGCGGCGCCGGCCGCGCGGCGGCGCGGTGCGCCGTGCCGTACCGCCGGACCCTGCTGCCGAGTTACCCACTGCCGTCGCCTCCCTCATCCCGCCGCCGCGGCCCCCGGCGGTCACCGGTACTCCGCCAGCCGCTTGCCGAGGCCCAGGGCCGCGCCCGCAACGCCGAGCAGGCACAGCACCGGGCCGCCGACGGGCAGGCCGGAGAGCGCGCCGCGCCCGTTCTCGGCCTGCTCCTGGAACTGCTTCTGCTCGTGGTCCACCGCCGCGGCCAGCTTGCGGTCCATGGCGGCGAAGCTGCGCTCGGTGGTGTCCTCGACGGTCTTGCCGCCGGCCTTCCCGCCGATGGTGCGCGCCAGGGCGGCGTCGTAGTCGCCCAAATCGTCCTGCCTGCGGGCCTCGTCGTGCAGTTCCTTCCAGTCCTTCAGCTCCACCCAGGCGTCTGCCACCAGCTCCTGCCCGACCTCGTCCTCGGCCTGCAGCTCGGAGCGCTGCATCAGCCGCTGCCCCGCGTCCCTGTCGTCCAGCGCACCCGCCCAGTAGTCGAACTCCCGGGAGTACGCGGCGCCCTCCCCCTGCGCCACCAGGGCCATGTTCTCGTTCCCGCGGGCCTTCAGGCCGGCGATCCGGGACTGGGTCAGCAGCTGCACCGAGGCCGAGCCGTGGGTGTCGGAGTCGGCCAGCGAGGAGCGGGCCACGGAGTGGCCCGCCGTCAGCCAGGCCATGGACACCAGCACCATCCCGGCCGTCGCCACCAGACCGAGGTTGAGGATCCGGTTGGTGGCCAGGTAGAGCCGGTAGGAGAAGAAGCCGATCACGGCCAGGGCGAGCAGCCCGGCGGCGTAGGCCGCCCAGGGCGGCTCGCTGGCGTCGGCGCGGATGGCGGCCATCCGCCGGATCTCCGCGTGGTACATGTCCTCGGCCGCCGGGAGCATGGTCGAGCGCATCTGCTCCGAGGCGTACCGCAGATAGGAGTTGGCGACCGGCTTGTTCTCCCGGTTGGCGGAGCGTGCCGCCTCCACCAGGCTGGTGTAGCCGGGCAGTTCCTTGTTCAGGATGGTGATCTGCCGCTGTGCGGCGAAGGAGTCCCCGGTGCGGGCCGCCGCCCTGGAGAGCAGCCGGGAGGCGGTGCGGATGTTCGCCTGATACGCGACGCGGTCCGCGTGGGACTCCTTGCTGCCCCGCAGGAAGCCCGCGGCCGCCGTGGCGTTCGCGTCCGCCAGCGAGCGGTATATCTCCGCCGCGTCCACGCTCAGCGGTGCGGACTGCTCCGCCAGGTCCCGGGCCGCCGTCTGGCGCTCGTACACCGACGTGGCCAGAAGTGCGCCGAAGAGCACCGTCACCAGCGATATGACCAGTCCCGCCAGCCGCAGCCGGGCCGGTGGGGAACCCGTCCCGACGACACTCCCTAACGCGGAGGCCGCCGTCCGCACCCTCCCGCGCCGCTGTTCCGGAACGACCGGCACGGCCGCCCCCATCGGTGCGGGCACGTGCTCGGCCGCGTCCGGTCCGGACGCGTCCCCCGTTCCCGTCGGCGTCACCACACCCGGACCTCCCCCTTGCCTTCCGACAGCTCCCGCCAGACTCCCCGCCCGGTCACCGCTGTCAGGAACACTAGTGCGTCAGCGTCGGAGGGCACTAGGCTGACGAAATGTCCACCGGGGGAGACGGCGCACGCGCATGGGATCGACGCGGGTTCCTGGGAGCCCTGGCCGCGGGGGCGCTGGCACCCGCCGCCCTGGCCGCCTGCGGTACCGACGGGAAGCAGGGCGGCCCGGCGAAGGCCCCGGCGCAGCAGGACCGCGGGACCGTCACCATCGGCTACGTGGCCTGGGACGAGGCCATCGCGGTCACCGAGCTGTGGAAGCAGTTACTGGAGTCCAAGGGCTACCGGGTCGAGGCCGTGCAGCAGGACGCCGTTCCCGACGTGTTCCGCGGGGTGGCCGAGGGCCGGTTCGACGTCTTCATGGACGCCTGGCTGCCGAGCGTCCACACCGAGCAGTGGGCGCGGCACGGCGGCTCGATGGTGGACCTCGGTCCCTGGTACGAGCCCGGCGATCTGGGCCTGGCCGTGCCCGACTACGTGGATGAGGTCCAGTCCCTGGTCGATCTGCCGGAGTACAGCCATCTCTTCGACGGGACGATCGTCGGCATCGAGCCGACCGCGGGTCTGACCAGAACGATCAACAAGTCGGTGATCCCGGAGTACGGCCTGACCGACATCTACCGCCAGAAGGCCGAGGACACCGGCACCATGCTGGCGGCCCTGGACAGCGCGTACGCCGCGAAGCGCCCCGTCCTGGTCGGCATGTGGCGCCCCCACTGGGCGTTCTCCAAGTACGACATCCGCTACCTCGACGACCCCGCCGACGCCTTCGGCGACCCCGACAAGCTCCACACGGTCGTCTCCCGGGACTTCCACGGCCGGCGCGACAACGAAGCCCTGGAGTGGCTGCGGAACTTCCGGGTGACGCCGGACCAGCTGCAGGGCCTGGAGGCCGCTATCCAGGACGCCGGCGGCGCGGACCACAAGACCGCCGCGGTGGAGACCTGGATCGGCGACAACCAGCCCCTCGTCAAGCAGTGGCTCCCCGTCTGACCCGCGCATCGGCGGCGTTCACGCCTGGGAGACGGCGTACAGAAGCGTGCGTACGGACTCGGCGGTGCCGCGGGACCTGCTCCAGACCAGCCGGAGCTGCAGCGGCGGCGTAGCCGCGTCGAGGGCCACGACCCGGCCGCGTTCGAGGTCGTCGCGGACGGCGAAGTCGGGCAGGACGGCGACGCCGCGCCCGGCCGCGACCCACTCGCGGACCTGCGCGAGGCCGCCGACCGCCGTGAGATCGACGTCCGGCCCGAGCCAGCGGCGCGTCGCCATCCAGAAGGAGCAGCGGGACTCCTGCCCGACCAGGGACGCGCCGCGGCGGACGTCGGCGAGGGTGACCGGCCTGCCGGCGAGCGGGTGGCCCGGCGGGGCGACCGTGGCCATCGGCACCTCGCGGAGGTCGAGGAAGTCCAGCGCGGCGTCGGGAGCGGGGTAGCCCAGGTCGCCGAGGTCCGGGCCGGTGTCGAGGAGGACCGCCGCATCCGCCTCGTCGCGTACGAGCGCGGTGAGCAGCCGGGTCCGGTCCGCCTCGGGGCGGATGGACGCGCGCAGCCGCGCGTGCCCGGCGGCCGGGCTGTCGGCGAGGCGGTCGAGGACGGCGGGCAGGAGCGTGTCCGCGATCGAGGACTGCGCGCCGACGGTGACGGCGACCGGCGGTCCGGTCAGGCGGGCTGCGGCGGCGTCCAGGTCGGCCACGGCGGCTTCCGCGGCGGCGAGGTAGGCGCGGCCGGCCGGGGTGGGGTGCATGCCGCGGCGGTCCCGGGTGAACAGGCGGGCGCCGAGGTCGTGCTCCAGCCTGCGTACCCGGTCGGACACCGACGACGGCGCCAGGCCCTCGGCGGCCGCGGTCCGGTTCACGGTGCCGTGCCGGGCCAGCGCGAGGGCGGTGCGCACGTGGTCGAGGTTCACGTCACCGCAGCGTACCGCGGGTACGGCGGGTACGGCGGGTACGGCGGGTATTCGGTTTTCCCGGATGCGGCGTCCGGGCCGGCCGGTCGAGCCTCCCGCCGCGGCCGGGCGAACCTGAGCCGGTCCCTGTCCCCCACCGCTCGGGAGTCCCCGTGGACGCTGCCACCGCCTCCGTACGTACGGCGCGCGGCACCCGGTACGCACTCGCCGGTGTCTCGCTGGCCTACTTCATGGTGCTGCTGGACACCACCGTCCTCGCGGTGGCCGAGCCGGACCTGATCGCGTCGCTGCACACCGACGTGATCGGCGCCGGCTGGGCCACCACGGCGTACACGACGGCGCTGGCCTCCGGCCTGGTGCTCGGCGGCGGGCTGGCGGACCGGTTCGGCGCGGGCCGGGTCTTCGGCGCCGGCAGCGCCGGGTTCGGGGCCGTCTCGCTCGCCTGCGCCCTCGCGCCCGGGCTGGGGGCGCTGCTCGTCTGCCGTACGGTGCTGGGGCTGCTGGCGGCGGCGATCATCCCCGGCTCGATGGCGATCATCGCCGCCCTGTTCCCGGAGCCGGCGGCCAGGGCCCGCGCCCTCAGCGTGTGGGCGGCGGTGAGCGGGGCGGCCATGGCCGCGGGGCCCGTGCTCGGCGGTTGGCTCGTGGAGCTGTCCGGCTGGCGGGCCGTCTTCCTCGTCAACCTGCCCCTCGCGGGGGTCGTGGCGCTCCTGTGCCGCGGGCGGCTCCCCACCGCCGCGCACCGCCGGCCGCTCGACCCCGTCCCTCACCTGGGGCTCATGGCCGCGCTGGCGGCGCTGACGCTGGCGGTGACCGAGGCGGGGCACATGCGCTGGGAGACCTGCCTGTGCGCGGCGGCCGGGGCGGTCCTGTGCGCGGTCGCCACCGCCCGGGCCGACGGCCGCTCGCGCGCCCCGCTCGTCCCCGGGCTGCTGCGCCGCAACCGGCCCGTCCAGGCGGCGTTCGCCTGGGGGGCGGCGGTCGGCTACGCCCTGACCACCGTCCTGTTCGCGGTCCCCCTGGCGCTGCACGAGGACGCTCTGGACACCGGCCTCACGCTCCTTCCGATGACCCTCCCGATCGCCGTCAACCCCCTGCTGACGGGCCGGCTGGCCGCCCGCTTCGGGGCGCTGGTCCCGATCCGGCTCGGGCTGGCGGCGCTGGCGCTGGGGCTGGCCGGGACCGGCGCCGCGCTCGCGGGCGGCGACCGGCACCGTACGGTCCTGGGACTCGCCCTGTTCGCCTGCGGGCTGGGCGTCTCGTGGTGCCTTCCGGCACTGGTCGGGTACGCGGTCGGGCACGCACCGGCGCGTACCGCGGGGGCGGTGGGCGGCATCCTCAACGCCACCCGCCAGGTCGGCGCGACCCTCGGCGCGGCGGTCGCGGGTGCGGCCCTGGCGCTCCGGCCGGAGGGCGCCTGGGTCGCGGCACCCTTCGCCGGCGCCTGCGCCCTGTGCGTGCTCGGGCTCCTCGGCGCGCTCGCCGGCGCCGGGCGTGGGCGGGCGGGTCTGTGAGGGCGGTCCCGCGCCGCTACGCCGCCTGGACCTGCTTCTCCTCCGCCCGCCCCTGCCTCAGCACCAGCGACATCATCGCCGCCAGCGCGCACAGCCCGCCGGACGCCAGCCACACCATGTCGTACGTGCCCGTCACGTCGCGCGCCACGCCGCCGAGCCAGGCCACCACCGCCGCGCCGATCTGGTGGGAGGCCAGGACCCAGCCGAAGACGATCGCGCTGTCCTCGCCGTAGTGCTCGCGGCAGAGCGCGAGCGTGGGCGGGACGGTGGCGACCCAGTCGAGGCCGTAGAAGACGATGAAGAAGATCATCGGCGGGTGGATCGACGGGCCGAGCAGCAGCGGCAGGAACATCAGGGACAGGCCGCGCAGCCCGTAGTAGACGGCGAGCAGCCGGCGGGCGTCGTAGCGGTCGGTGAGCCAGCCGCTGGCGATCGTGCCGATCACGTCGAAGACGCCGACGACCGCCAGGAGCGACGCGGCGACGGTGAGGGCCATGCCGTGGTCGTGGGCCGAGGGCACGAAGTGGGTGCGGATGATGCCGTTGGTCGACGCGCCGCAGATCGCGAACGTGCCGCAGAGCAGCCAGAACGTGCCGCTGCGGGAGGAGTCGCGCAGGACGCGCAGCGCGCGGGCGGCGGCGCCGTGCTGCGGCGGGGGCTTGGGGACGAACTCGTCCGCGCCGTACGGGGCGAGGCCGACGTCGGCGGGGTGGTCGCGCAGGAGCAGCCAGACGAACGGCACGGCGGCGGCGGAGACCAGCGCGACCGTCACCGTCGCGGGCCGCCAGCCGTGGGTCTCCACGATCCACGACAGCAGCGGCAGGAACACCAGCTGGCCGGAGGCGGTGGCGGCGGTGAGGATGCCGGTGACGAGGCCGCGGTGCTTGACGAACCAGCGGTTGGTGACGGTGGCGGAGAAGGCGAGGGCCATGGAGCCGGTGCCGAGGCCGATGAGCAGGCCCCAGTAGAGGAGCAGTTGCCAGCTGGCGGTCATCCAGTGGCTGAGGAGCGCCCCGGTGGCGATCATCGTGAGCGCCGCCGCCACCACGCGGCGTATGCCGAAGCGGTCCATGAGCGCGGCGGCGAAGGGGGCGGTGACGCCGTACAGGGTGAGGTTGACCGAGGCGGCGAGGCCGATCGTGCCGCGGGACCAGCCGAACTCGTCGTGGAGGGGACCGATCAGCAGGCCGGGGAGGGCGACGAAGGAGGCGGCGGCGACGACGGTCGCGAAGGTCACCGCGGCGACGAACCAGGCGCGGTGCACGCGGCGGCGCCGGGCGGGGCGCCGGGGGGCGGCCGGGGTGGCCGGGGCGGTTCCGGCCGCGGCGGTGTCGGTCGCGTCGGTGTCGGTCGCGTCGGTGTCGGCGGAGGGCGGCGGTGGCTGCGTCACCCGTCGAGGATCGCCCGGTGCCCGGCCCGGAACGAGTGGCCCGACGGCCAAGGTGTGCAAGGATCGGGCCATGAGTCCCGCGCAGCCCGCCCCCGCCCCTCTCACCGCCCCCGCACCGGCCCCGGCTCCGCCCGCCGCGACCGCCACGCACGCCGGGGCGCCCGTCTTCCGGCATCCGGAGCGGCATCCCGTCGCGGTCTTCGTACGGCACGGGATGCTGCCCATCGAGATGGGCATCGCCCACCGCCTCTTCGGCCGGGCCCGCAGCGCGGCGGGGAAGCCGCTCTACGAGGTCGTGACCTGCGCCGTCACGCCGGGCGAGGTGCGGACGGACGCGGACGTGAGCGTGAACGTGCGGCACGGTCCTGAGGCGCTGGCCGGCGCCCGTACGGTGATCGTGCCCGCGTCCCACGAGGCGGACGAGGCGTACACCCGCGGGCGGCTGCCCGCGGAGGTCGCGGCGGCGCTGGGGCGCGTACGGCCGGGGGCGCGGCTCGCGTCGATCTGCACCGGCGCGTTCGTCCTCGCCGCGGCCGGGCTGCTGGACGGGCGGCCGGCGACGACGCACTGGACGTCGGGCGACCGGTTCCGGGCACTGTTCCCGAAGGTGCGCTTCGACGCGGACGTGCTGTACGTGGACGACGGGGACGTGCTGACGTCCGCGGGGGTGGCCTCCGGAATCGACCTGTGCCTGCACATGATCCGGCGCGACCACGGCTCCGCCGTGGCCAACGACGTGGCGCGGCGGACCGTGGTGCCGCCGCACCGGGACGGCGGGCAGGCGCAGTTCATCCGGCGGCCGGTGCCGGAGCCGGCGGCGTCGACGACGGCGAAGGCCCGGGCGTGGGCGCTGGCGCGGCTGCACGAGCCGCTGGCGCTGCGGGACCTGGCGGCGTGCGAGTCGATGTCGGTGCGGACGTTCACGCGGCGGTTCCGGGAGGAGGTGGGGATGAGCCCGGGGCAGTGGCTGACGGTGCAGCGGGTGGAGCGGGCGCGGCAGTTGCTGGAGGACACGGATCTGGCGGTGGACCGCGTCGCGGCGGACGCGGGGTTCGGGACGGCGGCGTCGCTGCGGCAGCACATGCAGACGGCACTGGGGGTGTCACCGAGCACGTACCGGCGCACGTTCCGGGCGGAGGGCGGCGGGGCCGCGGCCTGAGCGGGGCCCGCGGCTGGGGCGGGGGCACGCCTCCGGCGGCGGAGCGGGCTTGTCGGCGGGGCGGCCTACCCTGGGGTGGGTGTGCGGGGAAGTGGGGTGTTTGCCGGCAGGGCCCCGGGCGCGCCGCCCCCGGGCACGGCCGCGGACGTGGGGGCGGGTGCGGACGTGGGGGCGGGTGCGGACGTGGGGGCGGGGCGGCGGTGCGGGCCGGGCGGCTCCGTGCTGTGCACGCTCAACCCCGTGCCGCCCGGCGCCAGTTCCGCCCGCAGTTCCAGCCCCTCGTCGTAGTCCCCGCCCCGCTCCGTCCGGTACGGCAGCGGAGCCGTCGTCCCCAGCGTGCGCAGCCGCTCCCGCAGGGCCGCGGCCACCTGCGGGTAGCCGTCCGGCGCGAGGCGGTCGGCGCCGTAGACGACGAAGGGCGGCAGCGGCGCCATGCCGGTGTAGAAGAACGTGCCGTGGTGCAGCGGCCACAGCACCTCGTCGATGTGCCCGTGGATGCCGCGCGGGCCGAAGCTCGCCTCGCGGGCGCCGACCGAGGTGACGACCATCGCGCGCTTCCCGGCCAGGCCCCCGTCCCCGTACCGCCGCGTTCTGCCGTCCGCGTCCTTGACCTTGGACGCGAGGCCCTGGACGAGCACGCGGTCGAACCAGCCCTTGAGGATCGCCGGGGGCCCGAACCACCACAGCGGGAAGTGCACGACGAGGGCGTCCGCCCACGCCAGCTTCTCGTGCTCGGCGGCGATGTCGGCGCCGACGGTCCCGGCCCGCCAGGCGTCCTCCTGGGCGTCGCCGACGAGGAACCGATCGTCGTCGGCGCCGGGGTAGTCGTCCGCGTCGAGTACGGCCTTGAAGCCCATGGCGTACAGATCGGACTGGCGGACCTCGTGGCCCGCGGCGCGCAGCGCGCGGACGCCGTCGTCGCGGAGGGCGGCGTTGAGGGAGCGGCGTTCGGGGTGGGCGAAGAGCCAGAGGATGTTCATGCTTCGAGCTTCGCGCCGCCCGCGGCGGCGGACGAGAGCCGTCTCGCCATCATTCGCAAGATTCGCGCCACGGGAAGGCCGCACCGCTGAGGGTCGAGTGGCGGTGCGCCCGTGCAACCCCGAGCCCTGCACGACGAACCGCCACCCGGCATCGGCGGATGGGGACTTTCGCCGGATGCGCGACCCGCCTTCGCCAAGGGCGTCCGACCGGCCGGCGGCCCTCGGCGTCCCCTCACAAACGAATCGCTGCCCACCAGGGTGATCAGGGCCGTACGGCTCGTCAACCTCTGGTCCGGACCGGAGGTGTCACGTGCTGTTCGTGCCGGCGCGTGCGTGTTCGTGTGCGCCCGCGAGCAGCGCGCCGTGCGCGCCGTGCGCGCGCTCCTCCGGCGGCATCGCGAAGGGGCAGGCGCGGTCGATCTCGCACCAGATGACCTTGCCGAATCCTTCCGCCTGCCACCCCCAGCGGTCGGCGATGGCGTCGACCAGCTCCAGCCCCCGGCCGTGCGTCTCGTACTCCTGCGCGCGCCGCTGCCGCGGCGGGGCGGCGCAGGTGTCGACGACCTCCACCCGGTACGGGCCGCAGTCGGCGGGCGACGCGGGGAGGAAGAGGCGGAGGTACGCGGGCCGGTCGGTGTGCACGACGGCGTTGGTGACCAGCTCCGAGACGAGCATCACCAGCGACTCGGCGTACGGCTCGTCGGCCGCCACCCCGGTCCACGCCAGCCGCTCCCGGGTCCACCGCCTGGCCCGGCCGACCTCGACGGGGTCGGGCCGCACCTTGAGCTGCACCTGCAGGGTCTGCACCGCTCACACCATCCTCGGGATCACGCTGCGTGATCTGTCCACTGTCCAGGATGATTGACGTAGCGTCACGACAACAAGCGCTTCGGACATATCCCAGCGCGAAAGAGTGCGCGTGCGGCATACTGTGCGACGCTCGCGCCCGACGGTCGAACGCCGGTCCGGCATCGACCGTTCATGCTGCTGTGACCTTGCACGAGTCCGGCACGTCCGCACCGCCGCGGCCCCCCGTTCCCGGGCCGCGGGTCCGTGTCGCCACCGGACAACTCGCACCCGATGAAGGGTAGTGGAGCCCGGCCCGACTTCGTTGCGTAACGGAAGAGTTCGCCCGTGCGTGTTGGGGTTCTCCCCTGTTTCAGCACTCTCCGTAGTCGGAGTTCCGGAGGCGAGGGCGTTGCCGAGGGTCCAAGTCCGCTGCCGGTGACGGCGAAAGCCGCCGCGGGCCGCAACGCCGGGCGCTACGCCGACAGCGGCTCCGCCGTGCCGCCCGTCGCGTCGTCCACGTCCGCGTACACCGCGAACAGCCGCCGTACGCCCAGCGCCGCGAGCACCCGGTTCACGTGCGCCCCGCCGGCGCCCGCGCCCCCGGTCGCGTACGCGCCCGGGGCGGCCGCGCCGCCGTCCGCCGGCAGGATCAGGCGGAACTCGCCGCCGCAGGAACTCAGCAGCCGGCGCGCGGCGATGAGCACGCCGACGCCGCTGGAGTCGCAGAAGCGGACCGCGGAGAGGTCGAGGACGAGATGGCGGCGGCCCTCGGCGACCGCGTCGTGCACGCGCTGCCGAACCCGGGGCGACGTGACCAGGTCCAGCTCGCCGGAGACCCACAGGACGTACCAGTCGCCTCGGTTGTCGGTGGTCACCTGCAGCAAAGACACCCGGTCGCAGTCCTTCCGTCGCCTGTCAGCCTGTCGCGCGCGCTCGCCCGTCCGTTTCGCTCGTCCCGTTCACCGGCCGTCCGCCGGCCGCCTGCCGTGTGGTACGTGTCACCTGCTGTGCCCGCGGCACACAAGATGAAACACCGACCCTATGCGCAATCACCCCATCCGGCCTCCGCATTCCGGTCAGCACCGGATAACCGTTGGCAATTCGTTGTCTTCTGTTGCACGTAATGCGGTACAGATAACGCTCCGGGGGCGTACGTCCCGACCCCCCGGCGCTACATTCGAGAACACCCGTAACGCGGCGGCCGACGGATTGGGGGGCGCATGGCGCACGGGAACGGACCGCAGGGCGCCGGCGAGGGCACCGTCCCGCCCCGCTGGAACCGCAAGATGCAGCAGCGGCTCGCGCGCGGCGAGGCCGCCGCGCTGGGTGAGCTGTACGACCGCTTCGCACCCCTCGTCTACGGCCTCGCGCTGCGCGTGCTGGAGAACGAGGAAGAAGCGAACGGCGTGCTGTCCGAGGTGTTCTCGTACGTCTGGCAGCACCCGGACGCGTACGACCCGAAGCGCGGCCAGCTCCGCTCCTTCCTCGCCGGGCTCGCGCACAAGCACGCCGTCCGGCGGCTGCGCTGGGCCGTGATCCAGGCCGGCGCGGCCGGGGAGATCGAGGACTGCGAGGAGCGCATCCGCGCCGTCTCCGCCGCCGCCCGCGCCGACTACATCGTCACGTCCATGCCCGAACCCCTGCGCGCCGCGCTGGAGCTGGCCTACTTCAAGCGCCGCGACTACCGCGAGACCGCCGCCGAACTCGGCGTCTCCGCCGAGGAGGCCCGCCGCCGGCTGCGCCTCGGGCTGCAGCTGCTCGCCACCGCGCACACCGAGGCCGGGCGGCCCGCATGATCATGGGCCCCTACGACCACCGCCGGCTGAAGTCGCTGCTCGGCGCGTGGGCGCTGGCGGCCTGCGCGCCCGAGGAGACCGCGGCCGTCGAGGCGCACCTGACCGACTGCGCGCCCTGCGCCGACGAGGCGCTGCGGCTCCGCGACGCCGTGCGGCTGCTGCACCCGCAGGACAACCTCGACCTCGACCCCGCGCTGCGCAGCCGGGTGCTGGAGCTGTGCCTGACGCGGCGGATGCCGGGGATCCCGATGCCGGGCTGGTCGGTGCCGTACGACGCCGAGACCGCCCGGCTGGACGCGCTGCTGCACGACATGGGCGAGGCGGAGTGGGGCGCTCCGGTGCAGCTGGCGTGGTACGACGACGACCGGCCGGCGGCGCGCGAGACGTCGGTGGCCGGCGTCATCGGGCACCTGCTGGCCGTGGACGGGCTGCTGGCACTCGCGCTCGGCCTGCCCGACCCGCTGGCCGCGGACGCGCCCGCCGCCGAGGGCCCGCGCACGGTCTCCTCCCCCGCCGAGCGCACCGAGGCGCTGTGGCAGGAGGCGGGGTCGTCGTACGCCGAACAGCAGTCCCTCGCCCGGCAGTTGCGGCGCCGGCACGCGGGGACGATGCACCGCCACTGGCGGGACCAGACGTACGCGCTGATAAGGACCGCGGGCTTCGCGGGCGGCGGCGTGGCCGACCTGCCGGTGCGGTACGGCGGCGGGGTGACGCTGCCGCTGCGCGACGCCTTCCTGGACCGGGCGTTCGCGTGCTGGATCCACGCCTGGGACGTCGCGGAGGCGGTGGACTACCCGTACGTGCCGCCGACGCCGGAGCACATGCACCTCATGATCGACCTGGCGGCGCGGCTGCTGCCGGAGACCCTGGCGCACCGGCGCCGCTCGGGGCGGGCGTCCCCGCCGCGGACGCTGGTGGCGGCGGGGACGCCGGGGCGGACGCTGCACCTGGAGGTGGAGGGCAAGGGCGGCGGGAACTGGTACATCCCGCTGGACTCGCCGGCGGCGGTCGCGGGACCGGAGCGGGCGGTGGCCCATGTGGCGCTGGAGGGCCTGGAGTTCTGCCGGCTGGCGGCGGGACACGTGTCGCCGGAGGACGCGGCCGCGGGGCGCGACGGGGACCGGGAGGCGGTGGACGACTTCCTGTACGCGGCGGTGTCGCTGTCGCGGATGTAGGGCGGGCGCGGCGGCGCCCGGGGGCCCGCGGCTGCGGCTGCGGCTGCGGCTGCGGCTGCGACTACGACTACGTGAAGACGACCGTACGCGTGCCGTTCAGCAGCACCCGGTGCTCGCTGTGCCACTTCACCGCCCGCGCCAGCGCCTGGGCCTCCACGTCCCGCCCGACCGCCACCAGCCGCTCCGGGGTCGCCTCGTGCCCGACCCGTTCGACCTCCTGCTCGATGATCGGGCCCTCGTCGAGATCCGCGGTCACGTAGTGCGCCGTGGCGCCGATCAGCTTGACCCCGCGCGCGTGCGCCTGGTGGTACGGCTTCGCGCCCTTGAAGCTCGGCAGGAAGGAGTGGTGGATGTTGATGATCTGCCCCTCCAGTTGCTTGCACAGGTCGTCGGAGAGCACCTGCATGTAGCGGGCGAGCACCACCAGCTCCACGTCCTCGGCCCGGACCAGCTCCAGCAGCCGCTGCTCCGCCGCCGCCTTGGTGTCCTTCGTGACCGGCAGGTGGTGGAAGGGGATGCCGTAGGAGCCGACCAGCTCCTCGAAGTCGGTGTGGTTCGACACCACGGCGGCGATCTCCACCGGCAGCGCGCCGGTGCGGGCGCGGAACAGCAGGTCGTTCAGGCAGTGCCCGAACCTGCTGACCATGAGCAGCACCCGCATCCGCCTGCCCTGCTCGTGGATCTGCCAGTCCATCGCCCACGACTCCGCCACCGCCGCGAAGCTGGCCCGCAGCTTCCCGACGCTCACCTGCCCCTCGGCGGAGAAGTGCACCCGCATGAAGAACAGGCCGGTGCTGGGGTCGCCGTACTGCTGGCTGTCCTCGATGTTGCAGTCCGTCATGAACAGATAACTGGAGACCGCATGCACGATGCCCTTCTTGTCCGGGCAGGACAGCGTCAGTACGTACTCGCTCATGGGCCTACGATCCCACACCCGTCAGGCGGCGCCCGTCATGATCGCCAGCACTTCGAGGGAGCGCGGGGGTGCGTCGGGGTCCTCGCCGTCGTTCTCCGCGAGCCGTACGTGCGCCTCGCGCGCCGCGCGCACGGCCTCGGGCCAGGCGTGGTTCTCCAGGTACGCGGAGACCGGCGCGTCGGCGCCGACCTGGTGCATGATGCGCAGCACGCGCAGCACGGCGACGTCGACGAGCGCCGCCTCGCGGGAGTCGCGGAAGATCGTCCCGACGTACTTCTCCGCCGACCAGTTGTCCAGCCAGGTGTCCTCGACGAGGCGGTAGACGGCGTCGGTGACGTCGCCGTACCCCGCCGCCCCGGCCGCCCAGTACTCCCGCTGGAACCCGGGGTCGGAGATCATGTGCAGCGCGGAGCGCACGTTCGCGCGCCAGCGCCACCACGGCATGTCGTTGATGGGCATGGGCACCATGGTGGGGTAACGGCGGTCGCGGCGGGAAGCCCTTTCGCCGACGGGGGTCGCGGGGCCGCCGGTGGTGGCGGTCACAGCTCGGTGGCCTCGCGCCGCGTGAGGTCGTACTCGTCGGCGATCGGGTTCCAGAGCCCGGCGGCCTGCTCCTTCGCGGTGGTGGCCTCGCCGCTGGCGCGATTGCCCGCCGACAGGTGGTTCCCGCCGCCGCTGCAGCGCTTGCCGCGCTTGGCGGCGTCGGCCCAGGCGGCGTAGTGGTCGTCGGCGGAGGCGCTGGCGTTCCAGGCGTCGGTGAGCGAGCGGGTCAGCCGCTGGTGGGACGGCAGCCGGTCGACGGTCATGTTCGACAGCCGGTTGACCAGGTCGCGGCGCTGGCCGGCCGCGCTGCGCAGGTCCGTGGCGGCCTTGCCGAGCGCCTTGCACTTCCGGATGTTCTCGACCGAGCGGATGACCGCGTCCCGGCTGTTGTTGCTCTCGGCGAGCAGCGCGTCCAGCTTCTCGGCCTGCGCCTCGGCGGGGTCGTCCTTGACCGGCTTGTCGCGGTCCTTCTTGCCGCCGTCCTTGCCGCCGTCCTTGCCGCCGTCGTCCTTGCCGCCCGGGCCCCGGTCGGCGCTGGCGCTCGGAGTGGCGCCGCTGGCGGTCTCGCCGCCGCCGTCGCCGCTGCTGAGCAGCCAGCCGGCGGTGATGCCGACGGCGGCGCAGGCGGCGGTGCCGATGGCGACGGCGGCCCAGCGGGGGATCGAGCCGCGGCGCTCGTCGTCCTCGTCGTAGTAGCGGCCGGGGGGCGGGGCACCGCCGCCGTGGGCGCCGGCGTACGGGGCGGGGGGCGGGCCGCCGGGGTGGCCGCCGGGCCCGGGGCCGCCGGGGGTCTGGGCGCCGTACGGGCCGGGGGGCGGGGCACCGTCGCCGAAGGCGCCGCCGGGGCCGACCGGCGGGAGCTTCTGGGTGGCGCCGGGGTCGCCCGGGGCGGTGTCGCGGAAGAGGCCCTCGAACTGCTCGTGCACCGGTACCGCGTGCCGGGCCGGGCGCTGGGCGTCCTCCGCGTAGGCCGGCGGGGCGAACGGCGGCTGGCCCGGGGGCTGGGCCGGCGGCTGGGCGGGCGGGCCGCCGGGCGGGCCGGGCGGCGGCGCGGCGGCGGCCTGCGGGTCGTAGGCGCCGGGCCCGGGGGCCTCGTACGGGCCGGGGAGCGGCTGGATGAGCTGGGTGTCGTCGGCGTCGCCCGCGGGGCCCGGCGGCGGTGCGGCGCCGACCGGGGGTATGAGCTGGGTCGCGGCCCCGTCGTCCGCCGGGCCGGGCGGTGGTCCGGGCGGCGGGCCGCCGGGGGGCTGGTGCGGAGGGCCGCCGTACGGCGGCTGCGGGGCGGCGCCGGCGGGCTGCCCCGTACCGGCGCCCGGCGCGCCCTGCGCCCCCGGCGTGGCCGGGAGCGGCCAGGGCTGCGGCGGCCCGGCGGGCGGCCCGGCCGGCGGAACGCCCGGCCCGGCGCCCGGCGGAGGGCCCTGCGGCGGCTGCGGGCGCTCCGGCCGGTTGCCGAGATGGCGTATCTGCTGCGTCGACTCGTCCTGCGCCGGCTCCGCGGCGCCCGCGGCCGGGGACGGGTCCTGCGCCCACCACGGCTCGCCGCCCGGGGGCGTCCCGGCGCCGTCCGACGCGGGGGGCACCGCCCCCGCGCGCTCCTCGCGCGGCGGCTCGCTGCCGTGTCCGTTGTGGGTCAACGAGACTCCTCATGGGTACGGACTCTGACCGTCCGGACACTACCTGTTCGGTGCCGCGGTGAGCCACGGGCCCAGCCCATGGCACCGGGCGGCGAACTCCCGCACCGCCGGATCCGCCTCGTACGGCTGCAAGCTCCGCGCCAGCCGGGCCAGTTCGGTCGCGGCCCGGCCCGACGCCAGCCCGTCCAGCAGCCGCAGCGCCCGCGTCCCCGAACGGCACGCCTGCGCCGGCTCGCGCCGCCCGCTCTGCGCCCGCCCCAGCGCGGCGAGCGCGAGGCAGCGCAGCCGCACCGACGACTCCGGCAGCCCGGCCAGCGCCTCCTCCGCCCGCCGCTGCGCGGCCTCGTAACGGCCCAGCTCCAGCAGGCTGCAGGCCAGCTCGTAGGCGAGTGCGGACCGGTCGAAGCGCGCCAGCCACGCCGGTTCGCGCCCGCGCGCCGGGGCGCGTCCCGGATCCCGTACGCCGCCCGCCGCGCGCGCCGCGCCTGTCGTGCCCGCCGCACCCGCTGCACCCGGCGCACCCGGCGTGCCCGACGCACCCGACGCACCCGGACCGCCGGCCGCGCCCGCCGCGCGTGTGCCGGCCGCCTCCGCCTGCTCCAGCGCCGCCCGCGCCCGCGCCGCCGACTCCCGGAACGCCGCCTCGTCGCCGAGCCCCGCGGCACCGCGCGCCTCCGCCGCGCTGAACAGCGCCTCCGCACGCGGCGGCACCCGGTCGCGGGTGCCCTCGCGGGCGGTGCGGGCCAGCTGGACGACCTCGCGGTGGTTGCCGAGCGCCGCGGCCAGCCGGCTCATGCCGGCGGCCAGGACGTAGCCGCCGAAGGGGCGGTCGCCGGCCGCGTCGGCGAGGCGCAGCGCCTGGACGTAGTAGCGCTGCGCGATGCCCGGCAGGCACGCGTCGACGGCCATGCCGCCGGCCAGCTCGGTCATCCGGGCGGCGGCGGCCAGGAGTTCGCGGCCGATCGCGTCGTCGTAGCGGCCGGCGAGCAGGCCGGAGACCACGGAGTTGAGGTAGTGCACGGTCACCGGCCGGTAGTGCCCGCTGCCGTGCCGCCGGTCGAGGGCGGCCAGGGTGGCGGTGGTGTCCCGTACGGCGGCCACGTCGGTACGGGTCACGGGCCGGCCCGCGGTGCGGGCCAGCGGCGGGCCCGGCGCGCTGATCAGCCAGTCGCGGCTGGGCTCGACGAGCGCGGAGGCCACCGGGGTGGCGCGGGTCAGCACCTCGCGCCGGCCCACGTCGGCGCGCCACAGCTCGCAGACCTGCTCCACGGCGGCGGTGACGGTCGGGGCGTAGACGAGGCCCAGCGCGGTGCCGGAGTGCCGGGAGTCGGCCATGCCGACCTCGTCGAGGGTGACCGCGCGGCCGAGCTTGCGGCCCAGCGCCTCGGCGATCATCGCGGGCGCCTGGCCGCGGGGGCGCTGGCCGCGCAGCCAGCGGGCCACGGAGGTCTTGTCGTAGCGCAGGTCGAGGCCGTGTTCGCGGCCGCACATGTTGACGCGGCGGGCCAGCCCCGCGTTGGAGCAGCCGGCCTCTTCGATCACCACCTGAAGTCGTACGTTCGGCGTGCGTGCCTCGATTGGCCTGGCGGCCATGGGTAGTCCTCCCTCAGGGGGCCGTGCTCGGCCGGTTCCTGCCGGAACCGCCAGCACGATCATTTCCCGCGAAATAAGCGGAAAACGCCGCGCCCCTCCCCGCGCATCCGTGCGCCCCGCTGCCGTAACGTTGCTGCGGCCGAAGCTCCGGACGGCCCGTAACCCCTGCTCACGGCTGGAGTTGAGCCGTGCGTGAACGAGACCGTGGGAGCAGAGGCGACGTACGTGCCCCGGCAGCCGGCGCCGCCCGAGCAGAGCGAAGAAGTGCTGTCCGCAGCCCTGCGGTACGCGGAGGAGCGGCACTGGGAGGTCGTGCCGGGCACCTGGCTGGAGACCGACGAGACCGGCGCACCGCGGTGCTCCTGCGGCGACGCGGAGTGCCACGCGCCGGGCGCACACCCCGCGCGGCGCGACTGGAAGGCAGCCGCAACGGCCAGCGCCACCACCCTGCGCCGCCTGTGGGCGAAGCACCCGCGGGCCGCCGTACTGCTGCCCACCGGGCGGGCGTTCGACGTGGTCGACGCAGCGGAGGGCGCCGGCTGCCTGGCGCTGGCCCGGCTGGAGCGGGAGGGCAGGCGGCCGGGGCCGGTGGCGGCGACGCCGGACCGGCGGATGTACTTCTTCGTACTGCCGGGCGCCACGGCGAAGGTGATCGACCGGCTGCACGCCCTGGGCTACGCCTCGTCGGCGTCCCTGGACCTGGCGGTGCGCGGCGAGGGCGACTGGGCGGCGGCGCCGCCGACACGGTTCGGACTGAGCGGTTCCGCGCAGTGGGTGCGGCGGCCGACGGTGTCCTGCGCATGGCTGCCGGACGTGGACGACCTGATCGGCACGCTGGCGTACGCGTGCGGCCGGGAACGGCTCACCGCCCGGCGGCGGGTGTAGGGGCGCCGGGCGGGGGCCGGCGCTCCGGCGCGGGTGCCCGGCCCGCCGCCGTCCCCGCGGCCCGGCCCGTGCCGCCGCCGGCAGGCGGCGGCTTCGTCAGGCCCGGCCCTCCGTCGGTCTTCCGCCGGGCGTACGTACCGCCCGCGGCTCGTACCGCGTCCCGCCGTGCCCGCCGGCCCGGAAGCAGCTCATCCGGCAGCGCCTCCCCGCGAAGCGGCAGGCCGCAGACACGACCCGTACCCCGACCCGCCGTGCCCGCCGCAGGCGGTCAGCTCGCCGCTCCCGCCGTGCCCGCGCGGGCGCGCCAGCCGGGGAGCAGCTCGTCCAGCAGCGCCTCCGTGCGGGGCGGCAGGCCGCGGGCGCCGTGGAGGGCCGCCGCGCGGTCGAGGAGGTCGGACGCGGTGGCCTCCAGGCGGGCGGTCTCGCCGGTGGCGTGCACCGCGCGCAGCAGCTCGTTCCACAGCCGCTCGTCCGCCGGCGCGACGACCAGCGCCGCCTGCACCGCGCCGACCGCGCCGTCCGGCTGCCCCGTCTCGCGGCGCAGCGCGGAGAGCGCCAGCCCGGCGTCGGCGACGAGCAGCGGCAGCTGAGCCTCCACGATCTCGTTGGCCAGCCAGCCGTACCGCCCCTGCGGCCGGTCCGCGAGCAGCGGGCCCGCGGCGAGCGCCAGCGCGTCGTTCAGCAGCCGCTCCCGCACCTGCGGGCTGGTCTGCCGGTCGGGGTCGGTCGCTTCGAGGTGCAGCGTGCGCAGCACGTCCCAGTCGGAGACGACCGACGTGGACAGCGCCAGCCGCCCGTCGGCGTCCGGCGCGAGCCGCGCGGCTCCGGAAGGATCACGTCCGAGCCAGGTGACGAGCCGCTCGATGAAGGCGTCCCGCACGTCGTCCGTCACACCCCGCGGCCACAGCGCCGCGGCGAGCACCTGCGGGTGCACGCCCTCGCGGTGGAACAACAGCAGCGCCAGCGCCTCCCGCAGCAGCGGGCTGCGCTCGCCGTCCGGCTCGGCCAGGCCCATGATCTCGTACGAGCCGAGCAGCCGCGCGTACACGGCGGGCCGGCCCTGCTCGGACAGGTCCACGGTGAAGCCGACGTCGCCGGCGGCGCGGGTGACGGAGATGCCGCGGCCCTCCGTCCCGCTGGCCGCCGGGCCCTCGAAGCCCACCTGGGTGAACAGCTCCACCAGCGCGTCGTGCTGCTCCTGCGGCAGCCGCTGCGCGGCCAGCTCCAGGCCCAGCAGCGGGGCGCGCAGCCGCCCGTCGCGGGTGATCTCGAACTCCCAGGACGCGCCCGCGAGTTCCTCCTGCCCGGTGCCGACGAGGTAGCCGATGCCGAGCCGCGAGGAGCCGCCGGCGAGGTGCGCGAGCCGCTCGGCCTCGACGGCGGTCGGCTCGGTGGCGACGATGACGAGGTGCGGCGCCCACTGCGTACGGCCCGCCTGGCCGGCGCGGCCGGTGAGCACGCTGTCGTGCCCGGCGTTGCCGAGGGCGTTGGCGCGCTGCGCGGACTCGGCCTCCATGACCTCCAGGAGCGCCGGCACGTCCTCCAGGTAGCGCACGCGCGTCGGCGCCAGCTCCGTCAGCCGCTCGCCGAAGCCGACGACGGTCACCGACATCCGGTCCGACCAGCCGTTGGTGGCCAGCTCCGCGGCGACGGACGACAGCACCGCGAGCCGGTCTGCGGGGGCGCCCTTGACGGCGGCGATGCCGGGGACGGCCTCCAGGTTGAGCAGCAGCCGGGCCTCCTCGCGGGTGCCGAGGCTGGCGAGGCCGGGGTAGGGGGCCGCGGCGTCGCCGCCCTCCCCGGGCTGCGGGTAGCTCTCGACGTCGGCGCGGTCGATGCGCCAGAACGTCTGGTCCTGGCCGGTGCGCCACGGGGCGGGCGGCTCGCCCGCCACCCCGGCCAGCTGCAGGTACAGGTCGCTGTCGGTCAGCCAGGCGGCGTAGATCGTGGGCAGCGGGCGGGCGGCGTCGGTCAGCGCGGCGGACAGGCCGCGCAGCGCCCGGTCGAGGAAGCCGACGCCGCCGGGGTCGGCGCCCACCAGCAGCGCGTCGCGGGCCACCGCGGCGCGC
This sequence comes from Streptomyces sp. CNH099, assembly GCA_000514715.1. Taxonomy (GTDB): domain Bacteria; phylum Actinomycetota; class Actinomycetes; order Streptomycetales; family Streptomycetaceae; genus Streptomyces; species Streptomyces synnematoformans. The sequence goes on along the minus strand of AZWL01000018.1, from coordinate 115,304 downwards.
CCGGCCGGCTCCGCGCCCGTACGGCCGGCGCCGCCGGTGTGGAACGCCGCCTGCCACAGCGCCTGCCGGCGCCGCCGGCTCAGCGCGCCGAGCACCCCGGCGGCCAGCAGCGGCGCGGCGATCAGCACCTCCGGCAGGCCGATGCCGCCGTCGCCGTGCACCTCGGGGACGGCCTGCTCGCCGCTGCCGCCGCGGTCGCCGGCGCCGTCGCCCTCGCGGCTCGGGATCTGCTGGACCTGCGTCTGCTCGCCGGCGCGGTCGCCGGAGTCGCGGTCGACGGCGGGGCTGTCGGGCGCGAGGCGCTCGCCGCGGCCGGAGGTGGTCTGCTGCCGGTCGCCGTCCTTGCCGCGCTCGCCGGCGGTGGGGCTGGACTTGTCGTACTCGTGGATCTGCTCGGCCTCGGACTTGGAGACCTCGTCGCGGTCCTCGGGCATCTCGACCAGGTCGCCGCCCTGGGCGTCGGCGGGCATCTCCATGATCCAGCCGGGGCGGATCAGGCTGGCCTGGCTGAGCTTGGAGCCGTCGGGCTGGATGCGGTCCTTGTTGAGCTGGTAGATCTCGCCGTAGCGGCGGCCGTCGCCCAGGTGCCGCTCGGCTATCTCCCACAGCGAGTCGTGGTGGCGGCCCTCGGGCGGCTGGATGCGGTAGAACTTCGTGTCCCGCTCGGCCTGTTCGCGGGTGTCCTTACGGACCTCGCCGCCGCCCGCCTCGCCGCGGGGCGTCTCGACGTCCACGGCGGGCCGCGCGGTGTCCACCTGCTGGCCCGGGGTCTGCTGGGCGGCGGCGACCGGCGGCTGCTGGTGCTGGTCGAGCTGCTGGCCGAGCTGGGAGAGGCCGGGCGCGAAGCTGGCGGCGCCGGCGGTGAGCAGCAGCACGGCGGCGACGAGCTGGCGGGCGAGCGCCTGGCTGGCGCCGGAGCCCGGCACCCGGCCGGGCATGCCCATCCCGGAGACGGCGGCCTTGGCCTCGACGAGCACGCAGGCGGCGAACTGCGCCCAGGCCAGCCAGACGAGGACCGCGAAGACCTTGAGGAAGACGTCGGCGGTCACGTCCTCGTTGAGCATGTCGAGGGAGGGCGCGGAGTCGGGCAGCGGCCAGCCGATGAAGTAGGCGAGCGCGCCCGGCACGCCGACGACGAGCACCACCAGCGCGAGGAACGCGAAGAACGCCCGGAGCACGTCGCCGAAGGTCCTGCGCCGGACGCGTACCGGTACCGGAGTCCTGTTCGCGCTGCTGCGTGCCATCGCTGGTCCTGAGCCCTCCCGGTCGGCGCGGCGCGGACCGCGGCCCCCACTCTTCGCGCGCTGCGCGCGCAGGCCGCTGGGCGGCGTCCCCGTTGGTTGCCCACCTGACGTTACCGAAGCCCGTTTTGGGGGTCGAGCCCAGGCAGGTGACTGCCTCGTCACGACCTCGTCACCGGGTCTTCCGGCCCTAGCGCGGCGTACGCGCGGCGCGGCCGCCGGAGCCGCCCCGCGGGTGGCGGTGCGGCTCCGGCGGCCGGCGGGTGCGGGCGGCCGCCCGCGGCACGCGGCGTGCGCCGTCAGCAGTACGGGATGTGGTCCACGTTCTTGACGTAGCGCGCGGCGAGGTAGCCGTTGTGGGAGCTGAGCTTGTACCAGATGCTGTTGCCCCACACGTTCTGGCCGTTGACCTTGCAGTCGATCCAGACGATCTCGGCGCGGTGGATGAAGCCCATCTTGTGGGAGGCGGTGGTGGGCTGCGAGCGGATCAGGATGCCGGGCTTGGCGACCACCACGCCGCGCTGCTTGTGGCTCCAGTCGTCCCAGGTCTTCACGGCGCCCGGCGCGGCGCCCGGCGTCGTGGCGGCGGCCACCGGGGCCGCGCCCAGCAGCCCCAGCCCCATGGCTCCCGCGGTGAGCGCGACGGCGGTCTTCGTTCTCTTCAGCACAGATGCCCCTTGACAGTCGATCGGAGTGAGGCGGTCGCCTCGGTCCGGTTTGTATGACTATCTGACCGATGTCCCGGGGCAGCTCACCGATGACGGCCCAATTCCCCCGATCGGCAGCACAGCCTCCCGCGTACGGCCCAGAGCGGGGCCGGGCGTACGGGCTACGGCTCGCCGACCTCCGTGCGGGGCTCGGCGCGGGCGTTGCCCGTCGCCTCCAGGGGGCCGCTGAGGGCCAGGCCCGTCAGCAGCGGGCGGTAGGAGAGGACGATCTCGACCTCGACGTGGTCGATCGCCGCACTCGTACAGTCCCAGGACTCGACCTCACCGTTCTGGACCGTCACATGGGACAGGTACTCCTGGACCCGGGCCTCGCAGTTCTCGTACCGGATGGGGGCCTCCTGGTCGGCCTGGCCCTCGTACAGCGCGTCCGTGTCGGTGTCCTGCGCCGCGTACCGGGCCGCCTGCTCCGCGATGTCCGCGGCCCGCTCGCGCTGCGAGATCGCCAGGCCGCCGTCGACCACGAAGGCGGCCAGCGCCATGAACAGGAACGCGAAGATGATGACCGCACCGGCGCCCGAGCCCCGGTCGTCGAGCCGGGCCGCCCGGGCCGCCAGCGCGCCGCGCAGCCGCGCGGCCAGGACACGTGCGCGCCTCATCCCGCCCTCCGGTACGGGTCGAGAGGTGCGGACGACGAGCCCGTCATCTCCGGGTCGATGTCCAGGCCCAGCATCCCCAGGCCCTTCACCTCGCAGGTCACCTCCACGGTGATGATGTTGCTGGCGGCGCCCGGCTCCGGCGGCGCGAAGTCCCCCGAGAGGTCCACGTCCACCGGGCCCACGCACACGTCGCCCTCCAACTGCGACTCCGCCGCCTCCTGCGCCGCCGCCGTCGCCTCGCCCACCGTCCGCTGCAGGGACGCGGCGCGCACCGCGTCACGCGCCGCGCCGTCGACCCCGCCGCGGCCGTCGACCAGCTGGCCGAAGGCGACGAGCACGAGGATGAACAGGAACATCACCGGGGCGAGGATCACCACCTCGATGGTCGTCACCCCCCGGTCGGACCGCAGGTCCCGGCCCCGTCCGGGTTCCCCCGGGGCCCCCGGAGGGCCCGCGTCGTGCGCCCTGCCCACTGCCATGGGTCCCCGTCCCCCCGTCATCCCGGATCCGGTACGAACCGCTCGATCGGCCCCTCCGACTCCGCCCGCGCCGTGAGGTCGATGAACGGGAAGACGTTGACCACGCCGCCCTCCACCGCCACCCCGACCCGGTCGCCGTCGGACACGTACGGATCGATGTCCGGGCTCGTGAGCAGCTTCGGGCCGACGGTGTCCAGCCGCTCCTGCGCCTTCGCCAGCGCCAGGCCCTGCCACGCGCCCGGGTTCGACTCCGCGGTCCGGCGCGCCTCGCGCGCCCCCGCCTGCGCGGTCGCCTGCGCGACGTGGTCGGCGAAGAAGTACAGCCCGAACTGCACGGTGGCGAAGATCATGAAGTACAGCACCGGGGTGAGCAGCACGAACTCGATCGCGGACATGCCGCGGTCGCTCCCGAACGCGCCGCGCCGCCCGCTGCCCGCCCCCGTGCCACCGCCGCCGTCGCCGCGGCACGCGTCGAGCCTGCGCCGCAGCCACGGCGGTGCCTGCGCCCGCGTCCCGCCCCTGCTCGCCATGATCGTCAGTCCACCCCGTCAGCCGATGTCCCGCGGCTCAGCAGCCGTCCGCGCCGGCGTTCTCGATGCAGTCCTTGACGTCGTTCGCGCCGTCGGACAGCGCCTGGTTGATGATGACCGCGACCGCGCTGACGATCGCCACCACGATCGCGGAGATGATCACCCACTCCACGGCGGAGGCGCCGCGGTCCAGCTCGCCCGAGCGGGCGCGCTCCACACGGCCGCGCAGGAAGGTGACCAGGAAGTCGATCGCCGGATGTCCGGTGCTGGTGAAGCGGTTCTTCATGACGTCGTTACGTCCTCTCTGCGTAGTGGGGGGATGACTTCAGACCTGCAACACGCGGATCGCCGCGGGATAGACCAGGAAGACCAGGAACCCGGCGCACAGCAGCAGCTGTGCGACGAGCATGGACTGCGACTTCTCGCCTGCCGCCCCCTCGATTTCGGCAAGCTCGCGATGTCTCATGGTCTCCGCCCTGGCCGCCAGCGACTCGCGCACCTTCGCGCCGTCGTCGGAGACCAGCGCCAGCGACGCCGACAGGTCCTTCAGCTCTTCGATCCCCAGCTCGTCGCCGAGATTGCCGAGCGCCTGCCACTGGCTGGTGCCGGTGATGCGGGCGTCGGCGAGTGCGTTGCGGACGCGGCGCAGCGCCCAGCCGTCGCTGATGTCGGCCGCCGCCATCAGCGCCTCGGGCAGGCCGCGCCCGCCCGCCAGGTTCATCGCCACCAGGTCCAGGTACGCGGCCACCACGCGACGCAGGTCCTTGCGCTTCTCGGCCGCGTCCCTGCGTACCTCCAGATCCGGCAGGAGGAAGAAGAGCAGCGCGGCGACCAGCGCCAGCCAGACGGGGATGACCGGGTTCAGCCCGAAGCCGGCCACCGAGATCAGCGCGTACACGCCGGGGCCGAAGACCAGCCCCACCGCGGACAGCAGCACCTTCGTCGCCAGGAAGCCCTCCCAGGACCGGTCCAGCACCGCCAGGTCGGAGCGCAGCGAGCGCTGCTCCCAGCCCTGCCGCAGGTAGAACTCCGCGGCCCGCTGCCCGATCTGCGCGCGCAGCCCCCCGAACCGTCCCTCCTCCTGCGCCTGCGCCGAGGAGGTCGTCGTGCGGCCGGCGCCGCGGGCGCGCAGCGCGTCGACCCGCGCCACCGTGGCGACCGCGCCGCGGCGGCCGGGCGCGATGGCCCGTACCAGCAGGTAGATGCCCAGGCCCATGACGGCGCCGACGAGGACCGAGTACGTCAGCGTGTCCGCACCCTGGAACTCCATCAGGAGACCTCCTCACGCGGCCGGACGAACGCGACCTGCTGCGGCTGCTGCTTCGCGCCGGCCAGGAAGCGCTCGGGCGTCTCGATCGTGGACAGCTTGCGCAGCCACCAGAAGCCGGCCGCGAACAGCCCGCAGACGCAGGCCAGCACCACCTGGCCGGTCGGCGAGCCGTAGGGCTCGACGAAGCCGCGGTTGAAGACGGACAGGCCGAGCACGAACGCCACCGAGACGCTGACGACGATCTGCACGCTGCGCCGCGTCGAGGCGCGCTGCGCCATCACGCGCTGGCGCATGTCGACCTCTTCGCGCGCCGACTTCGCCAGCGCACCCAGCACCTCGCGCAGACCGGGGCCGCGCAGCCGGGCGTTGAGGATGAGGGCCGCGATGATCAGGTCGGCGGAGGCGTCGTCCAGGTCGTCGGCGAGGTGCTGCAGGGCGTCCGGCAGCGGCGTACGGGACCGCAGCCGGTCCACCATCGCGTCCAGGTGCGGCCGCAGCGCGGGGGCCGCGGCGCGGGCGGAGGCCGGGATGGCCTGCTCCAGACCGACCGCGCCGGCGATCGTGTCGCGCAGCGACTCCGTCCACTGGGCCAGCGCCTCGACCCGCTTCATCGCCATCCGCTCCGCCGCCGCGCCGCCGAACAGCTTGTCCCAGAACGCGACCAGCACGCCGGTCGCCAGGCCGGCGACCGGCCAGCGGGTGAGCAGCAGCACCAGCAGCCCGGCGACCCCCGCGAGCGTCGCCCGCTGGCTGGCGAACCGCACCAGCTCCGCGGCCCGTTCGCCCTGCTGGTCCTTCTCGTGCTGCGGCTTCGCCGGCAGCCCGCGGATCGCGACGATGAGCAGCGCGACCCCGCCGCCGATCACCGCGCCGGCGAGCAGCCCGTAGCCCATCGCGGCGGAGAAGACCTCGCCTTCCATGCGCGCTACCTCCATTCCCCGCTGGGCTGGTAACCGAACGGAACGAGTTCCTCGATGCAGTTGATCGGCGCGTGCGGGTGCAGCAGTCCGTCCGGGCCCTCCTTGAAGACTTCGGACGACATCACCCGGCCGTCCACGCCGTTGACCTCGCGCACGGAGGTGACCATGCGCTGCAGGCCGCCGCCCTGGTGGTAGAGGTTCCGCCGCTCGATGAAGACGACGAAGTCGATGGCGCCGGCGACCAGCATCTGGCTGGCCTCCACCGGCAGCCGCTCGCTGGCCTGCAGGGCGTACGTCGAGATGCGGTTGAACACCTCGGAGGAGCTGTTGGCGTGGATCGTGGACAGGGAGCCGTCGTTGCCCTGCGACATCGCGTTGAGCATGGTGACGATCTCGTCGCCGAGGACCTCGCCGACGATGACCCGGGACGGGTTCATACGCAGCGACCTGCGCACCAGCTCGGCCATCGTGATGGCGCCGTGGCCCTCGGAGTTGGGCAGCCGCTCCTCGAACGCGACCACGTTGGGGTGCAGTTCGGGAAACTGGTCCAGGCCCAGCTCCAGCGCCCGCTCCACGGTGATCAGACGCTCGCCTGCCGGGATCTCGTTGGCCAGCGCGCGCAGCAGCGTCGTCTTCCCGGCGTTGGTGGCGCCGGCGATCATGATGTTCTTACGGGCCCGTACCGCACAGGTCAGGAACGAGCCCAGCTCCGGGGAGATCGTGGCGTTGCCGACGAGGTCGGGCAGGAACACCTTGCCGAGGCGGGCGCGGCGGATGGACAGCGCCGGGCGGCGGGTGACGTCCATGACCGCGGAGAGCCGGGAGCCGTCCGGCAGCCGCAGGTCGAGCTGCGGGTTGGCGGAGTCGAAGGGGCGGGAGGACAGGCCGGAGTAGGCGCCGAGTATCTGGATCAGCTCGACGAGTTCCTCGTCGCTCTCGGCCACCGGGTCGACCTTGGCCTCGCGGCCGTCGGCGTAGCCGACGAAGACCTGGTCGAAGCCGTTGATGTCGATGTTCTCGACCTCGGGGTCGTCCAGCAGCGGCTGCAGCCGGCCGACGCCGAAGAGGGCGGCGTGCACGGCCGCGGCGTACGCCTCCTCGGTCTCGGCGTCGAGGGGGGTGCGGCCGTAGTTGATCTCGGAGCGGGCGTAGTCCTCCAGGATCTGCGCGATGACGGCGCGGGCGAAGTGCCGCTCGTCCTCGGCGGTCATGGGGGTGACGCCGGCGAGCTGGTCCTCGTGGCGCTGCCGGGCTATGCGGTCGCCGGCTTCCTGGCGGAAGCGTTTGACGAGGCCGTGGTCGACTGCGGGTCCGCTGGTCATCGGGCGGCTCCATGGCGGGGGCCGGCGCCGGGGGGCGTGCCGGGGCCGGGGCCGGGCGCGGCGCCGGGGCCGCCGTAGGAGGGGTGCTGGCCGGGCGCGGCGGGCTGGCCGGGCTGGCCGGGGGCCGGAGGCTGCTGGCCGTGCGGCTGGGGCTGACCGGGCTGCTGCGGCTGGCCGGACGGCTGCGGCCGGCCGCCGGGCTGCTGCGGGCCGGGGCCCGGGCCCGTCCCCGCCGGGCCGCCGCCGTACGGTGCCTGCGGCGGCACACCGCCGCCGTACGGCGCCTGCGGGACGCCCCCGGCCGCCGGCTCGGCGAGCAGCGAGCTGCCGAAGTGCTGGTGCATGTCGCTGGCGACCTTGCGGATGGAGCGTACGAGCATCGACCTCTCCGCCCGCCCGCGCCGGCGCCCCGCCAGCTGCTCGGCGCCCGCGACGTCGTCCGCGACCACGCCGAGCACCCGGGCGCCCGACTGCGACGCCGTGAGCATGTCGTTGACCTGCCCGGCGACCTTCGCGGCGCCGGACGGCTCGGCGATCAGCAGCACGCCGATGAGCGGCGTGCCCAGCGCCGCCGCGCCGCGCTGCGTGCCGTGCAGCCGCGCGGACAGCGACGACGCCCGGTCCCGTACCCGCGCGATCTGCTCCGGCAGCGCGCGGGCCACCAGCAGCACCAGCGCCGCGTGCGTGAACAGTTCGAGGGTCCCGGACTCCGCGCCGACGCGGCCGCAGTCCGCGATCACGTCCGCGCCGCCGTGCGGCGACTCGGCGAGCGCGGCGAACGCCCGCCCCAGCGTGGGCCAGAGCCGGGTGAGCCCGGCGGACTGGTCGGAGTTGCCGAGGCCGACGATGACGTCGAGCCCGCCGGACATCGGCTGCGCGTGGTCCCAGAGCTGCTCCGCGGCGATCCCGCGGCGGGCGGTGGCGCCCAGCGACAGCATGCCGGTGTTCGGGTCGAGCGGGTTGCCGTTCTGCCCGACCGATCGGTAGACGAGGTCGCCGCCCGCCGGGTCCGCCTCGGCGAGCAGCGCACGCCGGGGCCACACGGCGGCCAGCGCGACGGCGGTCGTCGTCACGCCGGGCGCGCCCTTGTCGGCCGCGACTGCGATCAGCGCCATGGTGAGTTCCCTCGCTCCCGTGAAGCCCCGTGAAGACCTGTGCCGACGTCAGCTCGTGCTGGATACGAGAGTCAGGCCGACTTCCTTCTCGGACGCCGCCGCCACGAGAGGACCTGCCTGTGTCTTGTCGACGAGGAGATTGACGGTGACGGTTCCACTGGTGACCGTGCCGTCGTCGCCCCGGGTGATGCTCTGCACCTTGACGCCCTCGGCGAGCACGTCGCCGGTCGCGAGGGTGCCGGAGGCGCCGGTGTCGTCCGACGTACTGGCCGTGTCGCCGACGAAGTAGACGTCGACGCGGGCGCCGTCGCCGAGGCCGCCGGGCATCGCCCCGGGCTCCATGGTCACGCCGACCACGGTCTGGCCCTCTTCGAGCCCTTTGCCCTCCTGGATCATCTCGGAGACCAGGACGCTGCCGGGGACGAGGTCGGTGGTGGCGTAGAAGTCGTCCAGCCCGCCCCGCTGGTTCCAGCGGATGTACGGAATGTCGCTGTCCTCCGGCATCATCACCTGTTCGATGTCCTCGTCCGTGATGCCCTGGCCGGCGGGGACACGCTCGGCGATCTGCACGGCGGCCACCTGGTTGCCGGCCCGCAGCACGAGCACGGCGGTACCCAACGCGCCCGCGAGGATGAGGAGCACGGCCAGCGCCGCCAACGCGGGTTTGCGTTCGCGAGGAGCAAACGGCAGCCGGTCGCCGGGCTGCGGAACGGGAGCGGCCGACCTGCCGCCCGCGGCTGCCGTGCGTTCCCTGGTCTTCACGGAATCACCCCGTAACTCGCCGTTTCCTGGCCGAAATTCCCCCACCTGATCGGCCGAGAACTGCCGCAACAGGTTGTCAAGCCATCGAACCGTAGCAGTACCCTAAACCCCCCTCAAGCCGCGCCGGGCAACGAGAGCGTCACAGCCCGTCGACAGTTCCGCCAGCTGAGACGGCAACCCCGCAGAACGGCAAACGACCAGCGTGCCGGGGTCGTACACCCCCGTCCGAGCCGTCGCCGCAGCCCCGCGAGCGGGTCCGCCGGGGGCGCCCGCGGAGTGCTCTGTGACAGACCTGTGGACCGGGTATTGGCGAATCCGGATATGTGCACTCGCCAACTCGTCAAGGAGGTGGAATTCCACGGGAGTCGGAGCACGGCCTCTCTTGGAGGAGGCAGTCCATGAGCGGTATCAAGGCCGATCTCGCACGCATACGTGAATGCTCCGATCCCCCGGGCCCGTGCTCGTGAGGAACACGCACATGGTCACTACCGCCCCGGTGCTGCGTCCGTACGCCGTGGGGGCACGGCGGACCGCCGGTCGCCGGGTCCTGGGGCCGGGTGCAGTGCCGCTCTGCTCGCCCGCACCGGGCTCGGCGCGTCGCTGAAGTCCTGCGGCCTTCCGCTCCGTACCGTCACCGACCCGGAAGACCCTCTGCTGGAGCGGACCACGCGGCGCAGGGTCGCGCTCCCGCTGTGGGCACTCGCGATGGTCGCGGTGATCCTCACCGACGCCTCGCCGTCCTGGCTCGCCGTGCTGATGGCCGCCGCCGCGTTCGTCTGGACCCTGAATCACGCCGCACTCCGCCCGTGGAGCCGGTGGCTGGAGCGACGCGGCGTTTCCTCACCACCGCCGCGATCCGGGTGCAGAGGGACGACATCGTGCTGGTCGACAGCGCGGGCCGCGAACGCTGGCTGCCGCTCGCCGGCCCGCACGCGGTCACCGAGTCCGCCGCCGTCCCCGACGGTCTCGTCGTCGGGCCGGCCCAGGCTCCTCCGGTACGCGGCTGAGCGCGGCGGAGGGTGGAAGGCGGTCAGCCTGGAGTGCCCCCCGGTGGCCACTCCACCCCCGCCTGCTCCAGCATCCGGCCGTATCTGCGCCTGCCCCGCCGCATGATCGCCGCCGCCAGCCAGAGGTACAGCCACCACACCGCCGCGATCCCGCCCGCCACCGCCAGCGGCACCGGCTCCAGGGAGCCGTTGACCGCGAGGGCGATCAGGACGCCCAGGGGGACGGCGACCGCCAGCATGCGGAGGCGGTGGTTGCTGGACGTGCCGTAGAGGTCGACCTTGATGCGGGCGTGGAGCAGTTCCACCTCCTGCCGGGCCTCCGGCAGCGGTGCCGGTTTGCGGCCGGGGGTCAGGCCCGGGAGGGGGCCGCCCAGGGGGCCGTCCGGGTAGCGGGCGCGCGTGCGGGTCGCGCGTTCCGCGGCGTCCGGGAGGCGGCGGAAGGCGAAGACGGGGTGGCCGCGGCTCGGGCTGTGGTCCGGGGAGAGGCCGGCGTAGCGGTATCCGTACTGTTCGGCGAGGTAGGCGAAGAGGGCGAACGTCCGGCGTGCGTTCCAGGGGTTGATCGTCGTGTACGTTGCGGCGCCCTGCTCTCCCGCCTGCAGCAGCGCCCGAAGCTGGGATCGGAGCTGGGGCCGTAGTGACATCGCCGTCCTCCGTGTGGAACCGTGCACACCGTATTCGCTTCCTATCATGCAGCGGCGGCGCGTGCCGTAGGGCAGGAGCTACAGCACCCGGGGGGATGCATGTCTTTTCTGAGGTTCTTCCACGACGACGTCATGGCGATGGCCAGAACCCTCGAATCCAGCGGTGACCGCATGAAGGAGTCGTCGAAGAAGATCGCCGGTGCCGACGCGAGCCTCGTCGGCCACGACGAGCTGCGGTCGGCGTGCGACGACTTCGCGGACTCGTGGGACTACGGCTTCGGCCAGCTCTCCAAGCTGACCAAGGGCGTCTCGAAGTTCGTCGTCACCGCGGCCGACGAGCTGGAGAAGCTGGACAAGAAGCTCCACGACGACCTGCAGAAGGCGGGGGAGAAGAAGTGACCCGCGCGGAGGACTTCCCGAACCTCGGCTTCGACCCCGCCCCCGGCGACCTCGACACCGTACGCCGCCTCGTCTCCGCCATCGGCCTGGTCAGCGGGCAGAGCGGGACGGCGCAGTCCCAGTTGAGCCGGATCGGGGAGACGGACGGCATCTGGGTCGGCAAGGCGGCCGACGCCTTCACCGAGTCCGTTTCCGAGATCCCCCCGTACCTGGAGAAGGCCCTCTCCTCCCTCAACGCCGCCCACAGCGCGCTGTCGACGTGGGAGACGAGCCTCGCCGGTTACCAGAGCCGCGCCCGCAAGCTGGAGCTGGAGGCCGAGGCCGCGGCGAGCCGGGTCAGCGCGGCGAAGAGCGCCCTGGACGGGCTGCCGAGCGACACCGAGGGGATGACGGACAAGGAGAAGGAAGACCACAAGACACAGAAGAAGGGCAAGACCGCGTCGTACGACGCGGCCACCGACGAGCTGGAGCGGATCCGGAGCCGCGCGCGCACGCTGCAGACCGAGTTCAACGGCGACGCCGAGACGGCCGCGCGGCAGATCAAGAACGCGGCTGACGACGCGCCGCCGAAGCCCAACTGGTTCGAGCGGCGGCTGAACGACCTCGAGAACCTCCTCGAAGCCGCGTGGGACACGATCACCGACCCGAACTTCTGGAAGCTCATCGGCGACATCCTGGCCGACATCGCCATGGTCATCGGCATCATCTGCCTGCTCGCCCTGCCGTTCGGCGGCATTGCGGGGCTGGCCCTGATCGGTCTGTGGGTCGGCGCGGGCGCCTTCGCGGCACACGCCATCGCACTGGCCGGCGGCGCCGAGGGCATGACCTGGCAGACGCTCGCCTGGGACGCCGCCGGGGTGTTCGCCGGCGGCATCGGGCTCGCCGGATCGCGGCTCGCGCAGTCCGGCCGCGCGCTGGTCCAGGCCGGGCGGAACCTGCGCGCCACCCAGGGGTTCGCCGCCACGCTCAGCAGGGTCGGCCCCGGCAACTGGGGCAACCTCGCCCGCCTCCCCAGCGGCATGGCCAACTCGCTGCGCGGCTTCGCCCAGTCGGGCCAGGGGTGGATGAACGTGGCCACCGGCAACCTCATCGACTGGACGGCCACCGTCGCCGGTGCGGCGTTCGCCACCGGCTCCAACATGAACGACAGCCGGTGGACCGACGGCAAGTGGACCGTGGACGACCTCCCGGTGATCGGGCCGATCTCGAATCTGCCCGCGCACTTCCAGACCGCGCCCGACGTCGTCGCGCCCGGCCCGCCGCCGGTTGCCCCGCCCGTGGACGCACTCGGCCCGACACCGGTCGCCCCGCCCGTGGACGCACTCGGCCCGACACCGATCGACCCGCCGACGATGCTGGCGTCCGCGGGCGACAGCTTCACCCGCGGGCTCAGCACCTCGCAGATGGGAACGGCGGCATGACGGCGACGAGCGACGCCCCCAAGATCCCGTACGCCTTCAGCTACCGGGTGCCGGACGAGTTCGTCCGCCTGCCCGAGGCCGACACCCTGGAGGGCTGGGACGAGGCCCTGGGCCGGCTGATGCCGGACGCGGAAGCGGACGAGGTGGCCGCCGCCGGGCTGCAGTTGCGCAGGTTCCTGCCGATGCTGTCCGAGGGCGGCGAGACGACCGTCCTCACCGCCATGTGCGTCGGCACCGAGGACGTCGCGGGCGAGGAGCGGCTCTCCATGGGGCTGCTCGCCGTGTCCGCCCAGGCCAGCGGCCACGACGACCAGCTCATGGCCGCGGAGGGGATCTACCGCGCCAAGGAGCAGAAGTTCTTCGCCGGGGAGAAGGAACCCCTGGAGCTGGACTACGAGTTGGGCAAGGGCCTGCAGGGCCACCAGGACATGCTGCTGGCCGTGAAGCTGCCCGGCGGGCCCGGGGTGATGTCGACGTCGCTGCGGTCGCTCACCCTGCCCGGCGGCGACGCGGAGACGCCGGCGCCGATGGTCCCGTTCGCGTCGCTGCAGCTGATCGTGCCGGCGCCGCGCGGCTACTGCGCGTACGTCACGATCACCACGCCGTCCGTGTTCCTGCTGGACTCCTACTGCATGCGGCTCGCGCACATCGGGCGCACCTTCGGCTTCGACGTGCCCCAGGCCGGCGCGGGGACGTAGCAGCCCGGGAGCCCGAGGGCCGGGCGGAGGAGCGCGGGGCCGCGCGGCTGCTACTGGCCGCCGCCCACCTGGCTCTCCTCCTTCTTCGTGCCCTTCTTGAGCTCCTTCTCCAGGTCCAGGTCCACCTTGTGCGCCTCGCGCACCACGGTGTCGGACATCTCGGCCAGGCTCGTCAGCTGGTCGTCGATGTCGCCGCGGCCGTCCTTCCAGCCCGACTCGAAGTCCTCCAGCTTGTCGACCACGCCGCTGTCCCCGATGTCGTCGCGGTACGACTCGAAGGTGGCCTTCGTGCGGTTCATCCGGGTCTTGATGCTGCGCAGCCGGCCGCCGAAGCCGTCCAGATCGCTGAGCGGAATCGCCAGCCTGTCGCCGTCGTTGCCCATGAGCCTCTCCCCCAGTCCCTACGAAGCGGGGCGCCGCCGCACCGCACAACGATGCCACGGCGCCCCGGTCGAGCGAAACGGACCGAACCGCATCGCGAAGGTCAGCCCTTGAGGCCCTTCTCCAGCTCGGAGTCCAGGTTCTCGAAGGCGTCGGCGGCGGCCTTCAGGAAGTCGCCCATGCCCTCAAGGCCCTCGATGGTCTTCTTCGCACCGGTGGTGAACTCGTCGAAGGACTGGTCGAACTGCTTCGAGGACCGACCGGTCACGTAGCCGTCGCTCACCAGGCTCTGGATGTACTTGCGCAGGTCATCCAGCTTGCGGTCGATGTCCTGCCGCTCGTCCTTGAGCCGCTTGGCGGCATCCCGCATGTCCTGGTATGTAACGTCGACATCGGCCTTGCCCATGGCAGCTACCCTCCCGTTCGTCTCGTCGTCGCGAGGGCCGTCCCCGAGACGTCAGTCTTACCTCGTTCTTACCTCGTTCGTATCTCGCAACCGTAGACGCCGTCCGCCGCTCCCGCGGTTGCAGGTGCCTTCCGGCCGGCACCCTGCCTCTTACGCCAGGGGCGTCGTCACCGCGAACGGTTCGCCGTCCCCCAGGTGCAGCAGGCCCTTGCCCGGCTGCACCTGGTCGCCGACCGAACCGCGGTTCAGCCGGATGCCGATGAGGTCGCCCGCCGAGGGGTCCTGCGGCGACAGGGCGATCCCGCGGCGCGCCTTCTTGGCCTCCACCTGCCAGCCGGAGAAGCCGGACGCGACCTCCTCCTCGTCACCCGCGAGCACCAGCGCCCAGCCGCGCTCCGCGCCACGGCGCGGGATGGCCTTGAACTCGTCGCCCGCGTCGCAGTTCGTCAGCATCTCCGCGTCGTCGACGAGAACGGCGATCGGCTCGTCCGGCGACGCCTGCCTGAGCAGGTCGTGCACCTCGTCCTCGTCGATGTCGTCCTCGGTGAAGACCTGCAGCACGCCCTCGCGGCCCGCCAGCTCGCGCATAGGCGAGGGCCGCGGCGCGGCTATGACGAGCCGCACGCCCTGCTGGAGGTACGTCAGCGCCATCGACTTCAGCACCGTGCTGCGCCCGGACTTGGCCGGGCCGCCGATGAGGAACGCCGGGATGCCGTCGGCCAGGTCGGGGCCGAAGCCCATCAGCTCGTCGCCGCCGACGCCGACGAGCGCCCACAGCTTGGAGGCCTCCTGCGCCTGTACGTCGCGCATCTCCCACGCCTCCTCGAAGCCGAGGCGGCTGGGCAGCACGTCGACGCGGAACGGGCGCAGCGAGCGCGGCACCGCCGCGTCCCGCTCCGTCGCCGCCTCGCCGATGGCGGCGACGGCGGCGGCCTGCGCGGCGCCGGAGAGGTCGTCGGAGAGGACGGCGATCTGGGTCTCCAGGCCGCTCTCGGCGCGGAACATCCGGCCGGGCTCGATGTCCTCGGGGATGTTGCGGGCGTTGAGGCTGATCATGGAGAAGTCGGAGCGGTCCGGCAGCCGGAAGGCGAACTTGTCCTCCGTCAGCGTGCTGATCCGGCCGGTGAGCACGCTGCGGTCGCCGGTGATGATCATGTGGATGCCGACGCTCGCGCCCTCCCGCAGCAGCCCGTAGATCTCGTCGGTCAGGTCGCCGTGGTTGATCTCGCCGAGGGTGGGCAGCCAGCCCTCCCAGCGGTCGAGGAGCACCACCACGTACGGCAGCCGCTGCTCCGGGTCGGACGCCGCGGCCCGCTGCTCGGCGATGTCGGCGAAGCCGTCGGCGGCCAGCAGGTCCTGGCGGCGGCCCAGCTCCTGCTTGAGCCGGCCGATGAGGCGCACCGCCCGCTCGGTCTGGTTGCGGCTGACGACCGCGCCGCAGTGCGGCAGCCGGGTCAGCGCGTTGAGCGCGCCGTTGCCGCAGTCGATGCCGTACAGGTGCAGGTCGGCGATCGAGTGCGTACGGGCGAGGGAGCCGGCGATCGTACGGAGCATCTGCGAGCGCCCGCTGCGCGGGGCGCCGCCGACGATGAGGTGCCCGAAGTCGGCGAAGTCGACGGCGACGGTGCGCCGGGCCTGCTGCGCGGGCAGGTCCTCGATGCCGTACGGGGCGGGCGGCAGCGGCCCGGCCGCCCGCGGCGCGGGCAGCGTGTCGAGCTGGACGCTGTCGGGCAGCGCGGGCAGCCACGGGCTGTGCTGCTCGGGGATGCCCAGCCGCTCGTTGGCCTCGTTGACCGCGTCGACGAGCACCTTCAGGTCGGTGATCTCGTCCTCCTCCTGCTGCGCTCCCGCGGGCCGCTTGAGCGCGCCCCGGCCCAGCTCGGTCCAGCCCAGGCGGCCGGCCCAGGGCTGGGCGGTCGCCGGGTCGGCGGCGCCCGGGCGGCGGCCGCCGACGCGGCCGGACTGGAAGGGGACGAGGGAGGCGTGGCCCAGGCGCACATACGCCCGGCCGGGCATGGACTTGGCGATGAAGCCGGCGTCCGGGGCGTCGATGACGTCGGCGGACTCGCCGCCGTCGGTGACGCGCAGCGCGATGCGCAGGTTGGTGTTGGCGCGGATCTCCGGGGAGACCACGCCGCTGGGCCGCTGGGTGGCGAGCATCAGGTGGATGCCGAGCGAACGGCCGCGGGCGGCGATGTCGACCAGGCCGGTGACGAAGTCGGGCAGCTCGCGGACCATGGCGGCGAACTCGTCGATGACGAGCAGCAGCCGGGGCAGCGGCGCGTACCGCCCGGGCTCGCGGCGCAGCAGGTCCTGGAAGTCCTCGATGTCCTTGGCCTCGGCGTCGGCGAGGATGTGCTCGCGGCGGTGCAGCTCGGCGCGGAGCGACTCCAGGGCGCGGGTGACGAGGTGGTTGTCGAGGTCGGTGACCATGCCGACGGTGTGCGGCAGCTTCACACAGTCCTTGAAAGCGGACCCGCCCTTGTAGTCGATGAGGACGAAGGTCATGTTCTCCGGGGTGTTCGCCACCGCGAGCGCCGCGACGATCGTCTGCAGCAGCTCGGACTTGCCGGAGCCGGTGGTGCCGGCGATGAGGCCGTGCGGGCCGTCCTTGCGGATGTCGATGGCGAACGGGCCGTCGTACGACTCGCCGATGACCGCGGTCGTCGACTGCCCGCCGAGCTGCCAGCGGGCGGCGATGGCGTCCCCGGTCGGCGGCTCCAGCTCCACGACGTCCAGCAGCCGGCTGGACGAGGGGATGGCGGCGTCCTCGGCCTCGCCGCTGATGTCGCGGACCGGCGACAGGCCGCGCGCCACGAGCGCGCACCACGCGGGCGAGACGAAGTCCGGGCGCACCCCGCGGCGCCGCTCGGAGCCGGCCTGCTCGACGCGCAGCCGGATCGGGCCGGTGCCGTCGGCCGCGGCGGCGCGCTGCGCGGCGTCCTGCGACGGGCCGGCGCCCCAGGCGCCGACGCGGAACGGCGGGAAACCGTCCGCGCCGACGGGCCCGCCGGCGCCGGGCACCTGCTGCATGGGGATGCCGCCCTGCGCGGCGGCGGCCCGCGGGTCGGGCTCCTCCGGCCTGGGCTCGGCGACGACGATCGCCTGGCACTCGCCGGGCAGGAAGCGGTCCTCGGAGTCGAGGCAGATGGCGAACATCGAGACCGCCGGGCCCTCGCGGAGCAGCCGCACCACGCCGGGCAGCGACCGCAGCCGGCGCGAGCCGTCGAAGACGACGACGACGTCGGGGTCCTTGAAGGACGCCGGCCCGTTGGTGCGCTGGTCCTTGGCGGCCTTCTGCCGCGCGTCGAGCAGCTGGGTCAGCTCGGCGATCCGGGCGGCGACGGTCTCGGTGTCGGTGCCGACGAGGGCGTTGGTGTCGTACTCCCCCGGCGGGCGGGCGTGCGGCAGCCAGCGCATCCAGTCCCAGCCGGCCTGCCCGCCGGGCTCGGTCAGCACGTAGAACTGGACGTCCAGCGGGCTGTGCAGGACGGCGGCCTGCGCGACGGCCCAGCGGCCGAGGGCGCGCGGGGTGTCGCCGGCGCCGGCGATGCCGAGGACGCCGACCTGCCGCAGCGGCACGTTGACGGGCGCGTCCTGGATCTTCCAGAGCACCTGGCGGCGGTGCTCGTCCTGCTCGGGGTCCTCCAGCAGGACCTCGGAGTCGAGTTCGGCCGTGCCGAAGCGGAGCTGCAGGTGGTCGGCGTCGGTACGGCGGCGCTCCCACAGCCGGGTGCGCGGGCCGGTGGCGGTGGACAGCAGCAGGGCGGGGTCCGGGCCGCCCAGGCGGCGCTCGTTGCGCTCGGCGACGAGGGCGTCGCGGGCGTCCTTCTCGATCCGGGCCTTGTGTTCCTTGTATTCGGCGACGGCCCGCACGTGGGACTTGCGGCCGTGCTTCTTGTCCATGAAGTAGTTCCCGATCATGATGATCGGGCTCATGAACGCCATCAGCAGGTAATACCAGCGGTTCATGACCAGGCACATCGTCACGCCCATGACCGCCGGCATCAGCGCCATCAGCCACGGCAGCGGCCGGGCCTGGCCCTCCTTGGGCGGCGCGGGGAGCTTGAAGCGGGTCTCGCGGTCGGGCGGGAGCAGGCGCGGCGGGCGGTTGTAGTCGAGCCCGGCGCCGTCGTCCGAGGTGGCGACGGCGGCGTCCGGCGGGGCGTAACGCACCAGCTCGAACAGCGAGTTCCCCACGGCGACCTGGGAGCCGTACGGCCAGGCGTCCTTGCTCCGCGGCGGCTCCTGCGGGGGCGGCGGGACCGCGGCGGCGCCGCGGCCGCGGCGGGCGCGGCGGGCGGCGCGGCGGCGCCGGCGGCGGGCCCGGCGGCTGTCGTCCTCGTCGGTCCGCTCCTTGGGCTTGGCCAGCTCCGCGAACGTCGTGCCGTCGAGGGTGGCCTTCTCCTGGTCGCCGTGGATGTGGACCTTGCAGGTGCCGTCCGCGGAGACGGTGAGGCTGAAGGCGCGCTCGGGCAGCTCGGGGTCGTTGACCCGGATATGCGTCGCGGTGCCGCTGCCGACGTCGACGCGGCCGAGGCCCAGCCGGTGCACGGCGCCGGCCATGGGGCCGCCGACGACGCGCAGCTCGACCAGGCCCGTGACCTCGCGGGGCGGGCAGCCCACCGGGTCGTAGAGGCTGACGACCGTGCCCTCGCGCAGCGGCGACCGGGCGACGGGCAGCCCGGGGTCGACGGCGAAGCCGTCGACGAAGACGGGCGGCGGCGCTCCGGGCTGGCCCGCCGCCGCTCCGGGCTGCTGCGGCGGGCCGCCGGGGGCGCCGAAGGGCACGGCGGCCGGCGGCGCTCCGGGCGGGGCGGCCGGCGGCGGGCCGGCGGCGGCCCAGCCCGCGGGCGCCTGCGCGGGGGCCGCCTGGGCGTGGGCGTGCTGGGCGTGCTGGGCCGGCACCTGGACGGCGTGCGGCGCGGCCGCCGGGGGCGGCGCCGAGGCGAGCTGGCCGGCCAGGACCCGGGCGACATCGCCGACGGACGACTCCGCCTCTGCGTCAAGGACGACGTCGGCGCGGTCGCCCCCGAGCGGATCGACGACGGTCAGGGTGAGGCGCACGCTGATCCTCCTCGGACGTCCCCGGCTGTTCCCCGGCTTTCCCCCCGCGGAAATGCGTTCAGCCCGGACACTAGGGTCTACGAAACGATATCCGCCCCGGGCTTCGCGGGAACAGCATGTATCCGGGAATGTGGACAACTACGGCGGCCCGGCCCGGCCGCGGGGCGCCGGCGACGACCGGACGTGCGACGGAGGGGGCACCATGAGCCGCTGGATGGAGGCGCTCACGATCGAGCGCGGAGGCTTCCGGATCCGGGTGCCGGAGTCCTGGTGGGAGTTCGACGTACGGCCCGAGTCGCGGGACGACGGCATCCGGCAGATGGTCAACGACCGGGTCCGCCGCAACCCCGAACTGGCCGAGCAGCGCGGGGTGCTGGAGGCGTTCCTGCGCAAGGCCGCGAAGGACGCCTGGGCCTCCGGCGCCCTGTACTGCGGCTGCATGGCGGAGAGCTTCGGCGGCGACGTGCCGGTCACCGGCTCGATCACCGTCTCCCTCATCGGCGCCCGCACCGAGAGCGGCGAACTGCTGCCGACCGACCCGGCGCTGATCGTCGGCCAGATCAAGCAGATCCGGCCGAAGAAGGAGGGCGACGCCTGGCGGAAGGTCTCGACCGTCGAGATCGAGGGCGTCGGCACGGCGGCCCGCACGCAGGGCGTCGAGGACGTCCAGATCCCCGGTGACGACCGCACGATCCGCGCCGTGCTGATGCAGACCTTCATCCCGGTCCCGGGCCAGGAGGGCAAGGTGGCGCTGGTCGCGGGCAGCAGCCAGGTGCTGGACCTGGCGGACTCGTTCTTCGACGTGTTCGACGCGATCACGTCGACTTTCCGGTTCGTCGGCGAGTAGCGCCGCCGCCGGCCGTACGGCGCGCCGCGCGCCCCGCTCCCGCCGTCACTCCGGCGTCAGCACGTCCTCCAGGAACGGCTCCACGGCGCGGTGGAACGCGTCGGGGTCCTCCAAGTGCAGCAGGTGGCCGGCGTCCAGCTCGGCGTAGCCGCCGCGGGGCAGGACGCGGACCATCTCCTGGGCCTCGGCGCGGCCCAGTTCGCCGTCGATGCCGCGGATCACCAGGGTCGGGCACCGCACGAGGGCCAGCTCCTCCCAGTGCGCGTCGTGCACCCACGTCTCGCGGGCCCGCAGCATCTGGCGGCGTGAGAACACCGGGCGCCAGCCGTCGGCGCGCTCCGCCATCACCTCGGCGTAGAACTCGCCGCGGGCGGGGCGCGGGCGCTCCAGGACGGGGTCGTCCTCGCCGAACCACTTGCGGACGTCGGCGAGCGTGGCGAACGGCACCGGCCAGGAGCGGAACCACTCCTCCCACTCGCGCTGCGAGGCCGCGCCCAGCGCGGAGGCCCGCATGTCGCAGATGAGCAGGCCGCGCACCAGGTCGGGGCGGCGGGCGGCGAGCTGCCAGGCGGTGAGCGCGCCCATCGAGTGGCCCACGAGGACCACCGGCGCGAGGTCCAGCTGCTCGATGACGGCCTCGGCGTCCGCGACGTAGGCGTCGCGGTCGAACGGGCCGTCCGCCGGTTTGTCGCTGCGCCCGTGCCCCCGCTGGTCGAGCGCGATGGCGCGGGAGCGGGCGGAGAGCCAGCGCGCGGTGGTCGCCCAGTGGGACGCGCGGCCCATGAGTCCGTGCAATAACAGCACGCCGGGACGGTTCTGCAGCCCGCCGCCCGGCGGCCCGCCGGACCCCGGCGGCTCCTCGGCCGCCGCCCGCCGGCGCGCCACGATGCTGTCGGCTCCGCGCTTCGGCGGGTCTCCGAACTCCCAGGCGGCGAGGCGCAGGCCGCCCGCCCCCGTCACGTTGATACGACGCACCATGTGTGCCGACACCCCCAATCCGTTCGGCGAAGCTCACGCTATCGAATGTCTATTCGAACGCCGGGGTGCTGGATCCAACACCCCTCGTTCGAGTGACCGGGCCCCGGGATTGGCCGCGGTCGTCACGGGGAGACAGAGATCGGGAGGCGGACCCGCATCGGGGACATCGGGTCCGTGGGGAGACGACCCTGGGAGCTCGGGGCTCCGGGTCGGCACGGGGAGGCGGGGCCCCGGCGAGCCAGGCGCCGGGGCCCTTGTCCTTCCCCCGGCGCGCGCCCGGGGGCACGGGTATGTCAGTGGCAAGACCCACCCCTCCCTGTGGCCGTCAGCGACAGCGTGGCACGCCCGGCCCCGGCGCGCTGCTGTTCGGACAGGAATCCCGCGGTCCGCTTAACGCCATGTGCGGCAACGGCGGAAACCCGCCACCGGCGGGCCGGAACGCTAGCGCTTCGCCACGAAGACGTGCGAAGCGACCTCGTCGTCCAGCTCGGCGGCCTCGCCGCCGCTGCCGACGAGCACGCCGCCGGCCGCGTCCGTCACGCTCACCACGGCGCCGGGCTGCACCCCGGCCCGCCGCAGCGACGACATCAGCTGCTCGTCCTTCTGGATCGGTTCGCCGATGCGGCGGATGATCACCGTCCCCGGCTCCGGCCCCAGCGCCGAGAGGCTCACCATGCCCTCGTCCAGGAACG
Source organism: Streptomyces sp. CNH099 (assembly GCA_000514715.1). Lineage (GTDB taxonomy): Bacteria > Actinomycetota > Actinomycetes > Streptomycetales > Streptomycetaceae > Streptomyces > Streptomyces synnematoformans. Next base: position 93,801 of record AZWL01000018.1, on the reverse strand, counting down.
GGTCCACCTCGGCCAGCTCGCCCAGCTCCTCCAGACCCGGGATCGGGTTCCCGTACGGCGACTCCGTCGGGTGCCGCAGCAGCGCCAGCACGCGGCGCTCCACGGCCTCGCTCATCACGTGCTCCCAGCGGCACGCCTCCGCGTGCACGTGCTCCCACTCCAGGCCGATCACGTCGACCAGCAGGCACTCCGCCAGGCGGTGCTTGCGCATCACCCGGGTCGCGAGCATGCGGCCCTCTTCCGTCAGCTCCAGATGCCTGTCCCCGGCCACGCGCACCAGGCCGTCCCGCTCCATGCGGGCGACGGTCTGGCTCACCGTGGGGCCGCTCTGGTCGAGCCGCTCCGCGATTCTCGCGCGCATGGGGACGACGCCCTCCTCTTCGAGTTCGAGGATGGTGCGGAGATACATCTCCGTGGTGTCGATCAGTCCGGACATGCGTGCCCCTAGATTTCTCGTGCGGTGGCCCTGCACTAATTCTGACTCATCCCGGTGACAAGTGGACCCGGCGCGTTACTTTCGCCTGGCTTTCACCGCCGATCTGCGGGAAAAAGGCGATCCGCGCCCGATCCCGGGGCCCGCCACCAGGCCCCGCACCGGGCCGGCCCTAACCCAGCAGCTCCGCCAGGTCCAGCGAGGCCGCGACCCGTACGGCCACGTCCTCCGCGTACGCCGCGTCCTGCCGGGTGAACCCGCGCCGCCCGCCGCCGCGCAGGAACGTCACGACGCCCAGCGTCCGCCCCCGGCTGCGCAGCACCGCGCACAGCGCGTGCATCGTGCCCGGCGGCCACTTCCGCGCCACCGACCAGCCCTCCGCGACCTGCGGGTCCACCCCGCCGCAGCCCGCGCGCACCGTGCCGCCGCGCTCCACCGCCTGCAGCGCGGGGTGCCCGGCGGGGTAGCGGAGGGGGAAGCCGTGCGGCCCGGTCGGCAGGCACGGGCCCGGGCCCTCGGCCGGCGTCGCCGCGGCCCTGGTGAGCCGCACCGGACCGGGCGGAGCGTCCGGCCCTGCCGGGCCGCCGGAGCCGGGCGGTGCGCCGCGGTCGGCGGGGGCGGCGGCCAGGTCGACCAGCGCGTGGTCGGCGAAGCCGGCGAGCGCGAAGTCCAGGTAGACGGTCGCCGCCTCCATCGGGTCCTCGCACTCGGCCGCCGCGTGCGAGGCGCGGTGCAGCTGGTGGTCGCGGAAGCGCAGCACGGAGGCGGCGTCCTCGGCGAGCCTGGCCTCGGTGACGTCCTGGAAGAGCCATCCGACGCCCAGCGGCACCGGGTGCTCGGCGAGCGGCGACGCGAGCCGTACGAACGCGCCGCGCAGGCACCTGCGCCGCATCGCCGGATCGCCGCCGGTCTCGCCGCGCACCGTGACCCACACGTCGGCGGGGACCGCGGTGCTGCCCTGCGCCAGCACGTGCTGGAGCGCGCTCTCGACCTCCTCCACGCCCTGTTCCAGCAGCTCGCCGAAGGGGCGCCCGAGCAGCGCCGAGCGCCGGGCGCGCAGCACGCGCGCCGCCTGGCCGTTGGCCAGCGCCGGCCGCAGGTCGGCGTCCACGAGGAGCACGCCCCAGGCGGCGTCCTCGCACAGGGCCTCGCTGAAGGCGATGGACCGCTCCAGGTCCAGCTGCGCGTGGACCTCGCTGAACGCGCAGTAGACCCCGACCGCGGCTCCGCCGGCCGGCTCCCCCGGCCCGTCCGGGTCCTCCGCGCTGCCCCCGCCGTCCGCGGCGCCGCCCCTGCGCACCGCGGAGGTCTGGGTGCGCACGAGCACCCGGCCGCCGTCCTTGCGCAGCAGCGCGAACTCCTGCACCTGCCGCCCCGGCGCGTCCATCGCCCCCAGCAGCCGCGCCTCCACCTCGGCGGCGTCCTCCGCGCGGGCCGCCCAGCCGGCCAGCCCGCGGCGGCCGACGACCTCCGCGGCGGTCCAGCCGAGCAGCCGCTCGGCCTCGCGGTTCCAGTGGGTGACGACGCCGTCGGCGTCGAAGGCGCACAGGGCGGCGTCCATGCCGTCGAGCAGCGCCACCAGCAGGTCGGGGGCCGCCGCGCGGCGGCCCGGCGGCGCCGCGTCCCCGGCCGTCGCGTCCGCCGCCGCGGGCGGGGACCCGGCGGCGGCTCCTCCCTTGTCCGGAGCGTCCGCGGCCTGTTCGCCGGAGGCGTTCCCGCGGTCCCGGTTGGTACGCCGGGTCGCGCTCATCAGGCACCCCCTGCTCGCCGCGGCGTCGTGTGCGTGGTGTGGTGCACCCGGATCATTCAACTGGAACGTGACGCAGCACACACCCCGTTCCGTCGAAATCGTTGCGAGGCAGAAATCAGTTGAGTGGCCCGCGGGGCCGTGCCTAGTGTGGGAGGTACACGAGAAGGGAGGTGGTTCGGCAGATGATGAAGTACCGGACGCGTGAGGTGGCTGCGGGCTAGTGGTCCGCCGTCGCGCTTGAGCGCAATGCCGGACCGGGGCGCCTAGGACGCGCCCAGCCGGCCCTTATCCCAAGCAGTTCACCCGACCCGCGGTCCGCCGGTACGTCCGACCGGCTCCCCTGAAGGGGAATGGGCCGCGGGTCGCCCCTTTGTGCCCGCCGGGCCACCGCCCCCGGCCTCGGCCGTACGACGACATGGGGGGCAGACCCGTACGAGGGGCACGCCCGCCTACGGGCAGAGGCGCTCCACCGTCCAGCCGCCGCCGGCCCCCTCCGTGCGCACGTACCTCAGGCGGTCGTGGAGGCGGTTCTCGCGGCCCTGCCAGAACTCGACCGTCCGCGGCCTGACCCGGAAGCCGCCCCACTCCGGCGGCACCGGCACCTGCTCGCCCTCCGGGTAGCGGTCCGCCAGCTCCGCGTACATCCGGTCCAGCTCCGCCCGCGACGCCACCGCCGACGACTGCTCGCTCGCCCACGCGCCCAGCTGCGAGCCGTGCGGCCGGGTGCGGAAGTACGCGACGGTCTCGTCCCGGCCGGTACGCTCCGCCGTCCCCGCGACGATCACCTGGCGGGCGACGGGGTGCCAGGGGAAGAGCAGCGACACGTGCGGGTTGGCGGCCAGCTCCCGGCCCTTGCGCGAACCGTAGTTGGTGTAGAAGACGAAACCCCGCTCGTCCACGTGCTTCAGCAGCACGGTGCGGGAGCTGGGCCGGCCCTCCGCGTCGGCGGTGGAGACGACCATCGCGTTGGGCTCGTGCAGTCCGCTCTCCGCGGCCTGCCGGAACCAGCGGCGGAACTGCTCGAAGGGGTCGGCGGCGAGCGAGTCCTCCGGTAGTCCCGCGGCGCGGTAGTGCGCGCGCATGGCGGCAGGGTCGAGGGAGTCTTCGGTGTCAACGTCAACGTGTCGCACCCGCATATCTTGCAGTATGAGCGGCTGCCGCGGGGCGGGAGTCTGCCCGCTCGACGCACCCCGTAACCCTGCGGACCGGGATCCGTGGAGTGTGCCCCATCTCACGCTCGGCCGCATGTGCCTGACCCGACAGAATCGGTCGTTCTACCACTGTGGAAAGCCCACACCCACGACTATGGTGGCCCGGAACGCACGGCCCCGGACCGCGAGCGATGGCGCCGCGGAGCCCCGCCGGCGCACCCCCCGCACCGCACCCGCCCCGGGGCTGACCCGCCCGCCGCTGCACACCCCCGCCGCAGCGCACCGCAACCCAGTGAGGGAGCCGCCTGATGTCCGACTTCGTACCCGGGCTTGAGGGAGTAGTCGCCTTCGAGACGGAGATCGCCGAGCCCGACAAGGAGGGCGGCGCGCTCCGCTATCGCGGTGTGGACATCGAGGACCTGGTGGGCCACGTGTCGTTCGGCAACGTCTGGGGTCTGCTGGTCGACGGCGCGTTCAAACCCGGGCTGCCGCCCGCGGAGCCCTTCCCCATCCCCGTGCACTCCGGCGACATCCGCGTGGACGTGCAGTCCGCGCTCGCGATGCTCGCGCCGGTCTGGGGGCTGCGCCCGCTGCTCGACATCGACGAGGCGCGCGCCCGCGAGGACCTGGCGCGGGCGGCCGTCATGGCGCTGTCGTACGTCGCGCAGTCCGCCCGCGGGCAGGGGCTGCCGATGGTGCCGCAGCGCGAGATCGACAAGGCGCGCTCGGTCGTCGAGCGGTTCATGATCCGCTGGCGCGGCGAGCCCGACCCGAAGCACGTCGCCGCCGTCGACGCCTACTGGACCTCCGCCGCCGAGCACGGCATGAACGCCTCCACCTTCACCGCCCGCGTCATCGCCTCGACCGGCGCCGACGTCGCCGCGGCGCTGTCCGGCGCGGTGGGCGCCATGTCCGGGCCGCTGCACGGGGGCGCGCCGTCGCGGGTGCTCGGCATGATCGAGGAGATCGAGCGCACCGGCGACGCCGAGAGCTACGTGAAGCGGGCGCTGGACGACGGCGAGCGGCTGATGGGCTTCGGCCACCGGGTGTACCGGGCGGAGGACCCGCGGGCGCGGGTGCTGCGGCGGACGGCGAAGCAGCTGGGCGCGCCCCGGTACGAGGTCGCCGAGGCGCTGGAGAAGGCGGCGCTGGCGGAGCTGCGGGCGCGGCGGCCGGACCGGGTGCTGGAGACGAACGTCGAGTTCTGGGCGGCGATCGTGCTGGACTTCGCGGAGGTTCCGGCGCACATGTTCACGTCGATGTTCACGTGCGCGCGGACGGCGGGGTGGTCGGCGCACATCCTGGAGCAGAAGCGGACGGGGCGGCTGGTGCGGCCGTCGGCGCGGTACGTGGGCCCGGGGTCGCGGTCGCCGCAGGAGGTCGAGGGCCACGCGGAGACGGGCGGCGTGGGCTGAGCCCTCGCGGGGCGGCGTGGCGGCAGGGCGCGGCTGGCGGCGGACCCGGGGCGGGCGGCGGCCGGGGAGTCGGTGGGAGCCCGGGTTCCGGTGGGGGCGCTGATGTCAGCGGGGAGACCTACCCTTGGGCGGGAGTGCGGGGAACGTCGGGGGTCTTCGCGGCGGCGGGTCAGCGGGTGTGCGCCAGCGCCGCCGTCAGCAGGTGCGACCACTGCTCCACCACGCGGTCGCGGCGGGCGCTGTCGTCCGTGAGCAGGGTCGCCAGGCCGAGGCCCCGGGCCATGTCGAGGAAGCCCTGCACCGTCTCCCGTACGCCCGGCACCGACTCGTCGGCGCCGAGCAGCGCCACCGTCATGCGGTGGGCCTCGCGGCCGACGCGGGCCTCCAGCGCGGCGACGCGGGGGCGGAGCTGCTCCTCGTTGGCGGCGGCGACCCAGAGCTGGAGCGCGGCGCGGAACAGCGGACCGGTGTAGAGGTCGACGATGCCGCGTACGACGGCGGCGGTCGCGTCGGCTTGTACGGGACCCGCCCCGCCGCCTGGTACGAGATCCGCGGCGCCCGCCCCCGGCTCCGCGCCCCGCGGCGGCAGCGCCCGCAGCGCCGCCGAGCGCTCCGCCGCCACGTGCTCCACCGCCGCCGTGAACAGGTCCTCCCGGGTCGGGAAGTGGTGCTGCGCCGCCCCGCGCGAGACGCCCGCCCGCTCGGCGACCACGCTGACCGTGCTCCCGCCCCACCCCAGCTCCGCCAGGCACGCGACCGCCGCCTCCAGCAGCCGCCGCCGCGTCGCCCGGCTGCGGTCCTGCCGCGGGTCCCGCCCCCGTGGCTGCCGCGGGGCGTCCGTCAGCGGAACCACTTCGGCTCCCGGCGCTCCAGGAACGCCGTCATCCCCTCGCGGGCCTCGGGGGACGCGAACAGCGCCGCCGACAGCTCCGCGAACGGCTCCGTGTCGCGGTCGAAGGCGCGCAGCACCTCGCCCGTGACCAGCCGCTTCGACGCCGCCAGCCCCTGCGGCGACGCCGCCCGCAGCCCGTCGAGCACGGGCGTCAGCAGCGCGTCCACGTCGTCGCCGGCCAGCGTGACCAGCCCGATACGGGCCGCCTCCTCCGGGCCGAAGCGCTCGCCGGTGAGGTAGTAGCGGGCGGCCGCGCGGGCGTCGAGGCGCGGCAGCAGCGGCATCGAGACCACCGCCGGCGCGAGGCCGAGCCGCGCCTCGGTGAAGGCGAACGTGGCGCCCGTGCCCGCCGCCGCGATGTCGCAGGCGCCGAGGAGCCCCAGCCCCCCGGCCCGTACGTGGCCGGTGACCCGGGCGACGACGGGCTTCGGGCACTCCACGACCGCGCGCAGCAGCCGCGCCAGCGCCAGCGGCCCGTCCGTGGCCGCGGCCGGGGCGCCGGACGAGCCGCCGGACGCGTCGGCGGACGGGCCGCCGGACGGGCCGGCCGCGGCGCCGGTGGCCTCGCTGAGGTCGGCGCCCGCGCAGAAGGTGTTGCCGGTGTGGGTGAGCAGGACTCCCCGTACGTCCTCGTCCTCCGCGGCCTCCGCGAGCCCGGCGTGCAGCTCGGCCATGAGGCGGGTGGACAGCGCGTTGCGGTTGTGCGGGGAGTCGAGGGTGAGGGTGGTGACGCCGCGGTCGTCGCGCGCGATCCGGACGAGGGGCGCGTCGGCGGCGGCCGCGTCGGCGGGTGCGTCGGTCATGGCGTGGGGGTGCTCCTTCGGTACGTCTGCGTTCTCAGTACGACTTGGGCAGGCCCAGCGTCTGGTGCGACACGTAGTTGAGGATCATCTCCCGGCTGACCGGGGCGATCCTGGCCACGCGGGACGCGGTGAGCATCTGCGCAAGACCGTACTCCGTACTGAGGCCGTTGCCGCCCAGCGTGTGCACGGCCTGGTCGACGGCCTTCGCCGCCGCCTCGGCCGCCGCGTACTTCGCCATGTTCGCCGCCTCGCCCGCGGCTGCTGCCAGTTCGTCGGCACCACCCGCGTCGTACAGCGCGGCCGCCTTCTGCGTCATCAGCCGCGCCAGCTCCAGCTCGATGTGCGCCTGCGCGAGCGGATGCGCGACGGCCTGGTGCACCCCGATGGGGCCGCCCTTCCACACCTGGCGGGTACGGGCGTACTCGACGGCCTGCGCCACCGCCTGCCGGCCCAGGCCGAGCGCGAACGCGGCGGTCATGATGCGTTCCGGGTTGAGGCCGGCGAAGAGCTGGAGCAGGCCGGCGTCCTCGTCGCCGACGAGGGCGTCCGCCGGCAGCCGCACGTCGTCGAGGACCAGCTCGAACTGCTTCTCCGGGGCGTGCAGCTCCATCGGGATCTGGGTGCGCTGGAAGCCCTCGGCGTCGCGCGGGACGATGAACAGGCAGGGCTTGAGCTTGCCGGTGCGGGCGTCCTCGGTGCGGCCCACGACGAGCGTGGCGTCGGCGATGTCGACGCCGGAGATGAACACCTTGCGGCCGGTCAGCACCCAGTCGCCGCCGTCGCGGCGGGCGGTGGTGGTGATGCGGTGGGAGTTGGAGCCGGCGTCGGGCTCGGTGATGCCGAAGGCCATCTTGCGCGTGCCGTCGGCGAGCCCGGGGAGCCAGCGCCGCTTCTGCTCCCCGGTGCCGAAGCGGGCGATGACGGTGCCGCAGATCGCGGGCGACACGACGAGCATGAGCAGCGGGCTGCCGGCGGCGCCCAGCTCCTCCAGCACGATCGCCAGCTCCGCGATGCCGCCGCCCCCGCCGCCGTACTCCTCGGGGAGGTTGACGCCGAGGTAGCCGGCCTTGCCGGCCTCGGCCCACAGCTCGTCGGTGTGCCGGCCGTCGCGGACGGCGGAGGTGAAGTAGTCGCGGCCGTAGCGGGCGCCGAGCGCGGCGACGGCGGCGCGGAGGTCGCGGTGCTCCTGGGGTTCGAGGACGGCACTGGTCATGGCCGGGGGCCTTCCTGGTCGCGGGGCGGGGTGTGGGGCGGGGTTGCCCCGGCTTGTTCGGCTTCTTCGGCTTCTTCGGCTTCTTCGGCTGGGCCGGCCGCATCCACGACGGCGAGAAGCGCGCCGACCTCCACCTGGCGGCCGGGGGCGGCGTGCAGGGCGGTCAGCACGCCGGTGGCGGGGGCGGCTACCTCGTGCTCCATCTTCATCGCCTCCAGCCAGAGGAGCGGCCGGCCCCGCTGTACGGACCGGCCCGGGGCCACCCCGTCGGCGAGCCGGACGACGGTGCCGGGCATGGGGGCGAGCAGCGACCCGGCCGGGGTGTCGGCGCGCGGGTCGGGGAAGCGGGGCAGGGGGCGCAGGGCGTACGAGCCGTGCGGGCCGTCGACGTAGGCGGCCGGCTCCGGGACACCGGGGCCGGCGGCGTAGGCGGCGACGTCGAAGGCGCGGGTGACGCCCTCGACGTCGAGCACCACGCGTCCGGGCGCGGCGGCGAGCACGCGCACGCCGGGCAGGTCGTCGGCGTGGACGCCGTCGCGGGTGCGGCGGTAGCGGACCTCGACGTCGACGCCGCCGGGTTCGGCCCGGTACGTCTTCGCCTGCGGCTGCGACGGCACGTTGCGCCACCCCCCGAACCGCGCGGGCAGCACGGCGCCGGGTGTCCCGCGCCGCGCGGCGGCGTCGGCGAGGGCGGCGGCGAGGGCGGCGAGTCGGAGGGGGGTCGGTGCGGTGGTCCCGTCGCCGGGCGGGCGGGTGAGCGCCGGGAGGTGGCGGTCGTAGAAGGACGTCGTCATCTCCGCGCGGACGAACTCGCCGTGCTCCAGCGATCGCACCAGCAGGTCCCGGTTCGTCACCGGGCCGTGGATCCGGGCGCGGCGCAGTGCCGCGGCCAGGCGGCGGGTCGCTTCCGCGCGGGTGGGGGCGTGGACGATGACCTTGGCGAGGAGGGCGTCGTAGTACGGGGTGACGGTGTCGCCGGCGATGTAGCCGGTGTCGAGGCGGAGGGCGGGGGCTTCCCCGATCCCTCCCCCCACGCCCTGGAGGGCGTGGGCGGTGCCCCCACTCCCCGAAACCGGGGCTCCGCCCCGGCCCCCGCCGGGGCTGCGCCCCCGGGCACCCGCGGCGTACGGCGCACCGCCGTCCCCCGCCGTCGCGGCCGGGAGCGTCAGGCGGTGCAGCTCACCCGTCTGCGGGGTGAAGTCCGACGCCGGGTCCTCCGCGTACAGGCGGGCCTCCACCGCGTGGCCCGCCGGGTGCGGCGGGTCCGGCGGCAGCGGCGTGCCCTCCGCCACCCGCAGTTGCAGCGCGACGAGGTCCACCCCGTACACCGCCTCCGTCACCGGGTGCTCCACCTGCAGCCGCGTGTTCATCTCCAGGAACTGCGCCCGCCCGTCCGGCGCCAGCAGGAACTCGACCGTCCCCGCGCCCACGTACCCGATCGCCCGCGCCGCCCGTACCGCCGTCTCCTCCAGCGACGCGGCGACCCCCGCCGGCAGCCCCGGCGCCGGGGCCTCCTCGATCACCTTCTGGTGCCGGCGCTGCAGCGAGCAGTCGCGGGTGCCCAGCGCCCACACGCCGCCGTGCGCGTCCGCGAGCACCTGCACCTCCACGTGCCGCCCGCCCTCGACGTACGGCTCGACGAACACCTCGCCGTCCCCGAACGCCGCCTCCGCCTCCGCCGACGCCGCCGCCAGCGCGGCGTCCAGCGCGGCGAGTTCGCGTACGACCCGCATGCCGCGTCCGCCGCCGCCCGCCGCGGCCTTGACCAGCAGCGGCAGGTCGTCCGCCACGGCCTTCGCCGGGTCGAAGGGCGTGAGGCCCATCAGTTCCTTCGCCCGCGTCTTGGACGCCATCGCCTCGATCGCCTCCGGCGGCGGCCCGACCCACGTCAGCCCGGCCGCGGCCACGGCGCGCGCGAACTCCGCGCTCTCGGAGAGGAACCCGTAGCCGGGGTGAACCGCGTCGGCGCCGGCGGAGACCGCCGCCGCCACCAGCAGGTCGGCGCGCAGGTACGTGTCCGCCGGCGCGTTGCCCGGCAGCCGTACCGCCGCGCCGCCGGCGGCCAGCGCGGTCCGTACGTGCAGCGCGTCCGCGTCGGCGTCGGAGTGCGCGGCGACGGGCGTGATGCCCAGCTCCGCGCAGGTGCGGAAGACGCGGCAGGCGATCTCGCCGCGGTTGGCGACCAGGAGGGTGCGGATCATGGGAGTGCGGTCCTCCGTCGTCGAAGCCGATGGCACGCTCACAGCCGGAACACCCCGTACCCGTCGTGCACCCCGGCGTACGGCGCCGTGTGGATCGCCGACAGGCAGATCCCCAGCACCGTCCGGGTGTCCCGCGGGTCGATGACCCCGTCGTCGTACAGCCGCCCGGACAGGAACACCGGCAGCGACTCCGCCTCGATCTGCTGCTCCACCATCGCGCGCAGCGCCGCGTCGCCGTCCTCGTCGTACGGCGTGCCCTTCGCCTCCGCCGACGCCCGCGCGACGATCGACAGCACGCCCGCGAGCTGCTGCGGGCCCATGACCGCCGACTTGGCGCTGGGCCAGGCGAACAGGAACCGCGGGTCGTAGGCGCGGCCGCACATGCCGTAGTGGCCGGCGCCGTAGCTGGCGCCCATGAGCACCGACAGGTGCGGCACGCGGGAGTTGGAGACGGCGTTGATCATCTGGGCGCCGTGCTTGATGATGCCGCCCTGCTCGTAGTCCTTGCCGACCATGTAGCCGGTGGTGTTGTGCAGAAAGACCAGCGGGATGTCGCGCTGGTTGGCGAGCTGGATGAACTGCGCGGCCTTCTGCGACTCCGCGCTGAACAGCACGCCGCGCGCGTTGGCGAGGATCCCGACGGGGTAGCCGTGCAGCCGGGCCCAGCCGGTGGCCAGGCTCGTCCCGTACAGCGGCTTGAACTCGTCGAAGTCCGAGCCGTCCACGACCCGCGCGATGACCTCGCGCGGGTCGAACGGGACCTTCAGGTCGCCCGGCACGACGCCCAGCAGCTCGTCCTCCGGGTACGCGGGCGGGGCGGCCGGCGGCGGGTCGGGGTGGGCCTTGCGCCAGTCGAGGCGGGCGACGACGCGGCGGGCGGTGTGCAGGGCGTCCGGCTCGTCGACGGCGTGGTAGTCGGCGAGGCCGGAGGTGCGGGCGTGCATGTCGGCGCCGCCCAGGGACTCGTCGTCGCTCTCCTCGCCGGTGGCCATCTTCACCAGCGGCGGGCCGCCGAGGAACACCTTCGCCCGCTCCTTGACCATGATCACGTGGTCGCTCATGCCCGGCACGTACGCGCCGCCCGCCGTGGAGTTGCCGAAGACGACGGCGACCGTGGGGATGCCGGCGGCCGACGAGCGGGTGAGGAACTTGAACAGCGCCCCGCCCGGGATGAAGATCTCCTTCTGCGACGGCAGGTCGGCGCCGCCGGACTCCACCAGGTGAATCGACGGCAGCCGGTTGGCGAGGCTGATCTCGTGGGCGCGGAACGCCTTCTTCAGCGTCCAGGGGTTGGACGCGCCGCCGCGCACGGTCGGGTCGTTGGCTGTGATCAGGCACTCGACCCCGGAGACGACACCGATGCCGGTGACGAGCGAGGCGCCCACCGTGTATGCGGGGGAGTCGGAGCCCCAGCCGGCCAGCGGGCTCAGCTCCAGGAACGGGGTGTCGGGGTCGAGGAGCAGCTCGACGCGCTCGCGCGCGAGCAGCTTGCCGCGGGCGCGGTGCCGGGCCACGTACTTCTCGCCGCCGCCGGCCACGGCCTTGGCGTGCTCGGCGTCGAGGCCGGCGAGCTTGTCGAGCATCGCGGCGCGGCGGGCGGCGTACTCGGCGCCCGCGGTGTCCAGCGACGAGGCCAGCACGGTCACAGCAGCTCCTCGGGTATGTCGACGTGCCGGGCGCGCAGCCACTCGCCGAGCGCCTTGGCCTGCGGGTCGAAGCGGGCCTGGGAGGCGACGCCCTCGCCGAGGAGGCCGTCGACGGTGAAGTTGAGCGCGCGGAGGTTCGGCAGGACGTGCCGTACGACGGGGAGGGCGGCGGTCTCCGGGAGGAGTGCGCGGAAGCGCTCGGCGGTGAGGGTGTGGGCCAGCCAGCGCCAGGCGGCCGTGCCGAGGGCGGGCCGGGCCCAGACGCCGACGTTGGCGCTGCCGCCCTTGTCGCCGCTGCGCGCGCCGGCGACGGCGCCGAGGGGCGCGCGGCGCGTCGGGCGGCCGGGCGGCGGGGGCGGCGGCAGCGGCGGGTCGGGTACGGGGGCCAGCGCCCGGGTGCGCGGCGCCGGGGCGACGGGGACGCGGGTGCCGTCGGGCAGGACGGCGGTGTGGGGGACGTCGGCGGCGGGGACGTACGCGGCCGCGAAGACGCCGTACGGCTGCGCCCTGCCGGGCGGGGCGGTGACGTGGAAGCCGGGGACGCTGGCGAGGGCCAGTTCGACGGCGGCGCCGCTGACGGCGCGGCCGACGGCGGCCTCGTCGGGGTCCCGGACGGTGAGGCGCAGCAGCGCGGACGCCTCCTCCTGCACGTCGGCGTCGGGGCGGTCGGTGCGGGCGAGGGTCCAGCGGACGTCGGCGACGCCGTCGAGGGCGGGGGCCATCTGGGCGCGGACGAGGGCGGCCTTGGCGTCGATGTCGAGGCCGGTGAGGACGAAGACGACCTCGTTGCGGAAGCCGCCGAGGCGGGTGAGGCCGACCTTGGCCTCGGGCGGCGGGGGCTCGCCGCGTACGCCGGTGACGCGGACGCGGTCCGGGCCGTCGGGGTCGAGGCGTACGGAGTCGAGGCGGGCGGTGACGTCGGGGCCGGCGTAGCGGGGGCCCGCGGTCTCGTAGAGGAGCTGGGCGGTGACGGTCTCGACGGTGACGGCGCCGCCGGTGCCGGGGTGCTTGGTGATGACGGCGCTGCCGTCGGGCTCGATTTCGGCGAGGGGGAAGCCGGGGTGGCGGACGTCGTGCTCGGTGAAGAAGGCGTAGTTGCCGCCGGTGGCCTGGGTGCCGCACTCCAGCACGTGGCCGGCGACGACCGCGCCGGCCAGGGCGTCGAGGTCGTGGTCGTCGGGGCGGGTCGGGTCGGCGGGGTCGGGGACGGCCCAGCCGTAGTGGGCCTGGGCGGCGCCGGTGACGAGCGCGGCGTCGGTGACGCGGCCGGTGACGACGACGTCGGCGCCGGCGCGCAGGCAGGCGGCGATGCCGCCGCCGCCGAGGTAGGCGTGGGCGGCGAGGGCACCGTCCCACGTGCCGCGCGCGGTGAGGTCGTCGCCCTCGACGTGGGCGACGCGGGCGGGCACGCCGACCCGCCCGGCCAGCTCGCGGACCGCGGCGGCGAGTCCCGCGGGGTTGCCGCCGCCGGCGTTGACGACGAGGGCGACGCCGCGGTCGCGGGCGAGGCCGAGGCCCTCTTCGAGCTGGCGCAGGAAGGTCCTGGCGTAGCCGGCGGCGGGGTCCTTGAGGCGGTCGCGGGCGAGGATGAGCATGGTCAGCTCGGCGAGGTAGTCGCCGGTGAGGACGTCGAGTTCGCCGCCGGTGAGCATTTCGCGGACGGCGGCGAAGCGGTCGCCGTAGAAGCCGGAGGCGTTGCCGACGCGGAGGGTCACGGGCGGCCCTCCGCGGCGCCGTCCGCCGCCCGCTCCCGCCCGCCGCCCGGCGGGCCGGCGAACGCCTGGGCGAGGCCCAGCCAGCGCTCCGCCTCCGTCCCCTCGGCGACGAGCGCGGTGTCGGCGCGGTGCACGCGCTGGGTGACCAGCAGGCAGAAGTCGAGCGCGGGCCCGGTGACGCGCTCGGCGGCGTCCTCGGGCCCGTACACCCAGGTCTCCCCGCCGCCGGGCGCGGTCAGCTCGACGCGGAACGCGGCGGCGGGCGGCGCGAGCCGGTTGACGGCGTACGCGAAGTCCCGCGTCCGTACGCCGATACGGGCCACATGGCGCAGCCGCGCGGTGGGCGCCCGCCGCACGCCGAGCGCGTCGGCGACGTCCTGCCCGTGCGCCCACGTCTCCATCAGCCGCCCCGACGCGACGCCCCCGACGCTCATCGCCGGCCCGAACCACGGCATCCGCACCCCCGCCGGCTGCGCCAGCAGCACGCGCCGCAACTCCTCGCGCCCCTGCCGCCAGCGGTCGAGCAGCACGCCGGGCGGCTGCGCGGCGCCCCGCGCGGCGCCCTCGTCCACGAACCCGTACGGCGCCTCCTGCGCCCGCGCGAGCAGCCGCCGGAACTCCTCCGGGTCGGCGGCGGCGGCGAGCGCGGCGCGGTCGGTCCAGGCGAGGTGGGCGATCTGGTGCGCGACGGTCCACCCGGCGGCGGGCGTGTCCAGCGCCCACCGCTCCGGCGGCAGCCCGGCGACGAGGTCGTCCAGCGCGGCGCTCTCGTCGCGGAGGTCGTCGAGCAGTGAGGTGATCTCCGGGCCCGCCATGGTGCGCTCCCCTCGTGGCTACTGCGCAGTAGGGTGGCAGTGGGCGGGAAAACAAGCAAGCATGCTTGCCGGATTATTTGCTGCTCACCCCTCCTCCGGCAGCCCCTCCGCCAGCAGCTCCGCCAGGTGGCGGGCGCGGACGCCCGCGAGCTGGTCGAGCTGCGTGCGGCACGAGTAGCCGTCGGCCACGACGGCGGCGGTGTCCGGCGCGTCGCGTACCGCCGGGAGCAGCTGGTCCTCGGCGCAGGCCGCGGAGACCTCGTAGTGGCCGCGTTCGAAGCCGAAGTTGCCCGCCAGGCCGCAGCAGCCGGCGGCGAGCCGCCCGTCCAGGCCGGCCTTCGCCATCAGGCGGCGCTCGGCGGCGTCGCCGAGGATCGCGTGCTGGTGGCAGTGCGTCTGGCCGGTGACGGGGCGGTCGAGGCGGGGCGGGGTCCAGTCGGGGGCGGCGGTTTCGAGGGCTTCGGCGAGGGTGCGGACGCGGGCGGCGACGCGGGGGGCGCGGGCGTCGTCGGGCAGCAGCTCGACGAGGTCGGTCTTGAGGGCGGCGGCGCAGGGCGGTTCGAGTACGACGAGTGGCAGGGCGGCGCCCCCGTCTCCGGCTCCGCCCCCGTCTCCGCCCGCCGGCTCCAGCGCGTCCAGCGTGCGCCGCATCACCCGGCGGGCCTGGTCCAGCTGTCCCGTCGAGACGTACGTCAGCCCGCAGCACACCTTCCCCGCCGCCGGCGGCAGCCCCACCCGCAGTCCGGCCGCCCGCAGCACCCGTACGGCCGCCGAACCCGCCTCCGGCGACAGGTAGTTCGTGAACGTGTCCGGCCACAGCAGCACGTCCGCCTCCGGCGCCGCGTCCACGCCCCCCGCGAGCGACCGCGTCAGCGGCACCGGCGCGATCCGCGGGATCGACCGCTCCGCCGCAATCCCCGCGAGCCGCTTCGCCACCGCCGCCAGCGGCGCCACCCCGGCCAGCGCGTTCGCCGGCCGGGCCGCGCGCAGCGCCGCCGTCAGCCGCAGCCACCGCGGCAGCCGCCCCATCGCGTAGTGCGCCATGGGCCGCCGCCGGCCGGCGTAGTGGTGGTGCAGGAACTCGGCCTTGTACGTGGCCATGTCGACGTCCACCGGGCAGTCGCTGCGGCACCCCTTGCACGACAGGCACAGGTCGAGCGCCTCGCGCACCTCCTCCGAGCGCCAGCCGTCCGTGACGACCTCGCCCGCGAGCATCTCGTGCAGCAGCCGCGCCCGCCCGCGGGTGGAGTGCCGCTCCTCGCCCGTGGCGCGGAACGACGGGCACATCACCCCCGGGCTCCCCGCCGGGTTGCGGCACTTGGCGACGCCGACGCAGCGGCGCACCGCCGCCGCGAAGTCGCCGCCCTCCGGCCCGTCGTGCGGGTAGCCGAACGCCACCGGCACCGGCGTGCGCGGCAGCGGCGCGAAGCGCAGGTCGGCGTCGAGGGGCGCGGGGCGGGCGATCACGCCGGGGTTGAGGGCGCCGTCGGGGTCCCAGAGATCCTTGAAGGCGCCGAAGAGGCCGACGAGTTCGTCCCCGTACATCGCGGGCAGCAGCTCCGAGCGCGCCCGCCCGTCGCCGTGCTCGCCGGACAGCGAGCCGCCGTGCGCGACGACGAGGTCCGCCAGCTCCCCCGAGAACTCCCGGAAGCGGGAGACGCCCGGCGCGGTCAGCAGGTCGAAGTCGATGCGCACGTGGATGCAGCCGTCGCCGAAGTGCCCGTACGGCAGCCCGCGCAGCCCGTGCGCGGCGAGCAGCGCGCGGAACTCGCGCAGGTACGCGCCGAGCCGCGCGGGCGGCACCGCGCAGTCCTCCCAGCCGGGCCACGCCTCGCTGCCGTCGGGCATGCGGGTGGCGGTGCCGGAGGCGTCCTCGCGGATACGCCACAGGGTGCGCTGCGCGGCCGGGTCGGCGACGACGGTGTGGTCGACGGCGTCGGCGGCGCGGCACACCTCCTCGGCGCGGGCCCGGGCGGCGGCGGGGGTGTCGCCGCCGGTCTCGACGAACAGCCAGGCGCCGCCGCGGGGCAGCGCGTGCGCGTCGGGGCCGCTGCCGACAAGGTCGGCGGCCATGCCCTCGACGGTCAGCGGCCGCAGCGGCAGCAGCCCGGGGGCCGCCTCGGCGGCGGCGGACTCGTCGGCGTAGCCGAGGACGGCGAGCGCGCGGGCGGCGGGTGCGTCGACGAGGCGGACGGTGGCCTCGGTGAGGACGGCGAGGGTGCCCTCGCTGCCGGTGAAGGCGCGGGCGAGGTCGGCGCCGCGCTCGGGGAGTAGGGCGTCGAGGGCGTAGCCGGAGATGCGGCGGGGGAGGTCGGGCCAGCCGCCGGTGCCGCCGCGGGTGCCGCCGCCCGCGCCACCGTCAGTGCCGCCGCCCGTGCCGCCGCCGGTGCGCAGCGTCGCCAGGTGCGCCGCGACGAACTCCCGCAGCCCCGGCAGCGCCTCCGGGCCCGGGCCGTCCGGCCCCAGCCGCACCGCCCGCCCCCGGTACGTCACGACGTCCAGCGCGCGCACGTTGTCGGCCGTCGTGCCCCACGCGACGCTGTGCGAGCCGCAGGAGTTGTTGCCGACCATGCCGCCGATCGTGCACCGGCTGTGCGTGGACGGGTCGGGCCCGAACGTCAGCCCGTGCGCCGCCGCCGCACCGCGCAGCCGGTCGAGCACGAGCCCGGGCTGCACGACGGCGGTGCGCGTCCCCGGGTCGAGTTCGACGAGCCGGTTCAGGTGCCGGGTGAAGTCGAGGACGACGCCGGCGCCCACCGCGTTGCCCGCGATGGACGTGCCGCCGCCGCGGGCGACGACGGGCGCGCCGTGCTCCCGGCACACGGCGAGCGCGGCGGCGACGTCGTCGGCGTCGCGCGGGGCGACGACGCCGAGGGGGACGCGGCGGTAGTTGGAGGCGTCCATGGTCGCGAGGGCCCGGTCCCGGGCGCCGAACCCCACCTCGCCGCGGACGGCCTCCCGCAGGCGCCGCTCCAGCGCGACGGCGTCCACCCCCGCGTCCGTACCCGCGTCCGCACCTGTGCCCGTACCCGGACCCGTGCCCGTCTCCGTATCCATGCCCCCAGCGTGCCGGACACCCCCGCCCCGTCGCGCGTATTGACGTGCCCCACTCCCGCCTCTAACGTCCGACCCCAGAAAGATTCGAAACGAGTCCCGAATGTTTCGAATCCGGGAATCGACGCACGGATCCGGCGCCACCACTCACCACCGCCCGCGCCCACCCGCGGGGGAAGAAGGGAACATGCGAAGACTCCGCAGCAGGCCCAGGGCCCTGCTCGCCGCGCTCGCCGGCGCCCTCTGCCTGTACGGCCTCGGCACCGCCACACCCGCGTACGCCGCCGACTCGCTGGACCAGCTCGCCCAGGCGCACGGCAAGTTCATGGGCTCCGCCGCCGCCACGGCGCACTTCTCCGACTCCCAGTACACCGAGATCCTGGGCCGCGAGTTCGGCCAGATCACGGCGGAGAACGAGATGAAGTGGGACACCACCGAACCGTCCCGCGGCCAGTTCAACTTCGGCCCCGGCGACCAGATCCGCGACTTCGCGCAGCAGAACGGCCAGTCGATCCGCGGCCACACCCTCGTCTGGCACAGCCAGCTCCCCGGCTGGGTCTCCAACCTGCCGAGCGGCGAGGTGCGCGGCGCGATGGAGAACCACGTCACCGAGGTCGCCGGGCACTACGCGGGCGACATCTACGCCTGGGACGTGGTCAACGAACCGTTCAACGAGGACGGCACGTTCCGCACCAGCCCGCTCTACAACGCCATGGGCGAGGACTTCGTCGCACACGCGCTGCGCGCCGCCAAGGCGGCCGACCCGAACGCGAAGCTCTGCCTCAACGACTACAACATCGAGGGCATCAACGCGAAGAGCACCGCGATGTACAACCTCGTCCGCGACCTGAAGGCGGACGGCGTACCGATCGACTGCGTCGGCATCCAGGGCCACCTGGCGATCCAGTACGGCTTCCCGAGCGACCTGCGGCAGAACATGCAGCGCTTCGCGGACCTGGGCGTCGACGTGGCCATCACGGAGCTGGACGTACGGATGCAGCTGCCGGTCAACTCGCAGAAGGAAGCCACCCAGTCGCAGTACTACGCGAACGTCATCGACGCCTGCCTGGCCGTCGACCGGTGCGTCGGGGTCACGGTGTGGGGCTTCCCGGACAAGTACTCCTGGGTACCGGACGTCTTCGACGGCGAGGGCTCGGCAACCCTGTGGAACGACAGCTACCAGCCGAAACCGGCGTACAACGCGGTGGTCGAAGCCTTCGGCGGCGACCCCGGCCCCGGCCCGGGCCCGGGTGACGGCTGCAGCGCGAGCTACGCCGTACCCAACGAGTGGAACAGCGGCTTCACCGCCGCCGTGACCATCAGCTGCGAAGGCGAGTCGCTCAGCGGCTGGTCGGTGTCCTGGGACTACACGGCGGGACAGCAGGTCACCAACGCCTGGAACGCGACGTGCACCCAGACGTCGGCCCGGGTCACCTGCACCAACGCCACGTACAACGGCAACGTCCCGGACGGCGGCTCGGTCACCTTCGGCTTCAACGGCACCTGGACCGGCAGCAACCCGGCCCCGGCTACCCTCACCCTGGGCTGACAGCCCAGCCTCCCCGCCCGCCCGCCGGGGACCGCCGAGAAGTCGGCGGCCCCCGGCGGGCGGCTGCGTTCTGCGCGAGACGCGGGGTGTGGGGTGTGGGGTGTGGGGTGTGGGGTGTGGGGTGTGGGGTGTGGGACTTCCTTGACATCCTCCCGGTCCCGAAGGGACCGGGATTCCTGACTCAAGCTGCGGCCAGGCGTTGCACGCCTGACCGTCTTACGCTCTCGGTATCAGCCGGGTTGAGACCAGCCCGGATCAGCATGACGCGTGCGGAGTTCTTGTCCCTCGGGGAGGAGACTCCGCATGCGGTGCATGCGTATGTGCGTTCGGACAGCGGCAGGCGGTGCTTGGCTCTCGCCCCGCAGTGCGCGCAGTCCATGGTGGTGTGGTACGGATGCACAAGATGCACCTGGCGGCTGTGCTTGCGGCCCATCTCGATGAGCGCGGCCTTGGTGGCGCCGATCGCACCGTCGGCGGCTTTGCGGGCCGAAGTGGTCTTGGCGAGGAACTTCGGGCGGAAGTCTTCGACGGCAAGCGCGTCGTGGTCGCGAACGACGCGCTTGGCCCATTTGCGGGCGGTGTCCTGCCGCTGGCGCGCGACCTTCTTGTGCAGCTTCGCCACCTGCCGCTTGGCTGCCTTGTAGCCCTTGCTGCCGGGCTGGCTCTTTTTCGGCTTCCGGCGGGCCATCTTCCGCTGGTAGTGCGCCAGTTTGTGTGCGACGGTGCGGCCGTGCTGCGGATGCGGAAGGTCATGCTGCTCGCTGGTGGTGGTCGCCAGTTCCTTGACGCCCCAGTCCACGCCGAGCACGGCACCGGTCTCCGGCAGGGGCTCCACTGTGGTGGGCACGACGAATGAGGCGTACCAGTGGCCCAAGCCGTCCTGGTAGATGCGCACCGAGGAGGGTGCGGCCGGGAGATCCCGCGACCAGACCGGGCGCACGACGATACCCCCGGCCAGGTGCAGCCGCTTGTTCTTCACGCTAAACCCGCGCTTGGTGTAGTTCATGCTCGGGCGGGCTTCGCGCTTCTTCTTCGCCCGGGGCATCCCGGCCCGGCGATGCACGGGCAGTCCGGCCCTCCAGTCCTTCATGGCCTTGGCGCGGGACTTGGCGAAGTCCCGGATGGTCTGCTGCTGCGGCACTGACGCGCCCTGGCGCAGCCAGGAGAACGATCCCCGGGCTTGAGTGAGCATCTTGTCGAGCTGCGCGGGCCCAGCGGTGCGCTTGCAGTCCGGGTTGACCTTGTTCCACTGATGGGTGCGGCGAGAGACGTGGAGGCATTCGTTCCACACCCACCGGCACCGTCCCCACTCGGCTGCCAGGCTCGCACGCGCAGTGGACGACACGCGCAGTCGATAGGTATACCGAATGGACCCAGCGTCACCAGGAGGGCTGGTTAATGTCGCCATAACGTCATTCTACCACTGCTACGGTGTCACTGCGCAGGTATGGTGGTGACATGGATGAAGAGAAGCGGATCACACTCCGGCTCCCTGCCGAACTACATGAGGCTCTAAAGGCCGCGGCCGAGAAGGACCGGCGGTCAATCAACGCGGAGATCGTCTACCTGCTGGAACGCGGCTTGGAGTCGTAGTTGACTTCGCCGTCCCTCGGCTCCGCGCCCAGGATGCACCCCTCCCCGCCCTGAAAGGACGGAGTCCTCCTGCAAGAAGTCAGGTGAAGCATCGACAACGAGCCAACGACAGCGCTGGCGAAACTGCGCACCCCGCGGATAGCGTCTTCTACCCGTATTGACCCGCCTCCGACCGGGAGTTGACGTGAGACACCGACGCACCCTCCCCGCCGCCCTGGCCGCCTTAGCAGCCGC
The DNA here is from genome assembly GCA_000514715.1 of Streptomyces sp. CNH099. GTDB lineage: Bacteria > Actinomycetota > Actinomycetes > Streptomycetales > Streptomycetaceae > Streptomyces > Streptomyces synnematoformans. The sequence goes on along the minus strand of AZWL01000018.1, from coordinate 73,337 downwards.
GAGCCTGCTGCTCACGGCCTGCGGTTCCGACGAGGAGGGCGGGGGTGACGACAAGATCAAGGGCGCGGACGACGCCTCGTCGGCGCCACCGTCGTCGTCGCCGTCGGAAAGCGACCCGGCGGCGGACCGCCCGGATTTGACGCTCCCGTCGTACGCGAAGCTGACGTTCGAGGATGCCACCACGGGCGACACCACGAAGGACGCGGTCCTCAACGACAGCGAGCAGCGATTCACCGCAATCTACGACGCGATCCTGAAGGCGGACGTGGACAGCCCGGCCCTGAGCTTCTACAGCAGCGGTGAAGCGCTGGCAGGCACAAGGGAGTACGTCAAGGGCTGGGTCGACGATGACGAGAAATGGGCGGGTCGCCTACGGGTCTTCGACCGCAGGGTGACCCTCAAGGACAACGGTTCTGCCGCCGTCGCCTTCTGCGTCGACGAGAGTGGCGCCGTCATCACCGAAGACCCTGAGAACGAGAAAGACCTCCCCACCGGTGAGGGTTCGAAGGACGCATACGTGCTCTACAACACCCTGCTCGAAAAGAGCGATGACGGCGTCTGGCAAACCGTCAAGGTCATCGGAGACCGGGGGGCTGATCAGTGTTACGGCTAGCCCGCTTATCGGGTGCCACCGCGGCAGTGTGTCTCGCGCTGACGACGCTGCCGGCACAAACGGCTCATGCGCAGCAAGACGGCGGATTCGGTGAGAACGGTATCGATTCCGACACAGGCGACACCGGCGGGTCCGGTTCGGGCGGGACCCAGAACGGCAACATCTACGCCCAGGTCGAGATCGTGTGGGACGAGACCCGCAACGGTCCCGGCGGAGACGGCGGCGGGGCAGTGACCCCGGTGAGCGACTGGGAACCGCCGCCCTGCTGGTACGCGCCCGCATACCACCCGGACAAGTTCGAGGAGTTGGCCCGGCGGGTGTGGTTCGCGATGGTCCACGACCCCGACGGGCAGGAACTCGCCTCGGACTTCATGGACAAGTACAGCGGCGGAAACCCCTACCACGACTTCAACAGCGACAAGGCCGGCGAAGGCTACTGGTGGGACGACTTCCACGACGAAAGCCGCGTGAACGACCCCGCCATCTTCGACTGCACGGACCCCTGGTTCTGGGTCGACACCGGTGAACCGCCCCCGGTCGAGCAGGACAACGCCGTCACCCCCGAGGTCCTGGCCGAACTCGCCTACAACCGGCTCCGCATCCCCCGCGACGAGGCGACCCTGCGCCCCGAGGCGGCGGACCAGAAGGTCAACCTGCCGACCTGGGTGTGGCTCGACCAAGGCACCTTCCACCCCGTGTCGGTCACCGCCTCCATCCCGGAGATCGACATCGAGGCAACCACCACCGCACGCCCGGTGGGCCTGCGCATCTCCCCCGGGACAGACGACGCCGAACTGCACCCGGAGAACGGCGTCTGCCGCATCAACGACGACGGCTCCATCGGCACCCCCTACACCGCCGACCTCTCCGAGGAACCGCCGCCCTGCGGCCTGACGTACCTCCGCTCGACGGAGAACACCGGCCCGTACGAGCTGACGGCCACGGTCACCTGGGAGATCAGCTGGACCGGCACGGGCCAGCCCGACCCCGTCCGGCTGCCCGACGGAGTCTTCAACACCACCACCGACGTCGAGGTCGCCGAAATCCAGACCGTCGTCCGCTAGCTCCGTTCGCGACCACGCATCGCTGCTGCAGGGGGACCCATGGGTAACCGCCCCACCGACTGGCACGTGCTCGACCTCGACGAGGACCCGACGCCGGGTGATCCGGAGCGGGTGAAGCAACTGGCCCGCGAACTGCACGACTTCGCCGACGACGTGGCGGACGCGTTACGCCAGATCAAGGGCATGGCGGGTGAGGACGCCATCCTCCGCTGGGCGGGCAAGACCGCAAAAGCCTTCCAGGACGAGTTCGAGGAAGTCCCCAAGAACCTCAAGAAACTCCAGCGCTCCTACGACCTGGCGGGCGACGCGCTCGCCGCCTACTGGCCGAAGCTGGAACGTGCCCAGTCTCTCGCGGACAAGGCGTTAGCCAGGGGCCGCGAGGCCCGCAACGAGTTGTCGTCCGCGACCGGCAGGCTGGACTCGGCCACCTCCTGGGTCGAACGCGCCACCGCGAAAACCGAGGAGTACGACGAGAAGGAGGGCAAGGACAAGCCCGACGACTCCGAGGTACGGGCCGCCGTCCGCAACGCCACCGACGCCAAGTCCGCCCAGGCCGGCGCCCAGCGGGCGGTCGACAGCGCCGAAGCGGGTCTGGAAGCGGCGAAGAAGATGGCCGCGGACGCGAAGAAGATGCGTGAGGACGCCGCGTCGGAGGCGAAGGACAAGCTGGAGGACGCCTCCGACGCCGGGATCCAGAACCGCAAGTGGTGGGAGAAGGCGGTCGACTGGGTCAAGGACAACTGGGACACCATCGTCAGCATCTGCAAGGTCATCGTCGCCGTCCTCGGCATCGTCGTCCTGATCATCGGCGGGCCCCTGGCCTGGGTGGTGCTGGCGGCCGCCCTCGTCGTCCTCACCGACACCCTCATCAAATACATGAACGGCGAAGCCTCCCTCTTCGACGTCGCCATGGCAGGCCTCGACTGCATACCGGGGACGAAGGGCCTGACTACGCTCGGAGGTCTTGCATCGGGGCTTCGTGGACTCACGCGGGGCGGGCTCCGGGGTATGGCAAGCGGCCTGAGGCGTGGAGCCGACGACATACTCCAGCGAGGCCGACAGACAGGCGGCGAACTTCGTGCTGCACGGGGTGAAGACGACTTCAACTCGGCATGGGCCGACGAGGCATACGATTCCATCAGGGCCACGGACGACGTGGACGCCATCGCGGCCAACGTGGCAGAGTACGGGTTCACCAGAGACCAAATATCCCAGATCAAGTCCCATGTGTTCGAGGAGGAGCATCTCCTGGACAGTTACGCCGATTACGGCATCCCACCGGAGATGGCCAGGTTCGACTCGAATCCAAGGATGGCGGAAGCCTGGCTGCGTCTTCGTGAGGGGAGCGCACATCAGGAAGACCTCACGCTCCTACGGCATGAGCTATACGAGTCGAACTACATGCGCGAAACGGGGAACCCCAGCTATCGCGAGGCCCATCAGGCGGCCAATGCAAGTGGATTGACGTGGGATTCTGAGGCAGCGGCACGTGACGGGTTCGGCTTCCGAAGGGGCCGATAGGGAGTGGACTCTTGACGATGATGTCTTTCTATGCACAACTAATGGGCCACAAGGACGACGCACATTTTTATCGCGTCATCTTGGACGGCGGCGAGCGGTTCGCTTTCGTGATGCTTGACCTACAGCAGGGAATAATCTTTCCGGCCACGCCACAGGGAAGGCCAGCAGGAGACATTCATTCCTCTCTGGACAACGGTCACACCACGGTGGTCGATGTGCCTCATCCCGAACCTTCCCCGCTGAGCAGAGAGGAGTTCGCCCTGATCTCCAGCAGCATCAGGAGTCAATGGCAGAAGGGAGGGGAGCCACCCTCCCGGATCACGAAATACTACGGCTGACTACGTTAGCGATTACTGGTCACGGGGAAAGCAAGCAGACTCACACGCACGTGCAGGGCGAGCGGCCCCGGCGGCTACCACCGGGAGGGTGCGGCAGGTGAGTGTCATCGAGGAACTGTGGAGCGAATTCAGACTGCCGATCCGCAACGCACTGCACTTCCGGAGCGGGGAGTCGTACGACGTGGCCATCGACCCCGGTAGTCCGGGCGGGCTGCGCGTGCTGGACAGCTTCGACCTCGGAGACTACGTCGCATCCCATCCTGATTGGATCTCGGAGGTCGACGGGATGGCCTCGGTGGAGATGGACGACGGGGACTTGCTGTGGGCCGGCGACGGGGCATACGGCTCCGAAGGCTTCGTCGCGCGTCTGAGAAGTGACCGTACCGTGGTGTGGGCGATCTTCTGCACCGACTCCAACCCTTTTACAGAGATTCAGACATCGGGGCCACATGCAACATTCCTCTCGACTTCCGGGGTCAGGATCACTCTGCATGTCGACGACCCGAGAGGCTGATGTGGGGTGCGCAAGCCCCGCCTGGTCACCCCGGCCGACGACTGCCTCCCCTGCGGTCACCCGGTCCACGGCGGAGGCCTGGCCTCCGCACCCGCGAGGGTGGTCCGGTGCGTGGGGGTTCGTGTCTCAGAGGGTGGACGGGGCGTCGTGGCGGGGCGGGCGGGTCGTAGGCTTCTGGCGTGGCTGAGATCGAGATTCCCGCTGACATCAAGCCCGCCGACGGTCGCTTCGGGTCGGGTCCGTCCAAGGTGCGCACCGAGGCGCTCGCAGCCCTGGCGGCCACCGGCTCCTCTCTTCTCGGGACCTCCCACCGGCAGGCGCCCGTGCGGGACCTGGTCGGGCGGGTGCGTGAGGGCGTGCGTGAGCTGTTCTCGTTGCCCGAGGGGTACGAGGTGGTCCTCGGCAACGGGGGGTCCACCGCGTTCTGGGACATCGCTACGCACGGGCTGATCGAGCGCAAGTCGCAGCACCTGTCCTTCGGGGAGTTCTCCTCGAAGTTCGCGAAGGCCGCGCGGCTCGCCCCGTGGCTGGACGAGCCGAGCGTCGTGACGTCCGAGCCCGGTACGCACCCGGAGGCGCGGGCCGAGGCCGGGGTCGACGCGTACGCGCTGACGCACAACGAGACGTCCACCGGCGTCGCCATGCCGCTGCGGCGCGTCGAGGGGGCCGACGACGGGGCACTGGTGCTGGTCGACGCGACGTCCGGGGCCGGCGGGCTGCCGGTGGACGTGGCCGAGACGGACCTGTACTACTTCGCGCCGCAGAAGTCCTTCGCCTCCGACGGCGGGCTGTGGGTCGCCGCGTTCTCGCCGGCCGCGCTGGAGCGTGCCGCGCGCGTGCACGCCTCCGGGCGGCATGTGCCGGAGTTCTTCTCGCTGCCCACGGCCATCGACAACTCCCGCAAGAACCAGACGTACAACACCCCCGCCCTCGCCACCCTCTTCCTCCTCGCCGACCAGCTGGACTGGCTGAACGGGCAGGGCGGGCTGGACTGGGCGGTGCGCCGCACGGCCGCCTCCGCCCGGACGCTCTACAACTGGGCCGAGGAGTCGAAGGCCGCCACCCCGTTCGTCGCCGACCCGGCGCAGCGGTCGCAGGTCGTCGGCACGATCGACTTCTCCGACGACGTGGACGCCGCCGCCGTCGCGAAGACGCTGCGCGCCAACGGCGTCGTGGACACCGAGCCGTACCGCAAGCTCGGCCGCAACCAGCTGCGGGTCGCGATGTACCCGGCCGTCGACCCCGCCGACGTCGAGGCGCTGACCCGCTGCGTCGACTACGTCCTCGAACGGATCTGAGGCGTCGGCCACGGCATCGGCGAGCGGGCCCCGCGGCTTGCCGCGGGGCCCGCACCTCTCAGTGCGACAGGCGCTGGTACTTCCGCACCGCCAGCGGCAGGAACACCGCCGTGATCACCACCGGCCACACCACCGCCATCAGCATCGCGTGCTGCTCGATCCACGAGTCGCCCAGCCGCCCGGGGTTGCCGAACAGCTCGCGCACCGCGTTGGCCGTGGACGACACCGGGTTCCACATGGCGATCGCGCCCAGCCAGCCCGGCATGTCCGCGGGCGACGCGAAGACGCTGGAGACCATGCCGAAGGGGAACGCGACGGCGAAGAGGTTGCCCGCCGCCTCCTGGTTGGGGACCAGCAGGCCGAGCACCACCCCGACCCAGATCAGCGCGAAGCGCAACCACAGCAGCAGCGCGAAGGCGGCCGCGGTCTCCAGCGCCGTGCCGTCCGAGCGCCAGCCGATGACCAGCGCGATCGCCGCCATCACCACCAGGTCGAGCGCGGCGCCGATGAGGTCGGAGACGCCCCGGCCGCTGACGACCGCGGAGGGGGACATCGGCATGGAGCGGAAGCGGTCGGTGATGCCGTGCTCCTTGTCGATGGCGATCAGCATGGCGGTGTTCATGAAGCCGAAGGCCATGGTCATCGCGAACATGCCGGGCATCGCGTACGACTTGTAGGCGTCCGCGCCGCCCTCCATCGCGCTGCCGAAGACGTAGACGAACAGCAGCACGGAGACGACGGGGAAGCCGAGCTGCCAGGCGATGTTCGACGGCTGCCGGCGGTAGTGCAGGAGCCCGCGGCGTACGACGGTCCAGCAGTCGGCGAAAGCCCACTTCAGCGCCCCGCCGGGGGCCTGCTCACGGCCGGGGGGACGGTGCCGCGACTCCTCCGCCGCGGTGTCGGTGGCGGTGCTCATACGGCCTTGGCCTCCTCTTTCTCGCCGGTGCCGGCGGCGGCGGAGTCCGTCTCCGCCGTGGTGTGGCCCGTCAGGCTCAGGAACACGTCGTCGAGCGTCGGCCGCCGCAGCGCGATGTCGTCCACCGCGACGCCCTCGTCCTGCAGCGTGCGCGCCACCTCCGTCAGGGCCGCGACCCGGTCGGTGACCGCGCCGTGCACCCGCAGCTCCTCCAGGTCGATGGCCGGTTCGGCGCCGGAGACCCGGGAGACCGCCTTCACCGCGTCCGGGATCTCCTCCGCCGAGCCGACGACGACCTCGATGCGGTCGCCGCCGACCGTGTTCTTCAGCGCGGCCGGGGTGTCGTCGGCGATCGTCCGGCCGCCGTCGATGACGGCGATGCGGTCGGCGAGCTTGTCGGCCTCGTCCAGGTACTGCGTGGTCAGCAGCACCGTCGTGCCGCCGGCCACCAGGTCCCGTACCGCCTCCCAGACCTCGCCGCGGCTGCGCGGGTCCAGGCCCGTCGTCGGCTCGTCCATGAAGAGCACGTCCGGCGCGAGGATCATGCTCGACGCCAGGTCGAGCCGGCGCCGCATGCCGCCGCTGTACTCCTTCGCGCCCTTGTCCGCCGCGTCCGTCAGCCCGAACTGCTCCAGCAGCTCCGCCGCGCGCTCGCGGGCGCGCCGGGAGCCGAGGTGGAACAGCCGGGCGAACATCTCCAGGTTCTGCCGGCCGGTCAGCACCTCGTCCACGGCCGCGTACTGCCCGGCGAGGCCGATGCGCCGGCGCACCTTGACCGGGTCCTTCATCACGTCGTGCCCCCCGACCCGGGCCTGTCCGCCGTCCAGGCGGATGAGGGTGGACAGGATCCGCACGGCCGTGGTCTTGCCCGCGCCGTTCGGGCCGAGCAGGCCGTAGACGGTGCCGTACGGCACGGTCAGGTCGAATCCGGCGAGAGCCCGCTTCTCTCCGTAGCGCTTCTGCACGCCGTCCGCCACGACGGCGTCGGCCGAGCTTGCCTTCACGCTCTTCCTCCCCTAAATGAGTACGCCGTACTCATTTAGGCATACGGTGTACGCAAATCGCAAGTCCGCAGCTAGAATGCGTTTCCATGGCGGCAACGGAACACAGCGGCAGCGGCGACCTCAGCCGCAGCATGGCCCTGCTCTGGGGCATGGAGGAGCGCGCCAAGCGCGGCCCGAAACCCGGCATCTCGGTGACGCGGATCGTCGACACCGCCATCCGCATCGCCGACGCGGAAGGGCTGGACGCGGTCTCCATGCGCAAGATCGCCGGCTGCCTGGGCGTGGGCACCATGTCGCTGTACCGGCACGTTCCCGGCAAGGCCGAGCTGATCGACCTGATGCTCGACGGCGTCGGCCCCGTCGAGCCGGAGGACGCCGCCCTCTTCCGGAACTGGACCTGGCGGGAGCGGCTACACCGCCTGGCCCAGGGGTTCTGGCAGCACTACCTCGCCCACCCCTGGCTGCTCCACGTCGACCAGGCCCGGCCGGTGCTCGGGCCCAACGGGCTGGACGGCTTCGAACTCGCCCTCAGCGGCTTCGACGACCTGCCCCTCACCGACCAGGAGAAGGTCGGCTTCGTCACCGCCGTCGACGCCACCGCCGCCGGCCTCGCCCGCACACACGTCAACGCCAGGCTGGCGGAGGAGCGGACCGGGATCAGCGACCGCGAGTTCTGGGAGGCGCAGTCGCCGGCGCTGGAGTCGGCGATGGCGTCCGGGCGCTACCCGCGGATCGCGCAGCTCGACGAGAACGCCTTCTCCGGGCTGGACGAGGAGGCGTTCATGTTCGCGATCGACCGGATGCTGGACGGCCTGGAAGCGCTGCTCGACCACCGCCGCGAGACGGGGTGGACGCCGCCGCCGCCCACCTGGCAGGCCTGCGAAGCGGGGGACGGGCCGGAGCAGCGGGGGGAGAAACCGGCCTGAGGGGGGCACACACACCGCTCCCGCCGGTCTCAGTCCCGGCGCGGACGCCGCACCAGCAACCGGCGCAGCAGCAGCACCACGCCGATGCCCGCACCCACCATCAGCACCGACGTCACCGGGTCGCGGTCCCCGTCACCGGAGCCGCCGGAGCCGCCGCCGCTCGCGCCGCTCCCGGACCCGCTCCCCTCCGACCCGGCCGACGAGCCGCCCCCCTCGGCCTCCCGCCACACCAGGTCGCTCCCCTGGCCCTCGCTGCCGAACACGATCGCCGACCCGTCCGCCGTGTACGTCATCGACTCGCCCTGCGACTGCAGCGGCACGTCCAGCCGCCCGTCCTCCTCCGGCCTGCCGTCCTCGAAGCGGTACATCCGCCCGCCGACGTAGCTGCGCAGCGCCATCCTGCTGCCGTCCGGCGAGAACGCCCCGTCCGTCACCCACAGGTTGATCGGCGCGACCCGCCGGAAGACGTTCATCGACCCGGTCGACAGCTCCTCCGGCCCCGCGTACAGCGCCGCGCCGCCGTCCTTCTTCTTACTGACGATGTACACCCGCCCCGTCTTCGGATGCACCATGAGCGCCTCCGCGTCCCGCGGCCCGTCCTCGTACTGCACCTCGTACTGCACGGCGTCGACCGTCGCGTCCCTGAGCTGCTTCGGCTCCGGGAAGCGGTAGACCCACACGTACGACCAGGAGCCGCCCATGTTGTCGCCGATGTCGCCGACGTACAGCTCGTTGCCGGGCCCGAGCGAGACGGCCTCGACGTCGCGCGGCTCCCCTATGCCGCGCAGCGTGAGGGTGGCCAGCGTCTCGCCGGTCTCGCCGTCGACGGCGTAGACGTACGGGCCGTCGTCGGAGTCGTTGTGGGTCCAGTACACGTTGTCGTGCTGCCGGCTGGCGGCCAGGCCGCTGGACTCGGTGATACGGGGGTCGGTGAGGATCACGTCGTCCTGCGCCGCGGCGGGCGGGGCGTACGCGGCGGAGGTCGCCACCGCCGCCGCGGTGAGCAGGGCGGCGGCGGCCGACAGGCGGCGGGGCCCGCGGGAAGGCGGACGGGCAGACGGACGGGCAGACGGACGGGTCGGCCGGCGGGAGGGCGGGTGGGCGGCGCGCATGGCGCCAAGCCTGCCATGCGGCCGCACCGGTGCGCCGCGCCGGTGCGGCGGCGCGGATGCGCTTGCTTCGAGCGCGCTCGAAGGCGTTGGCTTGATCCTCATGAGGTATACGCAGCTGGGACGTACGGGACTCAAGGTCAGCCGACTCGTGCTCGGCACGATGAACTTCGGACCGCACGCCGACGAGGCGGACAGCCACGCCATCATGGATGCCGCCCTCGACGCCGGCATCAACTTCTTCGACACCGCGAATGTCTACGGCTGGGGCGAGAACAAGGGCCGCACCGAGGAGATCGTCGGCACCTGGTTCGCGCAGGGCGGCGGGCGGCGCGACAAGGTCGTGCTCGCCACCAAGGTCTACGGCTCGATGAGCGCGGACCGCGACACGACATGGCCCAACCACGACCGGCTGTCGGCGCTGAACATCCGCCGCGCGGTCGACGCCAGCCTCAAGCGGCTGCAGACGGACCACATCGACCTCTACCAGTTCCACCACGTCGACCGGCGTACCCCGTGGGACGAGATCTGGCAGGCCGTCGACGTCCTCGTGCAGCAGGGCAAGATCCTCTACGCCGGCTCCTCCAACCACGCCGGCTGGCACATCGCGCAGGCCAACGAGGCGGCGCGGCGGCGCAACTCGCTGGGCCTGGTGAGCGAGCAGTGCCTGTACAACCTGTCCGAGCGGCGCGCCGAGATGGAGGTGCTGCCGGCCGCCGAGAGCTACGGCCTCGGCGTCATCCCGTGGTCCCCGCTGGGCGGCGGGCTGCTGGGCGGCGCGCTGCGCAAGGAGCGGGAGGGCGGCGCCGCGCGGTCGGCGGGGGCGCTGCGGGACGACGCGGTGCGCGAGAAGGTGCAGGCGTACGAGGACCTGGTCGCCGGGCACGGCCTGGACCCGGCGGAGGTGGCCCTGGCGTGGCTGCTGACCCGCCCGGGCGTCACGGGCCCGATCGTGGGCCCGCGCACGATGGAGCAGCTGACGTCGGCGCTGCCGGCGACGGACCTGACGCTGCCGGCCGAGCTGCTGGCGTCGCTCGACGAGGTCTTCCCGGGGCCGGGGCCGTCGCCGGAGGCGTTCGCGTGGTGAGTGTTCCGTAGCCGGTGGCTCAGCCGCCGAAGGCGGCGGCGACGGCGACGACGGCGAAGATCAGCACGAGCGTGGCGCTGACGACGCGGATGCGGGTCTTGGCGTTCACGCCTACGAGCTTACGGGCTCCGGGCCTGCCGCCCCGCGCGGGGCGGCGGGCCCGGGGCGGCGATGACGGGCCGTAACGGCTCACCGTGAGTATCGTTGTACTACCGGCTGCGGCGTTGGGCCGCAGCGGGGAGGAGCGGCACGATGACCGTCGTGGAGACCGACAGGATCGAGATGGCCGACGAGAGCGACGAGCTCACCCTCGACATGATGTTCGAGCGGCTGGAGCGCATGCCCGTCCCCGAGGGATTCAAGGTTGAGATCGTCGAGGGGACCATCTACATCTCGCCGCAGCGGGACACGCATTGGGACACGATCTACGACATCCTGGACCAGTTGCGGCCCCGGTATTCCCGGCGCCAGCTGAAGTCAGACGTTCGAATCGACTACCCGGGAGACCTGAACGGCTTCGCATCGGACGTCATCGCCTTGGCCGAAGGTGCCACCAAAAACGACAAGGGACGCTGGCGCACTCAGGACGTGGAGTTCGTCGGCGAGGTGATCTCCAAGGGCACCGCCGCCAACGACTACGGCCCGAAGAAGGCCGCATACGCCACCGCCGAGGTGCCGGTCTACCTGATCGTCGACCCGTACACCGCCCAGTGCCGCCTGCACCTGATGCCCAAGGACGGGAAGTACCACGTCGAGACCCTCCTCGACTTCGGCGTGGACGTCGATCTCACCGACACCCCCGTCGGGCTCACGCTCACGACCGGCGCGTTTCCCCGGGACTGAGCCCCGGCTCCGCCCCGCCCAGGGGCCACGTGGCCACCGCCTCGTAGCGGGGCTGGGCGCCCTCCTCGCCCGGGGGCGGGAGGTGGCTGCGGATCAGGGTGAGGGCGGGGACCGGGCGTTGCGGGGTGGTGAAGTCGCGCAGGGCGTACGTGAACGGGGTCAGGTCCGCGCCGCCGCCGTGGCGCTGGCGGGCCAGCGTCAGGTGCGGGCGGTAGCGGCGCTCCCTCCGGGACCCGCGCCCCCCGGCGCCGCCGCCCGCCCCCGGGCCCACCCCAGGCGTCCTGCGCCCCGCCGCCTCCGCGCCCGCCGCCAGCCGGCCCAGTTCCCCGACGTCGCCGGCCGCCGCCGTCCACAGCACCGTGTCGGAGAACCGCCCGCCGCCCGCCAGCCCCAGCGCCACCGGCGCCCGGCGCCGCGCCGCCCGGGCCAGCCGCTCCCCCAGCTCCGCGACGGAGCCGGCCGGCACCTCCCCGTAGAACGCCACCGTGACGTGCCAGCCCTCCGGCCGGGTCCAGCGCAGCCGCCCGGCGCCGGGCAGCCCGCGCAGCCGCTCCACCGCCCCGGCCAGCTCCGCCAGCGCCTCGGCGGGCGGGGTCACGGCGGCGAAGAGCCTCATCGGAACCGGCCGCCGTCCCTCAGTCCGGGAACCGCCGCGCCACCCACCGCCACGCCACCTCCAGCAGCACCGACGCCCCCACCGCGATGCCCACCGCCGTCCACGGCATCTGCGCACCCACCAGCTTCAGCGCGAAGAAGTCCTGCAGCCACGGCGTGGCCAGCACGATCACGAACCCCAGCGCCATCGTCGCGACCAGCCCCACCCGCCACCACGTGTACGGCCGCGCGATGATCGCGAGCACCCACATGGCGATGAGGAACAGCGTCAGGGTCGCGGCCGACGTCTCCGCGTCCAGCGCCCCGTCCCCCGTGTAGTGCCGTCGCGCCAGCATGTACGTCAGGAACGTCGCCGCCCCCGCGATGAGCCCGGCCGGGATGGCGTAGCGCATCACCCGCCGGACGAAGTGGGGCCGCGCCCGCTCCTTGTTCGGCGCCAGCGCCAGGAAGAACGCCGGCACGCCGATCGTCAGCGTCGACAGCAGGGTCAGGTGCCGCGGGAGGAAGGGGTACGGCACCTGGGTGATGACGACGAGCAGCGCCATCAGCACCGAGTAGACGGTCTTGGTCAGGAACAGGTTCGCGACCCGCTCGATGTTGCCGATGACCCGGCGGCCCTCGGCGACGACCGAGGGGAGGGTGGAGAAGCTGTTGTTCAGCAGCACGATCTGCGCGACGGCCTTGGACGCCTCCGAGCCCGAGCCCATGGACACGCCGATGTCCGCGTCCTTCAGCGCCAGCACGTCGTTGACGCCGTCGCCGGTCATCGCCACGTCGTGTCCGCGGGACTGCAGCGCGGCGACCATGTCCCGCTTCTGCTGCGGGTTGACGCGGCCGAAGACGGCGCCCTCGTCGAGGACGGCGGCCATCTCGTCGCGGTCCTCCGGCAGGGTGCGCGCGTCGACGGTGCGGTCCGCGCCCGCCATGTCCAGCTTCGCGGCGACGGCGCCCACGGACACCGCGTTGTCGCCCGAGATGATCTTCGTCTCGACCCGTTCCTCCGCGAAGTAGCGGAGGGTGTCGGCGGCGTCCGGCCGCAGCCGCTGCTCCAGTACGACCAGGGCGGCCGGCTCGACGTCGCGGGCCGCCTCCGGGTCGTCCAGGTCGCGACCGGTGCGGGCGAGCAGCAGGACGCGGAGCCCCTGCGCGTTCAGATCGTCGATCTCGGTAAGAGTCGGGTCGGCGGCCGGGAGCAGCACGTCGGGCGCGCCCAGCAGCCACGTACCCGCTCCGTACGCGAAGCCCCCGCCGCTCGCGTCGCTGAACGCCGCGCCGCTGTACTTGCGCGCCGAGGAGAACGGCAGCGCCCCGGTGCAGCGCAGCTCCTCGGTGTCCGGGTACGCCTCGATGATGGCCTGCAGGCTGGCGTTCGGCCGCGGGTCGGAGGAGCCCAGGGCGCCCAGCACCCGCCGTACGTCCGCCTCCGCCGCGCCGCCCAGCGGGCGCAGCTCGGTGACGTCCATGCCGCCCTCGGTGAGGGTGCCGGTCTTGTCGAGGCAGACGACGTCGACCCGCGCGAGGCCCTCGATGGCGGGCAGTTCCTGGACGAGGCACTGCTTGCGGCCCAGCCGGATGACGCCTATCGCGAACGCCATGGAGGTCAGCAGCACCAGCCCTTCGGGCACCATGGGCACGATGCCGCCGACCATGCGGCGGATGGCGTCCTGCGCGCCCTCGTTCTCGACCACGAGCTGGCTGATGACCAGGCCGATGGCGGCCGGGACCATCATGTACGTCACGTACTTGAGGATCTCGCTGATGCCGCTGCGCAGCTCGGAGTGGACGAGCGTGAAGCGGGACGCCTCCTCCGCCAGCTGCATGGCGTACGCCTCGCGCCCCACCTTCGTGGCCGTGAACGCGCCGCCGCCGGCGACGACGAAGCTGCCGGAGAGCACCTTGTCGCCGGGTTGCTTGACGACGGGGTCGGCCTCGCCGGTGAGCAGCGACTCGTCGACCTCCAGGCTGTCGGACTCCAGCACCTCGCCGTCGACGACGACCTTGTCGCCGGGGCCCAGCTCGACGAGGTCGCCGAGGACGATCCCGGCGGTGGGGATCTCCCGGGTCCGGCCGTCGCGGCGCACCTGCGGCTTGGCCTCGCCGATGACGGCCAGGCTGTCGAGGGTCTTCTTGGCGCGCAGCTCCTGGATGATGCCGATGCCGGTGTTCGCGAGGATCACGAAGCCGAACAGGCTGTCCTGGATGGGCGCGACGGCCAGCATGATGATCCACAGGACGCCGATGATGGCGTTGAAGCGGGTGAAGACGTTGGCGCGGACGATGTCGGCGGTGGAGCGGGAGGAGCGTACGGGGACGTCGTTGACCTCGCCGCGGGCGACGCGCTCGGCGACCTCGGCGGCGGTGAGCCCGTCGTGCCGGCGCGCGACCACCGACTCCGCCTCCGCGGCGACCGTCTCCGCCTCCGCGGCGACCGTCTCGGCCTCCGCCGCAACCCCGGCCGCGTCCGCCGCGGTGTCCGTGTCCGGCGCGGCGCCGTTCACGTCGCCCGTATCACCGGCAGCACCGGTGTCCGTATCACCGGCAGCACCGGCAGCACCGGCAGCACCGGTCGCGTCCGCCGCCCCGCCCGCTTCTCCGCCCGGCTCCGGCCCCTCGCCGCCGTCGGAGGCTGTCTCGACCCGCTGCGTCATGCGTACGACGTTACGTGTTCGACGGGGCGTCTGCGCCCCCGCCCCGGGCGAGGGCGGCGGCCCGGCGGCGTACGTACCAGATGCCGAGGACGCCGAGGCCGGCACCGGCCAGGCAGGTCCACAGCCACCACATGCGGTCGTGGTCGTCCAGCCAGCCGACGAACGGCAGCTGGACGAGGAAGAGGACGAACCACAGCACGGTGCCGCCGACGGTCACCGCCATGATGTCGCCCTCGAACGGCTCCGGCGCCGGATGGCTGTACGCCTTCTTGCCCATGTCACCAGGGTACGGGCCGCAGACCGGCCGCATACTGAGTGGGCGCCGAAGCCCGGCCGCCGCTCAGCCCGAAGGTCGCGCATGCCCCCCGCCCGGAAGACCGGCGGCACGGACCCGGAAGACAGGCCCCCGCCCGCCACCGCCGCCCCCGTCTCCTCCCCCCTCGACGCCTACTTCCGCATCTCCCGGCGCGGCTCGTCCGTCACCCAGGAGCTGCGGGGCGGGCTGGCGACGTTCTTCGCCATGGCGTACATCATCGTGCTCAACCCGATCATCCTCGGTTCGGCGACGGACAAGCACGGCCGGGAACTCGACCACGGCGAGCTGGTCACGGCCACGGTGCTGGTCGCCGCGGTGACCACGCTCCTCATGGGCGTCATCGGCAACGTCCCCGTCGCCTGCGCCGCCGGCCTCGGCATCAACGCCGTGGTGTCGCTGCAGCTGGCGCCGGAGATGTCGTGGGCGGACGCGATGGGGATGGTGGTGCTGGCGGGGCTGGTCATCATGCTGCTGGTGGCCACGGGGCTGCGGGAACGGGTGATGTCCGCGATCCCGGACGGCCTGCGCAAGGCCATCGCGATCGGCATCGGCCTGTTCATCGCCCTCGTCGGCCTGGTCGACGCGGGCTTCGTCACCCGCACGCCGGACTCCGCGCACACCACCGTCCCGCTCGGCCTGGGCGTCGGCGGTCACCTGAAAGGGTGGCCGGTGCTGGTCTTCGTCCTGGGCCTGGCGCTGACGTTCGTGCTGCTGGCCCGGCACTTCCGCGGCGCGATCCTCGTCAGCATCGTGACGATGACGCTGGCGGCGATGATCATCCACGCGGTCGGCGACCTCCCGGCGGAGGCGTGGGGCCTGACCGCCCCGGAGGTGCCGGACAGCCTCGTGGAGGCCCCCGACTTCGGCCTGCTGGGCGAGGCGAGCCTCTTCGGCGGCTTCCGCGAGGCGGGCATCCTGACGGGCTGCCTCTTCGTCTTCACCGTGCTGCTGTCCGGCTTCTTCGACGCGATGGGCACGATCCTCGGCGTCACCGAGGAGGCCGGCCTCCTGGACGAACACGGCCGACTCCCCGAGATGAACAGGGTCCTGATGGCCGACGGCGCCGCCGTCGCCCTCGGCGGCGCGTCCTCCGCCTCGGCGAGCACGGCCTTCGCGGAGTCCACGGCGGGCGTCGGCGAGGGCGCCCGCACGGGGCTGGCGAACGTCGTCACGGGCGCCCTGTTCCTGCTGGCGCTGGTGTGCACGCCGCTGGTGACGATCGTCCCGGCACAGGCGGCGACGCCGGCGCTGGTGGTGGTGGGCTTCCTGATCCTCGCGTCGAACATCGGCAGCATCGACTGGTCCGACCTGACGATCGCGGTCCCGGCCTTCCTGACGATCACGCTGATGCCCTTCACGTACAGCATCACGGTCGGCATCGGCATGGGCTTCCTCGCCCACGTCCTGCTCCGCACGGCGGTGGGCCGCCCCGGGTCCGTACGCCCGGCGCTGTGGGTGACGTCGGCGGTGTTCGTGGTCTTCTTCGCGCTCGACCCGATCGAACGCTGGCTCGGCCTCGGCTGAGGGGAAGGCGCATGCGCGGGAGGCGTCCCCGCGGCAGACGTACGGGCGGGGGCACTACTTCCCGGGGGCGCCGAGCCGCCAGGTCCCCGAGGGGTGCCCGGTGGGCCAGCGGGTGAGGCGTTGGGTCTCCTCTACCGCTGTCCGGAAGCGTTCGTCGAAGTCGTTGCGCTGCAGCAGTTGCAGCACGTAGTCCTGCACCGGCATGTCCCGCTTCGCCGCGTGGGTGCGGAGGCGGTCGAGGAGTTCGCCGTCTATTCGCAGACTGAGCACGTGGGTCCCCATGCCGTTCAGGGTCGCCGGTCGCCCGCGCCGGGGGCGGGCGATCCCGTACGCGGTCATCCTTTCGAGTGGCGGGCAGACTCAGGCCGTAACCTCCTCTGTTCCGGCGCCCGCATTTTACTTAGCCAAAGTAATGAGGTACTCTAATGAACATGCCTGACCTGTCCCAGGGTGAGAACGCCGCCGCGGTGAACTCACTCCGCTCCGCGATCCTGCGGCTGACCCGCCGGCTGCGGCACCAGCGCGTGGACGAGTCGCTGAGCCCGACCGAGATGTCGGTGCTCGGCACGCTCTTCCGCTGCGGTCCGCTCGGCCCCGGTGAGCTGGCGCGCAAGGAGCACGTCCAGCCGCCGTCGATGACCCGCATCGTCGCCATGCTGGAGACCAAGGGGCTGGTCCGGCTGGAGCCGCACCCGGAGGACCGGCGGCAGAAGGTGGTCAGCCAGACCGAGCAGGCCGAGGCGATGCTCGAAGAGAGCCGCCGCAAGCGCAACGCGTGGCTGGCCGAGCTGGCCGGCGGCCTGTCCGAGGAGGAGTGGGACACGCTGCGCGCCGCCGCCCCGGTGCTGGAGAAGCTCGCACATCTGCCCATGCCGGAGGCCGCACCACGCTGACGCAGGACGACGACAGGAGGGGACGTCTTTGAGTACGGGACCCGGAGCAGACTCCGCCCCCGCACCCACACCGGACGAACGCGAAGAAGAGGAGAAGAGCAAGGGCGGCACCTTCAGCTCGCTGAGGATCCGCAACTACCGGCTCTTCGCCGGCGGCCAGGTCGTCTCCAACACCGGCACCTGGATGCAGCGGATCGCCCAGGACTGGCTGGTGCTCAGCCTCACCGGATCCGCCACCGCCGTCGGCATCACGACGGCGCTGCAGTTCCTGCCCATGCTGCTCTTCGGCCTCTACGGCGGTGTGCTCGCCGACCGGCTGCCCAAGCGCAAGCTGCTGCTCGCCACCCAGGCCGCCATGGGCCTCATCGGGCTCGCCCTCGCGGCGCTCACGCTGAGCGGCGCGGTGACGGTCTGGCACGTCTACCTCATGGCGTTCCTGCTCGGCCTCGCCACCGTCGTCGACAACCCGGCGCGGCAGGTGTTCGTCGCCGAGCTGGTCGGCAAGGAGCAGATGCAGAACGCCGTCAGCCTCAACGCCGCCAACTTCCAGACCGCCCGCCTCCTCGGCCCCGCCGTGGCCGGGGTGCTGATCACCGCCGTCGGCAGCGGCTGGGCGTTCCTGCTCAACGGGCTGTCGTTCCTCGCGCCCATCACCGGGCTGCTGCTGATGCGCTCCGCGGAGCTGCACCGCGTCGAGCGCGCACCGCGCGGCAAGGGACAGCTGCGCGAGGGCCTGGCGTACGTCGCGGGGCGGCCGGAGCTGCTGTGGCCGATCGTGCTGGTCGGCTTCATCGGCACGTTCGGCTACAACTTCCCGATCTGGCTCACGGCGTACGTGGACGAGGTCTTCCACGGCGACGCCGGCACCTACGGCCTGCTGAACTCGCTGATGGCGGCCGGCTCGCTGGGCGGCGCGCTGTTCGCGGCGCGGCGCGGGGTGAGCCGGCTGCGGCTGACGGTGATCGCGGCGCTGGCGTTCGGGGTGCTGGAGATCGTCGTGGCGCTGTCGCCGGCGTTCTGGCTGTTCGCGGCGCTGCTGGTGCCGGTGGGCGCGTTCGGGCTGCTGTTCAACACGACCGCGAACGCGAACGTCCAGCTGGCCACGGACGAGGCCATGCGGGGGCGGGTGATGAGCCTGTTCGTGATGGTGTTCGTCGGCGGGACGCCGATCGGCGGGCCGATCGTGGGCTGGACGACGGACACGTTCGGCGCCCGGACCGGGTTCCTGACGTGCGGGGTGATCTCGGCGGTGGCGGCGATCACGGTGGGCCTGGTGCTCGCCCGGGTCGGGGGGCTGCGGCTGCGGATCGACCTGCGGCGGGGGCGCAAGCACGTGACCTTCGTGCCGGCGCGGCGCGCGGAGGAGCTGGCCCCGGCGGCGTGACGCCGGGGGCGGTGCGCCGCGGGGGCGGCGGGGGGCCGCAGGCGGTGCGCCGCCGGGCGGCGGGCCGCGCACGGGCCGTACGCCGCCCGCCCCCGGCGGCCGTCCTCAGTCGAACCAGCGCGCCTCCCCCAGCTCCCGCGTCCGCGTCGGGTCCTCCAGCAGCGCCGCCGCCTCGAACCGCCGCCGCCACTGCCCCGTCGCCCACGCCAGCCCCGCCGCCAGCCCCTCCAGCGTCGCCGCGTGGACCGTGCCGTCGGGGGTGCGGCGCCAGTCGAGTTCGACGCCCCCCGCGCCGGCGACCGTCAGCCGCTCGTGCTCCTCGTACGTCGCCGGGGTGTCCGGGCCCAGCAGGTCCCGTACCGCCGGCGGGACCTCCCGGGTCTCGCCGGCCGCCGGCACCCGCGCCTCGTACGCCTCCGTCAGCCGCCGCACCTGCAGCAGCTCCGCCAGCGCCGCCGCCCGCCCCGGGGCGACCGGCAGCAGGGGGCGGTCCGCGGCCAGCGGCACCAGGTCCGGGGCGTCCGCGACCAGGGCCTCACCGGCGGGTACCACCTCCGTGGCGCCGTCGCGGACCGCGCGGAGGTCGTCCGGCAGGGTGACGCCGTCGGGGTCGAGGCCGGCGAGGAGCGTGTAGAGGGCGTGGAGCCGGGGCGGGGTGACCTCGCTCGCGGGGTCGGCGAGGCGGGCGAGGAGTTCGGCGGCGCCGCCCGGTTCGTCGAGGAGCGCGGCGGCGGAGGTGCGTACCCCCAGGGCGTGCAGGACCTGCTCGTCGGCGACCGCGGAGGCGTCGGCCGGCTCGTACAGCCCGGTGAGCAGCGGGTCGCCGCCCGCGGCGCGCAGGCCGGCGGGCGGGCGGCCGTCGAGCACGGGGCTGCCGCGCAGCCACCAGGCGGTGTACGGGCGTACGAGGTGCGCCTCGCCGTCCGGCAGCAGGACGCGCGCGGGGCGCGTGAGGGCCTCGCGCAGCGGCGGGCGGGAGAGCAGCGCGAGCGCCTCCGGCCAGCGCGCCTCGTCGACCAGGTCCAGGTCCCGTACGCCCACCAGCTCGGTGAGCACCGGCGGCACGGGGGCGTCCGGCAGCCGGTCGAGGACGTCCTCGCACCACACGTCGACGGCGTCGAGCAGCCCGGCGTCGTCGGGTTCGGGGTAGTCGGCGTCGCGCGGCTCCAGCTCGTCGGGGTCGAGGACGACGTCCCCGGCCCGTACGAGCGCGAAGTCCGCCTGCACCCCCACCGCCGTCAACGGCTCCTCCCCCCACCGCTCGACGAGGCTGCCGGCGCACACCGCCAGCTCGCCCGGCCGGATGACGGCGGCGAACGGGCTGCCGGGGTAGACGAGTTCGCCGGCGGGGGTCGGCTCGCCGTCCTCGTCGGGCAGCGCGAGGGCGCCCAGCCACGGTTCGTCTCCCGGCGCCAGGTGCGCGTCGCGGACCAGCCCGAGGACGATGTCCGCCAGCTCCTCCGGATCCGGCGCGCCCGGCCCCGGCCCCTCGTCGAACCACACCTCCCCCGCGTCCAGCGACCCCGCCACCGCCGCCCGCACCTGCGGTGTCGTCAGCACCGCGCGCGGCGTGGCGGCGACGGCGCCCAGCTGCTCCAGCACGGGGTGCGCGGCGACGGGGTCGGCGACGCGGAGCCCGAGGCGGGCGAGTCGCTCGGACCGGTCGTCGGCGCCGTCCCCGGTGCCGTCGCCGATGCCGCCGGCGGGCAGCAGCACCTGGCGGGGGCCGACGACGACGCGGCCGTCGGCGAGCGGCACCGGCAGGCCGGCCAGCTCCTCGGGGTCGGTGCCGGCGAGGGAGCCGTAGAGGCCGTGCCACCAGGCCGCGGGGCGCTCGACGCCGCTGAGCCGTTCGACCAGTTCGCCGAGCGGGACGCGGGCGACGTCGAGGGTGCGCAGCTCGCCGCGGCGCTCCAGGCCGGCGGGGAGCAGGTTCGGGAAGACGTCGCCGAGCCGGCGCACCGTCTCGGCGCCGGCGCCCTCGGCGACGAGCGCGTCCCGGGGGCGCAGCGGCCGCGGCGCGGCGGGCTCCGCGGGTGCGGGCTCCGCGGGGGCGGCGGGAGGCAGGAACGCGACGTCGGGGAGACGGCGGAGGATGCCGGCGCGCAGGGCGCCGTCCAGCTCGCCGCGGCCGAGGGGGCCGGGGACGAGGCCGACGCTGCCGGGGGTCACCGGGTCCCAGTCGGCGAGGAGTTCGGCGTAGGCGTCGGCGGCGCGCTCGACGAGGAAGTCGGTGAGCGGGCCGGGGGCGAGGTGGCGGCGGGTGGGTTCGAGGGGGAAGGAGGCGATGAGCAGCGCGGGGACGCCGAGGGGTTCGTCGGTGGGGGTGGGGGCGTGGAGCACGGGCGCGGTGGTGGGGGCGGCGGGGGCGCCGTCGGGCGCCACGGGGACGGCCCAGGTGACGGTCCAGGTGGGGCGGAGGCGCTCCTCGACGGGGCGGTCGGCGAGGAGACCGGGGTCGAGGCGGCCGGCGGCGGTGCGGGTGCGGTAGCGGGTGCCGGCGGGCGGCGGTGCGTCGGCGGGGTCGGCAGCGGGGTCGGCGGCCCCGGCTTCGGCGGCGGAGAGCAGCCCGGCGGCGGGTTCGGCGGCCGGTCCGCGGGCCGGTGTGCTCGTACGGCCGGTGTCCTCGATGACCGTGTACGGGCCGTCCGCGCGGCGGCGCAGCGTGCGCACCCCCTCGGGGGTCTCCACCTCGACCTCGGCCAGGCCGGGCAGGGCCAGCAGCAGCGCGTCGTCGACGCCGGCGAGCAGGCGCCGGGCGAGGGCGGCGGCGGCCGCGTCGCGCAGCGGGAGCCGGACGACGGTGTCGTAGCCGTCGGGCACGGCGGGGGCGGCGGTGCCGGCGTCGCCGTCGGCGTCGGCGTCGGGGAGGGGCAGGGGCAGGGGGAGGCGGAGCAGGGGGACGTGGCCGGCGCGGCGGGCGGCCTCCTCGGCGAGCGCCGGGTTGCGCTCGGCGGCCGTACGGACCAGCTCCCGCGCCTCCGCCAGCGACCACCGCACCCGCGCGCCGCCCCGGGAGACGACCTCCGGCGCGTCGCTGACCGCCAGCACGGCGGAGAACCCGACCCCGAAGCGCCCCACGGCCTCGTCGGTGTCCTCGCCCCGCTTGGCGGAGGCCCGCAGCGTGGACAGCGACTCGACACCGGCGGCGTCGAGGGGCGCGCCGGTGTTGGCGACGGTCAGCACCCAGACGGAGCCCGCGCCGGGAGCCGCGACGGGGGCCGCACCGGGCACGGAGGCAGCGGCGGGGGCCGCGGGTGCGCCGCTGTCGCCGGAGCCCGCGACACCGACACCACCGCGGCCGCCGGCCACCGCCCGGCCGCCTTCGGCGGCGGGCGCGCCGCGGCCACCGACGGCGTCGCCGCCCGGCCCGGCGGCCATGCTCCCCTCCGCAGGCTCGCCGCCACCACCGCCACCGGCCCCGGCTTCGGCAGCGCCCGGGGCCGCGGGCATGCCGTTGTCGCCGAGGGGACCCGGTACGTCCGGCCGGTTCCCGGCGCGGGGCACCGCGCCGCCGGGCACGGCGTGCGGCTCCGGGGCGGCGACGACACCGGCCCCCGCACCCGCGCCCCCGCACCCGCCGGAGGTGTCCGGTGCCAGCGTCAACCGCAGCCGTCCCGCGACGCCCGCGCGGGCGGCCGCGTCCGCGGCGTTCTGGGCCAGTTCGACCACCAGCCGGTCGCGGTAGCCGCCGAGGGCGAGGTCCTCCTCGGCGTTGGCGTCCTCCCGGAAGCGGGCGGCCGACGCCGCCCAGGCGTCGAGTGCGGCGGTGCGCAGCCGGGCGGTCGGGTCGGCCGCAGCGGCCGGGGGATCCAGGCGGTCCACGAAGGCTCCTTGTCGCGGGGGGTATCGGTCGCCGCAGCGTATTCGGTCCCCCGCGGCGTTCGCGCGGCACACTCGCTCCCCCGCGTCCGCGGGCACCCGCGGGACCGCGCGTGCGGGGGCGAAGGGGGCCCGCGGGCGCGGTACCGTCGAGAGGTCAACAGCGCACGGCCCTAGGGGATTCGGTGGGCATCGAGAGCGACCAGCTCGTATACGACTACCTGAGCCGCGTCGGCGACATCGCACAGCAGCGTGCCCTGCCCTCGGGGCAGCGCATGCGGCTGGTCAACGAACTGCGGGCCGGCATCGACAAGGTGCGCGCCGCCGAGGGCGCGCACAGCGTGGCCGCGGTGAAGCAGGTACTCGCCCGGTTCGGCAGCCCCGGGGACATCGTCGAGGCCGCCAAGCGGGACCCCGACTCCGCCGTGCCGGAGGTCGCCGTGCAGCCCGGGGAGCCGCCGGCCGGGGGCGGCGGGCTGGCGTCGCGGCTGCCGCGGCCGCGGGTGGGCGGGTCCGAGAAGTGGCTGGGCCGGCTGCCCCGTCCGCGTACGGGAACCGGCCCGGGCTCCGGCTCCGGCCCGGGCGGCTGGACGAAGGGCGGACGCGCCGCGGACGGCGGCGCGGCGGGCCGGCGCGGCGGCACCGGGCCCGAATTCCCCGTACCCCAACCGGCGCCCGCGCCCGACGACTTCACCCCGCCCGCGGAGCCGCCCCCCACCGCCGCCTCCCCGCCGCACCTCGCCGGCGAGGACGAGTTCGACCGCACGCACGCCGCCGACCCCGACTGGTGGCGTGTGGAACCCGCGCCGTTCGGCGCCCCGTTGCCCGGCGCGGGCGGCGCCGACCAGGTGCCGGGCTTCACCGGCGGCATCGAGGTGCCGGAGCTGTTCGAGTCGCCGGAGGACGAGGACGACGCGGAGCAGCGGCGGCCCGGTACCCGGAAGGGCGGCGGCGCGGGGGGCGGCGGCGCGGGCGCCGTGGGCCGGGCCGCGCGGGCCGCGAAGGCGGCCAACGCGGCGCGGGCGGCCCGGGCCGCCAAGGCGAAGCAGGCCCGCCGGGAGCAGGCGGAGGCCGAAGCCGAGGCGGAGGCGGAGCCCGAGGAGGAGTACGAGGACGACGAGCCCGCGGCCCCGTCGCCCCGCCGCGGCGCCGCCACCCGCGACCTGCTGCGCAGCGCCGGCCTGATGGAGGTGCTGGCGATGAGCGCGCTGCTCGGGGGCGCCGTGCTCAACCAGTGGATGGCGTCGCTCGTCGGCTGGGCGCTGATCTACACGTCGCGCCGGCTGTCGATGACGGAGAAGAAGTGGGCCGCGCTCGGGGTGCCGGGCACGGTGGCGGCCGGCGGGCTGGTGTGGCTGTGGGGGCGGAACGAGGGGCGGTGGGGCGAGCAGCTCAAGGAGGGGACGATGGGGCAGGCGTACGAGGACATGTTCCTCGACCTCGTCCGGATCGCGGCCGTCGCCTCCACGCTCTTCCTGCTCTGGCGGGCCCGGCGGCGGCTGCGCTCCTAGGGCACGGGGCGCTCCCGGGGCACAGGGCCTGCCCCGGGACCGCGGCGCCGCCACCCGAGCCGCTGTACGGGGGCCGTCCGCCGCGGCCACAATGAGGCCCACCACGGCACCCCCCGGAGAGAGGCAGCCGCATGAGCATCTCCCTTGTCGACCTCGCATCGTGGCGGTCCGGCGGGCCCGACGAACGGCGGCGGGTCCTCGCCCGGCTCGACGCGTCGCTGCGCGACACCGGGTTCGTGATGGTGACCGGCCACGGCGTGGACCCCGCCCTGCGCGCCGCCGTGCGGACGGCCGCCCGTACGGCCTTCGACCTGCCCCCCGCCGTCAAGGAGGGCTACCGCAACAAGGGCGACGGCGGCTGGACCGGCCCCGGCGGGATCTCCGCGGGCGCCATCCAGGACGCGGCGAGCCCGCCGGACCTGGTGGAGCTGTGGAGCCTGTACCCGCACCACCCCGGGGTCTGGCCGGCCGAGGCGCCCGCGCTGCGGGAGCCGGTCGAGGAGTACGCGCGCCAGATGCGGCGCCTCTCGCTCGACCTGCTGGAACTGCTCGCCGACGCCCTCGGCGAGCCCGCCGACTTCCTCACCCGCCACGACCGGGACGCGGCCTGGACGTGCAACGTCAACTGGTACGGGAGCAGGCGGCAGACCGGCGCGCCGCGCCCCGGGCAGTACCGCCTCGGCGCGCACCAGGACTGGGACCTCATGGCCGTACTGGACCGCCAGCACGGCCTGGGCTGCCTGCAGGTACGCAACGGGCCGGCGGACGCCGCCGACGACGAGGCGAACTGGCAGGACGCCCCGTACCACCCGGACGCCGACGCCCTGACCGTCAACCTCGGCGAGCTGGGCGCCATGTGGAGCGGGGGCCGGTGGCAGGCGGGCTGGCACCGCGTGCTGCCGCCGCCGGCGGACGCGCCGGAGGAGCAGCTCATGTCGCTGGTGTGGTTCTACAACCCCGGCCCGGCCACGCCGATGCCGCCGGGCGGCGGGGCGGAGGAGCGGCCCGCGACCGTGGGCGAGTTCCTGGACGAGAGGCTGCAGGCCATCCTGCTGTCCTGACGGAAACCGGCGGCGGGCAGAATCGGCGTATGCGCACTCCGCCCCCGCCGCCCGCACCTTCCCAGCCGCCCGCACCTTCCCAGCCGCCCGCACCTTCCCAGCCGCCCGCTTTTACTGTCGGCTTCGATCTGGACATGACGCTCATCGACTCCCGGCCGGGGATCAAGGCGGTGTACGAGGCGCTCGTCGCCGAGACCGGCGGGTACGTCGACACCGACCTCGTGACCTCGCGTCTGGGGCCGCCGGTGGAGACCGAGCTGGCGAACTGGTTCCCGGCCGACCGCGTGCCCGCCCTGGGCGAGCGCTACCGCGCCCTCTACCCCGACCACGGCATCACTCCCACCACCGCCCTGCCCGGCGCCGCCGAGGCCCTCGCGGCGGTGCGGGCCGCGGGCGGCCGGGCGCTCGTGGTCACCGCCAAGAGCCGGCCGCTGGCGAAGCTGCACATCGACCACCTGGGCCTGGCCCCGGACGCGGTCGTCGGCGGGCTGTGGGCGGACGCGAAGGCGGAGGCGCTGACGGAGTACGGGGCGTGGGCGTACGTCGGCGACCATGTGGGGGACGTCGCGGGGGCGCGGGCGGCGCGGGTGCTGTCGGTGGGGGTGGCCACGGGGCCGTGCCCGGCGGAGGAGCTGCGGGCGGCGGGGGCGGATGTCGTCCTGCCGGATCTGACGGCGTTCCCGGAGTGGCTGGCGGGGCACCGGGCGGGCGCGTAGGGGCGGCGGCAGTCGCAGGGCCGGCGGTCGCGGTCCGGCGGTCGCGGTCCGGCGCTCGCGGGGGCGGCGACCGTGGCGGGCGGAGCGGGCCCGGGCGCCGGCGCGCGCGGCCCGTACGCTACGGCGCCGCCTGCCGCGCCTCGCGCCGGGACGCCGCCGCGGAGCGGAACAGCCCGGCCAGCGCCAGCCCGAAGCCGACGCCCATCAGCATCGAAACGAGATAGGCGGCTGTCGGCAGCGGGTCCGCCCCGACGAAGAACGGGATGAAAGTGACGAACGTACCGAGCGCGCCGACGAGGAAGACGATCGCTCCGGCGCGGACGAGCAGGTCCCCGGGGCGGGAGGTTCCGGTGTTCACGCCACCAGAGTAGGCGGGGCGGAAAGTGCGCGGGGAATGCACGGGATATGCGCTGAGGAAGCACCCGGCGACATCTTGTCACCACGCGGGGGACCATTAGCCTTGAGGTGGCGGGTCGCGGGACCCGCTCTCCTGCTCTTTCGGGGGCGGCGAGTACGAAAACGAAGACAGGGCGACGACAGGTGCCTACCGGCAAAGTCAAGTGGTTCAACAGCGAGAAGGGCTTCGGCTTCCTCTCCCGCGACGACGGCGGTGACGTCTTCGTGCACTCGTCGGTGCTGCCGGACGGAGTGGAGACGCTTCGGCCCGGTCAGCGCGTCGAGTTCGGCGTCGTGGCCGGGCAGCGCGGCGACCAGGCGCTGTCCGTGACGCTGTTGGACCCCACCCCGTCGGTCGCGGCCGCGCAGCGGCGCAAGCCGGACGAGCTGGCGTCGATCGTGCAGGACCTGACGACGCTGCTGGAGAGCGTGACGCAGCAGCTCGAACGCGGCCGGTACCCGGACAAGACGCACGGCCGGAAGATCGCCGGCATGCTCCGGGCCGTCGCCGACCAGCTGGACGTCTGAGGGGGCGGAACCCCTACCCGTACGGCTCGGGAGGAAGACCCGGCGCCCAGCACCGTGGAGGGGCCGGGGGCTCCGGCCGTTCCGGCACCTCCGCTACCGGGATCATGCGCAGCGCTTCGCTCTTCGGGGCAGGGGCGAGGCGCACCCTGAGTCCGGACGTGCGCGGCGCCGACTCTCACTCCGTGGCTTTCCGGCGGCGCGCGGGATGTGCCGCGCGCCAGTCGAGAAGCGCCTGCTGGTCGAACAGCAGGGTGCGGCCGATCCTCGTCGGCTGCGGGAAGCCCTTCAGGCGCCCTCAGGGCGCGGGAGACCGCCCGCAGCGAGGGTCTGCCGTTTCCGAAGACGGGCGACCTGTCCAAGCAGCTGATCACTGACGCGAAGCGCACCCCGGAACGGAATGTCCCGCAAGGAGAAGGGGAGCGGGAACCGGGACAAGGCCAGACTTCGTGTCGCTCGCGCGCATGTGCGGGTGGCGGACGCGCGCCACGAGTTTCACCACCAGCTCTCCACGAAGCTGATCCGCGAGAACCAAGCGATCGCCGTGGAGGGCTCGCAGTGCGGCGGCAAGGCGGCCGGACTGGCCGTGTCAGCCCGTGGAGCGCAGGTGGGACCGGAACGTGTTCCGGCACCGCGCGGCGAAGCGGGAACCCACCCGACACCGCAGCCGGCAACGGCACGGCAGGCGGGAATCGCCGTCCATCAGGAGGACGGCCCATCAGGAGGACGGCCCATCAGGAGGACGGCCCATCAGGAGGACGGCGAGGATGTCAAGGGAACGCCAGCGCGTCCGGGCCGAGCGGCGGCACCAGGCCCTCCGCCGCCGCGCGGGTGAGCAGCCCGCGTACCGCCGCGTAGCCGTCCTCGCCGAGGTCTGCGGTGAACTCGTTGACGTACAGCCCGATGTGCTGGTCCGCCACCGCGGGGTCCGTCTCCTGCGCGTGCTCCCTCACGTACGCGCGTGAGGCCTCCGGGTCCTCCCAGGCCATCCGCACCGAGGCGCGGGCCGCGGCGGCGAGCGCGTGCAGCGTCTCGGCGCCGAGGGCGCGGCGGGCGATGACGGCGCCGAGGGGGATGGGCAGCCCGGTGGTGGCCTCCCAGTGCTCGCCCATGTCGGCGACGCGGTGCAGGCCGTAGCCCTGGTAGGTGAAGCGCGCCTCGTGGATGACGAGCCCCGCGTCGACCTTGCCGTCGCGGACGGCGGGCATGATCTCGTGGAACGGCATGACGACGACCTCGCCCACGCCCCCCGGCACTTCGGCCGCGGCCCAGAGCCGGAAGAGCAGGTAGGCGGTGGAGCGCTCGCTCGGCACCGCGACGGTGCGGCCGGCGAGGTCCACGGGGTTCTGCGCCGCGGCGGTCAGCACCAGCGGCCCGCAGGCCCGGCCGAGGGCGCCGCCGCAGGGGAGGAGGGCGTAGCGGTCGAGGACGTAGGGGAGGACGGCGTACGAGACCTTGAGGACGTCCAGCTCGCCGCGCTCGGCCATGCCGTTGGTGAGGTGGATGTCGGCGAAGGTGACGTCGAGGGGCGGGGCGCCGGGGACGAGGCCGTGGGCCCAGGCGTGGAAGACGAAGGTGTCGTTGGGGCAGGGGGAGTAGGCGATACGGAGCGCCTGCGACGGGGTCGGGGGCGAGGTCATGGGTGCTCCTCTCCGTCCGGTGGGGCGGCGGTGGCGTCGGGCCGGGCGGTACGGGCGCGGGGGCCGGGGTCGGTGGCGGGGTTCCCCGCCGCCGGCGGGGACGGGGCGTTGTCGGAGGGGCGGCCTACCCTGGGGCGGGAGTGCGGGGAAGGTGCGGTGGCGGCCGTGTCGGCGCCGCGGGGCGCGACCGTGTCGGCGACCGGCGGGGCGGTGTTGTCGACGCCGGAGGACGCGGCGCTGTCGCCGCCCCCTGGTGTGGTGCGGGCGGGCAGGGAGGCGAAGGTGGTCGTCAGGGCTGCCAGGGCTGCCGGGATGCGCCAGGCGGCGCGGTTGCGGGGGCCCACGGCGTTGGACACCGCGCGGATCTCCAGCACCGGCACCCCGTGCCGGCTCGCTGCCTCGGCGACGCCGAAGCCCTCCATCGCCTCCGCCGCCGCGCGCGGGTGGCGGCGCAGCAGCTCGACGGCCCGCTCGGCGGAGCCCGTGACGGTGGACACGGTCAGCACGGTGCCCAGCACCGCGCCCGTCGCCTCCGCCGCCGCCCGCGCCGCCGCCGGCGGCGGGCGGTGCGCGACGGCGCCGAAGCCCAGGTCCGTGACGGGCACGAAGCCCTCCGCGGTCTCCGCCCCGAGGTCCGCGGCCACGATCTCGTCCGCCACCACCACGCCGCCCACGGGCACCGCCCCCGCGAAGCCGCCGCCGATCCCCGCCGCGATGACGGCGTCGTACGGAACGGGGGCCGCGGCGAGCGCCGTGGCGGCGGCGGCCGCGGCGGCCGCGGGGCCGACCCCGCCGACCACGACGTCGTAGCCCCGCCCGGCCCGCTCCACGGCCTCGGCCTCGGCGGCAACGGCGGTGACCACCAGCACCCGACGCCCACACACCCACCCAAGGGTAGGCCGCCCCTCCGACATCACCCACCCGCCGCCTGCCGCCGGGCTGTCGGGCACCCAGGCCCGTGCCCCGCCGCGCACCCCGGCCCAGCGGCCGCCGGGCGTCCCGGACGGCGTGCCGGACGGCGTGCCGTCAGGACTCCTTCCGCTTCAGGTCGAAGCTCCACGCGCCCTTGTAGTTGCCGTCCTCGTCGATCTCCACGATGCCGACCTTGGCCTTGTCGTTCTGCGTCGACTCCCCCGTCGGCGACTGCACGTTGAAGAACTGGTCCCCGCTGTACGTCACATACGTGTGCTTGCTCGGCCGCGGCACCACCGGCCGGCCGTCCACGAACAGCGTCCACCCGGTGTCCGCGATATCCGGGTCCACGCCGATCCGGACCCGGTCGCCCGCGTCCACCGTGATCGACGCCTCCGCGCGCTCCTCGACGCAGGCGTTCAGCTCCGCGTTGGAGATGTCCTTCCCGTCCTCGTAGCACTGCGCCTCCGTGCTCGCCGTCCGGTCGCCGACCGTGATCTGGGCCAGCGGCGTCGGCTTCTCGCAGCCGGCCAGGGCGACGACCGCGAGGGCGGCGACGCCGAGGGCCGCCCCGGCGCGAGTGCCGCGGCGGGTGCGGAGGGCGCGGCGGCCGCGGGCGTGGGAGAACGCGGTGGTGGCGGGCGCAGTGGTCATGCGGGCAGGCTACCTGTCGCCCCCGGTCAGGCCACGCGCGGGTGCGGCGTGCCGCGGCGGGCGGCGGTGAGCAGCCCTCGTACGGTGGCGAGCAGCCCCGCGGCGACGATCACCGCCCCCGCCGCCATGCCGCCGACGCCGTTCAGCGGCAGCAGGATGCCGATCGCGCCGCCCGCGACCCACGACAGCTGGATGACGGTCTCGGAGCGCGCGAAGGCCGACGTGCGCACGTGCTCCGGTACGTCCCGCTGGATCAGCGCGTCCAGCGACAGCTTCGCCAGCGACTGCGCGAACCCCGCCATCGCCGCGACGCAGATGACCGCCGGCAGCGAGTAGAAGACCGCCGCCAGCACCGTCGTCGTCAGGGCGAGGGACAGCAGCACGGCGATCAGCTTCTCCGGGCCGCGGGCGCGCAGCCAGGAGCCGATGACCGAGCCCAGCGCGTTGCCGGTGCCGGCGGCGACCGCGGCCATGGCGAGCGTCAGTTCCGGCCGCAGCCCGCCCGGCGGGTTGTCGCGCAGCAGGAACGCCAGGAACAGCGTCATCGTCCCCGACAGCACGCGCAGCGCGGAGTTGGCCTGCAGCGCGTACAGCACCGAGGGGCCGACGGTGCGCAGGCCCGGCTTCGCCGGGGCCCGCAGCCGGCCCTCCTCGCCCGACGCCAGCTGCGCCTTGCCCTCGCCGCGCGCGGAGTCGACGGTGTGCGGCAGCCGGAACGACAGGAGGACGCCGAAGCCGAAGATGACCATCGCCCCGTACAGCGGAAAGCCGGGCCCGATGAAGTGCAGCAGCCCGCCGACCGGCGCGGCTATCCCGGTGGCGAGCAGCCCGGCGAGCGTCACCCGGCTGTTGGCCTTCACCAGCGAGATGCGCCGCGGCAGCAGCCGGGGTACGACCGCGGAGCGCACCACCCCGTACGACTTGGAGGACACCAGCACGCCGAGCGCCGCCGGGTACAGGCTCAGGTCGCCGGTCTTGACCGCGCCCGACAGCACCAGGGCCAGCAGCACGCGGGTCAGCATCGTGCCGGCCATCGCGGCACGGCGGCCGTGCGGGATGCGGTCCAGCAGCGGGCCGACGACGGGGGCGAGGAGCGCGAACGGGGCCATGGTGATGGCGAGGTAGAGCGCGACCCGGCTGCGGGCCTCGTCGGTCGGTACGGAGAAGAACACCGTCGACGCCAGCGCGACGGTGATCATCATGTCCCCGGCGGCGTTGATCATGTGCAGTTCCATCAGCCGCCCGAGGCCCGACTCCCCCGCGCCCTGCGCGTGCGTGGCCCGGCGGATGCGCCGGCCCGCGCCGACGACCGGCCGGCGCACGGCACGCCCGACCGCCCGGCCCGCCTCATGCAGCGGACCGGTCGCGGGAGCCGCCCGGTTCTCGACCACCTCGCCATAGTGCCCGCACGCGGGAGGGTAGGGCGAGGACCCCGCGGGGGCGCATGCGGACATCCGGCGGTCATCCGGGGTGTCGCCGGTGGTCCGTACGGGGCACAGGGCAGCCCGGCGGCGGGCGCGCGGGCGGCGGGGCACCGAGACCGGCGACGGGGCGTACGGTCCCGGCGCGGCGCCAGGTAGGGTGAAAGACGCGCCTCTGAGTGTGTCGTGCGGAATCGAGCGTTGACGCGGCCCCCTGTCCGCTCCCTCGGCTCCCACGCCCGCCCGGCCGTCCGTACCGAAAGACTGTGAGCCAGATGAGCCCTGCGAACAGCCCCGCCGAGACGCCCGCGGCGTACAGTCCGCGAGCGCGGAGCCGCGTCACCCCGGACCAGCAGTGCGCCGACGCCGTCGACCTCGCCCGCGCGGCGGCCGAGGAGTCCGCGGGCGCGGACCGGATCGGCGCGCACATCGGCGTCACCGCCGACGACACGCGCGTGGTGACCCACCTCTTCGAGTGCCGGATGCCGGGCTACCGCGGGTGGCGGTGGGCGGTGACCGTCGCGCGCGCGTCCCGGGCGCGGACGGTGACGCTGGACGAAACGGTGCTGCTGCCCGGCCCGGACGCGCTGCTGGCGCCGGAGTGGGTGCCGTGGAACGAGCGGCTGCGCCCCGGGGACCTGGGCCCCGGCGACCTGCTGCCCACGGAGAGCCAGGACCTCCGGCTGGAGCCGGGGCTCGCGGTGGGCGAGGAGGAACTGGAAGAGGAGCTGGAGGCGGACCTCGCGGCCGGGCCGCGGGCGGCGGAGCCCGCCGCAGAGCCCCCCGCCGAGCCAACCGCGGAGCCCGCCGCCGAGGGCGCGGCGGAGCCCGGCGCGGAACCCGGCGGCGTACCGCGGCGCGCGGAGATCGCGGCCGTCGCCGACGAACTCGGCATGACCCGGCACCGGGTGCTCTCCCGCTACGGCCTGCACAGCGCCGCCGACCGCTGGGAAGAGGAGTACGGGCCCAAGACGCCGATGGCGCAGGCGGCGCCGGCGTCGTGTGTGAGCTGCGGCTTCCTCATGCCGCTCGCGGGCTCGCTGCGGCGGGCCTTCGGCGTCTGCGCCAACGAGTACTCGCCGGCGGACGGGCACGTGGTCTCGCTCGCGTACGGGTGCGGCGGGCACTCGGAGGCGGCGGTGATGCCGAAGCCGGTGGAGCCGGCGCCGCCGGTGCTGGATACGATGGGCGCGGACCCGACGTAGTCGTCCCCGGGCGGGCCCCGGCCCGCCCCCCGCCCGGCGGGGCGCCGCCGGGCCGGAGGGCCCTGACCGGCCGCGGTTCGCCGCGCGGGCGCCGCCGCGCGTCCGCCGCCGGGACGGCTCTGTCCGGTACGTCCCGTCCGGCGAGGACTACTGTGGAGCGGATGACGACCGGCAACCCCGCCCGGACCCTCGCCGAGGAGCTCCGCGGCCGCCCGGACACCGCGCTGGCCGAGCTGCTCCGCGCGCGGCCCGACCTGCTCACCCCCGTGCCGGGCGACCTCACCCAGCTCGCCACCCGCGCCGGCACCCGCGCCTCCGTGGTCCGCGCGCTCGAACGGCTCGACCGGTTCACGCAGCAGACCGCCCAGGCGCTCGCGGTCGCGCCGGACCCGTGCCCGTACGACGTGCTGGCCGGGCTGATGGGCGCCGAGCCGGACACCGTGGCCGCGCTGCCGCGCGCCGTCGCGGTGCTGCGCACGCAGGCGCTGGTGTGGGGGGACGAGTCGCGGCTGCGGCTGGTGCGTACGGCGCGGGAGCTGCTGGCGCCGCAGGCGTCCGGCTCGCCCACCGGCCTGGGGCCGGCCGCCGCGGAGGTGGCGACGGGGATGTCGCCGGGGCGGCTGCAGGAGGTCCTGGCGACCGCGGGGCTGCCCGCCACGCACGACCCGGTCTCCGCCGTGGAGTCGCTGACCGCGCTGTTCTCCGACCCGGAGCGGATGGCGGACCTGCTGGACCAGGCGCCGCCGGACGCGGTGACGGTGCTGGGGCGGCTGACCTGGGGGCCGCCGTACGGGACGGTGTCGGCGCGGCCGCCGGCGCACGTGCGGTGGCTGCTGGACCGGGGTCTGCTGCTGCCGACGGCGCCCGGGAACGTGCTGCTGCCGCGCGAGGTGGCGCTGCACCTGCGCGCCGGGCGGGCCCACCGCAGCGTGGCGGCGGTGCCGCCGGAGCCGGTGGCGGCGGGCTCGTACGGGACGCGGGTGGTGGACGCGACGGCCGCGGGGCAGGCGGCGGTGGCGGTGGAGACGGTCGAGGAGCTGCTCGGGCAGTGGGCGACGGCGAGCCCGTCGGTGCTGCGCGCGGGCGGGCTGGCCGTACGGGACCTGAAGCGGACGGCGACGGCGCTGGACGTCGCGGAGCCGCAGGCGGCGTTCTGGGTGGAGCTGGCGTACGGGGCCGGGCTGCTGGCCTCGGACGGGGAGGCGGACGAGCGGTACGCGCCGACGCCGGCGTACGACGAGTGGCTGGCGCTGCCGGCGGCCGAGCGGTGGGCGGAGCTGGCGGCGGCGTGGCTGGCGGCGACGCGGACGCCGGGGCTGGTCGGCGGCCGGGACGGCAAGGGCCGGGCGCTGGCCGCGCTCGGCGAGGGGCTGGACCGCGGCGCGGCGCCGGAGGTGCGCAGCGCGGTGCTGCGGCTGCTCGCGGGGCTGCCGGAGGGCACGGCGGCGACGGCGGACTCGGTGGTGGCGCGGCTCCGCTGGGAGCGCCCCCCGCGGGCCGGCGGCGCGGCGGAGGGCGGCGAGGACGACCTGCGCTCGCGGCTGACCCGCTGGACGCTGGCGGAGGCGGAGCTGCTGGGCGTCACGGGCCGCGGCGCCCTGGCGACCCACGGCCGCGCGCTGCTGCCGGCGCCGGAGGCCGCCGACGCCGCACCCCCCGGTTCCCCGCACGCCCGCCCCAGGGTAGGCCGCCCCTCCGACAACAGCCCCGCACAACAGCCCGCGGCTGCCCCCGCCTCCGGCGCTGCCCCCGCCGAGGCCCGAGCCGAGACCCGTGCCGCCGCCGTCCGCGCGGCCGGCGCGCTCGCGCCGCTCCTCCCGGCGCCCGTCGACCACGTGCTGCTGCAGGCCGACCTCACCGCCGTCGCCCCCGGCCCCCTCCAGCGCGAACTCGCCGCCGTGCTCGGCATCCTCGCCGAGGTCGAGTCCAAGGGCGGGGCCACCGTCTACCGCTTCACCCAGGCCTCCGTACGCCGCGCGCTGGACGCCGGGCGCTCGGCCGCCGAGCTGCACGACTTCCTCGCCGCCCACTCCCGCACCCCCGTGCCGCAGCCGCTCAGCTACCTCATCGACGACGTCGCCCGCAAGCACGGCCGGCTGCGCATCGGAGCCGCCGGCGCGTACCTGCGCTGCGACGACGACGCGCTCCTCGCCGAGATCGTCGCCGACCGGCGCTCCGCCGAGCTGCGGCTGCGCCACCTCGCGCCCACCGTCCTCGTCACCCCCACCCCGCCCGACGTGCTGCTGGAGCGGCTCCGCGCGATGGGCTACGCGCCCGCCGCCGAGTCGCCGGACGGCGCCGTCCTCGTCGCCCGCGCCGCCGCCCACCGCACCCCGCCCCGCACGCCGCCGACGCCGGTCCCCGACGGCCCCCCGGCGCCGGACGCCACCCTCCTCACGGCGGCCGTCCGCGCCGTACGGGCCGGAGACCGCGCCGCCACCGCCCCGGTCCGCCCCACCCCCGGCACCGGCGCGGGCACCGACACCGGCACCGGCGCAGACACCGGCACCGGCACCACCGCCGCCCCCGCGCCCCCCGGCACCGCACGCCCCGGCGGCCTCCCCCGCACCTCCGCCGCCGAGACCCTCGCCGTCCTCCAGGCCGCCGTCCTCGGCAACGCCGCCGTCTGGATCGGCTACGTCAACGCCGACGGCGCCGCCAGCCAGCGCGTCATCGCCCCCGTCCGCGTCGAGGGCGGCTACGTCACCGCGTACGACCACACCGCCGACGAGGTCCGCACCTACCCCCTCCACCGCATCACCGGCGCCGCCGAACTCGCCGACGACCCCGCCTGACCGGCCCCCGGCCACCCCCCGCCGCCCCCGGGCGACCCACAGGCGCACCCCCGCCCGAGCCGCCGTGCTTGCCCCTCACACCGTGTCAGCCCGTCCACTGGAGCGCGTCATGTTCGCCATCGGAGAGTTCGCCCGCCACGGCCGCGTCTCGGTCCGCATGCTGCGCCAGCTACGACGAGCACAGCCCTCGGCCTGCTGCGCCGCGCGGAGCCGGAGTCCGCCGCCGCGGACGCGGCACGGCGCCTGGCCGGCGTGGCGCCCGCCGGCCCGGGCGTCGCCTGGTACGAGGACGGCGAAGAGGCCGGCACGATCACCATCCACGCCGGCGTGCAGGTCGGCGTGCAGGTCGGCGTGGAGCCGTCACCGGCGTAGGGCTTCGCGGTCACCGACCTGCCGCCGCTGGAGTCCGCGGCCACCGTCGTCCACCGTCGTCCACCGCGGCGACATGGCCGGGGTGCTGCCGTCCGTGCAGGCCCTGGCCGCCTGGATCGACGAGAACGGCTACCGCACCACCGGCTGTCCCCGCGAGCTGTACCTCGAAGTCCACGAGTGCCGCGCCGACTGGGTCACGGAGCTGCAGGAACCGGTCACCCGCGGCCGACGTCCGCGAGGGCACCCCCCGCGCCGTCCGCAGGACGACCACCCGCCGCGGCCTCGTACTCCCGTACCGCGATGCGCGCCAGCTTCGTCAGCATCATCCCGTTGCGCACCGCGACCAGGTAGTCCACGGGGAGCCCGTGCATCCGCGTGCCCGGGCCCCGCAGCGGGTGCCAGTCCAGGAGGAACAGCGTGTTGTCCCCCCACGGCTCCAGCCGCATGGCGATGCGGGCGGCCCCGAACGGGTCGGCCTTCGCCTCCAGCTCCAGCCGCCGGGGCGGCTCGCAGACGCGGACGACGCAGCTGTCGTCCAGCACCGCGGGACCGACCCCGACGCGGACCCGCAGCCGGGCGCCCACCGCGGGCCAGTGCGGGTCGGCGTCGAGTACCTGCCGGGTGCCGGTGACCCACTCGCCGTAGCGGTAGCCGTCGCTCAGCAGGTCCCAGACCTTCTCGGGCGGGGTCAGGATCAGTCGGCGGCTGCGTGCCACGGAGAACCTCCCGGTCAGTTCTGGAGAAGTCGTCGGCGGTCGTTCTTCGTAGTCTGAGGTGCGTACCCGGTCAGACCCCAGAAAGGTACTGCGATGGCGGACGCGAAGAAGGCAGCCACGGCCGAGGCGGGCGAGTCCTACGAGGGCTTCAGCGAGCAGGAGATCGCGGCCATGAAGGACCGCGCGAAGGAGATCAAGAAGAAGTCCAAGGAGGGCAGGGCCGACCCGGTCGCGGACCTGCTGGCGAAGATCGCCGAGATGCCGGAGTCCGACCGGGCCATCGCCGGGCGGCTCCACACCCTCATCACCCAGGCGGCCCCCGAGCTGTCGCCGCGGCTGTGGTACGGGATGCCCGCTTACGCCAAGGGAGCGAAGAACGGCAAGGGCGGGAAGATCGTCTGCTTCGTGCAGGCCGCGGACAAGTTCAAGTCGCGGTACCTGACCCTCGGCTTCGACGAGGCCGCCCACCTCGACGAGGGCACCATGTGGCCGACGGCCTTCGCCATCACCGAGCTGACACCGGCCCACGAGCAGAAGGTCACCGAGTTGGTGAAGAAGGCGATGAGCTGACACGCACGCCCGCACCGGGACGCCCGGCACCCGCCCGGCACCCGCCGGGCGCGGGCGGCCGCCGGCCCGTCGGACCGCCGGCGGTCGCGGCACCGCCATGACCAGGACCGGGGCACCGGGCCGGGATCTCGCACGGGCGGCGACCAGACCCGTCGAATCACTCTCATCTCCGTAACCGCACCACTACCCTGATACGGCACCGCAGGGGTGGAGGGGGTGCGGATGGGGCTTTTCCGCGAACATGAGGCCTTTTTGTCCGGGCTCGGCCCTGCCGACCAGACGGCTCTTCTCGCGCTGGGCTCCACACGCTCGTACGCACCGCACGAGAGGCTCCTCACCGAGGGTGAGCGCAGCACCCATCTCCTCGTGATCCTCGACGGCTGGTGCACCGTCTGGCTCGACACCGAGCGCGGCGGCCGGCTGATCCTCGGCCTGCGCACGGACGGCGAGCTGATCGGTGAGATGGCCGCGCTCGACGGCGGCCGGCGCAGCGCGTCGGTCAGCACCCTGGGGCCGGTGACGGGCCTCGTCGTCCCGGCCGACCGGTTCCGCGGGTTCCTCTCGGCCCGTCCGCACGCCACCGCCCTCGTGCTCGGCCAGCTGGCCGAGCGGCTGCGCAGCTCCGACCGGGAGCGCCGGGCGCTGGCCTCCCTGACCGTGCTGCAGCGGCTGTCGGGAAAGCTCGTCGAACTGGCGGACCACGCGGGCCAGGTCCAGGGCGGCTCCGTGACCATCTCCCTGCCCATGCCCCAGCACGAGCTGGCCGCCGCGGTGGGCTCGACGCGGGACGCCGTCGCCAAGGCGCTGCGGCTGTTACGCGACCGCGGCCTGGTCCGCACGGGGCCGAACACGCTGACCGTCGCCAGCCTCGGTCCGCTGCGGCTGCTGGCGGGCGCGGACCTGTGAAGGGGAGGGCATGGGCGGGCGTGGGCGGTCAACGGGCGCCGGCGGCCGCGGCGACGCGTTCCGGACGGCGGTGCGACCGCCGCTGTGTAAATGAATACAGCGGAGCCCGGCCCCGACCAGCACTGTGAGACCAGAGCCGCCGGAACCCACGAGGGAGCAGGGGATGGACCCCGAATCGACGTACAGGTTCACCATCAGTCTGGATGCCCAGGGATCCAGCCGTGTCCCGGACCCGGAGAAGCCCACCATGCGCCGGCACATATACGAGGTGTCCGGGCGCGCGTTCACACAGGCGCGCATCGACGACGCGCAGCTGAGCCGGGAGGACCGCGGCGACGGCATCCTCGCCATCCTGGAGACGAGCGTGCCCCCGGTCAGGATCGTCGGGGAGTGGGTCGAGTACCTGCACGAGGAGTTGCGCGCGGTGAACGGCGGGCTCAGGCATCCGCTGCGGCTGCGCGCGGGCATCACCATCGGGCCCGTCACCCGGGACCGGCACGGGTGGTCGGGCAGCGCCGTCGAACTCGCCTGCCGCATCGGCGACTCCGGTACGGCGAAGGAACTGCTCGCCGCCGCGCCGGACCGGTCCTGCCTGGCCGTGGTCGCGTCCGACACGCTCTACAACGACGTGGTGCGGCGCGGGGGGCGCTGGGTGGAGCCCGAGCGGTACCGGCGCTACGTCCTCGACCTCAAGGAGGGCCCGCAGCCCGCGTGGATCCAGGTGCTCGGGCTTGAGCGGCCGCCCGCGCTGCCGCAGAAGCAGCCGGCGGACGAACCCGTGACCGGCGAGCTGCTGCCGCCCGAGACCGCCGCACCGGCGCGGCCCCGCGCCGCCGCGGAGCCGCAGAGCCCGACGCACGTCACCACGAACACGATCCACAACCACGGCAACGGCAGGGTCGTCTCCGACGTCGAACACATCGAGCACCTGGACATGCGGGGCCCCGCGGACGGTGGCCGGTGAGCGCCGACAGCGCGCCCGCGCCCGACCGCGACGCGGCGGGCGCCGACCGGGGCGGCGCCCGCGAGCCCGGGGGCGCCGCCGACGACGGCGCCGGCCCCCGGCCCGACGACCGGCTCTTCGGCGCCGCCGGCGCCCGGGACGCCGGTGCCGGGGACGACGACCCCGCGGAGTCGCGGGCCGCCGCGTCCCGGACGTACCGCGAGGCGCGCTCCACGTTCAACCTGCACGACTCCAGCGGCTACGTGTCGGCCGGCAGCATCGGCACCTTCAGCTTCCACATCGGGCAGCAGGCCCGGGTGCTCGCCGGCCCGGTGGCCGCGGAGGAGCTGACCACGCTCCGCGACACCCTGCACGAGCCGCCCGGCTACGCCGAGTTCAAGAGCCGGCTGCGGGCGGACCGGCTGATCGTCCTGCTCGGCCGCTCCGGCACCGGCCGGATGTTCACCGCGCTGTCCCT
Organism: Streptomyces sp. CNH099; assembly: GCA_000514715.1. GTDB lineage: Bacteria > Actinomycetota > Actinomycetes > Streptomycetales > Streptomycetaceae > Streptomyces > Streptomyces synnematoformans. The sequence goes on along the minus strand of AZWL01000018.1, from coordinate 34,081 downwards.
CCTCGACGACCTGTCCCGCGGCAGCGTGGCCCGCCTCGACCCGGCGACCGACCTGAAGGAGCTGGAGGCCGAACACCTCACCGCCGGGCGCGGCTTCGCCCTGGAGCCCGACGCCTTCCCCGGCGAGTTGGAACTCGACCGGCTGCGCGGCATCCTGGAGCGCCGCGAGGCGTACGGCGTGCTGCTCGCCGTCCCGGAGGACGGCCACGCGCCGGCCGCGGCGGGCCGCTACCGGCTCACGTTCCGTCCGGCCGGCGCCGACGAGGTGCTGGACAGCCAGCTCCGGTACGCCCTCGCCGACCGGCCCGACCTCGTCGAGGAGGCGCGCGGGCTGGCCCGGTCCGAGGACGTCACGACCGCGCTGGGCCTCGGCGAGCTGCTGCCCGCCGAGGCGACGCGGCTCGCCGGGCTGCTGGCCCGCCGCGTCACCGGCGCCCTCCCGCAGGAGGAGCTGCTCGACGAGTGCCGGGACTTCGCGATGCGCCAGGCGGCGGTCTGGTTCGCGAACGGCGAGCGGGTCGAGGAGCTGCCGCGGCTGCGCGACTCCGCCCTCCGCGTCTCGCTCGCCGTGCTCGGCCACGCGTCCGTCAGCGCCGTGGTCGAGGCGGCCGAGCTGCTCACGTGGGAGTTCGCCGTGACCACGGACCCCGACAACGCCCCGGGCCGGCCGCTCTTCAGCCAGGACCTCGACGCCCGCCTCGTCGCCGCACGGGCCGTCACGGAAGCCGGCACCGAGGCCCTCGGCGACGAGGACGTCCCGGTACGCACCGTCCGCTACGCCGGCGAACGCCTCGCGCCCGCCGTCCTGGAGCACCTGTGGCAGTACCGGCACAACGTCCGCGGGCCCGTGCTGCGCTGGCTGAGTTCGCTGTGCGACGACCCGCGCGCCCAGGTGTGGGTCCGCGCCGCCCTCGCCGCCGGCGCCCTGTGCCGCTTCGACTGCTCGCACACGGTCCAGCACATCCTGCAGCCCATGGCCGCCGCGTCGCAGGCCCGCAGGCGGCTGTTCGCCGCGACGGCCCTCGACCTGGCGCTCACCGACCCGCACGTGGGGCAGGCCGTCGCGGCGCTGGTACGGCGCTGGGCCGTGGAGGGCTCCGCCGGGCTCCGCCGCACCGCCGCCGTCGTCCTCGGCCGCGGCCGGGCCGCCGAGTCCGTCGCCCGGGCGCTCGACCTGCTCGGCACGGTGGGCACCTGGCAGGAGGGCGAGGCGCGGGTGGACGCCGCGCAGAACATCGTGCAGCTGATGGGCTCGACGGTGGCGCCGCTGCCCATGCGGCGGGTGCGCGGCTGGCTGGGCGACGCCCGCCCCGAATACCAGAACCTGGGCCTGCAGAGCACCCTGTTCCTCGCCGGGACCAGGGTCGACGAGGTGTGGAACCCGGCCCCCGAGATCGCGCATCTCGGGGAGGTCCCCCTGCTCGTCGCGCTGGCGGAGGCCCGGCCCGAGCACGCGTCCGGGCTGGCGGGGCTGCTGTGGACCGCCCTGAACACCGCGCGCTCGTACGAGTCGGCCCTGGAGACGGTGGAGGACTGGTTCACCCGCTCCGCGGGCAGGCCGTGGGCCGCGGCTCTGCTGCGCCTCCTGCGCCACTTGCTGCACACCGAGGACGACAAGAAGCGACTGCTGTCGCTCATCCACGAGTTGACGCAGGACCCCTACCAGCCGTTGGCACAGGACCACGCCCGCCTCCTGCGGCGCGCGGTCCAGGGAGAAGGCACAAGGTGACGTCGAACTACAGACCCCCGGCACCCAACCCGGACATTCAGCTGCCGCACCCGCTGCTGGGCCCCTTCATCAGGGAGTTCAGCCCCATGAAGGGATACAAGCACCGCGGTGCGCAGGTGGCCTCCGTGCTGTTCTACAAGAACGGCGGCCACAGCATCGTGACGGTGCGCGGGGCGCACCACGTCGACAAGCCGCTCGTCGGCAAGCCGACCTCCGTCTGCCTGATCGCCCGCGGCAGGCACCAGGTCTCGTTCCGGGTGGAACTGCCCTCCTACCAGGACCAGGCCGAGTTCGTCGCCGAGGCCGACGTCAACTGGGAGGTCCAGGACTTCTATCTCGCCGCGGAGAAGCGGGTCGTGGACGTCGCGAGGATGCTGCGCCCCGAGCTGCTCGCCCGGCTGCGCGGGATCTCGCGCCAGTACGGCCTGGACCGGGCCCAGGCGGCGGACGAGGCGATACAGACGGAGCTGGCCAACGGCCGCTGGAACGACTTCGGGGCCGGTCTTGGCCTGGTGACGCAGGTGTACGTCCGCATCGACCTGGGCGCGGCCGCGCAGAAGTACTTCGGCGCGCTGGTCGACGTGTCGCACACCTCCGAGGTCACCATGGCGCGGGACAAGGCCGAGCAGAAGCGCACCCAGGCGAACATCGAGCACGCGCGCCAGCTGATCAGCGCCGGCGAGTCGGAGCAGTACGCGTTCCTCATGGCCCAGGACCCCTCGCGGGCCGTGGGCGTCCTGCAGCAGATCCAGCAGCTGGCCAAGGAGCAGCGGACCGGGGCGCTGGACTATCTGGGGCGGCTCATCGACGCCGGCGTGGTGCAGCGTCACCAGGTGGAGGACCAGGTGCAGCGGCTGATCGACTTCGGCCGCAGCGTGGCGGGCGGGGTGCTCGGCGAGAGCGGCCTGCCGGAGCCGCCCACGTCCCTGCCCCTTCCGCCGGCGCCCGAGGCGCCCGAGCCGCACGACGGGCCGGCGGAACCTCCGGACGCCGGGGCCGACAACGGCGCGTCCGTCATCCCCGCCGACGTCCCGCCGATGCCGGCCGCTCCCCCGCCGCCGCCCGGGGCCCGGGACGACCCGCGATGACCCCCCGGGGTGCTGGACAGCGGGTGCCGGACGCGGCGCTGTACATAGCGGAACGGCTGGTGGCCGCGACGCGCGAGGACCTCGCGCGGGCGGACACCAAGGCGTCCATCCTGCTGTCCGGCGCCCTGGCGCTGCCCGTGTTCGTCGGCAGCCGGACGCCGAGGCGGAGCCTGGACGAGGGCGCCCTGCTCTGGGCCGGGGCGGGCGGCGTCTGGCTCCTCGGCGTCGCGCTGCTGATCGGGACGGTGCTGCCCAGGACCCGGACCCGGCGTACGACGACGGGGGTGACGTACTACGCCGACGCCCTGCACGGCGCGGAGCTGGCGCAGCTGGTGTGTCTCGTGTCGCGGGCGGGCGAGGCGCCGACGGAGTGGCTGCTCACGCAGTTCCGCGACCTGAGCGGAATCCTGGCAGGCAAGTACCGGTCCATCCGCTGGGGCATCTGCTGCATCGTCGCGGGCCTCACGCTCGCCGCCGCCGCGTCCCTGCACACCGGGTGACACGGGTGCGAGGGGCCCCGGCCGCCGCCCGCTGCTCGCCGCGCTGCCGTGCCGCACCGAGGTAGACTTTCCTGTTTCCCGAGTTTCCGATCCGGGCGCGACAGGGTCCGGCAGTGGGAGGAGGTCCGGCATGTCCTGCCTGATCGTGCAGTCGGACAAGACGCTCCTGCTGGAAGTGGACCACGAGCTGGCGGAGGAGTGCCGGCGCGCCATCGCGCCCTTCGCCGAGCTGGAGCGCGCCCCGGAGCACATCCACACCTACCGCGTCACGCCGCTGGGCCTGTGGAACGCGCGGGCCGCCGGGCACGACGCGGAGCAGGTCGTGGACGCGCTCGTGACGTACTCGCGCTATCCCGTGCCGCACGCGCTGCTCGTGGACGTCGCCGAGACCATGGCGCGGTACGGGCGGCTGACGCTCACCAAGGACCCGGCGCACGGCCTGGTGCTCTCCACCAGCGACCGGCCGGTGCTGGAGGAGATCCTGCGCTCCAAGCGGATCCAGCCGCTGGTCGGGGCGCGGCTCGGCGACGACACCGTCGCCGTGCACCCGTCGGAGCGCGGGCAGATCAAGCAGGCGCTGCTGAAGCTCGGCTGGCCCGCCGAGGACCTCGCGGGGTACGTGGACGGGGAGGCGCACCCGATCTCGCTGGTGGAGGACGGCTGGGGGCTGCGGCCGTACCAGAAACAGGCCGTCGAGGGCTTCTGGCACGGCGGCTCCGGGGTCGTCGTGCTGCCCTGCGGGGCGGGCAAGACGCTCGTCGGCGCCGGCGCGATGGCCGAGGCGAAGGCGACGACGCTGATCCTCGTGACGAACACGGTCGCGGCCCGGCAGTGGAAGAGCGAGCTGCTGCGCCGGACATCGCTGACCGAGCAGGAGGTCGGCGAGTACAGCGGCGCCCGCAAGGAGATCCGCCCGGTCACCATCGCCACGTACCAGGTGCTGACGACGCGCCGCAAAGGCGTCTACCCGCACCTGGAGCTGTTCGACTCCCGCGACTGGGGGCTCATCGTCTACGACGAGGTGCACCTGCTGCCGGCGCCCGTCTTCAAGTTCACCGCCGACCTCCAGGCGCGCCGCCGGCTCGGGCTGACGGCCACGCTGGTGCGGGAGGACGGCCGCGAGTCCGACGTGTTCTCGCTCATCGGGCCCAAGCGCTTCGACGCCCCGTGGAAGGAGATCGAGGCGCAGGGCTACATCGCGCCCGCGGACTGCGTCGAGGTGCGGGTGAACCTCACGGACGCCGAGCGGCTGGCGTACGCCACGGCGGAGTCGGAGGAGAAGTACCGCTTCTGCGCCACGACCGACACCAAGCGCAGGGTCGCCGAGGCGCTCGTCGCCCGGCACGCGGGGCAGCAGACGCTGGTCATCGGGCAGTACATCGACCAGCTCGACGAGCTGGGCGAGCATCTGGACGCGCCGGTCATCAAGGGCGAGACGACCAACGCCCGCCGGGAGAAGCTGTTCGACGCCTTCCGCAGCGGCGAGATCGGCGTCCTGGTGGTGTCGAAGGTCGCGAACTTCTCGGTCGACCTGCCGGAGGCGACGGTCGCCATCCAGGTCTCCGGCACGTTCGGGTCGCGGCAGGAGGAGGCGCAGCGGCTCGGCCGGGTGCTGCGGCCGAAGGAGGACGGGCACGAGGCCCGGTTCTACTCGCTCGTCGCCCGCGACACCATCGACCAGGACTTCGCCGCGCACCGGCAGCGGTTCCTCGCCGAGCAGGGGTACGCGTACCGGATCACGGACGCGGACGACGTCCTCGCCGGCGACGACGTCTGACCCCGCCGCGGGACGGGGCGGGGTTCCCGCGGCCCGGCCCCTCCCCCCGCGGTGGGGCCGGGCCGCGGGAAGTCGTCAGGCGTAGAACGCCGGGCGCGGGGCGAGGTCGACGTCCACCACCGCGCCCGTGCGCTGCGCCTCGACGGTGGCCGCGGCGACCGCCGTGGCGGCGTAGCCGTCCCAGGCGCTCGGGCCGGTGGCCGCGCCGTCGGCGACCGAGTCGACCCACGCCTGCACCTCCACGTCGAACGCCTCGGCGAAGCGCCCGCCCCACTCCTGGTCGATCTCCGTGCCGACCCGCCCCGCCGACCGGATCTCGGCGCGCGCCGGGTCGGGGAGCCGGACGAGGCCCGTCTCGCCGACCGTCTCGCACCGGATGTCGTAGCCGTACTGGCAGTTGACGAAGACCTCCAGGTCGATACGGACCCCGCCGGCCGTCTCGAAGAGCATGAACTGCGGGTCCCGCAGGTGCGGGAAGCGGTGGTCGGTGGCGCGCGGCATGATGACCTGCGCCGAGACGATCTCCTCGCCCAGGAGCCAGCGGGCGGCGTCGATCTCGTGCACGGCGGTGTCCTGCGCGGCCATCTCGGTGGTGTACCGCTCGCCCTGGGTCCGGTTGCGGTGGGCGCAGTGCATCATCAGCGGCCGGCCGATGCCGCCGCCGGCGATGACGCGCCGCAGCTCCCGGTACCCCGGGTCGAAGCGGCGCATGAACCCGACCTGCACCAGCCGCCGCCCGTGCGCCTCCTCCGCGGCCAGCACGCGCAGCGCGTCGTCGGCGGTGGTGGCGAGCGGCTTCTCGCAGAGCACCGGCTTGCCCGCGGCGACGGCGGCGAGCACGTGCTCGGCGTGGGCGGCGTGCCAGGACGTGACGAGCACGGCGTCCACGTCGTCGGCCGTGATCAGCTCCGGTACGTCCGCCGCGACCCGCGCGCCGCCCGCCGCCGCCGCGGCCTTCTCGGCGAGCGCCGCGTCGATGTCGGCGACGGCGCTGACGCGGGCGCCGCTGACGGTGCGGGTGAGGCGCTCGATGTGCTCGCGGCCGATGGCGCCGGTGCCGACGACGCCGATGCGTACGGTCATGACTGCGTGCTCCTTGTTCAGGCTCGTTCTCAGCGGGGGCGGCGGGTGCCGCTCAGGCCGACGCCGGCCAGGTAGTCGCGGGTACGGACCGCGATCGGCATGGGCACCTCCGGCTCGCACGGCCACAGGTCCTGCTCCACGACCACGAACAGCTCCGCGTCCAGCCCGGACAGCGCCTCCACGACGTCCGCCGGGTTCGGCACGCCCGCGGGCGGCTCGACGGCCACGCCGCGGCTGACAGCCTCGCTGAACGACAGGTTCTCGGCCCGGACCTGCTCGATGATCACCGGGTCCATCTGCTTGATGTGGACGTAGCCGATGCGCTCCGCGTAGCGGCGGATGAGGTCGAGGTTGTCGCCCCCGCCGTACGCGACGTGGCCGGTGTCCAGGCAGAGGTTGGCGTAGCGGGAGTCGGTGGCGTTCAGGAAGCGCTCGATCTCCGGCTGCGTCTGGATGTGGCTGTCGGCGTGCGGGTGGACGACGAGCCGCACGTCGTAGTCGTCCAGGAGGATCCTGCCGAGGTCGTCGGCGGCCTTGCCGAGCGCCGTCCACTGCGCGGCCGTCAGCTCCGGCGGCTCGGTGAAGTCGCCGGTCTTCTCGTCGCGGTACAGCGGCGGGATGAGCACGAGGTGGTGCGCGCCGGCGGCGGCGGTCAGCTCGGCGACGCGGCGGACGGCGGCCAGCGTCTCGTCCCACTCGGCCGGGCGGTGCAGGGCGCCGAAGATGGTGCCGCCGGAGACCTGCAGCCCGCGGTCGGCGAGTTCGCCGGCGAGGCGCTGCGGGTCGGTGGGCAGGTAGCCGTACGGGCCCAGCTCCAGCCACTTGTAGCCGGTCTCGGCGAGCTCGTCGAGGAAGCGGGTGTACGGGACCTGGTGCTCCTCCTCGGGGAACCACACCCCCCAGGAGCAGGGGGCGGAGCCCAGGCACAGGTTGTCGGCGGTGGGGCCCGCGGCGGTGCGCGGGTCGGCGGGTGCGCCGGGTGCGTTCGTCGTCATGAGGGTGCGGCCTCTCGGTTCGGGCTCGTAGCGGGCTGCGGGGCGGCGCGAGGCTCAGTTGGCGGTCGGGAAGGCGAACGCCGCGCCGCGGGCCGCCGGGTTGCCGCCGGCCGGCCAGCGGGTGGTGACGACCTTGGGGCGGGTGTAGAAGCGGACGCCCTCCGGGCCGTGCACGGGGCTGTCGCCGATGAGCGAGTCCTTCCAGCCGCCGAAGGAGTACGCGGCCATCGGCACCGGCACCGGCACGTTGATGCCGACCATCCCGACGTGCACCCCGCGCTGGAAGCGCCGGGCGGCGGCGCCGTCGCCGGTGAACAGGGCGGTGCCGTTGCCGTACGGGTTGGCGTTGATGAGCGCGATCGCCTCGTCCAGGGTGTCGACGCGGACGACGGCGAGCACCGGGCCGAAGATCTCCGTACGGTACGCGTCCATCGCCGCGGTGACGTGGTCCAGCAGCGTCGGGCCGGTGAAGAAGCCCTCCTCGTGCCCCGCGACCTTGAGGTCCCGGCCGTCGACCACGACCGTCGCGCCCTGCGCCGCCGCCGCGGCGACCGCGCCCTCGACGCGCTCCTGCGCGGCGCGGGTGACCAGCGGTCCCATCTCGCTGGCCGGGTCGTCGCCGGGCCCGACGCGCACCGCCTGCGCCTTCCGCCGCAGCACCTCGACCAGCGGCTCGGCCGCGTCCCCGACCGCGACGGCGACGGAGATCGCCATGCAGCGCTCGCCGGCGGAGCCGTAGGCGGCGGCGACGAGCTGGTCGGAGGCGTAGTCGAGGTCCGCGTCCGGCAGGACGACGGCGTGGTTCTTGGCGCCGCCGAGCGCCTGGACGCGCTTGCCGGCGGCGGTGGCGCGCTCGTGCACGTACGTGGCGACGGGGGTGGAGCCGACGAAGGAGACGGCGGAGATGCCGGGGTGGTCGAGGATCGCGTCGACGGCGGTCCTGTCGCCGTGGACGACGTTGAACACGCCGTCGGGCAGCCCGGCGTCCGCGTACAGCTGCGCGATCAGGTTCGACGCGGACGGGTCGCGCTCACTGGGCTTGAGCACGAAGGTGTTGCCGGTGGCGATCGCGATGGGGTGCATCCACAGCGGCACCATCGCGGGGAAGTTGAACGGGGTGATGCCCGCGCACACCCCGAGCGGCTCGCGGAACGACAGGACGTCGACGCCGCGCGAGTACTGGTCGGAGTAGCCGCCCTTGAGGGCGTCGGCTATCCCGCAGGCGTACTCGACGACCTCCCGGCCGCGGACGATCTCGCCGCGCGCGTCGGAGACGACCTTGCCGTGCTGCGCGGAGACGAGGCGCGCCAGCTCGTCCTCGTGCCGGGCGAGCAGCTCGCGGAAGGCGAACATCACGCGCATCCGCTGGGACAGCGAGCTGTCCCGCCAGCTGTCGTACGCCGTGGCGGCGGCGCTCACGGCGGCGTCGACGTCGGCGGTCTCGGCGAGCAGGACGCGGGCCTGCTCGCGGCCGGTGGCGGGGTCGTAGACGGGGGCGGTGCGGGGCGCGGAAGCCGACGTGGACGCGGCGGCGCCGCCGGCGATCCAGTGCTCGATCGTGTGCATGAGGGTCTCGCTTAACTTGCCGGGGGAGAACAGAAGCTGTCAGAGGTACGGGCGTTGGGCGCGCTTGCCGTCGCGGTACTCCTCGTACGCCCTGCGCGTGGAGTCCAGCTCCGAGACCTCGCTGACGGGCACGTCCCACCACGCGGAGCTGGGCGGGTTGGGCCCGGTCAGGTCGGTGACGACGTGCACCACCGTGGTGCGCTCGGCCTCCTTCGCCCGTACGAAGGCGTCCCGGAACTCCGCGACCGTCGTCGCCCGCAGCACGTCCGCGCCGAGGCTCGCGGCGTTCGCGGCCAGGTCCACCGGCAGCGGCCCGCCGTCGAGTTCGCCGGTGTCGGGGTTGCGGCCGGCGTAGCGGGTGCCGAAGCGCTGCGAGCCGAGCGACTCGGACAGCGCGCCGATGGACGCGAAGCCGCCGTTGTCGACGAGGACGACGACGATCTTCAGGCCCTCGGCGACCGCGGTGACGATCTCCTGGGAGAGCATCAGGTACGAGCCGTCGCCGACGAGGACGACGACCTCGCGGTCCGGGGCGGCCATCTTCACGCCGAGCCCGGCGGCGATCTCGTAGCCCATGGTGGAGTAGGCGTACTCGACGTGGTACGCCTTCGGGTCCCGGGCCCGCCAGAGCGCCTGGAGGTCGCCGGGCATGGACCCGGCGGCGTTGATGACGGTGATGTCATCGGGGCCGTCGGTCAGGTCGTTGACCGCGCCGAGGATCTCGGTCTGCGCGGGCGGCGGGCCGTGGCCGCGCCCGGGGCGGCAGACGGCGTCGGTGGTGCGCCGCCAGCCGTCGGCGAGTTCGCGTACACGCGCGCGGTAGTCGTCGTCGACCTGCCAGTCGGCCAGCTCGGCGTCGAGCGCTTCGAGGCCCGCGCGGGCATCGGCGACCAGCGGCTCCGCGGCGTGCTTGACGGCGTCGAGGCGGGCGACGTTGAGGTTGACGAACGCCACGTCGGGGCGGGCGAAGACGGTGCGGCTGGCGGTGGTGAAGTCGCTGTAGCGGGTGCCGACGCCGAGGACCACGTCGGCCTCGGCGGCCAGCGCGTTGGCGGCGGCGGTGCCGGTGGCGCCGAGCGCGCCGACGGCCGCGGGGTGGTCCCAGGGCACGGCGCCCTTGCCGGCGTGGGTGTCGGCGACCGGGATGCCGGTGCGCTGCGCGAACGCCCGCAGCTCCGCCCACGCCTCGGAGTACACCGCGCCGCCGCCGGCGACCAGCAGCGGCCGGCGGGCGCCGCGCAGCAGCGCGACGGCACGGGCCAGCGCCGCGGGCTCGGGCGCGGTCCTGGGCACGTGCCACACCCGGCGGCGCAGGAACGCCGCGGGCCAGTCGTACGCCTCGGCCTGCACGTCCTGCGGCAGCGCGAGGGTGACGGCGCCGGTCTCGGCGGGGTCGGTGAGCACCCGCATCGCGGCGAGCGCGGCGGGGATCAGCTGCTCGGGGCGGTCGACGCGGTCGAAGTACGCGGAGACGGGGCGGAGCGCGTCGTTGACGGACACGTCGCCGTTGCGCGGGTCTTCGAGCTGCTGCAGCACCGGGTCGGCGGCGCGGGTGGCGAAGACGTCGCCGGGCAGGAGGAGGACCGGCAGGCGGTTGGTGGTGGCGAGGGCGGCGCCGGTGACCATGTTGGTGGCGCCGGGGCCGATGGAGGAGGTGCAGGCGTAGGTCTGGAGCCGGTTCACCGTCTTGGCGTAGGCGGTGGCGGCGTGGACCATGGACTGCTCGTTGCGGGCGAGGTGGTACGGCAGGTCCGCCTCGCCGGTGCGGGCCGCCTGCAGCAGCGCCTGGCCGACGCCGGCGACGTTGCCGTGGCCGAAGATGCCCCACATGCCGGGGATCAGCCGCTGTTCGACGCCGTCGCGCTCGCTGTACTGGCTGGCCAGGAAGCGCACCAGCGCCTGCGCGGTGGTGAGCCGCACCGTCTGGTCACCGGTTGTCCCGCTCATCGCGTCGTCCCTTCTCCGAACGGCAGCCTCGGGTCGGTCCGCTGGTCGTCCCAGGTGCTGCGGATCCAGCCGTGCGCCGGGTCGTCGCAGATCAGCCAGGCCCGCTCGGCGCCGGGGCCGGCCATGACGTTGAGGTAGTACAGGTCGTAGCCCGGCACGGCCATGGAAGGACCGTGCCAGCCGTGCGGGATGAGCACGGTGTCGCCGCTGCGCACCTCCGCCAGCACGTCCAGCGGCCGGTCCGCGGTGCCGTAGACGCGCTGGTAGGCCATGCCGGGGCCGCCGTCGGGGCCGCCGGCGACCTCGAAGTAGTAGATCTCCTCCAGCTCGCTCTCCTCGCCGGGGCGCGCCTCGTCGTGCTTGTGCGGCGGGTACGAGGACCAGTTGCCGCCGGGCGTGAGGACCTCGCAGACCAGCAGCCGGTCGGCGGCGAACGTCTGCGGCAGGCAGTAGTTGTGCACCTCGCGGCTGCACGTGCCGGCGCCGCGCAGCTCCACGGGCACGTCCCCGGCCGGCCCGTAGCGCACCGGCAGCCGGCGCTCGCAGCGCGCCGAGGGCAGCGCGAAGCGGCCGCCGCCGGGGCTGGCGATGCGGACCTCGGCGTCGCGCGGCACGTACGCGAAGTCGCTGGGCGCGCCGAAGACGCCGGCCCGGCCGGTGAGGTCGAAGCGCTCGCCGTCGGCCTCGACGGTGCAGCCGCCGGCGAGCGGCAGCACGAGGTGCTCGGCGTCGCCGGTGGCCAGGGTGCGGCTCTCGCCGGGGGCGAGTTCGAGGATGCGCAGGCCGGAGTAGCCCCAGCCGGCGGACCGCGGGGTGATCACCGTGCGGTACGGGCCGGAGGCCGACTCGCCGTCGCGCACGTACAGGTTGCCGTTCGTCTCGTTCGCACCGCTCACAGCAGGCTCACCGCCCTGTCCACCGCTCCGCTCACGTCGCCGTCCGCCGGATACAGCAGCGAACGGCCCACCACCAGCCCCTGCACCCCGGGCAGCCGCAGCGCCCCGCGCCAGGCGTCGAACACCGCGCGCTCGCCGTCCGCGCCGCCCACGTCGCCGCCGAGCAGCACCACGGGCAGCGTGGTGGCGGCCACGACGCGCTCCATGTCGGCGACGACGGGCAGCTTCAGCCACGTGTACGCGCTGCGCCGGCCGAGGCCGGAGGCGATGGTGACGGACTTGACGACGGCGTCCGGGGAGAGGTCGTTGCGTACCCGGCCGTCCTGCCAGCGGGACAGGAACGGCTCGACCATCGCGACGAGCCGCCGGTAGGCGAGCGCGTCGACGGCGCGGGCGCTGGCCTGCAGGGTGGCGGCGGTGGCCGGGTCGTCGAGGGCGATGCGGGTGAGCATCTTGCCGCCGTCGAAGCCCATGGCGTCGATGGTCTCGGCGTCGTAGCCGGTGAAGCGGTCGTCTATCTCGAACGCGGAGCCGGCGAGGCCGCCGCGGTTCATGGAGCCGAACACGGACTTGCCGTCGAGGACGCCGAGGAGGAGCAGGTCTTCGAGGATGTCGGCGGTGGCCAGCACGCCGGTGACGCCGGGGCGCTCCAGGGCCAGGCACAGCCGCTCCAGGAGCAGCCCGCGGTCGGCCATGGCGTGGGCGTCGGCGCCGACGGCGTTGGCGCCGCGGGCGGGGTGGTCGGCGGCGATGATCAGTGCCCGGCCCGTCTCGCCGCCGCCGAGCGGCGAGGCCGCGGGGCGGCGGGCGGCCGCCGCGACGGCGACGGCCTCGGGGTTGTGGACGCGGGCGGCGGTCAGGTCGCCGATCTTCTCAACGCTCATGCGGGGGTCTCCGGGAGGTGGGCGCGTACGCGGGTGGTCGCGGTGGCGGTGCTCGCCGTGGCGGTGCTCGCCGTGGCTGCGGTGCGTACTTCGATCGTCGCACTGCCCGACCGCGTACGCTGCGTACGCGACGTGTCACCGGGGCGGCCTACCCTGGGGCGGGGGTGCGGGGAAGGGGTCACGAACCCGCCTCCGCCGCCCGCAGCCGCTCCTCCACCTGCGCCGCCGTCGGCATCGCGTCGGAGCAGGCCAGCTCCCCCGCCACGTGCGCGCCCGCCGCGTTGGCGAAGGCGATCGTCCGGTCCAGCTGCCAGCCCTCCAGCATCCCGTGGATCAGCGCCCCGCCGAAGGCGTCGCCCGCGCCGAGTCCGTTGACGACCTCCACCGGCACCGGCGGCACCTCCGTCTCCGCGCCGTCGCGGTGCACGGCCAGCACGCCGCGCGGGCCCTGCTTGACGACGGCCAGCTCCACCCCCGTCGCCAGCAGCGCCCGCGCCGCCGCGCGCGGCTCGTGCTCCCCCGTCGCGACCGCGCACTCCGCCAGGTTGCCGACGGCCACCGTCGCGTGCGCCAGCGCCTCCCGGTACAGCCCGCGCGCCGGCCCGTCGGCCGAGTCCCCCGCGCCCTCGGGCCAGAACATCGGCCGCCAGTCCAGGTCGAAGACGGTGTGCGCGGCCCGCCCGCGCGCCCGCAGCGCCGCGAGCGTCGCCGCCCGCGAGGGCTCCTCGCACAGCCCGGTGCCCGTCATCCAGAACACCCGCGCCGCGCGCACCGCGTCCAGGTCCAGCTCGTCCGCCGCCAGGTCCAGGTCCGGCGCCTTGGGGTAGCGGTAGAAGTAGAGCGGGAAGTCGTCCGGCGGGAAGATCTCGCAGAACGTCACGGGCGTGGGCAGCCCCGGCGAGGTGCCGACGAAGTCGGTGCCGACCCCGTATCCGCGCAGCGCGTCGCGGACGAAGGTGCCGAAGGGGTCGGCGCCCGTCTTCGTGATCACCGCCGCGCCGTGCCCGTAGCGGGCGGCGGCGACGGCGACGTTGGTGGGGCTGCCCCCGAGGTACTTGCCGAACGTGCTGACCTCGGCGAGGCCGACCCCGGTCTGCAGCGGGTAGACGTCCACCCCGACCCGCCCCATGGTCACCACGTCGTACGGCATCTGCACTCCTACTCCTTCACCGCTCCGGTGAGCATTCCCTCGATGAACCGCCGCTGCAGCGCGATGTAGACGACGACCACCGGCAGCGCGATCAGCACGGCCGCCGCGGCGAGCAGCGAGGTGTCCGAGGTCTGCTGCCCCTGGAAGAAGGCCAGCCCCAGCGGCACCGTGCGCAGCCCCTCCTCGCTGATCATCACCAGCGCCATCAGGAACTCGTTCCACGTCCACATGAAGGTGATGACGATCATCGTGGTGATCGCCGGCCGTCCCATCGGGACGAGGATCCGCCACAGCGTCGTGAAGCTGTTCGCCCCGTCGACCCGCGCCGCCTCCATGACGGACCGCGCGCTGTTGCGGAAGTACGTCCGCATCCAGAACACGCCGAACGCCAGCGACTGCGCGGTCTGCGGCAGGATCAGCGCCCAGTAGGTGTCGGTGATCTCGTAGTGCCGCAGGTCGAAGTAGAGCGGTACGACCAGCGCCTCCTGCGGCAGCGTCAGGCCGATGACGAAGACGTAGAACAGCACGTTCGAGCCGGGGAAGCGCATCACGCCGAAGGCGTACGCGGCCAGGATCGACAGCACCGTCGCGACCGTGACCACGACGACCGCCACGAGGATCGAGTTCCCCAGGTACGTGCCGAAGTGGCCCTGGCTCCAGGCGTCGGAGAAGTTGCTCCAGTTCAGCCCGCCCTCCGGCAGGGAGAATCCGGTGTTGAGCGACCCCTTCTCGCCGAAGGCCGTCGACAGGATGCCGATGACGGGCGTCAGCGAGATGACGGCGAATATCGACAGGATGCCGTACGTGAAGGTGCGTTCGATCTTGCTGCTCATGAGCGCCGTCCTTCGACGAGCCGGGAGACCGTGACGGTCAGGGTGAAGATCAGCACGGTGAGCGCGACGCCCACGGCCGCGGCGGAACCGACCTGGTTCAGCTCGAAGGCGCGGTGGTAGACCTCGTACGCCGGCACGGAGGTGGCCTCACCGGGGCCGCCGCTCGTCATGACGTAGATCAGGTCGAAGTTGCGCAGCCCGGCGACGATCGTCAGGGTCAGCGCGACCGCGATCTCGGCGCGCAGCGCCGGCAGCGTGACCGCGAAGAACTCGCGGAACGCGCCCGCGCCGTCCAGCCGCGCGGCCTCGTACAGCTCCTTGGGGATGCGCTGGGCGCCGGCGAGGAACAGCACGAGACACAGACCGGTCATCACCCACGTCCCGACGATGCCGACGGCGGGCAGCGCCCAGTCGTAGTCGCCGAGCCAGGGGCGGGCCAGGGAGTCCAGGCCCACGGCGCGCAGCACGTCGTTCAGCAGCCCGTCGGGCGCGAGGATCGACTGCCACGCGACGCCGACGACGACCATCGCCAGCACCTGCGGCAGGAACAGCACGGTGCGGAAGAACGTCAGGCCCCGCACCCGGATCCGCGACATGGCCGCCGCGAGCAGCAGGCCGATGCAGACCGGGAGCGCCGAGTAGAAGATCAGCAGCACCAGCGCGTGCCCGAACGGGGCGCGCAGCGACGGGTCGGTGAAGATGTCGGAGTAGTTGTCGAAGCCCGCGGAGGTGGCCCGGGTCAGGCCGTCCCAGTGCAGGAACGACAGCCACACCGACTGCCCGAACGGGACGAGCAGGAACAGCGCGTAGATGACCAGCGCGGGCAGGACGTACAGGTAGCCGACCGCGCGTGGTTCGCCGGGCGCGCGGCGCCCGTAGGAGGCGGTGAGGGACTTCATCACGACCCCGCGGGCTCGGAGCCGGCGTCGTCGCCGCGCTGCTTCTCCATGAACGCGCCGTAGTCGTCCTGCAGCTTCTTGGCAAAGCCGTCGGGCGAGGTCTTGCCGGCGATGAGGTCCTGCAGCGCGGCGGAGACGGTGTCGTAGAACGTGGGCGTCGTGTAGTCCAGGTACGGGACCAGGCCGTCGTTCTCGTTCAGCCGCTTCCACGCCGCGATCATCTGGCCGTCGGGGCTGTCCGGGTCGACCTCGTCGGCGGCCTTGCCGGGCACGGCCGGCAGCACGCCGTTCTCGGTCATGACGTCGGCCGCGTGCTCGTTGGTGATGAAGTCGAGGTAGGCGGCGGCGACGTCGGGGTGCGCGGACTTGGAGGTGACGGACCACGACAGGCCCTGGCCGCCGGTGGTGACGGGGCTGCCGCCCTCGGTCGCGGGGGGCGGGGCCATGACGCCGAGGTTGTCGCCCATGGGCTTGGTCAGGTCGGCCTGCACCCAGATGCCGGTCATGAGGTACGCGCCTTCGCCGTCGGCGAACTGCTTGTTGGCGTCGTCGTAGCCGCGGCCGTTGGCGTCCTTGGGCAGGTAGCCCTTGTCGATCCAGTCGGCGAGGAGCGCGGCGGCCTCCTTGGTGTGCGCGTTGTCGAAGCCGTCGCCGCGGCCGAGGACGGTGTCGCGGGTCTCGGCGGCGCCGAACTGGTCCTGCAGCACGCCGAAGGTGTGGATGGCGGGCCACTGGTCGAGGTTGCCGAACTGGATGGGCAGTTCGCCCTCGTCCTTGAGCGTGGCGAGGCTGTCGGTGAACTCCTTCCAGGTCTTCGGCGGCTCCAGGCCGGCGTCGGCGAGCTTCTCCTTGTTGTAGTAGAGGCCGACGAACTCGCCGGTCTGGGAGATCCCGTAGAGCCGCCCGGTGCCGAACTGCTTGCCGTCGGCGGAGACCCGGTTGAGGTTCAGCAGGGTATTGGGATAGCGCGTGTTCCAGCCGTAGAGGCCCGCGTAGTTGTCGAGCGGCGTGAGCAGCCCGGCCTGCACGAACGCGACCATGTCCGGGTAGCCCTGGTTGGCCTGGACGACGTCCGGCGGGTTGTTGCCGGACAGCGCGAGCTTCAGAGTCGTCTTCAGGTCGTCGAAGCTCCGGGAGACCCGCTTGATCCTGACGTTCGGGTACTTGTCCTCGAACTCCTTGTTCAGCTGCTCGATCTCCGCGTTCTGACCGCCGCGGACCTCCTGGTCCCACACGGTCAGCGTCACGTTGCCCGCCTTCGACGGGTCCGGTACGCCGCCCGTACCGCCGGCGCCCCCGCTCTGGACGGCGCCGGAGCCGTCGGTGCCGGGCACGCAGCCGGCCGCTATGACGGCGAGCCCGGCGGCGAGCGCGGCGGGCACGAGGGTCCTCGACCTGCTCCTGGTCCTCGTCCGGGCCCGCGGTCTACCGCCGCCCTTGTTGCGCAATCCCATCAGAACTCCTTCGTTCTACTCGTCCCGGAAGCCGATGGTCGGAATGGCCCGCCGGCGCGGACGGCTCCGCACCAGGGCCGGGACCAGGCCGTCCAGGAAGTCGTACCGCCGGGCCACCTCGGCGGCGTCCGCGTCGCCGGCCTTGGCGCGGGCGGCGGCCTCGATCCACCACGCGGCCACCTCCGTCCAGTCGGGCGCGGACAGCGAGCCGCCGAAGTGCTGTACGGACAGCGCGGCGGTGAGGTTGGCGAAGGCGAGCCGGTCGGCGAGCGGCCAGCCCGCCAGGGTCCCGGTCATGAAGCCGGCGACGAACACGTCGCCGGCGCCGGTCGGGTCGAGTGCGTCCACCAGCAGCCCGGGCACGTCGGCGCTCTCGCCGGTGATCCCGTCCACGGCCACGGCGCCGTCGGGGCCCTTGGTCACCACGGCGATCGGCACCAGCTCGGCGAGCGCGCGGACGGCCTGCTCCGGGGAGTCGGTGCGCGTGTACTGCTGCGCCTCGGCGGCGTTGGGCAGGAAGGCGTGGCTGTAGCGCAGGCCGGTCAGCGCGGCCAGGTCCCAGCGGCCGGTCTCGTCCCAGCCGACGTCGGAGAAGACCTGCGAGCCCTTGTCGTGCGCGTGCCGGACCCACTCCTCGTCCCGGCCGGGCTCCAGCGACGCCACGACGGAGCGGGCGCGCGGCAGCTCGGTGCAGACGGGCGCGGGCGCGGGGTGCTCGTGCGTGACCATGGTGCGCTCGCCCTCGTACGCCATGGAGACCGTGACCGGCGAGTGCCAGCCGGCCAGCCGCCGCGACGGGCCGAGGTCGACGCCCTCGTTCTCCGCGAGGCTCTCCCAGATGTAGTCGCCGTACAGGTCGGTGCCGAAGCTCGCGCAGAGCGTGGTGCGCAGCCCGAGGCGGGCGAGCGCGGTGGCCATGTTCGCGATGCCGCCCGGGCTGGAGCCCATGCCGCGGGCCCAGTTCTCACTGCCGCGCACGGGGGCGCCTTCGAGGCCGGTGAAGACGATGTCCATGAACACGGTGCCGGTGAGGAGAACGTCGTGCTCGGGATCGCCGGGAGCCCGTGTGCCCGCCAGCGGGTCGATCGCTGTGCGGACCGCCGATGGAGTGCTCAACGGCGTGTCCTTCCTGCTCGTGGTTCACATTGAGCGACACCTTGCACCTCCGCGACGAATTTTGCAAGAGGTCACTCACACTCGCGCAAACTCGCTCACGTGGAGTACATTGCGGTCCATGCTGCGAGAGACGCGCCACGAGAAGCTGCTGAGCATCCTCGGCGACGAGGGCGTGCTGCCCGTCCGGGAGATCGCCACGCGCCTCGGCGTCAGCGAGGCCACGGCCCGCCGCGACCTCACCGAGCTGGGCCGCGCCGGCCGCCTCACCCGGGTCTACGGCGGCGCCGTAGCCGCCCGCGCGGACGACGAGCGGCCCTTCGCCGAGGTCGCCGTCGACGACCCCGGCGGCCGGGAGGCCGTCGCCACCCGCGCCGCGGAGCTGGTCGAGGACGGGGACGTGGTGCTGCTCGACATCGGCACCACCACGCTGGCGCTGGCCCAGCGGCTGCGGGGCCGCCCTGTGACCATCGTCACCAGCAACCTCGCGGTCTACGAGGAGCTGCGCGACGACCCCGCGGTCACGCTGATCCTGCTCGGCGGCGAGGTCCGGCGGAATTACCGCTCGGTCGTCGGCGTGCTCACCGAGTCCAACCTCCGTGAGCTGTACGTCGGCCGCCTCTTCCTCGGCGCCAGCGGCATCCTCCCCGACGGCAGCGTGCTGGACAGCACGCACGTCGAGGTGCCCGTCAAGCGGGCCATGATCAAAGCGTCCCGGCAGGTGGTGCTGCTGGCCAGCGCCGGCAAGTTCCCCGGCGACTCGGGGCTCGTGCGCATCTGCGGCCCCGAGGACGTGCACATGCTCATCACGAACACGTCATCGGACCCGGCGACCCTCGCGACCTTCGGCGAGGCCGGTGTGGAGGTAGTCACAGTATGAGGCTGACAGTGCTGGGCGGCGGCGGTTTCCGCGTGCCGCTGGTGTACCGGGCCCTGCTCGAAGACAGCGGCGACGCGTCCGGTCGGTGCACCGAACTCGTCCTGTACGACACGGACCCGCGGCGCCTTACGGCCATCGGCGCCGTCCTCGCACAGCACGCGGCACAGCACACGGCGGACGCCGCCACCGGCGCCCGGCCGCCGGCGGTCCGTACCACCACCGACCTCGACGACGCCCTGCGCGACACCGACTTCGTCTTCTCCGCCATCCGCGCCGGCGGCCTCGAAGGCCGCAGCCGCGACGAACGCGCGGCGCTGTCGGAGGGCCTGCTCGGCCAGGAGACCGTCGGCGCCGGCGGCGTCCTGTACGGGCTGCGCTCCGTACCCGCCGCCATGCACATCGCCGAACGGGTCGCGGCGGTCGCCCCGCGCGCCTGGGTCATCAACTTCACGAACCCGGCCGGCATGGTCACCGAGGCCATGCAGCGCCTCCTCGGCGACCGCGTCATCGGCATCTGCGACTCCCCGGTCGGCATGGCCCGCCGCGCCGCCCGCGCCCTGGGCGTGGACCCGGAGCGCGCCGAGCTGGACTACGTGGGCCTCAACCACCTCGGCTGGCTGCGCCGCATCGTCGTCGACGGCGAGGACCGCCTCCCCGCGCTGCTCGCCGACCCGGCGACCCTGGAGTCCTTCGAGGAGGGCAAGCTCTTCGGCGCCGACTGGCTGCAGGCGCTGGGCTCCCTGCCCAACGAGTACCTGCACTACTACTACTTCAACCGCGAGGCCGTCACCGCCCTGCGCGACGCCCCCGCGACCCGCGGCGAGTTCCTCCGCGAGCAGCAGGCCGCGTTCTACGCCGCCGCGGCGGCCGACCCCGGCGAGGCGGCGGCGGTGTGGGAGCGCACCCGCAAGGAGCGCGAGGCGACGTACATGGCGGAGAGCCGGGAGAGCACGGGCGGCTGGCAGCGCGACACGTGCGACCTCGACGGCGGCGGCTACGACCGCGTCGCCCTGGCCCTGATGCGCGCCATCGCCGGCGACGAACGCGCCACCCTGATCCTCAACGTCAAGAACCGCACCACGGTCCCCGGCCTGGACGCCGACGCGGTCATCGAGGTCCCCTGCCGCGTCGACGCCACCGGCGCCCACCCCCTGCCGACGCCGCCGGCGGCGGCGGACCAGCTGGGTCTGATGCTGACGCTGAAGGACGTGGAGCGCTCGACGATCGCGGCGGCGGACACGGGCAGCCGCGCGAAGGCGCTGCGGGCGATGTCGCTGCACCCCCTGGTGGACTCGGTGAACGCGGCAGCCCGCCTCCTGGAGTCCCGGGGACTCTGAGCCCTAGGACGTTCGTCTGATCCACCGCCCGATGCGCCGGGGGCGGCCCGGCTGGTCGGATGGTGCGATGGACGCTCTCGTGGACCTTCCGGACACCGTGCGGACGCGGCTTGCCGAGGAGTGGAACGCCTGGCTGTGCACCGTCCGGCCCGACGGGTCCGCGCACGTCACGCCCGTGTGGTTCGTCTACGAGGACGGGACCTGGTGGGTCGGCACGGACGCGGGCGCGGTCAAGGTCCGGAACCTGCGCGGCGAGCCGCGCGTCTCCCTCGCCCTGGAGAACGGCACGCACCCGGTGGTCGCCGAGGGCACCGCATCGCTGACCGGCGACTTCCCGCCCCCGGTCGTCGCCGCCTTCGCGGCGAAGTACGACTGGGACGTCACCGCCCCCACCCGCCCCGGAACGGGCCGCGTGCTGCTGCGGGTGCCGGTGCGCCGCTGGCTGCTGGCGGGCACGGCGCAGTAGCCGGGACCGTTCGGCCCGCGGGGGAGGGGGCGTGGCGGCGGGGGCGGTGTGCGCCCCGGCGGCTCCGTACGGCGCGCGTGGGCGAGCCTCCCTCGGCACAACCGCCGTGCGCCTCCCCCGGCCCGGAACACGCGTGCGCACTCCGCGCTGACCTGGGGCGTCAAGCCCTCAGCACCCTCTTTCGTCTTCCCTGTGGCAAACCTCATGAGCCACGGTAATACTCTCTGGCCACAGGGGAATTTTGCCTACGATCACACGTTTTCGGGGCATCTTGTCGCGTCACCGCCCCGTGGGTATCCCTGGCGTACCCCCCGCTTTCCTGGTCAGCCAGGAGGGGGCGATCGAGACACCCGTACGTGAGGACAAACGCGATGAAGAAGACATACGAAGCACCGACGCTGATCCGGATCGGAGCGTTCCGGAAGAAGACCGGGTTCCTGATGCGCGCCGGCAACGACCGGCTCATCCTGAGCAAGAACTGACGAGCGACGGTCCCGAACCGACGTCATGAGTGAACAGCACGAGAGTGCGGGGACGGGCCCCGGCGACGCCCACTTCACGGTCTTCACCGACCGGGAGGAGGCGACGGCCGTGGCCCGCTCCCTCGCCCGCCCCGGCACGCGCGTCCTGCGGTACGCCTCGGGCCGACCCTGGCTGGTGGGGCGGTGGCACGACCAGGACATCGTCACCGCGCGCGCCGGCCGCACGGCCCTCGCCGTCGTCGGCTGCTGCCCGGTCGACGCCGCGGAGCTGGAGCGGCGGGCCGGGCGGCTGCGCGACCTCGCCGAACTCGACGCGCTGGCCCGCTCCCTGCCGGGGAGCTGCCACCTCGTCGCCGCGCTCGACGGGCGGCTCCGGGTGCAGGGCACCGCCTCCGGGCTCCGGCTGGTCTTCCACGCCCCCGTCGCCGGCACGCAGGTGGCCGCCAGCAGCGCCGACGTGCTCGCCGCCGCGCTCGGCAGCGAGCCGGACGAGGAGCAGCTGGCCGTCCGGCTGCTGTGGCCGGTCCCCCACCCGCTCGCCGAGGCACCGATGTGGCGCGGCATCACCGCCGTGGCCCCCGAGGACGCGCTGATCGTCGCGCCGGACGGCCGGACCGTACGCCACACGCGCTGGTGGACGCCGCCGGAACCGGTACGCACCCTCGCCGAGGGCGCCCCCCTCGTCCGGGAGGCCCTGGCCGCGGCGGTCGGCGCCCGCACCCGGCAGGGCGGCGTGGTCAGCTGCGACCTCTCGGGCGGACTGGACTCCACCTCCGTCTGCTTCCTGGCGGACCGCTCGCCGGCCGCGGTGGTGGCCAGCACCTGGCCGGGGCGCGACCCCGCCGACACCGACCTGCACTGGGCGGAGCAGGCCGCCCGGTCGATGCCCGACGTCGACCACGTGGTCTGGGACGCGGACGCCTCACCGCTGGTCTACACCGACCTGCTCGCCATCGACGACCTGCTGGACGAACCGACCATCGGCGTCATGGACCGCTCCAGGGTCCTGCACCACCTGCCCGCCCTGGCGGAGCGGGGCAGCCGACTGCACCTGACCGGCATCGGCGGCGACCACGTGACCTGGTGCTCCGAGGCGTACTACCACCGGCTGCTGCGCACCCGCCCGGTGTTCGCCCTGCGCCAGGTGCGCGGCTTCCGGGCCCTGTGGCAGTGGCCGCTGGGCGGCACGGTACGTGCGCTGGCCGACTCGCGGCCGTACGGGAAGTGGCTGGCCGACGCCGGCGACCGCCTGCGCGCGCCGCTTCCCGCCACCGTCAGCGCCGGCCTGGGCTGGGGCATGGTCCCGCGCCTCTTCGACTGGGTCACCCCCGACGCCGAACGGATGGCCCGGCGGGCGCTGCGCGGGGCCGCCGCGACCGCCGTACCGCTGCACCCGGACCGCGGCCTGCACACCGACCTCGAACAGATCCGCTCCTGCACCCGCATCACCCGCCAGTGGGACCGGATGGCCGCCCGGGCCGGCGTACCGATGGCGTCGCCGTTCCTCGACGACCGCGTCATCGAGGCATGCCTCGCCGTGCGCCCGAGCGAGCGCGTCACGCCCTGGCGGTACAAACCCCTCCTGACCACCGCCATGAGCGGGATCGTGCCCGACGCGTGCCTGCGCCGCACCGACAAGGCCGCCGCCTCCATGGACGCATCCGACGGACTGCGCGCGCACCGCGGCGACCTGCGGGCGCTCTGGGAGGACTCCCGGCTGGAGCGGCTCGGCCTGGTCGACAGCGCGGGCCTGCGCCGGCTCGCCGAGCGGCCGGGCACCCCCGAGCTGCAGGACCCGATCCTCTACTCGACCATCGCCGCCGAGGTGTGGCTGCGCGGCCTGGGCCGAGCCGCCCGGACCGCGGCCCCCGCCTCCCCATGACCGCACCGCCCCAGCAGACCCCAGCAGAGCCCAGCAGACCCCAGCAGACCCCAGCAGAAAGGCACACGTATGCCACTGAAGTTCGGCGCCGATGTCTCCACTGCCGAGACGGACTACGGCACGGTCCTCCTGGACGCCCGCGCCGGGGAGTACTGGGAGCTGAACCCCACCGGCACCCTGGTGGTCAGCACGCTGATGGCCGGCGGCGACGAGGCCGCCGCGGCCGCCGCGCTCATCGACGAGTTCGACATCGCCCCCGCCCGGGCGCAGCGGGACGTCGACGCCCTCGTCCAGCAGCTGCGGGCCTCGGGGCTGGCCGAATGACGACGCCCAGCGCCCTGGAACGGCCCACCGGTGTGCCCTTCCCCAAACGCCTGGCCGCCCGCCTCGTCCTGCTCCCCGCCCTCGGGCTCTCCCTCCTGCCGCCCCGCCGGCTCCGCGCCGTGCTCCACCTCGCCCGTCGCGGGGCCACGGCGGCCACCGCCGTACAGGCCGGGGACGCGCGGGACGCGATGTGCGCGGTGAGCCTGCGCTGCGCCGGGCCGAAAGGCTGCCTCCCCCGTTCCCTGGGGGCCGCGCTGCTGTGCCGGCTCTCCGGGACCTGGCCGACCTGGTGCGCCGGGGTGCGGGTGGTGGCGCCCTTCACGGCGCACGCCTGGATCGAGGCGGACGGCCGCCCCGTGGCCGAGGACGTACCCGACGACTACTTCGCCCGGCTCCTCACGGTCGCGCCCGGGAGCCGGTCGCGCCGATGACCGGCGGCCCGGCGGATCAGGCACGGCCCGCGGCCGGGGGCGACCGCTCCACCCGGGTCGCGGTCGCCACCACGTACCGGCTGACCGCCGGGCACCGGACCGCGGCCCTCGTCGCCACCGTGCTCACGCTGGCCGGCTCCGCCGTGGGGCTGGCGCAGCCGCTCGTCGCGAAACAGATCGTGGACGCGAGCGGGCGGGAACAGGTGCTGTGGCCCCTGCTGCTGCTCCTGGCCGCGCTGTTCCTCGCCGAGGCGGCCACGGGCGCGGTGGGCCGCTTCGTCCTGGAGCGCATGGGCGAAGGCATCGTACGAGGGCTCCGCCACGGTCTGGTGGCGCGGCTCCTCCGGCTGGAGATGCGGGAGTACGACCGGCATCGCAGCGGCGACCTGATCTCCCGGGTCACCGCCGACGCCACCCTGCTCAGAGAAGTCGTCTCCCAGGCGCTGGTCGACCTGGTGACGGGCGCCCTCGTCGCCGCGGGCGCGATCGTCCTGATGCTGTGGATCGACCCGCTCCTGCTGCTCCTGGTCGCCCTCACCGTGGCCGCCGCCGCGGTGATCGTCGCCTCGCTCCTCCGGGGCATCCGGGCCGCCTCGGAGCGCATGCAGACCTCCGTCGGCGCGATCGCCGCCGACCTCGAACGCGCCCTCGGCGCCCTGCCGATGGTCCGGGTCCACCGCGCCGAGGAGCGGGAGGCGGCCCGTATCGGAGAACGGGTCGAGACGGCCCACAGCGCCGGCGTACGGACCGCGAAACTCGCCTCCCTGATGAGCCCCGCGGTCGAACTCGCCGTGCAGGGCTCCTTCCTGATCGTGCTGGTCATCGGCGGCCTGCGGGTGAACGGCGACGCCAACTCCCTCGGCGACCTGGTCGCCTTCCTGCTGTACGCCTCCTATCTGGTCCTTCCGCTGTCCTCGGTCTTCCGGGCGGTCGGCCTGATCCAGCGCGGCATGGGGGCCTACCAGCGCATCGAACAGGCGCTGGCCCTGCCGGCGGAGCCCTCCCGGGAGCCGCCGGCCGCCGTCCGGGCGTTCCCGCGCGAACCGGCCCGACCGGCCGCCGCGGACCGGGAGCCCGCCCTCGCCCTGCGGAATCTCCGCTTCGGCTACGACCCGGACCGGCCGGTGCTGCGCGGCGTCTCGTTCACCGTCCCCCACCGGCAGCAGACCGCCCTGGTCGGCCGGTCGGGGGCGGGAAAGAGCACGATCTTCGCCCTCGTCGCCCGGTTCTACGAACCGGACTCCGGCACACTGCTGTTCGACGGCCTGCCCGCCACCGCGCTGAGCCGCACCGCATGCCGCGGACGCATCGCCGCCGTCGACCAGAACACCCACGTCGTCCACGGCACCCTGGCGGACAACATCACCTATGCCGCGCCCGGCGCCACCGGGGCCGAACTCCGGCGCGTCATCGAACTCGCCCAGCTGGAAGGAGTCGTGCGGCGGCTGCCGGGCGGGCTGTCGGGCATGCTGGGCGAGCGCGGCGGCACGCTGTCGGCGGGAGAGCGCCAGCGCGTGGCCCTGGCCCGCGCCCTGCTCACCCGCCCCGCGATCCTCCTGCTCGACGAGCCCACCTCCCACCTCGACACCATCAACGAGACCGCGCTCACCGCGGTGATGAAGGACGTCGCCCGGGAATGCGCCCTGCTGGTCATCGCACACCGGCTCTCCACGGTCCAGCACGCCGACCAGATCGTCGTGCTGGACGGCGGCCGCACCGTCGCCCAGGGACGTCACGAGGACCTGCTCACCAGCAGCCCCCTCTACCGCAGACTGGCCGCCGGACAGATGCTCCGCCCCGCCGAGGCCCGGACCTCCGCCGACGCGGCCGTCCCCGCCCACCCGCCGACGCCGCCCGCCGTGAACCCGGGCGGAGCGTGACGGGCCGGCCCGCGGGCCCGGGAGGGACCGCGTCCCCTACGGTGTGCTCCCGCAGACCCGCCTGACCAGGACCTCCCACCCCTCGGCCAGCGCCTGCAGTTGGCGGGTCCAGGCGGGCTCCTCCCCCGCCTCCGGCGCCTCCGCGGGCGTGGCGAGGTAGAGCAGGACCGGGCCCTCCAGGGCGGCGGTGAGCTGGAGGGCCAGGGCGTCGAGGTGCCGCCCGCCCTGGCCGGCCTGCGCCAGCAGGTAGCGGATGTGCGGGCGCGTCAGCCCCGGGCCGCCGGCCGGTACGGGCTGGTTGCGGTCCAGCGCCGCGCGGGCGACCGCGTGGTGCTCCAGCAGGAAGCAGACGCGGCCCCGGCCGTAGGCGATCAGCCGGTCCACCGGGTCCCCGCCCGGGCCCAGCGGGGGCGGGCCGGACAGCACGCGCTGCTGGAAGTCGCGTTCGCCCTCGTCGAGGAGGGCGACGAAGATCCCCGCGCGGGTGCGGAAGCGGCGGTAGACCGTGCCCTTGCCCACCCCGGCCCGCTCCGCCAGGCCGTCCATCGTCACGTTCGCGGCGCCGTCCTCGGCGACCATCCGGCGGGCCGTGTCCAGCAGCAGCCTGCGGTTTCGCGCCGCGTCGGCCCGCTCCGGGCGGGGTTTCTCCAGGGGGATCAGGTCGCCGTCCACGGTCGCCACCGTATCGCCGGGAATATAAGCGGGGTAAAGTCCGCTTATGCTGGACGCGGACGTGCGGACGTGCGGACGTGCGCCGTCCGCCGCGCGGTGCGTCCTGCCCGCGCGCACCCCCGCCTACGGAAACCGGAGACCCGCGCACATGAACCTCTTCCGCATCGACGCCAGCATCCTCCCGGGCACCTCGGCCTCCGCCGAACTCGCCGACGCGGTCCAGGCCGAGTGGGCCCTGGCGCACCCCGACGCCCCGGTGGAGCGCCGCCACCTCGGCACCCGGCCGCTCCCCGCCGACGCCTGGACCCTGGCCACCACCGCCGCCTTCACCCCCGCCCCCGAACGCACGTCCGCGCAGCTGGAGGCCGTCGCGCTGGCCGCGGAGCTGGTCGGCGAACTGGACCGTGCCGACGCCGTGCTGCTGGCCGTGCCGCTCTACAACTACGGGGTGTCCCAGCACTTCAAGGCCTGGGCGGACCTGGTCATCAACGGCGCCGGCGCCACCACCCCGGTACTCAGGGAGAAGCCGACGGTGCTGGTCGCCACCAAGGGCGGCGGCTACCGGCCGGGCGCGCCGCGGGAGGGGTGGGACCACTCGACGCCGTACCTGCGGCGGGTGCTGGTCGACATGTGGCAGGCCGACCTCACGGTCATCGAACGCGAGCTGACCCTGGCCGCCACCACGCCGGGCATGGAGGACCTCCGGGACGAGGCGGCGCGGCTCCACGGGGACGCGCTCGACTCCGCCCGCGAGGCGGGGCGGGCGCTGGGGAAGGCGGCGGCCCGGGTGTGAGGGCGTGACGGCCGCCCCGCCGCGCGGCGGGCAGCGCGCCGCCCGCCGCCGTGGTCCGTAGCCCGTTGCGGTTGTCTGCGGATCTTCGCGGCGGGGCACCGCCGCGCCCCCTCCCGTCTGATCACACAATCCCTTCGTCGCACTCCACCCGCTCCACCGCCGAAGGGGTTCCGCGTGCCGTACGTGATGACTCGCAAGGCCGCCGTCACCGCCACGACCTGGCTCGCCGCCGCCGTCGTCCTCGGACCCGCCGCCGGGTCCGCGGCGTCCGCGACCGAGCAGGACTGCTTCGACCGCCGCACCGGGCCGTACACCTCGGTCGTCGACGCCCACCTGCACTTCCGGCCCTTCGGCGGCAAGGCCGTCCCGTTCCGCGAGCTGGTCGGCTACCTCAAGCGCACCGGCGTACGGCACGCCGGGGTCTTCGGCATCGGGCAGAAGCTCCCCGTCGACTCCCCCTGCACCTACTACCTCGACTGCCCCGGCACCCCTGTACTCCCCAGCCTGAAGAACGACTTCGTCAACGCCGAGAACGTCGTGGAGCACAAGCAGGACGACGTCGACCTGGCCCTGTCCATGACGTACCCCGACCTCGCCGAGCCGGAGACCGTCATGGACGGAATGCGGCTGCTCGACAAGGAGTTCCCGGGGATGTTCCAGTGGATGGGCGAGGTCAACCTCATCAAGCAGGCCCTCCTCCCCAACCACCACGAGCCGGCGGACGAGGAGGACATCGAGGAGTGGGCGCCGTTCATGGACGAGCTGCGCCGCCGCGGGATGCCGATCACCATCCACTCCGACCTCGGCAACGACCGGGAGCCGACGCGCTACCTGCACCTGATGGAGCGCGTGCTGGAGCTGTACCCGCAGAACAAGATCGTCTGGGCGCACATGGGGCTCTCCAAGGAGCTGTCCACCATGGAGCCCGACGCACACATCGCCCTCCTCACACGGCTCCTGGACCGCCACCCGAACCTCACGCTCGACCTGAGCTGGCGGGTGCTGGAGGACATGTACTTCGGCAAGCCGGGCGTGCGGGAGAAGTACGCGGCGCTGTTCGACGCGTACCCGGAGCAGGCGGTCCCGGGGACGGACTTCGTCGCGTCGCGCGACAAGGACTTCGGGGTCTACAAGGAAGAGCTGGAAGTGACCAGCCGGATCAACAAGGCGCTGGGCGACGAGGCGTTCCGGCGGATCGCGCTGGGGCAGAACTACTTCGACCTGCTGGGGATCAAGGAGCGGGCGCCGGAGGTCTGCGAGGTGTGACGGGCGCCCGCCGCGCCGGCCCCGGAGGGGTCCCGGCCGCGCGGGGGTACGCTCCCGCCGTGGTCCGGCGGGGCGGGGGTGCGCAGGAATGGCGTTCGAGCACAAGAACGGCGGCCCGACGCTGACGCTGGCGGAGCCGGGGAAGCCGCCGGGGCCGACGCCGGACGAGTCCGCCGTCGGCCGGCTCATGCACGGCATCCGGCGCCTGTGGCCGCTGGTGCGGCCCCTCAGCGCCGAGGCCGTGATCGGCTGTCACGACCGCGAGACCGACTGCCCGGAGACCGGCGTCGGCCCGCGGCGTCCGCACTGGTTCGTGCACGACCGCCGGGCGGCGGGGGAGACTCACGACCAGGCGCTCGACGTCGTCGACCCCTGGCACGTGGATCCGGTGGTCGAGTCGGTGGCGGAGCTGTCGGTCGAAGCCCTCAGATCCTGGCTGGAACGCGCGCAGGCCCAGGTCTCCCCGGTGCCTGACACGCACAAGGCCGGCTGGACGGACCTGTGGTTCAACGCCACCCGCGTCCGCGCCCCCGTGGACGCCCCGGACGCCCCGGACGTGGCCCTGGAGGCCGCTGAGGCCCGCTGGGTCGCCAGGGTGCCGTGCCACCGGCGGGAGGGCGCCGCGTGGGTCGCCGGACCGACGCGCGAGATGCGCCGAGTCGGCGCCCGCGCGCCGATCACGCTGCACGCCTCCCACTACGGCCAGGTGGAGGTGTCGGTCTCCGCGAACTGGTCGCTGTGGAGCGAGGAGGGTTCGCCGGGCCGCGCGGCACTGCTCGACGCCGCCCGGGGGCTGGTCGCCGACGGGTGGCACGTCGAGTACGGCGCGGAGTACTTTCACGAACTCGCTTAGCGCGCGGGGAGGTGGAGGGCGGCGGGTCCGGAGGGCTCCTGCAACGGCCAGACCTCGACCACGCCCCGCGCAACCGCACACGGCGTCTTCGACACGAGTTGGGCGGCCTCCTCAAGGGTTGCGGCTTCGATGATCGCGAAACCGGCCACCGGGAGAGCGGAGGACAGGAAGGAGCCGCTCTCCACAGTCGCGCCCGCGCCGTCGGGGTTGCGCACCTGCACCGGCGAGCCGGCGATCCCCACGGTCGCCCCGGCCTCCAGCAGGCGGGCGTCCTGCGCATGCGCCTCGTCCCGAATCGCCGCGTCGGTGCGGTCGTAGCCGTCTTGATCCCCGTATCCGATGGTCACGAACTTCGCCACAGCGGGACCTTCCTCTCGTACGTACGGAACGCTCACCGGTACCGACCCTCGGCCGCACCCAAACTCACCGTGCGCACGCCGACGTCTTCACGGCGCGCACGTGAACGCCACCGTCTACGGCGCCCGGGCGCACAATGCGCGTCCGCGATTCCGGACAAAACCTATCGAATAGGCCCCACTTTCGGCACCGAAACCCGAGCTTCGCCCCGCCACGCGCACCCATCCACCGCGGATCGTCGCCGGGGCAGCCCCGGCCTGCCGCGTGGGCGGGCGGCAACACGACGTCCGTTTTCTGCCAGCAAAGACACGTGCGCCGATCCAGCATGGGCGCATGACCAAGTACACCGTGCTCCCCGTCGACGCAGCCGCCCTCAAGGAACTGCGGGTTGCCGATGACGCGGGCCGTCCCTGTGCGCCGTACCTCGCGACCCGCGACGACGTGGGCTCGCCGCTGCGCTGCTGCCTGCGCCCCATCACCCTCGGCGAGCGGATCGCCCTTGTCTCGTATGCCCCGTTGCGTCGCTGGGCCGCCGCGCGGGGTGCAGATCCGGGCGCGTACGACGAACAGGGGCCCGTCTTCATCCACGCCGATGACTGCGGTGGGTTCACCCCCGGCGAGAACTATCCCTTCGACCGGCCGGGCGCTCTGCGAACCGTGCGTCGGTATGACGCCCGGGGTCATATCGCAGGTGGCCGCCTTCTGGAGATTCCGGCCGACGCCACGGCCGGCTTCGATGCAGCCTTCGACGATGCGTTCACGGACCCTGACGTGGTGCTCGTACACGTCAGGGCACTGGAATACGGATGCTTCCACTTCGAGGTGCGGCGGCCCTCCGCCGAGCAGTAGTAGTCGCCATGCCACCTGAATGATCGCAGCTCACGGCCCCGCCCGTCGCTCGGCGGCGTCGAGCGCGGGCGCGAGCGGGGCCAGTGCCGCGCGAAGTTGGTCGGGCAGCGAGCCGGCGGGCACGACCAGCCCTCCGGCGTCGAGCCCCCCGGCAGCCTCCGCGGTCTCCACACCCCCACCCGGCCGACGCCAGCCCCGGAGCCAGTTCTCCAACGCGACACGAACCGCCGCGGCCACGCTCGCCGCGAGCACGCGGGCGGTTGTCCGCGTTCCGGCTCCCCCCAGCCGTTCGGCGATCACCGCCGTGAGCGGGGGCTCGATACCGTCGGTCGTGTCGAGGAACGCGTCGCGCAGCGCGGTCCGGGTGGTGATCAGCAGCAGCGCCTCGCGTTCGCGCTCGCCGGTACTCGTGTACTGCTCGACCACCGCATCGGTCACCGCGTCAGCCAGCCGCACCCCTGCCGGCCCGCCCGCGACCGCCGCCGCGATCCTCGCCTCCCGGTCCGCGGTGACGGCGGAGACGATCGCCTGCTCGCGGCTGGCGAAGTAGTTGTTGTACGTACGCGGCGAGACCCCGGCCGCCTCGGCGATGTCCTCGACCCGCACCCGGTCCGGTCCGCGCTCCACGGCCAGCCGCAGGGCCGCCGCGCGCAGCGCCTCCCGCGTGGCCTGCTTCTTTCGTTCCCGTAGCCCTGACGGCGGTGTCGTCACGGTGTCAGCGTTCCACACATCATGCGTGTACGCAAAATTGCGTGCACGCACTTTTTCTGTCAGCCTCGACCCACCCCACACGACCACCACCCCACGGAGACGCCGCCATGCGCGCACGAGGAATGACCTACGACACCGGATTCGTCGTCCACGGCCGGACATCCCGCACGCACGTCGACCCCGCCGTCGTCCGGCGCGAACTCGCCATCATCCGCGACGACCTGCACTGCAACGCGGTCCAGATCACCGGCGGCGACCCCGACCGGCTGGAGCCGGCCGCCGCTGCCGCCGCCGAGGCCGGCCTGGAGGTCTGGTTCTCGCCCTATCCGCTGGAGCTGGACCCGGAGCAGATCCTCACCCTCTTCCGCGACTGCGCCGAGCGGGCGGAACGGCTCCGGCGGCAGGGGGCCGAGGTCGTGTTCGTCGCGGGGGTCGAGCTGAGCGTCATGAACCGCGGCTTCCTGCCCGGCGGGAGCCCCGAGGAGCGCGTCGCGCAGCTCATGAGCCGGCCCGAGCGGCGCGCGGAAGCGATGCGCGCGCTGGGCGTACGCCTCAACGCCTTCCTCCGCGACGCCGCCGCCACCGTCCGCGAGCGTTTCCAGGGCAGGCTCACCTACGCATCCATCCAGTTCGAGCAGGTCGACTGGACTCCCTTCGACGTGGTGACGTACGAACTGATCCGCTCCGCCGAGGTCGCCGACCGGTTCCGGGACGCGGTACGCACCCTGGCCCGCGGCCCGAAACCACTCGCCATCACCGGGTTCGGCACCGCCGCCTACCGCGGCGCGGGTGACCGCGGCGGGCGGGTGCTCGACGTGGTCGAGTACGACCCGGAGACCAGGGCCCCGGTGCGGCTGAACGGCGTGTACGAGCGTGACGAGGCCGGCCAGGCCGCGTACCTGACCGAACTGCTGGAGATCTTCGAGACCGAGGGCGTGGACAGCGCGTTCGTGTTCCTGTTCGCCCTGCCCGGCTACCCGCACCGCCCGCACGGCGACCCCCGGGACGATCTGGACCGGGCCGGCCTGGGCATCGTCAAACTCCTCGAAGGGCGCCGGGGACAGACCTACCCCGACATGGACTGGGAACCCAAGGCCGCCTTCGCGGCGGTGGCAGACCGGTATCGCCGGTGACGGAGCCGCCCCCCGGCCGCCGCGGAAACCCGCCGACCTGCCCGCCCCGTCGGCGTGTCAGTGCCGCCCGCTACCGTTCGGGCACGACGTACGAGCCGGGAGGGCACTGGTGGCTGGTGGGCCGATCGATCTGATTCAACTGGCGGGCGAGGGCAGTAGCGTCGTCCTCCGGATCACTGGGATGAAGCACCTGGAAGAGTCGGGTGCGGTCGGTGTGCTGGAGGGAGAGATCCTCGTCGACACGGCCTTCGTGCAGGGGCGGACCCCGATCACGGTGTCGCCGGAGGACCTGCGGGAGTGGCAGGAGGCCCTGGACGCGCTCGACGCGGGCCATGACATCGCCTGGCGCGAGCACCTGAGCGGGCCGGAGGTGTTCATCGAGCGCGACGCCGAGGACGCGTACGCCCAGGTCACGGTCAGGGACCGCGCGGAGTCCCCGACGTCGGTGACGGTCACCGTCCCGCTGGCCGACGCCTGGTTCGATGACGCCTACCGCCGCCTGGACCTGACGTGGCGCACCTGGCCGATAGCCGAGGACTGACAACGCGCCACCGTCTCCCCCGGAGGCCCCGACGGTCCCGGTCGTACGACCGGGTCCGTCAGCGGTCCGCGTACTCTCCCAGGACGACCACCGGGACCACCGCTCCACCGAAGGCGGCGACCGCCCGCCACCCCGTATGAAGGCGGTGCCGCGTCGCACGGGATTTCCCCGACGTCCCCGTCAGGAGCTCGGACGGTGACGGGTGCGGCGGTCGGGGTTGGCCGGGGTTGCCGCCGACGTTGCCGCCAGTTCTCGGCTGGAGGTCTCCACCATGGCGCGCACCATCTCGTCCGCGGACCGTCCGGCGGGCCGGCACAGGGAGTCGAGGCTGTAGCCGTTCGTCCTTGGGGAGCTACGACCTGATCTTCCTGGACGTCCCCGGTGGGCTGAAGGCCTTCCTGCTCGATGGCACCATCACCGCCCTGAAGCCCGGCGGACAGCTCCTGATCGACGACATGAGACCGTACTGGAGCAAGCGCGCGCCCCACCGCCCTCCGGGCGAGCGCGACCCCGAGCGACTGCTGGAGGACCCCCGAGTCACCTGCGCCCTGCTCCGGTACGCGAGCGGGATGATCCTCGCCACGCGCCTGCCCGCCTAGGGCGTGTTTCGAAGTAGCTGGAGCCATTCGTTGATGGCGGTGATGTGGAGGGTGGCCAGGTAGCGGACGGCTAGTTTGTCGAACCGGGTGGCTACCGCGCGGTGGCGTTTGAGGCGGTTGATGCCGCACTCCACGGCATGCCGGCCTCGGTAGTCGACCGGGTCGAAGGCTGGTGGCCAGCCGCCGCGGCTGCCACGCCTGAGCCGGTGACCGATCTGGTCATCGGGTTCGGGAATGGTGCAGGCGATCCGGCGCCGCCGCAGGTGGGCGCGGATAGCGCGGGACGAATGCGCCTTGTCGGCGCGCACCCGCTCCGGCCGGGTCCTCGGCCGCCCACCGCCGGGCCGGGCGACGCGGATACCGGCCATCACCGCCTCGAACCGCGGGGCGTCACCCGCCTGCCCGGCGCTGAGGACCAGCGACAACGGCCGCAGCCCGTGCTCGCACGCCAGATGCAGCTTCGTCGACCACCCGCCGCGGGAGCGGCCCAGCACGTGATCGCCCGGCTCGGGGACACTGCCGCCGGGCGGCTCACGCTGGGTATCGCCGTGCCGGCGGGCACCGGCCGCGTGCAGATGCGCGCGCATGATGGTGGAGTCCACACTCACCTGCCAGCCGATCAGCCCGGCCGCATCGGCCTTCGTCTGCAACGCGGCCAGCATGCGCGCCCAGACCCCCTCGCGCTGCCAGCGACGGAACAGGTCGTAGACC
>AZWL01000017.1 GCA_000514715.1 Streptomyces sp. CNH099 | reverse complement strand
TATTGATCAGAAACTGATGGGGTTCTCGTCCAGGACGTAGCGGACGTGTGGGCCACCGAAGTAGCCGCGGACGATGTGCGGCTGACGCTGCCGTCGGCGGAAGAAGCGGCGGGTCCCGGCGGCGAGTTCGGCCTTATCGCGGGCCCGGTGCTGCTTGGGCAGGCTGTGCTTGAGGTCGGCGTTGACCACCTCGTCGGGGTTCAGCTCGGGCGAGTACGGCGGCAGGAAGTGCAGCTCGACAGCGTCGGGATGGGCAGCGAGCCAGTTGCGGACCTTCCTGGAACGGTGGGCGGAGTGCCCGTCGACCACGAGATGGACCTTGCGGTCGAAGTGGCCGGCGAGCCGCTCCAGGAAACGCACCATGACCTCGGCGGTGAAGCTCTCGGTGAAGACCATGAAGTGCATCCGGCCCTTGGTACTGATCGCCGACATCGCGTTCACCGAGAACCGGTTCCCGCTCCGCCGCACCACGGGCGTCCTGCCCTTCTCACCCCAGGTGCGGCCGGTGACCTGGTCGGAGCGGATGCCGACCTGGTCGGCGAAGAGGATCTCACCGCCTTCGGCCTGCGCCTTCGCGCGGATCTTCGGCCAGGTCTGTTCATGCCAGCGCGCCACGGCCTCGGGGTCCTGCTCGACGGCACGCTTGTCCGGGCGCTGGAAGGACAGGCCCCACCGCTTGAGGTACTTGCCCACTCCCGGTTCGGTCAGCCGCACCCGATACAGCTTCGCGATCAGGTCACCGATCAGCCGCCGCGTCCACAACTGCCCGGAAAGCCCCACGTCACAGGGGCGGTGGTCGAGGACCGCCTGCCGCACCGCTGCCTGCTCGGCCTCCCCGAGCACCTGGTGCACCCCGACCGGCTTGCCCCGCGGCTGCATGACCAGCGCCTCCCGCCCTCCGGCCTGCCACTTCGCCCACCAGATGCCGACCGCCTTCAGCGACACCCCGAAGACAGCCGCTACGTCCTCACGGTCCCGGCCCTCCACCAACGCGGCCACCGCCCGCAACCGCAGGGCCTCCTGCGCCGACGGCGACAGATGCCGCGCGTCCCCCACCAGATCACTCACACCCACCCAACGACCCAGCAACCGAACCGTTTCGGATCAATAGGTGCCACACTCGCCACAGCCGGTGCGGGGGTGATGATCTCCGGCATGCCAGGTGTGGCGCGATTGTCAGTAACGCTCGACGCATGGTGCAAGCTTTTGGGTCTGCTCGTGGGTCGCCATGATCTGGTTCGTCGGCGTTGGCACTACACCCAAAGGCTGGATCCTATCGTCCTACCTCATCGCGCTGGTGATGCTGTCGATATGGTCCATCTTTACCGAGCAAGACCAGGAACTCAGCCAGCGTGGCGAGTGGACGACAGCCAAGGTCGTTTCTCGGGAAGACACTCCCAAGAGCTCCTACTGCACCTTGCGGTTCAAGGATGGGGTCAAAACTTCTGGCCACTTGGGCGGATGCCGCAATGCCGTGCCCGGGGACACCATTCGGGTCTTCTATGATCCCCAGCACGAAATTTGGCCAAGTCACAGTTCACCTACGCAAAGAGCCCCCGATCTCTCACCCAAAGCAGCTCCCGCCCAAACCCGCTGCGCTGCCCTTGATCACCCGGCCGTTTCGTCAGCGCTAACAACGTCAGCCATAGGGAGAGAGGCCACATAGCGAGTGCAAAGTCCCCAGTCCGGCCCACCTTCACCATCGGCAGGAAGTTTAATGGTTGACTCACTCATTCGATTACTGAACCATTTCCTGCCGTAACTGAAACGGAACTTTTCACCCCTGATTGCCGTCGCCACGAAAAGACCCACTTCTCGAGACATCTCGAACTTGGGAACGAGTACAGCCACATCGTCTGAAGCGAAGTACGGATCAGGTTGGTAATAGGCTTCGGCGACATTGTTTCCATTCACGGCGACAGTAATAGTTCCGCCAGGGTGCTCCGCAGGAAGATCTGCATAAGCAGTCACACCGTTACTACCCGCGATTGCACGCACATACGGGGTGCTACCGGGCTGCAAATCTCTAGCCAACACTCTCCGCCCGCGTACAACATCGAAGAGTGAATTGATCTGGAACTCTTTCCATTGAGCCGATCGAAGTTCACTCTCAGCGTCCTGAGGAACCTCATTCTCGGCCAGTCGCTGAGTCACCTGGAAGACCGCAAAGTCTCGAATGGAGCGCGCGAACTCTTCGCCAGTGATTGAATTCTCGTCGGTCTCTAGATATGCCTCAGCACACCACTCGTCTGCAGCGGTGACGAACCGATTCACGCTATGTCCAGGAGTGTTCGCGCGGCGATGGAAGCTGGAAATCCAAGACTCCCTGATCTCGGGCCAGCGATTGTACATGTCATGACGGCCGCGGTCTTTTGTTTTTACGAAGCCATCATCCTTCCAGTATCCAAACCATGTAGGTGCTGGAGACAGACTGTGTGGTACGCCAGCCTTCAAAACTAGCGCGCAGGTGATGACGGCAACCGGATGGAAAATCTCATCCGGAAGTGACATAGCGGCCACAAGCGTGTGTCGGCTCAACAGCTCGGCCCGTTTAGGACTACGCATTGTCGTGGCAATCGAAGCCGGCACCACAACTACCGCGGTTCCTCCAGGTTCCAGACAGTCGAGAAGCTGAATCACGAAGTCGAGCTCGTGGAGCCCTTCACCACGCTGCGAGAAGGGCGGGTTAATAAGCCCTACATTTGCACGCTTGTGTCGCTGATGCGAGGTCTCTGTGAGGTGTTGGACCAAGGTCGAGTCGAAGCAATTCCCTTGGTAGATGTTCGACTTTCCATCACCGAACATAATCATGCTGGCCGAGGCAAGGGCGAACATTGTGGGCTGCTGTTCGACTCCCACAAGCCCGTGTCGACTAATCCGGTCTCTAAGCTTCGGATTCGCACCCGCCTTTTTGTACATTGAAGCCATAGCCGCAATTAGAAAACCACCCGTGCCGCAGCAATTATCCAGCACCGTGTCATGCGGGCTTACATTGGCGATCCGCACAAATAGATCTGTGATGTGTTTCGGCGTGAGAACGATTCCTAGAGACTTCTTGTCGCCGCCTGTATACCGCAGGAACTCCCGGTAGAAGTGCCCGACTACATCGAAGTCTTGATAGATCTCTGTGAACGGGCGAACCTGGTAGTCCAAGTCATAAATCAGTCTGCGCAACGGCGTTTCGGCTGAATCTCTATTTCCGCTCGGTCGACCGAGCTCAGGGTGGGTGGGAATGAAAGAAAACGGCTGCAGCATTGCGCGCCGCTTAGAAGAACTCATATCCGAGTTCTCGGTCTCACGCTTAATGGCTTCGTACACTTGGCGTGCAAGATCTTTATCCGTATAGCTGCGCCAACTATTTCGGAAGGCGTTATCCCTAAGCGCCATCAAGATTCCGCCAACAAGCAGCGGCTTTTCAAGCTCTGATACCTTGGCATAGTCGCGCATGTAGTCATGAAGCTCACGGCTAAATGCCATCAAATCGGCGAGCGTCCGCGCCCTAACTTCTGAATCAAAGGCGAGGAGGTTCCGTAGTGTATCGAAGTCACGGAGGGAGCTTACGGTGCCCGCAGAATCGCGCAAGTCATTGTACTGCGAATCCCCCCTGCGCCACATGAAGGAAGATACGCAGAGAGATCTCTCGCTTGTCCCACTAACGGCAATCGCGACCACGTCATAGGAACCAGAAAGATGCCGAGCATAGTGCAGCACACCATCTACAGCATATTCAGCTGGCCTATCCCGATCGTTAGACTCATGCTTCGCCACTTGGGCCTTACACTCGACCACGATCAAAAACTGCGGAGCATTCGGGTCTCGAATGATAAACTCGGGGCGCCCTACACCGGCACCTTTCTTACTGGCGGTGGCAAGAGATTTTTGGATGATGAAGTCTGCGCTCTGCTGCTCTTCGATGAGAAGGGTTCGACCAGGTGTCTTCGTGATAACGGGGTCTTGTTCGAAATGCCTGCGAACGATGGCTTCAGTCTGGCGCTCGTTGGCCACACTACCCTCCCTTGGCCGGCTCGGAAGGACGACTGTAGTCGAGGAAGCAGACTCTGCGTTCACGGTTCCTCTATACACCACGATCGGGCCACTAGTGCAGGGGCGACACGTGCCGTTATGTCCGGGTCGCAGCACTCCCCTGTAGAAGTAGGAGCTTGTAACACGATCAGGGTGTGTGGTATGTGAGCCATCGCCAGCAGATGAGGCCGCAGGCAAGGGAGATCAGGGCATTGTGCAGGTCGAGGCGTCGTTCCCAGCGGACGGCAAGTCGTTTGAACTGGTGGAGAAGGGCGAAGGACTGTTCCACGACGTAGCGCAGTTTGCCGAGGCCCTTGGTGTTGGGGCTGCCCTTGCGGGAGATGACCGGCTGGATGCGGCGCTTGCGCAACTCGCGGCGGTTGGGGTCGCTGTCGTAGGCCTTGTCGCCCAGGAGCGCGTCGGGGCGTTTGCGCGGTCGGCCGCGGCGGCCGGCCACCGGTGGGATGCCGTCGGTCAGGGACAGGGTCTGGGGGACTTCGTTGACGTTGGTCGCCGTGGTGATGACCGTGAACGGGGTGCCATGGCCGCCGCTGATCAGATGGTGCTTGCTGCCCGGCCCCTCCCCGGCCGGCCGGGGAGGGGCCGGTCGCTGCGCCCCCTTTTCGCCTTCACGTGGGAGGCGTCAATGCAGGCATGTGCCCAGTCGATCTGCCCGGCGTCGTTGAGTTCGGCCAGCAGTATGCGGTGCAACCGGTCGAAGACTCCGACCTCGTGCCACCTGTTCAGCCGCCGCCAGCAGGTCTGGCCGGAGCCGACCCGAGCTCCGGCGGGAGTTGCTGCCAGGTGACGCCGGTGTACAGCACGAACAGGATGTCCTGCAGGCATCGCCGGTCGTCCAGCGGGCGAGGCCCCGGCGACCGGTCCGGCCACGGCGGCAGCAGCGGTTCGGTCAGCACCCACACATCGTCGTCCACGGTCCACGGCTTGTCACCTACACCCCCACGAACGCACGCAACACCAGACACGGCGACCAGCCAAGAATCACAAGATCGCGTTACGGACTCTAAGTACTTTGTCCGAAAGCCCCTTTCTCATTCTGCTTCCAGTTTCTCGCCACCCCGAACGGCACCCCGCTCGGGGGTCTTCGACGTCGAGCCTGGCTCGGTCCTTGACCTCCGCACCGCCCGCATCCACGCCCTGCCAGCGCTCTACCCGGCCGCTCGCGACGGCCTGCCCATCCTGACCGACGTGGGCTACACCGGCACCGGGATCGGCGTGCACACGCCGTTTCGTCCGCACCCGGACGTCGTCTCTCCTCTGGCCGCCGACACCCGCACTCACAACTGCCTGCTGTGCAGCATCCGCGCCCTGGGCGAACAAACCGCCGCCGAACTCAAGCAGCGCGCTGGCGCGCACTCCAGCGCATCACGATCAGCCCCAGCCGCATCGGCGCCATCGCCAAGGCAGCCCTCGTCCTCAACAACCCATGGAGATGAAAGAGGTTGAGAATACGTCAGTACCGCCTGATAGAGCGTACTTGGACTCGGCCTACGGGTGGGCGGAAGACGAGGACTGCGACGATCAGGTTCTCGGTGAGGAGCAGGCGGTTCACGTCGTCCGGGTCCGCGGGTTCCTGGGTCTGCAGCATCCGCAGGGGTCTTCGCATGCCTCGGCGAGAGCGAGGTCCAGCTCGTCCTTCAGCTCTTGGGGTAGGCCGTCCCAGATGGTCTTCGTCTTGTCCGGGGGCAACTTGCCGAGTGCCTATTCCACTCGATACAGGCTGTCAGGTCAGGCGGCACCGCGTGAGCGGATTCGGGCAGCTTCTTCCTTCACCTCGTCGGTGATGTCGATCCACTCGCCGGGGGGCTCTTCGCCGCGGTGTGCTGCGGCGACATCAGGGTCGTTGGGATCGAATGCCTCTTCGAGGTCGCCCGCGATATCGGCCCACTTGGTGAAGACTGCGAGAAGCCGATCGGCCTGCGCGGTGTTGATCTCGCCGAGGAAGCGCTGGACGAGGTCGGGGGTGCCGAGTGCGTCGCTGATCCGTTCGATGGTCCACGGTGCGTCGCTTCTCATACCCGACTCCATATCCACGACTACGCACACCAAAAATCCGCTTTGACCTGCGTAAATGTCGATATCGATGGTGTGATTCAAAATCTCGACCGTGTACCCAGAGGTTAGCGCAGGACCACGTCCGCGCACTCGCAATCCCACTCTGGGCTGTGACGGCGTGCGCGGGTCCGCGCACCGCGCGGTTGGCGGCCGGATCGGTCGGGGGTTCGCTCACGCTGGTCTCCGGTAGTGGTGGATGCTGGCGGCGAGCAGGCCGCTGCAGGTCTCGCGTTCGTCGGTGTCGCTGGCGCAACCCTTCGTCAGGCACACGGTCGATTGATCCGGGGACGGCCGGTGGGGCGGTTCGGGGCCGGAACGGGGGGTGGACGCCGGGGCCCGGCTTGCCTCCGCGGCCGAACCCTGGCCCCGGGCACAGCGGGTCGCAGGGCGTCTGCCGGACGAACACCGCAGGGCGCGGGCCCGGGGGCGGGGGCACGGCGGGGTGCAGGGTGCCGTCCCGTGCCTGGCGTGGGGCGGTCTCGTTTCGCCGCCGCTACCTGACCGGCGGGCGGCCCAGGATGTCGATGGACAGCACCATCGGCTGCCTTTGCTGATCGTGTGCATGATGCGGTACAGGCCAACGCGGATTCGGTGGGTGTCGCTGCCGTAGGGGTGCGCGCCCGCCGGCTCCGGGTCCTTCGCCGGCAGGTTCACCGCGTCCAGGACGTGATCCGTACCTTCCGGATCACGACCTTGCTCACGCCGCGACCTCGCCGGGGGCCAGTTCCTTCAGCAGTTCCTCATGCGGCACGTACGGCTGCCCGTCGGATCGGGCTTCGTAGGCGCGCGCCAGGTCGGCCAGCTCCAGCAGGCCCTCCCGCTCCGCCGGGTCGTCCCCGGCCGTCTCGACCACGGCCTGAGTCCACCAGTCGGCCGGGAAGACATCGAAGTCGTTGCCGTTGTCGAGCTTGACCAGGTCGGCGTAGAAGGCGGCGCGCAGCTCGGGCTTGCGCAGCGCGGCGTCGACGGCCTGGACGGTACGGGCGAGGGGAGGAGCCTTCCGCCCGAGGGCGCTCTCGGCTCGCTTGAGAGCCTGCTGCCAGGTGTTCATCGTGGTCCTCCGGACCGCCGGGCGATTCATTGTTCACCAGCGGCGCGGGGATCAGCAAGACGCTCTCCCGGCGCGTGCTCCGTCGGGTTCACCTCCCGTCGGGGGGCGCTCACCGGTGCGCCGCTTCGGCGCGGCGCCCCGTAACGCCGCACCCGGCCGGCCCGTGCGTGGACCGGCGGGGCGGCGGCGTTACGGGGTGCCCGTGGGCGTCTAGTCCGCCAGGAGTGCTTCCATCTGGGCGATCTGGGTCTTTTGGGTGGTCAGCATGTCGGTGGCCCACTGCTGCAGGGTCCCGTCGCTGCCGTTGGCTATGACGTCGCGCAGCATGCGGACCGCGCCCCGATGGTGCTCGATCATCAGGGTCAGGTACTGCTCGTCGAACGCCGGTCCCGAGGAGGCGCCGAGCGTGTCGATCTCCTCCGGGGTCGCCATGCCCATCTGTTCGAGCATCTCCGGATTCTGCAGCAGGCGCTCGTACGCCTGCTCGGCATCCGTCACCTGCAGGTCGTGCCAGCCCTGCCAGGACTGCATCATGTAGATCTCAAGGTCCTGCTCGACGTCGATCCGGTCGGCGAGCGCGAGCACGGTGTCGTCGTCGGCCCGGGTCGGGGCCAGTCGGCTCATGACGAGTGCCTGGTAGTGGTGCGGGATCATCATGCTGACGAACTGGGCGTCGGCGTCGTTCGCCGCGACCTGTGCCGCGGCCGCGTACGCCTGGGCGCTGTCCGACGACGCGGGCGGCGCCGCGTCGGCGCGGGCGGCGCCGGTCGCGAGGCCGGCCAGGCAGACGGCGGACAGCAGCACGCCTGCGGCTCTCCGGTACTTCACGATGTCCGTTCCCTTCCGCCCCGCCGCGCGGCGGGCTGCGTCAGTGGGTGGTGGTACGGGCCCCGGCGGGTGCACCGCCGGGGCCGTGGGAAGGGTCAGTCCTTGGTGATGCTGTACTGGGTCTGCGCGTTCAGGTAGTCCAGCCTGATCTTGTTGGCCTTGCCGAACCCGCGGCCCTTGACCCGGAGGACGTCCAGTCCCTTGGTCATGTCGCTGGAGTAGACGAAGCCGTTGTACCAGTACGCGGACCAGGAGCCGCCGCCCGTCAGCTCGTCCTCCGAGATCGGGCCGCGCTCGAAGTAGCCGATCTCGGCCGGGTTGTCGGGGTCCGTGAAGTCGATGACCGAGACGCCGCCCTGGTACCAGGACTGCACGAAGATGTCGCGGCCCTTGACCGGGATCAGGGAGCCGTTGTGGGCGACGCAGTTCTCGGTGTCGGACTGGTGCCGCGGGATCTTGAAGTAGCTGCGGAACTCCAGTTTCCGGCTGTTGCCCACGCCGGTGATGTCGAACACGGCGTCGGCGCCGCGCTCAGGCCCGATCCGCTCGTTGCAGGTGGGTGCGCCGCCGCCGCCCAGTTCGTCGGTGAAGATGACGCGGCTGGCGTCGTTGTTGAACGTGGCCGAGTGCCAGAAGGCGAAGTTGGGGTCGGAGGCGGTGGTGATCACCTTCGGGGCCACGGGGTCCGAGATGTTCATCAGGATGCCCTGGCCCATGCAGGCGCCCGCGGCGAGGTCCTTCTGCGGGAAGACGGTGATGTCGTGGCAGCCCGCGGTGCCGGGGGCGCCGCCGTCGGGGAAGAGGACCGGCTCGGCGACCACGGAAGCGGCCTTCGGGTGGTCCAGCGGTACTTCCACGACGGAGATCGAGTCGTGCGGGGGCTGGCAGTTGGGGAACGTCTCGTCCGGGCCGTAGGAGGAGACGTACAGGTGGACCGTGTCCTTGCCCGGGACCAGCGTGTGCGTGTGGGATCCGCACTTGGTCTGGACCGACTTCACGTACTCGGGCTCGGTCACGTCCCGGATGTCGAAGATCCGGATGCCTTCCCAGGCGTCCGGTTCGGCGGGAGAGGAGGGGTCGGAGTCGCAGGAGTCGTCGCTCCGCGCCGAGTCGACCGAGAAGAAGAGCAGCTTTCCGTCTTCGGAGACGGTGGGGTCGCCCTGTCCGCCGGGGCACGAGAACTGAGAGATGATCTTCGGGCGCCGGGGCTTCGAGACGTCGTAGATGGTGAATCCGCCGTAGCTGCCCTGGACGGCGTAGTCGCCCCAGAACGCGAGGTCGCTGTGGGTGGCGTTGACGAGCGGACCCTGCCTGGGTATGTGGGCGACGGGCTTGACGTTCTTGCTGTGCGATATCTCGTTCACGCCCAGGTCGGTCTGGGCGGTGGCCGGGCCGGCCAGCCCGATCGACGTGATCACCAACGCGCCGGCGACCACGACCGCTTGGAGTGCGCGGCGGGTTCTGCGGCCGACTGCGGAGACGTGCATACGAGCCCTCCCCTTGCGTACGGCAGTCCAGATCCCCCGCAATATAGATCGATGTAATGAACAGATCAATGGCATGCACCTGTCGGGCCCCCGGGCGTGCCGCGGACGGCCGCCCGTCGCGCGAAGGGCTACTCCCCCGCCGCCCGCGCCTCGTCGCGGCGCTTGACGTACTCCCACCAGCGCTGCTCCAGCCGGCTGTTCTCCTCGTCCAGGAACGCGAAGAACTCCGACGTCTCCCCGATCCGCCGCCCCGCCGGCGTGTCCGCCCCCAGGAGGCCGACGCCCGCGTCGAGGGTCCGCTGGACGCGTCTGATGCTCGGCCCCCGCTGCGCGAAGAGCTGGTACCAGCGGTCGCCCTCCACCCGGTACCGCTCGCGCCGCGAGCCCGGCTTGCGCTCGCGGGAGATGAGGCCGATCTGCGCGAGGTAGCGCACGGCGCCGGAGACCGCCGCCGGGCTCACGTGCAGGCGCTCGCCCACCTCCGCGGCGGTGAGTTCGCCGGCGTCGTCCGCGAGGATGCACGCGAAGACGCGGGAGGCCATGCGCGGCACGCCCATCTCGGTCAGCTCGGCTGCCATCCGTTCCACGTACCGCGCGACGGCCTCCGGGTCGCGCCCCGCGTGCCCCGTACGCCCGGCGTCCTCGGCGCCCGAAGAGCCC
The DNA here is from genome assembly GCA_000514715.1 of Streptomyces sp. CNH099. Taxonomy (GTDB): domain Bacteria; phylum Actinomycetota; class Actinomycetes; order Streptomycetales; family Streptomycetaceae; genus Streptomyces; species Streptomyces synnematoformans. Next base: position 156,259 of record AZWL01000017.1, on the reverse strand, counting down.
GGGGAGCCCTGGGTGCCCGGAGAGTCCGGGGAGCCCTCGGCGCGCCCGGCGCGTCCCGCGGGCTCCGCGCTGGCGACACGCTCCTCGCGCTCTTCACGATCCTCACGCTGCTGATCTGCCACTTTGCTAGGTTCTCCCCGTCCGTGCCCACACAATGGCGATACTAACGGTTCCTTAACTTCACAAATTTCTGAACCTTCCTGTAGCTTCAGTGTATGACCAAGGCAATCACCGTCTCCGGCCTCACCAAGACGTTCGGCCGGACCCGTGCGCTCGACGGCCTCGACCTCGACGTGGAGACGGGCGAGGTGCACGGCTTCCTCGGCCCCAACGGCGCGGGGAAATCGACCACCATCCGCGTGCTGCTCGGGCTGCTACGCGCTGATACGGGCACCGCCCAGGTGCTCGGCGGCGACCCGTGGGCCGACGCCGTCACCCTCCACCGCCGGCTGGCCTACGTGCCCGGTGACGTCGAGCTGTGGCCCAACCTCACCGGCGGTGAGGCCATCGACCTGCTCGCCCGGCTGCGCGGCGGCATCGACAAGCAGCGTCGCGACGACCTCATCGAGCGCTTCGACCTGGACCCGACCAAGAAGGGCCGGAGCTACTCCAAGGGCAACCGGCAGAAGGTGGCCATCGTCGCCGCCCTCGCCTCCGACGCCGAGCTGCTCCTGCTCGACGAGCCCACCGCGGGCCTCGACCCGCTCATGGAGGTCATCTTCCAGGACGTCATCATCCGGGCGAAGGCCGAGGGCAAGACCGTCCTGCTGTCCAGCCACATCCTGGCCCAGGTGGAGAAGCTGGCGGACCGGGTGAGCATCATCCGGCTGGGGAAGGTCGTGCAGTCCGGGACGCTCAGCGAGATGCGCCACCTGACCCGTACGACCATCGAGGCCGAGACCGAGCGGACCCCCGCCGGCATCGACGAGCTGCCGGGCATCCACCAGCTGCGCACCGACGACGGCCGGGTGCGCTTCGCCGTCGACGGCGAGCACCTGGACGCCGCCGTGCGCCGCCTCGGCGAGTTCGGCATCCGCAGCCTGGTGAGCCACCCCCCCACACTGGAGGAGCTGATGCTCCGCCACTACGGCGACGAGCTGGAGCAGAACACCCACCACTCGGAGGCGGGAGCAGCCTGATGTCTGCCACCTCCTCCACCACGGGCACCGCCAAGGCCCAACCCCCCGCACCCCCGCCCGCCCAGGAGGGCGCGAGCGCGCTGGCCGGCACCGGGACGCTGATCCGGTTCGCGCTGCGCCGGGACCGCATCCGGCTGCCCGTCTGGGTGATCGCGCTGTTCCTCGGGACCGTCTCCAGCGTCAGCAGCTTCGACACGTCGTACGACACGCCGAAGAAGCGCGCCGACGTCGCCGAGACCATGGACAGCCCCGCCGGCCTGGCCATGACCGGTCCCGAGCACTACCTCGACGACTACAACATCGGCTCGATGACCGGCCACCAGATGCTCGGCTTCACGGCCATCCTGGTCGGCATCATGAGCGTGCTCCTCATCTCCCGGCACACCCGGACCGAGGAGGAGACGAACCGCGCCGAGCTGGTGCGCTCCACCGTCGTCGGCCGGCACGCCTACCTGGCCGCCGCGCTCATCGTCGCCGTCATCGCCAACCTGGTGCTGGGCCTGCTGCTGGCCGTCGGCCTGTCCGGCATGGGCATCGACGGCGTGGACGGGCAGGGCTCCCTGCTCTACGGCCTCGCGCACACCGCCATCGGGGTGCTCTTCGCCTCCGTCGCGGCCATCACCGTGCAGATCACCGCGTACGCCCGCGGCGCGTCCGGCATGGCGATGGCGGTCATCGGCGCCGCGTACGCGCTGCGCGCCGCCGGCGACGTCGGCAGCGACTGGCTGTCGTGGCTCTCCCCGATCGGCTGGGTCCAGCGCACGTACGTGTACGTCGACAACCGCTGGTGGCCGCTGCTGCTCGTGCTCGCCGCGGCCGCGGTCTGCACGGCCGTCGGCTTCGTGCTCAGCACCCACCGCGACGTCGGCGCGGGCCTCAAAGCCGCCCGCCTCGGCAGCCCGACCGGCTCCGAGACCCTCACCACCCCGCTCGGCTTCGCGCTGCGCCTGCACCGCGGGCTGCTCGCCGGCTTCGGCGCCGGCGCGCTGGTGCTCGGCGTGATGTACGGGTCGATCCTCAGCGACGTCGAGGAAATGGTCGACGGCTTCGACGAGCTGGAGAAGCAGCTCGCCGAGATCGGCGGGGGCACGATCGCGGAGTCGTTCGCCTCGGTGGTGATGGTCGTCATCGCCGTGGTCTGCTCGATCTACGTCGTGATGGCCGCCCTGCGCCCCCGTGCGGAGGAGTCCGCGGGCCGGGCCGAGCCGCTGCTCGCGACGGCGCTGTCCCGCAGCCGCTGGGTGCTCAGCCACGTGATCGTCGGCGCGGCCGGCGGCACGGTGCTGATGCTGGTCGCCGGCATCGGCTTCGGCATCTCGGGCGCCGCCTCGACCGGCGACGGGGACCTGTTCCTCAAGCTCGTCGGTGCGGCGCTGGCCTACTCCCCCGCCCTCTGGGTCGCCATCGGACTCGCGGTCGCCCTCTTCGGCTGGATCCCGCGGGCCGTGGCGATCGCCTGGGTGGTGCCGGTGTACGGCTTCATCGTCAACTACCTCGGCGAACTCCTCAAGTTCCCGGACATCCTCACCGACCTGTCCCCCTTCGGCCACGTACCGCAGCTCCCGGCCAAGGACATGTCGTGGATGCCGCTGCTGGTGCTGACGGCGATCGCCGTGGGGCTGGTGTGGCTGGGCCTCGTGGGCTTCCGCCGGCGGGATCTGGAGACGAAGTAGCCCGCTGACCGCGGGTGAGGGGGCGGGCGCCCCGCCGGAGGGCGGGCGCCCGCCCCCGACGCGTGGCGGCGGGTGGGGTCCCGGCGGCGGGTGGAACCCTTCGTGACAGGGGCGCGTCGCCCTGTGCGGGGACGGCCGGGGAGGGTGGACGGGATGGCGCGTGAGGTGGGCGGCTACCGGATCGTCTCGCTGCTCGGTGCGGGCGGGATGGGGCGGGTGCACCTGGCCCGTTCGGCTTCCGGCCGGCTGGTGGCGGTGAAGACGGTGCACCGGCACCTGGCCGCCGACGAGACGTTCCGTGAGCGGTTCCGGCGCGAGGTGCGGGCCGCACGCGCGGTACGCGGCCCGTACACGGCGGCGGTGCTGGACGCCGACTGCGACGCCGAAGAGCCCTGGCTGGCGGCCGAGTTCTGTCCCGGGCCCACGCTCGGCGAGGTCGTCGAGGCGCAGGGGCCGCTGGGCGGCGCGGACGCGGCCTCGCTGGGGGCGGCGCTGGCCGAGGCGCTGGCCGCGGTGCACGGGGCGGGACTGGCGCACCGGGACCTGAAGCCGGCGAACGTCGTCGTCACCGTCGACGGGCCGGTCGTCGTGGACTTCGGCGTCGCGCGGGCGTTCGCGCGGGACGGCACCCGGGACGGGGCCGGGGACGGGATCGAGGCGGGGGCCGGGATCGAGGCCGGGGACACGCTCACCGGCAGCGGCGACATCGTCGGGTCGCCCGGCTTCATCGCCCCCGAACTGCTCGAACGCGACGGTTCCGCGGGCCCCGCGGCCGACCTCTTCGCCCTCGGCTGTGTGCTCGCGTACGCGCTGACCGGCCGCCCCCCGTTCGGTACCGGCCCGGCGCACCGGGTGCTGTACCGCACCCTGCACGCGGACCCGGATCTCGGCGGCTGTCCGGGCCCGGAGCCGCAGTGGCCGCGGTTCCTGCGGCGGGTCCTGGCGCACGACCCGGCCCGGCGGCCCTCGGTCGCGGAGGTGCTCGCGTGGTGCGCCGACCGGGCACCGGAGCGGCCATGGTGGCGGCACCCGGAGGTCCGGCTCCTGATCGGCCGGTACGAAGCGGAGGCGGACGCCGCCGTGGCCCGCACGGCTCCGCGGCGGGCGCCGGGGACGGCTCCGCCGCAGGGGCCGCGGATCTCTCCGCCGCAGACGCCGGAGACGGCCGGAGGCCGGCGGGGCCCGGGCCCCGGCCCCGGCCGCAGGCGGCTGCTGGCCGGGGCCGGCGGCGCGGCGCTGGCCGCCGCCGCGGGCTGGGCCGCGGCGCGGGGGCTGCGCGGCGGCGGGGACGGCGCGGACGGCGGAAAGGGCGGCGGCGCGACGGGCACCGCCGCTGCCCGCGGCGGGCCGGCCGCGGGCCGGGTGCTGTGGAGCCGCCCGGTCGGCGAGCGGGAGGAGGGCTGCGCCCTGCTGCGTCACCGGGGCGCCGTCTATCTGCTCGACGACCGCGAACTCACCCGGATGGCCCCGTCCACCGGCCATGTGGAGTGGCGCGTCGGAAGCGGCGGAGCGGTGGCCGTGGCCGCGGCGGGCGACGCGCTCCACACCGTGCGGCCCGGAACGGGCACCGCGGGCCCGCTGCTGGTGACGTACCGCGCGACGACGGGCGGGGTCGTACGGGAGGTGCAGTGGCCGGAGTGGCTCATCCCCGTTCCCGGGCAGCTCGACGTGTTCACCGGCGCGGTGTTCGGCGGGCAGCTCGCCCGGGTCGTCGCCACGGACCGGGTCGTGTGCGCGGTCACGTACCAGGCCGCGGCGAGCCGCCTGGCCCGCCGGCAGCCGGCGCAGGCCAGGCCGTGGCGGCTGTACGCCTTCGACCCCCACTCCGGCCGGCCGCGCTGGTACGACGTGGGCACCATGGCCGAGGTCGACGGCTTGTACGCGGCGGGCGGGCACATCGGCGTGGTCACGTACACCCAGCCCCGGGTGGACGCCGCCGGGAACGTCTCCGGGGACGCCGAGGGCCTGCTGACCGTACGGGACGAGGACGGCGGCGGCCGGGCCACACCCGCCCCGGGCGCGCCCGACCCCGCCTCGCGCCGCTCCGCCCGGGCGGCCGCGGGCGGCGCCCTGCACCACACGCGCGGCCGGACGGTCGTCGCCCACCACCCGGCCACGCGCGCGACGCTCTGGGAACGGCGGGTGGCGGCGGACGGCGAGGGGGAGCTGACGGTCACCGCCGCGGCGGCCGGCGGGCTCGTCCACGCGGCCTCGGGCAGCGACCTGTACGGCCTGGACGCGGCCGACGGCGCGGTGCGGTGGCACCGGCCCGGCCTGCGGGCGATCGGCGCGCCCCGCACTCCGCCCGAGGTCGCGGCCGGGCTGGTGTACGCCGCGGGGCCGGAGCCGGGCGCCGCGGAGTCGCCGTTGCCGGGCGTCGCCCGGGGGGTGTACGCGCTCGACGCGGCGACCGGGGAGCCGGTGTGGGCCGCGCCGCTGGACCTCCGTTCCAGTCCCGCCGCCGTGGCCGCGGGCGGCGGCGTGCTGCACGTGGCCGCCGGCGGCACGCTCACGGCCCTGACCGGGCCGGAGCGCGGGCGCGGCGGACGGGCCGGTCACGGCAGGCACGGCAGGCACGGCAGGCACAGCGGACGGGAGCGGGCATGACCGGGCCGCTGCTGCCCTCCGACCCGCGGCGGCTGGGCGGGATACGGCTGCTGGGCCGGCTCGGCGCCGGCGGCATGGGGCAGGTGTACCTCGGGCGTACGGCCGGCGGGCGCATGGTCGCGGTCAAGACCGTGCACGAGCACCTCGCGGCCGAGCCGGAGTACCGCGAGCGCTTCCGCCGGGAGGCCGCCGCGGCCCGGCGGGTCACCGGCGCGTACACCGCCGCCGTACTGGACGCCGACCCCGCCGCGCCGCTGCCCTGGCTGGCGACCGCGTACCTGCCGGGCACGACGCTGCGGCACGCCGTCGCCGCCGCGGGCCCGCTGCCCCCGGCGGCCGTGCGGTCGCTGGCGGCGGCGCTGGCCGAGGCGGTGGTGGCCGTCCACGCGGCCGGGCTCGTCCACCGCGACCTCAAGCCCGCCAACGTGCTGATCACCCCCCGCGGGCCCCGGGTCATCGACTTCGGCATCGCCCGCTCGGCCGACGCCGCCCGCCTGACCGGGACCGGCAGCGTCCTGGGCACCCCCGGCTACCTGGCGCCGGAGCAGATCACCGGCGCGGGGCCGGCGACCGGCGCCTGCGACGTCTTCGCGCTCGGCGCCGTCCTCACCTTCGCCGCCACCGGCGAGGGCCCCTTCGGCGCCGGCCCCGTCGCCGTACGCCTGCACCGGGCCGTGCACGGGGAGCCCGACCTGGCCGGGGTGCCCGAGATCCTCGGGCTGCGCCGCCTGGTCGCGTCCTGCCTGCACAAGGACCCCCGGCGGCGGCCCACCGCGGCCGACGTGCTGGCCGCCGCCGGGGAGGCCGACGCGCCCCCGTGGTGGCGTGCCGAGCCCCTGCGCTCGCTCCTGGCGGCGGCTGCCGCGGCGGCGGAGGACCGCGGCGCCGCGCCGGAGCGGGGTGCCGCCGGGTACGCCGATACGACCGACGCGTCCGGGCCGCCGGCCGGTGGCGGACCCGGCGCAACCGACGGAACCGGCGGAACCGGCGGAACCGACGCGTCCGGCGACGCCCTGGTGGCCGACCGGCCGCCCCGCCCGGCGCGCGCGACCGCCGGGCCGGACGCGGGCGCAGACGCGGACGCGGACGCGGACGCGGACGCGGACCACGGGGGCGTGCCGCGCCCGGGGCGGCGGGGCGCCCCGGGCCGGCGGACCGTGCTGGGCGCCTCCGCGGCGGCCGTCACCGCGCTGCTCGGCTACTGCGCCGCCAACCTGCCGGCCAGACCGCCCCCGCCCTCGTCGTCGGGCTGGGACGCCGGCCTGCGGCGCGGCTCCGAACGCCCCGGGAAGCTCCGCTGGAGCCTCACACCCCCCGAGGGCACGGCGGGGCTGCCCCCGCTCGTCGGCCCCGGAGCCGTCCACGTCCGCGACGAGTGGACGGTGCACACCTGCGACCCCGGCAGCGGTGCCCGCCTGTGGCAGCAGGACTCCTCGAAGCCGCAGCGCCCGGCCCCGTTCTGGGGCCTGGCCGCCGGGGTGCTGGTCGCCCGCGACCTGGGACTCCCCCTGCTCGACGCGCAGACCGGCACCGCACTCGGCGACGGCTCCCCGGCACCGTCGGCCCCGCCGGACCCGCGGACCACCCCGGCCCTCTGGTCCGTCCCGGGGGACGGCCTGCTCGTCGAGCGCTACGCCCCCGACGGCCCCTACTCCCGGACCGTGCTGTACGCGACCTCCCTGCGCACCGGCGACGTCCTGTGGAGGACCGCATGGGACGAACCCCCCGAGGACGACGAGGCGGAGGAGCCGCCGCCGCCCGCCGTGCGGGGCGCCACGGTCCTGGCTCCCCGGGCCGGCGGCGCGGGCCCGCGGGCGGAGGCGTACGAGCTGTGCTGCGTGGACACGGGCACCGGCGACATCCTGTGGACCCACCGGCCGGACGAGCCCGTGGTGGCCCTGGCCGCACTTCCCGGCGAGGGCCGGTTCGCCCTGCTCACCCGCTCCGCCGAGCTGCACGTGCTGCGCGGCGGCCGGGCGGCCCGCCACCGGCTCGACGCCGCGCTCACCGCGGGCACCACGCGGCTGGCGGTCGCGGGGGACTCCGTGCTGCTCGGGACCTCCGGCCGCCTGTACGCCTACGGCGCGGACGGCGCCGACAGCGCCGACAGCGGGCGGAAGCGGTGGGAGCGGCCGTCCACGGGCCCGGAGACCGGCTGGCCCACCGGGCTCGGCGGCCTGTCCGAGCCCGTCGTCGCCGACGGGCTGCTGCTGCACTGGCGCGACCCCGGGACCCTGGAGGCCGTCGACCTCGCCGGGGGGCGGGTGCGGTGGAGCCGCGCCCTCGACGGCGTCGCCCGGCTCCCGCCCGCCGTCAGCGGCGCCACCGTCTACGCCGCCCACGGCGACGCGTGCACCGCGCTGCGGCTCGGCACCGGCGAGCCGCGGCGCACCTGGCGACTGCCCGGCCAGCTCACCGGCCTCTGCGCGGACCGGGCCGGCTGGTACGCGGCCGTGGGCACCACCGCGCTGCACGCCTACAACGCGCATACGTCGGACGCCGGTTAGGCGGTACGGGACGGCGGCGGGACCGCTGTGCGGCGTCTACGAAGCCGGTGTCCGCCCGTCGCCGAGCCGCCGGAGGCGGGCGCCGGCCTCGCGGAGGACCTCGTCCTTCTTGCAGAAGGCGAACCGCACGATGCTGCGCCCGGCGTCCGGGTCGTCGTAGAACACCTGCGTCGGCACGGCGACGACCCCGCAGCGCTCGGGCAGCGACATGCAGAACGCCACGCCGTCCTTCTCGCCGAGGGGGGTGATGTCGGCGGTGACGAAGTACGTGCCGGACGGCCGGAAGACGCGGAAGCCGGCCTCCGCCAGCCCGTCGGAGAGCAGGTCGCGCTTGCGCAGCAGGTCGGCGCGGAGGCCGGCGAGGTAGGAGTCCGGCAGCGCCAGCGCCTCGGCGACGGCGTACTGGAAGGGGCCGGAGCTGACGTAGGTCAGGTACTGCTTGGCGGTGCGCACGGCGGCGAGGAGCGGCGCGGGGGCGGTGACCCAGCCGACCTTCCAGCCGGTGAAGGAGTAGCTCTTGCCGGCCGACGAGATCGACACCGTGCGCTCGCGCATGCCGGGGAGGGTGGCGATCGGGATGTGCTCGCCGTCGAAGACGAGGTGCTCGTAGACCTCGTCGGTGACGACCAGCAGGTCGCGCTCGCGGGCGAGCGCGGCGACGGCCTCCAGCTCGGTGCGGTTCAGGACGGTGCCGGTGGGGTTGTGGGGGGAGTTGAGGAGGATGAGCCGGGTGGCGGGGGTGACGGCGGCGCGCAGCTCGTCGAGGTCGAGCCGGTACGACGGGGTGGTCCCGGCCGCGCCGGTGGCGGCGGTGCCGGTGGCGGCGGCGGGCTCGGGGCGGAGGGTGACCGGGACGCGGCGGGCGCCGGCCATGGCGATGCCCGCGGCGTACGAGTCGTAGTACGGCTCCAGGGCGACCACTTCGTCCCCCGGCTCCAGCAGCGCGAGCAACGCCGCCGCGAGCGCCTCGGTGGCCCCGGCGGTGACGAGCACCTCCGACTCGGGGTCCCACTCCAGCCCGTACCACCGCCGCTGGTGCTCGGCGACGGCCCGGCGCAGCTCGGGGATGCCGGGCCCCGGCGGGTACTGGTTGCCGCGGCCCTCCCGCACGGCCCGTACGGCCGCCTCGGCGACCTCCGCGGGGCCGTCGGTGTCGGGGAAGCCCTGGCCCAGGTTGATGGCGCCGGTGCGCACGGCGAGCGCGGACATCTCGGCGAAGATCGTGGTCACGAAGGGCGTCAGGCGGCTGCTCAGCGGTGGGCGTCCCATGGGGACATGCTTGCACGGCGGAGGGTTGAGGAACCCTCGCGCCGGGCACATCCGGTGGTACACCGGACCTCCGCGGGGGCGGGGGAGATTGGGAGGTTCCGATGGGATTCCTCATTTTCGGCGTGGTCGCGATCGGGTTAGTCGTCACTTTGTCCGCGGCCGCGTCCAGACGCAGCACCCACCGCGGCGGGCTGTCCGCGCCGGGCCGCCGGGGCGGCGTCGGCGGCGGCGCCGGGACGGACGAGGTCGGCTGGGGCGGAGACGTCGGCGGCGGGGGCGACAGCGGGGGTGGCGGCGGTGACGGAGGCGGAGGCGGAGGCGGCGGCGGCTTCTAGGCGCCGGAGTACGTTCCGGCCGCCGGAACGGCATAGCACCGGAACGCCGGAACGCCGGAACGCCGGAACGCCGGAAAAAAAAGAACAACTGACCAGTCTCGCGCCCGCGCGACGGAAACCCGGTGAAGAAGGGTAAAAACACTGTCGGCGGGCCGCACTTCATGATTCCGTTATTTCCCGGGCGCATCCCCCGGTTACCGGTTCTGCCCGCGTACTTCTCGGCCTGCGCCCGCACCCGTGGTCCCGCCAGGAGGCGGGCGGCCCGATGTCTCTCCACCCTGTCTGCGGAGCCGATCCATGCTCACCACTCTCAAGACCTCGTACACGGACACCCGGGCCCAGGACCTCGCATGGCGGCTCGGGATGGACCCCATGCCGGCCCTCGCGGTGCTCGACCTGCGCCTCGGCTCCGCCGAGGTGCAGCTGCGGCTGCTCGGGGCCTCGCACCAAGTGCTGCTCAGGGACGGGGACTCGGCCTGCTCCGAGACCGTCGCCTGCCTGCCCGGCAGCACCACCCCGCTCCCCCTCGGCGTGGCCAAGCAGGTCGCCGGCTGGGAGTACGAGTTCGCCGCCCGGGTCGAGACGCTGGCCCGCGGCGCCTTCGAGTCCCGCGCGCAGGAGTTGCTGGCGCTGGTCGCCGACCACCCGCGCGGGCTCGCCGGCACGTTCCCCGGCAGCCCGCACGCGTTCACCGCGCTGCTGGTGCACCGCCAGGACGACGTCGTCGGGTGGCGCACGTGGCACTCGTATCCGCAGGAAGGACGCCTGGTCGCGACCCGGACGACGATGGGCGCGCGGGTCGCGGAGCCGGTCTAGCGGGCGCCGCGGGCAGCGGCCAATTCGCCTATGTCTAGGGCATATTGCACACGTGTGGGTGACAAAGGGCGGCACCAGGGTAAAAGTATCGTTCCTCCGTGATCGAACCGTACGAGCAGATGACGCGCTCCCCCGGGCGCGCCCCCGCGCTGCCGGGCGCGCCGCCGCCCGCCCTCCCCGTGCGGCCCGCCACCGGGCGGTTCCTCGTGCTCGCCACGGTCTTCGTCTGCGCCGCCTGCGGGCTGGTGTACGAGTTGGAGCTGGTCGCCCTCGGGTCGTACCTCATCGGTGACTCGGTCACCCAGGCGTCGGTGGTGCTGTCCGTCATGGTCTTCGCCATGGGCGTCGGATCGCTGCTGGCCAAGCGGCTGCGCATACGCGCCGCCACCGCCTTCGGCGCCGTCGAGGCGGTGCTCGCGCTGCTCGGCGGACTCTCGGCGATGGCGCTGCACGCCTGCTTCGCGTGGTTCGGCCAGCCGCGGTTCATGCTCGTGGCGTACGCGCTGGCGATCGGCGTGCTCATCGGCGCCGAGGTGCCCCTGCTGATGACGCTGATCCAGCGCGTCCGGCGGCAGGACCCGGGCGGCGCGGTGGCCGACCTCTTCGCCGCCGACTACGTGGGCGCGCTGGCCGGCGGGCTGGCCTTCCCGTTCGTCCTGCTGCCGTGGCTCGGCCAGCTCTCCAGCTCCCTCGTCACGGGGGCGGTCAACGCCACCGCGGGGTGCGCGCTCGTGCTCTTCCTCTTCCGGCGCGACCTGAGCCGGCGCGCACGCTGGGCGCTCTTCGCGGCGAACGCGACCGTCCTGGCGCTCCTCGCGCTGGCCGCGCTCCTGTCCGCCCCCTTCGAACACGCGGCCAGACACGCGGTCTACGGCTCGGGGGTGCGCGTCGCGGAGCGGACCGACGTCCAGGACATCGTCCTCACCGCGGGCGAGGACGGGTCCGTGGCGCTGTACCTCGACGGGCAGCTGCGCGTCGACTCCGCGGACGAGCGCCGCTACCACGAGGCGCTGGCACAGCCGGCGCTGGCCGGGCCCGGCTCCCGGCGGCGGGTCCTCGTCCTCGGCGGCGGCGACGGCCTCGCCGCGCGCGAGGCGCTGCGGCACGCGGACGTCGCGGAGGTGACGGTCGTCGAGCTGGACCCGGAGCTGAGCCGGCTGGCCGCCGAAGACCCGCGGCTGACCAGGCTCAACAAGCACGCGTACGGCGACCCGCGGCTGCGGGTGGTGCACGCGGAGGCGTTCGACTGGCTGCGGCGGTCGGCGCCGGCCGGGCGGTACGACGTCGTCGTCTCGGATCTGCCGCGGCCGCAGAACACGCAGAGCACGAAGCTGTACTCGCTGGAGTTCTACGGACTGGCGGGCCGTGCCCTGGCGGACGGTGGGCGGCTGGCGGTGCACGCGGCGTCGTGGTCGGCCGGCGGGCCGGAGGGCGGTCCGGAGGGCGATTCAGACGCCGGGTCCGGGACGGGCGGTCCGGGGGCGGGGCCCGGGGGCGCGGCGGACAGCCTGTGGACGGTGGCGGCCACGGTACGCGCGGCGGGGCTGACCCCCTCCGCGTACGAGGCGGGCGACGGCGACGGCCGCTGGGGCTTCGTACTCGCCGCCCGCCGCCCCCTCGCCCCCTCGCTGCCTCCGGGCGCCGCGCCGCTGACGGTGCCCCCGGAGGCGGCGGACCGGGCACCGTCGACGCTGCTGCACCCGCGGTATCCGGGGTGAGAACGGCGCGCGGGCGCGGCGCCCGCGCCGCAGGCGTGGACTTTGCGCTGGTGGAGGCCGGTGCGGCGGGTTTCGGGGGCGGTTGAGTGACCCGTTCCGCCACCCGCCGCAGAACCCTGTGCCGCGCAGGTTCCCCGTGGGTAGGCTCCGGTCCATGGAGCGAGAGGTGTACGTACCGAAGCCCGCAGAAACCGTTCGCCGCGCCCTGTCCGACGCCGCGCGGCTCGCCCGCAACGTCCCCGGCGTGACGCTCGACGCGGGTGCGGAGGGGGCGGCGGTGGAGCCGGGCACGCTGCGCGGCCGGCTCCGGCTCCGCGTCGCCGGCTCCAGCATCACGTACCGCGGCACGCTGCGGCTCACCCCGCGGGGCGACTCCGTCGCCGTCGAGGCCGAGGGCGAGGAGTCGCGCGGCAGCGGGTCGGTGACGGCGTCGCTGACCCTCACGCCGCGGGACGCGGCCGAGCCGGGCACGACGGCGCTGGTGTGCGCGGGCACCGTGGCGAGCACGGGGCGGCTCGCCGCCGTCGAGCCGGCGCAGGCGGGCGCGGCGGGCGCACGGCTGCTGGAGCGGTTCGCGGAGAGCCTGGCGGCGGATCTGGAGGCCGAGCCGCCGGCGGAGGCGGCGGAGCGCCCGGCGAAGGGCCCGGTGGAGATCGGCGAGCCCGCCGGGCCGGGCGGGACGGCGGCGCAGAACGGCGCCCGGGGCCGGGGGACGCCCGACGCGGCGGACGCCGCCGACACGGAGGGCCCCGCCGCGGGAGCCCCCGCCGCGGCCGAGGACGCCGTGGCCGAGGACGCCGTGGCCGAGCCGCCCGGTCCCGACGTCGGCCTCGGCGACGACAACGAGCGCGCCATCCCCGGCATCCCGGCCCCCGAGCAGTCCGGCGAGACCCCGGCCGGCACCGGCAAGGTCTTCGACGCCGAGGTGCCGCCGCCGTCGCTCGACCCGCTCGCCGACGAGGTCCTCGACGACCTTGCGGACGCGGAGGAGGAGGCAGAGGCGGAGGCGGCGGCGGACGAGCAGGTCGACGACCTGCTGGAGGAGCCGGAGGCCGCGCACGCCCGGCGCACGATGATCGGGCGCAGCGCGGAGGAGGTCGACCACGCCCCGCCGCGCGGCCGGTACGCCCCGACCCCGGCCGCGGACGCGCCGGTGCCCACGGCCGGGCTGCGCTGGATGGCGCCGGCCGCGGCGCTGGCGGTGGCCACGGCGGTCATCGTCGGCCGCGCCCTGCGCCGCCGCCGCTGACCGGCGCCGCCGCGGGACGGCGGGTTTGCGCCCCGCCGGTGTCCGGCGGGGCGGCGGTGACGGCGTACGGATCCGGGGGGCTCCGCTCCGGGCCCGGCGAGGCCGCTCGGCGCGCAGCGCCCCGCAGCGCGAGTGCGCAGACGTCACCCGCCGCGCGGCACCGCAGCCCGCGGAACGGATACCGACCGCCACCCGCCCCGCTCCACCGCACGCCCGCCGCCAGGCGACCCGCGCCCCGCGGCACGGGCCCGCAGGTCGGCTAGGCTCGGGGCGTGCCCACACGTCTTACCGCCGGCGACGCCGAACTGACGATGGACCCCCGCAACGGCTGCCGGATCGCGAGCCTCCGCGTCGCCGGCACCGAGCTGCTCCGGGCCGGCGACCACTACGGCTGCTTCCCCATGGTCCCGTTCTGCGGCCGTCTGGAACTCGGCGAGTTCCGCAACGGCGGCGTCAAGCACCGGCTCCCCGCCGACGCCCCGCCGCACGCCATCCACGGCACCGGCCGCAACACCGCCTGGCGCACCCTGCGCGCGGACGACGCCGCCGCGGCGTTCTCGTACGACCTCGCCGACCCCTGGCCGTACCCGGGGCGGGTGACGCAACTGGCCGAGCTGGAGCCGGACCGGGTGACGCTCACGCTCGCCGTGGAGACCGCCGGGGACTCCTTCCCCGCGCAGGTCGGCTGGCACCCGTGGTTCGTACGCCACCTCGACGGGCCGGGTACAGCCGACGACACCGGCGTGCGCGTCGACTTCACCGCCGCCTGGCAGGAAGAGCGCGGCGCGGACCACCTCCCCACCGGCAAGCGCATCGACCCGCGGCCCGGCCCGTGGGACGACTGCTTCGGCATGCCCGACGGCGTCGAGGTGACGCTGACCTGGCCGGGTGCGCTGGAGCTGACCGTCAGCAGCCGCGCGGAGTGGGTCGTCGTCTACGACGAGCAGCCCCCGGCCGTCTGCGTCGAGCCGCAGTCCGGCCCGCCCAACGGGCTCAACACCCACCCCCGCCTCGTCACCCCCATCGAGCCGCTGGAGGTATCGACCACCTGGGCGTGGCGCAGGCTCGGTTAGGCTCGGCGCCATGAGCGACGCGCGTGCCGACCTGCTGGGGCAGATCAAGGACAAGGCCGTGGTGCACGGCAGGGTGACCCTCTCCTCCGGCATGGAGGCCGACTACTACCTCGACCTGCGCCGGATCACCCTCGACGGCAGCGCCGCGCCGCTCGTCGGCCGGGTCATGCTCGGCCTCGCCGCCGACTTCGCGTACGACGCGGTCGGCGGCCTCACCCTCGGCGCCGACCCCATCGCCGACGCCATGCTGCACGCCTCCGCCGCCGCCGGCGACCGCGCCCGCCCGCTCGACGCGTTCGTCGTACGCAAGGCGAGCAAGACCCACGGCATGCAACGCCGCATCGAGGGCCCGGACATCGCGGGCCGCCGGGTGCTGGTCGTCGAGGACACCTCGACGACGGGCGGCTCCGCGCTGACCGCCGTGGCGGCCGTGCGCGAGGCCGGCGCGGAGGTGGTGGCCGTCGCGACGATCGTCGACCGCGACACCGGCGCGGCGGAGCGGGTGCGCGAGACCGCGGGCGTGCCGTATCTGTACGCGTACGGGCTCGCCGACCTGGGCCTGGGCTGACGCGTACGGCAAGGTCCTGCCGGTCGCGGCGGGCGTTGTCCACAGGTCGGGGAAGCGAAGACCCGCATCTGGGAAGATGGGGGGCACTCCAGGGGCGCCACGGCAACGGAGCCGGCCGCACTCGTACACGCATGCAGACAATCGCGTGCAGACAATGCAGACACCCGCACGTCTCCAAGGAGCGGACAGATGCCCATCGCAACCCCCGAGGTCTACAACGAGATGCTGGACCGGGCGAAGGCAGGCAAGTTCGCCTACCCGGCCATCAACGTCACCTCGTCGCAGACCCTGCACGCCGCGCTGCGCGGCTTCGCCGAGGCCGAGAGCGACGGGATCGTCCAGGTCTCCACCGGCGGCGCCGAGTTCCTGGGCGGGCAGTACAGCAAGGACATGGTGACGGGCGCGGTCGCCCTCGCCGAGTACGCGGCGATCGTCGCCAAGAAGTACCCGGTCAACGTCGCCCTGCACACCGACCACTGCCCCAAGGACAAGCTCGACGGGTACGTGCGCCCGCTGCTCGCCATCTCCGAGGAGCGCGTCGCGCGCGGGGAGAACCCGCTGTTCCAGTCGCACATGTGGGACGGCTCCGCCGAGACCCTCCCGGACAACCTGGCGATCGCGCAGGAGCTGCTGCCCCGCGCCGCCGCCGCGAAGATCATCCTGGAGGTCGAGATCACCCCGACCGGCGGCGAGGAGGACGGCGTCACCCACGAGATCAACGACGAGCTGTACACCACCGTCGACGACGCGCTGCGCACGGCCGAGGCGCTGGGCCTGGGCGAGCAGGGCCGGTACCTGCTGGCCGCCTCCTTCGGCAACGTCCACGGGGTCTACAAGCCGGGGAACGTCGTGCTCCGCCCCGAGCTGCTGAAGGACCTGCAGGAGGGCGTCGGCGCGAAGCACGGGAAGCAGACCCCGTTCGACTTCGTCTTCCACGGCGGCTCCGGCTCCACCGCGGAGGAGATCGCCACCGCCCTGGACAACGGCGTGGTCAAGATGAACATCGACACGGACACGCAGTACGCGTTCACCCGCCCCGTCGCGGCGCACATGTTCCAGAACTACGACGGCGTGCTGAAGGTCGACGGCGAGGTCGGCAACAAGAAGGCGTACGACCCGCGGGCCTGGGGCAAGCTCGCCGAGGCGTCGATGGCCGAGCGGGTGCGGACCGCGTGCGAGCACCTGCGCTCGACGGGCACCAAGCTGAAGTGACGCCCCCGCGGACACCGCTCCGGCCGGAGCCGCGGGCCGCGGCGGGCCCGGGAGACCGCGGGCCCGGGAGACCGCGGGCCGGGGCGGCCGCGGGCCGCGGGGCCCGGGAGGCGCGGCCGGAGGGTGTCCGTGAGGTGAGCGCCGTGTGAGGTTTCGCTGAGAGCTGCCGCCGTGACCGCACGCGGCGGCCACCGCCGCCCGCGGCCGTGGCAGGCTGGAACGCATGGCGATTCACGAGAACCTCCTCGGCGGACCACCCCCCACCCACCTGCCCGAGGACCCGGGACCGCGCGACCTGCTCGCGAGCGGCGCCGCCCCGTCCGAGGTGGCGGCGAAGTACCCGGCGTCCTCGCTGGCCTGGGCGCAGCTCGCGGACGACGCCTTCGAGGCCGGCCGCGCCGTCGAGTCGTACGCGTACGCGCGCACCGGATACCACCGCGGCCTGGACGCGCTGCGCCGCAACGGCTGGAAGGGCCAGGGCCCGGTGCCGTGGGAGCACGAGCCGAACCGCGGCTTCCTGCGCGCCCTCGCCGCGCTCGCCCGCGCCGCGCAGGCCATCGGCGAGACCGAGGAGTACGAGCGCTGCAGCACGTTCCTGCGCGACAGCTCCCCCACCGCCGCCGAAACCCTCTCCTGACGGGCCGGCGCGGCTCCTGAAGCACTGCCGCGGCGCGGCCGGACCGGCCGCTCTTGCCTCGCGCCGCCGCGCCGCGGATGATGCCAAGTGGGTACGGCGCACCGGATGTGCCGCCGTACCCGAGGGGACCGGGGCCCTGTTGCCGGCAGGAAGGGGCGGACCGCTACCCGGTGGCTCTTGTGTGGGAGACAGCTCATGGAAAGCCGTGCTCACGACCCCCTGCCCGCGGAGACCGAAGGGCACCACCCCGACGGGCACCAGCCCCCGAACCTCGACTTCCGGGGCACCACTCCGTACGAGGACTACGTCCAGGCGGACGTCCTCACCCATCTGCAGCACCCCCTCTCGGACGATCCCGGCGAGCTGGTCTTCCTGGTGACCACGCAGGTCATGGAGCTGTGGTTCACCGTCGTCGTACACGAGTGGGAGACCGCGGCCGAGGCGCTGCGCGGCGACGACCTGCCGGTCGCGCTCGCGGCGCTGCGGCGCAGCACGCACGAGCTGCGCTCGCTGAACGCCTCCTGGGAGCCGCTCGCGCGGCTCACCCCCCGGCAGTTCAACTCCTACCGCGCCGCGCTCGGCGAGGGCTCCGGCTTCCAGTCGGCGATGTACCGGCGGATGGAGTTCCTGCTCGGTGAGAAGTCCGCGTCGATGCTCGTCCCGCACCGCGGCGCCCCCCGGGTGCACGACGAGCTGGAGAAGCAGCTCGCCGAGCCCAGCCTCTACGACGAGGTCCTGCGCTACCTGGACGCCCACGGGCACCCGCTGTCCGCCGCCGTCCTGGACCGCGACCCGACGCGCCGGTACGAGCCGCACCCCGAGGTGGAGGCCGCGTGGGCGGCCGTCTACGCGGGGCCGCAGGACTCCGGCCTGATCAAGCTCGGCGAGGTGCTGACGGACATCGCCGAGCTGGTGTGGCGCTGGCGCAACGACCACCTGGTGGCCACCCGCCGCGCGATGGGCGGGAAGGTCGGCACCGGCGGCTCGGCGGGGGTGGCGTGGCTGGAGAAGCGTGCGGCGAAGCAGGTGTTCCCCGAGCTGTGGACGGCGCGGAGCCATGTCTGAGGCGTACGGGCCCGGGGTGGCGCGGCCGGGCGTACGGGACGGGGCTGACGGCGACCGCAGCGCTGGCGGTGCCGGCGGCGGTGCGGCGGCCGGGTTCGCGGGGCTGGCGCGGCGGGCCGCGGAGCTGGACCTGGCGGACCCGCTGCGGGCGAAGCGGGCGGAGTTCGTCCTCGACGACGCGGGGCCGGCAGGGCCGGCGCCCGGCGAGCCCCCGGTCGTCTACCTCGACGGCAACTCCCTCGGCGCCCTGCCCGCCGCCGTGCCCGGCCGGGTCGCGGACGTCGTGGCGCACGAGTGGGGGCGGCTGCGGATCCGCTCCTGGACGGAGTCCGGCTGGTGGACGGCGCCGGAGCGGATCGGCGACCGGATCGCGCCGCTGCTGGGCGCCGCCGCGGGCCAGGTCGTCGTCGGCGACTCCACCAGCGTCAACGTCCTCAAGGCCGTCGTCGCCGCGGTGCGCATCGCGCAGTCCGGCGCCGGGGCGGCCCGGGACGAGGTGCTCGTCGACGCGACGACGTTCCCCACCGACGGCTACGTCGCCGAGTCCGCCGCCCGGCTGACCGGCTGCGCGCTGCGCGCCGTCGAGCCGCACGAGATCGCCGCCACCGCGGGCCCGCGGACGGCCGCCGCGCTGGTCAACCACGTCGACTACCGCACGGGCCGGCGCCACGACCTGCCCGGCACCACCGCCGCCCTGCACGCGGTGGGCGCCCTCGCGGTCTGGGACCTGTGCCACAGCGCCGGCGCCCTGCCCGTCGGGCTCGACGAGCACGGCGTGGACCTGGCGGTGGGGTGCACGTACAAGTTCCTCAACGGCGGGCCGGGCTCGCCCGCCTACCTCTACGTGCGCCGCGACCTGCAGCCCCGCTTCGACTCCCCGCTGCCCGGCTGGAACTCGCACGCCGACCCCTTCGCCATGTCCGCCGACTACCGCCCGGCGGACGGCGCGGTGCGCGGGCGCGTCGGCACCCCGGACATCCTGTCCATGCTGGCGCTGGAGGCGGCGCTGGAGGTGTGGGACGGCGTGACGATCGGGGCCGTGCGGGAGAAGAGCCTGGCGCTGTCGGACTTCTTCCTGGAGTGCGTCGCCGCCCTGCCGGGCGGGGCGGCGCTCACGCCGCTGACCCCGCTGCCGCACGCGGAGCGCGGCAGCCAGGTCGCGCTGCGGTGCGCGGACGCGGAGGCGGTGATGGGCGAGCTGATCGCGCGCGGCGTGGTCGGCGACTTCCGGACGCCGGATGTGCTCCGGTTCGGCGTGACGCCGCTGTATACCTCGTTCTCGGACGTGTACCGCGCTGCCGAGGTGCTGGGAGAGGTGCTGGATGACGTCCTCCCCTCCTGAAGGAGGGAGCTTCCTCACCCTCGCGGGCCGGGGTTTCCTGCTTCCCTGACGGCCGCCCGTCCGGAGTGCGTCCACGTGCGCACCCAAGCGGCATCCTAGAACGGGCGCTTCTTGCCGATGATGTTGGCCATGCCGAACGCGCCCCCCGCCGCCAGGGCCAGGCCCGCGAGGGCGACGCCGCCGTTGAGGCGCTTCCACCAGAACTCGGCCGGGGCCATGGGCTCGTGCTCCAGCATGGATTCGAGCAGGTCGGTGCCGCCGCCGTCGAGCAGGACGGCCACGTAGCCGTGGGTGACGCTGAAGAACGCGCCCAAGGCGGCCAGGATGGCGGCCAGTACGTGCGGACCGGCGCTGCGGCCGCCGGTGCGGCCCGCCACCGCACCCACGCCCGCCGCGAGCGCCAGGGCCAGGAGCAGATAGGTGATCTGCAGGCCCACGCGGGAGAGATCCTCGTAGCTGGCGAGCAGCATGCCCGCGTAGGCCAGGCAGAGGCCGCCGGAGACGAGCAGTGCGAGGAAGAACGCCTTGCCGGGGCTGGCTCCGCCGGGGGGCGGGAAGCCCGGTCCGTAAGGGTAGCCGGGCTGCATGGGCTGCATGGGCTGCTGGGGCGGGTAGGGCTGCTGGGGCGGGTAGGGGCCCTGGGGCTGAGGCGGGGCCGGATAGCCGTATCCCGGCTGCGGCGGTGCGGGCTGGCCGTACGGGTTGTGCTGGGGCGGGTACGGCTGCCAGGGCTGGCTCATGGATCCCCCGATGCTGAAGTGCTCGATACGTACACCTGCGTGAGCGCCAAAGTACCAAGGGACCGGCCGCTGTGGAGCCCGGTTCTTCGCGCGGCACCGCTCCCTGCCGTGGCGGGCGACGGGCGGGAGACGGGAACGCAACGGGCGTGCTACAGGCGGGGATTCCGACAGATTCCCGAGGGCAATCGGATAACCTGCCTTCGGCTCCTCAGCCTTCAACTGTCCGAACTCTCTTGACGGTCGGATACCGTCTCGAATCTGGAATCTGGAATTCCATACTCGGGGGATCAGCACATGCGTATTCGTCGCGCCGTCGGCGCCGCCGCCCTTGCTCTCACCGCCATCGCCACGCTCTCCGCCTGCACGGACGATCCGAGGGACAAGGCTTTCGGCGGGACCGGCGACGCACCCGCGCCGCCGACCATGCCTTCACTCGACCCGTCGCTGCGGCCCACCGGACTGCCCGACGCCCCGGGTACGTCGGCGGGTACCTCGTCCGGTACGTTGTCCGGCGGGTCGAGCGGGTCCTCAGGACTGACCTCCGGCGGCACCAGCGGCAGCGAAAGCAGCCCGACGGGGCGGCCGACGTACAACTCGGACGCCACCAGCGAGGTCATCGGCCAGAACTGCCGCTACGAACGGAGCACAGGCCGGATGTCCTACGACGTCGCCATCCAGAACGCCTCCAACGACTACGCCTTCCGCTACACCTTCACGGTGGTGTTCAAGGTCGGCCGCTACCCCAACTCCACGGTGGCCAGCAAAACTATCGACTCCCGCCTCGACAACGTGACGGTCAACGCCGGCGGCGACCGCACCGTCCAGGCGGAGACCTCGTACACCACCAACGACAGGCTGGTCTATTCCTGCCAGGTGACGTCGGCCCGCAAGTCCCCGGCGTCGTAGGGCATGGCCAAGGGCCGCCGCCCCCGCGTCCACCCGTACCCGGAACTTCACCCTCGCCCTCGGGCAACCGGCCAGGCCCGGGCGGCTTCGGGGACGCCTCAGGTCGCCGGGGCGGCGGCGCCGGGGCCGAGGAACAGCCACTCCCCGAGGGTCGGCCCATGCCGCCCTCACCGAGCCTCGACAGCAGGCGGTGGCTCCCCGCCGACCGTGCGCCGGAGCATTACGATCCCCCTGACGGCGCACCGCAGCTCCATGCCCCGCAGACTTGCCCGGAGGTACACATGACGGCCGTTGACGAGGTGGACGACGAGGCGCGGGCGCTGTTCGCCCTGCCGCGGGTGGCGCCCGCGCGCACCTTCGCGTACGGGGACCATCCCTCGCAGGTCGTCGACCTGTACGGGGACGAGACGGCGCGGCCGGTCGTCGCGCTGCTGCACGGCGGCTTCTGGCGGGAGCGCTACGACCGGACCTATCTGACGCCGCTGGCGGCGGCGCTGGCGGCGGACCTGGAGCGGTGCGTGGCGCTGGTCGAGTACCGCCGGGTGGGTGCGGGGGCGCCCGCGGCGGGCGGGCCGGGCGCGGGCGGCGCCGCGGAGGGCGGCCGGGGCAGCACCGCCGGCCCGCGGGGCGGGACGGGTGCAGACGGCGGAGCCGCGGCGGGCGACGGCGGAGGCGGGTTCCCCGCGACGTTCGACGACCTGCCGCCGGCCCTCGCCGCGCTGCCCGGCGCCGGGCCCGTGGTGCTCGCCGGGCACTCCGCGGGCGGCCACCTCGCGCTCTGGGCCGCCTCGCGGTGCCCCACCGCCGTCTCCCGCGTCGTCGGCGTCGCCGCCGTCGCGGACCTGGCCCGGGCCCACGAGCTGGACCTGAGCGACGGCGCCGTCGCCGGACTCCTCGGCGGCGCCGACCGGGTGGCCGAGCGGCTCGACGAGACCGACCCGATGCGGATGCCGGCCCCCACCGCGCCGGTGGTGCTGGTCCACGGCGAGGCCGACGCCGACGTACCGGCGGAGCTGTCCCGCCGCTACGCCCGCGCCGTGGGGGCGCAGCTGCGGGAGCTGCCCGGCACCGGCCACTACGCGCCGGTCACACCGGGCACGGAGGCGTACAAGGCGCTGTGCGCGGCGCTGACGGACGCGTGACCGGCCCACCGACGCGGACCCGACCGGCCCCGCGCCCGGACGCCCGCGCCCCGGCCGTCCGCCGACCGGCCGCCCCGACGCCGACCGGCGCCCCGGCCGACCGCGGCGCGCGCCGTCCTGCCGTCAGGCCGGCTTCGGCCCGTCGCCGTCGTCGTCCGCGCCGCCCGCGTCGCCACCGGCGTCATCCGGCTTTTCGAGGTCCACCTCCTGCTGCAGCCCGAGCGTCTCCACGAGCCACTTGTCGAACTCGATCGAAGCCCGCACCCAGCTGACGGTGCTCGACACGAAGTGCTCCAGCGCCACGCCCGTGCCGATCAGCATCTGCGCCTCGCCGATCAGCCGGACGGAGCCGTCGTCGTGCGTGTGCGTGTAGACCTTCGGCCACAGCGTGCGGCGGTTCCAGTCGTCGATGGCCTCCAGCAGCTGCGGCTTGGCGTCCAGCTCGTGCTGCCGGTCGTAGAAGGTCCGGACGGAGTAGAGCTGCTGCTCTGCCTCGCCGCGGAACATGAAGTACGTGCGGAACTGCTCCCACGGCGCCGCGAGGTCCCCCTCCTCGTCGACGACGTACTTCAGCTCCATCTGGTCCAGGAGCTGCTTGACCAGGTCCTGGTCCGGCACGATGGGCCCCTGCGGGCCACCGCTGCCGCGGGATTCGGGCTGCTTGCCCCCGAAATTCGGAATCGAGGACGGGTCGATGCTCACGTGGGGTTCCCTTCGAACGGTTCCCGCCCATCCTCCCCCACCGGGGGGCCGTGCCCGCAACCCGGCAACGACACCCTGTGGACAACCCGCTACGACGGCGGAACACCCCCCGCCGCCGTAGCGGCAACCGCCCAGCCCCCGGCCCCGACCGCCGCGCCGCCGCCCGCCCGCCTACAGCGCGGGGCCGACGAGCAGGTGGTCGGCGAAGAC
This sequence comes from Streptomyces sp. CNH099, assembly GCA_000514715.1. Classification (GTDB taxonomy): domain Bacteria; phylum Actinomycetota; class Actinomycetes; order Streptomycetales; family Streptomycetaceae; genus Streptomyces; species Streptomyces synnematoformans. The sequence continues at coordinate 133,349 of AZWL01000017.1, read as the reverse complement.
GTCCACCCGCACCGTGTCCCCGTCCCGCACCTCGCCCGCCAGGATCTCCCTCGCCAGCTGGTCGCCGATCGCCGTCTGCACCAGCCGCCGCAGCGGCCGCGCCCCGTAGCTGAGGTCGGGCTCCGCCTCGTCCTCCGGTACGCCGAGGCGCGCGAGCCAGTCCAGCGCCGCGTCGCTGACCTGCAGCGTGAGCCGGCGCTCGGCGAGCCGCTCCTGCAGATGGGCGACCTGGAGACCGGCGATGCGCCGGAGCTGGTCGCCGCCGAGGGCGTTGAAGACGACGAGGTCGTCGAGCCGGTTGAGGAACTCGGGCCGGAAGACCTTCCGCACCGTCTCCAGCACCCCCTCCCGCTTCTGCTCGTCCTTGATCATCGGGTCGACGAGGAAGGTGGAGCCGAGGTTGGAGGTGAGGATGAGGATGGTGTTGCGGAAGTCGACGGTGCGGCCCTGGCCGTCCGTCAGCCGGCCGTCGTCGAGCACCTGCAGCAGGATGTCGAAGACCTCGCTGTGCGCCTTCTCCATCTCGTCCAGCAGGATCACCGAGTACGGGCGCCGCCGGACGGCCTCGGTGAGCTGGCCGCCCTCCTCGTACCCGACGTAGCCCGGCGGCGCGCCGACCAGGCGGGAGACGGCGTGCTTCTCGCCGTACTCGCTCATGTCGATGCGGACCATGGCCCGCTCGTCGTCGAAGAGGAAGTCCGCCAGCGCCTTGGCCAGCTCGGTCTTGCCGACGCCCGTGGGGCCGAGGAAGAGGAACGAGCCCGTCGGCCGGTTGGGGTCGGCGATGCCGGCGCGGGTGCGGCGTACGGCGTCGGAGACGGCCCGTACCGCCTCGTCCTGGCCGACGAGGCGCCGGCCCAGCTCCTCCTCCATCCGCAGCAGCTTCTGCGTCTCGCCCTCCAGCAGCCGGCCGGCGGGGATGCCGGTCCAGGAGGAGATGACGTCGGCGATGTCGTCGGAGCCGACCTCCTCCTTGACCATCGTGTCCCGCTTGACCTCCTCCTCGACGGCGGACGCCTCCTCCAGCTCGCGCTCCAGGGCGGGCAGTTCGCCGTAGAGGAGCTTGGAGGCGGTGTCGAAGTCGCCGTCGCGCTGCGCGCGCTCGGCGGTGCCGCGCAGCTCGTCCAGCCGCTCCTTCAGCTCGCCGACCCGGTTGAGCCCCTGCTTCTCCTTCTCCCAGCGGGCGGTGAGGCCGCGCAGTTCCTCCTCCTTGTCCGCGAGGTCGCGCTGCAGCCGCTCCAGCCGCTCGCGGGAGGCGATGTCGGACTCGTTCTTCAGCGCCAGCTCCTCCATGCGGAGGCGGTCGACCGCACGCTGCAGTTCGTCGATCTCAGTAGGAGAAGAGTCGATCTCCATACGGAGCCGGGAGGCGGCCTCGTCGACGAGGTCGATGGCCTTGTCGGGGAGGAAGCGCGAGGTGATGTACCGGTCGGAGAGGGTGGCGGCGCCGACGAGCGCGGAGTCGGCGATGACGACCTTGTGGTGCGCCTCGTAGCGCCCCTTGAGGCCGCGGAGGATGGCGATGGTGTCCTCGACGGTGGGCTCGGCCACCAGCACCTGCTGGAAGCGGCGCTCCAGGGCGGCGTCCTTCTCGATCCGCTCGCGGTACTCGTCGAGGGTGGTGGCGCCCACCATGCGCAGCTCGCCGCGGGCGAGCATGGGCTTGAGCATGTTGCCGGCGTCCATCGCGGACTCCCCGCCCGCGCCGGCGCCGACGACGGTGTGCAGCTCGTCGATGAACGTGATGACCTGGCCTTCGCTCTCCCGGATCTCGGCGAGCACGGTCTTCAGCCGCTCCTCGAACTCGCCCCGGTACTTCGCCCCGGCCACCATGGCGCCCAGGTCGAGCGCGACGAGCCGCTTGTTCTTCAGGCTCTCCGGTACGTCGCCCTTCACGATCCGCTGCGCGAGCCCCTCCACGACGGCGGTCTTGCCGACGCCGGGTTCGCCGATGAGCACGGGGTTGTTCTTCGTACGCCGGGAGAGGACCTGCACGACGCGCCGGATCTCCTGGTCCCGCCCGATGACGGGGTCCAGCTTGCCGTCGCGCGCGGCGGCGGTGAGGTCGGTGCCGAACTTCCCGAGCGCCTGGTAGGTGCTCTCGGGGTTCTTGGTGGTCACCCGCCTGTCCCCGCGGATCTTCTCGAACGCCTGCACAAGCCCCTTGGCGGTCACCCCCTGCTTCTTCAGCAGCTCCTTGGCCGGCCCGCCCTCGGCGGCCACCCCGATGAGCAGGTGCTCGGTCGACACGTACTGGTCGTCCAGCTTCTTCGCCCGCGCGGCGGCGTCGGCGACGACGGCCAGCAGCTCCCGGTCGGCCTGCGGCGGCGACACGGTGGCCCCCTGCACGCTGGGCAGCCCGCCGAGCAGCGCCTCCGCCCCGGACCGCACGGCGGCCTGGTCGGCGTCGACGGCGGCGAGCAGATCCTGGAGGTTCTCGTTGTCCTCCACTTCCAGCAGCGCGAGCAGCAGGTGCACGGGGGTGATGTCCGGGTGGCCGCCGGACACCGCGCGGCTGTTGGCGCCGGCGATCGCTTCCTGGCTCTTGTTGGTCAGCTCCGCGTCCACTGCTGTGTGCCCCTCCTTGCCGGGGTGCCGGTATCGGATGCGCCTCGGCGCCTCGGCCCACGCTCGGCGTGCCTGAGGCGACGTAAGCTAAGTTGAGTCTACTCCACTCAACCTCCACCGGGCGCCGGCAAGGCCACCGGGCGCCGGTCACCGACCCCTAGCATGCGCGTCCGGACACGCAAAAGCGGTGCCATCGCGGGGTTGCGTCCGCGATGGCACCGCTGGTGTGCCCTCGGGCGATCTGGACACGGGGGATACCGCCCGGTCAGGCACAGTGGGGGGTGATGCTCTCGCTATCCGGTACGCCCTCGGCCGCTACGGGGACGTGATCCTCTTCGCCAAGATTGACGAAGATCACGCCGCAGCGCACCACGCAGCGTACATACCGCCCTGACCTCCGGCGGAAGGCCCGGACGCTCCCACCCCGGTCACGAAGGATGGTGATCGGTTCGCCCAGCAGGGCCACCGTCATCCTGTCCCCGGGTTGGGGAACCGCCGTAGCGAGATCGATGGAGAGCCACTGGTTCTCCATCTTTCGGCGGTCGTCTGTGTTCATCCCTTCACCTATGTCTGAGTCATCTACGTCCAGACGGGGTCTTGTTGGACATAGACCGTTGCAGCCTCATCGGTTGTGCCGTCCCAGTGAGTGTCTTCGACACCCTGCTGATGGCCGGCCGCAGCGCCCACCGCAATCGCGGCAACCAAGGCAACAGCCCACGAAATCAGCTTCCTTCTCATAGGGAACCCCGGCCTCGCTCTCTGCTTCCCTCTGAAGAAGGTGCCCTACCAACAGGTCAGACACCACCTCTGCACTGCATCATGTTCCTGAATCACATCTTCCTGTGGGACGGATAAATGGTTATAAAAAATGACCAACCAGGGCATCCGCATGGATACGCAGACCTGTGTGAGGCAGGCGCAGAGCTGTACGCCAGGGCCCTGCGGGCAGGTCGCGTCTCCCGGGCAGAGGTCGATGACGTACCGTGCCTGATCGACCTGGCGCTTCTCCACCCCGACCTGGATGATTCCCAGTGGTTGCGCCCCGTCCCTCCCTCGACCGTGCTGGCGCAGCTGGAGCACCCCATCGAGCGGGAGATCCTTGAGCGCCGGGAGCAGACCCTCGCGCTTTCAGACGCCTTCGCTCCGTTCCTGGCGATGAGCGAGCAACGCCCACCGGCCACCGGCGCGATGACTGAGCTGCACGGCGTGAGCAACATCGACGCGACGATCGTTCAGGCGACCGCGGAGTGTGAGAAGGAACTGCTCACGGTGCAGCCCGGGGGCGGGCGCACGCCTGAGGTGCTCAGCACGGCGATAGCCCGGGTCCGTCCGCTGGTGGAGCGGGGCGTGCGGGTGCGCAGCCTGTACCAGCACACGGCCCGGCACAGCTACGGGCTCCTCGCGTACCAGGAGCGCATCGGCGAAGAACACATGGAGTTGCGCACGCTTGAGGAACTCGTCGACCGCCTGATCATCATCGACCGGAAGGTGGCGTTCATTCCAGCGCAGCGAGAGCGCCCCGTGATGTACAACAGACACATCGCCCTGGAGATCCGTATCCCCGGCCTGGTCGAGTATCTCGCGGGCGTCTTCGATCACCTGTGGCAGAGTGCCACGCCACTCGATGAGGAAGTGCACCACAGACCCCCGGAGCAGGACGGGATCACCGGCGTGCAGCGAAGCATCGCCAGGCTCCTCGTCGAGGGCCATGTGGACGAGGTCATCGCCGACCGGCTCGGGATGAACGTCCGCACCTGCCGCGCCCACATCGCCAAACTCGCCACCGTCCTCGGCAGCAACGGCCGGGCCCAACTCGGTTACCTCATCGCCCGCTCGGACATCCTCGACCGGGACTGATCACCTATGGCGAGCGACGGACACCCGCACGACCCGGCCGACCCGTGCCCGGCCGGCCGGGAACTCTACGCCACTGCCATACGCGACGGAGGCATCTCCCGCGAAGTCCTGGCCGCCGCCCCGTGCCTCATCGACCTGGCCCTGCTGGAGCCCGACCACGACAACAGCGAGTGGCTGCGCCCCATACCCGCGCAGCACGCCATGGCCGGCCTGCTCCAGTCACTCGAACAAGGTATCCGCGAGCGACAACGCAAAGCGGTGCAACTCGCCCATGCGTTCAGCCGTTTCACCGACATCAGCGTCCAGTCCTCACTCCACTCCCCGGCAACCGTCCTGGAAGGACTCGGCACGATCAACGCGGCACTGGACCGAGCGGTGACCGACTGCGCCGAAGAACTGCTGACGGTGCAACCGGAGGCGGCCCGTGGCGCACGCGCTCTGGGCGAGGCGCTACGCCGGGTACGCCCCCTCATCGACCGAGACGTCAGCATGCGCACGCTCTATCAGCACGTGGCCAGGGACGCACCGCTCACTCGGGCATACCTGCGGTTCGTCGGGCCGCAACGGGTGCAGGTGCGCACGCTTGAGGAGGTCATCGAGCGGTTGATCATCATCGACCGGAAAGTGGCGTACATCCCCGCCCAGCCAGACCGCCAGGTCGCCCTGGAAGTCCGTCATCCCGGCCTGGTCGGCTATCTCGCCGGCGCATTCGACCAGTTCTGGCAGATCGCCACCCCCATCGAGAAAGCCGCGTACGCCGAATCCAGCCCGGAAGGCGTCAGCGGGGTCCAGCGCAGTATCGCCCGTCTGCTCGTGGAGGGCCACCTCGACGAGGCCATCGCGCGCCGACTCGGCATCAGCGTCCGCACCTGCCGCGCGCATACCGCCCGACTGGCCACCCTCCTCGGCAGCACCAGCCGCACCCAACTCGGGTACCTGATCGCCCGCTCCGGCATCCTTGAGGAGCCGTGACAAATGGCGCACGACCAGGCCCAGGCCTCTGCGGAGGTCACAAAGCCACTTTGGCCGGTGTCAGATGCCGAGCCCCCACAGCCGCTCACCGGCCACTCCCGCCCTAGGAGACCTGGCAGCATGGAGCACCCCCACCCTGAAAGCACCCTCTGCGACATGGGCAGAAGGCTCTACACCTCTGCGTTACGCGCCGGCGTACTCTCCCACGAGGCCACGGGTTCCGCACCCTGCCTGGTCGACACCGGTCTCCTGCGCCCCGACCCCGGCGATCCGCACTGGCTCGTACCGGTACAGCCGTCCGAGGCGGTCGCCGACCTCGTCCGCCCGCTGGAACGCGAGTTGTCCGAGTATCGGCGGTTCGCCGCCGCACTGGCGGGTACCGTCGAGCAACTCACCACGTTCGCCCAGGGGGAGACAGCCTCGCCCTTGCTCACGGTCTGGAAGGGGAAGGACGAGATCGAGGCCGCGCTGCTGCGTGCCCTCGACGACGCCACCGAGGAGTTCCTCGCGATCCAGCCCGCGAGCGGCCGGCCCAACCGGACCGCCGAGAAGATTCGCGCGACCGCACAAAGGGTCCGGGAGCTACACGAACGTGGCGTCACGCAGCAGACCCTGTACAACCACACCTACCGGCACCATCCCGCCACGCTCGCGTATCTGGACGGCCTCAAGGACACCGGCCTGGAAGTGCGCACCATGGAGGAGACCGCGGAGAGGCTCCTCATCATCGATCGGGCCGTCGCGTTCGTACCCGCGCAACCCGACCGCGAGACGGCACTGGAGATCCGGCACCCCGGTCTGGTGTGGTACCTGGTCAGCGTCTTCGAACGGTTCTGGCAGATCGCCGTCCCATGGGAGCGCCCGGTTCCCTACCGGGACACTCCGCCGGGCATCACCGGCGTCCAGCAGAAGATCGCGCAGCTCCTTGTCGAAGGCCACCTCGACGAGGCCATCGCGCGCCGCCTCGGCATGAACGTCCGCACCTGCCGCGGGCACATCGCCAGGCTCAGCACGGCGCTCGGCAGCGACAGCCGCACCCAGCTCGGCTTCCTGCTCGCCCGCTCCGGCATCGTCGACGGCGGCTGACGGCCGCCGGGCGGGGCCGGGAGCCGGGGCCGGGGGAACGGAGGCGCTGGTGTGTATGAGGCCGGGAAGCGAACACACCAGCGCTCCGTCCGAGGGGTGCCGCAGGGGGCCGCGGGCTGCGTTGGCAGTTCGCGCCCGCGGGCCCCGGTGGGCACTCGCCCTCATCATTCATGAACCATCGGGCACCGGCTATTGCCTCTTGCGGCAAGGCGGTCCGCGCCCGCCACGCCCGGCAGCAGCGCCCGCCTGTTGCGGTCACCGACCAGCGCGGCCTGCACGCGGGACTCCACGTTCAGCTTGCGGCAGATGTTCGTCAGATGTGCGCGTACCGTTCTCTCCGCCACCCCCAGCTGCGACGCGAGCCGGCGGTTGGTCGGGCCGTCGGCGAGCAGCAGCAGCACCTCCCGTTCCCGATCGGAGAGCAGCGCGAGACCGACCGGTGGAGCTTCTCGCGCCGTAGTGCCCGAACCGTGAGACTTCACTGTATGAACTCCCGGACCAACTGGGCCGTACGTGACTACGTTCGGCATCCTCTCCCCCCGTCCGTAACAGCACATTGGCTCACTGTCCGTATCAACTCCACCCGAACCCAGCATCATCTTCCTGAAGTTCATGATGATGAGGCTGTACATAACTGCACAAAACAGTCCTTCGGCGAACACTGCCGGTGACCCCGCGCCGCCCGCTATATGGTCGGCCGCATGGAACCCACGGCCGTCGGCGTCAGGCTCGCCTCCACCGTCGTCGCGCCCCTGGTCCGGCGGCTGTTCCGCAGCGAGGGGCCCGGGGCCGGGCTGGTGGGGCGGCCGGTGCGGATGGCGGCGCTGGTGTCGTTCCGGGGGGAGCGGCGGGAGTTGGAGGAGGGGGAGCTGCGGAAGCTCGCGGACACGCTCGTACGGCGCGCCCTCCCCGACGCCGGCGGGCAGGCCGGTGCGCGCGACCGGCGCGAGGCGGCCGTCGGGGACGACGAGGCCGGCGCCGTCGCGGACGCGCTCGCCCGCAGCCTCGCCGCCCTCGGCGACCTCGACCTGGACGACGTCCAGGCCGTCCAGCTCGGCCCCGAAGCGCTCGCCCGCCGGCTGCGGCAGACCGCCGCGCGCAGCGGCGGCGGCGCCCCCGCGCGCGAACTGTCCGCGGACGCCGCCTACTTCCACGACGCCCTCCTCGACACCGCCTGCCTGCACATCCTCCACTTCTTCAGCCAGCGCTCCACCTTCGTCGCGCGCACCCTCGTGGAGCAGTCCCGCCGCCAGGCGGAGCAGATCGCCCGCCTCGACGCCCTCATCGCCCGTACGCCCCTCCCCGCCGCCCGCGACGCGGCCTTCGAGCGCGACTACTTCACGTACACGGCGAAGAAGCACGGCAAGCTCACCATCTACGGCGCCGACCTCGCCGACTCGCCCGCGGAGTGGCCTCTGGACGTGGCGTACCTGCGGCTGGAGGCTTCCGGTTCCCCGTCGTACGAGCCGCTCCCGTACAGCAATATCGGGGGCCTCCAGGACTTCGGCGACGACGCCGCCCCCCTCCCCGAGCCCGCCATCCCCGCCGACCAGGCCCTCGCCACCCACGAGCGCGTCCTCCTGCGCGGCGCCGCCGGCTCCGGCAAGACCACCCTCGTGCAGTGGCTCGCCCTCTCCGCCACCCGTGCCGGCACCGCGGCCGAACACGGCATGGACTACCTCGCCGGCCGCGTCCCCTTCGTCCTCCCGCTGCGCACCCTCACGCGGCACGGCGAGCGTCTGCCCGCCCCCCGCGACTTCCTCGCCGCCACCGGCAGTCCCCTCGCCGGCGCCCAGCCCGACGGCTGGGAGCACCGGGTGCTCGCCGCGGGCCGCGGGCTGCTCCTCGTGGACGGCATCGACGAGGTCCCGCGCGCCGAGCGCGACCGCGCCCGCCGCTGGCTCTCCGACCTCGTCGACGCCTTCCCCGGCAACCGCTGGCTCGTCACCTCCCGCCCCTCCGCGGTCGTCGAGAACTGGCTCGCGGCCGACGGCTTCACCGAGCTGACCCTTGCCCCCATGCGCCCCGCCGACCTCGCCGGCTTCATCGCCCGCTGGCACGCCGCCGTACGCACCGCCGTGCCCACCGGCGCCCCGGCCGCGGACGACGCGCAGCTCACCGCGTACGAGGAGCAGCTCACCGCCGCCGTACGGCACACCTCCGACCTCGGCCGGCTCGCCACCAACCCGCTCATGTGCGGCCTGATGTGCGCGCTCAACCGCGCCCGCCGCGGCCACCTCCCGCGCGGGCGCAAGGAGCTGTACGAGGCCGCCCTGTCGATGCTGCTCACCCGCCGCGACCGCGAGCGCGACATGGCCGTCCCCGACCTGCGCGAGGAACCCCAGCTGCAGGTGCTCCAGCGCCTGGCGTACTGGCTGATCCGCAACGGCCGCACCGAACTGGACCGCGCCCGCGCCGAAAGCATCGTCGCCGCCGCGCTCCCGGCCGTCCCCGACGTCGCCGCCCTCGGCGACGCGGGCGCCGTGCTGGAGCATTTCCGCGACCGCAGCGGCCTCCTCCGCGAACCCGGCCCCGGCGCCGTCGACTTCGTGCACCGCACCTTCCAGGACTACCTGGGCGCCCGCGCCGCCGTGGAGGAGGGCGACGTCGGCGTGCTGGCCGCGCACGCCGCGGACGACCAGTGGGAGGACGTCATCCGCATGGCGGTCGCGCAGGCCCGCCCGCGGGAGCGCGAGGAGATCCTGCGGGAGCTGCTGGCGGCGGCGCGGGCGCGGGAGGGCGTCGAGGGGGTACGTATCCGGCTGCTGGCCGCCGCCTGCCTGGAGCACGCGGCGGAGCTGGCCCCGGCGGTGCGGGAGGCGGTGGAGCGGGAGACGGCGGCGCTGATCCCGCCCCGGACGGTGGTGGAGGCGCGGGCGGTCGGCGCGGCCGGGCCGCTGGTGCTGGACCTGCTGCCCGGCCCGGAGGACGTCCCGGACGAGGCGGCGCAGAAGATCGCGGTCGCCGCGTCCTACGTGGAGTCGGACCGCGCCATCGCCTTCCTCGCCCGCTACGCCACCCACCCTTCGCTGGACGTGCGCCGCCAACTCGCCTGGGCATGGCACCGCTTCGACACAGCGCAGTACGCGGCCGAGGTCATCGCCCGGCTCGACCCGGACCTGCTGTTCTTCACCGTCACGTCCGACGCCGAGCTACGTGCCCTGCGGCGCCTGGGCTCCCGACCGATGATCGAGGTACGCGGCCCGCTGGAGACTCCGGGCCTGCGCGCAGAACTCTCCGTGAGCCCTCTGGCCGAACTGATCATCCGCGGTCAGCCGGGGCTCGCGGATCTGGACTTCCTGCGCGAGCAGCGCGAGCTGCGCTATCTGCGGCTCACCGAGTGCGACGGCCTCAGCGACGCCTCGGCGCTGGCCGGGCTGCCGCTGCGCACTCTGATCCTCGACATGGTGCCGGGTCTGGCGGACGGCGTTCCGGAACTCCTCGCCTCCCTCCCGCGGCTGCGCCACCTGTCCCTCTCGCCGTTGCGCCGGCGCCCGCTGGACCTTGCCGCGCTGCCCGAGCTTCCGGAGCTGACGACGCTCAACCTGCTGACCGGCCACACCTCCGACCTGCGGCCCCTGGCCAGACACGCCAACCTCATGTACCTCTACCTCGGCTGGCGGCACGAGCGCTCCGCGGACGACTGGCCGGCCCTCGCCGCGCTCCGCCGGCTCAAAGGGCTGCGGTGCCGGCCGGACCTGCTGGGGGTCGCTCCCGCCGACGCCGTCCTGCCGGGCGTCACGTTCCTCGGCGTGGTCGACGACCGGCCGCCCGGCGCCGCGCTCGACCTGAGCCGGTTCCCCCGCCTCTTCCCGCAGCTCGACCACCTCGCACTCGACCTGCCCCTCGGCGGCTTCACGGATCTCTCGCCGCTCGCCGGGCTCGGCTCGCTGGCCGCGGTCACCCTGCGGGAGCACATGAGAGACCTCCACGCCGGGCTCCCGCCCCACGTGGAGGTCACCTACCTCCCCGACTGAACCGAAGGCTCAGTTCCGCCTGTTCTTCGGCTTCCACACCACCAGCGCACTCGTCTGCTGCACCTGCTGGTACGGCACGAGATCCCGCCGGTACGACGCGTGCACCTGCGCCTCCCGCTGCGCCATCGCCGACGCCGCGCCGTCCAGCGCGTCCGTCAGCTCCGCCACCTTCGCCTGCAGCGCCGCGACCTGCGTCTCCAGCTCGATGATCCGCTTGATCCCGGCCAGGTTGACGCCCTCGTCCTGGCTGAGCGCCTGCACCTGCCGCAGCAGCGCGATGTCCCGGGCCGAGTACCGCCGGCCGCGCCCGGCCGTGCGGTCCGGGGAGACCAGGCCGAGGCGGTCGTACTGGCGGAGGGTCTGCGGGTGCAGGCCCGAGAGTTCGGCGGCCACGGAGATGACGTAGACCGGCGTCTCCTCGGTCAGCTCGTACGGGTTGCGGCCGCCCGCGCCGCCGCGTCCGCCGTTCCTGCCGTCCATCGTCGTCAAGCTCCCTTCGCGGCCTTGAACAGCTCCGCGCGCGGGTCCTCACCCACGGTCGCCTTCCGGTACGACTCCAGCGACTCGCGCGCCGTTCCGTCCGTCTCCTTCGGCACCGCCACCTCGACGGTGACGAGCAGATCCCCGCGCGTGCCGTCCTTGCGGACGGCGCCCTTGCCGCGGGCGCGCATCGTACGTCCGTTGGGGGTGCCCGGCGGCAGCTTCAGGGTGACCGGCGGGCCGCCGAGCGTGGGCACCTTGATCTCCGCGCCGAGGGCCGCCTCCGGGAAGGTGACGGGGACCGTCACCAGCAGGTTGTCGCCCTTGCGGCCGAAGACCGGGTGGCCGTCGACGTGGACGACGACGTACAGGTCGCCGCCGGGTCCGCCGCGCTCGCCCGGGCCGCCCTTGCCGCGCAGCCGTATCCGCTGCCCGTCCTGCACCCCCGCGGGGATGCGGACCTGCATCGTACGGGACGACTTGGCGCGGCCGCTGCCCTTGCAGACGTCGCAGGGGTCCTGGGCGATGAGTCCGCGGCCCTTGCAGTCCACGCACGGGTCGGTCAGCGAGAAGCCGCCACCGCCGCCGCGGGAGACCTGACCGGTGCCCACGCAGGTCGGGCAGACCCGCGGGGAGCCGTTCTTGTCGCCCGTGCCGGCGCACGTCTTGCAGGGCGCCGACGACGACATCCGCAGCGGCACCGTGGCGCCCTCGATGGCCTCCGTGAAGCTGAGCGTGACCTCCGACTCGATGTCCTGGCCGCGGCGCGGCTGCGTACGCCCGCCGCGGTTGAACAGCCCGCCGAAGACGTCGCCGAGGCCGCCGCCGAAGCCGCCGGTGGTCGTCTGGCCGCCGGCGCCGCCGGGTCCGGGGCCCGAGCCGCCGAAGAGGTCGCCGAGGTCGAAGTTGAACGAGCCGCCGCCGGCGCCCGGGCCGGGCCGGAACCCGCCGTTGCCGAAGAGGGTGCGCGCCTCGTCGTACTCCTTGCGCCGCTTGGGGTCGCCGAGTACGTCGTTGGCCTCGGAGACCTCCTTGAAGCGCTCCTCGGCCGCCGCGTCGCCCTTGTTGGCGTCCGGGTGGTACTGCCGGGCGAGCTTGCGGTACGCCTTCTTGATCTCGGCCTCGGTGGCGTCCTTCGGGACGCCGAGAACCTTGTAGTAGTCCTTCTCGATGAAGTCCTTCGTACTCACTCCCGGCGTCCCTCCTCTCGTCCCTCGGCGGCTGCTACGGCGTCACCCCTCGTCCGGGCCACCGCTGTCCGTCTCTCCCCCGGCGGCGTCGGCCGACCCGCCCGGTCGCGCGGAACCGGAGCCGTCCGGGCCGCCGGCGTCCCCGGCGCCGGCGGACGCCGGCCCGCCGTCGTCCGCGTCGGCCTGCTTCCCGTCCGGCCGCTCGCCCTCCGTGCCCTGCGGCGCCGCACCCGGACCCGACGCCGACGCACCCGGCTGCGGCTCCGCCACCGCGACCCGCGCGGGGCGGATCGTACGCTCGCCGATCCGATACCCAGGCTGCAGAATCTGCACGCACGTCGTCTCGGTCACATCCGGCGAGTAGCTGTGCATCAGCGCCTCGTGGATCAGCGGGTCGAAGGGCTCGCCCTCCTTGCCGAACTGCATGAGGCCCATCTTGGCCACGACGGTCTCCAGCGACTCGGCGACCGACTTGAACCCGCCGACCAGCTCCTCGTGGTCCCGGGCCCGGCCGATGTCGTCGAGCACCGGCAGCAGCTCGGTGAGCAGGTTGGCGACCGCGATCTCCTTGACCGCGACCCGGTCCCGCTCCACCCGCCGGCGGTAGTTCTGGTACTCCGCCTGCAGCCGCTGCAGGTCCTTCGTCCGCTCGTCGAGCGCCTTGCGGGTCTCGTCCAGACGACCCGCAAGCGGGCTGTTCGCGTCCCCGTTCCCGTTGCCGGCGGTGTCCGGACCGGCTCCGTCGGTGCGCCGGGCGCCGGGCGGCTGCGCCTCCGCTGTCTCTGCGTCGGTGGGGACGTCGGGCTTCTCCTCGAAGCCCGGGGTCTCCTCCGTCACGCGGCACCATCCTTCGGCTTGTCGTCGTCCACGATCTCGGCGTCGACGACGTCGTCGTCGGCACCGGCGGCGGCGCCGGGGGCGTCGCCCTGGGCCTGCTGCGCACCCTCGCCGCCGGGGGCGGCGGCGCCGGACGCCTGGGCGTCGGCGTAGAGCGCCTGGCCGAGCTTCTGGCTGGTGGCGGCGGCCTTCTCGGTCGCCTCGCGGATCGCCGCGGTGTCGTCGCCCTTGAGGGCTTCCTTGAGGTCGCCGACGGCGCTCTCCACCTCGGACTTCACGTCGCCGGGCACCTTGTCCTCGTTGTCCTGGAGGAACTTCTCGGTGGTGTAGACGACCTGCTCCGCCTGGTTGCGGGTCTCGGCCGCCTCGCGGCGCTTGTGGTCCTCCTCGGCGTACTGCTCGGCGTCGCGCATCATGCGCTCGATGTCGTCCTTCGGCAGCGCGGAGCCGCCGGTGACGGTCATCTTCTGCTCCTTGCCCGTGCCGAGGTCCTTCGCGGCGACGTGCATGATGCCGTTGGCGTCGATGTCGAACGTGACCTCGATCTGCGGCACGTTCCGCGGGGCCGGCGGCAGGCCGGTCAGCTCGAACATGCCGAGCTTCTTGTTGTACGCCGCGATCTCGCGCTCGCCCTGGAAGACCTGGATCTGCACCGACGGCTGGTTGTCCTCGGCCGTGGTGAAGGTCTCCGAGCGCTTCGTCGGGATCGTGGTATTGCGCTCGATGAGCTTGGTCATGATGCCGCCCTTGGTCTCGATGCCGAGGGACAGCGGGGTGACGTCGAGCAGCAGGACGTCCTTGACCTCGCCCTTGAGCACACCGGCCTGCAGGGCGGCGCCGACGGCGACGACCTCGTCCGGGTTGACGCCCTTGTTGGCCTCCTTGCCGTTGGTCAGCTCCTTGACCAGCTCGGCGACGGCCGGCATGCGGGTCGAGCCGCCGACGAGGACGACGTGGTCGATCTCGGACAGCTCGATGCGGGCGTCCTTGATGACGTTGTGGAACGGGGTCTTGCAGCGCTCCAGCAGGTCCTGCGTGAGCTGCTGGAACTGCGCCCGGGTCAGCTTCTCGTCCAGGTGCAGCGGGCCCTCGGCGGACGCGGTGATGTACGGCAGGTTGATCGTCGTCTCGGTGGACGAGGACAGCTCGATCTTCGCCTTCTCCGCGGCCTCGCGGAGGCGCTGCAGCGCCATCTTGTCCTTGGCCAGGTCGACGCCGTGGCCGTTCTGGAACTGCTTGACGAGGTAGTCGACGACGCGCTGGTCCCAGTCGTCACCGCCGAGGTGGTTGTCACCGTTGGTGGCGCGGACCTCCACGACGCCCTCGCCGATCTCCAGCAGCGAGACGTCGAAGGTGCCGCCGCCGAGGTCGAAGACCAGGATGGTCTGGTCTTCCTTCTCCATGCCGTAGGCGAGGGCCGCGGCGGTGGGCTCGTTGACGATGCGCAGGACGTTCAGGCCCGCGATCTCGCCGGACTCCTTGGTCGCCTGGCGCTCGGCGTCGTTGAAGTACGCCGGGACGGTGATGACCGCGTCGGTCACCTTCTCGCCCAGGTACGCCTCCGCGTCCCGCTTCAGCTTCTGCAGGATGAACGCGGAGATCTGCTGGGGCGTGAACTCCTTGTCGTCGATCGGCTGCTTCCAGTCGGTGCCCATGTGGCGCTTGACCGACCGGATGGTCCGCTCGACGTTGGTGACCGCCTGGCGCTTCGCCACCTCGCCGACGAGCACCTCGCCGTTCTTGGCGAAGGCGACGACGGACGGCGTGGTCCTGGCGCCCTCGGCGTTGGTGATGACGCTGGGCTCACCGCCCTCGAGAACACTGACGACAGAGTTCGTCGTGCCCAGGTCGATGCCGACCGCACGTGCCATGTTGTCTATCCTCCGGATCACAGATGCTCTGCCTTGAGCTGGTCAGGCTCAAGAGTGCCATGCCGAGAGGCCCAGGCGCAATTCAGCTGAGTCAGGCCGACTCAAGTTTTGTGCGTCACTCCAGGTGGGAACGGGTTTTCGGACGGCGGGCCGGGGGCCACGGCGCCGCCGGAGGCGCGACGCACATCACCGGCCGGGCGGCTTCAGAGGGCCGGAACACCCGGGTACGCTCGGGCGGAGGGGCGGTAAGTTACCGCTTAGTAGTGGCTGGGTAAGCGAGTCAGCAGCACGTGCCGCAGCACACGGCAGAACGCAGCAGAACGCAGCAGAACGCAGCAGCAGACAGCACGCATCAGGCAGTACGTATCAGGCAGTACGCACACAGCAGCACGCACACAGCAGCAGAAACCCGGAGCAGACAGGCCGAGGAGCCCTCCATGCAGCTCGCCGCCATCGTCGTATCGCTGGTGATCACCGCGGTCGGCGTCGCGCTCTTCTCCCGCGCCATCGGGCAGATCGTCAACTTCGTCCAGCTCGGCGGGCCCGTCCCCGCCGGCAGCCGCACGGACGCCCCCGTCGCGCGGAGCGTCACCCTGGCCAAGGAGTTCCTCGGCCATACCCGGATGAACCGCTGGGGCGTCATCGGCATCGCGCACTGGTTCGTCGCCATCGGCTTCCTCACCCTGGTGCTGACGCTCGTCAACGCCTTCGGGCAGCTGTTCCAGGCCGACTGGCTGCTGCCGGTGATCGGCGACTGGCTCCCGTACGAGCTGTTCGTGGAGTTCATCGCGCTGATGACCACGCTCGGCGTCGCCACGCTCATCGTGATCCGGCTGCTGAGCCTGCCGTCGCGGGCCGGCCGCAAGTCGCGCTTCACCGGCTCGACGATGTGGCAGGCGTACTTCGTCGAGTACGTCATCCTCGTCATCGGCCTCTGCATCCTGGTGCTGCGCGGGCTGGAGGGTGCGCTGCACCACGATGGGGGCACCGCCCAGGCCGGAGGCTCTGGGGGAGGCTACGAGGCCGCCTACTTCGTGTCGTACCCGGTGACCGCCGCGGTCGACGGGATGGACACCGGCACCGTCCAGAACCTCGTCTACCTCGTCGCGATGATCAAGATCTCGACCTCCTTCATCTGGGCGATCGTCCTCGGCCTGAACACCACGATGGGCGTGGCCTGGCACCGCTTCCTCGCCTTCCCCAACATCTGGTTCAAGCGCAACGCCGACGGCGCGGTCGCCCTGGGCGCGCTCCAGCCGATGGTCTCCGACGGCAAGCCGATCGACTTCGAGACGGTCTTCGACGACGAGGACGGCGAGGAGCCGGTCTTCGGCGTGAGCCAGGTCGAGCACTTCTCCTGGAAGGGCATCCTCGACTTCTCCACCTGCACGGAGTGCGGCCGCTGCCAGTCGCAGTGCCCGGCCTGGAACACCGGCAAGCCGCTGTCGCCCAAGCTGCTCGTCATGGCGCTGCGCGAGCACGCCGCCGCCAAGGCCCCGTACCTCCTCGCCGGTGGCGGCAAGACGGCCGAGGGCGCGGAGAAGGCGACCGCCGAGCAGCTCGCGGACGTGCCGGCCGACGCGCTCGCCGAGGCCGAGCGCCCGCTCGTCGGCACCGCCGCGGCCGCATCTGACAGCGGCTCCGCCGCGGGGGGCGTCATCGACCCGGACGTGCTGTGGTCCTGCACCACCTGCGGCGCGTGCGTCGAGCAGTGCCCGGTCGACATCGAGCACGTCGACCACATCGTCGACATGCGCCGCTACCAGGTCATGATCGAAAGCGCCTTCCCGTCCGAGGCGGGCACGATGCTGAAGAACCTGGAGAAGAAGGGCAACCCCTGGGGGCTCGCCAAGAAGCAGCGGCTGGAGTGGACGAAGGAGCTGGCGGCGGACACGGGCATCGAGATCCCGGTCGTCGGCAAGGACGTCGAGGACCTCTCCGAGGTCGACTACCTGTACTGGGTCGGGTGCGCGGGCGCGCTGGAGGACCGGGCGAAGAAGACCACCAAGGCCTTCGCGGAGCTGCTGCACATCGCCGGCGTGAAGTTCGCGATCATGGGCGGCGACGAGAAGTGCACCGGCGACTCGCCGCGGCGCCTGGGCAACGAGTTCCTCTTCCAGCAGCTGGGCGAGGAGAACGTCGCGATGCTCAACATGGCGTTCGGGGAGGACGAGGAGGAGGGGGTGACGGTCGAGAAGGCGAAGAAGAAGATCGTCGCCACCTGCCCGCACTGCTTCAACACCATCGCCAACGAGTATCCGCAGCTCGGCGGCCACTACGAGGTCATCCACCACACGCAGCTGCTCCAGCACCTCGTGGACGAGGGCCGGCTGGTCCCGGTGACGCCGGTCGAAGGGCTCATCACGTACCACGACCCCTGCTACCTGGGCCGGCACAACAAGGTCTACACGCCCCCGCGCGAGATCATCGCCAAGGTCCCGGGCGTACGGAACGAGGAGATGCACCGGCACAAGGAGCGCGGCTTCTGCTGCGGCGCCGGCGGCGCCCGCATGTGGATGGAGGAGCGCATCGGCAAGCGGATCAACGACGAGCGCGTGGACGAGGCGCTCTCGCTGAACCCGGACATTCTGTCCACCGCGTGTCCTTTCTGCCTCGTGATGCTTACGGACTCCGTAAACGGCAAGAAGAACGCGGGGGCGGCGAAGGAGTCGCTGGCCGTCGTGGACGTGGCGCAGCTGTTGCTGGACTCGGTGAAGAAGCCGGCGGAGGACCCGCCCGCGGACGACGCCGGGGCGGCGGAGAGCGAGCCGGAGCCGCAGCCGGCGAGGTAGGCGGGTACGGCGAGGCGGTACGGCAAGCAGGCCGGTACGACAGCAGGCCGGTACGGCAAGCAGGCGGTACAGCAACGGCGCGGCGAGGCCGCACGGAACGGGAAACACCACGGGCAACCCCCCACGGCGGCCGGTCCCGCGCCCCATGCGGGACCGGCCGTGGGGGTGCCGGCGCACGAGGTGGTACAACCGTCGCGGGGTCGCGCGTGTCATAGGACACGAGACTCAAGTGACCCGGGGCCCGGGGGCCGAGAGCGTACGGCCGCCGCACCGACGGCCGGGGCCCGGACCTCCCCCGGCCGGGTCCCGGCTGCCCCGCCGCCCGCCGGCCCGATCCCCCGTCCCGTAGGGCGGATCCCCTACGGGAATCGGCGTCCCGGCCGCAAAGGTCCCCCGTATTCCCGGGCACCGGTGACCTCGGCGCTCAAGACCGGGTACGTTCGATTGCGTGGCAGGATTCAGAATGGGCCGGGGACGCCAGTCCCACGACGGTCGGCAGCAGGGACGCCCGCAGGGCCCGCCGCAGGGCGGCCCGCCCTACGGCGGCCCACCGCCGCAGTACGGCGGTCCCCCGCCGCCTCCCGGGCACGGTCAGCCGTACGGGAACGGGTGGCAGCAGCCCCGCGGCAGCCACGGCCCGGGGCCCGAGTACTACGACGGCGGCCACGACCCGTACGCCGCCGACCGCCCCGGCAACACCCAGCCGTACGGCATAGGCGCGGCGCCGGACGCCTATGGCCCGTACGACGACGGCCGGTACGACAACGACCGGTACGACGACGGCCGGGTCTACCGCGCCGGCGAGGCGGCGGCCCCGCCCGTGGGCCCGCGGCTGCACTGGAAGGACCTGCTCCGCGGCCTCGTCCGCCACCCGAACCGCACCTTCTGGCAGATGCGGGACCACAGCATGTGGGGCCCCGCGCTGACCGTCAGCTTCCTCTACGGCCTGCTCGCCGTCTTCGGCCTGGAGGAGGCCCGCGACGAGGTGCTCAACTCGACGATCTCCGCGAGCATCCCGTGGATCGTCGCCACGGGCGTCGCCGTCACCCTCAGCGGCCTGGTCATGGGCACGGTCACGCACACCCTCGCCCGCCAGCTGGGCGGCGCGGGCGCGCTGGCCCCGACGGCGGGCCTGGCGATGCTGATCGTGGCGCTCACGGACGCGCCGCGGCTGCTGGTCGCGATGTTCATCGGCGGCGAGGACGCGTTCGCGCAGGGCGTGGGGTGGCTGACCTGGCTGGCGGCGGGTGCGCTGCTGACGTCGATGGTGAGCAAGTCGCACGACCTGCCGTGGCCGCGGGCGCTGGGGGCGTGCTCGATCCAGTTGGCCGCACTGCTGGTGCTGGTGAAGCTGGGCACGCTCTGAAGCGGGTCGTCAGATGCGCGTACGGTGGAAGTTGAGGTAGGACCGCGACGGCGTGGGCCCCCGCTGCCCCTGGTAGCGGGAACCGTACTTGGCGGACCCGTACGAGTGCTCGGCGGGCGAACTCAGCCGGAACATGCACAGCTGCCCGATCTTCATGCCCGGCCAGAGCTTCATGGGCAGCGTCGCGACGTTGGACAGCTCCAGCGTCACGTGCCCGCTGAACCCGGGGTCGATGAAGCCGGCGGTGGAGTGCGTGAGCAACCCGAGCCGGCCGAGGCTGGACTTGCCCTCCAGCCGGGAGGCGATGTCGTCGGGCAGGGAGATGACCTCGTACGTGGAGGCCAGCACGAACTCCCCGGGGTGCAGGATGAAGCACTCGTCGCCCTCCGGCTCCACGAGCCGCGTGAGGTCGCTCTGTTCGACGGCCGGGTCGATGTGCGGGTAGCGGTGGTTCTCGAACACCCGGAAGTAGCGGTCGAGGCGTACGTCCACGCTGGACGGCTGGATCATCGCGTCGTCGAAGGGCTCGATCCGGACCCGCCCGGCGTCGACCTCGGTCCGGATGTCCTTGTCAGAGAGCAGCACGCCCCGACCCTACCGGCTGCCCCGCGCGCTACCGCTCCTCGCCCTTACCCACCGGCACGACGTTCCGCAGCCGCGCACACCGCGGGCACCGCACGAGCCCGCCGGACCCGATCCGCCGGGCGGCGCCGACGTTCTGCATCGGGAGCGAGGTGGTGCTGAAGACGTGCCCTTCGGCACATCGGACGACGGTGGACTCCATCAGACTCCTTCCCCGTAACGCAACAAAAGCCACACTACGGGACCAACCACCCCGCCCCAACACCCCCCACCCACACCCAGACCCCCCACCGTAAACCCCAACCCCCACCCCACCCCGCACCTCCACACCACAACACCAAGACGCCCCCCGACGGACTCGCCGGGGGGCGCACATACGGTAGAGTGTCAGCGGTGAAGCACCCCGAGGGGCGCTCAGCGCGGGCGTAGTTTAATGGTAGAACATGAGCTTCCCAAGCTCAGAGCGCGGGTTCGATTCCCGTCGCCCGCTCCACGCCAAACCCCCAGGCTGGAAGCCCGGGGGTTGTTT
Source organism: Streptomyces sp. CNH099 (assembly GCA_000514715.1). Taxonomy (GTDB): domain Bacteria; phylum Actinomycetota; class Actinomycetes; order Streptomycetales; family Streptomycetaceae; genus Streptomyces; species Streptomyces synnematoformans. The sequence goes on along the minus strand of AZWL01000017.1, from coordinate 113,242 downwards.
GTTGTCTGGACCAATTCAGGAACTTCGTGCCCGTCGCGTGCCCGATGACGGGTCGACTTCCGTGGCCTTCTCCCGCTCGGCGCGAATCCGGGCGTCGATGCCGGTGGCGACCTCCCGCCGACGTGTGTCGCGCCGGACTGAGTCCACAGTGTGTGCCCGGTGTGCCGTAGGTCGTAGAACCGGAAGTGCTCCGGCAACCCGGCCTCCGTCCGCGCCTTGCGCCACTTTCCCCTGAAGGCGCGCGGCACGTCTGGCGGACCTGGCTCAAGTCCGAAGCCGGGGGAGTCAGTTGCCTCGGTGACGTGGTGCGGTCGGCGATGGCGCGAGCGAATGGGACACGGAGTCGCCGGGCCGCCTGGGCGTCGCCCTCAACGAACCTGAGGTCGCCGGCCTCAGGCTGGACCCCTCGCAGCAGTACGTGGACGTGCTGCTGCACGTGCTGTCCCTGCCGCCCACCGGGCCGCTTGTCAAGGACGGCTGGGGCGACGACCGCCTCTCCTGCGAAGCCCAGCAGGCAGCGGACCCAGACGCGCCGAAGTGGCGTGCCTGGGCCGTCGCCGGCAGCTGACACCTATCGGCGAATCGAATGGCCCCGATGAGCGACGATGGCCTGTCGGTCATCCCGACCGGCCCCTGATGGCAACCCGAGCAGGCAGCCGCTCAGTGGGTTGCCGCCCCGGCGGCCCAACTGGACCCCGGCCTGCCCGGCAGCGTGGGCGTTGAGATCGACGTCTCCTTACTGCGGCTGGACGCACCCTGCGTCCAGGAACACCTGAAGGTCGCGGCTCGTCAGGCGTGCGCCCGTCGGAGCTGAGGGGTCAGGGCTTGATGAGGACCTTGAGGCTCTTGCGGTCGGCCATGTCCCGGTAGCCGGCCGGGACGCCGTCGAGGTCGGTCGTGGCGTCGAAGACCTTCCCCGGTTCGACGGCGCCGTCGAGGATGCCGGACATCAGCTTCTCGATGTAGGCACGGGCCGGGGCCGGACCGCCGGTCAGCCGGATGTTGTCGCGGAAGAGGCTGCCGAAGCCGATCGGGGCCTCCTCGTACTGCGGGATGCCGACGCGACTGATCACACCGCCCGGGCGGACGGCGCCGACCGCCTGCTCGTAGGCGGCCAGTGTGCCGACGGCGTCGATGACCACGTGCGTGCCTCGCCCGCCGGTCAGATCCCTGACCTGGGCGGCACCCTCCTCGCCGCGGGCGGAGACGACGTCGGTGGCGCCGAACTCCCGGCCCAGGTCGGTGCGTGCCCGGTGGCGCCCCATGAGGACGATCTGCTCGGCGCCGAGCCGCCTGGCGGACAGCACCGCCAGCAGGCCGACGGCGCCGTCTCCGATCACGGTGACGCGGGTGCGCTCGTCGACGCCTCCCGCGACGGCGGCGTGGTGTCCGGTGCCGAAGACGTCCGAGAGCGTCAGCAGCGACGGCATGAGGGCCGAGTCCGGCGGGACCGGGAGCTTGACGAGGGTGCCGTCGGCGAGCGGGACACGGACCGCTTCGGCCTGGCCGCCGTCGCGCAGGCCGCCCCAGAAGCCCGCCTGGGCGTGGCCGCAGGAAGTGTGCAGGCCCGCGCGGCAGAACTCGCACGTGTTGTCGGAGGTGGCGAACGGCGCGACGACCAGGTCGCCCTTCGCGAGGGTGGTGACCTCCGAGCCGACGTCCTCGACGATGCCGACGAACTCGTGCCCCATCCGTGCGGGACCGTCCTCCGGACGCATCGAGCCGTACGGCCACAGGTCGCTGCCGCAGACACACGACGCGGTAACGCGGACCAGCGCGTCGGTGGGCTGACGGATGACGGGGTCGGGCACGTCCTCGACCCGGACGTCGCCCGTGCCGTACATGAGCGTTGCGCGCATGAGGTGTCCTCCGATCGGGTGATGCTCCACTTCGGGCCCGTCGCGTGTGCCGCGCATCCGTCTCCGGGAGGGGCACGTTCGGACCGCCGACCCCACGAAACCGTCGCCGGCGCATGCGGAGAAGGCTCGGTTTATCGGGGGTACAAGCTCAGCCTCCCTCCCCACCGGTCCGTGGCTACCGTGGATGGCATGGCCCCCCGCCCCGGCGACCAAGCCGACAACCGCACCGACATCCGGGACTTCCTCGCCACCCGGCGCGCCAGGATCACCCCGGCGCAGGTCGGGCTGCCCACCAGCGGCCGGCGCCGGGTCCCGGGGCTGCGCCGTGAGGAGGTCGCCGTGCTCGCGGGCGTCAGCACCGAGTGGTACACGCGGCTGGAGAAGGGCCACATCATCGGCGTCTCCGATAACGTGCTGGAAGCGGTGGCCCACGCGCTGCGGCTGGACGAGGACGAGCGCACCCACCTGTTCGCCCTGGCCCGAGCGGCCCGGCCCGCCCGCCGCGCGCCGTCCCGCCGCAAGGACGTCGAGATCCCGCCCTCCGTCCAGTGGATGCTCGACTCCATGACGGCGTCCGCCGCCTTCGTACGCAGCGGCCGAGGGGACATCGTCGCGAGCAACGCGCTGTGCCGGGCCCTGTACGCGCCGATGTTCGACAGCGACACCACCGACGAACGGGGCCGCCCCAGCTTTCCCCGCTACTTCTTCCTCGACCCCGGCTCCCGGCACCTCTTCGTCGACTGGGACGACGGCGCGCACATCACGGCGGCGCTGCTGCGCGCAGAAGCCGGGCGTGAGCCCCACGACCGGGCCCTGCGCACGCTCGTCGGCGAACTGTCCACGCTCAGCGCCGGGTTCCGCACCATGTGGGCCAGGCACGACGTCCGCATCCGCCACGAGGGCGCCAAGCGGCTGCGGCACCCCGAGGTGGGCCGGCTGGAGCTGACCTACCGCACCCTGAACCTGCCCGTGCCCGACCGGTCGGTGCGCGACCTGACCATCTACACCGCCGAGCCGGGCACCGCCTCGGAGGACCGGTTGAGACTCCTCGCCAGCTGGGCGGCGACCGAACCCGCCGCCACCGAGCCGCACCGGCGGTCCCACTAGTGCTGTGACCGGGAAGGCTCACAGGTTCGGTGTCGTGCGATCGGCTCTCTCCGCGATCGGTGGTGGCTGCCCTTGCGGAGAACGCGGGTGCTCCCTGACCGGCGCCCGGCAGGACTCTCAGCAAGTCCTGCCGTACCGGTCAGGGGCACCTGTCGCGGTGGCGGTGAGATGCCGCGGGAACCGCTGGGTGAAAACCCTCAGCACGTGATGCGCACGAACGGGCTCTCGTCGCGCAGCAGCAGGTAGTCGGGGGTGTAACCGGGGGGCGGGACGATGTACGAGTCGGCGTAGGTGAAGTACTCGTCGGTCACGCACGTCCCGCCCGCCGCTCCGACGATCCTGCCGCCGCCGGGTGCGTACTCGTAGTACTCCCCGACCAGGCCGGGGTTGGCGCTTCTCCGGAACAGGAGGATCCGCAGGTCGATGAACTGCATGGCCGGTATGGCGTTGGCCTCGTCCCGGCAGTCCACGACGCCGACTCCCTCCACGGTGGTGGAGCTGCGGCGTACCGGGCTGGCGAGGACCTGGCAGGTGATGGTGCCCACCGGGTTCGCGGACGCCGCGTTCGCGGCTCCCGCTTCGGGGCGGAACGTGAAGGTCTGTACGGCCTTCTTCACCTGCGGTGACGCTGCGCCTGGATCACGGCCCACCGGGGCGGCACCGGCCGGTCCGGCGGCGAGCGCCTGCATCAACAGCACGCCGATGAGAGCGGCGACAACCGCGATCCCCCAGCGCGGATGAATGATGTATCGCATAGTCCCCCCTTGGGAGAAGGTGCTGTGGCAGGGACATGTTCAGGCCGTGCACGTAGCGACGTCTTCGTCACCGGTGATAGATCCACTGCACGCCGGAGCGGTGCTTTCACCCGGACTCACCATCGGAGATCGGGTCGCGGGCACAGAAACGTTGGCCTCGGGGCCCTTGGACTCCTGCCGTGTCCGGGCGCTCGGCATGCCGGGGGCCGCCTGGTTCGCCCTTCCGTCTGCGGCGGGGCTGACTCTCACGCGACCGAAACCAGCCTGGTGGAGCGGCCTCCTTGGGGCAAGCATGGGGGTACGCGGACGCAAGGGCGGGCCGGCGCAGCGGGAGACACGTCGGGAACGGCGGTGTTCGCGCGTGACCGGGCGGGCGGCGAGCAGTTGGGGGAAGCGGGTCCCGACCGTACCTGGGCGCTGCGAGATGCGTTACTTCCGTGACGTGAATACCGGCCCATGGGGGAGGGCGCCGTGAGCACCCTGTTCGAGTATCTGAGAACGCGGGTAGACACCAACGCGCACAACGCCGTCGACACCTACTTCAGAAAACTTCCCGAGTACCGCAACACGAAGGATGAAAGCCGCCTCCACCAGACCGTCATGGATTTTGCGGTGTTCATACGCCGCCGCTCCGTCGATCTGGCCGAAGCCGGCCAGGTCCTCTCTGGTGACGATCTCGCCGCCATCACGGACGCGGGACGACAGCGCGGCATCGAGGGATTCTCCCCCGCCTCGCAGGAGGGTGCGCTGTCGCTGCACACCCACCTCATGATGCGCGAGATCACCGAGGCACCGCAGACGAAGGATCTCGACAGCTTCATGAGAATGGTCGGGTGGCTCTCCTCGCAGGCCGGGGTCGCCCGCGACGCCTATCTCCTCGGCTACGAGAAGGAGCGAACGCGCCTGCTGCCCCCGGTCGACGCACTGCAAGCGGTCGCGCGGAGACTCCTGGCCGGCGAGCCCACCGCTCCCGAACTGGTCCGGAGCCTGGAGATGGCCGTCCCGGAACGCTATGCGGTCACCGTGGTGAGAACCGCCTCCGCGTCGCCGCCGCGCGAAGGCCATCCGGCAGGTGTCCTGCTGGAGTCCCTGCTGCAGCGCCATCGTGTGCCGGCTCTCCTGGAGCAGCCGGGGGAGTTCGTGGCGCTCGTCCCCGTGGAGGGCAACTCTTCGGTTCCCACAACCGAACGCGTGCTGTCCATCGCACAGGACGTCGCGGCGCTCGCGGGGCGGCCCTGCGCCGTCGGCATGGCCGTCGGGCGTGTGGACGCCCTTGCCGAAGCCGCCGCACTGGCCCGTCGGATCAGCTCGGTCGCGCCCATGGAGCGCGTGCCGAGCCACGTCTTCACGATGGGGGACGTCTTCGTCGAGCTGGGCCTGGCGCAGCAACAGCAGCTCGACGACTGGCTGTACGCACTGACGAGGAAGCTCCGGGAGGGGCCGGACCTCGTCTCGACGCTGGAGGCGTTCTACCGCGCGGACATGAGCAGACTCCGCTCCGCCGCGCTGCTGCACATCCACCCTCGGACTCTGGACTACCGGCTGCAGCGGGTTCGCGATCTCACCGGCGTGAAGCCCACCAGCGTGCGCGGGATACGCATCCTGAGCGCTGCCATCAACCGCCTGCGCAGCGGCGCCTGGGACTGACACGGCCCTCGCACCGCTGCCGGGTGGTCGTCCCGAAGCAGTGTCTGGAGGCGCCGGCCGGGAGGACGTACCTGTCGGTGGGGTCGGTGGGGTGCGTGGGGTGCGGCGGAGGAAGCCGGTCGGACGGCGCCGGGGCGGTCCGCTCGCCGGGCTGCCTTGTTCCGGCCTTCGCCCCTCAGCTCCCGTCCGTGCCCGCTCGTACCACCGCCACGGGGCAGTCCGCGTGGTGCAGCAGCGCCTGGCTCACCGAGCCCAGCAGCATCCCCGTGAAGCCGCCGCGGCCCCGCGTGCCCACGACCACCAGGGACGCTCCCCGGCTCGCCTCGATCAGCGCCTCGCGAGGGCCGCGGCGCAGGACGCGGCGTTCGACGGCCACGTCCGGGTGGCGCTCCCGGTGTCCCGCCAGTGCCTCGGCGAGCAGGCGCTCCTCGTCCGCGGCGAGGTCGCCGGCGCCGCTCGCGTCCGGGGCGGCCGGGTCCTGCGGCACGGGGACCTCGGACTTCCACGGCGACCAGGCATGGACGGCAACGATGCGGGTGCGGCGCAGCGCGGCCTCCGCGAACGCGAACCCGATCGCCGCGTCCCCGGACGGCGAGCCGTCCACGCCCACCACCACCGCGTCCTCGCGCGCCGGACCGCCCGCGCCCCGTACGACGAGGACGGGGCAGTGCCCGTGTGCCGCCAGTTGTACGGCCGTCGAGCCCAGCAGCAGGCCGGTGAACGCGCCGAGCCCGCGGCTGCCGACGACGGCCAGGGCCGCGCCGCGGGACTCCTCCGTCAGCACCGGCAGCGTGTCGCCCCTCACCGCCTCGCCGTCGGCCCCGACGTCGGGCTCGGCCTCGTGCGCGTGCCGGACGGCCTCGGCGACGAGTTCTTCGGCCTGGTTGCGCAGCCAGTCCTCGGGCGGGCCCATCGAGAACGGATCCAGCGGCGCCCGCATCATCAGCGGGAAGAAGGCGTGCACGACGCGCAGGCCGGTGCCGCGCATGCGCGCCTCGCGCGCCGCGACGGCGACCGCTTCCAAACCGGCGGGCGACCCGTCGACGCCCACCACGACCGGTGCACTCACCATCGGCCTCCGTCTTCACGCGCGGCGCTCAGAGGGCCGCTGGGTCCACGTACCGTCTCCCCAGACTCACCCACCACCGTCGCTGCCGCCAGCCGGCGGCACGCTTGCGGGTGAGGGTGCGCGCGTGCGGGGCCGGCTCCCGGGTCAGTACCCGCCGGCGTGCTGCCGCCGCCATCGGCGCTCCTCTGCGGCGGTCTCCGGCCTCTGTCAGGCGACGGGGCTCGCGGCGGGCCGGATCGGTCTGAGGATGTGTCTGATCCACCACGGGGGCAGCGTCGCGTACCGCATCCGGTCGCTGTCGCTCCGAAGCCCCCCGCTGGTCCGGAAGGCGGGCCGAGTGGCCGGGCGGCAGGACTCACGCGGTGGTAGGACGGGGCCGTTCCGGCTCAGGGCAGGAGCACGCAGCCCACCGCGATGGGCTGTCGCCCCCGGCGTTTCCCCTCAGAACCACCGGACGCGCCGTCCGTCGCCTGCGTGACCACGAGCGGAGCCCCGTGGAACAGTAGCGCTCTGCACCGAGATGCAGAGGAAGACGATGATGCATACCGTGGAGTGGCAGGTCGGCCTCTACCTCTTCGAAGAGGCGGGGACGACGAAGGCGCGTGCGGTGCTGGACACCGCGACGACGCGGTTCACCGGGCACGGGGACGCGCACCGCAATCCCGCGGACCCGGACGTGCCGGAGATCGGTGACGAACTGGCGGCGGGCAGGGCGCTCAACGACCTGGGCCGACAACTGATGGACGTCGCCCGGCGCGGCGTAGAGGACATCGACGCGGCGACCGAGTCCGGGCGGAACGCCCCTCCGGGGGCCGGCTGGCCTTCGGCGGACCAGATGTAAGGAGGGTGCCCCTTGGCCGGGCGAGTCACCCGAGGCAGCGGGGCCGGGCAGGCGCGGGATCCCATCCGCGAGATGGAGGATCTGTACAGCCGCGCGGGCTGATCACCTGGCCGCGGCAGCATTCCGAGGGAACGATGGCGATCATGCGAGCGGAAATCGGCGATCAACTCGTGGTCGAGAGCCCTGCCGTCGGAGCCACCCGACGCGATGGCGAGATCGTGGGGCTCCGCCATGCAGATGGCACGCCTCCCTACGAGGTCCGCTGGTCGGACTCGAATGCGGTGACCCTCGTCTTTCCCGGGCCCGACGCGCACATCCGCAGCTTCAGGCACGGGTACGGGGACGGACACCCGCCTCCCCTGCCGCGTACGGACCGGGCGGAAGGGCGCACAAGTACCGAGCCGCCCGCGGCCCCACCGGGCAGGTCGTTCCATCCCGGTGACATCGGCCGCCGCGTGGCCACCGAACGCGAACGCCGGGGGCTGACCCGGAGAGAGACTGCCCGCCGCGCCGGAATGGCGCCTGAATACCTGGCCTACCTCGAAGAACAGACGGCCGACCCGACCGCGGCCACCGTTGCCCGCCTGGCCGGTGTACTGGGCACCACCCCTGTCGCTCTGCGGGGCGGAACCAACGATCTGCCGCCCGGGCGGGGGCAGGCGCTCCTGCATCCCCAGATGCGGGAACTCGACCCCGACGAGTGCCGTCGGCTGCTGTCCACCTCCGGCGTGGGGCGGGTGGCGGTGTCGACACAGCAGGGCCCGGCGGTGGTCCCGGTGAACTACGAGGTCGTCGACGACGTGATCGCCTTCCGGACCGCTCCGGACTCGGTCCCGGCGGCGGCTGTGGGCTCGGAGGTCGCCTTCGAGGTCGACCACGTGGACGAGGCCATGAGCCGGGGATGGAGCGTACTCGCGGTCGGGCCCGCGCGAGTGGTCACCGATCCCGACGCCGTACGGAGCCTGGTCGACCGCGCCCATGCCTCACCGTGGGCCGGGGGTGACCGGGAGATGTGGGTGACGATCCACCCCACGCGCATCACCGGGCGCCGTATCACAGAGGGCGGGACGTAGGGAAGGAGAGCCGGCCGACCGTGCCGGAGCCGCCGGAGCCGCTCCGACTCGGCGACGAGCTGTTCCCGTCCCGAGGTGTACCTGAACGGCGGCCGCGGCTCCACGTCCCGCCGGCTCAGGCCGCGAGCGGCGGCCGGCCGGCGTCGTCCACGCGGAAGGACAGGTGATCGGAGACACCGACCACCCCGTCCACCGCGTTGCAGAGCCGCACGATGATCGGAATCAGGCTCCTGGTCTCGATCACCCCCCGCAGCTCCACCCGGCCGCCCCGTACGTCGACCGACACCTGCGCGGGCGCAAGGCCCACCGTCTGCTGCAGGATGTCGTGCTCGATCTCCTCTCGGATGGCGTCGTCCTTGCGCAGGAAGATCTGGAGGAGGTCCCGGCGGCTGACGATGCCCAGCAACTGGTCCGTGTCATCCACTACCGGCAAGCGCTTGACCTGCTGTGTTTCCATGAGCCGGGCGGCTTCCACAACGCTCCAGTCGGGTCGGGCGCAGACGGGAGGGGCGGACATCAGCTCCTCGGCCCGGGTGCCCTGTGCTGTGGCACGCTCCCACGCTTCAAGGGGTGGCAGGGGCACCTTCTCGCCGATGCCGGGCCGATCACCAGCCTTGCGCAGCAGATCGGCTTCCGACACCACGCCGATGGGCCGGCCGCCGTTGTCGACCACAGGGAGCGCGGTGATCTCGTACTCGGTCAACAGCCGGGCGATCTCCTTGAACGGTGTGTCATAGCGGGCGCTGACAACGTTCCGGGTCATCAGGTCACTGACTTTGCGGTGCTGCATTTTCCCTCCCATGCTGGGGTGGTCACGCGTGCGGGACGACGGCGACGGGAACGGTGGCGTGGTGCATCAGGGCATGCGTCACCGGGCCGATCAGGATGGGGAACCGCAGGCGCTTGTGCATGCGGCGGCCCACGACGAGCAGCCGGGCGCCGGCGCCCTCCTCCAGCAGAGACGGCGCCACCCCGGTGTCCAGCAGGGCGCGCTCCATCGCCACGTCGGGATAGCGCGCTTGCCAGACCCCGAGAGCGGCGTCGAGCTTCTCCCGGGCGATGTCCTTCCGATCGGCGCCGACCTTCTGGTCCGGCAGGGGCGACGGGTAGGCGTAGACGGACGAGCTCCGCCACATGTGGACGACGCGCAGGCGGGCGCCCGCCCGGTGGGCGCTTTCACAGGCGAACTCCAGCACCGGCTCGAACCGGTGAGCGAGATCCACGCCCACCACCACGGGGAGGTCGCGGTCCGCGGCCGCCGGGTGCCAGTCCTGGCGCACCAGCACCGTGGGCCCCGTCGTATGCGCGACCACCGGCAACGACACACTTCCGGTGAAGAAGCCCGACACCGCACCGAGACCCCGCGATCCCAGGACGAGAAGCTCTCCCTCCTGCGAAGCGTCGAGCAGCGCCTTCACGGCCGTTTCCGTTGTCGCGCCACCGGTGATCTCCACCTCCGGGTACCGTTCCGCCGTCTCCCGGCAGGCGGCGGCGATCCGTTCCCGAACCCACTCCTCGTGCACCGAGCCGCCGGGGCTGACCGGCTGGTTACCCGCGGGAGCCTCGGCGTGGACGAGGTGCAGGGATATCCGGCGGGACGCGGCTTCCGCCGCCGCCCACCGGACGGCCGCCATGCTCGCGTCCGACCCGTCCACGCCGACCACCACGCGCCCCGTTGCCATTGCTGCCTCCCAGAGCCGGCCGGGCGGCTTGCGGGAAACTGGCTACCCGGCCTCGGAAAAGCGTCGCGACATGAGCCATGGCACGCTTCCACCCTACCGCCGGGCCGGTACGGCGGCGAAGCCGAACGGGTCCCCCGCGGGCCTTCAGCCCCCGGCCGTAGGCACCCCCGGTGGCCCTTCGCGACCGGGCCGGTGCCGCGCGCGGCGTCATGTCGGCCGGGGGAGCCGGCACGGTTCACCCGTCCGGTGGCTTGCGGGCCAACGCGGACCCCACCGCCGGCCCGCTCTCCAGGCGATCGCGTAGCCGTGCGCAGGAGGCCGCACGGCCGGTGCTGAACGCCATGCGGGCGGCTGCAGGATGCGCCGCGCTCACCCATCAGGGCGCGCGACCGCTCCCGCGGGCTGAGACCGCCCCGGCTCGTGGGAGGTTGACGCCCCGGCCGGGAAGGGGCCAGGACATGACGTGGTTCGTGACGTTCCTCGGCGCCGCCCTCGTGTTGGCCATCGTCCGGGACATGTTTCACACGATCTGGCATCCGACCCGCCACGGCGGCCTGAGCAGGCTGGTGATGACGGGAATGTGGCGCCTCTCCTCGCGCCTGGGCGCCCGCCGCCGCGCAGCCGGGCTCGCCGGTCCTCTGGGCATGGTCTGCGTTGTCGCCGTGTGGGCGCTGACCGTGGCCGTGGGGTGGGCGCTGATCTACTGGCCGCACATGCCGGAGGGCTTCTCGTACTCCTCCGGCCTCGTCCCCGCCGAGCACACGGGACCGGTGGACGCGCTGTACGTCTCCCTGGTCACGCTGACCACCCTCGGCCTCGGAGACATCGCGCCCGCCGAGGGCTGGCTGCGCGTCGTCGGCCCACTGGAGTCGCTGGTCGGCTTCGCACTGCTGTCGGCGACCGTGGCCTGGATCCTCGGCGTCTACCCGGCTCTGGCCCGCCGCCGCACGCTCGCGCTACGCCTCTCCCACGTGCGCGGCGGCGTGACCTCCCGGGAACTCGACTCGGACGGGGGCGCCACCGTGCTGAACGGCCTGGCATCGACCGTCTCGGCCATCACGGTCGACTTCCTCCAGTACACCGAGTCGTACTACTTCTACGACGGCGACGAGAACATCTCACTGCCCCGGCAGATCGATCACGCCGTCGTCCTCGCAGAGCTGGCGGCAAGCGCCCGCCATCCCGACGCCCAGCTCGCCGCCAGGGTGCTGCGCAGGGCACTGGACGACCTGGCCGCCGTCCTGGACGAGCGCTTCTTGCACACCGGGGCGCCCACAGCCGCCGTCTTCGCGTCGTACGCCCGCGACCACGGGACGCAGACGGGATCCCAGCCCGCCCCCGGGAGAGCGGACACGCCCTCCCCGGGCGGCGAAGAGCGGCGTCCCTGAAGAGGCCGGCCACCCGCACTCCGCCGCCGGGCTGTGGGAACGGCCGCCTCTGGCGGACCCGTATCCGCGGTCCGGGAGCGGACCATCGAGGACCGCCGTGCCGGGCCGGAGAGCGGGGCCGCGGCGGAGGCGTCGAACCCGTCCGGTGCGCTCATGCCGCTTCCCGGGGCGCTTCGTCCGGCCGCTCCAGGCGGAAGCCGACGTCCACGACGCCCTCGACGCCGCGGGCCATCCGGGCCGCGAGCGGCACGAGGGTGGTGTTGCGGAACCAGCCGACGAGAGTCACGACGCCGCCGTCGACCTCGACCTCCACGGTGGACCCGCCGAGGGGGAACAGCGGTTCGATGACGTGCTGCCGGACGTCCTCGGCGATGTCGCGGTCGGAGCGGAGGAAGACCTTCAGCAGGTCGCCGCGGCTGACGATGCCGGTCAGGTGCCCCTCGCCGTCCACGACCGGGAGCCGCTTCAGGCGCCGCTGCGCCATCGCCCGGGCGGCCTGGGCGAGGGTGGAGTCGGCCCGTACGGACACCGCGGGCGTCGTCATCAGGTCACGGGCGACGACCGCGCCGGCCTTGACGATGCGGTCCGGCAGCCGCCGCTCCGGGGCCGCCGCGGAGTCCGCGGACTCCGCGGGCAGCGTGCTGTCGCGGTACTCCTCCTTGGCCAGCAGGTCGGCCTCGGAGACCACCCCGATGACGCGGCCGTCGCCCTCCAGCACGGGCAGCGCGCTGACCTGCCACTTGCGCATCGTGGTGGCGATCTCCTTGAAGGAAGCGTCCGGCCCGACCGCGACGACCGGCTGGGTCATCACGTCGCTGACCAGGTACGGAGATGGGTTCATGACGGTCCTTCCGGGGGCCGGGACAGGGCACGCGCCACGCGCCGGACGGGCAACCACGAGGTACCACCGCGTCGCGGGAGCCTCCGCGTGTGCGCCGGACTGTCACCCGATACGGCGAACAGACCGGGACCGGTCGGGCGGATCCTGAAGGTGACCGGCCGGTCCTGGCGGACGACCCGGCGGCTGGGCCCGTGCCCGGCCGTCAGGCGCCGCGACTCCCCCCCGCCCTCACCGGCGGGCGTCAGCAGCAGCTTGCCGTTGACACCCCGGCATTCCAGCAGCCGGTGGGCGGTCGCGGCGCGTTCCAGCGGGAGGGTCTCGGCGACCCGGGGTGCGATGCGGTCGGCGGCCACTTCGTCGACCAGGCGGCCCGGGTCGTGGCGGATCAGGTCCGGGGTGCTGCGTGCCGCGGCGCTGAGCCGGTAGGCCGAGACCCGGCGGCGGCGGAGTGTCGACCACGCCTGCACCCGGGCGCCCTGCCGCAGCACCGCCAGCCGCGGTGAACGGTGCTTGACCGCCGCCGCGAGCCCGAACGAGACCAGCCGGCCCCGTCCGCCCAGGGCCTGCAGGGACCGGACGAGCTGGTCGCCGCCGGCCGCGTCCAGCACCACGTCCGGTGGGGCTCCGCACCCGGACCTGCCCCGGCCGGGGGTCGGGTGCGCCGTCACGGCGGAGCCTCAGCACCTCCGGACCACCGGCGCGCTCCACCACCACCCGGCTACGCGCGGCCACGGACCACCTCCCGGTCGCGCTGCAGCAGCAGCGTGCCGACGGCCGCGCAGGCCACCGCCCCGGCGAGGCTGGCGAACCCGATCTCGCCCCGCACGGCGTAGGAGGATACGGAGGTCATCAACACGCCCGCGCCGATGCCGAATCCGAGCAGCAGCGCGGTCCGGGCCCACCGCCGCGGCACCACGGCGGCGGCGATCAGGCCCGCGGACAGGATGAGGTCCGGGACCAGGAACAGGTTGTCCGCCCGCCAGTTGCCGCGGATGAAGAGGAACACGAAGGTGGCGACCCCGACCACCACGGCGACGACCCTTCCTACCTTGATCACGGTGCACAGCTCCCCGAATGTCTACAGCGTAGATTTATCGAAAGTCTACACTGTAGGCGCGAGCCCGCCACCCGCCCCTCTCCGCCTCCCCACGCAAGGACCGACGACCGTGCCCCGACCGCCCCGGCTGACCGCCGAGCAGATCACCGAGACCGCGCTCCGGCTGGGTGACCGGGACGGCCCGCAAGCGATGACGATGCGCCGGATCGCCGCGGAGCTGGAGTGCGATCCGATGGCGCTCTACCGGCACTACGCCAACCGGGAAGCCCTGCTGGACGCGGTCGCCGACGCCGCCGTGGCCGGGGTCGAGGCACCCGCCCCGGACGCCCCGTGGGCCGAGCGCCTGACCCGGCTCCTGACCGCGATCCGGGACGCCGCGCTGGAGCATCCGGGCATCGCGGCGCACCTCGCCTCCCGGCCGCCGCTGGGCCCGCACGGGCGGCGCCTCGCCGCGGCCCTGCTCGGCACGCTCGCCGACGCCGGCCTCTCCCCCGCCGACGCGGTCAGGACGTTCCAGACGCTGACCGCCTACCTGGCCGCGTCGCTGGCGATGGGCGTACAGGCCGGCACGCGCGACGCCCGCTGGGAACAGGTCCGTACGGTGGTCGACGAACTCCCCGGCGGCATGCCGGGCGAGGAACTGGCCGTCGTCGGCTCCACCGACCAGTTCAGCTACGGCCTCCAACTGCTGCTCGACGGCATCCGTGCCCGCGCGGCCACGCCACCCGCCTGAGGCTCTTCAGTGGCCGTCTCGCGCCACGAGCGACAGCGGGACGAAGCCGAGGCGGCTCGCGCTGACCGCCCGCTCGCTGCGCCGAACCCCCTACGCGTCGTCCTCAGGCGCTTGGTCGGCACCGATTCGGGCGCGGATATCCGTCGGCAGTGGGTAGATCTCTTCGCGCGGGAGCATGACGGCGGCCTCTTCCCGTCGTTTCGCCCGAACCAGAGTGTGCACCTGTTTCGCGAGCACAGTCACGTCCTCGATCCCACAGATCCACTCCTCGACGTAGCCCTCGACAGCGGGACCGGAGAGTCCGATCTGGATCGCACGCCGTTCCATCGGCTGGAGCGTGATGTCGCGTTCCGGGTCCCACTGGATGCGAACGGGACTGGCCCTCTTGGCGGCCAGCCAATCATCTCGGGTCGGGTGCGTATGCCCGTCATAATGGCTCAGGGAGGCGTGCCGCAACGCCCACTCGAATCCCCTCCGGGTGATCTCCACGGCTAGAACCCGCTCCTGGCCAGGTTTTTCGGCCCAGCCTGAGCGGTACATCATCCAGAGGAAAGACGGCTTGATCCAGGTCATCCTGGAGCGCTTGAACGGAGGCACGAAGGTCCCTGCCCGCAGCGCTGGGTCCGCGATGGCCGACAAGTAGGCTTGATAAACGGTGAGCGTGTCTTCCGTCTGTTTCGCGTAGACCGTTCTCATTCCCTGCCCGCGACCGCCGGCGGACACCGTCGTGGTGGACGGGCGCTCACCCATGGCGTCGTCTCATCTGGTGCTCGGCTTCCTCGCGGACGATGGGGTCGTCCGCTTCGCGGAGCCGCTCCAGAGCGGCGCTCGCCTCGGGTCCCGGAATGCCGCCCAAAGCCCAGATGGCCTTGGTCGCCAACGACCTGGCCTCGTCGTAGTCGAGATAGTCCGGAACCCAGTCGACCATGTGCAGCAGGGCGTCGATGGAGTCCGGCTGCCGCCAGCCGCCGAGTTCAACGACGACGTCTTCGTGCTTCATGTGCCAGTCGAGGAAGCACAGCTCTTTGAGCAGCTCGTAGTGATCGGCAGAGAAACCGAACACGGATGACACGATCAGAGCCAACTCGACGCCGTCGCCGTCCTGCTCGGCCATGGACTCGCGCAGCAGGGACAGGCCGAGAGCCGTGCCGTCGGTTGCGCCGAAGCGGTGGAGGAACTCCTCAGGAGAGATCTTCCGGTGGCCGTCGGTCCCGACGACAAGCGAAAGGATCAGCTTCTCCTGTTCCGGTGTCATCTGGGGATCTCCTCGAAGTGCGTGAAGGAATCGTTGAACAAGTCGAGCGCCTTCCCCTGACCGAGGCCGATGTTGATATGATCCGGCCCCTCGCCCTTGAAGAAGGCGTGATCCTTCGCCCACCCCTTGGACACCAGCGGCATGTCCTCGAATTCCGCTCTGGTCGCACGGGAGGCGTCCGGCCGAGAGGGTCGGTGTAGGCGGACAGCCGACCGTCGGGATCGAAGTCCTGGCGGATGGTTGGTGTGGCCGAGTGCGTCGGTCTGCGCGATGAGTTGGAAGCTGTCGTTGAACTCGTACACGGTGCTGTGGCCGCGTGAGTCGGTCGCCGTGGTGCGCAGGTTCTCCGGTTCGTAGCGGTAGGTGTACTCCAGGGCCCGGTCTGTTCCCGTGGAGAACACACAGCGGCCGGCCTCGTCGTACTCGTAGCGGTACCAGGTGCCGTTGCGGTCCTCCCAGCGGGTCAGCCGCGCCTGCTCGTCGTAGGAGAAGACCAAGGGCAGTCCGGAGGAGTTGAAGACCTTCTCCAGCAGGCCGTTGTCGTCGTATTCGTAGGCGAGCAGCACCGGCTCGGCGGGGTCGGACAGCAGCCGCAGGGCGGTCACGCGGCCGTCGTAGACGGCGACGCCGACGCGGTAGCCGCCGCTGTGCGCCAGCTCGGCGAGCCGGCCGTCGTCGCGGTAGCGGAAGTCGACGCGGTTGCCGTTGCGGTCGACGACGGCGGATATCGGCAGCTCGCTCCCGGGCCGGTTCGGGCCGGGGCGAAGAGGAGGACCCGCCCGGCCTCGGGCTGCTCGACCACCAGCGGGGTACCGGGCATGCCGTCCCAGGTCAGGCCCCAGCGCGGCCCGGTGACGGGGAAGACGGCGCTCTCGCCGTCCGCGAGGGGGGTGGGGTAGACCAGGGTCATGCCGTCGGCGGTGAACAGGTGCACGGCGTCGTCGGTGAGGAGCAGCCGCTGGTCCAGGGTGGACGCCCACGAACTGCCGAAACAGCGGCCGTCGGCGTACGTGGTGACGTGGTGGCGCTCGATGACCAGGGGGAGCACCCCGGGTAGTTCGACGTCGGTGGCGGACAGGGTCATCTCACCGGTGGCGAGGTCCACGGGGTCGCCGCAGCCGTTGCGCTTGAACATCTGCACGGCCTTCTTGCGGAACGCCTTGCCCATGCCCTTCACGCCCGCCGCCATGCCCTTCAGACCGCCCTTGGCAAGCGCCTTGAGGCCGCCGGCCATCTTGCCGAGCTTGGCGAGGGAGGTGATGCCCTTCATGCCGGGGATGCAGTCCAGGGCAGCAAACGCGACGTCCCACAGGCTCGCTTCGCCGTTCATGTACTTCATCAGGGTGTCGGCGAGGACGACGAGGGCGGCGGCCAGCACCACCCAGGCCAGCGGGCCACCGATGATCAGAACGACGATGCCCAGCACGGCGACGATGACCTTGCAGACACTGACGATGGTGTCCCAGTTGTCCTTGACCCAGTCGACCGCCTTCTCCCACCACTTACGGTTCTGGATCCCGGCGTCCGAGGCGTCCTCGAGCTTGTCCTTCGCCTCCGACGCCGCATCCTCACGCATCTTCTTCGCATCCGCGGCCATCTTCTTGGCCGCTTCGAGGCCGCCTTCGGCGTTGTCGACGGCCCGCTGGGCGTCAGCCTGCGCGGACTTGGCATCGGTGGCGTTACGGGCGGCGGCCCGTACCTCGGAGTCGTCGGGCTTGTCCCTGCCCTCCGCCTCGTCGTACTTCTCCGCCTTCTCCGCCGCCCGCTCCACCCACGAGTCCGCGGAATCCAGCCGCCCGGCGGCCGCGGTCAGGTCGCTGCGGGCCTCCCGGCCCCCTGGCCAGCGCCTTGTCGGCGAGGGACTGGGCACGCTCCAGCTTCGGCCAGTACGCCGCGAGCGCGTCGCCCGCCAGGTCGTAGGAGCGTTGGAGTTTCTTGAGGTTCTTGGGGACTTCCTCGAACTCGTCCTGGAACGCCTTCGCCGTCTTGCCCGCCCACCGCAGGAGGGCGTCCTCACCCGCCATCCCCTTGATCTGCCGCAACGCATCAGCCACATCATCGGCGAAATCGTGCAGCTCGCGAGCCAGCTGCTTCACCCGCTCCGGATCACCCGGCGTCGGGTCGCCATCCAGATCCAGCACATGCCAGTCCGTCGGACGATTCCCCACCACTCCCCGCTCCTCCAAGCCACCATGTCAGCGGTTGCACGAGCACCAGGCCAGGCTACCTTCGCCGCCGCGCTCGGCGCTGCCTGCCACCCGAGGGCGGGTGGCAGGCACGGGGCCGCGGGAGGGGCGGGTCAGCAGCCGTTTCCGCCGCAGCATGAGGACTTCGGGGTTGCTTCCGCGGGCAGCGTGGTGGGGGTTGTTGCGGGGGGCGTGGACGTCGGCTTGGTGGCGCGGACTATGGCCGAGTGCATGCCGTCGGCGACCTCGTGGGTGGCGGTGACCTCGACGGCGGTGAATCCGGCGGCGGCCAGGCCGGCGCGGTACTCGGAGAACGACAGCGCACCGGCGATGCAGCCGACGTAGTCGCCGCGCTCGGCCCGCTGCCGGGGTGTCAGGCGGTCGTCGGCCACGACGTCCGTCACGCCGAGGCGCCCGCCGGGGGCGAGCACGCGGAAGGCTTCGGCGAACACGGCGGGCTTGTCGGTGGACAGGTTGATCACGCAGTTGGAGATGACGACGTCCACGGTGCCCGCCGGCAGCGGCACGGACTCGATCGTCCCCTTGAGGAACTCGGCGTTCGCCACCCCTGCCGTCCGGGCGTTCGCGACGGCGAGCGCCAGCATCTCGTCGGTCATGTCCAGCCCGTACGCCTTGCCCTCGGGCCCGACCCGGCGGGCGGACAGCAGCACGTCGATGCCGCCGCCCGACCCGAGGTCCAGCACGCGCTCGCCCTCCCGCAGCTCCGCGACGGCCAGCGGGTTGCCGCAGCCCAGCGACGCGGCCACGGCCTCGGCGGGCAGCGCCTCGACGTCGCCGGCGGCGTACAGGCCGGAGCCGAAGTTCTCGTCGATCTGGACGTCCTGCGCGCCGCAACAGGCCGTGCTGCCCTCGGTGACCTTCAGCGCGGCCGCCGCGTAGCCGGCCCGTACCTGCTCCCTGAGATCGGTCGGCTGCTTGCTCATGGCCATACTCCTCTACTGCTTCGACGTCTGTGGATACAAGCTTCGCGCCTGGATCGACGTCCGTCAACATAGAGGGATGTCGAAATGCGGCGTCAGGGACGGGGGGCGGGCTCGAAGAGTTCGACGGCGTTGCCGGCCGGGTCGTCGAGGAGGATCTGCCGGCCGCCCCTGCCGGTGACGATGTCGTTGCGGAACACCGCCCCCGCCGCGCGCAGCGCCGCCACCGTGGCGTCCAGGTCGTCGACCGTCAGCTGGATACGGTTCCAGCCGCCCGGCTCCGGGCGCCGTCCGTCGGGCATGGTCTGCGCCGCGCCGCCCGGGCCCGTCGGGGCGGACAGCAGCAGGTGGAGATCGCCGCGGACCAGGGCGGCGAACACCGGTGCGGGCCGCTGGTCGAGGGTGAAGCCCAGATGGGTGGTGTAGAACGCAACCGCGGCGTCGACGTCGTCGACGATGTAGCGGACGGATACGCGGCTCATGGATGTCGGTCCTTCCCTGGGGAGCCGGGGAACCGCGGGCTGTGCCCGACCGGGTCCCCGCCGATAGCGTGCGTCATCATGATGCGTGTGTGGATCCGGCCCATGCTGTTCGCGCTCGGCGGGACCGCCGCCGCGGTCGCCCTGGGCGTCGGCGGGAGTCCCGGTTCCGGCGTGGCCGTGCTGGTGGTGTTCGTGCTGCTCGCGGTCGTGCACCTGCCGGTGCTGTTCCCGAGGCCGACCGGCGCGCTGGAGGCGCAGCGGCGCAGCGCCGCCGACGGCCGGCCGGTCGTCTTCTGGCGGCCGGGGTGCACGTACTGCCTGCGACTGCGCCTCCGGCTGGGGCGCGGCGCCCGCCGGGCGTACTGGGTCGACATCTGGCGCGACCCGGCCGGAGCCGCGGCGGTGCGGGCGGTCAACGGCGGCGACGAGACCGTGCCGACGGTCGTCGTGGCCGGCGAGCCGCACACCAACCCCGCTCCGGCCTGGGTACGCCAACAGCTCTCCCCGCAGGGGCATCAACAGGGTTGACGCTCATGTGCGTGCCGTGGAGGCTCGCGCGGCGTGCCGGCCTATGACCGGGGTGGGTTGTCCTGGTCGTCCGCCCTCTTCCGGTCCGCGCCCAGCTGGTCCTTGAGCTTCTCCTGAGCGGTGTCGACATGGCCGCTGTACTTGCCCCGGGTCTTCTTGTCCACGAGGTCGCCGGCCTTGTCGACGACCTTGCCGGCCCGGGCTTCGTGACCTTTCAGCATCCGCTTGAGCTTGTGCATCACCGACATGGCAGCGCTCCTTGACGGGCCTTCCCTCCCCCTCCAGGATTGCGCCCTTCCCGGCGGAGTGCATACCGGTGGCCATCTCCGCAGGTCCGGCGCCCGGGGCGGGCTCCGGACAGCTCAGGTGCCGGCGCCGCCGTCGACGGGGACGATCGCGCCGGTCACGTACGAGGCGCGGTCGCTGAGCAGCCAGGCGGCCGCCTCGGCGACCTCGCGGGGCTCGGCCATGCGGCCGAGCGGCGTGGCCGCGTTGTTGGCGGCGACGATGCCGGGGGTCGCCGCCTCCCACTCGTCGATCATCTCGGTGGCGGTGCCGCCGGGAGTGAGGCCGTTGACGCGGATGCCTTCGGGGCCCCAGGTCCTGGCCGCGGTCTCGGTGATGCTGTTGAGGGCGCGCTTCATCGCTCCGTAGGCGGGCAGGGCGGGGTTGGCGCGGCGGCTGCCGATGCTGGAGGTGTTGACGATGGCCGCGCCGGTGCTGCCGGTACGGCGCATGAGCGCGGCCTCGGCGGTCATGGCGGTCCAGTGCGCGCGGAAGTTGACGGCGAACTGCGCGTCGATGTCCTCGTCGCCGGTGGTGTCGAGCGGGCCGGGCCGCTGGATCACCGCGCCGTTGTTGAAGGCGCCGTCGAGGCGCCCGTGCAGCTCTCCGACGCGGTCGACCGCGGCGCGGATGCTCGCGGGGTCGGCGAGGTCCAGGGTGACGGCGTCGGCGACGCGGCCGGCGGCGCGGATCTCCGTCACGATGCGCCGGAGGGCGTCGGTGCCGCGGGCGGCGAGGACGACGGCGGCCCCCTCGGCGGCGAAGAGCCGGGCCGCGGCCGCCCCGATGCCGCGGCTGGCGCCGGTGATGAACAGGACCTTTCCGGTGAGCAGGCCGATGGATGGACTGTCGGTGGACGTACTGTCGGCGGACGCGCCGTCGGTGGTGTGCGTGCGGTGGTTCGTCATGACGCCCAGCGTCCGGCCGGCTCCGGACCGGATACAGGCACAGGCTGTACCAGGATCCGCCGCCCCGCCGCGCGCACACTGGGCGTATGGACAGACGGGAACTCGGCGCGTTCCTCCGCAGCCGCCGCGAGCGGCTCCGCCCGCAGGACGTCGGCCTCCCCTCCGGACCGCGACGCCGCACACCGGGGCTGCGCCGCGAGGAGGTGGCCGTCCTCGCGCACATCTCCACCGAGTACTACGTCCGCCTGGAGCAGGGCAGGGCGCCGCGGCCCTCGGGCGACGTCCTGGCGGCCGTCGCCGGTGCGCTGCGCCTCACCGGCGCCGAGTCCGACCACCTCCACGTCCTCGCGGGCACCGCGCCGAACCGCACGGGACTGCACCGGCGCGACGTCCGCCCCAGCGTCCTCGCGCTCCTGGAGCGGCTGCCGCAGACGGCCGGCTTCGTGCTGTCCGCCGCCTGCGAGGTCCTCGCCTGGAACGACCTCGCGGCCGCGCTCATGGAGGACTTCGGCCCGCTCGCCCCCGAGGAGCGCAACCTCGCCCGCCGGGCCTTCCTCGGGCCGCAGGGCACCGACACGGCGCTGTACGGGGTCTCCGACGCCCCCGAGTTCCGCCTGAACGTCGTGATGCAGCTCCACGCCACCGCCGCCCGGTACCCCGCCGATCCCGTGGTGACCGGCCTCGTCGGCGAACTCCGCGACGGCAGCCCGGACTTCGCCCGGCTCTGGGAGCGGCACGACGTGCACGCCGCGCCGACGCTCACGAAGACCTTCCGCCATCCGACCGTCGGCGACGTCCCCGTCGACTGCGACACCCTCGCCCTCACCGACCGCGACCAGCACCTCGTGCTCTTCACCGCACCGCCGGGATCGCCCGGTGCCGAGGCCCTCGCCCTGCTGGGCGTCCTGGGGGCGGAGGCCGGCCGGTATCCGCGCCGTGCCCCCGCCGACGATGCTCACCCGCGCGTCTCCCGCCTTGAGTAGTCGTACTCATGCCGTGCCGGCGGGCACCGCCGCATACTCGGGCCGAGACCACCGAACCCGGTTCACGGAGGCCCGTCGTGGAGTCCACACCGCCCCGGCACGCCCTCGGCCCGAGGCCGCCGGAGCGGCCGGCCGCGGGGCGGGGGGAGCCGTCCGCCGCGGAGACCGTGCTGCTGGTGGCCACCGTGGTGTTCCTGGACGCGGTCGTCGTCGCGTGGATGCTGTTCCGCATCAGCTGGTCGTACGGCTGGATGGCCGGGGCGACCGACATGTCGGAGGCGGCGCGGGTCGAGGTCGCCCAGGTCGGGGCCGCCGCCCTCGCGTTCTGGCTGCTGGTGCTCGGCGTGGGCCGGCAGTGGAAGTTGCTCGCCTTCCAGGTGCTGGCGCTGGGGACGGCGACGCTGGTGCTGTGGCGGAGCGACTTCCCCTGACGCCCGGTGCCCAGCGCCCGCCGGCGGGCGGTCAGGGCTCCAGGGTGCGGGTGAAGTCGCCGCGGGCCACGCGGGCGGCCAGGCGGTCGTCGCCGGCCAGGGAGCCGTAGCCGGTGGCCGCCCACAGGCTGCGGTCGGCGGGGACCTCGAAGTACGGCACGTCGCGGCCGTCCAGCCGCTCGGTCAGCACCTCCGGGCCGCGCCGGTCGCGGACGGCGGCGGTGCAGGCGTTGCAGGCCGAGACGCGGAGGTGGTCGCGGCGGCCGAGGGGGCGCCACTTGACGCGGCGGGCGCCGCGGCCGTGCAGGGGGTTGAAGAAGCACAGCAGCGTGGCGTCCCGCGCGCCCTGGAGCGCGTCGCGGCCTTCGAGGACCAGCGCCAGGACGCCCGCCAGGTCGGCGCGGCCGCGGGCGGCGTCGAGCACGGTGCCCGCGGCGGCGTAGGCGTCGAGGGCGTGCCGGAGGCCGGCCGGGTCGGGGGAGTGCGGGTGGGCCCGGGCGGCCTCGCCGAGGGCGATGACCTCGGCCTCCGCGCGGCGGCGCAGGTCCGCCTCGTCGGCGGCCGCGGCGGCGGCGAACACCGCGCGGGGGAAGGTGAACGGAGCCGGGCCTGCGGTCCGCCGGCGGCGGCGCACCAGCAGCAGCGCCGCGAGGGCGGTCACCGCGACCGCGGCGGCGATCAGGGCGGCGGTGCCGGCGCCGGCACCGCCGCCGTCGTCGGCCGGCTCCGCGGCCCCGGGACCGGACGGCTCCGCGGTGGCCGGGTCGGTCGGGGAGGTGGTGGGCGTCGGGGTGCGCAGGTCGGCGGTGGCCCGTTCGTAGACCTCTTCCCCGTTGCCCGCGGCGACGATCTCGACGGCCTTGGCCAGCCTGGTGCCGAGGCCGGCGTCCGTCATCTCGTCGAGGTGGGAGACGGCGGAGGCGGCCGGCCCCGCCTGGTGCTTGCCGTGCGGCCACTCCCAGCCCTCAAGCGCGTCGGCGAAGTCGCTGTTGGTGAGGATGACGGCGTCCTGGCCGAGCCGGTCGTGCACCGCGCCGGCGAGTTGCCGGGCCTCGCCGCCGAACGCGTCGCCCGTGGCGAGCGGCACCACGACCACGTACAGCGGCAGCCCGGTGTCCTCGATCTGCGCGGCCAGCTCCCGCTGCCGGGCGGGCGGCACCGCGGTCTCGTACGCGTCGTCCACATACACCGGCGACCGGCCCAGCGCGTCGGCGATCTCCTGGGCGGCGCTGGGCTGCGCCGCGGCGGTCCCGGTCGGCAGGACACCGAGTAGCGAGCCGCAGAGCGAGGCGAGCACGGCGGTGAGCACGGCGGCGAACGCCGCGGCGCGGGGGCGGCTGGCGGAGTCAGTGCGGCACACCGGCGTACTCCCGGACCTGGCGGATGAGTTCGGTGACCCCGGTCGCGGCGGCGGCCAGCGGCCCGGGGACGGAGTCGTACGGGACGGGCCCGTGGGGGGTGGGCAGGTGCAGCCGCACCCCGGCCAGCGGGACGGAGGCGAGCCGGCAGCCGGCGCACAGCGGCCCGGAGGCCGCGGCGGGGGCCGGGCCGGGGGCGTCGGGCCCGTGCAGCGGGTTCGTCTGGCAGCAGCGGTAGTCGGCGACGGCGTGCGGAGCGCCGTCGAGCGCCGCGTGCCCGGCGCGGGCCAGCACCAGGGCGCAGACCAGGGCCGCGGGGTCGGCGTCGCGGTCGACGCGCCCGTCCTGCCGGCCGTCCACCGCGAGCAGCGCGGCGTCGAGGCAGTCGGCGGCCCGTACGACCCCGGGGTTGCCGGGGCCGACCGCGCCCGGGTGGCCGGGGGCGGCGACGCCGGGGTGGCCGGGGCCGTACGGGCCGACCGCGCCCGTACCGTACGGGCCGGCCGCGCCGGCGCCGCCGCCCCGCTTCCCCGTGCCGCCCGGGGCCTCCGTCACCGCCGTGTACCGCTGCGCCAGCGACCGCAGCGCCTCCTCCGCCGCCCGGTGCAGCGCCTTCCGCCGCGGCGCGCGGAAGTCGCGCGCCCCCGGCGCAGCCACCTGCGTCGCCCCCGGCGCCCGGGCCGGGCGCTGGGCCGGCAGCGGCACCCACATCGCGTCGCGGCGCCGCCGCCGTGTCCGCAGCGGGGTGCAGCCCGCGACCACCAGGCCGAACAGCGCCAGCGCCAGGAGCGCCCCGATGGCCAGGCCGGGTCCGAAGTCCGCCCCGAACACCGACGGCAGCGGCTCCGGCTCGTACTCCTTCTCGTCCCCCGGCCGCGCCCGGTACGGCGGCTCGCCCGGTGTGCTGTTCCGCGGCGCCTCCTCCAGCAGGGTCAGCAGCTCGCCGAGCCGCTCGGGGAGCCGCACGTCGTCGGCCCCGGCGTCCGGGTCGGGGCGCAGCACCCGGCGGGGCAGCTCGAATTCGAGGTGGTCGCTGTCGAGCAGCGTGCCGTAGTTGGCGACGTCGATGCCGCCCACGTACGGGTCGGCGACGACGTAGACGCCGTCCTGGCCGACCCGCTGCTGCAGCCGCCGTATCAGTTCCTGGGCGTCGCCGCCGGACTCGTCCTCCCGCTGTGTCGGCACGATCGCGACGTAGACCCCGTGGTCGAACTCCCGGATGCGGTCCAGCAGCTCGCGGCGCTCCGCGCCGTCCAGCGTCCGCTCGCTCTCCGGATCGTCGTAGAGGGGTTCATCGGCGAGCGCCGCGCCCACGCGCTCCACCCGCAGCCGCAGGTCCGCCTCCGTCGGCGTGTGCGCCGCGGACGGTCCGGGCGTGGGGGTGTCGTCGGCCGACGTCGCGGAGCCGCCCCCGAACCGCTGGCCGGCGAAGACGGCGATCGCCACCGCGACCAGGACGGCGGCGAGGATCTCCGGCCGCCTGCGCAGCCACGCCCCCATCAGGACCGCCCCCGCCCGCCGCCGTACGGAAGCCGCCGCAGCCGCCGTACGTACGCGCCGACGAGGAGGATGAGCAGCGGCAGCCCGGCCAGCGAGATCCCGGTGAGGAAGTTCTGGTTCTTCCGGTCGGTGACCGACACCTCGTCGGTGCTCTCCGGTTCCTCCGCGGACGGGGTGCGGTGCAGCGGCTCGGGCCTGGCCGTCGGCGACTGCCCGTCGGGCCCGCTGCCGTACTTCTCGCGCGCGGCTCGCGCCCGCTGTGCGACGTCGTCATCGGTCAGCGCCTCGACGAAGTGCTCGAAGGACTCGATCGGCCACGCGTCGTAGGGCAGCTCGAACGTGGTCACCGACTGGGCGTCCCGTATCGGCACGTCCACGCCGTACGACGTGGCGTCGATCCACGACGTGCCGGCGTCGACCAGCACGTACAGCCCGTCCTCGCCGAGCCGGTCGTGGACGGCCGCGAGCAACTGCTCGGCGAACGTGGGCGCGTTCGGCAGCACGAGCACGTACGTCGGCACGCCGGTCCGCTCGGCCACCCGCGTGAACTCCCCGGCCGCCGAGCGCGGGACCTCGCGGGGCACCTGGTCGGAGACGTACACCGGGTCCTCGCGCAGCTGCCCGGCGAGATACGCGGCCTGCGTCTCCCGGTCCGCGGCGGCGGCCGTCGCGGCGCCGAACCCCGGAAACAGCCCCGGAAACAGTCCCGGCCCCAGCCCCAGAACAAGCGCCAGCCCGGCCGCGAGCCCGGCAAGCGCACCCATCGGACGCCGCACGCCCCCCAGCCCCCTCCCCAGCCGGTCCGGTCCGTCCGGCTCCGACTCTACCCCGGGGTACCGACACCCACGGCGGCTCCCAGGCGGCTCCCCGACAGCTCAGCGTGACGGCACGGCTCAGCGTGGCGGCGGCAGCTCCTGCTCCGTCCAGATGGACTTCCCCGTGCGGGTGTGCCGCGTCCCCCAGCGCCGGCAGAGCGCCGAGACGA
Source organism: Streptomyces sp. CNH099 (assembly GCA_000514715.1). Taxonomy (GTDB): domain Bacteria; phylum Actinomycetota; class Actinomycetes; order Streptomycetales; family Streptomycetaceae; genus Streptomyces; species Streptomyces synnematoformans. Next base: position 87,348 of record AZWL01000017.1, on the reverse strand, counting down.
GCCGCAGCCCGCGCCCCCCTTCGTCCGTGTCGGAGGTGTGGCGGATGTGCGGTGTGGTCGGGCTGCCGTCGGAGACCTCGCAGATCAGCGCGCGGGTGCGCAGCATACGGAGCCGGACGGGGCCGGTGGCGTGCCGGATGACGTTCCCGACCAGCTCGCTGACCAGCAGCTCGGTGGTCGTGATCAGCTCTTCGTCGGCCAGGTCCCAGTCGGTGAGCTGCGCGCGGACCAGGTTGCGGGCCTGGCCCGCCGCCCTCGGCTCCTCCGGCAGCGGCCACTCGGCGATGTTCCGCGACTCCAGCGGGTGCGTACGCGCGAGCAGCAGGGCGGCGTCGTCGGCGAGCGCGCCGCCGTGCGCGGGCAGCAGGGCCGCGGTGATGGTCGCGCAGAGGGAGTCCAGGTCGGCGGAGCCGGACCGGTCGGCCGGGGTGGTGCGCGCGAACCGGGAGAGCTGTTCCGCGAGCCGGTCGGTGCCCGCGCCGAGGTCCCGGTCCATGTTCTCGACCAGGCCGTCCGTGTAGAGGGCGAGTAGGCAGTCGCCGGGTAGTTCGGTCTCCAGGGTGTCGAAGGGCGGAGTGGCCACCCCCAGCGGCGGGTTGGGGGGCGGGGGCAGGAAGGTGACCGTGCCGTCGGAGCGGACCACGGCGGGGGGCGGGTGCCCGGCGCTGGCGTACGACAGGAGCCCGGTCACCGGGTCGTAGACGCCGTACAGGCAGGTGACGAAGGAGTCGATGTCCAGCTCGCCCACGATGTCGTTGAGGTGCCCGAGGATTTCGTCGGGCGGCAGCTCCAGGTCGGACAGGGTGTGCACGGCCGCGCGGAGCCCGCCCATGGTGGCGGCCTCGGACATGCCGTGGCCCATGACGTCGCCGATCACCAGCGCCACGCGGGCCGCGGAGAGCGGGATCACGTCGTACCAGTCGCCGCCGACGTCGGCCCCCTCCCGGGCCGCCTGGTACCGCGCCGCGGTCTGCACCGCCGACAGCTCGGGGAGCGCGCGCGGCAGCAGGCTGCGCTGCAGGGTGCGGGCCCGGGTCGTGGCCTCGTCGTAGAGCGCGGCCCGCTCCAGCGCCTGCGCGATCAGCCCGCTGAGCGCCGTGAGGAGGGTGCGCTCGTCCTCGCCCAGGACCCGCGGCCGGTCGAAGGAGATGACGGCCGTGCCGATCCCCCGCCCGGACACCGTCAGCGGCAGGAAGACCCACGCCTGCTTGCCGCTCTCGCGGACCACCTCCCGGGTGTCCGGGTAGCGCTCCAGGAACTCCTCGGGGGAGGAGAGGTAGACGGCGGTGCGGGTACGCAGCGCCTCCCGCTCCGGCGTCGCGATGTCGCCCGCCGCCGACTGCCGGTCCAGCAGCCGGGCGAAGCGCTCCCCGTGCCCCCGGGAGCCGATGACGATGAGCCGGTCGCCGACCAGGCCGAGCACGGTCAGCCCGCTGGCCCCCAGGGGGGTCATCACGCCGTCGGCCACCGCCGCCATCACGTCCTGCGCCGTGACCGCCTCGGCCAGCCGGCGGGTGACGCGCTGCATCAGGGCCGCGCGCTCGGCCGCGGCCCGGTCCGCGGCGGCCCGTTCGGCCTCGCGCAGATGCCGCTCGGTGATGTCGGTGATGTAGAGGGCGAGCCCTTCCGGCACGGGTACGACCCGCAGGTGGTACCAGTACGGGCCGTCCGGCCACGGCACGTCGAACCCGGTGGCCCGGCCCTCGGCCGCCGCCGCCCGGCAGCGCTCCGCCAGCCCCGGCTGGGCCCGTACCGAGGGGACGTTCCAGAGGAGCACGCCGTGCACGTCCGCCAGGGAACCGAAGAGCCGTTCGGCGGCGCGATTGAGGAACACGATGCGCCAGTTGTCGTCCAGGGAGACGAAGCCGTCGCTCATGTGCCGCAGCGCCCAGCCGGCCGACTCAGCGGCGGCGTGCGTGTCGGTGCTGTCCCAGATGGTGCCGATCACCTGCACCGGCTCGCCGGACTCGTCCGTGACGGTACGGGCGCGGGCCTCGACCCAGCGGTACGTGCCGTCCCGCCGCCGCACCCGGTACTCGTTCTGGAAGCCGCCGCGCAGCCGGACGCCCTGGTCCAAGCCGGTCATCGTCAGCGGCAGGTCGTCGGGGTGGATGAGCGCGGCCCACGCCTCGATGCCGCCGCTCAGCACGTCCGGATCGACGCCGGCCAGCACCTCGTCGATGGGCCGCTCGGAGGTCAGCTCGCCGGTGCGGAGGTCCCAGGTGTAGGTGGTGGACGGGACCTCGTGGCCGCCCCGGCGGGGTCCGTCCCGGGCTCCGGAGTCGTTCTCCAGGGCGTGCAGCATGGTGGGGGACGGGTTGAGGGGGCCGGCGGGCCGCAGCCGGTCCGACATCCACGCGGCCACGTCGGTCAGGAAGGCGTGGTCGACGGCTTCCGGCACGGTGCTCCCGGCGCCGGCCGCGGCGTGCGCACCGGGGCCGGCGTGCGTACCGGGGGCGAGGAGTACGGAGAGCGCGCCGCGCCGGCCGCCGGGGCCGGGGACGGGGACGGCCAGGTGGCCGATGCCGGCGGGCAGGTCGGAGGGCCACTGGTCCGCCGGGTCGCCGCGGCCGGGCACCGGTTTCGGCGGGGCCAGTGCGGGCTGCCAGACGGCGGTGTCCTCCCGGGCGGCGCGGCTGGGCGGGGCGGTGTCCCGGGCCCGGATCACCAGCCAGGGGCGGGTCATCGACGCGGGCAGCCCGCTGTCGGCGACGAGGTAGAGGATGCCGCTCATGCCGCCGCCGGGGAGGTGCACCATGCCGCCCAGGCCGTGCAGCCCGGCCACCGCCTGCTGGAGTGCGATCAGCAGCACCTCGACGTCGCGCCGGCTCTCGTCCACGGCGGCGAGCAGCCCCATCCGCAGGCGTTGCCGCTCCGCGGGCTGGTCCACGTCTCTCCCATCCCAGCCGGGTCAGATAATCCGGATGTTATTACCGATTCCAGACCTCCTCATCCGGGCCTGGCTCCCCCGAGGGGTTCCGGCTACGCTGTGGGAGCGCTCCCACGCGCGTACTCCACGTACCCCCCACGTCTTCGGGAGGACCCATGGTGCACGCCCCCGCGCACGCCCCCGCCCGCCGGTCCCGCCGCCCGCGCACCGCCCTCGGCGGGGCCCTCGCCCTGCTCCTCACGGCGTTCACGGCCACCGCGGCCGCCGCCTCCGCCCCGGCCGCCGCGCCGCCGCCGGCCCCGGCCGCCGCGTGCGCGGCCGACGGTTTCTGCGAGGACTTCGAGTCCCAGACGGGCCCCCAGCCCTCCGGCCGCTGGAGCTTCCAGGCCGACGACTGCACCGGCACCGGCACCGTCACGGTGGACACCGCCGTCGCCCACGGCGGCACCACGTCCCTTCGGGTGAACGGCGGCGAGGGCTACTGCAACCACGCCTTCGCCGGCACCGCGCTCGACGACGTACCGGCGGGCGGCGACCTGTACGTGCGCTTCTGGGTCCGCCACACCACCGCGCTGCCCACCCAGCACGTCACCTTCCTCGCCATGCGGGACACCGGCGCGCGCGACACGGACCTGCGCATGGGCGGGCAGAACGCGGCCCTGCAGTGGAACCGCGAGTCGGACGACGCCACCCTGCCCGCCCAGAGCCCGGCGGGCGTCGCGCTGAGCCGGCCGCTGCCGGTGGACCGGTGGTCCTGCGTGGAGTTCCGGATCGAGCGGGCGGGGCTGCTGCAGACGTGGCTCGACGGCGAGAGCGTCGAAGGGCTGATCGTCGACGGCACCCCCACCCACGACGTGGACGCGCAGTGGCTGAACAGCGGCGCCTGGCAGCCCGCGCCGGCCGACCTGCGGCTCGGCTGGGAGAGCTACGGGCAGGGCGCCGACACCCTCTGGTACGACGACGTCGCCGTGGGCACCGGCCGCGTCGGCTGCGCCTGACGCGGGGGCGGCAGGGGCGTACGGACCGGGGGCGGGGGCCCGGCGGGCCCGGCACGCGCCGGCCGGCGGCCCCGGCGGCGGGCAGACACCCGGCGGCCCGGCGCGCGTCAGGCGTCGGGCCGCCGGTCCCGGTGCGCGGGCCCGGGAGCGGACGGGCTCTCCTCCCGGCTACCTGCCGGCGGCGAAGCGCATGAGCGCGCGCTCGTCGCCCTGCTTGATCTTCCCCGTCTCGTTGATCACCTGCAGCGTCCAGCTCGCCCCGTTGCGGGTCGCCTTGGCCACGGCGCAGCCGTTGTCCGCGGAGAGCAGGCTCGGCCAGATGTCGGCGACCTGCTGTGTGCTGCCGCCCGACGCGTCGTACACCTTGAAGCTGATGTTCCGCGCCTTCTGGAAGCTGCTGCCCTTCTTGTACGCGGCGGCGATGAAGACGATGGCGGTGACCCGGTCCGGCACCTTGGAGAACTCGACGGTCACGGTCTCGTCGTCCCCGTCGCCCTTCCCCGTCTGGTTGTCGCCGCTGTGCACCAGCGCGCCGTTGCCCATCGGGTCCAGCGAGTCGAGCCCGGCCAGCCGCACCGGGTCCTCCCCCGCCATCGCGATGGCGATGAGGTCGAGGTCGGTACCCTTCGTCTGCTTCAGCTTGCCGATGAGTCCGCCGCTGCTCCCGACCGTGGGGTCCCACGAGACCCCTATCGAGAGGTGAGTGACACCGGCCAGGTCCGCCGGGTCGTCATCTTTGGTGAGCGTGATCATTCCCGATTCCCTTGGTGTACGTCAGAGCCTTGGCGAAGTGACTCTAAAGCGCGCGCGTGGACACCCGGCGACAGACACTTCGTACCAGGAACATACCTTCCTCCGCCGAACGCCCGGAACGCGCTGCGCCGGAGCACCCGCGCCCGCCTCCGGGTCGCCTCCGGGCGAAGCCGGCGGAAACGGCCACCGGTGGCCGGGTGGATGGCGCTGGCCCCCTGGCCGTGGTTGGCCGGGCATCGCCTTGCCCGCGGGCCACGGGCGTTCGTAGCGTCCCCGGGGGGATACACCGCGCTACGGGGGAGGCGGGTATGGGACGTCGTGAGCGACCGCTGGATCCGGCCGACGGACCTGTGGCGCGCTTCGCGTGCGCGTTGCGCGGGGTGCGCCGGAAGGCCGGCGGGGTCACGTACCGGGAGCTGGCCGCACGGGTGCACTACTCGGCGGCCACGCTCGCGCAGGCGGCCTCCGGCGACCGGCTGCCGTCGCTGGCGGTCACCCTGGCGTACGTCGACGCCTGCGGCGGCGACCGGGAGGAGTGGGAGCGGCGCTGGCACGAGGCCGCGGCGGAGGTCGCCGAGGAGGCCCGCGCCGACGACGACGGCGCGAGACCGCCCTACCTGGGGCTGGCCCGCTTCGACGCCGGCGACCACGACCGCTTCTTCGGCCGGGACCGGCTCGCCGGGCAGCTGGTCGAGCTGGTCGGCGGCAAGCACCTGGTGGTGGTGACCGGGCCGTCGGGCAGCGGCAAGTCCTCCCTGCTGCGCGCCGGCCTGATTCCCCGGCTGCGGCAGGCGGAGCCGGCGCGGGAACGGCCGGCGGCGATCCGCATCCTCACCCCCGGCCCGCACCCGGCACGTACCCACGCGGACGTCCTCGACCCGGGGGCCGCCGCGGCCGGCACGGTCATCGTGGTGGACCAGTTCGAAGAGGTCTTCACCCTGTGTACGGACCGCGCCGAGCGCACCCGCTTCCTCGACCTGCTGTGCGCCGCCGCCCGGCCCGCGCACGGGCTGCGCGTGGTGATCGCCGTCCGCGGCGACTTCTACGTCCGGCTGGCCCAGCACCGCGCCCTCGCCAAGGCCCTGCCCGACGCCACGCTGCTGGTCGCGCCCATGAGCGTCAGGGAGTTGCGCGAGGTCGTCGTCAGGCCCGCGGCGCTCGTCGGCCTGGTGGTGGAGCGCACGCTGACCGCCCGGATCGTCCGGGAAGTCGCCGAGGAGCCCGGCGGGCTGCCGCTGCTCTCCCACGCCCTGCTGGAGACCTGGCGCCGCCGCCGGGGCCGGGTTCTGACGGAGGCCGCCTACGACGCCGCCGGCGGCATCCACGGCGCCCTCGCCCGCACCGCCGAAGACCTCTACCGGCGCCTGTCCGCCGACCAGGCCGAAACGGCCCGCCGCATCCTGCTGCGCCTGGTCGCCCCCGGCCAGGGCAGCCCCGACACCCGGCGCCCGGCGGCCCGCGGCGAACTCGCCACGCTCGGCCCCGGCGACACGGCCGGCACCGCCGACACCGCCGCGGTGCTCGACCGGCTCGCCCGCGCCCGCCTGATCACCCTCGACGACGACACCGTCAACCTCGCCCACGAGGCCGTGCTCACCGGCTGGCCCCGGCTGCGGCAGTGGATCGACGACGACCGCGACCGGCTGCGCGCCCAACGGCACCTGACCGAGGCCGCCCACACCTGGCAGTCGCTGGACCGCGACCCCGGCGCGCTGTACCGGGGCCTGCGGCTGTCCACCGCGCAGGAGCACTTCGGCACGGGCGACGGCGACGACCGCGACGACCTCGCCCCGCCGGAACGCGAGTTCCTGGACAGCAGCCTCGCCGTCCAGCGCCGCGAGGGCCGGCAGCGCCGCGGCCGCCGGGCCGCCCTCTCCGTCCTGCTGGTGCTGAGCCTGGTCGCCGCGCTGGTCGCCTGGCAGCAGAGCCGGGACGCCGAGCGCCGGCGCGTCGAGACCGAGGCCCGCCGCGTCGCGGGCGTCGCCGACAGCCTGCGCGCCTCCGACCCGCAGACCGCCATGCGGCTCAGCCTCGCCGCCTGGCACACCGCCGACCTGCCCGAGACCCGCTCCGCCCTCCTGGCCGCCGCGGCACAGCCGGAGCAGGACGCCTTCGCCGACCCCAACGGCGACGTCGGCACGATGCGCCACCTCAGCGCAGACGGCCGCACGTTGATCAGCGTCGGGGAAGAGGAGGGCGCCCGCTGGGACGTGGACACGCACCGGAATGTGTCGTCGCTGCCGGGACTGGGCGGGCGGCTGCAGGACGTGGGGGCGCTGACGGCCGACACGCGGTGGCTGCCTCTGCGGGACTCCGACGATTCGGAGGAGATCGCTCTGCTGGACCTCACCACGGGCAAACGGGCCGGTGCCCCGCTGGGATCAGCCAACGCGGGCGTGGAGATGGGCCCGAGCGGCCACAGCGTGGTCACCTACGACGACACCGGATCGGCGTACCGGATCCGGCTGTGGGACACGGACTCGCGGCGCGTACTGCTGGAACTCCACAGGGCGCACGCCCCTCAGGAGGACGACCCGGTAGTACGCCGGACCTCCGGCCACCAAAGCCTGCTGGGCATGCAGAACCGGCGCGCCGTGTTCAAGCTGTCGCTGCCGGATGTCACGGTCAGCGCCGACGACCGCTTCGTTGCTCTGTGCACCCCGGGAAAGCCCCTGGAGCTGTGGGACGTTGCCGAGCGCGGGAGGCTCGCCGCGCCCTGGGCACCCAAGGTGTCGGAACAGCAGTGTCTCGGCGGGCGCGTGCAGTTCACCCCGGACGGCCGCCGACTGGCGCTGGTCACCGAAAAAGGGATCCGGATATGGGAAATCGCGTCAGGTACCGAAGTGGCATCCGTCACCCACGATGGTGTGGAAAGCTTCGGCTTCAGCAAGGACGGGGAGTTCGTCGCAGCCTTTGACGACGACGAGATCGTGCTGTGGCGGACGGACCAACCCGATGCCCCGGTCCACCGCTACTCTGTTCTGGGCGAATCGGTCAGCGATATCCGCATCTCCCCGAAGGACGGCTGGATCCGCTATCTCGGGGGCCCGGAGGGTGACTGGGGGACCGTCGTGCACACCCTCGATCTTCGCGAAAGCCTTACCGCCGACTGGCAGGAAGGCGTCGACAAGTCCGTCTTCAGCCCCGACGGGAACCACCTCGCCACCGCGCAGGTCGTGGAGAAGGGCAGCTACGCCCGGTTCCGGCTCAGGAACATCCGCACCGGAAAGAGCGTCGCGCTGCCGAAGATGCCGTGCCGGGCCAGCGCGCCTTTTGAACCTCATTGCGAGGTGCTCATGGCTTTCAGCTCCGACGGCGACACCCTTGCCTACGGTGTCAGCGAGAGTTTGGGGGCACCCAGGTCCCCCCTCCACGTGTCGCTCTGGGACATCCCGCGGCGCCGCACGACAGCCTCACCTGACCTGCAGAAGAACCGCTCCGACCCGTCGGTGGTCGACTTGTCGTTCGGCCCGGACGACGCTTCACTGCTGACCTCACAGGTTCCCGACATGGGTGAGACACACGTCTGGGACGTGCGACGACACCACCTGGTGCGCACCTTTCCCGCCATCAACGGCACCCTGGCCCTCCGCCCCGACGAACGCCTGCTCGTCACCTCCAGCGGCCTCGTGGCCGCCCTGCCCCGCGGGCAGAAACCACCCGGTGCACTGAGCCCGGGCAGGACCACGGCACTCGCGTTCAGCCGGGACGGCGCGTACCTGGCGGCGGGGGACGCCTCCGGCAGAACCATCCTCTGGGACGGCGACCTCACACAACGCCTCGGCGTGTTCGCCCCCGGGGCCGAGGCCACCTCCCCGTACGTCACCTCCCTGGCCTTCTCCCCCGACGGCCGCACGCTGGCGGTCGCACCCTCCGACGGTGCGCTCCAGCTTTGGGACACCGTCTCCCACCGCCCCCTCGGCGCCCCTCTCCGCACCCCGGGAGACCCGGTACAGGCGCTGGCCTTCACCCCGGACGGCGGCGCCGTCTACGCGGCGGGCAAGAACACGTCCCTGCGGCGGTACGAGATCGCTCCGGAGCGCGCGGCCCGCGACGTGTGCCGCCGAGTCAGCGAAGGACTCTCGCCCGAGGAGTGGCAGGCACAGGTGCCCGGCGTTCCGTACCGGCGAACCTGCTGACAGCGCAGCCGCCGGGCCGTCACCCCAGGCATCCCGCGCTCTCCCGGGCCGCGCAGGTGCCCAGCGAGCACCACCGCCGCCGGCCCGGGGCGTCGAGGAACAGCCAGCCGCAGTCGGGCGACGGGCACGAGGTGACCGTGAAGCGCTGCGGGTCGGCGAGGAGGTCGGCGGTGCTGCGGGCGACCGCGGGGACCGGGAGGCGCAGGCCCGTCGCGGCGGGCAGGCGCCGGCGGCCCAGGCCGTCCTCGTCGCGGACGAACTCCGCCGCCCGCGCGGCGGCCTCCGCGGCGCGCGCCGCCGACGGGCAGCGGACGGTGACGTGGGTGGGCGAGCAGAGGCTCACCGACGTGTGCGACCAGATCGGCTGACGGTGGCCCGGTCCGGGCGCGCGGAACCGCGCCGCCCCCGACGTCACGAAGCGAAGCTCTCGCGCAGGTCGCGGAGGACGGTGCCGGAGAAGGGGTCGGTGGCCGGGTCGTCGGGGGTGAGGAGGGTGACCACGAAGAAGCCGGTGAGCATGAGGCCGATGGACTCGACCGACTCGGCGACCGAGTCCGGCACCCCGGACACGCCGGTGACGGAGGCGGCCGTCAGCGGCTGGCGGTAGCGCGAGTAGAAGAGGGCGAAAGGCCCCTCGCGGGTGTCGTCCAGCGCGTACCCCTCGTCTTCCCAGTGCTGCTCCATCGCGGCGTCGCGCGCGAAGCCGAGGATGTTCGACTCGGACGCGTCCGGCTCCTCCGGCAGCCGCCAGCCGTCCAGCGCCGCGTCGTCCAGACGCTCCCCGTTGAGGGAGAGCCGCGGCCAGCGGCGCGTCCGGCGCACGAGGAACCTCCGCGCGGCCTCGGGGAAACCGAGGTCCGCGACGAAGTCGGTGGGGTATCCGGTCAGGTCCACGGTTGCTCCTGTTGCGATGCCGTTCTAGGGGGTCCAGCCAGAGGTGGGTCCGTGATAGGAGATCGCGCTCTTGGGGATATTGAGATCACTCGGGCTGTACCATACGTGCTTGCCCCGATCGCCCCTGATCGCCTTGAAGAGGGCCTTGTCCATTTCGAACTCGATCATGTACTCCGACTTTTCCTTCGTGAGGCCGAGGAACGACTTGAAGCCGCCCGGCTTCTTCAGGATCTCCGCCGGGCTCATCGGGGTCACGTAGACACCGGTCGGGTGCCCCTTCGCCGGGGAGCCGGCCTTGAGGAAAATGGCGTCCTTCCCGCCACCGCTCATGATCTTTTGGTAGCTCTGCTTGTTGGTGAAGTGGCGGACCACCACCTTGCAGGGCGTCAGGCCCAGGGGATCGACCTCGGTCAACGGGTTGGCGACGTAGCCGTGGTGGTTCGGGGCCGGGTCGAGGCCGAGCGGGTCGGGGCTGAGGTAGCGCGAGGTCTCGGGGTCGTAGTAGCGCTGGTTGTTGTAGTGGAGCCCGGACTCCGTATCGCGGTACTGCCCGGGGAAGTCGAGCGGGCAGTGCACGGCCGGCGCCGGGGCGTCGGCGGTGCCGCCCGCCAGCTGTCGGCCCCACAGCGTGGCCCGCCGTTCCCACACGACCGCGCCCTCGCGGTCGAGCAGCGAGGTGGGGGTGCCGGCGAGATCGGTGACGATGGCGTAGAAGCGGCGGTCCACCTCCTCCTGGCCGAGTTCCCGGGCGGGTTCCGGGCCGGGTTCGGCCGGACCTTCCACCTGGGTGAGCGGCCGGTCGGCCCCGGGCTCCCAGTCCCAGGTCGTCACCCGGCCGCCCGAGGTCTCCTCGGCCAGTCGCGAGCCGTCCCAGGCGAAGACGGTCTCCTGGGTGGTCACCGAACCGTCCCGGCGGCGTTTGCCGATCCGGCGGCCGAGCGGGTCGTACGCGTACTCCCACACGGCTCCGTCCGGACAGGTGAGGGCGAGAAGCCGGTCCTCGGCGTCCCACTCGTACGTCCACTCCCTGAGCTTGCCCGACAGCGTGCGCACGCTCTTGCGGACCAGACGGCCCTGTCCGTCGTGCTCGTACCTGCGGCGCCCGGCGGTGCGCAGCAGGGTGCCGGTGTACGTGAGAGAGGCGTCCTCTGCGGAGTCCGAGAGCCGGTCACCGGCGCGGACCTGGGCCGTGGTGAGGTTGCCCAGCGGGTCGTACGCGTAGCGCTCGCTGTGCTCCGCCGAGGCGAGCGCGGTGACCCGGCCGAGGCCGTCGAGCGTCAACTCGGCCGCACCCGCACCGGTCATCCGGCCGGCTCCCCGGTAGCGGAACTCCCGCCGCGGTGCGCCGCCGTCCTGCACCAGCGCCTGCGACACGAGCCGCCTGCCCCGGTCCCACGCCTGCCGGAGCACGGCCGTCGGGCCGACGCGCCGCTCGATCTCGTTGCCGAGGGCGTCGTGGCGGAACGCGACGGTCGTCCCGGCGGTGGTGAGTGCGGCGACCCGGCCCTCGGGGGTCCACGACCAGTCGGAAACGGCGCCGGAGGGGGTGACCCTGCGCAGGCGCCGGCCCACGGCGTCGTAGGTGCTGGCCACCGTCCGGCCGTTGCACTCCTCGGCCAGCAGGCGCCCGCACCGGTCGTAGACGAAACCGATCTCCGCGTGCCGGTTCGACGCGCGGACGAGTCGTCCCGCGGCGTCGTAGGCGAAGCGGCTCACGCCGTCGGGGGCGCGCTTCTCGACGGTGGCGCCGCCCGCGTCCCTGACGAACTCCGTCTGCTGTCCGGCGCCGTTGACGTGCGCGACGACATCCCCGGCGGCGTTGTAGCGGTAGGTGAGCGACCGGCCGTTGTAGTCCGTCTCGGCGATCAGGCGGGACGCGTCGTCGTAGCGGTACTCCCACGACTGCCCGAGCGGGTTGACGACCCGCCGGATGGCGGTCTCCGTGTCGTACTCGATCACGGTCCGCTCGCCGAGGTGGTTGGTCACGGCGGTGGTGACCCCGAACGGTCCGATCTCCGTGCGCGTCCTGGCCCCGTTGGCGTCCACGTGCTCGACCAGATTGCCCTCGGCGTCGTACGTCCACTCCTCCGTCTCCCCCGTGGCCCAGCGCCGCCGGGCGGGCAGACCCTCCGGGGTCCATGCCGTCTCCGTGCGGGCGCCGCCCGGTTCGGTGACCGCGCTGATGCGGCCGAAGGGGTCGTACTCGACGGTCGTCACGCTGCCCCCGGGATCCGTGATCCGGACCGGCAGCCCCAGGCCGTTCACCTCGACGTGCCGACGGTGGCCCTGGGCGTCCGTGACGGCGCGGAGGGCACCCGAGGGGTGGTACTCGGAGGTCGAGACCGCGTCGAGCGGGTCGGTCTCGGCGACGAGGTTCCCGGCGTCGTCGTACGTGTAACGCCATTCGCCGCCGTCGGCCTCGACGATCCGCTCCGGCAGCCCGGCCCCCGCGTAGGTCGCCCGGGCGACGCTGCCGTCGGGGTGGGTGACCTCGGTGACGTTGCCTTCGTGGTCGTAGGCGTACGACGTGGTGCGCCCGAGCGGGTCCGTCAGGCTGACGAGGCGGTCGTAGCGGTCCCACTCGCGCCTGGTCACGTTCCCCAGCGGGTCGGTCTCGGCGACCAGCTGGTAGGCGTCGTTGAACTGGTAACGGCTCACCTTGCCCAGCGAGTTCGTCACCGTGGTCAGCCGGGCGTCCTCGTCATACGCGTACGCGTAGTCGAGGAACCCGTCCGTCCCCCGCGTTGCCGTGCAGCGTCCGCGGTCGTCGTACTCGTACGTGTACCAGTACCCGATCCGGTCCCGCCACGCCGTGATCCTGTGGCGGTCGTCGTAGGCGTACGTGAGCGGGTGGCCGGAGGAGTTCACGACCTCGGTGAGGTCACCGTCGGAGCCGTAACCGAACCGGACGAGCGCGGGAGCGTCCGGAGCGTTGCGCAGACGCAGGGCCGTGATCCGGCCGTCTGCGGTGGTGACGTCGACCGTGTAACCGCCCTCGTGCACGACCGCGGTGGGAGAGGCGTCGTCGTCGTAGGCGACGGTGATGCGATTGCCGTTACGATCCGTGAGCGCACGAAGTGGCAGGTCACCGGGCTCGCCCCCGGGCACCGGCTGGAAGTGCGCGGTCAGCTCCGTATCGGCGCGCGTCACCGAGATCAGCCCGCCCGGCGAGCTGTCCCACGTGAGGGGCCAGCGCGGGCCCTCGACGGGCAGCACCGGCACCTCCGGATCGGGCACCGGGTAGTGCAGGACCATCCCGTCGTCGGTGACGTACCGCACTCCCGTGTCGTCGAGGCGGAGGCGCTGATCGAGCGTCGAGGCCCAACTGCGACCGAACCACCGGCCGGTACGCACGCTCGTCCGGTGATGCCGCTCCAGGACCAGCGGAAGCATCCCCGGCAGCGACACGTCGGTCTCGGACATGACCATGTCGCCGGAGGCGATGTCGATCGGATCGCCGCAGGTGAACAGCCCTTTCATGCCCCGGGCGCCCTTCCGGATGCCCTGCGCGAGGCCCTTGACGGCCGCGGTCATGCCCTTGAGGCCGGTCTTGGCCGCGGCGAGGCCGCCCTTGAGGCCCTTGCCGAGCTTGGCGAGGGAGGTGAGGCCCTTCATGCCGGGGATGCAGTCGAGGGCGGCGAAGGCGACGTCCCAAAGAGATGCTTCGCCGTTCATGTACTTCATCAGCGTGTCGGCGAGGACGACGAGAGCGGCGGCCAGGACCACCCAGGCCAGCGGGCCGCCGATGATCAGGACGACGATGCCCAGGACGGCGACGATGACCTTGCAGACGCTGACGATCGTGTCCCAGTTGTCCTTGACCCAGTCGACCGCCTTCTCCCACCACTTGCGGTTCTGGATCCCCGCATCCGAGGCGTCCTCCAGCTTGTCCTTCGCCTCCGACGCGGCGTCCTCACGCATCTTCTTGGCGTCGGCGGCCATCTTCTTGGCCGCTTCCAGACCCGCTTCGGCGTTGTCCACGGCCCGCTGCGCCGAGGACTGCGCGGACTTGGCGTCGGTGGCGTTGCGCGCGGCGGCGCGGACCTCGGAGTCGTCGGGCTTGTCCTTGCCCTCCTTCTCGTCGTACTTCTCCGCCTTCTCCGTCGCCCGCTCCACCCACGAGTTCGCGGAATCCAGCCGACCGCTGGCGGAGGTCAGGTCGTTACGGGCCTCCCGGCCCTTGGCCAGCGCCTTGTCGGCGAGGGACTGGGCACGCTCCAGCTTCGGCCAGTAGGCGGCGAGCGCATCGCCGGCCAGGTCGTAGGAGCGCTGGAGCTTCTTCAGATTCTTCGGGACGTCCTCGAACTCGTCCTGGAACGCCTTCGCCGTCTTCCCCGCCCACCGCAGGATGGCGTCCTCACCCGCCATCCCCTTGATCTGCCGCAGCGCGTCCGCCACATCGTCCGCGAAATCGTGCAGCTCCCGGGCCAGTTGCTTCACCCGCTCCGGATCACCCGGCGTCGGGTCGCCATCCAGGTCCAGCACATGCCAATCCGTAGGCCGAGTCCCCACGTTCCCTCCCCCTCGCTGTCGCCCCGGCGGCACCGACCAGAGCGCGGCTCTCCAGCCACGTTAGCTTCGCCCCCACGCCGGGGAGAAGCACGATCCCGGCTTCGCGCCGCCCCCGCGGGGCATCAACGCAGGTGGAGGACCATGACGTCGTAGCGCGGTGAGTCCGGGAACGGCCGCGACTGTCCGGCCTTCCGGTAACCCCGGCGTTCGTAGAGCGAACGAACCTTCGGGTGGGCGTTGTGCACGAACAGCGAGGCGCGGCCTTCCGGGCGCTGGTGCATCAGCTCGTCGTGAATGCGGCGGGCTACCCCGGTCACGCGCCAGGGGGCACGCACCGTGATCTCGCACAGACCGAAGACGGCGTGGCGGCCGTAGTCGCGTACGTCGGGGCTGACCGGGTCGAGAAGCCGGCGGACCGGTGGGGAGTCGCCGAGCGCGGCGGGATCGGCGAGAAGGTCGGGCCTCACGGGGCCACCCCCGCGAAGTGGCACGCCGCCGGGTGGCCGCCCTCGTCCCGTACGCGCAGCTCCGGTGGCTCCTCCGCGCAGACGTCCGCCGCCAGCGGGCAGCGGGTGCGGAAGCGGCAGCCCGAGGGTGGGGATGCCGGGGAGGGGACCTCGCCGGTGAGGGGGACGTCCGTGGGCGTGCCCGGGCGGTCGTGGACCGAGGGGGCGGCGGACAGGAGGGCGCGGGTGTACGGGTGCCGGGGGGACTCGAAGACCTGGGCGGCGGTGCCGCGTTCCACGATCGTGCCCAGGTACATCACCGCCACCTCGTCCGCGATGTGCCGCACCACGTCGAGGTCGTGGGAGATGAAGAGGTACGCGACGCCCAGTTCGCGCTGCAGGTCCGCGAGGAGGTTGAGGATCTGGGCGCGTACGGACACGTCCAGGGCCGAGACCGCCTCGTCGCACACGATGAGCTTCGGCCGCAGCGCCAGCGCCCGCGCGATGCTGACCCGCTGGCACTGCCCTCCCGACAGCTCGTGCAGCCGGCGGGCCGCGTACGAGGCGTCGAGGCCCACCTGGGTCAGGAGGCGTTCCACCTCGGCGGCGCGGCTCTCCGCCGGCACCACGTCCTTGTGGATGTGCCAGCCCTCGGCGACGATGTCCGCCACCCGCATCCGCGGGTTCAGCGACGTGTACGGGTCCTGGAAGACCATCTGCAGGTCGTACGCCACCCGCCGCCGCTGGCGGCGGCCCGCCGTCGCCAGGTCCAGGCCGGCGAAGGAGACCGAGCCGGCGAAGGGTTCGAGGAGGCCGACGACCGAGCGGGCCAGCGTCGACTTGCCGCAGCCGGACTCGCCGACGATGCAGACCGTCTGCCCGGCCCGTACGGTCAGGTCGACGCCCGCGACCGCGTCGACGCGGCGGCGGCCGAGGCCGGCGCGGGCGGGGGCGGTGTAGCCGGCGTGCAGGCCGCGGATGTGCAGCAGGGGGTCGGCCGGGGGCCGCGGACCCGGGCCGGGCTGCGGGCCGCTGGTCTGCGTGGTGCTCATGAGGCTGCCTCCGTTGCCGCGGCCTGCACCCGGTCACTGTGGTGGCAGGCCGCCCGGTGGCCCGGCCGGCCGACGGCCGCAAGTGCGGGGTCGTCGCTCCGGCACACCTTCGTCGCGTACGGGCAGCGGGGGGCGAAGGCGCAGCCGGAGGGAAGGGTCCCGGGCGGCGGGGGCTGGCCCTCTATGGGGATCAGCCTCCCCGGGCGCGCCGGGTCGGGGACGGCGTCGAGCAGGCCGCGGGTGTACGGGTGCGCCGGGGCGGTGTAGACGTCGTCCAGCGCGCCGGTCTCGACGATCCGGCCCGCGTACATCACCGCCACGTCCTGCGCGACGCGGGCGACCACGCCCAGGTCGTGCGAGACGAGCAGCATCGCCATCCCCGCGTCCCGCTGCCGCCCGGCGAGCAGCCGCAGGATCTGCGCCTGCACGGTGACGTCGAGCGCCGTCGTCGGCTCGTCGGCGAGGAGGACCGCGGGGTCCAGGGTGAGGGCCATGGCGATGACGGCGCGCTGCCGCATCCCGCCGGAGAACTCGTGCGGGTACGCGCCGTACTTGTGCTCCGCGTCCGGGATGCCGACCGTCCGCATCAGCTCGACGGCCCGCTCCCGGGCGCCGCGGCGGCCCGCGCCGCGGCGGCGGCGCAGGGTCTCGGCGATCTGCCAGCCCACGGTGAACGACGGGTTCAGCGCGGCCATCGGGTCCTGGAAGACCATGGCGACCCGCGCGCCCCGCAGCTCGCGCCACTGCGCGTCGGTGAACCCGGCCGTGTCCCGGCCCTCGATCTCGACGGTTCCCGCGGCCACCCGCGCGCCCGCGGGCAGCAGGCCCATGAGGGCCAGCGACGTCAGCGACTTGCCGCTGCCCGACTCGCCGACCAGGGCGGTGACCCGGCCGGGTACGAGGTCGAGGTCGACCCCGCGGACGACGGGGCGGGCGGCGCCCCGGCCGGCGCCGAAGCCGATGTGGACGTCCCGCAACCGTGCGGCGGGGGCCGTTTCTCCGGCCGTAGCGGACACTGTGCTCTCCTCCCTGCCCGTATCTGCGACCTTGCTCATATCTGCGACCGCGGGTCGGACACGTCGCGGAATCCGTCCCCGATCACGCCCACCGCCGTGACGACCAGCGCCAGCGCCGCCGCCGGCATCGTGGAGATCCACCACGCGGACCCCAGGTAGTCGCGGCCGACGGAGACCGTGGCGCCCCACGACGCCGTGTCGACCGGCACGCCGAGGCCGAGGAAGCTCAGCGACGCCTCCGCCACCATCACCAGACCCACCTGGACCGTCGCCGCGACCAGCAGCGGCTGCCAGCAGGACGGCAGCACGTGGCGGGCCATGATGCGCAGGTGGCCGGCGCCCAGCACCCGCGCCGAGTCGACGAAGCCGAGCCGGCGCGTGGCCATCGCCGACGCGCGGGCGACGCGCGCGAAGATGACCCACCGGGTGATCGCCAGGGTGATGACGATGTTGGTGACGGACGGGCCGAGCACCCCGGCCAGCAGGATCGCCAGGAGGATGGAGGGGAAGGCGAGCTGGATGTCGCCGACGCGCGAGGCGATGGTGTCCGGCCAGCCGCCGAAGTACCCCGACACCAGCCCGACGAGGAGGCCGGCCGCGCCGCCCACGAGGATGGTCGCGCAGGCGACCAGCAGCGAGATCCGCGACCCGGCCAGCAGGTTGGCGAGCAGGTCGCGGCCCATCTGGTCGGTGCCCAGCCAGGCGATGTCCCCCGCGTCGGTGCGCTCCCCCGGCGCCAGCAGCCGGTTCGGCAGGTCGGTGGCCACCGCGTCGTACGGGCGCAGCAGCGGCCCGACGACGGCGGCGAGGACGAACAGCGCCAGCACCCCGCCGCCGATCCACACGCGCAGCGGCACCTTCCGCGCGGCGCGGGGCGGGGCGGCGGCGGGCGGGACGGCGGCGGCGCCCGCGGTCGTGGTCGTGGTCGCGGCGCTCATGCGTCCTCCGGGGTGAGGCGGGGGTCGATGACGAAGTAGACGACGTCCACGAGCAGGTTCAGGACGATGTAGGACAGCGTGATGGTGAGGATCGCGGCTTCGACGACCGCGTAGTCGCGGTTGGTGATCGCGTCGACCATCAGCGAGCCGATCCCGGGCCAGGAGAAGACGACCTCGATGATGACGGCGTTCGCGATGAAGTTGCCCATGAGCAGGCCGAGCACGGTCACGACCGGGATCGCGATGTTGCGGCCGACGTGCACGTACTGGATCGTCCCCTCGCCCACGCCCTTCGCGCGGGCCGTACGGGCGTAGTCCTTGCCGCCCTCCTCCAGCGCGCTGCTGCGCACCAGCCGCGCGAGCCAGCCGATGAACGGCAGCGACAGCGTGAACGCGGGCAGCAGCACCGCGGTGGGCGAGCCGTCGACGGTCGCGGGCAGCCATTCCAGCCGCCGGGCGAAGAGCAGGATCAGGACGATGCCGAGCCAGAACGACGGGATCGCCTGGCCGGCCAGCGAGCCGGTGGAGACCACCAGGTCGAGGAGCTTGCCGGGGCGGCGGGCGCAGAGCATGCCCAGCGGGATGCCGACCGCGACGGTCAGCAGCAGCGCGGCGAGCGACAGGGTCAGGGTGGCGGGGAAGCGGTCGAGGGTGTTGCCGAGGGCGGAGCCGCCGAGCCGCCAGGAGTCGCCGAGGTCGCCGCGTACGACGCCGGCGAGGTGGTCGGCGTACTGCCGCCACAGCGGGTCGTCGAGGCCGAAGTCGGCGCGTACGGTCTCCAGCTGGGCGGCGGAGGCGTCGGGGCCCACGATCAGCTTGGCGGGGTCTCCGGGTACGACGCGCACGATGACGAACACCAGCGTCAGCGCCCCGAAGGCGACCACGACGGCCTGCGCGAGCCGTTTGGCGAGGAACGCGCCCATCATCGCCCACCTCTTCGCGACGGGTGCGGCAGCGGGCCGGCGGAGGCGCGTACGACGAGTTCGGGGGCGAGCAGCGTACGGATCGGGTCCGCGTCGTCCGCCGCGGACTGCACCCGCTCCAGCAGCCGGTCGACGCCGGCGCGGCCCACGTCGGGCGCGGGCAGCCGGACCGTGGTCAGCGCCGGGTCGAGGTACGCGGAGAAGGGGTGGTCGCCGTGGCCGACGACGCCGATGTCGGTGCCGACGCGCAGCCCGCGTTCGCTGAACGCCCGGTACAGGCCCAGCGCGTGGTAGTCGTTGCCCGCGAGGACCACGGCGCCGCGCCCCGCCCGCCGGGCGAGGTCCGCGCCGACGGCGTACGCGGCCCCGGGGTCGAACGGCCCCGACACCGGCCCCGGCGCGGGCCCCGCGACGGGGGCGGCCCCCGGATCCACGCGCACCACCGCGTCGTCGGGGGCGGCGACCCCGCGGGCCGCGAGCGTCTCGCGGAAGCCGCGGATACGCTCCGAGACCGGCGAGATGTCCAGGTCCTCCTCGACGAGGTACAGCTCGCGCGCCCCGCCGTCCAGCGCGTGCTCGGTCGCCGCGCGCGCACCGGCGTAGTAGTCGACGCCGACGACGTCGGCGTCCAGCTCCGGCAGGTGCCGGTTGAGCAGCACGACGGGCGTGCCGGACTTGCGCAGCCGGTGCCAGTGCTCCGCACCGTGCTGGACGGGGATGGCCAGGACGCCGTCGACGCCCCAGCGCATCAGCTCCTCGGCGGCGCGGCGCTCGTTGTCGGCGGAGTCCTCGGTGACCATCAGCATCAGCGAGTAGCCGCGTTCGCGGCCGCGCTCCTCGATCGCGGAGATGAGGCGGGCGTAGAAGGGGTTGGACGGGTTGGTGATGACGAGCCCGAGGGTCATGGCGTTCCGCAGCACGAGGGAGCGGGCCATGGAGTTGGGCACGTACCCGAGGCGCTCCGCCTCCTCCTTGACGCGTTCGCGGGTCTCGGGGCTCACCGCGTCCTTGTCGGCGAGGGCCCGGGAGACGGTGTTGACCGAGACGTCGAGCGACAGGGCGATGTCGCGCAGCGTGGGTCGGCGGCGTGCGGTCATGGGTTCCTCCGGCGCGGTGTCATCGGCGCCCCACCACGGCGAGGTCGGGCTGGTTGTTCGCGGCAGGCGTGAAGCCGGTGAGGTCCTTCGCGCGCCCGTACCCGGTGACGAGGGTGACGGGGAAGAGACCGACGGCGTCCGACCATATGGTGCCGCAGGCCCTGCCGTAGAGGGCGTCGCGTTCGGGCCCCCGCGGCGCCGCGGCGGCCGCGGCGAGGACGGCGTCGAGGTCCTTGTTCGCGTAGCCGAGCCGGCCGGCCTCCGAGGTGTAGAGGCGGCCGACGGTGAAGGCGGCGTCGCCGGTGGTCACCGTGTTCGTCTGGAGGTTCATGTCCCAGTCGAGGCTGTTCAGCCGCTCCAGCCACATCGCCTTCTCGATGCTCTGCGGCTCGACGGTGACGCCGACGTCGGCCCACGCCGAGATCAACGCCTGCGCCAGCTCCCGCGCGAGCGGCCCGGTGGCGTCGAACCACATCATCGTCGTGCGGAACCCCCGCCCGAGCCCGGCGCGCCGCAGCAGGCGCCGCGCCTCCTCCGGGTCGTACGCCCACGGCTCCTGCGGGGCGAAGCCGGCCACGGTCTCGGGGATCGGCGCGCGCATCTCCCTGCCGCCGCGGCCGAAGAGGGACTCGACGATCTGCGGCACGTTCACGGCGTGGCACAGGGCGCGGCGGACGACGGGATCGGTGAAGGGCGCGCGCGAGCAGTTGAACCAGTTGAAGTAGTACGTCCAGGAGGGGACGGACTCGACGGCCACGCCGGACGCCCCGGTGACCTCGGGCAGTTGGTCCGGCGGGATCGGCCAGAGCAGGTCGACGTCGCCGCCGAGGAGGGCGGTGATCGCCGTCGAGGTCTCCGCGATGTACGGCATGGAGACGGCCGGCAGCTCCGCCCGCCCGCCCCAGTAGTCGTCGAACCGCGCCAGCTCGACGGTGGTGGACGGGGTGAAGTCCGTGACCCGGAACGGCCCGGAGCCGACCGGGCTGCGTTTCTGCGCCGGGTCGGCGACGAGGCGGGCCGGGACGACGAACAGGAGGGTGAGGTTGACCGGGAGCGAGCCGAGCGGTCCTTCGGTGGTGAAGACCACCGTGTGGTCGTCCGGCGCCTCGGCGCCGGTGACCGTCGCCCACAGCGGGGTCTGCGCGGAGGGCACCTGCCGCGTGTGCTTCAGGCAGGCGACCACGTCGCGGGCGGTGACGGGGCTGCCGTCGTGGAAGACGACGCCGCGGCGGAGCGTGAAGACCCACCGGGTGTCGCCCTCGCGCCGCCACTCGGTCGCCAGCCCGGGCACCAGTTCGCCGCCCTCGCGCCGTACGAGGGTGTCGAAGACCAGCCGCTTGACGATCAGCGACGCCTCGTCGACGGCGGTCGCGGCGTTGTACGGGTCCAGGTCGGTGACCGGCTGCCCGAACGCCGCGCGCAGCGCGCCGCGGGGCGCGGCGCGGCCGATGCCGCAGCCGGACAGCAGCACCGCCGTGGCGCCGAGGCCGGCCATGGCGAGGAAGTCCCGCCGCGGGGGGCCGGCCGCTCTGCTCGCCCCGGTCATCTCACCACCTCCGGGTCATGACTTGAGTGCCAGGTAGATCAGGACCTTGACGGACGCGGGCGCGTCCGCCGGGTCGTCCGGGTCGTCCGGGTCGTCCGGGTCGTCCACGACGGTGCCGCGCAGCCGCAGCCAGCCGCCGAACTCCGCCGCGGGCCAGCTGTGCAGGGGCCCCTCGCCGGGGTCGACGGACTGCTCCGTACCGCCGTCGAGGTCGCACCAGTGCAGGCCGTCCGGGGATATCTGGGTGCGGACGAGCATGCGGGCGCGCCGCGTCGCGTCGAGGACGCGGACGAACCAGCGGGCCTCGCGGGCCCAGGCGGCCTCGTACGGCTCGGTGGTGAACTCGCCCGCGAGGGTCGCGTTGCGCTCGATGACGGCGGTGAAGGACTGTCGCATGGTCATGGGGTGATCACCAGTCCGCCGAGATGAGCACGGAGTCGAGGTACAGGAAGTTGCGCACGTCGGTGTGGGTGCGGACGGAGACGTAGAAGTTGAGGAGGTTCTGCAGCGAGCCGTACTCCTCGTCGTAGGGCGGGACGGGCACGTCGGACATGTCGTGGACGACGTCGTTGACCTGGAGTTCCACGTTGCTGCGGGTGGCTGTGTCGATGACCCAGCGCAGGTAGTGCCAGTTGACCTTGGTGGGGACCTCGTTGAAGCAGAGGTCCTGCGGCGCGGAGAACTGCCGCCAGTCGGCGGGGTCGGGGGCGGTGAAGTCCGCGGTCCGCGCCAGCCTGACCTTGCCCTCGAAGTGCTCGCGGGGGGTCGGCTCGGGCACCGTGGGGTACATCCAGCGGTGCCGCACGCGGTGGTCCAGGTCGGTGTTCTGGTAGCGCACGACGTTGTGGTAGCGCACGCCGTCGCAGATGTCGGTCGCGACGGTGAACGCCCCGAACTGCTGCTCCGACGGGTGGTTGTTGGCGTCCCACCGCCCGCCGCCGGCGGCGGTCGCGGCGCCGTTCTCGGCGGACGCGGCCTCCGCCTTGTACGCGAGGTACGTCTCGAACTGCACCCGGCCGCGGCCGGACATCGTCAGCCGCCGGATGGCCACCCCGGTGTGGCCGGCGACCGGGCGGGTGGCGACCTTCAGGGCGTACGTGCCGGACATGGCCCCGTGCGTGCCCACGTCGAAGAAGGTGCACGAGCTGAGCTGCGGCGGCCGGAAGTCCGACATGTGCGCGTCGACGGTGTCGAGGTCGCCGTGCTGGTCGTGGTTGCCGATCAGCTCGGTCCAGCCGTGCGTCCCGGTGGTGAAGTCGTCGTGGACGAGGATGCGGCGCAGCGGGCTGAACTTCGCCAGCTTCGGGTCGAGCAGGCGCGGATCGGGGTGTGGTGCGGTCGTCACCGGTGTCCCTTCACGAGGCGGATGGTGGCGTAGGAGAGGTTGTGGTCGGAGCGGAGCAGGTCGGCCGGGGCGCCGCTCGTCTCGGTGGTCTGCGGGATCTGCACCCACTCGCTGACCCGCGTCCCCTTCCGTACGAAGAGGTGGTCGATCTTCTCGCCGCGGGGCAGCGGGATCGTGCCGCCGTTGTACGACTTGTACTCCTCGCCGCTGCGGCGCTCGGCGACCGCGAAGGCGTCGACGAAGCCGGTGTCGGCGAAGGCGTCGACGGCGCTGGCGCCCTCGGCGGAGCCGCTGGAGTTCATGTCGCCGGCGAAGACGACGGGCAGGTTGCGGGTGTGCTTGTTGCGGCGGGTCAGCTCCTCTGCGGTGCGGCGGGCGTCTGCGTAGCGGACCTCGTCCCAGTTCTTGGTCCAGCCGTTGGGGTCGGTGGCGCCGTTCTTCCGGTACTCCAGGTGCATGTCGACGACGGCGAAGCGGGCGCCGGACCGCCGCTCGCGCAGGACGTTCCAGGTCATCGTCTTGCCGTAGATCTCGGTCGAGTCCGGCAGCCACACCAGGCCGTGCGGCAGCGCGCGCCCCCGCCTGTCGAGGTGCGAGTAGCGCGCGGCGTCGTAGTACGTGAACCGCCCGGCGCCGGACTTGAGCGGGTAGCCCTCCGTGGGGTGCCGGGTCCCGGCGTAGTCGGCGGGCGCCTCGGCGTACCCGCGCGCTTCGAGCGCGGCGGTGAGCGGCGCGCGGAACGACTCGACGTCGACACCGGGCTGGGTGGGCGTCGCGTTGTTGCCGATCTCCTGCGTGGCGACGACCCCGAGCCCGGCCGCGTCGATGTCCTCCGCGACGTCCGCGGCCCGCCCCCCGGCCCACGGCCGGAGCTTGGTGCCGCAGTCGCGCCCGATGACGCGCTCACACTCCTCTTTGGTCGGCAGACACCCGTGCCCGCACACGTTGTACGTCCCGACCCGCACCTCCACGGCCCGCCCGGCGTCCGCGGGGCGGGCCTCCCGGCCCTGCCCGGCGGCGCCGGCGGGGACGCCGCCGAGCAGCGTCAGCGCGAGGGCGACGCCGGGCACCAACACGGGGGACATTGCACGCATTCTTGGACGCATCTCGGCTCCCGCCTAGACATGAACGTTAACGTGATCGTTGCGACACGCACGTTACGTGTGCCGAGTACGGAAGTAAACGGTCCCGACACGACCGCTTCGCGGCGGACGGCGCCGGCCGGCGCGCGTTTGGCCGCCCGCCGCCCCGCGGGTAACGTGTGCGCCTTCCCGGGCGGGCGGCTGACCAACTCGCCCCGGGGACACGGCAGTCGAGAGTGAACGAAGGTCGGTAATGAAGCAGGTCATACGCGGGCACAGGGGCGCCGTCGCGGCGGCCGGGACGGCGGCGGCGCTGCTCGCGCTCGTCGGCTGCGGCGGCGACGACGGCGGCACCGGGGGCGGTGCCGGGGGCGGTGCGGGCGGCGACGGGCCCGCCCAGGCGGACGCCGTCAAGGCACTGCGCTCCGCCGAGTCCGTGCGCGCGGTCGGCGAGATGGTGTGGGTCGCCGAACCCTCCCGGGTCGACGTGCGGTTGGACAAGAAGGGCGACTGCGTCGGCGAGGCGGGCAACGACAAGCGGGGCAGCATCGAGTTCGTCATGCGCGGCGACACCGTCTGGCTGAAGCCGGACGCCGCCTACCTGGAGTCCGAGTACGCCTACGACGCCGGGATGATCGCCGAGGTCGAGGGCTCGTACCTGGAGGAGTCCCGGGCCGACACCCGCTCCGCCATCATGGACCTGTGCTCGCTGGACACGTACGTCGAAGAGACGGACAGCGTCGTGTCGTTCAGCCCTGATATGACGCTGAAGGAGACGACGAAGCACAAGGGCGTCGCCGTCGTGTCGTACGTGAACGAGAACCCCGCGACCAGCGACGGCGCCAGCATGAAGATCGCCGCCGAGGGCAAGCCGTACCCGGTGACCATCACCGACCCGGAGGGCACCGAAGTCGACCTGTCCTTCTCCGCGTTCGGCGAGCCGGTCGGGGCGAAGGCGCCGGCCGCGGAGTCGGTGCTGACCGAGGACCAGCTGATGGACATCCGGCTGGCGCAGCGGTAGCGGGACGGCCTGTTCCCACGGGCCCTCCCCACAGGGCTTTTCCTACGGGACCGGCCGGGATACGGCCCGCGAAGATCCCCGCCGCTGCCTACGATGGAGGCATGGCTGGGGCGCGCGGGCGGCTGATCGCCGGTCGGTACCGGTTACACGAACCGGTGGGGCAGGGCGGCATGGGCCGGGTCTGGAGCGCTCGCGACGAGCTGCTGGACCGACGGGTCGCGGTGAAGGAGGTCGTCTTCGCCGCCGATGTCGGGGACCGGCAGCGGGACAAGCTGCTGCGGCGCATGATCGTCGAGGCCCGCGCGGCGGCCCGGCTCAACCACCCCGGCATCACCACGGTGTACGACGTCGTCGAGCACGACGGCGCGCCGGTGATCGTGATGGAGTTCGTCGCCGGCGGCTCGCTCGCCGCCCTGCTGCGGGAGCGGACCCGGCTGCCGGTGCCGCGGGTGGCGGAGATCGGGGTCCAGGTCCTCGAAGCGCTGGCCGAGGCGCACGCCGCGGGCGTGGTGCACCGCGACCTGAAGCCGGACAACATCCTGGTGACCGACCGGCGGGCGGTCATCACCGACTTCGGCATCGCCGCCATCGCGGACGCCTCGGCGGGGCTGACCACCACCGGCGGGCTGCTGGGCACGCCCGCGTACACCTCCCCCGAGCAGCTGAACGGCGAGCCGGCGACCCCCGCTTCGGACCTGTGGGCGTTCGGCGCCACGCTGTACGCGGCCGTCGAGGGCCGGCTGCCCTTCAACGGCTCGAACCTGTGGACCCTGCGCCGGGCCGTCTGCGAATCCGAGCCCGAGCCGTTCCGGCACGCCGGGGCGCTGGTGCAGATCCTCACCGCGCTGCTGACCAAGGACCCCCGCGAGCGCGCGACCCTCGCGACGGCCGCCGCGGAGCTGAAGCGGCACACGGGGGCCTCGCGGGGCAGCGGCAGTCCCGGGCGCCCGCCGGCGCCGGCGTCGGACGCGCCCGCCCCGGCGCCGCCCGCGGGCCACCGGCCGTCGCGCCGGCTCGGCTGGCGGCTCCGGCCCGGCCGCCGGACCCCGCCGCACCCGGCCCCGCCCCCGGCCGTGCCTCCGGCCGCACCCACGGCCCCGGTCGCGCCCCCGGTCGCGCCCCCGGCCGCGCCCGTGCCGACCCGGGTCATGGGGGCCGACGCCGTCGCGGAGCTGGAGCGCGCGGCGCGCGAGCGGCTGCGCAAGCAG
Source organism: Streptomyces sp. CNH099 (assembly GCA_000514715.1). Classification (GTDB taxonomy): domain Bacteria; phylum Actinomycetota; class Actinomycetes; order Streptomycetales; family Streptomycetaceae; genus Streptomyces; species Streptomyces synnematoformans. The sequence continues at coordinate 61,488 of AZWL01000017.1, read as the reverse complement.
GTCGACGTGCACCTGCGGCTGCTGGACGTCATCGCCGCGTCGCCGCCCACCGACGCCGACCTGCTGACCGGGCTGAAGAACCTCAAGGACACGCACCTGCACCGGGTGGGCGGCATCCTGGCGGACGAGGAACGCGAGCTGTCCCGGCTGCGCGACCGCCGGGGCGGGGAGTCGTACGCCGCGCACCACGCGGAGTGGCTGGCCACCCGCCGCAGCGCGCTCGACGGGCTGGACGGGACGCTGGTGCTCTCCGCGGCGCTGCTGACGGGGGACAGCCCGCGCCAGGCGCTGCTCGACGCGGTCGACGTGTTCCGGGTCCACCTGCTCGACCTGCGGGACGGCTGACGGCGCGGCCGCTCAGGCGTCGACGCACCCCGGGTGGCCCCAGCCGGTCGCGTTCTTGGCGATCGTCGTGCCGGCGGCGTACGACGCGCCGCAGCGGCAGCGGCCCGGGTACCTGGCCGTCATGCCCTTCCGGCCCGCCCCGCCCGACGTGCCCGACCTGCCCGAACGCCGCCCGGCGGCGCCGCCCTTGCCACCGGCGCCCCCGTCCCCGTTACCGCCCCCGGCCGGGACGTCCTCCGCCGTGGGCAGCGGCGAGCCGTACGCCGAGCCCGCCGGGTTCTGGGTACGGGCCGCCTCGGCGGCGGCCGCGTCGGCGGCGGCGTTGTACGGGTCGCCGCCGACCTGGTGCGCCCGGACGTGCACCAGCCGCACGTCGCGGCCCTCCAGCCGGTCGTCGATGGTGCGTACCAGCTCCAGGTTGGCCACCGGCTTGCCCGCGGCCGTCTTCCAGCCGCGCCGCCGCCAGCCCGGCAGCCAGTCGGTGACCGCCCGCATCGCGTACGTCGAGTCCATCCGCACCTCCAGCGGCGCGGCCGGGTGCGTGGCCTCCAGCAGCCGCAGCAGGGCGGTCAGCTCGGCGACGTTGTTGGTCGCCCGGCCGAGCGGACCGGCCTCCCAGCGCACGACCGCGCCGTCCGGGCCGGCCAGCACCCAGGCCCACGCGGCCGGCCCCGGGTTCGGACTCGCGGCGCCGTCGCAGGCGGCGATGATCAGGTCGTCAGGCATGCGGCCGATTCTCGCATCCGGCGGCGCGGCCCCGTGCCGCCACCTGCGGCTCCGCCGGCACCCGGCGGCGAACGGGCGGGCGCCGGCGGGGCGGCGGCCCGGATCAGAGTTCTTCGAGCCGCCGGGCGAGGAAGCGGCGTTCGGGGGCGGTGGTGGCCAGGTCGAGGGCGCGCCCGTAGGCGGCCCGGGCGCGGGCGGTGTGGCCGAGGCGGCGCAGCAGTTCGCCCCGGGTGGAGTGGAGGTACAGGCAGCCGTCCAGGTCGAGGCTGCCGATGAGGCGCAGCGCCGTGTGCGGGGCGCCGGCCCGGGCGATGGCCGCGGCCCGGTTCAGCTGGACGACGGGTGAGCCGGTGAGCGCGGCCAGCCGCCCGTACAGCCGGGCGACCTGCGGCCAGTCGACCCGCTCGCGCGTCTGCAGTGCGGCGATGGCGGCCTGGAGGACGTACGGGCCGTGCTGGACGGGGCCGCCGAGCGCGACGGCCCCGTCCAGCACGGCCCGGCCCGCGGCGATGCCCTGCCGGTCCCACAGCGAGCGGTCCTGGTCCTGCAGCAGCACGAGTTCCGCGCCGCCGCCGTGGCCGTCGCCGTCACCGGCACCGGCACCGGCACCGTCGCCGGCGTCGGCGTCGGCGTCGGCGTCGGGGAAGCGGGCGCGGTGGAGGGTCATCAGCGCGAGCAGCCCGTGCGCCTCCGGCTCCCGCGGCAGCAGGCCGGTGAGGACCCGGCCCAGGCGCAGCGCTTCGGCGCCGAGGTCGACGCGGCCGCGGCAACCCTCGTTGTAGATCAGGTGGATGACGGAGAGCACCGCGTCGAGCCGTTCGGAGAGCCGGTGCGCGCCGGGCACGGCGAACGGGATCGCGGTCGCCCTGATCTTGGCCTTGGCGCGGGTCAGCCGGCGCCGCACGGTCTCCTCGGGGACCAGGAGCGCGCGGGCGATGTCGGCGGTCGCCAGGCCCCCCAGGGCCCGCAGGGTGAGCGCCGCCCGCGCCTCGGGCGCCAGCGCCGGATGGCAGCAGGTGAAGAGCAGCTCCAGCCGCTCGTCCCTGATCGATGCGGTCCCGTCCGCGTCGAACCGGCCGGACTCGATCAGGTCGTCGAAGTCGTCCACGGCCACGGTGGCCTCGGGCAGCAGCAGGTGGACCTTCCCGGCCAGGGCGCGCTCCCGGCGGATCCGGTCCAGCGCCCGGCGGCGGGCCGTCGCCACCAGCCACGCGCCCGGGTTCGCCGGCACGTCGGCGGCGGACCAGCGTTCGGCGGCGACCGTGAACGCCTCCTGCGCCGCCTCCTCCGCCCGGTCGAAGTCACCGAGGAACCCGACGAGTGAGGCCAGCACCCGGCCCCACTCGTCCCGGAAGACCTCTGCCGACCCGTTCAGGACCGCACCACCGGCCTGATCTCCACGGTCCCGCCGAGGCGGAGGAGCGGTGCCCGCGCGGCCAGGTCCAGCGCCTCGTCCAGGTCGGCCGCCTCCACCAGACACACCCCGCCCAGCACCTCCTCGGTATCCGCGAACGGCCCGTCGGTCAGCAGCGTCCGGCCCCCGGACCGCCGCACGCTCGTCGCCGACTCCGGCGGCAGCAGCCGGGCGCAGTCGCGGAACCGGCCGTCCTCGACCAGCTCCGCGTACTCGGCCTGCGCGTCCGCGAGATCCTCCGCCGACAGCGACTCCGCCAAGCCCGGCTCGGCGTAGAAGAGCAGGGCGTACTGCATGGGCACCTCCTGGCACAACGATCTCGCACCGCTGTGACGAACGGCCCGCACCCCGTGGGACATCCGGAGGTTCTCGAACTTTCCGGCACCGACCGGACACGGCGCGGTCTGTGCGCCGCCCGTTGCCCGTTCGGGAGCCGGTGGCGGCGGGCCGGCGGCCGGGCGAGGGGCCCGGCCGCCGGCCGTGGTGCGGGTGGGTGCCGGGGCGCGTCAGTCGAAGACGAACGGGCCCGGGTCCTGCGCCGCCGTGGCCTCGCAGGTCGCCGTCATGCCGAAGACCGTGACCGTCAGGGACGCGGCCTCCAGGGAGTCGCCGGAGGCGACGGTGCCGGTCAACGGGCCCGTGTCGGCCGGGGCTTCGGCCGGGATGGCCGGGTTGGAGCTGCCGGTGAACTCCACCGTCTCCGAGCCGTTCTTGGTGAGCGTGAGCGTCGTGGTGGCGGAGTCGGCCGGGATGTCCGTCGGGGAGGTGATGGCGTCGGTGGTGATGGTGATGGTCGCGGCGGTGCCGTCCTGCGTGGCTTCGAGCGTCGCCGCTCCGGCGCCCCAACTGCCGCAGTCGAACGCGGTGGTGGCGGTCTGCGGCTCCACCGCGAGCGCGCTCGGCGCCGCCAGTAACAGCGCGCCCGCGACCGCGGCACCGACACCCAGGGCGCTGCGCGCCGCCGGCCTTCCGTTCGTCATGGAATACCTCGTCTCAGGGGGGTGGTGGGGGGACATGACGGGGGGTCGGGGTGGATCACCCCGGACACCTAGGCATTGAGGCAGGTCGCGCCCGGGGAGGGCAAGACCGCCCCCGCTGACCCGCCGGTCTCGGCATCGTGATTGCGCCACGTGCGTGCGGTCCTCTTGACGCCTGCCCCAGTCCGCCGGCCGCGCCCCGCCCGCACCCGTACGTCCCGCCCGCGGGGCTGGGCCCCGACCAGCGCGCGCACCCCCCGCCCGCGCGCCCCGTGCCGTACGGCGAGCCCCCCAGAGGGGTGACCACCAGTGCCCCGGGCTTTCGTGCCGTCGTTACCTGCCCGGTGGCGCCCCTGCACCCCCCTGCTCCCCCGGAAGGCGGCTCGTCCTCATGCAGCGCACCGACGCCGGCGCGGCGTGCTTCCCGCTCGCCGAGCTGCGGCACGCCGTCGACGCCGGCATCGCCCGCTGGCTCGACCAGGGCGGCGCCGGCCCCGACCCGCTGGCCGCCCCGCAGCGGTGGGCGCTCAGCCCGCCCGGCAAGTTCCTGCGGCCCCTCGTCCTCCTCGCGTCCGCCGGTGCCGTCGGCGGCCGGTACGACGCCGTCATGCCCGCCGCGGTGGGCGTCGAACTCGCCCACGTCGCCACACTCGTGCACGACGACATCATCGACGGCGACGACCTGCGCCGCGGCAGGGACGCCGCGCACCGCAAGTTCGGCACGGCCCACGGGCTGCTGGCGGCCGACGCGCTGTTCTTCGCCCTCTTCCAGCAGCTCGGCGCCTGCCGGCGCAGCGGCGTGCCGGACCGCTCCGTCCTCGACGCCGTCGAGGCCCTCGGCGCCGCAGGACAGCAGACCGCGCGCGGCGTCGCCCAGGAGGTCACGCTCAGCGGCGGCCTGCGGGAGGTGGCCGGGCGGGCGGACGGCGGGATCGGGGCGTACGTGGAGACGGCGCGGCTGAAGAGCGCGTCGCTGTTCCGCGCCGCGTGCCACGTGGGAGCGCTGCTCGGCGGCGGGAGCCCGGAGCAGGCCGGGGTGCTCACGGCGTACGGGGAGGCGCTGGGGATCGCGTTCCAGATCCGGGACGACCTGCTGCCGTACGCGGCCGACGGCGGCAGCGGCGGCGGCGACGGCGGGCAGCGCGCCGGGAAGCCCGTCTGCAGCGACCTGCGCAACCGCCGCCCCGCCCTTCCCGTGCTCCTCGCGTACCGCCTCGGCGGCCGGGCCGAACGGGCGGCGCTCGCCGAGCTTTTCGACGGGCCGGCCGACGCACGCACCCGCCGGCGGCAGCTGGCACGGCTGACGCGGCTGGCCGGCGACACCGGCGCGCTGCGCGCGGCGCAGTGCATGGCGCGCGCGTACGTCGACCGCTGCCACCGCGCGCTCGCGCCCGTGCCGCCGGGGCCGGACCGCGACCGGCTGGCCCGGCTGGCGGACGAGGTGGCGGAGTCGGCGTACGGCCCCGCACCCGGAGGTGGACACCGTGCCTCCTGAGCCCGCCCCCGCCCTCGACATGCCCCGCGGCGGCCCCCGCGCCGCCCGCTGGGACCGGCTCTTCGAGACCGACAAGGAGGAGTACATCGACCGCCCCGACTCCCCGGCCGCCTGCCGCCGGTCCCTCCGCGGCCTCGACCGGTTCCAGCGCCTCACCCTCGGCTACCGCACCTGCGCCCGCCTCACCGCCGCCGCGTTCGGCCCGGCGCCGGACCCGCGGGTCCTCGAACTCGGCGCCGGCTGCGGGCGGCTGTCGTACGGCATCCTCCGCCGCCACCCCACCGCCCTGGTCACCGCCAGCGACGTCAACCCGCGCGTCGTCGAGGCGCTGCGCGCCGGGCCGCTGGGCCGCCATCCGCGGGCCGGCTGCGCGGTGCTCGACGCGACCTCGATCGACGCCCCGGCGGGCGCGTACGACGTGGCGGTGATGGCGATGTCCCTGCACCACCTGCCCCCGGCGGGGGTGGCGGCGCTGCTGCGCGAGGGCACGCGGGTGGCGCGGACCCTGCTGCTGGTGGACGGGTGGCGCCACCCGCTGTGCCTCGGCGCGGTGCCGCTGATGTTCCTGACCGGGGGCCCGGCCCAGGCGCACGACGGCGTGATCAGCCTGCGGAAGGTGTACGGCGCCGCCGCCGTCCGGGCGCTCGCGGGGATGTGCGGTGCGCCGGTGCACGTGGACACCCGGTTCGCGCTGCCGGGGTACCTCGTCGCCACCGCCACCCGGGCGCCGCACGCCCCGCCGGCCGTGGCGCCGGCCGCCGCGCCGTCCCCCGCCCGTGCCCGTCGTCCCCGTCTCCGTACCCGAAAGTGAGCCGCATCCGGTATGCCCACGAGGACCCCCCTCTCCCCGCCCCCGCCCGCCGCCACCACCGCCGCCTCCCCGGCCACCACCGCCGTGGCCGACCTGTCCGAAACCGACGGCCCCCGCGCGGCCGTCGGCCGGTTCCGCAGCCCGCTGACGCGGATGCTGCTCGGCGGCGACGGCCTGACGACCACCCTGCTGGAGGCCTGGGCGGGGTCGCGGCTGCGGGTGGGCGGCGTGACCGTCGACCTCGTACGCGCCGAGCACACCCCGCACGGCGCCGCCGCGCTGCTGTCGGCCGCCGCCGCGCCGGGTGCGGACCTGCTCGTACGCCACTCGACCCTCACCGACGCCCGCGGCCGGCTGTGGTCGTGGAACCAGGTCGTCGCCGCCCCCGCCGGCGACCCCGCCCTGCGGCGCTGCCTCACCGACCCCGCGGCGCCCCTCGGCCCCGCCCTGCGGGCGGCGGGCGCCGACCTGGGGCGCACCGTCGTACGCGCCGGGGTCACCCCGTGGCCGGCGGGGCCGCCCGGGCCGCGGCCGGCGGCGGCGTTCCGGACGTACCGGCTGTGGTGCGGTGACGAGGTGCTGGCCGCCGTCCGCGAGGTGTTCAACCCCGCGCACGTACCGGCCGAGCTGCGGGAGCCGGTGTGACGGCGGCACCGGGGCCGCGGCGGCGGGTGCGTACGCAGGTCGCGGTCGTGGGCGCGGGGCCGGCCGGGCTGGTGCTGGCGAACGTCCTGATACGGGCCGGGGTCGACGCCGTGCTCGTGGAGCGCCGCTCCCGCACCGACGTCGAACGCCGCGCACGGGCGGGTCTGGTGGAGCACCGGATCGTCGAGTACCTGCGCGCGCACGGCCTGGCGGACCGGCTGCTCTCCGACGGCACCCGGCACGGCTGGTGCGACTTCCTGTGCACGGGCCGGCTGCTGCGCTTCGACTACGCCGCGCAGTCCGGGGGCGTCCGGCACTGGGTGTACCCGCAGCAGCTCCTCGTCCGCGACCTCGTCGCCGCCCTCTGCGCGGCGGGGCGGCCCCCGGAGTTCTCCCGGCCCGCGGTCCGCGTGCACGCCGCCGCCGACGGCTCCGGGCCCGCGCGCGTCGAGTGCGCCGGGCTCGACGTCGACTGCGACTACGTCGTCGGCTGCGACGGCCCGCAGGGCGTCACCGCGCAGGCGCTCCCCCGCCAGGCCGCGCCGCGCGGCGACCTCGACGAGCGGTACCCGTACGACTGGCTCACGCTCCTCGCGGAGGTCGACCGCGTCGTGCCGGGCGTCGTGTACGCCGTCCACGAGGACGGCTTCGCCGGCGTCATGCCGCGCACGTCCCGTGTCGCCCGCCTCTACCTGGAGATCCCGGCCGGCGACGCCGTCTCCCGCTGGACCGCCGCCCGCGTCCACGAGCGGCTGCGCACCCGGCTGTCCGGCACCCGGCCGTCCGGCGCCGCCCGCAGGCGCGGCGCGGGCCGGTCGGCGGCGGAGGCGGTGCCGCGGCTGGGGCGCATCGTCGAGACCGGCGTGCTGCGGATGCGCAGCCGCGTCCGGCAGCGCTTCCAGCACGGGCGCCTCTTCCTGGCCGGGGACGCGGCGCACGTGCTGACGCCTTCGGGCGCGAAGGGCATGAACCTCGCCGTCGCGGACGCCGCCGACCTGGCCGACGCGCTCATCCGCCGCTACCGCGACGGCGACGAGGCGTACCTGGCCGGCTACACCTCCCGCCGGCTGCCGGAGGTGCTGCGCACCCGGGACCTCGCCGCCGGGTTCCTGGACCTGCTGCACCCGCAGGGGCGGCAGCCCGCGGACCGCCGCGCGGCGCTGGCCGCCCGGCTGGCGCGGATCACCGAGCTGGCCGAACCGGGCGCTGCGGGCGCCGCGTTCGCGCACTGGTACGTCGGCGCCGGCCCCGACCTCCCGCTCCCGCACTCCCAGGAGTCCACCCCATGACCCTCCCCGTGGCCCTCGCCGTCCAGGCGCGGGCCCTGTACGGCTTCTCCCGCGGCAACCAGGCCCTGCTCAGCATCGCGCAGCCCCTCGTCGGCGCCCTGCTGGCCACCGACCGCCCGGCCCCGGGGCGGCTGGCCGTCGCCGTCCTCGCCACCGCCGCCGCCTTCCTCGCGGTCTTCGCGGCCAACGACCTGTTCGACGCCCGCCTCGACCGGCGCAGCGCGGCGATGGCGCAGACCCGCCGGGGCCCCGACATCGACGGCGCGGGCGGCCGGCACCCGCTGGCGCAGGGCAGGCTGCGCTTCGCGGCGGGGCTGGCGTGGGTGCTGCTGCTGGGCACGGTCTCGCTGGCGGGGGCGGTGGCGCTGAACCCGGTGTGCGCGGCGCTGTTCGTGTGCGCGGCGCTGCTGGAGGCGGCCTACTGCCGGCTCGCCACGGTCACGGCGTACAAGTGCCTGCTCAGCGGGGTGATGGTGGCGATCGGCGCCTGCGCGGGCTGGTTCGCCTTCTCCGACACCGTCGACCCGCTGCGGCTGGGGCTGCTGGCGCTGTGGATGGCGGCGTGGGAGATCGGCGGCCGGAACATCCCCAACGACCTCGCCGACATGGCCGAGGACACCCCGCTCGGCATCAAGACGGTGCCGATCGTCCACGGCCCCCGGGCCGCCGCCCGCCTCGCGGCCGCCCTCCTCCTCGTCGCCGCGGCGGCGGCCTGCGCCCTGGCGGTGGCGGCGTGGCCGTCGTACGGCGCGGTGGGCCTGGCGGTCACGGCCCTCACCGCGATCCCCACCGCCCTCGCCCCCGCCGCCCGCCTCCTCCGCCACCCCGACGGCGCCACGGCCCTCGCCGCGTTCAACCGCGCGTCGTTCCACCCGGTGGGGGTCCTCGCCGCCTTCACGGCGGGCGCGGCGGTGGTCTGACGCGTACCCCCGAGTCGTGCGGTGGGGGCGGCCGTTCGGACTTATAGTTCAGAATTTTCTGAATCCAGGATTTCGTGTATCGTCCTGGGGGTGCTGACCACCGCCACGGACATCGACGTACTGGCCCGCTTCGGGCACGCCCTCGCCGACCCCATCCGCTGCCGCGTCCTGCTCGCCCTGCGCGAAGCCCCCGCCTACCCCGCCGAGTTGGCCGAGACGCTGGGCGTCTCCCGCACCCGGCTCTCCAACCACCTGGCGTGCCTGCGCGACTGCGGGCTCGTCGTCACCTCGCCCGACGGGCGGCGCATGCGGTACGAACTCGCCGACCACCGCCTGGCACACGCGCTGGACGACCTGCGCGCCGCCGTCATCGCCGTGGCGACCGACCGGACCTGCCCGGACGCCGCGGCCGAGGGCTGCTGCTGACATGGCGGCCGGGACCGGGACCGGCGCGAGCGCCGGCACAGACATAGGCACAGACAGAGGCGTCGGCAAAGGCAGCGGAACCGGCGGAACCGGCGGAACCGGCGCCGGCGGTGGACCGGGGCCGGTCCGCGCGGCCCTGCTCACCCGCCGGATACGGTGGCTGGTCGCGGCGACGGTCGCGTACAACGCCGTCGAGGCGGCCGTCGCGCTCACCGCCGGGGTCCTCGCCTCCTCCGGCGCGCTGATCGGCTTCGGGCTGGACTCCGTCGTCGAGGTCTCCTCCGCCGCCGCCCTCGCCTGGCAGTTCTCCGCGGCCGACCCCGCCACCCGGCAGGCCCGGGAGGGGCGGACGCTGCGGATCATCGCGGTGTCGTTCTTCGCGCTCGCCGCCTACGTCGCGGCCGACGCCGTACGCGCCCTGGCCGGCGGGGCCGAGGCGGAGCCGTCCGTGCCCGGCATCGTGCTGGCCGCGCTGTCGCTGGCGATCATGCCGTTCCTCTCCGCGGCGCAGCGCCGCGCGGGCCGCGAACTCGGCTCCGCCAGCGCCGTGGCCGACTCCAAGCAGACCCTGCTCTGCACGTACCTGTCGGCCGTCCTGCTGGTGGGCCTCGTCCTCAACGCGACCCTCGGCTGGGCCTTCGCCGACCCGATCGCCGCCCTCGTCATCGCCGCCGTCGCCGTCCGGGAGGGCCGCAACGCCTGGCAGGGCGAGTCCTGCTGCCCCGTCCCCGCCGCCGCGGAGCGCGAGCGGGCGGCCGAGGGATGCGACTGCTGCGCCTGACCGGGGGCCGCCCGCCGGGGGCGCCGACCCGCGGACGCCCCCTACCGGCCGCGCCCGCGGGTCGGCGGCGCGGTCCGGCCGCGACGGACCCGGCCGCCCTCGACGACGTGGTCGCCTCCCGCCGCTACCGCTTCCCCGCACCGCCGCGCTCGTCGAGCATGTCGCGCATCAGCTCGATCTCCGACCGCTGCCCGCGCAGCGTCGTCTCGGCCAGCCGCCGCACCACCCGCGTCCCGGCCTCCTCCCCGGCCGTCCGCGACATCTCGACACCGCCCTCGTGGTGCGCGGTCATCAGCGTCAGGTACAGCACCTCGGCGTCCTCGCCCGCCGCGCCGCGCAGCCGGTCGAGCTGGGTGTCCGTCGCCATGCCGGGCATCAGCGCGCCGTCGCGCGCCTCGAAGGACGTCCCGTGGCCCATCCAGGCCATCGGCGGCTCCGCCGACGACACGGGCAGCTCCCACTGCTCCAGCCAGCCGAGCATCATGCCGCGCTGGTTGGCCTGGGTGTTGATGATGTCGTAGGCGAGGCGGCGCACGTCCTCGTCGTCGGTGCGGTCGCGCACGATGAGGGACATCTCGACGGCCTGCTGGTGGTGGACGGCCATGTCGCGGGCGAAGCCCGCGTCCGCGGAGGCGGTGTCCGGGACGGGCGCGGCGGCGTCGCCGTCCCCGCCGGTGGCGAGGACGGCGACGAACGCCCCGAAGGCCAGGACGGCGGCGGCCACCATCGCCGCCGGCCACCGCAGGCCGGCCCGGTCCGCGGCCGTCATGCGCCCTTCCCGCCGGTGCACGCGGCACCCTGTTCGGGGGTCTGCGGCCCCTGGACGTACTTCTCGAAGAACCTGCCCACCCGCGGGTCCGACGCCTTCTCCACCGTCAGCTGCCTGCCCCAGGCGGTCAGCGTGATCGTCCCGTCCTGGTCGGGGTACGGGCTGAGCATCGAGTACGGCGTCTTCCCGACCCGCTCGGCGAGCGCCTCGACGTCCGCGTCGGCGGCCTTGTCGGTGTACGTGACCCACACGGCGCCGTGCTCCAGCGCGTGCACGGCGTTCTCGTCGCGTATCGGCTCGTCGTAGACGTCGCCGTTGCAGTTCTGCCAGGCCGGGTCGTGGACGCCGCCGGCGGGGGGCGTCATCTCGTAGTCGACGTCCTCGGTGACGTGGCCCTGTTCGAGGTCGGGCCAGCTCTGCTCGCCCTTCAGCGGCGCCGCGGCCGCCTTGTCCTCCTCCCGGGCGGCGTCGACGATGAACCACCCGCCGACCGCCGTGGCGAGCACGACGACGGCGACGGCGAGGTAGGTGAACTGCTTGCTGCGGCGCTCGCGGGCGGCTTCCCTGCGGCGCAGCTCCTCCGCGCGGGCGCGGCGGGCGGCGGCTTTGGACTTGGCGGTACCCATGGCGGACCCTTCTCCCCGCCGGGCCGCGGGCGTACGGGTACGCGCGGACGCGGCGGGACGGTGTGTGGAAGTGGACGGGACGGAGGGCGTACCGCGTACGGGCACGGGGGTGTGCCGGGGTACGGGGTACGGCTGCGCGCGCGTGCCGCCGCGCGTGGGTGCGGGGCGGTTCTGGTACGGGCGCGCGGGCCCCGTCCTAGGTCCGCTGGACCTGCAACCGGTGCAGGCAGGGGGCGCCCACCGCGCTCGGCGGAGGCGGGGCGACGCCGCCGGCGGCGATCGCCGGGTCCGCCGCGTGCGGCCGACCGGCCGGTGCGGGGCCGCCCGCGCCGTGCCCCGGGCCGGGGAGCGGGACGGCGGCGGGCCCGCAGTCGGAGGCGGCGGGACAGTCGCCGGCGGGGGCGCCGGGGGCGCGGGCGGTGGAGCAGTCGCCGGGGTGCGGGCCGTCGGCCGCCCGGGGTGCGTCGGCCTGCCAGGCGGCGGCCTGCGGGGCGCCGGCCTGCGGGGCGCCGGTCAGCGGGGCGCCGGCCTGCGGGGCGCCGGTCAGCGGGGCGCCGGTCAGCGGGGCGCCGGCCTGCGGGGCGGCCGGCTGCGCGGCGGCCGGCTGCCGGGCTCCCACCCGCGGTCCGTCCACCTGCGGGGCCTCCACCTGCGAGGCGTCCACGTGCGAGGCGTCCGCCCGCGGGGCGTCGGCCCGCACACCGTCCAGGACGTCCGCGCGCGGGGCCTCGGCCCGCAGCGCGTGGCCGTGGTCCCCGGCGGCGTCAGCCTGCCCGGGGCCCACGCAGGCCGCCGCCCCGGCGAGGAGGCCGACGAGGGCGAGCACGCAGGTGAGCAGGCGGGCGCGCCGCGCGCCGCCCGGGGTCCCGCGTGACCTGCTCATCGCCGCGCATCGTAACCCGCCCGGGAACGTACGAACACGCAGACCTCCGTACACCGCCCGCCGTTCCGCCCACGGATGCCCCACCTGCCGAACGGCACCGACCGGCCCGAGGGCCCGGCCCCCGCCCTCCGTCCAGCCGGCAGGGGCGAGCCCCGCCTCGACGGATACGGTCGTGGCGGGACACGACGCGGGCCGTCCGGCCCGCCCCCGCACCACCCCGCAAGGAGCCCGCGTGTCGCAGCCGTCCGGCCCGGTCGCGGCCCTGGAGCGGCACCAGGTCGCCGTCTACCTCGGCGCCCTGGCCGCCGGCGGGCTCGCCGGCCAGGTGGCCCCCGGCGCCGGCCCGGGGCTGGAGCACGCCATCAGCCCCGTGCTGGCCGCGCTGCTGTACGTGACGTTCCTCCAGGTGCCGGCCGCCGAACTGCTCCGTTCGCTGCGCGCCGGCCGGTTCCTCGCCGCGGCGCTGGTCGTCAACTTCGTCGTCGTACCGCTGGTCGTCGCGGCGATGTTCGCCTTCCTGCCGGACGGGCAGGCCGTCCGCACGGGCGTCCTGCTCGTCCTGCTCACGCCCTGCATCGACTACGTGATCGTCTTCAGCGGCCTCGCCGGGGGCAGCAGCGGCCGGCTCCTCGCCGCCACGCCCCTGCTGCTCCTCGCGCAGCTGGTCCTGCTCCCCGGCTACCTCTACCTCTTCCTGGGCGCCGACCTCGCCGACATCGTCGAGGCCGGGCCGTTCGTCGAGGCGTTCGTCGTCCTCATCGCCGTCCCGCTCACCCTGGCCTGGCTCACCCAGGCGTGGGCCGCCCGCCGCCCCGCCGGGCGGCGGGCCGCCGACGCGGCGGGCACCGCGATGGTGCCGCTGATGGCCGCGACCCTGGCGACGGTCGTCGCCTCCCAGACGCCCAAGCTGGACGACAGCGTCGGCGACGTCGCCCGCGTGGTGCCGTTCTACGTCCTCTTCCTCGCCGTGATGGCCTTCGCCGGCCTCGCCGTCGCCCGGCTGTTCCGCCTCGGCGTCCCCGCCGCCCGCGCGATCGTCTTCACCGGCGCGACCCGCAACTCCCTCGTCGTCCTCCCGCTGGCCCTGGCGCTGCCGGACCGGCTGGCCGCCGCCGCGGTTGCGGTGGTCACCCAGACGCTCGTCGAGGTCGTCGGCATGGTGGCGTACGTACGCCTGGTCCCCCGGCTGCTCCCCGGTGCCGCCCCGCGGCCGGCGCCCTGAGCGCCCCCGTTCACCGATCCCCCCGGACGCGGCACGCACGTCTGTTCTGTCCCGCATTTCGGAGATGTAGGTTGGAGGGTAAGTCCCCCGAGGGAGGCTGATGCGATGCCGTGGATCGTCTGGCTACTCGCCGCCGCGGCACTCGGTGCCGCGGAGTTCTTCACGATGACGCTGGTCTTCGGACTGCTGGCCGGCGCCGCGCTGGTGGCCGCCGTGGTGGCCGGGGTGGGCGTCGGTGCGCTCGGTCAGTTCGTGGCCCTCGGGGCGGCGACGGCCGCGGGCCTCGTGATCGTCCGTCCCCTCGCCCTGAGGCACATGGCCCAGACCCCCCTGAGCCGCGAGGGCAGCGACGCGCTGCTCGGCAAGCGGGCCGAGGTCATGGAGGAGGTCACCGCGACCCGCGGCCTGATCAAGCTCTCCGGTGAGGAGTGGTCCGCCCGTGCCCTCGACGAGAGCGCGGTGATACCGGTGGGGTCGCTGGTGGAGGTCATGGAGATCGAGGGCGCCACCGCCGTCGTCTACCCCCGCGAGCTGCTTCCGTGAGACGCAGAACCGCCGAACACCGAACCGTCGAACCGCCGACCCAGCGAACCGCTGTACCGATGAACCGATGAACGCGCAGCCAACGGAGGAAGTGTGGACCCGGTAGTCATCCCGATTCTCGTGGCGGCGCTGGTCGTCGTCTTTCTCGTGGTCTCCAGCGTGCGGGTCGTCCCACAGGCGCGCCGCTACAACATCGAGCGGTTCGGCCGGTACCGCCGGACGCTGCAGCCCGGCCTGAACTTCGTCGTGCCGGTGGCGGACCGCATCAACACCAAGCTCGACGTGCGCGAGCAGGTGTACTCGTCCGACCCCAAGCCGGTGATCACCGAGGACAACCTCGTCGTCAACATCGACACCGTTCTCTACTACCAGATCACCGATCCGCGGGCGGCCGCGTACGAGGTCTCCGACTACCTCCAGGCCATCGACCAGCTCACCGTCACCACCCTGCGTAACGTCATCGGCGGCATGGACCTGGAGGAGACGCTCACCTCCCGCGAGGAGATCAACGCCCGGCTCCGCACCGTCCTCGACGACGCCACCGGCAAGTGGGGCATCCGCGTCAACCGCGTCGAGATCAAGGCCATCGACCCGCCGCACAGCATCAAGGAGGCGATGGAGAAGCAGATGCGGGCCGAGCGGGACAAGCGCGCTGCCATTCTGCACGCCGAGGGTGAGCGGCAGGCCAAGATCCTCACCGCGGAGGGCACGAAGCAGAGCGACATCCTGGAGGCCCAGGGCACCCAGCAGGCCATGATCCTGCGGGCGGACGGCGAGGCGCAGGCCGTGGAGCGCGTCTTCCAGGCCGTCCACCGCAACAACGCCGACCCGAAGATCCTGGCGTACAAGTACCTGGAGACGCTGCCGCACCTGGCGAACAGCGACAACAACACCTTCTGGGTCATCCCCGGCGAGCTGACCGAGGCGGTACGCACCGTCACCACCGCGTTCGGCGACAAGTCGGCGGCGGGTGTCCCCGGAGCCGGGGCCGGAGCCGGGGCCGGGGGCGCGGAGGCGGCGCCGGAGGGCGGCGAGACGCCGGGCGAGTCCGGGAACGGGACGCCGGAGCTGGAGGCGGGCGGGCCGTCGGCGCTCGACGCGGTGGCGGCGGCGGTCGAGGCGGCGAAGGAGGCGGACGCCGCGGTGAGCGAGGCCAAGGCGGAGGCGGAGGCGGCGAGTTCGACGCAGGCGCCGAAGCTGAACCGGAAGAAGCCCGCCGACGACGAGTGAGCGGTGCGGTCGCGCCGGGTGGTGCGGTCGCGCCGGGAGCGCCGAACGGGCCGGGGTGCGCCGGGAGCGCCGGGCGGGGCCTTGGGCCGGCCGGCGCTCAGGCCGGGTAGGCGTGGGTCTGGGTCGCCTTGACGGCCGCCCAGACCGTCGCGCCCGGGTGCAGGTCGAGTTCGGCCGCCGCGGTGGTGGTCAGGTCGGCGGCCAGGTCGAGTTCGCCGGTGAGTTCGGCGCGGATCTGGTCGGCGTGGGTTTCGAGCCCGGCGACGGCGCAGCGCCACAGGTTGCGGGCGCTGGAGCCGGTCGGCCGGTCCCGGTGGAGGGTGACCGCGCTGGGCGGGAAGGCGACGCAGACCGGGCCGGCGAGGTCGTCGGCGACGGTGATCGCGGGTCCGCCGTCGAGGTCGACGGTGTGGCCGCGGGCCCGCCCGCGGTAGAGGTTGAGGCCGACGAGGCGGGCGATGTAGTCGGTGCGCGGGTGGCGGGCGACGTCGGTGGGGGCGCCCCGCTGGACGACGCGGCCGTCCTCGATGACGACGAGGCGGTCGGCCAGGACCATGGCGTCCAGCGGGTCGTGGGTGACCAGCACCGCGACGGCCGCGAAGTCGGCGAGGTGGCGGCGGAGCCGGGCGCGGACGTCGAGGCGGGTGCGGGCGTCGAGGGCGGCCAGCGGCTCGTCGAGGAGCAGCAGCCGGGGGCGGACGGCCAGGGCGCGGGCGAGGGCGACGCGCTGGGCCTGGCCGCCGGAGAGCCGGCGGGGCTTGGCGGACGCGTACGCGGCGAGGTCCATCCGCGCCAGCCATTCGGCTGCCTCGGCGCGGGCCGCGGCCTTGCCGGCGCCGTGGCAGCGCGGGCCGAAGGCGACGTTGTCGAGGGCGCTGAGGTGCGGGAAGAGCAGGTAGTTCTGGAAGACGACGCCGATCGGGCGCTCCTCGGGAGGCGTACGGTCCAGCTCGGCCGTGTCGAGGCGCAGGTGGCCCGCGGTCAGCGGAACGAGGCCGGCGAGCGCGCGGAGTGCGGTGGTCTTGCCGGCGCCGTTGGGGCCGAGGAGCGCGACGACGTCGCCGGGGCGGGCGGTGAGCGTCACGTCGAGGCGGAACGACGCGCCGTGCTCGACGACGAGCCGGGCGTCGAGCCCGTCGTCCAGGGCGGCGGCGTCGGCCGCGGCCTCGGCCATGACCTCGGCCTCGGGCTCGGCCTCGGGCTCGGCCCCGGCCTTTTCCTTGGCCTTGTGCTTGTTTCCGGTCGTGTCGCTCATGCCGAGGTCATCCACCGGTCCCGTAGCCCCGCCAGCACCGCGACCGACACCGCCAGCAGCACCAGGCTCAGCGCGATCGCCGCCTCCGGGTCGCGCTGCAGCGCGAGGTAGACGGACAGCGGCATGGTCTGCGTACGGCCCGGGAAGTTGCCCGCGAAGGTGATCGTGGCGCCGAACTCGCCCAGCGCCCGCGCCCACGCGAGCACCGCCCCCGCCGCGATCCCGGGCGCGACGAGCGGCAGGGTGACGCGCCGGAAGGCGGTGAAGCGCCCGGCGCCGAGGGTGGCGGCGGCCTCCTCGTAGCGGGGGTCGGCGGCCCGTAGCGTGCCCTCGACGGCGATGACGAGGAACGGCATCGCCACGAACGCCTCGGCGACCACCACGCCCGCGGTGGTGAACGGCAGCGTGACCCCGAACCAGTCGTCCAGCCAGCGGCCCACCACCCCGTTGCGCCCCAGCGCCATGAGCAGCGCCACGCCGCCCACCACCGGCGGCAGCACCAGCGGCAGCGTCACCAGCGCCCGCACCAGCCCCCGCCCCGGGAACTCCACCCGCGCCAGCAGCCACGCCAGCGGCACCCCGAGGACCAGGCTCAGGGCCGTCGCCGCGGTCGCGCACACCAGCGACAGGCGCAGCGCCTGCCAGACTTCGGCGCTGGTCAGCAGCTCCGGCATGCTGCTCCACGGGGCGCGGAGCAGCAGGGCGACGAGCGGCAGGACGAGGAACGCGAGCCCGAGGAGCGCCGGTACGAGGAGCGGCAGCGGCGCGCCGCCGGGGGTGCGGGGCCGGGGTCGGGTGCGGGGGCGTGGGGCGGGGCCGGGGCTGGGGCCGGTGCCGGTCAGGGTGTCGGGCGGCCCGCCGCCCTCGCCCGCGGGAGAAGGGGGCGTCACGGCGTGCCGAACCCGGCCTCGCCCAGCACCTTCTGCCCCGCCGCGGACCGCACCAGCTCGACGAACGCCTCGCCGCCGGCGGCGTTCGGCGCCTGGCCGAGGACCGTGATCGGGTAGTCGTTGACGGCGCCGGCCGACTCGGGGAAGTCCACGCCCGCCACCTTCCCGCCGGCGGCCACGACGTCGGTCCGGTAGACGACGGCGGCGTCGGCCTCCTTCAGCACCACCTTGGTGAGGGCGGACTTGACGTCCTCCTCGTACGACACGGGCGTGAGCCGCACCCCGCCGGCGTCCAGCGCCTGCTGCGCGGCGGCGCCGCAGGGCACCGTCTCGTCGCAGAGCACGACCTTCAGGCCCGGCTCTGTGAGGTCCCGCAGCGAGCCGATGCCGTCCGGGTTGCCGGGCGGGGCGGCGATCTCCAGCCGGTTGCGTACGAAGGTGACGGGGGTGCCGGCGGCGGCGCCGGCGTCCGTGACGACGTCCATCGTGGCCGGGCTGGCGGCGGCGAAGACGTCGGCGGGGGCGCCGGCGGTGATGCCGGCGGCCAGGGCGTCGCTGCCGCCGAAGCTGAACGTGACCTCCGTACCGGGGTGTTCCTTCTCGAAGCGCGCGCCGAGCTTCTCGAAGCTCTCGGTGAGGGAGGCGGCGGCGAAGACGGTGACCTCCCCGGACACGTCGCCGGAGGCACCGGAGCCGGTGCCGGTGTCGTCGTCGGAGCCGGCGCAGGCGCTCAGAGCCGCCAGGACGGCGGCGACCGCGGCGGAGGCCCGGAGCGGGTGGCGGGTCCCGGGGGTTCCGGGGGTCCGGGTGCGCGCGGAACGGGTCGGCACGGGTCGGCTCCTGCCGTCGTCGGGGCTACGGTCGCTCGACGACCACGTTGGTCGACTTGATCACGGCCACCGCCGGCACACCCGGCTCCAGCCCCAGTTCCTCGGCCGACTCGCGGCTGACCATGGACACCACCCGGAACGGCCCCGCCTGGATCTCCACCTGCGCCGAGACGTCACCCAGGTGCACCTCGGTGACGATCCCGGCGAATCGGTTGCGCGCGGAGGAGCCGGTGGACTCCCGCTCCGCCGAGCGCGCCTCCCGCGCGTACGCCGCGAGCGCCGCCCCGGGAATGAGGCGCCGCCCCGCCTCGTCGCGCTCGGCGGTCAGCTTCCCGGCGTCGACCAGGCGTCTGACGGTGTCGGCGCTGACCCCGAGGAGGGCGGCGGCGTCTCCCATCCGGTACGTGTGCATGCCGTTGATGGTAGCAACGCATACGCAAGGTGAGAACTCGCTTCCACTTAGCAGAAGCAAGGCATTCTATTGAATAACCTCGCATATGAGCTGTGACTACGCTACGCCTGGCCGACGAGGGGCTCGTCGGCGAGGTAGGGCGGCGCAGGCTCGTACTGGATGTACCGGCGCACCGCGCGGGCGTGCTCGGGCCCGTGCAGGCGGCCCACCAGCCACAGGGCGCTGTCGATCCCGGCGGACACGCCCTGGCTGGTGACCAGGTTGCCGTCCACGACATAGCGGGCGTCGCGGACGACGGTGACGTCCCCGCGCGCCTCCAGCGCGTCCTCGTAGCTCCAGTGGGTCGCGACGCGCCGCCCGTGCGCGAGCCCGGCGGCGTGCATGAGGGCCGCGCCGGTGCACACGCTCGCGGCCCAGGAGACCTGTGCCGCGGTCCTGGCGATCCAGCCGGTGACGGCCGGGTTGCGCGGCTCCGCCTCGCGCGCCCCGCGCCCGCCCGGGACCAGCAGCACGTCGAGGGGCGGGTGGTCGTCGAGCGTGTGGTCGGGCAGGACGCGCATGCCCTTGTTGCAGCGTACGGGCCCGTCCCGCTCGGCGATCAGGACGGCGGTGTCGGCGTGGTCGCGCAGCATCGAGGAGGCGGTGAACACCTCCCAGGGGCCGACGAAGTCCAGTTCCTCGGCCTCGTCGAAGATCAGCAGTCCGTAGGTGGTCACGCGCGCTCCCGTTCCTGTTGCCGTTCCGCATGGGCGTCGTCGGTGGACCGGAACCGCGCCCGGTAGTCGGAGGGCGCGATGCCGAGATGGCGGTGGAAGGTGCGGCGCAGCGTCTCGGCGGTGTTGAACCCGCACCGCCGCGCAACGGCCTCGACCGGGTCGTCGCCCTCCGCCAGCGCACGCTGTGCGGCCTCGACACGTACCCGTTCCACGTACGAGGCGGGCGGCATGCCCAGTTCGACGGTGAACCGGCGCTGCAGGTGGCGCGGGCTCAGCCGCGCGCAGTGCGCCAGCTCGGCGATGCCGTGCCGGGCGCCGGGGTCGGCGTGGATCGCCGACACCGCGGCCCGGACCGGGTCGGTCGCGGGCTCCTTCGACCACAGCGCCACGCTGAACTGGGACTGACCGCCGGGCCTGCGCAGGAACATGACCATCTCGCGGGCGACGGCGCGGGCGACGTCCCGCCCGAGATCGTCCTCGACGAGCGCGAGGGCGAGATCCATTCCGGCGGTGACGCCGGCCGACGTCCAGACGTGCCCGTCCCGGATGAAAACGGGTTCGCAGTCGACCTCGACCTCCGGATGCTCCCGGACGAGTTGCCGCTCGCGGGCCCAGTGGGTGGTGACCCTCCGCCCGTCGAGGAGCCCGGCGGCGGCCAGGAGGAACACCCCGCTGCACACCGAGGTGACGCGGCGGGCACACGCCCCCACGTCCCGGACCCACCCGGTCAGCCCCGGGTCGAGACGCGCCCGGTCGACCCCGCCGCCGCCGGCCACGACCAACGTGTCGACGCCCTCGGGGGCCACCTCGTCCACCCCGTACCCGGCGTGGACCGGCAGCCCGCTCCCCGCCGGCACCGGCCCGGAACGGGGCGCCACCACCCGGAGGCGGTAGCCGCCGGCCAGCTGTCCGGCGTGCTGGAACACCTCGTGCGGGCCGACGAGGTCGAGAGGCTGGAACCCCTCGAAGATCACGAAAACAACGCTCCGCTCCTTCACACCTCCACTCTCGGGGACCGGACCTCATGGCGTCCACGACACACACCCCACAGATCGCGCCATGGCGAGCCGCGACCGGCCGCGCCGCCGGGGCTCCCGCCGCCTGGCGATTGGCTGCCCGAGTGGCTAGGTTGCCCGCACTTCGTCCGATTCCCACCGATGGGGAGTGGCAGCCGTGCGGGAACAGCACAAGACCTTCCGGGCGATCGAGGTCGGCGACGGCGGCGACGGGCGGTGGGCCGCCTACGCCCGGCCCCTGTGGCCGGAGATGGCGGACCTGCTGACCGCGGAGGGCGGGACCCGCCGGGGCGCGGATCGTGTGCGGGCGCTGTTCCGTACGCACATGCCGGAACTGGTCCCGGTGCTGGAGCGCCTGACCGGCCAACTCGACCGGCCCGGGGCGGAAGTCTTCCTCACCCACGCGGCGTTGCGGCCGTTCTCCCCGTCCTGCACCCAGATCGGCGGAAACGGCACTCTGCTGCGCAACTACGACCTGCGGCCCGACCAGTGCGAGGGCGCCATCGTCTCCTCCTGCCTCCTGCGCCCCGTGATCGGGATGCAGGACATGCTGTGGGGCCTGCAGGACGGGATGAACGACGCCGGCCTCGCGGTCTCGCTCACCTGGGGCGGACGTTCCGCCTACGGACGCGGCTTCGCCATCCTCATCGTGGTGCGCTACCTGCTGGAGACGTGCGACACCGTCGACGAGGCGGTCGCCAGGCTGCGGTCCCTGCCGGTCGCCGTCCCGCAGAACCTCACCCTTGTCGACGCGGCGACGGCGGTGACGGTGTTCGTGGGGCCGGACATACCGCCGACGACGGCGCCGGACGCCTGCGCCGCCAATCACCAGCACCTGCCGGTGACCGACGAGCAGGAGCGCGCCTTGCGGACGCAGGAGCGCCTGCGCGCCATCCGTGCCGCGGGCGCGGACGTGGCGGCGATGCTGAAGCCGCCGCTGTACCAGTCCGTCGACGCGCAGGGCTCGCGAACGCTGTACACCGCCCGCTACCGGCCCGTCGAGGGCCGTGTGACGTACTACTGGCCCGGCGAGTCCTGGCCCCAGTCCTTCGACGACTTCGCACCCGGATCCCGCACGGTGACCCTGGGCCGGGCCGGCGGAGGTGCGCGTGCCGCCAGAGGCGATGCCGATGAGTTCCGCCGTCCGGAGTCGTCTCAACGTGCATGAAGACGACTCCGCACCCAGAACCGCAGACCGCGGCCGGCAAGGTGCTCTGGCACTTCACGATGTCGCTTGACGGCTTCATCGCCGGGCCGAACCACGGCATGGACTGGATGTCCGGCATCGCCGGCAGCAGGCCCGGGATCGAAGAGGAGTACGCCGCGACCACCGGTGCCGTGCTCGGCGGCCGGAACGGCTGGGACGCGTTTCCCGGCGCCCGCCCTTACGGCGGCGGTGACGCCTGGCAGGGCGCGATCTTCGTGCTCACCCACCACCCCGAGGACGCCGCGCCGGCCGACGACGTCACGTTCCTCTCCTGCGACGTCGGCGAGGCTGTGCGGATCGCGCTGGAGGCCGCGGACGGCAAGAACGTCGAGGTGCTCTCTGCCTCGATCGGCGCGCAGCTGATCCGGCGCGGCCTGATCGACGAGATCGACCTGCATATCGCCCCGGTTCTGCTCGGCGACGGCATCCGGCTGTTCGACAACCCCGGCGGCGTACCCGTGCGCCTCAACCGCGTGCACGACGGCGCCCCGAACGCGGAACTCGACGTCCGCTTTCGACCAGCGTCCTGACACCGTGCCGGCTGCCCGCGCCGGAGTTGCCACCCGCGGGGCGGCAGCGCGGGGATGAACCGCGTTCAGCGGGCCTGTCGTGCGCGGTCGAGGAGCACGAGAGGCACCGCGGCCGCCGCGAGGGCGGCTCCGATCAGGCAGACCGACGTGAGCGCGGCCCCTTGCGTGAGCGAGACCGCCGCGAGGACGGGGGTGATGCTGATGCCCAGTTGGAACGCCGACACCGTGGTGGCACCGGCGAGCGTCGGGGCGGCGGCCGCGATGGTGAAGACGCGTCCGTAGAGGGCCGGGTTCAGTACGAACGCGGCGATGCCCAGCAGGAGGACCGTGGGCACCACCGCCCACACCTTGTGGATCGCGGCGAGCATCACGATCGACAGCAGCACGGTCGCCGACGCGCCGGTCAGGAGCGCGAGGTGCGGGCGCCGGTCGGAGACGCGGCCGCCGATGGACAGGCCGACGAAGGCGCCGGCCCCGAAGAGCGCGAGGATCGCCGGTATCCATGCCTCGGGGAGGGCGGTGACGTCTTCGAGCATGGCCGCCAGGTAGTTGAACGTGATCATGTACGCCGCGGTGGTCAGAATCGTGATCGCGTAGATGCCCCACAGCGCCGGTGTCCGCATCGTGGCGAACTCCCGCGACACGCTCGGCCCGGCGGTCCGGTCGGCGTCCGGATCGGCCCCGGGGAGGCCGAGGAGGCATCCGGAGATCCCCGCGACCGTCAGGGCCACCACCGCCCAGAAGCCGCCGCGCCAGTCGGTGAAGTGGCTGAGCAGCGTGCCCGCGGGGCCGCCGGCGACCATGGCCACGCTGAGACCGCTGACCACGACCCCGGAGGCGCGGGCTTTGCGGTCCGGCGTCACCAGGCCGATCGCGGTCACCGACGCGACGGCGAAGAAGCCCGCGTAGGCGACACCCGAGACCACCCTGGTGGCCAGCAGCACCGGGTAGCCGCCCAGCAGCCCGACGGCGACGGAGGCGGCGAAGAGGCCCTGGGTGGCCACCAGCGCGGTGCGGCGGGGCCAGCGCAGGCTGAGCACGGCGAACGGCGGCCCGCCGATCACGACGCCGAGCGCGAACGCGGTGATCAGGAACCCGGCGGAGGAGAGGGTGACGTCCAGGTCGTCGGCCACCGCCGGCAGCACGCCGGCCAGCAGGAACTCTGCGCTTCCCATCGCGAACAGGCTGAAGCCCAGCAGGTACACCCCCGCGGGCAGCCTGTCGGAGCGACTGCTCCGGGACGTCTCCATCGTGTCCATTCGGATCACCTCCACGGAGAGGATCGGGACACCGTGGAGGAATCAGCAAAGAATGTTGCCGGTTCCGGGACGCATCGGTTGACTGCCCCCCATGGACCAGCAGCCGACCGTCAGCGCCGCGATCGAGCAGATCGCCCCCCGACTGCGGCGCGCCCGCCAGCAGAAAGGCGTCAGCCTCGCCGACCTCGCGCGCGCCACCGGCATCTCGACCAGCACGCTGTCCCGGCTGGAGTCGGCCCAGCGCAAACCCAGCCTCGAACTGCTCCTGCCGATCACCGCGGCGCTCGGCATCCGCATCGACGAGATCGTCGCCGCACCCCGGATACTCGACCCCCGCGTGCCGCAGGAGCCGACCGGGAAAGACGGCCGCGTGCTGATCCCGCTGTCGCGGCAGCAGGGCGAACCGCGCGCGTACAAGATGACCATCCCCGCGCACGACGAGGAGCCCCATCTGCGGACCCACGCGGGCTACGAGTGGCTCTACGTGCTCCGCGGGCGGCTCCGCGTGAAGCTGGGCGACCGCGACTTCGTCATGGGAGCCGGCGAAGCGGCCGAGTTCGACTGCCATGTTCCGCACTGGTTCGGCGCCGCCGGACGCGGCAGCGTCGAGGTGCTCAGCCTCTTCGGAAAACAGGGCGAACGCATCCACCTCCGCACTCCGCGACGCTGACCCGGGATCCGGGAGCCGGCCGCAAACGGAGGCGGAGGGATAAAGAGCAGCGGGAACTCCGAGGATCTCCGCCAGAGTCAGGCCGAATCCCGACCAGCCCCGGCCCGCCCGCACGAGCTGAGGCTCCCCCCGCCGGCGACCGCTTGTTCGTCTTCACGACAGCAGGAGCAGGCAGTCCCACGCGGTGGTGACACCGGTGGTAAGCACGCCGCCGTGGTCGGCCAGGGCGAGTGCCGTTCCGGCGGCGCCGGTCAGGAACCCGGGCCTGTCGAACCGGGCCCCGGCCTCGACATGGGGAAAGCCGAACGGCCGCCCGGGATCGCGGAAGGCGGTGGTCTCCACCGTGCCCCGGTGGCCGCCGTCGTCCCAGGCGCGGACGCGGTCGGCGAAGTGGGCGGCGAGCCGTTCACGGTCTGGGCCACAGGCGCGTACGCCCCCACGGCCCCCACCTCACCCTCACCCTCACCCGCGAAGCCTTCGCCGGACTCGTGGACTTCGCCAAACACCACGGCTGACCGCACCTCCCACCGACCAGCAGTGACCGCCCCTCGCCTCGCGGCGGGGGCCGCCAGGGCGGCTACGGCGGCGGGAGTAGAACCGCTGATCAGTCGTCGAGGAGCGCGGCGATAGCGTGGGCGCCGCCTCGATCCAGCCAGGTGGAGAAGTCCAGCAGGGCGGGGTGGCGCCGGCGCAGGGCGGGGATGTCGGCCTGCCAGACGCCTCGTGGGTCGGTGATGGTGCGCCTGGCACGCTCGGACAGTTGGTCGCCCTCTGCCGTGGTCTGCCGGTAGGTGACTTCCCTGCCAAGGTGCCGGCTGATGAGGCGCACGGCGGCCTCGGGGGTCAGCTCATCGCCTGCCAGTTCCAGGGCCTGGCCGAGGTAGGAGGCGGGGTCGGCGAAGGCGCGGGCGACGAAAGCGCCGACGTCGCTCACGGCGATCAGCTGGACGGGGGCGTCTGGGGCGAAGAGGTGGCGCAGGACGCCGTCGGCGGAGATGCCGCCGAGCGGCAGTCCGGGAGTGGTGTGGTTCTCCATGAACCGAACGGGCCTGAGGACGGTCGTCGGCAGCCCGAGGGCCTCGATGTGCTGTTCGATGGCCCACTTGGTCTCCCAGTAGGGGATTCCGGTGCCCCGTTCGGCGCCGCCGACGGAGGCGAAGACCAGGTGGCCGATGCCGCCCGCCGCGGCGGCCTCTGCCAGGTTCCGGCCGCGCCGGATCTCTCGTTCGCCATCCATGTCATCCGGGGTGACGGCGAAGACACCGTGGGCTCCGGCCATGGCGGCTTCGAGGCTGTCGGGGTCGTCGAGGTCGCCGCGGTGCGGTTCCGCGCCGGCCGCCGCGAGTTTGCGGGCGGCCGGGGCCGCGGGATCGCGGACGAGGACGCGGACCGGCCATCCGTCGGCGAGCAGGCGGGTCGCGGCGGCTCCACCCTGCCGGCCGGTGGCGCCGACGACAAGGATCGGCTGACCGGACCTGTCCGGAGTGGCTGCGGGCATGGGCGGGCGCTCGATGGGTTGGCTCACGGCAGGGCCCCCGGGGATCGGTAAGCTGAGATGGTCTCAAGAAATATATCGAGACAGTCTCAACTTCTCCAGTGGAGGTTCGCCCATGGGCACCGGTACACCGGCGCAGCGACGTCCCATGCGTGCGGACGCGCGCCGCAACCGCAAGCGGTTGCTTGCCGAGGCTGCGGCGGCATTCGCAGAGCACGGCATGGACTTTTCGCTGGAGGAGATCGCGCGCCGGGCCGGGGTGGCCAACGGCACGCTCTACGGCCACTTCCCCACCCGGCGCGCACTGCTTGAGGCGCTGCTGGGCGACCGGATGCGCGCCCTTGCCGGGACCGGCGAGGAACTCCTCGCCGATCCCTCCCCCTTCGACGGTCTGACCGCCTGGACCCGCGAAGCCCTGGCCCACGCCACGCTCTACCGCGGGCTGGGCGCTGCCCTCATGCAGGCTGTCGAGAACGAGGCTTCGGAACTGCACGCGGCATGCCAGGCGGTGCTCGCCGCCGGGGACGCCCTGGTCGCACGGGCACGGGAGGCCGGGGAGGTACGGCCTGACGTCACCGCCCGGGACGTGTTCGCACTGGTCACCGCGGTGGCGTGGGCGAGCGAGCAGAGTTCGGAACTCCAGGGCGAGCGACTGCTGGCCTTCACGCTGGACGGGTTCCGGGCACCGCCGGCACTTCCCTGACGCGCGTCGGGCAGGCAGGCCTCTGGGGGGCCACGGTGAGTGGTCCCGACCCCGACGGCCTGCTCATGGCCGTCGAGGTCACGTCGTATGACGGGGACACCGACCGCCGTGACCGGCAGGACAAGCCGAACGCCTACGCGGCGGCCGACATCTGGACCGGGTGGTTCAGGCCGTGCTCGGTGCGTGTGCCCGCGGCTCAGCCCTCGCGTATGACCGTGCGCAGGCGGGTGGCGAAGGCGTCGGGGGTCTCGACGAACCCGGTGTGGCCGCCGGGGAACGTCGTCGGCTCCGTGCCCAGCGCCTGAGCGAGCGCGCGGGAGGTTCGGTCGCAGAGCTGTCCGGCGGAGTCGTCGCCGATGCCCACCAGGATGCGGGTGGCCGCCGCGCGCAGGGCCGCCGGGTCGGGCTCCCAGTAGGTGGAGGCACGCATCTCGTGCGCGAACCAGCGGCGCTCGTCCGCCACGTGCTGCGGCTCACGCTCCCCGCCGAACATCTGCTCTATCAGGGGCTCGGGCATCGTGATGCCGGCCTGGGCGAAGAACTTCTTCCACGCCCCCGTCACGTCGCCGGCCAGGTAGGTGGCGATGAGGTCCTCGGTTCCGGCGCGCAGCTGTTCTCGGTCCGTCAGCAGCTCGATCAGCGGTGGCTCGTGGGCGACGACGGTGTGCACCTGGTCGGGACGGGCCTGGGCCAGCGCCAGCACGCTGACGGCGCCGCCGCTGGAGCCCACCGCGACGGCCGGTCCCGCGTCGACGTGGGCGATCAGCCGGGACAGGTCGTCGGCTCGCAGGTGGGGCGTCGAGTCCTGGTCGGGGTCGTCGAGCCGGCTGCGGTTGATGCCGCGTGGGTCGGTGGTGAGCACGGTGTGGTCGCCAGCGAGCAGTTCGGCCAGCGGGGCGAAGGCTGCGGCGTCCATCGGGGCACCGGCCAGCACGAGGAGAGGACCCTCGCCGCGCACTTCGTAGTGCAGGCGGGCACCGGGCACCCTGAGGGAACCGGCGGCGGCGGTGTCAGTCGGGTGAGTGGTCATGCGTTCTCCGGATCAGGCTGTGACGGGTCTGTCGGTGAGCTGGACCACCCCGATGGTGCAAACTCATCGCCTGCAGATCGCGGCCGACCGCGAAGCACGGGGCCCTGGCCTCCTGGTGGGGGCCGCGTAACGTGTGGTGGTGGGCGGGAATCGTCCGGGGGATGCGATCAGGGGGCGGTGTCGGTATGCGGGCTGGCAGGGTGCGGCGGGGGGCGGTTGCCGTGGTGGCGGGGTGTGCGGGGCTGGTGCTTGCGGTGGGGTGCGGGGAGGAGCGGGCCGGCGGTTCGGGGGCGCCGTCCGGCAGCGCCTCGCCGTCGACGGCCGAGGAGTACGCCGAGGCGTCGCGGGCGGAGCACGACCGGGCGTGGCCGGACGTCGCGGAGAAGTGCCGCGACGTGCCGACCGGGCCGCCGGCCGCGGCGAGCCCGAGCGACGGCCGGCCCGCCGACGACGAGCCGCCGCCCGAGAACCCCAAGTACGCCGAGAACCACGCGTACAAGCAGACCACCGACGTCTCCGCCGGCGAGCTGTGCCGCGGCGAGGCGCACGCCGCGCGTATCGCCGCCGCCCTCGACGACGCCGACCCGGCCGACGTGAAGGACGAGCGGGGCATCCGGCGCGTGCTCGAAGACCTCGGCTACACCCCCGACACCGTCAACGCGCGGCAGGCCGGCGCGACCGGCGTCGGGTGGGACGTGCTGGTGGACGGCGCGGGGCCGTGCATCAGCGGCAACACGGACCGGCCCGGCGAGATCGACGTGCACGGCGTCTACATGGAGGGAACCGGCTGTACGGAGCCCGCCGGCGGGCACTGACGACGGGCGCTGACACCGTACGCCGACACCGCCCGCCCACATCCCGGTTGACCCGCGGGCCGTCCCCCGGGTTGGCTGCCGGGGTGTCCGATCTCCGCTTCACCCGGCCCGTCGGCGACGCCGCACTCCGCGACTGGCAGCACGTGCACAACACGACCATCCCCACGCACCACCTGTCGCTGGACGACGTACGGGAGCGCGCGCGGCGCCACCGTCTGGAGGTCGCCTACCTCGGCGACGTCCTCGCCGGCTGCAGCACCGTACGCCCGCCCGAGGACGCGGACGGCACCCGCACCGCCACCGTCATCGCCCGCGTCCTCGCCGACCACCGCGGCCGCGGCATCGGCGCGGAGCTGTACGCGCGCGGGCTGTTCGCGGCGTGGGAGCTGGGCGCGGAGCAGATCGCGACGGTGGTGCTGGCGGCCAACGAGAGCGGGCTGCGGTTCGCGCGCAAGGAGGGCTTCGTCGAGACCGAGCGCTACGTGCTGCCGGGCGAGACGGCCGAGTGGGTCGACATGAAGATGGTGCGCTGAGTCCTGCGCGGGGCCGCTACCGGGATCGCCGGGTTCCGCGTACGCAGGCGGCGGCGGAGCCCAGCAGCGACAGCGTCCACAGCCCGGTGCCGGAGATCACGAACCCGGCGCTCAGGCCCATCATGTCGTTGCCCGGCTCCAGTTCCGCCGCCGGCGCGGCGCCCCAGGCGCCCCAGGCGGGCGACGGGTCGTACACCACCGCGGTCGTCCAGCCCGGCGACAGGCCGTGCCCCGCGGTCGGCAGGTTGCCGTTGTCGGCGGTCATCCTGCCGGGCGCGTCGTCGTCGTCGCAGTTCAGCTCGTAGTCGTAGCGGGTGACCCAGCCGGAGTCGGTGTCGGTCTCGATGGCGGCGAGGGGGTCCAGTTCCCGCCGCTCCTCGACGCCGAGCACGACGCAGGAGGTCTCGGTCCCCTGCCAGCGCAGCATCCAGTCCGCGGCGCCGTGATAGGTGAAGAGATACGCGCACATCAGCCCGCCGAGCCCCGTCACCACGGCGACGGCGGGGGTGTTGCCGGCCGTGTCCATGGCGAGCCAGAGCAGGACGACGGCCCACGCGAGGATCACGGCGGTGAGGATGAGGGGCAGCAGGAGGACCAGGAAGGTCATGCTCCCGAGGTTGTTGTAGAGCCAGACGACGGCGCACGCGTGGGCGACGCCCACGAGGGGCATGGCCAGGAGTCCGGCGAACGCCGCTCCGCGCGCCATCCGCCCCCGCCCGCCGGCCCGCCCCCGCCCGCCGGTCGGCTCCGGATCGGCCATCGAGACCGCCCCCTCCAGCCCGCAAGTCCTGGCATGTCCGCACCACTGAATCTACCCGCCGCCGCTCGCACCGTCCTGACCACGGCTTCCGTGAGCCAATCAGGCGCTGCACACCCGTTGACCCTCATGTGGACCCCGTGTATACCTGCCACATGCACGGTGGATCCACCGCCGGTACGGCTCGTCCCCTGGCCCCGATGTGTGGAGATGTCAATGGCACCAATCAGCAGGCGCCACCTGCTCGCGGCAGGCGGTGGCGCGCTGGGCAGCGCGGCGCTGGCCGCGTGCGGCAGCCCGGTCAACGTGCCGTCGTCCATGGAGGAGGTGACGCCCCGGCCCGGCAGGCCCAGCCGGGGCGGGGTGCTGCACTTCGGCCTCTCCACGGACCCGGCCAACCTCGATCCGCACGTCACCACCGGCGCGGCGTCGGACCTGCTGCGGCAGCTGACCTACAACGCGCTGCTCCAGTACGACGGCGACGGTGAGATCATCGGCGACCTCGCCGCCGAGTTCGGCTGGGCCGACGACACGACGTACGAGGTCAGGCTGCGCCCCGGGGTCCGCTTCCACGACGGCTCGCGGCTGACCGCGAAGGACGTCGCGTTCTCCTTCCGGCGCATGCGGGACGAGAAGACCGCCGCGACCACCGGCCCGCTCCTCGACCTGGTCGAGGAGGTCGAGGCCGCCGACGGCGCCACCGTCCTCTTCCACCTGAAGCAGCCGGACTCCACCATCCCCTTCGTCCTGGCCAACCCCACCGCGAACATCGTCTCCCAGCGCTGGATCGAGTCCGGCGCCGATCCCAAGACGAAGGTGATGGGCACCGGACCGTTCCGGTTCGTGGCGCGCGTCCCCGGGGTGAGCACCACCTACGAGCGCTTCGAGGACTACTTCGAGCCCGAGCTGCCGTATCTCAACGCGATCGTCTTCCAGCCGATGAGCGACGACTACGCCCGCGTCACGGCCCTGCGCACCGCCACCGTCGACATGATCGGCTACGTCCCCGCCACCCACGTCGACGTCATCACCGAGAACCCGCGGCTGCGCTTCGCCTCCGACCGCAGCTTCGGCTTCGGCTTCGTCGGCTTCGTCACCAGCAAGCCGCCGTTCGACGACGTCCGCGTCCGCAGGGCCGTCGCGCTGGCCGTCGACCGCCGCTCCGTGCTGGAGACCGCGCTCCTCGGGCACGGCGAGCCGATCGACGGGGCGCTGATGCCGCCGGCCTTCGCCCGCTACTCCGGCAGCCTCGACGGCACCCTGGCCCACGACCCGGAGCAGGCCCGCTTCCTGCTCAGGAAGGCCGGGCAGGAGGGGCTGACGCTGCCGGTCGTCACCACCAGCACGTACTCGGTCATCGCCCGCCCCGCGCAGGCGATGCTGCCGGGCATCCGCGAGGCCGGGGTGGACGTGCGGCTCACCCAGCAGGAGTGGCTGACGTTCCGGGCCAGCGTCGAGGCCCGGTCGTACCCCGTGCACTCCTGGGGCACGGCGCCGAAGTTCGGCGACCCCGCCTCCCTCAGCGACTTCCTCGGCAGCTCCGGCACGTTCACCCGGAACACCGACTTCAAGGACGAGCGGCTCGACCGGCTCCTCGCCGAGGGCCGCCGCACCCGCGACCGCGCGCTGCGCGAGGAGATCTACCGGGACGTCGAGCGGCGGGCGCTGGAGCTGGTGCCGATGACCTGGACCGTACGCCGCCAGCAGGGCGAGGCGCACTACGACTACGTCAAGGGCTACCGGCACCCGCCCAAGGGCTCGTGGACCGGGGTGACCCTGCGCCGCATCTGGATGGACAAGACATGAGACGGTTCCTCCTCACCAGGCTCGCGCAGGCGGCGCTGCAGCTCTTCGCCGTCGGCAGCATCGTGTTCCTCCTCGTCCGCCTCATCCCCGGCGACCCGGCGCGCGCCGCGCTCGGCGAGGGCGCCACCGAGGAGCAGGTCGCGCAGACCCGCGAGACGATGCACCTCGACGACTCGTTCGTCAGCCAGTACTTCGGCTTCTGGGGCCGGCTCTTCCAGGGCGACCTCGGCACCTCGCTGATCAGCAGCCGGCCGGTGATGCAGGACCTGCCGGACCGGCTGGGCAACTCCCTGGAGCTGGTGCTGGTCTCGCTGCTCATCGCGGTCACGCTGGGCGTGCTGCTCGGCCGGGTGGCGGCCACCCGCGCCGACAAGCCCGCCGACCACGCGCTCGTCGCCGGCTCGATCTTCGGGATCTCGCTGCCGGTGTTCGTCATCGGGACGCTGCTGCTGATGGTGTTCGCGTTCCTCGTGCCGGTGCTGCCGCCGCAGCGGTTCACCACGCCCTGGGAGGATCCGGTGACCCATCTGCAGATCCTCGTGCTGCCGGTGGTCACGCTCACCGCCGCCTCGTGCGCGGTCATCACGCGCATGACGCGCTCGGCGATGCTGGAGACGCTCTCCGCGGACCACGTGCGCACCGCCCGCTCCAAGGGCCTCGCCGAGCAGCGGGTGATCAGGGACCACGCGCTGCGCACCGCGCTGCTGCCGGTGGCGTCCGCGACGACGGTCGAGCTGACCACGCTGATCGGCAGCACCGTCCTGGTGGAGACGATCTTCGGCTGGCCCGGGATGAGTTCGCTGCTGATGAGCGCCGTCGGGCAGCGCGACTACCCCGTCATCCAGGCCGTCGTCCTCGCCGTCGCGGCCATCGTCATCCTCGTCAACCTCGTCGGCGACCTGGTCGTACGAGCCCTCGACCCGCGGGCGGAGGAAGCCTGACATGTCGACCGCCGAACTCACCGCCCGGGAAGACCCGCCCGCCGCCGCCCCGGCCCGCCGCGGCGCCCGCCACCTGCTGCGCGGGCTGGCGAGCAACCGCCGTACGTCGCTCGCGGGCGGCTTCCTGCTGCTGGTCGGCGCCGCCGCGCTGTTCGCCCCGCTGATCGCGCCGCACGACTACCGCGACATCGCCGGCACCCCGCTCACCCAGGGCGGCGCGCTGGGCGTCGACGACTACGGGCGCGACGTGCTGTCCCGGCTGCTCATCGGGCTGCGTACGTCGCTCGCGGTCGCGCTGTCCGCGGTCCTCATCGCGGGCGCGATCGGCACGGCGCTCGGCCTGGTCGCCGGGTACGGCGGACGCTGGGCGTCGGGCGTCATCATGCGCGGGATCGACATCCTGCTCAGCTTCCCGCCGATCGTGCTGGCCATCGCCGTGGTGGCCGCGATGGGGCCGGAGCTGGTCAACGTCGTGCTGGTCATCGGCGTGCTCTACATCCCGCGGTTCACCAGGATCGTCTACAGCCAGGTGCTGGCGATCCGCGGCGTCGAGTACGTCGAGGCCGCCGAGATCATGGGCACCCGGCGCAGCACCATCCTGCTGCGCACGATCCTGCCGAACGTCGCCGCGCCGGTGATCGTGCAGCTCAGCCTGTCGGTGAGCTTCGCGATCCAGCTGGAGGCGGGGCTGAGCTTCCTCGGCCTCGGCGCCCAGCCGCCGCTGCCGTCGCTCGGCACGATGGTCGGCTCGGGCCGCGACTTCCTGGAGGTCCAGCCCACGCTGCTGATCTACCCGTCGGTGCTGATCGTCCTCATCGTGCTGGCGCTGAACGTCTTCGGCGACGGCCTGCGCGACCTGCTCGACCCGCGCCGCAGCGGCACCGACTCCTGAGTCCCCATCCACGCGCTCCAGCACCACCGCACCACCGCACCACCGCACCGCAGCGAAAGGAAACCGAACCCCATGGCCGTCTCCCTGCCCGACACCCACCGTCTCGGCGAGCTGTCCTGGACGCAGGTCAAGCAGCTGGCGGAGCAGGACCCGGTCGTCCTGCTGCCCATCGGCGCCATCGAGCAGCACGGGCCGCACCTGCCGGTCCACGAGGACTCCATCGTCGCCGAGTGGGTCGCCGACCGGCTGGCCCGCGAGCACGGCCACTGGGTCGCGCCCGCCCTCAACTACGGCCACTCCGGCGTCTTCCGCGGCTTCGCCGGCAACCTCTCCCTCAGCCAGGAGACGCTGCGCAACGTCACGTACGAGATCATCGAGGCGCTGGTCGCCTCCGGCTTCCGGCGCCTCGTCATCGTCGACAACAACGGCGGCAACGTCGGCCCGGTGACCGGCGCCGCCGTCGACGCCCGGCGCGACCTCGGCGTGCTCGTCGGCCACCTCTACCCCTGGCAGCTCGGCTACGCCCTCATGCGCGACGTGTACGAGGACCCGGCCACCGCCTACGGGCACGGCGCCGAGCCGGAGCACTCGGCGATGCTGGCGATGTTCCCCGAGCAGGTACAGAGCGAGCTGGCGCAGCCGGGCACGCTGGCCTCCCCGGCCGGCTGGACGCCGGCCGGTTACACCGAGGCGGCCATCCCCGGCCAGCCCGTACCCGGCACGGTGCTGTGGGACTTCTCCGAGATCAGCGCCACCGGCTGCACCGGTGACGTGAGCCTGGGCAGCGCCGAGACCGGCAAGGTGTGGATCGAGCGGGTCCTGGGCTTCTGCGCCGCGTACCTGGCGGAGTACGACCGCAACACCCGTGCGGGCGCGGCGCCCGCCGAGGCCGCGGCGGTGCCGAGGTGAGCACCGCGGCGGAAGCGGCGGGGGAGAAGGCCGCCGCGGCCGGGCCCGTGCTGACCGTCGAGCGGCTGTCGGTGGACTTCCGCGTCGCCGGCGAGTGGACCCCGGCCGTACGGGACGTCAGCTTCACCGTCGGCCGCGGCGAAGTCGTCGCGCTGGTCGGCGAGTCGGGCTCGGGCAAGTCGGTCAGCTCGATGTCCGTCCTCGGCCTGGTCGCCGGCAGCGCCCGGCACCGCGGCAGCATCCGCTTCCACGACACCGAGCTGCTCGGCCTCGGCCACGAGGCGCTGCGGAGCATCCGCGGCAAGCGGATCGCGATGATCTTCCAGGAGCCGATGACGGCGCTCAACCCCGTCTACACCGTCGGCCGGCAGATCGCCGAGGCCATCCGCTGCCACGAGCAGGTCTCCCGGGCCGGGGCCCGCGCCCGCGCGATCGAGCTGCTGACGAAGGTCGGCATCCCGGAGCCGGAGCGCCGCGTCGACAGCTACCCGCACCAGCTCTCCGGCGGCCAGCGGCAGCGGGCGATGATCGCCATGGCGATATCCGGAAACCCCGAGGTGATCATCGCCGACGAGCCGACCACCGCGCTCGACGTCACCGTCCAGGCCGAGATCCTCGACCTGCTGCGCGGCCTGCAGCAAGACCTCGGCTCGGCGGTGCTCATCATCACCCACGACATGGGCGTGGTCGCCGACCTCGCCGACCGCGTGGTGGTGATGAAGCAGGGCGAGGTCGTCGAGGAGGCGCCCGTCGGGCGGCTGTTCGCGGCGCCCCGGCACGAGTACACCCGCCGGCTGCTGGCCGCCGTGCCCAAGCCGCCTCCCCCGCCGGCTACGCCCCCACTCCCGGGCGAGGCGGCCCCCGTGCCGGCGGCGGAGTCGCAGGCGGAGGCGGATGCGGCGGCGGAGAAGCGCGCGGCGCTGCGGGTGCGGGACCTGGAGGTCGAGTACCCGGGTCGGCTGGGCCGCAAGGGGTTCAAGGCCGTGCACGGCGTGAGCCTGACGATCGGCAAGGGCGAAGTCCTGGGCCTGGTCGGCGAGTCCGGCTCCGGCAAGTCGACCATCGGCCGGGCCGTCGTCGGGCTGGCCCGGGCGACCGGCGGATCCGTCGAGGTCTGCGGCACCGACGTCACCGGGCTGTCCGGCCGCCGGCTGCGCGCCTTCCGGCCGACGTACTCGATGGTCTTCCAGGACCCCGGCGCCTCGCTCAACCCGCGCTGGTCGATCGGCGCCTCGATCGCCGCCCCGCTGCTGGTCAACCGTGCCGCCGACCGCACCGCCGCGCACGCCCGGGTGGCCGAGCTGCTGGAGCAGGTCGAGCTGCCGGCGCGCTGGGCGAGCCGGTTCCCGCACGAGCTGTCCGGCGGCCAGCGCCAGCGCGTCGGCATCGCCCGCGCGCTGGCGCTGGAGCCGGAGCTGCTGATCGCCGACGAGCCGACGTCCGCGCTGGACGTCTCCGTCCAGGCCACCGTGCTGCGGCTGTTCCGGGAGCTGCAGGACCGGATGGGCTTCGCGTGCCTGTTCATCAGCCACGACCTCGGCGTCGTGGAGCTGCTGGCGCACGAGGTCGCGGTGCTGCGGAACGGGCGGCTGGTGGAGCACGGTCCGGCGCGCGAGGTGCTGGCCCGTCCGCGGACGGACTACACCAGGCGGCTCGTCGCCGCCGCGCCGGTGCCGGACCCGGTCCAGCAGGCGGAACGCCGCCGGCTGTGGCGCGAGATGGCGGCGGCGTGAGGGCCGGCGGCGGGCGGGGCGCCTCCGGCCGCGGCCGGTCACTGCAGGTGCGCGACCACCGTCTGGTCGGGGTTGAGGTGGGTGCGGATCGTCCGGGCCGCGGTGTCGAAGTCGTACGCGCCGAGGGCGTCGAGCAGCGCGGTGTGCTCGCGCATGATGAGCGGCAGCCGCTCGGGGCGGATCGTTATGGCCGAGACCCCGATGCGCTGGTGCCGCGGCCGGAGGCTGCGGAACAGGTCGGTCAGCACGGTGTTGCCGGTGGCCTCGACGAAGCCGAAGTGGAACAGGAAGTCCAGCTTCCCGTGTTCGGCGATCGCCTCCCGGTCGCCGGCGCGGCAGCGCGCCAGCAGCTCCGCCCCGCCCATCTGCGCGAGCAGTTCGGCCTGCCGGGCGGGGATCTCCAGCCGCTTGTCGCACAGGGTGCGGAAGCCGTGGACCTCCAGGACCTGGCGCATCTCGTACGTCTCGACCATCTCGGCCACGGTGACGCGGCGGACCTGCGCACCGCGCCGCGGCAGCAGGTCGAGATACCCCTCGGCGGCCAGCCGGTGCAGCGCCTCGCGCACGGGCGTCCGCGACACCCCGGCCGCCTCGGAAAGGACCTTCTCCTCCAGGAACGAGCCCTCCGGATACCGCCCCAGCAGGACGGCCTCCCTGACCCATTCGTACGCCCGCGCGCGCGCCGTCACCGCACGGCCGCCGCTCTCGTCCACTGACACGCTCCCCGCTCCCTGTCGCGACCTATGTATACGCAGTGTATACCTACCTACTTCCGAGGAGGCTCATGCCCCCGCGCACGACCGACCGCCGCCGCGCCTACGCCGCCTGGCTGTCCGACCCGAGTTTCGCCACCGCCGAGATCGTGGCGGCCACGGGGTACGGCGCCGTGGTGCTCGACATCGAGCACGGCGCCTTCGACCTCGCCGACCTGGAGCGCTTCATCCCGTTCCTGCGCCGGCTCGACCTCGACGTGCTGGCCAAGGTCCTCGGCCCGGAGCGCGGCCCGATCCAGCAGGCGCTGGACTTCGGTGCCACGGCCGTCGTCGTCCCGCACGTGGCCGGCGCGGCGCACGCCGCCGAGGTCTGCGCGTACGGCAAGTTCCCGCCGCTGGGCGACCGCAGCTTCGCGGGCGGCCGGACGGCCGGCTACGGCGGGATCGACGACGACTGGATCGCCCGGCAGGACCGCGGGACGCGGGTCTACCCGATGATCGAGGACGCCGGTGCGCTGGAGGAGATCGAGAAGATCCTCGAACTGCCGGTGGTCGACGGCGTGTTCGTCGGCCCCAGCGACCTGTCGCTGCGCCGGTCGCGCGGCGCGTACGCGCGCGGCGAGGCGGACTTCGCCGACCTCGCGGTTGTCGCGGACGCGGCGCGGGCGGCGGGGAAGCCGTGGGTGCTGCCGGCGTGGTCGGCGGCGGAGAAGGCGTTCGCGCTGGCGCACGGCGCGGACCAGCTGGTGCTGACCATGCAGCACGGCGCGCTGCTGGCCGGCTTCGGCGCGGCGGTCACGGAGACGGAAGCGCTGGCCGCCTCCGCGGGGGCCGGGTGATCCCGGGGTCTCCGCCCCCGGCCCCCTCCCGGGGCTCCGCCCCGGGCCCCGGGCCGGAGCCGACAACGCTCCCGGGCGTGGCCCGAGACCCCTCCGAGGGCTCCGCCCCCAGACCCCCGGAGGGCTGCGCCCCCCGGCCCCCTCCCGGGGCCACGCCCCGGGCCCCCGGCGGGAGCCGACAACGCTCCCGGGCGTGGCCCGAGACCCCTCCGAGGGCTCCGCCCCCAGACCCCGGAGGGCTGCGCCCCCCGGCCTCCCTCCCGGGGCCACGCCCCGGACCCCCGGCCGGAGCCGGCAACGCTCCCGGGCGTGGCCCGAGACCTCCGGGGGCTCCGCCCTCAAGCCCTCGAAGGCTGCGCCCTCAGACCCCCGGAGGGCTGCGCCCCCGGCCCCCCTCCCGGGGCTCCGCCCCGGGCTCCCGGCCGGAGCCGACAACGCTCCCGGGCCACGCCCGAGACCCCCCGGGGGCTCCGCCCCCAGACCCCCACCGGGGCTGCAGCCCTCGACCCGACCGAGGGCTCCTGACCCCACCAGGGCTCCGCCCTCCGACCCCACCGGGGCCTCCGCCCCTCGACCCCACCGGGGCTCCGCCCCCAGACCCGCCGGGGCTGCGCCCCCGGCCCTCCGACACGAAAGGCACCCACCTCCCATGCTTGCCACCGTTGCCCAGTTCGCCGCCTCCACCGACAAGGCCGCCAACCTCAAGGCCGCCGCGGACCTCGTCGCCACCGCCGCCGCACGCGGCTCCGACCTCGTCGTCCTGCCCGAGAACAGCATGTACACCAACCCCGACCCGCTCGCCGACGTCTCCCGCGAGGCCGAGGCGGTCGACGGGCCGTTCGCCACGGCGATCGCCGGGCTGGCCAGGGAGCACGGCGTCGCGGTCGTCGCGGGGATGACCGAGGCGGCGGCGGGGGGAGCCGGCAGGCCCAGCAACACCGTCCTCGCCGTGGACCGCACCGGGGAGCCGTTCGGCGTCTACCGCAAGGTCCACCTCTACGACGCCTTCGGCTACCGCGAGTCCGACCGCATCGAGCCGCAGCCCGCCAAGGCGCTCACCTTCCCCCTCGGCGGCCTCACCGTCGGGGTCATGACCTGCTACGACCTCCGCTTTCCGGAGATGGCCCGGTTCCTGGTCGACGCCGGCGCCGAGGCCGTCGTCGTGCCCGCCGCCTGGGTCGCCGGGCCGGCCAAGGAGGACCACTGGACCACCCTGCTGCGGGCGCGGGCGATCGAGAACACCGTCTACGTCCTCGGCTGCGGCCAGACGGGGCCCGTGTCGTGCGGGCAGAGCGCCGTCATCGACCCCATGGGCCAGATCGCCGCCTCGGCCGGCGAGGCCCCGGGCGTGGCGTCCGCGGTCCTCGACGCCGCGCGGGTGGCGGAGGTGCGGGCGAAGAACCCGAGCCTCGCCAACCGCCGCTTCTCCGTGGCCTTCGGCTGAGCCGTCCGCCCGCGTTGCCCCGGCCCCCGGCCGGCCGGTCGCCACCGGCCGGCCGGGGGCCGTTTCGGGGGCGTCGGGGCGGGGCGACCCGCGGAGCAGAAGGGGACGTACCCCGCATACGAGGCGGGCGCGGAGCGCGACGGCGTGCACACGGGGAGGTGAACGACCCGGAAGCGAGCGTTTCGCGGTGCTGCGGCGAGGGCGATACATCACCACCGTAGACAGAGGCCCACCCTGCCTCACGTCACCACAGGCCCACGCCGACCTGCCCCACCGGTTGCACGCGAGAAGGCGAGATTCAGATGGACGGTTACTTCCTCACGGAGCGTCACAAACGTCTCAGGGAGGAGGTCCGCGCCTATGCGGAACGCGAGGTCCGCCCCCGGGTCGCGGGGATGGAGGAGTCGCGGAGCGTGCAGTACGAGCTGTCCCGGGACATCGCCCGGCAGGGCTGGCTCGGCGTCACCGTCGAGGCCGAGTACGGCGGGATGGAGCTGGGCCACCTCGCCAAAACGATCGTGATCGAGGAGCTTTCGCGCGTGAGCGCCGCGATGGGCGCGATGGTGCAGGCGTCGCAGCTCGGCGTCGCGAAGATCGTGCACTTCGGCAGCGCCGTCCAGCGCAAGACGTGGCTGCCGCCGATAGCCGCCGGCGCCTGCATGCCGACCATAGCCGTCACCGAGCCCACGTCCGGCAGCCACGTGCTGGGGATGTCGGCGCACGCGGAGCGCGACGGCGACGACTACGTGGTCAACGGCCGCAAGGTGTACGTCGGCAACAGCCACGTCGGCGATCTCCACGGCGTCGTCGTACGCACCGGGCCCGGCTCCCACGGCCTGTCGGCGCTGCTCGTGGAGGCCGACCGCCCCGGCTGCCTGCTGGGCCCGCACCGGCCCGCCATGGGCCTCCACGGCTTCAGCTTCGGCGAGGTGATCTTCAACGACTGCCGGGTGCCCGCGGCGAACCTGCTGGGGCGGGAGGGCGACGGGCTGGCGGTCGCGTACTCCTCCAGCATCCTGTACGGCCGGCCGAACCTCACCGCCGTCGCCCTCGGCATCCACCGGGCGCTCGTCGAGGAGACCACCGCCTTCGCCGCGCGGCAGATCCGCTACGGCCGGCCGCTGGCGGAGCTGGCCACGGTCAAGCAGCGGCTCGGGGAGATGCAGTCGCGGCTGATGACCGCCCGGCTGGCCGCGTACCACGCGACGCACCTGCTGGACCGCGGGCTGCCGTGCGACGCCGAGCTGCAGAACGCCAAGCTGGTCAACGTCGAGTCCGCGCTGGACTCGGCGCGTACGGCCATGGAGGTGCACGGCGCCTGCGGGCTCTACCCGGAGATGGCGGTGGAGCGGTATCTGCGCGACGCGTACCACGTGTTACCGCCGGCGGGCACGTCCGACGTGCAGCGGCTGCGGCTGGCGGAGGTGGCGCTCGGCGCCGACCACGAGCCGTGGTCGGCGCGCCTCGCGCCGCACGCGATGGCGTCCCGCCAGACGGTGTGAGGCCCCGGGCCCCCCCGGGGGCGCGCCGGCCCCCGGGGGGCCCGGGGCCCGCGGGCACGGTCAGCGGGCTGAGCGGTCCCGGCTGCGCTCTTCGAGGATCTCCATCAGCGAGCGGGCCTGGGACTTGATGAACTCCAGCCCCTCCTGGGCCTGCCGGCCCCACGGGCGCGGCTCGGTGTCCACCACGCACACGGTGCCCAGCGTCACGTCGGTCACCGGGTCGATGAGCGGCGCGCCCATGTAGGTGCGGATGCCGATCTGGTCCACCACCGGGTTGCCCGCGAAGCGGGGGTACGCGCACACGTCGGGCAGCACGAGCGCGGTGCGCCGGCCGACGACGTGCGGGCAGTAGCCGTGGTCGCGGTCCATGACCCGGCTGACCTCCGGCCTGCTGCCGGGCTGGTCCGCCGCGCTCGGGTCGGCCGGGTCGGCGGGGGGCGCGTACAGGCCGGTGAAGTACTGGTGGTCGGTGATGAGGTTGACCATCGCGTACGGGGTGCCGCCCAGCTGGGCGAGGCCGGCGGCGCCCTCGGCGAGGCGGGCGGCGAAGGCGTCGAACTCCGGGTCCGGGCGGTCGCCCAGGCCGAGTTCGTGCAGCCGCTGCCTGCGCCGCTCCAGCTCCTGGTCCTGCTCCCCGTCGGTCATCAGATGGCGGGCCGTGTGGTAGTCGAAGGTCGTCATGCGGGCGTACTCCTCGGTGGGGAGGCGGGCACGGATGGTACGGACGCGGTGGCAGTCTCGGACGCGGGCGGAGACCCGGGCGCGGGCCGAGGCTCGGGCGCGGCCCCGGCCCTGGCCGCCACGGACCGCGCGTGCGCGTGCTCGACCAGCGTGATCAGCAGGTTGCGCGCGGAGTCGGTGGCGCGGGCGTCGCAGCACATCACCGGGGTGTCGTCGCGCAGATGGAGCGCGGCCTTCACCTCTTCCGGGGTGTAGCGGTAGGCGTCGTCGAACTCGTTGACGCCGACCACGAAGGGCAGGCCGCGCCGCTCGAAGTACTCGACGGCCGCGAAGCAGTCCACCAGCCGCCGGGTGTCGGCGAGCACGACGGCGCCGATGGCGCCGCTCGCGAGGTGGTCCCACATGAACCAGAACCGCTTCTGCCCCGGCGTGCCGAACAGCAGCAGCATCATGTGGTGGGCGCTGAGGGTGATGCGGCCGAAGTCCATGGCGACCGTGGTCGCGTCCTTCTCCGGCACCCCGTCCAGGCTGTCGTGGTCGACGCTGGCGGCGGTCAGGGTCTCCTCGGTC
Organism: Streptomyces sp. CNH099; assembly: GCA_000514715.1. GTDB lineage: Bacteria > Actinomycetota > Actinomycetes > Streptomycetales > Streptomycetaceae > Streptomyces > Streptomyces synnematoformans. The sequence continues at coordinate 20,238 of AZWL01000017.1, read as the reverse complement.
GTCAGCGGCGGTATCTCGCTCACCGCGCCGACCATCGTGGTCTTCCCGACCCCGAACCCGCCGGCTATCACGATCTTCAGCGGGACGAAGGATTCGTCAGAGATTGCGTAGTCCGACAAGGACCTTCTCCAGTAGGTATGGGTCGGTGGGGTCGGGCGGGCCCGCGGGCGCCGTCAGGATGAGCGCGCAGGTGTCGAGCAGGTCGGACAGCAGGATCTTGGTGACGGCGACGGGCAGGCCCAGCCGGCCGGCGACCTCCGCCACCGACCGCGGGCCCGCGCGGCACTCCCGCAGCGTCTCGTCGTGCTCCGGCGTGAGCGGCACCCGGGGCAGCGTCCGGGCGGCCATGACCAGCGTCTCCAGGGCGAGCCGGCGGGTCGGCGCGGTCCGCCCGCCGGTGACCGCGTACGGACGTAACCGCGGTGCGCCGTCCATCACCCAGGGGGCGTCGTCGTACGACGTCATGTCACCGGGCGGGGCCCGGAGCCGCCGCCGCCCGCGCGGGTGAGGTCAGGTGCGTCGGTACGCGCTTGACCAGCTGGCCCATCTCGTAGCCGATGACGCCCAGGTCGGCGTCCGGCTCGGCGAGCACCGCCAGGACGGCGCCGGGGCCGGCGGCCATCACGCACAGCACGACGTCCTCGTGCTCCACGAGGACCTGGCGCACGCCGCGCGCGGAGCCGGTGCCGATGCCGGCGCCGAGGGAGAACAGCCCGGTGGACACCGCGGCGAGCCGGTCGGCGGCGGCGGTGTCGAGGTCGTGGGCGTGCATCCGCACGCCGTCGGTGGAGGCGACGACGGCACTGCGGGCGCTGGCGACCTGCTGGACGAAGTTGGCCAGAAGCCAGTCGAGGCTTTCGCTCACGAAGTCGGGCCTTCCATGGATCGGTGCTGGTGCGTGGGGGCGGGGCCGGCGTACGCGTCGGCGGAGTCGGGGACGTGGTCGGCGGTGTGCCGGTCGGTGTCCTCCGCGGCGCGGGAGCCGGCGGTGAAGCTGGCCATGAGGCCGGTGTTGAGGGGGGCGGACGGGGGTGCCGCGGCGGTGGACGCGGGTACGCCGGGGGCCGGGGCGGGGGTGGCGGGTTCCCGGCGCAGCTCGGGCACGAGGTGGCTGCCGGAGCGCTCGGGCAGCGGGGGGCGCTGCCCCGCCGCGGGGGGCGCGGGGGCGGCGTGGCGGGGGGTGTAGCCGGCCGCGGGGGCGGAGGCGGGTGAGGCGGCGTCGGGGTGGGCGGCGGCGGGCGCCGGGTGGGCGGCGGTGCGCTCGTGGGCGGCGGTGCCTTCGTACGGGAGGGTGCTCTCGTACTCGGTGCCGTCGTACGCGGGGGTGTTGTCGTATGCGGCGGTGGTGTCGAACGCGCCGGCGGTGTCGTGCGTACCGGCCGTCCGGTGGGCGCCCGTGGCCGCGTACCCCTCGGCGGGGCGGGGAGCGCCGTTGATCTCGTGGGCGTCCTGCTGCCGTTGCCGCGCCACGCCGTTGGCGGACCCGGCGGAGACGGTGGCACCGGTGGAGACGGCCGCGGGCTGCGGCTGCGGTTGCGGTGCGGGGGCCACCGCGGGGTGCTGTTCGCCGGCGCCGCCGGGGGCACCGGCGGCGGCGCGCTCGCCGGGCTCCTCCGGGTCCCGCAGCAGTGCGTTGGGCAGCAGCACGGTGGCGCGGCAGCCGCCGTAGACGTTGCGCTGCAGCTGCACGGGGATCCGGTGCCGGCGCGCGAGGTGGGCGACGACGAGCAGGCCGATGCGGCCGTCCTTGATCTGCTCGTCCACAGCGTGCGGCGTGGCCCGGCTCAGCAGGCTGTTCATCCGGTCCTGCGTGTCCGCCTGGAGGCCAAGACCGCGGTCGTCAATCTCTACGACCAGGCCCGCTGCCGCCGGCTCGACGCGCAGCTCGACCTTGGTGTCGGGCGGGGAGAACCCGGCGGCGTTCTCGACAAGCTCGGCGATCAGGTGGATGACGTCCGGGGCGACGCCGCCCTGCAGCACGCCGGTCATCGGCGGCACGAGCTTGACGCGCCCGTAGTCCTCGACCTCCGAGACCGCCGAGCGCAGCACCGCGTTCACCGGCATCGGCCGGCTGATGCGGCGCGGCACGGCGCCGCCGAGTATCGCCAGGCTCTCCACCTGGCGGCGCAGCCGGGTGACGAGGTGGTCGAGCTGGAAGAGGCCGTGCAGCAGGTCCGGGTCCTCGACCCGCTTCTCCAGCCCGTCCAGCTCGTCGAGGGAGCGGATGACCAGGTTCTGCAGCCGGCGGGCGAGGTTGACGAAGACCTCGATCTGGCCGCGGGACGAGACGTCCACGACGGCCTTGAGGGCGGCGTGCACGGTGGCGTGCACCAGCCGCTCGACCGCCTCGGGGGTGACGTCGGCGCCGGCGGCGGGGGCGGGGGGAGACGACAGCGACAGCGTGTCGGGCTCGGGGCGTTCGCCGCGCTGCGCCTGGTCGACCAGGCGCAGCAGCTCGCCCTGCGCGGCCTCCAGCAGCGCGGTCAGCTCCGCGTCGCGTTCGGTACGGGCCTCCTCCGCGGTGTCGAGGGCGTCGGCGAGCGCGCCGACGCGGAGTATCGCCAGGACCGTGATGCCCACCGCGGCCAGCACTCCGGCACCGATGATCACGCGGGTCTCGGCGCTCGTCGACCCGCCGATGAGCGCGCCGTACGTGGCGGCGCCGCCCACCAGCAGCGCGGCGGTCACCGGCAGCAGCGTGACCCGCCAGAGCCGGGCGCGCAGGGCGCGGCCCGCGCGGCGCCGCCGGGAGCCGAACCGGCCCGGGCGCGGGCCGGCGTTCCCGGCGGGAGCGGGGTGGTCGGACATGGGCTTCCTCGCTGGACGGGCCGTACGCGGACGGCGCTGTCAGCATCTGACCGCGCTGTCGTACGGCGTCTTCGTGCGGCGTTTCTTCCGGCCGTCTGCCGGGCAGTGCGCGCGCGGCGCACACACATCGGATGGTCACGGTGGTCTCAGGGGCACCGTGAGCCACACCTACATTGCTCAGCGGCGGGTGTCGTTGCCACCGGTCCCCGGGGTCGTTTGGGGGTCGCTTCCCGGGGGTTCGAACGTGTGCCTCATCTTCGCCCGCCCCGGGGCCGGCCGGGCCGGAACTGCGTTCGGTTTCCGCCGGTCACGGCGCCGGCGAGGCCGGTGAAGTCGCCGTGGGCGGCGTCGCGTCCGGCCCCGCGGCGCTCGCCGGAACCGCCGAGTCCGCCGGGGCCGCCGCGGTCCCCGAAACCGTCGCGTCCTCCCCCGCCGGCTACTCCCCCGCCGGCTGCACCCTCACTGGCGGGGGTGCCCCCACCCCCACTGCCGCCGGGCCCGCCGGGCTCCCCGAGGCCGCCGACGAAGCGCAGCACCTCGTCGAGTTCCTCCAGGCCGATCAGGCGGCTGCGCGGCCGCAGCATCCCGGCGCTGCCGTAGCGGCCCAGCTCCGCGCACCGGCCGGTCAGCCAGTCCCAGTCGAGGTCGAGGTGGTCGGCCAGCCGGCGCAGCCGCTCCGCCGCCGTGGCGGCGTCGGTGACGCCGCGGGTCTGCGCGTGCCGTACGGCGTCGGCGTAGGCCCGCAGCCGGGCCCAGTGGCCGGTGGTGTCGACCTGCCAGACGCCGTCCGTACGCAGCCAGTTGGCGATGACCGCGCGCTGCCCCGGCAGCAGCGCGAACCCGTCCACCTGCGTGTACTCCGGCTCCGTGCACACCCACGTGGGCAGCCCGTGCTGCTCCAGCAGCGCGAGCGCCAGGAACAGCAGGGTGCGCTCGTAGCGCTCGCTGGTCTTGACCGCGTTGTGCGGCAGGCAGAAGACGTGCGCGTACGGGCGGCCGGTATCCGGGCGGTCGGCGTCCGCGCGGTCGGCGTCCGGGAGCCGCGCGCGCAGGTCGCGCAGCGACCGCAGGTAGTCGTGCTTGTGGCGGAAGAACAGCCAGGCGGCGGCCTCTTCGCCGTACTGCTCGCGGGCCCAGAACACCGGCGGTACGGCGGGCTCGCCGGGATCGGCGGGGTCGGCTGGGTCGGCGGGGTCGCCGCGCAGCCGGCGCAGGACGTGCCGGTCGCAGACGTACGAGCCGAGCCACGCGGTGCCCACGTCGGACAGCTCGGGCATCGCCGAACGGGCCACCGCGGACCGCTCGCGCCCCAGGAAGTCGTCCAGGCCGCTGCGCTCCGCATCCAGCACGGCGTCGTCGGCGAGCAGTCCGTCGTCGAGGTTGAGTACGGCCCAGAGGATGCCGTACGTGAGGTCGTCGAGCCGGTACGCGCGCGGTATCGGCAGCACGTCCACCGGGTCGGCGGCGACGGGCTGCCGGGCGCGTACGGCGTCGAGCACGAACAGCCCCTCGCCGCGCCGCGCGCCGAGCGCGGCGAGCAGCAGCGCCCGGCGCGCGGGGCGGATGAAGTCGCGCAGGTGCGGGTGGTCGTCGGGCCCGATGACGACGCTGTCCTGGCCGGCCTCCGCCTCGTACAGCTGCACGGCCACGGAGGTGCCGTCGAAGACGCGGTGGCCGTCGAGCTGCCAGACCCCGCCGCCGCCGGGGGCGGGCGCGGTGGGCGAGAGGAAGGACGTGGACCAGGTGACGTCGAGGGCGCGGGCGGTGGCGAGGGAGGCGTCGTCGGGGAGGCGGGGCGTGGTGAACGTCCGCGTGGGCGCCGGGCCGAGGAGCGAGTCGACGTCGATGCCGAGCATGTGCTCCAGGACGGTGCCGGCGTTGCCGCGCGGGATCTGCTCCCCGGCGAGCCACCGCTTGAAGGTGGTGCTGGAGATGGTGAGTCTGGCCAGCCGCGGCTCGCCGTACTCGGCGGCGGCCTTGCGCGCGGCGTGCGTGTAGTGGACCTCGAACGTCGAGAATCTGGCCCAGCCGCGCTTCGCCAGCTCGACCCGCAGCAGCGTGGGCGGCGCCGGCGCGGGGCCGGGCTCCGGCTCCGCGAGGGTGTCGTCGACCGCGGGGTGGGGGGTGTGGCCGTCGGCGGGCTGTCCCGTCGTGGTCATATGTGCGCTACCTCGATCTGCCAGCTCAGACCGGAACATTGCGCTCCGTAGCCTGCCGTCTGGCATGTGCCATCCGTAAGTTCCAGGGGGGTGCAGAGCATTCACGGCGGCCGACGCAATAAATCGGGTGATCCGCCAGGTCGTTCGGGGGTCGTCCGGCCGGGAGCGGCCTCCGGGACGCGCCGCGCGGGCAATAATGCGCGATCATGACGCGAGGCAGGCCCACGACCCGGTTGACATTGACGGACCGGGAACTCCACTTCCTCGAACACCTGGTCGCACACAGCGCCACCCCGGCGGCAAGACGGCTGCACTGCGAGATCGTGCTGGGGTGCGCGGCCGGGGAGTCCAACGGGGAGGTGGCGGCACGGCTCGGCGTCACCCCGACGACGGTGTGCCGGTGGCGCAACCGGTTCGCCCGGGAGGGGCTGGCGGCGGTGCGGGGGGCCGCCGGGGGCGGCGAGCACGGGCCGGGCGCGCCGGGGGCGCCGGGGACGGCGGGGGCGCCGGACGCGAGCACCCCGGCGGCGGCGGGGTCCGGCTCCCCCGCGGGGGGCGGCCACGTACGCGGCAACATCCGGCTCGCCGCCCTCATGCGCGAGTCCGGCCTCACCCCCACCTCCCTCGCCGGCCAGGTCCGCGAGCTGGGCCGGCGGCGCGGCCTCGAACTGCGCTGCACGCACACGTACGTCAAGCGCTGGCTGCGCGGCAGCTTCGGCCCCTCCGTACCGCCCGAGCTGATCGCCGCCGTCCTCTCCCGCCGGCTCGGCCGCGACATCACCCCCGGCGACATCGCCGCCCCCACCCCCGGCGGCTACTCCCCCGACGGCTACGCCCTCACCGGCGGGGCCGCCCCCTCGCCCACCGGCGGGGGTACCGCCCGCGGGCACGCCCCGGGCGGCGGCCGGCTGCTCCCCGACGACCTCGGCCTGCGCGGCCCGTCGACGCCGCTCGGCACCGTACGCACCGCCGCCCGGCTCTGGGACGCCGACCCGCGCTACGCCCTCCCCGCGGTGCCCGCCGCCGTCCTGCGCCACTCCGTCCGCCGGTGGCGCCGCGCCACGCCGCCCGCGCCGCCGCAGCGCGCCCTCGGCTCGTACCGCGTCGGACAGCGGGACATCGCGCGCATACACGCGCTGACCGAGCACCTCGCCATGCTCGACAACCGCTACGGCGGCGGCGCCGCCCGGTCGATCGCGATGACCCACCTGCGCACCGACGTGCTGCCGATGCTCGAAGGCACCTACACCGGGGCCGTCGGCCGCAACCTCTTCCGCGCCGCCGCGCTCGTCACCCACCACACCGCGCACCTGTTGTACGACACCGGCCGGCACGGCGCTGCCCGCCGCTATCTGCGCCTGGCGCTCGACATGGCGTACCACGGCCACGACCGCCCCTTCGCCGCCAAGATCCTCGGCACCCTCGCCCACCAGGCCGTCCACCTCGGCGACCACCGCGAGGCCGTCGAACTCGCCGAAGCCGGGCTGGCCGAACCCGGGCTGACCCCCGCCGGGCAGGCGTCGCTGCACGCCATGGCCGCCCGCGCGCACGCCCGGCTGCGCGACCCGCGGGCCACCGCGATCGCCCTCTCCCACGCCGAGCGGCTGCTGTCCGCCGGCAGCCCCGCGCAGGAGCCCCTCTGGCTGCGCTACTTCACCGCCGCGGAGCTGCACGACGAGATCGCGCACTGCCTCGTCGACCTCCGCCAGGCCCGCGCCGCCCGGCCGCACGCCGAACACGGCATCGCGGCGCGCACGGACCGGTACGCGCGGAGCATCGTGTTCACGCGCGTCGTGCTGGCCACGGCGTGGCTGCAGCAGCGGGAGGTCGAGCACGCCTGCCAGGTGGCGACGGGCGCGCTGCGGGCGACGGAGGACATCCAGTCGGAGCGGGTACGGGGCTATCTCGCCGGGTTTCGGGAGCGGCTGCGGCCGTTCCGGAAGGTGCCGGCGGCGCGGGAGTTCTCGTACCGGGCGGCGCGGGCGCTGCGCTGAGCGCCCCCGCCGCACCACCCCTTCGGGCTGCCCGCCGCACCGCTCGTCTTCACCGTACGAACCGGGAGGGCCGGTACGGCGCCAGCTCCGGCGCCTCCCGGCCGGTCAGCAGCTCGCCCGCCACCAGCTCGCCCAGGCGCAGCGACAGGGTCATGCCGCTGTGCGTCACCACCGTATACAGCCCCTCGGCCTCGGCGTTCCAGCCCACGATGGAGTTGTCGTCCGGCGGCATCGGGCGCGTGCACACCCGGCCGCCGGCGAGGCGGGCCGTGTCCGCCACGGCGGGCAGCATGTGGTGCGCGCGGGCCAGCAGTTCGCGGGCGAGCGCGGCGACGCGGTCGGCGGGCGTGTGCTGGTCGACCTCGTCGTTGAGGTCCAGCGCCTCCAGGTAGACGCGCCCGCCGGCGAGCGGGCGGGCGTGCAGCCGCGGGGTCAGCACCATGCGGGTCAGCGGCGGGCCGCCGGCGGCCGGTTCGAGGTGGGCCAGGAGCGTCGGCGCCTCGGACCCCGGCGCGTCGCCGGGCACCAGCGGCACGTGCGCGCCGGCCAGCGCGGCGACCGCGGGCGTGCGCCACCCCGCGCAGCACACCGCGACGTCCGCCGGCACCGTCTCGCCCCCGGCGCACCGCACGCCGCGCACCCGGCCGCCGGCGGTGTCGATGCCCACGACGCGCGCGGCGTCGCCGGTGCGGACGTGGACGCCGCCGGCGCGGGCGGTCGCGAGGAGGTGGGCGACGAGCGGCCGCGGGTCGACGGCGGCCTCGTCGCGGAAGTACGCGACCTGGGCGCCGTCGTCGATGCGTACCGCGGGCTCCAGCTCCCGGGCGCGCGGCACGGGGATCCACTCCGCGGCGTACCCCCAGTCCTGCAGCCGCGCGACGGTCCGGTGGAGCAGGTCGAGCCCCGGGCCGCCGGAGGCCCACCGCAGGGCGCCCCCGGGCCGGTACCACCCGGCGCGGCTCCCGCCGCCCGCGCGGCCGTGCGCACCGCCGTGCATGCCGCCGAACGCGCCGTCCTCCGCGTACGCCCGCGGGCCGGTCTCGTGCACGAGCGCCGCGTGCGCGCGCATGCCCGAGACCGCCAGCTCGTGGTAGTGGCGGGGAGCCTTGGAGTGGGCGTTGATCCAGGCCATGGAGCTGGCCGTCGTCCCCGCCCCCGGCTCGCCCCCGTCCAGCAGCCACACCTGTGCCGCCCCGCCCCCGAGCCGCGCCGCCAGCGCCGTCCCGATCACGCCTGCACCGATCACCACAATGCGCACGATGACTCGCCCCCGTTTCGCTCGTGCACGTCGTCCCTTCCAGGCTGCCATCGGGTGGCGGGCGACGCGTACATGGAACGTGATGTGTCCGGATATCACCCGTAACAGAAGCGGAATGTGTGGTTCGTGCAGGAGGTAGGTTCGGAAGTCCGAGACCTGATCGACGCAACCTGATCGACGAGCGGAGCACGCGCATGCGGCACTACGTCCGACCGGAGGGATCCCCGCCGGTCAACGGCTACAGCCACGCGGTGGCGTTCACCGGCACCACGGTCGCCGTCTCCGGCCAGGTGCCGCTCGACGGCAGCGGCCGGCTGGTGGGCGAGGACGACGCCGAGGCGCAGGTGCGCCAGGTCTTCGCCAACCTCGCCGCGGCCCTGGAGGCGGCGGGTTCCGGCCTCGCCCACGTCGTCAAGCTGACCGTCTACCTCACGGACCTCGACGACCTCCCGGCGTTCCGCCGCGTACGCGACGAACTCCAGGACCCGGACCACCCGCCGGCCAGCTCGCTGGTGCAGGTCGCGGGGCTGGTGAGCCCGGACTTCCGGGTGGAGGTCGACGCGCTGGCGGTGGTTCCGGACGCGCCGGACTAACGTAGATTCATTCTACGTAATACCGAATCTACGTTTGTGAGTGCGATGGTGAGCCGGTGAGCAGCTTCAAGGGCCGGGCACTGGACCTGGAGCGGTTGGACCGCCAACTCGGTCTGGTCACCCGGGGAATGGGGAGCACGCGCGCGGTCAGGCTGTGATCATGACCGGGCGGCGGCCTGGTCGCGGGCTCCCGCAGCGGCCGGGACGACGGCCTGCCCCTCGCGGCCCACTGGGGTCCGGAGGACCTCGTACGCGCCTGGCAGTAGCGGCACCGGAGGGCCCTCGGGCGGACGGGGGCCGCCGACGAGCGGGGCCCGGGCGTTCGCCGACGGCGCCCCTACCGGCCCTGGTCCGAGGGCCGGCGGGCGCGGGCCGCCTCGATGTCCGGGACATGCTCCTCGGCCCACTGCCGAACGGCGCGGAGGGGGACGAGCAGGGAGCGGCCCAGCGGGGTCAGGGCGTACTCGACGCGGGGCGGGTTCTCGTCGTACGCACGGCGGCTGATCAGTCCGTCGGCTTCGAGGGAGCGCAGGGTCTCGGTGAGGGCCTTCGGCGTGATGCCCCGGATGTGCCCCTTCAGTTCGCTGAAGCGGCGTGGTCCGTCCTCCAGCGCGTTGACGACGAACACGGTCCAGCGGGCGCCGATGCGGTGCAGCACCGTCCGGCTCGGGCACGTCGCCGCCATGACGTTGTACGCCTCGCCCATCGCCGCTCCCGGTTTCGTTGAAGATACCGGTATCGAATCTATACCGTGGCGCCCGGTTCGAGGAGAGGGAGTGCCACACATGGAACGGATCCTGGTCATCGGCGGTGCACGCGCGCTCGGCGCGGCCGTCGCGAGGCGTGCGGTGAGCGACGGGTACGAGGTCGTCGTCGGCGCCCGCGACCTGGCCGCGGCCGACGCGCTGGCGAGCGAGACCGGCGCCACGGCGGTGCGGGTCGATCTGCAGGACGAGTCGACGCTCGCCGCCGCGGCGGAGCGGCTGGAGGAGGGGGTCGACCACATCGTGACGACCGGTTCGGCGCCGCACGACGTGCGCGCGACCGAGCTGGATCGCGACCTGCTGCTGGCCGCGTTCACGGCGAAGGTGGTCGGCCCGATGCTGGTGGCCAAACACTTCGCGCCCGTCCTGCGGCCGACCGGATCGATGGTGATGTTCTCCGGTGTCGTCGGCTGGCGCCCCCGGCCGGGTTCGCTCGTCAAGGGGGTCACGAACGGTGCGGTCGAGTACGCCGCGCGCCACCTGGCGGCGGATCTGGCGCCGATTCGTGTCAACGCCGTCTCGCCCGGTGTCGTGGACTCGGGCGCGTGGGACCGCCTCGGCGACAAGAAGACCGCCCTGCTCGGCAAGAGCGCGGCCGGGACCCTCGTCGGACGGCACGGCGAGACGGACGACGTCGTCGACGCGGTGATGTGGCTCCTTCGCGCGGGTTTCGTCTCCGGGGAGACGATCCACGTCGAGGGCGGCGCCCGCCACACGTCCCCCTGACCCGCCGGCCTTGACGGCCGGCGCGGCGGGTCACCACACGCCGGGGAGCTTGAACGCCGCCCAGACGGATTTGCCGGGGCCGGTGCGGTCGGCGGTGCCCCAGTCGTCGGCGAGGGCGGCGACGAGGAGGAGGCCGCGGCCGCGGTCGTCGGTGTCCGCGGGGGTGCACACGTGGGGCTCGCCGCCCCCGGCGTCGTGGACCTCGACGTGCACGAGGTGTTCCTCTGCGCGGACCCGTACCAGGAAGCAGTGGCCGGCGGGGGTGTGCCGCAGCGCGTTCGTCGCCAGCTCGGACACACACAGGCGGATGTCGTCCGCCCGGTCCCCCGCGCACACCGCCGCGGCGACGAAGTCCCGCGCTTTCCCCACCGAGCGCGCCCCCCGCGCGAACATACGCGCCTGCGTGGTGCCTCCGTCCGTCACCTGCCTGTCTGCCATCGCCATCCCTGCCAATTCGTCCGTTCGACCGCCACCCGCGGCCGGGATCTACTACGTTGCGTGAAGAGAGCATTGCGCTCAGTACCGGGAGGCGACAGGTCTTCATGTTTGCCCCCACCGCTGGGGAGATGGGAGTCGTCCAGTGCCCGCACGTCCGCGTGAACTGACCCCTGACCGAAGTGCCCGACACCTTTTCGGCGCGAAGATGCGCGGCCACAGAATGCGCGCGGGCATGAGTCTCGAAGCGCTGAACGACGTGGTGAACATCAGCCGCAGCCACCTGTCGCGCATCGAGACGGCGGATGCCATGCCGCCGCCGGACCTGCCGCCGCGGCTGGATGCGGCGTTCGGGACGGACGGGATCTTCCAGGAGCTGTACGTGCTGGCGGCGAAGGAGATCCATCCGGACCAGTTCAAGCGCGTCATGGAGCTGCAGGCCCGAGCCCAGGTGTTCGGGGAGTACAGCGGCCAGATCGTACCGGGGCTCCTCCAGACGGCCGACTACGCCCGCGCCCAGTTCAGGAAGGCCAACCCCTGGGCGCCGGAAGACAAAATCGAGGAACTCGTCACCGCTCGTATGAGTCGGCAATCGCTGCTTTCTTCGGACACGTTGCTGGACTATTCGGCGGTCCTGGACGAGGCCATGCTCCGCCGGGGCTTCGGTGGACCGGACGTCATGCGGGCCCAGTGCACCCGTCTCGCGGAGCTGACACTCACCGAGAAGACCATGGTCCAGGTCGTCCCCTTCGACGTCGGGGGACATGGGCTGGCCGGAGGCACTCTGGTGCTGATGACCATGGAGAACGGCGCACGGTTCGCCTACGAAGAAGGCATCAGCACGGGCACGTTGATGGAAGATCTGGAAAGCGTCATGAAACGGCAGCGGGTATACGATCTGTTAAGGGCATCCGCCCTGTCGCCGGAAGACTCGGCGGCCTTTATCCGGTCCGTGATGGAGGAACTTCCGACATGAGCACCACGCCTGACCTCTCCCCCGCGGTGTGGGTCAAGTCGAGCTACAGCGGAAACGGCGGGTCCAACTGTGTCGAGTGGGCACCGGCCTACGTGACCTCAGGCGTTGTCCCCGTCCGCGACAGCAAGGACCCCGAGGGCCCCGCGCTCACCTTCGAGCCGTCCGCCTGGTCGTCGTTCGTCGCCGCCGTCCAGCGCGACGAGTTCGGCCCCGCGTGACGTAACCCCGCCTCGGCAACCCCGGCCCCCGCCTCCGGCGGGGGCCACTTCAGCCCAGGGCCCCGATCGCGCGCAGGATCAGCGCCCGCGCCTCTGCGCGCGGCCACGGCCTCGCTCACGTCGTCCGGGGTGCCGCGGAAGAGTCGGGGTCCTGCCGGTGCCGGAGTTGGAGCACCCGGACCTGCTGGCGGTCGCCGCCGAGCACCACGCGGCCGGGCTCCACGGCTCCGGCGGCGGGCACGACCACGCCTGCGCGTGCTGGGTCATCTGCACCGGCTGGCCCGCCCGCGTCGGCGGCTCCGGGCGGCGGGTGGACATGCCGTGCGCGGGGTGGCGCCTGCGCCCGGCCCGCCGGGTCGCACCCGCGAGGACCATGTACGGGCACGACGCGCTGCAGACCGGGGCCCTCACCCTCGACGACGGCGCGCTGCTGCGGCGGGCACTCCGCCTCGCCCGCTGACACACATGCGAGCGGGTGGCGCGGGACCCCGGCGGAGGTCCCGCGCCACCCACGGTCCGGGCCGGGCCCGGGGCGGGGGCCCGGGCGGGGTCAGGAGGCCGCGTTCCACCTGTCGCGGTCCCGGTAGGCGGGGGTCCACTGGTCGGCGAACATGGCGCGCACGTTCTCCGGCATCCGCGCCGTCATCATCTCGACGACGTTCTCGTCGGCGTCCTCCAGCAGCCACGGGAGCAGCGTCGCGGTGTCCGGGCCGGTCTTGGCGACGTGCACCTCGCTGTAGTGCTGCCACTGCTCCTGCGTCAGCCGCGCGTCGATCAGCGGGAGCGCCTCCTTCTCCTCGTGCTCCAGGTGCGCGGCCAGCGCCTCCGCGAGCGCGCCGGTGACGGACGCGACCTTCTCGCGGTCGGCGCCCTCGTCGGCCAGGACGGCGTCGACCGACTCCAGCAGCGGGTCGAGCTGCGCGTGCTCGGCCTCGATCGCGTCGAGGACCGCCTCCTCGTCGGGCTTGCCGGCGACGGCCTCGCGCAGCGGGGGCCACAGGGCGTCGTCCTCGGAGCCGTGGTGGATGGTCAGGGCCTTCTTGAACAGCCCGTAGCTGGAGCCGTTGGCAAGGATCCGGCGGGGGTCCACGTCGGTGCGGGCGGCGACCTCGGCCATCTTCGTCAGGTCACGCCGCAGGGCGTTGTGCATCGCGTACATCATCGACATGTCTATGTTGCCGGTCATAGCTCGCTTCCGTGTCTTCGGTAGGGGGCGGGGGCGTCCGGGGTGGTCTACGGCGTCCCTCCTTGTCCGTATGACAGGCGGCGGGCGGGCGATGTGACGCGCCCGTACCGACGGCGGACGGTCTTGCTACGGGCCGTTGCGGAGGCTTACCTTCGCGCTGTCGCTCCTTCACGCTGTCGCCGCCGCGACGCGCCCCGCACACCCCCCGCCCGGCGCGCCGCTGGACCCCACCGGCCCGGAGGCGCTCATGTCCGTGACCGTTCTGCGCCCCGCGGAGGCGCCCGTACTGGTCGGCCGGGCGCGGGAGTTGCGCGCCCTCGTGGACGCCGCCACGCATCCGCCGTCCGTGGCGATGGTCGAGGGCGAGGCGGGTATCGGGAAGACGCGGCTGATCCGGGAGGCGCTGCGGCATCCCGCGGTGCGCGGGCGGCGGGTGCTGCTCGGCGGGTGCCGGCCGCTGTGCGAGCCGTTCCCGTACGGGCCCGTGTTCGACCTGCTGCGGCATCTCTCCGGCAGGCTGCCGACCGCGCTCAGCCCGGTGTGCGGTGCGCTGCGCGCGTACCTGCCGGAGCTGGCCGACCGGCTGCCGCCGGCGCCCGAGCTGCTCAGCGACCTGCGGGCCGGGCGGCACCGGCTGTTCCGGGCCGTACGGGCGCTGCTGGACGCGGCCGGGGAGACGGTGATGGTGGTCGAGGACCTGCACTGGACCGACGACGGCACCCGCGACCTGCTGCGCTTCCTCGTCGACGACCCGCCCGACGGCCTGTCGGCCGTGCTCAGCTACCGCCGCGAGGACCTGCCCGGCAGCGGGCTGCCGCTCGGCCGCGCGTACCGCCAGCCGCCCGGCACCACCGCCGTCGCGATCCCGCTGCGGCCCCTGGACGTGCCCGGCGTCCGCGGCATGTTCGCCGCCCTGACCGGGAGTTCCGACGCCGCCTCTGCCGCCTTCGCCGCCGAGCTGCACCGGCGCACCGCCGGTATCCCCTTCGTGGTCGAAGAGGTCGTACGGGCGCTCCCCACCGGCGCCGCCAGCGACACCGGCACCGACACCGGCACCGGCACCGGCATCGACGCCGCCGCCGGACACGGCGCCCTCGCCACCATGGCCGTCCCCACCCGCCTGAAGGAGGCCGTCGCCGACCGCATGAGCCTGCTCTCGCCCGCCGCCGCCGACGCCGTACGCGCCGCCTCCGTCCTCCGCGTCCCCGCCGGCGAGGCGCTCATCGCCGCCGTCGTGCGCGGCACCCCCGGGCAGCCCGCCGCGCCGGCGGACTCCGCGGCCGTCCGCGAGGCGCTGCTCGCCGGCGTGCTGCACGAGTGGGGCGAGGACCGCTACGGCTTCCGCCACGCGCTGGCGCAGCAGGCCGTCTACGCCGGCCTCCTCGGCCCCGACCGGCACCGGCTGCACCGGCAGGCGATGCGCGCGCTGGCCGCCGAGCACCCGCAGCCCCTCATCCAGCTCGCGTACCACGCGAACCACGGCGGCGACCTGGCCCAGTGGCAGCGCTACGCAGAGGCCGCCGCCGTCTCCGCACGCGAGATGGGAGACCTGGCGCTCGCCGTCGGGGTGCTGGAGGAGCTGCTGTCGGACGGGCGGCTGGGCCGGTCTGACCGTAACGGAGCAGCCCGTATCGCCGTCGACCTCAGCCGCGACGCCGTCGTCGGCCTCACCCACCACCGGGCCACCGAACTGCTCCGGGACATCGTGCGCGACGGCCACATCCCCGCCGGGGTGCGCGGCGAGATCCGGCTCAACCTCGGCCTGCTCCTCTACAACCAGGCCGGCCGCTACGAAGAGGGCCGCGTCCACACCGAGACGGCCGTGGCCGAACTGCACGGCAGGCCCGCGCTCGCCGCCCGCGGGATGGCCGCGCTCGCCATGCCCAGTTGGGGCGACCACCCGCGGCACGTGTACGAGCGGTGGATCGAACGCGCCGAGGAGCTGGTGGCGCACGAGCCCGACCCCGCCGTGCGCACCGCCGTACGCGGCAACCACCTGGCGCTGCGCATGAGCCTCGGCGACCCGGCCGTCTGGGACGAGGCCGAACGCCTCATCGCCGGGCCGGTGCCCGGCACCCACCGCCGCCAGGTCGCCCGCGCCTGCGGCAACTTCGCCGACGCCGCCGCCTGCCTCGGCCACTACCAGGCGGCGCAGCGCTACCGCGGCGAGGGGCGGCGGCTGTCGGCCGAGTGCGGGGCGGCGTACCTCGAAGGGATCGTGGAGGGCACGGCGCTGCGGCTGGAGTGGTACGCGGGCCGCTGGCGGGGGCTGGCGGAACGGTGCCGGCACACCCTCGACGCGGTACGGGGCGTCTCCAGCATCGCCGCCGACGCGCACCTGGTGCTGGGGCTGCTGGCGTCGGCGCTGGGCGAGTGGGACGAGGCGGCGGCCGAGCTGGCGGCGGCCGGGCTCGCCGACCCGCGCAACGCGCCCGCGCCGATACTGGCCACCGCCTCCGGCGCGATGACGCGCCTGCTGCAGGCGCGGGGTGAGCCGGAGCGGGCCCGGGCGGAGGCCGAACGGGGGCTGGCGCGTATCCGGCGCAAGGGCATCTGGCCGTGGGCGGGCGACCTGGCACCGCCGGCGGTCACGGCCCTCGTACGGGGCGGGCGGCTGCGGGAGGCGGAGGAGGCCACCGCGGAGCTGGCCGAGGGCATCGCGGGGCGGGACGCACCGCTGGCGGCGGCGGCGCTGCTGACGTGCCGGGGGATCGTGGCGATGGGGGCGATGGGGGCGATGGGTGCGAGGGGGTCGGGAGGGCGCGAAGGGCTTGGAGGGCGTGGAGGGGCGGCGGGGCGCGCGGCGGCAGGGCCCGAAACGGCGCCGGAGCGGGACTCGGCAGGGCGCGCGGGCGGCGGGCGCGAAGGCGCGGCCCGGCGCGCGGCGGCTGCCGAGGCGGCGGAGCTGTTCGCGGCGGCGCAACGGGCCTACGCCGCGCTGCCGCAGCCGTACTCGGCGGCGCGGGCGGGGGAGGCCGCGGCGCGCTGCCGGCTGACGGCGCAGGGCGGGAAGCCCGCTCCCGGCCCCGCCGCCGGCGCCTCCGCCGGACCCGACGCCGGGCGGGCCCACGGCCCAGCTCCCGCTCCCGCCCGCGAACTCGCCGAGCTGGCGCAGCACTTCGCCGACCTCGGCGCCGTCCGCGACGCCGCCCGCTGCCGCCGCATACTGCGCGGCAACCACGTCCCGCTCCCCTCCCGCCGCGGCCGGCGCGGCTACGGCGGCGCGCTCTCCCCGCGCGAGCGCGAGGTCGCCCGGCTCGTGGCCCTCGGCCACACCAACAGGCAGATCGCCGACGTGCTGTACCTCTCGCCGCGCACCGTCGAGCAGCACGTGGCGAAGCTGCTGCGGAAGCTGGACGTCGGCTCGCGGACGGAGGTGGCGGACGCCGCGGCGCACCACGGGGGAATTTAATGCGTGGCCCCTACGTACCGTTTCCCGGATTGTTCTCCGACCGCGTGCGTGCGATCTGTGTGTGCGGGCGGCTTGCCGCCCTGCCCACCCCCCAACCAGAGGAGAACGCATGCGGAGCAAGGCACTCCTGAGATCCGTTCTCGTGGCCGTCGCGGCCCTGGCCGCCGCGCTCGCCGGACCGGGCGCGCAGGCGGCGCCGGCGCCCGAGGCCCGTAGCGCCGCGACCGCCGAGACGGCGGCCGCGCACGACCACGCCGGCGAGGCCGGCCACGCCGGCGACGCGCTCGGCGAGGGCCACGGCATCACCGTGGAGGAGTTCGAGGCGCTGGTGGCCGCGGGCCCGCAGGACCGCGAGTACGGGGCCACCGCCTGGCCGGTCCCGACCGACCGCGCCTACCACCTCACGGCATCCTGCAGCGGCTACGCCGGCGTCATCGACCAGGGCGCCGCCGCCTGGGCCAACCTGAACCGGACCAGCGGCAGCGACACCCCGGTCGAGTGCCGCAACAGCTACATCTCCGACTGCGGCGGCGGCGGTAGAATCGTCGGCTGCAACTGGGGCCAGGGCCAGCGCATCGCGCTGTTCCTGGGCGGCGTGAACGACGACGCGCTGCTGGCGGCGCACGAGTTCGGCCACGACTGGTACGGCCACTCCGGCTACCAGTGCGCGGGCTGGTCCAGCCCGGCGCACGTGATGGCCCCGTCCATATGCAACTTCACGGGCGACGGGACCGAGAGGGCCCCGACGCGGATCGACTGACGCACACGCCCGTCCCGCGGGGGCGTCACCACGGCGGACGCCCCCGCGGCAGTCCCGGAGACCCGGCACGTGCCCGGCACCCGCCGGTCGGCGAACGGCGGGTGTCCGGTCCGCGTCCGGTCGGCCAACTTCCGCCTCCCCGCCCCCCGTTGCGTGAGAACGGCGTACGGAAGGGGAATCCCACCGTCGACCCGCGGCGGCGAGAGCGGGCACGACGAAGGGGGAGCCATGAGACGACGGTGGGGGATCGGCGCGGCACTGGCCGGTGCGGCGGCGGTGCTGGTGCTCGCGGGCTGCAGCCAGCCGACGGACTACAGCGAGGTGGTGACGTTCACCGACGAACACGGCCGCGCGTGCACCGCGGCGGTGGTCGTCGACCAGGAGAAGAACGAGGGCGACGACTACGAGGTCGCCAGCCTCGACTGCGACTACCCGCCGGAGGGCCGCTCGCCCGGCCCCGCCGGCCACCAGGAACTGCCGGAGCGGGACTCCGGGGACTGACCGGCCGGGCCAGCCGCTCGCCCCCACCCGCGTGCCCGCCCCTGTCTGCCCGCCTGCTTACACTGCACACCGTCGACCCCGGACGCGTACCGGTGTGAGGAGGCCGAGCCCGTGGAGCAGGGCGCCGCGGCGCCGGGCCGCCGCACGCTGACGGAGGCGGAGTGGACCGCCCACCGCCCCGCGGTGTTCGGCGCCGCGTACCGCATCCTCGGCACCGTCACCGAGGCCGAGGACGTCGCGCAGGACGTGTGGCTGCGCGCCGCCGACGCCGACCTGTCCGACGTCCGGGACCTGCGCGCCTGGCTGGTGACGCTGGCCGCCCGGACCTCGTACAACGTGCTGCGCTCGGCCCGCGTCCGGCGCGAGTCGTACGTCGGCCCCTGGCTGCCCGAGCCGCTGCTGACCGGGCCCGACGCCGCGGCGCAGGTGCTCGTGGACGAGTCGGTCGGCACCGCGATGCTCGTGCTGATGGAGCGGCTGACGCCGGCCGAGCGGGTCGCGCTCGTGCTGCACGACGTCTTCGGCTTCCCGTTCGCGCAGGTCGCCGACGTGCTCGGCACCACCCCGGCCGCCGGCCGCAAGCTCGCCTCCCGGGCGCGGACGCGGGTGCGGGCGGCGGACGGGCAGCGGCCCTCCGCCTCGCGGGCGGAGACGGAGCGGGTGCTGCGGGCGTTCAAGGCCGCCGCCGAGGGCGGCGACATGGCCGCGCTGATCGCGCTGCTGCACCCCGACGCCGTGTACGTCGGGGACGGCGGCGGCAAGGTGACCGCCGCCCGCCGGCCGGTGCTGGGCGCCGAGACGATCGCGCTGCTCACGGTCCGTTCGGAGCAGATCGCACGGCCCGACGCGACGCGGCTCGTCGAGGTCAACGGGCAGCCCGCGCTGGTGGCGTACCTCGACGGCGCGCCCGTCTGGCTGGACACCGTGGAGATCGCCGACGGCCGCCTCACCGAGATCCGCCGGCTCGCCAACCCCGACAAGCTCGCCCCGCTCGCCGCCCTCGCCCCGCCCGGACCCGGACCCGGGACCGGGACCGGACCGGGGAGCGGTCACATCTGAACCCGCCGCTGTGTCTCCCTGCGGATCCCCGCACCCCGGGGATCGGCACGGAGCAAGCTGAGGGAGGACGACACGATGGACCACATCGTGATCATCGGCGGGGGTTTCGCGGGCGTGTGGAGCGCGGCGGGCGCCGCGCTCGCCCGCGGGGACGCGGACCTGCGCATCACACTCGTCGCGCCGAACGACCGCCTGGTGCTGCGGCCGCGGCTGTACGAGCCGGAGCCCGACCTGGCCACGGTGGCGCTGGACCGCATCCTGGGGCCCATCGGGGTGGAGCATGTCCGGGCCAGGGTGAGCGCCGTCGACACCGGCCGCCGGGTCGTGGTGGCCGACGGGCGGGAGATCGGGTACGACCGGCTGGTGCTGGCGTCCGGCAGCCGGCTCGTGCCGCCCGCGGACCTGCCCGGCGCCGAGCGGCTCTTCGACATCGACACCCTGGACGGCGCCCGCCGGCTCACCGACCACCTGCGCGGCCGCGACGGCTACGCCGCGGTGGTCGTCGGCGCCGGGTTCGTCGGGCTGGAGGCGGCCAGCGAGCTGGCGGCGCGCGGCCGGGTGCTGCTGGTGGACACGGCGGCGGAGGTCGGCGAGCCGCTGGGGCCCGGGCCGCGGGCGGCGATCGAGGCGGCGCTGGACGAACTGGGCGTCGAGCGGCGGCTCGGGACGACGGTGACGGAGGTCGGCGACGGCTACGCGGTGCTCTCCGACGGCGCCCGGGTCGACGCGGACGCGGTGGTGTGGTCGATCGGCATGCGCGCCGACGAGCTGACCCGGCACCTGTCGGACGACCTCGACCACCTCGGCCGGGTGCCGGTGGACGAGTGGCTGCGGGCGCTGCCCGAGGTGTTCGCCGCGGGCGACGTGGCGGCGGCGCCGTTCGACGCGGAGCACGTCGTCATGCAGTGCTGCCAGCACGCGACGCCGCTGGGGAAGGTCGCGGGCTACAACGCGGCGGCCGACCTGCTGGACGTGCCGCCGCGGCCGTACACGCCGTCGCCGTACGTCACGTGCCTGCATCTGGGCGCGGCGGGCGGGGTGTTCACCCGGGGCTGGGACCGCAGGGTGATGGCGACGGGGGCGGACGGCGCGTACGCGAAGAAGACGATCAACGGGTGGATCCACCCGCCGGTGGACGACGCCGGGGAGATCCTGGCGGCGGCCGACCAGGTCCTTTCCGAGGTGCCGTTCTTCCGGGAGGAGGACGCGGGGCCGCCGGCGGCGCCGGCACGGGAGGGCTGACGGGGGCGGCCGGCTTCGGCCTGCCGCCCGGGTCGGGGGATCGGGGGGTCGGGGGGCGGTGGCCCGCCCCGCGCCGCGGCTGCGCCGCGGGCGGGCGCGGGCGCCGTCCACGCGCGGGCGCGGGCGCCGTCCACGCGGCCAACGCCG
>AZWL01000016.1 GCA_000514715.1 Streptomyces sp. CNH099 | reverse complement strand
GATGTGACTTTGCTCGAAAGGGTGCTCAGTGGACTTCGCAAGCTCTAGTGGTGTGGCCGGTTCTCCTCCGGCTCGTGCGACCACGTCGGCGAAGATCGTGGTGGCGGGTGGTTTCGGGGTGGGGAAGACCACGTTCGTCGGTTCGGTGTCGGAGATCAATCCGTTGCGTACCGAGGCGGTGATGACGTCGGCGTCTGCGGGGATCGATGATCTGTCGCAGGTGTCGGGGAAGACCACGACGACGGTGGCGATGGACTTCGGTCGGATCACGCTGGATCAGGATTTGATCCTGTATCTGTTTGGGACGCCTGGTCAGGATCGTTTCTGGTTCATGTGGGACGATCTGGTGCGTGGTGCCATCGGTGCGGTGGTGCTGGTGGATACGCGGCGGTTGGCGGATTGTTTCCCGGCGGTGGATTACTTCGAGAACTCGGGGTTGCCGTTTGTGATCGCGTTGAACGGGTTCGACGGTCATCAGCCGTACTCGCCGGACGAGGTGCGTGAGGCGTTGCAGATCGGGCCGGAGACGCCGATCCTGACGACGGATGCGCGGCAGCGCTCGGAGTCCAAGTCGACGCTGATCACGCTGGTCGAGCACGCCCTCATGGCCCGGCTCCGCTAACCCGTTTTGGAGTGCGGTCCGCGATCGGGTAATGTTCTGTCCGTCGCCGGGAACGGCGGCCACCTGAACAGCACCCCCGCGACGGGGGTTGTGTTTTGGTGGGGTATGGTGTAATTGGCAGCACGACGGATTCTGGTTCCGTTAGTCTAGGTTCGAGTCCTGGTACCCCAGCGCAACGCAGTTGCAGATGCTCGCCCCCGTTGTGTAGCGGCCTAGCACGCTGCCCTCTCAAGGCAGTAGCGCCGGTTCGAATCCGGTCGGGGGTACAGGTCCTCTCCATCGCGAGGAGGGGATCGTCCAAGGCCCCCGTTGTGTAGCGGCCTAGCACGCCGCCCTCTCAAGGCGGTAGCGCCGGTTCGAATCCGGTCGGGGGTACCTGCAGGACCTGTCCCGTCTCCGCTTCGGCGGAGGCGGGATTTTTGTCTGCACCGCCCGCCGGGCGTGCGCCACGGGCTGGCGGCCGGGGGCCGCGGGCGGCCCCCGGCGGTCAGCCCGCCCGGCGCAGCGCGTCGGTGAGCCGGGCGGCGGCGTCCACGACCGCCTGGGCGTGCATCCGCCCCGGGTGCCGGGTCAGCCGCTCGATCGGGCCGGAGACCGAGACGGCGGCCACCACGCGGTTCGACGGGCCGCGTACGGGCGCGGAGACGGACGCGACGCCCGGCTCCCGCTCCCCGACGGACTGGGCCCACGCCCGGCGCCGTACGCCCGACAGCGCGGTGGCCGTGAACCGGGCCCCCTGCAGTCCCCGGTGCAGCCGCTCGGGCTCCTCCCAGGCGAGCAGCACCTGCGCCGCCGAGCCCGCCTTCATGGGCAGCGTGGAGCCCACCGGGACGGTGTCGCGCAGGCCGGAGAGCCGCTCGGCCGCCGCGACGCAGATGCGCATGTCGCCCTGGCGGCGGTAGAGCTGCGCGCTCTCGCCGGTGATGTCCCGGAGGTGGGTGAGCACCGGGCCGGCCGCGGCCAGCAGCCGGTCCTCACCGGCCGCCGCCGCCAGCTCGCCGAGCCGGGGCCCGAGGATGAACCTGCCCTGCATGTCCCGGGCCACCATGCGGTGGTGTTCCAGCGCCACCGCGAGCCGGTGGGCCGTCGGGCGGGCGAGACCGGTCGCGGAGACCAGCCCGGCGAGGGTGGCCGGACCGGACTCCAGCGCGCTCAGCACCACAGCCGCCTTGTCGAGTACGCCGACGCCGCTAGAGTTGTCCATGCAACGATACTCGCGTCTCACACTGTGAAACGCAAGTTCAAATTTCCGGCGGACGCGTCACCCTGTGGGGACCGGCCCCGTCCGGCACGGGGGAACGGGTGGCGCCGCCGTGCACCGGCACGCGTTCACGCACGCGCAGTTCGCGATCAACGACGATGGGAATGCGATGGGAAGGACACTCGCGGAGAAGGTCTGGGACGACCACGTCGTCCGGCACGCGGAGGGCGAGCCCGACCTTCTCTTCATCGACCTGCACCTGCTGCACGAGGTGACCAGCCCGCAGGCGTTCGACGGCCTGCGCAAGGCGGGCCGGCCGGTGCGCAGGACCGACCTGACCATCGCCACCGAGGACCACAACACCCCCACCCTCGACATCGACAAGCCGATCGCCGACCCCGTCTCCCGCATCCAGCTGGAGACCCTCCGCAAGAACTGCGCCGACTTCGGCGTACGCCTGCACCCGCTCGGCGACGTCGAGCAGGGCGTCGTCCACGTCGTCGGCCCGCAGCTCGGGCTCACCCAGCCGGGCACCACCGTGGTCTGCGGCGACAGCCACACCTCCACGCACGGCGCGTTCGGCGCGCTGGCGTTCGGCATCGGCACCAGCCAGGTCGAGCACGTGCTCGCCACCCAGACGCTGCCGATGGCCCCGTTCAGGACCATGGCCGTGACCGTCAACGGCGAGCTGCCCGACGGCGTGACCGCCAAGGACCTGATCCTCGCGATCATCGCCCGCATCGGCACCGGCGGCGGCCAGGGCTACGTCATCGAGTACCGCGGCGAGGCCGTCGAGAAGCTCTCGATGGAGGCGCGGATGACGATCTGCAACATGTCCATCGAGGCCGGCGCGCGCGCCGGGATGGTCGCGCCGGACGAGACGACGTTCGCGTACCTGGAGGGCCGCGCGCACGCCCCGCGGGGCGCCGACTGGGACGCGGCCGTCGCGTACTGGCGGACGCTGCGCACCGACGACGACGCCGTCTTCGACCGCGAGGTCGTCATCGACGCCGCCGAGCTGGCCCCGTTCGTCACCTGGGGCACCAACCCGGGGCAGGGTGCGCCGCTGTCGCAGCAGGTGCCCGACCCGGCGTCGTTCGCCGACGCCAGCGAGCGGCTCGCGGCCGAGAAGGCGCTGGAGTACATGGGCCTGACCGCGGGCCAGCCGCTGCGCGAGATCGCGGTCGACACCGTGTTCGTGGGCTCCTGCACCAACGGCCGGATCGAGGACCTGCGCTCCGCCGCCGCGGTGGTCGACGGGCGGCAGGTCGCCGACGGCGTACGGATGCTGGTGGTGCCCGGCTCCGTACGGGTCGCGCTGCAGGCCGTGGAGGAGGGGCTCGACAAGGTGTTCACGGCCGCCGGCGCCGAGTGGCGGCACGCGGGCTGCTCGATGTGCCTGGGTATGAACCCCGACCAGCTCGCCCCCGGCGAGCGCTCGGCGTCCACCTCCAACCGCAACTTCGAGGGCAGGCAGGGCAAGGGCGGCCGTACGCACCTGGTCTCCCCGCAGGTCGCCGCGGCCACCGCGGTGACCGGGCGGCTGTCCTCCCCGGCCGACCTGATCACCGCGGAGGTCTGATCCATGGAAGCCTTCACCACCCACACCGGGCGCGCCGTGCCGCTGCGCCGCAGCAACGTCGACACCGACCAGATCATCCCGGCCCACTGGCTGAAGAAGGTCACCCGGGACGGCTTCGAGGACGGCCTCTTCGAGGCCTGGCGCAAGGATCCGGAGTTCGTGCTGAACAGCGCGGCCTACCGGGGCGCGAGCGTGCTGCTGGCCGGCCCGGACTTCGGCACCGGCTCGTCCCGCGAGCACGCCGTGTGGGCGCTGCAGAACTACGGCTTCAGGGCCGTCGTCTCGTCCCGCTTCGCCGACATCTTCCGCGGCAACTCGCTCAAGAACGGTCTGCTGACCGTGGTGCTGCCGCAGCCGGCCGTCGACCGGCTGTGGGAGCTGGTCGAGGCCGACCCGGGGACCGAGGTGACCGTCGACCTGCAGGGCCTGGAGGTACGCGCCGGCGGCACGTCCGGCGCGCCCGCGTTCGCCGCGCCGTTCGAGCTGGACGAGAACGCCCGCTGGCGGTTGCTGAACGGCCTCGACGACATCAGCATCACCCTTCGGCACGAAGCCGACATCGCCGCCTTCGAGGCGGCCCGGCCGGCGTTCAAACCGCAGACCGTACCGAGCTGACCGGCGGTTTTCCGCTGCACACCGACCCCGCGCCCGCCGCCGACAGGTGGCGGGCGCGGGGTTTCGCACGCCGCCGCGTTGGCATGCCGCCGAGCGACAACTCACCGCAGATGGCACAATCGGCGCATGGAACCCGACGGCCAACTCGCGCTCTACGAGGCCGTCGCCGCCGGGCTGAAGGAGGCCCACCGCAAGGTGCGCGAGGTGGCGGTCACGGACGCCGAACGCGCCGAGCTGACAAGGCGCCTGCTCGCGATCACGGGTGCCGCGAAGCACGATCTCGCCGGAGCCGCAAGGCGGCTGGAGCGCCTGCGGCGGGAGCTGGACGCACGGTCGTAGCGGGAGTCCGTTGCGACACAAGGGTGATGAGAGACGTTTTGCCTTTGATTTGCGGTATATATCTGCCTAACGTGCGAAAAGGCTTGAACATTTCGTTCCGGCAATCAATGCCTCCGAAGGGGAAGACGTGAACAAGGCACAGCTCGTTGAAGCTATTACCGACAAGATGGGTGGCCGGCAGCAGGCCGCCGACGCCGTGGACGCCGTACTCGACGCGATCATTCGTGCGGTCGTCTCCGGCGAGCGCGTATCGGTCACGGGCTTCGGCTCTTTCGAGAAGGTGGAGCGGCCGGCGCGCTACGCCCGCAACCCGCAGACCGGCGAGCGTGTCCGGGTCAAGAAGACCTCCGTGCCGCGCTTCCGCGCCGGGCAGGGCTTCAAGGACCTCGTCTCCGGTTCCAAGCGGCTGCCGAAGCACGACACGGCGGTGAAGAAGGCCCCGAAGGGCAGCCTGTCCGGCGGCACCAAGACCACCGCCAAGGCCGCGGCCAAGAAGGCCACCAAGAAGAGCACCGCCAAGAAGACCACGGCGAAGAAGACCACCGCCAAGAAGGCGCCGGCCAAGAAGACGACGGCCAAGAAGGCGCCGGCGAAGAAGACCACGGCCAAGAAGTCCGCGGCGAAGAAGGCCACCGCGAAGAAGACGACCGCCAAGAAGACCACCGCCAAGAAGTCCGCCAGGAAGGCGCCGGCGAAGAAGGCCACCGCCAAGAAGGCGCCGGCCCGCAAGGCCGCCGGCCGGCGGACCACGGCCAAGAAGACCACTGCCAGGAAGCGGTGACGGACCCGGCGCAGGGTCCGCAAGCGGGGCCGGCTCCCCTCGGGGAGACCGGCCCGCGGCATGTCCGGACCCGGCCGGGCGCCGCCCCGCCGGGCGGCGGCAGCGGCAGCGACAGAGGCAGCGGCAGAGACGGGGACGGGGACGGCGCGCGGGGCCCGGCCCGCGGCGTCAGAGCGTCTGCAGCGTCACCAGGACGATCCGGCGCTCCCCGCCCTCGTCCTCGGTCTCGATCCGCACCCGCTGCCCCGGCCTGAGCAACCGCAGGCCGCCCGCGGCGAACGCGGCCCCGTCGAAGGGCAGCGGCGTGCCGTCGTCGAGGAGCACGCTGCCGCTGCGGGTCTGCGGGTCGTACGTGAACGCTGTGGCCTGCATGCAGCGCAGGCTACCGGCCCGCGCTCACCGGCACACGCCGTCGCCCACCGCCAGCCGCGCCAGCGCCGCCGCCGTGTGCGGCCCCACCCCCAGCGCCAGCGCCGCCCGCAGGTCCGCGCCCGTATCGACGTCCTGGCGCACGGAATCCACCCCCGCCAGCCCGATCTCCCGCGCCCCGGACGCCAGGTGCCGCGCCCGCGACGCGCCCCCGAACCCCGGCGCCAGCGCCACCCCCGCGCCCGCCGCGAGCAGCGTCGTGCCCGCGCCCGGGGCGTCGGCCAGGAACGCCCGGCCGCCGCCGGCCGCCCCGCCCGGGCCGCCGTCCGGCACCCCGTCCAGCACCCGGGCCAGCTCCGCCGGGCGCAGCGCCGGCAGGTCCGCGTTGAGCGCCGCGACGGCGGCGCCGGGCCGCTCGGCCCGCACCCGCCGCTCGCCGTGCGCCAACGCGGCGTTCAGACCCGCCCGCGGGTCGTCCGGTACGACCCGCGCCCCGGCCGCCGCCAGCCGCTCCGCCGCCTCGGCGTCGTCCGTGACGACCGTCACGGAGCCCACCGCCGGGCAGGCGAGCGCCGCGCCCACCGTGTCGAGCGCGAACGCCAGCGCCAGCCGCCCCCGGCCCGGCTCGCCCGCCGCCGGGCCCAGCCGGGACTTCGCCAGCGCCAGCGGTTTCAGCGGCACGACGACATGCCAGAGCCGCGTCCCCGGCCGGCCGGGGACTTCCGTCTGCGCTGCTGCCATGCGTTTCGCCATCGTCGTTCCGCCCCATTGTCGCCTGCCCGCGCTCCGTCCGGACCGGCGGGCCGGTCACATGGGCGTACCGTGTTCTCGACAGACGTGCGACCCGGGGCGAGACTGTTTCGGCCACGAAACGCGCACCGAGGTAAATCCGGGAAGGTGAAAAGAACCGTGTCACGGCGGAGGATCGGCTTCTGGTACCGGCTGGCCGCGGCCCTCTGCAAGCCGCCCCTGCGGGCGCTCGTCAAGCGGGACTGGCGTGGCGCGGAGCACATACCGGCCGACGGCGGATTCATCACCGCCGTCAACCACAACTCGTATCTCGACCCGTTCTTCTATGCCCACTTCCAGTACAACACCGGCCGGGTGCCGAGGTTCCTGGCGAAGGACGGACTCTTCAAGAAGGGCATCGTCGGCACCATGATGCGCGGCACCGGGCAGATTCCCGTCTACCGCGAGTCGACCGACGCCTCCACGGCATTCCGGGCCGCCGTCAAAGCCGTCGAGGACGGCGAGTGCGTGGCGTTCTACCCCGAGGGGACCCTCACCCGGGACCCGCAGCTGTGGCCGATGAAGGGCAAGACCGGCGCCGCCCGCGTCGCGCTCGTCACCGGGGCGCCCGTCATCCCCGTCGCGCACTGGGGCGCCAACGAGGTGCTGCCGCCGTACGGCAGGCCCAGGCTCTTCCCCCGCAAGACCTTCCACCTGCTCGCCGGGCCGCCGGTGGACCTGTCGGAGTTCCACGGCAAGGAGCCCACCCCGGAGGTGCTCGCGGCGGCCACCGACGTCATCATGGACGCCGTCACCCGCCTGCTGGAGGAGCTGCGCGGCGAGCCGGCGCCCGCCGAGCGCTTCGACCCGAAGACGGTACGCGCCGAACAGCGCCGCCGCTCCGCGGACCGTAAGGAGAACTCGTGACGCGCTGCGCCGTTTTCGGCACCGGCTCGTGGGGTACGGCCTTCTCGTTGGTGCTGGCCGACGCCGGCTGCCGGGTCACGATGTGGGGCCGCAGGGCCGCGCTCGTCGACGCGATCAACGCCACCCGGGAGAACCCGGACTACCTGCCGGGCGTCCGCCTGCCCGACGCCGTCACCGCGACCGCCGACCCCGCCGGGGCCGCCCGGGACGCCGAGTTCACCGTGCTCGCCGTGCCGGCGCAGACGCTCCGCGGCAACCTGGAGCGCTGGGCGCCGCTGCTCGCCCCGGGCACCGTGCTCGTCAGCCTGATGAAGGGCGTCGAGCTGGGCACCGCCAAGCGCATGAGCGAGGTCATCGAGGAGGTCGCCACCGAGGACGCGGCCGGGGACGCCGCCGGCGCCGGCGTACGCGGCCGGGTCGCCGTGCTCACCGGCCCTAACCTGGCCCGCGAGATCGCCGCCCGGCAGCCCGCCGCCGCCGTGGTCGCCTGCGCCGACGAGGCGGTGGCCCGGCGGTTGCAGACCGCCTGCCACACCCCGTACTTCCGCCCGTACACCAACACCGACGTGGTCGGCTGCGAACTCGGCGGCGCTGTCAAGAACGTCATCGGCCTGGCCGTCGGCATCGCCGACGGCATGGGCCTCGGCGACAACGCCAAGGCGTCGCTCATCACCCGCGGCCTCGCCGAGACCGCCCGCCTCGGCAGCGCCCTCGGCGCCGACCCGCGCACCTTCGCGGGCCTCGCCGGCATGGGCGACCTGGTCGCCACCTGCTCCTCGCCGCTGTCCCGCAACCACACCTTCGGCACCAACCTCGGCCGCGGCATGACCCTCGCCGAGACCATCGCCGCCACCAGGCAGACCGCCGAGGGCGTCAAGTCCTGCGAGTCGGTGCTCGATCTGGCCCGCCGGCACGCGGTCGACATGCCGATCACCGAGACCGTGGTGAGCATCGTGCACGACGGGAAGCCGCCGCTCGTGGCGTTGAAGGAGCTGATGTCGCGCAGCGCCAAGGCCGAGGGACACTGACGTTCCCGGGTGCAGCGGGTAATGTGCGAGCGATGAGCAGCGAGCACTCCTACGAAAGCCAGGGCCGCAAGCCGCGCGTCGCCGTCGTCTTCGGCGGGCGCAGCTCCGAGCACGGCATCTCCGTGGTCACCGCGGGCGCCGTGCTGCGCGCCATCGACCGCGAGAAGTACGAGGTGCTGCCCATCGGCATCACCGCGGACGGCCGCTGGGCGCTCACCGCGGACGAACCCGAGCGGATGGCCATCGCCGACCGCCGGGTGCCGCGCGTGGAGGAGCTGGTCGACGCGGCGGCGGAGGACGGCGCCGTCGTGCTCTCCGCCGACCCGGGCAGCCGCGAGGTCGTCTACACCGAGCCGGGGCAGGTGCCCAAGGCGCTCGGCGAGGTCGACGTCGTCTTCCCGATGCTGCACGGCCCGTACGGCGAGGACGGCACGCTGCAGGGCATGCTCGACCTGGCCGGCGTGCCGTACGTGGGCTCCGGGGTGCTGGCCTCCGCGGTCGGCATGGACAAGGAGTACATGAAGCGGGTCTTCGTCTCCTACGGGCTGCCGGTCGGCCCGTACGTCGTGGTCCGGCCGCGCGAGTGGGAGCAGGGCGGCCCCGGGCGGGAGGGCGCGGCGGCGCGCAGGAAGATCGTGGACTTCGCCGCGGACCACGGCTGGCCGGTGTTCGTGAAGCCGGCCCGGGCGGGTTCGTCCATCGGCATCACGAAGGTCGACAGCCGCGGAGGGTTCAGCGCGCTGGAGGACGCGATCGCCGAGGCGCGCCGCCACGACCCGAAGATCATCGTGGAGGCGGCGGTCAGCGGCCGCGAGATCGAGTGCGGCGTGCTGGAGTTCGAGGACGGGCCGCGCGCCAGCGTCCCCGCCGAGATCCCCCCGACCACCAGCCACGACTTCTACGACTTCGAGGCGAAGTACATCGACTCCGCCGACGGCATCGTGCCGGCGCCGCTGACCGGCGAGGAGACCGCCGAGGTGCAGCGGCTCGCGGTCGCCGCGTTCGAGGCCTGCTCCTGCGAGGGTCTGGTGCGGGCGGACTTCTTCCGCACCGACGACGGCGGGTTCGTGATCAACGAGATCAACACGATGCCCGGCTTCACGCCCATCTCGATGTACCCGCGGATGTGGCAGGAGAGCGGCGTGGGCTACCCGGAGCTGGTCGACCGGCTCATCCAGGCGGCGCTGCGCCGCTCGACGGGGCTGCGTTAGGGTCTGTGCCCTGGGGCCGGTGCCCTAGAGCACGGTCGGGACGGCCGCCTTGACCGCGTCGGCGAGATCCGTCAGGGGGTTCACCTCGGGCGCGTACTCCGAGGGCACCGTGACCTCGACGAACGCCTTGCGGCCCGCGGTGACGAAGCGGCGCCCGTCGTCGGTCTCCGCTATCAGCCAGTCGACGCCGTTCACGACGGCCGTCTCGGCATAGGGGTTGTAGTGTTCACTACCCGGGGTCAGCTCCGCCGGCCTGGGCACCCCGCAGCGCAGCCGCACCGCGGGGTCGCCCCACGCGGCGGTCAGCTGCGACGCCGGCTCGGTCGCGCGGCGCTCCTGGCCGTCCACGGTGTCCGGCAGCCGCTCGGCGAGCCTGCCGCAGTAGCCCGCGGCCTTCCCCTGCGGGGTCGGCACGGCCACCTGCGGCGCGCCGCCGTCGCCCCCGGAACAGGCGAGCGGGGCGGCGAGCAGCAGCAGCGCGGCGGTCGGGCGGAGAGCGGAGCGGTATGGCCGGGTGGGGCGGAAGTACGGAACGGGGCGGTCGGCCCGCGCGGGCCGGGACGGGGTGCTCGGCGTGGTCACGCGCCGAGCATACGGGGGGTTCAGAGATGAACGACCGGGCAGGTCAGGGTGCGGGTGATGCCCGACACCTGCTGGACTCTGGCGACCACGAGACGGCCGAGTTCGTCGACGGTGTCCGCCTGGGCGCGCACGATCACGTCGTACGGCCCGGTGACGTCCTCGGCCTGGATCACTCCCGGGATCTTGCCGATGACTTCTGCTACGGCCGAGGCCTTGCCGACCTCGGTCTGGATCAGGATGTAAGCCTGTACCACGGAACCTCCAGGGGCGGCTTCGAGGATCATGTGGGGAGAGACGCAACCGTATCGCGTAGTCCGGCCGCCGGGGGAGGGCCGGGAGCGGCCGTGACGGGCGAGACCGCGGGCGCCGGGTTGACGGAAGGAGCGATCCGATGAGGGGCCACGGGCAGGGGCGGGGCACCGTGGGGGAGCTGGGCGAGTTCGGGCTCATCCGGGAGCTGACCTCCCGGCTGACCACGACGCCGGCCGTACGGGTCGGGCCCGGCGACGACGCGGCGGTGCTCAGCGCCCCCGACCGCCGGGTGGTGGCCAGCACCGACGTGCTGATCGAGGGCCGGCACTTCCGCCGGGACTGGTCGACGGCGTACGACGTGGGCCGCAAGTCCGCCGCGCAGAACCTCGCCGACATCGCCGCCATGGGCGCCGTCCCCACCGCCCTCCTCCTCGGCCTCGTCGTCCCCGCCGACCTGCTCGTCACCTGGCCCGCCGAGCTGATGGACGGGCTGCGCGACGAGTGCCAGGTGGCCGGCGCCGCCGTCGTCGGCGGCGACGTCGTACGCGGCGACGCCATCACCCTCGCGATCACCGCGCTCGGCGACATGCAGGGCCACGAGCCCGTCACCCGCGCCGGCGCCCGCCCCGGCGACGTGGTGGCGGTGACGGGCTGGCTCGGCTGGTCCGCGGCCGGCCACGCCGTCCTGGCCCGCGGCTTCCGCTCGCCCCGCGCCTTCGTCGAGGCGCACCGCCGCCCCGAACCGCCCTACCAGGCGGGCCCGGCGGCCGCGGGGCTCGGTGCGACGTCGATGACGGACGTCAGCGACGGGCTGCTGGCCGACCTCGGGCACGTCGCGGAGGCGGGGAAGGTCCGTATCGACATCCGCACCGCGGCCCTCGACGTGCCCGGGCAGATGGCGGACATCGGCAAGGCGGTGGGCGTGGACCCGCTGCAGTGGGTGCTGACGGGCGGCGAGGACCACGCGATCGTGGCGACGTTCCCGCCGCACGTGAAGCTGCCGGCGCGGTGGCGGGTCGTGGGCGAGGTGCAGGCGCCCTCGGCGGCCGCGCAGGTGACCGTCGACGGCGAGCCCTGGCGGGGCGCGGCGGGCTGGGACCACTTCGGTGGCTGACCCCGCGGCAGGAGGGCCGGGCGCGGACCGGGCGGCCGCCGGGGCCGCGCCGCCGCGGGTGCTGACCGTCGCCGGCTCCGACTCCGGCGGCGGCGCGGGCATCCAGGCCGACCTGAAGACGATGCTCGCGCTCGGCGTGCACGGCATGAGCGTCGTCACCGCCGTGACCGCGCAGAACTCCCGCGGGGTGCAGGGCAGTTGGGAGCTGCCGGCGGCGGCGGTGCGCGCGCAGTTCCGCAGCGTCGTCGACGACATCGGGGTGCAGGCCGTGAAGACCGGCATGCTGGCCGGCGCCGGGACCGTGACGGCGGTCGCGGCGCTGCTGGCCGGGACGGCCGCGCCCGTCGTGGTCGACCCCGTGGGCGTCTCCTCGCACGGCGACCGGCTGCTGGCGGCCGAGGCGCTGGACGCCGTCCGCACCCGGCTGCTCCCGGCGGCGACGGTGGTCACCCCGAACCTGGACGAGACGGCGTGGCTGACCGGGATCCGGGTGGCGGGCGAGGCGGACATGCCGCGGGCGGCGTCGGCGCTGCTGGCGTACGGGCCCCGCTGGGCGCTGGTCAAGGGCGGTCACCTGGCGGCGCACGCGGGCGCCGACACCGCCGATGCCGTCGACCTGCTGACGGACGGCACCGAGGAGCACTGGCTGCGCGTGCCCCGGCTCCCCGTCCGCCACACCCACGGCACGGGCTGCACGCTGGCGAGCGCCGTCGCCGCGCAGCTGGCGTGGGGGCGGGCGGTGCCGGAGGCGGTGGCGGCGGCGAAGGAGTACGTCACGGGGGCGATCGCCGGCGGGTTCCCGCTGGGGGCGGGGACGGGGCCGGTGGACCACGGGTGGCGGTGGCGTACGGCCGCGGGGCCGGCGCCGGGAACGGGCTGACTCCCGGCCCGTGCGCCCCGGAGGCTCGCCCGCGGCGCGGCGGAAACGCGAGAGAGCCGGCCCACCCTGCGGTGGACCGGCCCGCTGTGCGTGCCGGGGCGGCCGCGCTACGTCAGCGCGAGACCTTGCCCGCCTTGATGCACGAGGTGCAGGCGTTGAGGCGCTTCGGCGTCCCCCCGACCACGGCGCGCACCCGCTGGATGTTGGGGTTCCAGCGGCGGCGGGTGCGGCGGTGCGAGTGGGAGATGTTGTTGCCGAAGCCCGGCCCCTTGCCGCAGACGTCGCAGTTGGCAGCCACGGGTCACTCCAAGCTTCTGAATGCACGAACGGTCGGATCCGGCGGCACGTCCTCCTCCTGACGAGGAGCAGGTCGGCCGGGCCGGGAAGGAAGGCCCGGTACGGGACCGGGCAACCTGAGCAGCATACTACGGCGCTTCCCGGCGGAGGAAATCGCCGGTCCAGCGGCTACGCTGCGGCTACACCGTACCCGGCCGTGCCGTCGTCCGTTCCGAGGGGGTGACGAGAGGTGCTCGACACCGCTGCCGTGCGGGCCTGGTGCGCCCTGGCCCTGGAGGCGCTGGGCCGCGGCCGGGAGGAGATCGACGCCGTCAACGTCTTCCCGGTCGCCGACGGCGACACCGGGACCAACCTGTATCTGACGGTGGAGTCGGCGGCCCAGGCGGTGGACGCGGTCTGCGGGGCGTTCGCGGGGGAGGGCGCGGGAGACGGCGGCGGGGAACCGGCGGTGGCGGACGTGCTGCGCGCGATGGCGCACGGCGCGCTGATCGGGGCGCGCGGCAACTCGGGCACGATCCTGGCGGAGCTGCTGCGCGGGCTGACGGGCGCGGTGGTGGACGCCGGTGCCGTCGGCGACGACGACGGCACCGGGGACGGGGACGGCGGCGGCCGGCTGCTGGCCGCCGCGCTGCGGCGGGGCGCGGACGCCGCGCGGGCGGCGGTGGAGCACCCGGTCGAGGGGACGATGCTGACGGTCGCCGACGCCGCGGCCCGCGCCGCGGCGGAGCGGCCGGCGGCGGACGGCACGGCGCGGGTGGCGCGCGGCGCGTACGACGGTGCCCGCGAGGCGCTGGCCGCGACGACCGGGCAGCTGGACGTGCTGCGCCGGGCGGGTGTCGTGGACGCCGGCGGGCTGGGCCTGGTCGCGGTGCTGGGCACGCTCGCCGACGCGCTCAGCGGCGCCGCCCGCCCCACCGAGCCGGCCCTGTCCGGCCACGCGGGCGGTACGGAAGGCCCCGGGGCCGGGCAGCCCCGGGACGGCGCCGCCGGCGACGACGCCTGCGCGGTGCCCGGGGCGGCCGGGGACGGGCCCGCGTTCGAGGTGATCTACCTGCTGGAGGCCGGCGACGACGCCGTCGCCCGGCTCCGGCCGCGGCTCGACGCGCTCGGCGACTCCCTCGTCGTCGTCGGCGGCGACGGGCTGTGGCGGGTGCACGTGCACGTCGACGACGCCGGCGCCGCCGTCGAGGCCGGCGTGGAGGCCGGCCGCCCGTACCGCATCCTGATCACCCACCTCGGCACCGGCGCCCCCGCCGAGGCCCCCCGGCGCGGCGCCCCCGGCCGCGGCGCCGGCGAGCGCGGGGGCCGGGCGGTCGTCGCCGTCGTGCCGGGCGACGGGCTGGCGGCGCTGTGCGCCCAGGCGGGCGCGGGGGTGGTGACCGTACGGGAGGGGGAGCCGCCCGCGAGCGGGGAGCTGGCCGAGGCGATGCGCCGCGCGGGCGCGCGGGAGGTCGTCCTGCTGCCGAACGACGCGGAGTTGCGGCACACCGCCGCGGTGGCCGTGGCGGAGGTGCGGGAGTCCGGCGTACGGGCGGCCCTCATCCCCACCCGCGCCGCGGTGCAGGGGCTGGCGGCGCTGGCGGTGCACGACCCGGGGCGCCGGTTCGACGAGGACGTCGTCTCCATGACGGCCGCGGCCGGCGCCACCCGGCACGCGGAGCTGGCGGTCGCGGAGCAGGAGGCGTGGACGACGGCGGGGATCTGCCGCCCGGGCGACGTGCTCGGGGTGGTGGAGGGCGACGTGGCGGTGGTCGGCGGCGACCTCGCGGAGACCGCGGCGGCGGTGCTGGACCGGCTGCTGGCGGGCGGCGGCGAGCTGGTCACCCTGGTGCTGGGCCCGGACCTGCCGCCGGGCTTCGGCGCGCGGCTGGAGGCGCACGTGCGCGGCGGGCACCTGGCGGTGGACACGGTGGTGTACGACGGGGGGAGCCAGTCGGCGCCGCTGCTGATCGGGGTGGAGTAGCGGCCCGCGGCCGTCAGCGGGCCACGTAGGCCAGCAGCGCCCGGGCCTCGCCGCGGCGCGACTCCGCGGTCCCGCCGCCGTTCGCGGCGTCCGCGGCGCCGTCCGCGTCCTCGTCCTCGTCCTCGGGGCCGTACGCCGCGAGCACCGCGCGGGCGCGCCGCGCCGCCGCCTCGGGGCGGCCGAGGTCGGCCTCCAGCCAGGCGGCGAGGAGCTGCGCGCCGGTCTGCTCGTCGCGGCAGTCGGGACCCAGCTCGGCGAATCCGGCGACGGCGCGTACGACGTGGGCCAGCCCCTCCTCGTACGCGGCGCGGGCGGCCTTGGCGGCGGACTCCTCGGGGTCCTCGGGGGTGCTGCCGCAGGCGGAGGCGATGAGGTCGCCGGTCTGCCGGTGCGTGGTGGCGAGTTCGGCGAGGAGGACGTCGCGAAGCCCACCCCGCACCGGCGCCGCGCCGGCGGCGGACCCGGCGTCCGGCACCGGAGCCGCGCCGCCGTCCGGGGGGTGCGCGCCGGCCGCGGCCGGACCCGCGGGGGGCGTCGCCGCCAGGGCCGCCGTCAGCTCCCGCTCCGCCTGCGCCATCAGCTCCCGCGCCGCCGCCGGGCCCGCCCGGTCCGGGCGGACGGCCAGCCAGGCGCGGGCCCGGAGCGTGCGGATCAGCGCCGGGACGTCGCCCAGCTCCCGCCACAGCGCACCCGCGCGCTCGTAGGCGCGCTCGGCCTGGACGTCGATCTCCGCCGCGCTCAGCGCCTGCGCGGCCAGCGTCGCCAGCACCGCGTGGTCGCGGGCCCCGTCGCCGTCCCACCCGGCGGCGGTCTCCGCGGCCCGCACGTACTGCTCCGCCGCCTGCTCGTGCTCCCCGAGCCGCCGCAGGGCGTCGCCCAGCCACCAGCGGGTCTGCACGACGGGGCCTTCGCCGTGCCGTTCGGCGTCGATGTCGGCGAGCGCGTCCTCCAGCACCGTCGCCGCCTCCGCCGGCCGGCCGAGGCGGAGCAGGGCGCCGCCGAGGTGGTGGCGGGCCCAGGCGCCCATGCCGTCGGAGTCGCCGGCCTCGTCGGCCCAGTGGGCGGCTTCGAGCAGGTGCTCGGCGCCCTCGGCCTCGCGGCCCGTGTTGCACAGGACGTCGGCCAGCTGCAGGTGCAGGCTCGCCTGCCCGGCGGGACGGCCGTACGCGGCGCTGTGCTCCAGCGCGCCGCGCACGGCGCGCTCGGCGGTCCCGCGGTCGCCGCGGCGGGCGGCGAGACCGGCCAGTTCGGCCCGGGCGTGCACCGCGTACCAGGGGACGCCGGCGGCGTCGTGCTCGCGGACCGCCTGTTCGTACAGCGCGGCGGCGCGCTCCGTCTCGCCGCGGCGGGCGGCGAGTCCGGCCTGCAGGTCGTGCGCCTCGGCGATCCGGCCGGCCACGCGGGGGTCGTCCCGGTACGGCTCGGCGAACGCCAGCAGCGCGGCCAGCGCCTCGTCGGCGGTACGGGGAGGGGGAGCGCCCGGGTCCGGTGGCCCACCGGGCGTCCCGGCCGGGCTCTCCGGGCCGCGAGCGGCAGCCGCAGCGGCCCGGTTCGCCGGTTCGTCTGTGCCGGCCCGGCCGGCACAGACGAACCGGCGAACCGGGTACTCCCCACCGGCGGGCCGGGGGTCGGCTGAGTCCGTCGGCCGCGGTCCGGCGGCAGCCGCCGCCGGTCGCGGGCCCGCGGTGGCCGGGGCCCGTCCTCCGGCGCCGGCCGTGGCCGGCCCACCCGCCTGCCGCTGCGGCCCGGTGCCCGCCGCGTCCGCGGCCGGCGTGCCAGCCGCCCGGTCGTCGGCAGCGCGGGCCGGGCCGGTGGCGTCCGCCGGCCCGGTGCCCGCCGCGTGCGCGGCCGTCGTGCCCGCCGCAGGTGCGGCGGTCGGCGGCTCCGTGGGCGGCCCTGCCGTCTCCGGGGTCCGTTCCGCCGCCTCGGCTCGTACGAGGTGGATACGGGCCCGGCAGACCAGCGCGCCCGCCGCCTGGGCCGCGCTCGCGCGGCCCTCCGCGTGCAGCGCCAGCGCCCGGGCGCAGGGCTCCGCGACGGCGGCCAGGGCCTCGTCCGTACGGCCGTCGAGCGCCACGGCGAACGCCGCCCGGGCGCGCGAGACCGCGGCCTGGCCCGGGTCGTCAGCGGCCTCGAACAGCTCGGCCGAGGTGCGGAACAGGGCGGCGGCCTCGCCGGTCGCGGTGGCCGGGTCCATGGCGCGGTGGGCCGCGACCTCGGCGCGGTCGCGCACGTCCAGTCCGGTGCCCGCCTCCGCCGCCGCGCGCGCCGCGTCCGCCCAGGCCTGCACGGCCTGCGGATGGCGGGCGGCGGTGCGCTCCCGGGCCGTGGCGAGCAACTCCGCCACCCCGGCCCGTCCGGCAGCCGCCCCGGCCGCGGCCGCTGCCGCCGGCCCCGCCCCGGCACCCGCCGCCGAACCGGCGGTAAGCCCGGCCGCCGGCCCCGCCGCACCACCCGCCGGCCCCGCCGCACCACCCGCCGGCCCCGCCGCAACCCCCGCCGCGCCCCGCCGCCGCGGCCCCCGCGCCCGCAGCCCCAGCGGCAGCCGCTCCACCAGCGGCTCCCGGGCCATCCGCTCGCGTACGTTCTCCGACACCGCCGCCGTGCCGTTCCGCGCGTCGAAGCGCCCGGCCAGCGTCAGCGCCTCCCGCTCCGCGTACGCTCCCAGCTCCGCGACCGTCCACTCCCCGTCCGCGCCCCCGGCCGCCGGCGGGCCCACCACCCGCTCACCGCCCATCCCCAGCGCCGCCAGCCGCCGCGTCAGCAGCGCCGTCACCGCCAGGTACGCCATCAGGCTCGACGGCTCCCCCCGGTCCGCCAGATACGCCGGGCGCTCCGCCAGCAGTTCGAGCCCCCGCGCCTCGTTGCCCGTCAGCGCGCAGAACTCCACGTGCCGCGCGAACGCGAACCGCATGCTCTCCATCCGCCGCACCATCCGGTGCCCGCGCAGATGGCCGGCCCGCGCCTCGTCGAGGCGGCCCAGCCGCAGCAGCGGCAGCAGCGACTCCGCGAGCGTGGCGTGCGGCTCGTGCGCGCAGGTGTGCACGCCGGTGAGCACCGGCCGCCACAGCTCAAGCGCCCCCGCGTCGTTGCCGTGGCCCGCCTCCCAGCTGCCCTGGCCGCGCAGCTCGCAGGCGTGGCAGTCGCTCATGGAGTCGCGCTCGGCGGCGCGCCAGGCGGCGTACGCGCGGGCGGCGCGGGCGTCGTCGCCGACGTGCTCCGCGATGTGGTACTCCGCCTGCCGCACGGCCCGTTCGCTGTGGCCCGCGACGCGGTAGCGGTGCTCCATCTCGGCGAGCCACTTCTCCATCGCGGCCAGCGGGATGTGCGGCTGGTCGGTCATCCCGGAGGAGACCCACTTGAACATCCAGAACAGCCGGTGCGCGTCCTCCTCGTCGAAGTCCTCCGGCCGCTCGTCCCACATGCGCAGCAGCCGCGCGAACGGGACGAACATCTTGTCCTGCTCGGAGCTGAAGTTGTACGTCTGCAGCAGGTGGATCAGCGCCTCGACGACGAAGCCCGCCCGGCCCGCCTGCTCCGCCTCGGCGAGCAGCCGCTCGGCGCCCGCGTTGCGCCCGGGCCCCTCGGGCTCCCGCGCGTTCTCCTCCAGCGCGCGGCGGAAGGCGTGGATGTCGGCGGGCGGCCCGGCGGGCGCGGGGGAGGGGGTGCCGGTGCTCATGCGCCGGCCTCGCTTCTCCCCCGCGCTCCGCGCGGGCGGTACCCCCGGGCGGGCTGTGAGCACAGCGCGCACCTTTGAATGATTCGCTCGCTCCGCTCGCTCATCGGCCGTCCTCCCGCCCGGCGCCGCGGTCGCCGCCGTTCCCGCCGTGCGTCTCCGCCGCCCCCGGCGGGTGCGTCGCCCACTCCAGCAGTCCCGCGAACGCCCGGTTCAGCAGCGCCGAGTCGGCCGGCCGCAGCGGGCGCTGCGCCATCAGCAGCGCCTGCCCGTACAGCGCCTCCACCGCGCTGCCCACCAGCTCCGGGGCGCCCAGCCCGCTGATCCGGCGCACCAGCGGGCTGCGGTGGTTGAGTACGAGCCGGGCACGCGGCGTGCCGCCGCGCAGGCTGCCGAGGATGTCCGCCCACAGCTCGTCGGCCTGCTCCTCCTCGTCCGCCCGCGCCCGCTCGTGCCGGGCGGCGCGGTCGTCGAGGTGGAGGGCCGGAACGGTCAGCGGGTGGAACGCGCGCAGCACGACGTCGCACGCGAGCGGGTCGAGGCGGGCCCGGGCGACGCCGAGGAAGCCGGACAGGGCCAGCTCCTCCGCCGGGTCGACGCCGTCCAGATGCGCGGTGACGGTGTCCGGGTCCAGCTCGGCGACCGCGGTCCCGGGCCGGGCCCGGGGCAGCAGCTCGACCAGCTCCGCGTCGTACGTGTAGCCGCCGTTGACGACGCCGATGCCCTGCGCCGACGCGATCGGCGCCACCTGCCGGAACTCCTCCACGCTGCGGGTGAAGTGCACCACCGGGTGGCGCTGCGCGAACTCCGCCAGCGACAGCTGCCCGTCGGTGGTCTCGAACGGCAGCCACGGCAGCATCAGGCGCAGCATCTCCTCGTCGTGCCGGGCGAGCGACTTCACGCCCAGGTGGTGCACGGCGAGGAACTGCGCGAGCCGGTCCGGGTCGGCGGCGGCCAGCGACGTCAGCCAGTCGCGTACGGCGCCGCCGAGCGCCTCGCGTACGGCGGTGAGCGTCTCGTCCTCGTACAGCGCCTCCCGCGAGGCGGTCGGGCGCAGGCTGTCGGTGTCGACGACGCAGCGGATGAAGAACGCCCAGTCCGGCAGCAGCCCTTCGGCGCGCGCGGTGAGCAGCATGCCCTTCAGGTGCACGCGGTGCCCGGCGCGCTGCGTGGGGCTGACGGCGGACGGCAGCACGTACGCGACCCCGCGCACGCCCGCGAGCGGCACGTTCAGCTCGACGGCGTCGAGCGGGGTGAAGCCGAAGACGTCCCGGCAGTGGCCCGCGAGCGCCACCCGGCGGGCCGCCGGACTCGGGTACGGGCGGTCCCAGACGGCGGGCAGGTCGGTGACCGGCGTCCCGCCGACGCGCACGTCGTACGGCAGGAGCGAGCCGAAGTCGCGGGCGAGTTCGGTGACCCGCGCCGGGTCGAACCACTCGGCGCAGCCGGGCCGCGGCGTCAGGTACACGGTGGTCCCGGGCTCCGGGCGGGCGGCCGGGGGGAGGGTCCGTACCGTGTACGAACCGTCGTCGGCGGCCGTCCACTCCACCGGCGGCGCCGCCGGCTCCCGGGCCGACCTGCTGACCACCCGGATCCGCTCGGCGACCAGGAAGCACGCCAGCAGCCCGATGCCGAACCGGCCCAGGAACCCGGCCCGCGCGGACTCCAGGTCCCCGGCGCGCTTGGAGCTGCGGCCGATGGTGGCGAGCAGCTCGTGCATCTCGGCCTCCGTCAGCCCCACGCCGCTGTCCTCGACGCGCAGCCCGCCCGCCGGGCCGCCGGGGCGGTCCGCGGAGGCCGCGTCCGGCGCCGCGTACAGCCGGATCCGGTCCGGTGCGGCGGGATCGGCCGCGCGCCGCGCGGTGACGGCGTCGACCGCGTTCTGCAGCAGCTCGCGCAGATAGACCCGCGGACTGGAATAGAGGTGGTGCGAGAGCAGGTCGACCAGGCCGCGCAGGTCGACCTGAAAGGTGTGGGACGAGGCGTGCGCAGCGTTCTCAGAAGTCATCGCGGAAGCGCCGGCGGGGGGTGGGCGGGCGGCGCGGGTCGGGCGATCCCGTCGGCACCGGTGATCGCGAGGGGGAGTTCGGGGCGGACCATCGTAGAACCGGGCGGCCTCCGGTTGCCAGGGTTCCCGCGCACTGTCGGCCCCATGGTGTGCAATGGACGCGTGTCCGTGCTGGAAGAGCCTCTGAAGACGTCCGTCGGCGACCGGACCGCCAAAGCGATGGCGGAGCACCTCGGGCTGCACACCGTCGGCGACCTGCTGCACCACTACCCGCGGCGGTACGCCGAGCGCGGCGAGCTGACGCGGCTGGCCGACCTGGAGGTCGACGAGCACGTCACGGTCGTCGCGCAGGTGGAGAAGGCCGCCATGCTCGGCACGGGCCGGGGGCGCCGCCTCGAAGTGGTCATCACCGACGGCAGCGGCCGGCTGACCCTCGTCTTCTTCGGCCGCGGCGCGTACCACCCGCAGAAGGAGCTGCTGCCCGGCCGCCGCGCCCTCTTCGCCGGCAAGGTCACCGTCTTCAACCGCAAGCGGCAGCTCGCCCACCCCGACTACAAGCCGCTGGCGGGCCGGGACGACCGGGACGACCGGGACGGCCGGGCCGCCCGCAGCGAGGATGCCGCCGCCGACGAGTGGGCGAACAAGCTCCTGCCGCTGTACCCGGCCTGCCGCCAGCTCGCCTCCTGGCAGCTCCAGCAGGCCGTCGACACCGTGCTCGACGGCCTGGAGGCCACGGGCTGGGAGGGCGTCGCCGACCCGCTGCCCGCCGCGCTGCGCGCGGAGCGCGGGCTCGTCCCGCTGCGGGAGGCCCTCGTCAAGGTGCACCGGCCGCGTACCAGGGCCGACCTGTGGGCGGCGCGCGAGCGGCTGAAGTGGGACGAGGCGTTCGTCCTCCAGGTCGCCCTGGCCCGGCGGCGGCACGCGGACGGCCAGCTGCCCGCCGTGCCGCGGGTCGCGCCCGCCGAGGGGCTGCTCGCGGACTTCGACGCCCGGCTGCCGTTCACCCTCACCGAGGGGCAGCGGGCCGTCTCCGCCGACATCTTCGCCGACCTGGCCACCGACCACCCCATGCACCGCCTCCTGCAGGGCGAGGTGGGCTCCGGCAAGACGCTCGTGGCACTGCGCGCGATGCTCGCCGTCGTGGCCGCGGGCGGGCAGGCGGCGCTGCTCGCGCCGACCGAGGTGCTGGCGCAGCAGCACCACCGGTCGATCACCGGGATGATGGGCGACCTGGCCGAGGCCGGCCTCCTCGGCGGCGCCGAACACGGGACGAAGGTCGTGCTGCTCACCGGCTCCACGAGCGCGGCGGCGCGCCGCGGCGCGCTGCTCGACCTGGCCGTCGGCGAGGCCGGGATCGTCGTCGGGACGCACGCGCTCATCGAGGACAAGGTGCAGTTCCACGACCTGGGCCTGGTCGTCGTCGACGAGCAGCACCGCTTCGGCGTCGAGCAGCGGGACGCGCTGCGCGCGAAGGGCAACCGCGGTGACGCCAAGCGCACGCCGCACCTGCTGGTCATGACCGCCACGCCCATCCCGCGCACGGTCGCGATGACGGTCTTCGGCGACCTGGAGACCTCCGTGCTCGACCAGCTCCCGGCCGGCCGCTCGCCGATCGCCAGCCACGTCGTGCCGGCCGCCGACAAGCCGCACTTCCTCTCCCGCGCCTGGGAGCGGGTGCGCGAGGAGGTCGAGGGCGGCCACCAGGCGTACGTCGTCTGCCCCCGCATCGGCGACTCCGCGGAGGAGCCGGAGGGCAGGGGCGCCGCGGGGGCCGGCAAGGCGCCCGGCGGGAAGGGCGCGAAGCCGGCGCCGTCGCCGGAGGACGAGGCGGAGAAGCGCCCGCCGCTGGCGGTGCTGGACGTCGCCGCGCAGCTCTCCGCCGGCCCCGGGGCGCCGCTGGCGGGGCTCCGGGTCGAGGTGCTGCACGGCCGGATGCAGCCGGACGCCAAGGACGACGTGATGCGCCGCTTCGCCGCCGGCGAGGTGGACGTGCTGGTCGCCACCACCGTCATCGAGGTCGGCGTCAACGTCCCGAACGCCACCGTCATGGTCATCATGGACGCCGACCGCTTCGGCGTCTCCCAGCTCCACCAACTGCGTGGCCGGGTCGGCCGCGGCTCGGCCGCGGGGCTGTGCCTGCTGGTCACCGAGATGCCGGAGGGCACCCCGGCCCGCACCCGGCTGGACGCGGTGGCCGCCACGCAGGACGGCTTCCGGCTCTCCCGTATCGACCTGGAGCAGCGCCGCGAGGGCGACGTGCTCGGGCAGGCGCAGTCCGGGGCCCGCTCCAGCCTGAAGATGCTCGCGGTCATCGACGACGAGGACGTCATCGCCGAGGCCCGCGACGCGGCGGCGGCGCTCGTGGCGGCGGACCCGGAGCTGACGGCGTACCCGGAGCTGCGCGGGGCGCTGGCGAGCCTGCTGGACGACGAGCGGGAGCAGTTCCTCGACAAGGGCTGAGGCCGGCGGCACCGCGGCCGTCACCCCGGGGGCATATCGTGGGACGGACCGCGCCCGTGAGGACAAGGACACCCAGCAGCCATGACCCGCGTGATCGCCGGAACCGCCGGCGGGCGGCGCCTCGCGGTGCCGCCCGGCACCGGCACCCGGCCCACGTCCGACCGCGCCCGCGAGGGTCTCTTCTCCACCTGGCAGGCGCTGCTCGGCCCGCTCGACGGCCTGCGCGTCCTCGACCTGTACGGCGGCTCCGGCGCCGTCGGCCTGGAGGCGCTGTCCCGCGGCGCCGGGCACGCGCTGCTCGTCGAGGCCGACGCCCGCGCCGCCCGCGTCATCCGGCGGAACGCCCGCGCCCTCGGCCTGCCCGGCGCCGAGGTGCGCGCCGCCCGCGCGGAGCAGGTCGTCGCCGGGCCGCCGCCCCCGGACCCGTACGACGTGGCCTTCCTCGACCCGCCGTACGAGGTCGCCGACGCCGCGGTCGGCGAGATCCTCGTCACACTCCGTACCCACGACTGGCTGTCGCCGGACGCGCTCGTCACCGTGGAGCGCAGCACCCGGGGCGGCGGATTCCCCTGGCCCGACGGGTTCGAGGGGCTGCGGGCCAGGCGCTACGGCGAGGGCACGCTCTGGTACGGTCGCGCCGCCGCCCCCGGGCCCTGACCGCCCGCCCCACCGACCCCGTTCCCGTTCCGTTCCCGACTCCCGCCCCGCCCCCGTCTGCCGAGACCCTCATGACCCTCATGACCCTCACGACCGGATCCGAGAGCGAGGAACCTCCCGTGCGCCGCGCCGTCTGTCCGGGGTCCTTCGACCCCGTCACCAACGGACATCTCGACATCATCGCCAGAGCCTCGAAGCTCTACGACGTCGTGCACGTCGCCGTGATGATCAACAAGTCGAAGAAGGGGCTGTTCACCGTCGAGGAGCGGATGGACCTGATCCGCGAGTGCACGACGGAGTACGGCAACGTGGAGGTCGAGAGCTTCCACGGGCTGCTCGTCGACTACTGCAAGGAGCGCGACATCCCCGCCATCGTCAAGGGGCTGCGCGCCGTCAGCGACTTCGACTACGAGCTGCAGATGGCCCAGATGAACAACGGCCTCTCGGGCGTGGAGACCCTCTTCGTCCCCACCAACCCGACCTACAGCTTCCTCTCCTCCAGCCTGGTCAAGGAGGTCGC
Source organism: Streptomyces sp. CNH099 (assembly GCA_000514715.1). Classification (GTDB taxonomy): domain Bacteria; phylum Actinomycetota; class Actinomycetes; order Streptomycetales; family Streptomycetaceae; genus Streptomyces; species Streptomyces synnematoformans. The sequence goes on along the minus strand of AZWL01000016.1, from coordinate 142,638 downwards.
CACCTGGGGCGGCGACGTGTCCCACCTCGTGCCGCCGGTGGTCGACCGGGCACTTCGCGAACGCCTCACCAACTCCTAGCCGGGCGCCGTAGAGTCTTCAACCATGGACGTGCAGAGGAAGCTCGACGAGATCGCGGAGGCCCTGCAGGGCGCGCGGTCCATGCCCATGTCGGCGTCGTGCGTGGTCAACCGTGCCGAGCTGCTCGGCATGCTGAACGAGGTGCGCGAGGCCCTGCCCGGGTCGCTGGCCCAGGCGCAGCAGCTGCTCGGCGGGCGCGAGCAGGTGGTCGAGGAGGCGCGCCGGGAGGCCGAGCAGATCCTCGACGAGGCGCAGCGGCAGCGCAGCGCACTGATCTCGGACACCGAGGTGGCCCGGCGCGCCCAGGCCGAGGCCGACCGGATCCTCGGCGCGGCCCGCCAGGAGGCCGAGCAGATCAGCGTCGAGGCCGACGACTACGTCGACAGCAAGCTCGCCAACTTCGAGGTCGTCCTCACCAAGACCATCGGCTCGGTCGACCGCGGCCGGGACAAGCTGCTGGGCCGCGCCCCGGGGCACGACGACCCGCAGGGCTTGGACGCGGCCGGCGAGGGCCCCGACGCGGCGCCGGAGCGCAGCGCCGACCCGGAGGAGCAGCGCAGGCGCGCCGACACCTACGTCGACGCGCAGTTCCAGGCGTTCCAGTCGGTGCTGGCCAAGACCCTGGAGGCGGTCGGCCGCGGCCGGCAGAAGCTGCAGGGCGCCCGGCCCACGGACCAGCTCGGCGAGACCTTCGGCCAGGCCGGCCAGGGGCGCCCGGGCTCCGACGAGAGCTACCTGGCCGAGCTGGCCGAGCTGGCCGACGACCCGGCGCCGGCGCCGCCACCCGCCCAGGCCCCGCCGCAGGCCGTCCCGCAGCCCGCCGCCGCGGCGTACTACGACGGCACCGCCGCGCAGGGGTACGCCCCCGCCGGCTACCCGCAGCCGGAGCAGCCGGACTACCCGCAGGACTACGGCCAGGGCTACCAACAGGGGTATGAGCAGGGGTACGAGCAGGGCTACGAGCAGCCCGACCCCGGCTACGGCTGGCCGCAGCAGGCCGGCCAGCCGGAGCAGCCCGGGCCCGGCCCGTACGCCGACGCCGCCCAGCAGGCCCCGTACGGCCAGGGCGAGGCGCACGTGCCGCAGCACGGCGGCTACACCCCGGCGCCGGCCGCGCTGGACGAGACGAGCCTCTTCGACACCGGCATGATCGACATGGAGCAGCTGCGGCAGTACGACGACCGCGGCCGCTGAGCAGCCGGCGGGGCGCCCGCGGACCGGGCGCCCGGATTGGGCCCTGGGCGCGGTCTGGCGTATTCTGGATCCTCGCCGTATCGCACCGCGCCCGTCCCTGCCCGTCACGCGCAGGGTGCACGAAAGCAGGAAAGCCCTGAAAGCCCATCCGGACCACCGCGCCCCGCTCGTGTTCGACACACGGGACCTGGGCCGTCGTCCCGGTACGCTCAAGCGGCTGACCCGCACCGTGCCGGCGCCCAAGGACCTCGGCAACGAGGTCGTGGGCGTGCCGGAGGACGACCCCGTCGAGATCGAGCTGCGGCTTGAGTCGGTGATGGAGGGCGTGCTCGTCACGGGCACCGCCCGGGCACGGGCGACGGGTGAGTGCGTAAGGTGTCTGGAGCCGCTCGAACAGGAGCTTCGAGTGGACTTCCAGGAGATGTACTCCTACCCGGAGACCGACGCCAGGGGCCGCGTGGCCCGCGGCGGCGGGTCCGGCGCGGACGCCGAGGAGGCGGACGCGGAGGAGGAGACGCTCCACCTTGAGGACGACATGTTCGACCTCGAACCGGAGCTGCGCGACGCGGTGGTGCTCGCACTGCCGCTGCAGCCGGTGTGCCGGGAGGACTGCCCGGGCCTGTGCCCCGACTGCGGGGCGCGGCTCGCGGACGACCCGGACCACCGCCACGACGTCGTCGACCCCCGGTGGGCGGCGTTGCAGGGCCTCGCCGAGACCGTCCCGGACGGCGAGAAGGACGACACGAGCGGCGCTGACGACGGCGCCGGCGAGAAGCAGGAGAAGTAGCCGTGGCCGTTCCGAAGCGGAAGATGTCGCGCAGCAACACGCGCCACCGCCGGTCGCAGTGGAAGGCTGCGGTCCCGCACCTGGTGGCGTGCGAGCGCTGCCACGAGCCCAAGCAGCAGCACATCGCCTGCCCGAACTGCGGCACGTACAACCGCCGCCAGGTCCTCGAGGTCTGAGCGACGGGGAGAAGGCTCATGTCAGATGCCACTACGCCGCGGAAGGCGCCGGCTGGACATCCGGATACGGCCTCGTCCCCCCAGGTCCTGGAAGGGCGGCTCGGGTACGAACTCGAGCCCGCCCTTCTGGTACGCGCCCTGACCCACCGCTCGTTCGCGTACGAGAACGGCGGTCTGCCCACCAACGAGCGGCTGGAGTTCCTCGGGGACTCGGTGCTCGGCCTGGTGGTCACCGACACGCTGTTCCGGGGCCACCCCGATCTGCCCGAGGGCCAGCTGGCCAAGCTCCGGGCCGCGGTGGTCAATTCGCGTGCGCTCGCCGAGGTGAGCCGCGGGCTCGACCTCGGCGCGTTCATCCGGCTCGGCCGGGGCGAGGAGGGCACGGGCGGCAGGGACAAGGCGTCGATCCTCGCGGACACGCTGGAGGCCGTCATCGGCGCGGTCTACCTGGACAAGGGACTCGACGCGGCGTCGGAGCTGGTGCACCGGCTGTTCGACCCGCTGATCGAGAAGTCCTCGAACCTCGGGGCGGGACTGGACTGGAAGACGTCGCTGCAGGAGCTGACGGCCGCCAGAGGGCTGGGCGTGCCGGAGTACCTGGTCAGCGAGACCGGCCCGGACCACGAGAAGACCTTCACGGCTGCCGCCCGCGTCGGTGGTGTCACGTACGGCACCGGCACCGGCCGCAGCAAGAAGGAAGCGGAGCAGCAGGCGGCGGACACCGCCTGGCGCGCGATCAGCGCGGCGGGGGCGGACGGCGACGCCGGCAAGGGCGCGGGGAGCAACGGCTCCGCGGCGCCCGCGCACGAGCCCGCGGACCCGGCCGCGGACGGGCCGGAGCCGCAGGACCCCGCCCGGGACGCCGCGGACGGCGACGCCGCCGCGGGCTCCGCCGGGGCGGCGCAGGCCGCCGACCGGTAGCGCGGCGATGCCGGAGCTGCCGGAGGTCGAGGTGGTACGCCGCGGCCTGGCGAAGTGGGTCGCGGGCCGGACGGTGGCGTCCGTCGAGGTGCACCACCCCCGGTCCGTACGGCGGCACCCCGCGGGCGCGGCCGACTTCGCCGCCCGGCTGACGGGGCACCCGCTGGGCGAGCCGCGGCGCCGCGGCAAGTACCTGTGGCTGCCGCTGGCGGACGCCCCGGAGTCGGTGCTCGCGCACCTCGGCATGAGCGGCCAGCTGCTGGTCCAGCCGGAGGCGGCGCCGGACGAGAAGCACCTGCGGATCCGGATCCGCTTCGCGGACGAGACGGACACCGAGCTGCGCTTCGTCGACCAGCGGACGTTCGGCGGCCTGTCGCTGCACCCGGACGCGGCCGGAGGGCTGCCCGACGTCATCGCGCACATCGCCCGGGACCCGCTGGACCCGGCGTTCGACGACGCGGCGTTCCACGCGGCGCTGCGCGGCAGCCGGACCACGATCAAGCGGGCGCTGCTGAACCAGTCGCTGATCAGCGGCGTCGGGAACATCTACGCGGACGAGGCCCTGTGGCGCTCCCGCATCCACTACGAGCGCCCCACCGCCGGGTTCACCCGCCCCCGCACCGCGGAACTGCTCGGGCACGTCCGCGCGGTGCTCAGCGCCGCGCTCGACGTCGGGGGCACGAGCTTCGACAGCCTCTACGTGAACGTCAACGGCGAGTCCGGCTACTTCTCCCGCTCGCTCGACGCGTACGGCCGCGAGGAGGAGCCCTGCCGCCGCTGCGGCACCCCGATCCGCCGCCGACCGTGGATGAACCGCTCCAGCTACTTCTGCCCACGCTGCCAGCGCCCCCCGCGCCCCCCGCGCCCCCCGCGCCCCTGACGCGACCGCGGCCGCCGCCGCGGCCGGAGCACGGGGCGCCGACGGCTCAGAAGCCGAAGAAGTGACGACCCGCTACTTCGGCCTGCATCGTTCAGGACGGGCAACGTAGGAGTCCCGGGTGCCCCTTCGGGCCGGAGCCGATGGGTCCGGCTGAGCGGGGTGGCTCCCTCGACAGGAGCGGTGCCCCGGAGAACCGGGCCGCGCGGCGAGCGGAGCGAGCCTTGATGAGGTAGGGGAACCTGTAACAGCTTGCCTGACCGCACAGTGCCGGCAGGGTGGGTACCTTCGGCTCATGAACCTCTCGGCGGTTGAGGCCCGCGAGCGCTTCGCCAGCTCTCCCGTTGCGCGGCTGGCTACGGCCGACAGGGCGGGCGTGCCGCACGTGGTCCCCATCACCTTCGCCGTGGATGGGGATGTGATCGTCTTCGCTGTCGATCACAAGCCGAAGCGCGGGACCAAGCTGCGCCGCCTGAGCAACATCTCAGAGAACCCCGCCGTGTCGGTCATCGCTGATCACTACGCCGACGATTGGACTTCCCTGTGGTGGGCTCGTGCCGATGGACAGGCGGAGATCTGGGCAGACGGCGACAGCCGACTAACGGCCGTTGAGCTGCTGCGGCAGAAGTACCGCCAGTACGAGGACTCGTCCCCACCCGGCGCGGTGGTCGCGATCCACGTCACGACCTGGACAGGCTGGGCCTTCACTGGGTGACAGTGGTGGGCTGCGGGTGTCTATTTCGGCGGCCTGTCGTCCAGATAGAGCTGGACCGGCTTGAAGAGGCCGTGGGGGACGTAGCCGGGAATCCCGGTGTGAGTGACCCATGCACGTTCAGCAAGTTCGTCAGAATCAGCCACATACGCTCGCCCAAGAGCTTGGCCGCGCTACTCCGGCGGGTCAGGCACGCGGCGACTACATGGTCATCTGCACGTCGTTCGGCTGCCACGCTGCCTCTCGCGTGGGGCGGATGACGGCACTCTGACCGGCCGGTCTCTCAGAAGCCGAAGTTCTGCGTCCACCAGGGTCCGCCGCCGGCGAAGTGCGCGCCGACGCCCAGGGTGCGGAAGTCGCAGTTCAGGATGTTGGCGCGGTGGCCCTCGCTGTTCATCCAGGCGTCCATCACCGCCCGCGCGTCGGCCTGGCCGCGGGCTATGTTCTCGCCGCCGAGGTCCGAGATGCCGTACTCCTGCGCGCGGTCCCACGGGTCGTCGCCGTCGGGGTCGGTGTGGTCGAAGAAGCCGCGTTCGGCCATGTCCCGGCTGTAGTCCCCGGCCAGCTTCGCCAGCTCCGGGTCGTTCGTCAGCGGGCGGCAGCCCGCCTGCGCGCGCTCCTGGTTGACCAGCCGCAGCACCTCCGCCTCCGCGGCGGTGGCGGCGTCGGCGGTCGGCTTCGAGCTGCGGGTGGGCTTCGAGGTCTCGGTCTTCGTCGGGGACGGCGACTCCGACTCCGTACGGGACGGGTCCGGGGACCCGGACGACGGCTCCGCCGACTCCGAGGGCTCGCGCTCGGGCGCCGTGGTCGACGGCGAGGCGCTCTTCGACTCCCGGCCGTCCGCGTCCTTCCCGCCGTCCTTGCCGGCGCCCTTCTTCGCGTCCGGCGTCCCGCTCTCCGGCCGGTCCGAGCCGGGGCTCGCGGACGGCGACGCCTCCCGCGTCGGCAGATCCGCGGCGCCCTGCGTGCTGGGCGCCGGCGGGTCGCCGGCCTGGACGCGGTCGGCGGGGCCGCCGCCGTCGCGGTCGAGGTCGTACCCGTTGCCGAGGACCCCGGAGGCCATCGCCACCGCGCCCACCGCCAGCGCCGCCGACGTGCCGAGCATCCCGGCCCGGGCCGGGCTCTGCTTGCGGTGCTGCCCCCGCGACCGCCCGGAGCCGTACACCTCGTGGTCGCCGTAGGCGCCGTACGCGCCGGGGGCGTCCCGGCGGCGGCGCGGAGAAGAGGGCTGGGGCTCCGAGCGTCTGTGGCGGCCCATCCGGCTGACCTCTCACGTCCGACGACAACTGCTTCACACGTTCACATCACCCACATGGGTGATTCGTTTGTCGCCAGACTGTACGCCATGCCCCCGCCGCGCACGTGTCCGCGGGCCGATCGTCCGGATAGCGTGCGTCACATGAGCGCAGACGTCCGCATGACGGCCTGGGTCCGCGGCGTGGTCCAGGGGGTCGGATTCCGCTGGTTCACCCGCGCCCGGGCGCTGGAGATCGGCGGCCTCAGCGGCTTCGCCGCCAACCTCGGGGACGGCCGCGTCCAGATCGTCGCCGAGGGCCCGCGGGAGCGGTGTCAGGAGTTGCTGGAGTGGCTGCGCTCCGACGACACGCCGGGCCGCGTCAGCGGTGTGACGGAGATCTGGGACGAGCCGCGCGGCGGATATCACTCATTCGCCATCCGCTGAGCACACTCCGCCATAAGAGCTGGTCCGACAGGTGTGACCAGCGGGTTGCCAACGGCTTCCGGGCGTGCCAAGCTCTCACCCCAGACGGGTCCCGCCGCCCCGGTCCGGCCTGCGTTTCCCCCGGCCGCACCCGATGCGGGGTGTGATCGTGTTGACCGTCAAACTATTTGGTGAGACGCTTGAAGCCCCGCGCACCCTAGCTGTTTGTGCCATGGGCAGACACGCGGGTGCGAATCCCTCACGACCCACACCGCTCGGTCGGTCACTCAGTGTGGAGGACCTTCAATCATGGCAAAGGCGCTTCTCGGTTACGTCGGCGGCACTGACCCGCGACTCCTCGCCGAGATGCGACGGCTGCAGCAGCGTGTCCAGGACCTGGAGTCGGAGCTCGTCCGCGTCCAGGCCGAGAACGACATGCTCGCCGCCGCCGCTGCTCACAACAGCGAGTCACTGCTCGACGTATCCCAGGCGGAGCCTGCGCTCACCTGACATTCCCGCACCACCGTCAGGTCTGCACCTCAACCGCTTGAGATAACTGTCAAGGGACGCTTAACGGCGTCCCTTCGTCGTTTCCCGACCGGTCTCACGGATCCCGAGCAGGGAACCCGCCCCCCGAAGCCGGCGCCCCGGGGTGCTGCTCAGTAAGTGATGTGCCCCGGCGGTTACCCAGTGAAACCGGCTTGCGCGATAGAGTCTCCGCCACATGATTCGTCGCCGGAGGAGAGCTCGCCAGTGCACTTGAAGGGCCTCACGCTCCGGGGGTTCAAGTCCTTCGCCTCCGCCACCACACTCCGCTTCGGGCCGGGTATCACCTGTGTCGTCGGCCCGAACGGCTCGGGGAAGTCCAACGTGGTGGACGCGCTGTCCTGGGTGATGGGGGAGCAGGGGGCGAAGTCCCTGCGGGGCGGCAAGATGGAGGACGTCATCTTCGCCGGGACCACCGGCCGGCCGCCCCTCGGCCGCGCCGAGGTCTCGCTCACGATCGACAACTCCGACGGCGCGCTGCCCATCGACTACGCCGAAGTGACCATCACCCGGACGATGTTCCGCAGCGGCGGCAGCGAATACCAGCTCAACGGCGACACCTGCCGCCTCCTCGACATCCAGGAACTGCTCTCCGACTCCGGCATCGGCCGCGAGATGCACGTCATCGTCGGCCAGGGCCAGCTCGACTCCGTCCTGCACGCCGACCCCTCCGGCCGCCGCGCCTTCATCGAGGAGGCCGCCGGCGTGCTCAAGCACCGCAAGCGCAAGGAGAAGGCGCTGCGCAAACTGGACGCGATGCAGGCCAACCTCGCCCGCGTCCAGGACCTCAGCGACGAACTGCGCCGCCAGCTCAAGCCGCTGGGCCGGCAGGCCGCCGTCGCCCGCCGCGCCGCCGTCATCCAGGCCGACCTGCGCGACGCCCGCCTCCGGCTGCTCGCCGACGACCTCGTCACCCTGCGCGCGGCGCTCGCCGCCGAGATCGCCGACGAGGCGGCGCTGAAGGAGCGCAAGGAGGCCGCCGAGGCCGAGCTGGCCGCCGCCCGCACCCGCGAGGCCGCCCTGGAGGAGCAGGTGCGCGCCCTCACCCCGCGGCTCACCGAGGCCCAGGCCGCCTGGCACGAACTCGGCCAGCTCGCCGAGCGGGTCCGCGGCACCGTCAGCCTCGCCGACGCCCGCGCCAAGCACGCCACCGCCGCCCCCGAGGAGGAGCGCCGCGGGCGCGACCCGGACGACCTGGAGCGCGAGGCGCAGCGCGTCCGGCAGCAGGAGGCCGAGCTGGAAGCCGCCCTGGAGGCCGCGGAACGGGCACTGGAGGACACCGTCGCCCACCGCGCCGAGCTGGAGCGGGAACTCGCCGCCGAGGAGCGGCGGCTGAAGGACGCCGCCCGCGCCGTCGCCGACCGCCGCGAACGGCTCGCCCGGCTCAGCGGCAAGGTCACCGCCGCCCGCGGCCGCGCCGCCTCCGCGCAGGCCGAGATCGACCGGCTCGCCGCCGCCCGCGACGAGGCCGGGGAGCGCGCCGCCGCCGCGCAGGAGGCGTACGAGACGCTGCGGGCCGAGGTCGACGGGCTGGACCGGGACGACGGCGCGCTGGCCGACGAGCTCGCGGCCGCCAAGAGCGCCCTGCAGGCCGCCGAGGCCGAGCTGAGCGCCGCCCGCGACGCCGCCGCGGAAGCCGAGCGCGCCCGCGCCGCCACCACCGCCCGCCGGGACGCGCTCGCCCTCGGGCTGCGCCGCAAGGACGGCACCGGCACCCTGCTGCAGGCCCGCGACAAGCTCACCGGCGTGCTCGGCCCCGCCGCCGAACTGCTCACCGTCGCCCCCGGGTACGAGGTCGCCGTCGCCGCCGCCCTCGGCGCCGCCGCCGACGCCCTCGCCGTCACCGGCCCCGCCGCCGCCGCGGACGCGCTGCGGCTGCTGCGCAAGCACGACGCCGGCCGCGCCGCGCTGCTCCTCGGCGACGCCCCGTACGAGCCGCTGCCCGACGGCCCGCTCCCGCCCGGCGCCCGCCACCTGGCCGCCCTCGTCGCCGGCCCGGACCAGCTGCTGCCCGCCGTCCGCCGGCTGCTGGCCGGCACCGTCTGCGTCGCCACGCTGGAGGACGCCGAGGACCTCGTCTCCGCCCGCCCCGAGCTGACCGCCGTCACCGCCGAGGGCGACGTCTTCGGCGGCCACTTCGCCCACGGCGGCTCCGCCGGCGCCCCCAGCCTGCTGGAGGTGCAGGCCTCCGTCGACGAGGCGACGGCCGAGCTGACCGAGCTGGACACCCGCTGCGCGCAGCTGCACGAGCGGCAGGAGGCCGCCACCGCCCGCCGCGCCGAGTGCGCCGCGCTCGTCGAGGAGCTGGGCGGCCGGCGCAGCGCCGCGGACCGGGAGAAGTCCCGCGTCGCCGGTGAGCTGGGCCGGCTCGCCGGGCAGGCCCGCGCCGCCGCCGGCGAGGCCGAGCGCAGCGCCGCCGCGACGGCCCGCGCCGAGGAGGCCCTGGCCCGGGCGAGCGCCGAGGCGGCGGAGCTGGCGGCGCAGCTGGAGACCGCCGAGGAGGAGGCCGGCGCCGCGGACGACGGGGACATGGGGTATCCCCAGGGCCGAGGGGACGGTACGGACACCGCCGTACGGGACCGGCTCGCCGCCGACGGCGCCAACGCCCGGCAGACCGAGATGGAGGCCCGGCTCCAGGTCCGTACCCACGAGGAGCGCGTCAAGGGACTGGCCGGCCGCGCCGACGGGCTCGACCGCGCCGCCCGCGCCGAGCGCGAGGCCCGCACCCGCGCCGAGCGGCGCCGCGCCCGGCTGCGGCACGAGGCGGCCGTCGCCACCGCCGTCGGCGCCGGCGCCCGGCAGCTCCTCGCGCACGTCGAGGTCTCCCTCGCCCGCGCCGAGGAGGAGCGCACCGCCGCCGAGCGGGCGCGCGCCGAGCGCGAGCAGGACCTCGGCCGGCAGCGCCGGCTCTCCCGCGAGCTGGCCGACGAGCTGGACAAGCTGACCGACTCCGTCCACCGCGGCGAGGTGCTCGGCGCGGAGAAGCGGCTGCGCATCGAGCAGCTGGAGGGCCGGGCGCTGGAGGAGCTGGGCGTCGAGCCCGCCGACCTGGTGGGCGAGTACGGGCCGGACCAGCCCGTACCGCCGTCGCTGCCCGCGGAGGGCGAGGAACTGCCCGAGGATCCGGAGCATCCGCGCAACCGGCCGCGGCCGTACGTGCGCGCCGAGCAGGAGAAGCGGCTGAAGGCCGCGGAGCGCGCGTACACCAAGCTCGGCAAGGTCAACCCGCTGGCGCTGGAGGAGTTCGCGGCGCTGGAGGAGCGGCACAAGTTCCTCACCGAGCAGCTCGACGACCTCAAGCGCACCCGGGCCGACCTGCTGCAGGTGGTCAAGGAGGTCGACGAGCGCGTCGAGCAGGTCTTCACCGACGCCTTCCACGACACCGCCCGCGAGTTCGAGGGCGTCTTCTCCCGCCTCTTCCCCGGCGGCGAGGGCCGGCTCGTCCTCACCGACCCGGACGACATGCTCAACACCGGCGTGGAGGTGGAGGCGCGCCCGCCGGGCAAGAAGGTCAAGCGGCTGTCGCTGCTCTCCGGCGGCGAGCGGTCGCTGACGGCGGTGGCGATGCTGGTGGCGATCTTCATGGCCCGGCCGAGCCCCTTCTACGTGATGGACGAGGTCGAGGCGGCGCTGGACGACACCAACCTGCAGCGCCTGGTGCGGCTCATGCAGGAGCTGCAGCGCACCTCGCAGCTCATCGTGATCACGCACCAGAAGCGCACGATGGAGGTCGCCGACGTCCTCTACGGCGTCTCGATGCAGGGCGACGGCGTCTCCAAGGTGATCAGCCAGCGGCTCAGCTGACCGCCGGCGGGCGGCCCTCGCGGAGCCGGAAGCGGGCGGGGTGCTTCGCGGACCGCGCGGGCGGGCGATACTGGTGTGCGTTATGGACATCATCCTCATCGTCATCGCCATTGCCGTCGTCGCCGTGCTCGCCGCGGGCGGCCTGGTCGTCGGCTCCCGCCGCCGGAAGCAGCCGCCCGCGCCGCCGCCGTCGCCCGGCCCACGGCCCCCCGCCGAGCCGCAGGTCGGCGACGAGGCGGGGGAGCCGAGCGACGAGCAGCGCAGGACCATCGAAGAGGTGGGCCTGCCCGGCGAGGGCACGGCCGCCGCCGGCACCGCCGTCGCCGAGCCGCCAGAGGCGCCGCCCGAGCCGGAGGTCCCCGCCCCGGCGGCGGGCCGGCTCGTACGGCTGCGCGCCCGGCTGGCCCGCTCGCAGAACTCCCTGGGCAAGGGGCTGCTCGGCCTCCTCTCCCGCGAACACCTCGACGAGGACACCTGGGAGGAGATCGAGGACACGCTGCTGACCGCCGACGTCGGCGTGCAGCCGACGCAGGAGCTGGTCGAGCGGCTGCGCGAGCGCGTCAAGGTGCTGGGTACGCGCACGCCCGAGGAGCTGCGGGCGCTGCTGCGCGAGGAGCTGCTGACGCTCGTCGGCACGGAGGCGGACCGGACGGTGCACACCGACGAGTCCGTCGGCCCCGAGGGCGCCGAGGTGCCGGGCATCGTGCTGGTCGTCGGCGTGAACGGCACCGGCAAGACCACCACCACCGGCAAGCTCGCCCGGGTGCTGGTCGCCGACGGCAAGTCCGTGGTGCTCGGCGCCGCCGACACCTTCCGGGCCGCCGCCGCGGACCAGCTGCAGACGTGGGGCGAGCGGGTCGGCGCCCGTACCGTGCGCGGGCCGGAGGGCGGAGACCCGGCGTCCGTCGCGTACGACGCGGTGAAGGAGGCCATCGACGAGGGCGCCGACGCGGCGCTCATCGACACCGCCGGGCGGCTGCACACCAAGACCGGGCTCATGGACGAGCTGGGCAAGGTCAAGCGGGTGGTGGAGAAGCACGGGCCGGTCGGCGAGGTGCTGCTGGTGCTGGACGCCACCACCGGGCAGAACGGGCTGGTGCAGGCGCGGGTCTTCGCGGAGGTCGTGGACATCACCGGGCTGGTGCTGACCAAGCTGGACGGGACCGCCAAGGGCGGCATCGTGATCGCGGTGCAGCGGGAGCTGGGCGTGCCGGTCAAGCTCGTGGGCCTGGGGGAGGGCGCGGACGACCTGGCGCCGTTCGAGCCCGAGGCGTTCGTGGACGCGCTGGTCGGCGACTGAGCCGGGCGGGCGGTGGCCGCCGGGCCGCGCCGGGCCGGCGCGCCGCCGGCGTCAGCCCGAGCGCAGCCAGCAGCTCTGCGCGTACGCCAGGGTGCCCAGCAGCAGCCGTGCCGGCGGCGGGCCGCCGGCCGTGTCCAGCGTCGGCGGGCGCAGCCAGCGCACCGGGCCGAGGCCGCGCAGGTCGCAGGGCGGGGCCAGCAGGTGGTCGCCGGGGCCGAGGCCGCGCAGGTCGAGCCGGGCGCCGTCCCAGCCCATGCGGTACAGCAGCCGGGGCAGCTCGGCGGCGGCGCCGGGGGCGACGAAGAAGTGCGCCCGCCCGTCGGGGGCGACGCTGACGGGGCCGAGCGGCAGCCCCATGCGCTCCAGCCGCGGCAGTGCCCGCCGCCCGGCGGCGGCGCTGACCTCCATGGCGTCGAACGCCCGGCCCACCGGCAGCAGCACCGCGGCCCCGGGCGGGTCCGCCCAGGCGTCGGCCACCTCGTCCAGCGGGGTGCCGGCGGGGACGGGACGGGCGCCGGGCAGCGGGTGCTCGCCGGGGGCGGGGCAGGCGCCGCCCGCGGCGCAGGAGCAGACGCGCCCGCCGCCGGGGGCGCGCACCAGGGGGGCGCCGGGCAGCACGTCCCAGCCCCACAGGCCGGTGTACTCCGCCACGGCCGTCGCCGCGTGCCCGGCGGACGTACGGGTGCCGCGCCGGCCGGATCCGATGTCGCGTCGCCCGCGGATACCGCCGATCGTGAAACCCATGCCCCCTCCAACTGCTCGCCGGTGCGGTTGGTTACTGCACCTGTCTCACCCGCAGCAGTTTGCTGGTAACACTGTGTTGTCAGGGAGGTGCATCCGGGGTGTGATGGCGCGCCGGGGGGTAGCGTGACCCGTGGCGCGCGCCCCGCCGGACACCACCGCGCCGGTTGCGATGTCGTCCCTCGTCAAGTCAACCGCGTGTCCCTGGCGCGGTGTTCACTCGTAGGGGTGGCGAATGGTGGCGATTCCCGAACCCCGCTCGCGAAACGGTGATCGTGGGATTACTTTCGGTGTCGGCGACGGCGGCATGCGACAGGTGGATATGCCAACGGCAGGAATTCCCACCGGGCTTCGGGGGCTCCGGTTCCGGGGATAATCCGGAGGCACCACGACGGCCGAGGCGGGATGGGGGCGTTGGAGTTGGACGGCACGGGCGGCAGCCGGACCGGCGCCACCGGCGCGGGCAAGAGCCCCAACGAGGAGCTGACCTCCTGGTTCATGCGCAGCGGCTGGTCCAAGGGCGAGCTGGCCCGGCAGGTCAACCGCCGCGCCCGCCGGCTCGGCGCGCACCACATCAGCACCGACACCTCCCGCGTCCGCCGCTGGCTCGACGGCGAGCAGCCGCGCGAGCCGATCCCGCGGATCCTCTCCGAACTGTTCTCCCAGCGCTTCGGCTGCGTCGTGGGCGTCGACCAGCTCGGCCTGCACGCCGCCCGCCCCCGCCCCGCGGTCTCCGGCATCGACCTGCCCTGGAACGCCCGGGAGACCGTCGAGCAGATCAGCGAGTTCTCGCGCAGCGACCTCATGCTCGCCCGCCGCGGCTTCCTCGGTACCTCCCTGAACGTCGCCGCCGGACCCGTCCTGGTCGAGCCCATGCAGCGCTGGCTGGCCCAGCCCCCCGCGGCCCCCGCCGGCCCTCCGGCCCTCCCCGGACCGGCCGCCTCCTCCGCCGCGCCCGGTGCCGGGCCCGCCGGTCCCGGGCGCCCGGTCGCGCTCTCCGACCCCGAGCTGGACCTGCTGGAGACCACCACCGCCATGTTCCGCCAGTGGGACGCCCAGTGCGGCGGCGGCCTGCGCCGCAAGGCCGTCATCGGCCACCTGCACGAGATCACCGACCTGCTGCAGGAGCCGCACCCGCCCGCCGTCACCGGCCGGCTGTTCCGCATCACCGCCGAACTCTCCCAGCTCGGCGGCTGGATGAGCTACGACGTGGGCCTCCAGCCCACCGCCCAGAAGTACTTCGTCCTCGCCCTGCACGCCGCCAAGGAGGCCGGCGACCGGCCGCTCGGCGCGTACGTCCTGTCCAGCATGGCCCGCCAGATGATCCACCTCGGCCGCGCCGACGACGCCCTGGAACTGGTCCACCTCGCGCAGTACGGCAGCCGCGACAGCGCCACCGCCCGCACCCAGTCGATGCTGTATGCGATGGAGGCCCGCGCGTACGCCAACCTCGGCCGGCCCGACCGCTGCCACCGCGCCGTCCGCATGGCCGAGGACTGCTTCACCGAGATCGACCCCGGTCGCCCCGAGCCCGACTGGCTCCGCTTCTTCTCCGAGGCCGAACTGCACAGCGAGAACGCCCACTCCTACCGCGACCTCGCCTACGTCGCCGGCCGCAGCCCCACCTACGCCGCCCTCGCCCGGCCCGTCATGGCGCGCGCCGTCGAACTGTTCGCCGCCGACGCCGAACGCCGCCGCTCGTACGCGCTCAACCTCGTCGGCCTGGCCACCGTCCACCTGCTGGAGGAGCAGCCCGAGCGGTGCGCGCGGTGCGCCGGCAAGGCCCTGACCGTGGCCCGGCAGGTGCGCTCCGAGCGGGTCAACACCCGGCTGCGCAGAACCGTCGACACCGCCGTGCGCCGCTACGGCGGCGTGGGCGAGGTCGCCGACCTCGCCGACCGGCTCGCCCGCGAGCTGCCGGAGACCCTGGAAGCCGCCGGCTGAGAACCCGCCCGCGGCTTCCAGGACACCCGGCCCGTCCCCCGGACGGGCCGCCCCCCGTGGTGCGGCTGAGAATAACCGTGCCGCCCCGCGCCCGCGGGGAGTTCATCGCCCCGTAACACCTCCGCGGCCTTCGTCACACTCCCGAAACACCGGGGGGCGGTGGCGGAAACCCCGCTGCGCCAGCCTCTTGCGCATTCCCGGCCCCAACCTTTCAGCCCGCACGGGCCGCACGCAGAGGAGAAGCGACGTTGAATGGCGCTGATACCGCATTCGTCCTGATCAGCGCGGCGCTGGTCATGTTGATGACGCCCGGTCTTGCCTTCTTCTACGGGGGCATGGTGCGGGTTAAGAGCACCCTGAACATGCTGATGATGAGCTTCGTCTCGCTGGGCATCGTCAGCATCCTGTGGGTGCTGTACGGCTACAGCCTCACCTTCGGCGACGACATCGGCGGAGGCATCCTCGGCAACCTCGACCACGTCGGGATGGCGGAGATCACCCCGGACACGCTGACGGGCGGCGACGAGGGCATCCCGGTGCTGGCGTTCGCGGCCTTTCAACTGATGTTCGCCATCATCACCCCCGCGCTCATCAGCGGCGCCCTCGCGGACCGGGTGAAGTTCACCGCCTGGGCCCTGTTCATCGCCCTGTGGGTCACGGTCGTCTACTTCCCCGTCGCCCACTGGGTCTGGGGCCCCGAGGGCTTCATCGGCCTGAACGGCGACATCAAGGCCATCGACTTCGCGGGCGGCACCGCCGTGCACATCAACGCCGGCGTCGCGGCCCTCGCGGCCGTCCTCGTCGTCGGCAAGCGCGTCGGCTTCAAGAAGGACCCGATGCGCCCGCACAACCTGCCCTTCGTGCTGCTCGGCGCCGCGCTGCTGTGGTTCGGCTGGTTCGGCTTCAACGCCGGCTCCGAGCTGGCCGCCGACGGCGTCGCCGCGACGATGCTCTTCAACACCCAGGTCGCCACCGGTGCCGCGGTCGTCGGCTGGCTGATCTACGAGAAGCTGCGGCACGGTTCCGTCACCATGCTCGGCGCGGCGTCCGGCGCCATCGCCGGCCTGGTGGCGATCACCCCCTCCGGCGCGTCCGTGAACGCCGTGGGCGCGGTGGCCATCGGGATCATCGCGGGTGTCGTCTGCGCCTGGGCCGTGGGCCTGAAGTACAAGCTGGGCTACGACGACTCGCTCGACGTCGTCGGCGTCCACCTGGTCGGCGGGATCGTCGGCACCCTCGCGATCGGCTTCTTCGCCATCGACGACATCGGTCTGTTCTACGGCGGCGGGCTGGAGCAGCTCGGCCGGCAGGCGGCCGGCGCGGGCGTGGTGCTCGTCTACACGTTCGTCGTCACCTGGCTGCTTGCCAAGGGCATCGACCGGCTGATGGGCTTCCGGGTCAGCGAGGACGAGGAGCTGGCGGGCGTCGACCAGTCGCAGCACGCAGAGAGCGCGTACGACTACAGCGGCGTCGGCTCCGCGGCGGCCGGCGCGCCGGCGACGGCGGCCGTGGGCGGTCAGCCGACGGGTACGGACAGGGCGGCCGCGGCCGCGGAGAAGAGGGTGGACGCGTGAAGCTCATCACGGCAGTGATCAAGCCGCACCGGCTGGACGAGGTGAAGGAGGCCCTGCAGGCCTTCGGGGTGCAGGGGCTGACGGTCACGGAGGCCAGCGGCTACGGCAGGCAGCGCGGCCACACCGAGGTGTACCGGGGCGCGGAGTACACCGTCGACCTCGTGCCGAAGGTGCGTATCGAGGTGCTGGTCGCGGACGACGACGCCGAACAGCTGGTCGAGGTCGTGATGAAGGCCGCGCGCACCGGCAAGATCGGCGACGGCAAGGTGTGGAGCGTACCGGTCGACACGGCGGTACGGGTACGAACGGGCGAGCGCGGCCCCGACGCGCTCTGACCGCGCGGTCGGCGGCCTCCGCCCACGGCCGGCCCGCGACGGGGCGGGCCGGCCGCGGGCGGACCAACTGGCGGGAGTACGTGGGTGACGGACACCGGACGACAGCAGCCGGGCGGACAGCAGGGGGAGCGCGCGCCCGCGGGCGGGGGTCCGGCCGAGGCCGGAACCCTGACGGGCGACCGGGGGCCCGCGAGGGAGGCGCCGGCCGGCGGACGGCACGGTTCGGGCGGTGCGCTCGGTGCGCTCGGTGCGTCCGGTGCGGCGTCGGCCGGTGGCGGGCCGGGTGGGCCCGGCGCACCGCCGGCCGAGGAGGCGGAGCCCGAAGAGACGTACGCCGCGGCCCGCGTGCGGCTGCTGGGCGCCGAGGGCGGCGCGGCGCGGCGGGCCGCGCTGGCGCGGGCCACCGACCGCTGGCTCGCCGGGCTGCTCCACGGCGCGACCGGCGACGCCGGGCCGCCCCGCGGGCCAGCGAACGGCGAGCCCCGCGCCCCCGGCGACGTCCGCACCCCGCGCGGCATCCGCGGGGTGTCCCTCGTCGCCGTCGGCGGCTACGGGCGCGGCGAGCTGTCCCCGCGCAGCGACCTCGACCTGCTCCTCCTCCACGACGGCTCCCTCCGCCCCGGCGCGCTCGCCGCCGTCGCCGACCGCCTCTGGTACCCCGTCTGGGACATGGGCCTGGCCCTCGACCACTCCGTACGCACCCCCGCCGAGGCGCTCCGGACCGCCGGCGAGGACCTCAAGGTCACCCTGGGCCTGCTCGACGCCCGCCACATCGCCGGCGACGCCGCCCTCACCGCCGGGCTGCGCACCGCCGTCTTCGCCGACTGGCGCAACCGCGCCGCCCGCCGCCTCCCCGAGCTGCGCGAGCTGGGCCGCGAACGCGCCGAGCGCCACGGCGAGCTGCAGTTCCTGCTGGAGCCCGACCTCAAGGAGGCCCGCGGCGGGCTCCGGGACGCCACCGCCCTGCGCGCCGTCGCCGCCTCCTGGCTCGCCGACGCCCCCCGCGCGGGCCTGGACCGCGCCCGCGAGCGGCTCCTCGACACCCGCGACGCACTGCACCTGACCACGGGCCGCGCCACCGACCGCCTCGCGCTGCAGGAGCAGGACCAGGTCGCCGCCGCCCTCGGCCTGCTCGACTCCGACACCCTGCTGCGCGAGGTCTACGAGGCCGCGCGCACCCTCGCGTACGCCACCGACGTCACCTGGCGCGAGGTCGACCGCGTGCTGCGGGCCCGCGGCGGCCGGCGCGGCGCCGCCCGGCTGCGGAGCCTCCTGGGCGCCTCCGGCCGCCCCGTCCCGCGCGGCCCGGCGGAGCGCACTCCGCTCGCCGACGGCGTCGTCGAGCAGGACGGCGAGGTCGTCCTCGCCCGCACCGCCCGCCCCGACCGCGACCCCGTGCTGCCGCTGCGCGCCGCGGCCGCCGCCGCGCAGGCGGGGCTGCCGCTGTCGCTGCCCGCCGTGCGGCTGCTGGCCGCGCAGGTGCCGCCGCTGCCCGTACCGTGGCCGGACGAGGCGCGCGAGCAGCTGGTGACGCTGCTCGGCGCCGGCCCGGCCACGGTGCCGGTGTGGGAGAGCCTGGAGGCGGAGGGGCTCGTCACGCGGCTGCTGCCCGACTGGGAGCGGGTGCGCTGCCGCCCGCAGCGCAACCCCGTGCACCGCTGGACCGTCGACCGCCATCTCGTCGAGACGGCCGTACGGGCCGCGGCGCTCACCCGCCGCGTCGGCCGGCCGGACCTGCTGCTGGTCGCCGCGCTGCTGCACGACATCGGCAAGGGCTGGCCCGACGGCCCCGGCGGGCACAGCGTCACCGGCGAGACCATCGCCCGCGACATGGCCCGGCGCATCGGCTTCCCCGCCGCCGACGTCGACGTCATCGGCGCCCTGGCCCGCCACCACCTGCTGCTCGTGGAGACCGCGACCCGCCGCGACCTGGACGACCCCGCGACCGTACGGCTCGTGGCCGACGCCGTCGGCGGGCACGGAACCCTGGAGCTGCTGCACGCGCTCACCGAGGCCGACGCGCTGGCCACCGGGCCGGCGGCGTGGAGCGCCTGGCGGGCCTCGCTGGTCGCCGACCTGGCCGGGCGGGTCCGCGGCGCGCTGGCCGGCGAACCGGCCGGCGCCGCGGCGGGGGAGCGGGGCGCGCGGGCGCCGGGGGCGGAGGAGGAGCGGCTGGCGGTCGAGGCGTGGCGTACGGGCGGCCCGGCGCTGGCGGTGCGCGCCCGTACCGAGGAACCGCCGCCGCCGCCGGCGGAGCCGGCCGCAGCCGCGGGCGCAGACACAGCCGCAGCCGCAGCCGCGGGCTCGGGCCCCGGTGTTGCGGAGTCCGGCGGCACGCTGCCGCTGGGCGTGGAGCTGCTCGTGGCCGTCCCCGACCGGCCGGGCGTCCTGCCGGCGGTCGCGGGCGTGCTGGCGCTGCACCGGCTGACGGTGCGCACCGCCGAGCTGCGCCCCCTGCGGCTGCCCCCGGGCGTGGCCGGCGCGGCCGGCGACCCCGGTCCCGGCGCCCCGCACGTGCTCCTCCTCAACTGGCGCGTCGCCGCCGAGTTCGGCTCCCTCCCCGCCGCCGACCGCCTCCGCGCCGACCTCCTGCGCGTCCTCGACGGCACCCTCGACGTGCCCGCCCGGCTCGCCGAGCGGGAGAAGGCCTACCGGCCCCGCCGCCGCGGCACCCCCGCGCCGCCGCCCCGCGTGACCGTCGCGCGCGGCAGCTCCCAGGTCGCCACCGTCATCGAGGTCCGCGCCCAAGACGCCCCCGGCCTGCTGCACCGCATCGGCCGCGCGCTGGAGACGGCCGGCGTGCAGGTGCGCGGCGCGTACGTCAGCACCCTCGGCGCCAACGCCGTCGACGCCTTCTACGTCACCGACACCGCCGGCCGCCCGCTGGCCGACGCCCGGGCCGGCGAGGTGGCGGATGCGCTGGCGGCGGCGCTGGGCTGACCCGGCCGACCGCGCCCCGGGGCGTCGTTCCCGCCGGGCCCGCCCCTGGCGAGGGTGTTTGTCCCGCGCGCCGGATACCCTAGAGGACGATTGCCTCCGCCCCCGACCCGAGGACCGACGAGCGCCGTGTTCGACACTCTTTCCGACCGCCTGGCGAGTACGTTCAAAAACCTCCGGGGCAAGGGCCGCCTGTCCGAGGCGGACATCGACGCCACCGCGCGCGAGATCCGCGTCGCCCTCCTGGAGGCGGATGTCGCGTTGCCCGTCGTGCGGGCCTTCATCAAGCAGGTCAAGGACCGTGCGCTGGGCGCCGAGGTCTCCCAGGCCCTCAACCCGGCCCAGCAGGTCATCAAGATCGTCAACGAGGAGCTGGTCGGCATCCTCGGCGGCGAGACCCGCAGACTGCGGTTCGCCAAGAACCCGCCGACCGTGATCATGCTCGCCGGCCTGCAGGGCGCCGGCAAGACGACCCTCGCGGGCAAGCTCGGCAAGTGGCTGGCGCGTCAGGGCCACACGCCCATGCTGGTCGCCGCCGACCTCCAGCGCCCCAACGCCGTCAACCAGTTGCAGGTCGTCGGCGAGCGCGCGTCCGTCGCCGTCTTCGCGCCCGAGCCGGGCAACGGCGTCGGCGACCCCGTCCGGGTCGCGAAGGACTCCCTCGCGCACGCCCGCGACAAGCAGTACGACGTCGTGATCGTCGACACCGCCGGCCGCCTCGGCGTCGACGCCGAGATGATGCAGCAGGCCGCCGACATCCGGGACGCGGTCGGCCCCGACGAGATCCTCTTCGTCGTCGACGCGATGATCGGCCAGGACGCCGTCAGCACCGCGGAGGCGTTCCGCGACGGCGTCGGCTTCGACGGCGTCGTGCTCTCCAAGCTGGACGGCGACGCCCGCGGCGGCGCCGCGCTGTCCATCGCGCAGGTCACCGGCAAGCAGATCATGTTCGCCTCCAACGGCGAGAAGCTGGACGACTTCGACGCGTTCCACCCGGACCGCATGGCGTCCCGCATCCTCGGCATGGGCGACATGCTGTCGCTGATCGAGAAGGCGGAGCAGACCTTCAGCCAGCAAGAGGCCGAGAAGATGGCGGCCAAGCTGGCGAAGGGGCCCAAGGAGTTCACGCTCGACGACTTCCTGGCGCAGATGGAGCAGGTCCGCAAGATGGGTTCCATCTCCAAGCTGCTCGGCATGATGCCCGGCATGGGCCAGATGAAGGAGCAGATCAACAACCTCGACGAGCGGGACGTGGACCGCACCGCCGCGATCATCAAGTCGATGACGCCGGGGGAGCGCAGCGACCCGGTGATCATCAACGGCTCGCGCCGGGCCCGTATCGCGCGGGGCTCGGGCGTCGAGGTCAGCGCGGTGAAGAACCTGGTGGAGCGGTTCTTCGAGGCGCGCAAGATGATGTCGCGGATGGCCCAGGGCGGCGGCGTGCCGGGCATGCCGAACATGCCCGGGATGCCGGGCGGCACGGGCGGCGGCAAGCGCAAGGGCAA
Organism: Streptomyces sp. CNH099; assembly: GCA_000514715.1. Lineage (GTDB taxonomy): Bacteria > Actinomycetota > Actinomycetes > Streptomycetales > Streptomycetaceae > Streptomyces > Streptomyces synnematoformans. The sequence goes on along the minus strand of AZWL01000016.1, from coordinate 121,546 downwards.
GCAGCAGAAGAAGGCCAAGGGGCGCCAGCGCAGCGGCAACCCGATGAAGCGCAAGGCCGACGAGCAGGCCGCGGCCGAGCGCCGGGCCGGCGCGGGCGGCCCGTTCGGCGGCGGCGCGGAGCAGTCCCCGCAGGACTTCGAGCTGCCGGAGGAGTTCAAGAAGCTGCTCTGACCGCCCCCCGCCGCGGGCCGCCGGCGGCCCCGTAAACGAGTACCTGCGGCCCGCGGCCACGCTCTACGATCTCCGCCATGGCGAAGGCACCCGTACTCACCCGCCAGGCGGACGACTTCCCGCGCTGGTACCAGGACCTGATCACCAAGGCCGAGCTGGCCGACAACGGTCCCGTGCGCGGCACGATGGTCATCCGACCGTACGGGTACGGGCTGTGGGAGCGCACGCAGCGGGAGATGGACGACCGGATCAAGGCGACGGGCGCGCAGAACGCGTACTTCCCGCTCTTCATCCCGCAGTCCTACCTGGCCAGGGAGGCCGAGCACGTCGAGGGCTTCGCGCCGGAGCTGGCCGTCGTCACCCACGGCGGCGGCAGGGAACTCCCGGAGCCGGTCGTGGTCCGGCCCACCTCCGAGACGATCGTCAACGACTACTTCGCCAAGTGGGTGCAGAGCTACCGCGACCTGCCGCTGCTGATCAACCAGTGGGCCAACGTGGTGCGCTGGGAGCTGCGGCCGCGCATGTTCCTGCGCACGACGGAGTTCCTGTGGCAGGAGGGGCACACCGCCCACGCCACGTACGAGGAGGCCCGGGACTTCGCGGCCCGCATCCAGCGCGAGGTGTACGCCGACTTCATGACCGGCGTGCTGGCGATCGACGTGCTCCCGGGGCGCAAGACCGCCGCCGAGCGGTTCGCCGGCGCCCTCAACACCCTCACCCTCGAAGCGATGATGCGCGACGGCAAGGCGCTGCAGATGGGCACCAGCCACGAGCTGGGCCAGAACTTCGCCCGCGCGTTCGGCACCCGCTACCTCACCGCGGACGGCGCGCGCAGCCACGTGTGGCAGACCTCCTGGGGGTCCACGACCCGCATGGTCGGCGGCATGATCATGGTCCACGGCGACGACGACGGGCTGCGCGTCCCACCGCGCCTCGCGCCCGTGCAGGCCGTGGTGCTGGCCGTGAAGGACGACGAGGACGTGCTCGCCAGGGTGCGCGAGGCCGGTGACCGGCTGGCCGCCGCCGGCGTACGGGTCCGGATCGACGACCGCGTCGACGTCCCCTTCGGCCGGCGGGCCGTGGACTGGGAGCTGAAGGGCGTGCCCGTACGGGTCGAGATCGGCCCGCGCGACCTGGCCGCCGGGACCGCCACGCTCGTCAGGCGCATCCCGGGCCGCCGGGAGCCCGTCGCGCTCGACGCCCTGCTCGACGAGCGCGCGGGGCTGCTGCCGAAGATTCTCGAAGAGGATCAGGAACGGTTGCTGCGCGAGTCGCGTCGAATGCGTGTGGAACGTACGACGGACGTCCGGACGGTCGCCGAGGCGGCCGAGGCCGCGGCGGCCGGCGGCTGGGCCCGTATCCCGTGGGCGGACCTCGGCCCGGAGGGCGAGGCGCGGCTCGCGGAGCAGGCCGTGTCCGTGCGCTGTCTGGTCACGGCGGACGGGGCGGTGCCGGAGGCGGACGACGAGCCGGGTACGCTCGCCGTCGTCGCCCGGGCGTACTGACCGCCGGGGGCGGGGCCGTACGCGGGAGGCGGCGGGGACGCACGGTGCGAAGGGTGCATGACGGTGCACAAGCGGTCACGTACGGCTTTGTTGTGACCTGATCATTTAAGCGGCAGACCTCCACAGATCAGCACAGGCGCCCCGTCCCCACCGCATCATCGTGAACTGACTGGTAGATGCAAATTATTTGGGATGCCGGGAATCGGAACACCGGGGGCACCCCGCTCGTTAGTCCCGACGTGAGCACGACACCACTTGTACTTGCCGCGGAGCTGGCAGCCGCGTGGGCCGAGATTCAGCGGTACCACCCCGAGCTGCCGGACCTCGCCGCGCCGGAATCACTGATCGGGGAGTCCTCGTCCGCCTGCGGGGCGGAGCTGTCCTTCGAGCGACTCCTGCACGAAGCCGTCCACGGAATTGCCGCAGCCCGCGGAGTCAGGGACACCTCCCGGGCCGGCCGGTACCACAACAGACGTTTCCTCGCCATCGCCGAGGAGCTGGGTCTCGACCACCCCGACGAGCCCCACCCCAGCAGCGGGTTTTCCCTGGTCACCCTCACCCCGGCCGCCAAGAAGCGCTACCGCGCGGCCGGCGAGCGCCTCCGCAAGGCGCTGCGGGCGCACGACGCGGCCACCGCCGCCGACAGCCCGCGCAGCTTCCGCGGTCCCGCGGCCCGGCACGGGTCGTCGGGCGGCGGCGTGCGGGTGAAGGCCGTGTGCGACTGCGGACGGAACGTCCGCGTCGTGCCGTCGGTCCTGGCCCAGGCCCCGATCGTGTGCGGCGGCTGCGGCAAGCCGTTCCGCATCCCGGAACCCGTCGCGGCGGCCTGACCTCCCGGGCCCCGGTCTCCCCGGGCCTTACCCCCGGGCGCCGGACCCCCGGTCACCGCAGCCCTCGTCACCGCCCCCACCTGATCCGATACCGGCGTGCCCGCACGCGCGCCGGCGGACCGCCCACCGGATCGCGGGGGCGGGGGCGTCGGTGCCGTGTGGCACAATGGTGAGCTGAACTCGACAGCCGCACAGGACCCCTCTCTCCTCCGGCTGGCGCGTCCATCGGGCGCCAGGGCACTGCAACCCCACGCAGCACCCCCGCGCGCCCAATCACGTCAACTCCAGGAGACACCACTCCCGTGGCAGTCAAGATCAAGCTGAAGCGGCTGGGCAAGATCCGGTCGCCGCACTACCGCATCGTCGTCGCCGACTCGCGCACCCGCCGTGACGGCCGGGCCATCGAGGAGATCGGGCTGTACCACCCGGTCCAGAACCCCTCGCGCATCGAGGTCGACTCGGAGCGGGCGCAGTACTGGCTGGGCGTCGGCGCGCAGCCGACCGAGCCGGTGCTCGCCATCCTCAAGGTCACCGGCGACTGGCAGAAGTTCAAGGGCCTGCCGGCCCCCGAGCCGATGAAGGTCCCGGAGCCGAAGGCCGACAAGCGGGCACTCTTCGAGGCCGCCGCCAAGGACGCCGCCGACGAGCCCAAGGGCAACGCGGTGACCCCCAAGGCGAAGAAGGCCGACAAGGGCGGAAAGGCCGACAAGGCTGACAAGACCGACAAGACCGACAAGGCTGACAAGGCCGAGAAGAAGGCCGACGCCGAGCCCGCCGAGGCCCCGGCCGAGGCCGCCGGGGCCTGACGATGCTCGAAGAAGCCCTTGAGCACCTGGTGAAGGGCATCGTCGACAACCCCGACGAGGTCGAGGTCAGCGCGCGCAACCTGCGCCGCGGGCGGGTGCTGGAGGTCCGGGTGCACCCCGAGGACCTCGGCAAGGTCATCGGCCGCAACGGCCGCACGGCCCGCTCCCTGCGCACCATCGTCGGCGCGCTCGGCGGCCGCGGCATCCGCGTCGACCTCGTCGACGTGGACCAGGTCCGCTGAACCGCCGCCGCGCGGCGCAGGGGGACAGTCGTCACCGGCACGGGCCGGGGAGGCCGGCAGGCGCCCCGGCCCGTCGCCGTACGCGGATCCGCGGCCGTACGCCCGCGGCGGCCACGTCGTACGAACCCGCGGCGGCACACGTCGTACGAAGAGGAAGGCACCCGTGCAGCTGGTAGTCGCGCGGATCGGCCGCGCCCACGGGATCAAGGGCGAGGTCACCGTCGAGGTACGCACCGACGAGCCCGAGCGGCGGCTCGGCCCCGGCGCCGTCCTGGCCACCGACCCGGCGTCCGCCGGGCCGCTGACCGTCGCCGCCGGGCGGGTGCACAGCGGCCGGCTGCTGCTGCGCTTCGAGGGCGTCGCCGACCGCACCGCCGCCGAGGCCCTGCGCAACACCCTCCTCGTCGCCGACGTGGACCCCGCGGAGGCCCCGGAGGACCCCGAGGAGTTCTACGACCACCAGCTCGCCGACCTCGACGTCGTGCTGCGCGACGGCACCCCCGTGGGGCGCGTCGCGCAGGTGGCGCACCTGCCGTACCAGGACCTGCTGGTCGTGGCCCGCACGGACGGCGGCGAGGCGCTGATCCCGTTCGTCGCCGAGATCGTGCCCGAGGTCGACCTCGACGCGCAGCGCGTCGTCGTCGAGCCGCCGCCCGGGTTGCTGGACGAGGCCGCCGGCGACGAGGGCCGCGGCGGGGGAGAGGGCGCCGCGTGAGGATCGACGTCGTCTCGATCTTCCCCGCGTATCTGGAGCCGCTGAAGCTCTCGCTCCTCGGCAAGGCCATCGAACGCGGCCACCTCGACGTGCGCGTCCACGACCTGCGCCGGTGGGCCGTCGACCGGCACAGCACCGTGGACGACACCCCGTACGGCGGCGGCCCCGGCATGGTCATGAAGGCCGGGCCGTGGGGCGCGGCCCTGGACGCCGTCGCCGGCTCCGGACCCGGCGACCCCGTGCTCGTCGTCCCCACCCCCAGCGGCCGGCCCTTCACCCAGGAGCTGGCCGAGGCGCTGGCCGCCGAGCCCTGGCTGGTCTTCGCCCCCGCCCGGTACGAGGGCATCGACCGCCGGCTGATCGAGGAGTACGCCGGCCGCTACCGTCTGCACGAGGTGTCCATCGGCGACTACGTCCTCGCCGGCGGCGAGGCGCCCGTGCTCGTCATCGCCGAGGCCGTCGTGCGCCTCCTGCCCGGCGTCCTCGGCAACGCCGCCTCCCACCAGGACGACTCCTTCGCCCCCGGCGCCATGGCCGACCTCCTCGAAGGCCCCGTCTACACCAAGCCCCCCGAGTGGCGCGGCCGGCCCGTACCCGACGTGCTGCTCAGCGGCGACCACGGCCGCATCGCCCGCTGGCGCCGCGACCAGGCGCTGCGCCGCACCGCCGAGATCCGCCCCGACCTGATCGAACGGGCCGGGCCCGGGGCGTACGACAAGGCCGACCGGGCGCTCCTCGCCGAACTCGGCTGGACCGAGGGGAGCGACGGACGATTTTGGCGTACGGCCGACGACGTGGAAGAATAGGCGGCTGCTGACTGCCGTCCGACGCGGCGCCCCTGCCACAGGGGGACACGACGCCCGTACGACGCTGCAGCATCCTCTGTCCCACTTCGGACTCTTGTCGATGACCTGTGGCATCGGCGAAGAAAGCAGACGGTCATGAACCTTCTCGAAAGCGTCGACGCAGCCTCCCTGCGCGACGACATCCCGGCCTTCCGGCCCGGCGACACGGTCAACGTCCACGTGCGCGTCATCGAGGGCAGCCGCTCCCGTGTCCAGCAGTTCAAGGGTGTCGTCATCCGCCGGCAGGGCGCCGGGGTCCGCGAGTCCTTCACCGTCCGCAAGGTGAGCTTCGGCGTCGGCGTCGAGCGCACCTTCCCGGTGCACACCCCGGTCGTCGAGAAGATCGAGCTGGTGACCCGCGGCCAGGTCCGCCGCGCCAAGCTGTACTACCTGCGCGACCTCCGCGGCAAGGCCGCGAAGATCAAGGAGAAGCGCGAGCGCTGATGCGCCCTGTCCACGCGGGCGAACCGCCATATTAGGCTTCGCTGCGATGGACACTGAGCTGCGGCCCGAGGAGCGCGACGGCCCCTCTTCCCCGGAGTCCGGGCGGGAGGAGCCGTCGCGCTCCTCGTTTCTGCGCCCGCTGCGCTGGGCCGTCGCCCTCGCGGCCGCCTGTACCGTCGTCGGGCTGCTCGTCAGTGCCTTCGTCGTCCAGCCGTTCCTCGTGCCGAGCGGTTCGATGGAACCGGTTCTCCAGCCCGGTGACCGGGTATTGGTCAACAAGCTCGCTTACGCGTTCGGGGACGAACCGAAGCGCGGAGACGTTGTCGTCTTCGACGGCACCGGAACCTTCGCCGCCGCCGGCGGCGGCGGGGGGCCGGTGTCGGGCCTGCTGCGCAAGGCCGGAGCGGCCACCGGCCTTGCCGAGTCCGACGGCACCGACTACGTGAAACGCGTCATCGGTGTCGGTGGTGACCGGGTGGTCTGCTGCGACGCACGGGGGAGGTTGACGGTGAACGGAAAGCCGCTCGACGAGCGGGATTACCTGTATCCGGGCGATGCCCCGTCGCTGGTCGAGTTCGACGTCATCGTGCCGCCGGGCCGGCTGTGGGTCATGGGCGACCACCGCAGCGACTCCCGCGACTCCCGCGACCACCTCGGGTCGCCGGGCGGCGGCACGGTGTCGGTGGACAAGGTCATCGGCAGGGCGGAGTGGCGGGGGTGGCCGCCGGACCGGGTCGGTTCACTGGGGCGGCCGGCGTATGGGGGGTAGCCACGCGCGGTACGCGGGCGGCGGCCCGGACGACGGGCGCGGTGCGGGCGGCGGGCACGGCGACGGCCGTGTGCCGCGGGAGCCCCGTGAGCCGTACGCGCCGGGCGGCGGGCGCGGACCGCGCGATCCATACGTCTCCGGCGGCGGGTCGGGACCGCGCGATCCGTACGCGCCCGGCGGCGAGCCGGGGCCGAGGATCGGCGGCAGGGCGGAGCGCCGCAAGGCGGCCAAGCGGGCGAAGCGGCGCAGAACGCGCTCGCGGATAAAGGAGATCCCGCTCATCATCGGCGCGGCCATGCTGATAGCGCTGGGCGTCAAGACCTTCCTGCTGCAGGCGTTCGTCATCCCCTCCGGATCGATGGAGCAGACGATCCGGATCGGCGACCGCGTCGTCGTCGACAAGCTCACGCCCTGGTTCGGCGCGAAGCCCGAGCGCGGCGACATCGTCGTCTTCAAGGACCCGGGCGGCTGGCTCAGCAACCAGGAGGAGGACCGGCTCGACGACCCGGTGGGCGTCGCGCAGGCCAAGGACGTGCTGACGTTCATCGGGCTGCTGCCCTCGGAGCACGAGCAGGACCTCATCAAGCGGGCCGTGGCGGTCGGTGGCGACCGGGTGGCCTGCTGCGACGACACGGGTCGGGTCACGGTCAACGGAAAGCCGCTGGTGGAGCCGTACCTGCACCCGGGCGACAAGCCGTCGCAGCGCACCTTCGACGTCACCGTGCCGGACGGCCGGATCTTCGTCATGGGCGACCACCGCTCCAACTCCGCGGACTCGCGCTACCACCTCGACGGCCCGCACCACGGCACGATCGCGGAGGAGGACGTGGTCGGCAGGGCCATGGTCATCGCCTGGCCGCTCGGCCACTGGGACAAGTTCGACTCACCGGATACCTACGCCTCGGTTCCGGAATCCGGCGAGCGGGCGAATAAGGTGTCCTCGAAAGAAGTGGGCCGAATGGATCCCCTCCCGACTCCTGCGGAACTCTCGCTCGTTATGGGAGTGGTGGGCCTGCACCTGACCCGGGGCAGGCGGCGGCAAGGTGAGGAGTGGATGTGGGGGACGTGGCAGTCAGCGCCCGGTCCGGTCACGAGGGCCCCGAAGACAGGCCCGGTCAGGAACGTGCGCAGCAGCCGGCCGACGGCCCTCCCGGCGGCCCTGAGGGGCAGCCTCCGGCCGACGGCCCGGCGGACGCCCCCGGGGACGACGCCCGGCCCGCCTCCCCCGCCAGGCCCGACCTCCCGCCGTATACCGCGGCCGGTCCTCCCGGCGGCCCTGCGGCGGCGGAAGCGGGCTCGATGAGCGACGGCGGAGGCGGCGCCGGGGGAGGCGCCGAGGGTACGGACGGGTCGGGCGGCGGTGGCGGCGCGGACGGCGCCGGCGCGGCCGGCGCCCGCGGGAAGAAGCAGCGCTCCTTCTGGAAGGAGCTGCCGATCCTCATCCTCGTCGCGCTGGTGCTCGCGCTGATCATCAAGACCTTTTTGGTCCAGGCGTTCTCCATCCCCTCCAACTCCATGCAGAACACCCTGCAGGTCGGCGACCGGGTGCTGGTGGACAAGCTCACGCCGTGGTTCGGCGCCGAGCCGGAGCGCGGGGAGGTCGTCGTCTTCCACGACCCGGGCGGCTGGCTGAACGAGGCGCCGCAGTCGGACTCCGGGCCCGTGCTCGAAGGCATCCAGAAGGGCCTGAGCTTCATCGGCCTGATGCCCTCGGCGGAGGAGCAGGACCTCATCAAGCGCGTCATCGCGGTCGGCGGGGACACCGTGGAGTGCAAGGGCGCCGGCCCCGTGAAGGTCAACGGCAAGGCGCTCGATGAGACGTCGTACATCTTCCCCGGGAACACTCCCTGCGAGGACAACGACTTCGGGCCGGTGAAGGTCCCCGAGGGCAAGCTGTGGGTGATGGGCGACCACCGGCAGGACTCGCTCGACTCCCGGTACCACGAGAAGTCGCCGGACAAGGGCTTCGTCGACGAGGACCTGGTCGTCGGGCGGGCCATCGCCCGCGCCTGGCCGATCGACCGCTGGGGGACGCTGCCGGTGCCGGGCACCTTCGACCAGCCCGGGCTGAACGCCGCCGCCGGCGGCGCGGCGCCGGCCGCGCTGGGGCTGGCGGGGGCGGTGCCCCTGGTGCTGTGGCGGCGGCGCCGGCTGATCCGCAAGGCGGACCTGAACGGCTGAGACGGGCCCCGGAGGCTCCAGGGCCCTTCCGGGGGGCTCAGAGGCCGTCGGAGGGCTCCGGGAGGGCCGCCCACGTGTCCGGGGCCGGCGCTGCGGGGCGTACGGGCCGGGGCTACGGGGCCGTCCGGGTGACAGTGCCGCGGGGCGCCGGAGCCCCTCCCGGCGTACGCGACCGTCCCGGCCTGGGCTTTCACGGGCGCGGGCCGCTCCCGCCGCGGTCGCGGGCGTCGCTGGCCGGGGCGGTTCGCCGAGCGGGCTGACTGGCCGCCGTACCTCTGGGTAGTGTGCGGCCATGAGCAGCAGCGGAGCCGGTCGCCTGGGGAGCGTGCTGTCGGGTCTGGCCGTGGCCCTCGGCTGCGTGCTGTTCCTCGGCGGCTTCGCCTGGGGCGCGGTGGTGTACCGGCCGTACACCGTGCCGACCCCGTCGATGGCGCCCACCGTCGCCTCCGGCGACCGGGTGCTGGCCGAGCGGATCTCGGGCGACGAGGTGCGCCGCGGCGACGTCGTGGTCTTCGAGGACGCGGCGTGGGGCGACCTGCCCATGATCAAGCGGGTGGTCGCGGTCGGCGGGGACACGGTCGGCTGCTGCGACGGACAGGGACGGCTGACGGTCGACGGCACGCCGGTGGCCGAGCCGTACGTCACGGACAGTGAGCGCGCGGCGCAGGGCGACTTCCCCGCGACGACCGTGCCGGAGGGGAAGATCTTCCTGCTCGGCGACCACCGCGGCGACTCCGTCGACTCCCGCAACCACCTCGCCGAGTCCGGCGGCGGCGCCATACCCCGCGACGCCGTCGAGGGCCGGGTCGACGCGACGGCATGGCCGTTCGGCAGCGCGGGCATGCTGGAGCGCCCGGACGGCTTCGCGGCGCTCCCCGGCGGGGTCTCCGAGCCCGGGCCGCTGCGGCTGCTGCTGCTCGCGGTCGTCACCGGGGCGGCGCTGATCCTGGGCGGCGCGGCCTACGGGCCGGTTTCCGGCCATGCCCGGGCCCGTCGCGCCCGGGGGACGCACAATGGGGTCACGCACAGGCGGAAGGGGAACGTGCCATGAGCGCCGAGGACCTCGAGAAGTACGAGACCGAGATGGAGCTGAAGCTCTACCGGGAGTACCGCGACGTCGTCGGTTTGTTCAAATACGTGATCGAGACCGAGCGACGTTTCTACCTCACCAACGACTACGAGATGCAGGTCCACTCGGTTCAGGGCGAGGTCTTCTTCGAGGTGTCCATGGCGGACGCCTGGGTCTGGGACATGTACCGGCCGGCCCGCTTCGTCAAGCAGGTGCGGGTGCTCACGTTCAAGGATGTGAACATCGAGGAGCTGAGCAAGTCCGACCTGGAGCTTCCCTCCGACGACCTCGGCTGAGCCCCCGGTGCCTCACCCCGACGGGTGAGGGAGTTGTCCACAACCCGTCGGTTGTCCACCAAGATCCACATGTCTGCCCGCGGCCCGGCACAGTCGGACGCGGGAGGTGGTGCCGGATGCCGAAGCAGCGGCAGGCGCTCGGACAGTACGGGGAACGGATCGCGGAGCGACGCCTCGCCGAGGCGGGAATGACCGTCCTGGCGCGGAACTGGCGGTGCGGCGACGGCGAGATCGACATCGTCGCGCTCGACGGCGAAGCCCTCGTCGTCTGCGAGGTCAAGACCAGACGGGAAGGCGGCTGGGCGCACCCGATGGCCGGCGTGCCGCCGGCCAAGGCCGACCGGCTGCGCCGGCTCGCCGAGGCGTGGGTGCTGCGGCACGGCGGCGCCCCGCCGGGCGGCGTGCGGATCGACGTCGTCGGCGTCGTGCTGCCGGAGCGCGGCGCCCCCGTCGTCGAGCACGTGCGGGGGGCCGCCTGATGGGGTTCGCCCGCACCTGCTCGGTCGCCCTCGTCGGCGTGGAGGGCGTCGTCGTCGAGGTCCAGGCCGACCTGGAGCCCGGCGTCGCCACGTTCACGCTGGTCGGACTCCCGGACAAGAGCCTGACCGAAAGCCGCGACCGGGTGCGCGCCGCCGTGGTCAACTCCGGCGTCGACTGGCCGCAGAAAAAGCTCACCGTCGGCCTCAGCCCCGCCGCCGTACCCAAGTCCGGCAGCGGCTTCGACCTCGGCATCGCCTGCGCGACCCTCGGCGCCGCCGGGCGCATCGCGCCCGACGCCCTCACCGGGCTCGTCATGGTCGGCGAGCTGAGCCTCGACGGCCGCGTCCGGCCCGTGCCCGGCGTGCTGCCCGCCGTGCTCGCCGCCGCCGACGCCGGCTGCCGCCAGGTCGTCGTCCCCGAAGCCGCCGCGGGCGAGGCCACCCTCGTGCCCGACGTCTCCGTCCTCGGCGTACGCAGCCTGCGGCAGCTCATCGCCGTCCTCAACGACGAACAGCCCCCGGAGGAACCCGCCGACCCCGACGCCGCCGCCGCGCCCCCCTCGGCCCGTGTCGCCGTGCCCGGAGCCGGCTGGTGCACCCCGGCGGCCGTCGGCCCCGGCGCGTACCGGCCCGACCTCACCGACGTCGCCGGACAGCACCAGGCCCGCTACGCCCTCGAAGTGGCCGCCGCCGGCGGCCACCACCTCTACCTCAAAGGCCCGCCGGGAGCGGGCAAGACGATGCTGGCGGAACGGCTCCCCGGGCTGCTGCCGCCCCTGACGGAGACCGAGTCGCTCGAAGTGACCGCGATCCACTCGGTGGCCGGCACCCTGCCCGCCGGCCAGCCGCTCGTCGGCGAAGCCCCCTACGCCGCCCCGCACCACTCCGCGACCCTGCCCGCCCTCATCGGCGGCGGCAACGCCCTGCCGAAGCCCGGGGCGGTCTCCCTGGCGCACCGCGGAGTGCTCTTTCTGGACGAGGCGCCGGAATTCAGCGGACGGATCCTCGACGCCCTCAGACAGCCGCTGGAATCCGGGCACGTCGTGGTGGCCCGGAGCGCGGGCGTCGTGCAGTTCCCGGCCCGCTTCCTCATGGTCCTCGCCGCCAACCCCTGCCCCTGCGGCCGCTTCGCCCGCCAGGAGGGCGGCTGCGAGTGCGCGCCCACGGTCATCCGGCGCTACCAGGGCAGGCTCACCGGCCCGCTCCTCGACCGCGTCGACCTCCGCGTCGCCGTCGACGCCGTCAGCCGCGCGGAGCTGTCGGCCGTCGGCGAACGCGCCGAACCCACCGCCGACGCGGCCGCCCGGGTCCGGGCCGCCCGCGACCGCGCCGCCGCCCGCTACGCCGGCACCGCCTGGCGCACCAACGGCGAGGTCCCCGGCCACGAGCTGCGCCGCCGCTGGCACCCCGCACCCGGCGTCCTCGCCCCCGCCGAACGCGACCTGGAACGCGGCCTGCTCACCGCCCGCGGCCTCGACCGCGTCCTCCGCGTCGCCTGGACCGTCGCCGACCTCGCAGGCCACGACCGACCCGGCGCGGACGACATCGCCGCCGCCCTGGAACTCCGCACGGGCGTGCCCCGCGGCACCCGCAGCCCGGCAGCGAGGGAGGCCGTGGAATGAACACGCACCGGAAGCCGGCGTGGAAGCGGCGGAGCGACGCGGTCACGGGCCGGAACGCCGGGCCGGTCCCGGACCGGGCCGTGGCTCCGGCCGCGGACCCGGCTGTGGGCCCGGGCGCCGCGCCGGTCAGCGGTCCCGTCGCGGAGCCCGGCGCCGGGCCGGCCGCGGAGCCGGTCCCGGACCGGGACCCGGAGCCCGCCCCGGACGCCGGGCCGGTCCCGGCGGCGCCCGGTGCCGACCGCCGACCGCCGGTCTCCGGCGGGCCCGCCTCCGTACCGCGGCCGCGGCCCGTCGCCCCGGCCGGCGACGACGCGGACGAGCGGCTGGCCCGGGTGGCCCTGACGCGGCTTGTGGAGCCCGGGGACGAGATCGCCGGGCGGTGGCTGCGCACCCACGGAGCCGTCGCGCTGCTGCGCTGGATCACCGGCGACGCCCCGCCGCCCACACCGGCGACCGAAGCCCGGCTCGCCCGCTACCGGCGGCGGCTCGGCGGGCCCGACGCCCGGCAGGACCTCGCCGCCGCCGCGGCGGCCGGAGCCCGCTTCGTCTGCCCCGGCGACGCCGAGTGGCCCCGGCAGCTCGACGACCTCGCCGCCGCGCGCCCCCTCGGCCTCTGGGTCCGCGGCCGCGTCGACCTGCGGCTGTGGGCGCTGCAGTCCGTGGCCGTCGTCGGAGCCCGCGCCTGCACCGAGTACGGCGCCCACGTCGCCGGTACGCTCGCCGCCGGCCTCGCCCACGCCGGCTGGGTCGTCGTCTCCGGCTCCGCCTACGGCATCGACGCCGCCGCACACCGCGGCGCGCTCGCCGCCACCGGAGCCACCGTCGCCGTCCTGGCCTGCGGCGTCGACCGCGTCTACCCGCCGGGCCACACCGAACTCCTCGGCCGCGTCGCCGAGCAGGGGCTGATCGTCGCCGAACTCGCCCCCGGCGACCACCCCACCCGGTCGCGGTTCCTCCTGCGCAACCGCGTGATGGCCGCCCTCACCCGCGGCACCGTCGTCGTGGAAGCCGAGCGCCGCAGCGGCTCGCTCGTCACCGCCCGCTGGGCGCAGCGCCTGGGCCGCGCGACGATAGGCGTCCCCGGCCCGGTCACGTCGGGCCTCTCGGCCGGCGTGCACGAACTGCTGCGCGGCGAGGCGGAACTGGTCACCGAGGCCGCCGAGGTCGTCGAACTGGTCGGCCGCATCGGCGCCGACCTCGCCCCGGCCCGCCGCGGCCCGGTCGTACCACGCGATCTGCTCCCGGCCGCCACCGCACGCGTGCTCGAAGCCGTCCCCGGACGGGGCACCGCCCGGCCCGAGCAGATCGCACGCGAGGCGGGTACGGAGCGCGACGAAGCCTTGGGCAGGCTTCATGAGCTGCAGTCCCTCGGCTTCGTCGCCCGCGACGGCACCGGCTGGCGCCTGGCGCGGCCCGCCACCGAGCACCCCATCAGGTGACGAGCCGTTCCTTGACCTGGGGCGTTCGGGTGAAAGGGTGGGGGAGATGCAAACCGACCCCCACCCCGTGCCGCAGCGGCCGTCCCCCCGCCGTGACCTCCCGATAACCCGCGGGTGCGGTGCGCGGAACGCATCTGCGTACTCATGAAGAGCCGCCAGTCGCAGAATGCGACCGTACGGTCACGCTACGCTCGCGGAACGTTCCCTCACTCCCCAACCCCCCACCCCCCGCTTCCCCCCAGTCCACCCGAACCCCGTCCCCCACCAGAACGGTTCAAGGCGACGACGCATGCCCCAGCACATCTCCGGGTCCGACCGTGCCGCACCACGCACAGCACCCTCGTCGGTGGACGAGCTGTGGCGGTCGTACAAGGAGACGCGTGACGGCCGGCTGCGCGAGCAGCTGATCCTGCACTACTCCCCCCTCGTGAAGTACGTTGCCGGGCGCGTCAGCGTGGGTCTGCCGCCCAACGTGGAGCAGGCCGACTTCGTCTCCTCCGGAGTCTTCGGACTCATCGACGCCATCGAGAAGTTCGACCCCGAGCGCGCCATCAAGTTCGAGACGTACGCCATCACCCGCATCCGCGGCGCGATGATCGACGAACTGCGGGCGCTGGACTGGATCCCGCGGTCCGTACGGCAGAAGGCCCGGGCCGTCGAACGCGCCTACGCCACCCTCGAAGCCGCCCTCCGCCGCACCCCCTCGGAAGCCGAGGTGGCCGCGGAGATGGGCATCCGGCTGGAGGACCTGCACGGCGTTTTCAGCCAGCTTTCGCTCGCCAACGTCGTCGCCCTCGAAGAGCTGCTGCACGTCAGCTCCGACAACGGCGACCGCCTCAGCCTCATGGACACCCTGGAGGACACCGCCGCCGACAACCCGGTCGAGGTCGCCGAGGACCGCGAACTGCGCAGGCTGCTCGCGCGGGCCGTGAACACCCTCCCCGACCGGGAGAAGACGGTGGTCACCCTCTACTACTACGAGGGCCTCACACTCGCCGAGATCGGCCAGGTACTCGGCGTCACCGAGAGCAGGGTGAGCCAGATCCACACCAAGTCGGTCCTGCAACTGCGCGCCAAGCTGGCCGACTCCGGCGGCTGAACCGCGGTCGCGGTCTAAAGTTGGACCGTGCCGAAGATTCGAGCGGCCTCCGTGGCCGAGCACCGGACCATGCAGCACCGCGCGCTGCTCGACGCCGCGCGCGAACTCCTCGGCGAAGGCGGCACCGAAGCGCTGACCTTCGCCGCGCTCGCCGAGCGCACCGGCCTCGCGCGCTCGTCGGTGTACGAGTACTTCCGCAGCCGGGCCGCCGTGGTCGAGGAGCTGTGCGCCGTCGACTTCCCGCGCTGGGCGGCGGACGTGGAGGCGGCCATGGACCGTGCCGACACGCCCGAGGCGAAGGTCGAGGCATATGTGCGAGCGCAGCTCGCGCTCGTCGGCGACCGCCGCCACCGGGCCGTCGTCGCGATCTCCGCGGGTGAACTGGACGCCGACGCCCGCGAGAAGATCCGCGCCGCCCACGGCGGGCTGATCACGATGGTCGTCGAGGCCCTGACGGCCCTCGGCCACGACGAGCCCCGCCTGGCCGCCACCCTGCTGCAGGGCGTCGTCGACGCGGCCGTGCGCCGTACCGAACTCGGCGCCGACCCCCCGGACACCGTCGCCGACACGGCCGTCGCCGTCGCTCTCCACGGCGCCGCCCGCTGACCCGCGCGCCCGGCGCCCCGCCGCGTCGCGAGCCGCGTCCCGTCAGGAGCCGCCCGGCGGCGGCCGGCCGAACACCGGCAACAGCCGGTGACGGCCGCCCGTGAGCAGCCGGGGCGGCAGCAGCGACAGCGGGTCCAGATAATGCGGGCCGCGGCGCAGTCCCCAGTGGAGACAGGGCGCCGCGCAGTGGTACGAGCCGCCCTGCAGATGCCCCACGATCTGCCCGGCCCCGACCCGCGCCCCCTTCCGCACCGCGGGCAGCACCGGCTCGTACGTCGTCCGCAGCGGCGGACGGCCCGTCCCCGGATGGTCGACGGCCACCACCCCGCGCCCCGCCACCCCGCCGGCGAAGGACACCCGGCCCGCGGCCGCCGCCCGCACCGGCTGGCCCGCCGCGGCGCGCAGGTCGACCCCGCGGTGCCCCGGCCCGTACGGCGAACGCGGCGGGTCGAAACCCCGCTCCACCACCGGCCGCCCCCGCGCACCTCCGGCCACCGGCCACGCCGCGTCCCCTCCCCTGGCGCCCCCGCTCCCCGCCGCACCGCCCGGCGCCCCGCCCGCCGCCGGCGGCCCCGGCGGCCGTGTCACCGCCGGAGCCGCGGGACCCGGCGGCCGGCCTTCCGGCGCCGCGGCCGCCCGGTGCTCCCGTTCCCCCCGCCCCGCCCCCGCCCCCTCCCCACCCGCCTGCGCCACCGCCTGTGTGCCGGTCGTCGTGAACGGGGGCGTGTGCCACGCGGCCGTCGCCAGGGCGGTGGCGAGGCCGGCGGCGAGCAGCCACCGCGGCACCCGCCCCGGCGGGGCCCCCGCCCACCCCGGAGGGACCCCCGCCCGGCCCGGTGCGGCCCCCGTCCGCGCCGGTGTCCCCGTACGCGCCGGGGCGGGGGCTGCTCCGTGGCGTGCGCCGGCCGGGCGGGGGTGGCGTCGTCCGTTCATGGGGAGAGCCTGGCGGGGGGTGCGGGGGGTGTGGGGAGGGCGGGCGGGATCTGTGGAGTACCGGCCGGTTGTGGACAACCGGCGTCCCGGACCCCGCGGCGCGCCCCGCGGGCCCCGCGGGCCCCATGCGGCCGGGCCGCGGGCGGGCTCCGTGGCGCGGGCGGGTGACGCCGTCCCGTACACTTCTGGTGGCGACCCGGCTCACCGGGTCGACTTCGCACGCCCCGCCACCTGCCTGAAGGTGGCCGCGTCACTCGGTCCCCCGGCTCCCCGCCGGAGGCGCGACGCGCAGGGGCGTCAGGAGCGGCGGCCGACCGGCCGCCGCACAACCGAGACACACGAGGAGTACGGCCATGGCCGTCGTCACGATGCGGGAGCTGCTGGAGAGCGGCGTCCACTTCGGGCACCAGACCCGCCGTTGGAACCCGAAGATGAAGCGCTTCATCTTCACCGAGCGCAACGGCATCTACATCATCGACCTCCTGCAGTCGCTGTCGTACATCGACCGCGCCTACGAGTTCGTGAAGGAGACCGTCGCGCACGGCGGCACCATCATGTTCGTGGGCACGAAGAAGCAGGCCCAGGAGGCCATCGCCGAGCAGGCCACCCGGGTCGGCATGCCGTACGTGAACCAGCGCTGGCTGGGCGGCATGCTCACCAACTTCTCCACGGTCCACAAGCGGCTGCAGCGCCTCAAGGAGCTGGAGGCCATCGACTTCGAGGACGTGGCCGCCTCCGGCCTGACCAAGAAGGAGCTGCTCGTCCTCTCCCGCGAGAAGGCCAAGCTGGAGAAGACCCTCGGCGGCATCCGCGACATGCAGAAGGTGCCCAGCGCCGTCTGGATCGTGGACACGAAGAAGGAGCACATCGCCGTCGGCGAGGCGCGCAAGCTGCGCATCCCGGTCGTCGCGATCCTCGACACCAACTGCGACCCCGACGAGGTCGACTACAAGATCCCGGGCAACGACGACGCGATCCGCTCCGTCACCCTGCTGACCCGCGTGATCGCCGACGCCGTCGCCGAGGGCCTGATCGCCCGCTCCGGTGCCGCCGCCGGCGACGAGAAGGCCGTCAAGTCCGACGCCGAGCCGCTCGCCGAGTGGGAGCGCGACCTGCTCGCCGGCGAGAAGGCGGCGAAGGCGGAGAAGGACGCCGCGGTCGAGAAGAAGGACGAGAACGCCGCCGAGGCCGAGGTGCAGACCTCCGCCGAGACCGCCGAGGTCGCCGCCGCCGAGCAGGCCGACGAGGGCACCGCCCCGGCCGCCGAGCCGGCCCCGGAGGCCGCCGAGGCTGCAGAGGCCGCCGGGACCGCCGACGCCGCCGGCGGCGCGGAGCCGTCCGGCGACGCCCCCCAGGCCTGATCCGCCCGAACCCAGTCCCCCGTCGAGAAGAGAAAACCACCGAATCATGGCGAACTTCACCGCCGCCGACGTCAAGAAGCTCCGGGAGCTCACCGGCGCCGGCATGATGGACTGCAAGAAGGCGCTGGAAGAGGCCGAGGGCGACGTCGACAAGGCCGTGGAGCTGCTCCGCGTCAAGGGCCAGAAGGGCGTCGCCAAGCGTGAGAGCCGCTCCGCCGAGAACGGCGCCGTCGTCTCCCTGATCGCCGACGACAACACCTCCGGCGTCCTGCTGGAGCTGAAGTGCGAGACCGACTTCGTCGCCAAGGGCGACAAGTTCCTCGCCGTCGCCAACGCCCTCGCCGAGCACGTCGCCGCCACCAGGCCGGCCGATCTGGAGGCGCTGCTCGCCTCCGAGATCGACGGCAGGACCGTCCAGGTCTACGTGGACGAGGCCAACGCCTCCCTCGGCGAGAAGATCGTCCTCGACCGCTTCGCGCGCTTCGAGGGCGCCTACGTCGGCACGTACATGCACCGCACCTCGCCGGACCTGCCGCCGCAGGTCGGCGTGCTCGTCGAGCTGGACAAGGCCGACCCGCAGACGGCCAAGGAGGTGGCGCAGCACATCGCCGCCTTCGCGCCGCGCTGGCTGTCCCGCGAGGACGTCCCGGCCGACACGGTGGAGAACGAGCGCCGTGTCGCCGAGGCCACCTCGCGCGAGGAGGGCAAGCCGGAGGCCGCCCTGCCGAAGATCGTCGAGGGCCGCGTGAACGGCTTCTTCAAGGAGAACGTGCTGCTGGAGCAGCCGTTCGCCAAGGACAACAAGAAGTCGGTGCAGAAGGTGCTCGGCGAGGCGGGCGTGCAGGTGGCCCGGTTCGCGCGCATCCGCGTCGGCGCCTGAGCACCGGCGCCGCCCGCGGGCACCGTGCCGCCCGGCGCGCGTGTCCGCACGGCGGACGGCGCGCGGAGTGCGCGCGGCGTGCACGGTGTACGGCGAACGGCCGCCGGCCCCGCTAGGGTCGGGTTCAGTTGTAGCGGGCCGGTGCGGGCGACCGTCGCCGGGCCGCGGAAGTGACGAGGAGGCCATTGCCGGGAATGGGTGGATGAGAACCCCACGGCGATGGCCTCCTTCGCATGCGCACGAGGAGACTTCATGAACGAGGACGCCGACGCGGACCACGGCCGCCACGAGCAGGCGGACCACGGCCACCACACGAAGAAGGACAGCGCGCGCTTCCTGCTGAAGCTGTCCGGCGAGGCGTTCTCCGGCGGCGGTGATCTCGGCGTCGACCCGGACGTCGTGCACGCGATCGCCCGCGAGGTGGCCGCCGTCGTCCGCGACGGGTACGAGATCGCGGTGGTGATCGGCGGCGGCAACTTCTTCCGCGGCGCCGAACTGCAGCAGCGCGGCATGGACCGGGCCCGCTCCGACTACATGGGCATGCTCGGCACGGTCATGAACTGCCTCGCCCTGCAGGACTTCCTGGAGAAGGAGGGCATCGGCTCCCGGGTGCAGACCGCGATCACCATGGGCCAGGTCGCCGAGCCGTACATCCCGCTGCGCGCCATCAGGCACATGCAGAAGGGCCGCGTCGTCATCTTCGGCGCCGGCATGGGCATGCCGTACTTCTCGACGGACACCACGGCCGCGCAGCGCGCCCTGGAGATCCACGCCGAGGCACTGCTCATGGGCAAGAACGGCGTCGACGGCGTCTACGACGCCGACCCCAAGAAGAACCCCGACGCGGTGAAGTTCGACGCCCTCGAATACGGCGAGGTCATCACCCGCGACCTCAAGGTCGCCGACGCCACGGCCGTCACCCTCTGCCGCGACAACGAGCTGCCGATCCTCGTCTTCGAGCTGCTGAAGGAGGGCAACATCGCCCGGGCGGTGCGGGGTGAGAAGATCGGTACGCTCGTGAGCGCGCACGGCAGCCGGGTCTGAGGGATGGACAACGGCCTGCCGGTCGGACACCGTGCAGGCATGGTACGGGCCGCCGGGGCGCATCCCCGGTCCGCTCACAGAAGAGACCAGGAGCCAGTGGTGATCGAAGAGACCCTCCTCGAAGCCGAGGAGAAGATGGAGAAGGCCGTCGTGGTCGCCAAGGACGACTTCGCCGCGATCCGCACCGGGCGGGCCCATCCGGCGATGTTCAACAAGATCACGGCGGATTACTACGGGACGCAGACCCCCATCAACCAGCTGGCGTCGTTCTCGGTGCCGGAGCCGCGGATGGCGGTGGTGACCCCGTTCGACAAGAGCGCCCTGCGCAACATCGAGCAGGCCATCCGGGACTCCGACCTCGGCGTCAACCCCTCCAACGACGGCCACATCATCCGGGTGGTCTTCCCGCAGCTCACCGAGGAGCGCCGCAAGGAGTTCATCAAGGTCGCCAAGGCCAAGGGCGAGGACGCGCGGATCGCCATCCGCTCCGTGCGCCGCAAGGCCAAGGAGACCATCGACAAGGCCGTCAAGGACGGCGAGGTCGGCGAGGACGAGGGCCGCCGCGGCGAGAAGGAGCTCGACGACACCACCCACAAGTACGTGGCCCAGGTCGACGAGCTGCTCAAGCACAAGGAAGCAGAGCTGCTCGAGGTCTGATGAACGACTCCTCCAGCCGGGCCCCGGCGGGTCCCGTGCACGGCGGGGCCGAAAGGACGCAGACTCCGCGCATGCCCACCGTGTCAGGCGACGACACCCCCGACGAACCCTCCACCGGTCCCCCAGGGGAGCCGGACGCGCCGGACGGCTCCTCCGCGACGCCGCCGCCCGCCGCCCCCGGACGGCGCCGCGGCGGCCGGGACCTCGGCGCCGCCATAGGCGTCGGGCTCGGCCTCGGCGCCATCGTGCTCGCCGCGCTGTTCGTGGTGCAAGCGGTGTTTGTCGGCGTCATCGCCGCCGCCGTGGCGGTCGGGCTGTGGGAGCTGACGTCGCGGCTCGCGGAGTGCCGCGGAATCCGCACGCCGCTGGTGCCGCTGGTGCTCGGCGGCGTGGCGACGGTCGTCGCCGGGTACGCGCGCGGCGCCGAGGGCGCCGGGGCGGCACTGGCGCTCACCGCGCTCGCCGTCCCCGTGTGGCGGCTCGGCGGCCCCGCGGAGAACTACCTGCGGGACGTCACCGCAGGCGTCTTCGCCGCGTTCTACGTGCCCTTCCTCGCCACCTTCGTCGCGCTGATGCTCGCCGCGGACGACGACGGCCCGTGGCGGGTGCTGACGTTCCTGATCCTCACGGTGATCAGCGACACCGGCGCGTACGCCGTCGGCTACAAGCTCGGCCGCCACAAGCTCGCCCCGCGGATCAGCCCCGGCAAGACCCGCGAGGGCCTCGCCGGCGCGCTGGCCTTCGCGATGGCGGCGGGCGCGCTGTGCATGGAGTTCCTCGTCGACGACGGCCGCTGGTGGCAGGGTCTCCTGCTCGGCGCCGCCGCGGCCGCCAGCGCCACCCTCGGCGACCTGGCCGAGTCGATGATCAAACGGGACCTCGGCATCAAGGACATGGGCACGCTCCTGCCCGGCCACGGCGGCATCATGGACCGCCTCGACTCCCTGCTGCCCACGGCGCCGGTGGTCTGGCTGCTCATGGTGATCTTCGTGGGTGCGGGCTGACCGCCGCGTCTGGGACAATGGCCAGATCATGCCCAAGCCAGGAGAACTCACCTTCGCCGTCCCCCGTGGTGCCAAGAAGCCGCCGCGGCACCTCGCCGACCTCACGCCCGCCGAGCGCCGCGACGCCGTCGCCGAACTGGGGGAGAAGCCGTTCCGCGCCGCGCAGCTCTCCCGGCACTACTTCGCGCGCTACGCCACCGACCCCGCCGGCTGGACCGACGTGCCCGCCGGGTCCCGGGCGAGGCTCGCCGAGGGCCTGCTGCCCGAGCTGATGACCGTCGTACGCCACCTGAGCTGCGACGGCGACACCACCCGCAAGACCCTGTGGCGGCTCTTCGACGGCACGCTGGTCGAGTCGGTGCTCATGCGCTACCCCGACCGGGTCACCATGTGCATCTCCTCCCAGGCCGGCTGCGGCATGAACTGCCCCTTCTGCGCCACCGGCCAGGCCGGGCTCACCCGCAACCTGTCCACCGCCGAGATCGTCCACCAGATCGTCGACGGCATGCGCGCCCTGCGCGACGGCGACGTGCCCGGGGGCCCCGCGCGGCTGTCCAACATCGTCTTCATGGGCATGGGCGAGCCGCTGGCGAACTACAACCGCGTGCTGGGCGCCGTACGCCGCCTCACCGACCCCGAGCCCGACGGCCTCGGCCTCTCCCAGCGCGGCATCACCGTCTCCACCGTCGGCCTCGTGCCCGCCATGCACCGCCTCGCCGACGAGGGCCTGAAGTGCCGCCTCGCCGTCTCCCTGCACGCCCCCGACGACGAACTGCGCGACACCCTCGTGCCCGTCAACACCCGCTGGAAGGTCCGCGAGGTCCTCGACGCCGCCTGGGAGTACGCCGCCCGCTCCGGCCGCCGCGTCTCCGTCGAGTACGCGCTGATCAAGGACGTCAACGACCAGGCGTGGCGCGCCGACCTGCTCGGCCGCCTCCTCAAGGGCCGCCGCGCGCACGTCAACCTCATCCCGCTCAACCCCACCCCCGGCTCCAAGTGGACCGCCTCCCGGCCCGAGGACGAGCGGGCGTTCGTCGCCGCGCTCCAGTCCCACGGCGTGCCCGTGACCGTGCGGGACACCCGCGGCCAGGAGATCGAGGGGGCCTGCGGGCAGCTCGCGGCGTCCGCGACCTCGACGCCCGCCTGATACCGTTCAGGGTGTACACACCGACAGGGGAGCGCTCGCAGCGCTGAGAGTGCGGCACCGTCCAGGCCGCTGACCCTCGAACCTCGCCCAGGTCATTCTGGGTAGGAAGTTCGGTCGACACTCCGCTGCTGCCCGGGCTGCCCGCTCGTCACGAAAGCAGCCGATGAAGCGCATCGTCACCACCGCACTGGCCGCGTCCCTCGCCCTGGGCCTCGCCGCCTGCGGCTCGGACTCCGGCGACGGCTCCGGGTCCGGCTCGGACGACAAGAGCGTCACCCTCGTCACCCACGACTCCTTCGCCGCCTCCGACGACGTGCTGAAGGTGTTCGAGAAGCAGTCCGGGTACCGGGTCGACATCCTCCGGGGCAAGGACGCCGGCTCCGCCGTCAACCAGGCCGTCCTGTCCAAGGACAACCCCCAGGGCGACGTCTTCTTCGGCATCGACAACACCCTGCTCTCCCGCGGCCTCGACAACGGGATCTTCACCCCGTACGAGGCGAAGGGCCTCGACCGCATCCCGGAGGAACTCCAGCTCGACGCCGGCGAGCACCGCGTCACCCCCGTCGACTACGGCGACGTGTGCGTCAACTACGACCGCGCGTACTTCGAGAAGGAGAACCTCGACCCGCCGCAGACGTTCGACGACCTCGCCGACCCCCGCTACAAGGACCTCCTCGTCACCGAGAACGCCGCCACATCCTCCCCGGGCCTGGCCTTCCTCCTCGCCACCGCCGACGAGTACGGGAAGCAGGGCTGGGAGGACTACTGGAGCAGGCTCGACGACAACGGCGTCGAGGTCGTCGACGGCTGGGAGCAGGCCTACTACGAGCGGTTCTCCGGCGCCGGCAAGGGCGACAAGCCGCTCGTCGTCTCGTACGCCTCCAGCCCGCCCGTCCTCGACATGGAGTCCCGGCCGAAGGAAGCCACCACCGGCGTGGCCACCGGCACCTGCTTCCGCCAGATCGAGTTCGCCGGCCTGCTGTCGGGCGCCGGCAACACCGAGGGCGGCAAGGCCCTCATCGACTTCCTCATCGGCGAGCGGTTCCAGCAGGACATGCCGCTGCAGATGTTCGTGCACCCCGCGCGCGAGAACACCGAGCTGCCCGAGGTGTTCACCCGCTACGGCGAGGAGATCGCCGACCCGCACACCCTCGACCCGGCGGTCATCGACGACAACCGGGAGCAGTGGATCAAGACGTGGACCTCGCTGGTCGTGAAGTAACCCGCGCCGCGGGCCCCGGCCCCGGTGATGGGGGCGGGGCCCGCCGCGGCGGGGTGCGCGGCCCCGCCGGGCGGTTCGCGCTCATGGCCGTCCCCGCCGCGTTCTTCGCGGTCTTCTTCGCCTACCCCGTCGGCGCCATCGTCGCCCGCGGCCTGCGCGAGAACGGCCGCTGGCACCTCGGCCGCCTCCCCGACGTCCTCGGCGACCCCGACATCGTCGGCGTCCTGTGGTTCACCCTCTGGCAGGCCGCCGCCTCCACCGGCCTCACCCTGCTCCTCGCCCTGCCCGCGGCGTACGTCTTCGCCCGCTTCGACTTCCCCGGCAAACACCTGCTGCGCGCCCTGGTCACGGTGCCGTTCGTGATGCCCACCGTCGTCGTCGGCTCCGCGTTCCTCGCCCTCCTCGGCCGGGGCGGCGTCCTCGACGGCTGGTGGGGCGTACGCCTCGACACCACCGTCTGGGCCATCCTCCTCGCCCACGTCTTCTTCAACTTCGCCATCGTCGTACGGACCGTCGGCGGCCTGTGGTCCCAGCTCGACCCCCGCCAGGAAGAGGCCGCCCGCGTCCTCGGCGCCGGCCGCCTCGCCGCGTTCCGGCACGTCACCCTGCCCGCGCTCGGCCCCGCCGTCGCCGCCGCGGCCCTCATGGTCTTCCTCTTCACGTTCACCTCCTTCGGGGTCATCCAGATCCTCGGCGGCCCCTCCTACGCCACCCTCGAAGTGGAGATCTACCGCCAGACCGCGGACTTCCTCGACCTGCCCACCGCCGCCGTCCTCAGCCTCGTCCAACTCGCCGCCGTCGCCTCCGTCCTCGCCCTGCACGCCTGGACCGTACGCCGCCAGGAGACCGCGCTGCGGCTCGTCGCCCCCGAGACCACCGCCCGCCGCCCCCGCACCCCCGGCGAACGCGCCCTCCTCGGCGGGGTCCTCACCGTCGTCGCCGTCCTGCTCCTCAGCCCTCTCGCCGTCCTCGTCGAACGGTCCTTCGCCACCCCCGGCGGCCACGGCCTCGGCTTCTACCGCGCCCTGCAGGAGAGCGACGGCACCTTCGCCGTCCCCCCGCTGGAAGCCGTCGGCAACTCCCTCGCCTACGCCGCCGTCGCCACCGTCATCGCCGTCGTCGTCGGCGGCTGCGCCGCAGCCGCCGTCACCCGCCGCGCCGGGCCCCTCGTCCGCGGCTTCGACGCGCTGCTGATGCTGCCGCTCGGCACCTCCGCCGTCACCGTCGGCTTCGGCTTCCTCATCGCCCTCGACAGCCCGCCGCTCGACCTCAGGTCCTCCTGGATCCTCGTGCCCCTCGCCCAGGCGCTGGTCGGCGTGCCGTTCGTGGTACGGACCATGCTCCCCGTGCTGCGCGCCGTCGACGAGCGGCTGCGGGAGGCCGCCGCCGTCCTCGGCGCCTCCCCGCTGCGCGCCTGGCGGGAGGTCGACCTGCCGCTGGTGTCGCGGGCCGTGCTCGTCGCCGCCGGCTTCGCCTTCGCCGTCTCCCTCGGCGAGTTCGGCGCGACCGTCTTCATCGCCGGGCCCGACCGGCCCACCCTGCCCGTCGCCGTAGCGCGGCTCCTCGGCCGCGCCGGGGAGACCAACTACGGGCAGGCGATGGCGCTGAGCACCATCCTCATGGCCGTGTGCGCGGCGGCACTGCTGCTGCTGGAGCGCGTCCGCAAGAACCAGGCGGGAGAGTTCTGATGCTCGTACTCGACGACGTCACCGTCCGCTACGGCGACCGCGCGGCGGTCGACGGGGTCCGCCTCGACGTCGCCGACCACGAGATCGTCAGCGTCCTCGGCCCCAGCGGCAGCGGCAAGTCCACGCTGCTGCGGGCCGTCGCCGGCCTCCAGCCCGTCGCCGCCGGGCGGGTGCTGCTCGGCGGGCGGGATCTCGCGGGTGTGCCGGCGCACCGGCGGGGGCTCGGCCTGATGTTCCAGGACCAGCAGCTGTTCCCGCACCGCGACGTCGGCGGGAACGTGGCCTTCGGGCTGCGCATGCACGGGGTCTCGCGGGCGGCGGCCCGGGAGCGCGTCGCGTCGCTGCTGGCGCTCGTCGGGCTGCCCGGGGCGGAGCGGCGGGCGGTGGCCGCGCTGTCCGGCGGGGAGCAGCAGCGGGTGGCGCTCGCGCGGGCGCTGGCGCCGTCGCCGCAGCTGCTGATGCTGGACGAGCCGCTCGGGCAGCTGGACCGCTCGCTGCGCGAACGGCTGGTGGTGGAGCTGCGGCAGCTCTTCGGCCGGCTGGGCACGACGGTGCTGGCGGTCACGCACGACCAGGGGGAGGCGTTCGCGCTGGCCGACCGGGTGGTGGTGATGCGCGAGGGGCGCGTCGCGCAGACCGGGACGCCGGCGGAGGTGTGGGAGCGGCCCGCGGACGAGTTCGTGGCGCGGTTCCTCGGGTTCGCGAACGTGGTGCGGGCCACGGTGCACGGCGACGTGGCGGACACGCCGTGGGGGAAGGTGGGGGTGTCGGCCGCCGCCGGTGTGCCGGGGGAGCGGACGCTGCTGATCCGGCCGGCGGGGGTGCGGGTGGGGCCGCCGGCCGGGACGGGGCTGGGCTGCGAGGTGGTGGGGCGGACGTTCCGGGGCGAGCACGTGGTGCTGGTGCTGCGGCCGGAGAGCGGGCCGGAGCTGGAGGCGTCCGTGGCGCTGCGGGAAGCGCCGGAGGTGGGGGAGCGGGTGGGGGTGGGCTTCGAGGCGTCGGAGGTGGTCGTCCTGGACTCCACGCCGGACGGCCGGGCGGGGGGCGCGACGGGCGGTACGGGCTCGTAGCACCGCCCTGGCGGTCGCCGCGGAACCGGCGCGAGGGGAGAAGCAGGCGCCGCACGCCGGCGCCGAACCTCGGCGCCGGCCGGCCCGGCCCCGAGGTTCGGCGCCGGGACCGGCCGGTCCCGCATCAGCTGCGGGAGTGCCGGGCGCGGGCCTCCTCCAGGGTCCGCACCAGGCTGTCGACGTCCGGCAGCGCCAGCGCGTACGCCTCGTCGACGACCAGCGTGGGCACGGCGGTGACCCCGAGCCGGCGGGCGCGGTCCAGGTCGGCCTCGACCTCCGCCGCGTACGCCCCGGGCGCGAGCGCGGGCAGTCCCGCGTCCGCGGCTATGGCCGCCAGCGTCCCGGGGTCGCCGATCCACCGACCCTCGACGGTGTAGGCCCGCATCAGGTGTTCCAGCACCTCCGCCGCGCTGCCGTGGGCGGCGGCGTGGTGGACGAGGCGGTGGGCGTCGAAGGTGTTCGCCATGACGGCCCGGTCGAGCCGGTAGGCCAGGCCCTCCTGCGCGGCCGTCGCGGTGACCGCCGCCAGCCGGCGGTCGTTCTCGGCCCGGCTCAGGCCGTAGCGGCGGAGGTGCGCCTCGGGCAGCGTCCACCGCACGTCGCCGGGGTACCGGGGATCGAGCTGGAAGCTGCGCCACACGACGTCGGGCGGCTCGGCCACACGTTGCAGGGCGGCGTGCAGCCGCCGCTTCCCGATGTGGCACCAGGGGCAGACAGGGTCGGAGAAGACTTCAACCTTCATGGGGAGGACGCTAGGGACCGGGCTAACTTCCAGAAAGGACGTACCCTTCGGTAAGCCCGGAACGCCGGGGGAAGCCCGCAGGGCACCCGGAGGGCGGCGCGGCGTACGTGACGCATGTCACGCCGACGCGGGGCCCTTGCCCGCCGCGGAGTCGAACTGCTCCTGGGCCGCCACGATGCCCGGCGTGCGCAGGGTGATCCAGTCGATCAGTGCCTGCAGGTGCTCGGCCAGCTCCTCTCCCAGCGGGGTGAGCCGATAGGACACCCGGGGCGGCACGCTGGGCTCGACCGTGCGGGCGACCAGTCCGTCCCGGCAGAGCAGCCGCAGGTTCTGCGAGAGCATCTTCTCGCTGATGCCGCCGATCTGGTCGCGCAGCACGTAGAACCGCATCGGCCCCGGCCGCAGCGCTCCCACGATCAGCGTTCCCCAGCGGCTGGCCACATGGTTGAGCACGGCGCGGCTGGGACAGTCCTCGTCGTACGGCCCTCGCGTCGCGCCCCGTCCTGCGGCACCGCCCACGTCCGCTCCCCTCTCCGCCGCGCACTGCCGACGCGAGCCTAACCGGACCCCGTCTCGCCGAGGCCGTCCGGCGCCACCGCCCGCGGCCCGGGCAGCGCCCGCGCGGGACCCGGGCCGGGCAGGGCAGGGCGCAGACCCCTGCCCTGCCCCCTGCCTACGGCGTCGCCAGCGCCGTCGTCGGGGGGAGGCGGCTGGCGTGGAGGGCCGGGTAGAGGCCGGCCAGGGCGCCCACCGTCACGGTGGCCGCCAGGCCGCCCGCCAGGGTCCACGGCGGGATCACCGGCGGCCAGCCCTGCGACGCCGCGTACGACGCCGTCACCGCCGCGCCGAGCAGCGCGCCCGCCGTGCCGCCCAGGGCCGACAGCAGCAGCGACTCCGCCAGGAACTGGGTGCGGACGTGGCCGCGGGTGGCGCCCAGGGCGCGGCGCAGGCCGATCTCCGTGCGGCGCTCCAGCACCGAGATGACCATCGTGTTCGCCACCCCCACGCCGCCCACCAGCAGCGCCACCGCGCCCACCCCCAGCAGCAGCCGCGTGAACGCCTCGCCCGCCGCCCGCTTCGCGGCCAGCGCGTCCGACGGGCGCGACACCTCCACCTCGTTCGGCGCCGCCGGGTTCGCGGTCGCGCCCAGCACCGACCGGACCGCCGCCACGTCCGCGTCCGCCGACCGCGTGTAGACCGTCGTCGCGTGCCCGTCGAAGCCCAGCCGGTCCTGCGCCGCCGGCCAGCCCACCAGCGCCGCGACGTCCAGCTCCGGCGCCAGCGGGGCCGGCCGCAGGATCCCCACGACCGTGAACCACTCGCCGCCCACCAGCACCCGCACCTCCGGCGCCGCCCGTCCCACGCCCAGCCGCTCCGCGGCCGTCGCGCCCAGCACCACCGCCGGGTGGCGTGCGGTCGCCGCGTTCAGCCACGTGCCGGCGCGCAGCCGCGCCCCCGTCGTGGCGCGCAGGTCGGTGCGTACGGCGTACGTCGCCAGCCCGCCCGTCTCCGCCTCCGGGATCCGGGCCGTGCGGTAGACGTTGGTGTCCGCGACCTCGCCGATCGCCGACACCGACGCCACCGGGCCGATCCTGGCCACCATGTCCTCCGCCCGCAGCGGCAGCTTCGCCTCCGCGCCGCTCATCGTCCGGCCCGGCGACACCGTCAGCAGGTTCGTGCCCAGCGAGTCGAGCGTACGGTCCAGATCCGCCCGCGAACTCGACGAGATCCCCACCACCGCCACCATCGCCGCGATCCCGATCGCGATGCCCAGCGCCGACAGCACCGCCCGCAGCGGCCGCGTACGCAACCCCACCGCACCGCCGCGCACCACGTCACCCGGCCACAGCCGGGACGGGCGGATCCCGTCCACCGCCGGCCTCATGCCCGCACCCCGTCCCGCTCCGCCCGGTCCCGCTCCGCCCCGTCCTGCTCCACCCGGCCGTCCCGCAGCCGCACCTGCCGCGGCAGCTCCGCCGCCAGCTCCCGCTCGTGCGTGATCACCACAACCGTCGTCCCCGCCTCGTTCAGCTCCCGCAACAGCTCCACCACCCGCGCCCCCGACGCGGTGTCCAGCGCCCCCGTCGGCTCGTCCGCCAGCAGCAGCGGCGGGTCCCCCGCCGCCGCGCGGGCCACCGCGACGCGCTGCCGCTCGCCGCCCGACAGCTCGTGCGGCCGGTGCTCCATGCGGTGCCCCAGGCCCACCCGGTGCAGCACCCGCACCGCCCGCCGCCGCCGCTCCGCCGGGCGCAGGCCGGTGTAGAGGAGGCCGTCGGCGACGTTGTCGAGGGCCGTCGTGCCGCCCGCGAGGTGGAACTGCTGGAAGACGAAGCCGATCCGGTGCGCGCGCAGCGCGGACAGCCCGGCGTCGGACAGCGCGCCCACGTCGTACCCGGCGATCCGCACCCCGCCCGACGTCGGCCGGTCCAGGGTGCCCAGCACGTGCAGCATCGTCGACTTCCCCGACCCCGACGGGCCGGTGACGGCGACGAGTTCGCCCGCGGCCACGCGCAGGGACACCCCGGCGAGCGCGGTGACGCCGCCGGCGTAGGTCTTCGTCACGTTCGTCAGCTCGATCACCGCGGCATGCCCACCTTCGTGCCCGCCGTGAGGCCCGCGCCCGAGACCTCGACCCGGCCGTTCGCGAACAGCCCCGTCTCCACCGGCACGTACCGCGTCGTGCCGTCCGCCACGACCTCCACCCCGAAGCCGCCCTCCGCCAGCGCCAGCAGCGCCGCGACCGGCACCGTCAGCACGTCCTTGCGGCGCCCGGCGGTGAAGTGGACGTGCACGCCCGCCTCGTCGTACGCGGACGCCGCCCTCTCCGCCTCCGCGCCCTTCAGCCGGACGACGACCTCCACGACGGTCTGCGCCTCCGCCCCGCCCTCGCCCGGCCGCGTCCGCACCGACACGTCCGCGATCGTCCCGCGCACCGTCCGCCCGTCCGGCAGCTCCACGCCGGCCTGCGCGCCCCGGCGCGCGAGCCGCCGGTCCGCGACGTCGAGTTCGGCGGTGACGGCCAGGGAGGTGCCGGTGTACGACAGGACGTCGGTGCCCGGCGCGAGGAGGTCGCCGCGCTGCGCCGTCACGCTCTCCACGGCGACCGCGCCCGGTGCGAACACCACCTGCCCCGGCTCCACGCGGCCGGTCTCCCCGACCCCCAGGTCCTCCTGCCAGTCACGGACGGCGGCGGCCGTGGCGTCGGAGTACGTGTCGTCCACGGTGAAGCCGGCGTAGCCGAGCGCGCTCAGGTTCTCCTCCAGCTGCGCGACGTCCGCGCCCTCGGCGCCGGGCGCCAGCGCGCGGTACGCGGGCACGTCCCCGTACAGCAGCGTCACCGGCTCGGCGTCCACCTCGTACAGCGCCTCGCCGCGGCCGATCCGCGCCCCCGAGGACGGCACCCGCGTCAGCGTGCCCTCGGCGCGGGCGGCGGCGCCGGTGGCCGGGCCGTGGCCCAGCTCGGCGTCGGTGCTGCGGGTGTCGACCAGCGTCTCGCGGGCCACCTCGGCGGTGGCCGGCGGCAGTTCGTCGCCCGCCGCGTCGGCCGGGTCGCCGGTGCCGCCGAGGCCGAGGCCGGCGGCCGCGGCGCCGCCGGTCGCGGCGAGGAACACCGCCCCCGCGGCGATCCGCCGCCGTCTGCGGCGGTGCCGGCCGCGGCCCGGCGGCGCGGCGGCCCCGGCGGCGGGGTCCGCGGGGTCCGCGGGGTCCGGCTCCTGCCGGGGGCCGCCGGGGTCCGGCGCCCGGCGGGACTCCGCGGGGTCCGGCTCCCGCCGGGCGGTGGCGGGCCGCGCGTTCATCAGCCCTCCCTCTCGTTCGTGGAGCTTTCACCGTCGCCCGCCGGCAGCAGCTTCTTGCACGCCCGCTCCGCCCCGTCGTGGTCCGGGTCCTGCTCGATCGCGCCGTCCACCTGCAGCCCGCCGCCCGGCACCGGATCCGGGAAGTCCGCCACCCCGTTGTTCCGCATGCACCGCGCATACCTCCGCAGCTTCTTCTCCAGCTCCTTGCTGATCGGGTCGTCCTTCGAGGACGTCGCCGGGTCGTACTTCCGGCACGCCTCCATGGCCCGGTCCGCCACCGCCTCGTCGACGCCGTCCATGTTCAGGGCCACGCCCTGCCCGGGCTCCGGGTCCTCGACGTCCACGCCGTTCCTCCGCAGGCACCGCGCGAACTGCAGCATCTGCTCGTCGGGGTCCTCCGCGACCGGTTCCCGGCCCCCGCCGTCCTTCTTCTCGCCGCCCGCCGAGGCCACCTCGTCCCCGCCGCCGTCGGAGCCGCAGCCGGTCAGGGCCAGGGCGAGCGCCAGCGGCAGGGCCGCGAGCGCGGTGCGCGTACGTCGTCGCATCGTCGTCTCCGCTCGTGTCGTCGGCACCGGCCGGGACGCCGGCGCCGCGCGGCCGATGCAACGCGACGGCGCGTTTCCCGGCTGTTTCCGCCGTACGGCCGCGGTTCCTCACGGCGAGGAAACGCGCCGTTCGGCACGATGGCCCAGAAACCGCCCAGCCGGAGGGAGGCCGTGACATGAGGGTGCTGGTCGCCGAGGACGAGCCGCTGCTCGCCGAGGCCGTCGGCGCGTGGCTGCGCGCCGGGGCGCACGCCGTCGACATCGCGTACGACGGGGCCGCCGCGCTGGAGCGCGCCGCCGTCCACGACTACGACGTCGTCGTCCTCGACCGAGACCTGCCCGCGGTGCCCGGCGACGACGTCTGCCGCCGCCTCGTCGCGGCCGGCTCGGCCGCGCGGGTGCTGATGCTCACCGCCGCCGGCGACGTCGCCGACCGCGTGGCCGGCCTCGGGCTGGGCGCCGACGACTATCTCACCAAGCCGTTCGCCTTCCCCGAACTCGCCGCCCGGGTACTGGCGCTCGGCCGCCGCGTCCGGCCCGCCGCGCCGCCCGTGCTGCGCCGCGCCGGGATCGCCCTGGACCCGGCCCGGCACGAGGTCGTACGCGACGGCCGCTACGTGCCGCTGTCCCGCAAGGAGTTCGCCGTCCTCGCCGAACTGCTGCGCGCCGAAGGCGCCCCGGTCTCCGCCGAACACCTGCTGGAGAAGGCGTGGGACGAGCACGCCGACCCGTTCACCGGCGCGGTGCGCCTCGCGGTCCTCAAACTGCGCCGCAAGCTGGGCGAGCCGCCGGTCGTCGAGACCGTCACCGGCGTCGGATACCGCATCCCGTGACCGGCCCGCGCAGGACGCTCCGGCCGCGGCGCTTCACCCTCCGCGCCCGGCTGACGCTCGTCTACGGTGCCATGTTCCTGGCCGCCGGCGCGGTGCTCCTCGGGCTGACGTACGTGCTGTTCAACGCCCGCCTCGGCGGCGGAACGCTCAACAGCAGCTCCACCGGGCCGTCCGCCGCCCCGGGCACTCCGTCCGGCGCCCCCGGCCCCGGCCCGGACCCCGGGCCCGTCCACGAGCGGTTCACCGACAGCCGGGAGGAGGCCCTGCGCGACGCCGCCGGCAACTCCCTCCTCACCCAGGGCGGCATCGCCCTCCTCGTCGTCGGCGCCGCCGCGGCCGGCTTCGGCTGGCTCGTCGCCGGCCGGGTCCTCGCCCCGCTGCACCGCGTCACCGACACCGCCCGCCGCATCGCCGACGCCCCCGCCGCCGGCCGCGGGCTGCACGAGCGCATCGCGCTCGCCGGCCCCGACGACGAGGTCAAGGAACTCGCCGACACGTTCGACACCATGGTCGAGCGCCTCGACCGCTCGTTCGACGGCCAGCGCCGCTTCGTCGCCAACGCCTCCCACGAGCTGCGCACCCCGCTGACCATCGGCCGCGTCCTGGTCGAGACCGCCATGCACCGGCCCGCCGCCTCCGCCGACGTCACCCGCCTGGGCGAGGACCTGCTGCAGATCAACTCCCGGCACGAGCGGCTCATCAGCGGGCTGCTGCTCCTCGCCACCTCCGAGAACGAGATCACCGAGCGGCACCCCGTCGACCTCGCCGACATCGTCGAGCACGTCGTCGCGCAGACCGCGCCCGCGGCGGCACGGGACGGGATCGAGGTGACGGCGCAGACCGCGGAGGCGTGGACGGCCGGGGACGCGCTGCTGCTGGAGCGGCTGGCGCACAACCTCGTCGAGAACGGCATCCGCCACAACTCGGGCACCGGCGGGCACGTCCGCGTCACCTGCGGAGCCCGGGCCGGCGGCGGCGCGGAGCTGGCGGTCGCCAACAGCGGCCCCGCCGTGCCCCCGTACGAGATACCCGCCCTCTTCGAGCCCTTCCGCCGCCTCGGCGGCGACCGGCTGGCGACCGGCGGCGGCGCCGGGCTGGGGCTGTCGATCGTACGGGCTGTCGCCCGCGCCCACGGCGGAGACGCGGCGGCCCGGCCCCGCCCCGGCGGCGGGCTGACGGTCACGGTGACGCTGCCGCTCGACGGCTCCGGCTAGCCCGCCGCTCCGCCTGCCTGCCGCCCCGGTCTACCCCGCCGCCCCGAGCCGCAGCAGCGCCTCCGGCGCCTCGCCCGCCGAGTCGACCAGCGCGATCCGCGGCGCCATCGACCGGCCCGCCGCCAGCGCCGACAGCAGCTGCCACGCCGGCAGCCGCGCCGACCAGTGGTCGCGGCCCACCAGCACCATGGGGCGCGGCTCGCCGCGCGACTCGTAGTAGTTGGGCGTCGCCGCGTCGAAGACCTCCTGCACCGTGCCCGCCGCGCCCGGCAGGAACACCACGCCGGCCGTGCTGCGGGCCAGCAGCCCGTCCTCGCGCAGCGCGTTCGCGAAGTACTTCGCGATGTGCCCCGCGAAGGCGTTCGGCGGCTCGTGGCCGTAGAACCAGGTGGGGATGCCGATCGAGTCGCCGCCGCCCGGCCACCGCTCCCGTACCGCGAACGCCGCCTCGGCCCACTCCCCGACCGGGTGCACCGCCCAGGCCGAAGGCTCTGGGGGAGGGGAGAACGACGGCGCCTTGCCCAGCATGCGGACCGCCTCCGCCAGCATCGCGTCGTCGAACTCCGCCGCGTACGCGCCCAGGTTGGCCGCCTCCATCGCGCCGGGACCGCCGCCGGTGGCCACGTCGAACCCGGCGCGCACCAGCGCCCGGCCCAGCTCGGCCGCGCCCGCGTACTCCTCGCCGCCGCGCTGCAGGGCGTGCCCGCCCATGACGCCGACGACGGGCCGGCCGGCGCGCAGCCGCTCGTCCAGCGCGTTGGACATCGACTCGTCGTGCATGCCCCGGATCACCGCGGCGAATATGTCGTGCTCGGCGCGGGTGCGCTGGAACCAGGCGTACGAGCGGGCGTCGGGCGTCTCCTCGTACCCCCGCGCCAGGCCCGAGAACAGCTCGTCCGGGGTGTACAGCGCGCCCCGGTACGGGTCGAACGGCAGATCCGGCACCACGGGGAAGACCAGCGCGCCGTCGCGCTGCACGCGCCGCGCCGCCTCCTCGGCCATCGCGCAGCCCAGGAACACGGCGCCGTGCACGTCCGCGGTGAGCAGCAGCCGCGTGCGGCCCGTCAGGTCGACGGACTGCACGCGGAAACCGCTGATGGAGCCGGAGCCGACGGCGGCGTCGAACTCGGCGAGGGACTCGATCTCGAACGGCGAGTGCGGCATGCGCCCACCCTACGGGCGGGCGCGCACCCGTTCGGCGATTCCGGTCGTCAACTCCCGGTCCATGGCCGGCAGGTCCCACCGCCCGGCGCGCACGGCGCCGCTGCTGATCCAGAACACCAGCGTGCCGTCGTCCAGGAAGCGCGCGACGCGGCCGGCGGACCAGTCGTTGCCGCCGTCGTGGGTGGCGACGGGGGCGCCGTCGAGGTCGAGCAGGCTCCAGCCGTAGCCGTAGAAGGAGCCGCCGTCTTCGCCTTCGGAGACGTACCGCGTGAACAGCAGGGACTTCGCCGCGCCGCCGAGGACGCGGTCGCCGAGGAGGGCGCGGTGCCAGCGGAGCATGTCGCGGGCGGTGGAGAGCATGCCGCCGTTGCCCCGGAGGTTCCAGTACGGGCCGTCCGCGGCCCAGGGGTGGTCCAGCGGGGTGCCCTGCGGGCGACCGGCGCGGTCGTACTCGACGGCGATGCGGCCGCGGTCCCAGCGGGGCAGGACGTAGCCGGTGTCGGTCATGCCGGCGGGGCGGAAGAGGCGGTCGGCCAGGTACCTCTCGTAGCCGGTGCCGGACGCCTCCTCCACGACCGCGGCGAGCAGGCTGTAGCCGGTGTTGGAGTACGCGTAGGTCTCACCGGGCCGCGACCGCAGCGGGGCGGAGAGGGCGCCGGAGACCAGCTCGGCGCGGGAGACGGGGTCGTAGTCGTCGCCGAGGGATTCGGGCAGGCCGGCGGTGTGGGTGAGCAGGTGGTGCAGGGTGATGCCGCGCTTGTCCGCGGGCACCCCGTCGACGTACCGGGCGAGGGGGTCGGCGACGTCGAGCCGGCCCTCGGTCTGCAGCTTCACGATCGCGGCGGCGGTGAACTGCTTGGTCATCGACGCGATGTCGTACACGGTGCCGCACCCGGCGCGCGTGCCCCCCTCCGGGTCGGCCAGGCCGCGGCCCGAGCAGGCCACCCGCGCGCCGCCGCGGGCGGCGACGACGGTGCCGGGGGCGCCGTCGGGCCAGACCCGGTCGAGGTACTCCTCCACGGCGCCCCCGGCGGCCGGCCCGCCGGCCCGCCCCTGCGCGGCCGCCCCACCGGAGCCGCCGCCGTCCTCCCCCACGTCCCGCTCGCGCCCCTCACCGCACGCGGCCGCGAGCAGCACCAGCAGCCCCACGAGTGCGGCGAGCACGCGGTGGCCGGGGATGTCTCCGTACGTCGTCATGCCGGGAGGCTAGGCAGACGACCCCCGCCGGGTCGTCACGCGGCCGAGCGAACCACGGGTGGCCGGCCGGGGGAGGGGGCCTCCCCCGCGCGGGGGAGGGCACGGGTGCGCCGGGGCACCGGCCGGCGGCGGAGCCGCGGCGGGCGCGCGGCGCCTCAGCTCTGGGCGCTTCCCGGTCCGGCAGGGCGGTCCGGGCATGGCGTACGGGCCGGGGGCGGCTCACGTACCGGAGGGACGGCCGCCTGCGCGCCCGTCCGGCTTCAGCGCAGCGGCAGCGACGCCAGTTCGCCCAGCGTCGCGGCCAGCGGGGCGAAGACCGCCAGCAGCGCCGCCGTACGCAGCAGGGCCGCGCGGCGCAGCAGGCGGGGGGAGGCGCCCAGGCGCAGGAGCGCCGTCGTCGTGTGCGCCCGGGCCCGCCTTGACTCCAGCGCCGCCAGCCACACCGTCGCCACCGCGCAGCCCGCCACCAGCGCCGCGCCCAGCACCGTCAGCGGGCCCAGCGAGCGGGCCCCGTCGCCGTCCGGCCACACCAGCGTGCACAGCACCCCGCCCGTCGCCACCGCGCACAGCGCGCCCAGCGGGCGGCCCACGCGCCGCGCCTCCTGCTGCAGCACCCGGCCGGCGAGCAGCCGCAGCGCACCCGGGCGCAGCGCGCAGAGCAGCCGGCCGCACAGGTGCACCACACCGGGGCCGGCGAGGACCAGCCCTGCGGCGATCAGCGCCCAGCCCGCCACCACCGCGGGCGCCGCGTCGCCGGAACCGCCGGGCAGCGGCAGCTTCAGCGCGGCGCCGTCGCCGGCACCGGTGACGTTGCCCGCGTACGCGCCCAGGGCCAGGCCCGTCGTCGCCAGCGCGGTGCCCCACGGCAGGTCCGCGGGGACCGGCGGGTCGTCCCCGGCGGCGCCGGCCGGCCGCGGCGCGTCCGGCGCCGCACCGGCGGCACCGCGCTCGGCTTCCGCCTCGCGCCGGGCCCGCAGCCGCGCCGCCGCGGCGGCGGACCCGGGCGCCGTACGCCGCGGGCGCACGGCCGCCGCGCTCGCCGCCGCGGCCAGCGCCGGCACACAGCAGAGCAGCGTGAGCGCGCCGACGACCGGCACGGGGCCGCCGGCGCCGAGCAGCGCGGCGGCGGCGCCGGCGAACGGCAGCTCCGACAGCTCGCCGCGCAGGTGCAGGAAGAACAGCAGCGCCACGCCGCTGCCCAGCAGGCACGACGCCGCGGTGGTCACCGCGGCGACCGCCGGCGCCGCGGCCGGCCCGAAGCCGGCCGCGGAGAGCCCCGGCGACGGCTTGGCGTGCGGGTCGGTACGGGCCACGGCGACCGCGAAGTGGACGGTGGCCGCCAGCGGCACCGTGCACCACGCCAGCTGCTCCGGCGAGGCGTGGCCGAGGGCGGCGAGCAGCAGGAAGCCGACGCCGGCGGAGGCGCACGCGACGAGCAGCCGGCGCAGCAGGACGAGGGGGTGGGAGCCGCGGGCTAGGCGGAGACTGAGCACGAGTCCTCCGAGTTCGCCGAGTTCTCCGCGGCCGCCGCCGGTCCCGCCGCCCCGGCGCCGCCCGCACCCGCGCCGCCCGCACCCCCCGCGCTCCCGATCGCCCCGGGCGGCCCCGCGGTCCGCGCCGGATCCGCCGCCCCCGCCGGTGCGCCGGGCCCCGCGTCCGCACCAGCCCCGTCGCCGTACCCCGGCACCGCCGCCGCGCCCGGCCGCCCGCCGCCCGCCCGGCGCCCGTCGACGAGCGCGAACGTGCGGTCCGCGGACTCCGCGACGGCGGCGTCGCCCTCCGGCCCGGTGAGCACGACGCTCATGCCGTGCGACCGGGCCGCCGCGACGAGCGTACGCAGCGCCTGCGCGCCCTCCGCGCGCCGCAGCGGCGCCGTCGGCTCGTCGGCGAAGACCACGTCGGGCCCGGCGACCAGGGCCCGGGCGATGGCCACGCGCTGGCGCTGCGCCTGCGGCAGCGCCGGCGGCCGCAGCCGCGCGACGTCGCCCGCGTCGAGGCGCTCCAGCCACTCCACCGCCGTGCGCCGGGCCACCCGGTGCGTCTCGCCGGCCAGCAGCAGCGGCAGCGCGGCGTTCTCCCAGGCGGTCAGCTCGGGGACCAGCTCGGGGCGGGTGCCGATCCAGCCGAAGCGGTCCCGGCGCAGCCGCTCGCGGGCACCGGCGGACAGGGTGTGCACGGGGCCGCTGTTGAACCACACCTCGCCCTGCTGCGGCAGCAACTGCCCGGACAGGCACTTCAGCAGCGTCGTCTTGCCGCTGCCGCGCGGGCCGGTGACGGCGAGGATCTCGCCCTGGGCGACGCCGAGGGAGACGCCGGCGAGCGCCGGGGTGCCGCCCCCGTGTGCGTAGTGCAGGGAACGGGCCCACAGCACGTCGTTGTCGGGTGGGGCGGTCCGAGTGGTCGCCGCGGTCATCGCACACCTCTTTCCCTGGGTCCCCTGGCTCCCCTGGGTCCCACGGTGGTGGAACGAGGACGGCGGGGATCCGGTCACTCGCACCCTAGGAAGGGGCGGCGCAGCCGCAGGCGAGGCGGCGGGCGGCACGCCGGGCGGTCCGCTCGTACGGGCGGACCGCCCGGGGCGTACGCGGCCTGCGCGGGGGCGGCGCCGGATGCGGCGGTGTGCCGTCCGTGCGCGGGGCTACCTGGTCCCCCGCGCGCAGGTCTGCTTGCGCAGCTCCGGATACACGAAGCCCTCGGTGGCGCGGACGCCCGGCAGGGTGGGGCGACTGGATCCGCGGCGGAATGGAGTACATGCGGCGGATTCGCTTGTTCCCGTATATCGGAGCTGTCAATCTCGTACGGGCGGAGGGATCGCCGCGTCCGCGGGGCCGAGGGCGGTGACGGAAGTCTTCCTGTCCGGGCGCCCCGTGACGGGCAAATCTCCCGCCGTTAGGGTGGGGCGCATCAGCGGACCGACAACTGGAGGGTCGCAGTGACCAGCGAACCGCGCCGTCTGCGCAACTACATCAACGGGGAGTTCCGGGACGCCGCCGATGGCCGGACCATGGACGTGATCGACCCGGCCACCGAGGAGGTCTACGCGACCGCGCCGCTGTCCGGCGCCGCCGACGTCGACGCCGCCGTGCGGGCCGCGGCGGCCGCGTTCCCCGGCTGGCGGGACGCCACCCCCGGCGCCCGGCAGCTGGCGCTGCTGAAGGTCGCCGACGCCCTGGAGGCCCGGGCGGACGAGCTGCTGGAGACCGAGTGCCGGGACACCGGCAAGCCGCTGCAGCTCACCCGCGAGGAAGAGCTGCCGATGATGCTGGACCAGGTCCGGTTCTTCGCCGGCGCGGCCCGCATGCTGGAGGGCAAGTCCGCCGGCGAGTACATGGACGGCCTCACCTCGTACGTACGCCGCGAGCCCATCGGCGTCTGCGCCCAGGTCACGCCCTGGAACTACCCGGTGATGATGGCGATCTGGAAGTTCGCCCCCGCGCTGGCCGCCGGCAACACCGTGGTGCTGAAGCCCGCCGACACCACCCCCGCCGCCACCGTCCTGCTCGCCGAGATCATGGGCGGCATCCTGCCCAAGGGCGTCTTCAACGTCGTCTGCGGCGACCGCGACACCGGCCGGCTCATGGTCGAGCACCCGACCCCCGCCATGGCCTCCATCACCGGCTCGGTCCGGGCCGGCACCGAGGTCGCCGGCAGCGCGGCCAAGGACCTCAAGCGGGTGCACCTGGAGCTGGGCGGCAAGGCGCCGGTCATCGTCTTCGACGACGCCGACATCCCCAAGGCCGTCGAGGACATCGCCGTCGCCGGCTACTTCAACGCCGGCCAGGACTGCACCGCCGCCACCCGCGTCCTCGTCCACGAGTCCGTCCACGACGAGTTCGTCTCCGCCCTGGCCAAGGCCGCCGCCGACACCAGGACCGGGCCGGGCGAGGCCGACGCGCTCTACGGGCCGCTCAACAACGCCGCGCAGCTGGAGCGGGTCGCCGGCTTCGTGGACCGGCTTCCGGCGCACGCGCGCGTCGAGGCCGGCGGCCGGCGCGTCGGCGACAAGGGCTACTACTACGCCGCGACCGTCGTCTCCGGGCTGCGGCAGGACGACGAGATCATCCAGAACGAGGTCTTCGGCCCGGTCATCACCGTGCAGTCCTTCGCCGACGAGGACCAGGCCCTCGCGTTCGCCAACGGCGTGCAGTACGCGCTGGCCTCCTCGGTGTGGACCAAGGACCACGGCCGCGCGATGCGGCTGTCGAAGGCGCTGGACTTCGGCTGCGTGTGGATCAACACCCACATCCCGCTGGTCGCCGAGATGCCGCACGGCGGCTTCAAGAAGTCCGGCTACGGCAAGGACCTCTCGTCGTACGGGTTCGACGACTACACCCGGATCAAGCACGTGATGACCGCGCTCTGAGCGCGGCGCCCGCCCGCCGGCCCCGCCCGTGTACGTAGGTACGCGGGCGGGGCCGGGCGGCGCGGATACGTATACCGAACCGCACGGGCTACCGATGCCCGGCGGCCGTCCCGCCGTGCAGGCTGTTCCTCGTACAGACGCACAGACGAACACCCGCACCCACGCGAAGACACGGCCTGGACGATGGGCACGGCCAGATGACCTTGATCGGACGCCGGGCGGACACCGCACGCCTCGGCGAACTGTTACGTGACACCCGGCTGGTGACGGTGACCGGCGTCGGCGGGGTGGGCAAGAGCGCGCTCGCGGCCGAGGCGATCGGCCGCCTCGGCCGCGGGCGTTCCGGACCGGAGGTGCTGCGCGTCGACCTGGCGCAGGTGCGCGGGGCGGCGGCCGTGCGGCGGCGGCTGGCGGAGGCGGCGCGCCGGCTGCCCGACGGCGGGTGGCGCTCGGCGGTGCTGCTCGTCGACACGTGCGAACACGTCGCCGGAGCGGTGGCGGACGGGCTCGACGTGCTGCTGCGGCAGCGGCCGGCGCTGCGGGTGGTGGCCACGAGCCGGGTGCCGCCGGACGACGGCCCGGGCGGCCCCGGCGCCCCCGGCGGCGCAGACGTACCGGCACTCGACGGCCCCGGCGGCGCGGACGCGCCGTCGCCCGGCGCCGCCGCGGGCGGGGCGCGGCGGCGGCCGGGTCCGCGCGGGGCGACCCTGCGGCTGGAGCCGCTGGCGCCCGACGACTTCGTGGCGCTGCTGGAGAGCCTGACCCCCGGGGGCCCCTTCGCCGACGCCGCCGACCGCGAGGCCCTGCACGCCGTCTGCGCCCTGCTGGAGGGCCTGCCGCTGGCCGCCGGGATCGCCGCCTCCCACCTCGCCCGGCTCCGCCCCGACCGGCTGCTGGAGCGGATCTCCGGCCCTTCCGGCCCCCTCGACCTGGCCGTCGAGGAGCCCCGCCGGCCGGCCCGGCAGCGCTCGCTGCGGGCCTCGCTGCGCTGGACGCACCGCCTGCTCACGCCCCCGGAACAGCTGCTCTGGGCCCGGTGCAGCGTCTTTCCAGGAACGTTTCGCCTCCCGGACGCGGCCGAGGTCTGCGCCGACGAGCGCCTGCCCGGGGACGTGCTGCCCGCGGTCTTCAGCGCGCTGCTGCGCCACGGCGTCCTCGCCGGCGCGGAGCACCGGCCGGTGCGTCTGGCGCGGCCGGTGCGCGCGTACGGGATGGAGCAGCTGGTGCGGCTCGGCGAGGAGGCGGCCTTCCAGCGCCGGTGCCTGGACTGGACGATGGGCGCCGAGGGCACGTCGGCAGGCTGACTCCGTCGTCTTCGCATGCAGACGGTGGCGGTGGCTCACGCCTCCCCGTCGAGCAGGTCCGCCACGTCCGCCGCTTCGCCCGCCGCCAGCTCCGCCGCCAGGTCCGCCGGGGCCAGCCTCGCGCGCAGGCGGGCGGTGATGCGGTCGGTGTCGGCGCGTTCGGCCGGGGGGAGGGGAGCGCCGGCGGCGGCGCGGAGGGCGGCGGCCCGGCCGAGGCGGCGGGCGGCCAGGGCGGCGTCGCCCGCGAGGGACTCCGCGCCGGCCAGGCCCTCCAGGGCGAGGGCCACGGCCCGGGGGTCGCCGGTGGGGCGGGCGAAGGCCAGGCCCTCGCGGTGGTGGGCGCGGGCCGCGTCCGGGTCGCCGGCCAGTTCCGCGACGAAGCCCAGCTCGGCGAGGATCAGCGCGGTGCCCACGGCCGACTCGATCCTGCGGTCCCAGTCGAGCCAGCGGCGCAGGTGCGCCTCCGCCTCCGCCAGCCGGCCCTGCCGCCGGGCGCCCATCGCCAGGCCGATGCCCGCGAACTCCTCGCCCACCACGTACCCCTGCTCGGCGGCCAGCCGGGCGGCGCGGCCGTGGAGGGCGTCGGCCTGCTCGGCGTCGCCGGTGAGCAGGGCGATGCGGCCCAGCATCGACAGCTTGTCCGACACCTCCGACCACAGCCCCAGGTCCTCGGCCATCCGCAGGCCCTCGCGGTGCAGCCGGGCGGCCTGCGCGTAGTCGCCGGTGATCTCCGCGTACGTGCCGAGGGCGTACGTCGCGTGCAGCTGGCCCCAGCGGTCGCCGAGCGCGGCGAAGAGCGCCATGCTGCGCTCCCCGTACTCCGCGAGCGCCGGCAGGTCGCCGCGGAGCACCGCGTGCCGGGCGATCGTGCTGGACACCGCGGCGGTGCCCCACTGGTCGCCGAGGGCGCGGAAGACCTCCTCGGCGCGGGCCAGCGGGTCGTCCCCGTCGGGCAGCGGGCCGAGGCCGAGCCGGGCGAGGCCGAGGAAGGCGTCCGCCCGGGCGCCGGCGGCCAGTTCGGCGAGCGCGGTGGGCGGCGCCGGGCGGGGGACGGGC
The DNA here is from genome assembly GCA_000514715.1 of Streptomyces sp. CNH099. Classification (GTDB taxonomy): domain Bacteria; phylum Actinomycetota; class Actinomycetes; order Streptomycetales; family Streptomycetaceae; genus Streptomyces; species Streptomyces synnematoformans. The sequence continues at coordinate 79,206 of AZWL01000016.1, read as the reverse complement.
AGGGCGTCGGGGGAGAGGGGCTCGCCGAGGCGGAGTGTCATGGCGGCGCGCCAGGTGCGGGCGGCGGTGCGGGCGGCCGTCAGGCCGGGGGTGGGCGGCTCGGCAGGGCCGGGCGGGGGCGGTTCGGCGGCGGTGGATCCCGGGGCGCTTTGTTCCGGTTGTTCCGGCGCGGGAGCCGCCGTCAGCGCGGTGGTCAGGAAGCGGCGGCCCTCGCCGAGCCGGCCGCGCAGCACCCAGTACCACGCGAGGTCGCCGGCCAGGCGCAGCGCCGTGACCGCGGCGCCGGTGCGTACCGCGTCGTCCAGCGCCGCACGCATGTTGGCCGACTCGGCGTCGAGGCGTAGCAGCCACCGGCGCTGGTCGGGGCCGCGCAGCCGGGGCTCCGCCGCGGCGGCCAGCGCGGCGTAGTGCGCGGTGTGGCGGCGGCGCACGGAGGCGGACTCGCCGGCCTCGCAGAGCCGTTCGTGGCCGTAGGCGGCGACGGACTCCAGCAGGTGGTAGCGGACGGGGGCGACCCCGTCGCCGGGGGCGGTCATGACCAGGGAGCGGTCGACGAGGCGGGCGAGGAGGCCGAGGACGTCGTCCTCAGCGATGCCGTCGCCCGCGCAGACCGCCTCGGCGGCGCGCAGCGTGCAGCCGTCCGCGTGGATCGACAGGCGGCGGAGCACGGCCTGCTCGGGGGCGGTCAGCAGCTCCCAGCTCCAGTCGAGCATCGCGCGCAGGGTGCGCTGCCGGGCGGGCGCGTCGCGCGGGCCCGCGGAGAGCAGCCGGAACCGGTCGTCGAGGCGGGCGGCCAGCTCGTGGACGCCGAGGGCCCGCACGCGGGTGGCGGCCAGCTCCAGGGCGAGGGGGATGCCGTCGAGGCGGCGGCAGACGGTGGCCACGGCGGCGGCGTTGGCCGCGTCGACGGTGAAGCCGGGCGCGGCGGCGGCCGCCCGCTCGGCGAAGAGCCGCACGGCGCCGGAGGCGCGGAGCGCGTCGAGCCGGGGTGCGGGGTCGGTCGCGGGGGCGGCCGCGCCGGCCAGGTGGGTGGCGGAGGCGGTGGTACGGGCGGGGCCGGTGGCGGCGGTCGACCCCGGTGCGGGGCCGGCAGCCGGGCGCTCGGCGCCACCGGAGCCGGCCGGCCGGCCCGTGCCGGGTGCGCCCGGCGAGGCGGTGCCGAGGGCTCCGGGCCGGTCCGCGGCGGTGCCGCGGGGCCCGGCCCCTGCGGGCGCCCTGTCCGTCATCGGACCGCCGGAGGCGGCGGCGTCGCCGGGGTCGGTCGCTGCCGTGCCGCCCGGCCCGGCCGCCGCCGGCGCCGCCGGGTCCGGCACCGGTGGCGGGACGTCCAGCGGGGCCACCGGCCACAGCCGTTCGCCGCCGACGCCCAGCGGCTCCTGCCCCGTCGCCAGCATGCGCACCCCCGGCGCCGCGGCGAGGAGCCGGGCGCAGAGCGCGGCGACGGCGTCCACGACGTGCTCGCAGTTGTCGAGGACCAGCAGCGCCCGCTTCGTGCGCAGCGCCTCGGCCAGCCGCTCCGCCGGGGCCGTGGCGCCGGCGCCGGGCAGCAGCCCGCCGCCGGCCGTCTCGTCCCGTACGCCGAGGGCCGCGGCCACCACCTCCGCCGCCTTGTCGGCGTCGGGCGCGCGGTCGCCGTCCCGGTTCCCGTCCGGGTCGCCGTCCGGGGCCGCCGTCCCGGGCCGCGGCGGCGTCAGCGCCGACAGCTCCACCAGCCACACCCCGTCCGGGAACGACCCCGGCAGCCCCCGGGCCGTCTCCAGCGCCAGCCGGGTCTTGCCCACCCCGCCGGGGCCGGTCAGCGTCACCAGCCGGCCCGCCGACAGCAGTTCCCGTACCGCGGCCACCGCCTCGGCGCGGCCGATCAGCTCCCCGTGTGCCGCCGGCAGGTTGCCCCGTACCGCCGCCTGGTGCTCCGGCGGGCCGAGCGCCGGGTCCTGCTCCAGGATCGCCTGGTGCAGCGCGACCAGCTGCGGCCCCGGGTCCAGGCCCAGCTCCTCCGCGAGCTGCGCGCGCAGCCGCCCGTAGCTCGCCAGCGCCTCGCTCTGCCGCCCCGCCCGGTACAGCGCGCGCAACTGCGCGGCGCGCAGCCGCTCGCGCAGCGGGTGGCGGGCGACGAGGTCGCCGAGCTCGTCGGCGAGGAGCGCGTGTTCACCCAGGTCGAGCCGGGCCTCGGCCTGCTCTTCGAGGGCCGTCAGGCGCAGCTCGTCGAGCCGCGCGATCTCCGCCCGCGCGAACTCCTCGTCGGCGAAGTCCGCCAGCACCTCGCCCCGCCACAGCGCGAGCGCGTCCGCGAGCAGCGCCGCGCGCTCCCGGGGTCCGTCGGCGCGGCGGGCCGCGGCGGTCAGGGCCGCGAAGCGGCCGGTGTCGGTGGCCTCGGGGGCGACGTCCAGCAGGTACCCCGGCGGGCGGGAGACGACGAGCGCGCGGGCGCCCGGCTCGGCGTCCTCCAGCGCGCGGCGCAGCTGGGAGACGCGGGTCTGCAGGGCGCCGGCCGGGTTCGCCGGCGGGGCGTCGCCCCACAGGTCGTCCACGAGCCGGTCGGCGGGCACGGCGCGGCCGGCGTGGACGAGCAGGTCGGCGAGGAGGCTGCGGACCTTCACCTCCGGCACGCGGACCGCCTGGCCGTCGGCCGTCCACACCGCCAGCGGACCGAGCACACCGAAGCGCATCCGTTCACCGTAACCCAGTCCGCCGACACCCCCGCGCGGCGCTTCGTGCCCTGCTCAGGCCCGTACCAGCAGCCGACCCGCAGCGGGCCGGAAGCGGATCCGAAGGAGACCTGGAGCGCTCTGCCGGAACGTGGTCCACGTCGTCGCGAACGAGCGGGAGGAGGCCCCTGATGGAGACGGATGCCGAGGACGGCACGCTGCGGCTGACCGTCCTCGGCGGCCTCGTGCCCGGCCGGGCGGCCGGCGCCGAGGCCCGGCGGCTCGCCGGGATCGCGGGGCGGCGGGCCTGCCTGGAGGTGGACCTCATCGACCTCGCGGCGGCCTGCCTGCCGGAGCCGTGCCACGGTGTGCTGCCCGGCGCCGCGCCGGTGCCGCCCGCCGTGCGGGAGCTGCGGCCGTGGCTGGCCGCCGCCGACGGGTTCGTCGTCGTGGCGCCGGCCGCGCCGGAGCCGCGGGCGCCCGGCCCGCTGCGGCGGGCGCTGGCCTGGTGCGCGGAGGCGTTCAAGGCCCGGCCGGTGGCGCTGCACGTACGGGCGGGGGAGGGAGCCCCGCGCGCGCTGCGGGCGCTGCGCGCCGACCTCGCCGAGGCACACGCGCTGACCGTGTACGAGACCGACTGCCCCGACGACGCGCTCGACCAGCTCATCTGGTGGGCCCGCGCCCTGCGCGCCGCCCGCGCCCACACCCCGTACCCCTTCTGAACCCGACCGTCCCCGAACCCGGAAACGAGAACAATCATGTCCGCAACCGCCCCGGAGGCCGCCGCGCTGCGCGCCGGCCCCAGGCAGTGGATCGGCCTCGCGGTGCTCCTCGCGCCGACGGTCCTGCTCTTCGTCACGATGACCGTGCTCTTCCTCGCCACCCCCGACATCGCCGCCGACCTCGGCCCCAGCAGCAGCCAGCTGCTGTGGATCAACGACATCTACGGCTTCATGATGGCCGGCCTGCTCGTCGCCATGGGCACACTCGGCGACCGCATCGGCCGCCGCCGCATCCTGCTCTTCGGCGCCGCGGCGTTCGGCGCGGCGTCGGCGGCGGCCGCGTTCGCGCCGGGCGCGGAGGCGCTGATCGCGGCGCGCGCCGTGATGGGCGTGGGCGCGGCGGCGGTGATGCCGTCGACGCTGTCGCTGATCAGCAACATGTTCCAGGACGCCAGGCAGCGCGCCACCGCCATCGGCCTGTGGGCGGCGTCGGTGTCCGTCGGCGTGGCCGTCGGCCCGCTGGTGGGCGGGCTGCTGCTGGAGAACTTCTGGTGGGGCGCCGCCCTGCTGGCGGGCGCGCCGGTGATGGCGCTGGTGCTCCTCACGGCGCCGTTCCTGGTGCCCGAGTACCGGGCGCCGCGGCCGGGGCGGCTCGACCTGCCGAGCGTGGCGCTGTCGACGGTCACGGTGCTGCCCGTCGTGTACGGGGTGAAGGAGATGGCCGCGCACGGCGTCAACGCCACCGCGATCGTCGCACTCCTGCTCGGCGTCGTGCTGTCGACCGTGTTCGTACGGCGGCAGCTGCGGCTGAGCGACCCGCTGCTCGACATGCGGCTGTTCGGCGACCGCACCTTCAGCGGCGCCCTGGCCGTCTTCCTCCTCAGCGCCGTCGCGCTGGGCGGCGTGTACCTGCTCTTCACGCAGTACCTGCAGCTCGTCGAGGAGCTGACGCCGCTGGAGGCGGGGCTGTGGATCCTGCCGGCGGCGGTGCTGCTGGTGATCGTCTCGATGCTGTCGCCGGTGATCGCCCGCAGGGTGCGCCCGGGGTACGTCGTGGCGGCGGGCAGCCTGCTGTCGGCGGCGGGGTACGTGGTCCTCACCCAGGTCGACAGCGTGGGCGGGCTGCCGATGCTCATCACCGGGTTCTACCTGCTCTACCCGGGCATCGCGCCGGTGATGGCGCTGGCCACCAACCTGGTGATCGGCTCCGCCCCGCCGGAGAAGGCGGGCGCCGCGTCGGCGGTCAACAGCACCGCGAGCGACCTCGGCGTCGCCCTCGGCATCGCCCTCCTCGGCAGCGTCGGCACCGCCGTCTACCGCGGCGACATGGCCCCCGCGATGGACGCCGCCCCCGCCGGCGTACCGGACGGCGCGGACGCCGCCGCCCGCGACACCCTGCCGGGTGCGCTGAGCGCGGCGGAGGACCTGCCCGCGGCGCTGGGCGAGGCGGTGCTCGCACCGGCGAAGGCCGCGTTCGCCAGCGGGCTCAACGTGGCGGCGGCGGTCGCGGCGGGGCTGGCGGTGGCGGCGGCGGTGCTGTCGGCGACGCTGCTGCGCCGCGTCCCGGCCTCGGGCGCACCGGCGCCGGAGGCGGAAGCGGAGGCGGAAGCGGCTTCGGCCGCGGAGCCCGCGGAGCCCGCGGCCCCGGCCGCGCCGGACGGGACCCCGGTGCCGGCGGAAGCCGGTCGCTGAGGCCCGTACGCCGTCCGGACAGCCGGCGTACGGAGCGGAAGAGAGCCGCGCGGCAGGGGAGTCGAGCCCCCGCCGCGCGGCGCCGCCGGTTGCGCACGGCGGCCCGCGGGGGCACGGGGTCGCCGTCGCCCGGCTGCGGCCCCGCCGCGGGAAACCCCCTCAGGAGCCGAGGTGGCGGCGCAGGCCCCGGATGCGGTTGCTGGTGATCGCGTCCACGCCCATCGCGGTCAGGCGGCGCCAGTTGCGCGGCCAGTCGACCGTCCAGCAGGACACCCGGTAGCCCGCCTCGTGGTCCTCGCGGACCGTGGCCTCGTCGAGGAGTCCGAAGCGGTAGTTGAGCCACTGCGGGCGCAGCCGCCGGAGCAGGCCGGCGCGGTACGGGACGGGGGAGGAGCAGGTGAGGGCTATCTCGGCGGCGGGGTACGCGGCGCGGATGGTGAGCAGGGCGGCGGTGCCGCCGCAGTAGTACGTGCGGGCCGCCGCGTCGGATTCCAGCACCTCCGCGATGGTGGGCTCGGCGGCGGCCGGGTCCGGGAGGTCGATGAAGGAGCGCACGCCCGGGCTCTCCGCCATGATCTTCAGCGCCTCGCGCAGCGTCGGGATGCCGCCGCCGGAGCGCTCCTGGACCTCCGCGTACGACAACGACGCGAGCGTCGCCTCCTGCCCCCACAGCCGCTGCAGCGTGCGGTCGTGCAGCAGCACCGGCACGCCGTCCCCCGTGAGCCGGACGTCGAACTCGACGGCGTCCGCACCCGCCGCCACCGCCGAGCGCAGCGACCCGAGGGTGTTCTCGCGTACGACGTACGGATCGCCGCGGTGGGCGACGGCCAGCGTTCGGGCGGGGGCGGGGGCCGTCACAGGGCGGGCGGGGTCGCGGGCCGGGGGGCGCCGGGGGCGGTGGCCGCCGCCGGCCAGGCGGCGAGATAGGCGTCGATCTCCGCCGTCAGCGCCGCCTTCGCGGCCGGCTCCATGAAGGACGCCGCGACGGAGTTCTTCGCGAGGGCCGCGACCCCGGCCTCGTCGAGTCCGAGGAGGCGGGCGGCCACCGCGTACTCCGTGTTGAGGTCCGTACCGAACATCGGCGGGTCGTCGCTGCCCAGCGCGACCAGCACGCCCGCGTCGACGATCCGCCGCAGCGGGTGCTCGTCGAGCGAGGGGACCGCCTTCGTGGCCACGTTGGAGGTCGGGCAGACCTCCAGCGGAATGCCCGACTCGGCGAGGTGCCCCAGCAGCTTCGGGTCCTGCGCGGCGCTCGTGCCGTGCCCGATGCGCTCGGCGCGCAGCTCGGTGACGGCGTCCCAGACCGTCTGCGGCCCGGTCGTCTCGCCGGCGTGCGGGACGCTGCGCAGCCCGGCGGCCAGGGCCCGGTCGAAGTACGGCTTGAACTGACCGCGCGGCACGCCCCTCTCGGGGCCGCCCAGGCCGAAGGCCACGAGGCCCTCGCAGCCGACGTCGACGGCGATCCGCGCGGTCTCCTCGGCCGCGGCCAGCCCCGCCTCGCCGGGGATGTCGAAACACCAGCGCAGCACGACGCCCAGCTCGGACTCGGCGCCGCGGCGGGCGTCCTCCAGGGCGTCGAGGAAGGCGCGGTCGGGGATGCCGCGGCTCGTGGAGCTGTACGGGGTGACGGTCAGCTCGGCGTAGCGGATGTTCTGCCGGGCCATGTCGCGGGCGATCTCGTACGTCAGCAGGCGCACGTCCTCCGGGTCCCGGACGAGGTCGACCACGGAGAGGTAGATCTCGATGAAGTGGGCGAAGTCGCGGAAGGTGAAGAAGTCGGCCAGGGCGGCCGCGTCCGCGGGCACCGTCGAGTCCGGGTGCCGGGCGGCGAGTTCGGCGACGATGCGGGGGGACGCGGAGCCGACGTGGTGGACGTGGAGCTCGGCCTTCGGCAGACCGGAGATGAAGGAGTCGAGATCGGCCATCACATCATCGTATGCCAAGGGACTGACGCCGCCGGCCCGGCTCCGTAGCATGTGCGAACGCGCGCGCGTGGCGGCGCGCGGAGGGCGGGGAGGGGAGCGGATATGGCGGCGAGCGGTCCGTCGGCGCCGGCCGCCGCCGGGGCGCGGCGGGACCCGGCCGGCCTGGGGACGAAGGCGATGGTGTGCGGCATCGTCGGCGTCACGCTCCTGCCCACGCTCTACGGCATGGTGCTCTCGGTGCTGCTCGGCCCGGCGGCGCTGGTGCTGGGGCTGCTCGCGCACCGCCGGGCGCGGCGCGACGGCGTGGGCGCGGGACGGAACGCGGTGATCGGCATCGCGACGGGCGCGGTGGCGTTCGCGGTCGCGGCGGCGGTGATCGTGCTGACGCTGGCCGGCGTGATCTTCTCCGGGGACGACGGGGAGGAGCGGCCCGCGGACCGGCGCGAGGGACCGAGCCTGCAGGTCATGGCGGACCGGTCGGGGACGCTGCCGGGGCCGGGCGGCGGCGCGGGGTGAGCGGGACCGGCGGGGCGCGTGCGGCTCGTACAGTTGAGCCCATGGACACGGACCGGCGGGACGACGCGGCGGGGGGAGGCGCGGTCCGCGTGGAGGCGGCCCGGGGACCGGAGGAGCCCGAGGCGGTCACGGCGGCCGGGTCGGGCGAAGCGGTCGGCGTGGCCGAGGCAGGCCGGGCACCCGCCGCCGCGGACCCGGCGGCACCCGCCCCGGACGCCGCGCTCCTCCCCGCACCCGACGGCGGCCCGCCCGTACCCGCCGCCCCCGGCTGGCTGCGCCCGCAGCCGGCGCCGGGACCGGGCCCGTACGGCCCGAAGCCCTACCTCCCCGGCCCCTACGTCTGGGTGCCGCCCGCCGGGCCGGCCAACGGCGCCGGGATCGCGGCGCTCACCCTCGGGATCATCGGCGCCACGCTGGCGTTCACCCTGCTCCTCAGCCCTCTCGCCGTCGTCCTCGGCGGTCTCGCCGTCGGCTTCGGCGTCACCGCCGTCCGCCGCGTCCGGCGCGGCGAGGCCCGCAACCGGGCGTCCGGGCTGTGGGGGATCTGGCTGGGCGGCGTCGCGGCCGTCGTGGGCGTCGGCATGAGCATCCTGCTCGTCGTCCTCGCCATGGACTACTTCGCCCCCGTCTCGCCCGAGACCGACAGCGCGGTCGAGGCCGGCGAGACCATCGCGTACGACGACGGGCTCGAAGTGACCCTCGATGCCCGGCCGGTCCCGGGCGGGCTCCTGGAGGTGCACGTCCGGGTCGAGAACGGCACCGGCGCGGACGCGGCCCTGGCGAACGGCGAGGTCAACGCCTACGAGGTCGGCACCAACGGCGAGTATCTGGAGCAGGAGAGCGGCGACGGGCTGCCGCTCATCCTCTCCGCGGACCGCGTCGCGATCGCTACGTACCGCTTCGAGACGGAGGAGGGGCTGTCGGAGGTCGAGTTCGAGGTGGCTCCCGGCGGCCAGTACGAGTACGCGTACTGGTGGAAGGACCTCGACGGCCGCACCGACGGGCGGACCGCCTGACGGGGCGCCGCCCTCCCGGCGCGCTGCGGCGTACGCCCCGACGCCCGTTGTGACCAGGGCCACACGAACGTTTCCCCCAAGCCGCATAAGGATTGCCCGCCTGCCCCCTCTCTCCACCGACGGCCGGTCCAGCGGGGACCGCCGCCACGGAGACGAGGGACTGATCGTGATGACTGACGCGGGGGCGAAGTCCGCGGTGGAGTGGCTGGTGTCGGCGGCGCCCGAGCCCGAGACCTGCCGGTGGGAGTGGGAGCGCAACCCGCTGGGGGTGTCGCTCCTGCCCGCCGGCCGGGTGTGGGACGTGCTGATCCTGCCGGGGGAGCTGGGGCGGCCCACGCTGGACGTGGTCTCCCGGCTCGCCGGGCGGCCCGGCCCGGTGCTGGCGGACGTGACGGACGCGCGGCTCGGGTTCTTCGTTCCGCCGGGGACGGCGGCGCGGTGGATCGGTACGGGCGTACGGAGCGCGGGGCACGGGACGTGGATCGTGGTGCCCTACCCGGGGCGGTCGACGGGCGGGGTGCGGTGGCTGGTGCCGCCGGACGGGAGCGGCCGGCTGACGGATCCGGCGGTGCTGGAACTGGCGATGCACGAGGCGGCGGCGCGCGTCGCGGACGGGGCGGGCGGTGCGGCCGGTTCTGCCCGGCCGGGAGGCCCGGTCAGTTCTGAAGGTCCTGCCGGTCCTGCCGGTCCGGAGTGAGCCCGCCCGCGGCGTACGCCGTGAGCCGGGCGGCCCCGTACCGAGCGGCGGCCAGCAGCACCGCGGCCACGCACCACCCCGCCACCACGTCCAGCGGCCAGTGGTACTCCCGCCACACCAGCCCCATCCCCGCCCCCGCCACCAGCGCCCCCGCCGCGGCGGCCAGCAGCCGGCGCGCGGCGCGGGAGCGGAGCAGCGGCAGCAGGAGCAGCACGGCGCCGCCGTAGGCGACGGCGGCGGTGGTGGCGTGGCCGGAGGGGAAAAAGCCGGCGTAGTCGTCGGCGAGGGGGCCCTTGGGGCCCGGCCGGGCCTGGGCGGACTTCAGCGGCAGTACGACGGCGGGCAGCACGGCGAACGCGGCGGCGCCGGCGAGCAGCGGGACCCGGACGCCCGCCGGGATGCGGTACAGGAGACCGCGCAGCAGACCGCGGAGGAGCCGGCGTACGCGGTCGGGCGCCGGCCCGGGGCGTCCCCCGCCCCCGGGCCGCGGCGGTCCGGCCGCGGCGGCGGAAGCGGTCCGTTCCGGCGTTCGCCACACCGCGTACAGCATCGCCGCCGCCAGCACCGGCAGCGCGGCCCACACCCCGCCCAGGTCCGCCAGCAGCTCCGCACCCGCCGGGGCGTGCCGTGCCAGCGCGGGGCCGGTGCGCTCGTCCAGCTCGCGCACCGGCCCGTCCACCGCGACCTGCCAGGCGAGCAGCCCGTACAGCACGGCGCAGCCGAGGACCGGCCAGGCCGCGCCGGACCGCCGCCGCGGCGCCGGCGCGGGTGCGCCCTCCGGCACGAACCCCGGCCCCGGAACCGACGCCGGCTCGGCCTCCGCAACACGGGCCGGCACCCTGCCCGGGCGCCGCCGTGCCCGTACCGCCTGCCTCACACGTTCCGCGAGAGCGCCCCTTCCAGGATGTCCAGCCCCTCGGCCAGCAGATCCTCGCCGATCACCAGCGGCGGCAGGAAGCGCAGCACGTTCCCGTACGTCCCGCAGGTCAGCACCACCAGCCCCTCCGCGTGGCAGGCCTTGGCCAGCGCCGCCGTCAGCTGCGCGTCCGGGTCCTTCGTCCCCGGCCTGACCAGCTCGATGGCGAGCATGGCGCCGCGCCCGCGCACGTCGCCGATGGCCTGGTGCTTCTCCTGCAGCGCCGTCAGCCGGCCCTTCATGACCTCCTCGATACGCCGGGCCTTCGCGTTCAGGTCCAGTTCGCGCATCGTCTCGATGGCGCCGAGCGCCGCGGCGCACGCCACCGGGTTGCCCCCGTACGTGCCGCCGAGGCCGCCGACGTGCGGGGCGTCCATCATCTCCGCCCGCCCGGTGACCGCCGCCAGCGGCAGGCCGCCGGCGATGCCCTTGGCGGTGGTGATGAGGTCGGGTACGACGCCCTCCTCCTCGCACGCGAACCAGCGGCCCGTGCGGCAGAAGCCGGACTGGATCTCGTCCGCGACGAAGACGATGCCGTTGTCCTTCGCGAACTGCGCGATCCGCGGCAGGAAACCGGGCGCCGGCTCGATGAAGCCGCCCTCGCCGAGGATGGGCTCGATGACGATGGCCGCCACGTTCTCGGCCCCGACCTGCTTGCTGATGAGGTCGACGGCCTGCGCCGCGGCCTCCTCGGCGCAGTTCTCGGGCCCGGTCAGCCAGCGGTACGGGTACGCGACGGGCACGCGGTAGATCTCCGGCGCGAAGGGGCCGAAGCCGTGCTTGTACGGCATGTCCTTGGCGGTGAGCGCCATGGTGAGGTTCGTACGGCCGTGGTAGCCGTGGTCGAAGACGACGACGGCCTGCCGGCCGGTGTACGAACGGGCGATCTTGACGGCGTTCTCGACGGCCTCGGCGCCGGAGTTGAAGAGCGCGGACTTCTTGGCGTGGTCCCCCGGGGTCAGCTCGGCGAGCCGCTCGCAGACCTCCACGTAGCCCTCGTACGGCGTAACCATCATGCAGGTGTGCGTGAAGTCGGCCAGCTGCGCGGACGCGCGGCGTACGACGGCCTCCGCGCTGTTGCCGACGGACGTGACGGCGATGCCGGCGCCGAAGTCGATGAGGCGGTTGCCGTCGACGTCCTCGACGACGCCGCCGGCGGCGCGGGCGGCGAACACCGGCATCACGGTGCCCACGCCCTGCGCGACGGCGCCGTTCTTGCGCGCCATCAGCTCCTGGGACTTCGGCCCCGGAATCGGGGTGACAAGCCGCCGCTCCTGGGGGAGCGCGGCGCCTGCGGTGGCGGAAGCGCTGGTCATGGGGGATCTCCTCCGGGTCCGGACGACGATGCTCTCCCCCGCAGGCTAGGCCCGGGCACGCGGCGGGGGCATGCTCCGCGGGGGAGCGGTGTGCCGTGTCGCCTTGTCCACGGTGGACAGGGGTGGGGTGAGCGGGGGACCGGGGCGGGCGGGGCGGGGGAACGCGCGTACGGCGGCGGGTGCCCGCTCACGCCTCCGGGAAGCGGACCGACGTCAGCTTCTCCGGGTTGCGCTGCACGTCGATCGCCGTGATCCGGCCGCCGTCGACCGTGAACGCCGCCACCGACACCTCCCCCTCCGGCCCGTACAGCAGCAGCCCCGCCGCGCCGTTGACGGTGACCACGCGCAGGGTGCCCGGCGGCAGCGCCCCGCCGCCGAACGACACCAGCCCGCGCGCCACCCGCTCGGCACCCCGCACCGCTCCCGGCAGCGACGCCACCAGCCCGCCGCCGTCGCCGCGCCACGTCACCTCCGGGTGGAGCACCCGCACCAGCGCCTCCAGATCGCCCTCCTGGCAGGCGGCGGCGAACGTGTGCACCAGCCGCCGCTGTTCCGCCCGCGGGGCGGGCGCGGGCGGGCGGCTCTGCTCGATGTGCCGCCGGGCCCGGGAGGCCAGTTGGCGTACGGCGCCGGGGGTGCGGCCGACGACCTCGGCCACCCGCTCGAAGGACAGCCCGAAGACGTCGTGGAGGAGGAAGGCGGTGCGCTGCGCGGGGGACAGCTCGTCCAGCACGACGAGCAGCGCCATGCTCACCGACTCGTCGAGCGTCACCTGCTCGGCCGGGTCGGACGCGGCGCCCCCGGCGGTCCCGTCGGTCCCGGCGACGGCCGGCTCCACCAGCGGCTCGGGGAGCCAGGTGCCCACGTACCGCTCGCGGCGGGAGCGGGCGCTGCCGAGCGCGTCGAGCGCGAGCCGGCCGACGACGGTGGTGAGCCAGCCGCGCAGGTCGCGTATCGCGCCGGGGTCGGGCACGCGGCGCAGCCGCAGCCAGGACTCCTGCACGCAGTCCTCGGCCTCGGCGAGGGAGCCGGTGGTGGTGTAGGCGACACGGAGGAGGCGGGGACGCTCCTTCTCGAACGCCCGGGCGAGGCCGTCGTCTTGCGGCACCGTCACCGCCTCCCTTGAGCGGAGGCGGCGTCGTCGGTCGTGGAGCGGGGTCCCCCGGAGTCGGTGTTTCTCATGCCTTCAGGACGACGCGGGGGACGGATGTGTGACTCCGGAGGAACGGGGGGTGCGGGCCGCCGCCCGGCGGCGGGCGGACGGCGGCGGTTGAGGCGGGATCCGGACGGGCACCGGGCCGGTGGGCGGGAGGCGCTAAGTTGGGCGGGACGGTGCCGAGTTGCCGGTCTGCGGCGGGCTGGGCGCGGTGATGCAAGGTCAGGGCCGGACCCGGGGTCGGGGCCCGCGGAAGGAAAGAGCGGAACATGGGCGAGGACGGCCGGCTCGGGCCGCGGCAGTCGGGACCCGACGGAAGGGGCCGGCCCGACGTGCCGCCGCTGCCGCGCGTGCCGCCGGTGCCGCCCGTGCCTCCGCAGCGCCCGGGCGCGTCCGCGGGGAAGCCCGGGCCGGGGTACGGGGCCGGGCCCGGGTACGGGGCGGTGAGCGACCCGGGCGCCCCGTTCCTGGCGTGGATGCGGGAGAGCCGGCCCGACGCGGCACCGGGCATCTGGCGCCACGGTCACGTGCCGCGCCAGCCCGAGGACCCCGACCGCCTCTCCGAGCGCCAGCTCCTGGGTGCCGCAGCACTGTCGGTGATCCTCGGGTTGATCGCGTGGTCGTTCTACCGCAACGGCGTCTTCCTGTTCGGGATGCTGGACGCGCCGCTCGACTGGTTCACACCGGACAGCTGGTGGGAGGGAGAAGGCGGCCGGCGGGACAAGCGCGCGGCGTCGGTCGCCAGGGACCTGTACGACTCGCTGGTGTTCGCGGCCATCGTGTACGTCTGCGGCCGGTCGGGTGGCTGGCCGGAGCTGTACCGGCGGTTCGCCGTGGCCCGTGGCCCGGCGATGGAAGCCGTGCTGACGGGCGTGGCGGCGTTCGTCGTGGTGCTTCTTGTCCTGACCGGGGCGGTGCCCCTGCTGCGAGCGATCGTCGGAGTGCCCCTGGAATGGACCGACGGCTGGAACCAATATCTCGCCGTGGCCTTCGTGTACTTCATGTACGGGGTCGTCCTCGCGGCTCTGCTGTACCCCCTGAGCCGTTTTGGGAAGTGGCGTGAGGTGCTGACCGCCAAGTGGCGGGGGGTCCCCCTGGAGGGAGACGCCACCGGGCAGACCGATCCCGAGAAGGCCGAGGCCGAAGATCCCGTGGCGTGGCCCGAGCTGCGCGCGGCCGGGCTGGTTGCGGAGGCGGAGGCGCTGGGCACGGCGGCGCGGAGCGGGGTCATGAACGACGTCGACCTGGCCCGGATAGCGCGGGCCTGGGAGTCCGCGCGGGCCCGGCCCGAGCGGCTCAAGGCGTTCGCCGACTCCGTGCGCTACGACGGGCCCGCCGCCTGCCCGCACCCCTCCGGGCTGCGCGACATCGGCCGCCGGGCGTACCGGCACGACCTCGTCACCGGCCAGGTCCGCATCGGCGCCGCTCCCGACGACAAGCGCAACCCCCACGTCTACCGCGGCGGCGGCATCGCCCTGGAGGCCGGCCTTCTCGGCACCGGGTTACTCGCCGTCGGCCCCGCAGGCAACGTGGTGACCGACCGCGTCACCGGCCCCGTCGCGGAGCTGCTGTGCCTGCAGGCGCTCGCCGGCAGGGCCGCCGTCGTCGTCGTCGGGGCGGCAGGCGCGCCGCTCGGCGACGACGACGCGTACGACGTCGTCATCCGCATCGCCGACCCCTCCTCGCCCCACGACCTCGACCTCTACGGCGGTACCGCCGACCCCGACGAGGCAGCCGCGCTGCTCGCCGAGGCCCTGCTCGGCGGCGAGGAGTCCGACTGGGCGCACGGCCGGCCGGCCGTCACCGCGCTGGGCCAGGTCATCGGCGCGTACCAGGCGGCGTACGACCGCTTCCCCGGGGTCTCCGAGCTGCGCGGGCTCCTCGACGGCGACCGCGCCGCCCTCGCCGCCCTGCGCCGCGACTGCGCCGCCGTCGCCGCCGGCCCCGACGACCCCGGCACCGGCCCCGCGGACCCCGCCGGCTACGCCGCCGAGCGCGCCGCCGCCGCCCTCCGGGAACTCGACGCCCGCGAGCGCCAGCTGTCCCGCCCCGGCGACGTCGGCGCCCTGCTCGCCGGCCGGCTCGCGGTGCTGGACCGCCCCGTCTTCGCCCGGTTCTTCGACACCCGCGGCCGGGGCCGGCAGTTCTCGATGCGGGCGCTGGAGCACCCCATGCGGGTACGGATCGCGCTGCCGGAGCGTACGCACGCGGAGGCGTCCCGCCTGCTGGCCCGGCTGCTCCTCGCCCAGTTCACGGCCGCCGCCCCGGCCCGCGCCGACCGCTCCCTCTTCGCCGCCCTCGTCCTCGACGACGCCGCGCGCACCGCCAGCCCCGAGTCCGTACGGGCCGTCGGCCGGCTGCGCGCCGCGCACGCCGGCGTGGTGCTGGGGCTGCGCGGGCTGGACGACGTGGCCGAGCCGGTGCGCGGGCCGCTGCTGGCGGCGGTCGGCTGCCGGATGGCGCTGACCGGCGTCAGCACGTGGGACGGCCGGCACTTCGCGGAGGCGTGGGGCGCGGAGTGGGTGGAGGCCGAGGACGTCACGCATGTCCCGGACGTCTCCGGCGGGCCGCTCCGGCGGCTGCTGCGATGGATACGGCAGGTCTTCACGGGTACGAAAGCCATGAGCCGCTCGGTGACGGTGCGCACCGTGGAGCGGGAGCGCTGGTCGGCCTCGGAGCTGGCGAACACGCTGCCGCCCGGGCACGCGGTGCTGTCCGTGACGACCGTGGGCGGCGAGCGGACGCCGCCCGTGCTCGTCGACTTGCACCACTGAGGCACAATGGGCGGAGCCGTTCATACGGAGCGTCGTAAGGAACGGTGCGGCGACAGCCACAGTCTGAAAGCGGTCGGAGACCTCCGCGGCGGTCGGAGGGCGGTGTGGATCGTCGGATCCCGGACGGGTCCCGGACGGATGCCGGTCGGGGTCGGACGGGGGACGGCCAGGGTCGGACGCGTGCGTTCCGGCCCGGCCGGGGCGATCGCGCAGACAGTCATGAACCAGCACAGCGGCCCGCGGGCCGCTGCACCAGCCAGAAGGTGCCATGCCCACGCTCGCCTCACTCGTCCGCCATCCCGCCCTCAAGCTCTCCGTCCTCACCGGAGCCGACGAACTGGGCGCGGACGTGCGCTGGGCACAGACCAGCGAGCTGAGAGACCCCGTGCCGTACCTCGAAGGCGGCGAGCTGATCCTGACCACCGCGCTGAAGCTCGACGTCGACGACGCCGACGCCATGCACCGCTACGTGCGGCGGCTGGCGGACGCCGGCGTGGTCGGGGTGGGCTTCGGGGTCGGCGTGAACTTCGACACCGTGCCGGAGGCGCTGCTCACGGCGGCCCGGGAGGCGCGGGTGCCGCTCCTGGAAGTGCCGCGGAAGACGCCGTTCATCGCCATCTCCAAGGCGGTCTCCGCGGCCATCGCCGCCGACCAGTACCGGGCGCTGACCCGCGGCTTCGAGGCGCAGCGGGACCTGACCCGGGCGGCGCTCGGCGCGGACGGCCCGGCGACCGTCGTCGCCCGGCTCGCGGCGCACGTGCGCGGGTGGGCGGCGCTGTACGACACGACGGGAGAGGTCCTTGCCGTGTCGCCGGGGCGGGCTGCGGTGTGGGCGGAGGCGCTGAAGGGCGACGTGGCGCGGCTGCGGCGGCGGTCGGCGCCGGCGAGCGCGGTGGTGGCGGGGGTACGGCCCGAGGGCGCGGAGGGGCCGGTGGAGGACCCGGCGGCGGGGGCCGCGGGGGTCCCGGGAGCCGGGGCCACGGCGGACGGGGGCACGGCGGACGGGGCCGCGGGACCCGCGGCCGCGGAGCCCAGGGCCGCGGAATCCGGGGTCACCGCCGACGGCCCGGACGCCGGGGAGGACCGCGTCGAGCTGCAGTCCCTCGGCTCCGGGCGGCACTGCCGCGGCGTCCTCGCCGTCGGGACCGGCGGCCGGCTCACCCCCGCAGAGCGCTACGCCGTGCACGCCGCCGTCTCCCTGCTCACCCTCGTCACCGAGCGCTCCAGCGCCTTCTCCGCCGCCGAGCAGCGCCTCGGCACCGCGGTGCTGCGGCTGCTGCTCGCCGGCCAGCCCGACCACGCGCGGTCCGTCGCCGGCCCGCTCTACGGCGGGCTGCTGGACGCCCCCGTACGGCTCCTCGTCGTCGAGGCCGCCGCGCCGGTCGCCCCGGTCGCGCCGGCGGGGGACGGGGACCCGGAGCCGCTGCCGGAGGCGCTGGGGGAGCTGGCCGACGCGCTCGACGCCGCGGCGGCGGGGTCCGGCGAGTCGTTCCTCGCGGTGCCCGACGCCGGGCGGCTCGTCGTCCTGGCCACGGACGGCGGCGCGGTCGCGGAGGCGGCGGCGCAGCACGCCGCGCGCGTCGAGGCGGCGCACCCGGGCGCGGTGGGGCAGGCGCGCGGGTCCGGCGCGGGGCGGGAGGCGCTGCCGCTGGTCGCCGGAGTGTCGGCGCCGGCCGGGCCGGCGGTGGTGACGGTGGCGTACAAGCAGGCGGAGCAGGCGCTGTCGGTGGCGCGCCGGCGCGGGCGGGTGCTGGTGGAGCACGAGGACGTGACGGCCGGGTCGGTGATGGACCTGCTGGCGGACGACGCGGTGCAGGCGTTCGCGGACGGCACGCTGCGCGCTCTGCGCGAGCACGACGAGCGGGGCCGCGGCGACCTCGTCGCCTCGCTGCGGGCGTGGCTGTCGCGGCACGGCCAGTGGGACGCGGCGGCGGCCGACCTCGGCGTGCACCGGCACACCCTGCGGTACCGGATGCGCCGGGTCGAGGAGATCCTCGGGCGGTCGCTGGACGACCCGGACACGCGGATGGAGCTGTGGCTGGCCCTCAAGGCATAGAAAGGCGTAGCCGGAGCCGGGCCGGGACCCGCGTCCCGGCCCGGCCGCGGAGCCGCGGGAGGGGTTACGGCGTACGGGCCCTGCAGGTGTCGCGGATCTTGTAGAAGTACGACAGGTACTTCGCGTGGTAGTCCGCGCTCGTGATCCGCAGCATCGCCTCGTCGGCGGAGCGCAGCCCGGAGCCCGTCCAGTTGTGGCTGCCCGTGTACACCCGCGGCGTGATGCCTCCGTTGAACTCGCCGTCCAGCAGCCAGAACTTCGTGTGCGTGCGCACGTCGATGCCCGGGCCGTTGTTGAAGTTGCAGTACTGCCGCTGGATGCCCGCGTTGTCGAGGATGCCCTCGACCGTCGCGTCGCCCTCGCTGTAGACGACGTCGACCCAGCAGCCCTGCGCCCGCTTCTGCGCGAGCTTCTGCGCCACCTGCTTGCGGGAGCCGAGGAACTGGAACATGGCGACGCGGATGTCGGTCTGGTGCCGCTTGCCGTCCGTGCCGGTGTACGCGCACGCCACCTCGTCGAGGATGTTGACGACGGTGTCGGTGGCCGGGTTGCCGTAGTCGGAGTCGCCCCGCGGGTAGAAGAACGCGCGGTAGGTGGAGCCGGTGGGCGTGGACCGGTAGTACGTGTTGTCGCCGTCCGCCGAGCGGCGCAGCCGGCGCAGGTCGTCGTGGAAGGTCGCGTAGCCGTCGTGGACGGCGGCGTCGGCGAAGGTCACGGCGTCGTTGTACGACTCGGTCTTGTACCAGTCGGTGAGGTTGGAGGAGGACTGGAAGACGACCTTGTCGTAGCTGGTCCCGTCGGCGAAGGGGCCGACCCGGGAGAAGACGAAGAACTTGTTGTGGTTGTAGGCCGGGCCCGGCGGCGGCGTCGCGGCGCAGCCGCGGCTGACGTCGTCCACGCCGTCGTCGTCCTCGAACCGGTCGTCGCAGACGACGATCCAGGACCGCCGCGTGTCGTCGGTGCCCAGCGCGGAGCGCAGGACGGGCCAGGCCGCGCTGTTCCCCTCGCTGGTGGCGTCGTCGACGATGACCTTGACGGCGACGCCGCGGCGGTGCGCGGCGATCAGGGCGTCGGCGACGTCCGGGTCGTCGAACTCGAACATCGAGGAGCGGATGGTCTGGCCCGCCGGGGTGGCGTCGATGAGGGCGGTCAGCTGGGTGAAGACGGCGCCGCGCTGGGCGGCGGAGCCGAGCGGGTCGTTGAAGACGGGGCCGTTGACGACGGGCTTCGCGGCGGCGGCCGCCGCCGCGCCGGCGCCCGGCTCCGCGGTGTCCCGCCGCTCCGGCTCGGCGGCGGTGGCGCCGGAGACGAGGGTCGCGGTGAGCGCGAGCAGGACGGTGGCCACGCCCGCGGGGCGCCAGGCGCGTAAGCGTTTCATATGAGGAATCCCCCTGGATGCCGGGAAGTCGGTGGTCGCCGAGCACATTAGAGGGCGACAGGGATGATTGTCATGGGCCTGTCACAGATAATTCGTAGTTATCGCCGGGTTGGCCGAAACGTGTGGACCCCCGGGGCGCCCCGGGGGTCCACACGGCTGTGCGCGCGGTGGGCGCGCGTGCCGTCAGAGTGCGTCGAGGCCCGTGAAGACCATGACCTTCTCGTACGTGTAGTCCCGCATCGCGTACCGCACGCCCTCGCGCCCCACGCCGGAGCGCTTCACGCCGCCGTACGGCATCTGGTCCGCGCGGTACGACGGGACGTCCCCGACGATCACACCGCCGACCTCCAGCTTCCGCTGCGCCCGGAAGGCGCTCTGCACGTCGTGCGTGAACACGCCCGCCTGCAGGCCGTACTTCGAGTCGTTGACCGCCGCGAACGCGGCCTCCTCGCCGTCCGCCCGCTGCAGCGTCACCACCGGGCCGAACGCCTCCTCGCAGGAGATCTTCACGTCCGTCGGCACGTCCGTCAGCACCGTCGGCGCGTACGACGCCCCGTCCCGCTTGCCGCCGGTCAGCAGCCGGGCGCCGGCGCCCACGGCCTCGTCGACCCACGACTCCAGCCGCTTGGCCGCGTCCTCGCTGACCATCGGGCCGACGTCGGTGGCGTCGTCCGACGGGTCGCCGGTCACCTGCGCCTCGACGGCCGCGACGACCTTCGGCACCAGGCGCTCGTACACCGAGGCGTCGGCGATCACGCGCTGGACCGAGATGCAGGACTGGCCCGCCTGGTAGTTGGCGAACGCGCCGATGCGCTGCGCGGCGTGGTCGAGGTCGGCCTCGGAGGCGTAGTCGCCGAGGACGACGGCGGCGCCGTTTCCGCCCAGCTCCAGGGTGACCCGCTTGCCGGGGACGGCCTCCTGGATCGCGTAGCCGACCCGGTCGGAGCCGGTGAAGGAGATGATCGGCAGCCGGTCGTCCTCGGTGAGGTCGGGCATGCGGTCGTTCGGCACCGTCAGCACGCTCCAGCTGCCGGCCGGCAGGTCGGTCTCCGACAGCAGCTCGCCGAGGAGCAGCGCCGTCAGCGGGGTGGCGGGCGCGGGCTTGAGGATGATCGGGGCGCCCACGGCGAGTGCGGGGGCGACCTTGTGGGCGCACAGGTTCAGCGGGAAGTTGAACGGCGCGATGCCGAGGACCGGGCCGTACGGGAAGCGGCGGCTGAACGCCAGGCGGCCGGTGCCGCCGGGGTCGGTGTCGAGCCGCTGGCCCTCGCCGCCGCCCCACCTGCGGGTCTCCTCGGTGGCGAAGCGGAACGTGGACACGGCGCGGCCGACCTCGCCGCGGGCCCACTTCATCGGCTTGCCGTTCTCGGCGGAGATCAGCCGGGCGATCTCCTCGGCGCGTGCGGCGATCTGCCTGGTCACGTGGTCGAGCGCCGCGGCGCGCACGTGTGCGGGGGTGGCGGCCAGCTCGTCCTTCACCGCGTGCGCGGCGGCGACGGCCTCCTCGATCTGGGCGTCGGTGGGGATGCTCACCGTGCCGACCGTGCGGCCGTCCCAGGGCGAGGTGACGTCTAGGGTGTCCTCGCCGGTCTCCTGCCGGCCGGCGAGCCAGAACGCTTGTGTGGAAGTCACGGCAGAGTCCCTCCGGAGATGCGTACCTCTGCTGCCCACGGTAGGCGGTCGGCGGGGCGGGGTGCGTTGTCCGGCGCGTAGCACTCGGGGGGCGTGCCGCTACGCGACGGCAGAGTGGGCGCATCCGTCCCGGCTCCGCACCCCGCGCCCGGCGGTGCCCGCGCGTCCCGCCGGGCGGGTGATCTTGTCGGAGGGTCGGCCTACCCTTGGGTGGGAGTGCGGGGGGACCGGGGAGACGGGGAGGCCGGGAGGCTGCGGGGGCTCCGGAGGGGGCGCCGGGCGTGCGGGGCGTGTGGCCGGGGTGTGGCACCCGATTGGCGCGCGGGGTGTTCCCTCCCCGCCCGACCGGGTACATACGCACAAGTAGCACCGGCTGGTAACACCCCGACTCAGCGGCGAGGTGAGTTCCCTCATGACCGCACCATCCACACGGCCGTCCGTCTCCGAGAAGGAAGCCCGGGAGGTCGCCGAGGCCGCGCGCGAGCAGGACTGGCGCAAACCCAGCTTCGCCAAGGAGCTGTTCCTCGGCCGCTTCCGGCTCGACCTCATCCACCCGCACCCCGAGCCCGCGCCCGAGGACGTGGAGCGCGGCGAGGCGTTCCTCGCCAAGCTGCGCGACTTCTGCGAGACGCGGATCGACGGGGCCCGGATCGAGCGCGACGCGCAGATCCCGGACGAGACCGTGCGCGGGCTGAAGGAGATCGGCGCCCTCGGCATGAAGATCGACCGGAAGTACGGCGGTCTGGGCCTCACGCAGGTCTACTACAACAAGTCGCTCGCCCTCATCGGCACCGCGAGCCCCGCCGTCGGCGCGCTGCTCT
Organism: Streptomyces sp. CNH099; assembly: GCA_000514715.1. Lineage (GTDB taxonomy): Bacteria > Actinomycetota > Actinomycetes > Streptomycetales > Streptomycetaceae > Streptomyces > Streptomyces synnematoformans. The sequence goes on along the minus strand of AZWL01000016.1, from coordinate 57,941 downwards.
CCGCGCACCAGTCGATCGGCGTGCCGCAGCCGCTGAAGATCTTCGGCACCGAGGAGCAGAAGGAGACGTTCCTGCCCCGGTGCGCCCGTACCGACATCTCCGCCTTCCTCCTCACCGAGCCCGACGTGGGCTCCGACCCGGCCCGGCTGGCCACCACCGCCGTCCCCGACGGCGACGGCCCCGACGCCGACTACCTGCTCGACGGCGTCAAGCTCTGGACCACCAACGGCGTCGTCGCCGACCTGCTCGTGGTGATGGCCCGGGTTCCGCCGCGCCCGGCGAAAGAAGGTGCGGAGGGCCACAAGGGCGGCATCACGGCGTTCATCGTCGAGGCCGGAGCCGAGGGCGTCACCGTCGAGAACCGCAACCGGTTCATGGGCCTGCGCGGCATCGAGAACGGCGTCACCCGCTTCCACCGGGTGCGCGTCCCCGCCGCCCACCGCATCGGCCCCGAGGGCGCCGGGCTGAAGATCGCGCTGACCACGCTCAACACCGGCCGCCTTTCGCTGCCCGCGCTCTGCGTGGGCGCCGGCAAGTGGTGCCTGAAGATCGCCCGCGGCTGGGGCGGCGCCCGGGAGCAGTGGGGCCGGCCGGTCGCCAGGCACGAGGCCGTCGGCTCGAAGATCTCGTTCATCGCGGGCACGACCTTCGCCCTGGAGGCCGTCCTCGACCTGTCGTCGCAGATGGCCGACGAGGACCGCAACGACATCCGCATCGAGGCCGCGCTCGCCAAGCTCTACGGCTCGGAGATGGCCAGCCTCATGGCCGACGAGCTGGTCCAGATCCGCGGCGGCCGCGGCTACGAGACCGCCGATTCGCTCGCCGCCCGCGGCGAGAAGGCGGTCCCGGCCGAGCAGATGGTCCGGGACCTGCGGATCAACCGGATCTTCGAGGGCTCGACCGAGATCATGCACCTCCTCATCGCCCGCGAGGCGGTCGACGCCCACCTCAAGGTCGCCGGCGACCTCATCGACCCGGAGAAGAACCTCTCCGAGAAGGCGCGCGCGGGCGCGCGGGCCGGCGGCTTCTACGCCCGCTGGCTGCCGAAGCTCGTCGCCGGCAGGGGGCAGGTGCCGCGGACGTACGGCGAGTTCCACCCGCCCGGGCACCACGACCTCTCCACCCACCTGCGCTTCGTCGAGCGCAGCGCCCGCCGGCTGGCGCGCTCCACGTTCTACGGCATGTCCCGCTGGCAGGGGCGGATGGAGACCAAGCAGGGCTTCCTCGGCCGGGTGGTGGACATCGGCGCGGAGCTGTTCGCGATGAGCGCCGCGTGCGTACGGGCCGAGATGCTGCGCACCGCCGCGGGGCGGGGCGGGCACGGCAAGGAGGCGTACGAGCTGGCCGACGTCTTCTGCCGGCAGGCCCGTATCCGGGTGGAGGAGCTGTTCGGCCGGCTGTGGACGAACACCGACGACCTGGACGGCAGGGTGGTGCGCCGGGTGCTGGACGACGCGTACACCTGGCTGGAGGACGGCATCGTCGACCCGTCGGGCGACGGCCCGTGGATCGCGGCGGCCGAGCCGGGCCCGGCGCAGACGCCGAACGTGCACCGGCCCATCCGCTAGCGGGCCCCGGCGGCGCCCACGGCCCGGGCGCCGCCGGCGGCCGGCGGGTCAGGCCGGCTGCCGCTCCATAAGGGACTTCAGCTGCGAGGCGAGCATCACCCAGCCGCCGCTGACGCTCTCCAGCATCCTGCTCTCCGGGCTGTCGAAGCCGTCGTGGGTGATGGTCAGCTTCACGCCCAGTTGCGGGATCTCGGCCGGCTCGATGTCGAAGGCCACCTGTGAGCGCTCCTGCCGGGCCGCCGCGAACTCCTCGTCGGACATCCCCAGCATCTCCTGGTGCATCGGCTGCAGCGTGTGCCAGGTGTACACCAGCCGCTTGCCGGGCTCGGCCACCAGGACGCGCTGCCCGAGGTCCTGCGGCTCGCCGTTCTCCTCGACCGGCCAGTAGACGGGGGAGCCGGCCTGCCAGTCGGACACGGGGGCCCAGCCGCCGTGGTACTGCTTCAGGAACTCGGGTGTCGTCAGCGCCTCGTAGAGCTTCTCGGCCGTGGTGTCGATGTAGATCGTGTAGACGAATGCGGGCTTGTTCACGGGGGTTCCCTCCAACGCGTCCTTGAGCGCGGACAGGGCGCCGAGGCGGCCGCGCTCGTACCGGCCGATCCAGCGGTCGGCCAGCTGGTGGATCGGCACGGGGTTGAGGTAGTGCAGCTTCTCCCGGCCGTGCCGTACGGCGCTGACCAGGCCGGCGGACTCCAGCACTGCGAGGTGCTTGCTGACCGCCTGCCTGCTCATGTCCAGGCCCGCGCACAGCTCGCGCAGGCTCTGGCCGTTGCGCTCGTTGAGGCGGTCCAGCAGCTCTCTGCGGCTGCCGTCGGCGAGCGCCCGGAAGACGTCGTCCATGGTCACCACCTCTGCCCCGAAGATTGGCAACCAAAAGGTTGCCTGTCAAGCCGGCCCTGCCGAGTGGCGCAGCTCACGGTGCTCGCGCGAAAATGGCCGAAGGTTATCCCTAGCATCCCGATAGGAAATCCCTAGTATCGATGTCTATGGACTTCTCGTGGTCGATGGTCGCGGCCGGAGCCCTCGTCGGCTGCATGGTCGGTCTGACCGGGATGGGCGGCGGCGCCCTCATGACCCCCCTCATGGTCACCGTCTTCGGCGTCAACCCCACCCAGGCCATCGGCAGCGACCTGGCGACCTCGGTGCTCATGAAGCCGTTCGGCGCCGCCGTGCACCAGAAGGCCGGCACCGTCCGCTGGGACGTCGTCCGGTGGCTCCTGCCCACCGGGGTGCCGGCCGCGTTCTGCGGCGCCTTCCTGCTGCAGTTCCTCGGCGAGGGCGAGGAGTTGCAGAGCCGGGTGAAGATCGTCATCGGCGCCGCCCTGCTGCTGGCCGTGACCGGCATGCTCGCCCGGATGTGGCTGGACCGGCGGCGCGCCGGGCGGGACGGCACGGCGGCCGAGGACGCGCACGTGCCCGTACGGCCCGGGGCCACGCTGCTCATCGGGCTCGTCGGCGGCCTCGTCGTCGGCATGACGTCGGTCGGCTCGGGGTCGCTGATCATCGTGATGCTGATGCTCGTGCACCCCCGGCTGAAGGCCAACCACCTCGTCGGCACCGACCTCGTCCAGGCCATCCCGATCGTCGCCGCCGCGGCGGCCGGCCACTTCATCGTCGGCGACGCCAGCCTCGGGCTCGCCGCCGTGCTGCTCCTCGGCGCCATCCCCGGCGTGCTCGTCGGCGCCGTGCTCTCCACCCGCGCCCCCGGCGGCGTGCTGCGCTGGGTGCTGGCGATCATCCTGCTGGCGACCGGGCTGTCCCTGGTGCACGTGCCGGAGGCCGTCATCGTCCCCGCCACCGCCCTGCTCGCCGGGTACGCCGTGGTCAGCAGCCGCCCGCGCCGCCCGCGGCCGGGGACGGAGCCGTCGGAAACCGCGGAAACCGCGGAAACGGCGGAAACGGCGGAAACCGCACCGGAAGCCGTCGGCGAACCGACGGGCGGGCCAACGGCGGACGGCATCGGGAGGGCATCTGCTCGGCGCCAAGTCTGAGCCGACACAATGGGGCGATGACCGAGACCTCTGCTGCTCCGCTCGCCGATCCGCACCTGCGCTCCGCGAGCGCCGCGACCGCCGACGACGGCCCCCGCGAGATCGTCATCCTCGGCTCGACCGGCTCCATCGGCACCCAGGCCATCGACATCGTGCAGCGCAACCCCGACCGGTTCCGCGTCACCGCCCTGTCGGCGGCGGGCGGCCGGGTGGAGCTGCTGGCCGAGCAGGCGCACCGGCTGGGGGTGCGCCGCGTCGCCGTCGCCCGCGCCGACAAGGCCGGCGAGCTGCGCGAGGCGCTGGCCGCCCGGTACGGGGCCGGCGCGGCGCTGCCGGAGGTGCTGGCCGGCCCGGACGCCGCCACCGAGGTCGCCGCCGACGAGTGCCACACCGTCCTCAACGGCATCACCGGCTCCATCGGCCTCGCGCCCACCCTCGCCGCCCTCAGGGCCGGCCGGATGCTGGCGCTGGCCAACAAGGAGTCGCTGATCGTCGGCGGCCCGCTGGTCAAGGAGATCGCCCGGCACGGCCAGATCGTCCCCGTCGACTCCGAGCACTCCGCCCTCTACCAGGCCCTGCTCGGCGGCTCCCGCGGCGAGGTGCGCAAGCTGCTCGTCACCGCCTCCGGCGGCCCGTTCCGCGGCCGGACGCGCGACGAGCTGAAGGACGTCGCTCCCGAGCAGGCGCTCGCCCACCCCACGTGGGACATGGGCCCGGTCGTCACCATCAACTCCTCCACCCTGGTCAACAAGGGCCTGGAGGTCATCGAGGCGCACCTGCTCTACGACGTGCCCTTCGACCGCATCGAGGTCGTCGTCCACCCGCAGTCCTACGTGCACTCCATGGTCGAGTTCACCGACGGCTCCACCCTCGCCCAGGCCAGCCCGCCCGACATGCGGATGCCGATCGCGCTGGCGCTCGGCTGGCCCGACCGGGTGCCGGACGCCGCGCCCGCCTTCGACTGGTCCACCGCCTCCGCCTGGGAGTTCTTCCCGCTCGACGAGAAGGCGTTCCCGTCCGTGCCGCTGGCCTGCCACGTCGGCGCCCTCGGCGGCACCGCCCCGGCGGTCTTCAACGCCGCGAACGAGGAGTGCGTCGACGGCTTCCTCACCGGCAAGCTGCCGTTTCTTGGCATCATGGACACCGTCAGCCAGGTCGTCGCGGAGCACGGCACGGACGATCCGGGAACCCGGCTGACGGTCGCGGACGTCCTCGAAGCCGAGACCTGGGCGCGCGCCCGGGCCAGGGAGCTGGCCGGGCTGCCCGCCGCCAGCACGACAAAGTGACCACGACACAGTGACGGCGAAGGTGCGTACATGACGGCATTCATGACGGTTCTCGGCATCGTCGTCTTCGCCTTCGGACTGCTCTTCTCCATCGCCTGGCACGAGTTCGGCCACCTCAGCACGGCCAAGATGTTCGGCATCCGCGTCCCGCAGTACATGGTCGGCTTCGGCCCCACGATGTGGTCCCGGAAGAAGGGCGAGACGGAGTACGGCATCAAGTGGATCCCGCTCGGCGGCTACATCCGCATGATCGGGATGTTCCCGCCGGGCGAGGACGGCCGGGTGCAGCGGCGCTCCACGTCGCCGTTCCGCGGCATGATCGAGGACGCGCGGCAGGCGGCGTACGAGGAGCTGCAGCCCGGCGACGAGAAGCGGCTGTTCTACACCCGGGCCCCGTGGAAGCGGGTCATCGTCATGTTCGCCGGGCCGTTCATGAACCTGGTGCTGGCCGTCGTGGTGTTCGTCGGCGTGATGATGACGTTCGGCATCGCGACCCAGACCACCACCGTCGGCTCCGTGTCCGACTGCGTGATCAAGGCCGAGGCGGTCGCCGAGAACCCGGACCGCAAGTGCCGGGACAGCGACCCCGCCGCCCCGGCCAAGGCCGCGGGGCTGGAGCGCGGCGACAGGATCGTGGGGTTCAACGGCCGCCCGATCGACGACTGGGAGACCCTGCAGACCAGCATCCGCGACACCATCGGCCCGGCCACCGTCACCGTCGAGCGCGACGGCGAGCGCGTCGACCTGCACCCCACGCTCACCGAGAACACGGTGAGCAAGAGCGACGGCGACGGCGGCTACGTCGACGGCGAGTACGTGAAGGCCGGCTTCCTCGGCTTCACCCCCGCCAGCGGCATCGTCAAGCAGGACTTCGGCCAGTCGGTGGACCGCATGGGAGACATGGTGGTCAACGGCGTCGACGCGCTCATCGCGCTGCCGTCGAAGATCCCCGACCTGTGGAACGCGGCGTTCCAGGGCGAGGAGCGCCAGGAGGACTCGCCGGTCGGCGTCGTCGGCGCCGCCCGGGTGGGCGGCGAGGTGCTGAACCTCGACATCCCGCCCGAGCAGCGGGTGGCGTCGATGCTGCTGCTGGTGGCGGGCTTCAACCTGTCGCTGTTCCTGTTCAACATGCTGCCGCTGCTGCCGCTGGACGGCGGGCACATCGCGGGGGCGCTGTGGGAGTCGGTGCGGCGCGCGTTCGCGCGGGTCTTCCGGCGGCCCGACCCGGGGCCGTTCGACGTGGCGAAGCTCATGCCGGTGGCGTACGTCGTCGCCGGGGTGTTCATCTGCTTCACGCTGCTGGTGCTCGTGGCGGACGTGGTGAACCCGGTGCAGCTCACGGGCTGACGCCGGCGGCGCGCGGCGGTCGCGGTGCACCGCCGGCAAACGTTCGGTGCCGTTTTGCCGACACTTCCGGTGACCGCCCGGGGCACCGGCCGCGGAGCGGTCGGCGGGTGCCGTAATCTCGGGTACCGGGCCCTCGTCCGGCGGGGGCCATGATCCGTACAACAGGGGTTGCCGCCAGATGACTGCCGTTTCGCTGGGAATGCCGTCCGTTCCGCTGAAGATGGCCGAGCGCAGGGCGAGTCGTACGCTCCAGGTCGGCTCGGTCGCCGTCGGCGGCGACGCGCCGGTCTCCGTCCAGTCGATGACCACCACCCGCACCTCCGACATCGGCGCGACCCTCCAGCAGATCGCCGAGCTGACCGCCTCCGGCTGCCAGATCGTCCGGGTGGCGTGCCCCACGCAGGACGACGCCGACGCGCTGCCCGTGATCGCCCGGAAGTCGCAGATCCCCGTGATCGCCGACATCCACTTCCAGCCGAAGTACGTCTACGCCGCGATCGACGCCGGCTGCGCCGCGGTCCGCGTGAACCCCGGCAACATCAAGAAGTTCGACGACCAGGTCAAGCAGATCGCCCGGGCCGCGTCCGCCGCCGGCACCCCGATCCGTATCGGGGTCAACGCGGGCTCGCTCGACCGGCGGCTGCTCGCGAAGTACGGCAAGGCCACCCCGGAGGCGCTGGTCGAGTCCGCGCTGTGGGAGTGCTCGCTGTTCGAGGAGCACGGCTTCACGGACATCAAGATCTCGGTCAAGCACAACGACCCGGTCGTCATGGTGAACGCCTACCGGCAGCTCGCCGCCCGCTGCGACTACCCGCTGCACCTCGGCGTCACCGAGGCCGGCCCGGCCTTCCAGGGCACCGTCAAGTCCGCCGTCGCCTTCGGCGCGCTGCTCGGCGAGGGCATCGGCGACACCATCCGCGTCTCGCTCTCCGCGCCGCCGGTCGAGGAGGTCAAGGTCGGCATCCAGATCCTGGAGTCCCTCGGCCTGCGTGAGCGCCGGCTGGAGATCGTCTCCTGCCCGTCCTGCGGCCGCGCCCAGGTCGACGTCTACAAGCTGGCCGACGAGGTCACCGCCGGCCTGGACGGCATGGAGGTGCCGCTGCGCGTGGCCGTCATGGGCTGCGTCGTCAACGGCCCCGGCGAGGCCCGGGAGGCCGACCTCGGCGTCGCCTCCGGCAACGGCAAGGGCCAGATCTTCGTCAAGGGCGAGGTCGTCAAGACCGTCCCCGAGTCGAAGATCGTCGAGACGCTGATCGAGGAGGCGATGAAGATCGCCGAGCGGATGGAGGCCGACGGCGCCGCCGGCGGAGAGCCCGAGGTCACGGTCGGCTGACCCCCGGACACGGGGCGTATCCGCAGGAAGCGGGCGGGCGCGGGCACAGGTACAGTGCCGCTGTGTTGACGACCACCACCACACGGCTGCTCGAACCCGCGGAGCTCGACGCCGCCCGTGCCGTGCTCGACCGCGAACCGGTCGCCAACGCGTTCGTCGCCTCCCGCGTCGCCGTCGCCGGGCTCGACCCCTGGCGGCTCGGCGGCGAGCTGTGGGGCTGGTATGCGGGCGGACGGCTGACGTCGCTGTGCTACGCGGGCGCCAACCTCGTGCCTGTCTGCGCCACCCCCGAGGCCGTGCGCGGCTTCGCCGAGCGCGCCCGGCGCGCCGGGCGGCGCTGCTCCTCGATCGTCGGCCCGGCCGAGCCCACCGCGGAGCTGTGGTCCCTGCTGGAGCCCGCCTGGGGACCCGCGCGCGAGGTGCGCGCCCGGCAGCCGCTGATGGTCACCACCTCGGTGCCCGCGGCCGTCGAGCCCGACCCGCTGGTCCGCCGCATCCGCAAGGACGAGATGGACCTGATCATGCCGGCGTGCGTGGCGATGTTCACCGAGGAGGTCGGCGTCTCGCCGCTCGCCGGCGACGGCGGGCTGCTGTACCAGGCGCGGGTCGCGGAGCTGGTCGGCGGCGGCAGGTCCTTCGCGCGCGTGGAGAACGGCGAGGTCGTCTTCAAGGCGGAGATCGGCGCGGCGACCCCGCAGGCGTGCCAGATCCAGGGCGTGTGGGTGGCGCCCGAGCACCGCGGGCGCGGGCTGTCGGAGACGGGCCTCGCGGCGGTCCTGCGGTACGCGCTGCGCGAGGTGGCGCCGGTGGTCAGCCTGTACGTGAACGACTTCAACACGGTGGCCCGCGCGGCGTACCGCAGGGTGGGCTTCCGCGAGGTCGGGGCCTTCATGAGCGTGCTGTTCTGACGACGCGCCCCGGGCCCCGGGCCGTGCGGCGCGGGCCGGCGGCCGGAGGGGACGGAGGGGCGGCGTGCCCGCCCGGGCGGCCGCGCGCGGGTCGTACCGCGGGGGCGGACCGGCGGGGTGCGGCGCAGGGTAGGGTGCCCAGCCATGGATGACGTCGTCGTCGGCCCCCTCGACCTCGCCGCCCGAGTGGACGACGCGCTCGCCGTGCAGGCCGTCGCCTTCGGGCTCACCGACGACGAGATCGGCGTACGCCGCCACGTCGTGCTGCGGCACCTGACCAACGCCGGCGCCCGCGCGCTCGGGGCCACCACCGCCACCGGCCGGCTCGCCGGGTTCGTCTACGGCATGCCGAACAACCGCGTCTACTGGTGGTCCACGGTCGTCCAGCCGTATCTGCGCGCCGTCGGCGAGGACCGCTGGCTCGACGACGCCTTCGTCATCACCGAGCTGCACGTGCACCCGGCCTTCCAGCAGCGCGGGATCGGCCGCGAGCTGATCACCCGGATCACCGACGACGCCGCCGAGCCCAGGAGCCTGCTCTCCGCCATCGACGTGGAGAGCCCCGCGCGCCATCTGTACCGGCAGCTCGGCTACCGCGACCTCGCCCGCCGGGTGGTCTTCCCCGGCGCCCCCAGCCCGTACGTGGTGATGGGGGCAGAGCTGCCGCTGCTGCGCTGACTTGTCCACAACCGGCGAGTTGTCCACAGCTTCGGCGGCCGAATTACCGGCGGGCCCGCGTCCGGCGCTAGAGTCCGGGGCATGAGCCAGCACAGCCACGTTCAGCGCATGTCCCGGATGATGCTCAAGACGCTGCGCGACGACCCGGCCGACGCCGAGACCGCGAGCCACAAGCTGCTCGTCCGCGCGGGCTATGTCCGCCGCTCGTCCGCCGGGGTGTGGACGTGGCTGCCGCTCGGCAAGCGCGTCCTGGAGAACGTGGCCCGGGTCGTCCGCGAGGAGATGGACGCGATCGGCGGCCAGGAGGTGCTGCTGCCCGCGCTGCTGCCCCGCGAGCTGTACGAGGCGACGGGCCGCGCCGACGAGTACGGCGACCTGCTGTTCGCGCTCAAGGACCGCAAGGGCGTCGACTACGTCCTCGGGCCCACGCACGAAGAGCTGTTCACCCAGGTGGTCAAGGACCAGTGCTCGTCCTACAAGGACATGCCCGTGATCCTCTACCAGATCCAGATCAAGTACCGGGACGAGGCCCGGCCCCGCTCCGGCGTGCTGCGCGGCCGCGAGTTCCACATGAAGGACTCGTACTCCTTCGACACCTCCGACGACGGCCTCGTCGCCTCCTACGGGCTGCACCGCGAGGCGTACCAGCGGATCTTCGACCGGCTCGGCTTCGACTACCGCATCGTCTCCGCCGTCTCCGGCGCCATGGGCGGCTCGGCCAGCGAGGAGTTCCTCGCCCCCGCCGCCGCGGGCGAGGACACGTACGTGCAGTGCCCCTCCTGCGGGTTCGCGGCGAACACGGAGGCGCTGACGACGACCGTGCCGCCCGCCCCGCTCGACGGGCACCCGCCGGTCGAGGAGCTGGACACGCCGGACACCCCGACGATCGAGACCCTCGCCGCGCACCTGGGCGTGCCCGCCTCCGCCACGCTGAAGAACCTGCTGGTGAAGGTCGACGGCGAGATCACCGCGGTCGGCGTGCCGGGTGACCGCGAGGTCGACCTCGGCAAGCTCGCCGAGCGGCTGGCCCCGGCCGAGGTCGAGGTCGTCACCGCCGAGGACTTCGCCGACCGCCCCGACCTCGTCCGCGGGTACGTCGGCCCGCAGGGCATGACCGGGCCCCCCGAGAAGCGGGCCTTCCGCTATCTGGCCGACCCCCGCGTCGCCCCCGGCACGTCGTGGGTCACCGGCTCCAACAAGCCCGACTCGCACGCGCGCAACGTGGTCTGCGGCCGCGACTTCGAGGTCGACGAGTACCTCGACGTGGTCGTCGTCGAGCCCGGCGACCCCTGCCCGCGCTGCGGCGCGGGCATCGAGCTGGACCGTGCCATCGAGATCGGCCACATCTTCCAGCTCGGCCGCAAGTACGCCGACGCCTTCGAGCTGGACGTCCTCGGCCAGGACGGCAAGCCGGTGCGGGTGACCATGGGCTCGTACGGGATCGGGGTCTCCCGGGCCGTCGCCGCGCTCGCCGAGCAGACGCACGACGAGCTGGGGCTGTGCTGGCCGCGCGAGGTGGCCCCGGCGGACGTGCACATCGTCGCCGCGGGCAAGGCCAAGCAGACGGAGCTGGCGCTGGAGCTGGCGGAGAAGCTGGGCGCGGCCGGGGTGCGGGTGCTGGTGGACGACCGGCCCTCGGTGTCGCCGGGCGTGAAGTTCACCGACGCCGAGCTGATGGGCGTGCCGCAGATCCTGGTCGCGGGGCGGCGCGCGGGCGACGGTGTGGTGGAGCTGAAGGACCGCCGCACCGGGGAGCGCGAGGAGCTGCCGGTGGACGAGGCGCTGGCGCGACTGACGGCGGCGGACTGAGCGGGCCGTCCGCGGCGGGCGGTCAGAGCCAGCTCGCGTACTCCAGGTGGAGTTCGCCGCCGTTGCGGTCGCCGCGGGCCAGGCCCGTCACGCCCGCCGCGACGCAGCGGAACAGCGTCCAGCCGCGCAGCCGGTCGCGGTCGACGTCCAGGGAGTCCGCCAGCTTCGTCAGCCGCCGCCGCGTCGCCGCCGCCGCGCCCGGCGCGGCCACGAGGGTGTCGACCCGGTCCCGGGCCGGCCAGGCCAGGTCGTACGCGCGCTCGCCGACCAGCGGCCGCGGCCCCACCGCCAGCCACGGCATCCGCTCGGCGGCCAGCACGTGGCCCTGGTGGTAGTCGCCGTGCAGCAGCACGTCGGGCCCCGCCGCCGCCCGGTCGCCGAGCAGCGCCTCGCGGCGCGCCAGCGCGGCGTCGACCAGCTCCGCGTACGGCTCGGCGCGCAGCTCACGCAGCCGCTCCGCGAGCCGCGCGGTGTGCTCCGGCACCGTCGGCAGCGTGTGGCCCGCGGGCGGCGCGGTCCACAGCCGCTGCAGCGTGGCCGCCGCCTCCAGCTGCGCATTGGCCTCCGGCAGCGAGCGGAGGCTGACGTCCGCCTGCAGCCGTTCGAGCAGCAGCGCTCCCGCGGGGGCGTCGGCCCGCAGCAGCCGCACCGCGCCGACCCCGTTCCAGTGCTCCAGCGCGCGCCGCTCGGCCGCGATGCGCGCGGGCTCGTAGGCGACCTTCAGGGCGGCCGGAGTGCCGTCCTCAAGGCGTACCAGGACGAGGACGCTGGTGCGCCCGCCCGGCGCGTGCACCCGCTCCGGCGTCAGCGCCCAGCGCCGCAGCAGGCCGTCGACCAGGCCGGCCAGCCCGGCGAGCCAGGCGCGGCCCGGGTCGCCGCGGGCGGAGACGTGGCGCACCAGGCGCTCCGGCGGCTCGGGCCGGTACTGCGGTGCAGATGCCATACGGGCAGTGTCCTCTTGCGTCCTCTAGCGACGTGTGTCCTCGTGCCGGGCCGTTCTGGTGCCGGGCCGGCGGTCGCCGGCCGGCCGGCCGTGCGGGTCAGTCCGTGCAGCCGGCGCCGCCCCGCCGACCCGCGGGCGCGGTGTCGGCCGTGCGTTCGGCCAGCCCAGGGAAGGCTACGCTCCCCCCGCGCCAGCGCGCCGCCCGGACCGCCGCCTCGCGCAGCGCGGCCGCCGCCTCGCGGCGCAGGTCGCCCTCCGCGGCCTGGACGAGGTCGGCGTAGCTGCCCGCGATCCGGTCCTCCAGCTCGGCCGCCAGCCGGACGGCGGCCGCCTCGTCCGGCACCGCGAACGGCAGCGCGTACGCGGCTGCGGCGGGCTGCGGCCGGTCGCCGAGGCCGCTGACGACGCGGCCGAGTGAGTCGCGGCGGGCGCGGTGGGCGTCGTAGCCGGCGCGCGCCTCGGCGGCCCGGCCGCCGGCGTGCGCGCCGACGACGCCGTAGCCGTAGACGGCGGCGTGCTCGGCCGCCAGCGCGCGCTGCGCCGCGGCGAGGGCCTCGTCGGACGGTTCGCTCACGGTGCCTCCTGGGGTACGGGACGGGGCCGGGCCGCCGGCCGCGGCGGCCACGGCCGGTGCGGCGTCCGCCGGGGGCGGCGCACGGTACCGCTCAAGTCGTCTCCCCGAGCAGGTAGACGTGGGTCGCGCCCGCCGCCGCCACCGAGGCCAGCAGCCGGGCGAACTCGCCCGGGGCCGCGGCCAGGGCGGCGGTGTGGGCCCGGGCGGTGCGCTGCTCGGCGGCGGCCAGCTCCGCGACCGCCTCTGCCGGGTCCGCGGGCACCTCCGGACCGCCGCGCTTCCGCGCCGGCGGCGGGGGAGCGGCGTCGGCGCGGTCAGCGGGGCCCGCGACACCGCCGGCCGGGGACGCGGCGCGGGTGTCCGCGGGCAGGCCCCGCCCCAGCGCCGCGACGTGCCGGGCCACGTCGCCGCGCAGCGGGTCGAGCGCCGCGGCCAGGGCGGGGTGCGCCGCCGCCGTGGCGTCGTAGCGGCGCAGCAGGTCGCGCGACTCGGCCGCGGCCCGGCGCCGGAGCCGTTCGGCGTGGGCGGGGCCGGTGTCCCCGTCGCCCCCGTCGTCGCCGCCGGAACAGCCCGCGGTGGTGCCCGCCGCGGCCAGCGCGGCGGCACCGGCCAGCACGGCCCTTCTCGCCGGGAGTCCGTTGATCCGCACGAGCCGAGCGTACCGGTGGGCAACGCACAGGTCGTGGAGCGGATACCCTTTGACCCGACACGTGACGGCAGACAACAGCACACGCGGCCGAGGAGTCACCCGGATGAGCACCACCCAGAACGAGAGGCTGCGCGATCTGCTGGAGCCGCTCGTCAAGGAACGCGACCTCGACCTGGAGGAGATCGCGCTCACCCCGGCGGGCAAGCGCCGTGTCCTGCGGGTCGTGGTCGACGCCGACGGCGGCGTGGGCCTGGACACCTGCGCGGAGCTGAGCCGGCGCGTCGCGGAGGAGCTGGACGCCAGCGACGCGATGGGCGACCGTCCGTACGTCCTGGAAGTCACCTCTCCGGGTACGGACCGTCCGCTGACCCTGCCGCGCCACTACCGTCGTGCCGCGGGCCGTCTGGTCAAGGTGCGGCTGCGGGAGGGCGGCGAAGTCGTGGGACGTATCACCGCGGTGGACGACGCGGGACTGGACCTTGAGGTCCCGGGGGTGAAGGGTCGTAGGCCCACCGCCCGGCGGCTGGACTTCGGCGACATCGCCGGGGCCCGGGTCGAGGTCGAGTTCAACCGCAAGGTGACGAAGGACGAGGAGGGCTCGTAGCCGTGGACATCGACATGAGTGCCCTGCGCGGCTTGGTGCGGGAGAAGGAGATCTCCTTCGACCTGCTGGTCGAGGCCATCGAGTCGGCCCTCCTCATCGCCTACCACCGCACCGAGGGCAGCCGCCAGCACGCCCGCGTGGAGCTGAACCGGGACTCCGGGCACGTCACGGTGTGGGCCCGGGAGGACGCGGACGACGTGCCGGAGGGCGGCGAGGCGCGCGAGTTCGACGACACCCCGTCGGGTTTCGGCCGGATCGCCGCGACCACCGCCAAGCAGGTCATCCTCCAGCGGCTGCGGGACGCCGAGGAGGAGGTCACCTTCGGCGAGTACGCGGGCCGCGAGGGCGACATCGTCACCGGCGTCGTCCAGCAGGGCAAGGACCCCAACAACGTGCTGGTCGACATCGGCCGGCTGGAGGCCATCCTGCCGGTGCAGGAGCAGGTGCCCGGCGAGGAGTACAAGCACGGCACCCGGCTGCGCACGTACGTGGTGCGGGTGACCAAGGGCGTACGCGGCCCGTCCGTGACCCTCTCGCGCACCCATCCGAACCTGGTGAAGAAGCTCTTCGCGCTGGAGGTGCCGGAGATCGCCGACGGCTCGGTGGAGATCGCGGCCATCGCCCGCGAGGCCGGGCACCGTACGAAGATCGCCGTACGGTCCACGCGCTCCGGGCTGAACGCGAAGGGCGCCTGCATCGGGCCGATGGGCGGCCGCGTGCGCAACGTGATGGCCGAGCTGGGCGGCGAGAAGATCGACATCGTCGACTGGTCCGACGAGCCGGCGGAGCTGGTCGCCAACGCGCTGTCGCCGGCGCGGGTGAGCAAGGTCGACGTCGTGGACCTGGCGGCGCGCTCGGCGCGCGTGACCGTGCCGGACTACCAGCTGTCGCTGGCGATCGGCAAGGAGGGCCAGAACGCGCGGCTGGCGGCGCGGCTCACCGGCTGGCGGATCGACATCCGCCCGGACACGGAGCCGGCGGCGGGCTGACGCCCGCGCCGGCGGCCCCCGGGGCGCCCGCCTCGGGGGGACCCCGGATACGCCGGGGTGTTGCCCGGGCCCGGCGCGTCGGCGCGGGGCCGCCGCGCGGGTGCGGTGCTTCGGCCGCTCCCGGCGGCCGGGTCGGGTGGTGCGGGATCCGCGGGGGCAGTCGGCTCCACCCCGGCCGGCCCTCCGGCTCGTCGTCGCGGCAGCGTGTCCGAGCGGGCCGGGCCGGAGGCCGCGCGGCCGGGCCCGGGGAAAACCCGGTCGCCCCGGGCGGACCGGATCACGTATCGTCGGGCCCGGTCCCGGGCTGCCTCTCGCCCTGGGAAAAAACAGCCGTTCGATTGGCCCCCGGAGCGGGCGCCCGTCGGTCGTGGAGGTAGACTTGAGCGTGTCTGGCCGGACGCGCGCCCGGGCCTGCCCCGAGCGCACCTGCGTCGGGTGCCGGGTGCGGGCGACCAAAGGCGATCTGCTGCGTGTGGTGGAGGCCGGGGGCGCGTGCGTCCCCGATCCCCGCGGTACGCTGCCCGGCCGGGGCGCGTATCTGCACCCCGTCAAGGCATGCCTCGACCTGGCGGTCCGCCGCCGGGCGTTCGTCCGGGCCCTGCGGGCCCGGGGCCCGCTCGGCACCGCGGACGTGGACCGTTTCGTGGCGCAGGCCGTGGAGGCAGAGCAGACATGAGCAGCACGAAGACGAGCGCCGTGCGGAACCCCGCGCGGCCAGGTACCTCGCGAGTCGGAAGTGGGTCGAGATTGCGATGAGCACTCGATGAGTACGCGATGAGTACGCCCATGCAGAAGTAGCGACGGTCCGGCGGACACCCCCGGACCAGAAGGAGCGAAGTGGCTAAGGTCCGGGTATACGAACTCGCCAAGGAGTTCGGAGTCGAGAGCAAGGTCGTCATGGCCAAGCTCCAAGAACTTGGTGAATTCGTCCGCTCGGCGTCCTCGACCATCGAGGCGCCGGTCGTACGCAAACTGACTGACGCATTCCAGTCCGGCAACGGCTCGGCTGCGGCCAAGCCCGCCGGCAAGCCCGCCGCGCCGAAGAAGAAGGCCGCCGCCAAGCCCGGCGCGCCCGCGGCGAAGCCCGCCCCCGTCAAGCCCGAGCAGGCCGCGGAGCGCAAGCCCGCGCCGCGCCCCGGCGCCGAGGTCGGCCGGCCCGCGCCGACCCCGGCGCCGCGCCCGGCTCCGGGCCCGACCCCGCCGGCGCAGAAGGCCCCGGCGCCCGAGGCGCCGGAGTTCACCGCGCCGCCCGCCGCCGACCGCGGCGCCCCGAAGCCCGGCGCGAAGCCGGGTCCGCGCCCGCCGGCCCCCGCCCGTGGCGGCGGCCAGGGTGGCGGCCAGGGTGGCGGTCAGGGCGGTGGCCAGGGCGGCGGCCAGAGTGGCGGCCAGCCCGGTGGCGGCGGCCGTCCCGGCGGTGCGCGCCCCGGCGCGCCCGGTCCGCGCCCCGGTGGCCGGTCCTCCGGCCCGCGCCCGGGCAACAACCCGTTCACGTCCAGCGGCTCCACCGGCATGGCCCGGCCGCAGGCCCCGCGCCCGCAGGCGCCCCGCCCCGGCGGCGGCCAGGGTGGCGGTCAGGGCGGTCAGGGCGGTCAGGGCAGCGGCCCGCGTCCGCAGGCGCCGGGCGGCTCCCGGCCCACGCCGGGCGGCATGCCCCGGCCGCAGGGCGGCCAGGGCGGCGGCCCGCGTCCCGGCGGTCCGCGCCCGAACCCCGGCATGATGCCGCAGCGCCCCGCCCCCGGCGGGCGTCCCGGCGCCCCGGCCGGCGGCCGGCCCGGCGGCGGCGGTGGCCGTCCCGGTGGTCCCGGCGGTCGTCCGGGCGGCGGCGGTGGCGGCGGCCGGCCCGGCGGTGGCGGCGGCTTCGGCGGTCGTCCCGGTGGCGGCGGCGGTGGCGGCGGCTTCGGCGGCCGTCCCGGCGGCGGTGGCCGTCCCGGCTTCGCCGGCCGTCCCGGCGGTCCCGGTGGCCGCGGCGGCACGCAGGGCGCCTTCGGGCGTCCGGGCGGTCCCGCGCGCCGCGGTCGCAAGTCGAAGCGGCAGCGCCGCCAGGAGTACGAGCAGATGCAGGCGCCGTCCATCGGCGGCGTGATGCTCCCGCGCGGCAAGGGCGAGACGGTCCGTCTCTCCCGCGGCGCGTCCCTCACCGACTTCGCGGAGAAGATCAACGCCAACCCGGCGTCGCTGGTCCAGGTGATGTTCAACCTGGGCGAGATGGTCACCGCGACGCAGTCCGTCTCCGACGAGACGCTGCACCTCCTGGGCGAGGAGATGAACTACACCGTCCAGGTCGTCAGCCCGGAGGAGGAGGACCGCGAGCTGCTCGAGTCCTTCGACATCGAGTTCGGCGAGGACGAGGGCGGCGAGGAGGCGCTCGTGCCGCGGCCCCCGGTGGTCACCGTCATGGGCCACGTCGACCACGGCAAGACGCGCCTGCTGGACGCGATCCGCAAGACCAACGTCCTGGAGGGCGAGGCCGGCGGCATCACCCAGCACATCGGCGCGTACCAGGTGGCGACCGACGTCAACGGCGACGAGCGCCGGATCACCTTCATCGACACCCCGGGTCACGAGGCGTTCACCGCCATGCGTGCCCGCGGTGCGAAGGCGACCGACATCGCGATCCTCGTGGTCGCGGCCAACGACGGCGTGATGCCGCAGACGGTCGAGGCGCTGAACCACGCCAAGGCGGCCGAGGTGCCGATCGTCGTCGCGGTCAACAAGATCGACGTCGAGGGCGCGGACCCGGCGAAGGTACGCGGCCAGCTCACCGAGTACGGGCTGGTGGCCGAGGAGTACGGCGGCGAGACGATGTTCGTCGACATCTCCGCCAGGGAGGGCCTGCACATCGAGGACCTGCTGGAGGCCGTCGTCCTCACCGCGGACGCCAGCCTGGACCTGCGCGCGAACCCGAAGCAGGACGCCGAGGGCCTCGCGATCGAGGCCCACCTCGACCGCGGCCGCGGCGCCCTGGCGACCGTGCTGGTCCAGCGCGGCACGCTGCGCGTCGGCGACACGATGGTCGTCGGCGACGCCTACGGCCGCGTGCGCGCCATGCTCGACGACATGGGCAACCCCCTGGAGGAGGTCGGCCCCTCGACCCCCGCCCAGGTGCTCGGTCTGACCAGTGTCCCCGGCGCCGGCGACAACTTCCTGGTGGTCGAGGAGGACCGGACGGCCCGCCAGATCGCCGAGAAGCGCGCCGCGCGCGAGCGCAACGCCGCCTTCGCCAAGCGCACCCGCCGGGTGTCGCTGGAGGACCTGGACAAGGTGCTCAAGGCCGGCGAGGTGCAGCAGCTCAACCTCATCATCAAGGGCGACGCGGCGGGTTCCGTCGAGGCGCTGGAGTCCTCGCTGATGCAGCTGGACGTCGGTGAAGAGGTGGACCTGCGCGTGCTGCACCGCGGCGTGGGTGCGGTCACCGAGACCGACATCGACCTGGCCACGGGCTCGGACGCGATCGTGATCGGCTTCAACGTCCGCGCCGAGGGCCGGGCGACGCAGATGGCCGAGCGCGAGGGCGTCGACGTCCGGTACTACTCGGTGATCTACCAGGTCATCGAGGAGATCGAGGCCGCGCTGAAGGGCATGCTCAAGCCGGAGTACGAGGAGGTGGAGCTCGGCACCGCCGAGATCCGCGAGGTCTTCCGCTCCTCCAAGCTGGGCAACATCGCCGGTGTGCTCATCCGCTCCGGCGAGGTCAGGCGCAACTCCAAGGCGCGGGTCGTCCGCGACGGCAAGGTGGTCGCGGAGAACCTCAACATCGAGGGCCTGCGCCGCTTCAAGGACGACGTCACCGAGATCCGCGAAGGGTTCGAGGGCGGTATCAACCTCGGAAACTACAACGACATCAAGGTGGACGACGTCATCGCGACATACGAGATGCGCGAGAAGCCGCGCGGCTGACCCGCAGCACCGTCGGCAGGGGGCGGCCCTTCACGAAGGGCCGCCCCTTCGCCGCCCACCATCCCGTATATCCCGTACCGGCGGGTGATCCGGACACACGTGTACGTAGGAACGCTTTCCTGCGACTTCCTCCTCGGCGACGTACGGTCGCTGAAGGAGAAGCGCTCCGTCGTCCGTCCGATCGTCGCGGAGCTGATCCGCAAGTACGCGGTGACCGCCGCGGAGGTCGGACACCAGGACCTGTACCGGCGGACCGTGATCGGTCTGGCGACGGTCTCCGGGGACGCCGGGCACCTCACCGACGTGCTGGACCGCTGCGAGCGCATGCTCGCCGCCCGGCCGGAGGTGGAGCTGCTGGCCGTACGCCGGCGGATCCACCACGAAGACGACGAGTAGACAAGTGGGCAAGGAGACGGACCAGTGGCCGACAACGCACGGGCGAAGCGCTTGGCGGACCTCATCCGTGAGGTCGTCGCCGAGAAGCTGCAGCGGGGTGTCAAGGACCCGCGGCTCGGCTCCAGGGTGACCATCACCGACACGCGGGTCACCGGCGACCTCCGGGAGGCGACCGTCTTCTACACGGTGTACGGCGACGACGAGGAGCGGGCGCAGGCCGCGAAGGGGCTGGAGAGCGCCAAGGGCGTGCTGCGCTCGGCGGTCGGCGCCGCGGCCGGGGTGAAGTTCACGCCCACGCTGGCGTTCGTGCCGGACGCGCTGCCCGAGAACGCCAAGAACATCGACGACGTGCTGGCCCGGGCCCGGCAGCAGGACGAGCAGGTGCGCTCCGCCGCCGCGGGCGCGGAGTACGCGGCCGGGGCCGACCCGTACCGCCGGGACCGGGACGAGGACGACGAGGACGGCGACGGGAGCGGTGCCGCGAGCGGCGGCCCGGGCGAGGACGCGGACGGGGGCCCGGCGCGGGCATGAGCGGGAAGTCGACCGGCCCGGACGGCCTTGTCCTCGTCGACAAGCCGGCCGGGCTGACCTCGCACGACGTCGTCGGCCGGCTCCGCCGGCTGGCCCGTACCCGGCGCGTCGGCCACGCCGGGACGCTGGATCCGATGGCGACGGGCGTGCTCGTCGTCGGCGTGGAGAAGGCGACCCGGCTGCTCGGCCACCTCGCGCTCACCGACAAGGAGTACCGGGCCACGATCCGCCTCGGCCAGACGACGGTGACCGACGACGCCGAGGGCGACGTCACCGCCGCCGCCGACGCCGGCGACCTGCCGCCGGGCGCGGTCGACGCCGGCATCGCCGGGCTGACCGGCGACCTCCTGCAGGTGCCGTCCGCGGTCAGCGCGATCAAGGTGGCCGGCAAGCGGTCGTACAAGCGGGTGCTGGACGGCGAGGACGTGGAACTGCCGGCCCGGCCGGTGACCGTCAGCACGTTCGTGCTGCACGACGTCCGCACGACGACGGCCGGCGACGGCACGCGGGTCACGGACCTGGACGTGACGGTGGTGTGCTCCTCCGGCACGTACATCCGCGCCCTCGCCCGCGACCTCGGCGTCGAGCTGGGCGTCGGCGGCCACCTCACCGCGCTGCGCCGCACCCGCGTCGGCCCGTACGGGCTGGACGGCGCGCGGACGCTGGCGCAGCTGGAGGAGCGGCTGGAGGTGCTGCCGATCGGGGCCGCCGCGGCGGCGGCCTTCCCGCGCTGGGACGTCGATGCCGAGCAGGCGCGACTGCTGTCGCACGGGGTGCGGGTGACAGTGCCGGCGGGGCTGGCGGAGGGGCCGAACGCGGTGTTCGGGCCGGACGGGCGGTTCCTGGCGCTGGTGGAGCCGGCCGGGGGACGGGCGAAGGCGCTGGCGGTGTTCGCGTAGCACGCGGGTAGGACGCGGGTGCGGGGGAGGTGATCCGCCGCGGCCGTCCGCGGCGCGGCCCGCAGCCGGTACTCCGCCGAACGGGTGTCCCCGGGGGCGCATCGCGCCATTCCCGTTTCCCGTGATCAGCCGGTGGCAAGCCATGCCCTGGGCCCACTCGGGGAGGCTGGTCGATGCCGCACTCATCGCCGCCGCCGCGCGCGCCCGGCACCGTCGTGCACATCCGCGACCTCGCCGGCCGTCCGCGGGGCACCGGATTCCTCGTGGACGCCGCGGGCACGCTGCTCACCAGCCACGAGGCCGTCGACGGGCTCCCGCGGCTGGTGCTGCACGCCCCCGGCGACGCGCGCACGCGGCTCGTCGAGGCCGCGGACGTCACCCCGTTGCCGGCCGCCGACCTCGCGGTCGTACGGGCCGGAGGGCTGGCCGGCGGCCGCCCGTTCGCGCTCGCCGCGGCCGGGGCCGAGGACGGCGCGGAGGTGGCCGTCGCGCTGCCGGCGGCGGTGCGGGTGCCGGGGCGGGTGGTGGCCGCGGCCCCGGCCACGTACACCGCGACCGACCGCTACCACCTCGTCCAGGGGGTACGGCAACTCGCCCACGCCCCGCACGAGTCGCTGCGCGCGGGCGGCGCCGCGAGCGGTGCGCCGGTGCTGGACGCGGCGACGGGCGCGGTGGTCGGCGTGGTCGGCACCGCGCTGCACGCGGGCCGCGGCGGGGTGGCCCACGCGGTGCCGCTGCGCGGGGCGGCGGACGACGCGGCGGGGACGCTGGCGGCGGTGCTGGACCGGAGCGGGGCGCAGGTGGCGGCGTACGGGCGGGACCTGAACCTGGCGGGGGTGCTGGAGCTGGGGGCGGCGGGGTCCGGGGCCGGTGCGGCGGGGTCCGGGGCCGGGGTGTGCGGGGTCGCGGGGAGCGGGGGTCCCCCGGTGGCCGGGGGTTTCGCCGGCGGGTTCCGCGGAGCCCCCGTCGAACGGCAGGCGGTGCGGGCGGAGTACGGGCGTTTCCTCGACGGCGCCGCACACGTCCTCGCGCTCGTCGGCGACCCCGGCACCGGGCGGTCCACCGAACTCGCCGGGCTCGCCGCGCGCCGCGCCGCCGGCCCGGCGCCCGCGCCGTCGGTGTGCCTGCGCGGCGCGGATCTGAAGGTCGCCGACGCGGGCGTACGGGACGCCGTGGCCCGGGCGCTGCGCGCGGCCGCGCGGGCGGTGACCGCGGCGGCGGGCGCCGCGGGCTGCGCGGGCGACCCGGCGCTGGCCACGCCGGAGGCGGTCGCCGCGCGGGCGCACGGCGCGGGGCGGCCGCTGCTCGTCCTGCTCGACGCCCCGGAGGAGATGCCGCCGGTGCTGGCGCAGGCGCTGGGGGACTGGACGGCGCGTACGGCCGAGTGGCTGGGCGGGCACGGCGTGCGGCTGGTGCTGGCGTGCCGGCCGGAGTTCTGGGAGCGCGCGGGCGCGCTGTTCCCGGCGGGGACGCTGCACGCCGGCCGGCCCGGGCCGGACCCGCTGCCGCCGTGCGTGCCGCTGGAGGACTTCACCGCCGCTGAGGCCGCGCAGGCCCGTGTTCGCCACGGCATCCCCGCCGCCGCCCTGCACCCGGCGGACGCCCGCCACCCGCTGACGCTGCGGCTGCTGGCGGAGGTCCGCGCGGCGCTGGCGGCCGGCGGCGCGGCGGAACCGGCCGGAGCCGGGCCGCCGGGAGCGGGCGAAGTCCGGGGCGCGGCGGCGGCTCCGCCGCGGGCTGTGGCGGAGCCGGCGGGGGCGAGCGCGGGTCCGGTTCCCGCGGCCCGGGCGCCGGGCGGGGCGGGGGCGGAGCCCGTCGGGTACGAGACGGAGTCGTCGGGCGTGGGTCCGGGTGCGGCGGGTTCGCCGGGGTTTGCCTCCGCGCCCGGCTGGTCCGGGGCGGGGGTGGAGCCCGTCGGGTACGAGACGGAGTCGTCGGGCGTGGGTCCGGGTGCGGCGGGTTCGCCGGGGTTTGCCTCCGTGCCCGGCGGGACCCGGGCGGCGGAGCCGCCGGGCACGGACGCGGGCGCGTCCGGCGCCGTGGCGGGGTCCGCACGGTACGACGTGACGTCGTCCGGCGTGAGCCCCGGTTCCGTAGCGCCCCCGCACCACGCCCCGGCGCCCGGCGTGCCCGGGGGGCCGGGGTCCCGGAGCGCCGGCCCCGCCCCGGCGGCGCAGAGCATCGACCCCGCGGCGCAGAGCATCGACCCCGCGGCGCCGGGCGCGCGGCGGGGGGAGGTGTTCGAGGCGTACCTCGCGTTCGTGTGCCTGCGCATCGCCACCCGGCTCGCCCGCGGGGCCGGCCCCGGCGGCCCCCGCGGGGCCGCCGTCGGGCGGCTCGCCGCGCACGTGGCGGGGCGGGCGCACGAGGCGGCGCGGCGGTGTCTGGGGCCGGGGCAGGGGGAGCTGGAGCGGGCGGCGTTCGAGGAGCTGTTCCCCTGGCGGGTGCCGGACCACGTCGCGGGCCTCACCGGGTGGGCCTCCGCGGTGCTCGCCGAAGGGCTGCTCGTGCCCGCCGGCGCCGGCTACCGCTTCGCGCACGAGGAGTTCGCCGACTGGCTGCAGGGCGCGCACCTCGACGTCGACGCCGCCCTCGCCGTGCTCGTCCACCGGACGTCCGAGCGCTGGCGCCCGGTCGACCTGCCGTCCGCCGCGGACGGCGGCGCCGGGCGCCGCGCGCTGCCCGTGCCGCCGCACCGGATCGGCGCGTGCGTCGAGGCGCTGCTCCTGCTGGAGCGCCGGCTCGGGCGTACGGAACTGGCCCACCGGCTGACGGACCTGCTGGCGGCCGTCGACGGCGCCGCCGCCCGCCGCACGGCGTTCCCGGAGCCGCGGCGCGCACCCGGCGCGGACGGGGCCGACGCCCCCGCCGACGGCGGCTGGTGGGGCGCCCACCTGCTGGCCGGGACCCTGCTGCGGGTGCCCGACGCCCGCCCGTACCGCCACCTCCTGCGGCGGCTGGCCGACTGCGTCACCCGGCACGCCGCCCGCTTCGGCGGCAGCGCCCGGCTCCCCGACGTGCTCGCCCCCTTCGGCCCGGCGTTCTTCACCCGGCTGCCCCTCCCGCTCGCCGACCGGCTCGACCTGCTGCGTGTGCTCGTGCCCGCCGACACCCGCCGCCCGTCCGCGTACCTGACCGCCGCCGGTGGGCTGCTCGCCGCCGACCCGGCCGCCGCGCAGCCGCTGCTCGTCGACTGGTTCGACGACGTACGCGACCTGCCCGACGGGGGCGCCACCGTCGCCGACGCCGCCCAGGCGCTGCTCTACACCCACCGTGCCCGCGCCGTCGACGCCCTCGCCGACGCCCTCGTCGCCGCCGCCCACCCGCGCGCCGGCGAACTCCTCACCGCGCTCGCCGAGGACGAGCCCGCCGCCCTCTGCCGCGCCGTGGACCGCTGGGCGCACGACCCGCGTGCGGAGCGGCGGGCGGCCGCCGCCGGGTACGCGCCGGAGACCGCCCGGCACGCGCGCGGCGCCGCCGACCGCGCGCTGCTCCGCCGCGCCGCCGAGGCCCTGCTCGCGCGGACCGGCGACGACACCCGGCACGGCCCCGCGCTCGCCGTCCTCCTCCGCGACCCCGGCAGCCGCGACGCCCATCTGGCCCGCGCCCTGGCCCGCTTCGCCGCCGGCGACCCGCACCTCGCCCCCGCCGACCTCGCCCCTGCGCTCGCCACCCACCCCGGGCCCGTGCTCGACGCCTTCCAGGGCCGCCTCCACCGGCCCGGCGGCGGCGCCGACGTGCTGCACACCCTCGCCCGGGCCCCCGCCGCCGCCCCGGAGACGGCGCGGCGCGCCGCGGACCTCGTCCGCGAGTACGTCGACCGCCACCCCGAAGGCGCCGCGCCCGTCGCCGACTTCGTCGACCGGCGGCTGGAGCACGGGCCGTCCGAGCACGCCGTGCTCCACCCGCTCGCGGTGGAGCTGCTGACCGCGCGGTCGCCGGTGGTGCGCCGCGCGCTGGCCCCGGTCGTCGCGGAGCCGGGCACCCGCACCTCCGGGGCGCTGCGCCGCGAGCTGCTGGCGGTGCTGCTGGACCGGGAGCGGGAGCCGGGCGTGCTGGACGCGCTGCTCGCGGCGGTCGGCGGCACGGCGGACCGGCGGGCGGAGCGGTGCACGCGGGACCTCGTCCAGCGCATCGGGCTGCTGCTGACCCGTACGCCGGAGGGCGCCGCGGTGTTCGACCGGCGGCTGGTGGCCCTCGCGGCCCGGACGCCGGCGTTCGGGGAGCAGCTGCGCGGCTGGCTGGCGGCGGACCGGGAGGCGTGGGCGGTGCTGCTGGGGCCGAGCGCGCAGCTCGCGGTGGGCACGTCGCATCCGCGGCGCGCGTGCTGAGGACGCGGCGGGCGGCCGGCGCGAAACGCGCCGCTCCGCCACCCACCCGGCGCCCGGGTCCGGCGCCCGGCCGCGCACATGGCAGTCTTGTGTTTCACAGCCCTGTACGGGCAGGCACGACTACGGCGGACCGAGGAGCGGGCAGAGTGCAGCGCTGGCGTGGCTTGGAGGACATTCCCGAGGGGTGGGGGCGCAGCGTCGTCACCATCGGTTCGTTCGACGGCGTGCACCGCGGCCACCAGCTGATCATCGGCCGGACGGTGGAGCGCGCCCGGGAGCTGGGTGTGCAGTCCGTCGTCGTCACCTTCGACCCGCACCCCAGCGAGGTGGTCCGCCCCGGCAGCCACCCCCCGCTGCTGGCCGCGCACCACCGGCGGGCGGAGCTGATGGCGGACCTCGGCGTGGACGCGCTGCTGATCCTGCCGTTCACCGCGGAGTTCTCGAAGCTGGCGCCCGCGGACTTCGTGGTCAAGGTGCTGGTCGACAAGCTGCACGCGCGGGCGGTGGTGGAGGGCCCGAACTTCCGCTTCGGCCACAAGGCCGCCGGCGACGTCGCGTTCCTCGCCTCGCTCGGCGAGACGTACGACTACGCCGTGGACGTCGTCGACCTCCAGGTCAGCGGCACCGCGGGCGGCGGCGAGCCGTTCTCCTCGACGCTCGCCCGGCGGCTGATCGCCGAGGGCGACGTCGCCGGGGCGGCGGAGGTGCTGGGGCGCCCGCACCGGGTCGAGGGCGTCGTCGTACGGGGGGCGCAGCGGGGCCGCGAGCTGGGCTTCCCGACGGCCAACCTGGAGACCCTGCCGCACACCGCGGTCCCCGCGGACGGGGTGTACGCGGGCTGGCTGGACGCCGCGGGCGAGCGGATGCCTGCGGCGATCTCGGTCGGTACGAACCCGCAGTTCGACGGCACGGAGCGCTCGGTGGAGGCGTACGCGCTCGACCGCGACGACCTCGACCTGTACGGGCTGCACGTGGCCGTCGACTTCCTCGCCTTCGTCCGCGGCCAGCAGCGCTTCGACACCGTCGAGGACCTGAAGACCCAGATGCGCCACGACGTGGACGCCTGCCGCGAACTGACCGCCGACCGGTAGCACACCGGGGCCGTCCGGCCCCTCCCGTCCCCCACCCCGGACGCCGTAGCGTCCCCGCCTGCACACCTTCGCAGGGGGGACCCATGAGCAACTCGCCCGGCCAGAACCCACACGGCGGGCCGTACCCGCCCGCACCGTCCCCGAGCCCGCCGCCGCGGCCCCGGAAGGGCCGGATCGCCGCCGTCGCGGTCGGCGTTCTCGTCGTCTTCGGGGTCGGGGCCGCCGTCGGCAACGGTGCGGACGGGTCGGACGCCGCGGGCGCGGCGCCGACCGTCACCGCAACCGCCGAGTCCACCGCAACGGTCACCGCTTCGCCGGAGCCCGCGCCGACCGTCACCAAGACGAAGAAGGTCGAGGTCGAGGTCACCGAGACCGTCACCGCCGAGCCGCCCGCGGACGGCGGCGCCGACTCCGGTGCCGACTCGGGCCCGGACGCGGTCGAGGGCGGCGGCAACACCTCCGGCTACCCGGACGGGCCGCCGCCCGGCCCCGACGTCGACTGCTCGGATCTCGACGGCCCCGTCTGGGTCGGCGACAGCGATCACCACGATCTCGACCGGGACGGCGACGGCGTCGGCTGCGACTGAACAGGCCCGCCGCGGCGCCCGGCCCGGCCGGTCTTCCGGGTGTGCCGCTACGTCGCCGGGGTCGCCGCCCGGGACGCGGTCAGGTGGCAGGCCACCCCCGTGCCGGTGCCGGGCAGGACCGGCAGGTCCGTGCCGCGGCAGGCGGCGGCGACGCCCGCCGACGCCGCCGCGCCGGAGGCGAGGTGCTGGCAGCGGGCGTGGAACCGGCAGCCGCCCGGGATCCGGGCCGGGTCCGGTGGCTCGCCCGTCAGCACCACCGGCTCCGTTCCCGACTCCGGCAGCACCGACAGCAGGGCCTTCGTGTACGGGTGCCGCGGCGCGGTCAGCACCTGCTCCACCGGGCCGGCCTCCACGATCCGGCCCAGGTACATCACCGCCACCCGGTCCGCGATGTTCCACGCCAGCCCCAGGTCGTGCGTGACGACCAGCGCGGACAGCCCCAACTGGTCGCGCAGCCGCAGCAGCAGCGCCAGGATCTCGCCGCGCACCGAGGCGTCGAGCGAGGCCACCGGCTCGTCCGCGACGATCAGCTGCGGGTCGAGCACGAGCGCGCCGGCGATGACGACGCGCTGCCGCTGCCCACCGGACAGCTCGTGCGGGTAGCGCAGGAAGAACCGCTCCGGCGGCCGCAGCCCGGCGCGGGAGAGCGCGGAGGCGACGGCGGCGCGCTCGTCGCCCGGGCTGCCGTGGATGCGCAGGCCCTCGGCGACCGCGTCGTAGACGGTGTGCCGCGGGTTGAGCGACCCGCTGGGGTCCTGCAGCACGAGCTGCACCCGCCGGCGGTACGCCCTGAGCGCGCGGCTGCCGTACGACAGCGGCGCGCCGCGGAAGGAGACCGCGCCGGCGGTGGGGCGGACCAGGCCGAGGAGCGCGCGGGCCAGGGTGGTCTTGCCGCAGCCGGACTCGCCGACGAGCGCGACGATCTCGCCGGCCCCGATGGACAGGTTCACGCCGTCCACCGCCCGCGCGGCGGGGGCGCCGTGCCGCCCGGGGAAGACGACGCGCAGCCCGTCGGCGTCGAGCAGCGGCCCCGCGAGGGCGCCCCCGTCCGCCCCCGGCTCCGCCCGTCCGCCGGCCGGCGTCCGCGGCTTCGCGTCCTTCGCCCCTTTCGACGTCGTCCCCGGCTTCTCCGCCGACTCCCCGCTCACCGTGCCTCCTTGACGCTGTCCACGTGTACGCACGCCGCCCGCCTGCCCGGGCCCGCCTCCCGCAGCCGCGGTTCGTCCGCCGCGCAGGTCTCCAGCGCCACCGGGCAGCGCGGGTGGAACGTGCAGCCGCCCGGCAGCCGCGCCGGGTCCGGCGGATCGCCGGGGAGGCCCTGCGGGGCGCGGCGGTCCGCGGCCCGGCCGACGGTCGGGAACGCCGCCGCCAGCGCGCCGCTGTACGGGTGCTCCGCCGCCGTGAACACCCGCTGCGCCGGGCCCTCCTCGACGATCCGGCCCGCGTACATCACGGCCAGCCGGTCGCAGGTGTCGGAGAGCACCGCGAGGTCGTGGCTGATCATCAGCAGGCCGATGCCGTGCTCGGCGACCAGCCGCTCGATCAGCCGCAGGATCTGCGCCTGGATCATCACGTCCAGCGCCGTCGTCGGCTCGTCGGCGACGACCAGCCGCGGGTCGCAGGCCAGCGCCATCGCGATCATCACCCGCTGCCGCTGGCCGCCGGACAGCTCGTGCGGGTACGCGCCGCCGCGCGCGGCCGGCAGGCCGACCTGCTCCAGCAGCCCCTCCGCCCGGCGCCGGGCCGCGGCCTGCGAGGTCTCCAGCCGGTGCAGCAGGATCGGCTCGGCGATCTGGTCGCGGACGCGGTGGACGGCGTTGAGCGAGTGCATCGCGCCCTGGAAGACGATCGAGGCGCCCGCCCAGCGCACCGCGCGCAGCCGTCCCCACGACATGGTGAGCACGTCCTCGCCGTCGAGGAGGATCTCACCGCGCACCCGCGCGGGGCGCGGCAGCAGCCGCAGCAGCGCCAGCGCCAGGGTGGACTTCCCGCAGCCCGACTCGCCGGCGAGGCCGAGCTTCTGCCCGGCGGCCAGGGTGAGGTCGACGCCGCGCACCGCCGGGACGGCGGCGGCGCCCGTACCGTACGTCACGTGCAGGTCCCGCACGTCGAGGAGGGTCACTTCGCCACCCCCAGCTTCGGGTTGAGCACGGACTCCAGCGCCCGGCCCGCCAGCGTGAAGCACAGGGCGACCACCGCGATCGCGATGCCCGGCGGCACCAGGAACGACCAGTGCCCGGAGCTGATCGCGCCCGCCTCGCGGGCGTCCTGCAGCATGCCGCCCCACGAGACGACCTGCGGGTCGCCGAGGCCGAGGAACGCGAGCGTGGCCTCGGTGAGGATCGCCTCGGAGATGACCAGCGTGGTCTGGGCGAGGACCAGCGGCAGCACGTTCGGCAGCACGTGCCGTCGCATGACGTGGGTGTGCCCGCCGCCCAGCGCCCGGGCCCTTTCGACGTACGGGCGGGCCTCGATGGCCAGCGTCTGCGCCCGCACCAGCCGGGCCGTCTTGGGCCAGGCCGCCACGCCGATGGCGATGATGACGGTGGTGACCGACCGGGACATCACCGTGGCCAGCACGATCGCCAGCACCAGCGTCGGCATGACGAGGAAGAAGTCCGTGACGCGCATGAGCACGCCGGACAGCCAGCCGCCGTAGTGTCCGGCCAGCATGCCGACGAGGGTGCCGATGCCGACGGTCAGCGCCGCGGCCAGCAGCCCGACGGTGAGCGAGATGCGCGCCCCGTAGACCAGCAGGTCGAGTACCGACCGGCCGAACTGGTCGGTGCCGAGCGGGAACTCGGTGCTGGGGTTCTCCAGCGCCGTGCCCGGCGCGTCGGTGACGCTGTCGGCGTCGGAGCCGACCAGCAGCGGCGCGGCCAGCGCGGTGAACGCGATGACGGCGAGCGCGACGAGGCCGACGAGCCCCGCCCGCTGCCCGCGGTACGCGCGCCAGAAGCGGGCCGCGGAGCGGCGCCGGCGCGCCCACGCCAGCGCCCCGGGATCGGCGGCGGAATCGGCGGAATCGGCGGGGGCGGCGGACTTCGCGGGTGCCCCGGTGTCCGGGGGTTCGGCGCCCGGCTCCTCGCCCAGTGCTTCTGTGCTCATCGGCCCACCCGGGGATCGAACAGCGGATAGATCAGGTCGGCGACCACGCTCATCAGGATCATCGAGCCGGCGTAGACGATGAACAGGCCCTGGATCAGCGGCAGGTCGGGAACGCTCAGCGCCTGGTAGAACAGCCCGCCGAGGCCCGGCCAGGAGAAGACCGTCTCCACCAGGATGGAGCCGGCCGCGATGAAGCCGAGGTTGACGAAGACGAGGGTGATCGTCGGCAGCAGCGCGTTCGGTACGGCGTGCCGGCGGCGTACGAGGTCGTCGCGCAGCCCCTTGGCCCGGGCGGCCGTCAGATAGTCGCTGCCCATCTCGTCGAGCAGCGAGGAGCGCATGACCAGCAGCGTCTGCGCGTAGCACGCGGCGACCAGGGTGAGCACCGGCAGGACCATGTGGTGCACCACGTCCACGACGTACGCCGGGCCCTCCTCGCCGCCCGACTCCATGCCGCCGGTGGGGAACAGCCCGGGGAGGGGGCCGACGCCGACGGAGAAGAAGATGATGAGCAGCATCCCCAGCCAGAAGTGCGGCACCGACCAGAAGGTGAGCGCGACGCCGGTGTTCACCTTGTCGCCGAGCCCGCCGTGCCGCCAGGCCGCGCGGGTGCCGAGCCAGAGGCCGAGCGCGCTGTAGAGCACCACGGCCGTGCCGGTGAGCAGCAGGGTGGCCGGCACCCGCTCCCGGATGAGGTCCAGCACCGGCTCGTTGAACTGGTACGAGTCGCCGAGGTCGCCGGTCAGCGCGTCGCCGACGTAGCGCGTGAACTGCTCCCACAGCGGCAGGTCAAGACCGTACTGGCGGCGCAGCGCGGCGAGCTGCTCCGCGTCGACCTTGCGGCCGTGCGTCATCGTCTTGACCGGGTCGCCGGGGATGATCCGGAAGAGGAAGAAGCTGGTGACGAGGATGGCGAAGAGGGAGACCGCGGCGCCGGCGAGCTTGCCCGCCACGTAGCCGAGGTAGGCGCGGCGGGAGCTGCCCGCGGCGCCGCGGGCGCCGGGCGCCGCCTTCTCGGCGGCCGGGGTGACGGGTGGGTCTGCCGTTGACATGGCCCTCGCTTTGCTGGGGTGCCGTCCGGGTACGTGGCGCGGGTGCGGAGTGCGTCGCGGGCGGGGGTCGGGGTCGGGCGGGGTGTCCGGCGGCGGGCGCCGGACACCCCGGGCGGGCGAGGGTGCGTACGGGCTACTCGCGGTCCTCCGCGGTGGCCCGGCGGCGCAGCGTGAAGACCACGCTCGCCGCGGCCACGATGACGACCGCCGCCCCGCCGCCGAGCACCACGCCCAGGGCCGAGCCGTCGTCGTCCTCGGACGCCGCCGCGGCGGGGACCGCGGTGGCCCAGCTCCAGGAGCCGTCCTGGCCCCAGATGTTGCCGTTGCCCGCGGGCATCGCGGTGATCGACTTGATGTGGTCGGTGCGGTACGCCTCCACGGAGTTCGGGTACGCCAGCACGTTCATGTACCCGGTGTCGTAGAGGACCGACTGCATCTCCTGCACCGTCTCGGCCCGCTTTGCCGGGTCGTCGTACGTGGCCAGCTGCTCGGCGTAGAGCCGGTCGAACTCCTTGTCGCAGATGAAGTTGTCCGTCTGCCCCACGACGTCCTCCGACTCCGGCAGCGCGGCGCAGGTGTGGATGGCGAGGACGAAGTCCGGGTCGGGGTTGACCGACCAGCCGTCGAAGGCGAGGTCGTACTCACCCGCCACCCAGGGGTCGCCGACGTTGTCCAGGCACTGCAGGTCCAGGCCGATGCCCAGCGCGCCCCACCACTCCTCCAGGTACTTGCCGGCGGCCTTGTCCTTGGGGTCGGTGGCGTGGCACAGCATCCGGAAGTCCAGCGGCCTGCCGTCCTTGCCGACGCGCTTGCCGTCCTTCAGCTCGTAGCCCGCCTCGTCGAGGAGCCGCGCGGCCTCCTGCGGGTCGTAGCCGACCTCCTGGTCGGCCGACGGCTTCCAGTGGTAGTCGGCGAAGCGCGGCGGGATGTAGCCCGCGCCCACCACGCCGTGCCCCTGCAGCACCTTGTTCACTATCACGTCGCGGTCCACCGCGTGGAACAGCGCCTTGCGCACCTTCGGGTCGAGCAGCGCGGGATGGCCGTCGCCGAACGTGCGGCCCTCGACGTCGCGCGCCCCGGGGTTGACGGCGATGGCCCAGAAGCGCCGGCCCTGGCCGTCGTTGACCTTGATGTCGGGGTGGTCCGCGAGCGACGCGGCGTGCGCCGGCGTGAGGTCAGGCACGAAGGACACCTCGCCCTTGCGCAGCGCGGCGACGGCGGCGTCGGTCTCCTTGTAGTACTTGAAGGTCACCTCGTCGAACTTCGGCGCGCCCCGCCAGAAGTTCTCGTTCCGCTCGAAGGTGACGTACGAGTCGGTCTTGAAGTCCGTGAGCACGTAGGGGCCGCTGCCGACCACCGGGAAGTCCGCGTCGTTGTTGAACTTGCCCAGGTTGTCGACGTCCTTCCAGACGTGCTTGGGCACGATCGGCAGGTCCATCGAGTTCATCGTGGCCTGCGGCTCCTTCAGCTCCACGACGAGCGTGCGCGGGTCGGGCGCGGAGACCTTCTCGAAGTTCGTGACGTACGAGCCGTTGGCCGTGCCGGCGGCGTCGTCGGTCATCATCGTGTGGAACGTCCAGCGGGCGTCCTCGGCGGTCAGCGGCCTGCCGTCGGACCACTCCACGCCGTCGCGGATGGTGTACGTCCACGTCCTGCCCGCGTCGGAGGGCTCCCACTTCTCCGCCAGCCCCGGGATGGGCTCCTGCGTCTTGACGTCGTAGTTGACGAGGGAGTCGTACATCAGCCGGTTGAGGGTGGTGGCCACCAGGGTGACCGCGAGGAACGGGCTGAGCGAGTCGACGCTCTGCGCGACGGCCGCCGTCAGCACCGTCCTGTCGCCGTCGCCCCCGTCGCCGCCCCCGTCGTCGCCGCCGTCGCCGCTGTCCTGGGCGGAGGTCGCCGCGGCCGGTCCGGCCGGGCCCACGGCCGCCGCGCCGACGAGCGCGAGGGCCGCGGCGCCGGCGCAGAGCGCGTGGCGCAGCCGGCGGCGGTGCCGCGCGGCGGCGGGGGTCGGTCGTGGGGAGGGGCCGGGCGGGAAGGCGTTCTCGTCGGTGGGCTGCATGACACCTCGCGGTTCTGGGGGCGGGATGCCGGCTGACCGGCCTGGAGGTCGGGTCTGTGTAGCGAGGTTGGTCTAAACATGTCAATGACCGTGACCGGCCTGTACGAGGGCGATACCCGGCTGAAACGCGAATGAGGCCCGCGCCTTCAAAAAGGCTGCGGGCCTCATTGGTTCACCCCAATGGCGGCCGGTCCCCGAAAGGTGCCGCCGGCCGCCCGGCCGGTCCCGGCGGCGTGGCCGCCGGTCCCGCGCGCGTCACCGCGGGCTTCTTCGCTGGCCGGCCGGCGGGTGGTACCCCGGGCGGCCGACCGCCGGCCCGCCCGCCCGGTGGGCCGGCGGGGCCGGCCGCGGCGTCACCCGTACGGGCTCGGGCCGGACTGCGCCTGCGACGGGCCGGTGCCGGGCGCGCCACCCGGATAGCCGCCGCCGCCCGGGTGCCCCCCGCCCGGATGGCCGCCGCCGTACCCGCCGCCCTGGCCGCCGTCGCCGCCGGGCTGGCCGGGCAGCGGCGGCATCGCGTGCGGCGGCTGCTGGCCGCCCTCGCCCGTCCACAGGCCCTGCGCCTGCTGGGCGCGGGTGAAGTCCTCGGCGACCAGCGCGGCGAGGTTGAAGTACGCCTCCTTGGTCTTCGGCCGCATCATCGACAGGTCCAGCTCGGCACCGGCCGACAGGTGCTCGTCGAACGGGATCACCTGCACCGCGCGGGTGCGCTGCTGGAAGTGGCCCACTATGTCGTCGATCTTGATCATCTTGGCGGTCTCGCGGACCCCGGAGATGACCGTGATGCTCCGCGACACCAGGTCGGCGTAGCCGTGGGCGTGCAGCCAGTCGAGGGTGGTGCTGGCGCTGGACGCGCCGTCGACGGACGGGGTGGCCACGATGATCAGCTGGTCGGCGAGGTCGAGCACGCCGCGCATGGCGCTGTAGAGCAGGCCGGTGCCCGAGTCGGTGAGGATCACCGGGTACTGCTTGCCCAGCACGTCGATGACGCGGCGGTAGTCCTCGTCGTTGAACGTCGTGGAGATCGCCGGGTCGACGTCGTTGGCCAGGATCTCCAGGCCGGACGGCGCCTGCGAGGTGAACCGGCGGATGTCCATGTAGCTGTTCAGGTACGGGATCGCCGTCACCAGGTCGCGGATCGTCGCGCCGGTCTCGCGGCGCACCCGGCGGCCCAGGGTGCCGGCGTCCGGGTTGGCGTCGATCGCGATGACCTTGTCCTGCCGCTCGGCGGCGAGGGTCGCGCCGAGCGCGGTGGTCGTCGTGGTCTTGCCGACGCCGCCCTTGAGGGAGATCACGGCGATGCGGTAGCAGGACAGCACCGGCGTGCGGACGAGGGCGATCTTGCGCTGCCGCTCCTCCTCGGCCGCCTTGCCGCCCAGCCGGAACCGGGACAGGCCGCCGCGCTCCGACTTGCGCTGCGGCTT
This sequence comes from Streptomyces sp. CNH099, assembly GCA_000514715.1. GTDB lineage: Bacteria > Actinomycetota > Actinomycetes > Streptomycetales > Streptomycetaceae > Streptomyces > Streptomyces synnematoformans. Next base: position 23,884 of record AZWL01000016.1, on the reverse strand, counting down.
GTGCTTGTCGTGCAGCAGCTGTTCGGAGGACAGCTCGACGGCGGCGGTGTAGCCGAGCGGGGCGTTGTGCACCGGCTGGCGGCGCTGCTCGGGCGTGACCTCGGGCCAGCCGCCGGACCGCGGGTCGCCGCCGGGCTGCGGCGGCGGGGCGGGCGACGTGGCGGGGGACAGGGCGCCCTGGCCGGGGGCGGCGGGGCCGCCGCCGGCGGGCGGGAGGCCGGGCTGCTGACCGGGCTGCCGGCCCGGCTGGGCGGGGTACGGGCCGGGCTGTCCGGGCTGCTGGCCCGGCTGGCCCTGCTGCGGGGGCTGGCCGGGGAGGCCGGGGTACGCGGGCTGGCCGGGCTGCCCCGGGCCCTGGCCCTGGCCCTGCTGTCCGGGCTGGGCGGTGCCTTGCCCCTGCTGGCCGGGTTGCCCCTGCTGCCCCTGCTGCCCCTGCTGCCCCTGCTGTCCGGGCTGGCCCGGCTGGGCGCCGGGCGGCTGGGGCCAGCCGTAGCCGCCCTGCGGCGCGCCGGGGTCGGGCTGCTGACCGGCCGGGGGCACGGGCACGCCGGACGGCGACGCCACCGTCCAGCCGGGCGGCGGCTCGGCGGGGGCCCCGGAGCGGGGGGCCTCGGCGCCGCCGGCGGGCCCGGGCGGGGTCTGCGGGGCCGGGAGCCGGCTGCCGGACGCGGAGTGCGGGCCGGGGGCGCCGGGCGGGGTGCCCGGAGCGGGCGGGGCCGCGGGCGCCGGGGTGGCGCCGCCGGACTCCGGGGCGGCGCCGGGCGCGGGCGCTCCGGGCGGGGCGGCGCCCGGAGCGGGCTGACCCGGGTACGGCTGCTGCGGCGGCGCGGCGGCCGGCGGCGCGGAGGGCGCCGCCGGGGGCGCCGCGGGCGGCTGCGGCGCCGACTGCTCGGGCGCGGGCTGCGGGGCGGCGGGCGACTGCCAGGGTGCGCCCGCGGCGGGCGGCGGGCCGGACGGCAGGTCCGCCGCCGGAGTGCGCTGCGGCTCGGCGGCGGGGAACTGCGGCGGCAGCGGCGGCAGTCCGGGCGCCGGGGCGGACTCGTCGGGGGCGGATGCCCACGGGTCCGCCCCGGAGGGCGCGCGGTCCGTGACGTACGGGCTGGTCTGCGGCGGCGCGTCCTGCGGCTCGTCGGCGCCCCCGGGCACGGCGTCGGCCGGCACCCGGTCCTGCACCTCGGCGTCGGCGGGCACGGCGTCGTTCGGCTCGTCGTCCGCGGGCGTACGGTCCTGGACCTCGGCGGCCTGCGCCCGCAGCGAGGAGGGCGAGAAGCGCATGGTCGCGCCGCTCACCACGTCGCCCCTGTCCGGGTCGTCCTCCGGCTCGTCGTCGTCCCGGCCCGGGTCCCGGTCCGCGTCCGTCGGCTGGGCGCCGGGCGCGGCGTGCGCGACGAGCGGGGTCAGCGTCCGCGTGGCGTCGTCCCGGTACGGAGCGGGGGCACCGGTGTCGCCGTCGTCCCGCGGCGGGGGCGCGAACTGCGGTGCGGGGAAGGCGGATTCGCCGGCCGCGGGCGCGTCGCCGCCCGGCTCCGCGGCGGGCGCCCCGGGGACGGGCGGCCACGCGGCCCCCGCCTCCGGCGCCCCGGCGCCGACGGCACCTCCGGCGGTCCCGCCGTCCGTGGCCTCCGGAGTCCGTGAGGCGGCGGGCGACGGGGTCTCCGAGGCGGACGAGGCGTCGGCCTCGGCCGCGGGGCGGCTGGGCCGGCCTGCGCCGGTGGTGTCCGGCGCCGCGGCGGCGGGGTCGTCGCCCGGCGTCTCGGTGGTGGGCGTGGCGGGCCATGCCGCTCCCGACGCGGACGCCTCGTCCGCGGGCCCCGGGATCCCGGAGGCGGCGGGCCACGCGGCCCCCGAGGCGGACGACGCGTCGGTCTCCGCCGCCGCGCCGCTGGGCCGGTCGGCACCGGCGGGCGTGCCGGGCCAGGCTGCCGCCGGCGCGGTGCCGTCCTCCTGCGGGCCGGTGCCGGGCGCCTCCGCCTCCGGCTCGGCGGTGGGCGCGCTGGCGGGCATGGCGGGCCAGGCCGGGTCCGACCCGGCGGCCTCGTCCGCGGCGTCGGTCGCCGCGGACGGTTCGCCGTCGGTCGTCGTGCTCGCGGACGCGAAGGGCCACCCCGTGTCCGACCCGGCGCTCGACCAGGTGTCGACGGGCCGGGCGCCGTCGTCCGCGCCCGTCCCGTCGTCCCCGTCCGCCCGTGCGTCGGGGGCCGTCTCCGGGAGGGAGGGCCACGCGGCGCCGGAGGCGGAGCCCTCGTCCCCGGCCGTCCCGGCGGTGGCGGACCACGCGGCGCCGGTGACGCCGTCGTCGTCCGCATTGTCCGTGTCGTCCGCCGCACCGGCGGGCTCCGGGTCCGGCTCCGGACCGGCGGGCCCCGCGTCCTGCTCGCCGTACGCCGACCCCTCCCCGGCGTCCGCGTCGTCGGTGGCCGCCGACGTCGCCGCGGCGGCGCCCCCGTACCAGCTCGGCGCGCTCGCGGGGGCCGAGGTGAACTCCCCGGTCTCCGCCGGGGCCTCGGCACCGGCGGCCTCCTCCGCGGGCGGGCCGTCGTCGCCGTCCGTCCCGGCTTCCGGTACGGCCGGGGTCACCGGCAGCGCCGCGAACGCCACCGCGCCCGGGTCCGACGCCGCCGTCAGCGGGGCGGGGCCGTCGTCCTCGTCGTCGTACACCGCGTCCCGGTCGTCGTCCGCGGCGCCGTCCGCGGTGTCGTCCGCGCCGTCGTCCGCGGCCTCGTTCCCGGCGTCCGGCTCCGCGGCCGCCGGCGGCGCCTCCGCCGGTGCCGGCGGCGCCTCGTCCGGCAGCGTCAGCAGGAACGGCGGCGGCGTCATCGAGTCCGGCACCGGCCCGGGGGCCGCGGCGTGGGCGGCGGTGAAGCCGTTCGGCAGCGGGGGCATCGCCGAGCCGGCGTGGGACGAGCCGGTGCCCGCCTGCTCGTCGTGTCGCGGGGTGCTGGCCGGCACCCCCTGCGTGTACCAGGCGGCCGGCGCCGGGGCGGTGGTGAACTCGCCCGCGCCCTCCGGCTCCGTACCGGCCCGCTCGACATCGGGGCTGGTCCGGCCCGCGCCGTTCTCGTCCCGATCGCTGCTCACAGTGCCTCCCGAATCCCCTCGCACCACGGCGGTCGTGCCGGCGCCTGCCCGGTGCCGTGTGCCTCTCCCACCCTAAGGGGAGGACCGAGCCCCTCGGCAGGCCGGACTGTCGCAATCGGCAACGGATGTGTCACCGTTCAGCACTTCGGCCCCCGGCGTGCGCGGCACCCGCCCGCGAGCCCGCGGGCGGCGACCGGTCAGAACACCGGGTTCGCCGTCAACGACCCGGTGTAGAGGACGAACACCCGGTTGTTCGCGGCGGCGATGGTCCAGTCGTCCCGCTCGCGCGACGTGCGGCGGTCGTCCCACGCCATCCTGCCCTTGCCGATGTCGTAGACCTTCAGCGCGTCGGGGTCGATGTTCTCCGTCGTCCCGCACCACACCGAGTCCCCCTGGACCACCGGCGGGTACTTCAGCGCGACCGCCAGCGCTTTCGCCGTGAACTCGGTCTCCCTCGTCTTCGTGTTCATGGCGGTGAGCACGCGGTCGTTCACGGCGAAGAGCAGGTCCCCGTCGAGCGCCGGCGCGCTCCAGATGTACTCGCCCTTCGGCTTCTCGTTCCACTCCGGCTTGCCGTCGCCCTTCAGCGCGTACGCCGTCAGCCCGTCCCCGCCCGCGTACACGAAGCCCCCGCCGACCGCGCACGGCAGCGCGTACGAACTGCGCTTCGGGGTGTCCCACACCGTGTCGCCGCTGCCCGTGTCCACCACCGCGAGCCTGCCGTCCGAGCCGGACAGCACCAGCGTGCCGCCCGCCGTCGTGGCCCACGCGGGCTTGCCGACGCTGGACTCGACGGGGGACGCGACCGTCCACCGCTCCCGGCCGTCCGCGCCGACGGCGCGCAGCTCGCCGTCCTTCGTCGTCACATACGCTCCGTCGGCGTCCCCCGCGAGCACGACCGCGGCCCGCGCATCCGGCGCCGACCACTGCTCGCGCCGGTCGCGGCCGCGCAGCCCGTACAGCGCCCCCTCGGCGTCCGCGGCGGCGAAGGTGTTCGCGTCGAGCGCCGCCGCGCCGGCCGCCGCCACCGCGGAGTCCTGCCGCCACTTCTCCTTGCCCGTGCGTATGTCCAGGCCCGCGAGGCTGCCGTCGGCCATCGCCACGACCAGCACCCGGTGCAGCGGAAGCACCAGCGGCGAATCCGAGTTGAGACCGCCGACCGGGCCCCAGAGCGGCGCGGGGGCGCTGCCGGCGCTGTAGCTGTTCAGCCGGCGCGCGGCCCACGGGTCGCGCTTCGGCCGCGTCGTCGTGCCGCCGTCGTCCTTGCCCAGGAACCACCAGGCGGCCGTGCCCGCGCTCGCCGCCACCACCGCGCCGCCGGCGCCGAGCCCGACGAGCAGCCGCCGCCGCGACGGCCCGGGCACCTGGGTGTCGCCGGCCGCGGGGAGCGCGGCGAGGCGGCCCGCCTCGTGCTCCCGGCCCGCGATGTCCTCGGCGAGCGGCCCCTGCCGCCACACCGCCTCGGCGCCGGGCGGCGGGGCGAGGGCGGCGGCGATCTGCGGCGGAGTGGGGCGGTACGCGGGGTCCTTGGCCAGGCACGGGGCGATCAGCGGGTACAGGTCGGGCGGCAGCCCTTCGAGCCGCGGCTCGCCGTGCACCACCTCGTACTGCACCGCCGCCACATGGCTGCCCCGGTACGCCGTCTGCCCCGTCGCCGCCAGGGTGAGCACGGCGCCCAGCGCGAAGACGTCCGCGGGCGGGCCGACGCGCTGCCCGAGCACCTGCTCCGGCGGCCCGTAGCCGGGCGTGACCGGGGCCTCGCCGGTGCTGGTGAGCGTCAGGCCGTGCTCCGGGCGGGCGATGCCGAAGTCGATGATGCGCGGGCCGGCCGCGGTCAGCACGATGTTGGGCGGCTTGACGTCGCGGTGGACGAGACCGGCCGCGTGGATGTCGGCGAGCGTGCTCGCCAGCGCCGCGCCGACCGCGCGCAGCGCGGTGCCGTCCAGCGGCCCGTAGCGTTCGACGGCCTCGGCGAGGGTCGGGCCGGCGAGGAACTCGCAGGCGATCCACGGCCGTCCGCCCTCCGTCTCGGCGCCCAGCACCCGCGCCACGCCGGGGCTCTGCACGGCCTGCGCGGCGTGCGCCTCGCGGACGAAGCGCTGCGCCAGGTTCGACTGGTGGGCCAGCTCCGGCCGCAGCACCTTGATCGCGGCCGGCCGGCCGGCGGAGTCGCGGCCGAGGTACACCTTGCCCATGCCGCCCGCGCCGAGCACGCCGATGAGGCGGTACGGGCCGAGGCGCAGCGGGTCTCCGGTGCCGAGGGGTTTCATGGACGTACCGCTCCTGGTGGAAGTTCCTACTGAAGGGGGAGCCCGCGCACTTCGGCCGCGGTGACGACGAGGACGACCTTGGCGTCGTCCTGCTTGAGGACCATGGGGCGCTCGTTGTCCTCGGGTCCCCGGTACGACCAGGCGGTCCGGTGCTCGTCGAGGTCGACCGCCCGCACCCAGTCGCGGCCGCCGGTGCCCACGTACGCGTACTTCCTGCCGATCACGGGCGCGACGATGAACGCCTGCGGCCCGGCCCAGTCGGCCTCGGCCTCCCACTCGACCTCGCCGCTGGCGCCGTCGACGGCGAGGAGCCCGTTGCCGTTCTCGACGACGTACACCTTGCCGTCCTTGACCGCGGGGGTGCCGTAGAGGCGGGTGTCCGGGCCGAGTTCGGCGCGCGCGTCGCGGCCCTCGCCGAGGGTCCAGCCCACCTTGCCGTCCGACAGCCTCAGCGCGGTGAGGTCGCGCAGGCCGAGGAGCACGTGGCCCGCGACGGTGGGGAACTGCTGCAGGCCGGCGAGCGAGTCGCGGTCGGCCTCCGGCGCCTTCCAGGTCCAGCGCTCCTCGCCGGTCCGGACGTCGAGACAGGTCAGGGTGGACTCGACGCGGATGAGCGCCTCGTTCTTCGTCAGGGCCGTGGCGTACGAGGGGCCGGCGTCGGGGGACTCGTTGTCGAACCCCCACAGCAGCTTGCCGGTCTCCATCTCCGCCGCCACGAACTGCGGGGTCCACGGCGTCTTCTCGACGACGCGCTTCCTGGTCTCCTTGTCGCGGTAGACCCGGGTGACCCAGCGGGCGGTCGCGCGCATCAGCAGGATGCCGTTCTCCAGGCCCTCGGCGGCCGTGCCCTTCAGCTCCGCGCCGTGGAGGGCGACGTGCTCCGCCTGCTCGCCCGACTCGGGGTCGGTGGTGAAGACGGCGTAGGTGCCCTCGCCCGAGGCGCTCCGGCTGGAGATGGAGTAGAAGCCGGAGTCGTCGCCGATGATGCCCAGCGAGGGGGTGGCCAGGTCGTCGATGCCGCGCAGCTTGCCGTTGCGCGCGTCCACGAACTGCCCGCCGCCGGTGCTCGTCAGCAGCATCACGTAGTTGCCGCCGGTGGCCAGGGTGAACGCGCCGTCGCCGCCCACCACCGGCCGGGTCCACAGCTCCTTCGGCGCCTCCGGCTTCTTCGGGCCGGGCTTCGCCGCCGGCTTCTTCTCGTCGTCGCGGAGGTACGCCCACGCCCCCACCCCCGCGCCGCCGGCGGCCACCGCGCCCGCGCCCGCGAGCGCCAGCACCCTGCGCCGCGACGGGCCCTTGGCCGCGCCCGGCTGCGTCGCCGCCTCGGCCTGCTCCGGCGACGGCAGCCGGGGCGGCGGCGGCTGCCAGGCGACGGCGGCGCGGCGCAGGATGTCGGCGTGCAGGGCGTCCGGGAGGTGGTCGGCGAAGTCGGCGGCGCCGCCCGGCAGCACCTCGGCGAGCAGGCCCGCCAGCTCCTCGGTGCCGGGCCGGTGCTCCGGCTCCTTGGCCAGGCAGCGCTGCAGCAGCGGCAGCAGCCCGGCCGGCACGCCGGACAGGTCGGCCTCGCCGTAGCGCACCCGGTACAGCAGGTCCGCGGCCTGCCCGCCGCCGAAGGGGCCGTGGCCCGTACAGGCGAAGACCAGCACGCCGGCGAGCGCGAACACGTCGCCGACCGGGGTGTGCTCGACGCCGGACGCCTGCTCGGGCGACATGAAGGCGGGCGTGCCCGCCGCGGTGCCCGTACGGGTCAGGTGGTCGTCGCCCGCGGCCCGGGCGATGCCGAAGTCGATGACCTTCGGACCGGCCGACGTGAGCAGGATGTTCGACGGCTTCAGGTCCCGGTGCACCACGCCGGAGCGGTGCAGCTGCCCCAGCGCCTCGCAGAGCGCGGCGCCCAGGGCCCGCGTGGTGGCCTCCGGCAGCGGGCCGCACACCGCGACCGCCTCGTCGAGCGGCGGGCCGAGCACGTACTCCGTCGCCAGCCACGGCGTCTCCGCCAGCGGGTCGGCGTCGACGACCTCGGCGCCGTAGCGGTCGCCGATGACCCGGGCGGCGTCGGTCTCCAGCCGGAACCGGGTGCGGAACTCGGCGCCCGCGGTGCCCGCCTCGCCGCTGACGAGGTCGGCGTGCATGGTCTTCAGCGCCACGGTGCGCCCGCCCGCGGAGCGGGCGAGGTAGACGGTGCCCATGCCGCCGCTGCCGAGGCGGGCGACGAGCCGGTACGGGCCGAGGCGCTGCGGGTCGTCGTGGGTGAGAGGCGTCATCGAGGCAGCCATGGATCAGTCCACCGGGAGTGCGTAGAGGGCGTCCTTGGACATGACGAGGGCGATGCCGTCGCCCGCGGCGAGCACGCGGCCGGAGACGCCGGGGCCGTCGGTGGAGGAGCCGCCGGCCTCGCTGACCGTCGCGAACCGCCACAGCGGGGAGCCGTCGCGGGCGTCGAACGCCTGCACCTCGGTGTCGTTGCTGTAGAAGAGGGTCCGGCCGGTGCCGCTGAGCACGATGTCGTTGACGTCGTACCTGCCGCCGGAGTACACCGGCGTGCGCCACATCCGCTTGCCGTTCCGCACCGAGATCGCGACCATGTGCGCGTCCTGCGTGCCGTACAGCACGCGGGACTTCGGGTCGGTCAGCGCGGCGAAGAAGTGGTCCTTCATCGGCTGCTTCCACACCAGCTCGCCGCCGCGCATCTCGTACCCGCGCAGCCTGTTCGCGTCGTTCTCGGGGCTGACGAGGATCCCGGCCCCGGTCGCGAACGTGCTGGGGCCGGCGTGGTCCGCGATCCCGTCGTACTTCTGCTCCCACGCCTTGTCGCCGCCGCGCACGTCGAGCGCCAGGTAGGTGAAGGCGAAGCCGGCGGTGGGGGCGCTGGGGACGAGCATCTCGCGCCCGCGGAGCTTGACGTGGTCGCCGTCGCTGATCGGGTCGGCGCTCAGGTCGCCGAAGCCCTTGGGCAGCGGTGTGCTCCACACCTCCTCGCGCTTCCTCGTGTCGTACGCCACGGCGTGGAACTTCTCCGTGTTCCCGCTCTCCACGCCGAGGAAGCAGAAGACCCCGTCGGCGGCGCCGGCGGGCTCCTGGTAGCCGATCTTGCTGTTGAGCGAGTACTTCTCGATGGCGCCCTTCGACTTGCCGCTGGCGACGTCGATGACCGCGATGCCGCTGAGGGACTGGGGGACGAGCGCCAGGCCGCGGCCGAGGTCGATCAGGCTCCCGTCCGCGAACACGTCGGAGTCCCAGACCTTCCTGCCCGTGCGCACGTTCACCGCGGTGAGCGCGCCCAGCGTCTCCACGACGGCGATCCTGCCGATGACGCTGACGCCGCTGGCCTCCTGGCCCTGCAGCGAGTAGACCCACAGCGGCTTGGGCGGGGCGCCCTTCGCGGGGGTGGTGCGGTAGACCGGCGGATCCTCCTCCGTCGCACGGCGGTACGCGTACGCACCGCCCCCGCCGACCGCGAGGCCGGCGGCGCCGCAGGCGAGCCCGCGCAGCAGCGCCCGGCGGGCCGGGCGCTGCGGGGACACCGCGGTCTCCCCGGCGCCCGCCCCGGCCGCCGTGTCCGGCGTCCCGCCGGGGCCGTCCGGTGCGTCCGGTGCACCCGGCGCGCCGGGGCCCGGCGGCGGCGCGAGCGGGCCCTGCTCCGGTAGCGCCGGGAGCTGCCCGGCCAGCGCCGCGGCGACGGCCCCGGGCAGCTGCTCCTGCCCCGGCTGGGCGGGCAGGGCCTGCTCCACCTGCTGCAGCTGCTGCAGCAGCGCGTCGGCGCGCGGGCGCTGCGCCGGGTCCGGCGCCAGGCAGCCGGCGACGACGCCGGCCAGCGGCTCCGGCAGCGCGCCCGGGTCGGGGGAGCGGGCGCCGGTGGCGGCGTACGCCAGCACCACGCCCAGCGCGTAGATGTCCCCCAGCGGCCGCGGCACCCCGCCGGCGTGCTGCTCCGGCGGCAGCCACCCGGCCGGCAGCCCGGGCACCGCGGTGCGCGGGCCCTCGCCCGGCGCCGCCGCGCGCACCGCGCCGTACGCCGCGAGCCGCGGCCCGGCGGCCGTCAGCAGCACCGCGGCGGGCGTCAGCCCCGCGTACACCAGGCCCTGCGCGTGCGCCTGCAGCACCGCGGCGGCCAGCGACACCCCCAGCCGGCAGACGTACCCGAGCGGCAGCGGCCCGCCGTGCGCCGCCAGCGCCGCCGGCAGCGGCAGCGCGGGCGCGCAGTCGTACGCCACCCACGGCTCCTCGTCCTGCGGCGCCACCCCGGCCACGGGCGCGGCGGCCGGGCCGGCCAGCCGCGCGGACGTGCCGGCCTCGGAGGCGAACCGGACCCGGAAGCCGCGGTCGCCGGCGAGCGCCGCGGGCGGCGTCATGAGCACCACGACCCGGCCCAGCGGCTCGCTGTACGCCAGGTGGAACCGCGGCCCGTCCGCGTCGGCGGCGCCGTCGGGGCCCTCCGGGCCGTACGCGCCGAGCGGCGCCAGGATCCGGTGCGGGCCCACCGTCTGCGGCGGGCCGCCCGCGGCCGTACCGCCGGCGGAGCCGCCTGCCGGGCCGTCGGCGCCCGTCAACGTCTGCATACGAACAATCCCCCTTGCCGCCGCGCGCTCAGTCCAGCGGCAGCGCGTACACGCTGCTTCCGCTCGCGACCACGGCCGTGTCCTTGCCGACCGCCACCCGGCGCCGGTGCGCGTACTTCGGCTTGCCGCGCCGCATGTCGGTGAACCGCCACAGCAGGTCGCCGCCGTCCGTGTCGTACGCCAGCACCTGCGTGTCGTCGCCCGCGATCAGGAACCGCTCGTCGGGCGTGACGTGCAGCGCCGGCGCCTGGACGAGCACCCCGACGTACGCCAGCTCCGGGTTGCGCTTCCACTGCTCCTCGCCCGAGTCCCGCGCCACCGTGTGCACGGCGCGGAACGTGTCGAGGGCGTGGATCCTGTCCCCCTGCACGGCGGGCGGCCCGAAGTTCTGCGGGTTGGTCTCCTCTTCGTCCCACGGCTCGGCGGTCAGGTCCCACAGCTCGGCGCCGTCGCCGCCGGCGTCGTAGCCGCGCATGGCCGTGCCGGCGGTGGCGACGAGCACGCCCTTCCCGGCCGCGGCCCAGTGGCCGCCCGCCATGCCGGCGTACTCCTGCGCCCACCGCTCGTCGCCGCTGCCGAGGTCGACCGCGGAGACCGCGGCCGGCTTGTCGCGGTGGGTCGCGTCCTCGTCGGCCTCGGGCACCAGGACGACGGCGTCGCCGAGGAAGAGCGCGGCGGTCGCGGCGGCCGTGCCGGGCGAGCGCCACAGCTCGCGGCGCGCGGCGAGGTCGTAGCCGACGACGGTCAGCTCGCCGCCCTCCTTGACGGTGAACGCGGCGGTGTCGCCGGCCACGCCGAGGAGCGCGCCGTACGGCGTCCGGCCGCCCTTGCGGTACTTCTCCGACGTCCACACGACCGCGCCGTCCTCGGCGTCGAGCAGGGCGAGGTCCTTGCCGGGCACCAGCACCATGCCGTCGCCGAGCGGCACGGCCCCGGCCGTGGCGCGGACGTCCGGCTGCTCCCACAGCTCGTCGCCGGTGCGCAGGTCCATCGCGTAGACGCCGGACTTCGCGACGACCAGCGCGGCCCCGCCCCCGGCGACCACCGGCGGGCCGACCGGGTCGACCTTGCCCAGGCCCTTGCCCCACAGCACGGGGGGCGGGGCGCCGGTGAGCCGCTTCTTCGCCGTGTTGCGGGCGGCCAGCCGCTCGGCGGTGGTCGGCGGCGGAGGCGGGTCCTCGGCGGTCGCCGCCCAGGCCGCGGCGCCGCCGGCCGCCACGCCCGCCGCCCCGCCGGCGAGGCCGGCGAGCAGGGCGCGGCGGGTGCCGGGGCGGCCGAGGACGGTGGTGGCGCCGACCGGGTCCGGCTCGGCGGGGGCCGGTTCCGCGAGGAAGTCCGGGTCGGGCTCGGTCTCGGCGGCGAGCACGTCGGCGGCCTGCCGGGCCAGGGCGGCGCTGACCCGGCGGGGCAGCCAGCCGGGCGCCAGGGCGGCGGCGGAGCGGGTGGTCGCCGCGTCGAGCACGGTGCCGGGGGCGGCGGCGCCCGGCCCGGCCGCGTGCGCCCCCGGCGCGGCGCCGTGGAGCAGCTCGGGCAGGAGCCCGGCGGCGGTGGGCCGGCGTGCGGGGTCGGACCGCAGGCAGGGCTCCAGGGTGCCGCGGAGGCCGGGCGGGAGGAGGTCGAGCGGGTCTGCGGGAGCGCCGTAGGGGTCGGTGGCGTACGGGTCCGGGGCGTACGGGTCCGGATCGGCCCCGTACCCGGGATCGCCGCCGGGACCGGCCCCCCGGTCGCCGGGCGCCCGGCCCGTCGCGGCGTACACGAGCACCGCGGCCAGCGCGTACACGTCCCCCAGCGGACGCGGCCGCCCGCCCGCCGCCTGCTCCGGCGGCAGGAACTCCGGGACGAGCCCGGCGAGGCCCTCCCGCGGGCTGCCGTCGGCCCCGGCCGCGCCCACCGCGCCGTACCCGGTCAGCAGCGGGCCGTCGCCGGTGAGCAGCACGGCCGTCGGGTCGAGACCCCCGTGCGCCACCCCCGCGGCGTGCAGCGCGGCCAGCGTCTCGGCCAGCGCGGCGCCCAGAGCGCAGACGGTGCGCTCCGGCAGCGGCCCCTGCTGTGCGTCCAGCGCGGCGGGCAGCGGCAGCGCCGGGCGGTACGGCATCGCCCACCACGGCGGGCCGGCGGCCGACAGCTCGCCCACGGGCGCCAGCCACGGGCCGCCCGTGCCCGCCAGGCGCTGGGCCTGTGCGGCGGCGGCGTGGAAGCGCCCGGCGTGGCCGTGGTCGGCGGCCGTCGCCTCGGGACGCGGTGCGGTGATCAGGACGGTGCGTTCGCCACCCGGCGCCTGCGCCACGTAGCGCACGGCGGGCGGGCGTATCCCGCCCGCGTCCGCATCCAGGCGCCCCACCGGCCGGTACGCCCCGAACTGCTCGGGGTCGTCGAGTCGCAGCGGTTCCATACCCCCTCCTAGGAACTGGCGCACGCAGCCTACCGGGGCGGGCCGGATCCCGCGCCGGTAGGGGGTAATTGGTCCCGCGCGGGCGGGGAGAAAGACCCGCTGAAAAGCCGCGCGCTTTTATCCAGGAGTGGCATGCCCCACAGGGCGGAAAAGGAATCCTAAACGCGATAGTACGCGCACCGGACAGGAGTCCGGGACTTTCGACTCTGGTGTCCCCGGACTTTCGGCAGGGGGGCTCGCCGGACCTTCGGACGCGGCCGGTATGAACCGCTCTCACCTGCATATACGCCCACCAGGAGAGTTCCCTTATCCGGCTGACGGGTCTTCTCGCGGTGGGTGCGTTCCGGTGCGCAAGGGGCAGAAAAACCCGACTCGCCGCTACGACCCCGACTCGTACCAAGGGTCCTTGTCTGTCCGGATCGGGCGGGTTACCAAGGTGGGGCGACCTCGGAGCGCAGCCGGGGTCGAAACCATGTCTGGAGGGAATTCCGAGAATGTCGAAGCACGCCAAGTTCACCGCCCCCGTCGCCAAGTCCGTCACGCTGGCCGCAGGTGCCGGCATGGTCCTCGCCCTCGGCGCGGGAGTGGCGAGCGCCGACAGCAGGCCCGACTGGGTCAAGCCCGTCAGCGCCGACTACGAGGTCACCGGCAAGTACAACCAGGGCGGCGCCCGCTGGGCCGCCAAGCACAGCGGCCAGGACTTCGCCGCCCCCACGGGCACGAAGGTCCGGTCGGTCCACAGCGGCACCGTGGTCGAGGCCGGCTGGGGCGGCGCGTACGGCAACAACATCGTGATCAAGCACAGCGACGGCGTCTACACCCAGTACGGCCACCTGTCCAAGATCGACGTCTCGGTCGGCGAGAAGGTCAACGCCAAGACCGCGATCGGCAAGATCGGCACGACCGGCAACTCCACCGGCCCGCACCTCCACTTCGAGGTCCGCACCACCCCCTACTACGGCTCCGCCGTCGACCCGGTCGCGTTCCTGACCAAGCACGGCGTCAAGATCTGACCCGCACCGCCCCCGGCCCCGCCGGGCGGCGCCGGGCGGCGGTCTGCGGGCCGCCGCGCGGCTGGTAGGCTGGCGGACGGTTCGCGTGAGCGCCCCCGGGACCACCGGGTGAGGCGCCGCGGCCGCCCCGCCCGCCGAGTTACCGCAGCTCCCCTGTGACCTGGACCAGGGGCGCTCGGCGGCGCCGACCCGAGGAGTTGGAACGAGTATGTCGCTCGACACCGCGACCAAGAAGAAGATCATGGCCGAGTACGCCACGAAGGAAGGCGACACCGGCTCCCCCGAGGTGCAGGTCGCGATGCTCACCCAGCGCATCACCGACCTGACCGAGCACCTGAAGACCCACAAGCACGACCACCACTCGCGCCGCGGTCTGCTCCTGCTCGTCGGCCGCCGCCGCCGGCTCCTGCAGTACCTGGCGAAGAAGGACATCGCCCGCTTCCGCACGCTGGTCGAGCGCCTCGGCATCCGCCGCGGCGCCGCCGGCGCCCGCTAGCACCGTACGAGGGAGCGGCTCCCCGCGGGGAGCCGCTCCCTCGGCGTATGCCCGCGGCGTTCCGGCTCGGCCCGGACGCCGGGCCGGTCCGTCGTACGGACCCTTACCGACCGGTTGGCCGCCAGCCGTCGAGACGCCGCCCGGAGGACTTGTACTCTGGTCGGCAGGACATCAGCACAGAGTGAACACGGGGAGCAACCGCCCGCAGCCGCCGGACCTGTGCCGACAGCGGGCGCCGGTCCTCGGTAGTGGCCTTCGGAGTACGCGCGAGCGCGCACCCCGGTGGCTTCGATCGAAGACCGGCCCGGCCTCAGCCGCTCATCCGGCCCGAGCCTGCCGCGCGGGTGCTCCACCGCTCACGGCCCACGCCACACGGGCGTGGGCGCAGACGAGGAGAATTTCCTGGTGGAGAACGAAACCCACTACACCGAGGCCGTCATCGACAACGGCTCGTTCGGCACCCGCACCATCCGCTTCGAGACCGGTCGGCTCGCCAAGCTCGCCGCCGGCTCCGCCGTCGCCTATCTCGACGACGAGACCATGGTCCTCGCGGCGACCAGCGCCTCCAAGCACCCCAAGGACCAGCTCGACTTCTTCCCCCTCACGGTGGACGTCGAAGAGCGCATGTACGCCATCGGCAAGATCCCCGGCTCCTTCTTCCGCCGCGAGGGCCGCCCCAGCGAGGACGCCATCCTCACCTGCCGGCTCATCGACCGGCCGCTGCGCCCCTCGTTCCGGAAAGGCCTGCGCAACGAGATCCAGATCGTCGCCACCATCGAGGCGCTCAACCCCGACCACCTCTACGACGTGGTCGCCATCAACGCCGCCTCCGCCTCCACCCAGCTGGCGGGCCTGCCCTTCTCCGGCCCCATCGGCGGCACCCGCGTCGCCCTCATCCGCGGCCAGTGGGTGGCCTTCCCCACCCACGCCGAGCTGGAGGAGGCCGTCTTCGACATGGTCGTCGCCGGCCGCGTGCTCGACGACGGCGACGTCGCGATCATGATGGTCGAGGCCGAGGCCACCGACCAGACCGTCGAGCTGGTCAAGGGCGGCGCCACCGCGCCGACCGAGGAGGTCGTCGCCGCCGGCCTGGACGCCGCCAAGCCCTTCATCAAGACCCTCTGCAAGGCGCAGGCCGACCTCGCCGCCAAGGCCGCCAAGCCCACCGGCGAGTTCCCCGTCTTCCTCGACTACCAGGACGACGTGCTCGCGGCGCTCACCGAGGCCGTCCGCGACGAGCTGGCCCAGGCCCTCACCGTCGGCGACAAGCTGGAGCGCGAGGCCGAGCTGGACCGCGTCAAGGACGTCGCCGCCGAGAAGCTGCTCCCGCAGTTCGAGGGCCGCGAGAAGGAGATCTCCGCGGCGTACCGCGCGCTCACCAAGGAGCTGGTGCGCGAGCGCGTCATCCGCGACAAGGTCCGCATCGACGGCCGCGGCGTCACCGACATCCGCCCGCTGGCCGTCGAGGTCGAGGCGATCCCGCGGGTGCACGGCTCGGCGCTCTTCGAGCGCGGCGAGACCCAGATCATGGGCGTGACGACGCTGAACATGCTCCGCATGGAGCAACTGCTGGACACCCTCAACCCGGTGACCCGCAAGCGGTACATGCACAACTACATCTTCCCGCCCTACTCCACCGGCGAGACCGGCCGCGTCGGCACCCCCAAGCGCCGCGAGATCGGCCACGGCGCGCTCGCCGAGCGCGCCATCGTGCCGGTGCTGCCCAGCCGCGAGGACTTCCCGTACGCCATCCGCCAGGTCTCCGAGGCGCTCGGCTCCAACGGCTCGACCTCCATGGGCTCCGTCTGCGCCTCGACCATGTCGCTGCTGAACGCCGGTGTGCCGCTGAAGGCCCCGGTCGCCGGCATCGCCATGGGCCTGATCTCCAAGGAGATCGAGGGCGAGACGCGCTACGTGACGCTGACCGACATCCTCGGCGCCGAGGACGCCTTCGGCGACATGGACTTCAAGGTCGCTGGCACCAAGGAGTTCGTCACCGCCCTGCAGCTCGACACCAAGCTCGACGGCATCCCCGCCTCCGTGCTGGCCGCGGCCCTGAAGCAGGCCCGCGACGCCCGGCTGCACATCCTCGACGTGATGATGGAGGCCATCGACCGGCCGGACGAGATGTCCCCGCACGCCCCGCGGATCATCACCATCAAGATCCCCGTGGACAAGATCGGTGAGGTCATCGGCCCCAAGGGCAAGATGATCAACCAGATCCAGGAGGACACCGGCGCCGAGATCACCATCGAGGACGACGGCACGATCTACATCGGCGCCGCCGACGGCCCGGCCGCCGAGGCCGCCCGCACGACCATCAACGGCATCGCCAACCCGACCATGCCCGAGATCGGCGAGCGCTACCTGGGCACGGTCGTGAAGACCACCTCCTTCGGCGCCTTCGTCTCGCTGATGCCCGGCAAGGACGGTCTGCTGCACATCTCGCAGATCCGCAAGCTCGCCGGCGGCAAGCGCGTGGAGAACGTCGAGGACGTCCTCGGCGTCGGCCAGAAGGTCCAGGTCGAGATCGCCGAGATCGACCAGCGCGGCAAGCTCTCCCTCATCCCCGTCCTGGAGAACGAGGAGAAGGACGGCGACGACGCCGGGAAGTCCGGGGACGAGTCCGAGAAGTGACCCTGCCCCGCACCAGTCGGAAGGCGGCCCGCCCCCCGTACCGGGGGCGGGCCGTCCCCCGTCCGCGTGCCACCACCGCGACCCTGCTCGCCGGCTCCGGCGACGGAGCCGGCACCGTACGCAAGACGGTGCTGCCCGGGGGTCTGCGCGTGCTCACCGAGACACTGCCCGCCGTCCGCTCCGCGACGTTCGGCATCTGGGCCCACGTCGGCTCCCGCGACGAGACGCCCGCGCTCGGCGGCGCCACGCACTATCTGGAACACCTGCTCTTCAAGGGCACCCGGACGCGCTCCGCCCTCGACATCTCCGCGCCCGTCGAGGCCGTCGGCGGCGAGATGAACGCCTTCACGGCCAAGGAGTACACCTGCTACTACGCGCGGGTACTCGACACCGACCTGCCGCTGGCCATCGACATCGTCTCCGACATGCTCACCGGCTCCGTCATCCGCGCCGAGGACGTCGAGGCCGAACGCGGCGTCGTCCTCGAAGAGATCGCGATGACCGAGGACGACCCCGGCGACTGCGTCCACGACCTCTTCGCCCGTACGATGCTCGGCGACACCCCGCTCGGCCGCCCCGTCCTCGGCACCGTCGAGACCGTCACGGGGCTCACCCGCGACCGCGTCGCCCGCTTCTACCAGCGCCACTACACGCCCACCCGGCTCGTCGTCGCCGCCGCGGGCAACGTCGACCACGACGACGTCGTACGCCGCGTCACCGCCGCCTTCGACCGCGCCGGCGCCCTCGACGGCCCCGACGCCGCCCCGCACGCCCCCCGCGGCGGCAGCCGCACCCTGCGCACCACCGGGCGCTTCGACCTGCTGGAGCGCCGCACCGAGCAGACCCACCTGGTCCTCGGCACCCCCGGCGTCGGCCGGCACGACGAGCGCCGCTGGGCGCTGAGCGTGCTGTCCGCGGCCCTCGGCGGCGGCATGAGTTCCCGGCTCTTCCAGGAGGTCCGCGAGAAGCGCGGCCTGGCCTACGCCGTGTACTCGTACACCTCCGGCTTCGCCGACTGCGGCCTCTTCGGCGTCTACGCGGGCTGCCGCCCCGCGCAGGCCGCCGACGTGCTGAAGCTCTGCCGCGAGGAACTGGCGCACGTCGCCCGGCACGGCCTCCCCGACGAGGAGGTCGCCCGCGCCGTCGGCCAGCTCTGCGGCTCCCTGGTGCTGGGCCTGGAGGACACCAGCGCCCTGATGCACCGCCTCGGCAAGAGCGAGCTGTGCTGGGGCGAGCAGATGTCGGTCGACGACATGCTGACCCGCATCCGCGCCGTCACCCCCGACGACGTACGCGAGGTGGCGGCAACCGTCCTGGGCCGCCGCCCGTCGCTGTCCGTCATAGGCCCGGTGACGGACCGGCAGGCAACGGCGCTGCAGGAGGCCGTGGCCTGAGGGCGTAG
Source organism: Streptomyces sp. CNH099 (assembly GCA_000514715.1). GTDB lineage: Bacteria > Actinomycetota > Actinomycetes > Streptomycetales > Streptomycetaceae > Streptomyces > Streptomyces synnematoformans. The sequence goes on along the minus strand of AZWL01000016.1, from coordinate 6,037 downwards.
CCCGCGGGTGGGGCCGGGGGCGGTAGCCTCGGGCCGTCCACCCGGGCGAGCACCCTCGGGGGCAGGGGCGGAGCCCCGGCCGGGTCCGGGGCGGCAGCGCCGGACCGCCCACCCGCGCCGGAGGCGCGGTGCGGGGGGCTGGGGGCGCAGCCCCCGGTTCCGGGGGAGGGGCGGGGTTGGGGAACAACCCACCGAACACCGGAGGTAACACGCGCATGACCACCCACCTCAAGGTCGCCGTCATCGGCGCCCACGGCCGCATCGGCTCCGAAGCCGCCCGCGCCGTCGAGGCCGCCGCCGACATGGACCTCGTCGCCGCCGTCGACCGCGACGACGACCTCGCGGAGCTGACCGGCGCCGGCGCCGAGGTCGCCGTCGAGCTGACCCACCCGGACTCCGCCCCGGCCAACGTCGACTTCCTCGTACGCAACGGCATCCACGCCGTCGTCGGCACCACCGGCTGGACCGACGAGCGCCTCGACACGCTGCGCGCCCGGCTCGCCGACAGCCCCGGCACCGGCGTGCTCATCGCCCCGAACTTCTCCCTCGGCGCCGTCCTCACCATGCACTTCGCCCGGCAGGCCGCCCGCTTCTTCGAATCCGCCGAGGTCGTCGAGCTGCACCACCCGAACAAGGCCGACGCCCCGTCCGGCACCGCCACCCGCACCGCCCGCCTCATCGCCGAAGCCCGCCGCGAGGCCGCCCTGCCGCCGCAGCCCGACGCCACCGCCACCGCCCTGCCCGGCGCCCGCGGCGCCGACGTCGACGGCGTGCCCGTCCACGCCGTACGGCTGCGCGGGCTCCTCGCCCACCAGGAGGTGCTGCTCGGCGACACCGGCGAGACCCTCACCATCCGGCACGACTCGATGCACCACAGCAGCTTCATGCCGGGTATCCTGCTCGCCGCCCGCCGGGTGCCCCGGGCCCCGGGGCTGACGGTCGGCCTGGAACACTTCCTCGACCTCGGCTGACGGCGACGGCTGGACCCCTGATGCGCTCGAAGATCACCTACGCGGTGCTGTCGGCCGTGCTGCTCGTCTACTTCTTCCTCGCCGGCACCCGCGGCTGGTACCTGCTGCGCGAGGGCACGCCGGTGACCGTCGCCTTCGGTGTCGCCGTGCTCGTGCTCCCGGGCATCGGGCTGTGGTTCCTGTGGCAGACCACCGCCTTCGCGCGCGCCGCAGGCGCGCTCGCGCGGGAGCTGGAGGCCGAGGGCGGGCTGCCGGTGGACGAGCTGAAGCGCATGCCCAGCGGCCGCATCGACCGGGACTCGGCCGACGAGGTCTTCCGGCGGCGCAAGGCGGAGACGGAAGCGGCGCCGGAGGACTGGCGGTGCTGGTTCCGGCTGGCGGTGGCGTACCGCGACGCCCGGGACACCCCGCGGGCGCGCAGGGCGATGCAGCGGGCGATCGCGCTGCGCAGGTCGGCGGGCTAGCGGACGGTACGGCCGTCCGGCCGCCCGGGGCGGCGCCGGCCGAGCCGCGCGAACGGCGTCAGCGCAGCTCCGTCGCCCACGCCTCGACGGTGTCCGCCGCCCGGTCGAACGCCTCGGGGCGGCTGAGGAAGTCCGCGTTGTTGTCCGTGAGCAGCGGCCGCAGCGGCACCCCCGCGCCACCCCGGCCGCGCCGCCGCGCCGACGGGGTCACGACGAGCGCCTGCCCCTGGACCGTGCGCGGCATGCCGAGCCACTTCACCGGCTGCTGCACGGTGCGTACGGCGGCGATCTCGTCCCACCCCAGGGTGACGGTGTGGAAGAGATGGACCTGCCGGAGCCCGTGCGCGCTCACCCACACCCCGGCCCGGAGCAGCCGCAGCGCCGCCACGATGAACAGCACCGCCACGCCCGCGCAGGTCAGCGCGCCCGTGACCGAGCGGGCGAGCAGCATGATGACCGTCGCGAAGAGCAGGTACGAGGCGAGCAGCAGCTCGACGGCGGCCATGAGCACCCGCCAGGGCCCCGGACGGTACGGACGGCGCCAGCGGTCGCGGTCGGCGTAGGGGAGGGGGGCGTCGCCGGCGACGTCGCCGAAGTCGTGGTCGGCGGTCAGAAAGGGCAGTGGCACGTCTGCGAGGCTAGCGAGGCCCCGGCGGGCCCACCACCCCGGGGGTGCGGACGGGGCAGCCCGCGACGGCTGCCGGCGGCGGCACCGCGACGCCGGGGACGGACGGCGGCGGGCGGCGGGGTCAGGGGGTCCGCACGGTCTCGGTGTGCTGCGCGGACCCGGGGTCGTCGGCGGGCTGCAGCGCCGGGATGCCGAACGCCACCGCGCCGACGAGTCCCGCCACGATCAGCACCCCCACCAGCACCCGCCCGGCGAGTTCCCCGATGCCGGCCCGTTTCACGGGCGGCGGTACGGGGACGTTGCCGCGGAAGCGGTCGGCCTCCGCTATGGAGGCGAACGGAACGGGCTCACGCCGACGGCGAAGCATGCGTGGACACCACCTCGGGGCTCGTGCGTTTGTCGACTTGACTCCTGCCACCCCGCCAACGTCGGAACGTCCCGTAAAGTGCCCAGATCCAGGACCATGTGGCGAATACCCCGCAAAGGTACCGAGGCGCGGGCGGCGCCCGGAGCGGCCCGTGCGCCGGGGTGCTCGAATATCGCTGCGAAATGTCTGGAATGGTGCTTATCGCGAAGTTCGCCTAGGCTGGAGACACGAACCCGGTACTGCTTGAACCCCCGAGCAGGCAGTGCCGGGTTCCCCCGCGCCTGCCGCACCGCGCGCGACCCAAGCGCGCACTCCGGGCATTCTTGCGAGTAGCGTGTCACTCATGGCTCCGACATCCACCCCGCAGACGCCCTTCGGACGGATGCTGACCGCCATGGTCACGCCGTTCACCCCTGAAGGCGCCCTCGACCTCGACGGCGCCCAGCGACTCGCCGCCCACCTCGTCGACGCAGGCAACGACGGGCTGGTGCTCAACGGCACCACCGGTGAGTCCCCCACCACCAGCGATGCGGAGAAAGCCCAACTCGTGCGGGCCGTGGTGGAAGCCGTCGGCGACCGCGCCCACATCGTCGCCGGAGCCTCGACGAACGACACCCGGCACAGCATCGAGCTGGCCCGCGCCGCCCAGGACGCCGGGGCCCACGGCCTGCTGACCGTCACGCCGTACTACAGCAAGCCCCCGCAGCAGGGCCTCTACGCGCACTTCAAGGCCATCGCCGACGCCACCGACCTGCCCGTGATGCTCTACGACATCCCCGGCCGCAGCGGCGTCCCGATCAACACCGACACCATGGTCCGGCTGGCCGAGCACCCCCGGATCGTCGCCAACAAGGACGCCAAGGGCGACCTCGGCCGCGCCAGCTGGGCCATCGCCCAGACCGGCCTCGCCTGGTACTCCGGCGACGACATGCTCAACCTGCCGCTGCTGTCCGTCGGCGGCGTCGGCTTCGTCTCCGTCGTCGGCCACCTCGTCACCCCGGAGCTGGTCGCCCTCGTCGAGGCGTACACCGGCGGCGACGTGGCCAAGGCCACCGAACTGCACCAGCAGCTGCTCCCCGTCTACACCGGCATGTTCCGCACCCAGGGCGTCATCACCGTCAAGGCCGCGCTCGCCCTGCAGCAGCTGCCCGGCGGCCCGCTGCGCCTGCCGCTCGTCGGACTCGCGCCGGAGGAGACGGAGCAGCTCAAGCGGGACCTCAAGGGCGGCGGCGTGCAGCTGTAGCCGTACGCCCCGAGCCGTACGCGCCGCACACCCGCCGCCCTCACCGCACCGAGACGTCACAACCGCATACCGAGAAACCCGCGGCGCGGCTTCAGGGAAGCCGCCGTCGCACGCATCCATGTGCGCCCCGCCCGGGCCCGACGCCGGGACCCGGCCGGTGCGCATGGTGAGGAGACACCTTTGAGCCATCCCCATCCCGAACTCGCCCCGCCCCCGGCACTCGCGGAGGGCGCCCTGCGCGTCACCCCGCTCGGCGGCCTCGGTGAGATCGGCCGCAACATGACCGTCTTCGAGTACGGCGGTCGCCTGCTGATCGTCGACTGCGGCGTGCTCTTCCCCGAGGAGGAACAACCCGGCGTCGACCTGATCCTCCCCGACTTCACCACCATCAGGGACCGCCTCGACGACATCGAGGGCATCGTCCTCACGCACGGCCACGAGGACCACATCGGCGGCGTGCCCTACCTGCTGCGCGAGAAGGCGGACATCCCGGTCATCGGCTCCAAGCTGACCCTCGCCCTCATCGAGGCCAAGCTGCAGGAGCACCGCATCCGCCCGTACACCCTTCAGGTCGCCGAGGGGGACCGGGAGCGCATCGGCCCCTTCGACTGCGAGTTCATCTCCGTCAACCACTCCATCCCGGACGGCCTCGCCGTCGCCATCCGCACCCCCGCGGGCAACGTCGTGCACACCGGCGACTTCAAGATGGACCAGCTGCCCCTCGACGGCCGCCTCACCGACCTGCCCGCGTTCGCGCGCCTCGGCGAGGAGGGCATCGACCTGCTGCTCGCCGACTCCACCAACGCCGAGGTCCCGGGGTTCGTGCCGCCGGAGAAGGACATCTCCGGGGTGCTGCGGGGAGTGTTCGCGGCGGCGCAGCGACGCATCATCGTGGCCAGCTTCGCGAGCCACGTCCACCGCATCCAGCAGGTGCTGGACGCGGCGCACGCGTACGGGCGGAGGGTCGCCTTCGTCGGCCGCTCGATGGTCCGCAACATGGGCATCGCCCGCGACCTCGGCTACCTGCGCGTGCCCGCCGGCCTCGTCGTCGACGTGAAGACCCTCGACGACCTGCCGGACCACGAGGTCGTCCTCGTCTGTACGGGCTCGCAGGGCGAGCCGATGGCCGCCCTGTCCCGCATGGCCAACCGCGACCACCAGATCCGCATCGTCCCCGGCGACACCGTCATCCTCGCCTCGTCCCTGATCCCCGGGAACGAGAACGCCGTCTACCGGGTGATCAACGGCCTCACCCGCTGGGGCGCCAACGTCGTCCACAAGGGCAACGCCAAGGTCCACGTCTCGGGCCACGCCTCCGCCGGCGAACTGCTGTACTTCTACAACATCTGCAAGCCCCGCAACGTCATGCCGGTCCACGGCGAGTGGCGCCACCTGCGCGCGAACGCCGAACTCGCCGCGGCCACGGGCGTACGCGCCGACCGCATCGTCATCGCGGAGGACGGCGTGGCCGTCGACCTGGTCGACGGGGTCGCCAAGATCTCCGGCAAGGTCCAGGCGGGATACGTGTACGTGGACGGACTCTCCGTCGGCGACGTGACGGAGTCCTCGCTGAAGGACCGCCGGATCCTCGGTGAGGAAGGCATCATCAGCGTCTTCGTCGTGGTGGACAGCACCACGGGCAAGATCGTCGGCGGCCCGCACATGCAGAGCCGCGGCTCGGGCATCGAGGACGCGGCGTTCCGCGCCGTCATCCCGAAGATCGAGGAAGCCCTGGCCAAGTGCGCCTCGGACGGCGTCGCGGAGACGCACCAGCTCCAGCAGCTGGTCCGGCGCACGGTGGGCAAGTGGGTCTCCGACACCTTCCGCCGCCGCCCGATGATCCTCCCGGTGGTCGTCGAGGTCTGACCGCCCCACCCGCCCCGGCCCCGCCCCGCGCCTCGGACGTTGCGCGGGGCGGGGGTTGGGACGGGCTCGATTTGCACGGAGGCCGGACGGTCCAGTAGGTTTGCGAGCACCGCCCGACGAGCCCGAGGGCAGTCGCGCCCGTTCAACAGGGCCCGAGGGGCGGTCATTTCAACCCTGCGGAAGCTGTTAGGGTTGGAACACACCGAAGGGAAACGCCCGGAGAAGCCTGGTGAGGGTTTTGATGGAAGTGTCCGTTCTTTGAGAACTCAACAGTGTGCCAAGTAGTCGATGCCAAGTGTTTGTGAAACACAGCATTACAGCAGTAGCGAGGCAGACTCGTTCTGTGGTGCTTTGATTCTGGTTGAAGCATTTACGGAGAGTTTGATCCTGGCTCAGGACGAACGCTGGCGGCGTGCTTAACACATGCAAGTCGAACGATGAACCGGTTTCGGCCGGGGATTAGTGGCGAACGGGTGAGTAACACGTGGGCAATCTGCC
>AZWL01000015.1 GCA_000514715.1 Streptomyces sp. CNH099 | reverse complement strand
TATTGATCAGAAACTGATGGGGTTCTCGTCCAGGACGTAGCGGACGTGTGGGCCACCGAAGTAGCCGCGGACGATGTGCGGCTGACGCTGCCGTCGGCGGAAGAAGCGGCGGGTCCCGGCGGCGAGTTCGGCCTTATCGCGGGCCCGGTGCTGCTTGGGCAGGCTGTGCTTGAGGTCGGCGTTGACCACCTCGTCGGGGTTCAGCTCGGGCGAGTACGGCGGCAGGAAGTGCAGCTCGACAGCGTCGGGATGGGCAGCGAGCCAGTTGCGGACCTTCCTGGAACGGTGGGCGGAGTGCCCGTCGACCACGAGATGGACCTTGCGGTCGAAGTGGCCGGCGAGCCGCTCCAGGAAACGCACCATGACCTCGGCGGTGAAGCTCTCGGTGAAGACCATGAAGTGCATCCGGCCCTTGGTACTGATCGCCGACATCGCGTTCACCGAGAACCGGTTCCCGCTCCGCCGCACCACGGGCGTCCTGCCCTTCTCACCCCAGGTGCGGCCGGTGACCTGGTCGGAGCGGATGCCGACCTGGTCGGCGAAGAGGATCTCACCGCCTTCGGCCTGCGCCTTCGCGCGGATCTTCGGCCAGGTCTGTTCATGCCAGCGCGCCACGGCCTCGGGGTCCTGCTCGACGGCACGCTTGTCCGGGCGCTGGAAGGACAGGCCCCACCGCTTGAGGTACTTGCCCACTCCCGGTTCGGTCAGCCGCACCCGATACAGCTTCGCGATCAGGTCACCGATCAGCCGCCGCGTCCACAACTGCCCGGAAAGCCCCACGTCACAGGGGCGGTGGTCGAGGACCGCCTGCCGCACCGCTGCCTGCTCGGCCTCCCCGAGCACCTGGTGCACCCCGACCGGCTTGCCCCGCGGCTGCATGACCAGCGCCTCCCGCCCTCCGGCCTGCCACTTCGCCCACCAGATGCCGACCGCCTTCAGCGACACCCCGAAGACAGCCGCTACGTCCTCACGGTCCCGGCCCTCCACCAACGCGGCCACCGCCCGCAACCGCAGGGCCTCCTGCGCCGACGGCGACAGATGCCGCGCGTCCCCCACCAGATCACTCACACCCACCCAACGACCCAGCAACCGAACCGTTTCGGATCAATAGACCATCTGGCATGGGGTGCCGATAGTGCATTTGTCGCCGCGCGGCTCATTTTTAGTGGACAGTTTGTAGGGGCGTCCGCCGTTCTGCGTTCGCAATTGGAGCGATGGACTGAGAATGTGGCGTATAATTCAAGAATTAAGCATGTCCCTGGTGAAAGCGCGGCGGAGTTTGCCGCCAGAGCATGGTCGCGTGGTCACGAGAAATATCCATCGGCGATAAGGCAAGAGGGTGACAGCCGCGTAGGGACCGAAGTGTCCAAACTTGATTTCTGGGAGGATGAACGGAAGGCCCAAGGGCTCCAAGGCCCCTCGGTGGTCATCGGAAAGGACTACCGAGTCTACCCAGGCGCTTTGATGGAGCTACTCTCGGAATTCTTGCATGGGCGTGGTGACTTCATTCAAGTATTATGCTGGGATGCGTGTGACCTTCTCGACGGTGAGCCAGCTGAGCTAGCTGAGGCCTCGCAGTGGCTTTCGGACGTACTAATGCTGAACTTGCGGCAGATTCGTGTGTGCCTAGCGGCTCTGGCTATGGAACAAGGAAAGCCAGGTTTGGCTCCTCCCCTTTTCGCGCTTCCGGAGCGCATCTACGCAGGGCGGATGGCGCCTGCTCGCTTCAGCCTGTTTCCTCTCCTTCCGCAAACTGGTCTTTCCGATGAGATTCATGACCAGATGCAGAAGGCCTCGCACAGTTACGAAGAGGTGATGAGGGGGAGGCGGCCACTTGGGCGCCTCTATCGTGACGATGAAATGGTGCACCTGTATTTCTATGAGCGCCGAGCGCGTGCCGGACGTTGGGCACTGAAGGCGCTGGAGGCTGAAAAGAAGAAGCTAGGCGACAAATTTAATATCGGCGGGCTGAGCGGTCGCGAATCCGCGAATGTGATCGCTACTGAAACGGCCGGGATACTGTCTTCGTGGCTTGGGGATTCGTCTCAGGGGAATGCTGCAGCGATGTGCGCGTCCGCGCTCCGGACTGCGCATTGGCTGTGGCTTGAGGATGATGATCGATCGATGGCGGCCTTGCGGGTCGTTCTGGAACAATGCGCAAGGCTTCGAGTCTGGACGATGAAGCCGGAAAAAGCAGCTAAACTAGAAGAGTCCTCGACGTCTACCCCTAAGGATTGGGTGAATGCGGCAGGGTGGCGTCGACTCGCCCCTCTGAATAGAGCGTTGGGGGAGTTTGCGCACTCTCATGGCCAAATCCGCAGGGAAGGCGCGTGGGAGATTCTTGTGGGCGTGCAAGAGAATCGAGACTCCCCGGATGCAATCTATACGGCTCGGGGGCATCTCCTGGATACTATGACTGCCTTGGTTATGACGGAGTCGACCAGAGCTGTAGGTCGACTCTCGTCGGTGATGGAAAATGCGTTTCGCGAGATCACTGCTGAGAATTTCGCAGATCCCGGTAATTTGCAAGAAAATCTGGAGAAGTTTCTCGATCGGGCAATGAACTTGAAGGGTGTTCCTCGGGGTCCGTATACTTTTCAAGGCCCCGCGCGGGGCCCTGAAGAATAGGTGGATTGGGCTTCGTGAGAGAGGCGCTCGTGAAAATCCCATGCGGGATGAAACTAGTGCCGTTCAGGTCGAGTTGATGAGCTTAACCACATGATTTCTGTTCTGGGTAGAGGCCGGACGCATAGGAGAGGTTGGAGACTATCAGCCATTATTGCTCGCCTTTGTGATCCTAGGGACGGATCCATAGAGGGTCCATGGCTGCTGCGTTCCCCCGGCCATAAGACCGACCACTCGGCGGACGTCTATCGTGGAGCCGCCGCGCTGTATTAAATCCCTTGTGTCGGTCGTTCAGTCCCGGCTACGCACCGCGCGGCGTGATCTCGATGGAATCCAGCCCCGGCGGCTTGCGGCGACCCCTGCCGACGCTGTAAACCTCGACCCTCTCGATCACACCGGCGGCGATGGTGCGGCGACGCTCAAGGTTCTCGGGTCGGTCGTCCCGCCATACGGTGAGGGCGTCGATCTCTTCTCGGCTTTCGGCGACGGTGGCGGCGGCCTCGCGGGCTCGTAGCTGGCGCAGCTTCTCCCGCAGATGGTTTAGGGAGTCGTAGTAGTCCTCATCTTCCATCTGCCCGTCTTTCCAGCGCTGCCGAAGTTCCCTGACGCGGCTCTCTTGCCGTTCGATCTCACCGCTCAGGTCGTCATCGACAGGCCGCGGGCGGGGCTTCGGCCGGCGCTTGAGGAGTGCGGCTTCCACGACCTCGTCAAGGCGGGCCTCGATCCAGTCGTACGCGCGATAGACCTTGCCACAGCCCGGTTCGCCGGTCTCCTTCACGATCTGGGAGGAGTTGCAGAACGCGCGGCGGCGCCGCTTCCCATTGAGCGTCATCCACTGGACGCTCATCACCGAACCGCAGTGACCGCACCGTAGAAAGCCCCGGTAGAGGTGCTTGCGGCGGCCCGCTCCGCGGTGGGCCGGGGTGCTGCGCTCGTCCAGGACCGTCTGTATGTTCTCCCACTCCCGGCGGGTGAGGGGATGCGGGTACGTGCTGTCTCCGACCTCCTGCCCCTGGTGCGTCACGATGCCGCCGACGCGCTCGGAGCGGTAGACGCGCTTCACCTTCTGGATCGTCCAGGCCGTACCCGTCCCGGACGTCCGTGCGCCTCGCTCGTTCCATAGCCGCGCCACGTCGCCGGTCGTCTTCCGCTCCATGAGCATGCGGTAGCCCTCCCGGATCAACTCGACCTCCTCCGGAACGAGTCGCTGGAAGTTGGAGCCCTCCTCGAAGCCGAACACGCGCGGCCCGCCCGCGTGCGGCTTCCCCTGCTCCCGGCGCTGGCGTAGAGCGGCGTTGACGCGCTCGGCCATGCGCTCTGTCTCGCCCTGGGCGACAGCTCCCTTGATGGAGAGGATCATGCGGCCGTTGGCTGTGGAGGTGTCCTCACCCTCGGTCGTCGCGAACTGGAACCCGTGCGCCTTCTGCTCGTCCAGGAACGCGGTCAGCTCGCTGAGCCGGCGAGTCAGCCGGTCGATCGAGTAGACGACTACGGCGTCAATCACGCCTGCGCGGGCGTCCTTCATCATCCGTGCGTACTCTGGGCGCTTCCGCCGGCTGGTGGTCGACGCTGACGTGTCGTTCTCGGGGTACACCTTGAGCACGACCCATCCCCGCTGCTTGCACAACTCCCGGCACGCCTTCTCCTGGCGTTTGATCCCGAGTTCCTGCCCCTTGGCGTCCTTGCTGATGCGTACGTAGATCCCGACGCGCTGCGGCTTCGCCATGTGCCCGACCTCCCTGCCCGGCCGGACCAACATACCTACATGAGGTCCGGCTGCGAACGTGGCGGGCCAGGCCGTGGTCCCGGTGCTGGTCGCGGCGCGGGAGAACATCCTGGACCGCGAGGCGTACGACAACGCCACCAGCTTCGACCTCAACGACCCGGACCCGGCGGACCCCACCCCGCCCGCCCAGAGCCCTGCGGTCACAGTACCGGCCTGACCTGCTCCACAACGCGCGTTGCCCGCACCCTCCCGACTGGGCAGGGTGCGGGCAACGGCCTGCTTCAGTGCTTTTGCGGCAGTGTGGCATCAGCTGTGAGCGTCTGGCGGCGGGACAGTTGCTCGAACCGCGGCGCTGACCACGGGGCCGTGTGTTGATCCGTGTACGCTCCGCAGCGTGGTCTACATGAGAGCGCTCAGTGCCGAGGAACTGGACCGCATTGATACAGAGTTGCGGATCAAGCAGTCTTTCACCAAGACGGTCGCCGTCGCTGCCCTGTCTCGCGATCAGACGCCCCGTATCACTCTGCTTGTACGCGGGATTCCGGTGAGGGCGAGGATGCTTGACCTCCTGGGAGAAGCGGCCGAGCCCGACCCGCTCGATTCCCGTCGCGTTGAAGACCGCTCTTGGCAGGAGCAATACGACATGATCGGTTGGGTCTGGCCATCGGCAACATCCCACCGTCACGGCTTGNNGCCTGGCGACGTCTGGAGGAGACGGTCGATCCAGGTCCGGCGCCAGGTATGTGCCACCGCCCCGCCATGCGAGACAGTCAAGGAGCGACACAGGCGTAACCACACCCGGGGGTACGACAAGACACTCGCCAGGAGGATGCGGCGCCGGCGTGCCGGGGATCCCGGCACCGGACAGCAACCGCTGTTCGGGTCTTGAGATCAGCCACGGCCTGTTGCCGACTCACCCCGGTCGGCGGTGACCGCGGCCGTGACCAGTGTGGACGTCCCTGCTCGCCCCGGCCGGATGACCACTAGCATGACGTCCACCTGGCCGCTGTGTGTCCGTCTAAGTGACCACGAAAGTGCCGTCTATGTGGCCGTTGATGTTGGATGTGTGGCAGCGTGGGACGTATGTCGACTCCTCGTGACCTCATCCCGCGCCAGGCGGAGCACCTGGTGGGCGATTCCCTGGGGGACACGCGCGTCGTCCTGATCAATGGCGCCCGGCAGGCGGGTAAGTCCACTTTGACCCGTTTGATCACTGGGAGTCGCCCGGATGCGATTATTCGGCTGCTCGACGACAGGGCGACATTGCAGGCTGCCCGGGATGATCCGGTGGGTTTCGTCGAGCATGACGCCTTGATGGTCATCGACGAGATCCAATTGGTGCCGGAGCTGCTGCGCTCGATCAAGGTCGCGGTCGACCTGGATCCGACTCCCGGCAGGTTCCTGCTCACCGGCTCCTCCCGGATCCTGGCCCTGCGCACGCTGCCGGACGCACTGCCCGGTCGTATGGAGGTGATCGAGCTGTGGCCGTTCTCGCAAGGCGAGCTGCACGACGGCGCCGACCGGTTCATCGACGCCGCGTTCGCTCACGGTCCTGCCCTCAAGCACACTTCTGCTCTGCGTAAGCGCGACTACCTGGAGCGAGCCGTCGTCGGCGGCTTCCCGGAGGCGGTTCGGCGCAACTCACGGCGCCGCTCTGCGTTCTTCAACTCCTATCTCTCCACCCTGATCGAACGAGATGTGCTGGAGCTGGCGAGCATCGAGCGCCACGGCGAGCTGCTCAAGCTCGTTGCTTTGCTTGCCCGGCGGGCAGGCGGTCTCCTCGTCCCTGGGACGCTCGCCGGCGCATCCGGCATCCCACGCACCACCCTCGTGCGCTACCTGGAACTGCTTTCCTCGGTATTCCTCATCAAGACCATTCCAGCCTGGTCCTCAGGCTTGACGCAGCGTGCCGTAGCCACGGGGAAGCTCGCCTTCGTAGACACCGGAATCGCCTGTCACCTCATCGGCCAAGACGCCAACCGGCTGGCCGACCCCGATGGTGCGGCCGGTCCCATGCTGGAGAACTTCGCCGTCATGGAGTTGGCCCGCCAGTTGACCTGGTCCGAGCAGCAGGGGCGTATGTACCACTACCGCACGAAGGACAAACTTGAAGTTGACGCCGTCATCGAGACGCCAGATGGCAGGGTGATCGGAGTCGAGGTTAAGGCCGGTGCCACCGTTCGTACCGATGACCTGGCCGGACTGCGGAACCTGGCCCGGCTCCTGGGCGATCGCTTTGTCGCCGGCTACGTCCTCTACACCGGGGCGCAGACACTCTCGTTCGGCGACCGCATCCGCGCCCTGCCGATGGAGGCGCTGTGGCACCTCGCCCCCTGACTCCAGCGTCAGCAGGCTGGAGCACACCGGAGCGGCCATCGGGCCAACATACCTACATGTGGTCCGGCGACGAACGTGGCGGGCCAGGCCGTGGTCCCGGTGCTGGTCGCGGCGCGGGAGAACATCCTCGACCGCGAGGCGTACGACAACGCCACCAGCTTCGACCTCAACGACCCCGACCCGGCCCCCACCTTGCAGAAAGCCCCGGTCACCACCGCTGCCTGACCGCCCCCGCCCCCCAACGCGACGCCCGCACCCCGCGCTCCCGGGCTGCGGGCGTTCGCCTGTGCACCCCCGGGGCCGGCCCTCTCCGGCCGGGAGTGCGGCTCTGGGCGCCCGCTGGCTCCCGGTGCGGGAATGGGGCCGCACCCCACCGACGTCAGACCGAGACCGGGGCCGCCCCACAGGGCGCGGCGGGGTTTGAGGTGGTCAGAAGCTCAGGCCCAGGACTCGTGCCTGCTGGCCCTTCCACCGTTCCGGGGCGGTGGTGGCCAGCACTGCTCCGTCGGGACGGTCCGGGGTGGGCTGGGCCGCGTGGCTGCTGTGGGCTGTGGCCCGGGTTTGCTGCTTCGCCACCGCCAGGGCGGCGGGCAGATCGAGGGCCAGGACGATGTGCAGGTCGGTCACGGACCGGTTACCTGGTCCAGGCGCCGGTCCAGCTCGCTGTCGAGGCTCTGCTGCTCGGTCGCGGTGGGCGCGTATCCGTTCCACGCCTTGAGCGCCTCGCGGGCCTTCTCCGCCCGCTCGGCACGCTCGGCCGGGGTGAGCAGGCCCTCGGCGAGGCGGGCCAGGTAGGCGCGCAGGGACATGCCTTCGGCCGCCGCGACGGCGGCGAGTCGGTCCTTGGCTTCCTCGGGGATGCGAACATTGGCGTCGGGCATCGGCGGGCTCCTTCCCACCGCCTCAGGGCACGCACCCGTACCCGTAGGCCGAAGAGTCGCTCCAGCACCTGCCGTTGGACACGCTTGGCGACCGTGCCGACCCGGGCACAGGCGCCCACGTGCAGCGGCTTCGCCCTCGGCCCGGCCAGCCATCACGGTGTAGGAGAAGGTGCTGGGCCGCCGTGCGGGTACCGGTCGTTAGTCGCGCGGGGTGGGGGCGTAGTTCGGGTTCGGGCGGTAGACGCCGGTCGGTGTGCCGTCCTCGCCCACCTCCCAGGCTCCGGCGATCGCTGTCGGAGGCACCTCTCCGTCGGGGTCGCTCACCATGGAGCCGTCGATCTCGTACACCCAACCGCCCGGGTGCCGGCGGGCCTCCGCCACCACCTCCGGCGGCGGTGTCCGCGTGGACCGCCCCGGGTCCGCCCGCCGTCCGAAAAGCCGCGCCACTCCGCTCCCCCTCACCTGAGACCTCCGTCCATTGGTCATACTTCCGCACCGGCAAGTGCCGGAACAGGGGGTCCCTGCGACTGTTCGCCCCGGTGGGGCGTCGTGGCCCTCGTGGGTCACCTCGCATGGCCGTCGAGCCGCTTCCTGCCCGCCTTCTGGCTGGGGCCGCTGACCGGGGCGCTCTGCGGGGCCGTCGCCGTTTCGCTCATCGTCCGCGTGCGCGTCTACTGCGACGCCGGGAACGAACCGGGGCACCGGTTCGGTCTCTTGTACGTCGAGATCCCCTCCGTCCTGCTCGGCTGCACGTCCGCCGCAGGGATCCTGTGGCGGCTGGTCCGGCCGCGGTCCTGGAAGGCGGCGGTGTGCACCGTGGTGCCGATCTCGCTGCGGGTCTCCCTGCTTCTCGGGTGGGCGGCGTTCGCATCTCCTGGACGGGTATCCCGGCGACTCCGGGCTCTGCCCGGCGAGCAACATCCCGCCCTGGTGGCCCTCGTGGATAGCCGCCTGACCCGCCCGCAACCGGCTCGCCCGCGGTGGCGTCGACCCGGATAACCGCTGTTGGTGCTGGTCACGGGGTGAGAGGGGGCACGTATGAGCGAGATCAAACCCTTTCGGATCGACATCCCGCAGTCCGAACTCGACGACCTCCGCGACCGCCTGGCCCGCACCCGCTTCGCCGAAGAGCTGCCCGCCGACCCCGACGCCGTGCAGACCGGGCCCGTGCCGCCCGGGTGGGAGCGCGGGGTGCCGCCGGCGTACGTGAGGGATCTCGTCGAGCGGTGGCGCACGACGTACGACTGGCGCGCGCACGAGGCGCGGCTTCCACCAAGCCGCAGAACCTCGCCCACGCCCTCGCCGACTCCCCGGCCGGCCAGCTCGCCTGGATCGGCCAGCTGCTGGGCAACGCGGTCGACCCGGACACGGTCCTGACCATCGCCACCATCTACTGGCTGACCAACACCGCCGCCTCCTCGGCCCGCCTGTACTACGAGGACCGCCACACCGAGCACCCGGCCGAACCGACCACCGCGCCGACCGCGCTGGCCGGCTTCGCGTTCGACTTCCGCCCCGTCCGGAAGTTCGCCGAACGCGACCACGCGGCCATCGTCTCGTGGAGCGAGTTCGACCGGGGAAGCCACTGGGCCGCCCACGACGCGCCGGATCTGCTGGTCGCGGACCTGCGCCGGTTCTTCCGCGGCCGGGGCTGAGCCCGGCCACCGGGGTGCACCGGCCGGTCGTTCCGGAGCGGGCGCGGGCGCGGGCGTCGGCGCGGCGGCGTGCCTGACGGGGGGAGTGGTGGGGCTCGTACTCAGGCGCGGGTGAGTATCTTCGCTCTGGTCCGGATTGCGGCGGCTCGTGACGCTGGGGGCATGCACCCCCTGCTGCGGACCCTTCTGCTTCAACTCCTCTCGTCCGTCCTCCTCGCCGGCGCCGCCGTCGGGGCCTGGGTCGTGTGGCTGGGCTGGGACCAGCGGCGCGACCGGGTCGGCTACCGCGAGACCGGGCCGTACGAGGCGTGGCAGGTCGGCGGGCTGGTGCTGACCCTGCTCGCCGCCGTTGCCCTCGTCGCGTACCTACGGCACTTCGTGCCCGCCGTGCTCGGCCCGACCGCCGGGCTGACGTGCGCCTCGTTCTACGACTGGTCGGACGACGACAGCGGGCTCTTCCTCATCGGCGTCGGGCTGGTCCTGATGGGGACGTTCGTCGGGTCCGCCCTCGTCGCCGTCGTCGTCGGCGCCCTGGGTGGGAAGGACAGGGCGGGGGAGCCGCCCGCCACCGGGGCCCGCTGACGGGCTGACGCGCTGAAGCGGAACCGGGAGTACCGGGTGCGGCGTCCTCTGGCGGGGCGGCCGGACGTTCGCGAGAATGCGGCGCGCCGCCGCCCAGCGAGTCGAACACGGCCGACGCGACCGTCAGGGAGCCACTGATGACGCAGTCCGCACCACAGCAGCAACGCCCCGCGCCGCCCCCGCCCCGGTCGCAGTACCTGAAGGAGATCAACTCCAGACTCCTCCCCGGCACCGCCGTCCCCGACCTGCTGCCGCCCGCCGTCCGCGCCGACGCCCACGGCGTCCGCGAGGCGGAGGTCCCGCCCGCCGCGCCGCGCGTGACCCGGGGATCCCTCGCCGACATCCCCTTCGACAACGCCGCCCGCGCCCCCGGCGCGGCCGCGCTCGCCCGCCCCCGCGACCCCGGCACCGGCACCGGCACCGGCACCGACACCGGCACCGACACCTGGGCCGACGTCACCGCCGCCGAGTTCGCCGCCCAGGTGCTCGCCGTCGCCAAGGGCCTCATCGTCCACGGCCTGCGCCCCGGCGACCGGCTCGCGATCATGTCGCGTACGACGTACGAGTGGACCCTGCTGGACTTCGCCGCCTGGGCCGCCGGCCTCATCACCGTCCCCGTCTACCCCACCTCCTCCGCCATCCAGGCCCGCCACATCCTGCGCGACTCCGGCGCCGTCGCCTGCGCCGTGGAGAGCGTCGAGCAGGCCCGGCTGCTCAGCGGCGAGCGCCAGGCCCTGCCGTACCTCGCCCACCTGTGGCAGCTCGATACCGGCAGCCTCGGCCAGCTCGCCGCCGCCGGCCACGACGTGCCCGACACCCTCGTCCGCCAGCGCCGCGCCGGCCTCGGCCCCGACAGCGTCGCCACCGTCATCTACACCTCCGGCACCACCGGCCTGCCCAAGGGCTGCGTCCTCACCCACGGCAACTTCCTCGCCGAGGTCGACAACGCCATCGAGCTGCTCTACCCCCTCTTCAAGGCCATCAGCGAGGACCCCGCCGCCACCCTCCTCTTCCTGCCCCTCGCGCACGTCCTCGGCCGCATGACCGCCGTCGGCTGTCTCCGCGCCGGCGTCAAGCTCGGCCACGCGCCCAGCATCCGGACCGAGGACCTGCTGCGCGACCTCGCCGCCTTCCGCCCGACGTTCCTCGTCGGCATCCCGTACGTCCTCGAAAAGGTCTACAACACCGGCCGCGCCACCGCCGAGGGCATCGGCCGCGCCGCCTCCTTCGACCGCGCCGCGAAGGTCGCCGTGCGCTACGCCGAGGCCGTCGAGGCCGAGCTGCACGGCACGGGCCCGGGCCCCGGGGCCGGCCTCAAGGCGCTGCGCAAGCTGTACGACGCGCTGGTCTACCGCCGCATCAGGGCCGCGCTCGGCGGCCGCGTCCAGTACGCGATCTGCGGCGGCTCCCCGCTCGGCCGCCGGATGGCGGCCTTCTACGCGGGCGCCGACGTCATGGTCTTCGAGGGGTACGGGCTCACCGAGACCACGGCCGCCGCCACCGTCACCCCGCCCCTCAAGCCCCGCTTCGGCACCGTCGGCTGGCCGCTGCCGGGCACCGGGATACGTATCGCGCCGGACGGCGAGGTGCTGGTGCGCGGCGGGCACCTGTTCTCCGGCTACTGGGACGCCGCGGCCGGCGTGACCCGGCTCGACACCGACGCCGAGGGCTGGTTCGCCACCGGCGACCTCGGCGAGCTGGACGCCGACGGGTACCTGACGATCACCGGCCGCAAGAAGGACCTCATCGTCACCGCCTCCGGCAAGAACCTCGCCCCCGCGCCGCTGGAGGACAGGCTGCGCGCGCACCCGCTGGTCAGCCAGTGCCTCGTCGTCGGCGACGACCGCCCGTACGTCGCGGCGCTCGTCACCCTGGACCCCGAGGGGCTGCGGCACTGGCGGATGATGCGCAAGCGCGAGTACGTGCCGGCCGGCGACCTCGTCCACGACCCGCTGCTCCGCGCGGACCTGCAGCGGGCGGTGGACGAGGCGAACGAGCTGGTCTCGCGCGCCGAGTCCATCCGCCGGTTCACGGTGCTGCCGGCGGAGTTCACGGAGGCGGGCGGGTATGTGACGCCGTCGATGAAGCTGCGGCGGGCGGCGATCGTGCGCGACTTCGGGGAGGTCATCGACGAGTTGTACGCGGCCGAGGGCTGAGCGGGACCGGGCCCGCGCCCGGACCCGGGCGGGGAAGCGGTCGGCGCGGGACCGGGTCGGAGCGGGTGGCCGCGCGCGGACGTGCTCCGGTGCCCGGGCGGCCCCCGGCCCGGTCCGGGCGCTTCCCCGGGGCGCCGGCCGCCCCGCGCGGTCCTGCGAGGGTGCGCAGGCCCGTCGGCCCGCTCCCCCTCGCCCCTCACCCCTCACCCGTCGCCCCTCACCCCCGCCCCACGCCCGCCAGCAGCCGCCGCAGCGACGCCGCCGCCGGCGGCCCCCACGTCCGCTTCCCGCCCGCCCGGCCCCGTACGCCCGCCTCCCCCACGATCAGCCCGACCAGCGCGCGCAGCACCGCGACGCCGCGGGCGCGGCGCAGCGTCGCCGCGTCGCCGCGTCGACGGCCGGCCCGTACGCGGCGTGGAAGCGGTCGGCGGCGGCGTCGTCGGGGAGCAGGATCCACGGGGCGGCGAGGTCGAGGGCGGGGTCGCCGGCGCAGAGGTCGCCGAAGTCGACGACGCCGCAGAGGGCGCCGTCGGCGGTGAGGACGTTCGCGGGGTGCAGGTCGCCGTGCAGCCACAGCGCGGGGCCGTCCCACGCGGGCGCGGCGACGGCGTCGGCCCAGACGGCCCGTACGGCATCGGCCTCCGCACTGGCGACGAGCCCCAGCCCGGCCGCCTCGGCGAGCTGCTCCTCGAACCACCCGTCCGCCTCCGCCAGCGGCCCGCCGCGGCCCCGTCCCGCGGGTGCGCCGGCGGGGGCGGGGCGGTGCAGCGCGGTCAGGAACGCGGCCAGGGCGCCGGCGGCGGCCCGGCCCCGGGGCGGGGGGACCGGCGCGCGGTCGGCGGGGGTGCCGGGCACCCAGGTGGTGACGGTCCAGGGGCGCGGGAAGCGGTCGGACGGCTCGCCGAGGCGCTGCGGGACCGGGACGGGCAGCGGCAGGTGCGGGGCGAGGTCCGGGAGCCAGGCGTGCTCCTTGCGCAGCAGTTCGTCCGCGGACGGCGTCGCCCACGGGAGCCGTACGGCGAGGTCGTCGCCGAGCCGCCAGAGCTGGTTGTCCCAGCCGCGGGCGCCGAGCCGCAGGGGGCGGTCGGCGAGGTCGGGGTGCTGGTCGCGCAGGAGGTCGCGGACCAGCGCCGCGGTGATCTCGGGGGCTGTGTCCGTCGCGTGCTGGCTCATCCGCGCCACCGTATCCGGGCAAGAGAAAACCCCCGCCGGGCGGCGGGGGTTCCCTTGGTCAGCGTGGGGCGAGCGTCACGACGGTGAGACGTTTGCCGCCTGCGGACCCTTCGGGCCCTGCTGCACGTCGAAGGTCACCTGCTGGTTCTCCTCGAGCGAGCGGAAGCCTTGGGCGTTGATAGCGGTGTAGTGGACGAAGACATCGGGACCGCCGCCGTCCTGGGCGATGAAGCCGAAGCCCTTTTCAGCGTTGAACCACTTGACGGTTCCGGTAGCCATGAGCCCTCCTTGGGCCAAAGGGTCGCCCTGCCCCAGAGCCTCGAAGAAGCCTGAAAACGACACATGCCTGCGGCGTCAGAATCTCCGCAGGCACGGTACTGCAAGGAAACCAAACTGCAACTTGGTGGCGAGCCTAGCACGCAGGGGCCCGCCCCGGTAGAGAAAAGATCACGCTCAGGTGAGCCCCCGCACCCGCGTGCGGTGGGACGACGGCTAGCCTCGGAGCCGTGACAGCACCACCGCGTGACGCTGGAGAGAGACGCCGGCCACGAGTCGGCCACATCCAGTTCCTGAACTGCGTGCCCCTCTACTGGGGCCTCGCCCGTACGGGCAGCCTGCTCGACCTGGAGCTTTCGAAGGACACCCCGGAACGGCTCAGCGAGCAGCTCGTCGACGGGGAGCTGGACATCGCCCCCGTCACCCTCGTGGAGTACCTGCGACACGCCGACGAACTCGTCGCCCTGCCCGACATCGCGGTCGGCTGCGACGGGCCCGTGATGTCCTGCGTGATCGTCTCGCAGCGGCCCCTGGCCGACCTGGACCGGGAGCGCGTGGCCCTCGGCTCCACCTCCCGCACCTCCGTGCGCCTGGCCGAGCTGCTGATCGGCGAGCAGTACGGCGTCGCGCCCGACTACTACTCGTGTCCGCCCGACCTCTCGCTGATGATGCGCGAGGCCCAGGCCGGCGTGCTCATCGGGGACGCCGCCCTGCGCGCCTCGCTGCACGACGCGCCGCGCCTCGGGCTGCAGGTGCACGACCTCGGGCGGATGTGGAAGGAGTGGACGGGGCTGCCGTTCGTCTTCGCCGTGTGGGCCGTGCGCCGCGACTTCCTCGCCCGCGAGCCCGAGCTGGTGGCGAACGTGCACCGGGCGTTCCTCGACTCCCGCGATCTGTCGCTGGCCGAGGTCGGGAAGGTCGCGGAACAGGCGGCGCGGTGGGAGGCGTTCGACCCGCCGCTGCTCGAACGTTACTTCCGCACGCTGGACTTCCGGCTGGGCGCGGAGCAGCTGGCGGGCATCGACGAGTTCGCCCGCCGGGCGGGCTTCCCGGCGGAGGCGCGGGTGCGGCTGCTGCCCGCGGCCGGGGCGCAATAAGCTGGGCCGGCCGGCCGGTGGTGGCGGCGCGTACGGAAGGCCGTACGACAGCCCTTACGACAGCCCGCACGACCGGCCGTGGGAAGGGCCGGGGAGTGAGCCGTGGGGGGTGTCGATGGAGCCGGTGCAGAGCGGTGATCCCGAGGTCGTCGGGCCGTACCGGGTGCTGGGCCGGCTCGGCTCCGGCGGCATGGGCCGGGTCTTCCTCGGCCGCAGCCCCGGCGGCGCCACCGTGGCCGTCAAGGTCGTCCACCCGCACTTCGCGCACGACGACGAGTTCCGCGCCCGCTTCCGCCGCGAGGTCGAGGCCGCGCGCCGCGTCGGCGGCGCGTGGACCGCGCCGGTGCTCGACGCCGGGCCGGACGACGACGTGCCGTGGGCGGCCACCGCGTACGTCGCCGGGCCCAGCCTGAGCCAGGCCGTCGCCGAGCACGGGCCGCTGCCCGAGGAGACCCTGCGCCCCCTGGGCGCGGGTCTTGCGGAGGCGCTGGCGGCGGTGCACGGGCTCGGGCTCGTACACCGGGACGTCAAGCCCTCCAACGTCCTGCTGACCCTCGACGGCCCCCGGCTCATCGACTTCGGCATCGCCCGCGCCACCGACGGCACCGCCTCGCTGACCGCCTCCGGCGCCTCGATCGGCTCGCCCGGCTACATGTCGCCCGAGCAGATCCTCGGCCGGCCCGTCACCGGCGCCGGCGACGTCTTCAGCCTCGGCGCCGTGCTCGTCCTCGCCGCCACCGGGCAGCCGCCGTTCCCGGGCGACAGCGCGCCCACCCTGCTCTACCTGGTGGTCCACGAGGAGCCGCAGCTGCACGACATGACGGGCGAGCTGCGCGAGCTGGCCGCGGCGTGCCTGGCGAAGGACCCGGCGGCGCGGCCGGCGCCGGCGGAGCTGGTGCGCGGGCTGGCGGGGGGCGGCGAGGCGGCGCCTCTCGTACGGTCCGGATGGCTGCCGCCGCCGGTCACGGAGCAGATCAGCCGGCGTGCGGTGGAGCTGCTGGCGGTGGAGGCGGAGCCGCCGGCCGCGGCGGAGCGGGGCGGCGACGGGCCGCCGTCGGGGCCGGTGCCGCTGCAGTCGGCGGAGTACGGCCCGGGGGCGTTCGGGCCGCCGCCGGTGCTGGACGGGGCGGCGACGGGTGCGGAGGCGCCGCCGGACGGGCCGGGCGCCGGGCCCGCCGGCAGCCCAGCGGCCGGCGCATCCGCCGCCCTCGGGGCCGCCGCGGCGACGGCGCCCGAGCGCCGGGCGGAAGTCGGCCTGCGCTCGCGGCGGTTCAGCTGCACCCTGGTGCTCTCCGTCGCCGGCGCCCTGGCGGCGCTGATGCTCGGCCTGCTCGTCGTACCCGGACTGCTGGACGACGACGGCGACAGCCCGCGGGCCGGGGACACCACCGGCGGCCCCACCGGCAACGGCAACGGCAACGGCTCCGGCGGCGACTCCGGCGGGGCGACCGCCAGCCCTTCCCCGGAGCCCACCGAGGGCACGGAGACGGGCGCCGTGCCGGAGAAGTTCGTCGGCGCCTGGGAGGGCGGGATCCTCCAGGAGAACGGCGTACCGAACGGCGACGTCAGCGTGGAGATCAAGCCGGGCGGGAAGGGCGAGTACGTCGCGTACTTCGACTACTCCGTCTACGACGTCGCGCACTGCTACAGCCGCGCCAAGCTCACCGCCGCCACCGGCACCACCCTCACCCTGCACGAGGAGGACGACCCGGCGCGGAAGAACTCCGCGGGCGTCTGCGCCTCCGGCGAGGCGACGGTCACGCTGACCCACAAGGGCGGCACGACGATCGAGTACCGCTCCGACGCGGAAGCCTCGGGCAACCCGCGCTCGACGCTGACGAAGAGCGCCGGCTGAGTACGAGCCCGGGAGAGGAACGGGAGGGGAACGGGAGAGGCCCGGGAGAGGCGGGGGAGGAGCGGGGAGAGGCCCGGCCGGAGCGGGCGGCCTGCTCCGCGTAGGCTGGTGTTCGCTCGTACGCACCACTCGCGGAAGGGGCCGGTCACCGTGACCACCGATCTGCAGGCAGTCCTGGACCGCGCCGCCGCGGGCGGCCGCGTCACCCCCGGCGAGGCCCTCGACCTGTACCGCTCGGCCCCGCTGCACGCGCTGGGCGCCGCCGCCGACGCCGTGCGCCGCCGCCGCTACGCCGGCGCCGAGCACATCGCGACGTACATCATCGAGCGCAACATCAACTACACGAACGTCTGCGTCACCGCCTGCAAGTTCTGCGCCTTCTACGCCCCGCCCACCGCGCAGGACAAGGGCTGGACCCGCGGCCTGGACGACATCCTGCGCCGCTGCGAGGAGACCGTGCGGCTCGGCGGCACGCAGATCATGTTCCAGGGCGGCCACCACCCCGACTTCGGCGTGGAGTACTACGAAGAGCACTTCTCCGCGATCAAGAAGGCGTACCCGCAGCTGGTCATCCACTCCCTCGGCGCCTCCGAGGTCGAGCACATGGCCCGTATCTCCGGCACCACCGCCGAGGACGCCATCCGCCGCATCCACGCCGCCGGGCTCGACTCCTTCGCCGGCGCCGGCGCCGAGCTGCTCCCGGCGCGGGCGCGGCAGGCCATCGCACCTCTCAAGGAGAGCGGCGAGCGGTGGCTGGAGATCATGGAGACCGCGCACGGTCTGGGCGTGGAGTCGACGTCCACGATGCTGATGGGCACGGGCGAGACGAACGCCGAGCGGATCGAGCACCTGCGGATGATCCGCGACGTGCAGGACCGCACCGGCGGCTTCCGGGCCTTCATCCCGTACACGTACCAGCCGGAGAACAACAAGCTGAAGGGCCGCACCCAGGCGACCACGCTGGAGTACCTGCGGATGATCGCCGTCGCCCGGATCTTCCTCGACAACGTCGCGCACATCCAGGGCTCCTGGCTGACCACCGGCAAGGACGTCGGCCAGCTGACGCTGCACTACGGCGCGGACGACCTCGGCTCGGTGATGCTGGAGGAGAACGTGGTCTCCTCCGCGGGCGCGCGGCACCGCTCGAACCTGCGCGAGATCATCGAGATGATCCGCGGCGCCGACCGGGTGCCGGCGCAGCGTTCGACGACGTACGAGCACCTCGTGGTGCACGACGACCCGGCGCACGACCCCGTGGACGACCGCGTCGTGTCGCACCTGTCGTCCACCGCCATCGACGGCGGCACGGCGCACCCGGAGCTGACGCTGGTGGAGGCCGACCGGTGACGCGCGCGACCCTGGAGAAGGAGCCGCACGAGGTGGCGGCGATGTTCGACGACGTCGCCGCGAAGTACGACCTCACCAACGACGTCCTCTCCCTCGGCCAGGCGCGGCTGTGGCGCAGGGCGGTCGCCCGCGCGGTCGACGCGCGGCCGGGGCAGCGGGTGCTGGACCTGGCGGCGGGTACGGGCACGTCGTCGCTGCCGTTCGCGGCGGCGGGGGCGTACGTGGTGCCGTGCGACTTCTCGCTGGGGATGCTGCGCGAGGGCAGGCGGCGCCACCCGCGGCTGCCGCTGACGGCGGGGGACGCGACGCGGCTGCCGTTCGCGGACGGCGTCTTCGACGCGGTGACGATCTCCTTCGGGCTGCGGAACGTGCAGGAGACCGACGCGGCGCTGCGCGAGATGCGGCGGGTGACGCGGCCGGGCGGCCGGCTGGTGATCTGCGAGTTCTCGCATCCCACCTGGGCACCCTTCCGCACCGTCTACACGGAGTACCTGATGCGCGCGCTGCCGCCGGTCGCGGAGCGGGTGAGCAGCAGCCCGGACGCGTACGTCTACCTCGCCGAGTCCATCCGCGCCTGGCCGGACCAGCCGGCGCTGGCCGCCCGGCTCGCCGCCGCCGGCTGGACCCGCCCGGCCTGGCGCAACCTCACCGGCGGCATCGTGGCCCTGCACCGCGCCCACGCCCCGAGCTGAGCCGGGGACCCGGGGGCCCGGGCCGGGCCGCGCGCGGGGGTGCCGGGGGCGGCACTTAGACTTCGGGGAACGACCGCGTTACCTGGGAGCCGCCGTGACCGACGCCTCTGAGTCCACCCGCAGTGCCGATGTGATCGTCGTCGGGGCCGGGCCGGCCGGCTCGACGACCGCGTACTACCTGGCCAAGGCCGGACTCGACGTCCTGCTCCTGGAGAAGACGGCGTTCCCCCGCGAGAAGGTCTGCGGCGACGGGCTCACGCCGCGGGCCACCAAGCAGCTCGTCGCCATGGGCATCGACGTGTCCGAGGAGGCCGGCTGGCTGCGGAACAAGGGCCTGCGGATCATCGCCGGGGGCAACCGGCTGCAGCTCGACTGGCCGGAGCTGGCGGCATACCCGGACTACGGGCTGGTGCGCAAGCGCGACGACTTCGACCAGCAGCTCGCCCAGCAGGCGCAGAAGGCCGGCGCGCGGCTGTACGAGCGGTGCAACGTCGGCCAGCCGATCATCGACGAGCGCACCGGCCGCATCACCGGCGTGCACGCCAGGCTCGGCGAGGAGAAGACGCCCGTCACCTTCCACGCCCCGCTCGTCATCGCCGCCGACGGCAACTCCTCGCGGCTCTCGCTGGCCATGGGCCTGCACCGCAACGAGAAGCGCCCGATGGGCGTGGCCGTGCGGACGTACTTCACCTCCCCGCGGCACGAGGACGACTATCTGGAGTCCTGGCTGGAGCTGTGGGACAAGCGCGGCCCGGAGGACCGGCTGCTGCCGGGCTACGGCTGGGTCTTCGGCATGGGCGACGGCACGTCCAACGTGGGCCTCGGCATCCTGAACTCCTCGTCCGCCTTCAAGGAGCTGGACTGGCGGGACGTGCTCAAGGCGTGGTGCGCCTCGATGCCGGAGGAGTGGGGCTACACCCCGGACAACATGACCGGCCCCATCCGCGGCGCCGCCCTGCCGATGGCGTTCAACCGCCAGCCGCACTACGACCGCGGCCTGCTGCTCGTCGGCGACGCCGGCGGCATGGTCAACCCGTTCAACGGCGAGGGCATCGCGTACGCGATGGAGTCCGGCCAGATCGTCGCGGACGTCGTCGTGCAGGCCCACGGCCGCGCGACGTACGCCCAGCGGGAGCTGGCGCTGCACCGCTACCCGAAGGTGCTCAAGGACACCTACGGCGGCTACTACCAGCTGGGCCGCGCCTTCGTCCGCCTCATCGGCAACCCGAAGGTGATGAAGCTCGCCACCGAGCGCGGCCTGACGCACCCGGTGCTGATGCGCTTCACCCTGAAGCTCCTGGCGAACCTCACGGACCCGCAGGGCGGCGACGCGATGGACCGCATCATCAACGGCCTGACGAAGGTCGCACCCCGCGCTTGAGAATGCGCGCACACGCGAGCCCTGCCCGCCGGCGGGACTCTTCCGCGTCGCCGCGGCGTCGGAGGGGCGAGGCCGCCCGGCTGCGCGGGGCCGATGCGCTTTTCAGCTCCGGCGCTGGGCTCTGATCCTGGCCATCGAGACCACGTCGTCCCGTGGGTGGCGCCACATGTTCTGCGGGTGGACGGCCTGGCGCTTGACCGGGCAGGCGCGGATGAAGGCGTCAAACTGGTCGTCGTTCCACGGGGGCACCCAAGCCCCGGAGCGGCAGACGAAGACCATGCTGTAGGCCAAGGCCGGCCTCCGGAATCCGTCGTCGATCTCCATGCGCACCGGGATCAACGGGGCCTCGGCAGGCCGGGACATGGACTCGCGCCAGGGCGGCAGGTGAACGAACAGCTTGGACCCTGCCCAGTAGTGGGTCAGCATCCAGTTCTCTGCGGTGATCGCACCCTTGGTCTTCCACTCATCGAACGTGGTGTCGTTCGGCTTGTAGCCGCAGTCGTGGTGAGCGTCGTACAGGTGGACGCTGTCCCAGGGGCCTTCGCCTCCGACGTCGGAGGGGAAGAGCTGCCCGGCCCATGCGTTCGAGTCGGCGTAGAGGAGCCAGGCATCGGGGGAGAAGTCGAACCGGTCCCAGAAGCCCTGCCAGCCCTCGCAGCTTGGGAGGGGCAGGCCCTGCTCCATGAAAGGCCGTACGCGGTTGAGCCAAATAGCCTCGACGAACATCGGATCCTCGGCCGCAGGCCAGGCGAACAGTTCATCGTGCGAGCCGAGGGGTGCACCAGCTGTGGGTGTAGGGAAGAAGTAGTCCCAGTCGACCACGAGCAGATCCATGGGCGGAACCTATCTGTGCACGGTGACGGCCCTCCGGCTGAAGCCGGGGACTGAACGTGTGAGGGTGGATCAGCGGCTGTGGCCGGGGGAGCCTGAGCCGCCCTTGCCGTCGCCATCCTCGATATCCGTGTTATCGGGCTTGTCGTCGTCTCCGCCGTTCCGGAGAATGGCGAACTCTTCGATTTTTGGCATGGAGGTGCCCTCATCCCAGATTCGCGGTGTTTACGGGGCCCGGTCTGGAAACTCAGCCGCATTCGGGCCAACCCGCCCGGGCATGGATGCGCCTCGATTTCCTGCCCACCATGGTTCTACCGGGCCCAGATCGAGCGCCAGGAAGATTCGCGTAGTCGGGTAAAGATCATGGGCTGCAGGCGGCCGACCACTCTGCGTTGGGGCCCGTCGGCGAAGGCCACGACTCAAGATCCTTACCCGACAACGTGAATATCGGTGATGCCGCATAGACGGCCGCGCCCGCTCCTCGTACCGTCGTACTCACCAGGCCCCGACCGGGGTCGGCAACGAGGGGTTTCGACATGGCACGCGAAGACCTCATCAGGCTCACCCCGAGCGCGAACGGAAGCGACGGCCTCGACGCCCCGCCGTGCGGCAAGGACGACTGCCCGAACGTCTACCGGACCGCCTCCGGGTCGTTCGTGGTGCAGGGCGCCGTCTCTGGGGCTTTCGACGCGCCGGAGGGCGAGTCGCTGGTTGAGATCCCGGAGGAGACGTTGCGGGAGGCCGTTCGTGCTCTTGGATGGTGACTCCTGGCGCGCCAGGATGAACAACTTCCGGTCGGAGGCGTGGCGGCTGGAGACGCTGCCGCAATACCTCGTCCCCCAGGAGGCCGAAGAACTGGAGGAGTGGCGTGGTGGTAAGCGAATCGATCCGCTCGCTCATTCCGACGAGTACACCGACGACCTGAAGCGGCTGCGGAGTGAGGGAAAACGGAAGGGGCGGGTGCATATTGTGAGCCGTCCCCTGTCGGAATATCTGCGATTTGAGTTCTCGCAGTACTACGAGGCGAACGTCAGGGCAGGAGACGATATCCGGATTCTTGACGTCACGGACAGGCCGAATCCGCTTGCAGGTGTCCAGGACTTTTGGATGTTCGACCAGGAATCCGTGGTTCTCATGAACTACAGGCCTGACGGGACGCAGATCAATCGAGAACTCTACGATGGTGACGTCGCGAAATTCGTTGAATATCAGCAGATCGCGGTGGCGGCGTCTCTGCCCTACTTGGAGTACGTGAAGGGTCTTGACCTTTGAACCTGAGGAACTGGGTCGGAGAAGATCTGACCTAGCGGAAGCCCTCAAAGATCTACGCAAGCGGGCCGGGTGGACACAAACTCGGCTCGCTTTGCGCTGCAATATGAGCCAAACGAAGATCAGCAACATCGAGGGCGGGAAGTTCATACCAACCTTCGTGGACGTTGAGCTTATCCTTCGGGCTCTCGACGCATCGCCCGAGATGATTTCCGAGACGACGGCGCTGGCGCGCCTGGCGAACACCGAGTGGCAGGACCATTGGGCGTTGCGGCGCCGTGGCCTGGATAAGCGGCAGAACGATCTGGCCGGCTTCGAGAAGGCATCGACCGAGTTTCGGTACTTTTTGCCTACGATGATTACGGGGCTACTGGCAACACCTGAGTACGTCCGTGCGAGCCTCGCTGACGAATCGAGCGACGTGAGTAGGACGATCGCGAAGAAGTTGGAGCGTCAGGCCATCCTGTACGATCCTGCCAAGCGCTTCACCTTCATTCTGACCGAGCAGGCTGTTCGCTGGCCCTTGATCCCGGCAGGTGCTCTGGCGGTCCAAATCGACCGCCTAGTGTCGCTGTCCCGTCTTCCGAACGTTCGCATCGGAGTCATTCCCGTGGGAGCCGAGGTCAAGCCTGGCCCCCTTAACGTGTTCACGATATACGATGACCACGTGGCGACTGTCGAGGTCTCTACTGGAGCGCTGATCTTTCGTGACCGGCGCGATGTAGCCACGTACCTGGACGAATTTTCCCGCTTCGAGCGCTTCGCACTCTTTGGTGAGAATGCGCGGGATCGACTTGCGGAGTGGGCGACTATCTGTCGCTCAGAGTTTGATTGCTGATCGGGTGAGGGTGTCGGGGTTGCCAGCACCTACACCACCGCGGTCACCGGCCTGCTCGCGGAGCGCTCGAACCAGCGTAGCCGTGGCGTCACACCTGCGGCTGCTCCTGCGGATTCGCGCACAAACTGGTGGCGCAGCGATGACGAACGGGCTTGCCGACGAGGCGCGCGCGTACAGTCTTGCCGCGGTACTGACGTGGGAACCATGTGATCTCAGCGCTGAGCCGAACCGCAACCAGCAGGCCGCGTCCCTGCTCGGGATGCTGTGGGCCAGCGTCCTGGGCGATAGCGTCGGCGAAGTTCGGGAAGTCCGGAACCGGGTCGGAGACATCGATCACCAGTCCGCCGCATTCGAGGAGGGCGATGCGGACGGCGAACTGGTGGCCGACCACACGGCCGTGCTGGATCGCGTTCGCCACCAGTTCGGAGACGATGAGGACAGCGTCCTCGATCTCTCCGCGCCAGCCCCAACTGGTCAGGGTGCGACGGGTATGGATGCGAGTCAGCCGCGCTGACCGTTTGACCATGGTGTGACGCATCCCCCACTCCAGGGCGGT
The DNA here is from genome assembly GCA_000514715.1 of Streptomyces sp. CNH099. Taxonomy (GTDB): domain Bacteria; phylum Actinomycetota; class Actinomycetes; order Streptomycetales; family Streptomycetaceae; genus Streptomyces; species Streptomyces synnematoformans. Next base: position 153,571 of record AZWL01000015.1, on the reverse strand, counting down.
GTGCTTGTCGATGTCCTGCCAGTGCTGTGCCACCGTCGTCATGTCGTTCGCCATACGTGCCTCCGGGCAGATGCGATTCCCACAACGGCACGGCGGGTAGTGCATGGGAGCGTCGCTTTCGGCTGGGCGTAGCTCCGTGAACGTTCGATGCACCGGGGACCTCCCTCGCCTCTGCGGTGCCGGGGTATCCAGAGTCCCGCGATCTTGGGCGAGGGTCCATCTGCCACGACTAGGCCACGACTAGGCCAGAAGCTATGCCAGGGTGGCGACATGACGACCGTGGTTGGCGCCAACATGAAGCGGCTGCGCAAGGAGCGCGGCTGGACACAGGCCCGTGTGGCGCGGGAGATGCTGAGGGCTGCCGGGATCACGGACTCCGAGCCGGTCACGGAGCGGGAGGTCTATCGGTATGAGCGCGGCCTACGGTCGCCTGTGGAGTGGTTGCCGATCATCGCAGACGTGTTCGGTGTCACCGAAGAGGAGTTGATCAGGCCACCCCTGCGGGCCGACGAGGACACGGATGACTATGCAACAGAGATCCGCGCGCTGTCCCGCCGACTGGTCGCGCTCGACAACGAGATGAGCGGCCTACCCGTGGCCGACGCAGCCGCCGTCGCCTTCAGGAGGGTGCATCAACGTCTCGGGGAGGGCGACCATGGGCGGGATGCTCAGGCCGCAGCTGCCGAACTAGCTGAGGTTGCCGGGTGGGCTTTATGGAATGAGGCCAAGCCGGCGGCTGCCCGCCGTTTCAATCAGGAATCTCTCTTCCTCGCCCAACTCTCTGGGGACAGGTCCACGGAGCTGATCACACTTCAGAACATCGGGCTTCTTGCAGGATGGTCCGGGCGCCCCGGGGAAGAACTCGCCATTGCTCGTTCAGTGTTGGAGCGGGACAGGCTGACTCCCCGCGTGGAAGCCATGTTCCGGAGCCGCGAAGCTCAGGGACTCGCCATGACGGGACAGCTTCCTGAAGCAGATCAGTCCTTTGGGAAGGCCCGGAGTCTGTTGAGCGACGGAGGTTCCGAGAATGATCCGGCATGGTCTTGGTGGGTGACCGGGCGAGAGGTTGACCGACAACATGGCCGTGTCCTGCAACTCACCGGACAGTACCGGGAGGCTATCCCTGTTCTGCAAAGAGCCATGATTGCCGATGGCACTCACGTCGGGTACCGCAATATTGCCGCTATCCGGCTGTTGGCCTGTCTTCTCAAGGTGCAGGCTTGGCAAGAGGCTTTGGAAGAAGTTGAGAAGCTGACACCTGCCGTATCGGGGATGAACTCCGTGATCAGCCTGAGTATTCTGTCCAAGCTGGCTGCCGTTCACAAGTTGGACGCCGGGGCTCCCGAAAGCCTGCGGGACGCGCTAGACCACATCCAACGCGAGATCAGCCGCGATCCGTACATGCTCCCGTAGCGGCAATCGATCACCAACCGCGCCTGACATATACCGACGGTCTGAGACTGAGCAGGCCGTGATCTATCCGGAGGGACGGAGACCCCATGACCGATGACGCCCTCGCCAAGGGTTCCGTGGGCTACCTGCTGGAGATGGGGACCCTGAAGCGGGCGGCGGCGCACCGGCTGGTGGATCGTCGGCGTGAAGGACCCCGAGACCGTCGCCGAGCACAGCTTTCGTACCGCGCTCATCGGGGCGGTGCTGGCCATGCTGGAGGGAGCCGACCCTGCCAAGGTGGCGCTTCTGTGCACCTTCCACGACACCCAGGAGACGCGTGTCGGCGACATCCCGTGGGTCGGACGCCGTTACCTCACCGCGGCGAAGAACGAGGACGTGACAGCCGACCAGCTCGCAGACGCGCATCCCGCGGTCGCCACCGGGATTCAGGCGGTCGTCGACGAGTACGAGAACGGTGACTCCATCGAGGTCATCGTGGCGCACGACGCCGACCGGCTGGAATGCATGCTGCAGGGCATGGAGTACCTCGAACAGGGCTACAGCAACGCTCAGGAGTGGGTGGACAGCACGCGGGCGAAGCTGAAGACGGCGTCCGCCGTCGCGCTCGGCGACGCCGCCCAGGGCATGCGCTCCGCGGACTGGCAGCGGACCTGTCTTCGGTAGACCGCACGCGCAGAACGCCCGGGCGGAGGGCTGAGGGCCGTCTGCCTTCCGCGTGCACTACCCGTCGGACCGCGCCGCGGGAGCGGCGGTGGTCGCCTCCCGTCCGCAGACCGTCGCGCCGACCGGGCGGTCGGCAGTTGTTGAACCGCGCGGTACGGCTGCTGGCCGGTGGCGCAACGTGGTGCCGCGTGTACCGGCGTCCGCCGTCGGTCCCCGGCCCGGGCGGGATGCAGGTGTACACTACGTGCATGTCTGCTGATGTGTATCCCATCGCCGACGCGCGGGGAAAGCTGGGCGAGTTGGCCCGCCGGGCGGCGCAGCACGAGCACATCACGCTCACCGACCGCGGGGTGCCCGCGGCCATTCTGATCTCGCCGGCGGAGCTGGCCGACCTACAGGACGCCCTTGCCGTGGCACGGCTGGAACGGGATCGGGCGCTGGGTGCCGCTGATGATCCGGTGCCGCATGACGTGGCACGGGCACGGCTGCTTGAGGCGGCGGGCCCGCCGGAGGGTGAGGAGTGACCTGGACGGTCACCTGGGAGCCGCGGGCGCTGGATGAAGCTGCGGGCTTCCTGAAGCAGAATCCGGCCGATGTCCGGTCCTTGCTTGAGGCCACCGACGCTCTCACCGGCGGGCCCGTCACCGAGGGCGCCCGCCCCTGGGGCACTGCGCACTACCGGCTGCGCCGTGGCCCGTGGCGCGTGCTGTACCGCGTCGACGAGCTGGCTCGGAGCATCCACATCGAGCATGTCGGCCGCAGCTCGTGAGGCCGGGCTTGAGAACTCGCGCACAATACGCATGAAAACCTGTGCCAGGGCCCCGGCCGGACGTCCGGCCGGGGCCCTCGTGCCGTGCGGATACGGGTCAGAGGACCCGGACGGCCGAGGTGGGCATGTAGTACGACATCTCCTGGACCACCACTCCCTTCGACGGGTTCGCCGCGTCCAGGTACTTGCCGTCGCCGACGTAGACGGCCACGTGGTACGCCGAGCCGACGCCGCCCCAGAAGACCAGGTCGCCGGGCTGGACGTCGGAGACCGCCACCGGGGTGCCGGCCGTGGACTGCTCCGCGGCCGTGCGCGGCAGCTCCACGCCCACCGTGCGGAACGCCGCCTGGGTCAGGCCCGAGCAGTCGTACGCAGACGGGCCGCTGGCGCCCAGCACGTAGGCCTTGCCGACCTGGGCGTTGAGGAAGTCCAGCACCGTGCCGACGCTGCCCGACGCGGCCGGGGCGGCCGCCGGGGCCTCGGCGGCCGGGGCGGACTCGGCCGACGGCGCGGCGGCGGTGGTGGTGGTCAGCTCCGCGCGCTCCGCCGCGCGGGCCGCCGCGCGCTCCTGGGCGCGCCTCTCGGCGGCGGCGCGGGCGTCCGCCTCCTTCTTGGCCTCCGCGGCCTCCTTGCGGGCCTTCTCGGCGGCCTCCTGCGCGTCCTTGACGAGTTCGAGGCGCAGTGCCGCGGTCTGGGTGGCGTCGGCGCTCTGTTCGACGCCGGCGGTGAGCGCCGTGCTCACGTCGACGCCGACGGGGGCGTCGACGTCCACGGCGGGGAGTTCGGCCGTCGACTCCGGGGCCGTCGCCCCCGCCGTCCTGCTGCTGTCTGCGAGGGCGGGAGCGGACGCCGCCGTCGCGACCATGGTGCCGAGGGCGCCACCGGCGACTCCGGTGCGGACGACCCACGCGGGGGCCTGCCGGCGCCGGGGTTTCCGGTGGCTGGGTATGTGCGGTTCACGGGACATGAGGACCAGCGCTATCAGGGGGAAGGTCCGGGATTCAACACTCGTGGGATGCGCCACACTTGGTGGCCCGGCCGGTGAAATGCGGCATTTGGGCTGTCTGTTCCGCGGACCGTTTCCGCCACCGCGCCCCGCCCGGCGCCGTTACCTACGCGATACGCACGGCATTTGGGCGACGCGCCGAACGTTGCCGGACGGTTATCACTTCTGCCGCCGCAAACCAAGCAAGGGCCGCCGCTCCGGATCGCGCTCTGTGGCCCACATCACTCCGGCCCGTTTCCGTGCCCCGCGACCCTCCCGGGTCGCTTGAGAGGGTGTGCGCAAGCGTCGGAAGGGCGGAATGCCAATTGAGCGCGCGGGCGCTCGAATTCGCTTCCGGTGGCCCCGCGCCGAAATCGCCCGCGCGCCCCGCCCCGCCGGACGCACCCCGCTGACCTGCGACGTCCCGGCCGCAACGGACATCCGGTGATCGTTCCTTCGCACCGTGTGAAGAGTCGGGCGATCATTCGTTCGCCCGATCGATCGCCGGGTGGTTAAGATCACAAAGCTGTAGGGGACCCCCGTGTCGCAGATCACAGAGCGGGGGGCATAAGATGCCCATCAGTAGGGCTTGTGAACTGCCTCACATGAGCACGATCTTGGTGGGGCGGGTACACGAGTCCGGTGTGGACTGGCAGGCAGTCATCGTCGACTGAGAGGAGCGGGGCAGCGGTGAACGTATACACGCCGATCCTCGTGCTCGGCGCCATTGCGGCAGCCTTCGCGGTGTTCTCCGTGGTCGCGGCGGCGCTCGTGGGTCCGAAGCGCTACAACCGGGCCAAGCTCGAAGCCTACGAGTGCGGCATCGAACCGACGCCGGTGCCGCCCGGCGGCGGCCGCTTCCCGGTCAAGTACTACCTGACGGCGATGTTGTTCATCATCTTCGACATCGAGATCGTCTTCCTCTACCCCTGGGCCGTCTCCTTCGACGCCCTGGGGATCTTCGGGCTCGTGGAGATGCTGCTCTTCGTGCTCACCGTCTTCGTCGCGTACGCCTACGTGTGGCGGCGCGGCGGACTGGAATGGGACTAGGGGGCACCACCAATGGGACTTGAGGAAAAGCTCCCGAGCGGGTTCATCCTGAGCACGGTCGAGCAGGCCGCCGGGCTGGCACGCAAGTCGTCCGTCTTCCCGGCGACGTTCGGCCTGGCCTGCTGCGCGTTCGAGATGATGACCGCCGGCGCCGGCCGCTACGACCTGGCGCGCTTCGGCATGGAGGTCTTCCGCGGCTCGCCCCGCCAGGCCGACCTGATGATCGTCGCCGGCCGGGTGAGCCAGAAGATGGCGCCGGTGCTGCGCCAGGTCTACGACCAGATGCCGAACCCCAAGTGGGTCATCTCCATGGGCGTCTGCGCATCCTCCGGCGGCATGTTCAACAACTACGCGATCGTGCAGGGCGTCGACCACGTCGTGCCGGTCGACATCTACCTGCCCGGCTGCCCGCCGCGCCCCGAGATGCTCCTGGACTCGATCCTCAAGCTGCACGAGAAGATCCGCGAGGAGAAGCTCGGCGTGAACCGCGAGGAGGCCGCCCGGGAGGCCGAGGAGGCCGCGATGAAGGCGCTGCCGACGATCGAGATGAAGGGTCTTCTTCGGTGAGCGACGCACGCGAGGCTGCTTACCCGCGGCCGACAAGTGATCGTGAAGTTCGCCGAGTGGGCGGAGAAGCGAACGAGGTGGCGCGGTGACCGAGGCGAACGCGGACGGGGTGAACCCCGACCAGGACCTGAACGCCGAGAACCTGCCGGGCCGGCGCGGCGACCACGGCGAGACCATCCGCGTCCAGCGCGGCATGTTCGGCGCCGACAACGGCGGCGACACCTCCGGGTACGGCGGCCTCGTGCGCAGCGTCCGGCTGCCCGGCGGGTCCGTACGCCCGTACGGCGGCTGGTTCGACGAGGTCGCCGACGAGCTGGAGGGCGCCCTCGACGAGCAGGGGGTCGCCCCCGAGAGCGCCATCGAGAAGACCGTCGTCGACCGCGACGAGCTGACCTTCCACATCGACCGCGCGCACCTGCCGCGCGTGATGCGCACCCTGCGCGACGACCCGGCGCTCCGCTTCGAGCTGTGCACCGGCGTCTCCGGCGTGCACTACCCCGGCGACGAGGGCCGTGAGCTGCACGCCGTCTACCACCTGCGCTCCCTCACCCACACCCGGCTGATCCGGGTCGAGGTCAGCGCGCCCGACGACGATCCGCACATCCCGTCCGTCGTGGACGTCTACCCGACGAACGACTGGCACGAGCGCGAGGTCTACGACTTCTTCGGCATCGTCTTCGACGGCCACCCCGCGCTGACCAGGATCTTCATGCCCGACGACTGGCAGGGCTTCCCGCAGCGCAAGGACTACCCCCTCGGCGGCATCCCCGTCGAGTACAAGGGCGCCCAGATCCCGGCTCCCGACCAGCGGAGGTCGTACAGCTGATGAGCACCACCCACGCGACCGGAACGACACCGGGGGCCTCGGCCCGGGAGACCACCGAGGGCACGGTCTACACCGTCACCGGCGGCGACTGGGACGAACTGGCCCAGTCGGTGCACCGGGCCGACGACGAGCGGATCGTCGTCAACATGGGCCCGCAGCACCCCTCCACCCACGGCGTGCTGCGGCTCATCCTGGAGATCGACGGCGAGACCGTGACCGAGTGCCGCTGCGGCATCGGCTACCTGCACACCGGCATCGAGAAGAACCTCGAATACCGGACCTGGACCCAGGGCTCCACCTTCGTGACCCGCATGGACTACCTGACCTCGTTCTTCAACGAGGCCGGGTACTCCATGGCGGTGGAGAAGCTGCTCGGCATCACCGACGAGGTGCCCGACCGGGCCACCGTCATCCGGGTGCTGCTGATGGAGCTGAACCGGATCGCCTCCCACCTGGTGGCCATCGCCACCGGCGGCATGGAGCTGGGCGCCACCACGGTCATGGTCTACGGCTTCCGCGACCGCGAGATGGTCCTCGACCTCTTCGAGCTGATCACCGGCCTGCGCATGAACCACGCGTTCATCCGCCCCGGCGGCCTCGCCCAGGACCTGCCCCCGGGCGCGGTCGACGCCATCCGCGAGACCGTCAGGACGCTCCGCAAGAACCTCCCGGAGTACGACAAGCTGGCCACCAACAACCCGGTGTTCAAGGCCCGCCTGCAGGACACCGCCTACCTGGACCTGGCCGGCTGCATGTCGCTCGGCGCCACCGGCCCGATCCTGCGCGCCACCGGGCTGCCGCACGACCTGCGCAAGACGGACCCGTACTGCGGCTACGAGACGTACGACTTCGAGGTCCCCACCGCCGACACCGCCGACGCCTACGGCCGGTTCCTCATCCGGCTGGAGGAGATGCGCCAGTCGCTGCACATCGTCGAGCAGTGCGTGGACCGGCTGGAGCCCGGCCCGGTGATGGTCGCCGACAAGAAGATCGCCTGGCCCGCGCAGCTCGCGCTGGGCCCCGACGGCCTCGGCAACTCGCTGGACCACATCAAGAACATCATGGGCACCTCGATGGAGGCCCTGATCCACCACTTCAAGCTGGTCACCGAGGGCTTCCGGGTGCCGCCCGGACAGGCGTACGTGGCACTGGAGTCCCCCAAGGGCGAACTCGGCGTGCACGCCGTCAGCGACGGCGGCACCCGCCCGTTCCGGGTGCACTTCCGCGAGCCGTCGTTCGTCAACCTGCAGGCCATCGCGGCCATGACCGAGGGCGGCCAGGTGGCCGACGTGATCGTGGCGATCGCATCCATCGACCCCGTGCTGGGAGGCGTCGACCGATGACGACAGCAGAACGTGACGCGGGGGCGGACGCCGTCCAGCTGGGCATGCCCCGGCTGCCCGCCCCCGACTACCCGGCCGACGTGCGCGAGCGGCTGGCCGCGGACGCCCGGGAGATCATCGCCCGCTACCCCGGCAGCCGCTCCGCGCTGCTGCCGATGCTGCACCTGGTGCAGTCGGAGGAGGGGCACGTCACCCGCACCGGCATGCAGTTCTGCGCCGAGATGCTGGACCTGACCGCCGCCGAGGTGACCGCGGTCGCCACCTTCTACACCATGTACCGGCGCAAGCCCTCCGGCGACTACCAGGTCGGGGTCTGCACCAACACGCTCTGCGCGGTCATGGGCGGCGACGCCATCTTCGACGACCTGAAGGAGCACCTGGGCGTCGGCAACCAGGAGACCACCGAGGACGGCAAGGTCACCCTGGAGCACATCGAGTGCAACGCCGCCTGCGACTACGCGCCCGTGGTGATGGTCAACTGGGAGTTCTTCGACAACCAGACGCCCGAGTCCGCCCGCCGGCTCGTCGACGACCTGCGCGCCGGCAACGAGGTGCACCCCACCCGCGGCGCGAAGCTCTGCACGTTCAAGGAGACCGCCCGCATCCTGGCCGGCTTCCCCGACGAGCGCCCCGGCGCGGTCGCCGAGTCCGGCGGCGCCGGCCCCGCCTCGCTCGTCGGGCTGCGCCTGGCCAGGGGCGAGGAGCCCGCCGGGCGCGCGGCCACCCGGCGCGCCGAGCCGCACCCGGAGAACCCGCCGCCGGACGCGCTGGCCGACCAGCCGCCGGCCGGCCACCCCAGCTCGCACGACGCGCCGCAGGAGACGTCCGCCTCCGACCCGGCGCACCCGTCCACCGCGTCCGCGGAGGAGCCCACCGAGGAGGAGGGGGCGTGATGACCGTCGACACGCCGGAGAAGCTGCTGACCCCGGTGCTCTCCGCCTTCTGGGACCACTCCGAGTCCTGGACGCTGGAGACGTACCGGCACCACGAGGGCTACGAGGGCCTGCGCAAGGCGCTCGCGATGCCGCCCGACGACGTCATCGCCTACGTCAAGGACGCCGGCCTGCGCGGCCGCGGCGGCGCCGGCTTCCCCACCGGCATGAAGTGGCAGTTCATCCCGCAGGGCGACGGCAAGCCGCACTACCTCGTCGTCAACGCCGACGAGTCGGAGCCGGGCACCTGCAAGGACATCCCGCTGCTCTTCGCCAACCCGCACTCCCTCATCGAGGGCATCGTCATCGCCTGCCACGCGTTCCGGTCGAACCACGCGTTCATCTACCTGCGGGGCGAGACCGTGCCGGTGCTGCGCAGGCTGCACGAGGCGGTGCGCGAGGCGTACGCCGCCGGCTTCCTCGGCGAGGACATCCTCGGCTCCGGGCTCAACCTGGACGTCACGGTGCACGCCGGCGCCGGCGCGTACATCTGCGGCGAGGAGACCGCGCTCCTCGACTCGCTGGAGGGCCGCCGCGGCCAGCCCCGGCTGCGTCCCCCCTTCCCCGCCGTCGAGGGCCTCTACGCCTGCCCCACCGTGGTGAACAACGTCGAGTCCATCGCCTCGGTTCCCGCGATCATGAACAGGGGCAAGGAGTGGTTCCGGACCATGGGCAGCGAGAAGTCCCCGGGCTTCACGCTGTACTCGCTCTCCGGCCACGTCGCCCGCCCCGGCCAGTACGAGGCGCCGCTCGGCATCACGCTGCGCCAGCTGCTCGACATGGGCGGCGGCATGCGCCCCGGCCACCGGCTGAAGTTCTGGACCCCCGGCGGCTCCTCCACCCCGATGCTCACCGAGGAGCACCTCGACGTCCCCCTCGACTACGAGGGCGTCGGCGGCGCCGGCTCCATGCTCGGCACCAAGGCGCTGCAGTGCTTCGACGAGACGACCTGCGTGGTGCGGGCCGTCACCCGCTGGACCGAGTTCTACGAGCACGAGTCCTGCGGCAAGTGCACGCCCTGCCGCGAGGGCACGTACTGGCTCGTCCAGCTGCTCCGCGACATCGAGGCCGGCAAGGGCGCGCTGGCCGACCTCGACAAGCTCGACGACATCGCCGACAACATCAACGGCAAGTCGTTCTGCGCCCTGGGCGACGGCGCCGCCGCGCCGATCTTCTCCTCGCTGAAGTACTTCCGCGAGGAGTACGAGCAGCACGTCACCGGCGGCGGCTGCCCCTTCGACCCTGCCAAGTCCACCGCCTGGGCCGACACCCCCGGCTCCACGACCCACCGGGAGGTGACCGCGTGACCGTCACGGAGCCGGAGAAGGCCCCGGAGCAGGCCCCGGAGAACCTGGTCACGCTGACCATCGACGGCGTCGAGGTCAGCGTGCCCAAGGGCACCCTGGTCATCCGCGCCGCCGAGCAGCTCGGCATCGAGATCCCGCGGTTCTGCGACCACCCGCTGCTCGACCCCGTCGGCGCCTGCCGGCAGTGCATCGTCGAGATCGAGGGCCAGCGCAAGCCGTCGGCGTCCTGCACCATCACCTGCACCGACGGGATGGTCGTCAAGACCCAGCTGACCTCCGACGTCGCCGAGAAGTCGCAGCGCGGTGTGATGGAGCTGCTGCTCATCAACCACCCGCTGGACTGCCCGGTCTGCGACAAGGGCGGCGAGTGCCCGCTGCAGAACCAGGCGATGTCCGCCGGGCAGGCCGAGAGCCGCTTCGAGGGCCAGAAGCGCACCTTCGAGAAGCCCGTGCCGATCTCGGCGCAGGTGCTGCTCGACCGCGAGCGGTGCGTGCTGTGCGCGCGCTGCACCCGGTTCTCCGACCAGATCGCGGGCGACCCGATGATCGAGCTGCTGGAGCGCGGCGCGCTCCAGCAGGTCGGCACCGGCGAGGGCGTGCCCTTCGAGTCGTACTTCTCCGGGAACACCATCCAGATCTGCCCGGTCGGCGCGCTCACCTCGAAGATGTACCGCTTCCGCTCGCGCCCCTTCGACCTGGTGTCCTCGCCGTCGGTCTGTGAGCACTGCGCCGGCGGCTGCGCCACCCGCACCGACCACCGCCGCGGCAAGGTCATGCGCCGGCTCGCCGGCAACGACCCGGAGGTCAACGAGGAGTGGCTGTGCGACAAGGGCCGCTTCGGCTTCCGCTACGCCCAGCTGCCCGACCGGCTGACCCACCCGCTGGTCCGCGACGAGGACGGTGAGCTGCAGCCGGCGAGCTGGCCCGAGGCGCTGCGCGCCGCGGCCGCCGGGCTGGCGGCGGCCCGCACCGAAGGCGCCGGTGTCGCAGTTCTCACCGGCGGGCGGCTGACGCTGGAGGACTCCTACGCGTACGCCAAGTTCGCCCGGGCCGCCCTCGACACCAACGACATCGACTTCCGCGCCCGGGTGCACAGCACCGAGGAGACCGAGTTCCTGGCCGCGCAGGTCGCGGGCCGCGGGCTCGGCGTCACCTACGGCGCGCTGGAGAAGGCGCCCGCGGTGCTGCTCGCCGGTCTGGAGGCCGAGGAGGAGGCGCCCGGCGTCTTCCTCCGGCTGCGCAAGGCGTGGCGGAAGAAGGGCTCCTCGTCCTCTCACGTCTACGCGATCGCCCCCTTCGCCACCCGCGGCCTCACGAAGGCCGGCGGCACGCTGCTGCCCGCCGCCCCCGGCACCGAGCCGAGCTGGCTGGACGCCCTCGGCTCCGGCGCCGGACTCGGCGACGACGGCAAGGCCGCGTCCGACGCGCTGCGCCGGCCGGGCGCGGTGATCCTCGTCGGCGAGCGGCTGGCGGGCGTGCGCGGCGCGCTGTCCGCGGTGGTACGCACCGCGGAGGCCACCGGCGCCGCCCTGGCGTGGATCCCGCGCCGCGCCGGCGAGCGCGGCGCGGTCGAGGCCGGCGCGCTGCCCGGGATGCTGCCCGGCGGCCGGTCCGCGACCGACCCCGAGGCGCGTCGCGAGACCGCCGCCGCGTGGGGCCTGGCAGAACTGCCGCACAGGGCCGGCCGCGACACCGGCGAGATCCTCGACGCCGCGGTCGCCGGGGACCTCGGCGCGCTGCTGGTCGGCGGCGTCGAGCTGACCGACCTGCCGGATCCGGAGAAGGCCCGCGAGGCGCTGGACCGGGCGGAGTTCGTGGTCAGCCTGGAGCAGCGGCCCAGCGAGGTCACCGAGCGGGCCGACGTGGTCTTCCCGGTGGCCGCCGCCGCCGAGAAGCAGGGCACGTACCTCAACTGGGAGGGCCGCGCCCGGCCGTTCGAGGCGGCGCTGAAGCCGGACCAGATGACCCGCCGGCTCGCCCCCGCCGACCAGCGGGTGCTGCACATGCTCGCCGACGCCCTCGACGTCCACCTGGGCCTGCCCGACGCCCGTACCGTACGGGCCGAGCTGGGCCGCCTCGGCATCCGCACGTCCGGCCCCCGCCCGGCGCCGCCGGACGACCGCGCCGCGCCGCTGCCGCGGCCCGGCGACGGCGAGGCGGTGCTCGCGGGCCACCGGCTGCTGCTCGACGAGGGCCGGCTGCAGGAGGGCGACGACGCCCTGGCCGACACCCGCCACGAGGCCGCCGCCCGGCTCTCGCCCGCCACCGCGGCGGCCACCGGCGTCGCCGACGGCGAGCCGCTGGCGGTCACCGGGCCCGCCGGCACGGTGACGCTCCCGCTGCGGGTCACCGCGGAGCTGCCCGACCAGGTCGTCTGGCTGCCGCTGCAGTCGACGGCCCCGGGCGTCACGGCGGCGACAGGCGCCAACCCCGGCGACCTGGTCCAGGTTTCCGCCGTATCCAAGGAGGTCGAAGCGTGACTTCGATGCGGAGTCGAGCAGCGGCCCGCCCGGCGCAGTCGGCGCGGCACGGCGCCGCGCCGGGCGCGGCCGCGCCGGCCTGCTGCGGTCCGGCGGCCCGCGTGGCCGCGTACACGACGGAGGCACGACGGTGATCGCAAGCGCACCCGCCGCGCACAGCGCGAGCGTCCTCGCCGCGGAGGACCTCAGCTTCTTCGGGGGCGACCCCTGGTGGCTGATCCTGCTCAAGGCGGTCTTCTGCTTCGCGTTCCTGATGCTGACGGTCCTCATCTCGATCGTCTTCGAGCGCAAGGTCCTCGGCTGGATGCAGCTGCGCATCGGCCCGAACCGGCACGGCCCCTGGGGCCTGCTGCAGTCGCTCGCCGACGGCGTGAAGCTGATGCTCAAAGAGGACCTCATCGTCAAGGGCGCCGACAAGGCGGTCTACATCCTGGCGCCGATCCTCGCCGTCGTCCCCGCCTTCATGGCCATCGCGGTCATCCCCTTCGGGCCGGCCGACAACCAGGTGTCGATCTTCGGCGAGCGCACCGCGCTGCAGCTGACCGACCTGCCGGTCGCGATGCTGTACGTGCTGGCCGCCGCCTCCGTCGCCGCGTACGGCAACGTCCTCGCCGGCTGGGCGTCCAACTCGACGTACCCGCTGCTCGGCGGCGTCCGCGCGACCGCCCAGGTGATCTCGTACGAGGTCGCGATGGGCCTGTCGTTCGCGGCCGTGTTCCTCTACTCCGGGTCGCTGTCGACCTCGGAGATCGTCGCGGCGCAGGAGGACCGCTGGTTCGCGATCCTGCTGCCGGTGTCGTTCCTCGTCTACCTCGTCGCGATGGTCGGCGAGGCGCACCGGCTGCCCTTCGACATGCCGGAGTCCGAGGGCGACCTGGTCGCCGGGTACTCCACCGAGTACTCGTCGATCAAGTTCGCGATGTTCATGCTCTCCGAGTACGTGCACATGGTGACGCTGTCCGCGGTGGCCGTCACGCTCTTCCTCGGCGGCTGGCGCGCGCCCGCGCCGCTCAGCACCGTGTGGGAGGGGGCGAACACCGGCTGGTGGCCGATGCTCTGGTTCACCGGCAAGGTCGTCGTCTGCCTGTTCGTCTTCGTGTGGCTGCGCGGCACGCTCCCACGGGTGCGGTACGACCAGTTCATGAAGCTGGGCTGGAAGGTCCTCATCCCGGTCTCGATGGTCTGGCTGATGCTGGTCGCCACCGTGCGGGCGCTGCGCAACGAGGACGTGGACTTCACCGAGATCGTGCTCTACATCGCCGGCGGGCTGCTGGTGATCCTGGTGATGTCCTTCGTCGTGGACATCTTCCGCGACCGCAAGGAGAAGGAGGAGGCGGCCCGCGAGGCGGCCCGGCCCAAGCCGGAGTTCGACCCGACGGAGGGCGGCTACCCCGTGCCGCCGCTGCCCGGTCAGACCCTCCCGCCCGTGCCCCGCCGTCCCGCGCGCCGCGAGCGCGAGCTGGTGGGCACGACCGGTCCCGGAGGCGACACTGAGGAGGCCGACAATGGCTGAGGAGAAGAAGGACAAGCAGGGGTTCGTCAACCCGCTGGCCGGTTTCGGCGTGACCTTCAAGGCCATGTTCAAGAAGCGGCTGACCGAGCAGTACCCCGAGTACAAGAAGCCCACCGCGCCCCGCTTCCACGGCCGCCACCAGCTCAACCGGCACCCCGACGGGCTGGAGAAGTGCATCGGCTGCGAGCTGTGCGCGTGGGCCTGCCCGGCGGACGCGATCTACGTCGAGGGCGCGGACAACACCGACGAGGAGCGCTACTCGCCGGGCGAGCGCTACGGCAGCGTCTACCAGATCAACTACCTGCGCTGCATCCTGTGCGGGCTGTGCGTCGAGGCGTGCCCCACGCGGGCGCTGACCATGACCAACGAGTACGAGCTGGCCGACCGCAGCCGCGAGTCGCTCATCTACACCAAGGACGAGCTGCTCGCCGGGCTGACGGAGGGCATGGTCGACTCGCCGCACGCCATCTACCCGGGGATGACGGAGAAGGACTACTACAGCGGACTCGTCACCGAGGCCGCCCCGGGTACGGAGCGCCAGGTCGCCGTCAGCAAGGGCGAGTCGGCGCCGGCGCCGGAGACTTCCGAAGGAGTCCAGGCATGAACGCCCTCGCCCAGGCCGGCTACACCACCTCCACGGGGGAGGCGACCCAGTTCTGGGTGCTGGCCGTCTTCGCCGTCGCCGGTGCGCTCGGCACCGTGCTGATGAGGAAGTCGGTGCACTCGGCGCTCTGCCTCGCCGGGACGATGGTGATCCTGGCGGTCTTCTACCTCGCCAACGGCGCGTACTTCCTCGGCGTCGTGCAGATCGTCGTCTACACCGGCGCGGTCATGATGCTGTTCCTCTTCGTCCTGATGCTCGTCGGCATCAGCGCCGCCGACTCGCTGAAGGAGACCATCAAGGGCCAGCGCGTGCTGGCGGTGCTCTGCGGCATCGGCTTCGGCGTGCTGCTGATGGCCGGCATCGGCAACGCGAGCCTGAGCACCTTCGACGGCCTTGAGGACGCCAACTCCGGCGGCAACGTGCACGGCCTGGCGGCCCTCATCTTCCGCGACTACGTCTTCGCCTTCGAGCTGACCGGCGCGCTGCTGATCACCGCCGCGGTGGCGGGCATGGTCCTCACCCACCGCGAGAAGACCGAGCGCACCCCGACCCAGCGCGAGCGGGCCGCGCAGCGCGTACGCGAGGGCGTCCAGGTGCCGCCGCTGCCCGCGCCCGGCGTCTACGCCCGCCACAACGCGGTGGACATCCCCGGCCTGCTGCCCGACGGCACGCCGGCCGAGCTGACCGTTAACCGCACGCTGCGCGACCGCGGCCAGATCCGGGACGTCTCCGCGCGCGCGCTGGCGGATCTCGCGGCGATAGAGCAGCGCACCGCCGACTACCAGGGCAAGGCCCTGGAGCCGGACACCCCCGCCGACGACGACGGGGACGGCGCCGTCAGCACGAACGCCGGAACGGCCGGAACCGGAACGGCCGGAGAGGGAGAGGGACAGTGAGCGACGCACGCGCGGCTGCCCAGCCGCACCCGACAGCGTGTCGTGACGTTCGCCGCGCGGGCGGAGAAGCGAACAAGGTGATGCCGTGAACCCGGTCAACTACCTGTATCTCTCCGCGCTGCTGTTCACCATCGGCGCGGCCGGGGTGGTCATCAGGCGGAACGCCATCGTGGTGTTCATGTGCGTCGAGCTGATGCTGAACGCCGGCAACCTGGCGCTGGTCACGTTCTCCCGGATGCACGGGAACCTCGACGGCCAGATCGTCGCGTTCTTCACCATGGTCGTCGCCGCCGCGGAGGTCGTGGTCGGGCTGGCGATCATCGTGTCGGTGTACCGCTCCCGCCACTCGGCCTCGGTCGACGACGCCGCTCTGATGAAGCTGTAAGGGGACGCACCAGTGGAGTCACTCATCGGATTGCTCGTCGCTGCGCCGCTGCTCGGCGCGGCGGTGCTGCTCTGCGGCGGCAGGATCCCACAGATCGACCGTACCGGGCACTGGCTCGGCACGGTGCTCGCCTTCACGTCCTTCGTCCTCGGCCTGGTCCTCTTCGCCGACATGCTCGGCAAGGACGGCGAGGAGCGGGCGCTGCAGAGCCACCTCTTCACCTGGGTCCCGGTCGAGGGGTTCCAGGCGGACGCGGCGTTCCAGCTCGACCAGCTGTCCATGACGTTCGTGCTGCTGATCACCGGCGTCGGCTCGCTCATCCACCTGTACTCCGTGGGCTACATGGAGCACGACGAGCGCCGCCGCCGCTTCTTCGGCTATCTGAACCTCTTCCTCGCGGCGATGCTGCTGCTGGTCCTCGCGGACAACTTCCTGCTGCTGTACGTCGGCTGGGAGGGCGTCGGCCTCGCCTCGTACCTGCTGATCGGCTTCTGGCAGCACAAGCCCAGCGCGGCGACGGCGGCGAAGAAGGCGTTCATCGTCAACCGCGTCGGCGACGTCGGCCTGTCCATCGCGATCATGCTGATGTTCGTCACGTTCGGCACCTTCGCCTTCGAGCCGGTCATGAACTCGGTCGGCGAGACGAGCGAGGGCAAGCTGACGGCGATCGGGCTGATGCTGCTGCTGGCCGCGTGCGGCAAGTCGGCGCAGGTGCCGCTGCAGTCCTGGCTGGGCGACGCGATGGAGGGCCCGACGCCGGTCTCCGCGCTGATCCACGCCGCCACGATGGTCACCGCCGGCGTCTACCTGATCGTCCGCTCCGGCGCGATCTTCGAGGCGGCGCCGGACGCGCAGCTGGTCGTCACCATCGTCGGCGCGGTCACGCTGCTCTTCGGTGCGATCGTCGGTTGCGCGAAGGACGACATCAAGAAGGCGCTGGCCGGTTCGACGATGTCGCAGATCGGCTACATGGTCCTGGCCGCCGGGCTCGGCCCGATCGGCTACGCCTTCGCGATCATGCACCTGGTGACGCACGGCTTCTTCAAGGCCGGGCTGTTCCTCGGCGCTGGCTCCGTCATGCACGGCATGAACGACGAGGTCGACATGCGCAAGTACGGCGGCCTGCGGAAGTACATGCCGGTCACGTTCGTCACGTTCGGCCTCGGCTATCTGGCGATCATCGGCTTCCCGGGCCTGTCCGGCTTCTTCTCCAAGGACGCCATCATCGAGGCCGCGTTCGCCAAGGGCGGTACGCAGGGCTGGATCCTGGGCGGCGCGGCGCTGCTGGGCGCGGCGATCACCGCGTACTACATGACGCGCGTGATGCTCATGACGTTCTTCGGCGAGAAGCGCTGGGAGCCGGACGCGAACGGCGAGATGCCGCACCCGCACGAGTCGCCGAGGTCGATGACGATCCCGATGATCCTGCTGGCCGTCGGCTCGGTCGGCGCGGGCGCGTTCTTCGACGTCGGCGAGCGGTTCGTGCACTGGCTGGAGCCCGTCACCGGCTTCGAGCACGGCCACCTGCCGGAGGGCCTGAGCGTCGCGATGGTCACCGGCGCCACCGTCACCTGCATGGTGCTCGGCGTCGCGGCGGCCTGGCTGCAGTACGGCCGCCGCCCGGTGCCGGCCGCCGCCCCGCGCGGCTCCCTGCTCACCCGGGCCGCCCGGCGCGACCTGCTGCAGGACGACTTCAACCACGTGGCCCTGGTCAAGCCCGGCGAGTACCTGACCCGCGGCCTGGTCTACCTGGACCACAAGCTGGTCGACGGCATCGTCAACGGAACCGCGGCGGCGTTCGGCGGGCTCTCCGGGCGGATGCGCCGGATCCAGAACGGCTACGCCCGCAGTTACGCGGTCTCGATGTTCGGCGGCGCGGTGGTGCTCATCGCCGCCACCCTGCTGATGAGGGCGGTCTGATTATCCATGGCTGATGCTGCTTCTTCTACGTTTCCGCTGCTGACGCTCACCGCGGCGGTCCCGGCCGTGGGCGCGATCGCCACCGCCGCGGTCCCCGCGGCCCGGCGCGAGCTGGCCAAGTGGCTGGCGCTGGGGGTGTCGCTGGCGACGTTCGTCCTGGCCGCGGTGATCGCGGTCCGGTTCGATCCGGACGGCGACCGCTTCCAGCTCACCGAGTCGCGGGCGTGGATCGCCGACTTCGGGGTGAGATACGAACTGGGGGTCGACGGCATCGCCGTCGTGCTGGTGGCGCTGACGGCGCTGCTGGTCCCGTTCGTCATCCTCGCGGGCTGGCGTGACGCGGACCCCGCCGGCGGCTCCGCCGCGAGTACGCAGTCGCGCTGGCGCCCCACCCAGGGCTTCTTCGCGCTGATCCTGGCCGTCGAAGCGATGGTGATCATAAGCTTCCTGGCCACGGACGTCTTCCTCTTCTACATCTTCTTCGAAGCCATGCTCATCCCGATGTACTTCCTCATCGGCGGCTTCGGCGACAAGGCCCACGAGCACGGCGAAGAGGAGGCGGCGCGGCAGCGCTCGTACGCGGCCGTGAAGTTCCTGCTCTACAACCTGGCCGGCGGCCTCATCATGCTGGCCGCGGTCATCGGCCTGTACGCCGCCACCAGCGACCAGCTGGGCGCGGGCACGTTCTCGCTGCAGGAGATCCTGCAGGCGCGCGGCAACGGCGAGCTGGAGCTGTCGACGAACACCGAGCGGCTGCTCTTCCTCGGCTTCTTCTTCGCCTTCGCCGTCAAGGCGCCGCTGTGGCCGCTGCACACCTGGCTGCCCAACGCCATGGGCGAGTCCACCCCGCCGGTCGCCGTGCTCATCACCGCGGTGGTCGACAAGGTCGGCACGTTCGCGATGCTCCGCTTCTGCCTCGGGCTCTTCCCCGAGGCCAGCGACTGGGCGACGCCGCTGGTGCTGGTGCTCGCGCTGGTGAGCATCCTGTACGGCGCGCTGCTCGCGATCGGGCAGCGGGACATCAAGCGGCTGATCGCGTACGCCTCGATCTCCCACTTCGGCTTCATCATCCTGGGCATCTTCGCGATGACCAGCCAGGGCCACTCCGGGGCGACGCTGTACATGGTCAACCACGGCATCTCCACCGCGCTGCTGATGCTGGTGGCCGGGTTCCTCATCTCCCGGCGCGGCTCGCGGCTCATCGCCGACTACGGCGGCGTGCAGAAGGTGGCGCCGGTGCTGGCCGGCACGTTCCTGGTCGGCGGGCTGGCCACGCTGTCGCTGCCGGGGCTCGCGCCGTTCGTGAGCGAGTTCCTGGTGCTGGTGGGCACGTTCAGCCGCTACCCGGTGATCGGCATCATCGCCACCGTCGGGATAGTGCTGGCGGCGATCTACGTCCTCGTGCTGTACCAGCGGACGATGACGGGGCCGGTCACCGAGAAGGTCGCCAAGCTGCCCGACCTGCGGGTGCGCGAGGTGCTGGTGGTGGCGCCGCTGATCGCGCTGCTCGTCGGCCTCGGCGTGTACCCGAAGCCGCTCACCGAGATCGTCAACCCGGCCGTCGAGCACACCATGTCCGACGTGCAGAAGACCGACCCGGAGCCCGATGTGACCCCTGTGGAGGCCGCGCATGAGTAAGGGTGTCCACAGCCTGTGGATGGCACAGGACGGCGTCGACAAGATCGAGGCGCCGCACATCGAGTACGACCTGCTGGCGCCCACGCTGATCGTGGTCGGCGCGGCCGTGCTGGGCGTCGCCGTCGAGGCGTTCGTCCCGCGGCGGCACCGGTACGTCGTCCAGGTCGGGCTCGCGGTGCTCGCCATGGCCGCTGCGTTCGGCGCGGTCGTCACCCTGGCCGCCACCGGCCACGGCACCGACGAGGCGCAGACCGCCGCGATGGGCGCGCTGGCCGTCGACGGCCCCGCGCTCTTCCTGCAGGGCACGATCCTGCTGGTCGGCGTGCTCGGGGTGTTCACCTTCGCCGAGCGCCGGCTGGATCCGGCCGCGCACGGCAACCGGGTCGACTCCTTCGCGGCGGAGGCCGCGGCGGTGCCCGGCGGCGAGGCGGAGCAGTCCGCGGTCAAGGCGGGGTTCACCACCACCGAGGTGTTCCCGCTGCTGCTGTTCGCGACCGGCGGCATGCTCATCTTCCCCGCCGCGAACGACCTGCTGACGCTCTTCATCGCGCTGGAGGTCCTCTCCCTGCCGCTGTACCTGCTCTGCGCCGTCGCCCGCCGCAAGCGGCTGATGTCGCAGGAGGCGGCGGTCAAGTACTTCCTGCTCGGCGCCTTCTCGTCGGCGTTCCTGCTCTTCGGCATCGCGCTGCTGTACGGCTACGCGGGCAGCGTGAAGTACGCGGTCATCGCCGACGTCGTCGCCGGCAACCCGCAGAACATGACGCCGGCGCTCGCCGACACCATGGGCAACGACGCGCTGCTGCTCATCGGCGGCGCCATGCTGCTGCTCGGGATGTTCTTCAAGGTCGGCGCCGTGCCGTTCCACATGTGGACCCCGGACGTCTACCAGGGCGCCCCGACGCCGGTCACCGGCTTCATGGCCGCGGCCACCAAGGTCGCCGCCTTCGGCGCGCTGCTGCGGCTGCTGTACGTCGTGCTGCCGGGCATGAAGTGGGACTGGCGGCCGGTGATGTGGGGCATCGCGATCGTCACGATGGTCGTCGGCGCGATCCTCGCGATCACCCAGACCGACGTGAAGCGGCTGCTGGCGTACTCCTCGATCGCGCACGCCGGGTTCATCCTCGCGGGTGTCACGGCGGCCAACGAGGAGGGCATCTCCTCGGTGCTGTTCTACCTGGCCGCGTACGGCTTCGTGACGGTCGGCGCGTTCGCCGTCGTCACGCTGGTGCGGGACGCGGGCGGCGAGGCCACGCACCTGTCCAAGTGGGCGGGGCTCGGCCGGCGTTCGCCGCTGGTGGCGGCGGTCTTCGCGGTGTTCCTGCTGGCGTTCGCGGGTATCCCGCTGACCAGCGGATTCGCCGGGAAGTTCGCGGTGTTCAAGGCGGCGGCGGAGGGCGGCGCCACGCCGCTGGTCGTCGTCGGCGTCATCGCCTCGGCCATCGCCGCGTTCTTCTACGTGCGGGTGATCGTGCTGATGTTCTTCAGCGAGCCGCGGCCGGAGGGGCCGGCGGTGACGGTCCCGAGCGCGTTCACCGTCAGCGCCATCGCCGTCGGCGTGGCCGCGACCCTGGTGCTGGGCGTGGCGCCGCAGTACTTCCTGGATCTGGCCGGGGACGCGGGGGTGTTCGTCCGCTGACCCGTTCCGCGGGGCCGGGGGCCCGGGGGCGCCGCCCCCGGGCCCCCGGCCGTCGGCGGCCGGGTCCGCGGCGGACGTCGCCCCCTCAGCCCGCGGGGTTCGGCTTCACCCGGCCGGCGACGTCGGCGAGGGCGATCCGGGTGCCGTTCGGGCCGGGGGCCCAGCCGTCGATGACGACGGTGTCCCCGTCCGCCAGCCACGGGCCCTCGCCCTTCGTCAGCTCCAGCAGCGAGCCCACCTGGTCCGGCTCCGGCCCGCTGACGGTGCCGGAGGCGTAGAGGTCGCCGGTGCGTACGGAGGCGCCGTTGACGGTCATGTGGGCCAGCTGCTGCGCCGCGGTCCAGTACATCGTGGCGAACGGCGGCCGGGAGACCGCCTCCCCGTTGATCCGTACCTCCAGCCGCAGGTCGTAGCCGTGGCTCTCCTCGTCGGCGCCGGTGTCGTCGAGGTACGGCAGCAGCGGGTGCGTACGCTCCGGCGGGGCGACGCGGGCGGCGTCCAGGGCGTCGAGCGGGGTGATCCAGCGCGCGATGGACGTGGCGAAGGACTTCGCCTGGTGCGGCCCGAGGGGGCGCTGCTCCCAGGGCTGGATGTCGCGCGCGGACCAGTCGTTGACCAGGCAGACCCCGAAGACGTGGTCGCGGAAGGCGGCACGGGGCACGGGCGTGCCCATCGGCGACGGCACGCCGACGACGAAGCCCACCTCGGCCTCGATGTCGAGGCGGACGGAGGGACCGAATACCGGGCCGGGCCGGGCGGGAGAAGGCTGCGCCGCGGCCGGGTCGGCGGCGGGCTTGCGCTGGCCCGCCGGGCGGACGACGGGGGTGCCGGACGGGACGACGGTGCCGGCCCGGCCGTGGTAGCCGATGGGCAGGTGCTTCCAGTTGGGCGTCAGCGGCTCCTCGCCCGGGCGGAAGATGCGGCCGACGTTCCCGGCGTGGTGCTCGCTGGAGTAGAAGTCGACGTAGTCGCCGACGTCGAACGGCATGTGCAGCGTGACGCCGTCCAGGCGGTGCAGGTGCGGCTCGGCGGCGGCGCGGTGCGCCGGGTCGGTCAGCCAGGCGGTCACCTCGGCCCGTACGGCCTGCCACACCGGCCGGCCCGCGGCCATCAGCGGGGCGAGCGTCGGCGCGGCGAGCAGCGCGGCGTGCGGGGAGCCGGCGGCCGCGGCGACGGCGGCGGTGTCCAGGACGGAGTCGCCGTAGCGGACGCCGACGCGAGGGTTTGCGCCGGAGGCCGTGGTGAAGACGCCGTACGGAAGGTTGTGCGGCCCGAAGGGATCGCCCTCGGGCACGTCGAGCGGGCTGTGCTCGGACATCGCGGAGTCCTGCCTCATCGTGGTCGGTGGGCTGGGGACCTCAGGTTACGACCCCGGGGTCGTCCTGGGGGAAGCCGCCCGACGTGATCGTCACGTGACCGGCTACGCTGCGAACGTGGTGCATGGTGGTTGCTAGCGACACATCGACAATCTGTTCCACGTGAACGTCTGCAGACAGGAGGAGCCCTCGTGACCGTGGTCGCGCCCTTGGGGCTCAGCGTTCAGGACCGGGCCCTGGAAGCCGATGTCGAGGCCGGTCTTGCGGCCGTCGAAGAGGGCCTTCTGGAGGCCACGAAGAGCGATGTGCCGTTCATCACCGAGGCCGCGCGCCATCTCGTCCGCGCCGGCGGCAAGAGATTCCGCCCGCTGCTGGTCATGCTCTCCGCGCAGTTCGGCGACCCGCACGCGCCGGGCGTCGCGCCCTCGGGCGTCGTCGTCGAGCTGACGCACCTGGCCACGCTCTACCACGACGACGTGATGGACGAGGCGGCCGTGCGCCGGGGCGTACCGAGCGCGAACAGCCGCTGGGCCAACTCCGTCGCCGTCCTCACCGGCGACTATCTCTTTGCCCGGGCGTCGCGGATCCTCGCCGACCTGGGCCCGGAGATGGTCCGCATCCAGGCGCAGGCGTTCGAACGGCTGGTCACCGGGCAGATCCTGGAGACCGCGGGGCCCGCCGAGGGCCGCGACCCGGTGGACCACTACCTGGAGGTGCTCGCCGGCAAGACCGGCTCGCTCATCGCCGTCTCGGGCCGCTTCGGCGCGCTGACGTCGGGCGCGGACGAGTCGGTGGTCGAGGTGCTGACGCAGTACGGCGAGCGCATCGGCATCGCCTTCCAGCTCGCGGACGACCTGCTGGACATCACCAGCGACGGCGACGAGTCCGGCAAGACGCCGGGCACGGACCTGCGCGAGGGCGTGGCCACCCTGCCGGTGCTGCACCTGCGCGCCGCCGCCCAGCGGGACCGCCGGCCGGAGGACCTGGAGCTGGCGGCGCTGCTCGCCGACGACCTGACCGACGACTCGCGGCACGCGGAGGCCCTGGCCCGGCTGCGCGAGCACCCGGCGGTGGCGCAGGCCCGGCGGGACACCGTGCGGTACGCCGCGGAGGCGCGGGCGATCCTGACGGCGCTGCCGCCGTGCCCGGCGCGGACGGCGCTGGAGGGGCTGTGCGACGCGGTGGTGGACCGGGCGGGGTAACCGTTACGCCTGCGGTCCGCGAGCCGATGGCCCGTACACCGACCGGGACCGGGCCCCCTCCAGAGGCGGATGCCGTCATACGACAGGAGTAAGGCAAGCTGCGCCCAGGGGGTGACGCCCCGGGCCGCCCGGTTTGGTGGGATGGTTTACAGCCCTCATACGGCGGATCGGGTGACAATGACCCGATGGGGCGGACGAGTGCGACGCAGCAGCTGACTTTCCGCGAACCACCGCGGACACGGAGGTACTTCCCATGGCACTGATCCCACCGGAGCGACCCTACGACGAGGCCGAGGACCTCGCCGAGGACCTCGCCGCGGCCAGGCGCAGGAAGGCGGTGCGGTACGGCGTACCCCTGGCCGTCGCGGGTCTCGCCGCCGCGACCATAGGCCTGGTGCCCGCGCTCGCCCAGGACGACGGCCCGAGCGCGGACGACGTGACGGCGAAGGAGCTGATCGCCAAGGCGCTGGCGTCGGAGGTCGAGTCGGTCGACGGCACGGTGAAGGTCAGCACCGACCTCGGCCTGCCGTCGCTGCCCTTCGGCGGCATGGGCGGCGGCGAGGGCGCGGACCTCTCGCGGCTGCTCTCCGGCGACACCAAGCTGCAGGTCGCGGCCGACGGCCCGGAGAAGCAGCGGGTCACGGTGGAGGGGTCCGACGGCGACCACACCGTCGTGCGCAACGGCGCGGACGTGTGGACGTTCGGCGGCGACTCCGACGAGGTCTCCCACTCGACGCTGACGGATGCCCCGAAGGGCAACGACTTCGAGCTGCCGAAGGACCTGCGGGACGCCACCCCGCAGGAGCTGGCCGAGCGGCTGCTGAAGGCCGCGGACGACACGACCGACGTGGACGTGGCCGGCACGGCGCAGGTCGCCGGGCAGGACGCGTACGAGCTGCGGCTGACGCCGGAGCAGGACGAGTCGACGGTCCGGGACATCACCGTCGCGGTGGACGCCGACAACGGCGTGCCGCTGCGGGTGGCGCTGACCGCGGACGACGGCAAGCCGGTCGTGGACGTCGGCTTCACGAAGGTGGACTTCACCAAGCCGGACGCGGACCTGTTCGCGCCCCCGGCGGGCGCCGACGTGACGGAGCGGGACCTCGGCAAGGGCCTCGACGGCGGCCATGGTGAGCCCTTCTTCGGTGAAGGCTTCGGCGACTTCGGCAAGGACGGCGGCGACTGGACGGACAGCAACAACGACGGCGGGCACAAGGAGGGCATGGGCGAGCTGCCCGCCGGCCTGGAGGACGTGCAGGTCCACGGCGAGGGCTGGGGCTCGATCGCCGAGATCGCGCTGCCCGGCGACGCGCTGGGCGGGGAAGGGGCCGGTGCGGCCCTCGACTTCTTCACCGAGAAGACCGACGCCGGCCGGGTCTTCGAGAGCCGGCTGGTCAACGTGCTGATCGCGGACGACAGCATCTACGTCGGCGCCGTCACCCCGGAGGCCCTGCAGGCCGCCGCCGGCGACTGACCGCACCACCGCCCCCGAAGGCCGCCGCGCGCCTCCCCGCTCGCGGCGGCCTTCGCGTGCGTGTCAGTGGACGCAGAACTCGTTGCCCTCCGGGTCCGCCATGATCGTCCACTCCCCGCCCTGCTCCCGCACCTGCCGCAGGACGGTCGCGCCCGCCGCCGTCAGCCGGGCCGTCTCCTCCGCGCGCCGCCCGGCCCCGGGGTGCAGGTCGAGGTGGAGGCGGTTCTTGGCCGCGGGCTTGGGCTCGGGGACCTGGTTGAAGAGCAGCCGCCGGCCCAGACCGGCGCCGGAGGCGGGGTCGTACGGGTCGTCGGGGTGCCGGACGGCGGCGGCGGTCCGCCAGGCGCGGCGGTCGCGGTGCCGGGTCAGCACGTCCTCGGGGACGGCGCCGGCGGCGAGGAGCTGCTCGATGAGCGGGCTGTTGTCCTCCACCTCGTAGCCGAGGGCGGCGGCCCAGAAGTCCGCCTGGGCGTGCGGGTCGAGGGCGTCGACGACGACTTTCCAGTGCGTGGGAACCATGTACCGGTTATACTGGTTACATGGTGGACGAGGCAAGCGACCGCGCCCCGGGCATCGTGATGCGCCCCCCGGACGGCCAGGTCTTCCACTTCGACCCGGGCGCGCTCAGCCTGGAGTTGCTGACCACGGGCGGCCCGGGCCCCTTCGCGCGGTTCGAGACGCTGCACACCCCCGCCGACGTCGCGGCCTGGGCCGCGGCCAGCCGGCTGCGCCCCGCGCCGGAGCTGGCCGTCACGGCCGCCGACGTCCCCGCCGTACGCCGCCTGCGCGACGCCCTCTTCCGCCTCACCCGGGCCCGCGCCCACGGCACCCCCCTCCCGCCCGCCGACCTCGCCACCCTCAACACCGCCGCCGCCGCGCCCCCGCTGGCCCCCCGCCTGACCCCCGACGCCGCCCCGGCCTGGACCGGTACCCCCGCCGCGGCGGCGCAGCTGCTCTCGACGGTCGCCCGCGACGCGGTGGATCTCTTCACCGGCCCCTACGGCGGCCGCATCCGCGAGTGCGCGGGGGAGCGGTGTTACCTGCTGTTCGCGGACACGTCCCGCCCGGGCCGCCGCCGGTGGTGTTCGATGGAACGCTGCGGCAACCGCCACAAGGTCCGCGCCCTCAGGGCCCGTCGCGAGCCGGGCCGCGACTGACGTGTCGAAGGGAAGCCCGTGAAGCGAATCGTTGCCAGGGCGTGGAAACTGCTGCGCGGCTCCCTCCAGTGGCGCGTCCTGTGGTTCACGCAGGCCAAGTTCATGATCGGCGTGACCGGCGTGGTGCGGAACGACCGGGGGCAGGTGCTGCTGCTCAAGCACCGCATGTGGCCCGACGCCCGGCCGTGGGGCCTGCCGACCGGCTTCGCGGTCAAGGGCGAGGAGTTCGCGCAGACCGTCGTCCGGGAGGTGCGGGAGGAGACGGGCCTGGAGGTCGTCCCGGGCCGGCTGGTCCGGGTGAAGAGCGGCTACCGGCTCCGGGCGGAGATCGCGTACGAGGCGCGGCACGTGGGCGGGACCCTCAGGCTCGACGGCTTCGAGATCCTGGCGGCGCAGTGGTTCAGCCCGGACGCGCTCCCGGAGGGGCTGCAGGAGTCGCACGCCCGGCTCATCCGGGCCGGGGGCGGCCCCGCCGCCTCCTGACGGCCGCGGTCAGCCCCAGGTGAGGGGGTCGAGGTGGAGGTAGAAGCGGAGGCGCTCGGGGTCGGGGGCGGTGCCGTAGCACTCGGCGAAGGCGGCGTCCTGCCGCTCCGCCTGCCGCTCGTCCGGCCACGTCTCGCGGGCGCTGGCGAGGACCAGGGCCAGGTCGGCGTGGCGGTCGGCCAGGCCGAGGCGGCCGAGGTCGACGAAGCCCGCCGCGTCCCGGGTGTGCGGGTCGACGACGATGTTCGCCAGGGTGAGGTCGCCGTGGCAGACGACCGTGTCGGACGCCTCCTGCTCCCGGCGCCGGTCGAGCTGCGCTTCGACGCGGGCCAGCAACTCCCGGGCGGGCGTGCCCTGTTGCTCGACGGGCAGGAAGTCGGGGTTCACCAGGTCGCAGGCGACGACGGCGCGGGCGACCGCGACCATCAGGTCCAGATCCCGGTGGAACGGGCACTCGGCGGCCGGCACCGCGTGCAGCGCGCGGACCGCCTCCGCGAGGCGTCCCCAGCAGGCCCGCAGGTCCGCCGCGGACAGCTGGTCGGCGGGCACGCCGGCGACCGCGCTGGTCACCAGGCAGGCGCCGGAGCCGTCCGAGCGGAAGTCGAGCACGCGGGGCCCCGGTACGCCCTGGGCGGCCAGCCAGGCGGTGCGGTCCCGCTCGCCGGCGAGTTCCTCCGCCACCTCGGCGGGTACGTGCTTGGCGTACCTGGTGCCGTCCGCGCTGCGGAAGACGGCGGCCCCCGACAGGCCCGTGGTGACCGGCGTCCAGTCGGCGTCGTCGGCGAGGAGGGGGTTCACGGCTTGCGGTCCATCCGGTAGTGCAGGACGAGGAACGGGATGCCGAAGACGGAGAAGGCGTGCTCGGCGCGGAGCCGGCCGTCGCCGGTGACGTGGACGTCGAGCCGCTCGGCGAAGCCGGGCACGCCGAGGGTGGTCAGCTCGCGGGTCCCGGCGTCGATGTACGTGAGGTAGTGGCCGGGGTGGTCGGTGCCGTCGGAGGCGTCGGCGTGGCTGGTGAGCGACAGGCCGCCGCCGGGGCGGGCGCGGGGGAGGAGGGTGGCGGTGAAGCTGGCGTGCGGGAGGGGGAACCCGACGCTGACGTAGCCGCGGCCGCCGTGCCGGTAGGTGGTGTAGATGCCGACGTAGATGGGGTCGTCGGTGTCCGCGAACGACCGGATCCAGCCGCGGACGGCCGTGGTCCGGGCCGGCGCGTCGTCGTCGGCGGTGGTGGCGGCGGTGGCGGCGGCCGCCGGCGGGGGAGTGATCGTGTCGATGCGGCTGCGCATGCCGCGGAGCACCTCGCGCTGGTTCATCGGCACGTTGGCCTGGCCGAGGGGCCGGGCGACGAGGGTGCGGTAGAGGAGGTAGCCGGGGCGGACCCAGAGGCGCCAGCGGGGTTCGATGTCGAGGGTGAAGCGGGCGGTGCGCTCGTAGAACTCCCGTACCCGCGGGTCCACTGCTGCGGGGTCGAAGCCGGGACCGGCGAGCGTGTCGAGTGAGTCGACGATGCCGACGTCGGGCGCGTCCGCCGTGTAGGTGCCGCCGAGGACGCCGGCGAGGTCGCGTACGTACGAGGTCCCGACGTACGCGGAGCGCGCTTCGAGCGGCACGACGAACGGCAGGTCGTCGGCGGTGGCGTCCTCGGCGACGAGGGTGACCTGCTCCTCCCGGAACACCAGCGCGGACACCACCCGGAACGCCACGACGGCACCCCCCGCCACGGCCGCACCCCGCGCGGCGACGCCCGCCGGCGCCCCCGGGAAGGACCGCCCGCGACGCCGCAACGGATAAGCAGCTGCGGAGCGGTCGGTCCCGGCGGTGCCCCGCTCTCGCGCCACCCGCCCGAGCGAGCGCGCCGCCGCGCGGCGCGCGCCCGGTCGAAGTCGGGGAGAGGCCGGGGCACTCACGTCGATCCCGCCACGCGCGCGTAGCGCTACCGCCCCGCCCACCGCCGCCCCCACCGCCGGGCCCAGCGCCACCTTGTGCGGGCGTACGCCCAGCACCCCCGCCGCCGCGCCGGCCACCGTGCCCACCGGCACCGGGCCCGCGCCCGTCAGCCGGGCGCCCGCCCAGCCCGCGGCTGCGGCCAGCGCGCCGCTGACGGCGATCCGCTGCCACAGCGCCGGGATCTCGCCCGGCCGCTGCCGTGCCCGGGCGACCGCCTCGGCCGCCCCGAGCCCGACCGCCCCGGCCACCGCGCCCCCGACTGCCGCGCGGGCGCCCCGTCCGCCGGCGAGCGCGGCCCCGGCGAGCGCGCCCATGACCCCCGCGGTCCCCACCTGGGCCCGCAGCTTCGACCCGCCCGCCCGTTCGTCCGCCATCCCCGCAGCCTACGCGCGCCCTCCCGGCCGGCCCCTCGCAGCCCGCCGCGGCTCCCGCGGCTGCGGCTCATGCGGAGCGGGCCGAATCCGCCGTCGTCTTACCCGTCTTACCCGCCGCATGTTCCGGACCGCCCGCCGCTGCCGACGCCTGTACCGCCTCCGCGCGGCGCAGCTCCAGCCGCCCCCGCCGCGCGGTGCGCAGCGCGTCGTACGTGAGCAGCGCCAGCGCCAGCCACACCAGCAGGAAGCCCGCCCACCGCTCCGCCGGCATCGACTCGTGGAAGTACAGCACGCCCAGCAGGAACTGCAGCGTCGGCGCCAGGTACTGCATCAGCCCGATCGTCGACAGCGGCAGCCGCACCGCCGCCGCGCCGAAGCAGATCAGCGGGAACGCCGTGACCACCCCGCAGCTCGCGAGCAGCAGCGCGTGGCCCACGCCCTCCGTGTGGAACGTCGCGTCGCCGCGGGCGCCGAGCAGCAGCATGAACCCCAGCGCCGGCAGGAACTGCACCGACGTCTCCGCCGCGAAGGACTCGATGCCCTCCAGCCCGATCCGCTTCTTGACCAGCCCGTACGTCCCGAAGGAGAACGCCAGCACCAGCGCGATCCACGGCAGCTGCCCGTACCCCACCGTCAGCACCACCACCGCCGCCGCGCCCACCGCGACCGCGACCCACTGCGCGACGCGCAGCCGTTCGCGCAGCAGCAGCACCCCGAAGGCGATGCTGACGAGGGGGTTGATGAAGTAGCCGAGGGCCGCCTCGACGACGTGTCCGGAGTTGACCGCCCAGATGTAGACGAACCAGTTGACCGTGATCGTCGCCGCGGCCGCCGCGACCAGCCCCAGCCGCCGCGGCTCGCGCAGCAGCGGCCGGATCCACGCCCAGCGGCGCAGCACCAGCAGGAGCAGCACGCAGGCGACGAGCGACCACACCATCCGGTTGGCCAGGATCTCCGCGGGGCTCGCGGGCTCCAGCAGCGGCCAGAACAGCGGGATGATCCCCCAGCTGCCGTACGCGGCGAAGCCGTAGAGCAGCCCGAGCCGCGCCTCGCCCGCCGACCTCGCCGGAGCGTCACCTGATGACCCCACGGCCGCCCTCCCGTCCGCCGTCCCACACGGCCTTCGCCGTGACGACGGTAGCGGGCGGACGAGCCGGTTGTCATTCTCGTATCAGCATTTGGGTCCTTACTTCTGCGGCGTGTCGCGTACGGCCGCGAGCCCTGCCGCCACCGCCTCCGCCAGCGGCGTCGTCGGCCGCCCGATGAGCCGGGCCAGCTCGCCCGTCGTCCCCGCCAGCAGCCCGCGGGACACCGCCGCGTCGACGCCGACCAGCACCTCGGCCACCGGCTCCGGCATCCCGGCGCCGACCAGAGCCCGCAGGTGCCCGTCCGGCGGCAGGTCGCGGTAGCCGACGGGGGCGCCGGACTGCCGGGCGACCTCGGCGGCGTACTCCGGGAGGCTCCACGCCGTGTCGCCGCTCAGCTCGTACGCCCGGCCCTCGTGGCCCTCGCCGGTCAGCACCGCGACCGCCGCCGCGGCGTAGTCGGCGCGGGCGGCGGAGGCGATCCGGCCGTCGCCCGCGCTGCCGAGGACGGCGCCGTGTTCGAGCACGGGCGCGAGGTGCTCGGTGTAGTTCTCGTGGTACCAGCCGTTGCGCAGGAAGACGTACGGCAGCCCGGAGCCGAGGATCAGCTGCTCGGTGGCCTTGTGCTCGTCCGCGAGCGGGAAGTCGGCCTTCGGCCCGCCGAGGATGCCGGTGTACGCGAGCCGCCCGACGCCCGCCGCCGCGGCGGCCTCGACGACCGCCCGGTGCTGCGCCACCCGCCGCCCCACCTCGCTGCCCGAGATGAACAGCACCCGCTCGCCGGAGCGGAAGGCGTCCGCGAGCGCGGCGGGCTCGTCGTAGTCGGCGATCCGCAGCTCCACGCCGCGTGCCGCGAGGTCCGCGGCCTTGTCCTTGCCGCGCACGACGGCGGCGATCCGCTCGGCGGGCAGCTGCTCCAGCAGGGCCGCGACGACGAGGCGGCCGAGGTGTCCGGTGGCTCCGGTGACGGTGATCTTCATGGAAACCACCGTAGGCTCCACGCTAACGGCGAGAAAGTACCCACTTTGACGTAAGGTACTGGCATGAAGGTAAGCGAAGAGGTCGGGCTGCGGGGCTTTCCGGACGTGATCGAGCCCGACTGCCCCGCGCGGAACATCCTGGAGCACGTCGTCAGCCGCTGGGGCGTGCTGGTGCTGCTGGCGCTGCAGGACGGCACGATGCGGTTCAGCGCGCTGCGGCGGCGGATCGGCGGCGTCAGCGAGAAGATGCTCGCGCAGACCCTGCAGACGCTGGAGCGCGACGGCCTGGTGCTGCGCGAGGCGAAGCCGGTCATCCCGCCGCACGTGGAGTACTCGCTGAGCCCGCTCGGCGGGCAGGCGGCCCGGCTGGTGCGGCCGCTGGCGGTCTGGGCGAACGACAGCGTGGCCGAGGTGGCCGCGGCCCGCGCCGGATACGACACGGCACGGGCCTGAGGCAGCGCCCCCGGGCCGGGCGGCCGGACCGGGGGCCCGGACGGCACACCGGGGCGGGGCGCCCGGCAAAGCGCCCGGACCCGGACCCGGGGTGCGGGCCCGGGTCCGGGTCCGGGCCGTGTCGGCCCCGGGCCGGCCCGTCGGCTCAGCCGAGGACCGTCCAGGTGTCGCCGCCGGCGAGGAGGGCGCTCAGGTCGCCCTTGCCCTTGTGCTGGACGGCGTCGTCGAGCTGCTCGGCCATCTCCGTGTCGTACACCTGCCGGTCCACGCTGCGCAGCACGCCGATCGGCGTGTGGTGCAGCGTGTCGGGGTCGGCGAGGCGGGAGAGGGCGAAGGCGGTGGTGGGGGTGGCGGCGTGGGCGTCGTGGACGAGGACGTCCGCCTCGTTCTCCGCCGTCACCTCCACGATCTCCAGGTCCCCGGTGGCCGGGTCGCGGACGACGCCCTTGTGATCGTCGGTGCCGAAGCGGATCGGCTTGCCGTGCTCCAGCCGGATCACCGCCTCCTGGGCCTGCTCGCGGTCCTTGAGCACCTCGAAGGCGTTGTCGTTGAAGATGTTGCAGTTCTGGTAGATCTCGATCAGCGCCGTGCCCGGGTGGGCGGCCGCCGCGCGCAGCGTCTCGGTGAGGTGCTTGCGGTCCGAGTCGACCGTGCGGGCGACGAACGACGCCTCGGCGCCGAGCGCCAGCGAGACCGGGTTGAACGGCGAGTCGAGCGAGCCCATCGGGGTGGACTTGGTGACCTTGCCGATCTCGGAGGTCGGCGAGTACTGCCCCTTGGTCAGACCGTAGATCCGGTTGTTGAAGAGCAGGATCTTGAGGTTGACGTTGCGGCGGAGCGCGTGGATCAGGTGGTTGCCGCCGATGGACAGCGCGTCGCCGTCGCCGGTGACGACCCAGACGGACAGGTCGCGGCGGGTGGCGGCCAGGCCGGTGGCGATGGCCGGGGCGCGGCCGTGGATGGAGTGCATCCCGTAGGTGTTCATGTAGTACGGGAAGCGGGACGAGCAGCCGATGCCCGAGACGAAGACGATGTTCTCCTTGGCCAGGCCCAGCTCCGGCACGAAGCCCTGGACGGCGGCCAGGACGGCGTAGTCACCGCAGCCGGGGCACCAGCGCACCTCCTGGTCCGTCTTGAAGTCCTTCATGGACTGCTTGGCTTCGGCCTTGGGGATCAGCGAAAGGGCGTCGATCGCCGGCCCCTCAGCGGTCGTCTCAGCCATTGTCGATGGCCTCCTTGAGAGCGGTGGCGAGCTGCTCGGCCTTGAACGGCATGCCGTTGACCTGGTTGTACGAGTAGGCGTCCACGAGGTACCGGGCGCGGACGAGGGCCGCGAGCTGGCCGAGGTTCATCTCGGGGACGATGACTTTGTCGTACGCGGCCAGGACCTCGCCGAGGTTGGCCGGGAACGGGTTGACGTAGCGCAGGTGGGCCTGCGCGATACGGTCGCCGGCGCGGCGCACGCGGCGTACGGCCGCGGTGATCGGCCCGTACGTCGAGCCCCAGCCCAGCACCAGCGTGCGCGCCCGCTCGCCCGCCGGGCCCTCGGGGTCGTCGACCTCGATGTCGGGCACGTCGATGCCGTCGACCTTCGCCTGCCGGGTGCGCACCATCAGGTCGTGGTTGGACGGCGCGTACGAGATGTTGCCCGAGCCGTCCTCCTTCTCGATGCCGCCGATGCGGTGCTCCAGGCCCGGGGTGCCGGGCACCGCCCACGGCCGGGCCAGCGTCTGCGGGTCGCGTTTGAACGGCCAGAAGACCTCGGTGCCGTCGTCCAGGGTGTGGTTGGCCTTGGTGGCGAACTGCACGCGCAGGTCGGGCAGGTCGTCGACCTCCGGGATGCGCCACGGCTCGGAGCCGTTGGCCAGGTAGCCGTCGGACAGCAGCATCACCGGCGTGCGGTACGTCAGCGCTATCCGCGCGGCGTCCAGCGCCGCGGTGAAGCAGTCCGACGGCGTGGCCGGCGCCACGACCGGCACCGGCGCCTCGCCGTTGCGCCCGTACATCGCCTGCAGCAGGTCCGCCTGCTCGGTCTTCGTCGGCAGCCCGGTCGACGGGCCGCCGCGCTGGATGTCCACGATCAGCAGGGGCAGCTCCAGCGACACCGCGAGGCCCACCGTCTCGGCCTTCAGCGCGACGCCGGGGCCGGAGGTGGTCGTCACCCCCAGCGCGCCGCCGAAGGCAGCGCCGAGCGCGGCGCCGATGCCGGCGATCTCGTCCTCGGCCTGGAAGGTGCGGACGCCGAAGTTCTTGTGCTTGCTCAGCTCGTGCAGGATGTCCGAGGCCGGCGTGATCGGGTACGAGCCGAGGAACAGCGGCAGGTCCGCCTGCTGCCCCGCGGCGATCAGCCCGTACGCCAGCGCCAGGTTGCCCGAGATCGAGCGGTACGTGCCGGCGGGGAACGCGGACTCGGCCGGCGCGACCTCGTAGGAGACCGCGAAGTCCTCCGTCGTCTCGCCGAAGTTCCACCCGGCCCGGAAAGCGGCGATGTTGGCCTCGGCGATGTCCGGCTTCTTCGCGAACTTCGCCCGCAGGAACCCCTCGGTGCCCTCGGTCGGGCGGTTGTACATCCAGCTCAGCAGCCCGAGGGCGAACATGTTCTTGGAGCGGCCGGCGTCCTTGCGGGACAGCCCGAACTCCTTCAGCGCCTCGACCGTCAGCGTGGTCAGCGGCACCTCGTGCACGCTGTACCCGTCGAGCGAGCCGTCCTCAAGGGGGCTCGCGGCGTAACCCACCTTGGCCATCGCGCGCTTGTTGAACTCGTCCGTGTTGACGATCACCTCGGCGCCGCGCGGCACGTCGCCGATGTTCGCCTTCAGCGCGGCCGGGTTCATCGCGACCAGCACGTTGGGCGCGTCCCCCGGGGTGAGGATGTCGTGGTCGGCGAAGTGCACCTGGAAACTGGAAACCCCCGGCAGGGTGCCTGCGGGGGCGCGGATCTCGGCGGGGAAGTTCGGAAGCGTCGACAGGTCGTTGCCGAACGACGCCGTCTCCGAGGTGAAGCGGTCCCCGGTCAGCTGCATCCCGTCTCCGGAGTCACCGGCGAACCGGATGATCACCCGGTCCAGGCGCTTGACCTCTTTGCTGTTGACCTCGCTGGTCACCTTCGTGGACCTCCCTCGCGGCGGCCGCTCGGGAACGGGATACCGACCGCCTGACCCAGTGACCATCGTACGTCGGTTAGGCATGCCTTCCTCAGCGTGTCCGCAAACTGGACGGTGACGAGACGGAGGGTTATATCCGCATTTGTTCCGATCTAACCCCCCTCATAACCCCTTCCTCCGGGCTGACAATCACTTGTCAGCGGGGCGCGGATGTGACATGGGGGCGGCTTGGCGCCCGCCGGTAGTGCGCACCTGGCGGCGGGCCGGGAGAGCGCCGGGGGGCGCCGCAGAGCGGCCCTGAGCGGCGCTGAGCGGCCCTTGAGCGGGTCAGGAGTTGAGGTACGTGAGGACCGCGAGCACCCGGCGGTGATCTCCCTCACTCTGTGCCAGGCCCAGCTTCATGAAGATGTTGCTCACGTGCTTCTCGACCGCGCCGTCGCTCACGACGAGCTGAGCGGCGATCGCGGAGTTCGTCCGGCCCTCGGCCATCAGGCCGAGGACCTCCCGCTCCCTGGGGGTCAGACCGGCGAGCACGTCCTGCTTGCGGCTGCGGCCCAGCAGCTGGGCGACGACCTCGGGATCGAGCGCCGTGCCGCCCTCGGCGACCCGGACGACGGCGTCCACGAACTCGCGGACCTCCGCGACCCGGTCCTTCAGCAGGTACCCGACCCCGCGGCTGGAGCCGGCGATCAGTTCGGTGGCGTACTGCTCCTCCACGTACTGGGAGAGCACCAGCACGCCGACGTCGGGATGGTCGCGCCGCAGCTGCACGGCCGCGCGGACGCCCTCGTCGGTGTGGGTCGGCGGCATCCGCACGTCGGCGACGACGACGTCCGGCGCGCTGCCCTCGGCGGCCAGCTCGCCGACCGTCTTGACCAGCGCCTGGCCGTCACCGACACCGGCGACGACCTCGTGGCCCCGGTCGGTGAGCAGCCGGGTGAGCCCCTCCCGGAGCAGCACCGAGTCCTCGGCGATGACCACCCGCACGCTGTCCTCCACCGTTGCCTGCCCCCCATACGAAGATGTGTAGACCTCCAGCATCCCAGGATTCGGCGACAAGGGGAGCCACCGGAGCGGATACCCCGTGGGGGAAGCCGGGGGCGGGGCAGCGCGGCGCGGTTACGACCGCCAGGGGAGTTCCGCCGTGACCACCGTCGGCCCGCCCGGCGGCGAGTCGACGACCAGCAGCCCGTCGACCGACCCCAGCCGCTCCGCCAGGCCGGAGAGCCCCGAGCCCGCGTCCAGCCGGGCGCCGCCCTGGCCGTCGTCCGTGACCTGGATCATCAGCCGGCCCTCCGCGCGCCACAGGTCCACCATCGCCCGGCTCGCGCCGCTGTGCTTGCTGATGTTCTGCAGCAGCTCCGAGGTCGTGTAGTACGCGATGCCCTCGATCGACTGCGCCGGCCGCTCCAGCAGGTCCACGGTCACCGACACCGGCACCGTGCAGCGCGCCGCGACGGCGGACAGCGCCGGGCCGAGGCCGCGGTCGGTGAGGATCGCCGGGTGGATGCCGCGGGCCAGGTCGCGCAGCTCCTGCAGCGCCAGCTTCACCTCGCCGTGCGCCTCGTCGACCATCTCGGCCGCGGCCTCCGGGTCCTCCAGCAGCTTCTCCTTCGCCAGCCCCAGGTCCATCGCCAGCGCCACCAGCCGGGCCTGCGCGCCGTCGTGCAGGTCGCGCTCGATGCGCCGCAGGTCCGCCGCCGCGGTGTCCACCACGACGCCGCGGTCCGTCTCCAGCTCCTGCACCCGGGTCGCCAGCTTCGACGGGCCCAGCAGCCCGACGACCATCGCCCGGTCCACGTACGACAGCCCGCGCACCACCCACGGCGAGGCGAGCAGCGCCACCCCGCCGACGGCGACGGCGAAGGCCTGCTCCAGCGCCGAGTCCAGGTACCAGCCCTCCCCGGACTCGTTCCCGTACACCTGCAGCCCCTCCTGGCCCCAGTGCGCCGGGAAGACCCACTGCCACAGCGGGTACGTGACCATCGACCAGGCCCAGAACATCACCGCCACGGCGATCGCGAACGAGCAGACGGCCCAGAACATGTGCAGCAGCCCGTAGAGCATGCTCCGCCACGACTCGCCGCTGCGGAACAGCGACCCGACCCAGCCCATGAACCCGGAGGCCCGCCGGTGCAGCGGCTCCGGGTCGTCGACCTTCAGGTCGAGCAGCAGCCGCGCACGGGCCCGCTCGAAGTAGCCCATGCCGCGGCAGCCCGCCAGCATCCCGGCCAGCACCGGGACGCCGAGGAACGTGATGAGCAGGCCGACGCCCAGCGACAGCATGGTGATCGTGTAGACGAAGAACACGATCGACACCGGCAGGCTGAGCAGGTGGTAGAGGAACTCGCGCCAGGTGCGCGCCTCGAAGGGGGCGCGCAGGGCGA
Organism: Streptomyces sp. CNH099; assembly: GCA_000514715.1. GTDB lineage: Bacteria > Actinomycetota > Actinomycetes > Streptomycetales > Streptomycetaceae > Streptomyces > Streptomyces synnematoformans. Next base: position 116,682 of record AZWL01000015.1, on the reverse strand, counting down.
GGGGAACCCGCGGGCGGCGGGCCTCGGGGGCGTACGCGGTGCTGTCCATCGTCGGAAGTCCTTCTGCCGGAGTGCTGGTGACGGGTCTGTCGAGCTTGTGCCTCCAGCCTCTCCGGCGGGGGCGCCGCGGGCCATGGAGCAGGTCGGTCTGTCGGTACGGGGGAAAACCCCACCCTCGGCCGTACGCCTACACGCGCGCCGCCCGCGCCCGCCACCGCCCGGGGCCGGGGCCCTGCCCCGGGGCCTGCCCCTGCGCCTGGGGCTCCGTCTCGCGGTTGCGCCAGGGCAGCTCGGCCGTGACGACCGTGGGGCCGCCGCTCGGGGACTCCACCACCAGCAGCCCGTCCACCGACCCCAGCCGCTCCGCCAGGCCGGAGAGCCCCGAGCCCGCGTCCAGCCGGGCGCCGCCCCGGCCGTCGTCGGTGACCTGCAGCATGATGCGGCCCTCCGCCCGCCACACGTCGGCGCTCGCGGTCTTCGCGCCGCTGTGCTTGCTGATGTTCTGCAGCAGCTCGGAGACCGTGTAGTACGCGATGCCCTCGATGGCCTGCGCCGGCCGCTCCCTGAGGTCGACGGTCACCGTGACGGGCACCGTGCAGCGGGCGGCGACGGCGGACAGCGCCGGGCCGAGGCCGCGGTCGGTGAGGATCGCCGGGTGGATGCCGCGGGCCAGGTCGCGCAGCTCCTCCAGGGCGAGCTTCACCTCGCCGTGCGCCTCGTCGACCATGTCGGCCGCGGCCTCCGGGTCCTCCAGCAGCTTCTCCTTCGCCAGGCCCAGACCCATCGCCAGCGCGACGAGCCGGGCCTGCGCGCCGTCGTGCAGGTCGCGCTCGATGCGCCGCAGGTCCGCCGCGGCCGTGTCCACCACGACCCCGCGGTTCTCCTCCAGCTCCTTGATCCGCCGCTCCAGCGGGTCCGACGGCGCCAGCAGCCCGCGCACCATCGCCCGGTCCACCTCCGTCAGCCCGCGCGCCAGCCACGGCAGCAGCGGCCACAGCACGAACAGCGACACCATCGTCAGCCCGAAGGTGAGGACCCCCCACGGCAGCCGCATCACGCTGTAGAGCGTCGTCCGCCAGCCCACCGGGTCCTTCAGCATCGCCCACAGCCACGGCAGGAAGCCCCCGTAGGTGCTGCGCCGGATCGGCGTCGGCGCCTCGACGTGCACGCCGAGCAGCACGCGCGCCCGCGCGCGCTCCCATGCGCCGATCCCGCGCGCGCCGGCGAGGCCCGCGGCCAGCAGCGGCAGTCCGATGACGGTGATCGACAGGAACGCGCCGGCGTACAGCCAGATCGAGACGTAGGTGAACGCGAAGATCGCCACGGGGAGGTTCACCAGCAGATGCACGATCTCAAGCCAGGTCGTGCCGCTGAGCGGCGCGCGCGGCGGAGGCAGCGGCTCAGCGCCGCGGGGCTTGGGCTGCGGCTCCGCGCCGGGGCGGCTGTACGTCATCCTCCCAGGGTGCCGCGCCGGAGTACCGGGGCGCCATGGGGGGTGTGGGGGGAACGTACGGGGGTTAACCCCACCCTTTGCGGAGGAGTCTCCGCTTCGGTGCCCCGGTGCGGGCCGGGTGCGGGGGGCGGGACGCGTGCGGCGCGGCGGAAGTGGCGTGCACGGGATGGGCACAGCGCGCGGGGCAGGGCCTACACTCCTTGCCCGTACAGGTCGATGTCCTGACCGATGCGCACGGGTCAGCCAGCCACTGCAGTCAGGGAGCGAAGCCGAGGTGCCGGACATGTTCGCCGCCGACGCCGTTGCCGCCGGGTACTTCGACGGCTACGGGGTGGTCGGCCTCGTCGCCGTGCTGGGCCTGCTCTTCGTCGCCGTCGCCTTCGGCGGCGCCCGGCTGCTGCGGCCCGCGGTGCCGACGCCGGAGAAGCTGCTCACGTACGAGTGCGGGGTGGACCCGGTCGGGGAGGGCTGGGCGCACACGCAGGTCCGCTACTACGTGTACGCCTTCCTGTACGTGATCTTCGCCGTCGACGCCATCTTCCTCTTCCCCTGGGCGACGGTCTTCGCGGCCCCGGGGTACGGGGCGGTGACGCTCGTGGAGATGTTCATCTTCCTCGGCTTCCTCGCCGTGGGCCTGCTCTACGCCTGGAAGAAGGGCGTCCTCGAATGGACTTGACATCCTCCTCCGCCTGAAGCGGAGGATTCCAACCGCATCAGCTCACGAGGAGGAGACCAGTTGAGGTTCGCGGTGCACCAGCCGGGCAACCCCGGGCTCTTCCCGCGCAGCAACCGCCTGCCCAGCGGCCGTTTTGATGTTCCTGGCGGCGTTGGTGTCCGCATGGCTCGTGTACCCGCAGGTGCGGCACGGGAAGCGCGCTTGGCTCTCGCGCGCTTCCCGGTCCGCCATGCCCCGGATGTTCAGCGCCTCCACACCGATCACATCGAACCGACGGGCCAGATCCGTACCGGTTTTCTCCACCCAGTCCTTGCGCCGGTCGACTCCGCGGGCCGTGAGACGGGCGATCGCGGTCTTGACCTTCCGGCGACTTTTCGAGCCGCGACGGCATCGGGACAGACGTCGCTGCAACAGGGTGAGCCTGCGCGCCTCGTGACCGCGAAGCGCGGGTACGGTCAGCAGGTCGCCGGTGGACAGGGCTGCGGACACGGCCACGCCGCGGTCAACGCCCACGACCTCCCCGTTCCCGGGAGCGGGGATCGACTCCGGAGCAGCGGTGAAGGCGATGTGCCACCGCCCGGCTCGGTCCTTTTTGATGCGGTAGGAGCGCGCACCGGCTGGGATAGGGCGGGAGAGGCGGAACCGTACCCAGCCAACAGATCCGGAGCGCAGCCATGGCAGCCCGGCACGTGCCTCGGACAGTTGGCGGCACTGAAGGGCGAAGCCCGGCGCCGGACCGCGCCGCGGCGTCCACCACGTGTGCTGTTCTACGGCCGGGTTCCATACGTACCGGGCATGCGCACAGTGCGCAGCCAGGTCATTTTCCTGGCTGGGTGTAGGACGCGGCCGGTAGCGCGACATGTGGTCAATCCAGCGGTCGGCACTGACAATGCTTCCTGCGCCGATGCTGCAGCATTCAGCGCCCCCTCGGCCACGATCCGTTTCCTCCCCGGCCTGAGGGCCGGAGCCGCCTCGAAAGGACCACGGTGACATCGGTAGACCTGCCAGAACCACAGGGGGGACCGCCTGCCGAAGGCAGGGGGAGCCTTGGGGTGCTGCAGCGCCTGGCACCTCAGCCGATGAAGGTCGTGCTCAACTGGGGCCGCCGCTACAGCCTGTGGGTCTTCAACTTCGGCCTCGCCTGCTGCGCGATCGAGTTCATCGCCGCGTCGATGGCCCGGCACGACTTCATCCGCCTCGGCGTCATCCCGTTCGCGCCGGGCCCGCGGCAGGCGGACCTGATGGTGGTGTCCGGGACGGTGACGGACAAGATGGCGCCGTCGGTGAAGCGGCTGTACGAGCAGATGCCGGAGCCGAAGTACGTGATCTCCTTCGGCGCGTGCTCCAACTGCGGCGGGCCGTACTGGGACTCGTACGCGGTGACGAAGGGCGTGGACCAGATCGTCCCGGTGGACGTGTACGTGCCGGGCTGCCCGCCGCGGCCGGAGGCGCTGCTGCAGGGCATCCTGAAGCTGCAGGAGAAGATCGCGCGGGAGTCGCTGCGGGAGCGGTACGGGAACGGGGCGGCCGCCGCCGCCCCGACGTCCGCGGCGGCGCTGACGAGCGGGCTGGTGCAGCCGCCGAACGGGCCGAACGGGCCGAACGGGCCGAACGGGGAGGCCGGCGGATGACCGAGCCGGGGGAGGCGGACGACGCCGGATCCGTGGGGTGGCTGCCGCGGGGAGCGGAGGAGCTGTTCGGGCCGGGGGCGGTGGCGAGCGAGGCGTACGGCGTCCTGACCGTCGACGTGCCGCCCGCCGCCTGGACCACGGCGCTGCAGACCGCCCGCGACGAGCTGGGCTGCACGTTCTTCGACTGGCTGAGCGCCGTCGACGAACCGGACGAGGGCTTCCGCGTCGCCGCCCACGTCGTCGCGGTCGGCACGCCGCCGCGCCGGCTGCTGCTCCGTACGACGGTGCCGCACGGCGCGCCGGCGCTGGCGACGGCGACGGGCGTGTACGCGGGGGCGGCGTGGCACGAGCGGGAGACGCACGAGATGTTCGGCGTCGACTTCGCCGGCCACCCGCACCTGGTGCCGCTGCTGCTCCCGGAGGAGTTCGAGGGGCACCCGCTGCGGAAGGACTTCGTGCTGGCGGCCCGGGTCGCGAAGGCCTGGCCGGGCGCGAAGGAACCGGGCGAACCCCACGACGGCGGCCCGAAGCGCCGCCAGATGCGGCCCCCGGGCGTCCCCGACCCGAACGACTGGGGCCCCCAGAAGGGCCAGCTCCCCCCGGCCCCCGCCCGCACCCCGCGCCGCGCGGGAGGGAGAGCGGGAGGGAGAGCGGAGGGCGCCCCGCGCCGCGGGCGCTCGGCGAGCGAGGGTTCGGCGTCGAGGCGGACCGCCGGCGGCGGGGCCGCGGCGGGCGGGACGCCGCGGCCCCGTCCCCGTACGCCCGACGCCCCGTGGGAACGCCCGCGCCCCGGCGACGAGCCGCCCGCGCCTCCCGCCGCCGCCCCGGGCGAGGACACCCCGCCCGCCGAACCCAGCGCGGGCGACCCCGCCGGCGAAGGCGGTGACGCCTCGTGAACGACGTGCTCGAAACCCTGCTCACCCTCGTCGGCGTCCTCGTCGTCTTCCTGCTCTTCCCCCTCCTCGTCGGCCAGACCGAGCACAAGGTCATGGCCCACATGCAGGGCCGCGTCGGCCCCATGTACGCCGGCGGCTTCCACGGCTGGGCCCAGCTCGTCGCCGACGGCGTCAAGTTCGCGCAGAAGGAGGACGTCGTCCCGGCCGGCGCCGACCGGCGGGTCTTCCAGCTCGCCCCCGCCGTCGCCCTCCTCCCGTACCTCGTCGTCCTCGTCGCCATCCCCTTCGCCCCCGACGGCGGCGTCGGCCAGGCGATCGACGCCGGGATCTTCTTCGTGCTGGCCGTCATGGGCGTCGGCGTCCTCGGCTCCCTCATGGGCGGCTGGGCGTCCGCGAACAAGTACTCGCTCCTCGGCGGCCTCCGCACCGCCGCCCAGCTCCTCGCGTACGAGCTGCCCATGCTGCTCGCCGCCGCCTCCGTCGCCATGGCCGCCGGGACGGTGTCCCTCGTCGGGATCGTGGACGGCTTCGAGTGGTGGTGGCTGCCGTGGCAGCTCGTCGGCGGCGTCGTGTTCTTCACCGCCGGCCTCGCGGAGCTGCAGCGCCCGCCGTTCGACGCCCCCGTCGCCGACTCGGAGATCATCTTCGGCGCGTACACCGAGTACTCCGGCCTGCGCTTCGCCCTGTTCCTCCTCGCCGAGTACGCCGGGATCGTCGTCCTGAGCGCGCTGACCGCCGTGCTCTTCCTCGGCGGCTGGCACGGCCCGTACGCCGACGGGCTCGGCTGGCTGTGGACGCTGCTGAAGACCGGGATCCTGGCCTTCGGGGTGATCTGGCTGCGCGTCACGTACCCGCGGCTGCGCGAGGACCAGCTGCAGCGCTTCGCCTGGACGACCCTCATCCCGCTCGCGCTCGCGCAGATCGCGCTGACCGGCATCGTGAAGGTGGTGAGCTGACCGATGAAGGGGCTTGCGAAGGGGCTGGCGATCACGCTGCGGACGATGACGCGGCGTTCGCACACCGCGCACTACCCCGACGCCCTGCCCGCGCTGCCGCCGCGCAGCCGCGGCGTCATCGCGTTGTTCGAGGAGAACTGCACGGTCTGCATGCTGTGCGCCCGCGAGTGCCCGGACTGGTGCATCTACATCGACTCGCACAAGGAGACCGTCCCGCCCGCCGCCCCCGGCGGGCGGGAGCGCAGCCGCAACGTCCTCGACCGCTTCGCGATCGACTTCGCGCTGTGCATGTACTGCGGGATCTGCATCGAGGTCTGCCCGTTCGACGCGCTCTTCTGGTCGCCGGAGTTCGAGTACGCGGAGACCGACATCCACGAGCTGACCCACGAGCGGGACCGGCTGCGGGACTGGATGTGGACGGTGCCGCCCCCGCCGGCGCCGGACCCGGCGGGGGAGGAGCCGAAGGAGCTGGGCGCGGCGCGCAAGGCGGTGGAGAAGGCGGAGGCGGCGCGGGCCCGGGAGGCCGCGGAGCCGCCGGCGGAGGAGGGCGGCACATGATCCTGGCCGCCGAATCCCACGGCTTCCTGTCGCCCACCGGCGTCGAGATCGTCTTCCTGCTCACCGGCCTGGTGACCCTCGGGGCCGCCGTGATCACCGTGACGACGCGGCAGCTGGTGCACGCCGCGCTGTGGCTGGTGGTCGCGCTCGGCGGGCTGGCGGTCGAGTACCTGCTGCTGACGGCAGAGTTCGTGGCCTGGGTGCAGGTGCTGATCTACGTGGGCTCCGTGGTGGTGCTGCTGCTCTTCGGGCTGATGCTGACCCGGGCGCCTATAGGCCGCTCGCCGGACGCCGACTCGGGCAACCGGTGGGTGGCGCTGGGCGTGGCGGGGACGGCGGCGGTGCTGCTGGTGACGCTGGTCGTGGACGCGTTCCGTACGACGTGGATCGACCTGGACGAACCCGGTGGGACGACGGACCTGTTGGGGGCCAGCGTCTTCCGGCACTGGGTGCTGCCGTTCGAGGCGCTGTCGGTGCTGCTGCTGGCGGCGCTGGTGGGCGCGATCGTGCTGTCACGGAAGAACGGCGGGGCCGAGGCCGAACCAGGGGCCGAATCCGAGGCCGGGGCCGGGGCCGACTCCGGGGCCGCGGACCGGGGCGGGGAGGACTGAATGCATCTCGCCTACCCGGCCGTGCTGGCCGCGCTGCTGTTCTGCGTCGGCCTCTACGGCGTGCTGGCCCGGCGCAACGCCATCCTGGTGCTGATGTCCGTCGAGCTGATGCTCAACGCCGTCAACCTCAACCTCGTCGCCTTCGACGTCGCGTTCCGCGACGCTCTGCGCTCCGGCCAGTCGTTCACGCTGTTCATCATCGCGGTGGCCGCGGCCGAGATCGGCATCGGGCTGGCCATCGTGCTGATGGTGTACCGCACCCGCGGCACCTCCGCCGTCGACCGGCTGCGCGACCTCGCGGAGCCGGACGCCGCCGGTACCGCGGCCGAAACCGCCGAACCCGCGGACGCGACCGCGGACGGAACCGACGCAACGGCCACCGGCGCCGCCGGGCCGGGGTCCGCGTCGAAGAAGGCCGAGGCCACCGCGTGACCACCACCACCCTCGCCGCCCTCGTCCCGCTGCTGCCCTTCCTCGGCGCCGTCGCCGGCCTGCTCGCCGGCCGCCGCTCACCGGGCATGGTGCAGCCGCTGGCCGTGCTGCCGACCGTGACCGCCGCCGTGCTCGCGGCCGTCGTCGCGGCCCGGCAGGGCGGCGACGAGCCGGTGACCGCCGCCACCGAGCTGACGCCGACCGGCTCGGTGCCCATCGACCTGGCGCTGCACCTCGACGGCATGGCGGTGCTGGTCGCCGTGCTCGTCGGCGTCGTCGCCTCGTGCGTGCAGATCTACTCCACCGGCTATCTGCGCGACGACCCGCGCTACTCCTCGTACGCCGCGCTCGTCTCCCTCTTCACCGCCGCGATGCTCCTCGTCGTCTACTCCGGCGACCTGATGGTGCTGCTGGTCGGCTGGGAGATCATGGGCATCTGCTCGTACTTCCTCGTCGGCCACTACTGGGAGACCGACGTCGCACGGGCCGCCTCGCTCAAGGCGTTCCTGGTCACCAAGCTCGGCGACGTCCCCTTCCTCTTCGGCATCTTCGCGCTCGCCGCCGAGGCCGGGACGTTCCGCATCAGCGGCATCCTGACCGCGGCCGCGTCCGGCGACGGCCTCGCCCACCCCACGCTCATCGCGCTGCTGCTGCTCGCCGGGGTCGCGGGCAAGTCCGCGCAGTTCCCACTGCACACCTGGCTGCCCGACGCGATGGCCGGCCCCACCCCCGTGTCCGCGCTGATCCACGCGGCGACGATGGTCGCGGCCGGCGTGTACGTCGTGGCCCGGCTGCTGCCCGTCTTCGCCGCCTCGGCCGCCGCGCTGGTGGTGCTGGCGGTGCTGGCGGCCGTCACCATGGTCGGCTCGGCGCTGGCCGCGCTCGCGCAGGACGACATCAAACGGGTGCTCGCCTACTCGACCGTGGGCCAGCTCGGCTACATGACCGGCGCGCTGGCCGCCGGCTCCCGGGACGCCGCCGTCTTCCACCTCCTCTCGCACGGCGCCTTCAAGGCGCTGCTGTTCCTCGCCGCCGGCGTCCTGATCCACGCCGCCGGCACCAACTCGCTGGCCGCGATGGCCCGGACGGGCGGCCTGCGGCGCAAGGCGCCGGACGCCTTCTGGACGATGACCGTCGCCCTCCTCGCCCTCGCCGCCGTCCCGCCGTTCAGCGGCTTCTTCTCCAAGGAGGCGGTCCTCGGCGCCGCGGAGCACGCGGCCACCGGCCACACCGAGGGCGTCCCGGTCGGGGTCGGCTGGACCGTACTGGTCGCCGGGCTGGCCACCGCCCTGCTCACCGCCGCGTACGCCGCCCGGCTGTGGCTGCTGGCCGGCGCGCCCCCGGCACCGGCCGCCGCCGACGACGTCCGCGACGCGGGGCACCCCGTGCGGACCCCGGTGGTCATGAACGCCATGCTGTGGGTGCTCTTCCTCCCCACCCTCGCGTTCGGCCTCACCGTCGGCCGGATCTCCGACTGGCTCGACGGCGAGTCCCTCACCCCGACGCTCGCCACCGCCGTCCTCGGCACGGGCCTGGCGCTCGTCGGCGCGGCGCTGACGTACGCGGCGTGGCGGCAGACCGCCGGCCTCGCCGCCCGCGTCCCCGTCGGCGCGGTCACCGCCCACCCCGGCGCCGAGCCCGCGCTCACCGAGGTCGAGGCGGAGGCCACGCACGAGGCGGTGTACGGCAGCCCCGCGGACGAGGGCACCCCCGCGTCCGGCGCCGCCCCCGACGGCGCCGCCACCGACCCCGGCCGCATCCTGCTCGGCCCCGCCCTCTACCGGCACGCCGGCAGCGGCTTCCACGTCGACGCCCTGTACACCGCGCTGTTCGTCCGCCCGGTCCGGGCCGCGGCCCGGCTGGTCCGCTTCCTGGACCGGGAGGTCGTCGACACGTACGTGCGCGGCGCGCGCACCGCGCCCCGGCTGCTCGGCGCGGCGGTCCGCCGGTCGCAGACGGGCAACGTGCAGAGCTACCTCAGCGCGCTGCTCGGCGGCGCGCTCGTCCTGGCCGTCGCCGTGGTCGTCGCCGCCACGTCGGTCACGGGAGGCTGACGCCGGATATGAACCAGACCGCGATGCAGCTCGTCCTCGCCGCCATCGTCGTACTCCCCCTTCTCGGCGCGCTGGCCGCCCTCTTCCCCGCGCCGCCCGGCCTGAAGGGCAAGAGCCCCGACCAGGCCGTGCTGCGCCACGGCGTCACCGTCACCGGCGCCGTGTTCGTCCTGTCCGTCGTCCTCGCCGCCGGCTTCGACCACGACGCCGACGGTCCGGCCACCATGCAGGCCGAATCCGACGTCAGCTGGATCCCCGCCCTCGGGATCCGGCTGCACCTCGGCGTCGACGGCGTATCGCTCCCCCTCCTCGTCCTCACCGCGCTGCTGACCTTCCTCTGCGCGGTCTACAGCTACTTCACCATGCCCGCCGGGCCGTCACCCCGGGCGTTCGTGGCGCTGCTACTCGTCCTCGAAGGCGGCATGCTCGCCACCTTCGCCGTCCTCAACCTGCTGCTGTTCTTCCTGGCGTTCGAGATGGTGCTCATCCCGATGTACTTCCTCATCGCCCGCTGGGGCGGCGCCGGCCGCGGCCCCGCCGCCTGGAAGTTCATCCTCTACACGCTGCTCGGCTCGGTCGTGATGCTCCTCGGCCTCCTCCTGGTCGGGTTCAAGGGCGGCACTTTCGACATGGTGGCACTCGCCACTGACAACGGGTCCGGCCTCACCCGCACCACCCAGCTCATCGCCGTCCTCGCCATCGGCGCCGGCCTCGCCGTCAAGACCCCGATGTGGCCCCTGCACAGCTGGCTCCCCGACGCCCACACCGCCGCCCCCACCGTCGGCTCCGTCCTCCTCGCCGGCGTGCTGCTGAAGATGGGCACGTACGGGTTCGTGCGCATCCTGCTGCCCGTCGCGCCCGACGGCATGGAGACGTACGCCCCCTTCCTCGCCGCCTTCGGCGTCACCGGCATCCTCTACGGCTCCCTCGCCTGCCTCGCCCTCGCACGGAACGGGGCACGCGGCGACCTGAAGCGGCTCATCGCGTACTCCTCCGTCGGCCACATGGGCTTCGTGCTCCTCGGCATCTCCACCCTCACCCCCACCGGCGTCAACGGCGCGCTGTTCGCCAACATCGCCCACGGCCTCATCACCGGCCTGCTCTTCTTCCTCGTCGGCGCCCTCAAGGAACGCACCGGCACCACCGACCTCGACGCCCTCGCCGGCCGCACCGGCGCCGCCCTCTACGGCAGCGCCCCCCGCCTCGGCGCGCTGCTCGCCTTCGGCGCGGTCGCGTCGCTCGGGCTGCCCGGGCTGGCCGGGTTCTGGGGGGAGATGCTGACGATGTTCGCCGCGTACGACCCGGCCGCCGGGCTCTCCCGGCCGGCGTACCTGGTCTGCATGGCCGTCGCGGGCTTCGGCACGCTGCTCACCGCCGCGTACCTGCTCGTCGTCGTACGCCGCGTCTGCATGGGCGACCGGACGGCGCCCGGCGCCGGGGACAGACGGCCTCTCGGGGACGTCCGCCGGTACGAGATCGCCGCCTGGAGCCCGCTCGTCACCCTCACCGTCCTCGCCGGCCTCTGGCCCGCGGCCCTCCTCGGCCTCACCGACCCGGCCGTGCAGAAGCTCCTCGCGGGAGGCAGCTGATGACGTACGCACCCGGGACCGCGGACTCCGCCGTCTCCGCCGTCCTCGCCGAGTCCGTCGTCCAGTCCGTCGACTGGCTCGCCGTCGCGCCGCCCACGATCGTCGCCGTGGCGGCGGTCGCGCTGCTCGTCGCCGACCTCTTCGTGCCCGGGCGCGCCAAGCACCTCCTCGGCTGGGGCGCGGTCGCCGCGCTCGCCCTGTCCCTGCTCGCGCTCCTGCCGCTCCTCGACGGCGACCGCGGCACCTTCTGCCTCACAGGCGAGCCGGACGTCTGCAGCTACACCGCCGACCGCTTCGCGCTGGTCGTGCAGTTCCTGGTGCTGGCCGGCGCGCTGCTCGCCGCGCTGCTGTCCGTGCACGACGTACGCGCGACGCGGCTGCCGGCCGGCGAGTTCTGGTTCCTGCTCCTGGCCTCGGCCGCCGGCGCCGCGCTGCTGCCCGCCGCCCGCGACCTGGCCACCCTGGTGATCGCCCTGGAGGTCGCCTCGCTGCCGGCGTTCGCGCTGGTCGGGCTCCGCCGCGGGGACCGGCTGTCGGCCGAGGCGGCGCTGAAGTTCTTCCTCTCCTCCGTCACCGCGACCGCCGTCATGCTCCTCGGCGTCAGCTTCGTCTACGCCGCCGGCGGCAGCCTGCACCTGGCGCACCTGGCGCACCTGGCCGACGGGCTCGCCGCGGCGCCGGAGCGGCTGGAGACGCTGGCGGCGGCGGGGGTGGTGCTGACGCTGGTCGGGTTCGCGTTCAAGACGGCGGCGGTGCCGTTCCACTTCTGGGTGCCGGACACGTACGTCGGCGCGCCGATCCCGGTCGCCGCGTACCTGTCGGTCGTCGGCAAGGCGGTGGGCTTCAGCGGGCTGATCCTCGTCGCCGTGCTGGCCTTCCCGGCGTACGACCACGTGTGGGGCCCGGCGATCGCGGTGCTGGCGGCGCTGACGATGACCGCGGGCAACGTCGCCGCGCTGCGCCAGCGCCTCGACGCCCCGCACAGCGCGGTCCGGCTGCTGGCCTGGTCGTCGGTGGCGCAGGCCGGCTACCTGCTGGTCCCGATCGCCGCCGCGGGCTACGCCGACGAGCCGGGGCGCGCGGTGGGCGCCACGCTCTCGTACGCGCTGATGTACGGGGTGGTGAACCTGGGCGCGTTCGCGGTCGTCGCCGCGGTGGCGGCGAAGGGCGGCCGGGACAGCCAGGGGGGCCGGGTCACCGACTACCGGGGCCTGGCGGCGACGCGGCTGCCGCTCGCGCTGGCGCTGGCGTTCTTCCTGATCAACCTCGCCGGGCTGCCGCCGGGGATCATCGGCCTCTTCGCCAAGGTGGCGGTGCTGGGCGCGGCGGTGGACGCCGGGCTGGGGTGGCTCGGGGTGGTGATGGCGGTGAACGTGGTGATCGGGTTGTACTACTACCTGAAGTGGACGGCGCTGCTGTTCCGCCCGGCGGCCCCGGCGGCGGAGACCGCGACACCGGTGAGCACGGCGGGCACCACGGGCGGCACGGGCAGCGCGGGGCCCGTGGCCCCCGCGGCCCCCGCCGGCACCCTCCGCCCCGCCGGCACCGCCCCGCTGACCGCGCCGCTGCGCGGTGCGATCGGTCTGACCGCGGCCCTCGGCATCGCCCTCTCGGGCGCCCCGCAGCTCGTACTCCGCTTCGCGGGCGAAGCCCTTCTCTGACCCCGCCTCACCCGCCCGGCGCAATCGGCGTCTGCGCTGACCAGGGAACTTGCCCGGCGGGCCGCGCGTTCTGGGCAGGGGAGGGGTCCACTGGAGGGAGACGGCCGACACCTGGCGGCGGCAGGCTTGGAGGGCATACCGTGCACCGGTCGAACAACGGGCTGAAGACAGCCGCGCTCCTCGGCGGCATGTCGGCGCTGATCCTGCTCATCGGCAGCCTTTTCGGCCGTACGGGCCTGATCGTCGCGCTCGTCGTGGCCATCGGCACCAACGCCTACGCGTACTGGAACAGCGACAAGCTCGCGCTGCGCGCGATGCGCGCCCGCCCGGTCAGCGAGATCGAGGCGCCGAACCTGTACCGCATCGTGCGCGAGCTGTCCAACGAAGCCCGCCAGCCCATGCCCCGGCTGTACATATCGCCCACCCCGGCCCCGAACGCCTTCGCCACCGGCCGCGACCCGCGCAACGCCGCGGTCTGCGTCACCGAGGGCATCCTGCAGATCCTCGACGAGCGCGAGCTGCGCGGCGTCCTGGGCCACGAGCTGATGCACGTCTACAACCGCGACATCCTGATCTCCTCGATCGCCGGCGCGCTCGCCTCGGTGGTGATGTTCCTGGTGAACTTCGCCTGGCTGATCCCCAGCGGCGACCGCAACGGCAACGGCCCCGGCCCGTTCGGCATGCTGCTCGTCCTCTTCCTCGGCCCGGTGGCGGCCAGCATCATCAGGCTGGCGGTCAGCCGCTCCCGCGAGTACGAGGCGGATCAGACCGGCGCCCGGCTCACCGGCGACCCGCTGGCCCTGGCGAGCGCCCTGCGGAAGCTCGAAGCCGGCACCAAGCAGCTCCCGCTGCCCCCGGAGCCCCGCATCGAGACGGCCAGCCACATGATGATCGCGAACCCGTTCCGCCGCGGCTCGGGCAACATGTCGCGGCTGTTCTCGACGCACCCGCCGATGGCGGAGCGGATCGCCCGCCTGGAGCGGATGGCCGGCCGCAACCCGGGCGACTGAGGGGCCGCCGCCTGCCGCGGGCTTCACACGCGGCGGACCTGCATCACCGCCACCCGCGCGTCGTGGCCGTCCACGTACATGGGGACCACCTTCGTCCAGCGCAGCCGCACCTGCGTGCCGTTCGTCCCGGGCACCCAGCCGATCTGGTCGATGCCCCTGCCGAAGGCGCGCTTCTCGTGGTTGGGCAGCAGCAGCGGCATCGGGTTGCGGTTCACGTCGCCGGTCCAGATCACCGGGAAGCCGCGGGCGCGCCAGTACCCCAGCACGCCGTCGCGGTGCTTGCGGAAGTGGCGCCGCCACATGTCGTCCCGCCACGCCTCGTACGGGTCCTGCTTCCCGTTGAACGCCCCCGCGACGTAGTGGGTGTTGGCGAAGACGAACCTCAGCCGGGGATCGTCCGCGCGCGCCAGCACGGCCTCGGTGATGACCCGGTGCGGCGAGACGCCCGCCTTGCCGCCGTGGACGAACGTCTCCCTGCGGTCGAGGATGTCGTACGCCCGGGGGATCGACATCGGCACCCGGTGGGCGCTGTCGTCGTACTCGAAGATGTTCCGGTAGGAGGTGCCGAAGTAGCGGTTGATCCACCGCGGCTCGCGGTTGTCGCCGTCCCCTTCGCCGATCTCCTGCCAGCCCACCAGCGGCTTGGTGAGCCGGCCGCCGACGGTCACGGCGTGCCGCACGTCCCGGATGGCGCGTTCCCGCTGTCCCGGGTTCTTGCGGCCGATGTTGGCGGTGACGACGACGAGCCGCTGCCAGCCGTCGGCCGCGTCGGCGCTGCCGGCGGCGGCCAGCGCCCCGGCGGTGCCGGCGACGGCCGCGCCGCCGAGCCCGAGGGCGCGCCTCCTGGTGATCCCGTCCACGACTTCTCCCTCCGCGGGCTTCGCGTGCCCGGCGTGCTCGGCGTGCTCGACCGGGTTGGCGCGCCGTGCGGCGCTAACGCACGTAGTAGCCGCCCGCGTCGAGGCGCAGCGCGCCGTTCATCGGGTAGCGGGGGCCGCCGTCCCACCAGTGCCACACCACCCGCAGGCTGCCGTCGGGGACGGCGAAGACGTCCATGCCGCCCGGCCCCCGGTGGTTGCCCGGCAGGCCGCGGTACGGGTCGAGGCCGCCGGAGCCGGTGTAGCCGAAGTACGGGCGCGCCGCGCCGCGGCGGAGGGGCCGGCAGCGGGACGAGGGGAGCGGTGTGGTGCCGCACTCGGCGATGCCCGTGGCGTAGCGGGCGCTGTCCCAGTTGTTGCCGGAGTACATGAGGTACCAGGTGCCGTTGGCCCGCCGCCACATCGACGGGTTCTCGACGACGTGGGTGCCGCCGCTGGTGCCGCGGGTGTCCCAGGTGATGTCGGTGCTCTTCAGCACGTCGCGGCGGGTGCTCCAGACCGCCCGGCCCGCGTCGTCGGTGCGTACGGTCGAGATGCCGGTCTCGGCGCCGGCCGCGATCGCGTCGTCCCGGTACGTGACGTACAGGGACCCGCCGCCGACGAAGGGGTTGGCGTCGATCGCCCACCGCCCGTGCGGCGGGCAGGCCCATTCGCCGGCGTTGCGGAACGGGCCGCGGGCGGAACCCGAGACGGCCCGGCCGATGCACTTCTGCCCGGAGCCCTTGCGCGAGGCGGTGTAGAACATGAAGTAGCGGTCGCCGTAGCGCGCCACCCCCGGGGCCCAGACGGCGCCGCCCGGCTCGGCCCAGGCGCCGGGTCCGCCGGGCAGCGCGTCGCCGGAGGCGCAGTCGGTCATGCCGACGGTGTTGCCGGAGCCGTGGACGAGTACGGGCACGAAGAGCCGCCCGGTGGCGCCGCCGCACCGCTTTCCGCGCCCGGCGGGCACCGTGGTGCCGTAGGTGACGTACCGGCCGTCCTTCGCCCGTACGGTGTCCGGATCGGCCAGTTGGAAGGTCGAGGAGTGCGCGGCGGCGGAGACGCCGCCGGTCGTGCTGCCGGTCGTGCTGCCGGTCGTGCCGGTGGATGGGCCGGCGGACGGAGCCGCGTCGGCGAGCGGGGCCGCTACGGCCAGGGCGGTGGCCGTGCTCGCCGCGGCGAGCAGTCGGCGGATTCGTCTGCGCACGGTTCTCCCCTGTCGTCGGCGTCACCGACGATTCAACAGGGTGCGCATACAAAGCGGATACACGTCGGCCGAGCCGACGTGCGTTCGTTCAGCGCGGGGCGGGCTGCCGCGCGTACCCGAACCTCTCGTCCGTCGGGACCACTTCGCGGCCCAGCGGCATGAGCGAGATCGGGATCAGCTTCAGGTTGGCCCACCCGAAGGGGATGCCGATGATCGACAGGAACAGCGGGATGCTGGTGAGCAGGTGCCCGAGGGCCAGCCACCAGCCGGCGAAGACCACCCAGACCACGTTGCCGACGAAGGACGGCGCGCCGGCGCCCGGCCGTTCCACGGTGGTGCGGCCGAACGGCCACAGGACGTAGCCCGCGATGCGCAGCGACGCGATGCCGAACGGGATCGTGATGATCAGGATGAAGCACACCAGCGCGGCGATCGTGTAGGCGATCGCCATCCAGATTCCGCAGAAGATCAGCCACAGGACGTTCAGGAGGAGGTTGAACAGCTTCACGGTCGGTTCCTCTCCCGGGCTCTCGCGTCGACGACGTCCGTCAGGACAAGTATCGGCACGGGAGGCGCCGGGACGGAAACGGAGCGCGTACGGAAGCGCCCCGCGCCGGGTGGCGCGGGGCGCTTCCGCGACCCGGAGGGTCAGACGCCGACCGGGGTACGGTCCCGCCCGTCCGCCTGGCCCGTCTCCGCGGCGCCGTCCGCCGACGCCGCGGCCTGCGACGGCGACGGCGCCGCCGGGCGGTGCCGGTGGATCAGCAGCGCCGCCACGGCGCCCACCGCCACCGTCGCCGCGCCCGCCCACAGCGCCGGGACCAGCCCGTCGACGAAGGTCTGCCCCGTCTCGTAGCCGCCCTGGGCGGAGAAGACCGCGGCCAGCACCGCGATGCCCAGCGCGCCGCCCAGCTCCCGCAGCGCGTTGTTGGCGCCGGAGGCGATGCCCTGCTCCTCGGGGGCGACGCTGGACAGGACGACGTTCGCGGAGGGCGCGAAGTACATCGCCATGCCCACGCCGCTCACCGTCAGCGCCGGCAGGACCGCGGTGTACGAGAAGCCCACCTCCGCCGTCAGCGCGAAGAGCGCGAGGCCCAGCGCCTGCAGCGCCAGCCCGGCGGCGATGATGGGCCGGCCGCCGATGCGGTCGGACAGCGCGCCGGCGATCGGGGCCACGAGCAGCGGCATCGCGGTCCACGGCAGCATGCGCAGGCCCGCCTCCAGCGGCGAGTAGCCGCCGACCTCCTGCAGGAACTGGCTGAGCAGGAAGATCGAGCCGAACATCCCGACGAACATCAGCACGCTCGCCGCGTTGACGGCGCTGAAGCTGCGGTTGCGGAAGAGGCGCATGGGCAGCATGGGGTTCCGAGCACGCAGCTCGTACGCGACGAAGGCGGTCAGCAGCACCGGGGCCGCGGCCAGCCCGGCGAGGACGGGTCCTGAGGTCCAGCCGTCGGCGTTGCCGCGGACGAGGGCGTAGACGAGGCCGAAGAGCGCGGTGCTGGCGAGCAGGGTGCCGGGGATGTCGAGGCGGTCGTGGGGGCCGTGGCTCTCGGCCAGGCGCAGCCGGACCAGCGGGATGAGGGCGATGCCGACGGGCACGTTCAGCCAGAAGATCCAGTGCCACGAGATGTGCTCGGTCAGCGCCCCGCCGACCAGCGGCCCGGACGCGACCGCCAGGCCCTGCACCGCGCCCCAGACGCCGAGCGCCATCCCGCGGCGCGCGGCCGGCACGGCGGCGGAGAGCAGGGTCAGCGACAGCGGCATCAGCAGCGCGGCGCCGGCGCCCTGGACGGCGCGGGCGGCGACGAGGGCGTCGAGGCCGGTGGAGAGGGCCGCGGCGGCGGAGGCGGCGGTGAAGATCGCGATGCCGACGGCGAACATGCGGCGGCGGCCGAAGCGGTCGCCGAGCGAGGCGCCCAGCATCAGGAGGACCGCGAAGGTGAGCGTGTACGCGCTGACCGTCCACTCCAGGTCCGCCAGGCTGCCGCCGAGGTCCTCGCGGATGGCGGGCAGGGCGGTGACCACGACGAGGTTGTCGAGCGCGCCCATGAAGCTGGCGACGCTGGTCAGGAGCAGCGCCCAGAAGGTGGCGCCGGGGCGGCGGCCGGGCGGGGCGGGGTCGGTGGCGGACATGGGTCCCTCCTGATTAGTTATTGATCAATAACTTTCGTGGGCGTGCGAGGGCGCGGTGTACGGGTGTGTGCGGACCGGGCTACGTGCCGGGCCTGGTCTCGGGCCAGAACCCGTCCCAGACCCGGTTGTCCGGCGGGTAGCCGAGCGCGACCAGGGTGTTGATCAGCATCCCGAAGGCGAGGAAGGTCGTGGCCTCCTCGGTGTCCCCTTCGAACGTCAGCAGCGAGAAGTCGTGGAGGTGCTCGGACCAGGCGGCCCGGATGGGCTTGCCGAACTCGCGGTCGCCCGCCGACTCGGCCGAGGCCACCGCGACGTACATCTGCATCTGCATGAGCAGCCGGTCGCGGTCCTCGATCAGCCGCTGGTACGCCACGGCCATCGCCTTGTGCGCCTCATCCGGCGGGAGTCCCTCGGCGGCGTCGTGCAGGACCGCGGCGGTGTCCTCGATGCAGCGCAGGGCCGCGGCGAGGAAGATGGCGCGCTTGTTGGGGAAGAGGCGGAAGAGGTACGGCTGCGAGACGCCGACGCGCTTGGCGATCGCCTCGGTGGACGTGCCGTGGTAGCCGCCGCGGCCGAACTCCGTGATCGCCGCGCGGATGACGCTCTCGCGCCGCTCCTCTGCGCTCATCCTTGCCATGGCGATTAAGTTATTGGCCAATCACTAACTTGTCAACCCGGGGGAGCGGCCGCACGGACGTGCCGTGCGGATGCGCGGGTGCGGGTGCGGATGCGCGGTACGGACGTGCCGTACGCGGGGCCGGTCGCCTACGCCAGCCGGACCACGGCCCGGGACATGCCCAGCACCTTCTGCCCGCCGCTCGTCGCCGTCAGGTCCACCCGGACCGTACGCGCCTCGTCGTCCAGCTTCTGCGCGACCTTCCCGGAGACCTCGATCACCGCGCCCACGCCGTCGTCCGGCACCACCACCGGCTTCGTGAACCGCACCCCGTAGTCCACCACCGCGCCCGGGTCGCCGACCCAGTCCGTGACCACCCGGATCGCCTCGGCCATCGTGAACATGCCGTGCGCGATCACGTCCGGCAGCCCGACCTCCCTGGCGAACCGCTCGTTCCAGTGGATCGGGTTGAAGTCGCCCGACGCGCCCGCGTAGCGCACGAGCGTCTCGCGGGTCACCGGGAACGACTGCGCCGGCAACTCCGTGCCGGCCTCGACGGCGTCGTACGCCACTGTCGCCACCATCGGCTCCTCAGTCCTCCTCGGCGGCGCGGGCGACCAGCTTGATGATCGTCGTCACCACGTGCTCGCCCGCCTCGTCGCGGACCTCGCCGCGCACGTCCATGATGTCGTTCCCGGCCATCGACTTGATCGACTCGATCGTCGACGTCACCGAGAGCCGGTCCCCGGCCCGTACCGGACGGCTGTACGCGAACTTCTGGTCCCCGTGCACCACCCGGCTGTAGTCCAGCCCCAGCTGCGGGTCCTCGATCACCTGGCCCGCGGCCCGGAACGCGATCGCGAACACGAACGTCGGCGGCGCGATCACGTCGGGGTGGCCGAGGGCCTTCGCGGCCTCCGGGTCGGTGTACGCGGGGTTGGCGTCGCCCACCGCCTCCGCGAACTCGCGGATCTTCTCCCGGCCCACCTCGTAGGGGGCGGTGGGCGGGTAACTCCGGCCCACGAAGGACTGATCGAGCGGCATGAACCCTCCTGTCGCGCGGGCGGGGGCACCACCCTAGCCGCGCGGGCGTGTGCGGGGCGGTGGCGGTGGCGGTGCGAGGTGGCGGAGCGCGGCGAACCCCCCGTCCCGGGCGGGACGAGGGGTTCGATGGCCTGCGTTCAGCGGGTCTCGCGGTGCGCCGTGTGGGCGTTGCAGCGCGGACAGTGCTTCTTCATCTCCAGGCGGTCCGGGTTGTTACGCCGGTTCTTCTTGGTGATGTAGTTCCGCTCCTTGCACTCCACGCAGGCCAGCGTGATCTTCGGGCGGACGTCTGTGGCAGCCACGTGAGTGCTCCTTGACGAACGGACAACTTGTTCAACGCAGAAAGAGTAGCCGATCGTAGGTCCGAGCCTGCAATCGGCTACTTGGAGTGAGTAGCGGTGACCGGACTTGAACCGGTGACACAGCGATTATGAGCCGCTTGCTCTACCGACTGAGCTACACCGCTGCGATGCTCTGCGCCTCCCAGGATAGCGAGGCGAACCGCATCAGAGCCCCAAAACGGAATCGAACCGTTGACCTTCTCCTTACCATGGAGACGCTCTGCCGACTGAGCTATTGGGGCGAGCGATGAAGACACTACACGCTGAGCGGCCGAAGGTGAAATCAGTAACCTGCGGTTGATCGCGCCCGCCCGCGCGCTCCGATCGCCGCCGGCGTGCGGACCTGCCGGTTGCCACGCCGATACGACTTATGCGCTCCTCCGCACCCCGCGCGCCTGCCCGGCCTAGGCTCGTTCGCGCCGTCTGGTGCAGTCTGATCCCTTCTGATCTTGGCTGTGCGATTTTGCTCACATCGGGGATGTTCACCCTGACCTGCCCGCAGGAGTCACATGCCCGACAGCAGCCCTCCCTCACAGCAGCCCCGGCCCGGCTCCGCCGCCCCCGGCGGCGAAGGGACACCGGTGCTCTGCGGCGCACGGCTCGCGGACGGCAGGACGGTGGACGTACGTCTCGGGAGCGGCCGGATCCTGGCGGTGGGGACGGCCGGGAGCCTGGCGGGGGAGGCGGGCGGGTGGGGGGCGCGGGTGGACCTCGGCGGGTACCTGCTGCTGCCGGCGCCGGCGGAGCCGCACGCGCACTTCGACACGGCGCTGACGGCGGCGGAGGGGGTGGATGCGGTGGATGCGGTGGATGGGGTGGGCGGGGCGGCCGCGGTGGGCGGCGCGGTGGGCGAGGGGGCGGGTGTCGCGGCGGACGACCCCTCGCGTGCCCCCGGTCCCTCCGGCTCCGCCGGCTTCTCCGGTCCCTCCGGCGCCTGGGGTTCCACCGGCTTCTCCGACTCCTCCGACTCCTCCGATTCCTCCGGTGCCTCCGGTGCCGATGTGCAGCGCCGTGCCGTCGAGGCCGCCCTCCTCCAACTCGGGCACGGCGCCACCGCCCTGCGCACGCACGTACGCATCGGCGGCGGCGCCGGGCTCGACCGCCTCGGCGCCGTGCTCGCCGCCCGCGCCGCGCTGCGCGGGCTCGCCGACGTCGCGGTGGTGGCGGCCGCGCCCCCGGTGCTCACCGGCGCCGCCGGGGCCGACGGCCGGGCGCTGCTCCACGAGGCCGTCGCCATGGGCGCCACCGCGCTCGGCGGCTGCCCGGACCTGGACCCGGACCCGGCCGGCTGCACGGAGACGCTGCTGCGGGTGGCCGCGGAGTACGGGTGCGCGGTCGACCTGCACAGCGACGGTGCCGACCCCGCACGGCTCGACCGGGTGGCGGCGGTGGCGGGGGACCTGCGGTGCGGGGCGGGGGTGGCCGTCGGGCCGTGCGGCGGGCTGGCGCGGGTGCCGTACGAGACGGCGGCGGGGGTGGCGCAGCGGCTGGCCGGTGCGGGGGTGGCGGTGGTGTGCCTGCCGCAGGGGGACTGCGGTGCGGTGCGGGAGGCGGGGCGCGGGGGTACGCGGGGCGGTCCGGTGCGCGGGGCGGCGGCGCAGCCGTTCTCGCACGCCCCCGTACGGCTGCTGCGCGCCGCGGGCGTGCGCGTCGCGGCCGGGAGCGGCGCCGTACGTGACGCCGCGAACCCCGTGGGCCGCGGCGACCCGCTGCAGTCCGCGTACGTCCTCGCCGCCACCGGCGAGGCCGCTCCGGCGGCGGCGTACGAGGCGGTGGCCGGGCAGGCGCGGGCGGTGCTGGGGCTGCCGGAGGTGCGGGTGGAGGCGGGCTTCCCGGCGGAGCTGCTCGCGGTGCGGGGCGACTCGATCGCGGGTGCGCTGTCGCTGGGGTACAGCCGGATCGTGATCCACCGCGGGCGGGTGGTGGCCCGTACGAGCGCCGTACGGGAGTACTGCGACTCCGGCGCCGCGGAGCTGGACCTGCCCCGCCAGGGCCTCCGGCGGACGGCGGGCTGAGCGGGCGCCTGCACGCGGGGCGGGCGGTGAGGCGTTAACGTCGGACGCATGCGCATCGTCATCGCCGGCGGACACGGTCAGATCGCCCTGCGGCTGGAGCGCCTGCTCTCCGCCCGCGGCGACGCGGTCACGGGTCTCGTCCGCCGCCCCGAACACGCCGAGGACCTCCAGGACGTCGGCGCCGAAGCCGCCGTCTGCGACCTGGAGTCCGCCTCCGTCGACGAGGTCGCCCGGCATCTCGACGGCGCCGACGCCGCGGTGTTCGCCGCCGGCGCCGGACCCGGCAGCGGCGAGGCCCGCAAGGAGACCGTCGACCGCGGCGCCGCCGTGCTCTTCGCCGACGCCGCCGAGGCGGCCGGCGTGCGGCGCTTCCTCGTCGTCTCCGCCATGGGCACCGACCGCGAGCCGCCGCCCGGCACGGACCCGGTCTTCGCCGCGTACCTGCGGGCGAAGACCGCCGCGGACGACGACGTACGGGCCCGGTCCGGCCTCGACTGGACGATCCTGCGCCCCGGCCGGCTCGTGAACGACGCGGGCAGAGGGCTCGTCAACCTCGCCGAGCACACGGGCCGTTCGGAGGTCCCGCGGGACGACGTGGCGGCGGTGCTGGTCGCATTGCTGGACGAGCCGCGGACGGCGCGGCTGACGCTGGAGCTGGTCGCCGGCGGCACGCCGGTGCTGGAGGCGGTCGAGGCGGTGGCCGGCGCGGCGACGGCGTAGGCCGCCGGAGCGGTGCGGGCGGCGCCGGGACGGGTCCGCGGTGCGGCGGCGGGTCCGCGGTGCCGGGCGGGTCCGGTCCCGCGGCAGGTCCGTACGCGACAGCGGCCCCCGCCGCGTCAGGCCGGTGGGGGCAGGGGGCCCGGAGGGCGGGGGTTCTCGTCGCCCTCGTACGCCGCGAGCGCCGTCTGCCGGACCTCGTACAGCTCCGCCAGATCCGCGGACCCGATCCCCTCCCGCGCCAGCAGCACCGACGCCTTCCCCTCCACCGCGGCCCACGCGTGCCGGGACCGCTTGTTCGCCTGCCGCCGCCGCTCGCTCCGCAGGAATGCCGCCCCCGCGGCGAACCCGGCCGAGAGCAGGGTGCCCAGCGCCGCCGGCACCCGCGCGTCCGCGGACGCCAGCGCGGCAGAACCCGAGACTGCGGCGAGCAGGGCGGCGGGGAAGCCGAGCGCGACGTCGGCCTTGGCCCAGAACTCGGCTCTGCGGTGGGCCAGCTTCTTGTGCTGCGTAGCCTCGGCCCGTAACAGCTCGGCTTGGGTACGCGCACGGTGCGCGGACTCGTCCGGTAGGGGCGGCGTGGCGCCGTCGGTGGTCGTGGCCATAGTCGATTCCAGCACAACGGGCACCGTACGGAGGTGGGTCGGGGGCGACAGTCCTGAGGGCGCCGACTCGTCGGCTCCCGCCAACGGCGCGGGCGCGCGGGGGGGCGTGGGCCGTACGGCGGTACGGGGCCCGTATCGCCCCGTACGGACCGCACCGCCGGCATCGTCAGCACCGTCGGCGCTGCCCGCCCCGCCCCCGCCGCCGGCCACTGCCTCCGCTCACCGGTGCCGCCGGGTGCCCGCCAGCCACGCCCCCGCCGCCAGCGCCAGCACCGCCCCGGCCCCCGCGGCCTGCGCCGTCCCCAGCGGCAACAGCAGCCCGCCGAGCAGCGTGCCGAGGCCGATGCCGGTGTAGATGGCCGAGGCGTTGAGGCCGACCACGAGCGCCGTCTCCCGCGGCGCGGCGGAGATGAGCCGGTGCTGCTGCGGCGGGGTCTGGCACCAGCTGCTCGCGCCCCACGCCACGACCGCCGCCGCCGTCAGCGGCAGGAGGCGTACGCCCGCCGCGGCCGACAGGGCGAGCACGCCGAGGCCCGCCGCCATCAGCGCGTACCCGGTGCCCAGCACCCGCACCGCGCCCCAGCGGTCGGTGGCCAGGCCGGCCGCGAAGTTGCCGGCGACCGCCCCGGCTCCGTACAGGCACAGCATCCACGGCACCGCCCGGCCGCCGGCGCCGACGCCGTCCAGCACGGGCACGGTGTACGCGTAGACCGTGTACCCCGCGCCCATGCCCAGCGCGGTCAGCGGCAGTACGGCGAGCACGCCGGGCCGGCGCAGCGCGCGCAGCCGCGCCCGCAGCGGCACCGGCGCCCCGCCGGGCAGCGGCGGCATGACGGCGTGGACCCCGGCCGCGCACACCGCGCAGAGCACGGCGACGAGCCCCAGCGCCGTACGCCAGTCCACCGCCCGCTCCGCGAGCGTGCCCAGCGGCACGCCCAGCGCGGTGGCCATCGTCAGCCCGCCGATGACGACCGCGAGCGCCCGCGCCCGCCGCTCGGGCGGCGCGAGCGCGGCGGCGACGGCACCGGCGCTCGGTGTGAACGCCGCCGCCCCGGCCGCGGCGAGGACGCGGCTCGCCAGGAGCACGGCGTAGTCGGGGGCGAGCGCGGAGCCGAGGTTGGCGGCGGCGAGCACGAGCAGGGCGCCGACGAGCAGCGTCCGGCGGGGGACGCGGGCGCAGGCGGTGGCGAGGACGGGGGAGAGGACGGCGTACGCGGCGGCGAAGACGGTGACGGACTGCCCGGCGGCGGACTCGGAGACGTCGAGGGAGCCGGCCATGGCGGGGAGGAAGCCTGCGACGACGAAGGCGTCGGTGCCGACGGCGAAGGTGCCGAGGGCGAGGACGAGGGTGGCGGAGAGCCCGCGGCGGCGGGCCGCGGCCGCGGCGGCCGGGGAAGCGGGCGCGGCCGGGTCGGTGGGCGGCGCCCCGGCCGCTGAGCCCGTGCCGCCTGCTGACCCCGTGCCGCTCGCTGAGCCCGTGCCGCCCGCCGGGTCCGCACCGCCCGCCGGGCTTGCCTCGCCCGCCGGGCCCCCGCCGCCCGACCCGCCCGCGTCTCCCGCACCGCCCGCCCCGTTCATGACCGGGATATCAGACATCCCCATTCCTCCCCTGCCTCAGCTGCCGCCTACGTCTTCCCGGACCCGCGCCCGCTCAGCCGGCCAGCCGCGCGTACCGCCGCCGCGTGCGCTCCGCGCTGGCCGCCGGCGCGGCGGCCATCAGGTCGGCGACGGTCTGGCCGGCCAGCTCGCGCCGCCAGGCCAGCTCGGCGCGGCGCATGGCGGTGGCCACCCCGCACGGCCGGGCGAACTCCCGCCCCCCGCCCCGGCCCCCGTACCCCTGCTGCCGGATCTCGGTGCAGACGAACGGTTCCAGGGGGCCCTCCAGGGCGGCCACGACGTCCATGAGCGTGATCCGCTCCGGTGCCCGCGCGAGCGAGAACCCGCCCCGCGCCCCCGGCGTGGAGGTCAGGATCCCGGCGCGGGCGAGGGCCTGGAGGCGCTTCTTGAGGTACTCCTGCGGCAGGTCGAACCAGTCGGCCAGCCGGCGGATGGGCACCGGGCCCGCGTCCCGCAGCCAGGCCAGGGTCAGACAGCTGTGCAGGCCCCACTCGACGCCTTCGCCCATGTGCATAAAGGGGATGCTACACATCCCCGTTCAACGGTCCTGCGGCGTGTACCCCTCAAGGACGCGCCTGGCCTCCTCATACAGATAAGGCCCGTCGGACGGCACCGCCGCCCCCGGGCCCGGCGCCGGCCGCAGCTCCCGCAACTGCCCGGCCGACAGCGCGTACACCACCCGTCCGATCCCCGACCACAGGAGCGCCCCCGCGCACATCCCGCACGGCTCGCAGCTCGTGTACATCGTCGTCCCCGCCGCCGTCCCCGCGTCCAGCTCGCGCGCCGCCCACCGCGCGAGCTTCAGCTCGGGGTGCGCGGTGATGTCGTCGTCCACGACGGTGGTGTTCCGGTCCTCCGCGAGCACGTCCCCGCCGGGCCCCACCAGCAGCGACCCGAAGGGCCCGTTCCCGGACGCCCGCGCCTCGGCCGCCAGCTCGACGGCCCGCCGCAGAAACCGCTCCCCGCCGCTGTCCACCGTCACCACTCCCACCGCGTCGTTGCCGAAGACGAAGAGGATTCAACCCGACGGGTGGCCCGCGGCGCAGCCGCCACACCCGGGGCGTACGGGACTCACGCCGGGGGCGGGGAAGCGGGACGCACCGGAACCGGAACCGGAACGGGCTTCGGGCAGGGCCCGTGGTCGTTGTCCCGCGCTTCGCTGTCCAGCAGCAAGAAGACGAGGACCACGATTCCGCCGAACGGGACGAACGCCGCCAGGAGCCACCACCAGCCCGACCTGCCCGCGTCGTGCAGCCGCCGGACGCTCGCCGCGAGCGAGGGCAGGAAGGTCACCAGCAGGTAGCTGGTGAACGCCAGCCAGACGGCATCCGACCCGGACAGCAGCGCCGCGACGACGAGGGCGGCCGCCGGAACCAGGATGAGCAGCATGAACGACCAGAACTCCCGCCGGCGCGCTCGGCCGGTGAAGTCCGCGTACTTCCTCAACGGCACGAAGCACAAGCTCACAAGACCCTCCCCGTCGGTCGAGGGAATCTAGCGGGTGATCACGCTCCCGGGCCAGCCCGCCCACCGGCCGGGCATGCGGGGCGTACGACCTGCGCATTTCAGCGCCCCGCCGGGGAGCGGCGGCCGCTGAAACGGCGCTGAAAGGCCGTTGAGCGCCGCGCCCCGCAGGCTACGGGGCATGACGACGACCACCGCGACCGCCACCACCGCCATCGCAGCCACCGGGCTGCGCAAGTCGTACGGCGACAAGACCGTCCTCGACGGCGTCGACCTGCACGTGCCGGAGGGCACCGTCTTCTCCCTCCTCGGCCCGAACGGCGCCGGCAAGACCACCGCCGTGAAGATCCTGTCCACCCTGATCACCGCCGACGCCGGCGGCATCCGCATCGCCGGCCACGACCCGGCCGCCCACCCCGACGCCGTACGCGGCGCCATCGGGGTCACCGGCCAGTTCTCCGCCGTCGACAACCTCATCACCGGAGAGGAGAACATGCTCCTCATGGCGGACCTGCACCACCTGTCCCGCCGCGAGGGCCGGCGGGTGGCCGCCGAGCTGCTGGCCCGCTTCGACCTCACCGACGCCGCGCACAAGCCCGCGTCCACCTACTCCGGCGGCATGCGCCGCCGCCTCGACATCGCCATGACCCTCGTCGGCAGCCCGCGGATCATCTTCCTGGACGAGCCGACCACCGGCCTCGACCCGCGCTCCCGCCACACCATGTGGCAGATCATCCGCGAGCTGGTCACCGACGGCGTCACCGTCTTCCTCACCACCCAGTACCTCGAAGAGGCCGACGAACTCGCCGACAGCATCGCGGTGCTGCACGGCGGCCGGATCGTCGCCCACGGCACCGCCGACGAGCTGAAGCGGCTCGTCCCCGGCGGCCACGTCCGGCTGCGGTTCGAGGACCCCGGGGCGTACGAGCGGGCCGTCGGCGAGCTGCGCGAGACCGTACGCGACGACCAGGCGCTGACCCTGCAGATCCCCAGCGACGGGTCGCAGCGCGAACTGCGCGCGATCCTCGACTGGCTGGACGCCGCGGACGTGCACGCCGACACCCTCACCGTCCACACCCCCGACCTGGACGACGTCTTCTTCGCCCTCACCGCCGCCACCACCGCCGACCATTCCGAGGAGAACGTCCGATGAGCACCTTCACCCTCGCCGTACGCGACTCGTCCACCATGCTGCGCCGCAACCTGCTGCACGCCCGGCGCTACCCCTCCATGACCCTGAACCTGCTGCTCACCCCGGTCATGCTGCTCCTGCTCTTCGTCTACGTCTTCGGCGACACCATGAGCGCCGGCCTCGCCGGCGGCGCCCCGGACCGCGACGTCTACATCGCCTACGTCGTGCCCGGCCTGCTGCTCATGACCATCGGCAGCACCACCGTCGGCGCCGCCGTCTCCGTGGCCATGGACATGACCGAGGGCATCGTCGCCCGCTTCCGTACGATGGCGATCCACCGCGGCTCCGTCCTCATCGGGCACGTCCTCGGCAGCGTGCTGCAGTGCCTCGCCAGCGTCGTGATCGTCGGCGCCATCGCCGTCGCCATAGGCTTCCGCTCCACCGACGCGACCGTGCTGGAGTGGCTCGCCGCCTTCGGGCTGCTGGTGCTCTTCGCGCTCGCGCTGACGTGGATCGCCGTCGGCATGGGGCTCGTCAGCCCGAACGCCGAGGGCGCCAGCAACAACGCCACGCCGCTGATCCTGCTGCCGCTGCTGTCCAGCGCCTTCGTGCCGCTCGACGCGATGCCGGGCTGGTTCCGGCCGGTCGCCGAGTACCAGCCGTTCACGCCGGCCATCGAGACGCTGCGCGGGCTGCTGCTCGGCACGGAGATCGGGCACGACGGCTGGCTGGCCGTCGCCTGGTGCCTGGGGCTGATCGTGCTCGGCTACTTCTGGTCCAAGGCGTCGTTCAACCGCGACCCTCAGTAACCGAGATGAGCCCGCGGGCCACCTCGCGCAGTTCGTCCCGCCCCAGGGCGGCGTACTCCGACACCGCGTCGGCGTACGCCGCCCCGTCGGCGTTCTCGGCGGCGCGGCGGGCGCGGGCGACGGACAGCGTGGGGTGGAACACCTGCGGCACGTACAGCCGCTCCGCGAGCGCCACCAGCCGCACCGCCGCCGCCGGGTCGTCGCCCGCGGCGAGGCGGACGAGGCCGAGGCAGAGCACCGCGGTGCCGTCGACCGCGGCCTCCGCGGGGAGCTGCCCGCCGTCCCGGGGGTCCACGGTGAGCAGCGTACGGATCCGGCCCTCCAGCTCGGCCACGAGACCGGCGACGGGCTCCAGCCGGCCGGCGTGGGCATGCGCGGCGACGGCGATGGCGGTGAGGTGCATGCCCCAGGACTCGGCCAGGGGGTCGGCGGACGCGCCGTCGGGCGGGGCACCGGACGACGCGGCGTGTCCGTCGGCGTGTCCGTCGGCGTGGGAGTGTTCGTCGGCGTGGGCGCCGGTGTGCGCGGGGACGAGGGCATGGGGCGGCGACCCGGCGGTGCGCAGCTGCGCCACCGCCGTACGCCACCGCTTCAGCCCCAGCTCCGTCAGCCCGCGTGACAGCGCGATCTCAGCCCACGCCCCCGTGTCGCCCGCGATCATCTGCGGCTGCTCCGCCGCCGACCGGGCGGCCTCCACCCGCCGCAGCCACTCCTCCGCCTCGTCCGGCTCCCCGCGCTGCAGGCACGCCAGCACCAGCCCGCGGCGCAGCCCGGTCGTGGGCGACTGGTCGCTCAGGTGTGCCAGGGCGTCCATCGCCGCCAGCAGATGCCCGTACGCCTCCTCGCCCAGCCCGGCCTCCATGCACAGCTCGCTGCAGCGGGAGTGGCTCAGGAGCTTCAGCGACGGGTTGGGGACGGCGCCGACGGCGGCGCGCATCCGGCGGCCGGCGGCCAGCGCGCGCTCCGGCTCGTGCGCGTGCTCCCAGAGGTAGCTGGCGACGCACTCGGCGATGCCCGCGAGCAACGGGGAGTCGCTCGCGCGGAGTTCGTCGAGGGTGCCGTAGTGGGGCGCGCGCATGCCCGGTGAGGCGCACAGCACGACGCTGAGCGCCCGCAGAAGGCTGTCCGGCTCGGCGGCGGGCAGGCGCCGCAGGACGGCGAGGTGGCGCGGGTGGAGCGGCCCGCCGCCGATGAACGGGCCGGCGGTGCACAGGGTGCTGAGGGTGCGGGTGACCTCGGTGTGGCGGGGGTCGGGGCGGTAGTGCGACAGCGGGCGGGCGGTCTCGGCGGCCAGGGCGAAGGTGCGGTGGAAGCTCGCGGCGTCGGTGGTCCAGACGCCGGCGAGGACGGCGCCGGCGGCGGCGGTGGTGGCGTGGTCGCCGCGGGCGAGGGCGTGGCGCAGGGCGAGCACGAGGTTGTCCTGCTCCGCGCGCAGCCGGGCCCAGTGCCGCAGCGGCTCGTGGCCGAACAGCGCGTCGTGGTGGGCGCGGCCGAAGTCCCGCGCCCAGCCCAGGAACCGGTCGGTGACCGCCTCGTCCTCGCCGGCCGCCGCCCGCCGGGCGGCGCTGAACTCGCGCACCGTCTCCAGCATGTGGAAGCGGATCCCGGCCACGGTGTCGGCGGCCTTCAGCAGCGACTGGTCCACGAGCTGTTCCAGCAGCTCCAGCGTGTCGGCCCCGCCGCCCGACACCTGCTCCGCCGCCTCGGCGGTGAAGCCGCCGGGGAAGACGGACAGCGCCCGCAGGGCCGCCCGGGCGTCCTCCGCCAGGAGGTTCCAGCTCCACTCCACGACGGCGTGCAGCGTACGGTGCCGCTCGGGCGCGTCCCGCGCCCCGCCGCGCAGCAGCGCGAACCGGTCGCCGAGCCGCCGCGCGATCTCCGGTACGGACAGCACCCGCACCCGCGCCGCGGCCAGCTCCACGGCGAGCGGCAGCCCGTCCAGGTGCCGGCACAGCTGCGCGACCGCGGCGGGCGGCAGCTCCACGCCGGGGCGGGCGGCGCGGGCGCGCTGCGCGAAGAGTTCGGCGGAGGTCTCGGCGGTGAGCTGCGGGAGCCGGTAGACGGCCTCGGAGCTGAGCCCGAGGGGCGCCCGGCTGGTGACGAGTACGCGGAGGTCGGCGGCGCGGGCCACCAGCTCCCGGACGAGGTCGGCGGCGCCCTCGACGACCTGCTCGCAGTTGTCGAGGACGAGCAGCGCGGGCCGGCCGCCGAGGGCGGCGAGGACGGCGGCGACGGCCTCGCCCCCGGGCCCGGCGGCCCCACCCCCGGCGGTCCCGGCCCCGGCGGTCCCGGCCCCGGCGCCCGCGGTCCCGGCCCCGCCGCCGAGCGCGGACGCCACCTCCCCGGCCACGTCCTCGTCGGCACGCGCCCCCGCCAGCGACACGAAGTGCACCAGCTGCTGCTCCGCGCGCCGGCTGACGGCGTACGCGAGCCGCGTCTTGCCCAGCCCGCCCGGCCCGACGATCGACGTCAGCCGCGACGAGCGCAGCAGCCCGGCCACCGCCGCCAGGTCGTCGTCCCGCCCCAGCAGCGGGTTCGGATCGTGCGGCACCCCCTGCCGGACGGCCGGGGCCTCGTCCCGCAGCAGCTCCCGGTGGACGGCCCGGAGCGCGGCGCCCGGGTCGGTGCCGAGGTCGTCGCGCAGCTCGCGCCGGTACGCGTCGTAGCGGGCGAGCGCCGCCGCGGGCCCGGCCGACGCCGCCTCGGCGCGCAGCAGTTCGGCGAGCACCTCCTCGTCGCGGGGCGCCCCGGCGAGGAGCCGCGCCAGCGGCGCCGCGGCCTCCGCGCGCCGCCCCACCCGCGCGAGCGCCAGCGCCCGGGCCCGTACGAGATCGCCGTACAGCGGCGCCCGCGCGGCCCGCAACTCCGCCACCGGATCCCCCGGCACCGCCTCCGCCTCCGGCGCCGCGTCCCAGAACCCGAGCCCCTCCTCGGCGGCGGCCAGCGCCCCGGCGTGATCGCCGCCCCGCACGGCCCGCGCGCACTCCTCGGCGCACCGCACCACGGCCGCGACGTCGACCTGCTCCGCCGCCAGCGCCAGCCGGTACCCGGCGGGCGTGCTGACGACGACGTCGGCCCCGACCTGGGCCCGCGCCCGGGACACCAGAATCCGCAGCGCGTTCGCCGGATCGGCGGGCAGCCCGTCCCCCCAGAGCCCGTCCACGAGCCGCGCCACGCTGCACCCACCCCGCAGCTCCCCGGCGAGCAGGGCCAGCAGCCCCCGCACCCGAGGCGCGGTGATCTCCCGCCCCCGAAAGGCGACCCGCGCCAGAAAGGTCAGCTCGACGTCGGCACCCGCGCTCACGGCTTCCGACCCACCCCGCTGTACCCGGAGAGGGGCGGCGGCTCGCCGAAGGGCACGGTCTCGGGGCGCCACAGCGGCATGGACACCGTGGTGTCGATCACGGCGGCGGCTCCCTCCACGAGGAACGGGTGTGCGGGCAGCCTATAGCCCGGGCTTACGGGCCACCGCACCGAAATCGGTGGTCCCCAGCAGCACGAGGGCAACCGGCCGGCGCAGGTCCAGCGTCCTGCGCGCCTGGGTGAGGACGGCATGAGCGGCGGTCCGGGCCCGCGGATTCACGACGCTCCCGGAGATGTCGGAGTCCGCGTTCACCGGACGACAATCAAGCCCTGCGTTGCCGGCGGAAGGGCTGAGCGGGGCAGGTATGAGTGGTGGCGTCCGGTCGGCAAGGCGTTCCGTGCGGCAGCGAAGAGGGGCCGGGAGGTGGCACAGGCGAGTACTACGACGCGGTGGTGCTGGCGGGAGGGCGCGCGCGGCGATTAGGCGGCGTGGACAAGCCGATGGTGTCCGTTGGCGGCATGTCGTTGCTCGACCGGTCGATCGAGGCATGCATCGGGGCCGCGAGGACGATCGTGGTGGGCCCGCCCCGGGCCACCGCCCACCCGGTACACCACGTGAGCGAGTGGCCCCCGCACGCCGGGCCGCTCGTGGCGCTGGCCGCGGGTGTGCGCTGGGTGCGCGCGCCCTTCGTGGTGGTCCTGGCGGCGGATCTGCCCTTCGTACGGTCGGAAACCGTCGCGGAGTTGCTGCGTCAGGCGGCCGGTCCTGCGCTTGAGGGCGCCGTCATGCTGGAAACGCAAGGACGGGACAATCCGTTGTTCGCCGCGTATCGGACCGCAGCTCTGCGACGGGGCATTGCGCTGACCCTCGCCGAGCACAGATTGCTGGCGGGACTTCCTATCCGTGTACTGACCCGCTGCCTGGCCCTGCGGCACGTGCCTGATGTGGCCGGAGTGTCGTTCGACTGCGACACCTGGGAAGCGGTAGCCCTTGCCAGGGCCCGCTTGAAGTCGAAAGCCGGTTGACCGGGCCCCCGCCGCCAGAGCCGGAGTGTGACACCTTCAGGAGACTGCGCATCCCCGGCCCCGCGTATGCGAGCGGCCGCGGGAAGTCGGCACACAAAAGGGCCCGGGGCAGCGTTCGCGCTGGTCACGGGCCCTTCTCAGGTGTGGCGGCGCCAGGATTCGAACCTGGGAAGGCTGAGCCGGCAGATTTACAGTCTGCTCCCTTTGGCCACTCGGGCACACCGCCAAGGGATGTCGCCCGGCCCGGCCGCTGGGGCTGCCCGGCAACGTCGTAAACCATACCCGATGGCCCGGGGTGGTCCGCCACTCGGTTGCGGGGCTCGTGGGCCGGGTGGGGTGACTAGGCTGGTCCACGGCCCCGGACCGGGGTGCGGTATCAGGGAACCAGTGCACGAGGAGCACACCGAAGATGGCCGACTCCAGTTTCGACATCGTCTCGAAGGTCGATCGGCAGGAGGTCGACAACGCGCTCAACCAGGCAGCCAAGGAGATCTCGCAGCGCTACGACTTCAAGGGCGTCGGCGCCGCGATCGCGTGGTCGGGCGAGCGGATCGAGATCCGGGCCAACGCCGAGGAGCGGGCGAAGGCCGTGCTCGACATCTTCCAGTCCAAGCTGGTCAAGCGCGGGATCTCGCTGAAGGCTCTGGAGTCGGGGGAGCCGCAGGCGTCCGGGAAGGAGTACAAGCTGTACTCCACCGTCAAGGAGGGCATCTCCCAGGACGACGCCAAGAAGCTCGCGAAGATCATCCGCGACGAGGGGCCCAAGGGTGTCAAGGCGCAGGTGCAGGGGGACGAGCTGCGGGTGACGTCCAAGAGCCGGGACTCGCTGCAGGAGGTCATCTCCCTGATCAAGGAGAAGGACCTCAGCTTCGCGGTCCAGTTCGTCAACTACCGTTAGCCTAGGATGCTGACCTGCGGATATTCTGCTCCGTGTGACTCTTAGGGCACATTGGGGCACTTGCGCTAGCGTGGACTCCACCGCCGAACGGGTGGTGTCTGGTCGTGGTGCGCGTAGGCGTAGTCGGCGATCGTCGACTACGCGGACGGGGTCGCCCACGATCGCGATGCGGTCCGCCTGCGAGCCGGAGGCGGCGGTGCTGACTGCTAGGCCAAGCCCGGGGACTTGAACACCGCCCAGACGACCTTGCCGACGCCGGTGCGGTCGGAGGTGCCCCAGGCATCGGCGAGTGCGTCGACCAACTGCAGGCCGCGGCCGTGATCGTCGGTGTCCGCGGGGGTGCAGAGGCGCGGGGGTGCCTGGCCCGCGTCGTGGACCTCGACGCGCACGGCGTCGTCCTCGACCGTGACGTGTACCCGGAACTCGCGCCCGCGCGGGGTGCCGTGCAGCAGGGCATTGGTGGCGAGTTCGGACACACACACGCGGATGTCCTCGGCCCGGTCGGCCGGGCCTACGAGGGACGCGACGAAGTCGCGCGCCTTGCCGACCGAGCGGGCACTGCGGATGAACCCGCGCGTATGGGTGGCACAGCGTTTCCCTCGTTCCGGGCGGAGCAGAGTGAGGTCGGTGTTCAGCCATGGATGCGATCGATGGCCCATCCCCAAGTCTCTAGCGCTCATTGTCATCTCCGCCTCTGCGGTTGGTACGAGGTGTGCCGCGGCCCATCACGCGCGGGGGCGAGTCGATGACATCGCGGACCGGCGGCATCTCTGCTGCCGCTCCGGGGGCGTGGGGGCTCCACCTAGACAACTGGGCGGAGACGGTTGTGAACAGGTCGAAGTGCCTCGCGCCAGAGCCCGCAGCACCGGACGAATTGACGTTCTCTTTACCGTTATCGCAGGTTGCTGAGTTCTAGCGTGGAGCTATGGCCCTGAACGCGGTCTTAGCCACTTATCTCGCCGAAACCGGCATGACCGAGAACGAGTTCGCCGAGGAGGTGAACGACGCCATCGGCCAGTTGTCCGGTCGTCGGGGAGTGCTGACTGACCGCAGCGTGCGCCGCTGGCTGTGCGGCGAAGTCGCCTGGCCACAGGCCAAACAGCGCGTTGCTTTGGAAAGAGTGACGGGGAAGTCGCCCGAGGACCTGGGATTCGTCCGGCGAGGGAAAGGCACCCGCCCAGCCCCACCGGAGGACCCTGTGCGGCGACGCACCTTCATCACCGCCAGCGCTGGCACGGCGGCCGTGCCCTTGGCGACCGCGACCAGCCCCGTACCGCGCATCGGAAGCTCGGACGTGGACCGTCTCACCGCCAAGCTCGCCGATCTTGTGGCCTCGGACAATCGCCATGGGGGCACCGAGGCCGTGGAAGCTCGCGCTGTTCGTCTGTCCGCCCAGGCCCTGGACCTGCAGCAGCACAGCATCGCCAGCCAGCGCGTACGTGGTGAGCTGTACTCCCTGGCCGCCGCCTTCACGTCCTCGGCTATGTGGGCTGCCATCGACGGCCGGCGTTTGGACGAGGCCGCGCAGCACCTGAACAAGGCGGTGACCCTCGCCGGGCTGTCCGCCGATCCGGCGGTGCAGTTCCGCGTCTGGGGCCACGCCGGGGCGCTGTACCGCCAGCTCGGCCGCGGCACAGACGCGCTCGCCGCGGACGACGCCGCTCGCAGCACCCCCGTTACCCGCCGCGATCCGCTGTACGCCTCCCTCGCCCACGCCCGCACCGCAGTCCACTGTGCCGACGACGGCAACACCCCCGCCGCCCGACGCGCACTGGACCACGCACAGCACGCCCTGGACCGCGCTGACGCCGACGCCCACCGACCACCGTGGATGGCGTTCTACGACCAGGCCGAACTGGAACTGCTGGCCCTGACCACCCATCTGACCCTGGGCCGCTGGGCGGAAGCCGAAGCACACGCCCACCGCCACCTCACCCTGCTGCGGTCCGGCTTCCAGCGAAACCGGGCCCTCGCACTCGCCCACCTCGCGCACGCCCAGCTCGGGCAGGACGACCTGGAACCCGCCGTCATCACGGCCCTGAAGGTGCCCGCAGAGACCCGCCACGGCCGCGTCTCCGGCCTGCTGGATTCCTTCGGCAGACGGCTCACCGCGATGGCACCCCGCGCCGCCGAGACCCGCCGGTGGCTCGAAGCCCAAGCCGCCCGAACGGAAAAGAGCACAGGCCCGTGACCGTCGAATTCCAGCGCTACGACCAGAGCTGCATCGAGGACGTACGCCAGACGATCTGCAACATTCACATCGAAGTCCGGGCCGGCGACCTCGGCCTGACCGGACCGTTCTACTCCCGCGAACGCTTCAACGAACGCCTCTCGGGCCACTCATCAGCCCCCGGCTGGGAGGCGGTAGTCGGCTATGAAGACGACACCCCGGTCGGCTTTGCGTACGGCGTCCCACTCGGCCCAAGCACCCGATGGTGGACGGCCATGACCACCCCACTGCCGGACGGCTACACCACCGAGGACGGCCACCGCACCCTCGCGCTGAACGAGATCGTCGTCCGCAAGCCCTGGCGCGGCACCGGCACCGCGCATGCCCTCCACGAACACCTCCTCGCCCCCCGCACCGAGCAGCGCGTCACGCTACTGGTCAACCCGAAAGCCGGCGGCGGCAAGGTCCAGGCCCTGTACGAACGGTGGGGCTACGAGAAGATCGGCGAACAACAACCCTTCCCCGACTCCCCGGTCTTCGCCGCCATGATGCGCGCCCCCCTGCACAGGGCGTGAATCGCGGGATCGCCGCAGCAGGCCGCGTTCGGCCGCCGGAGTCGGGTGGTCCCCTGACGGTCCCGCTGTCGGTTTCGTCCAAGACGGCCGCCGCGTACGGGATCTAGCGTGAGCCGGGCAACGTGCTCGATCATGAGGGGACAACACCATGCGTGACCTGGTCTACACCGGTTTCATGTCGCTCGACGGCGTCGTGGACTCGCCCGGGGGCGGGCCGGGGGAGGGGCACCGCAGCGGCGGCTGGGTGGTCGAGGACCTGGAGTTCGTCCCCGAGGCCTGGTCGCTGAAGAGCGAGGAACTGGCCGACACGACGGCGCTGATGTTCGGCCGCCGCAGCTACGAGGCGTTCGCGCCGGTCTGGCCCGGGTCGGAGGACCACGCCGCTTACAAGGACCTGCCCAAGTACGTGGTGTCGGCCACGCTGTCCGAGGACGCCCTCGTCGGCGGGTGGGGGCCCACGACCGTGCTGCGCTCGACCGAGGACGTCGCCGCGCTCAAGGAGGGAGAGGGCGGCTCGATCTTCATCCACGGGAGTGCGGAGCTGGCGCGGCGGCTGGCGGACGCGGGTCTGATCGACCGGTACCACCTGCTCGTGTTCCCCGTGCTGCTCGGCGCCGGGAAGGGCGTGTTCGGCCGGGCCGACCGCGACAAGCAGATGCTCACGCTGCGGGAGTCGGAGAGCTACTCGAACGGGATCATGAAGCTCGTCTACGACGTCAGGCGCTGATCCAGGTCGAGGGCGATCGCCCCGCCCCCGCCCGCGCGCAGCTGCCCGGCGGTGCGTCCGACGTACGCGCGCAGCGCCCGGGCCAGGTGCGGTTCGTCGAAGTAGCCGAAGCGGGCGACGACGGAGCCGGCCGACGAGCCGGCAGCGAGCAGCTCCGCCGCCCCGCGGGCCCGCTCGATCTGCCGGACGGCGCCCCGGGTGAGCCCGGTCGCGGCGCGGAAGCGGCGTTCGACGGTGCGTGCGGACACGGCCGGGCGGTGGCCCCGCAGCACCTCGGCGACGAGCGGGTCGCGGACCACGGTCCCGGCCCGCACGAGCCGCTCGACCAGCGCCTCGGCGTCGTCGGGGCCGGGCGTCTCCCACGACGTGCCGTCCAGCCGGAACGTCCGGCGCGTGGTGTCGGGGAGTTCGACGCCCCCGCCGACCAGCACCGGCGGGGGGACGGTTCGCAACGCGGTGCCCACGGCGAACTCGATGCCCGTGAAGGTCGCGCCCTCCGGCACCGGCGCCGTGCCGGTCCGCGGCTCGGGGCCAGTGACGCTCGCGTACGCCCGGCCGTCCCGCTTCCAGAACACCAGGCCCCAGCGCACCGCTGCGACGGACGTCATCGTCGTGACCTGTTCGCTCGTACAGGTCCACACGGTGTCGACCCACGGCGAGTCGGACCGCCGCGTCTGGAAGCGTAGCCTCACGGGGCGAAGGGTACGCCGCGTGGGCGGCGAAGCCACCGGGGCTACGGGTCCAGGTAGCGCAGGATCGCCAGGACCCGGCGGCTGTAGCCCTCCGTGCCGGCCAGGTCGAGCTTGTCGAAGATGGCGTTCACGTGCTTCTCCACCGCGCTCTGCGACACGTGCAGCCGCGCCGCGATCGCCGCGTTGGTGTGGCCCTGCGCCATGCGGTCCAGGACCTCGCGTTCGCGGGCGGTCAGGCGGTCCAGTGGGTCCGCGCGGGTGCTGTGGGCCAGGAGGCGGCGGACGACCTCCGGGTCGAGGGCCGTGCCGCCCGCCGCCACCCGGTCCAGGGCGTCGAGGAACTCGTCGACCTGGACGACGCGGTCCTTCAGCAGGTAGCCGACGCCGCCCGTGCTGCCGGTGACCAGCTCCGCGGCGTAGCGCCGCTCCACGTACTGCGACAGCACCAGCACCCCCGTCTCCGGCCACCGTTCGCGGATCTCCAGCGCCGCGCGCAGCCCGTCGTCGGAGTGGCCCGGCGGCATGCGGACGTCGACGACCGCGACGTCCGGGGGGCCGGCGGCGACCGCGGCGACGAGGGCCGGGGCGTCGCCGACGGCGGCGGTGACGGTGTGGCCCTCGTCGGCGAGGAGGCGGGCCAGGCCCTCGCGGAGCAGCGTCGAGTCGTCGGCCAGCACTACGCGCACGGCAGCTCCGCGGTGACGGCGGTGGGCCCGCCGGGCGGGCTGGAGACGGTGAGCCGGCCGTCGAGGGCGGCGACGCGGCGGGCGAGGCCCAGCAGGCCGCCGCCCGCCGGGTTCGCGCCGCCCGTGCCGTCGTCCTCGATGCTCACGCGCGCCATCGTCGCATCCCGCGTCAGCCGTACGGTCACCAGCGTGGCGGACGAGTGCTTGATCGCGTTCGTGACGGCTTCGGAGACCGTGAAGTACGCGACCGTACGGACCGCCTCCGGCAGCGGCTCGGCGAGCGCGTAGTCGATGCGTACGGGCAGCTCCGCGCGCTCCGCCAGGGCCTCCAGCGCCTCCCGCAGCCCCGCGTCGTCCAGTGCCGCCGGGTAGACGCGCCAGGCGACCTCGCGCAGGTCGGTGAGCGTCAGCTGCGCCTGCTCGTGGGCCTGCCGGAGCAGCTCCTCCGACTTCGCCGGGTCGGCCGCCGCGGTGCGGCGGGCGCGGCCGAGGAGCATGCCGAGGACGACGAGGCGCTGCTGCACGCCGTCGTGGAGGTCGCGTTCGATGCGGCGGCGCTCGTCGTGCACGGCGGCGACGACGCCGGCGCGGGTGGCGGACAGCTCGCCGATGCGGCGCTGGAGGAGGTCGGCGGCGCTGGGGCCGAGGAAACGGTGGGCGAGGTGGTTGTCGAGCGCGGCCACGCCGTCGACGCCCTGGACGCTGAGGAAGAGGAGGAAGAGGCCGGCGAGGGCGGAGGAGACGAGCACCAGCGGATCGGCGCCGTCCGCGACGACCCAGATCCAGACGAGCGTCGAGCCGTAGAACGCGCCGACGAGGGCGGAGAGGAGCACGAGGCCGCCGAGGACGCCGACGGCCCAGCGGAGGGCGAGGTACCGCAGCGAGCGCGGGCCGACGGGGGGCGGGGCGAGTTCGCTGCCGTAGAAGTACGTCATGCGCGTGCGCTCGACGGCGGCGAGGCGGGCGGCGGCCGCGTACGGGGGGCGGGTCGCGCGCCGGGCGCCGCCGCCGGGGGCCTGCCGGGGCCAGGGCCAGGTGGCGAGGAGCCACAGGCCGCACAGCGCGACGAGGGGCAGCTCGACGAGGGCGGTGAGGCCGCCGGTGAGGACCCCGGCCGCGGTACGCAGGCGGCGGAGCAGGATCGGACGCATGATGCGGTCACGCTAACCGCGGGCGGGGGAGGGGCGCACTGCGGCTTTCCGCAGGGTGCGGGTGGGGTCTGGCGCCCGCTCGCGCGCCGGCGGGAGCCGGGGCGTGCGGCCGGGCACAGGCCCGGGGTGCGGTTTTCCGTACGGACTCGGATGGGACCCCGGATTCCGGTTGTCACACCGGCCCCGTACCGTCATCGGCATGATCGGAATCGCTGCGGGAGAAGCGCCCAGCGGTGGCGTCGCGGGGTGGGCCGCCGGCCTCATGGAGGATCTCGGGGCACCCGGGGCCGGACTGGCCATCGCCCTGGAGAACCTGTTCCCGCCGCTGCCCAGCGAGGTCATCCTCCCCCTCGCGGGCTTCACGGCGAACCAGGGCGGGCTGAACCTGGCCGCGGTCCTCGTCTGGACCACCCTCGGCTCCGTCGTGGGCGCCCTCGCGCTGTACTGGGTCGGGGCGCTCCTCGGCCGCGACCGGACGGTCGCGCTGGCGGCGCGGCTGCCGCTGCTGAAGGTGCGCGACATCGAGCGCACGGAGGCGTGGTTCGCCCGGCACGGCACGAAGGCGGTGTTCTTCGGCCGCATGATCCCGATCTTCCGCAGCCTCATATCCGTGCCCGCGGGCGTCGAACGGATGCCGGTGCCGGTCTTCCTGGGCCTCACGGCCGCGGGCAGCGCCCTGTGGAACACGGTGTTCGTGCTCGCGGGGTACGGGCTTGGCTCGCGCTGGCACGAGATCAGCGACCTCGTCGGCGTGTACTCGAAGGTGGTGCTGGGGGTCGTGGCCCTGGCGGTGGTGGTGTTCCTGACGGTACGGGCCGTCGCCGCCGGCCGCGGGCGGCACCGGGCGCCGCGGCGGGGCGCGTAGCCGCCCGGGCGGGGCGGTACGGGCACGTGCGCGCTGCCCTGCGGGCGCGGCCCGTAACCTTGGCCCCGTGCAGGTACGCCACAACGCCCCGCTCGCCCCGCTGACCACCTTCCGCCTCGGCGGACCGGCCGCCCGGCTCGTCACCGCCACCACCGACGCCGAGGTGGTCGACGCCGTGCGCGCGGCCGACGCCGCCGGGACCCCGCTGCTGATCGTCGGCGGCGGCAGCAACCTCGTCGTCGCCGACGCCGGCTTCCCCGGCACCGCCCTGCGCATCGCCACCACCGGCTTCACCCTCGACGGCACCAC
The DNA here is from genome assembly GCA_000514715.1 of Streptomyces sp. CNH099. Classification (GTDB taxonomy): domain Bacteria; phylum Actinomycetota; class Actinomycetes; order Streptomycetales; family Streptomycetaceae; genus Streptomyces; species Streptomyces synnematoformans. The sequence goes on along the minus strand of AZWL01000015.1, from coordinate 76,196 downwards.
CCTCGAACTGGCCGCCGGCGAGAACTGGTCCGACGCCGTCACCCGCACCGTCGACGCCGGCCTCGCCGGCGTCGAGTGCCTCGCCGGCATCCCCGGCTCGGCCGGCGCGACGCCGATCCAGAACGTCGGCGCGTACGGGCAGGAGGTCGCGGAGACGATCACCGAGGTCGTCGCGTACGACCGCACCGCCGGCGAGACCGTCACCGTCCCCGGCGCCGACTGCGGCTTCTCGTACCGGCACAGCCGCTTCAAGGCCGACCCCGGCCGCTTCGTCGTCCTGCGCGTCCGCTTCCGCCTCACCGACGCGGGCGGGCTGTCCGCGCCCCTCCGGTACGCGGAGACGGCGCGCATGCTCGGCGTCGCGACCGGCGAGCGGGTGCCGGCCGCCCAGGCGCGCGACGTCGTGCTGAAGCTGCGCGCCGGCAAGGGCATGGTGCTCGACCCGGAGGACCACGACACGTGGTCGGCCGGCTCGTTCTTCACCAACCCCGTCCTCGACGAGCCGGCCTACACCGCCTTCCGCGCCCGCGTCGCCCGCCGCCTCGGCCCGGACGTGCACCCGCCGGCGTTCCCGGCGGGGGAGGGGCTGACGAAGACGTCGGCGGCGTGGCTCATCGACCGCGCCGGCTTCACCCGCGGCTACGGCACGGGCCCGGCGCGCATCTCCAGCAAGCACACCCTGGCCCTGACGAACCGCGGCTCGGCGACCACGGCGGACCTGCTCGCGCTCGCCCGCGAGGTGCGCGACGGGGTGCGGGACGCGTTCGGCGTCACGCTGGTCAACGAGCCGGTGACGGTCGGCGTGAGCCTGTGACGCCGTAAGCGCGGACTCCCGCGGTGCGTACGGTGCGCACCCTCACCCCCGGGCCGACCCCAGCCCCACCGTCTGCCCCCGCACCGCCGGGTCGTCGAGCAGGTCGAGCACCGCGCGGGCCAGGTCCGCGCGGGCCAGGGTGCCGGTGCCGGGGACGTTGCCGCCGACGCGGCGCCGGTAGCGCCCCTTGCCGCGCCGGTTCGTCAGCTTGCCCGGGCGCAGCACCGTCCAGTCCAGCCCGCTGTGCGCCAGCTCCGACTCCATGGCGGCGGCCTCCGCGTACACGTCCTTGAACACCGTCCGCAGCACCGGCGACACCGCCCGCCCCAGCACCCCCTCGTCCGGCGGCAGCGGCCCGACCGGCGCCGTGCTGACGACGAGCAGCCGCCGTACGCCCGCCGCCCGCGCGGCGCGTACCAGCGCGTGCGCCGCCGCGCCGAGGCGGCCCGGGGGGCGGGCGCTGCTCGACAGGCCGGGGCAGAACAGCAGCGCGTCGCGGCCCCGGACGACGGGGCCGAGGGCGAGGGGGTCCGTCACGTCCGCGACGGTCGCCAGCGCTAACCGCCCGCGCCCGTCCTCGGCCGTCCCCCACCGCTCGCCGCCCGCGGCGCTCTTCGCGCCGTGCTCGCTCCCGCGGCCCTTCCCGCCCGCCGCGCCGGTCCCGGCGCCGGCCTCGGCGCCGACTCTGGCACCCGCACCCGCACCCGCACCGGCGCCGACACCCGCGCCGACGCCCGCGTCCGCCCCGCCCGGCGGCCGCCGGTCCGGCGGGTGCGTGCCCTTGCGCACCACCGCCGTGACCTCGTGCCCGGCGGCCAGCGCCTGCCGGACCACCTCCCGCCCGGTGCCACCGGACGCGCCGAAGACCGTGAGCTTCATCGTGTCCCTCCCCGTGAGTGGGCACCCACTCACTGCTAGGGTGAGCGAATGCCCACCCCGCCGTCAAGACCGGCCCCGGAGCGCATCGTGGACGCCGCAGAGCGCCTCGTGCGCACCGCCGGGTTCGTGCACGCGACCACCAAGGAGATCGCGCGCGAGGCGGGCTGCTCCGAGGCGCTGCTCTACAAGCACTTCGTCAACAAGGAGGAGATCTTCCTCCGCGTCCTCTTCGAACGGCTGCCGCGCCTCGGCGCGCTGCTCACCGAGCTGGCCGACGACCCGGGCGAGCGCAGCGTCGAGGAGTGCCTGCGGGCCGTCGCCCGGAAGGCCGCGGACTTCTACGAGGAGATGCTGCCCATGGTGGGCGCGCTGCTGGTCGAGCCGGGGCTGCTGACGCGGTTCGCCGAAGGGCTCGCCGCGGTCGGGCGCAAGGGGCCGTACGAGGCGGGTGACGCGCTCGCGGACTACCTGGTGCGGGAGCGGCGGCACGGCCGCATCCGGGCCGACGCGGATCCCCGGGCCGCGGCGGTGCTGCTGCTGGGCGCGTGCTTCCAGCGGGCGTTCTTCGTGGCGTTCGGCGGCCCGGCGGCGGTTCAGCCGGCGGACGACTTCGCCGCGACGGTGTCCCGTACGGTCTGGGCCGCGGTCTCCCCGCCGCCCGCGGTCTCCCCGCTCCCGGCAGGCTCCCCGCCGCCCGCGGCGCCCCCGCCCCCCTCCGCCTGACGGTCTCCGCCGCCGGCCGGCGTCCCCGCCAGCCAGTCGTCCACGCCCGCCAGCAGCCGCCGCCGCACGTCGTCCGGCGCCACCGACGCCCGTACCGACTGCCGGGCCAGCTCGGCCAGCTCCTCGTCCGTGAACCCGTGGTACGTGCGCGTCAGCTCGTACTGCGCCGCCAGCCGCGACCCGAACAGCAGCGGGTCGTCCGCGCCCAGCGCCATCGGCACCCCCGCGTCCCACAGCGCCCGCAGCGGCACGTCGTCCGGCCGCTCGTACACCCCCAACGCGACGTTCGACGACGGGCACACCTCGCAGGTCACCCCCGCCGCCGCCAGCCGCGCGAGCAGCCGCGGGTCCTCGGCGGCGCGGATGCCGTGCCCGATGCGGCGCGCGTCCAGGTCGTCCAGGCAGTCCCGGACGCTCGCCGGCCCGGCCAGCTCGCCGCCGTGCGGGGCGGCCAGCAGGCCGCCGCCCCGGGCGATGGCGAAGGCGCGGTCGAAGTCGCGGGCGAAGCCGCGGCGCTCGTCGTTGGAGAGACCGAAGCCGACGACGCCGCGGCCGGCGTAGCGCACGGCGAGGCGGGCGAGGGTGCGGGCGTCGAGCGGGTGCTTCATACGGTTGGCGGCGACCAGCACGCGCATCCCGAGGCCGGTGTCCCGGGCGGTGGTCTCCACCGCGTCGAGGATGATCTCCAGCGCCGGGATCAGCCCGCCCAGGCGCGGCGCGTACGAGGTGGGGTCGACCTGGATCTCCAGCCACCCCGAGCCGTCCGCGAGGTCCTCCTCGGCCGCCTCGCGCACCAGCCGCTGGATGTCCTCGGGCGAGCGCAGGCAGGAGCGGGCGAGGTCGTACAGGCGCTGGAAGCGGAACCAGCCGCGCTCGTCGGTCGCGCGCAGCCTGGGCGGCTCGCCGCCGCTCAGCGCCTCGGGCAGGTGGACGCCGTACTTGGCGGCCAGCTCGATCAGCGTGCCGGAGCGCATGGAGCCGGTGAAGTGCAGGTGCAGGTGCGCCTTGGGCAGGCGGCGGACGTCTCGGGGGGCGGGGCGGTGCTCGTGCTCCATGGAGAGATCTTGCCGTATCGGCGGGCCCGGGCGACACCGGCACCTACGTACGAGGGCTTGCCCGGACGGCTGTCCGGGCAAGCCCGCCGACGGGACCCCGTACCGCTACCGCGCCTCCGCCAGCAGCTTCTGCATCCGCGAGACGCCCTCGACCAGGTCCTCGTCCCCCAGCGCGTACGACAGCCGCAGATACCCCGGCGTCCCGAACGCCTCGCCCGGCACCACGGCCACCTCGGCCTCCTCCAGGATCACCTCGGCCAGCGCCACCGAGTCCGCCGGCCGCCGCCCGCGGATCTCCTTACCGAGAAGCCCCTTCACCGACGGGTACGCGTAGAACGCCCCCTCCGGCTCCGGGCACTCCACGCCGTCGATCTCGTTCAGCATCCGCACGATCGTCCGGCGCCGCCGGTCGAACGCCTCGCGCATCTTCGCCACCGCGTCCAGGTCGCCGGAGACGGCCGCCAGCGCGGCGGCCTGCGCGACGTTGGAGACGTTCGACGTGGCGTGCGACTGCAGGTTCGTCGCCGCCTTGACCAGGTCCTTCGGGCCGACGACCCAGCCGACCCGCCAGCCGGTCATCGCGTAGGTCTTCGCCACGCCGTTGACCACGACGCACTTGTCGCGCAGCTCCGGCACGACCACCGGCAGCGAGTGGAACTCGGCGGTGCCGTACACCAGGTGCTCGTAGATCTCGTCCGTCAGCACCCACAGCCCGTGCTCGGCGGCCCAGCGGCCGATCGCCTCGACCTGCTCGCGGGGGTAGACCGCGCCGGTCGGGTTGGACGGGGAGACGAACAGCAGCACCTTCGTGCGCGGGGTGCGTGCGGCCTCCAGCTGCTCGACGGACACCCGGTAGCCGGTGGTCTCGTCGGCGACGACGTCGACGGGCACACCGCCGGCCAGCCGGATCGACTCGGGGTAGGTGGTCCAGTACGGCGTGGGGACGATGACCTCGTCGCCCGGGTCGAGCAGGGCGGCGAACGACTCGTAGATCGCCTGCTTGCCGCCGTTGGTGACGAGCACCTGGGCCGGCTCCACCTCGTAGCCCGAGTCGCGCGCGGTCTTCGCGGCGATGGCGGCCTTCAGCTCGGGCAGCCCGCCGGCCGGCGTGTAGCGGTGGTACGTCGGGTTGGTGCACGCTGCGATCGCGGCCTCGACGACGTAGTCGGGCGTCGGGAAGTCGGGCTCGCCGGCGCCGAAGCCGATCACCGGGCGGCCGGCTGCCTTGAGGGCCTTGGCCTTGGCGTCCACGGCGAGCGTCGCTGACTCCGAGATGGCGCCGACCCGGGCCGACACCCGGCGTTCGGTCGGGGACTGGGGTGCGGGGTTTGCAGCGGTCATGGCGCCCATCGTTCCAGACGGGCGGAGGGCGCGGCACACGGGTTGCACGGCCCGTACGCGGGGCGCGCGGCGTACTCGTTCGACGGCGGGGCGTGAAACCCGTACACTCATGCACCGTGCCAGCCCCGGCGCAGATCCTGCACGCGCTCGTGTAGTCGCTGCGGGAATGCGTTAGGTTGGGATGACACAAAGGGTCGTAGCTCAATTGGAAGAGCACTGGTCTCCAAAACCAGCGGTTGGGGGTTCAAGTCCCTCCGGCCCTGCTACGCGCATCTCCTCAGGGGGTGCGTACGCAGTTCACAGCAGTATCGCCGTGCGGCTCCACCGGGCGCGGCAGGCCAACGAACCGGGATCCAGGTGAGGACGAGTGACGGAAGCTCCCACCGCGACGCCTGACCGCCCCGAAGGCGACGCGCGACCCGCTCGCCGCGGCGGCAAGCGCGGCCGGAAGGGCCCGTTCGCCCGCCTGGCGCTCTTCTACCGCCAGATCGTCGCGGAGCTGCGTAAGGTCGTCTGGCCGACGCGGAACCAGCTCACCACGTACACGACCGTCGTGATCATCTTCGTGGTGGTCATGATCGGCATCGTGACGGTGATCGACTTCGGGTTCACCGAACTCATGGACTTTGTCTTCGCCTGACCGATTCGCGTACGCCGCCACGTAAGGTACGTAAGGTAGGCGACTGCATGTGCACATCCCCATTTGAGCCAGGAAGAAGCAGCTACCGTGTCTGACCCGAACCTGAACGACGCAGTCGCGACCGATGAGGTTGCCGGCGCTGCGCAGGCAGAGCCTGCCGCGGGTGCCCCTGCCGAGCAGGTGGAGGAGGCCGGGGCGGCCGCGGAGACCGGGCTTGAGGACGCGGCGGACGCCGCCGACGAGGTCGCGGCGGACGCCGAGTCCGCCGAGGACGCCGAGGCGGCGGCGGACGACGAGGCCGCCGGGGACGAGCAGCCCGACGAGGCCGAGGACGGCGACGCCGGCGAGGCTGTCGACCCCGTCGAGGCGCTCCGCCAGGACCTGCGCGGCCTGCCCGGCGAGTGGTACGTGATCCACACCTATGCGGGCTACGAGAAGCGGGTCAAGGCCAACCTCGAACAGCGCGCGGTCTCCCTGAACGTCGAGGACTTCATCTACCAGGCCGAGGTGCCCGAGGAAGAGGTCGTCCAGATCAAGAACGGCGAGCGCAGGAACGTCCGGCAGAACAAGCTCCCGGGCTACGTCCTGGTGCGGATGGACCTGACGAACGAGTCGTGGGGCGTCGTGCGCAACACCCCCGGCGTCACCGGCTTCGTCGGCAACGCCTACGACCCGTACCCGCTGACGCTCGACGAGATCGTCCGCATGCTCGCCCCGGAGGCCGAGGAGAAGGCCGCCCGCGAGGCCGCGGAGGCCGAGGGCAAGCCGACGCCGTCCCGCAAGGTCGAGGTGCAGGTGCTCGACTTCGCCGTGGGCGACTCGGTCACCGTCACCGACGGCCCGTTCGCGACGCTGCAGGCGACCATCAACGAGATCAACGCCGACTCGAAGAAGGTCAAGGGCCTGGTGGAGATCTTCGGCCGGGAGACCCCGGTCGAGCTGAGCTTCGACCAGATCCAGAAGAACGACTGAGGGCGCACCTCCCGCCTCGTACGCTTCCGACCAGGTCAGACGGCTTTGCAGCCGCTCTGACCTGCTCGGTTTCAGGACCCGCACCCGATACGGCTATCGTGGTGCGGTATGCCTCCGTCCGGACGGTCGGCCGGATCGCCGGATCGAGGCGCAAACCTCTCATTCAAGGACCCGGAGAGACATGCCTCCCAAGAAGAAGAAGGTCACGGGGCTGATCAAGCTCCAGATCCAGGCCGGTGCCGCGAACCCGGCCCCGCCGGTCGGCCCCGCGCTGGGCCAGCACGGCGTGAACATCATGGAGTTCTGCAAGGCCTACAACGCCGCCACCGAGTCGCAGCGCGGCTGGGTGATCCCGGTGGAGATCACGGTCTACGAGGACCGTTCGTTCACCTTCATCACCAAGACGCCGCCGGCCGCGAAGATGATCCTCAAGGCCGCGGGCGTGGAGAAGGGCTCCGGCGAGCCGCACAAGACCAAGGTCGCGAAGATCACCCGCGACCAGGTCCGCGAGATCGCCACCACCAAGATGGCCGACCTCAACGCCAACGACCTGGACGCCGCCGAGAAGATCATCGCCGGCACCGCCCGCTCCATGGGCGTCACGGTCGAGGGCTGAGCGCCCCCCGGGGGCCAGCGGCACCCGCACCACCCTGTGGCAGGGCCATGCGCCGGCCCGGACCACGACTCCGTACCGACACTCAGGAGCAGCAGTGAAGCGCAGCAAGGCACTCCGCGGCAACGACGCCAAGGTCGACCGCACGCGGCAGTACGCACCCCTTGAGGCCGTCCGCCTCGCCAAGGAGACGTCCACGACGAAGTTCGACGGCACCGTCGAGGTCGCCATGCGCCTGGGCATCGACCCGCGCAAGGCCGACCAGATGGTCCGCGGCACCGTGAACCTCCCGCACGGCACCGGCAAGACCGCCCGGGTCCTGGTCTTCGCGACCGGTGACCGTGCAGCGGCCGCGGAGGCCGCGGGCGCCGACATCGTCGGCGCCGACGAGCTGATCGAGGAGGTGCAGAAGGGCCGCCTCGACTTCGACGCGGTCGTCGCCACCCCGGACCTCATGGGCAAGGTCGGCCGCCTCGGCCGGGTCCTCGGCCCGCGCGGTCTGATGCCGAACCCGAAGACCGGCACGGTCACGCCCGACGTGGCGAAGGCCGTCACCGAGATCAAGGGCGGCAAGATCGAGTTCCGCACCGACAAGCACTCCAACCTGCACTTCATCATCGGCAAGACGTCGTTCGACGAGCGGCAGCTGGTGGAGAACTACAGCGCGGCGCTGGAGGAGGTGCTGCGGCTCAAGCCGTCCGCCGCCAAGGGCCGTTACATCAAGAAGACCACCATCACCACGACGATGGGCCCCGGCGTCCCGGTGGACCCCGCGCGGGTGCGGAACCTGATGTCGGAGGAGCCCGCGGTCTGAGCCGCGATCGGCAGCCGGCGGGCGGCAGTTGACGGTGCCGGCCGGGCGCCGCTGTTCGACAGAATCGCTTCGACTGTCACGACCAGGCAACGGGTCGGATCCGGAACGCCCATAGGGAACCGGGTCCGGCCCGTTTCTCGTGTTCACTGGCCGTACGGGCAGAACACCTGCCCGGCGAACGACTGACCACGAGGGGGCGGGGATTCCCATGCACACGACCGTGAAGCGCGCAGGTGTCTCGCTGGGAGCGGCGCTGCTGCTCGCATTCGCGGCGGCCTGCGGGAGCGACTCCGGCAACGGTGACGGCGGTTCCGGCACCGGCGGCACCAGCACTGACGGCGGCAGCGGCACCGAGGGCGGCAGCGGCGGCAACGGGGCCGTACGCGGCGCGCTGGCCGCGCTGCAGGCGATCGACGAGAAGACCGCGGGCGCGGAGTCGTCGAAGTTCGAGAGCACCATGGTCATGGGCGACGCGATGACCACGGAGAACGAGGGCGAACTCAACTGGGCGGACGGCGCGGTCGGCACCGCCACCGTCAAGTACACCGACGGCCAGATGGCCTCCTCGATCAAGCTGATGGACGACGACGGCACGCTGGAGGCCCGCTACCTGCCGGACGCCTACTACGCCGGCGTCGAAGGCGCGTTCCAGACCCAGTACCCGGGCAAGAACTGGATCCGCTACGACTACGACGAGATGGCGCGGCTCATGGGCCCCTCCGGGGAGTACATGAAGGACCAGATGCAGAACAGCACCCCGGGCCAGGCCGTGAAGCTGCTGCTGGCCTCCGAGGACGTCGAGGAGGTCGGCCAGGAGGAGGTGCGCGGCGTCCAGACCACGCACTACTCCGGCACCGTGGACGTCGCCGAACTGGCCCGCGCGTCCTCCAAGACGATGAGCGAGCAGGAGCTGTCGGACCTGGAGGACCAGCTGGAGGCGTCCGGCGTCACCACGCAGACCGTCGACATCTGGGTGGACGAGAACGACCTGATGATCAAGCGTGAGGAGGCCGGGGAGATGACGGGCGGCGAGTTCAGCTCCACCGTCTACTACTCGGACTACGGCACCGAGGTCGAGGTCGAGGAGCCCGCGGCGGCGGAGAGCATCGACTTCACCCAGATCCAGTAGCAGTTGCCCGACCCGCTCAGCGTCTCCGGCGCGGTCAGCGGTGTCCCGGCCCGGCCGTCGCCGCGTCCGCCGGAGGCACTAGCGTGTGCCGTTCCATATGCCGGGGCACGTGCGCCCGGAGGGAAAGGATGACGATGCGTTCGACGTTCGTACGGGGCGGCGCCGCGCTCGGCGCGGCAGCCCTCGCCCTGACCGCCTTCACGGCCTGCTCCGACGACGACGGGGGAGACGGCAAGGCGGCCGGCGAGAAGGGCGGGAACGCCGGTCAGCCGGTCGACGTCACGCCCGCCGCCGCCGTCCGCAAGGCCACGGACAACGCGGAGGAGCTGACCTCCGTCGAGTACCGGATGACCGGCGAGGCCCCCGGCGAGGGCACCATGGAGGGCACCGGGGCGATCAGCATGGACCCGCCCGCCATGCAGATGAAGATGACGGTGGACGGGGCGTCCCCCGACGAGAGCGGTGTGGTGGAGATACGCCTCGTCGACGACGCGATGTACATGAACGCCGGCGAAGAGGCCGCCGCCGAGATGGACGGCAAGACCTGGCTCAAGATCGGCATGTCCGAGGCGGAGGCTAACGGCGGCGAGAGCCCGCTGCTGGAGCTGGAGCAGGCGGACGAGAACCCCACCGAGGACGCCCAGATGATGACGGCGGCCGAGGACCTGGAGAGGGTCGGCGAGGAGAAGGTCGACGGGGTGGACACCACCCACTACACCGGCACGGTCACCCTCGACGACCTCCGCGCGGACCTGAAGGACGAGGACGCGGAGACGAAGAAGAGGCGCGGCGAGAAGATCGACGAGATGGCGGAGCAGGGCGTCGACGAGTTGACCATGGACATGTGGATCGACGGCGACGACCACACCAAGCAGTTCCGCATGCGGGCCGACACGAAGGAGGGGCCGCTGGACACCACCATGACCTTCCTCAGCTACAACGAGCCCGTCACGGTGAAGGCCCCGCCGGCGTCCGAGACGCTGGACATGAGCGGCATGATGGAGGACGTCGAAGCCACCCCCGAGGCCGTCGAGAGCCCCGGGAGCGGCGCGTAGCGCCGGAGTCCGCGTCGCGTACGTCCGTGCGACCGGGCCGTCCCGGGGCGATTTGCCCGTGGGACGGCCTGGGCCGTATCCTTCCTCTTCGTAGCCAAAGACCGCTGGCCGTCGCCGTGCACCCGCAAGGGGGTGCGGTGGCCGAAGGTTCCGCGTACGCCGCGGACGGCCCGCGCAGGTGACGAGGAAGACCCTCCCGCCGGGCCCCGTGCCCGTACGGTCGAGTCACGCCCCGCGCGCCTGCGCCGGGGCGTTTGTCGTGTGCGAGGGCCTCGTGCATCCGAAGGGCGGTCCCATCACCCGGAAGGAGGCTGAGGCTCATGGCGACGCCGGACAAGGTCGATGCCGTCAAGGAGATCACGGGCAAGCTCCGTAACTCCCACGCGGCCGTCGTGACCGCGTACACCGGACTGAGCGTGGCGCAGCTGAAGGAGCTGCGCCGTTCTCTCGGCGAGAACGCGCAGTACCGAGTGGTGAAGAACACGCTGACCAAGATCGCGGCGAAGGAGGCGGGGCTCGACGAACTGGACGAGCACCTCCAGGGCTCGACCGCGGTGGCCTTCGTGACCGGTGACCCGGTCGAGGCGGCCAAGGGGCTGCGTGACTTCGCCAAGACCAACCCCGCGCTCGTGATCAAGGGCGGCGTCCTCGACGGCAGGACCGTGAGCGCCGCGGAGATCAACCAGCTCGCGGACCTTGAGTCCCGCGAGGTGCTGCTCGCCAAGCTGGCCGGTGGCATGAAGGCGTCCATGGCGAAGGCCGCGGCGACCTTCCAGGCCCCGCTGTCGAAGTTCGTCCGCACCGCGGACGCGCTGCGCGACAAGGTCGAGCAGGGCGGTGCCGGTACGCCGGCTCCCGCCGACGCCGCGGAGTAGCCGTGGCTCAGCGGGCCGCGAACGCCCGCCGCTTCATGCATCAGCACAACCGGCACCAGCCGACTTAGTGGAAGGACCGCCACCATGGCGAAGCTCAGCCAGGAAGACCTGCTCGCGCAGTTCGAGGAGATGACCCTCATCGAGCTGTCCGATTTCGTCAAGAAGTTCGAGGAGAAGTTCGACGTCGAGGCCGCCGCCCCGGCCGCCGTCGTCGCCGCCGGTCCGGGCGCCCCGGGCGCCCCGGCCGACGCCGAGCCGGAGAAGGACGAGTTCGACGTCGTCCTCACCGGTGCCGGCGACAAGAAGATCCAGGTCATCAAGGTCGTGCGCGAGCTGACCTCGCTCGGCCTGAAGGAGGCCAAGGAGCTGGTCGACGGCACGCCGAAGGCGGTTCTGGAGAAGGTCAACAAGGAGGCCGCGGACAAGGCCAAGGAGTCCCTTGAGGGCGCCGGCGCCTCCGTCGAGGTCAAGTGACCCCGCCCCGGCCGGCCGGGGCGCGCTGAGCCCCGTCCGCCGGGTCTGACGGCTGCTGCCGAGGGCGATCACCCAAACGGGTGGTCGCCCTCGCTGCGTTGCCGGGCCGTCCGCCCGGAGGGCTTGCCCCGCGGGCGCCGGCGGGTATGGTGATCTTCACCGGCCGGAGCGCGCCGACATGATCTCCCTGGGGCAGGGGGGCCTTGACGAACGGCCAGCGGCGCGCGATTCTCAGGTCGTCACATCGGTCCGTACTCCGAGGCATGGATCGGTGACGGAGTGGGAATGGCTTCAAGCGCGAAGGCATCCGGTACTCGGCATAACTTCAGGGGAGGCCCCACGCGAGGCGGGCGCTCCCCAGGCAGGGAGAGATCGAAGATTTGCTGGTCTCCAGCCTCCGCTGGACATCAGTGTGGCGAGTCGCTACACTGACCCTTTGCGCTGCCTGTTAACTGCCCCCTGCCCGTCACCAGGGGTCTGTCCAGAGCTCGTACGATCTTGAGAGACACGCTTTGACCTGGGCGTCTCTTCTCCCGTGTGGGTTTTGGGACCGGTACGCGCGTAGTGAGTCCGAGCCCTCGGAAGGACCCCTCTTGGCCGCCTCGCGCACCGCCTCGACCGCTAGTACGAACAACGGCGCCAGCACCGCCCCGCTGCGCATCTCTTTCGCGAAGATCAAGGAGCCCCTCGAGGTTCCGAACCTTCTTGCGCTCCAGACCGAGAGCTTTGACTGGCTGCTCGGCAACGACGCGTGGAAGGCTCGTGTCGAGGAGGCCCTGGACCACGGACAGGACGTCCCCACGAAGTCCGGCCTGGAGGAGATCTTCGAGGAGATCTCCCCGATCGAGGACTTCTCCGGGTCGATGTCGCTGACCTTCCGCGACCACCGCTTCGAGCCCCCGAAGAACTCCATCGACGAGTGCAAGGAGCGCGACTTCACGTACGCCGCACCGCTCTTCGTCACCGCCGAGTTCACCAACAACGAGACCGGCGAGATCAAGTCCCAGACGGTCTTCATGGGCGACTTCCCGCTCATGACCGACAAGGGCACCTTCGTGATCAACGGCACCGAGCGTGTCGTGGTCTCGCAGCTCGTCCGGTCCCCGGGCGTCTACTTCGACTCCTCCATCGACAAGACCTCCGACAAGGACATCTTCTCCGTCAAGGTCATCCCCTCCCGGGGCGCCTGGCTGGAGATGGAGATCGACAAGCGCGACATGGTCGGCGTCCGCATCGACCGCAAGCGCAAGCAGTCGGTCACCGTGCTGCTCAAGGCGCTCGGCTGGACGAACGAGCAGATCCTTGAGGAGTTCGGCGAGTACGAGTCCATGCGCGCCACCCTGGAGAAGGACCACACCCAGGGGCAGGACGACGCGCTGCTCGACATCTACCGCAAGCTGCGCCCGGGCGAGCCGCCGACCAAGGAGGCCGCGCAGACGCTGCTGGAGAACCTCTACTTCAACCCCAAGCGCTACGACCTCGCCAAGGTCGGCCGCTACAAGATCAACAAGAAGCTGGGCGCCGCCGCGCCGCTCGACTCGGGCACGCTGACCGTCGAGGACATCATCGCCTCGATCAAGTACCTGGTGCAGCTGCACGCCGGCGAGATCGAGACCGTCGGGGACAACGGCCAGGCCGTCGTCGTCGAGACCGACGACATCGACCACTTCGGCAACCGCCGTATCCGCAACGTCGGCGAGCTGATCCAGAACCAGGTGCGCACGGGCCTCGCCCGCATGGAGCGCGTCGTGCGCGAGCGCATGACGACCCAGGACGTCGAGGCGATCACGCCGCAGACCCTGATCAACATCCGGCCGGTCGTCGCCTCCATCAAGGAGTTCTTCGGCACCAGCCAGCTGTCGCAGTTCATGGACCAGACGAACCCGCTGTCGGGCCTGACCCACAAGCGCCGGCTCAACGCGCTCGGCCCCGGCGGTCTGTCCCGTGAGCGGGCCGGCTTCGAGGTCCGCGACGTGCACCCGTCGCACTACGGCCGCATGTGCCCGATCGAGACGCCGGAAGGCCCGAACATCGGCCTCATCGGCTCGCTCGCCTCGTACGGCCGGGTCAACGCGTTCGGCTTCATCGAGACCCCGTACCGCAAGGTCGTCGACGGCGTCGTCACCGACGACGTGGACTACCTGACGGCCGACGAGGAGGACCGCTTCGTCATCGCGCAGGCCAACGCGCCGCTGACGAACGACCTGCACTTCGCCGAGAACCGGGTCCTGGTCCGCCGCCGCGGCGGCGAGGTCGACTACATCCCCGGCGACGACGTCGACTACATGGACGTCTCGCCGCGCCAGATGGTGTCGGTCGCCACCGCGATGATCCCGTTCCTGGAGCACGACGACGCCAACCGGGCCCTCATGGGCTCCAACATGATGCGCCAGGCCGTGCCGCTGATCCGGGCCGAGGCCCCGCTCGTCGGCACCGGCATGGAGTACCGCTGCGCGGTCGACGCCGGCGACGTCATCAAGGCCGACAAGGACGGCGTGGTCCAGGAGGTCTCCGCGGACTACGTCACCGTCGCCAACGACGACGGCACCTACACCACGTACCGCGTCAACAAGTTCCACCGCTCCAACCAGGGCACCTCCTTCAACCAGAAGGTGCTCGTGGACGAGGGCGCCCGCGTCATCGAGGGCCAGGTGCTCGCCGACGGCCCCTCGACCGACGAGGGCGAGATGGCGCTCGGCAAGAACCTCCTGGTGGCGTTCATGCCGTGGGAGGGCCACAACTACGAGGACGCCATCATCCTCAGCCAGCGCCTCGTGCAGGACGACGTCCTGTCCTCGATCCACATCGAGGAGCACGAGGTCGACGCCCGCGACACCAAGCTGGGCCCCGAGGAGATCACCCGGGACATCCCGAACGTCTCCGAGGAGGTCCTCGCCGACCTCGACGAGCGCGGCATCATCCGCATCGGCGCCGAGGTCGTCGCCGGCGACATCCTGGTCGGCAAGGTCACGCCCAAGGGCGAGACCGAGCTGACCCCGGAGGAGCGGCTGCTGCGCGCGATCTTCGGCGAGAAGGCCCGCGAGGTCCGCGACACGTCGCTGAAGGTGCCGCACGGCGAGACCGGCCGCGTCATCGGCGTCCGCGTCTTCGACCGCGAGGAGGGCGACGAGCTGCCGCCCGGCGTGAACCAGCTCGTCCGCGTCTACGTGGCCCAGAAGCGCAAGATCACCGACGGCGACAAGCTCGCCGGCCGGCACGGCAACAAGGGCGTCATCGCCAAGATCCTGCCGATCGAGGACATGCCGTTCATGGCGGACGGCACCCCGGTCGACATCATCCTCAACCCGCTCGGTGTGCCCTCCCGGATGAACCCCGGTCAGGTCCTGGAGATCCACCTGGGCTGGCTTGCCGCCCAGGGCTGGGACGTCTCCGGCATCCGCGAGGAGTGGGCCGAGCGGCTGCAGGGCATCGGCGCCGACCAGGTCGAGTCCGGCACGAACGTCGCGACGCCCGTCTTCGACGGCGCCCGCGAGGACGAGCTGGCCGGCCTGATCCAGAACACCCTGCCCAACCGCGACGGCGACCGCATGGTGCAGCCGTCCGGCAAGGCGCAGCTGTTCGACGGGCGCTCCGGCGAGCCGTTCCCGGACCCGATCTCCGTCGGGTACATGTACATCCTCAAGCTGCACCACCTCGTGGACGACAAGCTCCACGCCCGGTCCACCGGCCCGTACTCGATGATCACCCAGCAGCCGCTGGGCGGTAAGGCGCAGTTCGGCGGCCAGCGGTTCGGCGAGATGGAGGTGTGGGCCCTGGAGGCGTACGGCGCCGCCTACGCGCTGCAGGAGCTGCTCACCATCAAGTCGGACGACGTCACCGGCCGCGTGAAGGTCTACGAGGCCATCGTCAAGGGCGAGAACATCCCCGAGCCGGGCATCCCCGAGTCCTTCAAGGTGCTCATCAAGGAGATGCAGTCGCTGTGCCTGAACGTGGAGGTCCTCTCCTCGGACGGCATGTCCATCGAGATGCGCGACACGGACGAGGACGTCTTCCGTGCCGCCGAAGAGCTTGGCATCGACCTGTCCCGGCGTGAGCCGAGCAGCGTCGAAGAGGTCTGACGGGTCCCGGCTCCCCCTCGGGGAGCCGGCCCCCGCGACCCCGATCAGACCATTGACACACGACCCTGAGAGGGATTGACGAGAGTGCTCGACGTCAACTTCTTCGACGAGCTGCGGATCGGCCTGGCGACCGCGGACGACATCCGGACCTGGTCGCACGGCGAGGTCAAGAAGCCCGAGACCATCAACTACCGCACCCTCAAGCCCGAGAAGGACGGCCTCTTCTGCGAGAAGATCTTCGGCCCCACCCGGGACTGGGAGTGCTACTGCGGCAAGTACAAGCGCGTCCGCTTCAAGGGCATCATCTGTGAGCGCTGCGGCGTCGAGGTGACCCGCGCCAAGGTGCGCCGGGAGCGGATGGGCCACATCGAGCTGGCCGCGCCCGTCACGCACATCTGGTACTTCAAGGGTGTCCCGTCGCGCCTGGGCTACCTGCTCGACCTGGCTCCGAAGGACCTGGAGAAGGTCATCTACTTCGCCGCCTACATGATCACGTGGGTGGACGACGAGCGCCGCCAGCGCGACCTGTCGTCGCTGGAGGCGCAGATCGCCGTCGAGCGCCAGCAGGTCGAGCAGCGCCGCGACGGCGACCTGGAGGCCCGGGCCAAGAAGCAGGAGGCCGACCTGGCCGAGCTGGAGGCCGAGGGCGCCAAGGCCGACGTGCGCCGCAAGGTGCGCGAGGGCGGCGAGCGCGAGATGAAGCAGCTCCGCGACCGGGCCCAGCGCGAGCTGGACCGCCTGGACGAGGTGTGGAACCGGTTCAAGAACCTCAAGGTCCAGGACCTGGAGGGCGACGAGCTGCTCTACCGCGAGCTGCGCGACCGCTTCGGCACGTACTTCCAGGGCGGCATGGGCGCCGCGGCGCTGCAGAAGCGCCTGGAGTCCTTCGACCTGGACGAGGAGGCGGAGAAGCTCCGCGAGATCATCCGCACCGGCAAGGGCCAGAAGAAGACCCGCGCCCTGAAGCGGCTGAAGGTCGTCTCCGCGTTCCAGAACACCCGCAACAGCCCCAACGGCATGGTGCTGGACTGCGTCCCGGTGATCCCGCCGGACCTGCGTCCGATGGTGCAGCTGGACGGCGGCCGCTTCGCGACCTCCGACCTGAACGACCTGTACCGCCGCGTCATCAACCGCAACAACCGGCTGAAGCGGCTGCTCGACCTCGGCGCGCCCGAGATCATCGTCAACAACGAGAAGCGCATGCTGCAGGAGGCCGTCGACGCGCTGTTCGACAACGGCCGCCGCGGCCGGCCGGTGACAGGCCCGGGCAACCGCCCGCTGAAGTCGCTCTCCGACATGCTCAAGGGCAAGCAGGGCCGGTTCCGCCAGAACCTGCTCGGCAAGCGCGTCGACTACTCGGCCCGCTCCGTCATCGTCGTCGGCCCGCAGCTGAAGCTGCACCAGTGCGGCCTGCCCAAGGCCATGGCGCTGGAGCTGTTCAAGCCGTTCGTGATGAAGCGCCTGGTGGACCTGAACCACGCGCAGAACATCAAGAGCGCCAAGCGGATGGTCGAGCGCGGCCGCACGGTCGTGTACGACGTGCTGGAAGAGGTCATCGCCGAGCACCCGGTGCTGCTGAACCGGGCGCCGACGCTGCACCGCCTCGGCATCCAGGCCTTCGAGCCGCAGCTGGTCGAGGGCAAGGCCATCCAGATCCACCCGCTCGTCTGCACCGCGTTCAACGCGGACTTCGACGGCGACCAGATGGCCGTGCACCTGCCGCTGTCCGCGGAGGCGCAGGCCGAGGCCCGCATCCTCATGCTGTCCTCGAACAACATCCTCAAGCCGGCCGACGGCCGGCCGGTCACCATGCCCACCCAGGACATGGTGCTCGGGCTGTTCTTCCTCACCACCGACGAGATCGAGGGCGAGAAGAAGGGCGAGGGCCGTTCGTTCGCCTCGGTCGCCGAGGCGATCATGGCCTTCGACGCCGGCGAGCTGTCCCTCCAGGCGAACGTGGACATCCGCTTCCCGGTCGGCTCCGTGCCGCCGCGCGGCTGGACGCCGCCGGTGCCGGAGGCGCAACAGGACGACAGCGTCGGGGCAGGGGCCGCGGGGGCGGGCACCGACCTGGACTGGCAGCCGGGCGACCCGTTCCGCCTGCGCACCACGCTGGGCCGCGCGCTCTTCAACGAGCTGCTGCCCGAGGACTACCCGTTCATCCACTACACCGTGGGCAAGAAGCAGCTCTCCGAGATCGTCAACGACCTCGCCGAGCGCTACCCGAAGGTCCTCGTCGCGCAGACCCTCGACAACCTGAAGTCCGCGGGCTTCTACTGGGCCACCCACTCCGGCGTCACCATCGCCATCTCGGACGTCGTCGTCCCGGAGGCGAAGAAGGACATCATCGCCGGGTACGAGGCCCAGGACGAGAAGGTCCAGAAGCAGTACGAGCGCGGCCTGATCACCAAGGACGAGCGCACCCAGGAACTCATCGCGATCTGGACCAAGGCGACCAACGAGGTCGCCGAGGCCATGAACGAGAACTTCCCGAAGACCAACCCGATCTTCATGATGGTCAACTCGGGTGCGCGCGGAAACATGATGCAGATGCGCCAGATCGCGGGCATGCGCGGCCTGGTGTCCAACGCCAAGAACGAGACCATCCCGCGGCCGATCAAGTCCTCGTTCCGCGAGGGCCTGTCCGTGCTGGAGTACTTCATCTCCACGCACGGCGCCCGCAAGGGTCTCGCCGACACCGCGCTGCGCACCGCCGACTCCGGGTACCTGACCCGGCGTCTGGTGGACGTCTCGCAGGACGTGATCATCCGCGAGGAGGACTGCGGCACCGACCGCGGTCTGAAGCTGGCGATCGCGTCGACCGGCGCCGACGGCGTGCTCCGCAAGGAGGAGGACGTCGAGACCTCGGTGTACGCGCGCTGCCTCGCCGAGGACATCGTCGTCGACGGCAAGGTGCTGGCCCCCGCCGGCACCGACCTGGGCGACGTGCTCATCGACGAGCTGATCCGCCACGGCGTGGCGACGGTCAAGACCCGCTCGGTGCTCACCTGCGAGTCCGCCGTCGGCACCTGCGCCATGTGCTACGGCCGCTCGCTGGCCACCGGCAAGCTGGTGGACATCGGCGAGGCCGTGGGCATCATCGCCGCCCAGTCCATCGGCGAGCCCGGCACCCAGCTGACGATGCGCACCTTCCACACCGGCGGTGTGGCGGGTGAGGACATCACCCAGGGTCTGCCGCGTGTCGTCGAGCTGTTCGAGGCCCGTACGCCCAAGGGCGTGGCGCCGATCTCGGAGGCCGCGGGCCGGGTGCGGATCGAGGAGACGGAGAAGACCAGGAAGGTCGTCGTCACCCCCGACGACGGCTCCGACGAGGTCGCGTACGGCGTGTCCAAGCGCGCCCGGCTCACCGCCGGCGAGGGCGACCGCGTCGAGGTCGGCCAGAAGCTGACCGTGGGTACGGAGAACCCGCACGACGTGCTGCGCATCCTCGGCCAGCGGGCCGTGCAGGTCCACCTGGTCGGCGAGGTGCAGAAGGTCTACAACAGCCAGGGCGTGTCCATCCACGACAAGCACATCGAGATCATCATCCGGCAGATGCTGCGCCGGGTGACGATCATCGAGTCCGGCGACGCGGAGCTGCTGCCGGGCGAGCTGGTCGAGCGCTCGAAGTTCGAGCACGAGAACCGCCGCGTGGTGGCCGAGGGCGGCCAGCCGGCCTCCGGCCGGCCGCAGCTGATGGGCATCACGAAGGCGTCGCTGGCCACCGAGTCGTGGCTGTCGGCGGCGTCGTTCCAGGAGACGACCCGGGTGCTGACCGACGCGGCGATCAACGCCAAGTCGGACTCCCTGATCGGCCTCAAGGAGAACGTGATCATCGGCAAGCTGATCCCGGCCGGTACGGGCCTCTCCCGCTACCGCAACATCCGGGTGGAGCCCACCGAGGAGGCCAAGGCCGCGATGTACTCGACCGTCGGCTACGACGACATCGACTACTCGCCCTTCGGCACCGGCTCCGGCCAGGCGGTCCCGCTGGAGGACTACGACTACGGCCCGTACAACCAGTAACGCGGGCTGCGGCACCGTACGGACCGCAGGGCGGCTCTCCCCCGGGGGAGCCGCCCTGCGGCGTTCCAGGGGCGGCCGGGGCCCGCCGTGCGGGGTCCCACGGGCCGGGCGTGCCGTCCCGGGTGCCCGGGGGACGTCCGGGGGGTGCGGCGTACCGCAGGGGTCTACGATGAAACCGCGTGTGAACCGGACACGGTGGTGCAAGGGGGCGCGCGACCGCGGCGCGAACTTCGCGACGTCGCGCTGGAACTCCCTCGGCGCCCCGTGCGTCGAGCACAATAGAAAGCACGCGGTACGTGGAGACCGCGGGTGGGGAGGTTCCTGAGTGTCCATGCAGCCGTGGGACCAAAGCCGGCCTCCGTCCATGCGTGCCTCGCATGCCGACCGGGAGCGGACCGTCGACGTGATCAAGGCCGGGTTCGCCGAGGGCAGGCTCACCCAGCCGGAGTACGAGCAGCGCATGTCGCAGGCGTACGACGCGCAGACGTACGGCGAGCTGCACATGCTCATCTCGGATCTGCCGCAGGGCCCCGTCGGCATTCCGACGATGCCGGCCGTCGTGCCGCGTACGTTCCAGCCCGTGCCCGTCCTGCCGCCGCCGCGGTCCACGAACAGCTCTGCGGTCGGCGCGATGGTGTGCGGGGCGCTGGTGCCGGTGGTGGGCGTGACGTTCATCCCGGCGATCATCCTGGGGCACAAGGCGCGCGCCGAGATCCGCAGAACCGGCGAGCAGGGCGACGGGCTGGCGCTCGCGGGCCTGGTCATCGGCTATCTGGCGCTCAGCTTCGTGGCCTTCATCGCGCTGATCGTGGCCGCCGTGGCCAGCAGCGGGGCATAAGGTTACCCGGGGGCGGTGTCCCTTATGTCTTTTTGTTTTGACCGGAGCGGGTTGCTGTAGGTACGCTCTGACCTTGTGCCTGGGGTGTCCCCGGGTCTTCGCGTGCGCGGGGGCGCTCCCGCGAAGGCGCCGAGGCTGTGACACCGAAGGGCTCCGCTTCCCCGTGTTTTCGGCGGGGACGTACGGGCCCTGCGACACACCCGACCGCGTGGGTCGGGGACCGATCGGTCTTCACGGACAGAACCCCAGGTTAGAAGTATCGAGATCGGCACACAGAAACCGGAGAAACGGTGCCTACGATCCAGCAGCTGGTCCGCAAGGGCCGGCAGGACAAGGTCGAGAAGAACAAGACGCCCGCGCTTGAGGGTTCGCCCCAGCGCCGCGGCGTGTGCACGCGTGTGTTCACCACCACCCCGAAGAAGCCGAACTCGGCCCTGCGTAAGGTCGCGCGTGTGCGTCTGACCAGTGGGATCGAGGTCACCGCTTACATCCCGGGTGAGGGGCACAACCTGCAGGAGCACTCGATCGTGCTCGTGCGCGGTGGCCGTGTGAAGGACCTGCCGGGCGTTCGCTACAAGATCATCCGCGGTTCGCTCGACACCCAGGGTGTCAAGAACCGCAAGCAGGCCCGCAGCCGCTACGGCGCCAAGAAGGAGAAGTAAGCATGCCTCGTAAGGGCCCCGCCCCGAAGCGCCCGGTCATCATCGACCCGGTCTACAGCTCTCCTCTGGTGACCTCGCTGATCAACAAGGTGCTGCTGCACGGCAAGCGCTCCACCGCCGAGCGCATCGTCTACGGCGCCATGGAAGGGCTGCGCGAGAAGACCGGCAACGACCCGGTGATCACCCTGAAGCGCGCCCTGGAGAACGTCAAGCCGGCCATCGAGGTCAAGTCCCGCCGCGTCGGCGGTGCGACCTACCAGGTCCCGGTCGAGGTCAAGCCCGGCCGTTCGTCCACGCTCGCGCTGCGCTGGATCGTGGGTTACTCCCGCGCCCGCCGCGAGAAGACGATGACCGAGCGGCTGATGAACGAGCTGCTGGACGCCAGCAACGGCCTCGGCGCCTCCGTCAAGCGCCGCGAGGACACCCACAAGATGGCCGAGGCCAACAAGGCCTTCGCGCACTACCGCTGGTAGTCGAGAACCCCGTATTACGAGAGAGAAGACTGAGCCAAAATGGCCACCACTTCGCTTGACCTGGCCAAGGTCCGCAACATCGGGATCATGGCCCACATCGACGCGGGCAAGACGACCACCACCGAGCGGATCCTGTATTACACCGGTGTCTCGTACAAGATCGGTGAGGTCCACGACGGCGCCGCCACGATGGACTGGATGGCGCAGGAGCAGGAGCGCGGCATCACGATCACGTCTGCCGCGACGACCTGCCACTGGCCGCTCGACGAGGTCGACCACACCATCAACATCATCGACACCCCGGGCCACGTCGACTTCACCATCGAGGTGGAGCGCTCGCTGCGCGTGCTCGACGGTGCCGTGACGGTGTTCGACGGCGTGGCCGGTGTCGAGCCGCAGTCCGAGACCGTCTGGCGCCAGGCCGACCGCTACGGCGTCCCGCGCATCTGCTTCGTCAACAAGCTGGACCGCACGGGCGCCGAGTTCCACCGCTGCGTCGACATGATCTCCGACCGGCTGGGCGCGACCCCGCTGGTCATGCAGATCCCGATCGGCACGGAGGCGGACTTCAAGGGCGTCGTCGACCTGGTCCGGATGAAGGCGTTCGTCTGGTCGCCCGAGGCGAAGCTCGGCGAGGCGTACGACGTCGTCGACATCCCGGACACGCACCTCGAAGCGGCCGACGAGTGGCGCGGCACGCTGCTCGAAGCCGTCGCCGAGAACGACGAGGAGATGATGGAGCTGTACCTGGAGGGCGAGGAGCCCACCGAGGAGCAGCTCTACGCGGCCGTGCGCCGCATCACCATCGGTTCCGGCAAGGGCGAGGGCACCACCGTCACCCCGGTGTTCTGCGGCACCGCGTTCAAGAACAAGGGCGTACAGCCCCTGCTGGACGCGATCGTGCGGTACCTGCCGTCGCCGCTGGACGTCGAGGGCGTCGAGGGCCACGCCGTCGACAACCCCGACGAGGTCATCGTCCGCCGGCCTTCGGAGGAGGAGCCGCTCTCGGCGCTCGCCTTCAAGATCGCCAGCGACCCGCACCTGGGCAAGCTGACCTTCATCCGGGTCTACTCGGGCCGGCTGAACTCCGGCTCGCAGGTCCAGAACTCGGTCAAGGGCCGCAAGGAGCGCATCGGCAAGATCTACCGGATGCACGCCAACAAGCGTGAGGAGATCGAGTCGGTGGGTGCCGGCGACATCGTCGCCGTCATGGGTCTGAAGCAGACCACCACCGGCGAGACCCTCTCCGACCCGGCGAACCCGGTGATCCTGGAGTCGATGGACTTCCCGGCCCCGGTGATCGAGGTCGCCATCGAGCCGAAGTCGAAGGGCGACCAGGAGAAGCTGGGCGTCGCGATCCAGCGCCTCGCCGAGGAGGACCCGTCCTTCCGGGTCAAGACGGACGAGGAGACCGGCCAGACCATCATCTCGGGCATGGGCGAACTGCACCTGGACGTGCTGGTCGACCGCATGAAGCGCGAGTTCAAGGTCGAGGCGAACGTCGGTAAGCCGCAGGTGGCGTACCGCGAGACGGTTCGCCGGCAGGTGGCGAAGCACGAGTACACGCACAAGAAGCAGACCGGCGGCTCCGGCCAGTTCGCGCGCGTGATCATCGCGCTCGAACCGCTGGAGGGCGACGGCTACGAGTTCGTCAACGAGGTCACCGGCGGCCGTATCCCCAAGGAGTACATCCCCTCGGTGGACGCGGGCAGCCAGGAGGCCATGGAGTTCGGCATCCTCGCCGGATACCCGCTGACGGGCGTGCGTGTGCGCCTGCTGGACGGTGCCTACCACGAGGTGGACTCGTCCGAGATGGCCTTCAAGATCGCCGGCTCGATGGCCTTCAAGGAGGCCGCCCGCAAGGCCGCTCCGGTCCTGCTGGAGCCGATGATGAAGGTCGAGGTCACGACGCCCGAGGACTACATGGGCGACGTGATCGGCGACATCAACTCGCGCCGTGGGCAGATCCAGTCCATGGAGGACCGGGGCGGTGCCAAGCTGGTCACCGGCCTGGTGCCGCTGTCGGAGATGTTCGGCTACGTCGGCGACCTGCGCAGCAAGACGTCCGGCCGGGCGAGCTACTCCATGCAGTTCGACTCCTACGCCGAGGTTCCCAAGAACGTCGCCGAGGAGATCATCGCGAAGGCCAAGGGCGAGTGAAGCCGTAGGCTGTAGCAAACGGCATACGGGGCATACCACCGCAGATCCTCCGGGAGCTGCGGCGGGAGCCCCCGCCGCCGACCACAGTCGAACAGGTCAAGGGCATCCCCCTAGGGGTCCTGACCGGTTCGGAACGACCACCTGAACCCCTCCGTAGAAGGCGGGGGGCGTACAGCACCAGTCCACAGGAGGACCCCAGTGGCGAAGGCGAAGTTCGAGCGGACTAAGCCGCACGTCAACATCGGCACCATCGGTCACATCGACCACGGCAAGACCACTCTTACCGCGGCGATCACCAAGGTGCTGCACGACGCGTACCCGGACCTGAACGAGGCTTCGGCCTTCGACATGATCGACAAGGCTCCGGAAGAGAAGCAGCGCGGTATCACGATCTCCATCGCGCACGTCGAGTACCAGACCGAGTCGCGGCACTACGCGCACGTCGACTGCCCC
The DNA here is from genome assembly GCA_000514715.1 of Streptomyces sp. CNH099. GTDB lineage: Bacteria > Actinomycetota > Actinomycetes > Streptomycetales > Streptomycetaceae > Streptomyces > Streptomyces synnematoformans. The sequence continues at coordinate 52,121 of AZWL01000015.1, read as the reverse complement.
GGTCACGCGGACTACATCAAGAACATGATCACCGGTGCCGCCCAGATGGACGGCGCGATCCTCGTGGTCGCCGCCACCGACGGTCCGATGCCGCAGACCAAGGAGCACGTGCTGCTCGCCCGCCAGGTCGGCGTGCCGTACATCGTCGTCGCGCTGAACAAGGCCGACATGGTGGACGACGAGGAGATCATGGAGCTCGTCGAGCTCGAGGTCCGTGAGCTGCTCTCCGAGTACGAGTTCCCGGGCGACGACGTCCCGGTCGTCAAGGTCTCCGCGCTGAAGGCGCTGGAGGGCGACGCCGAGTGGGGCAAGACCGTCCTCGACCTGATGAAGGCCGTCGACGAGTCCATCCCGGAGCCGCAGCGGGAGGTCGACAAGCCGTTCCTGATGCCGATCGAGGACGTGTTCACGATCACCGGTCGCGGCACCGTCGTCACCGGCCGTATCGAGCGCGGCATCCTCAAGGTGAACGAGGAAGTCGAGATCATCGGCATCAAGGAAGAGAAGACCAAGACCACGGTCACGGGCATCGAGATGTTCCGCAAGCTGCTGGACGAGGGCCAGGCCGGTGAGAACGTCGGTCTCCTCCTCCGCGGCATCAAGCGCGAGGATGTCGAGCGCGGCCAGGTCATCATCAAGCCGGGCACCGTCACCCCGCACACCGAGTTCGAGGCGACGGCGTACATCCTGTCGAAGGACGAGGGCGGTCGGCACACCCCGTTCTTCAACAACTACCGCCCGCAGTTCTACTTCCGCACCACCGACGTGACCGGCGTCGTGCACCTCCCCGAGGGCACGGAGATGGTCATGCCGGGCGACAACACCGACATGAAGGTGGAGCTGATCCAGCCCATCGCCATGGAGGAGGGCCTGAAGTTCGCCATCCGCGAGGGTGGCCGGACGGTGGGCGCCGGCCAGGTCACCAAGATCATCAAGTGACCTGACGGTACGCGTTCCCGGGGCCCCGGCCCGCCGACGAGTTCGGCGAGCCGGGGCCTTCGGCGTGGGCGGCCGGCACGCGTGCGCCGGCCGCCGGGCGGCTTTCGGCGTACGTCAGTACGTGAAGCGGCGCACGGTCTCCGGGTGGATGACGAGGCGCACGTGGTCGTCGGCCAGCATCCCGGCGAGGTCGTCGGCGCGGGCCGGGTCGTCGAGGTCCCAGTAGCGCGCGGCCAGGCGGGCGCACAGGTCGTGGGCCCCGTCGGGCTCCACCGTGGTGCGGCCGGCCACCGACACCCAGCGTTCGCGCTCGCCCACCGGCGCGGCGACGACGAGGGAGGCGCGGGGGTCGCGGCGCAGCCGCCGTACCTTGAGCGTGTCCGGCTCCGTGAACAGCTGGACCGTGCCCTCGTCGGTGGCCTCGAACCACACCGGCCGGGGCTCCGGCGGCAGCGGCCCCGCGGCCACGGAGAGGAACCCGTGCAGGGGGCGGCGGAGGAAGTCGAGGTCCTCGGTGGTCAGCGCGCTGGCGTCGGTGCTCATCGCGGCCCTTCCGGTCGGCGAGGGAGAATGCGGGTATCCCGCCATGATCCCCCCACGCGACCCCGCACCACCTTGCGCTCGATACGCCGGTCCCGCCTGCGCGGCCGGGGGGCCGCCGGGTAGTGGCGGCGTCGGTCGAGTCGAGAAGTGCGTGGACCGCGGGTGCAACTGGAACGGGGTGCGTTCGTGTATTGCCGGTTCAGGCAACCGTTCTCCTTCGCAATGCAGAATGGAATTTCAATCGCCTGGTGGGGGCCGATAGCGGAACGTTCCTGTGTATCCGCGTTATCCACAGGTCCAAAAGTGGGGTGGTGTACGCCGCTGCTGCTCCGATAGCGTCGGCTGCCTGACGTATCGTCACCATTACCGGGAGTTGATCGTGTCCCCCCGCGCCCATTCCGCTGCCGTGACGGCGGCCGCCGCTGCCGCCCTGAGCCTGCTGCTGACCGCCTGCGGCGGCGACGACGACGGCGACCCGTCGTCGGACGACAAGATCCAGGGCGCCGGCCAGACGGAGGAGTCGCCGTCACCGAGCGCCTCGGAGGAAGAGGCGGCGGGCAGACCGGAGATCAAACTGCCGGAGGACCTCACGTACGAGTTCGAGTGGTCGAAGACCGGTGACACGGACAAGGACGCCGTGCTGCGGGACACCGAGGAGCGAATCAAGTCGCTGGACATGGCCATCGCTGAGCAAGACCCCGAACACCCGGCCTACCGCTTCTACTACTACGGAGAGGCCGCCGCTGAGGCAGAGGAGACCATCCAGCGCTTCGTTGATCACAAGGCGCGCACGACGGGCACCGCCCGCTACTACGCAGAGCAACTCTCGCTGGAGGGAGACGGCACCGCGAACCTGATCTACTGCGAGGACCAGTCGAAGGCGTTCAACAAGTTCCTGGACACGGGGAAGGTCGACACGACACCCGTGACAACTGACAGTTACGTCGTCTACAACACCAAACTCCGAAAGGGTGAGGGTGGGGTCTGGGTTACGGAGCAACTCATCTCCGAAAGGGGGGCGGCTCAGTGTCAGCCGTGAAGGTAGCCCGCCGACTCTTATCTCTTGCGGCGATGGCACTGGTCCTGGTGCTTGCCAGCGTGGCCCCGGCCCATGCGGACAAGGACTTCGGAGGGAGAAACGAAGGTGATGGGAAGGAGTACGTCGACGGGGATGCTGCTGGGCAGATGCTAAACGCAGGGGCGGCCGGCGGGATCGTGGTCGACGACTCGGCAAACGGGGCCGGGGGCGGTGGCGGCTCGGGTGGGGCGTTGGACCCGGTGGGGGACTGGTCGCCGCCGCCGTGCTGGTACGTGCCGATGTACACGCCGCAGCAGTTGAAGAAGGAACGGGAGCACACCTGGTCGTTGGGCTCTACCGGGCATGAGTTCGACAGCATGCAGCGGGACAAATACGTGAACGGCGGCGACGAGCCGGGAACGTACAAGAACTTCAACATGGCCAAGTCCGGCGAGGGCTACTGGTGGGACGGCTACGTGCCGGACGGCGGCGAAGGCGTCCCCGGCGCGCTGGAGTGCGATGACGGACCCTTCTGGGTGGACACGGGCGATCCGCCGCCGGCCGAGTACGAGAACGCCGTCACGCCGGAGATCCTCGCCGGGATCGCGTACGACCGCATCCGGGTGCCCGATACGGAGATCAACCTCAAGCCCGACGCGCAGAACGCGCAGAAGGTGAACCTCCCCACCTGGGCCTGGCTGGACGACACCGCCTTCGAGCCTGTCTCGGTCGCCGCCGAGGTGCCGGTGCTGCGCTTATGGGCCAGGACCACCGCCACCCCGGTGTCGCTCACCCTCGATCCCGGCACGGGCGACGCCGAGCTGCACCCCTCCTCGGGCACCTGCCCCCTCAACGACGACGGTTCCATCGGCACCCCCTACACCCCGGGATCGTCGGAGGAGACCCCGCCCTGCGGGCTGACCTACCTGCGGGCGACGACGGGCGGTGCGACCTACCCGTTCCGCGCGACGATCACGTGGGAGATCAGCTGGGAGGGCTCCGGCGGTACCGGCGGTGACCTGCCCGACGGCACCTTCGGCACGACCACCGAACTCGAAGTCGACGAGATCCAGTCCGTCGTCCGCTGATGCGTGCAAGGAGCGACACGTGAGCGATCTGTACGTGGACATGGAGACCCTCGACCGGGTGCGGCGCAACATCGAACGCATTTCGGACCTGATGAAACGGCCGGGCAGGGAGATGGAAGACGTCGATGGCTGGTCGATGGGCGTGGAGGTACTGGCCCGTCGCATGGATGACTTCGGAGACGAGTGGTCCTACGGGATCGGGCAGATCGAGAAGTTCTCCGACGCGGCCGCCGAGGCCCTGCTGAAGATCAAGCAGGAGTTCCAGCGCGTCGACGCCGAACTCGCGGACGCCCTTCCGGGGCGTGCTGGGGGGAGGGGATGAGCGCGTTACGTCCCGCTGACTTCGCCTCCCTCGGCTTCATGCCCTGCCCGGGCGATGTGCAGGGGGCGGAGGACGTCGCCGGGGTGGTGCGGCGGACGGCGCGGGCGCTGTCGGAGATCTGCCACGTGTTGCACGGGACGGGGCCGGGCGACTGGAAGGGCAAGGCGGCGGAGGCGTTCCGGGACAAGTTCGAGGACGACTTCCGGCCCAAGATGGACCAGGCGCGCGACTCGTTCGGCATGGCCGCCAATGCCCTGGAGGGCTGGGCCCGGTACATGCGCACCCAGCAGGCGACGGCGCGCCGGCTGGAGCGGGAGGCCGAGGAAGCCGAGGGCGAACTGAGCAAGGCGCTGCGCAGGCTGGACGCGGCAAAGCCCCCGGTCGGTGAATCCCCGGACCGGTATCGGCAAGCCAGCGCAGCGCGCGACAAGCCCGACCGGGCTCGCGAGGAGGAGCAGCGCCGAGAGGCGCAGGGCGCGGTCGACATCGCGTCGGTGCGGCTGGAGGACGTACGCCGCCGCGCCCGCGCCCTCGCGGAGGACTACCGGGCGGAGGGGCACGCGGTCGCGAACCGCCTCCGCGGTGCGATGGAGATCGCCCCGGACGAGCCCGGGCTGTTCGACAAGATCGGTGACGCGATCAGCGATCTGTCCGGCACGTTCGGCGAGTACCTGGAAACGGTGACGGAGGGCATCGCCAAGCTTGCCGACGACGTCGTCCAGTGGGTCGAGGACCACGCCGCCAACATCGCAGCCGTCGGCGACCTTTTCGCTGCCGTTAGCGCGGTTCTGGGCACTGCCTCCATGGCGTTCTACGCCGCTGCTGCGGCAACCAAGCTTCCCCACCTCGGGGCGATTTCAGTCGCCCTCGGTGAAGTATCGGCCGGTACGGCATCTGTGGCCTTGGTCGCGCACGGTCTCGCGCGAGTAGCGGGGGCCGATGTATCCGATCGCACACTAGCGCAAGATGTGGTGGGCGCCGTACCCTTCGGGGCGAATGCGCGGTTTATCGGGAAGACCGGGCAGGCGATTGCAGGGAGCCGTCATGCAAAAGGAGCCTCTGCGCTCGGTCTGGCTGACTCGGCGGTTGGGCTCATAATGGACCCCAAGGTCTTCCAGAACTTCGCCCCACGGGATAATCGACAGAAAGCGGAGATGTTCCTTCCCGGTGGGGCGGGTGTCATGCTCGTGGCGGTTGAGAACGCGTGGAAGTCCGCCTGACCTGACTGGAGGCCGATGGTATATGCAGGATGCCGAAATTATCGCGCACTTCGATGGGCGTTATACCGCAGACATCACGACCGGTACAGGCTCGGATGGCCCAATGATGGCCGATATGGCCTATGAGTTCGGATATACGCTAGTTCACGTCTTTCCTGGGCGAGGCGTAACACGGCTTGTATTCGAGCGGGATGATCGAGAGTATGCGCGATGGCGGGCTGAGTGGTCCGTGAATTACTATCGCAGGCATGGAAGGTGGGGACGTCCGCAGCCCCGGTATAGCCTCCCCGGGTACATGGGGAGACGAATTGAGCCACTGGAAGCAGCGTGGGCGCGATATGGTCTAGCGCTATTTCGGAGAAAAACATCCACCCTTTATCCTTCCGTGTTTATCGCTGTGCTGGTCACGGCTACAGTCTGGCGCTATAGTGACAAATTGGCAGTTGTTGTTCCGGTCCTAATCGTTGGCGGTTCCCTGGTGCTGGCCGGAGCTATTTCTCCGTGGCTGCCCAGCAAGCGCCTCAGGAGGTACCAGCAGACGGTGGAGACGTTCGATCTGCAGCAGGCGGTTGAGCGTGGGTTCATCCCGCCGCCACCTCCTGGTATTCACAGCTGAAGGCGAGATCTTATGGCGCTTATGACATTCGAGGTCCCCGGTGGCTACAGTCCGATTCCTGTCGGGCTGACTTCGGCTCGGGCACGTGAGTTTGTGGCCGGTGCCGCTTCTGCGGTGGGAGCCACTGGCGACGAAGTGGAGAACCAAGCGGTCCAACTCCAGCGGTGGTCCACCGCACTGCAGGCGGTAGGCGCCATGTACGCGGGGGCGTACTGGCAACGGGAGGAAGACCGACTGCGGTTCGGCGTACTGCTCGTGGCTGCTCAGCCGCTCGCCTTCAGTGATGCCCACCTTGCCTCGCGGGGTCTCGTGAACGCTCTGTTCGATCCTCAGGACGATGCGGTGGCGGCCAAGCCTTTCGACTTGCCCTGCGGGCCGGCGTCAGTCTTCGTGCGGCAGGTCGGCCTACCCGCGGACGGCGATGCAGTACTGCCGGTCGGGGAGTTCCAGGCGATTGTTCCGGTGCCTCCCGAACTGTCGGCCGGCCGCGAGGAGATGGTCGTCGTCGCTTTTCAGACGCCGGATCTGGATCACTGGGACACGTACGCCCAGCACCTCGTGTCCCTGCTGAAGAGCATCGAGTTCGACGAGGAACCGGGGGACGGCCCACGGTGACGCCCTCGGTCATGGGGTTCAGGAGGGAAGGCTCTGATGATGCCCTGACATCCCGCAGGGAAAGACGGCGAGCCGCCTCGGCAGCGGCGACACCTCTTCCGTTGCTCGGCACGTCACCGAGACGTGGCCGTGGGCGGCGAACGGTCAACCCAGGCGAGGCGGCTGGTGCACCGGAACATGGTGGTGGGCGGGTGGCATCGGCTCCGCGCCGCTTGCTCGCCCCCGGCTGAACTCGGAACAGGGTTTCGGTAAGTCCGGTGCCAGCGGCGTGAGGCGGCGTTCAATTATGAAGGAAAGAGATGTCGTCCGCTCCTTCGATGGACGTAAGACCGCGACCATCTCGTGGTACGGCGTCGATCCCGATGGAATTGTGCGAGTCGTGGACAAGGGGTATGAGTTCGGTTACCTGCTGACCGGAGTTCAGTCATCTCGAACGTCAACGAAGCTGGAATTCGAACGCGACGACCGTCCGGAGGCGCGGGCCAGGGCGAACTGGGCTGTTGGGTATTACCGCATCCACGAGGTCGTCGGCAAGCCTCAACCGCTTGTTTCACTTCCGCCTCACCTGGGGCCACGTATCGAGCCGTTTGAGGCTGCCCGCGAGAGCTACAGTCAGGCACTTCTGAAGGACAAGTGGAGTTTCCGCTACGAGCGACCGCTGCCTTCGCTGCCCTCCTTGTGTCGGCCGGGTGGCAGTTCCGGAATGAGCTGATCATCTTCATCTCCCTCGTGCAGATGAGTGTGTCTCTCGTGATCTGGGGTGCTCTGAGCCCTTTTTGACCACCAGCGACAACGACGAGGCCTGCGCACCATCGAGATGTACGAGTACCAGCAGGCGATCGAGCGAGGATTCGTTCCGCCGCCCCCTTCCCCGCCCCCGTGATGACGCCGGCAAGCGGCGGGAAGGCGATCCTGCCCTTGACGCGGCGGGCGGTCGGTACGTCAACCACCACACAGCCGCAGAGGCGTTTGTGGTCTTCGCCGGGAGGGTCTTCCGCTATCCGCGCCAGCAGGCGGAGGGCGGTCGTCGGGCTCTGGTGTACGCGCGTTCCATCGGGTCCCCGAGCCGCAACTGGACTGGCGGGACTGGTCCGGTGGGCCCGCCTGCCGCGTACCCCGCCGGAGTGGGGCGTGGGCGGGGCGCGGAAAAGGGTTTGAGCGGGGTGCGGGTTCGGGACTACGGTCGCGGCGGACCGTGCGTCGGCTTGTGGAGGTGAGACCCGTGAACGCAGTTACCCGTGGGTGCTTCCCCAACCCGTCACGGTCCGGCGGCTGACGTTCGGTGTCGCCCGGAGCGCCCGAGTTCGAGGCGCTCCTGGGAGGGAGACTCCGATGGATGTGAAGCTTTTCCTACTGTTCTTGTCCGGTCTGGACGAGAGCGCCGCCGGGTGGCGGCGGTCGGCGCCCGTTGGCGTGAGCTTGCGGGCGTTGCCGGCGGAGGCGCCGGGGGCGCCGCACCGGGCGGGGACGGGCGCGGCCCGGACCGGGGTCCACCGGTCCGACCACCCGGCCACGGCGTTGTCCGAGGGCGTCGGGGCCCGGCCGGTGGGCAGCAGCCTGGAGCTGGTCCGATGACCAAGGACAAGAACGTCATCGAGGCCGAGGGCCGGGTCGTCGAATGTCTGCGCAGCGCCATGTTCACCGTGGAGCTGGAGAACGGCCACCGGGTGCTCGCGCACATCAGCGGGAAGATGCGCAAGCACTACATCAGGATCAACCTGGAGGACCGGGTGCTGGTGGAGCTGCCGCCGTACGACCTGGCCCGCGGCCGGATCGTCTTCCGGTACCGGAACTAGCGGCGGCCGGGGCCCGGTCACGGCGCGTCCGTGCGCGTGACCGGGCCCCGGTTACGGTGGGCGGGTGGAGCTGGCCGGGGAGTTGCGTCATCCGCGGACCGTCGAGGAGGCGGTGGCGGAGCAGCGGCGGTTGCGGGGGCTCGTCCGGGTCGAGGGGGCGTACGGCGGGTCGGGGTGGCGGACGGCGGCCGGGGTCGACGTGGCGTACGACGACGAGGCGGGGGTGTGCGCCGCGGCGGTTGCCGTGCTGGAGGTGGAGAGTCTCGACGTCGTCGCGTCGGCGACCGCCGTGTCGCGGATCGCGTTCCCGTACGTCTCCGGCCTGCTGGCCTTCCGGGAGGTTCCCGCGGTCGCGGCGGCGCTGCGCCGGCTGGACCGTCCGCCGGACGTGTTCGTGTGCGACGGATACGGGGTCGCGCATCCCCGGCGCGTCGGGCTGGCGAGTCACCTGGGGGTGCTGACGGGGATCCCGTCGTTCGGGGTGGCGAAGAACCCGCTGTACTTCCGGTGTGAGGCGCCGGGGGCGGAGCGGGGTGCTTCGACCCCGCTTCTGGACGGTACGGAGCCGGTGGGGCGCGCGCTTCGTACGCAGCCGGGGGTGAAGCCGGTGTACGTGTCCGCGGGCCACCTGGTCGGGGCGGACGACGCGTGTGCGGTCACGCTCAGGCTGGCGAGGCGGTACCGCCTCCCCGAGACCACGCGGGTGGCGGACAGGCTGTGTCGCGGGGCGCTGCGTGGAGTCGGTCCGGCGTAGCCGGTGGCCGGTGGCCGGTGGCTGGGCGATTGCCTGAGGGCGGGGGCCTCGGTGCGCCCCGTACGGGCCCGGACGCCACCGCAGCGGCGCGCCTGTTCGAGGTGCCGGCCACGCACTGGGCCTCCGGCCGCCCGGTGGGGCGGGCCGGACCGGAGGGGATGCCGGACGGCGGGGCGGCGGCGTGGGTCAGCTGCGGTCGTACAGGTTGAACTGCTCCCAGCCACCGTTGACGCTCTCGGAGCGGGCGCGCAGCACGTACTGCAGGGAGCCGGTGTAGTTGTTCTCCATCGCGACGAACCGGCCGTTCAGCTCTGACTGGAAGGCCCAGCGGTCGAGGTCCTCGTTGTACCAGAGCGAGAAGCGCTCCCAGGCGCCGGCGGTGGTGGAGCGGGCGCGCAGCACGTTCGCCGACTTGCCCGTGAAGTTGCGCTCCACCGCCACGAACCGGTTGTTGGCCTTGGACTTCAGGGCGTAGGTCTCGGTGCCCTCGTCCCAGATCAGGTCGAAGGTCTCCCAGCCGCCGGGGCGGGCGGAGCGGGCGCGCAGCACACCGGTGTGCGGAGCGGAGTAGTTGACCTCGGCGGTCGCGAAGCGGCCGTTGCGGACCGACTGGATCGCGACGGGCTCCGCCGCGTCCGCCGCAGCCACGCGTGCCCGCGCCCCGTCGAGCGCACCGGCCGCCTCCGCGCCCTGCACTTCCTGCCACCCGCCGGGCACCGCCGCCGGCGACGAGCCGGGCTGCGCCGCGGCCGTCTCCAGCGCGGAAAGCCCGAGCGCGCTGCACAGGCTGACCAGTACTACAAGCGTGCGTCTCACGTTGTCCTGTCCTTCACGTCGGTGGATGCCGCGCGGCCCGCCGGGAGACCGGGTGCGCCGGCAGTTGTCGCGGAACGGCGGCGCCGTCCGCCGCACGGCGGCGGCGGACACCAGGACACGGAGATCCCACCCTCTGAATTCCTGCGGGCACCGCAGTCGTGCCCGACAGCCCCACCCTTCCCCTGAGGTGCACTTTTGCATCCCTGTACGAATGTCGGATGAGAACTGGCCATCGCAGGCGCAACGTTCCCGTTTCGTTCACCGCGTATTAGCGAGAGGAACGCCTTTCCTTCCGGAACCGGGAGCGGCCGGAGGGTGTCCCGCGCCGTACCACCTGTGGCCCGAGCAGTTCCCGGCCCCTCGGCGTCCCTGCTGCGCGGTGCGGCGGACGGCCGCCACGTACGTGATGCTCGGCAACCTCTACGCCTACGGCCCGGTGGCCGGCCCCGTCACCCCGGACCTCTCGCTCGGGGGCACAGCACCTCGCGCATCATGTCGGCCCTGTCCTCGCCGCGCTTCACCCAGCGGTCGGCCGTCGTCTCGATCTGCTCCGGCACGACGGCGGTTCCGCGCTCCATCGCACCCCGCCGCAGTGCTTCCTTGTTGGCGCGCGTGTAGAGCCCGGAGTCGTTCACCACGCAATCCGCGGTGAAGCTGCCGTTGGTCGTCAGTGACTCGGTCCGGTCGAACGTCGCGGCCAGAGCCTCCTTGACGAGCACGTGCTTCTTGGCGCTCTCCGACGAGTCCCCTTTGGCGTCCTCTGCACCCCGGCTGCCGCAGCCACCTCGCGGCGCCGCGCCATGACGCGGGAGCGGGTGGTGCGCCGTGGCCGCTCGACCCGCGCCGCATGTGATTGCCCTTCGCGGGACACGCCGCGCATCCTGCGGGGATGCGCTTCTCCGTCAACATCCCCAACTTCGGCGACTTCGCCGACCCCCGCCACGCGACACCGCCCTGCTGCCCGCCACCGTGCAGCAGCCCCGGCCGCCGGTGTGGATCGGCGGGTTCTGGCCGCGGCGGCCGCCGATGCGGCGGGCGGCGCGGTGGGACGGGGCGGTGCCGTTGTTCGAGTCGGCGCGGCACGGATACGTGCCGGAGCTGGCCGAGGTACGGGACCTCGTCGCGTACGTGCGCGAACACCGCGCGGCGGCCGGGGCCGAGGGGCCCTTCGAGTTCGTACTCGGTAGCGCCACGCCCCCGGACGCGGCCGGGGCGCGGGACGTGATCGGCCCGCTGCACGACGCGGGAGCCACGTGGTGGGACGAACGGCAGATCCAGACCGGCCCGGACCTGGACCGCCTGGCGCCGGTGCTGCGCCGGGTGGAGGCGGGGCCGCCGGTGATCTAGCGGGTGCGGGCGGGGCCGGCGTGGCGGGCGGGGCCGGCTCCGCGGGCGGCGGGTTATGCTCGCCGACCTGTTGTTGTGGAGGGGGGCAGAGCATGCGCAGCGCCGCAGTGACCGCCGGGAACGACCGTATTCGCTGGGTCGAGCTTCCGGGCGGCGAGCCCGTCCGCGTGTACGTCCACGGCCTGGGCGCCACGTCGCCCGTGTACTTCACGGAGGTGGCCGTCGAACCCCGGCTCGCCGGTCACCGCTCGGTGCTGGTCGACCTGCTCGGCCATGGCCACAGCGACCGTCCTGCCGACTTCGACTACACGCTGGAGTCCCACGCCGACGCCCTCGCCGCCGCACTGGAGGCGGCCGGCGTGAGCGGCGCCGAAGTGATCGCGCACAGCATGGGCGGATCGGTCGCGATCGTGCTGGCCGCCCGCCACCCGCAGTCGGTCTCCCGCCTGGTCCTCATCGACGCCAACCTCGACCCCGTCCAGCCCGACCGGGCCGCCAACGGCAGCAGGCTCATCGCCGCCTTCGGCGAGCGGGAGTTCCTGGAGGGCGGCTGGGAGACCGTCCGCGACCGGGCGGGGGAGCACTGGTGGTCCACGATGCGCCTGGCGGACCGCACGGCCTTGTACCGCAGCGCCGCGAACCTTGCCCGGGGCACGACGCCGACGATGCGTGAGCTGCTGCTCGGTCTGGAGATCCCCCGCGCCTACCTGCTGCCGGAAGCGGACGGGCCGTTGCGGGGTGCGGATGACCTCGTGGATGCGGGCGTCGCGGTCGTACCGGTCCCGGATTGCGGCCACAACATCATGCTCGACAACCCGGACGCCTTTGTGCGGGCCACGGCTCGGGTCCTGGCGGACGGTCAGGGGGAGCAGCACCGGCCGGTTGCGTAGGCCCTGGGGCGACGGGTGGGCGCGTGGTGGTGCGCACAAGTCGGGGCTCGTGGGCGGTTTGCCCCCGTTGGTCGGCGGCGTTACCCGCGGTTCGTACCCTTCGCGATCGTCGCCTCGCCGCCGGCCGGTGCCGCCGTAGCGACCGCGTGGGACCATCCACGGTCATGGACCACGAGGAACCGCTGCCGCCGCCGTCGCTGGCCGAACGGCTCGTCGAACAGGGGCCGCTGGACGAGGACGAGGTCATACGCCTCGGCGTCGCGCTGATCGGCGAGCTGGAGACCGTACGCGAAGAAGGGGCGCCGGCGTACGGGATGCTCTATCCCGCGAGCGTCGTACTGGACGAGGACGGGCCCTGGCTCGTGGACCCCGGGAGCGTCGGGCCGCTGCCCGACGCCTACCGGGCGCCGGAACTCGGCGGTGCCGGGGCGGCCAGCCGGGCCGGCGACCTCTTCGCGCTGGGCGCGGTGCCGGGGCGGCCAGCCGGGCCGGCGACCTCTTCGCGCTGGGCGCGGTGCTGGTGGCCGCCGCCGGCGGGAGCGCGTACGAGGCGGACACGCCGCTCATGACCGCGCACCGCATCGCGCACGACGAGCCCGACCTCCACCCCCTCACCCACGCCATCCGTCCCCTCGTCGCCGCGTGCCTCGCACCCGAACCGGAACTGCGGCCCACCGCGGCGGAGACGTTGGAGTGGCTGGCGGCCCTCCTCGGCCGCGAACTCGACGTCGAGGATGATCCGGCCGACGCCGAGACCCCGGAGCCCACCCTGTCCGCACGCGACCACAAGCATGTCCTCACCGCCGGCCCCGACGGCCTCGCGCTCGGCGTCGAGGGCGGCACGGCCGAGTTCGACTGGGCGAAGCTGGAGTCGGCGACGGTCGTCCCGCAGCGCCGGTGGCGCGCCCTCGACGTGGAGGCGGCGACCGCCGGCGGCTCGGCCTGGCCGTGCACGGTGCACGCCGGGACCGAGGCGGAGCTGGAACGGTGGATCTTCCAGCTCCACCGCATCCTGCGCCGCTACGCCCCTCACGCCCGCTAGCGCCTGGCCGAAGTCTTCAGGCCGCCTTTTCGATCCGATGCTCGGGACTCCGTGCATCTTCGCCCAAGCCGAGATCACCCAGATCGTCAGGGAGGCAGACCTGGACAACAGGACTCCTCCCCTCGGCCCGCCGGCCCTCGCGCTCCGCCTCCGCGGTGCAGGCAAGCGCACCGTCCTGGCCGTCGCTGTGCTGGTCGGTACCGCACTGCTGACGGGCGTCGGCCTGCTCCTGGCGTGAGCTTGCGATCCGGAGCCGAGGCTCCGCCGGCGAGACCGCGGGGCCACGCGCCCATGAGGTCAGTGGCAGGATCCACGAGGCGGCCGAAGAGGGGCGGGAGACCGTCGATCTCGGCGCCGTCGACCAACCGGCCGCACGCGTGGTCGACCCCCTGCCGCACGGAGTCGGAACCCGGCGTAGACCCTCCCGCGTCCTTGCGTCTTGCGGGGCGAAACTTGGTCTACGCGGCCTGTGAGGTGGCCGAAAAGCGCCGGTCGCGGCCGACCGTGAGCCCGTGCCGCGGGTTCTGGGGGCGCCGTGGCCACACGCGCCAGGGTGCCGTCCAGCCGGCGCCGCCGGGGCCGTGACGTCGGGAGGAGGCAGACACGGCCGCCCAGGATGTTCCCCGGACCGTCATCACGGTCCTTCATCTGATCTGATTGGTAAATGATATGTTCATGCCTTGACCGGTGGGATCAAGTCATGAGTGTTTTCGGGGGATGCAATGCGCCGTGCCGTTTCGAGCCGGATTCTGACCGGGGCCACCGCGGGTGTGCTGGCGGTGCTGCTCTCCGCCGGGTGCTCGGTCAGCGTCGGAAGCTCGTCCGACAGCATGAGCAAAGAGGACGTCGCGGAGAAGGCATCGGAAGCTCTGGCCAAGGAGGTCGGCCGCGAGCCCGACGACGTCACCTGCGAGGACGACCTCAAGGCCGAGGTGGGCGCGACTGTCCGCTGCGAACTGACCGACGGCGGGACCAAGGTCGGCGTGACGGTCACCGCGAAGTCGGTCGACGGCGACACGATCCGCATGGACGTCAAGGCAGACGACGCCCCCAAGGCTGACCCCTCCGCGTCCCCCGCCGAGGACGGCTCCGCGTCCCCGGGTGCCGGAGGCGCGTCGGAGTCGGTGCCGAGCAGCGAGGTCGAGCGCCAGGGCAGGACCGCCCTGGCGGCGCAGGTCGGCCGGGAGCCCGACAGCTTCCACTGCCCCCAGGACCTGCCGGCTCGGGTGAACGCCACGGTCCGCTGCGTACTCGGCGCGGAAAGCCAGCAGTGGGGTGTGACGGTCACCGCGACATCGGTCGCCGGAGACACGGTTCAGATGGACTTCAAGGTCGACTCGACGCCCATGAGCTGACCTGCACCACGCGCGGCGAGGCCCGCCACGGACGTATCACCCGTCCGCGGCGGGCCTCTTGCGGCCCGGCCGGCTCGGCCCAGGGTCTGCCGTCGCCTTCAGCGGGTCCTGGCGCGGCGGGCCCGGCTGACGCCGGCGCGGTACGCCACGCCGGGTGGACACAGTCACACGGCGTCCAGGATCTCCGCCGCCACGTCCGTTTCGTCTATCGACGTCTCGGGCGTGCTCACCCGGTACGGCTTGTCGAACCCGCCGAACTCCCAGAGCACGCCACCGTACTCGACGATCTTCAGCAGGTACGGTCGGCCTTCGGCCGCGACCTGCACCTCCAGCCTGCTAGGTCCCCCCGTGAAGGTGAGCTTCGTGGTCGGCCGGCCGTTCAGGCTCGCGGCTTCCTTCTTGCCGTGCCTGAGGTTCTTCGGGGTCGGGAGCTGCTCCTCCAACTGGGCACGCTGAGCCTCCGGGCGGCACAGCTCCTCGCGCATGATCTCGGCCTTGTCCGCGCCGCGCTTCACCCATCGGCCGGCCATCGCCGTGATCTGCTCCGGCAACACTTGTCCCTGCCGCAGCGCCGTCTCTCGTATCGCTTCTTCTGTGATGCGGGTGTAGACCCCTGAGTCGTTCACCAGGAAATCTATGGAGCTGTCGTCGCCCTTACTTATGTGCATGTGGCACTCGGGGGTGCCGTCGGCGACGGTGCTGCGCACGACCACCGTCCCGTCCGTCAGCGCGTTCTTCGTGGACGTCAGCGACGTCGTCGTGTCGAACGTCGTCTCCAACGCCCTGTTGACGAGCACGACCGGCCTGGCGTCCTGCGCCTCGTTCTTCTACGCGTCCTCTTCCGCGCTCTCGGCGGTGTCCCGGCTCCCGCAGCCGGCCATCGCGATCGATAACGCGACCGCGACGACGCAGCCGCCGGTTCTCCGGCCGGGGCAGCGGGCGCGGTTGCCGGCTCGTGCGGGCTGCCGATCTGCGGGCGCCGTCGCGCCCCGGACACCCCGCGACCAGTGCATTCGCTGGCGGGCCATCTTCATCGCCAAGCTCGTCCTGGGCGCCGTCCGCGAGGAACCGTACGGCGCCGGGTAAGCGCGTACCCCGGCGCGGGGGCCGGGTCCGCCCCACCCCGTTCGCGGCTGTCCCGGGCGCCGGGGTGGCGCCGGGCGCCCCGGATGCCGGGTGGTGCGGTCACAGCAGGTGGTCGGCTTTGCCGGCCTTGATGTCGCGGATGAGGGTGCGGAGGGCTTCGACGGAGTCGGTGATGTGGTGTTCTTCCTGGCCCGCCACGGCGATGTGGGCGTTGCCTTCCGCGTCCGTTCCTATGCGGAAGCAGTTGCCCGAGTCCTGGCAGAACGGTTGCTCCCACGTGATGTCAGGCATGGGTACTCCCTAGAGCTGGTGGACGATGGTGCGGATCAGATCGCGGGTCTCTGCGGGCGACAGTGCGATGTGCTGCATTCGGTCCAGATGGAGCCGGAACTTGCGGAGTTGTGCGTCCAGGTGAAGGAACTCGGCCGCGTTCGTACGGTCCAACTGTGCCGTGTCCAGGCTCGGCACCCTGTCCGCGGCGTACAGGATGGTCTGGCCTGAACCGGGGATCGCCCCCGCCGAGAACGGCATGGCCCGGACTGTGATGTTGTCGCGGTCGGCCATCGCCAAGACATGCTGGAGCTGCTCGCGCAGCACCTTGCGACCGCCAACCTCGATCCGCAGCGCGGCTTCGTGTACGACGGCCGTGTACGTGGGAGCCCCGGGCCGGGTGATCGCCTCGTGCCGTCGCACGCGGTGGGCGACTCGGGCTTCGAACTCGTCCGCGGGCAGCGGCGGGATGGCCGCGTCGAAGAGCGCGCGGGCGAACGCCTCCGTCTGGAACGGGCCGGGCATGTGGGTCATCGTGGCCATACGCAGCGCTGTGGCGAACCACTCCAGCTCCGAGATGTCGAGGAACGTCGGCGGCAGCACCCCGCGGAACTCCTCCCACCACCCGCGGGTGCGATCCGCGGCCATGCGCACCAAGGCGTCGACCAACGCCTCGTCCGCACACTCGTAGTTGCACGCCAGCCGGCGTACGCGCTCCGGGCTGATGCCGTGGCGTCCTGCTTCGGTGCTGGTGATGACGGTGCGGTTCGTCGCCAGCACGGCGGCGGCCTGTTCGGTGGACAGCCCGGCTGCCTCGCGCAGCTTGCGCAGCTCGGTGCCCAGGCGTTGCTGGCGCGCGGTGGGATTACTCCTTGGCGGCATCCGCTTCCTCTCCGTGTGCGCGAGCCAGTCTGCCGCGCTGCGACGGCATCGGCCAAGCGGTTCCCGGATTCGGTAGCACATGTGACACTCATGCTCTACGGTGAGTGACGCGCAAGGTACTCACCGCGACGCCGGAAGCGCACCGCGCGAGCATGCCCGCTCTCCCTGGGCGGCGTGCTCGCACCCAGGGAGGCAGGCCACCGGCGCGTCCACGACCACCCTCAGCCCGGGAGTACGCCATGCCCCCACACCGCTGCCACCCCACTCCGCCCCTCCCGACCCTTCCCGCCCGCTGGGCCCTCCCCGCCCACCCCCGGTCCGTCCCCCGCGCGCGCCGGGCCGTCCTCGACGCCCTGCCGCACCGCCACCGCCCCCGACTCGGCCACGACCTGCAGCTCCTCGCCTCCGAACTCGTCACCAACGCCGTACGCCACGGCACCCGGCCCGCCGAGGACCACCGCGTCGAACTCCTCCTCTGGCCCGCCGACGGCCACTACTGGCTCGCCGTCTCCGACCCCGGCCCCGGCTCGCCCGCCCTCACCCCGGCCCCGCCCGGCGCACCCGCCTGCGGCGGCCGCGGGCTCCTCCTCGTCGACACCCTCTCCGCCGCCTGGGGCGTCGTCCCCCGCCGCGTCTGCGGCAAGGCCGTCGTCGCGGGGGTCCGGTTCGACACCGGGTGACGCGGACGGGGGTGGTCCCGGGCCCTCCCCGCTCCGCCGCTCCGGCGCCCCTCGTGGTATTTGCGCCGATTGGCGCGAGCCGAGTGCCGTATGGCACACTATCCAGGTTGCTCGGCTGAGCGTCGATGCTGCGCGCCTCCCGCCGGGAGGACCGGAAGCGAGTCCCACGTATTCGTCGCCCCTCGTCAGGGGCGGAAGTACGGGAATCTTCCGGGAAGCGTCAGCGGGGTGCAGGCCAGGGCACTCGGTGGGATCCTCCCCCCTCTTCCGGCAAGGAAAACTCCTGCGGACCACGGTCCTCCGTGGACGTCCGTAGGAGAAATGCTTTCGCGGGAGAAATGCGGCGAGGGTTGCGACACGCCCGACCGCGTGGGTCGGGGGACGGTCCGCAGCCCCCGCGGCGGAGGACCGTCGGGTGCCGGAGCGCTACGAGAGAACAGGACTGCTGAGAAGCCATGGCGGGACAGAAGATCCGCATCCGGCTCAAGGCCTACGACCACGAGGTCATCGACTCCTCGGCGAAGAAGATCGTCGAGACGGTGACCCGCACTGGTGCGTCGGTCGCGGGCCCGGTGCCGCTGCCCACAGAGAAGAACGTGTACTGCGTCATCAAGTCGCCGCACAAGTACAAGGACTCGCGCGAGCACTTCGAGATGCGCACCCACAAGCGTCTGATCGACATCCTCGACCCGACCCCCAAGACCGTTGACTCGCTGATGCGCCTGGACCTTCCGGCCGGCGTCGACATCGAGATCAAGCTCTGAGAGGTCGCTGAGAGATGGCTAAGCAGATCAAGGGCGTCCTGGGCGAGAAGCTCGGCATGACCCAGGTCTGGGACGAGAACAACCGTGTCGTCCCGGTGACCGTGGTCAAGGCCGGCCCCTGCGTCGTCACCCAGGTCCACACCGCAGACTCCGACGGCTACGACGCCGTCCAGATCGCCTTCGGCGAGATCGACCCGCGCAAGGTGAACAAGCCCCTCAAGGGCCACTTCGCCAAGGCCGACGTCACTCCCCGCCGCCACCTGGTGGAGATCCGCACCGCGGACGCCTCCGAGTACACCCTCGGCCAGGAGGTGACCGCCGAGACCTTCGAGGCCGGCGTGAAGGTCGACGTGACCGGCAAGAGCAAGGGCAAGGGCTTCTCCGGCGTCATGAAGCGGCACGGCTTCAGCGGCGGCAAGGCCAGCCACGGCGCCCACCGCGTGCACCGCAAGCCCGGTTCCATCGGCGGCTGTGCCACTCCCGGCCGCGTGTTCAAGGGCATGCGGATGGCCGGCCGGATGGGCAACCAGCGGGTCACCACCCAGAACCTGACCGTCCACGCCGTTGACGCGGAGAAGGGGCTGCTCCTCATCAAGGGCGCCGTCCCCGGTCCGAACGGCGGCCTCGTCCTGGTCCGTAGCGCGGCCAAGGGGGTCTGAGGTAATGAGCACCGTTGACATCCTTTCGCCGGCGGGCGAGAAGACCGGGACCGTCGAACTCCCCGCGGAGATCTTCGACGCGCAGGTCAGCATTCCGCTGATCCACCAGGTCGTCACCGCCCAGCTGGCCGCTGCCCGGCAGGGCACGCACAAGACGAAGACCCGCGGCGAGGTCCGCGGCGGCGGCAAGAAGCCGTACCGCCAGAAGGGCACCGGCCGCGCCCGCCAGGGCTCGATCCGCGCTCCGCAGTTCGCGGGCGGCGGCATCGTGCACGGCCCCGTGCCGCGCGACTACTCGCAGCGGACCCCGAAGAAGATGAAGGCCGCCGCGCTGCGCGGCGCCCTCTCGGACCGGGCGCGGCTCGGCCGTGTCCACGTCGTCACCGGCGTGGTCGACGGCGAGGTCTCGACGAAGGCCGCCAGGACCCTCCTCGGCAAGATCAGCGAGCGCAAGAACGTGCTGCTGGTCATCGAGCGGGACGACGACCTGTCGCTGCTGTCCGCCCGGAACCTGCCCGACGTGCACATCCTGGACGCCGGTCAGCTGAACACGTACGACGTGCTCGTCTCCGACGACGTGGTCTTCACGCAGGCCGCCTTCGAGCGGTTCGTGGCCGGTCCCGTCAAGGGCGGCGGCAAGGGCCAGTCTCCCGTCGATGAGGTCGAGCTCCAGAAGGCTGAAGGGAGCGACGCCTGATGGTCGACATGGAGAAGACCGAGGCTGAGACCGGGGCCGAGGCCGCGGACGAGGCGGCGACCGGGTTCACCGTCACCAGCAAGACCTACGACGACCCGCGCGACGTGCTGCTCAAGCCCGTCGTGTCGGAGAAGAGCTACGCGCTGCTCGACGAGAACAAGTACACCTTCATCGTCGACCCGCGGGCCAACAAGACCCAGATCCGGCAGGCCGTGGAGAAGGTCTTCCAGGTCAAGGTCATCGGGGTCAACACGATCAACCGCCAGGGCAAGCGCAAGCGCACCCGCACCGGCTACGGCAAGCGCGCCGACACCAAGCGCGCCATCGTGACCGTCGCCGAGGGCGACCGCATCGACATCTTCGGCGGCCCGGTCTCCTGACGGAGACCGACAGGGCTGTCCGTCACGGACGAGGACTGAAGAAATGGGTATCCGCAAGTACAAGCCGACGACTCCTGGCCGTCGTGGCGCCAGCGTCGCCGACTTCGTCGAGGTAACGCGGTCCGCGCCGGAGAAGTCGCTGGTCCGCCCCCTGCACAGCAAGGGCGGCCGAAACAATTCCGGTCGTGTGACCGTCCGCCACCAGGGCGGCGGCCACAAGCGCGCCTTCCGCGTGATCGACTTCCGTCGGCACGACAAGGACGGCGTCCCCGCCAAGGTCGCGCACATCGAGTACGACCCGAACCGCACCGCGCGCATCGCGCTGCTGCACTACGCCGACGGCGAGAAGCGCTACATCCTCGCGCCGGCCGGCCTGAAGCAGGGCGACCGTATCGAGAACGGGCCCGGCGCCGACATCAAGCCGGGCAACGCGATGCCGCTGCGCAGCATCCCGGTCGGTACCGTCATCCACGCCATCGAGCTGAAGCCCGGCGGCGGCGCGAAGTTCGCCCGCTCCGCCGGTGCGCACGTCCAGCTGCTGGCGAAGGAGGGCCGCATGGCCCACCTGCGTATGCCGTCCGGCGAGATCCGGCTGGTCGACATCCGCTGCCGCGCCACCGTCGGCGAGGTCGGCAACGCCGAGCAGTCGAACATCAACTGGGGCAAGGCCGGCCGCAAGCGCTGGAAGGGCGTGCGCCCGACCGTCCGCGGTGTCGTGATGAACCCGATCGACCACCCGCACGGCGGTGGCGAGGGCAGGACCTCCGGTGGTCGCCACCCGGTCTCGCCCTGGGGCCAGAAGGAAGGTCGTACACGTTCGCCGAAGAAGGCGAGCAACAAGTACATCGTCCGCCGCCGCAAGACGAACAAGAAGCGCTAGGAGCGGGTGGAGTAGAGATGCCGCGCAGTCTGAAGAAGGGGCCCTTCGTCGACGACCACCTCCTGAAGAAGGTGGACGTGCAGAACGAAGCAGGCACCAAGAACGTCATCAAGACCTGGTCCCGCCGCTCGATGATCGTCCCGGCCATGCTGGGCCACACGATCGCGGTGCACGACGGCAAGAAGCACGTACCGGTGTTCGTCACCGAGTCGATGGTCGGGCACAAGCTCGGCGAGTTCGCGCCTACCCGCACCTTCAAGGGCCACGTCAAGGACGACCGCAAGTCGCGTCGTCGCTGACCTGCGGAGTGCGAAGACCATGACTCACACCGAAGGGACAACCATGGAAGCCAGGGCCTCCGCGCGCTATGTGCGCGTCACGCCCATGAAGGCCCGCCGTGTGGTGGACCTCATCCGTGGCATGGACGCCACGGAGGCTCAGGCGGTCCTGCGTTTCGCTCCGCAGGCCGCGAGCGGGCCCGTCGGCAAGGTGCTGGACAGCGCCATCGCCAACGCCGCGCACAACTACGACCACACGGATGTCGACAGCCTCTTCGTCAAGGAGGCGTACGTCGACGAGGGCCCGACCTGGAAGCGGTTCCGGCCCCGCGCGCAGGGCCGGGCGTACCGGATCCGCAAGCGCACCAGCCACATCACGCTGGTCGTCGGCAGCAAGGAAGGGACCCGGTAATGGGCCAGAAGGTAAACCCGCACGGGTTCCGGCTCGGCATCACCACCGACTTCAAGTCGCGCTGGTATGCGGACAAGCTGTACAAGGACTACATCAAGGAAGACGTCGCCATCCGCCGGATGATGACGAAGGGCATGGAGCGCGCCGGCATCTCCAAGGTGGAGATCGAGCGCACCCGTGACCGCGTCCGCGTCGACATCCACACCGCCCGGCCGGGCATCGTCATCGGCCGCCGCGGCGCGGAGGCCGACCGCATCCGCGGCGAGCTGGAGAAGCTCACCGGCAAGCAGGTGCAGCTGAACATCCTTGAGGTCAAGAACCCCGAGACCGACGCGCAGCTCGTGGCCCAGGCCGTCGCCGAGCAGCTGTCCTCGCGCGTCTCCTTCCGCCGGGCCATGCGCAAGAGCATGCAGTCCGCGATGAAGGCCGGGGCCAAGGGCATCAAGATCCAGTGCGGCGGGCGGCTCGGCGGCGCCGAGATGTCCCGCTCGGAGTTCTACCGCGAGGGCCGGGTGCCCCTGCACACCCTGCGCGCCAACGTCGACTACGGATTCTTCGAGGCCCGTACGACCTTCGGCCGCATCGGCGTGAAGGTCTGGATCTACAAGGGCGATGTGAAGAACATCTCCGAGGTCCGCGCCGAGAACGCCGCGGCCCGCGCCGGCAACCGCCCGTCTCGCGGTGGCGGCGGCGGTGGCGGCGGCGACCGCCCGCGTCGCGGCGGTGAGCGCGGTGGCCGCGGCCGTCGTCCGCAGCGCGAGCAGCAGCAGGCTCCGGCCGCCGAGGCCCCCCGGGCCGAGGCCGCGAGCACTGGCAGTGCCGCGGGCTCCGCTCCCGAAAGCACCGGAACGGAGGGCTGAACCCATGCTCATCCCTCGCAGGGTCAAGCACCGCAAGCAGCACCACCCGAAGCGCCGCGGCCTCGCCAAGGGCGGCACCGAGCTGGCCTTCGGCGACTACGGCATCCAGGCGGCGACGGCCGCGTACGTCACCAACCGGCAGATCGAGGCCGCGCGTATCGCCATGACGCGGCACATCAAGCGTGGCGGCAAGGTGTGGATCAACATCTACCCGGACCGCCCGCTGACCAAGAAGCCCGCCGAGACCCGCATGGGCTCCGGCAAGGGCTCGCCGGAGTGGTGGGTGGCGAACGTCAAGCCGGGGCGCGTGATGTTCGAGCTGTCGTACCCGAACGAGAAGACCGCTCGTGAGGCGCTGACCCGCGCGGCTCACAAGCTTCCGATGAAGTGCCGGATCGTCCGGCGCGAGGGTGGTGAGTCGTGATGGCCGCCGGTACCAAGACGACCGAGCTGCGCCAGCTGTCCAACGACGACCTCGTGGAGAAGCTGCGCGAGGCCAAGGAGGAGCTGTTCAACCTCCGCTTCCAGGCGGCGACCGGACAGTTGGAGAACCACGGCCGGCTGAAGGCCGTCCGCAAGGACATCGCCCGGATCTACACCCTCATGCGGGAGCGCGAGCTCGGCATCGACACGGTGGAGAGCGCCTGATGAGCGAGACGAATGTGACCGAAGAGAAGACTGCAACTAATAGCGGCGCTGCCGCGGGCGAACGCGGCTTCCGCAAGACCCGCGAGGGGCTCGTCGTCAGCGACAAGATGGACAAGACCGTCGTCGTCGCCGTCGAGGACCGCGTCAAGCACGCGCTGTACGGCAAGGTCATCCGCCGTACGAACAAGCTCAAGGCGCACGACGAGCAGAACAGCTGCGGCGTCGGCGACCGTGTCCTCCTCATGGAGACCCGGCCGCTGTCGGCGACCAAGCGCTGGCGCGTCGTCGAGATCCTCGAGAAGGCCAAGTAAGTACTCCTGGGGGGAGCCCCCAGGACGGTTCCGCCAGGCTCGGCGGGTCCCCTCGTACGAGGGTCCCGCCGGGAACCGGCAGACGATCAGGAGATAGACGTGATCCAGCAGGAGTCGCGACTCAAAGTCGCCGACAACACGGGTGCAAAGGAGATCCTCTGCATCCGTGTGCTCGGCGGATCGGGCCGCCGCTACGCGGGAATCGGTGACGTCGTCGTCGCCACCGTCAAGGACGCGATCCCCGGTGGCAACGTGAAGAAGGGCGACGTCATCAAGGCGGTCATCGTGCGCACCGTCAAGGAGCGCCGCCGGCCGGACGGCTCGTACATCCGCTTCGACGAGAACGCCGCCGTCATCCTCAAGGCCGACGGCGACCCCCGCGGCACCCGTATCTTCGGCCCCGTCGGCCGTGAGCTGCGCGAGAAGAGGTTCATGAAGATCATCTCGCTCGCGCCGGAGGTGCTGTAGCAATGAAGATCAAGAAGGGCGACCTGGTTCAGGTCATCACCGGCAAGGACAGGGGCAAGCAGGGCAAGGTCATCGCGGCCTTCCCGCGCGAGGACCGCGTCCTGGTCGAGGGCGTCAACCGGGTCAAGAAGCACACCAAGGCCGGCCAGACGGCCCGCGGGTCCAAGACCGGCGGGATCATCACGACCGAGGCCCCGATCCACGTCAGCAATGTTCAGCTGGTGGTGGAGAAGGACGGCCAGAAGGTCGTGACCCGGGTCGGCTACCGCTTCGACGACGAGGGCAACAAGATCCGCGTTGCCAAGCGGACGGGTGAGGACATCTGATGACTGCCACCACTGCGACCGCCGCGGGCACCCCCCCGCGCCTCAAGCAGCGCTACCGGGACGAGATCCAGGCCAAGCTGAAGGACGAGTTCTCGTACGAGAACGTCATGCAGATCCCCGGCCTGACCAAGATCGTGGTCAACATGGGTGTGGGCGACGCCGCCCGCGACTCCAAGCTGATCGAGGGCGCCATCAAGGACCTCGCCACGATCACCGGCCAGAAGCCGTCGGTGACCCGGGCCCGGAAGTCCATCGCGCAGTTCAAGCTGCGCGAGGGCATGCCGATCGGCGCCCACGCCACGCTCCGCGGCGACCGGATGTGGGAGTTCCTCGACCGGCTGCTGTCGCTCGCGCTGCCGCGCATCCGCGACTTCCGCGGCCTCTCGCCGAAGCAGTTCGACGGCCGGGGCAACTACACGTTCGGTCTCACGGAGCAGGTCATGTTCCACGAGATCGACCCTGACAAGATCGACCGGGTCCGGGGCATGGACATCACCGTGGTCACCACGGCGAGCAACGACGACGAGGGCCGCGCCCTGCTTCGTCACCTCGGCTTCCCGTTCAAGGAGGCATGAGCCGTGGCAAAGAAGGCTCTGATCGCGAAGGCGTCCCGCAAGCCGAAGTTCAAGGTGCGCGGCTACACGCGCTGCCAGCGCTGCGGCCGGCCGCACTCCGTCTACCGCAAGTTCGGCCTGTGCCGCGTGTGCCTCCGTGAGATGGCGCACCGGGGCGAGCTGCCGGGCGTGACCAAGAGCTCCTGGTGATCCGCCGGATCACCGGGACGCTTTGACCGACTACTACGCCGTAGGTCCCCGCTCCACACCCGTCCCCACCACACGGCTGGGGGAGAGGGACGGAGCAGACAGGAAACCGCGGCGAGAGAGGCCGAAGGCCATCACATGACCATGACCGATCCGATCGCAGACATGCTGACCCGTCTGCGGAACGCGAACTCGGCTTACCACGACACCGTGGCGATGCCGCACAGCAAGATCAAGACGCACATCGCGGAGATCCTCCAGCAGGAGGGCTACATCAGCGGCTGGAAGACCGAGGAGGCCCGCGTGGGCCAGAGCCTCGTCCTGGAGCTGAAGTACGGCCCGAACCGCGAGCGCTCGATCGCCGGCATCAAGCGGATCTCGAAGCCGGGTCTGCGGGTCTACGCAAAGTCCACCAACCTGCCGAAGGTGCTCGGCGGCCTGGGCGTGGCGATCATCTCCACCTCCCATGGGCTGCTCACGGACAAGCAGGCTGGCAAGAAGGGCGTGGGCGGGGAAGTCCTCGCCTACGTCTGGTAACGGAAGGGAACGGAGGTAAAGCCATGTCGCGTATTGGCAAGCTGCCCATCCAGGTTCCCGCCGGCGTGGACGTCACCATCGATGGCCGTACGGTCAACGTGAAGGGTCCCAAGGGCTCCCTCTCGCACACCGTGGTCGCGCCCATCGACGTCGCCCGCGGCGACGACGGCACCATCGTCGTCTCCCGCCCGAACGACGAGCGCAAGAGCCGCGCGCTGCACGGCCTGTCGCGCACGCTGGTGGCGAACATGGTCACCGGTGTGACCGAGGGCTACGTGAAGAAGCTGGAGATCAGCGGCGTCGGCTACCGCGTCCAGGCCAAGGGCTCCGACCTGGAGTTCTCGCTGGGCTACAGCCACCCGATCTTCGTCGAGGCGCCCGAGGGCATCACCTTCAGGGTCGAGAACCCGACGCGCTTCAGCGTCGAGGGCATCGACAAGCAGAAGGTCGGCGAGGTCGCCGCGAACATCCGCAAGCTGCGGAAGCCCGACCCGTACAAGGCCAAGGGCGTCAAGTACGAGGGCGAGCGCATCCAGCGCAAGGTCGGAAAGGCGGGTAAGTAAGCCATGGCATACGGTGTGAAGATCGCCAAGGGCAGTGCCCGCAAGGCGGCCGCCGTGAAGCGCCGGCACATCCGGGTGCGGAAGAAGGTCTCCGGTACGCCGGACCGCCCGCGCCTGGTCGTGACCCGCTCGAACCGCCACATGGTCGCGCAGGTCGTCGACGACATCGCCGGCCACACGGTGGCCTCGGCCTCCTCGATGGACACGTCCATCCGCGGCGCCGAGGGCGACAAGACCGCGCAGGCCAAGCAGGTCGGCGCGCTGGTCGCCGAGCGGGCGAAGGCCGCCGGGATCGAGGCCGTGGTGTTCGACCGCGGTGGCAACAAGTACGCCGGGCGCATCGCTGCCCTGGCCGACGCCGCCCGCGATGCCGGGCTGAAGTTCTGAGAGAGGAAGACCAATGGCTGGACCCCAGCGCCGCGGTGGCGGCGCCGGCGGCGGCGAGCGGCGGGACCGTAAGGGCCGGGACGGCGGCGCTGCCGCCGACAAGACCGCGTATGTTGAGCGCGTTGTCGCGATCAACCGAGTCGCCAAGGTTGTGAAGGGTGGTCGTCGCTTCAGCTTCACCGCGCTGGTCGTGGTGGGCGACGGTGACGGCACCGTGGGTGTCGGGTACGGGAAGGCCAAGGAGGTGCCGGCCGCCATCGCCAAGGGTGTGGAGGAGGCCAAGAAGCACTTCTTCAAGGTCCCCCGGATCCAGGGCACCATCCCGCACCCGATCCAGGGTGAGGAGGCCGCGGGTGTCGTGCTGCTGAAGCCGGCGTCGCCCGGTACCGGTGTGATCGCCGGTGGCCCGGTGCGTGCCGTGCTGGAGTGCGCGGGCATCCACGACGTGCTGAGCAAGTCGCTCGGCTCGTCCAACCCGATCAACATCGTGCACGCCACGACGGCCGCACTGCGGGGCCTGCAGCGCCCCGAGGAGATCGCCGCCCGCCGTGGTCTGCCGCTGGAGGACGTGGCGCCCGCCGCCATGCTGCGGGCCCGTGCAGGGGTGAACGCCTGATGGCACGGCTGAAGATCACCCAGAGCAAGTCCTACATCGGGAGCAAGCAGAACCACCGGGACACGCTGCGTACGCTCGGCCTGCGCCGGCTGAACGACAGCGTGACCCGCGATGACAGTCCCCAGGTGCGCGGCATGGTGCACTCCGTCCGCCACCTGGTGACGGTCGAGGAGGTCGACTGACATGGCCGTCAAGGACGTCAAGGCCGTCAAGGCCGTCAAGGACTCAGCGGAGCAGAAGCCGCTGAAGATCCACAACCTGCGGCCGGCCCCGGGCGCCAAGAAGCCGAAGACCCGTGTGGGTCGCGGCGAGGCGTCCAAGGGCAAGACCGCGGGCCGCGGCACCAAGGGCACCAAGGCCCGCTACCAGGTGCCGGAGCGCTTCGAGGGCGGGCAGATGCCGCTGCACATGCGGCTGCCGAAGCTCAAGGGCTTCAAGAACCCCGCCCGCAAGGTGTACCAGGTGGTGAACCTGGACAAGCTGGCCGAGCTGTACCCCGAGGGCGGCGAGGTCACGGTGTCCGATCTGGTCGCCAAGGGCGCGGTGCGCAGGAACGAGCTCGTGAAGGTGCTCGGCAACGGTGACGTCTCCGTGGCGCTGCAGGTGACCGTCGACAAGGTCTCCGGCTCCGCCCGCGAGAAGATCACCGCCGCCGGCGGCTCGGTCACCGAGCGCGCCTGAGTGTGACGGGCAACCGGGGATGTCCCGCACGGGCATCCCCGGTTGGTCGTTCCACGGTGACCGCACCCCCCGGTAAGGTGGCGTGCACTGTCCCTACCCATGCGGGTGTACGCCGGCATGGGACGTGAACCGACCATCCGCTGAACAAATGACCCGTCAGCCCCCGTGATGAACCATGGGGGCCGCAGGAGGCACCGTGCTCACCGCGTTCGCCCGGGCGTTCAAGACACCCGACCTGCGCAAGAAGCTGCTGTTCGTGCTGGGCATCATCGTGATCTACCGGCTCGGTGCGCAGGTTCCCGTCCCCGGAACCGACTACCAGGCCGTGCAGCAATGCATGGACGAGGCCAACGCCAACCAGGGCCTCTTCGGCCTGGTGAACATGTTCAGCGGTGGGGCCCTCCTGCAGATCACCATCTTCGCGCTGGGGATCATGCCGTACATCACGGCGAGCATCATCCTGCAGCTGCTGACGGTGGTGATCCCGCGGCTGGAGGCCCTGAAGAAGGAGGGCCAGTCCGGCACCGCGAAGATCACGCAGTACACCCGCTATCTGACCGTGGCCCTCGCCGTGCTGCAGGCCACCGGTCTGGTGGCCACCGCACGCAGCGGCTCGCTGTTCCCGCAGTGTCAGGTCAACGACCAGATCATTCCCGACGACTCGATCTTCAAGATCATCACGATGGTGATCGTCATGACCGCCGGCACCGCGACGGTCATGTGGCTCGGTGAGCTGATCACCGA
Organism: Streptomyces sp. CNH099; assembly: GCA_000514715.1. Classification (GTDB taxonomy): domain Bacteria; phylum Actinomycetota; class Actinomycetes; order Streptomycetales; family Streptomycetaceae; genus Streptomyces; species Streptomyces synnematoformans. The sequence goes on along the minus strand of AZWL01000015.1, from coordinate 23,870 downwards.
CCGCGGCATCGGCAACGGCATGTCGATGCTGATGTTCATCTCGATCGCCGCCGGCTTCCCCGGCGCCCTGTGGAACATCAAGCAGTCCGGCAAGATCATCGACGGCTGGGGCGAGTTCGTCGTCGTCATCGCGCTCGGCCTGGCGATGGTCGGCCTGGTGGTCTTCGTCGAGCAGGCGCAGCGCCGCATCCCCGTGCAGTACGCGAAGCGCATGATCGGCCGCCGCTCCTACGGCGGCACCTCGACGTACATCCCGCTGAAGGTGAACCAGGCGGGTGTCATCCCGGTCATCTTCGCGTCCTCGCTGCTCTACATCCCCGCCCTCATCGTGCAGTTCACCGGCTCCACGTCCGGCTGGGCGCAGTGGATCGAGGAGAACTTCGTCACCGGCGACCACCCGGTCTACATCATCACGTACTTCCTCATGATCGTGTTCTTCGCGTTCTTCTACGTGGCGATCACGTTCAACCCCGAGGAGGTCGCCGACAACATGAAGAAGTACGGTGGCTTCATCCCGGGCATCCGGGCCGGCCGTCCCACCGCGGAGTACCTCAGCTTCGTACTCAACCGGATCACCTGGCCGGGCTCGCTCTATCTGGGTCTGATCGCGCTGGTACCGACAGTGGCGTTGGTGCTGTTCAACGCGAACCAGAACTTCCCCTTCGGCGGTACGAGCATCCTCATCATCGTGGGTGTCGGCTTGGAGACGGTGAAGCAGATCGAGAGCAAGCTGCAGCAGCATCACTACGAAGGGTTCCTCCGCTGATGCGAATCGTCCTCGTCGGGCCTCCCGGTGCGGGCAAGGGCACGCAGGCGGCCCTGCTCGCCGAGAACCTGTCCATCCCGCACGTCTCCACCGGTGACCTGTTCCGTGCCAACATCAGCCAGGGCACGGAGCTGGGCCGCCAGGCGAAGGCGTACATGGAGGCGGGCAACCTGGTGCCGGACGAGGTGACCGTGGGGATGGCCTGGGACCGGATGGGGCAGCCCGACGCCGCGGGCGGCTTCCTGCTCGACGGCTTCCCGCGGAACGTGGCGCAGGCGGTGGCGCTCGACGGGCTGCTGAAGGAGGCCGGGCTTGAGCTGGACGCCGTGCTCGACTTGGAGGTGCCGGAGGACGAGGTCGTCAAGCGCATCGCCGGCCGGCGGATCTGCCGCAACGACAGCAGCCACGTCTTCCACGTCGAGTACTCCCCGCCGGAGCGCGAGGGCGTGTGCGACGTCTGCGGCGGCGAGCTGTACCAGCGCGAGGACGACAACGAGGACACCGTCCGCCGCCGGCTGGAGGTCTACCACGAGGAGACCGAGCCGATCATCGACTACTTCAAGGCCCAGGGCCTGGTGACCACGATCTCGGCGCTCGGCTCCGTGGCCGAGGTCACCCGGCGGGCCATGGAGGCCCTGCCCGGCCGGAGCTGAGTTCGCGTACCGCTGCGGGGCCGCTCCGGTTTCAGTCCGGTGCGGCCCCGCCTCTCATCCGTAGTGATAGCGGGCCTTGATCACGATGATCTCTTTCTCGGTGACGCGATAGACCAAGCGGTGCTCGTCGTCGATCCGACGTGACCAGTAGCCCGCGAAGTCGCCCTTCAGCGGTTCCGGCTTGCCGATTCCGTCGAACGGGTCCCGTCGGGTGTCTTCGAGCAGTCGGACCACCCGGCGAAGGACCTTCCTGTCGGTGAAGGTCCAGTGCAGGAAGTCTTCCCACCCCTGACTGCGGAACGCCAGGTCCCTCACGTGGCCTCCGCGGACTCCGCGCCGTCGTCCAGAAGCGCCCGGAGGTCGTCCATGGTCTTGTGGATGACCTCCGCGCCCTCGGGGTCCGCCCTGTCCTCGGCGATGGCTGCGTACAGGCGCCGGGCGTTCTCCGGGGAGCGCAGCAGGTAGATCGTTTCCTGCCAGGAGTTGAAGTCCTCCTCGCTCATCAGCACCGCGTTGCCCTTGCGGGAGGTGATGTGTATCGGGGCGCGGTCTTCGTTGACCTTCTCGATCAGGGGAAACAGGTGCTTGCGGGCCTCGCTGGCGGTCATGGACATCAGCATTCCCTCACTGTCGAGTGGCTCCATTTATGGTACCACTCGGTGGGAGTGGAGGGCGCCGCCGGTGCGCGTATGGTGGAGCGGAGCATTGCCGGGCGAGTGGGAGGCGTTCAGCGGACATGGTGGAAATAAAGACCCCGGAACAGATCGCGAAGATGCGGGCCGCCGGTCTCGTCGTCGCGGCCATGCACCGGGCGTGCGCCGCCGCGGCCGTGCCCGGGGCCACCACGAAGGACCTCGACGAGATCGCCGCCAAGGTCCTCGCCGACCACGGCGCCAAGCCGAACTTCCTGGGGTACGGGGGCTTCCCCGGCAACATCTGCACGTCCGTCAACGACGTCGTCGTCCACGGCATCCCGGACCGCGCGACGGTGCTGCGCGACGGCGACGTGATCTCCATCGACGCCGGCGCCATCGTCGACGGCTGGCACGCGGACGCCGCCCTCACGGTCTTCGTGGGGTCCGGTCACGCCGCCGAGCTGCACGAGCTGAGCCGGGTGACGGAGGAGTCGATGTGGGCCGGCATCGCGGCCGTGCGCAAGGGCAACCGGCTCGTGGACATCTCCGCGGCGATCGAGGGCTACATCCGCCGCCAGCCGCGCCCGGCCGCCGGCAAGTACGGCATCGTCGAGGAGTACGGGGGCCACGGCATCGGCTCGCAGATGCACATGGACCCGCACCTGCTGAACTACGTCGACAAGCGCCGCGGCCGCGGCCCGAAGCTGGTCCCCGGCTTCTGCATCGCGATCGAGCCGATGGTCAGCCTCGGCACCCCGCGCACGCACGTGCTGGCGGACGAGTGGACGGTCAAGACGGACGACGGCAGCTGGTCGAGCCACTGGGAGCACTCCGTGGCCCTCACCGAGGCCGGGCCGCTGGTGCTGACCGCCCCGGACGGCGGCCGGGAGAAGCTCGCCGGGTACGGGGTGACGGCGGCCCCGGACCCGCTCGGCTGACCCCCGGGCCGGACACCCCGGCGGCACCCCGCCGGTCACCCCGCGTCACCCCCGGCCGACGCTTAACGATCTTGCGCAGCGGGCAGACTCCCGATTTCGCCTTTCGGGAGCCGGTCGCGTAGACTGACTCGTCGGTCCCTGTGCACCCGTGTGCCCCGGACCATCCAGGTAGCCGAATCCGGAAGGTGAAGCGCTCAAGCATGGCCAAAAAACAAGGGGCCATCGAGATCGAGGGCACCGTCGTCGAGTCTCTGCCGAACGCGATGTTCAAGGTGGAACTCCAGAACGGGCACCAGGTCCTCGCGCACATCAGCGGCAAGATGCGGATGCACTACATCCGTATCCTTCCCGACGACAGGGTCGTGGTGGAGCTGTCTCCGTACGACCTGACGCGCGGACGGATCGTCTACCGCTACAAGTAGATCTTGCTTCGTCCCGCTCCCGTGGGGCGGGGCACCGACCCGGAGAACCTCCAGACATGAAGGTCAAGCCGAGCGTCAAGAAGATCTGCGACAAGTGCAAGGTGATCCGCCGTCACGGCCGGGTCATGGTCATCTGCGAAAACCTGCGCCACAAGCAGCGCCAGGGCTGACGTACGCCGACCTGACCCACCGCCTTGCACCGCTCGCAGCTCATCGCGCGACGCAACAAGCGAACAAGTAAAGAAGCAGTCACCCGACCCCCACGAACGTGTGTGGGACGACACCCCCGGCTCGGAGGCCGGGGACCCGGCTCGTAGCGAACCACGGGAACGGTGCTGCGGAAGACCTCCGACAGACACAGGAGCCTTGAATGGCACGCGTTGCAGGTGTCGACATCCCGCGCGAGAAGCGCGTGGAGGTCGCCCTCACCTACGTGTTCGGCATCGGCCGGACGCTCTCCCAGCAGACGCTGGCCGCGACCGGGATCAGCCCCGACACCCGCGTCCGCGATCTGACCGAGGAGGAGCTCGTCAAGATCCGCGAGTTCGTGGACAACAACCTCAGGACCGAGGGTGACCTCCGCCGCGAGATCCAGGCGGACATCCGGCGCAAGGTCGAGATCGGCTGCTACCAGGGCCTGCGGCACCGCCGCGGACTGCCCGTACACGGCCAGCGCACCTCCACCAACGCCCGCACCCGCAAGGGTCCGCGTCGCGCCATCGCCGGCAAGAAGAAGCCGGGCAAGAAGTAGTCCGCAGCGGTCCGCTCTGTGCGCCCGCATCGCTGCAGGACCGACCACCTCCACGGGAGATAACACCGAATGCCTCCGAAGAGCCGAGCGGCCGGGGCCAAGAAGGTCCGCCGCAAGGAAAAGAAGAACGTGGCCCATGGCCACGCCCACATCAAGAGCACGTTCAACAACACGATCATCTCGATCACCGACCCGACCGGGAACGTGATCTCGTGGGCCTCCGCCGGCCATGTCGGCTTCAAGGGCTCGCGCAAGTCGACGCCCTTCGCCGCCCAGATGGCCGCCGAGTCCGCCGCCCGCCGCGCTCAGGAGCACGGCATGCGCAAGGTCGACGTCTTCGTGAAGGGTCCCGGCTCCGGCCGCGAGACCGCGATCCGCTCCCTCCAGGCCACCGGCCTTGAGGTCGGGTCCATCCAGGACGTCACGCCCACCCCGCACAACGGCTGCCGCCCGCCGAAGCGCCGCCGGGTCTGAGAAAAGCGAAGTAGGAGACGACAAGACATGGCGCGTTACACCGGGGCCGACTGCAAGCGTTGCCGTCGGGAGAAGCAGAAGCTCTTCCTCAAGGGAGCCAAGTGCGAGAGCGCTAAGTGCCCGATCGAGATCCGTCCTTACCCCCCGGGTGAGCACGGGCGCGGGCGCACCAAGGACAGCGAGTACCTGCTGCAGAAGCGCGAGAAGCAGAAGTGCGCGCGCATCTACGGGGTGCTGGAGAAGCAGTTCCGCGGTTACTACAACGAGGCCAACCGGCAGTCCGGCAAGACCGGTGAGAACCTGCTGCGCATCCTCGAAACGCGGCTGGACAACGTGGTCTACCGGGCCGGCTTCGCCAAGTCCCGCGACCACGCCCGCCAGCTGGTCCGGCACGGCCACATCACGGTCAACGGGCGCAAGACCGACATCCCGTCGGCCCGCGTCGTGCCGAACGACATCATCGAGGTCCGCGAGTCCTCCAGGAACCTGACCCCCTTCCAGGTGGCGCAGGCGGAGGCCGGCGACAGGACCGTCCCGGCGTGGCTGGAGGCGATCCCGTCGAACCTGCGGATCCTCGTGCACAGCCTGCCCGAGCGCCAGGTGATCGACACCCAGGTGCAGGAGCAGCTCATCGTCGAGCTCTACTCGAAGTAGTTCTTCGGGGCAGTGCTCGCGGGTGCGGGCGGTACGGCACGTTTGTGGCGTACCGCCCGTATCCTGGTCAGTACAGCGGACGTCATATAGCGGGCGTCCACGACTGAAGGAAACACACCCATGCTGATCGCTCAGCGTCCCTCCCTCACCGAAGAGGTCGTCGAGGAGTACCGCTCCCGGTTCGTCATCGAGCCGCTGGAGCCCGGCTTCGGCTACACCCTCGGCAACTCCCTCCGCCGTACGCTCCTCTCCTCGATCCCGGGTGCGGCCGTCACCAACATCCGGATCGACGGCGTCCTGCACGAGTTCACCACCGTGCCGGGCGTCAAGGAGGACGTCACCGACCTCATCCTCAACATCAAGCAGCTCGTCATCTCCTCCGAGCACGACGAGCCCGTCGTGATGTACCTGCGCAAGCAGGGCCCGGGCGTGGTGACCGCCGCCGACATCGCCCCGCCGGCCGGCGTCGAGGTGCACAACCCGGACCTGGTCCTCGCCACGCTCAACGGCAAGGGCAAGCTGGAGATGGAGCTGACAGTCGAGCGCGGCCGCGGCTACGTCTCCGCCGTGCAGAACAAGCAGGTCGGCCAGGAGATCGGCCGGATCCCGGTCGACTCCATCTACTCCCCGGTGCTCAAGGTCAGCTACAAGGTCGAGGCCACCCGCGTCGAGCAGCGCACCGACTTCGACAAGCTGATCGTCGACATCGAGACCAAGGCGTGCATGCGCCCGCGCGACGCGGTCGCCTCCGCCGGCAAGACCCTGGTCGAGCTGTTCGGCCTCGCCCGCGAGCTGAACATCGACGCCGAGGGCATCGACATGGGCCCGTCCCCCACGGACGCCGCGCTGGCCGCGGACCTGGCGCTGCCCATCGAGGAGCTGGAGCTGACGGTCCGCTCGTACAACTGCCTCAAGCGCGAGGGCATCCACTCGGTGGGCGAGCTGGTGGCCCGCTCCGAGGCGGATCTCCTCGACATCCGCAACTTCGGCGCGAAGTCGATCGACGAGGTCAAGGCGAAGCTGGCCGGCATGGGCCTGGCCCTGAAGGACAGCCCGCCCGGATTCGACCCGACCTCGGCCGCCGACACCTTCGGCGCCGAGGACGACGCCGACGCGGGCTTCGTCGAGACCGAGCAGTACTGAGCAGCACTGATGTCTCGGGGGGCCACCGCCCCCCGAACCCCGATCACCGGTACCTGACACGGCCGGTGCGGTAAAGGAGAAACACCATGCCGAAGCCCAGCAAGGGCGCCCGTATGGGCGGCGGCGCGGCGCACGAGCGCGCCATGCTGCGGAACCTGGCCACCGCTCTCTTCGAGCACGGTCGCATCACCACGACCGAGGCCAAGGCCCGCCGGCTGCGTCCGTACGCCGAGCGACTGGTGACCAAGGCGAAGAAGGGCGACCTGCACAACCGCCGCCAGGTCATGCAGCTGATCTCGGACAAGAGCGTCGTGCACACGCTCTTCACCGAGATCGGCCCGCGGTACGAGAACCGCCCGGGTGGCTACACCCGGATCACCAAGATCGGTAACCGTCGCGGCGACAACGCCAAGATGGCGGTCATCGAGCTGGTCGAGGCGCTCACCGTGAAGCAGGAGGCGGTCGGCGAGGCCGAGGCGGCGACGAAGCGTTCCGCGAAGGACGTGGCCGGCGACGAGGCGGTGGCGGACCTGAAGAAGGACGCGGCGGAGGCCGAGGCCACCGAGGGTGCCGAGGCCGCCGAGGTCGAGGACGCCAAGCCGGAGGCCGAGGCCGACGGCGAGGCCGCGGCCGAGACCGAGGCTGAGGCCGAGGGCAAGGACGCCAAGGACGCCTGACGCGCGTTTCGTGCATGTCGACGGGCCCGTTCCCTCCGGGGGAGCGGGCCCGTCGCGCTGGGAGGAACAGGGCTGTGAGTGACGAGGTGGCCGCCGGCTTCGTACGGGTGCGGCTGGACCTGTCGTACGACGGGAGCGGCTTCTCCGGCTGGGCGCGGCAGCGCGAGGGCCAGCGGACCGTACAGGAGGAGCTGGAGACCGCGCTGCAGGTCGTCCTGCGGCAGCCCGCGCCGTACGAGCTGACGGTCGCCGGGCGCACGGACGCCGGGGTGCACGCGCGCGGGCAGGTGGCGCACGTCGACCTGCCGGCGGAGGTGTGGGAGCAGCAGGGAGCGGCCGGTGAGCTGCTGCTGCGGCGGCTCGCCGGGCGGCTGCCGCACGACGTGCGGGTGTGGCGGGTCGCGGCGGCGCCGCCGCACTTCAACGCGAGGTTCTCGGCGATCTGGCGGCGGTACGTGTACCGGGTGGCCGACGACCCCGGCGGCGTCGACCCGCTGCTGCGCGGCCACGTGCTGTGGCACAACCGGCCGCTGGACGCCGACGCGATGAACGCGGCGGCGGAGCGGCTGCTCGGCGAACACGACTTCGCGGCGTTCTGCAAGCGCCGGGAAGGGGCGACGACGATCCGGCGGCTGCTGGAGCTGCGCTGGGACCGGCGGGCGGACGGGGTGCTGGAGGCGACGGTGCAGGCGGACGCCTTCTGCCACAACATGGTGCGGGCGCTGGTCGGCGCGATGCTCTTCGTCGGCGACGGGCACCGGGCGCCGGAGTGGGTGGGGCGGGTGCTGGCGGCGGCGGTGCGGGAATCGGCGGTGCAGGTGGTGCGGCCGCACGGGCTGACGCTGGAGGAGGTGGGGTATCCGGGGGCGGCGGAGCTGGCGGCGCGGAACCGCGCGTCGCGGCGGGTGCGCACGCTGGGCACGGGGTAGGGCCCCGGGGGCTCCGCCCCCGGGCCCCCGGTTGCGCGCGGATGCGCGCGCTCTGCGGGGGCTCCGCCTCCGGGCCCCCGGCCGCGGCTGACCCCGCCCCGCACAGCTGCGGGCGTTCCGCGACGCCCCCCGGGCCCGGAGGCTTCCCCGGGGCCCGCCCCCTGGCGGGTGACGCGGCCGGGCCGTGCCGTGTGGCGTGGCACGGTGGGGCCGCTGGCTGGGTTGGGTGGGGCGTATGCGTTCCAAGGCCGTGCTCTGTGTGCTCCTCCTCGCCCTCCTCGCCGGCTGTGCCGGTTCCGGCGGAGCCGCCCGCTCCGACCGTCCGGACCGCGCGGGCGCCGGCTGCCACGGCGCCGACGACTGCCTCGCCCGGATGACCCTCGCCGAGAAGGCCGGGCAGATGATCCAGCTCCAGAACGCCTTCCTCGACGACCCCCGCGACCTCGCCCGCCTCGGCATCGGCGCCATGCTCAGCGCCGGCGACGACGGCGGTCCCCGGGGCGGCGGGAACGACGCCGCCGCGTGGGCCGGCATGGTCGAGGGCTACCAGCGCGCCGCCCTGCGCAGCAGGCTCCGCGTTCCGCTGCTCTACGGCGCCGACGCCGTGCACGGCATGAGCGGCATCACCGGGTCCGTGATCTTCCCGCACCACATCGGCATGGGCGCGACCCGCGACCCCGCGCTCGTGGCGCGCGCCGAGCGGGTCGCGCGGGACGAGACCCTCGGCGCCGGGGTGCGGTGGGCGTTCACGCCGTGCGTGTGCGTGCCGCGCGACGTGCGGTGGGGGCGTACGTACGAGGGCTACGCCGAGGACCCCCGGGTCGTCGGGGAGCTGGGCGCCGCCTCGGTGCGCGGGTTCCAGGGCGACGCGCTGGGGCCCGGTTCCGTGCTGGCCACCGCCAAGCACTTCGTCGGCGACGGCGGCACCGCGTACGGCAGCGCCGCGGGCGAGGGGCGGCTCCTCGACCAGGGCGACGTACGGGTCGGCGAGGCCGAGCTGCGCCGGGTGCACCTCGCCCCGTACCGCGACGTGGTCGACGCGGGCGTCGGCTCGGTCATGGCCTCCTACAGCAGCGTCCGCGGCGTCAAGACGCACGGCGACCGGCGGCTGCTCACCGGCGTCCTCAAGGGCGAGCTGGGCTTCGAGGGCTTCGTCGTCAGCGACTACGACGCCGTGCAGCAGCTGCCCGGCGGGGAGCTGGCGGCGCAGGTGGCGCGCGCCGTCAACGCCGGCATCGACATGGTCATGGTCTCGAAGGACTACCGCGGCGTGCACCGGGCGATCACCGACGGGGTGCGGGAGGGGCGGATTCCGCGGACGCGGGTCGACGACGCCGTGCGCCGCATCCTGGACGTCAAGGAGCGCCTCGGGCTCTTCGACGATCCGTTCACCGACCGCGCCCTGACCGCGAAAGTCGGCTCGCCCCGGCACCGGGCGGTCGCGCGGGAGGCGGTACGGGCCTCGCAGGTGCTGCTGCGCAACGAGGGCGGCGCGCTGCCGCTGCCGCGGCGCGGCTCGTACCGCATCGTCGTCGGCGGCAACGGCGCGGACGACCTGGGGCGGCAGCTCGGCGGCTGGTCGGTCGGCTGGCAGGGCGGCACGGGGCGGACGACGGAGGGGACGACGTTCCTGCAGGCGCTGCGCCGGGCGACGGCCGGCACGGGCATCGAGGTGGCCACGGAGGGGCGCGGCGACGTCGGGATCTGGGTGGGCGGCGAGGACCCGTACGCGGAGTGGTTCGGGGACTCCGAGACGCTGGCGCTGGGGGAGGAGAACGAGGCGGACCTCGCGGACGTGTGCAGGCGCGCGAAGACGTGCGTGGGGGTGCTGTACTCCGGGCGGCCGGTGGTGCTGGGCGGCGCGCCGGCGCGGACGGACGCCTTCGTGGCGGCGTGGCTGCCGGGGACGGAGGCGCGGGGCATCACGGACGCGCTGTTCGGTGCGGGGTTCAGCGGGCGGCTGCCGGTGACGTGGCCGCGCCGGGCGGCGGACGCCGCCGGGCGGTCGCGGGAGGCGGGGGCGGACCCGCTGTTCCGGTACGGGTACGGGATCCGGCCGTACTGACCGCGACCCGTACGGCGCTGCCGTACTGCTGCCGTGCTGCTGCCGGGCGGCTCGCGCTGCTACGGGCCCGCCGATCCCGCACCGCCGCGCCGCCCGGCGCCTGCCGCGCCGTCGCCCGGCGCCTGCCGCGCCGTCGCCCGGCGCCTGCCGCGCCGCCGCGCCCCTACCGCGCCGCCTGCGCCGGCTGTCCCGCGAACACCTCCCTGAACCCCTCCCGCCACGACGGGTGCCCCGGCTGCCACCCCAGCTCGCGCTTCGCCTTGTCGTTCGCCGCCCCCCGGCCCTCCGTCATCACCATCGCCAGCCACCGCCCCGCCGCGAACCGCGCCAGCCACACCGGCACCCGCCGCGGCGGTCGCGCGCCCATCGCCGCCGCCAGCCGCGGCAGCCACTCCCGCTGCGTCGCGGGGTCGTCGTCCGTGATGTTGTAGATGCCGGGCGTGCCCCGTTCCACCGCCGCGGCCGTCGCCTCCGCGGCGTCGTCGATGTGGATCAGGGACAGGACCCCCTCGCCGTTGCCCACCACCGGCAGGAGCCGTCTGCGTACCATCTCCGCCTGTTCGCCGCCCGGGTAGATGGTGGTGCCGGGGCCGTAGAAGCCGCCGTAGCGCAGCACGATCCCCTCGATGCCGGGGGCGGAGGTGACCGCGTCCTCCAGGTGCTTGATGGCGGCGAGGCACTGCTCGGTGCCGGCGGGCGGGTGGGAGTCGAGTGGGTCCTCCTCGGTCTTGACCCCGCCGCCTTCGCGCGCGTACGGCCAGCCGGCGAAGCTCTGCGCGACGAACCGCCGGGTGCCGGCGCCGGCCGCCGCCGCGAGCAGGTTGTCGGTGCCCTCGCTGCGCAGCCGGTTGGTGGTGGCGAAGACGTTGTCGAGGCGGCGGAGTTCGCGCGCGCCCAGGTCGGTCTGGTGGGACAGGGCGGTGGCCTCGTGGACGATCACCTCGGGGGTGGCGTCCGCCACGGCCTCCCGTACGGCCGCGGCGTCGAGGACGTCGAGCACGACCGGCTGCGCGCCCGCCGCGCGCAGCTGCTCCGTCTTCGCCTCGGTCGTCGTGGTGCCGGTGACGGTGTGCCCGGCCGCGGTGAGCAGGGGGACGAGCCGGCTGCCGAGGGCGCCCGTGGCGCCGGTGACCAGGATCTTCATGGCCCCAGCCGACCACCGCGCGCGGCGCCGCACCACGTGCGTTGCGCCGGTCGGGGGATGCCCGTCCCCCGAAAGACGGGCGCCGGCGCCCGGGCGGGCGGGTCCGCCCGGGCGGGCGCTACTGCTCGGTGGACTTCAGGGCCTGCTCCCGGCCGCGGTCCATGATGCGGCGGTAGACGTACGCGCCGGTGTCCCGGACCGCCTCGCTGGTCGGGGTGTCGTCGGCGGTGACGGACTTGCCGTCGGCGTAGCCGGCGATGGTGAAGTAGGCGTAGCGGCCGAGGGTGTTGCTCGTCAGCCGGCAGGCGGTGGCACGGCAGAACTCCGGCACGCCGTCGCCGGGGAGCGACTCCAGGTTGCCGGTCGCCTGCTCGGCGGCGCGGCCGGCCGGGCCCTCGTCGGCGAAGACCGCGACGCCGACGGTGACGGCGCTGCCGTCGCGGGTGAACGTGGCGCGGAAGAGCCGGTCGCAGCCGTTGGCGCCGAGGACCTTGGCGAGCTTGGTGGAGGCGGCGGAGGCGCACTCGCGGGTGTGGTGGGTCGCCCTGCGCTCGTAGGTGTGGCCGCTGACGGTGATCTTCGCGTCGGGGAAGAAGCTGTCGACGGTCAGCGGGGCGGTGTCCTTGTCCGCGGAGGCGATGAACTCCTTGGGGTCCGGGGGCGGAGCCACGGACGAGAACGTCGGGTCGTCCTTCCCGCTCCCGCTCGCCGCGCCGGATATCTGGTCCTCCGAGGCGCTGCTCGCCGGATCGTCGTCACCCCCGGAGGTGGTGACGACCGCCGCGGCCACCGCGCCCGCAATCACGACCGTGGCCAGCGCCCCGCCGACGATCATCAGCAGCCGCCGCTTCCGGCGCCGCTCGGCCGCCGCGGAGTCGGCGAGCGCACCCCAGTCGGGCGCGGGCCCGCCGGATCCCGGCGGGCCGAAGCCCGATCCCTGCCCCTGCCCCCCGGGGCCGCCGTAGCCCCCCTGCCCGAAGCTCATGGCGGGCATCTTAACCGGGTCCGCCGTCACCCGGACGGCGGTGTGGGGGCCCGGGCCGGCGGACCGCCTGGCGGTGGACGCGCGGGGGCGGCCCGGCCGTACGGGACCGGTGCGGCCGGTGGGGCGGAAAACCCGTTTCGCCGCGCCGCCGCGGGCCGCGAGGATGAGGGCATGGGACACCTGGAGGCCGCGCACCTGGAGTACTACCTGCCGGACGGGCGGCCGCTGCTCGGCGACGTCTCGTTCCGCGTCGGCGAGGGCGCCGCCGTGGCGCTGGTGGGGGCCAACGGCGCCGGGAAGACGACCCTGCTGCGGCTGCTCGCCGGCGAACTGCGCCCGCACGGCGGCAGCGTGTCCACCGGCGGCGGGCTGGGCGTGATGCCGCAGTTCGTCGGCTCGGTGCGGGACGAGCGTACGGTGCGCGACCTGCTGGTGTCCGTCGCGCAGCCGCGGATCCGCACCGCCGCCGCGGCCGTCGACGAGGCGGAACTCGCCCTCATGGAACGGGACGACGAGGCCGCGCAGCTCGCGTACGCGCAGGCGCTGAGCGACTGGGCCGAGGCCCGCGGCTACGAGGCGGAGACGCTCTGGGACAAGTGCACGACGGCCGCCCTCGGCGTGCCGTACGAGCGGGCCCGGTGGCGCGAGGTGCGCACGCTGTCGGGCGGCGAGCAGAAGCGGCTGGTGCTGGAGGCGCTGCTGCGCGGCACGGACGAGGTGCTGCTGCTCGACGAGCCGGACAACTATCTGGACGTGCCCGGCAAGCTGTGGCTGGAGGGGCAGCTGCGCGAGACGCCGAAGACCGTGCTGTTCGTCAGCCACGACCGGGAGCTGCTGGCGCGCAGCGCGGAGAAGATCGTCAGCGTGGAGCCGGGCGCCGCGGGCAGCGACGTGTGGGTGCACGGGGGCGGCTTCGGCACGTACCACCAGGCGCGCAAGGAGCGCTTCGAGCGCTTCGAGGAACTGCGGCGGCGCTGGGACGAGGAGCACGCGAAGCTCAAGCGGCTGGTGATGATGTACAAGCAGAAGGCCGCGTTCAACTCCGACATGGCCTCGCGCTACCGGGCCGCGCAGACGCGGCTGCGGAAGTTCGAGGAAGCGGGCCCGCCGCTGGCGCCGCCGCGGGAGCAGGACATCCGGATGCGGCTGCGCGGCGGGCGTACCGGGGTACGGGCGATCACGTGCACGGAGCTGGAGCTGACCGGGCTGATGCGGCCGTTCTCGCTGGAGGTCTTCTACGGCGAGCGGGTCGCGGTGCTCGGCTCGAACGGCTCGGGGAAGTCGCACTTCCTGCGGCTGCTGGCCGGGAGCCCCGCGGGAGAGGCAGTGGCCCACACCGGGGCGTGGAAGCTGGGCGCGCGCGTGGTGCCGGGGCACTTCGCGCAGACCCACGCGCACCCGGAGCTGGCGGGGCGCTCGCTGCTGGACATCCTGTGGAAGGACCACGCGAAGGACAAGGGCGCGGCGATGCCGGCCCTCCGCCGCTACGAGCTGGACCGCGCGGCGGAGCAGCCCTTCGACCGGCTCTCCGGCGGGCAGCAGGCGCGGTTCCAGATCCTGCTGCTGGAGTTGGCGGGGGCGACGGCGCTGCTGTTGGACGAGCCGACGGACAACCTGGACCTGGAGAGCGCGGAGGCGCTGCAGGAGGGTCTGGAGGCGTACGAGGGGACGGTGCTGGCGGTGACGCACGACCGCTGGTTCGCGCGCAGCTTCGACCGGTTCCTGCTCTTCGGCGCGGACGGCCGGGTGCGGGAGACCCCGGAGCCGGTGTGGGACGAGGGCCGGGTGGCGCGGCCGCGGTGATCTTGGGGGGCGGGGGTGTTTTGACCTGGTGGTGCGGGCACCGGTATTCTGCTGGTTCGTTGTGCGTATTGGCTGCTCGTTCTCACGCGTGAGGCCGTTACGCCTGGTCCACCAGGGCGATTTACCAGCGATCAGCTGTCGGTTTGCGTCGCCGACTCGGTCTTCTGCTGCCGTGATCTCCGGGTGACCTTGTCAGAGAACACTCACTGAAGAAGCGAAGGCTACGACCGTGCGTACGTACAGCCCCAAGCCCGGCGACGTCCAGCGTCAGTGGCACGTCATCGACGCCACCGACGTCGTACTGGGCCGCCTGGCCTCCCAGGTCGCCCAGCTGCTGCGTGGCAAGCACAAGCCGGTGTACGCGCCTCACGTCGACGCTGGTGACTTCGTCATCATCATCAACGCCGACAAGGTGCACCTCTCCGGCGACAAGCGGACCCAGAAGCTCGCCTACCGTCACTCCGGCTACCCCGGCGGCCTCCGTTCCGTCCGCTACGACGAGCTGATGGACAAGAACCCGGAGAAGGCCGTCGAGAAGGCCGTCCGCGGCATGCTGCCGAAGAACACGCTGGGCCGTCAGATGCTCAGCAAGCTGAAGGTGTACCGCGGTGCCGAGCACCCGCACGCCGCCCAGCAGCCGGTCCCGTATGAGATCAACCAGGTCGCGCAGTAGTCCCGGCCACACCCCCTAGAGACAGAGAAGCTGAGGAGAATCGTGGCTGAGACCACCGCTGAGGCGCCCGTCGAGGACGTCGAGGAGTACACCACCGAGACGCCCGCCGAGGACTACACCACCGAGTCCGTCGCGGCGCACTTCGGCGACCCGCAGCCGGCCGCGGGCACCGGCCGCCGCAAGAACGCCATCGCCCGGGTGCGCATCGTCCCCGGCTCCGGCAAGTGGAAGATCAACGGCCGCACCCTTGAGGGCTACTTCCCGAACAAGGTGCACCAGCAGGAAGTCAACGAGCCCTTCAAGGTGCTGGAGCTGGACGACCGCTACGACGTCGTCGCGCGCATCGCCGGCGGCGGCATCTCCGGCCAGGCCGGCGCGCTGCGCCTGGGCGTGGCGCGGGCGCTGAACGAGGCGGACGCCGACAACAACCGCGGCCCGCTGAAGAAGGCCGGCTTCCTGACCCGTGACGACCGTGCGGTCGAGCGGAAGAAGGCCGGTCTGAAGAAGGCCCGTAAGGGAACGCAGTACAGCAAGCGCTGATCATCGTACTGCTATCGTGCTCGGCCCCGGCGGCCTCCGGAGCGATCCGGAAGCCGCCGGGGCGCGCTTGTATGGTCGGCATACGGTCGACGGGTATGGTCGCGTGAGGACTATTAACGGTCAGTAGTCGACCATATCTGCTCAGTTTTGAGCACTCGGGAGCACTCGGAGGAGATCAGTGGGACGACTCTTCGGCACCGATGGCGTGCGCGGCGTCGCCAACGCGGACCTCACCGCGGAGATGGCCCTCGGGCTGTCGGTGGCGGCGGCGCACGTGCTCGCCGTCACCGACGCCGCCCAGCCGGCCGGCCAGCGCCCGAAGGCGGTGGTCGGGCGCGATCCGCGGGCGTCCGGAGAGTTCCTGGAGGCGGCCGTCGTCGCCGGGCTGGCCAGCGCGGGCGTCGACGTGCTGCGCGTCGGCGTGCTGCCGACCCCCGCGGTCGCGTACCTCACCGGCGCGCTCGGCGCCGACCTCGGCGTGATGCTCTCCGCCAGCCACAACCCGATGCCCGACAACGGCGTCAAGTTCATCGCCCGCGGCGGCCACAAGCTCTCCGACGAGCTGGAAGACGAGATCGAGGCGCTCTACCACAAGCACGAGCGCGGCGAGCCCTGGCGGCGCCCCACGGGCGCCGGCGTCGGCCGCGTCCAGCGCTACGAGGAGGGCTTCGACCGCTACGTCGCCCACCTCCTCGGCGTGCTCCCGCACCGCCTCGACGGGCTCAGGGTCGTCGTCGACGGCGCCCACGGCGCCGCCGCCCGCGTCTCCCCGGAGGCGTTCCAGCGGGCCGGCGCCGAGGTGATCCCCATCGGCACCGACCCCACCGGCCTCAACATCAACGACGGCTACGGCTCCACCCACCTCGACCAGCTGCGCGCCGCCGTCGTCGAACACGGCGCCGACCTCGGCATCGCCCACGACGGCGACGCGGACCGCTGCCTCGCCGTCGACGCCGCCGGGCAGGAAATCGACGGCGACCAGATCCTCGCCGTCCTCGCCCTCGGCCTGCGCGAGGCCGGCCGGCTGCGCAAGAACACCGTCGTCGCCACCGTCATGTCCAACCTCGGCTTCAAGCTCGCGCTGGAGCGCGAGGGCGTGGAGCTGATCCAGACCGCGGTCGGCGACCGCTACGTGCTGGAGGAGATGAAGCGCGGCGGCTACGCGCTGGGCGGCGAGCAGTCCGGTCACGTCATCGTCCTCGACCACGCCACCACCGGCGACGGCACCCTCACCGGCCTGCTGCTCGCCTCCCGGGTGGCGGCCAGCGGGCGGCCGCTGGCGGAGCTGGCGGCGGTGATGGAGCGGCTGCCGCAGGTGCTGATCAACGTACGGGACGTGGACAAGGCGCGGGCCGCCGGCTCCGCGGAGCTGCGCCAGGCGGTCGTCGAGGCGGAGCGGGAGCTGGGTGCGACGGGGCGGGTGCTGCTGCGGTCGTCGGGTACGGAGCCGGTGGTGCGGGTCATGGTGGAGGCCGCCGACATCGACCAGGCGCGGTCGGTGGCGGGGCGGCTGGCGGACGTGGTGAAGTCGGCGCTGGGCTGAGGGACTTGCCGGCGGTCGCCGTGCGCTGTACGGGGCCGGGCCGCCGTCCGTCCCGTACGGGAACGGGCCGCGTGCCGCGTACGGCGTACGGCCGTCAGAGCCGCCGGTGCGGCTGGTGCGGGTGGTGTGCGTGGTGCGCTGCCCGCGTCTGCCGCAGGTGCTGGCCGAGGGTCTGCTCCGTATGCCGGGCCCAGTACAGCTTCTGCCCCAGCAGCGTCAGCGTGCCCGCGACGACGATGCCCAGCAGATTGAGCAGCAGCTGCTCGGCCGAGCCGCGGGCCTGGTGCCACTGCGCGTAGCTGAGGGCGACCCCCGCGTTGGCCGCCGCCGGCACGGTCGTCACCGAGATGGCGACCCCCACCAGCGCCCCCGACTTCGACGTCGTCAGCGACAGCGTGCCCGCGACGCCCGCCAGCAGGGCCACGATGAACGAGTACCAGCCCGGCGCCCAGATGAACCCCGTCTGCGGCCGGGCAGCGTCCAGATGTGCCGCCGTGAACAGCCCGAGCACGTCCATGAGCAGGCTGAACACCACCGTCAGCGCCACCGCCGCCGTGAACCCGGCCAGCAGCGTGCCCAGCGACCGCGCCGCCAGCCGCGACCGCCGCTGCGCCAGCGCCACGCACACCCCCGCCAGCGGCCCGAACTCCGGCCCCACCGCCATCGCCCCGACGACGAGGATCGCGCTGTCGATCATCACGCCGCACGACGCCAGCAGCGTGGCGACGCCGAGCAGGGCGAGGAACGTGAGCGACAGCGCCGACTCCTCGTCCGTCTCCTCGACCAGCGACTCCCACACCACCGCGTCCGCCGCCTCGCCCGGCGCGGCCTCCTCGGCGCGGTCGGCGCGGCGCGAGAGCGTCAGGCCGAGGTGCTCGACGCAGACCGCCCCCTCGTCGTACAGCCCGCGCCCGCGCAGCTCCTGCAGCAGCCTGTCGGCGGCCTCGCGGACCACGTCGCACAGCACGACGTCGCCCTCGGGGTCGCGGGAGGCCCCGCGGAGCACGGCGAGGTGGGCGGTGCCGGCGGTTTCCTGCAGGAGCCCGACGACGTCGTCGGTACGGACGGCGGGGCACTGGATCCGCAGGTGCAGCATGGCTGGAGGCTAGCCGCTGCCGGTGCGCGGCCCGGGTATTACAGCTTGCGCAGGGACAGCCGCTGGACCTTGTGGTCCGGGCCCTTGCGCACGATGAGGGTGGCGCGGCCGCGGGTCGGGGCGATGTTCTGGCGCAGGTTGGGCTCGTTGATCGTGCGCCAGTTGCGCTCCCCGTACGCCATCGCCTCGGCCTCCGGCACCTCGGCGTAGCGGCGGAAGTACGACAGCGGGTTCTGGAAGGCCGTCTCGCGCAGCTTGCGGAACCGCTCCATGTACCAGCGCGCGACGTCCTCGGTGCGCGCGTCCACGTAGACGCTGAAGTCGAAGAAGTCGGCGAGCGCGACGCGGGTGCGGCCGTCGTGGCCGGGGAGCGCGGGCTGCAGCACGTTCAGGCCCTCGACGATGAGGATGTCGGGGCGCTGCACCTTCAGCCGCTCGCCGGCGACGATGTCGTAGGTGAGGTGGGAGTAGACGGGCGCGGTGACCTCGTCCTTCCCGGACTTCACGTCGGCGACGAAGCGCGTCAGCGCGCGGCGGTCGTACGACTCGGGGAAGCCCTTGCGCGACATCAGCCCCCGGGCCGCCAGCTCGGCGTTGGGCAGCAGGAAGCCGTCGGTGGTGACCAGCTCCACGCGCGGGTGCTCGGGCCAGCGCGCGAGCAGCGCCTGCAGCAGCCGCGCGACGGTCGACTTGCCGACGGCGACGCTGCCGGCGATGCCGATGACGAAGGGCGTGCCGGACTGCGGGCCGGCGTCGGCGCCGGGGCCGCCGAGGAAGGTGTTGACGGCGTGCCGGAGGCCGTGGGTGGCGCCGACGTAGAGGTTGAGCAGCCGGGAGAGCGGCAGGTAGACGTCCCGCACCTCGTCCAGGTCGATCACGTCGCCGAGGCCGCGCAGCCGCTCGACTTCGGCGGCGGTCAGGGGCAGCGGCGTCCGGTCCCGCAGGGCGCTCCACTCGGCGCGGGAGAGGTCGACGTAGGGGGAGGGGCTGTGCGTGCTCGTCGGCGAGGCCACGGGGCCATTGTGCGCGGGGGCGGGTTGGGCCGCGCGGGCGGGGGCGTACGGGCGGGGCGCGCGGGCCCGGGGGGACCCCGCCTCTGGCCGGGGGAGGGGCGGGCGGATAGGATCCGGATGCCTATTCGATTCGCGGGGATTCTGGTGGGGGCGACACGATGTCCGTACTGCAGGCTGCGTGGAGCCGGAGATCCGAGCGGCTCGCCGCGGCAAAGGGCCGGCGGCGGCGGGCCCGGGCGGCGCGGGAGGCGTTCGCGGAGCGCGTCCGGGACGACCTCGCGGCGGAGCTGCCGGACGAGGACTTCAGGGAGGACCTCGTCGAGGCGCTGGAGCTGTACCGCGTGGGCAGCAGGCCGGACTGCGAGGAGGCCGAGTACCTGGGCCTGCTGCGGGAAGCGGTGGAGCGGACGGCGCGGGGCCGGTAGGCCGGGACCGTCCCCGGCGGGGTTCACCCCTCGGCGATGACGACGGCGGAGGCGACGCCGGCGTCGTGGCTGAGCGACACGTGCCAGCTGCGCACCCCCAGCTCGGCGGCCCGCGCCGCGACGGTGCCGCGGACGCGCAGATGGGGCCGCCCGTTGTCGTGCACGCACACCTCGGCGTCGTGCCAGTGCAGCCCCGGCGGCGCCCCCAGCGCCTTGGCCAGCGCCTCCTTCGCCGCAAACCGCACGGCCAGCGACGCCGTCCCCCGCCGCCCCCCGTCGGGCAGCACCTGCTCCGCGGGCAGGAACAACCGGTCCAGCAACTCCGGCGTCCGCTCCAACGCGGCCCCGAACCGCCCCACCTCGGCGACGTCGATGCCGACTCCGACGATTCCGCTCATGCGCGGCAGGGTATCCGGTGGGGCCCCGCGGCCGGCGCGGTCACGGTGCGCCTCCGGCGCCGCCCCCCCCGGGTGCGGGCCTGTACGGGATGACCGCCCAGACGGTCTTGCCGATCCCCCCGCCTCGTGGCGTGACGCCCCACACGTCGGCAAGCGCGTCGACGATCCGCAGACCGCGGCCGTCCTCCGCGTCGTCGGGCGCGTGTGTGAGGACAGGTGAGGTGGGGGCGGCGTCATCGACTTCCAGCTGCAGCCGGCCGCCGCCGCGGGTGACTCGTACGAGGAAGCGACGGTCGGGTAGGCGGCAGTGGCGTACCGCGTTGCCGGTCAGCTCGGCCACGACCTGTGCGGCGTCGCAGCTCGCCGCGCGGTCGACGCCCCAGTCGGCGAGGGTGCCGGCGACGTCTCCGCGTGCTTGCCGGGCGGTGTGCGGGCTGGGTGCGTACACGCCTCTCCAGGTGGTGAACGGAGGACCGGCGGAGGCGGGGGAGACGGTGGGCTGTAAAGGGGTGGCGGTCATGGTGCCTCGCTGTCGTGAGCGCGATGAGTAGCGGCGACATGGCCATAGTGGTCCGGTGGACCGGTCCAGACAAGCCGTACTCGGTGACCTCCGCCCATCGGGTACTCGTTGCTCCGCTCCCACAACTCCCCGGGTGTGACGCCCTCTTCGCACACCAGTGGCTTTCCGTCGGCGTCGTACGCCGTATGCAGGTCCACCGCGACCGCGAGCGGCAAGGGCCGTTCCAGCTGCTCGGCCTCTGCCGCCGTGGCCAGCCGCACGGCGACGACATCGACGCCGCGGGCCGGCGGGCGGCCGGTCTGCCGGGTGACATAGTGCGTGGTGCCCTCTGCCAGCGGGCCCGACTGCGTGAGCCGGGGGCACGCCTCGGCCACGCCGGGAGGAAACCATGCGCTCACGTACGTCAGCGGGGTGTTGTCCTCCAGTACCACCACTCGGTCTCTGCGCAGCGCCCGCTGGCCCGGCTCCAGCCCCAGCGCCTGCGCCACGTGCGGTGGTGGCTCCTCGTGGCCGGGGCGCCCCACACGGCGGAACGGGTGGCCGCCTGCCAGCCGGCTGTGGCCCGCGGCCCGGCGCCCGGCAGGCCGGACCAGCGGCGTGTCCACCACCCGGAAGCCTTGGCCCTGCCGTTCCCGGTCGATCACCCCGTCGAGCCGCAGCACGTCCATCGCCTTGATGGCGGTGGCGCGCGAGACGCCCCAACGCTCGCACAACTCCCGCTGCGACGGCACCAACGCGCCGGGTGCCAACTCACCATCGGTGATCTGCACACGGATCCAGTCCGCGATCTGCTCGTACTTCAGCACGGCCATGCGTCCTCCAGAAGACTTCCGTTGGACTGGACTGGTCCACCGGTCTAGGTAGAGCATTGCCGACATGAGCGCCACACCCCAAGTCGCCCCCGAGATCCTGCAGTTCTACGGCACCGACTTCGACGAGGCCACGCGGCTCACCGGCACCGCGGACGGGCGGCTGGAGCTGGTGCGTACGCGGGAGTTGCTGCGGCGGCAGCTGCCCGGGGCGCCCGCCGACGTGCTCGACGTGGGCGGCGGGCCCGGAGTGCATGCCGCGTGGCTTGCCCGGGACGGGTACCGGGTGCACCTCGTCGACCCCGTGCCGCGGCACGTCGAAGCCGCGCTCGGCGCCGGAGTCACCGCGGAGGTGGGCGATGCCCGCGCGCTGCCGGTGGCCGACGCCTCGTACGACGTCGCGCTCGTCCTCGGGCCGCTGTACCACCTGTTGGAGCGCGACGATCGCGACCGGGCGCTCGCCGAGGCGCGGCGCGTCACCCGGCCGGGCGGACTCGTCGCGGCCGCCGCCATCGGCCGGTACGCCTCCGTCTTCGAGCACACCGCGACCACACTGCTCGCCAGGGACCGCGTGCACGACGCCGTACGCGACATCCTGGCCACCGGCCGCCACGAACCCGGCCGCAAGGGGTTCACCGCCGCCTACTTCCACACCGCGGCGGGGTTGGAGGGCGAACTGCGCGACGCGGGGCTGGGCGACGTGACCGTGTACGGGGTGGAGGGGCCGGGGTGGGGGCAGGTGAAGGCCGTCGAGCAGCACGGCGGGGGGCCGTTGGCGGCGGACCACCCCGTCTTTGAGGCGGCGCTGTGCGCGGCGCGGCTGGCCGACGGGTGTCCGGAGCTGCTGGCCGCCGCCTCGCACCTGCTGGCCGTCGCCCGGCGGTGAGGTCGAGTACCCGGCTGCGGGCCGCCCCGGGGGCGTGGAGGATGGGGGCATGAGGACCGCGTACGGGGTGGAGACGGTACGGAGTGCCGAGGCGGCGCTCATGGCGGAGTTGCCCGCGGGGGCGCTCATGCAGCGGGCGGCGGCCGGGCTGGCCGCCGCGGCCGCGGGGCTGCTGGGACGGGTGTACGGGCGGCGGGTGGTGCTGCTGGTGGGCAGCGGGGACAACGGCGGGGACGCGCTGTACGCCGGCGCGCGGCTGGCGCGGCGCGGGGCGCGGGTGACGGCGGTGCTGCTCAGCCCGGAGCGGGCGCACGGGGGCGGGCTCGCCGCCCTGCGGGCCGCAGGCGGGCGGGTGGTGCACACGGAGGAGGGCACGGCGGCTGCGCGGCACGGGGCCGCGGGGTCCGCCGGGGGCGCGGGGTCCGGGGCCGACCCGGGCGGGGTCGGGGGTGCCGGGACCCCTCTCCTGCGCCGCGCGCTCGACCGCGTCGACCTCGTCCTCGACGGCATCGTCGGCATCGGCGGCTCCGGCGGCCTCCGCCCCTCCGCCGCCGCGCTCCTGCGGCCCGTCCGCGACACCGGGGCCCCCGTCCTCGCCGTCGACCTGCCCAGCGGCATCGAGGCCGACACCGGGGAGGTACGGGGCGAGGCCGTCACCGCCGCCGCCACCGTCACCTTCGGCACGTACAAACCCGGCCTGCTCGTCGACCCCGCCGCCGAACGCGCCGGGGCGCTGCGCCTCGTCGACATCGGGCTCGCGCCGTACCTGCCCGCCGTGCCCGAGCTGGAGGCGCTGCAGCACGCCGACGTGGCGGCGCTGCTGCCGGCGCCGGGCGCCGACAGCGACAAGTACCGGCGCGGCGTCGTCGGCGTCGTCGCCGGCTCCGAGCGCTACCCCGGCGCCGCCGTGCTCGCCGTCGGCGGGGCGCTGCGCGGCGGGGCGGGCGCCGTGCGGTACGTGGGGCCCGCCGCGCGGGCGGTCATCGCCCGGTATCCCGAGACCCTCGTGCACCCCGGGCCGCCGGGGAGGGCGGGCCGGGTCCAGGCGTGGGTCGTCGGGCCGGGGCTCGGGGACGCGCCGGGCGCGGCGGAGGTGCTGGGACAGGTGCTGGACACCGACGTGCCGGTGCTGGTCGACGCCGACGGCCTGCGGCTGCTGGACCGGGTACGGGTACGGCGCCGCTCCGCGCCGACGCTGCTCACCCCGCACGCCGGGGAGGCCGCCGCGCTGCTGGGCGTGGACCGGGCGGAGGTGGAGTCGGGCCGGCTGGCGGCCGTACGGTCGCTGGCGGCGGCGTACGGCGCCACGACCCTGCTGAAGGGCTCGACGACGCTGGTGGCCGAGCCGGACGACGGCCGGGCCGCGCCGGTACGCGTCAACCCCACCGGCACCCCCTGGCTCGCCACCGCCGGCAGCGGTGACGTCCTCTCCGGCCTCATCGGCTCCCTCCTCGCCGCCGGCCTCGCGGCCCGCGACGCGGCCTCCGCCGGCGCGTACCTCCACGGCCTCGCCGCCCGTACCCTCGCGGCCGGCGCCCCGGCGACCGCCCACGAACTGCCCGATGCGCTTCCCGGCGTGTGGCGCGACATCCGCGGGGCGGTGACCGGGGGCGGTGACCGAAGGCGCGGCGGCTGACCCCGGCGGGCGTCCCGGCCGAAGGCCGAGGACGCGGGGCCTTGGCACTGTCGCGCGGGGCCGCTGCGGTGGGGTGGCGCTGGGTGGGGGGTGTCCCCGGTCCCGCCCCTTCCCGAAACCGGGGGCTGTGCCCCCGGCCCCCCGGTTGCGCGGGGCTGCGCGCGTTCCGCGGGGGCTGCGCCCCCGGATCCCCGGCTGCGGGCTGCGCCGCGCGTGGCCGCAGGTGACACCGCGCTGTCGCACGGGGTTCTTGCCGCGGGGTGGTGCCGGGGGGTGTCCCGGTCCCGGCCCT
>AZWL01000014.1 GCA_000514715.1 Streptomyces sp. CNH099 | reverse complement strand
CGGCGGCCGGCGAGGAGTGAGCGGTACAGGGCCGCCCGTTCCTCCAGCGGTTCGGGGATCTCCGCGTCCGGGGTGCCCAACGACCGCAGGAACGAGCCCAGGACGGCGGCCGGATCGGCGGGGGACGGGCCCGCGCCCTGGAGGTCGACGTACAGCTGGCCGTCCGGGAACGACTCGCGGGCCGCGTGGGCGACGTGGACGGCGAGTGTCGTCTTGCCGACGCCGCCGATGCCCGACACCGACGACACCGCCATCACCATGTGCGGGGCCTGCTCCAGCTGCTTGCCCAGCTCGTCCACGAAGTCGTCCCGCCCGGTGAAGTCGGCCAACCGTGCCGGGAGCTGGGCAGGTGACAGCCGCGTGGTCGTGGCGGCTACGGGTGCCACGGGTTGCTCACCTCCCCGGAGGATCCGCTGCTGCAGCTCCGCCAACTTCGGACCGGGCTCGACGCCCAGTTCATCGATCAAGAGCCGACGGCTGTCCGAGTAGACAGCCAGCGCCTCCGCCTGCCGGCCGCTGCGGGACAGCGAGAGCATCAGCAGCTCGCGGAACCGTTCCCGCAGCGGGTATCCCGCCGTCAGCGCCGTCAGCTCCGAGATCGCCTCGGCGTAGTCGTGCGCCTCGATGTCGAGCGTCAGCCGGCGTTCCAGCAGCGACAGCCGCCACTCCGTGAGCCGCACGCGCTCCGTCTCGGCGAACGCCCCCGGCAGTCCGGCGAGCGGTTCGCCGTTCCAGAGGCCGAGCGCCTCGCGGAGAAGCGAGCGGGCCTTCTCCGTCTCCCCGCGCTCGGCCGCCGCGGCGGCCAGGGCGTCGGCCTGTTCGGCGACCGCCGTGTCCGATACGGCACCGGCCCCCGGACGCAGTACGTAGCCTCCGGCCTGGCCGCGGATGAGGTCCGCGTCCGGACCGAGCGCCTTGCGCAGCCGCGAGACGTACGTCCGTACCGTCCCCACCGCGTCCCGCGGCGGATCCTCGCCCCAGATGGCGTCGACCAGGTCGTGCGTGGTGGCGTGGTGGCCCGAGGTGAGCAGCAGCGCGGCGAGCACGGTGCGCTGCTGCGGCGGGCCGATGTTGATCGGCGTGGTGCCCCGCCAAGCAGCCAGCGGCCCGAGCAGACCGAAGTACAGCAACTCGTCGACACCGCCGGCCTCGCGGTCCGGCGCCGCCCCACGACGCCCCGCCATACCCCACCCCTCCCGCGTCTCGCAGCCCCGCTCGACAGTCTGCCGTGACGCGCGGGGCGGTGTCATCAGCGCCCGGCGGTGCGGCGTGATACGGCGGGTGGATGGCTGGCAGAGGGGCCACTTCGGGCGAGTGGGTGACGACGGGTGGCCTGGTGGTCACGCGGCGTTTGTCCCGAGGTAGAGAAAGGCCCGGCCGCAGCAGTCCCCATCTTGCTGCCACGACCGGGCCGTTTCGGCCCCCCCTCGGGCCGGTCTGTGTGATGCGTATCAGGGCTTCTGCCTGTCGAGCGGCTTGAAGACGTCCTCGTCGTCGTCCTTCGCCGGGTCATCCGGCAGCATCGGCTCGTCGGCGTCGGCCGACTCGATCGTGCGCGGCGTCAAGGACCTCTTTCTGTTCCGGCCCACCTCAGTTTCCGTCGGCTCCTTCTCCGGCATCGTGCTCCCCCTGTCTCTGCTTTGGGTGTTCCGCAGCCGACCCGCCCGGCGACTCCCCCGCGGATCGCCGGACGGGCCCTGCGTGGCCGTCCTCCCCTGATCGTGCCAGGGAGGTGGCCCCGCGTGACCCGCCATTCCCCCGACGTGGCGAGCCACTGACAAAGAGCATGACGGCTGGTGATAAACGTCCGATGAACGACTTCGTGTAGAGGACGTTCAAACAGTCGAGGCGGGTTCCAGGAGAGCACGTACCTCCGCTGCCTCAGCCGAGTTCGACTTCTCGTACAGCGCTGCGGCCTCGCTCCAGCAGGCGTGCGCGCGACCTGGCTGCCCGATCTCGTGCAGGCTCCGGCCTAGGGCCGTGAGTACCTGGGCGCGGTGCCAGTCACCGCCGATGCCGTGGAGCCGTGTGAGCGACTGCTCGGCGAGCATGGCCGCCTCGGTCGCCCGCTGGGCGGTCAGGTGCGCCTCGGCCATCCGGAACTGGGTCATGCCGCACCAGAGGTGCATCCGGTTCTCGCGAAAGACCTTCAGTGCCGCGTCGAGTTGCGTGAGCGCGTCGTCCGGTCGGCCCGCCACGGTGAGGATGATGCCGAGGGCGTACATGCAGTTGGCCATCCGGAAGCTCGTGCCGAGCCTGTGGTGGATCGCAAGGGCCTGCTGTGCGAGTTCCGTCCCGAGCGTCGTCCGGCCGGCGTCGCCGTGCATACGTGAAAGGTTCGCCAACGCGCTTGCCTCGCCCAGCAGATTCCCGTCAGCGCGGTAAACGGCGAGGGCATCTTCCAGGTGGATCGCGGCATCGGCGGAGCGGCCCTGGATGTCGGCGATGATGCCCCGGTCGGAGGCCGCATGGGCGCAGATGACCGAGTCTCCGCTTTCGCGCGCCAGCCGCATGGCCTCCGCAGCGTGCTTGTCCGCTTGCTCGAAGCGGCCCGAGCCGATGTGCGAGGCGGACAGCACGTCGTGTGCCCGACCCTCACTGCGCGTGTCACCCAAGCGCTGTGTGGCCTCCAGCAAGTGGCTGGCGATCTGCGCGAACTGATGCGAGTACGTGCCGGACTCGGCCAGGTCGACGGTCACCATCAGCAGGTCGACGGCGCGGGCGAGAGTGCCCTTGTCGACGAGCTGGCGTGCGGTGGCCATCAGGCAGTTCGCCTCACCCAGGCGCCAGTCCTGCGCAGCGTGCCGGTCGGTGAAGCGCAGGCCCCGGTGCCCCTCCGGGGCAAGGTGGGAGACGAGGTTGTCTCCGGGGCGGTCCAGTTCGTACACCCGCGCCGCCGTCGCCAGGTAGAAGTCCAGCAGCCGCGACAGCGCTCCCTCGCGCTCCGCCGCCGGCTCCTCGCGCTCCGCGCAGTCGCGGGCGAACAGCCGTACCAGGTCGTGGTAGCGGTAGCGGCCCGGGGCCGCCGACTCCAGGAGGCTGGCGTCCACCAGGGCCTCCAGCAGCTCCTCCGCGTCTTCCGCCGTGCGGTCGACGATCGCCGCCGCCGCCGTGATGGAGATGTCCGGACCGTCCGCCAGCCCCAGGAGGCGGAACGCGCGGGCCTGTTCCGGTTCGAGCTGGCCGTAGCCCAGTTCGAAGGTGGCCTTGACCGCCAGGTCGCCCACCCGCAGCTCGTCCAGCCTCCGGTGCTCGTCCGACAGCTTCCGTGCCAGCACCGACACCGTCCACGTACGCCGCGCCGCCAGCCGGGAGGCCGCGATGCGGATGGCCAGAGGGAGGAAGCCGCAGGCGGCGACGACGTCCATGGCCGCGTCGCGTTCCGGGTCCACGCGCTCCGCGCCGACGATGCGGGTGAAGAGGAGGAGGGCCTCGTCCGGGGCCATGACGTCGAGGTCGACGTGGTGGGCGCCGGCCAGGTCCGTCATCCTCGTCCGGGACGTGATCAGCGCCGCGCAGCCCTCCGTGCCGGGCAGGAGGGGGCGGATCTGGGCGGCGTCGCGGGCGTTGTCGAGCAGGGTGAGGATGCGGCGGCCGGCGAGGACCGAGCGGTAGAGGGCGGCGCGTTCGTCGACCGGTTCGGGGATGTCCGCGTCCGGGGTGCCGAGGGCGCGCAGGAACGCGCCCAGGACCGCCGCCGGTTCCGCCGGGGACGGGCCCGAGCCCTGGAGGTCCGCGTACAGCTGGCCGTCCGGGAAGGACTCCCGGGCGGCGTGGGCGACGTGGACCGCCAGGGTGGTCTTGCCGACGCCGCCGATGCCGGACACCGACGACACCGCCATCACCGTGTCCGGCGCGTTCGCCAGCTCCTTGCCCAGCTCCTCCACGACGCCGACGCGGCCGGTGAAGTCCGAGACGGTCGCGGGCAGCTGCGCGGGGCGTACGACGCGGAACGGGGCGTCGCCCGCCAGGGGTTCCGCCTTCGGGGCGGCCAGCTCCTCGTCGGCCTGGAGGATGCGCTGCTGCAGTTCGGCCAGCTCCGGGCGGGGGTCGACGCCCAGTTCGTCCTGGAGCAGGCGGCGGGTGTCCGCGTAGACCGCCAGGGCCTCCGCCTGCCGGCCGCTGCGGTAGAGCGCGAGCATCAGCAGCTCGCGGAACCGTTCCCGCAGCGGGTGGCCCGCGGTCAGCGCGGTCAGCTCGGATACGGCCTCGGCGTGCCGGGCGGCGTCGAGGTCCAGCTCGATGCGGTGCTCCAGCAGGCTCAGGCGCTGCTCTTCGAGGCGGTCGCGGTGCCAGTCGGCGTACGGGCCCGGCACGCCGGCGAGCGGTTCGCCCGTGAACTGCGCCACGGCGGCCGCGTACGACTCCCGCGCCGCCGCGGCGTCGCCCGCCGCGGCGGCGGCCTCCGCGGAGCGGGTCAGCTGCTCGGCGACGGCGAGGTCGACCTCGGTGCCGTGGGCCCGGATCGCGTAGCCGCCGGCCTCGCTGACCAGCGCGTCGGCGCCGAGGGTCTTGCGGAGCCGGGAGGCGTACGTACGCAGGGCGGACAGCGCCCGCGGGGGCGGGTCCTCGCCCCAGATGCCGTCGACCAGCTCCTGGGCCGTGGCGGTACGGCCGCCGCGCAGCAGCAGTGCCGCGAGCATCGCCCGCTGCTGCGGCGTACCGACCGGGAGGGACTCCTCGCCGCGCCACGCACGGACGGGACCGAGCACGGCGAAGCGCAGCGCACGTGTCTCGTCCTCGTGGGCCATGGCCGCCCCCTTCCCCGGTCCCGCTGATTCCAGATAGCCAAGTCTGCCCTGCCGGGGGTGTTTTAGTCAGCAGCGATACCGCTCCGGTGGGGCCAATGGCCCAGCAAGTGGACGTTTTTCGGCCTTCGGGAGCACACCCCGCGCAGTGCCGTGGAGCGTGAACCTCGCTGTGCGCCCCCGGGTACGCACCCCGGGTGAGCTGACGCGGCGTCAGGGCAGGGCGGTGCGGAGCCCGTGCAGAACACCTTGGCGAAGACGATCACGGTGGCAGACCGTAGCGGCCAAACACGTCGTCTTCGCCAGATCGGCTGAATATTATACGTCCGGTAGCTGTCCTGCCTGTTCGGGCAGAGCCGAAACGGGGTGCGTCGCCGCTCTCCACCGGCCGCCTCCCGGCCCCGCCGCCGGCCTCAGCGGCCCAGCCAGACCGGGTTCGTCAGCGCCGCCATCGCCCCCGGCAGCCCGCTCGCCCCGCCGTCCGCCGCCGGGTGGCGGACCTCCGCGCGGACGAACGCCGCGTACGACGGCGTCGTGCGCCACTCCACCGTCCCCGCGCCGTCCGGCAGCGTCGTGGCGTACAGCTGGCCCTCGTCCGTCATGAAGCGGACCTGCGCCTGGGCCGGGCCGCCGGTGACTTTCAGCCGCACCGTCACCCGCGCGTCCGACGCCGCGCGCAGCCGCTGCCCGATCCCCGCGTGCTCGCCCCGCGGGCCCGACGCCGTGAACTCCACGTCCACGTCCGCCGACTCGGCCAGCCAGCTCCGGCCCGCCCGCAGGCCGGCCAGCACCGCCTGGCGGGACAGGTCCTCGGCGTGCACCACGGTCTGCGGCAGGCCCACAACCTGTCCCTCGCGGTGGGCGTCGCTGTTGCCCACCGCCGGCACCCAGTCGATCCGCCCGTCCGGCCCCCCGCCGCCCCGGCCCCCGCCCCGGCCGCCGTGCC
The DNA here is from genome assembly GCA_000514715.1 of Streptomyces sp. CNH099. Lineage (GTDB taxonomy): Bacteria > Actinomycetota > Actinomycetes > Streptomycetales > Streptomycetaceae > Streptomyces > Streptomyces synnematoformans. The sequence goes on along the minus strand of AZWL01000014.1, from coordinate 198,670 downwards.
GACCGCCGCCCTCGCGGCCCGCGGTCAGCGCGTTGTCCCACGCCGCCAGCGCCAGTTCGTCGTCCGCCGTCCACGGCCCGTTCCACACCTCGACCGCGTCCGCGCCCCCGTAGCCGAACTTCCACTGGCAGCCCACGAACGGGCAGTTGGGGTGCGCCGGCACGACCAGCCCGCCGGCCGCGTGGATCTGCCGCACGTAGCGCGGATACGCGTCGTCCCGGGCCCGGTAGCGCCAGTCGACGAACACGCCCGGATCGACTCCGACCGCCAGGTAGTGCCCGTTACGCGTGGTCACCTCCTCGCCGCACAGCACCAGCAGGTCGTCGCCCCACAGGCCCTCCCACGCGGCGTGCCCGGAGGACGTGTTGTGCTCCGTCGTCGTGAGGAAGTCCAGCTTCGCCGCCCGCGCCGCCGCCGCGGTCTCCGCGGGCGTACGGGAGCCGTCCGAGTGGACGGTGTGCAGGTGGCAGTCCCCGCGGTACCACGCCCGGCCGCGGCCCTTCGCCCGCTCCGGCGGGAACCGCGGCGGCGCGGTCGAGCCGGAGGGCCCGTAGCGCAGGGTGATCGTCACCTCGTAGTCGAGGCCCTGGGGGGCGACGGTGTACGGGCCGAGCACGACGTGCCAGCGGCCCGCCCGCACCGACCCCGGCAGGTACGCGGGTGTCGTCGCCGCCCGGTCGGCGCTGATCGCGAACTCCGTGCGGAAGCCGCCCGACCAGCCGCGGAAGCCCCGGCCGCCCGCGCCCGTGCCGCGCTCGTCGAAGATGCCGATGTCGAGAGCGTTGCCCGTCGTACCCGCGGGGACCCGGGGGCGGTCGTAGTCGTACGCGACGTGGATCTCGCGCACGCCGTGCGGCACGTCGACCGGCAGGTAGACGAAGTCCGGCGCGCCCGGCTCCAGATGCCCGGTGACGGTCCGGCTGTCCTCGCCCCGGCCGCCACCGGCCCCGGCGCCCTCCTCGCCGTCCGCCGCGTGCGCGAAGCTCACGGGGGCGAGCGTCACGGCCCCGGCGGTGGCCGCCGAGAGCTTCAACAGGTCGCGTCTGTCCACGGGTGCGGTCCCTTCGCGTGGGGTCATCGCTGAGACGGTGCTACACCGGTCCTATCCGCGGGTGACGCGGAAGGGAACAGTGCGGGACGGCTGGGACAGGGTGCTGCGGTACGTACGGACGGAACCGGGGCCAGTTCCTGCGGCGCGGTCGCAGGCGGAGCCGGAAGCGGTTGACGGCGCTCACGGTCCTCTCCGTCGCGTACAGCACGACGATCAGAAGGACGACGCCCAGGGCCAGCGGGCTCCCGCCGCTCGTGCTCCCCGTGCCCGACGTGGACCCCCCGGAGAACGTCGGCGTTCCCGCTCCCGCGGTCGCGCTCACCGTCGATCCGGCGTTCAGGCCCGGGTCCACGTAGCGGCCGGCCGTGCCGCTTGCGCTGCCGATGCCGCCGCCCGTCGTCTGCGCCTGCGCGACTCCCGGCAGGAGGCAGAGACTTCCCGCCGGAAGAATCCCTCACGCACACCGCCGAGCCCACATGACGTACCTCCCGGATCAGGGCGAGGAATCGCGGGCGTGGTCGTTCCCAGCGTACGCCGGCCGCTGGATACTGCGCGCATGCGCATCTCCGTGACGATCTTCCTCACCGACGAGACCGTCCGCCCGCCCACCCTCGCGCGTGAGCTGGAAGAACGCGGCTTCCACGGGCTCTACCTGCCCGAGCACACCCACATCCCCGTCAGCCGCGACACCCCCGCCCCGATGGGTGAGCCGCTGCCCCGCGAGTACGGGCGCAGCCTCGACCCCTTCGTCGCGCTCGGCCAGGCCGCCGCCGTCACCGAGCGGCTGGCGCTCGGCACCGGTATCACGCTCGTCGCCCAGCACGACCCGATCGTGCTGGCGAAGCAGGCCGCGACGCTCGACTTCCTCTCCGGCGGCCGGTTCACCCTCGGTATCGGCTTCGGCTGGAACGTGGAGGAGGCGGACGACCACGGCGTCGACTGGCGCGGCCGGCGGGAGCTGGGGCGGCGGCGGATGGCGCTGATGAACGCGCTCTGGTCGCCGAAGCCCACGGCGTACGACGCGGGCGGCTCGGCGGATGCCGCCAGCGCCGGTGGGGCCGCGGTGCGTACCGCCGTACGGGCCTCCGAGGCGCACCCCAAGCCCGTCCACGCCCCCCGCGAGCGCCGCGGCGCGCCCCCGCTGTACGGCCCGCGCACCCTCCTCGGGGGCGGCGCGGGGCCGACGCTCTTCGCGCACGTCGCCGAGTACGCCGACGGCTGGCTGCCCATCGGCGGCGGCGGGCTGACCGACAGCGTTCCGCGGCTGCGGCGGGCGTGGGAGGACGCCGGCCGCGACCCGGAGGCGCTGGAGGTGGTGCCGTACGCCGTGCGGCCGAGCGAGGGCAAGCTCGCGCACTTCGCGGCGCAGGGCGTACGGGAGACCGTCGTCCAACTCCCGCCCGCCGGCGAGACGGAGGTGCTGCGCACGCTCGACGCCTACGCGCGCTTCCTCTGACGGCCCGGTGCGCCCCGGCCCGGTGAGCGGTTCCTATGTCCGACCTGCCTCGTATGCTCGGAAGGATGACGAAGCCGCCGCCCGTCCCCGTGCCGGTCCCCGCCCCCACCCCCACCCCCACCGCCAATGCCATGCGCCGCGCCCTGAGGCGCGCCCGCGACGGCGTCGCCCTCGACGTCGCCGAGGCCGCCGTGCTGCTCCAGGCCCGCGGCGACGACCTGACCGACCTCTCCGCCTCCGCCGCCCGGGTGCGCGACGCCGGGCTGGCGGCGGCCGGCCGGCCCGGCGTCCTCACGTACTCCCGCAGCGTCTTCCTGCCGCTGACCCGGCTGTGCCGGGACCGCTGCCACTACTGCACGTTCGTCACCGTCCCCGGCAAGCTCCGCCGCGACGGCCACGGCCTCTTCATGTCCCCCGACGAGGTGCTGGACGTGGCCCGCCGCGGCGCCGCGCTCGGCTGCAAGGAGGCGCTGTTCACCCTCGGCGACCGGCCCGAGGACCGGTGGCCGGAGGCGCGCGAGTGGCTGGCGGCGCACGGGTACGACGACACGCAGTCGTACGTGCGCGCGATGGCCGTCCGCGTGCTGGAGGAGACCGGCCTCCTGCCCCACCTCAACCCGGGCGTCGTGTCCTGGTCCGGCTTCCAGCGGCTCAAGCCGGTGGCCGCGTCCATGGGGATGATGCTGGAGACCACCGCGGAGCGGCTGTGGAGCGAGCCCGGCGGGCCGCACTACGGCTCGCCGGACAAGGAGCCCGCCGTACGGCTGCGGGTGCTGCAGGACGCCGGACGCTCCTCCGTGCCGTTCACCAGCGGGCTGCTCATCGGCATCGGCGAGACGCCGGCCGAGCGCGCCGAGTCGCTGTTCGCGCTGCGCCGGGTGCAGCGCGCGTACCAGGGCCTCCAGGAGGTCATCGTCCAGAACTTCCGCGCCAAGCCGGACACGGCGATGCGCGGCATGCCGGACGCCGAGCTGGACGACCTCGCCGCCACCGTCGCCGTCGCCCGCCTCATCCTGGGCCCGGCCATCGGGGTGCAGGCGCCGCCGAACCTCGTGGACGAGGAGTACGGCAAGCTCATCGCGGCCGGCGTCGACGACTGGGGCGGCGTCTCGCCGCTCACGCCGGACCACGTCAACCCGGAGCGGCCGTGGCCGCGGCTGGAGGAGCTGGGGGAGCGGTCCGCGGCGGCCGGGTTCGAGCTGCGCGAACGGCTCGCGGTCTACCCGGAGTTCGTGCGGCGCGGCGAGCCGTGGCTGGACCCGCGGGTGCTGCCGCACGTCCGCGCCCTGGCCGACCCGGAGACGGGCCTCGCGCGGGACGTGCTGCCGCGGGGGCTGCCGTGGCAGGAGCCGGACGGCGGCTTCGCCGCCGCCGGCGGCCGTACGGACCTGCACCGCACCATCGACACCGAGGGCCGCACGGGTGACCGGCGCACCGACTTCGACGCGGTGTACGGCGACTGGGAGGCGCTGCGCGAGACGGCCCGGGAGCTGTCCGGAGACGCGGCGCCGGCGGCCTCCGGCGGTGCCGACCCCGGCGGCCCCGCCTCCGCGCCCGCCGACTCCGGCGGCTCCGCGCCCGCCGCGCCCGACCGCCTCGACCCCGACCTGCGCGCCGCCCTCGCCCGCGCCGCCGACGACCCGACCCGGCTCACCGACGCCCAGGCCCTCGCCCTCCTCCACGCCGACGGACCCGCCCTCGACGCCCTCTGCGGCATCGCCGACGACCTCCGCCGCGACACCGTCGGCGACGACGTCACGTACATCGTCACCCGGAACATCAACTTCACCAACGTCTGCTACACCGGCTGCCGCTTCTGCGCCTTCGCCCAGCGCCGCACCGACGCCGACGCCTACACGCTCTCCCTCGACCAGGTCGCCGACCGCGCCGCGCAGGCGTGGGACGTGGGCGCCGTCGAGGTGTGCATGCAGGGCGGCATCCACCCCGACCTGCCCGGCACGGCGTACTTCGACATCGCCCGCGCCGTGAAGGAGCGGGTGCCCGGCATCCACGTGCACGCGTTCTCGCCCATGGAGGTCATGAACGGCGCCGCCCGCACCGGCATGTCCGTACGGGACTGGCTGGCCGCCGCCAAGGAGGCCGGCCTCGGCTCCATCCCGGGCACGGCCGCCGAGATCCTGGACGACGAGGTGCGCTGGATCCTCACCAAGGGCAAGCTGCCCGCGGCCGACTGGGTCGAGGTCGTCACCGCGGCGCACGGGCTGGGGCTCAGGTCGTCCGCCACGATGATGTACGGGCACGTGGACCAGCCGCGCCACTGGCTGGGCCACCTGCGGCTGCTGGCCGAGCTGCAGCAGCGCACGGGCGGCTTCACGGAGTTCGTCACGCTGCCGTTCATCCACACCAACGCGCCGGTCTACCTGGCCGGCATCGCCCGGCCGGGGCCGACGATGCGCGACAACCGGGCCGTCACCGCCATGGCCCGGCTGCTGCTCCACCCGCACCTCACCAACATCCAGACCAGCTGGGTCAAGCTCGGCGCGGACGGCGCGGCGCAGATGCTCCGCTCCGGCGCCAACGACCTGGGCGGCACGCTCATGGAGGAGACCATCTCGCGGATGGCGGGCTCGTCGTACGGGTCGTACCGCTCGGTGAAGGACCTCGTCGCCATCGCCGCCGCCGCGGGCCGTCCGGCCCGGCCGCGGACGACGACGTACGGGCCGGTGCCGGCGGAGCGGCGGCGGGCGGCGGAGGCGGCGGACGGACGGCTGCCGGAGCTGCTGCCGGTGCTGGGCCAGTAGCGCGCGGGCCTGCGCGTACGGACCCGGCCCTCCGCCCCGTCCCCGGGGCTCTGAGCCCGCCCCGGGGGAGGCGGTGCCGTGCCCGAAGTGCGTCCGTCCATGCAGGACTTGATCCGTGACCGCCGCCGCTCCGGCTTCGTCGCTGCGGCGGCTGCTGCAGCTCGCGGGGGAGCAGGGGGCGCTGACGGCGCAGTGGACGAGGCGGCGGGCAGCGTGCCCGAGGCGATGGAGGCCATCAGCGGCCAGCTCGCCCGGCAGGGCCACCCGCTGAAGGGCTTCGACCGGCTGCTGCAGCGCTACCGCCAGCGGCGCCACGAGGCGGACTCCGTCGTCGCCGCCTGCGACGGCGCGCCCGGCGCCCCCGGCGCCGCGGCGGTCGCGCCCGGCCCCGGTGGCACGGCGGTGGAGCGGTTCGTCAACTTCTCAGCCGTGAAGGACCGAGCTTGTTGACTCGATCACCCACACCGATTCATGCTCTCCGCTCGGCGCTGGCTGCGACGCCGGAGTCACATCGACCGCATAGCGGCCCGGGACCGTTGACCGGGCCCCACGCTGGGACTCGCCCAGCCCGGTGCAGAAGTCCGCGGCGCCGGCCGCCGCGCTGCCGCCGGCGCTGGACGAGGACGTGTTCCGGGTGGCGGTGGAGCCGGCGGCCCGCGGGCTGTACGGGTGGCTGTGCGCGCTGCCGTTCGTCAGCGACGAGGTGGGGCCGGGTGCAGTACCACGGCGTGGTGCGCTCGGCGATGCTGTGCGTGCAGCGCACCCGGTCGCCGCAGCGGTGGCGCGAGCAGCACCGCGCGCTGGCGGCGGCGCACGCCGGCTGGTGCGCGGAGCTGGCCGAGAGCCTGCCGCCCGGGAGCGATCCGGAGGACCGCTGGCTGGACGAGCGGTGGTTCGGCCACCGCCGCAACGAGACGTACCACCTGCTGCGCGCCGACGCCCTCGGCGCCCTGCCGCGCGCCCGCCGTGACGCGCTGCAGGCCGCCGACGCCGGCCCCGCCGAGGTCCGGCGGTGGGCGCGGACCCTGGAGCAGGCGGGCACGGACGCGGACAGCGAGCCGGTACGGGAGTGGGGCCGGCGGCTGCTGGCGGCGCTGCGGGAGCACGGGGAGCACGGGCAGGGGGTGGCCGGGGTGTGCACGTTCCTGCTGCGCGAGGCGGGGCTGACGGAGCCGCAGCGGGTGCTGGCGTACACGCCGCGCGGCCGGGAGCACCGCAAGCGCGACGAACTCGACCGGAGCGTCGCGGACTACGACCGCGCCCTGGAGGTCGACGCCACGGACATCTGGCTGCGCACCGGCCGGGCCCGGACACTCGGCCTCGTCGGCAGGCTGGCGGAGGCGCACGCCGACCTCGACGTAGCCCTCGCCGACCATCCGGACGACGGCGACGCCCTGTGCCTGCGCGGCGAGCTGCTCGGCCTGGAAGGGCGGTGGGAGGAGGCGCTCGCGGCGGAGCCCGGCCACGAGTCGGCGCACCGTCACCGGGGTGAGGCGCTCATCGTCCTCGGACGGTACGAAGAGGCGGCCGCGGACGTCGCGGCGACCCTCGCGGCCGATCCGGAGGACGGCTTCCACCAGTTCGACGACGCCCTGCTGGCGCGGCTGACGGCAGGCCCCCAGCCCGCCGCGCGCTGGGCCGCGGTCGGGGCGCGGATGCCGGCGGACTGCGCCACCGGCGCGGACCGGGCGCCCTGCCGGCTGCTGTGCCGTACCGCCGCCGGGGACCGGGCCGCCGGGGGCTGGGCCGCCGCGGACGCGGCGCTGGCGGAGCTGGCGTCCGGGGCGCCTTACTGGCTGCTGCTCACGGACCTGACCGTGAACCTGGGCGTGCCGGCCGCCGGCCCCGGCACGGCGGAAGCGGACCGGGCCCGGATCGAGGGATATCTGCGGGTAATCGGTGATCTGCTCCGCGACCTCCCCGGCGCTTGACGCACATACGCCTTCTGGCCTCACGCTTTCCCTCGATTACAGTGCTGGGCCGGGGCGCGTGAAGCCCGTACGGGAAGAGGCACGGGAACGACCGAGCACGACCTGACCGAACGTCCGGACTGAGGTGGCCGAGTGACGACCGCACACCGCACGTGGGGCCGCGCCGAGCAGCAGGACTTCCGCAGCAGAGTGCGCGGCTGCCTGCTCGGCGGCGCGATAGGCGACGCCCTCGGCGCCGGCGTCGCGGACGCCTCGCTGGCGGAGATACGGGCCGGGCACGGCCCGCAGGGCGTCGTGGACTTCGCCCCGGCCCACGGCCGCCGCGGTGCGGTCACGGCCGGCACCCAGATGGGCCTGTTCACCGTCGACGGCCTGATCCGCGCCCAGGTGCGCCGCGACGGCGGCCGCTGGCACCCGCCGACCGACGTGCACGCCGCGCACCGCCGCTGGTACGCCACCCAGAAGGACTGGGGGCCCGACGAGCGCAAGGCCGAGGACGGCTGGCTCGCCCGGGAGGAGTGGCTGTACGCGCAGCGCGGCGCGCCGCGCTCCTGCCTGCGCGGCCTGGCCGACGACCGCATGGGCACCCTGCAGCAGCCCCGCAACCCGGAGGCGAAGGACCCGGGGGCCGTGGTGCGTTCGGCGCCGTTCGGGCTGCTGGTCGGCTGGGAGCCGCAGCTGGTCTTCCAGCTCGCCGCCGAGTGCGCCACGCAGACGCACGGCCACCCCACCGGCTATCTGGCGGCGGGCGCGTACGCGGTCGTGGTCCACGGCCTGGCCCGTGGGGACGCCCCGGAGGCGGCGGTGCGGCGGGCGCTGGAGATCCTCGCCGGGCGCCCGGGCCACGACGAGACCACGGCGGCCGTACGCGCCGCGGTCGACAGCGGCGGGCCGGGACAGCCGGGTGCCGCGGGGCAGCCGGGTCCCGGGGGACCGCCGGACCCCGCCGGACCGCCGGGACCCGCGGGGCAGCCGCCACCCGGGCCGGCGCCGGAGCAGGTGGAGCGGCTGGGCCCCGGCGAGACCGCCGCGGAGGCCGTCGCCGTCGCCCTGTACTGCGCGCTGGCGGCCGCCGACGTACGCCACGGCCTGCTGCTCGCCGTCAACCACGGCGGCGGCTCCGACACCACCGGAGCCCTCTGCGGCAGCCTGCTCGGCGCACAGCACGGCGAGACGGCGCTGCCGCCGGCGTGGGTGGCGGAGGTCGAGGGGCGCGGCACGATCCTGCAACTGGCGGACGACTTCGCGCTGGAGATGACGCTCGGCCCGGCGCTGCACGGCGAGGCCGCGCCGAACGAGGCGTGGCTGCGGCGCTACCCGCGCTGACGGTGCGCCGGGGGCCGGACCGGAGCGGGGGAAAGCCCGAGCCCTCTCGGCCGGGACGGCGAGCCAGTCGAGAGGGCCCTTCGGTCTTGCGGTACTGCCTTCTTGCGGTACTGCCTTGCGGTTCTGCTTACCGGTTACCGGTGTTGCTCACGGTGCTGCCGTGCGGTGGTTTCCGGGGTACGCCCCGGAGCCGCACCCGCGGTCACTCCGCGCGGAGGGCGCCGCCCGCCACCTCGGCCACGAACGCGGCCCACGAGTCGGGGCTGAAGTCCAGGACCGGCCCGTCCGGAACCTTGGAGTCACGCACCGAGACCAGCCCCGGAGCGGTCGAACGCACCTCGATGCACTCGCCGTTGCCCGCGGAATAGGTCGATTTGGTCCATGCGCCGGTGGCGCCGAGTTCGATTGCCATGCTCTCTCCGGTCTATTGGAGGACTCAACTTCTTCCCTGCCCGTTCCAGGCCGGAGGAAGTGTCGACAGCCCCGGCCCGACGACGAGACGCTACCGCTCGACATCGCGCCGGTAAGAGGGCTTTCACTCGACCGGATGGTGATAGGTCGTCTACTCTTCCTGCACGTCCCGGTACGGGTGTACTGTGCCTCCGTTTCGGGATACCCGGCACAGCGCCCGACTATCAGTGCGCGTACGCCTTCGCCGCGTCTGCGATGAATTTCCGGGTGTGCTCCGGATTGAGGGCCTGTGCCCGCAACTGCTCGTACATCATGCTGTAGTTGTGGACGTCCTCGCTCTTCTCCAGGTAGAGATCGCTGGTGACGCCCTCCAGATAGATCACGCTGGAGTCGGACTCCTCGGGGAACTCCAGGATCGCGTACTGCCCCGTGACCCCCGGATGCGCGCCCGTGTCGAACGGCAGCACCTGCACGGTGACGTGCGGCAGCTCCGCCACCTCCAGGAGGTGCTCCAACTGCTCGCGCATGATCTGCCTGCCGCCCACCACCCGCCGCAGCGCGGCCTCGTCGAACACCGCCCACAGCCGCAGCGGCTGCTCCGGCTCCCTTATCCGGTCCTGCCGCCGCATCCGGACCTTGACCCGCTTCTCGATGTCCGCCGCGGTCACCTCCGGCGAACTGCCGGCGATGACGGCCTCCGCGTACGCGCGCGTCTGCAGCAGCCCCGGCACGACGAGCGACTGGTAGATCCGCAGCGAGGCGGCGGCCGTCTCCAGGCCGATGTAGACGCTGTACGGCACGTCCCCGAACGCGTTCCACCAGCCCTGCTGCCGCGACTCCTTCGCCATCTGCATCAGCGAGTTGACGATGCGCTCGTCCTCCACCTCGTACACCCCGCAGAGATCGCGTACGTCCCGCTGGCTGATGCTGCGCCGCCCGTTCTCCAGCCGGCTGATCTTCGACTGGGAGACGAGCAGCCGGTCCGCGACCTGCTCGGCCGTCATGTTCTTCTGCTCGCGCAGCCTGCGCAGCTCCTGGCCGAGGCGGCGTCGCCTGACGGTGGGGTTGACGTTGGACGCCAAGGGAGTTGCACCTCCGGGTGCGTAATCCGCGTACGGACGTATCTCATTACTGGGTGCAGCCTGCCACCACAGAGCGTGCGCTGCTGGGATCGTCGCGAAATCGCCGCAGAGGGCAAAGGGTTGGCCCACAATGCGGGCCGCACGCCCGCGTCGGTGCGCGCCTGCCGGGCCCGTCCGTGCGCCGCCGGGTACGGGAACGCACGGCAGGACCCCGCCCGGCCGAGGCCACTCGGCTGGACAGGGCCCTGCACTGCGGCTCCCGTTCCCGGTCCGGCGGGCAGCGGGCGGCACGCCCCGCCCGTACGCGCACAGCGGCGGGTACGGACGAGACGTCGCTCGCGGCCGTCGGGCGGGCTCAGCGCACCGCGGCCGTCCGGATCATCCCCGCGCGGCGGGACCCCGCGGGAACACCGGCCGGCTGCGCGACCGCCGGCGGACGGGCCGCGGGGCGGCCCCCTCCGGGAGCGCGCCGCGGCTGAGCGGTGACGCCGTTCTGCACGTCCAGCACGGCGTGCGCCACCAGACCGCCCATCGGGTCGTGCCTGATCAGATCCCGGAGCCGGGAGCGCGCGGAGCGCCCCTCGTTCCCGGGGTACAGATGCTTGCCGAGACCGACCGCGTGGGCCAGCGCGGCAAGCGCCGCGGTCCGCGGGTCCGGCGGGACGCCGGTGCGGATCGCGCTGTCCAGCCGGGCGCGTATCTCCCGGCTGATGGCGGTGTCCGTCGCCTGATATCGAGTTGTCGGAAGGACCCCGCACATCTGGCTCTCCACGGCATGCACCATGCCGCAGCGCTCCAGATGAGCGAGATACGTCTGGCGCAACCCCAGACGTGGCCCACCCACCCAGTTGACTGCGCGCACGGGACTGCCCCGGCGGCGCAGCAACTCAAGCGCCGTGTCCAAAGTGGGGTCCCCGGTCGGACGCGGAAGTATCACGGCGATACGATCCCCGTCCGGGGCTATTCGCCCGGCCAGAGCGAGCTCGACGAGCTGTGCTCCTGCCAGGCCGAGGTCGAGCGACTGCGGCTGCGCAGTGGTACCCGTGGCCGGGTCCAGTGCCAGCAGCAGCAGCTCCTCCGGAAGTGTTCTGCGGCTCCTGCCCATCCATGCCTCCCCGCGTGGATGAATGACAGGGTGACGCCTCTCACATTGGTCTGTCGAGAGTGCGTGGGCGCTTTGATCGGGAACCTGTAGGTATGTCGTTCTCGTCTCCCAGATGCGGGCGGGAGACGGCCACGCCCCCTTAGGGTGGGTGGCCACGCCATGGTTGACGCGGTTGTGCGGTTGTGACGCAGGAGGAGGAAGTCGGTGGCGGTCGAGTCCCCCGGGAGGCCCGAGGAGCAGCAACCGTCGGGTTCGGCGACCGTGGACGAACGCGATCCGCAGGACGCGGGCGGCGAACGCGACCCGCGCCTTACGTTCGTGTCTCACACCGATAACGACTCAGCCACGGCCCCGGTTCCCTCCCAGGCGTCCGAACCGGCGGAACCTGCCGAGCCGGTGGAACCTGTCGGCGCGGAGCCGGAGGAGGCCGGTCGGCCGGAGACCGGGGACGGGCCGTCCGCGAAGCCCGAGAACCGCACGGCGGCGGCCGGTTCGGCCGAGGCCGAGGCCGAGGACGAAGACGAAGACGAGGACGAAGACGAAGACGGGCCGTCGCCGACGACGGGCGACGGAAGCCCCGCCGGGACGGCGGCGGCCGTGGACGGCCCCGAGGCGGGTCCGAAGGACGACGCCGGGGCCGCCGACGCGGCCGCGCCCGAGGCGGAGAGCGCCGACCCGGCGAAGCCGGAGGGCGTCGACGGCAGGACGACGGAGTTGACGCTGCCCGGCGGCGGTTCGGGCGCGGACGGGCCGTCCGGGGCGCCGAGGGCCGAGGCCGCACGCAAGCCGGAGGGCAGCACCCCGGCGAAGCCCGCGGGCGACGAGCGCAAGGCGGACGGACCGGAGCGGAGCGACGGCCCGGGTGCGGGCGACGCGGCGGCAGCCGCGGCAGCCGGGCCTGCGGCCGGGCGGGCTCCGTCGCGGCCGGAGGGCGATAAGCCGGAGGGGGATAAGGCGGAGGGTGATCAGGCGGAGGCCGACGGGCACGGGGCCGAGGGCGCACACGACGACGCCGGCGGTACGGCGGCGGCCGAGGGCGGCCAGGAGGGCTCTGAGGGCGCTCAGGGCGGTCAGCGTGCTGCGCGTGGGGCCCCGGGGGTTCCGGACGTGTCCGGGGGCTCTGAGGCGGCTGAGGCGGACGCGGAGGACGATCGCGCCCGGGACCGGGCCGACGACTCCGGTGCCCCCGGTGTCTCCGACTCCGTCGAGTCCGACTCCGAGCACCGCCCGCCGGACTCAGGCGCCTCCGCCTCCGGCTCCGGCTCCGGCCCCGACGATTCCGACTCCGCCCGCTCCGGCGCACCCCGCTCCGGTGCCAAGGACTCCGCCACCGCCGCCTTCCGGCTCGTCGCCGACGCCGACGCCGCCAAGGGGGCCGACGACGACCGGCTGCGTGCCGCCGTCGCCGCCTGGGTGACGAACGGCGGCTCCCCGGCCCGTACCGCCGAGGACGAGCCCGGTGACGCCGTGCCGGGGGCCGCGCCCGGCGACGTCGAGGACGAGCCGGCCGACGCCGTGCCGGCCGGGGAGCCCGGCGCGGACGACGGCTCCTCCGGTACGCCGCCGCCCGCGGGGCGGCTCGACGGGCCGCCCGGCAGCACCTTCGTGCCGCTCAAGCCCGACTCCGACCTGCCCCCCCGGCCGGCCGCCCCGCCGCCGGGCGCACCCGCCGCGTCGCCGGCGAACCCCGCGCCGCCGGCGGAGCCCCCCGCCGGACCCGCCACGCCGCCCGGGTGGGAGCGGACCCAGCAGCAGCCGCTCCCGCCGTACGAGGAGAAGCGCCCGCTCGACCTGCTCGCCGAGCTGACCAACACCCCGCCCCCGCCCGAGACCTTCGCCCGTACCCTCGTGCGGCGCGTGAAGATCTGGACGCCGCTGGTCGTCCTGCTCGCGATCGTCCTCGGCGTGGTCCAACTGGTCCGCCCGCTGCCCGCCACGTCCCTCACCCTCACCGCCGCCCCCGGCTACACCTTCGAGGGCGGCACCCCCGAGATGCCCTGGCCCGACGAGGGCCAGGCGTCGATGGACGTCGCCGGGCTCGGCACCCTCGGCTCGTACGGGAAGCAGAAGCCGGTCCCGATCGGCAGCGTCGCCAAGGTCATGACCGCGTACATCATCCTGCGCGACCACCCGATGAAGCCCGGCGGCGACGGCGCCTCGATCCCCGTCGACGACACCGCCGTCGAGGAGGCCGCCCTCAGCTCCGAGGGCGAGACGACCGTCGAGCTGGACCCGGACTCGGAGCTGAGCCAGAAGGAGGCCCTGCAGGCCCTCCTCATCGCGTCCGCCAACAACGTCGCCCGACTGCTCGCCCGCTGGCACTCGGACGGCGACATGCAGGCGTTCGTGGACGAGATGAACGAGACCGCCCGGGAGCTGGGCATGGACGGCACCACGTACACCGACCCCAGCGGCCTGAAGGACTCCACCGTCTCCACCGCCGAGGACCAGGTGCTCCTCGGCAAGGTCGTGATGAAGGACCCGCTGTTCAAGCAGATCGTCGCCATGCCCGTCTACACCGACAGCCGCGGCGACGACCACGACAACAGCAACAAGATGGTTCCGGTGCACGGCATCGGCATCAAGGTCGGCTCGACCACCAAGGCCGGCGGCAACTTCCTCTTCGCCACCGAGAAGGAGGCCGCGGGGGAGGAGCAGTTGATCGTCGGCGCGGTCCTCGGGCAGTACGCGGTGCCGCAGCTGCCGACCGCGATGGAGTACGGCCGGCAGCTGATGGCGGCGGGCGAGGAGGCGCTCACCGACATGACCGTCGTGAAGAAGGGCGACGTCGTCGGCGAGATCGACGACGGCCTCGGCGGCACGACGCCGGTGGTGGCGGCGAAGGACGTCGTGGCGCCGGGCTGGGGCGGGCTGAAGGTCCGCCTGGAACTCGGCCCGGACCGCTCCGGAGAGGTGCCGCACGAGGGTGCGAAGGGTGACGTGGTCGGGATGCTGACGATGGGCTCCGGCCAGGGCGAAGTGCGGGTGCCCGTGGCGCTGGCGGAGGACTTGTCGGAGCCTGGTACCGGGGCGAAGCTCAGCAGGCTCGGTTAGCCGCCGGGGGTGTCGTACGCCCGTGCTAGCGTCGCTGGCACCGCCCTCCGGGGGGCGTCGAGGGAAGACGGGGAGTCGTCGCAGTGACCACCGTGCAGCCGGACCGCGAGGCCGCGGCCGGCGGCCGAGCAGCTTCGGGAGACGCCGCGGGAGCCGCCGCCGACGCGGCCGTGCCCGCGCCCGTGCCCGCGGACCCTGCGGAGAGCGGCGTCCCGAAGGGTGCTCCCGGCGCGGCGGGCGACGGCGCCGGCGGGGACAATACGGACGTGGGACGGGACGACGACGGCGGTGGCGCCGTACGCGGCGGCGACGGCGCCGGCACAGCCGGCACCGGCGCCGGTGCGGGCCTGGCGGGCCCCGGCGGCGCCCCGGCCCGTACGGACCCGGTGACCGGCACCGGGGCTCCCGCCCCCACCGGCCCCGCCACCGCCCGTCGCCCGTTCGGCGACCGGCTGCGCGCCGCCCTGCCCGGCTCCCGCCCTCTGCCCGACCAGCTCCGTGACCTGCTGCGCTGGCTCGCCCAGCGCCCCGTGCTCACCACGCTCGTCACCGCCGGCGTCCTGCACGTCCTCTGGCTGCTGCTCCTCGCCAACGAGGGCGGCGACCTGGCGGCGCAGGACGCCTGGGCCGAGTTCGCGGGCCGCCACCCCTCCACGGCGTACAACTTCGCCTGGTACGGCGGCCTCCACCCCGTCTCGTACAGCGTCATCTCGCCCTATCTGATGGCCGTGCTCGGCGTGCGCACGACGATGGTGCTCGCCGGCACGCTGTCCGCCGGCGTGCTGGCGCTGATCCTCGCCCGCTGCCGGCAGGTGCCGCGGCCGCTGGTGCCGTCGCTGTGGGGCGCCCTGGCGCTGCTGGGCAACGCCGCCTCGGGCCGCGTCACGTTCGGGCTGGGGCTGCTCTTCGGGCTGGTCGCGATCGCGCTGGTCTTCCCGGGTGACCACGACGACGAGGACGACGAGGACGAGAGGGCCGACGGGGCCGGCGGCGCCGGGAAGGGCCGGCGGCGCGTGGGCGGCTGGCGGGGGACCGCGGTCGTGCTGTCCACCATGCTGGCGACGGCGGCGAGCCCGGTGGCCGGGCTGTTCGTCGGGCTGGTCGCCGGCGTGCTGTTCCTGCAGAAGCGGCGCACCGAGGCGTATCTGCTCGGGCTGGCGCCGCCGGTGGTCGTCGCGCTGTCCACCTGGCTGTTCCCGTTCCAGGGGACGCAGCCGATGCCGTGGATCTCCGCGGTGGCGCCGATGATCACCGCCGCGCTGATCTGGCTGATGGCGCCCGAGTCGTGGCGCACGGTCCGTATCGGCGCCGCGGTCTACTTCCTCGGCACCCTCGCCTGCTGGGTCATCCCCTCGCCGATCGGCAGCAACGTCGAGCGGCTGGCGCTGATCTTCGGCGGCACGGTGCTGCTGGTCATCGCGCAGTCGGGGACGCGGCCGGCCGCGCCCCGGCTGCTGCGTTCGGCGACCGCGGTGTATCTGGCGTTCGCGGCCATCAGCGTCTGGACGGTCGTCAAGCCCGTCGTGGACCTCGTGCTCACCAGCCCGGACGCGGCCTGGACGCGCGAGCTGGCGCCGCTGGTGGACCAGCTGCGGCAGGTGGACGCGGAGGCGGGCCGGGTCGAGGTGGTGCCGGTGCGCAGCCACCGGGAGGCCTCGGCGCTCGCGCCGTACGTGAGCCTGGCCCGCGGCTGGAACCGGCAGGCGGACCTGGACCGGCACGAGATCTTCTACGACGGCAGCCTCACCCCGGAGACGTACCGCGGCTGGCTGAAGCACTGGGCGGTGCGGTACGTGGTGCTGCCGGTGGAGGACCGGCCGGACACCGGGGCGCACGAGGAGGCGGAGATCGTCGCCCAGGGCCAGCCGTACCTGACCGAGATCTGGGCGGACGCCAACTGGCGGCTGTTCCGGGTCAACAACCCCACGCCGCTGGTCGAGGCGCCCGCGGAGGTGCGGCGGGCGGACGAGGGCGAGCTGGTCATCGACGTGAAGTACGCGGGCCCCGTGCTGGTGCGGGTGCCGTTCTCGCCGTGGCTCGGGCTCGTCGACGAGGACGGCGAGGGCGTCGAGGCGCCGCAGGTGCTGGACGACGACGGCTCGGACGACCCGGACGTCGACGGGGTCCGGGAGTGGTCGGAGAGCGGGCAGCTGTACGTGAACCCGGAGGGCTGCGTGACGAAGGCCGGCGACTGGACCCGCCTGCACGCCCCGCGCCCGGGCACGTACCGCATCTCGGCGCCGTACCAGCTGCCGCGCGGCACGCAGTGCCCGGAGTAGGCGCGGCGGGGCGTTCGGGCGCGCGTACGCGCGGAGTGTGCGGAGTGTGCGGACGGGGGGCGTGCGGGCCCTGGGCGTACGGACGGGGGGCGTACCGTCACGGAGCCGTGGCCGGCAGCTCGGCCCAGCCGCGCGCGACCGACGCGCGGCACCGACCCGGCTCGTCGCCCGCGGCCGTGAACAGCGCCGTCAGCAGGGGCACGCCGTGGGCGAGCGCCGCGTACGGCAGGGGGCCCGCGGTGACGAGCGACGCGAACCCGTGGCCGGCGGCCCAGCTCTGCGTCGCCAGCTCCAGCGGGTCGGTCCCGGCGGCGAAGCGCCCGTCGGCGGTGGCGCGTTCGACGGTGCGGACGAGGCTGTGCAGGGTCTCGTCGGCGGCGCCGGGGTCGTCGAGGTCGAAGCCCGCGTCGAACATGATCCGGTAGAGGTCGGGGTTCTCCACCGCGTTGACCAGGTACGCGGCTCCCAGCGCGGCGAGGTCGCGCACGGCGTCCGCGGTCGTGTCGACGGCCGCGAGCCGGGCCGCCAGGCGGGCGAAGCCCTCCTGCCGCAGCGCCCGCCACAGCCCGTCGAGCCCGCCGAAGTAGGTGTAGACGGCCATCGTGGAGACGCCCGTGCCGGCGACCAGGGTGCGGAGCGTGACGGGCTCCCTCGTACGGAGCATCTGCGCGGCCCGTTCGAGCAGCAGGGAACGCACCGCCGGGTCCTTCGTCCGCGCCATGGCCCGCACTATACATAACGCTGTTATGTATAGTGCGGCGTGAGGCGAGGCGAGAGGAAGGTGCCGTTCATGGCAGTCACGTTGGTCAACCCCGAAGGGCTGCCGAAGCCGGAGGTCTACCGGCAGCTGTCGGTCGCCACCGGGTCGCGGCTGGTGTTCCTCGCGGGCCAGGTCGCCCGCGACGCCGACGGCCGGCCCGTGGGCGAGGGCGACCTGGCCGCGCAGGTCGAGCAGAGCTACCTCAACGTCGCCACCGCCCTGGCCGGGGTCGGCGGCTCCTTCGCCGACGTGGCGAGGCTGACCGTGTACGTCGTCGACTGGAGCCCCGAGAAGATGCCGCTGCTGGGCGAGGGGGTGAACCGGGCGGCGGCGAAGCTCGGCGTCGACCCGGTCAAGCCGATCACCCTGCTCGGGGTGGCGGCCCTGGGGGAGCCGGACCTGCTGGTGGAGGTCGAGGCGACCGCGGTGCTGGAGTAGCGCGGCGGGCGGTGCCCTCGCGCGGCGCTTTCAGCGGCGGCAGGTGCGCGCCCGCCCGCCGCCCGCCGAGCACCTCCGGTTGTGTACGGGCGGCCTCGTCGGCGCGCCGCAGCGGCACGGCCGCGGCGGGCGCCAGCAGCGCCGGGTCCGGCACCGGCGCGAGTTCCACCAGCCACATGCCATCGGCGAACACCTCCTCGGCCGTGCCGCCGCCCCGCGCGCCGACCCGTGCCCCAGTCTGCTGCGGGCCGGGGCCGCCCGGGCCGATTCCGCGGGAAACGGCCGCGTGGGGGCGGGGCCGGTGGTAGAGGGCGGTCCGTGCGGTCCGGTGGGGGGTTGCGGACAGAAGCTGACCGGAAGGCGTTCTACGGTCGGTTCCCGTACGGACCGGTGACGGCGAGAAGGGCGGCGGATGGGCGCACGGACGATGACGTGGGAGCAGGCCAGCGCAAGGCGGCTGGCGCGCAGCGGGCTGGCGCCGCCGGTGCCGGCGGAGGGCGCCGCGGGGGCGGGCTCCGGGCGTCGTACCGGCTCCGCGGTGGAACGGGACGCGGCCGGCGGCTCCGCGGGGGTCCGCGACCTGCCCGGCGGCACCCCCGCCGACGTCCTCCGCGCCCTCTGCGGTGCCCAGGCCCAGGTGCTCTCCGCCGCCGAACTCTCCGTCGGCATGCGCATCGCCGGCGCCACCCGCGCCGACGTACGCGGGGCGCTGTGGGACGACCGCACCGTCGTCAAGACCTTCGGCCCTCGCGGCACCGTCCACCTCCTCCCCGCCGCCGACCTGCCGCTGTGGACCGGCGCCCTCGGCGCGCTGCCCGCCGGCTCCGGCAACGGCGGCGGCACCCTCGGCCTGCTCACCCCCGACCAGGCCGACGCCGTCGTCGCCGCCGCGGCCGACGCCCTCGCCGACGCGGAGCTGACGGTCGACGAGCTGACCGACGCCATCGCCGAGCGCGCCGGGTCGTGGGCGGCGGACCCGGTGATGGAGGCGTTCCAGTCGACGTGGCCGCGCTGGCGGGCGGCCACCGCGCTGGCCGCGCACCGCGGCGCCCTGTGCTTCGGCCCGAACCGTGGCCGGAAGGTCACGTACACGAGCCCGCAGCGCTGGCTGCCGGGCTTCGCCCCCGCGCCGCCGGACGCGGCGCTCGGCGCGCTCGTACGCCGCTACCTGCACGCCTACGGCCCCGCCACCCCGCAGGACTTCGCCCGCTGGCTGGCCGCCCCGGCCGGCTGGGCCCGGGACCTGTTCGCGGCGCAGGCGAAGGCGGACGCGATCGAGTCGGTGGAGCTGGCCGGGGTGCCGTCGTGGGTGGTGGCGGGGGACACGGCGGTGCCGGCGGCGCCGGCCGAGCAGGCGCGCGGGGTGCGGCTGCTGCCGTACTTCGACGCGTACGCCATCGCCTGCCGCCCCCGCGAACTGCTCTTTCCCGGGCGGGCCTACGAGCGCGCCCTCGCCGGCGGCCAGGCGGGCAACTTCCCGGTACTGCTGGTCGACGGCGAGGCGGCGGGCGTGTGGCACCAGCGCCGCTCGGGCCGCCGGATCGCGGTGACCGTCGAGCCGCTCGACCGGCTGCCGGCGGCGCGCAGGCGGGCGCTGGAGGGGGAGGTGGAGCGGCTGGGGGAGATCATGGAGGGCCGGGCGGAGCTGACGGTGGGCCCGGTGACGGTGGGCCCGCACGCCTAGCGGCGGCCCCGGGCGCGGAGGCGTGCCGGCCGAGCCGGCGGCCCGGCTCTCCGGCCTGCCGCCTCAGCGGCGGGCCCGGGCGGGTCGCTTCGTAGGCTTGCCTGTCGGCCGCCGGGTGCCGCGGTGGGCCACCCTGACAGCCGCTGAACGGTGCTTGTCAGAGTGGCGGCCTACCCTGGGGCGGGAGTGTGGGGAAGCGTGTGTGCGGCACGGCCCGCAGCCCTGCGCCCGGTCCATACGACACGATCCCCGGCCCACGCCCCGGCCCGACCCCGGTTCCGGTCCACGACCCGGCCCCGACCCCCGGCCCCGCGCCGAACGCCACCGCCGACCTCCGTCTCCGGTCGTCCGTGCCCGGTTCTCCGTGCCAGGTCCGCTGTCCCCGGGGCCCTCCGGGCCGCGGGGCCCGCCCCCGGCGGAGTCAGCTCCGTACCGCCGCGCCGATCAGCTCCCGCTGGCCCGGCGCGAGGCTGCGCAGCCTGCGGCCGTCCGACAGCCCCAGCTGCGTCATCAGCTTCGCGGTCTGCGCCGGACCCACGCCCGGCAGCGCCAGCAGGAAGTCCTTGGCCAGCATGTCCCCGGCCAGGGCGTCCCGCGCCGCCCGCTCCAGCGCCTGCACGCAGTCCACCTCCCCGTTCCGGACCGCCCGGACGAGCGCGGTCCGGGCCCGCTGGGCCTCAAGTGCCTGGTCCAAGGCGCGCGCACACTCCACAGGACTGCGCTGTCCCGGGATCTTCTTCATCGGCCCCATGCGCACTACTCCCCTCTAGCTATTGCGACTTGAGGAGAACAGTAGCCGGAGTATCCGGATTTGATCCGCCATTTGAGTGTGTGCCGCGAAAGTCAGCTGTGCTGAAAAGCTACCGTCTTGGGCGTTAAGTCGAGATGTCCGACGGTCTGCTGTACGTATCCACGGCTTCGCAGCTCTCCTGCTTGCGTTGGTAGTTCTGGATACCCAGTCCGGCCGCGCGGCGGCTTCCGGCTCGTCCGGCCGCTCGCGCGGATCACGCTCATGGACGTCGTCGCCGCCGTCGCGGGCCCGGACGAGGCGTTCCGCTGCACGGAGTCCGGCAGCAGGGGCCCGGCGGCGGGCCGCCCGGGCGGCTGCGGCGCCGGCTCGCCGACGGCTGGCGGACTCTCCGGACACGGGCCGGCCGGGCCGGGGAGGGAGGAGATTCCGGGCCGCGCGTCGCCGCGCCCGCCGCCGCGCCCGCCGCCGCACCGAACGGGACGCCGTGAGCCCGCCGGCCCCGCCCCGTACCCGCGCGCCCCGCACCCCCTCACCAGGATTCACCTGAAAGGACCCGCCCCCATGGCCCGTACGCCGTCGTGCGCCTCGGCACGTACGTCGTCGGCCACGACCGCGAGCGGCCGGCCGCCGTCCTCGCCGCGTTGCGCCGGGTGTGGGGCGATTCACTGCCCGCGCAGACCCTCGTCGGGGTGGCGTCGTCGGCCCTGCCGGAGATGCCCTTCGAGGTCGACGCGGTGGCCGTACGCCCCGTACCGCCTGCTCACGGCCCCGCGGCCGGGGCGGCCCCGGACGTGCCCGCCGGCCCGCGCTGAACGGCGCGCCCGCGCCCCGCCGCCCGGCGCGGGCGGGCGCACGTGTTCAATGGAGGGTGCGGCGTCGCTCCGCCACGGACGCCCGGAGGGAGCAAGTACATGGACACCGACACCGCAGCGAGCCGCAGCCGGACCGACCTGGTCGAGGGCCTCATGGCCCGCTTCCCGCACGTGCCCCGGGAAGCCGTGATCAAGGAGGACCTGCTGCGGGGCGGGATGGCCTTCGACGACTCCGCGCTCAGCGGCGCGGGCGAGGACGGCTCCGGCGAGGTGAAGCCGAAGTCGTACTTCATCTTCTCCTTCGACCACGGCACGCTCCCCGAGCTGGGGGCCGCCGCCCTCAACCGCCCGCCGGAGGAGGTCGTCCTCACCGGTGGCCCGTACGACCTGCGCCGCACCGTCGTCTCCGTACGGGTCAACCCCTCGTCCCCGTACCGCGTCAAGCCCGGCGACGACGGCGCCCTCGGCCTCTACCTCGACGGCGCCCGCATCGCCGACGTCGGCCTGCCGCCGATGCCGGACTACTACCGGCACACGCTCGCCAACGGCAAGTCCGTCATGGAGGTGGCGCCCACCATCCAGTGGGGCTACCTGATCTACCTCACGGTCTTCCGCGTCTGCCAGTACTTCGGCGCCAAGGAGGAGTGCCAGTACTGCGACATCAACCACAACTGGCGCCAGCACAAGGCCGCCGGCCGCCCGTACACGGGCGTCAAGCCGGTGGAGGAGGTGCTGGAGGCGCTGGAGATCATCAACCGGTACGACACCGCGAAGACCTCCACCGCGTACACCCTCACCGGCGGCGCCGTCACCCGCCACGTCGGCGGCAAGGACGAGGCCGACTTCTACGGCCAGTACGCCAAGGCCATCGAGGAGCGCTTCCCGGGCCGCTGGATCGGCAAGGTCGTCGCCCAGGCGCTGCCGAAGGCCGACGTGCAGCGCTTCCGCGACCACGGCGCGCAGATCTACCACCCCAACTTCGAGGTGTGGGACCGCCGGCTCTTCGAGCTGTACTGCCCCGGCAAGGAGCGCTACGTCGGCCGCGACGAGTGGCACCGCCGCATCCTCGACTCCGCCGACGTCTTCGGCCCGGCGAACGTCATCCCCAACTTCGTCGCCGGCGTGGAGATGGCCGAGCCGTTCGGCTTCACGACGGTCGACGAGGCCATCGCGTCCACCCGCGAAGGGCTCGACTTCTTCATGTCGCACGGGGTCGTGCCCCGGTTCACCACCTGGTGCCCGGAGCCGACGACGCCGCTGGGCAAGGCCAACCCCGAGGGTGCGCCGCTGGAGTACCACATCCGGCTGCTGGAGACGTACCAGGACGCCCTGGACACCCACGGGCTGGCGTCCCCGCCCGGATACGGGCCGCCGGGGGCGGGGCGGGCGGTGTTCTCGGTCAGCTCGTTCATGGACTCGATGCCGCTGCCCGACGACGCGACCGAGGCGGCGGTCCCGGCCCGCGCCTGAACGCGGCGGGCCGCGCGGGATGTCGGAGCCGCGTGGGAGGCTGTACGCCATGACCGGGACGACGGGGAACGACGCGCGGCGGGCGGTGCGGAGCAGCTACGACACCGTGGCGGAGTCGTACCTCGACACCGTCGGCGGCGAGCTGGCGCACAAGCCGCTGGACCGGGCGCTGCTCGCGGCGCTCCTGGAGCAGACCGAGGACGGCGCCCCGGTCGCGGACCTGGGCTGCGGCCCCGGGCACGTCACGGGGTGGCTGGCGGCGCGCGGGGCGCGGGCGGTCGGGGTCGACCTGTCGCCGGGCATGGTCGCCCTCGCCCGGCGGGAGCACCCCGAGGCGGAGTTCCGCGAGGGTGACCTGCTGCGGCTGCCGGCGGCGGACGGCGAGTTCGGCGCGGCGGTCGCGCTGTACTCGGTGATCCACCTCGAACCGGACGAGCTGGCGCCCGCGTTCGCCGAGGCGCGGCGCGTGCTGCGGCCCGGCGGCCGGCTGCTGGTCTCGTTCCACGCCGGCACCGAGGTGCGGCACCTGGACGACTGGTGGGGGCACCCGGTGGACGTGGACTTCCGCTTCCTGCTGCCGTCGGCGGTCGCCGGCCTGCTGGAGACGGCCGGCTTCGAGACAGAGGCGACGCTGGAGCGCGCCCACTACCCGCAGGAGCCCGAGACGACGCGCGCGTACGTCCTCGCCCGCCGGCCGGAGGCGTAGCGCGCGCGTCCCGCGCTTGTCCTGACGTCGGCGTCAACGTCTAACGTCGGCCGTATGCGCATCGGGGAACTCGCCGCGAGAGCCGGGGTCAGCACGCGGACCCTGCGCTACTACGAGTCGCGCGGGCTGCTGCCCGCCGCCGACCGCGGCGCCAACGGCCACCGCGTGTACGGCGACGACGCCCTGCGGCTCGTGGCGCAGATCCGCACGCTGCAGGACTTCGGCTTCGAGCTGGAGGACACCCGGCCCTTCGTGGAGTGCCTGCGCGCCGGCCACCCGGCGGGCGACTCCTGCCCCGACTCGCGCGCGGTGTACCGCAGGAAGATCGCCGAACTCGACGAGCTGATGGCCGAACTGCGGGCGGCACGCGACCACCTGACCGCGCAGCTGGCGCGCGCGGAGGCGATGCCGCCGCCGTGCGGTGCGGGCGGGGCGGGCGGGGGCCGTGGAGACGTGCCGCTGTGCGGCGGCTGAAGGGAGAGCGCACATGACGACGACGCAGACGACGGGTGACGTTCCGTACGTCACCGACGAGACGTTCACCGCGGAGGTGCTGCGCGCGGACGTGCCGGTGCTGGTGCAGTTCACCGCCGCGTGGTGCCCGTCGTGCAAGCAGCTCACGCCCGTCCTCGGCGCGCTCGCCGCCGAACTGGGCGACCGGGTGAAGGCCGTACGCCTCGACGTCGACCACAACCCGGAGACGACGGTCGCCCACGGCGTCCTCGCGGTGCCCACGCTGCTGGTCTTCCAGCGCGGCGAGCCCGTCCGCTCCGTGGTCGGCGCCCGCTCCAGGACCCGGCTGCTGCAGGACCTCGACGGCGTGATCTGACTCCTTCGAAGGGGTGCGGAGGAGAAACGACCCTGCATCGGTGCAGGTCAGATACGCTGGGCCGTATGAGTGAGACCGACGAGTTCCGTCGCCGCATCGACGCCTTGGAGGCGGAGATGGATGCCCTCCGGGAGCACCTGACCACCACGAGGGCGGTCGTCGCGATAAACGATCGGGACGTGGCGGAGTTCAAGTCGGAGCTGCGGGCGCACAAGCAGGTGCTGCAGGCGCTGCGGGAGACGCAGCTGGAGCAGGGCCAGAGGCTGGGCGCGCTCGAAACCAAGGTGGGCGCGCTCGAAACAACGGTGGGCGCGATCGAAACCAAGGTGGGCGCGATCGAAGCCAAGGTCACCAACGGCTTCGCCGCCGTGCTGGCCGCCGTTCAGGCCATCGCCGACCGCCTGCCCGCGGAGCCCGCCGGCTAGCGGGGAGCAGCACCCCCGCCCGCCCCCTCCCCGGCCCTGCCCTCCGGGTCCGTCAGTCCTCGTCCGTCCGCAGGCTGTGGGCGAGCACGGCGCGGATGCGGCGTACGTCCGGGCGGGCGTCGGTGAGCAGGATGTCCGCGCACAGGCCGTCCGTCGCGGCGACGAGCGCGTCGACCGCCCTCGGGTCGGAGGTGTGCCGCGCGCCGATCCGGGCCACGACGTCCCGCCACCGCCGCGCGACCGGGCGGAGGGCGGGGCGGCGGGCGGCCAGCGTGGACAGCTCGCGTTCGGCGAGCGCGCGCTTGCGGCCGTCGCCGCCCGCGGAGGCGACGAGGGCGGCGAGGCCGTCGAGGTCGTCGCCGTCGCCCTCGATGATCTCGTGCAGCTGGTGCGTGTACTCGTCGGCGACCGTCGACAGCGCGGCGACCAGAAGGTCGTCGAGGGTGGCGAAGTAGTACGCGGTGAGGCTGGTGGGCACGTCCGCCTCGCGGGCGACGGTGCGGTGCGTGACGCCGCCGGCGCCGTCGCGCTGGACGACGCGGAGTGTGGCCTCGATGATCTCCGCCCGGCGGCGGAGGCCGCGGGCGCGGCGGCCGTCCGTGACGGGTTCGGCCTTGCGGCGCGTCACGCCCTGCTCCACGGTGCGGGCCTCCCGTCGGGGTCGTCGGTGCGACCAGGGTAGCCAGGGGCGGGCCGCGGCGGCGTTCGGTGTACGGGCCGGGGGCTCCGGCGCGTACCGCCGGCCGCCGGACGGCCCGCCCGCGTCGGCCGCCCGCGGTCACCCGCGCCGCTCGGCCTTGGCCTCCGTCCCCGTCTCCGTCGCTGCGTCAGCGTCCGGCCCCGCGTCCCCCGTGTCCGCGTCCCCCGTCCCCGTCCCCCGTCCCCGTCGGGCCGATCCCGCGCAGCGCGACCGCCGCCACCACCGCGAGCACCGCCACCGCCGCCCCCGCGATCCCCGTGGCCACGTTCAACCCCGCGACGAACGCCTCCTCCGACCGCCGCAGCACCCCCTCCGGCAGCTCCACCGCCGCCCCGGCCGCCGCCGGAAGGCCGTCGCCGGCCGCCTCCCGCGCACCGTCCGGCAGCCCGGCCGGGATCCACCCCTCCATCCGCGCCCGGTACACCACCGTCGTGACGCTCCCCAGCACCGCGACGCCCACCGCGAGACCCAGCTCCTGCACCGTCTCCGACAGCGCCGACGCCGACCCCGCCCGCGCCGGCGGCGCCGACCCGACGACCAGGTCCGTGCCCAGCGCGGCGAGGGCGCCGAGCCCCAGGTAGACGAGCGCGAAACCGGCGACGACGGGGGCGGCGCCGTCGGTGCGGTCGACGGTGGCGAGCAGCCCGTACCCGACCGTGGACACGCCGAGCGTCGCCCCGACGACGTACCCGGGCCGGAACCGGCGGGCGAGCAGCGGCGCCCCGATCGCCGCGACGAACATCATCAGCGCCGGCGGGCCCATCCACACCCCCGCGGCCAGCGGCGTCATGCCCTCCACCAGCTGCAGGTGCTGCGTGACCAGATACATCACGCCGCCGACGCCGACGAGCCCGGCCAGCAGCAGCCCGAGCGCCACCGCGAACGTCCGCTCGGCGAACAGCCGCAGGTCCAGCAGCGGCGCGGCGAGCGTGCGCTGCCGTCGTACGAACCAGACGCCGCAGGCCGCGCCGGCCGCCAGCGCGGGACCGGTGGCGCCGCCCAGCCCGCCGGCGCCCGCCGCCGCGACGTGTTTGACCGCGTAGACCACCGGCAGGATCGCGCCGAGCGAGAGCGCGACGCTCACGAGGTCGAACGGGCCGTCCGGGCGCGCCCGGTACTCGGGCAGCAGCAGCGGCGCCGCGACCAGCACCACCGCGACCATCGGCACGGCGACCAGGAACGCCGAACCCCACCAGAACCGCTCCAGCAGCGCCCCGCCGACCAGCGGCCCGGCGGCCATGCCCAGCGCGAACATGGTCGCCCAGACGCCGATGGCGAGCGCCCGCTGGCGGGCGTCGGCGAACATGTTGCTGATCAGCGCCAGCGTCGACGGCATGAGCGTCGCCCCGGCGACCCCGAGCGCGGCCCGCGCGGCGATCAGCGCCTCGGCGCTGGGCGCGTACGCGGCGGCCACGGACGCGGCGCCGAAGGCGGCGGCGCCGGCGAGGAGCAGCCGGCGGCGGCCGAGGCGGTCGCCCAACGTGCCCATGGTGACGAGGAACCCGGCGATGAGGAAGCCGTACGCGTCCATGATCCACAGGGATTGGGTGGCGCTGGGGTGCAGGTCGGCGGCCAGGGCGGGGAGGGCGAGATAGAGGACGGTGACGTCCAGGCCGAGCAGTGCGGTGGGGACGGCGAGTACGGCGAGGCCGGCCCACTCCCGGTGGCCGGCGCGGTGGGCGGCGCGGTGGGCGGCGGCGGACGTGGTCATGCGGGGCTCTCCCTCGCGCTCGGGGCTTTCTTGAACGATAGTTCTAGTTGTTGTTTCGTTCAAATTGTTGGGCGCGGGGCGGTACGGGTGGGGCGGTCTGGAGAGCGGGGGTGCGGCTAGACGGGCTGGCCGGGCCGGCCGGCCTCGGCGAGGAGTCCGTCGACGATGATCCGCAGCACCTGCGGGTAGAGGTCGAGGGCGCTGCGCTCCGGCCAGAGGTCCCCGATGGCGGCCAGCTGCGGCTGCCGGGCCGGGTCGAGGCCGCGCAGGCTGAACGCCAGGTCGGCGGCGCCGACTTCGGCACGCCGGCGGTCGGTGCGGGCGCGTACGAGGACCTCGCCGACGGTGTAGTACCAGATGCTCCGGAAGACGTCGACGGCCTGCCCCTGCGTGCAGCCGGCGGCCACCGCACCGGCCACGATCGTCTCCACTATCCACAGGGCGGAGTCGCCGAGCCGCCCGATGAAGCCGTCGGCCGTCAGCGCCTCCGCCGCCCAGGGCCAGTCGGAGAGCGCGTCGTGCATCGTCGTGGCGGCGACCACGATCCGCTCGCGCGGGTCGTCGGGCAGCTCGGGGCGGGCGAGTTGGTCGAGGTGCTGGTTGACCAGCTCGACGACCAGGTCGTCCTTGTTGTGCACGTGGTGGTAGAGCGTCGTCGTCCCGATGCCGATCTCGGCGGCGAGCCGGCGGACGGTCAGCGTCTCCCAGCCGTCCTCGTCGATGACCCGGCGGGCCGCCGCCAGGATCTCGGCGCGCGACGTCGCCCGCGGGCGGCCGGTGCGGCCGGAGGGCGGGGCGGCGGGCTGTCGGCGGTCTCGTTGTCCGGGCACGGTCCCATGATGCTGCCTCGCGGTTGCGGGTGGCGTTGTCGGGTGGGTGGTGTACTTTGGGAACGTGTTCCGGAACATGTTCCGAAAGTCGGGGAACCACGGGAGGGGCCATGAAGGGGGACCAGGGGGGCCGGGTCGAGGGGACGCGCACCGCGCGATCCGGGGGATCCGGGGGAGCGGGGCGGGCGTCGCTCGTGCTCGCCACGGCGGCGGTGGCGCAGTTCCTCGTGTCGCTGGACCTGTCGGTGGTGAACGTCGGCCTGCCGCAGATCGGCGCCGCCCTCGGCTTCGGCGAGGTGGGCCTGACGTGGGTCATCCACGCGTACGCGCTCACGTTCGGCGGGTTGCTGCTGCTGGGCGGCAAGGCCGCCGATCGCTACGGGCAGAAGCGGATGCTGCTCTGCGGCCTCGGCCTGTTCGGCCTCGCCTCGCTGCTCGGCGGCTTCGCCACCGAGCCGGGGCACCTGGTCGCGGCCCGCGCCGCCCAGGGCGTCGGCGCCGCCGCCCTCGCCCCGGCCGGGCTGGCGCTGCTCACGGCGACGTTCCCGGACGGGCGGGCGCGGGTGCGCGCGTTCGGCATCTGGAGCGCGACGAACGCCGCGGGCGGCGCGCTGGGCGTGCTGATCGGGGGAGTGCTCACGGAGTACGCGGGCTGGCGCTGGGTGATGTTCGTGAACGTACCGATGGCGCTGATCGCGCTGGCCATGACCTGGCGGGGCGTGGCCTCCGACGGGCCGCGGGGGCCCGCCGGCCGCGGCGACCGGGACCGGGACCGGGACCCGGGGCACGGCCGTGGCCGGGGGCGTCCGGACGTGCTCGGGGGAGTGCTGGCGACGGGCGGGATGACGCTGCTGGTGTTCGGCATCGTCCGTACCGACCGGCACGCGTGGACCTCCGCCGCCACCGTCGCCACCCTGGCCGCGGCGCTCGCGCTGCTGACCGCGTTCGTCCTGGTCGAACGGACCACCACCCGCGACCCGCTGGTCCGGCTCGGCCTGCTCACCCACCGCGCGGTGCTCGGCGCGATCACGTACACGCTGGTGATCGGCGCGGCCATGGCCTCGTCGTTCTACTTCATGTCGCTGTACCTGCAGCGGGTGCTCGGCAACGGCCCGGCGGAGACCGGGCTGCAGTTCCTGCCCTTCGCCCTCGGGGTGATCGCCGGCTCGGTGCTCGCGGTGAAGCTCGGCTACCGGTACGCGCCGAAGGTCCTGCTGGTCGGCGGCGGGCTGCTGATCGCGGCGGGCTTCGCCTGGTTCGGCCGCATCGACGCCGACGGCACCTACGCGGTGGACGTGCTCGGGCCCTCGATCCTGGCCAGCGTCGGCTTCGGCCTCGTCCTCGGCCCGCTGGTCTCCGCCGCCACCGGCGGCGTGGCCGCCCACGAGGCGGGCATGGCCTCGGGCCTGCTCAACAGCGCCCGCCAACTCGGCGCCGCGCTGGGCCTGGCGGCCCTCGGCACCGCCGCCCACGACCGTACGGGAGGGGCGCAGACGCCCGCCGGCCTGAACGAGGGGTACGCGCTGGGGCTGACGCTGTGCGCGGCGCTGCTGGTGGTGGCGGTGCTGATCGCGCTCACGGTGCTACCGGGGCCGGGGACGGACCACCGGGGGACGACCGCGGAGCCCGACGACGCCGATGCCGCCCCCGGTGATCCGCAACCCGGAGCCCACGCGCCCACGGAGGCCGACCCGCCTGCGGAAGCCCAGCCGTCCGCGGATGCCCGCCCGGTCACCGACGCCCACCCGGCCGCGGAGCAACGCCCCGCAGAGCAGCGTCCCGCGCAGCAACTCCCCGCGCAGCAACGCCCCGAGCAGCAACGCCCCGCGGAGCCGGACCCCGCGGCACCCCGCGGGAAGCAGCCGCCGCCCACCCGCACCGTCTCCCGCCTCCTCCGCCCCCACGCCCGCGGCTTCGCCGTCGTCGTGCTGCTGCAGGTCGTCGGCGCGCTCGCCGGCCTCGTGCCGCTCCTCGCCGTCGTCGAGCTGGGCCGTGCGCTGCTGGCCCCCGGGCCCGTCGACCGCGGCCGGGTCTGGGCCGTCGTCGCCGTGGGCGCCGCGGGGCTGCTCGTGCGGCTGCTGTTCACGGCCGCCTCGACCGGTGCCGGCCATCTCCTCGACGGCCGCGTGCAGTTGTCGTTCCGCCGCCGGCTGGCCGCCGGGCTCGGCCGGGTGCCCGTCGGCTGGTTCTCCCGGCGCCGGACCGGCGAGCTGGCGAAGGTGGTCGGCGAGGACGTGGCCGCGATGCACCCGCTCATCGCCCACGCACCCAGCGAGCTGGTCTCCGCGTTCGTCGTGCCGCTGGCGTCCCTGGCGTACCTCTTCACCGTCGACTGGCGGCTCACGCTCATCACCCTGATCCCGGTGGCCGTCGCCCTCGCGCACGTCCCGCTGTTCATGACCCCGGCGCGGGTGCGCGACCAGGAGGAGTACGACGCGGCCATGGGCCGGATCGCGGACGCGGCCGTCGAGTTCGCGCAGGGGATCTCCGAGGTCAAGGCGTTCGGCGGCGGCGAGCGCGCGCACCGCCGCTTCCGCGCGGCCGCCGACGACTTCACCGGCACCTTCCGGCGGATGGTCCACGGCCTCGCCCCGATCGGGGCGGGCATGCAGCTGGTGCTGTCGCCGCCGTTCGTGCTGCTGGTCGTGCTCGTCGGCGGCACCCCGATGATCACGGCAGGTGCGCTGGCGCCCGCCGACCTCCTGCCGTTCCTCCTCCTCGGCCTCGGGCTCACCGCTCCCGTCGCCGCCCTCGGCCACGGCTTCGACGACCTGCAGGCCGCCCGCCGGGCCGTCGGCCGCATCCGGGACGTGCTCGACGTGGACCCGCTGCCGCAGCCCGCGCACCCGCGTGCGCCGCGGGGGCACCGCGTCGAGCTGTGCGGTGTCCGCTTCGGCTACGAACCGGGGCGCGAGGTGCTGCGCGGCCTCGACCTGGTCCTCGAACCGGGCACCGTCACCGCGGTCGTCGGCCCGTCGGGCAGCGGGAAGTCGACCCTCGTCCAGCTGCTGCCGCGGTTCTTCGACCCCACCGCGGGCTCGGTCGTGCTCGGCGGCGTCGACCTGCGCGACATGGCCGGGGCCGACCTGTACCGCACGGTCTCGTTCGTCTTCCAGGACGTCCGGCTGCTGCGCGCCTCCGTCGCCGACAACATCGCCCTCGCCGTGCCCCACGCCGACCGGGAGGACGTGCGGGACGCCGCCCGCCGGGCGTACATCCACGACCGGATCCTCGAACTGCCCCGCGGCTACGACACGGTGATCGGCGAGGAGGCCGGGCTGTCCGGCGGCGAGGCGCAGCGCCTCGCCCTGGCCCGCGCGCTGCTCGCCGCCGCCCCCGTGCTCGTACTCGACGAGGCGACCTCCTTCGCCGACCCCCGGACGGAACTCGCCGTGCGCCGCGCCCTGGCGGCCCCCGCCGGCGACGATCGCACGACCCTGGTCATCGCCCATCGCCTGGAGACCGTCGCCGGGGCCGACACCGTCGTGATGCTGGCGGACGGGGCGGTCGCCGAGCACGGCACCCCGGCCGAACTGCTCGCCCGCGACGGCGCGTTCGCCGAGTTCTGGCGCGCCCACCAGGCCGCGGCCGCCGACGATCCGGCCCCGCCGGACGGGTCCCCGGAAGCGGCCCGCACCCCCGCGAGCGCGACGACCGCCCCCGGCGGCGTCCGGCAAGGAGACGAGCGCCGATGATCCGCACCCTGTTCCGCGTGCTGGGGCACGAGCACACCGGCCCCGTGCGCCGCACCGTCTCGCTGATGCTGGCGACCGCCGTCGTGGAGGGGCTGTCGTACGCGCTGCTGGTCCCCCTCCTGCGCGCGCTGTTCGGTGACACGCCCGCGGACGCCTGGCCCTGGCTGACCGCCTTCGCCGTGCTCTTCGCCGTGTACGGCGTGCTGCGGTTCAGCAGCGACCTCGCCGGCTTCCGCGTCGGCATCAAGCTGCTGCGCGGGCTGTACCACCGCCTCGGCGACCACCTGGCCCGCCTCCCCGTCGGCTGGTACGGCGCCGGCCGCGTCGGCGAGGTCTCCACCCTCGCCGGCCAGGGCGTCCTGCAGGCCATGAGCGTCATCGCGCACCTGCTGGCCCCGTCCGTCTCCGCCGCCGTGACCCCGCTGACGATCGTCGCCGTCATGCTCGCCTTCAACTGGCAGCTGGGCCTGGCCGCGCTGGCCGCCGTGCCGGTGGTCGCCGCGACGCAGGTCTGGACGAGCCGGTCGATGGCCGCCGCCGACGAGGAGCGCGCCATCCGTGACCACGAGGCCACCGCCCGCGTCGTCGAGTACCTCCAGGCCCAGCCGGTGCTGCGCGCCGGCGGCAGGACCGGCGAGCGGTTCCGCCTCCTGGACGACTCCCTGCACGACGTGCAGCGCGCCTCCCGCCGCACCACGCTGTCGGTGCTGCCCGGCACCCTGGGCCTTACCCTCACCGTGCAGGCGCTCTTCACCACCCTCCTCGCCCTCGGCGCCTACGTCGCCCTCCACGGCGACGTCGGCGCGGCCGAGGTGCTGGCGCTCCTCGTCCTCGCCGCCCGCTGCGCGGACCCGCTGCTGTCCCTGTCCGACGTGGCGGGCAAGTTCCGCGCCGCCCGCACCGTCCTCACGAGGCTCGACACGGTGCTGAGCACACCGCCCCTCCCCGAGGCCCCCGACCCGGCACACCCCGCGGGCCACACCCTGGAGTTCGACGCCGTCACCTTCCGCCACGGCGACCGCACCGTCCTCGACGGCGTCTCCCTCACCGTCGCCGAAGGCGAACGCGTCGCCGTCGTCGGCCCGTCCGGCGCGGGCAAGAGCACCCTGCTGCAGCTCCTCACCCGCTTCTACGACGTCGACGCGGGCGCCGTCCGCGTCGGCGGCCACGACGTCCGCGAGATCGGCACCGAGACCCTGATGTCCAAGATCGCGATCGTCTTCCAGCACGTCTACCTCTTCGACGGCACCATCGAGGACAACGTCCGCCTCGGCCGCCCCGACGCCACCGCCGCCGAGATCCGCGCCGCCGCCACCGCCGCCCGCCTCGACGAGGTCGTCGCCCGCCTCCCCGACGGCTGGACCACCCCCGTCGGCGAAGGCGGCACCGCCCTCTCCGGCGGCGAACGCCAGCGCGTGGCCATCGCCCGCGCCCTGCTGAAGAACGCGCCCGTCGTCCTCCTGGACGAGGTCACCTCCGCGCTCGACCCGCTGAACGAGGCCGCCGTCCACCAGGGCATCGAACGCCTCATGGCCGGCCGCACCGTCGTCATCGTCGCCCACCGCATGCGCACCGTCCGCCACGCCGACCGCATCGTCTTCCTCGACGCCGGGCGCATAGTCGAGGAGGGCACGCACGAGGCCCTCCTCACCCGCAACGGCCCCTACGCCACCTTCCACCACCCCACCCCCACCCCGCCCCACTCACCACCGCAGCCCGCTCACGAGGGGAGGAGGGCCACGAGCGCACCCGCAGGCTGAACATCGCCTGGCCGGAGGGGGGTTCGTCCTAGACTGCGTAGCCATGAGGGACAGGGGCGGGGAGCGGTTGGGCACGGTGCGGGTGGCCGTGGTCGGGGGCGCGGACGTGGACGACGACGAGTTGGACGCGCTCACCGGGCAGCTGCGGCAGGCGTTGCTGGAGCTGGAGGTCGACGACGTTCGCCCCGTGCGGGCGGCCGGTGCCGCGCCGGACGGGGCCAAGCCGGGGGAGGCCGTCGCGGTCGGGGTGCTGGCGGTGACCCTGGTGCCGGTGGTGCTGCGGTCCGTCGTGCGGCTGGTGGAGGTGTGGCTGCAGAACCGGCCCGTGCGGTCCGTGCGGCTGGAGCTGGACGGCCGCAGCCTCGAACTCGGCGACGCCTCCGGCACCGAGAAGCAGCGCCTCATCGAGGCGTTCCTCGACCCCGGGCCGCCCGCCGGGCAGGAGCCGGCCGGCCGGGAAGCCGCCGACCGGGGCTAGCCGTGGCCGCACCCCTCTCCGGCCGGCGCGACGCGCTGCTCATCGCCACCGACACGTACGACGACGCCGCCTTCCGTCCCCTCCGCTCGCCCGGCCAGGACTGCGCCGGTCTCGCCCGGGCCCTGGCCGACCCGCGGATCGGCGGCTTCCGGGCCGAGCAGCTCAAGGACGCCCCGGCGCACCGGGTGATGCGCGCCGTCGAGCGCTTCTTCCGCGACCGCGGCCGCAACGACCTCCTCCTGCTCCACCTCTCCTGCCACGGCATCAAGGACGACGACGGCCACCTCCACTTCGCCGCCCGCGACACCGACCGCGACCTGCCCGCCTCGACGGCCATGCCCGCCGCGTTCCTGCGCAGCCGGCTGGAGCGCTGCCGGGCGGGCACGGTCGTCGTGCTGCTCGACTGCTGCTACAGCGGTGCGTTCCTGACCGGCGCCAAGGGCGACGACCAGGTGCACCTGCGGGACGAACTCGCCGGCTCCGGCCGGGTGGTGCTCACCGCGACCAGCCGCACCGAGTACGCCTGGGAGGGCGAACGCCTGGAGACCGCCGCCCCGCAGCCCTCCCGCTTCACCGGCGCGCTCATCGAAGGGCTGGCCACGGGCGCGGCGGACCTCGACGGCGACGGCCGGATCACGGTGACGGAACTGTACGACTACGTCTACGAGTCGCTGCACCGCACCGGTGTCCGGCAGCGGCCCCGGATGTGGGCGGACGTGGAGTACCAGGTCGTCCTCGCCCGCGTACCCGCGCCGCAGCCGGAGGAGGACGGCGGCCCGCCGGAGGGGGACGGCACCGCGTCGGCGGACGACGACACAGATCTCCGGGAGCCGGTGGACGGCGTGGCGGGAGCGGGCCGGTTCCGCCGGGGGACGGACGTCCTCGTCCCCTTCGAGATGGACCTGGCCGACATGACCCGCGACCGGGTCGAGGAGTTCGCGATCGAGACCGCGGTCGTCTGCCCCGCCTGCGCGGGCGGCCTGACGGCGGCGGGGACGTCGGTGGAACTCTGCACGTCCTGCCGCGGCGTGGGCCGGGTCGATGCGTCCACGTGCCGCACATGCAGGGGCCTGGGCACGATCCTGCCGCACCCGTGCCGCACGTGCGGCGGCGACGGCCGGGTCCGGACCACCCGTACGCTCCGCGTCAAGATCCCGGCGGGCGTCTCGGGCGGCATGCGCATCCAGCTTGAGGGCGAGGGCGAAGTCGGCTCGGGCGGCGGCCCGGCGGGGGACCTGTTCATCGACATCCGGCAACGGCCGCACCCCGACTTCACCCGGGAGGACGACGACCTCCACCTCCGCGTCCGGCTGCCCGCGGCGGCCGCTGCCGCGGGCACCGCCGTGCGCGTACCGACCCTGACCGACGGCAAGAAGACCGTCCGCATTCCCGCCGGTATCCGCGACGGCCAGGCCCTCCGCCTGCACGAACTCGGCATGCCCCGGCTCAGGAACGAAGGCCGCGGCGACCTCATCGTCCACGTGGACATCTACGCCTGACACCGCTGCGCCGCCCCCGCCTGCCCCCGCCTGCGCGCCCGCCCCCGCGCCCCGTTGCGCGTCGCGCGCCCCCTCCCGGAGATGGCTGGTTTCGCGCCGGTGGCTCCTACAACCTCCCAGCCGCGTCACGGGTCTTACCGGGTATCCGGGGCATGAGCCGTATGCTTCTGAAATCCCTCTGTGTCCAGAAAAGGGAGTACAGCTATGCGTTCCACCCGACTCAGGAAGTTCGCTCTGGCCGTCGCCGCCGCCGCGCTGGTCCTCACGCCCGCCGGCGCCGCGTACGCGGGCAGCGGCCCCGCGCCGTCGCCCGCCGGCAAGAGCGACCGGGCCGCCGCCCAGGACACGGCCCCGACGGCCCGGGGCAACCCCGAGAGCAAGCGCGCCCGGGCCGCCGGGGTCTGCGACGACGCGTACCAGATCGGCGCCACCGGCTACATCAAGCGCGGCGGCGCGACCATCGCCTCCGTCAAGCAGTTCTACTCGCCGGAGTGCAAGGAGAACTACGGCTACCTGTGGGTGTGGGACAGCTTCCGCAGGACCGCGACGCCGTACGACCTGACCCTCGGCGTGTTCAGCTACGACCAGGACAAGGTGCTCGGCAGGACCGGCGCCACCGACACGGATCAGCAGGAGGTCTGGACGCCGGGCACCGACACGGTGAGCGACTGCACGGCCGCCGTCGGCTCGCTGCGCCCCGAGGGCGTTCCGCTGCCCGCCCAGGCCGCGTCCGAGAAGCGCTGCTGACGGGGTTCTTCGCGCGTACGCCGACGGGGCCGCGAGCGCGCCGCGGGCCCGTCGGCGCACCGGCACGCGCGCTCTCCGCGCGACGGGGGAGCAGCCCGGGGGAGCAGTCCGGGGGTTGCCGGGCGGGTCAGCCCCGGCCGGGTGCGGCGCCGAAGGGGTCGACGCCGGTCAGCTCCGCCGACAGCGCCCACAGCCGGGCGGCCTGGTCCGGGTCGGCGGCGTGGTCCCGTACGCCCGGCCGCATTTCCTGCGCGCCGCCGGGGCCTGCGGGCTCGGCGACCTCGCAGTCCTCGCAGTACACGCCGCCCAGGCCGGCCAGCCGCGGCGAGGTCGCCGCCCACACCTGCGTGGCCGCGCCCTGCTCGGGGGTCTTGAAGGCGCCGCTGAGGTTGCCGTCCGCGTCGATCCAGCCCTGCGCGATCTGCTCCTCGCGCGGGACGTGGCGGGCGAGTTCGGTGAGGATCATCCCGGGGTGCACGCTGAAGGCCCGTACGCCGGAGTCCCGGCCGAGGGCGTCGAGGTGGACGGCGAAGAGCGCGTTGGCGGTCTTCGACTGGCCGTAGGCCGCCCACTTGTCGTACGGCTCGGCGCGGAAGTGCGGGTCGTGCCAGCGGATGCCGGAGAGGTGGTGGCCGCGGGAGGACAGGGCGACGACGCGGGCGCCGCCGTCGCGGACGAGGGCGGGGTGGAGGCGGCCGGCGAGGGCGTGGTGGCCGAGGTGGTTGACGGCGAACTGCCCCTCCCAGCCCGCGGGTCCGACGCGGGTTTCGGGGCTGGCCATGACGCCGGCGTTGTTGACGAGGAGGTCGAGGGAGCGGCCGGAGTCGAGGAAGCGGTCGGCGAAGCGGCGGATGCTGTCCTGGTCGGCGAGGTCCAGCTCGTCGATCTCGACGCCGCCGGGGCCTTCGGGGGCGGCGAGGCCGTCGAGCGCCTTCTCGGCGGCGTCACGCCGCCGGGCGGGTACGACGACGCGGGCCCCGGCCCGTACGAACGCGCGGGTCGTCTCCAGCCCCAGGCCGACGTAGCCGCCGGTGACGACGGCGAGCCGGCCGCTGAGGTCGACGCCGCGCAGGACGTCGGCGGTGGTGCTCCGGGCGTCGAAGCCGGAGCCGGTGCGCTGCTGCGGAGTGGTCGAGTGCGTCATGCCGCGGACGCTACGACCTGGAGGACACTCCAACGCAAACCCGGCACGGGCCGGGAGTGCCGCCGGTGCCCGCCGGCCCGGTCCCCTGTTCCGGGCCCGCCGGCACCGACGGTGTGGAACGGCCGGGGAACGACCGTTCTCGCAGCAGACAGTAATGTGGAGAACGGTCGTTCTCAAGCGGCGGGACTCCGCCGGGACCGGATCGGGACAGCGCCGGTACGTTGTCACCGACGTGCGGCGAGGCGGTGTGGCGGCGTAGCGGCGTGGCGGCGGGAACGCGGGCGAACGGAGCAGGGGACATGGACGCGGACAACGAGGCCGCCCGGGAGCGCGTGCTCGAAGCGGCCGGCGAACTCTTCTACACCCACGGCATCC
Organism: Streptomyces sp. CNH099; assembly: GCA_000514715.1. Lineage (GTDB taxonomy): Bacteria > Actinomycetota > Actinomycetes > Streptomycetales > Streptomycetaceae > Streptomyces > Streptomyces synnematoformans. The sequence goes on along the minus strand of AZWL01000014.1, from coordinate 161,399 downwards.
GCGCGGTCGGCATGGACCGTATCCGCGACGCCGCGGGCGTCTCCCTCAAACGCCTCTACCGCTGCTACGCCTCCAAGGACGAGCTGGTCGAGGCGTACCTCCGCGACCGCGACCGGCGGCTGCGCGGGGCGCTCGCGGAGTACGTCGCCGGGGAGGCAACCGGGCGCCCGCGGGAGCGGGTGCTGGCGGTCTTCGACTGGCTGCACTGGTGGTTCGGCGAGCCGGGCTTCCGCGGCTGCCCGTTCACGAACGCCTTCAACGAGGTCGGCGCGGAGAGCGCCCGCGCCGCCGCCGCGGTCCACGACCACCAGCGCGCCGTGGGCGCGTACCTCCGCGACCTGATCGCCGCCACGGGCACCCCCGACCCGGACGCCGTGACCAACCGCTGCCTCGTCCTCTACGCCGGCTCCCTCACCTGCGCCGCCATCTCCCACAGCCGCGCCCCGGCGCTGTACGCACGCGAGACGGCGGCGGCGATACTCCCGTCGGACGAGAGGGCGGCGTAACGGCACGGTGCCGGCCGGGGCCCCAACGCGCGGAAGCCGCCCGCCCAACGCGCGCACCGCGCCCGGATGCCGCCGGCTCCCCGGCCGCCGCCCCTACCATCGTCGCCATGCCCCTCATCCAGCACGTCACCATCGAGGCGGCCGACCCCGACGCCGCGGGCCGGTTCTACTCCGCCGCGCTCGACGTCGGGGACCGGGTGCGGGTGGCGGAGTCGGCGGAGCCGACCACCGGCTTCCGCGGCTTCACGATGTCGCTCGTCGTCGCCCGGCCGGCCGATGTCAACGCGATCGTGGACAGCGCCGTCGCGGCCGGCGCGACGACCCTGAAGCCGGCCAAGAAGTCCCTGTGGGGCTACGGCGGAGCGGTCAGCGCCCCGGACGGCACGGTCTGGACGGCGGCGTCCCGGTCGAGGAAGGACTCCGGCCCGGCCACCGGCGCCGTCGAGTCGGTCGTGCTGCAGCTGGGGGTAGCGGACGTGGCCGCGAGCAAGCAGTTCTACGCCGACCGCGGCTTCGCGGTGACGAAGAGCTACGGCCGCAAGTACGTCGAGTTCGCCGACCCGGCCGGCCCGGTCGCGTTCTCCCTGTACCGGCGCGCGAACCTCGCCAAGGTCGCGGGCGTACCCGCCGAGGGCACAGGCGCCCACCGCCTGAAGATCGCCACGGACACCGGCGCCTTCACCGACCCGGACGGCTTCGAGTGGGTGACAGCCCCGTAGCCCCCGCCCCCACCGAAGTGAAGTCGACCGGCGGGACGAGCGAGCCCCCGCAACCCCTCTGATCTCGGGGTTCAAGGATGTGCCCCCGGCAGGATTCGAACCTGCGACACCCGCTTTAGGAGAGCGGTGCTCTATCCCCTGAGCTACGGAGGCGGGGAACGTGGGAAGCCGGGTTCGTGTGCGGCTTCTGGCGGTCCTCCCGGGTGGCCCGACGAGGCGGGGCACCCGGCGCAGTATACCGGGTCGGGTGCAAGCGGTGGGCCGTGCCCCGCCTGGGGGTGGTGCGTCGGCGGTTCTGCTAGCGGGCTTCGTACGCGGCGGTGGTGTGGGTGCGGGCCTCGTCGAGCAGGGTGCGTAGGCGTAGGGCGTCGGGGGCTACGGCGGTGGTGAGTGCGGCGGGGCCCGGGAGGGGGGTGAGCGCGGCTTGGGCGGTGGCGAGGACGTGCGGTTTCGCGGGGGTGGCGGCGAACCCGGGGGCGGCGACGAGCAGTTGCCCGGTGGCGCGGTTGTCCGCGAGTACGGCGGGGCCGTCCCAGGCGGGGGCGCCGGGGCCGTAGTCGGTGGCCTGGTCGAGGAGCGGGCGGCCGCCGCTGCATACCGTGAGGCGTGAGACGAGGCGGCCGGGCGGCTCGCCGGTGCGGCCGAGTACCTGCTCCTCGCGGAACACCAGGCGCGCGGCGGGGGCGAGGTCGATGCGGTACGTCACGTGGAGCCGGCTGCCGCGGACGGAGACCAGCGGCTCGGGCAGCCAGTGCAGCTCGGCGCCGTCGCCGACGGCGAGGGACACGTCGTAGCGGGCGGGCCCGCCGGCGGTGCCCGGGAGGGCCAGGGTCGCGGCGGCGCTGGTGACCCGCAGGGCGGCGCCGGGCTCGACCCGTACGTCGAGCCGCACCCGGTCGCCGCCCAGCGGGCCGGCCATCGCCCCGACCAGACACACCCGCGCCTCCCCCGCGCCCGCGCGGACCCGGCGCAGGGCGATGGGCCCGTCCCCGGCCAGCTCCGGGAGCGCGGTACCGCCGCGCGCGTCGGGGGCGGCGGTGATGCGGGCGTGCGCCCGGACTCCGCCGGTGGCACGGGTTCCGTCCGGTGGGCGGACTTCGGCGGTGGGCGCCGCGGCGGCGTCCGTCACGCCGCGCGCCACGAGGCGACGCGCTCGCGCAGCCAGTCCGCGACCGGCCGCACACCGCCCTCCTGCGCCAGCGAGGTGAACACGACCGGCTTCCCGCCGCGTTGGGCCCGCGCGTCCCGCGCCATGCGTGCCAGGTCGGAGCCGACGTAGGGGGCGAGGTCGGTCTTGTTGACGACGAGCAGGTCGGCCGTGGTGACACCGGGGCCGCCCTTGCGGGGGATGTCGTCACCGCCCGCGACGTCGATGACGAAGAGCTGCGCGTCGGCCAGGCCGCGGGAGAACGTGGCCGTGAGGTTGTCGCCGCCGGACTCCACCAGGACCACGTCCAGGGGCCCCACCGCCGCCTCCAGTTCCTCGACCGCCTCGACGTTGGCGGAGATGTCGTCCCGGATGGCGGTGTGCGGGCAGGCGCCCGTCTCCACGGCGGTGATCCGCTCCGGCGGCAGCACGGCCTCACGGAGCAGGAACTCGGCGTCCTCGCGGGTGTAGATGTCGTTGGTGACGACGGCCAGGGACAGCTCGTCGTGCAGCAGCCGGCACAGCGCGGCGACGGTGGCGGTCTTGCCGGAGCCCACCGGGCCGCCGAGCCCGACGCGCAGGGCGCGGCGGCGGGTGGCGCGTCCGGCCGGTGCCGGGGGTCCGAGGACGCGGCGCGCGGGGGCGCCGGAGGTGTGGTGCTGCGGAGCGGTGGTCTCGGAGTGGTCGAGGTGCATGCCGTCTCCCTGGGGTCCGTACGAGGTCGGCCGAGGTCTGCCTACGAGGCGAAGAGCCGCGCCGTGCGGACGGCGTGCTCCTCTGCGGCGATGTCGAGGAGCGGGGCGCCCGCCGCGGGCAGCACGTCCACGTCGGTCCGGCCCCCGGCGGCCGCGCGGACACCGGCCGTCGTGGCCCGCGCGGCGACGTCGTCCAGTTCCGGGGCGAGGCGGGCGAGGACGGCGGTGGCCTCGAAGGGGTCCAGGCCGAGGAGCCGTACCGTCGCGGTGGCCGGCCCGGAGACCGCCTCGTACACCGCGGCGTACGAGGCGTCGGCAGGGCCGAGGCCCGCGGCCCGCGCGGCGACGCCCAGGATGACGGGCTGGTGGACGCCGCGCGGGCGGGCCCCGGCGAGGGCGTCCAGCTCCGCGGCCGGCCAGGCGGCGCGGGCGGCCCGCAGCAGTTGGCGGCCCAGCCTGCGGGCGGTGGCGCGCAGGGCGGGGGAGGGGGTGCGGGCGTCGGCGGCCTCGTCGAGGCGGAGCGGGTCGGCTCCGGCGCAGGCCGCGGCGGCCAGGGCGGCGGAGGTGAGACCGGCGGTGTGCAGTCGGCCGCGGCAGTACGCCGCCAGGCCCGCGGCGTCCGTGATCCGCCCGGCGGCGACGGCCTGTTCCGCGCCGCCGGAGTGGGCGTGGCCGCCGGCGGGGAAGCGGCCGTCGGCGAGCACGAGCAGCGCGGCGCGGGTCACGCGCAGCCCCCTTTCCGCCTCCGCACGACCACGGTTCAGAACAGGAAGTAGCGCTGGGCCATGGGCAGCTCCGCCGCCGGGGCGGGCTCGACCACGTCGCCGTCGATGGTCACGGTGAAGCTGTCGGCGTCGACCCGTACGTCCGGGGTCGCGTCGTTCAGCCTCATGTCCGCCTTGGTCAGCGACCGCGTGGAGCGGGCCGCGACCGGTGTCTTGCCCAGCCCCAGGCGGTCGCGGAGGTGGCCGTCCAGCGCGAGGGGGGAGACGAAGGAGACGGAGTTGGCGTGCGGGGCGCGGCCGGCGGCGCCGTACATGGGGCGCGGCAGGACCGGCTGCGGGGTGGGGATGGAGGCGTTGGCGTCGCCCATCTGCGCGTACGCGATCTGGCCGCCCTTGAGCACCAGTTGCGGCTTGACGCCGAAGAACGCGGGGTCCCACAGGACGAGGTCGGCGAGCCTGCCGGGCTCGACGGAGCCGATCTCGTGGTCGACGCCGTTGGCGACGGCCGGGTTGACCGTGTACTTCGCGACGTACCGGCGCGCCCGCAGGTTGTCGGCGCGGCCGTCGCCGGGCAGCGCGCCGCGCCGCTTCTTCATCGCGTGCGCGGTCTGCCAGGTGCGCAGCACGACCTCGCCGATGCGTCCCATGGCCTGGGAGTCGGAGGAGATGACGGAGATGGCGCCGAGGTCGTGCAGGACGTCCTCCGCGGCGATGGTCGAGGGCCGGATGCGGGACTCGGCGAAGGCGAGGTCCTCGGGCACGGCGGGGTTCAGGTGGTGGCAGACCATCAGCATGTCGAGGTGCTCCTCGACGGTGTTGACGGTGTACGGGCGCGTCGGGTTGGTCGAACTGGGCAGGACGTGGGGGGCGGAGACGACGGTGATGATGTCGGGCGCGTGGCCGCCGCCGGCGCCCTCGGCGTGGTACGCGTGGACGGTGCGGCCGGCGAGGGCGGCCAGGGTGTCGCCGACGAAGCCGGCCTCGTTGAGCGTGTCGCTGTGGAGGGCGAGCTGCGCGCCCGTCTCCTCGCAGACGGCGAGGCAGGCGTCGATGACGGCGGGGGTCGCGCCCCAGTCTTCGTGGATCTTGAAGCCCAGCGCGCCGCCGCGCAACTGGCTGAGCAGCGCGTCGCTGGAGACGGTGCTGCCCTTGCCGAGCAGGCCGACGTTGACGGGGACGGTGTCCATGGCCGCCAGCATGCGGGCCAGGTGCCACGGCCCGGGGGTGACGGTGGTGGCCTTGCTGCCCTCGGCGGGGCCCGTACCGCCGCCGATGAGGGTGGTGACGCCGGCGGCGAGCGCCTCGTCGGCGAGCTGGGGGCAGATGAAGTGGACGTGGGCGTCGACGGCGCCCGCGGTGAGGATCTTGCCGTTGCCCGCGATGATCTCGGTCTCCGGGCCGATGACGAGCTCGGGGTGTACGCCGTCCATGGTGTCCGGGTTGCCGGCCTTGCCGAGCGCGGTGACGCGCCCGTCCCGGATGCCGACGTCGGCCTTGACGATCCCCCAGTGGTCGAGGACGACGGCGCCGGTGATCACGGTGTCGGGGGTGCCGTCGGCGCGGGTGGCGCGGGAGACGCCCATGGACTCGCGGATGACCTTGCCGCCGCCGAAGACCGCCTCATCGCCCGCGCGGCCCGGGCCGCCGGCGCGGTCCTCCTCGATCTCGATCAGCAGGTCGGTGTCGGCGAGCCGGATGCGGTCGCCGGTGGTGGGCCCGAAGAGGTCGGCGTACGCGGCCCGGGACAGCTCAGCCATCGGCTGCCCCGCCATCGAGCGATCCGCCGTCGAGCGGCCCGCCTTCGACCGGCACGCCGTCCGACGACCCGCCTTCGACCGCGTCGTCCAGCGCCCCGCCCGTCTCACCGCGCAGCCCCGGCACCACCCGCCGGCCCGCGAGCGGAACCAGCTCGACCGCCACGGGCACGCCGGGCTCGAAGCGCACGGCGGTGCCCGCGGCGACGCCGAGGCGCCTGCCGCGGGCGGCGGCGCGGTCGAACTCCAGGCCCGGGTTGGCCTCGGCGAAGTGGTAGTGGGAGCCGACCTGGACCGGCCGGTCGGCGGCGTTGAGCACGGTGAGCCGTACGACGTCCGCGCCCTCGTTCAGGCGGACGGCCCCGTCGCCGTGGCGGATCTCTCCTGGGATCACGGCCGTCTCCCGTCAGGTGAGGGGGTCGTGGACGGTGACGAGCTTGGTGCCGTCCGGGAAGGTCGCCTCCACCTGCACGTCGCGCAGCATCTCGGGGATGCCCTCCATGACGTCGTCGCGGGTGAGCACCGTGCGGCCGGAGGCCATCAGGTCGGCGACGCTGCGGCCGTCGCGGGCGCCTTCGAGCACGTGGGCGGTGATGAGCGCGACCGCCTCCGGGTGGTTGAGGCGCAGCCCGCGCGCCCGGCGCTTCTCGGCCACGTCCGCGGCCACGTGGATGAGCAGCCGCTCCTGCTCCCGGGGAGTCAGCCGCACGCGCCCCACCCGCCCTTCCGGCTCCGGTCCTCCGGGCGCCGTCCCGGCCCGGGGTCCGGCCACCCTAGTCCCCCCGTCTTTCCGGCGTGTTACGCGAACGGCGGCGGGCCGGCGGCGGGTCGGCGGGGGCAAGGGCGGAGCAGGGCGGGCGGGGGCGGTGCGACGGGGCGGGCGGCGCCCCCGCCCGGGTGTCAGCTGCCGCGGCGTACGCGGTCGTGTGCGGCCGTGGCCATCTGGTAGTACGTCGCAAGCTTGTAGTACTCCCCGCCGGTCGTCAGCGCGCCGGCGAAGACCAGCCTGCGGTCGCCGTCGTACGTGTACGGCGCGTTCGCGGCGAGGGCGCCGAGCTTCGGCTCCACGTGTGCGGGGAGCGCGTTCGGGTCGGTGGTGCGGGTGGAGAAGCTGACCCGTTCGATCTCGGGGGAGTCCCAGCTGAAGGTGGGGTACAGCGCCGAGGAGGTCTCCGCGAAGTCCAGCAGCTGCGCGCTCGGCTCCGGCAGTCCGAAGTCGCGGATCATCGCCTGGAGGGTGGGGCGCTCGAAGTGCTCCGCGGACAGGCCGTTGAAGTAGACGTTCCAGGTGCGGTTCGCGTGGTCGACCGCCACCGTCGACACCCTGCCGTCCAGGCCGTAGTCGACGAGCTGGCCCATCCACTTGGACAGCGTGTCGGCCATGGCGGGAACGGCGGCGAGCTTGTCCAGCTCCTGCAGCCGGCCCATCGGGAAGACGGCGTACGCCTTGTTGAAGCCGCCGTTGACGCCGTAGTCGACGCCGTAGCAGTCGACGGGGAGCGTGGTCAGCATGTCGGCGAACATGCCGCGCACCGGGTGGTTCGTCTTCTCGGCGAGGCCGTGGGCCAGGGCCCGCTCGTAGGGGTCGCCCGCGGCCAGCGGCACCGTGAAGTCGAAGGACATGTCCCCGACGCGGCCGCCCTTGTTCACGACGTTGAACACCACGGTGGAGTCGGTGACGACGTTCGGGAACGCGGTCAGCACCGCCGTCATCTTCTCGCGCGGGCACTCCAGGCCCACGATTCCGGCCGCGTCTTCAGCGGCTACACACAAACGTTCGATTGCCGGTTCTGCAGACATCAATCCCCCATGCGGCGATGTGCGAAGCCCGTGCGCTGCTGGTTTCGGCAGGGCGTCGAACTTAGAAGATAGACGTCCGAACGCGTCTGCCCACGCCGTGGCCGGGGGACAAGATCATGCGACTTGCGGGACGTGGCCGAATACGCATGCCCCGCATCGGTGCTCCGAGAGGCTCCCGCAGAAGCCGAGCGGGGCGGCCGACGGAGCCGCCCCGCTCGTCAGACGGTCGACTGGGTGGGGGGATGGTGCCGGCCGGTGGTCAGCCCTGCGGCCCGGCCGGGGCGATCATGTAGCTCTCCAGGCTGCTGATCAGGTCACCGCGGAAGGTGATGTAGTCGGAGAAGAGCATCTCCAACTGGCCGTTGGGGAGGGGGACGAGGACCGTGCCGCTGACGGCCACGGTGTCGCCCTCCTCGATCATGCGCTCGACCTTGTGGGTCGGGCGCGGCTGCTCGCCGACGTCCTTGTGGACGACGCTGGCGGCGCCGTCCTTGTTGTCGATGACGGCGCGGAGCGTCTCCTTGCCGCGCAGAGCCGGCTGGCCCTTCTTCTCCATCAGGACGTCGTCGGTCACCAGGGGCAGGACCGCCTCCGCGTCGCCGCGGTCGACCCCGTCAAGGTACTGCTTGATGATGTCCTTATGAGTACTCATCCCTAAATGATAGTACTTGTGAGTACCCGTACCAAGATTGCGGACAGGCGGAGTTCGGCCAAATCACCGGTCTCCGAGGGGAGTCGGCCCCCCGTGCCGGCGGCGCTCGCGACGCCGCCGGCACGGGCCGGGCGGGCGGGGCCGGTCAGCTGCCCCGGCCCTGGCCGTTGAGGGTCATCAGCTCCTTGAGCCAGGGCTCGTACCGGTAGTACGACTGGAACTTGTACAGTTCCTCGCCGGTGGACGACATGGCGACGTAGTAGACGAACCTGTTGGAGTCGTCGGCGACCTCGCCCTTGACGTCCTCCAGGAACTTCTGGATCTCCGGTTCCATCGGCACCGGCAGCTCCGACACGTCCCCGGCCGGGATGGTGAAGGCGAACCTCTCGATCTTCGAGGAGTCCCAGCTCAGCGTGGCGTAGGCGCCCATGGCCCGGCCGCTCAGCTTGAGCAGCCGCTCGCTCGGCTCCGGGAGTTGCAGCCTGCTGAAGATCGACCGGACGGTGTCCGGCGCGAGGGGCTCGGCGGTGAGCCCGCCGAAGTACAGGTTCGCCGTGCGGTAGCGGTAGTCGATCGCGAACATGGGCATCTGCGGGCCGCCCATGCCGTGCTGGACGAAGAAGTCGTAGTTCTCGGCCACGCTGGGCGGCATGGACGGGATGTCGAGGAACGCGGACAGCGGTTCCATGTCGTCCGGCCGAAAGTTGATGTACAGCTTCTTGAGGCCGCCCGCGACGCCGAAGTCGACGCCGTAGCAGTGGATTCCGCACCGCTGGAGGACCTCCCCGTACAGCGGGAAGACGGGGTGGTCCGAGGGCTCAAGCAGGCCGTGCGCCACGGCGACCGTGTACGGGTCTTCGTGTTCCTTGGGAATGGTGAAGCGCCAGTCGACGTCGCTCGAATAGCGCGCGCCGGTGCCCATCCGGAAAGCGATCGGGGTCTTCGGGATCGCGTCCTCGTACGCCGTCAGGACCGCGTGCACCTTGTCCTGGGCGTAGGGCACCTCAAGTAACCGGGCCGACTTCTCGATGGCCTGGTACAGGTGGGCGAACTCGGCGCTCTCTGACATGTGTCCTCCATGGGGGGCGTGCGATGAGACGAAAGGGCTGGACCCGCCGGTCGGCGGGTCCAGCCCGGGGTGTCGGTCGCGGTGTCGGGTGGTGTCAGGCGGGCGCGGGCTCCGGATCCGGCTCCGCCACCTGCAGCATCAGGCACCGCATGAGGAGGGTCGTCTCCATTACGGCCATCAGCACGCCGACGGTGACGTGCGCGGAGGTGGAGCTCTCCAGGCCCAGGAAGACCTGGATGAAGGCGGTCAGCAGGATGCCGATGCCCGCCGATAGCACCCACTTCAGCTCGCGGTTGCGGCGCCACAGCATGACGGCGGCCACGAGCTGGACCAATGCCAGCGCCTCGAACACGTAGGCGCCCATGCCGTGCGGGTCGATCGAGTCGACGTCGCCGTTCATGAGCATTCCGGCGAGTAACCCCTGCGTCAGGATCATGAGAAGGCACAGGACGGCCATGACCCGCAGGAACGTGAGCGGCCCGCCGCCCTCCACGACCTGGACCGGTATGACGGCCTTGCGGGAGCGGGCGGGTGCACCCTCGGGAGAGGTTTCGTGCATCGAAGTCCCCATTTCTCTTCTGCTACGTGGCCTTGGTACGGGATTCCGGCGAAGGAGCGCCGGCGACTCGGCAGCCTACCGGCGCCGGTCCGGGCCCGCGTGGGACCCCGTGCGTACCGCGGCGGTATCGGCCAGCGGCATCGGCCGGTGCCCCGCCCGGTCGGGGCGGGAGCGCCCGGGCGGGGCGGTTCAGGCGTTCTTCGTCGCGGAGATGACGGCCTGGACGGGGATGACGTCCGGCGGTATCTCGGCGGCGTCCTTGGTGACCGCGTTCGTCACCGTGAAGCCGCATTCCTCCAGCCAGCGCTGGTAGACCGACAGTTTCTGCGGGCCACCCTGGCCCATGGTGCAGCCGATGAAGAAGGCCGGGAAGAAGTCGACGTTGTAGTTGTCCGTCCGGGTGATGTCCTCGGGGTACACCGGCACGAGGATGTGGACCTGTCCGCCGGGATTCAGCGAGCCGTGCACGCCGCGCAGGATTCTCAGCACGTCGGCCCGGTCGAACATGTCCAGAAAATGCTTGATCAGTACGGTGTCGAAGCCGGTGGGGATCGAGTCGAAGACGTTGCCGCCGACGAAGGAGAGGTGGTCCGCCAGCCCTTCGGCGCGGAAGTTGGCTAACGCCTCGGCCTCCTTCTCCGGCAGGTCGAAGGTGGTCACCCGCAGCCCCGGGGACTTCTTGTACTGATAGGCGTGGATGGCCCCCAGACCGGTGTTGCCGGCGAGGTCGAGCACCTGTGCCCCGGACGGGATCTCGATCCGGTCGAAGAACCACGGGTCGGCGTTGGCGGTGACCGTGTTCATCAGCGGCAGCCAGGCGTCGTTGAGGTCCTGGTGGTCGGCGACGGCGTCGTAGAGGGTGCCGCCGGCCCCGTACAGCTCCTTCAGGCCGACGACGGTGCCGGTCCGGGCGCTCTCGGTGAGGTAGAACAGCTGCCGCAGCGCCGTCACCTTGATCAGGTTCATGTAGCGCAGGGCGCGCTTGAGGTCGGCCTCCTCGACGTGGGCGAGGGCGTCGAGGGCGTAGCCCCCCGACGTCTCGTCGTGGGCGACGAAGCCCTCCTTGACCATGAGGAAGAGGAGTTGTTCCACCGCGTCCGGCTTGGTGCCGACGGCGTCGGCCAGTTCGGTGGCGCTCATTCCCGGGTTGTCTCTGAGCCTGTCGACGATGCCCAGCTCGAAGCAGGACAGCAGGCTCATGAACCGTGAAGGTCCCACCATGTATTCGCGGAGTCGGGCGAGCGTCGCTTGCGGTGTCAAGGCATGTGCCCCTTTCGGATGAGTTGGTGCGTCGCCCTGGCGGGCGGTGGGGTGCAGAGAACTCATTCGTGCACGTGGGTTTGCTCAGCGAGCCGGCGGGCCAGCGAGAGGCGCTGCACCTTCTGCGTGGCGGTCCGCGGCAGGTCGGCGTGGGGGATGTGGACGGGGTCGGCGAGCTGCGCGAAGTCCGCGGCGGCGGCGCGCCAGCGGTCGAGGTCGAGCGGCTTGTCGTCGACGGTGCACAGGACCGGGACGGCCTGTCCGTCGGCGCCCTGCACCACGACCAGCTCGGTCAGCTCCGGCATCCGGTCGAGTACGACGTCCTCGATCTCCAGGGAGCTGCGCACCCCGGGGATCAGGTCGACCTCGCGGTCGAGCATGTGCAGGCAGCCGAGGCGGGTGCGGTAGCCGACGTCGCCGGTGCGCCACCAGCGGCCGTTGCGGTTGGTGTCGTAGCGGTCCTGTTCGGCGAGGTAGCTCTTGGCCAGGCCGTCCCAGGCCACTTCGATGTAGCCGGGGTTCTCCTCCGCCACCGGCCGGCCGTTGCGGCTGACCACGCGGACCTGCGCGGCGCCGCCCGGCATGGCCCAGCCGACGCAGCGGCCGTTGGCCTTGTGCGCGGTGCGGCGGAAGTAGGCGCGGCCGACGGCCGGCCCGACCTCGCTCTGCCCGTAGATCTGGAAGAACAGCGCCCCGCGGCGGTGGGACGAGGCCAGCAGCCGGCCCATCGTGCGGGGGTGGATCGCGTCGAAGGTGCTGCTGAAGACCTTCACCGGCCCGAACGGCATGCGCGGGTCCTCGGTGAGCGGCTCCCAGTCCATCAGCGAGTTGGGCAGCGCCTCGACGAGCACCGGGCGGTGGGTGAGGAACTGCTCGGCGACCACCGCGGGGTCGGACTCGCGCAGCAGCAGGACCGGGAACTCCTTCAGCAGCGCCAGGGACATCGCCGCGACCATCCGGGAGTGCACGAAGGGGATGTGGATCGCGACGGTCTCCTTCTTGCGCAGCAGCGCCAGCAGCCGCCACTGCGGCACCAGCCGCACGCCCTGGGTGCGGGGGGTGTGCACCACCAGCTTGGGCAGGCCGGTGGTGCCGGAGGTGTGGGTGATCACGGCGGCCTCGTCGATGGGCCGGACCACCGGCGCGACCCGCGGCGCGCCCGCCAGGCCGGCGAGCGACACCGCCCCGGGGCGCTCGCCGTCCACGCAGATCACCTGCTCGGTCACGTCGGCCAGCGGGACCTCGGCCAGGGCGTCGAGCTTGCGTACGTCGGTGAGCAGCCGGGGCCGGCCCACCCGCGCCAGCAGCGCCCCGACGGTGTCGGGGTCCAGCGCGGGCGACAGCATCACCACCACCGCGCCGATCCGCGACGCCGCCGCCGCGAGCAGCCAGATGTCGGCGTTGTGGCTCTTGTGCAGCGCCACGTGGTCGTCGGGGCGGACCCCGGCCGCCCATAAGCGGCCCGCGAGGTCGTCCACGTGGCCGGCGTACTGGGCGACCGTCATCCGGCGGCCCGCGTCCGGCAGCACGTCCAGGTCGTGGTCGAACGTGATCGGGGTCGAGCCGTTCACGGCCGCGGCCATCTCCGGCAGCAGGCCGATGTGCAGACCGCGCTTCTGTATCGACGCGTATGCCGTCGAGCCTTTCATGGGGGCGTCTCCTTCCGGTCCTTCCGGAACTCGCTGCTGTCAGGCGGTGCCGTGGGCGATCAGGCGGTTGAGCGCGGTCAGGACGTGCACGTCGGCCAGGACGGGGAAGTCGAAGGGCAGCGGCCGCGGGCCCGCCTGGTCGGCGATCGAGCGGAACCCGCCGTCTTCGTGCTGCTGGTCGACCAGGTAGGCCAGCGGCTTGGCGAGGTTCAGCTGCGGGGCGTGCCGGGCGAGTGCGCCCACGGCCTGTGCGGTGGACAGCACGTCGCTGTCCTTGCCGGGCACGTGTCCCCAGCCGCCGTCGCCGCCCCGGGTCTCGTCCAGGAACGCCACGGCCTTGGCGGCCGCCTCGTCGGCGCGCCGCCGCAGCGCGGTCTCGTCGGCGGGTACGCAGGCCAGGGCGTCCAGGATGCGCAGGATGGCGCTGGACATGCTCAGCGTCCAGCTGGGCTCGAAGCTGCCGTCCTCGCGCTGGGCGTCGATCAGTACGTCGACCGCGGGGCGGAGCAGGTCGCCGTAGTGGCTCCAGGGCAGGGCGATGACCGCGCCGGCCGTCATGTCCAGGTCCGAGGTGTGGCCGCGCAGGTACGTGGGGAAGCCGCCGGCGTCGTTGGCCCGGGCGCGCAGGTACTCCTCGCCGGCCGCGATGCTGTGGCGGAACCGGGCCGCGTCCAGCATCCGCAGCAGCTCCACGCACCGCGCGGTGTCGTCGACGTCGGTCTGGGTGGTGGCCTCGTTGTACCCCCAGCCGCCGTCGGCGTGCTGCCGGGAGGCGAGGTACCGGCCCATCCGCGCCGCGAGCCGCTCGTGCCCCGGCGCGGGCGCGAGCGCCACCGCGGCCAGGGAGGTCACGAATATCTCCTGCCCGTCGATGAACGGCACGCCGCCGTCCGGGCCGCGCAGCCGGGTCAGCGCCTCGATGCCGTCCCGCATCAGCTCGCAACCGGGCCGGTAGGTGTGCAGCGCGTGCAGCGCCACGAGGTGGGCGAGCGCGTTCCCCTCCCACACCCGCCGGACGGGGAAGGCGGCCAGCCGCCGCACCAGCAGCTCCTGGTGGTCCAGCAGCTCCTGCCCGGAGACGGTGTCCCCGGGCGGCCCGGCCTCGGCGGTGCCCGCGCGGGCGTGCGCGTGCAGGATCGTGGCCGCGCACAGCGTCAGCTCCGTCCACACCGCCTGCGGCCGCGGGGACACCTCCCGCGGGTCGGGGCGGGTGCCGTCCGGCAGGACGCCGCACAGGCTGAGGATCGTGTCCAGCAGCAGCCGCTTGCGCGCCCCGGAGCCGTGCCGGGCCCGGTTCAGGCCGGCGAGCAGGTCGTCGACCTCGCAGGGCCGGCCGGACAGCGCGTCGGCGACCACCCGCTCCAGCATGCCCTTCGGCCGCGCCTGCTGCAGGTAGTCCTGCAGTTCCTTCTGCACGCGCGGCGCCGCCCGCTCCTTACGGAGCAGAAGCAGCAGCAGCGCGGACTCGATGATCCGGCCGGCGCACCGGTCCTTCAGCGCACCCTCGCCGTCCACCTGTACGGCCAGGTGGCGCGCGACTCTGCGCCGCGCCTCCGCCGCCCCGGGCCGCTGCCCGTCGACGCCCACTCCCGCCGACTGCGAGACGGAGCCGGCTGTATGGCCGGCCAGACGATCACTCATTGTTCACATTCCTTTCGGGGTTGCCGGAGACCCTGGCCGCCGGAGCGGCGGCCGGGTGGCGGATTTGCCGGTGCACAGGAGCAGGACAGGCGGTCGCGCACGTTCCGGTACGGCCCGGGCGCGCATGCGGCGGCCGCATGCAGCGCGGGCATGGAGCCGGCGGTCAGGAGCCGGCGGTCACGGGCCGGGCGGTCAGGCGCCGGCGTTCCGCCGGGGCGACCGCCCTCCGGACACCGGACGGTCGCCCCGGGACGGCACGGGAACGCAAACGGCCGCGGCGCGCCCCTCGTCCGAGGGGCGCTCGCGGCCGGCCGATACGGGATACGCCCGGGTGTGCCCGGACACGGACCGGAGGGGGACTTCACCCTCCGTAGCCGCACTTGGGCAGGGTGGACGCCCGGAAAGTGTGACACGCGACGGCCCGCCGTGCCAGAGGGGCCCGTGGTCGCCCGGTCCACGACCGGTCCACGACCTCCCGGACGGCTGACGGCCCGTCAGCCGTACCTCCGGGGCCTGCGGCGGAGGCGGGCCCGGGGGCCGCCGACAAGCCAGCGGCAAGTCACCGGCAAGACCCGCGGGACAGTCTGGGACGTGACCATAACGGAACTCCGGCCGCTGCCGAGCGGACCGTCCGCGGGGGTGCGGCCCCGGACGGACCGGAGACCGGACTCCGTAGTTCCGTCGGGGCGCCGCCTACCGGAACATACCAGTCCGGCCGTCTGTCCCGGTCGTTCCGGGACTTCCATGCAGAGCGGTTGTTGGGGGAGCGATTTGCCTGACGGAGGGGCTTCTACGGGGTCGCACCCGTGCGCCAGGGCCCACACGCGTGAACGCCGTGCCGCCGCCGGTTCCCTGCTGTGCGGTGCGTGCGTCAGACAGATGGAGCACCATCTGCAGGAGCTTCCCGCGCTGCACCGGGAATGCCTGCACCAGGCGTCGCCGATCGCGATGGGCAGACCGAGCAACCCGACGAAGGTCTCCGCACCCCGCAACGTCGACCACCTCGACATCGCCGTGCTCGACACCCGCAACCACCTCTCCTCCCTGCTGGAGTCGTGGACGGGGACGGTCGTCGACCAACTGGGCACCGCAGCGCCGGCGCGGAGCGTTCCGGACCTGGCGCGGTTCCTCACCGAGAACCTGGACTGGCTCACCGCCCAGCCCGCCGCGCCGGATCTCGCCGACGAGATCGAGAGCCTCGTGAAGCAACTGCGGCGGATCATCGACCCGGAGTCGAGCGAGTACTTCACCTTCGTCAAGGAATGCGTCATGGACGGCTGTGACGGGACGATCACCGCTACCCTCCGGCCCGGCGAGAGCGTGCCGGCCCGGAGGATCGCGTGCACGGCAGGGCACGCGTGGGAGACGCACGAGTGGCTCCGGCTCAGGCACCTGATGGAACGGCAGCGGAAGGGCGGCGAGGCATGAGCAGACCACCGAACCACAGGCTCGTCCCCACCAAGGTGGCCGCGCTGGCCATGGGGGTGTCGGAGGCAACCATCCGGAAGTGGGTGAGCCGCGGGAAGTTAACCCGCTACGGCCCACCGAACAGCCGCTCGCAGTTCGACATCGAGGAACTCACCGCGCTCTCCGTGCAGCGCCGGCCCTGAGCCGGCCGCCGGAGGCGGACGGGGTGCGGCAGCCGGGCGGAAAGCCGGACGGAAAGCCGGACGGAAAGAAGGCTCAGACGGCTCTCATCCGGTTCTCAGGGAGCCCCGATAGCCTGCATACATGAGTGGAATGGCACCTGCAGGGTGGTATCCCGACCCGGACCGCAGCGACGACGAGTCGCCGAGGGAGCGGAGGTGGGACGGTGCGGGCTGGACGAACGAGGTCAGGCCCGCCGCCGTCGCCCCGGATGTGCCTGCGCAGAGCCCCGGCGGGGCCGGCCAGCAGGACACCCCGCCCGGCGGCGCGAACGACGCCCCCACGGAGGTCATATCCGGCGGGGCCGAACCGCTCGGTTTCGGCCCCGCCCCGGCGGTCGGCCCGCCGGGCAAGCGGCGCTGGCCGGGCCGGCGCCCGCTGGCCCTCGGGATCGCCATCGGCGTGGCCGCCGCGGCCCTCGTCGGCGGCGGCATCGCCGGCGGGTACGCGATATGGGGCGGGGACGACGGCGACGAGGCCGGCGGCAGCGGCCCGGTGGTCTTCGGGCCCGACGGCGAGAGCCGCTCGCCGAGCCCCGACGGGGGCCCCGGCGGCGGCTCGGGCGGCGGCCCCGACCGGTCGCCCGAGCCGCAGGACCCCGACGACGGCGAGCGCGACCCCGGCGACTCCGGCGGCGGGCAGCCGCCGCAGGAGGTCCCCAGCGAGGACGGCTTCGCCACCGACCTGGCCAGCGGCATCAAGATCCCGGTGCCGGACGGTTGGAAGGGGCAGTCCGGGCAGATCGGCGCCGGGGTGTCGGTCGGCGAGTACAAGTGCCCGACGTCACCGCAGGACACCTGTGTACGCGGCGGGGTGAACTCCGTACCCGCCCTCGCGCTCGGCATCGACGCGACCAGCCCGAAGCGGGTCGCGGAGAAGGACATCGAGCCCAACGCGGAGGCGTCTTACGGCGACGAGGCGTACGGCGGCATCACCTCGCACGACGAGGTGGAGTCCGGCGAGGTCACCGTCGCGGGGGAGGAGGGCTACTTCGTGCGCTGGAAGGTCGTGACGGAGGAGGGCGACGACGGCTACGTGCAGTCGCTGGCGTTCCCGTCCCCGGCGAACTCCGAGACGATGGTCCTCATCCGCGCCGGCTTCGACATCGCCGACAAGGCGCCCGGGCTCGACGAGCTGGAGGAGATCACCGAGGGCATCGAGGAGGCCGAGGGCGGCGGCGCCGGCCTCCCGGGCGGCGGCGGCCAGCCGGTGGGCGCCGCGCGGCGCTGAGCGGCATCGGCCGCGGCGGCCCCGGCCGGGCGGCCCTGGACGGGCGGCCCTGGACGGGCGGCCCTGGACGGGCGGCCCTGGACGGGCGGCCCTGGACGGGCGGCCCTGGCGCGCACGCGCCGGTCCGCCCGGCGCCCACCTTCCCCGCACTCCCGCCCAAGGGTATGCCGCCTCACCGACAACGCCGTCTCAGCCCGCGCCGCCCGGCGGCTACCCCTCGTACAGCGCCTCGATCTCCGCCGCGTACGCCTCCGCCACCGCGTGCCGCCGCACCTTCAGCGACGGCGTCAGCATCCCGTTCTCCTCCGTGAACTCCCCGGCCACGATCGCGAACCGGCGCACCGACTCCGCCCGCGACACCGCCTCGTTCGCGTAGTCCACCGCCCGCTGCACGTCCGCCCGCAGCTCCGGATCGTCCCGCAGCCGGGCGGCCGGCGTGTCCCGCGGCCGCTTGCGCACCGCCAGCCAGTGCGCCAGCGCCTCCGGCTCCAGCGTCACCAGCGCCGCCACGTACGGCCGTCTGTCGCCGACGACCATCACCTGCCCCACCGGCGGCCGGCTGCGCATCCGGTCCTCCAGCACCGCGGGCGAGACGTTCTTGCCGCCGGTGGTGATGAGGATGTCCTTCTTCCGCCCGGTGATCGTCAGATAGCCGTCCTCGTCCAGCGCGCCGAGGTCGCCGGTGGCGAACCAGCCGTCGGCCAGCACCTCCCCGGTCGCCGCCGCGTTCCGCCAGTACCCGTCGAAGACGATGCCGCCCTTGACCAGCACCTCCCCGTCGTCCGCGATCCGCACCGCCGTCCCCGGCAGCGGCCGGCCCACGGTGCCGGGGCGGGGGCGCAGCGGCGGGGTGAGGGTGGCGGCGGCGGAGGTCTCGGTGAGGCCGTAGCCCTCGTAGATCACGACGCCCGCGGCGTAGAAGAAGAGGTTGAGGTTGCGGTCGAGCGGGGAGCCGCCGCTGAGGGCGTAGTGGAGCCGGCCGCCCAGCTCCTTGCGGATGCGCCGGTAGACCAGCAGCTCGTACAGCCCCCACGCCAGCGTCAGCCCGGGGCCGGGGCCCTTGCCGGTGCCGAGGAACCTGTTCAGGGACGCCTCGCCGTAGCGCACCGCGATGCGGTCGGCGCGGTCGAAGGACGACCCGCGGCCGAGCTTCTCGGCCATCTCCCGCCCGGTGTCGTGGATCTTCTCGAAGAGGTACGGGACGCCGACGAGGAACGTCGGCTTGAAGACCTTGAACTCCGGGCGCAGCTCGTCGGGTCTGATCGACGGCCAGTGGCCGATTTCGATGCGCGCGGACAGGCACGCTATCTGGATCGTCCGGCCGAGGATGTGCGCCAGCGGCAGGAAGAGGAGCGTCGCCGCGGTCTTCCCGGTGACCTCCTTGAAGATCGGGTGCAGCAGCTCGACGCTGTTGGCCGCCTCGGCGTACAGGTTGCCGTGGGTGAGGACGCAGCCCTTGGGGAGGCCGGTGGTGCCGGAGGTGTAGCAGACGGTGGCGACGGTGCCGGGGGTGAGGGCGGCGCGGCGGCGGGCGACCTCGTCGTCCGGTACGTCCCGGCCGAGGTCCTTCAGCTCGCCGAGCCCGCCGGCGTCGAGCTGCCAGACGCGCGCCTCGGCGGCGGCGGTGCGTACGGTCCGCTCGTTGTCCGCGGACTCGGCGACGACGAAGCGGGTGCCGGAGTCGCGCAGGATCCACTCGACCTGGTCGGCCGAGGAGGTGGGGTACACGGGCACGGACTGGCCGCCGGCGGCCCAGACGGCGAAGTCCAGCACGCACCACTCGTAGCGCGTACGGGACATGATCGCGACCCGGCCGCCGGGTTCAAGACCGGCGGCGACGAGGCCCTTCGCCACCGCCGTGACCTCGTCGGCGAACGCGGACGCGGTGACCGGGACCCACCGGCCGCCGGCCTTGCGGCGGATCACGGGGGCGCCGGGGGCCTCGGCGGCGTTGGTGTAGGGGATGTCGGCGACGGCGCTGCCGGCGTCGGGGGGCGGTGCGGCGAGCCGGGGGGCGGCGGCCCGGCGTACGACGCCGTTGTCCCGCGTCACCTCGACGGGGGCGCGCCCGGCGAGGTCCGACCGCTTCTTCGCGGTCTTCAGGTCCTTTCGTACGCCCACTTTCGCTCCTTTTCGGTAGCGGAGGTTCAGGCTTCGAGCAGGGCCGTGACGCCCTGCCCGCCGGCGGCGCAGACGGAGATCAGCCCGCGTACGGGCGCGGCGTCGTCGCCGCCCGCACCCGCGCGCTCCGCCGCCCGTTCGTGCAGCAGCTTCGCCAGTGTCGCGACGATCCGCCCGCCGGTCGCGGCGAAGGGGTGCCCGGCGGCGAGCGAGGAGCCGGCGACGTTCAGCCGCTCCCGGTCGACGGTGCCCAGCGGCCCCTCGCGGCCCAGGCGCTCCCTGCAGAACACCGGGTCCTCCCAGGCGGCGAGGGTGGCGAGCACCTGGGAGGCGAACGCCTCGTGGATCTCGTACAGGTCGAGGTCCGCCAGGTCCAGGCCGGCGTCGGCCAGCAGCCGCGGGACCACGAACGCCGGCGCCATCAGCAGCCCGTCCGGGCCGTCGACGAAGTCGACCGCGCCGGTGCGCGCGTGCGTGAGGTACGCCAGCACCGGCAGCCCGCGCGCCGCGGCCCACTCCTCGCCGGCGAGCAGCACGGTGGCGGCGCCGTCGGTGAGCGGGGTGGAGTTGCCGGCGGTCATGGTGGCGTCGGGCGCGTCGGTGCCGAACACGGGCCGCAGCCGGGCCAGTTTCTCCGGCGTGGAGCCGGGGCGCAGGTTCTGGTCGCGCTCCAGCCCGCGGAAGGGCGTGAGCAGGCTGTCGAAGAAGCCCGCGTCGTACGCCGCGGCCAGCCGGCGGTGGCTGGTGGCGGCCAGCTCGTCCTGCGCTGCGCGCGGCACCCGCCACTCGCGGGCGGTGCGCGCGGCGTGCTCGCCCATGGAAAGACCGGTGCGCGGCTCGGCGTTGCGCGGGATGTCGGGGACGACGTGCCGCGGGCGCAGCCCGGCGAGGGCGGCGGCGCGCCGGCCGAGGGTCCGCTGCCGGCGCGCGGCGAGCAGCACCCGGCGCAGGCCGTCGTTGAGGCCGAGGGGGGCGTCGCTGGCGGTGTCGACGCCGCCGGCGACGCCCGCGTCGATCTGGCCGAGCGCGATCTTGTTGGCGACGAGGATCACGGTCTCCAGGCCGGTGCCGCAGGCCTGCTGGACGTCGTACGCGGGGGTGCGGTGGTCGAGCCTGCTGCCGAGGACGACCTCGCGGGCCAGGTTGAAGTCGCGGCTGTGCTTGAGCACGGCGCCGGCGACGAACTCGTCGAGCAGCGCGCCGCCGAGCCCGTACCGCTCGACGAGGCCGTCGAGGGCGGCGGAGAGCATCTCCTGGTTGGCCGCGGTGGCGTACGCGCCGTCCGCGCGGGCGAAGGGGATCCGGTTGCCGCCGACGATCGCGACGCGGCGCGCGCCCGCGCCGCCGCCGCTGCCGCGCCCGCCCGCTCCCGCGTTCACCGGTGCCGTCATCGCCACGCTCCTCCGTCGCTTCGCCGCCGCGGCTTGTGCTGCCGCGGGCCGGTTCCTACGCTTCCTTACTCTGGAGTAAACTTACTCAGGCGTAGGGAGAAATCCAATGGCCGATCGCTACCAGAAACTCACGAGCCGGCCGGCCGGGGCCTTCGTCGCCAGGCGGCTCGGCCTCCCGCGGCCCGCGCGGCTGGAGCGGTACCGGCCGGGGCAGCCCGTGGCCCGCGGGCCCGTCGTCCTCGGCGGCGCCGCGGGCGGGCGGATGCACAAGACGCTGCGCGAGCTGCTGGAATCGGCGGGCGCGGAGGTGCTGCCGGCGGAGGCGGCGGCGGGGGCCGGGCCCTCCGTACCCGCCGGATCGCTGGTCTTCGACGCCACCGGCATCGACTCCTCCGCCCGGCTGCGGGCGCTCTACGACTTCCTCCACCCCCGGATACGCGCGCTCGCCCCCTGCGGGCGGGTCGTGGTCGTCGGCACGCCGCCGGAGCACGCGGCGGGCGGCCCGGGCGAGGCGGCGGCGCAGCGGGCGCTGGAGGGGTTCGTCAGGTCGGTCGGCAAGGAGCTGCGGGACGGGTCGACCGCGCACCTGCTGCTGGTCGCGCCGGGCGCGGAGGGCGGTCTGGAGTCGACGCTGCGCTTCGCGCTGTCGGCCCGCTCGGCGTACGTCTCGGGGCAGGCGCTGCGCGTCACCGGCACGGCGCCGGTGCCGGCGACGGCGGACTGGGAGCGCCCGCTGGCCGGGAAGACGGCGCTGGTCACCGGCGCGTCGCGGGGGATCGGCGCGGTGGTGGCCGGCACGCTGCACCGCGACGGGGCGCACGTCGTGTGCCTGGACGTCGCCGCGCAGGCCGCCGGGCTGCGGGCGGTGGCGGACCGGATCGGCGGCGGGGCGCTGGAGCTGGACATCACCGCGGCGGACGCCGGCGACCGGCTCGCCGCGTACCTGGACGAGCACCACGGCGGCGTCGACGTCGTCGTGCACAACGCGGGCGTCACCCGCGACAAGACGCTGGGGCGGATGAGCGCCGACCAGTGGGAAGCGGTCATCGGCGTCAACCTCACCGCCGTCGAGACCCTCACCGCCCGCCTCCTCGACTCCGGCCTGCTGCGCGGCGGCGGCCGGGTCGTGTGCACCTCCTCGATCAGCGGCATCGCGGGCAACGTCGGCCAGACCAACTACGCGGCCAGCAAGGCCGGTCTCATCGGCTACGTCCAGGCCGCCGCCCCGGCCGCGGCCGCACGCGGCGTGACGGTCAACGCCGTCGCGCCCGGGTTCGTCGAGACGCGGATGACCGCGGCGGTCCCGCTGGTCATCCGCGAGGCGGGCCGCCGTATGAACAGCCTGAAGCAGGGCGGGCTGCCGGTGGACGTCGCGGAGGCGGTGGCGTACTTCGCGGCGCCGGGGAGCGGGGCCGTGACCGGGCAGGTGCTGCGGGTGTGCGGCCAGGCGCTGCTGGGGGCGTGAGGTGGAGACACGGGAACTGACCAGGGCGCCGGGGCTGCTGCCGCTGTACGCGCGGGTGCTGGCGCCGAAGCGGCGGAGGCGGACGGCGGACGAGCGGGAGCCCGGGGCGGGCGGGGAGCGTGGCGCCGCCGGAGAGCCCGGAGTTGCCGGCGGGGCCGGGGGCGGGCCCGCCGGAAACGGCGCGGCGGTGTCCGGTGCCGGTACCGCCGGGGCGGGGCGGGCCGCGGTCCGGCTTCTCCGCATCCCCCCGCGCCGCCTCGTCCTGCCCGCCGTACGCCCCGACCCCGCCCGGCTGCGCCGCTACGCCGCCGTCTGCGGCTTCCCCGACGACGGCCGGCTCCCCGCCACGTACCCGCACGTCGTGGCCTTTCCGCTGGCCGTGTCCCTGATGGCCGCCCGCGACTTCCCGTTCCCGCTGCTCGGCCTCGTCCACGTCGCCAACCGCGTCGAGCAGCTGCGCCCCGTCGACGCCGGCGCGCGGCTGACGTACGCCGTGGCGACGGGCCCGGCGCAGCCGCACCCCGGGGGCACCGCCTTCGCCGTCACCGCGCAGGCGCGGCTCGGCGGCGAGACGGTGTGGCGGTCGACGAGCACGTACGTGAGCCGCGGCCCCGGCACCGGCACGCGGACCGCCGGTCCGGGGACGGCGGACCTGACGGTCCCGTCGCGGCGGGAGAGCTGGCAGCTGCCGGGGTCGCTGGGCCGTTCGTACGCCGCCGCCTCCGGCGACCGCAACCCCATCCACCTGCACCCGCTGGCGGCCCGGCTGTTCGGCTTCCGGCGCGCGATCGCGCACGGCATGTGGACCAAGGCGCGCTGCCTGGCGGCGCTGGCGGCCGAGCTGCCCGGGGCGTACGCGGTGGACGTGGCGTTCCGCGCGCCGGTGCTGCTGCCCACGACGGTCCGCTTCCGGGCGGAACGGGCGGAACGGGCGGAACGCGGCGGCGACGGCTGGGCGTTCGAGGTACGCGCCGCGGACGGCGCCCGCGAACACCTGCGCGGCACCGTCGCGCCCCTGCCCTGAGGGCCGCGACGGTCAGGACGGTGGCGGTGGCGGTGTCCACGTTTCGCCGTCGAGCACGTTGCGCATGCCCACCCAGATCATGTTCATCAGCCGGCGCGTCATGCCGTCCGGCGACTCGGCGGGGTGCTCGGCCATCCAGTCCGTCAGCGAGTCCGCCGCGCCCACGATGGTGTGCGCGACGAACTCCGCGTCCTCGTCCCCCAGTCGGGCCGGCCCGCCGCTCTCCGCGATCCCGGCCCGTACCAGGGCGGTGACCTCCGCCATCACCGCCCGCCGCGCCTGTGCCGCCTCCGCGGCGATCGCCTCGCTCAGCTCGGCGGCGTGCCGGTGCAGCACGACCCACCCGTCACGGTGCTCGGAGACGAACGAGAAGAACGCCCGCAGCCCCGCCCGCAGCCGCAGCTCCGGCGTGACCACGCCCTGCGCCGCGCCCTGGAACGCGGCCACCAGCCGCTCCGCCTCGCGCCGCAGGCAGGCGATGAACAGCCCCTCCTTGGACTCCAGATAGAGGTAGACCATCGGCTTGGAGATCCCGGCCAGCTCGGCGATCTCGTCCACGGAGGCCGCGTGGTAGCCGCGCTTGGAGAAGACCCGTACGGCCACGTCGATGATCTGCTGCTCCCGCACCTGCCGGGGGAGCCGCCGCCTGCGCTTTTCGGTCACAGTTGCGAGCTTATCGGCCTGCTCCTATATTTAACTCACGAGTAAGTCTACTGTCGAGTAAGAACGAGGGGTGTGGAGATGGCCGACGACACGACGGGACTTGCGGACCTGGACCTCGCCGCGGTGTCCCCCGAGGAGTACGCCCGCATCGTCAAGGCGCTCTCCGCGCGGGAGATCGAGGAGCTGGCCCGGGACGAGGCGCTGCGCGCCCGGGTCGTCGCCGAGGTCTTCGGGCGGATGGCGCAGCAGTTCCGGCCGGAGAAGGCCGGCGGGCTGGACGCCGTGATCCGGTGGCGGATCACCGGCGTGCGCGAGCTGGTGTACGACGTCGCCGTCGCCGAGGGAGCCTGCACCGTGCGCGAGGGGCGGGGCGAGGGGCGGCCGCGGGTGACGCTGGAGTTGGGGGACGAGGAGTTCCTGAAGGTCACGTCCGGCAACGCCGGGCCCGTCAAGCTGTTCATGAAACGGAGGCTGAAGGTCGTGGGCGACGTGGCGCTCGCGCTCAAGCTGACCGCCATGTTCGACATCCCCCAGGCCGACTGAGCGCCCCGGGCGGCGGCCCGCCGCCCCGGCCCGCCCCGTGTTCAGCGCGGCGGTTCCGCCCGCCCGCCGGCCGGCCCGCCCGTCGGCAGGTCCGCCTGGTCGCGCAGCCACAGCGCCCGCAGCGTCGCCTCCAGCGCGAAGCGCCGCTCCGGCTCGGAGAGCTGGGAGCCGAAGTGCTGCCCGAGCGAACGCATCCGGTAGCGCACCGTCTGCGGGTGCACGTGCAGCTGCTCGGCGATGCGTCCCGCCGTGCCCCGCGTCGTCAGCCACACCCGCAGCGTCTCCACCAGCCGCTCGCGCCGCCCGGCCGTCACGGCGGCCAGCGGCTCCAGCTGGCGGCCGGCCATCTGCTCCACCAGCGCGGGGTCCGTCAGCAGCCAGAGGGTGAGCAGGTGGTCCTCGACCCGTACCGGCGACGGCGCGCGGATCGCGCCCGACTCTGCCATGCCGAGCGCCTGCCGCGCCCAGCGCAGCGAGTCCGCCGTCCTGTGCAGCGGCACGGTGAGCCCGACGGCCGCGCCCACCGGGCCCAGCGCGACGTGCAGCGCCTCGCGGCGCGCGGCGTCGAACGGGCCGGGGAAGAGCAGGTACGGGTGCGGCCCCGCGGTGTCGGCCAGGACGTCGTCGGGCAGCGCGGTCAGCGACGGGAACCGCTCCGCAGGCGCCAGCGCGGCCGGCGTCACCTCCTCCGGCAGCCGCCACCGCGCCTGCGCGGCGAGGTCCTCGACCGTGTGCCGCGGCACGGGCGGCTCGGCGACCAGCGTCCGCAGCAGCCGCCGGCGCAGACTCTCCAGCCGCTCCGCCGAGTCGGCCTCCGCCTCCAGATAGCCCTGCCGGGCCAGCTCCGACAGCTCGTCGATGTACGCGAAGAGCGCGTCGGCGAAGGCGCTCATGACGTGCGCGGCGACGTGGTGGCGCTCCCCGACGCGCATCGCGCGCCGCCACGCGACCCGGCCGCCGATGCGGTACGCGGACTGCAGGGCGTCGAGGCTGCGCCCCTCCTGCGCCTCGTACCGGCCGAGTCTTCGGTGCACCTCCGCGAGGTGGGCGGCGCGCTTGCGCGGCGTGGCGACGCGGTCGGCGAAGGTGTCCAGCGACTGGGTGACGCCGAGCCGGATGGCCCGCTCGTACGCCTCGCCCTGCTGGAGCCCGTACTCGGGCACCGAGCGGCGGATCGCCGCCACGATCTCCCGGTAGAGGCCCGGTAATTCGGGCCGGATCAGCGCGGCCAGCTCCCGCGGCAGCGGCTCGGGCGGCTCGGCCAGTGCCATCGCCGGCACGTCGGACGGCATACGTCTACCCCTCACGGCCGCCGGCGGGGGCTGGGACACCGACCCGGTGGGGGGTGCGCAAGTCAGGTGCCCTGCCGCACGGGGGCGCCGGCAGCTCACAGTTCGGATGGATGTCCGCGGGTGCCCGGCCGGCAGCGCACCGGAGACCGCGGTGTTGCGCGTGGCGTGTTCCGTTACCCGGAGGAACGGTGTAGCCCACACAGAGTGGACGCGGCACTACTCATCGGGCAAGCGCTTGTACGCATCTTTTGTACGCGGGTGACAGTTTCCCGGTGCGCCTCAGCCGTCGTCGCCGCGTTTCCGCAGATGCAGCGTCCGCACCGCGACCTCCACCGCGAACCGCTCGTCGTGGTCGTCCAGCTGCGCGCCGAAGAGCCGGTGGAGGCTGCGCAGCCGGTAGCGCACGGTCTGCGGGTGCACGTGCAGCAGCCGCGCCATCCGCGCCGCCGTGCCCCGGGTCGTCAGCCACACCCGCAGCGTGTCGACCAGCCGGTCCCGGCGCACCGCCGTGTGCCCGGCGAGCGGCGCCAGCCGCCGGCGCGCCAGCTCCTCGGCCAGCGGCGGGTCGGCCAGGAGCCACAGCGTCACCAGGTGGTCGGCGCAGGCGAACACCGGCCTGTCCCGGATGAGTCCGGCCTCCGCGTGCGCGAGCGCCTGCCGCGCCCAGCGCAGCGAGTCCGCGGAGCCGCCGAGCGGCACGGTCACGCCGATCGCGGCCCGGCACCCGGCCAGCGCCGCGTCCAGCGCCGCCCGCCGCTCGCCGGTGAGGCGCCCGGGCAGCAGCAGGTGCGGCTGCGGGTCGGCGAGTTCGACGAGCACGTCGTCGGGGAGCGCCGCGGGGTCCGGGCCCCGCTCCCCGCCCAGCGCGACGGGCGTCGCCACCTCCGGCAGCGGCCAGCCGACCCCGTCGGCCAGCTCGGTGACCGCGGGATGGGCCAGGGGCGTCGCGCCCCCGGCGAGCAGCAGCCGCAGCAGCCGCCGCCGGCGCGCCCCGTCGTCCTCGGGACCCGACTGCGCCTCCAGATAGCCCTCGCGGCACAGCTCCTCGGTCGCGTCGACGTGGGCGAAGACGGCGTCGGCGAACATCGCCATCAGGGTGGGGGAGATGTTGTAGCGGGACCCGACGGACTTCGCCCGGCGCAGCGCCACGCGAGCGCCGATACGCAACGCAGAACGCAGATACTGGAAGCTGCGGCCCTCGTACGCCTCGAACCTGCCCAGCCTCCGGCACAGGTCGTCCTGGCGGCCCGCCGGGGAATCCGGATTCGCCACCCGCTCCACGAATGCGGAAAGATTCTGCTCGACGCTCTGCTGCAGCACCTCCCCGTACGGCCCGCCCAGCAACTCGTCGTATTCCGGAATAGCCCTGCTGATCTCCTGCGCTATTTCCGCCACGAGGCTGGGCAGTTCCGGCCGCATCACCGCGGCGAACTCCTGCGGCAGCGGCTCCGGCGGCTCGACGAGCCCGGCGGCGGGCCCTGCGTCCGGCATCTGCATGACTCCTCCACCCCGGGGCGGAGCCCGGTCGGCGGGACTCCGGCGCCCAGCATGCGCGGCGGCGCGGGCGTCCGGGAGCGGAACGGGCGGGCTTGCGCACTCGGCGACAAACCCCGGCGGGGGGAGTGCTGCGCAACTGACAAGAAAACGCGCCGGGCCGTCCGCCGGGAGCCCGACGGGGCGATCGTCGACCCGGCCGCGCCCGGCCGGGCGGACCGCCGGGGGCCCGAGGGGATTCGGCCGGAATCCGTCGTTGCCGTGCGGTGGATCACCGCCGGGAACAGCCCGTGATTGCGCACTCGGCGACAAGTTCCGGCGGCGGGATACTGCACGGCTGACAAGAAAATACCCGGCCGTAACAAAGTTCCCCGATTCCCGGTCCGAAGTATTGCGTTCTCTTGTTACCCGTACGTAACGTACTCACCTGCAAGGCGCTGGTCGGGGCATCCGCCGAGGTCCGCGGGCCGGACCCGGATCGCTCCACGGTTTCGATGTGCCGCGCGTTGCCCGCTCCCCGGGAAGCGGACGGCGCGGTGGCGCAGAACCGTCACTTCAACTCACGAGGGGAATCGCAGTGCGAACACTCACGAGAAGCGCCGCAGTCGCAGCAACAGCCCTCATGGCGGCCGTCGGCTTCACCGTCAGCTCCGCCTCCGCGACCGCGCAGGCGACCTGGACGGTCTCTCCGGGCGGGCCGTTCACGGCCCACTCCGGGGACACCCAGCTGGAGGTGCCCAACGCCGTCCTCCTCTGCACCGACTCCGACGCCGCGGGGTCGCTCCAGAGCGGGTCGGGGCTGGACGGTGCGGGCATCGGCACCATCGACAGCCTGACGTTCACGAACTGCTCCGTGGCCGGAGTCGCGTTCGACGTCGACACGTCCTCGACGCCCTGGGACCTGAACGTCACCGGCGTCGACCCCGACAACCCCGACCGGGTGCTGGGGTCGATCACCGGGATCATCGCGAACATCTCGGACTCGTCCGGCCTCTGCTCGGCGACGTTCGCCGGCCCCGGCGGAGCCACGGACGAGGGCACGGTCACCGGGTACTTCGACAACTCGACCAGCCAGCTCGTGGTGCAGGACGGTGACCTCACCGCCTACAACGCGAACTGCCTGGGCATCATCAACAACGGCGACCACGCCGCGTTCACCGGCACCTACGACGTCTCGCCGGCGCAGACCATCACGATGGACTGACGCCCGGCCTGACGGCCCGGGCCCGCGGCCGACCTGAGTGCCCGGTCGGCCGCGGGCCCGGGCCCCGGCGTTCCCGTACAGCAGCACGCCGGACTGACGTATCCACCGCAGAAGGAGTTCGATGAGTCCACGTACCGGGCGGCTCACCGTGATCGCATTCGGTGCGCTTGTCGCAGGACTGCTCCCGGCCTCCGGTTCGGCGGCCCAGGACGCGGCCGTCTCGGTCTCCGCCGACTACGTGTGCGAGCCGGCCGGCGGCGGAGCCGTCGACACCACGGTCGAGTTCACGGGTTCCTTCCCGGCGTCCGTACGTTCGGGCGAGGCCATCCGCCCCGGTGACCTGACGATGTCGGCCACGCTGGGCGGGGAACTGCTGGACGGGCTGCGGGCCGAGGAGGGCGCCGCCGTCGCCGGGTCGGCGTCGGTGGCGATGGGCGTGGCCCAGGGGCAGGAGTCCGCCGACTACCCCTGGGCCGGCGTGACCGGGGAGCCGGCGGAGGTGGCGGCGGACGGCACGGCCACCGTGTCGTTCTCGGGCGGGATGTCGTCCGCGACGCCCAGGGGCTCCGGGGACGTGGTCTTCTCCCTCGGCCCGCTGACGCTGGAGCTGCAGGGCAGTCCGCCCGCCCCGGGCGACACCTCCGCGCCGCCCGCCGACCCGGCGTCCCCGCCGGACGACGCGGCTGACCCGGACGACCCGGCGGGCCCCGCCGCCTCGACCCTCACCTGCGTCGTGGCCGACGGCCAGGACGCCACCCTGGCGACGGTCGCCGGCCCGGACGAGTCCGGCACGCCGGGGGACGGGGACAGCGGCGGCGGTGGTGACAACGGTGCTGCCGGGCAGGGCACTTCGAGCGCCACCGGCACCCAGCCCGGCGGCGCGGGTGCCGGCGTGGAAACGGCTCCCGCGGACGAGCCCGTCGAGACCGGTGAGGTCAAGCCGTGCCCTCCGGACCAGCCGCCGACGGCGGAGCTGGACCCCGACCGGCTGATCGAACCTCCCGAGGGCTCGACCGTCAGGGACCTTCCGGGCGTCTACACCTGCACGGCCGCGGCCGCCCTGGTGAACTCCAGGAAACTGAACGGCGCACTCATCGTCAATGATCCGCACGCGCCGACGCTCGACAGCGTGCGCGTGCTGCTGAACAAGCAGATGGTTTTCGGGCCGGACTTCTACAACGGCACCCGCAGCGTCGCGGAGTTCACGCTTCCGGACTCGAACGCGACTTTCCTGACCTTCGGGTTCGTGCCGGTGTCGGGAAAGGTCGAGTTCACGAACGGGCCGATGACGATCGTCACCGAGCAGTGGCGGTTCCCCGAGACCAACGAGACCACGGCGGGCTTCTACCAGTCCCTGCGGATCTACGACGTGAAGGTGAACGGGGTGCCGCTGGAGGTGGGCGACGACTGCCGCACGAGCAAGCCTGTCGACGTCGTACTCAAGGGAAAGTTTCCCGACTACCACGTCTTCAGCGGCGGCACGTTGAAAGGCCTGGTGTCGGTGCCCCCGTTCTCCGGGTGCGGCACGGGCGGTGAAGACCTGGACCCCCTCTTCACGTCGGCTCTCTCCGGGCCGGGAAACTACGTCGAGCTGAACCAGTCGCCGCTGTGCACAATACCGTGCACGCCGGCCGTCCCCGAACTCCCCGCCCACGACTGAGCCTCGACTGAGCACGGCACTCGCCCGGGTTCCCTCCGCGAAGGAACCCGGGCGAGCCGTCGCGGCCGGGGTCAGCTCGCCGACGGTGCCTCCGCGGTGCCGAGGTCGAGGCTGATGGTGTTCCCCTCGCCCGGGATGATCGCGTTGATCACGGGGGTGGCGAGCAGGCAGTGCTCGAAGTCGGGAATCGTGTACTCGCCGCTGAGCGTGCCGCCCGTGAACGGGTTGAATCCCGGCTCCGAGGTGAGGGCTATCTCGGCGGGCACCTCGGTCTTGCAGCGGCTGCCCACCCAGATGGGTATTCCGGCCACCTTCAGCTCGGTGATCCGCAGCGTCAGCTTCGAGACCGTGTTGACCTCGCCGGTGGCGACGTCGATGGTGCCGGCGGTGGGCTCGGTCTCGATGAACTCGGTGGTCGCCGTGGCCGGGATCAGGTCGAGCGTCTTGAAGGAGCCGGTGGCCGGCGGCAGGTTCGTGTCGGCGCTGAGCGCACCGGTGGACAGGTCCACGGTGGTCTCCAGCGTGCCCGGGCCCAGTTCGAGGTCCGAGTCGGTGCCCGCGAGGTGCGTCGTGCCGGACAGCGGGTAGTTGAGCTGGACGGGTGCGGCGTTCGCCGTGCCCGAGGTGGCGACGGTGAAACCCGCCGCCGCGAGCAGCGCCACGACGCCGCGGCCCAGATTCCGCTGCCCTCTCGATAGTGTCAACCGTCTGGCCATCGAGAATCTCCTCAATGTCGTGTGGGGGAGCCCGGGTGGGGATATCGCCGACTGTCGGCGTGGGAATGCTACGCGCCGGTAATAAGGCTGGCAATGTGCCCGGTGCGGCGATCTCGGAATACGTTGCTTCATTGTCACGCGGTGAGAAATCCGGGCCGGCCGATGTGTTGCCGGGTGAGCAACGGTCCCGGCGGCCGGTGCGTTTGTCATCCGTTGATAAGGCGGCTCGGCGGATTGCTCAGCCGGCGACAAGAAAGTACCCGCTGGTAAGGAGCCTGTGACTTTCCCGGGCACGGCTATTGATTCCCCGGTTACCCGTGCGTAGCGTCTCTCCCCGCAGGTGCTCGTGCAGCCCGTCCCCCAGCAAGGCCGCACCGCAGAAGTCGTGTCCGCCGCAGCGCGGATCTCGTAGCGCAGAGGCCGCACCGGCTGCTGCAGGACCCCTCATGGAGTGATGCACGCATGTGCACGGCAGAACACGCGTTGCGCGGCGGCCGGGCCCGGCCCGCTCCTCTTTGCTCACTCGGAGACAAGGCCGCCGCCCGGGATTGTCATCTGTTGCCAGTCGTCGCCGGTGACCGGTGCCCGCGGCGGCCGGCTGTGCTGTGCTGTGCCCGCACCGGAGTTGACGGGACCGGCCGGGGTGTACACGGCCGCCACCGCACACCCGCCAGGGGGCTGTGATGGGAATCGAAGTGGTCGTCGACGGCCTGACGAAGTCCTTCGGCCGCCAGAACATCTGGCGGGACGTCACGCTGACGCTGCCGGCGGGCGAGGTCAGCGTGCTGCTCGGCCCCTCCGGCACCGGCAAGACCGTGTTCCTCAAGTCGCTGATCGGCCTGCTCAAGCCGGAGCGCGGGCACGTCCGCGTCGACGGCGTCGACATGGTCAACGACCGCGAGCGCGACGTCTTCGAGGCCCGCAAGAAGTTCGGGCTGATGTTCCAGGACGGTGCGCTGTTCGGCTCGATGAGCCTCTTCGACAACGTCGCGTTCCCGCTGCGCGAGCACACCCGCAAGAAGGAGTCCGAGATCCGCCGCATCGTCATGGAGCGGATGGACCTGGTCGGCCTCGGCGGCGCCGAGGGCAAGCTGCCCGGCGAGATCTCGGGCGGCATGCGCAAGCGGGCGGGGCTGGCCCGTGCGCTCGTCCTCGATCCGGAGATCGTGCTGTGCGACGAGCCGGACTCCGGTCTGGACCCGGTGCGCACGGCGTTCATCTCGCAGCTGCTCATCGACGTCAACGCGCAGATCGACGCGACGATGCTGATCGTCACGCACAACATCGACATCGCCTGCACCGTCCCGGACAACATCGGGATGCTCTTCCGCCGCAACCTCGTCACCTTCGGACCCCGCGAGGTGCTGCTCACCAGCGAGGAGCCGGTGGTGTCGCAGTTCCTCAGCGGCAGCCGGCTCGGCCCCATCGGCATGTCGGAGGAGAAGGACGCGGCGACGCTCGCCGCCGAGGGCTTCGACGCCTCGGCGCCCGCCCGCGCCGGGGTGCGCGAGATCGTGCCGCAGCTCGAACCGTCGCCCGGGATGCCGCCGCGGCAGGCGGTGGACCGGCACCGGGAGCGGGTCCTCGGGATGCTGGCGCAGCTGCCGACGGCCGCGCGCAACGCGATCGTGGCGGGCATCGGGTCGTCGGTCGCGGAGGCGCGGACGCTGACCATGCCGGGGCTCCCAGAGGAGCGGCCGTGACCGCGACCCTGCCGCCCCCGCCCCCGCCGCAGCCCCCGGACCCGCCCGACCCGCCGGACCCCGGGCAGGATCCCGGTGGGGCGCCGGACGCCGCCGGGGGCGACGAGCCGGAGCGCCCGGCGTGGTCCGTGCCCGGCGCCGGGGCGCTGCGCGAGACGGGGAAGCTGTTCGCGCTGGCGCTGTCGGTCGCCCGGCTGACCTTCAAGCGGCCGTTCCAGTTCCGCGAGTTCGTCGAGCAGTTCTGGTTCATCGCCAGCGTGACGATCCTGCCCGCGGCCCTGGTGTCGATCCCCTTCGGCGCCGTGATCGCCCTCCAGGTCGGCTCGCTCACCCAGCAGTTCGGCGCCCAGTCCTTCACCGGCGGCGCCAGCGTCCTCGCGGTCATCCAGCAGGCGTCGCCGCTGATCGTGGCGCTGCTGATCTCCGGCGCCGCCGGCTCGGCGATCTGCGCGGACCTCGGCTCCCGGAAGATCCGCGAGGAGCTGGACGCCATGGAGGTCATGGGCGTCTCGCCGGTCCAGCGCCTCGTGGTGCCGCGGGTGCTGGCCACGATGGGCGTGGCGGTCCTCCTCAACGGCCTGGTGTCGGTCGTCGGGACGCTCGGCGGCTACTTCTTCAACGTCATCATGCAGGGCGGCACCCCGGGCGCGTACCTCTCCAGCTTCTCCGCCCTCGCGCAGCTCCCCGACCTCTACATCAGCGAGATCAAGGCGCTGATCTTCGGCTTCATCGCCGGCATCGTCGCCGCCTACCGCGGCCTCAACCCCCGCGGCGGCCCGAAGGGCGTGGGCGACGCGGTCAACCAGTCCGTCGTCATCACCTTCCTGCTGCTGTTCTTCGTCAACACCATCCTGACGTCGATCTACCTGCAGGTCGTCCCCCCGAAGGGAGGCTGAGCGATGGCCCTGGACCAGAAGGAGCAACGGGAACGGCAGGACGCCGCGGCCGGGGATGAGCACGGCCCTGCCCCCCGGGGCTTCCGCCCCGGCCGGGTCCTGCGCCGCCCGCTCGCCTGGCTCGACCAGGCCGGCGACCAGCTCATCTTCTACGCACGCGCGCTGCTGTGGGCGCCGCGCGCCGCCCGCCGCTACCTCAAGGAGGTGCAGCGGCTGCTCGCCGAGGTGGCCTTCGGCAGCGGCGGCCTCGGCGTCATCGGCGGCACGATCGGCGTGATGTTCGCGATGACCCTGTTCACCGGCACGGTCGTCGGCCTCCAGGGCTACGCGGCGCTCAACCAGATCGGCACCGCCGCCTTCACCGGCTTCGTCTCCGCGTACTTCAACACCCGCGAGATCGCGCCGCTGGTCGCCGGTCTCGCGCTGTCCGCCACCGTCGGCGCCGGCTTCACCGCCCAGCTCGGCGCGATGCGCATCAACGAGGAGGTGGACGCGCTGGAGGGCATGGGCGTGCGCTCCATGCCCTACCTCGTCACCACCCGCATCCTCGCCGGGGTCGTGGCCATCGTCCCGCTCTACGCGATCGGCCTGCTCAGCTCCTACCTCGCGTCGCGCGCCGTGACGGTCTTCTACAACGAGCAGGCCGCCGGCACCTACGACCACTACTTCAACCTCTTCCTCTCCCCGACCGACGTGCTCCTGTCGTTCATGAAAGTGCTGATCTTCAGCGTGATGGTGATCCTCGCGCACTGCTACTACGGCTTCCGCGCCACCGGCGGCCCCGCCGGCGTCGGCGTCGCCGTGGGGCGCTCGGTGCGTACCGCGATCGTGCTGATCGCCGTCACCGACTTCTTCCTCAGCCTGGCGATCTGGGGCACCACGACCACGGTGAAGGTGTCCGGATGAGCGGCGCGGCCGAGACCACGAGACGCCGGCTGGCGGGCCTGGTGTTCCTGCTCGTGCCGGCCCTGCTGGTGTGGCTGTCGGTGGCCGTCTACAACAAGGAGTTCACCGACACCGCGACCGTCACGGTCGAGACCGGCAGCGTCGGCAACGAGATGCACCCGTACGCCGAGGTGAAGATGCGCGGCGTCGTCGTCGGCGAGGTGCGGGAGATCTCCGCCGAGGACGGCGGGCGTACCGCGAAGCTGACCCTCGCCCTCAAGCCCGGGCAGCTGGACCGGATACCCGCCGACGTCTCCGCCCGGATGCTGCCCACCACCCTCTTCGGCGAGCGGTTCGTCTCCCTCGTCCCGTCCGGGGACCCGGCGGCCGGGACCCTCGACGAGGGCAGCGTCATCCCGCAGGACCGCAGCGAGAACGCCATCGAGCTGGAGCAGGTGCTCGACAACGTGCTGCCGCTGCTCACCGCCGTCAAGCCGGACAAGCTGTCCGCCACCCTCACCGCGATGGCCGACGCCCTCGACGGCCGCGGCGAGAAGCTCGGCGACACGCTCGTGGAGCTGGACGCGCACCTGAAGAAGCTCAACCCGCACCTGCCGACGCTCAACCGCGACATCCGCGAACTCGTCGAGTTCGGCCACCTGTACGCGGATGCCGCCCCCGACCTGATCAACGCGCTGCGGGACGCGACGACGACCAGCGGCACCCTCGCCGCCAAGCGGGAGGACCTGGGCACCCTGTACGGCACGACGACGATCACGGCCCAGGACCTCGGCACCTTCCTGCGGCAGAACGAGGAGAACATCATCCGGCTGTCCGCCGACAGCCGCCCCACGGTGGAGAAGCTCGCCGAGTACGCGCCGTCGTTCCCCTGCACGCTCCGCACGCTCGCCGACTTCGTGCCCGTCATGGACAAGGCGCTCGGCAAGGGCACCGACCGGCCCGGCCTGCACGTCGACGTCGAGGTGGTGCCGCAGCGCGGCAAGTACGTGCCCGGCCGGGACACCCCGCGCTTCGACGCCGGCGGCGGCCCGCGGTGCTACGGCGTCCCGTACACCGGGCAGCCCGCCCGCGACGGCGCCGCGGCCGGCCGCCCGCAGTCCGCGAAGACCCTCGCCACCGACGGCGACGGCCTCGGCCTGCCCAACTCGCCCGCGGAGAACCAGCTGGTCAACGAACTCCTCGCGGCCGGTGCGGAAAGCCCGCCGGCCGACCTGCCCGACTGGTCCAGCGTGCTCGCCGGACCCGTCTTCCGCGGGACGGAGGTGCGGCTGAAGTGAACAGGAGAAGCCTCGCCGGTCCCCTGATCAAGTCCCTCGTCTTCATCGCGGTCACCGCGCTCGCCACCACCGCGCTCGCCTTCTCCATCGCCAACACCGGCGTCGGCCCCACCGACGGCTACCGCGCCCGGTTCACCGACGTCACCGGGCTCGTCGAGGGCGACAGCGTGCGCGTCGCGGGCGTGAAGGTCGGCGAGGTCGAGTCCATCGAGCTGAGCGGGCGGCGGTACGCGAAGGTGGAGTTCACCGTACGGGAGGGGCGCGAGCTGCCCGCCTCCGTGGGCGCCTCGGTCAAGTACCTCAACATGGTCGGCCAGCGCTACATCGACCTGGAGCAGGGCGAGGGCCCGGTCGGCGCGACCCTCGCGCCCGGCGCCACGATCCCGCTGGAGCGCACCCGCCCCGCGCTCGACCTCACCCAGCTCTTCAACGGCTTCCAGCCGCTGTTCCAGGGACTGTCGCCGCAGGACACCAACAAGCTCGCGAACGAGATCGTCCAGGTGCTGCAGGGCCAGGGCGGGACGGTCGACAGCCTCGTCGAGACGGTCGGCTCGCTGACCACCACGCTGGCGCGGAAGGACAAGGTGATCGGCGAGGTCATCGACAACCTCACCGAGGTGGTGGAGACCGTCAACACCCGAGAACAGGACTTCAACGACCTGCTGGTCACCCTCCAGGACCTGGTGTCCGGCTTCGCCGACGACCGCGAGCCGCTGTTCCGCGCCGTCGACGCCATGGGCGACCTGACGACCAGCACCGCCGGCCTGGTACGGGACGGCCGCGCCCCGCTGAAGGAGGACATCCGCCAGCTCGGGCGCGTCTCGGAGCGGCTGGCGGACAACGCGCCGATGGTGGCGGACTTCCTCGAACAGACGCCGGTGAAGATGGCGACGCTGGGGCGGCTGGCCTCGTACGGGTCCTGGTTCAACCTCTACCTCTGCGAGGCGCAGGTGTCCGGCGTGAGTACGTACGACGGCAGCGAGCCCCCGACCGGGATCTCCGTGACCCAGCCGAGGTGCGAGCGATGAGACGGCCCGCCCTGAAACCCGTACGCGAACGCAACCCCGTCGCGGTGGCGCTGGTCGGCCTGCTGGTCCTCGCCCTGGGCGGGCTCGTCGCGTACCGCGCCGAGGCGCTGCCCGGCATCGGCGGCGGCACCACCTACACCGCCCACTTCTCCGAGGCCGCCGGGCTGCGCTCCGGCGACGAGGTGCGGGTCGCGGGCGTGAAGGTGGGCGAGGTCGACGACGTGGGGCTCGACGGGCCCCGGGTCGCCGTCGACTTCACCGTCCGCGACGCCTGGATCGGCGACCGGTCCACCGCCGCCATCGCCATCGAGACGCTGCTCGGCGACAAGTACCTGGCCGTCGACCCGCTCGGCGACGCCCGGCAGGACGCCGGCCAGCCCATCCCCGTCGCCCGCACCACGTCCCCGTACGACGTCACCCAGGCCTTCCAGGACCTGTCCTCGACCGTCGACGAGCTGGACACCGAGGCCCTCTCCGAGAGCTTCCAGGTGCTGTCGGAGACGTTCGAGGACACCCCGCCGAACGTGCGCAGGGCGGCGACCGGCCTGTCCGACCTGTCGCGGACGATCTCCTCCCGGGACACGGAGCTGGCCCGGCTGCTCTCCGGCAGCAACGAGATCGCCGAGACGCTGAAGGACCAGAACGAGACGTTCGAGACGCTCCTCAAGGACGGCAACGACCTGCTCGCCGAGGTACGCGCCCGGCGCGACGCCATCCACGCCCTCTTCACCGGCACCCGCGACCTGGCGAGGGAACTCGACGGGCTGGTCGAGGACAACGAGAAGCAGCTCGGCCCGACGCTCGACGCCCTCGACCGGATCACCGACGTGCTCCAGGACAACGAGAAGAACCTCGACAAGGCGCTGGCCACCGCCGGCCCGTACTACCGGCTGGTCGGCAACACCCTCGGCAACGGGCGGTGGTTCGACAGCTACCTGTGCGGGCTGGTGCCCAAGGAGTACGCGCCGGACGTCGTGCCGGACGCCGGGTGCAAGCCGCCCAAGCCGAAGGGGAGCCGATGAGGATGCTGCCGGGAAGGGGAGCGGCCCGCCGGCTCCGCGCCGCCGCGGGCCGGCCGGGCGGCCGCCGCGCGGTCGCGCTGGTGGCGGCTGCACTGCTGGCGGTGGCGCTGCTGGCGGCCGCGGGCACCTGGGGCGTACGGGCGCTCACGGGCCCCGAAGGCAAGAAGGTCACCGCCTACTTCGACTCCGGCGTCGGCCTCTACGGCGGCTCCGACCTCCGGGTCCTGGGCGTCAAGGTCGGCACCGTGGACTCCGTCGACCCCGAGGGCGACCGGGTGCGGGTCGAGCTGACCCTCGACGACGACGTGAAGGCGCCCGCGGACGCCCGCGCCGCGGTCATCGCGCCGAGCGTCGTCTCCGGCCGCTACGTGCAGCTCAGCCCCGCCTACACCGGCGGGCCCGAACTGGCCGACGGCGACGAGATCCCCGTCGAGCGGACCGCGACCCCGGTCGAGATCGACGAGCTGTACGCCTCCCTCACCGACCTCAGCGACGCCCTCGGCCCCGAGGGCGCCAACGCCGAAGGGGAGCTGAACCAGCTGATCGGCACCGGCGCCCGCAACCTCAAGGGCAACGGCAAGGCGATCGGCGACAGCATCGACCGGTTCGGCGACGCCACCCAGACGCTCTCCGGCCGCAGCGACGACCTCTTCGGCACGATCCGCAACCTGCAGTCCTTCACCTC
Organism: Streptomyces sp. CNH099; assembly: GCA_000514715.1. Lineage (GTDB taxonomy): Bacteria > Actinomycetota > Actinomycetes > Streptomycetales > Streptomycetaceae > Streptomyces > Streptomyces synnematoformans. The sequence continues at coordinate 123,256 of AZWL01000014.1, read as the reverse complement.
GATGCTGAAGCGGAACGACCGGCAGGTGCGCGACGCCGAACGGCAGCTCGCCGACGTCGGCACCTTCCTCGCCGAGGACAAGGACGAACTCGCCGCGGCGCTGCGGGAGCTGGGCCGGGCGCTCGGCGAGGTCGAGGGGTTCATCAAGGACAACCGCGGCCGGATCAAGGAGAACGTCGGCAAGCTCGCCTCGCTCACCCGCACGCTCGTCGACAACCGCGCCTCGCTCGCCGAGGTGCTCGACACCGCGCCGCTGGCGACGGACAACCTGCTCAACGCCTACAACCCCGGCAAGCGCACCATCGACGGCCGCGGCAACCTCAACGAGCTGAGCATGGGCGGCACCCCGGACACCGAGGCGGCGCACCTCGGGGGCACCGGCACCGAGGGGCTGGTCCCCGCGCCCGCGGAGCGGCGCGGCGAGCTGCCCGGGCTGCCGCTGCCCGCCGTCGGCGACGTCTACGGAACGCCGGAGCAGGGAGGCGGCCGATGAGGTGGCACATCAAGCCGGTCGTGGGGATCGCCGCCACCGCGCTCGTCCTCGCCTCCCCGTTCGTGCTGATGGAGGTCTACGAGAGCGCCGACGTCGAGTTCACCGGCATCCAGGACCTGCCGCTGCCCGGCGGCGCCGACCTCGGCGACCACCCGTACGAGGTCACCGCCGAGTTCGAGGACGTGCTGAGCCTCGTGCCGCAGTCCGCGGTGCGGGTCAACGACGTGGCCGTCGGCCGGGTCACCGACATCGAGGTGGCCGACGACGGGTGGACCGCGATGGTCACCATGAAGGTCAACGGCGACGTGCGGCTGCCGGCTGGCGCGTACGCCCGTATCGAGCAGTCGAGCCTCCTGGGCGAGAAGTACGTCCAACTCCTCGCCCCGCCCGAGAAGAAGCGGGTCGACGCGCAGCCGGCGGGCGACCTCGGCAGCGCCCCCGGCGACGTGACCACGGCGGCACTCGCCGACCCCGACGAGGCGGAGAAGCCGGACATCCCGCTGGCGCGCACCAACCGCAACCCGGAGGTCGAGGAGGTCTTCGGCGCCCTGTCCATGCTCCTCAACGGCGGCGGCATCGAGCAGCTGCGCACCATCAGCCGGGAGCTGAACAAGGCGCTGGACGGCAACGAGGCCCAGGTCCGCTCCGTGCTGAAACGTGTCGACACCCTGATGACCAGCCTCGACGACAACAAGGACGGCATCACCGACGCCCTCGACAGCCTCAACCGGCTGTCCGCCACCCTCGCCACCCGCAAGACCGGGATCGGCACCGTGCTCGAAGACCTCAGCCCCGGCATGAAGGTGCTGGAGGAGCAGCGCGGCGCGCTGGTCACCATGCTGCGCTCCCTCGACCGGCTCTCCGACGTCGCGGTCGGGACCATCGACGCCAGCAGGGAGGACATGGTCGCCGACCTGAAGGCGCTGGGCCCGGTGCTGAAGAACCTCGCCGACGCCGGGCAGGCGCTGCCGAAGTCGCTGGAGGTGCTGTTCACGTACCCCTTCACCGACGAGGTGCTGAACGGCGTCAAGGGCGACTACCTCAACATCTACCTCGCGGTGGCCGCGCCCCGCGGCACGGAGATAGTCCCGCCGCTCACCGAGGACCCCCTGCCCCACTCCGGCGACCCGGGCGGCGCCGCCGCCCCCGGCACCGCCCTGTCGCTGCCGCTCCCGCTGCCGTCCGTGACGCCCGCGCCGCCCGGGGACGGGCCGACGCCGGCACCGGACCCCCGTGACCCGGCGCCGGACGACACGGGGTCCGCGTCGCCCGGCGGGGGCGACCCGTCGGACGGCGACGGCGACAGAGGCGGCGGTGACGGCGGTGACGGCGGTGACGGCGACGGCACGCCGTCGGGGTCGTCGCCCGGCGGCAGCCCGGCCGGCACCCGGCCGCCGGAGCCGCCCGCGGCCTCCGGCAGCGAGGAACCCGGAGGTGAGACCCGGTGATCACCAGGTCCGTCATCGTCAAGAACATCGTGTTCGCCGTCGTCGCCGTGCTCGTCGTCGGATACGTCGGGGTGCGCTACGCCGACCTCGGCCGCTACGTCGGCATGCGCGACTACTACACGGTGCGCGTCGAACTCGCCGAGACCGGCGGGCTGTTCACCCACGCGGAGGTCACCTACCGGGGCGTGTCCGTCGGCCGCGTCGGGCCGATCGAGCTGACCGGCACGGGCGTCGAGGCCGAGCTGCGGATACGGGAGTCCGCGCCGCCGATCCCCGCCGACCTGACCGCCGAGGTCGCCAACTACTCCGCCGTCGGCGAGCAGTACATCGACCTCAAGCCCGCCGCCGACTCCGGCCCGTACCTGACGGACGGCGCGGTCGTCGGCCGGCAGCACACCTCCACCCCCGCGCCCGTCACCAACCTCCTCACCAGCGTCGACTCCTTCGCCACCTCCGTCGACACCGGCCAGCTGCGCACCGTCGTCGACGAACTCGGCGACGCCTTCGCCGGGCAGGGCGAGAACCTGCAGCGGCTCCTCGACACCGGCAGCGAGTTCGTCCGCGCCGCCGACGAGGCGCTGCCGTACAGCACCCGCCTCATGATCGACGGCGAGACCGTGCTGCGCACCCAGAACGAGTCCGGCGAGGCGCTCAAGGAGTTCGCGGCCGGCGCCGAGGAGCTGACCGCGCAACTGGAGCGCTCCGACGGCGACCTGCGCCGCCTCATCGAGGCCGGGCCGGGCGCGGCGAGCCAGGTCACCGGGCTGCTGCGGGACCTCGACCCGAGCCTGAGCGTGCTGCTCGCGAACCTGCTGACCACCTCGGACATCGCGGTCACCCGGCAGGACGGCCTGGAGCAGCTGCTCGTCCAGCTGCCGCAGGTGGCCGCCGCCGGCTCCACCGCCATCACCTCCGAAGGCGCGCGCTTCGGCCTGGCGCTGAGCTTCTTCGACCCGCTGCCCTGCACCCGGGGGTACGGCTCCACGGCGTACCGCAACGGGCTCAAGACCAGCCCCGCCGGCTTCAACACCGCCGCCCGCTGCACCGCCCCGGCGGCCGGCGGCACGGGCGTCCGCGGCTCCGCGCACTCCCCGGGCGGCGGCGAGGTGCCGAAGCCGGCCCGGCCCGGGTCCGGCCTCGCCGACGACCGGCCCGGCACCCGCGCCGCGCCCGGCGCCCTGCCCGGCGCGCTCGGCCTCCCGTCGGTCGGCGACGGGCCCCGCGACATGGCCGGGCTCCTCGGCCTTGAGGAGGCACGATGAGCACGCGGCCGTCGTACGCCCCGCGGGCGCCGCGGCGCCGGACGCCGGCCGTCGTGCTCGTCACCGCGCTGGTCCTGGCCTTCGCGGGCTTCTCCGCCTGGCGCTACGCCGATGCCGCGACCCGCGACGACCTGGACTTCGGCCGCGAGCGCGACCGCGTCCTCGCCGCCGCGCAGGCCCACGTCGGGACGCTCAACAGCATCGACGCCGCCGATCCGGACGCCGGCCTGACGCGCTGGCTGGACGCCACCACCGGCCCCCTCCACGAGGACCTGCGCCGGTCGCGGGCCGCGAGCGCGGAGACGTTCGAGCGCTCCGGCGTCACGGCCCGCGCCACGGTCACGGAGGCCGCCGTCACGGAGCTGGACACCCGGGCGGGCACGGCGAAGGCGCTGGCCACGCTGCGGGTGGAGCGGCGCGGCGGGGCGGACGGGGCGGGTACCGACCGCAAGCGGTTCGAGGCGGGCCTGGAGCGGACGGGGGACGGCTGGAAGATCGCGTCCCTGACCGCGATCACCGTGGAGGGGAGCGGCACATGAGCCGGGAGAGCGGGACGGGTGTCGCGGTCGACGGCGACGGGCGCGGGTCGGCGCCGGAGGAGCCGGGGGGACCGGAGAGGCCCGTGGAGCCGGCGGACCCGAAGGAGCCCGCGGAGCCGGCCGGGCCGGCCGGGCCGGCCGGGTCGGCGGAACCCGCCGGACCATCCGATCCCCCGGAGCCCGCCGACCTCGCGGAGCCCGCCGAACGCGCCGAGTCCACCGGCCCCCCACCCGTCGCACCCGCGGAGTCCGCCGGGACGGACCGTACCGGCGGCAAGCCCCCCGCGGGGGCCCCGCGCCGCTGGCGCGCCGGCGGGGTCGCGGTGCTCGTCCTGCTGCTCCTCGCCGGCACCGGTCTCCTCGTCCAGGCCGCCCGCCTCAACGGCGACGACGCGCTGGCGAACCGGGCGCTCACCGACGCCTCCGCCACCGCCGCCGTCGCCGGCGACGTCAGCAGCGCCCTCAGCAAGGTGTTCTCGTACTCGCCGGAGGACCCCGGCGTCACCGCCAGGGACGCCGACGAACTCCTCGCCGGCCGGGCGCGCGCGCAGTACCGGCAGCTCTTCGACCGGATTCGGGAGCGCGTGGTGGCCCAGGAGCTGACGCTGACGACCCACGTCGTACGCGCCGGGGTGATCCGGCTCGACGGCGACGACGCCGCGCTGCTCGTCCTCCTCGACCAGGTCACCGAGCGCAGGGGCGAGGACCCGACGACCGTCGGCGCGCAGCTGTCCGTGACCGCGGAGCGGCAGGACGGGCGCTGGCGCATCACCGATCTGAAGTCCCGCTAGCGGAAGGGCGGACCGACGTGAGACTGAGGAAGAACCCCCTGCTGGCGATGGCCCTCGTGGCCGCCGCGCTGGCGGCGGTGCTCGCGGCGTGGGCCGGTACCTCCTGGTACGCCGCCGCGCACGACGACGCCGCGGACTTCGCCGCCTCCCGGGACGACGCGCTGGCCGCCGCCCGGCAGGCCGTGACGAACCTCAACACCCTCGACCACCGCGAGATCGACGAGGGGCTGGACCGCTGGGAGGCCTCCGCCACCGGCGAACTCCTCGCCCAGCTGCGGAAGGGCCGCGAGGGGTTCGAGAAGGAGGTGCGCGAGGCCGGGACCGTGACGACGGCCGAGGTCCTGTCGGCCGCGCTGACCGAGCTGGACGACCGGGCCGGGCGGGCCGACGTGCTGGCCGCCGTCCGCATCACGGTCGCGGCGCCCGGGGAGAAGCCGCAGGCCAAGGAGAGCCGGATGCTCGGCGAGGTCACCCGCACCGGCGACGGCTGGAAGCTCAGCGCCCTCGGGCAGGCGCCGGCGGGCGACTCCGCGGGCGGGGACGCCGGCGAGAGCCGGGGCGGCCAGGCCGGCGACGGCGGACAGTGAACTTCCGGAGAGGACCGCACAGATGTCGACCACCCGCCACCTGATCAACCGGCGCCGGCGCACCGCGCTGCCCGCCGACGAGTCCCCGGCCCCGGGCCGCCCGGCTTCGGCCGCCGTACGGGCCAGGACCCGGCCGCGGCCGGGGGCCAGGCCCGCGGACGACGCCGGGGACGCCGGGAAGCGCAGCCCGGGCCCGGCCCGCCGGCCGCAGCGCGGCCGGGCGGAGCGTAGGGACGCACGGGAGCGCGGCTCCGGCTCCGGGGCCGGGGCCGGGTCCGGGGCCCGCTCCGGCTCCGGGGCCGGGGCGGCCACGGCGCGGCGCGGCGGGCGGCTCACCGCCGCGCTGGGCGCCGCCGCCGTGCTGCTCGGCTGCTTCGCCGCCTTCGCGGCCGTGCAGGCGGGCGGCGGCGACGACCCGGCCGCGGAGAACGCGGCGCTGGTGGACGCGGCGCTGACCAGCGAGGTCAAGGGCGGTGTCGGGGAGGCCGTGGAGGCGGTGTTCTCCGTCGACTACACCGACGTCGGCGAGAACGAGAAGGCCGCCCGTGCGTACCTGACCGGCGACGCCGTCGAGCAGCACCGGCGGATGCTCGGGGACCTGCGCAAGCAGGCGCCGAAGCAGAAGCTCGTCCTCACCACCACCGTCACCGACTCGGCGGTGGAGCTGGCCGGCGACGACGCGGCCCGCGTGCTGGTCTTCGCCGACCAGCGCAACACCCGTACCGACACCGACGAGACGTCGTACGGCGCCGCGATGGTCGCCGTGGACGCGGTGAAGGACGGCGACAGGTGGCGGATCTCGAACATCGACACCTTCGGCTGACGGCACGACGACGACCACCGCACCACCCGACCCACTCGCCGCCGGGAGGCAGGTTCATGGCTTCACTCAGCAGACTGCGCCGCAGCGTGGCGACGGCGGCGCTCGCGGCGGCCGCGATGGTCGCGCTGACCGCGTCGCAGGCGCCGGGCGACGAGGGCGGCCGGGCGCCGGACGGCGGCGCCGAGGACCGGCTCGACACCGTCCCCGTGCTGCCGCCCGGCACGCCGGGCGACGGCCAGTACCACACCGAGATCCCGCCGCTGCAGGGCATGGACCCGGTCGTCGGCACGCAGCCGACGCCGCCGGCGGTGGTCGAGCGGCAGGCGGGCGTCCCGGCCACCGTGCTGGCCGCGTACCGGCAGGCGGAGCGGCGGCTGGCGGCGAGCGACCCCGGGTGCGGGCTGGAGTGGGAACTGCTGGCCGCCATCGGCAAGGTGGAGTCCGGCCACGCGCGCGGCGGCGCGGTGGACTCCGACGGCACCACCGTCACCCCGATCCTCGGCCCGGTGCTCAACGGCGACGGCTTCGCGCACATCGCCGACACCGACGGCGGCCGGTACGACGGCGACACCGGCTACGACCGGGCCGTCGGGCCCATGCAGTTCATCCCGTCGACCTGGGCGGGGTGGGCCGTGGACGGCAACGGCGACGGGCGGGCCGACCCGAACAACGTCTACGACGCGACCCTGGCGGCCGGCCGCTACCTGTGCGCGGGCTCCCGGGACCTGCGGGTGCCGGCCGATCTGGACCGGGCGATCCTGAGCTACAACCACTCGCGGGACTACGTGAACACGGTGCTGGCCTGGCTCGGGTTCTACCGCTCCGGCGTGCACGCCGTGCCCGACGGCACCGGCGCCCTGCCGGCCAGCTCCGGCGCAGGCAACGCCGGTTCGGTGCCGCCGAAGGGCAGCCGCACGGCGCCCGGCGACCGGGGCGGCGGCATCGAGGTGGGGCCGCGGCCGAGCCCGCCGGGCGGCGGCTCGGCGGACCCGGGCGGTTCGGGCGACCCGGACGGCTCGGGAGGCTCCGGCGACCCGGGTGACGGCGCCGACGGCGGTACGGACGGCTCCGGCGGCGGCGACGGCGATCCGAGTCCCGGCCCCAGCCCGAGCGAACCCGGCGACAGCGGCGGCTCCGGCGGCACCGAGGACCCGGGCGGCGACGCGGGCGGCACCGGCGACGCGGGCGGCACGGGCGACCCGGACCCGAGCGAGCCCGGCGACCCGGACCCGAGCGACAGCTGCTCCGCCGACCCGGGCGACTCGCCGTCGCCGAGCCCGACCGACTCCGGCGCGTCCCCCTGCCTCGACGACTCCGCCTCGCCGGACCCGGACCCGGGCACGACCTGACACGCGCCGACACGGCACCGCCGGTCGCCGGCGCAGCCGGGACCGGCGGGGTGCCGACGCCGTCAGCTCAGACCAGCGTGGCGTTCAGCGTGATGTTCTCGACGCCCGCCAGCGCCTTGCTCACCGGGCAGTTGGCCTTGGCGTCCGCGGCGGCGGCCTGGAAGTCCTCCTCGGACAGCCCCGGCACCTTCGCCTGCACCGTCAGCACGATGCCGGTGATGCCCTCGCCGGGCTGGAAGGTGACGTCGGCGCTGGTGTCGAGGGCCTCGACCGTGTAGCCCTTGCCGGCCAGGCCGTGCGAGAAGGCCATCGAGTAGCACGCGGAGTGGGCCGCCGCGATCAGCTCCTCGGGGCTGGTCTTGCCGCCCGGCTCGGCGGAGCGCGCCGGCCAGCTCACGTCGTACGTGCCGATCTTGGAGGATTCGAGGGCGACGGTCCCCTTGCCCTCCAGCAGGTTGCCCTCCCAGTGGGTCTTCGCGGTGCGGGTGGTTGCCATGGCGGTCAGCCTCCGAGTCTGGAGCGAAAGACGGTACGTGCCCAAGTTATCGGTGCCGGCGGGGCGGGGTGTGCCCGGGCCGCGCCCCGGCGCCCGCGTGGCGCAGATCACAAGCCGGGCGGGAAATAGCGGGGAGTGCCTCCCCGTTTAGCCAGTGTCCGAAGAAAACGGGGAGTCAGTCCCCGGAAGCACCAGGGAGGCAACCATGGGCACGGGCAAGAGCGCCACGCTCCCCGGCCAGCGGCAGCAGCGGCAGCGTCAGCCGCGGCTGCGCGCCGACGCCTCCCGCAACCGCGAACGGATCATCGACGCCGCCCGGGAGGCGTTCGTGGAGTGGGGCCCCGACGTCCCGCTCGACGAGATCGCCCGCCGCGCCGGCGTCGGCAACGCGACGGTCTACCGGCACTTCGCCGACCGCCGCGAGCTGATCCTCCAGGTGACCCTGGAGTCCATGCGCCGCGTCACGGCCCTGGCGGAGGCCGCGCTCACCGACGACGGCACCGAGCCGTTCGAGGCGCTGCGGCGCTTCGTGCACCGGGGCGCCGACGAGCGGATCGGGTCGCTGTGCCCGCTGCTCGCCGACGGCTTCGACGCGGCGGCGCCCGAGGTGGTCGACACCCGCAACCGGCTCGACACCGCACTGGAGGACCTGATGGCGCGGGCCCGCGCCGACGGCACCCTCCGCGACGACGTCGGCGTCGGCGACCTGATGGTCGCCCTCGCCCAGCTCACCAGGCCGCTGCCCGGGCTGGAGTGCGGTGTGGAGTTCGACACGTACGTGCACCGGCATCTGGCGCTGTTCGTCGACGGGCTGATGAATCCTGCCAGGTCAACGCTGTCCGGCAGCGCGGCCACGTTCGAGACGCTGCGGCGGAGAGGCACGTGAGGAACCGGAAAAATGAGGTGATCTGCGAGCCGTGAGTCTGTTCTGATCATCGGGACTCTTCCGCCGCTTCCGCGCCCCGCGCGGTGATGTGCACCAACCACGTTATCGATCAACCCCTGAACTCGAATGGTGGGTACCCCCATGCCAGAAACGGCACTGCAGCCTGATCCGAGGCGCTGGAAAGCCCTCGCGTTCATCGCTGTGGCCCAGCTGATGGTCGTCCTCGACGCGACCATCGTGAACATCGCGCTGCCCTCCGCGCAGGAGGACCTCGGCATCTCCGACGGCAACCGCCAGTGGGTCATCACGGCCTACGCGCTCGCCTTCGGCGGGCTGCTGCTCTTCGGCGGCCGCATCGCGGACCTCTGGGGCCGCAAGCGCACCTTCGTCACCGGACTCATCGGCTTCGCCGCGGCCTCCGCGCTCGGCGGCGCCGCGACCGGCCAGGCCATGCTGTTCGGCGCCCGCGCCCTGCAGGGCGTCTTCGGCGCGCTGCTCGCGCCGGCCGCGCTGTCGCTGCTCGCCGTCCTCTTCACCGAGGGCAAGGAGCGGGCCAAGGCGTTCGGCATCTACGGCGCCATCGCCGGTGGCGGCGGTGCCGTCGGTCTGATCCTCGGCGGCGTGCTGACCGAGTACCTGGACTGGCGCTGGACGTTCTTCGTGAACATCCCGTTCGCCGTGGTCGCCGTGCTCGGCGCCATGGCCGTCATTCACGACCCGAAGGGCAGCAGGAACCGCTCCTCGCTCGACATCCCGGGCGTGCTGCTGGCGACCAGCGGCCTGGTGGCGCTGGTGTACGGCTTCACCCGGGCCGAGGCCGAGGGCTGGACCGACACGCTGACGCTGGTCATGTTCGTCGCGTCCGTGGTGCTGCTGGCCGCGTTCGTGGCGGTGGAGTCCAAGGTCAAGAACCCGCTGCTCCCGCTGCGCGTCCTGCTGGAGCGCAACCGCGGCGGCGTCTACCTGTCGCTCGGCCTCGCGGTCATCGCGATGTTCGGCGTCTTCCTGTTCCTCACCTACTACCTGCAGATCGTGAAGGGCTACAGCCCGGTCAGAACCGGCGTGGCCTTCCTCCCGATGATCGTGGGCATGATCGTCGGCTCGACGCAGATCGGCGCCCGGCTCATGACCCGCGTGCAGCCGCGGCTGCTGCTCGCGCCCGGCTTCCTGGTGGCCGCGCTCGGCATGCTGCTGCTGGCCCAGATGGAGCCCGGCAGCTCGTACGCCGCGCTCGTCCTGCCCGCGCTGGTGCTGCTGGGCCTCGGCCTCGGCACGGCGTTCATGCCGGCCATGTCCCTGGCCACCTACGGGGTGCAGCCGCGCGACTCCGGCGTCGCCTCGGCGATGGTCAACACCTCGCAGCAGGTCGGCGGCGCCATCGGCACCGCGCTGCTGAACACGATCGCGGCCAGCGCCACGACCGACTGGATCTCCTCGCACGCCGCCGAGGCCCGCACCCTGGGCCGCGAGGGCTTCGCGAACTCCGCGGCCGTGCACGGCTACTCCACCGCGATCTGGTGGGCGGTCGGCATCCTGGTGGTCTCCGCCGCCCTCGCCTACGGCCTCGTCACCACCCGGGCCCAGTCCGGGCACGAGGTCGCCGCGGGCGACGGCACGGATGCGCAGGACGAGGTGCAGGCTCCGGTGATGGTCCACTGACCGCGCGGACGCACTGACTCGAAGGAGAGTTCAGGGCTGGGCGAAGGCCCCTTTCCGTTCCTCGGGGGGACGGGAAGGGGCCTTCGTCGCGTCTCGCCACGGGCTTGTTGCTGCTCGCCGCCGTCTCTCCGTGGTTTCGGCGTGTGCGCGGTGCTCCCGTGCCCCGTGCCCGCCGGCCGCCTCAGCCGAGCTGGACGGAGCGCTTGGCGAGCCCCATCCAGAAGCCGTCGATGACGCTGCGCTGGGTGGGCAGGTCGTCCTCGGCGGCACCGAGGGTGACGAACAGCGGGGCGAAGTGCTCGGTGCGCGGATGGGCCAGCTGGCCGGCGGGCGACTTGTGCGCGAAGTCCAGCAGCGCGTCCACGTCCTGCGCCGCCAGCGCCTCGCGGCCCCACGCGTCGAACTCCGCCGACCACGCCGGCGGCACGCCGCCCGGGTGCCGCAGCGCGGCGAGGTTGTGGGTGAAGAAGCCGCTGCCGACGATCAGCACCCCCTCCGCGCGCAGCGGCGCGAGCCGGCGGCCCAGCGCGAGCAGCCGCCCGGGGTCGAGGGTCGGCATCGACACCTGCAGCACGGGGATGTCGGCGTCCGGGTACATCTCCACCAGCGGCACGTACGCGCCGTGGTCGAGGCCGCGGTCGGGGAAGTCCTGCACGCCGTCGCCGGGGGTGCGCAGCAGCTTGCGTACGGCGTCGGCCAGCGCGGGAGCGCCGGGGGCGGGGTAGCGGACGCGGTAGTAGTGCTCGGGGAAGCCCCAGAAGTCGTAGACGAGCGGGGCGGTGGCGGTGGCGCCGAGGGCGAGCGGGGCCTCCTCCCAGTGCGCCGAGACCACGAGGATCGCGCGCGGGCGGGGCAGCCCGGCGGCCCAGGCGGCCAGCTCGGCGGGCCAGACCGGGTCGTCGGCGAGCGGCGGGGCGCCGTGGGAGAGGTAGAGCGCGGGCATGGTGGGCATGGTGGTCACCGCCTGAAGTTTAGACTTCAATCAACCATACCCGCGCTCGGCCGGCGCTCCTTCCCGGCCACCGCTCCGTCGGCACACCCCGGTTCGGCGGGAGCGCCGGCTCGATCAGAACGCCGGGTCGATGAGCGCCACGGACTGCAGCGCGGCCGCGCGTGCGGCGTCGTCGCCCACGTCCAGCGCGGTGTCGACGAACTTGATCGCGTGCTCGTCGCCGTGCGCCGCCGCCCGGGTCAGCAGCTCCTCCGCCGCCTCCGCCGCGTCGCCCGCGGCCGGCGGCGCCGGGACCCGCTCCGGCGGCAGCGGCTCGGCCGGCCCGTACGCGGCCGTCACGGCGGCGCTCGCCGCCCACGCGGCCGCGTAACTCGGCACCCACAGCTCGCGGGGAAGCGCCGGCAGCGCGCGGAGCACGGCGTTCGGCGCCGTCGCCGCGTGCACCAGCATCACCGGCTCGCCGTGCCCGTACGCCGCATAGCGGTGCACCGCCGCCCGCACCAGCCCCGCCAGCGCGGCGCGCGCCTCCTCCGGCGTACCCGCCGGGGCCAGCGCGCCCACCGCCGCCGGCCAGCCCGGCGTCGACTCCGGGGTCAGCTGCGCCAGCCGCTCGCGGATGCCGCCGGCCTGCGCCGGCACCGCGGGCACCCCGGCCAGCGCCGCGTCCGGCCCCGCGGTGCCGGCCGGGACCGGGGCGCTGGGCAGGCGGGCGTAGCGGGCGGCCCAGTAGCCCAGGGCGTGCGCCAGCTCGGCGACCCGGGGCGCCGAGGGCGCCGCGCCGGCGGCCTCCGTGTCCTGCAGCGTGCGCACGGCGTGGCCCGCGCGGATCACGGTGTGCGTGGCGGCGCCGGCCAGCCCCGGCAGCAGCCGCGGCCACCACTCGGCCAGCACCTCGCGCCACGGGCGGGCGTCGAGTTCCCGGGCGAAGTACGCCGGCCAGTCGCCCAGCCGCGCCGGGTCGCCGAGCGCCTCGTGCCAGGCGGCGGGGTCGATGGGCCGGGCCTCCGGCGGCATGTCCTCCAGCTTGTGGCGGTAGCGGTCCAGCCAGCGGTGCACGGTCGCGGCCCGGTCGCCGTGCACCAGGGCCTCGACGGCCATCGGCCCGTGGTTGGTCAGCCAGCCCATCCGCTCGGGCCCGGCGGCGTGCAGCCGCTCCAGGGCCTCGTCGAGCACCCCGCTCGCGTCAGCGCCGCGGGTGCTGCCGCCCGGGCCGGTCTCCGTACCTGCGTCCTCACGGCTCGTATCCATGCCGGCGACGCTAGGCCGCCGCCGCCCGGTCCGTAACGGGCGCGGGTCCTAGACCCCCGCGGGGCCCTCCTAGGTCTCCGGACCGAGGCGCGGCCCCCGGGACACGACCCGCACTTTCCGGCCGCGGGAGCAACCAGAAGTCCGCGCACACCGTCTTCCCCAGGGCAGGGCGGGCCAGGACGGCGATGCCCAGGGGGGAAGGCCTCGATGTCGGATGTGACGGACATCTCACGAAACCGCGGCGGCCGGCACCGGCGCAGAGCCGCGCCGGCCTCCGGCCGCCGGGCCTGACCAGGAGTCCCTCCGGCCCCGTACGAGCGGCGGAGGCGGGCTGCAGGCGGGCAGGGTACTGCAAGATCACGAAAATGTGCGTACCCGTGGGGAATTCTGTCCGGATTCCCCACGTTGGACAGGGTGGAACGGGCACCCGGTAGGTGCCGGACCACCAGGAGAACCCACTCGTAAGGGAGCACGCATGGCAACCCGTGCCGTCGCCCGCCGCCAGGCCGAGACCCCGGCCGGCTCGGCAAGCAGCGCCCGCGGCGCTCGCGCTCGGAGCGGCGAGATCGCCGACCGCGACCTCGTCGGGATGTACCTCGACGAGATCGCGCGGACGCCGCTGCTGGACGCCGCGAAGGAAGTCGAGCTCTCCCTGGACATCGAGGCCGGCGTCTACGCCGGGAAGCTGCTCGCCGGCGAGGCGAAGCCCGAGGCGGCGGACGCGCCGAGCGCATCCGCGACCCGGGAGGAGCTCGAAGCGATCGTGGCCCAGGGCGAACGCGCCAAGGACCTCTTCATCCGCTCGAACCTGCGCCTCGTCGTCGCCGTCGCCCGCCGCTACCCGCGCAGCGGCCTGCCGCTCCTCGACCTCATCCAGGAGGGGAACGCCGGCCTGGTGCGCGCCGTCGAGAAGTTCGACTACAAGAAGGGCTTCAAGTTCTCCACGTACGCCACGTGGTGGATCCGCCAGGCCATCACCCGTTCCATCGCCGACCAGTCCCGCACGATCCGGCTGCCCGTCCACCTCGTCGAGGAGCTGGGCCGCATCCGGCGCGTGCAGCGGGAGTTCAACCGCGAGCACGGCCGCGAGCCGGAGCCCGCCGAGGTCGCCGCCGAGCTGGGCTCGACGCCCGAGCGCGTGACGGACGTCCTCGACTGGGCCCGCGACCCGGTCAGCCTCAACATGTCGGTGGACGACGAGGGCGAGACCCAGTTCGGCGACCTGCTGGAGGACACCGGCGCCGACTCGCCGGAGGACTCGGTGCTGGTCATGATGCGCCGCGAGGAGCTGGAAGACCTCATCGGCCGACTGGAGCCGCGCACGGCGTCGATCATCAAGGCGCGGTACGGCATCGAGGACGGCCGCGAGCGCACGCTGACCGAGGTCGGCAAGCAGCACGGCCTGACCCGCGAGCGGATCAGGCAGATCGAGAAGCACGCGCTGGTCGAGCTGAAGAAGCTCGCCCGCGACACGGGCTTCGACGCCGCCGCGTAACGCGGCGGCCCGCCCGCCCCCTCAAGCCGCCCCCGGTGTCTCCCCCCGGCACCGGGGGCTTCCGCATGCGTACGGGGGCGGGGGCGGGGGCGCGACGGGGCGGGACGGGGGCACGTCGGGTCAGGATCCGGCCACGTCGTCGATCATGTAGGCGGCGGACGCCAGCGCGAGGACCAGGTACAGGCCCGGGAAGGCGATGTTGGAGAAGACGCGCGCCCGGAGGTGCGCGCCGACCGCGCCGACGAAGAACAGGACCAGGCCGGCGCCCGCGGCGACGCCGAGCCACGGCACCGCCGCCAGCCCCACGGCGAGCCCGGCGGCGCCGGCCAGCTTCAGGGTCGCCAGGTAGGGCAGCGCGCCCTCGGGTGTACGCACCTCCGCGGAGTTCTTCAGCACGAACCCCGCCCGGGCGTAGTCGGCGACGGCGATGAACGTGTTCGCCGCGATGCACACGATCACGGCGGTGAACAGCGCGCCCCTCATACGTGACACCTCCCGGGCACGGCGCGGGCCCGCGGCGGCCCCGCGCAGGCGTGGATTCCCCCGGCGGCCGCGGGGCGCTCCCGCCGCGTCGTCCGGAACCAGACGGTCTGTACGCTCATGGGTGGGTCGATTCCTCGGGTGGTCGGCTTGCGGAACACGAGATCGGTGGTCTCGTCCGTCCCGACGTCCCAGGCCGTGGAGAGGTGACACCCGGTGGTAGCGGTTGCGGAAGCGGAGTTCGAAGCGGCCCGGCCGCAGCTGACAGCCGTGGCGTTCCGGCTGCTCGGCTCCACGCACGACGCCGAGGACGCCGTGCAGACCACCTGGATCAGGGCCTCGACCGCCGACACCGGCGACGTGCGCAACCCGGCCGCGTGGCTGACGACCGTGCTCACCCGGGTCTGCCTCGACCACCTGCGCCTGCGGCGCCGCCGCCGCGAGGAACCGCTGCTCGCGGACATGATCCCGGACGCGGAGGTCGCCGCGGACGAGCACTGCCTGCGCCGCGAGCAGGTCTCCCGGGCGCTGCTGGTCGTCCTCGACCGCCTCACCCCGCCGCAGCGCGTCGCCTACGTCCTGCACGACCTGTTCGCCATGCCGTTCCGGGAGGTGGCGGAGATCCTCGGCACCAGCGAGGTCAACGCCAAGAAGCACGCCAGCCGGGCCCGCCGCCGCATCGGCGGCGCCGAGCCGCCGCCGGCGGGCGCCGGGGACCCGGCCGTCGTGGACGTGTTCCTCGACGCGGCCGCCGGCGGTGACGTCGACCGGCTGCTCGCCCTGATGGCCGACGACTGCGTACGCACCGCCGACCCCGCGCTCCTGCCGCCCGGCGCGCCGACCGTCGTCACCGGCGCCGCCGCGGTGGCGGGGGAGACGAGGTACTTCACCGACCGGATCCTGGCCACCACCCGGATGCTCGTCGGCGGCCGGCCGGCCCACGTCATAGCCCCCGGCGGCCACGCGCTCGCCGTCGTCGACATCACCACCCGGGACGGGCTGGTCACCCGGATCGACCTCACCCGGATCCAGGCGGGCACACCGCTGGCGATGCCGTAGGAGCCGGGGCGGGGTCCGGGGGGCGGGGTCAGCGAGCGGCGGTCTGGAGATCCGCGGCGATGAGCGCGACGGACTCGCCGACCGCGTCCAGCGCCGCCGCTCGTTCCGGGTCCGTCATGCGGGCCGGTCCGTAGGTGACCACGGGGTCGAGGACCCGGAAGCCGACGAACTCCAGCATCCCGCGGTGGATGTGGAACAGGAAGTCGTCCATCGGGCCGAAGGCGCCGTCGGGCCGGAACGACTCACTCGGCCCGCCGGTCGTGAACAGCAGCATCGCGCGCTTCCCGGCGAGCGCCGCCTCGTCGAAGAGCCCGTGGTCCCCGCCGAAGACCGCGCCCATCACGAAGACCCGGTCCACCCATCCCTTGAGGACGGCGGGCAGCGAGAACCACCACATCGGGAACGACAGCACGAGCAGATCGGCGGCGAGCAGCCGGTCGAGGTGGGCCTTGACGCCCGCGTCGAGCGTCCCGTCCCTGACCGCGCGCATCTGTTCGGCCTGCGGCTTGAAGTGGCCTCCCGCCACCGGTGCGAACTCCTCGCGGGTGAGGGCCGGGGCCCACGCCTCGGAGTAGAGGTCCAGGACGTCGACGCGGTACCCGGCGGCGCGCAGGGTCCGGGCCGCGGTGGTCATCTGGGCGGTGCTGAACGAGTGGGGCTCGGGGTGGGCGTGGACGATCAGAGCGGTGGGGGCGGCAGCGAAGGTCGACATGAGGAGATCGTATCGACGTATCGCGATTCGTCAATTAGATGGTGGTGTCGATCGCCCGTGCCACCTGCGCCAGCCGCCGGTCATCGCGCCGATAGTGGGTCCACTTGCCCACCCGGGTGGGATGCACGAGTCCCGCCCGTTCCAGCGTGCTCATGTAGCTGGAGACGGTCGACTGGGCGAGCCCCGACTTCGCCTGGATGTGCGTGACGCACACCCCGACCGACCGGCGGTCCGCGATCGGCTCGTACTCGCCGAAGTGCGCCTCGGGATCCTTCAGCCACTGCATGATCTGCAACCGGGCGGGGTTGCCGAGGGCCTTGAACACCTCGATGAGATCACCCGCACCCGAGCCCGCCGCTCCGGTCATGAGCCGCCCCTCTCGCCAGACACCCCGACACCTCACGATATCTCGATATCTGGTGAGCCGACGGGTGGGCGGCCGGCACCGTCAGCGGGCGCTCCCGGCCGCGTAGCGCAGCAGCACCGCGCCCGAGGTGAAGCGGCGCGTTTCCAGCAGCTCCAGCCGCATGTCGACGGACTCGAAGAGCCGCGCGCCCCGGCCGACGACGACGGGGAACATGAACAGGCGGTATTCATCAACCAGCCCCTCGGCGATCAGCTCGTGCACGAGCCGCACGCTGCCGGTCGCCACGATGTCGCGGCCCGGCGCCGCCTTGAGCGCGCGCACCTCGTCGGCCAGCGGGCCGCGGAGCACGGTGGAGTTCTCCCAGGCGGGGTCGTCCAGGGTGCGGGAGACGACGTACTTGTCCACGGCGTTGAGGTAGTCGGACACGCCCGTGTGGTCGTCCTTCTGGCCGGGCCAGAAGCCGCGGAACGCCTCGAACGTGTTGCGGCCGACGAGCAACGCGTCGGCGGCCTCCCTGTGTTCGGTGGTCGCCGCGGTGATGTCGGACTGGTCGACGTCCTGGTTCAGCGGGTCGAACCATCCGCCGGTCATGTCGATCACACCGTCGAGCGTGATGTTCTCGGTGACAACGAGCTTGCGCATGTGCAGCCTCCCCTCGTGTGCCGTCCCTGTACAGACGGCTCCCGGCACGCGAAATCGTCGCAAGCGGGCCGACGGCGGAACCTTGACGGGGCCCGGGATTGCTCTCAGCGTAGGGGAAGGCGCCAGGTCAGCGCCGCAATGAAACCTCGTCCGGTGCGCGTTTCCCCGAAACCGACATCACCGTTGGCAGGCTCCGACCTGACCTGACTTGCCGGACAGGACCTAGTCCCGCGGCACCCGGGCAGCGGCGGGGCCGTAGAGGTCGGTGTACGACGGGAAGACGCCGCCGGGGCCGTCGACGCCCTCGGCGGCGCGCAGCGCCCTGGCCACGGCCCGGGTCAGGACGTCCGCCCCGGCCGCGAAGACCTCGTTGAGGGCGCCGGCCTCCTGGTGCACCGCGAACGCCGGGTCGGCGGCGACGGCGTCCGCGGGCAGCAGCGGACGGGCGCCGGTGGCCAGCGCGAAGACGGTGTCGCCGTCGGAGAGCAGGTGCGCGGGGCGTACGGCCCGGGCCAGGCCGTCGTGCGCGGCGCCGGCCATCTTCTGCGCCTGCGCCTTGCCGAGGGCGGCGTCCGTGGCGACGACCGCCAGCGTGGTGTTCAGCGGCGGCCGGGCCGACGCGGCGAACCGCCGCGCGGTCTCCTCCCGGGCCTCCGCCAGCCGCCGCACCGCGGCCGCGTGCACCTCCGGCTCGGGAAAGCCCCGCACCCGAACCCCGGCCCCGCCCTCCGGCCTGGCCGCCGGCCCGTCCTCCGGCGAGGAGACCCCCGGGGGGACCCCCCGCCCCCCATCCCCACCCCTTGCCCCATCGGGCTTCGCCGCCCCGTCCGCAGCACCGCCGGCGCCATCGCCATCGCCGTCTCCGACACCGCCGCGGTCGCGGACGCCGCGGTCGCCGTCGCCTCCGCCGCTGCGGTGGCCGTCCCCGCCGTCCCCGACGCGGCCGCCGTCGAGCAGCTCGGCGTACAGCGCGCCCGTGGCCGGGTCGACGCCGGAGCCGGCCGCGTTGACGACCGCCAGCGCGGCAACCGTGGTGCCGGACGGCAGCACGGTGCTTGCTGTGCCGACCCCGCCCTTCATCGCCCCGCACACCGCGCCCGTGCCCGCGCCGACGTTGCCCTGCGCGACCGGGGCGCCGGGCGTCGAGGCCGCCGCCGCGGCGGCGGCCTCGACGCCCATGGCGTCGTCGGGCCGGGCCCGGAAGTCACCGCCGCGGCCCAGGTCGAACAGCGCCGCCGCCGGCACCACCGGGACCACCTGCGCCGGGTCGGGACCCACCCGGAAGCCGCGGCCCTGCTCCTCCAGCCAGGCCAGTACGCCGGACGCGGCCGCCAGCCCGTACGCGCTGCCGCCCGTCAGCACCACGGCCTCCACCCGCTGGACGAGGTTGCGGGGGTCGAGGGCGTCGGTCTCCCGCGTGCCCGGCCCGCCGCCGCGTACGTCCACGGAGGCGACGGCGCCGCCCTCCGGGGCGAGCACCACCGTCGTCCCGGTCAGCCACCCGTCCCCGGTCCGCGACGCGTGCCCGACGCGCACCCCCGCCACGTCCGTGATCCCGTCCACGCCCATGCGACGCACCCTAACGGGCAGCCCCTGGCACCGGCCCCGCGGCCGACACCGCCGGCTCCGCGACCCCGTCGTCCCGGTGTCCGCGCGGCGCGGCCGCGTACCCTGGGCGTATGAGCACCGAGCCGGAGAACCCCCTGGTCTTCGAGGACCCGCTGACGCGGCAGAGCCGGGACGACACCGACGAGGGCTGGGGGGAGCGGCCCACCGCCGAGGGGAGCGCAGCCGACCTGGCCCGCTTCCTCGACGAGAAGCCGCCGCACCACCTCTGACCCAGCCCGGACCCGGCGCCGCCGCGCCCCCTCCCGTCGCCCGACAGCCCTCGTCCATATCCGGCAGGTCGAGGGCAGCCACCCCGGGCACCTGACCGTGCTGCACTGGGCGACCAGCACGCCGTCCCCGCCAGCCCAAGCGTCCGGCTCGGGCGGCGCCGCTACCTCTGCGTCGGCAACGTCCCGGAGTCGGTGCTCGGGGCGGAGCCGTTCCGGCGGGCCACCAGCTCGTCGCGGATCTGCGTCAGCAGCTCGACCTCCGTGACCTCCGCGGGCGTCTCCTCCACCGGCGCCTTCGCCGCCTGCCGTTCCCTGAGCCTGTTCATCGGCAGGACCATCGCGAAGTACACGACGGCGGCGGTCATCACGAACGTCAGCGTGGCGCTGAGCACCGGGCCCCAGAGGATCGCGACGCCCTCGGTGACCTCGCCCTCCGGGCTGGTCGTGCAGACATCGCTGAAGCACGAGTGGTACTTGTCGAGGTTCTTCGAGCCGAAGAGGCCGACGACGGGGTTGATGACCCCCTTCACCACCGCGTTCACGATGTTCGTGAACGCGGCGCCGATGACGACGGCGACCGCGAGTTCCATCACGTTCCCGCGCATCAGGAACTGCTTGAACCCGGCGATGACGCCCTGATTGTCCGAGGTGCTCCCGGCGCCCTGCGTGCTCAATGCCTTTCCTCACTTCGTTCTCGACGGGTCGGCCGACCCGGCAAGGTATGGCAGAGATACGGAAGGATTGTCCAATCCTTCCACTCGGGCCGGTGACGGTCCGCGCAGGTGTCGTCATCGGAACGTCACCGCCAGCCCTCGTTCGGCCGCAGCGCCGGCGAGCGCCGCGGCCGTTGCCCGCGGCACGGACAGCACCACCAGCGTCCCGTCGTCCCACCCCGTCGGTTCCGGTGCGCCCCACGGCGACCGTCCCTCCGGAACCACCGGAGCGTCCGGGGCTGCCGACGCGTCCGGGCCCGCCGCCGACTCCGCGGCCCCGGTCGTCCCCTCCGTCTCCGCAGCCCCCGGCTCGTCCGCCCCTGATTCCGCCCCCGATTCCGCATCCGGCGGGTCCGCCGTTCCCGGGATCTCCGCCACACGGGCCGCCCGGGCCACGGTCCGCGCCGGGGTGCCGTCCTCTCCGCCCGCGGCCAGCACGTCCACCACGTCGCCCGGCTCCAGCAGCCCGACCACCCCGGCGTCCGCGATCCGCACCGGCGCCAGCACCTCCCCGTCCCCGGCCTCCGCGCTGCCGTCCGCGCCCCGCGGTCCGGCGGACGCCCCGCGAGCGTCGCCGTGGGCACCGGGCGCGGAGCCGTCCGGCGCGGCAACGGACGGCGGGCTCTCCGCGTCGCTGCGCGGCGCGGCGGCCAGCCCGGCCGCGGCCATGGCGAGCACGGCGGCCAGCAGCCGGCGGTGGCCCGCCACCGCCCGCCGCAGCCGGGCGCCGCGCGCCGGGCGCAGCGGCTCGAACTCCGGCACCCCGCGCGGCGGCGGCGCCCCGCGCGGCAACGGCACCGGTCCCGCCGGGGATCCGCCCCCGCCGGGCGGCACCGCCGCGGCCGGGCCGCCGCCCCCGGCGGCGCCCTCGCCGTATCGAAAGCCGGTGCCCGGGCCCGTATTCGGGCCGGATGCGCGGGACAGGGAGGGGGAGAGGGACGGGGACAGGGAAGGGGAGTCGGAGGAGGGGGCCGGAGAGGGGCCGGGAAGAGAGCGGGCCAGGGCAGACATGGCGGTCACCACCCACGTGACGAGTCGGTTGCGTTCCGTGACGCCCCCGACTCTGCCCGATCTCCGCCCGCCCCGCTCCAGCCTGTGGATAACTCCCCGGTTGTGGGCAACGCCGTCGCCCCGCGCTCACCCGGGGCAGGGGGCAGCCCCGGACCCGCCCGGGCCAAAGAGCCAAGCGGTCACAGGGGCAAGGCGGCAAGGGGGCAAGGGGGCAAGGGGGCAAGGGGCCCGCCCCCTACGGCAGCTCGAACCCCGGGTCCATACCCGCCAGCGCCCCCGCGCACAAGCAGTCCCGGTCCGCCGTCGCGGGCAGCCGCCCCACCGCGTCGAACAGCACGTCCCGCAGCCGCCCCACGTTCGCCGCGAAGACCTCAAGCACCTCCTCGTGGGAGACGCCCTCGCCGGTCTCGGCACCCGCGTCGAGGTCCGTCACCAGCGTCATCGACGTGTAGCAAAGCTCCAGCTCGCGTGCCAGCACCGCCTCCGGGTGCCCGGTCATCCCGACCACGGCCCACCCCTGCGCCCGGTGCCACAGCGACTCGGCCCGCGTGGAGAACCGCGGCCCCTCGACGACGACGAGCGTCCCCCCGTCGACCGCCTCCCAGCCGCTCTCGTGCGCAGCCTTCAGCGCGGCCCCCCGCCCCGTCGGGCAGTACGGGTCGGCGAGGCTCACGTGCACGACGTTCGGCGTGGCGCCGTCGGGCAGCTGCACGCCGTCGTAATACGTCTGCGTGCGCGCCTTCGTACGGTCCACGAGCTGATCCGGTACGAGCAGGGTGCCCGGCCCGTGCTCCGGCTGCAGCCCGCCCACGGCGCACGGCCCCAGCACCTGCCGTACGCCCAGGGAGCGCAACGCCCACAGGTTGGCCCGGTAGTTGATCCGGTGCGGCGGCAGGTGGTGCTTGCGGCCGTGCCGGGGCAGGAACGCCACACGGCGCCCCGCGATCTCACCGAGGAACAGCGAGTCGCTCGGCGGTCCGTACGGTGTCTCGACGGCGATCTCCGTGACGTCCTCAAGGAACGAGTAGAACCCGGACCCGCCGATGACGCCGATCTCTGCCTGCTCTGTCACTGCCTCAGCCATGCCCGTCACGATAGCCGGAGCCGGCCCGGCGCCTTCAGGCGGCGGACGTACCGCTGGAGGACTTGGACGACTTGGACGACGACGAAGCCGAAGACGACGAAGAAGACGAATCCGAAGAAGACGAGGAGGAGGAAGACGAGGAGTCCGAGGAGGAGGAAGAAGACGACGAAGTCGACGACTCCGAACCCTTCTTCTCGCCCGAGCCCGAGCCCGAGCCCGAGCCCGACCCGGATCCGCTCGAGCCCGATCCGCTGCGGCTGTCCGTCCGGTAGAACCCGGAGCCCTTGAAGACGACGCCGACCGCGGAGAACACCTTGCGGAGCCGCCCCTGGCAGGCGGGGCACACCGTCAGGGCATCGTCGGTGAACTTCTGCACCGCTTCGAGGCCCTCGCCGCACTCGGTGCACTGGTACTGGTAGGTCGGCACGTGCTTCCTCCTGGCACTCTCAACTGTTGAGTGCTAACGACGCTTCATCATGCAGCATTCCCGCCCGTCAGTCCACCGAGGCGGGTACCGGGCGGCCGACACCACGGAACGTGATCGTTCCGTGGCTCTCCGCGGGACGCAGTCGGCGCCGGAGCAGCAGCAGTGTGGCGCACGCGAGCGCGGTGGCCGCCAGCGGTACGAGGAACCCGGCGCTCGCCCCCGGGCCGTCGACCAGCCGGCCGGCCGCCGTGGTCGCGGCGGCCTGCCCCAGCGCGACGGCGCCCGTCAGCCACGTGAACGCCTCCGTGCGCGCCTCCCTCGGGACCAGCGCGTCCGCCAGCGTGAAGCCCGTGATCAGCGCGGGCGCGATGCACACCCCGACCGCGAGGCCGAGGCCGCCGAGCGCCGCGGCGGACTCCAGGCCCGCGACCGCCCACAGCCCGGAGGCGGTGACGACCAGCAGCGGGTACGCGACGAGCAGCCGCCGCTGCGCCGGGCCGCGCCAGTGGACCATGCCGATGGCCACGCCGGCGAGCATGTTGCCGGCGGCGAAGACCCCGTACAGGATCCCGCTCAGCCCGGGGCGGCCGATCGACTCGCTGAACGCCGTCAGCGACACCTGCATGCCGCCGAAGACCGCACCGACCCCGAAGAACGCCGCGACCAGCACCGGCAGCGCCGGCGCCCGCAGCGCCGAGGCCCGCCGCCCCCGGTACGCGCCCGTACGACCCGCGCGCCCGCCACGCCCTCCGCGCCCTGCACGCCCCCCGCGCCCCACCGGCGGCGCCGTCCGCCGCTGCGCGGCGAACAGCAGTCCGCCGGCCAGCGTCAGCGCCCCCTCGGCCACCAGCCCGGCCGCCGGATGCACGCCCGTGCACAGCGCCGCGGCGAGCACCGGCCCGACGACGAACGTGAACTCGTCGGTCACCGACTCGAACGCCGTCGCCGTGTGCTGCAGTGGCGTGCGCGGGTCCGGTCCGGCGGCGAACAGGTGCGACCAGCGGGCCCGCACCATCGGCCCGACCTGCGGTATGGAGGCGCCGGTCGGCACGGCCGCCGCCACCAGCGCCCACCCCGGTGCGCCCGCCAGCGCGAGCACGCTGAGCAGCGCCACCGAGGCGGCGTGCAGCACCACGCTCGGCACCAGCACGGCGGGCTGCCCGTGGCGGTCCGCGAGCGTGCCGCTGACCGGCGCGAAGAACGCCATGGACAGGCCGGCCGCGGCGGCCACCGTGCCGGCCAGCGTGTACGAGCCCGACGTGTGCTCCACCAGCAGCACGATGCTCATGGTGAGCATGGCGAACGGCTGCCGCGCGGCGAAGCCGGGGAGGACGAAGCTCCGGGCGCCCGGCGTCCGCAACAGCTGCCGGTAGCCCGGCCGCGGGGCCGGCTCCACCGGCCCACCGGAGGGCAACTCAGAAGAAGACGAAGAAGATGAATACGAGGAAGAAGGCGAAGAAGGCGAAGAAGGCGAAGAAGAAGCCGAAGGCTGGGGCGGGCGCGACACGGCCCGGTCCTTCCTGCTGCCTGGTAGTGCGCCGCGCACCGAGGGCCGTCCGCTGTGCGCACCCTCGGGGGCGCCGGCCCTGCATCAGACAGAGTCAACTGATCGTACGAATGCCTCCCCGACGATACCCAATGCCGCCGTGTACCGCCTCCGCGTACCGCCGCCGCCTACCCCTCCCGCCGCTCCTCGTTCCCGCCCAGCCACCGCGCCAGCTTGCCGCCCCGCCCCACGTCCCGCAGCCGCTGCTCCGCCGCGTCCCGCACCTCGTCCGTGGCCACCACCAGCAGGTCGTCCCCCCGCCGCAGGGCGTCCGTCGGCGACGGCACGAAGCTCGCCCCGTCCCGCACCACCAGCGTCACCGCCGCCCCCGGCGGCAGCCTCAGCTCGCCGACCTCCACCCCGTGCATCCGCGACCGCTCCGGCACCGACAGCGACAGCAGGTGCCCCCGCAGCCGCTCCAGCGGCGCCGACTCGATGCCCAGGTCGTACGCCGCGTCCTTCTCCCCGAGGCGCAGCCACCGCGCCACCAGCGGCAGCGTCGGCCCCTGCACCACCGTGTAGACGATGACGAGCACGAACACGATGCTGAACACGCGTTCGGAACCGGGGACGTCGTTCACCATCGGGATCGTCGCCAGGACGATCGGCACCGCGCCGCGCAGGCCCGCCCACGACATCAGCGCCTGTTCCCGCCACGGGATGCGGAACGGCAGCAGGCTCACGATCACCGACACCGGCCGCGCCACCGTCGTCAGCACCAGTCCGATGACCACCGCCGGCAGGATGTCGTCGCCCAGCTCGTGCGGCGTCACCAGCAGCCCGAGCAGCACGAACATCCCGATCTGGGCCAGCCACCCGACCCCGTCGGCGAAGCCGCGGGTGGCCGACCAGTGCGGCAGCTTCGCGTTCCCCAGAACCATCGCCGCCAGGTAGACGGCCAGGAAGCCGCTGCCGTGCGCCAGCGCGGCGACGGCGTACGCCACCATGGCGAGGGCCATCACCGCGATCGGGTACAGGCCGGAGGCCGGCAGCGCCACGTGCCGCAGCGCGAAGGAGCCCAGCCAGCCGATCGCCAGCCCCAGCGCCGCCCCGATGGCCAGCTGCAGCAGGATCTCGCCGAGAAGGACGTACCAGCTGGACACGTCGCCCGAGGTGGAGAAGGCGACGACCAGGATGACCACGGGCGCGTCGTTGAACCCGGACTCGGCCTCCATCACGCCCGTGACCCGCTTGGGCAGCGGCACCCTTCTCAGTACAGAGAACACCGCCGCGGCATCCGTGGAGGAGACGACGGCGCCCATGATGAGCGCCTGCTTCCACTCCAGACCGGCGAGGTAGTGCGCGCCGGCCGCCGTCACGCCGACGCTCGCCGCGACGCCCACGGTGGACAGCACGGCGGCGGCCGGCAGCGCCGGTCTGATCTCACGCCACTTCGTGCCGAGGCCGCCCTCCGCGAGGATCAGCGCGAGGGCCGCGTAGCCGAAGACCTGGGTCAGCTCCACGTCGTCGAAGTCGTAGCCGAACAGTCCGTCCTCGCCGACGAGGACGCCGATGCCCATGTACAGCAGGAGGCTGGGCAGGCCGGTGCGGGACGCGAGCCGGACCGCCGCGACGGCGACCAGGAGAACCAGGGCGGCGACGAGCGCGAGCTTGTTGAGGTCTTCGACTGACAGCGTTCTCCCCCTCGCCTTTGCGTGCTTGACGGAGAATTTACCCTGAGTGTCCCCGCGCCCGCTGTTCCGGGGACTGTCCAGGGGCCGTACGATGCCCGCCGGCCGGGCGCCTAAGGTTGCTCCAGCAAGTGCTCACCTGGCTCCAGAAGGACAGGCATGCCCGTCAACGAGAACGGCCGTGCGGCAGGCAAGAGGCGGCGCCGCCTCATCTTCGTCGCGATCGGTCTCGCCACCGCGCTCGTGCTGGGCCTGGGCGCGGCCGCGTTCTGGACCGTCAGCACGGTGCGCGACTCCTTTCCGCAGACCACCGGGTCGCTCAAGCTGCCTGGCCTGGCCTCGCCGGTCACGGTCAAGCGCGACGCCCGGGGCGTGCCGACGCTCTACGGGGACACCGCCGAGGACCTCTTCCGGGCGCAGGGCTTCGTGCACGCGCAGGACCGCTTCTGGGAGATGGACGTCCGCCGGCACATGACGTCGGGCCGGCTGTCGGAGATGTTCGGCGAGGATCAGGTCGAGACCGACGAGTTCCTGCGCACACTGGGGTGGCGGGAGGTGGCGCAGAAGGAGTACGAGGACAAGCTCTCGGCGGAGACGAAGAAGTACCTGCGGGCCTACGCCGACGGGGTCAACGCCTACCTCGCGGACCACAGCGGCTCCGGCCTGTCCGTGGAGTACGCCGCCCTGGGGTTCGTCAACGACTACGAGCCGGAGAAGTGGACCCCCGTCGACTCCGTCGCCTGGCTGAAGGCGATGGCGTGGGACCTGCGGGCCAACGTCGAGGACGAGATCGACCGCTCGCTGCTCTCCCAGCGCTTCGACGAGGGCGAGATCGCCGACCTCTACCCGCCGTACCCGTACAAGCGCAACGAGCCCGTCGTGGCGGGCGGCAGCGCCACCGAGGACGGCTACGACCCGGAGGGCGCCCAGAGCACGTTCGGCGCCGCCACGCAGGGCCTCAGCAGCCAGATGGGCGCGCTGGCGAAGACCATGGACGACGTGCCCGCCCTCCTCGGCCCCAGCGGCAGCGGCATCGGCTCCAACTCCTGGGTGGTCTCCGGCGACCTGACCACCACCGGGAAACCCCTGCTCGCCAACGACCCGCACCTGGCCGCGCAGCTGCCGTCCGTCTGGTACCAGATGGGCCTGCAGTGCACCAGGGTCAGCGACGACTGCCCGTACGAGGTCAGCGGCTTCTCCTTCTCCGGCATGCCCGGGATCGTCATAGGCCACAACGACGACATCTCCTGGGGGCTGACCAACCTCGGCGCCGACGTCGCCGACCTGTATCTGGAGAAGGTCGAGGACGACGGTTATCTGTATGACGGCAAGACGCGCGAGTTCGGCGTCCGCGAAGAGCTGATCAAGGTCGCGGACGGCAAGGACAAGCGCATCACCGTACGCACCACGCGCAACGGGCCCGTGATCTCCGACCGCAGCGACGAGCTGGCCGAGGTCGGCAAGGAGGCCCCCGTCGGCAACTCCGCGCCCGACCGCGGCGATGGCTACGCCGTCTCGCTGCGCTGGACCGCACTCGACCCGTCCAGCACCATGGACGCCGTCTTCGGCATCAACAAGGCCGGCGACTTCGAGGAGTTCCGCGACGCGGCCCGGGACTTCGCCGTG
This sequence comes from Streptomyces sp. CNH099, assembly GCA_000514715.1. GTDB lineage: Bacteria > Actinomycetota > Actinomycetes > Streptomycetales > Streptomycetaceae > Streptomyces > Streptomyces synnematoformans. The sequence continues at coordinate 96,092 of AZWL01000014.1, read as the reverse complement.
CCCTCGCAGAACCTCGTCTACGCCGACAGGGAGGGGAACATCGGCTACCAGGCGCCCGGCAAGATCCCGCGGCGCGGCAGCGGCGACGGCAGCCTGCCGGCGCCCGGCTGGAACCCGGCGTACGCCTGGGACGGCTACATCCCCTTCGACGCGCTGCCCTGGGAGCTGAACCCCGAGCGCGGCTACGTCGTCACCGCCAACCAGGCGGTCGTCAACGAGAACGACTACCCCTACCTGCTCACCACCGACCCCGGCTACGGCACCCGCAGCCAGCGCATCGCCGACCTCATAGAAGAGAAGATCCAGGACGGCGGGAAGATCTCCCCGGACGACATGCGCACGATGCAGCTCGACAACCACAGCGAGATCGCCGAGCTGCTCACCCCGCTGCTGCTGAAGATCGAGATCGACGACCCGATGGTGCGCGAGGCCCAGGACCTGCTGAAGGACTGGAACTACAGCCAGGACACCGACTCCTCCGCCGCCGCGTACTTCAACGCGGTCTGGCGCAACATCCTCAAGCTCGCCTTCGGCGACAAGATGCCCAAGGAACTGCGCCCGGACGGCGAGTGCCTGCGGGTGCCCCCCGCCAACCCGGCGGCCGACCCGGACGGCCCGGCCACCGTGCGCGAATGCGGCGAGCGCGACGCGGACGCCGCCCAGCCGGACGGCGGGGACCGGTGGTTCGAGGTCGTACGGAGCATCCTCAAGGACGAGGACAACAGCTGGTGGCAGACCACCGACAGCGACGGCAAGCCCCTCGACGAGAACCGCGACGAACTCTTCGAACACGCCATGAACGACGCCCGCTGGGAGCTGACCGCCGAGCTGGGCAAGGACATCCACACCTGGTCCTGGGGCCGGCTGCACCAACTGATGCTGCGCAACCAGACGCTGGGCACCGACGGCCCCGGGATCGTGCGGTGGCTGCTCAACCGCGGCCCGTGGAACCTCAGCGGCGGCGAGGCCGCCGTCAACGCCACCGGCTGGAACGCGGCGGGCGGATACGACGTGCTGTGGGTGCCGTCCATGCGGATGGTGGTGGACCTGGCGGACCTCGACGGCTCCGGCTGGGTCAACCTCTCCGGCGCCTCGGGACACGCCTTCCACCCGCACTACACGGACCAGACGACGGCGTGGGCGAAGGGCGAGCTGTACGAGTGGCCGTTCACGGACAAGGCGGTGGAGGAGGCCGCGGAGGACACGATGACGCTGTCGCCGTGAGCCGCACCCGTACGGACGGACGTACGGGACCGCACGGGCGGGGGACCCGGACCGCCGGCTACGGCTGCGGCGGCCGGAAGCGGTACACCGCGGAGGGCGTGACCGCGGCGGTCACGGGGCGGTCGTGCGGCTCGGCGGGTACGTGGTCGAGCACCTCGCCGTCGTAGAGGAGCACGACGAGAGCGGCACCCCCGCCGGCACCGGCACCGGCCGTGCCGCGGTCACCGTCCCCGTCACCGATCCCGCCGCCGCCCGCGGGCCCGGCCGCCTCCGCCGGCTTTGCTGCTGCGCCCGTCGGCTCTGCCGGCTCCGCCAGCCGCGCCAGCACCCGGTCGTACGACCCGCCGCCGCGCCCCAGCCGCATCCCCCGGCCGTCCACCGCGAGCCCCGGCAGCAGCACCGTCTCCGCCGCCCGCACCGCCGCCGGCCCCAGCCGCGGCCCGGCCGGCTCCAGCAGCCCGCGCCCGGCGGCCCGCAGCGCGTCCGGGCCGCCGTACTCCGCCCAGTCCAGGTCGCCGTCCGCCAGCAGCACCGGCAGCAGCACCGCCGTCCCGCGCGCCCACAGCTCCGCCAGCAGCTCCCGCGTCCCCGGCTCGCGGCCCACCGACACGTACGCCGCCACCGTCCGCGCCCCCGCCAGTTCCGGCAGCTCCAGCGCCCGCCGGGCCAGCCGGCGCGCCGCCGCCTCCGCCTCACCCGGCGGCACGGCGGCCCGCGCCGCGAGTAGGGTGCGGCGCAACGCCGCCTTTCTGGCCTGGTCGCTGCCCACTTGTCCGTACCTACCCTTATGGTGCTGAACATGGATTCTTCGCGTACTCGGATCACCAAGGCTGTCATCCCGGCCGCCGGCCTCGGCACCCGCTTCCTGCCGGCGACCAAGGCGACGCCGAAAGAGATGCTGCCCGTGGTCGACAAGCCCGCGATCCAGTACGTCGTCGAGGAGGCCGTCTCGGCCGGACTCTCCGACGTCCTCATGATCACCGGGCGGAACAAGCGCCCGCTCGAAGACCACTTCGACCGCAACCACGAGCTGGAAGAGGCTCTCCGTAAGAAGGGCGACGAAGGGCGCCTGGCCAAGGTCGCCGAGTCCAACGACCTGGCCAACATCCACTACGTCCGCCAGGGCGACCCGCGCGGCCTGGGCCACGCGGTGCTGTGCGCCGCCGAGCACGTCGGCGACCAGCCGTTCGCCGTCCTCCTCGGCGACGACCTCATCGACCCGCGCGACCCGCTGCTGGCCCGCATGGTGCGCGCCCGGGCCGACCACGGCGGCAGCGTCATCGCGCTGATGGAGGTCGACCCGGAGCAGGTTCACCTCTACGGCTGCGCGGCGGTGGAGACCACCGCCGACAGCGACGTCGTACGCGTCACGGACCTCGTCGAGAAGCCCGCCCCCGCCGACGCGCCCAGCAACTACGCCGTCATCGGGCGCTACGTCCTCGACCCCGCGGTCTTCGACGTGCTGCGCACGACGGAACCCGGCCGGGGGAACGAGATCCAGCTCACCGACGCGCTGCAGCGGCTCGCGACGGACGAGGAGCTGCAGAGCCCGGTGTACGGCGTGGTGTTCAAGGGCCGGCGGTACGACACCGGTGACCGCGGGGACTACCTGCGGGCCATCGTCCGCCTCGCGTGCGAGCGCGAGGACCTCGGCGCCGACCTGCGCGCGTGGCTGCGGAAGTACGTCGCGGAGGAGATGGCGGATTGAGCGGGGCCGTGCAGGGGGCGACCGAGACGGGCGAGCCGGAGCGGGAGCGGGAGGCCGCCGCCGCGGCAGGTGAGGGCGCTGCCGGGGCGCAGGAGCGCGCCGCGCAGGAGCCCGCGGCTGGGGAGCGCCCTGCGCAGGAGCCCGCGGCCGGGGAGCGCGCCGCCGGGGAGCCGGGGCGCCGGTCCGCCGGCCTGTGGTCCGTCGAGGAGCACCTCGACGACATACTGCGGCAGATCCGCCCGCTGGAGCCGCTGGAGCTGCAGCTGCTCGACGCCCAGGGCTGCGTCCTCGTCGAGGACGTCACCGCCGCCGTCGCCCTCCCGCCCTTCGACAACAGCTCCATGGACGGGTATGCGGTACGCGTCGTCGACGTCGAGGGCGCGAGCGACGAGTTCCCCGCCGTCCTGCGCGTCATCGGCGACGTCCCGGCGGGCGGCGGCACCGAGTTGCCGCACGTCGGCGCCGGCGAGGCCGCCCGCATCATGACCGGCGCCCCGCTGCCGCCCGGCACGCAGGCCGTCGTCCCGGTGGAGTGGACCGACGGCGGCACGGGCCGCGGCCGGGTCGACGCCATGCGCCCGCACAGCGAGTCGCCCGCCGGCGCCGGCGGCGAGGTGCGCATCTACGCGGCCGCCGGCACCGGCCGGCACGTACGCACCCGCGGCAGCGACGTCCTCGCCGGCGACCTGGTGCTGCGCGCCGGCACGGTGCTCGGCCCGGCCCAGATCGGGCTGCTCGCCGCCATCGGCCGCGGCACGGTGCGGGTCCGCCCGCGCCCGCGGGTCGTCGTGCTCTCCACCGGCAGCGAACTGGTTCCGCCCGGCGAGCAGCTCACCCCCGGACGTATCCACGACTCCAACAGCTACGCGCTCACCGCCGCCGCCCGCGACGCGGGGGCCATCGCCTACCGCGTGGGCGCCGTCGCCGACGACGCCGAGACCCTCCGCGCCACCGTCGAGGACCAGCTCATCCGCGCGGACGCGCTGGTCACCAGCGGCGGCGTCAGCGTCGGCGCGTACGACGTGGTGAAGGAGGCGCTGGCCGAGCTGGACGGCGCGGCCGGCGGCGGCGTGGAGTTCCGGCGGCTGGCGATGCAGCCGGGCAAGCCGCAGGGGTTCGGCCGCATCGGCGCCGACCGCACCCCGCTGTTCGCCCTCCCCGGCAACCCGGTGAGCGCGTACATCTCCTTCGAGATGTTCGTCCGGCCCGTGATCCGCAGGCTGCTGGGCATGGAGCCGGTGCACCGCCCGGTGGTGCGGGCCCGGCTCACCGCCGACGAGCCGCTGAGGTCGCCGGCGGGCCGGCGGCAGTTCCTCCGCGGCTGGTACGAGCCCGGCGGTACGGGCGGGGAGGGGCCGGACGGCGCGGGGCCGGACGGCGCGGAGGTCGCCCCCGTGGGCGGCGCCGGGTCGCACCTCGTGGCGGCGCTGGCCCGGGCGAACGCGCTCGTCGTCGTACCGGAGGAGACCACGGAGGTCGAGCCGGGCTCGCCCGTCGACGTCGTACTCCTCGACTGAGTCCGGGCCGGGAGCCTACGCCGGGAAGGAAACGCGCGGAGCCGAACCGCAGGCCGTGGAGGTACGGTGGCTCCGCGTGAACTCACCTCGGGAGCTTCTGACGCCATGAGCCAGCACAGCCGCCTGACCCACCTCGACGACACCGGCGCCGCCCGTATGGTCGACGTCTCCGCCAAGGACGCCACCGCGCGCACCGCCCGCGCCTCCGGGCGCGTCCTGGTCTCGCCGCGCGTCGTCGAACTGCTGCGCGGCGCCGTGCCCGGGGAGGCCCTGCCGAAGGGCGACGCGCTGGCCACGGCCCGGCTCGCCGGCATCATGGGCGCCAAGCGCACCCCCGAGCTGATCCCGCTCTGCCACCCCCTCGCCCTGTCCGGCGTCACCGTCGACGTCGGCGTCGCGGACGACGCGGTGGAGATCGCGGCGACCGTGCGCACCACGGACCGTACGGGGGTGGAGATGGAGGCGCTGACCGCGGTGTCGGTGGCCGCGCTCACCGTGGTCGACATGGTGAAGGCCGTCGACAAGGGCGCCGTCATCACGGACGTGCGGGTCGAGGCGAAGACCGGCGGCAAGTCCGGCGACTGGAGCCGGTCATGAGGGCCCTGGCGGTCACCGTGTCCAACCGCGCGGCGGCGGGAGTCTACGCGGACACCGGCGGCCCGCTGCTCGTCGCGGGGCTGGCGGAGATGGGCTTCGCCGCCGACGGCCCGCGGGTGGTGCCGGACGGCGAGCCCGTGGAAGCGGTGCTGCGCGAGGCCGTCGCCGCCGGCTACGACGTCGTCCTGACCACCGGCGGCACCGGCGTCTCGCCCACCGACCGCACCCCGGAGATGACCGCCCGGGTGCTCGACCGGCAACTGCCGGGCGTACCGGAGGCGATCCGGGCGTACGGGTACGGGAAGGTGCCCACCGCCGCGCTGTCCCGCGGGCTCGCCGGGGTCGCGGACCGTACCGTCATCGTCAACCTCCCGGGCTCGTCCGGCGGCGTACGCGACGGGCTCGCGGTGCTCGCACGGCTGCTGCCGCACGCGGTCGACCAGGTGCACGGGGGAGACCACGCGCGCGGTGGGGGCGAGCACGGACACCCCGGCGGTGCCCCCTGAGCGCGTCCTGGCCCGCGGTGCTGGCGGAGGGACCGGTGACCCTCCGCCCCATCCGCGTGCGCGACCAGCGCGCCTGGCGGGAGATCAACCAGCGCAACCGCGACTGGCTGCGCCCCTGGGAGGCCACCGTCCCGCCCCCGCCCCCCGGCACCCCGCACACCCGCCGCCCCACGTTCCGGCAGATGGTCCGGCATCTGCGCAGCGAGGCGAGCGCGGGCCGGATGCTGCCCTTCGTCATCGAATACGAGGGCACGCTGTGCGGACAGCTGACGGTGGCGGGTGTCACGTGGGGCTCGATGCGTTCGGGGCATATCGGTTACTGGATCGACCGGGATTACGCGGGGCGCGGTGTGATGCCGACCTCCGTGGCGCTCGCCGTGGACCACTGTTTCCGGACGGTGGGCCTGCACCGCATCGAGGTGTGTATCCGGCCGGAGAACCTGCCGAGCCGCCGTGTGGTGGAAAAGCTGGGATTCCGTGAAGAAGGTGTGCGCCCCCGCTACCTGCACATCGACGGGGCGTGGCGGGACCATCTGGTGTACGTGCTGACCACCGAGGAAGTGCCGGAGGGGCTGATCACCAGGTGGCGCGGGCTGCGCCACTCGGAGAAATAAAACAAATATTCGATAATGTGGACCGTAAAAAGTCAGAAGAAAAGGTCGAGATATCAGCCAGATGGTGCGACACACCGAGCCAATTGGCCCATGCGCTGACGCCACGGCCTCTACCGTGTAAGGCGTGAGCAGCAGCGGCCTCATCTACGCAATGATCGTCGGGGCCTGGGCCGCCTACTTGGTGCCGATGTGGCTCCGTAGGCAGGACGAGCTGAACGAAGCCCGTCCGACGGAACGCTTCAGCACCGCCATCCGGCTGCTGACCGGGCGGGGCGGAGCGGACCGCAACCAGGATCGGGACGGCTCCGGAGAGGACGCCGGAGGCGACGACGACAGCCCGGACGCCGCACCCGCCGCAGGCGGAGTGGTGGACGTCCGGGCCGCTGCCGTGCCCGTGACCGACCCGCGGGCGAGGGCGGACGGGGAGCCGGAGGGGCGCGCGGAGCCGGAGGCGGGCAGGCGCGCGGATGCGCAGGCGGGGGGAGGCGCGAGCGCGCACGCCGCCGAAGGCTCCGCCCCCGCCGAGCACCCCGAAGCCCCAGCCCCCGCATCCACCGCTTCCGCATCCGCCGCTTCCGCCCCCTCCGCCCCCGCCCGGAACCAGTCGCCGCAGGCGGCCGCGGAGCGCCGGGCACGGGCCCGGGTGCTGGCACGCCGTCGGCGGACGCTCACGCTGCTCTTCGTGGCGCTGACGGCGGGCGCCGTCGCGGCCTCGGTGGGCGGGCCGAGCTTCCTGTGGGCCGTCGTGGTCCCGGTGCTGCTGCTCACGGTGTACGTCGTCCGCGTACGCATCCAGGAGCGCCGCCGTCGTACGTTCACCGCCGACCAGGCCCGCGGCGAGGCGGCGGCCCGCCGGCTGCGCGAGGGCCGCGCCGCGCGCCCGGCCGCCGCGGAGGGCAGGGCCCGTGAGGCCCGGCGCCGCACCGGTACGGAGGCGCCGCTGCCCCGCACCGGGGCGGCCGCCGACGCCGAGCCGGACTACGACGACACCCGGGCGGCCCGCGACGACCACGACCACGACGGCGACGACGAGGACCCGTCCGCCACGGCCCCGTTCGACGCCCCGGCCGCGGCGTACGAGGCGGACCGCCGGGCGCTGGTGGAGCAGACCGACCACGCCGAGTGGGTCGACCAGCAGCGCGAGCGCGACCGCCCCGCGGACGCCGGCTGGGACCCCGTACCGGTCCCGCTGCCCACGTACGTGACGGCCCCCGTGGCCCCCCGCGCCACCCGGGGCCTGGACCTCGACGCCCCGGACACCTGGAGCTCGGCCCGCTCCAGCACCGCCGAACCCCGCCCCCCGGCCCCGGAGACCCCGGCCGACCCCCACGCCGAGGACCCGCCCACCCCGGACACCCCCCGCCGCCGCCCCACCAACCGCACCCCGCTCTTCGACCAGTACGCCGACCCACCCCGCCCCCGCGCCGCCAACGAGTAGCCCCGCACCCACCCCCCGCCCGGGCCCCCGGGAACCGATTTTCTGGCCAGGGGGCCGGGATGCTAAGGTTCCTTCCGTTGTGAGGGCCTGTAGCGCAGTCCGGTAGCGCACCTCGTTCGCATCGAGGGGGTCTGGGGTTCAAATCCCCACAGGTCCACTTCAAGGTCCGTTCTTGAGTCGGCTCAAGTTCGGTTGACGAGATCCCGTCGGTCATCGTGATCGGTTGGGATCTTTGTCGTTTCCGGGGGGATGGGCTTCCATCAGTACGCAATGGCGACGCCCTGACGCACGTAGGTGTTGTCCTCGGCCGCGGACAGGGTGAAGGCGGCGAGGTCTGCGCGGGAGACCCTGGAGCCCACGGTGAGCCGTAGCTCTACGCCGGTGTGATAGCGCTTGGTTCGGGGGCCGTCCGTGAGGACCGGAGGCCGGATCAGTGTCCACTCGGTGTCGCCGGCGCGTATCGCCGCCTCCATGTCTTCCTTGTCGCGCAGGACAGACCGTTCGAGGAGCCAGGAGACGGCGACGAACAGGCTGCGGTGGCGGGTCTCGGCGACGCCGTAGTTGCTGAGTGCGATGAGCCGGCGTGGCCCGTCGGAGGCCATCGCGGCGAGGATCACCCGCATGCCTTCGGTGCAGATCGAGGGTCCCCGGCGCCGCCTGCCCAGGGCGCTGATAACCACATCCGCGTCAGCGACGGTCCGGGCGACCGGCGCGGGATCGCATACGTCGCCGGCCACTGCGCGGAGGTGTTCGTGGTGCGGGACGTTCTCGGGTTTCCGGGCCAGCGCGGTGACCTGGTGGCCGAGCTGGAGGGACTGTTCGACGATGACGCGACCGCTGCGGCCGGTTGCGCCGAAGATGGCCAGACGCATGGTTCCGCCTCTCTGTAGGAGATGCCCAGACTATCCGGGACGTGCGTCCCGGATAACTGCTAGGGTGCTCTGACGTCAACGAACCTGCTTCTCACGGAGGTTGGACATGCTGATCGTCGCCGGGAAGGGCTGCGTCGATCCGGATCATCGCGAGGCGTTCCTGGCGGGCTTTGAGGCGTCTCTGCGGCGGACACGAGCCGAACCGGGGTGCCTGGACTACGTGGTGTCCGCCGATCCGGTGGAGCCCGGGCGGGTCAATGTGTACGAGCGCTGGGAATCGAAGGAGCACCTCGCGGCCCATTTGGCCGGGATGGCGCAGGCGTCGCAGCCGTCTCCGGCCGTGCGCGGCATGGAGATCATGCAGTACGAGATCAGCGCGTGCGGCCCGCTCCAGGTGTGAGCGGGCTCCGCCTCGGTACTTATCATTGCTGAGGTGGGACAGGGAGAACGCCCGGGCGGTCCGGAGCCGAACGCGGCACACGGCCGCGCCGCCCCGAGCCGGGTCAGGGCGCGACGTGCTGACGGTCGTCGTAATCAGGAACGGGTGCTGGAAGCCGCTTTCGCCGCCTTCGCCGAGCACGGCGCTTCGGTTCCCGTCCGGGAGATCGCACGTCGGGCGGGCGTCAGCACCGGCACCGTCAGCCGCCACTACCCCGCGAAAGAGGCGCTCTTCAAGGCTGTCGTGCTCCACCGCGTCGGGCAACTCGTGCAGCACGCCGACGAACTTGCGGCCCGCGAGGACCCGGCCACCGCGTTCTTCGCGTTCTTCGACGTTCTGGTGCGGGAAAGCGCCGCCGATCACGCGGTCGGTGATGCGCTGAGCGGCGCCGGTTTCGATATCCAAGCTGCCGCGTCCGCCGGGGACCAGGACTTCGGCGGGGCCCTGCGCGGCCTCCTCGACCGGGCGCAGCAGGCCGGCGCGGTGCGGGATGACATCGACACCGCCGACATCAAGGCGCTGGTCGTCGGCTGCCTGGCCCGGGAGTGCGCCCCCGGCGACGACGCCGCGCGGCAGCGCATGGTCGCGATCGCCTGCGCGGGGCTCCGCGCCCACCCCGCCTGAGCCCGGCGGGAAGCGATCTTTGACGGACTCGTCACACCGCTGGAAGCCGGCCATGAACGCGCTGTCGCGCACGTTGTTCCCGCCGCAGAATGCGACAACCGGACGTTCGACCATCTCTACGGCCGCTCACTGGAACCGGCTGAGAGGCTGAAGGCCCTCCACGAATGCCCGGGAGTCTGCCGCGAGCGGCGGTTCTGCGCCGGAGTTGGTGTCGAACCAGGTCACAGACGGCTCCCCCAACACGCCGCAGGACCGGTAGTCGAGCCCGATCAGAGGCCGGTGATGTGATCTGGAGCTGGTTGGCGCCGACGCATGCGGTGAGGGCGAGCCACCACGGCGAGACATGCCAAGCAGGAGGCTGATCGGGGTGAGTGCGCAAGGGTGAGAACGGCGCGGTCGATGTTCATGTTCGTGCCTCTCTGTTCCGGTGTGGTTCTCAGCGGCCGAGCACTCGGCTCAGCCAGGTGTGCCTGGCGGGGGTGTCGTCGGCTGCGCGGGTGCGGCACCGGCACCGGTTGCTTCCCGGCACGGAGTGCTTGACCTGGTCGATGTGCCGGCCGCAGCCGGCCCGGGTGGTCTCGGCGCAGGGCTTGCGGCGGGTGGGGCGGCACACGAGGGGTGCTCCTTTCAGCCGTGGGAGAAGGTGATGGCGGGGAGGATGCGGCGCAGCCGTTTCGGGGTGGCCCAGGCGGCGCGGCCGGTGAGGCGGAGCATCACGGGCAGCAGTACGAGGCGGACGAGGAAGGCGTCGAGGAGGACGGCGACGCCGAGGATGATGCCCATCTCCTTCGGCGGGAGCGGCCCGGACAGGGCGAAGGTGAAGAAGACCGCGACCATGACGGCTCCGGCGGCGAAGATGACCCGGCCGGATTCGGCGACCGCGCCGACGGCGGCGGCGCGGGCATCGCCGCTCTTCTCCCAGTGTTCCTTGGCGGAGGCCAGGAGGAAGACGGTGTAGTCCATCGCGATGGCGAAGATCATCGCGAAGAAGAAGACCGGTGCCCAGGCGTCGAGGAAGCCCTGGTGTTCGAAACCGAACAGTCCCGAGCCGTGGCCGTCCTGGAAGACCAGGCGGGCGACGCCGAAGGCGGCGGCGGTGGACAGCAGGCTGGCGAGGGTGCCGAGCAGGGAGATCAGCGGTGCCTGCAGCGCGACGAGCAGGAGCAGGAAGCCCAGGACGAGGACGACGCCGATGACCAGCGGGGTGGAGGAGTCGAGCTGGTCCTTGAGGTCGATGTTCTCCACCGCGGCGCCGCCGACGAGGCTGGTGTCGGGCAGGTCGGCGCGCAGCCTCTCGACGGTGCCGGGCAGCCGGCTGTCGGAGGGGTCGACGGTGGGCACCGCCTGGATCATGCGGTGGTCGCTGCCGTCGGCCGCGGCCGCGGCCGGCAGCACGGCGGCGATGCCGCGGTCGTCCGCGAGCACCCGGGCCGCGGCCCCCGCTTGTCCGTCGTCGACGATGATCTGCAGCGTGCCGGGTGCGCCCGGGCCGAAGGCGTCCTTGACCTGGTCGTAGCCGACACGGGCGCTGGCGCTGTCGGGCAGCACCTTGATCGAGGGCATGGCGGTACGGAGGCCGGCGAGCGGTGCGGCGAGGGCGAGCAGCACGACCAGGGTGCCGACACCCCAGGCGACGGGGCGGCGCCACAGGTGCGCACCCCAGCGCTCGAACAGCGGCGAGCGGTGCCGGGCGGTCTTCGCCCACGGCAGCGCGAACCGGTTGATCTTCTTGTCGAGCTTGAGCAGCACCAGCGGCAGCAGGGTGAGCGTCGCGGCGAGTACGAAGACGACGGAGAGCATGATGCCGCCGGCCATGGACCGGAAAGACGGTGACGGCACGAGCATGACGGCGGACAGCGAGACCAGCACGGTGCCGCCGGAGAGCAGCACGGCCTTGCCGGCGGTGTCCATGGTCTCGGCGACGGCCTCGCGGGCGCCGCGGGCCTGACGCGCGGCGCGGTAGCGCACGACGAGGAAGAGGGCGTAGTCGATGCCCAGGGCGAGGGAGAACATCATCGCGAAGTTCATCGCCCAGATGGAGACCGGGACGAGCGCGTTGATGAGGACCAGGGAGCCGGCGGAGGCCACCAGCCCGGCCAGGGTGAGGATCAGCGGCAGCCCCGCGGCGACCAGGGCGCCGAAGGCGAGTACGAGGATGGCGAGGGTGACCGGCCAGGAGACCATCTCCGAGGTCATCATCGCCTCAAGGTTGGCCTCGTTGAAATCCGACCACAGCAGCGAGGAGCCGGTCGGATTCACCTGCACCCCGTCGGTGGACAGGCCTTCGAGCTTCCCCTTCAGGTCGGTGGCGACCTTGACCATCTCGTTGGTGTCGGTGCCGGCGCCGGCGATGACCACCGCGGTCCTGCCGTCCTCGGACAGGGTGGCGCCCGGCACCGGCTGGACTACCTCGGCGAGCCGCGGCTCGGCCGCAAGCATCCCGGTGACCCGGTCCACCACGGCGCCGCCTTCGCCCCTGGTCACCGGGCCCTCGTCGCTGTGCACGACGACCTGGACGGCGTGGGAGGCGTTGCCGCCGAAGTGATCCTGCGCAAGCTCCCGCACCGCGACGGATTCGGAGCCGTCGGCCTGCCATCCGGCACCGGACAGGCTCTTCTCCACCGATGGGGCGAACACGCCCAGCCCGATCACGAGGACCATCCAGGCCACCGTCACCAGCTTGCCGTGTGCGGTGACCCGGTTGCCGAGCCGGCCCAGCGGGCCGGGGCGCGGATCCTGGAAGGCGTCGGGCCCCTCGCTCCGCGGGTGTGCGCCGGGCCCGGTCGCGACCGGCCTGTTCTTGCCAAACGTCTGCGCCACCGGGCGCTCCTTTCCGGTAACCCCCCGGGGGGATGGCCGCGGCAACCGTAACATAACCCCCCGGGGGGATGTAGGATCGAGAGAGTGAGAGGAAAGGACGCAAGATGCCCGACTTCACCCTGACCGCCACGGTCTCCGCGCCGTACGAGGCCACCGTCGCCCGGGTCCGTGAGCTGCTCGCCGACGCCGGCTTCGGCGTGCTCACCGAGATCGATCTGCAGGCAACGCTCCACGCCAAGCTGGGCGTGGAGATGCCGCCCCAGGTGATCCTCGGCGCCTGCCGCCCGCAGCTCGCCCACCAGGCCCTCCAGGCCGACCCACGCGTCGCCGCCCTGCTGCCGTGCAACGTGGTCGTCGCGGCCGACGGCGAGGGGCGCACCCGGGTGGAGGCGCTCGACCCGGCCGTCATGGAGGCGATCAGCGACGCACCCGCCCTCCGCCCGCTCATGAAGGACGCCCGCGAACGGCTCGCCGGCATGCTCGACTCACTCGCCCACGGCACCGACCACACGGAGGCACCCGATGCGCCTTGAGCCTGACGAGATCAAAGCCGTCACCACCCGCCTCAAGCGGGCCAACGGCCACCTGGCATCAGTCATCCGGATGCTCGAAGAGGGCGCCGAATGCGAGGACGCCCTCACCCAGCTCGCCGCCGTCAACAAGGCCCTCAGTCGCGGCGGCTACGCCCTGGTCGCCACCGGCCTCGAACGCTGCCTGGCCGAAGGGGGGCGTGACAGCATCGACACCAAGAAGATGGAGAAGCTCTTCCTCGCCCTCGCCTGATGCTCGCCTGTGGCGTGGGAGCACCTGGAGCGGGACGCACGGCGCACCCGGGCGTCGGCGGGCGAACGGCTGTCGTCCGGGCGTCGGGCCCGCGTTCCCGTGGGGGCCGTACGGGGACGGGCCGCCGCCCCCGGATCACCCGGCGGGCAGGTAGGCGATGGCGTCGATGTCGACCAGGAAGCCCAGCGGGGGCGGGGACTGCATCGTCATGCGGGCCGGGAGGTAGTCGCCGAAGTACGTCCGGTAGACCGCGTTCATCCTGGCCCAGTCGTCGACGTCCTTCATGTGGATCGTGACCTTCACCAGGTCGTCCAGCGTGCCGCCGGCCGCTTCCAGGATCGCCCGGAGGCTGCCCATGACGTGTGCGGTCTGCTCCTCGACGCCGCCCTCGACGGTCTGCCCGGTCGCCGAGTCGTACGGGACCGTGCCGGAGATGAACAGGTAGTCGCCGGCGTGGACGGCCTGGGGGAACGGGCCGACGGGGAGCACCGCGTTCGGGGTGTGGACGGTGCGCTTGGCGGGGGTGTGCTGCTGCGTGTCGTTCACGGGGACCTCCGGGTCGCGGGGTGTACGTGCGTCAACCGTGCTGGTCTTCGTCCGCCCGGGCGGTCTCCGGGCCGTGGTCCGCCGTCGCGCCGCCGTAGCGGGCGGGCGGGTAGCTCATGACCGAGAGCACGCGGGCGCCTTCGCGGGAGTGGTAGCGGTGCGGTACGTCGCCCGGGAACCACAGGGCGTCGCCCGGCGACAGGGTCGCCTCCCGGCCCTCCGGGCCCGTTTCCAGCGAGCCCTCGACGCAGTAGACGAGTTCCTCGGTGCCGGGCGGGTGCAGGCTGGTGTACGGGGTGCCGGCCAGGACGCGGACGTCGTAGATCTCGGTGCGGTGGCTGCGGCCCTCGGCGAGGACCAGGCGGGCGACGAGGCCGCTCTCCGACGTCATCGAGGGGCCGTCGCCGGACCGGACGAGGCGGACCCGGGGGGCGTCCTCCTCGCCGAGGAGCGTGCCGAGCGTGATGTCGAAGGCGCGCGCGAGGCGCCACATCGTCTCCAGCGACGGGTTGCCGGTGCCGGATTCGAGTGTCGACAGGAGCGTCTTCGACAGGCCGGTCCGGCCCGCCAGCGCGCCGAGCGACCAGCCGCGGGCCTCGCGGTGCGCCCGGACGGCCCGGGCGACGCCGCCGGTGGTGGAAGCGAATGCACTGTCCATTATGGTTTCCGATCGTACAGTGAAGTTGCCGATCCGTGAAGAAGCGGCGGCCGCGGCCGGGGTTGTTGCAACGTTGCATGCGACGTGTGCCGGCTTGCCTCCCGCGTGGTTTACAACGTTGCATCCAGATGCTGGGATGGCGGGACGACACCCCGTCCGACCCGACGTCCGCCACCGGGAGCCGCTTCGCCATGTCCGACTCGTACGCGCCGCCCGCCCCCGCGGGCACGCCCCGCCCGGAGTACCCCCGCCCCGGCTTCGTCCGGGCGGACTGGCTCAACCTCAACGGCACCTGGCAGTTCGCCCGCGACCCCGGCGACAGCGGGCTGGAGCGCGGGCTCGTCGGCGCCGAGCTGCCCGAGCGCATCGTCGTGCCCTTCTGCCCCGAGTCGGAGCTGTCCGGCATCGGGGACACCGACTTCCACCACGCCGTGTGGTACCGGCGCACCGTGCGCATACCCGCCGAGTGGGCCGGCCGGCGGCCGGTGCTGCACTTCGGGGCCGTCGACCACGACGCCACCGTGTGGGTCAACGGCCGCGAAGTCGCCCGGCACAGCGGGGGGTTCACCCCGTTCAGCGCCGACCTCGGCGACGTCGTACGGGCCGGCGAGGACGCCGTCGTCGTCGTACGGGCGCGGGACGCCGCCCGGGGGCCGCAGGCGCGGGGCAAGCAGTCGACCGCGTACGACAACCACGCCTGCTTCTACACCCGCACCACCGGCATCTGGCAGACCGTCTGGCTGGAGCCCGTCGCGGACACGCACCTGGAACGCCCCCGCATCACCCCCGACCTGGCCGCCGGCTGCTTCCACGTCGAGGCCCCCCTCGCCGGCGGCCGCACCGGCCACCGCGTCCGCGCCCGGCTGCGCGACGCCGACGGCGTCGTCGCGGCCGAGGCGGACGTCGCGGCGGACTACGACCTCGCGCCGCGGCTCGTGCTGCCCGTACCCGAGGACCGGCGCCGCCCCTGGTCCCCCGAGGATCCGCATCTGTACGAACTGACGCTGGAACTGACCGGTCCCGACGGCACCGTGACCGACCGCGCCGTCTGCACGGCCGGTCTGCGCGCGGTGACGATCGACGGGAAGCGGATCCTGATCAACGGCAAGCCGGTCTTCCAGCGGCTCGTGCTCGACCAGGGCTGGTACCCCGACGGCCTCATGACCGCCCCCGACGACGCCGCCCTCGTACGCGACATCGAACTCTCCCGCGCCGCCGGCTTCAACGGCGCCCGCCTGCACCAGAAGGTCTTCGAGGAGCGCTACCTGCACCACGCGGACCGCCTCGGCTACCTGGTCTGGGGCGAGTTCGGCGACTGGGGCGCCGGCACCGGCGGCCCGGTCGGCCCCGACAACCAGCAGCCCACCGCCGGCTTCGTCGCCCAGTGGCTGGAGGCCGTCGAACGCGACTACTCCCACCCCGCCCTCATCGGCTGGTGCCCGCTCAACGAGACGCGGCAGCAGCTGACCGACCGGCAGAGCGTCCTCGACGACGTCACGCGCGCGATGTTCCTCGCCACCAAGGCCGCCGACACCTCCCGGCCCGTCCTCGACGCCTCCGGCTACGCCCACCGCGTGCCGGAGACCGACGTCTACGACTCGCACTGCTACGAGCAGGACCCCGAGGTCTTCGGCGAGCTGATGGCCGGGCTGCGCGCGGGCACGCCGTTCGTCAACCCGCAGGACGAGGCGGCGGGGCAGACCTGGTCGCTGCCGTACGGCGGACAGCCCTACTTCTGCAGCGAGTTCGGCGGCATCTGGTGGAACCCGGAGGAGGCGGCGTCGGCGGCGGGGGAGGACCGGCTGGTGTCGTGGGGGTACGGGCAGCGGCCGCGCGACGAGGAGGAGTTCCACGAGCGCTTCGCCGGGCTGACCGGGGTGCTGCTGGGGGACCCGGACATGTTCGGGTACTGCTACACGCAGCTGACGGACGTCTTCCAGGAGCAGAACGGGATCTACCGGTTCGACCGGTCGGAGAAGCTGGACGTGCGGCGGGTGCGGGCGGCGCAGCTGCGGCCGGCGGCGTTCGAGGCGGGGCGGGGGAGCGGGGGCGCCGGGAAGGTGCCGTAGGCGGAGTGGGCTGCGGGTGTGCGGGGAACTCCGGGAAGCGGGCGGCGCGTTCTGCCGAGAGTTCGCCGAGTTTCCCCAGGTGTGCAGATCCCTGCCGTCCACCGTCACGGAAGGCCCGCAACCATGACTCCGGACCACCCCCGCAACGACCCCCGCAGCCCCCGGTTCTCCCGCCGCCTGCTCCTCGGCGCCGCCGCCGGCGCGACGCTGGCGGCCGGCACGGGCACGGCGTACGCCGCGAGTGCGCCGTACGGCACGACCCGCCCCGCCGGGACCTGGCCGACCGAGTTCCCGCTCCCCGACGGCTGGCTCCCCGAGGGCATCACCATCGGCCGCCGCCCGTACGCCTACATGGGCTCCCGCGCCAACGGCGCCGTCCTCCGCGCCGACCTGCGCACCGGCGCCGGAAAGGTCGTCCACGCCGGCGCCCCCGGGACGGCGGCCATCGGCCTGAAGCTGGACCGCGACGGCCTGCTGTACGTCGCGGGCGGCGCCGGCGGCACGGCGAGCGTCATCGACGCCCGCACCGGCGCCGTCGTCGTCACCCACCGGCTGACGCCCCCGGCCGGCCACTTCGTCAACGACACCGTCCTCCTCGGCCGTACCGCCTGGTTCACCGACTCGCAGGCGGCGGTCCTCTACGGCGTCCCCCGGGGCCGCCGCGGCGAGGTCCGCGTCCTCCCGCTCACCGGCGACTGGGTCCAGACCCCGGACGTCTTCAACGCCAACGGCATCGTCGAGGCGCCCGACGGCCGCGGCGTGATCGTCGTCAGCAGCGATCCCGGCCGCCTGTACCACGTCGACCTGCGGACCGGCCACGCCACGCAGATCGCCCTGCGCGGCGCGGCGGACGTCGCCAACGGCGACGGGCTGGTGCGCGTCGGGCACACGCTGTACGTGGTCCAGAACCGCGCCAACCTGGTCGCGGCGTTCCGCCTGGACCGCGCCGTGCGCACCGCCACCCTGCACCGCACGATCACCGACCCCCGCTTCGACGTCCCCACCACGGCGGCCCGCTTCGGCAACCGCCTCTACCTGGTCAACGCCCGCTTCACGTCCCCCCAGGAACCGGACACCGCCTTCAACGCGGTAGCGGTCCCCCTCTGACCCCTCCGCCCCGTCCCCACCCTCTCCGCCCCCTCCGCCTGGCCCGCCGCGAGGCCGGCCCCGCGGCGGGCCAGGCGGAGGGGGCGGAGGTGTCGAATTAGTTCGATTCTGTACGCATCTTGACCCTCTTCGGTGGCGGGCTCAGGCTGGGAGCGCTCCCACGCGGCGCCGCAGCCAACCCGTGGAGAGGACCCCCCAACGTGCGCAGGACCAGCAGACTCCGACTCGCCGGATCACTCATGCTCGCCGCCGGCCTGCTCGTCAGCGGGCCGGCCGCCGCCGGACCCGCCGCCGCCGAGCCGGCCGCCGGCGACGGCCGCGGCGGCCCGACCGCCGCCGCCGACGTCCCCTACGACTGGCGCAACGTCCGCATCGACGGCGGCGGCTTCGTCCCCGGCATCGTCTTCAGCCGCACCGAGCCCGGCCTCGCCTACGCCCGCACCGACATCGGCGGCGCCTACCGCTGGCAGGAGGACGACAAGACCTGGACGCCCCTCCTCGACTCCGTCGGCTGGGACGACTGGGGCCACACCGGCGTCGTCAGCATCGCCTCCGACCCCGTCGAGCCGGACAACGTCTACGCCGCCGTCGGCACGTACACCAACGACTGGGACCCCAACAACGGCGCCGTCTACCGCTCCGGCGACCGCGGCGCCACCTGGCGCAAGGCCGACCTGCCCTTCAAGCTCGGCGGCAACATGCCAGGACGCGGCATGGGCGAGCGCCTCGCCGTCGACCCGCACGACAACGACGTGCTCTACCTCGGCGCCCCCAGCGGCCACGGCCTGTGGCGCTCCACCGACGCCGGGGCCACCTGGGCCGAGGTGACGGACTTCCCCAACCCCGGCAACTACGTCGAGGACCCGGGCGACACCTCCGGCTACGCCTCCGACAACCAGGGCGTCGTCTGGGTGACCTTCGACGAGTCCACCGGCACCCCCGGCAACCCCACCGGCACCGTCTACGTCGGCGTGGCCGACACCGAGAACGCGGTCTACCGCTCCACCGACGCCGGCGCCACCTGGGAGCGCCTCCCCGGCCAGCCCACCGGATACCTCGCCCACAAGGGCGTCCTCGACGCCGAGAACGGCTACCTCTACCTCGCGTACAGCGACAAGGGCGGACCGTACGACGGCGGTGCCGGTCAGGTCTGGCGCTACGCCACCGCCACCGGCGAGTGGCGCGACATCAGCCCCGCCCCCGCGGCCGACACCTACTTCGGCTACAGCGGCCTGTCCGTCGACCGCCAGCGCCCCGGCACCGTCATGGTCACCGGCTACAGCTCCTGGTGGCCCGACACCCAGATCTTCCGCTCCACCGACAGCGGCGCGAACTGGACCCGGGCCTGGGACTACACCTCGTACCCCAACCGCGACAACCGCTTCACCATGGACGTCTCCTCCGTCCCCTGGCTGTCCTGGGGCGCCAACCCGCAGCCGCCGGAGCAGACCCCCAAGCTCGGCTGGATGACGGAGACGCTGGAGATCGACCCGTTCGACTCCGACCGCATGATGTACGGCACGGGCGCCACGATCTACGGCACCGAGAACCTCACCGCCTGGGACGCCGGCGCCACGTTCACCGTCACGCCGATGGTCCGCGGCCTGGAGGAGACCGCGGTCCTGGACCTGATCTCACCGCCCTCCGGCGCCCCGCTGCTCAGTGCGCTCGGCGACGTCGGCGGCTTCCGGCACACCGACCTGACGCAGGTGCCGGAGCTGATGTACACGCAGCCCCTCTTCACCAACACGACCAGCCTCGACTACGCCGAGACGAACCCCGGCACCGTCGTACGCACCGGAAGCGCCGACTCCGGCCCGCACGTCGCGTTCTCCACCGACAACGGCGCCCACTGGTTCGCCGGCCAGGACCCGGGCGGCGTCACCGGCGGCGGCACGGTCGCCGCGGCGGCCGACGGCAGCCGGTTCGTCTGGAGCCCGGAGGGCGCCGGCGTCCACACCACCGCCGGCTTCGGCAACTCCTGGACCCCCGCCGCCGGCATCCCCGCGGGCGCCACCGTGGAGGCCGACCGCGTCGACCCGCAGAAGTTCTACGGCTTCGCCGCCGGCACGTTCTACGTCAGCACCGACGGCGGCGCGACGTTCACCGCCCAGCCGTCGGCCGGCCTCCCGCCCTCGGGCAACGTGCGCTTCCAGGCCGTACCCGGCCGCGAGGGCGACGTCTGGCTCGCCGGCGGCAGCGGCGACACGTACGGGCTGTGGCACTCCACGGACTCCGGCGCGACCTTCGACCGCGTCCCCGGCCTCGACGAGGCCGACACGATCGGCTTCGGCAAGGCCGCGCCGGGCGCGGCATACCAGGCGCTCTACACGAGCGCCAAGATCGACGGCGTCCGCGGCATCTTCCGCTCCACCGACGCCGGCGCCACCTGGGAGCGCATAAACGACGACGCCCACCAGTGGGGCTGGACCGGCGCCGCCATCACCGGGGACCCGCGGGTCTACGGCCGGGTGTACGTGTCCACCAACGGACGGGGGGTCGTCTACGGCGACGTCTCCTCGAAGTAGGCGTCGAGGGCCGACTCCAGACCGGTCGTCCACTCCTTCAGCGTCGCCTTGTCCGGCGCCTCCACCTCGGCCGGGCAGACGCCGCGGCTGTCGTGGACGCTCAGGACGAGGCGGCGGCCGAACCGGGAGGTCTTGTACTCGACCGCGCCGATCTCGGGCCACGTGAACTCGGCCTCGGTGTCGTCGAGCTGGAAGCGGACGCCGGTGCTGTCCACGGTCACGGAGCCGCGGCGGTCAGCGGCCTCGAAGACGGGGCCGTCGTCGTCCGCGGCGTCGTCGCCGTCGCCGTCCTCGTCGTCGGAGGCGTCGGCGCCGGTGTCGGCGCCGGTGTCGGCGTCCGTCCCGGACTCCGCCTCCGCCTCTTCCTCCTCCGCGTCGTCCGCGGTCGCTTCGTCCGTGTCCTTGTCCTTCTCCTTGTCCTCCTCGGATTCCTCCGGCGGCGACGGTACGAGGCCGGGCAGAGCGGCCGGGTCCGTCGCGGCGGCGTTGACGGGTGTGACGTTCAGACCTTTGTTCTCCTCCACGGTCCCAAAGTATGGCCGCTGGCCCCCCTCGCGGTCCCGGGGTCGGGCCACCTGCGTCGGGATGCCCGGTTCGGCACCGGTCGGCGGCTTCGTACCATGGCCGTCATGGAGATCGCCCCCGTGCCCTACGACCACCCCGACGCGATACGGCTCGACGGCCGGGTCCAGCGCGAGTACGCCGAGCGGTACGGCGAGGGGGACCACACGGTGCTGGACCCGCGGCAGTTCACGCCCCCGCACGGCCTGTACCTGATGGCGTACGACGCCGACGGCACCCCGCTCGCCACCGGCGGCTGGCGCGCCATGGACGCGACGCCGGAGGGGCACCGCGACGGCGACGCGGAGCTGAAGCGGATGTACGTGGTCCCGGAGGCCCGCGGGCGCGGGCTGGCCCGGCGGATACTCGCCGCGCTGGAGGAGAGCGCGCGGGCCGCGGGGCGGACGCGGATGGTGCTGGAGACGGGCACGAAGCAGCCGGAGGCCATCGGGCTGTACCTGTCGGAGGGCTACGAGCCGACGGAGAAGTTCGGCTACTACCGCTGCGAGCCGGAGAGCCGCTGCTTCGCCAAGCCGCTGCGCGTCGCCGCGCGGGACGGCGGGCAGCGGGACGGCGAGGAGCGGGAGGACGCCGTGGTGCGCTGAGCGGCGGCGCGCCCCCGCGCTGCGGGCCGCACCCCGCCCGGACGACGCCGGCCCCCCGCCCGTACGGCACCCGCCCGGCCCGCCCGGGCCCGTACCCGGACCGCCCGGCCGTCCTCCTACGGCTCCCGCTCGTCGACCACCCTGCGGATCTTGCCCACCGACCGCTCCAGCGTCTCCGGCGCCACGACCTCCACCTCGACCCCCACCCCCACGCGCTCGCGCACCCGCCGCGCGACCGCCTCGCCCGCCGCCGCCCGCTGCTCCACCGGCGCCCCCGGCCGGGCCTCGGCCCGTACCGCCATCCGGTCGAGCCGGCCCCGGCGGGTCAGCCGCAGCTGGAAGTGCGGGGCCACACCCGGCGTGCGCAGCACGATCTCCTCGATCTGGCTCGGGAAGACGTTGACGCCGCGCAGGATGATCATGTCGTCGCAGCGTCCGGTGACCTACTCCATCCGCCGGAACGCCGGCCGCGCCGTGCCCGGCAGCAGCCGGCTGAGGTCGCGGGTGCGGTAGCGGACGACGGGCATGGCCTCCTTCGTCAGCGAGGTGAACACCAGCTCGCCGCCCTCGCCGCCCGCCCGCACCTCCTCCGTCCACGGCTCGGCGCCGAAGATGCCCACGCGCAGCGAGCAGGTGTAGGAGGGGGTGACCTTGACGAGGGCTAGCTCACCACCCGGGCGAGGTGATCCGCCCTGGCGGCGAATCCCAGCCCGTTACCCTGCCCCGCAGGGGCTTCGTTTCCCCACCCGGCTGAAACCGGGCGTATCCACGAAGGAAGCCAGATGACGGAGCAGAACACCCCGCCGGACGAGCCGCCGGCCCCCGCGCCGCGTGCCGTGGCGGTCGTCGGCGGCGGCCGCATGGGCGCCGGGATCGCGCAGTCGTTCGCGTCCGCCGGGTCGCGCGTCGTGATCGTGGAGAGCGGCGCGGACGCGGCGGCGGCAGCGGTGGAGCGGGTCGCGGGCGGGCTGCGGCGGGCCGCCGAGCGGGGCCGGCTGGCGGCGGGCGTGGAGCCGGCGGAGGTGCGGTCGCGGGTGCGGGTCGTCGCGTCGGTCGCGGAGCTGGCGGCGGACGCGGTGCCGGAGCTGGTGGTGGAGGCGGTGCCGGAGGACGCCGGGCTGAAGGCGCGGGTGCTGGCCGCGGCCGAGCAGGCGGTGGGCCCGGACGCGGTGCTGGCCACGAACACCAGCTCGCTGTCCGTCACCGAGCTGGCCGCCGCCCTCGCCCGGCCCGGCCGCTTCCTCGGCATGCACTTCTTCAACCCCGTACCCGCCTCGGAGCTGGTCGAGCTGGTCACCGCGCCGGAGACCGACCCGGCGGCGCTGGCGGCGGCGCGCGGCTGGACGCGGGCGCTGGGCAAGACGGCGGTCGTCGTACGGGACTCGCCCGGCTTCGCCAGCAGCAGGCTCGGCGTGGCGCTGGGGCTGGAGGCGATCCGCATGGTCGAGGAGGGCGTGGCCGCGCCCGCGGACATCGATACCGCGATGCGGCTGGGCTACCGGCACCCGATGGGCCCGCTGCGCCTGACCGACCTGGTCGGGCTCGACGTCCGACTGGCCATCGCCGAGCACCTGTGCCGGACGCTGGGGGAGCGGTTCGCGCCGCCGGAGCTGCTGCGCGCGAAGGTCGCGCGGGGTGAGCTGGGGCGCAAGGCGGGACAGGGCTTCTACGGCTGGCCCTGAGCGCCCGCGCGCAGGGAGGTCGGGCACGCCCCCGCGCGCCCCTTTGCCGACGCCGCTGCCTACGCCGCGTGGCCGAAGGCGCGGAAGCCCCCGGGAGACACCCCGAGGGATGAATAAGACCCGGGAGCCATCTTCTCCGGAGGTCGTACTGCTCCGGCAGTACGACCCAGAGCATCCGCCAGGATGACGACTTTCGCCACCGGTCGCGGGATCGTGGGGATATGAGCCCACTCATGCTGTCGGTGCTGCTCTCGCTGGTGTCGGCGGTGGCCTACGCCGGCGCCGCCCTCGTCCAGGAGCGTGTCGCGGCCACCACCACCGACGCCGAAGGCACGAGCGGGTCGTTCGCACCGCTGCACCGCGGCAGCTGGTGGGCCTCCGTCGTGCTGAACGCCTCGGGCGCGGTGCTGCACGTGGGGGCGCTCGCGTACGGGCCGCTGAGCCTGGTCCAGCCGCTCGGTGCGCTGACCATCGTCTTCGCGCTGCCGATGGCGGCGGTCTTCCTCGGCCGCCGCGCCGGGCGGGCCGCCTGGCGCGGGGCGCTGCTGTCCACCGTGGGCCTGGTCGTGCTGCTGGCGCTGGTCGACCCCCACCAGTCCCGGGAGCTGGGCGGTACGACGTCGACGGCGCTGGCCGTGGCCACGGTCGTGGTGCTGGCCGTGCTGACGCTGGCGGCCCTGCGGGTGCGCCGGGTGGCGGCCCGCAGCGTGACGCTGGCGGTGGGCTCGGGCGCGGCGTTCGGCATGGCGTCGGTGTTCACCAAGGACGTCACCGCGGACTTCACCGACCCGCTGGCGATCGGCATGGTCGTGATCCTCGCCCCGGCCGGGCTGCTGCTGTCGCAGGCGGCGTACCGCGGCGCGGGGCTGTCGGCGCCGCTGGCGACGCTGACCGTGGTCAACCCCGTGATAGCGGCGGCGGTCGGCGTGACGGCGCTGGGCGAGACCGTGCGGTACGGGGCGCTGGGCGCCCTGCTCGCCATCGCGGCGGGGGCGGTCGCGGCGGCCGGCCTGATAGAGCTGACGGTGCAGGCGCACAAGCCGGGCGACGCGGAGCCGGCCGGGCCCGCGGCGGACGCGCCGACGGTGGACACGGCGCCCGCGGCCGGGGCCGCGGCGGCCCCGGAGGACGGCGCCGCGGCGCCGCTCGCCGCCCGGGTGCCCGCGCCCGCCGCGCCGCCCGAGCCGGTCACCCCGGCTCCGGCCCCGGCCGAGCCCGGCGCCCCGCCCGCCTCCGTACCCGCGCCTTCTCCGGCGTACGGCGCGGGCGCTGCGGCCGCGGCGGCGCTGTACGACGGCGCGCCGGAGGCGGGGGGCGAGCCCGGCGGCCGGGGCACCGACAGCCGGGGTCCCGAAGGCCGGGGTCCCGCGACCCGGGTCCCGGACGCCCCGGCCACCCGTCCGGCCACTGAGACCCCCGCCGCCCAGACCCCGGCGCCCGAGACCCCCGCCACCCGGGTCCCGGCGCCGGACAACGCCGCCCCCGCGGGCCCGTCGCCCGCGGTGGCGGCGCTCATCGCCGCCGGTGCCGCCGCGTCCGGCGGCGCCGCGCTCACGCCGTTCCACGCCGGCTGCTCCGCGTTAGCCGGCGTGTCCGTAGCCGTACCCGCCGGGGCCCCGGCGGCGGACCACGGCGACCCCGCCGACCCCGGCCCCGCCTCCGGCGACACCGCGGCCGCCCCGGCGACCTGCTGCGCGCACGCTGTGCCAAGGTGGCCCCATGCGCCGCATCGCCGTGACCGCCTCCGCCCTCCTCGCCGCGGCGCTGGCCGCGTGCTCGACGGGGGACCCCGAGGCGGCTGATGGGGGTACCCCCGCCAGTGGGGGCGGGAGCGGACCGAGCCCGGCCCGCTCGGATCCGAGCGTTCAGGAGCTACGGGTACGGGTGCTGGAGCGCCTGCCGCATGACCCCGAGGCGTTCACGCAGGGCCTGGAGCTGCGCGGGGACGACCTCTACGAGGGCACCGGCCTCTCGGGCAGCTCCTCCGTGCGCCGCGGCCCCGTCGGCGGCGCCCCCACCGTCCAACGCGACCTGCCCGCCCCGCTCTTCGGCGAGGGCCTGACGCTCGTCGGCCCCCGGCTCTGGCAGCTCACCTGGCAGAACGGCATCGCCATCGAACGCGATGCCCGCACCCTCCGGGAACTGCGCCGGGTGCGCTACGCCGGCGAGGGCTGGGGCCTGTGCCACGACGGCACGGCCGGCGGCGCCGGCGGCCGGCTCGTCATGAGCGACGGCAGCTCCCGGCTCACGTTCCGCGACCCCGGGACGTTCGAGACCACCGGCCATGTGGACGTCACCCGCGACGACATACCCGTCGACCGGCTCAACGAGCTGGAGTGCACCCCCGACGGCGGCGTCTACGCCAACGTCTACCAGACCGACACCCTCGTCCGCGTCGACCCCGCGACCGGTGCCGTCACCGCCGAGATCGACGCCTCCGGCCTGCTCGGGAGCGCCGAGCGGCGGGCCGGGGCGCTCGAACTCAACGGGATCGCCGCCGTCCCCGGCGGCGACGAGTTCCTGCTCACCGGCAAGCGCTGGCCCCGGATGTTCCGGGTCGCGTTCGTGCCACGCTGACGCCGCCGTAAAAAACTTCGCGGGGGTGTCGATCCGGCAGGGTGGCGTTCGACGCATGGGCAGAGGGACGGCGCCCGGCCGCCCCGACGAGACCGAGGAGGCGCGCGATGCGCTACATGATGCTGATCGAGCCGGACCTGGAGCGCAGCCCCGCGGACGGGATGCCCAGCCAGGAGATCATGGACGAGATGGGCAAGCTGCTGGAGGAGATGACCAAGGCCGGCGTGCTGCTCGACACCGCCGGGCTGAAGCCCGAGGAGGAGGCCGTGCGGGTCACCTCGGACCGCGGGAGGCTGTCCGTGGTGGACGGGCCGTTCACCGAGTCCAAGGAGCTGGTCGGCGGCTACCTGATCGTCCAGGTCAAGTCGAAGGAGGAGGCCCTGGAGTGGGCCAGCCGCTTTGTGAGGGTGCACGGTGAGGAGTGGGTCCTCACGCTGGAGCTGCGGGAGATCATGGAACCGTAGCCGACCGTTACGGCCCAGGTCAGGGCCGTAACGAGTTGCCTCCGGCCGGGCCGGGCTGTTCTGATGTGGGGCTGTGACGGCTTCGCAGGACGCCCGCGCCCGGCGGGCCACCGACAGCGCCGTGGCCGCGGTCTGGCGGATCGAGTCCGCGCGCATCATCGCGGGCACGGCCCGGATCGTGCGCGACGTCGGGGTGGCGGAGGAGCTGGCGCAGGACGCGCTCGTCGCCGCCCTGGAGCAGTGGCCCGAGTCGGGGGTGCCGGACAACCCCGGCGCGTGGCTGACGGCCACGGCGCGGCGGCGCGCCATCGACCTCGTACGCCGCAGGGAGCGCTACGCGCGCAAGCTGGCGGAGATCGGGCACGACCTGGAGAGCCGCCGCCCCGCCGGGGAGGCGCAGCTCGACGCGGTCCTCGACGACGACATCGAGGACGACCTGCTGCGGCTGGTGTTCACGGCCTGCCACCCGGTGCTGTCCACGCCCGCGCGGGTGGCGCTCACGCTGCGGCTGCTCGGCGGGCTGACGACGGACGAGATCGCGCGCGCGTTCCTGGTGCCGGAGCCGACGGTGGCGCAGCGCATCGTACGGGCCAAGCGGACGCTGGCGAAGGCGGAGGTGCCGTTCGAACAGCCGCAGGGCCCGGAGCGGGCGGAGCGGCTGGCGTCGGTGCTGGAGGTCATCTACCTGGTCTTCAACGAGGGCTACTCGGCGACCGCCGGCGACGACTGGATGCGCCCGGCGCTGTGCGAGGACGCGCTGCGGCTGGCGCGGGTGCTGGCCGGGCTGATGCCGAAGGAGCCGGAGGTGCACGGGCTGGCGGCGCTGCTGGAGATCCAGGCGTCGCGGGCGGGCGCGCGCACCGGGCCGGACGGCGCGCCGGTGCTGCTGCTGGAGCAGAACCGCAGGCGGTGGGACCAGCTGCTGATCCGCCGCGGGTTCGCGGCGCTGGCGCGGGCGCAGTCGCAGGTCGCGGCCGGGGCGCCGGGGCCCGGGCCGTACGCGCTGCAGGCGGCGATCGCCGCCTGCCACGCGCGGGCGTGGCGGGCCGAGGACACGGACTGGGCGCAGATCGTCCGGCTGTACGGGGCGCTGGCGCGGGTGGCGCCGTCGCCGGTGGTGGAGCTGAACCGGGCGGTGGCGGTGGCCATGGCGTACGGGCCGGAGGACGCGCTGCGGATCGTCGACGGGCTCGCGGACGAGCCGGCGCTGAAGGACTACCACCTGCTGCCGAGCGTGCGCGGCGACCTGCTGCGGCGGCTGGGGCGGGCGGAGGAGGCCCGCGCGGAGTTCGCGCGGGCGGCGGAGCTGACGCGCAACGCGCAGGAGCGCACGCTGCTGCAGACCCGGGCGGAGTCCGCGCCGGACGGGCCGTAGCGGGCGGGGCCGCGGCGGCGTTCCCGGGCCCCGGCCCGGGCTCAGTCCGTCAGCGTGAGAGGGAGACCGAAGAGGGGGAACAGGCGGTCGACGCCGAGGAAGTTGTTCAGCCCGGTGACCTTGCCGTCCTCGATCTCCAGGACCTGGATCGCCCAGGCGCGGTGGCCGCCGCTCTCGGGGTCCGGGTGGTACTGCGCGAAGGCCGGCATGCCGTTCGCCAGGCAGGGGACCAGCCGGGAGCCGCGGCAGACCGCGCCGGTGCCCAGGAACCAGGTGCGGATGTCCTCCCGGCCCTGCAGCCACAGCGGCAGCGGGGGCATGGACAGGACGACGTCCTCGCGCATCAGGGCCGTGAGGGCGTCCAGGTCGTACCGCTCGAAGGCGGCCACGTACCGCTCCAGGAAGCGCTGCTGGTCCGCGTCCAGCGGCTTGGCCGGCTCGGTGTCGGCCGGGGCCTCGGCGGCCAGGGTGGCGCGGGCGCGCTGCAGTGCGCTGTTCACCGAGGCCACGGAGGTCTCCAGCAGCCCCGCGACCTCGCTCGCCTTCCACGCGAGCACGTCCCGCAGGATCAGCACCA
Source organism: Streptomyces sp. CNH099 (assembly GCA_000514715.1). Classification (GTDB taxonomy): domain Bacteria; phylum Actinomycetota; class Actinomycetes; order Streptomycetales; family Streptomycetaceae; genus Streptomyces; species Streptomyces synnematoformans. The sequence goes on along the minus strand of AZWL01000014.1, from coordinate 68,201 downwards.
CGCGCTGCCGGGGCGGCAGGTGCTGCAGCGCGGCGACGAAGGCGAGCCGCACGGAGTCGCGCTGGGCCGCGACCTCGGCCGGGTCGCCGCCCTCGGGGAGCACCTTCGTGTCCGGCATGGGCTCCAGCCACGTGGCCTCCGGGAGGGCGCCGCCGAGGGCGGCCTCCGGGGGCGTGGTGGCCGAGCCGGGGGAGGAGAGGTCCATCGGGCGGGCGCGGCGCTGGGGGCTGCCGTGCATGTCGAAGCAGACGTTCGTCGCGATGCGGTACAGCCAGGAGCGCATGGACGCGCGGCCCTCGAAGCGCTCGAAGCCCTTCCACGCCCGCACCATCGTCTCCTGGACCGCGTCCTCCGCCTCGAAGGCGGAGCCGAGCATCCGGTAGCAGTACCCGGTCAGCTCGACGCGGTGGGACTCCAGGCGCTTCTCCACCGGCTCTTCTGCGGCGGGCTCAGCCACGTCTTGTCTGGTCACGTTCGCCATCGTAGAGGCGGGCACCGACAACGGTCATCGGGTGCGACAGATGTACAGAATTCACGAACCGGCCACCACAAGGGCTTACTTCCTGCCCGTCCGCATGGCACTGTGCGGATGATGTTGATCAGGTCAACCCGATCAGGAGTGCCCATGACCGGCAGACCCACCCGTCGTACGGCCCTGTTCACCGCGCTCGGCGCGGGCGCGGCCGCCGCACTGCCCGCCGCCGCGGCGCACGCGGCCGGCGGCAGGCCGACCCCGCCCGTCGTCGTCACGGACCAGAAGTCCCGCCGCGTGCTCGTCCTCGACTCCCGGCTGCCGTGGGACTCGCCGGACGCCGTCCGGTGGGCCTTCTCGCCGGAGGGCGACGAGCGGTACGCGGACCTGGAGCCGCGGGCCAGCTGGACGTACGTGGACGAGGCCAAGGCCCGGCGCCGCCGGGGCCGTACGTACCTGCTCACCACCGCCTCCTTCGGCTTCGCCGCCGTGGTCGAGGTGCCCACCGGCCGCCGCTACTGGGCCGGCACCCTCGCCGGCGGCACGGACTCGGTCAACCCGCACAGCATCGAGCTGCTCCCCGACGGCAACGTCGCCGTCGCGGGCAGCACGGGCGACACCATCCGCCTCTACGCCGCCTCGCAGGGCCCGGCCGCCGGCACGTACGCCGAGTACCGCTTCGACGACGCGCACGGGCTGCAGTGGGACGAGCGGCGCGGCGTGCTGTGGGCGATAGGCCACGACGAGCTGATCGCCCTGAAGGTCGGCGGCACCCGCGCCGAGCCCACGCTCACCCGCGTCCACACCGCCGCCCTGCCGCACCCCGACGGCCTCTCCGCCAGCGGGCACGACCTCAGCCGGGTCGTGGGCCGCCCCGGCCGGCTGTGGATCACCACCGGCTACGGCGTGTACCAGTACGACGTGGCCCGGCGCGCGTTCCGCCAGGACTACGCCGGCGCCGCGCAGATCAGCCGGCGCAGCGTGAAGGCCGTCAGCGACGTGCGGGGGAGCGGCCGGGTCGCCACCACCGTGCCGGAGCCGGGGCTCGGCAAGTCGTGGTGGACGACGACGGTCTCGGTGCACAACCCGGAGGGCGCGTACAAGCTCCCGGACGGCGGGATCTACAAGGCGCGCTGGTGGGCGCCGGAACCCCGGTGACGTAGCCCGGGGGCGCCGGTGCCGGGGACTCCGATGCCCGGGGCTCCGATGCCCGGGGCTACGGGGCCCGGAAACCCGGCGGCCCGACCCCGCCGGCGTGCCCGCCGGTCAGTCCCCCGGCTCCTCGGCGGTGGACCTGGCGCGCGTGCGCTGCCACTCCTCGAACTCCCTGCGCACCCGCCGGTCCATCGCCATCGCCACCTCCGCCTCCAGCACCTGCATCGACACCGGGCGCAGCTGCTCCAGCGCGTCCGTCAGCCGCTCCACCTGCTCCGCCGTCAGCTCGTCGGCCGGGGTGCGCAGGACGTCGGCCAGCACGTGCTCGCGTATGAGGGCGGTGAACAGCTCGGCGAGGGCGTCCGCGTGCGCGCGCACCTCGCGGCCGGCGGCGAGCACCGCGGCCAGCGGCACGCCCTTCGCCACCAGCGCCGATGAGGCGTCCAGCAGCCGTCGGCTGACGTGGATGAACTCCTCGCCCTCCACGGCGACATAGCCCATGTCGATGGACGTGGCCAGGTTCTCCGGGGAGACCTCGCCCGCGAACCGGTCGGCCAGCTCCTCCGGCGTGATGCGCACCGGGGTCTCCTCCGACCACGGCTTCGCCAGCGTCTCCTCCAGCCCGAGCAGCTCGGCCGCGCCGCGCACGTCCCGGCCGCTCTCGAAGGCGGAGATCAGCTCGGCGATGCCGCCGAGGGTGTGCCCGCGGTCCAGCAGCGCGGCGATCGTCCGCAGCCGGGACAGGTGGCCCTCCCCGTACCAGGCGATGCGGCCCTCGCGGCGCGGCGGTGGGAGGAGCTTGCGCTCGCGGTAGAAGCGCAGGGTGCGGACGGTGATGCCGGCGCGTTCGGCCAGCTCCTCCGTCCGGTATTCGCGTCCCACCGTCTCTCGCCTCCGCCGGTTCCTCGTCGGTCTGTCCCGGGCTGCCTGCGCCGACCACCAGGGTAGGACCTCGCGCCGACACCCCGTCCGCGTGCGGAAGTCGATCACGCCCGCCCCCTACCCATCGGTAAGGAGAGGCCCTACTCTCTCATCATGCCAGTGATTGCTGGCGTAATCGCGACTCCACTGCTGGGAGGACGACGGCGATGACGCGCGAACACGTGAGGGTGGCGGTGATCGGCGCCGGCTTCGGCGGCCTCGGCGCCGCCGTACGGCTGCGCCGCGAGGGGATCACGGACTTCGTCGTGCTGGAGCGGGCGGGCGCGCTCGGCGGCACGTGGCGGGACAACAGCTATCCGGGCTGCGCCTGCGACGTCCCCTCCCACCTGTACTCCTTCTCCTTCGCGCCCCACGCCGAGTGGCCGCGCACCTTCTCCGGCCAGGAGCACATCTGGGACTACCTGGAGCAGGTCGCCGACATCTTCGGCGTACGGCAGCACATCCGCTTCGACCACGAGGTGCGCAGCATCCGCTGGGACGACGACGAGCTGCACTGGGAGGTCGACACCGCCCAGGGCGAACTCACCGCCGACGTCGTGGTCTCCGCCACCGGCCCGCTGTCCGACCCCAAGGTCCCCGACATCCCCGGCCTCGACACCTTCCCCGGGAAGGTCTTCCACTCCGCGCGCTGGGACCACGACGTGCCGCTGGGCGGCAGGCGGGTCGCCGTGGTCGGCACCGGCGCCTCCGCCATCCAGATCGTGCCGTCCATCCAGCCCGAGGTCTCCCGGCTCACGGTCTTCCAGCGCACCCCGCCCTGGGTCCTGCCGCGCGTGGACCGCGCCATCAGCGCCCCGGAGCGCTGGCTGCACACCCGCGCCCCCGCCACCGCCAAGCTGCGCCGCGGCATCCTGTGGGGCATCCGCGAACTCCAGGTGCAGGCGTTCACCAAACACCCCGGCGAGCTGGGGTTCGTGGAGGGCCTGGCGAAGCGGCACCTGGGCCGGGCCGTCAAGGACCCCGCCCTGCGCCGCAAGCTCATACCCGACTACCGCATCGGCTGCAAGCGGATCCTGCTCTCCAACGACTACTATCCGGCGCTCGCCCAGCCCAACGTCGACGTCGTCGCCTCCGGCCTCAGGGAGGTGCGCGGCTCGACCCTCGTGGCCGCCGACGGCACCGAGACCGAGGCCGACGCGCTCATCTTCGGCACCGGCTTCCACGTCACCGACATGCCCATCGCCGACCGCATCAAGGGCCGCGACGGCACGACGCTCGCGGAGACGTGGGGCGACGGGATGGAGGCGCTGCGCGGCGCGAGCGCGGCCGGGTTCCCCAACCTGCTGACGATCATCGGCCCCAACACCGGCCTCGGGAACAGCTCGATGATCCTCATCATCGAGGCGCAGCTGAACTACCTGGCCGACTTCGTACGCCACCTCGACCGGCTCGGCGGGCCCGGCGGCCCGGGCGGCCGGGTCGCGCTCGACGCACGGCCGTCCGCGGTCCGGGACTGGAACGAGCGCGTGCAGGAGCGGATGAAGCGCACGGTGTGGAACACCGGCGGCTGCGACAGCTGGTATCTGGACGCCAACGGGCGCAACACGACCGTGTGGCCGGGCACGACGAGCGAGTTCCGGAAGGTGACGAGGAAGGTGCACATGGAGGAGTACGAGGTGCTGCGGCCCGGATCCGGGAAGGCCGCCGCCGCGCGGCGGGGCGCGGAGGCCGTCCGGTGACCCGGCTCATGCACGTCACCTCCGGCCCGTACGCGCCGCCCGTGCCCCGCCGCGAGCTGACCGCGCTCTCCGCCGACGGCACCCGGCTGCACGTCGAGGAGCACGGCGCGCGGGACGCGCCCGCCGTCGTCCTCGCACACGGCTGGTGCTGCTCGACCGCCTTCTGGGCGCCGGTGATCCGGCAGCTCGCACCCGACCACCGCGTCATCGCGTACGACCAGCGCGGCCACGGCCGCAGCCCGGCCGGCGGCGACGGCTCCTACCACACCGCCACCCTCGCCGACGACCTCGGCGCCGTGCTCGACGCGGCGCTGGCGCCCGGCGAGAAGGCGGTGATCGGCGGCCACTCGATGGGCGGCATGACGCTGATGGCCGCCGCCGGCCGCCCGTACCTGCGCGACCGGGCCGCCGCCGTGCTGCTGTGCAGCACGGGCAGCGCGCACCTGGTGCCCGAGTCGCGGGTGGTGCCGCTGCGGGCCCGCGCGCTGCGCTCCGCGGCGCAGCGGGCGCTGCTGGTCTCGCGGCTGCCGATGGGGCCGGTGACGCCGCTGTCGAAGAAGGTGCTGGGCCCGGCCATCCTGGGCCGCGGCGCGACCCCGGCGCAGATCGAGGCGAGCGCCCGTATCGTCTTCGCCAGCCCGCGCAAGCCGCGCGGCGCGTGGGGCCGGGTGCTGGCGACGCTCGACCTGGACGCCGAGGTGGCGCGGATGCCGGTGCCGGCCGCGGTGGTGCACGGCAGCGCCGACCGGCTCACGCCGGTGCGGCTGGCGCGGAAGATCGCCGGGCTGCTGCCGGACTGCGCGGGGTTCACCGAGCTGGACGGGCTGGGGCACATGACGCCGATCGAGGCGCCGTACGCGGTGGCCGAGGTGCTGCGCGGGCTCGTCCGCGACCACCTGGGCGGCCGGGCGGTCGGCGCGGAAGCCGCCGCCGAGGCCGCCGGGAGAGCCGAGCAGGTCGAGCAGGTCGAGAAAGTCGAGAAAGTCGGGAAAGTCGCGGAAGGGGCCGACGAGCAGGAGGCCGTCAAGAAGGAGGAGGCGGGCGCGTGAGCCGCGGGCGGGGACTTGAGGGCAGGACTGTCGTCGTCACCGGCGCCGCCCGCGGCGTCGGCGCGCTGCTGGCGCGCCGGCTGGCGGCGCGCGGGGCGCGGCTCGCGCTGGTGGGGCTGGAGCCGGACGAGCTGAAGAAGGTCGCCGACTCGCTGCCGGGCGAGGCCGCCCACTGGCACGCGGACGTCACCGACCACGACGCGATGGCCGGCGCCGCCGCCGCGGTCGAGGAGCGCTTCGGCGGCGTCGACGTCGTCGTCGCCAACGCGGGCGTCGCACTCGGCGGCCCGTTCCTCGACTCCGGCGCCCGCTCCTTCGACCGCGTCATCGAGGTCAACCTGCTGGGCAGCGTCGCCACCGCGCGGGCCTTCCTGCCCGCGCTGGTCCGTTCGCGCGGCTACCACCTGCAGGTCGCCTCGCTCGCCGCGCTGACGCCCGCGCCGCTGATGGCGGCGTACTGCGCGTCGAAGTCCGGTGTGGAGGCGTACGCGCACTGCCTGCGCGCCGAGGTCGGCCATCTGGGCGTGGACGTCGGGGTCGGCTACCTCAGCTGGACCGACACCGACATGGTGCGCGGCGCCGACCAGGACGAGGTGCTGCGGGACATGCGGGCGCGGCTGCCGTGGCCGATGAACAAGACGTATCCGCTGGCGCCCGCCGTGGAGCGGCTGGTCGCGGGCATCGAGCGGCGGTCGCCGCACGTCTACGGGCAGTGGTGGCTGCGCGGCATGCAGTCGGTGCGCGGCGCGGTGCCGTCGGTCGTCGCCGGGCCGCTGGGGCGGCGGGAGATGCGGAAGCTGGCGCCCCGGCTCGCGGCGACCCGGGCGGCGCGCGGCGGTCTGGTGGGCGCCGGCGGCGCGGCGGACGAGCGGGCGCGGGAGACGCGGGGGACGTAGCCGCGGAGCCGTGGCGGAGGGGCGCAACGGCGGGCGGGGGCCGGCGCGTACGGCGCGGAGAGGTGAACGCCCGTACGCCGTGCGCCCGTTCGCGCTCCGGGCATGGACAGTGGCGGAGGGGCGCACCCGCGCCGGGTGCGCCCCTCGTGCGTGGCTCAACCGCGCCGTATCAGGGCTGGTCCTGCTCGCGGCGCTGCTGCTGCTCGCGCTGCTGCCGGCGCTGCTGCTGTGCGCGCTCCTGCTGTTCGCGGCCCTGCTGTTCGCGGCCCTGCTGCGCGCCCTCCTGGGCGCGCTGCGAAGTGTCCTGGCCGGACTCCTGGCCGCGCTCACGGCCCTGCTGGGCCTGTTCGCGCCCCTTCTGCGCGGCTTCCCTGGCCTTGTCGGCCGCGTCGCCGGCCATGTCCTTCGCCTTGTCGAATGCGCCCATTCTGTTCATCACTCCTAGTGAGAGAGGGTGTTCGGGCCTTCCTCAGGCTTACATACCGGGACTGATGCCGCATTTCGGGCTGCCCCGTTCCGGGTTGCTCCACGGCAGCCCGCGCCGCGTCGTGCCGTTACGGGCGCGGCGGCAGCGGCGGACGGCGCCGGTCCGGCACGTCGGTGTAGTCCGGCGGCACCGCCGCCGGGTGCTCGCCCAGCAGGTCCAGCGCGGTGGCCACCGCGACGTCCAGCTCGGAGGTCCGGCCCTCCGCCCAGTCCAGCGGCGTGCGTTCGGCGACCACGTCGGGCGGGACGCCGGCGTTCTCCACGCCCCAGCCGTACTCGTCGAACCAGGCCGCGTTCATCGGCACCGTGATCACCGTGCCGTCGCCCAGCCGGTGCCGGCCCGTCATCCCGACCACCCCGCCCCACGTCCGCAGGCCCACCACCGGGCCGAGGCCGAGCAGCTTGAACGCCGCCGTGATCATGTCGCCGTCCGACGACGTGGCCTCGTCCGCCAGCGCCACCATCGGGCCGCGCGGCGCGGTCGAGGTGTACGAGACGGGCTGCGCGTTGCGTGTCAGGTCCCAGCCCATGATCGGGCGGGTGAGCTTCTCCAGCACCAACTCGCTGATGTGCCCGCCCGCGTTGCCCCGCACGTCCACGATCAGCGACTCGCGGTTCATCTCCATCCGCACGTCCCGGTTGAACTGCGCCCAGCCGCTCGCGACCAGGTCCGGGATGTGCAGGTAGCCGCAGCGCCCGCCGCTCAGCTCGTGCACCACCGCGCGCCGCGCCGCCACCCAGTCCTGGTAGCGCAGCGGCCGGTCGTCGACGAGCGGCACGACGGCCACCCGGCGCAGCCTGCCCTGGTTGCCCTCGATCGCGAACGTCAGCTCCACCGTCGTGCCCCCCGCCCCCGCCAGCAGCGGGTACGGGCCCGTGACCGGGTCGACCGCGCGGCCGTCGACGTGGGTGAGCACCGAGCCGTCCGGGATGCCGGTGCCGGCGAGCGGGGAGCGGGCGCGGGTGTCGGAGGAGTCGCCGGGCAGGATGCGGGCCAGCGCCCAGCCGAGGCCGTCGCGGGTGCGGACGAAGTTCACGCCGAGGAAGCCGATGGGCCGCTGGTAGTGCGGCGGGCCCTCGTTGCGGCGGGCGGGCGTGACGTACGCGTGCGACGTGCCCAGCTCGCCCAGCACCTCGCGCAGCAGGTCGGCGAACTCGTCCGGCGAGGCCACGCGGTCCAGCAGCGGCCGGTACTGCGCCAGCACCGCGTCCCAGTCGACGCCGCCCATGCGCGGCTCCCAGAAGTACGCCCGGACGATCCGGCCGGCCTCGGCGTACGCCTGGTGCCACTCGGCCACCGGGTCCGCCGTGTGCAGCACGCGCCGCAGGTCGATGTAGACGGTGGCGTCCGGGTCCGCCCGGTCGCTCACCGGCATCGCGCGCAGCGAACCGCCGTCGTTGACCACCAGCCGGCTGCCGTCGCCGCTGACCGCGATCTCCGTCACCAGCGACGTGAGTTCGGTGAGCCGGGCGGTGGAGATGTCGAACAGCTCCAGCGTCGGCCGGCCCGAGGTGTCCGCGGGGTTGGCGAACGTCTCGCCCAGGGCCCCCGAGATCGGCCAGCGCAGCCACACCAGCCCGCCGCCCGCGACCGGCACCAGCGAGGAGTACTTCGACGCCGGCACCGGAAACGGCGTCACTCGGCTCTCCAGCCCCTCCGGGTCCACCAGCACCGTGGAGTTCCCGCCGGCCGGGTCCGGCGCCGGCGGCCCCGCCGGGTCCATCCCGCCGGCCGCCGGCCGGCCCTCCGCGGACAGCGCGAACGGCGACGGCGTCGCGGGATGCAGCGGTACGAGGTACGGGCGGGAGCCCAGCGGGAACGACAGGTCGCCGGTGTGCACGTCGTACACCGGGTCGAAGCCGCGCCACGACAGGAACGCCAGATACCGCCCGTCGCGCGTGAACACCGGCTCCTCGTCCTCGAACCGGCCGTCCGTGACGTCGACGACCGCGCGGTCCGCGATCCGGGCGATCTTGATCTGCCGCAGCGAGCGGCCGATGCCCGGGTGCGACCAGGCCAGCCACCGCGAGTCGGGCGAGAACGCCAGGTCGCGCACGGGCCCGTTGACGGACCGGATCAACTCGGTGACCTGGCACTCGCCCGCGGCCTCCGCCGGCGACAGCTCCTCCGCGGCCCGTACCGCCTCCGCGAACTGCTCCGCCGCCTCCGCCGACATCCGCTCGTCCGCGCCCACCCGCTCCGGCACGCGCACCAGCAGCAGCCGCCCGTCGTGCGAGGCGATCGCGAGGTGCCGGCCGTCCGGCGACGGCACCAGCGCCACCACCCGGCCCAGCCGGCCCGCCGCCAGCCGCAGCGGCTCGCCGACGGCGCCGGTGCGCGGCAGGTCGGCGATCTCGACGGCGTCGTCGCCGTACGCGTCCGTGACGTACGCGACGCGGCCCGTGTCGCCCAGCATCTCCGGCAGCCTGACCCGCGCCCCCGGCGTCTCGGTGATCGTGCGCGCCGGGCCGTCCCGGTGCGTCAGCCAGTACAGCGCGCCGCGCACCGCGACCGCGCTGGCCCGCCCGGTGGTGTCGACGGTGAGCGCCTCGACGTTGTTCTGCGCGGCCACCTGGTACGGCCGCCGCCCGGCGCGCGGGCTGCCGAGCCGGATGTCGAGGCGGCGCGGCTGCCCGGCGGGGCCGAAGTCCTCGGCGAGCCACAGCTCGCCCGCGCACTGGTAGACCACCCGGTGGCCGTCGGTGGCGGCGTTCCTGGCGTAGAACTCGGCGTGGTCGCTGTGCCGGCGCAGGTCCGTGCCGTCGGGGAGGCAGGAGTAGAGGTTGCCGGTGCCCTCGTGGTCGGAGAGGAACGCGACGCGGGTGGCGGGCGGCGTACCGACGAACATCACGGACTGCACGTGCCCGCCGATGTCCGCGAGCAGCCGCTCGCCGTGCAGGTAGATCCGGCCGGTGGCGCCGCCGCGGTAGCGCTTCCAGGCGGCGGGCTCGTGCGGCGGGCGGCCGGTCAGCAGCAGCGTCCTGCGGCAGCCGGACAGCTCGGCGACGGCGATGTCGTCGACGGGGCCCCACGGCAGCCGGCGGCCCGGGGCGCCGTCGGTCGGCACCAGGTAGGACCACGTCTGGTACGAGAGCGGCTGGCCGTGCGAGGACACCGCGAGGATCTGCGGCGCCCCGTCCTCGCCGCCGCCCGGCGGCGTCCAGCCGCACACCCGGGTGTCCAGGCTGCCCCAGTACGTCAGCCGCCGGGCCCCGCCGCCCTCCGCGGACACGAGGTGGATCTCGGCGTCGAGGCTGCGCCAGCTGGTGAAGGCGATGGACCTCCCGTCCGGCGAGAAGCGCGGGTGGCCGACGCGGGTGCGGTCGACGGTCAGCCGCCAGCCCCGCTCGGGCTTGGCGCCGGGGGCGGGCAGCGGGGCGAGCCACAGGTCGTCCTCGGCGGCGAAGCAGAGGAGGTCGCCGTGGAGGTGGGGGAAGCGGAGGTAGGGCAGGCCGGGGTCGGTCCCCGCGGAACTGTCGGAGCCGGCTGTCACAATCTCCATGTTTCGGGGCGTAAGGGGTCACGGCAAGTCGGGCGAACGGTCGCCGCAGGCCGGGGACCTCCGCGGCGGCCGGGGCGGGCCGGGGGGGCGGTGACGGTCCCGGCCGGGATCGTGCGCTCCCGCCGGAAACCCTTCGGCCGCGGCCCGGGCCGGGCATAGGGTCCGGAGCATGCCCGAACTTCCGCCCGCGATACCGGCTCCGACGCCCTATCCGGCCCCGTCCGACGCCGTCGTCGCCACGCTCCGACGCTTCCCGGTCAAGTCCATGCTCGGCGAACAGCTGCCGGAACTCGTCGTCGACGAGCGCGGCACGGTCGGCGACCGACTGTGGGCCGTGACGTACGCCGACGGCAGACTCGGCAGCGGAAAGAACTCCCGCCGCTTCCGCCGCACCGAGGGCCTGCTCCACTTCTCCGCCTCCTACGCCGCCCACCCCGCTGCCGCCGCCCGCCCCCGCGTCGTCACCCCGGACGGCTCCGACCTGCGCGACGACGCCCACCTCGCCGAGCTGCTCGGCGCGGACGTGCGGCTGGCCCGCGAGGACGCCGTGCCGCACTTCGACGAGCGCGGCGTGACGCTCATCGGCACCGCCTCCCTGCACGCGCTCGGCGGCATCCTCGGCGACACCGAACCGGCCGACGCCCTCCGCTTCCGCAAGAACATCCTGCTGGACACCGACGAACCCTGGATCGAGGAGGACTGGGTGGGCCGGGAGGTGGCCGTCGGCGACGAGGTGCGGCTGCGGGTCGTCAACCGCATGAAGCGCTGCGTGATGACGACGATGGCGCAGCGCGACCTGCCGGAGGACCGCCGGGTGCTCAAGACGCTCACCGCGGACCGGGGGATGTGCATCGGCGTGGGCGCCGACGTGCTGGTCCCGGGCACCGTGCGGCTCGGCGACACCGTACGCCCGGTCTGACCCGGATCCGTCCGGCTCCCGCCTCCCCTGCCCCTGCCCGCCGGCCCTGCCCGCTCGTCGCGGCTGCCCGGCCCCGCCTGCTTCAGCCCCCCGGCCCCCGGCCCGACGGTCCCGGGCCGGGCGGCGGGCTCGACGGCGGCGGCGGCATCTGCACGGCTGCCGGCGGCGCGGCGTACCGCTGCCGCTCCGGCACCGGCGACGCCGCGGGCTGCGGCGGCACGTAACCGCCGACAGGGCCAGGCGGCGCGTCCGCCCCCGCCTTAGCCTCCGGTGCGCGCAGCATCATCGCGATCACCGCGACCGCTATCAGCGACCCGCCGACGTACGTGGCCAGGATGAGCCACCCCTCCAGGTCCTCGGTGTACATGTCCCAGGTGGGGAAGGGGATCAGCTCCGGATCGGTGGGGGGACCGTTCCGGTCGTAGTCGGAGATCGTCATGCCGATCATGCGGCGGACGTTGATGTACAGGTAGACCCCGAGGATCGCCATCGCCGCGCCGCGCACCACCGGCCGGCGCATCAGCGCCAGCGCACCCAGCACCAGCAGCGCCACCACGAAGACCGCCTCGTAGTACTCCGTGGTGCCGGCGGACACCGGGAAGGGCGACTCGCCGGCGTCCACGAGCCCCTTGAAGTACCTGCCGGTGTCGGCCCCGTCCCGAGTCAGCATGCGGACGATCCACCCGGCGAGCGCGAGGCCGAGCAGCACCATCAGCCCGCCGGCGACGACGTACAGCTGCGACCCCGGCGCCGGCCCGGCCCCCGCGCCGCCCGCCGGCCGGTCGCCCGCCCGCAGCATCATCACGAGCACGGTCGCCGAGAACAGCAGCACGACCACCCAGCTGGTGATGATCACGAACTCCAGGTCGTTGCCGCCGACGTACCAGTCGCGGAACTGGTCGCTCGTGGCCAGGCCGATCAGCTCGCGCACCGCGGTGAAGGACATCACGAACCCGCACAGCAGCGCGGCCCCCCGCGCCGCGCGCCGGTTCAGCGCCGCGACCAGCCCCGTCACCAGCAGCGCGACCGTGAACGCCCAGACGTACGGGTTGAACAGCTCGGGTTCCAGGGGAATCCGCGGGTCGTACAGCGCCTTGAGGAAGTCCTCGACGTCGGTGCTCACGTAGTCGAAGTCGTAGTAGATCCAGACGATCACCAAGCGGCCCAGCGCCGTGAGCAGCACCGCCGCGGTGAGATACACGCCGAGATGACGCCGCGGCGCATGCCGGTCCGACTCCGGCGGCTCCGACCGCCACCGCGGCCCCTGGTCGACGACTGCCATGCTGATCCCCCGTTGCCTGAGTTGCGGAGACTCCATCCTGGGGGCGAACGGCCAGGGAAAAAACCCCTGTGGATAAGTCCTGTTGCGTACTTGTCACCCGTTGCGGACCGGCCGGGGACGCGACCGCCGGCGCCGATCCGGTCCCCGCTGCCGGGCAATGGTGCTACCTTTTTGGGTAGTGGGGCATTCCGCAGGCTGGCACACGCCTGCAGGGGCCTGGGTCCCGCGCCAGATCAGGTATCTCGGTACGTGGCATGACCGCCCCCCACACACGGAAGGAGGTTGGGGACGGGACCACGCACGGGCGCCCGCCCCCGGCTACCCATGAGTCGTGGAAAGTTATCCGCAGTCCTCTTTTCAGGTCTTCTGCTGACCATGTCCGCGGGCATCGCGCCCGCCGCCGTCTCGGCGTCACCGGCCGGAACCCAGCAGGCCCAGGTGTCGCTCACCCAGGTCGCCACCGCGGCCGCACCCACCGCCGGCGCCGCCGGGCCGAACGGCACCGTGTGGATCGGCGAACGCGCCGGCACCGTCCGGGTCCTCGACGGCCAGGGCCTCAGCGAACCCGTCGTCGACATCACCGGCGAGACCACCACCGACGGCGAGCGCGGGATCGCGGACATCGAGTTCAACCCCGACTTCACCCGCTTCTACCTGTCCTACACCGACGTCGACGGGCACAGCACGATCGACGAGTTCGAGGTGGCGGACGGCGAGGTGCAGGTGGACACCCGGCGCACCGTCTTCTTCCAGGAGCAGCCGGGCGCCGCGCACAACTCCGGCCACATCGCGTTCGGCCCGGACGGGATGTTCTACATCTCCCTCGGCGACGGCGACTACTCGCCGGAGGGCGACCCGTACGACAACTCCCAGGACCTCGGCTCCCTGCTGGGCAAGGTGCTGCGGATCGACCTGAGCGCCGGCGACCCGTACGCGATTCCGCCCGACAACCCGTTCGTCGACGTTCCGGGCGCCCGCGGCGAGATCTGGGCCTACGGCCTGCGTAACCCCTGGCAGTTCTCCTTCGACGCCGAGAACGGCGACATGTGGATCGGCGACGTGGGCCACCTGGAGCGCGAAGAGGTCAACCACGCGCCCGTCGGCGCCTCCGGCCGGAACTACGGCTGGCCCCTCATGGAGGGCACCCGCCAGCACCGGGGCGCGGAACCGCCCGGGCACGTCCCGCCGGTGCACGAGTGGCAGCACGGCCTCACCGGATTCTGCGACTCCGTCACCGGCGGCTACGTCTACCGGGGCGACCAGATCCCGGAGCTGCGGGGCTCCTTCGTGTTCGCCGACTACTGCGGCGGCAACCTGCAGGCACTCCAGACGCAGAACGGCCAGGTGACCGGGGTGCTCGACCTCGGCGCCAACGCCGGCTGGGTCAGCACGTTCGTGCAGACGCCCGACAACGAGCTGTACGTGGTCGACATGGGCGGCTTCGGCGGCGGCGGTGGCACCCCCGTCGGCGCCGTCTACCGCCTCGGTCCGGCCTAGCGCCGGTGCCCTGACGGCACCCCGCGCCGCGGTCCCCGCCACCGGCGGCGGACCGCGGCGCCGGGACCGCCGGCTACGCCGGCAGCAGCACCAGCGCGATCCCCGCCAGCATCAGACACGCCCCCACGATGCGCGGCCCGCCGAACCGCTCCTTGAGGAACACCGCCCCGATCGCCGCCCCCACCACGATGCTCGACTCGCGCAGCGCCGCTATCGGCGCCAGCGGGGCGCGCGTCTGCGCCCAGAGCACCAGCCCGTACGCCGAGACGGAGATCGCCGCGCCCAGCAGCCCGCGCACCGCCACCGGCCGCAGCTCGCGCACCAGCCCCGGCCCGCGCCGCGCCAGGGCGGCCAGCGGGATCCACGGGCCCATCAGCAGCACCAGCCACGCCGTGTAGCCCAGCGCGCTGCCGGAGGCCCGGACGCCGACGCCGTCGACGATCGTGTACGTCGCGATCGCCAGCCCCGTCGCGAACGCCGCGGCCAGCGCCGGCCAGTGCGGCCGGGTGTCCGCGCCGCGCAGCCCCCACAGCGCGATGCCGCTCAGCCCGGCGCACGCCACCGCGACGCCCGCCGTCTGCGACAGGCCCAGCCGCTCGTCGAGGAAGAGGTGCGCGACGGCGGCGACGACCAGCGGGGCCGTGCCGCGGGCGATCGGGTAGACCTGCCCGAAGTCGCCCAGCCGGAACGACCGCATGAGCAGCGTCATGTAGACGAGGTGGAGGGCCACCGACGTCAGCAGCCACGGCCACGCGCCGGCCGCCGGGACCGGCACGAAGAACACCGCGGTCCCGGCGATCAGCACGTCGCCGGCGCCGATGAGGGCGAAGACGGCCAACTGGTCCCGGAAACCGTGCGCGAGGGCGTTCCACGAGGCGTGCATCACGGCAGCGGCGAGGACCGCCGCCGCTATGAGGGGCGTCACGCCCCGGGCTCGCGCCCCTCGGCCACCTCGACGGCCCGTACGTCGACGACCCTGCCGCCCGCGTGCGCGACGAGGTCCTTCGGCGCCATGGGGAACACCGTGTGCGGGTCGCCCGCGGCGGCCCAGACCTCGCCGTGGTCGAGGAGCCCGCGGTCGGCGAGCACCGTCATCCGCGTCACGTGCCCGAAGGGCGGTACGCCGCCGATGGCGTACCCGGACGCCTCCCGCACGGCGGCCGCGTCCGCCCGGCGCACGGCGCCGGCACCCAGCTCGGCCCGTACCCGCTCGGTGTCCACCCGCGAGCCGCCGTCCATCAGGACGAGGACCGGCACGCCGTCCGCCGCGAAGACCAGGGACTTCACGATCTGGCTCAGCTCGCAGCCGATGGCCTCCGCCGCCTGTGCGGCGGTGCGGGTGGCGGCGGGGAAGCGGCGTACCGGCACGCTCAGGCCGAGTTCGGCGAGGGCGGCGGCGAAGAGCGGGTGTGCGGCGTCGGCTGTCGTCATGGGGGGACGTTAACGCCGGAGGTACGGGCGGTGCGAACCCATTCCGGCCCCGGTGCCGCCCGCGCGGTCAGCCGTGGGCGGCCAGCACGTCCTTCACCAGCGGGCCCGCGAACTCCCCGCCGTGCCCGATGTTCGGCACCATGGCCGCCGCCGCCAGGTCCCCGCGGTACCCGGTGAACCAGGCGTTCGTCTCCTCCTGCCCGCCCACCTCCGCCGAGCCCGTCTTCGCGCCCACGTCCCCGGTCAGCCCGCTCATCGCCTCCGCCGCCGTCCCGTACGACGCGGTCGCGGCCATCAGCTCCCGCAGCGACTGCGCGGTCTCCGGCTTCATGGTCCGCGGCGCGGCCGCGAACTGCCGCCCGTCCAGCTCCTGCGGCACCAGATGCGGCTGCCGGAACACGCCGGACTTCACGGTCGCCGACACCGACGCCATCGTCAGCGGGTTCATGCGCACGCCGCCCTGGCCGATCAGCGACGACGCCATCTGCGCGTCGGACTGCACCGGCACCGCGCCGTCGAAGGTGGTCACGCCCGTCTGCCAGTTGAGCCCGATGCCGAAGACGTCGCGCGCGTGCTGCGTCAGGTCGTCGTCCTCCAGCTTCTCCGCCATCGAGATGAACGCGGTGTTGCAGGAGGCGGTGAACGACTCCGTGAACGTGCCGCCCTGGATGGTGAACGACTTGTCGCCGACGTTCTCGAACTCCCAGCCGCCGTAGGCCTTGTAGCGGGGGCACGGGTGCGGCTCGCCCGGCGCCGCCAGGCCCTTGTCCATGAGCATCGAGGCCGTGACGACCTTCATGGTGGAGCCGGGCGCGGACGAGCCCTGCAGCGCGGTGTTGAAGCCGTTGCCGGCCTGATTGGCGACCGCGAGCACCTCGCCGGTGCTCGGCTTCAACGCCACCAGCGCCGCGCCGCTGTGCCGGGAGACGACCTCCTCGGCGGTCTTCTGCACCTTCGCGTCCAGCGTCGTCTTCAGCCTGCCGGGCTTGGCCTCGGACAGCTCCAGGAGCGTCTCGGGCGCGCCCGCCTTGTCGTCGTCCTTTTTCTTCTTCCTGCCGCCCTCGTCGTGCGCGTCGGCCGGCTCGGCGCTCTCCGTCCACACCTTCACGCCCGGGGTGCCCCCGGCCTTGGCGCCGTAACGCTCGCCCAGGTCGGCGATGACGGGCGCGAGGGAGGGGTACGTGTCGGGGTCGAGCGCGGTGCCGTTGCGGTCCACGGCCTTGACCGGCGGGGCGTCCTTCGGGCCGGTGCGCAGCCGCTCGCCCTCGCCCAGCTTGGGGTGCACGACGGACGGCTTCCAGGCGATCTCGACCTCGCCCGTCCTCCCGTCCCGTACGACCTCCAGCGCGGAGTTGTACGCCCAGGGCTTGACCAGCTCCTTGAAGGACACCTCGGCGTCGACGCTGAACGGCACCTTCGTCCCGCGCGGCTTGCCGGGGGTGAGCTTGACCTTCCCGACGCCCGCGTCCTCGCGGTACGAGGTGAGGGCGGCGAGCGCCGCCTTCCTGTCGTCCGTCATCCCGGCGGCGATCTCGGTCCGGCCGCCGGCCCAGGCGGTCAGGAAGTCGCCGGCGGCCCTGGCCGCCTCCTTGGGGCCGGGCGGCCCGGTCTTCACCGGATCAGGTGAGCCGGGCGCGGTCAGCGCGCTGCCGCCGCGCTGCGTCCCGTCGTCGTCGAGCAGGCTGTACGCGCCGAAGCCGGCGGCGCCGACGACCGCGGCCCCCGCGCCGACGAGCACCGCGATCCGGGCGCGCGCCGACCTCGCCGACACACTCGGGCCGGCGTGTCTGCGCCGGTGGCTACCCGCCATCTGCCGTGCTCCCTTTGCCCGCACCGTGACGATTACGACCCTGCGTCAAGCACACTAAGCCACGCGCCGCGCGGGCGCCCACCCGCGGCGGTGGCGGTCAGACCCAACTCCCCAGCCACATGCGGGCTTCCCAGGCGTCGCGGGTGATGGTCTCGCCGGTGTAGATCGGCCAGAAATAGATGAAATCTGCGTTAGATCGGCGAATCACGCTCCTGGCCAGCGGTTTCACCCGCTGGCCAGGAGCGCGTCAAGCGGCCTGGGCCGTCTGTGGGCCGTCCGGGTGCTCAACAGGGGGCCCGAAGAGGGCATCCACGGCCTGCCGGGTGCGGTGCTCGCTGCTCGGCATGAGGTGCGTGTAGGTCCGCAGCGTGAACCCCGGGTCGCTGTGCCCGAGGTACTGACTCAGGGCGCGGACGCTCTCGCCTGCGTCCAGCAGAACGGAGGCGTAGAAGTGCCTGAGAGCGTGCATGCCGTCCTCGGAGGCGGCGGCGTACCTCTCGCCCGCCGCGGGCTCCGGGATGACGCCAGCGGCGGCCAGAGCGGGTTTCCACGTGAAGTCGTTGAAGTAGCTGACCCGGACGTGTTCCCCGCGGGTGCCACTGAAGAACAGCTTCTTCGTCACCGGCGGCCCGTCGAGCGTCCGCCAGGGCAGCGTGACCGTGATCGGCTCGAAGTGCGCCGCGTGCTCCCGTATGGCGCGGGCGACGCTCTCCGGGAGGGGCACGTCCCGTACCTTCCGGCCCTTCGGCGGTGCGAAGACGTACTTCCCCCGGATCCGCTTGAGCTGATGCGTGACCGTGAGCCAGCCGGCCGTCTCGTCCAACTCGTCACCCGATAGGCCGAACACCTCCCCCTGCCGCAGGCCGCATCCGCTCCCGACATCCACGGCAAGCCGGAACCGGGGCGGCAGCGCCTCACGTACCGCACGGATGCGCTCCACCGGCCACGGAAGGACACGACCCGGCTGTGGGCGCGGACGCTGGACGGAGCGCGCCTTGCACGGGTTGCGCACAATCAGCCCGTCGTCCACCGCCGCGCCGAAGGCGCTGGACACAGAGCCGAAGATGATCCGGCGGTGCGATTCGCTCGGCACGTTCGTCTCCAGCTCTCCGAGCCAGCCGCGAATGTGGCCCGGCTGGAAGGACGCCAGTGGGCGCGTGCCGATGTACGGGTAGGCATGCAGCCGCAACCGGCGCTCCGCCGCCTCCCGGCTGTTGACCTCCGTCGTATGGGTGGCCACCCACTTCTCCGCGAACTGCTGGAAGGTGATCCGAGCGGCCCGGGGATCCCTGTACGTCCCGCTGGACATGTCGGCGGCCGTCTGGGTGAGCCACTGCTCGGCAAGGCGCTTCTGCCGGTCGGGGAAGCTCTTGGACTTCTCGGTGCCGTCCGGGCCGACGTAGCGGGCCCGGTAGCGCATGCCGGTGCCGTAGCGGTCGGTCTTCACGCGGCGGGTGCCGCCGTTGTCGGTGGGTTCGGTCCTGTACCAGCGGTCTTGGATGTGGCCTGCCATGTCGGGGTGTCTCCTGTCGGATTGGTGACTGTGCGTGCAGGGAGGGAGGCAGGGGGTCCCCCGGGAAGGTGCGTTTCTGGGGGTTTTTCGAGGCCAGGAGGGGGGCGCCTCCCTGCCTCCCTGTAGTGGGTTCGCGCAGATCAGGTGAGGGAGGCGGGGTGAGGGAGGCGGTCAGGGAGAAGTCCCTGCCTCCCTGACGGGTCCCCCGTGGGGGCCCTGTGCGGTGCGTGACCGTCGCGAGGTTCGGACGGCGGCGCTGTGGGCGTCGCGGTGGCGGTCAGGCTGCGTCGGTGAGGGTGGTCTGCGTCTCCACCCAGGCGCGCACGGCCGCGGGGTCGTAGCGGATGTACTTGCCGATGCGAAAGCCGGGCGGGCCCGTGCGCTTCCTGCGCCACTGGTAGACGGTTTCGAGGGGGACCTTGAACATCGTGGTGAGGTCTTCGGGGGTCAGGTACTGGTCCGGGAGTCCGCCGGGAAGTGGCGTCGACTCGGCCGGGGGTCGACTCGTGGCCGGGTGTTCACGGCTGTTCATGGGTCGGTCGGATTGGGTGTTCATGCCGCCACCGCCCATCCGGTCGTGCGGCCGGTCGGGACGCGGGTCGGGTGCGGCTGTACGGCCGTGTTCACGCCCTGGTGTTCACGGCGTACGGCCAGTTCAGGGGTCGACTGTCGGGCGTGCGCGAGTCGGGCCAGCAGCCGCCAAGAGTCGAGCGTGAACGGACCGGTGAACGCTCCCGGGCGGGCCGTGAACGCGGGGTCGTGAACGTCGAGGGCGGTCGGGTGTTCGCGTCGGATCGACGAGTGTTCACGGTGGGCCGACTCGGTCGGGTCGTGGGTCGGTCGACTCGGCCCGACCGACCCCAGCAGCACGAGTGCCAGGGAGAGCGGGAGTCGGTCGGCCTTGCGGTGGTTGCAGTCGAGGCAGGCCAGCACGAGCGCTGTGACGGACCACGTGCGCCACAGCGCGTACGGCACGACGTGATCCATGGTCGCGTCCCGCAGGTTGGCGAACGGGCGGCGGCAGTAGGCGCACCGGGCACCGTGCCGTTGGGCGAGCTGGGCTTTGCGGTGGCGTCGCCTGGCCGCGTTGAGCGTGTGGGCGGTGCGAGGCACGCTCACCACTCCTCTCGCAGGGGTCGGGCCCACCGGTTGCCGGGCCCGGCCGGCGGGATGCAGCCGAGGACCAGGCCGCCAGAGTCGGGGCGGACGATGAGCGGCAGCGGGATACGGGCGTTGCCCCGGATGAGGCCGAAGCAGGCGCGCCAGCGCGACGCGTCGGGGGTGAGGCGCTGGGAGAGCCACCGGTCGGCCGTCAGCGGGCTCGTGCGTCCCAGCTCCCGCAGGGCGGTCGTCGGGACGCGGGCGGCGCCCTGGCGTACGAAGCGTGCGATCCCGCGGGCGTCTACGGGGGCGGTGCTGGCGGTGCGGCGGTAGTCCGAGAGGTAGAGAGCGGCGGCGGCTTCTGCGGCCGTCATGGGGCGGCTGCGGGCGCCGCGGTACCAGAACGACAGGGACAGCCGGTAGGCGTACCAGCGGCAGTAGCCGACCTCGGGGAATTCGGTGGACTCCAGGCCCGTGAAGTCGTCCATCACGGTCAGCAGTCCGGCCGGGCCCAGCCGGTCAACCGCCGTCTTCAGCGCGGTGTACAGGGTGTCGGTGGTCAGTCCCGGCAGGCCGTAGCAGTCGGTCTCTGCCTCGAACAACGCGGCGGCGGCTTCCTCGCGGCAGAGGTCCAGGCCGGAGACGGGGATGGTGGGCATGTGCGCGCCCGGTTCGCGGCGGCTGAGCAGAGCGAACGGCGAGGGGGCGGGCGGCACGTGCGCCAGCAGCGCACGTGCCTGCACCACAGCGGCGCTCACGCCTCCACTCCCCAGAACTCGGCCGCGTCGCGGGACGTGGTGCGGGCGGCGGTGGTGGTGTACGAGCCGATGTGCTCGCACACGTAGGCGGCGGCGTGGACCGGGCAGGCCAGGTCGTAGGACAGGTCCGGGTCCGGGTCGGGGAAGGGGATCGAGCGGGTTCCGCGGCAGGGGCAGTCGCCGTCGACCCGGGCGTTGCCGTTGCGGGCCCGCGCGGACTCGCTCATGCCGTCACCGAAGACGCTGTTGGCCGACTTCTGCTCGGCGGTCACCAGGCGACGCGGGCGGGGGAAGTGCTGTTCGTGCCGGGCCTGAATCTGCGCCGTGACCAGGCCGCTCCGGTCCAACAGACGGTGCCCGCGGTGGAACTCCGCACGGCGGCGCAGCTCCTCACGGCCCAGCCGCGCCACGCCCTGCGCGATCCACGTACGCACCTGCTCCGCCGACCAGGAACGGCGCTGGTTGGGCATGTCCGAGACGTACAGCGCAACGGCGCGCTCCGCCCCCGTCAGGTCGGACACGGCCGTACTCGTGACCTGTTCCGGGGACCGCTTCGCGATGGTTCCAGGCATGATGGATGTACCCCTTCGCGGGTTGCGGGGCGGCGCGTTGCTTGGCGGTAGGGCGCCGCCCCTCTGCTTGACCTCTGCAAGGAGACCTCCTTAGGGAGGTTTCCTTGGTGCCTAGCTTCGACCTCCCTAAGGAGGTTCGTCAAGGGGTTCGGCCAACTTCCCTATGGAAACCTCCGTGAGGAGGTCTACGCTGGGAGTCGAGCACCACGAAGGAGGCCACCACCGCATGTCAGAGCAGCGACTTCCGCGCAGTCGCAAGATCGCAGATGAGCTGCGCAGAGCAATCGAATCGGGCGAGCTACCCCCAGGCTCCCTACTCCCGTCCGAACGGGAGCTGAAGGATCGCTACGACGTGTCCGGCGGCACAGCGAACAAGGTGATCGCGCTACTCAAGTCGACTGGCCTGGTCGAGAGCCAAGTAGGGCGAGGAGTGTTCGTACGCCGCCGCACGCAGCTAATCCGGCACGCACACGACCGCTACGCGCGGCGGTGGCGCCAGGCGGGGAAAGCGCCGTTCCGCACGGAGGTCGAGGCCCAAGGCCGCACCCCGCGCGTCGAGGTCACCAGCATTGATCGCGTCGATCCGCCGCAGTGGATTGCAGAGCGCCTTGGGCTCGCGGCGGGCGGGCGCGTGGTACGTCGCGAGAACACGTACTACGCAGACGACCAGACCGTACAGCTCGTGAACACCTACATCCCGCTGTCCATCGCGGAGGACACGTCGCTTGAGGAGGCCGTGCCGGGCCCCGGAGGAATCTACGCCGCGTTCGAGGTGCTGGGCCACAAGCTGACGCGCATGCTCGAAGAGGTTCACGCTCGGATGCCCAGACACGAAGAGGCCGAGCGACTCGGCGTCCCTGCCGGCGCACCCGTCCTGGATGTCGTCCACATCAGCTATGACCAGGACGAAACCCCGATGGATGTCAGTCACTTCATCCTGCGGGGCGAGGAGAACCTACTGACGTACGAGCTGCCAACCGACTAGCTGAAGAGGCGTACATGGACCGCAACGCCGCTGCCGAGCACGTAACCGTCATCCGCCCGCGACGCGAGGCTGACCTGGGCGAGGCGTCAGCAGCACTTGTCGCGGTCCACTCGGTCGACGGCTACCCCGTTGAAGGCGTCGATCAGCCGGAAGTATGGCTCCAGCCACCAGGTCTCATCCAGGCTTGGGTAGCCGAGATGGCTGGACGGGTGGTCGGGCACGTCGCCGTCAGCCGCCCGCAAGGCGAAGCCGCAGTGAGCCTCTGCCGCGAACAGACCGGCAGGAGTGAAGACCAGATTGCCGTCCTGGCGAGGCTGTTCGTCCATCCCGCCGCGCGGGGGCACTCCGCAGGAGAGCGCCTAGCCCGGGAGGCCACCAGGTACGCCCAGAGTCAGGGGCTCACGTTGGTCGGGGACGTCATGGTCAAGGACACAGCGGCAATCCGCCTCTACGAACGACTCGGTTGCCGAATGATCGGAAACACAATGCACAGCTACGGCGACGATGGGCAGATCCCCGCTCTGTGCTTCGTCGCGCCAGAAGGTCGATGAGGAGCGGCCTACCGGCCGCGCGTCTGCTGGCGCTCGCTTCGCTCACGCGGCATGCACAGTGCGTGACCGAATCGGGCCGCTACCCCCCTCCCCTCTCAGGTCCGCTACATCCGCTACCTCCGCTACCGTGCAGGTCAAGGGCATGATTTATGTAGCGGATAGGTAGCGGGTAGCGGCTACGAACGCTACCGGGCCCGCCTGTCGTCACGCCCCGTATCCACTAAGAGCCTCGCCCTGGTTGGCTACGCGGTCACGCACTGGGCAGCGGCCGAAGAGGCGGCGCGGCTTCCGGTTCACAGCGAAGAGCAGAAGAGGACGCCCTACGGGCGACCCCCTGTCGGGCGCCTACGTCAGCGGCCGGTACAGCGATCCTCGCGGGCTCAGCTACGGCAGGCCGGGAAGGCTCTTCAGGGGAGCGGGGGCGGCGCCTGCGGTCGGGTGAGGCTCTGTGTGGGGAGTTTTCCCGGAGAGCGCGACTCGTCGCGACTCAGCGGCTCTCAGTGCAGGTCAGCGCGGGCGCGTTGGCGCCGCTCATCGACGCTCACCGCGACTCAGGCCGTGACTCAAGCCTGCGTCGCGTCCTGCGGTCCCGTGAGGCATTCCAAGGGGGGGCATCCCCCTTTGGAATGCCTCCTCGGCAGGGCTGGAGCCTGCCATAGGCGCCCTGAGTCGCGATGCGTGCTCACCGGGCACCCCTCTGACCTGCACTGAGAGCCGCTGAGTCGCGATGAGTCGCGATGTTCTCGATTGTGGGCCCAACCCTCTTGAAATGCTGCCCCGGCAGGGCTCTTAGTGGATACGGGGCGTGACGACAGGCGGGCCCGGTGGCGTTCGTAGCCGCTACCCGCTACCTATCCGCTACATAAATCATGCCCTTGACCTGCACGGTAGCGGAGGTAGCGGATGTAGCGGACCTGAGGAGGGAGGGGGGTGGCGGTCCGGTCTGGTCACGCACCGTACACACGCCCCCGCTCCCCTGAAGAGCCTCAGTTCCACCCCCAGAACGCATTTCAAGGGGGGCGCCCGGGCACAGCGTCAGCCGACGCGCGAGCGAAGCGAGCGCCAAAAGACGCGCGGCCGGCAGGCCGCTCGTTCTTGTCTTCAACGGCCGGGGAGGCGGCGCCTTTCGGTGCGGGGAGGCGGGGAGAACTCCCCATCCGCCTCCCCTGCGTACATCCCCCGCGCTGATCAGCGCGGATACCCGGTTGGGGAGGCGGGGAGGCGGCCAACTCAGAACCTCCAAACTTGCCCTCTCGTGTACCCCCGAGGGGGTGTTGCAGCCTCCCCGACAGACGCACGGTGCGGGCCGCGTGCTGGGCCGTCTGTGGGCCGTCCGAGGGCGGCCAACGACGACCAGCGATGACAGGTAACGACCAACGTGCGTGTGTGCTGCGGCGGTGCGTTTTCGCAGCTAGACCCAACTCCCCAGCCACATGTGCGCCTCCCAGGCGTCGCGGGTGAGGGTCCCGCCGGTGTAGATCGGCCAGAAATAGATGAAGTTCCAGACCACGAGCAGGACGAGCACCCCCGCCGCGACCACGCCCGCCGCTCTGCGCCATTCGGTGGGCGCCGGCGCGAGGTCGGGCCCGTCCGCGGAGGCGCCGGACCCGGCGGGCGCACCGGTCCCCGCGAGGGCCGTGGTGCCGGCGCGGGCCATCGCGCCGAGCATCATCGTCACCGCCAGGCACAGGTACGGCAGGAAGACGACGGCGTAGAAGAGGAAGATCGTGCGGTCCTGGTAGAACAGCCACGGCACCCAGCCGGCCGCCACGCCGCACAGGATCGCGCCCGCACGCCAGTCGCGGCGCAGGCCCCAGCGGTAGAGCGCGTAGACGACGGCCGCGACGCCCAGCCACCACAGCAGCGGCGTGCCCAGCGCGAGGACCTCGCGGGCGCAGTTCTCCGTGGCGTCGGCGGGGCAGCCGTCCCGGCCGGGCGGCGGGTCCTCCCAGAAGTACGACACGGGCCGGCCCACCACCGGCCAGCTCCACGGGTTGGAGTCGTAGGTGTGGCCGGAGTCGAGGTTGACGTGGAACCGGTAGACCACCGCGTGGTAGTGCCACAGGCTCCGCAGCGCGTCGGGGACGAACGGGAACGCGGTGTCGCGGTCCTCGGCCCAGCCCCGGAAGTAGCCGTTGTCGGAGGCGAACCAGCCGGTCCAGGACGCGACGTACACCGCGGCCGCCACCGGCACCGTCGAGAAGAACGCCGGCACGACGTCGAGGCGCAGTGCGCGCGCGTACGGGCGGCGGGAGCCGGCCGTACGGCGGGCGCCCGCGTCCCACAGGACGGTCAGCAGGCCGAACGCGGCGAGGATGAACAGCGCGTTCCACTTGGTGCCCAGCGCCAGCCCCATGCACACTCCGGCGGCCAGCCGCCACGGCCGCGCCCCCAGCCGCAGCCCGGAGGCCACCGCGTCGTCCGGCCGGCCGGCCGGCAGCGCGCCGGCCAACCGTGCGCGCGCCCGGTCGCGGTCGACGAGCAGGCAGCCGAACGCCGCCAGCACCCAGAACATCAGCACCAGGTCGAGCAGCGCCGTGCGGCTCATCACGAAGTGCAGCCCGTCCACCGCCATCAGCAGCCCCGCGAGACAGCCGAGCAGCGTGGAGCGGAACAGCCGGCGGCCGATGCGGCACAGCATCAGTACAGAGAGCGTGCCGAGCAGGGCGACGACGAACCGCCAGCCGAACGGGTCCAGGCCGAACGCCCACTCGCCGAGCGCGATCATCCACTTGCCGACCGGCGGGTGGACGACGTAGCCGGGGTCGTCGCTGAGCGGGATGACCTGCGGGTCGTCGAGGAGCTGCGCGTTGGCGTCCTTGGGCCAGCTGCCCTCGTAGCCGAGCTGCAGCAGCGACCAGGCGTCCTTCGCGTAGTACGTCTCGTCGAATATCACCGCGCGCGGGCTGCTCAGGTTCACGAACCGCAGCACGCCGGCGAAGAGCGCCACGAGCAGCGGACCGCCCCACGCGCCCAGCCGCGCCACCCGCGCCGCCGTCGCCGCGGGCACGCCGGCCACCCGCAGCAGCCGCGCCCCCGAGCCCCGGTACGGCGGCACCAGGCGCTCCGTGACGCCGGGTTCGCGCCGGGGCGCGTACCCGAACGCGCGGAGCCGCCGCTGCCACGCCGGGGCGGGCGGGGGCCGGCTCTGCGCGCGCTGCGTCGCGGTGTCACTGGTCACGGGGGCCCATCCTAGGCGCGCCCGCAGCCGGTCCGGCCGGGCCGATCCGGACCACCCGAGCGTGCCCCGTCCGCGCGGCCCGCACCGGCCATCCGCCAGGATGGGGACGTGAGCGGACTCCTCGTACTGGCAGGCACCCCCATCGGCGACCCCGCGGACGCCCCGCCGCGGCTGGCGGACGAGCTGGCCGCGGCCGACGTCATCGCCGCCGAGGACACCCGCCGGCTGCGCCGCCTGACGCAGTCGCTCGGCGTGCAGCCGACGGCCCGCGTCGTGTCGTACTTCGAGGGCAACGAGGCGGCCCGCACCTCCGGCCTCGTCGAGGAGCTGGCCGGCGGCGCCCGCGTGCTGCTGGTCACCGACGCCGGCATGCCGTCGGTCTCCGACCCCGGCTACCGCCTGGTCGCCGCCGCCGTGCGGCGCGGCATCACCGTCACCGCCGTGCCCGGCCCGTCCGCGGTGCTGGCGGCGCTCGCGGTCTCCGCGCTGCCGGTCGACCGGTTCTGCTTCGAGGGCTTCCTGCCGCGCAAGCCCGGCGAGCGGCTGACGCGGCTGCGCGAGGCGGCGGGCGAGCGGCGCACCCTGGTGTACTTCGAGGCCCCGCACCGGCTCGCCGGCAGCCTCGAAGCGATGGCCGGCGTCTTCGGCGAGGACCGCAGGGCCGCCGTGTGCCGGGAGCTGACCAAGACGTACGAGGAGGTCAGGCGCGGCCCGCTCAGTGAGCTGGCGGGCTGGGCGGCCGACGGCGTGCGCGGCGAGATCACCGTGGTGGTGGAGGGCGCGCCCGCGGCGGACGGCGAGCGGCCCGGCGCCACGGAGCTGGCCCGCAGGGTCACCGTCCGTGAGGAGGCGGGGGAGCCGCGGAAGGAGGCCATCGCGGCGGTCGCCCGGGACGCCGGGGTACCCAAGCGCGAGGTCTTCGATGCGGTGGTGGCCGCGAAAAACTCGGTAAACAACTCAGAGTAGCCGTGCCAAAACTCCTTCAATTGATGGTGTGGGAGGCTGCGGGCTGCGCCGAATGGGTGTCCACTGGAATAGGGGATGCCTTCCGGTGACTTGTCCCTCCATGGACAAGAGGAGCTGCCGATGTCCGAGCCCGAGCCAGTGACCGAGTCGTACGCGTTCGCCTGCATGATGTGCGGGCACGGCTGGGAGCAGAGTTACGAGATCCACCACCACGTCGACGCGAAGGGCCGGCCCTTCGTCACGTACCACACCGGCGGGGAACGGGTGCCCTCGCCGCTCACCAGGCCCACGTGCCTGAACTGCGGCGAGCACGTCGTCCGCATCATGCGCGCGGGCCAGGTCCGGTCCGTCGAGTCGGTGCGCCAGCGCTCGCGCCGCGACTGACGGCCGGCGCCCGGCCCCGCGGCCGCCCCGCACGGCGGTGTCGTACCGGGCCAGTAGAGTCCCGGCATGGCTCAGCACACCACGGGCGGCGCGGACGCGAAGGCCGCGCCGCCGCCGCCCGAACCGCTCGGGCACCCCGCGGCGGACTCGCACACGCACCTCGACATGCAGGACGGCACCGTCGCCGACGCCGTCGCCGCAGCCGCCCGGGTGGGCGTCACCACCCTCATCCAGGTGGGCTGCGACCTGGAGCGGTCCCGCTGGTCCGCGGAGACCGCCGCCGCGCACGACGCGGTGTGGGCGACCGTCGCCCTGCACCCCAACGAGGCCCCGCGGCTCGGCGCCGGCCTGGACGCCGCCGTGGACGAGATCGCCGCGCTCGCCGCGCTGCCGCAGGTCCTCGGCGTCGGCGAGACCGGCCTCGACTACTACCGCACCGGCCCGGAGGGCGTGGCCGCGCAGCAGCACTCCTTCCGCAGGCATATCGAGATCGCCAAACGCCGGCGGAAAGCCCTCGTCATTCACGACCGCGAGGCGCACGACGACGTGCTGCGCATTCTTGCGGAAGAAGGGCCGCCGGAGCGCGTGGTATTCCACTGCTATTCCGGGGACGCGGCGATGGCCGAAACCTGCGCGGAGAACGGTTACTTCATGTCGTTCGCAGGAAACGTGACCTTCAAGAACGCGGGGCAGCTGCGCGAGGCGGTCGCCGTCGCGCCCGCGGAGCTGCTGCTGGTGGAGACGGACGCGCCGTTCCTCACACCGATGCCGTACCGGGGCCGCCCCAACGCGCCGTACCTGATCCCCCTCACGCTCCGCGCCATGGCCCGGGCGCGCGGCACCGACCCCGACGAACTGGCGGCGGCGATCGCGGCGAACACCGCGCGCGCCTTCGGCTACGCCCCGGCCGGCCCCACAGGCCCGGCGGGCCCGGTCGCCTCGGCGGGCCCGGCTGCGCCCGGCGGCTCGCCAGGAGCCCGCCAAGACCGAGGGCCTAACCTGGAGCGGTGAGCGCCACCACCGGTGAGCCGGACCCGCTGCTCGGCCCCGCGGACGTCCGCGAGCTGGCGGCGGCCCTCGGCGTACGCCCCACCAAGCAGCGCGGCCAGAACTTCGTCATCGACCCCAACACCGTCCGCCGCATCGTGCGCGCCGCCGACGTACGCGCGGACGACGTCGTGGTCGAGATCGGACCCGGCCTCGGCTCGCTCACCCTCGCCCTGCTGCAGGCCGCCGCCCACGTCACCGCCGTCGAGGTCGACGACGCGCTCGCCGCCGCCCTCCCCGCGACCGTACGGGCCCGGCTGCCGCGGCGCGCGGCGGACTTCGCGCTCGTGCACGCCGACGCGCTGCGCGTCGCCGAGCTGCCCGGCCCGCCGCCGACGGCGCTGGTGGCGAACCTCCCGTACAACGTCGCCGTGCCCGTGCTGCTGCACATGCTGGCCACCTTCCCCGGCATCGAGCGCACCCTGGTCATGGTGCAGGCCGAGGTCGCCGACCGGCTCGCCGCCGCCCCGGGGTCGAAGGTCTACGGGGTGCCGTCGCTGAAGGCCGCCTGGTACGCGGACGTCAGGCGGGCCGGCGCCATCGGCCGCAACGTCTTCTGGCCCGCGCCGAACGTCGACTCCGGGCTCGTCTCCCTGACCCGCCGCGAGCCGCCCGCGACCGGCGCCACGCGGACCGAGGTCTTCGCCGCCGTCGACGCCGCCTTCGCCCAGCGCCGCAAGACCCTGCGCGCCGCGCTCACCGGCTGGGCCGGTTCGGCGCCGGCCGCCGAGGCCGCGCTGCGCGCCGCGGGCGTCTCGCCGCAGGCCCGCGGCGAGTCGCTGACCATCGAGGACTTCGCGCGGATCGCGGAGTCCCGGCACCGGACCGCCACCACGAGGAGCAGCACGCCGTGACATCCGGATCGACCCCGCCCGCCGGCCCCGCCGGTTCCGCCGCCGCGCGGAGCGTCACCGTCCGCGTACCCGCGAAGGTCAACGTGCAGCTCGCCGTCGGCCCGCCGCGCCCCGACGGCTTCCATGACCTCGCCAACGTCTTCCTCGCCGTCGGCCTCTACGACGAGGTCACCGCCACCGCGGCCGACGAGCTGCGCGTCACCGTCTCCGGCCCCGACGCCGCCGCCGTACCCACCGACACCTCGAACCTCGCCGCCCGCGCGGCGCAGCTGCTCGCCGCCCGGCACGGGCGGGAGCCGCACGTACACCTGCACATCGCCAAGGACATCCCCGTCGCCGGCGGGATGGCCGGGGGCAGCGCGGACGGCGCCGGGGCGCTGCTGGCCTGCGACGCGCTGTGGGGCACCCGGACCGGCACCGACGAGCTGCTGCGGATCTGCGCCGAGCTGGGCAGCGACGTGCCGTTCAGCCTGGTCGGCGGCGCGGCGCTGGGCCGCGGCCGCGGCGAGCAGCTCACCACGCTGGCGGCGAAGGGCCCGCTGTACTGGGTCTTCGCGGTGGCCGACGGCGGGCTGTCGACGCCGGAGGTCTACGGCGAGTTCGACCGCCTCGCGGCGGACCGCGCCGTACCCGACCCGGACCCGTCGCCCGCGGTCCTCGACGCCCTCGGCTCCGGCGACCCGACGGCCCTGGCCGCCGCCCTGGCGGCCATCGCCGGCGGCAACGACCTGCAGCCCGCGGCACTCTCCCTGCGCCCGTCCCTGGCCGGCACCCTGGCGGCCGGCACCGCGGCCGGCGCCCTGGCCGCCCTGGTCTCGGGCTCGGGCCCGACGTGCGCGTTCCTGGCGCCGGACGAGACGGCGGCAACGGAGATCGCCACGGCACTGGAGACGTCGGGCACGTGCCGCAAGGCCCGCGTCGCCCAGGCCCCGGCCCCGGGCGCGTCGGTGGTGAGCTGAGCCACCCGCCAGCCCACGCCCGCGCCGCGCGCGTAGCGCGGCGGGGGTCTGGGGGGCGCAGCCCCGGTATGGGAGCGGTCGGGGGTGGTTCCGTCCGGCGGGCGGCCCGGGTGCCCGTGTCATGGGCGTGGAGTGGGGCACCGCCGGGCCCGGCCGCGGGCGTGGGCGTGGGCGTGGGCGCACGGTGGTCCTGCGCGTAGCGCGGCGGGGGTTCGGGGGCGGAGCCCCCGGTACAGGCCGCGCGCGTAGTGCGGCGGGCGGCCTCGGGCGCTCGGCCGGGTCGAGTCCGTGGTGCGGCCCTGCGCGTAGCGCGGCGGGGGGCCGGGGGCGCAGCCCCCGGTATGGGAGCGGGCCGCGTTCCGGTGTGGGGGCCGGTTGCCGCTTTGCGGCGCCGTGGGGTCCGGGGCGGCGCGCCCCGGTTCCGGTGCGTGCGCGCGTCCCGGGGGGGGGCCGGGGGCGGAGCCCCCGGGTTCGGGAAGGGGCGGGGNGGGGAAAAGCCGCCGGACGCCCGCGCCGGGCCGGGAACTACCCTGGGAGGCCGCCCGCCGAGGCCCCCGCCCACCCCGACCCCGCGAGGAGCACCGCACCACCATGGCCGCCGCCAACCTGGTCAACCTGGAAGCCGTCGACAAGGTCTACGGCACCCGCGCCCTCCTCGACGGCATCTCCCTCGGCGTCGCCGAAGGCGACCGCATCGGCGTCGTCGGCCGCAACGGAGACGGCAAGACCACCCTCGTCCGCCTCCTCGCCAAGCTCGAAGACCCCGACGCCGGCCGCGTCACCCACACCGGCGGCCTGCGCCTCGGCGTCCTCACCCAGGGCGACACCCTCGACCCCGCCGCCACCGTCCGGCACGAGGTCGTCGGCGACATGGCCGACCACGAGTGGGCCGGCGACGCCCGCGTCCGCGACGTGCTCACCGGCCTCTTCGGCGGGCTCGACCTGCCCGGCTTCGAGCACGGCCTGGACACCGTCATCGGCCCGCTCTCCGGCGGCGAACGCCGCCGCATCGCACTGGCCCGGCTGCTCATCGGCACCCCCGACCTGATCGTCCTGGACGAGCCGACCAACCACCTCGACGTCGAGGGCATCGCCTGGCTCGCCGAGCACCTGCGCACCCGCCGCGCCGCGCTCGTCGTCGTCACCCACGACCGCTGGTTCCTCGACCAGGTCTGCACCCGCATGTGGGACGTCCAGCGCGGCGCCGTCCACGAGTACGACGGCGGCTACTCCGACTACGTCTTCGCGCGCGCCGAGCGGGCCCGTATCGCCGCCACCGAGGAGGCCAAGCGGCAGAACCTCGTGCGCAAGGAGCTGGCCTGGCTGCGCCGCGGCGCCCCGGCCCGCACCAGCAAGCCCCGCTTCCGCATCGAGGCCGCCAACGCGCTCATCGCCGACGTGCCGCCGCCCCGCGACTCCGCGGAGTTGATGAAGTTCGCGAACTCACGCCTCGGCAAGACGGTCTTCGACCTGGAGGACGTCACCGTACGGGCCGGGGACGGCCCCGACGGCAGGGTGCTGCTGAAGGGGCTGACCTGGCAGCTCGGCCCCGGCGACCGCGTGGCGGTCCTCGGCGTCAACGGCGCCGGCAAGACCTCCCTGCTGCGTGCCCTCGCCGACGCCGCCCGCTCCGGCGGCGAGCAGCAGCCGGCCGCCGGGCGGATCGCCGTCGGGCGGACCGTGCGGCTCGCGTACCTCTCGCAGGAGGTCACGGAACTCGACCCGGCCTGGCGGCTGCTGGAGGCGGTCGAGCGCGTACGGCAGCGGGTGGACCTCGGCAAGGGGCGGGAGATGACCGCCTCGCAGCTGTGCGAGCAGTTCGGCTTCGGGCGCGAGAAGCAGTGGACGCCGGTGGGCGACCTGTCCGGCGGCGAGCGGCGGCGGCTGCAGCTGCTGCGGCTGCTGATGGACGAGCCGAACGTGCTGTTCCTCGACGAGCCCACCAACGACCTGGACATCGAGACCCTGACGCAGCTGGAGGACCTGCTCGACGGCTGGCCGGGGACGCTGGTGGTCATCAGCCACGACCGGTACTTCGTCGAGCGTACGACGGACACGGTGCACGCGCTGCTGGGCGACGGCACGCTGCGGATGCTGCCGGGCGGCATCGAGGAGTACCTGCGCCGGCGGGCCCGGGTCCGCGAGACGCAGACGCCGCAGCCCGCGCGGCCCGCGGAACCCGCCGCGGGCGCCCCGGCCGGCGGGCTGTCCGCGGCGGACGCGCGGGCGGCGAAGAAGGAGCTGCAGCGCATCGAGCGGCAGCTGGACCGGATCGGCGGCAAGGAGAGCGAGCTGCACGCCGCGATCGCCGAGCACGCGACGGACTTCGAGCGGGTGGCGGAGCTGGACGCGCGGCTGCGGCAACTGGTCGCCGAGCGCGAGGAGCTGGAGCTGCGCTGGCTGGAGCTGGCGGAGTCGGCGGAGTCCGGCTGAGCGCGGCGGGCCGGGCGCGGCGGCGGCTGCGGACGGCCGGCGGGGGGCGGCGGGGCGCCGGTACGCGGGCGGGGCGGCTGTCGGCCGCGGGTGGTAGAAATGAGCCACGCGACCGTAGTTCGTACGCACAGCCATCCGGGGGGACAGGGACATGTCGCAGCCGCCACCGCCGCCGGGCCAGCCGCCGTCCGGCGGCTTCGGGCCGCCGCCGTCCGAGGATCCGCAGCAGCCCGGCTACGGGTACCCGCAGGAGCCCGGCTACGGGTATCCGCAGAACCCGCCGCCCGCACCCGGCGGCGGCTTCGGCGCGCCGCCGGAGCCCGCGCCGCCGGAGCAGCAGCCCGAGTACGGATACCCGTCGCAGCAGCAGCCGTACGGCTACCCGCAGCCGCAGCCCCAGGCCCACCCCGGGCAGCCGCCGCACACCCCGGCCCCGCCGCCGTACGGGCAGCCGCAGCAGTCCCAGCAGCAGCCTCAGTACAGCTATCCGCAGCCGGTCCCGCCGCACTCCGGCGGCTATCCCCAGGCGCAGGTCCCGGGCCTGCCCGACGGGCCCGCGGCGGCAGCCCAGAAGCTCGTCCCGGTGTGGGCGGTCATCGCGGCCGTGCTGGCGATCGTCCTTGTCGCCGGCGGCACGGGCTGGTTCCTCGTCCGTGACGACGGCGGGGCGCAGGCCGGCGGGGGCGGCGGTGGCGGCGGCGGTGACGGCAAGGAGAAGTCCGTCAGCCAGAGCAAGCCCGCGAGCACGGACGGCGAGTTGCTGTTCGGCGTCCCGTACCCGGAGGTCGAGGCGGACCAGACGGCGACGGTCGACGGCCAGTGGGCGACGGAGAAGATCTACGCCAAGGCCGACCTGAACGCCGTGCGGGGCTACGACACCGGGACCGGCAAGGAGACCTGGGAGCTGCCCACCGACGGCCTGGTCTGCGGCGGCTCGCGGGCCGTCACCGACGACGGCAAGGCCGCCATGCTGGTGGAGGACGGCAAGGTCTCCGGCGCGGACGACTTCAGGCCGTGCACGGAGATCGTGGTCTTCGACGTCAACAGCGGCGACGAGCTGTGGCGGAACCACGTGCCGACCGCCGACGAGAACGTGAAGTTCGACCACGTGACCATCGCCGGTGACACGGTGATCGCCTCGGGCCTCTCCGGCTCCGCGGCGTTCCCCCTCTCCGGCGGCGACCCGGTCTGGAAGACCAAGACCACCACCCAGTGCAAGGACCACGACTACGCCAGCGACGGCACGAACCTGCTCGGCCTGGTCTTCTGCGGCTCGCTCCAGGAGGACATGAAGGTCCAGAAGGTCGATCCGGCCACCGGCGGCATCTACTGGTCGTACGACGTGCCGGACGGCGTGCAGAGCGTGCAGGTGCTCTCCGTCGAGCCGCCGGTGATCACGATCGGCGCGGGCAAGACCACCGAGACCGACATCTTCGCCCTCGAAGGGGGCAAGCTGCGCTCGAAGATCTCGCTGGGCACGGAGACGGAGGGCCCGCGCTACCCGCCCGGCTGCGACTACTCCGACGGCGCCGAGTCCTGCACCTCGGTTGCGGTGGACGGCGACACGATGTATCTGCCGTCGCGTGAGCACCAGGGCAAGAGCGAATACGGCGACACGAACGAGATCGTCGCCTTCGACCTCGACACCGGCAAGCCGACGAAGAAGTACGACGCCGGCGAGCGGCGCACGATGGTCCCGCTGCGGGTGGAGGACGGCAAGATCATCGCGTACCGCAGGGGGACGTACGACACCGGCGGCGAGATCCTCGCGATCAACCCGAAGTCCGCGAAGGAAGAGGTCTGGCTGGAGCTGCCGAACGGCACGGCGGAGGCCGAGGCGTCGTTCACCTATGGCGACCAGGTGCCGTACATATTCCAGCACGGCCGGTTCTACCTGGCGAAGGACCTCGTCAGCGACCGCCCCGACGAGGAGTACATGGCCCTCGCCTTCGGCAGCAAGGACGAGTAACGGCGCCCGGCCCCCGCGACCGCACGGATCACGGGGCCGGCGCCCGGCGGCGGCCGCCGGACGCCGGGCCCGGGCAGGCTCAGGCGAGGCGGTGGGCGCCCGCGCCGGGGACGGCGGGGAAGACCCGCGGGGGGCGGTAGTCCGCTGCGGCGAAGGCCGACTCGACGGCCTTGGCGACCGCTTCGGCCGCGTCCGTCTCGACCAGCACGATCGCCGAGCCGCCGAAGCCGCCGCCGGTCATGCGCGCGCCGAGCGCGCCCGCGGCGACCGACGACTCGACGACCACGTCGAGTTCGGGGCAGGAGACGCGGAAGTCGTCGCGCAGCGAGGCGTGTCCGGCGAGCAGCACGGGCCCGATGTCGCGGATGCGGCCGGCGTCGAGCAGCGCGATGCACTCCTCGACGCGGCGGTCCTCGGTGACCACGTGCCGTACGAGCGGGCGCACCGCCGGGTCCGTCAGCCGGGCCAGCGCGGCGTCCAGCTCCGCGTACGGCACGTCCCGCAGCGCCGGTACGCCCAGCGTCCGCGCCGCCGCCTCGCAGCCGGCGCGCCGCTCGGCGTACTCGCCGTCGCCCAGGGCGTGCTTGACCTGCGTGTCGAAGACCAGCAGCGTGAGCCCGCCGGCGGCGAGGTCGAAGGGCACGGCGCGCTGCGTGAGGTCGCGGGTGTCGAGGTGGAGCACGTGGCCCGCGGTGCAGCACGCGGACGCCATCTGGTCCATGATCCCGCTGGGGACGCCGACGAAGTCGTTCTCGGCGTGCTGGCTGACCTTCGCCAGCCGTACGGGGCCGAGGCCCAGGCCGTACAGGTCGCTGAGGGCCAGCGCCGTGGAGACCTCCAGGGCCGCCGACGAGGACAGCCCGGCGCCCGTGGGGACCGTGCTCTCGTAGTGGATGTCGGCGCCGGTGAAGTCCGCGAAGCCGCTGACCGTGCGGCGCAGCGCCCACACCACGCCCGCGGGGTAGGCGGCCCAGCCGCCGCGGTCGCCGCCCACGGTCAGGCGGTCGATGCCGTCGACGTCCAGCTCCACCAGCCGGGAGCCGGCGTCGCCGGAGTGCAGCCGCAGCACGCCGTCGTCGCGGCGGCGGGCGGCGGCGACGGTGGTGTGCGGGAGGGCGAGCGGCATGACGAAGCCGTCGTTGTAGTCGGTGTGCTCGCCGATGAGGTTGACGCGGCCGGGCGCGGCCCACAGGCCGGCGGGCCGCTCCCCGTACAGCTCGGCGAAGGCCGCGGCGGCAGCCGCCGCGCCGGCCCCGCCGCCGTCCTCCGCGTCCGAGCCCTCCGCGGCCCGCGCCGCCGCCGTCCCCGTCGTCTCTTCAGCCGTCATCTGTCCCCTCCGCCTGCACCGGTGTCCGCGCCCGCGACCCGCCGTGCGAAGTCCCAGGCGTCCGACACGATCCCCGCCAGCTCCGTACGCGACGGCCGCCAGCCCAGCTGTTCCCTCGCCGCCTCCGCCGACGCCACCAGCACCGCGGGGTCCCCGCCCCGCCGCGGCGCGACCACCTCGGGCACGGGGTGCCCCGTGACCCGGCGCACCGTGTCGACGACCTCGCGCACGGAGAAGCCCGCGCCGTTGCCGAGGTTGCAGATGCGGTGCTCGCCCGGGCGCACGGCGTCGAGCGCGAGCAGGTGCGCCTCGGCGAGGTCCGCGACGTGGATGTAGTCGCGGATGCAGGTGCCGTCCGGGGTGGGGTAGTCGTCGCCGAAGACCGAGATCGACTCGCGGCGGCCCAGGGCCACCTGGAGCACCAGCGGGATGAGGTGCGACTCCGGGTCGTGCCGCTCGCCGTACGGGCCGCCGCCGTCGGGCGGGAAGTACGCGCCCGCGACGTTGAAGTAGCGCAGCGACGCGGCGGCCAGGCCGTGGGCGTGGCACTCGGCGCCGATCATCTGGTCGACGGCGAGCTTGGAGGCCCCGTACGGGTTGGTCGGCGCGGTGACGGCGTCCTCGGTGATCGGCACGGACTCCGGCTCGCCGTAGGTGGCGGCGGTGGAGGAGAACACCAGCCGGCGCACGCCCGCGTCGCGCATGGCGGCCAGCAGCTCCAGGGTGCCGCCGACGTTGTTGCGCCAGTACTTCTCGGGGTGCGCGACGGACTCGCCGACCTGCGAGGAGGCGGCGAAGTGCAGCACGCCGTCGTACGAGGCGTCCAGCCACTTCGCGGCGTGCTGGATCCGGTCCTCGACGAACTCGGCGCCCTCCGGCACCCCGTCGCGGAAGCCGGTCGTCAGGTCGTCGACCACCGTCACCCGGTGCCCGGCGGCCAGCAGGTGCGCCGCGACGACGCCGCCCACGTACCCGGCGCCGCCGGTCACCAGGTACCTCCGGCCGCCCCCGGCTGCGTTCCCACTCACGCGCTCGCTACCTCTCGCAGTCGTTCCGCCGCCCGCTCCGGCGGCACATCGGTGACAAAGGCGTCCATCGCGGACTCCGAGCCCGCCAGATACTTCAGCTTTCCCGGGCTGCGCCGGATCGTGAACAGTTCGAGGTGCAGAGCGTAGTCATCGCGCCCCGCCGCCCGCACGGGCGCTTGGTGCCAGGCCGAGATATACGGCGTCGGAGGCTCGTCCGGCCCGAAGATACGGTCGAACCTGCGCAGGAGTTCGAGGTAGACCTCGGGGAACTCCGCGCGCGCGGCGTCGTCCAGCGCCGGCAGGTCGGGCACGCGGCGCCGCGGGTAGAGGTGGACCTCGTACGGCCAGTGCGCGGCGTACGGCACGAACGCCACCCAGTGCGCCGCCTCCAGCACCACGCGCGTGCCGGCCGCGGTCTCGGCGCCGACGACGGTGTCGAAGAGGTTCTCGCCCGTCTCCACCCGGTGCTCCTCGACGCACCGCATCATCTGCGCGGTGCGCGGGGTGACGTACGGGTAGGCGTAGATCTGGCCGTGCGGGTGGCCGAGGGTGACGCCGATCTCCTTGCCGCGGTTCTCGAAGCAGAAGACCTGCTCGACGCCCGGGAGTTCGGCCAGCTCGGCGGAACGGTCGGTCCACGCCTCCAGCACCAGCGCGGCCTGCCCGGGGGGCAGGCGGGCGAAGGAGGCGTCGTGGTCGGAGGTGAAGCAGACGACCTCGCAGCGGCCCGCGCCCGGGGTGCTGACGAACGGCGGTTCGCCGGTCGCCGGCCCGGGGGCCCCGGTCAGCGAGGGGAAGCGGTTCTCGAAGACGGCGACCTCGTAGTCGTCGGCGGGGATCTCGCTCAGCCGCCCGCCCCGCGAGGGGCACAGGGGGCACTCGTCGGCGGGCGGGTGGTGGGTGCGGCCCTGGCGGTGTGAGGCGACGACGACCCACTCGCCGCGCAGCGGGTCGAAGCGCGCCTCCGAGGCGGTGCGGGTCGGCTCCAGGGGGCGGCGGTCGGCCGCGTCCCGGACGGCGTCGTCACGCGCGTCGAAGTAGATCAGCTCGCGACCGTCCGCGAGCCGCGTGTGCGTCTTCTTCACTGGAGCCTCTTCCTCGGCCCTGGCCTGCCTGCCCTGCCCGCCGGTCGTCACGGTCACGGTCCCGTTGCCGTTGCGCTGCCGTTGCCCAAACACAATCGAACACAATGAACCACAAGCCAACAGGGGAGTCAATGTCGGAGCGTCGCCTGCTCCAATTTATCCCTTATCAGACATTCTGGGTGCGAGATCCAACAGACAAGCAAGCAGTCCCAACAGAAGCATTCGGAAACCAACGCCACCCGCCCGGCTTCGCCTTCCGTACGCGCCACGCACTGAACCGGACCCGCACATGCACCCACTCGCGGCAGAGCTGCGACTCGACACCAACGCGCTCGACTACGTGATCATGGCCCTGTACTTCGTCGTCGTGCTCGGCATCGGCTTCCTGGCCCGGCGAAGCGTCAAGACCAGCCTCGACTTCTTCCTCTCCGGCCGCTCCATGCCCGCCTGGATCACCGGCCTGGCGTTCATCTCCGCCAACCTCGGCGCCACCGAGATCCTCGGCATGGCCGCCAACAGCGCCCAGTACGGCGTCTACACCACCCACTGGTACTGGATCGGCGCCATCCCGGCGATGGTCTTCCTGGGCCTGGTGATGATGCCCTTCTACTACGGCTCGAAGGTCCGGTCGGTGCCGGAGTTCCTGCTGCACCGCTACGACCGCGGCGCACACCTGCTCAGCTCGGTGCTCTTCTCCTTCGCCGCCGTGCTCATCGCCGGCGTCAACCTCTACGCCATGGCCATCGTCGTCGAGGCGCTGCTCGGCTGGCCGGAGTGGGTCGCGATCGTCGTCTCCGCCGCCGTCGTGCTCGTGTACATCACCCTCGGCGGGCTGTCCTCCGCCGTCTACAACGAGGTGCTGCAGTTCTTCGTCATCATCGCGGCCCTGCTGCCGCTGACGATCCTCGCGCTCAAGCACGTCGGCGGCTGGGACGGCCTCAGCGACACCCTGACCGAGTCCCGCGGCGGCGACTTCATGACCGCCTGGGGCGGCACCGGCATCGGCAGCGACAACCCGCTCGGCGCCAACTGGCTGACCATCGTCCTGGGCCTCGGCTTCGTCCTCAGCTTCGGCTACTGGACGACCAACTTCGCCGAGGTGCAGCGCGCGCTGTCCGCCAGGAACCTCTCCGCCGCCCGGCGGACGCCGCTCATCGGCGCGTACCCGAAGGTCTTCATCGTCTTCCTGGTGATGATCCCCGGCCTGGCCGCGGCGGCCCTGGTGCCCGAGATCGGCACGTCCGGCTCGGACCTGACGTACAACGACTCGATCCCGTTC
Source organism: Streptomyces sp. CNH099 (assembly GCA_000514715.1). GTDB lineage: Bacteria > Actinomycetota > Actinomycetes > Streptomycetales > Streptomycetaceae > Streptomyces > Streptomyces synnematoformans. The sequence goes on along the minus strand of AZWL01000014.1, from coordinate 29,088 downwards.
CTCATGGAGCAACTGCTTCCCAACGGCATGCTGGGCGTCGCCGTCACCGGGCTGCTGGCGGCGTTCATGGCGGGCATGGCGGCGAACGTGTCCTCGTTCAACACGGTGTTCACCACGGACATCTGGGAGCCGTACGTCAAGCGGGGCCGGACGGACGCGTACTACCTGCGCTTCGGGCGGATCATCACCGTGGCCGGGGTGGCGGCCAGCGTCGGCACGGCGTTCATCGCGTCCAGCTTCAGCAACATCATGAGCTATCTGCAGACGCTGTTCTCCTTCTTCAACGTGCCGATGTTCGTGGTCTTCATCATCGGCATGTTCTGGAAGCGCACGTCCGTGAAGTCCGGCTTCTGGGGGCTGTTGGTCGGGACGGTGGCCGCGATGCTCAACTACTTCTGGATCTACAAGCAGGACGTCATCAGCATCCCCAGCGACCAGGGCGCCAACTTCGTCTCGGCGATCGTCGGCTTCGTCGCCGGCGCGGTCGTGATGGTGATCGTCACCGCGTTCACGAAGCCCAAGCCCGCCGAGCAGCTCGCCGGCCTCGTCTACGGCACCCGCTCCCCGGGCATGTCCGAGCCCCCCGCCGAGGGCGACGACGCCTGGTACCGCAGCCCGGCCCTGCTCGGCTGGGGCGTGATCGTTCTGGCCGCCCTCTGCTACCTCCCCTTCTCCTTCTAGGAGCGCACCATGAGCGACACCGACGGGCACCCGGACGGCCCGGGCCACGGCGACCCGGACCCCGAAGAGCTGGCGCACACGGTCGAGGAGCTGGAGCGCAAGTCGGCGACGGCCAGCAGGCTGTTCGACGTGCGGCGGATGATCGGCGGGCTGTTCGTCGTGTACGGCGTGATCCTGGTGGTCGTCGGCGCCTTCGACTCCGACGCGGAGGTCGCCAAGGCGGCGGACGTGCGGATCAACCTGTGGACGGGGCTGGGGATGCTGGCGCTCGGGCTGTTCTTCCTGGGGTGGCAGCTGCTGCGGCCGATGCGGCCGCCGTCGGCGGAGGAGCTGGCGGAGGCGATGGAGGGCGGGCCCCGGCCGGACGGCCACTGACCGTACGCCCTGACGGCTCCCCGCCCCTACGGCTCCCCGCCGCCGTCCGCCGCCGGGCGGGCGGCGGCGCGGTCCAGCAGTCCCGTACGGGCCGCCAGCGCCGCCGCTTCGAGCCGGGAACCCACCCCGAGCTTCATCAGCACCCGCTGCACATGCGTACGGGCCGTGCTCGCCGCTATTCGCATCCCCGCCGCGATCAGCCTCGTGTCCTCGCCCTCCGCCACCCGCACCAGCACCTCGACCTCCCGCGGGGTCAGCAGCTGCAGCAGCCGGGCGCCCTCGTCGTCCGGCTCCGCCGCCGGGTTGAGCAGCTCCGTGAACGCGCTCTGCAGCAGCTGCGGCGCCACCGCCGCCTCCCCGGCGCGCGCCTTGACCAGCGCCCGCTCCACGCCCTCGATGCGCTCGTCGTGCCGCACGTACCCGGAGGCGCCCGCGGCGAACGCCGCCGCTATGCCGCGCGGGTTCGGCACCGGGCCGAGCACCACCACCGCTATCTGCGGCCGCTCGCGCTTGATCCGCAGCACCGGTTCGAACGCCCCGGGCGCGGCCGGGGCCGCCGTGCCCAGCAGGCACACCTCAGGTCCTCTGCTCACCACCAGCTCCGCGGCGCCCGCCGTGGGCGCGGCCGCGGCCAGCACCCGGTGCCCGCGCAGCTTCAGCGCGGACGCGAGCGCCTCGGCGAGCAGGCGGTGCTCGTCGACCACGATCAGCCGAACGGCCATCACGCCCTCCCCCGGGGGGTCTACTGTCCCGGCAACGTACAGCCTTACCGCACCCGTGCCCGCCGGAACTCCGGAATCCATCCCCAACAGGCCCGTATCCGGCCGGTTTCTACGCCGCGTGGCGAACTCGCCACGGAAAGTCGGCCGTTGGGCTTCCCTTGTCGGTCCCGCGCCCTAGGCTGTGGGGGCAGCACCGGTGGGGGCCGGTGCCGTTCAGGGGGCGAGACCGTGGGTACGGCGCACGGGGCGGGGTAGCTATGGGACGCGGCGGCGGCCGCAGCTCATCCAGGCGCTCGACGCTCCGTGCGCCGTATCCCGCGAGTTCTGGTTGTCCGCGACATGGGGGTGTCCGTGGTTCGTATCCGGGTCCTGGTGGCCGATGCCCACCGTGTGTTCGCCGAGTCGCTGGCCGCGGCGCTGGCGGCCGAGCCGGATGTCGACGTGCTGCCGGCCGGCAGCGGTCAGGCGGCGCTGCGCTCGCTGGAGCGGGCCGCCGCGGAGGGCCGCCGGTTCGACGTGTTCCTGGTCGACGCCGACCTCGACCGGGACGGCGCCGCGGCGGCCCCGGCGCCCGTGCCCGTGCAGGCGGTCGTGGGCAACGGCTCGCCGGCGGGCGCGTCCCCGTCCGGCGCTCCCGGTGTGTCCGGTGCGTCCGGTGCGTCCGGCGGGATATCCCTCACGGCGCGCGTCCGCTCCGCCCACCCGCAGACGCGCACGGTGGTGCTCGCGGCCCGCGACGACCCGGCGCGGGCGGCGGCGGCCGTGCAGGCCGGCGCGTACGGCTGGGTCGCCAAGGACAGCTCGCTGTCCCGGCTGCTGGCGGTGATCCGGGGCGTGCTGCGCGGCGAGACGCATCTGCCGCCCGCGCTGCTCACCGGCGTGCTGCGGGAGCTGACCGCGGCCCGGGAGCACCGTACGGAGAGCGAGCAGCTGGTCGAGTCGCTGACCCCGCGCGAGCACGAGGTGCTGCGCTGCATGGTCGCGGGCCTGGGCCGCAAAGCGGTTGCCGAGCGGCTGTACCTGTCGCCGCACACGGTCCGTACGCACATGCAGAACGTCCTCGGCAAGCTGGGCGTGCACTCGACGCTGGCCGCGGTCGCGCTGGCCCGCCGCGCCGGCGTGGGCCCGGTGGACCTGGCCGAGCCGGCCCGCGTAGGCGGCTAGCGCGCCGCGGGCGCCGGTGGCACGCGCCGCGCACGCCCCCCCGCGCACCACTGGCCGCCGTGCCGCCGGCAGGGCGTTACGGGACGTTGTCGAACGGCGCCGTCAGCCGGCGCAGCAGCGCCGCCAGCTCCCGGCGCTGCTCCGCCGGCAGCTCCGCGAGGATCGCCCGCTCCTGCGCCAGCAGCGCCGCCAGCGCCGCGTCGGCGCGTTCCCGGCCCTCCGCGGTGAGGCGGACGAGCACCCCGCGCCGGTCGCTGGGGTCCGGCAGCCGCTCGACGAGGTCCTTCTTCGCCAGCCGGTCGATGCGGTTGGTCATGGTGCCGGACGTCACCAGGGTCTGGGTCAGGAGCTGGCCGGGGGAGAGCTGGTACGGCTCGCCGGCGCGGCGCAGCGCGGTCAGGACGTCGAACTCCCAGCCCTCCAGGCCGTGTTCGGCGAAGGCCAGCCGGCGCGCCCGGTCGAGGTGGCGGGCCAGCCGGCTCACCCGGCTCAGCACCTCCAGCGGCTCCACGTCGAGGTCGGGGCGCTCCCGGCGCCACGCCGCGACCAGCCGGTCCACCTCGTCCTGCATGCGGTCAGTGTAGTGGGTCTGTCGACATGAAGTCTCTTGACATCGAGATATATTGGCGGAACGCTTGTCCCATGACCTCACCCTCCTGGGACCCGCAGCAGTACCTGCGCCACGAGGGGCCCCGCACCCGCCCTCTCATCGACCTCCTCGCCCGCGTCGGGGAGCCGCCGCGCAGCCCCGCCCGGATCGCCGACATCGGCTGCGGCACGGGCAACGGCACCGCGCTGCTCGCCGCCCGCTGGCCCACCGCCCACGTCACCGGATACGACAGCTCGCCCAGCATGCTCCGCGCCGCCGCCGCGCACGCCGGGCCCACCCCCGCCGGGGGCCGGATCGACTTCGCCCGCGCCGACCTCGCCGACTGGACGCCGGAGCCCGGGACGTACGACCTGATCCTCGGCAACGCCGTCCTGCAGTGGGTGCCCGACCACTGGGAGCACTTCCCCCGCTGGCTCGCCGGCCTCGCCCCCGGCGGCACCTTCGCCTTCCAGGTCCCCGGCAACTTCGACGCGCCCAGCCACGCCCTGATGCGGCAGCTCACCCGCGACCCCCGCTGGCGGGAGCGGCTGCGGGGCGTCCTGCGCGACCAGCCGGTGCTGCAGCCCGTCGCGTATCTGGAGCTGCTCTACGACCTCGGCTGCACCGCCGACGCCTGGGAGACCACGTACACCCACCTGCTGCACGGCCCCGACCCGGTGCTGGACTGGGTCACCGGCACCGGCCTGCGCCCCGTCCTCGACGCCCTCGGCGACGAGACCGACGCCTTCGTCACCGCCTACGCCGCCCTCCTGCGCACCGCGTACCCCCCGGGCCCGCACGGCACCCCGTTCCCGTTCCGCCGCGTCTTCGCACTGGGAGTCGCCCCGTGATCACCGGAATCGACCACGTCCAGCTCGCCGTCCCCGCCGGCGGCGAGGAAACGCTGCGCGCCTTCTACGGCGACGTGCTCGGCATGACCGAGGTGCCCAAGCCGGCGCCGCTCGCCGCCCGCGGCGGCTGCTGGTTCACCTCCGGCCCGGTCGTGCTCCACCTGGGCGTCGAGCAGGACTTCCGCCCGGCCCGCAAGGCGCACCCCGCGCTCGTCGTCGACGACCTCGACGCGCTGGCCCGCCGCCTGACCGCCCGCGGTCACGACGTGGCCTGGGCCGACGGGGAGATCCCGGGCGTACGGCGCTTCCACACCCACGACCCGTTCGGCAACCGGCTGGAGTTCCAGGCGGCCTGAGCCGGGCCCGCCCGCCCCGGCCAGCCCCGGCCTGTCCAGCCCCGTCCCGGCCCGGCCGCGGCGCGCCCGCGCTACGCCCGCCGGTGGCCTATCAGCCGCGGCTTCGCCTCCAGGTCGCCCAGGCCGTGCCAGGCCAGGTTCACCAGATGCGCCGCGACCTCCGCCTTCTTCGGCTTGCGCACGTCCAGCCACCACTGCCCCGTCAGCGCCACCATCCCCACCAGCGCCTGCGCGTACAGCGGCGCCAGCTTCGGATCGAAGCCCCGGGACTTGAACTCCAGCCCCAGGATGTCCTCCACCTGGGTGGCGATGTCGCTGATCAGCGAGGCGAACGAGCCGTGCGACTGGGCCACCGGGGAGTCCCGGACCATGATGCGGAAGCCGTCGGTGTACTCGTCGATGTAGTCCAGCAGCGCGAACGCCGCCTGCTCCAGCAGCTCCCGCGGATGGCCCGCCGTCAGCGCGCTCGCCACCATGTCGAGGAGCTGGCGCATCTCCCGGTCGACGACGACCGCGTACAGCCCCTCCTTGCCGCCGAAGTGCTCGTACACCACCGGCTTGGACACGCCCGCCTTCGACGCGATCTCCTCCACCGACGTCGCCTCGAAGCCGCGCGCCGCGAACAGCGTGCGGCCCACGTCGACGAGCTGCTCGCGGCGCTCCTTGCCCGTCATCCGCCGCCGGGTACGGCGCGGCGGCTTCCCCTCGCCGCCGTCACCGCTGTTGGCCGCGCTGCTCTTACCGCCGGTAGCCACGGCTCCCATCATGCCGCGTCGGCGGCGGCCCCCTCACGGCGGGCCGCCCCGGCGGCGGCATCCTTGCCCGCATCCCCGCCCGGGCCGCCCCGCCCGGCGTCGCCGTCCTTGGCGCGCTTCGCCTCGATACGGGACCGGGACGGCCAGCGCACGTCGTACGCCCAGCCGAGCTTCTCGAACCAGCGGATGATCCGCGCGCTGGAGTCGATCTGGCCCTTCATCACGCCGTGCCGGGCGCAGGTCGGGTCCGCATGGTGCAGGTTGTGCCAGGACTCGCCGCCGGACAGGACCGCCAGCCACCACACGTTCCCCGAGCGGTCCCGGGAGCGGAACGGGCGCTTGCCGACCGCGTGGCAGATCGAGTTGATCGACCACGTGACGTGGTGCAGCAGCGCCACCCGCACCAGCGACGCCCAGAAGAACGCCGACAGCGCACCCTGCCACGACCAGGTGACCAGGCCGCCGACCAGCGGCGGGAGCAGCAGCGACACCGTCGTCCACAGCACGAACTGACGCGACACCCGGCGGATCGCCGTGTCCTTGATCAGATCGGGTGCGTACTTCTCCTGCGGCGTCTGCTCCTCGTCGAACATCCAGCCGATGTGCGCCCACCACAGGCCCTTCATCAGCGCCGGGACCGTGTCGCCGAACCGCCAGGGGGAGTGCGGGTCGCCCTCGGCGTCGGAGAACTTGTGGTGCCTGCGGTGGTCCGCCACCCAGCGCACGATCGGGCCCTCGACCGCCATCGACCCGGCGATCGCCAGCGCCACCCGCAGCGGCTTCTTCGCCTTGAACGAGCCGTGCGTGAAGTACCGGTGGAACCCGACGGTCACCCCGTGCAGGCCGACGAAGTACATGACCGCCATCAGTCCGAGGTCGAGCCAGCTCACCCCCCAGCCCCAGGCCAGCGGGACCGCCGCAACCAGTGCGACGAACGGCAGCACGATGAAGGCCAGCAGTGTGATCTGCTCGACCGACCTCTTGTTCTCACCGCCGAGCGTCGCGGACTCGGCGGTGACCGTGGCCGAGCGTGGCTGCTCGTCGATCACATCGGACGGAGACGGCATGGGCATCCCTCGGAGGCTGGGGAACATGGACTGAGGAACGAGGAACATGGACTGCGGCATACGAAGCTGAGGCTACGGTCCCGTAACCTACGTTGGCGTAAGTATGGCATGCCTCAGTTGCGGGCTGAAAGAGGCACGTTCCCCACAGGCGTACAAACGCGCCCGTGTGGAAGGAACATCTCTTGAGTGCCCGCAGACGCCCGCTCCCATGCCGCAACCCGGGCGGCTTCGCCCACCCGGGCAACGAAGGGGGCCGACTAGTCTGGGGTCGTCGGACAGCGCGGTCCGCACCTCAGCCCGCCGCGCACCGCAGCGCGCGCGGGTGGAACCACCAGCGCCGCACGCCAAGGAGCCGCACCAGTGACCAGTGCCGACACCCACGCGCCCCGCCCCGCCGGAGCCGCGGGCCCCGACCCGGGCGCCGCGGCCGCCGGCAACGCCGAGCTGCGCGCCGACATCCGCCGCCTCGGCGACCTGCTCGGCGAGACCCTCGTCCGGCAGGACGGGTCCGAGCTGCTGGAGCTCGTCGAGCGCGTCCGCGCCCTCACCCGCACCGACGGCGACGCCGCCGCCGCGCTGCTGCGCACCGTCGACCTGGAGACCGCCGCCCGGCTCGTCCGCGCCTTCTCCACCTACTTCCACCTCGCCAACGTCACCGAGCAGGTGCACCGCGGCCGCGAGTTCCGCACCCGCCGCGCCGCCGAGGGCGGCAGCCTCGCCCGTACGGCCGACATGCTCAAGGACGCCGACCCCGCACACCTGCGCGAGACCATCGCCAGCCTCGGCGTACGCCCCGTCTTCACCGCCCACCCCACCGAGGCCGCCCGCCGCTCCGTCCTCACCAAGCTGCGCGACGTCGCCCGGCTCCTCGAAGCCGACGCCGGCACCTCCACGGCCGACCGCCGCCGCTGCGACCGCCGGCTCGCCGAGGACATCGACCTCATCTGGCAGACCGACGAGCTGCGCGTCGTCCGCCCCGAGCCCGCCGACGAGGCCCGCAACGCCATCTACTACCTCGACGAGCTGAACCGCGGCGCCGTCGGCGACGTCCTCGAAGACCTCGCCGCGGAACTGGAGCGCGTCGGCCTCGACCAGGCCGCCGTACTGCCGCCCGGCACCCGCCCGCTGACCTTCGGCACCTGGATCGGCGGCGACCGCGACGGCAACCCCAACGTCACCCCCCAGGTCACCTGGGACGTGCTCCTGCTGCAGCACGAGCACGGCATCACCGAGGCCATCGGCCACGTCGACGACCTGCGCTCCGCCCTGTCCAACTCCATCCGCAACGGCGGCGCCACCGACGAGCTGCTGGAATCCGTCCGCCGGGACCTGGAGCTGCTCCCCGAGATCAGCCCCCGCTACAAGCGGCTCAACGCCGAGGAGCCGTACCGGCTCAAGGCCACCTGCATCCGGCAGAAGCTCCTCAACACCCGCCGCCGCCTCGCCGAGGGCAGCGCCCACGTGCCCGGCCGCGACTACCTCGGCACCCAGCAGCTCATCGACGAGCTGACCCTCGTGCAGACCTCGCTGCGCGAGCACCGCGGCTCACTCGTCGCCGACGGCCGCCTCGAACGCACCATCCGCACCGTCGCCGCCTTCGGCCTGCAGCTCGCCACCATGGACGTACGCGAACACGCCGACGCCCATCACCACGCCCTCGGCCAGCTCTTCGACCGGCTCGGCGAGGAGTCCTGGCGCTACCTCGACATGCCCCGCGACTACCGCCGCGGCCTGCTCGCCAAGGAGCTGCGCTCCCGCCGCCCCCTCGCGCCCACCCCCGCGCCCCTCGACGCCGCCGGCGCCAAGACCCTCGGCGTCTTCGAAACCGTCAAGAAGGCCATCGACGCCTTCGGCCCCGAGGTCATCGAGTCGTACATCATCTCCATGTGCCAGGGCGCCGACGACGTCTTCGCCGCCGCCGTCCTCGCCCGCGAGGCCGGACTGATCGACCTGCACGCCGGCTGGGCGAAGATCGGCATCGTGCCGCTGCTGGAGACCACCGACGAGCTGAAGATCGCCGACGACCTGCTCGACGCCATGCTCTCCGACCCCTGCTACCGGCGGATCGTCTCCCTCCGCGGCGACGTCCAGGAGGTCATGCTCGGCTACTCCGACTCCTCCAAGTTCGGCGGCATCACCACCTCCCAGTGGGAGATCCACCGCGCCCAGCGCCGGCTCCGCGACGTCGCCCACCGGCACGGCGTACGGCTGCGCCTCTTCCACGGCCGCGGCGGCACCGTCGGCCGCGGCGGCGGCCCCACCCACGACGCGATCCTCGCCCAGCCCTGGGGCACCCTCGAAGGCGAGATCAAGGTCACCGAGCAGGGCGAGGTCATCTCCGACAAGTACCTCGTGCCGTCCCTGGCCCGGGAGAACCTGGAGCTGACCGTCGCCGCCACCCTACAGGCGTCCGCCCTGCACACCGCGCCCCGGCAGTCCGTCGAGGCGCTCACCCGCTGGGACGCCGCCATGGACGTCGTCTCCGACGCCGCCCACGCCGCCTACCGCCGGCTCGTCGACGACCCCGACCTGCCCGCCTACTTCTTCGCCTCCACCCCCGTCGACCAGCTCGCCGAGCTGCACCTCGGCTCCCGGCCCTCCCGCCGCCCCGACACCGGCGCCGGCCTCGACGGGCTCCGCGCCATCCCCTGGGTCTTCGGCTGGACCCAGTCCCGGCAGATCGTGCCCGGCTGGTTCGGCGTCGGCTCCGGGCTGCGCGCGGCCCGGGAGGCGGGGCTCGACGCCGTCGTGGACGAGGCGTACGAGCACTGGCACTTCTTCCGCAACTTCCTCGCGAACGTCGAGATGACGCTCGCGAAGACCGACCTGCGGATCGCCCGCCACTACGTCGACACGCTCGTCCCCGACGAGCTGAAGCACATCTTCGCCGTCATCGAGGCCGAGCACGAGCTGACGGTCAGCGAGGTGCTGCGCATCACCGGGGAGTCGGAGCTGCTGGAGGCCAACCCGGTGCTGCAGCAGACGTTCCGCATCCGCGACGCGTACCTCGACCCGATCTCGTACCTGCAGGTGACGCTGTTGGGCCGGCAGCGGGAGGCCGCTGAGCGCGGGGAGGAGCCGGATCCGTTGCTGGGGCGGGCGTTGNTGTTGACGGTGAACGGGGTGGCGGCGGGCCTGCGCAACACGGGGTGACCTCCGGTCNGGGNGGNGGGNNGGTGGGGCGGGTTTCGTTCCCGCTGGTCCCGCTGCTCGGCCGGTGGCGGGAGGCCGCTGGGCGCGGGGAGGAGCCGGATCCGTTGCTGGGGCGGGCGTTGTTGTTGACGGTGAACGGGGTGGCGGCGGGCCTGCGCAACACGGGGTGACCTCCGGTCGGGGCGGCGGGCGTTGCTGCGGCGCCCGGGCCAGACGCGTGCGCGCGGCTCTCACCCCGGGGTGAGAGCCGCGCGCGTGGTCGGCGGTGCCGTCGTCAGGACTGGCGGCCCAGGCCGCGGCGGCGCAGCACCAGGTAGCCGCCCAGGCCCAGGAGACCGGCCGCGACGACCGACACGCCGGTCACCGAAGCACCGGTCGCGGCCAGGCCGTCCGAGTCGTCGCCCCCGCCCTGCGCGCCCTGCGCGCCCGGCGCGCTCGACGCGCTGGGCGTCGCGTCCGCGTCGGACCCGCCCGACGCACCGCCCTCGCTCGGCTCACCCGCGGGCTCGGAAGCCTGGTCCGTCGGGGTGTCCGTCGCCGGCATGCTGGTGGAGGGCGCGGGGCTCTCGGTCGGGTTCTCCATGGTCGGGCAGGTGTGCGAGAGGTTGAACAGCTCCAGCTTGCCGCCCTCCACCTCGGCCACCGCCGAGGTGAGCTGCGCGCCCGGCGCGGACGCGACGTTCGCGTGCTTCCCGGACGGCGGCCCGAACTCGGTGATCACCTGCTCGCCGCCGGGCTCGAAGGTCACCGTCAGCTTCACGAACTCGGAGGAGTTGCCGGGCAGGACGAAGTGCCACCCGTCCTGGTCCCGCGGAACCCCCGGGCACTCCTTCTCCTGCGGAACGCCTCCGGAGGTCGTGGCCGTCGTGCGCGGCAGCTCCTGCCGCAGTTCAACGGTGTACGTGTCCGTCGCCAGGGCCGACGGGGCGGAGAGCAGCAGGGACGCGGCGGCGGCCGCGGCCACCGCACCCACCGAGGCAATGGTGCGCATGGGATACCCAACTTCGTAAGTGAATGGCGTGCAGAGGGAAGTCGGGGGGCAGCTCAGCCTCCGTCTCCGACGACCTGCAGGTCAAGGCATATCGTGTACCGCTCATCCCGTTTCGGGGAGTCTGTGCGGAAAGGTCTTTGTCACGGTCTCGTGACAGACCCGCGGGTCAGCCGTTGTACGTGTTCTGGGCCCGCTCCAGGCCCTCCGTGACCAGCGCTTCCACGGCGTCCGCCGCACGGTCCACGAAGTAGTCGAGGTCCTTGCGCTCCGCGGCGGAGAAGTCCTTCAGCACGTAGTCCGCCACCTCCATCCGCCCCGGCGGCCGGCCCACACCGAAGCGCACCCGCAGATAGTCGCGCCCGACCGACTTCGACAGCGACTTCAGCCCGTTGTGCCCGTTGTCGCCCCCGCCGAGCTTCAGCCGCAGTGTGCCGTAGTCCAGATCCAGCTCGTCGTGGACGACGACCAGCCGGTCGAGCGGAACCTTGTAGAAGCCCGCGAGCGCCGAGACCTGGCCGCCGGACAGGTTCATGTACGACATCGGCTTCGCCAGCACGATCCGGCGGCTCAGCGGCCCCGGCGGCCCCAGCCGCGCCTCCACGACCTGCGCACGCGACTTGTGCGCCTTGAACCGGCCGCCGGCGCGCCCCGCGAGCAGATCGGCGACCATGAACCCCACGTTGTGCCGGTTGCCCGCATACCCCGGGCCCGGATTGCCCAGGCCCACGACGAGCCACGGCTGCGCTGCGTCCGACATCTGCTGGCTCTCCCTGGAAGCGTGCTCGTCACCGGTGGATCGGCCGCGGACAGACGGCGGCGCCGGCGGCGCCGCCGGGCCGGAACCGGCGCCGGCCGGGGCGCCCCCGCCGGCGGCCGGCCCCGGCCCGCCGTGCTCACTCCTCGGACGCGCCCACGCGGGCCTCGCCCTCGGCGGCCTCGCCCTCCGCGGCCTCCGGCTCCTCCGCCGCCTGCGACGCGACGACGTGCAGCACCGGGTCGTCCTCGGCCACCGCGAGCGTCACCCCCGCCGGCAGCTTGACGTCCTTCGCCGTCACCGTCGCGCCCTCCTCCAGGCCCTCGACGCTGACCGTCACCGACTCCGGGATGTGCGTCGCCTCGGCCTCCACCGGCAGCGCGTGCAGCGTGTGCTCCAGCAGGTTCCCGCCCGGCGCCAGGTCGCCCTCCACCTGGATCGGGATCTCGACCGAGACCTTCTCGCCGCGCTTCACCACCAGCAGGTCGACGTGCGTCAGCACACCGCTCCGCAGGATGTCGCGCTGCACGTCCTTCGGGATGACCAGCTCCGACTTGCCGTCCACCTCAAGGCTGATCAGCACGTTCGACGTCTTCAGCGCCATCAGCAGGTCGTAGCTCGGCAGCGCCACGTGCCGCGGGGCGCCGCCGTGCCCGTACACCACACCGGGAACCTTGTCCTGACGGCGCAGCCGGCGGGCCGCACCCTTGCCGGTCTCGGTCCGCGGCTCGGCGGTGATCTTGTACTCGGCCATGACTGCACTCCTCGCAGTAGGTGAAGCTGACGGGACGGTCACCCGGCCGCAATCGGCCTGCTACGAAGAGCGCGTCGATAACGGAGCACCGACCGGAACCGGACGAACCGGAGCGGCCTCCCTCGCCGAGCAACTCCGGGAGTCTACCCGGCGGCGGGAGGCCGCCCCAAGTCGAGGGCCGCCGACCGCCTCCGGCACGGCTACGCGTGCTCCTCGAAAAGGCTGGTCACCGACCCGTCCTCGAACACCTCGCGCACCGCCCGCGCGATCACCGGCGCCATCGACAGCACCGTGATCTTGTCCAGGTCCAGCTCACTCGGCGTCGGCAGCGTGTTGGTGAAGATGAACTCGCTGACCTTCGACCCCTTCAACCGGTCACCCGCCGGCCCCGACAGCACCCCGTGCGTCGCCGCCACGATCACGTCCTCCGCGCCGTTCGCGAACAGCGCGTCCGCCGCCGCACAGATCGTGCCGCCGGTGTCCACCATGTCGTCCACCAGCACGCACACCCGGCCCTCCACGTGCCCGACGACCTCGTGCACCGTCACCTGGTGCGCCACATCCGGGTCCCGCCGCTTGTGCACGATCGCCAGCGGCGCGCCCAGCCGGTCACCCCAGCGGTCCGCCACCCGCACCCGCCCCGCGTCCGGCGACACCACCGTCAGCTTCGACCGGTCCGTCTTCGAGGCCACGTAGTCCGCCAGCACCGGCAGCGCGAACAGATGGTCCACCGGGCCGTCGAAGAAGCCCTGGATCTGGTCCGTGTGCAGATCCACGGTCAGAATCCGGTCCGCCCCCGCCGTCTTCAGCAGATCAGCGATCAGCCGCGCCGAAATCGGCTCCCGGCCCCGGTGCTTCTTGTCCTGCCGCGCATAACCGTAGAACGGGACGATCGCGGTGATGCTCCGCGCCGACGCCCGCTTCAGCGCATCCACCATGATCATCTGCTCCATGATCCACTGGTTGATGGGCGTCGTGTGGCTCTGCATCACGAAACAGTCGGCCCCCCGCGCCGACTCCTGGAAACGGACGTAGATCTCGCCGTTGGCGAAGTCGAACGCCTTGGTCGGAACGAGGCCCACACCGAGCTGGTGCGCGACCTCCTCGGCTAGCTGGGGGTAGCCGCGGCCGGTGAAAAGCATGAGCTTCTTCTGGCCGGTCGTCTTGATCCCGGTCACAGCACGTTCTCCTCGGTGTCGGGGCAGGCGGCCGGGCGGGCGGCCGGTCGGGTGTCCTACTCACCGTACGCCCCCGAGGAGCCCCGTTACGCATGTGTCACCCCTCCTGACCGGCGGCCTCGTCCCCCGCACCCCCCTCACGACCCGCCGCCTCCGCCGCCCGCGCCGCCGCACTCCCCGGCCGCTTACGCGCCACCCAGCCCTCGATATTGCGCTGCTGACCCCGCGCCACGGCCAGCGAACCGGGCGGCACATCCTTCGTGATCACCGACCCCGCCGCCGTATAGGAACCGTCCCCGATAGTGACCGGCGCAACAAGCATGTTGTCCGCCCCCGTACGGCAATGACTCCCGATCGTCGTGTGGTGCTTCGCCAACCCGTCGTAGTTGACGAACACACTCGCCGCACCGATGTTCGTGAACTCACCGATCGTCGCGTCCCCCACATACGACAGATGCGGCACCTTCGTACCCGCACCCACATCCGCGTTCTTCATCTCCACGTACGTGCCCGCCTTCGCCCCCGCGCCCAGCCGCGTCCCCGGCCGCAGATACGCGTACGGACCCACACGCGCCTCCGGCCCGATCTCCGCCCCCTCCGCAACCGCGTTCAGCACCCGCGCCCCCGCGCCCACCGCCGTGTCCGTCAACGTGCACCCCGGCCCCACCTCGGCACCCGCCCCCAGATGCGTCGCCCCCTGCAACTGCGTCTGCGGATGCACCACCGCGTCCGCCTCACACGTCACCGTCACGTCGAACCACGTCGACGCCGGATCCACCACCGTCACCCCCGCCAGCATCGCGTCCCGCAGCAGCCGGTCGTTGAGCAGACGGCGCGCCTCGGCCAGCTGCACACGGTTGTTGATCCCCAGGATCTCGCGGTGATCCGCGGCCGGCGACGCCCCCACCCGGTGCCCCGCGGCACGCAGGATCCCCAGCACGTCCGTCAGATACTCCTCGCCCTGGCTGTTGTCCCGCCGCACCTGCGTCAGCGCCGACGCCAGCAGCTTCGCGTCGAACGCGAACACCCCGGAGTTGATCTCCCGGATCTCGCGCTGCGCGGCGGAGGCGTCCTTGTGCTCCACGATCCCCGTCACCGCCCCGGCCGCACCCTCGCGGACGATCCGCCCGTACCCGGTCGCGTCGGGCACCTCGGCGGTCAGCACCGTCACGGCGTTCCCGTCGGCGGCGTGCGCCCCCGCCAGCCGCGCCAGCGTCTCCCCGCTCAGCAACGGCGTGTCCCCGCACACCACCACCACGGTCCCGTCCAGCTCCACCCCGCCCCCGGCCAGCTCCTCCAGCGCGATCCGCACGGCGTGCCCGGTGCCGTTCTGCTCCCGCTGCACGACGGCACGCGCCCGCGGGGCGATCTCGCCCAGATGCGCGGTGACGGCCTCGCGGCCGTGCCCGACGACCACGACGAGGTGCTCGGGGTCCAGCTCACCGGCGGCGGCGACGACGTGCCCGACGAGGGAGCGACCACAGATGCGGTGCAGGACCTTGGGGGTCGCGGACTTCATCCGGGTGCCCTCGCCCGCGGCGAGTACGACGACGGCTGCGGGGCGGTTCGCGGTCACGTGAGGTCCTTACGCAGGCGGAATCGGGGATACCGGCAGGATACCGAGGGGGTACGCGGGGGTAACGCAAACGGGCCCCGGCGACCGCCGGAGCCCAGGGGGAGTTGCGCGTCGAAGCTCCCGGGGAAGGAATCGAACCCTCATTCAATGGACCAAAACCATTTGTCCTGCCATTAGACGACCCGGGATGGTTCGTCCCCGATGTCCGATTCGGCGACCGGGGTGGGGTGCGGCCACCACTATGCCGTACCGCCACCCATCAATGCGACGGCGGAGGCCCGCGCCTTGCGGAACGCGAACCCCCGGGCGGGCCCGGCGCGTCCGCGAATATGCGGTTGATTCGATAGTTCAGGGCTTATCGCGCGGTTTCGTGTGCGTTCGAATCCGTTGCGTGCTGCTGAACCCGACGCCTGTCCGTGCGCTAACCGCCCTTACGCTGGTTGGTATGACCACGTCGGGGGAAGCCGTGAGCGAGGTCTCCGGGGGGCGGAGGCCGCTCTGGTGGTGGGGGCGGCGCCGGTCGATGGTGCTGGACGTGGGGCTGGCGGTGGCGTCGGTCGGGGAGTGTGCGGCGCAGGGGGTGCCGTTCGCCCGGGACACCGGGCTGCCGGTGGGGTTCGTGATCGCGCTGGGGGTCGTCGCGGGCAGCGCGCTGGTGCTGCGGCGGCGGTGGCCGATCGTCCCCGTGCTGGTGGCGATCGCGGTCACGCCCGCGGAGATGGGTTTCCTGCTGAACATCGTCGGCCTCTACACCCTGGCCGCCTCCGACATCCCGCGGCGCATCACCGGCGCGCTGGCCGGGATGTCGGTGTCCGCCGTGACCATTGTCACGTTCGTGCAGATGTACCGGACCTTCGAGGACCACGGCCGGGACTCCCCGGTGGCGCTGGCCGCGCTCGTCGCCGTGCTGATGTCGGTCGGCGTGACGTTGCCGCCGCTGCTGCTCGGGCTGTACGTGGGCGCGCGGCGCCGGCTCGTGGAGAGCCTGCGGGAGCGGGCCGACGGGCTGGAGCGGGAGCTGTCGCTGCTCGCGGAGCGGGCGGAGGAGCGGGCCGTGTGGGCGCGGCGCGAGGAGCGGACGCGGATCGCGCGGGACATGCACGACGTGGTGGCGCACCGGGTGAGCCTGATGGTGGTGCACGCGGCGGCGCTGGAGCGGGTGGCGCTCAACGATCCGGAGAAGGCGGCGCGGAACGCGGCGCTGGTCGGGGACATGGGGCGGCAGGCGCTGACGGAGCTGCGGGAGATGCTGGGCGTGCTGCGGATGCCGGCCGGGTCGGTGGCGCCGCCGGGGGGCGGGGCTGCTTCCCGTGCCGGGGGCGCGGCGGGCGGAGACGGGTCTGCTGGGTCTGCTGGGTCTGCGGACTCCGCCGGCGCGGGTGCGGAGGCGGCTTCCTCCGGGTCGGCCGGCGCCGGTGAGGCGGCGGCGGAGTCCGGGTCCGGCCGGGCGCCGGCGCCGGGTGGCGGCGGCGGTGCCGTGGACGGTGGCCGGGCGGCGGGGCGGCGGCCCGCGGAGGTCGGTGCGGGGGCGTACGGCGGGTCGGTGGGCGGCGGGTCCGGTGCGGACGCGGGCGGCGGTACGGGCGCGGGCGAGGAGTCCGGTACGGGCGCCGGGTCCGGGTCCGGGTCCGAGGTCGGCGGCGGTGCGGCCGGGCCCGGTACGGGTGCCGGGGCTGGTGCGGGCACAGGGTCGGATGCGGGTGCCGGGTCCGGTGCGGGTGCCGGCCACGTGCCGGTCGGCGGTGCGGCGGAGGCCGGTGCCGGGGTCGGCGGCGGGGCGCGCGGGGCCGGGCGCGACGCGTACCGCGGTGGGGGAGCGGGCGGCGCCGACGGGGCCGGGCCGGGGCCGGGTCTGGGCGACCTGGAGTCGCTCGTCGGCGAGTCCCGCGTCGCGGGCATGGCGGTGGACTTCGCGGAGGAGGGCGACCCCGGCCCGTACGCCGCCGAGGTGGAGCAGACGGTCTACCGCGTGGTGCAGGAGGCGCTGACCAACGTCCACAAGCACGCCCCGGGCGCCAAGACCCGGGTGCTGCTCGCGCACCGCCTCGCGGAGGTGGCGGTGCTGGTGACCAACGGGCCGTCCGACGGCGCCTCGCAGAGCGCCGGGCTGCCGAGCGGCGGGAACGGCCTGGTGGGCATGCGTGAGCGCGTGACGGGCCTGGGCGGCGGCTTCGTCTCGGGTCCGACGGAGGCCGGCGGGTTCCGCGTGTCCGCGGTCCTCCCCAGCGGGGCGTAGCGCCGGGCCCCGCGCCCCCGCCGTCGCGCAGCTACCGCGGCCTACCCCGCCGCCTCCGCCGTGAGCCGCCGCGGCTCCAGCCCCGTCACCAGCGTCACCAGCGTTTCGTCCACGCTGCGGCCCAGGAACCAGTCCCCGGTGTGGTCCAGCGCGTACCCGCGGCCGTCGGCGTCGACCGCGAGCACCGCCTGCGCCGTGGTGCCGTCCGGGGCGAGTTCCGCGCCGAGCGGGCACAGCTCCGTCCGCAGGGCGCGGCCCAGGTCGGCGAGCGTCCGGGTCAGGTGGAGGCCGTGTATCGGGTCGACGTGCAGGTCGGCGGGGCCCAGCTGGCGGCCGGGGCCGTCGCCGACGATGCGCAGGCCGCCGAACTCGGCCCACGCCTCGACCGCCGCGGGGAACACCGCGTGCACGTGTCCGCCGGGGGACACGTGTGCCCGGAGCGCGTCGGCCCAGCTTTCGGCCTGTCTTATGTCCCAGCGGCCCGGCGCCCAGCCGGCCGCACGCAGCGCGCTGTCCACCTCGACGGGGAAGCGCGTGTGGTGCGCGGCCAGATCGCGCGGGTCCGTGGGGACCACGGCTCAGTCCTCGGCGTGCGCGTCGCCGACGGTGCGCACGCCGAAGTGGGTGAGGAGGGCGGCGCACGAGCGGCAGGGCGGCGCGTACCGCCCGTGCAGCGGGTCGCCGTCCTCGCGGATGTGCCGGGCGGTGATCTTCGCGTGCTTCAGGGCCCGGCGGGCCTCTCCCACGGAGAGCGGCTTGCGCGCGGCCCGTTTGCCGCGGGCGGCCTCGACGGCGGCGAGGTGCCGCGAGATCAGCACGGCCTCGGGGCAGCGGCCGGTGAACCGCTCGCGGCGGCCGCTGGTGAGCGTGTCGAGGAAGTCCTGGACCAGTGGGTGGAGCAGGGGGCCGCGGTCGGCGCGGCCGGCCGTGCAGGTGAGGGTCTGGCCGCGGACCGAGAGGGCGGCGCCGACGGCCGGCAGGACGCCGTCGCGTCTGCTGGCGAGGCGGGGTGCGCCGTCGCCGGGCGTCGTGCCGCGCCAGCCGGTGCGGGGGTCGGCCGCCGGGCCCGTCCCCGTCCCGATGTCGGTTTCCATGTGTCCGTACGGTGTGTCCGAGTCGCCGAACGGTCCGCCCGTAGCGCCGTACGGGTCGCCGCCGGTGAGCGGATCAGCTGTGTCTGAGCGTGCGTGCATAGCGGTAAGAGCCTCCCCCGTGAAACTCCGCTGTCTCGCGTCGTCCAGCTTGCCACATACGTACGACACGACACCCGGGACGCTTTCCGCACCGGCGTGCGCCCGCTCCGCGCCGGGTCCGCCGCTGGGCAAGTCCGTCATTGCGGAGCAGATCACGCCGCTTGCCGGGGCGCTGTCTGACCAGGGCGGGACCGGCGGCCGTGGCACCCCATAGGCTGTGTTTTGACGGAGACCAACGGCAGGGGGCTTACGCGATGACGTCAGGTCGGCGAGGAACGACCGCCGCACCGCCCAACGCGGCATACGCCGGGCAGGTCGTGAACTTCCCGGACCCCGTCCGGGCTGCCAGACACCCCCGCGGCGTCCGGGTCGACGCCGCCGGTTATCCGGACTTCTCGCCGTACGCGCGCGCCGCGGCGGAGATCGCCGAGCCTCCGGAGGGCTTCGGCATCGACGAGCTGCGGCTGACGGACTACGTGTCGGCGAACGCGGCGCTGCGCGCGCAGGGCCACGAGTTGTGGTCCACGCTGCCGCCTTCGGCGACGCCGCACGGCTGGACGTGGCACCACGTCGCCGGGACGCGGCGCATGGAGCTGGTGCCGGCCGACGTGAAGGCGCTGCTGCGGCACCACGGGGGGCTGGCCACCGCGGCCGTCGACCAGGAGAAGCGGGGTACGCGCCCGCTGCAGGAGACCCGGCCGGTGCACTTCACGCTGCCGCGGGACGGTGCCGCGGTCACGGAGGAGCAGGTCGCCGGCGTTGAGGCGGACCTCGGTTACGGGCTGCCGGGCGCGTACCGCGACTTCCTGAAGGCGGCGGGCGGCTGCGCGCCGGTCGGCGCGGCGCTGGACCCGGAGCTGGGGCTGCTGGTGGACCAGCCGTTCTTCACGGTGCGGGACGAGGCGGCGGTCAACGATCTGGTCTACGTCAACAAGTGCCTGCGCGACCATCTGACGAAGGACTATCTCGGTGTCGCGTTCCTGCAGGGCGGGGTGCTGGCGCTGCAGACGAGGGGCCGCCGGCGCGGCAGCGTGTGGTTCTGCCCGTACGACGACGCGCGGGACCAGGGCGATGCGGGCTGGTCGGTCGAGGAGCGGGTGGAGCGGCTGCTGCTGTTCTGCGGGGAGGACTTCGACGCCTTCCTGGACCGGCTGGTCGGCGGCCCGCCGGAGCTGGAGACCGTGGCGAATCTGATGGTGGACGGCGGCTTCGCGCGCGCCGTGCCGGTGGAGGGGTGAGACGGTGATGGTCACCTTCGCACAGGCGCAGGAGCGCGCCGACTCGTGGATCAACGGCGGAGTGCCGGAGCAGCGGCGGCGCGAGGTCAAGGTGCGGGAGTTCGAGCTGGGCTTCGTGGCCTGGGCCGAGATCCCGGCCGGGGCGGTGCCGGAGGGCTCGGGGGCGCGGCTGGTCATCGCCCGCGACTCGGGCGACACGACGCTGTGGCCGGCGCTGCCGGTCGGCGAGGTGATCCGGCGCTACGAGGAGGAGTACGGCGGCGCGGAGGCGGCGGCGCCGCGGGAGGCGCAGCCGGGTGAGCGGGTGGATCTGGGGGCGACGTCGTTCCTGCTGACGCCGCCGGAGTGGCTGCAGGAGGCGGCGGACCAGATCGGCGTTCCGCGGCGCGGGTCGGGCGCCTCGGGGGGCGGGGGCCGCCATGCGGCGCCGTCGGGCGGTCCGGGCACGCCGTCGGGCGGCGGCGGGTCGTCGGCGCCCGACGGCGCGGGTGCGCCGTACGGGCCGGGGGGCTCCGGCGCGTCGTCGGGCGCGGCCGCCTCCGGTACGCCGTCGGCGCCGGGCGGTTCCGGTTCGCCGTACGCGGCGGGGGGCGCGGGTGCGTCGGGGGCGTCCGGTCCGGTGGGTCCGCGGGTGGACCCGACCGCGCCCGCGGCGGCGGCGCCGACGCCCTGGAACGACACCAACTCGCGCGGCGACGACGACGCGGCTTCCGTGCCGCTGCCGGAGACGGTCCTGTCGTCGCAGCTCCCGGAGCCGCCGGACGGCCCGTACCCGCCGCCGCCCGGCGCGGGGAGCCGGCCCGGCGCGCAGGGCGGACCGGGGTCCCCCGGCGGCCCGCCGGCCCCCGGCTCGGGCAGCTACCCGGGCGCTCCGGGCAGCCCGGGCAGCCCGGGTGCCACCCCCTCTCCGCCGGGTGCGCCAGGCGCCCCCGGCGCCCCGAGTGCTCCCGCCGCGCCGCCCGGCCCGGCCGGTTCCCCGTCGGGCCCCGGCGCCTCGCAGCCGCCCGGCCCGCCCTCGGCACCCGGCGCCCCGGGCACCCCGCCCGGCGGCACCGGTGCGCCACCCGCCCCGGGCGGCCCGCCGTCGGGCTCCGACGCACCGGCGCCGCCCGGCCCGCCCTCGGCCGCCGGCGCTTCGACGGTCCTCGCCGGTACGCCGCCCCCGGGCCCCGGCGGTACGCCGCCGCCCGCCCCCGGCGGCCCGCCGGCCCCCGGCTCGGGCAGCTACCCGGGCGCCCCGGGCAGCCCGGGCGCCCCCGGTGCCCCGGGTGCCCCCGCCGCGCCGCCCGGCCCGGGCGGTCCCGCGTCGGGCTCCGGCGCCTCGCAGCCGCCCGGCCCGCCCTCGGCGCCCGGCGCCCCGGGCGCCCCCTCCGCCCCGCCCGGCTCCGGCGGGTCCGGCGGCGGGGCGGCCGACATAGCCGAGCAGGCCACCAGCAAGGCCACCGCCATCCCGCCGCCGGCCAAGGGCAAGCGGGCGCCCGGCGGGCAGGGCGTGCCGCCGCCGCCCGGCGCCCCGGGTACGCCCGGGTCCGCCCGCGGCACCGGGTCGTCCTCGGTGCCGCCGCCGTCCGCGCCCGGCGCCCCGGGCAGCGGCAACGCGTACATCCCGACCCAGATGGTGTCGCAGGTCGACCCGGGCGCCTCGGCGGGCGGCGCACCCCCGCCGCCCGGCCCTCCGGGCGCACCCGGCGCCCCCTCGGCCCCCGGCACCCCCGGCGCCCCCGGTGCTCCGGGCACCCCCGGCGCACCTCCGCCGCCCCCCGCCGGGCAGGCCCCGCCGCCCGGTGCGCCGGCCGCCCCCGGCGCGCCTCCGGGCGCCCCCGGCGCCGCCCCCTTCCCGCCGCCCGGCGGACCCGGCGCCCCCGGTGCACCGGGCGCCCCCGGCATGCCGCCGCCCGGGGGTACCGCCCACGCGCGAAGCGCCGTGGGGGAGCCCGGCGGCCAGACCCCGCCCCCGCCCGCCGGCTACGGCTACCCGCCCCCCGGCGTCCCCACCGTCGGCCCCGGCTACCTCGCCGTCCTCCGCTACCGCGCCCAGGACGGCTCGGAGCAGCAGGTCATGCGGCGCTCCGCGCCCGGCACCCCGCACCCGGAGTGGCAGATCCTGCACGAGCTGCGCGGCATGGGCGTACCGCCGCAGCAGGTCCTTGAGCTGCACACCGAGCTGGAGCCCTGCGACCTGCCCGGCGGCTACTGCTCCCGCATGATCCGCGAGACCTGGCCGCAGGTGCGGCTGAGCCACACCGCCTCGTACGGCCGCGACCACGCCTCCCGGCAGGCGGGCATGCAGCAGCTCATCGAGCACCAGGGCGAGCTGCACCAGGTCGCCGACGGCCCGGCCCGTCCGCGCCCGCAGCGCGTGCCGCTGCCGCCGCCGGGACAGATTCCCGTGCTGCCGCCGCTGCCGCCGGAGGCGCTGGGGCACGAGCTGTTCCAGGCGTTCGGCCCGCAGGGCGTGTTCCGCTACGATCAGCGCGCCGTGGCCCGGCAGGGCGTGCCGGACATCGTGGCGCAGACGCTGGTGTGGGCGGGGCTGCCGATGGACTTCGGCCCGTTCTTCTGGGGGCAGGCGCAGCCCGGGCGGCCGGTGCCGACGCTGGCGGAGCTGGCGGCGGAGCGGGGTGTGCAGCCGGCGCCGGACGCCGGTTCGTACCTCGTCATGGGCAACGACTTCGGCCGTCAGCTCTGCGTCCAGTACGGCACGGCGCACATCGTGGCGGTGCCGCTGGAGGCCGCCCCCGGCGGCGGGAGCGCGCCGCCGCAGTTCGTGAACACGGGGCTGCCGGAGTTCGTGCGCTGCCTGTCGATGCTCGGCCACATGTGGCGGCTGCGCTTCGGGCTGACGCCGGACCAGGCGGGCCGCTGGACGGTCGACTTCCAGTCCCAGCTGGCGGCGATCGACCCGGCGGCGCTGGAGGGCCCCGACCACTGGTGGTCGGTCGTCCTCGAACAGCTCTGGGACGGCCTGCTGTAGCGCCCGGCCGACACCCGCGAACGGCCCCGTCGACTCCGGTCGGCGGGGCCTTTCATATGTTCTTCAACCGATGACCACCTGAAAGGAGTGGGTGTCAGATTATGACCGATTCGTCGGCGTCCTGAAGGATGAGCGCGGGACAGCCGGTCGGGGACGAATCGGGGGGACGAGAGGAGCTCGATCACATGGGCGCCGTGAAGACGTCGGCTCGGAGCTTCGACACCGTACGCGGTGGCCGCGGCTACCGCGTCGACCAAGTGGACGCCGCGGTGACCCGCGTGGGCGAGGAGCGCGACTCCGCGTGGGAGCGGGCCGCCCGCCTCACCGTCCTGGAGCGCGAGCTGAGCCAGGAACTCGACCGGCTCACCGGTGAGCTGGCGCACGTCAAGGAGCAGACCTACGCCGAACTGGGCACCCGCGCGCAGGAGATCCTGCACCTGGCGCAGGAGGAGGCCGCAGAACTGCGCGGCAGCGCCGCGGAGGAGCTGCACCGGGCGCGGGAGGAGTCGCGCCGGTACGTCGAGGAGACCACCGCCGACACCCGCCGCGCGGCGCAGGCGCTGCGCGAGGACGCCGAGGCCCGGCTGCGCAGCGCCCTCGGCGCGGCCGAGCAGGAGGCCGCGGAACTCCTCGCCGCCGCGCACGCGGCCGTCGAGGACACCGCGGGCGAGGCGGCGGCGGCCCTGGCGGAGATGAAGCACCGGACGGCGGCGATGCTCGACGAGGCCCACCACGAGCGCACGGCCGCGGCCCGGCAGCTGGACGAGGAGATGCGCGAGCGCCGGCAGGCCGTCGACGACGACCTCGCCACCCGCACCCGCAGCGCCGAGACCCACCTCGCCGAGCAGGAGGCGGCGCACGCCGAGGCGCAGGCGTACGCGCGCCGCTGCCGCGAAGAGGCGGAGGCGCAGGGCGCGGAGCTGGTGGCGGAGGCGGTGGCGCAGGCGGAGCAGATCGAACGCGACACGCAGCGCGCGCTGCGCGCGGCGGACGTGCGCCGCGAGGAGCTGTCGGCGCACATGGAGCACGTCCGCGCGACGCTGACGGCGATGACCGGCCGCGCCCCCGACCCGGACCCGGCCACCGGCACGGTCCCCGGCCCGTCACCGCACGCGGACGACTAGGGCCTGTCGTTTGGATCTTCGCTGGGCTCGCGGCGTCTGGCACTGCACCTCGCGGCGTTGTCGTCGGTCGACGACGCTCCGCGTCGCCTCCCTCCTCCGCCTTGCGATGCACAGCACCAGACGGCGCTCCCTGATCCAGCAAGATCCAAACGACAGGCCCTAGCCGGAGCAGGCGCTCAGCGCCGGTCGTCGTCGGTGGCCGCCGGCGCTCCGTGCCGGTACTCCCGGGGCGTCACGCCGTACGCCGCACGGAAGTTGCGGGTGAACGCGGCGGCGTGGGTGTAGCCCCAGCGGGCGGCGATCCGGTGTACGGGGACGGCGGCGAGGGCCGGGTCGGCCAGGTCGCGGCGGGCGTGCTCCAGACGCCGGCGGCGTATCCAGCCGGCGATCGTCTCGCGGCCGCCGGTGTGGGCGCGGAAGATCCGGTGCAGGTAGCTGACCGAGACGTGGTGGGCGTCCGCGACCTGCTGCGGGGTCAGCTCCGGGTCCGCGAGCCGGTGGCGCATGAAGTCCACCGCGCGCACGACCAGGGCGTGCCGGCGGTGTTCGGGTTCCGGCGCCGCCCCGGCCCTCGTCTCCAGCTGGTGGGCGAGGTACGCGTGCACGAGGTCCAGCACCGCGGTGCCCAGCCGCTCGGTGTCGGTGGGGCGGTAGGCGTGGGCGCCGCCCAGGACCTGGCCGGCGACGCCGGTCAGGAGCGCGCCGGGGCCCTCGCCGACGGGGAGTTCCTGTCCGACGAGCGGTCGGAGGCTGCCGGGCGGGAGCGTGAGGGCGTCCTGCGGGATGGCGAGGGTCAGCACGTGGAAGTGGCCGCGGACGTCCGGGGCGCGCAGGCCGAGGGCGTTGAGCCGGGTGCCGTCGTGGAAGTACAGGGTGCCGGGCCGGGAGGCGCCGAGCCGGCCGTCCCAGTCCGTGAGCAGTGTGCCCTCCAGGGGCACCAGGAACCGGTAACCGCCCTTGTCGGCGTCGGCGCTCCTGCGGACGACGTCCACCGACGAGAGCCTGCGGGACGACAACCCCAGCCGGCCGAGGCCGATCTCCAGCTCCTCGGCGTGGAACCCGGGCCCGCCCCCGTCCGCCGGGCCGGCCTCCTCGGCGCAGAACCCCGCCATCCGCCTGGACATCCGGTCCTGCCAGTGCGCGAACCGCTCGGCCGCCGGCACCGTGTCGCTGCGGAACTCGTCCCCGATCACGCCTCCACCCCTCAGCCCCCCGAGACAGGTACCCGAGCGTAGAGCATCCGTTTACCCGCCCTTTACCCGGACCGGGTGACCGCCGTGGACGCATCGTCAAGAAAGTGTCCTCAGAGCGTCAAAGACCTGACGCGGTCCCGGATGCCACCGTGGGTCGCGACACGAATCCGCGTGCGCGGCATCGAACTCGTGTCCTTCACGCATTCCTCTCATGCGCCGATCCGCGAGACCGCGCGCGCGACCGCGCATTTCCGAAAGGCATCACCGAAGTGAACCGAACTCGCATGACCGTGCTGGCGCTGGTCAGCTCCGCCGCGCTCGCCCTCGCGGGCTGCTCGGACGACGACTCCGACTCCGCCGCGGCGGACTCGGAGACCGGGGCCGGGCAGGACGCCTCGGACGCCGCGCCCGAGCCCGAGGCGGAGGACCCGGAGGCCGACGCCGAGGAGAGCCCGGCCGCCGCGCCGAAGGACGTCGAGGTGACGCCGCCGGGCACGAAGCTGAAGATCGGCGAGCGCGCCGTCGTCCCGTACGACAGGGCGGGCGCCACCGGCCACATCGGGATCACCGTCACCGGCGTGTCGGACGTGGACAAGGCGGCCTTCGACGCGGCCCTCGGGGAGAACGGCGACCCGGACATCACGCCGTTCTGCGTCGAGTTCACGATCGAGAACGCGGACGGCAGCGACCTCGGCGGCTCGTACCCGCCGAACCTGCGGGGCACCACCGCGGACGGCGGCGACACGGGGGCCACGGTCTTCGGCGCGGACATCGAGGGCTGTGCGGAGGGCCAGGCGCCCGACGAGTTCGCCGAGGCCGGCGCCACGTACGAGACGAAGCGGCTGCAGGGCGCCGGGCCGGGCGCCGCCGTCGAGGGCGCCTCCTACGAAGAGGACGACTACGAGGACGCCCCGATCGTCTGGACGCCGTAACCGGCACCTCTCCGCAGGCCGCTGCCCGCGGCCCGCTCTCCGCGGACCACCCGTGACCGCTGCCCCCCGTACGTGGCACGGGTCGCCCGTGACCGGCGCCCCCCGTTCCGGGAACGGGCACGGGGCCCGGCGACGCCCACCAGCTCCGCCGGGCCCCACCACCGCGTACCGCCGCTACTCGGTCGCGATGGCGTTCAGGACGTTCATCCGGCCGGCCCGGAACGCCGGCACCAGCGCCGCGAACAACCCGACGATCGCCGAGCCCGCGAACACCACCCCGATCGTCGGCCAGGGGATGTCCAGCACCTTCAGGCCCTCCAGCGCCAGCAGCTGCTGCGCGGCGGTCCCCCAGGCCATGCCGAGCCCGAGCCCCAGCAGCGCGCCGAACAGGGCGATCACCACCGACTCCAGCCGGATCATGCGGCGCAGCTGCCTGCGCGACAGCCCGATGGCCCGCACCAGCCCGATCTCCCGGGTCCGCTCGATCACCGACAGCGCGAGGGTGTTGACGACCCCGAGGACCGCCACGATGATCGCCAGCGCCAGCAGCCCGTTGACGAGGTTGAGCATCTGCCCCACCTGGTCCTTCAGCTCCTGCTTGAAGTCGGTCTGGTCCCGGACCTTGTACTGCGGGTACGGGTCCATCGCCTTCTTCAGCGCCGCGTACGCGGCCTCCTCCTGGCCGTCCGCCGCCTTGCCGAACATGATGTCGTTGCGCGGCATGTCGCCCGGCTCGATGTAGTCGTTCGCCGTGGCCAGGCTCAGGTACGCCGCGCCCGCGTCGAGCGTGGTGTCGGAGGAGGTGACGGCGCGCAGCGTCAGCTCCGCCGTGCGGCCGTCCTCGAAGTCGACGGTGAGGGTGTCGCCGACCTTCAGCCCGTGGTCCTTCGCGAAGTCCTCGCCGACGGACATGCTGTTCTTCCGGTAGGCGTCGGACAGTTCGCCGTGCACGGTCTCCGTACGGAGGTCCTGCGCGTACGTCTGGGAGGCGGCGGTCAGGCCGTACTCCTTCACCGTCTCGCCGTCCGGCAGCGTCAGGTCCGCGTCGAGCGCCTTGTAGTGCGTGACGTGCTCCATGTGCGGGGCGTCGTCGATGACCTGCGCGGCCTCGGGCACGATCGGCTGGCCCATGTCGGACTGGATGATGAAGTCCGCGCCGACCGACTTGTCCAGCTCCTGCGTCGCCGAGGCGACCATGGAGGACCCGACGACCGACAGGCAGGCGACCAGCGCAAGACCGATCATCAGCGCCGAGGCGGTGGCGCCGGTACGGCGCGGGTTGCGCAGCGCGTTGCGCTCGGCCATGCGGCCCACCGGGCCGAAGATCCGCAGCACGCCGGCCGCGAGGGCCCGTACCAGCAGCCCGGCCAGCACCGGCGCGAAGACGATGAAGCCCAGCAGGGACAGCACGACGCCGCCCGCGAGGTACATCGCGCCGTCCGCGGCCTCGTCGGCCTGCGCGGTGAGGAACAGCAGCCCGCCGCCGGCCAGGGTCAGCAGCAGGCCCAGCGTGGTGCGCACGGCGCCGGCCCTGCGGTCGCCCGGCGTGCCGGCCTCCCGCAGCGCGGCCATCGGCGAGACCTTGCCCGCCCGGCGGGCCGGCAGCCACGCCGCGAGCACGGTCACGACGACGCCGAGGACGATGCCGATGACGGGGGTGGCGGCGTTGATCGTGAGGTCGGAGGTGCTGAGTTCCATGCCGACCGCGCCCATGAGCTTCATCAGACCGACGGCGATGCCGATGCCCGCGCCGACGCCGAGGACGGAGCCGATGACGCCGAGGAGCAGCGCCTCGACCAGCACGGAGCGGTTGACCTGGCGGCGGCCGGCGCCGATGGCCCGCAGCAGGCCCAGCTCGCGGGTGCGCTGGGCGACGAGCATGGAGAAGGTGTTGACGATGAGGAAGATGCCGACGAGGACGGCGATGCCGGCGAAGCCGAGCATGGCGTACTTCATGACGTCGAGGAAGCCGCCGAGGTCGTCCTTGTTCTCCTTGACGACCTCGTCCTTGGTCTGCACCTTGACGGGGTCGGTGAAGCCGGCCGCGGACTTCTCGATGGTGGCCTTCAGCTCCTCGTTGCTCACGCCGGACGCGGCGGTGACGTTGATCGAGGAGTAGACGTCGGGCTTGCCGAGGAGCTTCTTCTGCGCGGTCGCGGTGTCGAAGTACACGATCGTCGCGCCGGGGTTGGTGATCTTGAAGGTGGCGATGCCGACGACCTCGGAGGTGAACGAGCCGGGGTCGGCGATCGTGCGGATCCTGTCGCCGATCTCCACGCCGTGCTTGTCGGCGGCGTCCGCGTCGATGACGACCTCGGTGGGGCCGCGCGGCTCGTGGCCGGTGGTGATCTCGGCGGCCTTCCGTTCCAGCCGGTCCCAGTTGGTGCCGATGGTGGGGGCACCGGTCTCGGAGCCGAGGTTGTCGTTGTCGGCGTCGGCGACGGTGATGGCGTCGTTGGACACCTCGCCCTCGACGGACTCGACGCCGTCGGCCTTCTCGACGTGCGCCAGGTTCGCCGCCGGCAGCGTCGGCTGCGGCTTGCGGCCCCACTCGCTGTCGTCGTTGCCCGCGTTCTTCGGGCTGACGCGCACGTCGGAGGCGGTGGTGTTGAACAGCCGGTCGAACGTGGTGGTCATGGTGTCGGAGAAGACGAGCGTGCCGCACACGAACGCCACCGACAGCACGACCGCCACCCCGGACAGCGCCATGCGCCCCTTGTGGGAGAAGAAGTTGCGCAGTGATGTCTTGACGACGGTCATCTCAGGCCACCGGCTTCTGGTGCGCGTCGAAGGCGGGGGTCCGGGGGTTTCCCCCGGTGAAGAGGCGCATGCGGTCCAGGACCTGCTCGGACGTGGGGTTCCACATCTCGTCGACGATGCGGCCGTCGGCGAGGTACAGGACGCGGTCGGCGTAGCCGGCGGCGACCGGGTCGTGGGTGACCATCACGATCGTCTGGCCCAGCTCGTCCACGGAGCGGCGCAGGAAGCCCAGGACCTCGGCGCCGGAGCGCGAGTCGAGGTTGCCCGTCGGCTCGTCGCCGAAGATGATCTCCGGCCGGGCGGCGAGCGCGCGGGCGACGGCGACGCGCTGCTGCTGGCCGCCGGAGAGCTGGCTCGGGCGGTGCTTGAGCCGCCCGGACAGGCCCACGGTGTCCACGACCCGCTGCAGCCACTGCTGGTCGGGCTTGCGGCCGGCGATGTCCATGGGCAGCGTGATGTTCTCCAGCGCGTT
>AZWL01000013.1 GCA_000514715.1 Streptomyces sp. CNH099 | reverse complement strand
TCCAGCTCCCCGACGCCACACCGGTCATCCACGTGACCCGCACCACGCACGGCACCGACGACCGGCCCTTGGTTCTCGAAGAACTCCGTACCGGAGCGGACCGCGCCCAACTCGCCTACCGCATCACCGCCGACAAGGCGACCGCCCGCAGCCGCAACGCCTGAAGGTCGGGGATCGGTCGAAACTTTCTGTACTTCCTCAAGGGCGCGCCTGCGGCGCGCCGGGCGCCCGTGCCGCCCCGGCCGGGCGTGCGGCGTGCCCGCCGGTCCCGGCCGGACGGCCAGCGCCCCACCCCGCAACACACCCCAGGACGCGGGAAGCTGACCGTCCAGCTTCGGGCGGAGGGCGCGGGGCTGGGGGTCGTCGGCTTCCGAGGCTTTAGGCAGCTCCCATGGGGCGAGCCTCGAAGAGCAGGGGGCCAATCGGGCACAACGACGGGCAGGCCAGGTACCTGCCCGATTCGCCCGGCCAGCGTAAGGCCCCCTGCTCTCTCGCCCCATGGCAGCTACCGCCCAAACCCTCTCCAGCCGACGACGCACACAGCCGCGGGACACACCACCATCAGACCTGATCACGATGCACCTCCCTCACCCTCAGCCGTGCCCTCAAGCAGCTGCGCGAGGCGTTCCACCGCGGCCGGCCGACCCGCAAGCCGCACCACACCGCGCCCGTCCGCGTTGGCGTCGGCCACCGCCCGCACCTCGGACAGCTCCAGCCCGACCCCGAGCAGCGAGCGGTTCAGCCGGTCCGCGGCCCGAGCCGCCTCACGCCACCCAGCCACGTAGTCAATGCCGGAGTTCCACAGGCCGGCGTCGAGCGCGAAGACGTCCAACCCGTCGTTCAGCCTGTCCTCACCAGCTCCGGACACGTGATCCACCTCTGTCCCGATCTATGTAACGGATCGTCAACTTCCTTGGCCCAGGGCAAAAACGCAGAGCGACGGCCCCGGTACCATCAGGCACCGGGGACCGTCGCGTCCCCAGCCGGGTCACCCTTCGCTTCCTAGGGCAGACGGGTGGCCCGGTCTCGGTCTGAAGTTGTCGAAGGGGGGTGACCTCCTGGCGCTGGGGATGGGGAGCCCAGTGATCGCCAGGAAGTCACGGCCCTCCTGCCGGAGGTCGACCCACTCCGGCCCGAGCCGCTACGCGCCCGGTGAACGGAGCGCGAAGGACGGCCAGGAACCTGCTACGGCGGCCACTTACGAAGTTCGCCCTCAAGATCGAAGCGGCAATAGACCGTCTTGCCGCCTTCCTCTTGCGGCACCCACCAGAGCCCGTCAGACAGGGTCTGGACGATGAGGAGACCACGCCCGTGGTTCGGCACCAGAGCCTCGGCGATGCCGTCGACGAGGTCGGGCGAGAACGCCTCGCCCGCCGGGCAGGTAGGCGGGCTGGAATCTTCGTCTGACACACCGACGAACAGCCACTCCGGCCATCTCTTCAGTACTACGTCGAGGCTGCGATGGGCCCCGGGCGATGAACGGCGCTCATCGGGGACGGCGTGATGTACGACGTTCCCGACGAGTTCGGAAACGACCAGTTGCACGTCATCGACAAGATCAGCCAGACCCCAGTCCGTCAGCGTGGACCGCACCAGGTTCCGAGCCGCGCGGAGGCAGTCAGGCGCTTCCGCGAAGAGCAGCAGGGAGCGGTAGTACTCAACTGTCTGCACTCCCTTGCCGGGGCGGGACAGGGTCACCGCCGGAGCGGTGGTGACTCGTTTACCCTCGCGTAGATCCATCTCGCACCCTCCCGGTAGCCCTCTACTGGGGCCCCTGCCGGGAACGGCTTCCGGCAGGTTGGAGCGAGGATGCACGTCCATCGCCTGCTGTCGCTCCCCCCACTTGGGGATCCCCCTCGTGGGTACACTCGGAGACCGGAAGCGGACGAGCGACGAGACGCACAGGGCAGGTCAATCACGATGGGGAAGTGAGATGACCGAGGCTGCACCGACACCGGCAGCTCTCCCGCCGCACGTGCTGGAACGGGCAGACGTGCGGTCGGCAATCGCCAACCATGACTTTGGCGAGGTCTTCAGACTTGCCCGGCTACACGGGCACGTCAGCTACGCGAAGATCGCCGAGGCCACCGGCTACAAGCGTGAGCACATTGGGAAGATGGCCCGTCCCGAGACGCAGGGCAAGGGCACGAGGCCACGGGTCACTCAGTTCAGCAAGATTCTCGAAGTGGTGGATGGTCTGCGGATCCCCGGTCATCTCGCCGGACTGACTCCGCGTCCGTGGGAACTGGAGCGCAGATCTACCCCGACGCCGTCGGAGGATCCGAGCGCTCTACTTGCCCAGGGCGGGGCCGGTCTATGGGACATCGCCGAGTTGCTTCGCCGTACAGAGATGTCCAGCATCAACAGCGCCGCACTGGAGTCGATCGAGCAGGGCATTGACCAGCTTGCCCGCGCGTACCCGTACGCCGATGCGGACTACCTGCACAAGCGCACGAGAAGCGGCTTGCAGTACGTCACTAAGCAGCTCGAAGGCCGGATGACACTGCGCCAGCATCGAGAACTACTCGTCCATACGGGCTGGCTTTTCCTGCTCAACGCTTGCGTCCAGCACGACCGCGGCCAACTGGAGGCCGCTAACCTCAGCAAGGCCGCAGCTCTCCGAATTGGAGACGAAGCCGGTCACGGCGAGATCAAGGCATGGGCATGGGAGATCGAAGCCTGGTTTGCACTTACTCAGCGCCGTTGGCAAGGCATGCTCGACGCGGTCGAAGCAGGTCACGTAGCCGACCAGGCACATTCTGTCGGTGTGCAGCTCTACGCGCATAAGGCCCGCGCGGCGGCCCGCATGGGAGACGACCGCCTAGTGCGTGACTCCCTCGACGCCGGTCGCGCCAGACTTGACCGATTGCCGCGCCCGGATCACCCTGAGCATCACTTCATCATCGACCCGGATAAGTGGGACTTCTACGAGATGGACGCCTACCGTCTCCTAGGCGACGACGAAAAGGCCGCCGGACATGCCCGCTCCGTCATTCGCATCAGCACCGGCCCCGACGGAACAGAGATCTCCCCCATGAGAGCAGCAGAGGCCCGGCTCACCCTCGGAGTCGCGGCCGCCCGAACCGGCGACGTAGAGGAAGCAGTAGGGATGGGAAACGCGGCCCTCGAAGCAGACCGGAAATCCCTCCCGTCGCTGCTTTTAATCGCCAACGAACTGGACAGCGAACTTCGCTCCCGCTACCCGCGCGAATTGGCAACTCGCGACTTCCATGAAAGGATTCTAGCCATCACTCGCGGGAAGTCTGCACCAGAACTCCCGTTTTGAGCGGGGCGCGATTGCTCCGGCGGTGGCAGGACAGCGGCATATTCCGGAGCGGCGATTTTCAAAGTCTGGATAGGGTTCGCAAACATCGAAATCGATGTTGACAGGGGGAAGCGCATGAGAGAGTAAATCAATCATACAGG
Source organism: Streptomyces sp. CNH099 (assembly GCA_000514715.1). Taxonomy (GTDB): domain Bacteria; phylum Actinomycetota; class Actinomycetes; order Streptomycetales; family Streptomycetaceae; genus Streptomyces; species Streptomyces synnematoformans. The sequence goes on along the minus strand of AZWL01000013.1, from coordinate 220,895 downwards.
CAGTGAAGGCTATCCTTCCTCGCCCCCACCTCATCCGACACGGGTAGGTCGGCATAGCGGACTGACGAAGGGTTTTTCGAGATGATAGATGCTGGCTTCGATAATGCCGGCGACTTTGACGGCGGAGGCGGCGGAGGCGGCGGAGGAGACGGAGGAGACGGAGGAGACGGAGGCGGTGACGGAGCGGGAGGCGGAGGGGGAGGCGGAGGGGGAGGAGACAGCACGCTTCCCGAATCTTTGTTAGACGACGCCGGGGGTGGCTCGGCGCCTTCCGAGGTGCCTACGGACGAAGGTGCCTCCGAGCCTCCGAGTGCTCCGGGTGAGGGTGATCAGGGCATTCCCGACTGGGTCGCCCCGGTCGTCGCGACCGCGACCCTGCTGCCGTTCCTCCAGGCTATTGCCAGCCGGGCGGGCAACGGTGCGTACGAAGCTGCTCGTAACCTCGTCCACAGGCTTGCGGGTCAACGGCCTGATGCATCGATGAGCGGCGCTCCTCACGTGATCGTCGAGCATGGGGCCCGTATCACGTTCAAGGTGCCCCCGGGGCTACCTGATGCTGCGATCGAGGCGCTCGCGAGTGCTGATCTGGAGTACCTCGCAACCCCTGACCCGGACGGTAGAGAGGTGACCATCTGGTGGGACGCCAGGTTCGGTTATTGGCGGCGGTGGGTCGACTGACTCATCACCGGTTCGCGCCCTCACGTGGATACGGCGCCGGGAACGGCCCGATCGTCGGTCACGGGCAAGATTCTTTACTAGCTGTCGGCCGGGGCGATGCCTGTGGGGCAGGAGCCGCCCTTCGACTGGTCACTTAGCTTGACGCCCGTGCCGCCGGTGCCGCAGTAGCCGTTGGGGTTCTTCGCGTCCGACAGGTACTGCTGGTGGTAGCCCTCCGCCGGGTAGAAGGGGCGGTTGGCCGACGGGGCTATCTCCGTGGTGATGTCGCCGTAGCCCGAGGCCCTCAGGACCTGCTGGTACGCGGCGCGGGAGGTGGTGGCCGCGGTGGTCTGGGCGGGGGTGTGGGTGTAGATCGCCGAGCGGTACTGGGTGCCGATGTCGTTGCCCTGGCGGAAGCCCTGGGTGGGGTCGTGGGACTCCCAGAAGAGCTTGAGCAGTTCCTCGTACGACACGACCGCCGGGTCGTACACCACGCGGACGGCCTCCGTGTGGGCCGTCTGGCCCGTGCAGACCTCCTCGTACGTCGGGTGGGCCGTGTGCCCGCCCTGGTAGCCGACGAGCGTCGTCCACACGCCCGGCGTCTGCCAGAAGCGGCGCTCCGCGCCCCAGAAGCAGCCCAGCGCGAAGTCCGCGACCTCCAGTCCCTCCGGGTACGGGCCCGCCAGGGGGTTGCCCAGCACCGTGTGGCGCTCGGGGACGGAGAAGGCGGGCTCGGGGCGGCCGGGGATCGCCTCGTCCTTCGTGACGAGCTGGTTCTTGTGGCGGTTCAGGAACATCTCTCCGGCCTCCTCCGCTGACGACGCTCGCGCCTCACGCACTCCCGGCCCACTCCCGAAACGTACCGCGCCGCTCCGACATTCCCGCCGTCACTTCAGCGCCGCGCCCCGGCCGCCCTCGTATCCCGCCACCGCCAGCGCCCGGTACGCGGCGTACTCCGCCGCCGGCTGCTCGCTCAGCGACCACGGGAGCGCGCCCACGTACCCGTCCACGTGGCGGATCTGCTCCAGCGCCTCCTCGTACCGCTCCGCCCGCACCAGGAAGCACGCCAGCAGGTGCCGGACGTGCGGCAGCATCGGGTGGTCCGCCGCGGCGTGGTGGACCGCGTACTGCGCGCCCTCGATCGCCTCCCGGACGACCTCGCCCTCGTACAGCCCGCGCACCAGGTTCGCCTCCGGCAGGTGCTCCCAGACCGCGAACAGCGGCAGCGCCGGCAGCAGCGTCCCCGGCCCCGCCGAGCCGGCCGCGCGCTGCGCGAAGTCGTACGCCGCCTCCCGCGAGCCGTGCCACTTCTCGCACGCGTACTGCAGCGCCGCGAGATGCGCGCCCATGTGGTCGCCGGCGCGCTGCTCGACCGTGTGCCACAGCTCCTCGAAGTCCGCCTCGCGGTAGTGGGCGCCGCGGGCGACGGCCAGCTCGATGATGTACGGCATGGGGCCGCCCGGCGCGAGCACCGCGGCCTCCGCGCAGACCTTCTTCGCCTCCTCCAGGATCACCGGGAACTCCTCGGCCGCCGACCCGGCCAGCCACGCCTGCCGGACCAGGAACTCCGCGTGCACCTCGGCCCCGCCCGCGTCCTTCGGCCGCTCCGCCCGCCACGACCGCAGCCACGCGCCGCCCTCGCCCGGGGCCTGCGCCAGCTCGAAGGCCGCGGCGCCGGCCAGGGTCTGCACGCGCTGCCAGCGCAGCTCCCAGTCGTCGTCGGTGAGCGCGAGCAGCCGGGAGGCGGCCTCCCAGTCCCCGTCCTGCGCCAGCTCCTGCAGGACCTCGGCGAGCTGCGGGTCGGGGCCGGGGAGGCGGACGTCCAGCTCGTCCACGGGCACGAAGCCGTAACCGCCGGCCGGGTCGACGGCCCTGGCGTCCGTCTGCACCACCTCCCGGCCGCCCCGGGCCCGCCGCAGCATCGGCACGGCCACCCAGGCGATCAGGGCGATGACGAGGAGTGCGAACAACAGTTCCATTGATATGTCCTGGCTTCTCACGGGAGGTGCGGTCCGGGCGGCTGCACGTACGGGTTCCTCCCCTCCAGCAAACCAGACGGCAGCGCGCAGCGGCCCCCCTCCAGGGCTTATCCTCGGGCCGCATGAGCGAGCCCAGCTTCGAGACCGTCGCCATCCACGCGGGCCAGGAGCCCGACCCGGCGACGGGCGCGGTCGTACCGCCGATCCACCAGGTGTCCACGTACAAGCAGGACGGCGTGGGAGGCCTGCGCGGAGGCTACGAGTACAGCCGTTCCGCGAACCCCACCCGCACCGCCCTGGAGCAGAACCTCGCCGCGCTGGAGGGCGGGGCCCGCGGCCTCGCGTTCGCCTCCGGGCTGGCCGCCGAGGACTGCCTGCTGCGCACCGTGCTCGTCCCCGGTGACCACGTGGTCATCCCGGACGACGCGTACGGCGGCTCCTTCCGGCTGTTCGCGCAGGTCGCGGCGCGTTGGGGGGTGGAGTTCTCGGTCGCGCACACCGCGGACCCGGCGGCGGTACGGGCCGCGCTGACCGACCGTACGAAGGCGGTGTGGGTCGAGACGCCCAGCAACCCGCTGCTCGGCATCACCGACATCGCCGCCTCCGCCGCCGTCGCGCACGAGGCCGGCGCGCTGCTCGTCGTCGACAACACCTTCGCCAGCCCCTACCTGCAGCAGCCCCTGGCCCTCGGCGCGGACGTCGTCGTGCACTCCACGACGAAGTACATGGGCGGGCACTCGGACGTCGTCGGCGGCGCGCTCGTCGTGGCCGACCGCGAGCTGGGCGAGCGGCTGGCGTTCCACCAGAACGCGATGGGCGCGGTGGCCGGCCCGTTCGACGCCTGGCTGGTGCTGCGCGGCATCAAGACGCTGGCCGTACGGATGGACCGGCACAGCGCCAACGCGGCGCGCGTCGCGCACATGCTGGACCGGCACGCGCGCGTGACGCACGTCTACTACCCGGGCCTCGAAGAGCACCCCGGGCACGAGACGGCCGCGAAGCAGATGCGCGACTTCGGCGGCATGGTGTCGTTCCGGGTCGAGGGCGGCGAGGAGGCGGCGGTCGAGGTCTGCAACCGGGCGCGGCTGTTCATCCTGGGGGAGTCGCTGGGCGGCGTCGAGTCGCTGATCGAGCACCCGGGGCGGATGACGCACGCCTCGGCGGCCGGGTCGCCGCTGGAGGTGCCGGACGACCTGGTGCGGCTGTCGGTCGGGATCGAGTCGGTGGACGACCTGCTGGCGGACCTCACGCAGGCGCTCGGCGGCTGACGGGCCCGCCGGCCGGTTCCGACGGCCCCGGCGGGCCTACGGTCCCCGCGGAGCTATGGCCCCACCGGGGGTGCCTGGGGCCTCACCAGCCCTCGAAGTCCGGCGTCGTCTCCGCCGGGTCGTCCACCCACGTGCCGCTCACCACCGCCCACACCGTCAGCGCCACCAGCGCCGCGACGAGCAGCAGCCACACCCCGCCGCGCAGCAGCAGCCGGCGGCGCAGCAGCCGCCGGCCGCGGTCGGCGGCCAGCCGCGCGAGCTGCGGCGGCACGGTCGGGGGCGGGCCGTCGAGGAGGTCGCGTACGGCCTGCTCCTTGCGGGCGTTGATCGAGATCACCGCGTCGCCACCTCCGGCCGGGTACGGCCGGCGGCCGGCGGGCGCCGGCTCAGCACGGCGGCGCTGGCGCGCAGCAGTATCTGGTGGACCCGCTCGGGCGGCAGCCCGAGCACGGCGGCGGTCTGCTCCTCGGCGACGCCCTCGGACATCCGCAGCACGAGGACCAGCCGCTCCTGCGGCGAGAGCCGGTCGAGCAGGCCGCCGGAGCCGCGCCGGTAGCGCCAGGCGGTCTGCGCGAAGCGGGAGACGAGGTGCTGGCGGGCCGCCTCGTACGGATCCTCGCCGCGCAGCCGGTCCCAGCCGGCGTACGTACGGGCCAGGGACCGGACCAGCAGCCGTTCGGCCTGCGGGGCGTCGTCCGGCGGCTCGGCGGTGAGCAGGTGGGCGACATGCAGCAGCCGGCCGGCCGCGCCCGCGCAGAAGGCCTCGAACTCCAGGGCGCGGCGGCGCTTCTGTGCCGAGCGCCGCTGACGCACCGCGCTGCTCCCTTCACCGCCCTCGTCCAATAGGACGGCAGCCGCGCGCCGGGGTCAAGACTCCGGAGGCACCGGCCTGACGCCGGCCGCCCCCGTCGGCCGGCCCCTCGGTCAGCCCTCGCGGTCGGCCCTGTCAGCCGGCCTCGTCGGCCGCCCCGTCCTGCGGGGTCTGCTGCCGCTCCTCCGGCTGTCCGGTGTTGGCCTCGGAGACCGAGGTGTTGAAGCGGGTGAGCAGCGTGCAGAACGTGGCACGTTCCGCCTCCGTCCAGTCGGAGGTCAGCTGCGCGACCAGCTCGCGCCGCGACTGCTGCACCTCGTGCAGCCGCGCCCGGCCGAGCGGCGACAGCTCCAGCACGACGGCGCGGCCGTCCTCCGGGTGCGTGGCGCGTTCGACCAGCCCGCCGTCGACGAGCGGCGCGACCTGCCGGGTCACGGTGGAGGAGTCGATGCCCATGCCGGCGGCGAGGGCCTTGACGCCCGTGGGGCCGTACTGCTCCAGGCGGTTGAGCAGCAGGTACGCGGCGCGGTCCATCGAGTTGCGCACCTGGCCGAGGCCGGCCAGGCGGGTCTGCTCGGCGCGGCGGGCGAAGACGGCCAACTGGTGCTGCAGGTCGTTGAGCAGGTCGGGCACCGGTGGGGTGTCGGTCGGGGAAAGGGGGGAGGGCATGGACGGTGCTCACTTCGTGAGGACGTGTGCTGTGCGGATCGGTGCGTGGGGCAGGGTGCGTAGGACGGGGCTGGACATTCGCATTCGAACTGGGCCACAGATTACGCGCACCAGGCCGGGTGCCGTACGGCCTGTGGAAAACCCGCGTCGTCTCAGCGTGCGAGACTGTCGATATGAGCGCAGCCGCGGCCGGTGCCGTCAGCCTGGACGACGTACGCGACGCACAGCGGATGCTCGCCGGCATCTCCCGGGTCACCGCGCTGGAGGGCAGCAGGTTCCTCTCCCGGCTGGTCGCCGAGCCGGTCCATCTGAAGTGCGAGAACCTGCAGCGCACCGGTTCGTTCAAACTGCGCGGCGCGTACGTGCGCATCGCCGGGCTGGACGCGGAGCAGCGCGCCCGCGGCGTGGTCGCCGCCAGCGCGGGCAACCACGCGCAGGGCGTGGCCCTGGCGGCGTCGCTGCTGGACGTGCGCTCGACGGTCTTCATGCCGGTCGGCGCCCCGCTGCCCAAGGTGGCCGCGACGCTGGACTACGGCGCGGACGTACGGCTGCACGGCCACGTCGTCGACGAGACGCTGGAGGCGGCGGAGGCGTACGCCGCGGCGACCGGCGCCGTTCTCATCCACCCCTTCGACCACCCCGACGTGGTGGCGGGGCAGGGCACGGTCGGCCTGGAGGTGCTGGAGCAGTGCCCGGAGGTGTCGACGATCGTGGTGGGGATCGGCGGCGGGGGCCTCGCGGCCGGGATCGCGACGGCGGTGCAGGCGGTACGGCCCGACGTGCGGATCGTCGGGGTGCAGGCGGAGGACGCGGCCGCGTACCCGCCGTCGCTCGCGGCCGGGCGGCCGGTGGCGCTGGAGTCGTTCGGGACGATGGCGGACGGCATCCAGGTCGGCAAGCCGGGCGACGTCCCGTTCAAAATCATTGGCGAGCACGTGGACGAGGTGCGTACGGTCTCCGAGGACGAGTTGTCCGCCGCGGTACTGCTGTGCCTGGAGCGGGCGAAGCTGGTCGTCGAGCCGGCCGGGGCGGCCCCGGTCGCCGCGCTGCTGGCCGACCCGGGCTCCTTCGGGGGCGGCCCGGTGGTGGCGGTGCTCTCCGGCGGGAACGTCGACCCGCTGCTCGTCCAGCGCATCCTGCGCCACGGCATGGCCGCGGCGGGGCGGTACCTGTCGCTGCGGCTGCGCGTGACGGACCGGCCGGGGACGCTCGCGACGCTGCTGGGGGTGTTGTCAGAGGCGGACGCTAACGTCCTCGACGTGAGCCACGTGCGTACCGATCCGCGCCTGGGGCTCACGGAGGCCGAGGTCGAGCTACAGCTGGAGACCAAGGGGCGGGAGCACTGTGATCGGGTGCTCGCGGCGCTCCGGAAAGCCGGGTACACGGTGACTGCCTGACACACGACGACCGCATGGAGCACGACAGGCACGACGAGCACGGCGCACGGCCCGACGCACGACCCGTGGCGCGCCCCGCGCACACCCGCGCTCGCGACTGAGCCCCTCGCGACTTGACGCGATATATCGCGTGTTCTACTCTCCTGCTGTTGCCCGGCCGCGCGCTCATGTCTGACATTTGTTGAGAAGTGCCTCCAGCCCACCGCCCATCCACCACCGACTTCCATCCAACCCGGGGAGATTTCTATGCCAGGCGCCATCCATGCCGAGGGGCTGGTCAAGCACTTCGGCGATGTGCGGGCACTGGACGGCGTCGATCTCGACGTCCCCGAAGGCTCCGTCCTCGGCCTGCTCGGCCCCAACGGAGCCGGCAAGACCACCGCCGTACGCGTGCTGACCACGCTGCTCCGGCCCGACGCCGGCCGCGCCGAGGTCGCGGGGCTCGACGTCCTCCAGCACCCCAACGAGGTGCGCAGGTCCATCGGCCTGTCCGGCCAGTTCGCCGCGGTCGACGAGTATCTGACCGGCCGGGAGAACCTCCAGATGGTCGGCCAGCTCTACCAGCTGAGCGCGCGCGACGCGAAGGCCCGCGCCGGCGCGCTCCTGGAGCGGTTCAACCTCGCCGACGCCGCGGACCGCACGGCCAAGACGTACTCCGGCGGCATGCGCCGGCGGCTCGACCTGGCCGCCGCGCTCGTCGTCGAGCCGCCCGTGATGTTCATGGACGAGCCGACCACCGGCCTCGACCCGCGCAACCGGCAGGCGCTCTGGGACGTCATCCAGGAGCTGGTCAAGGGCGGCACGACGCTGCTGCTCACCACGCAGTACCTGGAAGAGGCCGACCACCTGGCGCACGACATCTGCGTCATCGACCACGGCCGCGTCATCGCGCGCGGCACCTCCGACGAGCTGAAGGCCCGCACCGGCGGCGAGCGCGTCGAGGTCGTCGTGCACCAGCGCGACGAGATCTTCGCCGCCAGCGAGGTGCTCGGCGCCCTCGGCCAGGGCGAGGTCACGGTCGCGGACCACACCCGCAAGCTCACCGTGCCCGTCAGCGGCGGCGCCCGGCTGCTCGCCGACGTCATCCGGGACCTGGACGAGCGCGGCATCGCCATCGACGACATCGGGCTGCGCCGGCCCACGCTGGACGACGTGTTCATCTCGCTGACCGGCCACGCCGCCGAGACCGAGAACGGGAACGCAACCGAGGGCGGCGAAGGAAAGGCCGCCGACGACGCCGTGAAGGAGACCGCACAGTGACCGCCTCGACCGCCCCGGCGCGCCCCGCCCCCGCGGCGCCGCCCGCCCTGGGGGGCGTCGGCCAGTCCGCCCGCGACTCGCTGGTCGTCGCCAAGCGCAACCTGCTCCGGATGTCCCGGATACCCGAAGTGGTCATCTTCGGCCTGATCCAGCCGATCATGTTCGTGGTGCTGTTCTCGTACGTGTTCGGCGGCTCCATGAACGTCGGCGGCAGTACGGACTCCGAGGTCTACCGCGAGTTCCTGATGGCCGGCATCTTCGCCCAGACCGTCACGTTCGCCACCGCGGGAGCGGGCGCCGGCATAGCCGAGGACATGCACAAGGGCCTCATAGACCGCTTCCGGTCGCTGCCGATGGCCCGTGGCGCGGTCCTCACCGGCCGCACCCTCGCCGACCTGGTGCAGACCGCCCTGACGCTGGTCGTGCTGGCCGTCGTCGCCGCGCTGGTCGGGTGGCGGATCCACGAGGGCGTGCCGAAGGCGCTGGCCGCCTTCGGCCTGCTGCTCCTGCTCGGGTACGCCTTCACCTGGGTCGGCGCGCTCATCGGACTGTCGGTGCGTACGCCCGAGGCGGCCACGTCCGGCGGGCTGGTCTGGCTGTTCCCGGTGACGTTCGTCTCGAACGCCTTCGTGGACTCGGGCAACATGACCTCCTGGCTGCGGCACATCGCGGACTGGAACCCCTTCAGCGCGACCGTGCAGGCGTGCCGCGAGCTGTTCGGCAACCCGGGCGTCGTCCAGTCCGACGCCTGGCCGATGCAGCACCCTGTGCTGGCCTCGCTGATGTACTCCGTCGTCATCATCGTGATCTTCCGCACGCTGGCGGTGCGGAAGTACCGCAACTCCGCCGGGTGACGCACCCGGCGCCGCAGGACGGCGCACGCCGAAGCCCCCGGCGCGGGAACCTCGGTTCCCCTGCCGGGGGCTTTCGTGCCGGGCTGCTGCGTCCGACGCGCGGTCAGGCGGCGTACGGCTTGGCGTCGAGGATCGTCACCATCGCGGTCTTGCCGTTGGGCAGCTCGTAGCTGGCCTCCTCGCCGACCTTCTTGCCGTTGACTCCCATCCCCAGCGGCGACTGCGGCGAGTACGTCTCGACGTCCCCGGTCGCGTACTCCCGGGAGGCCATCAGGAAGGTCAGGGTGTCGCTCTCGTCGCCGTCGAAGGCGATCGTGACGACCATCCCGGGCTCGACGACGCCGTCGTCCGGCGGAGCCTCGCCGACCTTCGCGTTCTCCAGCAGCTGCTGGAGCTGGCGCACGCGCAGCTCCTGCTTGCCCTGCTCCTCCTTGGCCGCGTGATACCCGCCGTTCTCCCGCAGGTCACCCTCCTCACGAGCCGCCTCGATCTTCTTGGCGATCTCGGTGCGTGCGGGACCCGACAGGTGCTCCAGCTCGGCCTTGAGCTGGTCATACGCCTCCTGGGTCAGCCAGGTGACGTTGTCGCTGGTCTGGGTCACAGGTGCTCCTCGTCGGTGGTGGTTCTGGTGCTGGGGGACTTCTCATGCGTCTGGGATGCAGCAATCGCCCTACCCAGAAGAATTGCGCCTTCGCGGGTGGGGCGAAACCACGATCGTAACAATTCCGGCAGCGGGACGGCGAGTGTTACCGCTCGTCGGCCGCCTTGCAGCCGACCAGCTCGGCGTTGGCGCCGCGCGTGGCGGTGCGGATCGACACCACGGTGTCGACGCGCGTCTTCGGCTCGTCGATGCGCACGTCGCGGATGCCGGCCTCCGACTTGTCCGCTGCCAGCGAACGCAGCGTGCAGATCGCGTCGACGTCCGTCTTCTTGCGGACCTCGATGTGCACCTGCACCTCGTGGTCGGACACGACCTGGTAGCGGATCAGCTCGCCGGACGCCTTCGAACCGGCCGTCGCGTCGACAGCGCTCCAGGCCACGAAGCCGAGGGCGGCGGCGCCGAGCACGGCGCCGACGGCCTTCAGCCGCCGGTCGGCACGGGCGTCGGCCGAGCGGCCGTAGCGGCCCTCGGGCGGCGTCTGGGGCGCACCGGCCATGATGGTCCCTCCGGGCAGAGCGGCTGGCTGCGGCTGACGGCGGAATGAATTGTCAGTCCGCTCAGTCACTATAGAAGCCGGCTTAGAGGATCTGTTACCGAGGACTGAATCTGTGAGCGATGACCTGCGGCTGATGGCCGTCCATGCACACCCCGACGACGAGTCGAGCAAGGGTGCGGCCACCATGGCCAAGTACGTGTCGGAGGGCGTCGAGGTCCTGGTCGCCACCTGCACGGGGGGCGAGCGGGGGTCGATCCTGAACCCGAAGCTCCAGGGCGATGCCTTCATCGAGAAGAACATGCACGAAGTACGGCGCAAGGAGATGGCCGAGGCGCGGGAGATCCTCGGCGTGAAGCAGGCGTGGCTGGGGTTCGTCGACTCCGGGCTGCCGGAGGGGGACCCGCTGCCGCCGCTGCCCGACGGCTGCTTCGCCCTGAAGGACGTCGACGAGGCGGCGGAGGCGCTCGTCCGGCTGATCCGCGAGTTCAAGCCGCAGGTCATCACGACCTACGACGAGAACGGCGGCTATCCGCACCCCGACCACATCATGACCCACAAGATCACCATGGCCGCCTTCGAGGCCGCCGGCGACCCCGCGCGCTACCCGGACGCGGGCGAGCCCTGGCAGCCGCTGAAGGTCTACTACAACCAGGGCTTCAACCGGCCGCGTACGGTCGCGCTGCACGAGGCGATGCTCGAACGCGGTCTGGAGTCGCCGTACGGGGAGTGGCTGGAGCGGTGGAAGCAGTTCGAGCGCAAGGAGCGCACGATCACGACGTACGTGCCGTGCGCCGACTTCTTCGCGATCCGGGACAAGGCGCTGATCGCGCACGCCACGCAGATCGACCCCGACGGGCCGTTCTTCAAGATCCCGATGGAGATCCAGCAGGAGGTCTGGCCCACCGAGGAGTACGAGCTGGCGAAGTCGCTCGTGGACACTTCCCTCCCCGAGGACGACCTCTTCGCCGGTATCCGCGACAATTGACCGTGTGAACACCACATTGGCTGCCGACCTCGTCCCGCTCGCCGACGAGCTCGACAAGAACAAGGTCACGCCGGGCGTCCTCGGCTTCATCGTCTTCGCGCTGCTCGGCGTCGCGGTGTGGTTCCTGCTGAAGAGCATGAACCGGCACCTGGGCCGCGTCGACTTCAAGGAGAAGACCGACCGCGGCGACGGCGGCCCGGACGGTCGCCGCCCGGGCGGCGGGGGCTCCGGCGGCGGGGGCGCCCCGCGCGGTGACGCGCCCGGCGACACCCCGCGCGGCGACGCGCCCCGCGACACCCCGCGGGATGACTCTCCGCGCGACGAGCAGCCGCGGCCGCCGTCCCCCGCGGAGAGCCCGGAGGACACCAGGCAGCCCGTCGCCCGGCGCCGCTAGCGGCGCCGGGCCGCCCGGCGGCCCGCGGGCTAGCCCGCCAGGGCGCCGTCGCCCGCCGGGGCCGCGCCGTCCAGGGGGACGCCCATGACCTCGCGGGCGTGCCGGCTCGGGACCATGCCCAGGCGCCACGCCTGCCAGCCCGTCTCCGGCTCCACCCCCCGCTCCAGCACCAGCTGGAACGCCTCCGCGCAGTCCTCCAGCGCCGGGTCGACCACCCCGCGGCGGCCCGTCGTGGCCGTACGCACCTCGTCCAGCAGCTCCGACAGCTCCTGCTGGGCCACCGCCGCGCCCACCACGGAGCCGCCCGGCGAGGCGAACGGCAGCAGCGTGCAGCGCAGGAACCGCGCCCACGTGGCGCCGCGCCGGTCGCCTATGCCGGCGAACAGGTCGATCGCGGAGTCCACCAGCTCCAGCGCCTGCCCGGCGCGGCCGTTGCCCGCGTCGATCACCGCCAGCTCGATGCACGACCAGGCCTCGCCGTGCGCCACGCCCACCCGGCGGAAGTCCTGCCGGGCGTCCTGGAGCAGCTGCCGGGCGAAGCCGCTGTTGCGCAGGGTGCCGGTCTGCTCCGCGCGCAGGTCGCGGGTGACCCGCGCGGAGTGGTGCCGCGCGCAGGCCAGCCCGTACACGTCCCGCATGCGGCTGAACATCGAGCGGGACCGCTCCAGCGCCCGGACCGCCGACTCCCGCTTGCCGGCCTCCTCCTGGGCCTGGCCCAGGTAGTACAGCGTCCAGGCCTCGCCGCGCGCGTCGTCGTTCTCCCGGTGCCGGGCGAGGGCCGCCTTGAGGTGCGTCACCGCCGAGGCCGGGTCGGCGGCGACCAGCCGGGCGCGGGCCAGCTGCGTCATCGCCCAGGCCTCGCCGCGGCCGTCGCGGGTGCGCCCGTACTGCTCCAGGGCCTGCGCCAGCCGCTCCTCGGCCCCCGGCACGTCGCCCATCCGCAGCCGCACCTGCCCGAGCTGGAAGTGCGCCCACGCCTGGCCGTGCACGCTCTCGCTCTCCTGGTGCAGCGCGAGCGCCTGGTCCAGCAGCGCCAGCGCGTCGCCGAGCTGGGCGCGGTCGCGCAGCACGGCGGCCAGGGCGTGCAGCGTCCAGGCGCGGTCGCCGCGCATGGCCTCGCCCTGCTGCATCTGCAGGGCCTCGCGCAGCTTCGCCTCCGCCTCGCGCAGGCTGCCCTGCTGCTGCAGGGTGATGCCCAGGTCGCGCAGGGCGCGGGCGGCGCCGGCGGAGTGCCGCGCCTCGCGGTAGAGGTCGACCACGGACGACAGCGTCGAGCGGGCCTTGTCCAGCTCGCCGAGCTGGCGGGCGGCGACACCCGTGCGCCACTGCACCGAGCGCATCAGCAGGCCCTGGTCGGCGGCCTTGGTCAGCTCGTTCAGCTCGCCGAGGCGGTACAGGTCGCCGCGCAGCAGGCAGTAGTCCGCGAGGGCGCCCAGCAGGTGCAGCACGGTGGCCTGGTCCACGCCCTCGGCGTGCCGCAGGGCCGCGGTGATGAAGCTCTGCTCGTCGTCCAGCCAGCGCAGGGCGGCGTCCAGCGAGGTGAAGCCGTGCGAGCCGAACCGGTCGGCGCGCGTCGACGTGCGCCCGTCGACCAGCCGGATCACCGAGTCCGCCAGCTCCGCGTAGCTGCGGATCAGCCGCTCGTGCGCGGCGGCGCGCACCTCGGGGTCCTCCTCGTCGGCCAGCCGGGCGTACGCGAAGCGGCGCACCAGGTCGTGCACCCGGTAGCGGGAGCCGCGCACGTGCTCGACGAGCCCGGCGCGGGCCAGCGCCGCCAGCCGCTTGCCGGCCTCCTCCTGGCCGACGTCGAGCAGGGCCGCGCAGGCCGCCGCCCCCAGGCTCGCCCGGCCGACGAGCGACAGCCGGCGCAGCAGCGTCCGGGCCGGCTCCGCCAGGTCGCTGTAGCGCAGCCACAGGGCACGGTCCACCGGCTCCACCGGCCCGTAGGCGTCGAGCGCCTCCGCGAGCCCGGCCGGGCTGCGCTCCTCCAGCGCCGACCCGGCGATGCGCAGCGCCAGTGGCAGCCCGCCGCAGAGCATCCCGATGCGGTCGATGGACTGGGCGTCGTACGGATCGGCGGCGCCCTGCGCCGCGTCCGACTCCTGCACGATGGCCGTCAGCAGCTCCTCGGCCGCGGTCGGCTCCAGGCCCTCGACCGGCAGGTGGTGCACCCAGGCGTCGAGGTCGTCGGGCAGCTCCAGCCGCCGCCGCGAGGTCACCAGCACCAGGCTCTCCGAGCGCTCCGGCACCAGCTGGCGGACCTGCTCGGCGTCGACCGCGTCGTCCAGCACGACGGACACCGGCAGGGACGTCAGATGCTGGTGGTACAGCTCGGTGAGGCGCCGCAGCTGGGCGTCGTGCGCCGGGCGGTCGCGGAACATCAGCTGGTCGCGCGGGGCGCCGAGGCGGTTGAGCAGGTGCAGCAGGGCGTCGCGGGTGGGCAGGGGGTCCTCGCTGAGGCTCTCGCCGCGCAGGTCCACGACCACGGCGGCGCGGAACTGGTCGCGCAGCTGGTGGGCGGCGCGGACCGCGAGCATGGTGCGGCCCGCGCCCGGCGGGCCGTGCAGCACGACGACGGTCGGCTTGGTCTCGGGGTTGGCACGGCCCTGGTGCACCCATCCGGCGATCTGGGTCAGCTGGGCCTTGCGGCCGACGTACACCCGGGAGGCCTCGGGCAGCTGGCGGTAGGACTGCTCCAGCGTGGCCCGCTGGCGCGCCTCCTGGCTGCGGTCCCGGCGCAGCTGGGGCTCGCGGTCCGTGCCCCCGGCGCCCCCGGCGCCGCCCGGCCGCTGGCCGTCGGCGGCGGGCTCCGGGCGGCTGCCGGTGCGGGTGGCGGCCGAGATCATCCGCTGCTCGTCGAAGAAGGGGCGGACGCCGCGCAGCTCCAGCGCCGTCAGCCACTGCAGCCGGAGCTGCTCGGGACCGCCGGGCTGCCGGGCGGCGCCCGAGCGCGTGTTGCCCGAGAGCCAGTGGGCCAGGCCGATCTGCACCAGCCCGGCGCCGAGGCCGGCCAGGCCGGTGGCGACGCCGGTCCAGAACGCGGACGTGGCGCCGAGGCCCTCCTCGGCGGAGACGAGCAGGGCGACGCCGGCGGCGGTGAGCGTCGCGGTCACCGCCGGCCCGATCGACTGCGGGGTGAAGCGCTCGGCCAGCGAGCGCCGGCCGGCGGCGGCCTCGTCCAGCGCGCGCACATACGCGCCGTACTCCTCGCCGGCGCGCTCCGCCATGTCGTCCAGCGCCGCCCGCGCCCGGCCGAGCAGCACCACGCCGTCGGTCCGTCCACCGGAGCGGCGCACTTCTTCGTCGACCGCGCGGGTGAGAAGAAGCTCGGCCTCCTTCCGGTGGTTGTCGCGCAGTCGGGACGCTGTGCCCGGCATGTGCTCCCCTCCCCTACCCGTCGCCTCGCTCGTCCGTGCAGTGCACAGCCAAGTCTTCCGCGTGTGCCGGGGATTAGGCATCCCCCTGTGGATAACTCGGCCGGATGAGGAGGTGAATGGCGGGCTGATATCACCGGGCGGCCGGTACGGGAACGGAATTGGCGCCGCCGGAAAAGGCCGGACCGGCGGGTACGACGCCGTTGTCGTACCCGCCGGTCCGGCCGGCGTGGCAGGTCAGCCCAGGCGGTTCAGCAGGGCGTGGTACTCGTCCCACAGCTCCTTCGGGGTGTGCGCGCCGAAGGTTTCGAGGTGCGCGGGGATGAGCGCGGCCTCCTCGCGCCAGACTTCGGGGTCGACGGAGAGCAGGAAGTCGAGCTGTTCGTCGGTGAGTTCGAGGCCGTCGACGTCCAGCGCGCCCTTTGCGGGAAGCACCCCGATCGGGGTCTCGACGCCCTCGGCCTCGCCGTTGAGGCGCTCGACGATCCACTTCAGCACCCGGCTGTTCTCCCCGAACCCGGGCCAGACGAACGACCCGTCCGCGCCCTTGCGGAACCAGTTGACGTAGTAGATCTTCGGCAGCTTCGCGGCGTCCGCTGCGGCACCGGTCTTCAGCCAGTGGCCGAAGTAGTCGCCCATGTTGTAGCCGCAGAAGGGCAGCATGGCGAACGGGTCGCGGCGCAGCTCGCCGACCCTGCCCTCGGCGGCGGCGGTCTTCTCGGAGGAGACGTTGGCGCCGAGGAAGACGCCGTGCTGCCAGTCGAACGACTCGGTCACCAGCGGCACCGCGGTGGCGCGCCGGCCGCCGAAGAGAATGGCCGAGATGGGCACCCCGCGGGGGTCCTCCCACTCCGGCGCGATCGTCGGGCACTGCGCGGCCGGGACGGCGAAGCGGGCGTTGGGGTGGGCGGCGGGGGTGCCGGACTCCGGGGTCCAGTCGTTGCCGAGCCAGTCGGTGAGGTGCGCCGGGGGCTCGTCGGTCATGCCCTCCCACCACACGTCGCCGTCGTCGGTGAGGGCGACGTTGGTGAAGACGGAGTTGCCCCACAGGGTCTTCATGGCGTTGGCGTTGGTGTGCTCGCCGGTGCCGGGCGCGACGCCGAAGAAGCCGGCCTCGGGGTTGATGGCGTAGAGCCGGCCGTCCTCGCCGAAGCGCATCCAGGCGATGTCGTCGCCGACGGTCTCCACGGTCCAGCCGCGGGTGGCCGGCTCCAGCATGGCGAGGTTGGTCTTGCCGCACGCCGAGGGGAAGGCGGCGGCGATGTACTTGGCCTCCCCGCGCGGCGGGGTGAGCTTGAGCACGAGCATGTGCTCGGCGAGCCAGCCCTCGTCGCGCGCCATGACGGAGGCGATGCGCAGGGCGTAGCACTTCTTGCCGAGGAGGGCGTTGCCTCCGTAGCCGGACCCGTACGACCAGATCTCGCGGGTCTCGGGGAAGTGCGAGATGTACTTGGTCGAGCTGCACGGCCACGGCACGTCCTGCTGGCCGGGCTCCAGGGGCGCGCCGACGGAGTGGACGGCCCGGACGAAGAAGCCGTCGTCGCCCAGCTCGTCGAGGACCGGGCGGCCCATGCGGGTCATGATGCGCATGGCGGTGGCGACGTACGCGGAGTCGGTGATCTCGACGCCGAGCGCGGAGAGCGGGGAGCCGAGCGGGCCCATGCAGAAGGGGACGACGTACATGGTGCGGCCGCGCATGGCGCCGCGGAAGAGGCCGCCTTCGCCGGAGGTGCCGGTGAAGACCTCGCGCATCTCGGCGGGGTCCATCCAGTGGTTGGTCGGGCCGGCGTCCTCCTCCTGCTCGGAGCAGATGAACGTACGGTCCTCGACCCGGGCGACGTCGGTCGGGTCGGAGGCGGCGTAGTAGGAGCCGGGCCGTTTGACGGGGTCCAGCTTCGTGAACGTGCCCTTGGCGACGAGCTCGGCGCACAGACGGTCGTACTCCGCCTGGGAGCCGTCGCACCACACGATCTCGTCCGGCTGGGTGAGGGCGGCGATCTCCTGGACCCAGGCGAGTAGTCCTTCGTGTTTGGTCGGGGTGGTCATGAGTGCGGGATGCTCCAGATGTCGAGGGTTTGGGCGATTGTCCTGTGATGTCACATATATCTGGCTTTCAAGACCGTTACCCCTTGGGGGCGCCGACCCGGTCGCCGCTCATATGAGCCCATCCGGTGTCGGGTGTGCGCTCATTTGATGATGGAACAGCTCAGACGTCATGTCCAGCCGGCTTCTGCGTGAACAGCGCCACTCCCCCCGCCGCTACCTACGGGCGCGTAGGTAGCATGTCCGCATGGGTGCCACGGGCGAGGCGACGGGCGAGGTGACAGGCGAGGAGACGGGCGAGGGAGAGCTGCACCGGGTCGCCAGTGCCGCGGCCGCCGTGCTCAAGCCACGGCTGCGCGGCTGGCTGCACGCGGTGATGTTCCCCGCGGCGCTGTGCGCGGGCGTGGTGCTGACGGCGCTGGCGGAGAGCCCCCGCGGCCGGCTGGCGTGCGCCGTCTACACGCTGACCGCCTGCCTGCTCTTCGGCGTCAGCGCGCTCTACCACCGCGGTGACTGGGGCCCCCGGGGCACGGCCGTGCTGCGCCGGCTCGACCACGCCAACATCTTCCTGATCATCGCCGGCACGTACACGCCGTTCACGATCCTGCTCCTGGACGGCGGCAGGCAGCAGGCGCTGCTCTGGTTCATCTGGGCGGCGGCGATCGCCGGGATCGCCTTCCGGGTGCTGTGGGTCGGCGCGCCCCGCTGGCTGTACACGCCGTGCTACATCGCGATGGGCTGGGCCGCGGTGTTCTTCCTGCCGGACTTCATGCGGACCGGCGGCATCGCGGTGCTCGTGCTGGTGATCGTCGGCGGCGTGCTCTACAGCGCGGGCGGCGTGATCTACGGCATCAAACGGCCGAACCCGTCACCGCGTTGGTTCGGCTTCCACGAGGTCTTCCACTCGTTCACGCTGGCGGCGTTCGCCGTCCACTACGTGGGGATCTCGATGGTGGCGTACGGCCACGCCTGAGCGGGGCCGGGTGCCCCCCGTCCCGTCCGCCTGTCCGGGTGATCCGCACGTGTCGGCTCGGGAGCATCCCGGTCCAAGAGCCGCAAAGATGCTGTTATCGGTGCGTACTACCATCCCCGCTCCTCGTGGAGGCAGAAGATGCGCATCCGTACGATCGTCCGCTCCGTCGCCGCCAGCGCCCTCGTGATCGGCCTCGCCGGCGCCGGTGCGGCTTCGGCCCAGGCCACCCCGCACGGCAAGCACGGCAAGCAGTGCTGCAGCAAGTGGTACAACCAGGAGATCAGCAAGAAGATCAACAAGACCTGGAACAAGACCGAGGTCGACGTCGAGGTCGAGAACAACATCAACAACCGCGTGTCCAGCAACAAGTACACCGAGATCAGCCCCGTGGCGGTGGTGCACTTCGGCCCGCTGCAGAGCTACGACCGCGAGGCGATCGTCGTCGGGCGCTGAGCCCCGATCCGCCGCGGCACGACGCCGGCGGCACCACGCGGAGGCACTCTCCACGGATTCCCGGTCCGGCCCGCACGCGATCGCGTGCGGGCCGGACCGCTGCCGGAATGGCCTCCGCCGAGCACGGTGCAGGAGAATGAGGAGTATGGCCTCCTCCCGTACCCCCGCCGCCCCGCCCGTCGCCGCCCCCGCCGACGCGACCGCGTACGCCGAGGCCGGGCTCGGACTGCGCGAGCGCAAGAAGCGGCGCACCCGGCAGGCGATCCGGCAGGCGGCGTTCCGGCTGATCGGGCAGCAGGGGTACGAGCAGACCACCGTCGAGCAGATCGCCGAGGCCGCGGAGGTCTCGGCGAGCACCGTCTTCCGGTACTTCGCGACCAAGGAGGACATCATCCTGACCGACGAGTACGACCCGGTCCTGGAGCGGGCCATCCTCGACCGGCCGGCGGACGAGCCGCCGCTCGTCGCGCTGCGGGAGGCGGTCGTGACCTCGCTGCGGTCGCTGTACGACGAGGTCCGGCCGGAGTTCCTGCTGCGGATGCAACTGGTGCGCGAGGTGCCGGCGCTGCGGGCGCAGATGCACGAGGGCATGGACCAGAACATCGAGGTCCTGTGCGGCGTGCTCTCCGAGCGGACCGGGCGGCCGCGGGACGACTTCGAGCTGCGGGTGGTCGTGGGGGCGGTCTTCGGGGCGCTGACCCAGGTGCTGTTCGAGTGGGTGGACCGGGAGTCGGAGTGGGACCTGGTGGAGACGGTCGACCGGGCGCTGGCGGTGCTGGCGCGCGGCCTCACGCTGTGAGGCGCGGCCGCCCGTCGTCCGGCGTCAGTCCCGCGAGGGCGCGGCCGGGGTCAGCCGGGCGCGCAGCTCCTCGGGCCGCGTCACCGGGGCGGCGCAGACGAAGCGGCGGCAGACGTAGGCCGCGGGGGCACCGCCGACGAGGGGGCGGTCGGCGAGGAGCGGGACGGCGTCGGGGTCGTCGGGCGGTCCGGCACCGGGCTCGGGACCTGCACCAGTACCCGTATCCGTGCCCGTGCCCGTGCCCGTGCCCGGGCCCGTGGCGATCGCCGCACCCGGGGCCGGGGCGAGCAGCGCCGTGCGGTGCAGCTCCGCGCGGCGGGGGTCGTCCGGGAGGCCGACGACGGCGACCTCACGGGGCCCGTCCAGCGCCGCCTCCGCGGCCGCGAGGCCCCAGCCGACGAACCGCGGCGCCCGCGGGCCCAGCTTCGCCACGATGCCCAGGGCCTGCTCGGCGGCCTCGCGGTGCCGCTCGCTGCCGGTGTACGCGGCGTAGGACAGCAGCGCCGCGGCCGACGCCGTCCAGCCCGACGGCGTCGGGTTGTCCGTCGGGTCCTGGGGGCGCCGGATGAGCCGCTCGGCGTCGTCGGCGGTGTCGTACAGCGCGCCGCCCTCGCCCCGGAACCGCTCCAGCACGGTGTCCAGCAGCAGCCCGGCGAGCCGCAGCCACGTTCCCTCGCCGGTGACGGCGGTGAGCGTGAGGAAGCCCTCCGCCACGTCCGCGTAGTCCTCCAGCACACCGGCGCTGTCGCCGGCCGCCCCCTCGCGCGAGGTGCGCACCAGCCGCCCCACCGTGCCGGGCCCGCCGGCGCCGTCCGTCATGTGCACCCGTACCAGCAGGTCGGCCGCGGCCACCGCGGCGTCGACGAGGTCCGGCCGGTCGAAGTACGCGCCGATCTCGGCGAGGGCGGCGATCGCCAGCCCGTTCCACGCCGTGACCACCTTGTCGTCGCGGAACGGCCGCGGCCGCTGCGCCCGCGCCGCCGTCAGCCGCTCGCGCACCGACGCGATCCTCCCGGCGTCGAACGGCCCCGCGGCGTCGGGCAGCCGCAGCACGGAGGCGCCCTCCTCGAAGGTCGCCGCCTCCGGCGCCTCGGGCACGCCGTAGTACGCCCCGGCCAGCGCCGCGTCCTCGGCGCCGAGCACCTCGCGCAGCTCGCCGGGCGTCCATACGTAGTACGCGCCCTCGGCGTGCCCGGTGCCGTCCGGCCGCTCGCTGTCGGCGTCAAGGGCGGAGGCGAAGCCGCCCTCCCCGGTGCGCAGCTCCCGCACCATGAAGTCCGCGGTCTCCAGCGCCACCCGCCGGGCCTGCTCGCTGCCGGTCGCGCGCCACAGGTGGGCGTAGACGCGGGCCAGCAGGGCGTTGTCGTAGAGCATCTTCTCGAAGTGCGGGACGACCCACTCCGCGTCCACCGAGTAGCGGGCGAAGCCGCCGCCGAGCTGGTCGTAGATGCCGCCGCGGGCCATGGCCTCGCAGGTGGCCTGCACCATCTCCAGGGCCGCCGCCGAGCCGGTGCGGGCGTGGTGGCGCAGCAGGAACTCCAGCGCCATCCCGGGCGGGAACTTCGGCGCCCCGCCGAACCCGCCCCGCACCGCGTCGAACTCCTTCGTCAGCTCCAGCAGCGCCGCGTGCACCTCCGCCGCCCCCGGCGGTCCGTCCCCGGGCCCGCCCAGGGCCCCGCTCAGCGTCCGCCCGGCGAGATCCGCCGCCACCCGCGCCGCGACCTCCGCGACCTCGCCCCGCCGGTCCGCCCAGGCCGCCGCGACCCCCTGGAGCACCTGCCGGAACGCGGGCATGCCGCTCCGCGGCCGCGGCGGGAAGTACGTACCGAAGTAGAAGGGCTCCGCATCGGGCGTGAGGAACACCGTCATCGGCCACCCGCCCTGCCCGGTGGCGGCCTGCACGGCCTCCATGTACACGGCGTCGACGTCGGGCCGCTCCTCGCGGTCGACCTTGATGCTGACGAACCCCGCGTTCAGCTCCGCGGCGGTGGCCTCGTCCGCGAAGGACTCCCGCGCCATCACATGGCACCAGTGGCAGGAGGCGTACCCCACCGACAGCAGCACGGGGACATCGCGCCGCCGGGCCTCCTCGAACGCTTCCGGAGACCAGGGCCACCAGTCCACCGGGTTGTCGGCGTGCTGAAGCAGATAAGGCGAGGTCACACCAGCCAACCGGTTCATACGACCCAGCCTCTCACGCCGACGCGGTCCTGCCGGTTCGGCCCGCAAGCCCCCGCCCTACTTGGCCGATTTGCACGCATGCGCCATCACGGGGTGAATGCGGATCGCCCCTTCTGTGCCCAGGCCGCCCTGCGGACGCTGGAGGTTCTGCTCCGCCCCGAAGCCGGTGCCCGACTGGAAGCGGGCAGTACGCTGAGTCGAGCGCACCGCATCCTCGAAGGAGGTACTCCATGTCCGCCGAGATGGTGGCGCCCGCGTGGATGCACACGCAGATCAGCGCGGAACAGTACGACTCCTGGTCCGAGGAGCAGTGCGCCGGCATCGAGATCGTGGACGGGATGGTCGTTGTGAGCCCGAGCGCCTCCAAGCGGCACAACCGGCTGGCCCGGATTCTGGCCAATGCCCTGGACGCAGCCGCGGGCCCGGACTGGAACGCCGACACGGACTTCGACGTCCGCCTGCAGGACGTGCCGCTCACCAACCGCCGTCCGGACGTCATCGTCTACCGGTCGGAGACCATCGACCTCACGCCCACCCGCCCCGAGCACGTGCTCCTGGTCGTCGAGGTCGTCTCCCCGGGGTCAGAGACCACCGACCGGATCGTGAAGGTGGACCAATATGCCAAAGCCGGCATCCCCTTCTACTGGCGCATCGAGCAGTCCACCACCGGCGTTCCGATCGTCTACACCTACGTCCTCGACCCAGCCAGTAGGGCCTACCGGGACGGCGAGGTGTTCACCGGCACCGTGAAGGCCACCGCGCCATTCCCTGTCACGGTCGACCTTGGGACCCTGTGAGCAACGAGGAATCGCTCGCGCCCTCGGCGCCTCCGATGTCCCGTGGGCTGAGGGCCGCCACCCGCCTCGGCCGCCTCCTCATAGGCCCGGATGAGCTTCGGGTCCGCGCTCCGGTGGCCGGCTGCGCTCGCGCGTAGAGGCGGTCCCGACGGGCGCGTCCGGATGCGCCGATCGCTCCGAAGTAGTCAGGTAGACGTGTGGGGCGCGACCGGTGCCTGCGGCCGTCCTCTTCCGGCGCGAGGAACGCGTGGACGGTGTGAGTGCGGAGAGCGGGCCGGTGTGCCAGGACGCCGAGCGGGCTGCCCCGGCCGGCTGCCCGCGCCCGAGGAGAGAGCCATGAGCGCGACCGCGAACGACAGGGCGAACGGGGCACCCCGGCGGCAGGAACCGCTGCACTGTCTCGTCACCGGAGCCTCCGGGTACATCGGCGGGCGGCTCGTCCCCGACCTGCTCGACGCGGGCCACCGCGTCCGCTGCCTCGTCCGCACCCCCCGTAAACTCCGCGACCACCCCTGGGGCCCGCAGACCGAAGCCGTACGCGGCGACGTCACGGACGCCGAGTCCGTCGCCGCCGCACTGCGGGGCATCGACGTCGCCTACTACCTGGTGCACGCCCTCGGCACCGGACCGGACTTCGAGGCGACCGACCGGCGCGCCGCTCACATCTTCGCCGAGCAGGCGCACGCCGCCGGGGTCCGCCGGATCGTCTACCTCGGCGGTCTCACCCCGCACGGTGTCCCCGAGCGTTCCCTCTCGCCGCACCTGCGTTCCCGTGCGGAGGTCGGCCGGATCTTCCTCGACGCCCCGGTGCCCGCCGCCGTGCTGCGGGCGGCCGTGGTGATCGGATCCGGCTCGGCGTCGTTCGAGATGCTGCGCTACCTCACGGAGCGCCTGCCGGTGATGGTCACCCCCAGCTGGGTGCACACCCGTACGCAGCCCATCGGCGTCGGTGACGTACTGCGCTACCTCGTCGGCTCGGCCCGCCTGCCCTCCGACGTCGACCGGGCCTTCGACATCGGCGGGCCCGATGTGCTCACGTACCGCGACATGATGCGCCGCTACGCCGCCGTCGCCGGGCTGCGGCGGCGTGTCATCGTCCCCGTCCCGGTCCTCACGCCCCGGCTGTCCAGCCACTGGGTCGGGCTCGTCACCCCCGTCCCCGCTTCCCTCGCCCGCCCGCTCACGGAGTCGCTGCGGCACGAGGTGGTCTGCGGCGAACACGACATCGCCCGCTACGTACCCGACCCGCCCGGCCGCCCGCTGCCGTTCGACGACGCACTGGCCCTCGCTCTCCGGCGCGTCGGCGAGGCCCAGGTCGCCACCCGCTGGTCCTCCGCCGCGGTGCCGGGCGCGCCGAGCGACGCGTTGCCCACCGACCCGGACTGGGCCGGCGGCAGCCTGTACGAGGACGAACGCGAACTTCCCGTCGCCGCGCCCCCCGAAGCCCTGTGGAAGGTGATCGAGGGAATCGGCGGCCGCAACGGCTGGTACTCCTTCCCGCTCGCCTGGGCCGTGCGCGGCTGGCTCGACCGGTCCGTCGGCGGCGTCGGTCTGCGCCGCGGACGACGCGACGCCGAACGGCTGCGGGTCGGCGATTCCCTGGATTTCTGGCGCGTCGAGGAGATCGAGCCGGTACGCCTGCTGCGGCTCCGCGCCGAGATGCGGCTGCCGGGGCTGGCCTGGCTTGAGATGCGCGTCGACACGGACGAACAGGGGCGCACCCGGTACCGGCAACGCGCCTTGTTCCATCCCCGCGGGCTCCTCGGCCACGCCTACTGGTGGTCGGTCTCGCCCTTCCACGCCGCCGTGTTCGGGGGCATGGCACGTAATATCGCCCACGCCGCGGCGAGCGGCCGAGACGCCCGGACGCGGCCGTCGTCGTCCCGGTCGCCGGTCGCGCGCGTCCGCCGCGCGGCCGGCCGGCGAAGATCCCGGCGATGACCCGATAACGCCCGTACCCAGGGGAACACCTGCTACCCGCGATTCAAAGCCCGGATCCCCAGCACGTGCACCCCCGCCCCAGGAGTGGCCACATGACCGTCGCGGTCGTCCTGTTCACCGCGGACCTGCGCCTGCACGACCACCCCCCGCTGCACGCCGCCGTGCGTGCCGCGGACGAGGTCGTCCCCCTGTTCGTACGAGATCCGGGCGTGCACGCTGCCGGCTTCGACCCACCCAACCGCCGAGCGTTCCTCGCCGACTGCCTGACCGACCTCGACGAGGGACTCCGGCGCCGAGGCGGCCGCCTCGTGGTGCGGACCGGCCCCGTTGCCCGCGAGGTTCCCGCCGTCACCGCCGCGTGCGGGGCCACCGAGGTGCACATGGCCGCCGCCGTCACCGGGTACGCCCACCGGCGCGAGCAGCGGCTGCGCGAGGCGCTGGCCGCGCAGGGGGTGACGCTGCACGTCCACGACTCCGTGACCACGGTCGTCGCCCCCGGCGCCGTGACACCCGCCGGGAGCGGCACCGACCACTACGCCGTGTTCACCCCGTATTTCCGCCGCTGGTCGCAGACGCCGCTGCGGGACCCGCTGCCGCCGCCGCGCACCGTGCGCGTCCCCGACGCGGCACGCGGCGAGTCCCCGCCGTCGGCCAGGGACGTCGACGCCACTTCACCCGGGCTCCCCGAGGGCGGCGAGACGGCCGGCCGCACCCTTCGCCGCCGGTGGTGGTCCCGCGGCCTCTCCCGGTACGAGGATCAGCACGACGACCTCGCGGCCGACGCCACCTCTCGCCTTTCGCCCTACGTCCACTTCGGGGCCCTCTCGCCCGCCGAGCTGGTCCGGCGCGCCCGGGCGCACGGCGGTCCCGGGGCGGAGGCGTTCGTACGGCAGATGTGCTGGCGCGACTTCCACCACCAGGTCCTCGCCGCCCGCCCCGATGCGTCCGCCGCGGACTACCGCACCCGGCACGACCGCTGGCGCGGCGAGGACGACGCGGCCGAGGAGATCGCCGCCTGGCGGGACGGCCGCACCGGATACCCGGTCGTCGACGCGGGCATGCGCCAACTGCGCCACGAGGGCTGGATGCACAACCGCGCCCGCCTGCTGACGGCGAGCTTCCTCACGAAGACCCTGTACGTGGACTGGCGCATCGGGGCCCGGTACTTCCTGGACCTGCTCGTCGACGGGGACGTCGTCAACAACCAGCTCAACTGGCAGTGGGTGGCCGGCACCGGCACGGACACCCGCCCGCACCGCGTCCTCAACCCGGTGGCCCAAGGCAGGCGCTTCGACCCGCGTGGAGCGTACGTCCGCCGGTGGGTGCCGGAACTCGCCGATGTCGAGGACCGCCTGGTGCACGAACCCTGGCGGCTGTCCCGCGAGACGAGGGCCGGGCTCGGCTACCCGGAACCGCTGATCGACCTCGCTGACGGACTGGCCCGCTTCAAACAGGCCCGCGGCCGCGACTGACGGGCCCGCCGCTGCGACGCAGCGGCCGTACGCGCGTGCTCCTGCGGCTGTTGTGGTCGAAGCCCCGTTCCGGGGCGGGGAGAGATGACGGTGAGCACGGCCGGGGAGCCGCTTGACCATCCGTAGCCGGTCGGCCACCAGATCCGAGCGGTGGTCGGTCAGCAGTGCGGAGATCGCCGGAAGGGTGCGCGAGGACGGGCAGCCCGTGGTCGTCCCGCCGCCGCTTCGGTCCACCGTCCGCATCGCGGACGGATCGCAGCCGCAGGCCCGGTTCTTCGCGTACGCGGAGCGCGAACTCCCGCCCGGTGGCATACCCGCGTACCGCGCGGCGCGGAAGACCGGGGTCCGCTGCTTCGTGCTGTGGGCCGGTCCTCCTCATCGCCGCTCTGTTCGAGAACGGCGACATCCCCCGCGCCCCACGGCGCGTGCGATGGCGTGCGGGCGGCCGGAAGGTCGTGGAGCACAAGCCCTCCTCGGAGGCGGTGCTGCTCCACGCACCCGAGCTGGACCCGCGGGCCGGCGCCGCGCTTGCGGCACTGCTGGGGTCCTTCAAGGGCTGGTACCGCGTGTCCTGGGACGACCACAGGACGTAGCAGGCCGCGTGCACCCGGGCGGCCCCTCAGCCCGGGTGGCCGCGGTCCTCCAGGTAGCGGGTGTGCGACTCCTGGCGGCGGGCCTCCGTCTCGCGCAGGGCCGCGGCCAGCCGCTCGCCCTCCTCCCTGAGCAGCGTCAGCTGCCGCTCCAGGTGCCGCTCCGGCGGTTCGGAGCCCGGCGTCATGCGCGTCCACCAGCGGGTGCGTACGAAGCCGGCGACGGCCTCGGGGATGTCGCGGCGTACGGCCCGCGACAGCGTGTGCACGCCCTCCGGGTCCTGGGCGAGCAGCTCGGCGGACCAGCCGGGGTCCAGGAGCGCCGCCAGCAGTTCCGTCAGTTCGGTCAGGCGGCCCGCGGCGGCGGGCGGCAGGTCGACCTCCGCCAGGTACGCGCCCAGCTTCCCGAAGTCCGCGCGCACCTCGTCGAGCTGGGCCGCCGGGGTGGGGAAGTCCGGCGGCGCCGGGCGTTCGGGCGGGACGATCAGCGCGCCGGCGCCGTAGAGGCCGGCCACGACGGCGGGCCAGTACTGGCCGGCCAGCCCGGTGAAGGTGAGCGCGAGCCCGGCGAGCCCGCAGACGCAGCCCGCGATGTTCTTGCGGGACTCAAGGTACTTACTGTACTTACTGCACTTACTGGTAGCCACGGATCTCCTCGAAGGCGCTGTCCAGCGAGCCCTTCCGGGCGTCGAAGAGGCGGCCGCCGGTCAGTTCGGCGATGTGGGTCAGCTCCCGCCGGTCGGAGTCGCCGAAGAGGATCGGGAAGACGGGGACGTCCCGCTGGTCGGGGGCGAGTGAGCGGTAGAAGGCGTCGAAGTCGCCGGCCCGCGCGCCGGTCGTGTTCTCGCCGTCGGTCATCAGCACGATGGAGGTGAACGTGTCGCGGCCGGGGCCGAGGTGGTCGTAGGCCTGCTGCAGGGACGAGTAGATCGCGGTGTCGCCGGCCGCGGTGAGTCCGCCGGCGTCGGCGCGGATGGCGTCGAGCCCGGCCTCGGGGTCCGCCGGTTCGACGACGTGCGTCCGTACGCTCTTCACGTCGGACCCGAACGGCATCAGCGTCACCTCCTCGCGGTGGCGGAACTCCCCGGTGAGGTCGGTGAGCGCCTCCTTCAGCCCGTTCAGCCGGCCGCCCGCCATGGAGCCGGAGGTGTCGAGGACGTAGACGGTCCGGGAGGGGCGGCGCAGTTCGTTCTCGTACGCGTCGAGCAGCCCGTCGGCGACGGAACGGCTGCCGGGGAAGGGCAGTTCGCGGCGGCGGGTGGTGTCGAGGCCGGCCGCGGGCGGCACCGAGGGGACCACCGGGCGGCGGTGGGTGCGGGCGGTGATCTCGCGCTGGATCTCCGGTGTGCGCAGGGCGTCGGTGAGCCGGCGGACGTCCTTGCGGGTCGCGGCGGGGGTGCCGGCGAGGGAGGAGAGGGGGTAGTCGGCGGTGAGCACGCCGTCCTTGGGGCGGATCACGGTCAGGCCCGGGATGCCCTTGAGGACGGACTCGTAGTTGAGGAGCGCGTCGACGTTCCCGCGCCGCTGGTACGCCTTCGCCAGCCAGCCCGACGAGCCCGACGTCAGCTGCTGCCCGGTGAAGAACTCCCGCAGCCGGGGGGCGGCCTGCGCGACGTCCGCGTCGGTGAGGGCGGACTGCGCGCCGGAGAGGGCCGAGGCGACCGAGACGAGGGTGGCGAAGCCGGAGTTGGAGCGGGCGGGGTCGGTCATGCCGTACGTCAGCCGCCCGGCCCGCACCGCCTGCTCGATCTGCGACCAGGTGACGTCCTCCGGCCGCCAGCCGAGCTTCCGTACGGTGCCGGTCCTGACCCCCACCGCCACCGGGCTCGACATGACCGACGTCTCGGAGACGACCTTCCGGGCGGCGGCGGGGTGCAGCCGCAGGTAGTCGGCCGAGGCGAGCCACACGGCGTCGAAGTCCCCGTCGGCCCCGTCGGTCTTCTCCCCGGCCAGCAGGCGCACGGCGTCGAGGGTGCCCGTGTAGGTGGGCTTGACCGTGATGCCGGTGTCCTCGCGGACCCGGTCGAGCACGGGCGCCAGGTCGGCCAGCTCGCTGGAGGCGAGGATGCGCAGGGTGCCGGGTTCGGGTCCGGGGCCGTCGGAGCGGTCGCGCTCCGCGTCCGGGGTGCACCCGGCCAGCAGGGCGGCCGTCGCGGCGAGGGCGGCCAGCGTGCGTTTCACGCGGCGCCCCCGTCCTGCCCGCCCCGGGACCGGCTGCGGTCCAGGTAGGCGTGGGCGCTCTGCAGCTCCGCGGTCAGGTTCTCGACGGTCGTCGCCATCGCCTCGGTCACCTGGACCTTGTACGTGTCGATCGTGTCGAGCGTGCGGTAGATCTGCTGGAACGCGGCGCGCAGCGTCTCCGCGCCCACCGCGGGGTCGGCGGCGATCCGCTGGATGTCGCCGCTCTGGTCGGCGAGCATCTCGGCGTTGCCCCGGATGAGGTCCTCGGTCGTCCCCCGCAGCTCCTCGACCTGCCGGACCACCTTCTTCTGGCGATCCAGCGCGGAGGCCAGCATCACGGAGATCCGCAGGGCCGACACGGTGGTCGTCGCGGCCCGGTCCACGCCCTTGATCAGCTCGTCGTTGTTGCGGCGGACGACGTCCATGGCGAGATAGCCCTGCGCGCACACGGCGATCTGGGTGAGGAGGTCCTGGTGCTTCTGCCGGACGGGGAAGAGCACGTCCGCGCGGAGCGCGCCGGCCGCCGCGGGGTCCGCGGTGCCGGCGATGTGCTGCTCGACGGCCGCGTCGAGGGCCTCGGTGAGCACCACGTACTCCTGCAGCTTGCCCATGGTCTCCCACAGGCGCACCCGCTCGGTCTGCAGCGCGGCGTTGTCGCGGCGCAGCTCGTCCTGGCCGCCGCGCAGCGAGCCCACGATCCGGTTCAGCGTCCCCTGCGCGGAGGCGTACGTGGCGACGTGGTCGCGCAGCCTGTTCCCGCCGGGCAGCCGGGAGAGGAGCTTCCGCCCCTTGCCGGCGGGCAGCTCCCGCGGGTCCAGGTCCTCGACCACCCGCCGCAGTTCGACCAGTGACCCCGCGACCCTCGCCTGGGCGTCCCCGCCCTTGTCCGGCATGCTCCGCACGGTCCGTTCGAGCATCCGGTTGGACTGCGCGGCCGCGGTGCGTATCTCGCCGGCGCCGAGCGCGGCGACCTCGCCGACCTTGCCGGCGAACTCGGGGGAGCGGGCGTCGAGGGCGGCGAGGCCGGCGACGTACTCGGCGGCCTTCTCCGCCATGTCCCTGCGGACGTCCTCGCCGACGGGCACGAGCCCGCCGGCCTTCTCCGGCGGCACGGGCCCGACGGCCTCGGGCGGGGTGAGGGTGAAGAGGTCGTTGCCGCTCTGGGTGGGCTGGTGGCCGCTCGGGCCGGTGTGGAAGCTGCTGCTCACTGCCGGGTCTCCCCCCGTTGCCTCATTCGCGCGCCCGGAGGGCCATCTCGCGCAGGATCGCGGAGGTGGGCACCGGGGCCTGCCGAACGCCGGTCAGTTCCTGCTTGAGATAGGCGGTGGCCGAGGGGAACCCGGTGGCGGCCCCCTGCGGCCGGAACCCGTGCCGGACGGCGAGCCGCCGCAGCTCCTCGTCCGTGGCGAGTAGCCCGGCGAGGGACTCGCCCGCGTCCGTCAGCGGTACGACGGTGTGGTCGCTGTTGACGGTGGTGTCGGGGTAGAGCACGACCAGGTCGTCGGGCCGCTGCCCGTCCGTGAGCAGCGAGGCGACCTGCGACTCGTAGACCCAGACCAACGGGTTGCCGGCGCCGCTGACGAAGTCCCGGAACACCGCGTCCGAGCTGGACTGCTGGGCGCCCTGCACGGTGACGAGCTTGCGCAGCAGCGGCTCGGTGCGGTCGAGGCCGTCCTCGCCGGTCACCACCCGCCCGCCGTTGGCCACGTAGGAGGCGGCGGCGAGATACAGGGCGCCGGAGTTGGAGGTCTCCGGGTTGGTGCCGGTGACGAAGACCGTCCCTCGTAACTCGCCGTACGGGGCCGTCCCCGCCAGCTGCTGCCAGGTGCGGTCGGCGCGGGCCGCGTCGAGGTACGCGGCCATCTTCAGGGTGCCGCGGTGCTCGGTGTCGAGGGTGGCGAGGCCGTTCGCCGCGAGCACCTCGGCGGCGTTGCGGTGCGCCATCACCACGAGCGGCGAGTAGAACGGCCGCGGGAGCGGCCCGCGCACCTTGTACCGGTCGGCCAGCTCGACGGCGGGCGCCTGGCTGCTGGGGAACGCGAGGTCGTACGTCGTGAGGTCCAGCTCCCGCATGGCCCAGGAGCCGGAGGTCTCGACCTCCACGGTGTAGTTCCTGGCGGCGAGCGCCTCGACCACGTCCGGATCGGCGAAGTACCCGGCCTTCTCCGATCCGATCACCATCCGCACGGTCGTCGTTGCCGTGTTCGCGTCCTCACCGCGCTGGCCTGCGACGACGGCGGCGGCCACGCCCCCGGTCAGCAGCACCGCGAGGACGACTCCAGCGATTCGTCTCACGCTGCGGAGGCTACGCACGGAACTCAACATTCCGCGATGTCGGGCATGAACGGGAGGTGTCGCACCGGTCCCGGAACGGCTACGCTGCGTGAGCGGCGACTCCGGCTCTCCGGCTACCGCTGGCGGTAGCCGTCCAGGAAGGTGCCGATGCGGGTGATCGCGTCCGCCAGGCCGTCCTTCTCCAGGAGGGTGACGATGCGGAAGTGGTCGGGCCGCGGCCAGTTGAAGCCGGTGCCCTGGACCAGCAGGATGTTCTCCGCGCGCAGCAGGTCGAGGACGAAGCGGGCGTCGTCCTCGATCTTGTGGACCTTGGGGTCGAGACGCGGGAAGGCGTACAGGGCGCCCTTGGGTTTGACGCAGGTCACGCCCGGGATCTGGGTGAGCAGCTCGTACGCGGTGTCGCGCTGGACCAGCAGCCGGCCGCCCGGGAGGATCAGGTCCTTGATCGACTGACGGCCGCCGAGGGCGGTGGCGACGATGTGCTGGGCGGGGACGTTCGCGCACAGGCGCATGTTCGCCAGGATCGTCAGGCCCTCCAGGTAGCTGCGCGCGTCCTGCTTCGGGCCGCAGACGGCCAGCCAGCCGCTGCGGTAGCCGGCGACGCGGTACGCCTTGGAGAGTCCGTTGAACGTGAGGACCAGCAGGTCGGGGGCGTAGGTGGCGGTGGGCGCGTGGACGGCGTCGTCGTAGAGGATCTTGTCGTAGATCTCGTCGGAGCACACCACCAGGCCGTGCCGGCGGGCGATGTCGGTCAGGCCCCGCATCATCTCCGCGTCGTAGACGGCGCCGGTCGGGTTGTTCGGGTTGATCACGACCAGGGCGCGGGTGCGGTCCGTGATGCGGCGCTCGATGTCGTCCAGGTCCGGCATCCAGTCCGCCTGCTCGTCGCAGCGGTAGTGCACCGGGGTACCCCCGGCCAGGGAGACCGCGGCCGTCCACAGCGGGTAGTCCGGGGCCGGGATCAGGACCTCGTCGCCGTCGTTGAGGAGGGCCTGCATGGACATCTGGATCAGCTCGGAGACCCCGTTGCCGAGGAAGACGTCCTCGACGTCGAGGTCGATGCCCTGGGTCTGGTAGTGCTGCATCACGGCGCGGCGGGCGGGCAGGATGCCCTTGGAGTCGCCGTAGCCGTGGGCGGTGCCGGCGGTGCGGAGCAGGTCCTCCAGGATCTCCGGCGGGCACTCGAAGCCGAACGGGGCGGGGTTGCCGATGTTCAGCTTGAGGATCCGGTGACCCGCCGCCTCACGCCGCATCGCCTCTTCGAGCACGGGGCCGCGGATGTCGTAGCAGACGTTGGCGAGCTTCGTTGACTGGATCACCTGCATGCGGCCACTGTACGGGCCGGGCTCCGGGACCGCCTCTGGAAAACGTGCGAGGCCGGTCACAGGGGACACCGCACTCCGGGCCGCCCCCGCACCTGCCACAATGCCCGGATGGCGGCCCAACCTCCCACGCACGCAACGGCGTTCGGCTCCCTCGGCGCGGGCACCGGCGCCACGCTCGCGCTCGTCAACGACGAGCCCGTGGCCGCCGCCGGCGACGACATCCTCGGCACCGGCCGGGCCGCCGCGCAGCTCGCCCGGCTGCTGCACGCCTCCCGCGCCTCGACGCCGTTCACCCTCGCCGTCGACGCCGGCTGGGGGATGGGCAAGTCCAGCCTGATGCGGCTGGTGGACGCCCGGCTGCGGGCCGAGCCCGACGTGGAGACGGTCTGGTACAACGCGTGGACGTCCACCGGCGCCGACGCCCTCGAAGGGCTGGTCAAGTCGGTGCTCGTCCGCTTCGAGCGGCGCACGCTGAAGCGCGCGCTGTCCCGGATCTCCCGGGGACGCACGGTGGTCCGCGGTGTACGCGCCGTCACCACCGCGCTCGGCGGTGCGCTCGGCGCGGCCGGGCTGGTGGACGAGCTGTGGACGAGCTGGGACGCGGGCCCCGAGGCGCGCAACGGCATGCGCGAGGAGATCGGGCACATGGCCCGCGAGTGGGCCGCGAACGCGCCGCGCCGGCTGCTGGTCGTCTTCATCGACGACCTCGACCGCTGCTCCGAGGAGACGGTCCTCGCCGTCTGCGAGGCGCTGAAGGTCTACCTCGACGTCCCGGGCCTCGTCTTCGTCGTCGGCTGCGACCGCTCCGCGCTCGGCCCCAGCGGGCTGCTGCGCGACCTGTCGCCGGCGGGGTCGGCGTTCATGGAGAAGATCTTCCAGACCAGCTACCGCATCCCCGTCGCCGACAACGACGGCGTCGGCGCGTACGTCGAGTGGTGCGCGCGCACCGCGGGCATCGAGGGCATGCTCGACGACGGGCTGAAGAGGCTGCTGGTGGAGCGGTCGGGGCGGAACCCGCGGCGGATCAAGCGGCTGGTGAACGGCTTCGTGCTGGAGGCCACGCTGAACCCGGTGTGGTCCGGCTTCCGGCCCGAGGCGGTCATCCGGACGCTGCTGCTCCAGTACTTCTATCCGGAGTTCTACCGGATGATGACGGGTGCCTCGAACGCCTCCGCGGAGGACGTGGTGGGCGAGTTCACGACGTACCGCCGGGTGCGGCGCACGCTGCTGGCGACGGCGCCGCCGGACCCGCAGGAGGCGGCGCCGGAGTTCGCCTCGTACGAGGAGGTCGGCGCGTTCTTCGGGCAGTACGAGCTGTCCGCGCCGGCGCCGGAGCAGGACGGGGAGGCGGCCCTGGAGCAGCTGGAGCGGCGGCTGCCGGTGGGCTTCCCGGAGCACGCGGACGACCCGGGGTTCACGTCGCTGCTGGCGGACCTGCTGCAGGTGCAGGACGCGGAGCGGCTGCTGGTGCTGCTGCGCGAGGGGGCACCGGCGCCGGTGGAGGTGCCGGACTACGCGGAGCCGCCGGTGGGGGTGGGCTCCGCGCCGTACGGGGAGGAGGAGCCCTACGGCCGTCCGCTGCCGTTCCCGGAGCCCTCGCCGCCGCGCAGGAGCGAGCAGGGGTACCCAATGCCGCCAATGCCGGCCCAGTTCCAGCCGGCCTACTCCGGCACCGTCCCCCCGGCGCACCCGTGGGACACCGGCGCCGGCCGGCCGCCATCCCCGCTGGCGCTGGAGGGCATGCGGATCCTGTGGGTCGACGACCATCCCGAGAACAACACCACTTTCGCCCGCGTGCTGCGCCGGGAGGGCGCCTCGATCCAGGCCGTGCACAGCCGCGAGGAGGCCGAGCTGGCGATGGCCGCCGGCCAATTCGACCTGCTGATCTCCGACATTGCCCGCGGCGACGACCAGAGCGCCGGCCTGTCTGACCTGGGGGACTGGCGCGACTCCGGGACGTACACCGGCTACGCCGTGTTCTTCTCCAGCCGGATCACCCCTGAGCGCCGGGACGCCGCGGCCCAGCTCGGCACCGTGATCGTCAACGAGGGGGCCGCGCTGCTGAGGTTCGCCGTGAACGTCGCCGCCGCCCTCAGGCCCGCCCGCGCCGCCGAACCGCCCGCCCCGGCACCGCGGCGGTCCGCCGACCCTCCCGGATGACGAACTCCCCGCCCACCAGCACGTACGGCACCCCCGCCGGCCCCCGCCGGGGCTCCTCGTACGTCGCCCCCGCCGCCACCGTCGCCGGGTCGAACAGCACCAGGTCCGCCACGTAGCCCTCCCGCACCAGCCCCCGGTCCGCCAGCCGCAGCCGGGCCGCGGGCCGGGCGGTGAGGTGGTGGACGCACTCCTCCAGCGTCAGGACGCCCAGCTCGCGCACGTAGTGGCCGAGGTAGTGCGGGAAGGTGCCGTACGCCCGCGGGTGCGGCTTCGCGCCGTGCAGGATGCCGTCGCTGCCGCCCGTGTGCGCGGGGTGGGCCATGATCGCCCGGACGTTCTCCTCGTGGCCGACGTGCTGCAGGATCGTCGTCGCCAGCCGGTCGTCCAGCAGCAGCCGGCGGGCGGCGTCGAAGTCCGGCAGCCGCCGTCCGACCCAGTCCGCGAGCGCCGGGTCGCCGACGCCCGAGACCTCGATGGTCGACCAGTCCATCGGCACCCCGTGCGACCCGTCGGAGCCCTCGACGTCCAACGCGTGCCGGATCCGCGCCGCCGTGTCCGCGTCCCGCAGCCGCGCCAGCGTCGCCTCCGGGCCGTCGGCCGCCGCCCAGCTCGGCAGCAGCGCCGCCAGCGTGGTGCACCCGGCCAGGTAGGGGTACGTGTCCAGCGAGACGTCGACGCCGTCGGCCAGCGCCCGGTCCAGCAGGGCGGTCAGCTCGGCGGCGCGGCCGGCGTTGACGTCGAAGTTCATGGTGGCGTGCGCGAGGTGCAGCGCGCAGCCGGCGTCCCGGGCGAGGCCGAGCATCTCGGCGTACGCGCCGAGGGCGCCGGCACCGTACGAGCGGTGGTGCGGGCAGTAGTAGCCGCCGTGCGCCGCGACGACCCGGCACAGCTCCGTCAGCTCGGCGGTCGGCGCGTACATGCCGGGGGTGTACGTCAGCCCCGACGACATCCCGACCGCACCCTGCGCCAGCCCCTCGGCGACGAGCCGCTTCATGTGCGCCAGCTCGCCGTCCGTCGCCGGCCGGTCCTCCCACCCGACCGCCAGCGCCCGCACGGTGCCCTGCGGCACGAGGTACGCGGCGTTGACGGCGATCCCGTCACCGCCGGGGCCGCGGTCGAGGCGGTCGAGGTACGCGCCGACCGTGCGCCAGTCGAACGCCACCCCGTCGCTGGTGGAGTCGCCGGGCCCGCCGCCGTTCCAGCCGGCGATCTGGCGGCGGAGCGGGTCGAGGACGCGGTCGTCGACGGGCGCGTACGACAGCCCGTCCTGGCCGATGACCTCCAGCGTCACGCCCTGCGCGGCCTTCGCGGTGTGCTCGGGGTCGCGCAGCAGGGCGAGGTCGGAGTGGGCGTGCATGTCGACGAAGCCGGGGGCGAGCACGAGGCCGTCGGCGTCGAGCACGCGCCGGCCGGTGAGCCGCGGGCCGCCCGCCGCGCTGATCGCCGCGATCCGGCCGCCGGCCAGCGCGACGTCGGCGCGGCGGCCGGCTGCCCCCGAGCCGTCCACGACGAGGGCGCCGCGGATCACCAGTTCCATGTGTGCCGCTCCCCGGCGCCGCTCAGAAGAAGGTCCGTACGTACTCGGTGACCGTACCGTCCGCCTCGACCAGCGGGATCAGCTGCCACTTGTCGAAGATCGTGCACGGGTGCGACAGCGCCAGCGCCACCCAGTCCCCGACCTCCAGCTCCGCCGTCTCCGGGCCCCCCGCCACGTCCAGCCAGGCGTGCTGGTCCGAGAGCTTGCGCACCGTGATCCCCGTCGCCGCCCGCTCCGCGCCCACGCCATCGGCCGGGCCCGCCGCGTCGAGTCCGCGCACCGCCACCGGCACCGGCAGGTCCAGGTCGTACGCGGCGTCCCGCTTGCCGGCGTTGACGAACGCCTGGCCCGGCTCCGGCCGGGACACCACCTGCGTCCACAACCGGAACGCCGGCTCCAGCGACCCCTCCGCGGGCACCCGGCGGAACGGCGTCACCCGGCTGTAGTGCCCGTCGTCGTGGCTGATGTACGCCCCCGAGCGCAGCAGCTTCAGCACCGGCCGCGACAGCTCCGGCGCCTCCGCGAAGCCGTCGGCGACGGCGTCGAACCACGCGCTGCCCCCGGCGCTGACGACGATCTCGTCGGCGTCGGCGAAGAGCCCGGCGGCGTCCAGCTCCGCCGCCAGCGCCAGCAGCCGCCGCATCCAGCCCCGCACCGCCGCGCCGTCGGCGCCCGGCGCCTCCGCCTCGTACCCGGCGACCCCGACCAGCCGCAGCGTCCCCGCCCGCGCCGCCGCCTCGGCGACGGCGCGGCAGTCGGCCGCCGTCCGGGCGCCGGTGCGCGCGTCCGGGCCGGCGCCCAGCTCGACGGTGACCTCCACCGGCCGGACGGCCCCGGCCGCGCGCAGCGCCGCGTCCATCAGCTCGACGCCGCGCACCGAGTCGACGTAGCAGACGAGCCGGAAGTCCGGGTCGGCGGCCAGCTCGCCGGCGAGCCAGCGCAGCGCCGCGGGGTCGACCAGCTCGTTGGCGAGGAAGATCCGCCGGACGCCGAACGCCCGCGCCACCCGGGCCTGGTGGGGGACCGCGACCGTGATGCCCCAGGCGCCCCGGTCGAGCTGGCGGGCGAAGAGCTGCGGGGCCATCGTCGTCTTGCCGTGCGGCGCGAAGGCGAGGCCGTGTGCGGCGGCGAAGCGGGCGAGCGCGCCGAGGTTGTGCTCCAGCGCGGGGGCGGAGAGCGCCAGCACGGGGGTGGTGAAGCCGCCGGTGAACAGCGACCGGCGCGCGGCGGCCAGCTCGCCGACGGTGCTGCCGGCGGCGTCGGGCGGCAGGCCCTTGAAGCGGTGGTCGATACGTTCTTCCGCCAGCTCGGCCAGCGCGGCGAGCGCTTCCATGAAGCCCTCCAGCAGGTTGGTTGCACCACGTGCAACGCTCATTGCGTATATCGACACCGCTGTCTAACATCCGGGCGAACGGCTGGTCAACGGTGGACCGGCCGGCCGGGACGGCACGACGCACGGTGGGAGGTCGCGATGAGCCAGTCGGTCGGCCGCGCGCTCGCCATCCTGCCGATGCTCGCGGAGGGGCCCGCCGGCCTGGACCAGGTCGCCGCACGGCTCGGCGTGCACAAGACCACCGCGATGCGGCTGCTGCGCACCCTCCGCGAGCACGGCCTGGTCTACCGCCAGGACGACCAGCGCTACCGGCTCGGCGCCCGGCTCTTCGCCCTCGCCCAGGCGGCGGCGGAGAGCCTGGACGTACGCGAGATCGCCCACCCGCACCTGGTCCGGCTCGGCGAGGCGACCGGGCACACCGTCCACCTCGCGGTCTACGAGGACCGCGAAGTGATGTACATCGACAAGGTCGACAGCCGCTACCCGGTGCGCATGTACTCGCGCATCGGCCGGCCCGTCGCGATCACCGTCGCGGCCGTGGCCAAGCTGCTGCTGGCCGACCTGCCGGAGCCGGAGCGGCGCGCCGTCGCCGAGCGGCTCGACTACCCCATGTACACCCCCCGTTCGACGCCCGACGCGCAGGCCCTGCTCGCCGAGCTGGCCACGGTGCGCGAGCAGGGGTGGGCCACCGACTTCGGCGGCCACGAGGAGTCCATCAACTGCATCGGCGCCCCCATCCGCGGGGCGGACGGCCGGACCGCGGCCGCCTGCTCCCTGTCGGCGCCGAACGTCGTCGTCACCGCGGACGAGCTGATGGCCCTCCTCCCGCAGCTGCGCCGCACGGCGGCAGCGATCAGCGACGACTACTCCGGAAGAGTCCCCGTATGAGCGACAAGGCCGTAAAGACCGCCGTCACCCCCGCCAACCACGTCCCGCCGCCGGCGCGCTTCTCCGCGGGCGTGCGCAAGGGCAACATCCTGCAGGTCGCCGGCCAGGTGGGCTTCCTGCCGGCCGAGGAGGGCAAGCCGCCGGCCCCGGCGGGCCCGACGCTGCGCGCGCAGACCGAGCAGACGCTGTCCAACGTCAAGGCGGTGCTGGAGGAGGGCGGCGCGTCCTGGGAGGACGCGGTGATGATCCGCGTGTACCTCACCGACACGGCGCACTTCGCCGAGTTCAACCAGATCTACGACGCCTACTTCGCGGAGCTGGAGCAGCCGCCGGCGGCGCGTACGACCGTGTACGTCGGGCTGCCCGCGGGGCTGCTCGTGGAGATCGACTGCCTGGCCGTGCTCGGCTGATCCGGCCGTCCCGCCGTCCCCGCCGTAACTTCCGCCCCTTCCGGCCCGGCCGTCAGCGCCCCGCGCCGACGGCCGGGCCGCGGAACGTCCGCCGGTAGGCGTTCGGGGTGGTGTCCAGCCGGCGCAGGAAGTGGTGGCGCAGCGTCGCCGCGTTGCCGAAGCCGGCGCGGGAGGCGATGGCGTCCACCGTGGCGTCGGTCTCCTCCAGCAGCTGCTGCGCGAGCAGCAGCCGCTGGCCCAGCAGCCACTGGTACGGCGTCGTCCCCGTCTCCTGCTGGAAGCGGCGGGCGAACGTGCGCGGCGCCAGGTGCGCACGCGCCGCGAGCTGCTCCACCGTCGCGTCCTCGTCCAGGTGCTCCTGCAGCCAGGCCAGCACCCGGGCGATGGCGCCGTCGTCGCACGTGCCGCGCACCGGCCGCTCGATGTACTGCGCCTGGCCGCCGTCCCGGTGCGGCGGTACGACCATGCGCCGGGCGATGGCGTTGGCCACCCGGCTGCCCTGCTCCTCGCGGACGAGGGCGAGGCAGGCGTCGATGCCGGAGGCGGTGCCGGCGGAGGTGATCACCGGGCCGTCGGCGACGTAGAGCACGTCGGGCTCGACCCGCGCCCGCGGGTACTCGCGCCTGAGCATGTCGGTGTAGAGCCAGTGGGTCGTGCAGTGGCGGCCGTCCAGCAGCCCGGCCTGGGCGAGCAGGAACGCGCCGGTGCAGACGCTCAGCACCTTCGTGCCGCGCGCCACCGCCTCGCGCAGCGCGTGCAGCAGCTCGGGCGGGAAGTCGCGGTACGCGAACTGCTGCCCGGCCGGGACGGCGATCAGGTCCGCGCCGGCGAAGCGTTCCAGGCCGTGCGGCACGTCGACGGGCAGGCCGGGGTGGACGGTGACGCGGCCCGGGCGCGGGGCGGCGAAGGCGAAGTCGTAGAGCGGCAGGCCCTCCTCGCGGCGGTCCATGCCGAAGACCTCGGAGACGACGCCCAGCTCGAAGGCGTTGACGTCGTCGGTGAGCAGACACACCACGTTGGAGAGCATGGGGCCAGTATGCCGCACGGATGGCAGTAATTCGAAGAGCTGTGGCAGGGCTGCCACTGTTTGTGTGTGCAAGGATCCGGGACCGTAGAGGACATGAACGCGATCCTCGACTACACCGTCGGAACCCTGGTCCTGCTCTTCATGGCCGCGATCCTGGTCGGCCCGGCCCTGTACTTCGACCGCCGCGAACGCACCGTCGACCGCCGGCTCAAGGCCGCCGAGCGCGGCGAGTCCCCGGCACCCGCCCGGGAGGTCACCGTCCGGGAGGCGCTCGGCGGCTACGGCCGTGCCGCCTGACCGGCCGGCCCGCCGCGGTGCAGCGCGCCCCCGCTCGCGGGGGCGCGCTTCGGCGTCGGGCGGTGCGCCGCTCCGGCGTCAGCCGGTGCGGTACCCCGGCGTCAGCCGGTGCAGTATTCGGCCTCCTTGCCGATCGAGCGGTACATGCAGTCGGCGTTCTCCAGCAGTTGCAGCACCGCGTCCCGGTTGCGGCTGGTCTCCCGCTCGATGACCTCGTCGGGCGGGTAGAAGCCGCCGCCGCCGGCCGAGCGCGGATACATCTCGAAGGTGTAGCTGAAGATCTTCTGCTCGCCCCAGAGGTAGTCGTTGATCGTCCCGTCCGTGATGTACAGGTCGCTCGACTGCTGCGGCGTGTAGCCGTTGCTCGCGGCCATCTTCCCGCCGACCGCGGCGAAGGCGTCGTGGTCGTCCTGCGTCAGCCCGGGGGCGGTGTCGTCGTACGTGTACCCGTACGGCCAGAGCACCAGCTCGCTGTACGTGTGGAAGTCGATCCCCGCGGTGATCTGCTGCTCGCCGCCGACGACCCGGCTGCGCGCGAAGTCGGCGACGACCCGGACCTCCTTGGCCGACTCCGGGGCGCTGCCGCGGTAGGTCGACGAGTACGGGCTGGACGAGGAGCCGCCGCAGCAGCCCCAGCGGTAGTCCCAGTTGCGGTTCAGGTCCGTGCCGACCGCGCCGGAGCCGGGGTTGGGCTGGCGGTTCTTGCGCCAACTGCGGTACGAGCCGGCGGCGATGTCGTACTCGCCGCCGTCCGGGTTGAGGTCGGGCACGATCCAGATCTCCCGGCCGTCGACGGCGTCGGTGATCCGCCGGTCGGTGCCGTAGTCGTCCGCGAACTCGCCGATGAGGTACAGCGCCATCTCGACGGTGAGGTGCTCGCGGGCGTGCTGGTGGTGGGTGAAGAGCACCTCGGGCTCGTCCTCGTCGGCGGTCACGTTGTCGCTGATCTTGACGGCGACGATGTCGCGGCCCTCGTGCGAGGTGCCGATGACCCGCTTGCTGATGAGGTCCGGGCGCTGGGCGATCCGCCGGTCGATCTCCGCGGTCATCTCCGCGTAGTTGTGGTAGCCGGAGTCGGCCGGCGGGAAGTCGAGCGGCGTCGGGGTCTTCCCGGCGAGCCGGGCGGGCGGGTCGGGGAGCCGCTCCAGCCGGTAGCCGAGCGCGCGGAGCTGCCGGGCCTGGGCGCCGTCGGCGGAGACGACCACGGAGTGGTCGCGTACCTCGTCGACGGACACGCCGGTGGCGGCGAGGCGGGTACGGGCCTCGCGGCCGGTCTGCCCAAGGACCTCGTACTGCCGGATCTGCCGGATCTGCCGGATCTCCTCGCTCCGCTGTGCCTGTGCCGCCGTGGTGCCGGCCGTCTCGGCGGCCGGTTCCGCGCCGGCCGCGCTGAGGGTGCCGGCGGCGGCGAGGGAGAGTACCGCGGTCAGGGTCACCGACCGTAGGTGTAGTCGCATGCCTGCTCCTGATGTGGAGGTGTGGGGTGGTGCATGGCGACATCGAGTCGTGTGGGGCGGTGGTGCGCGTCAATAGTTGTGAACCTGGCATGCTCGGGTCAAGAGTCCGCGGCTGTGTTCGGCCACCGACGCCCTCTTGTGCGGCCGTCCGCGGATCCCTTTCAATTCCGGGGATCGCAGGGGGGACGAGCTGCGAAGGAGCCGCTGATGGCCGACCGCACCGAGCCTGCGTCCGCACCGTCCGAGATGAGAAGGGCGCGGTGGCGGTACATCGGCCCCGGCATCGTCGTCGCCGCCACCGGCGTCGGCGCCGGCGACCTGGTGGCCACGCTGCTCGCCGGCAGCAAGTTCGGCTACACGCTGCTCTGGGCCGCCGTCGTCGGCTGCGTCGTCAAGGTCGCCCTCGCCGAGGCCGTCGGCCGCTGGCACCTGGCCACCGGCCGGACCCTGTTCGAGGGCTGGCGCTCCCTCGGCGGCTGGACCTCCGGCTACTTCGCGGTCTACGTCGTCGTCTGGGGCTTCGTCTACGGCGCCACCGCCATGTCGTCCTCCGCGCTGCCGCTGGTCGCGCTCTTCCCGGACGGGCCGGACCTGAAGACCTGGGGCATCCTCACCGGCCTCGCGGGCCTGGCCTTCGTCTGGTTCAACCGCTACGCGGTCTTCGAGAAGGTCATGACCGTCCTCGTCGGCGTCATGTTCGTGGTCGTCGTCTACGTCGCGGTCCGCGTCGGCCCCCGCGCGGGGGACGCGTTCGCGGGGCTGTGGCCCTCGCTGCCCGACGACTCGCTGCTCTACACCCTCGGCCTGATCGGCGGCGTCGGCGGCACGATCACCATGGCCGCGTACGGCTACTGGGTCAACGCCAAGGGCTGGACGGACGTCGGCTGGCTGAAGGTCATGAGGCTGGACAACCGCGTCGCGTACCTCACCACCGGCGTCTTCGTCGTCGCGATGCTGCTGGTCGGCGCCGAGCTGCTGCACGCCGCGAACATCGCGCTGGACTCGGGCGGCAACGGCCTGGTCGACCTCGGCGACGTGCTGGAGGAGCGCTACGGCACGGCCACCGCGAAGCTGTTCCTGGTCGGCTTCTTCGCCACCTCCGTCACCTCGCTCATCGGCGTATGGCACGGGGTCAGCCTGCTCTTCGCGGACTTCGTCGAGAACGTCCGCGGCGGGCGGGGCGGCGCCGGCGCCGGTGACGGCAGCGCGAGGGAGGTCGCCGCCGGCAGCCGCGAGCGGTCGCTGCCGTTCCGGGCGTACCTGCTGTGGCTGACGTTCCCGCCGATGACTCTGCTGTGGCTCGACGAGCCGTTCGCCATCGTCATCGCGTACGGCGTGCTGGGGGCGTTCTTCATGCCGTTCCTGGCGCTGACGCTGGTGTGGCTGCTCAACACCGACCGCACCCCGCGGGAGTGGCGCAACGGCGTGCTGAGCAACGTCCTGCTGACCGTCTCCGGCGGGCTGTTCATCGTGCTGTGCGTCCAGCAGATCAGGGACCTGCCCTGGTAGCCGGCCCGCCCGCCCGGGTGTCGCGGGCGGGCGGGCCGGGGGCCGCCGGCGGCCGGCGGTGCGGGAGGCGGCCGGCCGCGGACGGCCGGTCAGGGCAGGGCGTGCACGTGCGGCCCCACCGCGTTGGACCACGAGTTGCCCGCGGTGGCGTCCCAGTTGGTCGACCACGTCATCGCGCCGCGCAGGTCCGGGTACGTCCGCGGGGGCTTGAACGAGCCGCAGTTCGTGCCGCGGGCCAGGCAGTCGAGCGCGTCGTTGACGACGGACGGCGAGGTGTAGCCGCCGCCCGCGGCGCGGGTGGACGCCGGCAGGCCGAGGCCCACCTGCGAGGGCGCGAGCCCGCCTTCGAGCTGGATGCAGGCCAGGGAGGTGAGGAAGTCGATCGTGCCCTGCGCGTACACCCCGCCGTCGCAGCCGAGCATCGTCCCGCTGTTGTAGTACTGCATGTTGACGACGGTGAGGATGTCCTTGATGTTCAGCGCCGTCTTGAAGTACTCGCCGGAGGTGGACTGCATGTCGATGGTCTGCGGCGCCATCGTGATGACGAGGTCCGGGCCCGCCAGCTGCGACAGCTGGCGCAGCGCCTGCGTCATGTAGGTGGAGTTGAGGCCGTTCTCCAGGTCGATGTCGACCCCGTCGAAGCCGTACTCCCGCATGAGCGCGTGGACGCTGTTCGCGAAGTTCGCCGCCGCCGTCGAGGAGTTGACCGAGACGGTGCC
Source organism: Streptomyces sp. CNH099 (assembly GCA_000514715.1). Lineage (GTDB taxonomy): Bacteria > Actinomycetota > Actinomycetes > Streptomycetales > Streptomycetaceae > Streptomyces > Streptomyces synnematoformans. The sequence continues at coordinate 177,703 of AZWL01000013.1, read as the reverse complement.
CTTCTCGCCGCCGACCGAGATGATCACGGTCTTGCCGTTCTGCTGCTTGGCGGCGATGTCCTGCTTGAACTCGCCGACGGTGTAGCCGCCGAGGCCCGCCGAGTCGAGGTTGAAGGTCACCGCGCCGGGCGTGGCGGTGGCGTCGGCGAAGGCGACGGCGATGATGTCGTACTGGCTCTGCACGTCGCGGATCCGCTGCACCGCCGCGCCGTTGTTGAAGTTCTGCCAGTAGCCGGTCACCGCGTGCTTCGGCACGTCGCCGCCGCCCCCGCCGTCGGCGGTCGTGGTGGCGGTGACGGCCGGGGACTTCGGGGACTCGCCGGCGGCGTTGGTCGCGGTCACCCGGAACTCGTACGCGGTCGAGGGCGTCAGCCCGGTGACGGTCGCGGAGGCCCCGCCGGTGCTGAGCACCTTGGTGCCGTCGCGGTAGACGTGGTAGCCGGTCGCGCCGGTGACGGGGGACCAGCCCAGCGAGACGGAGCGGGCGGCGGTGCCGGTGACGTCCAGTCGAGCGGGCGCGGCGGGGACGGTGCCGGGGTCGCCGCCGGGGCCGGTGAGGGTGATGTCGTCGGCGTGGTAGGCGGGCTGGCCGTACCAGCCGTGGGTGTAGACCGTCACCGAGGTGGTGTCCGGGCCGGTGGTGAAGGAGGTGTCCAGCCGGGTGTACGCGGACGCCCCGGAGGTCCAGGTGGAGACGTCGGTGGTGCCGGTGCCGGTGGCGCCCAGGTAGACGTACGAGCCCTCCACCCAGCCGCTCAGCTCGTACGCGGAGTCGGGCTGGACGGCGACCGTCTGCGTGCAGCGGGCGTGGTCCTGGCCGGCCGGGGCGGCGCGCAGCGCGGCGGCGCCGCTGTGCACGGGGGTCCCGACGGTGGTGCCGGTGGCGCCGGAGCAGGTCCAGCCGCTGAGGCCGGACTCGAAGCCGGGGTTCTGGACGAGGTTGGGCTCGGCGCCCGCGGCCACCGGGGTGCCGAGGAGGGCGGCGAGCAGCCCGCCGGCCGCGGCGACGGCGAGGCGGCGGAAGGAGGTGCGCGCGGTGCGGGGTCTGCCGGATCGGCTGGGTCTGCGTGCTCGGAACACGGGGGCCTCCGTCGGAAGGGGGGAGCGGGTGAGGAACGGGGGCGTGCAGGCTGCGCCGCACAACTTGGTCCAGACCAATCGCGGTGTCAAGACTTCCGGTACGGCCGCGGCGCCGCGAACGGCCCCCTCCGCCCCGCCCCGACCGCCGCCCGGGCACCCCAACCCTCTTTGCACAAAAGGTGTTTCCGCAGTCCACGTCGCGGTTATGGTGCTCAGAGCGTGTCTGAGACCGGTGGGGGGACGCCCGACGTGCCAACAGCCATCGCAGTCACCAGCCCCGACCTCGTGCTCCTCGCCCCCGGCCGCCACGGGCCGCCCGGCCGGCCGGCCCCGCCCGGCCACCCCGGCCCCGCGGTGACGGCGCTGCGCCACCCGCGGGAGCAGCCCCTGGAAGAGGCGCTGGCCGAGGTGTCGGCCGTGCTGGAGCAGCACGGCTTCCTCGTCGTGCTCCACCCCGCCGCCGCCCCCGCCGCCGTGGTCCGCCGGCTGCACACCGTGCGGTCCGTGCTGGAGAGCGACCGCATGGCGCTGATCCCGCTGCCCTTACCGCCGCTCGCCGTCGCCGTCATCGCCCGCCAGCTGCTCCAGCTCGCCACCGCCGACGTCGGCGCCGGGGTGCTCGCCACCGCCGCCCGGCTGCTCACGCACTACGTCCACGCCGGCGCCGTGCTCGGCAGCGTCGCCAAGCTGGACCGGGTGCCGGTGACGCTCGGCGCGCATGCCCGCTCCTGGGTTCCCGGCACGCAGTTCGCCGTGCTCGCCGCGCCGCGGCCCCGGCTCGTACGGGTCGGCCGCGACCCCGTGCCACCGGGCCCGGACTTCGTCACCGGGCTCGTGCACGCCTCCGGGCGGCTCGACGCGGCCTGGGTCACCGGCGAACTGGCCGCCGGCTGGCGGGTGCAGACGGTGGAGGAGGCGCCGCTGCCCGCGGCGTCCGCGCCGTGGTGGGCGACGGAGAAGGTGTGCGAGTTCGCCGCCGGGATCACCGACCCGCTGGTGCTGAGCCGGCTGGTGGCGTCGGTGCAGCGGGCGCGCTGCCCGTGGTGCGGGCTGGAGATCATCGGCGACCGGTGCCTGCTGTGCGCCACCCCGGTGCCGCCGGGGCCGGCCGCCCCCTCACCCGCGCCGCCGCAGGCCGTACCGGCGCAGCCCCTGCCGGCGCAGCCCGTACCGCAGCCGGTGCCGCAGCCGGCGCACCGGCCCGCCGTCGGCGCGGCGATACCGTCACCCCCCGAGAACAACCGTTGAGGTCCCGTCGATGAACTCACGCCAGCGTCGCGGCATCATCCTCGTCCTGCTGTCGGTCCTCGTCGCACTCGGCGCGTTCGCCGGCGTGCTGGCGTTCGTCAGCGACGTGGAGTCCAAGGTCGGCGACGAGGCCACCGCCTACCGGCTCACCGCCGACGTCGAGGCGTACGAGCCGCTGGGTCCTGACCAGTACGAGAAGACGACCATGCCGGAGCGCTGGCTGCCCGACACCGCGGTCACCGACCCGGACGAGCTGGCCGGCAAGGTCGCGCTCACGCCGCTGAAGCGGGGCTCGCTGCTGCAGAGCGACATGGTCAGCGGCCGCCCCGAACTGGAGCCCGGGCAGCAGGAGATCGCCATCATGATCGACGCCTCCACCGGCGTCGCCGGAAAGATCACGCCGGGCGCCCGGGTCAACATCTTCGCCACCTTCGACGCCCAGGGCGACGGCGACAAGCCCGTCTCGCAGGTGATCGTCGCGGGCGCCCGCGTCATCGACGTCGGCGAGCTGACCCCGATCGAGCGCACCGGCGACGACGACCCCCGCGCCGACGAGGGCGAGGCCGTGCCGATCACCTTCGCCCTCGGCACCTCCGACGCGCAGCGCGTGGCGTACGCGGAGTCCTTTGCCACCCATGTGCGCCTCGCCCTCGTCGCCCCGGGCGAGGAGGAGACGGACATCGCTCCCGAGGACCGCACGTACACCCTCGACGAGGACCGGTGAGGGGCCGCACATGACCATCCGCATCCGCACCCGCAGGCGGCGCAGGCCCGCCCTCCGGGCGTACGCCGCGGAGGGGGGCCGGCGACCGTGACCGTACGCATCCAGGCCGCCATCGCCGACCCCGACGCCGCCCGCGCCACCGTCTCGCTGCTCCACCAGCTGCCCGACGCCGAGGCCGCCGCGCCGATCGGCGACTCCGTCGCGCTCCTCGACCACCTCGCGACGCTCGCCGGCACCGGCGTGGCCGAGCTGCCCGAGGTGCTCCTCGTCCACGAGCGGATCGGGCCGGTGCCCGCGCTGGAGCTGATCCGCGACGTCGCCCTGCGCTTCCCCGCCGTGGGCACGGTCCTCGTCACCGCCGACACCTCGCCCGCCGGCTACTCCGCCGCCATGGACGCCGGCGCCCGCGGCGTCGTCGGGCTGCCGCTGGCGTACGAGGAGCTGGCCGCCCGGGTGCAGGCCGCCGCGCAGTGGAGCGGCGGCGTCCGGCGCCACCTCGGCGCCGCGACCGGCCCCGAGGCGTTCGGCGGGCCCGGCGGCACCCTGGTCACCGTCAGCGGCGCGAAGGGCGGCGTCGGCGCCACCGTCGCGGCGGTGCAGCTCGCGCTCGCCGCGCGGGCCGCCGGCCGGCACGTCGCGCTGGCCGACCTGGACCTGCAGTCCGGCGACGTCGCGTCGTACCTGGACGTGCAGTTCCGCCGCTCGGTCGCGGACCTGGCGGGCATCAAGGACATCTCGCCGCGCGTGCTGCAGGACGCCGTCTTCACCCACCACACCGGCCTCGGCCTGCTGCTGGCCCCCTCCGAGGGCGAGCGCGGCGAGGACGTCGACGACCGGGCCGCGCGGCAGACGCTGAGCGCGCTCAGGTCGCGCTACGACGTGGTGGTCCTCGACTGCGGCAGCCAGGTGACCACCCCGAACGCCGCCGCCGTCGAACTCGCCGACGTCGCGCTGCTCGTGACGACGCCCGACGTGATCTCCGTACGCGGCGCGAAGCGCATGCTGCGGCTGTGGGACCGGCTGCAGATCCGCAAGGCGGAGGACACCGTCGTGCTGGTCAACCGGCTCACCCGGAACACCGAGATCCAGCCGTCGATCATCGCCCGGGCCACCGGGACGACGGTGGCGCGGACGTCGGTGCCGGCGGCGTTCAAGGAACTGCAGCCGCTGGTGGACGCGGGGCGGCTGCAGGACCTGGAGCAGAAGTCGACGGTGCGGCAGGCGCTGTGGGCGGTGGCGGGGGAGCTGGGGCTGACGACGGTGCCGGACCAGGCGGGTCCGGGTGGCCCCGGCGGCCCGGGTGGCCCCGGCGGCCCGGGGGCGCACGGCGGCGGAGCGCAGCGGGCGCTGAGCGCGGGCGCCGGTCCGGGCGCCGGAGCCGCGGGCGTGCGCGGCGGCGGCCCGGCCCCGCAGGTCACGCCGCCCGACGACAGGCCCGCGCTGCCGCCCGGCGCGCCGGGCGGTCCGGGTGCGCCGGCGCCCGGTCCGGGCGGGGCTCCGGGCGGGGCTCCGGGCGCGGCGCCGGGCTCCGCGCCCGGCCGCCGCGGGCGGCGCTGGGGGGACCGGGGGCAGGTGTCGGTGGAGTTCGCCGGCATGCTGCCGCTGATCGCTCTGGTCCTCGTCGTCGTCTGGCAGTTCGTCCTCGTCGGCTACACCTACTCGCTCGCCGGCAACGCCGCCGACATGGCCGCCCGCGCCGCCGCCGTCGGCGGCTCCGCCGACGAGGCAGCCGCCGCGGCGGAGGAGGACCTGCCGGACGCCTGGGACGCCTCGGTGTCGGTCAGCTCGTCGAACGGCGTCACCACCGCCACCGTCGACCTGAAGGTGCCGGTCCTCTTCCCCGGCGGCGTGGACTTCCCGTTCACGGTCAGCGGCACCGCCGGCGCGACGGACGAGGGAGGCTGAGGGTGCGCAGCAGACCCCGTACGAGGACGCACCGCGCCGAGCCCGGTGTACCGGCGGCCGGTGGCACACCGGGCTCGCCGTCCCGGCGGGGGGACCGGGGGTCCGTCGCCGTCGAGTACATCGGCTTCCTGCCCGTGCTCATCTTCATCGCGCTCGCCGCCGTGCAACTGGGCCTCGCCGCGTACACCGCCTCGCAGGCCGGCACCGCCGCCCGCGCCGCCGCGCGGATGGAGTCCCTGGACGACCCGCCCTCGTCCGCCGGCGCCGCCGGGTCCGCGTCGATCAGCGACTGGCTGGACGCCGGCTTCGCGGTCTCCGGCGGCGACGACGAGGTGACCGTCACCGCCACCGTCGAGATCCCGTCCGTCATCCCCGGCGTCGACAACTTCGGCTCGGTGGAGCGCAGCTCGACCATGCCGCGGGGGGAGGACTGACGATGAGCCTCCGGGCCCGTATCACCACCCCCGACCACTCCGCCGAAGGCCACGGCGAGACCCTCGTCCCCACCTACCGCGCCAAGCTGCTGGAGGAGATCGACCTCGCCGAGATGTCGGCGCTGTCGCCCGCCGAGCGGCGCGCCCGGCTGGAGCGGGTACTCGGCCACATCCTCAGCCGCGAGGGCCCGGTGCTCTCCACCGCCGAGCGCGGGCAGCTCATCCGCCGCGTCGTGGACGAGGCGCTGGGCCTCGGCATCCTGGAGCCGCTGCTGGAGGACCCGAGCGTCACCGAGATCATGGTCAACGGCCCCGACCGCATCTACGTCGAGCGCGCCGGCCGGGTCGAGCAGCTGCCGCTGCGCTTCGCCTCCGACGAGCAGCTGATGCAGACCATCGAACGCATCGTCTCCACCGTCAACCGCCGCGTCGACGAGTCGACACCGATGGTCGACGCCCGGCTGCCGACCGGCGAGCGCGTCAACGTCATCATCCCGCCGCTGTCGCTGACCGGGCCGACGCTGACGATCCGCCGCTTCCCGCGCGCGTACACCATGGCCGAGCTGATCGGGCTCGGCACCCTCGACGAGCACATGCTGCTGCTGCTCTCCGGACTGGTCCGGGCGAAGTTCAACGTCATCGTCTCCGGCGCCACGGGCGCCGGGAAGACGACCCTGCTGAACTCGCTGTCCGGGCTCATCCCCGAGCACGAGCGGATCATCACCGTCGAGGACGCCGCCGAGCTGCAGCTGCAGCAGTCGCACGTCATCCGGCTGGAGTCGCGCCCGCCGAACGTCGAGGGCAAGGGTCGGATCACCATCCGCGACCTCGTACGGAACTCGCTGCGCATGCGCCCCGACCGCATCATCGTCGGCGAGGTCCGCGGCGGCGAGACGCTCGACATGCTGCAGGCCATGTCCACCGGCCACGACGGGTCGCTGGCCACCGTGCACGCCAACTCCGCCGAGGACGCGCTGATGCGGCTGCAGACGCTGGCGTCGATGTCGGACGTCGAGGTGCCGTTCGAGGCGCTGCGCGACCAGATCAACTCCGCCGTCGACGTGATCGTGCAGCTCGCGCGGCACACCGACGGCACCCGGAAGATCGACGAGATCGTCATGCTGTCGTCCCGCGGCCGGGAGGTCTACCAGCTGGTGTCCGTCTGCCGCTTCCGCGCCCTGCCGATCAGCTCGGACCGCATCGTGCGCGGCCGGTTCGAGTTCTCGCCGCTGCCGCGGCGCACCGGCGACCGCCTCTTCTACGCCGGCGAGTCCGTGCCGCCGGCGTTCGGGGTGGCGCCGTCGGAGCGGCATCTGCAGACGCGGGAGGCGAGGTGATGGACCGCCAGCAGCTGTTCGCGCTCGTCGTCGGCCTGTCGCTGCTCGCCGGCACGCTCGCCGTGTGCGGGGTCGCCGTCTACGCCTCCGGGCGCGCCCGCCGCGCCGAACTGCTCGACCGGCTCTCCGACGCCGGCGACCGCCGCCCCCGGCGCCGGTTCGCGGAGGTCGACCGGCGGGTGCGGCCGACGCGGATCGGCCGGTACCTGGAGCGGCGCATCGCGACCACCGGGCTGGACGTCACCCCGGGCGAGTTCACCGTGTACGTGGTGTCCGGCGTCGCGGGGCTGTGGCTGCTCGCCGACGCCCTGTTCGCCGCGTTCTTCGGGCCGATCGCGGGGCTCATCGGGGTGTGGTGCGCGCACGCCTTCCTCAACTGGCAGCGGCAGAAACGCATCGAGGCGTTCATCAACCAGCTGCCCGACCTCTCCCGCATCCTCGCCAACGCCACCCAGGCCGGCCTCGCCCTGCGCACCGCGCTCGGCCTCGCCGCCGAGGAGCTGGAGGCGCCGGCCGGCGAGGAGCTGACCAAGGTCACCGACCAGCTCGCCGTCGGCGTACCGCTCGACGACGCCCTCGGCGACCTCGCCGCGCGGCTGCCGTCGCGCGAGCTGTCCGTGCTCGTCTCCACCCTGGTGCTCTCCAACAAGGCCGGCGGCCAGGTCGTCGCCTCCCTGCGGAACCTCACCGGCACCCTCAACGACCGCAAGGAGACCCGCCGCGAGGTGCGCACCCAGCTGTCGCAGGTCACCCTCACCGCGTACACGGTGCCCGTCATGGGCATCGGCACCCTGCTGCTGACCGACCGGGTGATGCCCGGCTCCATCGAGCGCATGGGCTCCTCGCCGCTCGGCCAGGGCGCGGTGCTGGTGGCAGTCGGGCTGTACGCGCTGGCCATCCTGCTCATCCGCCGGCTCGCGAAGATCGACATCTGAGGGGCCGGGACGCACATGGACTACGGAACCGCCGGCCTCCTCCTCGCCGCCGCCGCCGGCCTCGCCGTCTTCGGCGTCCTCACCGGCATCCGCGTCTACCGCGCCGAGGTCAAGCTTCCCACCGACCTGCAGGTGGCCCTGGAGGTCGGCGCCACCCGCACCGGCCCCGTCGGCTCGCTCATCGACCGGCTCGGGATGCGGTTCGCGCCGCTGGTGCTGAAGCTGATGGGCCGGCGGGCGGTGGAGAGCAAGCGCCGCAAGATCGACCGCGCCGGCAACCCCGGTGGTCTGACGATCGACCGCTACGCCGCCCGCCGCGCCGTCTACGCCGCCATCGGCTACGGCGGCGCCCTCACCCTGCTCTCCTCCGGCCAGTGGGTCGGCGCCCTGGTGCTGGCCGCGTTCGGCTACGGCTGGGCGGAGGTCGGCATCTGGGCGGCCGTACGCAAGCGGCGCGACGTCATCGAGCGCACGCTGCCCGACTTCCTCGACGTGCTCGCCGTGGTCGTCAGCGCGGGCCTCGGCTTCCGGCAGGCGCTGGACCGCGTCAGCGAGCGCTACTCGGGCCCCTGGGCGGACGAACTGCGCATCACCCTGCGCCAGATGGACATGGGCGTCTCCCGCCGCCAGGCGTTCGAGGAGCTGCGCCGCCGCAACGACTCCGAGCAGGTCGCCCAGTTCGTCACCGCCCTCCAGCAGGGCGAGGACCTGGGCGCGCCGATCGTCGAGACGCTCATACAGATCGCCACGGACCAGCGGCGCACGGACGCCCAGAACGCCCGCCGCCGCGCCTCCCGCGCCATCCCGAAGGCCACCCTGCTGATCACCAGCCTGATGGTGCCGGCGACGATCATCCTGCTGGTGACGGCGGTGTACCTGGGGTCGGGCTCGGAGTTCGGCATCCTGACGGACTGAGGCGCTGTGCGTGCGGAGCCGCCGGGACGGGCGCGGACGTCGTGGACGGCGCAGACCGGATGCGGCGGCGCGGCGGACGGGGCGCCGCCGCCACCGGGCCGGGGGGCGGTGCTACGACACCAGCGGCCGCACCTCCTCCGCCACCCACCGCACGAACGCCACCGGGTCCGGCTCGTCGGCGGTCGGCTGCAGCACCACCGTCGTCGCCCCGGCCGCCGCCCAGCGGTCCACCGCGGCCGCCACCGCCGCCGCGTCCCCGGCGACATGAGCCTCCGCGGCCGGGTCCCAGTCCATCCGGCGGGCGTCCTCGGCCAGCCGCCGCTCGGCATCCGGGCCCGTGGCGACGAGGATCGAGGCGACGAGCGGATGCTCACCGCCGCGCCCGGCGGCCGCCCGCCCGGCCCGTACCGTCTCGGCGGCCTCCCGCACCACCTCGGGCGAGGCGCCCCCGGCGAGGATCGTCCCGTCGGCCGACTCCCCGGTGAGCCGCAGCGTCTTGGGCCCCGTACCACCGGAGAACACCGGCGGCGCCTCCGCGGGCGGCCAGGCCAGCTCGACGCCGTCCAGCTTGACGTACCGCCCGTCGACGGTGACGCGCTCGCCGGCGAACAGCGCGCGCAGCGCGTCGAGGTGCTCGCGCAGCAGCGTCAACGGCGACGCGACCCGCGCCCCGGCCTGCCCCATCCACGACTGCACCCCGTGCCCGACGCCGAGCGTCACCCGGCCGGGGAACAGCCGGTGCAGGGTGGCGGCCTCCATGGCGACCAGCGCGACGTTCCGCAGCGGCACGGGCAGGATCCCGATGGCGACGTGCACCCGCTCGGTCCAGGCGAGCGCGGCGGCGGCGGTGGCGACCCCGCTCTCGTAGAAGCAGTCCTCCCACACCCACAACTCGTCGATCCCGGCCTCGTCGGCGGCCCGGGCCACGGGACGAAGCTGCTCGGGCGGGAACTGGGGGATGAACACGGTGGCAAGTCTCGTCATGCGGCGACCGTACCCGGACCGGCCGACACCGCCCGGCAGGACGGGACATCCCGGGGTATTCCGCACCGCACTCTTCGCATGCGCACGGGTGTGTGGGACAGTCGGCGAGCGGCCGGTTACGCTGCGCACGGAGGCCGCCGGCGGCGGCCTGCCGCCGCAGGGTGTAACGCGGCCGGCGAGGGGGAGGACGGAAAATGGCCGTTCCTGACGCCAAGTCCGCTGTTACGGAACACAATTGGCTTGACGGACCGACGGCAACGGCCGCGCTGTCCGACTCCGGAGGTAGACCGCATGTGGAAACCCAACGACGTGCTGCTGAGGTCCCTGGCCGCGACGCAGCGGCTGCGCCGCGGGCGCGAGCGCGATCGGGGGCAGACGGCGGTGGAGTATCTGGGAATCATCGCGGTGGCAGTGGTGATCGTGCTGGTGCTGATCCAGTCGGGCCTGGGGGAACTGATTCTCGGCAAGATTCAGGACCAGATCGGAAAGATCGGCTGAGCGATGACTCCGGTCAGGCGTTTCCCCTTTACATCACCGCGATCGCGGGCCTGTTGTTTCTCGCCGTCGCCTACTTCGCCGTCGGCCAGGCCGCGGCGAACCGCAACGACGCGCAGGGCGCGGCCGACGCCGCGGCGCTCGCCGCCGCCCACGACGCCCGCGAGCAGTTGTCGGACGGGCTGCTCGACACACTCCGGGACCCGTCCTCGTGGGACGACCTCATCGGCGGCGAGGGTTTCGAGTACGGGTCCGCCTGCGCCGCGGCGCAGGACTTCGCCGCCAGGAACAACGCGGACACGACCGTGTGCGACCGTGTGTACGACCCGGACGACGGCTTCACCGTGACCGTACGCAACCGGGAGGCCGTGGGCGACACGCTCGTACCGGGAACGGAGAGCAAACGCTCCGAGGCCACCGCGACGGCGGTCCTCGAATCCCGCTGCGACCTGGAGGAGCCCGAGGACAACGGCGGAGGCAACGGCGGGGACGAGGGCGAGGACCGGGACAAGCCGCCGCCCCTGGAACTCGACTGCGACGGACGCGACTGGTCCATCGACCCCGACGACATCGACCTCCTTCCCGACCCCGACGACCTCTTCTCCGTACGTCTCGTCGACTGAACTGCGAAGGAACCTGGCAATGAGCATGTGGGGCACGAGCAGGGCGCGCAGAGCGGTCGCCGCCGTGGCGCTGGCCGCGGGGCTGGCGCTCACCGCCGCCGGCTGCGGAGGCGGCGACGACGGCGACAGCGGGGACAAGCCGTCCGAGTCCTCCGAGGCGTCGGGCGGCGCGGACTCCGACGGCAAGGGCGACGGCCGGCAGGACGAGGACGAGGAGATCCCGTCGGAGCCCATCGCCGAGGTGAAGAACAAGGAGGACATCGTCCTCCGGGTGCTGGAGCTGAAGCGGGACGGGGGCGGGTTCGTCACGCTCAACGGCGAACTGGAGAACACCGGCGCCGAGGACTTCCTGCACATCCAGGACTTCTCTGGCCGGGAGGAGGGGGCGGACAAGTCGTCCCTCATGGGCGCGACGTTCGTGGACCCGGACGGCAAGAAGCGCTACTACGCCCTGCGGGACACCGAGATGCGCTGCCTGTGCACGTCCGGCATCGCGAGCATCGACGCCGGCGAGAGCCTCACCGTCTACATCCAGTTCCCCGCCCCGCCGGACGACGTCACCGAGGTCGAGTTCCAACTGCCCTCGTTCCCGCCCGCCACCCTAGAGATCTCCGAATGAGGTGAGCACCGCGATGCCCTCCCGCACAGCCACCGCGCTCGCCCTCGCCTCCTTCCTCGTCGCCGCCCCCGGCGTGGCACAGGCCCTCCCCGCGCAGGACGACCCACCCGTCCCGTCCTCCCCGCCCGGCACCAGCACCTCCGCACCGCCCCCCGTCGAGACCGACGCGAACGACCCCGACCTCCGGCTGGAGGACGGCGCCACCCTCGCCGACCCCAAGGTGCTCGACATCGTCTCCGTCGTCGAGACCCAGGGCGGCGAGGAACGGCGGTCCGACTCCAACTCGACCATCACCATCGCCCTGCAGGCCGAGGTGCTCTTTCCCAAGGACAGCGCCCGGCTCACCGGCGAGGCGCGGTCCCGGATCGCCGTCATCGCCGACGAGATCGAGCAGAACGACCCCGACACCGTGCGCGTCTTCGGCTTCACCGACGACCTCGGGTCGTACGAGCACGGCGTCACCCTCTCCAAGAACCGCGCCAACGCCGTTCACCAGGAGCTGACCAACACCCTGCGGTCCGGCGAGATCACCTACGTCGTCCGCGGCTACAGCGAGGACTACCCCATCGCCGACAACTCCACCGAGGCCGGCCGCAAGAAGAACCGCCGGGTGGAAGTGAGCTTCCCCCGGGGGCAGTGACCCGGACGCCCGTCGGCACCCGGCGCCCCCGGCTCAGAACCTCCGCGCCGTCCCCGGCGTGCGGCAGGCGTAGGCCGTGAACGCCGCCCACGCCTCCGGCGTGAACGTCAGCACCGGCCCCCGCGGCGTCTTGGAGTCCCGCACGTGCACCACCCCGTCCCCCGCGGCGACCTCCACGCACTTGGCCCCGGCCCCGCCGCTGTAGCTGCTCCTTCGCCATTCCAGGCCGTCAGGGCTGTGCTCGGTGCTCATCGGTCTCCCGCCGTATGGTCACGTACCGCGCGCCGGACCACGACGCGCCCAAGGCCGCCCATTGCGGGCACATGGCCTTGAAACGAATGACGACGCGGACCGGCACTTAGTTCCCGCACCTTCCCGCGGGCGCGCCCGCGCCTACCGGTCTGCGGGACCGCCTTCGGCCTGTGCGGGGCGGCGGTGCCCGCAGCAGCCGGAGCCGACGCCCGGCCCGTGCCGGACGACGACGCCGGCCACCGGGTCGGGCACGGCGTCGAAGGCCGCCCGTACGCCGGGGAGCCGCCGCCACGCCTCCCCGTCGCCCTCCTCCCGGAACGCGATCTCGAAGACGATCCCGCGGGAGTGCACGTGCCACTCCCACCTCGACGCCCGGTTGCTGATCGCCGACTCGGCGAGCGCGTACTCGTACGCGTCCTTCCACCGCAGTGCGGAGGAGTGCGCATCGAACACCTCGATGGACCACCAGTCGCCCATGGCTGCTTCCTTCGGCTCCCTGCGCAGGCTTCCGCCGACTCTACGGCTCCACCACCGTGGCACGTTGCACGCGCGCGTGCCAGGGCGCCCCGGAGCACGTCGCGGGGCGTTGGCACGCGGGTCACCGGAGGTCCACCGCGGAGCAATCCCCGGGGCCCCGCCCGGGGGCCTGCCGGGGTCCTGCCGGCCGACCGGGTCAGCCCTCGATGAGCCGCTCCAGCACCGCCTGGAACTCCCCGTCCACCGTGATCTTGATGCCGTCCTCCGCCAGCGTGCTGAGGCGGGTCAGCGCACCGGCGCGCCACCAGTAGACGTCCGGCGTGATCCGCCCGACCCCCTCCTCGAAGCCGGCCGCGGCGAACTGCGCGAGGGTGTTGAGGCCCGCGATCACGTGCCGGTCGCGTATCGCGTGGAACGCGAGCTGGTGCCGGAACGGCATCGCCACCAGCGCGCCGTCGGTGCTCAGGCCGCGGCCGGTGACCCGGGGGACCAGTTCGTTCAGCGTCAGCACCCGGCTCGCCGTGAACATCGACTCGCCCATGACGACGTCGACGCCGGCGCCCTTCTCCTGCTCGACCGTCTCGTGCGACTCGACCGGCAGCCTGCGCAGGTTGTCCAGCGCCCGCTCGCGCAGCGCGGGGACGTCGCCGAAGTGCTCCAGCGAGGAGCGGGGGAGGACCATGACGCTCTCCGGGAGGTCGAGCGCGAGGACCTCGCGCAGCCCCTCGGCGAGCGGGCGCGCGTAGTCGAAGCCGTCGGACCCGGCCATCTCGTCCGGCAGCAGCCGCGGGTAGAGCTGGGCGCGGAACTTCTCGGCCGGCATGGTGTCCAGCACCGACGGGCCGTCCATGGCCCGCAGCATGATGCCGATGTGGCGGCGGGTCAGCTCGGGCCAGACGCGCGGGCCGCGGGAGTCGTTGTGGCAGACCGCCGCCAGGTTGCCCAGGCCGAACTGCCGGCCGGAGCTGTCGGTCACGGCGTCCGCGCCGACCGTCACCTCCAACCCCTGCTCGGCGAACGCCGCGTGGACACCGGCGCGGAAGCGGGCGCCCTCGTCCTCGGAGAAGAACTCGAACGAGGCGTCGCGCGTGGTGTCCCGCGCGTCGCGGCGCGGCTTGCGGCCGAATATGCCCACGGTGGTGCCCCCTGTACGTCTGTACGTCCTCCGCGCGACGGCCGGGCGGCCCGGCCGCCCGGCCCACGATCACGGTCGTTTTCGATCGTAGCGATCGCCTCTGACGGCCCCGCCTCCCGGCCCGCCTGCCGCCCGGCGCGGCCCGCTGCCGTCAGCCCGCTCCCGTCAGCTCGCGTCCGTCTCCGCCGCCGGTGCGGCGCCGACGGCGAGGCGCACCCCGGGCCGCACGCCCCAGCGGGCGAACGCGCCGGCCTCCGCCTCCAGCACGTGCCGGGCGCGCAGCCGGGGGCGGCCGACGCGGCCGGGGCGCATGGTGCGTACGGCCAGGACCGCCAGCCCGCGGTCGAGGTAGGCGACGTCGATGGCGAAGCGCATGCCGAGGGTGTGCACGCCCTGGGCGGGGGTGAGGAGGAGGGCGCCGGCCAGGCCGTCGCGGCCGAGGAGGCCGCGGCTGCGGCGGGCGAAGGAGGACGCCACCTCCAGCGGCAGCGGCGCCGGGTCGCTGCCGACGGTGAGCGTGGCGGGTCCGTCGGGCCAGTCGGGCCGGTCGGGCATGGCGGGCAGCTCCCCGTGGCGTGGCTACGCGCCCGGAGCCGGACCCCGCGGGGTCCCCGGGCACCGGGCCGCCACCGTACCGCCCCGCCGTGCCGTCCCCGCCCCGCCGTCTCCGCCCCGCCGTCTCCGCCCCGCCGTCTCCGCCCGCCAGTCCCCGCCCCGCAGTGCCCGCCCCGCCCCTGCCCGGGGCGCCGGCGCGCCGTTAGGCTCACCTCCGTGCTCGCCGTCCTCCTCGTCGTCCTCGCCGCCGGCTACGGCGCCGGCGCCGGGGCCCTGCTGCCGCGGGCCGCCTACCGGCTCTCCGTGGCGGCCGACGAGCCCTGGCGCGACCGCTGCCCGCAGGAGCACCCGCTCCGCGGCTGGGCGGGCCCGGCGGCGTGTACGGAGTGCGGGGGCGACCCGTACGGTCCGGGCACCCTGCTGCCGGCGGCCGCGACCGCCGTCGCGTGCGCCGCGCTCGCCGGCGCCGCCGGCGCCGAGCCCGAGACGGCCGTCTGGCTGCTGCTCGCCCCGTTCGGGGTGCTGCTCTTCGCCGTCGACCGGGCGGTGCGGCGCCTCCCGGACGTGCTGACGCTGCCCCTCGCGGGGGCGGCCGTGGTGCTGCTGGGGGGTGCGGCGCTCGTAGGGGGCGCGGGATCGTGGACACGCGCCCTTCTGGGCGGTATCACGCTGGGGGCCGTCTACTTCCTGCTCTTCTTCGTGAACCCCGCCGCCATGGGCTTCGGGGACGTGAAGCTGGCGCTCGTGCTGGGCGTCGCGCTCGGCTGGTACGGCTGGGACGTCCTGTTCACCGGCTCGTTCTTCGGGTTGCTGCTGGGTGCGGGGTACGCGGTCACCCTGCTGGCGGCCCGCAGGGTGGGCCGGAAGACGGGCATCGCGTTCGGCCCGTTCATGATCGTCGGGGCCTTCGCCGGGCTCGTCGTCGGAGGGCTCGCGGCCGGCTGAGCAGCGCGGGCCGGGGCTGCGCACCCGCCCCGTACGCCCCCCGAACCCCTCCCGTGGCCCTCGGACGGCCCCGTGCGGGTGACGTGATCGCAGCGGAGTTCGTATACGTACCGTCACCGGGTGAGCACATTTCGAGGTGAGCCGTCCGTTCCGGTACTGAGCACCCCTCACCCTGGGTTATGGTGGAACTCCCCCCCTCGGGCCGGTCCGTATCCCCCCCACGGACCGGCCCGTTTTTCTCTGCCCCGGGCCGCCGCCCCGGCCCCGCCGGAACGGGGGCGGGGGCGCGCCCGGCGCGGCCGCTCAGCCGCGTCCGGCCCAGATGTTGACCCCGCTCGTCGTCTTCGCGAAGCCGTCGATCTCCGCCAGCTCGTCCGCCGTCAGCTCCGGCGCGCCGAGCGCCGCGACGTTCGCCTCCAGCTGCGCCACGCTCGACGCGCCGATGAGCGCCGACGTCATCCGCGGGTCCCGCAGCACCCAGCCCAGCGCCAGCTGCGCCAGCGACTGCCCGCGCCGCTCCGCGATCTCGTTCAGCCCGCGCAGCCGCCGTACGACCTCCTCCGTCAGCAGCTTCGGGTCGAGCGACTTGTTCTGCGCGGCCCGCGACCCCGCCGGGAT
This sequence comes from Streptomyces sp. CNH099, assembly GCA_000514715.1. Taxonomy (GTDB): domain Bacteria; phylum Actinomycetota; class Actinomycetes; order Streptomycetales; family Streptomycetaceae; genus Streptomyces; species Streptomyces synnematoformans. The sequence goes on along the minus strand of AZWL01000013.1, from coordinate 161,782 downwards.
GCCGTTCAGGTACTTGTCGGTCAGCATCCCCTGCGCCAGCGGCGCGAAGGAGATGCAGCCCATGCCCTCGGCCTCCAGGGTGTCGAGCAGCTCGTCGTCCTCGGTCCAGCGGTTGATCATCGAGTACGAGGGCTGGTGGATCAGCGGCCGTACGCCCATCTCCCGCAGCAGCGCGGCGGCCGCGCGCGTCTGCTCCGCGGTGTACGAGGAGACGCCGACGTACAGCGCCTTGCCCTGCTGCACGGCGGACGCCAGGGCGCCCATCGTCTCCTCCAGCGGGGTGTCCGGGTCGTAGCGGTGGGAGTAGAAGATGTCGACGTACTCCACGCCCATGCGGCGCAGCGAGGCGTCCAGCGACGACAGCAGGTACTTGCGCGAGCCCCACTCGCCGTACGGCCCGGGCTGCATCAGGTAGCCGGCCTTGGTCGACAGCACCAGCTCGTCGCGGTACGGGCGGAAGTCGTCGGCGAAGAGCCGGCCGAAGTTCTCCTCCGCGGAGCCGGGCGGCGGGCCGTAGTTGTTCGCCAGGTCGAAGTGGGTCACGCCGAGGTCGAACGCGCGCCGCAGGATGGCGCGCTGCGACGTAAGCGACCGGTCGTCGCCGAAGTTGTGCCAGAGGCCGAGGGAGATCTCCGGGAGCTTCAGGCCGCTGCGACCCGTCCGGCGGTAGGTCATCGCGTCGTAGCGGGTGTCTGCTGGCAGGTAAGGCAAGAGACTGTTCACAAAACCTGCCTATCACGAACCCGGTGCGCCCCTGTGACAGGACTGTGGCACAACGGGCAGTACTGTGGCGCCTTCCGGGGGGTACTCCGATCGTGCGACGGAAGGGCTGAACGCGGGATGACCTGGCGCGGCATCGTGTATCGCGTATACGAGAGGCGCCTGGAGCGTCGCCTCGACCCGGCCCGCGTGCCCAAGCACGTCGGCGTCATCCTGGACGGCAACCGTCGCTGGGCGCGTGCCGCGGGCGGCACCACCGAGCAGGGCCACCAGGCGGGGGCGGAGAAGATCCACGAACTCATCCGCTGGTGCCGCGAGACCGACGTGGAGGTGCTCACCCTCTGGCTGCTGTCCACCGACAACCTGGACCGGCCGGAGCCCGAGCTGAACCCGCTGCTCGCCATCATCGAGGAGGCCGTCGCCGCCGTCGCCGCGGACGGCGCCGCGCGGGTGCACCACGTCGGCAACCTCGACCTGCTGCCCCTGCAGACCCGGCAGGTGCTCAAGGAGGCGGAGGAGAGCACCCACGACGTGGTCACCGGGCCCGGCAGCGGCGCCGTCCTGGTCAACGTCGCCGTCGCCTACGGCGGCCGGCAGGAGATCGCCGACGCCGTCCGCTCGATGCTCGGCGACGCCGCCGACCAGGGCCGTACGCTCGCCGACGTGGCCGAGACCGTCGAGGTGGAGGACATCGCCGAGCACCTCTACACCCGCGGCCAGCCCGACCCCGACCTGGTGATCCGCACCAGCGGCGAACAGCGGCTGTCCGGGTTCATGCTCTGGCAGTCGGCGCACTCCGAGTACTACTTCTGCGAGGTCTTCTGGCCCGCCTTCCGCCGCGTCGACTTCCTGCGCGCCCTGCGCGACTACGCGGCCCGCCACCGCCGCTTCGGCGGCTGAAACCTCTTCGACGCACCTTTCACCCCCCTTCACCGGGTAGTCACCGGTACGGCCCGTCGGCCCCGGGCATTGCATGTCCCGGGGTCCGCGAGGGAATATCCGTGCTAGCAGGCGGTCCACCGCACCGCCCGCCCGGGAGGGCCCTTTGCACCACGCGCCGCATCACGAGGCCCGTGCACAGCGCACTGGCGCACGTACGGACGACGCGGAGGGCCGGGGCCCGGTCCTGCGCGTCCGCGTGGCCGCACGGGGCCGGACGCCCGGCCCGATCCCCGCGACTCCGTCGCGTGCCGACCTCATCCGAGGGGGTTCGTCCATCCGTGGTGAACAGCAAGAAGCCTGACCGGCGCACCTATGTCCTCGACACGAGCGTCCTGCTGGCCGATCCCAGGGCCATGGCGCGGTTCGACGAACACGAGGTGGTGCTGCCCGTCGTGGTGGTCACCGAACTTGAGGCCAAGCGGCACCATCCGGAGCTGGGCTACTTCGCCCGCCAGGCGCTCCGCCAGCTCGACGAGTACCGGGTCAAGTACGGCCGGCTCGACGCCCCGATCCCGCTGGGCGACCTCGGCGGCACCCTGCGGGTGGAGCTGAACCACAGCGACATCGGGGTCCTCCCCGCCGCCCTCCTCAACCAGCACGGCCGGCTGGGCGACAACGACTCCCGCATCCTGGCCGTCGCGCGCAACCTGCAGGCCGAGGGGCAGGACGTCACCGTCGTGTCCAAGGACCTGCCGCTGCGCATCAAGGCGTCGTCCGTCGGCCTGGCGGCCGAGGAGTACCGCGCGGAGCTGGCCATCACGGACTCCGGCTGGACCGGGATGTCCGAGCTGATGCTCAGCGGCGGGCAGGTCGACGAGCTGTTCGCCGCGGAGGTCGTCTCGGTGCCCGAGGCGGACGACCTGCCGGTGCACACCGGGCTCGTCCTGCAGTCCGAGCGCGGCCGGGCGCTGGGCCGGGTGACGCCGGACGGGCGGGTGCGGCTGGTGCGCGGCGACCGGGAGGTGTTCGGGATCCACGGCCGCAGCGCCGAGCAGCGGATCGCGCTGGACCTGCTGGTGGACGAGGACGTCGGCATCGTCTCCATGGGCGGGCGCGCCGGTACGGGCAAGTCCGCGCTGGCGCTGTGCGCGGGCCTGGAGTCGGTGCTGGAGCGCCGGCAGCACCAGAAGGTGATGGTCTTCCGCCCGCTGTACGCGGTCGGCGGCCAGGAGCTGGGCTATCTGCCCGGCACCGAGGCCGAGAAGATGAGCCCGTGGGCGCAGGCGGTCTTCGACACCCTGTCCGCGGTCACCTCGCGCGAGGTGATCGAGGAGGTCATCGCGCGCGGCATGCTCGAAGTGCTGCCGCTGACCCACATCCGGGGCCGCTCGCTGCACGACGCGTTCGTCATCGTGGACGAGGCGCAGTCGCTGGAGCGCAACGTGCTGCTGACCGTGCTCTCCCGGATCGGGACGAACTCCCGGGTCGTACTCACCCATGACGTGGCGCAGCGGGACAATCTGCGCGTCGGCCGTTACGACGGCGTGGTGGCCGTCGTCGAGAAGCTGAAGGGGCACCCGCTCTTCGCCCACGTGACGCTCAACCGCTCCGAGCGGTCGCCGATCGCCGCGCTGGTGACCGAAATGCTGGAGGACGGGCGGGTATAGCGGGATACTGCTTCCCGTGCTTCTCCGCACCCGTGCGAACTGGGCGCAGCAGCCTAGCTGTTGCGCCCAGTGCCGCGCACGGGTTTCCGTCAACGGCGAGGGTCAAACGCGATGTGAGCTTTCCCACTGGACGGGGAATTGCGTCCGGGCGTCCGTCTCCGGCAGAGTCTGGGACTCGTCAGGCCCTGCGTACGGCCCCGCACCGACCCGGTGCAGAACGCCTCAACTGAACAGAGCCGCCGTACGCCGCCCGAGCGCTGTACCGGCCCCCGCGGACGCGGGGGCTGCCGGGTCCGCGCCTCCCGTGGCCAGTCGGTCCGCCGCAGTCGGCGGTCCGGAACAAGGGGAGGCCAGTGTCAGGGGCACAAGACGCGTCCGCGAGGTCACCGAAGCGGACGACGCTGGAAGGACTTTGTGTGAGCCGGATTTCGGTCCGGGGTTTCGCCGTGGCCTCCGCCACCGCGGTCACCTCCGTCGGCGCTGTCGTCGGCGTGGCCGCGGGCGCGGAGAAGGACGACTCGACGGACAACGTCGAGGCGACCGCCGCCGACGCGACGCTCCTCGCCGACGTACCCGCTGGCGCCACGGCCCAGGTGCAGACCGCCTCGCTCACGGAGCAGGCGGACGCGCAGGCCGACGCCGCACACACGGACGCCCGCAAGGCTGCCGAGGAGGCGGCGCGCAAGTCCGCGGCCCAGGCCGCGGAGGAGAAGAAGGAGGCCGCCGAGCGCAAGGCGGCCGAGGAGGCCGCGGCCAAGGCGGAGCGCGAGGCCGCCGAGGCGGCAGCGGCCGAGGCCGAGTCGACCTCCGCCGACGCGGGCGACTTCGCGCCGCAGTCGTCCTACTCCGTCGCCGAAGTGCAGGCCATGGCCCAGCAGATGGTGCCGGCCGACCAGTACCAGTGCTTCAGCAACATCGTCGACCACGAGTCCGGCTGGGACTACACCGCCACCAACCCCAGCTCCGGCGCGTACGGGCTGATGCAGGCGCTGCCCGGTTCGAAGATGGCCTCGGCCGGCGCCGACTGGCAGACCAACCCGGCCACGCAGATCGAGTGGGGCCTGAACTACATGAACGACCGCTACGGCAGCCCCTGCGGCGGCTGGGAGTTCTGGCAGGCCAACGGCTGGTACTGAGCGCCTCGCGGCCTCGCGCCGCCCTGTCGCCAACGCCCCCGGCCCCGCCGCCGGGGGCGTTTCCCGTGTGCGTCGCATGCGCACGGAACCGCCGCTCGTGTCCGGCACGTCCTAGTTGGTCGAGCGCCCGCGCCCGCAGGCACGGGCCGTGTACGGTCGGAGCGGGTGACGGAGGACTGCGGCGGGGCCGTGGGCGGCGTGAGGACTGCTATGTCGAAGATGACGGACTGGCTCGGCGGGGTGGGCGAGTGGGCCAGCCGGATGGCGGAGCGGCGCCGGGCCGCTGCCGCCGCTGCCGCCGCGGAGAAGTCCGGCGCCGGGCGGCCCGTCGTCGCGGACGCCGCCCCCGTGGACGTACCCGAGCCCGCCGAACCGGCCGCCGCCGCGCGGCCCCCCGGCCCGCCGCCGCGGCGGGCGCCGGCCAGCGTCGTGCCGTGGGGGATGCGGGTCGCCGCCGAGGTCGGCTGGCGGCTGCTGGTCCTCGCCGGGCTGATCTGGGTGCTGATGCAGGTCATCAGCGTCGTCAGCCTCGTCATCATCGCCTTCGCCGTCGGCCTGCTGGTCACCGCGCTGCTCCAGCCGACGGTGGCGCGGCTGCGCCGCTGGGGCTTCAGCCAGGGGCTCGCCACCACGACCACGTTCGTCGGCGGCTTCGTCGCGATCGGTCTCATCGGCTGGTTCGTGGTCTGGCAGATCATGGAGAACGTCGACGATCTGACCGACCGGATCCAGCAGGGCATCGACGACGCGCAGGCATGGCTCATCGACGGGCCGTTCCACGTGCAGGAAGAGCAGATCAACAACATCGGCGACGAGATAAGCGACTGGCTCGGCGAGAACTCCAGCGAGATCACCTCCGCCGGCCTCGAAGGCGTCTCGTACGTGCTGGAGTTCTTCACCGGAGCCGCCATCGCCGCCTTCGTCACCATCTTCCTGCTCTACGACGGCGAGCGCATCTGGCGGTGGACGCTGAACTTCATCCCCGTCGACGCCCGCGACGCCGTGGCCGGCGCCGGCCCGAAGGTGTGGGCCACGCTCACCGGTTACGTGCGCGGCACGGTGCTGGTGGCGTTCATCGACGCCGTGTTCATCGGCATCGGCATCTTCATCCTCGACGTGCCCATGGCCGTGCCGCTGGCCGTGCTGATCTTCCTCTTCGCCTTCGTGCCGCTCGTCGGCGCCCTGGTCTCCGGCGCGCTGGCGGTGGTGGTCGCGTTGGTGACGAACGGGCTCCTCACGGCGCTGCTCGTGCTCGGCGTGGTGCTGCTCGTGCAGCAGATCGAGGGGAACGTCCTGCAGCCGCTCATCCTCGGCCGCATGGTGCGGGTGCACCCGCTGGCGGTGGTGCTCGCGGTGGCCACCGGCACGCTGGTCGCGGGCATCCCCGGCGCGGTGGTGGCGGTGCCGCTGATCGCGGTGCTCAACACGGCGATCGGATATCTCCGGGCGTACCACCTGGAGCACGCGGCGGATCCGGGGCCGCCACCGCACGGGGCGACGGCGCTCGATGTCTCCCCGGCCACGCCGACCGACGCCCCCGTGCCCGGCGGAGTCGCGGCGGAGGAGGTGCGGGCGGGGAACGAGGACCGCCCGGAGGCCGGGCCCGGCGACGCGAAGCCCTGAGGGCCCGCCGCCCGTCGCGGCGGGACCGCGGTCAGTCGGTGCCGGGCAGCGCGGCCTCCGCGTCGAGGACCGTGCCGGCGGCCTGCACGACCGCGGCGACCTTCAGCGCCTCCTGCACCGTCTCGCGGTCCGCGCCGGTGCGCCGCAGCGCGCGCTCGTGCTCGTCCAGGCACGCGCCGCAGCCGCCCACCGCGGAGACGGCGACGCACCACAGCTCGTAGTCCGCCCTCGGTACGCCGGGCGCCCCCAGGACGTTCGTGCGCAGCCCGGTGCGCAGCCGGCCGTACCCGGGGTCGGAGAGCAGGTGCCGGGCGCGGAAGAAGACGTTGTTCGCCGCCATCGCCGCGGCGGCCGCCAGGGCGCCGTCGTACGCCTGGGGCGCCAGCCGCTCCCGCGCCTCCGGCGCCACCGCGCGCAGCACGGGCGCGGAGCGTACGGCCACGGCGCAGGCGAGCAGGGCGCCCCACAACTGCCGCTCCGGCAGGCGGCCGTCGTCGACGACCGAGGCGAGGTTGCGGCGGAGGTCCGCGGCGTAGCCGGGGAGGGCCGACCGGAGTGCGTCGAGTGCCACCCGCCCGACCCTACAGAACCGCGGGCGGCGGCCGCCCCGCTCGTACGCGCGCGTACGGGCCGGACCGGCGCGCCCCCTATACGCGCCGGACCGGCCCGGGCCTCACGCGGCTACTCGGTGCGCAGCCCGTCCGGTCGCATCAGCCGGACCAGCAGCGGCATGCTCAGGGCCGTGACCGCGGCGACCACCCCGGTGCCCGCCGCCGCCATCGTCAGCACCGACGCCCAGTCGACCGCGACGGCCGAGTTCGTCATGCGCAGCAGCACCGCGCCCAGGACGAGCCCGAACGCCGTCGACAGGGCCATGCCCAGCGCCACCGGGATCGCCGTCTGCCACAGCACGGACAGGCTGAGCGTGGCGCGCCGGGTGCCGAAGGCGACCAGCGACGACAGCAGTCTGCGGCGCTCCCGCAGCTGTTCCAGCTGGCCGATGAGCAGGCTGCTGCCGATCAGCGCCAGCACGCACGTGGCGCCCACCGCGAGCCCGGTGCGGATGCCGGCGAAGTCGTCCGAGACGGTCTCGCTGCCGAGGGTGTGGACGGCCAGCAGCGGGTCGAGGGCGGCGATCTCGTTGCGTACCCGGTCGGCCGCGTCCGGCACGGCCGGGTCGAGCCGCACGCCGACCCAGGCGCTGAACGCGCCGGAGTCGTGGACGTCGGGGACGGCGGCGGGGGTGGCCAGGATGCCGTCGTTGAGGCTGCCGTCGGCGCCGCGGATGGCCCGGGCGGGGCGGACGCCGGGCGGCGGGGTCCAGGGGAGCGCCGCGCCCTTCATCCCGTCGTACGACGGGTCGAGGTACAACCGGTCGCCGGCGGTCGCCAGGCGCCTGCTGTCGGCGGTGCCGTACGTGTCGGTGAGGAAGAAGGCGTCGCCGTCACGGCAGCCGGGGAGCTTCGCGATGTCGCGCAGCTCCGCGCAGGTGCCGACGGTCAGGGTGACGGATTCGCGGGGGTTGTGCCCGCGCGGGGCGACCACCGTGCTGATCCGGGTGTCGGCCTTCCGGACGCCCTCGGTCGCGGCGACCCGCTCGCCCACGCGGAGGTCCTGCCCGGGCGCCGCGTACGCCGACAGCTGGTGCTCGCCGGTGTTGTGGCCGGTGGGCCGGGTGTAGTCGTCCTCGACGCCGGCGAAGACCATCTGCAGCGCGATCGCCCCGGCGACGGCGACGGCGATGCCGTTGACCAGCCGGGCGGCGGTGCCGCTGCTCAGCTGCAGCCGGCGCACCGCCAGCTGCCAGGACGTCGGCCCGCGCCCGAGCCGGGCGACGACGGCCTCGACGAGCCAGGGCAGCAGCGCGGTGATGCCGGTGAGCAGCAGCACGGTGCCGCCGATGACCTGCCACTCGGGGAACCCGTCGGCCCCGTCGCCGCGGCCCATCATCGGCGCGAGCAGCGCCAGCCCGACGGCGGGCGGCAGCAGCCGCCACCAGATCCGCCGCCGGGCGGGCCGCGCCGACCGTACGACGCCGAGCGGCTCGATGACGACGCCGCGCAGCGCGAACAGGGTGACGCCGACGGCCGCGGCCGGCACGCCCACGGCGACCAGCACGGCGAGCGCCGGCGAGGGGTCCAGGTCGGCGGCGAATACGCTCATGTCGTAGACCGTCACGCCGCCCGCGAGCCACCGTCCGACGAGGAACAGGCCCGCGCCGACCGCGAGTCCGAGCAGCGCCCCCGCCAGCGCCTCGCCCGCGGCGATCCGGCGCACCGCGCGGGCGTCGGCGCCGACGAGGCGGAGCGCGGCGAGCCGGCGGTCGCGGCGCTCGCCGCCGAAGCGGACGGCCGCGATGAGGAACACCGCGACGGGCATGAGCAGCGCGACGAACACGATCATCGTGAGCAGCAGCAGCACCGGTTCGATCGGCTCGTTCGCCGGTGTCGCGCCGAAGGCCGTGATGCGCTCGACGTTGGGGTCGGCCGCCTCGATGGAGTCGCTGCCCGCGTAGTAGACGAGTTCGTCCGGTCCGATCAGGCCGCTGTCGGAGATGGTGCCGGCGAGGCCGTAGTCCAGGCGCTCGCGCAGCAGGCCCGCGTCGCCGTCGTCGAGCCGGTCGGCGAGCGCGGGGGAGACCACCATCTCGCCGGGCTCCGGGAGGCGGTCGACCCCGGGCGGCAGCGGTGCGTCCGGCCCCTCGGGGCGCAGCAGCCGGCCGCGGACGGCGGTGTCGCCGTACTCGGTGTCGACGTTGCCCACCAGCAGGGTGTCCTCGCCGGGGCCGCCGGGGCCGGACAACATCTGGTAGCGGGACTGCTCGCGGTGGTCGCGGGCGTCGAGCGCGCCCGGGACGGCGGTGGTGAGCAGCAGCAGCGCCACGCCGAGGCCGACGCCGACGGCGGTGAGCACGGTGCGCAGCCACCCTTCGCGCCCGCCGCGGAGCGCCCATGCGCAGGTCGTCGGCCCAGGTGCGCAGCGTGCCGCGGGAGTCGGGCGGCGGGCCCGCGGGGGACGGGTCCGCGGCGGGCGCGCCGCCGGTGCCGGTCGTCTCGCCGGCGTACCTCACGTCACTCATCGGCCGGCCGGCTCCAGACTGCGGGTCCGCCCGTCGCGTACGACGACCTCGCGGTCGGCGTACGCCGCGACCCGCGCCTCGTGGGTGACCAGGACGACCGCCGCGCCGCTGTCCTGCGCGGCGGCGGTGAGCAGCTCCATCACGCGCTCGCCGTTGAGGGAGTCCAGCGCCCCGGTGGGCTCGTCCGCGAACACCACCCGCGGGGTGGTCGCCAGCGCGCGGGCGACGGCGACGCGCTGGCCCTGGCCGCCGGAGATCTCACCCGGCCGCTTGTGCGTCACGTCGTCCACCTCCAGCCGCTCCAACCAGGGCCGGGCCGCGCGCTCGGCGTCGCGGCGGCCGAGGCCGGTCAGACGCAGCGGAAGCGCGACGTTCTCCACGCAGGTCAGCTCCGGTACGAGCTGGCCGAACTGGAAGACGAAGCCGAACTCCCGGCGGCGCAGGGCGCTGCGCTCGCCGTCGGACAGCGCGGCGAGGTCGCGGCCGGCGTACGTCACGGTGCCGGCGTCGGCCGGGACGATGCCGGCGAGGCAGTGCAGCAGCGTGGACTTGCCGGAGCCGGAGGGGCCCATGACGGCGACGGTCTCGCCGGCGGCTATCGCGAAGTCGGCGCCGTCGAGTGCGGGAGTGCCGGCGTAGACCTTGCGCAGGGCGGTGGCGGTCAGGATCGGCGCCGGCCCGGGCGGCTCGGACAGCTCGGCCGGCCCGGGCGGCTCGGACAGCTCGGGCGGCTCGGGCGGCTCGGGCGACCGGGGCGCGGCGCTCATGCCCGTACCTCCGCCGCGAGCTTGCCCAGGCGCGCCGCGGTCAGCTCCAGCCACCGCAGGTCGGCCTCCAGGTGGAACAGGGCGTGGTCGCAGATCAGCTGGTCGGCGAGGTCGCCGCGCTGCTTGCGCCGGGTCAGCTCGCGCATCAGGCGCAGGTGCTCCGCGCGCTGCACGTCGAGCAGTTCGGCGGCGTCGCGGCCGGTGAGCAGCGCGAGGACGACCTTGGTGTAGAGGGTCGACTGCAGGTACGGCTCGGGCTTCTCGGGGGTGGCGAGCCAGCCGGCGACGTCGGTGACGCCGGCGTCGGTGATCGCGTAGCGCTTGCGCTCGGGGCCGCCGCCGGGCTCGATGCCGTCGACCTCGACGAGGCCGTTCTTCAGCAGCCGGGACATCGTGGAGTAGACCTGCCCGTAGTGCAGGGGCCGGTCGTGGCCGAAGCGCTCGTCGAAGGCGCGCTTGAGGTCGTAGCCGTGGCGGGGGCCGGACTCCAGGAGCCCGAGGAGGGTGTGGCCGATGGTCATGCCGGGAGACTCTACACGGTGTGTATACGTGCCGTGTATAGCTGGAGTGTGTAGTACGTCACGGCTGGTGGGGGCGGTTGCGTCACGTCAACTCGGGGGTCTCGGGGGCAGAGCCCCCGAGTTTCGGGAAGGGGCGGGGCCGGGGAGTCACCCCCGACGCCTCAGATCTCGAACCAGACCACCTTGCCCACGCTGAGGCGCTCCGCGCCCCAGTCCCGGGCCAGCTTGTACACCAGGAACATCCCCCGGCCGCCCTCGTCGGCCGGCCCCGCCCGCCGCATCCGCGGCAGCTGCGGCACGTCGTCCACGACCTCGCAGCGCAGCCGGTCCGTGTGCACCAGGCGCAGCGTCACCGGGCGCTGGGCGTAGCGGACGGCGTTCGTCACCACCTCGCTCACCAGCAGCTCCACGACGTCCGTCAGCTCCTCCAGGCCCCAGCCCGCCAGCGCTCCGCGCGCCAGCGAACGCGCCTCGCGCGCCGCCTGCGCGCGCGGGTCGAGGGACCACTGCGCCGCCGCGCTCGGCGCTATGCCGTCGAGCCGCGCCGCGAGCAGGGCGATGTCGTCGTCCCGGTCGCCCGGGCCGAGGACGTCCAGCACCTCGTCGCACAGCGGCTCCAGCGGCGGCGGGTTGCCCGGGCCGGTCAGCGCCGCCGTGCGGGTCAGCCGCGCGCACAGCTGCTCGATGCCCGTCGACACGTCCATCAGCCGGGACTCCACCAGGCCGTCCGTGTAGAGCAGCAGCGTCGAGCCCTGCGGCGCCTGCAGCTCCACCGCCTCGAAGCCCACGCCGCCGACCCCGATGGGCGCGCCCGGCGGTACGTCCAGCACCTCGCTGCCGCCGTCGCGGCGGAGCATGACGGGCGGCGGGTGGCCGGCGTTGGAGGCGGTGAGGGTGTGCGCGATCGGGTCGTAGACCGCGTACAGGCAGGTGGCCATGCGGTCGTCGCCGAGCCGCTGCGCCTGCTCGTCGAGGTGGTGCAGCACCTCCTGCGGCGGCAGGTCGAGCTGGGCCAGGGTCTGCGCCGCGGTACGCAGCTGACCCATGATCGCCGCGGAGGTCACCGAGTGGCCCATGACGTCGCCGACGACCAGCGCGACCCGGCTGCCGGGCAGCGGGATCGCGTCGTACCAGTCGCCGCCGACGCGCGCGGTCTCGGCCGCGGGCCGGTAGCGGCTGGCGAGCCGGACGCCGGTGGGCTCCGGCAGGTACTCGGGCAGCATCGTGCGCTGCAGCTGGTCGGCGATGTACGCCTCGCGGTCGTAGATCACCGCCTTGTCGACGCCGAGCGCGGTGTGCGTGGCCAGCTGGGCGGCGATCAGCAGGTCGTCCTGCCCGTACGCGGGCCGCGCCGGACCCCGTACGAGCACCGCCACCCCGATCACCCGGCGCCGGCCGCGCAGCGGCGCGACGATCGTGCGCTTGTCGGCCGGCGCGTTCGCCAGCGGGCTCTCCCGGCCCAGCAGCTCCACGAGCGCGGCGCGGGCGGCCAGCGTCTCGCCGAACACCGGGCGTACGCCGCGCAGCACTTCGAGCAGCGCCCCGGCCCGTACGACGTCGACCTGCTCGGCCGCGCCCAGGCCCGGCGTCTCCGGCTCGGGGGCGGCGGGCAGCAGGCGGCTGCCGCCCATGCTGTCGACGTCCTCGACGCCGTCGGTGATGCGGTCCGTGCGCCGCAGCCGCAGCCGGAACGGCTCGGTCGGCTGCTCGTCGCCGACCGGCAGCGGGTCGCGCAGGTAGACGAGGATCGCGTCGGCGAAGGACGGGACGACGGAGCGGCACAGGCCGAGGACGATCTCGTCCAGGTCGATGCCGCGGGCGATCCGGCGCGTCGCCGCGCCGAGGAACCGCAGCCGGGCGGAGGCGGTGTCGTCCTCGTGCTGCCGGCCCGCGGCCCGGGCCCGGTCCGCGTCGGCGCCCGGCTGGGGGCGCGGCCGGCCGCCGTCGGGGGTGTCGTCGGCGCCCTGGTGCGCGGGCACGCCGCCCGTGCCGTCCGCCCCGGGCGGCGCGGCGGGCGGGGCCGGCCGTGCGCCGGGCAGCGCGTCACGTGGGTCGGGGATGCCGTCGCCCGGGCTCGCGGGTGCTGCGGTGGGCGACACCGCCTCCTCCGTGCCGGAGGCGGCAAGGGTGTTGCCGGACTCCGTCCGCTCGGCGGCTGCCCGCCGCCTGTCGCGCTCCGTCACGTGTCGGTACCGTCCATCCGGCCGTTCCGCCCAAGTCTCCACAGGGCGGGTTGAGTTGTGGGCACTGCGGTGCTGTGGACGTCGATCCTACGTTTGACCTACCGGGGCGCAGCAAGAGGCTCATGAAGACAAGCGAGCCGGTGTGCGGTCCCAATCCGCCGGAAGAAGCGGAACTGTCCACTTCGGGTCCGGCCGCCAGCGCTCCCAGCCCTCGGAGAACGGCGGCCCCCACGCCTGGACGGCGTCGACCGCCCGTCGGCCGGCCTCCCGTACGGCCGCGGCCCGGGGCGCGGACATCAGGCCCGCCCGCTGGGCCGCGGCGAACTCGTCCTCGTCGCGCCACTCCCAGGAGCGGTCCGCGTGCACGACGAGGTCCAGGTAGTGGTCTTCGGAGTCCACGCCCCCGGACCACCGCACCCGCGGTGCTTCGAGGTTGACGTAGAAGCACTTGAAATTCCAGTCGTTCTCCCAGAAGAGCCAGACGGACCACGGCTCGCCGGGCCGGGCCAGCTTCAGCACGCCGGCGCCGAACCAGCGGGTGCGGTGCGGCCGGTGCGGCTTGGTGTAGCGGGTGACCAGCGGTTCCCGGTGCAGCTCGGTGCCGTCGGCGAGCACGGGGCGTACGCACTCGGTGTCCGGCGCCACCCAGACGGCGAGCGTCTCGGCGTCGTCGCGGACGACGGTGACCGGGCGGCAGACGGCCACGGTACGGCCCAGGGCGCCGTCGCCGGCCGCGTCCGGGGCGTCGGGGCGGCCCGCGCGGTAGCGCCAGAGGATGTGGTCCCCCGGGGCCCACCGGGCCTCCGCGCCGTCCCGGCCGGCCGTCCCGGCACCGCCGTTCCCGCTGTTCCCGCTGTTCCCGCCGCCGTCAGTCGTCGCGTCTGGCCCGTGCATCCGCCGATGGTATCCAGCGGCCCGCCGTCACGGCCGGGTCATCCGCAGCACGTCCAGCGCACGGTCCAACTGCTCCTCCGTGAGCAGCCCGCGCTCCACGTAGCCGCCCTCCAGCACCACCTCGCGGATCGTCTTGCGCTCCGCCAGCGACTTCTTCGCCACCCGGGCCGCCTCCTCGTAGCCGAGGTAGCGGTTGAGCGGCGTGACGACGGACGGCGACGACTCCGCGTACTCCCGGGCGCGGGCGGCGTGCGCCGTGATGCCGTCGACCGTCCGGTCGGCGAGCAGGCGGGCGGCGTTGGCGAGGAGCCGTACGGACTCCAGCACGTTGCGGGCGAGGACGGGCAGCATCACGTTCAGCTCGAAGTTGCCCGAGGCGCCGGCGGTGGTGACCGTCACGTCGTTCCCCACGACCTGGGCGCAGACCATCAGCACCGCCTCGGGCACCACCGGGTTCACCTTGCCGGGCATGATCGACGAGCCGGGCTGCAGGTCGGGCAGGGCGATCTCGGCGAGCCCGGTGCGCGGCCCGGAGCCCATCCAGCGCAGGTCGTTGCAGATCTTGGTGAGCCCGACGGCGATCGTGCGCAGCTGGCCCGAGGTCTCCACCAGGCCGTCCCGGGCGCCCTGCGCCTCGAAGTGGTCGCGGGCCTCGGTCAGCGGCAGCCCGGTGGTCCGCGCCACCTCGGCGATGACGGCGGCGGCGAAGCCGGGCGGGGTGTTGATGCCCGTACCGACCGCGGTGCCGCCCAGGGGCAGCTCCGCCAGCCGCGGCAGCGCGGACCGCAGCCGCTCGACGCCGGCGCCGACCTGGGCGGCGTAGCCCGCGAACTCCTGGCCGAGGGTGACGGGCGTGGCGTCCATCAGGTGCGTACGCCCGGACTTCACCACCTCCGCGAACTCCTCCGCCTTGCCCGTGAGCGCGGCCTGCAGATGCGTCAGCGCGGGGATCAGGTCGTGCACGACCGCGCCGGTGGCGGCGATGTGGATGGAGGACGGGAACGTGTCGTTCGACGACTGGCTGGCGTTGACGTGGTCGTTGGGGTGGACCACCGGCCCGTCGGGGCCCAGCTTCTCCTGTGCGAGGGTCGCCAGCACCTCGTTCATGTTCATGTTCGACGACGTGCCGGAGCCGGTCTGGAAGACGTCGACCGGGAACTCCGCGTCCCAGCGGCCCGCCGCGACCTCCTCCGCCGCCGCCTGCACGGCCGCGGCGACGGCCCCGTCCAGCACGCCCAGCTCGGCGTTGACCTTCGCCGCGGCGGCCTTGACCCGGGCCAGCGCGGCGATGTGGGCGGACTCCAGGCGCAGCCCGGAGACCGGGAAGTTCTCCACGGCGCGCTGCGTCTGGGCGCGCCACTTGGCGCGGGCGGGGACGCGGACCTCGCCCATGGAGTCGTGCTCGGTGCGGAAGCCGTCGGATCCGGGGCGTTCGGCGGGGGACTGGGCGTCGGGCTGGCTCATGCTGCCGAGGATACGACCGCCCACCGACACCGCCGGTGCGCCGAACGGTGGATTCGGCGGGGGACGCCGCGGACTTGCCGCGGCGGCTGCGGCGGGCGTGCGCGGCGGCGCGGTGGAATCAAGCAGGACCGGAAGAAACCGGGAGACATCGGACAGGTTCGGCCCGAGGAGTGACGTGACGACCAGCCTTCGCCCCCGCAGTCCCCGCAGCCCGCACGGCTTCCGCGGCGCGCACGGCTTCCGCGGCGGCCGTGTCCCCGGCGGGGTACGCGCCGCCGCGCTCGCCTGCGCCCTGCTCGCCGCCGCCGCGCAGCCGGCGGGCGCCGCGCCCCGTCCGCTGGACGACGACAAGGGGAAGGACGTGCAGGGGGTGTCCGGCCCCGCGATGAAGATCGCCATCGACAACGCGCGCAAGACCTCCGGCCCCGGCCAGGAGGCCACGTACACCATCCGGGTCGCCAGCCTGCAGTCCAAGCCGATCAGGGGCATCGAGGTCCGGCACATGCTGCCGGACGGCCTGGAGCTGGTCGAGCCGGGCGAGGGCGGCAGGCTCCGCGGGCGCGAGGTGGTCTGGACCGCGAACCTGAAGGGGCACAAGCACTCCGAGTTCACCGCGCGGACGCGGATGGCGGAGACGGCCTCGACGCAGGGCAACCTGGTGGCGACGGCGTGCGCGTACAAGAAGGGCGCGAACGTCCCGGTGGTGTGCGCGCCGGACATCGACAAGCTCACCGACGAGCCGGCGCGCACCGGCGACGACGGCCGCAACAGCGACGGCGGGCAGCGGGCCGCAGAAGACTCCGAGAGGGGCCTGGGCTACGGGCTGGGCGCCGGCGCGCTGCTGCTCGGCGGCGGGGCCGCGGTGTTCGCGCTCCGGCGGCGGGCGGCGGCACGCCGGCGCGGATAGGCGCGCGGTCCGTGGCGCCGGCGTACCGGCAGGCGCGTACGCCCACAAGGGGCGCTCGGCACGACCCGGGCGCCCTCGCCGCGCGTACGCGCCCGGCGCGCCCCGCTACGGCTGCGCCGCGCCCCGCACCGGGATGCTGGTCACGAACGGCTTCTCCGGGCCGGGGTCGGTGAAGAAGTCGTTCCCCTTGTCGTCCACGACGATGAACGCCGGGAAGTCCTCCACCTCGATCCGCCAGACCGCCTCCATGCCCAGCTCCTCGTACTCCAGGACCTCGACCTTCTTGATGCAGTCCTGCGCCAGCCGCGCCGCCGGCCCGCCGATCGACCCCAGGTAGAAGCCGCCGTGCGCGGCGCAGGCGTCGGTGACCTGCCGCGAGCGGTTGCCCTTGGCCAGCATCACCATCGAGCCGCCCGCCGCCTGGAACTGCTCCACGTACGCGTCCATCCGCCCCGCCGTCGTCGGGCCGAAGGATCCGGAGGCGTAGCCCTCGGGGGTCTTGGCCGGGCCGGCGTAGTACACCGGGTGGTCCTTCAGGTACTGCGGCATCTCCTCGCCGGCGTCCAGCCGCTCCTTGATCTTCGCGTGCGCGATGTCGCGCGCCACGACGAGCGGGCCGCTGAGCGACAGCCGCGTCTTGACCGGGTACTTCGTCAGCTCCGCCCGCACCTCGGCCATCGGCCGGGCGAGGTCGATCCGTACGACGTCGTCCGCGGGGGACGCGGAGGCAGCGGAGGCAGCGGAGCCCGCCGTGCCCGTCGCGCCCGAGGTCAGCTCCGCGGCGGTGGTGTCGGGCAGGAAGCGCGCCGGGTCGTGCTCCAGCTGCTCCAGGAAGACGCCCTCCGCCGTGATCTTCGCCAGCGCCTGCCGGTCGGCGGAGCAGGAGACCGCGAGGGCCACCGGGCAGGACGCGCCGTGCCGTGGCAGCCGGACGACGCGCACGTCGTGGCAGAAGTACTTGCCGCCGAACTGCGCGCCGATGCCGAGGGTCTGCGTCAGCTCGAAGACCCTGGCCTCCAGCTCGGTGTCGCGGAAGCCGTGGCCGGCGGGGGACCCCTCGGTGGGCAGCGAGTCGAGATAGTGCGCGGAGGCGTACTTCGCGGTCTTCAGCGCGTACTCGGCGGAGGTGCCGCCGACGACGATCGCGAGGTGGTACGGCGGGCAGGCGGCCGTGCCGAGGGAGCGGATCTTCTCCGTCAGGAAGCGGAGCATCGACGCCTCGTTGAGGACGGCCTTCGTCTCCTGGTAGAGGAACGACTTGTTGGCGCTGCCGCCGCCCTTGGCCATGAAGAGGAACCTGTACGCGTCCCCGTCGGCCGCGTACAGCTCCACCTGCGCGGGCAGGTTGTTGCCGGTGTTCTTCTCGTCCCACATGGTCAGCGGGGCCATCTGGGAGTAGCGGAGGTTGAGCTTCGTGTACGCGTCGTACACCCCGCGCGACAGCGCCTCCTCGTCCCGCCCTTCGGTCAGCACGTGCTGGCCGCGCTTGCCCATGACGATCGCGGTGCCGGTGTCCTGGCACATGGGCAGCACGCCGGCCGCCGAGATGTTGGCGTTCTTCAGCAGGTCGAGCGCGACGAACTTGTCGTTGGCCGACGCCTCGGGGTCGTCGCAGATGGCGCGCAGCTGGGCGAGGTGCGCGGGGCGCAGGTAGTGCGAGATGTCGTGCATCGCCTCGGCGGCGAGCAGCCGCAGCGCCTCGGGCCGGACTTCGAGGAACGTCCGCCCGCCGGCCTCGACCGTCCGTACGCCCTCCGTGGTCAGCAGGCGGTACGTCGTGGTGTCCGCGCCGAGGGGGAGGAGGTCCGTGTACTGGAACGCGGGGCTGGCGGGGCGGGCGGTGGCGGTCATCGCGTTCCTCTGCGTGTCGGTCGGCGGCGTGTCGGTCGGCGGCGGCGGTGCGCCCTCCAGGTTAGGACGGCGGTGCGGGGGCGGCGGCGCGAGGTGCCCCTCCCGGCCCGGACGGACTCTAGTCACGATGTATCGCGTTTGGTTACGCTGGTGCCGTGGACGAGACCTCGCGCGACAACGCCCCCGTGCCCGCCGCCCAGCCCTCGCTGTCGAAGAAGCCGGTCGCGGAAGGAGAGCTGCGCGCCTCCGACGCGGACCGCGACCGGGTGGCCGACATCCTCCGCGAGGCGCTGGCCGAGGGGCGGCTGGACCCCGAGGAGCACGCCGAACGGATCGACGGCGTGTACCAGGCGAAGACCGTGGGCGAACTGGAGCCGCTGGTACGCGACCTGCCCGTGGGCCGGCGCGAGGCCGGCGCGGCGGCGGCTCCGCCCCCGCAGTCGTACCCGCCGCCGCAGCCGCAGACCCTCGTCGCGATCTTCAGCGGCTCCGGACGCAAGGGCCGCTGGAGCGTGGGCCGCAGGACGTCGGCGTTCGCGCTCTTCGGGGGCGTGGACATCGATCTGACCGAGGCGGTCTTCCACCAGCAGGAGATCGTGATCAACGCGACCGCCATCTTCGGCGGCGTCGACATCAAGGTCCCGGAGAACGTGTCCCTGCGCGGCTCCGGCACCGCCATCTTCGGCGGCTTCGACGTGCAGGCGCAGGAGGCGGACGACCCGCGTGCGCCGGTGGTGGTCGTGACGGGCTTCGCCCTCTTCGGCGGGGTGGACGCCAAGGGCAAGAAGGGCAAGTTCCTGAAGAACCTGACGGACCGGATGCGCAAGCACGGGCTGGGTCACTGAGCCCGCCGGGCCGCCCCAACTGCCCCCCGGAGACACGGAAGGAGCCCCTCCATCCCGGGTGGCGACTCGGCGCATAAGCGCGCGCACAGCGGGTAGAGCACGTGCATCGTCTCCTCCGTACGGCTGCAGGTGCGAACGGTCGTACGCCCAGCGAGACGGCTTTGTCCCTGATCCGCCAACGCCGTCGTCAGGAGTGGACCGTGCTGCAGTCCCACCAGCAGTCCCTGCAGGAAGCCCGGGTGCCGATCCAGCGCTCCGGCCGGCGGGAAGAGGGGGATCCCTGGCACACGGAGGCGGTGTGCAGGCGGGACGAGGCCGCGCTGTTCTTTGCACCGTCGAAGGAACCGACGGCCGACCGGCTGTCGCGCGAGGCCGCCGCGAAGCGGGTCTGCGCGCGCTGCCCGGTGATGGTCGAGTGCCGCGAGCACGCGCTGCTGCTGCCCGAGCCGTACGGCGTCTGGGGCGGGCTCACGGCGGCGGAGCGGCGGGTCGTGCAGGCCCGGCGCCGGCGGCGGGACACCGCGGAGAAGCTGACCGCGCCGCGGGGGATAGCCCAGGCGGGCTGAGGCGGTCCGCGAGGTCTGGGCAAACGGTTCTGCCGGCCGCGTCCGGCGGGCTCGTACGCCCCTGCGCCCGTACGTCCGTACAGCCCGCCGGGCCGGTTACTCCGGTTACCCGGTAACTCCGGTTACTGGGGCCGGTCGAAGTCGATCGAGCTGTACGCGCGCAGCTTCGACAGCCGGTGCTCCGACTCGATCTGCCGGATCGTGCCGCTCTTCGACCGCATCACCAGCGACTGCGTGTAGGCCCGGTCGGCGCGATAGCGCACGCCGCGCAGCAGTTCCCCGTCCGTGATGCCGGTGGCGACGAAGAACACGTTCTCGCCGCTGACCAGGTCGTCGATGAGCAGCGTACGGTCCAGGTCGTGGCCGGCGTCGAGCGCCCGCCCGCGCTCCTCGTCGTCCCGCGGCCACAGCCGGCCCTGGAACGTGCCCCCCAGGCACTTCATCGCGCACGCCGCGATGACCGCCTCCGGGGTGCCGCCGATGCCGAGCAGCAGGTCGACGCCGGTGCCGTCGCGGGCGGTCATGATGGCGCCGGCGACGTCGCCGTCGGAGATGAACTTGATCCGCGCCCCGGCCTCGCGGATCTCCTGCACCAGCCCCTCGTGGCGCGGCCGGTCCAGCACGCAGACCGTGACGTCCTGCGCGGTGCCGCCCTTGGCCTTGGCCACGCGGCGGATGTTGGCGGCGACGGGCGCGTTGATGTCGACGTACTCGGCGGCCTCGGGGCCCGTGGCGAGCTTGTCCATGTAGAAGACCGCCGCCGGGTCGAACATGCCGCCCCGCTCGGCGACGGCGAGCACGGAGACGGCGTTGCCCATGCCCTTGGCGGTGAGCGTGGTGCCGTCGACCGGGTCGACGGCCACGTCGCACTCGGGGCCGGTGCCGTCGCCGACGCGCTCGCCGTTGAAGAGCATCGGGGCGTGGTCCTTCTCACCCTCGCCGATCACGACGACGCCGTTCATCGAGACCGTGCTGACCAGGGTGCGCATGGCGCGTACGGCGGCGCCGTCGGCGCCGTTCTTGTCGCCGCGGCCGACCCAGCGGCCGGAGGCCATGGCGCCGGCCTCGGTGACCCGGACGAGTTCCAGGGCGAGGTTGCGGTCGGGGGCCTCGGGGGCCACCTCCAGCTGCTCGGGGAGGTGGTGGGGAGTCTCGTGGGACTGCGGCATCCGGGGAGGACCTTTCCGCTCGGTCGACGGACTTCGGGGGCGGGCGGGGCGCGGGAGCGGGGGGTAGGGGGATAGGGGGGATAGGGGGGATAGGGGGCGCGGTAGGGGGTGGCACGAGCCTATCGGTTTATCGCCATTCTGAGCACACCGCCCCTCGGATGAGCGGGTCGTGCCGCTCCGTCCCCGGCGGGTGCCCGCCCCCCGGGGAAGGGGCCGCTCCGGGATGAGGGACCATAGAGGGGTGGCAGACAGGAACAGCTTGCGGACGGTGCGCAACCTCGTGGGCGCGCTGACGATCACCTGCGGCGTGGCGCTGGTCGTCTACTTCGGCGCCATCCCGCGCGGGGACGACGGCAACCAGATGGCGGCCGTCTCCTACACCCAGGAGCTGGGTCAGGCCCGCCGCGCCGCGCCGTTCCCGGTCGTGGCACCGGTGGGGCTGCCCGACGAGTGGCGGGCCAACTCCGTGACGTACCGCGGCACCGGCGACCACGGCACGACGTGGCACCTGGGCTTCGTCACGCCCGACGACGAGTACGTGGCGCTGGAGCAGGGCAGCGAGAAGTCCGCCGGCTTCGTCCGCAAGGTCACGCGCGGCGCGCGGGCGACGGGCGAGAGCCGGCAGGTGGCCGGCGAGGAGTGGGCGCGGTACGAGGGCGGGACGTACGACGCGCTGGTGCACGAGGGCGACGGCGTGACGACCGTGGTGACCGGCACGGGCAGCCTGGAGCAGATGGAGCTGATGGTCAAGGCGCTGAAGGAGAAGTGAGCGGACGCCGGTCCCTGCCGATGCGGAAGTGAGCGGTCGTCAGCCCGTACGGCCCGCGCCCCCCGGCCCGGCCGCCTCCTCCTCGCCCGCCACGTCGCCACCCTCCTCCTCGTCTTCCTCTTCCTCCCCCTCCGCTTCCTCGTCCCCCGACTCCGCCAGCGCCGCGTCGAGCCGCTCGCGCGCGCCGTCCAGCCACTGCCGGCAGATCCGCGCCAGCTCCTCCCCGCGCTCCCACAGCGCCAGGGACTCCTCCAGGGTCGAACCGCCGGACTCCAGCCGGCGCACGACCTCCATCAGCTCGTCCCGCGCCTGCTCGTAGCCGGGAGCCCCCCGGTCCTTCGTCTCCGCCATGGCCCCCACCTTAGGACCCGCCTACGACACCGGTCCGACCGTGACACCGAACTCCCCGTCGGCGACCCGGGCGCGCAGCTCCTCGCCCGCGCGCACCTCGTCCGCCGCGCGCACCGCCGAGCCGTCCTGCCGCTGCAGCACCGCATAGCCGCGCTTCAGGGTGGAGGCGGGGGAGAGGGCGACGACCCGGGCGCGGGTGTGCTCCAGCTCGGAGTCGGCGCGGTCCAGCCGGTGCGCCAGGGTGCGCCGGCTGCGCGCCAGCAGCGCGTCCACCACCTCCGCGCGCTCGTCGACGATCCCGTGCGGCTCGGCCATCGACGGCCGGCTCATCCACGCCGCGAGCCCGCGCTCCTCGCGGTCCAGCACGCCCGTCAGCACGCGCAGCGCGCGCAGCCGCAGCTGCTCTATCCGCGCGTGCTCCTCGCCGACGTCCGGCACGGCGTCCTTGGCGGCGTGCGTGGGCGTACGGGAGCGGAGGTCCGCGACGTGGTCCAGCAGCGGGTTGTCCGGCTCGTGGCCGATCGCGGAGACCACCGGCGTACCGCACGCGGCGACGGCCCGTACCAGCTGCTCGTCCGAGAACGGCAGCAGGTCCTCCACGCTGCCGCCGCCGCGGGCGACGATGATGACGTCCACCTCCGGATGGCCGTCCAGCTCCTGCACGGCCTTGACGATCTGCGGCACCGCGTGCACCCCCTGCACCGCCACCGGCCGCACCTCGAACCGCACCGCCGGCCACCGGTGCCGCGCCGTCTCCAGCACGTCCCGCTCCGCCGCCGACGCCCGCCCCGTCACCAGCCCGATACGGCGCGGCAGGAACGGCAGCGGCTTCTTGCGCTCCGGCGCGAACAGCCCCTCCGCGGCCAGCGCCTTCTTCAACCGCTCCAGCCGCACGAGCAGTTCGCCCACGCCCACGGGGCGGATCTCGGCGGCGCGCAGCGAGAGCTGACCGCTCGGCGCGTACCAGACGGGCTTGGCGAAGACGACGACGCGGGCGCCTTCCTGTATGACATCGGCCACCTTGTCGAAGACGTCGCGGAAGCACGTCACGGTCAGGGAGACCTCCTGCGCCGGGTCGCGCAGCGTCATGAAGACCACGCCGGCGCCCGGCCGCCGCGACAGCTGGGTGATCTGCCCCTCCACCCACAGCGCGCCGAGCCGGTCGATCCAGCCGCCGATCTTCCGCGAGACCACCCCGACGGGCATGGGGGTCTCGGCCGTGTTCACCGCCATGGCCCCGAGCCTAGCGGCGGGGTACGACACCCGGGCGGCTCCGGCGGGCGGGCACATTCGCGGCCGCGCCCTCCTGTCCCGGAGGGGGCGTTCCGTACCATGGCCCTATGACTGCCTCAAGCACCCCGCAGCCCGCCCGCCGCGTCCTTCTCGCCGCTCCCCGGGGCTACTGCGCCGGCGTCGACCGGGCGGTGATCGCCGTGGAGCAGGCGCTTGAGCAGTACGGCGCACCGGTGTATGTGCGCCACGAGATCGTGCACAACAAGTACGTCGTCAAGATGCTGGAGCGCAAGGGCGCCGTCTTCGTCGAGGAGACCGCCGAGGTGCCGCCCGGCAACATCGTGGTCTTCTCCGCGCACGGCGTCGCCCCCGTCGTGCACGAGGAGGCGAAGCAGGGCCGGCTCGCCGCGGTCGACGCGACCTGTCCGCTGGTGACGAAGGTGCACAAGGAGGCCGTCCGGTTCGCCAAGGACGACTTCGACATCCTCCTCATCGGCCACGAGGGCCACGAGGAGGTCGTCGGCACCTCGGGCCAGGCGCCGGAGCACGTCCAGCTCGTCGACGGCCCGGAGGGCGCCGAACAGGTCGAGGTGCGCGACCCCGAGAAGGTCGTCTGGCTGTCGCAGACCACGCTGTCGGTGGACGAGACCATGGAGACCGTCGACCGGCTCAAGAGCCGCTTCCCCAACCTGCTCGACCCGCCGAGCGACGACATCTGCTACGCCACGCAGAACCGGCAGGTCGCGGTCAAGCAGGTGGGCGCCGAGTCCGACCTCGTGCTCGTCGTCGGCTCGCAGAACTCGTCGAACTCGCAGCGGCTGGTCGAGGTCGCGCTCGACGCCGGCGCAGCGGCCTCGTACCTGGTCGACGGGGCGGAGGAGATCGACGAGACGTGGCTCGACGGCGTGGCGACGGTGGGCGTGACGTCCGGGGCGTCGGTGCCGGAGGTGCTGGTCGACGGCGTGCTGGAGTGGCTGGCGGAGCGCGGCTACGCGGACGTCGACCTGGTGCAGCCGGTGGACGAGCGGGTCACCTTCTCCCTGCCGAAGGAGCTCCGCCGCGACCTGCGCGCCGAGGCTGCCGCACTGGGCGCCGGCGGGGCGGGCTGACCGCGGCGGGCTGCTGGTCCGGGACCCGGTGCCGCGGCCGGGAGTGCGCCGCCCGTCGCGCCCCGGAGGACGACCGCTCGGGAGGCCCGCCGGATCCGTCGGCGCCGCCGGCCCCGCCGGAGCTGCGCCGTACGGCGAGCAGCGCGAAGTGCCGCAGCAGCGCGACGGCGGCGGCCAGCAGCGTGCCCCCGTAGAGCCACGGCGCCTCCAGGGCCAGGGACGTACCGGCGGCCATCACGTGCGAGGTGACGCCGCCCGAGCCCTCGCCGACGGCCAGGGTCCCGGCGGCGAAGGCGATCGGCATCGCGATCGGCGCCGCGACGACGTCCGCGGGCCGCACCCACAGCGCGCAGCACACCGACAGCACCAGGAACACCACCCCGAAGAGCACCGGCGCGGTCCCCATCGCCACCTGCACGAACGTCCCCGTACCCAGCATCACCGCCGCCGCCAGCAGCCCTCCGCCGGCCGCCGTCAGCCGCGGCCCCGCGGGCCGCAGCAGGGTACGCACCACCGGCGGCACGGGCCGCCGCCCCGCCGCCCGGTACACCCCGGCGCTCTCCTCCGCCCCGGCGCCGCCGCCGGGCGCGGGCTCGCGCGCCGGTCGCGGGACGTGAGCCTGCCGTCGCTCTCCGTCGGGATCCGTGTTCGTACGGTGATGCTGCATCGCTCCACGGTAGGCCCCCGGGCAGCGGAAACGGCGGGAGGGGCACAGAATGCGCTCATTCGGAGTGCCGGGATCCCGCAGGCCGCACACGCTCCGGGCGCGTGGCGGGCACCCGTAGAATCGACAGCCGGGTCCGCCGCGCCGCGACCCCGTCCCCGTACCCCGTACCGGAAGTCGCTCACGTGTCGCTCACGATCGGAATCGTCGGCCTGCCGAACGTCGGCAAGTCCACCCTCTTCAACGCCCTGACCAAGAACGAGGTGCTGGCGGCCAACTACCCGTTCGCCACCATCGAGCCCAACGTCGGCGTCGTCGGCGTGCCCGACCCCCGCCTCGCCACCTTGGCCGGCATCTTCGACTCCCAGCGCGTCCTCCCGGCGACGGTCGACTTCGTCGACATCGCCGGCATCGTGCGCGGCGCGAGCGAGGGCGAGGGCCTGGGCAACAAGTTCCTGGCCAACATCCGCGAGTCCGACGCGATCTGCCAGGTCATCCGCGCCTTCCGGGACGAGAACGTGGTCCACGTCGACGGCAAGGTCTCGCCCGGGGACGACATCGAGACCATCAACACCGAGCTGATCCTCGCCGACCTGCAGACCATCGAGAAGGTACTCCCGCGGCTGCAGAAGGAATCCCGCATCAAGAAGGACCTCGCCCCCAAACTCACCGCCATCGAGGAGGCCCAGACCCTCCTCGAAGCCGGCCAGACCCTCTTCGCCGCCGGCATCGCCCAGGGCACCGAACGCCACGCCCCCCTGCACGACCTGCACCTGCTGACGGCGAAGCCGTTCCTCTACGTCTTCAACGTCGACGAGGACGAACTGACCGACGAGTCCTTCAAGGACGAACAGCGCGCCCTGGTCGCCCCGGCCGAGGCCATCTTCCTCAACGCCAAACTCGAATCCGAACTCGCCGAACTCGACGAGGCCGACGCCCTCGAACTCCTCCAGTCCGTAGGCCAGGAAGAACCCGGCCTGGTCACCCTCGCCCGCGTCGGCTTCCGCACCCTGGGCCTGCAGACCTACCTGACCGCCGGCCCGAAGGAGGCCCGCGCCTGGACCATCAGGAAGGGCGCGACGGCCCCGGAGGCGGCGGGCGTGATCCACACGGACTTCCAGAAGGGCTTCATCAAGGCGGAGGTCATCTCCTTCGACGACCTGGTCGCCACGGGCTCGGTCCCGGAAGCCCGCGCAGCGGGCAAGGCCCGCATGGAGGGCAAGGACTACGTGATGCGCGACGGCGACGTAGCGGAGTTCCGCTTCAACGTATAGCCCACGCAATACCGTGGCCCCGGCGAATTAGCAAACCACCAGGTCAGACGGGTGTGACCCGAATTCGGGTCACACCCGCTCGCGTACCGTGGCTGGATTTTGGCTGGATGACCTGACGGCTCGTCACCTGTCGTCATCTGTCGTTCTCCGCACGCTGGCTGGATATTGGCTGGAGAGCGCCGAACGGGGGGTACGTGCGGACGGCGTGTACGCCCGCGTCGGCCGAGCGCTTCGCAGACCGCATCCCCGGGTGCCCGGCGCGTGGGAATGGCCCCGTCGCCGCCGCCGTGGGCCGTTGGGCGGGGGCCGCTGGGCCATCCGGTTCCCGCGGATCCTCGCACAGATGGGAACGGCCGTAGCCCCTGGTCATCTGGCTCACTGATCACCATTTAGTCCACTTTGCCCCTCTGAAGCCCCAGCGTCGATGCCACAGGTTCGATTCCTGGGCAGCGGACCGAGAACCTGGAAACAGGGGATACGGGGCAAGCGATAGACGGCCGCCTCGGTCACCTCCGTGTTCGGCTCTGTCCAGCGGACTCCGGTGATTCGCGGCAAGGGCACGCGTGGGGCAGGCACGAGACGAGGCGGCCCCCTTGGGTGGGAGCCGAGCCCGTGACGAGGCAGCTCGAAGCCGGGGAACTCTGCCTGATCCCCGGCGTGATGGGGCCGGGACGGACTCTGTACGTCAAGGACCCGGGGGTTCATGAATTGGAGAAGCCCGCGTACCCGTGGCTCGGGCGGGTCCTCGTACGTGTGCAAGGAGCGGGCGGTGGCGCCGCTGGCGCGAGGTCCCCCACGGGGGACCTGGTGACGCGGACCGGCGGATCCGGCGGCGCGTACCCGGAGTCCGTGATCGAGGTCACGGCCGCGATCATGACCGTTTGTGACGACGTGTCAGGACCCGGTGGCCGTGGAAGCCGCGATAGCCGAGGTCGGGAGGAGCAACGGGCCCGGGAGCGGCTGTGGGAGGTTGCGGAGGCGCTGGCGGCGGGCCGAGGTTTGCGCCGAGGCCGTTTCGTTCCGCGACCGGGCTCCTGGAACGGGCCGGGCAGGAGGCGGCTCCCGCTCGGCCAGCGCGAGCTGCTGGGCGGACGGACGCCGCCGTCTCCCACGCCAGGTTCTCCGCACGCCGCCGCCCCTCCTCCCGCGTCGCGGCCGGCGGGACACCGCTCGTGCTCCCCGGCTGCGAAGGCGCTCTCGAATGGTGATGCGCACGTACCCTAGCCACGGTCTTGACACGGAGTTAGGATCCCCTGATCGACTCGCGATTCCGCGACTCCGCTCGTTCACCTGAATCCCGCTCCGGTCCGGAGGCATTGGATGGATCCGCTGAACTCGCTGTGCGCAGAGACCGATGAAATCCGCCGGGACCTCGCCGACCGTGCCTTATTCCGGGATCCGGAGATGCTTACCCGACTCGCCCGTCGCGTCGAGGAAATGCCGGGACTGTGCCGGGAACCCGCGGTCCGTGCCTTTCTGGACGACATACGCGACTTCACCCCGGGCCGACGGCTCGCAGCTGTCAAGGAACACATCAACACAAGGCGGGACAACCGGCTGTTCTCCCTGTTCGATGCCTCGTACTTCCCCTCGCTGCGGTTGGAGTTCCTGGCGTACGAAACCCTGCCGACGAATCCGCACCTGGCCGAGCGGTACGCCAGTAATACGATGCCGGTGAACATCGTCGCCCGCTCCGCGGGATTCGGCAGCCGGCCGGTGGTGGCGCTGTTCCCGGAGAATCACATCGACGGGGTGCAGGAGCCGGACGACCAGATCTTCTATTTCATCGACAAGTTCGTGGAGCGACATCGCCGAATCACCCGCCGCATGCTGGGGCCGGTCCTTGCGGAAGGCAGTCTGCCACTTGTGCAGAAAGCCACGGACGCGGAGATAGAGATGGCTTCGTCCTGGTGGGTGCGACTGCACGAATACCACCACAGGCAGGGCGATATGCCCATTCCGGAGTTCCTCCCGGCGAAGAAGTCGAAGCCGCTGGCCGGGCTGGAGGAGCTGCGCGTCGACGTGTCCGGCATGCTGGCGCTCCTCGGCGACGCCGCGCTGCCGGCGGAACCGGCGCGGTTGACGTACGAGTACATCCTCGCCGAACGGCTGCTGCGCTACGCGGTCGAGGGCATACCCCGCCCCAACTACGACGCCGTCGCCTCGCAGCTTCTCTTCTCCTATCTCACGGAGCACGGCGGGCTGCGGCTTCGGGACGGCCTGATCTACCTCGACCGGGACCTCCCCGGGGTGCTGGCCGGGTTCCTCGGCGAGATCGAGGCGATCGAGCGCAGGATCCACCAGGAGCCGGTGGCCGCGGTGAAGAAGCGGCTGCTGGAGTTCACCGATGCCTACACGGACTACGACGCCGAGGCCGGCGACTACCGGCACATCCCGTACTTCGCCGCGGTCAAGGCGTCGCTGGGTGTGTAGAGCAAGGGCCCGGACGGGCCCGGCGCCCGCGCGTCACCGCGCGGCGGCCGAAGGAACGGCGCGACCCGCACGGAACGGAAATACAGGAGCACATCCCGACGGACACCCTGGAGTGCATGTGGCTGTTGCAGCGGAACTGCCCGCCGTCGACCGGAGCCGGCTCGACGACCGGGTGGAGGAGCAGATCGACAAGGCGCAACTGCGTCGGACGGACAACCCGTTCTTCGCCGCCGCGCGCAACGCCGGCGCCGTCACCCCGGAGGCCGGGCTCGACATCGCCGTGTGGTGGCGGGCGATGACCAAGAGCTTCATGTTCACCACGCTGGCCGGGCTGGGAGTGATCGCCCGTTCCTTCGCGGCGGACCGCGACCCGTCCCGTACGCTCCTGGGCGCCCTCCAGACCGTCTACCGCGTCATCGGCGACGACCTGGACAACGCCGCCCCCGAGTTCAGCTCGGTCGCGCCCCGCGGGCCGGCCGGCATCCACTACGTCTGGTGGGACGACACCATCACCGCACCCCTCGCCGCACGCGTGGGCGAGCCGGAGCGCGCCCGGGCGCAAGAGCTGCCGGGCCCGGTGGCGGAGCTGCTCGCGAACATGGACCGGCTCGCCGTCTCCCCGCACGGCGCCGCCGTGCAGTTGCGCGTCGTGGAGACCATCGCGCTCGACATCGCGGTGGCGTTCCGGCGGATGTACGGGAAGGTGACCGCGGGCGGCGAGAAGGTCTTCACCGAGAAGGAGCAGTTCGCCTGGATCGACGCCCACATCAAGGCGGAGACGGTTCACGCCGCGCAGGTCAGCGATGACGAGACCGGCATGACCACGCTGGTCACGGACAACGCGGACGCGGCGGAGTTCCTGCGGCTGGTCGAGGAGTACGCCGGCAGCTTCTCGCGCGCGCTGACGTGCTTCGCACGGCGCCTGGCCGAGCCCGCAACGGCCGGCGCGTAGCCCGGACATGGAGCTGCGGGACCACTACGGCCTGGCGCTCGCCGTGATCGAGCCGGCGGAGCTGGACCGCCGGCCCTGGGCACAGGTCCGGGAGCGGATCGACGTGGTCCGGCTGCCGGAGCCGCCCGCGGGGCTGGCCGGTGAGCTGGCCGCGCGCGGCTTCGTGGTCAAGCCGTCCGCGGTGACGTGGCTGGCGGAGCTGGGTGCGGACGAGGCGGCGTTCCTGGGCCTGCTGGAGCGGGCCGACCGGCAGTCGATCCGCAGGGCGCAGCGCCGCGCCGCCGCGGCGGGGCTGCGGGAGGTGGTGGCCGACCCCGTCACTCCGGAGCTGCTGGACCGCTTCCTCGTCCTGTACGCGGCGCGCGTGGCGCGGATGCGCTTCGGCGTGCCGTTCGCCTTGGACTACCGGGACACGGTCCTGAACGGCCCGGACAAGTTCTTCGGCGTCTTCGCCGTCGCCGGGGACGGCGTCGGCGGCGGGGGCGCGGACGGCACCGACGTCGTCGGCGGCGTGCTGGTGCTGGAACGGCCCGACATCCGAACCGCGGTGCTGCGGTTCTCCGCGGTCAGCGCGGGGTGGCGGCGCCGCAGCCTGCCGCGGGCGCTGTACACCGCGGCGCTGCGCATCGCCCGGGAGAAGGGGTACGAGTTCGCCACGCTCGGCGACGAGCCGAACCTGTCGGGGCACCTCACCAAGCCGGGCCTGTTCGTGTTCAAGGCCGGGCTGGGCTTCCGGCCGGTGCCCGCACAGGACTTCACCGACCCGGCGGGTACGGACGAGGCCGACCTGGTGCTGCGGCTCGGCGCACTCAGCGACCCGACGCTGATACTCGGCTATCCGGCGTCCGCGCCGGGCGGCGAGCACACCGGCGCGGGCGGCACGGGCGGCGGGAGCAGCCCTCCGGCCGCCGCCGGCGGTCCGCGGCAGCTCGCGGTCAACCTCGTCTGCGAGTCCCCGGTGAACACCGCGCTGTACGCGGCGCCGTCGCTGGCGCCGACCGTGCTGCGCCGCCCCGGCGGTTGACGGAGCCCGGCGGCGGTGCCCGATCAGCCCGCCGCCATGCTCCGCTCCACCCAGTCGAACACGCCGCCGAGCACCTGCCGGTGCTGTTCTCTGCCGAGCAGCGACAGAAATCCCGGCACCGCGTTGACCTCAAGGATGACGTAGCCGCCGGGGGTCGGCAGGACGTCGAGTCCGGAGAGTGTGAGGCCCATGGCGCGGGTCGCCGCCACCGACAGCTCGATCAGCTCGTCGGGAGCGTCGAAGCGCTCGAAGCTGGAGCCCTCCAGCGTCTTGCAGCGCCAGGACCCGGCCGCCGGCAGCTTCAGCATGTTGATCGGGGCGACCTCGCCGGCGACGGTGATCCGGTACTCACCGCCCTCGGTGGGGTAGTACGGCTGGCACACCAGCGTGCGGTGACGGGAGAGGAGTTCCTCGGCGAGTGCCTTGTCGGCGGCGTAGTCGGCGATCCGCTCGACATCCTGCCCGCGGTAGCCGAACGACGGCTTGATGATCACCTGGCCCCATTCGGCGCACACCGCCTCGACCTCGGCGGTGGTGGTCACCGACCGCAGCGGCGGCACGGGCAGCCCGGCCGCCGCCAGCCGCTGCGCCATCTGGAACTTGCTGTACCCGGTCAGCCACGCCTCCGCGGGGTCGAACATGCGCGGCCCCGGGGTGTCACTGAGCATCGTCAGCCGCTCGACCCGGTCCTGCCAGTCGTCGCCGTACAGCTTGGCCCGGTTCAGGATCGCGTCGAAGGCCGAGGCGGGCTCTCCGCGCAGCGACAGCTCCACGTCGCCGCCGGGCCCGGTGCGGTACGCGATCTCCTCCAGCGTGAAGAACGACATCTCGTGCCCGCGTTCCCGCCCGTACTCCACGAGGCTCGGGCCATCGGGATCGATTCCGGTGTAGTCCCAGCCCAGCAAGCCGATCTTCACGGTGCCTCCCGTCGGGTGCGTGGCGACGCGGCCCTCTGCCTTCCCGTGCCCGGAGCCTCCGGTAGCACGAACTTCCTGTCAAGTCCGAAAGCGGCACAAGGAATTGGCCACACAAGCGGTCTACCGCTGGGCCGGACCGTCCCGTTAGGATCAGCCGCCATATTCGTGCTTGCGTACGAGGGGGATTGCCGCGGTGGGCTTGTGGGGAACGCTCGTCACGCCAGGCCGGGAACAGGCAGACGCGTACCGCACGGCGGGCTGGTGGAGGGACGAGACGTTCCTCGACGACCTTCTGGCGGCGGTCCGTTTACGCCCGGAGCACCCCGCGATCATCGCGTACGAGGGGCGTGATCGCGCCAGAACGCTCACCTACGCCGAGCTTGCGGACGTCGTCGAACGGTTCGCGGCGGCGCTGGCGGCGCTCGGCGTCGGACGCGGCGACGTCGTCGCGCTGTACATGCCGAACCGGTGGCAGCTCACCCCGCTCTTCCTGGCGTGCCACCGGATCGGCGCCGTCACCTCGCCGGTGATGCCCGCGCTCGACGTGCGCGAGCTGGCGTACGTGCTCACGGAGAGCGGCGCGAAGGTCTGCGTCACCGTCGACCGGATAGGCGAGACCGACTACGGCGCCCGGCTGGCCGAGGCCGCGCCGAAGACGCTGGCGCACCGGGTGGTGGTCGGCGACGCCGCCGCGTCCGGGGCGCTGGACTTCGAGGAGTTCTTCGTACGGACCGACCACCCGCCGGTGGCGCAGGCCGCCCGGCTCGGGCCGGACGACCCGTCACTGCTGCTCTACACCTCCGGCACCACCGGCCGGATGAAGGGCGTGGTGCACAGCCAGAACACCCTGCACGCCGCGGTGCTCGCGGTCTCCCGGCCGCACCGGCTGACCGCCGGCGACATCATCTCGATCCCGGCCTTCGCCACGCACATGGCCGGGTTGACCTACGCCTGCTACATGCCGCTGCTGCTGCACGCCACCTGCGTCACGCAGTCCGACCACCTCGACGTGGAGTTCTTCCTCGACCTGCTCGCCGAGCACCGCGTCACGTGGGCGTACGCCGCGCCGGCGCGGCTGGCCGAGATGCTGGAGATTCAGCGCGGTCAGCCGCGGGACACCTCCGCCGTGGTGCAGGTCGTCTCCGGCTCGGCGCCCATTCAGCCGCGGCTGATCTCGGAGATGCGGGAGGTCTTCGACCTGCCCGTGCGTGCGCTGTGGGGCATGACCGAGAACGGCGCGGTCACCGTGACCCGGGACGACGACCCGGAAGGCTGGGCGGCGCACAGCGACGGCCGGGCGGAGCCGTCGATGGAGGTGCGCATCGACGCCCGGCCGGGCGGGCCGGAGCCCGCCGTGGGCCGGCTGCTGGTCCGCGGCGCCTCGCAGTGCCTGGGCTATCTGGGCCAGCGCGAGGTGTACGAGGCGTGCCTGGACGCCGACGGCTGGTTCGACACCGGCGACCTGGCGCGCGACGACGGCCGCGGCGGTATCCGCATCACCGGCCGCCGGGTGGACCAGATCAACCGCGCCAACGGCCAGAAGATCGCCACGCTGGAGGTCGAGTCCGTCCTCACCCGGCACCCGAACATCCGGGAGGTCGCACTCGTCGGCTACCCCGATCCTCAGCTGCCCAGGGCTGAGCTGGTGTGCGCGGTGGTCGTGGCGGACGGCGAACCGCCGACGCTGGAGTCGGTGCACGCGCACCTGGCGGCCGAGAAGACGGCCCGGGTGCTGTGGCCGGACCGGGTGCAGTTCGTCTGGGAGCTGCCGAAGAACTCCCTGGGCAAGGTGCTGCGCCATCCGCTGCGCGAGCGCCTCGAGATCGAGTACGCCGCCCGCCGATGACGGCGTCGCCCGGCTCCCCGCCCCCCCGGGGGTCCTCTCCTCCGGCGGGGTCCGCGGAGCCCGGCGGCGCCCCCGCGTCGAACGCGGCGCGCAGGCGGCGCTCCGTCGCGCTCCTGATGATCTCCACGGCGCAGTTGATGTTCCTGCTCGACGCGACCATCGTCAACGTCGCGCTGCCCAGCATGCAGCGCTCGCTCGACCTGTCGGGCTCCGACCTGGAGTGGGTCGTCGCGTCGTACTCGATCGCCTTCGGCGGGCTGCTGATACTGGGCGGCCGGTGCGGCGACATCCTGGGCAGGCGGCAGGTGTTCACCGCCGGCATCGCGCTGTTCACCGTCGCCTCGCTGCTCGGCGGCATGGCCTGGGAGCCGTGGCTGCTGGTGGTGTGCAGGACGGCGCAGGGCGTGGGCGCGGCGGCGGCGTCGCCGGCCGCGCTCTCGCTGATCGCGGTGACGTTCCCCGAGGGGCCGGAGCGCAATCGGGCGGTGGGCTGGTACACGGCGGTGGCGACGGCGGGCGGTGGCGTCGGCATCATGGCCGGCGGGCTGATCACGTCGTATCTCTCCTGGCGCTGGGTGCTGTTCGTCAACGTCCCGATCGGGGTGGCGATCCTCGCCGTGAGCCGGCGGG
The DNA here is from genome assembly GCA_000514715.1 of Streptomyces sp. CNH099. Classification (GTDB taxonomy): domain Bacteria; phylum Actinomycetota; class Actinomycetes; order Streptomycetales; family Streptomycetaceae; genus Streptomyces; species Streptomyces synnematoformans. The sequence goes on along the minus strand of AZWL01000013.1, from coordinate 128,306 downwards.
TGCTGAAGGAGACGGAGCGGCGGCGCGGCGCGTTCGACGCGGCGGGCGCCGTCACCGGGACACTGGCGGCGCTGCTGCTGGTCTACGGGCTGATCGACGGCGCCGCGGACGGCGGCAACTGGAGCTCTCCCGCAGTCGTCGGCGCGTTGGTGCTCGCGGTGGTGCTGCTGCCGGTCTTCGTGCTGGTGGAGAAGCGGAGCAAGCAGCCGCTGGTGCCGCTGCGGCTGTTCGCCGGCCGGACCAGGCCGGGTACGTACGCGGTGTTCGCTCTCACCAGCACCGCGATGTTCGGCATCTTCTTCTTCCTCACGCTCTTCCTGCAGCGGGTATGGGACTACTCGCCACTGAAGACGGCGTTCGTGTACATCCCGCTGACCGGGCTGCTGGTGCTGGGCGCCAAGGTCAGCTCGCGCCTCGTCGCGGTGGTCGGCACGCGGCCGCTGGTGTGCGGCGGGCTGCTGGTCGCCACGGTCGGCATGCTGTGGCTGTCGCGGATCGGCGATTCCGCCGGGTACGCCACCGGGATGCTGGTTCCCACGGTGCTGACGTACGCGGGTCTCGGTGTGGTCAGCGTGCCGCTGACGATCGCCGCGCTCGCCGACGTACCGGACGAGGACTCGGGCGCCGCCTCCGGCCTGTTCAACATGTCCCGGCAGATCGGCGGCGCCACCGGCCTGGCCGTGCTCGGCACGGTGGTGTGGGCGACGGTCGAGGCGCAGGGCCATGCGGACGCGGAGGCCGCGCTGTCCGAGGGCGTCGGCCGCGGATTCCTCGTGGCGGCGGGCGTCACGGCGCTCGCCCTGCTTCTCGCGCTGCTGACCGTGCCGGGGAGGGCCGAGCCGGGGAGGGCCGAGCCGGGACCGCCGGCGGACGTGCGCACCGCGGCAGGCGGTACCGACGGGCCGAAGACGACGGCCGGGCCGTCGGCCGGCACCGCCGGTCCGGCGGAGCCGGCGGCTCCCGGTCCCACGGAACCGGCGGAGCCGGGAACGGCGGGTGACGGCGGGTGACGGCGGCTGACGTCTTGGTCGTCGGGGGAGGCATTGCCGGTGCCGCGGCGGGATGGTTTTTCGCCCGCCGGTGCGGCGGACGCCGGGTGATGCTGCTGGAGGCGGAGCGGGCGCCGGGGATGCACGCGACCGGGCGCTGCACAAGCCGGGCGCCTGCGACGTCGATGTGGACGCCGCGCACCAGGGCTTCCTGCGGGGGCTGCGTGCCGCCGGCGGCACGGTGGTGACCGGTGCCCGGGTCACCGGGCTCGCCCGCCGCGGCGGGCGGTGGCACGCCGGCACCCCCGCCGGCGACTTCTCCGCGCCGCTCGTCGTCAACGCCGCGGGCGCGTGGGCGGACGACGTGGCAAGGCTGGCCGGCGTGCCGCCGGCCGGGCTCGTGGCGTACCGCCGCACGGCCGCGCTCGCCCGGGTGCCGGACGACCGCGACGTCACCGGCTGGCCGATGGTCACCGACGTCGCCGACACCTGCACCATCGAACCCGACCCTGCCACCGTCGGCGGCGGCCCGGAAGCGTACTGGCACTCCTACACTTATGACGCCGTCGGCAACCGCACCACCGAGACCCAGCACGCCGTCGCCGGTACCGCCACCGACCAGGACGTCACCCGCACCTATACCTAGTCGGCCCCCGGCCGGCCCCGCCCCCACGCCACCACCGGCGTCGACACCGCGGGCGGCGCGGAGGATGGCACCGGCGAAACCCTCGACTACGACGCCACCGGCAACATGACCACCCGCACCGGCGGCACCGCCGACCAGACCTACACCTGGGACGACGAAGGCCACCTCGCCACCGCCACCGAAGCCGGCACCACCACCGACTACGTCTACGACACCGACGGCAACCGCCTCCTGGCCACGGGCAGCGACGACACCGCCACCCTCTACCTGCCCGAAGGCAACGAACTCCACCTCAACCCCGACGGCACCGTCACCGGCACCCGCTACTACACCCACGACGGCGAAACCGTCGCCGTCCGCACTCCCGACAGCCCCGTGCACTTCCTGGTCTCCGACCACCAGGGCACCGCCATGCTGGCGGTCTCCCTCGCTGTCGGCCAGGCCGTCATCCGCCGCAAACAGCTCCCCTTCGGCGCCCCCCGGCCCAAAACCCCCACCGGAACCGCGCCCGACTTCCCCGGCACCAGGGGCTTCGTCGGCGGCACCCTCGACGACACCGGCCTGACCCACATAGGCGCCCGCGAGTACGACCCCGCCCTCGGCGCCTTCATCTCCCCCGACCCCCTCCTCGACCCCGCCAACCCCCTCCAGGCCAACGCCTACGCCTACGCCAACAACACCCCCGTCACCGCATCCGACCCCACCGGTGAGATGCTCTACGACGAAGTCACCAAGAAGGGATTCGGCAACAACAAGGTCCGCAAAAGCTGGTACCGCAACCAGGGCTACACCAACAGCCGAGGCCACACCACCAGCAAATACCGCGCCCTCGTCCGCCACAACACCAGAAGCTTCAACTCCTACTGGGCCCAGACCCGCGCCCAGCAAGCCCGAGCCCAGGAAGAGCGCTACCGCCTCGACAGCATGAAACGCGCCCAACTCCTCGCCGCCGCAAAAGCCAAAGCCGAATGGCGCAAAAAGGAGAACAATAAATCCTCAATCCTGGGGGGAATCCTCAACGCGCTGCCGCTCCCTGCCGAAACCAAGGCGGCTATAGCTCTAGCTGCGCCAGTGGGTCGGTATATGGCGTCAGAAGGATGGAAGCATGTAAATGTGGGGCTAAGCGCCTGCTTCATGGGGTGCGCCAACGTCAACTTCCAAGGTGGGACGTTTTCCTTTACGTATAGCGGTGGCGTTACGGTCGACACGCCGAAGGGCTCGAGAGCGCTTGTGAAGGGGAAGGGCGGGGCATTCTTGGGTGCTACGGTTAATTGGAATACGGCGGAAGTCAGTGATCAGAAGATTCAGATGGCCAGCGTCACCGGGGCAGACGGCTGGTATGGAGGAACCTCCGGCTGGGGGCAACGCACCTCCGGTGGGAATTACTATAACTACGGCTGGGCTGGCGGATTGGGTGTCGCAGCCCAGGGGCCCACGCTGGGTGGCTGGGCTTGGGATCTATCAGATGGCCTTCGATGGGTAGGCCCGACCAGTTAATCCGCATGAGACCGGGAGTAGTTGACGCTTAGGAGCTCTGCTGTGGTATGCAAAACTGCTGCGCGGTCTTGACTGCTAATGGAACCCAGGTCAGTGGCTGGGGCCTGCTCGGCCCACTTCTTGCAGGCTTCTTCTGCATCGGATTGGGTGTAGCCATTGTCTTCGATATTCGCAACGTGTCCAGTCGTTTCGTAACGGCGGCGCGTGACAAGAAGGCGCAACGAATCATCAATAAGATCGTGGGCTTGGGTTTCATTGGGATTGGAATGCTGTTCGCCGCGGTCGCCGCAGTTGAAGGGCTATTGGAGATCTTTACAGACTGACTTCTGCCAAGAATTCTGCGATGGCGAATAAAGTGATGACCGAGAGATGTCTCCATCTGAGGGAATGGTAAAGCACCCGGGCTGTGATCCCGCTGCTCGCCGACCATCCGCGGCTAGTCTGCTGGCTCGTATCATCGAAGTAAGAGGGGTGTTACCGTCCGGTGTCGTGAAAACCGCCGTCTGATATGACGAAGCCGCTGCACCGTCCAGATCACCAAGCCGCGCGGCACGGGTGGCGTAAAATATCTTCCACCAGCCATACCGGCCAACATGACTGGTGGAGTTTCGTACACGTTCACCCCCTTTGGATTTAACTGAGGAAGGGGTACCCAGCATGCTCGATGCTTCCCGTCGGGGAGGGTTGGCCAGTGTCATGGCTGCGGAATATGCGGGACGGGTTCTTTCAGTACGGGTCAGTTGGGGTGCTGCACCACGTATATGCCTCCTGGTTGGTGTTGAATGGGGGCGAGTTGTTTCCTGATGACGAGGAAAAGCCACTCGTCGTGTGGCGACCGCCCATAACTCTCCGGGTGGTCGCAGGCACGCTCTGCGTGGCACTTTTGTTTATCACGACACTAGGGGTGGTTACCGGCCTTGATTCGATGGCTGACTTGCTGTTTTTGATGTTCGCTGCGGTGGTCGGAGCGGCGTCTGCGCTGTACAGCATGTGCACTTCGTTGTCGCTTACGTCTACTCGCGTGATCGCGAAGAATCTTGGGTACAAAACGGGCATTCATCTCCAGGAGATTCTCGAAATGAAGGTGGGTTATAACGGTTTGACTATCTACAGTGGAGAGGGATGGTCAGTTCATTCTCTTGCTGTGGAAAAGAGTCGCTTGGCTTCTTGGCTCCGCAGGGAAACCAGGGGCGACAGGGTGATCGTGGCGATCGAGAATGAAATTTCCCGTTCCCGAGGTGATCACAGTGCGTGATCTTCATAAGGCTCCGTCCGTCAGCCTGAGCCGAGTATTAATTCAACGCTGTCTGCTGGACTGGGGCGAGTAGGAGGCTGGGTCCTCAACGGGCCCGTCGATCCAGCGTGAACAGGGGCATGGCTCGGCCTATTTCCGGCGGCTGGATCTTGGCTGGGCCCAGCCCCATTCTCCAGCGTTTCCGCTGGTCAAAACTGTGTATCTCGTGTTCCGCTTCAACGTATAGCCCCCGCAGTACCGTGACCCGGTGGAACGAGTAAACCCCCAGGTCATTCCAGGGTGGCCCGCATACGGGCCACCCGCGTTCCCATGCCGTGGCTGGATTTCGGCTGGAGAGTGCTGAACGGCGGGCCAGCGCGGGGGTACACGCGGACAGCGTTCAACTCCTGTGCCGGCCGGGCGCTTTGGGAGAGCGCGTCCCGGGGCCTTGGGGACAAGGCCGAGCGCACCCCGCAAGCCGGTCCGCCGGGGCGTTGCTCGGCGACACGCCAGCTCTTCGGCCGAGAGATGCTGAGCCGACCGCGGTTGCGGGGGATTTCCCGAAAGCCGATCTCGGCCCCGGCCGTTGGCGGCATCCGAGGCCGGCCCCAACGCGAGTCCCAAGCAGTTGGGGCACTGTAGCTTCGGGGAGTTCGCTACTCGGAGCCGCGTGCCTCCTGGAGTAGCTCCCATCCGGCCTCGGCGGCCTCTCCAGCCACGGCACGCGGGTCGCCCTCGCCGGCCAGCACCTTGTACTCGGTCTGTCCGAGGAGCTGCCACGCTGCACGCATCTCCGGCCACGACGGCATCACTTGGCCGTCGTCACACTGACCGATGTACGGACGCAGGACCGCGTCCCGGGCGGCGACGGTGCGCATCGCCTCCTCCTGTACGGGTACCAGCTGCTGAAGCTTGTTGAGGTCTTCACCCGCGCCCGGCTGGGACAGATAGGAGGTCACCAGGTCGCGTGCCGCGGGAACGTTCGGTGCGTCCCGGTAGATGTAGAAGCCGTAGACCGAGACCATCGACACGGCTTGCCTGTCACCCAACGGAGGTACCGCGGCGACGCTCACGTCCAGGCGCTTGTCCTTGATCGAGGCGAGGGCACGTGACGAGCAGACCAGAAACGGGGCGCGCCCCTCCAAGAAAAGCGGCAATGCTTCCGCGCGGCCGATGTCCGGGTTCAGCGCGCCGTTCCCGCCCGGACCGGTGCCGAGCTTGCTTAGCTGAACGAACGCGTTCACGAAGTTCTCGCGCCAGACTGAGATGTCCTCGAACCTGTCGTTGCCGCCCCCTTCGGAGGGAGTCCTGCGCAGGCCGAAGAACGTCCCGCCGCAGCTGGAGAACAGTGGCCACATGTGGTACGGATCGCCAGCATTCCCCGCTGGATCGGGGGATCCGACCTGGAGCGCGACTCCGGCGCCGTCCTCGATTCCTCTGGCTTCGACAACCGCGTTACCGGCGCGGATGGTCGCGTCGAACGTCGTCGGCATCGGACCGCTGCCCACAAGCGCGTTGTTGCGGATCAGAGCCACGCTGTCGAAGACGTACGGTATCGCGTAGAGCTGTTCTTGGCAGGTGAGTGCTGCCACAGCGACAGGGGAGATTCGAGCCAGCCCTGCGGGGCTGAACGGCGGCTCAAGTACCGAGCCTTCCCGCACGACGCGCCCGATCCAGTCATGCGGCCCGGCTACCACATCCGGAACGTGGTAGCCGCGTGGTGGGCGACCAGTCGCGACGAGTCTTGTGAGCGCTTCTTCCAGCGCCTCGGTGCGGTCGAACGACTCCACCTTGACAGAGACGGCGTACGTTCTGCGGAAGGGACTGGAAGACCCAAAGTATCTGGCCAGAGTGCGAGCCCGGGTCCGCTCCGCCCAGACCACCAGCGACCGCACCCGGTCGAGCCGCTCATCGCTTCGGGACCAGTAGCCTTTGCCGTCCCGGAAGGTGATCTGCACATTGTGCGGCGTGCCGTGGTGCCTGGTCGAGGCATCCGTGGGAGACGGCCCGGCTCTCACCGAACTGTGGACGTCGTCGCTCGGCCACAGATGCTCGTCGCCTGCCTTGAGAAGGGCGATGTCCTTGCGTGCCGTACGCAGGCGTGGGCCGCAAGTGACGGTGACGACTAACTTCTGAAACGTCGCCTGGGACTCGTTGAGGACGAGGGCACCTGTCGAGTCGGGGCCTGAATCGACCTGCCAGCCAATCTTGAGGCTTTTCGCCCGCACTGTCCGTTGGTTGGAACGGATGGCGCGTGCGAGAGCGACGACTCCCGTGATCGCGGTACAGACGGCGACGACGGTGGAGGCGATGACTTCGACGTTACTCAGGAACGGCAACGCCGCCGCGTAGTCAAGTGACCGCATTGCCGCACCATACCCAGGCACCTGGGTCTTCGCGAGAAGTTCGAGGTCGGAAGCTGACTCTGGCGGGCCTGTGCGGACCGGTGCGGCGACAACTCGGGGCGCCCCGGCCAGCGCGCTACCGATCCGAAGCGGTGGGTGTGCCGCGTCGTCGCCCCTGGTGTGACTGAACTGGTAGGGGAAGACAGCCGACGGGCGATGGCTGGCGGGCGGGGCGGCGAACACCAAGTCCTCGGCGGGGGCGAGCAGCAGGCGGTTCGGCAGGCCGTACTGGATCACCGCCCTGTGATCTGGGCCTGGACGGGTGGCTGTGGGGGACCTGATCGCGAGGCTGTGCCGGGTACGCCTGACCGAGCAGGGCGTGGGCACGTACCTGCGCTGCCGGGGCCTGCCGTTCCAGTGCCCGGACAAGCGGGCTGTCGAGCAGGATGCGGAAACATCCGGTTCCGGCCAGGTCACCGGCCGCACCTGGGGCGCCGAGGGGTGCACCCTCGTTGTGCGCCGCAGAGGCAACCGGTTCCACACCTACGTCGCGACCCAGGATCTGGAGTCCGACGACGTCGCCGGTGCGCCGGTGCGCCGGTGAAGGCCACCTCGTACGACTATCTCGGCGGTCTGACGTGGGCCAAGGACACCGACGAGTTGACCAAGGCCAAGCACCGTACCTACTCCGAGCGGCGCGGCTACGCCCGTGTCCGCACCCGCGTCGGTGCCGGCGGCGAGACGAAGTCGCTCGCCGAGACCCGCTACTTCCGCGGTATCGACGGCGCCGACGTCCCCGACTCCGAGGACACCAGCGTCACAGACCGCGAGGCGTTCGCCGGCACGGTCCGCGAGGAGATCGGCTACGGGCGCGACGGCGGCGGCATCATCGACGTCCAGACCGAGGGCACGCGGGAGCTGAAGAAGGACGGCACCTGATGCGGCAAATAAAGGGAGCCATCGAAGCGTTCCCACCCCCGCCTATCGTGGGGCGACAGCAGGAATGGCTGTCGGCAACTCGGTCGCGACCTGTGATCAGACTGGACTTCCGGTACCGTGCTGCTGAGTGCGAGGAGCAGCGTGATGCCGGACCGCATGTCCACGATTCGGGGTAGATGGACTTATCCGCGAAAGTGGATATATGTGATCCATCTCCCGATGGCGGTCTTCATGGCCGCAATAGCTGCATATGCAACGCCGACCATCCGCACCCGGTCCCGCCGGTGCCACACCCCCGTTGTGCGCGTCAGGGGCCGCTCCCGCCGACGCTTATCGGTGGCCGCCCCGGTCTGCTACAAGCCCGGCCAGCGCCCCCGGCTGATCTACCGGCCCTGCCCCGACGCCCGTCCCGACGGGCGCAAGAGCTCCTCCTGGAAGGACTACCGCGACCTGATCCAGACCGCCCACCACCAACTCGACGGCCCGATCGTGCTGGTCTGGGACAACCTCAACACCCACCTCACCGCCGGAATGCGCCGCTACACCGCCGCCCGCGAGTGGCTGACGGTCTTCCAACTGCCGCCCCACGCACCCGACCACACCCGGTCGAGGGCCTGTGGTCCGTGCTGCGACGCTCCACCCTCGCCAACCGGGCCCTCACCGACCCCGACGACCTCACCGCCACCGCCCGCCAAGGGCTACGCCGGCTCCAATACCGGCCCGCCGTCCTCTTCGGCTGCCTCACCGGCACAGGACTCCGACCCACACCTCCATGACGACACCACGCATCCAAGGTCAGTAACTGCCCGGCGCGGGCGGCGGCTCCTCGCCCCAGACCTGCTCCTGCGCGTCGTACAAGGGGATGTTCTCGGCTGCGGCCGGCTCGGTGGTGAGGTTCTGGTACGACCAGTCGTCGGTGGGATCCCAGCCGGCGCCCCCGGTGATGCGGAACTGTACTTCGGCGCGGTGCTGGGACTGGCCGCCGGGGAAGATCTCCTTCCCGGTGCAGTCCAGTTCCACGTAGTACAGGTCGCCCTCGGCCTGGAAGGGGCCGCGCAGCGGCGACGGGCACTCGCTGTAGCCGGAGAACAGGGTGAGGTCCGCGGGGTCCACGCCCTCGTCGAGGGTGAACCAGTAGCGGAAGGTGCCCTGGTCCAGCGTCCGTGCGGGGAAGCCGCTGCGGTTGCGGACGGTGGCCTTGACCTCGGTGAAGCCCGCGCCCTGGGCGTTCAGGGACGCCTCGACGTACATCTCCGGGCCGTCCGGCTCCTCGGCCTGCGGGAAGTCGGGCAGCGGGCTGCCGCCGTACCGCTCGACGAGGGTGGCGAGGGCGCCGGAGAGGCCGGAGTTGTAGTCGGTGGCGACCTCGTTGGCGACGTAGTCCTGGCGGCTGTCGGTGTACTGGTCGTTGGGGCCGGAGGGACCGCCGACCAGCGCCCCGTAGAGGACGTGCCGGTTGGTCTCGGGAGAGGTGATCTGGTCGGTCCACGAGCCGTGGGCGGTGCGGTGGTGCGGGTTGCGCGGCGGGTTGGCGCCGAAGCCGACGACGTAGCTGGAGCCGCGGGGGTTGTCGCCGAGGGCGTAGTCGATCTGGCGCTCGCCGAAGGCGCGGTAGCGCGCGGCCCGGTCGGGGTCGGCGGCGGCGAGCCAGTCGCCGTAGACGAGGGCGACGAAGGCCGTGTTGGCGGCGTAGCGCAGGGAGCCCCAGGTGTCGAGGACAGCCTGGCCGCCGGGTGAGTACGGCACGCGCCGGCCGTTCACGCCGGTGGTCCAGAAGTCCAGCCAGCGGTTGGCGTCCTGGACGTAGCGCTCGTCGCCGGTCTCCATGGCCAGCAGGGCGTAGGCGCCGTAGGACTTGTCGTCCCAGGCCAGGGTCCAGCGGTAGCTGCGGGTGTCGGTCTGCGGCTCGGTGCTGAGATGGTCGTACTCGCTCTCGGCCTTGGCCAGGTAGGAGGCGTCGCCGGTCACCTTGTAGAGCCAGTACGCGCCCCAGACCAGCTCGTCCTGGTAGCCGGACCAGGAGCGGTAGAAGTTGCCGGCGGGCACGCAGTCGGAGTAGACGCCGCGGTGGGTGTCGGCGAAGTCGTAGAGCTGCTCGGCGTGCCGGACGAGGGTGGCGGCGTACGACGGGTCGTCGGCGGTGAAGAGCAGCGAGGACGACGCCATGGCGGCGGCGGTCTCGGCGGCGACGTCCGAGCCGGGGCAGCCGGGGTGCACGCGGTAGGCCGGCCGCTCCATGGGCATCACCTCGGCCGGTCCCCACCAGCGGTGGTCGGCGTCGCCGTCGCCGACCTGGGCGTAGAGGACGTCGGGCTCGGGGTGGGCGCGGATGAAGTAGTCGTTGACCCAGCGCAGGTTGTCCTTGAGGTACGCGAGCTGCCCCGACTGCTCGTAGCCGTCCTGCGCGGCCAGCCCGCCCCAGGCGAGGAGGGTGGTGCTGAACGCCATGGGGAAGCCGAACTTGACGTGGTCGCCGGCGTCGTACCACCCGCCGGTGAGGTCCAGGCCGACGTCGGAGCCGTCGTCGAGGGCGGAGTCGCCGCGCCAGGAGACGCGGTTGTCCTCCGGAAGGTCGCCGGAGCGCTGGGCCTCGTAGAAGAACATCGACTTCTGCAGCGCCTCGGCGTAGTTGAACCCCGCCTCCGGGGCCTCGGCGGCGGCCGCCGCGGGCGGCGCGACCAGGCCGCCGCCGCCGAACACCACGGCGGCGGCCAGCCCGATGGCGAACCCGGCCCGGCCCGCGCCCCGCGCGCCCCTGCCCCGCCGGCGTCGGTCCCCGCGATCCGGGTGACGGAGGCGGGCTCTGCGGTGGGGCGAGGCGGAGGCGGGAGGCTGCATGCGGCGGCCCTTCTCGTTCCGTGGTCGGCGAGAGCGTCGCGAGGAGGCGGCTGTCCCGGCCGTCTCCATGTATGGGAGCGCTCCCAAACGGCGTACCTCATGGTGCCCGTGACACCATGCCCACGTCAATGACGACGCCCGGCCGAACCGGCGCCCCGCACCCCTGTCGACGGGCCTTGAACCGATACCGCCGACAGGACCTGCGACCACCGGGCGGACGGGGGCGTGGTGCGGAGGAGTACTGCGGGAAGTGGGGTGCCCGCGATGAGGTCTTTCGGCACGTGCAGGTCGAAATGGTCGAAATGGTCGCCGAGCAGGTGAAGGGTGCGCAGGCTTGTGCCGTGGGTGGGGGCGTACGTCTCTTCGTCGGCCGGTCCGTCTTCGGTCACCAGCTCGGCTGCCAGTGAGGCCTTTTCCGTCATCGGTCTGAGCTGGTCAGGTGAGGGGTGGGGATGGCTTGGACGAGGCTGGTGATCCGGGTCGTCGAGCACGGGAGCCGGCGAAGGAGGCGCGAGGACGTGAGGGTGGCCGTGGCCGTTCGAGTTCTTCGAGCGTCCGGGTGATGTCCACGCGTTCATTGTGCCGCCGCTCCGAGGCCGCCGGGCAAAGCTCGGGATCGGTGGTTCGGCCTCGGGAGGGGTGCCTTCCCGGATGATCGCGGATAAGGCCCGCGTGGTGCGGCGAGTCGGGAAGGCACGCCCGTACCGGCTGCCGTGTGGTGGTCCGCCGCGGCCGGTACCGCGCACCGACGGCGACCATCGCCCGGGGTCCCTCACGGTGAAGGCGCCCCGCGTGAACGATACGTGCGTCGACGGCGTTCGTCCCGAGGCCCGTAGAACGATCATCTTGTCGAACGCACCGGAGTCTCCGCAGCCTGAACCCTTCTGAGACCGGCAGCGGACGAGGACCGAACTCTGGTACTGCCGCCACCGGTCGGCGGGTGCTACTCGGCGACCGGGGAACGGGCCCCGGACAGCGCCGTCTCGACGGCTGCCTGAATGTCGTCGCTCTGGGCGTCCGAAGCCCCCGGGCCGAGGTTCACCATGACCGTGGCCTGCCTGCCGTTGATCGTGGTGCCGGCGGCCGTCTCGTATCCGAGGAAGTCACCGGTGTGCCCCCAGTAGAGGCCGCCGCTGGGCAGCGGCTTGCTCTCCAGGCCGAGGCCGTACGCCCGGCCGTCCGAGCCGCCGGTCGGGCGGGTCGTCATCATCTCCTTGAGCTGGGCCGGGTGCAGCAGCTCGCCGCGTACGAGCGCGCTCAGGAACCGGTTGACGTCGGTACCGCTGGAGATCATCCCGCCGGCCGCGCCTCCGACCGAGGGGTTGATTCTGGTGATGTCTGTCAGCGGCGCGTCCTCGCCGGGGCGCACGTACCCGCGCGGGTGCGGTCCGGGAATCGACGAGGCGTCACCCGGCACGGACGTCTCGCACAGGCCCAGCGGCTCGATGATGCGCCGCCGGATCTCCTCTCCGTAGGTGTTGCCGGTCACCTTTTCGATGATCATGCCGGCCAGCAGGTAGCCCGTGTTGGAGTAGCTCCAGCCAGCGCCCGGTTCGAAGGTCGGCGGGTGGGCGAGCGCGATGTTCACCAGGTCGAGGGGATCGCGATGGGCCAGTGGGTCGTTGAGGACTTCGAGCGGGTTGAAGTAGTCGAGGAAGTCGGGCAGGCCGCTGGTGTGCTGGAGCAACTGGCGGACGGTGATCGCCCGACCGTCGTTGCCGTGGCCGCGGACGATGCCGGGGAGGTAGCGTTCGACGCGCGCGTCCAGGTCGACGCGATGCTCTCCCACCAGCTGCAGCATGGCCGTCGCCGTGAACGTCTTGGTCATGCTGCCGATCCGGAATCTGCTGTTACGGTGCACCGGCGCGTGGCTCCTGACGTTCGCGACACCGTCGGTCAGCACGGTGCTGCCGCGCCGGTCCCGTACCTCGACGAGCGCTCCGGGGGCGCCGTCGACGGTCGTCAGCCTGTGCAGGAGTGCACGCAGCCGAGCCTCCTCGGCGGCGGCGTTGGAGGACGCTCCGGCGGTGGCTGCGCTGGTGGTGGCTTCGGCGGCGGCGTTGCCCGGCGGTGCGGCCGCCGTGACACCGAGGGCTGCGGCCAGGGTGAGTGCGCCACCGAGCGTACGCTTGTGCTTGATCACGTTGCCCGTCCTTGATCGTCCATTTCCCGGTCTGATCCCACGATGCCCGGGGGCGCGTGCTGGGGGGATGGGGTGATCACCCGGGCTCGTGGTCGGGCTACCCCCCGGACCGTCTTCGAGAGTGATGTCCGGGTACGTGACCTGGTGGGTGATCACGTTGATCGCATACGGCGCGATCTCGGTGACCTTGTCCCTCCCGATGCGAGGCCGTGCCGTCCGCGGGTCAGCTCCAGTCGTACGTGAGCGCCGCAGTGCGGGTGTGCGGCTCGAAGAACAGCAGGATCGCGTCCGCGCCTTCGTGCGGCCACGGGTATCCGGCGGTGGCCGCGACGAAGGTGCACGGTCGTCCGCGGTCGAGGCGCGGGATGGGGACGGCGTCGTCGGTGTCGAGGGTGAGCCCGGCGGGCGGCGGGAAGGCGGTCCAGTCGCCGCCGCCGGGGTCGCCGCCGAGCAGGTCGACGACGTCCACGTCGAGGACGACCTGCGCTACGGAGACGTGTCGAAGGACGCCTGGGGCGTGGCCGACCGGGGTCGGCTGCGCTGGCAGCGCCCGGGTCCGGCCGTGCTCGTCGGCCTTCCCACGCTGATGTTGTTCACGCCGGCGTCCCCGGAGAGCCGCATCTACTTAAGAGACGGCGAATAAGAACAGACACTCTTCGCAACCCTTCGTGCGGCAGGGTGGAGGCTATGGATCAGGGCCAACCGAGGCGGGAGAACTTCCGGGTCGGCCAGCGGCTTGCCAGCCAACGGCACATCGGCCACTGGACCGTGCTGGACGTACGCCGCGGTGGATTCGGTGTCGTCTACGTGGTACGCGCCAGCGACACCGGCGCGCGCAGGGTGCTCAAGACCTACGATGCCCGGCTGCTGTGGAGCGACGAGGACCGGGCGCGCTTCGAGCGCGAGGCGCTGACCTGGGTACGGCTGCGCCCGCACCGGCACATCGCCCCCGCCGAGCACGTGGAGTGGATCGAGGGGCTGCCCTGTGTGGTCACCGAGTACGCCGAGGGCGGCGACCTGGCCCGCCTGCTGGCGGCCGGCGCGCTCCCGCCCGCCCACGCCCTGCGGTTCGCCCGGCACCTCTGCGACGGGCTTCGCCACGCCCACGACCAACTGCGCCTGGTGCACCGCGACGTCAAACCGGCGAACTGCCTGCTGACGAGCGACCACACCCTGCGCGTCACCGACTTCGGCCTGGCCCGCGCCTTCGACCCCGGCGACACCGACCTCCCCCGTCCCGGCGAACCGCCGCCCGACACGCCGGCGTCGCACACGTCGGTGGCCGGAACGCCGCGCTACATGGCCCCCGAGCAGTACGTCCCCGGCGCCGCCCTCGACACCCGCGCCGACGTCTACGCGTTCGGCGTGGTGCTCTTCCAGATGGTCACCGGCGTGCTGCCGCCCGGTGGCGGGCGCGCCAAGGCGTACGTCGACCGCACCACCGGCTGGCGCACCCGCCGCACCCGGCTCTACCGGCTGATCCGCGCGTGCACCGAACCGGACCGGGAGAACCGCCCGCCCGACTTCGCGGCCGTACGCGAGCTGCTGGACGGGGCGTACCGGCAGGTGCTCGGCCGCCCCGCACCGCCGCCCCCCGAGTCGCCGCTCCTGACCGCCGAGGAGTACGTGTCCAGGGCGGTGGGCCTCATCCACCTGGACCGCTTCGACGAAGCCCTGACCGAGGCGGGCGACGGCCTGCGCACGGCCGAGCGGGACGGGGACGGCGACGTCGTACGCAGCAAGCTGTGGCAGGTGAACGGCATGGCCCTGAGCCGGTTGCGCAGAACCGACGAAGCGCTGGCCGCCTACGACCGCGCCGTCGAGCTGAACCCGGAGGAGCCGAGCGCGTGGCTGAACCGCGGGAACCTGCTCCTCTCCCAGAAGCGCCATGAGGACGCTCTGGAGTGCTACGACCGCGCCCTGGAACTGCGCCCCGACATCGGCAACGTGTGGGGAAGCAAGGCCAACGCACTGGCCGACCTGGAACGCTTCGAGGAGGCGGAGGAGGCGGCCTCCCGAGCCGTCGAGCTGCGCCCGCGTGACCCGGGCATCCTGGTGATCCGGGCCCTGCTACGAGGCCGGCAGTACCGGCACGCCGACGCCCTTGCGGACCTCGACCGCGCCCTGGCCGTCGCACCCCGCTCGGCCCTGGCACTCGCCAACAAGGGCAACACGCTGCTGCTCCTGTCGCGCCCCGCGGAGGCCCTCGACGTCCTGCGGCGGGCGGACGACCTCGAGCCGGACGATCCGAGCGTCTGGTGCAACCTCACACTCGCGGCGTACCGGCTCGAACGCTACGAACAGGCCGGGGAGTACTGCGAGAAGGCGCTGCGCCTGGCCGGGGACCTGGCCGAGCTGCTGGTGCACAAGGGCCTGATCCACGGCAAGCTGCACGGATCCGACGAGGAGGAACTGGCCTGCTACGACCGCGCCATCGCGGCGGCGGAGCACGACGACGACTGGCGGGCCACGGCATGGGGGCGGAAGGGAGCCGCCCTGGCGGCACTCGGGCGTCTGGAAGAGGCGTTGGCCTGCTACGACGAGGGCCTGCAGGTCCTGCCGGACACGTCCTGGCTACGGGGCGGCAGACAATCGGTCCTGAAACGCCTGCAGCGCTGATCGCCGCCGCACGACGCGACGCGGCGACCGCGCGGCGCTCCTGAGGCGGGGAGTCCCGCCGGGGAGCCGGGCCGTTGGTCTCTCCCGCGCCGGGATGGTGCCGGGGTGATACGGGGACGCCGGTGCCGGGTGGGGCAGGTGCCCGGTGCCGCGGCAACAGGAGGTGCACCGGCTCCCCTCCCTCGGCGGCCCGGCCGCAGGTGCCGTGGTGCCCGGGAGTTCCCGGCGGGGCGTAAGGGCTTCCTCATGGCGGGCACCGTGATGCCGGTCTTCGCCGCTGCCGCCCGACTGACGTCGATGTGGGCAACAGAGGTGGAGATCGGTAGGCATAGCGGTGTCGGCCGCCGGCAGGAGCTGGCGAGGTTGGAGCGAGGCCGCCGCCTACACCCCGTGGCGCTCAGCGGCCACCGCCATACCCACGCGCGCGACGGGCTGCCCGGAGTCGAGCGCTCACTACACGGGCGTCAGAACCGAAACCATGCGCGAGCTGAAGAAACACGGTTTCCGGCTGGGATCCCTCGGCTGATTCGAGTTCTTAGCCCCAGGGCTTGGTGTTGCGCTGGCAGGGCTGGCAGGGAACCAACTGCCCCGGTCCTATCAGCTCGTCACACGATCACGATCCGGGCTTGTTGAGGCGCGTGCACGCGCGCGCGGGTCGTTGGCGGTGCGCACCCCGAAGACGGGATTTCCTTCGGGGCGCGCGGCGGGGGTTCCGGTTCAGGCGTTGTAGCCGCCGTGGGCGTCCAGCACCGCGCCCGTGACGTACGACGCGTCGGGGCTCGCCAGAAAGGCGATCGCCGCGGCGATCTCTTCGGGGTGACCCATGCGTTGCAGGGACAGCGAGCTGACCAGGGCCTTGAGGGTCTCGGGGTCCGGTGCTTCCATGCCGTCGGCCATGATTCCGGCTTCCACGACGTTGGCCGTGATGTCCCGGGGTCCGAGGTCCCGTGCGGCCCCCATGGTGTACCTCTCGATTCCCGACTTGGTCGCCGAATAGTCGGCAACTCCCGGGACGCCGACCCGGGAGCCCAGTCCGGAACTCACCGTGATGATGCGGCCGCCCGCGCGCAGCACTCGGGAGGCGGCCCGGATGACGGCGATCACGCCGAGGTAGTTGGTGGCGTGCATCCGGTCCAGTGCGGCGGTGTCGGCGTCCGGGTCGTCCACCGTGCCGGCCGCGGAGATCGCCGCGTTGTTGACGAGGATGTCCAGGCCGCCGAAGTGCGCGACCACGTCGTCGATCAGCGCCGGCGTCTGACTCGTGTCCGCCTGGTCGGACTTGAAGGCGACGGCCTTCGCTCCCTTGCCGCGCACCTCGTCGACGACGGCCTGCGCCTGCTTCTCGGAGCTGACATAGGTGAAGGCGACGTCGGCGCCCTGCTCGGCCAGCAGTCGTACGGTCGCGGCCCCCAGTCCGCGCGACCCCCCGGTGACCAGGGCGACCTTGCCCGTGAGTGGCTTGCTCATTCTTCTCACCTCGTTGATTGACCCTTCGCGGTGTCGTAACGCTAACGGTTACGACATCTTGTTGCAACCATCGCTGTTACGACTACGATGTCGTAACATAAATCGTTGCGGCCGAGAGGAGGGGTTCATGAGTGCCAACAGCAGACTGACCCTTGCCGCCCACGCGCTGGCCTGGATCGGTCTCTACCAGCGCCAGGGCCACGAGGTCGCCACCTCCGAACAGATCGCGACCAGCGCGAACACCAACCCCGTGGTGATCAGGCGGCTGCTCGGCGAGCTGCGCAGGGCCGGGCTCGTGGAATCCCGGCGGGGTGTGGGCGCGGGCTGGTCGCTGGCGCGCGAGCTGAGGTCGATGACCCTGCTCGACGTGTACGAGGCGGTGGAACCCGGCCCGCTGTTCGCGATGCACCGCACCACCCCGGACCAGGGATGCGTGGTGGGTCACGGCATCCAGCCGGCGATGCAGGGCTTCTACGAGGGCATCGAGGAGACTCTGAGGCACGAACTGTCCCGCGTCACGCTCGAGAACGTACTCCGGGACGTACTCGCAGCACCTCGCTAGCCTCCTCGTTACGCCCTGACCTCGCCATGCTCCCCATCCATGCCCAGGTCGCGAACAGCCTGGCAGCCACCGCGGGCGGGGCGAGGGGCGGGCGTCCCGCTCGGGGGCAGGTCCGCTCGGCGCTGATCGCCGAGAGATTCGTACTGCTCTCCGAGACGGGGATGGCCCGCTTCTCCGTCGCCGAACTCGCCCGCAGGCTCGGGGTGAGCACGGCCGCCCCGTACCGTCACTTCCGCAACCGGGACGCGCTGCTCGCCGCCGTCGCGGCACGGGCCGCCGACGAACTCAGCCAGGCCATGGAGGCCGCCGGGCCGGACCCCGTCGACCAGCTCGCGGCCACCGCGGGGGCGTATGTGCGTCACGTGTCCGACCGCGGCGCCGGCCTCGTCGCCACCCGCGCCACGCGCGGCGGCCGCGCTGCTCCGCGGCAACCCGCCCTGATCCGGAAGACTCCCGCAGAAGAGCTACCCCCCGGAGCCGTGCTGTAGCCGCCGAGTGTCTTCATGCTGGACGGGCTGGTGTTGCAGGCACTCGGACCCGGCCGGCTCGCGGCGGTCGCGCAACCGGACGTCGCCCACACGGCGCTCGTCCTGCCGCTGGTCGTCGCGGGCACGGGGATCGGCATGGTCTTCGCGGCGACCGCGAGCGCGGCGACGGCCGCCGTATCCGCCCGGTCCGGCCTGCGCGGCCGGAGCGGACTGAGACCGTGGCCGGACCTGTTCGGCAACCCGTTCCAGGGCATCGCCGGGCCGGAGCCCCTCCGCGTCCTGGTCGGCTACCACCGCACCCGGGGCGGGGACGGGCTCGAAACTATTTCGAAGAATTCCCGGATGTTCCGACGCCGCGAGCCGGGGGTACGAGGTGCTCGATGACAGCCGGTGTCGATCCGGTAGCAAGCAGCTCGGTGCCAGCGTACCGCCCCGACCTGGGCTGGCCTCGTGCGCTGTCCGTCGACGGCGGAGTCGGCGATGTGGCGGCTCCTCGTTCGCCCCGCCGAGGTTGCGAAATTTTCGGGCCCGGGGCAGAAAGTTCTTGTGCGGGAAGTGTTGACGATGCACCGTCACCCCTCAATCATCCTTGTCTGAGGGGCTGGTCGTAGTTCGAGATTTCGAACCTCGGACTCCGTCGGCCCTGAGTCATCTGCACCGCACGGCAGATCCCCACGTACCGCCGCACGACAGCACCGCGCACCACAGCACCAGTGCCACCTCTGCCGCGTGGGAGCGGACGACGCACTCCCCTGCGCTTCAGTCTTCGTGATCTCTACGCTTGGAGGCACAGTCATGGGCTCGTATGCCCTTCCCAGACCCGGTCCCCGCCGGACGCTCCGCGGCCTGCTGCTGGCACTGGTCGTCACCGCCCTCGCCACGGTCGCCACGCTGGCCGCGCCGCCGCCCGCGCAGTCCGCCGAGAGCACGCTCGGCGCCGCGGCGGCGCAGAGCGGCCGCTACTTCGGCGCCGCCATCGCCGCGGGCAGGCTGGGCGACTCGCAGTACACGTCGATCGCGAACCGCGAGTTCAACTCGGTGACGGCCGAGAACGCGATGAAGATCGACGCCACCGAGCCGCAGCGGGGCCAGTTCAACTTCACCAACGCCGACCGCGTCTTCAACTGGGCGGTGCAGAACGGCAAGCAGGTACGCGGCCACACCCTGGCCTGGCACTCCCAGCAGCCCGGCTGGATGCAGAGCCTCAGCGGCGGCGATCTGCGCCAGGCGATGAGAGACCACATCAACGGCGTGATGGCCCACTACAAGGGCAGGATCGCCGAGTGGGACGTCGTGAACGAGGCGTTCGCCGACGGCGGCTCGGGCGCACGGCGCGACTCCAACCTGCAGCGCACCGGCAACGACTGGATCGAGGACGCCTTCCGCACCGCCCGCGCCGCCGACCCCGACGCCAAGCTCTGCTACAACGACTACAACACCGACAACTGGGACTGGGCCAAGACCCAGGCCGTGTACGCCATGGTCCGGGACTTCAAGCAGCGCGGCGTGCCGATCGACTGCGTCGGCTTCCAGTCGCACTTCAACAACAACAGCCCGTACAACAGCAACTACCGCACCACGCTGCAGAGTTTCGCCGACCTCGGCGTCGATGTCGCCATCACCGAGCTCGACATCCAGGGCGCCTCGCCCACGACGTACGCCAACGTCGTCAACGACTGCCTGGCCGTCGACCGCTGCCTCGGCATCACCGTCTGGGGCGTGCGCGACACCGACTCCTGGCGGTCGGAGCAGACGCCGCTGCTGTTCGACGGCAACGGCAACAAGAAGCCCGCGTACAACGCCGTCCTCGACGCACTCAACGGCGGCTCCTCCGAGCCCCCCGGGGACGGCGACCAGATCAGGGGCGTCGGTTCCGGCCGCTGCCTGGACGTGCCGAACGCCAGCACCGCCGACGGCACCCAGATCCAGCTGTGGGACTGCCACGGCGGCACCAACCAGCAGTGGACCGCCACCGACGCCGGTGAGCTGAGGGTCTACGGCGACAAGTGCCTGGACGCCGACGGCACCGGCAACGGCGCCAGAGTCCAGATCTACAGCTGCTGGGGCGGCGACAACCAGAAATGGCGCGTCAACTCCGACGGATCCATCGTCGGCGTCCAGTCCGGCCTCTGCCTCGACGCCGTCGGAACCGGCACCGCCAACGGCACCCGGATCCAGCTCTACTCCTGCACGAACGGCAGCAACCAGCTGTGGACCCGCACCTGAGTCGCCCCGACCGAAAGGGTGAACCGATGAAGACCTACGGTGCGGCCTCCTCCGCCCCGGCACGAAGAGACCGCTGGTGGTCCCGGATCGCCGCTCTGGTGGCGGCGACCCTCGCGATGGGCCTGCTCGCCGTGGTGAACCCCGCGTCCGCCGGGGCGGCGACCGTGGACACCGACGCCTGGTACGTCCTGGTCAACCGCAACAGCGGCAAGGCGCTGGACGTCTCCGACGTGTCCACCGCCGACGGCGCGCCGGTCCACCAGTGGACACGCCACGACGGAAACAACCAGCAGTGGCAGTTCCTGGACTCCGGCGACGGCTTCTACCGGCTCAAGGCCCGGCACTCGGGCAAGGTCCTCGACGTGGCCGGAGTCTCGACCGCCGACGGCGCCGCACTCCAGCAGTGGGCCGACCACGGCGGGACCAACCAGCAGTTCCGCCTGGCCGACTCCGACGCGGACCACGTCCGGCTGATCAACCGCAACAGCGGCAAGGCGGTGGAGGTGCAGGGCAGCTCCACCGCCGACGGCGCCAGCGTCGTCCAGTACACCGACGGGGGCGGCGCCCACCAGCAGTGGCAGATGATCAAGGTGTCGTCCGACGGCGGCGGCGAGGGCGGATGCGGCAGCGCCCCGACCCTGACGAGCGGCACGCACACGATCCAGAGCGGCGGTCAGAGCCGCAGCTTCATCCTCAGGGTTCCCGACAACTACGACAACAGCCACCCCTACCGGCTGATCTTCGCGTTCCACTGGCGGGGCGGAACCGCCAACGACGTCGCCTCCGGCGGATCGAGCGGGACCCCCTGGTCCTACTACGGCCAGCAGGAACAGTCCAACAACAGCGCGATCCTCGTCGCCCCCCAGGGCTTCGGGAACGGCTGGGCCAATACGAACGGTGAGGACGTCGCCTTCGTCGACGACATGATCCGGGTCATCGAGGGCGGCCTCTGCGTCAACCCGGAACAGCGGTTCGCCACCGGATTCAGCTGGGGCGGCGGTATGAGCTACGCGCTCGCGTGCGCCCGGGCGGACGACTTCAGGGCCGTCGCGGTCATCTCCGGCGCCCAGATCAGCGGGTGCAGCGGCGGCAGCCAGCCCGTCGCCTACTTCGGCATCCACGGCATCAGCGACTCCGTCCTCAACATCGCGCAGGGACGGTCCCTGCGTGACAGGTTCGTCGGCAACAACGGCTGCACCCCGCAGAGCCCGCCCGAGCCCGGGCAGGGCAGCCGAACCCACATCACCACCGCCTACGCGGGCTGCAGCACCGGATACCCGGTCCAGTGGGCCGCGTTCGACGGCGGCCACGCACCCGCTCCGGTCGACGGCGGCGGTGACAACGGCGTCAACACCTGGACCAAGGCAGAGATCTGGAGGTTCTTCGCACAGTTCTAGTGACACCCCCGCGAGCCGCGGAGTGGAGCCGGGACGGTCCGGCTCCACTCCGTCGACGTCTCCGCGGACTGACGAGCTGTACGTATGCGGACGGCAACGGCAATCGGTCGTTCCCCTCCCCCTGGCAGCTCCCCCTGGCAGCGCAGCAGCGGTTCCGCGGCCCGCCGGCCGAACCCCCTTGACGGCGGTGGGCAGGGCCCATGCGGTCCAACCGCACAACGGATGTTATCGATAACCTTCCGTGCCCCCTCACCGCCCGGCCCGTCGACATCCCCGGCTCCGACGCGTCCACACGACGCCCTCGCCGTCCGGGACGCCGTAGCCCCATCCCGCCGGGCAGGACCGCGCTCTCAGCTGATCGACCGTGACCGAACGACCGACAGGGGATTGCCATGCCTGCAAGGAACACCACCGGCGGAATGTCCCGCCGCCGTCTCCTGCTGTCCACCGGCGGCGTGCTGGGCGCCGGTGTGGTCAGCGCCCACGGACCCGGCAGCGCCTGGGCGGCGGCGCCGGCGGAGGGCGGCGCCGCCGGGCAGGCGGGCCGGGACTACGTGCGGCTCGTGAACCCCTGGGTGGAGTCCGACCGGGGGCGGTTCTTCTTCTTCCAGTCGGCGAGCAACCCCTTCGGCCTGGTCAAGCTGCGCCCGGACACCAGCACCCACGCGACGTGGGGGACCGGCTACATGCACAAGGAGAACCACGTCAAGGGCTTCAGCCACCTGCACTGCTGGCAGATCTCCGGGGTGCAGGTGATGCCGACGTCGGGGGAGGAGGTGCCGAAGCTGGAGGGTGACACCGGCTGGCAGTCGTACGTGAACCACGACGCCGGAGAGGTGGCGGAGCCCGGCTACCACAGGCTGCACCTGGACCGGTACGGCATCACCGCCGAGCTGACCTGCACCGACCGGGTCGGTCTGCACCGTTACACGTACGACAGGGCCGGCCCCGGCGAGATCGTCGTCAACCTCGGCGGAGCGCTGGGCGAAGCGGTCATGAAGAACGCCCGGGTCACCAGGAGGACCGACCGCGAGGTGGAGGGTTACGTGCTCCAGCACGGCACCAGCTATCCCGCGCACCGGAACCAGCTGTTCTTCAGCATCCGGTTCGACCGGGCCTTCGACTCCCTGCACGGGTGGGCGGGCGGCGCGCTCGTCGACGGTGGGGCGGCGGTCGACGAGATCGAGGGCGACGACGCGGGCTTCTACGTCCGCTACGCCGGTCTCGGCGCGGGGGAGCAGGTCCAGGTCAAGGTCGCGCTGTCCTTCACGGGTGTGGCCGGGGCGCGGAAGAACCTGGCGGCGGAGCTGCCCGGCTGGGACTTCGACGCGGTCAGGGCGGCCTCGCAGCGGCACTGGAACCGGCTGCTCGGCCGGATCGACGCCGAGGGGGGCACCCACCGCCAGCAGGTGAAGTTCTACACCGACCTGTTCCACGTGCTGTGCGGACGCAGCGTGATCAGCGACGCCGACGGCACGTACCTCGACAACACCTGGCAGCACCGCAAGGTCAGGAGGATCCCGTCGGACGCCCGCGGTGTGCCGCGGTTCGCGATGTACAACTACGACGCGCTGTGGCTGACGCAGTGGAACCTCAACACCGTCCTGGGGCTGGCCTATCCGGAGATCTACTCCAGCATCGTGCGCTCGCAGCTGCGGATGTACGAGGACGGGGGGCTGCTGCCGCGAGGCCCGGTGGCCGGCGACTACTCGTGGGTGATGACCGGATCGCCGGTGACCTCGTTCATCAGCGGCGCCTGGAACAAGGGCATCCGGGACTTCGACATCGACCTCGCGTACGAGGCCATGCTCGACGCCCACTCGCTCGGCGGCCTCTTCGAAGCCGGCTCGTTCGAGTACGGGCGCTGGGGCAGCTGCGGCGGTGCCCGTCACTACTTCGACCTCGGATACGTGCCGAACGAGGTGTGCGGCGGCCCGCTCGAAGGCGGGGCGGGGCAGACGCTGGAGTACGCGTTCCAGGACTGGACGCTGGGGCAGCTGGCGCGGCGGCTGGGGAAGTCCGGGATCAACGTCGCGCAGTTCGCCGAGGTGTCGGTGTCCTCGCAGGTCAATGACGCGAACCTGGCGGGGGTGCGGGCGGTCGACGGCCGGCCGGCGCGCTCCAGCGTGACCGAGCCGGTGAACGTGGGGTGGGCGTCGGCGGAACAGCGGCCGTGGATCAGGCTGAGCTGGCCGGAGCGGAAGCGGGTGCGCAAGGTGGTGCTCCGGGACCGCACCGAGGGTGGTTCGCGGGTGAACTCCGGGGTGCTGTGGTTCAGCGACGGTTCGTCGCTGAAGGTGGACGGTGTTCCGGCGGACGGACGGGACCGGGTGGTGGCGTTCCGGCCCAGGCGGGTGAGCTGGGTGCGGTTCGAGGCGACCGGCGGCACCGGCGCGCACGTGGGGCTGCACGAGATCGAGGTGTGGGACGACACCGACGCGGGGGCGTTCCTCATCGAACGGTCCGGGAACTGGCGCAACCTCTTCGACCGGTCCACCGGGTTCATCCGGCCGCGCGGCATGAACGGCCGCTGGCACGACCCGTTCGACCCGCTGTCGCACGAGGACTTCGTCGAGGCGAACGCCTGGCAGGCGACCTGGTTCACCTCGCACGACGTCACAGCCCTCGCCAACAGGCTCGGCGGGCGGAAGGCGTACGCCGACAAGCTCAACCACGCCTTCGAGCAGTCCGCCGAGTCGAACTTCATCGCCGAGTACGGGCAGGGCCACGTCAGTTACGGCAACCAGCCCGGGCTGCAGGTGGCGCACCTGTTCAACTACGTGGGGCATCCGTGGCTGACCCAGTACTGGGTGCGCCAGGTGAAGGAGAAGACGTACGGCGCGATCTCGACCACCGACGGCTACGGCCACTTCGACGAGGACCAGGGCCAGATGGGGTCGATGAGCGCGTTGATGGCGATGGGGCTGTTCGAGGTGACGGGGGCGAGCCTGCCGCGTCCGGTGTACGACATCACCTCGCCGGTGTTCGACGCGGTCACCATCCGGCTGCACCCGGAGTACTACCGCGGCCGGACGTTCCGGATCGTCACGCACGACAACTCCGCCGAGAACACATACATCCAGCGCGCCGCGCTCAACGGGCGGCGGCACGACAACGCCTGGTTCCACCACGACAGGCTCGCCGCCGGCGGCACCCTGGAGCTGTGGCTGGGCCCGGAGCCCAACAAGGACTGGGGCGTCGCGGAACTGCCGCCCTCGAAGTCGCCGGAGGCGCCCGCGGTGCTCCACGCCGACCGTGACACGCTCCGCGTCGACTCCGGCGAGACCGGGGCCCTCACCCTGGCCGTACACAGCCTCACCCGACGGCCCGTCGCCGCCGCCTGGCGCGCCCGTACCCCCGCCGGCATCGAGGTCCACCCCGCCCGCGGCAGGCTCACCGCACCCGCCGACGGCTCCGCCGAGCAGGACCTCACCCTCCGCGTCGGCGACGGCACCCCGTCCGGCCTCCACCGCGTCGTGATCAGCGGCCGGGCCGCCGACGGCACCGAACTACCCGACGCCATCACGTACGTCCACGTCGCACCCGTGCTGTCGATCGAGACCGTCCCGGAGCGGCTGATCCTGCTGCAGGACACCCCGTCGGCCGTCCGGGTGCAGGTGAACAGCAACGACGTGGACCGGGCGCACGCGGTCGACGTCAGCCTGGAGGCGCCTGAGGGCTGGGCGGTCGAGCCCGCGGTCCGATCGCTCGACGTGCCCGCCGGCGACAGGGTGACGACCACGTTCACCCTCACCCCGCCGGCGGATGCGTCGGGCGGGACGTCCCTGACGCTCACCGCTCAGGGGGAGGAGGCCGACGTCGGCCGTGCGGTGTCCGCGACCGTGAGCCGGACGGTGGCCCTGGTCGGCGACATCGACCTGGCCACGGGGGAGTTCGCCCTGGCGCCGGACCGCTACGGCGACTATCCCGCGGCCTTCCCCGACGACGTCGACTTCACCGTCGGCGCCGACGACCCCGCCACCGGGTGGAGTTACATCCACCCCGGTCCCAGCGACGCCTGGGCCGGCGCCGCGGCGCACACCTTCACCCTCCGCTTCGACCTCGACCAGCCGCCCGTCGCCGACCTGGCCCTCACCGCCTGGCTCGTCGACACCCACGAGTCCGGCCCGCCGACCCTGCAGGTCTCCCTCAACGACGGGCCGCCGGCCACCGTCGCGCTCCCCAAGGGCGGCGGCGAGGGCTACCACTGGGGCGACGGGTCCGACGGCCCCGTCCGCCCCGGCACCCTCGACGTCACGCTCCCCTCCGACCGGCTCCGCACCGGCCGGAACACCGTCACCCTCACCAACACGGCCGGCTCCTGGATGGTCTACGACGCCCTCGCCGTCCGGGAACTCTGACGCCGGGCCGGCGCCCCGCCCGCCGCGCCGGGCGCCGGCCGCAACGGAGACCTGCGACAGCCGTCCCGCCGCTGCCGGCAGAGTTCGCCGTAGCAGGGAAAACCTCCCCGGTCGGGCGTTTCCATGTCCATGCAAGAATCGGGGCACCGGCCGCATGTACTCGGGGGAGTCGCGTTGTCATCCACCATGTCACCCAGAAGAGCGGTGCTGCTCGCCGGCATCGCCGGCCTGCTTCTGCTCGCCGGCGGCGGGGTCCTCGGCCTCGTGCTGCCCGGTGCGCTGCAGGAGAGCCGCGACTACGAGGCGGCCCCGCGCTGTGCGGCCGGCCGGGCGGCGCCGGAGTGCCGCTGGGAGGGGCCCGTCGCCGTCACGGACAGGGAGTACCGCTCGGGCAAGCCCGGCAGCCATCACCTGCAGCTCTCCCGCGGCGGCCGGGCGCCGCAGTGGGTCAAGATGGAGGGGGAGGGCTTCGGCGGCGGGGACGTCTACGACGCCGTCGGGCCCGGCGATACTGTCACCGCCGTCTACTGGCGCGGGCTCGTCCGCGAGGTGGCCTTCCGCGGCATGCGGCAGAAGACCGGCGACCACCCGTCGACCGCCTACCGGCTGCCGTTCGGCGGCGGCCTCCTCCTGGCGTCCGCCGGCCTGGGCTGCGCCGTCGCGGCCCGGCACGCCCGGCGTACCGCGGGGCGGCCCCGGCTCCGCAACGACTGGCGCGTGACTATCCCCCTGGTGTCCGGGGTGTTCTACGGGATGGCGGGCTTCGCCGTCTCCCTGCAGCTGACCGACTCGATGGCGTCGGCCCTGGTCGCCTGCGCGGCCGTCGGCGCCGTCGTCCTCGCCGGCGCCCTGAGCCTGGCCTTCGTGCAGCGGCGGCTTGAGCGGCTGCCGAGCCCGGTGGTCCCCGTCCGGCCCCGGGTGCCGTACGGCGAGGTCGTCGTGCCCGGCAAGGTCCTCGGCGACGTGCCGTACGCGCTGCCGGGGCACACCCATCTCGTCGCCGCACCCGGGATGCTGGCCTCCGTCCCCGGCGCCGACCCGGTCCGGCGGGGCGCGTACCCGAAGCCGCTGCCCGGCCCCCGCGCCTACCTGCCGCCCACGCTGACCCCGCTGCGGGTGCGCTTCCCGCGCGCGGGGGACCCCGCCGGCGGGCCGGCGAAGCCCCACCTCATCGAGTGCCGGGACGGCGCCCGCGAGGTCCTGCTGGCGGTCGACAGGCAGGCCACCGACCAGGTCCTCGGCGCCCTCGCCTCCCGCGCCCCCGCGCCGCCCGTGCCCTGACCGCCGGGACGCGTCCTCGCGCGGGCGGTCTGCCCCGCGGCGCTTTTGGCATGTACAGTGTTCGCGCGTATCCCCCCACACGATGCGGCGCGGCAGCCGACCGAGACGGCCGCCCTGTGGCCGGGACACCCGCATCCTTCACAGCCGTTGGTTCGCCTACGGGAAGGATGTCCGTTATGCCCCACTCGTTATGGAACAGGCGCCGGGTGCTGGCCACCATCGCTGGCACCGCCGCGGCCCCCGTCCTGCCCGCCATCGCCACCTGGTCCGCCTTACCGGCCCACGCCGCCGGCACGAGCAGCGCGGACACCGGCCTGCCCGACACCGAACGGGGGCGGGCGGTCTGGGCGTACAAGACCGGCGGACGCCGCGTGCGGGAGGCCGCGGCCGTCGCCCTGACCGGAGGGCCGGCCGCGGTCTCCGCGTTCCTCACCACCGAACTGCCCGTGCTGCGGGCGGAGGACAACCGCTTCGCCGTCGTCGCCGCGCTCCCCCACGCCGACCGGGCCGTGCAGGCCTCGGCGGACGCCGCCCTGTCCGGCGGGGACGACGCGGTCGCCGCCTATCTGGCGGGCGGCTTCCAGCCCGCCCTGATGGAGGATCTGCGGGTCGCGGTCACCGTCATCATGAACAACTCCGGCGGCACGGTCCGGCAGAAGGCCTCGGAGGCACTGGACGCGGGCACCGAGACCGCCCTGCGGGACTTCCTGGACGACATCCAGTACACGGCCAGGAACGAGGACGAACGGGTGGAGGTCGTCTACCTCCTCGCGACCGCCACGCCCTGGGTGAGGGAGTACGCACAGCGCGCCCTCGACGACGGATCGCCCGAGGCGATCCACCAGTTCCTCGTCTCCGGCCAGTACATCGCCCGCGCCCGCGACGAAGAGGCCGCGAAGATCGCGCAGCTGGTCGAGATCGTGGAGCGCGAGGGCGAGAAGGCCAGGCTCAACACGGAGCAGGCCGTCGCCGCCTCGGAGAAGGCGAAGGAGGCCGCCGCGAAGGCCAAG
This sequence comes from Streptomyces sp. CNH099, assembly GCA_000514715.1. GTDB lineage: Bacteria > Actinomycetota > Actinomycetes > Streptomycetales > Streptomycetaceae > Streptomyces > Streptomyces synnematoformans. Next base: position 100,264 of record AZWL01000013.1, on the reverse strand, counting down.
GCCGCCGCTCTGGAGGCCGCCGCGGAGGCGGCGGCCGCCGAGGGGGACGTGCGCCGGTCGGCACGGGCCGCGAACAACGCCGCCGGTGCCGCTCGCGGCGCCGCGAGCGCCGCCCGTACGGCCATCGCCGCGTCCCGGCAGGCGCAGAACGCCTCCCAGCGCGCCGCGCGGGCGGCGCAGGCGGCCGCTGCCGCCGCCGCGGCGGCCGGGCGGGCCGCCGCACGTGCCTACCGGTCCGCCATCGCCGCATCCAAGGACGCCTCCCGGGCGTCGGCCGCCCGCGCCGCGGCCGAGGGCGCCCGGTCCGCCGCGCGCCGCGCACGTACCGCCGCGGCGGCGGCCGATCAGGCCGCCATCGCCTCGTCGAAGGCCTCGTCGGCCGGCTCCGCCGCCGCGAGTGCGGCGCAGAACGCCGCCGCGGCGGCCAGCGCCGCCGCCTCCGCGGCCACGTCCGCGGGCGCCGCCCAGGCGCAGGCGGCCGCCGCCCGCCGGGCCGCCGCCGAGGCCAACGCCGCCGCGGCCCGGGCCACCCGGGCCGCGAACACCTCCCAGGCGCTGTCGAACAGGGCGGCGGCCGCGGCACGCGTCGCACGCGACGCCGCCAACAGCGCGGCGTACCACGCCGACAAGGCGGCGGACGCCGCCGAGGAGGCGGCGGAGCACGCGGGCGAGGCGATCGAGTACGCCAAGCGGTCCACCGCGTATGCGAAGGCGGCGGTACAGGCGGCCGACACGGCCTCCGGCGCGGTCCGGGAAGCCGGGGAGGTGGAGCAGGCGGCCCGGGACGCCGACGCCGCCAGGCTGGCCGAGGACACCCGGATCGGCGTCGAGGAGGCCGCGGTGCTCGCGCAGGAGGAGGCGGCGGACACCCGGCTGCTGCAGCGGGAAGTCGACCAGTCGGGCCAGACGTCCCAGGAGATCAAGGACCTGATCGCCGCCGCCGAGGCGGCGTACCGGTCCGGTGACACGGCCACCGCGGTCGCCGAGGGCCGCAGGGCCGCGGTCAAACTCCTGAACTCGACCGGTTCCTGGACCCGGGAGGCGGCCGAGTACGCGCTGTCCGGCAGCGAGCACGACGTCCTCAACTGGATCGACGTGGACCGCCCGCTCGCCCAGCGCCAGGACGACCGGGAGAGCACCCTCACGGTGGCGAAGACCGCCGTCTCCGACGTGGTGGCGGCGGCTGTCGCGGCGCTGGAGAGTACCGACCCGGACGCACCGGCGGCGTTTCTGACGCAGGGGTGCGTGGCGGCCGCGGCCGAGGAGTACCGCGTACAGATCGTGCGGATCCTGGGCGCCGGCCCGGGGCGGGCCGTCCGGGCGAAGGCCCAGGCGGCACTGGATGACGGGTCCCCGGAGGCGATGCACCGCTTCCTGACCTACGAGTGGGCGGAGGCGACCAAGGAGGACGACCGGGTCGAGGTGGTCACCCTCCTCGACTCCGGCGGTCCGCACATGAAGGCCGCGTGCCAGATCGTGCTGGAGGGCTCGGCCCGGATGCGGCGCGCCTTCGTGCTGAAGGACAAGTTCAACATCGCCCGGCTCGACGAGGACCACGCGGCGCACGTGGCGGCCATGCGGGCCGCCCTCGCGCACGCGGCCGGGGTCGCCGCCCAGGCGCAGCAGGACGCCGCGCTGGCGTCCAAGGCCGCGGCCGAGGCCCGGCAGGCCGCCGAGGAGGCCGCCGCGTGGGCGTCGAAGGCGCAGGGCTGGGCGCAGGACGCCGCGGCCTCGGCCGCCCGGGCGAAGCAGAACGCGGACGCCGCCGACGCGTCGGCGGCGGCCGCCAAGCGGTCGGCGCAGTCGGCGCAGTCGGCGGCGGCCACCGCGCGGGGCGCGGCCCGTACCGCCACCTACTCGGCCCGGCGGGCGGCCCAGTCCGCCAAGCAGGCGGTGGCGTCCGCGTTGCAGGCGCAGTCCTCCGCCACCGCCGCCAGGGCCTCCGCCGTGCAGGCCGGGAAGGACGCGCGGGCCGCCGCCGCGGCCGCCACCGAGGCGCACCGCATCTCTGCGGAGAAGCGGAAGGCCGAGCTGAAAGCGCTGGCGGAGGAGGAGTGGCGGCGGCAGCTGGAGATGGAGCAGCACCACATCCATCCCGCCGACCCGGAGAACGACGGCGACACCGAATGGTGGGGTATCTGGCCGGAGGACGAATACGATCCGAAGGACTGGGCGGAGGCGCTGAGCCACTGGAGCACGTACGCCGGAGGTGCCGCCGTCGTCTGTGGGCTCGTCGCCCTGTTCCCGCCGGCCGCACCGGTCGCCGCGCCCCTCGCGGTGAGCCTCGGACTCTACTCCTGGGCCATGCAGGCCGGCAGCGCCATCATCAGCGGATTCGCGTACGGCTGGGGCAGCAGCGAATTCTGGAAGGCGCTCGGGCAGGCCGCCATCCCGCCCGTGCTGTCCAAGGTGGGCAAGGCCGTACGGCACATCGGGCTGGTCAAGGACGTCGGCAAGAAGGTGGTGGACATCGGCGGCGACGCCTACACCACCGTGATCGGCTGGGTCACCTGGTAACCGGCGCCACCGTGCGGCGAGGCCGCCGGCGTCCGCTCTGAACGGTGCGGGCGCTGCTCTGTCAGTACTCGAACAGCACCGGTTGGCAAACCGGGGAAGCGAGAAATCATGAGGTTGATCAGGCGTGCCCTGATAACGGGCATTGTCGCGGCGGTGGTGGCGGCTGCCTACGCCGTCGCGGCACCTGCCGGGCAGCAGAACGTGTCGCACACTCCGGCGGCGGAAGGCGATCCGGGATACGCGGTGGAGGATTTCGCCTACCCGGACGCGGACCGGATCCAGCAGGAGCGCGGAATCCTGCTCAAGCGCGGGAACGGGCACATCGTGCTGGCGCCCGCATGCGCCGACGGTCTGCTGCGCGTATGGGCCCGCGGCAAGCCGGAGTACTGCTTCAAGGTGACCGGCGACACCGGTTATCTGTCGCTCGAATTGCCCGCGGTCTACACGGTCAGGGGCATCGACTACGACACCACCCTCACCATGACCGTCGACGACGAGACCAAGACCTACGACATTCCCCGCAACCAGTGGGAGGCGGTCGGGGAGGGCACCGATCCGGAACGGCGCGACCACACGCTGGTGGAGATCAGGACCAGCAAGTGACGGCGCGTTTCGCGTGAGTCGACCGCTGGCGCACCCCTTACCGGATCCCCTGAACCTGATCGAGGAAGAGGTCATGAGAAAACCCCGTACTCCCCGTACCGCCCGCCGTGTGCGGGCCGCCCTCACCGCGTTCGCCACGGCGGCGCCGCTCGCGCTGGCCGCGACCCCGGCCGCGGCCGTCGTCGGCACCCCGCAGGCCGACAGCACCTACGGTTTCACCAGCCGGATCGTCGTCGGAGACTTCCAGCGCGGGTGCTCGGCCGCCCTGGTCGACCGGGAGTGGCTGCTCACCGCGGCCAGTTGCTTCACCGACGACCCGGCCGCGGGCATCGCCGTCGCACCGGGCAAACCGAAGGTCAGGACCGTCGCCACCGTCGGCCGCACCGACGTGTCCGACACCTCCTCCGGCCAGGTCCGCGACGTCGTCGAGCTGGTGCCCTACGACGGCCGCGACGTGGTGCTGGCTCGGCTGGCCCGGCCGGTGTTCGGCATACCCCCGGTGCCCGTCAGCGCCACCGCACCCGCCGCGGGCGAGGAGCTGCGGGTGGCCGGCTACGGCCGCACCGCCGCGGGCTGGGCCCCGGACAAGCTGCACACGGGCGTCTTCACCGTCGACGCGGTCGGCACCCCCGACCTCACCCTCTCCGGCCGGGACGGCGCCGCCGTCTGCGCCGGCGACACCGGCGGCCCCGCCGTCCGGGTGGCGGACGGCACCGCGGAACTCGTCGCGCTCAGCTCCCGCTCGTACCAGGTCGGCTGCTTCGGCACCGAAACCGCGGACGGCACCCCGAACAGCGCCGTCAGCGCCCGCGTCGACGACCTGCGCGGCTGGGTCGACGACACGGTCGGGCGCCCGCAGTACACCGACTTCAACTGCGACGGCGCCGAGGACGTCGCGATCGCCGACCCTCACGTCACGGTGGGCGGCGCCGCCAACGCCGGCGTCGTGCGCGTCGTCCTCGGCGGCGGCAGGGGCACCGCCGAGATCACCCAGAACCTCGACGCCGTCCCGGGCGCAGCCGAGGCGAACGACCGGTTCGGCCACGTCCTGGCCACGTACGACGAGAACGAGGACGGCTGCACCGACCTCGTGGTCGGCATCCCGTACGAGAACCTCGGCAGCACCGCGGACGCCGGCATGGCCAGCCTCCTCTACGGCGCCCCGGGCGGCCTGACGACCGGGAAGGCGTCGGTCAACTACGAGCAGGGCACCGGCCCCGGCGACATCGGCGCCTCCCTGGTCGAGGCCGGCGACCGCATGGGCGCCTCGCTGGCCGCCGGGCACACCACGACGGGCGAGCCCTATCTGGTCATCGGGGCCCCCGGCGAGGACATCGGCTCCGGGAGCACCGCCGACGTCGACGCCGGCACGGCCTACTACCTGCGGGGCACCGTCAACGAGGGCATCGCCCAGGGCAGGAACGGGGTGGCCGGGGGCCCGGAGACGGGCGACGACTTCGGCGCCACGCTCGCGGCCACGCCGCAGCACATCGCCATCGGCGTACCGGGCGAGGGCCTCGGCGGCAAGGCCGATGCGGGCGGGGTGCAGATCCTCGAACACGAGCTGTCCACCGCCGGCACCCCGAGGCCGCTCGGCGTGGTCAACCAGGACCAGGACGACGTCAGCGGCGCCGGCGAGACCGGCGACCGGTTCTCCGACGGCCTGGCCGGAGTCCCCTACCGGCCGGCCGGCTCCGCCGCGGCCACCGACTCGATCTTCTTCGTGGGGGTGCCCGGCGAGGACGTGACGGTCGACGGAGTCGGCCACGTGGACTCCGGCGGCGTCTTCAACATCCGGGTGACCGCGGCCGGCGCCGTCAGCCAGCACAGCACCATCTGGCAGGGCCACGCCGGAGTCGCCGGCGGACCGGAGAACGGCGACCGCTTCGGCGCGACCTTCGCCGCGGCGAACACCAGGCCCAAGGCGCTCAGCTCCGCCGACACCATCGCGCTGGCGGTCGGCGTGCCCGGCGAAGACCTCGACGGGATCGCGAACACCGGCGCCGTCCAGACGTTCGCCCCCCTGTGGTCGCCGGGCGACTCCGACCGCTGGCTCCAGACGGGCTCCGCCGGGCTGCCCGGCAGCCTGGGAGCCGGCCAGCAGGTGGGCGCCCACATCCAGGCGACCGGCAGCCGCCTGTACGTCGGCATGCCCTACGGCCCGTCCGCGTACGGCACCATGCACGCGCTGCCCTGGCCGAACGTCCGCGGCTGGCCCGACACCTCCGCCGCGACCGCCTACGCGCCCGGCAGGGACGGCCTGCCGGCCGTGGGCACACGCTTCGGCTGGGCCATGCGGTGACCGGCCCGGCGCCCCATACCGCATGAGAAGGGCCCCGCGCACACGGGTGCGCGGGGCCCGTACGGGTCCGGTGCCGCCGGGAGGCACCGGGCCCGGTTCGTGTCACCCGGGGGTCGGGGGCCGGGAAGCCGCCGGGTGCGGAGGGAGTCCGTTCCGGTCAGTCGCCGGCGAACGTGGTGATCTGGGTGGTGTGCGGCATGTCCAGCGTGGTGATCTGGGTGGTGTGGCCGGGCTCCGTGACCCCCGAGACGGACAGGTCCTCCGGCGTGGTGTAGGCGGTGTAGCCCTCGATCAGCTCGGCGATGTCCATGGCACTCCTCGAATGCGTCGAACAAGGCGGCGCGCCTTTCCGCGGAATGGCGCGCCCTTCGGACAACACGAAGTCAAGCACGGGGCATTGCCAAGCGGCAGTGCCGCGCGGAAGAACGTATGGCCCGCGTATGTGTCAAGGCGCAAACTTCTCCAGCGCCGCCGGATTCGGTGAATTGAGGTTCCGGTAGCACGCGTCCGGCGCTATGTTCGCGGCGCGCATCTGCTCGCGCACATGCTCGTGCACCGTACGGGCCGCGCTCTTTTCCCGCGCATGCGCGATGGCCGCGTCGGCGACGGCGGCGGAGCGGTGCTGGCCGAAACTCATTCCCCGGTGGCCGGGACGGGCGTCCTCGGGCTCCCAGGCGAGCGCCACCCCGGGCGCGACGGTCCTGGCGAAGGCCGAGGTGCGGGGATGCCGTGCGGACGGCCGGGAGGGCGGTGCGGCCGCCGCCACGACCGCCGGCGCGGCATGCCACGCCGCCGGTCCCAGGTAGACCACCAGACCGTCGCGGCGCGGGAAGAGCCGCCGGGACGAGAGCACCTTGGCCCGGTAGGGAACGGCGGCCTCCTCCAGCGCGCGCACCACCTTCCCCCAGGTCCGCAGCGCCTCGTCCGGGTCGCCGGTGTGCACGTAGACGCGGAGTGCCGGACCCCGGCCGCCGCGTCCGCGCGAGCCGTCGGCGAGGAAGTACCCGGGCGAGAGGCCGGGGCGGTGGGCCGGCAGGCGCACCGGTTCCCCGGCACGGGGGGCCGCCGCCGGCCGCACCCGCACGCCCTCGGCGACGACGACGCCGCGGGTGCCGCTCTCCACGGCGGCGGCCGGCGTGGTGGAGTGCGGGACGGCCGCCTTCAGCTCCGCCTCGAACGCGCGGTCGCGGGCGGGCCCGGACGGCGCCTCCGCGGACCGGTGGCCCGCGTGGAACGTCTCGTAGAGCGCGCTGACCAGGCGCACGCGCAACTCCCGCCCGTTCTCCGCGCGGAGTTCCCGGCCGGCCACGTACGCGCGCCGCAGCCCGGCGTCCACGCGCACCGCGGCCAGGACCGGAGCCCACTGCGGAACCGGCCCCATCTCAGGCCCCCAGCCCGAGCACCGGGGCGAACTTCCCGGGGTGCAGCACGGCGGACCGGCCGATGCCGGCGGCGGCCCGGTCCACCGCGGTCAGCCGGGGGCGGGCCTCGGCCGCGGCGAACATCCGGTCGATCAGGTGCCAGCCCGCGAACCCGGCCGCGCGGACCGCGAGTGCGGGGCCGGCCCCGGCCGCCGTGGCCCGGTAGCCGTCCCAGAAGGCCGCGGTCCTGGTCCGCAGCCGCTCCAGCTCGCGCACCCCGCGCGCAACCACCTCGTCGTGGGACAGGTGCCGCGGTACGGCCCCGGCCGGGCCGGAGTCGAGGCCGAGGTCCGCGGACGGGACGTCGAGCACGGCCCGGTACAGCCACTCCCCGGCGAACCCGCCCACGTCGCGCGCCGGGTCCGCCAGCCGGAACTCCTCCCAGTCGCACAGGTGGAGGCCGCCGTCGACGTGGAGGAACTGGTCGAGGCGCAGGTCGCAGTGGGCCGGGGTCTTCGGGGCGCGGGTCTCCTCGGCACGGAGGGCGCGCAGCGCGTCCGCGAGGAGGGTGTCCGGCTGCAGCAGGCGCCAGCCCTCCAGGCAGGCCCCGCTGGCCTCGGCGAAGTAGTCCGGCGGGAGGCTCTCGAAGAGGGCCAGCGGCGGCAGCCGCGGCGGGTCCGTGTCCGGCGCCGGCGTCCGCTCCGGCGGCAGCGCGTGCAGGGTGCCGATCATCCGTCCCGCCGCGTGGGCGAGTTCGTCGTCGAAGTCGTCCGCCGCCGCGAGGTCGTGGCCCGAACGGGCGCCCTCCAGCCACTCGTAGGCGACGACGAACGTCTCGTCGTCCCAGCCCAGACAGGTCGGGGTGGCCAGCCCCGCCGCGCGTCCGCGGGCCGCGAAGGTCTGTTCGAAGGCGCGCAGGCGGCCGAAGCGCCGCACGGCCCCCGGCCGGCCGCCGCTCAGGCACTTGACGAAGACCCGGCGGCCGGAACTGGTCGTACCGGCGTAGTTCTCGTTGCGGCCGGGCGGGAACACGCCGCCGTCGGCCGGCAGTTCGCCGAGGTCGAGACGGTCCACGAGGGTGCGGGCGCGATCGAGCGGGGTGGCGCAGGTCATGGGAGCCGGATCACCGCGCCGCGCCGTCGGCGGTCTCGGGGTGGAGCGTGCCGCTGAGGATCTGCTGCTGCAGTCGTCTGAGCGAGTGCATGGGTTCCAGGCCGAGTTCGGACACGAGGTTCCGGCGGAGCGTGTGGTAGACGTGCAACGCCTCGCGCCGGTATCCGGCGAGGAAGTAGGCCCGCATCAGCAGGGCGTGGGCGCGTTCGCGTACCGGGTGGTCCGCGGTCAGGGAGCCGAGCTGGCGGATGGCCTCGGAGTGGCGGCCGATGGCCATCAGCGCCTCGCCGCGCTCTTCCTGGGTACGCAGGCGCAGCTCCTCCAGCCGGGCGGCCTCGGCCGCCAGCAGTGCCCCGCTGGTGCCGCCGAGCGCGGTGCCGCGCCACAGCCGCAGCGCCGCGTCGTACGCGCCGACGGCGCGCTGCGGCTGCCCGGCGGCCAGCGCGGCGTGCGCCTCGTCGGCCAGCGACGAGAAGCGGTCGAGGTCCAGCCGGCCGGGTGCGACCCGCAGGGTGTAGCCGGACGGACGGGTGACGAGGGGGCCGGGACCGGACGGCGCCGCGCGGAGCTTCTTGCGCAGTTCGGAGACGAGGGTCCGGACGCGCATGTCCGGCGCCGCGGGCAGGGAGTCCCCCCACAGCGCGGCCGCGATCCCCGGCACCGGGACCGACTGGCCGGCGCGGAGCAGCAGGAGCGCGAGCAGCGACCGCTGCTTGCCGTTCAGCCGGATCCAGTCCGTTCCGGCTCTGACCTCGACGACGCCGAGGATCTGGTATTCCACGGAATTCGACCTCAACGGTCACCGTCCTGACCTGGGGGCACGCCGATGCCGGCCTTCGCGACCGGCGGCGGCCGCCCCGTACGGACGACGGACACCGGACCGGTCACCGTCAGCGTGCGGCAGGCGCGGCGGGTCTGTCGGTGAGATTCGGCCTGGGGTGAACAACGGCGTAGCGGAGCAGCCGGGGCATACCGGCACGATCCGCCGCCCCGCCGCCGGCCCGGCTCCCGGCGCCGGCTCCGGGCCGGGGCTCAGGGATCCGGCCCGCCGGCCGGCGAGTTGAGGACGGCGAGACCGAGGGCGGTGGGGCTGTGGAGCGCCGTGTTGCGGTGCCGGACGGTGCGGATCAGGCCGGCTGCGCGCAGCGTGGTCGCGTGTTCGCTGGCGCTGGACGGCACGATGCGGGCGAGTGCGGCGAGTTCCCGGGTGGAGCAGCCGGGGTGGTCGGCGACGGCCTGGAGGACGTCGGCCCGGGTGCGGCCCAGCAGCGACGCCAGCGGCGACCGGGGCGGCCGGGCCCCGGAGCGGGCCGGGCCCGCCTGCCCGGACGGCGCCGGCGGGGCGGACAGGGCAGACGGGGCGGACAGGGCGGTCCCGGCGGACGGGAATGGTCCGCCTGCGGCCGTCGCCGGTACGCCGATGGGGTAGCGCAGCGCGGGCTGCGGTGCGGTGCAGATGTCGACGGAGGGCGCGTCCACCGCGAAGACGGAGGGGACGAGCTGCAGCCCGCGCCCGTCGAGGTGCAGGTCGCCGTCGTATCCGGAGGCCATGGTGACCTCCAGCACGGGCGCGCGCCAGCGGATGCTGGGCGGATGGAGCAGGGTGAGAAGGTGTTCCACGCCGCCGGTGAGCAGCTGCCGCATCCGTAACCCCCGGTCCGCGACCGCCTCGTCGGCGATGTGCTCCCAGTACGGCGAGAGCAGGGTCGCGAACACGTGGTCCAGGCTGTCGCAGAGCTGGCGCAGCAGCGCGGAGTCGTCGGTCAGGCGGTGCGCCCACGGCGGGACGGCCTGCCACTCCGCCACATGGGACAGGTCGTCGCGGACCTGCCGCAGGGGCGTGGCCCGTACGCGCTCCAGCAGTTCTTCCGGGCCGCCGCCGCGTGCGGCGGTGAGGAACGTGGGCGCCCAGCCGCGTGCCGGGATGAGGTCGACGACCATACGCGCCTCCGGCCTGAGGCCGGCGAGAGCCGTCTGCCGCCACGCGCCGAAGCGCAGCGGATGGCTGCGGGTCTGGAGCGTACGCACCGCCGCCCCCAGCTCCAGCAGCGGAAGCGGCGGCACCACCCGGGTCCGCGCGAGGTCGTCCAACGTGAAGTGAATGCGGTACGTCATGGCGTGTCCACCTCATCCGCCCCGGGGCCCGCCGGGGCGCCGGCTACAGTCTTCCGCCGTCCTTGCGGTAGCGCAGGAGGAGCATGGCGGCGTCGTCCTGGAGAGGGCCGCGTACGTGGTCGACCAGGCTCTGGCGGACGGCCGCCAGCGCGGTGTCGGCGTCGGTTTCGGTCAGGAGGGCGGCGGCCTCGGTGAGGGGGTAGAAGGCGCCGTCCCCGTCGCGCGCTTCCGTGACCCCGTCCGTGTAGAAGAGGATCTGGTCGCCGGGGCTGAAGGGGTGCACGTGGGGTTGCGGGGGCGCGGTGCCGTGCATGCCGAGGCCGAGGGGCAGCGCGCGTGCGGAGGGTTCGAGCAGGCGCGTGGTGCCGTCGCCCAGGACCGCCAGCGGGGCGGGGTGGCCGTAGTTGAGCAGGGTCACGGCCGACTCGTGGCCGATCTCCGCCATGATGGCGGTGACGAACTTCTCGGACGTCAGGTGGCGGTCCAGCGCCCGCTCCACCCGCTCGCCGACCGCCTGGAGGTCCGGTTCGTCGTAGGCCGCCTCCCGGAAGGCGCCGAGCACCACCGCCGCGGTCTCGACGGCCTCCAGCCCCTTGCCCTGTACGTCGCCGATGATCACCCGCACGCCCACCGGCGACGTCACGACCTCGTACAGGTCGCCGCCGATCCTGGCGTCGGCGACCGCGGAGGTGTAGGAGAGCGCGATCCGCAGCTTCCCGGCGGCCAGCGGCACCGGCCGCAGCAGCACGCGCTGGGCCGTCTCGGCGATCGAGCGCACGTTCGCCAGCTCCGCTTCCCGCGCCTGCCGCATCCGTACGGCCACCAGGCCGGCCGCGGTGACGCCGACCACCGAGAGCATGGCGGTGTACCCGCGGCGGTCACCGAGCAGTCCGTTGTACTCGCTGAGCCCCACGGCGAGCAGCAGCGCCAGCGCGCCGATCAGCAGGGTGCGCCGCCAGCCGCCGACCAGGCCGGCGAACGCGGGGCCCAGGGAGACCAGCGGCAGGTAGCCGACCTCCGGACCGGCCGACGTGTCCACGGCCGCGACGACGGCCATCACGGCATAGGGCAGTACGGACAGCACCCCGCGGACGGGCGCGCGCGGCCTGGGACTCTGCGGCTCGTTCACGGCTTCCTCTCCCGTGAGGGAATCGCCCGGCACCCCACGACGAACATCACCAGACACGTTAGACACGCGAGCGTGTTTGTCCCACCGCACCCGCCATTGCCGTTATGGATCCGCAGTGATCTCCTGCCCTGGACGTCACTCGCCCGCGGCCGCGCCCGGGCCGGGGTGGCCCTGGTGGGTGAAGGCGGCCCAGGCCGCCGGGTGGTCGAGGCCGAGGCCCGGGCCCCTGCCGAGTTCGTGGACGAGCCGGTCGCTGAGCGACCCCGGGTTCCGGCGGTCGGGGTCCAGCATCCACAGCTGGGCGGCCCTGAGGGCGTCGACCGGGCTGCGGCCCTCGATGTGCAGGTAGTGGTGGAAGACGGCCATCATCAGGGCAGTGGCGGAGTCCCGGGCGGCCCACCGCGATCCCACCACGTCGCGCGCCCCGCGGGAGAGGAACGCGGTCGTCAGCGTGAGCGCCTCGTCGTGGTCGCGGTTGCTCAGGTCCGTCTCGCAGGCGCTGAGTACGACCAGCGGCCCGTCGGAGGCGCTTGTGCCGTGGGCCCGGTGGGCCAGCAGGCGGGCCACGGTCAGCTTGCCCGGGTCCGGCTCGGGGCCGGTGTCTGTGCCCGTGTCCGTGTCTGTGCCCGTGTCCGTGTCCGTGTCCGGGGCCGTGTCCGTGTCCGGGCGCGTGCCGGAGCCCGGGGGCGCGAGCTGCAGCGCGGAGGCCGTCGGGCTGGTGCCCGCGGAGCCGTGGCAGGCCACGTGGAGCAGGGACGGGGTGCCGCCGAGCGCGTCGAGGACGTCGTCGGGCGTGCCGGCCGCCGCCGGTTCGACGGGCGGCTCGTACATGTCCCCGAGGAGCCGCGCCCGCGGGTAGCAGCTCGCGTGGAGCGAGGCCACCTCCAGCTCGGCGTGCGGCAGGGTCAGACCGGGGTCCGCCACGAGCACCGCGTCGGCCCCGGGGACCCTCCGGGCGCGCCGCACCGCGTCGGTGAACTGGCGGCCCGACGCCGCGTAGCTGATCACCACGGCCTCGCAGGCGTACCGGGTGGCCGACCCGGTGGGGAAGCGCGCCGCGTGCCACGGGACGATGCCGAGGCGGCCGCACGGCACCAGGACGATCCGGGGCGGGCCGGAGTCGTCCGGGCGGCGCTCGCCGCCCGCGGCGAGGCGTTCGGTGACGCCGGTCAGGACGGGGACGACGGCCGCGCCGGTCGCCCAGTCGCACAGCTCCACGAGGGCGTCCTCCCACGCCCGCAGGGCGGCGGCGGACCCCGTGCGCTGGCGCTCCGCGGCCGCGTCGAGATACGCCTCCAGCGGGCCGCTCGCCGCACCGGACAGCAGCGGCAGCGACCGAACCCCGGTGCCGACGGCCGGGCCCAGCACCACCGCCGTGCCGGGCTGGTCGCCCTCGCCGGCGAGCAGGTACACCAGCGCGTCGGCGCCGCCCCGCGCGATCCCGTCCTTGAGCTCGGCCACCGTCGGCGTACGGAACAGCCCTCCGTCCGGGTCCCGGTGGCCCAGGGCTTCGAGGGCCCGGCGGCGCAGCGAGCTGGGCAGCTCGCGGGGGACCGCCCGGGGGTTCCGGTCGCCGGCGGGGTTCGCGGACCGCCACGCCTCGGCGAGTCCGGGGTGGCCCCGGTCCGCGAGCAGTTCGGGGACGGCGCGGGAGGTGGAGGCCGCCTGCAGCACGAGGGCCCGGCCGAGTTCCAGCGCGGTCACCGCCTCCTCGACGCGCCCCTCGGACGCCGCCCACACCGCGGCCCGTACGCCGAAGTCGGCTCCCTGCCGGGCGGTGAGCAGCCCGTGCTCCGGGCCGGTCTGCAGGACGACGTCGCCCGCGAGCGCCTGCAGGGACTCCACGGCCGCCCGGGTGGCGGACTCCCGGTCCGCCGGGTCGTCGGTGTGCGCCAGGCGGGCGCGGTAGTTCTCCGCGAGCTGCCGGAGGGCCGCGGCGGCGAGGTGCGGGCTCCGGCCCTGGCGTACGAGGTCACGGACCTGCTCCAGCGCGCCGATGGCGGCGTCGAGGTCGGCCGGGGCCCGGGTGAGGGAGTGGCGCACGGTGGCGGTGAGGGCGGAGCCGTAGTGGGTCTCCGCGGACGCCTCCGGCCGCACCGGCGTGTGCTCGGGCAGGAGCCCGGGGTTGCGCCCCAGCGCGGCCCGGGCGGTGTGCAGCGCGTCGCCCAGCTGCGCCGTCAGGTCGCCGGGGAGCCCGACGTCCCCGGCCCGGGACAGGCCCTCCTCCTGGTGCGAGATGCCCCGCAGGAGCTGGTCGCCGTCGCCGGTGCGCACGGCGAGCGAGCTGCGCGCGGAGCCGAGGGCGAGCAGCACCATCCAGCGGAAGGAGTGGTCCGCGGGGGTGGTGCGCTCCAGGGACTCCAGCTCGTCGACGAGCCGGGCCAGTTCGGGCCTCGCGTCCGCCTGCTCGGCCTGGCGCACCTCGGCGAGCAGGGCCACCACCCGGGCCCCGACGCCCAGCTGGGAGTCCGGGTCGAAGGGCGCCCCCTGGGCGAAGTGGTCGACCATCGGCTGCAGATGGTCGCCGGCGACGGCCCCGTCCTGGTGGCTGGCGCTGAACATCTGGCCCATCTGCAGCACCAGACGCATCAGGTTCTGTATCTGCGCCTGGTCGGCGGGGTCGGCCGGCTCGTTGAGTTCGGTGCCGAGCCGGCCGAGGAGGGTGTTGAGGGACTCCGGCCGGCCGGTGCGGAGGGTCTCGACGACGCCCAGCATCGAGGAGAGCCACGCGCTCGACACCGGATCGAGGCCCCCGGAGCCGCTCCCCTTGCCCGCATCCGGCTCCGGGGTCGGCTCCGGGGCCGGGGCGGGCTGCGGCGCCGCCGCACCGGGCGCGTCGGCGACGACGCTGAGGAGGGTGCGCAGTTCGTCCCCGAACGGAAAGTCCGCCGGCAGCATCTCCAGCAGTGCCCGGGGCTCGGAGAGCCCGCTGCGCTGCAGGTACGCGGTGATGTCGCGCATCTGCCGCAGCTGCGCCGCGGCCTCCGGCGGCAGCGGCAGCTCCGCGGCCTCCGCCGCCAGCGCGGCGAGTTCCGCCCCGCCGGCGGCGATGCCGCCGGGGTCCGCCCGGCGGACGTGGTCGAAGACCGGCCAGAAGCTCGCGGGCTTCCCGGGCCGGCCGCCCGGGACGGCGAGGTCCGACGTCATCAGCAGGAACAGCGCGGCCCACCGCCGCTCCTCCACCGGTACGTCCCGACCGGCGGGCGCCGCCGGGTCCCGTGCCTCCCGCAGCAGGAGCCGGGCCCGCTCGCGGTCCTCCGGGGTGCCCTGCCCCGCGGCGTAGCGCAGCGCGAGCAGCCCGCCCAGCCGTACGGTGACGAGCCCGAGGAGGGGCGGGTCGCCGTCCAGAAGGCCGCGCAGCGCCGACAGTTCGGCGACGGTCTCCGCCACCTCCCCGGGCGCCGCCGAGCCGCTCCGCATCCGCTTGATCAGCGCGGCGGCCCGCGCACTCGCCCGCTCGACCCGCCCCCGCACCCCCGCCGAACCACCGCTCGTCTCGCCACTCACCATGCCTCCGTCCCCGGTGCCGTCCGGCGCGGAACCGCACGCAGCGCCCTTTCATGATGGATCCGCACCGGCCGCCGCGGAGGGCGCTTTCCGGCAACCTCCAGGCCACGACCCGAAATCGCCCCGGAAGCAACCAGACCGCCTCGAAGCAACCCTCCTGTCCGGCCGCGGGGCGCAACAGCCGCGGCGGTCAGCGGTCGGGGGGGTGGTGGGGGGTGCGGTTGCGGGGGGTGGGGATGCGGGCCCACACGGTCTTTCCCGGGCCGGCGCCCGGTGACCAGCCCCAGCTGGCGCTCAGCGCGGCGACGACGTGCAGCCCCCGCCCGCCGTCGGCCAGGGGCTCGGCGGATCCGAGCACCGGCGGGGCCGGGCTGGGGTCGGAGACGGCGCACAGGAGGGCGTGTTCCTTGCGGGTGAGGGTGAGCCAGGCGGTGGGGCGGGTGCGGCGGGGCGGGTGGGGGAGTGCGTGGCGCAGGGCGTTGGTGACGAGTTCGGCGGTGACGGCGGCGGCGTCGTCGGCGTACGGGGTCAGCCGCCAGCGGCGCAGCGCGGTGCGCAGGAAGTGCCGGGCGGCGCGGACGCATCCGGGGACGGGGTCGATGCGGATGGCGGTGACGCTGCCGGCGGTGAGTCCCAGCGCGACGGCCCAGTCGTGGCCGCCGGCGCGCGGCGCGGGGCGGTCGTGTGCCGTCATACCTCATCCCTTCGAGCGATAACCCGACGCGGGCATAGAGATGATCTCAACTCGCTGAGTAATATCACTGATCGGTCATCCCGGGCAATTGCCGCGGCAATCGCCCCGGCGGGCCCGTGGTGGCGGGTGGCGAGTTCCCTGAGTGCGGAGAGGAGCGCGGGCGCGTGCAGCAGTTCGACAACGGGGTGATGGCCAGCTCGATTCCGGATGTGCGGTGGACGAAGAGCGCGCGAAGCGGTGTGGAAGGCAACTGTGTGGAGGTTGCCCTACTTCCCGGCGGCGGTGCGGCGTTCCGCAATTCCCGTGATCCGAAGGGGCCGGCGCTGGTATACACCAGGGACGAGGTGATCGCTTTCCTGGACGGCGCGAAGGGCGGTGAGTTCGACTTCCTGCTCAGCTGATTTTTCCGATTGTGCGTGCGCTCGTTCGCGCACGAGTATGCGCTCCTCGGTGCGATAATGACCGCCGTCCGGACCACACCGAGGAGCGTTCATGCGTCCCGAACCGACTCTGGCGACTTCCATAACTCACCATCTGCACCGGCCCAAGAAGAGCCCGACCGCCCTGCGTATCGCGCTCGGCTACCACCTGCGCAGGCTGCGCGAGGACGCCGGCGTCGACATGGAGAAGGCGGCCGAGGAACTCCTGGTGTCCGTCTCGAAGATCTCCAGGATGGAGACGGGCAAGCGCACGTGCCGCGCCCAGGACGTCTCCGCCCTGCTGCACCTGTACGGGGTGCCGGAGCCGGACATCGCCCTGGTGCTGGAGCTGGTCGAGGACTCGGTCCGGCCGGGCTGGTGGGACGCGTACGGGAAGTCGGTGCCCACCTGGTTCGAGCCGCTCGTGGGCCTGGAGGCCGCCGCCGACCTGATCCGCACCTGCGAGGCGCAGCTGGTGCCCGGCCTGATGCAGACCGAGGACTACGCGCGCGGCATGGCCACCCTCGGCAGGCTGGACGACGCCTTCGCCGAGCGGCGGGTGGCGCTGCGCATGGAGCGTCAGGACAGGATCCTCGACGACGCCGACGGGCCGAAGCTGTGGGCGGTCGTGGAGGAGACGGCGCTGTTCCGCGGCGCGTTCGGGGCCGACGTCATGCGGGCCCAGATGGCGCACCTGCGGCACCTGTGCGACCACCCGCGGGTCACGCTGCAGGTCGTGCCGTTCGACAAGGTGTACCTGGAGCCGTACGTCCCCTTCACCTATCTGCGGTTCGAGGAGCCCGAGCTGCCGAACACGGTCTACGTCGAGCACCTCAAGGGCGCGAAGTACCTCGACAAGGCGGAGGACGTCAACAACCACCTGGAGATGCTGGACACGCTGGTCGGCACCGCGCTGACGCACGAGGAGACCAGGAAGCGGCTGGAGGGAGCCGTCCGCTACTACGGCTGACCGGCGCGGCCGGGGCGGGTCACGGCCGCCTGGCCACACCCCCGTACTCGATCCACTCCGTGCTCGGTTGCTTGGGCGCCAGCTCCGTGTCCGGCCGCCAGGTGGAGACCTCGACCAGGCCGGGCGGCAGGACCTCCAGGCCGTCGAAGAAGCCCTCGACGTCCTGGGTCTCGCGTACGCGGCCCCAGTCGCCCCCGGTGCTGCGCAGCATGAAGTCGGTGGTGGACCGCCGGACCGCGGGGTCGTCGCTCACCAGGTGGCTGACGGCCACGAAACTCCCGGGCGGCAGCGCGTCCATAACGGTGCGGACCAGCCCCGCCGGGTCATCCTCGTCGGGGATGCAGTGCAGCACGGAGACGAACAGCGCGGCGACCGGTTCGCCGGGCGCCAGCAGGCTGCCGACGTGCGGGTCGGCCATGATGCTCGCGGTGTCGCGCATGTCGGCGTGGATGACGGCGGTGTTCTCGTTGTCCTCCAGCAGCGCCCGGCCGTGGGCCAGCACGATGGGGTCGTTGTCGATGTAGACGACGCGGGCGTCCGGGGCCTCGCGCTGCGCGACCTGGTGGACGTTGTCCTGGGTCGGCAGTCCGGACCCGTGGTCGAGGAAGCGCCGTACGCCGAAGTCGCGGGCCAGGACCCGGACGGCGCGCCGCAGGAACCGGCGGTTGTTCTCAGCGAGGACCTTCGTGCTGGGGGCCTGGGCGGACAGCGCCGCGCACGCCTCCCGGTCGGCGGCGAAGTTGTTGCTGCCGCCCAGGTAGAAGTCGTACATGCGGGCGACGCTGGGCAGCCGCGTGTCGATACCGCGGGGAAGGCGCAGGCGTCCCTCGTGGTCCCGTTCCATCCGCCAGCAGACCCCCGCTCCACCCGTGCTCCAGCCCGGTGCGTCCATCGTAGGGAGCCGGGGCCGCCGGGGCGAGGCCGCAGCCGCCCGGGGCGAGGGCGCGGCGGCGTGATCCGGCCACGGACCTCAGGGCCGGCGCTCGTGCGCGCCGCGGGGGGCTCCCGCGCGGGCGCTGCCGTCCCCGGCGCTGCCGTCCCCGGCGCTGCCGTCCCCGGCGCTGCCGTCCCCGGCGATGTCGTCGCGGGCGGGGAAGGAGAGGTCCGCCGTACGCGGCAACTGCCGCCGGGCGAGGCGCAGCTGCCCGGCGACCACCGGTTCCGGCACGCCCATCAGCTGGGCGGCCTGGGCGTCGGTGAGCGCGAGCCGGTAGCGGAGGAGCAGCGCGTCCGCCTGCAGGCCGGGGAGCGTACGGTGCGGGTCCCAGCCGGGCGCGGGGCCGGCGGTGCGGGCCGCGGCCCGCACCCGGGTGCGCAGGGTCTCCCACGCGACGGCGGCCACGGACGCGCTGCGCAGCGTGCGGTCCCAGGCGAGCGCCAGGTCGCCCAGGGCCCGCGCCACCGCCAGGCGCCCGGCGGCCGCGTCGGCGACGCGCGCCCGGCTGTAGCGCACGTAGTTCTCCTCGTGCAGCAGGCAGAACGCGGTGTAGTCCAGCGGCAGCGCGATCGTCAGCGGCCGCCCGTACGCCTCGGGCCTCACGGCTCCTCCCCCCTGACCCGGCATCGGAGATCGAGGTCGGTCACCCGTCGCCGCCGGCGGCGGGGCCGTCGGCGACCGCGCCCGGCGGGGCGTCGAGGGTGGCCAGGACGGCGTAGTGGAACGCCTCCCACACCGGCCGGACGTCGGACGGGTACGCGCCCAGGGCCGAGGCCAGCGCGCTGAGCTGCGGCCAGTCGAGGACCTGGGTGCCGTCCAGCGCGCGCCGGGCCTGCTCGGCCGGTACGGCGCCGCAGCCGCGGACCACCTCCTCGACCTCGGGGCAGCCCGCGGCCAGATAGAGCCCCTGCACCGCCGCGTGCACGCGCCCCGCGGCCTCGTCGACCGAGGTGCGGGAGGGAGCGGTGAAGCCGTGCGCCCGCTCCCACAGGTGGCGCACCGCCGCCGGGTCCCCGCCGCAGGCGGTCACCAGGGCCCGCACCGCCGGCCAGGAGGCGCCGCGGTCGCCGCTGAGGATGCGGGAGACGTACGACGAGTGGCGTCCCATGGCCGCGGCGACGTCCAGCTTCGACAGGCCGGCGCGCTCGTGCACCGTGCGCAGGGCCGCCGCCAGGGCCCGCGTCGCCCGGCCCGTGCCGGACCTCGCCGCCGCGGCGTCCGCCGCCGGCTCCGGCTCCGCCGCTGCCTCCGGCCCCACCGCTGCCTCCGGATCCACCGCCGGCTGCGGCACCGCCGCCGGCTCCGGTGCCACCTTCAGCCCCGCCTCCGGCTCCCCGCGCGGTGCCGGCAGCCGTGCCGCGCGTACGGACTCGGCCGCGCGCTCGCGCTGGCGCCTGTGCAGCCGGCGCTCCACCTCCGCCTCGCTCCACCGCTCCCGGGCCGTCGCCGCGCTCACCCGCGCCGCCGCGGCCACCTGCTCCCACGTGGCGTCCGAGCGCCGCGCGTCGACCACGGCCGCCGCGACGTAGAAGTCCAGTTCGCGGCGGAGCTGTTCCGCCCGCGCCAGCAGGGTGGCCAGCGAGGCGCCGCGGTGCTCGCCGGCCAGCACGGCCTCGGCCCGCCGGGGCAGCTCCTCGGCGATCGCCAGCCCCAGCCGCTTCGGCGTCGGCGGCACCACGCCGGGCTGCCCGGACCGGCGGCGCTGCGCGCGCCGCCGGCACGCCGTCGAGCAGTAGTCCCGCTTGCGTCCGGGACCCTCGCGTTGGACGAACCCCCGCCCGCAGTACGAGCACGAACTCTTCTGTGGCGTACCCACCTGAAACCTGCTCTCTCCTCGCATCACCGGAACCTGTTTCTCTTCCGCCCTGCTGACATCTCGCCTACTCGGGGCGCGGAACGCCCGCCGCGGCGAAGGCCGGACGGCAGGAAGGGAACGCGCCGGGGGCGCGGACGCGCGGGCGCCCGCGCCCCCGGCGCACGGGGTTCAGCGGGCCCGAAGCCGCAGGTAGCCGACGTGGGACCGGGAGGCCATGACCGTCATCGCGGCCATGAGGCCGGCGCCCGTCGGCGTCTGCCACGCGTCCGAGGCCAGCAGCACCGGCATGGAGCCCACCGCGAACACCCCGCTGAGCCGCATGACACTCCAGGCAATTGCCCCACGGCTGGCCGCCGGGGGAAACAGCAGCGTGCTACGTTCAAAAACGTTCGGCATCGGCACCTCGCCGCCTTGCGTGAAGGGGCCGCTTCGAACAAAGGGATCGTGCATCGAAAGACCTTTCTCTGCCGGTCGTGAAGTGAAGAGTTCCCGGAGCTGCTTGGGTGGCCGTCTCCGGGGGCTTCTTCGTGCCCGGCGGTATCCGTTTCGTCACTCAGGGACAGTACCCCCGCACGGGCGTACGCCGCTAACGCCCCAGTGCTTAATGACGAAAGTCCCCCTTTTTGCACCGGGCGCCGGTGGGCGGGCCATTCAAGTCGCTGATTGACCCCGTTATTTGGTCGCACTCGGTCGAAAAGAGTAAGAACTCGATCAGAAATGAGATGTTGTCAGGTCACCAGGCCCTGGCGATAGGCGTAGACGACCGCCTGGACGCGATCCCGCAGATCGAGTTTGGTGAGGATGCGGGACACGAAGGTCTTCACCGTCTCGTGGCTGAGCTGGAGGTCCGCGGCGATCTCGCTGTTCGACAGGCCGGTCGCCAGCAGCCGGAGGACGTCGAGTTCGCGCGGCGTCAGCGGGATGTCGCGCGGGGCGCCGTCGACGGGGCGGATGCGGGCGGCGTACCGGCCGACGAGCTGCCGCGTCACCTCGGGGTCCAGCAGCGCCGCGCCCGCGGCCACGGTGCGTATGCCGTGCAGCAGCTGGGCGGGCGGCGCGTCCTTGAGGAGGAAGCCGGCCGCGCCGGCGCGCAGCGCCTCGTACACGTACGTGTCCAGGTTGAACGTCGTCAGCACCAGCACCTTCGCGGGGCGCGGCACCCGGGCGCCGGCCAGCCGGCGGGTGGCCTCGATGCCGTCGAGCACCGGCATGCGTACGTCCATCAGCACGACGTCCGGCCGCAGCCGGCCGGCGAGGTCGACCGCCGCCTCGCCGTCGCCGCACTCGCCCGCCACCTCCAGGTCCGGCTGGGCGTCGATGATCGTCACCAGGCCGGTGCGGACCAGGACCTGGTCGTCGCAGATCAGTACGCGGATCGGCGCGGTCACGACGGGCCGCCCGCCGCCGGGATACGGGCCCGGACGACGAACCCGCCGTCCGTCCCGCGGCCCGCGCTGAACTCGCCGCCCAGGACGTCGACCCGCTCGCGCAGGCCCGCCAGCCCCCGGCCGCCGCCGCTCGACTCCGGCGGGCCCGCGGGGGCCGGCGAGACGGGGCCGGTTCCGGCGCCGGCCGTGCTCACCGCCACGGTGATCTCGCCCGCGCCGTGGTGCACCTCGACCGCGGTGCGGCTGCCGTGCGCGTGCTTCAGGGCGTTCGTCAGCGCCTCCTGCACGACCCGGTACGCCACCAGGTCCGCGCTGCCCGTCGACTCCGGCGGCGCGCCCTCCTCCGTGAACTCCACCGGCTGCCCCGCCAGCCGCGTCTGCTCCACGAGCGTCAGCACCCTGCCGGCCGACGGCGTCCGCGCCTCGCCGCCGTAGTCGGGGCTGAGCAGGTCGAGCAGGTGCCGCAGGTCCGTGATGGCGCGGCGGCCGGTGTCGGTGACGGCGGCCAGGGACGTGTCGAGGCGGTCGGGCGCGGCGGTCAGATAGCGCGCCGCCTCGGCCTGCACGACCATCGCGGTCACGTGGTGGGTCACGACGTCGTGCAACTCGCGGGCGATGCGGGTGCGTTCGGCGGTACGGGTGTCCTCGGCGACCCGGCGCCGGTGCTCGGCCTCCGCCGCCCGGGTGGCGCGCAGCCACGACCCCATGCCCCACACCAGGCACATCGCCAGGTAGTACATGACGAACTCGCTCGGCCCCTCGGTCCCGCCGGCCGCGACGAGCGCGATCGCCAGCGCGACGTACGCGGCGGAGAACAGCAGCGCGAGGGGGCGGCGGTGGCGCTCCAGATGGGCGCCCGCGCTCATCAGGGCGATCGCCTGGGCGGTGCCGGCGAGCGAGTGGTAGCCGCGGAGCTGGTCGACGGCGAAGCCGGCCGTCACCAGCGTGAGGCAGAGCAGCGGCAGGCGGCGGCGGATCGCGAGCGGGAGGCACTGGAGGGCGACCGCGACGACGGCGAGGGCGTCGAAGTCACGCCCGGGGAGGCCGCCGAGCCGGGTGCCGTGGGTGTGGGACGCCGGCAGGAGGGCGGCGACGAGGATGAGGAGGCCGAGGGGGAGGTCCCGGACCGTGACGTCGAACCGGCGCCACAGCTCCGGGAGTTGGCGGAGACTCGTCACCGGGGGAGTGTAGCCGCGGCGCGGCGGGGCGCCGCGGGCTCGTCGTACGCGCACGGTACGGCTCCGGCCCCGGCCCCGCCGCCGCACCGCCGCCTAGCCCTCGCCCTCCGCGTCCGCCGCCCGCGCGGTGACGCGCCGGATCGCGCGCACGGCGACCTCCGGCTCGTCGGCGTAGACGTGGTGCCCGCTGTTCTCCGCGGTGCTCAGCCTGCTGCTCTTCGACAGCGCCAGCCACTTGCGCTGCCCGCCGAGCCAGGCGCGCTCCAGCCCCGGCCCGTACTCCGGCACCTGCGCGAGGTACTCCTGCCCGTGCCGGATCACCTCGACCGGGATGTCGCCCGCGGAACGCACCTCCCCGTCCGGGACCGTCAGCTTCTCCGGACCCCGGCCCCCGAGCACCGCGAGCGTCTGCTCGCGCAGCTCGACCGCCGGGCCGGTGGCGGAGTCGGGGACCTCCTCCCTGAGGTCGGCGCTCTGGGTCGGCGAGGTGGCGTCCATCAGGACCAGCCCCTTGACCCGGTCCCGGTGGTCGGGCGCGTACCGCGCGGAGATCAGGCCGCCCAGCGAGTGCCCGGCCAGGACCACGGGCCGGTCGCCGGCGACCCGGTCCAGGACGCCGGTCAGCACCTCGCCGGTGCTCTTGAGCGTCTGCGGCCCGCCGGGCTTGTCGCTCGCGCCCTGGCCCAGCCGGTCGTACGAGCAGACCCGGTCCTCGGCGCTCAGCGTCTTCTGGATGCCGGCCAGCTTCGTCAGGTCGTCACCGCCCCCGGAGAGCAGCACGACCACCGGCCGGTCGCCCGCGGCATCGCCGGCGCAGGACACGTTCACCGACCGGCCGCCGACGTCGATCTTCTCGGTGCCGGTGAGCAGGTCGCCGCCGTCGCGCTCCCGGTCGGCGGCCGCGGCCCGCGGGTCGTCGGAGGCCGCCGAGCCCGCCGGATCCGAGTCCTCCGAGCAGCCGGCGAGCGCTGCGCCGGCCGCGGCGCAGCACAGCCAGACCAGTGCCGTTGCGGCGCCGTTGCCGCGGATGCTGCGGGTGCTGCGGGTGCTGCCGAGCACGATGTCCTCCAGGAAGCGGGAAGCAGGGCCGCGCAGAACGCTAGGGACCCGGCGGCCCCGGAATCGTCACCGCAGGGCGGACACCTGCGTGTAGCTCGCGCGGGGGACGGCGGCGGGCGGCGGGGTGTCCACGGCGGTACGCGGCGGGCGGATCGCCGGGGTGCGGTTCCGGCGCTACGCTCGCGTGCATGACGCGCATACGGGGCGGGACGCGTTCCGCCGGGGGGTTGCTGCGGGGCCGGCTGCCCGTCGTGGCCGGGATCGCCGGGCTGATCGTCGGGGCGACCGCGACCTGGCTGGTCGCGGACTCCGGGACCGAGGAGCCGAACCCCGTCGTGGACTTCGCGGACGCGGACGAGGACCTGGTCCGTACGGCCGCCGCGGCCTGGCGCGCCGAGCCCGCCGCCGACCGCCCGCGCGGCGCGCTCTCCGTCGTGCACGCGGGCCGCGCCGGCGACGCGGACGTCGTCGTCCTGCTCGACGAGACCGGCCTCGGCAGCGCCTACGTGCGCCCCGCGGACGGCGACGGCGAGGTGCGGTGGGTCACGCCGGTCGGGGCCGTGGCGGACGGGGAGGACCCGGGGCCGCTCGCCGCCCGGTCGCTGCTCGTCGGCCCGGCCGACGTGTGGGTGGGCGACGGCTCGTCGGGTACGGACGCGCGGCTGGAGGCCGCGGTGCTCGCCGGGGACGAGGTGGAGTGGCGGCCGCTCGACACCGCGGACGGAGTCGCGCTCGACGTGCCCGAGGTCGGCCCCGGCGGCTGCGGGCTGCGGGTCGTCGCCGAACGCGGCGACGAGGACGTCCTGTACCACGCGGTGCGCTCCGAGCGCAGCCCCGTCGGGGCGCTGCTGCTCGACGACGTCCGGCCGCTGGACGGCGCGGGCCGGCGCCCGCCCGAGGACCGGCCGCGGGTGGCGGAGCGGGGCCTCGGCGCCGCGCAGCTGCGGTTGCTGTCGCGTGCGGCCTGCGTCGACAAGAGCGAGACCCGGGAGCTGATGACGAGACTGTGGTTCGTCTCGGAGCTGTGGCGCGGCGAACTGCCCGCGGGCGGCACGGCTTCGCTCCTCACCCTGGGCACCGGCGAGCGGGACCTGCTGCTCCTCGGCTCCGACGCCATCGACTCGGGCGGCTGGGTCCTCGGCCGGGACGTGCCCGGCACGCTGTGGCGCGACGCCGCGGTGGCGTCGTGGTACGACCGCACGGACCCGGCCGAGGACGGCCCGTACCGGCACTGGATCGTGGTCGCGGGCACCGAGGAGGTCGCGCGGATCGAGGTCGTCCTCGCGGACGGCAGGCGGATCACCGGGCAAGGCCGGTACCTGACCGTCGACCTGGCGGAGTACGGGATCGACAGCAGGACGGGGTACGAGGTGACGGCGGTGGACGGCGACGGCGACCCGGTGCGGGTGCTGCGGTAGGACGGCCCGGCGGGCCGCGGCACGCCGGGCCGCCGGGCCGTCCCACCGCCGGTGTCAGCCGCGGGCCATCGCGATGACGCCGGAGAGGCGTCCGCCGGCCTCGTAGATCATGTACGGCACGCCGCGGTCGGTGCCGAACGCCGGGGCCGCCGCGCGGCCGTTCTCCGGGGCGGCGGAGCCGGAGTCGTAGAAGACGCCGAGGTGGTCGCGGCGGGAGAAGTCGGCGCCGACCTCGGTGATGAGGATGTTCCCGCCGCTGCCCTTGTCGGTGTGGTAGACGACGTACGTCCGGCCGCCCCGCCGGAGCAGGTGCGCGCCGGAGACGTCGGAGGCGCCGACGGCGGCGTGGTCGATGAGCGGCTCGGGGTCGAACGTCCAGGTGCGGCCGTCGGCCGACCAGCCCCAGCCGATGTCGCGGTGGTTGGCGCGGTCGTTGCGCATGAACACCATGACGTAGCGGGCGCCGCGGTCCGGCAGCCGGTACGGGAAGACGCGGGCGTAGGAGGTCTCGGTGGTGCCGGCGGGGAGCATCGCGGTGGTGAGCACGGCCTTGTCGTACCGGAAGTGGATGCCGTCCTTGGAGCGGGCGAGCCGGGTGGTGTTGTTCTCGCCGTGGAAGTAGAGCCACATCTCGCGGCGCCCGGCGTGCCACATGACGTGGGGGGAGGAGACGTGGCTGACGCTGTAGTGCGGCTTCCAGACGTTGCCGACGACGGGGTTGCGCGGGTACTCGGTGAACGGCCCCTCCAGGGAGTCGCCGTAGGCGAGGCAGATGCCGCCGGGCCTGTCGTGGGGGGCGTAGTAGAGGTAGTAGCGGCCGAGGAACGTGGGGAGGCGGTCGTAGACGCCGCGGACGCAGGGGAAGATGATCTCGCCGGTGGGGTTGTAGGAGAGCTTCTCCGGCGTGAGCAGGGTGCGCACGTACCGGTAGTCGGGAAAGCCCCCGGGCGCGGCGAGCGCGGGCGTGGCGCCGGGCTCGCCGAGGGCGAGCAGCGTGCCGCCGGCGGTGGCCGCGGTGGCGGCGGTGGCGGAGCGCAGAAAGCGGCGGCGGTCGAGTGTCATGACGGACTCCTTGTCGGCTGTGCGACTCCAGGTAATACGCATTAGCACGGGGCCGTGAGCCGGCAGGGCGGTGCTCATGCGGATTGCCAGGACTGTGCCGCCGAACCGCGAAGCACGTCAAGACAGGTCACGGGCTAATCACGGGTAATCACCGCCGCCCGCGCCGGACCCCGCCGTAGGAGCGCGATCCGGTCCGTCCGGACGAGAAGGCTCGACGACGAGCACCGACTTGTCTACCTGGTCACGGACGAGGAGATCGTGATCCCGGCCGCCAGGTACCACTACTGAGCGCCCGGGCCCGGGTGCTGGCCCGTCTGCTCCTCGATGCGGCGGGCCTCGGCTTCGTGGCGGGCGGCGGCCTCGGGGTCGTCCGCGGCGCGGGCCGCCGCCGCGAGGGCCGTCAGGGCGCGGTGCTCCGTCGGGGGCAGGCCCAGGTCGCGGGCCGTGGTGAGGGCGAGTTCCGCGTGGTCCGCGGCCGTGGCGGCGTCGCCCGCGGCGAGGTGGACGCGGGCCAGGGCCGCGTGGGCCTCCGCCTCCTGGTGGCGGAAGCCGCAGCGGCGGGTGATGCCCAGGGCCGCCGCGAGGTGGTCCGCGGCCGGGGTGAGGCGGCCGCGCAGGCGGTGCAGGTGCGCGAGCGCGGTCAGGGCGTCCGCCTCCTCGCCGGGGTCGCCGACCTCGCGGGCGGTCCTGAGGGCCTGCTCGGCGTGGGTCTCGGCGAGGTCGAGGCGGCCCATGCCGAGGTGGGCGCCGGCCAGGGCCCCGTGGGCGCTGGGGTCGTGCCAGCGTGCGCGGTGCTCCCGGCACAGCCGCAGCGCCTCGGCGGCGTCCGCCAGCGCCTCTTCGTAGCGCCCCAGCTGGCTGTGGGTCAGGGCGCGGTTGATCAGCGGGCTGATGGTGCGCGCCGGCTGCCCCTCGCGCCGGCAGATCTCGATCGACTCGGTGGTGCGGTCGAGCCCGCGGTCGAACTGGCCGAGGTAGGTGTGGATCAGGCCCAGGGTGTTGAGCGACGTGCCCAGCTGCACCGGCTTGTCGATGCCGCGGAGCACCTCGATGCCGGCCTCCTGGTAGTGCAGCGCCAGGCGCATCTCGCCGCGCCGCCCGGCGTGCACCGCCAGGTTGCTGAAGATCGCGGTCTCGCCCGTCGCGAGGCCGCTGGCGCGGTAGTCGTCCAGCGCGCGGTGCAGGGCGTCGAGGGCGGCGTCGGAGTCGCCGGTGGACTGCCGCAGCAGCCCGAGACTGTGGTACATCGCTCCCCGGGCCTGCACCTCGCCGCGGTCTTCCGCCGCCCGCAGCCCCGCGGTGGCCGTCGCCTCCCACTCCGGCAGGTGGCCGCAGTAGTAGAAGAACATCCGCAGCTGGTCGGCCAGTTGCCAGGCGATCTCGGCCGGGCCGGCCGCGGCGGCGCGGGCGACGACGGCGACGAGGTTGGCCCGCTCGGCGTCGAGCCAGGCGAGCGCCTGCGGCCCGTCGCGGAACCGGCCGGACGTGCTGCGGGCCCGGGGAAGCTGGGCCATGCCGGTGAAGTCGAAGGCGGTGGCGGCGTCCGCGCTGGCCAGGTACCAGTCGCACAGCCGCCGCCAGGCGGCCTGCCGGTCCGGGTCGGCCGCGGCCCGCTCGGCGGCGTACAGCCGCAGCAGGTCGTGGAACTGGTACCGGTCGGCGCCGGTGTGCTGCACCAGGCCGGCGGTGGCCAGCCGGTCCAGCGGCTCCGCGGCGCCGGCGGGCGGGCAGTCGAGCAGGGCCGCCGCCGCGGCCGCCGTGAAGTCCGGCCCGGGGTGCAGCCCGAGCAGGCCGAAGAGCCGGGCGGCGGTCGGCTCCAGGGCGGCGTAGGAGTGGTCGAAGGCGGTACGGACGGCGGCCTCGCGGTCGCCGGCGATGGACAGCTTCGCCAGCCGGCCGTCGCCCGCCAGCTCGTCCGCGTACTCCCGGAGGGAGCGCCCCGGCCGCGCCGCGAGGTTGGCGGCCCCGATCCGCAGCGCCAGCGGCAGCCGGGCGCACAGCTCCGCCAGCCGCGCCGCCGCCGCGGGCTCCGCGGCGACCCGGCGTTCGCCCAGGACGCCGGCGAGCAGGTCGTGCGCCTCGCCGGGGAGCAGGACGTCCAGCGGTACGGGGTGCGCCGCGTGGCTGGCCGTCAGGCCCCGCAGGTCGGAGCGGCTGGTGACGAGCACCGCCACGCCCGCCGTGCCGGGGAGCAGGGGGCGCACCTGCGCGGCGTCCGCGGCGTCGTCGAGCACCAGCAGCACGCGGCGGTCGGCGACCCGGCCGCGAAACGCCCCGGCGCGGTCCTCCGGCGACTCGGGGATGGCGGCGGCGTCCTCGCCGGAGATGCGCAGCAGGCCGGCGAGGACGTCGGCGGGGTCGCGCGGGCGCTCGCGGGTGCCCTGCAGGCTGACGTACCACTGGCCGTCGGGGAACGCCGGGCGCAGCCGGTGGGCGAGGTGGACGGCGAGCGCGGTCTTGCCGACCCCGGGCGAGCCGGAGACGACGACGGGAGCGGCGTCGCGGGCCTCCAGCAGCTGCGTGAGGCGGGTGACGAGGTCGGTGCGGCCGGCGAAGCCCCGTACGGCGGGCGGCAGCTGGCACTGGACGGACCAGTCGGCGGGCGCGGCGGACCGGGCGGGTGCCGGGCCCCGTGCGGCGGCCGTCCGGTCCGCCCCCGGGAGGTGCGCGGACTCCGGGAGGCTCAGGGCCGGGTCGGCGCTCAGGACCGCCTGGTGCAGCAGTTGCAGCGGCCGGCCCGGGTCGATGCCCAGCTCCTCGGCGAGCAGGCCGCGGACGTGCCGGTAGTGGGCGAGCGCGTCGGCGGACCGGCCGCAGCGGTAGAGGGCGGTCATGTACTGGGCGGCCAGCCGCTCGTCCAGCGGGTGGGCTGCGGTGCGTTCGGCGAGTGCCGTGACCAGCGCGGCGTGGTCGCCGAGGCGCAGCCGCACGTCGGCGCAGTCCAGCTCCGCGGCCAGCCGCTCCTTGCCGAGCGCGGTGCGCGCGGCGTTGAACCACGGGGTGTCGACGCCGGGGAACGGCTCGCCGCGCCAGAGCGCCAGCGCCTCGCGGAAGAGTCCGGCGGCCCCGGCGTCGTCCTCCGCCTCCCGCCCGCGGGCGAGCAGCAGGCGGAAGCGGTGGACGTCCACCGACTCGGCCGCGACGGCGAGTTCGTACCCGTCGGCGCCGCGCACGAGGGTTGCCGACGTGCCGGGCAGGGTACGACGCAGCCGGGACAGGTAGCTGTACAGCGTCTCCCTGGCCCGCTGCGGCGGGGTGTGCCCCCACACCCGGTCGATCAGCTGGTCCGTGGACACCGCGCGGCCGGCGTCGAGCAGCAGCGCGGCGAGCACGGACCGCTGCCGCGCGGGGCCGAGGTCCAGCGGACGTCCGTCGCCCGCCACAGCCTCGATTCCGCCCAGCAGCCGCAGTTCCATGCCCGTCCCCCGCATACAAGGCCGCCCGTCCGGCGGCACCACCGGCGGATTCTAGGTGCCTGCAAGGTCCGTGCCAGGTGTGTTCCGCATCTTGGATGCCGGCACCGGTCGCGTGGCCGCCGTACGGGGGAGGGCCACGCGACCGGCAGAACGTGCGGCCGGGCCTCCCGACCGGGGACGACCGTCCGCGGACCGGGGCCCGGCGGGCCCGGCGGGGCCCGATGGGCGCGGGGGTCCGGTGGTCCGGGCGGGCGGCGGTGGATAGTCTCATCTCCCGTCGTACGACGGCCTGTTCGCACGTTCTGAGAAGAGGAGAGTGGGCAATGTCGCCTGACGAAGGACCCTCGATTCCCGGTATCCCGACCGACCGTCCCACCTCCGCACGCGCCTACGACTGGATGCTCGGCGGCAAGGACAACTACGAGGTCGACCGCGACATGATCCGCGCCGGATTACCGCGGTTCCCCGAGGGCCTGGACATCACCCGGCAGAATCGTCTCTTCCTCTACCGGGCGGTGCGCTACCTGGCGCAGGAGGCCGGGATCCGCCAGTTCCTCGACATGGGCTGCGGCCTGCCGACGGACAACAACGTCCACCAGGTCGCCCAGCAGTTCGACAAGGACACCCGCGTCGTCTACGTCGACATCGACCCCATCGTCCTCGCCCACGGCCGCGCGCTGCTCGCCGACGACGACTCCACCGTGGTGATCACCGCCGACATGCGCGACCAGGAGGTCGTCCTCGGCCACCCCGACCTGCAGCGGCTGATCGACTTCAAGGAGCCGCTCGCCGTGCTCTTCCTCTCCGTCGTCCACCACCTCACCGACGCCGACGACCCGCGGACCGTGCTGCGTACGGTCATCGACCGGGCCGTGCCGGGCAGTTACATGGCGCTGAGCCAGGCCGTCACCGACGACGAGGAGCACGCCAAGGTCTCGTCCGAGTACATGAACAGCAACCACGTCCCCTGGCAGACCCGCACCCCTCGGCAGGTGGACGCCTTCACCGACGGGCTGGAGCCGGTGGCCCCGGGCATGGGGAACATTGCGGAGTGGCGCCCGGACCCGTCCCAGCCGCCGCTGCCGCCGGTCCCGCCGGAGCTGCAGAAGTACGTCGGCATCACGCAGAAGAGCACCCGGCTGTACGACTACGGCGGCCTGCTGCGCAAGCCCTGACCGCCGCCCGCGGAGGCGGGGTCCGGCGGCGCCCTCCCGGCGGTTTTCTCAGAGGGTTCTGAGTTTGCGCCGCTAGCGTCCCGCGCATGGTGTGCGACCAGCTGACCAGGGAGGTCCGCCGTGGCTGAGCAGTTCCCCGGCGACGTGCTCGACCTGCTGGCGGACGCGGGCGGCCGGACGGTCTTCGAGGACGCCGGCCGCGCCGTCTCGGGAGCCGGACTGCTGGCGGCGGTGCGCCGGGTGACGGCCGGGCTGCGGCGGCGGGGCGTGGCGCCCGGCGACGGCGTGGCCGTGCTGCTCGGGGTGAGTCCGGAGGCGTTCGCAGCCGTGATCGCGGCGCACGTCGTCGGCGCCCGGGTCGTCGGGGTGCGGCCGGGGCTGACCGAGCGTCAGCGGGAGCACCTGCTCGCGGACAGCGCGTTCGCGATCACCGACCCGGCGGACGGCGCCGGAACCACCGCCGGCCGGCCCGGGACCGGCGGCGGCTCCGCGGGCGCTCCCGGCGGCGGTCCGGACGGCCGTTCCGGCGCCGCGCGGCCCCGGACCGTACTCCCGCTCGGCGACCTGCTCGCCGCCCCCGACGACGGCCGCCGGCCGGAGGTCTCCGCCCGGCCCGGGGACACCGCCCGGCTCATCCACACCAGCGGCAGCACCGGCCTGCCCAAGGCCTGCGCGCAGACGTACGCGGCGATGACCGCCGCCTGGACGCTCCGGCCGGACGACTGGCCGCCCGTCGTCCGCGAACTTGCCCCGCGCCTGGACCGGTTCCTGGTGTTCGGCACCCTGGCGAGCCAGGTGATGCTGGAGTACGGGCTGCTCTCGCTCACCGCCGGCGGCACCCTCGTGGCCGCCGCCCCCGGGGACCTGCACGACGGCCTCGTGCGGCACCGGGCGACCGGCAGCGTCGTCACCGTCGCCCGGCTGACGCGGCTCGTCGCCCGGCGGCGCGCGTCGCGCCCGGACCCCGGCGGGCTGCGCGCGCTGATGCTGTCCGGCTCGCCGATCGCGCCGGGACGGCTGCGCGAGGCGGCCGACGTGCTCGGGCCGGTCGTCTTCCACGGGTACGGGCAGACCGAGACCGGCATGATCTCGATGGCCGCCCCCGGCGAGGAGCCCGGCTGCCTCGGGGTGCCGCCCGTCGACGTGGAGGTCCGCGACGCCGCCGGGCGCCCCCTGCCGCCCGGGGCCGACGGCGAGCTGTTCGTCCGCACCCCGGGGCAGTGCGCCGGCTACTGGAACGAACCCGAGCGCACCGCCGAGGTGTTCGCCGACGGCTGGGTACGCACCCGCGACCTCGGCCACCTCGACGCCGCGGGCCGGCTCTGGCTCACCGGGCGCACCCGTGACGTGATCATCGTCAACGCCAACCTGTACTACGCGGGCCCCGTCGAGCGGCTGCTCGCCACCCACCCCGCGGTGGCGGAGGCGTACGTCGTCGCCGCGCCCGACGACAGCACCGGCGAGGCCGTCCACGCCTACGTCGTGCCCGCCGCCGGGCGCACCCCGCAGCTCGCCGAGCTGCGCGCGCTGGTGGCGGCGGACCTCGGCGAGGCGTGCGCGCCCACGCGGCTGACGGTCATCGAGGAGGTGCCGCTGACGCCGGCGGGCAAGCCGGACAAGCGGCGGCTGGCGGCCGAGGCCGAGGCGGGGGTGGGGGCGTAGCCCGTCGCACGGACCGCCCCCGGCAGAACGGACGGCGGCAAGGCGATACGGGTACGGGGCCGGGGCGGCGCGCGGCGCCGGCGGCCCCCGTACCCGTACCGCTCAGGCGCTCTCCACCGCGACCGCCTCGTGCTGCCGCGTCTTCGTCCCCCGCCGCCGCTCCACCCGCTCGATCAGCGCGATCAGCGGCGTCGCCGCGACCGTGGTGACGATGGCGACCACGACGAGCGCGCTGAAGATCGCCTGGGTCACGATCCCCGCCGCAAGACCGAGGTTGAGGGCGATCAGCTGCATCAGTCCTCGCGCGTTCATCAGCGCGCCGACCCGCAGCGCGACCCCGTTCGACTCCCCGGCCAGCCGGGCCGCCAGCCAGCAGGCGCCGAACTTGCCGACCACGGCGACCACCACGCACCCCGCGGTGAACAGCAGCACCGGGCCGGAGCCCAGCAGCGTGAAGTCCGTGTTCAGCCCCGAGTAGGTGAAGAACAGCGGCAGGAACACCGCGCCCACCGGCTTCAGCGTCTGCACCGTGCGGTCCAGGTGGTCCGAGCGCGGGAACACCAGCCCCAGGCTGAACGCGCCGAAGACCGCGTACAGCCCGACCTCGTCGGTGTACCAGGCCATCAGGAACAGCACGCCGACCAGCCCCAGCAGCAGGTTCTCCGGCGCCACCCGCTCGGCGAGCAGCACGGTGCGGCTCCGCGTCCGCGCCAGCAGCACCAGCACCAGCACCAGCCCCGCGCAGCCCGCGATCGCCTGGGTGACCAGGCCGGCGCTGCCGCCGGCGATGCTGAACACCCCCGCGAGCATGATCCACGCCAGCGCGTCGTCGACCGCGCCGGCACCCAGCGACAGCGAGCCGAACCGGGAGCCGGCCAGGCCCCGTTCCGAGATGATCCGGGCCAGCATGGGGAACGCCGTCACCGCCAGCGCGACGCCGACGAACAGCGCGGACACCGTCAGCGACACGCCCGGCGCCAGCGCCCCGGTCCGCTCGCCCGCGACGGCCGTCAGCGCCGCGCCCAGCACGACCGGGGTCACCACCCCGGCGGCCGAGACCTTCAGCGTCGGCCCGGCGATGCCGCGCAGCCGGTCGATCCGGAACTCCCAGCCGACGTGGAACATGAACGCGACGAGGCCGATCTGCCCCACCACGTAGAGCACCGGCCGCAGCTCCTCGGGGAAGAGCCCCGACTCCACGCCGGGCAGCAGCGCGCCGAGCACCGAGGGGCCCAGCACCACGCCGGCGAGCATCTCGCCGACGACGGGCGGCTGGCCGACCATCTGCAGCAGCCGGGAGACCAGTCGGCAGACGACGAGGATGACGACGACGGCGAGGAAGAACGCGGGGGCCAGGTCCGCGGATGTCATGTGCTCTCGTCCTCCGGGTGGGCGACCGGGCACGAGCCGGGTGGCGGCGGCGACCCGGCCGGGTGGGCGGCGAAGTAGCGCGCCGCCGGCCGCTGCCGGCGGGCGTGCAGGACCATGACGGTGCCGAGCAGCAGTTGCCGGACGCCCCGGGTGACGTCCTCGGCCTTGTCGCGCGAGCGGACGAGGGCGCGCCGCGCCGCGAGCCGGCGCGGCCGGGGCGGCAGGTGGCGGGGGAGCAGCAGGCACGGCGCCCGGTTCGGCAGGGAGCGGGTGTGCGAGGCGGTCGAGTCGAGCCGGAAGCGGCGCAGCACCTCCCGTATCGCCGCGCGCATGACGATCGGGGAGATCCGCCACGCCGGGCAGGGGCGGTTCGCGGCCACGCCGAAGGGGATGTGGTGGGCGTCCTTCGCGGACTGCCCGGCCCAGCGGTCGGGGTCGAACTCGTCGGGCCGGTCGTATCCCGTGGCGTGGTAGTCGGGGTAGCTGAAGCACACCACGGAGCCGGCGGGCAGGGCCGTGTCGGCGTCGAGCGGGATCGCGCCGGTGGTGATGCGGTGCGCGATGCCGAAGAGCGGGTACAGCCGCATCGTCTCGTCGAGTACGCGGGTGAGGTAGCGGTCGTCGTCGGGGTCCGCCGCCACCCGGTCCTGCACCCGCCGGTGCCGGGCGAGCGCGAGCAGCACGTGCGCGGTCGCCTCCGACAGCTGCACGACGGCCGTGTTGAAGAACGTCCCCTGCAGGTAGTGCACCTGCTCGGCGGGCGTCAGCGACGCGGGCAGCGCGTGCGGCACGTCGCCGGCCGCGACCCGCTCGCGCAGGTACGCCGTGAGCCGGGCGCGGCGCCGCGGGTGGCGCAGCCCGGTGCACTTCAGGGCGCTGATCACGTCGCGGGCGTGCGCGGTGATCAGCTCCCGGGCGCGCGGCGGGCACGGCTCGCGGAAGACCAGCTCGTAGGCGAACTCGGCCCACGCGGGCATCACCAGGTCGCGCAGCCGGACGAGGCTGACGCGGGTGGCGGGGACGGTGTCGAGCAGGCGGGCGAAGACGCGGGCGGCGGCCGCGGCGTGGCCGGCGGAGTCGCCGGCGAGGATGCGCCGGGTCGTGGCGGCGACGTCGTCGTAGCGGGGGCCGGGCTCCAGGTGCTCCTGGTGCACCTCGGGGCCGGGCGAGAGCCAGTACCAGAACAGGTCGGACAGGGCGGCGCCGGCGCTGCGGCCGTCGGCGGCGGGGTGGGCGTAGACGCGCTCGAACACGTCGGGCCCGTACGCGGCGTTGGGCAGGGTCAGCGTCTGCTCGCCGTTGACCCGGGCGAAGATGCGGACGCGCAGGGCCACGATGCCGCGGGGGAGCCACCAGGAGGCGGGGACGGCGGCGGGCGGGCGGGCCGTCACCGCGCTTCGCCCGCCGTGCGGACGACCATGTCCCGCTCCAGGTCCGCGTTGCGCCGTCCCCCGCACAGCGCCAGCGTGTGGTCGTACCCGTCCAGCAGCTCCGCCAGCACCCGCCGCACCCCCGCCTCGCCCGCCGCGGCCAGCCCCCACAGCACCGGCCGCCCCACGCCGACGGCCGCCGCGCCCAGCGCCAGCGCGACGGCGACGTCGCTGCCCCGCCGCACCCCGCCGTCCAGCAGCACCGGCACCCGGCCGGCGACGGCGTCGACGACCGCCGGCAGGCAGTCCACGGCCGCCGGGACGGCGTCGCACTGCCGGCCGCCGTGGTTGGAGACGACCACCCCGGCCGCGCCGTGCTCGACGGCCAGCCGGGCGTCGTCCGGATGCAGCACCCCCTTGACCAGCACGGGCAGCGAGGTCGTCCGCAGCACCGCGGCCAGGTCCCGCCAGCCGACCGCCGTGGACAGCGGGATGTCCGTGAGCCCGCCGGGCGGGGCGCCGGGCAGGTCGCGCATGTTCTCGGCGGCGTAGCCGGGCGGCAGGTCCGTGAACCCGTTGCGCACGTCCCGGGCGCGGCGGCCGAACACCGGCGAGTCGGCGGTCACCACCAGCGCCCGGCAGCCCGCCTTCTCCGCGCGCCGTACGAGCGCCTCGGTGACCTCCGGGCGCGGGTGCAGATACAGCTGGAACCACACCGCGGGGTCCGGCGCCGCCTCCCGGGCGGCCGCCACCACGTCGCCGACGGCGGTGGTCGCCGCGGTGCCCGTCACCAGCACGGCGCCCTCGGCCGCGGCGGCGCGGGCCGTGGCGCGCTCGCCGTCCGGGTGCAGCAGCCGGTGGAACGCGGTCGGCGCGACGAGCACCGGCGCCGCCCGCGCGGCGCCCGGGAGTTCGACGGCGGTGTCCCGGGGGCCGGCGGCGCGGAGCACCCGGGGCAGCAGCGCGTAGCGGTCGAAGGACCGCTCGTTGGCGGCGAGGACGCGCTCCTCGCCGGCGCCGCCCGCGACGTAGTCGTAGTGCGCGCCGTCCAGCGCGGCGCGCGCCGCGTCGTGCCACTCGCGCAACCCGTACGCCTCGTGCGGCGCACGCGGCCCGTCCGGTGTCACGGCGCCACCGGGGCGACGGACACGAGCCGGGAGGCCAGGAACGCGTGGAGCGGCGCGCGGTGGACGGCCTCGTCGTCCCACTCGTTCTCCAGGTTCTCCGTCACGTGGTGCTCCGCGACGAACTCGCCCGCCCGGTACCAGCGCACGACCGGGTGCAGATAGCGGCCGTCGAGCCCCGACACGTCGTTCTGCGACGGCCGGCTCGCGGTGACGTCGAAGGGGTCCACCAGGTCATGGTCCTTGCCGTACTCCAGGGTGATCACCGCGTGGGCGGCCACCTCCCCGAACTCCCCGGAGTCCACGGCCTGCGGCACCTGGCCGACCGGCACCTCCTCCAGGTAGCGCATCCCGCCGTCCGGCGCGACCAGCAGCACGTCGCCGAGGACGGCGAACATCTGCCACAGCGCGGACGACCGGTTGACGCGGTCGAGTACCGCCGCGACCGCCCGCTCGGGACCGTCCCCGAGGTCCGTCGCCGGCCACGGCTCGCCGTGGTGCCGCAGCCGCAGGTTGCGGTGGAGCGCGCGGACCGCGTAGCGGAAGCCGTGGATGAAGCCGGTGGTGGACCGGCGGAAGTCGGGCCCCTGCGTGATCGTGCCGGCGAAGTACAGGCCGGGCACGTTGACCGACTCGCCGGCAGGCGTGAGGGCCGGGAACCGGTCGTCGATCATCAGTTCCGGCGCGCAGTCGGCGTCGAAGGGCGAGGCGTCGAAGCGGAATCCGGTCGCGAGGATCACCCGGTCGTAGCGCAGGTCCCGGACGACCTCGTCCACCCGCTCGAACGCCAGCGACACGGTGAACCCGCCGCCGGGGGCGCGGTGGATGGCGAGCACGCGGCCGTCGAGGAGCGCGTTCTGCGACTTCAGCTGGTAGCTGTCGAGGAAGTTGTTGTTGACGGCGCGCAGATGGCCGACGTAGTGCGTACGCCAGGCCATCGGCAGCGAGCCGGAGCCGGCGACGTGGATGACGGCCGCGTTCTCCATCAGGCTGTCGGCCGTCTCGAAGGCCGAGTTGCCGCGGCCGATGATGAGGACGCGCTGGCCGGTGAAGGACTCGGGCGCGGTGTCGAACGTGTCGTAGCGCTCGGCCAGTTCGGCGCCCGGCAGGGACGGCACGTTGGGCCGGGACATCCCGGTGGCGACCACGAGCCGCCGTGCCTCCCACACCCGGCCGTGTCGGTCGGTGACGGCGAAGCCGTCGCCGGTGCGGGAGATCCGCTCGGCGCTCGTGTCGTACCGGACGCGCACGCCGGTGCGGGCGGCGAAGTCGGCGAGGTAGCGGACCATGTCCTCGGCCGGGGGGAAGTAGCGGGGGCTGTAGCGGGTGAAGAGCAGCTCGGGGTCGTCGCTGATCAGGGAGTTCCAGTCCATCCGCAGCCGCAGCTCCGGATCGTCGTAGCCGGTGTGCACCTTGTTGATGGAGATGAGCTGGCGGTGGCGGGGGAAGCGGGTGAAGAACGTGCCGGGGCCGTGGCCGCGTTCGAGGACGACGTAGTCCGCACCGTCGCGCTCCAGGAAGGCGGCGAGCTGCAGTCCCGCGGGACCCGCTCCGATGATGAGGTAGTCGTGGGCCATGGCCGGGAAGCTAGCCGCCGGATATCAGAGCCCTCTGAGATTCCCCGCCTACGCTTCCCGGCGTGCTGACCACCACGGACGACACCGTCTCGCTCGCCCGACCGCTCGCCGCCGCCGCGCTGCGCCGGGCGGCGGCGCCGCTCACCGTCACGGTGGACGACGAGACCCGCGCGCGCGTGGCGCGGGGCCGGCGTCTCTTCCACACCCTGCGGCACGGCCCCGGCGGCAACGGCGGGGGGCCGCGGATCTACGGCGCCACCACCGGCTTCGGCGCCCTCGTCGGGTACGCCGGCCGCGCCGACGAGGCCGACCAGTGCGACAACACCCTCGCCCACCTCGGCGCCGGCCAGGGGCCCGACCTGCCGCACGAGATCGGGCGGGCCGCGCTGCTGCTGCGCACCCACTCGCTCGCCCGCGGGTACTCCGGCGTGTCCGCCGAGGTCGTCGACCGCCTCGCCGCCATGTTCGCCACGACGTTCGCGCCCGCCATCCCGCGCTACGGCTCCGTCGGCGCCAGCGGCGACCTCATCCCGCTCGCCTACGCCACCCAGGCCCTGCGCGGCCGCGGCCACGCCTACCTCGACGACCGCCGCATGCCGGCCGCCGAGGCGCTCCACGCCGCCGGACTGCGCCCGCTCACGCTCGACGGCCGCGACGCGCTCGCCCTCGTCAACGGCACCTCCGTGACGACGGCGGCCACCGCCCTGGCCCGCGACGCCGTCCGCGCCGCGCACCGCTCGCTCACCGCGCTGACCTGCCTGCTCGCCGACCTCCTCGGCTGCGACCCCGGCTTCCTCGACGCCGACCTGCTGCGTGCGTACGGGCACCCCGGCGCGGTCGACGTCGGCGCGCGCATGCGGCGCACGCTCGCCGGCACCCGGCCGTCCGGCACCCGGCCGCTGCAGGAGCCGTACAGCATCCGGTGCGCGCCGCAGCTGCTCGGCGCGGCGGAGGACGCGCTGCGGTACGTGGACCAGGTGGTCGCCGCGGACCTGGGGGGAGTGAGCGACAACCCGCTGTTCTTCCCCGCGGAGCCGGGCGACCGGCCCGCGGGGGAGATGCCCGCGGGGGAGGGGGACGGCGATCCGGGGAAGGTGGTGCACGGCGGGAACTTCTTCGGCCAGCCCGCCGCCTTCGCCGCCGACGTGCTCGCCTCCGTCGCCGCCCAGTTGGGCAACCTCGCCGAGCGCCAGCTCGACCTGCTCGTGGACCCGGCGCGCAACGGCGGGCTGCCGCCGATGCTCACCACCGCCCCGGGCGCCCAGCACGGGCTGCAGGGCGTGCAGCTGGCGACCACGGCGTTCGTCGCCGAGATCCGGCACGCTGCCACGCCGGTCGGGATGCAGAGCCTGGCGACGAACCTGCACAACCAGGACGTCGTCCCGTTCGGCACACAGGCGGCGCTGCGCTCGTACGACATGGCGAAGCTGCTCGGGCTGCTGTGCGGCTCGCTCGCGCTCGGCCTGCGCCAGGCGGCGCACGCCGGCGCCCGCCGCCCCACGGCCGCGCGCTGCGACGCACTCCTCGACGCCCTCGTCGTGGCGATCGCGCCGGTCGATCCGGACCGCCCGCTGGATGCGGACGTACGGGCTGCGGCCCGG
Source organism: Streptomyces sp. CNH099 (assembly GCA_000514715.1). Classification (GTDB taxonomy): domain Bacteria; phylum Actinomycetota; class Actinomycetes; order Streptomycetales; family Streptomycetaceae; genus Streptomyces; species Streptomyces synnematoformans. Next base: position 61,380 of record AZWL01000013.1, on the reverse strand, counting down.
CTGCTGGCGTCGGCGGCGGAAGCGGAAGCAGAGACAGAGACGGGGACGGGGACGGAGACGGGGATGGAGACGGGGATGGAACCGGCGGCGGAAGCGGTGGCCGGTGGCGGGTCCTGACCGTACGCCGGCCGCTCACCCCGCGCCCCGTACGCCCGCGCCCACCGTCTCCGCCGCGGCCGCCCGGGCCGGCGGGGGCGCCGACTCCGGCAGCTCGACGGCGAACCGGGCGCCGCGGCCGGGGCTCCCGGTGGCCGTGACCGTGCCGCCGTGCGCCGTGAGGACCTCCCGCAGCAGCGCGAGCCCCAGCCCGTACCGCCCCCCGGAGTCGCCGCGGTGGAACCGCTCGAAGAGCCGCTCCGCCTCCGCCGGGTCGAACCCGGCCCCGGTGTCGGTGACCGTCAGCCCGACGGTGCCGGCGGCGCGGGTCAGCACGATGTCGATCCGCCCGCCCGCGGGGGTGTGGCTGATCGCGTTGGACAGCAGCTCGCCGACGGCGCGGCGCAACGCGGACTCGACGCCGTCGACGAACAGCGGGTACGGCGGGCCGGCCACGGTGACGGACAGGCGGGCGTCCTCCGTACGCTCCGCCTCCTCGGCGACCACCGACCGGGCCAGCGCCGCCAGGTCGACCGCCCGGCGCTCGGCCGGCCGGGCCGGGTCCGCCTGGAGGCTCGCGGACAGCAGCAGGTCGTCCAGCACGCCGCCGAGCCGGCCGACCGAGCCGACGAGCCGGTCGAGCCCGTCGCGGTGCGCGGCCGGCAGCTCCTCGGCCGCGGCCCGGCGCGACAGCAGCTGGGCCCGCGCGTACACCTGGGTGATCGGGGTGCGCAGCTCGTGGCTGGCGTCCGCGACGAACCGCCGCTGCCGGGCCAGGGCTTCGGCGAGCGGGCCGACGGACACCCGCCCGAGGACGATCCCGGTGGCGGCCGCGGCGACGAGCCCCACCAGCTCGGCGACGCCCAGGGCGTACCACAGGTGCCGGCGGTCGGCGAGCTGGAAGCGCATGTCGAACACCGCCTGGACGACGCGCCCGTCCGCCCGGAGCTGCGTGCGCACGAGGTAGACGGTGTCGTTGCGCTCGACGGTGCGCTCCACCGGCGCGCCGTCGCGGCGGGCCCGGCCCACGTCGGCCCGTACCGGGAAGCCCTCGGGGGCGTTCGCCAGCGGCTTCGTGCCCGGCACGAACAGCCACGTGCACACCGGCGCGTTCGCCGGATCGCCGCGCTGGGCCCCGTAGCGCAGCTCGCGCCACACCTGCTCGCTCTGCGCGTGCGTCATGACCGCGTCGGCGACGCCGCCGACGACGGCGAGCAGCAGGGTGATGGTCGCCCCGGTGATCACCCCGATCCGCAGCCGCGCCCGGCGTACGGCCTTCCACTCCGCCTTCGCCGACGCGGACTTCAGCGCGCCCCTGGGCGCCGACCCGGCCGCGGACCCGGCCGCTGACCCGCGCGCGGACCTCACAGCGCCCCCAGGCGGTAGCCGAGGCCGCGGACGGTCCGTACGACCTGGTGGCCGAGCTTGCGGCGCAGGTAGTAGACGTAGGTGTCGACGATGGAGGAGGCGGGCGTCTCCTGGAACACCAGGCGCCGTAACTGGTCGCGCGAGTAGACGAGGTCGGGGTGGGAGGCGAGCACCCACAGCAGCGCGAACTCCCGCGCCGCCAGCCCGACCCGCTCCCCGTCGGGCAGTTCGACCTCGCGGTGGCCGATGTGCAGCCGGCCGGAACCGATCCGCAGCACGTCCGCGCCCTCGTGCCCGCGCCGGCACAGGACGCGCAGGCGGGCGCTCAGCTCGTCGAAGGCGAAGGGCTTGGTGACGTAGTCGTCGGCGCCGGCGTCGAGCCCGTCGACGCGGTCGTGCACGGTGCCCATCGCGGTCAGCAGCAGCACCGGCGTCCGTACGGCCCGGGAGCGCAGCCGGCGCAGCAGGTCGAGGCCGTCGAGCACGGGCAGCCGCCGGTCGATGACCAGCACGTCGTACCGCCGGGTGAGCCCGAGGTGCAGCCCGCGCTGCCCGTCGGCGGCGGCGTCGACCGCGTATCCTTCGCCGTTCAGTACCTCGACGAGCATGGTCACCAGCTCGCAGTCGTCCTCGACGACCAGCAGCCGCCGAGGATCCCGTACATCCTGAACCGCCACGTCGGCACTCCTCTCCCGGCCCCGCCTTCAGTGGAAGGAGCTACGTACGGGGCAGGTGAGATGTTCAGGACAGCGCCGGCGGACGACGCCTTTCACGCCACCGACCCGCCCGGCCCGCGACCCGGCAGACGTACGCGGCGGACACGGCGGCACCCCGTGCCCCGCGCCGCCCGAACCCCGACTCCGCGGGGCGGCGGGGCGCACTCGGTGCGCGGCCCCGGACGCCCCCGCACCCTGGCGTCCTGCCCGAAGGGGGGGCAAGTGAGTGATGTGAGGCAAGTCACGAGTTCCATGGGTGAATTACCGGGATCGCCCCGCTAAGGAGGTCTAGGCCACTCCTCATCCCTGCCGTTAAGTTAACCCGACATTACTTTCGGTCGTCTCAGGGGTGGGGCTCTGTGGTGTTGTGTGGCCGTTGGCGGGGATATCGGGCGTGGCTGACGGCGGGGTTGGGCACGGCGCTGTTGCTGGGCGCGCTGCCGGTCGTGGAGGCGAGTGCGGCTCCGGGTGGTGTGCGTGCGCCCTCGGCGGTTTCGTCGGACGCCGGTGCGGCTGCGGCGACCGAGGATGAGGCGGCTGCGCGGGCGGAGCGTACCGGTGAGCCGGTGGAGATCCTGTCGTTGCGGGGTGAGTCGAGCGAGGTGTTCGCTACTCCGGACGGGAATCTGGAGGCTCGCGAGTACCTGCGGCCGGTGCGGACCAGGGTGGGCGGCGAGTGGAAGGCGATCGATACCGGGCTGGCTCCGGCCGCGGATGGCATGGTGGCGCCGGGGGCTACGGCCGTGGGGCTGGAGTTCTCCGGCGGTGGCGATGTGCCGTTGGTGCGTATGGCCAGGGCCGGGCGGGAGTTGTCGTTGTCGTGGCCGGGTGAGTTGCCTGCGCCGGAGCTTGACGGGGAGACGGCGATCTACCGGGAGGTGTTGCCGGGGGTGGATCTCAGGTTGGGGGCGCAGCCGGACGGCTTCACCCAGTTGCTGGTGGTGAAGTCCGCGGAGGCGGCGCGGAATCCGGAGCTGGTGCAGCTTCGGCTGCGGCTGGCCGCGGCGGGGATGACCGTGCGGGAGACTGCGGCCGGCGGGTTGGAGGCGGTCGACGCGGGGGCGGGCGGGGCGGTGTTCGAGGCGCCGCAGCCGATGATGTGGGATTCGAGCACCGGCACTGGCACCGGCACGGGCACGGGCGCGCGGAGCAGCGTCGGCGGTGACCCGGTGGGTGAGCCGGGGGCGGGGGAGTCGGGCAGGCTGGCGCCGGTCGATGTTGAGGTGGTCGAGGGGCCCGACCAGTTGGTGCTCACACCGGACGCGCGGGTGCTGACAGGCGCGGACACGGTGTTTCCGGTGTTCATCGATCCGCAGTGGTCCTCGCCTCGGGCGTCGGCGTGGACGTTCGCGTCGAAGTACTGGGCGTCGTCGCCGCAGTGGAAGTTCAACGGCAAGTCCAACGCGGGCATGGGTTACTGCGGCTGGGACTACTGTGCTCCGCACGACACCAAGCGGGTCTTCTACCGCATCCCGACCTCCCGGTTTGCGGGCAAGTCGGTGTTGTCGGCGGAGTTCGTGGTGCGCAACGTGTGGTCGGCCTCCTGCTCCGCACGGAGCGTGGAACTGTGGAGGACCAAGGGCATCAACTCGTCCACCACCTGGAACAGTCAGGACGCCGGTTCCGGGTTCTGGCTCGACAAGCTGGACACCCGGTCGTTCGCCCACGGCTACGACGGCTGTGCCGCGAAGGACGCGGAGTTCGGCATCAGGTCAGCGGTGCAGCAGGCGGCGGACAAGAAGTGGTCGACGATGACGTTCGGGCTGCGGGCGGGCAGCGAGTCCGACAGGTACGGGTGGAAGCGGTTTTCGGACAAGGCGTATCTGCGGGTGAAGTACAACCGGCCGCCGCCGCAGATCAAGATGGCGCAACTCACCATGCAGTACGGCGGGGTGTGCAAGCGGCCGGGTGAGAAGGCCCGCGTCCGCTCGCTGGGCCGGATCTACGCCCGGGATGTCACCGACCCGGACGGCGACAGCGTGGCGGTGCAGTTCCAGGCCAAGTGGAAGCGCTCGGACGGCACGGTGGCGAGGTGGAAGCCGCAGCACAGTACGTTCAAGCGGTCGGGTTCGACCTTCGCGCCCTCGCTGCCGAAACCGTCGGACGAGGTCATCCCGGAGAACACGAACGTGCACTGGTACGCCCGCGCCTATGACGGAGCGCAGTGGTCGCCGTGGTCGTATGCGGGCGATACGAAGACCGGCTGCTACTTCGTCTACGACACCCACGTGCCCAAGGCGCCCACGGTGGCCTCAGGTGAGTATCCGGAGTCCGATCCGGAGAACCCGGACGACCCGTGGTTCGACGGGGTCGGGCGGTACGGGACGTTCACGCTGGATGCGCCGGATGCGGATGTGGACCGCTACCGCTACGGCATCAACGGCGATCCCGTCCCCGCCAATCAGGTCTCCACCTCCGGCGGCGCGGCCAGGCAGGTGAAGATCCTCCCGACCCGGCCCGGGCTGAACTTCGTCACCGTCGAGTCCTTCGATGCCGCCGGGAACCGCAGTAGCGAGGTCCGTACCTACATGTTCCGGGTCAAGGCCGGGCAGCCGGAGCGGGCGACCTGGCAGCTGGACGAGCCCGCCGGCGCCGCCCAGGCGGCCGGTTCCACCCCGGCGCGGTCGTTGGACCTGCGCGGCGGGGCCGCCACGGGGGCGGCGGGGATACGTGGCAACGCCGTCGCCCTTGATGGCGTCGACGGCCGCATCACTACCGGTATTCCGGTGGTGGAGACCACCGGGGCGCATGCGGTGTCGGCGTGGGTGAAGCTGGACGAGATCCCTCAGGGCAACGCGATGGTCGCCTCCCACCCGGGCAACTCACGCTCCAGCTTCGCGCTCTTCTACCACGCCGATCTGCAGCGCTGGGTATTCAACCACCATGCCGCCGACGCCCCCGGCAATGTCACCCGGGCGATGGCCGACGCACCCGGGGGCGTCACCGCAGGCGAGTGGACGCACCTGGTGGGCTCCTACGACGGGCACAACCAGCGCATCGAGCTGTTCGTCAACGGCCGGCTCGCCGGCCAGGCCGACATCACCGGGCTGTGGGACGCTCGGCGGGGGCTGATGCTTGGGGCGAGCACCAGCGACGGCAGCCCGGCGCACTTCCTGCCCGGCGCCCTGGACGAGGTCCAGCTCTTCGACCGGCGGCTGAACCCGGAGGACGTCGCCAAGCTGTATCAGCACCAGATGGTCGGCGACGACCCCAGCCGCCCCGCGGTGGCCGTCTTCGACCTCGACGAACCGGCCGGCGCCACCCGGGTGTCCGGGCAGGCGGAGGTGGTCCCCGCGACGTACCAAGGCGGGGTGACCACCGGGACTCCCGGGGTGGCCGGCAAGGCCGCGGCGTTCAACGGCGCCGACGGCTACGCGCAGATCGGACACAACCGGGGCACCCCGTTCGACAGCCGTCGCAGCTACGCCCTGGCCGCCTGGGCGAAGATCACCCCGGGTTCGCATCAGGGCCGCAAGGCCGTCGTCTCGCTGCTGGACAACGAGCGGCCGGTGGTCAGCCTGTTCTACGCGGCCGACAAGGACCGCTGGGCCGTCGGCGGCTTCGACGCCGACACCACCGACGCGCAGCTGATCTACGCGGGCCAGCCCGAGGGCGCCGCCCACCAGGACACCTGGGCCCACATCGTCGGCGTCCACGACGCCGTCACCCAGACGATCACCCTGTACGTCAACGGCGACCGCATCGCCACAGCAGACTGGACCAACGGCCGCTTCGCCGACCGGCCCCTGCTCATCGCCGCCAGCGAACTGTCCGGCACCACCGGCGAGTACTTCCCCGGCACCATCGACGACATCCGCATCTACGACCGCCCGATCTCCACCCCCGAAGTCCAGCAACTCTACAAACAACGCCCCCTGGTCAAGAGCCGGTGGAAGCTGGAGGGCACCGATGGTGCGACCCCTCCGGTCACGGCGGACGACTCGCCGGGCGGTCACGACATGACCCTGCACGGCGGTGCGGCGATCGGCTCCGGCTGGGTCGACACCGGCGCGATGGATCTGGACGGAGTGGGCGCCTATGCGGCGACCTCCGGGGTGCCGGTGGACACCGGCGGGAGCTACACGGTCACCGCCTGGGCACAGGCCGCCGCCCTGCCCGACGGCGCGGCCGCCCTCGTCAGCGCCACGGGCGGCAGGCAGAGCGCGTTCGCGGTGCGCTACGTACCCGCCGCAGATCCCGCGGCCAGCGCGGGGAGCTGGCAGATAGCGCTGCCGGGGGCCGACACCGACACGGCCGGCGTGGTGCGTGTGCAGAACGAGCAGTTCTGGGATGTGCGGGAGTGGAACCATCTCGCCTTGGTCTACGACGGCTTCACCAAGGAGGCGCGGCTCTACGTCAACGGCGAGCTGGAGGAAGTGGCCTGCCCCGACGCCGACGGCGACGGCACAGCGGACGATCCCGCCTGCACGGACCGGCTTTCCTGGGCCCAGGACGTGCTCACCTTCACCGCCGGTGAGTCCCTCCAGATCGGCCGGAGCAAGACGGCCGGCGCGTGGGGTGAGTACTGGCCCGGGGCGGTCGACGACGTGTGGGTCTTCCAGGGGGCGCTGACCGGCGGCCAGGTCGCCCTGCTCGCGCTCGGTATGCCGGACGTCGTGACCGACGTCCCTGACGACAGTTGATATCGCACTCCGCCCGGCGCTGCCCCCAACGGCGCCGGGGCTCGAAACCCATACACCAGCACCCGGCTTCCACCGGCGGCCCGCTCGCGGGCGATGGTGGCGCGGCAGCGGAGACGAGGACGACGGGATGAACCGAAAGGTCAGCACGCGCGTCAGACGGACGAGCGGCAAGGTGGCGTTGGGGGCAGCGGCCCTGATGGTCGCCACCCTTCTGCAGAATGTCACGACGACGCCCGACGCGGCCGCGGACGACGGCAGGGGCAGGCCGGACGTGCCCCGGGCGGAGGAGCCGGTCGCCGGAAAATCGGCGACGAAGGTCAAGCCGCGTACGCGGCAGGAAGGTCCGAGGACGCCGCGGCGTGAGCCGCACGCTGCCTGGCCGGAGCCGGCGACCGCCCGGGTCGAGCTGAGTTCTGCGGGCGTCAGGAGCACCACCCAAGATCCGCCGAACGGGACGGCCTTCCCCCTCACTCTGGACGTGCCCTCCGCGGCCGGTGGGCATCCCGCAGCTGCCGCGGAGGCGGCCAAGGGCGCGCGGGGCACGGTGACCACCCGGGTTCTCGGCCGGGAGGCGGCCCGGCGGGCGGGTGTCGACGGGGTGCTGTTCGCGCTGGAGTCCGAGCCTGGGGCCCGGCGGGCGGCGGGTGAGGTGCGGGTGAGGGTGGACTACGGCGCCTTCGCCGAGGCGTTCGGGGGCGGCTACGCCTCCCGGCTCACCCTCGTGGAGATGCCGGCCTGCGTCCTGGACACGCCCGACAGGCCCGGGTGCCGCGAGAGCGAGCCGGTGCCGACGTTCAACGACGCGGAGAAGCAGACGCTCACCGCCGACACGGTGCAGCTCGGCACCCGTGAGCCGACGGTGCTCGCCGCCGTCGCCGCCGAGGAGGGCGGGAAGGGGGACTACAAGGCGACGTCGCTGGCGCCGTCGTCGTCCTGGGATGTGAACCTCAGCTCCGGGGACTTCTCCTGGTCGTACGGCATTCCGGTCCCCGAGGTGCCCGGAGGGCTGCAGCCGAGCGTGGGCATGTCGTACTCGTCGGGCGCGGTGGACGGTCGCACGGGCGGCACCAACAACCAGTCGTCCTGGATAGGTGACGGGTTCAGTTTCTGGCCCGGTTACATCGAGCGTCAGTACAAACCGTGCGCGGACGACGGCGTCAAGCACGCCGACGGCAGCAAGCCGGGTGACCTGTGCTGGGGTCACGGCAACGCGTTCATCTCCTTCAACGGCAAGGGCGGCGAACTCGTCCCGGCCGGCAACGGCGAGTGGAAGCTGCGCGACGACGACGGCACCCGGGTCACCCGCCTGGCCTCGGCCGCCCGCGGCAACGGCGATAACGACGGCGAGTACTGGCGCGTCACGGACCCGCAGGGCGTGCGCTACTACTTCGGCTTCAACCGGCTGCCCGGCTGGGCCGACGGCAAGGAGGCCACGGGTTCGGCGTGGAACGTGCCGGTGTTCGGCGACGACTCCGGCGAGCCCTGCCACGACGCCGCCGGCTTCGGCTCGTCCTGGTGCCAGCAGACTTGGCGCTGGAATCTCGACTACGTCGTCGACCCGCACGGCAACGCCGTCGCCTACTACTACCACCAGGAGAAGAACTCCTACGGCCGCAACCTCAAGGGGACCAACAACACCCGTTACACCCGCGGCGGCACCTTGGACCGCATCGAGTACGGGCTGAAGTCGTCCTCGGTGTACGGCACGAAGCCCCTGGCCAAGGTCGACTTCAGCAGCGGTCAGCGGTGCCTGCCCAACGCGCAGACCGACTGCTCGGACATCGGCACCGACGCGGCCTACTGGTACGACACGCCCTGGGACCTGAACTGCGGCGAATCGGCCACGTGCGACCAGGGCCGGTACGCGCCCAGCTTCTGGACCCGCAAGCGCATGACCAAGGTGACCACCCAGGTGCTCAAGGGCGACGGGACGTACGCCCCTGTCGACTCCTGGCGGCTGACGCACCGCTGGGGACAGGCCGACACCGACTACCAGCTGCTGCTGGAGTCGATCCAGCGCACCGGCCACACCGCCACACCCGCGATCACCCTGCCGAAGACCACCTTCGTCTACACCCAGCTGGCCAACCGGCTGGACAGGACGGGCGACGGTTACGCGCCGTTCATCAAGGCCCGGCTGTCGTCGGTCGCTGACGAGTACGGCGGCCAGATCGACGCGAACTACTCCGCACCGGCCTGCGACTGGGACAACCTGCCCACCCCGCAGACGAACACCAGCCGCTGCTTCCCCCAGTACATCGGCGGCAGCGACACCGCCGACCCGGACCGCCAGTGGTTCAACAAGTACGTCACCACGTCGGTGACCGCCAGCGACCGCACCGGCGGCGGCTCCGACTCCGTCACCCGCTACGAGTACCTGGGCGGGGCGGCCTGGCACTACGACGATGACGACAGTCTGACGAAGGAGAAGTTCAAGACCTGGTCGCAGTGGCGGGGTTACGGCCGGGTGCGGGTCAAGACCGGTGGGCTGCTCGGCGAGGAGGCCATGGTGTCGCAGTCCGACACCTACTTCCTCCGCGGCATGCACGGAGACCGCGAGAGTCCCACCGGCGGCACCAAGAACGTGTCCGTCAGCCTCGGCAGCGGGGAGGGCGACCCGATCACCGACCACGAGTCGGCCGCCGGCTTCGCCTACAAGACCGTCGACTTCACCGGCCCCGGCGGCAGGGTGCTGAACAAGACCGTCAACCGGCCCTGGCACCACCAGACAGCGAAGAAGGAACGCTCCTGGGGCACGGTCACCGCGAACCTCACCGGCACCGCGCACACCAAGACCTGGACCTCCCTGGACAACGGCGTCGGCAACGACTGGCGGGTGACGTCGAAGGCGAACACCTACGACACGGTCGCCGGGCGGCTGACCAGGGTGAACGACTTCGCGGACAACTCCACCGCGGCCGACAACCGGTGTACCCGCACCACGTACGCCACCAACGAGGACAAGAACATCCTCACCCTGCCCGTGCGGGTGGAAACGGTCGCCAAGGCGTGCGGGGACCCCGTCGACCGCACCGAGGACGTCATCACCGACGTCCGCACGGCGTACGACGGGGCGGCGATCGACGCCACCCCGACCCCGCCGACACGGGGCGACGCCACCGCCACCGCCGTGCTGAAGTCCCGTACCGCGGACGAGGCCGTCTACCTGGAGTCCACGGCCGAGTACGACGCCTACGGCCGCAAGCTGGCCAGCACCGACCTCACCGCGAACCTGGCCTTCGACGCGAACGGGCAGCTGAAGTCGCGCAGTGCGCGCACGGACGGCCGTACCTCCACCACCGCCTACACGCCCACGACCGGGCTCGTCACGCGGGTCGTGGAGACCACGCCGCCGGCGACGCCCGGCGATGCCACCACGGCGCTGACCTCCACCACGACCTACGCGCCGGCCCGCGGTCTGCCGCTCACCCAGGCCGACACGAACGGCAAGACCACCACGTCCGCGTACGACGCCCTGGGCCGTACGACCAAGGTGTGGCTGCCCGACCGGCGCACCAGCCTGACGCCGAACTACGAGTTCACCTACCGGGTGACCGAGGGCAAACCGGTCGCGGTCGGCACCAGGACCCTCGGCAACCGGGGCGCCCAGCGCACCTCGTACACCCTCTTCGACGGCTTCCTGCGCGAACGCCAGACCCAGGCACCGGGGCCCGACGGGGGCAGGCTGCTGAGCGACGTCTTCTACGACGAGCGGGGCCTTGTCGCCCAGACCTTCGCGCCGTACTACACGGACAAGCTGCCGTCCCCCGAACTGTTCCTCCCGGAAGACGCCATCACCGTGGAGACCCAGTACCAGCACTCCTACGACGGTCTCGGACGCACCATCCAGACCGAGCAGGTGGCCGGCAGCGGAGACGGCCACACCGTCGTGGCGACCACCACCACCCGGTACCGCGGCGACCGCACGACGGTGATCCCGCCGGACGGCGGAACCACCACGACGTCCCTCGTCGACGCCCGCGGCCGGACCACGGCCGTGCGCCAGCACCACGCCCGGAGCGCGGAGTCGACCTACGACGAGACCGGCTACCGGTACACGCCGCGCGGCGAGCTGGAGAAGGTGACCGACCCGGCCGGGAACTCCTGGACGTACCGCTACGACCAGCTCGGACGCCAGACCGAGGCGAACGACCCGGACAAGGGCACCACCACGACCGTCTACGACGACCGCGGCCAGGTCACCTCCACCACCGACGCCCGCGGGACCAAGCTCGTCAGCATCTACGACGGCATGGGCCGCCGGACCGAGCTGCGGGAGTCCTCGCCCACCGGAACACTGCGTGCCGACTGGACGTACGACACCGTCAGCGGTGCCAAGGGCCATCTGGCCGCGTCGACCCGCTATGTGGACGGCGAGGCGTACACGAACGAGGTCGTCGCCTACGACCGCCAGTACCGGGTGCTGCGCTCCACGGTCACCATCCCGGCCTCCGAGGGCGCGCTGGCGGGGACGTACCTGTCCATGACCTCGTACAACGTCTCCGGCACCGTGCAGGCCGTCGGCTTCCCGAAGGCCGGGGCGCTGCCGTCGTCGGGTGTGGCGTTCACGTACGAGGACGAGACCCTCCGCCCGATCGAACTCGGCGGTGACCAGGGGCTGAAGGCGACCACCAGCTACACCAACGACGGCAAGCCGCAGTTCTACGAGCTGTCGAACAGCGGCAGCAAGACCGTCACCGTGGCGAACACCTACGAGCGGGGGACGCAGCGCCTTGCCACCACGCGCGTCGAACGGACGGACGTGCCCGGCGTCGACCAGCACAACACGTTCACGTACGACGACGCCGGCAACGTGCTTTCCGTCGCCGACGTCTCGCGGTCGGGCACGGACACCCAGTGCTTCGACTACGACTTCGCGCGCAGGCTGACCACGGCCTGGACCGAAGGCGACACCGAGTGCTCCGCCCAGCCCTCGGGCTCGGCAGTGGGCGGCCCGGCGCCGTACTGGCACTCCTACACCTACGACAAGTCCGGCAACCGCCTCACCGAAACCCGGCACGACACCGGCGGCGACACCGCCAAGGACACCGAGCGCACCTACGCCTACCCGGCCCCCGGCAGTCCCCGGCCGCACAGCCTGACGTCCGTCACCAGCACCGGACCCACCGGCACCGCGCAGGACACCTACACCTACGACGCCGCCGGCAACACCGCCACCCGCAACCTGGCCGGCGACACCCAGACCCTGACCTGGGACGCCGAAGGCCACCTGGCCAAGGTCACCGAGCCGGTCGAGGGCGGCGCGGACAAGGTCACCAGCTACCTGTACGACGCAGGCGGCAACCGCCTCATCGCCCGCACCCCCACGGAAACCACCCTCTACCTGGGCGCCACCGAGGTCACCCTCCCCAAGGGCGCCACGACGGCGAAGGCCACCCGCTACTACGACCTCGGCGGCGGCCACCAGGCCGTCCAGGAGGACGACGGCAGCGTCTCGTTCACCCTGGCCGACCACAACGGCACCGGCCAACTGGCCGTCGACGCCGCCACCCAGACCCTCGACCAGCGCCGCAGCCTGCCCTTCGGCGCCCCCCGCGGCCCGCAGCCCGACGCCTGGCCGGGCACCCGCGGCTTCGTCGGCGGCACCGACGACACCGCCAGCACCGGCCTGCAGCACCTCGGCGCCCGTGAGTACGACCCGGACCTGGGCCGCTTCATCAGCGTCGACCCGCTCCTCGAACTCGACAAACCCCAAACCCTCAACGGCTACACCTACGCCGCCCAGAACCCGCTGACCTTCAAGGACCCCACCGGCCTGGGACTCGACTGCGGCACAGGCTCCCCCAGCGGCGTCAGCTGCGGCAACGCACAAACCCGCGCCGACGGCAGTCGCGGCAACCGCATGAACCAAACCGGCGGCGGAGTCATGGGCAAACCGTCCGTGAAACACCCCAAGAACAGCAACAGCTCGCCACAGACCCCAAAGCAGACCATCCACATCACCCAGAAGGACGGCGTGGTATGGATGGAGGGCTTCCGGCTGCCCTCGGCGCTCGAACTGGAGCGGATGTACCCGACGCTTAGCACCACGGATGACCGGCTGGACCACCACATCCAAGCGTCCTGCCGACCAGGAGAGATCGCTCCGCGCAGCGAGGCCTTCTGTGCCGTCGCCGGCGACCTCGGCTGGCTCGACCGGCCACAGACCGCCTTCGACCAGTTCGTCCTGTCGATCGTCGCACCCGACGTCGGCGCGTGGAAGGAATGCCTCAAGAACCCGGGCCTCACCCGCGCCTGCGGCTCCGCCGCGCTTGACCTGCCGTGGGCCAAGGCACTCAAACCGATCAAGTTCCTCAAGGCGGCGAAATCTTGCAAGACGCATAGTTTCGTCCCCGGCACCGAGGTGCTGCTGGCCGACGGCAGTTCCAAACCGATCGAGGAACTTGAGATCGGCGACAAGGTCGTCGTCACCGACCCCGAGACAGGCAAGACCACGATCCGGGAGATCGTCGCAACGATCAACACCGAAGACGACAAGGACTTTGTCGACCTCACCATCAAAGCCGACGGCAGCACCACCACCCTGACGTCCACGACCACCCACCCGTTCTGGATCCGTGAGAAGAACGCCTGGGCGAACGCCGGCGACCTCACCCCCGGCCAGACCCTCCGCACCCCCGACGGCACCACTGCCACCGTCACGGACGTCCGCCACTACACCAAGCGCCAACGTACCCACGACCTCACCGTCAACGACATCCACACGTACCATGTGCTGGCGGGTCAGACGCCGGTGCTCGTTCACAATGCAAACTGTGTTGATGCGATGCTCGATGATGGCTCTGAGGCCTACGTGCGAGGCAAGCACATGCCGGGAGGACGTCAGGTCACTTCTGACAAGAGCGTCTTCAATTCGGATGTGGATCTGGACGACCTGGTGGATAACGCAAATCGATGCAGGTGTCATGGCCCGAACGCGAACGGGAATTTTGAGCGTGACGTCAATGCGGGTACTGTGATCGGTCGCCTATCGGACGATGCTGGTAGGCTGCCCACGACGTGGTATCGAGTCGTTCAAGACAAGTACGGCGGCGTGATCACAATGCACCCTATTCCGAAGCCGGAAGTGCCTAGGTGATTGTTCGTGGGGTCGGCTCGATCTTTGCGGGCCGACCCCACGAAATGGAGCGGGAGTTTTAATGGGCCTTGCAGTCTACATCGAAGATCAGAACCATCAGCGGGTGCATGCAGGTAGGGAGGCTGGAGCTCACCTCGAAGCGATCTTGCCGCACGTTGATGCTAATACCCTTCTGGCGGGAGTTCATCTTCATGGCGACACCATGTTCAATTCTCCTCAGTTGATGCGGATAATGGGTGAAATTGACCTCTTGGTTGAGCAAAATTTCGACGCAAAAAGCGATGCGATGGAATTCAGGTCAATTCTAGACGGAGTGGTCAGGTGTAGAGGCTATCTGTGGATCTCCGGTGATTAACTCGACTCGATCCCTCCGGGATCGACTCGTCAGCAGGATTGGGGAACTCCTATCTCATCGCGGAGTGGGGGTATCCGGAAATCAGTGTCGTGATTTGCGACACCCCTTCTGCTGGTCATGATAAGGTCATGCTGGACTGTCTCTGTGCGGCCCCGAAGGCGAACCTGCCGTCGCGTATGTCGACGAGGATCGGTTCCTCGAGGTGTGGCACGCTCCTTCGGTGAGTTCATCTCGCGGCTGATCTCCTGTAGTTCGACGGAGTAGACGCTTGCCGCGCGAAGTGCGGGTTGGTCGCACCAATTGGTCGTCGAGGTTCCCCATCTCGGTCTTACGACTCGTCGGCTCTGATGCAGGGGAAATTGGAGTGCATTAGGGGCGGCTGGTCGTGTTTGATGCTGTCTTGGTAGAGGATTGATCTGGAATGCTAAACAGGGGGATTCTATGAGAGTCCTGAAACGGCGCCAGCTATGGGTGGCCAGCGCATTGGCCGCTAGCGTGGCTCTTTTGAGTGGCTGCTCGGAGCAGCAGAGTACTGACCGCAAGGTAGGGGCGTCGCGAGCGAGTGGTGCGGCGAAACCGGCGCCGGAGCCTCTTACGGCGGCGCAACTCGAAGCGCTCACGTTCAAGGACGGCGAGGTGCCGCAGGTGTATGAGGGAGGGATGAAAGTGACGACGGGTACCGGGGAAGATGTGGAGAGTGAGTTTCCGCCGGTATCGGATCCAGACTGTGAGGAAAGCATTGACATCCGCTACGGTCATCGTGCATCAGCCTTCGCGTCACAGGTGTTCAACTGGAAGAACGGCATATTTGCCAGTAGTTCGACGCTTTCGTCTTACTCGGACGGCCTGGCGCAAGTCGAATTTGATCGGCTCAAGCGGGCTCTTGACTCTTGTGATGTCTATGAAGGGGAGGGATACGCGGGATATTATCAAGCGCGTATCCAGGTCAAGTCGGCGAACGGGGTCGGCGATGAATCTGTGACCTTTCTGGAGACTATCGCACCGTCGGATCCGGACGTGGATCCACGAGACCGGGTGGAGCAGTTCACCGTGGTGCGGGTCGGTAACGTGATTGCGACGTTCCAAAGGTTCGACCTCGGACGCACCACGCCCTTTCCGTCGGAATTGATCAAGAAGCAGACCGAGCGGCTGCGCAAGGCGCAGGACCGCCGGCGGGAGTGAGGGACGGCTGAGGCCGAGTGGCAGGTCAGTCGTGCGGGGCGGGCTGTGCGGGGTGCTGTGGGTTGTCTTCGTCGTTCGGCTGGTCGAAGGCGTCGCGGTCTTCGTGGACCGGTGCGGGCAGGCGTGCGCCTCGGCTCACCGCGATCCGGTGGACGTTCGTCAGCGCCTCGGTCAACTCGACAGTCAGCAGTTGCAGTTCGCCGGACGTCCACCGGCACGCGTCCAGTGCGTGCTGTGCCTCCTGAAGAAGCTCACCGGCCAAGCCGGTTGGGCTGGCTCCACGTGGTCGGCGAGGTCCTTCCGGGGCGGACCGGTCGGGGCTTTCGGGCTCGCCGGCGGTGCGGGTGCGGGCGTGGGTGACGGCGAGGAGGGCGGTGCCCATGAGTCACCCGACCGGGGGGCCCGCGTCGGGCGCACCCCCCCGGGGGCGCGGGGCAGTAGGCGCGGACAGAGGCAGTACCTGCCCCGCCTCGTGGCAGTGAGCGTATGCCGCCCGGGCGCACGACCGGACCCACCCCCGTGCAACCCTCCGGCCCAACACCGCTCCAACCTTCGCCGCGCATTGCTCGCGGTCGCCCGGGGTACCGATGGTCGCCCTTCCGATGGGGTATTGCAATGCTGCCATATAGCATCACTGCTATGGTCGAGGAGCGGTACACGATCGAGATCGAGCCGGAGGTGCGGCAGTGGCTGGAGAACCTCCCGGCGCGGCGCTACAAACAGGCCGAAAGAGTCGCCGACCTGCTCGCCGAGCACCCCACCTCGCTCGATGAGCCGCACTCTCGGCACCTCGGCGGCAAGGTCCGTGAGCTTCGTTTCCGGCTTGGTGATGTGCACCAGCGGATCACCTACTGGCTTGCCCCGGGGCGACGGATCGTGCTGCTGACCGTGTTCGCAAAGACCAAGATGCGCGAGCAGGTCGAGGTGGAGCGGGCGCTGGCCGCGCAACAATGGTGCGAGGCGGAGCACGAGGCCGCCGCTGAGCACGAGCTGTACAGCCGTACTCTGAAGCAGGAGGAGTCGTGAACCACAGCGAATGGCGCACCCGCCGCCACCGTCAGGTGCTCGGCGAGCACCTCGACGCCTACCCGGAGTACGACCGCGTCTACGAAGAGGCCGGCCTCGCCATGCAACTGGGCCAGGCAGTGTACGACCGGCGCAAGCAGCTCGGGTTGAGTGAGGCTGAGCTGGCCGAGCGGATGCACCTGGACGTGGCGGCGATCGAGAGCATCGAGACCGCCACCGAGCTGCCCCCCATCGCGATCATCATGAGCCTGGCCCGGGCGCTGGACCTCACCGTGGACATGCACCTCGCGCCGGGGGCTGAGGCCACTGTGACCATCGTCGCCTCGGCGGCCTGAGCCGCGAGCGGAAACGATGCAGCCCTCGGAACCCGCGCTCGCTCGGGAGCTGGGCAGGCTCGTGCAGGACCGCCGTACCATGCTCGGGCTCTCGCAGGCCGAGCTAGCCGAGCGGTGCGGGATGACGCAGCCGCAGATCTCCCGCATGGAAGGTGGCGGCACCGTGCCCACCATCCCCCTCCTGCGCCGCCTCGCCGCCGCCCTCGACGCCGAACTGACCATCACGTTCTCCCCGCACAGCGAGGCCGTCTGACGGCCACCGAGAGGTCAGCGTTGGCCGCGCTTTCGATGCTCTGCGACACGGCGGGCTCCGTTGTGCGGTCCCACCCGGACGGTAATCACCGCCGCACCGCCGCGGAGCGGCCGGGCAGTGCTTGTTGCGGCTGGGCTTGGGGCGGGGCTTCCGCTCGTCCGGCGTGACGTCGACGGCCCGGGCCCGGTCCGTACCGGCTTCCGCCGAGAGGGCGATCGGGGTCTCGGCGGGGACTCGGTGCGCTGACCAGGAGGCTCGTGTATCTCGACCCCGCGGGGTGGCGCAGCTCCGTCGCCTGGCCCTTCGCGCGCGGTTTCGCCTGCGGATTCTAGGCGGGTGCAATGTTCGTGCAAGATCCGCCGACCACCCTCGTGCCCGGGGGACCGACCCGACCGGCCGGCTGTGCGCGAGCCGTCGGCGCGGGGGTGTGCGGCCCCCGTTTCCGCACTGAACAACGGGTCTTCCCTGGAGCACGAGTTGTCTTACGGTCCACCTCCACCTCCCGGCCACGGTCCGACGGGGCCGCCCGCGCAACCGCCCCCGCACCCCGGCCCGTACCCGTACGGTCCGCCCCAGGGGCCGCCCGGGCCGCCCGGGTATCAGGGCGGTCCCGCGTGGGGCGGCCCGCCGCAGCCGCCCGGGCACCACGGGGGGCCCGCGGGGAAGAAGAGCAAGCGGGGCGTCGTCATCGCGGTCGTCGCCGTCCTGGTGATGGCCGCGGGCGGGGCCGGTGCGTGGTCGTTCTGGCTGAAGGACGACTCCGCGGGCGACGTCGGCTTCGCCCCCGGGACCGACAAGCAGCTCTCGATGGCGCTTGAGGAGCGGTTCCCGGAGGACTGGGAGCCGGACGCGTCCACGGCCCGGGCGTCGCTCGGCTCCTGGCTGGACGGGCGGTGGTGGACCGAGAAGCACTTCGTCAGGGAGATGTGGAACGAGATCGTCGCCTACGACCTCGCCGACGGCTCGGTGGCCTGGCGGGTGCCGGTGGACGGCAACGGGGCCTGCAAGGCCTCGCGTGACGTCTCGCCGGAGGGGTACGTCGCGGTCCTGCGCGGGGAGCCCGCCACCACGGAGAGCGGGCCGAGGCCGTGCGACCGGCTCACGATCGTCGACGTCAACAAGGGCGAAGAGGTCTGGACCTCCGATATCGAGCCGGGGGTCGCGAGCGTGCTGCCCGATGTCGGGGACCGTCCGGTGATCTGGGGGGAGACCGTGCTCATCCCCGGGCAGGGGCAGACGAACTTCGACCTCAAGAGCGGGACGCAGAAGGACCCCAAGGACCGTGGCTGCTGGAACGCCGCCTTCGCCGTCTTCGGCGACACGCTGATCACCCGGCAGTGCGGTGCCCTGGTCGGCTTCGGGCGGGACAGTGAGCACCTCTGGACCTGGGAGCATCCCGGAGACGACGAGACCAGCCTGACCGTCCTGTCGGCCGACCCGCTGGTCGTGGTCGTCAAGTCGCGGGACGACGAGCAGGTGGTGCGGGTGGAGCCCGGCGACCCGGACGACCGGGACGACCCGGGCGAGCACACCGTGATCGCGGAGATGGACGCGCGCAGCCTCGACCCGATGCCGCCGTGCGGCTACGGCGGCGGGGACTCGACGGAGCTGCACACGTGCCACAAGGCCGTTGTCGGTGCCGGTGTGCTCTACCTGAAGTACGCGATGGACCCGAACTACCGCCAGGTGGGGATCGTCGCCTTCGACCTCACGTCCGGTAAGGAGCTGTGGCGTGCCCGGGCCGACGGTGAGCTGTCACTGGCTCCGGTCGGCACCGACGGGGACGGGCGGCTGATCGCCTTCCAGCCGCAGGACCCCCCGCTGGGCGACTACGAGGGGTCGCGGGGCGCCGTCGTGGCCCTCGACCCCGAGACCGGCGAGGTCACCCCGCTGGCCGGGCTGCCCATCGCCGACAGCGGCGACCAGAAGTGGCTGCTCGCCAACAACTCCCTGGAAGGTGACATCGAGTGGCGGGACGGCCGCCTCGTGATCGTCTCGCCGGGGCCCACCGTGGTCGGGGACTCCGCGCCCGGTGGCGCGGGATCATATGCCACCGTCATCTACTCGTGACCGCGGGGACCGTTCTCCCGCTCAGGTGAGGAGCTGTTCGGCGGGGGCCGGCAGCTCCTCGCCCACCAGGGCGTGGAGGCGGCTGTGGGCGGTGGGGTGGCCCAGGAGGATGGCGGCCCGGAGGGTGCGGGCCTCGGGGTCCAGGATCAGTTTGGCGTAGCGGGTCGCCGGTCCGGGGCGGGTGTAGGTGAGTTCCACCGCGTCCTCGGTCTGGGCGTGGGGGTTGCCCATGCTGGCCACGTCCACGCCCGGGAGCTTCAGCACCGTTGAGGGCTCCGCCGGGGACAGGGGCGGCGGGGAGGCGGGGGCGCCGGCGAGGCGGGCCGCCACGGTGGCGGCCATGTGGTAGCCGGGGGCCACCGTGCCCGTACGGCGGCCGTGGATCGCCGCGCAGTCGCCGATCGCCCAGATGTCCGGGTCGGGGGTGCGGCAGTCGTCGTCCACCAGGTAGCCGCCGCGCTCGCCGCGCGGCAGGCCGGCCGCCGCCGCGAGGTCGTCGCGGGGGCGGGTGCCCGCGGTGAAGACCACCAGGCGGGTCGTGATCCGGGTCTCGTCCGCCAGGGTGACCCCGGTGACCTCCCCGGCCGGGCCGGGGTCCAGGGAGCGGAGTGCGGTGCCCTCGTGCAGGCGGATCCCCCTGCGGCTCAGGGAGGTCGCCAGGAGGCCCGCCGCCTCGGGGTCCAGCTGCGCGGGCATCAGGTGCGGGGCCGCCTCCACCACGTGCGGGCGTACGCCCAGGTGGCGGTGGAGGGCCTCCGCGGTCTCCAGGCCCAGCAGGCCCCCGCCCACGACGACCGCCCGCTCCCCGGACGCCGCCCGCGCCGCCTCGCGGATGGCGTGGACGTCGTCCAGCGTCCGGTACACGTGGCACCCCCGCAGCTCCGCCCCCGGCACCGGCGGTCGCGCCGGCACCGCGCCCGTGGCCAGCACCAGCGCGTCGTACGGCAGCCGCCGGCCCTCCGCCGTCACCACCTCGTGCGCCGGCCGGTCGATGCCCGCCACCCGGGTGGAGGTACGTATCTCCAGGCCGCCGCCGTCGGGGACGCCGAGCGTCAGTTCCTCCGCCGGTACGCCGCGCAGCCTGTCCGTCAGCGCGATGCGGTTGTACGCCCCGTACGGCTCCTCGCCCAGCACCAGGATCCGCCAGCGCGCCGCCCCGTCGCGGGCGCGCAGCTCCGCCACCAGCCGGTGTGCCGTCATGCCGCAGCCGACGACCAGCAGGCGCTTCACGGCGTGCTCTCCGCGAACTCCCGGCAGAGGCCCCGGACCTCCTCCGCGCACGAGCCGCACCCCGTCGTCGCCCGCGTCGCGTCGGCCAGCGCGCCCGGCTCCCGCGCGCCCGCGGCGAAGGCGTCCGCCAGCGCCGCCTTCGTCACGTTGTTGCACCGGCACACCACCGCCTCCGGCGGCAGCGCCGGCGGCGGCCCCGAGCGCGGCGCGGGCCGGCCCAGCAGCAGGGCCAGACGGCCGGCCGGCAGGGGTGTGCCCGTTTCGTACAGCTGCGTGAGCGTGGCCAGCGCCTGCGGGAGGCCGACGAGGACCGCCGACGTCAGCCGGCCCGCCGTGTCCAGCGCCAGCCGGGCGTACCGGCCGCGGACCTGGTCGCGGTACGTCACGATCTCGTCCCCGGCCCCGGCCCCGCCGTCGCCCAGCACCCCCAGCGTCAGCCCCGGCACCCGCAGCCGGAACACCGGCCGGCGCCCGGCGCCGCCGCCGTACGGCACCCGCCGGCCCGTCAGCGACCGCGCCACCGCCTCCGCCTGCTCCCAGCCGGTGAACAGCGAATCCGCGGGCTCCGTGCAGTCGCCCACCGCGCGGATCGCCGGGTCGCTCGTCCGCCCCTCGCCGTCGACCAGCACCCCGGCCCGTACCGCCAGGCCCGCCGCCGCCGCGAGGCGGGTGCGGGGGCGGACGCCCGTGCAGCACAGCAGCGTGTCCCAGGCCAGCAGCCACTCGTCGTCCAGCGCCAGCTTGCCGGGCAGCACCCCCGCGGCCACCCGGCCCAGCTCCAGCCGGACGCCCAGCTCCGCCAGATGCCGGGTCAGCAGCCCGCCGGCCGCGGCGTCGAGGCGGTCGTCCAGCGGGTACGGGCCGGGGTGCACCAGCGTGACGTTCCGGCCGCCGCGCCGCAGGGCGGCCGCGGTCTCCACGCCCAGCGGGCCGCCGCCGAGGACGACGATCTCGTCACCGCGCACGCGCGCGCAGTCCGCCAGCGACCGCAGCCCGGTGACGCCCTCGACCAGCCAGCCGGAGGCGTGGCGCAGCCCCGGCACGGGCGGGAGGTGCGGCCGGGCGCCCGTGGCCAGCACGAGGGTGTCGTACGGGAGCCGGTCGTGCTCGGTCGTACGGACCTGGCGCCGGCGGCGGTCGATGCCGGCCGCGGAGACGCCGTGGCGGAGGTGGACGTCGGGCAGGTCGGGCAGGCGGAGGTCGGCGGGGGTGAGGGTGCCGTCGAGGAGGGAGGGGAGGAGGACGCGGTGGTAGGCGGGGCCGGGTTCGGCGTCGAGGAGGGTGACGGGGCCGTCGTGGCCGTGGTGGCGCAGGCGTTCGGCCACGCGGTGGCCCACGGGGCCGCCGCCGACGATGACGACGCGGGTCCCCGTCCCCGTCTCGGCGCGCGTCTCCGTCCCCGTCCCCGCCTCAGTCCCCGTCTCCGTACCGCCCGGCCTGCCCCGTCCCGTACCCCTCAACCCGCCGCTCCCCGCACCGCCGCCGCCTCCGGCACCCGCTCCGGCCGCCCCACCGGCTCCTCCGACCCCACCGGCTCCACGGACACCGCGCTCACCTTGAACTCCGGCATCCGGCTGCGCGGGTCCAGCGCCGTGCCCGTCAGCAGGTTCGCCCGCCCGTGCCCGGGGAAGTGGAACGGCAGGAACACCGTGTCCGTACGCAGCGTCGCCACCAGCCGCACCCGCGCCAGCACCGCCCCGCGCGCCGACCGCACCCGCGCCAGCTCGCCCTCCGCGAGCCCCGCACGCGCCGCCGTGTCCGGGTGTATCTCCACCGTCGTCTCCGGCGCGGCCCGCATCAGCTCCGGCACCCGGCGGGTCTGCGCGCCCGACTGGTAGTGCGCGAGCTGCCGCCCGGTCGTGGCCCACAGCGGGAAGCGGTCGTCGCGCGCGTCGGCCGGCTCGCGGTGGTCGACGTCCTGGAAGCGCGCCTTGCCGTCCGGGTGGGCGAAGCGGTCGAGGAACAGCCGCGGGGTGCCGGGGTGGGGCGGGGCGCCGTCGGGGGTGGCGGGGCAGGGCCAGTGGAGCGCCTCGCCGGCGTCCAGCCGCTCGTAGCTGATGCCGCCGTAGTCGGCGGTGCCGCCGTGGGAGGCGCGGCGGAGTTCGTCGAAGACGCGGCGCGGGTCGTCGGGGAAGCGGTCGGCCGGCTCGCCGAGGCGTACGGCCAGCTCGCGCAGGACGGCGAGGTCGCCGCGGACGCCCGGCGGCGGGGCCAGGGCGCGGCGGCGGCGCAGGACGCGGCCCTCCAGGTTGGTGAGGGTGCCCTCCTCCTCGGCCCACTGGGTGACCGGCAGGACGACGTCCGCCATCGTCGCGGTCTCCGACGGTACGAAGTCCGCGACGACCAGCAGGTCCAGCTCCGCCAGCCGGCGCTGGACGCGCTCGGCGTCCGGCGCGGAGACGACCGGGTTGGAGCCGAACACCAGCAGCGCGCGCGGCCCGCCGTCGGTGCCGAGGGCGCCGAGCAGCTCCGCGGCGCTCAGCCCCGGCCCCGGCAGGCTGTCCGGGTCGACGCCCCAGACCCCGGCGACGTGGGCGCGGGCCCCGGGGTCGGTGATGTGCCGGTAGCCGGGCAACTGGTCGGCCTTCTGGCCGTGTTCGCGGCCGCCCTGGCCGTTGCCCTGGCCGGTCAGGCAGCCGTACCCGGAGCCGGGCCGGCCCGGCAGGCCCAGCGCGAGCGCGAAGTTGACGAACGCGGCGACCGTGTCCGTGCCCTTGCTGTGCTGCTCGGCGCCGCGCCCGGTGAGGACGTACGCGCGCCGGGCCTCGCTCAGCAGCCGCACCGCCTCCCGCTGCGCCGCAGCCGGCACCCCGGTCACCAGCTCCACCCGCTCCGGCCACCAGCCGGCGGCCCGCCGCCAGGCGGCGCGGAAGCCGACGCTGCGGGTGCGGACGTACTCCTCGTCGTGCCGGCCCTCGGCGACGGCGATGTGCAGCAGGCCGAGGGCGAGCGCGAGGTCGGTGCCGGGGGCGGGGGCCAGGTGGAGCGCGGCGCGCTCGGCGGTGGGGGTGCGGCGCGGGTCGATGACGACGAGGGCGCCGGCCTTGTTGAGGTGGCGCATGAGCGGGGGCATGGTCTCGGCGGGGTTGGCGCCGGCGAGGAGGACGGTGTCGGCCCCGGCGAGGTCGGTGACGGGGAACGGCAGCCCGCGGTCCAGGCCGAAGGCCGCGACCCCGGCCGCCGCGGCGGAGGACATGCAGAAGCGGCCGTTGTAGTCGATCATCCGGGTGCCGAGGGCGACCCGGGCGAACTTGCCGAGCAGGTACGCCTTCTCGTTGGTCAGCCCGCCGCCGCCGAAGACGGCGACGGAGTCGGGGCCGTGCGCGGCGCGTATCTCCGCCAGCCGGGAGGCGACGGTGTGCAGGGCGGTGTCCCAGCCGGCGGGGGTGTGGCCGCCGGCGCGGTCGCGGACGAGCGGGGTGCGCAGCCGGTCGGGGGCGCGCAGGACGGCGGGTGCGGTCCAGCCCTTGTGGCACAGGCCGCCCTGGTTGACGGGGAAGTCGGCGTCGGGCTCGACGCGCAGCGGCGGGGCGGGCTCGGCGGAGGGTGCGGCCGGGACGGCGGAAGGCGGGGGTGGGGGCGGACCGGAGGGCGCGCCGGGCTGGAGCCGTGTGCCGCACTGGAGCGCGCAGTACGGGCAGTGGGTGGCGACCGCGGGTTCTTCGGGGTCCGGTGACGACGGTGCGCGCGAGGAGCCACTGCCCATCCGGATACCCCACTTCAGGCGTCACCGCTTCGGAGCTGTACCGGCATCATCACCCGCGAGGGGGCGGGGCGGGAATTGGCAGATTGCTGTCAGCCGTCGACCGTCGGCGGTGAGTTCGGGCATTCCGGGCCTTTCGCACCGGGCCATGCCTGCCGGAACGCCCCGGCGGGTCGCCCATCCTTCAGGCGGTGCCCACCTCGGTGTAGCCGCCGCTTCCTCGGGCCTTCTCCTCCGGCTGTCAGGGTCATGCAAGTTCTCAGGCAACTTCCCACACAAGAAGGAAGAATCCGTGAGTTCTCGCTCGAATCCGGACAGGCGCAGCGTGCTCGGCACCGGCGGCGCCCTCGCCCTCGGCGCCGCCGCCGGCGCCCCGGTCCTCCTCGCCCCCTCCACCGCCACCGCCGCCGAACGCAGCGGCACCGCCGACCGGCTGCCCTCCGGGCTGTTCACGCTCGGCGTCGCCTCCGGCGACCCGCTGCCCGACGGGGTCGTGCTCTGGACCCGGCTGGCGCCCGATCCGCTCGCCGGCGGCGGCATGCCGGCGCGGCCGGTGCCCGTGCAGTGGCAGGTGTCCGACAACCCTTCCTTCACCCGGATACGCCGGCGGGGCGCCGCGCTCGCCCGCCCCGAGCACGGCCACTCCGTCCACGTCGAGGTGCACGGCCTGCGGCCCGACCGCGAGTACTGGTACCGCTTCCGCGCCGGCCGCGAGACGTCCCCGGCCGGCCGCACCCGTACCGCCCCCGCCGTCCACGCCCGCCCGCGCAACCTGCGCTTCCTCTTCGCCAGCTGCCAGAACTGGCAGGACGGCTACTTCACCGCCTGGCACCACGCGGCGCAGGAGGACGTCGACTTCGTCGCCTTCCTCGGCGACTACATCTACGAGTCCGTCCCCCGCGACACCACCGTCCGCAGGCACGAGGGCACCGGCGAGCCGTACAGCCTCACCGAGTACCGCAACCGCCACGCCCAGTACCGCGGCGACGTCCACCTCCAGGCCGCGCACGCGCACGCCCCCTGGATCGTCACCCTCGACGACCACGAGATCGACAACAACTGGGCCGACGAGATCCCCCAGGACCCCGACAAGCAGACCCCCGAGGCGTTCCGCGCCCGCCGCGTGGCCGCCCTCCAGGCGTACTGGGAGCACATGCCGCTGCGCCGCGCCTCGATGCCCGACGGGCTGGACATGCAGCTGTACCGGTCGGTGCGCTACGGCGACCTCGCCACCGTGCACGTTCTCGACACCCGCCAGTACCGCAGCGACCAGATCACCAGCATCGAGGAGTCCGAGGACCCGGCCCGCAGCATGACGGGACCGGAGCAGGAGCGCTGGCTCGTACGCGGCATGGAACGCTCCGGCGCCCGCTGGAACCTGCTGGCCAACCAGCTCATGTGGGCCCAGAACGACCGCCGGGCCGGCCCCGAGCAGGTCTTCGACTTCGACAACTGGGACGGCTACCGCGCCCAGCGCCGCCGCCTGCTGGAGTTCTTCGGCTCCGGGCGCACGGAGAACCCGGTGGTCCTCACCGGCGACCGCCACTGCACCTGGGTCTGCGACCTCAAGCCCGACTTCGACGACCCGGCGAGCCCGGTGGTGGGCGCCGAGCTGACCGGCTCGTCGATCGCCTCGGGCGGCGACAGCGACACGGCGGCCTTCCACGCGAGGTACGACCCGATCATGGCGGAGAGCCCGCACTGGAAGTACATCGACAACCGCCGCGCCTACGTCCTCTGCGACGTGACCCGCGAGCGGATGACCGCCGAACTCCGCACCGTCGACACCGTGTGGCGCCCGGAGGGCACGACGGTGACCACGGCCGCGGAGTTCGTGGTCGAAGCGGGCCGCCCGGGCGTCACGGTGGCCGCCGCTCCCGAGCCGGCCCGCCCGATGCGGCTGGCGGAGCGGCGGTACGACGTGGACGACGACCAACTCTGACCCGCACCCCGGCCCCGGCACCGGCCTCTCCCGCCGCTGCCGGGGCCGGGTCCCCGGGCCCGCTCACTCCGAGCGCAGCGCCGCCGCCGTGCGGGTGGCCGCGGCCCACGTGGCCGGGAGGAGCGCGCCGGCGGTGGCGATGGCGACGCCGGCGAGGGCCAGGAGGGTGAGGCCGAGGGGGGTGTAGACGTCGACCAGGGCGTCGGGGATGTTCGTGCCGACCGAGCGGCCCATCTCCGGGACCACGTAGTGGTGCAGCGCCACGCCGAGGGGGACGCCCACCGCGCCCGCGACCAGGCCGGTGCCGGCGACCGAGGTGAGGACCATGGCGACCGTCTGCCGCGGGCTCATGCCGAGGGCCTTGAACACGCCCAGGTCGTGGACCCGTTCGCGGGTGTCGAGGACGACGGTGTTGAGCACGCCCAGGCAGGCCACCGCCACCAGCATGGCCGTGAGCATCGCGATCAGCGCCTGCATGGCGAGGAGCACCGGGGACGCCTCGTCGTCCTCCGAGAAGACCCCTTCGGCGCCCAGCGGCCGCAGGTCGGCGTTGAGCGCCTTGAGGTAGGCGCTCCGGTCGGTGCCCGGGGTCAGGTCCACCGTGTACTGGGCGGGTGTCTGGTCGGGCACGAGGGTGGCGACGGAGTCGTACGCGGTGCGTACGGCCAAGCCCTCGTCGCCCAGGTCGAAGACCTCGCCGACGATGCGGAGTTCGACGGTGCGGTCGCCGTCCAGCAGGGTGACGGTGTCGCCGATCCCCGTGTGCGTGGCCGCCAGGAAGCGGGCCGGGGCGACCGCCTCGCCGGGGGCGGAGAACCAGCGGCCGGCGGCGAGCCGGTGGCCGTCGGCGGGGGCCTCGCCGCGGTACGTGACCAGGGGTACGGCGCCCTTCCGGCCGGCGACGGCCACGTCGGTCTCGGCGGTGGCGAAGTAGTGCTCCGTCCCCGGGTGGGCGCGGATCGCCGCGGCGATCTCCTTGGCGGAGGATGCGGAGGATGCGGCGGCGGACGACGTGGAGGCGGCGGAGGTGGCGGAGGTGGCGGAGGTGGCGACTCCCGGCCCTCCCGGCCCTCCCGGCCCTCCCGGGCCTCCCGGCCCCTCCGGGCCCCCCGGGGCCCCCGGCCCTCCCGGGCCCGTGATCCGGTGCACCGTCACATCCCCCGCCGCGTCCGGCGTGCCCTCCTTCTCTATCGCGAGCAGCGACGTCCCCAGCCCCACCGCGAACGTCACCGCCAGCGCCCCGAACGCCACCGCCGCCGCCATCGTCGCCGAGCGCGCCGGCCGGGCGAACGGGCCCGCCAGGCCCAGCCCCACCGCCCGCGGCAGCGGCAGCCGGCCCAGCAGGTGCCGGACGCGGCGGCCGCGGGCGGCGTGCGGGGTGCGGCCGACGCTGAGGGCCGCCGTCGTACGGAGCCGGGCCGCGCGCAGCGCCGGGCCCAGCGCCGTCACCGCGACGAGGGCGAGGACGGCGGCCGGCACCGCGACGTCGACCCAGAGCGGGATCAGGATCCGCCCCGTGCCGTACGCGCTCGCCACCTCGCTCATCAGCGGTACGGACAGCGCGTTGCCCAGCAGCGCGCCCAGCACCGCCCCCACCGCCGCCGGGATCGCCGCCTGCGCCACGTACGCCCGGCCGACCTGCGGCGGCGTGAAGCCCAGCGACTTCAGCACGCCGATCCGCCGCGTCGCGGCGCCCACCGCGCCGCTGACGACGATGCTCACGATCAGCACCGACATGGCCAGCCCCAGCAGCGCGAAGGCGGTCACGAACGGGATGAAGGCGGCGGTGTTCTCGTCCGCGAGCTGCTTGACGTCGAGGTACGACTGCGACCCCGTCAGCGCCCCCGCGGGCGCGGCGGCGGCCACCGCCTTCCGCCCGGCCGCCACGTCGGCGCGCGAGTCCGCGTCGTCGAGGCGGTAGAGCATCTGGCGGTCCGGGCGGGCGCCGCCCGCCGGGGTCAGGCCGTCGAGCTGCCGCGGTACGACCCACCCGTCCGCGCTCTCGCCCACCGACTCGGCGATCCCGACGACCGTCAGGGTCGGGCCGTCCGCCAGGCCGTCGACGGTGACCCGCGCGCCGAGCACCATGTCCGGGGACAGCGCGCCCGCCTCGATCACCAACTCGCCGGGCCGCTCCGCCCAGCGGCCCTGGGTGACCTCCAGGTCGTCCACCGGTCCGCCGGCCGACGCCCGCCCGGCCACCGCCATCGGCCGCGACACGGCTCCCTCCGGCGCGCCGGCGACGTTCAGGCGCAGCGAGGTGATCGCGTACGGGCCGGCCGCCGCGGCCACGCCGCCGGCCTCCGCGGTGGCGCGCAGCTGCGCGTCCGTGGCCTTCTCCGCGTCGAACTGCCCGGTGAGGTGGGCGCCGTGCTGCTGCGCGAAGGCGTCGTCGAACGGCGCCCGGGAGGCGACGAGCAACCCCGCCGCCAGCACCGCCGCGGCGACGGTGAGCAACGTGGTCAGCACCATCACCGCGCTCTGCACGCGCCGCCGGCCGACCCCGGCGCGCACCACCCGGCCCAGGGCGCTCATCGGGCGGCCCCGGGGCGCGCGCCGGAGGAGGCGGCGCCGGCGCCGTACGCGCCGTACGGCGTGGGCGCGCCGGCCGCCCACCCGGCCGCGCTGTCCCGCGCGATCCGGCCGTCCACCAGCTCCACCGTCCGCGTCGCGCACGACTCCGCCAGCGTCAGGTCGTGCGTCACCAGCACGATCGTCTGCCCGTCGGCGTGCAGCTCGCGCAGCAGCTCGCGAACCTCCGCGCCCGACGCGGTGTCCAGCGCCCCCGTGGGCTCGTCCGCGAGCAGCAGCGACGGGCGGTTCATCAGCGCCCGGGCCACCGCGACGCGCTGCCGCTCGCCGCCCGACAGCCGGCCGGGGTACGCGCGGGCGTGCCGTTCGATGCCGAGGTACGCCAGCAGTTCGGCGGCCCGGGCGGCGGCGCCGGCCCGCGGCAGGCCGGCCAACTGGGCCGGCAGCAGCACGTTGTCGGCGACGGTCAGGTCGTCGAGCAGGTTGAAGAACTGGAACACCATGCCTATCGCCGCCCGCCGGTACTTCGCCGACGCGCTCTCGCCCAGCTCGTCCACCCGCAGGCCGTCGACGGTGACGGTGCCGGCGTCCGGGCGGTCCAGGCCGGCGACGAGGTTGAGCAGCGTCGACTTGCCGCTGCCGGACGGCCCCAGCACGGCCAGCGCCTCCCCGGTGCGTACGGTCAGGGTCAGGTCGTCCAGCGCGGGCGGGCCGTCGTCGTACGTCCTGCTGACGCCGCGCAGGTCGATGAGGAACCCGGCGCCGCGGCCGGCCTCCTCGGCGGCTCCGGCTCCGGCCGCGGCCGCGGTCACGGATGCGGCTCCTGCTGCGGGTTCGGCTTCTGCTGCGTGCGGTTCAGCGGCCATGGCCCGGGTCCCTCCCCAGCTCGGCGGTCGGCGTGCGGCCCGACGCTAAGCGCGGCGGCCACGCGGGCACGTCGGCCGCGGTGCGGAAGGTCCGTACCGCATCCGGCCGACGGCGGGCGGCGTCATCCCCGCGGCGTAGGCGCCGGGCGGACGGGGGGTGGGCCGCGCGGAGGATCCGGCGGCGGCGGGCGGGTTGGCACACTGAACCGGTGACGGCGAGGGCGGGTGCGGGCATCGGTCGGTACGGGCGGGCGGCGCGGCGGGCGGGCGTGCGGGTGCGCGGGCGGTTCGCGCGGAGGCGTACCGGCGGGGGCGCGCCGGCGCGCCAGGCCGGCGGGCCGGCCGGCGACGGGCGCGTGCCCCCGCGGCTGTCCCGGTGGGCCTGGACCGCCGACGTCGCCCTCGCCCTCGTGCTCGCCGTCGGCACCGTCGTCGCCGACCTCGACCGTTCCTACTACGAGGAGCGCCAGGACGCCCCGCAGGGGGAGGCCCTCGCCCCGCCGCCGCCCGGCCTGCCGGAGCTGGCGGGGCCCCGGGCCGGGAAGCCGTGGTGGGAGCCCCCGGCGCCGCCCGCGCAGCGGCCCGGGGAGCCGCCGGGCGACGTGCGGTACCCGGGGCCGGCCGTCGTCGAGCACGTGCTGCCGCCCGCGCAGGGCTGGGAGTTGGTCCTCGGGGCGCTGGCCGCCGTGCCGCTGGCGGTACGGCGGCGCTACCCGCTCGCCGCGTTCTGGGCGGTGCTCGCCGCGGTCCTCTCGTTCCACCTGGGCGAGGTCGCGCGCGGGGCGACGGCGTTCGCGTTCGCCGCCGGGGTGGTCGCCGCGTACAGCGCGGCGATGTACAGCCCGCACCGCAGGAGCGCGCTGGCGAGCCTGCTCGCCGGGGTGCCGCTGTTCGCGGCCTCGGGGGTGGTGCCGGAGCTGGGCCGCGGGTTCGTACCGCTGCTGGTGCTGCTGCCGATCGCGCTGGCCGCGAACGCGATCCACACCTGGCAGCAGCGCGTCCGCGCCCTGCAGGAGGAGCAGGAGGCGGCGACGCGGCTGGCCGTGGACCAGGAGCGGTCGCGGATCGCGCGCGAGCTGCACGACGTCGTCACGCACAACGTCAGCATGATGACGATCCAGGCCGGCGCGGCCCGCAAGGTGCTGGACACCTCGCCGGAGCAGGCGCGGGAGGCGATGCGCGCGGTGGAGGACGGCGGGCGGACGGCGATGGCGGAGCTGCGGCACGTGATGGGGCTGCTGACGATGGCGGCCGCACGCCCGGCGGACCCGGCGGGACCGGCGGCGGACCCCATGACCGATCCCATGACCGATCCCATGACCGACCCGCTGTCTGACCCGCTGTCCGGTCCGCCGACGGAGACGCCCCCCGGGGCGTCCCCCGGGCCGCCCGGCGGCGCGGGTCCCCCCGGCCGCCGGGCGCGCACCCCCGCCGCCCCCGACCCCGCGCTCGCCGTCGACCTCGCCCCCCAGCCCGGCCTCGGCCAACTGGCCGCCCTGGCCGGCCGGGTGCGCGACACCGGCGTGCCCGTGGCGCTGTCGGTGACCGGCGCCCCGGAGGCCCCGCTGCCGGCGGGCGTCGACCTCGCCGCGTACCGCGTGGTGCAGGAGGCGCTGACGAACGCCGTCAAGCACGCCGGCGGCGCCTCCGTCGCCGTCTCCGTCGCGCACGCACCCGGCGAGCTGCGCGTCGAGGTCACGGACACCGGCGGCCCGCCCACCGCCCGCGCCGCGGCCGGCAGCGGCCGGGGCCTCATCGGCCTGCGCGAACGGCTGGCGGTCTACGGCGGTACGCTCCACGCCGCCCCGCGCCCCCGCGGCGGCTACCGGGTCCGCGCGGTGATCCCGCTCCCGGGCGCGCGGCCCGGGGCGAACGCGCCCCGCACGGCGGCCGGACGCCCGGCCGGGGACGGGGGACGCGCATGCCCCTGACAGAGCGGGACGGCGCCATGCAGACATAATGACCGGCATGCGGATCTCGGCACGAGCAGACTACGCGGTGCGCGCGGCCCTGGAGCTGGCGGCGGCGACGGAGGACGCCCCGGTCAAGGCGGAGGCCATCGCGGACGCGCAGGGCATTCCGCACAAGTTCCTGGAGGGCATCCTCGGCGACATGCGCCGCGGCCGGCTGGTGGTCAGCCAGCGCGGCGGCCGGGGCGGCTACCGGCTCGCCGCGGCCGCCGACGAGATCACCATCGCCGACGTCATCCGGGTGGTGGAGGGCCCGCTGGTGTCGGTGCGCGGCGCCCGGCCGCCGGAGCTGTCGTACGTGGGGCCGGCGGAGTCGCTGCTGCCGCTGTGGATCGCGCTGCGCGTGAACGTACGCAGGATCCTCGGGGAGGTCACCCTCGCGGACGTGGCGTCGGCCCGGCTGCCGGGCTACGTGCACGAGCTGGCGGAGGACCCCGACGCGTGGACGAACCCCTGACGCCGTAGCCGCACGCGGCCCCCGGCGGGGGTGTACGTAACACCACCCCGCATTGGGGTCGTGCGCCCAGTGCCCGCGTCCGTCACCGTCCGTAGCTTCGTTGTCAGGCACAGGGAGTGCCGGATGACGAGGGGTGAAGACGATGTTCGGACGCAACGAGCGCCGCGGGCCCGCCGGTCCCGCCGCCGGGAGCGCGCCGCACGAGGCGCTGCGGCTGGTGAAGGTGACCAAGGTCTACGGCACCGGGGGCGCCGAGGAGGCGGCCGTCACCGCGCTCGACGGGGTGACGCTGAGCCTCCCGGCCGGGTCCTTCACCGCCGTGATGGGCCCCTCCGGCTCCGGGAAGTCGACGCTGCTGCAGTGCGCCGCGGGCCTGGACCGGCCGGACAGCGGCGTGGTCATGGTCGACGGCGCGGAGATGACCGCGGGCAGCGAGACGGAGCTGACGAAGTTCCGCCGGGAGCGGATCGGCTTCGTCTTCCAGCAGTACAACCTGCTGCCCACGCTGAACGTCGCGCAGAACACCGTGCTGCCGCTGAAGCTCGCCGGCCGCCGCGTGGACCGCGCCCGGGTGCGCGAGGTGCTGGCCCGCGTCGGCCTCGCCGACCGGATGCGGCACCGGCCCGACCAGCTCTCCGGCGGTCAGCGGCAGCGCGTCGCCATCGCCCGGGCGCTCGTCGCGGCGCCGAGCGTGGTCTTCGCGGACGAGCCGACCGGCGCGCTCGACACCCGCAGCGCCCGCGACGTGCTGGGCCTGCTGCAGGAGACCGTGCGCGTCGACCGCCGCACCGTGGTGATGGTGACGCACGACCCCGTGGCCGCCTCGTACGCCGACGCGGTCCTGTTCCTGGCCGACGGCCGGCTGGTGGGGCAGATGAACGCGCCGACCGCCGACGCCGTCGCGGAGCGGATGACGCATCTCGGCGACATGTACGAGGCCGGCGCCCCGCAGTCCGGCGCCCCGCGCACCGCACCGATGGGGGCCTGATCATGTTCTCGCTGGCCATGCGCTCGATCCGGCAGCGGCCCGGCCGCTTCGCCGCCACGCTGCTGTCGGCCTTCCTCGGCGCGACGATCATCATGATGTTCAACTCGCTGCTCGACACCGCGGGCGCCGACGGCGTCGACGACACCAGCGCGGAGTCGCTGTCCACGGCCGCGATGGTCGTCGGCGGCTACGGCTCGCTGCTGGTGTTCTTCGCCGTCGCCTCCACCCTCACGGTCGCCGTACGGCAGCGCACCGACGAGATCGACCTGCTGCGCTCCACCGGCGCGACGCCGGCGCAGATCACCAGGATGGTCGTCGGCGAGGCGGCGGTCGTCGCCCTCGCCGGGGCGCTGCTGGCGATCGTGCCCGGCATGGTCGGCGGGCGGATCCTGCTGGACATGTTCCAGGACAGCGGGCAGGTCGCGGACGACGTCGACCACGTCTTCGGCACCGTCGCGCTGATGTCGGGCATCGACATCACGCTGCTGGCGTCGGTGGGCGCCGCGTTCCTCGCGGTGCGGCGGGCCGGCAGGGCGCGGGCGGGGCGGGCCCCGCGGCGCCGGCTGCGCACCTGGGGCGGCTACGCCGCGCTGGGGCTGGGCGCGGGGCTGTGCCTGACCGGCTTCGCCATGGGCGACGCGGGCCCGGAGGCCATGGCGCCGCCGGCGTACGGGGCGATCCTGCTGTCCGTCGGCTTCGCGGCCTTCTCGCCGGCGCTGCTCGGCGGGCTGCTGCGGCTGGCCGGCGGGGTGCTGACGGCGTTCGGCGGAGGCAGCGGCTACCTGACGGTGCACGGGCTGCGGCAGCGGGCCGCGCAGCTGTCCGGGGTGCTGATGCCGATGGTCCTCTTCGTGGGCATCTCGGTCGCGACGCTGTATATGCAGTCCGTCGAGAACGACCACATCGAGGCCGCCGGGCTGACGCGGTCGGTCGACGACAAGAACCTGGAGACGCTGAACTTCGTGGTCGTCGGGATCATCGCCGTCTTCGCCTGCGTGATGCTGGTCAACACGCTGTACGCGGCGACCTCGTACCGCAGCCGCGAGTTCGGCCAGCAGCGGCTGGCCGGCGCGACGCCCGGCCAGGTGCTGGCGGGGGTCGGCCTGGAGGGGCTGCTGCTGACGGTGACCGGGGTGTTCTTCGGGACGCTGGCCGCGGTGGCCGGGATCGTGCCCTTCACGGTGGCCCGTACGGACCACGTGCTGCCGGAGGCCGGGTACGGGATCTGGGCGGCGGTCGCCGGGGTGGCCGCGGCGGCGACGCTGGCCACCGCGCTGGGGACCGCGCGGCGGGTGCTGCGCACGCCGGCGGTCGAGACGGTCGCGCTGGCGGCATGAGCGGGGCGTGGGAAGGGCCCGTCGACGGGGTCGACGGGCCCTTCGGCGCGGGCGCGAGGCCGCGCCGGGCGGCACTGGCGGCGCGCGGGCGGCAGGCCGCACGGGCGGCTCGGGGTGTGCGGCCCGCGGGCGTCGGGTCCGCTAGGTCAGGTTGCGGTCCGCGTACACGCGCATCGCGTCCCGTACGAACTCCGCCGTGCCCTCCCCGTGCGCGTCGTAGTGCGCGGTGAACCGCGGGTCGTCCACGTACATCTGCCCCAGCCCCGCGAACGCCTCCGCCGACGGCTCCCGCCCCTGCCAGCCCGCGCTGATCCACTCGTACTGGCGCCGCGTGATCTCCTGCGCCGCCGCGCCGTCCGGCGCCTCACCGGCGGCGCGCGCGGCGGCGAAGTCGCCGGCGATGTCGCGCTGGCGGCGCTGGAACCCGCGCC
The DNA here is from genome assembly GCA_000514715.1 of Streptomyces sp. CNH099. Taxonomy (GTDB): domain Bacteria; phylum Actinomycetota; class Actinomycetes; order Streptomycetales; family Streptomycetaceae; genus Streptomyces; species Streptomyces synnematoformans. The sequence goes on along the minus strand of AZWL01000013.1, from coordinate 26,781 downwards.
GCTCCGCCTCGCCCAGCGAGCGCCACCACCGGTCGCCCCGCTCGTACGCGGCCTTCCCCCAGCGCCGCGTGACCTCCTCTTCGTACCGGGTGTGGTCGAATCCGTCGAGTACCTCGTCCGCCATCAGCGGCTCACCTTCCCTCAGCTTCCGCAGCGTCGTCTGCACCGATGCGATCTGCCGGCCGATGCGCCGCCGCTCCTGCTCCAGCAGCTCCAGGTGCGCGTCGAGCGCGGCCGCGGTGTCCGCGGGGCCGCGGTCGCCGTCGAGCGCCTCGGCGATGGCGGGGAGGCCGAGGCCGAGTTCGCGGAGGAGCAGGATGCGCTGCAGCCGGACGAGGGCGTGCGCGTCGTAGTAGCGGTAGCCGTTGGCCGCGACGCGGCTGGGGCGGAGCAGCCCCACCTCGCCGTAGTGGCGCAGGGTGCGGCTGGTGGTGCCCGCGGTGCGGGCGATCTCCTGGATGGACCACTCCATGGCGGTGCGCTCCTCGTCCGAAGGGCGGGGGCCGGTCGGGCCGGCCGGTGGGGCCACCGTAGAAGTTGACGTTGCGTCAAGGTCAATCCCGGAGGGCGCGGGGGCGCCGGCGCGGTGCCCGCGGACGAGGCCGGGGCGGTGCCGGGTCCGGACCCGGCACCGCCCCGGCGGCGGTGGCTCAGTCCAGCCGGCGGTCCAGCACCCGGAACAGCTCCCCGTCGTCGTCGCCGTCCAGGGACCAGACCATCGCGCCGCCCAGGTCGCGGTCGTCGATGTACTCGGCCTTCTGGGCGACGACCCCCGGGTCGTCGTACGTCCAGAACGTGCTGCCGTCGAACAGCCAGGCGTGGCCGTTCCTCCGGTCGCGGTACACCTCGTACGCGCCCGAGGCCGCGAACTGCTTCAGGACCTTGTAGTCCTCGAAGCCCGCCTCCCACGTGCCCGGCGCCGCGCCCGCGGCCGGCTGGTGGTAGCCGTCGCCGCCGCCCTCGACGCCCTGCCAGCCGCGGCCGTAGAACGGGATGCCGAGGACCAGCTTGTGGCGCGGCGCGCCGCGCTGCAGCCAGTCGTCGACGACCTGCTGCAGGCTGTCGTCGGGGGAGTGGATCGCGGACTGCTGGTTGGTGTTCTTCTCCCAGGCGCCGTGCAGGTCGTAGCCCTGGAGGGTGGCGTAGTCGAGGTAAGGGAAGAGCTTGCGGGTCTCGTAGCCCGCGTCGATGGCGTGGACGCTGGCCGGCAGGAACGCCGTCAGCAGCAGGTGCCGGTCGCGGCCGGGACGCCCGCGCTCGGCCCGGTCGAGCTGCCGCCGGAACTCCTTGACCAGCGCGGTGAAGTTCTCCTTGTCCTCGGGGCGGTAGACGGTGTCGGCGTCACCGGGGTAGTTGGGCCACTCCCAGTCCAGGTCGATGCCGTCGAAGACGCCCGCCGCGCTGCGGGGGCCGCCGCGGCCGTCGACGCGCGGCAGGTCGCCCTTGATGAACAGGTCGATGCAGGACGACACGAACTCCCGGCGCGACTCGGGCGTGCGCACCGCGTCGGAGAAGTGCGTCGACCAGGCCCAGCCGCCCAGCGACATCATGACCTTCAGGTCCGGGTACCGGGCCTTCAGTTCGCGGAGCTGGTTGAAGTTGCCGGCGAGCCGCTGGCGCGGCGAGTCGGCCCGGCCGTCGACGGACTCGGCGGCGGTCATCCCGCGCTGGTAGTCGGTGTAGGCGTCGCCTTCGCCCTCGATGGTGTCCTCGAAGCACGTGCCGTCGGGGCTGACGTTGCCGAAGGCGTAGTTGAGGTGCGTCAGCCGCGCGGCGGTGCCGTTGGTGACGAGGTCCTTGACGAGGAAGCCGCGGTCCCTGGTACCCCACTGGGTGAAGTAGCCGACGCGCCGGGCCTCGTCCCGGTCACCGTGTCCGCCGTGACCGTGGTGACCTCCGTGTCCGTGGTGACCGCCGTGGCTGCCGTGGCCGCCGTGGCCGCCGTGCCGGCCCGCGGCGGCGGGGGCTTCGTCGGGCGTCGCGGCGGTGGCGCCGGCCGTCGTCAGGCCGGGGGTGACCAGGAGGGACAGCGCACAGCCGGCCACGGCCAGGCGGCGCACGAGTCTTCGGTGCATGGAAACCCTCTTCTCGGGAGATCGCGCTTCTCTCGGTGCGCCGAACGGTATTGGCCTAGACCAATAGGGGTCAAGGGCTCGTACGGCGGCGCACCCGGCGGCACGACCCTGCTCAGCACGGGTAATCGGCACGATCTAGGGTGAAGCCGGACAGCGTCGGGTTGCGGCGGGAGGTACGGGCATGACCGCGGACACCGGCCTCGGCGACCTCCTCGACGGCAACGACGTCGCCGGGCTGCAGCAGTGGCTCGCCGACCACCCCCCGCACGTCGTCGCCGACGAACTCGCCCGCGCCGACGAGGTCACGGCCGTCTTCTGCTTCCGGCTGCTGGCGAAGGACCGCGCGGTCGAGGTCTTCGAGGAACTGGGCGCCGGCGACCAGCAGAAGATCCTCGAAGGGCTGCGCGACCAGACCTTCCGGCACGTCGTCGAGGAGATGGACCCCGACGACCGCGCCCGGCTGCTCGGCGAGGCGCCCGCCAACTTCACCCAGCGCGTGCTGGCCGGCCTCAGCTCCCGCGAGCGCGCCCTGACCGCCCCGCTGCTCGGGTACGAACAGGACGCCGTCGGCCGGTACATGTCGCCGGAGCTGGTGCTGCTGAAGGAGCGCTCCACCGTCGCCGAGGCGCTGGACCGGGTGCGCCGCGTCGGCCCGGACGCCGAGACCGTCTACACGCTGCCGGTCGTGGACGACCGCCGGCACCTGGTCGGCGTCGCCTCCCTGCGGGAGGTGGTGCTGGCCCCGCCGGCGCGCCCCCTCATCGAACTGGTGGACACGGAGTTCCCGCGGGTCTACGCCACGGACAACGCCGAGACCGCCGCCCGCCTGATGCAGGAGGCCAACCTCCTCGGCCTGCCCGTCGTGGACAGCGAGGAGCGGGTCGTCGGCATCCTGACGGTCGACGACGCCATCGAGCTGATCGAGGAGGCGGACACCGAGGACGTGGCCCGGCAGGCCGGCGCCGAGCCGGTCGAGGGCCACTACCTGTCGGTCGGGGTCTTCCGGCTCGCCCGCGCCCGCATCATCTGGCTGTTCCTCCTCATCCTCGCCGCCACCCTCACCGCCGGCGTGCTGCAGGCGTTCGAGGGGGAGCTGGCGGAGGTGACCGCGCTGGCGGTGTTCATCCCGCTGCTCGTCGGCACCGGCGGAAACGTCGGCGCCCAGGCCGCGACGGCCGCGGTGCGCGCGATCGCGGTCGGCGAGCTGCGGCCCGGCGACGTGGCCCGGGTGGCGTGGCGGGAGTGCCGGGTGGGCTTCCTCCTCGGCGTCGGGCTCGGCGTCGTGGGCATGGTGCTGGCGACGGTCATGACCGACGGCCGGATCGCGGTGACCGTGTCGCTGTCGCTGGTGCTGATCTGCTCCTGGGCGGCGGTGGTCGGCTCCGCGATGCCGCTGCTGGCCCGGCAGCTGGGCATCGACCCGGCGGTGATCTCGGCCCCGCTGGTGACCACGCTGGTCGACGCCACGGGGCTGGTGATCTACTTCCTCATCGCCCGTGCGGTGCTGGGCCTCTGAGTGCGCGGGCGTACCCCCGGAGGCCGCCGCGTACGCCGGGGTGCCGGACGCGGTGCGTCAAGCTCTCCCCCAGGGTTGCGGGCCGGGCCGCCGGTTGCCAGGCTTTCGCCCGTGTTGAGGCCGGAACGGTGCAGGCCAAGGATGGCGTGCGCCGGGACGGCGACCGCGGCGACGGGGGTGTGGAGAATCGGTGCCTCTAGGTGAGCAGCCCGCCTATCTCCGGGTCGCCGCGGATCTGCGCCGGAAGATCGTCAGCGGCGAGCTGCCCCCGCATGCGCGGCTGCCCTCGCAGGCCCGTATCCGCCGGCTGTACGGGGTCTCGGACACCGTCGCGCTGGAGGCGCGCAAGGTGCTGATGGCCGAGGGGCTGGTCGAGGGCCGGTCCGGGTCCGGCACGTACGTCCGCCCGCGTCCCGAGCCGCACCGGCTGGTCCGTACCGGCTACCGCGGCCTCGGCGACGTCACCCCCTTCCGGCAGGAGCAGGCCGACGAGTCGGTCGACGGCTCCTGGGAGTCGCGCAGCGCACAGGAGCGCGCCGGCGCGGACGTCGCCGCCCGGCTCCAGCTGGCCGCGGGCGAGCCGGTGATGCGCACCCGCTACGTCTTCCGCTCGGCCGGCGAGCCCGTGCTGCTGTCCACCTCCTGGGAGCCGCTGGCCCTCACCGGCCGCACGCCCGTGCTGCTGCCCGAGGAGGGGCCGCTGGCCGGGCGCGGGGTGGTGGAGCGGATGGCGGCGATCGACGTCGTCGTGGACAACGTCGTGGAGGAGGTCGGCACCCGCCCGGGGCTGGCCGAGGAGGCGCAGGCGCTCGGCGCGGTGCCGGGGCAGCCGGTGCTGTGCATCCAGCGGACGTTCTACGCCTCGGGGCGGGCGGTCGAGACGGCGGACGTGATCGTTCCGGCCGACCGCTACCGCGTCAGCTACCACCTGCCGGTCCGCTAGCCCGGCCCCGGGGAGCCGTGCCCCCGGGCTCTCTTCTCCTCCCCGATTCGAACTTCCGGCCGAGAAAGGCACTTCTCGTGTAAAGGCGTATGCGGGGAGTGAATGCCGGGCGTAAGCTCTGGCATATTCGGCAGGCAAGCAGGGCGGCCGGGCGGGAGTCGTGCGGACGCGCCCTGGACGGACACTCCTGGGGGTGGGGCTTATGGGCGACAGCGGCGCCGCACGCCCGTGGGTCGTCGTCCGCGAGGACGGGAACGGCAACCGCTACCGCGTCGGCCGCTACGCCACGCGCGCCGAGGCCGAGAGCGTGGTCTCCCGTTTCGGACCGGCGGGACAGCGGCAGATATACCGGGTGGAGCGCGCCGGCGGCGGGGACGCCGCCAACTCCGCGTAGCTTTGCATACGCATGTAGGTGATATTTAACACCAGAACGGGTATGTAGCTACCACTCCCCTCAAGTCGGGCAAATCCGACAGAACTCCGCTGGGATGTGGTAGGTGTGAGCAACCCTCCGTTCCTCCGCCACGCCGCCGTGACGCCCCTGTCCCCCGTGCCGCCCCTCGCCGGCCCCTCCGGCCCCGGCCCCGGCCCCTCCGGCTCTTCCGGACCTGCCGAGTGGAGCTTCCCCGCCGACCCCGGCTGCGTCCGCACCGCCCGCGCCGTCGTCCGCGACACCCTGCGCACCTGGCACCTCGACCCCGTGAGCGACCTCGCCGTCCTGCTCGTCAGCGAGCTGGTCACCAACTCCCTGCGCTACGCCTCCGGCCCCGTCGGCCTGCGCCTGCACGCCGTCGGCGGACCCGACGCAGGCGGCGCCATCCGCGTCGAGGTGTCCGACACGCTGCCGGTGCCGCCGCGGGTGCGTACGGCCGCGCCCGACGAGGAAGGCGGCCGGGGGCTGCAGTTGGTCGCCACCGTCGCGCTGCGCTGGGGCATCGAGCGCGCGGGAATGGGCAAGACGGTGTGGTTCGAGCTGGGGTCCGCTGGTTAGAACGTACGGGGGAGGCTTCATCGGCGTACGGAAGGGGGCGCGCGGGGGCGTAGCGCCGGGTGCCGTGCGGGCACCACTTCGCAGACGCAGCGGTGACGGGCCGGAAGCGGTGGGGCGTTCCGAACCGTGACCCGACGACCATGTTCCGGATACGGATCTTCCCGCATACTCTGCGGTGCGTACCCGGTGCAGGATCAGCAAAGGGGGCGGTCGCGTGGGAGCACCGTTCTGGCAGAGCAGTCCGCCGGGCTCTATCTACGACCACATCCAGGTGGCCTCCTTCGCCCTGGACGCGGACGGGCGCATCGAGCAGTGGAGCGCCCGCGCCGAGGAACTCCTCGGCATCCCCGCCGCCGAGGTGCTGGGCCGCGACGCCGTCCTGGCGCTGGTTCCGGAAGAGCAGCGGGCGGACGTGGGGGAGAAGGTCGCGGAGATCCTCGACGGACGGGAGTGGACCGGCCTGCTGCCGTACCGCAGACCGGCGGTGACGGACGCGGCCGGCGCCGAGCACCCCGCCGTCGACGGCATCGCCGAGCTGTACGTCATGCCCACCACCGGCGCCGACGGCGCCCGCGGCGCGCTGTGCGTCGCCGTCGACGCGTACGCGCTCCGCCGCATCGAGACCGACCTCGCCGCCTCGCAGGCCGTTTTCGGCCAAGCCCCGATGGGCTTCCTCCTGTTCGGCACCGACCTCCGGCTCGTACGCGTCAACGAGCGCTTCGCCGCCGCCTTCGGCGGCACCGTCGCCTCCCACTCCGGCCGCGCCCCCCGCGACTACCTGCCGCGCCCCGAGGCCGAGCGCGTCACCGCCGCCCTGAAGCAGGTCCTCGACACCGGCGAGCCCGTCACCGACATGCAGATCCTCGGCCCCGCCCCCGAGGAGCCGCAGAGCGCCGCCCGCGCGGCGGACGCCCGCGAGGGCCAGGCGGGCAGCCTGCGGTGGTCCATATCGCTGTACCGGGTGCACAGCAGCACCGGCCGGCCCATGGGCGTCGCCGCCATCGCCGCCGACATCACCCGCCGCCGCCGCGCCGAGAGCGAGGCCGCCAGCACCCGCCGCAACCTCGCCCTGCTCAACGAGGCCGGCGCCCGCATCGGCAACTCCCTCGACCTGGAGACCACCGCCCGCGAGCTGCTCGGCGTCACCGTCCCGCAGTTCTGCGACATGGCCTGCGTCGACGTCTACCAGAGCCTCCTCGACGGCGACGAAGGCCGCCCCGGCATCGCCGACGGCAGCGCCGAGCTGCGCCGCGTCGCCTTCGCCAGCGCCGTCTCCGACGCCCCCGGCACCGCCGTCGGCTCCACCCACCGCTTCCCGTTCCACTCCCCGTACGCCGCCGCGCTGCGCACCGCCCAGGTGCGCCGGGTGCCCGGCGGCACCGACGACGGCGACGGCGGGCTGGTGCAGACGACGCTCGCGGTGCCGCTGGTCGCCGGCGACACCGTCGTCGGGCTCGTGCAGTTCTCCCGCGCCCGCGGCAGCGAGGACTTCGGCGAACGCGACGCCGCCCTCGGCGAACAGCTCGCCGCCCGCGCCGCCGTGTGCATCGACAACGCCCGCCTCTACCGCCGCGAGCACTCCCGCGCCCTCATCCTCCAGCGCAGCCTGCTCCCGCCCGGCGACCCCGAGGCCGCCGGCCTCGACATCGCCTGCCGCTACCTCCCCGGCAACACCGCCACCGAGGTCGGCGGCGACTGGTTCGACGTCATCGAGCTGCCCGGCCACCGCACCGCGCTCATCGTCGGCGACGTCATGGGCCGCGGCCTCCGCGCCGCCGTCGCCATGGGCGAACTCCGCACCGCCGTACGCACCCTCGCCATGCTCGACCTGGAGCCCGCCGAGGTGCTCGCCGCCCTCGACGAGATCGCCGCCGGCCTCGGCGGCGTCTCCGCCGAGGTCTACCTCGCCACCTGCGTGTACGTCGTCTACGACGCGGTCACCCGGCGCTGCACCATCGCCAACGCCGGCCACCTGCCGCCGGTCGTCGTGGAACCCGACGAGCCGCCGCTGCTGCTGGAGGTGCCGACCGGCATGCCGCTCGGCGTCGGCGGCGAACCGTTCGAGGAGGTCGACGTCGAGCTGCCGGACGGCGCGCTCCTCGCCCTCTACACCGACGGCCTCGTGGAGTCCCGCGACCACGGCCTGGCCGAGGGCCTGGAGGAGCTGCGCAAGGCGCTCTCCGCCCCCGCGCAGCAGCTGGAGGACGTCTGCGACCACGTGCTCGACACGCTCTACACCCGGCACGGAGAGGACGACATCGCCCTGTTGACGGCCCGTATCCGGGGGCTGCCCGCCGACACCGTCGGCGACTGGCGGCTGCCCGCGGAACCCCGCTCGGTCGCGCTCGCGCGCGAACACGCCCGCACGCAGCTCGCCGCCTGGCAGCTGGAGCCGCTGATCGACACCACCGAACTGCTCGTCAGCGAGCTGGTGACGAACGCCCTCCGGCACGGCGAGGGCGGCCGCAGCGGCGGCGGCGAGCCGGAGATACGGCTCCGGCTGCTGCTGGACCGCACGCTGGTCTGCGAGGTATGGGACAGCAACCTGGTCCAGCCGCGGCGCCGCCGCGCCCGGGACACCGACGAGGGCGGGCGGGGGCTGCAGCTGGTCAGCATGCTCAGCAAGAACTGGGGCAGCAGGCGCACGCACCGCGGCAAGACGGTGTGGTTCGAGCTGGCGCTGCCGGGGACCGAGCCGCAGAAGGAGCTGGACGCGGAGGCGCTGCTGGCGGCGTTCTGAGCACCGAGCACGGTGCGGGGTGCCCGGTCGGTGTCCGGGTGACGTCCGTCAGGCGGCGCCGGGCCGTGCCGCGTCGCGCCGGGAGTCGAGGGCGGCCAGCTTCTCCCGCATCGCGTCGAGGTTCTGCTTCAGCCTCTCCACCACCTCCGTCTGCGCGGCGATCAGCGGCTCGGCGGCCGTCGCCGCGCTCTCGGCGGTGGTCTGCCGCTCCAGCGCCGTACGGGCCAGGTCGTCGAACGTCCCGGCCAGCGCGGCGGCGCCGCCCGCGCGCAGCTCGTCGGCCCTGCGGCCGGCGGCGCGGGCCTTGGCGCCCCACTCGTCGGCGGCGCCGGTGGCCCGCCGGTGGTCCGCCTCCCTCAGGCGCAGGTTGCCGAGGGCGGTGGCGGCGGCCCGCTCCGCTTCGCGGATGTGGTCGGCGTAGTCGCGGACGAGCCGGTCGAGCGTCTGCTGCGGGTCCTCGGCCCGGTCGACCAGGGCGTCGACGTCGGCGCGGGCGAGCCGGAGGGTACGGCCGAGGATGGTCTGCCTGCCGGTCATCGGGGTCTCCCTTGGCTGTCGCGGGTACGTTCCGGGGCGTACGCCGGGTCCGTCTGCTCCTCAGAAGCGGCCGCCGCCGCCCATCCGCCTCCGGGTACCCCCGCCGCCGAAGCTCCCGGGGCCGTGGCCGAGGCCGCCCCCGAAGCCGCGCCCCGAACCGCCCTCTCCGAATCCGCCGCCGAGCATGCCGCCGAGGATGATCCCGCCGAGCATCCCCGTGCCCATGCCCCCGCGCCCGCCCCCGCAGCGGTCCTCGCCCTCTCCCTCGCCCTCGCGCCCGTGGTCGCCGCCGTACGGGCTGCCGAAGGGCCCGCCGCCGTACGAGCCGTCGAAGCCGTGGACGTCCTGCTCGGCCAGCCGGTACGCCTCGCGGCCCAGTTCGTCCGCGCGCAGCGCGTGCCGGAGGGCGCCGGCCGGGTCGGTGCCGGCGTGCTCGTCGGCCTGCCGCAGGTGCCGCTCGGCCTCGCCCAGCCGGGTACGGGCCGCCGGGCCGACGCCGCCGCGGCGGGTGGTGACGTAGTCGCGGGCGGCGGCCACCGAGCTGTGCGCGCCGACCAGCGCGCGGTCCAGCAGCCGGCCCGCCCGCGGCTCGGCCTCCTCCCTCTCCCCCTCCCCCTCCTCCTGCCGCTCCCGGGCCGCGGCCGGCGCTCCCGCCAGCGCCGCGTCCGCCTCCACCACGCGGCGCAGCGCGGACAGCGGATCGTGCGGGCCGCCGGACGCCTCCCGCTCCACCTCCGCCAGCACCGTCCGCGCCCGCGCGACCCGGTCCCGCAGACCGGCGCTCGACTCGTCCGCGGCCGTGCCCCGCACCGCGCCCTGCGCGTCCGCGAGGTCCGCGCGGATGTCGCGCAGCGCGTCGCCGAGCGCCGCGGCGGCCGCGCGCAGCTCCCGCTCGCGCCGGACGACGGCGTCGGCGAGGGCGCCGGCCTGGTCGACGGCGCTCTCGGCGGCCCGGACGTGCACGGCGGTGGTGACGGGGTCGTCGGCGCCGAGGGCGGCGCGGGCGTGGGTGAGGTTCTCCGTCGCGAACCGCAGGCGGTCGCGGGCGGCGTCGGGGTTGCCGGCGACGGCGGCGAGCGAGTCGGGGGCGTAGGCGCCGGCCAGCGCGGTGAGCGTGCCCTCGGCGGCGCCGATACGGTCCGGGAGCCGCCGCGCGGCCTCCTCGGCGGCGGCGAGGACCTCCGGCGCCCGCGACACCATCGCGCGCAGCCCGTCGAAGGCGTCGGCCTCGGCGTCGAGGCGGGCGTTGGCGTCGGTGCAGTGGGCGACGATCTCGTCCAGCATGTCGCGGCGCGCGGCGTCGTCCTCGGGACGCGCGTCGTCGAGGGCCTGCCGGAGGCGGAAGGCGGCGATCAGCTCGGCCTGCGCGGCGTCGACGGCGTCGGCGAAGGGGCGGGCGGCCTCCTCACCGGACCGGGCGGTGGCGAAGCCGAGTTCCTCCCGGCTGGTGCGGACGGCGTCGTCGGTCTCGACGAGGAGTTCCCTGGCGCGGGCGTCGAGTTCGGGGAGGGGGGTGGGCGGGGGTGTGATCGGGCCGCCCGGCTGCAGGTGGACCGGGCCGTGGGGGGTGGGCTTCCGTTTCCGGTAGACGTACACGGCGAGGGCCACGGCGGCGACGGCGACGGCGACCGGCGCCACGAAGTCGGCGGCGCGGATGTCGCTACCGGGGTCGGCGGCGTACCCGTCCGCCCCGACGGCGGCGGGGGCGCGGACCGGGGGAGCGGGCTGGGCGAGAGCGGGCTCCGCGGCGGCGACGGGCACAAGCGCGAGGGCCCCGGCCGCGGTGAGCCGGGCAGCCAGCCGCCGTATCCGCATGCGCGCGCCTCCCGCACCGGTACGCGCCGCAGGTCGGCACGCCCTGTACGGGAGGTTATGCGCCTTTCGCTCCCCCTGCATCCGGGACGGCGGCGCGTTCTCCCCGTCGCAGGATCATCGCCCCGTACTCCGGCGCGCCGGCCCCGGCCGCGACGTGCCGAGCTTCCGGTAGACCTCCTGATACCAGACCATGACGGGGCCCTCGGCGAATGTCAGCACTCTGGATGCGGCTTCGGTGATGTCGAAGGGCCTGCCGATGCGGCGGACGCCGACGGAGTCGGCGATGCGCTGCGCGATCACTTCGACGTCCTGCGTCTACGCCCTGCTCAGGCTGCCGACGACGTTCTCGGCGTCGGGTTCGTACTCCCAGGTCCAGTCACTCACCCGGCGGCGGCCTCCGTCTGGGCGAGGAGCGCGGCGAGTTCGGCGGCAGCGGCTCGGCGCGCTGCGCGGTCGTCGGACTCGCTGACGATGCGCTGGCACTCGCGGAAGCGGGCAAGCCGTTCGGGGAATCGGGCGATGCCGACCCATGACCACCAGTGTTCGACGAACGCGCGGGGCGGCGCGAGGGTGTGCTCGTCGTGGGCCTGGCGGATCGCGTCGTTCCACTGCTGATCGAACGCGGCGACTGCGGACGGGTCGAGCTGGGCGACGGCGATGCGGAGCGCGGCGGGGGTCTTGTCGGGCATGGGGACGGTCGGCCCGGCGGGGTCGAGCGGGGCTGTGGTCATGGGCGGCGGTCTCCTCGGCGGTGGCCCCGTGACCATGGCATCAGAACCATGGTCACGGAACCATACTGTCGTGATCATCGGGCGACTTGCCCAACCGCACGGGTGGTCCTCAGCACCCCCGCGGCTTCAGCCACGCGCACTCCACGTCCGCATCCGCCCCGCGCTCCGCGCTCCGTGTCGACGGCGACGACCCCGTCTCCGGTGAGCCCTCGCCGTATCCTGCCAGCGTCGTCACCACCGCGTCCTCGATGTCCTTCACCGAACCCGCCAGGTAGTTGTTCAGCACCACGCTGAACACCAGCTTCCTGCCGTCCGCGTCCGTCACGTACCCCGACAGCGCCGACGCCCCCGTCAGCGACCCCGTCTTCGCCCGCGCGTTGCCCTCCGCCGGCGTGTCGCACATGCGCGACCGCAGCGTGCCGCCCACGAAGCGGTCCGGGTCGCACGCCACCGGCAGCGACGTGTACCAGGTGTCGAACCACGGCTCTTCCTGGACCGCCGTCAGCAGCTTCACGAACTCCCGGCTCGGGATCATGTTCCCCCGCGACAGCCCCGAGCCGTCGACCTGGCGCAGGGTGGACGTGTCGACGCCCACCGACGTCAGGTACGACGAGACGCCGCGCAGGCCCGCGCCCCAGGTGCCGGCGTCCGCCGTCTCCACGCCGATCGTCTTCGTCAGGACCTCCGCGTGGCCGTTGTTGGACAGCTTCATGAACGGGATCAGCAGGTCCTTCAGCGGCATCGAGCTGTGGCTCGCCACCGGGCGCGCCCGCTCCGGCGTCGCCCGGCCCAGCAGCGTCCTGCCCTCGACCTCGACCCCGTGCCGCTCCAGCGCGTCGCGGAAGACCGCCGCCGCGTAGCCGGTCGGCTCCCACACCGTGATCCACTCCTTGGTGGCGTTCGCCTTCACCGGGATGTTCCCGCTGACGACGATGGTGTTCGTGCCGTGCTCGCGCGCGATGCCCAGTGTGTCGCGCTCGCCCTCCGGGACCGTGCGGCCGCGGTTGTCGATCTTCACGTAGTCGGTGGGCGGCGTCACCTTCACCCTCGGCCGGGCGCCCGGCCGTTTGCCGGGGTACGCCTCCACGACCACCGTTCCGGCGTCGTAGTCCGTGTCGGGGGCCACGGTCAGCGCGGAGATCTGCATGGCGTAGTAGTCCGACTCGTAGTCGGCGGACCACCCGTTGCCGAGGCGTACGGCGTCGAAGCGGGTGTCGTCGGCGACGAGCCGGTCGACCTCGTCCACGCCGGCCGCCGCGACCTTCGCGGCCAGCGCGTCGTAGTCGGCGGCCAGCATCGTGGGGTCGCCGCTGCCGCGCAGATACAGGTCGCCCCGGGCGGTGAGGACGTCCGTGGGCCAGGTGTGGTCGGGGCCCAGCAGCTCCATCGCCGCGGCGGACGTGGGCAGCTTGGTGTTGGAGGCGGGCATGAGCCGGGTGGCGGCGGAGTGCTCGTAGAGCGTCTCGCCGCTCGCCGCGTCGGCCACGACGACGGACGCGAGCGCGCCCTCCAGCCGCTCGTCGGCGAGGACGTTGTCCAGCGCCTGTTTGAGCCCGTCGTCGTCGGGGTCCGCCCCCGCGGGGGCGCCGCCGCCGAGGCCGAGGGCGAGGAGGGCCGCCGTCGCGACGGCGGCGGGCCAAGTCCAGGTACGCGCTGCCGACTTCCGGCGGCTGGGGGATCTGCTCATGACAGTGGAGCATGGCGAACCGTGACACGGGCAACAAGTACCCTGCCGCCCGTGTCATTGGTCCGACCGGTGACGCGGGTGGTGCCCGCCGGTCACTCCCTGCGGCGGAAGATCTTGTTCCCCAGCCACACCAGCGGGTCGTACTTACGGTCCACCGTCCGCTCCTTGAGCGGGATCAGCGCGTTGTCGGTGATCTTGATGTTCTCCGGGCAGACCTCCGTGCAGCACTTGGTGATGTTGCAGTAGCCCAGCCCGTGCTCCTCCTGCGCCGTGGTCTTGCGGTCCAGGCCCTCGTCCGCCGCCGCGTCCAGCGGGTGCATGTCCAGCTCCGCGACCCGCATGAGGAAGCGGGGGCCGGCGAAGGCCTGCTTGTTCTCCTCGTGGTCGCGGACCACGTGGCACGTGTCCTGGCACAGGAAGCACTCGATGCACTTGCGGAACTCCTGCGAGCGGTCCACGTCCTCCTGCTGCATCCGGTACTCGCCCGGCGCGAGCTTCTCCGGCGGCACGAACGAGGGGACCTCGCGGGCCTTCTCGTAGTTGAAGCCCACGTTCGTGACCAGGTCGCGGACCACGGGGAAGGCGCGCAGCGGGGTGACCGTGATGGTCTCGTCCCGCTCGAACACCGACATCCGGGTCATGCACAGCAGCCGCGGCCTGCCGTTGATCTCCGCGCTGCACGAGCCGCACTTGCCCGCCTTGCAGTTCCAGCGGACGGCCAGGTCCGGGGCCTGCGTGGCCTGCAGCCTGTGGATGATGTCGAGGACGACCTCGCCCTCGTTCACCTCGACCGCGAAGTCCTCCAGGCCGCCGCCCTCGGCGTCGCCGCGCCAGACCTTGAAGCGGGCGGTGTAGCCCGTGCCCGTGCTCGTGCCGGTGGTGGGTGCGGTGGTCACGCCGTCAGCTCCTCGTCCGTCAGGTACTTCACCAGCTCGTCCTTCTCGAAGAGGTCGAGCAGATCGGGCCGGATCGGCGGCATCTCGCGCTTCTCCAGCCGGATCTGGCCCCGCTCGGGATCGGGCACGTCGGCCGCGGGCAGGGCGCCGCCGGCCGGGTCGGCGAGGCGGCAGACCAGGTTCTGCTTGCGCCAGTCGCGGTCCATGGCCGGGAAGTCGTCGCGGGTGTGGCCGCCGCGGGACTCGGTGCGCTCTCGGGCCGCGCGCGCGACGCACTCGCTGACCAGCAGCATGTTCCGCATGTCGAGCGCGAGGTGCCAGCCGGGGTTGAACTGCCGGTGGCCCTCGACGCCGGCGCGCCGGGCGCGTACCCGCAGGTCGCCGAGGCGGGTCAGCGCCTCGCTCATCTCGGCGTCCCGCCGGATGATGCCGACCAGGTTGTTCATGGCCTGCTGCAGCTCCTGGTGGAGGGTGTACGGGTTCTCCGGCGGCCGGGCGCCGCCGCCGTCCGCCTCCCCGGCCTCCCCGGCCGCCTCGCCGCCGGCGGCACCGGCATCGGCGCCGGCCTCCGCGCTGAACGGGCGCAGCGCCTCCGCCGACGCCGCCGCGATCTGCTCCTCGTCGACCTCCGCGCGCCCGGCGCCGGAACCGCCGGCGTCGCGCGCGTACTCGGCCGCGTGCAGCCCGGCGCGGCGGCCGAAGACCAGCAGGTCCGACAGGGAGTTGCCGCCGAGGCGGTTGGAGCCGTGCATGCCGCCGGCGACCTCGCCCGCCGCGAACAGGCCGGGCACGCCCACCGCCGCCGCCGTGTCCGGGTCGACGTCGACGCCGCCCATCACGTAGTGGCAGGTGGGGCCGACCTCCATGGGCTCGGCGGTGATGTCCACGTCCGCCAGCTCCTTGAACTGGTGGTGCATGGAGGGCAGCCGGCGCTTGATCTCCTCGGCGGGGAGCCGGGAGGAGACGTCGAGGAACACGCCGCCGTGCGGGGAGCCGCGGCCGGCCTTGACCTCGGAGTTGATGGCGCGGGCCACCTCGTCGCGGGGCAGCAGCTCGGGCGGGCGCCGGTTGTTGTCCGGGTCCTCGTACCAGCGGTCGCCCTCGTCCTCGCTCTGGGCGTACTTCTCCTTGAACACGTCCGGGATGTAGTCGAACATGAAACGTTTGCCCTCGCTGTTGCGCAGGACGCCGCCGTCACCACGGACCGACTCGGTGACGAGGATGCCCTTGACCGAGGGCGGCCAGACCATGCCGGTGGGGTGGAACTGGACGAACTCCATGTTGATCAGCGACGCCCCGGCGAGCAGCGCGAGCGCGTGCCCGTCGCCGGTGTACTCCCAGGAGTTGGACGTCACCTTGAACGACTTGCCGATGCCGCCGGTCGCCAGCACCACCGAGGGCGCCTCGATCACGAAGAACCGGCCGGACTCGCGCTCGTAGCAGAACACGCCGGAGACCCGGCCGTCGGGCGCCTTCAGGATCCGGGTGACCGTGCACTCCTGGAAGACCTTGATCCGGGACTCGTAGTCCCCGTCGGCCTTGAAGTCCTCCTGCTGCAGGGCGACGACCTTCTGCTGCAGGGTACGGATCAGTTCGAGCCCGGTGCGGTCGCCGACGTGGGCGAGGCGCGGGTACTCGTGGCCGCCGAAGTTGCGCTGGGAGATCTTGCCGTCCCCGGTGCGGTCGAAGAGCGCGCCCCAGGTCTCCAGCTCCCAGACCCGGTCCGGCGACTCCTTCGCGTGCAGCTCGGCCATCCGCCAGCTGTTGAGGAACTTGCCCCCGCGCATCGTGTCGCGGAAGTGCACCTGCCAGTTGTCGCCCGCGTTGACGTTGCCCATGCTGGCGGCGATGCCGCCCTCGGCCATCACCGTGTGGGCCTTGCCGAAGAGCGACTTGCAGATCACGGCGGTGCGCAGTCCCTGCTCCCGGGCCTCGATCGCCGCCCGCAGCCCGGCGCCCCCGGCACCGACCACGACGACGTCCCACTGCTGCCGTTCGACTTGCGTCATTTTCTGTGCTTCGCCTTTCCCATCGGTCGGCTCACTGCTGCTCAGAACAGCATCGGGTCGTCGAACGCGCCGCTGGCCAGCAGGAACACGTAGAAGTCGGCGAGCCCTACGCTGATCAGGGACGCCCAGGCCAGCTGCGCGTGGCGCGCGTTGAGCTTGCCCACCCAGCCCCACGCGCGGTAGCGCACCGGGTGCTTGGAGAAGTGCCGGAGCCGGCCGCCGACGATGTGCCGGCAGGAGTGGCACGAGAGGGTGTAGAGCCAGATGAGCACGACGTTGGCCCAGAGTACGAGGGTGCCGAGGCCCATGTGGCCCCACTCGTAGTCGCTGTTGCGGAAGCCGAGGATCGCGTCGTACGTGAGGATCGCGGCGACCACGAGCGCCGCGTAGAAGAAGTACCGGTGCAGGTTCTGCAGGATGAGCGGGAAACGGTTCTCGCCGGTGTACGTCTTGTGCGGCTCGGCGACGGCGCAGGAGGGCGGCGACGCCCAGAAGCTGCGGTAGTACGACTTGCGGTAGTAGTAACACGTGAAGCGGAAGCCCAGCGGGAAGACCAGGATGATGGCCGCCGGGGACATGAACCACCAGTCGCCGAAGAGCGCGAAGTTCGGTCCGCCCTTCATGTCGACGCAGTCGGAGCCGAGGCAGGGCGAGTAGAACGGTGAGACGTAGGGCGCCGCGTAGTAGTCGTCGTTGATGAGGGCGCGCCACGCCGAGTAGATGATGAACGCCATCAGCCCGGCGACGGTGGCGGTCGGCTGCACCCACCAGCGGTCGGTGCGGAGATGGCGCGCCTTGATGGCGGCGCGACCGGGGGCGCGGACACCGCCCGGCTGGTCGGGGCTGGGCGGTCGTTCGGTTGTTCCGGTGGCCAAGGTCTTCTCCGGCGGGACGGTGGTAGTGGGGTCGTGGACGGACGGGGTGCTGCGGCGGGCCGGGGCCTGACGGCGGCCCCGGCGCGCGGGTGGACGCGGTGGTCCGGCCGTGCGGGTACGGGCGGGTCGGCTATGGGGCGTGCCGGCCGCCGGCGCCGAGTCCCTCGTCGTCGGCGTCCCGCCACAGCGTGTGGTCGTACGGCTGGTCGGTGAGGGGGACCAGGGGCGGCCCCTCCTTCTGCGGGCCCTGGGCGGAGACCTCGCGCAGCAGGGCGAGGGACTCCCGCAGGTGGTCGGCGTCGGCTCGCACGCGGCGCAGCTCCAGCGCGCCGGTCCCCATGCGCTGCTCCAGGCGGCCCACGGTGCGCACGAGGTCGTCGACGCAGCGCTGCGCTGCGGTCAGTTCTTCGTTCAGGGTCATGACATGCCCTCACGTCTTCGGTCGGGCGGCGCTGACTGTGAGCACCCGGGGGCGGCCTTCGCGCACGGCGAAGGCGCGCTCCGGGCGCTGTGGGGGGAAGTGTCGCGCGTCACAAGCTCGCTTGGGAAGGGATCTGCAGATTTCCCCCTCCGGGGGTGACGTACGAGGCCGGATCCTGCCGGTCCGTACGGAAAACTCATCGGCCGATCTCCGTACGACTGGGCCGGACGGGTTGCGTTGCGCGGCGCGCCCGCCGTGTCGCCGCGGGGTGCGGGCCGGGCGCGGTCGAGAGTGGCGGGGCAGGAGAAGTGTGATGAACGGCAAATGGCGCCAAAGGCGTGCATCACGGAGGTATCGCGCATGTCCCTTCACAGTCGCGGGCGGTACGCCGCCGTGCTGATCGCGGCGGGCGTCACGCTGCCCCTGGCGGCCTGCGACACCTCCCCGGACGACGCGGCCGCCGCCGTACACGACGTGACCGCCGTCTCGCGCGAGCAGCTCCGGCCCGGGGGCACGGTCCGCTGGGCCGTCGACGAGGCGCCGGAGACGTTCAACGTCTTCCAGGCCGACGCGGGCGAGGCGACCGACCACGTTGCGGGCGCCGTGCTGCCGCGGCTGTTCACCCTCGACGAGCGCGGCCGCCCGACGGCCGACCCGGACTACCTGCAGAGCGCGGAGGTCGTGGAGCGCGCCCCCGAGCAGCGGGTCGTCTACCGGCTGAACCCCAGGGCGGTGTGGAGCGACGGGCGGCCGATCGGGCCGGAGGACTTCGAGGCCCAGTGGCTGGCGCTGAACGGCGAGGACACCGCGTACTGGACGGCGCGCAACGCCGGGTACGACCGGATCGAGTCGGTGTCGGCCGGCGCGGAGCCGGGCGAGGTGGAGGTCGTCTTCGACGAGCCGTACGCGGACTGGGAGGCGCTGTTCTCGCCGCTGTACCCGATGAGCGTGACGAAGACTCCGGAGGCGTTCAACGACGCGTCGCGGACGGGGCTGCCGGAGATCGCGGGTCCGTTCATGATCAAGGACGTCGAGGAGAAGAAGAAGGAGAAGAAGAAGGAGAAGAAGGAGAAGAAGAAGGCGAAGAAGAACGGGAAGAAGAGCAAGGAGTACAAGGACGGGAAGAAGAGGGACGAGAAGAAGGACGGCGGGAAGAAGGGGAAGTGGGACGAGAACGCCGCGGACGACGTGGAGTCGGTGACCCTCGTCCGCAACCCCCGCTGGTGGGGCGACCGGGCCCTGCTCGACCGGCTGGTCTTCGAGGAGGTGCCGCGCGGCAGCGCGCGCGAGCAGGCGCTCGCCGCCGACCGCCTCGACATCGCCGCCGTCGAACGGGACGAGGCCCTGGAGGCCGCCCGCGCCGCGGCGGCCGCGAAGGCCACGGTGCAGGTCGCCAGGCCCGACCGGGCCCAGGACGGCAAGCCGGCGGACAGGGTCACCCTGCCGAAGGCCGGCCCGCGCCCGTACAAGGTGCACCGGGCGCTGGAGCCCGCGTACACGCAGCTCGCGCTCAACGGCAGCACCGGACCGCTCGCCGACGAACGGGTACGCCGCGCCGTGGCCCGCGCGGTGGACCGCGGCACCCTGGCGCGCAGCGTCCTCGGCCCGCACGGCCTGCCCGCGAAGCCGCTGGGCAGCCACCTGCTGCTGCCCGGCCAGCCCGGCTACAGCGACCAGAGCGCCGCGCTCGGCTCGCAGGACGTGGTCGCCGCGCAGGAGATGCTGGCCGAGGCGGGCTGGAAGGGCGGCCCGCGGTCGGAGGAGGCGGAGGCGAGGGACGCCGGGAACGGGAACGGCCGCGACCGGGCCGACGGCGCGTCCGGGACCGACTCCGGCGACGACAAGCCGGCCGGCGCGGCGCTGCCGACGTACGACCTGCCGCTGTCGGCCGCGCAGCCGGCGCAGGCGCAGCACCTCGCGCTGGACCGGCAGGCCGGGGTGGCGGAGGCCGCCGCGAAGCACGGCAAGTCCTCGAAGCCGTACAAGAAGGCCGTGCGGGCGGCCGAGCGGGTGCGCGCGGCGCTGGTGGAGCGGGAGTCGAGCGTGGCGCAGCCGCCGCGGCAGCGGCCGTTCGTCAAGGACGGCAAGCCCCTGACGCTCCGCTTCGTGGTGCCGGAGGGGCGGGGCACGGAGCAGCTGCGGTCGGTGGCCGCGCGGGTGGTGAAGATGCTGGACAACATCGGCGTACGGACCGAGGTCGTGGAGGCCGGGGAGCCCGGCTACTTCGAGGACTACGTCGCGGCCGGCGAGTACGACCTCGCGCTCTACTCCTGGCCCGGCACCCCCTACCCCGCCACCGACGCCCGCCCCATCTACGCCAAGCCCGTGCCGTCCCCCGACGGCTCCCTGGTCGTCGAACAGAACTACACCCGGGTCGGCACCGACGAGATCGACCAGCTCTTCGACCAGGCGGTCTCCGAGCTGGACGAGGAGGCGTCGCGGGAGCTGCTGACCCGCGCCGACGCCCGCATCTGGGCGGCGGCCGGCTCGGTCCCGCTCTACCAGCGCCCGGAGCTGGTCGCCACGGACCGCGACCTCGCCAACGCCGGCGCCTTCGGCTTCGCCACCCCCCGGTACCAGGACATCGGCTACCGCAACTGACGAACCGGCCGCCTCCGCCCCCGGCGCCGGGCGGGGGCGTGTGGGCCGTTCGGCGGGGTGGGGGGCTGCCCGGGGGGTGGGGCCGGGGCGGGCCCGTACGATAGGGACGGCCGTGGTTGATTCGCCCGGCAGAACCCCTTCTAGCCCGGGAGCACCGCCCAGCCATGCCGACGCGCCAGGACATCCGCAACGTCGCCATCGTCGCCCACGTCGACCACGGCAAGACCACCCTGGTCGACGCCATGCTCAAGCAGGCCGGCGCCTTCGCCGAGCACCAGCTGCAGTCCGTCGACGACCGGGTCATGGACACCGGCGACCTGGAACGCGAGAAGGGCATCACCATTCTCGCGAAGAACACCGCGGTCAGGTACCACCCCAAGGGCGGCGGGGAACCGGTCGTCATCAACATCATCGACACCCCCGGCCACGCCGACTTCGGCGGTGAGGTCGAGCGCGGGCTGTCCATGGTCGACGCCGTCGTGCTGCTGGTGGACGCCTCGGAGGGGCCGCTGCCGCAGACGCGGTTCGTGCTGCGCAAGGCGCTGCAGGCGCGGCTGCCGGTGATCCTGTGCATCAACAAGACGGACCGGCCCGACTCGCGGATCTCCGAGGTCGTGGACGACACGTACGACCTCTTCCTCGACCTCGACGCGGACGAGGAGCAGATCGAGTTCCCGATCGTCTACGCCTGCGCCCGCGACGGCGTCGCCTCGCTGACCCAGCCGGAGGACGGCACGGTGCCGGCGGACAGCGACAGCCTGGAGCCGTTCTTCACCACCGTGCTGGACCACGTGCCCGCCCCGTCGTACGACGAGGGCGCCCCGCTGCAGGCGCACGTGACGAACCTCGACGCCGACAACTTCCTCGGCCGCATCGCGCTGCTGCGCGTGGAGCAGGGCGAGCTGAAGAAGGGGCAGACGGTGGCGTGGATCAAGCGCGACGGCACCGTGCAGAACGTCCGGATCTCCGAGCTGATGATGACCGACGCGCTCACCCGCCGGCCCGCGCAGCTGGCCGGGCCGGGGGACATCTGCGCGGTCGCCGGCATCGCCGACATCATGATCGGCGAGACGCTCGCGGACCCGGAGGACCCGGTCGCGCTGCCGCTGATCACCGTGGACGAGCCGGCGATCTCGATGACGATCGGGACGAACAACTCGCCGCTGGTGGGCAAGGGCGGCAAGGGGCACAAGGTGACCGCGCGGCTGGTCAAGGACCGCCTCGACCGCGAGCTGGTGGGCAACGTGTCGCTGCGCGTGCTGCCCACCGAGCGGCCGGACACCTGGGAGGTGCAGGGCCGCGGTGAGCTGGCGCTGGCCATCCTGGTGGAGACGATGCGCCGGGAGGGCTTCGAGCTGACCGTCGGCAAGCCCGAGGTGGTCACCAAGGAGGTCGACGGCAAGGTCCACGAGCCCGTCGAGCGGATGACGATCGACGCCCCGGAGGAGCACCTCGGCGCGATCACGCAGCTCCTCGCGGCCCGCAAGGGCCGGATGGAGACGATGACGAACCACGGCTCCGGCTGGGTCCGGATGGAGTTCGTCGTGCCGTCGCGCGGGCTCATCGGCTTCCGTACGGAGTTCCTGACGCAGACCCGCGGCACGGGCATCGCGCACTCGATCTTCGAGGGCCACGAGCCGTGGGTCGGCGAGCTGCGTACGCGCAGCAGCGGCTCGCTGGTCGCGGACCGGACGGGCGTGGTGACGGCGTTCGCGATGACGAACCTGCAGGAGCGCGGGACGCTGTTCGTGGAGCCGGGCACGGAGGTGTACGAGGGCATGATCGTCGGGGAGAACTCCCGCTCCGACGACATGGACGTCAACATCACCAAGGAGAAGAAGCTCAGCAACGTCCGGTCCTCCACGGCGGACATCGCCGAGTCGATCGTCCCGCCGCGGAAGCTGTCGCTGGAGCAGTCGCTGGAGTTCTGCCGCGACGGCGAGTGCGTGGAGGTCACGCCGGACACGGTGCGGATCCGCAAGGTGGTGCTGGACGGCCGCGAGCGCGCGCGGGCGGCCTCGCGGGCGAAGCACGCGTAACGCCTGCGGCGGGCGCGGTGGGAGGGGGCCGGTGGCTTCGGCGCGGGGGGCGTGTCGCCGGGTTCTGCCGGGACGGTGAGCCCACGCCGAACCCGGTGCTGGACGGCCGCGAGCGCGTGGGGGCCTGAGGACGGTGCCGTCCCGGCCGGCGCGCGGCTCGGGCCATCCGGGGGGTTGTGGTCACCCGATGGCGTGCCACCGGAAGCGCGGGATTCTCTTATGGGGTCTTATGTCACTTAAGTGACACTTGGGATCTTGGGAGGCAGCCATGCGCCGAGCCACGCGCGCCTCGTGGACCGCCTGCGTCGTCTGCGCCGCGCTCGCCGCGACCGGCTGCGGCAGCGACAGCGGCGACGGCGGCGGTTCGTCGGGCGACGGCGGCGACGACATCGTCACCGCGCAGTGGGGCGACCCGCAGAACCCGCTGGAGCCGGCGAACGTCAACGAGGTCCAGGGCGGCAAGGTCCTCAAGCTCATCACCCGCGGGCTGGTCGTGTACGACCCGGAGACCGCCGAGCCGCAGAACATGCTCGCCGAGTCCATCGAGAGCGACGACCAGCAGAACTGGACCGTCAAGGTCAAGAAGGGCCACCGGTTCAGCAACGGCGAGCCGGTCACCTCCAAGTCCTTCGTGGACGCCTGGAACTACGCCGCCAACATCAAGAACCAGCAGGTCAACAGCAGCTTCTTCAGGTACATCGACGGCTACGACGAGGTCCATCCGACCGACGCGGGCGCCCAGCCGAGCGCGCAGAAGCTCTCCGGGCTGAAGGTCGTCGACGACCGGACGTTCACCGTCAAGCTGTCGCAGAAGCTGTCCATCTGGCCCGACACCCTCGGCTACCCGGCCTTCGCGCCGCTCCCGCAGGCGTTCTTCGACAACCACGACGCGTACCTCGACAAGCCCATCGGCAACGGCCCGTACAAGATCGACTCGTACTCCAAGGGCTCGTCCATGAAGCTCGTCAGGAACGAGAAGTACAAGGGCGACGACAAGCCCCAGAACGACGGCATCGAGCTGAAGGTCTACACCGACCAGAACACGGCCTACACCGACCTGCAGGCCGGCAACCTCGACGTCTCCGACGAACTGCCCGCCGGCCAGCTCGCCAACGCCGAGAGCGACCTCGGCGACCGCTTCATCAACCAGGAGGCCGGCATCATCCAGACCCTCGCCTTCCCGCTCTACGACAAGGGCTGGGGCGGCGACGACAAGGCCGACCTGCGCCGCGGCGTCTCCATGGCGATCGACCGCGAGGCGATCACCGAGCAGATCTACAACGACACCCGCATCCCCGCCAAGGACTGGACCTCCCCGGTCATCGGCGAGAAGGGCGGCTTCGACGACACGATCTGCGGCGACCTGTGCGAGTACGACCCGAAGCAGGCCCGGAAGCTGATCGAGGACGCCGGCGGCTTCCCCGGCGGCAGGCTGACGATCTCCTCCAACGTCGACACCGGCTCCCACAAGGAGTGGATGGACGCGGTCTGCAACAGCATCAACAAGACGCTGGACAAGGAGAACGCCTGCGTCGTCAACCCGGTCGGCACCTTCGCGGACTTCCGCTCCCAGGTCGTGGACCGGGAGTTCACGGGCCCGTTCCGCTCCGGCTGGCAGATGGACTACCCGCTGATCGAGAACTTCCTCGCGCCCACGTACTACACCGGCGCGTCCTCCAACGACGGCGAGTACAGCAACAAGAAGTTCGACGACCTCGTCGACCAGGCCAACGCCGCCGAGGACACCGCCGCGGCCGTCGAGAAGTACAAGGACGCGGAGCGGCTGCTCGCCGAGGACGTGCCGGCGATCCCGCTGTGGTACCAGAACGGCATCGCCGGCCACTCCGACCGGGTCTCCGACGTCATGCTCGACCCCTTCAGCGTGCCGAACTACCCGGCGATCCGGGTCGACTAGCCGCGGCGAGGAGGGAGCGGACACGCGAGGAGAGGAGGGGCGCCCATGGGCCGCTACGTGATCCGGCGGCTGCTGCAGATGATCCCGGTGTTCATCGGCACGACGTTCCTGATCTTCTTCATGGTGTACGCGCTCGGCGACCCCGTCGCCGCCATGTTCGGCGACCGGGCGCCCGACCCGGCGACCGCGGCGCAGATCCGCCGGGACCTCAACCTCGACAAGCCCCTGTGGCAGCAATACGTGCTCTACATGGGCAACATCTTCACCGGCGACTTCGGCCGTGCGTTCAACGGCCAGCCGGTGCTCGACCTGATGCGCAACGCGTGGCCGATCACCGTCCGCCTCGCCCTGCTCGCCGTGCTCTTCGAGATGGTCATCGGCGTCGCCCTCGGCGTGGTCTCCGGGCTCAGGCGCGGCCGGGCGGTGGACACCGGCGTGCTGTTCGTCACGCTGGTGGTCATCTCCGTCCCCACGTTCGTCACCGGCTACGTGCTGCAGTACCTGCTCGGCGTCAAGTGGGGCTGGGTCAAGCCCGCCGTGTCGTCCGAGGCGCCCTGGAACGAACTGGTCCTGCCGGCGGTGGTGCTGGCGCTGGTGTCGCTCGCGTACACCACGCGGCTGACCCGTACCTCCGTGGCCGAGAACGCCCGCGCCGACTACGTCCGCACCGCCGTCGCCAAGGGCCTGCCGCGCCGCCGCATCACGGTGCGCCACCTGCTGCGCAACTCCCTCATCCCCGTCGTGACCTTCCTCGGCATCGACATCGGCAACCTCATGGGCGGCGCCATCGTCACCGAGCGGATCTTCAACATCCAGGGCGTCGGCTACCAGCTCTGGCAGGGCGTCCTGCGGCAGAACGCCCCCACGGTCGTCGGCTTCGTGACCGTCCTCGTCATCGTCTATCTGCTCGCGAACCTGCTGGTGGACGTGTTGTACGCGGTGCTCGACCCCAGGATCCGCTATGCCTGAGCGCTACGAGGAGAAGCAGCGGGCGGACTTCGCGACCCAGGAGGCGGAGACGCTGCCCGGCAGCGACGTCCTGCAGGCCGAGCACGACGGCACCGCCGCCACGGACCAGCCGGCCCGCAGCCTGTGGTCCGACGCCTGGCACGACCTGCGCCGCAACCCCGTCTTCGTCGTCTCCGGGCTGCTCATCCTCTTCCTGATCTTCATCTCCCTGTGGCCCAGCGTGGTGGCCAGCGGCAGCCCGTACAACTGCGACATCGCCAAGCGCAACCTCGGCGCCGAGTCCGGCCACCCCTTCGGCTTCGACAGCCAGGGCTGCGACGTCTACAACCGCACCGTCTACGGCGCCCGCGCGTCGCTGACCGTCTGCACCCTGGCGACCCTCGGCGCCGCCCTCCTCGGCACCGTCCTCGGCGGCCTCGCCGGCTACTTCGGCGGCTGGGGCGACGCCGTCCTGTCCCGGCTCACCGAGGTGTTCTTCGGCATCCCGATGCTGCTGGGCGGCCTGGTCTTCCTCTCCGTGATCAAGAGCGGCTCCGTCTGGCCGGTGATCGGGCTGATCGTGCTGCTGGGCTGGCCGCAGGTGGCGCGGATCGCGCGCGGCTCGGTCATCACGGCCAAGCAGAACGACTACGTGCAGGCCGCCCGCACCCTCGGCGCCTCCACCGGCCGCATCATGCTGCGGCACGTGCTGCCCAACGCGGTCGCGCCGATCATCGTCGTCGCCACCATCGCGCTCGGCACGTACGTGGCGCTGGAGGCGACCCTGTCGTTCCTCGGCGTCGGCCTGAAGCCGCCGACGATCTCCTGGGGCGGCGACATCTCCACCGCCTCCCAGCAGATCCGCAACGCGCCGCACGCCCTGCTCTGGCCGGCCGGGGCGCTGAGCCTGACCGTGCTGGCGTTCATCATGCTCGGCGACTCGGTGCGCGACGCGCTCGACCCGAAGCTCAGGTGAGGTGCCCGTGACCGCGCTGCTCGACGTCCGCGACCTGACGGTGGAGTTCCGCACCCGGGAAGGGGTGGCGAGGGCCGTCAACGGCGTCTCGTACGGCGTCGAGGCGGGCGAGACGCTGGCGGTGCTCGGCGAGTCCGGCTCGGGCAAGTCCGTCACCGCGCAGGCCGTCATGGGCATTCTCGACTCGCCGCCCGGGTTCGTCACCGGCGGGCAGGTGCTCTTCCAGGGCGAGGACCTGCTGACGCTGGGCCGCGAGGCGCGCCGCCGGGTGCGCGGCGAGCGGATGGCGATGATCTTCCAGGACGCGCTGTCGTCGCTCAACCCGGTGCTGAGCGTGGGCTTCCAGCTGGGCGAGATGTTCCGCGTCCACCGCGGCGCGCGCCGGACGGCGGCCAGGGCCGCGGCCATCGAACTGATGGAGCGGGTCCGGATCCCGGCCGCCCGGGCGCGCGTGAACGACTATCCGCACCAGTTCTCCGGCGGCATGCGGCAGCGCATCATGATCGCGATGGCGCTGGCGCTGGGCCCGGAGCTGATCATCGCGGACGAGCCGACGACGGCCCTCGACGTCACCGTGCAGGCGCAGGTGATGGACCTGCTGGCGGAGCTGCGCGAGGAGACGGGGATGGGGCTCATCCTCATCACCCACGACCTGGGCGTGGTCGCGGACGTCGCCGACAAGATCGCGGTGATGTACGCGGGCCGGATCATGGAGACGGCGCCCGTGCACGACCTCTACAAGGCGCCGGCCCACCCGTACACCCGCGGGCTGCTGGACTCCATCCCGCGGCTGGACCAGAAGGGCCTGGAGCTGAGCGCCATCCGCGGCACCCCGCCCAGCCTCCTCGCGATCCCCCCGGGCTGCCCCTTCCACCCCCGCTGCCCGCGCGCCCAGGACGTCTGCCGGACCGACCGGCCCCCGCTGTACGAGGTGACCGACGACGCGGGGCGCCCTCTCGCCGGGCGGGGCAGCGCCTGCCATTTCTGGAGGGACCAGTTGCATGACCGGCCGTGAGGTGGATGTTCCACCCTTTCTTTTTTCCGGGGTTCTGTGCTGCGGGGTTGA
>AZWL01000012.1 GCA_000514715.1 Streptomyces sp. CNH099 | reverse complement strand
TGTGTTGTGTGTTTCATGGTGTTTCGGTGGTCATAGCGTTGGGGAAACGCCCGGTCTCATTCCGAACCCGGAAGCTAAGCCCGACCGCGCCGATGGTACTGCACGGGGGACCGTGTGGGAGAGTAGGTCACCGCCGAACAATCTTTGGTACTCAACCCCCGGACACCGTCCGGGGGTTGAGTCATTTTCCGGGGCCTTGCAGACTGGGGCAATGGCCGAGGAGATAGTCGCGCTTCGTTGGGAAGAGCCGTCGGGCGCCGGGGAGGGCGGTCCCGCGATCGTCCTGCTGGACCAGACGCGACTGCCCGTGGACGAGGTGGAGTTGGTCTGTGCCGACGCGCCGGCGTTGGTGCGGGCGATTCAGACGCTTGCCGTCCGGGGGGCGCCGCTGCTCGGTATTGCCGGGGCGTACGGCGTCGCGCTCGCCGCCGCGCGGGGTGACGACGTCGACGAGGCCGCCGAGCTGCTGGCCGGGGCGCGGCCGACCGCGGTGAACCTGGCGTACGGCGTACGGAGGGCGCAGGCCGCTTTTCATGCCGGCGGCAGGGCCGGGGGCGGCGGTGCCGCTGCCGCGCTGGCCGAGGCGCGGGGGTTGCATGCGGACGATGCGCGGGGCAGTGCGCGGATGGCCGAGCACGGGCTGAGGCTCCTCGGTGAGCTGCTGCCCGGCGGTGGCTACCGGCTGCTCACGCACTGCAACACCGGGGCGCTGGTGTCCGGCGGCGGCGGTACCGCGTTCGCGGTGGTGCGGGCGGCGCAGCGCTCCGGGGAGCTGCGGCGGCTGTGGGTGGACGAGACCCGGCCCCTTCTGCAGGGGGCGCGGCTGACCGCGTACGAGGCGGCGCGGGCCGGCGTGCCGTACACGCTGCTGACGGACAACGCCGCCGGGTCGCTGTTCGCGAACGGTCAGGTGGACGCTGTGATCCTGGGCGCGGACCGGATCGCGGCGGACGGGTCGGTGGCCAACAAGGTCGGGACGTATCCGCTGGCGGTGCTGGCCCGCTACCATCGGGTTCCGTTCCTCGTCGTCGCGCCTACGACGACGGTGGACTCCGGTACACCGGACGGCTCGGCCATCGAGGTGGAGCAGCGGGCCGGGGGCGAGGTCACGGAGTTCTCCGTGCCCCACGCCGCCGGGTCTCGTTCGGCAGGGGCCGCGGTGCCGTACGCGGTCGCCCCCGTGGGGGCGGAGGCGTACAACCCGGCCTTCGATGTCACCCCGCCGGAGCTGGTCACGGCTCTGGTCACGGAGCGCGGGGTGGTCTCGCCGGTGACGGGGGATGCGCTCGCGGAGCTGTGCGGGCGTTGACCGCGGTGATCGTCAGGGGAAGAGGTGCGTCGCGGCGGTGGCCGGGGCGTGACCTGGGACACGGGATTCTCTGTATGGGATGTGTAAATGGGATGATGTCGTCATGAAAGGACGCGTTCTCGTCGTCGACGACGACACCGCACTGGCCGAGATGCTCGGCATCGTGCTGCGCGGGGAAGGCTTCGAACCGTCGTTCGTATCGGACGGTGACAAGGCGCTTGCCGCGTTCCGCGAGTCGAAGCCCGACCTGGTGCTGCTCGACCTCATGCTGCCCGGCCGGGACGGCATCGAGGTCTGCCGCCTGATCAGGGCGGAGTCCGGTGTGCCGATCGTCATGCTGACGGCGAAGACCGACACCGTGGACGTCGTCGTGGGTCTGGAGTCCGGGGCCGACGACTACATCGTCAAACCGTTCAAGCCCAAGGAGCTGGTGGCCCGGATCCGGGCCCGGCTGCGCCGGTCGGAGGAGCCGGTGCCGGAGCAGCTGGCGATCGGCGATCTGGTGATCGACGTCGCCGGGCACTCGGTGAAGCGCGGCGGTGAGCCGATCGCGCTGACGCCGCTGGAGTTCGACCTGCTGGTGGCGCTGGCGCGCAAGCCGTGGCAGGTCTTCACCCGCGAGGTGCTGCTGGAGCAGGTCTGGGGTTATCGGCACGCCGCCGACACGCGTCTGGTGAACGTCCACGTGCAGCGGCTGCGCTCGAAGGTCGAGAAGGACCCGGAGAAGCCGGAGATCGTGGTGACCGTCCGCGGCGTCGGCTACAAGGCGGGACCGAGCTGACGTGTTCCGCGTGCTGCCGCGGGAGGGCGTGCCCGGTGGGCCGGTGCAGCCGTTTGTCCGGCTGTGCGTGCGCTGGGTGCGCCGCCCGTTGCACATCGCGACCAGGCTCTACCGGCGGAGCATCCAGCTGCGGGTGGTGGCCACCACCCTGCTGATGTCGCTGGGCGTCGTCGTGCTGCTCGGCATCGTCGTCATCGGGCAGGTGCGCAACGGGCTGCTGGAGGCGAAGCTCGGCGCCGCGCACGTGCAGGCGCAGAGCGGCTTCGCGCAGGCGGAGATCCGCGCCGCCGCGGAGGAGCCCGGCAGCAGCGGCGAGGCCACGGCCGCCGTGAACTCCGCGGAGTGGCGGGCCGACCTCGTCGAGCAGCTGATGGGCAGCGGGCAGGGGCTGGTGTCCGTGCTGGTGATGAGTTCCAGCGTGGACAACCAGGCCACCGGTTCGACCGACAATCCGCGGGGCTCGCTGGTCTCGGACGACACGCCGGTGGAGAGCATCCCGGCGGATCTGCGGGAGAAGGTCGACCGCGGCGGCGGATCCGGGATCTACGAGCAGTACGCCCGCGTCTGGA
The DNA here is from genome assembly GCA_000514715.1 of Streptomyces sp. CNH099. Classification (GTDB taxonomy): domain Bacteria; phylum Actinomycetota; class Actinomycetes; order Streptomycetales; family Streptomycetaceae; genus Streptomyces; species Streptomyces synnematoformans. Next base: position 228,931 of record AZWL01000012.1, on the reverse strand, counting down.
ACCGGGGCTCGGGCGAGAGCGAGCCGTCGCTGATCATCGGCAAGCGGCTGAACGACCCGAACAACAATCCTTACCAGCTGTACTTCGTGTTTCCCTTCACGCAGGAAGAGAAGACGCTGAGCCTGGTGAAGGGCACCCTGGCGACGGCCGGCGTGTTCGTGGTGGTGCTGCTCGGCGCCATCGCCTGGCTCGTCGTACGGCAGGTCGTCACGCCCGTGCGGATGGCGGCCGGCATCGCCGAGCGGCTGGCCGCGGGGCGGCTGCAGGAGCGGATGAAGGTCAGCGGCGAGGACGACATCGCCCGGTTGGGTCACTCGTTCAACAAGATGGCGCAGAACCTCCAGGTGAAGATCCAGCAGCTGGAGGAGCTGTCGCGGATGCAGCGCCGCTTCGTCTCCGACGTCTCGCATGAGCTGCGCACCCCGTTGACGACGGTGCGCATGGCCGCGGACGTGATCCACGAGGGGCGCGAGGACTTCGACCCGGTCACCGCCCGCTCCGCCGAGCTGCTGATTGAGCAGCTGGACCGGTTCGAGTCGCTGCTCTCCGACCTGCTGGAGATCAGCCGCTTCGACGCGGGTGCCGCGGCGCTGGACGCCGAGTCCGTCGACCTGCGGGAGATCGTGCGGCGCGTGGTGGGGGGTGCGCAGATGCTCGCGGACGCCAAGGGCGGACGGCTGCTCGTACGGGGCGACGGGCAGCCGGTGCTCGCGGAGGTCGACGCGCGGCGCGTGGAGCGGGTCCTGCGGAACCTGGTCGTCAACGCCGTCGAGCACGGCGAGGGCCGCGACGTCGTAGTCCGCCTCGGCGCGTCCGAGACCGCGGTGGCGGTGGCGGTCCGCGACTACGGGGTGGGGCTGAAGCCCGGCGAGGCGACGCGGGTGTTCAACCGCTTCTGGCGCGCCGACCCGGCCCGGGCCCGTACGACCGGCGGGACCGGCCTGGGGCTGTCCATCTCCCTGGAGGACGCCCGGCTGCACGGCGGCTGGCTGCAGGCCTGGGGAGAGCCGGGCGGCGGGTCGCAGTTCCGGCTGACGCTGCCGCGGCGGGGCGGGGAGCCGCTGCACGGCTCGCCGGTACCGCTGGAGCCGGACGACTCGCGGGCGCGGCGCGCGGCGCGGGCCGCACCGGAGCCGGGTGCGGTGACCGTGGCGCCGGCCGGCAAGGCGGCGGGCGGGGAGCTGCTGGGCACCGTACCGGCGCAGGGCGGGCGTGGAGCGGGCGCCGCCGCGCGTGCGGCGGCGCCGCGGCCCGCGGCGCGGGCGGAGGCGGACCCGACGGCGCTGCCGGGCAGCGGGCGGCGGGTCAGCGGGTATGCGGGGGCCGCGGACGAGGCGGCGGCGCACGGCGAGGGCGCGGATGCGCCGGACGGGACGTCCGGACGCCGCGCCGAGGACGGCTCCGAGGGGGGCGAGGGCGGCGGTGAGGCTGGCGGTGAGGTCGGCGCCGAGGTCGGCAGTGAGGGGGAGCGCGGTGGCCGCGGCTAGCCGTACGGGGCGGACGACGACGGCGGTACGCGGGCGGGGGCGCCCGGCGGCGGCCCGTACGCGCCCTTACGCCACCGCCGCCCTGCTCGCGGGCTTCCTGCTCCTCACCGGCTGCGCCTCCATGCCCGACAGCGGGGGCGTGCACCAGGTGCCGCTGTCCGAACAGCGTGAGGATCCACGCGCGCGTACCTACGCCGAACCGCCCGAGCCCGGGGCCAGCCCGCAGCGCATCGTGTCCGACTTCCTGGAGGCGCTGCGCAGCGACGACTACGCCACCGTCGCGAAGGCCTATCTGACGAAGAAGGCGCGTGACTGGTCGCCGGGCGAGACGACGGTGCTCGCCGAGGCGCCCGAGGTCATAGGGGGCCCGGCGGCCGGGCCCAAGCCGGTGAACGGCGCCAGGGTGAGCACGGCGGTCGTCCAGCTGCGCGGCGACAAGGTCGCGCGGCTCAACGAGGCGGGCACGTACTCGCCGGACGAGCGTCCGTACAGCCTGAACATCGAGCTGTCGAAGGTGCGCAAGTCCGGCGAGTGGCGGATCGCCGACCCGCCGCGCGGGCTGGTGATCAGCCGGGCGGACTTCGAGCGGACCTTCCAGCCGGCCAGCACGTACCACTTCACGGCGCGCAGCAGGGACACGCTCGTCGCCGACCCCGTCTACGTACGGCGGCGGATCGACCCCGTCACGGACGCGGTGCGCACACTGCTCGACGGGCCGGGCGGGCTGATCGGCGCGGTGACGCAGACGACGTTCCCGGAGCGCACGCAGCTGGCGCGGAACCAGCAGCTGAAGGTCGACGAGGAGGGCACGCTGCGGGTGCGGCTCGCGCTGCGGACGAAACCGGGGCTGCACACGTGCGAGCGGATGGCCGCGCAGGTGCTGCACACCGCGCAGAGCCAGGACGGCGTACGCGTCGACAACGTGCAGCTGGTGACCGCCCGGGACGCCAAGCTCTGCGAACTGAGCGCGGCGGCCGGCGAGCGGTACGCGCCGGACGGGCCGGCGGGCGACCCCGAGTCGCTGTACTTCATCGACTCCAAGCACCGGCTGGTGCGGACCACCCCGGGGCCGGAAGCGGGCGAGGCCGGGCCCGCGACGGTGATCAGTCCGCTCGGCGACGGCGAGCCGGCGATCGGGTCGGCGGCGGTGTCCCGCTCGGAGAACAAGGCGGCCGGGGTGACGGCCGACGGGCGGGAGTTGTACGTGTCGTCGCTGGACGAGTCGTCCGAGCTGGGCGACCCGCTGCTGACCAGCGACGCCACCGCGGAGCAGGCCGGCCGCGGCGACGGGCTCACCGCCCCGAGCTGGGACGGCCTCGGCGACCTGTGGGTGGCGGACCGAGTCGGCGACGAGTCGCGGCTGTACTGGATCGCGAACGGCAAGGGCGACCCCGTGCGCATAGACCTCACCGGGCTGGAGGGGCGCATCGAGGCGCTGCGGATGTCCGCGGAGGGGGCGCGGATAGCGCTGGTCGTCAGCGAGGGGTCGGAGAGCCGGCTGGTGCTGGGCGCGGTGTCGGTGGACGAGGGGGCGCCGGTGGTGGCGCAACTGCGCGACACGGGGCCGCTGGAGGACGTGCGGGCCGTGTCGTGGGCGGGCGAGAGCCGGCTCGTGGTCGTGGGCCGGGAGACCGAGGGCGTGCAGCAGATGCGGCTGGTGTCGACGGACGGGTCGGTGCCGCCGACGGCGGAGCTGGGGCAGGGGCTGACCGGTGTGACCGCGGTGGCGGCGACGGAGGACCCGACGAACCCGATGGTGGCGGCGACGGAGGAGGGGATCGTGCGGCTGCCGCAGAACGGGTACTGGAAGGCCGTGGTGGGCGGGAAGGCGGGCACGGCCCCGGTGTATCCGGGGTAGGCGGCGTCGGGGTCCGGCCCGGCGGACACGGCCGGCACGGGTCTGCACTCCGGGGCGCCCGGGCCGGGGCCTGACCGCAGGGTTCGACCGCCGGGGCTGGCTGCTCCCGGGCCTGGCCGCAGGGGGCCGTATGCCTGGACTGCGCTCGGGTTTTCCACATACGGAGGGCTGTCCACAGGGGGGTCGCGGGTGTCGGTGGGCCCCGGCATGGTGGACGTATGCGGGGGACAGGGCGGGAACTGACGGGGTTGTTGCTGGCGGCCGGCTGCGCGGGATGCGGGGCGGTACGGGGCGCTGGGGCGTTGTGTGCGGGGTGCGCCGCGGAGCTGACGGCGGGGGCGGTGCGGCGGGTGACGCCCCGGCCCCGGCCCGCGGGGCTGCCCGCGGTGTATGCGGCTGCGGCGTACGCGGACGCGGTCCGGACGGCGCTGCTGGCGCACAAGGAACGGGGTGCGCTGCGCCTGGCCCGCCCGCTGGGCGTGGCCCTGGCCGCAGGTGTGCGGGCGGCCGCGGCCGGCCGGACTCCGCGCGGCCGGCCGGGTGGCGGCGGACCGCGGGGCGGGGCGCCGCCGCGGGCGCGGCCCCGGGAGCGGTTCCGGGAGCCGGACGGCGGGCGCGTCTTCCTCGTGCCCGTGCCGTCGGCGCGCGCGGCCGTGGTGCGGCGGGGGCACGATCCGGTGCGGCGCATCGCCCTGGTCGCCGCGGAGCGGCTGCGGCGGCGCGGGATACGGGTGGAGCTGCTGCCCGTGCTGCGGCAGCGGCGGGCGGTGGCGGATCAGGCGGGTCTGAGCGCCGCGGCGCGGCGGCGGAACGTCCGCGGGGCGCTGGAGGCGGTTCGCGGCGGGGCGCCGCGGCTGCGGGCGCCGGGGTGCCGGGTCGTGCTGGTGGACGACGTACTGACGACCGGGGCGTCACTCGCCGAGGCAGCGCGGGCCGTGCGTGCGGCAGGCGCCGGGGACGCGCTCGCGGCGGCGGTCGTCGCCGCGCCGCGGGACGCGTTCGAAGCAGGCCGCGCGTGCGCGCTCCCTTGACCGCGATCTTACGTTTGTGCAGGTAGGAAAGAGGTACACCAACCGGATCGGATCATCCAGGCCTCAGGGGGTGCCGCGGCATCTGAGGCGAGCTATGTTCGATTGTGAGGAGGCTGCGAAGGCGGCGGACGGGCCGAATCCGCCGCATCCGATGGGGTGTCGATCTTGTCGGTGGGGGAGGAGGAGGTGAAACCGGTCCCTCCGCGGAGGGGCCGGCGGCAGAGAACCCCGAGCTCCGGCAAACCACCGGGGCCCAGCGCACCAAGGGACCGGCTTCGACCGTCAGCTCAGCGGTACGCGGAGCCGTTCCAGAACGGAGTTCTGCGTGGACATCGTCGTCAAAGGCCGCAAGACCGAGGTTCCCGAGAGGTTTCGTCGGCATGTGGCCGAGAAGCTGAAGCTGGACAAGATCCAGAAGTTCGACGGCAAGGTGATCAGCCTCGACGTCGAGGTGTCCAAGGAACACAACCCGCGGCTGGCCGACCGCTGCGACCGGGTGGAGATCACGGTGCACTCCCGGGGGCCCGTGGTCCGCGCGGAGGCGGCCGCGGCCGACCCGTACGCAGCCCTCGACCTGGCGACGGCCAAGCTGGAGGCGAGGCTGCGCAAGCAGCACGACAAGCGCAAGACCAGGCGGCCGGGCAAGGCCCGGCGCACCGCGGCCGAGGTGGGCGCGGTCGTCGCGCACGCGGCCCAGCTCACGGACAACGGGGAGCTGACGACCCCGTCCATGGAGATGACGGGGGAGAGCGAGCCGCGGCAGAACGGCTCTCGGATTCATCGGCGGGGACCGCTGGAAGTGGACGGCGACGGCCCGCTGGTGGTGCGGGAGAAAACCCACGCCGCCCCGCCCATGACGCTCGACCAGGCGCTGTACGAGATGGAACTCGTCGGGCACGACTTCTATCTCTTCGTCGACTCCGACAAAAAGCTGCCCAGCGTGGTCTACCGCAGGCACGCATATGACTACGGCGTGATCCACCTCGATCCTTATCCGATCGAGGAGTCGATGCCGGACGGTGCGGGAGACGCTCTGGGCGGCTGAAAGGCGACGGTACGCGGGCGGCGGGGGCGTTACCCCGCCGCCCGGTCGTGAAATCATGTGCGCGCACGGCAGAGTCGGTGCCTGGGGGCAAGCGTGGCGGAGTTCGAGCTGAGCGGAGCGGGTGAGCCGAAGACGGCGGTCGGTCCCCGCGAGGAGCCGATCCGCGTCCTCGTCGTGGACGACCATGAGCTTTTCCGCCGCGGCTTGGAGATCGTTCTCGCCCAGGAGGAGGACATCCAGGTCGTCGGTGAGGCCGGGGACGGCGCCGAGGCCGTGGACAAGGCCGCCGACCTCCTTCCCGACATCGTGCTGATGGACATCCGGATGCCCCGGCGCACCGGCATTGAGGCGTGCACGTCCATCAAGGAAGTCGCCCCCAGCGCAAAGATCATCATGCTGACGATCAGCGACGAGGAAGCCGACCTCTACGACGCGATCAAGGCGGGCGCGACCGGCTATCTGCTCAAGGAGATCTCCACCGACGAGGTCTCCACCGCGATCCGCGCCGTGGCCGACGGGCAGTCGCAGATCAGCCCCTCGATGGCGTCGAAGCTGCTGACCGAGTTCAAGTCGATGATCCAGCGCACCGACGAGCGGCGCCTCGTGCCCGCGCCGCGGCTGACCGACCGGGAGCTGGAGGTGCTCAAGCTGGTGGCCACCGGCATGAACAACCGCGACATCGCCAAAGAGCTGTTCATCAGCGAAAACACGGTGAAGAACCACGTGCGCAACATCCTGGAGAAGCTGCAGCTGCACTCCCGGATGGAAGCCGTCGTCTACGCGATGCGCGAGAAGATCCTCGAAATCCGCTGACGCCCCGCGGGAGCGCCCGCCGCGGGGCTGCGCCGGCCCGGCGGCCGGTCAGCCCGCGGCCACGGCCTTCTCCGCCGCCCGGGCGAGCGGCGTGTGCAGCTCCGGCGGGCTGACCCGCTCCACCCGCACCGTCCGCGCGCCCACCCAGCTCGCCGCCTCCGCCAGCGCCGCGGCCGTCGGCTCCACGGCCTTCGCCGGCGTCACCCCGACCGGCCGGTCGGCGCCCAGGGTGACCTGGCGGGCGACGAGGGTGCTGCCCTCGCGGCCCGGGTCGACCCGGCCGACGAGCTTCCCGCCGGCGAGCACCGGCATGGCGAAATAGCCGTGTATCCGCTTGGGCTTCGGCACGTACGCCTCCAGCCGGTGCGTCATCCCGAAGATCCGCTCCGTCCGCGGGCGGTCCCAGACCAGGGAGTCGAACGGGGACAGCAGCGTCGTCCTGTGCCGCCCCCGCGGGGCGGCCGCCAGCGCCTCCGGGTCGGCCCAGGCCGGCTTGCCCCAGCCCTCGACCTCCACCTCGACCAGCTCGGTGTCCCCCACGACCGCGGCGACCTGCTCGCCCTTGAGACGGTGATAATCAGCCAGGTCCGCGCGCGTGCCCACGCCCAGGGCGCGGCCCGCCTGGCCGACGAGCCGGCGCAGGCACTCCTCGTCCGGCAGGTCGTCGTGGAACAGGCCGTCCGGGATCGCGCGCTCGGCCAGGTCGTACACCCGCTTCCAGCCGCGCCGGGCCGTGACGACCACCTCGCCGGCGTCCAGCAGGGTCTCCACCGCGATCTTCGTCTCCGACCAGTCCCACCACGGGCCGCCGTTCTTCGCCCCGCCCAGGTCCGTGGAGGTCAGCGGGCCGTCGCCGCGCAGCCGCTCGATGACGGCGGCGCGGGAGCCCTGCGGGTCCCGCAACCGGTGCCAGCGGTAGCCGCGGGCGCGGTTCTTCCGGCGGCGGAAGGCGAACAGCGGCCACTCCTCCATGGGCAGGATGCAGGCGGCATGCGACCAGTACTCGAAGGCGGCCGTTCCCGACCAGTACGCCGATTCCACCGCCTCGCGGCCGACCGCGCCCAGGCGCGCGTACGGCACCAGCTCGTGGGACCGGGCGAGCACCGAGATCGTGTCCAGCTGCACCGCGCCCAGCCGCCGCAGCACCCCGCGGGTGCCGGCCCGGCGGTCGGGCGCGCCGAGCAGCCCCTGGGCGCGCAGGACGATACGGCGGGCGTCGTCGGCGGAGAGAGACACTTTCGTGGTCATGCCGGCGAGCGTAGGGCCTGCCTCTGACAACCCCCGTGGCGAGGAGCGTGCCGGGCGGGCGGCGCCGGCGGCATCGGCGGCGCCGGCAGCACCGTCGCACTCCCGGTGCACCGTCGGACACTCACCGCGACGGCGGCGGCAGGTACGGCAGCCGCGAGCGCAGCCCCACGTCCGAGGGCAGCAGCGACGCCACCCAGGCGTCCCGCCGCGTGCCGTGGTTGACGAACCACGAGCGCAGCGTGCCCTCCATCGTGAACCCCACCCGGAGCGCCACCGCCCGCGACGGCTCGTTGCCGACCTCGGCGAACCACTCCACCCGGTCGATGCCGACCTCCGTGAACGCCCACCGCACCACGGCCCCCGCCGCCTCCGCGGTGTAGCCGCGCCGCCGCTGCTCCGGCGCCGTCCAGTAACCCAGCTCCGCGACGCGCTCCGCGTGCCGCGACGGGGTGAAGCCGACGAGCCCCATCGAACCCACCAGGGCGCCGCCGTCGCGGGTGAAGACGCCGAAGTTGTACTGGGCGTCCTCGCGCCAGCCGGCGGGGCAGGTCTTGAGGACGAAGTCCTCCGCGTGTGCGCGCCCGTACGGCGAGGGGACGCGCGTCCAGCGCTGGATGCCGGGGTCCTGGCAGGCGGCGAGCACGGCGTCGACGTCGCCGGCCTCCATGGGGCGCAGCAGCAGGCGGTCGGTGTCCAGGGTGACGGGTTCCATCCACGGATTCTCCGCCTCCGGCTCCCGCCCCCGCCACGGCTTTTCCCGTCGTCTCCGGCCCCGCCGCGGCACCGCCCCGCCCGGCCGCCGGCCGCCGCCGGACGGGGCAGGACGGGGCCGGACGAGGCGCGGGCGGGGCGCCGCGGCACTTTCCGCGGGGGCCGTACGTTGACACGTACGGTGACGGCACCTAACGTCCCTGGGCTGGACCTCCCGGGGCACCCCCGTCCTCGCATACGATGGCCGGTGCGGCCGTGGGCTCCGCGAGGCCCGAGAGGAGCCCCAGAGGACAGGGGCCGCACCAGCGCACCCGACCGTGCCAGGCCCGACCGGCAAGGAGCCAGCCCAAAGTGTCCGTCTTCGGAAAGATCATGCGCGCAGGAGAAGGAAAGATCCTGCGCAAGCTCAACCGCATCGCGGACCAGGTCAACTCCATCGAAGAGGACTTCGTCGACCTCTCCGATGCCGAGCTGCGCGCACTGACCGAGGAGTACAAGCAGCGGTACGAGGACGGCGAGTCCCTCGACGACCTGTTGCCCGAGGCGTTCGCCACCGTGCGCGAGGCGGCCCACCGGATCCTCGGGGAGCGGCACTACGACGTCCAGATCATGGGCGGCGCGGCGCTGCACGAGGGCTACGTGGCCGAGATGAAGACCGGCGAGGGCAAGACCCTGGTCGGCACCCTGCCCGCGTACCTCAACGCGATCTCCGGCAAGGGTGTGCACATCGTCACGGTCAACGACTACCTCGCACAGCGCGACTCCGAGTGGATGGGCCGCGTGCACCGCTTCCTCGGCCTGTCCGTCGGCTGCATCCTCGCCAACATGCCGCCGGCGCAGCGCCGCGAGCAGTACAACTGCGACATCACCTACGGGACGAACAACGAGTTCGGGTTCGACTACCTGCGCGACAACATGGCGTGGTCGAAGGACGAGCTGGTGCAGCGCGGCCACAACTTCGCGATCGTCGACGAGGTCGACTCCATCCTCATCGACGAGGCCCGCACCCCGCTGATCATCTCCGGCCCCGCCGACCAGGCCACCAAGTGGTACGCCGACTTCGCCAAGCTGGTCACCCGGCTCTCCAGGGGCGAGGCGGGCGACCCGCGCCTGGGCAAGCAGGAGACCGGCGACTACGACGTGGACGAGAAGAAGCGGACCGTCGCCATCCACGAGGCCGGCGTCGCCAAGGTGGAGAACTACCTGGGCATCGACAACCTCTACGAGTCGGTGAACACCCCGCTCGTCGGCTACCTGAACAACGCCATCAAGGCCAAGGAACTGTTCAAGAAGGACAAGGACTACGTCGTCATGAACGGCGACGTCATGATCGTCGACGAGCACACGGGCCGTATCCTCGCCGGCCGCCGCTACAACGAGGGCATGCACCAGGCGATCGAGGCCAAAGAGGGCGTCGACATCAAGGACGAGAACCAGACGCTCGCCACGATCACCCTGCAGAACTTCTTCCGGCTCTACAGCAAGCTCGGCGGCATGACCGGTACGGCCATGACCGAGGCGGCCGAGTTCCAGCAGATCTACAAGCTGGGCGTGGTGCCCATCCCGACGAACCGCCCGCTGGCGCGCATGGACCAGGCCGACCTGATCTACCGCACCGAGGAGGCGAAGTTCTCCGCCGTCGTGGACGACATCTCGGAGAAGTACGAGAAGGGCCAGCCGGTGCTGGTCGGCACGACGTCGGTGGAGAAGTCCGAGTACCTCTCGCAGCAGCTCAGCAAGCGCGGCGTGCCGCACGAGGTGCTGAACGCCAAGCAGCACGACCGCGAGGCAGTGATCGTCGCGCAGGCCGGCCGCCGCGGCGCGATCACCGTCGCCACGAACATGGCGGGCCGCGGCACCGACATCAAGCTCGGCGGCAACCCCGACGACCTCGCCGAGGCCGCCCTGCGCCAGCAGGGCCTGGACCCGGTCGAGCACTCCGAGCAGTGGGCGGCGGCGCTGCCGGCCGCGCTGGAGAAGGCGGAGGAGGCCGTCAAGGCCGAGTACAACGAGGTCAAGGACCTCGGCGGGCTGTACGTGCTGGGCACCGAGCGGCACGAGTCGCGGCGCATCGACAACCAGCTGCGCGGCCGCTCCGGCCGCCAGGGCGACCCCGGCGAGTCCCGCTTCTACCTCTCCCTCGGCGACGACCTGATGCGGCTGTTCAAGGCGCAGCTGGTGGAGCGCGTCATGTCGATGGCCAACGTGCCGGACGACGTGCCGATCGAGAACAAGATGGTCACCCGCGCCATCGCCTCCGCCCAGTCGCAGGTCGAGCAGCAGAACTTCGAGACGCGCAAGAACGTCCTGAAGTACGACGAGGTCATGAACCGCCAGCGCGAGGTCATCTACGGCGAGCGCAAGCGGGTGCTGGAGGGTGAGGACCTGCACGAGCAGGTGCGCCACTTCATGGACGACACCATCGACGCCTACATCCAGGCGGAGACCGTCGAGGGCTTCGCCGAGGAGTGGGACCTGGACCGGCTGTGGCGGGCCTTCAAGCAGCTCTACCCCGTCTCCGTGACGGTCGAGGAACTGGAGGAGGCCGCCGGCGACCGGGCGGGCATCACCCCCGAGTTCATCGAGGACATGGTCAAGGAGGACGTCCACGCGCAGTACGACAAGCGCGAGGAGCAGCTCGGCTCGGAGATCATGCGGGAGCTGGAGCGCCGGGTCGTGCTGTCGGTGCTGGACCGCAAGTGGCGCGAGCACCTCTACGAGATGGACTACCTCCAGGAGGGCATCCAGCTGCGCGCGATGGCGCAGAAGGACCCGCTGGTGGAGTTCCAGCGCGAGGGCTTCGACATGTTCAACGCGATGATGGACGGCATCAAGGAGGAGTCCGTCGGCTACCTGTTCAACCTGGAGGTTCAGGTCGAGCAGCAGGTCGAGGAGGTTCCGGTGGAGGACGCGGTGCCCGCCGAGGGCGGCGCCGAGCCGCAGGACGCGGTCCCGGCCCCGGCCCCGGCCATCCGCGCCAAGGGCCTCGACCAGCCGCAGCGCCCCGACCGGCTGCACTTCTCCGCGCCGACCGCCGAGGGCGGCGTCGCGGAGGGCGAGCTGGCCACCGACGGCGCGAAGGCCGCCACGTCCGGCGGCTCGGGCGGCGGCCGGACCCGGGCGGAGCGCCGCCGGGCCCAGAAGGGCGGCTCGAAGGGCAAGCGGCGCAAGAAGTGACGCCGTAGCACGACGCCGTACGGCGGGGCCGGTCCCGTGGGGCCGGCCCCGCCGTCGTGTCACCTCACCCGTACGGGGCCGCCACGGCTCCGTACGGCGCTCCCGGGGTTTCCGGGGGGCCCGCCGCCTGCGGGCCCACCTCGACCGCGGCGCAGCGCCAGCGGCGGTCCGGGCCCAGCTCCAGCCGGAAGGCCAGCGCCCGCAGCCGGTCGCCCACGGCGACGCGGGCGAACGCCTCGATGACATCCGGCGCCGGCCGGCAGTAGCCGCACGCCCGCAGCTGCGGGCGCGGGCCGGCGCGGAGCGGCAGCGCGTCGGCGAACGCGGCGAGTTGGTCGTACGCGCGGCCGGTGGTGTGGCCCAGCAGCCAGTGCATCGGCCGCTGCCCGCTGAGCGCGAGGACCAGCCGTTCGGCGAACCACTCGTGCGGCCGCAGCTCCCCGGACGGGCGGCGCGCGGGCGGGCGGTCGGGCCGGCGGGTGTCGCGGCGGCCCGGCGGGCCCGTACGGCCGCGCGACCGGCGCGGGCGCGCGGCCGCCGGCTGCGGTGTCCGCCGCGCGGGCCCCTGCGCGGGGCTGTGCGCCGGCTCGTGGACGGCGTTCGGGATCGGCTCGTCCGGCGTCTCCTGCGGCGGCCCGTGCGGTGTCCGGTGCTCTGGTCGGTGCTCCGGCCGGGCGTCTGTGGTCGTCACGCTGTCACCCCCGTGATGCGCGTGGTTCGCGGTGCCCGCAGGTCTACCGGTGGCTCCCGGCGGCCCGCAACGCCCGCCGCCCTCTCCCGAGCGGCACCGCGAGATTCACCTATCCGGGTGACTCCCGCTGTCCGGCCCCCGGCCGGAACCCCCGCCCCGCCTGCGGCGGCCGTCGCACACGACGCCGTCGCGCTCGGGCGCGGGCAACCCACTCGGACGGGGGACCGCGGCCGTATAGTTCGCCCATGCGCGTGTACGTCCCCCTGACCCTGCCCGGCCTGGCACGGGCGCACGAGGCCGGCGAGCTGGGCCCGGCGCCGCTGCCGGCCTACGCCGTGACGCCGGCGCTGCGCGAGTGGTACGTCTCCGACAACCTGGAGGAGCTGGAGTACGCGGCGCTGACCCGGGCCGCCCAGGCGTCGCTGCGGCTGCTGGCGCTCACCCCCGGCGCCCCGCCGCGGCGGGTCGTGGTCGCCGCGGAGCTGCCCGACGGCGCCGCGACGGCCGACCCCGACCGCGGGCTCGACCCCGCCGCGGTCGGCGAGGTGCGCGTCGGCGCGGCGGTGCCGCTGAGGCTGGCGGCGGCGGTGCACGTGGACGCGGACGACGCGGCGGCCGACGTCGCGGCGGCCGTGGCCGCACTCGGCGCCGCGGACGCCGGCGGTGCCCTCGACGAGGATGCGCGGTTCACGGTCGACGGCGCGGAGGACCACGAACTGCTCTGGTACGGCGTACAGGAGATCGGGAACCTCGTCGGCTGAGCGGCCTTCCGGCCCGGTTGTCACACCGGCCGGTTACCGTTCTGGGGTGCGTACACATCTCGTCTGGGACTGGAACGGCACCCTCTTCCACGACATCCACGCGGTGATCGAGGCGACGAACGCCTCGTTCACCGAGCTGGGCCTGCCCCCGATCACCCTGGAGCGCTACCGCGAGCTGTACTGCGTCCCGGTGCCGCGGTTCTACGAGCGGCTGATGGGCCGGCTGCCGACGCCCGAGGAGTGGGAGGTCATGGACGAGGCCTTCCACCGGCACTACTGGGTGCGGGCCGAGGAGGCCGCCCTCGCCGAGGGCGCGGCGGAGCTGCTGGCGCAGCGGCGGTCCGCGGGGCAGACGCAGTCGCTGTGCTCGCTCGCGCCGCACGAGCAACTGCTGCCGATCGTGCGCTCGCACGGCATCGCGGACCACTTCGTCCGGATCGACGGCCGCACCGGCCCGTCCGACGGCGGCAAGACGACGCACATGGTGCGCCACCTCGGCGCGCTGCAGGGCATAGACCCGTCCCGCACGGTCGTCATCGGGGACGCGGTGGACGACGCCACGGCCGCGCGGCACGCGGGCGTACGCGCCGTGCTCTACACCGGCGGTTCGCACAGCCGGGCCAGCCTGGAGGCCGCGGGCGTCCCGGTGGTGGACAGCCTGGCGGAGGCGGTCGCGGCCGCGGACGAGCTGGCGGCGTAGCCGCGGCCGGACCGGGCGTACGCCCCGGGGGTGACGTTCGCCACCGGTGAACACCGCCTTGCTCCGGGCCATACGGAAGCCTTTAGTCCAGGTGAAGGCCGCATCTGCAGGCTGGAGAAGCTGTGCAGATCGGCAAAGAACCGGCGCTGTGTTTGTACACATTCGGACGTGGACGCCGCCCGGTGCCAAGGAGATAGGTTAGTGGGCGTGATCAGCCCGATATCCCACCGGGGCGACGGGGGTGGGGCCCGAGGGGCCCCCACCGCGTTCCTCCCGGCGTCGGCCGGCGCCGGGGGCACCACCCGGGGGACGGCTGATCGGCGAAACCGGTACCGCCGCCGGATGATGGCCGGAAGCGGACCGGCGCCTTTCCCCGTTCCGGCACGCCGCCGCGCGAGGCCCGGAGTCATCCGGGCCGCGGCGCCGTGCCCGCCGTCAGCAGGGCCGGGGAGACCCCCCGGCCCACCAGAACCGTCACGCAACGGCGCGCGACAGGAGCCTGAGGACCATGCAGACCAAGCTGGATGAAGCCAAGAACGAGCTGCTCGCGCGCGCCGTGCGGGTGGACGGGACGGGTGAGGGGGGATTGGCCCCCGACACCCTCGACGCGTACCTCCAGCGCTACTACCTGCACACCGCGCCCGAGGACCTGCTCGGCCGCGACCCGGTCGACCTCTTCGGCGCGGCGCTCTCCCACTTCCGCCTGGCCCAGAACCGCCCGCAGGGCACCGCCAACGTGCGCGTGCACACCCCCACGGTCGAGGAGAACGGCTGGACGTCCAGCCACAGCGTCGTGGAGGTGGTAACGGACGACATGCCGTTCCTGGTGGACTCCGTCACCAACGAGCTGTCCCGTCAGGGCCGCGGCATCCACCTGGTGATCCACCCGCAGATCGTCGTCCGCCGGGACGTCACCGGCCGCCTGCTGGAGGTGCTGGACGCCGGCCGCGACCCGAACGCCGCGCCGCCGTACGCCCGCGGTCTGGAGGACCTGCCGCACGACGCCGTCATCGAGTCGTGGATCCACGTCGAGATCGACCGCGAGTCCGACCGCAGCGACCTCAAGCAGATCACCGCCGACCTGCTGCGGGTGCTGTCGGACGCCCGCGAGGCCGTCGAGGACTGGCAGAAGATGCGCGACTCCGCGCTGCGGATCGCCGACGACCTCGACGAGGAGCCGCTGCCGGACGACATGCCCACGCAGGAGGTCGAGGAGGCCCGGGAGCTGCTGCGCTGGCTCGCCGCGGACCACTTCACCTTCCTGGGCTACCGCGAGTACGACCTGACGGTCAACAGCGACGGCGAGGAGCTGACCGCCGTCCCCGGCACCGGCCTCGGCATCCTGCGGGCCGACCCCGCCCACGCCGCGCACGCCGAGGACGACGGCAAGCCGCAGCCCGCCTCCGAGTCCTTCCACCGGCTGCCGGCCGACGTCCGCGCCAAGGCCCGCGAGCACCGCATGCTGGTGCTCACCAAGGCCAACAGCCGCGCCACCGTGCACCGCCCGGCCTACCTCGACTACGTCGGCGTGAAGAAGTTCGACGCCGACGGCAACGTCGTCGGCGAGCGGCGCTTCCTCGGCCTGTTCTCCTCCGCCGCGTACACCGAGTCCGTACGCCGCGTGCCCGTCGTCCGCCGCAAGGTCGCCGAGGTCCTCAGCCGCGCGGGCTTCACGCCCCACAGCCACGACGGCCGCGACCTGCTGCAGATCCTGGAGACGTATCCGCGCGACGAACTCTTCCAGATCCCCGTCGGGGAACTGAAGTCCATCGTCACCAGCGTGCTGTATCTGCAGGAACGCCGCAGGCTGCGGCTGTTCCTGCGGCAGGAGGAGTACGGGCGCTACTACTCCGCCCTCGTCTACCTGCCGCGCGACCGCTACACCACCACCGTGCGGCTGCGCCTGATCGACATCCTCAAGGAGGAGCTGGGCGGCACCTCCGTCGACTTCACCGCATGGAACACCGAGTCCGTCCTGTCCCGGCTGCACTTCGTCGTCCGCGTCCAGCCCGGCACCGAGCTGCGCGAGCTGACCGAGTCCGACGTCCACCGCATCGAGACCCGCCTCGCCGACGCCTCCCGCTCCTGGAACGACGGCTTCAACGAGGCGCTCATCGCCGAGTTCGGCGAGGAGCGCGCCGCCGAGCTGACCCACCGCTACGCCGGCGCCTTCCCCGAGGGCTACAAGGAGAACTTCGCCCCCCGCACCGCCGTCTCCGACCTGCAGCACTTCGAGAAGCTCAGCTCCCGGGGAGGCACCGAGACGTTCGCGCTCAGCCTGTACGAGCCGGTGGGCGCCGCGCCCAACGAGCGCCGGCTGAAGGTGTACGGGGCGGGCGCGCCGTTCTCGCTCACCCGGGTGCTGCCCGTGCTGCACAACCTCGGTGTCGAGGTCGCCGAGGAGCGGCCGTACGTGCTGCGCTGCGCCGACGGCTCCGACGCCTGGGTGTCGGACTTCGGGCTGCAGTTCCCGCCGTCGCAGAACGGCGGCGGCCTGGAGGTCGGCGAGGACGCGCGCGAGCGCTTCCAGGAGACGTTCGCCGCGGTGTGGAACGGCGAGGCGGAGGACGACGGGCTCAACGCCCTCGTGCCCGTCGCCGGGCTGACGTGGCGGCAGGCGATGGTGCTGCGCGCGTATGCCCGCTACCTGCGCCAGGCCGGCTCGAAGTTCAGCCAGGCGTACATGGAGGACACCCTCCGCACCAACGTGCACACCACCCGGCTGCTGGTGAGCCTCTTCGAGGCGCGCATGGCGCCGGAGCGGCAGCACGCCGGGCGGGAGCTGACCGACGGCATCCTGGAGGAGGTCAACGGCGCACTGGACCAGGTGGCCTCCCTCGACGAGGACCGCATCCTGCGCTCGTTCCTCACCGTCATCCGGGCCACGCTGCGCACGAACTACTTCCAGAACGACAAGCACGGCCGCTGTCACTCGTACCTCTCGCTGAAGCTCGACCCGCAGGCCATCCCCGGACTGCCCGAGCCGCGCCCGGCGTACGAGATCTGGGTGTACTCGCCGCGCGTCGAGGGCGTCCACCTGCGCTTCGGCAAGGTCGCGCGCGGCGGGCTGCGCTGGTCCGACCGGCGCGAGGACTTCCGCACCGAGATCCTCGGCCTGGTCAAGGCGCAGGAGGTGAAGAACACCGTCATCGTCCCGGTCGGCGCCAAGGGCGGCTTCGTCGGCAAGCGGCTGCCGGACCCGTCGGCGGACCGCGACGCCTGGCTGGCCGAGGGCATCGCCTGCTACAAGACGTTCATCTACGGCATGCTCGACATCACCGACAACCTCGTCGGCGGCGAGGTCGTGCACCCCGAGAACGTCGTACGGCACGACGAGGACGACACGTACCTCGTCGTCGCCGCCGACAAGGGCACCGCGACCTTCTCCGACATCGCCAACGAGGTCGCCGTCTCGTACGGCTTCTGGCTCGGCGACGCCTTCGCCTCCGGCGGCTCCGCCGGATACGACCACAAGGGCATGGGCATCACCGCCCGCGGCGCCTGGGAGTCGGTCAAGCGGCACTTCCGCGAGCTGGGCGTGGACTGCCAGACGGAGGACTTCACCGCCGTCGGCATCGGCGACATGTCCGGCGACGTCTTCGGCAACGGCATGCTGCTCAGCGAGCACACCCGGCTGGTCGCCGCCTTCGACCACCGGCACATCATCGTCGACCCCGACCCGGACCCGGCCGTCTCCTACGCCGAGCGCCGCCGGCTGTTCGAGCTGCCGCGCTCCTCCTGGGAGGACTACGACACCGCCAAGCTCTCCGACGGCGGCGGGGTGTTCTCCCGCAAGGCCAAGGCGATCCCGGTGAACGCGAAGATGCGCCGGGCGCTCGGCATCGCCGACGGCGCCGCGAAGATGACCCCCGCCGAGCTGATGAAGGCGATCCTCCAGGCGCCGGTCGACCTGCTGTGGAACGGCGGCATCGGTACGTACGTGAAGTCCTCGGCGGAGGCGCAGGCCGACGCCGGCGACCGGGCCAACGACGCGATCCGGGTCGACGGCGTCGACGTGCGGGCGCGGGTCGTCGGCGAGGGCGGCAACCTCGGGGCGACGCAGCTGGGGCGGATCGAGTTCGCGCGCCTCGGGGGCCCCGGGGGGCAGGGCGGCAGGATCAACACCGACGCGATCGACAACAGCGCGGGTGTGGACACGTCCGACCACGAAGTGAACATCAAGATCCTGCTCAACCGGCTCATCGACGACGGCGACATGACCGTCAAGCAGCGCAACCGGCTGCTGGAGGAGATGACCGACGAGGTCGCCGCGCTGGTCCTCCGCAACAACTACGCGCAGAACACCGCCCTGGCCAACGCCGTCACGCAGGCCCCGAGCCTGCTCCAGGCCCACCACCGGTACATGCGCAAGCTGAGCAAGGAGGGCGCGCTCGACCGGGATCTGGAGTTCCTGCCCACCGAGAAGCAGATGCGCGAACGCCTCGGCGCGGGCCTCGGCCTCACCCAGCCCGAGCTGGCGGTGCTGCTGGGCTACACGAAGATCACCACGGCGGAGGAACTGGTCGCCACCGGGCTGCCGGACGACCCGTACCTGGAACGGCTGCTCTTCGCGTACTTCCCCCGGCCGCTGCGCGAGCGCTTCCCCGACCAGATCCGCACGCACGCGCTGCGCCGCGAGATCGTCACCACGGTGCTCGTCAACGACACCGTCAACACCGGCGGCACGTCGTTCGTGCACCGGCTGAAGGAGGAGACCGGCGCGTCGACCGAGGAGATCGTCCGGGCGCACACCGCGGCCCGCGCGATCTTCCACCTCGGCGACTTCTGGGACGAGGTCGAGACCCTCGACAACGTCATCGCCGCCGACGTCCAGACCCGCATCCGGCTGCACTCGCGCCGGCTGGTCGAGCGCGCCACCCGCTGGCTGCTCAACAACCGTCCGCAGCCGCTGCAGCTGGGCGAGACCATCGACTTCTTCAGCGAGCGGGTCGCGCGCGTCTGGGCGGCGCTGCCGAAGCTGCTGCGCGGCGCGGACCTGGAGTGGTACGAGCGGAACCAGAACGAGCTGACCGACAGCGGCGTCCCGGCCGAGCTGGCGCAGCGGGTCGCCACGTTCTCGGCGGCGTTCCCGACGATGGACATCGTCGCCGTCGCCGACCGCACCGGACACGGGCCGCTGGACGTCGCGGAGGTGTACTACGACCTGGGCGACCGGCTGCACATCAGCAAGCTGATGGGCCGCATCGTGGAGCTGCCGCGCGCCGACCGGTGGCAGTCCATGGCCCGCGCGGCCATCCGCGAGGACCTGTACGCGGCGCACGCGCTGCTCACCGCGGACGTGCTGTCGGCGGAGCCGGACGCGGGCGACGACACCGTGACGCCGGAGCTGCGCTTCAAGGCGTGGGAGGGCAAGAACGCGGCGATCCTGGGCCGGGCGCGCACCACGCTGGAGGAGATCCAGCGTTCGGAGTCGTTCGACCTGGCGAACCTGTCGGTGGCGATGCGGACGATGCGCACGCTGCTGCGGACGAACCGGTAGGGGAGGACGGCGATACGGGTCATACGGCGAGGCGGGGCGCGGTGGGGCGCGGCGCCGGGGCGCGGCGGGGCTTGCGGTGCCGCGGGCGTTGCTTGAAGGCCGCGGCGGGCGAATGACGTAGTTTGTCCCGCATGGGGCAGACAGCCACGGACCAGCAGCCGCCGCGCGTCGGCCCCGCTACGGCGTCCGTCGTCGCCGCGTACCGCCGCGCGCTCCCCCGCGCCGTCCGCCGCCACCTCGCCGTCCTCGCCGCCCCGCACCACGTCGACCGGTTCCGCGCCGCGCTGCGGGCCCGCCGCGAGCAGGCCGCCGCCGGCGCACCCGGCCGCGTCGTCATCACCGTCGACGGCCGGCCGCGCGTCGCCCACCTGCAGCGCGCTCTCTCCCCGGTGCAGGCCCGCCGCGTCGGCGTGCTCGCGGTCACCCGCGCGCTGCGCACCGCCGGAGTCCCGTACTTCGCGGTGCGCGGCCGGGCCCGCGGCCCCGCGGTCGTCGCCGTGCCGGCGGCGCACCGGCGCCGGGCGGGCCGGGCGCTGGCGCGGCTGTGCCGGGTGCAGCCGGCGTACGTGACGGTGGTGGTGGCGGGCGGTGCCGCGGGGGGCGGTGCGGACGGCCCGTACCCGCGGCTCGTGCCCGGCTACGAGCCGGGCGTCTGGCAGCAGTTGGAGAAGGTCGACGTGCTGCGCCTCACCTGGTTCCGCACCGAGCCGGGCCGGCGGCTGGTCATCGGCGCCGACTCCGGCTGCGACGTCGAGTTCTGGCACCGCGACGCCGCCGGCGACCGGCTCCTCGCCCCGCGCCCTGGCCGCGTCGCCGACAGCGTCCCGGCCGGCGCCCCCGCCGTGAAGCTGGCCGACCGCGGCTCCTGGGGCTGCGGCCGGCTCACGCTGCGGACCCGCGCGGAGTTCGCGCGCCCGTTGCCCGACGACGTGACGTACCCGATCGACGCCGTCTACACCTGGGCGGACGCCGAACTGCGCTACGCGCTGCGCTCCCTGGCCACGTACGCGCCCTGGATCCGCCACGTCCACCTGCTCACCGACGCCGGCGCCCCGCCGTGGCTGGACACCGCCCACCCCGGGCTCACCGTCGTCGGGCACCGCGAGGTCTTCGCGGACCCCACCGCGCTGCCGACGGCCAACCCGCGCGCCGTCGAGGGCCAACTGCACCACATCGACGGCCTCGCCGAGCACTTCCTCTACTTCGGCGACCACCTCTTCCTCGGCTCCGAGGCCGTCCCGGAGGACTTCTTCGCCGCCGACGGCCGCACCCGCTTCTTCCCTGCGGCCGCACACGAGCCGCGGCTGCCGCACGCCGTGCACGCCCCGCACGCGCTGCGGCGCAGCGTGCTCGCCGAGATCGAGCGGGAGTTCGCCCACCGGCACGCGGCCACCACCGCCCACCGCGTCCCGCACCGCGACGACCTGGCGATCCCCTCCTCGCTGTACCACCACTACGCCGCCCACACCGGCCGCGCGGTCGCCGCGACCCTCCGCCACGCGGACGTCGACCCGCCCGCGGGCGACACGGAGGCCGCCCGGCGGGAGCTGCTGGCGGCACGGGACCGGGCGGTGATCCGGGCCGGCGGCGGGCCGGAGCCGGCCCGGGCGTTCCTGGAGGCGTACTTCCCGGTGCCGAGCGCGTACGAGCTGCCGGGGTGAGGGCGGTGGCGGCGCCGCCCGGCGGGTGCCGCGTAGCCGCTACGGAACCGGGGCGCGCGGCGCCTCGCGGGGCACCGGGGGCCGGGCGGACGACCGGGGGCGGGGTGCCCGCGCGGGGGGCGGTCGGTGGCCGGACAGCGCCGCGGAGAGCGGCAACTGCTCGTGCAGCGTCGCGCACAGCAGCGCCACCGGCGCGAGCGCGAGCAGCCCGTAGAGCAGCGCCGGCCCCGGTTCGGCCGCCGTCGCACCGGCCGCCGTCGCCAGCGCACCGGCCGCCGCGCCGATGCCGCCGTGCACCGCGTGCGCCCGGAGCACCTCCCGTACCCGCACCAGCCCGCAGCGTCCCCAGCGCGCCAGCTGCAGCGCGTGCCCGGCGGCCGGGCCCGCGGCGGCGGCGCAGGCGAGCAGCGGCAGGGCGTGGCCGGAGCCGCGCCACGGGATGACGAGGGCGAGGGCGGCGGCGGTGACGAGGAGCACGACCAGGTGGGTGCCGAGGAGTTCGCGGCGCCGGCCGCGGGCGAGGTCGAGGGAGCAGCCGGCGGAGTACACGAGCTGCAGCGCCGCCGCGGCGCACAGCCACGGAACGAGCGCCGTCGCGGACTCCCAGCCGGGGCCGAGGAGCAGCGCGAGCGCGGCGGGCCCGACACCGGCGGCGGCGCCGAACCCGGCGAAGGCGACGGACGAGGCGCCGGTGACGGCGAGCCGGGCGGTGGGACCGTCGACGCGGGAGACGCGGGAGACCCGGCGGGCGGGGCCCGGCGGGTGCCCCGGCCCCGGGCGCGCGCCCGTTTCCCGGCCCCGCCCCACGTCCCGGCCCACCTCCCGGCCCGGGCCCCGGCCGACACCGGCGCCCCGGACCCGGACATGGACCAGCAGCGAACGCACCTCCCGGCCCTGACCGTGGTACGGAACGTGCTCCCGCCCCGTACCCCGCTCCAGCACCCGCGCGAACACGCCCACCGCCGTCTCGCACAGCACCGCCGCCCGCGAGTACACCCCCGCCGCGCCCGGCCCCAGCAGCCGGCAGACCGCCCACAGCGGGGCCCCCGCGGCGACCAGCCGCAGCAGCCCGTACCCGGCCGCGAACCGCGAGACGCGGACCAGCGCCGCGGCCCGTACCGGGGGGCCGTCCGGCAGCGGCGTACGGAGCAGGAGCAGCCCCGCGGCGCCGAGCGTCAGCGCGGCGGACGCCGGCAGCACGGCGGCCAGGCCGAGGGGGTTGACGCCGGCGGCGAGCAGCAGCACGCCGGTCGCGGCGCCGCCCGCCTGGCCGCCGGCGTCCGTCAGCACGGCGGCGCGGGCGCGGCCGGCGCGGTGGAGTGCGGCGAGGGCGGCCTCGGCCGCGGGGTGGCAGAGGAAGGAGCAGGCGAGGACGCGGAGGAGGGGGGTGGTGTCGGGGGTGTGGAGGAGCAGGCCGGGCAGCGGGGCGGCGGTCTGCGCGACGGCGAAGCCGGTGAGCCCGGTGAGCGCGGCGAGCCGGAGTGCGGCGTGGGCGGTCGGCCGGGTCAGCCGCTCGGTGCGGTGCAGGGAGGCGGCGATGCCGGTGGCCGCGAGGTGGGCGAGGAGGTGGACGGCGGTGAGGGCGACGGCGTAGGCGCCGAGGGCGGCGGGGGAGACGTGGCGGGCGGCGTAGGCGAGGAAGCCGAGCTGGAGCAGCAGGCCGAGGACGGCGCTCCCGTACCGCCAGCCGGCCGCCGCGTTCCCGCGGGGCGGTGCCGCGTCCGGCCTCTGCCCCGTACGCGACCCGGTGACCGCCCCCGCTTCGTCCCCGCGCCCCGCCCGCCGCAGCCGCCGACCCCACTCCCGCCCCCGCGCCCCCGCACGCACCGCCCCGCCCCGGGCCGCCCGCACCCGCGTCAGCAGCCCCGCCCGCGCCGACCGCCTCATCCCGCCGCCTCCAACGCCTCCACCGCCACCCCCACCGGTGCCGTCCCCGCTCATCGCTTCGCCCCCTGCCGCAGCTCCTGCCCCTGCCGCCCCTGCCGCCACCTCCGCGGCAGCCGCGGCCGCGGCGGGCGGCGGTCCGGCAGCGGGTGCGGCGCGTTCCAGCCGCGCGGGAAGGGTTCGCCCGGCGGCACCAGGAGGTTCTCCTCCTTGCCGCACTCCAGCACCGCCCGCAGCCACGCGCGCTGCGTCGCGTAGAAGTCGTCCGTCAGCGGCTCCGGCGCGAACAGCCAGTCCCGGCACTGCCCCTGCACGTGCGCGCGGTAGCTCTCCGCGTCGTGCGGGCGCCACGGCGTCTCCGGGTGGATGAGGTGCAGCCCGTATCCCAGCGCCGTCAGCCCGCGCAGCGCCGCCGCCATCGCGCCCCGGTCCGTACCGGGGAGCACCTCGCAGACGAGCCACGGCCGGTGCTCGCGCAGCACCCGGTGCGCGCCCGCGAGGACCTCGGGCTCGTGCGTCTCGACGTCGATCTTGATCAGGAACGGCGCGTGCCCGTGCCGCTCCGCGAAGTCGTCGACCGTGCCGACCGGCACCCGCACCGACTCCGCGTGCGCGCGGTGCCCGGGGTTGAGGGAGTTGGAGCTTTCCGCCTTCAGCGACAGGTACAGCTCCGCCGTGCGGCTGCGGTCGGAGAGCGCCATCTGCCGCACGTCGAAGTCCAGTCCGTTGCCGTCGCGCAGGGCGCGGCACAGCCCCGCCGTGTGCGGGGTCGGCTCGAAGGCGACGGTCTGCAGCCGCTTGCCGCCGTGCACCAGGTCGACGAGGGCCGCGTAGAGCCCGATGTGCGCGCCGACGTCGTAGACCGCCGCGTGCGGCGGCGCGTACTGCGCGAGCGTCAGCAGCGTCGCCTGCGTCAGCGGCTCGTAGCCGGCGAGGCCCGCGCGGCGCAGCTGGCGCTGGACCGCGGTCTCCTTGCGGCTGAGCACGTTGAGCGCGCGGGGGTACGTGCCGGCGCCGGGCGGCGCGGCCGGGTTCACCGGCGTACGGACGGCCAGGGGCATGGCCTGCTCACCTTCCTGACGGGCTGTCGGGCGGGTTCGCGGACACGCTCTCCGCCGGGCCGGGGAACGACCTCTCGAACGGGCCGGGGCCGGGGAAGTACGCCTGGAGGAACGGCCGTACGAGCGCCAGCTGCCCGGTCAGGTCGTCGGCGCCGGAGAGCGTGTCGTTGAGGCAGAAGACGTTCCGGTCGCGGCGGCGCAGCAGCCGCTGCAGCCGGGCGGCGATGTCCGGGTGGGCGAGGTCGAAGTAGTCGTACGGGATCTGCCCGGGGACCGCGCGGCCGGTGCCGGCCGCGTAGTAGTGGTGGAACGCGGACGGGATGCTCAGGTCGGTGGCGCTGCGGAAGCGGCTCGCCGCGGTCTGCCGGTGCCGCTCCGGGAAGCGCTCCTCGATCTCGGCGAGCGTGCTGCGGCGGAGGGCGTGCGGCGTGTGCTTCATCTTCTGCGTGACGTACGTGCCGAACCTCTCCTGCAGCAGCGCCCTGTTGTTCTTTCCCGCGACCGACACCGGCACGTCGCCCGCGTCCGGCGGCCCGGCGGGCAGCAGCGCGCGGGACGGGAAGTAGCGGGTGATGCCGCTGGGCAGGAAGAAGCGGTCGGGCAGGACCGGGGCGCCGAGGAAGACGTCGTCGTTGAAGTAGAGGAAGTGCTCGGCCAGGCCGTCGATGTGGTGCAGCTGGCTTTCGATGGCGTGGGAGTTGAACGTCGGCAGGACGCCCGGGTCGGAGAAGATGTCGCGGTGGTCGACGACGGTGAGGCGGGGGTGGCCGGTGTCGAGCCAGTCGGGCACCTGGTCGTCGGTGACGAGGTAGACGTGCCGGATCCAGGGGGCGTAGAGGTGCAGTGAGCGGAGCGAGTAGCGCAGCTCGTCGCGGTTGAGGTAGCGGGCGTCGTTCGCGGCCTGGGCGTGGTACGGGACGCCGCCCGCGGCGGCGCGGCGGCGGCGCCAGGCGGGGTCGGCGCCGTCGACCCAGGTGTAGACGGCGTCGACGGGGAAGGGCAGGTCGTCGGGGAGCGGGACGGTCAGCTCGGGGCGGTGCGGACGTCGGGGGCGCGGCCGAGGGAGTCGGCGAGTACGAAGCGGGTGAAGAGGTGGCCGGGGGCGGTGACGCGGGCGCCGTCGCGCGGTACGGACTCGACGACGCGGTTGAAGCGGGGGGCGACCAGCCGGGCACCGCCCGGCGCGCCGCGCCCGCCGCCCGCGGGGGTGCTCTCGCCGTCCGGCTCCTCCGCCCAGAACTCCACGTCGCAGCCGTAGCCGGCGCCCAGCAGCGTGTGCCCGTCGCGGTCGGTGTAGTAGCAGCTGAACCGGACGACCGCCGTCCCGGCGAGCGCCTCCCACGCCGCGGGGTCGGACGCCGGGCGTACCCGCCGCTCGGGGCGCCTGCGGCGGTCGGCGTGGGAGACGTGGCCGGGGTGCTCGGCGCACAGGGCGGTGAGGGCGGCGACGGCGCGGGCGCGCTCGGGCGCGGGGACGGCAACGGCGCTGGAGACGCTGCCGTAGCCGCGGACGGCGAAGTACTCGACGCCCGCGGCGTCGAGGGCGCCGGTGACCAGCAGGAGGTTCTCGTTGCGGGCGCGCAGCGGCGTGGGGGAGTCGAGCACGACGGCGAGCCGCGTCTGGCCGCGGTGGTGGACGACCCGGCGGTCGGGGCGGTCGAGCTGGCCGGTGGCGCGCAGCGCGCGCAGCGCCGCCCGCTGCCCCGGCTCGGGGACCCGCCGGGAGACGGCGCCGAGCGCGCGCTGCACCCGGTGGCGGGTGGCGGGGGTGGCGACGGCGACGACGAGCCGGCGCACGCGGTGCGGCACCGCGCGCCGGTAGCGGCTGACGAGCCACGGCTGCCCCGGCTGCGCTCCGTTGGCGTCGACGGCGTACGGGGGGTGGGGGGTGTGCGGCGCGGACGGGCCGGGCCGCACCGGCTCCGGGCGGGGGCGGCCGGCCCCGGCGGCCGGGGACGCCGGCGGCGGGGCTGCCGGTCGCTCGCTGCGGGTCTGTGTCATCCGTACCTCCGGCTTCTGTGCGTGCGGTGTTCGATGCCCGGCTCCGGTGCTTGCGGCTTCGGCACCCCCGGCTTCCGTGTTTCCGGCTCCCGTGCCTCCGGCTTCCGGCCTCCGTTCCGTCGTCGGCTTCCGCCCCTGCGTCATTCGCCGTGCGTCACCGCACTTCCCGCCGGCCGGGGCAGCGCGCGCGCCGCGGCGCCGGCCGGCGGCGGCCTGCGCCCGGACACCGGCGGGCGGTCGACCTGGCCGAGGAAGACGTGCCGGACGACGCGCTCGGCGGCGTGCCCGTCGTCGTACGGGCAGAAGCGCCGCCGGAAGGCGGCGAGCAGCGCCGCGGCGGCGGGGGCGGCGTGGGCACCGGAGGCGAGGGCGTCGGCGACCTCGTCGGCGGTGCGGCAGACGAGGCCGGGCGGCTCTGCGGTGACGTCGAAGTACGTGCCGCGCGCCAGCCGGTACGCCTCCCAGTCGGCGGCGTGGAGGACGATGGGGCGGCCGAGCAGCGCGTAGTCGAACATCACGGAGGAGTAGTCCGTGAGCAGCGCGTCCGAGGCCAGGCACAGCTCGGGCAGCGAGGGGTGCGCGGTGACGTCGAGCACCCCGGCGGGCGGCGCGGCGGCGGGTGCGGCGTCGTGGAAGTAGTGCGCGCGGGCGAGCAGGACCACGTGCGCGCCGCGCTCGCGCAGCGCGCGGGCGAGGGCGCCGGGGTCGAGCGGCGGGACGTGGCCGGGGAGGTAGTCGCGGTGGGTGGGGGCGTACAGGACGGCGGTGGCGCCCTCGGGGATGCCGAGCCGGGCGCGCAGCCGGGCGCGCGCGGCGGGGCCGGGGGACGCGCCGGCGAGCGCGTCGTTGCGCGGGTGGCCGTACTCCAGGGTGGTGTGGTCGGCGGGGTAGGCGCGGCTCCAGGCCAGGGTGGAGTGGCGGTTGGCGGAGAGGCTGTAGTCCCAGCGGTCGACGCGGGTCATCAGCGCCTCGAAGTCCATGCCCGCGGCGGCCGCCGGGTGGTCGGCGAGGTCCAGTCCCATCTTCTTCAGCGGCGTGCCGTGGTGGGTCTGCACGTGGATCTGGCCGCGGCGCTTGACCACGTACTGCGGGAAGTTGACGTTGTTGACGAGGTACGTGGCGCGCGCCAGGGCGCGGTGGCAGGCGCGTGAGCCGGGGCGCAGCACCCGTACGCCGGGCGGCACGGTGTGCGCGTACGCGGGGCGGGCGATCCACGCGGTGGCGAGGCCGGGGACCAGCTCGCGCGCGGCGGCTTCGAGCGCGGCGGGGTTGCAGGAGTAGCCGCGGTACCAGTACGCGGCGAAGACCGCCAGGTGCGGGTCGAGGGGCAGGCGGAGCTGGAGGCGGTAGTAGAGCCGGCCGCAGCCGGCGCGGGCCCGGCGGGCGGCCCGGGCGGCGCGGGAGCGGGCGCGGGTGAGGAGGCGGCCCGCGGCGCCGAGCAGCTGGAACGCCCGCCGGGTGCCGAGCCGCACGAGCAGGTGCCGGGTCCGGACCCGTACGCCGCCGGCCCGTACGCCCACCGCGGCCCCCGATGCGGACCCCGTCGCAGCCCCCGCCGCAGCCGCGGACGCCGGCGCCGCCCCCGGCGGGTCCGCCGGGCCCGACGGGCCCGGCGCCCCCGGCGACCGCGCGTACCGCAGGTACTGCGCCCGGGCCCGGCGGAAGAACTCCGCGCGCTTGTGCCGCGGCACCCGCCCGCCCTTGTTGAAGATCGCCGTCAGGTGGTCCACCATCCGCACGAACAGCACCGGCCGCCAGCGCTCCAGCCGCCGCGCGGTCAGGAACGCGAACACCCGGTCGTACTGTTCGAAGACGTCGAGGTGCTGCTCGCTCGGCGTGCCGAGGATGTTCCCGGACCGCCGCTGCCGGTAGTGCACGCACACCCGGTCCAGCACCGCGATCCGCCGCGCGGACAGCAGCGCGGGGTACGTCCAGGGGGTGTCCTCGTAGTAGCCCGGCGGGAAGCTGAGGCCCTGGGCGGTGACGAAGTCCCGCCGGTACGCCTTGTTCCACACCACCGTCAGCAGCCGCAGCAGCTCCGGCCGCTCCTCCAGCCGGAAGACCTGCGGCTCGCGCTCGGCGAGGAGATCGGCGCGTACGTTGCGGGTGTGGCGGCCGTGCCAGTAGGTGCGGGCGTAGTCGTAGACGAGGACGTCGGGGTCGGCGGTGGCGTCCAGCCGGTCGGCGACGGCCTGCAGCGCGCCGGGGGCGAGGGTGTCGTCGCCGTCGAGGAACAGGACGTAGTCGCCGGTGGCGCGGTCGAGGCCGGCGTTGCGGGCGCGGCCGAGGCCGACGTTGGCGGTGAGGTGGACGGCGGTCAGCCGCGGGTCGCGGGCGGCGGCGGCGTCGGCGACCTCGCCGCAGAGGTCGGGGGAGCAGTCGTCGACGGCGATGACCTCCACGTCCGTGAAGGACTGGGAGAGCACGGACTCCAGGCACTCGTCGAGGTATGCCTGGACCCTGTACGCGGGGACGATGACGCTGAACCGGGGCACGGACACATCCCTGGGCGGGCGGCAGGACAGTCCGCTGGTCGGAATGTCCTTATTTCTGGTATCCGCCACCGTAGCGGCGCCGCCACGCGCCCGGTCGTACGACAGTACGGCCGCCCGGGTGATCTCCCCGGACGGCCGTATCGGCGCGGTGCCCGCGTACCTACTTCACGGCGCCCGCCATCACGCCCGAGACGAACTGCCGCTGGAAGGCGAAGAAGACGACCAGCGGGATGATCATCGAGATGAAGGCGCCGGACGCGATCAGCTCGATGTTGCTGTCGAACTGCCGCGTCTGCTGCTGCACCGCCACCGTCAGCGGCGGCTTGCCCGGGTCGGCGAAGACCAGGGCCACCAGCATGTCGTTCCACACCCACAGGAACTGGAAGATGCCCAGCGCCGCGATCGCCGGCCCGCCCAGCGGCATCACGACGCGGAAGAACAGCCGCAGCTCACCCGCCCCGTCGATGCGCGCCGCCTCCAGCAGCTCCCGCGGGATCTCGGCGAAGAAGTTCCGCAGCAGGAAGATGGCGAAGGGCAACCCGAACGCGGTGTGGAAGAGCACCACGCCCGTGATCGTGTGGAACAGGTTCAGGTCCCGGTACAGCGACGCGACCGGGATCAGCGCCACCTGCACCGGCACCACCAGCAGGCACACCACCGCCAGGAACACCCAGTCCCGGCCGGGGAAGTCCATCCACGCGAAGGCGTAGCCCGCCAGCGCGCCGATGACCACCACCAGCAGCGTGGACGGCACCGTGATCCAGACGGTCGTCGGCAGCGCGCCCATCACGTCCTCGTTGCCGAAGAGCGTGTCGTACGTGTCCGTGGTCAGCTGCCCCGGATCGCCGAAGACCTTCCACCAGCCGGTCGTCGCGATGTCCGCCGGGTCGCGGAACGACGACAGCAGCAGCCCCACCGTCGGGGTCAGCCACAGGAACGCCACGATCACGAGGAACGCCCGGACCGCGCCGCCGCCCGCGTACCGGCCGACGCGGGAGGCGAGCGACTCCTTCGCCGGCGACTCGTCCTTCGCCTCCCGCGGTTCCGGCTTCGGTGCGGTCTCCGCCGCTGCTGCGGTGGTCATCGGCCGGACTCCTTTCGCAGGCGGCGGATATTGAAGATCATCACGGGGAGGACGAGGAGCAGCAGCACGACGGAGATCGCGCTGCCCGTGCCCAGGTCCGGGTCGCTGCCCGCGAACGCCTGCTGGAACAGCTCGACGGCCAGCACGTTGCCGTCCTCCAGCCGGGCGCTCGGCACGATGATGTAGACGAGGTCGAAGATCTTCAGCACGTTGATCATCAGCGTGACGAGCACGACCGCGAGCACCGGCGCCAGCACCGGCACCGTGATGCGCCGGAACACCTGCCACTCGTTCGCGCCGTCCACCCGCGCCGCCTCCATCAGCTCGCGCGGCACCGACGCCAGCCCCGCGGCGATCAGCACCATCGCGAACCCGGCCCACATCCACACGTACGCCGCGATCACCGCCGGCGTCACCAGCGACGGCCCGAGCCAGTCGACCCCGCCGTACGCCTCCGCGAAGTTCGACGCGGGCAGCCGGAGCTTGGCGCCGTCGGCCGCGGCGGGGAGCGTGAACGTGCCGTCGGCGGCCGTGGTGGCCGAGGCGACGACCTCGCCGCCCTTGACCGCCTCGACCTTGATGCCCGGCAGCGCCTTCTCGCCGCTGTCCACGGCGTCCGGCGCACCGCCGCCGCCGGGCTTGAAGTCCAGCCACACCGTGCCGTTGATCCCGTCGCCGCCGGCCCGCGGCTCGGCCGCCGGCTGCTCGCCCGCGACGTCCTGCGGCTTCACCGCGACCAGCGGCAGCAGCGCCGGCTGCCCGGCGCCGACCGTGGCGCCGGACGTGAACGGGCCCTCGGCCGGCCCCTTCAGATCGCTGGCGGGGCGCGGGCGGGCGCCCGGCCAGGGCGCCGGGTCGCTGAAGGTGTCGTGGATCGTCGTCCACGCGGCGTTCGCGGCGCCGCGCTCCGGGTCGTTCTGGTAGACGAGGCTGAAGATCACGCCCGCCGCCAGCATCGAGATCGCCATCGGCATGAAGACGACCATCTTGAACGCCGTGCCCCACCGCACCTTCTCGGTGAGGACGGCGAAGATCAGCCCCAGCGCCGTGCAGACCGCGGGCGCCACGAGCACCCAGATCAGGTTGTTGCGCAGCGCGGTGCGGATGCGGTCGTCGCGGAACAGGCCGGTGTAGTTGTCCAGGCCGACGAAGTCGTCACCGGAGACGTCGAACAGGCTGCGGTAGACCGAGTACCCGATCGGATACAGCACCAGGGCGCCGAGCAGGACCACGGCCGGCAGCAGGAACCACACCGCCAGCGAGGGGCTCGTCCGCACCACCGACCGGCGCGGCCGGCCCGGTCCGGCCGGCTTCCCCGGCACCGTGCTGACCGGCGGATCGAAGGGGGCGGGTGCGGCGGAGTCCGCCGCACCCCCCGACGAGGTCGACATCAGGGTCTCCTCGCTCCGTCCGTCAGCTCTTGTACGCCGCGGCCGCGGCCTTTTCGAGGTCCTGCTGCGCGCCCTCGACGTCCTTCGGGTCGGCCAGGAAGTCCTGCAGCGCCTTCCACTCGCCCTTCCCCGCGGTGCCGCCGAAGTCGGCGGGCGCCTGGTCGGACATGTCGAAGCGGAAGTCGTCGCCGGCGTCGACGAGCGCCTGGGCGATCTCGCGCTGCACGTCGTTCGGGTACGCGGCCATGTCCATGTTCTTGTTCGGCGAGATGAAGCCGCCCGGCTCCGCCCACGCCTGCGCCGCCTCGGTGGAGGACAGGTACGTCAGCAGCGCCTGCGCGCCCTTCGAACCGGTGAGCGTCACGGCCGCGTCGCCGCCGGTGACCACCGGCGAGTCCGAGCCGACCGCCGGGAACGGGAAGACCTTCGCGTCCTCGCCGACCTTCGCGTCGGTCTCGTTCACGAACGCGCCGACGAAGTCGGCCTCGAAGACCATGGCGGCCTTCGGGTTCTCCAGGTCGGCGAACGGGGCGGTCGCCGAGTCCGGGAACGCCATCTTCGTCGCCTTCTTCGCGCCGCCCGCGATCAGCGTGTCGTTGCCGAACAGCTCGCCGAGGGTGGTCAGCGCGTCCTTCACCGACTCGTCGGTCCACGGGATCTCGTGCGCCGCGAGCTGGTCGTACTTCTCCGGGCCCGCCTGGGAGAGGTAGACGTTCTCGAACCAGTCGGTGAGCGTCCAGCCGTCCGCGCCGCCCACCGCCACCGGCGGCACGCCGGAGTCGGAGACGAGCTGCGCGGTGTCCAGGAAGCCCTGCCAGTCCGCCGGCTCCTGCGCGCCCGCGTTCTCGAAGGCCGCGGTGTTGTACCAGACCAGCGACTTGTTGGCGGCCTTGCAGTACACCCCGTACTGCTCGCCGTCCACCGCGCCCAGGTCCTGCCAGCCCTGCGAGAAGTTCTTGGCCAGCTCCTTCTTCGCGGCGGCGTTCAGGGGCTTGGCCCAGCCCTCCTTGACGAACT
The DNA here is from genome assembly GCA_000514715.1 of Streptomyces sp. CNH099. GTDB lineage: Bacteria > Actinomycetota > Actinomycetes > Streptomycetales > Streptomycetaceae > Streptomyces > Streptomyces synnematoformans. Next base: position 197,315 of record AZWL01000012.1, on the reverse strand, counting down.
CCTGCAGCACGCCCACCTGCGGCGCGAACACGACGTCCGGCGGCTTGCCGCCGGCGACCTGGGTACGGACGAAGGACGCGACGTTGTCGCCGGTCGGCACGTACTCCACGGTGGCGCCGGTCTGCTCCTCGAAGCCGTCGATGACCTTCTCGAAGTTCTCCTGCTCGGGCCCCGTCCACACGGCGCCGACGCGCAGCGACTCGCCGTCCAGCTTCGGCAGCGCGACGCCGGCACCGGACTTGTCCGCCTTCCCGCCGTCACCGCCGTTGTCGTCGCCGTCGTCGCCGCACCCGGCGGCGGTCACGGCGAACGCACCCGCGGCGACGATCGCCACCGCGGTCCGCACGACTCTCACGTGCTGCAGTGTCTGCAGCGAACTGCGCATCCCAGCCTCCCCAGGAACGCGGGGCAGATGGGGTTGTCCCGAGCCGGCGCAGACCTGCCCCGCAAGGTCTGCGCCGTGTACCGGTGCGAATTGCTGTGGAGTATGTCCTACGCCCGGACCGGCGGCCCTGCAAGAGCACTTCTCGCGCAAACCTCGCCAACGGCCGTTTCGTGACCGCTCCGTGACTGGGAAGAGGCGGAATGTGAGGCCGTACGGTGCGGAGTTGAGGCCGGGCGAGGGCGAAAAACGGCTGTTGACGGGGGAGTTGGGGCGGGCGCGACGGGGGCGGGTGCGGAGCCGGTGGTGCGCGGCGGCCGCCGGAGGGAGGCGCGGGGCGGCGGGTTGACGGCGGAGGCGGGCGGTGGTGGGGGATGGCAGATTGTTGCCGGGGGGATGGGTGGGGCGGATGGTGTGAGTGGGACGTAGCGGGTGCGCCGCGGGGGCCGGGGTCGCCGTACCCCGCGCGGACCGGCCTCCCGCGGCACCCTAGAGTTAAATATCCATTTCTGGGCAATTCTGCCGGTATGTTATAAGCGCTTCCCGTATTCGGATGATCGGCTTTCCCGGCAGATGGGTTCGTTATGCGATGGTCCAGTGGAACGGTGGCGGTCGTCGGCCTCGGCTACGTCGGCCTGCCCACCGCGCTCGCCCTGCTCGCCGCCGGGGCCCCGGTCGTCGGCGTCGACACCGACCCGCGCCGGCTGGAGGCCGTCCGGCGCGGCCGGGTGGACCTGCTCCCCGACGACCGGCGCCGGCTCGCCGCGCACCTCGGCGGGCCGTCCTTCACGCTCACCGCCGACCCCGCCCGGCTGGCCGGCGCGGACGCCGTCGTCATCTGCGTCCCCACGCCCGTCGACGCCCGCAGGCGGCCCGAACCCACGGCGCTGCGGGCCGCCTGCGCCGCGGCCGTGGCCCGCGCCCACCGCGGCCAGACCCTCGTCCTGGTGTCCACCAGTTGGGTCGGCACCACCCGCGAGCTGCTGCTACGGCCCCTCGAAGCCCGCGGACTCCGTCCCGGCCAGGACGTCTTCGTCGCCTGCGCCCCCGAGCGCATCGACCCGGGCAACGCCGCCCACCCCCAGCACACCGTCCGGCGGGTCGTCGGCGGCGTCAGCCCGGAGTGCGCCCGCCGGGCCGCCGCGTACGTCGAGCCCGTCGCCGCCGGAATCCACGTCGTCGGCTCACCCGAGGCCGCCGAGCTGACCAAGCTCCTGGAGAACACCTCCGGGCCGTCAACATCGCCCTCGCCAACGAGTTCGCCGCCATCGCCGGCCATCTCGGCCTCGACGCCGCGGAGATCGTGGACGCAGCCGCCACCAAGCCCTACGGCTTCCTGCCCTTCCAGCCGGGCCCGGGGGCCGGCGGCCACTGCATTCCCTGCGACCCCCACTACCTGCTGTGGCGGCTGCGCGGTGAACGGGTGCCCGCGCCGGTGACGGAGACCGCGATGGCCGCGCTCGCCGCCCGGCCGCACACCGTCGCCCGCCGGGCTCTGGACCTGCTCGCCGGGCGCGGCGCCGCCGGGCCCGGCGCCGTGCCCGGTGGCGGCGTGCCCCGCGGCGCGCGTGTGCTGCTGGCCGGCGTGGCGTACAAGCCCGGCGTCGCCGACTGCCGCGAGTCGCCCGCGCTCGCGATCATGGCCGACCTCGCCGAGGCCGGCGCCGACGTCGCGTACACCGATCCGCTGGTCCCCGAACTCCGCCTGGGCACCCGGCTGCTGCACAGCCACCCGGACCCGGGCGGCGCCCGCTGGGACCTGGTCCTGGTGCACACCCTGCACCCCGGACAGGACACCGGCTGGCTCCACGCCCAGCCCGGACCCGTCCTCGACGCCACCTACCGGTTCGACAGCCTCAAGCACAGGTACCTCGTATGAAGGCCACCATCCGGCCGGCGACGGCCCCGGCCCGGCCGGCGCCCGCCGACCCCGGCGTCCGCCACGCGCTGCGCCGCCTGATCACCCTGCTCGCCCTCACCCCGCTGCTGGTACTCCTCGCCGCCCGGGCGCCCGGACTCATCCGCGCGCCCCTGCTGCTCGGCTACGGCTTCCTCGTGCTGGCGGGCACCACCGCCATGCTGTTCATCGCCTACGTCCACTACGACGACCCCGCGGAGGGAACCCTCCGCCGCCGCCCCCGGAACGCCGCCGACTTCCCCGCCCTGCCGGCCCACCCCCGGGTGAGCTTCCTCCTCGCCGTCAAGGACGAGGAGGACCGCATCGAGGCGTGCGTGCGCTCCATGGTCGCCGGCGACCACCCCGACACCCAGGTCATCGTGGTCGACGACGCCTCCACCGACCGCACCCCGGCCATCCTGCGCGCCCTCGCCGCCGAACTCCCCGTCCGCGTCGTCCGCCTGGACACGAACGTCGGCAAGAAACGCGCCCTCGTCCGCGCCGCGGGCCTGGCCGACGGTGACGTCCTCGCCTTCACCGACTCCGACTGCGTACTCGCCCCGGACGCCCTCTCCCGCTGCGTCGCCGCCCTGGTCGCGCACCCCGAACTCGGCGCCGTCGGCGGGCACGCCCGCGCGCTCAACGCCGACGACACCCTCCTCACCCGCGTCCAGGACGTCTGGTACGAGGGCCAGTTCCGCATCGCCAAGGCAGCCGAGGCCGTCTTCGGCGCCGTCACCTGCATCTCCGGCCCGCTGGCCGTCTTCCGCCGCGACGCGGTCTACAACTACCTGCCCGCCTGGGCCGACGACCGCTTCCTCGGCCGCGACTTCCGCTTCGCCACGGACCGCCAGCTCACCGGCTACGTCCTCGGCCAGCGCCGGCTGGGCCGCCGCCTCAAGGAGCGGCACGCCGACTCGCCGTTCGTCACCGCCGCCGACCACCCCGAGCTGCCCTGGCGCACCGGCTACGTCCGCTCCGCCACCGTGCACACCACCGTGCCCGCCCGGCTCCGCCCGTTCCTGCGGCAGCAGGTCCGCTGGAAGAAGAGCTTCATCCGCAACATCTTCTTCACCGGCACCTTCATCTGGCGCTGCGGCCCCGGCGCCGCCGTCCTCTACTACGGGCACGTGCTCTGGGTCCTGGTCGCCCCCGTCATGGCCGCCCGCCACCTGGTCTGGGCGCCGCTGACCAGCGCCGCGGTGCTCACCCTCCTCTATCTCGCCGGCATCCTGCTCAAGGGCGCGGTGTGGGGTGCCGCGTTCCGCCTCGACCACCCGGGCAGCACCCGCTGGCGCTACCGGCCGTTGATGAGCCTGCTCTCCGCGACCCTGCTGTCCTGGCTGCTGGCGTGGTCGCTGCTCACCATCCGCCGCGGTGTCTGGTCGCGGAGCGCCACATGAGACGCCTCACCGCGGCCCTGGCCACGGCCCTCACCGCCCTGCTCGTCGCCGCGCTCTACCTGCTCGTCCTCGGCCGCGGCCGGTGGCCGCAGTGGCCCGGGCTGTGAGGGCGCGGGCGGTGCGGGGAGTGCGGGCGGTGCGGAGGGTGCGGGCGGGAGCGGTGCGGGCGGTGCCCGCCCGGCTGGCGCGGGCGTGCCTCGGCCTGCTCTCCGCCGCCGTTCTGACCGCGCCGTTCGCCGTCGCCTGGCACCTGCACGCCGATGCCGGGCAGGTCACCGGGCAGCACGCCCCGCCCGACGACGGCGCCGGGGCGGCGGGCCCCGAACGGCGCGCCGCGTGGCGGGCGCTGGGCGCCAGCCTGCCGGACCGCGCCGCGCCGGTCGTCCTCGCGTACCACGACATCCGCCCTCACTCCGGCAGCCGCTACACCGTCACCCCGGAACGCTTCGACGCCCACCTGACCGCGCTGCGCGCCGCCGGCTACCGCACGCTGACCGCCCGGCAGTTCGCCGCCTACGCCGCCGGCGGGCCGGTGCCGCCGCGCTCCGTGCTGCTCACCTTCGACGACGGCACCCGCGGCCTGTGGGCATACGCCGACCGCATCCTCGCCCGGCACCGCATGCACGGCTCGGCGTTCCTCATCACCGGCCGGACCGGCCGGACCCACCCCTACTACCTGACCTGGGCGGAGGCTGCCCGCATGCGGGAGAGCGGACGCTGGGACCTGCAGAGCCACAGCCACGACCTGCACCGGCGCGGCGCGGCCGAGGTCTCCCCGGGCGCCGCACGGCGGGACCTCGAACGGTCGCTGGCCGCGTTCGCCGAGCACGGTCTGCCCCGCCCCGTGCTCTTCTCCTACCCGTTCTCCGAGAGACGTGGCTTCACAGACGAGGTCGTGGGCCGGCTGTTCACCGCAGCCCTCACCAACCGCAGCGCCACCCCGCTCCCGCCCAGCCGGCGGGCCGCCGCCGGGGGCCGGTTCGAACGCCTGGAGGTGCTGTCCGGCACCACGGCCGGCGCACTGGTCCGGGAGGTGGCCCGGCGCACCCCCCGGCCGGCCGAGGCCGCGCCGCTGACCGACCGCGGCGCCTGGCGCTCCGCGGACCGCCGCCGTACCGCCGCCGGTGACTTCCCGTTCCGCGACGGCCGGGGGCGGCGCGCGGGCGGCTACCGGTACGCGGAGTACGCCCCGCACGCCACCGCGGACTGGGACCGCTACACGGTCCGGGCGGACGTCGCCGGACTGGCGCCGCGGGGCGCGACGTTCGGGCTGACCGCCCGGGTCGGCGGGACGCCGGTGCGGGCGCAGGTCTCGTACGGCAGGGCCCGGCTGACCGGGGACGGGGGCGCGGCGACCGTGCGGAGGCTGGCGGGCGCGTCGGCGCACCGGATCGAGCTGACGGTCGGCGGCAGGCGGGCGGAGCTGCGCGTCGACGGCACGGTCACGCTGACCGCCACGGCCCCGGGCCCGGTGGCCACCGGCGGCATCGCCGTCTCCGCCTCCCGCCCGGACCGCGGCGCCGGCTGGCCGGCGGTCCGGGCGCTGCGGGTGGAGCCGTGCGGCGGCTGCGGCGGGGCCGGGGAGGGCTGACCGGACGGGGCGCGGGCGGCGGCAGCGACCGGGTTACGGGGGTGGGGTGCGGGTGGTGGTGGCTGAGCCGGCGGCGCGTTGCAGGGCGCTGGCGAGCAGGGCCAGGTCCGTGGGCCCGTTGCCGAGTTCCCGCAGGGGGCGGCTGGTCGGGGGCGAGCCCATACGGGCCCACTCCAGCGGGACGACGGTGGGCCGGGCGGTCGCGGTACGGGGGATCCGGCCGGTGACCCGGGCCGCCTGGAACGGCACCGGCTCCGCCCCGGCGGCGCACAGCAGCCCGCGCCCGGGCGGCGCGTCGTCGCCGCCGAGCACGACGTGGTGTGCGGCGGCGGAGACGGCGGCGGTGGCGGCGGTCTTCCCGGGCCGCGCGGAGGCGGTGGCGAGGTGCATGCCGAGCGGGCCGCCGTCGCGGGCGATGGCCTCGACCACGCGGACGACCGACCCGGCGGCGGGCCGGGCCGGGCTGCCGAGGGCGGGGGCCACGAGGGCGTCGTAGTCGTCGACGAGCACGACGACGGCGGGGGGCGCCTCGGCGGCGCGGCGCCCGGACGGCGGGGGCGTCCGGACGCCGTGGGGCGGGGTCGCGCCGCCGGCCTGGCGGTGCGCCGTCACGCCGTCCGGCCCCGCCGCCCCGGCCCCGCCTCGGGCTGTCGCTCCGGCCCCGGTGCCGGTTGCGGCCGCCGTTCCGGTGCCGCCTGTGGTCCCGGCCTCCGGTGCCGCCCCCGGCCCGGTCCCGTACGGGGGCGTCGCTCCGGTGCCGCTCGCGGTCCCGGTCCCGGCCGCCGTTCCCGCGTCGGTCCCGTGCCGGGGTGCTGCTCCGGTGCCGCTCGCCGTTCCTGCACCGGTTCCGTGCCCGGGCGGCGTACCGGGCCCGGTCCCGGGCGCCGTTCCGGAGTCGCCCGTGGTCCCGGGCCCCGGCGCCTCGCCCCCGGCGCGCTGCGGGCGGAGCCGGAGGGTGTTGCTGTGCGGCGCCTGCAGGTCGCCCGCGCCGCCCCCCGGCCGCGGCTCGCCCGCGGCCCGCGGCCCGGGGATCGCCGGGCCCTGCGGCGCCGGCTCGCCCTCCGGGGCGTACAGCGCGGCCCGGCGCTTGAACTCCGCGCCCAGCTCCTGCGCGAACTCCCGCATCCGCACCGGGTCGGTCGCGACCAGGTACCCGGAGACGTGCGGCAGGTCCGCCGCCGCGCCGAGCGCGTCGCCGCGCTCCCGCCCGGCCCCGTCGACCAGCACCAGCCGGAGCCGCTCCGGCGGCTCCCCGGCGGCCAGCGCGGCGGCGAACGAGAGCAGCAGCTCCGACTTGCCGCCGCGCGCGGTGCCTTCGACCGCCAGCGGCCCGGCGGCGAGGTCGGCCGTGAGCCGCCCGCCCGGCCCCGCGCCGAGCACGGCGCCGACGCGCGGGGCGCCGGCGCGGTCTTCGAGCCAGCGGGCGGTCAGCGCGGTCGGGGTGGCCCGGGCGAGGCCCAGTTCGTCCAGGAGGCGTACGGCCCCGGGGAGGGCGCCGCCGCGGCGGGCGCCGAAGGCGCCCTCGGCGTCGTCGCGTTCGCCGTACGGGGCGAGGGCGCGGGCCAGCCGCTCCGCCCAGGCGGCCGACACGGCGTCGACCGTCCCGGCCGGTCCGCCGGCCCCCTGCCCGGAGGCGGCGGCCGCGAACCAGCCCCCGCCCGCCGCGGCTTCGGCGGGCGCCGGGAAGCCGTCGCCGCGGAGGCGGGCGCGGCCCGTTCCGTAGGAGGTGGCGGGGGAGGCCGGGGTGGCGGCGGTGTCGTGGGCAGAGTCGTGGGCGGTGTCGTACGGAGTCTCCGTCGGCGGTGCGGCCGGCTGGGCCGGCGACGACGGCGACGACGGCGACGACGGGGACGTGGTCGGCGGCGCCGGGCGCAGCAGGAGCCGCAGCCCCGTGGCCACGTCGCCGCTGAGCAGCCCCACCGCCCCGCACGTGGCGAAGCCGGGGGACGCCTCGCAGGCCGCGGCGTACGTCGCGGTCAGCGGCGAGGCGGGCGTGGCGGGCGCGGTCTCGGCGAGGCAGACGACGTGCACGCCGGCGGCGGGCCCGCGCTCGGCGAGCCGGGCGACCGCGTCGCGGACGGCGGCCGTGCCCGGGTCGCCGTCGACCACGAGCACGCTGCGCACCCCCGGCGGCGGCTGCTCCAGCCGCCGCTGCAACTCGCCGACGCGGGCCGCGGCCTGCTCCCTGTCGTACGCGAGCAGCAGCCGGCAGTCCTGCCCCTGCCGCGGCCGTACCTGGGGGAGCCAGCCGGCCCACGACCAGTCCTCGACGCGGGACTCGGGCGGGCGGTTCGGGTCGGCGGAGATCAGCACCAGTTCCAGGCTGTCGGGCGCGTGCAGCGCGGCCAGCTGGGCCACGACCGAGCGGGCGAGCCCGGCGAGCCGGGGCCGCGGCCCGGCGAGCGCCAGCGACCCGGCCCGGCGCAGGTCCACGGTCACGGGCACGGTGCCGCCGCCGGCGCGGAACTCGGTGCCGAGCCGCAGCACGAGCGCGTCGGCGTGCGCGGCGTCGCGGCCGAAGGCGAGCCGGCGCGAGCCGTCCCCGGAAGCGCCGGGGCGGGCGGGGTCTGCGGCGGGGCCGGTGAACGGGGGCTCGGGCGCGGTGTCGCCGGGGTGGGCGGGGTGGTGCGCCGGGGTGTTGCCGGACCGGTCGGCGGGGGCGGGGCCGTAGGCGTAGGCGGCGGGCGTCGCGCCGGGGGCGCCGGCCACGGGGGCGGTGAAACCCGGCCGGTACGCGGCCTCGTTGGACAGGGCCGCGAGCAGTATGGCGGCCGCGTCCGGGAAGCGGTCGTGCAGGGCGGCCATCCCGGCGCGGTCGGGGACGGCGCCGGCCGCCGCCGGGGCGGCGGCCTCCAGCGCGGCGGCCTCCTCCCGGCCGCCGAGCCGGCGGGCCCACGCCCGGATCCCGCGCCGCGGCGGCTGCGGTACGGAGGCGGCCGCCCCGCGCCGGGCCGTCCCCGCGGCGCCGCCGCGCTGCCCCAACTCCGGCGGCACGACGGTGCCCCGCGTCGGCGTACCGCTCCTGCGGGGCGCCGCGTCGTCCGGCTCGCGCACCCCCTCGGCGCGCGCTCGGCCCCGCGCACGCCCGGAACCGGGCGCCGCGGTGCCGCGGCCCGCGCCGTACGCGGCCCCGGCGTCGGGCGCGGACCGGCCGGGAGCGGCGCGCGCGCCGCCGCGCGGGTCGTCGCCCGCGCCCGGTGCGCTTCGGCCGTCGTCGCCGTACCCGGGGCCTGCTGCCGCGGTGCGGTGGTCTGCCGTGCGGGGTGGGGTGCGGTCGGTGTCGCCGTACCCCGGGTCCGCTGCCCTGGAGCTGTGTCTGTCTCCCGCGCCGGGTGCGTTCCGGCCGCCGCCGGGTACGTCGCCGTGTCCGTGGCCTGCTGCCCCGGTGCCGTGGTGGTCTGCCGCGGTGCCGTGCCGGTCGCCCGTGCCCGGTGCGTTCGGGCCACCGGCGGGCACGTCGCCGTGTCCGCCGCCCGCTGCCGCGGAGCCGTGGTCCCCCGGGCCGGGTGCGTTGCGGTCGGTGTCGTATCCGGGGTCCGCCGCCGCGGAACGGCGCGCGTCCTGGGTGCCGGGCGCGTTCGGGACGGCGTCACCGTGCCCGGGTCCTGCTCCCGTCCCCGTACCGGATCCCCACCGGTCGTCGCCGTGCCCGGGGCCCGCCGCCGTGGAGCCGCGCGGGTCGCCGTCGCCGGGGGCCGTCCGGCCGTCGTGTGCGGCGAGTGCGCCGCCGTGCGTGCGGTCCGCTTCCGCGGGTCCGCGCCCGGCGCCCGCGCCGCGCCGCCCCGAGCGCCCGTCGCCGTGCCCCGCCCCCGCGCCGCGAGCTGTGCCGCCCCGCGTGCCCTCCGCGTCGTACGGGCCGCCGGTGCCGTCGTCGTACGTACCCGGGCGTCCGTGTCCGTCGCGCCCCGTTCCCGCGGCAGCGTCGCCCGCGGCGTGCCCGGTGCCGGCGCCGCCGCCCGCCGGCCAGCCGCCGCCCAGCCCGCTCGTCGTCGAGCCCCCTTCGTGCGGCCGGCGCTGCTCCGGAACCCGGCTGTGCTCCGCCGACCCCGCGCCCAGTCCCGCGCCCCCGCCTCCGCCCGCACCCGCCCCGGTTCCCGCCCCCGACCCCGCCCCGGCGCCCTCCGCGCCTCCGCGCCCCGGCGGCGCGGCGATCCGCAGGGCCGACTCGCCCACCCGCAGCACCGCGTCCGCCGACAGCGGCACCGGGGTGCGGCCCACCGCCGTGCCGTCGACCGTCGTGCCGTTCGTGGAGCCCAGGTCCGCCACCGTGATCCGCCCGTCGGGCGCGACCGTCAGCGCGCAGTGGAGCCGCGAGACGTCCGGGTCGTCCAGCGGGACGTCGGCGTCCGCCGATCTGCCGATCCTGATCTGGCCGCCGTGCAGCAGGTGGACCCCGCCGGCGTCGGGGCCCGCCACCACCCGCAGGCTGGTGACCGCCGCGGCGGACTCCGCGGCGGACTCCGCGCCCGCCGCCGGGGGGCGGCCGTGGCCCGGGTCCGCGGGGCCGCCGAGGCTCAGCACCGCGCCGTCGACCAGCGGGGGTTCGCCGAGCAGGGTGCGGTCCGGGTCGAGGAGCCGGTGTCCCGCGTAGACCGGGACGCCCGTGCCCCCCGTGCCGCTCGCGGTGCCGCCGCCGGAGGCGGCGGCCGCCGCGGCGTCGAGCAGCCCTCCGGCGACGGCGCCCAGTGTCGTGCCGGCAGGTGCGGTGACGATCACATCGCGACCGCGGGCGGCGGCACCGCCGCGCGTCGCCTGGACGGTCAGCCGGATCTGCATGCCGGTCACCGCTCCCTTCCCTGGGCAGGGCCGATTCGAGGGCAGCAGTCATATTCCCATCTCTCACCGACAGCACGCTGCGGGACCGGCGTTGGTGGATCTTGTATGGCCGCTTCCTGTCTCAACTCCGACCTAAAATGGGCTGTTCCGGATCGTCTCTGTCTCCTTCGTCAGCTCTGCGGGGCAACCACGGGCCGGGACGCTGACGTCCTTTCTTCGAACGGGCGTCACGGAACGGCCGCCTCCGGGCGATTCGGTGGCGCGGAACGGGTGAGCGGACGCCGGGAAGGGGGTACGGCGTCTGCACGAGCACATCGAGCACATCGAGCACATCAACGCGGCACAGGGACAACGGGGCACAGGACGGCGCCGCAGCAGACGCGCACGGAGATCAGGGGGCCCGCCGGGAAACCGGTGGCCAGAGGCGGAACCGGGGCCGCCGGAACCGGCCCGGCCCCCGCGCCGCCCGCACCCCCGGCCGGGCTCCGGCCGGAGCCCGGCGGGCGTCCCGGTGACGCGGCTAGAGTGGTGCAGATGGCGCCGGGACCGACCGGTCCGCGGGCCACGGGAACGATCACGACCAGGGAGCGCATGACGTGCGGCCGGTAGGCAGCAAATACCTGCTCGAAGAGCCGCTCGGGCGCGGCGCCACGGGCACCGTGTGGCGTGGCCGCCAGCGCGAGACGGCGGGGGCGGAAGCCGCGGTGGCGGGCAGCCCGGGCGAGGTGCTCGCCATCAAGGTCCTCAAGGAGGAGCTGGCCGGCGACCCTGACGTGGTGATGCGGTTCCTGCGCGAGCGCTCCGCGCTCCTCCGCCTCACCCACCCGAACATCGTCCGCACCCGCGACCTCGTCGTCGAGGGCGATCTGCTGGCCCTGGTCATGGACCTCGTGGACGGTCCCGACCTGCACCGCTACCTCCGCGAGAACGGCCCGTTCTCGCCCGTCGGCGCCGCGCTGCTGACCGCCCAGATCGCGGACGCGCTGGCCGCCAGCCACGCCGACGGCATCGTCCACCGCGACCTCAAGCCCGCGAACGTCCTGCTCGCCGGCGGCGCGGACCCCGGCGGGGCCGGCCGGATGCGGCCGATGCTCACCGACTTCGGCATCGCCCGGCTCGCGGACTCCCCGGGCCTGACGCGCACCCACGAGTTCGTGGGCACCCCCGCGTACGTGGCGCCCGAGTCCGCCGAGGGCCGCCCGCAGACCTCCGCCGTGGACGTCTACGGCGCCGGCATCCTGCTGTACGAGCTGCTCACCGGCCGGCCGCCCTTCGCGGGCAGCTCCGCCCTTGAGGTGCTCCACCAGCACCTCAGCCAGGAGGCCCAGCGCCCGCCGGGCCTGCCGGACCCGATGTGGACCGTCGTCCAGTCCTGCCTGCGCAAGAACCCCGACGAGCGCCCCAGCGCCGAGAGCCTGGCCCGCGGGCTGCGCACCGTGGCCGCCGGCATCGGCGCCGGCGCCACCCCCGAGCAGGCGACGGCGGCCCTCGGCGTCGCCGCGCTCCTGGCCGCCGACCCGCACCCGGCGCAGGTGCCGGGCACCGGCGTGGGCGCCTCCGACCCGACGCAGGTCCTCCCGGCCGGCAGCGGCGGCGCCCCCGGGCAGGGCGCGTACGACCCGAACGCCGCCACCAGCGTGCTGCCCGCCGGCGGAGCGGGCGCGGCGGGCGGTGCCGCCGCGCACGGCCAGCCCGGCCCCGGCGGTCCGGGCGCCCCCGGGTCCGCGTCCGGGGCGGAGGACGGCACGCGCGTCATGCCTGTCAGCGAGGGGCCGCCGCAGCAGGAGGGCCCGCACCCCTGGGAGACCCAGATGCGCGCCGCCCGCGACCGCGGCGAGCAGACCCAGCAGATCGGCTACCTCGACCCCAGCGAGGACCCCCTGCGCCGCCGCCCGCCGCGGCGCGTGCAGCGCCGGGAGCCGCCGCCCGAGGCGTACGCGGCCCCGCCGGCCCGCCGCGAGCCGCCCCCGCAGCGCTACGAGCAGCAGCCGCAGCGCTACGAGCCCCGCCCGCAGCCGCCCGCGCCCCCGCCCCAGCAGCCGCGGGAGCGGCGGCGCGGCGCGAACCCGATGCGCATCCCGGGGCTGGGCTGTCTGAAGGGCTGCCTGTTCACGGTCCTCATCCTGGTCGTCGGCTCGTGGCTGGTCTGGGAGCTGACCCCGGTGCAGGACTGGATCGCGGACGGCAAGGGCTTCTGGGACCAGCTCACCGACTGGGGCACCGACTTCAAGAACTGGGTCTCGGACCTCAACGACGCCGCCGGCGACGCCGAGAAGACGAGGGACGACATCAACGAGGGCGTCAACGACCTCAAGGACGTCCAGGACGGTGCCGACGACCTCCAGAACGCCACGCAGGGCCAGGGTCAGTAGGGGCATCAGCAGGCGCAGGAGCACGGGACCGCGGGAGCACGGGACGTACGCCGCGAGCCGGCCTGTGCACCCCTCCTGGCCTGTGAGCATGCCGACAAGTCGACACCCACGGGGGGTTTCCGGGCGGTCCGGCACCCAACGCCCGCGTCGCCGCGTAGCTTTGTCGTCATGGCACGCAGAATCGGCAGCCGATACGCCGCCCATCAGGTGATCGGACGCGGCAGCGCGGGCACGGTGTGGCTCGGTGAGGGCCCGGAGGGACCGGTCGCCATCAAGCTGCTCCGCGAGGACCTGGCCGAGGACCGGGAGCTGGTCGACCGCTTCCTGCAGGAGCGCTCCGCGCTGATGAGCCTGGACCACGCGCGCGTGGTCGGCGTCCGCGACCTCGTCGTCGACGGCCGCGACCTGGCGCTCGTCATGGACCTCGTCAGCGGTACGGACCTGCGCACCCGGCTGGAGCGCGAGCGCCGGCTGCTCCCGCAGGCCGCCGTCGCCATCGCCGCCGACGTGGCCGAGGCGCTGGCCGCCGCGCACGCCGCGGGGCTCGTACACCGGGACGTCAAGCCCGAGAACGTCCTGCTGGACTCCGACGCCCCCGTCGGCCCCGGCGGCGCGCCGCCCGCGCTGCTCACCGACTTCGGCGTCGCCAAGCTCATCGACGCCCCGAGCCGCGCGCCCCAGCCTCCCCCCAAGCCCGGGGGCCGCGGGGGCGCCCCCGGCACGCCGCCCCGCGGGCGCGGCGACGCCGCCGCGGGCACCCGGGTGCCGACCCAGCGCCGCGTCATCGGCACCCCCGACTACGTCGCCCCCGAGATCGTCGAGGGCCTCCCGGCGCGCGCGGCCGTCGACATCTACGCCCTGGCCACGATGCTGTACGAGCTGCTGGCCGGCTTCACCCCCTTCGGCGGCGGCCATCCCGGCGCCGTGCTGCGCCGGCACGTCACGGAGACCGTCGCGCCGCTGCCCGGCATCCCCGACGAGCTGTGGGAGCTGCTCCTGCAGTGCCTCGCGAAGGCGCCGGCGTCGCGGCTGCGGGCGGCGGAGCTGGCCGCCCGGCTGCGCGAGATCCTGCCGGACCTGGACGGGCTGCCGCCGCTGGACGTGGAGGAGTCGGCGGACGGGGCAGACTGGTCCGGCGGAGCCGGCGGCGCCGCGGGCGCGGCGCCGCCGCACACGATGCGGCTCGGCGCGGACCGGGCGGCGGCTCCGGCCGCGGCCCTCGCCGCGGCCGGCGAGCCGGGCGTGACCGCCGCCGGCGGGCAGCCGCTGCGCGGCTCGGTGCCGCTGGTGCGGTCCGCCGCGCCGGACTCCAACCGGGACACCCACACCAGCATGCGCATGCCCAGCGCCGACGAGCTGGCCGGCGGCGCCCGCGGCACCGCGCGCGTGCCCCGGCTGGCCGGCCAGCCGCGGCCCGGCTCAGCCCGCGCCGCCCGCGGGGGCGTGCGGCGGCGCGGCGGGGGTACCGCCGCGCTCCCCGGGCGCGGCGGGCGGCTGAAGATCACGGTGGCGGCGGCGGTCATCGCCGTCGCGGGCGTCGGCGGCTGGCTGGTCGTCTCGGGCGACGGCGGCGGCGGGGACGGCGGCGGAGGCGGCGACCGCTCCACCACCTCGGAGCCGTAGGGGCCTCGGAGCCGTGGGGCCCCGCCCCGGGTCCGCCCGGGCTCCGCCGCCGGGTTCCGTCCCGCCCGTACCCCCGGTCACGTGCGCCCCGTACCCGGTTCGCACCCGGGATCCGGCATCCCGCGCCCACGCGCCACGGATGGCTGGCGTATACAGCGGTACGCTGGTGGGGTGGCAGCACCTGATGTATCCGAATCGCTCAAGGCACTCAGTTCCACCATGGACTCCATCGAGGCCGTGCTCGACCTCGACAAGCTGAGGGCCAACGTCGCCGTGCTCGAAGAGGAGGCCGCGGCCCCCACCCTCTGGGACGACCCCGAGAACGCGCAGCAGGTCACCAGCCGGCTCTCCTTCCTGCAGGGCCAGTTGCGCAAGACCGAGGAGCTGCGCGGGCGGATCGACGACCTGGAGGTCCTCTTCGAGCTGGCCGAGAGCGAGGGCGACGCCGACGCGCAGCGCGAGGCGGAGGGCGAGCTGTCCGACGTCCGGCGCGCGGTCGAGGAGCTGGAGGTGCGCACGCTGCTCTCCGGGGAGTACGACCAGCGCGAGGCGATGGTCAACATCCGCGCGGAGGCGGGCGGCGTGGACGCCGCGGACTTCGCGGAGCAACTGCAGCGCATGTATCTGCGCTGGGCCGAGCACAAGGGCTATCCGACGGAGGTGCTGGACACCTCGTACGCGGAGGAGGCCGGCATCAAGTCGACGACCTTCGCCGTCAAGGCGCCGTACGCGTACGGCACGCTCTCCGTCGAGCAGGGGACGCACCGCATGGTGCGCATCTCCCCGTACGACAACCAGGGCCGCCGCCAGACGTCATTCGCCGGCGTCGAGGTGCTGCCCGTCGTGGAGCAGACCGACCACATCGACATCCCGGAGAACGAGATCCGGATCGATGTCTTCCGCTCCTCCGGGCCCGGTGGCCAGTCCGTCAACACCACGGACTCCGCGATCCGGATCACGCACCTGCCGACCGGAATCGTCGTCTCCTGCCAGAACGAGAAGTCGCAGATCCAGAACCGCGCCGCCGCCATGCGCGTGCTGCAGGCCCGGCTGCTCGCCAAGCGCAAGGAAGAGGAGCAGGCGAAGCTGAACGCGCTCAAGGGCGACAGCGCCGGCTCCTGGGGCAACCAGATGCGGTCGTACGTGCTCCAGCCGTACCAGATGGTCAAGGACCTGCGCACGGAGCACGAGGTGGGCAACCCGCACGCCGTGCTCGACGGCGAGATCGACGGCTTCCTGGAGGCGGGAATCCGCTGGCGCAAGCAGCAGGAGCAGGCGGACGCCGACGGCTGATTCACACCGCCCGCCGGCGGTGTGCGCGGACCCGGTCGGTCCGTTTCAATTCCACGGCTGACCGCGGGCATTGCGAGTGTCACAGTCGTGCACCACTTACCCCGGACAATGGCCGGAAAAAGGTACAACCCCGTCTCAACTCGCTTGACGCTCCCCCGAATAACGGAGAGGCTGACGGCCGAGCTTTGTAGGTGTGTGGGGTTCGTGTGACTCAGGGGGGCAAGCCCGCCGCGAACAGGCCCCGTACCGACGCCAACCCACTGACGAGTACGGCTACTGGGGGTAGCGAGCAATGACGAACAAAGTGCGCGTACGGGTGGCGCGAGTCGCCGCCAGCGCGCTGATCGCCGGGGGCGCCTCGCTTGCCGCCGCCGGTGCCGCGCAGGCCACCGGCGATGACGGTGGCGACAGCGGTCGCCAGGGCATCGGACTTGAGATCAACGCCATCGGCGGCGGTGGCGAGGACACCGACGGCGGCGACACCGACGGCGGCGAGGTCGCCGGGGTCGGCGGTGTCGATGACGGTGGGACCACCGATGACGGCGGCACCACGGACGACGGCGGTACGACCGACGACGGCGGCACCACGGACGACGGCGGTACGACCGACGACGGTGGGACCACCGACGACGGCGGCACCACGGACGACGGCGGTACGACCGACGACGGCGGCACCACGGACGACGGCGGCACGACCGACGACGGTGGGACCACCGACGACGGCGGCACCAGCAACGGCACGAGCAACGGCACCACCAACGGCGGTGCCGACGACGGCGGCTCCGGCGACGACGGCGGTCAGCAGACCACCGGCGGTCAGCAGACCACCGGCGGCACCGGCGGCGACACCGGCTGTGAGCTGGACGACGACAGCGTGATCTGCGAGACGGAGTCGACCTCCGGCGGCAGCGAGCCCTCCCCGAACGGCGACAGCACGCCGGAGGAGCAGCTGGCGGACACCGGTTCCAGCGGCACCACGTACCTGCTCGTGGGTGCGGCCAGCATCATCGCGGGCGGCGTCGGCTTCCGGCTGCTGCCGCGGCTGATGACCCGCAACGAGACGGCTGCCTGACCCGCAGGGCACGCCCGCGCCGTACGGCGAGACGGAGGAAGGGCCCGGAGCGATTCGCTCCGGGCCCTTCCGCGTGCTTCGTCGCTTTTCGCCAAACGTTCGATCACCAGAATGTGATACGTCTCACATCAAAAGCAGGCCGCGCAGGCTCCGCGGGCCCGCGGCTACGCTGTCCGCTGCTGCAGGAACAGCACCGCGGCCACGGCCGCCAGCAGCGCCAGCAGTATCCACACCGCGGTCGGCGGCACGCCGTGCCAGCCGCCTTCCCGGCGCATGCGCTCCCTGCTCGCCCGGCAGACGGGACAGCGGCCTTCGCTCACGGGTCCCGCACAGTTCGCGCAGACCAGCCAGTCGCGTGTCATGTGCTTCCTCCTCCCGCTTCGCTCTCGGTGCCCCGCCGGCTCCACTCCTCCTCCTACCACTGTGCCAGGTCCGGACCGATTCGGCGCGGGTCACCGGATCCCCGCCCGGACACCGGGTGGTTTGTCCGTGACGAAACGCACCAACCGCCCACGTCGACTGCGCGCTCCCGGCGCAGTCGCGTAAGGTCACCTCCGACCGCGACAGGGAGCCCAGCGTGATCCGATTCGACAACGTCACGAAGATGTACCCCAAGCAGAACCGACCCGCGCTCCAGGACGTCTCGCTGGAGGTCGAGCGCGGTGAGTTCGTGTTCCTCGTGGGGTCGTCCGGCTCCGGCAAGTCCACGTTCCTGCGGCTCATCCTGCGTGAGGAGCGGACCACGCACGGCCAGGTGCACGTGCTCGGCAAGGACCTCGCCCGGCTGTCCAACTGGAAGGTGCCGCACATGCGCCGCCAGCTGGGCACCGTCTTCCAGGACTTCCGGCTGCTGCCGAACAAGACCGTCGCGGAGAACGTCGCGTTCGCCCTGGAAGTGATCGGCAAGCCCCGCGGCCAGATCCGCAAGACGGTCCCCGAGGTGCTCGACCTCGTGGGCCTGTCCGGCAAGGGCGACCGCATGCCCGGCGAGCTGTCCGGCGGTGAGCAGCAGCGCGTCGCCGTCGCCCGGGCCTTCGTCAACCGGCCCATGCTGCTCATCGCGGACGAGCCCACGGGCAACCTCGACCCGCAGACCTCGGTCGGCATCATGAAGCTGCTCGACCGCATCAACAGGACCGGTACCACCGTGATCATGGCCACACATGATCAACAGATCGTCGACCAGATGCGCCGGCGCGTCATTGAACTCGAGTTGGGGCGGCTGGTGCGCGACCAGTCGCGCGGTGTGTACGGCTACCAGCACTGAGCTGCTGCCGCCCCCGGAGCTGAAAGGACGGGCATGCGCGCCCAGTTCGTCTTCTCGGAGATCGGTGTCGGTCTCCGCCGCAACCTGACGATGACCTTCGCGGTGATCGTCTCCGTGGCCCTGTCGCTGGCCCTGTTCGGAGCCTCCTGGCTCATGGGCAAGCAGGTCGACACCATGAAGGGCTACTGGTACGACAAGGTCAACGTCTCCATCTTCTTCTGCAACGAAGTGGACGCCGAGACCTCGGACAACTGCGAGAAGGGCGCGGTCACGGCGGAGCAGAAGAAGGAGATCCGGAACGACCTGGACGCCCTGGACATCGTCGAGAGCGTCCACTACGAGTCCAGCGAAGAGGCGTACAAGCACTACAAGGAGCAGTTCGGCGACTCCCCGCTGGCCTCCTCCCTCACGCCGGACCAGATGCAGGAGTCGTTCCGCGTCAAGCTGACGGACCCGGAGAAGTACGAGGTCATCACCAGCGCCTTCGCCGACAGACCGGGCGTGCAGGAGGTGCAGGATCAGCGCAACGTGCTGGAGAGCCTGTTCAACCTGCTCAACGGCATGACGTACGCGGCGATCGGCGTGATGGCGCTGATGCTCCTGGTGGCGATCATGCTGATCGTCAACACCGTACGGGTGTCCGCGTTCAGCAGGCGCCGGGAGACCGGGATCATGCGGCTGGTGGGCGCGTCGAGCGTCTACATCCAGCTGCCGTTCATCGTCGAGGCCGCCGTCGCCGGCCTGATCGGCGCGGGCTTCGCCGCGGTGCTGCTGGTGGGCGGCAAGCACTTCCTGATCGACAACTGGCTCGCGGACAAGATCCTGTTGATCAACTTCATCGGCTGGGACGAAGTGATCCGGGTGCTGCCGCTCGTCGTCGCGATCGGCCTGCTCATGCCGGGCATCGCCGCGTTCTTCGCGCTGCGCAAGTACCTCAAGGTCTGACAATCAGGGCGGGTGTGGCGTAGGCCACGTGTGTGCCGTGCCGGGGCCAACTCCCCGTACGGCACCCGCCGCTGTCCTACACTCAGCGGCATGTCGGGCTCGTCTGACAGCACCAGGCCCCGCAGCGCCTTCCGCCGCGGGGCCTCCCTGACGTTGGTCTTCGTCAGCGTGCTGGCCACCGGCGCCGCCACCGGGTCCTGGCCCGGCGAGAACCCCCGCGCGCCCAAGGTGCTCACCGGCCACGTCGCCGAGGACCCGGCCCACGGGCCGCGGGACGATGAGAGCGGCACCGCCGATTCCGCCGGCGACCTGGTCAGCCGCAGCGGAGACCGCTGGTCGACGGCGTACAGCGCGCGCGAGTACGCGTCGCTGCAGCGGATGCTGGCGGGCAAGTACGTCGGCGTCGGGCTGTGGATCAAGACCGACGCGGCCGGCCGGGTGGAGATCGCCCAGGTCGGCCCGGACAGCCCGGCCGCCGCCGCCGGCATCCGCACCGGGGACACCCTGCGCGCCGTCGACGGCACGCCGGTCGCCGGCCGTCCCGTCACCGAGGTCGTCGCGCTGCTGCGCGGCGACGAGCTGGGCGAGGGGGCGCGCGGAAGCACGACGGTGCTCGCGCTGCAGCGCGGCGAGCGCCGCTGGGCGCGGCCTGTGCGCCGGGTGGAGCTGGAGACCGAGCCCGTGACCGTACGCCGGGAGGAGCCCGCGGACGACGGCGTCGCCGCCGCCGTGATCCGGGTGGAGAGCTTCACCCGCGGCAGCGGCGCCGAGGTCCGCCGGGCCGCCGCCGCGGCCCGCGGCAGCGACGGCCTCATCCTCGACCTGCGGGGCAACTCCGGCGGCCTGGTCGTCGAGGCCGTCGAGGCCGCGTCGGCCTTCCTGGACGACGGCGTGGTCGCGACGTACGACCTGGACGGCCGCCAGCAGGCGCTGTACGCGGACCCCGGCGGCGACACCGGGACCCCGCTGGTCGTCCTCGTCGACGGCGGCACGATGAGCAGCGCCGAGCTGCTCGCCGGGGCGCTGCAGGACCGCGGCCGCGCCGTCGTCGTCGGCACCGGCACCTTCGGCAAGGGCTCGGTGCAGCTGCCGAAGGCCCTGCCCGACGGGTCGGTCGCGGAGCTGACGGTCGGCGAGTACCGCACCCCCGGCGGGCGCAGCCTGGAGGGCGTCGGGGTCACCCCGGACCTCGACCTCGCCGTCACCGACGCCGACCGGGACGCCGAGGAGGAGGCCCGTACGGTTTTGAGTGGCCTCGGGAGCGGCGTCTAGGCGACAATGGCCCGGCTATGGGTAAAGACACGGGTCGCAAGCTGATCGCGCAGAACAAGAAGGCGCGGCATGACTACCTCATCCTCGACACGTACGAGGCGGGGCTGGTGCTGACGGGCACCGAGGTCAAGTCGCTCCGGCAGGGGCGGGCTTCGCTCGCCGACGGCTTCGCGCACCTCGACGGCGGCGAGATCTGGCTGCACAACGTGCACATCCCGGAGTACTCCCAGGGCACGTGGACGAACCACACCGCGCGCCGCAAGCGCAAGCTGCTGCTGCACCGCGCCGAGATCGACAAGCTCATCGGCAAGACGCAGGAGAGCGGGCTGACGATCGTCCCGCTGGCGCTGTACTTCAAGGACGGCCGGGCGAAGGTCGAGATCGCGCTGGCGCGCGGCAAGCGGGAGTACGACAAGCGGCAGACGCTGCGCGAGAAGCAGGACCAGCGCGAGGCGCAGCGGGCGATCTCCGCGGCCCGCCGCAAGTTCCGCGGCTGACCTGCGCGGACGTGGGCGTCCGGCGGCGGAATACGGTGGCATCCGGGGGCGTTCCTCCACTACGATGGCACCAGCGGGCCCGGCAGCGGGCCGCGCACCTTGAAAACACCACATGGGGATGATCGGTTTCGACAGCGGCTGTCGGAACAGGGGAAGCGAGCCGAGGAAGCGGCCATGATCTCGTTAACCACAGGCCGAAACAAATAATCGCCAACACCAAGCGCGATTCCTTCGCCCTCGCTGCCTGAGCAGCGACTTCGCGAAGTGTCAGCCCGGGGCCGTTCCCGACCCGGATCCTGGCATCAGCTAGGGAACTCCACTGCTAAACCCGGTCACGGGGCGTAGCAGGACACACCACAGTGACTGAGCCCGTCGGAGACTTGTCCGCGTGATCTCCGGGGCCGAGAAAAGCGAAGCGGACTGCGCTCGGAGAAGTCCTGTCCCTGCACCGTTGGACGCGGGTTCGATTCCCGCCATCTCCACGAAGACGAAGGCGACGTGTGCCCGCGGAAAGCGCGGGCCCGTCGCCTTCGTCGTTTCTGCGTGCCTACAGCGAAGGTGGGGGGTCGGGGAGGCGTTCGATGGCGAGGAGCGCGGCGTCGTCGGGCAGCTGGCGGCCGGCGTGCCGGAGCAGGTCGGCGCGCAGGGCCGCGACCAGGTCGTCCAGGCCGCGCTCGGCGTGCCGTGCGGCGCTCTCGGCGAGGGGGAAGTAGACGCCGTTCTCGTCGCGGGCCTCGATGAACCCGTCCGTGTAGAGCAGCAGCCGCTCGCCGGGGCGGAAGTCGATGGTCTGGGGTACGGGCAGGGTGCCCACCAGCCCGCCGAGCCCGATCGGGACGCCGGGCCGCTCGGGCGGGTGGGTGGTGACGAGGCCGCCGCCGATGAGCAGCGGCTCCGGGTGGCCCAGGTGCACGATGCGGGCGACGGGCTCGTCCGCGGGGATCTCCACGAGCAGGGCGGTGGTGAAGCGTTCGCTGTAGTCCTCCGCCGGGTCGTCCCGGTCGATCTCCCGCACGGCCGTCTCCTCCATGCGCCCGGCGACCTCGCCGATCGTGGGCTCCCGGTACGCGGCCTCCCGGAAGCACCCGGTCAGCACGGCGGAGACCCCGACGGCGGGCAGCCCCTTGCCCCGTACGTCGCCGATGAGCACCCGGGCGCCGTGCGGGGTCTGCAGCACCTCGTACAGGTCCCCGCCGATCTGCGCCTCGGCCTCGGCGGCGAGGTAGACGCTGCGCACGGCGAGGCGGTCGATCCGCGGGGGCGGCGGCCGCAGCAGCGCGAGCTGCGCGGTCTCGGCCACTGACCTGACCTGCTTCAGCTCGGACTCGCGCCGCTCCCGGATGACGGACGCCACGACGCTGGCCACGCCCACGGCGGTCAGGGACGCGAGGGTCATGTTCGAACTCTTGTCGCCCCACACGTCGTGGTACAGGTTCAGCCCCGCGGCCAGCGCGCCCGCGGCGACGGCGACCGCGGCGGTGGCGCGGACGGAGACGGTCGCCGCGGCCACGACGGGCGCGGCGGCCAGCAGCGGCGCGGCCGGCGGCCCGGCGGGGGTGGCGAGGTCGGCGATCACGACGGCGGCGAGGATCAGCAGCGGGTACAGGACGTGGGGGACGGGGGACGTGCCGTGCGGAGCGGGGGTCTCGGCGCCTCCGACATCGCGGCGGTGGCCGCCGCGCGGCGGGAGTCGCATGGCGATGGCGTCCTTAGCTTGCTTGTGAAGTTTGTCTGCTTCTGAGGCTTATATTCTGACTTTTCGAGGATAGGGCACGGCGGGGGAGATGACGCGGCTACGCGACCCGATCGGGGCCGGTCGCGTGCGGTCAGCGGGCCCCGGGCGCGGCGTGCAGCGCCAGCAGCTCGGGGGCGGCGATCTCCACCGTGCCGCGGGCGTACGTCACCACGCCCTCGCGGCGCAGGCCGGACAGCGCGCGGTTGAGGGTGACCCGGGTGACGCCGAGCTGGTCGGCCAGCGCCTGCTGGCCGCCGGGGAGGGGCACGCGGCGGGAGCGGAGGCGGGCGGCCTCGGCCAGCAGCCAGGCCGCGAGCCGGGCCGCCGTGGGGAGGGTCGCCGCCCGAGCGAAGCGGGTCTGCTGGTCGCGGGCCTGGGCGGCGAGGGTGCGCAGGACGTGCGCGCGTACGGCCGCGGTGTCGTCGACGAGGGCGAGGAAGTCGGCCCGGGGCAGGCTGCGCACGGTGCAGGGGGTGAGGGCGGTGAACGTCGCGGTGTGGCCGCGGCCGTCGATCACCGCGACCTTGTCCAGCGCACACGGCCCCGGCCACGCCCCGACCCGTACCACCCGCCCGGCCGCGGAGCCGACGGTCGCGGCGACCCGGCCGTCGAGCAGCAGGAGCAGCCGCCCGGCCGGTTCCCCGGCGGCGCGCAGGACCTCCCCGGCGGCGTAGCGCCGGGGGACGGAGCCGTGCCAGACGGCGTGCAGCCGCTCGGCGGTCAGGCCGTGCAGCAGCGGGACGGCGCGGAGCACGGCGGGCGGCGGAGGGCCGGCACCGCCCGTCGCGCCGGGCTCCGCGCCTGTCGCCGCAGCCCGCGCGTCCCGTGTATCGGGCGATACATCTCCCCTCACACCCCCGACCGTACCGTCACCCCCATGCTCGTACTCGAACTGCACTTCACCGCCGCCCCCGACCGCCTCGCCGCCCGGCCCGCCCACCGCGAGCGGCTCGCCCGCCTGCACCGCGACGGGATCCTCCGGGCCGCCGGCCCCTGGGCCGACGACTCCGGGGCCCTGCTCGTCTTCGACACCACCCGCGACCGGCTCGACGCGATCGTGGCCGACGACCCCTACTACCGCACCCCCGGCGTGCGGGTCGTGGGCGTACGGGAGTGGACCCCCGTCATCGCTCCCTGACGGCGGCGCCCCCGCCCCCCCCCCGGCGCGGCGGCGCTACGCGGCTCCGGCCGCCGCCGGGGGGACGCGGCCGAGCAGGGTCGCCGCGAGGGCGGCCAGCGCCAGCGCCCCGCCCAGCCACAGCACCGACCGGGTGCCGAAGCCGTCCACCAGCCGGCCGCCCGCGAAGGCCCCCAGCGCGATGGCCCCGTTGAACACGGCCACGAACAGGGAGGTCGCACCCTCCCGCGCCCGCGGGACGGCCAGCCCCAGCCAGGTCTGGGTGCTCACCGACACGCCGCCGTAGGCCAGGCCCCAGACGACCAGCAGGACCGCCGCCCCCGCCACCGACAGCCCCAGCAGCGGCACGAGCAGCAGGGAGGCGGCCAGCGTGGCGCCGATCGCCAGCACGGTGCCGCGCAGTGACCCGCCCGCTCGGGCGCCGGCCGCGAAGGTTCCGGCGATGCCGGCGATCCCGTACGCCAGCAGGAGGGCGCCGATCAGCGACGCCCCGACGCCCGAGACGTCCTCCAGGATCGGCCGCACGTACGTGAACGCGGCGAAGTGGCCCGTCACCAGCAGGAACACCACCGCGAGCCCGGTGGCCACCCGGGCGTTGCCCCACAGCCGCAGCACACCGCCGAGCGCCACCGGCTCGGCGGGCAGCGGCGGCAGCAGCACGGCCATGGCCGCGGCCACGAGCAGCGCCAGCACGCCGACGGCGAGGAACGCGGTGCGCCAGCCGGCCAGTTCACCGAGATACGCACCGGACGGCACGCCCACCACCGAGGCGACGGCGACACCGCTGAAGATCAGCGAGGTCGCCGGCCCGACCGACCCGGCCGGGACCAGCCGCACCGCGAGCCCGCCGGCCAGCGACCAGACCCCGCCCAGCCCGACGCCGACCAGCACGCGGGCCGCCGTCATGACCGCGAAGTCCGGTGACCAGGCGGCAAGCACGTTGGCCGCGGTCAGGAGCACCAGCAGCCCGCACAGGACCGTGCGCCGGTCGATCCGGCCCACGGCCGCGGTGACCAGCGGCGCGGACAGCGCGGCGACGAGCCCGGTGACGGTCAGCGTCAGCCCGGCCGTGCCTTCGCTGACGTCCAGCGAACCGCGGACGGGCGTGAGCAGTCCGACCGGCAGCATCTCGGACGTGACCACGGTGAACGTGCCGGCCGCCACGGTCGCCACCGCGGGCCAGCCGCCGCGCGGGGGGTGCCCCGGCGTGGGCGCGTACCCGGACCGCTCGTCGACTCGTGTCATGTCTTCAGCCATGCCCGGCCGGACGGCGGAGAACAAGCCCGCCGCCCGCACCTGTCCGCCCCCGGCCCCGTACGCCCTACCTGATGTTCCGCGTGTCCGCCTCCACCTCCGCCAGGTACTCCGCCATCGTCACCGGCCGCCCCCGCACCCCCGGCCGCCGCTGCCACGGCCGCGGGCCCTCCGGCCGCCGGTACTCCACGCCCAGCGCCTCCAGCCGCCGCAGGTGGTGCGCCAGCCGCTCCGCGAAGTCCGCCGGGTCCCGCTCCGCAGCGCACCACACCGTCTCGGCGAACGCGCTCAGCCGCGGGAACGCCTGGTAGTCCAGCGCCCGGACGTTGTCGATCGCCTCCGTCCACAGCCCGCACTGCGCGCCGATGACCAGGTCCGCCGCCGGCGTGCCGGCCAGCTCCGCCGGCACCGGTTCGAAGGCGTGGACCTCTTCCACCGGCAGCACCGTGCCCACCGGCACCGGCTCGTCCGGGGAGTCCGACGCGCGGTAGTCGAGGTAGACCCGGCGCGCCGGGCTCGTGATCACCCGGTGGCCCTCCCGGGCCGCCCGCACCGCGCCGTGGTTGTCGCGCCACGACACCACCGTGGCCGCCGGCGGCGGGCCGCCCTCCAGGATCTCGTCCCAGCCCAGCAACTGCCGCCCGTGCGCCCGCAGGTGGTCCGAGACCTGCCGGAGGAACCAGCTCTGCAGCTCGTCCTCGTTGCGCAGCCCCAGCTCGGCCATCCGCGCCTGCGCCGCCGGGCTCGCCTTCCACTGGTCCTTCGGGCACTCGTCGCCGCCGACGCTGATGATCGGGCTGGGGAACAGCTCGACGACCTCGTCGAAGACGCGGCGTACGAAGTCCAGCGTCGCGTCCGAGACGTTGAGGATGTCCGGCTTGACGCCCCAGCCCGTCGCCACCCGCAGCTGCTCGCCGGTGTTGCCGAGTTCCGGGTACGCCGCGAGGGCGGCCCGCGTGTGCCCCGGCACGTCGACCTCGGGGACGACGAGGATGTGCCGGGCGGCGGCGTACGCGACGATCTCGCGGACGTCGTCCTGCGTGTAGTAGCCGCCGTGCGGCCGGCCGTCGCCCGTGTCGTTCCAGCCGGGCTGCGACTCCGTGCGCCAGGAGCCGACCTCCGTCAGCCGCGGGTAGCGCCGGATCTCCAGCCGCCAGCCCTGGTCGTCGGTGAGGTGGAGGTGGAGCACGTTCAGCTTGTGCAGGGCCATCTGGTCCAGCAGCCGCAGCACGTCGCGCTTGGTGAAGAAGTGCCTGGCCACGTCCAGCAGGACGCCCCGCCAGGCGAACCGCGGCCGGTCCTCGATCTCGACGCAGCCCAGCTCCCACGGGCCCTCGTCGAGCGCGGTGCGGCGCAGGGTGTGCGGCGGCAGGAGCTGGCGCAGCGACTGCACGCCGTAGAACGCGCCGGCCGGTCCGCCGGCGGCGATGCGGATGCCGTCCGGGGCGACCGTCAGGCGGTACGCCTCCGCCCCCGCACCGGTCCCGTCGCCGGTCCGCGCACCGGCCGCCGCGGCGAGTTCCGCGTCGAGGCCCAGCTCGATCCCGCCCCGCCCCGGCGGCAGCGTGCAGCCCGTGCCGGGCAGCAGCTGCTCGCGCAGCACGCGGGCGACCGGGGCGAGCGCCGGATCGGCGACGTGCAGCGGGGTGTCCGGGCCCAGGGCGTACGAACCGGGGCGGGGGGAGCTGCGGGACGGCGTGGGGATGATCAAGGTCGTGCTCCGTTCGACGGGTTGACGCTGAGCTTCTCCAGTCCATATAAAGGGCTCCATCGTAAATATGTAAAGGAGTCCATCGTTAGTCGCGACGGCCGGTGGGCGGGCTCGGAAGGGGCGTGACGATGGCATCGGCAGCGGAGCTGGGCGGAGACCTGTCCCGGCTGCGGCACCTGAACTCGCTGGCGGTCGTCGACGTCCTGCGCGGCGCCGAGCCGCTCACCCTCACCGCCGTGGCCGAGCGGACCGGCCTGTCCCGGCCGTCCACCAAGGACGTCGTCGGCCAGCTCGTGGAGCTGGGCTGGGTCGAGGAGCTGGGGCCCGCGCAGGGCACCGTCGGCCGGCCCGCGCGCCGGTACCGCTTCCGGGCCGACGCCGGCCACGTCGCCGGCATCGACATCGGCGTCCACAGCGTGCGCGCCGCGGTCGCCGACCTCGACGGCACCGTCCACGCCCAGAGCCACCGCCCCGTCAGCCCCGCCACCCCCGTCGGCGAGCGCATCGCCGCCGCCGACCGGGCCGTCACCGACTGCCTGGACGCCGCCGGGCTGCGGCGTACGGACCTGTGGGCGGTCGGCGCCGGCACCACCGGCGTCGTGGACCGCGCCGGCACCGTGCAGTACTGCGCCGGCGTGGCCGACTGGACCGGCGTGGACCTCGCCGACCGCATCGGCGCGCTCTTCCCGTGCGCCGTGCAGATCGACAACGACTCCCGCCTCGCCGCGCTCGCCGAGCGCGAGCGGGGCGTGGCCCGGGACGTCGACGACGCCGTGTTCCTGCACGCCGGCCGGCGCACCGGCGCCGCGCTGATCGTCGGCGGCCGGGTGCACCGCGGCTTCGGCGGCGTCGCCGGCGAGGTCGGCATGCACCCGGTGACGCACTGGGTCACCGCCGCCTCGTACCTCCACGACTGCCCGGCCGTGCCCCCGGACGTGCCCAAGAGCGACGCCGCCCGGCACACCTTCGCCGCCGCCCGCGACGGCGACCCGATCGCCGTGGCGGCCGTCGAGCGGTACTGCGACGACCTGGCGCTCGGCACCTCGGCGATGGTCATGACCCTCGACCCCGAACTCGTCGTCCTCGGCGGCGGCTTCTCCCGCGCCGCCGACGTGCTGCTGCCGCGGCTGCGGCGGCGGCTTGAGGACGTGTGCCTGCGGGTGCCGGAGCTGCGCGCCTCCGCCCTCGGCGAGGACTGCGTCGCCGCCGGCGCGATCGGCCGGGCCGTGGCGTATCTGGACCGGGAGCTGTTCGGCGGCGCCGCCGGGCAGATCGTCCCGCTGCACGACCGCGCCCGCTTCACCGGCAGCGGCGACAGCGGCGGGCGGACCGCCGACCACCACGGCCACCCGGGCGATCCGCGCCGCCCGGGCGTGCGGGCCGACCGGCGCGATCCGGGCGGACAGGGCACCCCGGAACCTGACCGAGCAGCAGGAGGTGCCCGTTGACGACGACGCCCCGCACCGCGGCGACCGCCGATCCCGCACGGAACGAGAGCGGCGCCCCGCCGACGTCCCCGGCCCCGCGGACCGGCACCGCGCCGCCGCCCGCCGGCCCGCTCCGCGCCCTGTGGCGGCGGACCGTGCCGGTCCGCTGGCTGGCGCCCGGCACGCTGCTCATCGCGGCCGTGATCGTCTTCCCGGCGGTCTACATGGTCGGGATGTCCTTCGTCGAGATCAACCGCATCGGCCTGACCGACGGCTTCGCCGGCCTGGAGAACTACCGCAGCCTCTTCGCCGAGGACGAGCTGCCCGGCGTCGTCGGCAACACCCTGCTGTGGGTCGTGGTCGTCGTCGGCCTCACGGTCCTCGCGTCCCTGGCCCTCGCGCAGTTCCTCGCCAAGGACTTCTTCGGCCGCCGCTTCGTCCGGCTCGCCCTGATCGTGCCCTGGGCGACGTCCCTGGTGATGACCGCGACCGTCTGGCGCTTCATCTACGAGGGCGGCAACGGCCTGCTGAACCGGCTGCTGATGGACCTGCGGATCCTCGACTCCCCGGTGGACTGGTACAAGGACCCGGACGTCGCGTTCTACTCGCTCATGGCGGTCGGGGTGATCACCTCGGTCCCCTTCACGGCGTACGTCCTGCTCTCCGGGCTGCAGACCATCCCCGGCGAGCTGACGGAGGCGGCGAGGATCGACGGCGCCGGGCCGTGGACCACCTGGCGCCGGGTCACGCTGCCGATGCTGCGGCCCTCGCTGACGGTCGCGCTCGTGCTCAACATGCTGCACGTCTTCAACGCCTTCGCCCTGATCTGGGTGATCATGGGCAAGACGGCCGGCAACCACGCCGACACCTCCGTCACGTTCATGTACAAGATCGCCTTCACCGGCCGGCTCGACACCGGCGAGGCCGCCGCCCTCGGCGTGCTCAACGTGATCGCGATCAGCCTCCTCATCGCCGTGCTCATCCGGCTGCTGCGGGGCCGTGGGCCCGTGGCGTACGGCACCGAGCGCCCCGGCGCCCGGGCCGCCGAGGCCCTCGGCCGCCGCACCCGGCACGCCTCGGCCGCCCTCGCCCGCGCCGTACGCCCCGTGACCGGCCCGCTGGCCGCCGGGTGGCGGCGGGTGCGGCACATCGGGCTGCCGCTCGCCGGGCTGTGCGTCGCGCTGTTCTTCCTCGCGCCGTACGCCGCGATGTTCCTCGGCTCGCTGAAGACCGACGCCGAGCTGTTCCAGGTGCCCGCCGACTACCTGCCCGACGAGTGGGCCTGGTCCAACTACGCCGACGTGTGGGACAAGATCCCGCTGGCGAGCTACTTCCGGGTCAGCCTGGTCGTCGCGCTGGTCTCCACCGCCGTCGTGCTGCTGGTCGCCGCGCCCGCCGCCTTCATCCTGGCGCGCCGGGACTTCCGCGGCCGGGGGGCGTTCCTCGGGCTGGTGCTGGTCTCCCAGATGTTCCCCGCGGTGGCGCTGCTCATCGGCCTGTACCGGGAGGCGGTGTTCACCGGCGGCATCCACAGCTACTGGTTCATCATCGCGGTCAACTGCGCCTTCAACGTCGCCTTCGCGATCTGGATCCTGCACACCCAGTTCGCCTCCATACCCCCGGAGATAGACGAGGCGGCGATGCTCGACGGGCTCGGCCGCTTCCGGATCATGGTGCGGATGGCGCTGCCGCTCGCGGCGCCCGCGCTCATCACCGTCACCATCTTCACGTTCATCCAGGTCTGGAACGAGTTCGTCGTCTCGCTGACCGTCTTCAACGAGCCGACCGAGAACCGGGTGCCGCTCACCGTCGGCGTGCAGCAGTTCGTGGGCCTGTACGAGACGAACTACCAGTACCTCTTCGCCGCCTCCCTGATGGCCATCGTGCCCGCGGTGATCCTGTTCGCGCTCATCGAGCGGTACCTGGTGAGCGGTCTGACGAAGGGCAGCACGAAATGAGCCACCCCGTGCCCAGAAGGGCCGTCCTGCGCGCCGGCGCCTCGCTCGCGTCCGCGTCGGCGGTCGCCGCGCTGGCGGCCTG
Organism: Streptomyces sp. CNH099; assembly: GCA_000514715.1. GTDB lineage: Bacteria > Actinomycetota > Actinomycetes > Streptomycetales > Streptomycetaceae > Streptomyces > Streptomyces synnematoformans. Next base: position 167,620 of record AZWL01000012.1, on the reverse strand, counting down.
CGGCCGGCCCGTCGCGGCCGGCGACCCGGACTCCATCAAGGTCGTCATCGCCCAGTACACCGAGGGCACGCAGCCGTACTGGCGCAGGCTCGTCGCGAAGTTCGAGGACAGGCACCCCGGCAAAGAGGTCAAGCTGCAGATCATCGACTGGGGCAACCTGCAGACCCAGATCAACACGATGGTGCAGACCGGCCAGCTGCCCGACATCGCCAACCTCAACCTCTTCGCCGACTACGCCGACGCCGACCTGCTGCACCCCGCCGAGGACGTCCTCACCCCCGAGGTCCGCGCCGACTTCCTGCCGGCCTTCGCCGCCAACGCCTCCTTCCGCGGCCGGCAGTACGCGCTGCCGTTCCTCGCCACCGTCAACGGCATGTACTACAACAGGACGATCCTGCGCGACGCCGGCTTCGACGGGGCGCCGCGCACCCGGGACCAGTTCCTCGACGCCGTCGAGGCGATCAAGGCGCTGCCCGGCGGCCTCGTCCCGTACGGGCTGGCCCTCGGCATCGAGTCCGGGCACTACGAGTTCGGCACCTGGGCCCGCGCCGCCGGCGGAGGCTGGACCGCGGACGGCAGGTGGGCCATCGACAGCGAGCGCAACGTCGAGACCCTCGGCTTCCTGCAGGACCTCGCCCGCCGCGGCTACACCCAGCCCAACCCCGGCCAGACCAACCGCCCCGACGGCACCTGGCCGCTCTTCGCGCAGGGCAGGGCGGCGATGGTCTACGGCGCCTTCGGCGCGCGGGCGTTCCTGGACCTGATCGAGGAGGGCGACGTCGACTACGGGCTCGCCGTGCACCCGGTCAGCCACGGCGCCGAGCCCGTCGCGCACGGCATCCAGGACTATCTGATGGCGTTCCGGAAGTCCGGGAACCGCGAGCTGGTCCGCGACTTCCTCAGCTTCTTCTACCGGCCCGAGAACTACGTGCCGTACCTGAAGACCGAGGGCCTGCTGCCGACGACGCGGTCCGCGGTCGACGTGCTGAAGGACGACCGGCGGGTCGGCCGGTACGTGGGGATGACCGGCCGGGCCCGGTTCGACCCCACCACGCGGCCGGTCTGGGCCGAGCTGCTCGGGGTGATGGGCAACGACCTGGGCAGGGCCGTCAGCGAGAACGAGCCGCCGGCGAAGGTGCTCCGCGAGTTCCAGGCGATCGCCGTCTCCGGCGGCTGACGGCGGACCCGGGGCCGGCCCCCTCCCGAACCGGCCCCGTGCAGATCGTCCGCGGCGGGCGGCCGTCCTCCCGCCCGCCGCGGACACCACCGCGCTCAGCCCGTGCGGTGGTTGCCCTTCACCACCAGCGACGGCAGCCGCACCACCGAGTCGTCCTCGGCGACCACGGCGAGCGCCAGGGTGTTGCGCCCGTCGGCGCGGAGCAGCCCCGCCGGGAGGGAGAAGTCCCGCTGCGGGCCCACCCCCGCGCCGTACTGGCCGACGTTCCAGCCGTTGAGGTACATCAGCAGCCGGTGCCCGGCGGGCGGCTCGGCGAACCGCAGGGCGAGGGCGGTGTCCTGGCCCCGGGGCAGGCCCGGGCGGAACGACGTCCGGTACCAGGAGACGGTGCCGGCCGCGACGTCCGGACCGGCCCGGCGCCAGTCGCCGGACGCGGGCGGCCGCGGCAGGTGCCAGCCGTGCCGCTCGCCGTACAGACCGCCGGTGTTGAGCGGACCGCGCTTCCGGTCGGCGAGGTCCTCGCCGCCGCGGGCGCCCTGGATCCTCCAGGAGATGTCCGCGCCCGAGCCGGGCAGCTCGGCCCGCACGAGGCCGCGCGGCTGCTTGAAGCGGGTGTCGTCGGCGATCCAGTCGTCGTTGTGGCCCATGTTCTGCACGAGCACGGAGACGACCACCTCCTCGCCCGGGGTGGTGTCCGGCAGCGTGAACGTGCCGGGGCCGGGGTCCTCGTTGACCGGCGGGTCGGAGTCCGCCTGGACGCCGCCCTGCGCCGAGCCGAGGTAGCGGCCGTCGGCCCACACCTGGTAGATCCCGCGCCGGCCGGTGATCGCGTTCAGCTTCAGCTCGGTCTCGTCGCCGGTGGCGGTGAACCGGCCGCGGTACCACAGGCTGCCGTGGTGGAAGCCGTGGTCGTCGGCGTGCAGCGTCGAGTCCGCGTCCTTCCACCCGGAGTCGTCGAAGCGGGGGGCCACCTCCGGCGCCCCGGCCGCCTGCCGCCACCTCGCCGGCTCCGACAGCTCCGGCAGCCGCACGGACCGCGGCCCCGGCAGGAACGCGGTCAGCGAGCCGCTCGCGGTGCGCCGGGCGCGCACCGGCGCGCCGTTCACCGTCATCCGGCGGGCGTCGGTGAACACCTCCACGCCGCCGGGCTCCCCGGTGTCCGCGCGCAGCCGCGCGGTGCGGCCGCGTACGCGGGCGTCCCGCAGCAGGTCCGTGCCGCGCACCAGGACGCCGTCCGCACTCTGCCAGAACTCCGCCGCGGTGGCGTCGGTGCCGAGCAGGAGCAGCAGCGGCGGCCGGCCGCCGCCGGTGATCCGCACCCGGGTCAGGCCCTCGTGCACGTAGTCGAGCGTCAGCTCTCCCCCGCCGGCTACGCCCTCTCCCCCACCGGCTACGCCCTCACTGGTGGGGGTGCCCCCATCGGTGGGGGTGCCCCCATCGGCGGGGGTGCCCCCGTTCCGCCCGGCGGCGTACGAGACGTCCGCGTCACCGGCGAGGACCTCGGCCTTCGGCCGCGAGCCGTACTCCAGCACCGTCCGTCCGGCCTCGCCCTCGCGCCCGTACAGCAGCGCGACGTCCCGGCCGCCGGCCCGCGTGTGCGTCATCAGCTCGGAGCTGGAGAGCGCCAGCCGCTGCCCGCCGAAGGGGTAGTCGGAGAGCAGCACCTTGGCGTCCCGGCCGTCGACGCGCACCGGCAGCCTCCGCCCGTCGCCGTAGTCGAGGACGGCGGAGTCGTCGGTGGTCGCGGGCGGGTCGGCGTGGCGCAGCAGGGTGAAGCGGGCGCCGGTACGGGGGTTGACGCGGCTCGCGGTCTCCAGCGCCGGGTTGTCCGGGGCGGGAACCTCCGAGGGCGCCGCCGCGTCCGTCTCGGTCAGGTGCCCGGACGCCGCCCGCAGGAAGTGCGACTGGAGCTTGAACTCGTCGTACTTCTCCGTCAGCTGCCGGTCCTCGGTGATCATCGCCCCGTAGTCGTACGAGGTGTAGACGTCGTTCGGCTGCGCCAGATAGCCCCAGTTGGTGCCGCCGAAGCCCATGTAGTAACTGAAGAGGGTGGCGCCGCTCTTGATCAGGTTGGATTTGTAGAAGTACTTCATGTAGGCGGGGCCGGTCAGCTGCCGGCACGCCTCGTAGCCGGCGTCGTTGAGGTCGATCGCCCCGCCCTGGTACTCGGCGGCGTACACCGGCGCGTCGTCCTTCAGCCGCCGGGTGATGCCGTCGCCCCACGGGCCCCAGACGGTGCCTGTGTCTGCGTTCTGGCACTCGAAGGACTGCGGGTAGTCGTCCAGGCCGGGGATGTCGACGGCGCCCAGACCCTCCGCCCAGGTCGGCGTCCAGGACGCCTGGCAGCACTGGTTGTGGGTGATGGGCACGTCGACGCCCTGTGCGTGCGCGAGGTCCTGGAGGTCCTGCATGTACTGCGCGTCGGTGTTCTGCGCGTACTCGTTCTCGACGTTGTAGAGGACGACCGGGCCGCCGCGGGTGAGCTGGTGCGGCACGATGATCCGGTTGATCTCGGTCAGCCACTCCCGGTACGCGGCGGTGTACCCGGCGTCCGACGACCGGGCCCGCCCCTCGACGTTCTTCAGCCAGGCGGGCAGCCCGCCGCCGCTGGTCTCGGCGTTGATGTACGGCCCGGGGCGGACGACGGCGTACAGCCCGACGTCCTCGACGACGTCGAGCAGCCGGTCGACGTCGCGGACGCCGGTGAAGTCGTAGACGCCGCGCTTGGGGGAGTGGTAGCCCCAGTGGAAGTACAGGGACACGGTGTTGAACCCGGCGGCCTTGTACTTCTCCAGCACATCCCGCCAGGTGTCCGGCGACGGCAGCCGGAAGTAGTGGAACTCGGCGCCCTGGAGAAGGGTCCGCTCGCCGTCGATGAGCAGCGAGTAGCGGTCGTAGGAGACGGTGTGCCCGGTGCCGGTGCCGGTGCCGGCGCCGGGTCCGGTGCCGGTGTCCGCGCGGGCGGTGGGCGCCGGCGCGGCGTCCGGCGACGGGGCGCCGGACGCCAGCCCGAGGCAGGCCGCCGCGGCGAGCGCGAGTAACGCCGCGAGCAGGCGGCGGATGACGTGTGGACGCATGGCGCTTCCTTCCGTGAGAAGGGCGGACTGGCCCGGGCCCGCGGGCGTCAGGTGCCCGCGGGCCCGGGGGCCGCGGCGGGGTCAGCGCAGCGAGAACTCGGCCAGGCGGAGGCCCTCGGACAGGACCAGGTACACGTCCTGCCGGCGCCAGGCGCCCTTCAGCGCCGCCGTGACCTCCGTGTACGCGTACCGCGAACCGGTGCTCTCGACCTTGACGGTGCCCGCCAGGCGGCCGTCCGGGGCGCCCAGGCGGACCTCCACCGTGCCCGCGCCCGGCGACTCCTTCGCCACCCGGGCGGTCAGCCGGCGTGCCCCGCGGCGCAGGTCCGCGTCCGCGAACAGCAGCCACGCGCCCGCGGACTCCGCGCCCACGGCCGTACCCCGCGGCTTCGACTCGTCGACCAGCCGCACGCCCGCGTAGTCGTCGAAGTTCTCCGCCCGCGTCGTGCGGCGGAGGTTACGCGGCGGCACGACCTCGCCCTTGACGGCCAGCCTCGCCCGGCTCCGGATGTCTCCGGAGGAGGCGCCGACCAGCACGTCGTACGTGCTGCGCTCCACCACCCAGCGCTCCCGGGTCACGTCCCAGTGGGCCAGCGACCTGTGCGTCAGCGGCAGCGTCACCGTCCGCGTCTCGCCCGGCTTCAGCGACACCTTCTCGAACGCCTGCAGCTTCTTCAGCGGCTGCTTCACCCGCGAGCTGCGCTGCCGCGTGTAGAGCTGCACGACCTCCGCGCCCTCCCGCCGGCCGGTGTTGGTGACCGACACCGCCACGGCGCCGCGGAGCAGCCGCGGGCGGCCGTAGCGGAACGTGGTGTACGACAGGCCGTGGCCGAAGGGGTAGAGCACGTCGCCGGTGAAGTACTGGTACGTGCGCTCGTACTTGATGTTGTCGTACTCCAGGATCGACGGCAGGTCGTCCGTCGAGCGGTACCAGGTCTGGGTGAGCCGGCCCGCCGGGTTCACGTCGCCGAACAGCACGTCGGCGAGCGCGCGGCCCGTCTCCTGGCCGGCGTGGGTCGTCCACACCAGGGCGGGGACGTGCTCCTGTTCCCAGTTCAGGGTGGTCGGGTAGCTGTTCTCCACCACGACGACGGTCTTCGGGTTGGCCGCCAGCACCGCCCGTACCAGTGCCGACTGGGTTTCGCCCAGGCCCATCTCCTCCCGGTCGTCGGTCTCGCGGGCGTTGATGAAGGGCATCGAGCCGACGACGACGACCGCGGTGTCCGCGGCCCGCGCCGCCGCCACGGCCTCGTCGACGCCGTCGCGCAGCGTCTCCAGGGTGTAGCGGGAGGCTTCGGCGGCGGTGCCGAGGACGAGCGCGCCGTCCTCGTCGCGCGCGCGGAGGTAGACGGCGTCGCCGAACCAGTCCTCGTAGCCCGCGTAGCGCAGCACCACCGTGCCGTCGTCCTGCTCCTCCGGCCGGAACAACTGGGAGACGAACCAGCCGTTGGGCTGGTCCTGGTCGTTGTAGAACTGGCCGTCGCGCTGGCCGACGACCTTGCCGTTGGTGACGGCCCGCAGCGTGACGATGCCCTCGCCCCAGCCGAAGACGTCGAACTGCTCGGTCTCGCCGGCCGACGTGGCGTCCTCCGCCAGCGCCGCGCCCGCGTCGCCGGTGCCGGCGGTGACGTAACGGCCGGTGGCGGCGTTCTTCAGCGCGATCCGGTCGACGCCCTCGCTCGTGGCCACCTCGGCGCCGGCGCCGAGGCGGTCGGTGATGCCCTTCAGCGGTGTGATGGCGTAGGGCAGTTCGCCCGAGTACCAGTCGGTGTAGAGGGTGTCGGCCAGCGGGCCGACGACGGCGATTTTCCGCAGCGCCCCGGCGTCGAGCGGCAGCGCGCCGCGGTCGTTCTTCAGCAGCACGATCGCCTCGGCGGCCGTCTTGCGCGCGAGCTTCTGGTGCTTGCGGCTGTTGATGACGGACTTGTCGATGTGCCCGTACCGGCCGCCGTCCGCCTCGAAGTCGCCGAGGCGGGCCCGGATGTCGAGGATGTGCCGTACGGCGGTGTCGATGTCCGCCTCGGTGAGCAGGCCCTGCGCCAGCGCCTCCTTCACGGCGTCGGCGGTCGGCTTGCCGTTGGTGTCGTCGGTGGTGAAGCTGTCGACGCCGGCCTTGAGGATGGCGGCGTCGGCCTCGGCGAGGGTGTCGAAGTACTTCTGGGAGCCGGTCGCCGGGAGGTTGTTGGGCGCCCAGGCGTCGGTGACGTTGAGCAGGCTGCGGTCGGTCCAGGTACGGACCGAGTCGTTGAGGTCGGTGACCGTGCAGGGGCGCCCGTTGACCAGGTTGTACGCGGTCATGACGCCGGTCGCGGCATCGGCGGAGATCGCCGTCCGGTAGGCCGGCTCCTCGTACTCCTTGAGCACCCGCGGGCGCAGGTCGGAGGAGGTCTGGTCGCGCCGCACCTCGTTGTTGTTGGCCAGGTAGTGCTTGACGAGCGGCGCCGTCTTGAGGTTGTCGGGGTCGCCGCCGGACATCCCGCCCGCGTACGCCGTGGAGATCACGCCGGTCAGGTACGGGTCCTCGGAGTAGCCCTCCTCGTTGCGCCCCCAGCGCGGGTCGCGCAGCAGGTTCACGTTCGGCGCCCACACGTTCAGGCCCCAGCCGTCCGGGCGTTCGTGCTGCAGGCCGCGCACCTCGTCGCCGACGGCGTCGCCGACCTTGCGGACCAGGTCGGGGTCCCAGGTGGAGGCGAGGCCGATCGCCTGCGGGAAGACCGTGGCGGGTCCGAGCCAGGCGAGGCCGTGGAGCGCCTCGGTGCCGGTGCGGAACGCCTTCATCCCCAGCCGGGGGATGGCCGGCTGCCACTGGTGGAGCAGGGATATCTTCTCGTCCAGGGTGAGCTTGGCCAGCAGGTCGCGGACGACCTTGCCCGTGGCGGCCCTGGTGCCGGCGGCCGGCGCGGCGGTGGCCGGTCCAGCCGCCGCGCCGACGAGGGCCGAGGCGAAGGGGACGGCCAGGGGGGCGGCGAGAACTGTTCTTCGTTTCACGTGCGCGACTCCTTATGATCTTGTCGAATCGCTTCGACTGCGATTCGACTACGAGATGAGTTGCTCCGTTCCGTTCTTCCGGCCCTCCGGGCGGCCCTCAGCCGCCGCGGGGTGCCGTCGTCGCCCGCCTGGTGAGCCGCGGCGGCAGCAGCGTCGCCTCGGGCACGTCCAGCCGGTCCAGCTTGCGCATCAGCAGCTCCACCGCCCGTGTGCCGACCTCCGCGGACGGCACGGCGACCGACGAGACCGGCGTCGGCGCCTGCTCCGCCAGCTCGTCCGGGCAGATCGCCACCACCGACAGGTCCTCCGGCACCCGCAGCCCGAGCCGCCGGAACGCCTCGATCAGCGGCTGCACCACCGGCTCGTTGTGCACCACGACCCCGGTCAGCTCCGGGTGCTCGCGCAGCAGCCGCTCCGCCATCGCCTGCGCCGCCGCCGGGGTGGCCTCGCAGGGGTGCACGGTCGACGTCAGCCCGCGCTCGTCGGCCGCCGCGGTGAAGCCGTGCGTGACGCGCTGCGCGAAGCCCGTCTGGCGCAGGTAGACGGCCGGCGGCGAGCCGACGAGGGCCACGCACCGGTGGCCCAGCTCCGCCAGGTGCGTCACGCACGCGCCGCCGGCCGCCGCGAAGTCGAGGTCGATGCAGGTCAGCCCGGCCGCTTCGGCGGGGAAGCCGATGAGCACCGAGGGCCGGTCCAGGGTGCGCAGCAGCGGCAGGCGGGCGTCGCGCAGCTGCACGTCCATGACGATGAGGGCGTCGACGAGCGCCGTGTCGGCCACCCGCCGCAGCCCATCCTCGCCCTCCTCCTGGGTGAGCAGCAGCACGTCGTGGTCGTGCTGCCGGGCGGTGGTCACCACCGACACCGCGAACTGCATGACGACCGGCACGTGGATCCCGGTGCGGAACGGGATCACCAGCGCCAGCACGTTGGACCGGCTGCTGGCCAGCGCCCGGGCGCCGGCGTGCGGGCGGTAGCCCAGCTCGCGGATGCTGGCCTCGATGCGCTGCCGGGTGTCCTCGGATATCGGGCGCTTGCCGCTGAGCGCGTACGAGACGGTGCTCGGCGACACTCCGGCGTGCCGGGCCACATCGGTGATCTTGACCATCAACTCCCCCTTCCCGACCGGCCCGCCGTTCGACATGCCGGACAGCCGGACCCTAGCCCAGCTCCGCCACGACGACCCCGCGGCCCGCTTCCGCCCGTACGGTGGGGCCGCCGACCACCTCCAGCGCCCACGGCTTCCCGGCACCGGGCTCGGGCGCGGCGCCGCCCGCGGAGGCCCGTACCGTGTCGCCCTCGCAGACGACGGAGAACACCGTCCCCCCGACCGGCACGTCCACGCGCTGCCCGGGCCGCAGCCCGTACGCGCGCAGCGTCACCCCGTCCGCGTAGTCGTAGTCCGGCCGGTCGTCGACCGCGCCCACCGGCAGCACCGCGCCCGGCCGCACCAGCACCGGCGCGCTGTCGAACCCGTGCTGCTCGCGCACCCACCGCGGCCCCTGCACCTCGGCGCCGCTGAGCAGATGCGTCCACGTGCCCTCCGGGACGTAGTACGACACCTCCCCCTCGTCGTTGAACACCGGCGCCACCAGCAGGTCCGGGCCGAGCATGTACTGCCGCTCCAGATGGGTGCACGCCCGGTCGTCCGGGAACTCCAGCGCCATCGGCCGCATCATCGGCACGCCCTGCTCGTGCGCCTCGCGCGCCACCGCGTCCAGATACGGCATCAGCCGCAGCTTCAGCTTGGTGAACACCCGCAGCACGTCGACGGCCTCCTCGTCGAACAGCCACGGCACCCGGTACGACGACGAGCCGTGCAGCCTGCTGTGCGACGACAGCAGCCCGAAGGCGATCCACCGCTTGAACAGCGCGGGCGACGGCGTGCCCTCGAAGCCGCCGATGTCGTGGCTCCAGTAGCCGAAGCCCGACATCCCCAGCGACAGGCCGCCGCGCAGCGACTCGGCCATCGCCTCGTACGTCGACTCGCAGTCGCCGCCCCAGTGCACCGGGAACTGCTGGCTGCCGGCCGTCGCCGAGCGGGCGAAGACCACCGCCTCGCCCTCGCCGCGGTGCTTCTTCAGCACGTCGAAGACCGTCTCGTTGTACAGGTACGTGTAGTAGTTGTGCATCCGCTCCGGGTCGGAGCCGTCGAAGTACACGACGTCCGTGGGCACCCGCTCGCCGAAGTCGGTCTTGAAGCAGTCCACGCCCATGTCGAGCAGCGCCGCCAGCTTGCCCGCGTACCAGGCGCGCGCGTCCGGGTTGGTGAAGTCCACCAGCGCCATCCCCGGCTGCCACAGGTCCCACTGCCACACCCCGCCGTCCGGCTTGCGCAGCAGGTAGCCGGCCTCGCGGCCCTCGGCGAAGAGCGGGGAGCGCTGCGCGATGTACGGGTTGATCCACACGCAGATCTTCAGGCCGCGCTCCTTCAGCCGCCGCAGCATGCCCGCCGGGTCGGGGAAGACCCGCGGGTCCCACTCGAAGTCGCACCAGTGGAACTCGCGCATCCAGAAGCAGTCGAAGTGGAAGACCGACAGCGGCAGGTCGCGCTCGGCCATCCCGTCGATGAAGGAGGTGACGGTCTCCTCGTCGTACGAGGTCGTGAACGACGTCGACAGCCACAGCCCGTACGACCAGGCCGGCGGCAGCGCCGGGCGGCCGGTCAGCGCCGTGTACTTGCGCAGGATCTCCTTAGGCGTCGGCCCGTGGATGACGTAGTACGTCAGCTCCTGCCCCTCGACGCTGAACTGCACCCGCGACACCGCCTCCGAGCCCACCTCCAGCGACACCCGCCCGGGGTGGTCGACGAAGACGCCGTAGCCCGCGTCGGTGAGGTAGAACGGCACGTTCTTGTACGCCTGCTCGGTGGCGGTGCCGCCGTCGGCGTTCCAGATGTCGACGACCTGGCCGTTCTTCACCAGCGGCCCGAAGCGCTCGCCGAGCCCGTACACGTGCGTGCCGACGGTGAGCCCGAGTTGCTCGCGCAGGTAGTGCCGGGGCTTGCCGCCGTCGCCGGTGTCGGTCTCCATGATCCCCATGCCCTTGGGCCCGGACGACGTCAGCGGCTTCAGCCCGTCGGCGGTGCGGAAGTCCAGCTGGAACGGGCCGCCGCGGGCCACCCGCAGGGCGAGGCTGCCTGCGGTGAGCAGGGCGTGCTCGTCGTCGTACGACACGTGCGCGTGCGATCCGGAGTCCGCGAGCTGGAAGCGGGGCCCGGGGTCGGTGCCGCCGTCGAAGTGGGTGAGCGTCACCCCGATCACGTCGGGCATGGGGGAGTGGCACGAGACCGTCATGACCGGGCCCTTCAGCAGATCGCCGCGGTGCCGGATGGGCTGTGTGGGCGCGTGGACGTCGAGCGTGCCGTTCTCGGCGGTGACGTCGAGCACCTCGACGGGGTACGCGGCGCGGACGCCCGCACGCAGCATCCAGTAGCCGTCGGTGAACTTCATGCGTTGCCTTTCGGGGTCAGGGCGGAGGTCACTTGACCGCACCCACGGCGATGCCGCGGGTCAGGGTCCGCTGGAAGATGAGGAAGAACGCGATCGCCGGCAGCACGCCCAGCAGCGCGGCGGCGTTGGTCATCGTGGCGTCCATGTCCCGCTGGCCCTGCAGCACGCCGAGGGCGACGGACACGGTCTGGTTGTCGTCCGAGACGAGCATGACCAGCGGCAGCAGGAACTCGTTCCACGTCCAGATGAAGAACAGCACCATCAGGACGCCGATCGTGGGCCGGCTGACGGGCACCACGACCCGCCACAGCACCTGCCACTTGGTCGCGCCGTCGATCCGCGCCGCCTCGATCACCTCGCGCGGGAAGCCGCCGAGCACCGAGGACAGCAGGTACGTGCCGAAGGCGGACTGCACCACGGTGAAGACGATCACCACGCTCAGCCGGGTGTCGTAGAGGCCGGCCTCCTTCGACAGGTAGTAGATCGGGTAGACCAGCGACTCCTGCGGCAGCATGTTCGCCAGCACGAAGAACGCCAGCACGTACGGCCGCCCGCGGATCCGCCCGATGCCGATGGCGTACGCGCTGAGCACCGACAGCACCACGGCGAGCAGCGCCACCGAACCCGAGATCAGCACCGAGTTCCACAGCTTCTGCCCGAAGTCGACGCGCTCCCAGAAGTCCGTGAGCCCGTCGAGGTACACGCCGTCCGGCATGCTCAGCGGCCCGTCGCTGGAGTACTCCTCCGGCGACTTCACCGCGTTCATGAGCACCACGACGAACGGCAGCACCATGAACGCCGCGCCCAGCACCAGGGCCGCGAGCACGGGGTACTTCCTGACCGCGGTCATCCGTTCTCGTCCTCCGCCCGCGTCTGCATCTTCAGGGCGACGACCGCCAGCACCAGGATCAGCGCCGTGAGGACGGTGGAGATCGCGGCGCCGTAGCCGGCCTGGAAGTTCTCGAAGAAGTTCTGGTACGCGAAGTACGACGGCACGTTCGTCGCCCCGCCCGGCCCGCCGCCGGTGAGGACGTACACCATGCCGAAGACCTTCAGCGCCGCGATCGTGCACCACAGCAGCACCACCGCGATCTCCGGCCGCAGCTGCGGCAGCGTCACGTGCCAGAACCGCCGCCACCAGCCCGCGCCGTCCAGCTCCGCCGCCTCGTGCAGCGCCGGGTCGACGCGCTGCAGCCCGGACATGAAGATCACCAGCGGGAAGCCGATCTGCACCCACACCATCACGGCCATCACGCTGTACAGCGCCAGGTCCGGATCGCCCAGCCAGTCCTGCTGCAGCGCGTCCAGTCCCACGGCGCCCAGCAGCTCGTTCAGCGAGCCGCTCTCCGGCGCCAGGATCCAGCTCCACACGATGCCGGCGACCGCGATCGGCAGCACCTGCGGCAGGTAGAAGCAGGCGCGCAGCACCGCCACCCACCGGCTGCCGGCGTGCCGGCCGACGAAGTCGAACAGCGCCGACGCCAGCACCAGGCCGACCGCCGTCGGCACCAGCGCCATCGCCGCCACCATCGCCAGGCTGTGCCGGAACGACTCCCAGAAGTCCTCGTCGCCGACGAGCCGGTCGTAGTTCTCCAGCCCGGTGAACTCCGGCGTGCCGACGCCGCTCCACTCGGTGAAGCTGATCCCCGTGTTCATCACGAACGGCACGATGATGACGACGAGGAACGCCAGCGCGCCGGGCAGCAGGTAGAGCGCGTACGAGCCTTCGGTGGACGTCGGGCGCGGCCGGCCGGCCCGGCTCTTGCGCCACCGCCGGCGGGAGGGGGCTCCGCTCCCGCCGGCGGCGCGGGCCGCGTCCTTGGCGGCCCCTGTGACCGGGGCGCTCATTCCTGCAGCACGTTCTCGTCGTACTCGGACTGCAGCGACTTCAGCACGTCGCCCGGCTCGGCGCTGCCGGTGATGAGCTTCTGCGTCTCGGAGGTCATCGAGTCGTAGAAGCCGTTCGCCGGCCAGTCCGGGTAGTAGGCGAGGCCGTCGCCGTCGGCGAGCGTCGTGTAGTCCTTGATCAGGGCCTGCGACTGCGGGTCGCTGATCGCGGCGGGGTCGGCCGCGACCGGGACGCCGCCGTTGTCGCCGAGGATGTTCTGGATGCCCTTCTTCATCGTGATGTCGATGAAGTCGTACGCCAGCTCCTTGTTGTCGGCGCCCTCCGGGACCACCCACAGGTTGCCGCCGGAGCCGAGCGTCAGGTCGCTCCCCGGCCACAGGAAGGTGTCCCAGTCGAACTTCTGCACCTCCGCCTGGAAGCGGCCGAACCACCAGCTGCCGGAGAACAGCATCGGGTGCTTGCCCTGGATGAAGGAGACCCCGGCGTCCTCGGCCTTGGTGCCCGAGGAGTTCTCGGCGATGTAGCCCTTGTCGACCCAGTCGGCGAAGGTCTCGGCGGCGTAGGTCCAGGCGGCGTCGGAGAAGTCGGTCTCGCCCCCCATCTGGAAGGAGTCGACCCACGCCTTGTCGGCCTGGCTGAGGGCCAGCTGGTAGAGGTACTGCTGCGCCATGTACTCGGCGCCGGCGTTGGCGAACGGCGTGATCCCGGCGTCCGCGAACGTCGCGAGCGCCTCCTCCAGCTCCGCGAACGTGGTCGGGACCTCGACGCCGTGCTCCGCGAAGAGGTCCTTGTTGTAGTAGACCATCGTGTACTCGGCGTAGTTGGGTATGCCGTACCAGGCGCCGTCGCCCATGACGCCGTTCTCGTCGTAGCGGCTGGTGGTGGCCACCGTGGGCGGCACGGCGTCGGCCCAGCCGCGCTTCTCCGCCTCCTCGGTGAGGTCGGTCAGCAGGCCCTGGCGGGAGAGCTGGCCGGTGGTGGCGTTGCCCTTGTTGTACTCCATGAGGTCGGGCGCCTGGTCGGAGTTGAGGACCTGGGGAGCGGTCTTCTGGATCTGCTCGAAGCCCTTCTCCTCGAACTCGACCTTCACCCCCGGGTGGCTGTCCTCGAACTCCTTGATGGCCTCGGCCCAGGCTTTGCCCATGGCGCTGTCGGGGCCCTCGTAGTGCCAGAGCCGGAGGGTCTTTCCGTCGCCCGAGCCGCCGTCGTCGGAGTCGCCGCACGCGGCCAGCGTGCTCAGCGACAGGGCTCCCGCCAGGGCGGCAGCCAGCAGGCGCGCCCTTCTCCGTGCCTTCAACATCACTGCCTCCGGGAGAGTTCGTCCTCGTCGAATCGTTTCGATGAGAAATGTCGAAGCGTTTCGACGGAGGAACGTAGAGAGAGCCCGGTGGTATGTCAATGGTGTTGACAAAAGGTTTCGGGAAAGGGTGCCGGACAAGAGGGACGGGTGCCCGGTGGGCACCCGTCCCGTTGCCGTGTGTGCTCTGGTCGTGCCCGTCGGTCGTGCTCGTCGGCCGGCTGGTCGCTCCCGCTCGTGCTCGTGCGGGTGCTCGTGCTCGTGCGGGTGCCGGCTACGGCAGTACGCCCCCGAAGGCCACGCACGCCGGGCTCGGCGCGGCGGCCGTGGCGCCGGTGCGGCGCAGCGCGCCGGAGCGGCCGACGCGGAACGCCACCACGTCGTCGCTGTTCTGGTTCGCCACCAGCAGTACGTCGCCGCCCGGGGCGAGGGCGAAGTGCCGCGGCCACGCGCCGCCGGTCGGGGTGGTCTCGCGCAGGTCGAGCCGGCCGTCGGCGGCCACGGCGAACCGGGCGATGCTGTCGTGCCCGCGGTTGGACACGTACACCGTCCCGCCGTCCGGGTGCACCGCGACCTCCGCGCAGTAGCTCTCGCCCGAGAAGCCGCGGGGGAGCGTGCTGACGGTCTGCAGCCAGCTGAACGTGCCGCGGCCGGCGTCGTACGAGAACGCCGTCACCGACGACGTCAGCTCGTTCACCACGTACACGAACCGGCCGGTCGGGTGGAACGCCAGGTGGCGGGCGCCGGAGCCGGAGGCGACCTGCAGGAACGGCAGCGGGTTCGGCGCCAGCTTCCCGGCCGCCGGGTCCAGCCGCCAGGCCCAGACCCGGTCGGTGCCCAGGTCGGCGCCGAAGACGTACCCGTACGCCGGGTCGAAGACGACCTGGTGCGGGTGCGGCCCGGCCTGGCGCTGCGGATCGGGGCCCGTGCCGGTGGCGGTGACGGTGTCCGACACCGGGGCCGGGGTACCGTCCGCGCGCAGCGGGACGACGGCGAAGGTGCCGCCGCCGTAGTTGGCGACGACCAGGTGCTCGCCGCGCTCGTCGAGCGCGCCGTGCGCGGGGACCCCCGGCACGGGCTGGTCGCCGGTGCGGGTCAGCTCGCCGGTGGCGGTGTCGACGGCGTACGAGACGACGCCGCCGCCCTGCTGCCCGTTCCAAGTGCTCACCTCGCAGACGGCGTACAGCACGGGCAGTCGGGGATGCACCGCCAGCCAGGAGGGGTTCGGCACGCCGGGCACCTCCTGGACGGGGGTGAGGCGGCCGCCGCCGTCCATGCGGAACACCGCGAGCCCGGCGGGGGCGCCGGGGCCGCCGGCGTAGCCGCCGACGTACACGGCGCGGGGGCCGCGGTCCGCCGCGGCGGCGGGTGCCGCGGCCGCGGGTGCGGCCGACGCGGGCGGGGCGGCGCCCAGCGCGGGGACGACGCCGGCCAGCGCCGCGGCGCCGAAGACCGGCAGCATCTGGCGCCGGCTCGGGCCGGCGGGGGCGTCGGGGCCTGCGGGGTGCTCGGGGCCGGGGGACGGGGGCGGGGCGGATCCGTTCAAGGCCGTGCTCCTCTCGTGGCGGGGGGACGGCGGCGGTGGCGGCCGCCGGTGGAGCCGGAGATGGATACGGCGCCCCGCGGCCCGGAGTTCACGGGTGCGTCCGGGGACCGCGGGGCGCCGCGCCGTCAGCCCGCCTCGGGCAGCCGGACCGACTGGGCGTGGCGGAAGACGTCGCCCGGGTCGTACATGCGCTTGACCTGCTGCAACCGCGCGTAGCCCGCCTTGTAGTACAGGTCGTGCCAGGGGGTGCCGGAGGTGTTCCACCGCGGGTCGCCGAGGTCGATGTCCGGGTAGTTGACGTAGCAGCCGTCGTTGACCTCGTTGGGGACGGGGACGCCGCCGGTGGCCGCGTACACGTCGCGGTACGTCGTGCGGATCCAGTCCAGCTTCGCGGCCTCCTCGGACTGCTCGCTCCAGTACGCCTGGTACTGCAGCTTGATGATCGAGTCCCGCTGCGCCATGGCCGTCGCGTCCGGTTCGACGGCGTTGACCTGGGCGCCGTACGAGTCGATCGACACGAGCGCGCTGCGCAGGTCCGTCTCGGTGAGGTTCCGGTACAGGGCGGCTATCTGGTCGTCCGGGAACGTCCGCCGCAGGTACGCGGACTTGTAGTCGCCGCGCCCGCCCCAGCCGGAGCCGCCGAGCTGGCGGGTGGCGACGAGCCAGGGCCGCGCCTGCGGCGCGAACAGCTCGGGCATCGCGCGCACCTCGTTCGTCGACAGCGTCGCCGGCTGCGCCTCGCCCATGTGGCCGCCGACCTCGGCGAGGAAGTCGTCCAGCCTGCCCGCCGCGTCCGGCACGGTGGCGTCGATCTGGGTCGTCATCGAGATCGAGCCGCCGGCCCTCGTGCTGCAGACGAGCATGCTGAACATGCCGGCGTACGGGTTGCCGGGGGCGCTGTACTCCTCGTAGAACCCGCTGTAGTTGCGCAGCAGCGTGCGGAACCGGTCCTCGTCGATGCCACTCCACGGCCACGACTGCTGGTGCACGTACACCTCGCCGGGCGGCCGCGGCAACTGCTCCTCCGGCGCCAGCCGCCCGGTGCCGGGGGCGCGCAGGAAGTAGCGGGTGACGACGCCGAAGTTGCCGCCGCCGCCACCGGTGTGCGCCCACCACAGGTCGTGGTGCGGGTCGTTCTCGTCGCTGGTCGCCACGATGGCGCGGGCCTTGCCGGCGGCGTCCACGACGACGACCTCGACGGCGTGCACGTAGTCGACGGTCAGCCCGAACTGCCGGCACAGGAACCCGAAGCCGCCGCCCTGGATATGGCCGCCGGCACCGACGGACGCGCACGAACCGCCGGGAATCGTCACCCCCCACACCCGGTACAACTCCATGTAGACCTCCATCAGCGTGCACCCCGGCTCGATGACGAACGCGCGCCGCTTCTGGTCGTAGGAGATGTCGTTCATCGCCGACAGGTCGATGACGATCTGGGCGTCGGGGTGGTAGACGAACGCCTCGTAGCAGTGTCCGCCGCTGCGCACGGAAATGCGCTTTCCGCCGCGTACGGCCTCCGCCACGGCGGCCACCACCTGCTCGGTGGTCGTCGCCACCCGAATCGCGTCGGGAGCGGCACGCCAGCGGCCGTTGCTGCCGGAGACGAAGTCGGGATACCGGGCGTCGGCGGGCGTGATGGTCGCGGCACCGCCGCGCGCGGCGGCGGCCCGACCGCCGCCGAGAGCGGCGGCACCGCCCACGGCCGCGCTGGAGAGGAGCACTTTCCGGCGTGACACATTGTCCATGGGGAAACTCCCGTCGGCGCAGAAGAAAACGGGCAGCACGAATTCCGGAGGCACGTATGTGCGGAGGCAGAAGAATGTCGTCTGGGCGGCGCTCGATGGGGGAAGATGCTAATCCCGGAAGGCCGGGACGTAAACGCCGGTTTGGGAATGCCCGTATTCAACTCGCTGATACTCGGCGGGAGTTGAAGCGCTGTTGTGCGGCGTTGCGGGGAGCGCAGTCCACGGAAGGTAACAGACCGCCCCGGAGAAACACGGGCACCGTGGCCGGCCGCTTCAGGTCGCGGGGCGGCGGGGTGCGGCCCGGGCGGTGAGGGCGGCGGCCGCGAGTGCGGCGGCCGCGGCTGCGGCGAGGGGGACGGTGTAGGCGGCGGCGGGGGTGTCGGCGGTCCAGTTGTCTGCGGTCCAGCCGCCGGTGGCGGAGCCGGCGGCGATGCCGGCGAGGAGGGCGGTGACCGCCAGGGTCATGCCCTCGTTGAGGCGGCCGGCGGGGGTGCGGGACTGGACGAGGGACATGCCGGTGATCATCGTCGGGGCGGTGGCCATGCCGGTGAGGAGGAGGGCGGGGGCGAGGAGTGCGAGGCGGCCGGTGGCGGCGGCGAGGAGGGGGAGGAGCATGAGGGCGGCCATGGCGGCGACACAGCGGAGGAAGCGGGCGGCCTGCGCGGTCTCCGCGGGCTCTCCGGTCTCCCCGGGCCCCGCAGGCTCCCCGGGCCCCGCGGCATCCGCGGGGCGCCGCGTGCCGTAGGCGAGGCCCGCCAGGCACGAACCGGCGGCCAGCAGCGCGAGGATGCCGCCCGCCGCGCCCGGACGCCCGAGGCGGTCCGCGTACGCGATCGTGACCACCTCCATCGACCCGAACACCGCCCCCGCGCAGCAGAACGCCGCCAGCAGTGGCGGAAACCCGCGGCGCCGCAGCGGCGACCGCGTCCGCTCGCCCGGCGCGGGCGGCCGGGGCGGGGGCTCGGTGGCGCGCTGCGCGGCGAACAGCAGGATGCCGCCGGTCAGCAGCACCGCGCCGGTGACCGTGCCGGCCTCGGGGAAGGCGCCGGTGCAGAGCAGGGCGGCGAGGACGGGGCCGGTCATGAAGCACAGTTCGTCGGCGGCCTGCTCGAAGGAGTTGGCGGTGTGCAGGGCGGCGGCGTTCTCGGCGCCGGGGCCGCGGAAGGCGTGGGCCCAGCGGGCGCGGGACATGCCGCCGGTGTTGGGGGTGGTGGCGGTGAGGACGTAGGCGGCGAAGAGCGTCCACGCCGGGGCGCGCACGTGGACGCAGAGCGCCAGCGTCAGCGAGCCGAGCGCGGCGATCGCCGCCGCGGGGACGGCGATCCGGGCCTGGCCGTGCCGGTCGACGAGGCGGGCGGTGAGCGGGCCGACGACGGCGGTGGCCGCGAGCCCGGCGGCGGGGACGGCGCCGGCGAGGGCGTACGAGCCGTAGCGCTCGGCGATCATGATGACGGCGCTGACGGAGAACATGCCCATGGGCAGCCGGGCGACGAGGTTGCCCGCGGTGAAGGCGCGGGCGCCGGGGACGGCGAAGAGCCGGCGGTAGGGGCCGAGCGCGGCGGTGAGCGGGCGGGGCATGGGGAACAGGCTGGCCGGGCGTGGTCGCGGCGGTCCAACACCTGATCGCTGGCCATTCACGCGCGTACGTTGTCAAATGGCCGGATGGCCACCGCACCGAGGGACGTCGAGCCGCGGCTGCTGCGCGCCTTCGCGGCCGTCGCCGAGACCCTGCACTTCACCCGCGCCGCGGGCCGCCTCTACGTCGCCCAGCAGGCGCTGAGCCGCGACATCCGCCGGCTCGAACGCGAGCTGGGCGCGGAGCTGTTCGTACGCACCACGCGCCAGGTGCGGCTGACCGGGGAGGGCGAGCGGCTGCTGCCGTACGCCCGCCGGGTGCTCGCCGCGTACGACGACCTGGCCGGCGCCGCCGACCCGCGCTCCCGGCCGCTGCTCGTCGACGTCGGCGCCCGCTACAGCACCGGGCAGCGGATCCTGGACGCCGCCCGCGCCGCGGCCCCGGACCTGGAGCTGGTGGCCCGCTTCCACAGCGGGCTGACCGGCGCGGCGGCGGAGATCGGTGCGGGGCGGCTGGACGTGTCGTTCGGCCGGGTGGCGGGGCTGGCGCCGGGGACGCGGGCGGGGCTGCGGCACGAACTGGTCCGGCTGGAGCCGATGGCGGTGCTGCTGCCGTCGGCGCACCCGCTGGCGGCCCGCGCGGCGGTGCCGCTGGCGGCGCTGGCCGGCGAGACGCTGTACGCGGCCGACGGCAACGCGGCGACGGCGGAGTGGACGGACCTGGCGCGGGAGCTGTTCGCCGGCCGCGGCATCCGCCTCGCGGCGCCGTTCCCGGAGATCGACGGCGAGGCGGAGTTCGTCCGGCTGGTGCACCGGCACGGCTGGTCGGTGCTGGCGACGACGGAGTTCGCGGACATCCCCGGCATGACCCTGCGCCCCCTGACCGACCCGGTGCCGCTGTCCCCGGTCTCCCTCGCCTGGCGCCGCGGCCTGTCCCACCCGGGCCTGGGCGCCCTGCGCGCGGTGGCCCGGCGGCTGGCCCGCGCACACGACTGGCTGCACCGCCCCCGGGCCGCCTGGCTCCCGGAAGCCGACCGCGCCCTGCACGCCACGGCGCCCGCCACCGCCGCCGGGGCCGCTCAAGCCGGCGCGGCTCCAGCCGCCGCCGCTCAGGCCGGGGGCGGGGCGGCCGGCTCTGACGTGGCCCAGCCGGCCAGCAGCGGGAGCGAGCGCGCGGTGTCGGAGCCGGGTTCCACGTTGTAGACGCACAGGGTCTGCTCGGCGTCGCCGGGGACCTGGAACGACTCGTACGCGAAGTGGAGTTCGCCCACGAGCGGGTGGACGTAGTGCTTGGCGCCGTGCGTGCGGCGCAGCACCTTGTGGTCGTTCCACCAGACCGGGAACTCCGGGCAGCCGACGGTGAGTTCGCCGACGAGGTCGGCCAGGCGCCGGTCGCGCGGGTGGCGGCCGGCCTCCAGCCGCAGCATGGCCACCGTCTCGGCGGCGATCGTCTCCCAGTCGCCGACGCGCTCGCGGGCCTCCGGGTCCAGGAGGTAGTAGCGGGCGAGGTTGCGCCGGGTGGCCGGGAGGGCGTCGAAGTCGGTGAGGACGACCCGGGCGAGGTGGTTGGCGGCCAGCACGTCGGTGCGGCGGCCGAGGATGAACGCCGGCACGTGGCCGAGCGTCTCCAGCATCAGATACAGGCCGGTCCTGACCCGCTGGGGCGGCTGGGGGGCGCGGCGTGCCGTGTACGGCGCGGGCAGCAGGAGGTCGGCGAGGTGCTCGCGCTCGGAGGCGTCGAGCCGCAGCGCCCGGGCCAGGGCCTCGACGACCTCGGCGGACGGGTTGCCGCCCCGGCCCTGTTCCAGGCGGGTGTAGTACTCGGTGCTGACGCCCGCAAGGCGCGCGACCTCGTCCCGGCGCAGGCCCGGGACCCGGCGGACCCGCCCGTCGGCGGGCAGCCCGGCACGCTCCGGGCTGAGCGCGGCGCGCCGGCCGCGGAGGAAGTCGGCGGTCTCTTTGCTGCGGTCCATGGCCTCCAGTGTGGAGCGCCGGGCGCCCCACGTGCCCGCCCCAGGGTGGCCCCGGCAGTACCTGCCTGGTCAGGGCCTCTTCGGGCGCCCCGGCGAGGGCGCCCGGCTGGTGTGCTTGAGCTGTGCCCGGGAGCAGCCCGACGGCACCGACCCCTACCTCGCCCACTTCCCACGGAAGGCAGTTCCACCATGTCTGTGCAGAACACCGCCGGCCCGCTGCAGGGCCGCGTCGCGGTCGTCACCGGAGCCTCCAGCGGCATCGGCGAGGCGACCGCCGAGAAGCTCGCCGGCCTGGGGGCCCACGTGGCCCTGCTGGCCCGCCGCGCCGAGCGGCTGGAGGAGCTGGCGGCCCGGATCGCCAAGGACGGCGGCCGCGCCCTCGCGCTCACCGCGGACGTCACCGACCGCGCGGCCGTCCGGGCGGCGGCCCGGCAGGTGGCCGCCGAGCTGGGCGGCGCGGACCTGCTGTTCAACAACGCCGGCGTCATGCTGCCCGCCCCCATGGAGGAACTGGCCGCCGGCCAGTGGCAGCAGCAGATCGACCTGAACGTCACCGCCCTGACGCACGTGACCGGCGCGTTCCTCCCGCAGCTGGTGACGGCCGCGGCGGAGCGCGGCGTCGCCGACCTCGTCAACACGTCGTCGATCGCGGCGCAGAACATCTTCCCGGCCTTCGCCGTCTACTCCGCCACCAAGGCGTACGTCACGCACTTCTCCCGCCATCTGCGCACCGAGCTGGGCCCGAAGAACGTGCGGGTGGCGGCGATCGAGCCGGGCATCGTGGGCACCGAGCTGCAGAGCCACGTCACCGACGAGGGTGCGCGGGAGTGGCTGGCCGGCTCGAAGGAGGCCATGGAGTGGCTCACCCCGCAGGACGTCGCCGACACCGTCGGCTTCCTGGCCGCGCTGCCGCCGCGGGCGAACCTCCAGCAGGTCACGCTGATGCCCACGGGCCAGCCCACCTGACCCGGCACGCGGTGCGGCGGGCCCGTGGAGTCCGCAGTCCGCCGTACCTAGCGCCAGGGGTCGAGGGCGTGCTTGCCCCGGGTCAAGCCCGCCGCGAGCTGCCGCAGCACCGCCGGACCCTCGGCCAGGGGGTGCACCCGGGGCGTGCCGGGCGGGTAGACGCCGCGCGCGACGAGGTCCTCGACCTCGGCGAGCAGCGACCGGTAGCGGTCCGGGGCCGCGGCCGCCAGCGCACCGATGTGCAGGCCCTTGACCTGCACCTGGTGTGTGAAGACCAGGTCGTGGGTGGTCAGGGAGGCGTCGCCCGAGGCGGCGCCGAACACCACGACCCGTCCGGTGAACGGCCTGGCGACCGACAGGCTGGCCCGGAACGTGGCCCGCCCCACCGACTCCAGGACCAGGTCGACCCCGCCGGTCAGGCGGGTGACCTCCGCGGCCAGATCGGGGCGCCGGGCGTCCAGGACCGCGTCGGCGCCGAGGGCCTCGACGGCGTCGTGCTTCGCCGGCGACGCCGTGGCGATCACGCGCGCGCCGTAGTGGCGGGCGAGGCGGACGGCCGCCTGCCCCACGCCTCCGGCCGCCGCGTGCACGAGGACCGTCTCGCCCGCACGGACCTCGCCGAGCGGCTTCAGCGCCGCCAGGGCGGTGGCCCAGTTCAGTACGAGCCCGAGCGCCGCGGCGTCGCTCCAGCCGGACGGTACGGGCAGCACGCCCGCGGCCGGCATCGTCATGTACTGCGCGAAGGCGCCCGGCCCGGTCCCGACGACGTGGGTGCCGGGCGGCAGCGGGCGCGCGACGTCCCGGCCGGCGCCGACGATCTCGCCGGCGCCCTCGAAGCCCGCCACGTACGGCGCCCGCGGGCCGCCCCCGTACGTGCCGCGGGCCTGCATGACGTCGGCGAAGTTGACCCCGGCGGCGCCGACGCGGACCAGGTAGTCGCCGGGTCCGGGGGCGGGGCGGGGGTGGCCGGTGGTGAGGGTCAGGTCCTCGGGTCCCCGGTGGGACCGCTGGATGAGTGCCCGTACCGTCTGCTCGTCGTTCTCCATGCGGCGAACGTAGGAGCCTGACACTCGTGTCAGGGTCAAGCGGCGATCAGCCGGCGATCAAGCGGCTTTCAGGCGGCGGTCAGCGGCCCCCGCCGCGGCGGGCCGCGCGGAGGTACGCGTCGAGCGCCGCCTGCCGGTCGCTGAGAACGGCGATGCGGGCCGCGAGCCGGTCGCGGTAGTCCTCCACCTCGCGCAGGAACTCCGCGCACCCCGCGCCCGCCCCGGCGCCGGCTTCGCCGGTGGCGCCGGGCAGGAGTTCCCTGATCAGCCGCACGGGCAGCCCGGACTCCAGCAGCGAGCGGATGACGAGCACCCGGTCGATCGTGGACGGGCAGTAGTCGCGGAACCCGTTGCCGAACCGGCCGGGGACGATCAGGCCCTCGTCCTCGTAGTGCCGCAGCGACCGCGCGCTCACCCCGCTGACCCTGGCGGCCTCACCGATCCTCATGCCCCGAGGCAACGCCCGGGGGCGCCGCGGTCTTCCCGCCCGGCCCGCCCGCGCCGCCGGGGGCGGTGGACGACGTCGCCGGGTGCACGCGCCTCGTCCGCCCGGGGCGGGTCGGTGAGGCGCCGGGTCGAGGCGGCGACGAGGAGGCCGAGGGCGGCGTAGGCGGCGCCGAGCAGGCTTGCGGCCGGCCATCCCCCGGCGTGGTAGGCCCAGGTGGTGGTGACCGCGCCGAGCGCGGAGCCGAGGGAGTAGAAGCCCATGTAGGCGCCGATGACGCTGCTGCTCCGGCCGGGGCGGGCGGTGACGAGCAGGTGCTGGCTGCTGACGTGGACGGCCTGCACGGCGAAGTCCAGGACGGCGACGCCGAGGACCAACAGCCACAGCGACGACCCGGCCTGCGCGATGAGCAGCCACGAGGCGGTGAGCAGTGCCAGCGACCAGCGGGTGACCGGGGGCGCCAGACCGCGGTCGGCCCAGCGGCCGGCCCGGCCGGCGCCCAGCGTCCCGACGAGGCCGACGAGTCCGAACAGCCCGGTCTCGGTGGTGCCGAAGTGCCACGGCGCGTCGCTGAGCGGGAGCGCCAGTCCGCTCCAGAGCGTGCCGAAGGAGGCGAAGAGGAAGAACGCGATCAGTCCCCTGCTGAGGAGGAGCCGGTCGCCGACGGCCAGCCGTCCCAGCGAGGACAGCAGCTGCCCGTACCGGACGCGGGGGCGGCGGCGCACGTCGGGGGCGAGGGTGAGACGGGCGGCGACGGCGAGCGTCGCGCACAGCCCGGCGATGACGAGGTAGACCGCGCGCCAGTCGGCCAGCTCGCCGAGGGCGCCGGCGATCACCCGCACTCCGAGGATCCCGGTCACCACGCCCGCGGTGACGGCGCCGATGTTGCGGCCGCGGTCGCGGGCCGGGGAGACGGCGGCGACGTACGCCACCGTGATCTGGACGACCACGGCGAACAGCCCGGCCAGGGCCAGGCCCGCGATCGCGAGGCCGCCGCCGGGCGCGATGGCGGTCACCGCCGCGCCCGCGGCGGTGAGCAGCAGGTGCACCGTGATGAGCCCGCGGCGGTTGAACAGGTCACCCAGCGGTACGAGCAGCACCAGCCCCGCGAGGTAGCCGATCTGGCCGGCGGCGACCAGCCACCCCAGCCTTCTCTCGGGCAGCCCGAGGTCCTCGCCGGCGGCTTCGAGGATCGGCTGGATGCCGTAGACGGTCGACACCGCCACCGCGCATATCAGCGCGAGCAGGCCCCGCTGCCTCCCGGTCAGTTCCCGCGGCATGCCACCTCCTGTGAGTTTCAAAATGAAACCGATCTGACGTTAGGGCATACTGGTTTCAGATTGCAACTCACCTTGGAGGGGCAGTGGACGTCTCACTCGCCGCGGGCGGCACCTGGACCGACCCGGCCTGCCCGGTCGCACGGACCGTCGATCTCATCGGGGACAGGTGGAGCCTGCTGATCATCCGTGACGCCATGGACGGGGCGACGAGCTTCACCGAGTTCCGCCGGCGGCTGGGGATCGCGCGCAACATCCTCACCGACCGGCTCCGCAGGCTCGTCGAGCACGGCATCCTCGACAAGGGCGCGGACACCGACGGAAGAAGGCACACGTACCGCCTCACCCCCGCGGGGAAGGACCTCTTCGCCGCCGTCGTCGCCCTCCGTCAGTGGGGTGAGCGCCACGCCTTCGCCCCGGACGAACCGCACTCCGTTCTCGTGGACGACCACGGGCGGGAGCTTCCCGAACTCCGCCCCCTCGGCCGGGGCGGCGCCCCGCTCTCCGTCGAGGCGTCGCACGTCCGGAAAACCGCCTGAGCGCAGCCGCGCCGGCCCCCGGCCGCCTCGCCGCCCCGGGTCCTGACGGCAGCCGCCACGCCCCTGTTACGGCCGTGTGAAGTGCGGCGAAACGCCTGTTCCCGCGCCCGGGAAGGCGCCGCGGACCGCCCTATCCGCCGGGTGGACCGCTCCGCCCTCACATGTCAAGACCCCCTCGCGTGAGAGCAAGGTTGCGCATGCGTCACCTGTCGGCACAGGGTGGAAACCCGCCGTCCCTACGGTCACCCTGAACCAGATTCCGCCGCCCGCCCGTGGGCGGCGGCCCGCCGACGAAGGGCAGGACGGCTGCGATGACCGGCTCCGGGCAGACCGCGCGCAGGGGGAAGCGCTGGATCGAGGAGTGGGATCCCGAGGACGAGGTGTTCTGGGCGGAGAAGGGCGAGAAGACCGCCAACCGCAACCTCCTCTACTCCGTCTTCTCCGAGCACATCGGCTTCTCCATCTGGACTCTCTTCTCCGTCCTCGTCCTCTTCATGGGCGACGAGTACGGCATCGACGCCGCCGGGAAGTTCTTCCTCGTCTCCGTCGCGACCCTCGTCGGCGCCTGCGTGCGCGTGCCGTACACCTTCGCCGTCGCCCGCTTCGGCGGGCGCAACTGGACGGTGTTCAGCGCGCTGATGCTCCTGCTGCCGACGTCGGCCGCGCTCATCGTGATGGAGCCGGGGACGTCGTATGGCACTTTCTTGCTGGTCGCCGCGCTCGCCGGGGTGGGCGGCGGCAACTTCGCCTCGTCGATGACGAACATCAACGCCTTCTTCCCGCTGCACCGCAAGGGCTGGGCCCTCGGCCTCAACGCCGGCGGCGGCAACGTCGGGGTGCCCGTCATCCAGCTGGTCACGCTGCTCGTCATCGCCGTCGCCGGGGACGGCCGGCCGCGGGTGCTGCTCGCGATCTACCTGCCCCTGATCGTCGTCGCCGCCACCCTCGCCTGGCTGCGGATGGACAACCTGGCGCCGGTACGGAACGACACCGGCGCGGCGCGGGAGTCCGTCCGGGACGCGCACACGTGGATCATGTCGTTCCTGTACATCGGCACCTTCGGCTCCTTCATCGGCTACAGCTTCGCCTTCGGGCTGGTGCTGCAGACCCAGTTCGACCGCACCCCGCTGCAGGCCGCGGCCGTGACGTTCATCGGGCCGCTGCTCGGCTCGGTGATCCGGCCGGTCGGCGGGTGGCTGGCCGACCGGCACGGCGGGGCGCGGATCACGCTGTGGAACTTCGCCGCGATGGGCGGCGCGACGACCGTCGTCGTCTTCGCCTCCGTACGCGAGTCGCTGCCCGTCTACATGGTCGGCTTCATCGCGCTGTTCCTCTTCTCCGGGCTCGGCAACGGCTCCACGTACAAGATGATCCCCGGCATCTACCAGGCCAAGGCCGCCGCCCTGGGGCTGCGCGGCGAGGAGGCCGCCGCCTACGCGCGGCGGCTGTCCGGCGCCGCGATCGGGCTCATCGGCGCGGTCGGCACGCTCGGCGGCCTCGGCATCAACCTGGCGTTCCGGCAGTCCTTCCTCTCCAACGGCAGCGGCACGGCCGCCTGCGTGGGCTTCCTCGTCTTCTACGCTGTGTGTTTCGTGGTGACCTGGGCCGTGTACCTGCGCGGCCCGCGCACGCCCGCGCCGACCGCCGACGACGGCGCGGACGGCCCGGGGCCGCGGCAGCCCGCGTACGCGGGGGTGTGAGCGGAGCACCACGACCTGCACGACCTGCACGACCTGCACCACCAGCACAGACGGCACCGACCGGGGAGCAGCGAGACATGACCGTACCCGCCGAGGTCAAACCCCTGGAGGGCTTCTCCGTCGGGGTGACGGCCGCCCGTCGCGCGGACGAGCTGAGCACCCTGCTGGAGCGGCGCGGCGCGGTCGTGCACCGCGCGCCCGCGCTGCGGATCGTCCCCCTGCACGACGACGACGAGCTGCTGAACACCACCAAGCAGCTCATCGGCGACCCCCCGGACGTCGTCGTCGCCACCACCGCCATCGGCTTCCGCGGCTGGGTCGAGGCCGCCGACGGCTGGGGCCTCGGCGACGCGCTGCTCGACCGGCTGGCCGGGGTGGAGCTGCTGGCGCGCGGGCCGAAGGTGCGCGGCGCGATCCGGGCGGCGGGGCTGACCGAAGCGTGGTCGCCGGCCTCGGAGTCGATGGCGGAGGTGCTGGACCGGCTGCTCGCCGAGGGCGCCGAGGGGCGGCGGGTGGCGCTGCAGCAGCACGGCGAGCCGCTGCCGGGGTTCGTGGAGGCGCTGCGGGCCGCGGGGGCGGTCGTCGTCGTGGTGCCGGTGTACCGGTGGATGGCCCCGGAGGACCCGGCGCCGCTGGACCGGCTGCTCGACGCGGTCCTCAGCCACGGCGTGGACGCGGTGACGTTCACCAGCGCCCCGGCCGCCGCCAGCTTCCTGGACCGGGCGGCGGCCCGGCACCGACTCGACGAGGTCCTGGACGCCCTGCGCCACACCGTGCTGCCCGCCTGCGTGGGGCCGCTCACGGCGCTGCCGCTGGAGCGGCACGACGTGCCGACGTTCCAGCCGGAGCGCTACCGCCTCGGGCCGCTCGTGCAGCTCGTCGCCCTCGAACTGCCCGGCCGCGTACGGCCGCTGCCGGTCGCCGGCCACCGCGTGGAGATCCGCGGCCACGCCGTCGTCATCGACGGCGAGCTGCGCCCCGTACCGCCGGCCGGCATGGCGCTGCTGCGCGCCCTGGCCCACCGCCCCGGCTGGGTCGTCTCCCGCGCCGACCTGCTGCGCGCGCTGCCGGGCGCGGGCAGCGACGAGCACGCGGTGGAGACGGCGATGACCCGGGTGCGTACGGCGCTGGGCGTGCCGAAGCTCATCCAGACCGTCGTCAAGCGCGGCTACCGGCTGTCCCTGGACCCCTCCGCGGACACGAAGTACGCGACCCCCTGAACGCCCCGGCGTCCGTTTCCGTATCCCTCGACCCGGAGGTGAGGGATGCGGGACGATGCCGTGGTGGCCGCGCAGCGCTCGAAACCGACTCCCGACGAGGAGTTGATGCGGATCCTCTACCGCGAACACGCGGGACCGCTGTTCGGCTTCGTGCTGCGTCTGGTCGCCGGCGACCGGCACCGGGCGGAGGACGTCGTACAGGAGACGCTGCTGCGTGCCTGGCGGCACGCCGACGAGCTGGCGGCGGCCGACGGCTCCGTGCGGCCCTGGCTGGTCACCGTGGCCCGCCGCATTGTGATCGACGGGCACCGCAGCCGGCAGGCGCGCCCGCACGAGACCGACCCCGCGCCGCTGGAGAGCGTCCCGGCCGCCGACGACACCGACCGGGTGCTGCGGCTGATGACCCTCTCCGACGCGCTCGGCGACCTGACGCCCGCCCACCGCGCCGCGCTGGTGGAGACGTACTTCAAGGGGCGGACGGCCAACGAGGCGGCCGAGGTGCTGGGCGTACCGGCGGGGACCGTGCGCTCGCGGGTGTTCTACGCGCTGCGCTCGCTGCGGCTGTCGCTGGAGGAACGGGGAGTGGTGCCGTGACAGAGCAACGGCATCCGGACGTCGGCGCGTACGCGATCGGCGCGCTGGAACAGGACGAGGCCGAGCGGTTCGAGGAACATCTCGCCGGGTGCGCGCGGTGCGCCGACGCGCTGGCGGAGCTGATGCCGGTCGCCGAGATGCTGGCGGACGTGCCGCCGCCGGAGGAGCCGCCGCCGGGCGCGCTCGACCGGCTGCTGGCGGAGCTGTCGGCGGTACGGGCCCGGCAGCGGCTGGTGCGCCGGCGGCTGCTCGTCGCGGTGGCGGCGGCGGCCGTGGTGGCCGTCGCGGCGCCGGTGGTGACGGCGGTGATGCTGGCCGGGGACGAGGCGCCGCCGGAGCAGCGGCGCGAGGACGTCGCCGGGCAGGGCCAGCGGATCAGGGCCGTGGACCCGGAGACGGGCGTGGAGGCCAGGATCAGCATGCGCCCGGTGACCTGGGGCACGAGCGTGTACCTGGACCTGCGCGGGGTGAAGGGCCCGCGCCGCTGCGACCTGCAGGCCGTGGGCAAGGACGGCGCGCACGAGACGGTGACCAGCTGGGGAGTGCCCGCGGACGGCTACGGCGCCGGGACCGGCGGGAACGCGGGCGCCAGCGGCTACGGCGGCGGGAACAGCCTGCGGACCTCCGGGGGGACGAGCATGTCGCCGGACGACATCGACCACTTCGAGGTGGTCACCTCGGAGGGCGACCGGCTGGTGTCGGTCCCCGCGGACGCCGGCTGACGGCACCCCCTCCGCTGCCCCGTCCCGCCCCGCCCCCGCCCCCGCGCCGACCTGGGCCGACCTCCGCGCACCCGCCCGCGAGAGGTAGGATGAACGGCTGCCTTGTCCGTACGAAGGGGGCCCGCGGGTGACCGCGCACATCACCGCCCCGGACTCCGTCCGGGATCGCGAGATCCAGGCCGAGCAGGACCATCTGGACCGCGTGTACGACCGCCTGGAGGAGAAGATCCACGAGGCGGAGTTCCTCATGAGCGACGCCGCCAAGCGCGGCCAGGTCGGCACCCCCGGCGCGCTCGCCGAGCGCGACGCGCAGGTCTTCCGCGCCGGCGTCCACCTCAACCGGCTGAACAGCGAGTTCGAGGACTTCCTCTTCGGCCGCATCGACCTGCTCCCCGGCAAGGACGGCGTCCGCGGCCCCGACGGCGCGTACACCTCCGTCGAACCCGCCGACGACGCCGTGGAGACCGGCGGAGGTGAAGGCGGAGGCGGGGGCGACGGCGGGGACGACGGTGACGCCGCCGGCGGCGAGCAGCGCGCGCGGATCGCCGAGACCCTGCACATCGGCCGCCTCGGCGTCCTCGACGCCGACTACGCCCCGCTGGTCATCGACTGGCGCGCCCCCGCCGCCGCGCCCTTCTACCGCGCCACCCCCGTCGCCCCCGGCC
Source organism: Streptomyces sp. CNH099 (assembly GCA_000514715.1). Lineage (GTDB taxonomy): Bacteria > Actinomycetota > Actinomycetes > Streptomycetales > Streptomycetaceae > Streptomyces > Streptomyces synnematoformans. The sequence continues at coordinate 137,770 of AZWL01000012.1, read as the reverse complement.
GGGTCGTGCGGCGGCGCGTGATCCGCTCCCGGGGCCGCCGGGTGCTCGGCGTCGAGGACGACCTGCTGCGGCCCGAGCTGTCCGTGACGCTCGACGGCGCCGCGCTGCCGGTGGTCGGCGACGGCGCGCTGATGGCGGCGCTGGGCCGGGCGCGTACGCACGCGATGCGCGACATCGTCTCCTCCATCCAGGCCGAGCAGGACACCGTCATCCGGGCCCCGGCCGCCTCCGTCACCGAGGTCGAGGGCGGCCCCGGCACCGGCAAGACGGCGGTGGCGCTGCACCGCGCCGCGTACCTGCTGTACCAGGACCGGCGCAGGTACGCCGGCGGGATCCTGGTCGTCAGCCCGACCCCGCTGCTCGTGGCGTACACCGAGGGCGTGCTGCCGTCGCTGGGGGAGGAGGGGCAGGTCGCGATCCGGGCGGTGGGGTCGCTGGTCGACGGTGTCGACGACGGGGCGGTGACGCTGTACGACGAGCCGGCGGTGGCCCGGGTCAAGGGCTCCGCGCGCATGACGGGGGTGCTGCGCCGGGCGGCGCGCGGCGCGCTGTCGCTGGGCGACGTGCCGCAGCGGCTGCGGGTCGTCGCGTTCGGCGCCCGGGTGGAGCTGGACGCGCGGGAGCTGCGCCGCGTCCGGCAGGCGGTGCTCGGCGGCACGGCGCCGGTGAACCTGCTGCGGGCCCGGGCCCGCCGGTTCCTGCTGGACGCGCTGTGGCAGAAGTCCGGCGCCCGGCCGCGCTACGACGACCCGGAGCTGGCCGCGGAGGCGCGGGCGGCGTTCGACGAGGACATCTCCACCGAGGACGACTTCACCGGCTTCCTCGACGCCTGGTGGCCGGAGCTGACGCCGCGCGGGGTGCTCGCGGCGCTCGCCGACGAGCGGCGGCTCGCGGGCTTCGCGCGGCGCGTGCTGACCCCCGCCGAGGTCCGCGGCGTCGCCCGCTCGCTGGCCCGGGACGGGCTGACCGTGCACGACGTGGCGCTGCTGGACGAGTTGCAGGTGCTCCTCGGCGCGCCCGCGAAGCCGGCCAGGCCGCGGGAGCTGGACCCGCTGGAGACGCTGACGGGCCTGGCGGAGCTGACGACGTACGCGGAGCGCACCGCGCCCGCACCGCGCCGGCGGGACACCGAACGGCAGGAGTACGCGCACGTCATCGTCGACGAGGCGCAGGACCTCACGCCGATGCAGTGGCGGATGGTGGGCCGCCGCGGGCGGCACGCCACCTGGACGATCGTCGGCGACCCCGCGCAGAGTTCGTGGCCGGACCCGGAGGAGGCCGCCGCGGCCCGTACGGAGGCGCTGGGCACCCGCCCGCGGCGCCGCTTCACCCTCACCGTCAACTACCGCAACCCGGCGGAGATCGCCGACGTGGCGTCCCGGGTCCTGGCGCTGGCCATGCCCGGCACCCGGCCGCCGGAGGCGGTGCGGTCCACGGGGGCGGAGCCGGCGTTCCGGACGGCGGGGGCGGATCCGTACGACACGGTGCGCGCGGAGGTCGGGCGGCTGCTGGCGGACGTCGACGGCACGGTGGGCGTGGTGGTGCCGATGGGCCGGCGCGACGAGGCCCGCGGCCGGCTGGCGGGGCTGGGGGAGCGGGTGGTGGTGCTGGGCAGCCTGGAGGCCAAGGGGCTGGAGTACGACGCGACGGTGGTGCTCTCGCCGGCGGAGATGGCGGACGAGTCGCCGGCGGGCCTGCGGGTGCTGTACGTGGCGCTGACCCGCGCGACGCAGCGGCTGACGGTCGTCGCCACGCCCGCCGACCTCCCGGACGCCGCCGGCGTCCCGGACCTGCTGCGGCCGTAACCCCGTTCGCGGGTCGAGCGGGCCGGGCGGACCGGGCCGGGCCGCGGGGGCGGCGGAGGCCGCCGGGACGGGAATGGCCTTACGGGGACGGTTTGTTAGCCTGGCAAGTGGCACCGGCCCGATCCATGCCCCCGGGCCCAACCATAGGCGCTTCGAGCGCCCACTTGCCGCGAGGCGAGCTGGCGGGTCGGTGCCGCCAGGCTGCAACGGGCCGGGCGTGCGGCGGAGACGCCGCGCACCCGGCCCGCCGTCTTTCCCACCCGTTTTCCGACCCACCCGTTTTCCGACCTGGTTTTCCCACCCGCCTCTCCCGTCGTCTCCCCCGCCGCCCGGATGCGTTGCCGCCGGTCACCTCCTGTGGAAAAGTGATTCCGCGCTCCGGGGTTACCGGATACCGCACAGTAGGTGCGACTATCGACCCGATCCGCAACGGGGCGTATCGCGCGCCCCGTGGCTTCACCACACCAGCACACACGAGGGAACACACGGCCATGGCAACGGCGCCAAGCGTCTCCTACTCGAACACGGTCCGGCTGGAGGTGCCCGCCGGCGGCAACGCCGTCAGCCAGCTCACCTCCGCCGTGGAGGCCTCCGGCGGCAGCGTCACCGGCCTCGACGTCACCGCCTCCGGCCACGAGCGGCTGCGGATCGACGTCACCATCGCCGCCGCCTCCACGGACCACGCGCGTTCCATCGTCGAGAAGCTCCGCGGCATCGAGGGCGTCACCGTCGGCAAGGTGTCCGACCGTACGTTCCTCATGCACCTCGGCGGCAAGATCGAGATGCAGTCCAAGCACCCGATCCGCAACCGCGACGACCTGTCGATGATCTACACCCCCGGCGTCGCCCGCGTCTGCATGCAGATCGCCGAGAACCCCGAGGACGCCCGCCGGCTGACCATCAAGCGCAACAGCGTCGCCGTGGTCACCGACGGCTCCGCCGTCCTGGGCCTGGGCAACATCGGGCCCAAGGCCGCGCTGCCGGTGATGGAGGGCAAGGCGGCCCTGTTCAAGCGCTTCGCCGCCATCGACGCCTGGCCGCTGTGCCTGGACACCCAGGACACCGACACGATCGTGGAGATCGTCAAGGCCATCGCCCCCGGCTTCGCCGGCATCAACCTGGAGGACATCTCCGCGCCCCGCTGCTTCGAGATCGAGGCGCGGCTGCGCGAGGCGCTGGACATCCCGGTCTTCCACGACGACCAGCACGGCACCGCCATCGTCGTGCTCGCCGCGCTGACCAACGCGCTGCGGGTCGTCGGCAAGGAACTGGGGGACGTGCGCGTGGTGATGTCCGGCGCGGGCGCCGCGGGCACCGCGATCCTCAAGCTGCTGATCGACGCCGGCGTCAAGCACACCGTCGTCGCCGACATCAACGGCGTGGTCCACTCCGGCCGCGCCGACCTGGCCGACGTCCCGCCCGGCACCGCGCTGCGCTGGATCGCCGAGAACACCAACCGCGACGGTCTCACCGGCACGCTGAAGGACGCCGTGCACGGCGCGGACGTCTTCATCGGGGTCTCCGCCCCCGACGTCATCGACGGCGCCGACGTCGCCACCATGGCGCCCGACGCGATCGTCTTCGCGCTGGCCAACCCCGACCCCGAGGTCGACCCCGCCGCCGCCCGCGAGCACGCCGCTGTCGTCGCCACCGGGCGCAGCGACTTCCCGAACCAGATCAACAACGTGCTCGTCTTCCCCGGCGTCTTCCGCGGGCTGCTCGACGCGCACTCGCACACCGTCAACTCCGAGATGATGATCGCCGCGGCCCGCGCCATCGCCGGCGTCGTCCACGGCGACGAGCTGAACCCGAACTACATCATCCCCAGCGTCTTCAACGACCGGGTGGCCCCCGCCGTCGCCGACGCCGTCCGCGACGCCGCACAGGCCGCGGGCGTGACGAAGCCGCCCACCGGGGGCGTGTAACCGGCCGTTCACCCCGCGTGGGAACGGGCCGGGACCCGGCGCGTCGCCTGGCTTTCGGGGCGCGCGTACGTCATAAGTGTGCGGATGGACGGGCTGCGGTGTACGACGCGCCAGGGCGCCGGATTGGCGTTTCCGCCGCAGGTGAGGGCAGGATGCGTAGTCGGGCGCGAGGCGCTGTCACGGGACCCGGTTACGGGGACTGTCAGCGGGTCCTGGCAGCATCGGCTTTGATCTCACGCCTCAATGGCAAGAACACACGGGAGACAGATATGAACCGCAGTGAGCTGGTGGCCGCGATCGCAGAACGCGCCGAGGTGACCCGTAAGGACGCCGACGCCGTGGTGGCCGCCCTCGCCGAGGTCGCCGGGGAGGTCGTCAGCAAGGGCGACGAGAGGATCACGATCCCCGGCTTCCTGACCTTCGAGCGCACGCACCGCAAGGCGCGCTCCGCCCGCAACCCGCAGACCGGCGAGCCGATCCAGATCCCCGCTGGTTACAGCGTGAAGGTCACGGCCGGTTCGAAGCTGAAGGAGGCGGCGAAGGGCAAGTAGGGCCCGCAGCCGAGAAGGAGGGCGGCCGGACCCGGCGGGGGCGGCCGCCCTCCGCCCGTCTCCGCGGGCGGCAGCCGTCCGTCCCCGCCGCCCGCGCGCCTCCGCCGCCTCCGCCGCGTCCGTGCGCCTCAGCCGGCCGCGGCGGCGGCCACCGGGACGTCCGGCAGCTCGGCACGGGCGCCGAGGTCCGCGAGCTTCTGCAGGAAGTTCTCATAGCCGCGGTTGATCAGGTCGATGCCGTGTACCCGCGAGGTGCCCTGCGCCGCCAGCGCCGCGATGAGGTACGAGAAGCCGCCGCGCAGGTCAGGGATGACCAGGTCGGCGCCCTCCAGCTTCGTCGGCCCGGACACGACCGCGGAGTGCAGGAAGTTGCGCTGCCCGAAGCGGCAGGGCGTGCCGCCCAGGCACTCGCGGTAGAGCTGGATGTGCGCGCCCATCTGGTTGAGCGCGGAGGTGAAGCCGAGACGGGACTCGTACACCGTCTCGTGCACGATCGACAGCCCCGACGCCTGGGTGAGCGCGACGACCAGCGGCTGCTGCCAGTCGGTCTGGAAGCCGGGGTGGACGTCGGTCTCCAGCGCGATCGCGTTGAGCGGCCCGCCGGGATGCCAGAACCGGATACCGTCGTCGCCGATCTCGAAGGCGCCGCCGACCTTCCGGAAGGTGTTCAGGAACGTCATCATCGAGCGCTGCAGCGCGCCGCGGACGAACACGTCGCCCTCGGTGGCCAGCGCCGCGGACGCCCAGGAGGCGGCCTCCAGCCGGTCCGGCAGGGCGCGGTGGGTGTAGCCGCCGAGCTGGTCCACGCCGGTGATGCGGATGGCCCGGTCGGTGTCCATCGCGATGATCGCGCCCATCTTCTGCAGCACGCAGATGAGGTCCTCGATCTCCGGCTCCACGGCCGCGTTGGACAGCTCGGTGACGCCCTCCGCCAGCACGGCCGTCAGCAGCACCTGCTCGGTGGCCCCGACCGACGGGTACGGCAGCCGGATCTTCGTCCCCCGCAGCCGCTGCGGCGCCTCCAGATACTGCCCGTCCGCGCGCTTGTCGATCCGGGCGCCGAACTGCCGCAGCACGTCGAAGTGGAAGTCGATGGGCCGCCCGCCGATGTCGCAGCCGCCGAGCCCGGGGATGAAGGCGTGGCCGAGGCGGTGCAGCAGCGGCCCGCAGAAGAGGATCGGGATACGGGACGAGCCGGCGTGCGCGTCGATGTCCGCGACGTGCGCGCTCTCCACGTGCGTCGGGTCGAGCACCAGCTCACCGGGCTCGTCGCCCGGCCCCACGGTCACGCCGTGCAACTGCAGCAGGCCGCGGACCACGCGCACGTCGCGGATGTCCGGCACGTTGCGCAGCCGGCTGGGGGAGCTGCCGAGCAGCGCGGCGACCATCGCCTTGGGCACGAGATTCTTGGCCCCGCGGACGTGGATCTCGCCCCGCAGGGGCGTACCGCCGTGGACGAGAAGGACATCGGCGCTGTCAGGAGCTGTCATGAGTCTCGCGATCCTGGAGACGGGCTGGGACAGACAGAAATGCTAATGCCCCGCGGACACCGTTCCCCCGGGTCCGGGTGGGCCCGGGAACGTCATGAGTTCGCTACAGAACGGACGGAACCGCCACCGGGGGACTCTGCGTGCGACGCGGGGGTGCGCAGGGTGACGGGCGCGCCGGAGGGGCGGGTGAGGAGGGCGGGGCCGGCCCGAGGGGGTCGGGGGCGGGCGCGGATGAGAGGGCCGGGGGTGGAGCCCTCGGTGAGGGCGGGCCGGGCGCTGCCGCGCCCGCGCGCGGCGCGCGTGCGCGAGGCGGCGGGGGCTGAGGAGGCCGTGGACGACGCCGGCCGGGTGCGCGGCGCGCGTGCGCGAGGCGGCGGGGCGGGGTGCGGCTGCGCTCGGGGGTACGGGGGCGGAGCCCCCGGGGTGCGCGTGGGACGCGCGTGGGGGCGGGGGGCGGAGCCCTCGGTTTCGGGGGTGGGGACGGGGCAGCCCTCTTCTCCCCTCTTCTCCGGGACCTGGGCCTGCTGGCCCGGTGGCCGGGGGGCCGGGGGTGCGGGGGCGGAGCCCTCGGGGTGCGCGCGGCGCCCCTTGGCCTGGGCCTGCTGGCCCGGTGGCCGGAGGGCCGGGGGTGCGGGGGCGGAGCCCCCGGGGTGCGCGCGGCGCGCGTGGGGGTCCGGGGCGGAGCCCCGGTTTCGGGAAGGGGCGGGGTTGGGGACAGACCCTGCTCCGGGTGCCGGGTGCCGGGTGCCGGGTGCCGGGGGCGTGGGGGCCCGGCCCTCCGGGGGCGGGGGCGTGGGGGGTTCGGGTGCGCCGCCTTGCGCGGCGCACTCCCGCGCGCCCGGCGGCGCCGCGTGCGTACCCCGTGGGCCTGGAGGGGCGCGGGAGCCGCCGCCCCACCGCGCGGGTGCGCGCTTTGCCGTATTCCTCGCCCGTCCGCTCCCCTCGCGCCCGCAACTGCGGGATCATGTCCGCATGACGGAGGTGTCATCCCTGACGGGCCGGCTGCTCGTCGCGACGCCGGCGCTCACCGATCCGAACTTCACCCGGACCGTGGTGCTCCTGCTCGACCACGACGAGGAGGGCTCGCTCGGCGTCGTGCTCAACCGGCCGACCCCGGTCGGCGTCGGCGACGTGCTGCGGGACTGGGCCGACCTCGCCGGCGACCCCGGCGTGGTCTTCCAGGGCGGCCCGGTCTCCCTCGACTCGGCGCTCGGCCTGGCGGTGGTGCCCGGCGACCAGGCAGGCGACGGGCCGGGCGGCGGCGCGGGGCCGCTCGGCTGGCGCCGGGTGCACGGCGCCATCGGCCTGGTCGACCTGGACGCGCCGCCGGAGCTGCTGGCGGCGGAGCTGGGCACGCTGCGGATCTTCGCGGGGTACGCGGGATGGGGTCCCGGGCAGTTGGAGGAGGAGCTGGACGACGGTGCGTGGTACGTCGTGGAGTCGGAGCCCGGCGACGTGTCCTCGCCTGCACCGGAGGGGCTGTGGCGCGCGGTGCTGCGGCGGCAGCGCAGCGAGCTTGCCATGGTCGCGACATATCCGGACGACCCGAGCCTCAACTAATCGGCGGTGCCGTCGGTACCCTTGGCCAACATGAGCACTCCTCTCCCCGAGCCCGATCGCGGAACCGGCACCGGCACCCTCGTCGAACCGACGCCGGAGGTGTCGCACGGCGACGGCGACCACGAGCGCTTCGCCCACTACGTCCAGAAGGACAAGATCATGGCCAGCGCGCTCGACGGCACGCCCGTCGTGGCGCTCTGCGGCAAGGTCTGGGTCCCGGGGCGTGATCCGAAGAAGTACCCCGTCTGCCCCATGTGCAAGGAGATCTACGAGTCCATGGGCGCCGGCGGTGGCGGCAAGGACGGCGGTAAGGACGGCGGCAAGAAGAAGTAGCCGCGCCCCGGCCGCGGCCCCGGACCGTCGGCCGAATGGTCTAGTCCAGACCGCGGTCCTGGGGCAGGATGAGGTCATGGATCTCATTCCCGCGCCCCGCAGCGCCGCCCGCACCAGCGACACCGCGACCTTCGCCCTGGGTCAGGGCACCGTCCTCGCCGCAGGCGACGGAGCGGAAGACGTCGCCCGGTGGCTGCGCGCCCAGCTCGGCGCGGCCACCGGGCTGCCGCTCGCCCCGGCGGCCCCGGATGCCGCCGGCACCGCCCCCGGCACCGGCACCGGCGCCGCCGACGCCGTACGCCTCGACGTCGACCCCGCGCTCGCCCTCGCCGGCGGCGCCGCGGGCGTGGCCGGCCCCGAGGCGTACCGGCTGACCGTCGGCCCCGACGGCGTACGGATCACCGGCGGTGGCCCCGCCGGGCTCTTCTGGGGCGCGCAGACCCTGCGCCAGCTCCTCGGCCCCGAGGCGTACCGCACCGCGCCCCTCCGCGCGCGCACCTGGGAGCTGCCGCACTGCCGGATCGAGGACGCCCCGCGGTTCGGCTGGCGCGGCTTCATGCTCGACGTCTCCCGGCACTTCCTCACCAAGCGCGAGGTGCTGCGCCACCTCGACCTGATGGCCGCGCACAAGCTCAACGTGCTGCACTTCCACCTCACCGACGACCAGGGCTGGCGCATCGAGATCAAGCGCCACCCCAAGCTCACCGAGGACGCCGCCTGGCGCCCGCGCACCAAGGTCGGCCACCGCGCCTCCGACGTGTGGGACGAGCGCCCGCACGGCGGCTACTACACCCAGGACGACATCCGCGAGATCGTCGCGTACGCCGCCGCCCGGCACATCACCGTCGTCCCGGAGATCGACATCCCCGGCCACTCGCAGGCCGCCATCCACGCCTACCCCTGGCTCGGCAACACCGACGTCGTCGACACCGCGGCGCTCGGCGTCTGGTGCGAGTGGGGGGTGTCGGAGAACGTCCTCGCGCCGACCGAGGAGGTGCTGCGCTTCTACGAGGGCGTCCTGGAGGAGGTGCTCGACCTCTTCCCCGGCACCTTCGTGCACGTCGGCGGCGACGAGTGCCCCAAGCACCAGTGGAAGTCCTCGCCGGCCGCCCAGGCCCGCATCCGCGAGCTGGGCCTGGCCGACGAGGACGAGCTGCAGTCGTGGTTCATCCGGCACTTCGACCGCTGGCTCGCCGACCGCGGCCGGCGCCTCATCGGCTGGGACGAGATCCTCGAAGGCGGCCTCGCGGAGGGCGCCACCGTCTCCTCCTGGCGCGGCTACGCCGGCGGCATCGCCGCCGCCCGCGCGGGCCACGACGTCGTCATGTGCCCCGAGCAGCAGGTCTACCTCAACTACCGCGAATCGGGCGCCCCGGAGGAGCCCGTGCCCATCGCGCAGGTGCGCACGCTGGAGGACGTCTACCGCTTCGAGCCCGTACCGCCGCAGCTGCAGAGCGACGATGCCGCGGCGGAGCACGTCATCGGCACCCAGGCCAACGTCTGGAGCGAGGTGCTGGAGAGCCCGCAGCGCTTCGACTACCAGGTGTATCCGCGGCTCGCCGCCTTCGCCGAGGTCGCCTGGTCCGCGCTGCCGCCGTCCGCGGAGCGGGACTTCGCCGGCTTCACGGCCCGCATGGAGGAGCACTACGGGCGCCTCGACGCGCTCGGCGTCGACTACCGCCCGCCCGGCGGCCCGCGGCCCTGGCAGCAGCGCCCGGGGGTGCTCGGACGCCCGATCGAAGGGCCGCCCCCGATCGTGTGAGCCGCCGCGCTGCTCCGGAAGTCGTACAAGACTCCCCGAAGAGTGACAATCCCCACTCGGCGCCGACGAGGTGCCAATCCGGGCCCGCGAGTTGGGTGCCGAGCGGGGTACGCTCGTGTTCTTCCGCGCCGCCTTCAGGCGGCCCCGGACCGTGACGGATGTGCCAGAGTTGCCTCGTCCCGGCCGGGAGCCCGTACCGTACGGCGGAACGGCCGGAACTCCAGGGGGACACTGCGGAAGGGGCAGCAGGGTTGACCACTCATGCACCGCAGGCCGCGCAGACGGTGGTGCTGCCGGACTCGCTCGACGAAGCGGTCGCGGCGCTCACCGCCATGCCCGCCGCCGTGCCCGTCGCCGGCGGGACGGACCTCATGGCCGCCGTCAACGCCGGTCTGCTGCGCCCCTCCGCCCTCGTCGGCCTCGGCCGGATCAGCGAGCTGCGCGGCTGGCACTACCAAGACGGCGCCGCCCTCCTCGGCAGCGGCCTGACCCACGCGCGCATCGGCCGGCCCGACTTCGCCGCGCTCATCCCGGCGCTCGCCGCCGCCGCCCGCGCCGCGGGCCCGCCGCAGGTGCGCAACGCCGGCACGCTCGGCGGCAACATCGCCTCCGCCGACCGCACCGGCGACGCCCTCCCGGTGCTCGCCGCGCTCGACGCCACCGTGGTGATCGCCGAGACCACCGGCGGGCACCGCGAGATCCCGGTCAGCCACCTGCTCGCGGGCGTGGAGATGCTGCGCCCCGGCGAACTGGTCGCGTTCGTACGGGCGCCGCTGCTGCACGCCCCGCAGGTGTTCCTGAAGGCCACCGGGCGCACCGGGCCGGGGCGCGCCGTCGCCTCGGTCGCGCTGGTGCTCGACCCGGCGCACCGCTCGGTGCGGTGCGCCGTGGGCGCGGTGGCGCCGACGCCGCTGCGGCCGATGGAGGCCGAGCAGTGGGTCGCCGGCCTGATGGACTGGGACGGCCACCGCGGGCTGCCCCCGGAGGCGCTGGCGGCCTTCGGCGAGTACGTCGCCGCCGCGTGCATCCCCGACCCGCCGCCCGGAGCGGTCGGCGGCGGGGCCGCAGATGCAGCGCCGCCGCGGCTGCCGGCGGCGGCGCTGCACCTGCGGCGGACGGTGGCGGCGCTGGCGCGCCGGGCACTGGGGAGGGCGCTGTCGTGAGCCGGGACCAGACGGGCGGAGAGCAGCAGCCGCAGTACGGCGCCGGCGGCTGGCAGCCGATGCCGCAGGGCGCGGACGGCGACCCGGACGCCACGGCGTTCGTGCAGCTGCCGCCGGAGGCGTTCCCCGAGGGCGACGCGGGCGCGCCGCTGGCCGCGCCGGGGCACGGGTACGTGCCGCCGCCGATAGCGGTCCCGGCGACCGACCCGGGGGAGACGGGGCAGTTCCAGATCCCGGACGGGCTGCAGGGCCAGGAGGCACAGGGGGTCCCCGAGGAGTACGGCCCGGACGAGGCGTACGGGTACGAGCAGGGAGCCGGTCCGGGTGCGGCCCGGCGGCCCGGGGGCGGGCCCGGGGCGGGCGGCTTCGGGCAGGCGGGCATGCGCGCGGTGGCGGAGAGCCGGCGCGGGGCGACGGCGGCCGGGGCCGAGGCGTACGCGCAGGGCGCGGCGGGGACGGAACCGGGCCCCGGCGCCGACCCGTACGGACCGCCGCGGGACCACGACGGCGCCCCCCGGTGGAGCGCCGGGCCCGCGGGCTACCCGGCCGACCACGACCCGGGCGCGGACCCGTGGCCCGGGGCCGCCGCCCACGCCGACGGCGGCGACGGCCCGTACGGCGACGGCTCCTACGGCGACGTCCCCCCGGGACCCGCGCCGCACCCCGCCGACCGCGAGGGGCCGTCCGTCGAGGGGCAGATCAGCGCCTGGCGCCCGGTGCGGCCGGGCGAGCGCACGGCGCCGTCCTGGTCGGTCCCGACCGCCCCCGACGACCTGCCGGAGGACTCCGGCGAGTACGCGCTGCACGACCGCTCCCCGGCCGCCGGGCAGCCGGACGGCGACGCGGGGGAGCACACGCCGCCGGGGGCCGGGCACGTGCCCGGGTGGACGGAGGACGGCCCGGACCCGGACCCGGTGACGGACCCGGACCCGGGGACGGACACCGGGATGGACGCCGCGACCGGCGCGGGCCCCGACACCGCCGGGCCCGAGGAGCCGGCCCCCGTCCCGCTCAGCGCCCCCGCCCCGGCGCCCGACGAACACCCGCTGGCCTCGTACGTGCTCCGCGTGAACGGCGCCGACCGCCCGGTCACCGGCGCGTGGATCGGGGAGTCCCTGCTGTATGTGCTGCGCGAGCGGCTCGGGCTCGCGGGCGCGAAGGACGGCTGCTCGCAGGGCGAGTGCGGCGCGTGCTCGGTGAAGGTCGACGGCCGGCTGGTGGCGGCGTGCCTGGTGCCGGCGGCGACGGCCGCGGGCGCGGAGATCCGCACCGTCGAGGGCCTGGCGGACCAGGGCGTGCACTCCGACGTCCAGCGGGCGCTGGCGGCGTCGGGCGCGGTGCAGTGCGGGTTCTGCGTGCCGGGCCTGGCGATGACCGTGCACGACCTGCTGGAGGGCAACCACACGCCCAGCGAGCTGGAGGCCCGCCGGGCGCTCAGCGGCAACCTGTGCCGCTGCACCGGCTACCGTGCGGTGCTCGACGCCGTCCAGGAGGTCATCGCCGGCCGCCGCGCCCCGGACGACGGGGCCCCCGCCGACCCCGCCGCCGCGGCCGACCCCGCGACCGGCCCCGCCGCCGCGGGCGACGCCGAACGCGCCCGTATCCCGCAGCAGGCCGCCCCCGGCGAGGGCGGCGCCCACCCCGCCCCCGACGGCCTCCGCATGCCCCCGCCCCGCCCGCCGACCCCCGGAGAGGGGGGCCCCCGATGACCCCCTCCCCGGAGCACACCGCGACGGCCGCGCTCCCCGCGCGTGCGGGGGCCGGCCCCGGCGGTCGGCGCTCGCCGGACCGCCGGGGCCGGAGCGCTCCCCGCACCCGCGGGGATGTTCCCCCGGCCGTCAGTCTCCTCCCGGCGGCCGGTCCGCGGTCCCCGCGCCGGCGCGGCCGTCCCACAGCCCCGGCTCCGCTCCCCGCGCATGCGGGGGTGGACCGCGAACGCGGGCCGCGGGCCCCCGCTACGCGGGGCCGCCGGCCTCACGCGGACGGGCCGGCCCCCGAGGACTTCCGCAACCGCCTTCTCCCCAGGAGGGAATCCGCGCCGTGAATCCTTCCCAGCAGCGCACCGCCCCGCCCTCCGCGACGACCGCCGTCCCCCCCGGCGCCCCGGAGGGACACGGCATCGGCGCGTCCCTCACCGCCGCCGACCTCGTCCCCAAGACCGAGGGCACCTTCCCGTACGCCGCCGACCTGTGGGCCGAGGGCCTCCTCTGGGCCGCGCTGCACCGCTCCCCGCACGCTCACGCCCGTATCGTCTCCGTCGACACCTCCGCCGCCGAGGCCATGCCCGGCGTCCGCGTCGTCGTCACCCACCGCGACCTGCCCGACGGCGCCGCCCACGGCCGCGGCGTCCGCGACCGGCCCGTCTTCGCCCACGACGTCGTACGGCACCACGGCGAGCCCGTCGCCGCCGTCGCCGCCGACCACCCCGACACCGCGCGGCTCGCCGCCGCCGCCATCGCCGTCGAGTACGAGATCCTCGATCCCGTCACCGACCCCCAGGCCGCCTTCGAGGCCGACCCCCTGCACCCCGACGGCAACCTGATCCGGCACATCCCGCTGCGCTACGGCGATCCGCAGGCCAGCGGCGAGGTCGTCGTCGAGGGCATGTACCGCATCGGCCGCCAGGACCCCGCCCCCATCGGCGCCGAGGCCGGCCTCGCCGTGCCCCGGCCCGACGGCGGCGTGGAGATCTACGCCGCCGCCACCGACCCGCACGCCGTCCGCGACCAGGTCTCCGCCTGCCTGGGCCTCGCCCAGGACCGGGTCAAGGTCGTCGTCACCGGCGTCCCCGGCGCCACCGGCGACCGCGAGGACGGCTCCATGCAGCTGCCCCTCGGGCTGCTCGCGCTGCGCACCGGCTCGCCCGTGAAGCTGCTCGCCACCCGCGAGGAGTCGTTCCTCGGCCACGCCCACCGCCACCCCACCCTCCTGCGCTACCGGCACCACGCCGACGCCCGCGGCAAGCTGGTCAAGGTCGAGGCGCAGATCCTCATGGACGGCGGCGCCTACGCCGACACCTCCGCCGAGGCCCTCGCCGCCGCGGTGTCCTTCTCCTGCGGTCCGTACGTCGTCCCGCACGCGTTCGTCGACGGCTGGGTGGTCCGTACGAACAACCCGCCCTCCGGCCACGTCCGCGGCGAGGGCGCCATGCAGGTCTGCGCCGCGTACGAGGGGCAGATGGACAAGCTCGCCGCCGCCCTCGGCATGGACCCCGCCGAGCTGCGCGCCCGCAACGTCATGGCCACCGGCGACCTGTTGCCCACCGGCCAGACCGTCACCTGCCCGGCGCCCGTCGCCGAACTGCTCACCGCCGTACGGGAGGCGCCACCGCCGCCCGCGGCGGAGACCCTGCTGCCCGGCGGCCCCGAGGGCGCGGGCGAGCCGGACGTCGTCCGCCGCGGCGTCGGCTACGGGCTGGGCATGGTGCACATGCTCGGTGCCGAGGGCGCCGACGAGGTGGCCACCGCGACCGTGCGGGTCAGCGGCGGCGTCGCCACCGTCATCTGCGCGGCCGTCGAGACCGGCCAGGGCTTCGCCACCCTGGCCCGGCAGATCGTGCAGGAGGTGCTCGGCGTCGACGAGGTGCACACCGCGCCCGTCGACACCGACCAGCCCGCCGCCGGGCCCGCCTGCCACGGCCGGCACACCTGGGTCTCGGGCGGCGCGGTGGAGCGGGCCGCGAAGATGGTCCGTACGCAGCTGCTGCAGCCGCTGGCGCAGAAGTTCGGGATGTCCGCGGAGCTGCTGACGATCGCCGACGGCAAGATCACGTCGTACGACGGTGTGCTGTCGACGACGGTCGCGGAGGCGCTGGAGGGCAAGGAGCTGTGGGCCACGGCGCAGTGCCGGCCGCACCCGACGGAGCCGCTGGACGCGGGCGGGCAGGGCGACGCGTTCGTGGGCCTGGCGTTCTGCGCGGTGCGCGCGGTGGTGGACGTGGACGTGGAGCTGGGCGCGGTGCGGGTGGTGGAGATGGCCGTCGCGCAGGACGTCGGCAAGGTCCTCAACCCGCGGCAGCTCGCGGCCCGTATCGAGGCGGGCGTCACGCAGGGCGTGGGCGCGGCGCTGATGGAGAATCTCCGGACGAACAAGGGCATCGTCCGCCGCCCCGACTTCACCGGCTACCCGCTGCCCACGGCGCTCGACGCGCCCGACGTGCGGATCGTCAAGCTGGTCGAGGAGCGGGACGTGGTGGCGCCGTTCGGCGCGAAGGCGGCGAGCGCGGCGCCGGTGGTCACCTCGCCGGCGGCGGTCGCGGCGGCGGTGCGGGCGGCGACGGGCCGGCCGGTGAGCCGGCTGCCGATCCGGCCGCAGTCGGCGGCGGTGCAGCAGTAGGCGAGCCGGGCTGCGGCGGGCGCCGACCGGGGAGGGCCGTACGCGGACGTCCACGAGCGTCCAGGGCCGGGGCCGGGCGTGCCCCGCGAACTGTCCCGCCGAGGTCACGCGGGCGGCGGCGGAGGGCCGTCCCCGTCCCTGTCCCCGTCCCTGTCCTCGTCCCGGTCCTGCTGCCGGGGCCGGCTGGGGGCGCCGGCGATGGCGTTCTCGAAGCGGGTGCGCAGGCCGCTCCAGCGGGCGTCGTGGCGGGCCGCGCGGCGGGTGGCGCGGGCGAGCTTGTGCGGCCGGCTCGCGTAGAAGCGGTGAGCCCAGGGCGACCGGGGACGGGCCAGGCGGATCGCGCTGACCGCCCCGACCAGGGGGATGACCACGCCGAGCACGCCCATACGGAACTTGCCCTTGGCGAAGGCGATCACGGCGATGAGGGTGCCGACGACGATGTTGACCGCCCACAGGAGCACCCCCTGCTCCCGCGGCCCCCCTCGGTCGTCCATGTCGAAGGGGGACGAGCCGATCAGCACCATGCCGACGACCACCACCGTCAGCACGGTGACCTCGACCGAGGCGCGGCCCTGCTCGCTCCAGTAGACGTCGTGCAGATGGACGATCAGGGCGAACTCGTCGAGCACCAGACCCGTGCCCACGCCGAACACGACGGCGGCCACGGACTCGGCGACCACCCCTCCCTCCACGAAGATCGCCCCGAACCCCCCGATCACCATGAGGACGACCCCCGGCACCACGTGGTGGATGTGCATCCCGCCGGGGCTGACGTTCCGGAACGGCCCCCGGCCGGCGCGGATCATGCGGGTGATGCCGCGGGTGACGAGGAAGGTGACCACCAGGGCCGCCAGGGCCAGCAGCGGGGGTACCCGCCCGGTGTCGACCGTGGTGAGGGTGAGCCGGCCGTCGCCCATGCCGCGTCTGCACCTTTCGCCTGGACTCGGGTGTCTTCCGGGTGAGGGCACGCGTCGCGTGCAGGGGAGCGCGCGCCGCCGGGCCGCTCGCCGTCGCGCCGCTCGCCGTCGCGCCGGGCGCCGGCGGCCGGGCGGACCACCCTGGATGGTCGGCCGGTGACGCTCGGTTGCCCGGCGGGTGCGCTGCCGATGCCGGGTGCACCATGGAAGTACCGGCCGATCGGAGGTGCATGATCATGGCCGAGTTCATGGACGTTCACCACGGGATGAAGGGCATCACCAGCGAGCAACTGCAGGAAGCGCACCGCGCGGACCTGGCCGTCCAGGGCGAGGAAGGGGTGCGTTTCAAGCAAGCCTGGGCGGATCCTCGGTCCGGCGAGGTCTACTGCCTGTCGGAGGCGCCGTCGGCGGAGGCGGTGATGCGCGTTCACGAGCGCGCCGGCCACCCGGCGGACGAGATCCATCCGGTGCCGCTCACGGCCTGACGCCGCCCGGCGCGGAGGTGCGCGCGGGCCGAACGCGCGTCAGCGGTCAGCTCGATCCGTACTTCTTCTGCAGGCCGCCCTGTACGTCCTCGAAGTTCATCACGGGCGTGTAGGTCACCTTGGCGCCGAGTTCCTGGAAGAGCGGTTCGGCGACGGAGGGCATGTCGGACGGCTCCTTCAGGTCGAAGACGATGAACGCGGTGCGCACCCCGTCCTTCGCCCCGAAGTACGCGCACTCCGGCTTGACCTGTTCGAGCAGCGACGCCATCGTCTTGGGGAGCGTGTTGTCCATGATCGCCCGGTTCGCCTTCTCGGTGTCCAACTGAGCGGTCAGCAGCACCCTCATGGTCTTTTCACCTCTCGTTGACAACGGGGCACGCCCCGTGCCCACCCGTCGATCGTCATCGCGGCGCCGGGGCCGCGCATCCGGAGTGGGCCAGTGGGCGTACGCGCGGGCTTCGCGCCGCCTCCCGCCCGGGGACACGACACGCCGCGGACGCACGTGCGGGGGCGGCGGGCGGGCCTAGGTCCAACGGCCTAGCGGCGGCCCGACCATCGACAGGCGCGCGTGTCGGTGTCGGGCCATACCCTGCTGGCCATGGCCAGCCTCGAATCGCGCGACACCGACGCCGACGCCGATGCAGACGGTGGCGGCGGCGATGCGGGCACCGGCGACACCGGCGGCACCGGTGCCGCCGGCGCGCCGGGTGCGCCCGAGGGCGTGCTACGGCGTCCGTACCGGGCGCTCAGCTTCGGCATCGTCACCGTCGTCCTGCTCATCGCGTTCGAGGCCACCGCCGTGGGCACCGCGATGCCCGCCGCCGCACACGACCTGGACGGCATCGGGCTCTACGCCTACGCCTTCTCCGCCTTCTACACCACCGCGCTGTTCGCCATGGTCTTCTCCGGCCAGTGGTGCGACCGCAGCGGGCCGCTGCACCCGCTGACCGCCGGGATCGGCGCGTTCGCCGCGGGGCTGCTCATATCCGGCACCGCGCAGGCCATGTGGGCGTTCGTCGCCGGGCGGGCCGTGCAGGGGCTCGGGGGCGGGCTCGTCATCGTCGCGCTGTACGTGACCGTCAGCCGGGCGTACCCGGAGCGGCTGCGGCCTGCGATCCTCGCGGCGTTCGCCGCGTCGTGGGTGGTGCCGTCCGTCGTGGGGCCGCTCGCGGCCGGGGGCGTCACCGAGCACCTGGGGTGGCGCTGGGTCTTCCTCGGCATACCGCCGCTGGTCGTCGTGCCGCTCGCCGTCGCGCTCCCCGCCATCCGCCGGCGCGCCCGCGGCCCCGTCGACCCCGCCGCGCCCCCCGCCCTCGACCGGCGCCGCATCCGGCTGGCGCTGGCCATCGCCGCCGGCGGCGGCCTGCTGCAGTACGCGGGCCAGGACCTGCGCTGGCTCTCGCTGCTCCCCGCGCTGGCCGGCGCCGTGCTGCTCGTCCCCGCGGTGCGCGTGCTGCTGCCGCGCGGCACGTACGTCGCCGCCCGCGGGCTGCCGACCGTCGTGCTGATGCGCGGCATCGCGGCGGGGTCGTTCATCGCCGCGGAGAGCTTCGTGCCGCTGATGCTGGTCACCCAGCGCGGGTTGTCCGTGACCGAGGCCGGCATGTGCCTGGCGGTCGGCGGCGGGACCTGGGCGCTGGGCTCCTGGACGCAGGCCCGGCCGCGGCTTGACCCGTACCGTGTCCGGCTCGTCCGCATCGGCATGGTGCTGACCGCCACGGCGATCGCGACCGCGCCGCTGGTGCTGGTGGAGTCGCTGCCGGTGTGGATCGTCGCCGTCGAGTGGGCCTTCGGCTGCTACGGCATGGGGATGGCCATCTCCGGTACGAGCGTGCTGCTCCTGAAGCTGTCCGCCCCCAAGGAGGCGGGCACCAACTCCGCGGCCCTGCAGCTCTCCGACAGCCTCGCCAACGTCGTCCTGCTGGCCGTCGCCGGCGTCGTCTTCGCCGCCCTCGGCGGCGCCGCCGTCGGACACGGCGCACTCGACGCGGGCGGCGCGGCCCGGCCGGGTGCGTTCGTGGCGGTGATGCTGCCGATGGCGGCGGTCGCGCTGGTCGGCGCGGCGGTGGCGGGACGCCTGCGGGCACCCGGGGCACAGCAGGTACCGCATTGATACGAAGAGCGGTGCCATTGTGGTATGGCCATGAACCTGAGGCTGCCGGACGACCTCCAGGAGGCGCTGAAGGAGCGCGCCGACGAGGAGGGCCGAAGCATGCACGCCATAGTGCTGGTGGCGATCGAGCGCTATCTGACCGAAGAGGCTGACCGGGCCACGGTCCGCAAGCTGGGGGCGAAGTACGCCACGAACCACGCGGATCTGCTCCGGAGGCTGGGGGAGTAGCGCGTGAAGTACCTGACGGTCCAGGAAGCCCTGGACCTGGCAGAACTTGCCTGCGCCGGACAGCGCGTGGTGGTACGGGACCTGGGGCTGCTCACCTCGGCGCTGGGACGGCCGCAGTCGCAGATGTTCGGCATCGAGGCCTACCCCGGCCTGGTGGAGAAGACCGCGGCGCTGCTGCAGTCCCTCACGGCCAACCCCCCGCTCGTCGACGGCAACAAGCGCACCGCCTGGATGTGCACGGTCGTGTTCCTCGACATCAACGGGGTGGACATGCTGGACATCGACCAGGACCGGGCCTTCGACCTCGTCATCGACATCGCGGCCGGCAAGACCGAGGATGTCGCCGTGATCGCGGCGGAGTTGCGGGCGCTGCGCCGGGACGGCCGGGGCTGAACGGGCGGCCCGCGACCGGGCTCCGTGTGAATCTCGTCTCGTCCGGCGCCCCGGGAGTGGCGTGCGGTGCGGCGGTAGGCTGACGCGGTTGCCGCTGCCGGAGTGGCTGTCGGCGACCGGACCGTACGACCGCCCGACCGCCGACCGCCCGACCGCGAACGACCCCCCGGAGACCGTGAGCACCACCTCTCATCACCTCTCACCGGCCTTCCCCGGCCGTGCCCCCTGGGGCACCGCCGGCAAGCTGCGCGCCTGGCAGGAAGCGGCCATGGACCGCTATCTGCAGTCCCAGCCCCGCGACTTCCTCGCCGTCGCCACCCCCGGCGCCGGCAAGACCACCTTCGCGCTCACCCTCGCCTCCTGGCTGCTCCACCACCACGTCGTCCAGCAGATCACCGTCGTCGCGCCCACCGAGCACCTCAAGACCCAGTGGGCCGAAGCCGCCGCCCGCATCGGCATCCGCCTCGACCCCGAGTACAGCGCCGGACCGGTCGGCAGGAACTACCACGGCGTCGCCGTCACCTACGCCGGCGTGGGCGTGCGGCCGATGCTGCACCGCAACCGCTGCGAGCAGCGCAAGACGCTCGTCATCCTCGACGAGATCCACCACGCCGGCGACTCCCGCTCCTGGGGCGAGGCGTGCCTGGAGGCGTTCGAGCCCGCGACCCGGCGGCTCGCGCTCACCGGCACCCCGTTCCGCTCCGACACCAACCCCATCCCCTTCGTCGTCTACGAAGAGGGCG
Source organism: Streptomyces sp. CNH099 (assembly GCA_000514715.1). Taxonomy (GTDB): domain Bacteria; phylum Actinomycetota; class Actinomycetes; order Streptomycetales; family Streptomycetaceae; genus Streptomyces; species Streptomyces synnematoformans. The sequence continues at coordinate 117,967 of AZWL01000012.1, read as the reverse complement.
ACGACGGCATCCGCCGCTCCTCCGCCGACTACACCTACGGCTACGGCAACGCCCTCGGCGACGGCGTCGTCCGCCCCGTCATCTTCCTCTCCTACAGCGGCAACATGCGCTGGCGCACCAAGGCCGGTGACGAGATCGCCGCCCGCCTCGGCGAGCCGATGACCAAGGACGCCACCGCCCAGGCCTGGCGCACCGCCCTCGACCCCCGCGGCGACTGGATGCCCAACGTCCTCGCCGCCGCCGACCGCCGCCTCACCGAGATCCGCCGCGGCATCCCCGACGCCGGCGGCCTCGTCATCGCCGCCGACCAGGACTCCGCCCGCGCCTACGCCAAGCTCCTCAAGGAGATCACCGGCCACCGCGCCACCGTCGTCCTCTCCGACGACGCGGGCTCCTCGAAGCGCATCGAGGAGTTCACGGCCTCGCAGGACCGGTGGATGGTCGCGGTGCGGATGGTGTCGGAGGGCGTGGACGTGCCGCGGCTGGCGGTCGGGGTGTACGCCACGACCATCTCGACGCCGCTGTTCTTCGCGCAGGCGGTGGGCCGGTTCGTACGCTCCCGGCGGCGCGGCGAGACCGCGTCCGTGTTCCTGCCGACGATCCCCGCGCTGCTCGGCTTCGCGCACGAGATGGAGGTCGAGCGCGACCACGTCCTCGACAAGCCGAAGCGGGAGGGCGAGGAGGACCCGTACGCGGAGAGCGAGAAGGAACTGGCGGAGGCGAACCGGCAGGGCGACGAAGCAGACGCAGACACCGGCGACCAGGACGAGCTGCCCTTCGAGGCGCTGGAGTCGGACGCGGTCTTCGACCGGGTCGTCTACGAGGGCGCCGAGTTCGGCATGCAGGCCCACCCGGGCAGCGAGGAGGAGCAGGACTACCTCGGCATCCCCGGGCTGCTGGAGCCGGACCAGGTGCAGCTGCTGCTGCAGAAGCGGCAGGCACGGCAGATCGCGCACAGCCGGAAGAAGCCGGCGGAGGAGGCGGACCTGCTGGAGCTGCCCGCCGACCGGCGGCCCGTGGTCACGCACCGGGAGTTGATGGAGCTGCGGAAGGAACTGAACTCCCTGGTCGGGGCGTACGTCCACCAGAGCGGCAAGCCGCACGGGGTGATCCACACGGAGCTGCGCCGCGTGTGCGGCGGGCCGCCGAGCGCGGAGGCGACGCCGGGGCAGATCCGGCAGCGGATAGCCAAGGTGCGCGAGTGGGCGACGCGGATGAAGTGAGCGGGGGACGCGGGGCGGGCGCGAGGCGGGCGCGGGTCACCGGGCGCGGGGCCGACTGGAGGGCGTACTGCACCCCTGAGGTCATGCGGGAGCCGCGGCTGCTTCCCCCGCAGCAGGGCGCGGGTCCTCCCCGCGGCGGATGTTCGCGATACCCCTCCGGGGCATAGTGGTCGCTGTCCAGCAGCCGATCGCACCGCAGGAGCCCGGGATGTTGTTGATCGAGGTCTTCGTACCCAGAGGCGTGCTCGCAGAGGAGGAGCGGCAGGCGCTCGGACGCCGGCTCATCGACACGCTGATGGTCGAGGACGACAGCCACGCCATCGAGGTCCTCGAAGCCCAGCGCACCGTCACGCAGGTGCTGGTGCACGAGCCCGCCGCCTGGGTCCTCGGCCAGCGGCCGGCGGCCGACCCGGCGGATCCGCCGCGCTACCTGGTGCGGGTCACCGTGCCGGCGTCCTGGCGCAAGGAGATGTCCGAGTACACGGTGAAGATCGTCACGGACGTGCTGGCGGAGAGTGAGCGGGCCGCGGGCCGCGACCCCGGCCGGCTGCGGCGCGAACCGCACGCGGTCGTCCTGGTGGAGGGTGTCAGCGAGGGCAGCGTCGGCTTCGGCGGAAGGGTCATGAGCAGCCTGGACCTCACCGAGTTCGTCTCCCGGACGTACCGCGACCGAGCGGCCGCCCGGCCCGCGCCGGAACCGCCGCGGGGACACCTGGTCGACCCGGTCTGCGGCATGGCCGTGGACCTCGACGACGCCGCGCTGACGCTCGTGCACGAGGGGGTGCTGTACGGCTTCTGCCACGGCATGTGCCGGCGGTCCTTCGCCGACGAGCACGGGGTGTCGCTGAGCGGTTAGCGGTTCCCCGTGGGGCGGCCCGTGTGCGTCCCCCCCGCCCCGGCACGAGCGTCACCGGCGCACAGCTCGCCGCCGCCAACGCCGGGTTCCAGTCGCTGGGCCTGCCCGTCAGGGACGGACCGGGCGTGGCGCTACGTGAACGACAACCCCTTCGGCACGGCGGCGGGCGGCGGCGCGGCGAGCGGCACGGGCTGTCACACCCGCGGTCTACTCTGATCCGGATGCCTGCCTCGGACAGCAAGTACGACGTCAAGCGTGCGCTCAAGCAGTTCTACGCGCCGACGAACACCGACTGGGCGCTCGTCGACGTACCGCCGCAGCGCTTCATCGCCGTCGACGGCCGGGGCGACCCCAACACCAGCGCCGACTACACCCACGCGGTCGAGGCGCTGTACGCGGTCGCGTACACGATCAAGTTCGGCAGCAAGCGCACCCTGGGACGCGACTTCGTCGTCGGCCCGCTCGAAGGGCTGTGGTGGTCCGACCGCCCGGAGGTGTTCGTCACGCGCGAGAAGGCCGCGTGGCAGTGGCGCATGCTCGTCAGCCTGCCCGACTGGATCACGGACGAGTCGGTGGCGGAGGCCAGCCGGACCGTGCTGGCGAAGAAGGGCCCCGCCGCGCTCCCCGCGCTGCCCGGCCTCCGCCCCGAGACCCTGCACGAGGGCACCAGCGCCCAGCTCCTGCACGTCGGCCCGTACGACGACGAGGGGCCGGCGCTGGCCCGGCTCCACGGCGAGTACCTGGCGGCCAACGGCCTGCGGATGACCGGGCACCACCACGAGGTCTACCTCAGCGACCCGCGCCGTGTCCGGCCGGAGAGGCTGAGGACGGTGCTCAGACAGCCGGTCGCGCCGGCGGGCTGACGGGGGGCGGGAGCGTGGGGTCGGGCGGGCGGGTCGGGTTCGGAGGTCAGCAGCGTAGGTCAGAGGCGTAAGGCAGGGGCGTAGGTCAGGAGCGGAGGAGGGCGGTGGCCCGGCCGGTGACGGGGTCGCGCTCCAGGAGGACGTACCGGCCCAGGACGGCGAGGGCGACGACGCAGGCGCCCATCTCCAGCCCCTCCTCCACGAGGGTGCCGAGCATGAGCGTGAGGCTGTGGTCGTTCTTGTGCGCCCAGCCGTTGAACGCCTCGACCACCAGCGCGCCCCCCAGGTACACCCCCAGCGCACCCAGCAGCCCCCACCGCAGATCCCGCGGCAGCCGCCGCGCCCACAGCACGGCGCACACGGTGCCCGCCGCGGCGAGGATCGCCCCGGGCAGCACCCAGGCGTGCGACGGGAGCGCGACCCCGGCCGTCTCCTTCCACGACTTGCCGACCTCGCCCAGGCGCTCGTGGAGCGAGACGGTCTCGTCGATGCTGAGGAGGGCGGTGGTGGCGGCGAGGCCGAGCCACGACAGCCGCCCGGGCCGGTCGTTGCGCCCGCTGAGCAGTGCGGCGGCGAGGGCGACGCCGGCGACGGCGAGGAGGAGGGTGCTGTTCCACCAGGTGGCGAGGTTGGCTTCGAGGTCGACGTTGAGCATTCTGCGGACGCCGGGGATGTCCTTGTAGGCGTTGATGCCGCGCGATCCGAGGTCGGCGGCGAGGACCGCGACGGTGATGCCCCCGGCTCCCCGGACCACCCAGCGCGTACCGCCGGGGGTGGTGTGGTCGGTGGTGCGGGCGGTGGTTCGGGCCGTGTCGGCGGTGCAGGCGGGTTCGCCGTCGTCACCGGCTTCGGGGGCGGCCCCGGTCGGGGACGCGGATGAGGCGGGGTCGCCGCCGGCATCGTCCGCGCCCGGCTGGTGGATTTGAAGGTCGGTCATAGTGGCGGAGATTAACGGCCCGGCCCGGGAGCGAACTGCCCGGGGTGCCCTTGTATGAATTGGTTCTGACGTCTCCTTCATTCATGAGGTGAACTACACCCTCCGCCGACAGAAAGTCAGACGACGAGCACGAAAGCCCGCTTCGTCCGCGCGCCGCCGCTCGACCGGTTGCGTACGGAGTGGAGCCCTGCCTGCTCTGTTACCCGCCAGGTGGGTTCACGCGCCCACGGTGCCGTCGATGCCCTCGCGCAGGAAGTCCGCGTGCCCGTTGTGCCGGCCGTACTCCAGGAGGACGTGCACCATCACCATCCGCAGCGACACGTCCTGGCCCCACCGGGGCTGAAACCCGGTCCGGTCGAGGGAGTCCGCCTCGCGCTCGATGCGGCGCGAGGTCCGTACCTCGGCCTGCCAGGCGGTGAACGCCTCGTCGCGGGTGGAGGCGCCGGCGTCGTACGCGGCCTGGAAGTCGACCTCGTCGGACCAGACCATGGGCGCGTCGCTGTCCTCGAAGACCCGACGGAACCAGGCGCGCTCGACCTCGGCCATGTGCCGTACGAGACCGAGCAGGGAGAGGGTGGACGGCGCCATGGACTGCTGTCGCAGTTGGTCGTCGGTGAGTCCTTCGCACTTCATGGCGAGGGTGGCGCGGTGGTAGTCGAGGAATGCCCGCAGGGTGTCGCGTTCGCTCCCGGAACGGGGTGGGGAGGGGCGGTTGTCGGTGGTCATGGGCGTGCTTTCTGGGCGGGGGACGCAGGCCAGTATGCAGGCTGGGCGCGGGGTGGGGCGGGGGCGGGGCGGGGTGCGGGGCTGATCCGCGGTGCGGTGCAGGGTGACGTGCCGTGCGCGGGGTGGCGTGCGGCGTTGAGGCGCCGTCACGGCGCGGCACGGGGGGAGGCACTGTTACCGGGCGGGGGCGTTCCGTGGTCGGGTGGGGCCGACGGGTCGGTGCTGAGACCTGCGGGGCCGTGGCCCTGACCGGCGATACGCCCTCGCGGGGGTCCAGGCCGGCTCCGGATGTCGCTCGGTGCCCTCGTGCCCTTCCGGCGGCGTCGCGTAGCGCGGCGGCAGCTCCTCGACGTACGCGACGGCCGCCCGGGGCGTCGCCGACCAGTCGTAGCCGCGGTCCCGGCAGGGGTTTCCGTACAGGCTTGCACCCCAGAGTTCCATGGGTCGCCGGCTTGTCGGGGAGCCAAGTCGAATATTTCTTGACGGTTATATTTCTCTACGGGCATACTGGCCGTATGGACGTCGCTGTGTGGAGCGCACTCGCTGACCCGACCCGGCGCGCGATCCTCGGCCTCCTGCTGGAGGGCCCGCGCCCGGTCGGCGAGCTGGTCGAGGCGTGCGGCCTGAGCCAGCCGGGCACGTCGAAGCATCTGCGGGTGCTGCGCGAGGCGGGCCTGGTCCGGGTCGAGCGGGACGCGCAGCGCAGACTCTACGCGCTCGAACCTGCCCCGATGGCCGAGCTGGACGCCTGGCTGGCGCCGTACCGGCGGCTGTGGAACAGCAGCCTCGACGCGCTGGGCCGGCGGCTGGACGCCGACAGCGAGGACCCGCACGAAGACGGCGCCGTAGGGCGCCGGGACACCGAGAAACGGAAAGGGCCTGAGCAACCATGATCACCACGGACTCCGGCAGCTACCTCCAGCTCGACGACGGCCGCCCCGCGGTCCGCTTCGAGCGGGTCTACGACCATCCCGTCGAAAAGGTCTGGTCGCTGGTCACCGAACCGGCCGAACTCGCCCACTGGTTCCCCTCCCCGGACGTCACCATCGACCTCACCCTGGGCGGCGCCATCACCTTCGCCGGCGATCCCCACCTCACGGACACCCAGTCGACCGGCCGGATCACCGCCCTCGACCCGAACCGCCTGCTGGCCTTCACCTGGGCCGGCGACGAGCTGATCTTCGAACTCGAACCGCTCGGCGACCACCGGACCCGGTTCACGCTCACCAACGTGCTGCAGGCCCGGGACACCGCGGCCCGCAACGCCGCAGGCTGGCAGATCTGCCTCGCCGCGCTCGACGCCCGCGCCGAGCGGCGGCCGGACGAGGGGCCGCACCACGGCCCGACCGTCCAGTGGGAGCAGCTCTACAACGAGTACGTCGCAGCCGGTCTGCCCTCCGGTGCTCCCATCCCCGGGAAGGACCCGGCATAGCACGTCGAGAGTTGCTGGCCTGGCCACAGCCACTCGTTGATGGGCGGTGACGAGGACCGTTGCCGGTAGCGCGCGCTGTGTCAGAGAGGGCTCATACCCTGGGGCGGGTGTGCGGGGAAGCGGGACGTGGGCGTCGATGTGGGACGCGGGCGCCGACAACGGCGGTGATCTCGCGGGGCGCAGTGGGCGGACCTCCTCACGCCCGCGGGACGGCGCGGCGCCCGACCTCGCCGTCGTAGTCCCATGACCAGCAGACTCCCCCTCAGCCCGAGCCGAAACCGCTGCCCGCTCGGGGAACACGGCGCCGCGCGATCCTGGGGCGCCCGCGGCCTGCGCCGATCCGGCGTCGAGCGCTCAGCGCGTGGTCTCGTACCTGGTCAGCAGCACCCCGTCGGGGAACGTCCGGGTCTCCACCAGGCTCAGGTTCACCCAGTTGTCCAGGGCTGTGAAGAACGGTGTGCCGCCGCCCACCAGCACCGGATGCGTGACGGTCACGTACTCGTCGATCAGCCCGGCCCGCATGGCCGCCGCGGCGAGTGTGGCACCGCCGATGTCCATGGGGCCGCCGTCCTCGGCCTTGAGCCGGGTGATCTCGGCGACCGCGTCGCCGGTGACCAGCCGGGTGTTCCAGTCGACCGTCGTGGTCGTGGAGGAGAACACCACCTTCGGCATGTCCCGCCAGCGGCCGGCGTACTCGATCGTCGCCGGTGTGGCATCCGGCTGCTTGTCGGCGGTCGGCCAGTGGGAACTCATCGTCTCCCACAGCCTGCGCCCGTACAGCGCCAGGCCCGTCGCGCCCACCCGGTCGGACCACCACTGGAACAGCTCGTCGCTCGGCACACTCCAGCCCAGGTCGTCGCCGGGCGCGGCGACGTAGCCGTCCAGGCTCATGTTCATGGCGAAGGTCAGTCTCCGCACGGCGTCAGCCTCCCGTGAGTCGGTATTCGGGATACAGACCGGCACGGCGCGGAAAAATCATCGGCCAGGCCACACGCAGGGCCGGTCGACCGCCATGCCGAGCGGACGCTGCGTAGGCGTTCCTACCGGCACCCGGCCTCCTGTGCCGCCATGACCTCATCGCCGTGCGCATACGCCCACGCGCCGAACGCGCCGATCGGCTCCAGCAACGTCCGGCCCAGGGCGGTCAGCCCGTACTCCACCCGCGGGGGCGCGCCGCCGTGCGCCCGCCGCTCGACCAGCCCGTTGAACTGCAGCCGCCGCAGCGTCTCGGTCAGGACCTTGGAGCTGATGCCCCCGATCTGTTCCCGCAGCTCCACCGGCCGTCTCGGGCCGTCGCGCAGTGCCCACAGCACCACGGCGTTCCAGGTGTGGGAGAGCAGGTCGAAGGCGAGGCGGGCGCGGCAGTCGGCGAGGAAGGCGTCGGTCGTCACGTACCACATGGTGCCTGAAGGACCTTCTAGCGTCGTCGTGAACGGTCGCGCAGGAACGGAAAGGACACGCGTGATGAGGATCGGCGTACTGGGCACGGGCAACATGGCCGACGCGCTCGCCACCCACTGGGTACGGGCCGGGCACCGGGTGACCATCGGCGGCCGGGACGTCCGCAGGGCGCGGCGCCTCGCGGCGCGCATCGGCGGCACCGCCACGGCCGGCGGGCTGCGTGCCGCGGCCGCGGCCGGCGAGGACGCGGTGCTGGTCGCGCTGCCCTTCGGGGCGGGGGCGGAGGTCGTACGGGATCTACGCGCCGCCCTGGCCGGCAAGGCCCTCCTCGACTGCTCCAACCCCGTCGGCCCCGGCTTCCGACTGCTCACGGAACCAGGCCCCTCGGCCGCCCGGCAACTCGCCACCGCCGCCCCCGGAGCCCACGTGGTCAAGGCGTTCAACCTCTGCCACGAAGACGTGTGGCGCATGCGCCCGCCCGTCTTCGACGGCCGCCCCCTGGCCGTTCCGCTCTGCGGCGACGACGAGACGGCCCTCGCCCGCGCACGCGAGCTGGTACGGGACACCGGCTGCGAACCCGTCGCCGGCGGCGGCCTCGAACAGGCCGGGCTCCTGGAAGCGACCGCCGCGCTGTTCATCACCCTCTGGGTCGGCGAGGGCGCGGACGCGCAGGCGATAGCACCGCCGCTGGCGTACGCGACCGGGCCCGCCGGCCACCGGGAGGGCGAAGGCGGTACGGAGGCATGGCGGTGAGGGCTCCGACTCCGAGCGCGCGGACCCTGCGCGTCGGTGTCGTCGACGGCCTGGGCCGCGGCGGGCGCGCCGCCATCCGGGTGGATCTCGGGGGCGCAGGGGAAACCGTGCGCCGCAGAAATCCCACGGTCGGGGAACATGCACGCACCGGCCCCTGAGACATCGGGCCTGATGAGGTGTGGAGCTGTGATGAGGCGATACCGCCTGGCCGTCGTGGGAACGGCCGCGTTCATGACGATCACCGCCGCAAGCGGATGCTCCGACGACGACGGCGGTTCCGCGGCCTCGGCGTCGGCGTCGGCACCGCCGTCGAGCAAGCAGTCGGCCACGCCGTCGACCAAGGCGTCGAGTGTCGCGCAGGACGACAAACGGGCCACCGTGAAGACCGAGTCGGTCGGCGACCTCGGCACCGTCCTGGTCGACGCCGAGGGCCGCACCCTCTACCTGTTCGAGTCCGACGAGTCCACGACCTCGACCTGCGACGACGAGTGCGCCGAAGCCTGGCCGCCACTGCTCACCTCGAAGGAGCCCAAGGCCGAGGGCTCGGCGAAGTCCAAGCTGCTGGACACGTCGGAGCGGCCCGACGGCAAGACCCAGGTCACGTACAACGACCACCCGCTCTACCGGTACGACGGCGACTCCGAGCCGGGCGACACCAACGGCCAGGGCCTCGATGAGTTCGGCGCCGAGTGGTTCGTCCTCGACGCCGACGGCGACAAGGTCGAGTCGGACGTGAACGGCGAGCAGGGCCCGCCGGGCTACTAGCCTCACGCTTCATGAAGCGGGGGTGTCCCAGGAGTGGTTCAACCTGGCGACCGCCGTCGAGAAGGCCATCCACCGTTACCGCCCCGGCCACACACAGGCCGCGGAGATAGCCGAGCATGCCCGGCTGCGCACCGACAGCGGGCTGGAGATCTACTTCGCCGACCAGCACAAGCCCCTGGCAGCGCGGCACGGACGAGAACACCAACGGCCTGCTTCGGCAGTACTTCCCAAGGGAACCGATCTCTCACGCTACGGCCCCCGCGAGCTTGACGCGGTCGCCGCCACCGGCGGTATCGACGTGGCGATGGCCGGGTGAGGCACCATTACTCACCGCGTGTGGCGTTGAGGAGTACGTCGACGAGGCGCTCGGCGGCGTCTGGCCGGCCCAGGTGCCGGGCCTGGGTGGCCATGTCCGCCCGCTGGTCGGGGTGGGAGAGGAGAGGGGTTACGGCTTCGCGCAGGCTGTCGGTGTCGATGTCGTCCAGGAGGGCGAGCGCGGCCCCGTTCTCGGCGAGGTGGCGGGCGTTGTGGGCCTGCTCCCCTCCGGCGGATGTGGCCAGAGGGATGAGGATCGACGGCTTGCCGAGTGCGGTCATCTCCGCGATGGTGCCCGCTCCTGAGCGGGCGATCACGATGTCGGCGAGGGCTAGGACGTCGGGCAGTTCCGCCCCGACGTAGCCGGTGACGTGATACCTGGCAGACAGGTCGGCAGGCAGGGTCGTGGCGTGCCGTTGCAGCTCGGGGAGGTTGTCCGGACCGCACTGGTGGACGATGTTGGCGCTGGTGAGGAGCCAGGGCAGGGCGTCCCGGAAGAGGTGGTTGATCTGCTGCGAGCCTTGTGCCCCGCCCGTGACGTAGATGGTGGGCAGATGCCGGTCGAAGCTCTGCAGGGCCAGTGCCTCGACAGCCTTCTCCGGTTGCCCGGCCATCAGCTCGGGCCGTACCGGGTTGCCCGTCACCACGGCGTCGGTGCGGCAGTGCTCGGGCAGGAGCGGCAGTGTGGCTTCGTGGGAGACGGCGAAGGTGGCTCCGCTGCCGCGGGCGAGCGTGCGGTTGGCCAGCCCGAGCCTGACGGTCTGCTCGTGGACCACCAGGGGTCGGTGGCGCATCTTCGCCGCCATGCCGACGGGGATGGCGACGTACCCGCCGGTTGCCAGGACGACGTCGGGGTTGAAGGCGGAGACGATGGTGCGGGCCTGGGCGACGCCGCGGGCGGCCCGGCCCATGTCGCGTACGTTGGTGGGAGAGGCCAGCTTCAGCGGGTTGGAGCTGCGGCGGATCTTGCCGGTCGCCACGGACTTGAACGCGATTCCCTCGCTTTCGGCAACTCGCTCTTCGAGGCTGCCTTTCGTGCCGACCCACAGGACGTCGAGAGCCCGTCCGCTGGCGTGCAGGCGGGTCTTGAGGGCGTGCACCGCGGTGAGGGCGGGGTAGGTGTGCCCGCCGGTGCCACCGCCGGTGACGATCAGACGAAACGGAGGGCATTGGGGAAGGTTCGACACCTGCGGGAGTGTAGTGCCGCTCACCGTGCCCTCCGTGCATTCACGGCCTCTTCGAGAAGGCGCCCTATGAGCCTGACGCTGTCCTCGCTGAGGTGCTGGTGGAAGGGCAGGGTCAGGATCTGCCTGCCGAGCTTCTCCGTCACCGGCAACGGGCGCCGCCAGGCGGCGAAGGCGGGCTGCAGATGGTTGGGCGGGTAGTGCACGCCCGCGCCGACACCGCGGCGTCGCAGGAAGGCGAACACCGCGTCGCGCGCCTGGACCCGCACGGCACACAGCGAGGGCACGGCACGCTCCGGGTCCACGTCGACCAGATCGACGCCGTCGAGAGAGCCCACAGCGGCGGCGTACGCGCGCCACAGGCCCCTGCGCATGTCCTGGGCCTGCGAGAAGTGAGCGAGTTGCACGCGGCCGACAGCGGCGTTCAGCGAGGGCATCTGATAGCGCAGGCCCATGCCGTTGACCTCGTAGGATGTGGCTGCGGATCGCTCGGCGGCGGTTTCTGCTACGCCGAGCATCCGCGCGGTGCGAATCGTGCGGGCTTGCTCGGGGGTTCTGGGGATGACCATTCCGCCCTGGCCGCAGGTGAGGTTCTTGATCGGCCCGAAGCTGAAGCACGTCACCACCCGAAGGTCCGCACCGACCATGCCCGTGTGCGTTCGGGAGCCGAAGGCGTGTGCGGCGTCCTGCACGACGGTGATGCGTCGGCCGGCCGGGGCATTCAGTATGCTGCTGATGTCGATGGGCCGTCCGCCGTAGAGCACGGGTACGACCGCCCGAGTCGAGGGCGTGATGGCCTCCCGCAGCGTCTCGGCGGTGACGCACAGGGTCTCCTGATCGACCTCGGCGAACCGGGGGTAGGCACCGCATGCCCTGATTGCTTGGACGGTGGCGCAAAACGTCATCGACGGCACCACCACCTCGTCACCCGCTCCGATGCCGGCTGCGATCAGGGCCAGGTGCAGGGCGGCGGTACCGGAGGCGACGGCCACGGCGTCGGGGACGCCCAGGAAGGCGGCCACTTCGTCCTCGAAGCGGGCGGTGATCTCGTTGTGTCCGTAGTAACCGCAGTTCAGGGCCTCGATGAGGGCTTCGGCCTCCGGACCGTACAGGTAGGGGGCGGCGTTGCGGGCCATGGCCCAGGCGGCGTCGGTGCCTTGAGGGGTCATCGGTTGCCTCCGATGCGGAGTGTCTCGACGTACCTCGTCAGGCGTACGCCTGGCTTGTAGTGGAGCCGAGCGTGATCGACGGGCTGCTCGAAGAGGCCGGCGATCAGTTGGGCGACGAGGTCGGCTCCCGCTGCTTCGGCGAGCGGAAAGCCGCCGGCGATACGGGCGTTGGCCTCCGTCAGGAGCACGCGCGGCTCCTCGCCGGCGCGGGTGAAGCCCTGCATGCAGCACACGCCCTCGGCGCCCACGGCGGTCAAGGCGGCTTTGACCAGGCCGGTGATCTCCGGGTCGTGGACCGTCTCGGAGACCATGGACAAACCCCCCTTCACCAGGAGTCTGCGACGCACGACAACGGAGGCGCGGGCGTTGTGGTCGACGAGGCAGTCAGCCGTGAACTCGTCTCCATCGATGCGCTCTTGTACAAGCGGATCCGCTGTGAGGCGGCAAAGGATCTTCGCTTCGTTGCGGCTCGTGCAGTAGGTGATGCCCTGCGAGCCGTGCTCGTGCCGCGGCTTGACGACGAGAGGCAGCCCTTCAGGGATCGTGTCGATCTGCTCCGGGAGCCAGGTACGTGGGGTCGGGATGGCGTGCTGGGCGAGCACGGCGGCGAAGCGGGCCTTGTCCCCGCATGCCTCCACGGCTGCGGCGGGCGGCAGCCAGACCCGGACTCCGCTGGCTGCCAGCGCTGAGCGCAGCGCCAGCAGCCGCGGCAGCTCCGCCTCCACGCACGAGATGACCGCCTCCGCGCTGCGCTCGCGGCACAGCGTGAGGAGTTGATCGTCGAACGCGGGTGAGTCAGCGGCCGGCAGGACCACGGGGAGCGCTTCGGGCAGGTGCAATCCGGCGGAAAGCGGGTTGGCGTCGGCCGCGGTCACCCGCTGGCCGAGCCTGAGCAGTGCCCTGGCCAGGTCGAAGCCGGGGGCACCGCCCACCCCCGTGACGATGATCCGCCTGCCGGTCATCATCCGTCCACCTTCGTCAACTCGACCTTCGGCATCAGCGCCTCGGGGTTACGCAGCAAGGGCGCCCACCGCCCGGGGTTCGCCCGATACCAGCCGACGGTCTCCCCGATGCCCTCGGCCAGGTCGCGGCGCGGGCGGTAGCCGAGAGCACGGATCTTCGACCAGTCCATCGCGTACCGGAGGTCATTGGCCCGCCGGTCCGGTACGTAGGTGACCGAGGACCAGTCGGCGCCGCACGCCTTGAGGATCAGGGCGGTCAGATCCCTGTTCGTCACATTGGTGCCGGCACCGATGTTGTACACCTCTCCCGGCCGGCCATCGCGGAGTACGAGTTCGATGGCGCTGCAGTTGTCCTGGACGTGCAGCCAGTCCCGCACGTGCTCACCCTCACCATGGAGCGTTACCTTGGCATCCTTGAGCAGGCTGGTGACGAACAGCGGGATCATCTTCTCCGGGTGCTGTGCCGGCCCGTAGTTGTTGGCGGAGCGCGTCACGCACACCGGCACGCCGTAGGTACGGAAGTACGCCAACGCCACCAGGTCGCTAGCCGCCTTCGACGCCGCATACGGCACGGTCGGCCGCACCGGATCGTCCTCACCAGCCGCACCGGAGACCACAGGCCCATACACCTCGTCGGTGGAGACGTGCACCACCTTGGCCGTCCCGTGCCGTCTGGCAGCATCGAGCAGCGTATGTGTGCCGATCACATTCGTAGCCAGGAAGTTCCCGGCCTCGTAGAACGAGCGGTCCACGTGCGACTCCGCCGCCAGGTGCACGATCGCCGAGTGCTCGCGAACGAGGCGGTCGACCAGAGGCCCATCCAGAACACTGCCCTGAATGAACTCCAGCTTCGGCGACAAGAACGCCTCACCCAGGTTCTCGATGTGGCCGGCGTAGGTGAGCGCGTCCAGCACAGTGACCCTGCGGACATCACTGAAGTGCAGCAGACGCTTGACCAAACGAGATCCGATGAACCCGGCTCCGCCCGTGACCAGTACCGCTTCCACGGTGTTCCCCCTTCACGCATCGAGGACCAAAGAGGCAGACCAGGGCGCCCAGCGACTCCAGACCCTGCGCCTGGCACCATTGGCCCTCAAAGAAGCGAGATGAGGCAACGATGAGGCGCACTCACCCACGAGCCCGATGAACTCCCGGAAAGGATCGACCCAGTGACGAGCGAGGAACGGGCCACGTTCGCTGCGGAACTCACGCACTGGCGCAACGTTCGCGGCCTGTCGAAGTCGGGCCTCGCCAGCCGACTCAACATCGACCCCTCCTACGTCAGCCACCTCGAAGCGGGCCGCGAACACGGCAGCGCCCAACTCGCCCGCCGAGCGGACACCGAACTGCGCGCAGCCGGAACCCTGTGGAAGGCGTGGCAGCGAACCGACACCACACCCGCCACACCCGACAAAGACGATCCCCCCACCGGCACAGGTCTATTGGTCCTGGAAGACGAAGCCGCCCTCGCCTACAACAGCGGCACCTATCACCTGCGGATGCGCAGACTCCTGCGGAACGACGGCACCGAGCCCGTCACTCGCTACCTCGTACGCATCGCAGTGGACCGCTACCCCGCCAACCCGGAACACTCGAACGCCCTATACCGCAAATTCCCCCTCACCTGGGACGAACTGGGCTTAGAAGCTCACTGCGGGGTCGAGCCAATGGAATGGACTGTCAAGCACGACCGTGACGCATTCAAGGAAGTCTGGCTCCAGTTCCAGAACCCCACGAGCCGCTTTCCCCTCTACCCAGGCCAACAGGCAGAGATCACTTACTCCTACAGCGTCAGCGATCAGAAATGGGGAGATTGGTTCCAACGCGCAATCAGGCTGCCGACCCGCCACCTGTCCGTTGAACTAGCATTCCCCGCCGACGCCGCACCGACAGTGTGGGGCACCGAGACATCAATGAGCGCGGACGTGGCCCCCCTTCGCACACCCCTCCAACAGTCGAGCAGAAACGACCAGACAGTATTCACCTGGAGCACAGTCGACCCGCCTCTGCATGCGCGATACCGCGTCGAATGGCGCCTGAATGACCAACACACACAGAAAGCAGAAAAAACAGTGGACGCGATCGCCGCCAGCCAAGCAATGGCGAACGCCGGAATCAAACAGCTAGGAAATCCGATTCTCGCTGGTGCTGCCCGCCCCTTCGGCCTTCCGGGCGAGGAGGACGAAGCAAAGCGCGTGATCCGCGAACTCATCACCGCCACCGACCGAGTACGGCAACTGCACACCTTCGGAAAAGGCATGGGAATCGCCGCACCCCAACTCGGCATCGATCGTTCCGCAGCCGTCATCCTGCCGCCCGACGCTGACGCAGACGCCATCATTCTGCTGAATGCCACGATCGTGGAATCCTCAGCAGAACAGGACGAACAATACGAGGGCTGCCTGAGCTTCTTCGACGTGCGCGGACTCGTCCCCCGCGCCCTCTCCATCGTCGTCGCTCACTGCGACCTAGAAGGCACCCCCAGACTGTCCCGCTTTTCCCATGGTCAAGCCCGCCTCGTCGCTCACGAAGTAGACCACTTGGCAGGTATTCTTTATCGAGATCGGATGCGCCGAGGCGTCACCCCGATCCCGGTGGAAGAGTACCGCGGCACCGGCCAAAGATGGAGCTACGACGCAAGGCGCACTACTGAGGGACGGTAACACCATCCCGCCGAAGTGTACCGATCGAGAGTGAAACAGAACAGTCCTGAGATTCCGTAATGGGCGATTCGACGATTCCCTCCATTTCCCTCGCGGTCAGTGCCGGAATGATGGACGCGCTCTCGTCGTCCCGGTCACACACGATGAACTCGTCCGGACGAAGCCGATTCACGAGTGCAGGGGAGCGTGTGGCGACGATGAACTGGGTTCGCTCGGATGCTTCCCGCAGCCGCTGTACGATGAGTTCCAGCGCCTGCGGGTGCAGCCCGTGGTCGATCTCTTCGATACATGTGAAGGCCGGCGGGTGGGGATCATAAAGCAGGGCGAGAAGGCCCAGCAGCCGGACCGTGCCGTAGGAGGCGTCGGCCAGCGGCGTCAGGTGCCGCAGGCCACGCTCGCGCAGGACGACGATCAGCTGATCGACAGAACCGCCGGCCTCCTCGAATTCGATGTTCTCCAGTTGGGGAAGGCACCGCCGGGCATCCTCGACAAGGTTCTCCCAGATTTCTTCCAAGCCACTCAGGTGGATGAGGAAGGCAGCCAGGTTCTCGGCGTGCGGCGCAAATGTCGCCATATCTGCGCCACGCAGGCGAGCGGGCAGCCGGGCCGCGGACACGTCGACGTCGAAAACCTCGCGGGCAGCGATCGGCGCCTGATCGTCAGGCTGTACTCGTCAGGCGCAGTGAGTGCGGCGTTGGTCGTCCAGGTGGCTGTGAGGCGGACGCGCATGAACGTCGGCGGCTTGTGGCCGCCCCAAAAGGCGACCTCGTCGAATCCCCCTCGGGCGTCGAGAGCGGGCTGGAGGTCCGTACGGATGATGTCGGCGAGGAAG
Organism: Streptomyces sp. CNH099; assembly: GCA_000514715.1. Lineage (GTDB taxonomy): Bacteria > Actinomycetota > Actinomycetes > Streptomycetales > Streptomycetaceae > Streptomyces > Streptomyces synnematoformans. The sequence continues at coordinate 101,886 of AZWL01000012.1, read as the reverse complement.
TCGAAGACCTTCAGCACGTTCGACTTGCCCACGCCGTTCGGCCCCACCAGCACGGTCAGCGGACCGAGAGGGACGCGTACGTCGCGCAGGCTGCGGAAGTTCTCGACGCGCAGTTCGAGGAGACGGCTGGGCATGGGATGAACCTATCCGGTGGGTCCTCGCATGGACGGCAGATCGCTCAGCCGGTCGGTGTCGTCAGGGTGTACGCGCACACGGCACGCCGCGTGCCGCGAGCTGCGGGCAGCCCGCGGCGTGCGGTGTGGGCGGGGTGCCTCAGAGGGTGCGGGCGTACGTGAGGAAGTCGGCCCAGGCGTCGGGGGTGAAGCGGAGTATGGGGCCCTCGGGGTCCTTCGAGTCGCGTACGTGGACGGTGTGGGGGGTGGGGGCGACTTCGATGCAGTCGCCGCCCTGCGGGCTGCTGTAGCTCGACTTGGACCAGGTCAGGGCTACCTCGATGCAGTCGCCGCCATCCTGGCCGCTGTAGCTCGACTTGAACCAGGACAACCCCGGCGCCTGGACCTCGGTCTCGGTGTTACTCATAGCTCTCCTGCCACTTGCTCGATGAGGCGGACCGACTCCTCGGTGCTGAGTGCGAACGCGCGCATTGAACCGTAGCGGAGCCAGAAGGCGCCGGTCTGTTCCCGGCCAGCACGGGACATCACGCAACCCTGCGAGTCGACGTAGACGAACTGCCGTCCGTCGGCCGCCTCCAGCAGCACCATGTGCCCGTTCAGGCCGCCGTGCACCGCTCGTGACGAGGGCATGACCTGAATGTCGACGTTGCGCAGCTTGGCACACTCCAGCAACCGGTGGAGCTGCGCTCGCATCACCTGGTGGCCCCCCACCATCCGGCGCAGCGTCGCCTCCTCGATGATGAAGGAGAACACCGCCAGGGGCTTCTTGCGGGTGAGCAGCGCCTGCCGGGCGAGGCGTGCCGTCAACCACTCTTCGACCGTGTCGTCATCGAGGGGCGGGTAGGCGGCGCTGAGTAGGGTTCTTGCGTAGTCCTCCGTCTGAAGTAACCCCGGGATCACAAGGGGGTCGTAGGAGAACCGGACCACCGCCTCCTTCTCCAGGGCCGCCAAGTCGTGGAAGAACGTCGGCAACTGGGCGAGATCCACCTCCTCCTGCAACTCCCACAACACACCCCCCGCCTCCACCGCCTCCTCCGCCCGCCCCGTGAACTCCGCCCTCGCCGGGCGCCGTCCCTGCTCCACCGACGCGCAGTGGTCCTGCGAATACCTGATCCGCTCGGCCAACTCCTCCTGTGTCAGCTCCGCCTTCGTGCGGAAGAACTTCAGCAGCTTGCCGTACGCAACCCAACTGCCCGGCCTGTCGTCCTCGTTGGTGCGAGTCCCCCGGCGGCGGTTGTTCCCCATCTGTCCCACGCCCCTGTCTCGTCGTACGCGCGTGCTACCCGGGTACAACGACACGCACCGGCCGGGGTTCTGGGCATCGGGTCGTACAAAGCCCGTCCCCGTTCGTACGTCACGGTCCTGAAGTTCGGCGACCCTGCCGGCCTTTCGCCGCCTCCCGCCACCGTTGCCCCATGCATCCACCAACCGCCGAGGCCACCCACCCCGCCGCCCTCTCCGCGCTCTTCAGCCCCACCCCCCGCGGCGCCCGCCGCGCCCGGCTCCTCGTCGTGCACCAGCTCGGCGAGTGGGGCATCCCCCGCACTTCGCCCACCGCCCGGGCCGTCGCCGCCGTGACCGCCGAGCTGGCCGCCAACGCGGCCGTGCACGGGCGGTTTCCGGGGCGGTACTTCCGGCTGCGGCTGTTCCTGGGGGAGCGCGTCGTACGGATCGAGGTCTCCGACGCCCGTCCGGAGCGCCCCGTGCCCACCGCCCCGTTCCCCGCCCCCGCCGGGGACAGCGGCGGTGGGCGGGGGCTGGTGCTCGTGGCGGCGTTCGCGGAACGGTGGGGGTGTTTCCAGCCGCATGCCGCCGTCAAGACCGTCTGGGCCGAAGTCCGCCACCAGGGCTGAGCACCCTGCCGTCCCGGCTCTGCCGATCGCGTACGGCAAGGGCGGAGCCCTGAAACCGAGAGCCGGGACGACAATTCGAGAGCGTTCTTGGGCTGGCAGAGCAGTTCTTCGGCTCTTCGTCACGGCCCCGGCCCCGGCCGCGTAGCGGTCCCGGTAGCGTTCAACGCTCATGTAGTGCTGTGACCGGGGGACGAGCGCACGCGAAACGACTGGTAATACTGGGGCATGCAGGAAGAGACCGCACGCTCCGCGATCGACACGTTCATCTCCGCGTTCAACGCCTCGGACGACAGCCATGTGACTGCCCTGCTCTCCCAGGCCCTGACCTCGGACGTGGTCTTCTGGGGACCGCTGGGTCGCAGCGAAGGAATCGCGGCGGTCGAGCGGTTCGTGCTGGACATCCGGCGCCACCCGGCGGGGGCCGGCACGATGGTGCGCTGCTCAGCGGTGGACATGCCGGACGAATGGGCCCGGTACCAGTGGGTCTTCACCACGCCTGACGGAGGGCCCCGCCTGGCGGGAACGGACGTCGTCCATCTGCGACGGAGCCTCATCGACCAGGTCATCGTCTTCGCGGGGGAGATCGAGCCGTTCGCCCTCTGAGTCGTCCTTCTGCCGCTGTCCTTCTCCTGCAACTCGCCCCGTCGGCGGTCGGGAGCTGCGGTTCGCGGTGGGCCGGGCTGCGGTGTTGAGGGGGCGCCCGCCCCAGCGGATGCCCTTTTCGCTGCGAGGGCGGGTGCGTACCTTGCGTTGGGCGGCGAGTACGTCCGGGTGGCGGGCGCTGGTGTTGCGCCAGCGCAGGTAGCGGTGCGGTGCCTGGGTCGCGCGGGGCGGCTGCGGTGGTGGGAGTCGGCCCGGGTGAACTGCCGCAGCGGGCCGCACGGCGTCGCTCAGAACAGCTTGCCCGGGTTCATGATGTCCAGCGGGTCGAAGACCCGCTTGATGTCCCGCTGCAACTCCAGCCCCACCGGGCCCAGCTCCTTCGCCAGCCACTCCTTCTTCAGCAGCCCCACCCCGTGCTCCCCCGTGATCGTGCCGCCCAGCTCCAGGCCCAGCGCCATGATGGCGTCGAACGACTGCCGGGCCCGGGCCGTCTCGTCCGGGTCGCGGGGGTCGAAGCAGACGTTGGGGTGGGTGTTGCCGTCGCCGGCGTGGACGCAGGTGCCGATGGTCAGGGCGTACGTGTCGGCGATGGCGGCGACGCCGTCGAGGAAGTCGCCGAGGCGGCTGCGGGGGACGCAGACGTCGTCGATCATCGTCGTGCCGGTCATCGCCTCCAGCGCGGGCAGCGCCGCGCGGCGGCCGGCGAGCAGCAGCTCCGACTCCGGCCCGTCCGCCGCCGGGACGACCTCCGTGGCCCCGGCCGCCGTGCACAGGGCGCCGAGGGCGGCGAGGTCGGACGCGGGGTCGGGGGTGTCGAAGGCGGCGAGGAGGAGGGCCTCGGTGGTTTCGGGGAGGCCCATCTTCGTCAGGGCGTTGACGGCCCGTACCGTCGTACGGTCCATCAGCTCCAGCAGCGACGGGACGTGCCCGCCCGCCATGATCCGGCAGATCGCGTCGCACGCCGCCGCCGCGGACGGGAACTCCGCCGCCAGCGCCAGCTGCGGGGCCGGCGCCGGCTTGAGGGCGAGCGTCGCGCCGACCACCGCGCCCAGGCTGCCCTCCGAGCCGACGAACAGCCGGGTGAGGTCGTAGCCGGCGACGCCCTTCGCCGTGCGGCGGCCGGTGGTCAGCAGCCGGCCGTCGGCGAGGACGACGTCGAGGCCGAGGACGTACTCGGCGGTCACGCCGTACTTCACGCAGCACAGGCCGCCGGAGCCGGTGCCGATGTTGCCGCCGATCGTGCAGGTCTCCCAGCTCGACGGGTCCGGCGGGTAGAACAGGCCGCGGGCGGCGACGGCGCGGGAGAGGGCGGCGTTGACGACGCCGGGTTCGACGACGGCGATGCGGTTGACCGGGTCGATCTCCAGGATGCGGTCCATCTTCACGAAGGACAGCACGATGGCGCCGTCGCCCGCGTTGGCCCCGCCGGACAGCCCGGTGCGGGCGCCCTGCGGGACGACGGGGACCCGCAGCGCGGTCGCCGTGCGCATGACGTGCTGCACCTGCTCGACCGTCTGCGGCAGCACGACCGCCGCGGGCGTGCCGGAGGGGCAGAACCCGGCCATGTCGCCCGCGTACGCGGCGGTGACGTCCGGGTCGGTCAGCACCGCCGCCGCGGGCAGGCCGGTGCGGAGTGCGGCCCGCACGGCCTCGTCACCGGCTGCCTCGTCCCTGACTGCCTGAGCGCTCATGGCTCCAGCCTGCAACGGCTCCCCCCGCCGCGGAACCCCGCGAGGGGGACCCCGCCGGGGGACCCCCGCCGCGGACCCCCGCCGGGAGGCCCCGCCGCCTCACACCTCCCGCGGCAGCTGCGCGTCCAGCCAGTCCGTCAGCGTCTCCATGTACGAGGCCGTGATGTGCGCCCCGCCGCGGTACACGATGACGTTCCCGATCACCGCCGGGCACGTGCCGTCCTTGCACATCACCGGCTTGGGGTCGATGAGCCCGACCTCGTCGTACTTCGCGTTCGCGCGCGTGCTCACCGGCTCGTACTTGTACCCGTCGGACTCCGGGAACGCGCAGTCCTCCAGATCCCTGAAGGAGCCGGAGACGCAGGAGGGGATGTCCTCGGGCGGGTAGGGGTTGTCGGCGAGGGTCATGACGGTGGCGCCGGTGCCGAGGAGGTCGTCCAGGGTCTTCTCGTAGCCCTGCTGGTGGGCCCGCGCGCCCTCCTCGGCGCTGAGCCGCCGGCCGTCCTCCATGACGGTCTTCGCGTCCCGCGTGCCGGTGATGACCAGCGCCGGGCTCTCGTCGCCGATGCGCTCCAGGGCGTTCTCGCGCCACTCGTCGCACTCGGTGTACGCGCGCTTCAGCCCGCTGTTGAAGACGGTGACCTGCGCCGGGGTGCAGCCCGCCTTCGTGAGCGTGACCAGGCGCAGGCCGCGCCGTTCTGTGACCTTCTCCAGCGCGGGCGCGTACTGCATGGCGTGCGAGTCGCCGAAGAGGACCACGGTCTCGTCGCCGCCCTCGTCCCCGTACACGCAGTCCCCGGACTCGGTCTCCTGCTTCTCGGCCAGGCAGCCGTCGTCGTGGACCTTGCCGCGGTCGTCGACGGCCTGCTCGGGCAGCGGGCGCAGGGCCTTCGCGGCCTTCTGGGGCTGCTCCTCGTCGGCGAGGGCCGCGGCGCCGCGGGCCTGCTCGGGGGAGGCGAGCGCGACCGTCGGGGTGGTCACCCAGGAGCCGGTCGCGACCAGCACGGTCGCGGCGGTGCAGGTGGCGCCGACGGCGAGGGCGCGGGGGGTGGGGAACAGGGCGCGGGCGCGGCGTACGGGCTCCTCCACCAGCCGGTGCGTGAGCGCCGCGGGCAGCGCGGCGGCGGCGACCACGACGACCATCCAGCGGATGGACAGCTCGCGGTCGAGGGCGAGGGGTACGAAGATGACGGCCGGCCAGTGCCACAGGTACCAGGAGTACGAGATCCGCCCGGCGTAGCGCAGCGGCGGGACCGACAGCACCCGGGCGACGGGGTGCACGGCGGCCCCGCAGCCGGCGGCGATCACCGCGACGGTGCCCAGCACCGGCAGCAGGCCCCACGGGCCCGGGAAGGCGGTGGCGTCGTCGAACCGCAGCCCGGCGTACGCGACGGCCGCCAGCCCGGCCGCCGCCAGCGCACCGGCGGCGAGCCCGGCCGCGGACCTGTGCGGGCCCGTGCCGGGCAGCACGCGGCGCCAGGCGGCGGCGGGGACGAGGGCGAGGAGCCCGCCGGCGGCCAGCTCCCAGCCGCGGGTGAACGTCGAGAAGTACGCGACCCCGGCCTCCTCGGCGCTCAGCCGCACCGCGTGCACGAACGACACCGCGGCCAGCGCCCCGAGCGTCACCGCCAGCCGCGCCCGCAGCCCGAAGCGGCCCGCGCGGCCCCCGCGCCCCGCCCGCAGCGACCACAGCACCGCCAGCACCAGCAGCGGCCAGACCAGGTAGAACTGCTCCTCCACCGCCAGCGACCAGTAGTGCTGCAGCGGGCTGGGCGCCGCGTCCTCCGCCGAGTAGTCGACGGCCCGCCCCGCCTGCTGCCAGTTCGTGGCGTACAGCGCCGCGCCCACCGCGTCCTCCGCGACGTTCCTCCGCTCCAGCGGCGGCATCCACTGCACCGCCGCCACGCACACGGCCAGCACCACGACCGCGGCGGCGGGCAGCAGCCGCCGGGCGCGGCGGCCGTAGAAGCGCAGCAGCGACACGGTGCCCTGCCGCTCCGCCTCGCGCAGCAGCAGGCCGGTGATGAGGAACCCGGAGACGACGAAGAAGACGTCCACGCCGACGTAGCCCCCGGCCAGCTGCGGGACGCCCGCGTGGTAGAAGAGCACCAGGCCGAGCGCCACCGCCCGCAGGCCCTCCACGTCGGGGCGGAACGCCGGGCGCCGGCGCTCGTCTTGTTCGGTCTCTCGCGCAGCCTCCTGCTGCTTCCGCTCGATACGCATCACAGTTGCGTATCATCCCGGTCGCGGAATGGTCGAGCCGGGGTCGGGAAACGGGTGGGGGTCAGCCGGTGCTCAGAGGTTGCCGCGCTTGTCCTGCTCGCGCTCGATGGCCTCGAACAGCGCCTTGAAGTTGCCCTTGCCGAAGCCCATCGAGCCGTGCCGCTCGATGATCTCGAAGAACACCGTGGGCCGGTCCTGCACCGGCTTGGTGAAGATCTGCAGCAGGTAGCCGTCCTCGTCGCGGTCGGCGAGGATCTTCAACTCCCGCAGCTCCTCGATCGGCACGCGGGTGTCGCCGACCCACTCGCCGAGGGTGTCGTAGTACGCGTCCGGCACGCCGAGGAAGGCGACGCCGGCCGCGCGCATGGTCCGCACCGTGCTCACGATGTCGTTCGTGGCCAGCGCGATGTGCTGCACGCCGGGGGAGTTGTAGTACTCCAGGTACTCGTCGATCTGGGACTTCTTCTTGCCGGGCGCCGGCTCGTTGATCGGGAACTTGACCTTCAGGGTGCCGTCGGCGACGACCTTCGACATGAGCGCGGAGTACTCGGTGGCGATGTCGTCGCCCACGAACTCCTTCATGTTCGTGAAGCCCATGACCTTGTTGTAGAAGGCCACCCACTCGTCCATCTTCCCGAGTTCGACGTTGCCGACGCAGTGGTCCACGGCCTGGAACGTGCGCTGCGCGGGCGGGGTGACCATCGGCTCGGCGGCCGCGTAGCCCGGCAGGTACGGGCCGTCGTAGCCGGTGCGCTCGACGAGGGTGTGGCGGGTCTGGCCGTACGTCGCGATGGCGGCGAGCACCACGGTGCCGTGCTCGTCCTTCAGCTCGTACGGCTCCTCCAGCCCCGTGGCGCCCCGGGCCACCGCGTGCGCGTAGGCGGCGCGGGCGTCGGGGACCCGCAGGGCGAGGTCGACGACGCCGTCACCGTGCTCGGCGACGTGCGCGTCGAGGAAGCGGCCGCGGTCGGTGGCGGCCTTGATGACGGAGGTGAAGACGAAACGGGCGGCGCCGTTCTCCAGGACGTAACTGGCCGTCTCGCGGCTGCCGTTCTCCGGTCCGGAGTACGCGACCAGCTTCATGCCGAATGCCGTGGAGTAGTAGTGGGCGGCCTGCTTGGCGTTGCCGACCGCGAACACCACGGCGTCCATCCCCTGCACCGGGAAGGGGTCGTCCTGCCGGGTCTGCGGAGCGGGCTGATCAATGGTCTCGGTCATGCTCAAAGGGTCTCTCCGGTTGGCAAGGTGTGCAATAGTTGCCGAAATTACTGGACAGAATGACCGGTGAGGCTCGGTGTGCGCCGGGCTATCTGTACAAGCTGACCAACGAGGAGACCGCGAGATGATCGATCAGCTCGACGGCCGGCTGCTGGAGCTGCTCGCCAACGAGCCGCGCATAGGCGTGCTGGAGGCCAGCCGCCGCCTCGGCGTCGCCCGCGGCACCACCCAGGCCCGGCTGGACCGGCTGCGGTCCGGCGGCGTCATCCGCGGCTTCGGCCCCGACGTCGACCCGGCGGCCCTGGGCTACCCGGTGACCGCGTTCGCCACCCTGGAGATCAAGCAGGGCCAGGGCACGGACGTACGCAGCCATCTCGCCGGGGTACCGGAGGTGCTGGAGCTGCACACGATCACCGGGCACGGCGACATGCTGTGCCGGCTGGTGGCGCGGTCGAACGCCGACCTGCAGCGGGTCATCGACCTGGTGGTGGGCTTCGACGGCATCGTGCGCGCGTCGACGGCGATCGTGATGGAGAACCCGGTTCCGCTGCGGATCGTGCCGCTGGTGCGGCAGGCCGCGGACGGCGGCCCGGACGGCGGCCCTACGAGCCGGCCGTGACCTTCGCCACGAAGTCCTCCAGGTTGCCCCGCATCCGCGCGACCCGCTCCGCCTCGGTCAGCGACTCCTCCTGGGGCACGGTCCGCAGCTTCGGCTGCCGCCTGCCGCGCAGGTAGAGGGAGCAGGCGAGGTCTGCGCACACGTACACGCCGACCGTGTTGCCCCGCCGCCCGCGCGCGCCCGCCAGCGGGGCGGCGAGCAGGCGGACGCCGGAGGCGGCGTGCGCGGTCAGGCAGAGCTGGCACATGCGGGACCGCACGGCGCTCGCGCGGCCCGCCGCCGGTACGCGCAGGGCGATCCCGAGGGGCCCGTCCGGGCGGGGGACGACGAGGTGCGCGCGGAGCGGGGCGCCCGGGTCCACCCAGCCGAGGAAGTCCAGGTCCGCCCAGGGCAGCGCGGCGAAGTCGAGCGGCAGCCTGAGCCGGCCGGCGTCGCCTTTGGTGCAGTTCACGAAGGACGTACGGATCTGTTTCTCGTCGAGCGGTTCCACACCCGCCAACCTAGGGAGACCGCGTACGGACCGCATCCGAATTCCGCGGGCGTACGGGCCGTACGCCCCGGTCCGGGGCCCGGGCCGTCAGCAGCCCGGTACGTCGCCGTCGCCCGACGACAGCGCCTCCAGCGACGCCACCGCGTCCGACAGCTCCGCCACCGGCACCAGCCGCAGCCCCTCCGGCAGCTCCGACTCCGCGTCGCCGCACTCCGCCTCCGGCACCAGGAACACCGTCGCGCCGTCGCGCTTCGCGGCCTGCGTCTTCAGCGCCACGCCGCCGACCGGGCCGACGGTGCCGTCCGGCTCGATCGTGCCCGTACCGGCGATGACCTCGCCGCCCGTCAGGTCCCCGGGGGTCAGCTTGTCGACGATCCCCAGGGCGAAGAACAGCCCGGCGCTGGGCCCGCCGACGTCGGTGAGGCGCAGCTCGACGTCGACCCCGTCCGGGTCGCGGCCGAGGTGGCGCAGGGCGGCGGTGACGGCGGTGTTCTGGGACTCCCGCATCTGCTCCGCGTTGTACTCCCGGATCTCCTTCTTCGAGTCGCCCACGGGGTACACCGCGTCCCTGGGCATCACGGCCTCGTCGGTGGCGAACCAGCCGGAGGCGATGTCCGCGACCCGCAGCGAGACCTCGGGGCCGGTCGCCGCGATCGTCGTCATCCGCAACTCGCCCCGGGTGGGGTGCTGCTCCGCCCCGGAGACGGAGATCACGGGGTCGCCGCTGTGCTCGCCGAGCACGTCGGCGGTCATCCCGGGCTGGGCGAGCGAGAACGGCAGCGGGGCGAACGCCGCGGCGGCGAGCAGCCCGGCCACGGGCACCGCGGCGAGCGCGAGGGTCACACGACGAGAGCGCACGGCTCCAATCTACGGTGCCCGCGCGGGGCGGGCGCCGCGGGATCCTCGCCGGGTGGCCCTGTGCGGGATGGGCGGGGCGGGCCGTACGGGAGGGCTGCGGGGTGCCGGCGGCGGCTTCGCCGCGCCGCGGTCGCCCCGCGGCGAAGCCGCCGGGGCAGGCGTGGGGGCGCCGCGGACGGACCGTGCGTTCCCCTGCACGGAGGGCCGCGGACCCGCGCGGCCGGTCGTTCTCGCGTGGGCACGTGGGCCGTTCGGTGCGTACGAGCCCTGCCGCATCGGCGACGCCGCGCTTCCGCGACGGCCGTCTCGCGTCGCATGTCTCCGCACATGCCACGCCGTGCTGTGCCGGTCCGCCGGTCCCCGCCGGTCACGCCGTGCCCGCGCGGGCACAGCGCAACGCTCAGCGCAGCGCCCGGGCGACCTCCCGCGCCGCCGAGACCACCCGCGGGCCCACCTCGCCGGGCACGATCTCGTGCAGCATCACCACGCCCACGCTGCCCTCTATCCCGGACACCCCCAGCAGCGGCGCCGCCGCCCCGCTCGCGCCCGCCTCCAGCTCGCCGTGGGTCAGGGCCAGCGCCAGCTCGGCGTCGTTCTCGCCGGCGCCCGGGCCGAGGCCGCGGCCCTTGAGTATCGCCCGCCCCGCCGCGCCCTGGTCCAGCGCGTGCCGGAAGCCGGCGCGGTAGGCGACGTGGTAGTCGGTCCAGCTGGGCTCGACGACCGCGACGGCCAGCGCCTCGCTGCCGTCGACGAGCGTGAGGTGCGCCGTGGCGCCGACGTCCTCGGCGAGCGAGCGCAGCGCCGGCAGCGCCGCCTCCCGTACCAGGGGGTGCACCTGCCGGCCCAGCCGCAGCACCCCGAGCCCGACCCGCGCCCGGCCGCCGAGGTCGCGGCGGACGAGGGCGTGCTGTTCCAGGGTGGCGAGCAGGCGGTACACGACGGTGCGGTTCACGCCGAGCTTGTGCGACAGCTCGGTGACGGTCAGGCCGTGGTCGGTGTCGGCGAGCAGCTTCAGCACGCGGAGTCCACGGTCGAGGGTCTGGGAGGTCTCTGCGGGCACGCCGCCTCCTCAAGTGATGTGCGGCCCTTCCCGCGCCGGTGCACCTGTCCCGTGCAGCACCGGCGTGCGAGCCGCCGGTCGCAGGTGGCACCGGCTGTCGTTCCACGGCGGCTCTGCCGCGGAACTCTTCAGCCCCGCCTCCGCCTCCGCAGCGGGGGTGTCCGGCAACCTAGCGAGCGGCACCGCTCAGCGGAAGACCCCGTCCAGAATCCGGTCAGGATCTTCTGCGCCGGGCGCCGCGCGCGACCGTTGCGCGCTGCGCAATGACCGTGAATGGCCGGATTAACCTACATGAAAGAATCGTGCCATGACCGGCTCCCCGAAGAACGCCGCCGGCGCCGCCACCGGCCCGCCGCACCGCGTCGCCGTCCTCGTACGGGACGGCGTCATGCCCCTCGAACTCGGCCTCGTCCACCAGCTGTTCGGCTCCGCCGAGACCGCGGGGCGGCCGCTGTACGAGGTCGTCACCTGCGCGCTGCGGCCCGGCCCGGTGCGTACCGACGCCGACTTCACCGTGCACGTCGGGCACGGCCCCGAAGCGCTGGACGACGCCGGGTCCGTGGTGGTGCCCGCGTCGCACGCCGCGGACGCCCTGGAGGGCGCCCCGGACGGCACCGGGCACGGCGAGCCGTCGCCCGCGCTGCGGGCGGCCCTCGCGCGGGTACGCCCCGAAGCGCGCGTCGCGTCCGTCTGCACCGGCGCGTTCGTGCTCGCCGCCGTGGGCCTGCTCGACGGGCGGCGGGCCACGACGCACTGGAAGTCCGCCGAGCTGTTCCGCCGCCGCTTCCCCGCCGTACGGCTCCAGCCCGACGTCCTCTACACCGAGGACCGCGGCGTCCTCACCTCCGCGGGCGAGGCCGCCGGCATCGACCTGTGCCTGCACATGATCCGCACCGACCACGGCGCCGCCGTCGCGGCCGACGTGGCCCGCCGCACCGTCGTGCCCCCGCACCGCGACGGCGGCCAGGCCCAGTACGTGCCCCGGCCGGTCGCCGAGCCGGAGCTGACCACCACCGGCCGGGCCCGCGCCTGGGCGCTGGCGCACCTCGACCGGCCCGTCGCCCTGCGCGAGCTGGCCGCGCGGGAGTCGATGAGCGTACGGACCTTCAGCCGCCGGTTCCGCGAGGAGACGGGCCTGACGCCGCTGCAGTGGCTCACCCGGCAGCGCGTGGAGCGGGCGCGCCAGCTGCTGGAGGAGACCGACCGCGGCATCGACCGGGTCGCGGCCGACGCGGGCTTCGGCACGGCGGCGTCGCTGCGGCAGCACCTGCACGCGGCGCTGGGCGTCTCGCCGACCGCGTACCGCGGCACGTTCCGCGGCCCGGGACAGCTGCCGGCGGGCGCGGCGGGCGCGGTGGAGACGGCTGAGACGGCTGAGACGACGGAGACGGCGGCGTAACCGGCGGCGCACCGCCCGCCGGCCCCGGGCCCACGGGCGGGGCAGCACCGGCGGGGGCACGCCCCGCGGCGCCCCCGCCCGGCACACCCGGCGCTCACGTGTCGCCGGAGTCGTCCGACGGCCACGGGTCGCGCAGCCACAACTCGTCCCGCGCCGCCGGGCCCAGCAGCTCCCGCAGCCCCTCGTCCAGACCGAGCTGCGCCGTCTCCGTACCCGGGGGCACGGCCCGCAGCGTGCGCTCCAGCCAGGTGGACACCGCCGCGGCCGGCGCCTCGATCAGCGCGTCCCCGTCCGAGGCCGTCAGCGCCAGGCAGATGACGCTCCCCGCCCCGGACTTCGTCGGCCAGACGCGCACGTCCCCGTGGCCGCACGGCCGGAACACCCCCTCCACCAGCAGCTCGCGGGCGAACGACCAGCTCACCGGCGCCGCCGAGCCGATGTGGAAGCTGATGTGGACGGCGTACGGGTCGGTCGACCGGTACGTCAGCCGGGACGGGACCGGGATGCTTCTCTCCGGCGACAGCACGAGCCGCAGCTCCAGCTCACGTTCCACCACGGTCTGCATGGTGTGGCACCTCTCTTGTCGGATCTTGTCGGATCTCGTCGGATCTCGTCGGACCTCGCGCAGGTCTCACGCGCCTGCACGGGGAGAGAGGGCCAAACCGCCGGGCTCTTACGCGACTTCCGCAGACTTTCTGACAAGTCTCTAAAGGCGGAACGGAGACGAGGCGGACCCGGCCGTCGGCGGCTTCTGGTACATGTGGACCCCATGAGCGCCCCGACACCACCCTCCGGCGGCGGGATCCCCGGCCCCGGTTACTACCCCGACCCCTCCATCCCGGGCTACGTCCGGTACTGGAACGGTGCGGCGTGGGTCCCCGGCACCAGCCGCCGCGCGCAGGAGGGCGAAGAGCACCTGGTCGCGCCGGCGGAGCATGCGGGCGCGGACGGTGCGGAGACCCCGGCGGACGCCGCGCCCGCGGAGCCGGCGGAGCCCGCCGGCCCGGGCCCGGCCGGTCCGGCCGTGAGCGAGACCGGGCCCGTCTTCCTCGACGACGAGGAGCCCGAGGACGCCGTGCCCGCCCCGCGCGGGCGGCACGCCGCGCGGGGCGCCGGCGCGGACGACGCTCCGGCGGACGCGCCGTCGGACGTGCGGGACGCCGCGGAGGCGGCGGGTGCCCCCTCGGACGCGGAGGGCGCGTGGCAGGCGGTGGACGTCGTGGACGTCGCGGAACGGGCCGGGGGCCGCGTCGCCTGGGGCGCGCAGGAGCGGCAGGACCCGCCGGCCCTCGCGGTGCCGGCCGAGCTGGGCGGCGGCGCGCCCGGGCCCGGGCGCGCCGGGGACGAGCCCCGGCTGCCGGGGGCCCGGCGGGCGGAGGACGCCGAGGACGCGGGCGCCGGCGCGGCGGGTGCCGCGGGTGCCGGGCAGGAGGGCGAGCGGGCCGCGGCCGGGTCGTACGAGCCGGACCGGCCCGGGGCGCCGCTCGGCCGGGACCCGCGCGTCGGCGGCGGCTCGTGGGGCGAGCAGGTGCGGCGGCTGGCCGGCCCCGCGCCCGTACCGGCGCCGGCGACGCCGGGGGAGACGCCCGAGCCGGCGGCAGGCGCCGGTGCTGGAAGCGGTGCCGCGGGCCCGCGGCAGGGGGCGGGCGCCTCCGACGCGCCGGTGGCCGGCCCCGCGCCCGCACCGGCGTCGGCGCCGCCCGAGGAGACGGGCGGGCCGGCGGCGGGCGCGGGGGCCGGTGCCGGGGACCCGCGGCTGGGCGCGGGCGCCTTCGCGCCGGCGCCGACCGCCTTCGACGCGCCGGCCTCCGGCCCCGCGCCCGCACCGGCGCCGACGACGCCGGAGGGGACGCGCCAGCCGGCGGCCGGCGCCGGAAGCGGTGCCGGGGCCGCCGATCCGCGGCAGGGCGCCGGTGCCTACGCGCCGTCGCCGACCGCCCCCGACGTGCCGGCCGCCCTCCCCGCGCCGACCACCCCCGACCTGCCGCGGCCGCAGCCCGCGCCCGCGGCGCCGGACGTGCCCGCGGCCCGGCCCGCGCCCCCGCCGCCGGCCCCGACCACGCCGGACCTGCCGCAGCCCCGCCCCGCGCAGCCGCAGTCCGCGCCGCAGCCCGGGCCCCTGGCCCCGCCGCTGACCCCGGCCGCGCGGACGGCCCCGCCCGCCGTCCCGCCGCGGCAGCCCGCCGGGCAGCTCCCCGAGCGGGCCGCCCGCGCCGAGCTGCCGCAGGGCGGCGGCGCCGGCGAGCCGCCCGTCGTGCCGTGGCGCCCGCCGGCCTCCGACCCCTTCGGCAGCGCGGCGCAGAGCACCGCCCCGCCCGCCGGGCTGGGCCGCCGGCTCGGCGCCCGGCTGGTGGACGTGCTGCTGGTCGGCGGCGTCGTCGCCGCGGTCGCGGTGCCGCTGGTGAGCAAGTCCGTCGACCACGTCCAGGACAAGATCGACGCCGCCGAGAAGTCCGGCACGACCGTCACCGTCTGGCTCATCGACGGCACCACCGGCCCGTACCTGGCGCTCGTCCTCGGCCTCTTCCTCGTCCTCGGCCTGATCGTGGAGGCGCTGCCGACGGCCAGGTGGGGGCGTACGCCCGGCAAGCGGCTGTTCGGCGTGCGGGTGCTGGACATCGAGTCGCAGGACCCGCCGGAGACCGGCTCGGCGCTGCGCCGCTGGCTGACGTACGCGGTGTTCGTGCTGCTGCCGCTCGTCGGGCTGCTGAACGTGCTGTGGTGCGCCTTCGACAAGCCGTGGCGGCAGTGCTGGCACGACAAGGCGGGACGCACGTACGTGGCCCGCGGCTGACCCCGCCGCCGCCAGCCGTTCGGCCGCGCCCGGGATGCGGGGCGGCGGTGCCCGGGGTCGACTCGGTGCATGAGTTCCGACGACCACGGCGAGGGCGCCGACGCCCCGCACCGCGGCAGGCCCCAGCGCGCGCAGCAGCCGCCGCAGCCGCAGCCCGGACAGCCCTCCGACGGCACGCGGCCGCCGGAGGAGGAGCCGGTGTCGCCGCCGGGCGGCGGGCGGACGCGGGGGGCGCCCGGGCCGCCGCCGCGCGGGAGCGGGACGACGCGGCCGGTGGGCGGCCCGACGACGTCGGAGGTGCCCGGCGAGACGCCGCCACCGCCGGCCGGCCCGGCGCTGGGCGCGGGTCCGGGCACGGGCGCGGGTGCACCGGCGCACGGCGGCGGACCCGCGCACGGCGGCGGGCCGCCGCACGGTGCCCCGCCCCCGCCCCCGGGCCCCGACGCCACGTCGTCCGCGGGCCCGGGCGTCACCCCGCCGACCGGCCCCGACGCCACGTCGTCCACCGGCCCGGGCGCCACCCCGCCCACGGGCCCGGACGCCACCTCGTCGTCGGGTCCCGGCGCCGCCCCGCCGCCCGGTCCGGGCGCCACGTCGTCCGGTGCGGGCGGGACCCGGCCCGACGGCCCCGGCTCCCCCTCGGGCGGTTCCCCCTACGACCGGCCCTCTGGCGGCTCCCCGTACGACCAGCCCCCCGGCGCGATGCCCCCGCCCCCGCCCCCGTACGGCGGCGGCGACACGGGCGGCGCCGGCTACGGGGGCGCCGCGTACGGCGCCCCCGATCCGCGGCTCGCCGGGATGCCGCCGCTCGCCGGCCTCGGCCGCCGGCTGCTGGCGCGCATCATCGACGCGCTGGTGGTCTACATCCCGGTGTCGGTCTTCCTCACCCTCATCGGCCGCATCGACGACTTCGGCGACTCCGACGCCACCGGCTCCCAGTACGGCTGGGGCCTGTTCGGCATGCTCGTCTACCTGGTGTACGAGGGCCTGATGCTCACCCGCAGCGGGCAGACCGTCGGCAAGAAGCTCATGGGCATCCGCGTCGGCATGCTGGAGAACGGCGCGGTCCCCGCCGGGAACCCGGGCTGGATCCGCGCCGCCGTCTACTCGCTGCCGCAGCTCGTGCCGTGCATCGGCACCCTGTTCTGGCTCTACAACGTGCTGTCCTGCACCTGGGACAAGCCGTACCGCCAGTGCGTGCACGACAAGGCGGCCAAGACCGTGGTGGTCTCCACCCAGGGGCAGCGCTTCACGCCGTGACGCGACCGGCGCACCGAAGCGGCCGGCGACCTGTCAGCAGGTCGCCGGCCGCCTCTGTCGGTCTCTCGGCCGTTCCCCCGTCGGCGCCCTCGCGGGCGCCGCACCGTCTCAGCGTTGCGCGGGCTGCGCGCCGACCGGTCGCCGGTCCGCCGCGGGTGCGGCGATCCCCTCGGGCCGCGGCACCACGACCGGCTCCGCCTCGACGGCGGTGGCGGCGCGGCTGGCGCGCGGTGAGGGGGCGGTCAGTGCGACGAGCACACCGAGCGCCAGGGCGATGACGCAGATCGCCACGAGGGCGATGGCTGCGCCGGCCTGCGTGAGCAACAGCATGGCTGCCGCTGAGGCGATGACTGTGGCCGACCCGTAGAGGAGTTGGGAGAGAGTCGGACGCGGCATGGCGGCCCCCCTGGTGGGCTCAGCATCGGTACGGACGGGTGAACGTGCCGAAGGGCGGCCCCGTGCATGCAGCCGCCCCCCACTACCCAAGGCGTTGCCCGCCCGGGAACGCAAGTAAGCGTGACCTTACCCACCGGGGGGGTGCACGAGGGGGCGCACGGTGTCATGCCGGGGTGGGGAACCGTGTCACCGGGGAGTCCGGCCCAGCTGCTGAAACCCCGTAGCCCTCTGAGGTGTCCAAGTCAAGACTGTCATTTCTCTGTTCACTCCGGTCGAATGCTGGCACACCTATTCGTGCGGCGACGCGGGAGGGACAGCGCAAACGTGAACACCAGGCACAGAAAGTTGTCAAAAACTGCCGTCACCACGGCGGTTGCAGCCGCACTCGGCGCGGCGCTGCTGCCTCTGGGGCAGGCGGCCGCCGACTCCGGGGACGGGGCGGCCCAGTTGGAGCGCCGTGATCCGGCGCGGGCGCCGAAGCATCAGCACCACGACCTCGACGGCCCGTTCAGCAAGCAGAAGGAGGCGCGCGAGAAGGCCGCGCTGCAGCAGCTGCTGTCCGGCGAGACCGAGACGCGGCCGCGGGTCAGGAAGAACGGCTCGACGGTCGTCAAGCTCGACGACGGCAAGTACGCCGAGCTGGGCCGCGCGACGAAGACCGACAAGATATTCACCGTGCTGGTCGAGTTCGGCGACGACGTCGACAACGAGACCATGTACGACCCGGACGGCCCCGACGGCCCCGAGCCGCCCGTCGTGAAGTACGGCGGCGACCCGGGCCCCGCGCACAACCAGATAGCCGAGCCGGACCGGGCGGTGAACAACTCCACCGACTGGCAGGCGGACTACGACCGGCAGCACTACCAGGACCTTTACTTCTCCCGGGACGCGGGCAAGCAGTCCATGGCGAAGTACTACGAGAAGCAGTCCTCCGGTAAGTACACGGTGGACGGCGAGGTCAGCGACTGGGTCTCGGTGAAGTGGAACGAGGCCCGCTACGGCTCCAACTACTGCGGCGACTCCACCTGCTCCTCCGTCTGGGACCTGGTGCGCGACGCGACCGCGCAGTGGGCCGCGGACCAGAAGGCCGCCGGCCGGACCGACGCCGAGATCAGGCAGCAGCTCGCCGAGTACGACGTCTGGGACCGCTACGACTTCGACGGCGACGGCGACTTCGACGAGTCCGACGGCTACATCGACCACTTCCAGCTGGTGCACGCCGGCGAGGACGAGTCCGCCGGCGGCGGCGTGCAGGGCGAGGACGCCATCTGGGCGCACCGCTGGTACGCCTACGGCACCGACGCGGGGCAGACCGGCCCCGGCGGGAACAAGGCCGGCGGCGCCCAGATCGGCGACACCGGCGTGTGGGTCGGCGACTACACCGTCCAGCCGGAGAACGGCGGACTCGGCGTCTTCGCCCACGAGTACGGCCACGACCTCGGCCTGCCCGACCTGTACGACACCGCGGGCGGCGAGAACTCCACCGGCTTCTGGACGCTCATGTCCTCCGGCTCCTGGCTCGGCCGCGGCGAGGACGCCATCGGCGACCTGCCCGGCGACATGACCGCCTGGGACAAGCTGCAGCTCGGCTGGCTGGACTACGAGACGGCCAAGGCGGCGACGCGCTCGAAGCACACCCTCGGCCGTGCCGAGGAGCAGCGGCACGGCAGGCCGCAGGCGCTCATAGTGGAGCTGCCGGAGAAGGCCGTCACCACCACCGTCACCACGCCCGCCGAGGGCGCGATGCAGTGGTGGAGCGGCATGGGCGACGACCTGTCGAACACCCTGACGCGCACGGTCGACCTGACCGGCGCGTCCACCGCCTCCCTGGGCCTCAAGGGCTGGTGGGACATCGAGGAGAACTACGACTACCTCTACGCCGAGGTCTCCACGGACGGCGGGGCCAGCTTCACCCCGCTCGACGGCACCGCGAACGGCGCGCAGATCCCGCGCGACGGCGGCGACCGGCCGGCGCTGACCGGCGTCTCCGGCGAGTACCGCGACCTGGTGTACCCGCTGGACGCCTACGCGGGCCAGGAGGTCCAGCTGCGCTTCCGCTACCAGACCGACGGCGGGGTGGCGCAGAAGGGCTTCACCGCCGACGCGCTGTCGATCACGGCGGACGGCGAGGAGGTCTTCGCGGACGGCGCCGAGGGCGACGACGCGGGCTGGACGAAGGACGGCTTCTCGCGCGTCGGCGAGTCCTTCACCAACGACTACCCGCAGTACTACATCGCCGAGAACCGGCAGTACGTGTCGTACGACAGGACGCTGCGGAGCGGCCCGTACAACTTCGGCTGGGTGACCGACAAGCCGGACTGGGTCGAGCACTTCCCGTACCAGAACGGCCTGGCGGTGTGGCTGTGGGACACCTCGCAGCTGGACAACAACACCAGCGTGCACCCCGGCGAGGGCCTGGTGCTGCCGGTCGACGCGCACCCGGAGCCGGAGAGGTGGGCCGACGGCTCGGTGATGCGCAACCGCATCCAGACCTACGACGCCACCTTCAGCACCAAGCGGACCGACGGCTTCACCCTGCACCGGGACGGGGTGCCGGCGAAGATCCGGGCGAAGAGGGGCGTCTCGGTCTTCGACGACCACAAGGGGACGTACTGGAACGAGGAGAACCCGGGCGGCAGCGTGCAGGTGCCCGACACCCACACGAGGATTTCCATCGTCAAGGAGCCCGGTCATGGCCGGACCATGACAATCCGGGTGGGGCCCTCCATCCGGTGATCCGGTAGAATCGCAGGTCAGATACGTATCGGCCGCTGCCCCTGGCGGGGCGGCGGCCGATCGCGTAAAGATGGCGTGAGCATCTGGCCGACGAGACGTCACCCGAGGAGCGCCATGGGCGGAGGATTCACCAGGCTGCCGGACGGCAGCATGGTCGTCGCCGTCGGGCTGCCGGCTCCCGCGGGGGGCCGGCGGATACGTGTGCTCGTCCACGCCGGAAACCGCGCCCGCGCCCTGACCCGGCTGCGCAACCTCGGCCTGCGCTCCGTCTACCTCCGCGGCAACGCGCACCCGCCCACGCCCGACGAGGTGACCGCCGTGCTCTGCCACCCCGACGGCCTGGTCTGGCGCGGCTCGCTCGATGACGAGACGGAGTCCTGGCACCCGATCGGCGCCCTCCTCCGGCTGGCGACGTAGACCGCGCGGGCCGGGCGGCGCCGCGGGCCCGCGGGCCCGCGTATGGGCGCCCAGGGCCCCGCACGGGGCGCGGCGTCAGCCGACGACCGGCTTGCCCGTCAGCTCCACACCCGCCTCCGCCAGCTCCCCCAGCGCCGTATGCGTGCTGTCCTCGGCCACCCCGGCCGTCAGGTCCAGCAGCACCTGCGTGCGGAAGCCCGCCGCCGCCGCGTCCAGCGCCGTCGCCTTCACGCAGTGGTCGGTGGCGATGCCCACGACGTCGACCTCCGTGACCTCCCGGGCGCGCAGCCAGTCCGCCAGCGGCATCCCGTTCTCGTCCGCGCCCTGGAAGCCGCTGTACGCGGCCGCGTACGCGCCCTTGTCGAAGACCGCGGAGATCGCGCCGGAGGCGACGGCCGGGGCGAAGTTCGGGTGGAACCCGACGCCCTCCGTGCCGGCGACGCAGTGCCGCGGCCAGGAGTGGACGAAGTCGGGGTGGGCGGAGAAGTGGTCGCCCGGCTCGATGTGGTGGTCGCGGGTGGCGACGACGTGCTGGTAGCCCGCGGTGGACCGGCCGATCAGGTCGGTGATCGCGGCGGCGACGTCCGCGCCGCCGGTCACCCCCATGCTGCCGCCCTCGCAGAAGTCGTTCTGCACGTCAACGACGATCAGTGCCCGATGCATGGTGCGATGCCCTTCGTGAGTCGGCGTCGGAAGGACGGAGCGCTGGGGAACGAAGCGCTGCGCGTCCCGGTTCTCTGCCCGCTGTCCCGGGGGTCATACGTGTTCTCCCACGTACTCCGTCGGCAGGACCGGCTCGCCCCTGGAGAGCTGGGTGGCGGACAGCGGCAGCCCGTCCCGGGCCTCGACGTGCCGCGCCCTGGCGTCGTCCATCGGCTCCCGCCCCACGACCTCGCCGCCGCGCACCAGCGGCACCAGCAGCTCCCGGCCCGCCAGCTCCGCGGGCACCGCCCCGGTGCCGACGACCTCGGCCTCCGCCACGCCGTCCGCGTCGAGCCGCCGGGCCGCCCACTTCCGCCCGCCGACCGAGGTCTTCCCGCCCTGGGCCTTCTTCGCCACCGGCACCAGCGGCGCGTCCGGGCCGCCTGCGGCGGCGCGGGCCACCAGCTTGTAGACCATCGAGCACGTCGGGTGCCCGCTGCCGGTGACCAGCCGGGTGCCGACGCCGTACGCGTCGACCGGCGCGGCGGCGAGCGAGGCGATGGCGTACTCGTCGAGGTCGCTGGTGACGATGATCCGGGTCCGGTCCGCGCCCAGCTCGTCGAGCTGCTGGCGGACCCGGTGCGCGACCAGCAGCAGGTCGCCGGAGTCGATGCGCACGGCGCCCAGCTCCGGCCCCGCGACCGCCACGGCGGTGCGGACCGCGGCGGCCACGTCGTACGTGTCGACCAGCAGCGTCGTCCCCGTGCCCATGGACTCCACCTGGGCGGTGAAGGCGTCCCGCTCGCTGTCGTGCAGCAGCGTGAAGGCGTGCGCGGCGGTGCCCACGGTGGGGATCGCGTAGCGGAACCCGGCGGCCAGGTCGGAGGTGGAGGTGAAGCCGCCGACGTACGCGGCCCGGGACGCGGCCACCGCGGCCAGCTCGTGGGTGCGCCGTGCGCCCATCTCGATCAGCGGCCGGCCGCCGGCGGCGACGGCCATCCGGGAGGCCGCGGCGGCGATGGCGGAGTCGTGGTTGAGGATCGACAGCACCACCGTCTCCAGCAGCACGCACTCGGCGAAGGTGCCCTCGACCCGCAGCACCGGAGAGCCGGGGAAGTAGACCTCGCCCTCGGGGTAGCCCCAGATGTCGCCGGTGAAGCGGAAGTCCGCCAGCCAGTCGAGGGTCGGGGCGTCGACCACGTCGTGCGCGCGCAGGAAGGCCAGCACCTCGGGCTCGAAGCGGAAGCTCTCCAGCGCGTCCAGCACCCGGCCGGTGCCGGCCACGACGCCGTAGCGGCGGCCCTCGGGCAGCCGGCGGGTGAAGGTCTCGAAGACCGAGCGGCGCTCGGCGGTGCCGGCGTGCAGCGCGGCCTGGACCATGGTCAGCTCGTAGTGATCGGTGAAGAGGGCCGTCGAGGGGACGGTGACCGGCAGCTTCAGTTCCGACATGTGCTCGATCCTACGCCCATACTCGTCACTCTGACGATTTCCGGTGTCCGAATGGCTGCGGCACCGCCTCGGGTGGCAGCATGGGGGGCGTCAGGGCTGCGGTCGCAGCCGGAGCTAACGAGGAGTTGCCGCCAACCGTGAGCGTCGCACCCACGGAGATCGAGCGCCCGGAGACCGTCGAGTCCCAGTCACCCGCGGCGGTGCCTGAACCGGACGTCCCCTGGGTGACGATCGTCCACAACGACCCGGTGAACCTCATGAGCTACGTGACGTACGTCTTCCAGGCGTACTTCGGATATCCCAGGGAGAAGGCACGCAAGCTCATGATGGACGTACACACCAAGGGGAGGGCCATCGTCTCCAGCGGCACCCGCGAGGAGATGGAGCGGGACGTGCAGGCCATGCACGGCTACGGCCTGTGGGCCACCCTGGCCCAGGACCGCTGATGGCGGGGCAGTTCGAGGCGGTCCCGGGCGGCGGCGCCGCCGTCGCGCTGGACGAGCTGGAGATCTCCATCCTGCGCACCCTGACCGTGCAGCTGCTGGAGCTGATCGGCCCCGGCGACGCCCCCGCGGACGCGGAGCAGCCCGCCGACCCGCTGGACGCGCTCTTCGCCGAGGGCCCCAGCAAGCCGCCGACCGACCCGGCGCTGGCGCGGCTCTTCCCGGACGCGTACGGCGAACCGGGCCAGGGCCCCGACGACGAGGAGCGGGCCCGCTCGGCGGAGTTCCGCCGCTACACCGAGCCCGACCTGCGGGAGAGCAAGCGCGAGAATGCCCTGGCCGTCGTCCGCGGGCTCGACTCGCTGGCCGTGCAGGGCGAGGGCGGCGCGGTGCTCAAGATCGGTCCGGAGGAGTCGCGGCAGTGGCTCGGGACGCTCAACGACCTGCGGCTGGCCATCGGCGCCCGGCTCGACATCCGGGACGACGACGACGGCGAGGTGCTGTTCCGGCTGCCGGACGAGGACGAGCGCAAGCCGATGGTGATGGCGTACCTGTGGCTGGGCGGACTGCAGGAGACGCTGGTCGAGACGCTCATGCCAACGGACTAATCTGCACATAATCACCCTTTTCCCGTGGTAAAGCTCCAGTCCGGGGACCGCACGGGAAAGGGCGCAACTCCACATGACCACTGCGAAGCTCCCGGAGGGCGGCCGCGGGGCCCCGGCCGCCGACGAGGGCTACGAGCGCGGGCTGGGCAGCCGCCAGGTCCAGATGATCGCCATCGGCGGCGCCATCGGAGTGGGCCTCTTCCTCGGCGCCGGCAAGATCATCGAGAGGGCCGGCCCCAGCCTCGTCTTCATGTACGCGCTCGCCGGCCTCGTCATCTTCTTCATCATGCGGGCCCTGGGCGAACTGCTGCTCTACCGCCCGGTCTCGGGCAGCTTCGCCGAGTACGCGCGCGAGTTCCTCGGCCCGTACTTCGGCTACGTCACCGGCTGGACGTACTGGCTGATGTGGGCAGTCACCGGCATGACCGAGCTGACGGCCGCCGCCATCTACATCAACTACTGGTGGCCCGCCGTCCCGCAGTGGCTCAGCGCGCTGGGCTTCCTGCTGCTCCTCTTCGGCGTCAACCTGATCTCGGTGAAGATCTTCGGGGAGCTGGAGTTCTGGTTCTCGATGGTCAAGGTCACCGCGATCATCGGCATGATCGTCATCGGTGTCGGCGTGCTCACCCTCGGCTTCTCCGCGGCCGGTGACGCCGCCACCCCCGCCAACCTCTGGAGCCACGGCGGCTTCTTCCCGCACGGCGTCGGTGACAGCCTCATGACGCTGCAGGGTGTGATGTTCGCCTACCTCGCCGTCGAACTCGTCGGCGTCACCGCGGGCGAGAGCACGAACCCCGAGAAGACCCTGCCCAAGGCGATCAACACGCTGCCCTGGCGGATCGTCCTCTTCTACGTCGGCTCGCTGATCGTCATCCTGTCGGTGGTCCGGTGGACCGAGTTCAGCGCCGGCGTCAGCCCGTTCGTCGCGGCCTTCGGCAGGATCGGCATCCCGCTCGCGGCCGGCATCGTCAACTTCGTCGTGCTCACCGCCGCCCTGTCGTCGTGCAACTCCGGCATGTACTCCACCGGCCGCATGCTGCGCGCCCTGGCCGCCAACTCCGAGGCGCCGAAGGTCTTCGGCAGGCTCAGCGCCCGCCGGGTGCCGGCCGCGGGCATCGCGCTGTCGGTCGTGGTCATGTCGGTCGGCGTGGTGCTCAACTACCTCGTACCGGAGAAGGCGTTCGGGTACGTCATGTCCGTGGCCACCGCCGCCGGCATCTGGACCTGGGCGATGATCCTCGTCAGCCACATCCGCTTCCGCCGCCGGGTCGCCGCCGGCCGGCTGCCCGCCTCCTCGTTCCCCGCGCCCGGCGGGTCGGTGTGCAGCTGGCTCGCGCTGGCGTTCCTCGTCTTCGTCACCGTGCTCACGGCGCTGGACGCCGACGCCCGGGTCTCGCTGTACGTGGGCGCCTGCTGGGCCGTGCTGCTGTCGGCGGGCTGGGCGGTGAGCAGGCGCGGCGAGGCCCGCGGCGGCGGGCCGGCGTCGGAGTACGCCGCCGGGGCGCAGTAGGCCCGGTAGGCGCCGTAGGGCGCAGGAGGGTGCGGCAAGACGCGGAGGGCGGGGCGGCGCCGGGCCGCCGGAGGACGCGGCGGGGCGCCGGAGACGGTGCGTTCGGCGGGCGGCGACGCCCGCCGAACGCACCGTACCGTGCGCTTCCGCGCTGCCGCCGGCCGCTAGGCCCAGAGCTGGCCGTGCAGCGCTTCGACGGCCTCTTCCGCGGTCGCGGCGGTGTAGATGCCCGTCGACAGGTACTTCCAGCCGCCGTCCGCGACGAGGAAGGCGATGTCGGCGCGCTCCCCGGCCCGTACCGCCTTGCGGCCCACGCCGATCGCGGCGTGCAGCGAGGCCCCGGTGGAGATGCCCGCGAAGATGCCCTCCTGGCGCAGCAGCTCGCGGGTGCGGGTGACCGCGTCCGCGGAGCCGACCGAGTAGCGGGTGGTGAGCACGGACTCGTCGTACAACTCGGGGACGAAGCCCTCGTCGAGGTTGCGCAGCCCGTAGACGAGGTCGTCGTAGCGCGGCTCGGCGGCCACGATCTGCACGTCCGGGCGCTGCTCGCGCAGGAACCGGCCGGCGCCCATGAGCGTGCCCGTGGTGCCGAGGCCGGCCACGAAGTGCGTGAGCGAGGGCAGGTCGGCCAGGATCTCCGGGCCGGTGGTGGCGTAGTGCGCGCCGGCGTTGTCCGGGTTGCCGTACTGGTAGAGCATCACCCAGTCCGGGTGCTCGGCGGCCAGCTCCTTGGCGACCCGTACGGCGGTGTTGGAGCCGCCGGCCGCCGGCGAGGAGATGATCTCCGCGCCCCACATGGCGAGCAGCTGGCGGCGCTCCTCGCTGGTGTTCTCCGGCATCACGCAGACGATGCGGTAGCCCTTGAGCCCGGCCGCCATGGCCAGCGAGATGCCGGTGTTGCCGGAGGTCGGCTCCAGGATCGTGCAGCCGGGGGTCAGCCGGCCGTCCTTCTCGGCCTGCTCGATCATGAACAGCGCCGGGCGGTCCTTCACCGAGCCGGTCGGGTTGCGGTCCTCCAGCTTCGCCCAGATCCGCACCTCCGGGGCGGGGGAGAGGCGCGGCAGGTGGACCAGGGGCGTGTTGCCGACGGCCGCGAGGGGGCTGTCGTAGCGCATCAGGCGCCGGCCCTGCGCTCCGTACGGGCGCCGTCGGAGCCGCCGGCGACGGCGGGCAGGATCGTCACGCTGTCGCCGTCGGCGAGCTTGGTGGTGATCCCGTCGAGGAAGCGGACGTCCTCGTCGTTGAGGTAGACGTTGACGAAGCGGCGCAGCTCACCGCCGTCGACCAGGCGCTCGCGGATACCGGTGTGGCGGGACTCCAGGTCGTCGAACAGCTCCGCCAGGGTGGTGCCGTCGCCCTGCACGGCCTTCTCGCCGTCGGTGTAGGTGCGGAGGATGGTCGGGATGCGGACCTCGATGGCCATTTCGGGGCTCCTGTGGGATGCGGGAGTCGGGCTGCGGGCGGGGCGCGGGCACGGTCGGCCGCGGCACCGCAGGGGGCGGGACGTACGGACGTACGCGGGCGGGTGTCGGACGCGGGCGCCGGACGCGGGCGTCAGGCGGTCGGGACGCGGCCGGCCGCGCGGGGCGGCGCGGCCGGACAGGCGGCGCTGGCGAGACGGCAGAGGTCGACGTGCAGACGGGCCACGAGCAGCACCTGCCGGCCCGGCGGTTTCCGGGTCACGTCCTCGTCAACCATGGGCTCATCGTATCGATTCCCCGTCCGCGTGCCGGATCCCCGTTTCACCATGCGGACTCAGCCCGCGGGGGCTTCGTCGTACGAGGTGACCACGGCCACGTCCTCCTCGGTGACCACACCGTCCACGATGCGGAACGAGCGGAAGGAGACGGGCCCTTCGCCGGCGCCGGACTCGGCGACGGAGACGAGGACGTAGTGCGCGCCGGGCTCCTGGGCCAGCTCGATGTCCGTGCGGGAGGGGTACGCCTCGGTCGCGGTGTGCGAGTGGTAGATCACCACCTGCTCCTCGTCCCGCTCGTCCAGCTCGCGGTCGAGCCAGTAGAGGTCCATCGAGTCGAACTGGTAGAACGTGGGCGAGCGGGCGGCGTTGAGCATGGGGATGAAGCGCTCGGGACGGCCGTCCGGGGGCGCCGGCGCCGGGCCCGCGACCACGCCGCACGCCTCGTCCGGATAGTCCTTGCGGGCGTGCGCGACGATCTGCTCGTACAGCTCCTCCGTGATGGTCAGCATGGCCGCAAGGATGGCACGGCCGTGGCGGACCCACCGCGTACGTCCCGCACGCTGAGACGGATCCGCTCAGATGCCAGTCGCGCTCCTGCGGGCCCGGCTCAGGTGCCGGCGCCGCTCCCGGTCCCGTCCCCGTTGTCGTCCGCGTCGGCGTCCGCGCCCCCGGATCCGTTCCCGCCCGGAGATCCGTTCTCGCCCGGCGTCTCGCCCGGCTCCGGCCCGTCCGGGCGCCGGTGCGCGCGGCGCACCCGCCCGAAGCTGTCGACCAGCCCGGCGATCACCGCCAGCACCACCACGGCCGCGACGGCCGGCCACCAGGTGTCCATAGGCCGATCCTAGGGCCGATCGGCCGCTGTCCCGCGCCCGCGCCGCGGCATCGGCGGGCGCGGGCCGTACCCCCGGCATCCTGGTGATTCCGCCCACAACCGGGATGGCCGGGGGACCGCTGCGGCCCGTCCCGGCTTACCCTCGGCAGAGCCGGCGGGGCATCGTCGCCCCGTCCCGACCGTGCCGGAGGTCCTTCCCCGATGAAGCTCACCGTCGTCGGTTGCTCGGGCTCGTTCCCGTCCGCGGAATCCGCGTGTTCGAGCTACCTGGTCGAGGCGGAGGGGTACGCGCTCCTGCTCGACATGGGCAACGGCGCGCTGGGGGCGCTGCAGCAGCACCGCGGACTGTACGACCTCGACGCCATCCTGCTGAGCCACCTCCACGCGGACCACTGCATCGACATGTGCGCCTACTTCGTCGCGCGCTACTACCGCCACGAGGGCGGCCCCGCCGAGGTGCTCCCCGTCTACGGCCCCAAGGGCACGGAGCAGCGGCTGACCACGGCGTACGCGGACACCCCTTCGGAGACGTCGATGAGCGAGGTCTTCGACTTCCGGGCGCTGGAGCGCGGCGCGTTCGAGATCGGCCCCTTCACGGTGCACGCGGACCGCGTCAGCCACCCGGTCGAGGCGTACGCCTTCCGCATCGAGCACGACGGCCGCAGCCTCGTCTACTCCGGCGACACCGGCCCCTGCGGCGCGCTGACGGAGCTGAGCGCCGCCGCCGACCTGCTGCTGTGCGAGGCGGCGTTCACGCACGGCCGCGAGGAGATCCCCGACCTGCACCTCAACGGCCGCGAGGCGGGCGAGGCCGCCGCGGCGGCGGAGGTGGGGCGGCTGGTGCTGACGCACATCCCGCCGTGGACGGACCCGCAGGTGAACCTGCGGGACGCCCGGGGCGCGTACGGGGGACCGGTGGAACTGGCGCGCGCGGGCGCGGTGTACGAGGTCTGACGGCCGGCGCCGCCGGACCGGCGGGGCCCGGGACCGCGCCGTACGGCCCCGGACCTCCCCGCGGTACGCCGGGCACCGCGCCGGGCACCGCGGCGGGCGCTACGCCTTGTACTGCGCCTTCTCCTCCTCCTCGATCTCCTCGTCGCTCTCCCGGCCCGGGGTGGGCAGGTTGAACCTGACGATGGCGAAGCGGAAGACCACGTAGTAGACCGCCCCGAAGCACAGCCCGACCAGCGCCAGCCCCCACGGGTTGGTCGCGATGCCGAGGTTGAGCAGGAAGTCGATCGCGCCGGCCGAGAAGCCGAAGCCGTCCTTCATCCCCAGTCCCCAGGTCAGCGCCATGGAGACGCCGGTGAGCACCGCGTGGATCGCGTACAGCACGGGCGCGATGAACATGAACGTGAACTCGATCGGCTCGGTCACGCCGGTGATGAACGCGGTGAGCGCGATGGAGAACATCATGCCGCCGACGACCTTCTTACGGTCCGGCCGCGCGGTGTGGTACATCGCCAGGCAGGCCGCGGGCAGGGCGAACATCATGATCGGGAAGAAGCCGGTCATGAACTGCCCCGCCGTC
This sequence comes from Streptomyces sp. CNH099, assembly GCA_000514715.1. Taxonomy (GTDB): domain Bacteria; phylum Actinomycetota; class Actinomycetes; order Streptomycetales; family Streptomycetaceae; genus Streptomyces; species Streptomyces synnematoformans. The sequence goes on along the minus strand of AZWL01000012.1, from coordinate 73,421 downwards.
GGGTCGCCGGCCAGGAAGCGGGCGATGTCGCCGTGCACGGTCTCGCCGGCGGAGTTCTCGTACGAACCGGTCTGGAACCAGGGGAACGAGTTCAGCAGGTGGTGCATGCCGACCGGGATCAGCGCCCGGTTGGCCACGCCGTAGATGCCCGCGCCCGCGGCGCCGGAGCCGACGAGCCACTCGCCGAAGTTGTGCAGGCCCGTGCCGAGGACCGGCCAGATGTAGCCGAAGAGGACGCCGAGGGCCAGCCCCGCGAACGAGGTGAGGATCGGCACCAGCCGCCGCCCGCCGAAGAAGCCGAGCCAGTCGGGCAGCTTGGTGCGGTGGTAGCGCTGGTAGAGCAGCGCCGCGACCAGGCCGATGACGACGCCGCCGAGGACGCCGGCGTCGACCGGGGCGTCGGTGTTGTCGTCGTGGAAGGTGCCGAGCACATTGCTGAAGACGAGGTAGCCCACGACGGCGGCCAGCGCCGTCGAGCCGTCCGACTTCTTAGCGAAGCCGATGGCGATGCCGACGGCGAAGAGGATCGCCATGTTGTCGAGCAGCGCCCCGCCGCCCGCGGCCATGAACTCGCCGACCCGGTTGAAGAAGTCCGGCAGGGACTCCTTGCCCAGCATGTCGTCGGCGCCGAGGCGGGTGAGCAGCGCGGCGGCGGGCAGCGTCGCGATGGGCAGCATGAGGCTGCGGCCCAGCCGCTGCGCGTTGGCCATGATGCGGGACCCGCGGCCCCTCTTGCCGGCCTGGCCGGCGGCGGCCGGAGCGGAAGCCGTGGACATCCATTCCTCCATCGGAACGCAGGTGGTCTACACCTTTGAGTGGTGTAGACCTATTCTCACACGGTGAGCGAGGATAACGGAATACCGGATTCCGTTCACATTGGCCGCCGGGGAGGATCGTCACACTTCATGAATCTTCGCCCGGTCCGTGCATCGTGAGAGCTGGCGCATACTGGAGTAGACCAGTGCCCTCATGAAAGAACCTGGAGCGTGTGGCATGCCCAGCAAGGCTGAGAAGATCGTCGCCGGCCTCGGCGGGATCGCGAACATCGAAGAGATCGAGGGCTGCATCACCCGCCTCCGCACGGAGGTCGCGGATCCGGCACTGGTCGACGACACGGCCCTGAAGGCCGCCGGCGCCCACGGCGTCGTCCACATGGGCACCGCGGTCCAGGTCGTCATCGGCACCGACGCGGACCCCCTGGCAGCCGAGATCGAGGACATGATGTAGCCGCCGGCGCCCACCCGCGCCCGCCCCCTCCCCGGGCCGGGGAGGGGGCGGGCGGCTTCATGTACGACCTATAGGCTCGGGGCCATGCCTACTCCCGAGCCCTTCGCCGGCTCCTCCCGCTTCGACGGTCGTACCCCCGCCGAGCTGCGCCCGGTGGCGCTGGAACGCGGCTGGAGCATGCACGCCGAGGGGTCCGTGCTGATCTCCTTCGGCGACACCCGGGTGCTGTGCACCGCCAGCTTCACCGAGGGCGTGCCGCGCTGGCGCAAGGGCAGCGGCGAGGGCTGGGTCACCGCGGAGTACGCGATGCTGCCGCGGTCCACGAACACCCGGGGGGACCGGGAGTCCGTACGCGGCAAGATCGGCGGGCGGACGCACGAGATCTCCCGGCTCATCGGCCGTTCGCTGCGGGCCGTCATCGACTTCAAGGCCCTCGGCGAGAACACCGTCGTCCTCGACTGCGACGTCCTCCAGGCCGACGGCGGCACCCGTACCGCCGCCATCACCGGGGCGTACGTGGCCCTCGCCGACGCCGTCGCGTGGGGGCGGCGCAACAAGCTGATCAAGTCCAGGGCGACCCCGCTGACCGGCACCGTGGCCGCCGTCAGCGTCGGCATCGTAGGCTCCGTACCACTGCTCGACCTCTGCTACGAGGAGGACGTGCGGGCGGAGACCGACATGAACGTCGTCTGCACCGGCGACGGCCGCTTCGTCGAGGTGCAGGGCACGGCGGAGGGGGAGCCCTTCGCCCGGGCCGAACTCGACGCGCTGCTCGACCTCGCGGTCGGCGGCTGCGCGCAGCTGGACGGGCTGCAGCGCGAGGCACTGGAGGGAGACCGGTGAAGGGGAGGAAGCGCTGGACGCGCGCCGGCGTCGCGCTGGCGGCGGGGGCCGCCGCGGTGGCGTTCACCGGCGCGTGTGACGCGGTCAGCAAGGCCATAGACTGCGCGCAGCTCGCCACCGAGGTCGCGGCCGACGTCGACCGGCTGCAGGAGGCCGTCTCCGGCGCGGGTGAGGACCCGCAGGCCGCCGCGGACGCGCTCGACGAGATCGAACGGAGCCTCAACGACTTCGGCGACAAGACCGACGACGGCGACGTCGGCAGGGCCGTCGACGACATGCAGCGGGCCGTCGACAACGCCCAGCAGGCCGCCGACCGCGGCGAGGTCCCCGACTTCCAGCCGGTCGGCGACGCCGCCGGCGAGCTGACGAAGGTGTGCACGCCGTGACCGCGGACCGCCTCGTCCTCGCCACCCGCAACGAGGGCAAGGTCACCGAGCTGCGCGCCATCCTCGGCGCGGCGGGCGTCGCCGCCCGGCTCCTCGGCGCCGACGCCTTCCCCGACGCGCCGGACGTGCCCGAGACCGGCGTGACCTTCGCCGAGAACGCCCTGCTCAAGGCGCACGCGCTGGCGCGGGCCACCGGGCTGCCCGCGGTCGCCGACGACTCCGGGCTCTGCGTCGACGTACTCGGCGGCGCGCCCGGCATCTTCTCCGCCCGCTGGTCCGGCCGCCACGGTGGTGCCGACGTGGACGCAGCGAACCTCGCCCTGCTCCTCGCCCAGCTCGCCGACGTCGGCCCCGAGCACCGCGCCGCGCACTTCGCCTGCGCCGCGGCGCTCGCGCTGCCGGACGGCACGGAGCGGGTCGCGGAGGGGCGGCTGGCGGGCACGCTGCGGTACGAGCCGGCGGGCAGCGGCGGCTTCGGGTACGACCCGATCCTGCAGCCGCTCGGCGAGGAGCGTACGTGCGCGGAGCTGACCCCGGCGGAGAAGAACGCGATCAGCCACCGCGGCAAGGCGTTCCGCGCCCTGGCCCCGGCGGTGCGGGAGCTGCTCAAGGACTGAGCGCGGCCGCCGGGCGCCGCGCGCCCGGCCGCCGCGCTACGCGGCCTTGAACTCCTGGCGCTGCCGGCCCAGGCCGTCGATCTCCAGCTCCACCACGTCGCCCGCCCGCAGGTACGGCTTCGGCTCCGGCATGCCCATCGCGACGCCCGCCGGCGTGCCGGTGTTGATGACGTCGCCCGGGTACAGCGTCATGAACCGGCTCAGATACCGGACCACCCGGGCGACCGGGAAGATCTGGTCCGCCGTCGTGCCGTCCTGCCGCTTCTCGCCGTTCACCCACAGCCGCAGCCCCAGGGCCTGCGGGTCCGGCACCTCGTCGGCCGTCACCAGCCACGGGCCCAGCGGGTTGAACGTCTCGCAGTTCTTGCCCTTGTCCCACTGGCCGCCCCGCTCCAGCTGGAACGCGCGCTCGGAGACGTCGTGCGCCACGGCGTAGCCGGCGACGGCGGCCAGCGCGTCCGCGTCGGACGCCAGGTAGCGGGCGGTGCGGCCGATGACCACCGCCAGCTCCACCTCCCAGTCCGTCTTCTCGCTGCCGCGCGGCACGAGCACCGTGTCCTCGGGCCCCACCACCGTGTCCGGGGCCTTCATGAAGAGGATCGGCTCCGCGGGGATGGCCGCGCCGGTCTCGGTGGCGTGGTCGTGGTAGTTCAGCCCGATGCACACGATCTTGCCGATGCGGGCCAGCGGCGGGCCGGTCCGCAGCGCGTCGGCGTCGAGGGCCGGCAGGTCGCCGGCCGCGGCGGCGTCCCGTACCCGGCCGAGCGCGGAGGCGTCGGACAGCAGCGCTCCGTCCACGTCGGACACGACCCCGGAGAGGTCCCGCAGGGTCCCTCCGGCGTCCAGCAGGGCCGGGCGCTCGCTTCCCGCCGGTCCGACACGCAGCAGCTTCATGTGACGACTCCCCTCTCCGCGGTCGATCGATCTTCCGTTGATCGCCGTTTGGTCCGCAAGACCCTGTTCAGCCCGTGGACCCGGGAGGCGATAGAGAAGGGTGCGTTCTGCGGCGGTCCAGGCGGTCGTGGTCGGTGAAGAGCCGGTACATCACCGGGTTCCTCTGAGGGGCTCGAGCGTCAAGCCGGGGAGGAATCGGACTCCTGCGGAACGGGGCGGAGGTGGCCGCATCGCCGTCAGGGCGATTCGGTGTCTGCCGGACGACCGGTGAGCGCGACTTCCAGGAGGTGGACGATCTCGCTGTTGACTGACCTGCGGTCTCGCTTCGCGAGTGCGGCGAGACGTTCGTGGAGTTCGAGGGGGAGCCGGACCGTGATGCGCTTCTCTTCATCCATGCCGCCACTGTAGTTGCTCGAATGCAGGGATTTGACATATGTTTGACGTCGTGACGACAGCGAAACGACAGGCGGAGAATGCCGGGCACGCCCGGTACACCTACCGGCTGCGCGTGCCGTCGACCGCCCGTATCGGCCTGGAAGCCGAGTGGGCGCGCTGCCGGTGGCTCTGGAACGAGAGCGTGGCCCGCTCCCGCAGAGCACACTCCGAGGACGAGAAGTGCGGCCCGGCCCGTCTCGACAAGATGCTGACCGAGGCCCGCACCGCCATGGCGTGGCTGCGTCAGGGATCCTCGGTGCCGCAGCAGCAGACCATCCGCGACTTCGGCAAGTCCCGCGCCAAGGCCCTGAAGGACATCAAAGACCGGCTCCCGATGCGGCGCCGGGCCGGGATGCCCAAGGTAAAGCGGAAGCGCGACGCGCTGCCGTCGCTGAACTACACCCGGCGTGGCTTCCGTCTGAGGGACGGCCGCCTCCACCTCGCCGGGAACATCGCGCTCACCGTGGTGTGGTCCCGCGACCTGCCCGCCAAGCCGTCCTCGGTCCGCGTCTACCAGGACGCGGTGGGGCACTGGCACTGCTCGTTCGTCGTACCCACACAGGTTCAGCCACTCCCGCAGACCCGCCGCGTGATCGGGATCGACTGGGGCGTGAAGGAGACCGCCACCACCACATCCGACGCGCATGACCTCCCCCACGCGCAGCAAGGGAAGAAGGCACAGACCAAGCTGACCCGGTACGACCGGATGATGGCCCGCCGCAAGCCGATGAAGGGCCAGACCGGATCGAAGGGATATCGCGAGGCAAAGAAGTGGCGCGCGAAGACCTACGCGAAGATCGCCCGGCAGCGGCAGGACACCGCCCGCAAGTGGGCCAAGCGCGTCGTCCGTGACCATGACGCGCTCGCGGTCGAGGACTTCCGGCCCAAGTTCCTCGCGAAGACCACCATGGCCCGCAAAGCGGCCGACGCCGCGATCGGCGCAACCAAGACGGCCCTGATCGAGATGGGCCGCAAGCACGGGCGGGACGTCCGCCTCGTGCACCCCGCGCACACCACCATGGACTGCGCGTCGTGCGGAGCGAGAACCAAGCACGCACTTCCTCTTTCGGAACGTACCTACACCTGCACCGCGTGCGGAACCGTGTCCCCCAGGGACAAGAACTCCGCCCGCGTGATGCTCGTCCGGGCTGGTCTCAACCCGGCTGGTGCCGAGGGCGTAAGACCCCCGGGAGCGCCGCTCCCCGAGGCAGCCTGAGCCAGGAATCCCCTCCCTTCAGGGAGAGGAGGATGTCAACATGAACACCGGGATCGACGACGACGGAGGCGTCTGCTGCCCTCACGCCCACCCGGGTCCGGCGCGGTCTGTGCCGCGGCTCAGCCCGCGATCGCCCGGTACACGGTGTAGATGACCAGGCCCGCGAGCGCGCCCACCACCGTGCCGTTGATGCGGATGAACTGCAGGTCCCGCCCGATGTGCGCCTCGATCTTCCGCGACGTGTGGTCCGCGTCCCAGCCCGCCACCGTGTCCGTGATCAGCGAGGTGATCTGGTGCTGGTACGTCGTCACCACGTGCGTCGCGACGTCCTCCGCCCAGCCGTCGACCTTCGCCTGCAGCCGCTTGTCCGCGGCCATCCGCTGCCCGAACGACAGCAGCGCGGCCCGCGCCCGCAGCCGCAGCTCGCTGCGCTCGTCCTCCGCCGCGCCGACGATCATGCCGCGGAGCGACGTCCAGGCCGAGGCGATGAAGTCCTGCACCTCGTCGCGGGCCAGGACCTCGCCCTTGAGCCGCTCGACGCGCGCCCGGGTCGCGGTGTCGCCCTGCAGGTCGGCGGCGAAGTCGGTGAGGAACCGGTCGAGCGCGCCGCGCGCCGGGTGCTCCGGGGACTCGCGCATCTCGCCGATGAACCGCAGCAGTTCCTTGTAGACCCGCTCGCCGACCCGGCGGTCCACGAACTTGGGGGTCCAGCCGGGCGCGCCGCCGGCGACGGCGCCGACGACCGAGGGGCCGTTGAGGATCAGCCAGTTCTCGGCGCGCTCGCAGACCATGTCGACGACGCGGCGGTGGCCGCCGTCCGCGACGACCTTCTCCAGCAGCTTGCCGAGCCCGGGACCGACCTCCAGCGCGGCGGCGCGGCGGTTGATGGCCTCGCCGACGACGGCCTGGACGTCGTTGTCCCGCAGGACGGCCAGCGCGCCGCGCAGCGCGGTCGACGCCTCGGCGGTGACGCGGTCGGCGTTGGCGGGCTCGGCGAGCCAGCCGCCGACGCGGCTGCCGAGGCCGAGGGCGTGCAGCCGGCCGCGCACCACCTCGGCGGAGAGGAAGTTCTCGCCGACGAAGTCGCCGAGGCTCCGGCCGAGCTGGTCCTTCTTGGTGGGGATGATCGCGGTGTGCGGGATGGGCAGGCCGAGGGGCCGCTTGAACAGCGCGGTGACCGCGAACCAGTCCGCCAGCGCGCCCACCATGCCCGCCTCCGCCGCCGCGGCGACGTAGCCCGACCAGGCGCCGGCGCCGTTGTGCTGCGCCCAGCGGGCGAGGGTGAAGACCACGGCGGCCAGCAGCAGCAGGCCGGTGGCGGTGGTCTTCATCCGGCGCACGCCGCGCCGCTTCTCCGCGTCGGCATCGGTGTAGGCGAAACCACCCGGTCCGTCTGTTGTCGCCCGCGCCATCCCGCTCCGTCCGCTCACGCCGTCCCACGTCCCCCGGCGGCCATTGTCCCCCGGGCTCGTCACCGTCCTTCACATCCGGCGCGGCCCCGGGGTTCCCGGCTCGATCGTAACTTTACCTTTCGGATGGTAAAGTTACCGGGTATGCGACCCAGCTCCCGCCACCAGATCCTCGAAGCGGCCGTCCGCGTGGTCGAGCGGGCGGGCGTCACCGCCCTCACGCTCGACGCCGCCGCCGCCGAGGCCGGGCTGACCAAGCCCGGGCTGATGTACCACTTCCCCACCCGGGACGCGCTGCTGGCGGCGATCCAGCGGCACCTGACCGAGGCGCTGGACCGGGACCTGCGCGCCGCGCTGGGCAAGCCGTTCGAGGAGGCCACCGCCCGCGAGCGGGCCGCCGCCTACGTGCGGTGCTGCGGCCAGGGCGGCGGGCGGGCGGACTTCGCCTTCATGGTCGCGTCGGCGACCCGGCCGGAGCTGGCGCGGATCTGGGACGAGTTCGCGGACCGCTGGGCGCCGGAGCCGCCCGGCCCCGACCCGGACCCGGAGGCCGTCGACCTGTTCCTGGCCCGGCTGGCGGCGGACGGGCTGTGGCTGTTCCACGCCACCGCGCAGACGGCGCTCGCCCCGGGGGTGGCCGAGGCGGTGCGGGACCGGCTCGCCGCGCTCACCGACCCGGCGCCCTGAGCCCCGGGCGCGTACGCACACACGCGGAAGGCAAGGTGCCCGATGACCATGGCGCGACGCTGGTGGGTGCTCGCCACCGTCTCGGCGGGACTGCTGCTCATCTCGCTCGACATGACGATCCTCTACACCGCGCTGCCCACCCTCACCGCCGACCTGCACGCCGACGCCTCGTCGAAGCTCTGGATCATCAACGCCTACCCGCTGGTGATGGCCGGGCTGCTGCTGGGCGCCGGCACGCTCGGCGACCGCGTCGGCCACAAGCGCATGTTCCTCGTCGGGCTCGTCGTCTTCGGAACCGCCTCCACGCTGGCCGCGTTCGCCCCCTCGGCGGCGGTGCTGATCGGCGCCCGCGCCCTGCTCGCGGTCGGCGCGGCGGCGATGATGCCCGCGACGCTCGCGCTGATCCGGCTCACCTTCGAGGACGAGCGCGAGCGCGGCATCGCGATCGGCATCTGGGGCACGATCGCCGTCGTCGGCGCCGCGCTCGGGCCCGTCGCGGGCGGGCTGCTGCTCGACCACTTCTGGTGGGGCTCGGTCTTCCTCGTCAACGTCCCCGTCGTGCTGGCGGCGCTCGCCGCGACCGCGGTGCTCGCGCCCGGCGGCTCCGGCAGCCGGGACCGGCCGTGGGACCCGGTGGCCTCCGCGCAGGTCATGGCCGGTCTGGTGGGCCTCGTCTACGCGATCAAGGAAGGCGCGCGGCCGGCGCCCGACCCGCTGCACATCGCGGTGGCGCTGCTGGTCTCCGCGGCGGGCTTCACCGTCTTCGTACGCCGCCAGCGCACCCGCACGTACCCGCTGATCGACTTCGCGCTCTTCCGCAACCGCCGGCTCCTCGCCGGCGTGCTCGGCGCGGGGCTCTCGATGTTCGCCACCGCCGGCATCGAGCTGGTCCTCGCCCAGCGCCTCCAGCTCGTGCTCGGCCTCAGCCCGCTGCACGCCGGGCTGCTGGTCGCCACCTCCGCGCTCGGCGCGCTCCCGGCCGGCATCGTCGCCGGCGCCCTCGTCCACCGCGTACCGGTGCGGCGCCTCGTCGGCGGCGGCCTGCTCCTCGGCGCCCTCGGCGTCGCGCTGACGCTCCTGCTCACCCCGGGCGCCGGCCCGCTGCTGGCCGCCGGGCACGCCGCGGGGTGGATCGTCCCCGGCACGGTCCTGGCGGGCCTCGGGCTCGGCACGGTCATGACCGCGGCCTCCGCCGCGATCATCGGCGGCGCCCCGCCGCACCGGGCCGGGATGGCGTCGTCGGTCGAGGAGGTCTCGTACGAGCTGGGCAGCCTCACCGGCGTCGCGGTCCTGGGCAGCGCCATGACCGCCGTTTACACCGCCACCGTCGACCTCCCCGCCGGGGTCCCCGGCCGGGCGGCGGACAGCCTCGACGAGGCCCGCGCCGTCGCCGCCGGACTGCCGCCGGACGGCTCCCGGCCGCTGCTGGAGACGGCGGTGGCGGCCTTCGACAACGGGTACGCGCTGACGCTGGCCGGCACCGTCCTCGTGCTGGCCGCCGGCGGTGCCGCCGTGCGCGTCCTGCTCGGCCGCCGCACCGGCGCCGGCGCGCCGGACGCCGGTGCGCCCGGGGACGGGGCTTCCGGGGACGGGCCGCCCGGCGACGGGTCGGGCGGCGCCGCCGGGGCCGGCCGCGCGGCGGTGAGCGGAACGCCGCCCGGTCGCTAGAGCGGCGGGCCTGCGCCCGCCCGGCCGGACGCGCCCCCCCCGGGCGGCGGCCACCTGCCCGCGCCCGGTCCGCCGGCCCGGCCGGGGCCTACTCCAGGCGCTTGCGGCGCTGCTCCTCGCGCGCCAGGCGCCGCTCCTCCCTGGCGAGCCGGCGCTCCTCCCTGGCCACCCGGCGCTGCTCCCTGGCCGCCTCCGCCTCCGCGCGGCGGGCCGCCTTGGTCTTCTTCCGGCTCGTGCCCACGCCGCCCCAGAGGGCGAAGCCGGTGATCGTGACGCGCGGGGTGCCGGGGGTGTGGGGGACGCCGGTGTGGGAGTGGTCGAAGCCGCCCATGACGCCGATGCCGCGGACCTCCAGGGCGATGTCGGGCGGGAGGGTCACGTTGGCCCCGCCCATGATCATGATGCAGCGGATCTCCACCTCCGCGGCCTCGAAGTCCGCCTCGCGCAGGTCGAGTTCGCCGCCGCCCCAGAACGAGAACATCGTGAAGCGCCGCGGCACCGTCCAGCGCCCCTTGCGCTCGAAGCCGCTCATGACGGCGATGCCCCTGCGGGACGTCGCCTCGCCGCCGATGCGCCCGGCCCAGCCCGCCGCCGGCCGGCCCGCCGGCGCGGTCCCGCCCCCGGCGGGGACCGCGGGCCGGCCCCCCGCCGCGGGCAGGTCGCGGGTGAGCGGCTCCAGTTGGGCGTAGGTCTTCGCCCGGTACGTCTCCTCCAGCCGCTCCTCGAACTCGTCCATGGCGAGCCGGCCCTCCGCCAGCGCGTCGCGCAGGACCGCGGCGACCCGGTCCCGGTCGGCGTCCGAGGCCCGCAGCTCCGGCAGGTGCTCATCGCTCGTCATGGGAACGAGCCTATGCGTACATGCGGGCGATGACGTCCTCGATGTCGGGTTCCCGCACCGAGAGATCCACCAGCGGCCACCGCTCGGCCACCTCCGCGACGAGCGGCGCCGCGCTGGCCCCGGCGGGGAACGCGAGCCACTGCCGCGGGCCCTCCACCCGCACGGTCCGGCAGCCGGCGACGTCGATGGGCGGCAGCTCGCGCTCCAGGTCCACGACGAGCATCCGCTCGCTCTCGCCGACCGCGTGCAGCCCGTCGAGGCCGCCGTCGTACATCAGCCGGCCGTGGTCGATGACCATCACCCGCCGGCACAGCTGCTCGATGTCGGACAGGTCGTGCGTGGTGAGCAGCACCGTCGTGCCGCGGTCGGCGTTCAGCTCGCGCAGGAACTCCCGCACCTTCGCCTTGCTCAGCACGTCGAGACCGATCGTCGGCTCGTCCAGGTACAGCACCTCGGGGTCGTGCAGCAGGGCCGCCGCGATGTCGCCGCGCATCCGCTGGCCGAGGGACAGCTGCCGCACCGGCACCTCCAGCAGCTCGCCCAGGCCGAGCTGTTCGGTGCAGCGCTCCAGGTTGGCGCGGTAGCGGTCGTCGGGTATGCGGTACATGCGGCGCATCAGCCGGTACGAGTCGAGCAGCGGCAGGTCCCACCACAGGGTGGTGCGCTGGCCGAAGACGACGCCGATGCGCCGGGCCAGCCGGGTCCGCTCGCGGGCGGGGTCGATGCCGACGACGCGCAGCCGGCCCGAGCTGGGGGTGAGGATGCCGGTGAGCATCTTGATGGTGGTGGACTTGCCCGCGCCGTTGGGGCCGATGTAGCCGACGACCTCGCCGCGCGGCACGGCGAAGCTGATGCCGCCGACGGCGCGCACCTCGTGCTTCGTACGGCGCAGCCGGCCCGCCCGGCGGCGTACGACGAAGACCTTCTCCAGGTCCTCCACCTCGATCACGCGTTCCTCCCTCGTCCCGTCCGGTTCAGCTTCCCGTGCTGCGGTAGCCGCGCAGCCCCGTGCGCCACGCCAGCCCGGCCAGCGCGCAGCACGCGGCGGCGACCAGCGGCGAGGCGAAGTCCACCCAGCCGGGCAGGCCCAGCGGGTCGTCCCGGCCGAGCACGTGCAGGGCCGGCAGCCAGTTCACGAACGCCAGCGGCACGACGAACGTCACGCCGCGCACCAGCTCCTTGCTGAAGATCGTCGGCGGGTACTGGGTCAGCGTGTTGCCGCCGTACGTGAACGAGTTCTGCACCTCCGCCGCGTCGGTGGCCCAGAACTGGAACGCGGCACCGCACGTGAACACCGCCCCGTAGATCGCCGCCCCCGCCAGCACCATCACCGGCACCAGCAGCACCGCGACCGGCGTCCACGCCACGCCGTCCAGCGCCGTCAGCGACCAGACCAGCACGATCAGGCCCTGGAGCACCCGGCCGATCCGGCGCAGCGCGAAGCGGTCGGCGGCTATCTGCGCGAACACCGGCACCGGCCGGACGAGCAGCGTGTCCATCGTGCCGTCGCGGATCCGGCGGCCGATCCGGTCGAGGTTGCCCAGCAGCAGGTCGGCCAGGCCGAGGGAGGTGGACGTGGTGCCGTACAGGAGCGCGACCTCGGCGAACGTGAAGCCGCCGAGCACGTCGGTGTGCGAGAACATGATCGCGATCGCCGCGAAGTCGGCGGCGGTCATCAGCAGGTTGCCGAGGGCGGTCATGGCGAACGACAGGCGGTACGCCATCGTCGTCCGCACCCACATGGCGACGATCAGCCCGTACCCCCGGATCCCCGCGGCCGCCTCAGCCACCCTGCACCACCACCCTGCGCGTCGCGACCGACTGCAGCGCCCGCCCGGCGGCCAGCAGCGCCACCGCCCACGCCGCCTGGAACGCCAGCGCCCCGGCGACGCCCGCGCCGGTGTGCCGGCCGAGCAGCACGTCGGCGGGGACCTGGAGCATCGCCGCCCACGGCAGCGCCTGCGCGATGTCGCCGAAGGCGCCCGGGAAGACGGTCAGCGGCAGCAGGGTGCCGGACAGGAGCATCGCCACCAGCGAGTTGAGGAGGTTGATCCCCTGGCCGTCGAGCAGCCAGAACGCGGCCAGCCCGACGAGGTAGCGAATCGCGAAGCTGACCAGGCAGCCCAGCGCCACGGCGAGCAGGAACAGCAGCCAGGTGCCCGCCGCCGCCGGCAGCGCCAGCTCGAACGCCAGCGCCCCCACGGCCATCGGGACCACGCCCCGGCCGAGCAGCTGGAAGGCCGCGCGGCCCAGGTCGTGGGCGCACCACCACAGCTGCAGGTCCGCGGGCCGGTAGAGGTCGACGGCCACGTCGCCGCTGCGGATGCGCTCCTGCAGCTCCTCCTGGAAGCCGAAGCCGAGCAGCGCGGCGGGCGCGAGCAGCGCCTGGCCGACCCAGACGAAGGTGAGCGCCTGGGCCTGGTCGTAGCCGCCGAGCTGCGGACGCTCGTGCCAGAGCGCGACGAAGGTGTACGCGAGGATGAAGCCGAAGACGGTGTTGGTGAAGACGCCGGCCGCGGTGGCCGCGCGGTACGTCGAGAACCGGCGGAAGCCGCCGGCCGCCACCAGCCCGTACAGCCGCACGGTCTGCATGGCGGGCGCGTCCCGCAGCGCGCCGATGCCGCGCATCTCCGCCACCCCCCGCCGCTCCGTCCGGGCCCCCGCCGCGGCCCCGGCACAAAGGCCCCGACTCTAGTCCAGTCGGGTTGAGCCCTGCGACCGGTTATCCACGCCTCCCGGCAATCTGCATTATTAATGACAAACTGCGTCGTGAGTGTCATATCAGACGACAGAACGAGCCCACGGACTGCAGATGAGCCACACGGACACGCGACAGGGCACCCGGAGCTTCGGCCCCGACGAGGAGCCGGAAGACGACCGCGGGACGGAAGCCGGCCGCGGGACGGACGGCGAACCGGCACCCGCGCCCGAGGCGCCCGAGGCGCCGGACGCGCCCGCCCCGCCCGCGCCGCCCCGGCGGCTGCGGTGGCCCCGGCGGCGCGCGTACCGCAGGAGCTGGTGGAAGGTGCTGCTGGGCGCCGCGATGCTCACGCTGGCGCTGGCCTCCGGGGCGTTCGCCGTCGGCTACCTGGCCGTCGACGTCCCACGGCCCAACGAGATGGCGACCGCCCAGAGCAACCACTACTTCTACGCGGACGGCTCCAAGCTCGCCGTCAAGGGCGAGGTCGACCGGGAGAGCGTGCAGCTGCAGCGCGTCCCCGACCACGTGCGCATGGCCGTGCTGGCCGCCGAGGACCGCGAGTTCTACTCCGACTCCGCCGTCAACCCGGCGGCGATGGTCCGGGCCGGCTTCAACACCCTGACCGGCAAGGGCACCCAGTCCGGCTCGACCATCACCCAGCAGTACGTGAAGAACTACTACCTCGACCAGGACCAGACGATCAGCCGCAAGCTCCGCGAGGCGTTCATCGCCATCAAGCTGGACCGCGAGGTCTCCAAGGACGACGTCCTGGAGGGCTACCTCAACACCAGCTACTTCGGCCGCAACGCCTACGGCGTGCAGGCCGCCGCCCGGGCGTACTACGACAAGGACGTCGAGGAGCTGACCGTCGCCGAGGGCGCGTACCTCGCGACCCTGCTGCAGGCCCCGAGCACGTACGACGTCACCGTGCACCCCGGCAACCGGCCCGCCGCCGAGGCCCGCTGGAACTACGTCCTGGACGGCATGGTCAAGGAGGGCTGGCTGGCGTCCCGCACGCGCGAGCGCATGGAGTTCCCCGTGCCCGAGGAGACCCGGCTCGACCCCGGCCTGTCCGGGCAGCGCGGCTACCTCGTCGAGGCCGTCAACAGCTACCTCGTCGAGCACCGCATCATCGACGAGAAGACCCTCGCCGCCGGCGGCTTCCGCATCGTCACCACGCTGCAGCCCGACAAGCAGGACGCCTTCGTCGCCGCCGTGGACGAGCAGCTGACCTACCGGCTCGACCCGGAGTCCAACCCCGCCGACTCCTACGTCCGCGTCGGCGGCGCCTCCATCGACGTCGAGAGCGGCAAGGTCGTCGCCCTGTACGGCGGCACGGACTACACGCAGCAGTACGTCAGCAACGCCACCCGCCGCGACTACCAGGCCGGCTCCACCTTCAAGCCGTTCGTCTTCGCCGCCGCCGTGCAGGAGAAGGCGAAGAACTGGGAGGGCAGGCGGATCACGCCGCGGACCGTGTACGACGGCGACTCCGACCGCAGGGTGATCGGCAGGAAGGGCAAGCCGCTGCGCTACGCGCCCGACAACCAGGACGACGTCTCCTACGGCCGCATCAACGTCGCCGACGCCACCAACCAGTCGGTCAACTCCGTCTACGCGCAGATGGCCCAGGACGTCGGCCCGGAGAAGGTCCGCGGCACCGCGATCCGGCTCGGCCTGCCGCCGCGCACCCCGGAGCTGAAGGACCACCCCTCCATCGGCCTCGGCACCGCCACCCCCAGCGCGCTCGACCTCGCGCAGGCGTACGCCACCCTCGCCGGCCACGGCGACCACGGCGGCTACCGGCTCGTCGACAAGCTCAGCCGCAACGGCGAGATCTTCCAGCTGCCGCCGCAGCGCCCGCACCCCGTGATCTCCCGCACGGCGGCGGACGCGACGACCGCGATGCTGCAGAGCGTCGTCGAGCGCGGCTCCGGCGAGGAGGCGCAGCTCGCCGGGCGGCCGGCGGCCGGCAAGACCGGCACCGGCGAGCACGACCGCTCGGCGTGGTTCGCGGGCTACACCCCGGAGCTGGCGACGGTCGTCGGGGTGATGGGGCAGGACCCGCAGACCGGTGCGCAGAAGTCGCTGCACGGGGTGCTGGGGGAGGACCGGATCAGCGGCGGCGGGGTGCCGGCGAAGATCTGGGGCGCGTACACCAGGGACGCGCTGTGGGACGTGCCGGCGAGCGACTTCGACCTGGAGATCACCCGGAAGCAGCGGATGCCGTACACCCCGCCCCCGGCCCCCGCGCCGGTCCCGGCGCAGCCCGCACCGGCGGCACCGGCGGGCGCGGCGCCGCCGGTGCCGCAGTAGGGGGTGCGGCCGGGGGTGCAGTAGGGCGGTGCGGCCGGGGGCGCCGTTACAGGTACAGGCCCGTGGAGTCCTCGGTGCCCTCCAGCCGCTCCGAGGCCACCGCGTGCAGGTCGCGCTCGCGCAGCAGCACGTAGCCCACGCCCCGCACCTCGACCTCGCCGCGGTCCTCCGGGTCGAACAGCACCCGGTCGCCCGGCTCGACCGTCCGGACGTTCTGCCCGATGGCCACCACCTCCGCCCAGGTCAGCCGGCGGCCCACGGCCGCGGTCGCGGGGATGACGATGCCGCCGCTGGACCGGCGCTCGCCCTCCGCGGCGTCGGTGCGGACGAGTACCCGGTCGTGGAGCATCCGGATGGGCAGCTTGTCGTGGGGCGTATTCACGTACCCGACGGTACCCGCGTCGTCAGCGGCCCCGACGCCTGCCCCGGGTCTTCTTCGGCCGCCGCGACCCCACGGCGAGCAGCCCGGCCACGGCCACGGCGGCGACCGCGACCGGCACGATCCGCTCCAGCCGGGGGGCGCCGTCGGGGGCGACGAGCACGCCGCGGGCACTGGTCACGGCCCGGTTCGCGACCACGAACGCCTGCCCCGCGGTGCGGTCCACCGCGCCCTTCGTCCGCGCCTTCGCCTCGCCCACCAGGGTCGAGGGGCTCACCCGCAGCGAGATCTCGTCGAGCGTCGCGGCGAGATCCTGCCGCCGGCGGGCGATGTCCGCCTCGATCTGCGCGGGAGTCCTGCCGTCCGACACCGCGGTGCCTCCGTCCTCGCTCCGTCTGTTGGGCGACCTGCTGGTCGACAGTCTGTCAGCCGTTACGCTCGGGTGCGACATCCGCCCCGCACCGAGGAGTAGGGAAAGCACACCATGAGCGAGCGACTGCAGCCCGGCGACACCGCCCCCGACTTCACCCTCCCGGACGCGGACGGCAAGGACGTGTCGCTCGCCGACCACCGCGGCCGCAAGGTCGTCGTCTACTTCTACCCGGCCGCGCTCACCCCCGGCTGCACCAAGCAGGCGTGCGACTTCACCGACAACCTCGACGTGCTCGCCGCCGCCGGCTACGACGTCATCGGCGTCTCGCCGGACAAGCCCGCGAAGCTGGCGAAGTTCCGGGAGAAGGAGTCCCTGCGGGTGACCCTCGTGGGCGACCCGGACAAGGCGGTGCTGGAGGCGTACGGGGCCTTCGGCGAGAAGAAGCTCTACGGAAAGACGGTGACCGGCGTCATCCGCTCCACCGTCGTCGTGGACGAGAAGGGCACCGTCGAACGGGCGCTCTACAACGTCAAGGCCACCGGTCACGTCGCGAAGCTCCTCAAGGACCTCGACATCAGCCCGTCCCCGTCCGCGTGAGGTAGCCGGAGACCACCAGGTTGCCCGTGTAGGACCTCTCCCCCGGCTCGTACGCGCCGCCGCAGGTGAGCAGGCGGATCTCGGCCCGGCCGCGCTTGTGCTGCCCGTAGACGCGCTGGGCGTCGAAGTCGTCCTTGGCGACGGTCTCCACCCGGTCCACGGTGAACACGGCGGTGCGCCCGTCCGCGCGCGTCACCGTGACCTCCTCGCCGGGCCGCACGTCGCCCAGCCGGTAGAACACCGCCGGCTTCGCGCGGGTGTCCATGTGCCCGACGAAGACCGCGACGCCGGCGGCGCCCGGCCGCGCGCCGCCGCGGTACCAGCCGATCTCGTTCGCGTTGCCGAACGGCGGCGCCTCGACCGCGCCGTCCCCGTCCAGCCCGCGGCTGACGACCGGGCCCTCGATCCCCACCGACGGCACCGCGACGCCCGCGGGCGTCGAGCCGGCCGCCGAGCCGGTCGCCGAGCCGGGCAGCGGGCGCGCGGCCGGCGGCCCCGCGCGCAGCACCTGCGCCGCGGCGGCGCCGTCGGTGACCGCGCCGCCGCCCTCGCTCTCGTCCAGGTCGCGGGCCCACAGCCACAGGCCGAGCAGCAGGACGACCCACGCGGCGGCCGTGACGAGGCCGGGCCGGCCGCGGGGGGCGGGCTCAGCCGCCATCGGCCGCCTCCGCGCCGGTGCCGCCCGCGGCGCCGCGCGTGCGGCGGCGTACGAGGGTGAGGGCGAGGACCGCCGCGCCGCCGCCGACGAGGGTGAGGGGCAGCGCACCGGGGCCGCCGTCCGCCCCGGCGGCCCGGGCGGACGTCGCGCTCTGCGCCTGCTCCGCCTGCTCCGCCTGCTCCGCCTGTTCCGTCCGCGCCGCCTGTCCCGTCTGCTTCGCCGTGCCGCCGCCGCCCGCGGTCACCGGCGACCAGGGCTGGTGGTGCCAGTTGTTCTTCCAGTGCTCCGGCCGCTTGTGCGGCTCCTCCACGACCACCTGGCCGCGCGCCACCCGCCGGTCGCCGTCGCAGTCGACCCACACCGGGTACGTACCGGGCCGCGCCGTCCACTTGATCTTCCCGCGCCCGGTCAGCCCGCCGAAGTTCTCCGGCCGCATGTTCACCGGCGCCTCGAACGCCTCCGAGGTCGCCGAGGCGTAGTCGCCCCGGCACACGCCCGTACTGACCTGGACGGGATCGCCGCGCTGCACGCGGTACGGCGTCACGGTCACGTCGCCCTGCGCGTGCGCGTCGGTGCAGGAGACGGCGGCGCCGCCCGTCAGCAGCAGCAGGACGGCGGCGAGGCAGGCACGGGCCGGGCGCATGGGACCTCCGGAAGCGAAGCTCTCACTCCAGCGTCGCCACGCCCCGCGCCCGCGCATCCGCACAGCGGCGGCGCTACGCCGATCCGGTCACCGCCCACCCGAACGGCGGCGCGGGCGCGGCGGGAGGGCCGCGTTCCCGCGGGCCGGTCCGGGCCTCAGATCAGCTCGACGAGGTCGGCGATCGAGTCGGCGATGTGCGAGGGCCGGTACGGGAACCGCTCCACCTGGTCCGCCCGGGTGAGCCCGGTCAGCACCAGATACGTCTCCATGCCCGCTTCCAGCCCGGCCAGTATGTCGGTGTCCATCCTGTCGCCGATCATCGCGGTGGACTCGGAGTGGGCGCCGATCTGGTTGAGCCCGGCGCGCATCATCAGCGGGTTGGGCTTCCCGACGAAGTACGGGTCCTTGCCGGTCGCCTTGGTGATGAGCGCGGCGACGGCGCCGGTCGCCGGCAGCGGGCCGGCGGTGGACGGGCCGGTCTCGTCCGGGTTGGTGGCGATGAAGCGGGCGCCCTTCTCGATCAGCCGGATGGCCTTCGTCAGCGCCTCGAAGCTGTACGTGCGCGTCTCGCCGAGGACGACGTAGTCGGGGCGGTGGTCGCTGAGCACGTAGCCGTGGTCGTGCAGCGCGGTGGTCAGCCCGGCCTCGCCGATGACGTACGCGGTGCCGCCGGGGCGCTGGTCGTCGAGGAACTTGGCGGTGGCGAGCGCGGAGGTCCAGATGTTCTGCACCGGCACGTCCAGACCGATGCGGGAGAGCCGGGCGTGCAGGTCCCCGGGGGTGTACATGGAGTTGTTGGTGAGCACGAGGAAGGGCTTGCCGGATTCGCGCAGCCGCTTGATGAAGGCGTCGGCGCCGGCGATGGGGATGCCCTCGTGCATGAGCACCCCGTCCATGTCCGTCAGCCAGGACTCGACCGGCATGCGCTCCGCCATCTGCTCTCTCCCAGGGTCCTCGGGGACTGGGTCACCAGCCTAGACGCAGGGGCGGCGGGACAGAGGGGGGTGGAGGGAGATGAGTGGGGGAGGGGCGGGGGGTGGGGGCGGGTGGCCGGCGTGGCGAGGAGGCGGGCGGAGGGGCCGGTGGCCGGGCCTGGGCGGCGGTGGGGTGGTGCCGGGCGCGGACGGCGGGGGCTCGTGGCCCGTGGTCCTTCGGGCCGGTGGCCGGGCTCGCACGGCCCGGTGGCCGCGGCGGCGGGCGGGTGCGAGCCGGGTTCGGGCTCGGCGGGCCGGGGGTTTACGGGGTACGAGCCGGGTTCGGGGGCCGGGACGTACGGAGGGCGGGACGGTCGCGGGGCAGGCGGCGGGCGGTGTGCAGCAGGGCGGCGCCGAGGAGGAGCGACCCGGCGGCGCCCGCCGCCGCGGTGGCGGCCGGCCCGGGGCCCGTGTCGGCCAGGCCCTCGGGCATCGGTGCGGCGCCGGGGAGCCGGGGCGGCGCCTGCGGTACGTCGTCCGGCCAGCGCGGTACGGCGCCGCCCTCCGGCGCGGCAGGCGCGTCCGGCGCGTCCGGCGCGTCCGGCGCGTCTGGTACGTCCGGTGCGTCCGGTGCCCCGGCGCCGGCTGGTGGGGCCGGGGCGTCCGGTACGCCCGGTGTGTTCGGTGCCCCCGGTGTCGCGGCGCCGCTTGGTGGGCCCGGTGTGTTCGGTACGAACGGTGTGTTCGGTGCCCCCGGTGTCTTTGCGCCTCCTGGCGGGCCCGGTGCCGCGGGGGCACCCGGGGCGTCCGGCGTCGACGGGGCGTCCGGTGCCCCGGGGGTGCCGCGCTCTCCGGGGGCGGGCGGGCCCGGCGGGGCGCCGATGCCCGGTGCCGCCGGCCGCGGCAGCGGTCGCGGCCGTTCCGGTGCCGCCCCCTCGCGCGGCGGTGTGGCAGGCGGCGCCGCGGGGCGCTCCGCCGGGTCCCCCGGTTCCGTCGTCCCGCCGCAGCACCGGCCCCCCTCCTCGACGCCGACCTCGTAGTCCTTCGACTGCCCCACCCACTCGCCGTCGTCCCCGCGGCGCTGCACGGCGGTCACGTTCACCGTCACCCGCCCCGCGGGGGCGCCCGCGGCGAAGGCCATCCGCAGCGGCACCTCCCGGCTGCCGCCCGCCGGCAGCGCGAAGCCGCGGAAGCCCTGCGCGAACACCCCGGCGCTCTCGCCCGCGCCGGTCCGCTCGAACACCACCGGCCGCCAGCGCCGCGCCGCCGCGTCGTAGAACTGCAGCCGGACGTCGCGCGGCCGGAGCCGGGCGCCGTCCTCGCGGCTGAACACGGCCACCGGGTGCACCCCGCGGCAGGGCCGGTCCGAGACGTTGTGCAACTGCAGCGCCAGAGGGTGCCGGGCGCCCCCGGCGCGGAGCGCGGCGCCGTCGCCGCGCAGCGCCGTCCGCACGGGGAAGCCCCCGGCCCCGGAGTCGCCGCAGCGCGGCGCCGGCGCGGCCGCGTGCGGCGCGGCGGCCGCCGGCGCGGGGGAGAGGAGGAGGGCCGCGGCGGCGGCCGTGAGGGCGAGTACGGAGCGCGGTCCCATGACCGCGACCGTGTCACGGCCCCGTGCCGACGACCGGCCGAGCGACTCCGAACGGCTCAACACACGCACCCGCACCCCCCGTCCGAGGCACCCCGGCCCGTACGGAACGCCTCGCCGTAGCGCCCGCGGGAACGCCCCGCCGGCCCCCGCGGGGGAACCCCCGCCCGCGACCGGTCCTGCGCGGGCCGTGTGGTTGAGTGACGGCCATGGATGGCACCCCTGGCACCCCCCTGCGCGTCGGCCTCTTCGGTTACGGACTCGCCGGCTCCGTCTTCCACGCCCCACTCGTCTCGGCCACCGACGGCCTCGTCCTCGACACGGTCGTCACCGCGTCCCCCGAGCGGCAGGAGCGGGTCCGCGCCGCGTACCCGGACGCGACCCCCGTCGCCGCCGCCGACGACCTCCTGGCCCGCGCCGACCGCCTCGACCTCGCCGTCGTCGCGTCGCCCAACCGCACCCACGTGCCGCTGGCGACCGCCGCGCTGGAGGCCGGGCTGCCCGTCGTCGTGGACAAGCCGCTGGCCGCCACCGCCGCCGAGGCCGACGAGCTGGCGACCCTCGCCGACGCCCGCGGGCTGCTGCTCTCCGCCTTCCACAACCGCCGCTGGGACAGCGACTTCCGTACGCTCCGCGCGCTGGTCGCCGACGGCGCGCTCGGCGACGTCCACCGCTTCGAGTCCCGCTTCGAGCGCTGGCGCCCCGTGCTGCGCGGCGGCTGGCGCGACTCCGCCGACCCGGCGGACGTCGGCGGGCTGCTGTACGACCTGGGCAGTCACCTCGTCGACCAGGCGCTGACCCTCTTCGGCCCGGTGACCTCCGTCTACGCCGAGTCCGACGCCCGGCGGGCGGGCTCGGAGGTGGACGACGACGACTTCGTCGCGCTGGTGCACGCCGGGGGCGTCCGCACGCACCTGTGGATGACCGCGATGGCCCCGCAGCTCGGGCCGCGCTTCCGGGTGCTGGGCAGCCGCGCGGGGTACGTGAAGTACGGGCTCGACCCGCAGGAGGCGGCGCTGCGCGCGGGCCGGCGCCCGGGCGACGGCGGCGGGACCGGGGCCGACGCGCTCTGGGGCGCGGAGCCCGAGGTCGCCTGGGGCCGGCTGGGCGCCGGGGAGTCCCCGCTTACCGGCGGCGGCGAGCCGGTCCCGAGCCTCCCCGGCGACTACCCCGCGTACTACGCCGGCATCGCCGAGGCCCTGCGCACCGGTACGCCGCCGCCCGTCACCGCCGCCGAGGCCGCGGCGACGCTGCGGGTGCTGGAGGCGGCCCGCCGCTCGGCGGCGGAGGGCCGGGTCGTGCGGCTCGGCGACGGTGCCTGAGCACCCGCGGGGGCGCGGTATGCTGAACGGCGTCGTCTGAGACGGCATGCGCCGCTAGCTCAGTTGGTTAGAGCAGCTGACTCTTAATCAGCGGGTCCGGGGTTCGAGTCCCTGGCGGCGTACGTACCGGAGAGCCCGGGCCGGCCGGCCCGGGCTCTCCGCGTGTGTGTGCGCGCCGCGTTTCCGCTAGTCGAGCCGGTACGTCCCGGCCGCGACGGCGTCGCGTACGGCCGCGGCGGTCGCGTCCGGCGGCCGGCCGCCGGTGTCCAGCGCGTGCGGCTCGTACGCCCCGAGGTCGGCGAACTCCCGGTGCATCGCCCGCACCGGCCCGGGGTCGGTCAGCGCGTCGGGGCCGGTGCGGGCGGTGGCGCGGGCCAGGGTGGTCGGCTCGTCGGGGCGGAGGACGACGTAGTGCAGGGGGACGCCGGCGGCGCGGGCGGCCGCGCGGTAGGCGTCGACGAACCAGGGGCCGACGACGCCGTCGAGCACGACGCGGTAGCCGCCGGCGGCGTAGCGGGCGGCGGCACCGGCGGCGACGGCGACGACGACCTCGTTCTGGCGCTGTGCGGCGGGCAGGTAGGGCGCGATGGCGCCGCGGGCGATGAAGGCCCAGAAGTCGTCGGTGTGGAGGTGGACGCTGAGCGGGGACTCGGCGGCGAGCAGCCGGGCGACGGTGGTCTTGCCGGCGCCGGGCGGCCCGCTGACGACGACGACGTCCCCGGCCCCAGCCCCGGCCTCGACGCCGTCCCCGGCCCCGTCCCCGGCCTCGACGCCGCCCACCACCCGCTCGCACCGCTCCCGCGACGCCTTCACCAGCTCCGCGTTGGGCGCGTCGTTCGCGTCTATCCACGCGCGGGACGCGGCCGCCGTGCGGCCGAAGCCCACGTGCCGCTCCATCAGCCGCGCGTCGCGCACCGCGTCGGGGGCGTCCACGTACCAGACCTGCGCCATCAGCTCCCGCGCGGTGCGCCAGCCCGGCAGGTCGCAGGCCAGGTAGTTGCCCTCGGTGACGATCAGCCGGGTGCCCGGCGCGACGCGGTGCCGGGCGGCGACGGGCTCGTCCAGCACCCGGTCGAAGTCCGGCACGTACACCTCCGCGTCGGGCTCCGCCACCAGCCGGTGCAGCAGGGCGGCGTAGCCGGCGGCGTCGAAGCTGGGCTCCGAGCCCTTGCGGTCGCGCAGACCGAGCCGATCCAGCTGGGCATTGGAGAGATGGAAGCCGTCGAGCGGCACGTACGCGGCCGCGCCGGCGCCGTGCCGCGCGCGGAGCGCCGCGACGAGCGCGCGGGCCAGCGTCGACTTCCCCGCCCCCGGCGCCCCGGCGAGCCCCAGCACGGCGCGCCGCCCGCCGGCGAGGAGCGCCCACGCGTCGTCGGCCAGCCGTTCGGTGCGCATTGCCGCACCCTACGACGCCGCCGTGCCGCCCCGCACCCGCGTTCCGGCGGCCGGGCCCGGGGCCGGCCCCGCGGTCACCGGGCCGTGATGCGGGGCCGGGTACCATTCCGGACGAGCGGCGGTGGCGCAATGGCTGACGCAGCAGACTTAGGATCTGTGGCCCCTGACCGGGCTTGAGGGTTCGAATCCCTCCCGCCGCACGCGTGTCCGCCGCACCGGGCGGGTTCCGCGCGGACGCGGGCACCTCCACACGCCGGCGGGCGCCCTCCGTCGCCGGAGGGCGCCCGCACGAGTCGGTCGGCGCCGGTGTACGGCGCCGGGCGCGACTTCAGAGGATCGCGTTGAGGAACTGCTGCGTCCGCTCGTGCTCCGGCTCGCTGAAGATCTTCTCCGGCGGACCGGACTCGATGATCTTTCCGGCGTCGAACATCAGCACGTCGTCGGAGATGTCGCGCGCGAAGTTCATCTCGTGGGTGACGCACAGCATGGTGATGTCCGTGGTCCGCGCGATGTCCCGCAGCAGGTCCAGCACACCGGCCACCAGCTCCGGGTCCAGCGCCGAGGTGACCTCGTCCAGCAGCAGTATCTGCGGCCGCATCGCCAGCGCGCGGGCGATCGCCACGCGCTGCTGCTGGCCGCCGGAGAGCTGGCTCGGGTACTTGTCGATGTGCTCGGTGAGCCCCACCAGCTCCAGCAGCTCCCGCGCCCGGGACTCCGCCTCCTCCTTGGACAGCCCCAGCACGTGCACCGGGGCCTCGGTGATGTTCCGGATCACCTTCATGTTCGGGAAGAGGTTGAACTGCTGGAACACCATCCCGATGTTCTTGCGCACCTCGCGGATGTGGCTCTCGCCGGCGGGCTCCAGCTTGCCGTTCCGCTCCTCGTGGAAGAGGTAGTCGCCGCTGACCTTGACGGTGCCGCTGTCCGGCTCCACCAGGGTCATCAGCAGCCGCAGGATCGTGGTCTTGCCCGAACCGGAGGGCCCGATGAGCGTCACGTGCTTGCCGGACGACACGTCGAAGCACAGGTCGTCGAGGACGACGTTGTCGCCGAACCGCTTGGTCACGTTGTCGAAGCGGATCAGCTGGCTGCCGTCGACGGGCGGGTTCTTATCGGTGGTGGAGTCAGGTGTTGTTGACAAGACGACGCTCCAGGGCTCGGATCAGAAGGGAAGCGGGGTAGGCGATCACGATGAACGCCACGCCCACGACGGTGATGGCCTCGGTGGTGAAGGTCTCGTTGCTGAACTGCCGGGCCTCGCCGAGCATGTCCAGCGCGCCGATGACCGCGATCATCGGCGAGTCCTTGAGCATCGCGACCACGTAGTTGCCCAGCGCGGGCACCACCCGGCGGATGGCCTGCGGGAGGATCACGGACGTCCAGGTCCGGCGGCGCGACAGGCTGAGCGCCTTCGACGCCTCCCACTGGCCGACCGGCACGCCGTCGATGCCCGCGCGGTACACCTCGGCGGTGTACGTGGAGTAGTGCAGGCCCAGGCCGACGATGCCGGTGGTGAGCGGGGACATGGACGGGCCCACCTCGGGGACCACGTAGAACAGGAAGAACAGCTGCACCAGCAGCGGGGTGTTCCGGATGAACTCGGTGACCCAGATCACCGGCAAGCGGACCCACGGCTGCGGCGAGCGCTGCGCCATGGCCCAGACGAGGCCGAGGGAGAAGGCGATCAGCGTGCCGAGCGCCAGGGCCTGGAGGGTGACGAGTACACCGTCCCAGAACCGCGGCATGAACTCGTCGACGACATCCCAGTCGAACGTCATCCGACACCTCCGGCGGTCTGGGCGCTCGCCTGCGCGGACTCGCCGCGGCCGGAGAGCTTACGGGTGAGGATGCCGTTCTTCTTCTCCGGAGCCCGGCCCACCCCCGCTTTGGCCCGGCGCTCCAGCATCCGCATGAGGCGGGTGAGGATGAACGCGAGAAGGAAGTAGAGCACCAGCAGCAGCGTGTAGATCGGCGCGCTCTCGTTCGTCGCCAGCCGCAGCAGGTTTCCGGCGAACGTCATGTCGGCGACGGCGATGACCGACACCAGCGCCGTGCCTTTCATCAGTTCGATCAGCAGGTTGTTGAACGGCGGGATCATCTCCGGCCACGCCTGCGGAATCTCGATGCGGCGCAGCCGCTGCATGCGGGTGAAGCTGAGCGCGATGCCGGCCTCCCGCTGCGCCGCGGGCACCGCCGCCAGCGCGCCGCGCACGATCTCGGAGCCGTACGCGCCGTAGGTCATGCCGAGCGCCAGCGTGCCGGACCACAGCGGCACGAACTGCCAGCCGAGCATCAGCGGCACCGCGAACGCCATCCAGAACATGAAGATCAGCGCGGACATGCCGCGGAAGATCTCGAAGTACGTGCCGGCGAGGAAGCGCACGATCCAGAACCGCGAGGTCCGCAGCGTGCCGACGGTGAACGCCACGATGGCGGCCAGCACCGTGCTGTAGAGGAGCACCTGGATCGTGACCCAGATGCCCGGGAGGAACCACTCCCGGAAGAACTCCCAGCTCATCATCAGCCGCACAGCTCCTTCGCCGTCATGTCCGTCATCTCGTCTTCGGTGAAGCCGAAGGGTTTGACGAGACGGAGCAGCTCACCGCTCTCCTTGAGCTTGTGCAGCTCCTCGTTGAAGGCGTCGCGCAGGTTCTTCTCCGACAGCCGGAAGGCGAAGCCGCCGGCGCCGTAGGCGGGCTCGCCGTCGACGACCGGCTGGAAGGGCTCGGACCCCTCGGCCCGCTTGGAGCCCTTGACCGCGTTGGTGACGGTGACGCTGGTGCCGGCGAAGGCGTCCACGCGGCCCTGCTCGACCGCCTCCAGGCCCGCCACCTGGTCCGGCAGGACCAGGACCTCCTTCACGCCGTTGGCCTTGGCGTAGTCGATCTCGGCGTACGCGGTGCCGCTCGCCAGCTTCAGGCCCTTCTCGGCGATGTCCTTGTAATCCCGGATGTTGTGCGGGTTGCCCTTCTTGACGATGAAGGCGTCCAGCATCAGATAGTCGGGGTCGGAAAAGAGGACCTGGGCACATCTGTCCGGGTTGATGTACATTCCCGCGGACACGACGTCGAACAACTGCACCTTCAGGCCCGGGATCAGCGCCCCGAACTCCACCGGCACCGGCTCGATCTTGTCGATCCCCAGTCGCTTGAAGATCACCTCGGCGATGGCGGGCGCCTCGCCGACGGCGTCACCGTCCTCGTTGATATAGCCGAAGGGCACCTCGCCGGCGATGCCGACCTTGACGACGCCGCGGTCTCGCAGCTTTTCGAGCAGGTCACCCCCTTCGACGCTGCCGTCCGCCTCGGCCGTCCGGCTGCAACCGGCGGCGCCGCCGATCGCCCCGGCCGCGCCGACGGCGGCGGCTGATGCGAGCAGCGAGCGGCGCCTCAGCCCGCCCGGCCCGCTTCTCGTCTCGTTCTCACCACGTAGAACCATGGGCGCGCGGCTACCCGCCCCCGCCGAAGTTATGCGGGTCGGTTCCAGCCGGTGATCCTCCCGTTATCGTGGGATACACCGAACGAGGGAGTGGTGTATGCCCGCGCGATTTGTCGAGGTCTCTCTGGCCAAACGGGACGTCCGCTGCACAGCGCAGCTACTCGACGACAGAGCCCCCGTGACCTGTGCCGCGGTGTGGGATGCGCTCCCGCTCGGCGGCGACGTCTACCACGCGAAGTACGCCCGCAACGAGATCTACACCCTGCTTCCCGCGTTCGCGGCCGCCGAGCCGCCGCTGGAGAACCCGACGGTCACCCCCATTCCCGGGGACCTGTGCTACTTCAGCTTCACCGACACCGTCCTCGGCACCGCCAGCTACGGCTACGAGGCCGAGGCCAAGCACCAGGGCCGGGCGAGCGTCGTCGACCTCGCGCTGTTCTACGAGCGGAACAACCTGCTCATCAACGGCGACAGCGGCTGGGTCCCCGGCATCGTCTGGGGCTCGGTGGTCGAAGGGCTGGACGAGATGGCGGCCGCCTGCCAGGACCTGTGGCGCGCCGGCGCGCTGGGCGAGACGCTGAACTTCCGCCGGCTCTGACGCCGGCGGAAGTTCAGCGTCCCGCCGGGACACGGGGCCGCCCGGCCGGGCGGCCCCGTCACCCGTGGCGGGTCGCTTCAGCCGTCGGCCGGGGCCGGCGGCCGGACGCCGTCGGCGATCCCCGACTCGTACATCGCCTGCGCCGTGCGCAGCACCAGCGCGTCCCGGTGCCGCGCCGCGACGAGCTGCACCCCCACCGGCAGCCCCGCCCCGTCCACCCCGCAGGGCAGGCTGACGGCCGGCTGCTGGGTGAGGTTGAAGGGGTACGTGAACGGGGTCCACCCGGTCCACCGGGTGTGGCCGGAGTCCTTCGGCACCTCCGCCCCCGTCTCGAAGGCCGTGATCGGCACGGTCGGCGTGACCAGCACGTCGTACGTCTGGTGGAAGCGCCCCATCGCCTGCCCGAGCGCCATCCGCACGTCCACCGCGGCCAGGTAGTCCAGCGCGCTGTACCGCTCGCCCAGCGCCACGATCTCCCGCAGCCCCGGGTCCAGCAGCTCCCGCGCCTGCGGCCCGTGCGGCTGCACCACCCGCGCGGCGCCGCTGAACCACAGCGTGTGGAAGGCCTCCTGGCACGCGGCGAGCCCGTCGCACAGCCGCGGGTCGGCCTCCTCCACGTACGCGCCCAGGTCCGACAGCCGCTCCACCGCGCCCCGGACCACGCGGGCCACCTGCGGGTCGACGCGCACCTGGCCGCCGAAGGACGCGCTGTACGCCACCCGCAGCCCGCGCACGCCCTCCGCGGCGCCGTCGAGGGCGTCGACGAAGCCGCCGGGCGGCGGGCCCAGCTGCGACCAGTCCCGCGGGTCCGCGCCGCTGACCACGTCCATCAGCAGCGCGGTGTCCCGGACGTCCCGCGTCATCGGCCCGACGTGCGCCAGCGTGCCGAACGGGCTCGCCGGATACAGCGGCACCCGCCCGTACGTGGCCTTCAGCGCGACGATCCCGCAGAACGACGCCGGGATCCGCACCGAGCCGCCGCCGTCCGTGCCCAGGCTCAGCGGCCCCGCGCCCAGCGCCACCGCCGCGGCGCTGCCGCCGCTGGAGCCGCCGGCGGTGCGGCCCGCGTCGTACGGGTTGGCGGTCACCCCGCTCAGCGGGCTGTCCGTGGTGCCCTTCCAGCCGAACTCCGGCGTCGTGGTCTTGCCGAGGAACACCGCGCCGTGCTCCCGCAGCCGCGCCACCGAGGGGGCGTCCTCGTCCCACTCGCGGTCCGGGTCGACGAGCCGGGAGCCGCGCAGCGTCGGGGTGCCGCGCTGCAGGATCATGTCCTTGACGGTCACCGGCACGCCGTCGAGCAGCCCGGCGGGCTCGCCGCGCTGCCAGCGGCGCGCGGACGCCTCCGCGCGGGCGAGCGCCGCGTCCCGCACCCCGTCGAGGGTGACGAAGGCGTTGGTCAGCTCCTGCGCCCGGGCCGCCCGCGCGAGCACCGCGCGGGCGGCCTCGACGGGCGACAGCTCGCCGGAGCGGTAGCCGCGCAGCAGCTCCACCGCCGTGAGATCCGCCGGATCCGTGCTCCCCGCCATTCCGCCTCCTCGCTCCCGCGTACCCTCCGGCGCCGGTGCCGCCGGTCCCGTCACCGTACGTACCCCAGTTGCTTGTCCACGATGTTGAAGAGCGGCCGGCCCGCCTCCCACAGGTCGAACAGCTCCACGAACTGGTCCGCCAGCGCCCCGCGCCAGCCCACCGTGTCGCCGCTCATGTGCGGCGAGACGAACAGGCCCGGCACCTGCCACAGCGGGTCGTCGGGCGGCAGCGGCTCGGTCTCGAAGACGTCCAGCGCCGCCGCCGCGATCTCCCGCTGCTCCAGCGCCGCGACCAGCGCCGCCGTGTCGACCAGCGGGCCGCGGCCGACGTTGATGAACCGGGCCCGGTCCGGCATCGCCGCGAACGCCTCCCGGCCGAACATCCCGCGGGTCTGGGGCGTCAGCGGCGCCGCGCACACCACCCAGTCGGCCTGCGCCAGCAGCGCCGGCAGCTCCTCCTGCCCGCGCACGCCCGCGCGCGCGGTCCTGCCCACCAGTTCCGTACGCACCTCAAGGCACCCGAGCGTGTCCGCGACGGCCCGGCCGATGGGCCCCGCCCCGACCACCACGGCCCGGGTGCCGGCCAGCCGCAGCGTCTCGCGGTGCTGCCAGCGGTGCTGCCGCTGCCGCTCCCAGGTGCCGGGGAAGTCCTTGGCCAGGGCCAGCACCAGCCCGGCGACGTACTCCGCGATGGGCCGGTCGAAGACCCCGCGGGCGTTGGTCAGCACCGTGTCCGAGGCGGCGAACTCGGGGGAGAGCACGTGGTCCACCCCCGCGCTGGGGGTGTGCACCCACCCCGGCCGCCGGCCGCGGCCCGGCCAGGCCCTGCGCACCGCGTGCGAGGCGAAGTCCCACACCAGCACCACGTCGGCGGAGGGCAGCAGCTCGGCGAGCCGGTCCTCGTCCGTGGTGACCACTTGGGCCCGCCCCCGGAGTCGCTCCAGGTCGGGCGGCGGATCGTCATCGAGGACGAGCACGCGGATATCGGACATAGGAAGGAAACCGTCCCGCAATGAGGCACTGCTGCAATGGTCTCCAGTACCGGAGGCAGTACCGGATGTAGCCTGAAAGAGAAGGCGGAAAAACGTCGGAGATGCGAGGATTGACCACGCTAGGGGTGTGCCTCTACCTTCGTCAATAACCGCATCTGTCACTGCGTCCCGGTCGCTCACCGGCTGTTCCAGATGTTCTACCTTCCCCCAGCCCTCCGTACGAACGGGGCATCCTCATGGACGTCTCTTTTCTGGGCGGACCACAGCCACAGCGTGGTGTGGGTGTCGTAGCCCCTTTTGACTTCGCGCTCGACCGCGAACTATGGCGCTGGGTGCCCGACGATGTGTCCCTGCATCTGACGCGCACTCCCTACGTCCCCGTCGAGGTCAGCCTCGACCTGGCCAGGCTCGTGAGTGAACACCAGACCCTGCGCGAGGCGGTCCAGGCGCTCACCGCCGTCTCGCCCGAGGTCATCGCCTACGCGTGCGCGTCCGGCAGCTTCGCCGACGGGCCCATGGGCGAGCATGCCATGACCGCCGCCATGTCGTCGGCCGCCGCGGTGCCGGCGCTGACGACGTCCGGGGCCATGCTGATGGCGCTGAACGAGATCGGCGCCCGCCGTGCCGCCATCGTCACGCCCTACACACCCTCCGTCACGGGAGCCCTGGAGGAGTTCCTCGAAGAGGGCGGCGTCGAGGTCACCGGGCGGGCCAGCCTCGGGCTGACCCGGCAGATCTGGCGGGTGCCCTACCGGCAGGTCGTCGAGATGGCCCGGCTGGCCGTCGCGCACGGCTCGCCGGACGCGCTCTTCATCAGCTGCACCAACCTCCCCACGTACGACGTCATCCCGCAGCTGGAGGCTGAGCTGCGGATGCCGGTGCTGTCCGCGAACCAGGTCACGGTCTGGGCCGCGCTGCGGCGCATCGGCAAGGACGCCGTGGGCCCGTACCAGGCGCTGCTGGACCCGGCGGCGCGGCTCGGCTGGGCGTCGATGGCGCCGCCGGACGCCACGGTGCTCCCCGACATCACGGTGCTGCCGCCGGAGGTGCCGGCGCTGCCCGCGGAGGTGCCGCCCCCGCCGCCGCCCCCCGAGGCGGCGCTGGCCGGCTCGGCGCCGCCGCCGGACGTCGACGCGGCCGAGGCCGCGGAGCCGCTCTGGCCCGACGACCCGGGGCAGCGGCCGGCGTAGCCCGGCGCGGGACACCCGTACCCGGCGCGGGGGAGCACCCGCGCCGGCCGGACGTACGTTCACTTCAGGACGGAGGCAGTGTGCAGCAGACCGCGAAGGCGACCGCGACCGTCGGTTTCCTCTACCCCGGGTACTCGGCCGAGGACGACTACCCCCGCATCCAGGACATGCTCGGCGGCACCACCGCCCTGCCGCTCGTGCACACCGACATCGGCGAGGACGCCCACCGCGTGGACGCGCTGCTGGAGATGGGCTCCGCCGCCCGGCTCGCCGCGGGCGTGGCGGAGCTGAAGGCCCGGGGCGCGCAGGCGGTGGTCTGGGCCTGCACGAGCGCCAGCTTCGTCTACGGCCCGGAGGGCGCGGCGGAGCAGGTGGCGGAGCTGTCCGCGACCGCCGGGCTGCCGGCCTCCAGCACGTCGTTCGCCTTCGCCCGCGCGGTGGCGGAGCTGGGCGTGCGCCGGGTGGCCGTGGCGGCGACGTACCCGGAGGACGTGGCGGAGCTGTTCGCCGTGTTCCTGAAGGCGGCCGGCGCCGAGGTGACGTCGACCCGCGGCAGCGGCATCATCACCGCCGCCGAGGTCGGCACCTGGGGCCGCGACGAGGTGCTGCGGCTGGCCCGCGCCGGCGACCACCCGGACGCGGAGGCGGTGCTGCTGCCGGACACGGCGCTGCACACCGCCGCGTACGTCGCGGAGGTCGAGGCGGCGCTCGGCAAGCCGGTGCTGACCGCGAACCAGGTGACGGTCTGGGAGGGGCTGCGGCTGCTGGGCCGGCGGGCGGCGGAGCCGTCGCTGGGCCGGCTCTTCGCCCCGGCGGGCTGAGCCCGCACGGGACCGGCCGCGGGCGCACGGGACCGGCTGCCGGTCGTACGGGCCCTGCTGCCGGTCGTACGGGCCCCGCTGGCGGCCGTACGCCCCGCCGCCCCGCCTACAGCAGCCGCTCCACCCGCTCCGCCGGCACGGCCCGGGAGTAGAACCAGCCCTGGGCCGTGTCGCAGCCGATCCGGCGCAGCCGCTCGGCCTGCTCGCCGCTCTCCACGCACTCCGCGGTGACGCTGATGCCCAGCCGGTGCGCCAGGTCGACCAGCGCCTCGACGATCGTCTCGTCCGCCGGGCTCGGGTGCTCCGCGGAGCTGAAGCCCCGGACAAACGATCCGTCCAGTTTGAGCGCGGAGACCGGCAGCCGGCTGAGGTACGCCAGGTTGGAGTAGCCGGTGCCGAAGTCGTCGATCGCGATGCCGACGCCCATCTCGCTCAGCTCCTGCAGCGCCTGCAGCGGCCGGCCCGCCGAGCCCATCACCGCCGACTCCGTCAGCTCCAGCTGCAGCAGCCGCGGCGGCAGGCCCGTCTCGTCGAGGATCTCGCCGACGTCGGCGACCAGGTCGGAGTCCCAGACCTGGCGCACGGCGACGTTGACGCTGACGAACACCGGGTCCGCCGGGCGCAGCCGGTGCCAGCCGGCCGCGCGGCGGCAGGCGGTCGCCAGGACCCAGCGGCCCAGCGGCACGATCGCGCCGTTCTCTTCCGCCAATCCGATGAACCGATTCGGCGTCAGCGTGCCCAGCTTCGGGTGCTGCCAGCGCACCAGCGCTTCCACGCCGCGCACGCTGCCGTCGCCGAGGTCGATGAGCGGCTGGTAGTCGAGGGTGAACTCGTCGCGCTCGATGGCCGGGCGCAGCGTGGAGGAGAGCGCCTGCCGGGTCATCCGGTGGGCGTTGCGCTCGGGGTCGAAGAGCGTCCAGCGGGCCTTGCCGTCGGCCTTCGCCCAGTACAGCGTGGTGTCGGCGGCCTGCATCAGCGCCGTCGCCGTCTGCCCGCTGACCGCGCGCTCGACGACCCCGATGCTGGCCGAGACCGCCAGCCGCTGCCCGGCGAGGTCGAACGGCTCGGCCAGCGTGTCGAGCAGCCGCTGCGCCAGGTCCGCGAGCTGCTCCGTACCGTCCGACCGGGCCACCAGCACCGCGAACTCGTCGCCGCCGAGCCGGGCGACCGTGATGCCGTGCTTCTCGGCCCCGCCGTCCGCCGCGGTGCAGGCCACCAGCCGGCGGGCGACGGCGGCCAGCAGCTGGTCCCCGACGCGGTGGCCGAGGGTGTCGTTGACGGCCTTGAAGCCGTCCAGGTCGAGGTACGCGAGCCCGACGCGGCCCGGCGCCCCGCGCGCGCCCGCGTGCGGCCGCGAGCGGCCCTGCCCGTCGTCCCGGCCCGCGCCGCCGTGCTCGGCGCCGGGCTCCGCCGCCTGCCGGGCCTCCTGCAGCGCGCCGGTGAGCCGCTCGAAGAACAGCTCCCGGTTCGGCAGCCGGGTCACCGGGTCGTGCATCTTCAGGTGGCGCAGCTTCGCGCGCAGCTCGCGCTGCTCGGTGACGTCCGTCAGTGACAGCAGCGCCCGGCCGCCGGCCAGCGGCGTGAGGGTCATCTCGACGGACAGCGAGCGCCCGCTCGCGTCCTTCATCCGCCGGGTGCAGCGCAGCGAGGCACGCCTGCCCTGCAGCACGTCCACGAAGCCGGCCCAGCTCCACGGCTCGTCGCGCAGCCCGGTCAGCTCCGCCGCCGAGGCGCCGGCCAGCCCCGCCTCGCCGGCGCCGACCAGCTCCAGCATCCGGCTGTTGGCGGCCCGTACGAGACCGTCGCCGCCCACGACGGCCATCGCCAGCTGGGCCCCCTCGAAGGCGGCGCGGAAGTCGTCCACGGGCGCGCCCGCGGCGAGGTGACGTTCCGTGACCGCCTGGAGTGAGGTCCCGGGCCCGCAGCCCGGCCCTTCGAGAGATACGCTCACCGCTCGCTCCCGCCCGTGGGGGCCGCTCGGCTCCGCCGCTGCAGAGCCACAGCGCTGGAAATGTGCCCGATCATAGGGCTACCGGCTGTGTCGATCCAGTGACGCCGCTGCGGTGTGGAAAGTGCGGAGCCGGATGGGGCCGGGAGTGATCGCACATGGCCGCCTCCTGCCGGGCGAATGACCAGATGTGACTTTGTGTTACCCGCACATGCTCCTCATGTCCCCTCCCGTCCGGCATCCGAGTCACCCGTGTGGGGCACTGGAACAGGACGAGCGGGATCAAACACGAACAAAGTGGGCTGTGTTCCCTACTCTTCCGAGCCGATGAGGTCGACGTGGCCCACCCATCCATACCCCCTGTGGAACAGGACCAGTCGCGCGCGTTGCACCGGGCCGCGGCCGTGGCCGCTTCGCTGTCCGCCGTGATGGCCACCTCCCTCATCGCCGACCCGGTCGGTGCCCAGCCCGGCCACCCCTGCGCGCTGGAGCGCACCGCCGCCCACCACTCCGAGGGGGTCGCCGACTGGAACCCGGCCTATCCGCGGCCGCAGAAGACCCTCGACGCGGTGATGGTGTTTCTCTCCTTCCCCGACTCCGCGCCGCTCACCTCCCCGGAAGAGCTGGCCGAGGACCACTTCCCGGCCACCGCCGAGTTCTTCGCCCGCGCCTCGTACGGGCGGTTCCGGCTCCGCACGGACGCGCGCGAGCGCTGGATACGCATGCCGTCGGACTCCCTGTCGTACGGCATCGCCCGCGACTGGGACCCGGCGGCACGCGGCCGGTTCCTGAACGACGCGATATCCGCGGCCGACCGGAAAGTGGACTTCGGCGACTACGACGTCGTCTACCTCGTCGCCGATCCGGACGCCCCCGGCGTGGATTCCGACGCCACCAAGGTGGTCAACTTCGAAACCCCGATGCGCGCCGACGGCACCGACCTGCACCGCATCGTGACCGTCTTCGAGCAGCACCCGCCCGACCGCAACGTCCTCGCCCACGAGACCGGCCACGTCTTCGACCTCCCCGACCTCTACCACCGCCCCGTCGACGGCCGGGCCGACTGGGACACCCACGTCGGCGACTGGGACCTCATGGGCAGCCAGTTCGGGCTGGCGCCCGACCCCTTCGGCTGGCACAAGTGGAAGCTCGGCTGGCTGGGCGGCGACCAGGTCGGCTGCGCCGCCGGCGCCGGGTCGGACCGGTTCACGCTGCAGGCGCTCTCCGCCCCCGCGAGCCCGCGGACGCCCCCGCGCGGTACGGCCGAGGCGGGTGCGCGGCACGGGGCGGGAGCGGGCAGCGGGGCGAACGGGGCGCCCGGGCACGGAGCGCCGGGGGAGGACGCCAAGGGAGCGGCGGCGCTGCGCCGCGACATCCGGCTCGTGGTCGTGCCCACCGGCACCACCAGCGCCGTCGCCGTCGAGGCCCGCGGCCGGTACGGGAACGACCGGCACGCCTGCACCGAGGGCGTCCTCGTCTACCGCGTCCACACCGGCACCGACTCCGGCGGCGGCCCCGTCGAGGTCGTGGACGGCCATCCGCGCTCCGCGGCCTGCCCCGACACGTCCGTCTACCCGCCGCTCGCGGACGCGCCGCTGGGGGAGGGCGAGAGCCTGCGCCTGAAGCGGGAGGGCGTGCGCGTGACGGTCAGCGGGCGGACCGCGGCCGGCGGCTGGGACGTACGGGTCGAACGCGACGCGAAGCACGGCTGACCGCGGGCCGCGCTCCCCGGGGCGGGGCCGTGAACCCGGAACACCCCGGAACACCCGGGAACACCCGGGAAAGCAGACCGGGCGCTCTCGGAGATCCGAAAGCGCCCGGGTCGACGATCCTGCGTGCTGTACGCCGTCAGGGACTCGAACCCCGGACCCGCTGATTAAGAGTCAGCTGCTCTAACCAACTGAGCTAACGGCGCCTGTCGACGGTGACGACCTTAGCACCCGCGCCCCGGAGATCGAAAATCGGTATTCGGGCGCCGTACCCGGACCGGCGGCGGCGCCGGCGTCGCGGGCCGCGGGCCGCGGTCACCCGTCCGGCGCGGCCGCCGTCCCGCCGTTCGCCAGGAGGTCGCGGCCGAACTCGACCATCCGGCGCGCGTAGTCCTCCGTCCAGTCCGCCCGCTCCGCGATCGCCGCCGGCGTCAGCCGGTCGAAGCGCTTGGGGTCGGCGA
Source organism: Streptomyces sp. CNH099 (assembly GCA_000514715.1). Taxonomy (GTDB): domain Bacteria; phylum Actinomycetota; class Actinomycetes; order Streptomycetales; family Streptomycetaceae; genus Streptomyces; species Streptomyces synnematoformans. The sequence goes on along the minus strand of AZWL01000012.1, from coordinate 37,635 downwards.
GCTGCGCGGCCGCCATCGCCTGGAACTCCACCGCCCGGTCCGTCGCCGCCCGGAAGGCCAGCGTGAGGTCGGTGGCGCGGGCCAGCAGCTCGCCGGGGTCCTCGATCGACTCCAGGCCGAAGAAGTGCTCGGCGTCGGGCTCCGCGAGCGGCGGCTCGAAGAGCAGTGCGGCGGGGCGGCGCGGCGTGGGCCGCCGGTCCGTACGCGCCGGCCGGGCCGGGTCCGGCTCCGTCATAGAGATCCTCCACTCGCCTTGAGGGCCGGCGCCCATTCTCCCCCGCCGCCGCACCCGGCGGCACGACCGCCCGTGCGGGCGGGTTGCGCGCCGGCTCTCACACCCGTACCCGATGGTCCGCGAGGTGCGCCAGCACCGCTTGGTGCGCCTCCCAGCCGTCCGGGAACTTCACCGCCGCGCCCAGCTGCACCGGCTCCGTCGACGGATGCTCGTCCAGCAGCTCCGGCACCCCCGCCCGGCACACCACGACGCACGCGTGCCGGTGCCGCGAGGCGAGCACGCACAGCCGCCCGGTCTCCAGGTGGAACGCCGTCGCGTCCGGCCGCCCGGACAGCGGGTGCAGCACCACCGTGACGTCGAACTCCATGCCCTGCAGCCGGTTGGCCGTGTCCACCGTCACCTCGGCCGCCTGCTCCGGTACGGCCCGCGCGAGCGCGCCGCGCACCGCCGCGGCCTGGTCCCGGTGCGCCGTGCCCACCGCGATGCGGTCCGCGGTCAGCGGCGCCTCGCCGCGCTCCGACGCCGTCGTGCCGCGCCGCTCCAGCAGCCGCCGTACGACCTGCGCGACCGCCGCCACCGCCGCCGGGTCGGTCCGCGGCGTGTGCGCGGCGGGCAGCTCCAGCAGCCCCCAGCCGCTCGCCGCCGCCTCGTCCACCACCCGGTCGGCGCCCGAGCCGTCCGACCGCCCGGCGAACGCCAGCCGCCGCCCGGCAGGACCCGTACCGCTGCGGAACGGGGTGAACGGGTAGAACGCGCGCGACACCAGCGGCGCCGCCGAGGCCGGCAGCCGCCAGGACACCGGCAGCCGGTGCTGCGGCAGCCCGGGGTGGTGCGCCAGCAGCGTCGTCACCGCGCTGGCCGCCGGGTCCCACGCCAGCCCCGACCACTGCTCGGCGCCCACCGCGCTGAACGGGTCGAGCTGCCCGGGGTCGCCGACGAACAGCGCGCGCTCGAAGAGCCCGCCGACGGACAGCAGCGCGTCGGAGCGCATCTGGTACGCCTCGTCGACGATGGCGTGCTCCCAGCGCTCGGCCCCGTCGCCCTGCTTCGCCCGGGCCGCGGCGACGAAGGCCCACTTCGCGGCGGTGGAGGCGACGACGTCGAGCCCGGCGAGGTCGGCGAGGGACGTGGCGGTGCGCACGGACTCGTGCCGGTCGAGCACGGGGTCGTAGGGCCGGGGGTCGCTGCTGTGCAGCCGGCCCACGGGCAGGCCGGGCTGCTCCCGGGCGAGCCGGTCGACCAGGTCGTCGACCTGCGCGTTGGTCTGGGCGACGAGCACGAGGCGGCGGCCGGCCGCGGCCAGTTCGCGGGCGGCGCGGACGACGAGGGTGGACTTGCCGGCGCCGGGCGGGGAGTCGACCAGGACGCCGCGCGAGGGGCCGTCGAGGGTGTCGCGGAGGATGGCCTCGGTGGCGAGGTGCGCGGCGGCCGCGGGGTCGTCATCGTCCTTCGGCTCACCCCAGGATCGGGTAGGCTCTGTGGCGGACAGCGCGTTGCGAGAGCCAAGCACGCAAGTCCTCCTTGACGTTCCGTCAACCGGGCTGGTTCTAACCCGGCTGGTGCAGATCGTGTCAGACTCGGTTGTTCGCTGAGCGGCCGGGCAACGTGAGCCAGGAATCCCTCATTCGTGGGGGAGGGTTCAAAGGAAGTCCTCCGCCGTCACCCGGTCCGGTTCCTCGGCGGCCCGCTCCGGCGGGCTGCCGTGGGTCCACGGGGTGTCCTCCGGCTCCGGCAGCGCCGGGCCGCGGCGGGCGGTGTGCTCGAACAGCGTCCACACCGCCCGGTCCCCCGGCTCCGGCACCGACCCCTCGGCGGGAGCGCGCGAGCGGCCCATGCCGTCCTGCAGCTGCACCGTGACCCGCCCCCCGCCGTACCCGGCGACCAGGGCCCGCTGCGTCTTCCCGCCGGGCAGCGCGCGGTAGACCCGGGCGCCCTCCTCCAGGTGCGGTTCGTCGTCCGTGACGACGGTGACCAGGGGCCGGGGCATGGGGCGGCGGCCCTCGGAGTACGCCATCACCACCGCCTCCGTACGGCACGCGAACGCCTGCCCCGCGAGCCGCCGCTCCGCCATCGTCAGCGGGTCGTCCAGCGCCTCCTGGGCGTCCAGCTCGGCCAGCGCCCGCTCGCGCTGGGCGAGCTTGCGGGCGGCGGTCACCGCGTCGTCGCGGCGCGGCTGCGGGGGCTCGCCGGCGCGGAGCCGGTCGCGGTGGGCGGTGAACGACCACCGGTCGCCGAGCCACCGGCCCGGGACGTGAGCGCCCGGGGGCAGGGCGCGCAGCAGGTCGTACGACCGCCACACCGCGTCCCACGTGGGCCGCAGCCGGCTCTCCACGAGCCGGGCGACGGCGTCCTCGGCCGCCCGGGCCGCGGCGGGGTCGCCGCCGGCCCGGGCGCGGTCGTAGCGGGCGACGGCGGGGGCGAGGAGCCGGTTGTCGAAGGCGGGGTCGGTGGCCGGGCCGGCCGGGGGCACGAGCAGCTGCCCGTCGGCGTCGCGGCCGGACTCGGCGCGCTCCGCCGCGGCGGCGCCGTCGGTGATCCAGGCGAGCAGCGCGCCGAGGTGCTGGTCCTCGACGGAGCTCTGGCCGGTGGCCCAGTGCCGGGCGAGCAGCTCGGTCGCCGACAGCAGCAGTGCGGCTCCGGGCACCCGGGCCCGTTCGCCGTAGTGCGACAGCCACCGGCCGAGCAGCGGCACGCGCGGGGGCGCGGGATACGGGGCGGCGGGGTCGTCCTCGGCGGTGCGGCGGAAGCGCATGGAGCGGCCGAGCAGGCGCACGTACTCGACGCCGGCGCGGCTGGGCACGAGCAGCTGCGCGGCGTCGGCGCAGGGCTCCCGGGCGTCTTCGGCGCCGCCGTCGGCGGCGGGCGGCTCAGCGGTGCCGCCGTCCTCCGTGTAGGACTCGATGTACGGCAGCACCTCCGCCGCCAGCTCCGCGAGGAACGCGAACCGCAGGTCGCGGTCGCGGGGCTGCGGCACGACCAGCAGCCGGGGGCGGTCGCGGTCGCTGCCGACGAGCGCGCCGAGCGGGGCGGCGGCCTCACCGGCCGCGGTCATGGGTACGAGGACGAGCGGCCGGTCGGACAGGTGGCGGTGCCGGACCGTGGCCAGCGGCGTGGCCCGCCCGGCGACCACGGCCTCCGCCCGCGCGAGGGTGACCATGAGGCTCACGCGCCGCCTCCCGCCTCCGGCGCGGAACGCGGACCGCCGGGCCCGGAAGCGCCGGGCTCCGGGGCGGCAGAGCCGCGAACGTCGGGTCCGGGAGTGCCGGGTTCGGGTTCGGGGGTGCCGGGGGCCGCATCCGGGGCTGCGCCGCCGGCGGCCGTCGCCGCGGACAGCGCCTCGGCGCGCAGCGCCGCGGCGCGCCGCAGCCCCGCGACGGCGGGGTCGGCCGGCTCCGCAGGGCTCCCCGAGCCCACCGGTTCGGCCGCGGGGCCGAACCGCCACGGGCCTTCCGGGGCCGCCACGGCCGGTTCCGGTCCTCCGGGCTCCTGCCGCGCCGCGGCCGGCTCCCGCGCGCCCGACGCCGCCGCCACGACCTCCGCCACCGTGCGCAGACCGCCCAGCTCGCCGCGTACCCCGCGGCCCAGGGCCGTCACGTCCCCGCGCTCCCGCGCCCGCGCGCGGCAGTGGAACGCCAGCTCGCACGCCGCCAGGCACTCCGGCGCGTACGCGGCCTCCACCGCCTCCACCGCCGCCGTGAGCCGCGGCGGCGGCTGGCGCACGTCCAGGCTCAGGTCCGCCGGCAGCGCGGCGGCGATCGCTTCGAGGCGGGTGAGCCGGGCGAGCTGGCGGCGGGTGGCGGCGAGCTGCTTGCGTACGTCCACGGGCTCGGCGACCGGCTGGTTGGAGAAGTCCTTCGGGCACACCAGCAGCACGCTGTCGTGCACCTCGCAGTGCGGCCGCAGCGCCAGCACGTACACCGCCGCCTGCCGGGCCGCTCCGCCGACCTTCGCCGGGTCGGCGGAGCCGTCGAGGATCGGGAAGGACTTGATCTCGACCACCGTGCAGCGGCCGTCCGGCCCGACGACCGCCGCGTCCGGCTCCAGGTAGACCGGGGCGCCCGCGACCTCCAGGCTGACCATCGGGTGCCGCAGCAGCGTCCAGCCGCCGGCCGCCACCGCCTCGGCGATCGCCAGCCGGGTGCGCTCGGTGCGCCCGCGGGGGCCGGGGGCGGCGAGGTCGGGGACGCGGACGGCGGCGGGGTCCGGCGGGGCCGCGCCGGTGCGCTCGGCGAGCAGGCCCAGCAGCTCGGCGCCGTCGTCGGCGGTGATACGGGCCTCGAAGGCGTTGCCGCGGGCGAAGGCGAACTGCGACTGCCCGAACGGCGCCGGTCTGCCCAGCGCCTCGGCGAGCGCGCCCTTGTCGATCCCGGCGCCGTCCAGCAGCGTCCGGCGGCGGCAGCCGGGGTTGGCCGCCAGCGCGGCCAGCGCCCGCGCGTCCAGGGCGCGCGGCGGCACGTCCGCGCCGCGCAGCGCGTCGAGCCGGCGGCGCAGCGCGGGTTCGGGGGCCGCGTCACCCGTAGCGGTCGTACGTTCCACGGGCCGCAGTCTGGCACGCCCCACCGACACGGCAGCCGTACCGGGGTACCGCCGCGGCGGGGTGTTCCGCGTCCCGCCCGCCGCGGGTGCTCAGTACGCCATTCTCCGGCACATCAACTGCGCCGTGCCCCCGCGGTGCTCCGCCGGTGCCCGTCTGCCGCCCGGCGGCGCCGGCGGGTCGCCCGGGGCCGGGACGTCGTCGCTGGCGCGCGGGCTCGGGACCGCGGGCGGGTCGGGTTCGTCGCCGGAGGGGGTGCCGGCCGCGCCGGTGCCGACCTTCTCCGGGGCGCGGTCGTCGGCCGGGTCCCCGGCGTCGTCCGCGTCGTCGGGCCGCGGGCCGCCGGCGGCGACCACGCCGCCGCCCGCGGGCGTCCCGCGGCTGCCGGCGCGGGCGGCGAGCTGCAGGACCCGGCGCCGGACGCCGTCGGCGATCCGCAGCGACGGGCGCAGCAGCAGCCAGCCGAGGCCCATGACGGCGGCGCCGGCGACGGCGTCGAGGAAGTAGTGGTTGGCGGTGCCCATCACCACGATGGTGGTGACGAGCGGGTACGCGACGCCCAGCAGCCGCACCGGGGTGTGCGGCGCGAGCCGCCACAGCACCACCGCGCACCACAGTGCCCAGCCCACGTGGAGGCTCGGCATCGCCGCGTACTGGTTGGTCAGCCCGCCGAACCCGCGCGGCGCGCTCGCCTCGCCGCCCCACCAGCCGTACGACGAGTACTGCGCCATCGTGTCGACGAACCCGTACGCCGGGTCCAGCAGCCGCGGCGGGCAGGTGGGCATGAGGACGAAGCCGACGAGGGCCACCAGGGTGGAGAGCAGCAGCCAGGTGCGGTAGCGCCGGTAGTCCACGCGGTGGCGCAGCCACACCCACACCAGGACCACGGGCGTGACGAGGTAGTGCAGCGAGGCGTAGATGAAGTCGGCGGGGACGCCGATCGCCGCGTGGGCGGTGAAGAGTCTGTTCAGCGGGTCTTCGAAGTTGATGTGCAGGGTCTTCTCGATGTCGAGCAGCGCCAGGCCGTTGTCGACGGCCGTGGTGACGTCTCCGCGGGCGAGCAGTCTGCCGGCCGAGTACGCCACGTAGACCACGACGAGGAGCATCAGCTCCGTCCACCAACGCTGCCTCACTCGCATGGTCCGGCTCTCCGTCTCCGCTTCCCCGCTGCGGGCCGCCCCACGTGGCCCACGGTCAACCGTACGGTGTACGTCAGCCCACCGCACGGTGTATATCCCGCCCACCGAACGGTGGCGGGAGCCAGAAAGACGCGGAATGATCCGGAAAGGTTGCCCCGCTCCGCCCGATCAGGCGGAAACCGGTCTCATGCGCGTCAGGAAGACGTCCACCTCGGCGGTGCCGGACCAGCGCCGCAGCCGGTCCGCGGTGCCGTCGAGCATGGCCCGTACCCGCGCCGACCGTACCGCGTCGAGCAGCGTGAGCGCGCGGCCGGCCGCCGCGGCCGCCTCGTCGGGGCGGCCGGCGGCGGCGAGGTTGTCGGCCAGCTCCGCGGTGAACAGGGCGGTGTTGCGGGCGAAGTGCGGGTCCTGCAGGAGTACGGCGCCGCGGGCGCACTCGACGGCGCGGGGGTGCTCGCCGAGCGCCGCCCAGCACTGTGCCTCCAGGCCGGTCAGCTCGGCCTCGCCGTAGAACGACATCCACTCCGGGCCCTCGTCCGCCGCGCCCCGGTCGAACAGGTCGCGGGCGGCGGCCAGCGCCTCGTGGGTCGCGGCGCGGTCGCCGAGCAGCGCCCAGCCGCCGGCTTCGCGGGCGGCCAGCAGCGAGCGCAGCCGGTCGGAGCCGAGCGCGGCGGCGGCGCGGCGGCCGGCCTGGGCGGCGCGTACGGCCTCGTGCGGGCGGCCGGTGTCGCGGGCCAGGAAGGCGGTGTTGGAGAAGACGTGCGCCTCCAGGGCCGGGTCGTCGGCGAGCCGGGCGGTGGCGAGGGCCTCGGCGTAGTGGGAGCGGGCGTCGGCGTAGCGGCCGGAGTCGTGCGCCAGCCAGCCGACGGAGATGGCCAGCTCGCCGGCGGCGCTGTGCAGCCCGGCGCCCGCACCGGGGCGCAGGGCGGCCTCCGGGAGCAGGGCGCGGGCGGTGTGCAGCGTCCGGCCGGCGCGGGCGTAGAGGTCGTCGGCGCCGTGCCGGTCGTCGTGCAGCCGGATGCGGCGGACCGCCTCCGCCACCGCCGCCTCGGGGAACTCGGCGGTACGGGCCCGGGCGGGGCGCACGGATGCGCACGGGGGTGCGCCTCCGGAACTTCGCGCCCTCCGGCCGCGTACCGCCTCCCGCGGCTCGAAGCCGAGGTCCGCCAGCGTGCGGCCCGGGAACATGTGCAGGAACACGCGCTCGTACGCGTAGTTGGGACACCGGATCTCGCCGGACTCGACGCGGCCCACGTAGCGCGCGTCACAGGAGACCTGCTCGCCGATCTCCCGCGCGGCCCGCCGCACCGCCGCGGCGAACTCGCCGGGGGAGCGGGTGCCGCGCAGTTCGCGGAAGGCGGTGTTGCGGCGCGATCGTTCGGGTGGGGCGGCCACGTCCGCTGTCCTCCCTGAGGGGGCTCGTGTCGCTCGGCAACTGACGGTCTGCAACGGCGCGACCGTACCCACGGTGCGTGCGCCGCCACGGAGAGTCTGCCGATATGGGGGACCCGGAGCCGCCGATCCGCTATAAACCGCCATCCTTTGCGTCGACCGCACGCCGTGCCGTTGACGCGGTCGGCGCGTTGGATGTGGAGAGGACCGGGGGATCGACGACGGGGACTGGATGAGGAGGGGTTCCTGTGCCGGACACCGGCGGGGAGGCCACTGTCGGTACGAGGGCCGCCGCGGACCCGTGTGACCTGGTCACCGTCCCGGCCAGACACGGTCTCGAAGCGGTCGACATCCTCCGGCTGCGCACGGCCGTCGGGCCCGTGCTGCACGACGGCGGGGTCGACACCCTGGGCTTCCTCGTGCCGCCCGGCACGGCGGAGCGCTGGGACCTGCCGGGCAGCGCGTGCACCCCGACGCTGCACCGCGGGCCGTCCGCACCGCCGGTGGCCGGGACCCACTGGCTGGTGCCGCCGCAGGACGCGGCGCCGGTGACGGACCCGGTGCTGCTGGCGGCGGCGCTGTGCGAGGCGGCCCGTACGATCGAGGCGGCGGAGCGCTTCTGAGAAGCGCACCCGCCCGGCGGCCCCCGCTGGGGCGGGGGATACTGGGCGGGTGGCCAGGCAGAGGTCGCGCGGCGGGCGCAGCCCCGTCGTGGCGGAGGTGGACGGCGGCACCGCGGAACTGCGCCCCGACCCCGACCGCCCGCGCGGCTGGGTGCTGCTCCTCGACGGCGCCCCGCAGTCCCACGTCGACCTCGACGACCCGACGCACCTGGAGTTCGAGTACCAGCGCCGCCTCGGCCACGCCGTCGACCTCGCCGCCCCGCCCGGCCGCCCGGTGCGGGTGCTGCACCTCGGCGGCGGCGCGCTGACCCTGCCGCGCTACGTCGCCGCCACCCGCCCCCGCTCCGTCCAGCAGGCCGTCGAGGTCGACGGCCGGCTCACCGCGCTGGTCCGCGCCGAACTGCCGCTGCCCGAGCGGGCGCGGATCCGGGTGCGGACCGGCGACGCCCGCGCGGTGCTCGCCCGGGTGCCGGACGGCTGGGCGGACCTGGTCGTCGGGGACGTCTTCCGCGGCGCGCGCACGCCCGCGCACCTGACGAGCACGGAGTTCCTGGGCGAGGTGCGCAGGGTGCTGGGCCCCGCCGGCCGCTACGCCGCGAACCTCGCCGACGGGCCGCCGCTGGCGTACCTGCGGGCGCAGACCGCCACCGCCGCCGCGGTCTTCCCGGAGCTGTGCGTCACCGCCGCCCCGGCCGTCTGGCGCGGCCGGCGCTTCGGCAACGCCGTGCTCCTCGCCTCCGCCGTCCCGCTGCCGGTCGCCGAGCTGACCCGCCGGGCTGCCACCGACCCGCACCCCGGCCGCGTCGAACACGGCCGCGGGCTGCGGGACTTCACGGCCGGCGCCCGGCCGGTGACGGACGCCACGGCGGCGGACTCGCCGGCGCCGCCGCCGGAGGTCTTCTCCTGAGGAGAAGGGCGGGCGCGCGGGTCACGACGGGTACTCGTTCGTCTCCACCCGCGGCGCGCTGTCGTGCCAGGTGCAGATCACCGACGTCCGCCGGTCGCCCGCGACGAAGTCCACCCGGATCCAGCTCGTCTGCTCCCAGATCTGCATCTGCCACCCGGCCTGCGGCGTCGCCGACACCAACTCCGCCGCGCCCCCGGCCATCTCGAACGTCACCCGCCCGCCGGCCACCGGAAACGTCTGCACGTCCACCGCCCCGCTCCCGGCCGGGCGGTCGCCCTGCGCGGTCTCGCCCGCCGCCCGGGACCCGTCCGCGCCGGCCGGGCTCTCCGTAGGCTCCGGCTCCTCCGGCTCCTCCGCCCCCTCCGAACCCGCCGGGGCGGACGGCGAATCCGGCGTCCGCGTCGGTGTCGGCGAGGGACGCGGCGGCCGCTCCGTGGCCGTGCCGACCGACGGCGGTTCCGACGACTCCCGCGCCGACGGCGCGCCGCCCGACAGGGGCACCGCGTGCGGCCGGTCGGAGGTGCTGTCCAGCATGAGCCGGACCCCGAGCCACGACACCGTCACGGCCGTCAGTGTCGCCAGGGTCCACGCCAGTGCGTGCACGAACCTTCGACGCATCGGTCACATCCTGCCGCACCCGCCCCCGCCGTGCCGCACGGCCGCCGGAACCGCCCGCCCGCGCGCCCCCGGCGGACGCACGCGCTCCCGCCGGACCGGCACCGGGCCGGCCGCGGGGGCGGCGCGCGGCGCGCCGATGGCGTACGTTGCCGGGCATGGCAAGTGTGCTGGTGGTGGAGGACGACCAGTTCGTGCGCTCCGCGCTGATCAGGCATCTGACGGACGCCGCCCACACCGTGCGCAGCGTGGGCACGGCGCTGGAGGCGCTTCGCGAGGTCGCGCACCACGGCTTCGACGTCGTGATCCTCGACCTCGGGCTGCCCGACCTCGACGGCGCCGAGGCGCTGAAGATGCTCCGCGGCATCACCGACGTGCCGGTGATCGTCGCCACCGCGCGGGACGACGAGTCCGAGACCGTACGCCTGCTCAACGACGGCGCCGACGACTACCTCGTCAAGCCCTTCTCCGTCGAGCACCTGCAGGCGCGCCTCGGCGCCGTGCTGCGCCGCGCCCACGGCCGCGCCGCCGCCCCGCCGCCGCGGGAGCTGCGCGTCGGCGGGCTCGCCGTCGACCTGCGGCGGCGCCGCGCGCAGCTGGACGGCCGGGAACTGGACCTGACCCGCCGCGAGTTCGACCTGCTGGCGTTCCTCGCCGGGCAGCCCGGCGTGGTCGTACCCCGCCGGGAGCTGCTGTCCGAGGTGTGGCGGCAGTCGTACGGCGACGACCAGACCATCGACGTCCATCTGTCCTGGCTGCGCCGCAAGCTGGGCGAGACCGCCGCCAACCCCCGCTACCTGCACACCCTGCGCGGCGTCGGCGTGAAGCTGGAGCCGCCGCCCGGGAGCCCTCCGCTGTGAGGCAGTCGCGAGGGCAGTCATGAGGTGGGCGCTGGTGAAGGTCTGCCTGGCGGTCACGGTGATGGTCGTGGTCGCGTTCGCCGTGCCGCTGGGGCTCGTCGTCAAGGAGATGGCGCGCGACCGGGCGCTGACCAACGCCGAGCGGATCGCCGCCGGCATCGGCCCGGCTCTGGCGATCACCACCGACGCCGCGCAGCTGGAGCGCGCGGTCGGCAGCACCCGGGCCGGCGCGGCCGGGCGGATCGCGGTGCACGTGCCGCGCGGGACCGGGGCGGACATGTCCGCGGTACGGCTCGGCGAGCCGCGGGCCGGCGCGGCCGACGTGGAGCGCGCCTCCGGCGCCGGCACGTCGTCGCTGGTTGCCGTCGACGGCGGGCACGCGCTGCTGCAGCCCATCGCCGTCGAGGGCGGCCGGGTCGCGGTGGTGGAGGTGTTCGTGCCGGCGGGCGAGCTGACCGAGGGCGTGGCGCTGGCGTGGCTGGTGCTGGGGGGCGTCGGTCTTGCGCTGGTCGCCGGCTCCGTCGCCGTCGCGGACCGGCTCGGCACCCGGATGGTACGGCCCGCGCGCCGGCTCGCGGGCGCCGCGCACGACCTGGGGGAGGGGCGGCTCGGCGTCCGGGTCGAGGAGTCCGGGCCGTCCGAACTGCGCTCGGCGGCCGCGGCGTTCAACTCGATGGCCGACCAGGTCGCGCTGCTCCTCGCCAACGAGCGGGAGCTGGCCGCCGACCTCTCCCACCGGCTGCGCACCCCGCTGACCGTGCTGCGGCTCAACGCCGCCTCCCTCGGCGACAGCGGCGCCGCCGAGCAGACCCGGCAGGCGGTGGCCCAGCTGGAGCGCGAGATCGACCACATCATCGCCACCGTGCGCGAGCAGCGCGGTGGGCCCGCCGGGCAGCGGGCGGCGGCGGTGGTCGGCTGCGACGTCTCCGCGGTCATCAGGGAGCGGATGGAGTTCTGGTCGGCGCTGGCCGAGGACGAGCGGCGGCCCGTGCGGCTGGCCGGGGCGGACCGGCCGGCGCAGGTGCCGGTCGCCCGCGCCGAGCTGGTCGCCGCGATCGACGCGCTCGTCGGCAACGTCTTCCGGCACACCCCGGAGGGCACGGCCTTCTCCGTCGACGTGCACCACGCCGGCGACGCCGTCATCGTGCTCGCCTCCGACGCCGGCCCCGGCATCCCCGACCCCGCTACGGCGCTGACCCGCGGGCGGGGGCAGGGCGGGCCGGGGTCGACGGGGCTGGGCCTGGACATCGTGCGGCGGGTCGCCGAGTCGACCGGCGGGGACGTGCGGATCGGCCGCTCGGTGCTGGGCGGTGCGGAGGTACGGCTCTGGCTGGCGCTGCGCACCGGGCCGGCCGCGGACGGCGAGCGCCCCCGGCGCTCGAAGGTGCGGCGGCGGCGCGGCCGGGCGGCGGAGGGCGCGGGCGCCACGGGGACGGGGACGGGGACGGGGACGGGGCCGGGAACCGCCGCGGGCGCGGGCGCGGGTGCGCGGCGCGCGTAGCGCGGGCGGCGGTCCCCGCCCCTGAAAGGCGCCGGCCGTCGCGCCGGCCCTCGGGCCCCCGCCCGTCACGCGGCGGCCCGAAGTCCGGGCTCCGACGGCCGGGCCCTCCCCGGTGGTGCCCACCGGTCGCCGGTTCGGCGGGCACCGGTCTGCGGGCGGTGCGCCGTCCGTCAGAGGCCGGGCGCCGGCAGCGCGCCCGTGCGGATCAGGTCCGCGTACCAGTTCGCGCTGGACTTCGGGGTGCGCGCCTGCGTCGTGTAGTCCACGTGCACCGCGCCGAACCGCTTGGCGTAGCCGTACGCCCACTCGAAGTTGTCCAGCAGCGACCACAGGAAGTAGCCCCGCACGTCCGCGCCCTCCCGCATCGCGCGGTGCACCGCGCCGATGTGCCCGTGCAGGTACGCGATGCGGTCCGGGTCGTGGACCGAGCCGTCGGGCTCCGGCTTGTCGTCGTACGCGGCGCCGTTCTCGGTGATGTAGAGCGGCAGGTCAGGTGCGTCCGCCGAGAACCGCAGCAGCAGGTCCGTCAGGCCCGTCGGGTCGACGGTCCAGCCCATCGCGGTGCGCTCGCCCGGCGGCTGGTGGAAGGCGACGTGGTCCGCGGCCGGCCAGGGCGACGCGCCGCCGCCGTGGCCGTCCGCCCGCTCGGGCGGGGCGTCGCCGTCGGCGGCGGAGACGACGGTGGGCGTGTAGTAGTTCAGGCCGATCGAGTCCAGCGGCCGGCGGATGAGCGCCACGTCCCCGTCCCGTACGAACGACCAGTCCGTCAGCCGCGCGGTGTCGTCGAGGAGGTCCGGCGGGTACGCGCCGTCGAGCATCGGGCCGGTGAAGATGCGGGTGGCGAGCGCGTCGATCCGGCGGGCCGCGTCCCGGTCCGCCTCGGAGTCCGTGCGCGGGCGTACGACCGCGGGGTTGAGGCTCACGGAGATCTGGGCGCGGGCCGGCAGCTCGGTCCGGAGCGCGTCCACGGCGAGCCCGTGGGCGAGGTTGAGGTGGTGCGCGGCGCGCAGCGCGGCCGCGGGGTCGGTGCGGCCGGGGGCGTGCACCCCGGCCGCGTACCCGAGGAACGCGCTGCACCACGGCTCGTTCAGCGTGGTCCACATCTCCACCCGGTCGCCGAGGGCGTCGCCGACGAGGCGGGCGTAGTCCGCGAACCGGTGCGCGGTGTCGCGCTCCGGCCAGCCGCCCGCGGTCTCCAGCTCCTGCGGCAGGTCCCAGTGGTAGAGCGTGAGCACCGGCTTGATGCCGGCCTCCAGCAGCTCGTCGGCGAGCCCGCGGTAGAAGTCGAGGCCGCGCTGCACGGCGGGGCCGCGGCCGGTGGGCTGGACGCGCGGCCAGGAGACCGAGAAGCGGTACGCCTTCACGCCGAGCCCGGCCATCAGCCGCACGTCCTCGGTGCGCCGGTGGTAGTGGTCGACGGCGACGTCTCCGGTGTCGCCGCCGGCGGTCTTCCCGGGCGTGTGGGAGAAGGTGTCCCAGATGGAGGGGGTCCGGCCGTCCTCCCGGGCGGCTCCCTCGATCTGGTATGCGGCGGTGGCCGTGCCCCACAGGAAGCCCTCGGGGAAGGTGGCGGTGGTATCGGACATCTGGGAGCGCTCCCAATCTCGGCAGGTGGCGAACGTCGTGGACAACGGGGGTCGGTCAGGTCGGCCGGGCTTCGGGCGGTGCCCGGCCCGGACGGCCGTGGGGTGAACGGTCCACGGCCGCTCAGCCCTTGACCGCGCCGTGCATGATGCCGCCGACGATCTGCCGGCCGAACAGCAGCAGGAGCAGCAGCAGCGGCAGGGTGCCCAGCAGTGCGCCGGCCATGATGACCGACTGGTCGGGGATGTACCCGCGGCCGAGGCTGGTGAGTGCCACCTGCACGGTCGGGTTCTCCTGGGTGAGCGCGATGATCGGCCAGAAGAACTCGTTCCAGGCCATCACGAACGTCAGCATCCCCAGCACGGCCATCGCGGGCCGGGCGGCGGGGAAGACCACGTGCCAGATGACCCGCACGCTGCTCGCGCCGTCCACCCGGGCGGCCTCGATCAGCTCGGTGGGCAGCGCCTGGATCAGGTACTGCCGCATGAAGAACACGCCGAAGGCGCTGACGATGAACGGCAGGATCACCGACTGCAGCTGGTCGATCCACTCCAGCTTCGCGATCGCCATGTACAGCGGCACCACGCTCAGCTGCGGCGGCACCATCATCGTGCCGATCACCAGCAGCATCAGCATGTTCTTGAAGCGGAACCGCAGCTTGGCGAAGGCGAAGCCGGCCAGCGTGCCGAAGAGCACGGTGCCCGCGGCGATCGACCCGGCCACGATCGTGGTGTTGAACAGCGCGAGGCCCATGTTCGCATCGGACCAGGCGGTCTCCATGTTCGAGAAGAGGTTGCCGCCGAACCACATCGGCGGCGGGGTCTCCGCCAGCCGCTCGTTGGTGCGGGACGCGGCGACGGCGGTCCAGATCAGCGGGAAGAGCGAGATCGCGGTGAAGAGCAGCAGGACGGCGTACGTCAGCTTGCCCGCATGCTGCTGGCCGCCGGCCTCCCCGGCCTTCGGACCGCGCCGCCGGCGCTTGCCGGGGTCCTTCCGGTCCATTTCCCAGGCGGCTTTCGTCAACAGTGCCATGAGCTTCCCTTCAGCTCTTCCGCAGGCGGCGGGAGATCAGGCCGAAGACGATGCCGATCACCACCAGGATCAGGAACATCACCCAGGCGATGGCGGCGGCGCGGCCGAGATGCAGGTTGCGCCAGCCCTGTTCGTACAGGTAGAGCCCGAGGGTCTGGAACTGGTGGTCCGCGCCGCCGGACGCGCCCGCGCCCTCCTCGAACAGCAGCGGTTCGCCGAAGAGCTGGACCGAGCCGATCGTCGAGACCACGACGGTGAACAGGATCGTGGGCCGCAGGGAGGGGATGGTGACGTAGCGGAACTGCTTCCAGCGGGAGGCGCCGTCGAGCGACGCGGACTCGTAGAGGTCCTGCGGGACCGCCTGCATGGCGGCCAGGTAGATCAGGGTGTTGTAGCCGGTCCAGCGCCAGATCACGATCGTGGAGATGGCGAGCTTCGAGGTCCAGCTGCCGCTCTTCCAGTCGATCTCGTCCACGCCGAACAGGCCGAAGAACCAGTTGATCATCCCGTAGTCGCGGCCGTAGAGCATCGCGAACACCAGCGTCGCCGCCGCCACGCTGGTGGCGTACGGCGCGAGCATCGCCACCCGGAAGAGGGAGGCGGCGCGCATCTTGTAGTTGAGGAGGTGCGCGAGGCCCATCGCCATGAGCAGCTGCGGGACCGTGGAGAGCACCGCGAGGGTGAACGTGACCCACAGCGAGTTCCAGAAGAAGTCGTCCTCAAGCAGCCGCGTGTAGTTGTGCAGGCCCGCCCACTCCATGTCGGTGGGCGCGGTCAGCTCCACCCGGTGCAGCGAGGCCCAGGCGGTGTAGAGCAGCGGGAAGAGTCCGAAGGCGCCGAAGAACAGGAAGAACGGCGAGATGAAGGCGTACGGGCTGAACTTGGCGTCCCACCGGTAGCGGCGGCTGCGCCACTTCTGCCGCCGGTCGTCGGGAGCGGCCCGTTTCGGGGCCGCGCCCCCCTCGGCTGAGGGGGGCGCGTCCACGGGCGTACCGGTCTGCGTCATAGCAGGTTGTCTCACTGATCCAGAGCGTTGTCCGCGGCGTTGACGGCTTCGTCCCAGGCGCCGTCGGGGTCCTCCTTGCCCTGCTCGATCAGCTGGAGACCGTTGCCGATGTTCTGGTCGATGATCTGGTCCTTCGGGCCGATCGTCTGCACCGGGATCTCCTGGGCGGAGGCGGAGAACAGCTCCCCGATCGGAGCGTCGCCGAAGTACGGGTTGGTCGCGGTCTTGACCGCGTCCATGTCGTACGCCGGCGGGGCGCTCGGGAAGTTGCCGCGCTCGGCGAAGAGCTTGGCCTGCTGCTCGGGAGCGGTCAGCCAGGCGACCAGCTTGGCGGCCTCGTCCTTGTTGTCACCGGACTCGGGCACGCCGAGGAAGGAGCCGCCCCAGTTGCCGGGCATGGGCGACCGGGCCACGTCCCACTTGCCCTCGGACTTGCTGCCGCCCTTCTCCTGGATGTAGCCGAGCATCCACGCGGGGCAGGAGATGGTGGCGAAGTCGCCGTTGCTCATCGCCTGGTCCCACTGCTTGGTGAACTGCTGGAGATTGCCGGTGAGCTTCTCCTCGGCGGCGGCGGCGGCGATGTCCCAGGCGGCCGCGACGTCCGGGCTCTCCTTGTAGATGACGTCGCCGTCTTCGTTGTAGTACTTGCCCTCGCTGGAGGCGATGGCGCCGTCGTACACGGCGTCGGCGGAGTCCACCCAGGCGACGCCCTCAGGGCCGTTCTCCTTGAAGTCCCGGCCGGCGTCGAGGAACTTCTCCCAGTCGCCCTCCCAGAGCTTCGCGACCTCCTCGCGGTCGGTGGGCAGACCGGCCTCCTCGAAGTGGTCCTTGCGGTAGCAGATGGCCATGGGGCCGACGTCGGTGCCGAGGCCGATGGTCTTGCCGTCGTCGGCGGTGGCCTGCTGCCACTTCCAGTCCAGGAAGGCGTCCTCGGAGACGCCCTCGACCTTGCCGAGGTCCATGAACCGGTCGGCCTGGGTGTCGACCACCTCGGCGATGTTGGCGACCTCGACGGCCTGGACGTCGGCCAGACCGCTGTTGCTCGTCAGGTGGTTGAGGAGGGCAGGGTAGTAGTTCTCGTTCCGCTCGATGACATCTTCTTTGATCTTGATGTCCGGGTTGAGCTTCTCGTACTCCTTGTAGAGCCCGGCCTCCTTGAAGCCGAAGGTGCCGAAGAGCCCCATCGTGATGGTGGTCTTGCCGCCGCCCCCGTCGCCGGAGTCGGTGTCCGAACCGCCGTCGTCGTCATCGCTCGCGCACGCGCTGAGCAACCCGGTGCCCAGAACGGCTGCGGCCAAAAGGCCCACGGCCCGTCGGGTGGTGCGGTAACTGCGCACTGCATCCTCCTTGCGCCCTGACGCGTGCCGCACCTGCCGGAGGTGTACGAGGGGGATTCGGACCGGCGGCTCGGGCGGGCTTTGTCGTGCGGGTTCTCAATGGGTCGAGTAGAGTGGGAGCGCTCCCAGAAGTGATTGGTTGAAGGGTGGCCCGTCGGCGAGGGGGTGTCAAGGGACCGAACATCTCGACCGCGCGCCGTTACGGGGCTGTTAGCTTCGGCGCAGCCCGTGGACCGGAGGCGGGGGCGAGAATCGGACAGTCAGCAGACAGCCATAACGCGGGAGGGTGGAATGGCGGTCAGGGATCGGCGGACGCCGGTGGCGCGCGGCGGGCGCGGTGGGAGACCGACGCTTGAGCAGGTCGCCGCGCGAGCCGGTGTGGGCAGGGGGACGGTGTCCCGGGTGATCAACGGATCGGACCAGGTCAGCGAGCAGGCGCGGGCGGCCGTCGAGCGAGCGGTCGCGGAGCTGGGGTACGTGCCCAACCGTGCGGCGCGGGCGCTGGCGGCCGGCAGCGCGGACGCGGTCGCGCTGGTGATCCCGGAGCCCGAGACCCGGCTGTTCTCCGAGCCGTACTTCTCGGACATCGTCCGGGGGGTGAGCGCCGAGCTGGCGGAGACCGACAAGCAGCTGCTGCTGACGCTCATCCGCTCGCCCCGGGAACGGGAGCGGCTGGCGGCGTATCTGAGCGCCGACCGGGTCGACGGGGTGCTGCTGGTCTCCGTGCACGAGGGCGACCCGCTGCCGGAGATGCTGGCCGCCATGGGGCTGCCCGCGGTGCTCAACGGCCGGCGGGCGGCGAGCGAGGCCGTGCCGTACGTCGACTCGGACAACACCGGCGGCGCGCAGGCGGCCGTCGAGCACCTGATAGGCCGCGAGCGCGGCGCGATCGCGACCATTACCGGCCCTTCTGACATGTACGTCGCCAGCTGCCGGCTGGCCGGATATCGTCAGGCGTTGAAGGCGGCCGGCCGCGAGGAGGACCCCGGGCTGGTAGCGGTCGGCGACTTCACCGAGGAGGGTGGCCGGCGGGCGATGGAGGAGCTGCTGGAGCGCCGGCCCGCGCTGGACGCGGTCTTCGCCGCCTCCGACGTGATGGCGGCGGGCGCGCTGCAGGTGCTGCGCGCCGCGGGCCGCGCGGTGCCGGACGAGGTGGCGGTCGTCGGCTTCGAGGACTCGCCGGTGGCCCGGCACACCGACCCGGCGCTCACCAGCGTCCGGCAGCCCACCGAGGAGATGGGCCGGGCCATGGTGCGGGTGCTGCTGGAGGGCATCGACGCCAGCGACGGCGCGGAGGGGCGGCACGTGGTGCTGCCGACGGAGCTGGTGGTGCGCGCCTCGGGGTGAGCCCGGGGCGTCGGCGGGCCGTGGGGGGCGCCGAGGCCGAAACGGATGCGGGCGGGCCGGGGTCTCCCGGGCCCGCCCGCGTACGCGTGCGCGCGGCCGCCCGGGCCGTCCCGGCAACCGCCCTGTTACCGGGCCGACTTCTGTCCGAAGCCTTGACAGGTGCATAACCCTTAGGGAGATTGGGAGCGCTCCCACACTTCAAGTCTTGCACCTCTCCCTTCCGCGAGGCGAGGACGGGGGTGTCCCAGCCCCCCCGTCCGGTCTGCTCAGCCGGGCCGGGCGCACAAAGGCCCCGTGCGTCCGGCCCGGCTGTCCCCCCACGCCGTCCGCTCGCGAGTCCGCACGCCCGAACACCTTCCAGGAGGATTCGTGCACGCACCCCGCACTCCCGACGAGCCCGCACGGTTGTCACGAAGATCGTTCACCGCCGCCACCGGCGGGGCGCTCGTCGCCCTCGGCGCCGGCCAGGCCCTGGCCGGCGCTACCGCCCACGCCGCCGAGGCACCCTCGAACAGCGGTGCGAAGGCCGTCGCCGCCACCCCGTACACGGACGCCTTCCTCGCCCAGTACGACAAGATCAAGGACCCCGCCAACGGGTACTTCAGCCCCGACGGCATCCCGTACCACAGCATCGAGACGCTGATGGTCGAGGCGCCCGACCACGGGCACCAGACCACCTCGGAGGCGTTCAGCTTCTGGATCTGGCTGGAGGCCGCCTACGGCCGGGTCACCGGCGACTGGGGCCCGTTCAACGGCGCCTGGGAGACCGCCGAGCGCTCCATCATCCCGTCCCACGCCGACCAGGCCAGCAGCGGCTCCTACCAGCCGGGCTCGCCCGCCACCTACGCGCCCGAGCACCCCGAGGTCTCCGCCTACCCGTCCCAGCTCGACCCCGACGTGCCCGTCGGGCAGGACCCCATCGCCACCGAACTGGCCGCGACGTACGGGACGATGGACGTCTACGGCATGCACTGGCTGATGGACCTGGACAACACCTACGGCTACGGGAACACCCCCGGCACCGGCGGCCAGAACGGGCCCGGCCCCGGCGCGTCCTTCATCAACAGCTACCAGCGCGGCTCCCAGGAGTCGGTCTGGGAGACCATCCCGCAGCCCACCACCGACCTCTTCGAGTTCGGCGGCCCCAACGGCTACCTCGACCTCTTCGTCGACGACGCCTCCTACGCCCGGCAGTGGAAGTACACCAACGCGCCCGACGCCGACGCGCGCGCCGTGCAGGCCGCGTACTGGGCGCTGACCTGGGCGCGGGCGCAGGGCAACGAGAGCCAGGTGACGGAGTCCGTCGCGCGCGCCGCGAAGATGGGCGACTACCTGCGCTACGCCATGTTCGACAAGTACTTCAAGCAGATCGGCGACTGCGACAGCCCCACCGGCTGCCCCGCGGGCTCCGGGCGCAGCTCCCAGCACTACCTGCTGTCCTGGTACTACGCCTGGGGCGGCTCCACCGGCGACGGCGGCGGCTGGGCCTGGCGCATCGGCGACGGCGCCTCCCACCAGGGCTACCAGAACCCCTTCGCCGCCTGGGCGCTGTCCACCGTCCCCGAGCTGATCCCCGAGTCCCCCTCCGCGCAGGGCGACTGGGCCAAGTCCCTCACCCGGCAGCTGGAGTTCCTGCGCTGGCTGCAGTCCACCGAGGGCGCGCTCGCCGGCGGCTGCACCAACAGCTGGGGTGGCGCGTACGGCGTCCCGCCGGCCGGCACGCCGACCTTCTACGGCATGCCGTACGACTGGCAGCCCGTCTACCACGACCCGCCCAGCAACAACTGGTTCGGCTTCCAGGTCTGGGGCATGGAGCGTGTCGCGCAGTACTACCACGCCACCGGCAACGCCGACGCCGAGGCGATCCTCACCAAATGGGTCGCCTGGGCCTCCGCCGAGACCACCGTCGGCGCCGACGGCAGCTACCGCTTCCCCGCCACCCTGCGGTGGACCGGCGCCCCCGACACCTGGAACGCCGCGAACCCCGGGGACAACGCCGGCCTGCACGTGGACGTCGAGGACTACGGCGACGACGTCGGCGTCGGCGCCGCGCTGGCCATGACGCTCGTGTACTACGCCGCCGGGGCCGAGGACGCCGACGCCGCCGCGCTGGCCAAGGCGCTGCTCGACGCCATGGCCGCGCACGCCGACGACAAGGGCGTCGCCGTCCCCGAGACGCGCCGCGACTACGACCGGTTCGACGACGAGGTGTACGTGCCCGCCGGCTGGTCCGGCACCTCCCCGTACGGCGACACGATCGAGCCCGGCGTCACCTTCGTCGGCCTGCGCCCCTGGTACCGGGACGACCCGGACTGGGAGAAGGTGCAGACGTACCTCGACGGCGGCGCCGCGCCGGTGTTCACGTACCACCGCTTCTGGGCCCAGGCCGCCCTCGCGCTCGCCCTCGCCGCCTACGGCGAACTGCTCGGCGGCGAGACCCCCGGCGGCCCCGGCGACGACACCGAGCCGCCGACCGTCCCGGGCGGGCTGCGGGTCACCGGCACCACTCGGAGCAGCGTCGCGCTCGCGTGGAACGCCTCGACGGACGACACGCGGGTGACGGCGTACGACGTGTACCGCGACGGCACGCCCGTCGGCAGCACGTCCACGACGTCCTTCACCGACTCCGGGCTCGCCGCCGAGACCACGTACTCGTACGCGGTCGCCGCCCGGGACGCGGCGGGCAACGCCTCGCAGCCGTCGGCCGCGGTGGAGGCGACGACCGAGGCCGGCACCGGCACCGGCGCGGTGCGGGTCGAATACCGCAACAACGACCAGAACGCCACCGACAACCAGATCAAGCCGGGCCTGCGGATCGTCAACACCGGCGGGGGCGCGCTGAGCCTGTCGACGCTGACCGTGCGCTACTGGTTCAGCGGCGAGTCCGGCTCGGCCGACTACGGCACCCACTGCGACTACGCCCAGCTCGGCGCCTCCAACATCACCCACCGCGTGGTCGCGGCCGGCGGCGGCACGCCGGGCGCCACACACTACCTGGAGGTCGGCTTCACCGCCGGCGCCGGCAGCCTCGCCGCCGGCGCCTCCACCGGCGACATCCAGATGCGGCTGAACAAGACCGACTGGTCCGCCTTCGACGAGTCGGACGACTACAGCCGCACCGCCTCCGGCACGTACACCGACGCGCCCCGAGTCGTCGCGTACGTCGCCGGGCAGCCGGTGTGGGGCACGGAGCCCTGACACCGGCGCGCGGCCGGTGCGTACGCCGTCGAAAGTCCCGTGGTACGCACCGGCCGCGGCAGGACCGCGGGTTGATCCCGCCGCGAGGGGCGCGGCCGTGACGACGAGGGGTGCGGCCGCGCCCCGCCTCCCCCACACCCCCCATCCGAAAGGACGCCTTCCGTGAGACGGCACATACCCCGTGCCCTCGCCGCCGCGCTGGTCGCCGGAGCGCTCGCCGCGCCCGGCGGCGCCGCCGCGGCCGACGAGGGCCCCGAGCTGATCGTCAACGGCGACTTCAGCGCGGCCGGCACCGACCCCTGGTGGTGGACGGAGGACAACCCCGCCACCGTGGTCGACGGGCAGCTCTGCGCCGACGTGCCCGCCGGCACCGCCAATCCGTGGGACGCCATCGTGGGCCAGAACGACCTGCCCATCGAAGCCGGCGAGACCTACGCCCTGCGCTACACCGCCACCGCCAGCACACCCGTGACCATCCGCACCAACGTGCAGCAGGCCGTGGAGCCGTGGGCTCAGTTCTTCGCCTCCGCGGACCAGATCACCGACACCGCGCAGAGCTTCGAGCACATCTTCACCGCCACCGCCGGGGACGAGGCCGCCCAGCTCGCCTTCCAGATCGGCGGCAGCGACACGGCGTACACCTTCTGCGTCGACGACGTCTCGCTGCGCGGCGGCGCCGAACGGCCCCCGTACGACCCGGACACCGGCTCGCCGGTGCGCGTCAACCAGGTCGGCTACCTCACCGAGGGGCCGAAGAACGGCACCTTCGTCACCGACGCCACCGACCCGCTGACCTGGACCCTGAACGCCGCCGACGGCACCGAGAAGGCGAGCGGCACCACCGTGCCCGCGGGCACCGACCCGACCTCGCTGGAGAACGTGCACACCTTCGCCTTCGGCGACTTCACCGAGGCCGGCGAGGGCTACACCGTCACGATCGACGGCGAGACCAGCGAGCCGTTCACCATCGGCGACGACATCTACGGCACGCTGCGCACCGACGCGCTCGCGTACTTCTACCACAACCGCAGCGGCATCGAGATCGACGCCGACCTGGTCGGCGAGGAGTACGCGCGGCCCGCCGGGCACGTGAACGTCGCGCCCAACCAGGGCGACGACGACGTCCCGTGCCAGCCCGGGGTCTGCGACTACACCCTGGACGCCGCGGGCGGCTGGTACGACGCGGGCGACCACGGCAAGTACGTCGTCAACGGCGGCATCGCCGCCGCCCAGGTGATGAGCGTGTACGAGCGCACGCTGACCACCGACGGCGCCGACGCCGAGCCGATCGGCGACGGCAAGCTGGCCGTGCCCGAGCAGGGCAACGGCGTGCCCGACGTGCTCGACGAGGCGCGCTGGCAGCTGGAGTTCCTGATGTCCATGCAGGTGCCCGCGGGCGAGGAGCTGGCCGGCATGGCGCACCACAAGCTGCACGACGAGCAGTGGACCGGGCTGCCCCTGCTGCCGCACGAGGACCCGGAGCCGCGCGAGCTCCACCCGGCGTCCACCGCCGCGACGCTCAACCTCGCCGCCACCGGCGCGCAGTGCGCGCGGCTGTACAAGGACTATGACGAGACGGCCGCGTTCGCCGACCGCTGCCTGTCGGCCGCCCGGACCGCGTACACCGCGGCCGAGGCGCACCCCGACATGCTGGCCGACCCGAACGACGGCACCGGCGGCGGCGCGTACAGCGACGGCGACGTGAGCGACGAGTTCTACTGGGCCGCCGCCGAGCTGTACCTGGCCACCGGCGAGGACGCCTACCTGCAGGACGTGCTCGGCTCGCCGCTGCACGGCGACGCCGAGGCGGTCTTCCCCAGCGGCGGCATGTCGTGGGCCGCCACCGCGGGGCTCGGCGCGCTGGACCTGGCCACCGTCGACAGCGGGCTGACGGACGCCCAGCTGGGCGTCGTACGCGGCATGGTCACCGACGCCGCCGACGGCTACGCGGCCGACGCCGCGAACGCCGCCTACGGCGTCCCGTACGCCCCCGACGGCGGGCGGTACGTCTGGGGCTCCAACAGCCAGGTCCTCAACAACATGGTCGTCCTGGCCACCGCGCACGGGCTCACCGGCGAGGCCGGCTACCGCGACGCCGTGCTCACCGGCCTGGACTACCTGCTGGGCCGCAACCCGCTGAACCAGTCGTACGTCACCGGCTACGGCGAGCGGGACTCGAAGAACCAGCACCACCGGTTCTGGGCCAACCAGCTCGACCCGAGCCTGCCCAACCCGGCCCCCGGCTCGATCGCCGGCGGCCCGGACTCGCAGCTGGAGGACCCGGTGGCCCAGCGGGAGCTGGAGGGCTGCCCGCCGGCGATGTGCTACATCGACCACATCGAGTCGTACTCCACCAACGAGATCACGATCAACTGGAACGCCCCGCTCGCCTGGATCGCCGGCTACGCCGACGACCTCGGCGCCGCGGGCGGCGGGCCCGGCCCGGGCCCGGAGGAGGAGTGCACCGCGGCGTACTCGGTGCCCAACGAGTGGCCCGGCGGCTTCACCGGCACGGTCAGGGTCTCCTGTGACGGCGCCGCCCTCGACGGCTGGACCGTGGAATGGGACTTCCCCGACGGACAGCGCCTCCAGAACGCCTGGAACGCCGTCTGTACCCAGTCCGGGTCCACCGTGAGCTGCCGTAACACGCCGTACAACGGCGCGGTACCGGACGGCGGTTCTGTCTCCTTCGGCTTCAACGCGAGCTGGAGCGGCAGCAACGGCACGCCCCGGGAGGTGAAGCTGGGCGGCTGACGACGGCGGCTGCGCGACACCTGTCACCGCCGCACGCACGGCGGCGCGCCGCCGGGGCGGCTCCTCCCGCCCCGGCGGCGCCCGTGCGGGCGCGCGGTTTAAGCGCCTCCGATGCGTTCCTCAAGAGAGCCTTAAGGCTGGCGCCCGGCGTCCCTATTGGGCGCATTGCCGGAGTCGGGGTCACTAGCGTGCGTAGCGTTCCTCGGGACGGCGGGGAGGCTTCCGGGCCTCCGGCCGTGCCGAGCGGTGCGGGCCGTCCCCCCACCGCCTCCCCTCAGCGGGCTCCGCAGCCGCGGACCGGCAGCCGCCGGGGGGAGGCGGGCCCGTGCCAGGTCTCCTCTCCTGCTCCCGGGCCGTGCTCCCGGGCCTAGTCCCAGGGCACCTGGGCCGAGCGGTAGAAGTCGATCTCCATCGCCTCCCACCGGGGCCCCTGCGCCGCCAGCCGGTCCCGGTAGCCGTCCCAGCCGAGCTTCGCGGCCGGGGACCAGCCCAGTTCTGCGGCGCCCGCGGCGCGCGGGAAGGCCATGAACTCGATGTGGTCGCTGGTGGAGACGGTCTCCGACCACAGCGGCGCCTCGACGCCGAGGATCGCGCTCTCCGGCACGCCGCCCCGCATGTACGCACCCGGGTCCCAGTCGTAGGACTGCCGCACCTCGACGTACCCGGCCCAGCTCAGCCCCAGCGGCGTCCCCTCGTGGTACTTCATGTCCAGGTACGTCCTGTTGGCGGGGGAGAGGACCAGCGGCGTGCCGGCCTTCGCGGCGTCGATGACCTCCTGCTCGCCGCCGGTCGTGCCCCAGTACTGGGCGACGGCGCCCTCGACCGGGTGCGCGCCGGCCAGCTGGTGCCAGCCGACCACGGTCTTGCCGTACGCGCCGACGATCGCCTGCGCCCGCTCCATGAAGGCGACGTACTCGTCGTGCGGAGTGGAGTGGGCCTCGTCGCCGCCGATGTGGATGTACGGGCCGGGCGTCAGCTCGGCCAGCTCGCGTACGACGTCGTCCACGAAGTCGTACGTGACCTCCTTGGGCACGCACAGCGAGCTGAAGCCGACGCTCGTGCCGGTGTAGAGGGGCGGGGCGACGCCGTCGCAGTTCAGCTCGGCGTACGAGGCGAGGGCGGCGTTGGTGTGGCCGGGCATGTCGACCTCGGGCACGACGGTCATGTGCCGGCTCGCGGCGTACGCGACGATCTCGCGGTAGTCGTCCTTGGTGTAGTACCCGCCGGGGCCGCCGCCGACCTGCGTGCTGCCGCCGTACTCGGCGAGGTTCGGCCAGGAGTCGATCGCCAGCCGCCAGCCCTGGTCGTCGGTGAGGTGCAGGTGCAGGGTGTTGTACTTGTACAGCGCGAGCTGGTCGATGTAGCGCTTGACCTGCTCGACGGTGAAGAAGTGCCGGGCCACGTCGAGCATCGCGCTGCGGTACGCGAAGCGGGGCTTGTCGGTGATCCGCCCGCCGGCCACCGGCCACGGCCCGTCCTGCGGGGTGTCCGCCTCCACCTGCGGGGGCAGCAGCTGGCGCAGGGTCTGCACGCCGTGGAAGAGCCCGGCGGGGCGCGCGGCGGAGATCACCACGCCGTCGCCGCCGGAGGTCAGCTCGTAGCCCTCGGGGCCGACGGCCTTCTTCAGCTTCGCCGTCAGGCGCAGCTCGATGTCCCCGGACCTGCTGCCCACGGGCAGCTCGAAGCCGGTCGCGGGGCGCAGCACGCCGGCCAGGTACGTGCCGGCGTCGCGGGCGGCGGCGGCCGCGGCGGAGTCGCCGGGCGGCACGCGGATGCCGGTCTCCGCGGTGATCTCGTACGGGCTGCCGCCGGGGGCGACGGCGGCGGGGGCGGGGATGACGGAGTCCAGCGCGGCCGGCTCGGCGGCGGCCGGCGGCGCCGCGCCGGGGGGCGCCGAGCCGCCGGCCCCGACGCCTGCGGCGAGGGCGAGCAGGAGGACGCCGCCGAGACGCGCGAGGGAGCGCGGGGAGCGGTGCGGGGGAGTCCGCGGGCGGTGACGTCGCACGGTGGTCCCTTCCGGCCGGTGACATGGACATTCCAGCCGTACCGCCGGCTTCCCTCCCGGTCAAGGGGTGTAGACCAATCCGCCGCCGTGCCCGCCGCGGGGTCTGTGGCGGGAAAGGAGTGATCCCTGCCCGATTCCGGGCAGATTTCTTGCACAAGGGAAGATCATCAAGCACTATCAACGGGTGCACGAGGACCTCATCGACCACCTGATACGCAGCGCGCCGCTCAGCCGCGGCGAAGCCGCGCGGGTCGTCCAGGACGTCCTCGCCTACTTCGACGAGACGACGCCCGCGTTCGTCCGCCGGCGCCACCGCGAGCTGCGGGCGGGCGGCCTGGTGAACGACGAGATCTTCGACCGGATCGCCCGGGAGCTGGCGCACCGCGCGGTCGCGCCGCCCGAGCTGACCCGGCGTCAGCTGCGCCGCATCGTATACGGCTAGCCGCTCCACCCACCCTCCTCCCTCCCCCCGACAGGAAGCGAACGATATGTGCGGAATCGTCGGTTACATCGGCAAGCGCGACGCGGCGCCCCTGCTGCTCGAAGGGCTCCAGCGACTGGAGTACCGGGGCTACGACTCCGCCGGTGTGGCCATCGCCGCCCGCTCCGGCGCGCTGAAGACCGTCAAGGCCAAGGGCCGGGTACGGGACCTCCAGGCCCGGCTGCCCAAGCGCTTCGCCGGCGCCACGGGCATCGCGCACACCCGCTGGGCCACCCACGGCGTCCCCAGCGACGCCAACGCCCACCCGCACCTCGACGAGGCCGGCAAGGTCGCCGTCGTCCACAACGGCATCATCGACAACGCCGCCGACCTGCGCGCCAAGCTGGCCGCCGACGGCGTCGAGCTGGCCTCCGAGACCGACACCGAGGTCCTGGCCCACCTCGTCGGCCGCTCCGCCGCCACCACCCTGGAGGCGGCCGTCCGCGAGACGCTGCAGCTGGTGGAGGGCACGTACGGCATCGCCGTGCTGCACGCCGACTTCCCCGACCGCATCGTCGTCGCCCGCAACGGCTCGCCGGTCGTCCTCGGCATCGGCGAGCGCGAGATGTTCGTCGCCTCCGACGTCGCCGCCCTCGTCTCGCACACCCGCCAGGTCGTCACCCTCGACGACGGCGAGATGGCCACCGTCAAGGCCGACGACTACCGCACGTACACCACCGAGGGCTCGCGCACCTCGCCCGCGCCGGAGACGGTGGAGTGGTCGCCCGAGTCGTACGACCTGGCCGGCCACGACACGTACATGCACAAGGAGATCTGCGAGCAGGCCGACGCCGTCGACCGGGTGCTGCGCGGACGCATCGAGGACCGGTTCTCCACCGTCCACCTCGGCGGCCTCAACCTGGACGCGCGCGAGGCGCGCGCGGTGCGCCGGGTGAAGATCCTGGGCTGCGGCACGTCGTACCACGCGGGCATGATCGGCGCGCAGCTGATCGAGGAGCTGGCGCGGGTGCCCGCGGACGCCGAGCCGGCCAGCGAGTTCCGCTACCGCAACCCGGTCGTCGACCCCGACACCCTCTACGTCGCCGTCTCCCAGTCCGGCGAGACGTACGACGTGCTGGCCGCCGTGCAGGAGCTGAAGCGCAAGGGCGCGCGGGTCCTCGGCGTCGTCAACGTCGTCGGCTCGGCCATCGCCCGGGAGACCGACGGCGGCATCTACGTGCACGCCGGCCCGGAGGTCTGCGTGGTCTCCACCAAGTGCTTCACCAACACCGTCGTCGCCTTCGGCCTCCTCGCCCTCCACCTCGGCCGCATCCGCGACCTGTCGGTCGCCGACGGCCGCCGCGTCATCGAGGGGCTGCGCCGGCTGCCGGACCAGATCGCGGAGATGCTGCGCGGCGAGGACGCGATCCGGACGCTGGCGAAGGAGTACGCGCACGCCAGGTCGATGATGTTCATCGGCCGGGTCCGCGGCTACCCGGTGGCCAGGGAGGCGGCGCTGAAGCTGAAGGAGGTCAGCTACATCCACGCCGAGGCCTACCCGGCCTCCGAGCTGAAGCACGGCCCGCTGGCGCTGATCGAGCCGGAGGTGCCGACGGTGGCGATCGTGCCGGACGACGAGCTGCTGGAGAAGAACCGCGCGGCGCTGGAGGAGATCAAGGCCCGCGAGGGCCGCATCCTCGCGGTCGCCCACCGCCGGCAGGACAAGGCGGATCACACGATCGTGGTACCCCGCAGCGAACCGGAGCTGGACCCCATCCTCATGGGCATCCCGCTCCAACTCCTGGCCTACCACACGGCCCTGGAGCTGGGCCGCGACATCGACAAGCCCCGCAACCTGGCAAAGTCGGTCACGGTCGAATAACCCGGGACCCGCCCTCGGCGGGAGGCGAAAGAGCGGCCCTCTGCGCGTGCCACCACGTCGCGCAGAGGGCCGCCTCCCCTGTGCCGGCGTCGCCCAATACGCCGGCGGTGCCGCTGCCGCACCGGGGACCGTCACCTCCCGGCTGGCAGCGCGTCGTCGTGTCCCCTATATGCCCCTCACAAATTCACAACCCACATCTACCCACGAGTAGATTTCTGCGGTTGTGCGGGACCGCGCACGCCCCCGGCGCCACCGGTGCAAACGCGCGCCGGGGGCGGCTACGGCACGACGACGACCGGCCGTTGGGCCCGGCGGGCGAGGCGCCCGGCGACGGAGCCGAAGATGCGGCCCACGATGCCCTGCGTGGAGCCGACCACGATGGCGTCGGCCTCGTACTCCCGGCCGACCTCCTCCAGTTCGTGGCAGATGTCGCCGCCGCGCTCGACCAGGATCCACGGCACGTCGGAGAGGTAGTCGGCGCAGGCGAGTTCCAGCCCGAGCACCTCGGTGCGGTGGTCCGGCACGTCGACGAAGACGGGCGGCTCGCAGCCGGCCCAGACGGTGGTGGGCAGCCGGTTGGCCACGTGCACGATGATCAGTCCGCAGCCCAGCCGGCGGGCCATGCCCACGGCGTAGGCGAGGGCGCGTTCGCTGGAGGTGGAGCCGTCGAAGCCGCAGACGACGCCGTGCTTGAACGCCGGATCGCAACCCTGGCGCGACTCGGCCGCCGCTTCCAGGTTCGCCAGCGGATCGGCGACCGGCTTGCGGTCCGCGGGTTCGGGGATTTCGTGACCGGCCATCGGTGTCTCGGCGAAGGGAATCCTCGTGACTGGAGGGACTCGGATGCTGTGTCCGGGAATCATCTTCCCAATCCCGTACAACAAGGGTACGGCGACACTACCTCGCTTGCCCAGGGTCGGGGGCAGTATGCCAGGTGACCCCGGCGAACGGTTCACAGGAGCATGCCCCAGCGTGGCGTCCCGCGCAATGCCCGACCGGGGCCGGCGGCGGCCGGGCGGCGGCTCGGCGGCCCGCCCCGGCACGGTCGGCGGAGGGCGCACGGTACCGGCGCACACGGATCCGGTGCCCGTTCGCCGTGCCGCCCCCCACGCTTCCGTGCGCTCTCGCCGCGCCCCCGGGACGGATCATCGCCGCCGCGAACGCGACCGCGGCGCCCGCGCCGGAGCCGCGCCGCAGGACACGGCCGGGCCGAGGCCCCCACCGGCGGTTTCGCGACCCCGTGCGGTCGTACGCCGACAGCCGGGCGGGCAACCGCCGGTAACCTGATCTTTTCGGCCAACTTCCCTTCTGCACACCGGAGTTGCGAGACTCAAGGCTGGAACGTTCCGGGCTCGGGGGGCTGGGGGCGCAGTCGGGGCGCACGAGCCGTGCACGTCGGAGAACCCGAGGGGGGTGACCTTCCCTGCCGCGTGAAGCGATGACACCGTTCGCGATCGAATGCTTCACGCCAAGTTTCCCTGTCGACACCGAGGTAGGGCCGAACCTGCCCCGTCTGTCACACAAGGCACGCTTTACCTGTCGATATAGATGCGGGGCTGAAGCTGTCCGGTCCGCCGTACCGGACGCAGTAGATTTGATCTTGGCCGAGAGACCGAGATCGTCTCGGGGGTGCAGGTGCAGGACGCAGAGGGAGAGAGAAGCGAGGGGGCTTAGCGTCATGAGCCAGGACTCCACCGGAGCGGGCGCAACGATCCGGTCCGGCGGGCCACGCCCACCCGAGGTGGCGACGGCCGCGGTGCGCGGCGAGTTGCCCCGACCGCCCCGGAGGCGCCGTGAAGTGGTCGCCGTGCTGCTGTTCAGCGGCGGCCCGGTCTTCGAGAACTCCATCCCCCTCTCCGTCTTCGGAGTGGACCGCCAGGACGCCGGCACCCCCCGGTACCGGCTGCTGGTCTGCGCCGGTGAGGACGGCCCGCTGCGGACCACCGGCGGCCTGGAGCTGTCCGCCCCGTACGGGCTCGAAGCGCTGGCCCGGGCCGGCACCGTCGTCGTGCCCGCCTGGCGCTCGATCACCCAGCCGCCGCCCGCCGCCGCGCTCGACGCGCTGCGCCGCGCGCACGAGGACGGCGCCCGCGTCGTGGGGCTGTGCACCGGGGCGTTCGCGCTCGCCGCGGCCGGGCTGCTCGACGGCCGTCCCGCCACCACGCACTGGATGTACGCGCCGACGCTCGCCAAGCGCTACCCGTCGGTCCACATGGACCCGCGCGAGCTGTTCGTCGACGACGGCGACATCCTCACCTCGGCGAGCACGGCCGCGGGCATCGACCTCTGCCTGCACCTGGTGCGCCAGGACCACGGCGCCGAGGCCGCCACCGCGCTCTCCCGGAGACTGGTGGTGCCCGCGCGGCGCGGCACCGGCCAGGAGCGCTACCTCGACAGGTCTTTACCCGAGGAGATCGGCGGAGACCCGCTGGCGGAGGTCGTCGCCTGGGCGCTGGAGAACCTGCACGAGCAGTTCGACGTGGAGACTCTGGCGGCCCGCGCGTACATGAGCCGACGCACGTTCGACCGGCGGTTCCGCACGCTCACCGGCAGCGCCCCACTGCAATGGCTGATCACCCAGCGGGTGCTTCAGGCGCAGCGGCTGCTGGAGACGTCGGACTTCTCCGTGGACGAGGTGGCAGGACGGTGCGGCTTCCGCTCGCCGGTCGCGCTGCGCGGGCACTTCCGCCGCCAGCTCGGCTCCTCCCCGGCCGCGTACCGGGCCGCGTACCGCGCCCGCAACCCCCAGGCCGTACCGCCGCCGGAGCCGCCCACGGTGCCCGCGCCGCGGCGCCCGCAGCTGCCCGGCGGGGGCGGCGCGGGCGGCGGCGCGGAGGTCGCCGCCGAGAAGCCGCAGTCCGACGCGTACGCGCCCGGTCACCCCGAGCCGCTCCCGCAGCGGCACCGCGGTGCGCTTGCGCGGCGCGCGACCGTGCCGGGCCAGCGCGACCGGCACGTAGGGTGAGGGTCATGAACGATCGGATGGTGTGGATCGACTGTGAGATGACCGGCCTCTCGCTGGCCGACGACGCGCTCGTCGAGGTGGCCGCGCTCGTCACCGACTCGGAGCTGAACGTGCTCGGCGACGGCGTCGACATCGTCATCCGGCCGCCGGCGGCCGCCCTCGCCTCCATGCCCCCGGTGGTACGCGCCATGCACACCGCCTCCGGCCTGCTCGACGAGCTGGCCGGCGGCACCACGCTGGCGGACGCGGAGCGGCAGGTGCTCGACTACGTGCGCGCGTTCGTGCCCGAGCCCGGCCGCGCCCCGCTCTGCGGCAACTCCGTCGGCACCGACCGCGGCTTCCTCAGCCGGGACATGCCGGACCTGGAGGGCCACCTGCACTACCGCATCGTGGACGTCTCCTCCGTCAAGGAGCTGGCCCGCCGCTGGTACCCGCGGGCGTACTTCAACAGCCCCGAGAAGGCCGGCAACCACCGGGCCCTGGCGGACATCAAGGAGAGCATCGCCGAGCTGCGCTACTACCGCGAGGCGGTCTTCGTCCCCGCACCGGGCCCGGATTCCGACACCGCGAAGGCCATCGCCGCCCGCCACACGCTGGCGGCGGACGGCTCGTAACCCGCCGGGGAAAGCCGGCGGCAAGCACCGCCGGCGACCCTGTACACTTCTAGTCGGCCGGTGCGGAAGCATCAGCTCACGGTGGGTGTAGCTCAGCTGGTAGAGCACCTGGTTGTGGTCCAGGTGGCCGCGGGTTCAAGTCCCGTCACTCACCCTTGGCGAAACGCAGGTCAGGCCCGGTGCTCCGATGCGGAGTACCGGGCCTGACGGCTGTGCGGGAACGATCGGGGAGTGACAGGGGAGTGGATCTAGGAATTCTGCTCCCGGTCGGTCCCTCTGAGTAGCCGGTCGAGCACTGCCACGGGGGAGCCCGGCGACAGGTCGCGGCGGGCCCGTAAGGCCTCCTCCCACAGCTCCGTCAGCCCTCGGCACAAGCGCCGCCGCATGGCCTGAGTCACATGGGTGTACCGGGCCGAGATGGAGCCGTCCAGATGCCCCATGCGCTCATCCATGAGGACCTTCTCCGTCCCCAGCTCCTCCATCAGCGTCCGGTGCGTGTGCCGCAGCCCGTGCGGCGTGAGCCCCTGGGCAACCGGAAGCCAGCACGCCTGAGCCCGCCCCTGGGCGTTGCGGCCCCGGACCGGGACACCGGGCCAGGGCACGGCCAGCAGCGGGACCGGCCGGGGTTCCAGGGGCCCCTTCTTCGGGTACCAGCCGGTAGCGGCCGGGGTGAACAGCCAGGCGGCGAATCCGGACCGACGCCAGTGCGCGGCAGGAGCGGGGGAGCGGAGGCCGCGTACGTATCCAAGGTCCGCGATGGCCTCGGCTACGCGGGCGCGGGTGGCCTCGGGGACCCGCTCCGGGCGGTTCAGCACCCCGGAGACCGTCCCGGTGGATACGCCGGCGCGGCGGGCCACGTCGACCAGCTTGGCCCCCGCCGGTCCGAGGCGGGCGTTGCCCTGGCCGTGGTAGACGTAGGTCTTGCCGTGGCAGGGGCAGGGCTGCGGCTGGTCACGGCGGACATGGTCGGCGACGAGACCATGCAGCCACGCGGGGGCATCGATGGTGCGGTAGCTGTCGTCCTTAGGCGGGCAGCGCACGAACTCACCCTTGTCCAGCTCGTAGAGCTGCCATTCGATGCGGAAGGCCCCGGGTCGGACGAACTCGGTTTCCAGCCCGACCAGTTCGCCCCACCGCATGCCGGTGTAGCCCTTCTGCACGCAGGCGACGAACTCGTCATCCCGGCCGGAGAGGAGTGCGGCCCGCTCGGCGACCAGCAGAATCCCGAGCGGGGTGGTCACCACCTTCTCCGGACCGCGGGCACGGGAGCGGCCGGCCTTCCGGCCGCGCCCGCGCCGCTTGGCAGCCGGGTTGGAGGCAATCAACCCTTCGTCCACGGCGTCGGCGAGGATCAGGTGCAGGACGGCCCGCCGATTGCGGACGCTCGACATGGCGTAGACGGCCTGTTCCGCCTTCTCCCAGGTGCCGACGTCAGCGGGGCTGATGTCGGCCAGGGGGATGTTCTCGAAGTCCGGAAGCAAGTGCTGCTCAATGGTGCCCCGGTAGATCTCCATGGTGGACGGGGCAAGGTCCTGGTCCGCGTACCAACGGTTGGCGTACTCCCCGAACGTGATCTTCCGGGCGGTCGGGTCCTGCCAGGCGGCTTCCCGAGCCTTGACCTCGTGTTCTTTGGCAGCCTTCTCGGCCCGGCGCCGGGTGGCGAAACGGACTGTCCGACCGTAGGCGTCCGCGACGGTGCGCAGCTTGCCGGGGGCGATCCAATACCTGGCGCGGTAGTAGTCCCCGCGCTTCTCGGCGAATCCCACTGGATGCTTCTCCTTCCTGGTCGGTCAGGCTGCGGGGGGCTCGCCGAGGAGTGCCCGGCGGGGACGGCGCGCGCGGAGGCGGACGGGCTCCGCCGGCTCCGGCGGGCGTCGGGGGCGCGCGATGGCTCCGCGTTCGGCGGATACCGGCTCCGCGGTCCGGACGGGCCGTTCCTCGAAGGCTCGGACGATCTCGGCGACGTGATCGGCGGTGAACCGGTACGCGCCACCGGCGCGGGTGAAGGGAATCCGGCGACGTCGCGCCTGTTCCTTCACCCACCACTCGGAGCAGCCGAGGGCCTTCGCCACCTCTACGGGACGAAAGAGGTGGGGCAGGGAGTCTGCGGTGACGCTGTGACGGGTGTGACTGATCACTCCTGTGCCTCCTCCTGGTTCGGGACGACATAGCCGCCGGACTGCCGGATGAGTTGAGCGTCGTTGGCCATGCGGGCGCAGGTCTGCCGGACGAGGTCCGGGGCCAGGCCGGTTGCTTCGGTGATCTGCTTGGGCTTGGCGCCGGGGTGGTCGCGGACGTAGCGGAGGATGAGCGCTCGGGTCTGGTTCAGGGTGTGGTCGGCGGCCGGGCCTTCGAGGAGCTGCCAGGCGCCGGCCTGGGAGTGGAAGCGCAGGGCGTATTCCGCCTCGTCCACGTCGCGGCCGGTGACGTGGAGGACGCCGTCGGCCTGGCCGCGGGAGCGTTTGAGGACAAGCGTTGCGTCGGCGGCGCCGGCCAGGCCGTTGGTGCCGGAGACTTCGGTGAGGAAGTCGTCCGAGCCGGCCTTGCGGACGTGGTGGACCAGGACGACGGCGATGCCGTAGTGGTCGGCCAAGCGCTTGGCGTGGCCGACAGCGGCGTAGTCGGCGTCGTAGGCCGAGGCGCCGAGGGCGGAGGGGCCGCGCATCTTCGCGAAGACGTCGATCACGATCATGCGGGCGTCCGTGTGGCGCTCGACCCATTGGGCGATGGCTTCGCCGCCGCCCTGCGGGAGGGGTGGGCAGGAGGTGGCGAGGGTCAGCGTGGCCGGTGCACGGTTGGAGTCGAGGAGCTTGCGCATGCGGGTCTGCAGGCGGCGCGGGGTGTCCTCCAGGGCGAGGTAGAGGACGGGGCCGCCGTCGACGGGGATGCTGTCCATCGCCTGTCCGCCGGCAGCGACGGCCAGGGCCAGGCCGAGGGAGAGCCAGGACTTGCCGACCTTCGGCGGGCCGGCGAGGAGGTTGACGCCCTCGGAGATGATCCCGGGCACGGCCCAGCGCGGCTCCGGGAACTCCGTGGCCATGAGTTCGTCGGCAGTCCAGGCGGTGCGGATGCGCTGCTGTGCCGGTTGCAGGGGGCGGGGCTCGGGGCCGGGTGGGACGGAGTACAGGTGGGGCGGGGTGGCCGGGTCGTGGCTCATGCGGCGTCCCCTGCCGAGTCCGGCGCGGGGGCGTAGGCGATGAGATCCACGTGCGCGCTCGCGTACTCGGCCAGCACGCGCAGGACTCGCGTGCTGCCGTTCGCCTGAAGGCTGAAGGTCACCGCGCTGGAGTCGACACCGAGCGCGTCCCGCCACGCCTCGAACGCCGCGAAACTGTTGTGGTTGCCGTGGAACGCCAGCTCAAGCCGCCTCGGGTAGACGGTCGACAGGTGTACATCGGGCGCGGGCAGGTGCGAGAAGTCAGCGGCGAGCAGCCGCAGCGCACGTACCGCCACCGAGAGGGCGTCCGTCGTCAGCGCGCGGCTCATGCGGCGGCCCTCCGGGCGACCGTGCGGGGGCGGTGGGAGCCGGCGCGTAGGCCGGAGGCGATGGTGCGGTGGGCGGCGCGCTCGTCGAGGCCGACGCCTACCGCGGCGGTGGCGAGTAACGCCGTGACGTCCGCCTCGGCCAGCTCGCCTCCGGCGACGAGTTGGCCGAGGGCGATGGAGGCGCGGTAGAGGGCGGTGTTGCGGGTGCCGACCGCGGCGGCGGTGACGCGCTGCCACTCCCCCTCCATGGCGCCGCGCAGGTATGCGCTCAGCCGCCGCGGGCCCAACTCGGGCAGCGGTACCGGTCGCTGCGGGGGCAGTGGGGCGGGAGTGAGGAGTTCGGTCAGCCAGTCCGGGAGCGGGGCGGGCGGCGCGTCGTGGACGACCGTGTACCGCTCGCGTTCGATGGTGCTGCCGGCCCCGACGACGTACCCGCCGCCGGCCCGGGTGTCGATCTTCCACCCCAGCTTCGCGGCGGTGTTGCGGAGCGGGGTGCCGGCCGGTGCGGTGAAGTACAGGTGCGTGCCGCCGCTCGCGGTGCGGACCGTGTAGGTCTGCGTCGGGAACTGCTGGCCGTGCTGCTCGGCGAGGAGCGCGAGCATGTCCGCGCCGTCGACCACTCCCTCGGGCGTTCCCCGCGGCGGGGTGTCGTCGTGCTTGGGCACGTCCAGGTCGATGACGACCAGCCGCGAGGGGCCGGTGGCGATGCCGAGGTTGTACGCGCCGCTGGACCAACAGCGGGTGATGCGCGTGCGGTCGACGGTGGCGCGCTGCTCCCACGCGGCGACGGCGGGCCGCTTGGCGCCGGGGACGAGGGGGAAGACGTGCCAGCCGCGTTCGGCCGCGGCGATTGCGGCGCGGTGCAACATGCGGGTGGAGCCGTAGGGCATCCTGAAGACACCTCCTGATTCCTGATGGGATGGGAGGCCGGGGCAGCGGGCTTCGTTGACCCGTCGGCCGCTGCCCCGGGCCGGTGTCAGTCGCGGTCGGTGCGTGCCGCCCGGTACTGCTCGCGGACGTACGCGCGGAAGTCCTCGTCCGTGGCCAGCTCTTCGCCGCGGTAGCTCAGGCCGTGGAACGTGGCGTCGTAGTCGGCGAGCTGGCGCGCGGCGCGGCCCGCGGCGGCGACCGCCTCGGGGGCGGCGTCGGGGGTGAGGGTGGTCTCTTCGCGGAGCGCGATGCGGTCCAGCAGCGCCGCCTTGCGGAGCCAGAATTCGCGGTCGATGCCGTGACTCAGCGGGTACGTGCGGAGGGCGCGCAGGACCCAGGAGATCTCCCACGCGATGCTCGGGGCGTTCGCGTACGGGCTGTCCGTGGTGCTGGTCTCGGGCTCGTTCATCGTGTCCCCCCTTCAGCCCACGCCGTGTACGGCGTCGGCGAGCGCGGTCATGATCTGGTCGATCGAGTCGGCGGCTCCGGTCCGGGAGAGGTAGAAGCCGAACATGAGCGCCACGGCCGCGGAGGCGACGCCGACCGCGCGGAAGCGGATCAGCAGGGCCAGTAACAGGCCGAAGAGGGCGAGGGCGGTGATCGTGATGGTCACGTGGGGCTCCTCGGGTCAGCGGGTGCCTTCGCGGCGCATGCCGGAGAGGGCGTTGTAGACGTGGCGGCCAAAGCGGATGCGGCGGCCGTAGCCGCGGCAGGGGCGGCAGTCCCGGCCGCGGACGAGCCGCCCGCGGCGGGTCTGGCGCATGCGGAAGCCGAAGCCGCGGCAGCGGCGGCAGCTCCCGAACGGGCTGACCGCGCAGAGCGCGGCGTAGCAGAGGGTGATGATGAGAAGGCCAGGCATAGCGGAGGGCAGGGAGGACACGACAACCCCTCTCAGGGCCGGAATCAGGGTGTGGGTGAGATAGGCCGCTAGACGCTAGAAAGCAGGTCAGCGGCGCAGTGATGTGCTAGCGGGGGTGCTAGACCTAATCCGGGGTTAAGAGCCGTTCGGCGGGACGGGTAGCCCGCGGACTGTTCGAGTGGTGGTGGCTGGGTGGACGCCTTTGCTAGACCCGGCGTCAACGCCTTTTGCTAGAGCGGCGGTGCCCGGCACCCACCTGAACCAGCCCACTCGTGCTCGTGACGTGCTGCGTGGGCGCCGAACGGAAGCCTTTTGGTCACCCGGCTGTCAGGCCCAAGCATAGATCGGCAACGTTCGGCGCCCTCGCGGCACACCACGGCGGGCGAGGCGGTGCCGTCGGGCGTCAACA
>KI911459.1:491593-900135 GCA_000514715.1 Streptomyces sp. CNH099 | reverse complement strand
CCGCCTCGTCGTCCTCACCCACCGCGCCGTCGCCACCAATCCAGCCGAAGACGCCCACCTCACCCACGCACCCCTGTGGGGTCTGGTCCGCACCGCCCAGAACGAGAACCCCGACCGCATCCACCTCATCGACACCGACACCACCGGCGACACCCCACAACTCACCGAAGCCCTGGCCACCGGCGAACCCCAACTCGCCCACCGCAACGGCCAACTCCTCACCCCCCGCCTNACCCGCTCCACCGACCCAGACACCACCCAAGCCCGCCCCCTCGACCCCAACGGCACCATCCTCATCACCGGCGGCACCGGCGGCCTCGCACAACTGACGGCACGTCACCTCGTCACCCAACACGGCGCACGCCACCTCCTGCTGGCCTCCCGCAGCGGCCCCGACCACCCCAACGCCACCACACTCCACGACGAACTCACCGACCTCGGCGCCCACATCACCCTCACCGCCTGCGACGTCACCAACCCCGAAGCAGTACACACCCTCATCAACTCCATCGACGCACAGCACCCGCTCACCGCCGTCATCCACACCGCCGGTGCCCTCAACGACACCGTCCTGACCCAGCTCACCCCCGACGGCCTGCACTCCGTTCTGGCGCCGAAGGTCGACGCCGCCTACCACCTCCACCAAGCCACCAAGGACCTCGACCTCGCCCACTTCGTCCTCTACTCATCCGCCGCCGGCACCCTCGGCAACCCCGGACAAGCGAACTACGCCGCCGCCAACACCTACCTCGACACCCTCGCCCACCACCGCACCCACCACGGCCTACCCACCACCAGCCTCGCCTGGGGCTACTGGGAACACACCACCGACCTGACCAGCCACCTCACCACCGACCAACAGGGCCGTACCGGCACGGCGCTCACCACGGAACACGGCCTGCGCCTCCTCGACACCGCCCTCACCACCCCCCATCCCCACCACCTCTGCACTCCCCTCAACCCCAGCACCCTCCGCACCACACCCCACCTCCCCCCGCTCCTCCGCGACCTCGTCCACCGCCCCGCCCGCCGGGCGGCGGCCGGATCGGCCGCGGCCGACGGCAACGCGCTCGCGGAACGCCTCGCCGCACTCCCCGAACCGGAACAACAGCACAAAACCGTCCTCGACGTCGTACGCAACAACATCGCCGCCGTCCTCGGCCACGGCACCGCCGAAACCATCGACCCCCACCGCCCCTTCAAAGAACTCGGCTTCGACTCCCTCACCGCCGTCCAACTCCGCAACCAACTCACCACCACCACCGCACTCCGCCTCCCCGCAACACTGATCTTCGACCACCCCACCCCCGACGCGATGGCCGCCCGGATCCTGGCGGACCTGATGCCGGAGTCGGTGAGCGCCTCGCGGCGGGTGATCGCCGAGCTGGACGCGCTGGAGCTGGAGCTGAAGCAGTTGGCGGCGGACGAGGCGGAGCGCTCGCGGATCACGCTGCGGCTGCAGACTCTGCTGTCGAACTGGAACGACGCGCGACCGGCCCCGGCCGAGGACGTGAGCAGCAAGATCCAGGAGTCGTCCACGGAGGAGATCTTCGACTTCATCGACCGGCAGCTCGGTCGTACGGACGGCGACGAGGCGCCTTCGGCGCCCGGTCGATGAAAGGCGGGTAGGAGCCGGTAATAAAGAGAACCGCCCGCCGTGGAAACGGCGGGCGGTTCTCTTGTCGGTCTGTTTGCGCGCGGGTCGTTTCTCCCCGGTCTCCCCGGTTTCGCCGGCGGCTTTCTCTACTTCCTCTACTTCGCCGCCCGCAGCACGGCCGCCTCCGCGTCCTTCAGCGGCGCCGCCGTCAGCGGCGGCCGGGCGGGCTGCCGCATCGCCGCGAGGAACTCGGGGGTCTCCAGGCTGCTCAGCGGTGCGGTGAGCGTGGTGACGGCCGTGAGGGCGTCGCAGACGCTCTCGTTGACGAGGGAGGCGCTGGTGACCATGTCGGCGAAGCCCTGCCGCTGGGCGGCCTGGGTGGTCAGGCGCGGGTCGCTGACCGAGGACTTGTTGCCGGGGTAGCACAGGTCCTGCGAGGCGGAGAGCAGCCAGGGCGCGTCGGCGACGGCGGCGATGGCCTGCTGGGCCGTCCGGGCCAGGCCGGGCTTGAGCCCGCCCGCGCGGCTCAGGCAGGTCTCCAGGGCCCGGGCGGACTGGGCGGCGACGCTCATGCCGTGGCCGTGGATGGGGTTGACGGCCACCACGCAGTCGCCGAGCGCGACGAGTCTCTCGGGGCGGTCGGCGAGGCGGTCGAGGTGCATGCGGCGGTTGAGGGTGCTGCGGGTCGTACGCACCGGTGTCAGGGGCTCCGCGGCCTCGATCAGGTCGGCGATGATCGGGTCGCGCAGGCTGCGGGCGAAGGCGGCGAAGCCGTCGTCGTCGGCCGTCGGCTCGCCGCCGCGGGTGCCGGAGAGGGTGATGATCCAGCGGTCGTCCTCGATGGGCAGGAGCAGGCCGTTGCGCCCGGGCGTGCCGCTGCGGTGGTCGGCGTAGACGCTGACGACGGGGAAGGGGCGGGGGACGCCGGCGGGGGCCCGGAAGACGCGGGTGGCGTAGGTGAGTCCGGTGTCGACGCTCTCCTCGGTGGCGGGCGGCAGGCCGAGGTCGGTGAGCCAGTGCCGCAGCCGGGAGCCGCGGCCGGTGGCGTCGACGACGATGTCGGCGGCCAGCTCGCGCGAGGCGCCGCCGGAGGTGCGTACGCGGACGCCGGTGACGCTGGTGCGGTCGCCGAGCAGCCCGTGCGCCTCGGTCCTCGTCAGCACGTCGGTGCCGGGGTGGTTCAGCGCGGCCTCGCGGACCGTCCGGTCGAGGAGGGGGCGGCTGCAGGTGAGCGCGTAGTGGGCGCCGGGGAAGCGGTGCTGCCAGCCGTAGGCGCTGTAGAGGACCATGTCCTCCTTGACACCGATGCGGTGGGCGCCGGCGGCACGCAGCCGGTCGAGGGTGCCGGGGAGCAGTGCTTCGATGGCTTCGGCGCCGCCGGACCAGAGGATGTGTGCGTGCCGGCCCTGGGGAACGCCCTTGCGGGGCTCCGGCCCGTCGGGGTAGGTGTCGCGTTCGACCACGGTGACGTGGTCGACGTGGTCCCGCAGGGCCCGGGCGGCGAGCACGCCGGCGAGGCCGCCCCCGAGTACGACTCCGTGAACTCGGGTGTTCGGGCCACGGGTTGCTTCCGCCATTGCTGTTCCGCCCTTTCCGCGTCGTCCGGTCCTGAGAGTCCGGTCTTGGCGGTTGCCGTATGCCGCCCGGCTCACCGTGCCGGTTCCGCCTTGGGGGCGACTTGCCGGTTTCTAAAGCCTCCTCCGGGCTACGAAATCGGCGGTGAATGGCCTTACGCTACGGGCCGTTCAACAGATCCGAGTTTCCGGAAGGATGCCCTCATGCGGGATTCCTCCATGCAGGTCGAAACCGAGATCGAGCGGTGCGTGGCGTCTGGTATGTGCGCGCTCCTGGCGCCGCGGGTTTTCGACCAGGATGAGGTGACAGGTCAGGTCGTGGTGCTGGCGGAGCAGCCGGCCGAAGAGCAGTGGGAGGCGGTGGACGAAGCGGTGCGGTCCTGCCCGGGCCAGGTCATCCGGTTCGAGGAGTCGGCCGAGTCGGCCGAGGCGCCTTAAGTATGCCCAAGTCCGCCTTAAGGCCGGGCCCCGAGGGTGGACGGAAAGGCGTGGACCGGCGGTGCCGGACCCGCGACTTCGCATGCGGAGGAAGGAAACGCGTCATGTCGGACACGCAGTCCACGTCGCCCCGGCGGTTGCCGACCGAACGCCCGCGCCCGCTGGATCCGCCGGAAGAGCTGGGCCGGCTGCGCGCCGAGGAGCCGGTCAGTCCGCTGCTGTATCCGGACGGGCACGTGGGCTGGCTGGTGACGAGTCACGCGGCGGCCCGGAAGGTGCTCAGCGACCAGCGGTTCAGCGCCCGGGGCGACATCAAGAAGGTGCCGTTCGAGCTGCCCTCCGGCGGCCGGCCCTGGGAGCAGGTGCCGCCCGGCTTCTTCATGCACATGGACCCGCCGGACCACACCCGCTACCGGCGGCTGCTCACCGGCCAGTTCACGGTGCGGCGGATGAAGTCGCTGGAGCCGCGGATCGAGCAGATCACCGAGGAGCACCTGGACGAGATGGAGCGGCAGGGGTCGCCCACGGACCTGGTGCCGGCGTTCGCGCTGCCGATCCCGTCGCTGGCCATCTGCGAGCTGCTGGGCGTGCCGTACGGGGAGCGCCAGCGCTTCCAGGACCACTCGACGACCGTGATGCGCATCGGCTCGTCCGGCGACGAGGTGGCGGCGGCCTTCGCCGCGATCTACGGGCTGATCCACGAGCTGGTGCAGCTCAAGCACAAGGAGCCCGAGGACGACCTGCTGAGCGGTCTGATCGCCACCGGCGAGCTGAACGACGCGGAGCTGACCGGCATCGGGATGCTGCTGCTGATGGCGGGTCATGAGACGACCGCCAGCATGCTGTCGCTCGGCACCTACGCGCTGCTGCGCCACCCCGGCGAGGTCAAGCGGCTGCGCGAGGACCCGGAGCTGTTCGGCAACGCCGTCGAGGAGCTGATGCGGTACCTGACGATCGCCCAGTTCGGCGTCCCGCGCACCGCGCTGGAGGACGTCGAGCTGGAGGGCAAGCTCATCAAGGCGGGCGACGGGGTCACCGTGTCCCTGGCGGCGGCCAACCGCGACCCGGGGCGGTTCGAGGACGCGGACGGCTT
Source organism: Streptomyces sp. CNH099 (assembly GCA_000514715.1). Classification (GTDB taxonomy): domain Bacteria; phylum Actinomycetota; class Actinomycetes; order Streptomycetales; family Streptomycetaceae; genus Streptomyces; species Streptomyces synnematoformans. The sequence goes on along the minus strand of KI911459.1, from coordinate 895,433 downwards.
CGACGTCGGCCGTTCGACCTCCGGGCACATGGCGTTCAGCTACGGCATACACCAGTGCCTGGGCCAGCAGCTGGCCCGGGTGGAGATGCGGATCGCGTACTCGGCGCTCTTCCGCCGGTTCCCCGACCTGCGGCTGGCCGTCGACGCGGACGAGGTCCCGCTGCGCGCGGAGGCCACGATGTACGCCGCGAGCTCGCTCCCGGTGGCCTGGTGATCACGTGCTCGTTCTGAACCGGGAGCAGGACCTGCGGATCGCCGGCCTCGGCACGGCGTCGCCGGGACCGCAGATCGACAACGCGACGCTGGGCCGCGCCATGGGCCTGGGCCCGATGTGGGAGCAGTGGGCGGAGGCGTTCGTCGGCACCAAGTACCGCCATCTCGCGGTGGATCTGGAGACCGGCGAGCCGCGGTTCTCGCTCGCCGACCTGGGCGAGACCGCGGGGCGGCGGGCGCTGGCCGCGGCCGGCTTGGAGCCGTCGGACGTCGACGTGGTCGTGATGGGCACGGCGATGCCCGACATGCTGATGCCGACGACGGTGAACGTCGTCGCGGACCGGCTGGGCATCGACCAGGTGCCGACGTACCAGCTGCAGTCCGGGTGCTCGGGCGCGGTGCAGGCGCTGTCGGTGGCGGCGGGGCTGCTGCTGTCCGGCAGCCACGGCACGGCGCTGGTGCTCGGCGGCGACGTCTCGGCGAAGCTCGTCGACCCGGACATGGACGCCGCCGAGCTGCCGCCCGCGCAGCTGGTGAACCTCATGCTGTTCGGGGACGGGGCCGGCGCGCTGGTGCTGACCGCGGAGCCGTCGCCGGGTCCCGCGCTGCGGGCGGTGTTCACCAAGCTGGTGGGGCTGGGCCGCGAGCCGGGCCAGACGCTCGACTGGTACGGCGCGAGCCGCCGGTTCGACGGACCGCCGGTCAGCGAGGACTACAAGGCGATCGAGGCGGCGGTGCCGGAGATGGCCGCCGAGTCGGCCGAGGGCCTGCTGTACGGGCTGGACTGGAAGCCGGACGAGCTGGCGTACATACTGCCGCCGCAGCTCTCGGGGCGGATGACGGCGAAGATACGGGAGCGGATGGGCGCGCCCGAGGCCCGGGAGGTCTCCTGCGTCGAGGAGACCGGCAACAACGGCAACGCGCTGGTGTTCTTCCAGCTGGCGCGGCTGCTGCCGAAGCTCGCCGCGGGCGACCGGGCTCTCGGCGTGGCCATCGAGTCGAGCAAGTGGATCAAGTCGGGCTTCGCGCTGGAGGCGACGGCCTGACGGGATCGCGGACGTCCGTGCGGCCGCCGCGTACCGCTGTGCACCCAGCGGTGCGCGGCGGCCGTGCTGCCGTACCGGTTCCCGGCGTCCCGGGGCGAGCGGGCGCCCGGCGCGCTCTGACGCCCTCCCGGCCGTCGCCGGGCGCGGCCGTCCGCCACCGCCGCGTACGGCCGCTTTAGCCGCCGCCAAGGCCCCGTCAAGCTCCGCTGGCGAGCCTGATGGCGGTCCGCCCGCGCCCCTCCCGTCGCGCCGCCCGGCGGTCCGCCGCGATGGTCCACCAGGAGGTGTGAGTTCGTGTCCGCTGCCCCCGCTCCCCCGCCACCCGCTCCGGATCCGGTCGCGGAGCTGCACCGGTCCGGCAGCCTGGCGGCGGAGTACCCGCGGCTGCCCGCGCTCCTGCGCGACCTCGGCGAGGACGGACGGCAGCGCGCCGGGCGGCTGCTGTCCCGGCTGTCGCCGGACGAGGTGCTCGCCGGGAACCCCGGCATCCCGACCGTGTCCGTCGCGGTCACCGGGCACGGCACGGTCGCCGGCATCGTGCCGCCGCTCACCATGGAGCTGGCCCGGCACGGCATGCTGCTGCGCCCGCACGTCGCCGACTTCGGCGGCTGGCTGTTCGACCTCGCCGACCCCGCCAGCGAGGTCTACGCCGCCGGCACCGACCTCGTCGTGTGCCTGCTGGCCGCCGGGATCGTCTTTGACGAGGTTCCGCGCCCGTGGCGGCCCGAGGACGTCGAGCGGGTGCTGGCCGAGAAGGTCCACCTCCTCGACAAGCTCGCCGCCACCCACGGCGCCTCCGGCTCCGGCACCCTCGTCTACACCACGATGCCGCTCCCGCGGGAGTTCACGGCTCAGGTGGTGGACCACCGCTCCCGTGCCCGGCTCGGCGCCGTGTGGCGCGAGGGGAACGCCCGGCTGCTCGGGCTGATGGACGACCACCCCGGCCTCGTCGTCCTCGACCTCGACCCGGTCCTCAGCGGCCCCGCCGCGCTCGCCGAGGCCCGCCTGGCGACGTACGCCGGCACGCCCTTCGCGGCCGACCTGACCGCCGCCGTCGCACGCGAGGTCGCGCACCTCGCCCGCGGCCGGTCCGGGCGGGCGAAGAAGGTGCTCGCGGTCGACCTGGACAACACCCTGTGGGGCGGGGTGCTCGGTGACGACGGCCCGGAGGGCATCGAGGTCGCCGACGGCCGCACGGGGCGCGCGTTCCGGCGCATGCAGCAGGCGGTCAAGCAGCTCGCCTCGCGCGGGGTGCTCGTGGCCGCCGTCAGCAAGAACGACGTGGAGCCCGTCCGCGAGGTGCTGCGCGAGCACCCGGGGATGACCCTGCGCGAGGACGACTTCGTCCGGGTGGTCGCCAACTGGGCGCCCAAGCACGACAATCTGCGGGCGCTGGCCGACGACCTCAACCTCGGCCTCGACTCGTTCGTCTTCGCCGACGACAGCGCCTACGAGTGCGGTCTGGTGGCCCGCGAGCTGCCCGAGGTCACCGTGCTCCACCTCGACGGCGACCCGGCGCTGCACGCCGAGCGGCTGCTCGCCGACGACTGGTTCGGCGTACGCGACCTCACCGACGACGACGTCCGCCGCCCCGGGCGCTACCGCGAGGAACTCGTCCGCAAGGACTTCCTCGACTCCTTCTCGTCGCTGGACGACTACCTGCGCGAGCTGGACGTACGGGTCGAGCTGACCGCCGCCGCCGAGGCCGACGTGCCCCGCCTCGCCCAGCTCACCCAGCGCACCAACCAGTTCAACCTGACCACGCGGCGGCTCCAGCAGGACGAGGTCGGCGCCCTGGCCGGCTCGCCGGGGAACCTGGTGCTGGCCATCCGCAGCGGTGACCGCTTCGGCGACAACGGCCTGGTCGGTGCGGTGTTCGTACGGACCGACGGGCCCGTGTGGCAGATCGACAACTTCCTGCTCAGTTGCCGGGTCTTCGCGCGCGGCATCGAGCAGGGCTGCCTCGCCGCGCTGCTGGAGCACGCCCGCGCCGAGGGGGCCGAGGCCGTCGCGGCGCGGTACGTGCCGTCGCCGAAGAACGGCAAGGTCAGGGACTTCTATCCACGGAACGGCTTCGACGCCCACGGGCACACCGAGGACGGGACCGCCGACTTCCGGCACGATCTGCGGCAGATCGAAGCGGTACCCGCCCACCTCGGCCTGACCATGCGCTGGGAGCGGGAGGGAACACGATGAACGACGTCACCGAACTCAAGGACTTCGCGCTCGTCCACGCCAAGGCGCTGCAGCTGCCCGCCGACCGCTACGAGACGGTGCTCGACCACATCACCGGCGACGAGGACGGCGCCCCCGGCTCGTGGACGGCGGAGTGGTCGGCGCTCGCCGGGGAACTGGAGGCGGCGGGGCAGCTGCTGCCGGCGGCCCTCTGCTACACCATGGCCCGGTACCCCGTCGTCGACGGCCCGGCGCGGCAGGCGGCGTACGAGAAGTGCCGGTCGGTGTTCGGCCGCTGGCGCGCCGGCCAGCCGGGCATCGAGCGGGTCACGGCCACGCCGGGCGACGGCGAGGTGGTGGCCTGGGCCGGCGGGCTGTCGGCCGCGGAGCCGAAGCCGGTGCTGCTGGTGACGGGCGGGATCGTGAGCCTGAAGGAGCAGTGGGCGCCGGTGACGCTCCAGGCGGCGGCGCTGGGCATGGCCATCGTCGTCACCGAGCTGCCGGGCGTGGGTGAGAACACGCTCCCGTACGACCGGGAGAGCTGGCGGATGCTGCCCGCTCTGCTGGACGAGATCGCGGACCGGGCCGACGTGGCCGACACGTACGCCCTCGCCAACAGCTTCGGCGGGCACCTGGCGCTGCGCTGGGCCGGGCACGACGACCGGCTGCGCGGCATCGTGACGTCGGGCGCGCCGGTGAGCGGGTTCTTCACCGACGCCGACTGGCTGCGCGGCGTGCCGGGCATCACCCGGCACACCCTGGCCCGGCTGACGGGCACGGCCGGGGGAGATGACGACGCGCTGCACAAGACGCTCGCGGACTGGGCACTGACGCCCGGGGAACTGGCCGCGCTGGAGATACCGGTCCGCTACCGGGCCAGCCTGCGCGACGAGATCATCCCGGCCGGGGATCCGGCGTTCCTGCGGCAGCACGTGCGGGATGTCGCCGTGAACGAGGTCGACGACGTGCACGGTGCGCCGGCGCACGTGCAGCAGACCGTGGACTGGACGTTCGGCTCGCTGCTGGCGATGCGTCAGGGCCTCGCCCCGCGCTGACGCCGCCCGGACCGCCGCACCCGTACTCCGGCGGGGTTTTCCGGAGTCCCGCGACGGCCGTCGCCGGTCCCCTGGTGCATCAGGGGACCGGCGGCGGCCGTCGTCGTGTCCGCTTCCGGCCGGGGACTCCGGGACGGCGGGTGGAATTCCACGGCAGGACTCGGATATCGGGCAGTGGATATGCGGCGGTGAATACCGGACATTTGCGAGAACGGCGGATGATCACGACGCCTTACCGGGGGGCGTGAATGCGATACACACGCCCCTGTAACGACTGCGCAATACCCCTGACCTAACATAGGGGGGACTTAGGGGTGGGTAGGGGTTTCGACACCCCCTACCTGATCCATAACCTGCAAAGACCTCTACAACATCGCCGCGACACAGACCAGATCCCCTGCACGGAGCGGTGAGAGGAATTGAACAACAGTGCCATGGAAGCCGGGCGCGTCGCCTTAGAGAAATTCATCGGGGGTTGAAAAGTGCAGTACGAAATACTTGGACCAGTCCGGGTGGTGGACAGCCGCGGCAGCAGATTCGTCAGCGCCAAGAAGATGCAGGTGCTCCTCGTCCTGTTACTGATCCGCGCTCGTCAGGTCGTCTCCATCGACGAAGCCATAGCCGAGATTTGGGGGCAGAACCCCCCGCGCCGAGCCACAGCGGGCATCCACGTCTACATCTCCCAGTTGCGTAAGTTCCTCGGCCAACCGGGCTGCCGGAACAACCCGATCCTCACCCGGCCCCCGGGCTACCTGCTGCATCTGGACGACGACCAGTTCGACGTGGACCGGTTCCAGGAACTGCTGCACCGGGGGCGTCTGCACCTCAAGGAGGGACGGCCGGAGCAGGCCGTGACCGCCTTCGAGGGCGGGCTGTCCCTGTGGCGCGGTCCGGTCCTCGGCGACCTGTGCGACGGGCCGGTCATCGCGGGCTTCGCCACGTGGCTGGAGGAGACCCGCCTGGAGTACCTGGAGTGGCTGATCGAGGCGCAGTTGAGCCTCGGTCTGCACCGCGAGCTGATCGGCCGGCTGTCCGCGCTGACAGCCGAGTATCCCCTGCGGGAGACGTTCTACCGGCAGCTGATGCTGGCCCTGTGCCGCTCGGAGCGGCAGGCCGACGCGCTGCGGACGTACCAGCAGGCCCGGGCCCGGCTCAACGAGGAACTCGGCCTCGAACCCTGCCGGGCGCTGCGCGATCTGCAGCAGGCGATCCTCGTCGCGGACGAGCGGCTGGAGCTGCCCGCGGCGGTGTGACCGCACCGTGCTCGTACAGGACAAGGGCGGGCGAGGCCGACGGCCTCGCCCGCCCTTCCCCGTGCGCTAGGCCCGCACAGGCTGGCGCAGCCGCGCGGTCATCTCGGCCAGGACCCGCGGCCCGCTCTGGTCGCCGTGGACGAAGAAGTGGTCGCCGGGTACGACCAGCAGCTGGAACCCGGCCGCCGTCAACGGCCGCCAGCCGTCGGCGTCCCGCTCGGCGACCACCGGGTCGTCGGCGCCGTGGAACGCCGTCACCGGCACCCGCAGCGGCGGCTCCGCCGGGTCGTGCCGGTAGCTCTGCACCACCCGCAGGTCCGCGTAGCCGGCGCCGCCCAGGGCGACGTCCGCCTTGCCCGCCAGCTCCTCGCCCAGCTCGGCGCGCAGCGCCGTCTCGTAGAGCCGGGGATGGTCCCGCCGTGCCCGCGTCAGCTCGTCGTGCTCGGGCATCCGCTCGAAGCCGAGCCGCTGGGTCACCGAGCGCAGCCGGGCGCCGAGCGGGTTCTCCCCGCCGGTCGGCGCGCTGAAGGCGCCGACGAACAGGTGCCGCAGCAGCTCCCCGTACTCCCCGCCGAGCCGGTGGGCCAGACGGTACGCGAGCAGGGCGCCCATGCTGTGCCCGTAGAAGGCGAACGGCCGGTCCAGGTACGGCTTCAGCGCCTGCGCGACGGCGTCGACGGCCTCGTCCGCGTCCACGATGCAGCGTTCGTCGGCCCGGTCCTCCCGGCCGGGCAGCTGGACGGGGACCACCTCGACCCCGGAGTCCGCGGTGCCCGGCCAGTCCCGGTACAGGGAGGCGCCGCGCCCGCCGTACGGCAGGCAGAACAGCCGCACCGCCGCGTCGTCCCCCGGCGGGACCGGCAGCCAGCGCGCCCCGTCCACGTCGTACGGGCGCGGCGCGGCCGGCGCGGCGCCCGCCGCCGGCCCCGCGACGCGCTCGACCACCTCGTCCAGCGAGGGGCCGGCGATGAGCAGGTCGACGGGGAGGTCCACGCCGGTCTCGGCGCGTACCCGCCGCCGCAGCTCCAGCGCGGCGAGGGAGTCGAGCCCGGTCTCGGCAAGCGGCCGGTCGGCGGGCACCTCGGCGGGCGGCAGCCCGAGCAGCTCCGCCACCATCCCGGTGAGCACCTCCCGCAGCGCCGCGGAGCCCTCCGCGCCGCTGCGGCGCCCCGGCGCCGACGCGGCGCGTACGCCGCCGGCGGGCCCCTCGTCCGCTCCGCCGCCGGAGCCGATGACCCGGATCTCGGTGCCGCGGGCCCAGTTCACCGCCGCGCCGTCCCCCGCGACCAGCAGGTGTTCGCCGGCCAGCAGGTCGCCGACCGGCCCGGTGAGCCGGACGTGGCACCACAGGGAGCCCTCGGCCGGGGTCCCGAAGCCCACCTCGCCGAGGCGGGCGGTCATGAACAGGTCCCGCTCGGCCAGCTGCGGGCCGGCGGCGAGCGCGTAGAGCTGCACGCAGGCGTCCAGCATCCCGGCGGGCACGGGGAGCGCGCGGTCCGGCCGGCCGGGGGCGCCACCGGTCTCCGCGGGCGTCGGCGGGCGGAACCTCGCCAGCACCTCGCCCTCGCCGAGCCACGCCTCCGCGATCCACTCGACGGACGGGCCCAGCGGGACGCCGCGCTCGGACATCCGCCGGTAGAACTCGGCGCCTTCCAGGCGCACCGAGCAGCGCTCGCGGATCTCCGCCCGCGCCGCTTCCGGCAGCGGGTGCGGTGCCGGCCCGGCCGCCGCTCCCCCGCCGCCGGCGCGCAGCCGGCCGGCGGCGTGCCGGTGCCAGCCCTCGTCGCCCGGGTGCTCCGGTTCCGGCGCGGCGTCGCCGGCCGGCCGGCTGTGTACGGAGAACTCCGCCCAGCCGTCGCCGTCCGCGGGGCCGACCGCCAGGTGCACGGTGCGCTCCCGGCCGGGGGCGAGGGTCAGCGCCCGCTCGAACCGCACGCCGTCCAGGCGCAGCCCGGCGCCGCCGCGGGCGGCGGAGGCCAGCAGTTCCTGGTAGTGGCCGACGTGCAGCACCCCGGCGGTGTCGGCCAGTTCGGGCAGGACCGCGCGGCTGACCGCGGTGGTGTACTGGCGCTGCGCGAGCGGCGACGCGACCTGCCGCAGCCCGAGCGCGCCGAGGGGCGCACCGGCCCCGGACGCCGCGGGAGCGGCATCGAATGCCGCGGCGTCCGGGCGGTGCGCACGGCGTCGGAACGTCTGGCCCGGCAGGTCCAGCCGGGCGCGTTCGTAGCCGTGGTCGAAGGCGGACCAGTCGACGTCCCGGCCGGAGACGTGCCGGTCGGCCAGCCAGTCGAGCAGTTCCCGCCAGATGTCCGCGCCCGGCAGTCCCCGGATCTCGCCGGCGCCGGGCCGCGCCGGTTCGCCGCCGACGTGGACGAGGGTGTCGTAGCCGTGTGCGGCGAGCGCCGCGGCGGCGGCCTCCGGCCGGACGCCGGCCCCGGGGTGCAGCCAGAAGCCGGGGTCGGCCGCCTGTTCCGGGCCCGCCTCCCCGGCGTCCGGTCCGTGCAGCAGCCGCAGGGCGCGCGGGCGCCGTGGCGGCGCGGCCGGCGGGGCGGCGGCGCCGTGGCGGGCGGCGAGCAGGGCGCCGGCGGTGGCGGCGTCGAGCGCGCCGCTGAGGACGGCGGCCGCGAGGTCGCCGGGCGCGGCGCCGCCCGCGACGGCGCCGGCGGCGATGCCCCAGTCGGCGAGCGTGCGCACCAGTGCGACCTGACAGGCCACGGTCCGTACGTCCGCGGTGAGCGCGGCCCCGTCGCCGCCGTCGGGCGCGGCGGCCGGGGGCCGCAGTTCGGCCGTGCACCGGTCGAGGTGTGTGCGGAAGCCGGGGTGGGTGCCGTACAGCGCCTCGGTGACGCGCTCCGCGGTGGCCGCGGTGGCGTCGAGGAGGAAGGCGACCGGCGGTGCGGGGGTCGAGCCGCGGGCGCCGACGGCCTCGGCCGCCGCGGTCTGCCGCCGGCCGGCGGCCGGCTCGGGCCCGGCGCCCGCGGCGAGTTCCGTCAGCCGGTGGGCGAGGTCGTGGCGCGAGGCGGTGACGAACGCGGCGCGGTGGGCGAAGTGCGCCCGGCGGGCGGTGGCGGTGTGGCAGAGGTCGGCGAGTGCCGCGTCTGGGTGCGTGGCCAGCCACCGGGCGTGCCGGGCGGCGGACTCGCGCAGGCCCTCCGGGTCGCGCGCGGAGAGGGCGAAGACGTGCGCGGGGCGCTCGGGCCCGGCGGCGCGCGGCACCGCGGCGTCCGGCTCGGTGAGGACGACGTGCACGTTGGTGCCGGAGAAGCCGAAGGAGCTGACGCCGGCGGTACGGGGCCGGCCGTCGCCCCGGCGCGGCCAGGTCGACGTGCGGTCGCACAGCGCCACCGGCAGCCGCTCGACGCCGAGCCGGGGGTTGGGGGTGTCCAGGTGCAGGCCGCCGGGGATCTCGCCGTGCCGCAGCGCGAGGACGGTCTTGATCAGGCCGGCCACCCCGGCGGCGGCCTCCAGGTGCCCGATGTTGGACTTGACGGCGCCGACGCGCAGCGGCTCTTCGGGGTCGCGGTCGGCGCAGAGCACGTCGGCGGCGGCGCGCACCTCGATCGGGTCGCCCAGCGAGGTGCCGGTGCCGTGCGCCTCCAGATAGTCCACGGCCCGCGGCTCGATCCCGGCCGCCGCCACCGCGTCGGCGATCAGCTCGCGCTGCGCCCGGCCGTTGGGGACGGTCAGGCCGCTGGTGCGGCCGTCGTGGTTGACGGCGGAGCCGCGGATCAGGGCGAGGACCGGGGCCCGTACGGCGGCGGCGTCCGAGGCGCGCATGAGGGCGACCATGCCGCTGCCCTCGGAGCGTACGTAGCCGTCGGCGGCCGCGTCGAAGACCTTGCATCTGCCGTCCTCGGCCAGCGCCTCCATCCGGCACAGCGCGACCATCACGGCGGGCGACAGCAGCGCGCTGACCCCGCCGGCGAGGGCGGCGGTGCACTCGCCGCGGCGCAGGCTCGCGACCGCGAGGTGGACGGCGAGCAGCGACGACGAGCACGCCGTGTCCACGGCGAGGGCCGGGCCGCGCAGCCCGAAGGTGTGCGCCACGCGACCCGCCGCGACGCTGATCGCGGAGCCGGTGGCGGTGTACGGGCCCGCGTCGCGCGGCTGCCGGGGCAGCAGGGTGTGCTCGGAGCCGGAGACGCCGACGAAGACGCCGACGCGCCGCTCGGCGGTGGTGCCCGACAGCAGCCCGCCGCTCTCCAGCGCCTGCCAGCTCGTCTCCAGCAGCAGCCGGTGCTGCGGGTCCATGTCCCGGGCCTCGGCGTCGGTGATGCCGAAGAACCCGGCGTCGAAGGCATGGGCGCCCTCGGCGAGGAACCCGCCGCGGCGGGTGTACGAGGTGCCGGGCTCGCTCCGGTCGGGCGCATACCAGCCGTCGACGGGCCACCGGTCGTGCGGTACGTCCACGATGCCGTCGCGGCCCTCGCGCAGCAGCTCCCAGAACCGCTCCGGGCCGTCCGCGCCGCCGGGGAAGCGGCAGCCGAGGCCGACGACGGCGATGGGCTCCTCGGCCCGGGCGTGCAGCCGTTCCACCTCCTCGCGGAGGGTGCGTACGGCGTCCAGGGAACGCCTGAGCAGGGCTTTGTCCGTCATCGCGCTTCCTCTCCCGCGTGCGTCACAGCCCCAGCTCCGCCAGGACGCCCTTCAGCTCGATCTCCACCGTCGAATCGCCCTTGGCGGCGGCGCCCCGGCCGCCGGCCCCGGCACCGGCGGCCGCGTCGGGCCGCGGCTCCGCGGGCCCGCCCGCCGGCGGCTCGATGCGCAACACGCGCTGCAGCTTGTCGCGTTCGGCGTGCACGACGCCGAACTCCGGCCGGGCGTGCCGCAGCGCCGCGTCGAACGCCGCCACGCCGACCTCGTTCTCCAGCGGCGTCAGCCCGAGCCGGCGGCGTACGAATCCCTCGGTGGCCTCGTCGACGCGCATGCCGCCCGTGCGCCAGAACGGCCAGACCAGCGCGATGCTCGCGCCGGACCGCTCGCCCGCGGCACGCAGGTGCTCGCGGCCGCGGCTGAAGGCGTTCAGGAAGCGGCTGGCGAAGGCGTAGTCGACCTGGCCGGGGTTGCCGGCGAGCGCGGCCAGCGAGGAGAAGGTCATGAAGAAGTCGAGGTCGTCGCCGGCGGTGGCGGCGTCGAGGTGGACGGCGCCGTCGACCTTGCCCGCGAGCACGGTGTCGATCTCGTCGGCGGTCTTGTTGGGCAGCAGCGCGTCGCGCAGCACGCCCGCGGAGTGGATGACGCCGTGGACACTGCCCCAGCGGTTGCGGGCGGCGGCGAGGGTCCACTCGACGTCGCCGCGGTCGGCGACGTCGGCGCGCTCGTACCGGACGTCGGCGCCGAGGGCGGCGATGCGCTCCAGCGCCTCCCGGCGCTCCCGGGTCAGCGCCGAGCGGCCGACGAGCAGCAGGTTCACCCGGGCCCGGCGGGCGAGGTGCTCGGCGAAGAGCAGGCCGAGGCCGCCTGCACCGCCGGTGACGACGTACGTGCCGCCGGGCCTGACCGCGACGCCGGCCGGCGCCTCGGGGCCCGGCGCACCGGCGGCCGCGGGCAGCTCGCGGAGCCGGCGCACCTTGCGGCCGTCGCCGTCGTGGCGGACCTCGGCGTCGGCGCGGGCGTCCGCGGCGAGTTCGGCCTCGCAGGCGCGCAGCAGGGCGTCCGCGGGCTCCTCGCCGGCGGCGGTGCGTACGGTCACGGCCTGCTGGACGAGCCGCGGGTTCTCGTGGTCGGCGCTGCGGGCGAAGCCGCCGAACGCCTCCGCGAGTGGATCGGGCCGGGCGTCGGCGTGGGCGTGGACGCGCAGCAGCCGCACCGGGGCGCGCAGGCCGCGCCGCAGGAGCGCCTGGCTGAGGTGGAAGACCGAGGTGAGCGCGGTGCGCGGGTCGCTCCAGGCGTGCAGCACGGTGACGGGCGGGGCGTCGAGGCCGGCGAGGAGCGCGGCGTGGTCCTCGCCGGACTCGGCCCGTACGGTACGGGCGTCGCCGGACACCTCGTACGCCTCGCCGGGGCGGACGCCGACGACGGGGGCGGAGCCGGTGTGGCGGCGGCGTACGCGCTCGGCGAGGGCGCCGTCGTCGTCGAAGACGAGGACGGGCCCGGTCAGCCAGGAGGCGGGGCCCTCGGGCGCGGGGGACGGCTCCCAGTCGGCGGTGTAGTGCACGACCTGCGGGTCGGCTGCGGGCGCGGCGTCGGGGGCGGGCGCGGGCGCCGGCTCGTCGGCGGCGGCCGCCGGGGCCGGGGCGGCGGGGGCGGGCGCCGGGGCCGGGGCGGCGGGGGCGGGCGCGTCGTCGAGGCGCAGCTCGTCCAGCAGGTATGCGGCGAGGTCGTCGATGCACGGGTAGTCGAAGACCACCCCGGCGTAGAGGACCAGGCCCAGCGCCTCCTCCAGCAGATTGCCCAGGCGTACCGCCATCACCGAGTCCATGCCCAGCTCGAAGAAGCCCCGCTGCCGGTCCGGCGGGCTGCCGGGCGGGAACTCCAGCAGCTCGCCGAGCGTGCGCTGCATCTGCGCGGCCAGCGCGGTGTGGCGTTCGCTCGCGGGGACGGCGGCCAGCGACGCCCGCAGATCCGTCGCTGCCGCTGCCGCGGCGTCGGGCACGGGCGGCGCGGGCGCGGCGGGAGCCGCCGGGGCGGGGGCGGGGTGCGGCTCCGGGGCGGGGGCCGGTACGGCCGGTGCGGTCGGCCGTACCGGGTTCGTGGCGCTCGGCTCCAGCCAGTAGCGCTCCCGGGAGAAGGGGTACGTCGGCAGCGACACCCGGCGCCCCCCGGTGGGCCGGGCGGACCAGTCCGCCGTGCCGCCCGCCGCCCACAGCGCGGCGGCCCGGTCCGGCGCGGCGTCGGCGGGCACCGCGGGCGCGGCCCCGGACCGGCCGGGGCGGTGGCCGACGCTGACGCGGCCGTCCGCGTGGTCGCCCGCGGCCACCCGGTCGAAGCACTCGGCGGCCTCGGCGAGCGTACGGGCCGTGAACGCGGCGCGGTGCTCCATCGCCTCCCTGCCGTGCTGCAGCGTGTACGCGACGTCGGCCGGGCGCGGGCTCTCCGGGTCGTCGGCGCCGGGCGCCGCCGGCAGCGTGCGCAGGAACGCCGCCATGCGGGCCGCGTAGGCGCGCAGGTTCTCCGGCGTGCGGGCGGACAGCGGGAACACCAGCGGGCCGCCGGCGCCGGCGGCGGCCGGCGCGGGCCGGGCCGGGGCCTCCTCCAGGATCATGTGGACGTTGACGCCGCCCGCGCCGAAGGAGCTGACGCCCGCGCGGCGCGGGCCGGCCGCGTCCCCGCCGGGCCCGGGCAGCAGCGGCCGCTCCCAGGGGGCGGTCTCGCGCTGCACCGCGAACGGTGTGCTGTCGAGGTCGAGGTTCGGGTTGAGTTCGGGGGTGTGCAGCAGCGAGGGCACCAGCGTGCCGTGCCGCAGCTGCAGAATCACCTTGGTGACCTGGGCGATGCCCGCCGCGGCCTCGGCGTGGCCCATGGTCGCCTTGACCGACCCGATGGCGCACGCCGGCCGGCCGTCCCGGCGGTGCGGGACGGCGGCGTCCGCGTACGCCTCGGTGAGGCCGCGGACCTCGACGGGGTCGCCGAGAGCGGTGCCGGTGCCGTGGGCCTCGACGTAGCCGATGGAGCCCGCGTCCACCCCGGCGTCGGCGAGCGCGGCGCGCACCAGTTCGGCCTGCGCGACGGGGTTGGGGACGCCGTAGCCGTAGGTGCGGCCGTCGCTGTTGACCGCCGAGCCCTTGATGACGGCGTGGATCCGGTCGCCGTCGGCCACCGCCCGCTCCAGCGGCTTGAGGAGCACCGCGCCGACCGCCTCGGCCGGCACGTAGCCGGTGCCGCCCGCGGCGAAGGCGCGGCAGCGGCCGTCCTCGGCGAGGAACCCGGCCTCGGCGAGCATCACGTACTTGCTCGGGTGCAGCGAGAGGTTGACCCCGCCGGCCAGCGCCATGGCGCACTCGCCGCGGCGGATGGCGGCGACGGCCAGGTGGACGGCGTAGAGGGAGGAGGAGCAGGCGGTGTCCAGGGTGAGGCTGGGGCCGCCGAGGTTGAGCAGGTGGGAGATCCGGTTGGCGACGGAGAAGGTCTGCGAGGTGACGATGCGCCACACGCCCTCGTCCAGGTCCCCGCCGGCGAACATCTGGTAGTTGTTGTACGTCACGCCGGCGAAGACGCCCACCGGGCCGCGGTCGTCGCCGAGTCCGGGGTCCGCCAGCCCGGCGGGGGTGTAGCCGGCGTCCTCCAGGGTCTCCCAGGCGGTGGTGAGGAAGAGCCGCTCCTGCGGGTCGAGCAGGCGGGCGTCGCGCGGCGAGATGTGGAAGAACTGCGGGTCGAAGGCGTCGACGTCGTCCAGGAAGCCGCCCCACCGCGGCCAGCCCTCGCCGAACCGCTCCCGCGCCAGCTCCGCGTAGCGCCGGTAGCCGGGGCGGTCGAGGGGGATCTCGCCGACGCAGTCGTCCCCGTCCCGCAGCCGCTCCCAGAAGTCGGCCACCGTGGGGGCCTTGGGGTAGCGGCCGCCGATCCCGATGACGGCGATGTCGCCGGTGCCCGCCGGCCCGGCGGGGGCTGCCGGTGCCGCGGCCGCGGCCGGTGCCGCAGCCGGCGTCGGGGCCGGGGGCGGCGCGGGCAGGGTGCGTGCGCGCGCGGTCAGGTGGCGGGCCAGCGATTCGAGGTTCTTGTACGTGAAGAGCGTGGCGCTGTCGACCGGCCCGTAGTGCTCCTCCAGCCGCCGGCGCAGCTTCTCCACCAGCAGGGAGCTGAGGCCCAGGTCGTCGAAGCCGGCCCGCGGGTCGATCTCCTCCGGCCGCCACTTCAGCTCCTCGGCGAACAGCCGCACCAGATGCGCCAGCACGTCGTCCCGTGCGGCGCCCGGATCGCTCGGCGTCGGCCCGCCCGCCCCCGCGGCGGTCAGGGCCGCAGGGACGGGCGGGGCCGCCGGCGCCGGCTGCGCGGCGCCGGGGGCGAGGGGGACGTGCGGGACGAGGTCCTGCGGGCGGATGCGGCGGCGCTCGAAGGGGTACGTCGGCAGGGGCGTGCGGCGTACGGGCCGGCCGCCGCGCAGCAGCGCCCAGTCGAAGTCCGCACCGGCCGCCCAGAGCCGGGCCAGGGCCGCGGTCTTGCCCGCGGCGGCGAGGGCGTCGAGGTACGTGTTGCCCTCCGGCCCGGCGAGCAGGGCGCGCGAGAGGTCCGCGGCGCCGGCGGCCTGCCCGCTCCACCAGGTGTCGCCCTGGTCCTCGCCGCGCAGGAAGTGGACCAGCGCGTCGTACAGTGCGTCGACGTCCTCGGCGACGACCGCCAGCCGCGCCTCCATCGGCTCCCGGCCGAGCTGCAGGGTGTCGGCGAGCGCGGTGAGCGCGAAGTCGGCGGGGCCGCCGGCGGGCGCGTGCCGGTCGAGGTGGCGGACCAGCTCGCGGGCGTAGTCGCGCAGCGCCTCGGGCGTACGGGCGGACAGCGGGACCAGCAGCGGGGTGCCCGGCGCCTCGTCGGCCGCGGGCGCGCGCCCGTACTCCTCCAGTACGACGTGCGCGTTGCTGCCGCCGAAGCCGAAGGAGCTGACGCCGCAGCGGCGCGGGGCGGCGGTGCCGTCGGCGGCGGTGTGCCGCGGCCAGTCGCCGGCGCGGTCGCCGATGCGGAAGGGGCTGCCGTCCAGCCGGATGTACGGGTTGAGCTGCTCGAAGTGGCGCAGGGCGGGCAGCTTCCCGTACCGCAGCGCCTGCACCATGGTGACCATCCCGGCGAGCCCCGCCGCCGCCTCCAGGTGCCCGATGGAGGTCTTGACCGAGCCGAGCGAGCAGTGCGGCGCGGCGGGGGCGTCGTGGCCCCAGGCGTCGTAGAGGCGGGCGAACGCCTGCTTCAGGCCCTCGATCTCGATGGGGTCGCCGAGGCTGGTGCCGGTGCCGTGGGTCTCCACGTGGGTGGCGGTCGCCGGGTCGAGGCCGGCGGCGCGCCAGGCGTCGACGATGACGTCGGCCTGCGCCTCGGGGCCGGGTGCGGTCAGGGAGGCGGCGCGGCCGGAGTGGCCGACGGCGCTGCCGCGGATCACGGCGTGGATGTGGTCACCGTCGGCCTCGGCGGCGGCCAGCGGCTTGAGGACGACGGCGACGACGCCCTCGCCGCGCACGTAGCCGTCGGCGGACCGGTCGAAGGTCTTGCAGCGGCCGTCCGGGGCGAGCATCCCGGCCAGCCCGAAGCACTCGAACGGGGTGGGGCTGAGCATGAGGTTGACGCCGCCGGCGACGGCGAGCCCGCACTCGCCGGCGCGCAGGCTGCGGATCGCGCGGTGAACCGCGACGAGCGAGGACGAGCACGCGGTGTCGATCGCCTCGCTGGGGCCGCGCAGGTCGAGCTGGTACGAGACCCGGTTGGGCAGGACGGCGTGGGAGAGCCCGGTGGCGGTGTGCGCCTGGGGTCCGGCGGTGCTGTGGCCCAGCACCTCCGCGTAGTCCATCGAGCTGAGGCCGACGAACAGGCCGGTGCGGGTGCCGGCGAGGGTGTCGGGGCGGCGGCCGGAGTCCTCGACCGCCTTCCACACGGTCTGCAGGAAGAGCCGCTGGTGCGGGTCCATCAGCTCGGCCTCGTGCGGCGAGATGCCGAAGAAGGAGCAGTCGAAGGAGTCGACCTCGTCGAGGAAGGCGCCGTGGGCGCGGGCGGCGCGCTCCGGCCCCGCCCAGTCGCGCCAGCGGTCCTCGGGCACACCCGTGACGAGTTCGTCCCCGGCCAGCAGGCGCTGCCAGAACCCCTCCAGGTCGGGTGCGCCGGGCAGGACGGCGGACAGGCCGACGACGGCGACGGGGTACGGCTCCGGCGCCGGGGCGGCGTCCTCGGCGCGGCCGGCGCCGCGTGCGCCGGGGCGTGCGGTGTCGTCGCCCGCGCCGGGATAGCGCGCGGACACGAGGTCGTGGTGCTCGGCGAGCAGGTGGCGCGCGAACGCCTCCAGGGTGAAGTGCTCGAAGAACACCGAGGGCGTGAGGTCGACGCCGAGGTCCCGGCGCAGGAGGTCGGCGAACTCGATGAGCCGGATCGAGTCGAAGCCCAGCTCGCTCAGCTCCGTCTCGCTGCGCACGACGGCGGGTTCGACCTTCAGCACCTGGGCCACGGTGGTACGCAGGTCCTTCAGCAGCGCCTGGTGCAGCTGCACGGCCGGGGCGGCCTCGGGGCGGGCGCGGTCCCGCTCGGGGCGCCGCAGGCGCAGTTCGCCGCCGGGGGTGCCGCCCGGCCCGTCAGCTGCCGCGTCCGGTGTCTGCGCGGCGGCTTCGGCGGCTTCGGCGGCTTCCCGCGCACGGCGCTCCTCGTCGCGGCGGGTGGCCTTGATCAGCCCGCGCATCGCCCGGCCGGGTCCGACGGGTCTGATGTCCGCCACGCCCTGCGCGACGAGGTAGCGGACGGTGTCCGTCCAGCGCACGGGGTGGTCGAGCTGCCGTACGAGCGTGCCGGCGACGTCGTCCCCGTACGGCCGGGCGGTCACGTTGGAGACGACGGGCACGCCGGGGGCGGTGAGCGCGCATCCCTGCAGGAACTCGGCGAACTCGCCCTGGATCGCCGACATGTACGGGGAGTGGAACGCGCCGCTCACCCGCAGCACCGTGTACAGGCCCGCGCCCGCCTCCTCGAAGACGCCGCGGGCGGCCTCGACGTCCCCGCGCGGTCCGGCGACCACGATCTGGGTGGGGTTGTTGTAGTTGGCGATCGACAGGTTCGTCAGGTCCGGCCGGCCGAGGAGTTCGGCGACCTGCTCCGCCGTCAGCCCGACGACGGCGGCCATGCCGCCGTCGGACACCCGGGACATCAGCTCGCCGCGCTTGGCGACCAGCCGCAGCCCGGTGGCGAAGTCGAAGGCGCCGGCGGCGTGCAGCGCGTTGTACTCGCCGAGGCTGTGCCCGGCGAGGTAGTCGGGCTCGGCGCCGCCGTCGGCGCGGTGGGCCAGGTGGCTGAGCGCGTTGACGACGAAGAGCGCGGGCTGCGTGTACTCCGTGTGCTGCAGCCGTCCTTCGACGTCGTCGCGGCACAGTTCCGCGACGGAATAGCCGAGGATCTCGTCCGCGCGGGCGACTTCCTCCGGGAATCTGTCGAAGAGCTGCGCACCCATCCCTTTGTGCTGCGAACCCTGCCCTGGGAATGCGAGCGCAAACATTTCGAGCCGTTCCTTCAGTATGCGTCGGTGAAATCCCGGTACGGGACCGCGGTACTTTCGGCCACGCAAATCGGGAACGCGCAGCACTCTTCTGGCCAGTCCAGCGTGTCCGGGGGGACTAAGGACGTTCTAGCGGCCCGCTAAAGCCTCGACCTGGGGATATCCGATTTGACGCCGCGGTGATCCGCCGCCCATCATGAAACCACCTCAGCCAGCCATTCAATGCTGCGCTCACGGCAGCCGATTCGGGGGTATGGAATGTCAACTGCCGTTTCCACCGGTGAAATCCACGAGGACCGCGGAGGATTCCTTCCCGAGCCGGATCCGGCGCCGGTCGCCATGACCTCGGCGACCACGATCGGCGCGGCGCTGCTGGACCTGGCGGACAGCGACCCCGACCGGCCCCTGGCGTACGTCGAGGGCGCCGCGGAGCCCGTGCGGCTGACCGCGGCGGAGCTGGCCGAGCGCGCGGGGGCCGCCGCGACGGCCCTCGCGGAGCACGGCGTGCGGCGCGGCGACCGGGTCGGCGTCTGCATGGACACCGGCGCCGACGCGTACGCCGCGCTGCACGGCTGCTTCCTGCTCGGCGCCGTCCCGTTCGTCAGCGAGCCGCCGCTGGCGACGATGCGCCGGCAGCGCTGGGCCGACCGGCTGCGGCTGCTGATCAGCCGCGCGGAGCCGCGCGCCGTGGTCGTCGCGCCGGAGTTCCTGGAGGCCGTGACGGAGCCGTGCCTGGAGGCGGGGGTGGCGGTCGTCGAGCCGCCCTTCGAGGGCGGTCTCGACCTGGCCACCGCGCAGGCGAAGCCCGACGACATCGCGCTGCTGCAGTTCACCTCCGGCACCACGGGCGACAGCCGCGGCGTGACCCTGACCCACGAGTCGATCTTCGCCAACGCCCGGGCCATCGGCGAGCACGTCTACCGCGACGGCGACCTGATCGTCAGCTGGCTGCCGATGCACCACGACATGGGCCTGATCGGGCTGAACCTCGCCCCGCTGCTGCACGGCCTGCCGGTGGCGAGTATGCCGCCGCTGTCGTTCGCGGTGCGGCCGGAGCGGTGGCTGTGGGCGATGCACCGCTACCGGGGCACGTTCACCTCGGCGCCCAACTTCGCGTACCGCATGTGCGCCTCGAACATCCCCGACGCCAAGCTGGCGGGCCTCGACCTGAGCGCCTGGCGGGTCGCCGGCAACGGCGCGGAGGTCGTCCAGGCGAACACGCTCCGCCTGTTCGCCGAGCGCATGGCCCCGTACGGCTACCGCGAGCGGTCGATGATGCCCTGCTACGGCATGGCGGAGATCACCCTGGCCGCGACCATGTGCGTGCCCGGCGAGCCGCTCACCACGCTCACCGTCAGCCGCGACCGGCTGGCCGCCGAGGGCGAGGTCGTCGAGGCCGCGCCGGGCGCCGCCGACGCGCAGGAGCTGGTCTCCTCCGGCACCCCGCTGACGGGGATGGAGCTGCGCGTGGTCGACGACGCCGGGGCCGAGCTGCCGGACCGCAGGCAGGGCACCATCCTGCTGCGTACCGCCTCGATGATGTCCGGCTACTACCGCCAGCCCGAGGAGACCGCGAAGGTCCTGGCGGACGACGGCTGGCTGGACACCGGCGACCAGGGCTTCACGGACGGCGGGCAGACCTATGTCACCGGCCGCGTCAAGGACGTCGTCATCATCGCCGGGTCCAACTACCACCCGTACGCCTTCGAGTCCGCGGCGGCCGCGGTGGACGGCCTGCGGGCGAACTCCGTCGCCGCCGTCGGCTGCCCCGACGAGGAGCGCAGCACCGAGGCGCTGGTGCTGGTGGTGGAGTCGAAGAGCCACGCGGACGCCGCGGCCGTCGCGGAGATCCGCGAGCGGGTCGTCCAGGCGGTCGCGGCGGAGACGGGGCTCCGCCCTGACCGGGTGGAGGTGGTGCCGCGGGGCACGCTGCCGAAGACCCCGAGCGGCAAGCTCCAGCGGCGCCGGGTGGCGGAGGCGCTCGTGGGCGGCACGCTGCCGACGAGCCACTGAGCCCCCTCCGGCACCGGCGCGTTGCCGGTGCCGGAAGAGCGCTCCGCCGCCTTTTGGCGGGAATTTAGGAAGCGGGACGACCCTGTCCGCACCCGCCTGGCGCACAGGTTCCTGCCGACCTGTCGTCATGCACTTGACACCACCTGTTCCGCCGTCGCCGAATGATCGAATGGCCCTGATGCACGGAAGACTGCTGGCCGTCAGCGACCTGCACGTCGCCTACCAAGAGAACCGGGACATCACCGCCGGGCTGCGCCCGACCGCCCCCGGCGACTGGCTGATCGTCGCCGGCGACGTCGGCGAGCGCGTCGCCGACGTCGAGTGGGCCCTCGGGCTGCTCAGCGAGCGGTTCGCCAAGGTCGTCTGGGTGCCGGGCAACCACGAGCTGTGGACCCACCCGGACGACCCGGTCACCCTGCGCGGCGAGGAGCGCTACCGGCGGCTGGTCGGGATATGCCGCGACCTGGGCGTGGTGACCCCCGAGGACCCCTATCCCGTCTGGCGCGGCGAGGGCGGCCCGGTCACGGTCGCGCCGCTGTTCGTGCTCTACGACTACTCCTTCCGCATGCCCGGGGTCGCCACGAAGGAGGAGTCGCTGCGCCTGGCCCACGAAGCCGGCGTCGTCTGCACCGACGAGTACTTCCTGCACCCCGACCCGCACGGCTCCCGGGACGCCTGGTGCCGGGAGCGGGTCGCCCGCACCGAGCAGCGGCTCGCGGCCGTCGACCCGGCGTACCCCACGGTGCTGGTCAACCACTGGCCGCTGGTGCGCCAGCCGACGGACATCCTGCGCTACCCGGAGTTCGCGCAGTGGTGCGGCACGACGCTCACCGCCGACTGGCACCGTCGCTTCCGCGCCGCGGCCGTCGTCTACGGCCACCTGCACATCCCCCGCGTCACCTGGTACGACGGGGTCAGGTTCACCGAGGTGTCGATCGGCTACCCGCGGGAGTGGAAGCGCCGCCCGCCGCGCGAGCCGCTGCGTACGGTGCTGCCGCCGCGGCCGGGTGCCGCGGCGGCCGGCCCGGTTGCCGCGGCGGCACCGGCGACGCTGCCGGCGGCCCCGGCCACCGGGCCGGCCCTGTTGCTCGGGGAGTTGCTGCCCGGCGCGGTCGCCGCCGCCGACGCCTTCACCGACCCGCCGGAGCCCCCGGCGGAGCGGCTGTTCCCCGAGGAGGCGCAGGCCGTCGCCCGGGCGGTACCGCACCGGCAGGCGGAGTTCGCGACCGTACGGCAGTGTGCGCGCGGCGCCCTGGGCACGCTCGGCGTGGCGCCGGCCCCGCTGCTGCCCGGCCGCCGCGGTGCGCCGCGGTGGCCCGACGGCATCGTCGGCTCCATGACCCACTGCGCCGGCTACCGGGCCGCCGCGGTGGCCCGCCGCGGCGACGTGCTCGGCATCGGCATCGACGCCGAGCCCAACGAGCCGCTGAAGGACGACCTCCTGGCGGCCGTCGCTCTGCCGGAGGAGCAGGAGCAGGTGCGCGCCCGGATGCGCGGGACGTCCAAGGTCTGCTGGGACCGGCTGCTGTTCAGCGCCAAGGAGTCGGTCTTCAAGGTCTGGTACCCGCTGACCGGGAGGGAGCTGGACTTCGACGAGGCCCGTATCGACGTGCACCCGGACACCGGCACCTTCACCGCCCGCCTCCTGGTCCCCGCCCCCACCGTCGAGGGCGTACCGCTGGAGCGCATGACCGGCCGCTGGCTGTGCCGCAACGGCCTGGTCGCCACCGCGGTGGTGCTGCGCGCGGGGGCAGAGGGGTCCACCGGGCACGACGGGCCCGCCGGGCGCGACGGGGACGGCGCGTAGGTGCGGGCGGCGCGGGGCGGGACGACGTGACGGTCCGGGTTTCCCGGCCTTTACCACGCGCGCCGGGCGACGGCGCGAGCGCGGTGGGCCGGGAGCGGACGGTGGGCGTCCTGTACGACGCGGGGTCGGCGGACGCGGCCGAGGTGGCGGCCGCCGCGCGCTGCTGCGGTGCGGAGCTGTTCCTCGTCGTGGACCGGGCCTCGGACCACGTACGGGAGCTGCTGCCGCTGCTCACCCGGCGGTTCGACCTGTGCGACATCACCGGGATGAACACGCAGGCCGCGGCGGCGGCGATCGCCGGCTTCACCCCCGACGGGCTGCTGACGTTCAGCGCGCACCGGATGGAGCTGACGTCCTCGATCGCGGCGGCGCTGGGCATTCCGTACTGGCACTCCCCCGCGGTCACCGGGCGGCTCGTGGACCGGCTGCAGCAGCGCCGGACGTTCGCCGAAGCGGGCCTGGACCACCTGCCGTTCGCGCCGGTGGCCGGCCCCGCGGACCTCGACGCCGCGCTGGCCGCGGTGGGGCTGCCGGCGGTGCTCAGGCCGCGGCACGGCTCCGGCGGCCGACTCGTACGCCGCCTCGACAGCGCCTCCGCCGCGCACGCCGCCCTCGCGGCCTGCGCGAGCGCGGCCCCCGGCACGGACCTGCTGGTCGAGGCGCTGCTCCCGGGCGATTCCGCGGTGGCCGGGCCGGCGTGGGGCGACTACGTCTCGGTGGAGACGGCCGTGCACCGCGCGGAGTGCCGGCCGCTCTGCGTCACCGGCAAGTTCCCTCTGGCCGAACCGTTTCGGCAGCGCGGCTCGTTCGTCCCGCACACCCTCGCACCGCCGCTCGCGGAACGTGCCGAGGACCTGGCCGAGGCGGCCATAGGGGCGCTCGGCATCAGCGACGGGATCGTGCACACGAAGCTGAAGCTCACCGCGGACGGTCCGCGGCTGATCGGGGTCGACGGCCGGCTGGGCGGCCTCGTCGGCGAGGTCGTACGGCGCGGGTCGGGCTTCGACCTCGTGCTGGCGGCGATGCGCCTGGCCCTGGGGCTGCCGGTGCCGGACGCGCCGCGGTTCGACGGGGTCACCTACCACTACGCGCTGCTGGCGCCGACCGGAGCGGCCGGCGCGCCCGCGGACCGGTCCGCGCCGGACGTACTGGACATGGCGGCCCGGCTCGACGGCCTGCGGCACCTGCCCGGCGTCGACGTCGCCGACCTGCCCACCGACACGGCGACCTGGCCGGTCCTCCGATACGAGGCGAGCGCATGCGTCGGGCACCTGCACGGGCGTACGGCGGACCACGCGGAACTGGCCCGGCTGACGGCGGCGATCGACGAGGTCTGCCGGCCGGTGCTGGGAACCGTGTGAGGGTGCGGAGCGCTCCGCGGCGGTGCGGACGAGCGGGTCCAGCAGGTTCACCTGTTGAAGCGGGGGCGTCAGGAGGCGGCGCCCGGGCTCTGCTCTCCGCCCCGGCGAGCGCCCGCCGACGCCCCCGCCAGACCCCTCTCCGCTAGGAGTTGAGCGTCCACTTCTGGTTCGCGGCGCCGGTGCAGGTCCACAGCTGGGTCGGGGTTCCGTTCGCCGTCCCGCCGTTAACCGCGTCCAGGCACTTGTCCGCCGGCAGGTTGACGATGTCGCGGGTCGCGGAGTTGTACGACCAGCGCTGGGCGCCCGTGCCGTTGCAGTCCCACAGTTGCACCCGGGTGCCGTTCGCGGTGCCGGCGGCGGCCGCGTCGAGGCACTTGCCGAGGGCCCGGATCGTGCCGTCGGTGCCCACCGTCCAGCGCTGCGCGGACGTGCCGTTGCAGTCGTAGAGCTGGACCGCGGTGCCGTTGGCGGCGTTCGCGCCGGCCACGTCGAGGCACTTGCCGCCGGGGCCGGTGAACGTACCGGAGTCACCGCCGCCGCCACCGTCGGAGGTGCTGACGCGCACGTAGTCGACGACGAGCCGCTGCGGGAAGACCGTGCTGCCGTCGGGGTCGCCCGGCCAGTAGCCGCCGACCGCGAGGTTGAGGATCAGGAAGAACGGCTTGTCGAAGACCCAGTCCCGGCCGCCGAGGTCCGCGGGCGTGCGGGTCTGGTAGACGTTGCCGTCGACGGACCAGGTGATCCGGTTGGGCGACCAGTCCACGGCGAAGGTGTGGAAGGCGTCGGCGAACTGCTGCCCGCCGGGCAGCGTGTACCCGGCGCCGATGCCGCCGGAGCCGGAGTACCCGGGGCCGTGCAGGGTGCCGTGGACGGTGCCGGGTTCGAAGCCGACGTTCTCCATGACGTCGATCTCGCCGCTGGCGGGCCAGCCGACCTGGCCGATGTCGTTGCCGAGCATCCAGAACGCCGGCCACATCCCCTGTCCGCGGGGGAGCTTCATCCGGGCCTCGACGTGGCCGTAGGTGGTGGTGAAGCGGCCGGAGGTGTTGAGCCGGGCGGAGGTGTACTCGCACCGGCCGTACCAGCACTGGTAGTTGCCGGGGTTCTCCCGCCGGGCGGTGATGACGAGGTTGCCCTGGCCGTCGAGCGCGGCGTTGGCGTTGCCCGCGGTGTAGTACTGCCGCTCGTGGTTGTTGACGTTGTCGCCGGTCTCGGTCAGCCACTTGCCGCCGTCGACCGCCGAGCCGGCCGGGCCGTCGAAGTTGTCCTCGAAGGTGACGGCGTAGGGCGCGGCGGCGCTCCCGCCGGGCTCGGGGGCCGGTGCCGCGCCGGCCGCGGCGGGCAGCGGCACCGCCAGCACGGCGGCGGCGGCCGTCGCGACGAGCACGGCCTGGCGGAACGGATGTCTGCGTCGTCGTACGAACATGGAAGCTCACCTCGATGTGGGGAGGGCCGAGCGTGGAGCATGGTCCATACCTTTGCGCCAGGTGAGTGAACTCCCTTCATGTCCTGCAGTCAATGGGTCGGGCAGCCACTTCCGGTGTTCAACTTCCGGAGGTCGTACGGCCGCACCCCTTGACAACGCACCCGGCCCTCACGACGCTCTGAGAGCGCTCTCTGCTACCGGCCCGCCGGACAGCTCCCGCCCCGGGCCGCGCACGCCCCCACAGCGAAGGAGCACCGTATGCGCCCCGCGTACCCGACCCGGCCGACACGCCGCCGCGGCCTGCTGGCGGCCGCCGCCCTCCTGCTGCTCGCCGCCTACGTGCTGGCCGGCCGGCCCGGCACCACGGCCCACGGCGCGGTTCCCGCCGCCGAGGACCGGGCACCGGCGGCGGGCGACCCGCCGCCGGACTCGTTCTGGGGCGACACGGGCAGCATCCCGCCCGCGCAGAACGTGCTGACCGTCCGGATCCTCAACCGGACCAACGGCCAGTACCCCGACGACCAGGTCTTCTGGTCCTTCAACGGCCAGACCCACTCCATCGCGGAGCAGCCCTACCTCGACATGCCGGCGAACTCCGCCGGCCGGATGTACTTCCACCTCGGCTCGCCCGACAGCCGGTACTCCGACTTCATCGAGTTCACCGTCGGCGCCGACGCCTTCCACGGCAACACCACCCGCGTCGACGCCTTCGCGCTCAAGCTCGCCATGCGGGTGCACGGCCACGACGGCACGGACAGACAGGTCGGCGAGGACTACGCGACGTTCCAGGAGTCCCGCGAGGCCACCTGGCGGAAGTTCGCGGACGCCATGCCTCCCGAGTTCGCCTCGCTCACCGAGGTGGAGGCGCCGTACCGCATCCCCTCCCCCGGCCATGTGCCGGACTTCCGGCCGGGCGGGCAGCACGCCGGTTACCTGAGCGACTACGCCCGGTCGGTCGGGACGGATGCCACGACGCAGGAGGTCTTCGGCTGCTCCGGCCCGCTCGCGGGCGACGCCGCCCGCTGCGCCGCGCTCAACCGGCACGTCGCGGAGCTGCCGCAGGACCAGTGGCGCGACCCGGGCCTCTTCTACCGGCAGGGGCCGGCGAACTACTACGCCGCGTTCTGGCACGAGCACGCCATCGACAACCTGGCGTACGGCTTCCCGTACGACGACTACGCCGAGCAGTCGTCGTTCGTCTCGGTCCACGACCCGCGGTGGATGGTGGTGGCCGTCGGCTGGTGAGTTCCGGACGCGGGCCCCGTGGCCGGGGGTCTTCTTCCCGGCCACGGGGCTTCCTGCGGTGTCTCCGCGACCGGGTGCTCAGGGCGCGTCGACGACGATCCGCCCGTCCATCGGGATACGGCTCGCGGCGAAGCCGTAGTTGGCCTCCACCTGCGCCTGCTCGGTGGCGTTCGGAGTGGCGTTGGTGCAGTTCACGCCGCCGGTGGAGCCGGACATGAGCGACGAGCACGGCCCGGGCTTCCGGTCGGGCAGGCCGAGGCTGTGGCCCAGTTCGTGCGCGGCGATGCGGGTGGGGTCGTAGCCCTGGTAGACCGCCTGGCGGCCGAACCAGACCGTGGCGCTCCCGCCGGGGCGGACCGGGCCCAGGGTGGCGCGCGGCCAGCCGTCGTCGGCGACGATCCTGATCTCGGCACGGGTGCCGGCCGGGGCCCTGACCAACGTGACGTTCTCCACGGTGGAATTCCACTGTGCGGCGCCGGCCGCCACGGCGCCCTTGAATTCACCGGCCCGGCTGTCGTCGTAGTACAGCGTGGTCGCGGCCACGCGCTCCGGTGCGGGAGCGGGGGCGGCGGTGGCCCCGGGGGCCGAGGACAGGGTGACGATTGCGGCAGCGGCCATAATGCCGATACCCAACTTTCGCAGCATGCGGGGAGCCCTCCTCTTGGTGTGAGAATCGAGCACTACTGCGCAGACCCCGGTAAGGGTCGGCCCGAGTGTAGGAGGGCGCTGAGGGGCCCACAAGTGGCGGCGATGGCCGTAGATTTCACGTTCTTACGGCATCTCGGCATCCCCCGTCATATTCGCGGACCGGCGGGCACGTCCGCATTCGTGCGCGCGGAATACGTACGCGCACCGCGGGTCGTTCTTCCGGTGTAGTCGAGAAGTTGAGACGAATTGCCTCCGGCGGACGATCCGCAGTGCCGGACGTCTTGGCAGACTGCACCGGTACGCTGACCGCGGACGGCGGAGGCAGGCGTCTCCGCACGGACCGCCGTGGAGGGGACGTGGGCACGCAGACGACACCCGCCGGGGACGACCGGCCGCCCCGCGTGGTGATCGCGGACGACCAGGCGCTGGTGCGCACCGGCTTCCGGATGATCCTCGCCGCGGACGGCATCGAGGTCGCCGGCGAGGCGACCGACGGCGAGGAGGCGGTGGCCGCCGTCCGCCGCACCCGGCCGGACGTGGTGCTGATGGACATCCGCATGCCGGGCGTGGACGGGCTGGAGGCCACCCGCCGCATCCTCGGCGCGGTCGCCCGGCCGCCGGGCGCGGGGGCGCCGCGGGTCATCATCCTCACCACGTACGACCTCGACCAGTACGTGTACGCGGCGCTCGCCGCCGGCGCCTCCGGCTTCCTGCTGAAGGACGTCACCCCCGAGCACCTGGCCGCCGCCGTCCGCCTCGTCCGCTCCGGCGACGCGCTCCTCGCGCCGTCCATCACCCGCCGGCTCGTGGAGCGCTTCGCCGTCCGGGACGACCGGCCGGCGACCCCGCACCGCGACCTGTCCGCGCTGACCCCGCGCGAACTCGAAGTGCTGGAGTCGCTGGCGCGCGGGCACAGCAACGCGGAGCTGGCCGCCCGGTTCCGGCTCAGCGAGGCGACGGTGAAGACGCACGTGGCCCGTATCCTCGCCAAGCTCCAGCTCCGCGACCGTGCCCAGGCGGTCATCGCCGCCTACGAGACGGGGCTGGTCACCCCCGGCTCGCCGCAGTCCCCGGCCGCCCCCTGACTCAGCGCCGCACGAACACGCTGGGCGGCGGGCCGAGATAGCTGTGGCGCACGCCGCCGGTGTCGACCACCAGCTTCTGCACCACCACCGTCGGGTCCACCATCCACAGCTTCAGCACGTGCACCCCGGGCCGGGTCACCCGGTGCTCGGTCACGGTGACGTTGACGTTGTCCGAGGTGTTGCGCTCCCACTGCCTGTTCATCCGGCCGTCGTCCGCGCCGGTGACCCGGGTGATGTTCACGGTCTGCGGGGCGTCGTCGTCGAAGGCGACGGCGTAGCGCAGACCGTCGGGGGTGAGGACGCTGTTGCGCGGCGACAGGTACGCGGCCACGCGCAGCGTGCCGGTGGTGAACAGCGTCATCGTGTACTCCAGCCGCGGCCCCTCGCCGGCCGGCCGCGGCGCGGCCGTGACCGGGAAGGGCGCCATGCCGCCGCCGGTGCGCCCGATGTCGGGGATGCGGCGCCAGGCGACGCCGGCGGCGGGGACGGCGCGGGTGTGGCGCTCGGCCTCGACCGAGACGCAGCCGCCCGCCTCGACGGACCCGGCGAGCGCGGAGTGGCGCACGGACGGGCGGTGCACCCTCGCGTGCACCTCCACGGTGCGGCCGGCCCCGGTGACCAGGACGGGCACGGTGGTGGTGCCGCGGGGCGCGCGGTCGAAGTCGACGCGCAGCCGGGCGCGGATCTGGGAGGTGACGCGGCCGCGCGGCCGGTCGACGCGCAGCCAGGGCACGGCCGGCTCGATCCTGTAGCCGAAGGGGCTGCGGCCGCGGTTGAAGACCTCGATGTACGGGGCGGGGCCGCTGTCGTACGGGCTGACCGCCGGCAGCAGCGCCGGCCCGGCGGCGTCCGGCCACCACTCCTCGGAGCCCTCCACCGCCACGCCGAGGATCGCGCCGGCGGCGGGGTCGATGCGCTGCACGGCGGGGAAGACCTCGTCGGGCAGCGCCTCGTGGTCCTTCTCGGGCTGCTGCCAGGGGGCGTTGGGGCCGTAGCGCTCGACGTCGCCGTAGCCGATCTTCGGCTGGGTCTGGAAGCCCTTCCACTTCCCGCCGGAGAGCGTGTGGTTGTAGTAGTCGGCGAGGGCCTGGTCCTCGGCGAAGAGCGCGTCGGTCTCGGCGGCGAGCTGGTTGGCGGCGGCCCGGCCCTGCGCGGCGTAGAGGAGGTTGGTGAACTCCGCGCGGCGCAGCGCGTAGACGACGGCGGTGCCGCGCACGGCGTAGCGCACGAGCTGGAAGTACGCCGCCCGGTCCGCGCGGTCCAGGCGGGATTCGACGCGGTCCGCGGTGCGGGCCAGCTCCTGCCACTCGTCGGTGACCCGGTCCAGCTCGTGGTAGTTGACGCGGCTGAAGGGGGTGGCCTGGTCGTCGTAGACGACGGCGCTGGAGTCGGTGGCCGGGTCCTTGGCGGGGTCGAGGGTGATGCGGCGGTTGAGCAGTTCGGGTTTGCGGCGGGCCTGGAGGCGGCCGTACTCGTGCAGGACCTCGGCGATCGCGGCGGCGTGCCGGGGGCCGAAGTTCTCGGCGGCGTAGCGGCGTTCCCACTCGGGCAGGTTCTCCACCGGCCAGCGGTCGGGGTTCCAGGCGTAGTCCAGGAAGTACTGGGTGGGCAGCTCGTTGGACTTCAGGTCGCCGACGTTGGCGACCCACAGCTGCCGGATGCCGTGCGTGTACGTCTGGTGCAGCTGCTCCCAGGTGTTGGCGAGGTTGGCGGTGTCGACCCACTTGTAGTTGCGGCCGCCGCCGACGTAGTCGAAGTGGTAGTAGAGCCCGTAGCCGCCGGAGCGGGGCGGCAGCGAGGCGTCCGGCACCCGCCGCAGGTTGCCCCAGTTGTCGTCGGTGAAGACGACGGTGACGTCGTCGGGCGCCTGCATGCCGCTGTCCCAGTAGTGCTGGACCTCCTTGTACATGGTCCACACCTGCGGCACTGCGGCGGCGTCGCCCAGCTCCTCGGCGAGGATGCCGCGCTCGGTGGCGATGATGCGCTGCATCAGCTCGATGCCGTCGCCGTCGGGCAGCGAGGTGTCGCCGTTGCCGCGCATACCGAGGGTCACCACGCCCTCGAAGCCCTCGGCGGCCATCCGGCGGATGCCGTCGCGCCAGTACGCGCTGACGGCGGCCTCGTTCCGGACGAAGCTCCACTCCCCCGTGCCGCCGTACGGGTCGTGGCCCTCGGTGACGATGTTGCCGTCCTCGTCGCGCACGGCGGCGACGGCGTGCCGGTTCCACTCCTCGATGCCGCGCATCATGGGCGCCTCGTGGGAGGTGCCCATGACGATGCCGTACTCGGTGGCGGTGGCGTGGTTCTCGGGGTCGTCCTCGGCGAAGGCGCGGCCCCAGACGGCCGGCCACAGGTAGTTGGCCTTCAGCCGCAGCATGACCTCGAAGACCTTGGCGAAGAAGGCGCTGTTGAAGCCGTTGGGGTGGCCCTCGGCGTGGCCGGGGCCGAAGTAGCCGGGCGCCCAGCGGCCGAGTGCGGGGTTCTCGTCGTTGATGAAGATGCCGCGGTACTTCACCGCCGGGGTGCCCTGCGAGAACCGGCCCGGCAGCACGTAGAGGGCGTGGTGGCGGCGGGCCGGCACGTCGGCCCAGAAATGCCAGGGGGAGACGCCGATGCCGCGGGAGACGTCGTAGATGCCGAAGATGGTGCCGCGCTGGTCGCTGCCGGCGATGACGAAGGCCCGGTCGAGGCCGGGCAGCGGGTCGTCCACGACCTGGTGCAGGGAGGTCTCCCACCGTCCCTCGACGCCGGTCACGTCGAGCTTGCCGGCGGCGACCAGGCCGTCGATCAGCGGGCTGCGGCCGATCGTGCCGACGAGCACCGCGACGCGCCCGGCGGGCGGACGGCCGCGGGTGAGCGCGGGGCGTACGCCCGTCACCCGCTCCAGGTCCGTACGCAGGTCGCCCAGCGCGCGCAGCACGCCGGGGAAGTCGTCGCCGTCCGCCACCAGCGGCGCCGCCCGGCCCCCGGCGACCAGCGGGAACCGGCCCCGGCCCGGGGTGTGGGCGATGTACGCGCCCGGGTCGGTCGGCCGCGGCGGGTGCGGGTGGTGCGGGTGGTCTGGGGACGCGGCGGCGGCCGTGCCCGGCAGGGCGAGGGCGCCGCCGGCGGTCGCGGAGAGCGCGCCCAGGCCGAGGCCGGCGCCGAGGACGACGCGTCTGCTGACGCCATCGGCGTCTGCGGCTGCCGGGGAGTCGTCCGCCGCCGACGCGCCCGCCGGCGGTGTCTCTCCGGGCGGGGTGGCGGACGTGGAAGACGGGTCGTGCCGGGGATCGCTGCTGTCCATGCCGGGCCTTCCTTCGCCGAGCAAGCACCAATGTTTCGTAAAGCATCGCGAATATTTCTGCGCAACCTAGGGTGAGGCCTGAGGAAGGTCAAGACATCGCGCAGCGGCGGG
The DNA here is from genome assembly GCA_000514715.1 of Streptomyces sp. CNH099. Taxonomy (GTDB): domain Bacteria; phylum Actinomycetota; class Actinomycetes; order Streptomycetales; family Streptomycetaceae; genus Streptomyces; species Streptomyces synnematoformans. Next base: position 864,597 of record KI911459.1, on the reverse strand, counting down.
CCTCGGGGCTACCATCCCGTCATGAGTGGTGCTGGAGTCCGGTTCGACGGAGAGGCCCCCGCGGCCGGTGACGAGCCGCAGTCGACCGCCACGCTGGCGGCGGTCGCGGAGGCGGCCGGCGTGTCGGCGTCGACAGTTTCGAAGGTCCTCAACGGCCGCTCCGACGTGTCCCCCGCCACCCGTGCGCGGGTGCAGGACCTGCTGCGCGAGCACGGCTACCGGCGCCGCGGCGGCGGGGCGCGGCAGTCCCCGCTGCTCGACCTGGTCTTCCACGAGCTGGGAAGCGCCTGGGCGATGGAGGTCATCCGGGGCGTGGAGAACGTGGCCCGGGAGGAGCGGCTGGGCGTGGTGCTCTCCGAGAGCGCCGGCCGGCTGACGCCGGGGCAGACGTGGGTGGAGGACGTGCTCGCGCGCCGGCCGGCGGGCGTCATCCTGGTGCTCTCGGACCTCTCCGCCGACCAGCGGGCGCAGTTCACCGGGCGGGGCATCCCGTTCGTGGTGCTGGACCCGGCCGGCGACCTCGCCGAGGACGTGCCCTCCATCGGGGCCACCAACTGGCAGGGCGGGCTGGCCGCCACCCGCCACCTGGTGGGCCTCGGCCACCGCCGGATCGCCGTCGTCGGCGGGCCGCCGACGATGATGTGCAGCCGGGCCCGTATCGACGGCTACCGCGCGGCGCTGGGCGTGGCGGGGCTGCCGGTGGACCCCGGGCTGATCCGGGAGGGCGATTTCCACCACGAGGCGGGCTACGCCGCCGGGCGCGAGCTGCTGGCCCTGCCCGACCGCCCCACCGCGGTGTTCACCGGCAACGACCTGCAGGCGCTCGGGCTCTACGAGGCCGCCCGCGAGCTGGGCCTGCGCATCCCGGAGGACCTCAGCGTCGTCGGCTTCGACGACCTGCCGGTGGCCCGCTGGATCGGCCCGCCGCTGACGACCGTGCGGCAGCCGCTGACGGAGATGGCCGAGGCGGCCGCCCGGCTGGTGCTCGACCTCGGCCGCGGCAACGCGCCGGTGACGCGCCGCGTCGAGCTGGCGACGAGCCTGGTCACCCGCAGCAGCACGGCCCCGCCGCCCGGGAGCTGAGCCCCGCCCCGGGCCGCGGGTTCGAAACTTTCGGAGCGCGGTGCGCCACGGCGCGGCCCGTCACGCCCCGGCCGGAGCCTTCGGGGACTCCGCATCGCCGGCGGGCCCGGCCCCGCGGCCGGGTTCCCGCGGGGCGGCCGGCACCGGGCCCGGGCGCACGACCGGCCGCGGCCTGCGGCGGCCGGGGCTCACCGCGAGCGTGTAGCCGACGAGCAGGCCGATCGACAGGACCGCCAGCCGGCCCGCCGCCGGCGGGCTGTCCGGCGGCGGGTCGTAGCCCCCGTCCTCCAGGCCCGCCGCCCGCTCGAAGTGGTTGTACGCGCCGGGGAAGAACGCCTCGTCCGCCGCGTACAGCGCGGGGAACGCGGCCGGCCCCGCCAGGAGCGACCCCAGCGCCCACTGGTCCGAGTGGCGCGCCTCGTGCTCCGAGAGCCGCCGCATCCGGGGCGACTGGGTCTCGGCCCGCTGGTCGGTGAGGAACACCGTCCCGTACATGGTGCCCGCGCGGGCGAAGCCGTCGTCGAGGATCACCGCGGTGGTGCCGTTGGCCGCGCAGTGGTACATCTCGCCGCCCGCCCGCGCGGCGTACAGCAGCGCGGCGCCGGAGACGGGCGCGTTGACCACCGTACGGACCGTCTGCCACAGCCCGCCGCCCTCCCCGGCGGCCGAGCACGGCCGCAGTTGGGCGCCGGGGCCGAGAACGGCGAACGCGCCCGCGAGCAGCGCCTGCACCACCGTGCCGCAGACCACGACCAGCACCCGGCGCCGCGACGGCCGCACCCCCCGCAGCGTGCCCACGACCGCGAGGACCAGCCCGATGATCCCGCCGCAGATCAGGCAGGCCGCCCACCACAGCGGTCTGCGCTCCACCAGCGGCGCGGGGGTCCGGTGGGCGGCCGGGGCCGCCGCGGAGGTGGGTCGCTGCAGAGTCGTTGTGCCGGCCGCCATCCGTCACCCCTGTCATCCCGCCGACGCACTGGGTGCTGCGCACCGACGCGGACCGGGTCACGGGCCGAACCCAGCCGCGCGGCGGCGGGGTTCGGCAACCTGAGCCGATGCATGCAGTCGCAGACAAGTACTCAGATTACGGTACCGTAACGAATTGAAGTCGAAACGGCCTCGAATTTCAGCCGCTTGTGCGGGGAGGGGAGTGAATGGCCGCGGGCGGGATCGGCCAGGTGATCCCGTAGAAACAGAAGGAGACGCCGATGGGAGACGCGGACGGCGACGAGACCGGGGCGGGGGCCGAGCCCGCCGCCACCGGCGCGGCCGTGCCCGAGGGCGGCGAACCGGTGTGCTGGCTGGAACGCGTCTGCCCCGAGTGCGGGCGGTTGGCCGACACCGCACCCCCGGTCCGGTGCGCCCGCTGCGGGACACCGCTGACCGGGTGACGGGTCACCGGTTGACCCGGTGACCGCGGTGCCGGGGGCCTACCGCCAGGAACCCCCGGTCAGCACCACACCGAGCGCGGCCAGCCCCAGCACGACCCAGCCGAACCAGAGCCATCCGCTGCTGCCCACCGACACCGTGTACGCCGTGATGACCACGAGACCGGCCACGGTGCTCACGACCATGGCCTTCGCAGAACCGGGCTTCTCCATGCCGCCTCCACCAGCCGCCAGCCCGCGGCCGTCCCCGCGCGACCGCACGCAACCTCCCCACCATGGTCCCTCGCCGGGGGCCGGGGCGGTAGTCGAACGTGCGCCGGGTGTCCGCGCGGCTACCGCTCGCGCGTCTGGAGCGACGCCAGATAGGCGTTGTACGCGGCCAGCTCCCGGTCCCCGTCGCGGTCGGCCGTGCGGTCGCTGCGCCTGGCCCGCCGCTGCTCGGAGTTGTACCACTGGTAGATCAGGGCGATGAGGACCAGCACCGAGGGGATCTCGCTGAACGCCCAGGCGATCCCACCGGCGGCCTGCTGGTCGTCCAGGGCGTCGATGCCGAGCGAGGCGGGCGGGTTGCTGTAGACGTCCACCATGGGCTCGCTGCCCATCATCAGCGCGATGCCGAAGAAGGCGTGGAACGGCATGCCCGCGAAGAGGGTCAGCATCCGCATCACGTGGGTGGGCCGGTTCGGGCCCGGGTCCACGCCCATGATCGGCCAGAAGAAGACCAGGCCGACCAGGAGGAAGTGGGTCATCATGCCCACGTGGCCCGCCTTGCTCCCCATGAGGGTGTCGAAGAGCGGGGTGAAGTACAGCGCGTACAGGCTGGCGATGAACAGCGGGATCGTGAACACGGGGTGCGTGATCACCATCAGATAGCGGCTGTGCAGCAGCGAGACCACCGCCGCACGGGGCCGGCCCGTCGGCAGGGCGCGCAGCAGCAGCGTCACCGGCGCGCCGAGGAGCAGCAGGATCGGCGACAGCATGCTGATCACCATGTGCTGCACCATGTGCACGCTGAACATGACCATGCCGTAGTCGTTCAGTCCGGTGCACATGACGAGCACGACGGTCAGCACGCCGGCGGTGAAGGCGGCCGTCCGCCCCGGCGGCCACTCGTCGCCGCGGCGGCGCAGCCGGAAGACCCCGTAGCCGTACAGCGCGAGGGCGGCGAGGGAGCCGGTGAGGAAGACCGGTTCGGCGCTCCACTCCAGCCCGCGCGCCAGGGTGAACGGCGGCAGGTCCAGATGGCCGCCGTGCCCGCCGTGGTCCATGTCGGTGCTGCTCCTTGTGCCGGTGATGCCCTCGCTCAGGCTAGTCCCGCCCCGTACGGGCGGTTCGCCGGGGTGCCCCGGCGGGTCAGTGGGCGGCGCTGGCGGCGGCGATGCGCTCGTTGCGCAGGGCCTCGTACCAGCGGTCGTCGACCGGCGCCAGCCCCGCGGACTCCAGCGCCAGCCGGATCAGCAGGTCGGCGATCTGCGGGTTGCGGGCGAGGACGGGGCCGTGCATGTACGTGCCGAAGACGTTGCCGTTCCACGCGCCCTCGGTGCCGTCCCCTGTGCCGTTGCCGTGGCCGAAGCGGACCCGGGCCAGCGGCTTGGCGGTCGGGCCGAGGTGGGTGACGCCCTGGTGGTTCTCGAAGCCGGTGAGCTGGGGCAGGCCGAGCTGCGGGTCGATGTCGGCGAGCACGTCGCCGACGCAGCGGCCGGCCTGGCCGCGGCCGCTGGTGACGTCGAGCAGGCCGAGGCCGGGCTCCTGCCGGTCGAGGTCGTTGATGAACTCGTGGCCGAGGATCTGGTAGCCGGCGCAGACGGAGAAGATGATCGCGCCGTTGGCGGCGGCCCGGTTCAGCCCGCCGTCGCGGCGCAGCCGCTCGGCGGCGAGGCGCTGCGGGCGGTCCTCGCCGCCGCCGATGAGGTAGATGTCGGCGGAGGCGGGGACGGGCTGGTCGGAGCGGACGTCGACGCGCGTGACGTCGTAGCCCCGCTGCCGGGCGCGGCGCTCCACGACCAGGGCGTTGCCCTGGTCCCCGTAGGTGGACAGCAGGTCGGGGTAGACCCAGACGAGGCGCAGGCTGTCGTCGTTCATGCGGGCGGTCCTTTACGTCTCGTACGGGTCAGTTGCCGACGCGGCGGCGCAGGTCCTGGAACGCGGTGTAGTTGGCGATGACCTCGATCCGGCCGGGCGGCGCGGCGGCGACGGCCTCGTCGATGTGCTCGCAGACGCGGAAGCTCTGGTCCGCCACCTCCAGCCGGACGGCGAGGTCGAGCTTGCGGTCGCCGATGACGTACAGCGGGTGGCCGGTCAGCCGCGTGTAGTCGACGTCCCACAGCCAGGAGGTGTCCGTGCCGTCGGCGCCGCGGGCGTTGACGGAGAGCACCACGGGGGTGGGCGGGGGGTCGATCAGGGAGAACGTCTCCAGCCAGCCGGCCGGGTTCTTCGCCAGCAGCAGGCGCAGGTCGCGGCCGCCGAACTGCACGGTGTCGTACCGCCCGGCGACGGCGGTGACCTCCCACATCCGCTCCAGCGCCGTCTGCGGGTGCACGCCGAAGGCGGCGGCCACGGCGGCGGCGGTGGTGGCGTTGGCCCGGTTGGCCCGGCCCGGGAGCTGCAGCCGGATCGGCCAGGCGGCGCCGTGCGGGTCGAGCACGTGTTCGCCGGAGAGCGCCCAGCCGGGCACGGGGCGGCGGAAGCCGCACTCGGCGCACAGCCAGTCCTCGCCGGGGCGCTGCAGCACGCCGCCGCAGGAGGGGCAGGACCAGGCGTCGTCCTTCCACTCCTGGCCGGCGGCGACCCACAGGACGTTGGGACTGGAGGAGGCGGCCCAGACGACGAGGGGGTCGTCGGCGTTGGCGACGATGAGGGCCTTGTTGCCGGAGAGGCCCTCGCGCCAGCGCTCGGCGAGCATGCGGGTCTCGGCGGCGCGGTCGAGCTGGTCGCGGGAGAGGTTGAGCAGCGCGATGGCCTTGGGGGTGACGTCGCGGGCGACCGCGGCGAGGTACTTCTCGTCCACCTCGATGACGCCGTAGCGGGCTTCGGAGCCGCCGGCGAGCGCCGAGGTGATACCGGCGGGCATGTTGGCGCCGAGGGCGTTGGAGACGACGGGCCCGGAGGCGCGCAGGGCCTCGGCGATCAGCCGGGTGGTGGTGGTCTTGCCGTTGGTGGCGGAGACGAGGACGACGTCGAGGTGGCCGGCGAGCCGGGCGAGCAGGTCGGGGTCCAGCCTGAGGGCGACCTTGCCGCCGATCACGGAGCCGCTGCCCTTGCCCGCGGCGCGGGAGACCGCGGCCGCCGCCTTGCCCGCCGTGACGGCCAGTTTGGACCGTGGCGACAGCGGTTCCGTGTTGCCTGCCATCGTCGTAGCTCCTCCTCGCGTGCCCGTGCGCGGTGCTGCGCGGCGCGCCGTCGTGCGCGGTTCGCCGTAGTCCTTGGTCCGCCGTCCGGCCTGCGGCGGGGCGGCGGTAGCGGCCAGCCTACCGAGATCCGCGCCGGGTCCCGAATCGCGGCACGTCGCCGGGCGCGGGGGCCCGGCGCCGGGGCGCCGCTACAGGCCGGGGCCGCCGGCCTTGTCCGCGGCGGCGGCGAGCCGGCCCCAGAGCAGATCGGCGAGGCTCTGCACCAACTCGGCGCGGGTGCAGGGCCGTTCGTGCAGCCACCAGTCGCCCGCGGCGTGCATCATGCCGACGATGCCGTGCCCCCAGGCGCGGGCGATCACCGCGCCGCCGGGGCCGAAGTCGATGCGGTCGGCGATGACCTGGGCCAGCTCCTCGCCGAGGCGGCGGAGCAGCGGCGCGGAGTGGCGGCCGACCTCGAAGTCGCGCTCGGCGGACTCGGCGGCGGGCGGCTCCGGGGCGTCCTGGGCGCCGCCGTCGGCGGGGTGCATGAGGAACCGGTAGACCTGCGGGCGCGCCTCGATGGCGGCGAGGTACGTGTCCAGGGTGGCCTCGACCCGTTCGCGGCGGCCGGTGGGGGCGTCGAGCGCGGCGCGCAGGGCGGCGAGCAGCGCGTCGGTGTGGCGTACGGCGAGCGCGCGGTACAGGCCGCCCTTGTCACCGAAGTGGCGGTACAGGATGGGTTTGGTGATGCCCGCCTCGGCGGCAATGGCGTTCATCGAGGCGCCCGGCCCGTCGCGCAGGACGACCCGGTCCGCGGCTTCGAGCAGTTCGCGGCGCCGGTCCTCGGTCGCCTGCTCCCTCCCGCCGCGCCGGTTGTCCATGAAACCGCTCCCCTGCCTGGTCGATTGCCGGAATGCTGCGCAACCTAGCACCCCGTCGCGGAGCCTCGGGGGCCGTACGGGAGTTGACAGATCCTACTGACGGGTAACAGACTTGCGTTACCGACGGTAACGAATGCGAAGGCTGCGGAGGCGCAATGTCTGAGTTCACGTTCGAGCTCAACGACGACCAGAAGTCCGTCCAGGAGTGGGTGCACGGCTTCGCCGCCGACGTGATCCGCCCCGCCGCCGCCGAGTGGGACGAGCGCGAGGAGACCCCCTGGCCGGTGATCCAGGAGGCGGCCAAGATCGGCCTGTACTCCCTGGACTTCTACGCCCAGCAGTACTTCGACCCCACCGGCCTGAGCATCCCCATGGTCATGGAGGAGCTGTTCTGGGGCGACGCGGGCATCGCCCTGTCCATCGTCGGGACCGGGCTCGCCGCCGTCGGCGTGCTGGCCAACGGCACCGAGGAGCAGATCGGCACCTGGATCCCGCAGATGTACGGCGACGTGGACGACGTGAAGCTCGCCGCCTTCTGCTCCTCCGAGCCGGACGCCGGCTCGGACGTCTCCGCGATGCGCACCCGCGCCGTCTACGACGAGGCCAAGGACGAGTGGGTGCTGAACGGCACCAAGACCTGGGCCACCAACGGCGGCATCGCCGGCGTGCACGTCGTCGTCGCCGTCGTCGACCCGGAGCTGGGCACCAAGGGGCACGCCTCGTTCATCGTCCCGCCCGGCACCCCCGGCCTGTCGCAGGGCCAGAAGTTCAAGAAGCACGGTATCCGCGCCTCGCACACCGCCGAGGTGGTGCTGGAGGACGTACGCGTGCCCGGCTCCTGCCTCCTGGGCGGCCGGGAGAAGCTCCAGGAGCGGCTGGCCCGGGCGCGCGAGCGCGCCAGGACGGGCGGCGAGCGGGTCAAGAACGCCGCGATGGCCACCTTCGAGGCGTCCCGCCCGGCGGTGGGCGCGCAGGCGGTGGGCATCGCGCGCGCGGCGTACGAGACGGCGCTGGACTACGCCAGGACGCGGGTCCAGTTCGGCCGCCCGATCATCGACAACCAGGGCATCGCCTTCCAGATCGCCGACATGCGCACCCAGATCGACGCCGCCCGGCTGCTGGTCTGGCGGGCCTCCTGGATGGCCAGCGCGGGCAAGGGGTTCACCTCGGCGGAGGGCTCGATGTCGAAGCTGTTCGCGGGCGAGGTGGCCAAGGACGTCACCGCGCGGGCGATGCAGATCCTCGGCGGCAACGGCTTCACCCGCGAGTACCCGGTGGAGCGGATGCACCGCGACGCGGCGATCTACACGATCTTCGAGGGCACGAGCGAGATCCAGCGGCTGGTGATCGCCCGCACCCTCGCCGGGGTTCCGATCCGCTGACACTGCCGCACCACTCCCCCGGCGGACGCCGCGCGGCTACGCTGCGAGCGCACGACGACCGACCGGGGGAAGGGCGAGGCCGCGTTGATCTACCACCTGCTGAAGTACGTGTTCCTCGGGCCCGCGCTGCGGCTGCTGTTCCGGCCGCGCATCGAGGGCCTGGAGCACATACCGGAAGAGGGCGCGGCGATCGTCGCGGGCAACCACCTGTCGTTCTCCGACCACTTCCTGATGCCCGTGATGCTCCGGCGGCGCATCACGTTCCTCGCCAAGGCCGAGTACTTCAACGGCCCCGGCCTCAAGGGGCGGCTGACCGCGGGGTTCTTCCACAGCATCGGCCAGATCCCGGTAGACCGCCGGGGCCGCAAGGCGGCGCAGGCCGCCATCGAGGAGGGCCTCGGTGTGCTGGCCAAGGGCGAGCTGCTGGGCATCTACCCGGAGGGCACGCGCTCGCACGACGGCCGGCTGTACAAGGGCCGGGTCGGGGTCGCGGCGATGGCGCTGCGGGCGGGGGTGCCGGTCATCCCGTGCGCGATGCTCGGCACCCGCGAAGTCCAGCCGCCCGGGCAGAAGATCCCCAGCCTGGGCCGGGTGACGATCCGCTTCGGCGAGCCGCTGGAGTTCTCCCGGTACGCCGGCCTTGAGGACCAGAAGGCCGTGCTGCGGGCCGTCACCGACGAGATCATGTACGCGATCCTCGGCATGTCGAACCAGGAGTACGTCGACCGCTACGCCCCCGACGTCAAGGCCGAGCAGGACGCCGCGAAGAAGTCCCCGCCGGCGGCCCGGTGAGCGCACGGCTGCGCCAGGTGGCGCTGGACAACGCCCGGATCCTCGCCGAGGGCGGGTACGAGACGGCCGCGGGCCGGTGGGCGGCCGTCGGCGAGGCGGCCGCGCGGGCGGCGGACGGCACGCGGATGTACGGGCCGGAGCCGGTCGCGGGCACCGGGCCCGCCCCCGCGGACCCGCCGCGGGCGACCCCGGCCACCCCGGCCGCGCCCGCCGAGGTGACCGCCGAGACCTCGCTGGCCGCCGCGCGGCGGCTGGTCGCCGACGGGGGCGGGCGCGTCGGGGTGCTCAACTTCTCCTCGGCCCGCAACCCCGGCGGCGGGTACGTGCGCGGCGCCCGCGCGCAGGAGGAGGAGCTGTGCCGGGCCTCCGCGCTCTACCCGGCGCTGCTGCGGGCGCCGGAGTTCTACGCCGCCCACCGCGCCGACCGCAGCCCCTTCTACACCCACCGCGTCATCCACTCCCCCCGCGTCCCGGTGTTCCGCGACGACGCCGGCGCGCTCCTCGACGAGCCGTACGAGGTCGACTTCCTCACCTCCGCCGCCCCCAACGCCGGCGTCATCGCCCAGCGCACGCCGGCGGAGACGGGCCGGATCCCCGCGGCGCTCGCCGGGCGTGCGGAACGGGTGCTGGAGGTGGCGGCCGTCGCGGAGGTGACGGCGCTGGTGCTCGGCGCGTGGGGCTGCGGCGTGTTCCGCAACGACCCGGCGCAGGTGGCGGCGGCGTTCCGTACGCACCTGGGACCCGGCGGGCGCTTCGCGGGCCGGTTCCCGCGGCTGGTGTTCGCCGTGTGGGACCGGCAGCCGCGCTCGGCGAACCGGGCGGCGTTCGAGGCCGCGTTCGCCTCGCTCGGCACCGGCTGACGGCGTCGGCGCCCGTGCGGCCGCGGCGCTCACGCCCCGTGCCCGGCGCCGTCGTCGGGGGCGGCCCGCACTAGGCCCGTGCGGTACGCGATGACGACGAGCTGCGCCCGGTCGCGGGCCTCCAGCTTCGTCATCGCGCGCTGCACGTGGGCGCGGACGGTGAACGGGCTCAGAAACATCTGCTCGGCGATCTCCTGGTTGGACAGGCCGGTCGCGACCAGGGCCACCATCTCGCGCTCGCGCGGGGTGAGCACGGCGAGGCGTTCCGGGTTGTTCCGCGGTGCGCCGTCCGGGGTGGCCAGGAAGCGGGCGACCAGGGAGCGGGTCGCGGCGGGCGACAGCAGGGTGTCGCCGGCGGCGATCGTACGGACGGCGTCCACCAGTTCCCCGGCGCCGATGCCCTTGCCGATGAAGCCGCCGGCCCCGGCGCGCAGCGCCTGGGCGACGTACTCGTCGGTCTCGTACGTGGTGAGGATCAGGATGCGGCTGCCCCGCAGCTCCGGGTCGGCCGCGATCCGGGAGGTGGCGGTGAGCCCGTCCACCTCGGGCATGCGGATGTCCATGACCACCACGTCCGGGCGCAGTTCGCGGGTGAGGCTCACCGCCTCCCCGCCGTCCGCGGCCTCGCCGACGACGGTGATGTCGTCGGCGGTGTCGAGCAGCATCCGGAAGGCGCTGCGCAGCAGCGCCTGGTCGTCGGCGAGCAGTACCCGCAGCGTCGTCACGGCTCCTCTCCATCCTCTCCGTCGTCCGTACGCGTCTCGGCGCCGCGGCCGCCGTCCGCCGTCGCGTCGGCAGGACGTCCCCCGGCCGGCCCGGTTGCCCCGTCCTTGGCGGGCGGCAGCGGCAGCTGGGTGGTGACGAGGAAGCCGCCCTCCGGCCGCCGCCCCGCGGAGAGCCGGCCCCCGACCGCGGTGGCGCGTTCGCGCATCCCGATGAGGCCGTAGCCGGGCGGGCGGTCCGGGGTGCCGGACGCGGGAGGCGCCGCACCGCCGCCGTCGTCGGCGACGGTGATGGTCACGCGATCGCGGTTCCAGACCAGGCGCACCCGGGCGGCGCCGGTGCCGGCGTGCTTGGTCACGTTGGTCAGGGCCTCCTGGACGATGCGGTACGCGGTGAGGTCCACTCCCGGCGGCAGCGGCCTGGCCGCGCCCTCCTGGTCGAGCGACACCGCCAGCCCCGCCCGGCCGAAGGACTCCACCAGCGTGGGGAGCCGGGACAGCCCGGGCGCCGGTTCTGCGGGCTCGGCTGCGTCCCCGGACTCGCGCAGCAGCCCGACCGTGGCGCGCAGGTCGTCGAGCGCGTCGCCGGTGGTCTGCACGAGTTCCCTGAGGCTCTGGCGGGTCTGCTCCGGCCGGACGTCGAAGAGGTGGGAGGCGACCGCCGCCTGCGCGTTGGCCAGGGTGATCTGGTGGGCCACCAGGTCGTGCAGCTCCCGGGCGATGCGCAGCCGTTCCTCGGCCACCCTGCGGCGCGCCTCGCTCTCCCGGCTCTTCTCCGCCCGCCGGGCGCGCTCCTCCACGGCCGCCAGGTAGGCCCGCCGGTTGTGCGCCGAGTGCCCGAGCACGCCGGCCACCAGCGGGAACGCCGCCACGGAGCCCATGCGGCTCGCGTCCTGCCAGGAGAGGTCGTCGAACCAGGGGGTGGCGGCGAGCAGCAGCGCGGCGGCGGCGAGCGACACCGCGCCCGCCGCGCGCCGCTCGGTGGGCGCGCGGAAGGCGTAGGCGTAGGCGGCGATCACGGCGGGGGCGATGATCGGCGGGCTCAGCAGCAGGCCCAGGGGCGGTACCAGCAGGCCCGCCGCGGTCGTGGCCGCCAGGGCGGCCAGGGGCGCCCGGTGCCGTACGGGCAGCACGGCACAGGACGCCACGGCGACGGCGTAGGCGGCGGCCGGGGGCGGTGTCAGCGTGTCGTCGACCTGCACCACGCCGCCGAGGAGGCAGAGCGTGAACGCGGTCGCGACGATCGCCGTCTCCCGCCACCGCGTACGACGTGGTGGCGCAACGCCGCCGGCCGGGTCCGTCACGGCCGGCTCACTGCCGGCCGACGGGGAGCCGCTGCACCGCCGCGTCCGGTCCGGCCGCGGGGGGCGGGACACGCCTGCTCAGCGCCTCCCCCTCAATGTCCACGTTCGGCAGCACACGGTTCAGGATACGAGGCAGCCACCAGGCCCGGTGGCCCAGCAGCGCCAGCACCGCGGGCACGATCGCCATCCGTACCACGAAGGCGTCGAAGGCGACGGCGGCGGCCAGGCCGACGCCCATCGTCTGGATCGTCGGGCTGTTCATCCCGACGAACCCGGCGAACACGCTGATCATGATGATCGCCGCGGCGGCCACCACACGTCCGCTGTGCCGGAACCCGCCCGCGATCGCCTCGCCGGGGGACGCGCCGTGGACGTAGGCCTCCCGCATCCGGGTGAGGAGGAAGACCTCGTAGTCCATGGCGAGGCCGAACACGATGCCGATGATGAGGATCGGCATCAGCGACATCACCGGTCCGGTCTGCTCGATGCCGAGCAGGTCCGCCGCCCAGCCCCACTGGAAGACGGCGACGAGCACGCCGAAGGCGGCACCCACCGACAGCAGGAAGCCGAGCGCGGCCTTGAGCGGCACCAGGACCGAGCGGAAGACCACCAGGAGCAGCAGCACCGCCAGCCCGATGACCACGGTCAGATACGGCAGGAGGGCGTCGGCCATGGCCTCGGAGATGTCGATGTTCATCGCGGTGGTGCCGGTCACCAGGACGTCGGCACCCGTGCCGGCCTCGACATCGGCGCCCGCGTCCCGGATCTCGTGCACCAGGTCCTTGGTCTCGGCGCTGTTCGGTGCGGTCTCCGGGACGGCGGTGAGGACGGCCGTGTCCCCGGCCTCGTCGAACTGCGGATCGCCGACCGACGCGACCCCGTCGACGCCCCGAACGGTCTCGACGACCCGGTCGGTCGCGGCCTCGGCGTCCGCGGCCTCCGCGTTGTCCACGACCACGGTCAGCGGGCCGTTGAAGCCGGGGCCGAAGCCTTCCGACAGCAGGTCGTAGGCGCGGCGCTGGGTGGTCTCCACCGACTTGGACTCGTCTCCGGGCAGCCCGAGTTCGAGGCTGAGCGCCGGCACGGCGACGGCGCCGAGACCGAGTCCGGCGGTCAGCAGCACCGCCACCGGACGGCGCAGCACGAACCGCGCCCAGCGGTCGCCCAGCCCGGGCCGGCCGGCCGCGGCGGGCAGCGCGTGCGGGCGCTCGCCGCCCCGCCGGAGGGCCTTGCGGACGCGCCGGGACAGGACGCGCCGGCCGAAGTAGCCGAACAGCGCGGGGACCAGGGTCAGGGCGACGAGTACGGCCAGCGCCACGGCGCCCGCGCCGCCCATGCCCATCCGGGTCAGCTCGGGGATGCCGACGACCCCCAGTCCGACCAGGGCGATGAAGACGGTCGCGCCCGCGAAGACGACGGCGGACCCGGCCGTGCCGACCGCTTGGCCGGCGGCCTCCTCCGGATCGCCGACCCGGGTGAGTTCGTCGCGGAACCGGGAGGTGATGAAGAGCGCGTAGTCGATGCCGACGGCCAGCCCCAGCATCAGGGCCAGGATGGCGACGGTGGACGTCAGCCCGAGCGGCACCGCCAGCGCGGAGACCAGTCCGAAGGCGATGGCCACGCCCACGACGGCGGTCAGCAGGGACAGCCCGGCCGCGACCAGCGAGCCGAGGGCGAGGACCAGCACCAGGGCGGCCACCGCCACGCCGACGATCTCCGTCGTGCCGCCCGGTTCCTCCTCGGCGTCCAGCGCCGAGCCGCCGATCTCGACGGTCAGCCCGGCGTCCCCGGCCCGGCCCGCGGCGTCCTCCAGGGCGCTCTTCGTCTCGCCGGTCAGGTCGACGGCTCCCACGGAGTAGGTGACCGTGGAGTAGGCGATGGTGCCGTCCTTGCTGACCGCGCCGGTCTCGTACGGATCGGTGGCGGACTCGACCTGGTCGCCTCCGGCCAGCGAGCCGAGCGTGTCCTCGACCGCCGCCCGGTGCTCCGCGGCCGTCACCCGCTGCCCGTCGGGGGCCTGGAACACGAGGCGGGCCTCCGCGCCCTGCGAGTTGCCGTCGGGGAAGCGCTCGTCGAGCAGGTCGAACGCCTGCTGCGATTCGGTGCCGGGCATGGAGAGGTCTTCCTCCTCCCCGGCCGGCGCGACGGCGGCCCCGGCGACGGCCAGCAGCAGCGCGCCCAGCCACACGCGCAGCACGAGCCGCCGCCGGCGGAAGGACCACCGTCCGATCCGGTAGAGAAACGTCGCCACTTCTTGATCACTCCAGACACCGGGAGGAGGGGAGAACGCGGGATTTCGCGCGCTTCCCACACTCCCGCCCGGTGCCTCGCGGAACATCGTCTGCCGTGGCCGTCTTCGCCTGGTGCGCCCGGACCGGTCACCGGCGGGTCCTGGTGCGTACGCACCAGGACCCGGTGTGCGGCGGCGGGGCGGGCTACTGCTCGAAGTCCTCGACGAAGTAGCTGTCGTGCCGGATGCGGAACTGCTTCAGCTCCTCACCGCCGCGCCGCGCCATCTCCGCGACCCGCTCGAAGTACTCCTCGCGCGGTGCGCCCGGGGTGAAGAGCATCAGCATGCGGACCGGCTCGTCGGTGGCGTTCCTGAAGGCGTGCAGCCCGCCGACGGGCACGTAGAGGAAGTCCCCCGCGCCCCCCGTCACCCACCGGTCGCCGTCGTACAGCTCCAGAGCGCCGGACAGCACGTAGAAGGACTCCGACATCGCCTTGTGGAAGTGCGTCTTGGCCCCGGGCGAGCGCGGGCCGAGCTGCACGTCGTACAGGCCGAACTCGCCGCCGGTCGACTGCCCGGCGGCCAGGTAGCGGGTGAAGCCGCCCGGCGAGGTGAGGTCCGGCGGCGCCCCGGCCGGCCGGAACACCGCGTTCACCTCGCCCCTGTCGCCGTGGTAGCGGGGCTCGGGGTAGGCGAGGTCCTCGGGGTACGACACGGTGCGCTCCTTCCGGCGGGTCTCCCGGCATCGTGTCCCGGGCGCCGCGGGGGCGGCATCGGGCCACCGGACGATCTTCGCCGCCGCCGGTCCGAGGTCCCGGGGCCTAGGGCCTGTCGTTTGGATCTTGCTGGATCAGGGAGCGGCGTCTGGTGCTGTGCATCGCAAGGCGGAGGAGGGAGGCGACGCGGAGCGTCGTCGACCGACGACAACGCCGCGAGGTGCAGTGCCAGGCGTCGCGAGCCCAGCGAAGATCCAAACGACAGGGCCTAGGCCGGGCCCTCGCCGTGCGCGCGGGTGTCGGGGGCGCGGTGCTCGGCGGCGATGCCGAAGGGGCGTTCGCCGGTGGCAGCTCCGGCGGTGGGCGCCGGGCGTACGCCGGAGACCGTGGTGATCACCTGTTCCTCGGCCGGCGGGTTCTCAAGATCGTCGAGTTTCTCCAGGTCGGCGGCGGAGACCAGGGCCACGAGGGGGCGGCCGTGGCGGGTGACCACGACCCGCTCGCCGCCGTAGACCACGCGGTTGATCAGATCGGCCAGCTCCGCGCGGGCTTGCGTCACCGGAATTTCGTACGCCATGCTCCCAGCATAACCGGATGTACGTCCTGTACATTTTTTACGGAGAGCCGCGAAGAGGGAGAGGTGCTGCAGACCATGGACAGGCCCACGGCGCGCTACGTGCTGCCGGAGTTCACCGAGCGCACGAGCAGCGGGACGCGCACCCAGGATCCGTACGCGAAGCTGCTGGAGGAGCGGATCGTCTTCCTCGGCACCCAGATCGACGACGTCTCGGCGAACGACGTGATGGCCCAGCTCATGCATCTGGAGCACGCCGCTCCCGACCAGGACATCTCGCTCTACATCAACTCGCCCGGCGGCTCGTTCACCGCGATGACCGCGATCTACGACACGATGCAGTTCGTGACCAGCGACATCGAGACCGTCTGCCTCGGCCAGGCGGCGTCCGCCGCCGCCGTGCTGCTGGCCGCGGGCACCCCCGGCAAGCGCTACGTGCTGCCCGGCGCGCGGGTGCTCATCCACCAGCCGTCGTTCGCCGAGCCGGTGCGCGGGCAGGCGACCGACCTGGAGATCCACGCACGGGAGCTGCTGCGCCACCGCGAGCTGCTGGAGGAACTGCTCGCCAAGCACTCCGGCACCCCGGTCGAGCAGATCCGCACGGACATCGAGCGCGACAAGATCCTCGACGCCCCGGCGGCCGTCGCGTACGGGCTGGCCGACCGGCTGACCGAGAGCCGCAAGGGCACGGGGTCACCGCGCTACGGGAGGTGACCGGGCATGCTGCCGCCCGAACTGCCGCCGCTGCCCGCGCTGACGCGCGCGGAGGCGGAGCTGGTCGACCGCTATCTGGAGGCGGTCGACCAGCTGGGCCGGATCAACCCGGCGCGCGGCACGGACACGTACGCCGGCCTGCGCGCCGCGCAGGCGCTCGTACGCACCGCCGCCGGGCTGCGGGACGCGCTGGCGCTGATGCACGAGCGGCGCGAGAGCCGTATCCACGCGGCGACGATGGCGCGCGCCCTGCGGGTGCTCGACGGGGAGCGGCGCAGCCGGCTGGTGGCGGTACCGCCCGGGCCGCGGGAGCCCGACGGGGCGCCGTGACGGGCCGGCGGGCGCGGAGGCGCCGCCGGTGGTAGACGAGCAGTAGGACGCGGCGAGCGGGCTAGCGGAAAGTACATGGAGCGAAACCGGAACGAGGACGGGCACGGTGCGGCGGAGCCGGCCGCGCGGACGGAGGAGCCGGCGGCATCCGTGGTGCCGACGCGCCGCGAGACCCCGCTGGAGCGGGACGACCGCAACTTCGTGGAGCTGCTCCAGGAGCTGCGGGTGACGCAGACGGGCGTACAGATCCTCTTCGCCTTCCTGCTGACCCTCGCGTTCACCGAGCGCTTCACCGAGCTGGACGCGCTGCAGCGCGGAACGTACGTGACGACGCTGCTGCTGTCCGTGGCCGCGGCGGTGCTCTTCACCGCGCCCGCGGCGGTGCACCGGGGGCTGTTCCGGCGCCGGGCGAAACGCCGCATCGTCGACGTGTCCTCGCGGCTGGCGGCGGCGGGGCTGGGGGTGCTGGCGCTCGCGCTGTCCGGCGCGGTGATGCTCGTGGTGGACGTGGTCCTGGGGCGTGCGGAGGGGGTGGCGGCGGGCGCGTCGGTGCTGGTGTTCACCGCGGGGCTGTGGGCGGTGCTGCCATGGGGGCTGGGCAGGTCCCTTGCTGTGTCGGCGCGGCGGGACGACGGGCAGGGGTGAGCCCGGCCGTCAGAGCGTGCCCGGGTCGGTGTTCGCGCCGCAGAGCACGACGGCCACCCGCTCCCCCGCCCGCGGCTTGTACGCGCCCGTGGTCAGCGCCGCGAGCGCCGTGCCCGCGGCGTGCTCGACGACGAGCCGGTGGTCGTCCCACAGCCGCCGCCGGGCCGCCGCGATGCCGGCGTCGCTGACGAGCACCGAGGTGGTGCCCGGCCGCCGCGCCCAGGCCAGCGCGTCGCGGGACGTACGGGACGCGCCCAGGGAGTCCGCGGCGACGGAGTCGACGGGGACGTCGACCACCTCCCCGGCGGCCAGCGCGGCGTTCAGCGCCCGGCAGTTCTCCGGCTCGACGGCGACGACGCCGATGCCGTGCCGCGCGGCGGCCGCGGCGACGCCCGCGTACAGCCCGCCGCCGCCGACCGCGACGACGACGGTGTCGACGCCGCCGGGCACCGCGGCCGCGATCTCCGGCAGCAGCGTCCCGGCGCCGGCGGAGATCAGCGGGTGGTCGTAGGCGTGCGAGGTGAGCGCACCGGTCTCGGCGGCCAGCGCGCGCGACGCGGCCAGCGCCTCGCCGTACGTCCGGCCCGCCAGCCGCACGTCGGCGCCGAGGCCGCGCAGCCGCTCGACCTTGAACTCCGGCGCGGTGACCGGCAGGAAGACGTGCGCGGGCACGCCGTGCCGGGCGGCCGCCCAGGCGCAGGCGAGCCCGGCGCTGCCGCCGGAGGCGATGAGCACGCCGGCGTCCGGCATCCGTCCGGCGGCGGCGTGGGCGGCGGTGAAGTTCAGGGCGCCGCGCGCCTTGAAGGAGCCGGTGTGCTGGAGGAACTCAAGGGCGAACCACACCTCGGCGTCCGGTGCCACCTCCGCGTCCGCGGGCGTGACGGCGACCGGGCGGACCCGTCCCGCGATGCGCTCCGCGGCGGCGTGGACGTCCTCGTGGCTGACGGGCTGCTCGGTCATGTCTCCAGGATGGACCAGCGCGGTGGGCGGGCGGGACGCGGGGCCGCTGCTTCAGGGCCCCGGCACCGCCCGCCAGGGCAGGGCGATCCAGACCGTCTTGCCGCCGTCGTCGGCGGCGGCGACGGACAGCCGTCCGCCCGACTCCGCGACGAGGCACCGGACGATGGCCAGGCCCCGCCCGTTGTCCTGCTGGACGGCGGCGGGCAGCCGGCGCGGCCACCGCGGGTGGCTGTCGCTGACTCCGACGCGCACCTGCTCGTCCCGTACGAGCAGCAGCCGCACGGTGAACGTCGGGGACTGCCCGCGGGTGTGCTGGACGGCGTTCGTGGCCAGCTCGGAGACGACGAGCCGGACCGTGTCCGCCGCGTCCGCGCCTTCCGGCAGGCCCCATTTCCCGAGAATGTCAGTGACATATTTCCGCGCCTGCGCAACCGAAGCGGCCTCACTGGGCAGCGTGACGGATGCTTCGCGGTGGTCTGCCATTGCGACGCCGTCCTTTCGCACATGAGTGCCGGACTCCGACGCGTGCCCGCTGAAGTCGAGGACCTCTTCGGGTTGTTGTCCGCGTCGCGGTGCCACCGATCGTGCCCGGCGCGCGGGCGCGCCACCAGGTTATGCATATATCTGTCGCTCGAAGCGGTGAACTCTGCCGTGAGAGACCGTATTCGGACGGCAGACTGACGGTTGTTACGCGTTCGGCGGAGCGGCCGGGAGGGGCGTCATGCGCAATGGGCCGGCGGTACGCCGCGCCAAGCTGGGCGCGGAGCTGCGCAGGCTGCGCGGCGAGGCGGGGCTGACCAGCGGGCAGGCGGCGCAGCTGGTCGGCTGGCACCAGTCGAAGATCAGCCGCATGGAGACCGGCAGGTCGGCGGCCAAGGCAGCCGACGTGGTCCGGCTGCTGGACGCGTACGGGGTCACCGACCCCGAGCTGCGCACGCTGCTGGAGTCGCTGGCCGCGGCGCCGCGCGACGGGGGCGGGGACCGCTGGTGGAGCGCGTACCGGGAGCTGCTGCCGGCCGCGTACCGGGACTTCATCAGCCTGGAGGCGGAGGCGTCCGCGGTGCGCACCCTGGAGACGTCGGTGGTCCCGGGGCTGCTGCAGACGCGGCGGTACGCGCTGGCGGTGACCCGGGCGGCCGTCGCCGGCGCGCCGCGTCGTGAGGTGGAGTCGCTGGTGGAGGTGCGGATAGCGCGGCAGGCGGTGCTGCGCTCGGCGCGCCCGCCGCGGCTGCACGCGGTGCTCGACGAGGCGGTGCTGCGGCGGCGCGTGGGCGGTCCGGGAGTGATGGCCGAGCAGCTGCGGCACCTGCGCCGGATGGGCGCGCTTCCGCACGTGCGCGTGCAGATCCTGCCCTTTTCCGCCGGCGAGCACGTCGGCCTCACCGGGCCTTTCGTTATCTTCTCCTATTCGCGCAGCCCTGATCTCGACGTGGTCGTTGTCGACCATTTGATGAGTAGCATCCACCTGGAAAGGAAAGAAGACTTACGGGCGTACCTGACCGCCTTTGCTTCGCTGCAGGCGAGCGCCCTTTCGCACAAGGAGTCCATGTCGTTCATCGCCGCGCTCGGCGCGGACGCAAAGGAGGCACCATGACCGCCATGCCTCGGTACGTCTCCTCCGCCACGGCACTCGACGGCATCCGGTGGCGGCGCAGTTCGTACAGCACGGGGGCGAACAACTGCGTCGAGGCCGCCTTTCCCGTGGGGCCGGGGTCCGGCGGGCTGCTCGCCGTGCGGGACTCCGCCGACGCGGAGGGGCCCGCCCTGCTGTTCCGGGCCGAGGCGTGGCGCGCGTTCGTCGCGGCGGTCAGGGACGGCGAGTTCGCGCCGGGCGCGCGGGGCCCGTACGCCTAGCGCGCGGGTCCCGCACGCCCGGCCCCGGTGCTCCGGTGCGCCCGGGTGCCGGCTCCGGGACCGCGGGCGCCGTCCTTACCACCGTCTCGACGGCGGTGTCCACCTGCTGCTCCGTCAGGTCGGCGCGGGCGGTCAGCCGCAGCCGCGCGATGCCGTCGGGGACCGACGGCGGGCGGAAGCAGCCGACCGCCACCCCCGCCCCGCGGCACGCCGCCGCCCACGCCACCGCCGCCTCGGGCGACGGGGCGCGTACCGACACCACCGCCGCGTCGGGGCGTACGGCCGTCAGCCCGGCGGCCGCGAGCCCGCCGTGGAGCCGCCGCGCCGCCTCCCGGGCCGCCGCGGCCCGCTCCGGTTCACTGCGCAGCAGCCGCAGCGCGGCGAGCGCCGCGCCGGCGGCGGCGGGGGCGAGGCCGGTGTCGAAGATGAACGTGCGCGCGGTGTTCACCAGGTGCTCGATCACCCGCGCCGGCCCCAGCACCGCGCCGCCCTGGCTGCCCAGCGCCTTCGACAGCGTGACGGTGGCGACGACGTCGGCGGCGCCCGCCAGGCCCGCCGCGTGCAGCGAGCCGCGTCCGCCGTCCCCGAGCACGCCGAGCCCGTGGGCGTCGTCCACCAGCAGCCCGGCCCCGTGGGCGCGGCACACCGCCGCCAGCGCGGGCAGGTCCGCGGCGTCGCCGTCGACGGAGAAGACCCCGTCGGAGACCGTCAGGGCCCGTCCGGCGAAGCCGTCGAGCGCCTTGGCCGCCGCCTTCGCGTCGGCGTGCGGGACGACGGCGACGTCGGCCCGGGAGAGCCGGCAGCCGTCGATGAGCGAGGCGTGGTTGCCCGCGTCCGAGACCACGAGGGTGCCGCGGTCGCTCAGTGCGGTGACGGCGGCGAGGTTGGCGGCGTAGCCGGAAGAGAGGACGAGCGCGGCCTCGAAGCCGCAGAACGCCGCGAGTTCGCTCTCCAGCTCCGCGTGCAGCGCGGTGCTGCCGCTGACGAGCCGGGAGCCGGTGGCGCCCGCGCCCCAGCGGCGGGCCGCACCGGCCGCGGCGGCGGTGACCTCGGGGTGCCGGGCGAGACCGAGGTAGTCGTTGCCGTACAGGTCGAGCAGCGGGTCGTCGTGCGCGCGGGGGCGCACCGCGCGCACCAGACCGGCGCGCCGCCGCGCTTCGGCCTGCGCGTCGATCCAGTCGAAGGCGTGACGGGGCATGCGCGGTTCCTCGGTTCGGCGGGCTGTGTCTGCACCGTAGTGCGCGCGGGGGGCGCACCGGGGTGTGGCGATGAGCACAGAAGACATCGGCACCCGTTGTGCGATACCCCATTGGCCCGGGCCGGTGCGGTGGGCGAGGATCGGCGCCATGGACCTGCTTTCGACGCTGGTGGACAAGGGACTGCGGCGCGAGGCGCCCACCCGGGACGAGGCCCTGGCCGTGCTGCGCACCCCGGACGAGGACGTCCTCGACGTCGTCGCGGCCGCCGGGAGGGTGCGCCGGGCGTTCTTCGGCCGCCGGGTGAAACTGAACTACCTGGTCAATCTCAAGTCGGGGCTGTGCCCCGAGGACTGTTCGTACTGCTCGCAGCGACTGGGCTCCGGGGCGGGGATCCTCAAGTACTCGTGGCTGAAGGCCGACGAGGCGGCCGAGGCGGCGGCGGCCGGGGTGGCGGGCGGCGCCAAGCGGGTCTGTCTGGTCGCCAGCGGACGCGGGCCCACCGACCGGGACGTCGACCGCGTCTCCGAGACCATCGCCGCCATCAAGGACCGGCACGGCGACGTGGAGGTGTGCGCCTGCCTCGGGCTGCTCTCCGACGGCCAGGCGGAGCGGCTGAAGTCGGCGGGCGCGGACGCGTACAACCACAACCTCAACACCTCCGAGGCGACGTACGCGGACATCTGCACCACCCACGGCTACGAGGACCGGGTGCAGACCGTGCAGCAGGCGCAGGCGGCCGGGATGTCGGCGTGCTCCGGGCTCATCGCGGGGATGGGCGAGAGCGACGAGGACCTGGTGGACGTGGTCTTCGCGCTGCGCGCGCTGGACCCGGACTCGGTGCCGGTCAACTTCCTCATCCCGTTCGAGGGCACGCCGCTGGCCGGGGAGTGGGACCTCACACCGCGGCGCTGCCTGAAGATCCTCGCGATGACGCGGTTCGTGTGCCCGGACGTGGAGGTGCGGCTGGCCGGCGGGCGGGAGATCCACCTGCGGACGCTGCAGCCGCTGGCCCTGCACCTGGCCAACTCGGTGTTCCTCGGCGACTATCTGACCAGCGAGGGGCAGGCGGGAAAGGCGGACCTGGAGATGATCGCCGACGCCGGGTTCGAGGTGGAGGAGGCGGGGACGACGACGCTGCCGCCGCACCGCGCGGACGGGCCGGCCGCGGCGGACCCGCCCGCCGGCGAGCCGGTGCGGGAGGCGGGAACGGCGGGGACGGCGCGTACGGACCTGGTCGCCGTACGGCGCCGCGGGGCCGGAACGGAACTGCCGCCGAATGCCTGAGCCGTTGCCGCCCCGGCGGCTGCTCGACCTGGACCGCGAGCACGTCTGGCACCCCTACGGGCCCATGCCCGGCCGGCAGGAGCCGCTGGTCGTCTCCTCCGCCGCGGGCGTGCGGCTGCGGCTGGCCGAGCCGGCGTGGGGCGTGGACGAGCTGGTCGACGGGATGTCGTCGTGGTGGTCGGCGATCCACGGCTACCGGCACCCCGCGCTCGACGCCGCCGCCCGCGGGCAGCTGGAGCGCATGAGCCACGTGATGTTCGGCGGGCTCACCCACGAGCCGGCGGTGCGGCTGGCGGCCCGGCTGGTGGAGGTCGCGCCGGAGCCGCTGCGGCACGTCTTCCTCAGCGACTCGGGTTCGGTGTCGGTCGAGGTCGCGGTCAAGATGTGCCTGCAGTACTGGCGCTCGCGCGGCCGGCCGGGCAAGCACCGGCTGATGACGTGGCGCGGCGGCTACCACGGGGACACCTGGCAGCCGATGTCGGTCTGCGACCCGGAGGGCGGCATGCACGGGCTGTGGTCCGGCGTGCTGCCGCGGCAGCTGTTCGCCGGGGTGCCGCCGGCGGGCTTCGACGCGCCGGTCTCCGGGGCGTACGAACGAGAGCTGCGCGACCTCGTGGCACGGCACGCGGACGAGCTGGCCGCGGTGGTCGTGGAGCCGGTCGTCCAGGGCGCCGGCGGCATGCGCTTCACCTCGCCCGGCTATCTGCGGGTGCTGCGCGAGGCGTGCGACGAGCACGGGGTGCTGCTGGTGTTCGACGAGATCGCCACCGGCTTCGGCCGCACCGGCGAGTTCTTCGCCGCGGACCACGCCGGCGTCACGCCCGACGTGATGTGCCTCGGCAAGGCGCTGACCGGCGGCTACCTGTCGATGGCCGCGACGCTGTGCACGCCCGAGGTCGCGGCGGGCATCTCGGCCGGCGAGGTGCCGGTGCTCGCCCACGGCCCGACGTTCATGGGCAACCCGCTGGCCTCGGCCGTCGCGCTGGCCTCGCTCGACCTGCTGGCCGACGGCGGCTGGCGCGAGGACGTCAAGCGCATCGAGAGCGGGCTGCGCGAGGGGCTCGCCGGGGCGGCGCAGCTGCCGGGAGTCGTGGACGTGCGGGTGCTGGGCGCCGTCGGCGTCGTCCAGCTCGACCACCCCGTGGACATGGCCGCCGCCACCCGGGCCGCGGTCGGCGCGGGGGTGTGGCTGCGGCCGTTCCGCGACCTGATCTACACCATGCCGCCGTACGTGACCGGGGACGCCGACCTCGCCCGGGTGTGCGCCGCCGTACGCGCCGCGGCGGCGGCCGGCTGACGGGCGGGGGGAGACGCGGCGATGGGCAGCGTGCTCGTGGTCACCGGAACCTCGACCGGCGTGGGCAAGACGGTCGTCACCGCCGCGGTGGCCGCCGCGGCACTGGCGCGGGGCCGCTCGGTGGCCGTGCTCAAGCCGGCGCAGACCGGCGTGGCGCCCGGCGAGCCGGGCGACGCCGACGAGGCGGCGCGTCTCGCGCCCGGGGTACGGGCCGTGGAGCTGGCCCGCTTCCCCGAGCCGCTGGCCCCGGCGACCGCCGCCCGCCGCTCGGGGCTCCCCCCGCTGACGCCGGCGGACGCGGCGGGCGCGGTCGAGAAGCTGGGACACGCGTACGACCTGGTGCTCGTGGAGGGCGCGGGCGGGCTGCTGGTGCGGCTGGACGACGCGGGCGGCACGCTGGCGGAGGTGGCGCGGCTGCTGGCGGCCCCGGTGCTGGTGGTGGCCGCGGCGGGGCTCGGCACGCTGAACGCCACCGAGCTGACCGCGGAGGCGCTGCGCTGCCGCGGTCTGGCGTGCCCGGGCGTGGTGGTGGGCAGCTGGCCCGCGGCGCCGGACCTGGCGGCGCGGTGCAACCTGGCGGACCTGCCGGCCACGGCGCGGGTGCCGCTGCTGGGCGCCGTGCCGGAGGGCGCCGGCGGGTACGGGCCCGAGCGGTTCGGCGCGGCGGCGCCCGGGTGGCTGGCGCCGGCGCTCGGCGGGCACTGGGAAGCGGACGACTTTCGCCTCCGGCAGGCCCCGGACCGCCCCGCGGGAGGACAATCGAAGTGACCCCCGTTCGTCAGGAGGCCGGTATGCCGTCACCACCGCGTGCCGCGAAGGACGCCGTGCACCACCCGTACTTCGCCCGCTTCTACGCCCGCCTCAGCGTCACCGCCGACGAGCGCGCCGGGGTCGGCGAGCTGCGCACGGAGCTGCTGGCCGGCCTCTCCGGCCGGGTCATCGAGATCGGCGCGGGCAACGGGCTGAACTTCGCCCACTACCCGGCCGCGGTCGCCGAGGTGGTCGCGATCGAGCCGGAGCGCCACCTGCGGCAGCTCGGCGCGGCGGCGGCGCTGCGCGCGGACGTGCCGGTGGACGTGGTGCCGGGCACGGCGGAGGCGCTGCCGGTCAAGAGCGAGTCGTTCGACGCCGCCGTCGCCTCGCTGGTGCTGTGCTCGGTGGCGGACGTGCCGCGGGCGCTTGAGGAGCTGCACCGGGTGCTGCGGCCCGGCGGAGAGCTGCGGTTCCTGGAGCACGGGCGGGCCGACGGGCGGGTGCTGCGGGCGGTGCAGCGGGCGGCGGACCGCACGGTGTGGCCGCGGCTGTTCGGCGGCTGCCACTCCGGCCGCGACCTGCTCGGCGAACTGGCCGCGGCGGGCTTCGCCCTCGGCGCGCACCGGCGGCTGCGGGTGCCGGAGAAGGGGCCGCCCACCCCGACCTCGTACCACGTGCTGGGCACTGCCCGCCGGAGCTGACCCGGCTGCGCCGGGCACGGGAGGAGGCGGTCCTCCCGCGGGAGTAGCGGGTTGTCCACAGGTGCCACCCGGGAGGGATGCGCGGGGTACGGCGGCCGCCTAGTCTCGCTGGCAGGCGGCGCGGGTCCGATCGATCGCGCCCGCCGCTCAGCACGAGCCCGCCCGACTCACAGTCCGATGGGGGAACCGCATTGTCCACACCGGCGGCACTCGACAGACGCGACGCGGGACCGCCGGCCGGGGTCGCGGCCCGCGCCGGCGGGCTGACGAAGACCTACGGCAGCGGCGAGACCGCGGTCGTCGCGCTGGACGCGGTGGACGTGGAGATCCACCGCGCCCGCTTCACGGCCGTCATGGGCCCCTCCGGCTCCGGCAAGTCGACGCTGATGCACTGCCTCGCCGGGCTCGACACGGTGACCTCGGGACGCGTCTGGCTGGGCGACACGGAGATCACCGGTCTGGGCGAGCGGGAGCTGACGCGGCTGCGCCGCGACCGGATCGGCTTCATGTTCCAGTCGTTCAACCTGCTGCCCACCCTGAACGCCCTGGAGAACATCACGCTGCCCATGGACATCGCGGGCCGCAAGCCCGACCCCGCCTGGCTGGACCGGGTGGTCGACACCCTCGGCCTGCGCGACCGGCTCGACCACCGGCCCTCGCAGCTCTCCGGCGGCCAGCAGCAGCGGGTGGCGTGCGCACGGGCGCTGGCCTCCCGGCCCGAGCTGATCTTCGCCGACGAGCCCACGGGCAACCTCGACTCGCGCTCCGGGCTGGAGGTGCTCGACTTCCTGCGGGAGGCGGTGGACCAGCTGGAGCAGACGGTGGTGATGGTCACCCACGACCCGGCCGCCGCCGCCCACTCCGACCTCGTGCTCTTCCTGGCCGACGGCCGGATCGTGGACGAGATGCCCCGGCCGACGGCCGAGGCGGTGCTGGAGCGCATGAAGCGCTTCGACGGCATCAGGAAGAGCTGAAGCGGCGTGCTCAAGGCGACTCTGCGCAGCTTCTTCGCGCACAAGGGACGGCTGCTGCTGTCGGCGCTGGCCGTGCTCCTGTCGGTGGCGTTCGTCTCCGGCAGCCTGATCTTCTCCGACACCGTGAGCCGCACCTTCGACCGGCTCTTCGCCTCCACGGCCTCCGACGTCGCGGTCTCGCCGAAGGAGGCGTTCGAGCAGAACCGCGGATTCGGCTCCGGGCTGGTGCCGACGCTGCCCGCCTCGGTCAGCGAGGACGTGGCGAAGGTGCCGGGGGTGCAGGCCGTCCACCTCGACGTCGAGGTGGAGAACCTCACCATCACCGACGCGGAGAACGAGCCGATCGGGCGCACCACCGGCCCGCCCACGATCGCCTCCAACTGGTACGTGAGCGACCGCAGCCCGGTGGTGCTGTCGGAGGGCCGCGAGCCGGCCGGCGCCGGCGAGGCGCTGCTGGACAAGGACACCGCCGACCGCAAGGACGTCGAGATCGGCGACACCCTCAACATCCTCGCGCAACCGGGCACGTTCGAGGTCGAGGTCGTCGGCATCGCGAAGTTCACCACCACCAACCCGGGCGCGGCGGTGGTCTACCTGGAGACGGCGGCGGCGCAGCGGCAGCTGCTGGAGAGCCCGGATGCGGCGGAGCCGGCCCCCGGGGGCGCGGAGCCCGAGTCCGCGGAGCTGGCCACGTCGGTGTCGGTGGACGCGGCGCCGGGGGTGTCGGACGCCGAGCTGAAGCAGCGCGTCAAGCGGGCGCTCGACGGGGAGTACACCGTGCAGACCGCCGACGAGCAGGCGAAGTCGGCGGCGGAGGAGCTGGGCACGTTCCTCGACATCATCAAGTACGTGATGCTCGGCTTCGCCGGGATCGCCGTGCTGGTCGGCATCTTCCTGATCGTCAACACGTTCTCGATGCTTATCGCCCAGCGCACCCGGGAGCTGGGGCTGATGCGCGCGCTGGGCGCGGACCGGCGGCAGGTCCGCCGCTCGGTGCTCACCGAGGCGCTGCTGCTCGGCCTGGCCGGCTCCACGCTCGGGCTGCTCAGCGGCATCGGCCTGGCCGTCGGGCTCATCGAGACGATGGGCCTGCTGGGCATGAACCTGGACGCGGCCGAAATGGTGGTGAGCTGGGTCACACCGCTCGTCGCGTACGCGGTGGGCGTGGGCGTGACGTTCGTCGCGGCGTATCTGCCGGCCCGGCGCGCGGCGCGGGTCTCCCCCATGGCGGCGCTCGCCGACCTGGAGATCGCGGAGGTCGGCCGCCCGATGCGGGTGCGCGCGGTGCTCGGCTCCGTCCTCGGGGTCGTCGGTGCGGTGTCGTTCGTCTTCTGCGCCACGGCGGAGCGGACCCGGGACTCCGCCGTGTACCTGGTGGGCGGCGTGGTGCTGACGATGCTCGCCGTGGTGGCGGCCGGGCCGCTGCTGGTGCGGCCGGTGATCCGGGTGCTGGGCGGCTGGTTCCCGCGGATCTTCGGCTCCGTCGGCGCCCTCAGCCAGCGCAACGCGCTGCGCAACCCGCGGCGCACCGGCGCGACGGCCGTGGCGCTGATGGTGGGGCTGGCCCTCGTCG
This sequence comes from Streptomyces sp. CNH099, assembly GCA_000514715.1. GTDB lineage: Bacteria > Actinomycetota > Actinomycetes > Streptomycetales > Streptomycetaceae > Streptomyces > Streptomyces synnematoformans. The sequence continues at coordinate 837,052 of KI911459.1, read as the reverse complement.
GCGGCATGTCGGTGGCCGCCGCGTCGATGACGAAGTCCTTCGACGAGGAGATCGACCGGACGCTGGGCGCCGACTTCATCGTGCAGAGCGACAACTTCGGCCCGTTCCCCCGCGAGGTCACCGAGCGGGTGGAGGACGCGGACGGCGTGGGCCTGGTCGTCCGCCAGCGGTTCGCGCCGCTGGAGGTGAGCCTGCCCGACGGAGAGAAGAAGAGCACCAGCGCCGGCGCCTTCGACAAGGGGCTGGACCAGGTCAGCCGACTGGAGTACGCGGCCGGGAGCACGGCCGCCGCGCTCGCCCCCGGGCACGTCGGTCTGGAGCGCCAGTTCGCCCGCGACCACGGCATACGCATGGGCAGCGCGCTCCCCGTGAAGTTCCCCAACGGCAAGCGGACGGAGCTGACCGTCGGCGCGCTCACCGATCAGGAGACCAGCGGCGGGTTCGGCCCCCCGGGAGGCTTCCTCCTGGGGCTGGAGACCCTGGAGGAGCACCTGCCCGGCGGCCAGGAGGTGGCCCTGTTCGTCAACGCCGGGGGCGGCACCGACGTCGACCGGCTGCGCACGTCGCTGGAGCGCGGGCTGGAGGGCTTCCCGCAGGTGAAGGTGCGCGACCAGGCCGACTTCAAGGAGCTGATACGGGACCAGATCGTCGTGCTGCTCTACCTGGTCTTCGCGCTGCTGGGGCTGGCGATCATCATCGCGGTGCTGGGCGTGGTGAACACGCTGGCGCTGTCGGTGGTGGAGCGGACCCGGGAGATAGGCATGCTGCGGGCCATCGGGCTGTCCAGGCGCCAGACCCGGCGGATGATCCGGCTGGAGTCCGTCGTGATCGCCGTGTTCGGTGCGCTGCTCGGCCTGGTGCTGGGCCTGGCCTGGGGCGCGGGTGTGCACGAGGTGCTGGCGCTGGAGGGCATGCGCGCCTTCGCGATCGACTGGACGGTGCAGCTCGCCGTGGTGATCGGGTCCGTGCTGGTGGGCCTGCTGGCGGCCCTGCTGCCGGCGCTGCGGGCGTCCCGGCTGAACGTGCTGGCGGCCATTGCGCACGAGTGACCGTGCCGGCCCCGGGTGCACCCGGGGCTGGCGGAATCGGGTCGACGCGGGCGGCGGGCCGGTGATGGGATGCCGGGCATGGACAGTCTCCACATCCGGGCCGCGGAGCCCGGGGACGTGCCGGCGGTGCTGGCGTTCTGGAAAGAGGCGGCGGAAGGCACGTCCGTCAGCGACGACGAGGCCGGCGTCACGGGGCTGCTGGCGCGCGACCCCGGCGCGCTGCTGCTGGCCGAGCGCGACGGCGAGCTGGCGGGCACCGTCATCGCCGGGTTCGACGGCTGGCGCTGCCACCTGTACCGGCTCGCCGTGCACCCCGGGCACCGGCGCCGCGGCATCGGCACCGCGCTGCTGGCGGCGGCGGAGCGGCGGTTCGCCGCCCTCGGCGGCCGGCGGGCGGACGCGATGGTGCTGGACCGCAACGAGCGGGCGCACCACGCCTGGCAGGCGGGCGGCTACGGGCGCCAGGAGCAGTGGAGACGCTGGGTCAAGCCGCTCGCGGCCGGCTGACCGCCGACCCGCGGTCGCCGCGCGACCGCCGCGCCGCTGCGTGATCATGGGACGGAGGTGACCCGATGACCGAGGTGCTGCTGCTGGCCCTGGCCCTGGCGCTCTGCCTGGCCTGCGGCCTGTTCGTGGCGGCCGAGTTCTCGCTGACGACCGTGGAGCGCGCCGAGCTGGAGCGGGCCGTGGACCGCGGCGAGCGCGGCGCGGCGGGGACGCTGCAGGCCGTACGGAGCCTGACGTTCCAGCTCTCCGGCGCGCAGCTCGGCATCACCGTCACCAACCTGGTCGTCGGCATGCTCGCCGAGCCGTCCATCGCCGCCCTGCTCCGCGGCCCGCTGGAAGCGGCGGCCGTCCCCGGCTCGGCCGTCTCCGGCGTCGCCCTCGTGCTGGGCACGGCGCTGTCGACCGTCGTCCTGATGGTCGTCGGCGAGCTGGTGCCGAAGAACTGGGCCATCTCCCGGCCGCTGGCCGTGGCCAGGCGCGTCTCGGCCTTCCAGCGCACGTTCAGCGCCGTCTTCCGCCCGTTCATCCGCCATCTGAACAACACCGCCAACCGGGTGCTGCGGCTGATGGGCCTGGAGCCGGCCGAGGAACTGGCCTCCGCGCGCAGCCCGCAGGAACTGGCCGCGCTCGCCCGGCACTCGGCGAAGAGGGGCTCGCTGGAGGCCGACACCGCCGAGCTGTTCGTCCGCACCCTGGGGCTCGCGGACCTCACCGCGGAGAACGTCATGACGCCGCGGATGCAGGTCGTCGCGCTGGACGAGGACGCCACCGCCGGGGACGTCGTCGACACCTCCCGTACCACCGGCCTGTCCCGCTTCCCCGTCTACCGCGGCAACCTGGACGGCGTCCTCGGCTACGTGCACGTCAAGGACGTCCTCGGCATCCCCGCCGACCGCCGCGTCCGCCATCCGCTGACCCGGCTGCTGCGGGACCCGGTGCTGGTGCCCGAGACGCTGCCCGTCGACCAGCTGATGGACCGGCTCACGGACAAACGCTCCATGGCGGTCGTGATCGACGAGTACGGCGGCACCGCCGGCGTGGTCACCATGGAGGACGTCGTGGAGGAGGTCATCGGCCAGGTGCGGGACGAGCACGACCCGCTGGAGACGCCCGGCCTGCTGCGCAGCGGCGCGGACCCGGACGGGCGGATGCTCTTCGACGCCGACGGCGGCGTGCGCCCCGACCAGCTGGCGGAGATCGGCCTGCGGGTGCCCGAGGGCCCGTACGAGACCCTGGCCGGGCTGGTCGCCACCGAGCTGGGCCGGATTCCCGTCGACGGGGACACGCTGGACGTGGGCGGCTGGCGCCTGGACGTGGTGGACGCGACCGGGCGCCGCGCGGCGCGCGTCCTGCTGCACGCCCCGCCGCCGGGCGCGGACCCCGGCGGCGGTGACGACACCGGCGACGGCGGCGGCCGGGGCGGCGCGGCCGCGCGGAGGGGGGAGCCCGCATGACCGCGGTGCAGCTGCTCGTCGGCCTGCTGACGCTGGTGCTCAACGCCTTCTTCGTGGGCGCGGAGTTCGCGCTCATCTCGGTGCGGCGCAGCCAGATCGAGCCGTACGCCCAGGGCGGCGACCGCCGGGCGCGCCGCGTGCTGTGGGGCCTGGAGCACGTCTCCACGCTGATGGCGTCGGCCCAGCTCGGCATCACGCTGTGCACGCTGGTCCTCGGCGTCGTCGCCGAGCCGGCCATCGCGCACCTGCTGGAACCGCTGTTCGACGCCGTCGGAGTGCCGCACGGGCTGGTGCACCCGATCTCGTTCGCGATCGCGCTGGCCGTCGCCACGTACCTGCACATGCTGCTCGGCGAAATGGTGCCGAAGAACGTGGCGCTGGCCGACCCGGTGCGCTCCGCGCTGCTCCTCGGCCCCCCGCTCGTCGCGCTCACCCGGGCGCTGCGCCCCGTCGTCTTCGCCGTCAACGCCTTCGCGAACGCGCTGCTCCGGCTGCTGCGCGTGCAGACCCGCGACGAGGTCGCCGCCTCGTTCTCCGGCGCCGACCTGTCCCGCATGGTGGCGGACTCCGCGGAGGCCGCGCTGCTCGACGACCGGTCCGCCGAGCGGCTGCACGACGCGCTGGAGCTGGGCCGCCGTCCGGTGGGCGACGTGGTGGTGCCCACCGGGCACGTGGTGACCGCAAGCGTCGGCGTCACCCCGGCGGCGCTGGAGGCGCTGGCGGCCGAGTCCGGCTTCTCCCGCTTCCCGGTGGTCGACGACGGCGGCCGGATCCTCGGCTACCTGCACGTCAAGGACGCCCTCGGCGCCGCCGACCGGGACACGCCCTTCCCGCGCACCGCCATGCGCCGCATCGCCCGGGTGCGCGCGAGCGCGCCGCTGGACGACGTGCTGACCGCCATGCGCCGCAGCCGCACCCACCTGGCGGCGGTGACCGGCGCGCAGGACCGGGTCACGGGCCTGGTGACCATGGAGGACGTGCTCCGCGAGCTGGTCGGCCGGGAGTCGTGACGAGCGGCCCGGCCGCGGGCAGGGGCGCTCGCGGCGGCGGGTAGGATCGGCGGCGCCATGGACGTGAACGCCCCATACACCAGTTTCGTCGCGGTCGGCGACTCCTTCACCGAGGGCATGTCCGATGTGCTGCCCGACGGCACCTACCGCGGCTGGGCGGACCTGCTCGCGGCCCGCTTCGCGGCGGCCCGGCCCGGCTTCCGGTACGCGAACCTGGCCGTCCGCGGCAAGCTCATCCGGCAGATCCTCGACGAGCAGGTCGACCGCGCCGCCGCCATGGACGCCGACGTCGTCACCTTCGTCGGCGGCCTCAACGACGCGATCCGGCCGCGCTGCGACATGGGCCGGGTGTGCGGGGTGCTCGAAGAGGCGGTGGAGCGGCTGGCGCCGAGCTGCCGGCAGCTGGTGCTGATGCGCAGCCCGGGGCGCAACGGCCCGGTGCTGGAGCGGGTCAGGCCGCGGATGGAACAGCTGTTCGCGCACGTCGACGACCTCGCCGCGCAACACGGCGCGCTGGTCGTGGACCTCTACGGCGCCGAGGTGCTCAGCGACGTACGGCTCTGGGACGACGACCGGCTGCACCTGACGCCCGAGGGGCACCGCCGGGTCAGCGAGGCCGTGTGGCAGACGCTCGGGGGCACCACGGAGTACGACTGGACGGGCCCGCTGCCGCGGCCGCCGGCGCCGCCGCCGTGGTTCACCCGCCGGAAGGCAGACCTCCGCTTCGCCCGCACGCACCTGCTGCCGTGGGTGCACCGCCGGCTCACCGGCCGCTCCTCCGGCGACGGGCGCGCGCCGAAGCGGCCGGAGCTGCTGCCGTACGACGCCTGACGCACACCCCGGCGCGGGGGCGCCGTCGCCCGGCCCGTACGCCGCCCGCCCGGCCGGCCCGTAGAATCTCCCCACGTGAACAAGGCGCGCATCCCCAACGTCCTGGCCGCCCGCTACGCCTCCGCGGAGCTGGCCGCCCTCTGGTCCCCCGAGCACAAGGTCGTCCTGGAGCGGCGGCTGTGGCTCGCCGTCCTGCGTGCCCAGCGGGACCTGGGCGTCGAGGTGCCCGACGGCGCCGTCGAGGACTACGAGCGCGTGCTGGAGGACGTGGACCTCGCCTCCGTCGCCGAGCGCGAGAAGGTCACGCGGCACGATGTGAAGGCCCGTATCGAGGAGTTCAACGCGCTCGCCGGGCACGAGCAGATCCACAAGGGGATGACCTCCCGGGACCTGACCGAGAACGTGGAGCAGCTGCAGGTGCGGCAGTCCCTGGAGCTGGTGCGCGACCGCACGGTCGCGGTGCTGGCGCGGCTGGGCCGGCTGGCCGGCGAGCACGCCGGGCTGGTGCTGGCCGGCCGCTCGCACAACGTCGCCGCGCAGGCCACCACGCTGGGCAAGCGGTTCGCCACCGCCGCGGACGAGCTGCTGAGCGCGTACGGCCGCGTCGAGGACCTCCTCGCGCGCTACCCGCTGCGCGGCATCAAGGGCCCGGTCGGCACCGCGCAGGACATGCTCGACCTGCTCGGCGGCGGGCGGGAGGGCGCCGCGAGGCTGGCGGAGCTGGAGCGCCGGGTGGCCGGCCACCTGGGCTTCGCCCGCGCCCTCACCTCCGTCGGCCAGGTCTACCCGCGCTCGCTGGACTACGACGTGGTGGCGGCGCTGGTGCAGGTCGCCGCCGCGCCTTCGTCGCTGGCGAAGACGATCCGGCTGATGGCCGGGCACGAGCTGGTCACCGAGGGGTTCCAGGCGGGCCAGGTCGGCTCGTCCGCGATGCCGCACAAGATGAACACCCGCTCCTGCGAGCGCGTGAACGGCCTGGCGGTCGTCCTGCGCGGGTACGCGTCGATGACCGCCGAGCTGGCGGGCGACACCTGGAACGAGGGCGACGTGTCCTGCTCGGTGGTGCGCCGCGTGGCACTGCCGGACGCGTTCTTCGCGCTCGACGGCCTGCTGGAGACGTTCCTGACGGTGCTGGACGAGTTCGGCGCCTTCCCGGCGGTCATCGCCCGCGAGCTGGACCGCTACCTGCCGTTCCTGGCCACCACGAAGGTGCTGATGGCGGCGGTACGGGCCGGGGTCGGCCGGGAGGAGGCGCACGAGGCCGTCAAGGAGCACGCGGTCGCCGCGGCGCTGGCGATGCGCGAGCGCGGCGCCGAGCGCAACGAACTCCTCGACAGGCTCGCCGCCGACGACCGCATCCCGCTGGACCGGGACCGGCTGGAGGGGCTGCTGGCCGACCGGCTGTCGTTCACCGGCGCGGCGGAGGACCAGGTGGCGGCGGTGGCGGCGCGCGTCGAGGAGGTCGTCAAGCGGCACCCGGAGGCGGCGGGGTACGCGCCCGGGGCGATCCTGTGACGCCCGCCCCGGGCACGTGGCGGCACGGCGGCCCGGCCCGCGGCACCCGGTCGCTCAAGCGTCCCGCCGCCGCAGCGTCCACCAGCCGGCCAGCACCGCCGCGCCCGCCCAGAGCGCGGTGACGCCCAGGCCGGCCAGCGGCGGGACGTCGGTGGGCGGGTCGGCGAAGAGCACCTGCTGCCCGGCGCGGTCCGGCAGGTAGTCGGCGACGCCCGCCGACGATCCGACGCCCAGCACCATGGACACCACCAGCACGAACGGGATCAGGATGCCCAGGACGGCGACGCCGCTGCGCAGCACGGCGGCGAGCCCGGCGGCGAGCAGCGCCATGAGCGTGAGGTAGCCGGCGCCGCCCACGACGCCGAGGAGCGCGCCGTCGTCGCCCAGCCCCAGCGCCCGGTCGCCGAGCGCGGCGCCGCCGGCCAGGAACGACAGAAGGGTCGTCGGCAGCCCGACGGCGAGGGTGAGCCCGGCGACGTGGGCGAGCTTGGCGGCGTAGAGGAGCCCGCGCCGCGGCACGGCGGCCAGCGTGGCGCGGATCAGCCCGCTCTGGTACTCGGACGACACCGCAAGCGTGCCGAAGACGATCGCGGCGATCTGGCCGGGGCCGACTCCCGTGAGGACGGAGAACAGCGGGTCGAAGTCGCCGTTGAGGTTCTCGGCGCCGCCCTGGGCAGTGCTGGCGAGGATCCCGAAGCCGGCGGTGACCAGGAACACGCAGGCCAGCGACCAGACGGTGCCGCGCAGCGTGGTGATCTTGATCCACTCGGCGCGGAGTACGGCGGTGGCGGTCATCGTCTCAGGCCTCCTCGGTCCCGCTGGTGAACTCCGCCGCGGAGGCGGTCAGCCGGAGGTACGCCTCCTCCAGGTCGGCCCTGCCCCCGACGAACTCCGCCAGCGGGGAGTCGGCGAGCAGCCGGCCGCGGCCGAGCACCACGAGGTGGTCGGCGAACGCGGCGGTCTCCGCCATCAGATGGCTGGAGACGAGCACGGTGCGGCCCTCGCCGGCCAGTCGGCGCAGCAGCCCGCGGATCCACACGATGCCCTCGGGGTCGAGCCCGTTCGACGGTTCGTCCAGCAGCAGCACCGGCGGGTCGCCGAGCAGCGCGGCGGCGATGCCGAGGCGCTGGCGCATACCGAGCGAGTACGTCCGTACCCGCCGGCCCGCGGCGGACTCGATCCCGGCCAGCCGCAGCACCTCGGTGACGCGGGCGTCCGGCAGCCCGTTGCTCGCGGCCAGGGCGCGCAGGTGGGCGCGGCCGGTGCGGGAGCCGTGGGCGGCCTGCGCGTCGAGCAGGGCGCCGACGTGCCGGAGCGGCTCGGTCAGCTCCGGGTACGGCCGGCCGCCGACGGTGGCGGTGCCGGAGGTGGCCCGGTCCAGGCCGAGGACGAGGCGCATGGTGGTGGACTTGCCGGCGCCGTTGGGGCCGAGGAAGCCGGTAACGCGGCCCGGCCGGACGGTGAAGGTCAGGGCGTCGACCGCCCGGACGTCCCCGTAGATCTTGGTCAGGTCGCGGACCTCGATCGCTGTTGCTGCTGTCATACGGACAACGCTGCCGGTCGGGGCGGTGCCGGGCCTCCCCCGCGCGCGGGTTCGCCCTCCCCCGCGCGGGGGAGCCGCCCGCCGGAGGGCGCTGGCACGATGGACGGCGTGCCACACGCTTCCCGGGGCGGCCCCCCGGTCCTGACGTCCCTGCCCCGCGGGCTGCGGCCGGTGCTGCAGGCGGCGACGTACACGCGGTGGCTGCACCTGTTGATCGCCGCGGCGCTGGCCATGCTGGGTGCGTTCGTCCTGGGGCCGGACGACCTGCCGCCCGTGCTCGGCTACGGCTTCCTCGTCCTCGCCCCGGTGCCGCTGCTCGCCGTGGCCGCCATCGTCCCGGCCACCCGGGTGCTGGAGACGATGCAGGCCCGGCTGCTGCTGTTCCCGGGGCCGCACGCCCGGGACGGGCAGCGGGAACCGGGGCTCGCGGACACGCCGGCCGGCTCGTGGGTCGACCGCGGCCGGGTCTTCGTCTGGCTGGTGCTGCGGATGTGGCTGGGGTTCCTGGCCGCCATGCTCGTCTTTCAGGGGATCTTCCTCACCGTGGCGCTGGCCTCCGCGTCCCAGTGGCGGCAGTTCGACTCGGAGGTCATGCCGCTCCCGGGCAAGTGGCACGGGTGGTACCCGCTGCTCGTCCCGGTCGCGGTGGCGGCCGTACTGACGGTCGTCCGGGCCTCCGGCTCGCTGATCGCGGCGCTGGCGCCCCGGCTGCTCGGCCCGTCGGCCGCCGAGCGGCTGGCCGCTCTGGAGGAGCGCACCGAACGGCTGCTGGAGCACAACCGGCTCGCCCGCGAGCTGCACGACACCATCGGGCACGCGCTGACCGTCGCCGTGGTGCAGGCGGGGGCCGCCCGGGCGGCGGGGTCGCCGGAGTTCACCGAGCGGGCACTGGCCGCGATCGAGGACACCGGCCGGGAGGCGCTGGAGGACCTGGAGCGGGTGCTGCGGCTGCTGCGGCAGGACGCCGCGCCGCCGTCCCGGCGACCGGGGCTGGCCGAGGCGGAGCGGCTGGTGGCCTCCGCGCGCGGCGCCGGCGCGGCGATCAGCGCGGAGATCGAGGGGCCGCTGGAGAGGGTGCCGGGGCCGGTGTCGCGGGAGGGCTACCGCATCGTGCAGGAGTGCCTGACGAACGTGCTGCGGCACGCGGGTCCGGTGCCGGTCACGGTCCGCATCGCGGCCTCGGCCTCCGGGCTGGAGCTGCAGGTGCGCAACACACTGCCCGCGCAGGCGGCAGCGCGGCGCACGGGCGGCGAGGCGGTGGCGCCGGCGCCGGACTCCGGGCCCGGCGGCAGCGGGCTGCGCGGCATCCGCGAGCGCGCCGCGCTGCTCGGCGGCGAGGCCCTCGCGGGGCCGTGCGACGGCGAGTGGAGGGTGCGGGTCACGCTGCCGATACAGTGACGGCGTGCCCGTCTCCGTCCTCCTCGTCGACGACGACGCCCTGGTCCGCGTCGGCCTCCGGGCGATTCTGGCGGCGCAGCCGGACATCGAGGTCGTCGGCGAGGCGGCCGACGGCGCAGCGGTGATCCCGCTGGTGCGGCGGCTGGCGCCGGACGTCGTCGCGATGGACGTACGGATGCCGCTGATGGACGGCATCGAAGCCACCCGCGCGGTGCTCCGCGCCTTCGCCCCGCCGCCGAAGATCCTCGTCGTGACCACCTTCGAGGAGGACCGGTACGTGTACGGGGCGCTGCGGGCCGGCGCCGACGGCTTCCTGCTCAAGCGCGCCCGGCCGGCCGAGATCGTGCACGCGGTGCGGCTGGTCGCCGAGGGCGAGTCGCTGCTGTTCCCGGCCGCGCTGCGGTCGCTGGCCGCCGGGCACGCCAACGAGGAGGCACGGGCCGCGCTGGCGGCGGCGCGGCTGACCGACCGGGAGGGCGAGGTGCTGCGGCTGATCGCCCGCGGGCTGACGAACGCGGAGATCGCCGCGGAGCTGGTGCTCGGCACCGAGACCGTCAAGTCGCACGTCAGCGCGCTGCTGTCGAAGCTGGGGGCCCGGGACCGGACCCAGGCGGTGATCACCGCGTACGAGTCGGGGTTCGTCGCTCCCGGCGGGGCCGGATAGCGGATACGATCCGCTATCCGGAGGAACGGCCAGGGAGGCTGACGTTGGCGCAGCTCACCGGCGGGGACCCGTCCCTGCTGCGGCGGATCAACTCCGCCGTCGTCCTGCGCGCTCTGCGCGACGCGGGTGCGGCGACGCTGACCGAGCTGGTGCACACCACCGGGCTGTCCCGGCCCACCCTGGACGGCGTGCTGGAGGGCCTGGCCGGCAGCGGGCTGGTGGTGGAGGCCGCGGCCGAGGAGGGCACGGCGCGGCGCCAGGGGCGGCCCGCACGCAAGTTCCGCTTCCACGCCGAGTCGGGCCACCTGCTGGGCATCGAGATCGGTCCGCACCGGGTCTCCGTCCTGCTCGCCGACCTCGACGGCCGGCTGCGCGGCTCGGCGTCCCGCACGGTGGACGAGGCCGCGGAGGCCGACGACCGGTTGGCGGCCGTCCGGACCGTGGTGCAGGAGGTGCTGCGCCGGACCGGCGTCGCGCGCAGCACGCTGCGCGCGGTGGGCGTCGGCAGCCCCGGCGTCGTGGAGGCGGACGGCACGGTGCGGCTGAGTACGGCGCTGCCCGGCTGGACGGGCCTGAACCTGGCGGAGCGGCTGAGCCGTTCGTTCCGCTGTCCGGTGCTGGTGGAGAACGACGCGAACACCGCCGCCGTCGCCGAGCACTGGAAGGGCGCCGCCCGGCACTCGCAGGACGTGGTCTTCGTCCGCGCCGGCCTGAGCCCGGGCGCCGGGTCGCTGATCGGCGGGCGGCTGCACCGCGGCTTCGGCGGCGCGGCGGGGGAGATCGGCGCGCTGCACCTGCTGGGCCGGGAGGCGACGCCCGAGAAGCTGCTGAGCGTCACCGGCGAGCCGCTGCATCCGCTGGACGAGCCGGCGGTGGCCGAGGTCTTCTCGCTGGCGCAGGGCGGCGACCGGCGGGCGCGCCGGGCCGTGGACCGGTTCATGCAGCGGCTGGTGCACGACGTCGCCGCGCTGGTGCTGGCGCTGGACCCGGAGCTGGTGGTGATCGGCGGCTGGGCGGCGGGCGTGGACGACGTGCTGGAGCCGCTCCACACCGAGCTGGCCCGCTACTGCCTGCGGCCGCCGGAGGTCGTGCTGTCGCTGCTGGGCGAGGCGGCCGTGGCCACGGGGGCGCTGCGGCTGGCGCTGGACCACCTCGACGAGGAGCTGTTCGCCGTGGAGAGCACGATCACGGCGCGGCGGTGAGCGGTGAGGGCGCGCGAGGTGCGGTGATCCGCGGGCGGGGCGCGGTGGACGCGCCCCGGCCCGGCCGGTTCAGCTCGCCAGCACCGCCGCGTCCGCGTCGAGGGTGAGCCGGCAGGTGTCGGCGCGGTACGTCGAGACCGCGACGGCGGCGGTCCGCCCCCCGGAGACGTAGCGGGTGGTGACCACCAGCACCGGGGCGCCCGGCAGCCGGTCCAGCTCGCGGGCGTCCTCCGCGCGCGCCGAGCCCAGCTCGACGGTGCGGTCCTGGCCCTCCAGCGGCAGCCGGTACAGCTCGTGCAGCACGGCGCGGGCGCGGACGGCGCCGGTGGCGGCGTCGCCGCGGCTGAAGCCGGGCGCGGAGACGCCGGGCACGTAGATCAGCTCGGCGGCGACCGGCTGCCCGTTGCGGCTGCGGGAGCGGTGCACCCGGTGCACCGGCTCCGCCGCGTCGGTGCCCAGCATGCGCGCGACGGCCGCGGGCGGCGCGGCCACGACCGCGTCGACGGCCTCCCAGCCGTCGTCGTCCTCGCCCGGCCACACCTGCCGCGGGGAGCCCACCGGGACCCCCACGCGCGGCGGCGCGACCGTCGTCCCGACGCCGCGCCTGCGCTGCAGCCGCCCCTCCAGCTCCAGCTGGTCGAGCGCCTGCCGGAGGGTCGCGCGGGCGACGCCGAACCGGGCCGCCAGCTCACGCTCGTTGGGCAGGATCTCCCCCACCGAGAACTCCGACTCCAGCGCCTCGCTGATCACACCCTTGAGATGCCAGTACTTCAGCTCGGTCACGGTGTCCGGCTGCGTGGTCCCCACCTGATCCTCGCAATCCCCGTCGGCCTGGCCGCCTTTTTGCGCGGTTGTTTATGAAAGGTTGTTGCAGTATCTCTCGCTGACAGTAGGACGCCACCCGGACTTGGTCAAGACCAATGCCCCTGCGGTACGGTCCCGTCCGGCGGGCGGACAACGGCGGAAAGGCAGCAATGGACCAGGTCACGGTGGTCACGGGGGGCAGCCGCGGTATCGGCGCGGCGATCGTGCGGCGGCTGGCCCGGGCCGGTCACGCCGTCGCGCTCGCGTACGAGCGGGCGGAGGCCGCCGCGGAGGGGGTGGCGGCCGAGGCGCGGGCCGAGGGGGCGGCGTGCGTGGCGGTACGGGCCGACGTCAGCGACGCCGGACAGGTCGACGCCCTGTTCGACACCGCCCGTGAGCGCCTCGGCCCGGTCACCGCGCTGGTGAACAACGCCGGGGTGACGGGTCCGCTCGGCCGGTTCGACGAGACGTCCCTCGACGTGATGCGCCGGGTGCTGGACGTGAACGTGATGGGCACGTTCATCTGCACCCGGCGCGCGGTGCGCGAGATGTCCACGCGGCACGGGGGCGGCGGCGGCGCGATCGTCACCATCTCCTCCGGCGCCGCCACGCTCGGCAGCCCCGGCGAGTACGTGCACTACGCGGCGAGCAAGGCGGCCGTCGACGCCATGACCATCGGTCTGGCCAAGGAGCTGGGGCCCGAGGGCGTCCGGGTGAACTCCGTCCAGCCCGGCATGACCGTCACCGACATGCACGCGGCGATGGGCGACCCGGAGCGGCCGTGGCGCGCCCCGGAGCGGGTGCCGATGCGCCGTCCCGGGGAGCCCGAGGAGATCGCCGGCGCGGTGGCGTGGCTGCTGTCCGAGGAGGCGTCGTACACCACCGGCGCGGTGCTGCGGGTCTCCGGCGGGCTCTGACCGCCGCGCGGTCCGCGGCGTCCGGGACGTCCGGGACGTCCGGGACGCGGCTGCCGCGGAGGCTGCCGCTACGGGGTCACGGCGCCGAGCTTCTCCGGGTTGCGCATGACGTAGACCCGGGCGATTCTGCCCGCCCGGACCTCCAGCCCCATCACGGAGTCCGGCTCGCCCTTCGACAGCAGCACCAGCCCGGGCCGGCCGTTGATCTCCCGGAGCACGAAGCGCGGCTCCACCAGGTCGCCGAGGTCGCGCGTGCCGCCGAGGAGGAACCGGGCCGTCTTGTCCGCGCCCGTGATGACGCGCCGCGGCGCCTTCGCCTTGCCGCCGGCGTCCGAGACCACGTCGACATCCGGCGCGAGCACCGCCATCAGCCCCTCCAGGTCGCCGCCGGCGGCGGCTTCGAGAAACCGCTCGGTGATGGTGCGCTGCGCGGCGACGTCCACGTCGTAGCGCGGCTTGCGCTCGGTGACGTGCCGCCGGGCGCGGCCGGCGAGCTGGCGCACGGCCTCCTCGGAGCGGTCGAGGGTCGCGCCGATCTCCGCGTACGGGAAGCCGAAGGCCTCCCGGAGCACGAAGACGGCCCGCTCCAGCGGCGACAGCGACTCCATCACCACGAGCATGGCCAGCGTCACCGACTCGGCGAGCAGCGCCCGTTCCGAGCCGTCCGACAGCTCGTCGCCGCGGACGTCGGTGGCCACCGGCTCCGGCAGCCAGGACCCGACGTACGCCTCCCGCCGCGCCTGCGCCTGGCGCAGCCGGTCGAGGGACAGCCTGGTGGCGATGCGCACGAGATAGCCGCGCGCGTCGCGGACCTGTTCGCGGTCCGCGGTCGACCAGCGCAGCCAGGTGTCCTGCACGACGTCCTCGGCGTCGGCGAACGCGCCGAGCATGCGGTAGGCCACACCCATGAGGACGGAGCGGTGCTCCTCGAAGACGTCAAGGTCGGTGCTGTATGCCACCTCCTCATACCACCTGACGGGACGCCTCCCTGTCCAGTCGGACCCGCCTCATACCACCGGCCGCCGGGGCGGGGGAACGGCGGCCCCGCGCGTCGCACTTCCCGCGCCGCGGGGGCAGTTGTTCACTTGTCGTTCGTGTCACGGGCAACACACGCCGGTAGGTCTGACGGCGCACGACGATCCGCACGTCGACGGGAGACCAGGTGAACACGGGAGACAGAGCGAACGGCGGCCCCGCGCGCCGGTCGGTGCTGCGCGGCGGCCTCGCGGCGTCCGCCGCGCTGGCGGTGCCGACGCTGTCCGGCGGCGCCCCGGCGCAGGCGCTCGCGGGCCGGCCCGAGGCCGCGTGGGGCGTACAGGTGGGCGACGTGACGGCGGCGGGCGGCACCGTGTGGGTACGCGCCGACCGGCCGGCGCGGATGGTCGTGGAGACCTCCGCCACGGAGTCGTTCCGCAGGGTGCACCGCCGCCGCGGCCCGCTGCTCGGCCCGCGTACCGACTACACGGGCACCGTGCGGCTGCACGGGCTGCCGCCCGGGGAGCAGGTGCACTACCGGGTGGTGCTGGAGGACGCCGACGACCCGCGCCGCTGCGGCGAGCCGGTCCGGGGAACGTTCCGCACGGCCCCGGGCCGCCGCCACGACGTGCGCTTCGTCTGGTCCGGCGACGTCGCCGGGCAGGGCTGGGGCATCAACCCCGACCGCGGCGGCTACCGCGTGTACTCCGAGATGCGGCGGCTCGATCCGGACTTCTTCCTGCACAGCGGCGACACCGTGTACGCCGACGGCCCGCTGACCGCCGAAGTGCCGCTGCCCGACGGCACGGTGTGGCGCAATCTCGTCACCGAGGAGAAGTCGAAGGTCGCCGAGACGCTCGCCGAGTACCGCGGCAACTTCCGCTACAACCTGCTCGACGGGAACCTCCGCCGCTTCAACGCGCAGGTGCCGATCGTCGCGCAGTGGGACGACCACGAGGTGGTCAACAACTGGTACCCGGGCGAGATCCTCACCGACGAGCGCTACACCGAGCGGCGCGCCGACGTGCTCGCGGCCCGCGCCCGGCGCGCGTTCGCCGAGTACTTCCCGGTGCCGGTGCTGCGCCCGGACGGCGCCGGCCGGCTGTACCGCAGGATCCCGTACGGTCCGCTGCTCGACGTCTTCGTACTGGACATGCGCACGTACCGCAACGCCAACTCCGACGGGCTCGCCCCGGACGACGTCCACGGCATCCTCGGGCGCGAGCAGCTGGCCTGGCTGAAGCGGGAGTTGCAGCGCTCGCGCGCGGAGTGGAAGGTCATCGCCTCCGACATGCCGCTGGGCCTGGTCGTGCCGGACGGCACGACGGCGTTCGAGGCGGTCGCGCAGGGCGACCCGGGCGCGCCGCTGGGGCGGGAGCTGCAGGTCGCCGAACTGCTGCGGCACATCAAGCACCGGCGGATCACGGGCACGGTGTGGCTGACCGCGGACGTGCACCACACCTCCGCGCAGCACTACGACCCGGCGCGGGCGGCGTTCACGGACTTCGCCCCGTTCTGGGAGTTCGTCACAGGGCCGCTGCACGCGGGCGCGTTCCCGGGCAGCGCGCTGGACGGCACGTTCGGGCCGGACCGGGTGTTCCTGAAGGCGCCGGAGACGGGCAACGTGGCGCCGAGCCAGGGCTTCCAGTTCTACGGCGAGGTGCACATCGACGGCGGCAGCCGTGAGCTGACGGTGCGGCTGCGCGAGGAGGGCGGCGCGGTGCTGTTCACGAAGGTGCTGCGGCCGGGGCTCGTCGGGCAGTAGCCGGCGCCCCGGGTCCGCGGACGTCCCGCGGCGGCGCGGCACCGGACGCCGCGTACGCTGCGGGGCGTGGACGACTTCACGTACGCGCCGGTCGGGGCCACCCGCGAGGGCCGCACGCCGCCGGGCTTCGACGCCTTCGCGGTACGCACCCGGGTCGGCTCGGGCGCGGCGGCGTACCGCGCGGCGACGGAGGCGGTGCTGACGTTCCGGATGCACCGCGCGGTGAGGGTCACCGTCGACGCGGACGGGCCGCGCGCCGCGCCCGGCGTACGGCTCGTCGTCGGCCTGGGCCGGCGCCCGCTGCGCGTCCTCGCGCCGTGCCGCGTGGTGTGGGCGGAGCAGGGCGAGCGGCGCAGCGGCTTCGGGTACGGCACGCTGGCGGGGCACCCGGAGACGGGTGAGGAGGCGTTCGTCGTGGAACGCGCGGATGACGGCGCCGTGTGGCTGACCGTCACCGCCTACAGCCGCCCCGCCGCCCGCTGGGTGGCAACCGCGGGGCCGCTTCTGGGCGTCTTCCAGCGTGTGTACGCACGACGCTGCGGCCGGGTGCTGCGCCGGCTGACGACCGTCGGCTGAAAACTGACCCCATAGGTCCGATTCACCCTTTACCATCCGGTCACAGCTCGTTCTTGATCACGCAACACCCGTCCGGAAAGCTGGAGTTCATGGCCGATCACACCGCACCGCAGGAGGAGGGCCCGCGGCGCGCGCCCGCCGCGCCGGGGCCTCCCCCACTGCACGCTGCGCGTGCGTGGGCGGTACCCCCACCGATCGCCGCCGTGGCCCTGGCGGGCGCCCGGCCCCATCCGGTCCCGGGCAGCCGCGCCACCGCGCGCCCGCCGCGCCGCCGCGACGCGACGGCGCCGCGGGGCGGCAGACCCCTCACGGTCCGCGAGGCGGGGCCGGCCGACCTCGAGGCCGCGCTGGCGATGCACCGGCGCTGCTCCCGGCGGACGCTGGCCATGCGCTACCAGGGCCCGCCCGGCGAGGCCGACGGCTATCTGCGGCACCTGCTCAGCCCGCACTTCGGCCGGACGCTGGCGGTGCAGACGGCCGGCGGCCGGCTGGTGGCACTCGGGCACCTGCTGTGGGACGACGACGAGGCGGAGGCGGCGCTGCTGGTGGAGGACGCCTGGCAGCGCCGCGGCCTCGGCACGGACCTGCTGCGGCGGCTGCTGGCGACGGCGGCGGGCATGGGCTACCGCAGCGTGTACGTCGTGACCCGGTCGCTGGACGCCGCCATGGCGGCCACCGTGCGCACGGCGGGGGTGCCGCTGGACTACCGGGTGGAGGGCGCCACGCTGGTCGTCACCGCCCACCTGGACGTGCGGCGCACCGCCGCCGCGGGCCCCGCCGGGCCGCACTGACGGCGCCGCCCGGCTACCGGTCCGCCGCGGCTTCGGCGCCGGCGGCGTCCGCCGCCGCGGCGGTGTCGAGTGCCGCGCTCAGGTCCGCCCACAGGTCGTCCACGTCCTCCAGCCCCACCGACATCCGCAGCAGCCGCTCGCCGATCCCGCCCGAGCGGCGGTCGGCCGGGTCGACGATGCGGTGGCTGATCGAACCCGGGTGCTGGATGAGGGTGTCGACGCTGCCGAGGCTCACCGCCGGGGTGACCAGACGCACGGCGGCGACGACCGCGTGCGGGTCGCCGCGCACCTCGAAGGCGACCATCGCGCCGCCGAGCCGCGGGTAGCGCACCCGGGTCACCGCCGGGTGGCCGGCGAGGCGGCGGGCCAGCTCCGCGGCGGTCCGCGACTGGGCCCGTACCCGTACCGGCAGGGTGGCGAGGCCGCGCAGCAGCAGATAGCCGGCGAGCGGGTGCAGCACGCCGCCGGTGGCGAACCGGACCCGGCGCAGCGCGCCGGCCAGCTCCTCGTCGCAGGCGACGACGCCGCCCATCACGTCGCCGTGGCCGCCGAGGTACTTGGTGGCGCTGTGCAGCACGAGCCGGGCGCCGTGCTCGGCGGGGCGCTGCAGGACGGGGGTGGCGAAGGTGTTGTCGACCAGCAGCGGGACCGAGCCGCAGGAGTACGCGACGGCCCGGAGGTCCGTCTCGGCGAGCGTCGGGTTGGCGGGGGTCTCGACGAGCACCAGGCCGGTGTCCGGGCGCAGGGCGTCGGCGACGCCCGCCGGGTCGGTCCAGGTCACCTCGGTGCCGAGCAGCCCGCTGTCGAGCAGGTGGTCGCTGCACCCGTAGAGCGGCCGGACGGCGACGACGTGCCGCAGGCCGAGGCTGCCGCGTACCAGCAGGCAGGCGCTGAGCGCGGCCATCCCGCTGGCGAAGGCGACGGCGGACTCGGTGCCTTCGAGCCGGGCGAGGGCCTGTTCGAAGCGGCCGACGGTGGGGTTGCCGAGCCGGCCGTAGACCTGCGGCCCTTCGAGCGGGGCGCCGGTGGCGGCGAACTCGTCGATCCTGGCGGCCTCGCCCCTACTGTCGGGGGACGGGTAGGTCGTGGACAGGTCGAGCGGGGCGGCGTGCAGGCCGAGGGGCGCGAGGTCTTCGCGCCCGGCGTGCACGGCCTCGGTGGCGAGTGAACGCGACGGGGTCTCCATGCCCCGATGCTGAACTCTGTACGGGCAGGGAGGGCTGATTCCCGTGCTACGTTCGGCGGATGCCCGATTCGCCTGCTCTGGATCCGGTGGACCTGGAGATTCTGCGGGTGCTGCAGAACGACGCCCGGACCACCAACCGCGACCTGGCCGCCGCCGTGGGCGTCGCGCCCTCCACCTGCCTGGACCGCGTGGCCCGGCTGCGCCGCACCGGGGTGATCACCGGGTACCGGCTCGCCCTCGACCCGGCGCGGCTCGACCGCGGTCTGGAGGCGCTGCTGTCGGTGCAGGTGCGCCCGCACCGCCGCGACCTCATCGGCCCCTTCGTCGAACGGGTCCGCTCGCTGCCCGAGTCCCGCGCGCTGTTCCACCTCAGCGGCCCCGACGACTACCTGGTGCACGTCGCCGTCCGCGACGCCGCCGGCCTGCAGCGCCTCGTCCTGGACGAGTTCACCTCCCGCCGGGAGGTCGCCCGGGTGGAGACGCGGCTGGTCTTCCAGCACTGGGAGTGCGGGCCGCTGCTGCCGCCGCAGGCATGACGCCGTTTTGGTGATGACGTCGCCCGCCCCCGTATACGAGGATGGCCCGCATGCCCGACTCCACGAACCAGCGACTGCCCCGGCAGGTGGCGGACGCCTACGTCGACGACCTGATCGACCTCGACCCCGTCAGCGGCACCATGCTCGGCGTGCCGGAGAGTTCCCGTACCCTCCCCGACTTCTCCCCCGACGGCCAGCGGGCCGTTGCCGAGCTGGGCCGCGCCACCCTTGCGGCCCTCGACGAGGCCGAGCGGCAGCCCGGCGCGGACAGCGACGCGGAGCGGCGCTGCGCGCGGCTGCTGCGGGAGCGGCTGACCGCCGAACTCGCCGTCCACGACACCGACGAGGGCCTGCGGGCCGTCAGCAACATCCACTCCCCCGTGCACCTGACGCGCGAGTGCTTCACGCTGATGCCGACGGCCGGCGAGGACGACTGGGCGGACATCGCCGCCCGGCTGCGCGCGGTCCCGGCGGCGCTCGACGGCTACCGGCAGTCGCTGGCCGCGGGCCTGGGCAAGGGGCTGCTCGGCGGGCCGCGGCCGACCGGGACGTTCGTCGGGCAGCTCACCGAGTGGGCGGGCGACGGGCGCGGCTGGTTCGGCGAGCTGACGGCCGCCGGACCCGAGTCGCTGCGCGGCGAGCTGGACGCGGCGGCGGGCGAGGCCACCGCCGCGGTGGGCGCGCTGCGCGACTGGATGCGCGACGTGTACGCGCCGGCCGTGGCGAACGCCCCCGACGTCGTCGGCCGCGAGCGGTACGCCCGCTGGTCGCGCTTCTTCAACGGCGCCGACCTCGACCTGGACGAGGCGTACGCCTACGGCTGGTCGGAGTACCACCGGCTGCTCGGCGAGATGAAGACCGAGGCCGCGAAGATCCTGCCCGGCGCCGCCACCCCCTGGGAGGCGCTGGCGCACCTGGACGAGCACGGCACCCACATCGAGGGCGAGGACGCCGTCCGCGACTGGCTGCAGGGCATCATGGACCAGGCCGTCGAGGCGCTGGACGGCACGCACTTCGAGCTGGCCGAGCCGGTGCGCCGGGTGGAGTCCCGCATCGCGCCGCCCGGCGGCGCCGCCGCGCCGTACTACACACCGCCCTCCGAGGACTTCTCCCGCCCCGGGCGGACCTGGCTGCCGACGATGGGCAAGACCCGCTTCCCGGTCTACGACCTGGTCTCCACCTGGTACCACGAGGGCGTGCCCGGCCACCACCTGCAACTGGCGCAGTGGGTGTACGTCAAGGACCGGCTCTCCCGCTACCAGTCGACCATCGGCTGGGTGAGCTCCAACTGCGAGGGCTGGGCGCTGTACGCGGAGCGGCTCATGGACGAGCTGGGCTTCCTCACCGACGCCGAGCAGCGGCTCGGCTACCTGGATGCGCAGATGATGCGCGCCGCGCGGGTCATCGTGGACATCGGCATGCACCTCCGGCTGCCGATTCCCGACCACTCGCCCTTCCACCCGGGCGAGCGGTGGACGCCGGCGCTGGCACAGGAGTTCTTCGGCATGCACAGCGGCCGGCCGGCGGAGTTCGTGGAGAGCGAGCTGACCCGCTACCTGTCGATGCCGGGGCAGGCCATCGGCTACAAGATCGGCGAACGCGCCTGGCTGCGCGGCCGCGACGCGGCGCGCAAGGCGCACGGCGCGGACTTCGACGCCAAGGCGTGGCACATGGCCGCGCTGTCGCAGGGCTCGCTGGGGCTGGACGACCTGGAGGCCGAACTCTCCGCGCTCTGACGCGCGTGCGGCGCGCGGCCGCGGCCCGGCGGGGCCCGGCCGTGCGCGCGTGCGGGCGTCCGCAGCCGGACCGGCGCCCGTCGGTGCCCGGCGGCCGTCAGTGCTCGGCGGCCGTACGGTGCCGCACGTACGAGCCCGAGCGGCCCTTGACGACCTCCAGCTGCGCCGGAACCCGCCGGCGCAGCTCGGGCACGTGGCTGACGATGCCCACCGTACGGTCGCGTTCGCGCAGCGCGTCGAGGACGTCGAGCACCTCGTCCAGGGTGTGTTCGTCCAGGCTGCCGAAGCCCTCGTCGATGAAGAGGGTGTCGAGCCGGACGCCGCCCGCCTCCTCGGTCACGACGTCGGACAGGCCGAGAGCCAGGGCGAGGGAGGCGAAGAACGACTCGCCGCCGGAGAGCGTGGCGGTGTCCCGCTCGGTGCCGGTCCAGGCGTCCACGACGTGCAGCCCGAGGCCCTGGCGGCCCCGGCCGCGGTCGCGGTCGGCGGAGTGCACCAGCGTGAACCGGCCGGAGGACATGCGGGTCAGCCGGGCCGTCGCGGCGGCGGCGACCTGTTCGAGCCGGGCCGCCAGCACGTACGACTCCAGCCGCATCTTCCGCTCGTTCTCCGCGGACGTGCCGGCCGCCAGCGACGCGAGCCGGGCCACCCGGCGGTGCTCCGCGCGCCGCGGGCCCAGCCGGCGCACCCGGCGGGCGGCGTCGGCGGAGAGCCCGTCGAGGTCGTCGCAGCGCTCGCGGGCGGTGTGGCCGGCCGTGGCGGCCGTACGGAGCCGGCGGTCGGCGGCGGCGAACACCTCCTCGGCCTCGGCGACGGCGGCCGGGGGCCGCGCGGCAGCGGCGGCGGCGCGCGGCTCGGCCAGCGCCTCGGCGACGGCCGCCGCCTCGGCCTGCCACGCCTCCAGCCGCGCCTCCAGGTCGCGCAGCGCCCCCGGGTCGAGCAGCGCCGCGGCGGCCTGGCCGGGGGTTTCGAAGCCGGCCCGGTAGGCGGCGTCGGCGGCGCGGGAGTCGGCGCGGGAGGCGCGGGCGGCGGCGGCCACCGCCTCGCGGGCGGCGCGGGCGGCGGCGGCGAGCCGGTCGGCCAGCGACGTCAGCTGGGCCGCGCGCTCCTCCACCCCGGCGGCGCCGCCGCGGGCGGCGCGTACCTCGGCGTCCCGGGCCGCCCGCTCGGCGGTGAGGGCGTCGGCGCGGGAGGCGCGGGCGGCGGCCCGGCTCTCGGCGAGCTGCCGGCCGCGTACGCGGCGGGCGTGCTCCGCGTGCGCCTGGTCCAGCCGCTCCCGGGCGGCGAGGGCCCCGGCGGCCAGCTCCCGGGCCCGGCCCAGCTCTCCCGCCACCCGCTCGACGGTGGCGGCAAGCGCGTCCCGGCTCGCCTCGCCCGCCTCCTCGGCGGCGGCGGCGCGGGCCTGGCGCAGCGAGTCGAGCCGCAGGGCGGCCTCTTCCCGTACGCGCTCGGCCGCCCGGTACGCGGCCAGGGCCTCGTTCTCCGCGCGCTCGCCGACATGTTCGCCGTCGGTGCTGGCGGGGGCGGGGTGGGCGGCGGAGCCGCAGACGGGGCAGGGCTCGCCGGCTGTCAGCCGGGCGGCCAGCTCGGCCGCCATGCCGTCGAGGCGCCGCTCCTTCAGCCGCAGCCAGGTGCGCTGCGCCTCGGCGGCGCGCTCGGCGGCGGCGAGCTGCGCCTGCCGGGCCTCGTCGGTCCGGCCGGCCAGCTCGTCGCGGCGCTCGGCGGCGGCGAGGCGGCGGCGGGCACTCTCGTGCTCCGCGGCGAGCTGCTCCGCGCGGGTGGCCGCCCCCTGGGCCTCGTCGACGCGGCGCTGGAGGCCGCCGCGCAGGGCGTCCCAGCCGTCGAGCCAGCCGGCGGCCTCGCGCAGCACGTCCTCGTCGGCGCGGGACTCCTCTTCCAGCGCGGCGAGTTCGCCGGCGACCTCGGCGCTGCGCGCCTCGGCCCTGCGGGCGGCGCCGAGGGCGCCCAGCTCCTGCCGGGTGCGGGCCTCGTGCGCGTCGAGCTGCTCGGGGCCGCCGCCGGCGACGGTGCCGGGGAGCGCGGCGCGGGCCGACTCCTCGGCCGCGGCGGCGCGGCGGGCCGCGGCGGCGGTCTGGTCGCGCAGCTCCAGGGCGGGCGCCACGGCAGCGGCGGCGCGGGCGCGGCGCAGCTGCTCGCCGAGGGCCTCGTGCTCCTCCCGCCGCTCCGCGAGCGCCTGCTGCCGCTGCCGGGCGTCGGCGTGCAGCTGCTGCAGCCTGGCGAGTTCGCGTACGTCCCGCAGGTGGTCTGCCGCGTCCGCGTGGGCGGACTCCGCGGCGCGCAGCCGCAGCGCGGCGGTGTCGGCGTGCTCGCGGGCGGTGGCGCGGGCGACGGCGGCGTACGCGAGCACGCCGTCGGCGAGTCCGGGGTCGCCCGGCGCGGCCTCGTCGGGCGACCAGACGTCCCGGGCGCCGGCCGCGGCCGGTCCGGCGGCCTGCCGGACGCGGTGGGCGAGGTGCAGCAGCTGCTCGTCACCGGTGCGGACGGCGTCGTGGGAGCGGCGGCGCAGCTCGGCGAGGTGCTCCTCGACGGCGGCGAAGAGGCCGGTGTCGAAGAGGCGGCCCAGCAGCTTCGCCCGGGCTTCGGCGTCGGCGCGCAGGAAGCGCGCGAAGTCGCCCTGCGGGAGCAGCACGACCTGGCAGAACTGCTCGCGGGTCAGGCCCAGCAGGCCGCCGATCTCCTCGCCGATCTCCTGGTGCGAACGGCTGAGGCCGCGCCACTCGCCGGCGGCCGGGTCGCGTTCGCGCAGCAGGCTGGCGGCCCGCTCCGTGGTGACGCCGGTGCCGTGGCGCTTGGGGCGCGGCTGGGCGGGCCTGCGGACGACCTCCAGCCGGCGGCCGGCGACGGTGAAGTCGAGCGCGACCTCGGTCGGGGTGTCCGGGGCGGCGTGGTGGCTGCGCAGCGTGCCGCCCTGGCGGGCGCCGGGCACGCCGCCGTACAGCGCGTAGCAGACGGCGTCGAGGACGGAGGTCTTGCCGGCGCCGGTGGCGCC
Source organism: Streptomyces sp. CNH099 (assembly GCA_000514715.1). Classification (GTDB taxonomy): domain Bacteria; phylum Actinomycetota; class Actinomycetes; order Streptomycetales; family Streptomycetaceae; genus Streptomyces; species Streptomyces synnematoformans. The sequence goes on along the minus strand of KI911459.1, from coordinate 813,583 downwards.
CTGCAGCAGGAAGATGCCGGCGCCGGACAGGGCGTCGAAGTCGACCTCATGCGCGCCGGCGAAGGGGCCGAAGGCGGCGACGGCGAGGCGGTGGAGCCTCACCGGGCGGTCTCCGCACGCGCGTCGGCGGCCCGTACGGCGTCGAAGGCCGCGTGCAGCACGGCCCGTTCGTCCGCCGTCACCGCCGAGCCGGGTCTGACGTGGGCCACGAAGTCCTCGGCGATCTCGCGGTCGTCGCGGCCCCGGAGCCGGTCGGCGTACGACGCGGCCGTGCCCGCGGCGGCGCCCTCGGCCGGCTCGGGGGCGAAGACGAGGCTGACGACGTGCGGGAAGCGCTCGGCGAGGCGGGCCATCGGCTCCTGCGGGCGGGCGGCGTCGGTGAGGGTGGCCTCGACCCAGGCGTCCTCGTGCGGCGTCAGGGCCGGGTCGGCGAGGAGGTCGTCCAGCCGGCCGCACAGCCGTGCCAGCGGCCGTGGCACGGGCGCGTCGACGCGCTCGGCGGTGACGCCGCCGGACGCGTCGAGGTCCACGAGCCACGTCGACTTGCGGTGGCCGGCTTCGGAGAAGGAGTACGCGAGGGGAGAGCCCGAGTAGCGCACGCGCTCGGCGAGGGTCTGGCAGCCGTGCAGGTGGCCCAGCGCGACGTAGTCGACGCCGGCGAAGACGGCGGCGGGCACGGAGGCGACGCCGCCGACGGTGATGTCCCGCTCGCTGTCGGAGACGGCGCCGCCGGTGACGAAGGCGTGCGCGAGGACGACGGAGCGGGTGCCGGCGGGGCGGGCGGCGAGGTCGGCGCGCACCCGGTCCATGGCGGCGGAGAGCACGGCCCGGTGGCCGCCGCGGGGGGCGGCGAACTCCTCGCGCACCAGTGCCGGTTCGAGATAGGGCAGCCCGTAGCAGGCGACCTCGCCGGCGGCGTCCCGCAGCAGCACCGGCTCGCCGACGCCCGCCGGGTCGGTGCGCAGATGGACGCCCGCGCGGTCCAGGAGCCCGGCGCCGACGCCGAGGCGGCGCGCCGAGTCGTGGTTCCCGGAGATCATGACGACCGGCACGCCGAGCGCCCCGAGCCGGTGCAGCGCCCGGTCGAACAGCTCCACGGCGGCGAGCGGGGGCACCGCGCGGTCGTAGACGTCCCCCGCGACGAGCACGGCCTCGACCCCGCGCTCGGCCACCACGGCGACGAGGTGGTCGAGGAAGGCGGCTTGGGCGTCGAGCAGGCTCACCCGGTGGAACGAGCGGCCCAGGTGCCAGTCCGAGGTGTGCAGGAAGCGCATGGGGCCCGACTGTATCGGCGGGATACGACATCCCGTGCCGCACCGGCCGTCTCACCCGGTGCCGTACACCTCGTCGCCGGGCCGGAGTTCGGCGCCGCCTGCGGTGGCGTTGGCCAGCCAGGAGCCGAAGCCGTCCAGATCGCCGGCCGGGACGGCGACCTCGATCTCGACGTTCTCGCCGTACGCCACGCCGCGCACGTCGCGCCCGGCGGCGTGCAGGTGGCCGAGCACCTTTCCGGCCCGCCCGTGGTCGACGGTGACGGTGACCAGCCGCATCCGCCGCCGCGTCACGGTGCCCACCGCGTCCACGGCGGCGCCGACCGCGCCGCCGTAGGCGCGGATGAGCCCGCCGGCGCCGAGCTTGGTACCGCCGAAGTAGCGGGCGACCACCGCGACGACGTAGCGCAGCTCGCGGCGGAGCAGCAGTTGCAGCATGGGCAGCCCGGCGGTGCCGCCGGGCTCGCCGTCGTCGCCGGACTTCTGCACGTCCGCGTCGGCGCCCACGACGTACGCGAAGCAGTGGTGCGTGGCGTCGGGGTACGCGGCGCGCACCCGGGCGAGGACGGCCTGCGCCTCGGCCTCGGTGGCCGCGGGTGCGACGGTGCACACGAACCGGGAGCGGTTCACCTCGCTCTCGTGCACGCCCTCCCGGGCGACGGTCACGTACCCCTCGCGCATGCCGCCACCCTAAGGGCCGGCCCCGGCCGCCCGTACCGCCCGCCGCCGGGAATCGGCCCCTGCCCGGCGGCGTTGCACGGGATATGTACGCAGACCAGGAGACCATCCGCAGGATCCTCACCGCGACGGGCGACACGTGGGCGGTGGTGGGCCTGTCGAACAACTCCTCGCGCCCGGCCTACGGCGTGGCGCGGGTGCTGCAGCGGTTCGGCAAGCGCATCGTGCCGGTGCACCCCAAGGGGGAGACGGTGCACGGCGAGCAGGGCTACGCGTCGCTCGCGGACATCCCGTTCCCCGTCGACGTGGTGGACGTCTTCGTCAACAGCGGCCTCGCCGGCGGGGTGGCGGACGAGGCGGTCCGGGCCGGGGCGAAGGCGGTCTGGTTCCAGCTGGACGTGATCGACGAGGACGCGTACGAGCGGGTGCGCGCGGCCGGTCTCGACATGGTGATGGACCGCTGCCCGGCCATCGAGATCCCCCAGCTCGACTGAGCGCGCGACGGCCGCGCCGGGCGGCGGCGGGGCTCAGGTGCCGAGGCCGTCGAGGACCACGGCGCCGGGCAGTCCGGCGAGGGCCTTGCCGGGCACGATGAGCTTGCCGCGCCGCCGGCCGCTGCCGATGACCAGGTGCGGCGCGTCCGCGACGCGGGCGTCGACGAGGACCGGCCAGCCCTCCGGCAGCCCGATCGGGGTGATTCCGCCGTACTCCATGCCGGTCTCGGCGGTGGCCGTCTCGGCGCGGGCGAACGACGCCTTGCGGACCCCGAGATGGCGGCGGACGGCACCGTTCACGTCGACGCGGGTGGTGGACAGCACGACGCAGGCGGCGAGGGTGACGTCGCCGCCGCGTTTCCCGGCGACGACGACGCAGTTCGCGGACCGCTCCAGCAGGTCCTCCCCGTACCTCGCGCAGAAGACGGCCGTGTCGGCGACCTCGGGGTCGGAGTCGACGTGCACCAGCTCGGCCGCGGAGACGGCGCCGCGCAGGGCGGCGGCGACGGGGTCGGCGAGCAGGTCCAGGCGCTCGGTGGCGGGGGCGGCGTCGTCGAAGTCTCCGATGGGTGCGCGCATGTCCGCGACTCTAACGCGGCTCAGCTCGCGGGCGGTACCGAGACCGCCATCACCAGCTCCACCGGGTCCTCGCCCTCGTTGCGGTACGCGTGCGGCGCGCTCGCCTCGAAGCTGGCCGAGGTGCCCGCCGGCACCGCGTGCGCCGTGCCGGCGACGACGAGCGTCAGGTCGCCGGCGGTGACGTGCAGCAGTTCGGTGGTGCCCACGGGGTGCGGGTCGGAGCTGCTGCCGTCGCCGGGCATCAGCCGCCAGGACCACATCTCGAAGGGGCCGGGGTTCTGCGTGCCGACGAGCAGCCGGCTGGCGCTGCCCTGCTTCGTGGTCCACATCCGCACGGCCCGGTGCGGGGGGACGAGCTGCACCTCGGGGCCGTGCTCGTAGTCCAGCAGCGTGGTGATGCTGATGCCGAGGGCGTCGGCGAGTTTGACGGTGGTGCCGACGCTGGGGTTCGTCCGCGCCTGTTCTATCTGGATGATCATCCCGCGGCTGACGCCGGAGCGGCCGGCCAGCGCGTCCAGGGTGAAGCCGCGCTCGGCGCGCCAGTGCTTGAGGTTGCGGGCGAGCGCGTGCGCGAGGAGGTCGAAATCCGCCAAGGCTCCGTCCAGCTCCGTCCAATATTGTGATGTGTTCGTCCAATGCAGTGAACTACACTGCGGAGAACCGCAGCGTTCATCACAGTGTACTCGGGGGCTTCGTCGTGACCGCACTCTTCGCCCTGGCCACCAGCATCCTCTACGGGCTCGCCGACTTCGGCGGCGGGGTGCTGAGTCGGCGCACGCCCGCGCTCACGGTGGTCGTGCTCTCGCAGATCGCGGCGGCGGTGGTGCTGGGCGCGGTCGTGGTGGCCACCGGCGCCTGGAGCGAGGCCGGGCCGCTGCTGTGGTGGGCGGTCGCGGCCGGCGTCGCCGGCCCGGTCGCGATGATCTGCTTCTACAGCGCGCTGGCCCGGGGGCCTATGGGGGTGGTCTCGCCGCTCGCCTCGCTGGCCGTGCTGGTGCCGTTCGGCGTGGGCCTGGCGGCGTACGGGGAGCGGCCCGGCCCGGTGCAGTACGCGGGCGGGGCCGTCGCGCTGGCCGGCGTGGTGCTGGCGTCCGGGCCGCAGCTGCGCGGAGCGCCGGTCGAGCGGCGGACGCTGGTGCTGACGCTGGGCGCGGCGGCGGGGTTCGGCGCGGTCTTCGCCTTCATCGCCGAGGCGTCGACGAACGTCACGGGGCTGTTCCTCGCGCTGTTCGTGCAGCGGGCGGTGAACGTGGCGGTGGGCGGCGCCGCGCTGTACGCGGCGGTGCGCCGGGGCGGCGCGGCCCTGCCGGAGGACGGCTGGGACACGATACGGGCGGCGGCACCCGGGCTGGTGTTCGTCGGCCTGGCGGACGTGGCCGCGAACGGGACGTACGCGATAGCCGCGCAGCACGGCCCGGTGACCCTGGCGGCGGTGCTGTCGTCGCTGTATCCGGTGATCACGGCGCTGGCTGCGCGGGGCGTGCTGCGGGAGAGGCTGCGCGCGGTGCAGGCGGCGGGCGCGGGCCTGGCGCTGGCGGGCACGGTGCTGCTGGCGTCGGGATGAGCCGCCCCGGGCCCCCCGCGGCTCAGACGTGGTTGCGGATCGTGTAGAGCAGCAGCCCGAAGGCGTGCAGGCACAGGACGACGGCCAGGATGATGCGCAGCGTCCGGGTGGTGATCACGTGGCGCCCCCTGTCACGGTCACGGTCATGTCGCCGTCTCCAGGGTGCCGGGCCGGGCCGAGCGGCGGGTGCCACCCGGACTCGGGGTTCCAGCGGCGCACGATCCGGGCCGGCGCGCCGGCGACCACCGCATGGTCGGGCACCTCCCCGCGCACCACGGAGCCGGCGGCGACGACCACGTTGCGCCCCAGCCGGGCGCCGGGCAGCACGAGCGCGCCCGCGCCCAGCCAGCTGCCCGAGCCGATCTCCACCGGCGCGGAGCGCGGCCACTGCTTGCCGACCGGCTCGTGCGGGTCGTCGTAGCTGTGGTTCGTGGAGGTGACGTACACGTAGGGACCGCAGAAGACGTCGTCGCCGATGGTGACGGGCAGGTCGGCGATGACGTGGCTGCCCCGGCCCAGCACCACGCCGTCGCCGAGCCGCACGGCCGTCTCCGGGCCGAGCGGGGCGCCGGGCGCGAGGCCGACGGTGAGCGTCACCTGCTCGCCGACGATGCAGTGCGCGCCCAGCTCGATCCGCCCCTCGCCGAAGATCGTGCCCTGCGGGAAGGCGAGGACCGTGCCGGCGCCGATCCGGCGGAAGCGGTACGGCCCCGGCCGCCCGGCGCTCACCGCGCCCGTGCTCCTGACCCACCGCCAGCCGCGGTGCACGGCGCGCGAGAGCAGCCGGCTCGTCACGGAGTTGCGCTGCTGCTTCGGCACCCGCTCACCGTACCCCTCCCGCACCTCGCATACGCTCTCCCCGGGCGCGGGCGCGACCCCGCACGGCGGCGGGCCGCCGGCGCCCCACCAGAACGTACGACGGCGGGCGCCGGACGCCGCCGCGGACCCCGGGAGCGGACGACATGTCAGGACGGCCGGAGCCGCTGATCGCGGCGGTGGGCGGGCACGAGCCCGCGGTGGACCCGAAGGCGTACGTGGCCCCGACGGCGGTGGTGGTCGGGGACGTGACCGTCGGCGCCGACGCCAGCGTGTGGTACCACGCGGTGCTCCGCGCGGACTGCGGCGCCGTCTCGCTGGGCGCGGGCAGCAACGTGCAGGACAACTCCACGGTCCACTCCGACCCCGGCTTCCCCGTCGCCATCGGCGAGCGCGTGACCGTCGGCCACAACGCGGTGGTGCACGGCTGCACCGTCGGCGACGACGTGCTGGTCGGCATGGGCGCGACGGTGCTCAACGGGGCCGTGATCGGCGCCGGTTCGCTGATCGCCGCGCAGGCGCTGGTGCCGCAGGGCATGGAGGTGCCGCCGGGCTCCCTGGTCGCCGGCGTGCCGGCGAAGGTGAAGCGGCCGCTGACCGACGAGGAGCGCGCGCACATCCGACTCAACGGCGAGGGGTACGTGGCCCTCGCGCAGGCGCACCGCGAGGCCCTCGGCGGCGCGGGCTCCTGACCCGCGCCGCCCCGCGGCGGTGCGGCCGTCGGCCGCGGGGCCGTCAGCCGTTGGGCCGCAGGGTCCACAGCACCGTCATCCGCCCGCTCACGGCGCCGTCCCCGCGGACGATGTTGACCTCGACCGGGAACTCCGGCCGCTCGCCGGCGTCGAGTTCGGCGACGACGTCCGCGATCGGCCGGCCCAGCCGGGCGCGGGCGGTGACGTCGCCCCGGGCGACCTTCAGAAAGTCGATCTCCGCCCGCACCGGCAGCGGCACGGCCCGCTCCAGCTGGTCGCCGAACGCGGCGACCACGACGGCGCCGGTGGCCGACTCGGCCAGGGTGAACATCGCGCCCGCGTGCGGACCGCCGACGTGGTTGCGGTACTCCGGCCGGTCGGGGAACCGGAGGACGGCGGTCTGCGGCGTGATCTCGTCGTACACCAGGCCGAGCGTGCGGACCATGGGCACCGATGCCTGGAGAAGCTCGCCCAGCGGCGGCGTGGAGTCGGACATGCGACCACGTTACCAGCGGGTAATAAGTGTGACCACTCCCCTTCGCCAGCTATGTTGTTCGCCATGTGGCCAGGACAGCAGCCCGGGGGCGAGCAGCACCAGCAGCAGCCGAACCCGTACCAGCAACAGCCCGCCCCGCACGGCCCGCAGGGCTACGACGGACAGCAGCAGGAGCAGTGGGGCCGGCCCACACCGCCCGGTGCGCCGGTCCCCGCGAAACGCAGCGGGACCAGTCCCCGCGTCGCCGCCGCCATAGTCGGCGCCGTCGCCGTGATCGCCGCGGCGACCGTGACCGGCGTGGTCGTCCTGAACGGGGACGACGACGGCGGCGACAAGGCGAGCCCCGCGGGCGGCGGCGGCTCGCCCAGCGCCTCGCCGTCCCCGTCCGCGAGCGGGTCCCTGCTCAAGGACCACCCCGACAACCCGCGCGGCAGCGCGGCCGACCAGAACATCGACCCGGTGGTGCCCGGCTGGAAGGCCGTCCACAACGCCAAGCGCCACAACGTCTACGACGTGCCTCCGGAGTGGGAGGTGCAGTCCCCGACCCTGACCATCGGCTTCGAGGACGACTCCGGCCCGCTGGTGTCGATGACCGGCGCCGCGCTCTACAAGGACGGCATCTGCAAGTACGCCAGCCGCGCCGGCGCCGGCACGAAGGGCGGCATCGGGGCGAAGAACACGAAGGAAGCCGTCGAGAACGAGGCCGGCGCCTGGGCCCACGCCGCCTTCAACACCAGCAAGAAGGCGACCGTCAAGCAGACCGAGCCGGTGCCCTTCACCAGCGAGCACGGCCTTGAGGGGCATATGGCCACCGCGACGGTCACCAACGTGCCGCGCGAGAACAAGTGCTCGGCCGACGGCAAGATCTTCGCCTTCACCTACACCGACGTGAACGGCGAGTTCGCCACGTGGGTGCTGTACAGCGACACGGGGGTGGCGGACGAGGTCCCGGACGACACCGTGGCCAAGATCATGGACAGTCTGCGGCCGCTGGAGGGCTGAGCGGGCGCGGCCGGGAAATCCACTTGGCGTGCGCCCGGTGGACCCGGCATAGTCCGCGGGTGCCCCGTCCGCCCGCCTCCCGCACCGGCCCCGTCCCGGAGCCCGCCGCCGGGCCCGCTCCCGGCCCGGCGCCCCGCCGGCGCTGGGCGGGGCGGAACTACACGCTCCTGTCCCTCGCGGCGGTGATCACCAACCTCGGCGCCTCCGGCGCGCTGATCGCCTCGGCGTTCGCGGTGCTGGAGGCCGGCGGCTCCGCCACCGACGTCGGGCTGGTGGCGGCGGCGCGGACGACGGCGCTCGTCGTCTTCGTGCTCGTCGGCGGGGCGGTCGCCGACCGGATACCGCGGCACCGGGTGATGGTCGTCGCGAACGCCGTCAACTGCGCCTCGCAGGGCGTCTTCGCAGCGTTGGTGATCACCGGCGAGGCGCGGGTGTGGCAGATGGTGCTGCTGTCCGCGGTCGGCGGCACGGGGCACGCGTTCTTCGCGCCCGCCGCCGAGGGCATGGTGCTCTCGTCGGTCACCGGTGCGCAGGCGGGCCGGGCGTTCGCGCTGTTCCGCGTCGGCGTCAACGGCGCCGGGATCGGCGGGGCCGCGCTCGGCGGCGCCATGGTCGCGGCGGTCGGGCCGGGGTGGGTGCTGGCCGTGGACGCGGGCGCGTTCGCCGTCGCCGCCGCCCTGCGGGCGTTCCTCGACGTCAGCGGCATCCCGGAGCGGCAGCCCGGCGGCGGCATCCTCGCCGATCTGCGGGAGGGCCGGCGGGAGGTGACCGGGCGGCCCTGGCTCTGGTCGATCGTGCTGCAGTTCGCGGTCGTCAACGCCGTGGTGGCGGCGGCCGAGGGGGTGTACGGGCCGCTCGTCGCCCGCGAGCACCTCGGCGGCGCGGGGCCGTGGGGCCTGGCCATGGGCGCCTTCGCCGCGGGCACGCTGGCGGGGGCGCTGGTGATGACCAGGTGGCGGCCGCGGCGGGTGCTGCTCGCCGGAGTGCTGTGCATCTTCCCGCTCGCGCTGCCGGGGGCGGCCCTGGCGGTGCCGCTGCCGGTGGCCGGGCTGGCGGCGGTGATGTTCGTCTCCGGCACGTGCGTCGAGGTCTTCGCGGTGGCGTGGATGACGGCGCTGCACCAGGAGATCCCCGAGGACAAGCTGTCCCGCGTCTCCTCGTACGACTGGCTGGGCTCGATCGCGCTGATCCCGGTGGCCACCGCGCTCGCCGGCCCCGTGCAGGACCTGGTGGGCCGGCCGGCGGCGCTGTGGGGCTGCTCCGCGCTCGTCGTGGTGCTGACCGCGGCCGTGCTGTGCGTGCCGGACGTGCGGCGGCTGCGGCGTACGGAACACCCGGCGCCCGGGACCGCCGGCGCGGCCGCCGCCGCGCGCGCGGACCGGCCCGCCGCGGAAGGTCAGTCGAGGGTGAACGCGTCGTCCGGCGGCTCGGGCGAGGGCACGGCGTCGGCGTCCGTGACCGGCTGAGCGCCGGCCGTCAGCCGCCGCAGCGCCGGCCCGTACTCGACCCGGGCGGGGAACGGGTCGCCGGCGGTGCGCCGCGCCAGCTCCGCGAGCGGCAGCACGGCGCCGCCGTCCGCGCCCGGCTTCGCCGCCACCACCAGAACGTTGCCGAAGCGCCGGCCGCGCAGCACCGAGGGCTCCGCGACCAGGCACAGCTCGGGGAAGACGGCCGCGGCGGTGACCAGTTGGGAGCCGAGGAAGCGGAACGGCGCGCTGTCGGCGAGGTTCGCGACGTAGAGCCCGTGCGGCCGCAGCGCGCGGGCGGCGGCGCCGACGAACTCCAGCGACGCGACGTGGGCGGGCACCCGGGCGCCGCCGTAGACGTCGGCGACGACGAGGTCGCAGCTGGCCGGCGGGCGCCGCGCCAGCGCGGCGCGGGCGTCGCCGGCGCGGACCGCGACACCGCAGTCCGGCGGCAGCGGCAGATGCTCCGCGACCAGCGCGATCACCCCCCGGTCGGACTCGGCGACCTCCTGCCGGGAGCCGGGGCGGGTGGCCGCCACGTACCGGGGCAGGGTCAGCGCGCCGCCGCCGAGGTGCACCGCGTCCAGCGGACGCCCCGGCGGGAAGCCCACATCGACGACGTGCGCCAGCCGGCGCGCGTACTCGAACTCCAGGTACGTGGGGTCGTCGAGGTCGACGTACGACTGCGGGGCGCCCTCGACCGTGAGCAGGTAGGCGCGGGGGCGGTCGACGTCCGGCAGCAGCCTCGCGGTGCCGCCGTCCACGGCGGCGATGACGGGGACGGGCTCCTCCACACCGGACATTGTGGGGGTGGAAGCCCGCCTTCCGTAGCCGCTTGCGCGGATACGGAAGGCGGGCGGCGGGGACCGGGGTCAGCCCAGCCCGGTGACGGTGCCCGCGCCGACGGTGCGCCCGCCCTCGCGGATGGCGAAGCCGAGCCCCACCTCAAGCGGCACCTCGCGGCCCAGCTCGACCGTCATCGCGACGGTGTCGCCGGGCCGTGCGACGGCGGTCGCGCCGAGGTCGACGTCGCCGACGACGTCCGCGGTCCTGATGTAGAACTGCGGGCGGTAGCCGGTCGAGACGGCCGTACGCCGACCGCCCTCGGCCGCGGACAACACGTACACCTCGGCGGTGAACCGCCGCCGCGGCACGACGCTGCCCGGCGCGGCGACGACGTGCCCGCGGCGCACCGCGTCGCGCGCGACGCCGCGCAGCAGCAGCGCGACGTTGTCGCCGGCCTGCGCCGACTCCATCGGCTTGCCGAAGGTCTCCAGGCCGGTGACGACCGTCTCGACCTCCGCGCCGAGCACCTGCACCCGGTCGCCGACGCGCACGGTGCCGCGCTCGGCGGCGCCGGTGACGACCGTGCCGCGGCCGGTGATGGTGAGCACGTTCTCCACCGGCAGCAGGAACGGCGCGTCCAGGTGCCGCTCGGGCATGGGCACGTACGCGTCGACCGCGTCCAGCAGGTGCCCGATCGCCTCGGTCCACGTCGGGTCGCCCGCGAGCGCGCGCAGCCCGGAGACGCGGACCACGGGCACCTCCTCGCCCGGGTAGCCGTGTGCGGAGAGCAGCTCGCGGACCTCCAGCTCGACCAGGTCGGTCAGCTCCGGGTCGCCGGCGTCGGCCTTGTTGAGCGCGACGACCACGTGCCGCACCCCCACCTGCCGCGCGAGCAGCACGTGCTCCGCGGTCTGCGGCATGACGCCCTCGACCGCGGAGATCACCAGGATCGCGCCGTCGAGCTGGGCGGCGCCGGTGACCATGTTCTTCACGAAAGTTGTTCAACCACCCTGTCATTAACACGAATCCGCAGGTCAGCGACAGGGAGACAACATGCCAATCGAGATCATCCGCGACAACTGCGAGGCGCCGGTGACCGCCCGCGTCGAGCAGTACACGCCGCGCGACGGCAGGGCACACGGCGATCTGGCAGGCGTGCTGCACGTTTGCGAGTACCACCGCGCCGACGCCGCCGAGGGCTACAGCGCGACGTACAGCACGGCGTCAGCGGACGGGGCACGGTGCGGCGATGGGATGAGGTTCGCGTGAGCGCGCGCAACCGCGTCTGTGGGGCGAGACGGCCGGGCACAGACGCGGGGCCGGGTCGTTGGAAGCTGCCCTGCTTCCTGGGGGCCGGGCACACCGGGGTCCATCGGACCGTCTTTGGCGACCCGTTCGAGTACCCGGCGCCCCCCGGGTCGACCCCGCCCCCGCCCCCGGTCGTCGTAGAGGCACCCACCGATGCCCGCGCCGCCGAATACGCCGAGCTATCGCGCCGCCACGATGCGCTCGCCGCACGAGTCGCCAGCGGGGAGGACACGGCAGCGATACGGACGCGCCTACGCCGCCTGGAGAACGCGATGGCGCGATGGATGGGCTTCGCGTAGCAGCGCGACAGCGAGGGGCCCCAAGATCACTTGGGGCCCTTTCTCCGGCTGATTTACGTCACACATACGCAACGCGCCCCCCTCGCTGGCGTTACGGAACCCGTTACGAATCTCCCTCTCCTGCTACGAAAGTGTTATGAAACGTGTCCCATGATCAACTCCGCGCCGCTCTCATCCTTGCCGAGGCTGCCCTGTGGGAAGCCGTGAAGCGCGATGTGCCAGGTGCCCGCGAGGCTCAGGTAGCCGCCTATCGCGCGCTCCACGCTGACGACGGGGACGCCTGCCCCACCTGCGGGGACTCCGTCCAGTACAGCGGGTCCGGGCGCCCACGTAGCTACTGCTCCGCGGCCTGCCGTCAGCGCGCATATCGGGCCCGGCGGAGCCGCTGACAGCAAAGGGGGTCGGTGACGAAGTGACGAAGTGACGAAAATTTTGGAATCCCCCTAGTATGTAGAAGTAACCCAAGATGTGCTTCACTCCGTCACTTCGTCACCGCCCCCGCGAAGAGATCATCGAACGGGGCCTGGCGCGAGCGCACGCCTACCGCATGGTCAAGGCTGCTGAGGCTGTGTCTCCAATTGGAGACACCGAACTACCGATGCCAGCAAACGAGGGCCAGGCACGGGAGCTAGCACGAGTCCCCGAAGCTGAGCGCGAGGCGGTATGGAGCGAAACGCTTGCGCGCACTGGCGGAACGCCTACGGCCCGCGACGTATGGCCGCAGAAGGCCCTGTGAGCCCCATAGGCGTCCGTTCTCCCCCTCGCTGGGGCCCGTTGCCCGCATCGCATCCTCAGGCCCCCTAGAGCCGTTCTCAGCGACGCCTGCGGGAACTCCCTGAGGTCTATTATAGGTAGAGGGAACTCCCTCCGCGCTAGTATAGGTAGAGGGAGCGCTATGCCCTCTGCTGCACCCGGCCGACCACACATGCGCCGGGCTCACGAACACCCGACAGCGGCCGGGCAATGCCGCTTTTACGGGCCCCGTGCCCGCGTCCCCTGCTGTACCGGTATGTGGTCCCGGACGGCAGGTCGACGCGGGCACGGGGCCCTTTTGCGTTCCCGGAGGTTTCCCGTGCACCCACCGCTGCCCGAAGACGTGCCGTGAACCGATTTCCGACTTGAAGGACAGCCATGACTGAGCCCAAGCCCGTCCCGCCGGTTGGCACTGCGCCCCCCGGCAGCGCGATCGTTGAGTATCCCGACCTGACGACGAAGCACGTCCGGAGCGTCGTGCATGAGGTGGTTGTAGCGGCTGGCCGCACCCTCATCGCTGAGGGCGCGTACTCCGATGCCGTGCAGCTACTTGCGTTCGCCGATCTCGTCAGTGCAGCGGCCGACTATCAGAAGCAGTCGCTTGCTGTGTCGCGCTATGCGGAGGAGCGTCGTGCCAATGCCTGAGCACCTGGACGAGTTCCTGACCCTCAACACGCAGCGAACGCACCCCGGCCGCTGGACAGCGCTCAACGCCATCCATAAGGCTTACGTCGCTTACGTGCGCCGATTTCACCTTGGGGACGGGCCGACGTCTCACGCGCTGACTCACGCGCTGACTGCCCGTGGTTACACGGTGGAAGACGTTGACGCTGCGCGCGGCTTGACGACCGTGGTTCGTGGCGTGCGGCTTATCCCGGGCGATTTCGTGGCTCCGGGTGGTGCGCGGTGAGCGAGCCTACGGCGGCGCAGACCGCCCCCACAGAGACTTCGGCTACGCCAGAGGATGCGGACGCGCACCTTGGCGACGCTGGAAAGCGCGCACTGGCCGCGCTGAGGCAGGAGAACAAGGAACTGCTAGCCAGAATCAAGGCAATGGAGGCTGGCGCCGACGTCACGCGCGATGCGGACAACGGCGACGGCTCCCTGTCGGAGACGCATGAAGGTACGCGCGATGCGGCCAACGGCGATCCGGCAGACAGCGAGCGAGACGACGCGACGTCTCCCGTTTCTGCTGAAGCCACCGCAAGCCAGCCGACCACCCCCCGATTCGAGGGGACCGGGGACGGCGGCGCCCGCAAGTCGTACGGCGACGGCAATATCCGCTCCCGCGAAGAGCTGGGACGGATGACGCCGCGTCAGATCGATGAAGCTCGGCGCGCCGGTCGGCTGAATGACCTGTTGCGCGGCGGAGGCTAGCCCCTCGCTGCGCGTCTCTCCGACGAAAGGAGCGCCACCGTGGCGCTTACCAACTTCATTCCGGAGGTCTATGCGGCCTCCGTTCTGACCGCTCTTGACACTCAGCTTGCTTACGGCTCGCTGGGCGTCTGCAACCGAGACAACGAGGGCGACGTCAGCGAGTACGGCGGGAGCGTCGTAATCAACACCGCTGCCGACCCCACCATTGAGGACTACGTCCCGTATCAGGACATGATCGGCGGCGAAGCCTCTACTTCCCCGCAGACCATGCCGCTGGACCAGCTCAAGGCGTGGAGCCTAGATTTGGACGACGCCGACCGCGCTCAGGCCCGCGACAGCGGTGACTTTGTCGGCAAGATCGGTCTCCGTGCGGCTCATCTGCTGGCCAAGACGGCGGATGCGTACATCGCTGGCCAGATGGCGGCCGGTATCGCTCCGGCGAACGTCACGGCGGAAACCTCGTTCGACACGCCTGAGGCTGCGTACGACGCGATCGTGGACCTTCGGACTGTGCTGAGTGAGAACGACGTTCCTGTGGACGGGCGTTGGGCGATTGTGCCGCCCGCCTTTTACGCGCTGCTGCTGAAGGACCCGAGGTTTGTCTCCGGTGACGCTCTGGGTGCGCAGACGCGCAGCACTGGGGTTGTCGGCTCTGCGGCCGGGGTCACGGTGATCGAGAGCAATCAGACCCCGGACGGTCCCGGCGCTGGCGCGGGCAAGATGATCTTTGCGGGTCATGCCGTCGCGACCACGTACGTGGACCAGGTGACCAAGGTCGAAGCTGTGCGTCTGCCGTCGCAGTTCACGGACCGACTCCGCGGGCTTCACGTCTACGGCGCGAAGGTCGTTCGTCCCACCGCGCTGGCCGCCCTCGACTGGGTCAACGGCCCGGCCGCCTGAGAGCCGTTCTAACGGCACGCAGAGGGGCGGGATGCGGAATCACCCTCCCGCCCCTCTGCTGTGCCCGCAAACGGCAGAGAGGAGCCTCTGTGGCTACCTTGGCCAGTCTCTCGCTCCACGTCGGTGCCCGCACGGGTGCACTTACCTCCGGCCTGTCCCGCGCCAGCGCCGCTGTTGCCGGTTTCGCCTCCCGCGCGTCAAGCCGCATGGCAGGTTTCGCGCGCAGCATGGGGTCCGCCGGTCGGTCGGCCGGGGCGTCGCTCATGTCGGGCATTGGCACCGCCGTTCGTGCTGGCGCATCAACGGTCGGCTCAGCGCTGAGCGCCATGTCTCGAAATCAAGCAATCGGCACCGCCCTGGTTGGCCTTGCCGCTGCTGTCGCTGGCGCATTCGGCACGGGGCTGATCATGGCATTCAGCGGCCTAGCCGTTGTCGGCCTGAGCGCCTACATCCTCAAGGACGTCCCCAAGGTCAAGCGCAGCATGGGGAAGCTGATGGACACAGCAAAGTCAGTCGTGCGCCGTGCGGCCAAGCCCATGGCGGGACCGCTGGCCGAAATGTTCACTGACCTCCGCGGTACGGTCAAAGACCTGGAAAAGCCGCTGCGGCGAACGTTCAAGATCGTTGCCGATTCCGGGCTGACAAAGAACATCGCGCGTGGCGTGGACAAAATGGTCAAACCCATGCTCGACGGGTTCAACACCATGCTCGCGCGGAGTAAGCCGGTATTCGACGCTTTCGAAGATCTCCTAGAGGGTATCGGGCTGGGCCTGAAAGGATTCTTCGAGGGGATCAGCTTCCGCAGCCAGGACAGCGCGACCGGGCTGCGCGATCTGGGCAAGGTCATTCAGGGCTTGCTGACAGCGATCGGGTACGCCTTTGGCTTCCTGGCAGCTAAGTACGTCCTGATCCGCAACATGGTCGTCCGGGTCGTCAACATGTTCCGGTCCATGGTTAACGCCGTGGCCGGATTCAGCTTGCCCGCGCTGGCGTCCGCCGTGGGTGATTGGTTCAAGCGTCTTGGCTCGCGTGCCGTTTCGCTGACGCGCAGCGCAGTTTCCGCCGTGGTGCGGTTTTTCGTTTCGCTGCCCGGTCGTGCGGCTGGTGCCCTAGGGGCGCTCGCTGGCGCGATCATGGGCAAGATCAACGGCGCTCGCAACCGCATGCTCGACGCGATCCGAAACGCCATATCCCGCGCCGTGCGCTTCGTGGCGAGCCTCCCCGGCAGAGCGGGGCGCGCGCTTGGCAGCCTCGCTGGTGCCGTGGGGTCCCGCGTCCGTGCCGCTGGCAACCGCATGGTGAATATCGCCCGCGACAAGGTCACGTCTGCTGTCAACGCCGTGCGGCGACTCCCGGGCAGGGCCAAGTCCGCCCTGGGGAGCCTTGGCCGCGTGCTGTATAACGCTGGCGCGTCGCTGATCTCGGGATTCATCGACGGGATCAAGGCCAAAATTCCCAGCGTCAGCGGCGTGCTTGGCGGCCTGACGTCCAAGCTCACTTCGTGGAAGGGCCCGGAGCGGCTCGACAAACGCATCCTGACGCCTTCCGGCGAGTGGGTCATGGACGGTTTTGTGCGCGGAATTGAGCGCCGCATTCCCGCTGTGCGCTCCGCGCTGGGGGGAGTTACCTCCGACCTGCCCGGCATGAGCGCCAGCGCCAGCGTCGACAGCGCAGTGCGCGTTGCCACGCCGGACCCTCGCACCGACCGGGTTGTGCTGGACGTCACCGGTACTGATGAGGATATGAAGCGTCTCATCCGCCGCATGGTCAAGTTCGACGGCGGCGGCGACGTGCAGTCCGCGTTCGGCTGACCGTTGTGTGTCAGAACACACCTGGAAAGGGGCGGCGAAATGGTGCCTGTCACTGCTGTCGCCCAGTTCGAACTCGCGGGCACCCGCTACGCCAAGGGCGATGTGATACACGTCACCCCCGACGTAGCGGGTCGCCTCGAATCGCTGGGTCTGGTGGACGCTGGCAGCGAAAAGGCGCCCACGGCTGATCCCATCCCGCTGAGCCAAGCGCTAGACGCTATCCGAGGGGGTAGCCCGCCAAAGCCTTCAGCGAAAAGGCGCCCGGGGTTGCAGGTATGCAGCACACCCGGCTGCCCGGAGCTGGTTGAAAATGGGCGCTGTCCCCGCTGCGAAAGCACCGCCCGGAAGGGTCGACCCCGCGGCAGGTACGGCAGCAAGGCTTGGCGACGCGCACGCGCCCGTCAACTACGCGACCACCCGTGTTGCCAGTGCGAGGATTGCGACGCCCTGCCGGAGATTGCTCGGCCCCGCGCTGATGTGGTCGACCATATTGACGGGCTCGGCGTCAGTGGGCCAAGAGGGTTGGAACCGTCGAACCTTCGAAGCATGACGAAAGCACATCACGACCGGCGGACAGCGAGGGACCAGCCAGGTGGTTGGAATGACCGGGGATAACGGAGAGCGACCACCCCAGGGGCGGTAACCTCAAGATACTTAATCTTGGGAGCCGCCTCCGAGGCCTCCGAGACGTTTGCTCGGCATTCGACCTCACGACAGTCACCCTTAGCAACGGAGGTCACCATGGGACGCCCCAGACAGCCCCATTCGCCGCACTCCCGATTCCGGGCTGGCTTGTCCAACGGCTCTCGCGCCGCTGTCATTCTACCGGCCGGGGGTTGCCCCGACCCGGCCCCGCCCCTGCCCGCTGGCCGTGAATGGACCGACGTTCAACGCTCGCGATGGGAGGAACTGTGGGCATCGCCCCAGGCAAGCCAGTGGGACGAGTCCGCCACCGGCACCGTAGCTGCGCTGATCGTGTACGAGTCAGCCGTACTCGCTGGCACGGCCCGCGCCTGGCAGGCCGAAGAGATGCGGCACTCCGCTGACGCTCTCGGCCTTACGCCGCGCGCTATGCAGCAACTCGGGTGGGAGTTGGGCGCGTGAGCAGCGAACGGCGCAAGGCACGTGCAGCGAGAGCGACAGCACACGATCCGCACAAAATCCCGCAGTGCCCGGATTGTGGGCGCAAACATGGTCGCCCTGGCGAAGCCCCGGAACTGTGCGCGCGCTGTCGGTGCATTGCTGCCGGGTGGGTAGTGAACGATGGCATCGGATTCCCGTGAGCGCGCGCAACAAAATCCCCCGGCTGCTCACAGCGAGTGGCCGGGGGATTTTGTGTTGCTGACTGCGCGTCAGGCGCCGTACAAAATCAGCGACACACCGATGACCAGCGCAAACGCCACCGGCGCGCCGAATATTGTCACGAACGCTGCGGTGAGCATTACGCGCGCAATCATTTTGCGCCTTCCGCGCGCACGTCGATAATGTCCAGCAACTCGCTGGCGCATTCGCGCAAGCGCTCGATGACGAAAATCGCTTCATCGATCGTGTTCAGCGGGGAGTCCAGCGCGTACCCGGCCAGTTCGATCACGGCGCGCGCGTTCGCAATTTGCTGCCGCTCTACCTCGCTGGCGACGCGCTCTAGGTGACCGCCGGGCTCAGCGATGATGTGGACGGGGCGCCCGTCTTCACGCCAGCTCACACGGCGCGCAACCGCCCCCGCTGTCTCGCTGCGTCGTCTCGGTACTCTGCTCATGTCGGCACGTCCTCTCGTGCTCGGCCACAGCCCCGGGACGTTCGCCGCGTCGCCGGGGCACTTCTACGCTGCATGGTAGACCGTGGTACGCCGTGGTGCACCATGGGCCGCAGATGTCGCCCCCGGTATGCCGCGCGNAGCTGATCACATGGCGGAGTACGAGTGGCAGCGAGTGGCGCGCGAGATCGAATCCGACATCACCTCGGGTCGCATCCCGCCGGGTGGCGCGCTGCCGTCGATCCTCCGTCTCGCTGAGAGCNACAGCGTCGCTGACCGAACCATCCGGCGCGCGCTACGTGATCTGCGGGAGCGCGGACTTGTCGAGACCCTGCCGCACAAGGGGACGTTCGTACGGGAGCGGAGCGACTGATTCCGCCTACCCCTCGTACGACACCCAACGGATCGTCAGCCGCTCCTCCGGGTCCCACTTCTGCCCGCGCGTCCCCTGCCGCACGGTGACATCTTCCACAGCGAGTCGGAGCATTTCCCGCCGGGTGGGCAGGCCCGCGGCATCCCACGTCCACTCCAGCAGCTCATCTTCAAGAAGGAACGTGATGTCGACCACGCGCGGCTTGAGTTTCGCGGCGCGTTCCTCTGCTGTCTCCAGTGTGGCGCGTGCGTCGGCGTGCAGGTTGCGGAACAGCTTGTCTAGCCCCGCGTAGAGTCCCGCCTGTCGGTCACGCATGAGTTGTTCCAGCGATGCGGTAGCCGCTTTCACAGCCGCTTGTGTCTCCGCCGCTTCCGCTGACTGCTCCGGCGCGTTGATGGCGTGCCAGCGCTCCGCCACAATTCCCAGCACCGGGTCTTGCAAGTCGCGCGTCCCCATGAATCCGAACCATTCGCGCGTGACCGCTTCGTCAGCCAACACCCGCATGACGCTGGCAGGGCGCGGGCACGGCTTGCCCATAGCGTGTCCGTTGCAGGCGTAGCTACGCCCCGACGCTGGCATACGGGCGCCGCACCCCTCGCAGCGAAGCAGGTCGGTCAGTAGGTGCGTGGCACGGCCCGGACGCGCCCCCTGTCGCCCTGGCTGGTGTCCGCTCATCACGCGCCGTGCCCGCTGAACCAGTGCGCTGTCTACCGGCTCGACGCCCTCCGCGAAGACGCGCACGCGCTGCCCGGATTCGTTCAGGTAGGGCACGGGCCACGTGTGCTTACGCGACTTCGCGCGCACCTGCCACCCCTCGTAGACGGGGTTGTGGACCATGCGCCGGATCGTTCCCGCTGCCCATGCCCCGCCATTCGGCGCGGGAATCCCGTCCTCGTTCATGGCGCGCGCAGCTCCCCTGCCGCTGTACCCCTCAGCGACAAGGCCGATAACACGCACCACGTGTCTCCACGCCTCGCCGTGCATGAGCTTGCGGCCGGGCCCTACTGCCAGCCCGTACGGTGCCGCACCGAGCCACGCGCCGCTATCCCGCTGAACCTTCTTGGTGCCGCGCACCCGCGTGGAGACGAGATCACTGTACTCACGGGCGTTCTCAGCGCGGTCGATGATCCACCGGCGGTCACGGGGTTCGGAGGAATCCAGCCGCTCGAAGTCGAAAACGATCCGCTTTCCGCTGTCGAGAATCGGGATCACAGCGGCGGCCCCCTGGCGCGTCCATCGGTCGAGCGCGTAGCACCACAGGCAGGGGACTTCGTCGGCCAGCAGACCGGCCAACGCCTTGTCGAACTCGGGGCGGACTACATCGCTCCATCCGCTGAGGTTGTCGCGCCAGACGTGGCGGACCGTGTAGCCGTTGTCAGCGGCCCACCGGCGGCCTCGTTCTTCTTGCGCCTCGAAGCTCAGGTTGCGCTCTCCGGAGCGGGGCCGCTTGCTTTTGCGGAGGTAGAGGTCTACGTTTTCCATGAATGACAGGGTAAGCGAACAGCCAAGTCGGCGTGGCCGGGCATGTCGACGTGCGCGTAGTGGCGGGTCGCGGTCTCGTACTCGACGTGCGCGATGTTGATGGTGATGCCGCGCACGGCCTCCTCCGGCGCCCGGTCGATGCGCTCGAACGGGACGAAGGCGCCGGTGCCGCGGTCGCTGAGCACCTTGGTGATCGCGGCCGTCAGCGTGGTCTTGCCGTGGTCGACGTGCCCCATCGTGCCGATGTTGACGTGCGGCTTCGTGCGCACGTACGCCTGCTTGGGCATGGTTGTTCCTCGCGGATCGCAGCGGATGCGCGGACCCCCGGCCTGGCCGGCCCTCCCCCGCGGGGGTCCGCTGGAGCGATCACGGGAAGGGGCGGATTCGGGCGCCGTCGGCTGCGGCTGCCACCGCGGCTGCGAGTGCGGCCGGCACAGCCTTCAGCGCGTCCGCGGCGGCGGACGTGTGCGCGAGGAGGGCGTACCGGAACATGCCCACCATGATCGGGTACGGGCACCGCGGCGGTCGAACGGTTTTCCCGCCGCCGCGGTCGTGGCGGCACGGGAGCGGTCAGAAGTGCTTGAGCGCCTCGCGTGCGGAGAGCGGGGACAGCTCGGCGCGGTGGGCGTCGACGAAGGAACGCACGGCCGCCGGGTCGGTCTTCGCGTACTCGCGCAGGCACCAGCCGACGGCCTTGCGGATGAAGAAGTCGCGGTGGTCCGCGCGGCGCAGGCAGTAGCCGAAGAGGCGGCCGGTGTCGGTGGCGTCCTTGAAGCGCAGTTGGTGCAGGAGGGCCGTGCGGGCGACCCACAGGTCGTCGTCCTCGATCCACTCGTCCATGGCGGCGGCCAGCGGCGGTTCGGCGGCGACGAGGCCGCCGACGACGTGCGCGGCGAGCGCGTCGACGGTGTCCCACCAGGAGCTCGTGACGACGAGGTGGCGGACGACGGGCAGGAGGCCGGAGGAGCAGCGGCGCACGTGGCGGCGGAGGAAGTCGACGGCGAAGTAGTGGTACTCGCGCTCCGGCAGCTCCCAGCAGCGCAGCGCGACCGCGGCGCAGTCCGCCTCGGCGGGGCGCGGTGTGCCGTAGAGGACGGCGCGGGACAGCTCGCGGCGGCGGGGCGCGGGGATGCCGAGGAACGGGGCGACGCCGCGCAGGTACGCGGCCGACCGCGCGGCGCGCTCGGGGTCGGCGGCGGCGGGGTAGGCGTCGGTGAGGCGGGCGAGAACCGCGTCGGCGAGGGCGCTCGCGGGGACGGGCGGGGCGTCGGCGGCCCCCGCGGCCCCGGCGGCGTCCGGGACGTGCGGTGTGTCCGGTGTGTCCGGGGTGCCCGGGGTGTCCGGGGCCGGGGTGGCCTCCGGGCCGGTGGGGACGCTGGAGCGCTGCTGGGCCATGACGGCCACGGTAGCGGCCGGAGTTGAGTGCGACGTCACGGCGCAGGTACGCCCGCGTCGGTTAGGCTCAGGCGGTGCCCGTACCCGCCGAGGGGCCCGTCGCCGGCCGCGTCGTACGCCGCGGCCGCGCGCTGCTGTCCGCGCGCTCCCGGCTGGGCCTGCTCGTGGTGCTCCTCGCCGGCGCCGTGGGCGCGGCCGTCGTGTGGCGGCCGCACCGACTGCTGGCGGACGGGCTGCCGCCGCAGTTCACCGGCATGTCGGCGGTGATCGTCTTCGCCGTCGCGTACGGGCTGTGCACCGCGGCCCTGGTGCCGCGCCCGCTGCTCAACCTCGCCTCCGGCACGCTCTTCGGCGCCCAGGCGGGCCTGGCCGGGTCGGTGTCCGGCACGGTGCTCGGCGCGGGCGTGGCCTTCGGGATGGGCCGGCTGCTCGGCCAGGACGCGCTGCGCCCGCTGCTGCGCGGGCGGCTGCTGACGGCGGCGGACCGGCAGCTGAGCCGGCACAGCTTCCGCTCGATGCTGGTGCTGCGCACCTTTCCCGGTGTGCCGTTCGCGGGGGTCAACTACGCGGCCGCGGTCTCGCGGATGAGCTGGGTGCCGTTCCTGCTGGCCACGGCGGTGGGCTGCGTGCCGAACACCGCCGCGTACGTGATCGCCGGCAGCCGGGCCTCCGACCCGCTCTCCCCCGTCTTCCTCGCCGCCCTCGGTTTCATCCTCGCCAGCATGGCGGTCGGCGCCGCGGTCGCCGTGCGCCGGCGCCGCGCCGTCCGCGGCCGCGCTCGCGGAGTGATCCCTTCCGCCGTTTCCGCCGAGGTCGCCGCCGCCGGCGGCACGGAGGTGCCCGGTACCGACCCTGGGGCCACACGCCTCACATAGGGGCCTTAACATCTCCTGCAACCCGTCAGCGAACTCAAGGACATGTGCAGCCCCGTATGAGCTGGTTCGAAGCAGTCATCCTCGGACTCGTCCAGGGGCTGACGGAATTCCTGCCGATCTCCTCCAGCGCCCACCTCCGGCTCACGGCGGCCTTCGCCGGCTGGGAGGACCCGGGCGCCGCCTTCACGGCGATCACCCAGATCGGTACGGAGACCGCCGTGCTGATCTACTTCCGCAAGGACATCGCGCGGATCGTCTCCGCCTGGTTCCGCTCGCTGACGGACAGGTCCATGCGCTCCGACCACGACGCGAAGATGGGCTGGCTGGTCATCGTCGGCTCGATCCCGATCGGGGTGCTGGGGCTGACGTTCCAGGAGTCGATCGAGGGGCCGTTCCGCGATCTTCGGCTGATCGCCACCACGCTGATCGTGATGGGCCTGGTCCTCGGCTTCGCCGACTGGCGCGCCTCCGGAGGCGGCGGACGGCACCGCGCCGTCGTGGAGCGCAAGCAGCTGACCGACCTCACCACCCGCGACGGCCTGCTGTTCGGCCTCGCCCAGTCGCTCGCGCTGATCCCGGGCGTCTCCCGCTCGGGCGCGACCATCACCGGCGGCCTGTTCCTGGGCTACAGCCGCGAGGCCGCCGCCCGGTACTCGTTCCTGCTGGCCATCCCCGCGGTGCTCGCCTCCGGGCTCTTCGAGCTGAAGGAGGTCCCGGGGGCGACGCACATGAACTGGGGCGGGACGGTGGTCGCCACCCTCATCGCCTTCGCCGTCGGCTATGCGGTCATCGCGTGGTTCATGAGGTTCATCACCACCCGCAGCTTCGCGCCCTTCGTGATCTACCGCGTGCTGCTGGGGCTCCTGATCTTCGCCCTCGTCGCGACCGGCGCCCTGGAGCCCGAAGCGGGAGACCCGACGCACTGAGCGGCGGGCCCGGCCGGGCGCCGGGCCGCCCCCGCCCGGCCCGCCGCGTCGCCGCCCGTCCCGGCGGCGCGGTCAGTACGACGCCTCCCGCAGCCCGTCCGCGGCGGCGCCGCGGCTGAGGACCGCGGCGCGCACCCGCGCGTGGACGTCCGGGTACGTCTCCGGAGTCGCCGGCACCACCCGGAACGGCGGCCCGGTCTCCGCGTGGTGGACCAGGAACCGTGCCCGGGTCACCCGCCAGCCGTCGCGCCCGGGGGTGAAGGTGAAGCGCGCCGCGGAGCCCTCGTTGCCGCGGTACATCGACGGGATGAAGCTGGCGACCTGGTCGCCGAGGCCGTAGACGACCCAGGTGCCGTTGACCTTCTCGTACGGCTGCGGCACGTGGTTGTGGGTGCCGATGATCAGGTCGATGTCCTTGCGGCCGCCGCTGCGCGAGCGGGTCAGCCGGTCGGCGAGCCGCCGCTGGGCGGCGTCCGGCTCCTGCCGCCACTCGGTGCCCCAGTGCACGCTGAGGACGACCACGTCGGCCCCGGCCCGCCGCGCGGCGCGCGCGTCGGCGACGACCCGGCCGGGGTCGAGCAGGCCCAGCGACCAGGGGGCGTCGGCGGGCACGGCGGCGTTGCTGCCGTAGGTGTACGAGAGGTGGGCGACCCGGGCGCCGCCGGCGCGGAGCACGGCGGGCCGGGCGGACTCGGCGCGGGTACGGGCGGTGCCGGCGTAGTGCAGGCCGGCGCCGTCGAGGGCGTCCAGGGTGCGCCGGACGCCGGCGGTGCCGGCGTCGAGCGCGTGGTTGGAGGCGGTGGAGCAGCCGTCGTAGCCGGCGTCGCGCAGGGCGGCGGCCAGGCCGGGCGGGGACTGGAAGACCGGGTAGCCGGTGAAGGGGCCCTCCGGCGGCCCGAGCGGGGTCTCCAGATGGCACAGCGCGAGGTCGGCGGCGGTGACGGCGGGCGCGACGGCGCCGAGCACGGGCCGGAAGTCGTAGCCCTCTCCCCCGGCGTCCGCGGCCGCCTGCCGCATGATCGACGGGTAGGGGATGACGTCGCCGGTCGCCAGCAGCGTGAACGGGCGGGCGCCGGGCACGGGCCCGGCCGCGGCGGGCGCGGTGGGCGCGGTGGCGGGCCCGGCCGGCGTGCAGCCGCCACCCGCCAGCACCGCGGCGGCGGCGAGCGCGGTCGCGGCGGTGCGCCGGGTGGGCCGAGTGGGCCGGGTGGGCCGGTGTGGGCGACGGCGGGGCATGGGCGCCCCCTTCGTACGGCGGAGCACGAACGGGACTCAGCCTGCCGCTCTTCTTGTGATTTTCCGCTTGTCGGCCCCGGGGCTGTCCCGCGTACGGGTGGCGGACTCAACCCGCCCGGACCACCTCGCGTACGACCCGCTCGCACAGCTCGTGGGTGGCGAGCGCGTCCTGCCCGCTCAGCAGCTCCCCCGAGCGCACCGCGGCGAGGAACGCCAGCACGACCTGCTCGATGCCGCGCTGCCGGGCCACCGGCACCCAGTCGCCGCGCCGTCGCACGCTGGGCTGGCCCTTGTGGTCCACCACCTCGGCGAGGTTGCGGACCTCGCGCTTGGTGTCCTGCCCGGACACCTCCAGGACCTCCTCGGCGGAGCCCGAGAGCCTGTTCATCGCACCGATCGCCGTGAAGCCGTCGCCGGACAGCTGCAGGACGACGTGGTGCAGCAGACCGTCGCGTACGCGGGCGCGCACGTCGACGTGCGCGACACGGCCCGGGACGAGGAAGCGCAGCGTGGCGACGACGTGGATGAAGTCGTCGAAGACCAGCGTGCGGGGGTCCTCGGGCAGCCCGACGCGGTGCTTCTGCAGGATGATCAGCTCACGCGGGTGCTCCAGGCACTGCGCGTAGCCGGGCGCGTAGCGGCGGTTGAAGCCGGTCATCAGCGAGACGCGGCGCTCCTCGGCGAGCCGGACGAGGCGCTCGGCGCCGGCGAGGTCGTAGGCCAGCGGCTTGTCGACGTACACGGGGACGCCGGCCGCCAGCAGCGCGGTGACCAGTTCGACGTGGGCGGACGTCGGGGCGTGCACGAACGCGGCGTCGAGGCCGGCGGCCAGCAGGGAGTCGAGGTCGCCGTGGCACTGGGCGGGCGGCACGCGGTGGGCGCCGGCGACGCGCGCGAGGGTGGCCGGGGAGCGGGTGTGCAGGTGCGGCTCGACGCCCGGCAGCGAGGCGAGCACCGGCAGGTACGCCTTCTGCGCGATGTCGCCGAGTCCGATCACGCCGGCCTTCAGGGGCGTCGCGCCCGTGGTCATGTCCGCTCCCGTCCGCAGCCTCGGCCCGTGGACGCCCCGCCGTGCGCTCGCCGCCGGGGCCGGCCCGGAGGGCCGCGGCCGGTGCCGTGCGTCAGGGCGCCGTCTGTGCGGGGGAAGCATACGGGCCGCCCGGTCCGGCCCCGGCGCCGGGCGGCCGCCAGTCGGCGAGCAGCCCGGCGAGGCCGGCGCGGTGCACCAGGGCGATGCCGCCGCCGAAGCGCTCGGCCACGGCGGCGGCAACCCCGCGGGGCGGGCGTCACCCCTGCGGGGAGTACCGGAGCGGCGCCGGGCGCAGCAGGGTGGCCGGGTGCGCTCCACTCCCGCGGCCGGCGCCCTGCTGACCGGCCTCACGACCCTCACCGCAGTCGCCGGCTGCGTCGCCGTCTCCCCCGATGCCGGCCCCGCCCCGGGCACCGGGCGGCCCGCGCCGGGCGCTCCCGGTTCGGCCGCGGCTCCACTGCCGGGCCGCGAGGTGCTGGCGACGATCGGACCGGCGCCGCGTCCGCAACGCGTCACGCCGCCGTCCCCGCCGTCGCCGGACACGGGCCGGGCGCGGCGGGCCGCACCCGCCCCGGACGGTCCGCCGCCCGCCGCCCCGCCGGAGCCGCCGGCCCTCCGGCCGGCACCGGCCCGCCCGCTCCGTACGCCGACGCCGACGACGGCGGTACCCGCGCCCCCGCCGGCCGCCGCCCCCGGCGGGGCGGTCGACGTGTGCGCCGTCGGGGAGGCCTACGGCGGCTGGGCCCCCGGCAGCCGGGAAGCGGCGGCGTGCGCGGAGTACTTCGGGCGCTGAGCGTCGCCCTCCGCGGGGGGCGCACCCGTCACCGGACGTCAGTCCCGGCCCGGCCCCAGGTCCGGGATCCGCCAGTCGACCGGGGCGTGGCCCTGCGCGGCCACCGCCTCGTCGATCTGCGTGAACGGCCGCGATCCGAAGAACTTCTTCGCCGACAGCGGCGACGGGTGCGCCCCCTGGACCACGGCGTGCCGGGCCGTGTCGATCAGCGGCAGCTTCTTGCGCGCGTACGCCCCCCACAGCACGAACACCGCCGGGTCCGGCCGCTCCACGACGGCGCGGATGACCGCGTCGGTGAACTCCTCCCAGCCCTGGCCCTTGTGCGAGTTCGCCTCGCCCTCGCGCACCGTCAGCACCGCGTTCAGCAGCAGCACGCCCTGCTCGGCCCACGGCATCAGGTACCCGTTGTCCGGGACCGGGTGGCCGAGGTCGTCGCGCAGCTCCTTGAAGATGTTGCGCAGGGACGGCGGGGTGCGCACCCCCGGCCGCACGGAGAAGCACAGCCCGTGGCCCTGGCCGGGTCCGTGGTACGGGTCCTGGCCGAGGACGAGGACCTTCACCCGCTCGTACGGGGTGGCGTCGAGGGCGGCGAAGACCTCTTCGCGCGGCGGGTACACCGGCCCGCGGGCGCGCTCCTCCTCGACGAACGACTCAAGACGCCGGAAGTAGGGCTTGTCGAGTTCCTTGGCGAGGACGTCCTGCCAGGACGGGGGGAGCATGGGGGACACGGGTGCGGGACCTCCGGTCGGTGCAGAAGATCGGTTCGGTGGGGCGTTGCGCAGCAGACGGTACCGCCCGGCACCGACAGCTCCCCTACCAACTGGTCTTCTTGTACAGCTCCCACATCCGCATGATCGTCGAGGCGTCCAGGCTCCACTCCACCCCGGCGACGTCGTCGTGCGCCGCGATGTACTGCCGGGCCTGCCACAGCGGCAGCAGCCGGGCGTCCTCGGCGAGGATCTCCTGCGCCCGGGCGAACTGCTCGTTCACCCCCGCCCGGTCCGCCTCGCGGCGCGAGGTGGGCAGCAGTTCCTCGGTGATCTCCGCGTTCTCGTACGGTGTGCCGAGGGCGTTGCGCTCGCCGGTGAAGGGCGCGATGTAGTTGTCCGGGTCCGGGAAGTCGGGGGACCAGCCGCGGCCGAAGACGGGGTACTCCCCCTTGTTGTACGCGGCGGCGAACTGCTCCCACTTCCGGCCCTTCACGGTGACCTCGAACAGCCCGCTGCCGTCCAGCTGCCGCTCCAGCTCCTTGAACTGCCGGGCCATCACCGAGCCGTACCGGTCGCTGGTGTACCACAGCGTCAGCGGCACCGGCTCGGTGATCCCCGCCTGTTCCAGGGTCGCGGCCGCCGCGTCGGGGTCCGGCTCGCCGTAGCGGTCGAAGAAGGCGGTGGTGTGGCCGGCGATGCCGCGCGGGATCATCGAGTACAGCGGCTCGGCGGTGCTGCCGTAGACCCTGCGCACGAGCGCGTCGCGGTCGATCGCCTGGGCGACGGCGTGCCGGACGGCGAGGCTGTCGGCGTACTCGTGCTCGGGGTTGAAGACCAGGTAGTGGATCTCCGGCATGACGACCCGGCTGAGCGCGATCGAGCCCTCCTCGTACGCCGCCTTCTCCAGCTCCGGCACCCGGTCCGGCGGCAGCCCGCGGTACGTGACGTCGATGTCGCCCTTCGTGAGCGCGTCGGTCATCGCGCCGGAGTCGTCGAAGTAGTGGATGCTGACGGAGTCGTTGCGCAGCTCCGCGTCGCCCCGGTAGCCGGAGTTGCGCTCCAGCTCGGCCACCGACCCCTCCTCGTACGACGCGAGCGTGTACGGCCCGGAGCCGACGAGGGTGCCCTCGTCGGCCAGCGCGTCCGCCGGGTACGACTCGGGGTCGACGATCGAGGTGGCGGGGGCGGCGAGGATGAACGGGAAGGTCGCGTCGGAGCGCTTGAGATGGAAGGTGACGGTCCGGTCCCCTCGGGTCTCGACCTTCTCCAGGCTCTCCAGCAGCCCGGCGGGGCCGGTCTCGGCGTTGATGGCGAGCACCCGGTCGAAGGAGTGCTTCACGGCCGCGGCGTCGAGCGGGTTGCCGTTGGAGAAGGTGAGGTCCGCGCGCAGCCGGCAGCGGTACGTGCGGCTGTCCGAGCCGGTGAAGCCGCAGCTCTTCGCCGCGTCCGGCTGCGGCACCGCGCCGGTGCCGGCGTAGTGCATGAGCGTCTGGTAGACGTTGCGGTACAGCTCCCAGCTGCCGTCCCACGCGGCCGCCGGGTCGAGCGTGCTGGGCGCGCTCGTCGTGCCCACGTCGATGTGCCGCTCGTCGTCGTCCGACGCCGGCAGGTTGCCGCAGCCGGCCAGCAGCGCGACGGGTATCAGCGCCGCGGCGACCCGCCGCGGGCCCGACCGAAAGAACACGTGCCGCCCCCTCCTTGCACCTGTTCGATGGGGTGCGCAGACCCTACCCCACGGCCGGTGGATCACGGACCCCCCGGAACAGCGCCGTTATCCGGGGAAACGTGTGCGGCGGGCGCGGCCGACGGTTCAGCCGACGCCGGCGTTGAGGAAGATCCCGCCCTCGATGGCGAGCGTCTGCCCGGTGATCCAGCCGGCCTCGTCGGAGAGGAGGAAGGCCGCGGCGCCGGCGACGTCCCCGGGGACGCCGAGCCTCCCCAGCGGGTAGCCGGCGGCGGCCTCCTCCTCGCGGCCCTCGTACAGCGCGACGGCGAACTTCGTCTTCACCACGCCCGGGGCCAGCGCGTTGACCCGGACGACCGGCGCGAACTCGTGCGCGAGCTGCATGGTCATGTTGATCATCGCGGCCTTGCTCATGCCGTACGGGCCGACGAACGGCGAGGCCGAGAGCCCGGCGACGGAGGCGATGTTGACGATCGCGCCGCCGTGCTCGCGCTGCCACGCCCGGTACGTCTGCTGGGCGAAGCCCAGGGCGGACAGCACGTTCGTCTCGTAGACCTTGGCCACCGCGCCCAGGTCGGCGTCGGCGATGGGGCCGAACACCGGGTTGGTGCCGGCGTTGTTGACCAGGTAGTCGACCCGGCCGAACGCCTCCACCGTACGGGCCACGGCCTCGGCCTGGTGCTCCTCGTGGTGCGCCTTGCCGGCGACGCCGATGGCGCGGCCCGCGCCGAGCCGCTCCACGGCGTCCTGGAGCGCCTCCTCGCCGCGGCCGGTCAGGCACACCCGGTGGCCGCGGGCGACCAGCGCCTCGGCGATGCCGTAGCCGATGCCGCGGCTCGCGCCGGTGATCAGGGCGACCCGGCCGCTGTCCGCGGCCCGCGGCGCGTCCGCGGCGCCGCCGCTCTGCTGCTGCGTCATGTCCTCGTCCCCCGGACTCAGTCGAGCGGCCCGCCGGCCACGTACAGCACCTGGCCGGAGACGAAGCCGGCGTCGTCGCCCGTGAAGTAGGCGATCGCGCCGGCGATGTCGTCCGGGTGCCCGACGCGCTGCACGGGGATCTGGGCGGCGGCCGCGGCCTGGAAGTCCTCGAAGTCCATGCCGACGCGTGCGGCCGTCTGGGCGGTCATCTCGGTGGCGATGAACCCGGGCGCGACGGCGTTGGCCGTGACCCCGAACTTGCCCAGCTCCTTGGCCAGGGTCTTGGTGAAGCCCTGCAGCCCGGCCTTGGCGGCGGAGTAGTTGACCTGGCCGCGGTTGCCGAGCGCGGAGCTGCTGGAGAGGTTGACGATGCGGCCGAAGCCGGCGTCCACCATGTGCTTCTGGCAGGCCCGGGACATCAGGAACGCGCCGCGCAGATGCACGTTCATGACCGTGTCCCAGTCGTCCTCGCTCATCTTGAACAGCAGGTTGTCGCGGAGCACGCCGGCGTTGTTGACCAGGACGACGGGCGGGCCGAGTGCGGCGGCGACGCGGGCGACGGCCGCCTCGACGGCGGCGGCGTCGGCGACGTCGCAGCCGACGGCCAGGGCGGTGCCGCCGGCCGCGGTGATCTTCCCGGCGGTGTCCGCACAGGCGCCCTCGTCGAGGTCCAGCACGGCGACGGCGTGCCCCTCGCGGGCCAGGCGGACGGCGGTGGCGGCGCCGATGCCGCGCGCCGCGCCGGTGACGATCGCGACCCTTCCGGTGGTGGACATCCTGGTGTTCTCCTCGCGCTGGCTGGTGCCGGGAGGCCGCCCGGCAGTCGGTGAGCAACCGCTTAGTAGGTTCGGCACGTGACGCTAGAAGTCCGGCTCCGCCGTGTCAACGGGGCGCCGCGGCGGCGCGCGCCGCACCGCCGCCGTACGCGGTGCCGTGTGCGGCGTGTCACGCGCGGCGGGTCACGTACGACCGGTCAGGCGGGCACGCGGACCAGCAGCCCCAGCAGCCGTTCCGCCTCCGCCTCCGGGTCATCGGTCAGCCCCGAGTGCACCGGCCCCGGCTGCACCACCGTGCTGCGCGGCGCGACGAGCCAGCGGAAGCGCCGCCCCGCGTCGTCCCCGGCCGCCTGCCCGGCCTGCGCGCCGCCGCAGCACACCTCCTCCACGCCGCGCAGCGCGGCCCGCACCCCCGCGACGTCGGCCCCGGGGTCGAGCGCGAGCAGGCGGCGCTCGTCCAGGTGGGTACGCGCACCGAGATAGGAGCGCGCCCGGCAGTAGACGAGCACCCCGGCGTTGATCTGCTCGCCGCGTTCGATCCGCGGCACGACGCGCAGCAGCGCGTACTCGAAGACCTCGCGCCCGCTCATCGCGCCCCCTTCCGCGGCAGCTTCCCCTTCAGCCACTCCGGCGCCTTCGACGGCCCGTCCTGGCTGCGTTCGCCCACCACGGTCAGCTCGTGCACCCGTGCGGCGCGGGCGGCCAGCGTCTCGACGTACGCGGCCCGCGTCTCCGCGGGCGAGGAGAAGCCCGGCTCGTCCGCCAGCCACTCGTCCGGCACCTCCGCCGCCGTCGCGGCCAGCAGCTCCGCGGTCACCCGCGGCGCCAGCTCGGCCGCCGCGGCGGCCACGTCCGGGCCGAAGGGGGCGAGGGCGTGGTCGGAGGCGTCGTACGGCCTGTCGGCGGCGGCCGCGGCGGAGGGCCAGTTGTGGTGCCAGATCAGGCTGGCGCCGTGGTCGATGAGCCACAGGTCGCCGTGCCAGACGAGCATGTTGGGGTTGCGCCACGACCGGTCGACGTTGCCGACGAGCGCGTCGAACCACACCACCCGCCCGGCCTCCGCGGCGTCCACCCGGAAGGCCAGCGGGTCGAAGCCGAGCGCGCCGGGCAGGAAGTCCATGCCGAGGTTGAGCCCTCCGCTGGCCTTCAGCAGCTCCTGCACCTCCTCGTCCGGCTCGGAGCGGCCGATGACCGGATCGAGCTGGAGCCCGACCAGCTCCGGCACCCGCAGCCCGAGCCGGCGCGCCAGCCCGCCGCTGATCACCTCGGCGACCAGCGTCTTACGGCCCTGTCCGGCGCCGGTGAACTTCATGACGTACGTACCGAGATCGTCCCCCTCGACGATCCCGGGAAGCGATCCGCCCTCGCGCAGCGGCGTGACATAGCGGGTCGCAACGACCTCTCTCAGCATTCTCCCAGGCAACCCGTCTCTTCAGCCTTGCAATCCACGGTCAGCTTCGGAGGCGGGTGGCAGGGGAGAATGTCTCCCTGCTTCCCGAGCAGTCCCTCGACAGCAGCGCGGCCCTCACTCCCGGCCTCCGGCACGAAGTGAACATAGTAACCGAGGGTGACCACGG
Organism: Streptomyces sp. CNH099; assembly: GCA_000514715.1. Taxonomy (GTDB): domain Bacteria; phylum Actinomycetota; class Actinomycetes; order Streptomycetales; family Streptomycetaceae; genus Streptomyces; species Streptomyces synnematoformans. The sequence continues at coordinate 781,763 of KI911459.1, read as the reverse complement.
GCGCGGAGTGCCGGGGCGGAAGCGGGCGAGGCCGTAGCCCGTCGACTACGGCCTGGTCGGCGGTGCTGGAGGTACCGGTCCCCGCCCGCGGCCACCGGACGGGCGGGGCCGGGGTGCGTCTGCGGCTACCGGCCGGTGAAGTGCGGTTCACGCTTCTCCAGAAACGCGCGCATGCCCTCCTTCTGGTCCCGGGTGGCGAACAGCGCGTGGAACAGCCGCCGCTCGAACAGCAGCCCTTCGCGCAGCGGCACCTCCTGCGCGCGGCCCACGGCCTCGCGGGCGGACCGCACCGCGGGAGCGCTGCGCGCCGCGATGGCGGACGCCACGTCGAGCGCCTCGTCAGCCAGCCGGTCCGCGGGGACGACACGGGCGACAAGGCCTGCCCGCTCGGCCTCGGCGGCGTCCATGGTGCGTCCGGTGAGGATCAGGTCCATGGCCTTCGCCTTGCCGACGGCACGGATCAGCCGCTGGGTGCCGCCGATACCGGGCATCACTCCGAGGGCCAGCTCCGGCTGGCCGAACACGGCGGAATCGGCCGCGACGACGAGGTCGCACATCATCGCCAGCTCGCAGCCGCCGCCCAGCGCGTAGCCGCTGACCGCCGCCACGGTGGGGGTCCGCAAGGCGCAGAAGGCGTCCCAGCCGGCGAAGTAGTCCTCCTCCGCCATCTCGGCCGCCGACCTCGCCGCCATCTCCCGGATGTCGGCCCCGGCGGCGAAGGCACGCTCGGAGCCGGTGACGACGAAACAGCCGACGCCCGGGTCGGCGTCCAGCTCGCCGAGCGCCCCGGTCAGCTCCTCCATCAGCGCGCTGCTGAGCGCGTTGAGGACCTCGGGCCGGTGCAACCGGGCGGTCACGACGGCCGGGTTCTTCTCGTTCCTCTCGATCTTCACGTGTTCCACCGCTGCCTCCTGGAGTCCGTGTGCGGTCGGTCGGGTCACGAGTCCCAGATCGCGCCGTATGCCGGGATGCCGCGGCTCTCCAGGGCGTGCACGACCCGCCACGTGAGCTTCTTGTTGGAGATGCAGATCACCGCCTCGGCGCCGGACCTCTCGTAGGCCCAGTACGCCAGGCGCACCATGTCGGGCTTGCCCCGCTCGTCGGTGTCCCAGATGAACGCGTCGGGCTGGACCGCGAGGATGTCGTCGATGAGCGGGTCTCCGTACGTGCGGCGGGGGTTGCGGGTGGACCACACCAGGGAGGCCGGTACCTGCTGCGCCAGCAGGTGCGGCAGGCACGGACCTATACCGCTGCCGGTGGCGACGTAGACCACCTTGGTGAAGAGCCGTTCTATGTTGGCGACGCCCGCCGTCGTGATGCCCTTGACCCAGAGCTGCCGGGGCGCATCGTCGATCAGCCGCCCGGTCCAGTCCCCGGCGCGCGAGACCGTCAGGTGGAAGCCGTCCTCGCCGGGGACGGGGACGTTCGCGAAGGAGTGCCACTCCAGCAGCGGGCTGCGGCTGACCGCCGTGGAGGACCCGGCGAACGGCGTCTCGCCGTGGTCGAACCGCAGCAACGCCACATGCCCCGACGGGCGGGTGATGTCGACCGGGACCTTGCGCAACCGCAGCCACGGCAGCGCGACGCTGGCCGTGATGCCCGCCAGCACCCACAGCGCCACCGCGGAACCGGTCAGTGCCGCCTGCACCCACAGCAGGGCCAGACTCGCCCAGCCGCCGAAGCGGTGGGTGCGCTCGAACAGGTCGTGGTGCGGGGTGCGGATCCGCGGCAGCGTGGTCACCAGCATGGCGGCGAGCAGCAGCAGCGGGGCGTAGCTCACCGCCAGCACGGCGGCGTCCGCACCCTCGGCGGTCAGGGCCGCCACCGCGGCGCAGAACCACAGCGAGCCGGCGAGGGCGCCGCCGACGTGCAGCCCGCCGAAGTGGTAGACCTTGCCCAGCGTCCAGCGCACCTTCAGCGGCCAGCGGGTCGGGGCGGCGGTGGCGACGCGGAAGAAGAGGTTGATGACGTACTGGTTGCGCACGACCACGGCCAGCGCGATGTTGACGAGCGCCGCGTACGACAGCGTCCGTGAACTCCACCGTCCTTCGGCGGCGCCGACCGCGGCCAACGCGAGGTTCACGGCGAGCACACCTGCGGCAAGCCGGTTGTAGTGCATCAGCCGGGGGTGCTTGAGCGCACGGCGCAGGGCCCCGGTACGCGGAGGCAGCCGCACCTCCTCCGGCGTAGACGGCTCCCGCGCGGGGACGACCTCGTGCGTGACCGGGGCCGTCATGAGACGACTCCCTGCGCGAGGGCCGACATGACGGGGACGGGGGCGGGGGCCGGGCCGGCGGTGGCGAGCCGGTGCAGCTGCGCCCTGTCCGTCTTGCCGCGCGCGGTGACCGGCAGCGCGTCGAGCGCGTGCACCTCCGCGGGCGTGCAGTAGTACGGCAGCGCCGCGGACACGGCACGCCGCGCCGCGTCCGTGTCCACGTCCGCGGGGGTCACGAACGACACCAGGCTGCGCTCGTCGCGCCGCAGCGTCACGGCCTGCCGGCAGCCGGGGACGGACTCCAGCACGGCGGAAACGGAGTCGAGTTCGACGCGGAAGCCGCGCACCTTGACCTGGTCGTCGGTGCGCCCGAGGTGCTCGAGCTCGCCCTCCGGCGTCCACCGCCCCAGGTCGCGGGTGCGGAACATCAGCGCTCCGCCGCCGCGGAAGGGGTCGGGCGCGTACCGCTCCGCGTTCAGGGCCGGGTTGTCCAGATAGCCGGCGGAGACGCAGTCCCCGCCGGCCCACATCTCGCCGGCCTCGCCCATGGGCAGCGGGGAGAGCCGGTCGTCGAGGACGTAGACGGTGTTGTTGGGAGTGGGGCGGCCGATGGTCAGCCGCGTGCCCGGCGTGTGCCGGTGCATGGTGTTGACGATCGTGGTCTCGGTGGGGCCGCAGCAGTTGTAGAAGTCGGCGGCCCCGGCCCAGGTGTCGGCGAGCGGGCGAGGGCAGGGTTCGCCCGCGACGGCGACGGTGCGCACGCGGGTGCAGCGGGTCGGGTCGATCCGGCTCAGCACGGTCGGGGTCGCGATCAGCACGTCGGCGCGTTCGGCGGTGGCGGCGATGTCCCGGCCCCGGATGAGCAGGGTCGCGCCGTGTGCGAGGCAGCCGAGAATCTCCCAGGACGCCATGTCGAAGGCGATGTTGAGGAGCTGGGCCACGGCCAGGCCAGGGCGGATGCCCAGGCCGCCGGGCTCGGTGAGCAGGAGGTTGCAGACGTTGCGGTGGGTCACGACGACGCCGTTGGGGGTGCCGGTGGTACCGGAGGTGAACAGCACGTAGCAGGCGTCGTCGGGGACCGCGGGCCGCGGCCCGGCCGCGGCGCGCCGGGCCGCCTGCGCCGGGCCCGCGGGGAGCGTGCCGGACATCACCTCGTCGACGTTGACGAGGGTGACCCCCTCGGGCACCGGGACAAGGCCGGCCACGTCCGAGACGGTCAGGACGACCTTCGTCCGGGCGGTGCGCATCACGTGGCGCAACTGCGCCGCGGGGGCCACGCCGACGTCCTGCGGCACGTAGGCGGCACCCGCCTTCAGCGTCCCCAGCAGGCCGACGGTCATCGGCAGCGAACGCCGCAGGAACAGCCCCACGGAGTCGCCAGGGCCGACCCCGAAGCCGGCGAGCACGCCGGCCAGCCGCTCGGCGTGCCGGTCGAGCTGGCCGTAGGTGAGGGTCTCGCCCAGATGCTCGACGGCGACAGCGGCCGGGTGGGCGGCGGCGTACTCCTCGATGGGGCGGTGGATCAGACGGTGCGTCGGTGAACTCGCGGGACCCCAGCCGAACTGCCGGAACAACCGGCGGTCGGCGTCGGGCAGGTGGTCTGTCGCGCTCACACGCGGGTACGGGTCGTGCACTTGCGTCATTCGCACAGAAGCCTCCGGGCAGTCCATGCTCCGCGCCCGCTTCGGCGAGCGGGCGGAGCCGGATGGGCAGTGGTCGAGTGCCGTGCGGAAGTTGCGGTGTGCGCACACGCCACCGGTGGCGTTCGAGAACTCGAACGTTGAACGACCGGTCGCGAGAAGAATGTCGCATCGCGTGTGACAAGCGTCAACTAGTGGTGCCTTATTGACTATTTCCATGATTTGCGATATTCGCGCAGAATAATGCGGTACGTGAGATTAGCCGCCCCGGACACGAGCACCCGGGCCCGCCCATGCGCCGCCGGACGTCCCCGCGTGGTGCCCGTACCACCCACGTGAGCACGAGGGGGCGCACTTGCAGGTCCGAGTGGCAAGCCGTGTGCGACGACGCTCCGCCGCTCAACCCTCCGCGTGAGCAGGCTCCACGGTCCGGCAGCTTCGCGGCCAGCGGTCGCGGCGGTGGCCCGGGCGGTGCGAGCAGCGCCCTGCGTGGGCCGCCCCGTGGCACGGCACCTGGACGACGGCACCACGCTCGTGAGCCGAAGCACGACGGTTGTCACATCGACAGGCTTGTTGTCAGCGGGCCGGCACGTTCAGCGCAGTGCGATGAGCCCGATCGCAAGCGCCGCGCAGATGAGACCGGTGGCCTGTCGGCGGTTGAGGCGCTCCTTCAGCAGCATCAGGGCGAGGAGGACGGGAACGGCGGGGTAGAGGGCGGAGAGTACGGTGGCGATGGCCATGAGCTGTTGGCTGGCGGCTTCCAGGTACAGCACGATCGCAAGTGTGCCGAGGGCGCCGGCCGCCGCCGCTGCCACCCATGGCCGCCCTGTCAGCCCCCAAGGGGCGCCATAGGCTCTCAGGACTGCGGCGATGACCGCGACGGAGGCCACCCGGCTCAGCACCACCGGCCACAAGCCGCTGGTCGTGCCCACCTGCGCCATGGCGAGGAACTGCACGCCGAATCCCGCGCTGGCGATCAAGGCACTGAGCGTCCCCGCAGACAGCGCTCCGCTCGGGTCGCCACCGAGACCGGAGGACTTCTGCGAGACCAGCCACAGCGCCGGGGGGACGGCGGCGATCCCCACCCATGCGGCAAGGGCGGGGCGCTCTCCGAGGAAACACACCCCGACCAGGACCGGAAGAGCCACGGCTCCGACATCGCTGACCGGGACGACCACACTGATCGCTCCCTGCGACATCGCCTGGTACAGAAGGGCGACCCCGACTCCCGTCCCCACCCCCGACAGCGCGCCCCAGCCGTAGTCGGCGAGTGCGGCGGTTCCACCGCCCACAGTCAGCGCGAGAAGCAGCCCGAGTACGGTGCCGCCCACTTGGGCGTGAAGTGCGACGGTCAGCCCGCTGTGCCTGCGCGAGACCAGGCCGTTGACGAAGTGCGTGATGCCGAAACAGAGAGCGGACAGCAGAGCGAGCAGTTCACCCATGCTCGCGCTCGTGGCCGGCCCGGCGGTCCCGGTCCGCCTGACCCACCGGGCAGGTCGCACCATCCCGGACGCAGGCACAGCGGTCACACAGCCGGCAGATGCGTTCGGCGTCACCGGGCTGCCGGTACAAACCCGCCAGGACCTTGCCCAGCAACCGGCCGAACTGCTCCCGCTCACCGTCGTCGAGACGGCTCAGCGCCTGTCGCAGCACGTCGCCTCGGCACGCGAGGAGAGTGCGGGCTGCCCGTGCACCCACATCACTGAGCTGGAGGCGGACCCACGCTCCCCAGCTGGCTTCTTTGCGTACCAGCCCCTGCTTCTCCAGGCCGTCGACCATCCGGGCCGCCGCGGACTGGCTCAGTCCCACCCGCCGGCCCAGCTCGGTGACGCTCAAGCCGGGGTCCGTGGACAACACCACCAGCGCGGCGGCTCCGCTCGAACTCGTGCCGGCCGCCCGCGTCGCCTCGGCGACCACCATGTCACCGAGGGCGAGCGCAGCGGCCCCCAGAAGATTCACCGTAGGCTCATCATGCATGACTCATGCATACCCATGATGAGCTGCGGAAAACCTGATGACCGGCTCAACCACCTCAGACAGGAGGCGGTGGAACCGGATCATGAAGTGATACCGAGCCAAGGACCATCCCCGCGCAGCGGGGTGGTCCCGGCTCCTTCCTCAAGCGGGACCGGGCCTCTTCAGCGGGGCTGCTCCAGGGTGGGTTCGGCCGCGTCCCCCGGGGCGAACGTGCCTCGGCCGGAGCCGGTGGAGTAGCGCGCGTAGCCGTTGCGGACGCCCTCGAACCGCGGGGTCCGCTCGCCGTCGGGGCCCGCGGCCCGTGCCCGCGGCGGGCGGTGGTCGGTGACCGGCACCCAGACCTCGGCGGTCACGTTGACCGGTACGTCCACGGAGAGGGCGGTGCCGCCGTCGACCGTGCGCCAGCGCACCCCGACCGGGCCGCGCTGGGTCGGCACCGTGCCGGCGGCGTGGGTCAGCGGGGTGCCGCGCGGCGGGCGGATCCGTACGGCCGCGGCGCCGGGTGCGGTGACCGTGACGCCGAGCAGCGCCTGCTGGACGTCGACCAGGGCCGTCGAGCCCCAGCCGTGCGAGAGGCTGTCGCCGCGCTCCGGCGCCTCCCACGACTCCCAGGTGAACGTGCCGCCCCGGGCCAGGACGTTCGCCCAGCCCCTGCTGTCGGGGTCGGTGAGACGGCGTAGCACCTCGCCGTCGCGGCCGGCCCGGTGCAGGGCGGTCAGCAGCCAGTTCGCCGTCATGGGCCCCATCTCCAGGCCCAGCGCGACGAGGTGGTCGGCGAGGGCCGGCCAGTCGCGCTCCGGGGCGACACCGAAGGCGAGGGCGTAGGCGCCCGCGATCTGGGAGGCGTGGGTGCTCTGCGCGCCGTCGGCGGTGAGCCCGTCGACGTAGATCCCGTCGGGCCGCCGCAGCCGTGCGTTGACCGCGTCGCCCAGCCGGTCGGCGTCGGCGCGCAGGGCCCGGGCCTCGGCCCGCGGCCGGCCCAGCTCGGCGGCGGCGTCCGCGGTCCGGCGCAGGGCGTCGACCGCGAGGATGCTCACGGTGGTGCGGGCGGCGGTCCCGGTGTCGTAGCCGTACCGGACCGGCCAGTCGACGATGCCGCCCAGGTAGGCGCCGGAGCCGCCGGCGAGGTTGGTGACCAGGCCGGTGTCCGGGTCGACGTAGCGGCGGACGTAGTCGGCGACGGCCGCCATGACCGGGTAGGCGTCGCGCAGCGTCGTACGGTCGCCGGAGCGCAGGTAGTACTCCCACACCCAGCCGGGGTACATCTCGGTGAAGTCGGGGATGTCGCGCTTGCCGTCGCCGTTCGGGTAGACCGCGTTGAGCCGGCCGTCCGGCCAGTGGCGCCGCTGCGACTCGGCGAACTCGCGGATCGCCTTGCGGGTCAGCACGCGCTCCGAGTAGCCCGCCATCAGCGCCCGGGAGATGTCCACCGAGTCCGCGAGGAACTGACCCTTCTCGCGGGTGGGCGTGTCCAGGAACTGCTCCTGCGCGCTGTACAGGGCCGACCTCCGCAGCAGCGTGAAGACCGCGTCCAGCGTCTCGTCGGAGCTGTGGAGCGTCGCGGCCCTGCCGGGGTCCACGTCGGTGTGCTGGACGACCGCCGACACCGAGCGCGCGTCCATCGGCTCGCCGGGGTTGTCGATCTGCAGGTACCGGAACGCCTCGTAGGTGAACGCCTCGAACGACTGCCTGCCGTCGCGCTGCACGTAGCCGTACGAGAGGTCGGTGTCCTGGTTGTCGTCGGCGGACTCGGACACGCTGCCGTCCGGCTTCAGGACGTAGCCGGCGTGCATGGACACGTCCCGTCCCGCGGTCCCGGCGCGGAAGCGGACCACCGGCCGGGCCGGGACGACCTTGCCGAAGTCCGCGACCACCGCGCCCGAGTCGAGGGTGGTGACGCTCACGGGGCGCACGTCCTCGAAGGCGAGCCGGGGCTCCTGGCCGCGCAGCCGGGTGAAGGGCCCCGCCGGGTGCGCCCCGACGACCTGCGGCGCCGCCCAGGCGCCGGCCGCCGCGAAGCCCGGCTCGTCCCAGCCGTGCAGTCGCCCCGCGAGCCTGCCGTCGACGTGCTCGACGTAGTCGCCGCCGTCGCCGTTGCGGCGCGGGGCCGTGAGCCAGGGGGCGCGGGCGACCTGCCAGGACGCGTCGGTGACGACGACCTGGCGGGAGCCGTCGGCGTGGTCGACGACGAGCCGGACGAGCAGCCCCGGCGCCGCCGCCGGCCGGCCCTGGCCGCCGCCGTACCAGTGGACGAGCACGCCGACGGCCGCCCGAGTGCGGGCCCGCAGCGCGTGCGTGACGTCGGTGGTCTGGTAGTAACCTTGGTCGGGGTGGTTGAACGCCTGGCCGCGGTCGACCGGCTCGCCGTTGACGCGCGCCTCGTACTGGTGCTGGGACGCCACGTACAGCCGGGCGCGTACCACCGGGCTCGCGCCGACGGCGAACTCCTTGCGCGCCAGGGTGTAGTCGTCCGGTTCCCCGGTCGTCCGCCGGATCCACTCCGCCTGCCAGTCGCCGTCGGCGAGGCCGGTGTCGAACGACGCGGGCGGTGCCCACGGCGACGCCTGCCCCGCCCGGTCCCAGGTCCGCACCGTCCAGGTGTACGTGGCGCCGGGCGCCAGCTCGGGGCCGGCGTACGGCACGTACGACTGCCGGCCGGAGCCGACCCGGCCGCTGTCCCACACCGGCCGCGGGCCGTCGCCGTGGCCGCCGGCGGCGAAGACCCGCACCCGGTAGGCCGTCTGGATCTCCCCGGGCCTGGTGTCCCGGGGCAGCCAGCCGAACTGCGGTACGCCCTCGACGTTGAGCGGGCGCGCCCGGTCGCCGACGGTCAGGCCGGCGGGCGCGAGCGGCCCCCGGCCGCCGCCCCGGACCCCGCGGGCGGCGACGGGAGCGGCTGCTCCGGACGCCGCGCCGAGCGCGGCCGCCGCGCCCCCGGTCGCCAGGAACGTACGCCGCGACCATGGTGATGCCATCTGTGCCTCCTGGGCTGTGTGTGGTGGCCGCCGGTCAGGTGCGCAACGGCCCGGCCCCGCGCGCCCTGCCGCTACGGCGCCCGGCTGAGCCCCTCCCACCGGACGTGCCACGTCCCGTCCGCGGGGAAGCCCGGTGCGTCGCCCTCGGCGCCGTCCCAGCCGGCCGCCATCATGGCCACCGCGTAGAGCAGACCTCCCGGTCCGGGGAAGTACGGCGTGGGTACCCGGGTGCCGCCTACGGGGTAGCCGGCGTCGTCGAAGGCGAGGTTCTCGTGCAGCAGGAAGTCCACCGCGCGCCCGGGTTCGCCGATGCGCGCGGCGTTCATGGCCAGCATCGGGAAGTCCCAGCCCCACGCCTGGTCCCACGCCCAGTGGTCCCAGACCTTGCGGGCCGTGGCGCGCGCGGTGTCCACGTCGGCGCCGTCGCCCGGCAGCCAGCCGTAGACGCCGGTCACCGCCGGGTGGTCGTTGACGTAGTCGGTCCACATGTTCTCGGCGCGCTCGTGGGCGACGTACAGCCCGTCCCGTACGGGAAGCTCCGCCAGGCCGCGGCGCACGGCCTCCCACCGCGGCTCGGGCGGCAGCCCGAGGCGCCGCCGCCACTCGGCCGCCAGCCGCAGGCCGAAGCGCCAGTACGACAGCTCGAAGGCGCCGTTGACCGTGTCCCTGGGGTCGCTGTTCTCGGAGACCAGGTGCAGCGGCGGGCCGAGCACGTAGCGGCCCGGCTCCTCCCGGTGGGCGTAGGAGGCCATGAAGTCGGCGGTGGCGAAGACGACCTCCCGCCACCTGCGCAGGGTCCGGCGGCGCGGGTGGGCCCGGTAGTCCAGCTCGGCGAGGAAGACGGGGTGGGGCTGCTGCCAGATCAGCAGCGCGTTGATCTCGCCGGGCCCCGCGCGCCCGCCGGGGTCGGTCATCTTCGGCCAGCGGGCGCCGCGGTAGCCCTGCTCGGCGGCCCGCTGCCGGGAGGAGTCCAGGAAGCCGCGGTAGACGTCCAGGCTGGGCCGGAGCAGCGGCCAGCGGTTCCACAGCGCGTAGTGGGCGCCGTGCCACCAGTACATCTCCATGTGGAACTTGCCGTACCAGCCGTTGTTCACCAGCCCGGACTCCTGCGGCGGGCTGCCCCCGGCCTCGTTGACGGCCATCAGGTACTGGCTCACCACGATCCTGCGCTCCAGCTCCCGCCACCGCGCGTCGGTGCTCCGCGAGAGGTCGACCACGCCGCCGGAGTCCCAGAACCGCGGCCAGGCCCGGGCACTGGCGTCGGCGACGGCCCCCGCGGCGGGCACCTGGGCGGCCTGCCGGGGGGCGAACAGGCAGGTCAGCTCGATGCGTTCGGACCGCCGTCCGCCGTGGCGGCGGTCGCCGAGCAGCAGGTAGCGGTGCGGCCGGCCGGGGACGGGCGACGGCGCCCCGGCGCCCGCCCAGGCGAGCCCCACGTGGTAGGCGGCGTCATCCAGCGTGTGGGCGATGTCCGCCCGCCCGCGGCCGAGGGTCCGCAGCCGGGTGGTGTGCGCCCCGGGGCGGTCCCACACGCCCACGTAGGGCGCGGAGAACTTGTCCTTGCCGCTGGCGTAGGGGAAGTCGAGGAAGACGCCCAGCCGCCCCTCGGCCACCAGCGGGGAGTCGATCTGCACGGCCACCGCGTCCAGGTCGGGGCAGCAGCTCGTCACCACCGACACCTCGCGGCCCTCCAGGGTGAAGCGGCTGCGCAGGATGCCGGTCCACAGGTCCAGCTCCTGACGCCGGTCCCGCAGGTCGGCCTCGGCCGCCTCGGTGCCGTCGGCGCGCAGCGGCCGCAGCCCGATGCGGGCGAGGTTCATCCGGTTCGGATTGGCCCGCAGCCACTCGGAGATCGCCGGATGGTCCGGGTCCTCGATGTCGTAGCGCACCGGCCGGCCGTGCGTGTCCCACACCTGCCCCCGGTAGTCGGCCGGGGTCTCCCCGGGCGGCAGCGGGTCGGTGTGCCAGCCCCAGTGGGACATGGTGGCGAAGGACTGGAACGTCTGCAGGCCGGTGATGTCCGCGCCGAACGCGAACTGCCCGTTGCCCACCTGCAGGGGTGTCTCCGGGTTGCCGGCGGTACGGATCACGGGATGCCGGGCGACGACGGCTCGGCGGTCGATCCGGCCGGGTCCGCGCCCCGGCGGGCGGGCGGCGGCGTCACCGATCCGCCAGCCGGCGACGACCGCGGCCGCGGCGCCGGTGACGCTGGTGCGTACGAAGGTCCGACGGTCGACTGCCATACATGCGCTCCCGGGGACGGAGTCATGTCGGAGGAAACGCTCGCTGAAACGTTTCGATTAGGACGGTAACAGCCGGGTGGCCGACCAACAATCCCTGCGGCAGGAGGTCTTGCGGGGAGAGGCCCGTTGCTCGCGGTTGGGGTGGCGGGAGTCGCCTCACGGCAGGCTCCAGGCTCACGGTCACCTTGTGAAACGATACAAGCAAACGCTTTCTCTCCGGCCTTCCCCGGGCCGGCCACCACCCGGCGCCCGGGCCGGATATGCGGTGCGCCGCCCGGCCCGCGGGACGCAGGATGGTGCGCATGACTCTGGCCACGCCCACTCTGCACACCGCCCGCCTGTGCCTGCGCCCCTTCACCGACGCCGACGCGGATCTCCTCTTCGCGCTGCACGGCAACACCCACGTGATGCGCTACTGGGACTCACCGCCGTGGCACGAACGGGCCCGCGCCGCCCGCTTCCTCGCGATGTGCCGGAAGATGGCGGACGAAGGCACCGGGGCACGGGTGGCCATCGACCGTGCTTCCGACGGGGCCTTCGTCGGCTGGTGTGCCCTGACCGAATGGAACCCGGACTACCGCAGCGCGTCGTTGGGGTACTGCCTCGACGAGCCGATGTGGGGCCACGGCTACGCGACGGAAGCCGCGCACGCCTTGCTGGGGTGGGCGTTCGACACCCTGGACCTGAATCGGGTCCAGGCCGAGGCCGATACGCGCAACGACGCGTCCGCCCGGGTCCTGGAGAAGGTCGGATTCGTGCGTGAGGGGACGTTGCGCGAAGACTGCGTCGTGAACGGCGAGGTATCGGACTCGTGGGTGTTCGGGCTGCTCAGGCGCGAGTGGCGGCCGTTCCCACACGAGTTTTCCGCCCCGTGAAAGCACGGTTGCGCCCGCTACCCCAGACATTTAACGTCTCATCCGCCTGACCCGAGTACACAGTCCCGGTGTCCCGTGATCCGGCCCCTTACCGGCAAGCCACACCAGCGAGAAGGAGGAACACGATCATGCAACTCAGCAGCACCGGGACCGCGATGCCCGCGGGCTCCGCGGCCGGCCGCCGGGCCCGACCCCGTACCCGAAGCGGGGCGGGCAGGCTCGGCGCCTCCGCGCTCGCCGCCGTCCTCAGCGTCCTCATGGCGGTCGTCGCGATGCAACCCGCGGCCGCCCAGGAGGACTACCAGCGGGGCCCGGACCCCACCGTGGAGAGCGTCAGGGCCCAGCGCGGCACGTTCGCCACCGAGGAGATCAGCGTCGGGCCCGGCCACGGCTTCAACGGCGGGAAGATCTACTACCCCACCGACACCAGCCTCGGCACCTGGGGTGCCGTCGCGGTCGTGCCCGGCTACACCGCGAGCTGGGACGCCGAAGGCGCCTGGATGGGGCACTGGATCGCGTCCTTCGGGTTCGTCGTCATCGGCATCGACACCAACAGCCCCACCGACTGGGACGACGCCCGCGGCCGGCAACTGCTGGCCGCGCTGGACTACCTCACCCGGGAAAGCCCCGTCCGCGACCGCGTCGACGCCGGTCGGCTCGGCGTGATGGGCCACTCCATGGGCGGCGGCGGCGCCATCCACGCGGCCACCCAGCGGCCGGACCTCCAGGCCGCGGTCCCGTTCGCGCCCGCCTCGTTCTCGCAGGACGCGTCCAACCTCCAGGTCCCGACGATGATCATGGGCGCGCAGGACGACACCGTCATCACCCCGGGCGCCCTCGACCAGCTCTACGCCACGCTGCCGGCCGGCACCCCCGGCGCGTACGTCCAGCTCAGCGGCGGCGGCCACGGGTTCCCCGTGTGGGGGAACGTGAACGTCACGCGCCTGACGATCCCGTGGCTGAAGGTCTTCATCGACAACGACACCCGCTACACCCAGTTCTTCTGCCCGCAGCTGGCGGACACCAGCGGGGTCGCCCGGTACCAGCACAAGTGCCCCTACGAGCCGGCGGTCCAGTAGCCCCACGGGCTGCGGCGCCCCCGCGCGCGTAACCGCCCTGACCGGGGCGCGAGTCCCGGTCAGGGCAAGGCCGCGGCCGCCCGCCGGGGAGGGGGTGCCGGTCCGCTGCCGCCGCCGGCGGCTCGTGGTCAGGTGAGCCGGACGAGTACGCAGGCCGGGCCCGGGCCCGGCGCCACGGTCAGCTCGGCGCGGTCCGCATCCCAGTCGGCCCTGACCGTCGCGCCCTCGGCCGCCGCGGCCGGGTACAGGACCTCGGCCCGTACGGGCCGGGCGGCCGGGCACGGCACGGACAGGGTGCGTACCGCGTCGCCGGCGGCGTCGCCCCTGCGCCACACCGACACGTACACCGGGCCGTTCCGCCCGTCGCCGGGGCGCAGGCCCAGCGCCAGCCAGTCGTCCGTCCAGCCCGGCAGGCCGAGCGGCCAGAACGGCACGGACCGCGGCAGGTCGCCGCGTATCTCCCGGTAGACCGCCACCGCCGCCCGCACCTGGGCGAACTGGTGCGGCGCCATGCGGTCCAGGTGGCCGGAGAGGTGGATACGGCCCAGCAGGGCGCCGCCGAGGGTGAGGAGGTTCTCGGCGTCGCTGAACTCCGGCTGCGGGTAGGCCCACACGGCACTCTGCTCCGGCGGTACGGCGGTGGGGGCGGCGGCGGCGATCGGCGGGTAGCGGAGCGGGTCCTGCTGGTCGCTGGTGGACTGCACCTGGGTGACGGCGAGCGTGGCGCCGTCCATGCGCATCCCGCCGGACGCGCAGTTCTCGATCACCAGGCCCGGGTGGCGGTCCTGCACCTCGGCCAGCCACTCCAGGTACGCGCGGGCGTGGCCGAGCAGTCCGCCGCCGGGCGACAGGTCGCCGGGGCCGGTGGTCCCCGGGGCGATCGTGATGTTGTAGTCGAGCTTGAGGTAGCGCACGCCCCAGTCGCCGACGATGCGGTCGACCGTCTTGTCGAGGTGGGCACGCGCCGCCGGGTGGCGCAGGTCGAGCTGGTGGCGGCCCTGTTCCTCGATCCGTATGCCGTCGCGCTGGAAGAAGGCGTCGTCGGGCAGCGCGGCCGCGACCGGGCTGCGCACCCCGACCACCTCGGGCTCCAGCCACAGCCCCGCCGCCATGCCGCGCTCGCGGATGCGGTCGAGGACGGCCCGGATGCCGTCGGGGAAGCGGCGCCGCGACGGCTGCCACTCCCCCACGCCGTCCCACCAACTGCGGGTGTCGTCGTACCAGCCGGCGTCGATGCAGAAGCACTCGGCGCCGGCCGCGGCGGCGGCGTCGATGAGCGGCTCCAGACGCTCCGCCGTCGGGTCGCCCATCAGGGTGTTCATGTAGTCGTTGAAGACCACCGGCAGCGTCGAGTGGTCCGGGTGCGGGCGGCGGACGGCACGCCGGTACGCGGTGAGGGCGGCCAGCGCGTCGTCGAAGCCGGAGCCGAGGGCCAGGGCGACGGGGACGGTGACGAACTCCTCGCCCGGGTCGAGCCGCACGCGCCACTGGTGCTCGGCGTCGGTGGGACCGCCCAGCGACAGGTACGTGCCGCCCGCGAACTCGCCGGCGTCCCAGCGCCAGCCGGCCGGGGACTCGACCTGCCACACCCAGGCCCGGCCGCCCTCCTCGACGCCGCCCTCCTCGACGAGCGCGCCCATGGGCAGGTGGCCGTCGCTGGGCCAGCTGCCGCGCCCGGCGAGGACGAGGGCGGCCCGGCTGTCGTGCTCATGAGCGGCGAGGCTGACGTCGGCGACCGCGTCGCGCAGCGGCTCGGCGTACCACCGGCACTCCGCGAGCCAGTCGTTGCGGGCGCGCAGCGCGGTCAGCCGGTCGGGCGCGGGGAGGGCGCCGAGGAGCAGGCTGCTGACGGACTGGACGACCACCGGCGCCCGGCCGTCGTTGCGCAGCCGGACCCGGGAGCGGAGCACGCCGACGCCGTCGGGCGAGGAGTACTCGACGGAGGCCGTCAACGCGAGGGCCGGGTCGTGGAGTTCGACGGTGAGCAGGTGCCAGGCGCCGTCCCGGGCCGCGGTGTGCCGCCGGTGGCGAAGCCGTGCGCCCAGGGCCGTACCGGTGAAGCGGGGGCCCGACCAGGCGGCGCCGTGGCCGACGGCGGAGAGGTCGACGAGGGGGAGGACCGCCGCGAGGCCCGTGCCGTGGGCCGCCCCCGCCCCGCCCAGCCCGGCCAGCCGCGGCACGCCGTCGGGGCCGCTGTCGAACTCGGCGGTCAGCGCCGCGTGGCCCCACGTCAGCTTCTCCAACGTCTTCCCCTCCGGTCCTGACGGGAGCCCGTCCGGAACCGGCCACGAGCCTCACCGGACGGGCGGCGTCCGTCGTGCGAATCCGCGTCACGGCCTCTTGACGACCTCTGTGTGACCGGTCACAATCCTCGCATGAATGTGACCGGTCACACAACCCGGCCGGCCAGCATCCGGGACGTCGCCGACGCCGCGGGCGTCTCGTACCAGACGGTCTCCCGGGTCATCAACGGCCACCCGAGCGTCCGCCCGGCCACCCGGGACCGGGTGCTCACCGCCATCAAGGAGCTGGGCTTCCGCCGCAACGCGACCGCCCACGCCCTGGCCAGCGGCCGCAGCCGCATCGTGACCGTGCTCACCGCCAACACCACGCACTACGGCTACGCGTCGATCCTCCAGGGCATCGAGGAGGCCGCCCGCGCCGCCTCGTACGCGGTCGGGATCGGCGTGCTCGAATCGGCCGGCGAGGCCGCCGTCAAGGCCGAGGTGCAACGTGCCTCCGACGCCGGCGGCGGCCTCATCGTGATCGCCTACGACCGCGCGGGCGTACGGGCCCTGGCCGCCGTCCCCGCCGGGCTCCCGGTGGTCGGCGTCGTCGAGACGCCCGCGAGCCCGCCCGGCGGCGAGAGCCCCTGGGTGTGGGCCGACGACCGCGCGGCCGCCCACGAGGCGACCCGCCACCTCCTCTCCCTCGGCCACGACACCGTGCACTACGTCGCCATCCCCTCCAGCACCCGCCGCACCAGCGCCCGCACCGCCGGCTGGCGGCAGGCGCTCAGGGAGGCCGGAGCCGCCGAGCCCCGGCCGCTGCAGGGGACCTGGGGCCCGGCGGGCGGGTACGCCGCGGGCCGCAGGCTCGCCCGGGACCCGGCGGCCACCGCCATCCTGTGCGGCAACGACGACCTGGCCCTCGGCGTCATGCGCGCCCTGCACGAGGCGGGTCGGGCGATCCCGGACGAGGTGAGCGTGGCCGGCTTCGACGACTCCCCGCTCGCCGCGTACCTGACCCCGTCGCTCACCACCGTGCGGCTGGACTTCACCGGGCTCGGGCGGGCCGCCTTCGGCCTGCTGCACGGCGTGCTGGAGGAGTCCGCGACGGTGGCGCCGCACCCGGTGTCGGCGCCCGAGCTGGTGGCGCGGGAGAGCTCCGGCCCGCGGCGGCACCCCCCGCGACACACCCCGCGGCAGCATCCAGGCGCCGTCCCCCCGACCTGACCGACCGTCCGACACGCAGCGAGGCAGAGCCGTGACGAAGAGACTCCTCCCAGCCCTGGCACTCATAGCCGCCGCCGTCCTGACCGCCTCCGCGTGCAGCGACCCCAGCGCGGGCGGCGGCGCGGACGACACCGCCGCAGGCCCCGAGGTGGACCCGACCGCCCGCCTGGAGGGCGTCGAACTGACCATGTGGACCGCGCAGAACACCGTCAACGCGCCCGAGCAGGTCGTCGACGCCTTCGAGAAGGCCACCGGAGCGGAGGTCTCCACCCAGGCCGTCCCCGACCTGTACGAGCAGAACGTGCCGACCAAGCTGGCCTCCGGCGACCGGCCCGACCTGATGTTCTGGCAGCCGTCCATCTCCACGCTGCCGTTCATCCGGCCCGAGCAGAACCTCCAGGTCCTCGACGGCGAGCCCTGGGTCGACGAGCTGGGCGGCACCGAGCGGTCCCTCGGCGTCATCGACGGCACCCGCTACGCCGCGATCGTCACGAGCCCCGCCATGCTGGGCGTCTACTACAACAAGGACGTCTTCCGCGAGGCCGGCATCACCGAGAAGGACCTCCCCCGGTCGTACGACGAGTTGCTGCAGCTCGGCCACCGGGTCGTCGACGAGACGGACGCGGCCGGCTTCTACGAGGCCGGCAAGGACCAGTGGCCCCTGCAGTGGCAGATGCAGGTCCAGCTCACCGACCTCGACAAGTCGTGGTGGGACCGCCTCAACCGCAACGAGGAGAAGTGGACCGACCCGGCCGTCGTGGACGCCGTCACGACGTACAAGGAGGATCTGCTCGACGCCGGGCTGGCGCAGCGGAACCACAGGACCGGCACGTTCACCGGCCAGGCCGACGCCCTCTGGGCGGGTGACGCCGGCATGGTGCTGAACGTCACCTCCTTCCAGACCCAGCTGCAGGCCAAGCACACCACGGCCGAAATCGACGAGAGGATCGGCTGGTTCCCGATCGCCAACTCCTCCGCCACCGGCATGTACTCGCCCGACCAGACCAACGGCGTCGTCGCCTTCAAGACCGGCGACGAACAGCGCGAGCAGGCCGCCCGCCAGTTCATCGCCTTCTGGCTCGGCCCGGACTACGAGGACTACATCGCCGAGATGAAGATCCCGTCCGTCCAGCCGGACGTGCCCGACCCCGCGGGGCTGCCGCAGACCGCCGTCGCGCAGGCGGAGCAGTTGCCGGACGCCATCGGCGTCTTCCAGGCGAAGGCCATCGTCGCCCCCGACACGCACATCTACCTCGCCGACATGCTCTACGGGAAGAAGACGCCGGAACAGGTCGCCCAGGCCATCCAGGACCAGTTCGCGCAGGTGGCCAAGGCCCAGGGCGCGCCCGGCTTCTAGCCTGCCGCCGTCCGCGCACACCGCCGACCGGAGAGGACCGCGGGGGAGTTCCCATGGCGCACGCCGACACCACCGACCCCTCCGTCCCCGCGCGCCCCGCGGCGCGGGCGCGTACGGAGACAGGCACGCGGTGGAGGAAGCAGCGGAGACAGCGGAGAGAGCAGAGACAGCGGCGGAGACAGCAGCGGCCCGTGGGGCGGCTGCCGCGCGCGGCCGTCACCCACCCCTGGTGGTTCGCGCTGCCGGCCGTCGCCGTCTTCGGCGGCTTCTTCCTGCTGCCCAACCTGCTCAACTTCTTCTACCCGTTCACCGACTGGTCCGCGTACCACTCGGACGTCAGCTTCACCGGCCTCGACAACTTCCGGGCCATCGCCGACGACGGCTCGCTGCTGCGCTCGCTGCGCACCACGCTGCTCTACGCCGCCCTGGCCGCCCTCTTCCAGAACGGGTTCGGCCTGGCCCTGGCCCTGCTGCTGGAGGCCGACACCCGCTTCAACCAGTTCTTCCGCGCGGTCTTCTTCCTCCCGGTGCTCATCTCCGCGCTCGCCGTGGGCTACGTCTTCCAGGCCCTGCTGAACACCGAAGGCGCCGTCAACCAGGCGCTCGGCACGGAGGTCCCGTGGCTGGGCTCCACCACCTGGACGCTGGTGATCGTCGGCCTGATCCACGGCTGGAAGTGGATGGGCCTCGCCATGCTGATCTACCTCGCCGGGCTCAAGGGCGTCCCCGGCGACATGCTCGAAGCGGCCCGGGTGGACGGCGCCGGCCCCTGGCGGACCTTCTGGGCGGTGCGCTGGCCCATGCTCGCGCCCGCCGTCACCTTCAACGTCACCACCTCGCTCATCGGCTCGATGAACACCTTCGACATCGTGCAGGCGACCACCGGCGGCGGGCCCGCCGCCAGCACCGAGGTCTTCAACATCTACATGTTCCGGATCTTCGGGCAGGGCCTGTACGGCCAGGCGTCCGCGATGAGCCTCGTGCTGTTCCTGGTGGTGGTCGCCATCGCCGTCCCGCTCGTCGTCGGGCTGCGCCGAAGGGAGCAGACGCTGTGACCGCGCCTCCCGCCCGGCCGCCGCGCGCCGCCGGCATCCGCGTCCCACCGCTGTGGCGCTACGGCCGCCCCGCCCTCGTGCTGCTGCTCGCCGCACTCGCCGTCGGCGTGCCGCTGTGGCTGGTCGCCGTCACCTCCGCCAAGCCGCAGGCCGAGGCGGTCCGGCCGAACCTCGACCTGCCGCGGCGGTGGCAGCCCGGCGGCAACTACGCGGACGCCGTGTCCCAGGGCGAGATGCTCCGCGGCTTCGTCAACTCCCTGCTGGTCGTGGTGCCCTCCGTGGCGCTCGTGCTGATCCTCGGCGCGGGCGCCGCCTGGGTGTTCGCGCGGCGCAAGTCCCGGCTGGTCACCGCGGCGTACGCGCTGACCATCAGCGGCCTGCTGCTGCCGCCCGCCGTCATCACCGTCGTCATGGAGCTGCGGCAGCTCGGCCTCGCCGGCACCAGGCCCGGCATGGTCGCCGTCTACACCGGAATGTACCTGTCCACCTCGATCTTCTTCATGACCGGCTTCGTCCGCACCATCCCGGCGGAGCTGGAGGAGGCCGCGCGCATGGACGGGGCGCGGCCGCTGCGGGTCTTCCTGCAGATCATCCTGCCGCTCCTCAGGCCCGTGATCGCCACCGCCACGATCATGGTGATGCTCTACGCCTGGAGCGACATGTTCTACGCCTTCTTCGTCCTGGGCGGCGGCGACCGCACGACGCTGCCGCTGAACCTGTACCGGGTCGCGAGCGCCGAGCTCTACCTGAACAACTGGCACCTCGTCTTCGCGTACGTCGTGGTCATGAGCCTGCCCATGATCGCCGTCTTCCTCGTCGCCCAGCGAAAGATCGTGTCCGGCATCACCAGCGGAGCAGTCAAGTGACCGGAGGTCCAGCATGACACCCCCGCACGAACACGTTCGCACGCCCGCACCCGTCTCTCCGGGAGTCGGCCGGCGCCGCCTCCTCGCCGGCGGCGCCGCGGGGCTCGGCGCGCTCGCCGTCGCCGGGCTGCCGCGGCCCGCCGCCGGAGCGCCCGCGGCCACCGCCGGGGCGCGGGCCGCCGCGCAAGCCGCCCCCGCGCGGCTCACCGTCGACCTCGGCGCCCCGGAGGGGCCGGTGCTGCGCGGCGCCGCGGGCGCGCTGTACGGGCTCAGCGACGTCGGCGTCCCCAGCGACGCCGCGCTCGCGCCGCTGAAGTTCACCAGCGTCTCGCAGAAGCCGGAGGGCGGCGCACAGCACCCCAACGGCGACGCGATCACCGTCTCGGAGTCCTTCTTCCGCAACAGCGAAGGAGACATCCTGGTGATGATGCAGGACATGTACGTGGAGTGGCCGTACGAGGACCTCGGCATCGAGGACTACCTCGGCAAGGTCGAGCGCATCGCCGCCGACATCGCCGCCGCCGAGCAGCGCGACCGCTTCGTCTACGTCCTGTTCAACGAGCCCGACTACATCTGGTACGACCTCGACGTCGCCGACACCGGGCAGTACCGGCGGAACCGGGACCGCTTCCTGCAGGACTGGACGCGCGTCTACCGGCTGGTCCGCTCCCACCACCCCGGCGCCCGCATCGCCGGCCCCAACGAGGCCGCGTACGACGCCCGCTTCCTGCCCGACTTCCTCGCCTACGCGAAAGCCAACGACGTCCTGCCCGACATCCTGACCTGGCACGAGCTGGGCTCCGCCTCACTCGCCGACTTCCAGGGCCACTACGACCACTACCGCTCGATCGAGCGGGCCGCGGGCGTCGGCCCGCTGCCCGTCAGCATCAACGAGTACGCCAACCGCCGCGACATGTCCGTGCCGGGACAGCTTGTGCAGTGGGCCGCCATGTTCGAGCGGAACAAGGTGCACGCGAACATGGCGTACTGGGACGCCGCCGGCAACCTCTCCGGCACCGTCGTCCGCGCCAACGCCCCCAACGGCGCCTGGTGGTTCTTCCGCTGGTACGCGGGGCTGACCGGGGAGACCGTCGCCGTCACTCCCCCGCGGCCGAACGCCGTCGACACCCTCCAGGGCATGGCCGCCCTCGACCCGGCCCGCCGCCAGGTCCAGGCCATCGTCGGCGGCGCGGCGGGCGACGCGGACGTCACGCTGCGGAACGTCGCCCGCGACGTGCTCGGCACCGAGGTCAGCGTGGTGGTCAGCGAGGCGGCCTGGTCCGGCTACGAGGGACAGCACCCGGCACCGCGGGTGCTGTCCCGCACGAAGACCGCCGTGGCCGCCGACGGCACGGTGACCGTGCCCCTGCGCGGCATGCACGTCATGTCCGCGTACCGCATCGTGCTCACCCCCGCCGGCGCCGGCGCTCCCGCCGCGGCCGACGTGCCCTGGTCCGCGGCGTACGAGGCGGAGGACGCGGCGATCACCGACGGCACCGTCCGCACCCACGGCACGCCGGCCAACGCCAACGGCTACGCCGCGTCCGGCACCAAGGACGTCGGCGACCTGGGCGAGCCCACCAGCAGGGTCGACTTCACGGTCACCGTCCCCCGCACCGGCCGGTACGACCTCGCCGTCCTGTACGGCAACCAGTCCGGCGTCCCGGCCACGCAGCGGCTCCTGGTCGACGGTGGCGCCTCCGGCAGGAAAGCCACGCTCACGTACCCGTCCACCGAGAACTGGACCTATCGCGGCAAGCAGGAGACCACCCTGCGGCTGTCCGCCGGCAGCCACACCCTCACCCTCGCCCGCGACACCGCCGAGGTCACCCTCGACCGCATCGACCTGACCGAGCACCGCACGCCGCACGCGGTCTACGAGGCCACCCTCGCCGACATCACCGGTGAGCCGGGCTTCGACTACTCCTCGGCGGCGGGACCCGGCACGGGGGCCCTGCTCCTCGGCCCCGGCGACCAGGCGGTCTTCGACGTCTACGCCCCGCGCGACGCCTACTACACGCTGGTCCCCCGCGCCGCCGGCCCCGTTCGGCTGGCGCTGCACGGCACCGCGCTGACCGCCGCGCCGAACACCCCCCGGAGGGTGTACCTGCTCGCCGGCAACAACCGCGTCACCGTCACGGCCCGTACCGGCGCCGGTGCCGGCGCCCGCGTCGGCGTCACGGCGCTTGAGGCCGAGGGCGCGGGCGACACCGACGGCGTCACGGTCCTGGAGGCCGCCCGGGCGCGGCTCGCGGGCGGCGCCAGGCTCGTCGACAGCCCGTACGCCTCGGGCGGCAGCTACATCGGCTACCTCGGCAACGCGCCGGAGAGCACCGCCGAGTTCACCGTCACCGCCAGGGCGGCCGGCCGCCACATGCTGGTCGTCCGCTACGCCAACAACGACCGCGACGAGGGCCACGCCTACAACACCGACATCATCTCCCGCAAGGCCGAGATCACCGTCAACGGCACGACGCGGCAGGCGGTCTTCAAGAACACCTGGGGCTGGGACGACTACTGGACCCTCGGCATCCCGGTCGACCTGCGCGACGGCCCCAACACGATCCGGTTCGGCAATCCGTCCGCGTGGGCACCCGACATCGACAGGATCGAGGTGGCACCGGTGCGGCACTGAGCCGGGATCGACCCCGGCCCCTCGACGAGGTGCGGCTCTCCGACGGGTCCCCGGGCGGAGACGCCGTACCCGGCGGGTGCGGGACAATGGAAGTGCCACGGCCGGGGCGGTGCCCCCGCGCGGCAGCAGGCAACGTCCGCGTACGTGCGCCCCCCGGCCGGTCCTCACGGCAGTGCCCAGAGTCGAGAGGCGGGAGGCAGGCGGTCATCATGGCCAGCATCACTCAGCGTATCGGCGCCCTGTTCCGGACCAAGGCCCACAAGGCCCTCGACCGGGCCGAGGACCCGCGCGAGGTCTTGGACTACTCGTACGAGCGGCAGGTGGAGATGCTGCAGAGGGTGCGGCGCGGGCTGGCCGACGTCGCGACCAGCCGCAAGCACGTCGAGCGGCAGGTGGACCAGTTGCGGGAGTCCACGGGCAGGCTGGAGGGCCAGGCGCAGCAGGCGCTCACGGCCGACCGGGAGGACCTGGCCCGCGAGGCGCTCACCCGCCGGACCGCCGCGACCTCGAAGATCACCGAGCTGCAGGAGCAGCAGGCGTCGTTGCAGGAGCAGGAGGAGAAGCTGACCCAGGCCGCCCAGCGCCTGCAGGCGCAGACGGACTCGTTCCGTACCCGCAAGGAGACGCTCAAGGCCACCTACACCTCGGCCGAGGCCCAGACCCGGGTCACCGAGGCCGTGAGCGGCATCGGCGAGGAGCTGGGCGATGTCGGCCTGGCCACGCAGCGGGCTCAGGACCAGACCGAGCAGATGCAGGCGCGCGCGGGCGCGCTGGACGAGCTGATCGCTTCCGGGGCGCTGGAGGACGCCACGCTGCCGGCCGGCCAGGACGACATGCAGGCCGAACTGGAGCGCGTCCATGCGGATCAGGACGTGGAGATCGAGCTGGCCCGGATGAAGGCGCAGCTGCCCTCCGCTTCCACCCCGACGGAAACGGAGGGTCCGGACACCCCGGAGGGCACCGCCTGACCCCCGGGGTCCCGGGCCGCGGGCGGCGGCCGACGCGCGGGCCTCCGTCCAGAGCAGTCCAACCGGCGGGGCCGGCCGGGAGCCCTCAGTCTGGACACATATGAAAGGCGCGCGAAGACCCGACAGGCGCCGCCGCGCCCTGGGCTGGGCGGCCTCCGGCGCCGGAGCCGCGGTGGCGGCTGCCCTCACCGCGCTGGCCCTCGCCGATGCCCCGCCCTTCGGCGCCGGCCCGGGTTCCGGCAGCCGGTCGCCGCACGCCTCGGCCAGTCCGTACTCCCCGGCCGACGCGCTGCGGCCCGCCATCGTCGCCCGGGAGAAGTGGGGCGCCGATCCGCGCCTCCTCGACCAGAAACCGCACTACGCGGACGCCGTGCACGCCGTCGTCATCCACCACACCGGCAACTCCAACGACTACGACTGCGCGGACAGCCCCCGTCTGGTACGGGAGATGTACGCGACGCACGCCGTCGACAAGGGCTGGGGCGACATCGGCTACAACTTCCTGGTCGACAAGTGCGGCACGGTCTTCGAGGGCCGGAAGGGGGGCGTGGACCGCCCGGTGATCGGGGCCCACGCCATCGGCCTCAACAGGGGCACGACCGGGATCGCCGTGATCGGCGCGTACACGGAGGACGTGCCGGTGCCGAAGCCGCTGCGGGAGTCCATGGCCGTGCTCATCGCCTGGAAACTCGGGCTCGCCGGCATCGCCCCCGGCGCGCGTGCGCAGCTCGTCTCCACCAACAGCAGCAGCCGCTTCCCGAAGCACAGCTCCGTCACCGTGCCGGCCGTCATCGGCCACATCGACGCGTACGAGACGAACTGTCCGGGGAAGGCGCTCCTCGAACTGCTGCCCGGCCTCCGCAGGGAGGCGGCCCGCCTGCAGAGCGAGGCGAAGGCGCTGGTCCGGAGGGACGGCGGCCGGGCCGGCGACCGGAAGGCCGGGGGCGCGGGTCCGGTGCGCGCCCGTGCGGCCGGCCCCGGGGCGTCTCCGCCGCCACCGGCCCGGGCCCGGCCGCGTTCCCCCGCCGCCTGACGGCCGGGCGCCCCATGGTGCCGGCTGTCCCTTGCGAGAGCATTGCACCGGCTTATCCCCCTGGTGGCGACGGCCGGTCTGCGGGCATGGTCTCGGCATGAACGCTCAACGCGCGCCGGAGTTCCCCAGCCATCTCGCCCGCACCCGCAAGTTCACCCTCGGCCTGCCGCACGCCGTGACGGTCTCGCCCGACGGCGAGCGCGTGCTGTTCCTGCGTACCGGGAGCGCCACGGATCCCGTGGCCCGGCTGTGGCTGCACGAGGGGGGCGCGGAGCGGGAGCTGGCGGATCCGGCGGGGCTGGCGCGGGGCGGCCCGGAGCCGGCGGCGGAGCGGGTGCGCCGGGAGCGCTCGCGGACGCGGACGGCGGGCATCACCTCGTACGCCACGGACGACGCCGTGCGGCTCGCCGTCTTCGCGCTGGCCGGTGAGCTGTGGGCGGTACGGACCGACGGCTCGGCGCCGTTCCGGCTGCCCGCCGCGGGGCCCGCCGTCGACCCGCGCCCCTCCCCCGACGGGCGGTACGTCGCGTACGTCACGGCCGGGGCGCTGCACACCGTGTCCGTGGCCGGCGGGGACGACCGGCTGCTGGCCGCGCCGGAGGGGCCGGAGGTGACGTACGGGCTGCCCGAGCACGTCGCCGCCGAGTCGATGCACCGCCATCGCGGCCACTGGTGGGCGCCGGACGGCGGCGCGCTGCTCGTCGCGCGCGTGGACGAGTCCGGCGTGCGCCGCTGGCACCTCGCCGACCCCGCGGACCCGGCGGCCGAGCCCCGCGCGGTGCGCTACCCGGCCGCCGGCACGCCCAACGCGGACGTCTCCCTGTATGTGATCACGCGGGACGGCCTGCGCACGGAGGTGCGCTGGGACCGGACGGCGTTCGAGTACCTGGCCACCGTCCGCTGGGACGCGCACGGCCCGCTCCTCGGGGTGCAGAGCCGCGACCAGCGCACGCTGCTCACGCTGGCGGCCGACCCGGACACCGGCGCCACCCGCGTGCTGGCCGAGACGCGCGACGCGCACTGGACCCGGCTGGTGCCGGGGACGCCGGCCAGGACCGCGTCCGGCGCGCTGCTGCAGGTCGCGAACGACACCGCCACGGACACGTACCGGCTCCTCCGCGACGGCGAGCCCGTCACGCCCGCCGGGCTGCAGGTGCGCGCGGTGCTCGGGGCCGCGGGCGAACGGGTGCTGTTCACGGCGGCGGAGGACCCGGCGGAGCGGCACGTGTGGTCGTACGAGCCGGGGCCGGGCTGCACCCGCCTGACCGACGAGCCGGGGCACCACTCGGCGACCGCGGGCGGCGCGGTGACGGTGCTCGAGAGCGTGACGCCGGCCGGGCCGGCGGTCCGGGTGCTGGCCGGGGGCCGCCCGGCGGCGGCGCTCGCCTCGCTCGCCGGGGAGCCCGCGCTCCGGCCCCGCCCGCTGCGTCTCGACGGGCCCGAAGGGCTGCGCAGCCACCTGTTCCTGCCGTCGTGGCGCCGCCCGGGCGACGGCCCGCTGCCGGTGCTGCTCGACCCGTACGGCGGGCCGGGGCTGCGGCTGGCGGTGCCGGCGCGCGGGTGGTGGACGCTCGTCTCGCAGTGGTTCGCGGAGCAGGGCTTCGCCGTACTGGTCACCGACGGGCGGGCGACGACGGGCCCGCCGTCGTGGGAGCGGGCGAACACCGGCGACAAGCGGGACAGCGCCGTCGCGGACCAGGTGCGGGGGCTGCACGCGGCGGCGGCCGGCCACCCGGACCTCGACCTGGAGCGGGTCGCCATCCGCGGCTGGTCGTTCGGCGGGTTCCTCGCCGCGGCGGCGGTCCTCACCCGGCCGGACGTGTTCCACGCCGCCGTCGCGGGCGCCCCGGTCACCGACGCGCGCCTGTACGACACGCACTACCAGGAGCGCTTCCTCGGCCACCCGGACAAGCACCCCGAGCACTACGACCGCTCGTCGCTGGTGGGGCTCGGCCACCGGCTGCGCCGCCCCCTGCTGCTCGTCCACGGCCTCGCCGACGACAACGTCGTCGCCGCCCACACCCTGCGGCTCTCCGCCGAACTGCTGGCCGCCGGCCGGCCGCACAGCGTCCTGCCGGTGCCCGGCGCGTCGCACATGATCTCCGACGACGCCGTCGCGGAGAATCTCCTCTGGTTCGAGCTGGCGTTCCTGCGGCGGGAGCTGAACGCCGAACCCGCGGCGTACGTATGAGGGCGCTGAGGCACACGAACAGCACGCCGGTCCCGCCGGCCCAGGGCGGCCGGCCGGCGCACCAGAAAGGGCCCACCATGACGCAATCCCGCATCCCCGCCCGGCTCACCGCGCGCCGCACCGTCGTGGCCGCCGGCGCCGGGGGTCTCGCCGCCGCGCTCGCCGCCTGCGGCGACTCGGACGACTCCGGCGACTCCGGCGGCACCGGCGACACCGGCGACACCGGCGACACGGGCGACACGGGCGGCACCGGCGACACGGGGGACGAGCCGCAGGAGGGCGGCGGCGGCGACGGCGCGCAGCTCGGCACCACCGGCGAGGTGCCCGAGGGCGGCGGCAAGATCTTCAAGGACCAGAAGGTGGTCGTCACGCAGCCGGAGCCGGGCGAGTTCAAGGCGTTCTCCGCCGTCTGCACCCACCAGGGCTGCGTCGTCAGCAGCGTCGAGGACGGCACGATCAACTGCGAGTGCCACGGCAGCAAGTTCGCCATCGCGGACGGCAGCGTCGCGCAGGGCCCGGCCACGGAACCGCTGCCCGCGGAGGACGTGCGGGTCGACGGGGACGTGCTGCGCCAGGGCTGACGGCCCCGCGGGCCGCGCTCAGACGGCGCGGCCCGCGGCCTGCAGCGCGCGTACGGCCTCCCTGATGGACGGCCGGCGGTCGGCGTCGGAGCGCCAGATCGCGTAGATGTGCCGGTGCATCGCGGCACGTACCGGCAGGATGCGCACCCCCGCGGGCACCGGGCCGCGGCCCAGCCGCGGCGCGACGGCTATGCCGAGGCCCGCGGCGACGAGCGCGAGCTGCGTGTGGTGCTCCTCGGCGGTGTGCGCGACGCGGGGCTCGACGCCCTTGGCGCGGAGCGTGAACACCAGCCAGTCGTGGCAGAACTCGGCCTCCGGCCAGGAGATCCAGTCGTCGTCCGCGAAGTCCTCCAGGACCACGTCCGCGCGGTCCGCGAGCGGGTGTCCCGCGGGCACGGCGACGTCCGCGACGTCGTCGAGCAGCGGCGCCCGGGACAGGCCGGGCGGCAGCGGCATCGGCTTGTTGTACCAGTCCAGGACGATGCCGAGGTCGTGGTCGCCGCGGATCACGCCGGGCACCGCCTGGTCCGGCTCCCGTTCGCGCAACCGCACCCGCAGCTCGGGGTGGTCGCGGCGCAGCGCGGCGAGCGCGGCGGGGAACAGCCCGCGGGCGGCGGTGGGGAACGCCGCGATCGCCAGCTGCCCGACGGGCCGGCCGCGGTGCGCCTCCAGCTCCGACTGCGCCGCCTCGACCTGCGACAGGATCCGGACGGCGTGCTCGGACAGCAGCCGGCCGGCGTCGGTGAGGCGGACGCCGCGGCCGTTCTTGGCGAGCAGCTGCTGCCCGGTCTCCCGCTCCAGCTTGGCGAGCTGCTGGGAGACGGCGGAGGTGGTGATGTGCAGCCCGTCGGCCGCGGCGCTCACCGAGCCGTGCCGGGCGACGGCGGCCAGGGTGCGCAGGCGCTCCAGGTTCAACATCTAAGTGATGCTACGAGGTAAGGGCCCCAGAGTCCCGCCTGTGCTACGAGGAGTGCGCGGCGCACCGTGGCGCGTACGCCGTCAGACGTACCGCCGTCCGGGCGCGGGCCGCACCGCCGCCGCCACCGCGTCCGCCAGCGGCTCCACCTCGTCGCGGGCGAGCGGCGAGACGGTCAGCCGGATGCCGGGCGGGGAGGCGAGGCGGAAGCGGGCGCCGGGTGCCGCCGCCCAGCCCGCCTGGAGCAGCCGGGTGACCGCGGAGGTCTCGTCGGGCACCGGCAGCCAGACGTTCATGCCGCTGCGCCCGGCGGCCTCGACCCCGTGCCGCCGCAGCGCCGCCAGCAGCGCGTCGCGCCGCTCGCCGTACGAGCGGGCCACGGCCGCCGCGTCGAGGACCCCGCTGCCGCGCAGGTGGACGACCGCGTCCTGGAGCAGCCGGCTGACCCAGCCGGGGCCGAGGCGCTGCCGGCCCTCGATGCGGTCGACGGTCACCCGGTCCCCGGTGAGCACCGCGAGCCGCAGGTCGGGCCCGTACGCCTTGGCGGCGGAGCGGACCGCGAGCCAGTGCCGCGCGGCGCCGGCCAGCGGCTGGAAGGGCAGGTCGACGATGGCGTGGCAGTGGTCGTCCTCGACGAGGAGCACGTCCGGGTGGCGGGCGAGGACGGCGCGCAGGTCGGCGGCGCGCGCCGGGGTGAGCGCGGCGCCGGTCGGGTTCTGCGCCCGGGAGGTGACGACCAGGGCGCGCGCGCCGGCGGCCAGCGCGGCGGCCGCGCGCTCCGGCAGGGGCCCTTCGTCGTCCACCGGCACCGGCACCGGGCGCAGGCCGAGCGCCGGCACCAGGTCGAGCAGGCTGCCCCAGGCGGGGTCCTCGACCGCGACCGCGTCCCCGGGGCGCAGCCGGGCGGCGAGCGCGCGCTCGATCGCGTCCAGCGAGCCGGAGGTGACCGCCACGGGGCCGGGCGGCACGCCGTCGGCGTCGAAGTCGGCGCGGGCGAGCCGGGCCAGCGCGGGGTCGGTGCCCTCGTCGCCGTAGGCCACGGGGTGGGCGGCGTGCCGGGCGGCCGCGGCGGCGAGGGCGTCGGCGAGCGGCGGCAGCAGGGCGGGGTCGGGGTTGCCGGTGGACAGGTCGCGGGCGCCGGGCGGCACCGCGACGCTGATCCGCTCGCGGGGGGCGGTGGCGGGGCGGGCCCGCACCCGGGTGCCGCGCCGGCCGGCGGTCTCGACGACGCCGCGCTCGCGCAGCATGCGGTACGCAGCGGCCACCGTGTTCGGGTTGACGTCCAGCTCCGCCGCCAGCGTCCGCAGCGGCGGCAGCGGATCGCCGGGCCGCAGCGCACCGGCGCCGATGCCGCTCTCGATGCTGGCGGAGATCTCTGCTGCGCCCCGGCCCTCGATCCGATACTCTCCTAGCACAAAGTAGATATTGCACTAGTACAAAGAGAAGCGCAAGCCCGCGCCGTGCGCCGCCCGCACGCGCCGCCGAGCACCGAGGGAGCCGCCCGTGTCCACGACCCCCGCCGCCTACCCGGCCACCGACCGCACCGTGCCCACGCGCTCCCGTGAGCGGGCGTCGTACGACCGCGCGGCGGTGCACTCCGTGCTCGACGCCGGCTACGTCTGCCACCTCGGTTTCCTCCGCGACGGCCGCCCCGTCGTGCTGCCCACGCTCTACGCGCGCGTCGGCGAGCAGCTGTACGTGCACGGCTCCACCGGGTCCCGCCCGCTGCGCACCGCCGGGAGCGCCGGGAGCGCCGGGCTGCCGGTGTGCCTGACCGTCACGCACGTGGACGGGCTGGTGCTGGCCCGCTCCGCGTTCCACCACTCGCTCAACTACCGCTCCGCGGTGGTGCACGGCGACGCGTACGCCGTGACCGACCACGACGAGCGGACGGCGGCTCTGGACGCGATCGTCGACCACATCGTCCCCGGCCGGTCCGGCGACTCCCGGCGCGCGAACGCCAAGGAGCTGGCCCAGACGGCCGTGCTCCGGCTCGCCATCGAGGAGGTCTCCGTCAAGCTGCGCACCGGCGGCCCCAACGACGAGCCGGAGGACCGTCAGCTGCCGTACTGGACGGGGGTGGTGCCGGTCGCCCCGGTCTACGGCACGCCCGTGCCGGCCGACGACCTGGCGCCCGGCATCGAGACCCCCGGCTACCTGCCCGCGGGCTGACCCGGTGCCGCCCCGGCCCCCCGGCCGCGGCGGCCGGGGCGTCACCGGCGGGTGCCGGACACCTTCCTGCCGTCGTCCCGCCGCCGCGGCACGCTCCCGGCGACCGGCTCGCCGCGCTCCCCCGGCGCGGACGCCGGCACCGCCAGTTGCGCGGTGAACGCGCCGATCAGCACCAGCGCCCCGCCCACGATCTGGGCCGCGCCCAGGTGTTCGGCCAGCAGCACCCACGCCAGCACGGTGGCGATCACGGCCTCCAGGCACGCGACGACGCCCGCCACCGGCGGCGAGAGCCGGCGCACCGCGAGGACCCCGAACAGATACGCCAGCACGGTCGTCACCAGGATGATCCAGGCGATCAGCGTCCAGGCCGGCAGCTGCCCGCCGGCGAGTTCGGCGCGCTCGCCGAGCAGCGACCACCGCAGGTTCCAGGGCCGGGAGACGGCCGTGAGCACGACGGCGCCGACGATCAGCCCGTACGCGATGACGCCCAGCGGGTGCGGCGCCGGGCCGTCCCCGGAGTCGGTGCCGTGCCCGGCGAGGACGAAGTAGGCGCACTGGCAGCACGCCGCGCCGAAGGCGAGGAGCAGCCCGAGCGGGTCGAAGCCCAGCCCCGCCCAGACCTCGACCACGCAGGCCAGCCCGGTGACCGCGAACAGCACGCCGACGGCCGCCTGCCGGGTGACCGGCCGGCGCTGGACGAACCGCACCCAGCCGAGCACCAGCGCCGGCCCGAAGAACTCGATGAGCAGCCCCACGCCGACCGGGATGCGGGCGATCGCCGCGAAGTAGAACGCCTGCACGCCGGCGACCGCGAGCACGCCGAAGCCGGCGAGCAGCGCCGGCCGCTGCCGTGCCAGGGCGCGGTGCCGCCAGGCGAGCGGCAGCAGCACCAGCGCGGCCCCGGCGATACGCAGCCACACCACGTGCAGCGAATCCATGCCCTGCTCGATGAGCGGCTTCGCCGCCACCCCGGAGCCGCCGAACGCGAGCGCGGAGGCCAGCGCGAGCCCGAGCCCCGCGCGCCTGTCGAATGACTGCTGCATGCGGGTGATTATGTCAGCGCCGTACATGAGTGTCATCACTCATTGCTGCTGACACCAGGCGCACGGGCGCACACCCGCATCCTCCCCTCGTCCCGGGGGAACCCATCCCGGTGGAACCGATCGCTCCCCGCTCGGGTCCAACGACCGACACCCCACGATCTGGTCACTTCGAGCAGCCAGGGGGAACACATGACACGACAGCCCAGCCGCGCCCGCACCCGCATCGCCCTCGCCGCCCTCGCCGCGGCCGGGCTGCTGGCCGCGGGCTGCGGCACCGAATCCGACGGCGCGGCCACCGACCCCGCGGGCAACGCCGAATCCCGGCGGGCCGAAGGCGCCGGCGGCGACGAGAGCACGCGGAACGGGGACGGGGCGGAGCGGAACGCGCCCGCGAAGAAGGAGGACGGGGCACCGGCGCAGGCGGCCGAGGGCGCCGGGGACGACGCGGCGGACGACGGCGCCGCCGCGGAACCGCTCGGGGCGAAGCCCACAGCGGAGTCCAAGGCGGAGCCGAAGGCGGCCGCCGGCGGTTCCGCGGCGGCCTCCTGGTGCCGTACGGGCGACCTGTCGGCCTCCGTACGCCCGCTCAACCCCGCGGCGGGCAACCGCTACGCGGCGCTCGTCCTCACCAACGACTCGGACTCCGCATGCCGCACCCGCGGCTGGACCGGCCTGCAGCTGGTCGGGGAGGACGGGGCGAACATCCCGACCGAGGTGGTACGGGACCGCAGCCGCACCCCGTCCATGCTGACGCTCGCGCCCGGGGCGGCGGCGTGGAGCAGGCTGCACTGGACGGTGGTGGCCGGCGACTCGGACGACGGAAGCGGGGCCTGCCGGCCGAAGCCGGCGGCGCTGGAGGTCATCCCGCCCGACACGTACCACCACACGGACGCCGCATGGCGGCTGGGCGAGGTCTGCAACGCCGGCCGCATCGACGCCCTGCCGCTGGCGAAGGGCACCGGCCCGGCGCGCTGACGTGTGCGCGGCTGCGCCGCGGTGCCCGGCCGGCCGCGGCCGAGCCGGGCACCGGGGCTCAGCTCTCCTCGGCGAGGATGAGGTACAGCTTCTTGCGGGCCTCGTTGACCACGGCCAGCGCCTCCTGGCGCTGCTCGGCGGTGCCGGTGGTGTACACCTGCCGGAAGGCCTCGGCGAGCGCGAAGCCCGACTGCCGGACCTCCTGCAGCGCCTCCCAGTCGACGCCGCGCCCGGCGTCCTCCCAGGGCGCCTCGGGTCCCGACTCGGCCTCCTCGCGGCCGGCGGCGGTGAGCGAGAACAGCTTCTTGCCGCCCTCGGAGGCGCTGGCGATCAGGCCCTCGTCCTCCAGCAGCTGCAGCGTGGGGTAGACCGAGCCGGGGCTCGGCTTCCAGGCGCCGCCGCTGCGCTCGGAGATCTCCTGGATCATCTCGTACCCGTGCATGGGGCGGTCCTTCAGCAGCGCCAGGATCGACGCCCGCACGTCGCCGCGGCGTGCGCGGCCCCGCGGGCCGCCGCGGCCCCGGCCGAAGGGAGGCCCGAACGGCGGGCCGAACCCGCCGAAGGCCGAGCGCCGCCCGTCACGCGGGCCGTATCCGTGTCCGTGTCCGTGGGATCGCATGGTCATCACCTCTTCTTGATCTCTTCTGCGATCGATTGCGACACGTCAACGATATATCGGTGACAGTCGTAAGGCAAGCACCGGCCGTTCCGGACCCGGACACGGAGAAGCCCCCGGAGAACCGCTGGCCCTCCGAGGGCTCGCGCTGCCGTTACGACCGCCGCGCCGTCACCGGATGTCGACGTCGATGCAGGCGTAGAAGGCGTTTGCCGTGTCGTACACGTTCCACACGGCCAGGACCTTCTGGCGGCCCGTGATGTTGCCGAAGTTCACGGTGTGGCTGAACGAGTCGGGCGGCTGGGCCCCGCCGTCGTTGAACTCCGCGACCTTCTGGCCGCCGACGAAGTACTGCCACGTGCTCGTGCGGTGGTTGGCGGTGATCTGCCAGGTGAACGACTGCGTCCGGCTGACCGGCGTGACCCGCCAGCCCTTGCTGTCGTCGTTGAGTTCCGCGAACCGGCCGTTGCCGCCGTGGCAGCTCTTGAGGCCCTTGGGCCCCTCGACGCTCTGCGGCTCCCACTTGATCTGACCGCACGAGACGGTGCCCTGCGCACACTGCTGCTGCCGGCTGGGGGGCGAGGTGATCCAGCCGTGCGCACCGGCCTGCGGGGCGGGGAGGGCGAGGACGACCAACGGGGTCACGGTCGCCGCAACGACCGCTGCACGCTTTGTGAGACTGCGCATCTTGTCTCTCCCTGCATGGGGGGCATTGGTCTAGACTTTATCTATTGTCAGACCACCGTCAATACCGTGGACCAGGGAGACCGCACCGCCGAAGGCGCGGACGGTGCCGGAATTCCTCATTCCGTAGGGAGCCAGCCCACCTTCCCCGCAAGCAGCGCGTAGCCCACGAAGGCGACGATGTCGATGAAGGCGTGCGCCGCCACCAGCGGCCCCACCCGCCCCCACCGCCGGTACAGCAGGACGAACACCACGCCCATCACCGCGTTGCCGACGAAGCCGCCGATCCCCTGGTAGAGGTGGTACGTCCCGCGCAGCAGCGAACTGCCCGCCAGCGCCGCCGCCGGGGTCCAGCCCAGCTGGTCCAGCCGGCGCAGCAGGTAGCCGACGACGATGACCTCCTCCACCACCGAGTTCTGCACCGCGGAGAGGATCAGCACCGGGATCTTCCACCACACGTCGGGCAGCGACTCCGGCACGACGGTCAGGTTGAACCCCGCGGCCCGCGCGCCCAGGTAGAACGCCAGCCCCGTCCCCCCGACCACCGCGGCCACGGCCGCACCCCAGCCCAGGTCGAACGCCGGCCGCCGGTGGTCGAACCCCACCGCGCCCAGCCCGCCCGCGCGCTCGCGCACCAGCAGGTACGCCACGAGCGCCACCGGCACCAGCGCGGTGGTGATCCCGAACAGCTGCCATGCCAGATCCAGCCACGGACGGCCGGGCGCGGCGGAGGAGTTGAGGTTGGCCGACTGCTCCTTCAGCCCGCCCGGCCGGGTGACCGAGCCGGTGAAGCTGATCAGGGCCGAGACCGCGCTCGCTCCCAGGGACAGCGCCAGTACCAGCAGCGTTTCGCTGCGCAGCAGCCGGCGGGACTGGTCCTGCACTCGCTCCTCCAATTGGTCAACCCCTCCCCACAGGACCCACCGTCTCGCTAGGGTCACCGGAAAAACACGTGACCAATATGCGGCTGTCCGGGGGGACGACTATGGGACGACACAGCTTGCCCGATGCGTACGGAACGGACGGCGCCGCGCCCCGGCGCAGCGTACGGGGCCGCGCGGTGGTCGTGGCGACCGCCCTCGTCCTGGTGATCGGCGCGGGCACGCTGGTCGCCGTGCAGACCGGGATGCTGTCGGCGGACGAGCCCTGCGCGGGGCCGGACCTCGAACTCGGCGTCGTCGCCGCGCCCGACATCGCCCCCGCCGTCCGCAAGACGGCGGAGCGCGCCCGCAGGGCGGAGCTGAAGACCGACGGCCGCTGCCTGGACGTCGAGGTGACCGCGCGCCCCGCCGCCGAGGTCGCCCGGTCGCTGCGCGACGCGGGCGCACGGCCGGACTTCCAGGTGTGGATCCCCGACTCCAGCATCTGGACGGGCCTGGTGGCCGCCGGCGACGGCGCGACCGTCGACGAGGTCACCCGGCTGGCCACCTCGCCCGTCGGCATGGCCGCCCTCCCCGAGGCCGCCCGCAGGCTCGGCTGGCCCGACCGGACGTACGGCTGGGCCGAGCTGACGGACGCCGCGATGGGCGACGGGGCCGGCCTGCGCCTCGGCACCGCCGACCCGGCCGTCAGCGCCACCGGCGCGCTCGCGCTGACGGCGGTCCACCGCGCCGGGGGCAAGCACGCGGACACCCGTACGGCCGCCACCGCCAAGCTGCTCGCCGAGCGGGTCGAGCCCGGCGACGCGGCGGTGCTGGCCTCGCTTCCGGACTCCGGTCTGGACGACCCGCGGGACAACGACGCGCTGTTCCTCTCCGAGCAGGCCGCCTTCCGCCACAACGCCGGGGCGATCACCGGCGGCCGGCTGGACATGTTCTACCCCGAGGGCGGCACGGTCGCGCTCGACTACCCGTACACCATCGTCAACAACGACGCCATGGCGATGGACCGGGTGCGCGCCGCCAGCCGCTTCCAGCGGCTGCTGACCGACGACACGGCGGTCGCCCTGCTGCGCCGCCAGGGCTTCCGGACCGCCGAGGGCGGCGCCGGCGGGGAGCTGGCGGCGGCGGCCGACGGCGCCGCCCCGCAGCCCTTCGACGCGCCGCCGGCCGCACCGCCGGCCCCCGAGGAGGTGGCCGCGGTCCTCGGCATGTGGACCGTCACGGTGCAGAGCGCCCGGCTGACGACCGTGGTCGACGTCTCCGGGTCGATGGGCGAGCCGGTGCCGGGCGAGCCGGGGCAGACGCGCATGGACGTCACGAAGAACGCCCTGATCCAGGCCCTTTCCCAGTTCACCGGCGAGGACGAGATCGGGCTGTGGCGGTTCTCCACCCACCTGGCGGGCGAGCAGGACCACGAGGAGGTCGCCGGCACCACCCGGCTGGCCCAGCGCACCCCCGACGGCACCAGCCACCGCGAGCGCCTCGCGGGCGCCTTCGGCGGCCTCGAACCGGTCGCGGACGGCGCGACGGGGCTGTACGACACGGCGCTCGCGGCATACGAGCGGCAGGTCAAGGAGTACGCGGCCGGCCGCTTCAACGCGGTGGTGCTGCTCA
This sequence comes from Streptomyces sp. CNH099, assembly GCA_000514715.1. Taxonomy (GTDB): domain Bacteria; phylum Actinomycetota; class Actinomycetes; order Streptomycetales; family Streptomycetaceae; genus Streptomyces; species Streptomyces synnematoformans. Next base: position 745,717 of record KI911459.1, on the reverse strand, counting down.
CCGACGGCGCCAACGAGGACCCGGGCAGCATCTCCGCCGGGGACCTGGCCGCGCGGCTGCGTGAGACGGCCGACCCGGAGCGCCCGGTGGGCCTGATCGTCATCGGCATCGGGCCGGACGCGGACGTCAGGGCGTGCGACCGGATCGCGAAGGCCGTCGGGGGCGAGTCGTACCGGGTGACCGACCCGAAGGAGATCCACGCGGTGCTGCTGCGGGCGGTGACGGACGCCGGCGCCAAGGCGGCGCTGTCCTGAGCCACGACGGCGCTCCCGTACGCCCCGGCGGCCCCGCGCCCGCCGCGCCCGTCAGTCCACCGGCCAGTTGTGCACCGGCTCCTCGGTGCGGGTCAGCTCCACGTACCGCCGCGTCATCTCCGCCAGCGCCGCGCCCCGGTCCAGTCCGCGGTCCAGCGCCCGGTGGTAGGCCGCCGACTGCCACGAGGCGCCGTTGACCCGCCGCCGGCAGCGCCCCTCGATGACGCCGAGGTAGCGGTCCCGGTCGGCGGGGTCGACGCCCCAGGCGTCCAGCCCGGCGGCGGCCATGGGCAGCAGCTCGTCCCGTACGAGCCGGGCCGCCGGCACCCGCGCCACGCCGCCGAGCCGCCGCCGGCCCGGCCACACCAGCGTGGCGTCGATGCCGTCCCGGCAGGCCGCCGCGAAGTTGGCCGCCGCCCCGTCGAAGGGCAGCCGGCCCCACACCGGGCGCTGTTCGTCGGCGAGGGAGCGCACCAGCCCGTAGTAGAAGGCCGCGTTGGCGACGACGTCGGTGACGGTCGGCCCGGCGGGCAGCACCCGGTTCTCCACCCGCAGGTGCGGCACGCCGCCGGCGACGTCGTACACGGGCCGGTTCCAGCGGTAGACGGTGCCGTTGTGCAGCACCAGCTCGGACAGCTCCGGCACCCCGCCCGCGTCCAGCACCTGCAGCGGCTCCTGGTCCGAGCACAGCGGCAGGAGCGCGGGGAAGTAGCGGATGTTCTCCTCGAACAGCTCCAGCGGCTCGGTGACCCACCGCTCGCCGAACCACGCACGCGGGCGCACGCCCTGCGCGCGCAGCTCCGGCGGCCGGGTGTCGGTGGCCTGCAGGAACAGCTCCGGCCGCGACTCCCGCAGCAGTTCGCGGCCGAAGACGAAGGGGGCGTTGGCGCCGAGCGCGACCTGCACGGCCGCCGCCGCCTGCGAGGCGTTCCAGACGTCCGCGAACCGCCCGGGGGTGACCTGCAGGTGCAGCTGCACGGACGTGCAGGCGGCCTCGGGGGCGATGGAGCCGGTGGTGTACGTCAGTTCCTCCACCCCGCGCATGTCGAGCCGGATCGCCTCGCCGCGCGCGGCGAGTATCTGCTGGTTCAGCAGGTGGTAGCGGTCCACCTCGGAGAGGTTGGCGGAGACCAGGTCCGCGGCGGTCAGCGTCGGCAGGATGCCGATCATCACGATCCCGGCGTCCACCTCGCGCGCCTGCCGGTCGGCGTACCACAGCCCGGTGCGCAGCTCTTCGGCGAGTTGGTCGAGCACCCGGTCGGCGAGCCGGTGGGGCGCGATGTTGACCTCCAGGTTGAACTGGGCCAGTTCGGTCTGGAAATCGGGGCTCGCAATGCGCTCCAGCACTTCCGAGTTCATCATGCGCGGCATGCCGTCCCCGCCCACGAGATTCAGCTCTATCTCCAGCCCCATCAGATTCTGCGGGCGGTCGAATCTCTTCTCCTCCAGCAGTCGCTCCAGCCCCGCGAGGCACGCGCGGAGCCGCTGCCGATAGCGGTGCCGGTCGGACAGGTCGAACCCGCCGGCCACGGCCTTCTCGCCCATCGAGGTTCCTCCTCGGCTCGGCTGCCCGGGATGATGCCCAGGCGTGCCGATCCCTAATGCCCGCGACCGCCGCGGGTCGGCTACGCTGAGCGCCCCGCGCCGTACGGAGTCGTTCCGAACCGCGCACCGCCGGGCACGCGCCGCGCCGCTCGCCGGCTGACCGCCCGCACCGGCGAGATCCGGCCGACCCCGCACGACGGCGGCCGCCGGGTCCGTCAGGTATTTCCCGCCGATCTTCCGGAAAAGGCCAGAGAATAGCCGACCGAGAATCCCCTTGCCAATTTCACCGGAGCGCCAAGACGGAAGGGCCGCCACCGGTTGTCGTATAAAATTCGCGGACGAGGCAGAGAGTTGGCGCCCTCACACGGATGCGGTCCCCTCTGACCCCGCTAGCAGACAGCGCCGTCCGCATCTCGCTCCCCGCTCTGCTCCACGTCTGTCGAAGGTAGGCGACCCCTTATGCCGCTCAGCGTCCTTACGCCCCCCTCCCCGGCTCTGCGCAGCGTCCACGCCGCGCTGAAGTCCCCGACGGCGGTGCGCGGGACCCGTACGCTCGCACCCGCGTTGGCGACCGGCCCGGCGGGCGCCACGGACCCGCTGCCCGTCCACGTCCTGGACGGTGTCGGAGCCGGGGACGGCCCGCCGCACGCGGCCCTCACCGGCTGGCGGTTCCACCTCGCCGCCGAGGGCCGCGTCGTCGCCGCCGCGGAGGCGCGGATCACCCCCGACGGCTGGGCGTTCTCGCACTTCTCCGAGGGGCCGTACGTCGCCTCCACCCAACGCGCCCTGCGCCAGGCCGAGTCGCTGACCGCCCGCGTGCAGCCGCGGCTGCTGTCCGTGCCCGAGCTGTACATGGTCACGCTCTGGCTGCGCACCGACCCCGGCGCCGCACCCGAGTCGGGCGCGGTCGACCCGGCGGACCTGCTGGTGCCGCTGGCGCCCGCGCCGCCCGGCATCAGCGCGCACCGCGCGCACCGCGCCGGCGACCTGCTGCCCGCGCTGCGCGACCGGCTCGCGGCGGCGCGGCTGCTGGGCTCCTCCGCCTGATCACGGCGAGGTCACGGTCTGATCACCGCTGTGGACTAGTCCACTCCCGCGGGCGCACCGCCCGAAAGGATGGTCCGGCACCGAGCAACCGCCCGCGAGGGTGATGCGTCTTCTGCCCCGGAGACCACCTGCCGGTAAATCCCTGCGGATTGACGCTCGCGGGGGAACACTGGTTGCGGAACGAGTCGACACGGGGGCGGCGATGACATCTGCAGACCGCAGGACCGAGACCAGGAACCAGCGAGAGAACCCAGCCATGTGCCAGCACCAGCCACCCTGCCCGTCCGCCCAGTCCACCGACCGGGAGGCGGCGCGCCCGGTGGCGCACCACCCGGAGCAGGGCTGGAGCCTGCTCTGCAACGGCGTTCTGCTGTTCGAGGACACCGGCGAGCTGCTTCCCGACGGGCGGATCATCGCGCCGCACCGGTCGCCCAACGCCGACGACGTGACCGCCGCGGCCTGAGCGGCCGACCCGGCAGCGCCGGTCGGCGCGCGCCGGGGGCGGTCGCCCGTACCCGCGCGCGCCCCGCACGGCACCGGCCCGGCGGGGAGCCGCCGGGCCGGGTGCGGTACGTCCAAGGCGGTACGTCAGGCGTCGTATTCGTCCAGCGGGGGGCAGGAGCACACCAGGTTGCGGTCGCCGTAGGCGCCGTCGATCCGGCGCACCGGCGGCCAGTACTTGTCCGCCGGGCTCACCCCGGCCGGGAAGACGGCCTCGTCCCGCCCGTAGGGGTGCTGCCACTCCCCCGCCAGCTGCGCCGCGGTGTGCGGCGCGCCGACCAGCGGGTTGTCTTCCTTGTCCCACTCCCCCGTGGCGACCCGCTCGATCTCGCGGCGGATCGCGATCATCGCCTCGCAGAACCGGTCGAGTTCGGCCAAGTCCTCGCTCTCGGTCGGCTCGATCATCAGCGTCCCCGCCACCGGGAACGACATCGTGGGGGCGTGGAAGCCGTAGTCGATCAGGCGCTTGGCCACGTCGTCGATGGACACCCCGGTCGCCTTGGTCAGCGGCCGTACGTCGACGATGCACTCGTGCGCGACAAGCCCGCCCGGGCCGGTGTACAGCACCGGGTAGTGCGGCTCCAGCCGCTTGGCCAGGTAGTTGGCGCCGAGCACCGCGACCTGGCTGGCGCGGCGCAGGCCGTCCTCGCCCATGAGCTTCATGTACGCCCACGAGATGGGCAGGATGCCGGCCGAGCCCCACGGCGCCGCGGAGACCGGGCCGACGCCCGTCTCCGGCCCGGCGGCGGGCTGCAGCGGGTGGTTCGGCAGGTACGGCGCGAGGTGCTCGCGGACCGCGACCGGGCCGACGCCGGGGCCGCCGCCCCCGTGCGGGATGCAGAACGTCTTGTGCAGGTTCAAATGCGAGACGTCGCCGCCGAACTTCCCCGGCCCGGCGAGGCCGACGAGCGCGTTGAGGTTGGCCCCGTCCACGTACACCTGGCCGCCCGCGGCGTGCACGGCGTCGCAGATCTCCGTGATGTGCTCCTCGAACACGCCGTGCGTGGAGGGGTAGGTGACCATGAGCACGGCCAGTTCGTCGCCGTGCTGCTCGATCTTCGCGCGCAGGTCCGCCGCGTCCACCTCGCCGTTCTCCGCGGTCTTGACGACCACGACCCGCATGCCGGCCATCACGGCGGAGGCGGCGTTGGTGCCGTGCGCGGAGGACGGGATGAGGCAGACGGTGCGGCGCTCGTCGCCGTTCGCGCGGTGGTACGCCCGTACCGCCAGCAGGCCCGCCAGCTCGCCCTGGGAGCCGGCGTTGGGCTGCAGGGAGACCTTGTCGTAGCCGGTGACGGCGGCCAGGCCGTCCTCCAGCTCGTGGATCAGGGTCAGGTAGCCCTCGGCCTGGTCGGCGGGCGCGAAGGGGTGCAGGCCGGCGAACTCCGGCCAGGTCACGGCCTCCATCTCGGCGGTCGCGTTGAGCTTCATGGTGCAGGAGCCGAGCGGGATCATGCCGCGGTCCAGCGCGTAGTCCCGGTCGGCGAGCGTGCGCAGGTAGCGCAGCAGGGCGGTCTCGGAGCGGTGTCGGTGGAAGACCGGGTGGGTCAGGTACTCGCCGGCGCGCAGCAGCCCGGCGGGCAGCGCGTCGGCGGTCGCCGCGTCCAGCGCCGCCACGTCCTGCCCGGCGATCCCGAACGCGTCCCAGACGACGGCCAGATGGTCGCGGACGGTGGTCTCGTCGCAGGAGATGCCGACGTGGTCGGCGTCGGCGAGGCGGAGGTTGACGCCGGCGTTGCGGGCGCGGGCGGTGACCTCGGCGGCCCGGCCGGGGACGCGGACGGTGACGGTGTCGAAGAACGCGTCGTGCACCACGTCGGCGCCGCCGGCCCTGAGGCCCGCGGCGAGGACCGCGGCGTAGCGGTGGGTGCGCCGGGCGATGGCCGCCAGTCCCTCGGGGCCGTGGTAGACGGCGTACATCGAGGCCATCACGGCGAGCAGCACCTGCGCGGTGCAGATGTTGCTGGTGGCCCTCTCGCGGCGGATGTGCTGCTCGCGCGTCTGCAGCGCCAGCCGGTACGCCTGCGCGCCGTCCGCGTCCCTGGAGACGCCGACCAGCCGCCCGGGCAGGCTGCGCGCGAACGTCGAGCGCACGGACATGTAGCCGGCGTGCGGCCCGCCGAAGCCCATCGGGACGCCGAAGCGCTGGCTGGAGCCGACCGCGATGTCGGCGCCGAGCGCGCCGGGCGAGGTCAGCAGGGTGAGCGCGAGCAGGTCGGCGGCGACGGTGACGACGGCGCCCAGCTCGTGCGCCCGCTCGATGACGGGCGTGAGGTCGCGTACGACACCGGAGGCGCCCGGATACTGCAGCAGCACGCCGAACACGCCGCGCTCCGCGACCTCCGCGGGAACACCGTCGGCGAGGTCGGCGACGACGACCTCGACGCCGGTCGGCTCGGCGCGGGTGCGCAGCACCGCGAGGGTCTGCGGCAGGGTCTCGGCGTCGACCAGGAAGACGCCGTCCCTGACCTTGCCGACGCGCCGGGACAGCGCCATCGCCTCGGCGGCGGCGGTGCCCTCGTCGAGCAGGGAGGCGCCGGCGGTGGGCAGCCCGGTGAGGTCGGCGACGACGGTCTGGAAGTTGAGGAGCGCCTCCAGCCGGCCCTGGGATATCTCCGGCTGGTACGGCGTGTACGCCGTGTACCAGGCGGGGTTCTCCATGACGTTGCGCAGGATGACGGGCGGCGTGTGGGTGCCGTGGTAGCCCAGGCCGATCATGGAGGTCAGCACCTCGTTGCGCGCGGCCAGCCCGCGCAGTTCGGCCAGCACCTCGGCCTCGGAGCGGGCCGCCGGCAGCGAGAAGCCGCCGGTGCCCTTGATCGGACCGGGTACGGCGGCGTCGGTCAGCTCGTCCAGCGAGCCGTATCCGACCTGGGCGAGCATCTTGGCCCGGTCACCCGCGTCCGGGCCGATGTGCCGCTGCTCGAAGGGGGCGCCGCGCTCCAGGGCGGAAAGCGGGATGCGGTGGGCGTTCGTCTCGGACAAGGGGCCTCCTGGTCGCACGGACCTTCGCGGATGCCCCTGTGCCGGGCACCCGTACGGCCTCCCCCTCTGTCATCCGGACCTGAGAGCTTCACCGCCGGCCCGCTTCGGGGCGCCGGCTTGCACCGTCGGTGAGGAGGGGCCGCGTGCGGCCCGCCCTGCTTTCCAGAGTGACCTCGTCCGTGCGGTACGGGGGCCTGAGAGATTCCGGGGAGGAGTTGCTCCTTCGGCGCCTCCGTCTGGCGGGCGGAGGACTCTCCCGCACGGGGTCTGCAGCCACGGTCAGCGTACCAGCGCACGCCCCCGCGCAGCCCGATGCGGGCGCGTACGCCGGCGCGCCCTGCGGCGCCCGCCGAGTGGCCGCGGGGCGCGTTGTGCCGTTACGTGGAGGCAGCGGGAGCTGTGACGAGACGTGGGAGGCACCGTGCAGACCGACATCGACCCCCGGAGCCTGATCGGCGTGCGCGCGTACGACAGCAGCGGCGAGAAGCTCGGGACCGTCGACGAGGTGTACCTCGACGACGCCACCGGCACCCCGCAGTGGGCGGCGGTGCGCACGGGCCTGTTCCACCGTGACGCGTTCGTGCCGCTGGGGCCGAGCGAGCTGGCCGACGAGGGGCTGCGGGTGCCCTACGACCGGGAGCTGATCAAGGCCGCGCCGGGCTTCGGCGTCGGGCGGCACCTCTCCCCCGGGCAGGAGCTGCAGCTCTACCACCACTACGGGCTGGCGCTGCCGCCGGACGTGGCCAAGGCCCCCTCGCACGGGCAGGGGCAGGAGCCGCAGCCCCGGGACCGCGACTTCGGCGAGGTCGCCGGGCCGGACGACTGATCAGCCGCCGGGCACCAGCGGCAGCGGGTCCGCCGGCTCCAGCGCCGGGTCGTCGGCGGCGAACGTGCGCACCCGCCCGGGCTTCGAGCCCGGCACCTCGAACCGCACCGTGACCCGGCCCACGCCGCTGCCCTGCACCCAGCCGGGGCCGTGCTCGGCGTGCCGCACGTCAAGACCCGGCAGCCAGCGCGGAGCGGCCGGCTCCGGCTCCGCCGCGGCGGGCGGCCCGGGAGGCGCGGGCGGGGCGGGCGGCGGCAGCGCCACCGGGCCGTCGGCGTCCACCGGCCCGTGCTGCACCTCCGGGGCCTGACCGGACTGCGCGAACAGGTCCTCCTGTGTGAAGTCCGCCAGACCGCTCACGCCGACGCCCAGCAGCCGCACCCCGGCGGCCGTCTCCACCCCGTCCAGCAGCCGCAGCGCCGCCTCGGTGACCACGGCCGGGTCGTCGGTGGGCCCGCGCAGCGTCTCGGAGCGGGTGAGGGTGGCGAAGTCGTACCGCCGGACCTTCAGGACCACCGTGCGGCCGGAGCGCCCCGCGCGGCGCAGCCGCTCCACGCACCGCCGCGCCAGCCGCCCGACCTCCGTGCGGATGCGGATCCGGTCGGTGAGGTCGACGTCGAAGGTGTCCTCGACGGAGACGGACTTGGCGTCCCGGTCCGCGACCACCGGCCGCTCGTCCCGGCCCAGCGCCATGACGTGGATCCCGGTGCCGTGCGCCCTGCCCAGCAGCCGCACCATCTCGTCCTCGCCGGCCTCCGTCACCTCCGCGACCGTGGTGATGCCGGCCCGGCGCAGCGTGTCCGCCGTCGCGGGGCCCACGCCGGGCAGCGTACGCACGCTCATGGGCCCCAGCAGCGCCCGCTCGCCGCCCGGCGGGACCACGACCAGCCCGTCCGGCTTGGCCAGCTCGGAGGCGACCTTGGCGAGCATCTTGGAGGCGGCGAGCCCGACGGACCCGGTCAGGCCGGTGACGCCGCGGATGTCCGCGCGCAGCCGCTCGGCCACTCCCCGCAGCGCGTCCTGGTCGGGCGGTGTGCCGCCGGCTTCCAGGTCGACGAACGCCTCGTCCAGGCTCAGCGGCTCCACCAGCGGCGACAGCTCCCCGAGCAGCTCCATGACCTGGCCGCTGACCTGCTGGTAGAGCCGGAAGCGCGGGACGAGGAAGGCGGCGTTGGGGCAGAGCCGCCGGGCCATGCCCATGGCCATCGCCGAGTGCACCCCGAAGACGCGGGCCTCGTACGACGCGGTGGACACCACGCCGCGCGGGCCGAGGCCGCCGACGATCACGGCCTTGCCCGCCAGGCTCGGCTTGGCGGCCTGCTCGACGGCGGCGTAGAACGCGTCCATGTCCAGGTGCAGGACGGACGGCGCGCTTCTCACACCGCGATGGTCCCCCATGGGTACGACATCGGCCCGCCGGCGCCCGTGCGCCGACCGTGCCGGCGACGTACGGGCCGGTGGTGCCGGCGCCGTACGGGCGGTACGGACCGGGCGTCAGCCGGCGCGGCTGCGGCGGCGCGCCAGCTCGTCGGCGGCGTTGTGCCCCACCAGCGTCTCGCCGGTGTCGACGCGCTCCGCGTGCAGCTGCGCGAGAGCCGCCTGCACGTCGCTGAAGACCACGCCGACGGCGATGCCGAAGATGCCCTGGCCGCCCTCCAGCAGCTCCACGACCTCGTGCGGGGACGTGCACTCGTAGACGGTGGCCCCGTCGCTGATGAGCGTCATCCGCCGCAGGTCCGCCGCGTCGGCGGCGCGCAGGTGCCGTACGGCCGTCCGGATGCTCTGCAGCGAGACACCGGCGTCCAGCAGCCGTTTGACGATCTTGAGTACGACGACGTCGCGGGCCCCGTACAGCCGCTGGGTGCCCGAGCCGTGCGCGGGCCGGACGCCGGGCTCGACCAGGCCCGTGCGGGCCCAGTAGTCGAGCTGGCGGTAGGTGATGCCGGCCGCGGCGCACGCGGCGGGCCCCCGGTAGCCGACCTCGTCGGGGTCCGCGGAGGCGCCCTGCGGCTGCCTCGCGGGATCCGCGCCGGGACCGTGAAGCGGAACTGGTCCGCCCCCTCCGGCCGATCTCTCGCCGCCCGTGACCACCACGCCGACCTCCCGCTCCCTGACCTGCCTCCCGACGGTAGGCAGTCGCCCCGGGCGCGTCAACGAACGCCACACGGGGCACGCCGGGTGCTCATCACCCTACGGGTGGTTTGCCCCCGGCGCCCGTGCGGTAGGGCCGGGCGGGCTACCGCGGGCGGCGGTCACTGGTTGGTGCCGAAGTCCTCGGGCGTGATCTGGTCGAGGAACTCGCGGAACTTCTCCACCTCGTCCTCCTGCTCGTCCGGGATCGAGATACCGGCGTCGTTGAGCACTCCTTCGCTGCCGTAGATCGGCGTGCCGGTGCGCAGGGCGAGCGCGATGGCGTCCGACGGGCGGGCGCTGACCTCGGTGCCGCCGGCGAACACCAGCTCGGCGTAGAACACGCCTTCCCGCAGGTCGGTGATCCGCACCTCGGCGAGCTCCTGGCCGACGGCGTCCAGCACGTTCTTGAAGAGGTCATGGGTCAGCGGGCGTGCGGGGGTCATGCCCTGCTGTGCGAAGGCGATCGCCGTCGCCTCCCCCGGACCGATCCAGATGGGGAGGTACCGGTCGCCGCCCACTTCACGCAGGAGAACGATCGGTTGGTTCGAGGGCATTTCCACCCGGACACCCACAACGTCGAGCTCGTTCACACAGCAACCCTAGGCCGACCCCGGCGGTTTTGGGTAGTCGGGCACCGGACCGGTCAGCCGCCGGAGACCCGCAGCGAGGACCGTACGAGGGTCGCGTGCAGCCGCGCGGACAGCTCGATCAGGCGTTCTGCGGTGGATTCCGCGTGCGCCCGCGTCTGCGGGCTGCGGTGCCGCCGCAGCGGGCCGACGACCTGTTCGACCAGGCCGGCGTCGCGGTCCGCGGCGGCCTTCAGACCGCGCAGGTGGCGCGCCTGCAGCCCGTAGCTGCCCAGCTCGGCGACGAGGCGGGCCACGGCGGCGGCGTCCGCGTCGTAGAGCCCGTCGGCGTCCGCGGCGACAAGCCCGAACTCCTCCCAGGACGCCAGCTCCTCCTCGCCGACGGCGGCGGTGCGCAGGAGCGCGGCGCGGTCGACACGGGGATCGTGGGGCGCCGCCGCGGCACCGGCGGGGGCGCTGTCCGCGGGCTCGGCGTCCAGCTGCTCGCGGATGACCTTGAGCGGCAGGTAGTGGTCCCGCTGCAGCCGCAGGACCCGGGCGAGCCGCTCGACGTCCGCGGCGCCGAACTTGCGGTAGCCGCCCGGCGAGCGCCGCGGCTCCACGAGCCCCTCGGACTCCAGGAAGCGGATCTTGGAGATGGTGACCTCGGGAAACTCCTCGCGCAGCACGGCGAGGACGCCCCCGATGCTCAGCTGCCGGTCGCGCGCCCGGCCGCGGTCCGGCCGGTCCGCTTCCGGGGCGGCGGTGCCGCCCCTCGGGGTGTCGCCCATCGCTTCCGTCCCGTGGTCGTCTTCTCCCGCCAGGTCAGGCGGCGTGCCGGCTGGGGAAGAACACCAGCCGGAACTTTCCGATCTGCACCTCGTCCCCGCTGGTCAGCTCGGCCTCGTCGATCCGCTCGCGGTTGACGTACGTGCCGTTGAGGCTGCCGACGTCGGAGACGGAGAACCGTCCGTCCGGCATCCGGCGGAACTCCACGTGCCGCCGGGAGACCGTGACGTCGTCCAGGAAGATGTCGCTCTGCGGGTGGCGCCCGACGGTGGTCAGCTCGCTGTCCAGCAGGAAGCGGGCGCCGGAGTTCGGGCCGCGGCGGACGACGAGCAGCGCGGAACCGGGCGGCAGCGCGTCGACGGCCGCCTGCGCCTCGGGCGACAGCGGGGGCAGCGTCTGGCCGCCGCCGGCGGCGACCTCGGCCTCGTAGGCCTCAAGGCCCGAGATGGAGATCGTGGTGGTGGTCTCCGACGGGCGCTCGGACGCACCGGCCCGCAGCGGGGCGCCGCAGTTGGAGCAGAACCGGCTCGCCTGCGCGTTGCGGGCTCCGCACCTGTTGCATACCGGCAGGTCCATGGACTGACCCTCCTGCTGCGGAACGCCCGCGGCGGCATCGGGCGCATGCGGGTCCGAGCCGAACCCTCCACCCGCACTCGAGGTTGATGGTTCCCCGAAACCTATGCGGCCCGCCGCGGCAGGGTCAACATAAGACTCGCCCTGACCACCCGAAATGTCGCCGGACGGCGGAGGCGCCTGATCGCGGTACAAGGCACGCTCGCCGGCCTCGCCGCCCTGGGACGCGGCGCGGTGCCGACCCGGCCGTTCCGCCGAGCCCCTCCCGAACAACTTAGCGAACAACTTCACGGGCGATTTCCCCTTGACCGTCGGACAGGCCCATGTTCGAGCAGGTCACTCGACACGCGCATCAGCGGCACCGGACATTCACTGAACGTCCACAACCCCCGGACAGTTTCCCCTACGCGACCGCAACCGATGCGTCGACCCCCCCGTAACCCAGAGGTCACGACGACGACCGAGCGTAGTCAGGCCGCTTCGCCCGCCGCAAGGCGTCCACGATGACGGTGTCCCGGGGCTCGATGGACACCGTAGCCTGCTCCTCCTCCATGGTCTGAACCACCCCACCGGGGATGTTCAGCGCGGGCTCCAGGTCCTCGGCCCGGCCGATCACGCGGAAGACGTACGGCTGGGAGACGCGGCGGCCGTCGATCGCCACGTCGTTCTCCCCGGCGTCGGCGAAGTGCGTACCCGCGACCACGCGCACGCCGTTGATCTGGATCGCCTCGGCGCCGGCCGCGCGCAGCTCCTGGATGGTGTCGAGGAGCATGTCCGCCTCGACCGCGCCCTCCGGGCCGCGGACGGTGATCTCGATCCCCGGCCCCTCGGCGGCGACGGTGCCGGCCAGCACGCCCAGCTCGCGCTCCTTGGCCTCCGTCTGCCGGCGCGCCTCCTCCGCCCGGTCGGAGCTGTTCTCCAGCTCCGCCTTCTGGTCCTCCAGGCGCTCGCGCTCGTCCTCCAGCCGCTGGGTGCGGTCGTCCAGCTCGTCGAGGATGCGGACGAGGTCTTCCTGCCGGGCGCCGCGCAGCGCGCTGGACTCGCCGGTGGAGCGGACCTGGATGGCCAGGCCCAGGCCGAGCACGAACAGCAGCAGGGCGACGATCAGCTGCGAGCGGGTCAGCCGGGGCGGCCACACCGCGTCGACCAGGCGGCGCCGGCCGGCGCCCGGCCGGGGTTCGGGCGCGGCGGGCGGCGGCGCGGGGGACGCGGCGCGCTCGGGCGGGGGCCCGGGGGGCGGCTGCGGCGGGGGCGGCCGCCGCTGTACGGGCGGTCGCGGTACGGAGGGCCGGTGCGGCGGCGCGGACGGCGCGCCGGGCGTGCCCTCCGGGTACGCGGCGGGCGGGTCGCCGGGGCGCGGGGAGTGCGGCGGGGTCTCGTCGGACACGGGCATCACGCCTGGAAGACGTGCCGCCGGATGGCGGCGGCGTTGGAGAAGATCCGGATGCCGAGCACCACCACGACGCCCGTCGACAGCTGCGCGCCGACGCCCAGCTTGTCGCCCAGGAAGACGATCAGCGCGGCCACGACGACGTTCGAGAGGAACGACACCACGAAGACCTTGTCGTCGAAGATCCCGTCGAGCATGGCCCGCAGCGCGCCGAAGACCGCGTCGAGCGCGGCGACGACGGCGATGGGCAGGTACGGCTCCAGGCCCGCCGGCACCACGGGCTGGACGACGAGGCCCATGACGATTCCCGCCACGAGACCCAGTACGGCGATCACGAGGGGTTGTTCTCCTTCGGTTCTGCGTGGCGTACGGACAGGCCGGCGGCGGCCGGGAGCCGGAGGTCGTTGCGCACGGAGAGGCCGGCCCTGATGCCGTAGTTGTCCTGGAGCGCGTCCAGGTAGCGGCCGTCGGCGTTCTCCCGGAACCGCTCCAGCAGCCGCTCGCCGTCGCCGATCGCCAGCACGGTGTACGGCGGCGCCAGCGGGCGGTTGTCGACCAGGATGGCGTCCCCGGCCGCGCGGATCGCGGAGAGCGCGGTGAGCCGGCGGCCGTTGACGGAGACCGCCTCGGCGCCGGCGAGCCAGAGCCCGTTGACGATGCGCTGCAGGTCGCGGTCGCGTACCCGGCCGTCGTCCGCGAAGCTCGTCGGGCTGCGCGGGCCGCCGGTCCCGCCGGTGCCGGCGTCGGCGGCGTCGTCCACCACCAGGCGTACGCCGGGGCCCTCGGCCTCGTCCGCGCCGGCCAGCAGCGCGAGCAGGGCCGCCCGGTCGCTCCCGGGCTCCGCCAGCGCCTCGCGCTGCCGGTCGGCCACCTCCTCGTGCAGCTGCTCGATCGTGCGGTCGAGGTCGTCCACGGCGGCGGTGCGGTCCTCGACCCGGTCGATCAGCTCCTCGCGCTCGCGGGCGAGGTCCGGGGCCTCGATCCGCGCCTCGGCGGCGCCGACGGTGAGGACCAGCGCGGTGAGCACCAGGCCGGCGGCCAGCCAGGCCCGCCCGCGCAGGAGCTGCGGCAGCCGCTCGCCGCGCGGGCGGGTGCCGTGGCGCGCGGCGGCCTCGGCGTACCCGTCGTCCAGGCTGTGGTCCATCAGCCGGGTCAGCAGCGACATGGAGGCGTCCGGACGGGGGCGTGCCGGTGCGCTGCTCCGTTCGGGGGGCTGCTGCGGCATGCCGGACATAGTTGCACGCCCCCGGGCCCTACGGTGCCGCGACCCCTGGGTTGGGTGAACTCTCGCTCCGCTGTGCCCGCGTCAGTCGCCGCTCCCGTCCCCGGCCCCGTCGCCGCCGCCGTCGACGCCTCCGTCGACAACTGCAGCCCACTCGTCGAGCAGGGCCTCGGCGGACGCCTCGTCGGGGCCCTCGGCCCACAGGTGCGTGACCGCCTCGGCGCGGGCCGGCAGCACCAGCACCCAGCGGCCGTCGGCCTCCACCACGCGCACGCCGTCGGTGGTGTCGACGTCCCGGGAGCCCGCGGCCTCCACCACGCGGCGCATGACCATGCCCTTGACGGCCCACGGGGTGGCCAGGTCCCGGCGCAGCACGTGGGCGCGCGGGATGCGGGCGTCGATCTGGCTGAGGGTGAGCTGCGTGCGTGCGACCAGGCCGGTGAGCCGGGAGAAGGCGGCGGCGCCGTCGAAGACGGAGGAGAACTCCGGGATGATGAAGCCGCCGCGGCCGTCGCCGCCGAAGACGGTGCCGTCCATGCGCGCCACCCGGGCCAGGTCGTCGGGCGACGTCGTCGTCCACTCCACCTGCGTGCCGTGGTACGCGGCCACCTGCTCGGCGATGCGCGTCGTCGTCACCGGCAGCGCCACGCGGCCGCTGCGCCGCTCCGCCGCGACCAGGTCCAGCATGACGAGCAGCGCCCGGTCGTCCTCGATGATCCGGCCCTTCTCGTCGACCAGCGAGATGCGCTCGCCGACGGGGTCGAAGCGCACGCCGAAGGCGGCGCGGGCGGAGGCCACGATCTCGCCGAGGCGGACGAGTCCGGCGCGCCGGGCCTGCGGCGTCTCGGTGGGCCGGGACTCGTCCAGACCCGGGTTGATGGTCAGCGCGTCGACGCCGACGCGGCCGAGGAGGCTCGGGAGCACCAGGCCGGCGCTGCCGTGGGAGGCGTCGACGACGACCTTCAGCCCGGCCTCGGCGATGCCGCCGGTGTCCACGGCGCGCAGCAGCGAGCCGGTGTACGAGCCGAAGACGCTGGCGGGGAAGGTGAGGTCGCCGATCTCGCCGGGGAACGCGCGGCGGTACTCCTGGCGGGCGTAGACCCGGTCGAGCTTGCGCTGCGCGGCCTGGGAGAGGTCGGCGCCGCGCTCGTCGAGGAACATGATGTCGACGGAGTCCTGCACGCCGGGGGTGGTACGGATCATGATGCCGCCGGCGCTGCCGCGGGCGGTCTGCTGCCGCGCCACCGGCAGCGGCACGTTCTCCAGGTCGCGTACGTCGATGGCGCTGGCCTGCAGCGCGGAGATCACCGCGCGCTTGAGCGCCCGGGCGCCGCGGGAGTGGTCGCGCGCGGTGGTGACGGTGGAGCCCTTCTTCAGGGTGGTGGCGTAGGCACCGGCCAGCCGGACGGCGAGTTCGGGCGTGATCTCGACGTTGAGGATGCCGGAGACGCCGCGGGGGCCGAAGAGGTGGGCCTGCCCGCGCGACTCCCAGATCACCGAGGTGTTGACGAACGCGCCCGCTTCGATGGTCTTGAAGGGGTAGACGCGCACATTGCCCTGGATGATCGATTCTTCTTCGATCAGGCACTCGTCCCCGATGACGGCGCCGTCCTCGATCCGCGCGGCGCGCATGACGTCGGTGTTCTTGCCGATGACGCAGCCGCGGAGGTTGCTGTGGCCGCCGATGTAGACGTTGTCGTGGATGACGGCGCGGTGCAGGAACGCGCCCTGCTTGACGACGACGTTGGAGCCCAGGACCGAGTGCTCGCGGACCTCGGCGCCCTGCTCGACCTTCGCGTAGTCGCCGATGTAGAGCGGGCCGCGGAGCACGGCCTCGGGGTGGACCTCGGCACCCTCGGCGACCCAGACGCCGGGCGAGATCTCGAAGCCGTCGAGGTCGATGCCGACCTTGCCCTCCAGCACGTCCGCCTGGGCCTTGACGTAACTCTCGTGGGTGCCGACGTCCTCCCAGTAGCCCTCGGCCACGTAGCCGTAGACGGGCTTGCCGTCCTTCATCAGCCGCGGGAAGACGTCGCCGGACCAGTCGACGGAGGTGTCCGCCTCGACGTAGTCGAAGACCTCGGGCTCCATCACGTAGATCCCGGTGTTGACCGTGTCCGAGAAGACCTGGCCCCAGGTGGGCTTCTCCAGGAAACGCTCGACCCGGCCCTCCTCGTCGACGATGGTGATGCCGAACTCCAGCGGGTTGGGCACGCGGGTGAGGCAGACGGTGACCAGCGCGCCCTTCTCGCGGTGGAACGCGATCAGGTCGGTGAGGTCGAAGTCCGTGAGCGCGTCCCCGGAGATGACCAGGAACGAGTCGTCCTTGAGCGCCTCCTCGGCGTTCTTCACGCTGCCCGCGGTGCCCAGCGGGCGGTCCTCGTTGGCGTACGTCAGCTCCATGCCCAGTTCCTCGCCGTCCCCGAAGTAGTTCCGCACGAGGGAGGCGAGGAACTGGACGGTCACCACCGTCTCCGTCAGCCCGTGGCTTTTGAGTAGCCGCAGGACGTGCTCCATGATCGGCCGGTTCACCACCGGCAGCAGGGGCTTGGGCATGCTCGCGGTCATGGGGCGCAGGCGGGTGCCTTCGCCCCCAGCCATCACGACGGCCTTCATATCGGAAGCGTCCTCCTTGGGCGTGAGACGGCGATGCCGGCTGCCGCCTAGTCAGGGGTGGTGTCCGCGCGGGCGTCCCTTCGGATGAGACGGCGTACCTGGATGAGGTAGAGACCGCCGGCCCACCAGTACAGCGCTGTACCCCAGCCGGCGAACGCCCATCCGAAAATAGCAGAGAGTGACGAGAGCCATCCACTTGCGTCACTGAGGAGCAGCAGGGGGAAGGCGTACATCAGACAGAAGGTGGCGGACTTGCCCAGGAAGTTGACCTGCGGCGGCGGGTAGCCGTGGCGGCCGAGCATCCAGACGGCCGCGCCGACGACCGCGTCGCGGGCCAGCAGCAGGACGGTCAGCCACAGCGGCAGGATTCCCCGCCAGGTCAGGCCGACGAGCGTGGCCAGGATGTAGAGCCGGTCGGCGGCCGGGTCCAGGATGCGGCCGAGGTCCGAGACCTGGTTCCAGCGCCGGGCGAGCTTGCCGTCCAGATAGTCGCTGACGCCGCTGAACGCCAGGATCGCCAGCGCCCAGCCGTCCGCGTTCGGGCCGCCGAACTCGG
Organism: Streptomyces sp. CNH099; assembly: GCA_000514715.1. Taxonomy (GTDB): domain Bacteria; phylum Actinomycetota; class Actinomycetes; order Streptomycetales; family Streptomycetaceae; genus Streptomyces; species Streptomyces synnematoformans. The sequence continues at coordinate 728,714 of KI911459.1, read as the reverse complement.
GCCACAGGATCAGCCACAGGAAGACGGGCACCAGGACGAGCCGGGCCATGCTGAGGAGGTTGGGAACAGTGAAGATCCGGTCCGCCGATGCCGCCGTCTCCTGGACCTCCACCCGCCTGCCTCCCCGTCCGATACCGCCAGTCCCGCCAGTTCCGCCAGATGAGCCGACGATGCGTTCCGACCTTACCCGCCGCCGGGCCCGCGCCCGCGCGCAGGCCGGGCCGGGGCGGGGGCCGGGGGCCGCTCCGGGGGCGGGACGGGGGTGCGCCCCGGTTGGCTCCACTCGGTGCGGAACGTCAAGTTCCGATTGGTTAGGCTTCAGGAGCGGCGCGGCCCCCACGGACGCGGGCGGCGCCGGCCCCCCGCTGTTTCCGAAAGGCCCCGGCATGACTCAAGTCTCGTCCCCGCTCACCGGCCGCGCCATCGGGCTCGCCGCCGTACCCGACCCGGTCTTCTCCGGGGCGATGGTCGGTCCCGGTACCGCGGTGGACCCCGAGCGCGGGCCCGCCGAGGCGGTCGCGCCGGTCGACGGGCTGGTGGTCTCCCTGCACCCGCACGCCTTCGTCGTCGTGGACGACGACGGGCACGGCGTGCTCACCCACCTCGGCATCGACACCGTGCAGCTGGCCGGTGAGGGCTTCGAGCTGCTGGTCGCCAAGGGCGACCGGGTGACGCGCGGGCAGCCGGTGGTCCGCTGGGACACCGCGGCCGTCGAGGAGGCCGGCAAGTCACCGATCTCGCCGGTGGTGGCCCTGGAGGCGGCCGAGGGCGCGTTGTCCGAGGTGGCGCAGGGTGGGGCGGTCAAGGTCGGCGAACCGCTGTTCAGCTGGCGGTGACATCCGGCGGGCCCCGGCACTGCGGCCCGAGTGCGTACGACACCCGCGGCGGGACGCCACCGCGCACTTGCGGAAGACTGGTGACATGGAGACGACCCTGCGAGGCGTCGGCGTGAGCCACGGGGTGGCGATCGGCGAGGCCCGGCACATGGGCACGGCGGTGCTCGAACCGCCGGCGAAGCAGATTCCCGCCGCGGAGGCACCGCGCGAGCAGGAACGGGTGCGCAAGGCCGTGGAGGCGGTCGCCGCCGACCTGACGGCGCGCGGCAACCTGGCCGGCGGCGAGGCGCAGGCCGTGCTGACGGCGCAGGCCATGATCGCGCAGGATCCGGAGCTGGCGGCGGACGTGGAGCGGCGGATCGCGGTCGGCTCCTCCGCCGAGCGCGCCGCGTACGACGCCTTCGCGGCGTACCGCGAGCTGCTCGCCGGAGCCGGCGAGTACATGGCCGGGCGGGTCGCCGACCTGGACGACGTACGCAACCGGATCGTGGCCCGGCTGCTCGGCGTGCCGATGCCCGGCGTGCCGGACAGCGACGAGCCGTACGTCCTGATCGCCCGCGACCTGGCGCCCGCCGACACCGCTCTCCTCGACCCCTCGCTGGTCCTCGGCTTCGTCACCGAGGAGGGCGGGCCGACCAGCCACAGTGCGATCCTCGCCCGCGCGCTGGGCGTGCCGGCCGTGGTGGCGCTGCCGGGCGCCGGGGAGCTGGCCGAGGGCACGGTCGTGGCCGTCGACGGGTCGACCGGGGAGGTGTTCGTCGAGCCCGGCCCCGACACGCGTGCGGAGCTGGAGCAGACGGCGGCGGAGCGCAAGGCGGCGCTGGCGGCCGCCACCGGACCGGGGGCCACCTCCGACGGGCACAAGGTGCCGCTGCTGGCGAACGTCGGCGGGCCGGCGGACGTGCCGGCGGCCGTGGCGGCGGGGGCGGAGGGCGTGGGCCTGTTCCGCACCGAGTTCCTGTTCCTGGACGGCGGCGGCACGGCGCCGTCCGAGCAGGCGCAGGTCGAGGCGTACCGCAAGGTGCTGGAGGCGTTCCCGGAGGGGCGGGTGGTCGTGCGCGTGCTGGACGCGGGCGCCGACAAGCCGCTGGAGTTCCTCACCCCCGCCGACGAGCCGAACCCGGCCCTCGGCGTCCGCGGGCTGCGCTCGCTGCTGGCCCACCCCGAGGTGCTGCGCACGCAGCTGACGGCGCTGTCCAAGGCGGCGGCCGGGCTGCCGGTCTACCTCGAGGTGATGGCGCCGATGGTGGCGGACCGCAGGGACGCCGCGGACTTCGCGGCGGCCTGCCGGGACGCCGGACTGCCCGCGAAGGCGGGCGCCATGGTGGAGATCCCGGCGGCGGCGCTGCGGTCGCGGGCGATCCTGCAGGAGGTCGAGTTCCTCTCGCTGGGCACCAACGACCTGGCGCAGTACGCCTTCGCGGCCGACCGCGAGGTGGGGGCGGTGTCCCGGCTGCAGGACCCGTGGCAGCCGGCGCTGCTGGACCTCGTGGCCTTCGCGGCGGAGGGCGCCAAGGCGGAGGGCAAGAGCTGCGGCGTGTGCGGCGAGGCGGCCTCCGATCCGCTGCTGGCGTGTGTGCTGACGGGGCTGGGGGTGACCTCGCTGTCCATGGGTGCGTCGGCGATCCCGTACGTGCGGGCGACGCTGGCGAAGCACACGCTCGCGCAGTGCGAACGGGCGGCGTCCGCGGCGAGGGCCGCGGACACGGCGGAGGAGGCGCGGGAGGCGGCGCGCACGGTGCTGTCCGGCGAGTAGCGCGGCGGCCTCCGGCCGGGGTGCCCGCCGGGGCGGTGCACCCGCCCCCGCCGCACCCGCCCCGCCGGCGCGCCACCGCGTCATCGGTGGCAGCCCCGCTCGGGGCGGGGCAGGGGGACGCCGGGGCAGTAGGCGACGCCGCGTTCCGGCGGGAGCGGGGCGCCGGTTCGCGCGTCCGTACAGTACGCCGCGTAGACCTCCCGGCCGGACAGCGGCTCCGGCCAGCCGTCCCGCAGCCGCCAGCCGCGCACCCGCTCCGCGCCCTCCCCGTCCGTCGTGCGGGCCACCACACCGCCCGTGCCGGACGTGGCGATCCCCGCCGCCAGCACCAGCCGCAGCGCCTCCGCGTCCGGCGGCGGCAGCCGCGGCGGCGCGTCCGCGGCGCCCTCCGCGCCGCGGGCGACGGCGACGAGCGGGAAGCCGGCCGCCCGGACCGTGCACACCACGTGCTGCGCTCCCGCCCCCAGGGCCGCCGCCAGCCCGTCCACCGCCGCGCCCGCGCGGGCCAGCGCCGCGTCGGCCCGGTGCTCGCCGCAGTCCTCGCAGCGGCCCGCCGCCGCCAGCAGCGCCGCCGCACGCTCGCGGGAGCGGCTGCGGGCCGCCTTGTCGAGCAGCTGCGGCACCAGCCGGTCCATCGGCTGGCCTCCGTAGGGCACGGCGGGGCCGCGGCCGGCGGCCTCCGCCACGTACCGGCAGCGGCTCGCCGGCGTGTCCGCCTCCAGCCCGCGCTCCGCGCAGAAGCGCGCGAAGCCCGGCGGGTCGAAGAGCGCCACCGCCGTGTACGCCCCCTGCGCGGCCCGGGCCCGCAGCACTCCCTCCACCTGCCGCAGATACGCGGCGTGGTCGTCGAAGAGAAAGCTCGGATACCGCCGCATCGCCGCGAAGTCCGCGGCATCCGCCAGCAGCCCCACCGTGCCCGGCATCTCCCGGCGCAGCAGCCGGGCATCCGTCCTCGTACGCGACATGACTCCCCCTCCACGGAGCGCAACCGATCACTACGCACCGTAGTCGGGGGGTCTGACAATCCGGCCGGCGGCCCGCCCGGGCGTCAGCCGCGGTCCCGCGCCAGCCGCTCGTAGAACCGCAGCAGCTCCACCCGGTCCACCGACCCCGGGTTGACCGCCTTCTCCAGCGGCGTGCCCTGCAGCACCCGCTTGACCGGCACCTCCAGCCGCTTGCCGGTCAGCGTGTGCGGCACGCCCTCGACCTCGATCACCTCGTCCGGCACGTGCCGCGGCGACAGCTGCTTGCGGAGCGCGTCGCGGATGCGGGCCCGCAGCGCGTCGTCCAGCCGCGCGCCGGGCGCCAGCTGGACGAAGAGCGGCATCCAGTACCCGCCGTCCGGCTCCTCCACGCCGATCACCAGCGACTCCCGCACCTCCGGCAGCCGCTCGACCACCTCGTAGATGTCCGCGGACCCCATCCGCACGCCCTGCCGGTTCAGCGTCGAGTCGGAGCGGCCGTGGATGACGACCGAGCCGCGGGAGGTGAGCGTGATCCAGTCGCCGTGGCGCCAGACGCCGGGGTACGTCGAGAAGTAGCTGTCCCGGTACCGTGCGCCGTCCGGGTCGTTCCAGAACCGCACGGGCATCGACGGCATCGGCTGCGTCACCACCAGCTCGCCCACCTCGTCCGTCACCGGCTCGCCCGCCGGGTCCCAGGCCTGCAGGTCGGTGGCCAGGCCGGCCGCCTGCAGCTCGCCGACGTGCACCGGCAGCGTCGGCACCGCGCCGGCGAAGCAGCTGCACACGTCCGTGCCGCCGCTGACCGACGCGATCCACATGTCCGACCCGCCCGGCGCCTCCCCCGGCCCCTCCCGGTGGAACTCGTCGTGGATCCACCGGAAGCCGTCCGGCGGCAGCGGCGAGCCCGTCGTGGCCACGCAGCGCACCCGCGCCAGGTCGAGGTCGCGGCCCGGGTGCACGTCCGCCTTGCGGCAGGCCATGACGTACGCCGCGGAGGTGCCGAAGAACGTCGCCCCCGTGCGCTCGGCGACCCGCCACTGCCCCGCCACGTCCGGGTGGCCCGGGCTGCCGTCGTAGGTGATCACGGTCGCGCCCACCAGCAGGCCGGAGACGAGGAAGTTCCACATCATCCAGCCGGTGGACGTGTACCAGAAGAAGCGGTCGTCCGGGCCGAGGTCGCAGTGCAGGGCGAGCTGCTTGAGGTGCTCCAGCAGGATGCCGCCCTGGGACTGCACGATCGCCTTGGGCAGGCCGGTGGTGCCGGAGGAGTACAGCACCCACAGCGGGTGGTCGAACGGCACCTGCTCGAAGACCGGTTCCGCGCCGGTCGCCACCAGCGCGTCCCACTCCAGCGCGCCGGCGGGCGGCGCGGTGCCCAGCAGCGGGACGTGCACGACCGCGCGCAGGCTGGGCAGTTCGCGGCGCAGTTCGGCGACGGTCTCGCGGCGGTCGTGCTCCTTGCCGCCGTAGCGGTAGCCGTCGACGGTGACGAGCACCACCGGCTCCACCTGGCGGAAGCGGTCGAGGACGCTGCGGGCGCCGAAGTCCGGGGAGCAGGAGGTCCACACGGCGCCCACGGCGGCGGTGGCCAGCAGCGCGACGACGGCCTGCGGGATGTTCGGCAGGTACGCGCCCACCCGGTCCCCGGGCCGTACCCCGAGCCGGCGCAGCTCCGCCGCCAGCGAGCCGACCTGCGCCCGCAGCTCCGCCCGGCCGACGGGCCGCGGCTCGGCGCCCTCGGCGACGTGCAGCAGCGCCGGGCCGCCGGCACCTTCCCCGTCGCCGACACCCTCCCCATCGCCGGCACCCTCCCCGTCGCCGGCACCCTCCCCGTCGCCGACGTCGTGGCGCAGCGCGTGCTCGGCGTAGTTGAGCCGCGCCCCGGGGAACCAGCGGGCGCCCGGCATCGCGGCGTCCGCGAGGACCGTCTCGTACGGGCTGGAGAACCGGACGCCGAACCACTCCGCCGCGGCCTGCCAGAACCGTGCCAGGCCGCCGTCCGGCGCCACCGACCAGCGGTGCAGCGCCGCGTAGCCCGCCTCCGGGTCGCCGGGCACGGGGGCCGGCGCGCCGTGGTGCTCGGCGGCCCAGCGGTGGAAGCGGGTCAGCTGCGCCTGCTCGACGCGCTCCGGCCCGGGCCGCCACAGCGCGGGGGGCGGCTGCGGCGGCGCGGACGGCGCGGTCGGTTCTGTGGGCGACTGGCTCGGCATGGCGTGACTCCCGGGGTACGGCATCCGCATGAGGTGCGCGCCGCCGCCGGCCCGGTCGGGCGGCCGCGGCGCTCGGGGAGCGCCCGGCGAGGGGTGGCCGGTGCCCCGGGGAGACGATGCCACGTGATCGAATGCGGCACCAGTACGGCCCGCCCGCACCCCCGTACGGCGGGCCAGGGGGCGCGCGGCCGCACTCCCGGTGAACAGCGGTTGAACTCTCTCGCTCACCGAGAGGGGCGGTGGCAGGCTGATCAGCATGGATCCCTCCGCCCTTCCCCGGCGTGCCCGCGCGGTGCGCGCCGCCGTGCGGAACCGGCGGGCCGACGCCGCCGCGCTCCCCCGCCGCCGCGTGGAGCGGGCCCGGGTGCCGGGGCCCGCGGTCGCGGCCGAACCGGCGCCCGGCGGGGGCCTGGTCCGCTTCGCCCGCTCCACGCTGCAGCTGCGCGTGACGACGGCGGGCGCGGTGTTCTGCGGCTGGGACGGCGCGGAGCCGGAGCCGTCGTACGCGCTCGCCCGCGGGCCGGAGACCGACGCGCGGGTGGCGCTGGAGCCGGACGCCGCGGGCGGCGGCTGGCGGGTGGTGTCGGAGCGGGTCACGATCGCGGTGTCGCGGCGCGGGGCGGTGGAGGTGCGTACGCCGGCCGGCGTGGTACTGCGCCGGGAGCAGCCGCCGCGCTGGTGGGAGACCCCGGACGGCGCGGACGCCCCCGAGAGCGCGGGCGACGGCGTACGGCGCTGGGTGCAGCGCGCGCACGTCGCCCCGGACGCCCGGTTCTTCGGCCTCGGCGCCCGCTCGGCGGGCCCCTCCCTGCCCGACGGCAGCTACCGCCTGTGGAACAGCGCGCCCGGTGGCGCGTCCGCCCCCGGTGACGAACCGCTGTCGCTGACCATGCCGCTGCAGTTCGTCGTCGCCGACGCCGGCTGCCATCTGCTCTTCCACGACAACTCCTGGGACGGCAGCGTCGAGCTGTGCCGCGGTGCGGAGGGCGCCGGCTCCGGCCACGACCGCACCGGGCGCATCGAGGTGCGCATGGACGGCGGCCCCCTGCGCTACTGGGTGATGGCCGGCACCCCGGCCCGCGTCCTGCAGAGCTGGGCGGCGCTCACCGGCTCCCCCGCCGTCCCGCCGGGCTGGGCGCTGGGCCACCAGCACGCCGGCCGGGACCTCGGCGGCGCCGAGGGCGTACGCCGGGTGGTGCGCGGCTACCGCGAGCGCGGCCTGCCGCTGGCGGCGGTGCACCTCGGCGCCGACCACCTCGACGGCCACCGCGTCTTCACCGCCGACGCGCAGCGTTACCCCGGCCTGCCCCGGCTGGCCCGCGAGCTGGCCGCCGACGGCGTGCGCATGGTCTCGGTCGTCGACCCGGGCGTGCGGGCCGAGCCGGGCTACCCGGTGCACGACGCCGGCGTGGCCGCCGACGCGTTCGTCCGGGACGCGCGCGGCCGGCCCGTCCACGGCGTGGCGCGGCCGGGCACCGCGCTCTTCCCCGACTTCACCGACCCGCGGGCGCGCAAGTGGTGGGGCGGGCTCTACGCGGAGCGGCTGCAGCAGGGCTTCACCGGCTTCTGGCACGACATGAACGAGCCGGCTTCCTTCGCTCCCTTCGCCGCCTTCGGCGACACGGCCCTGCCGCGCTCCGCCCGGCACGCCCTGGAGGGCCGCGGCGGCGACCACCGCGAGGCGCACAACGTCTACGCCCTGCTCATGGCCCGCGCCGCGTACGGGGCGCTGACCAGCCTGCAGCCCGACCGCCGCCCGTTCCTGTGCTCCCGCTCCGGCTGGGCGGGACTGCAGCGCTACGGCGGCACCTGGTCCGGCGACGCGGCCGCCGGCTGGCCCGGGCTGTCCGCGTCGCTGGCGCTCGTCCTCGGCCTCGGGCTCTGCGGGGTGCCGTACGCGGGCCCGGACGCCGGCGGGTCCGGCGGCCGGCCGGAGCCGGAGCTGTATCTGCGCCGGCTGCAGCTCGGCGCGTACCTGCCGCTGTTCCGTACGCACGGCGCGTACGACGCGGGGCGGCGCGAGCCGTGGGAGTCCCGGCCCGAGGTGCTGGAGCACGCGGGTGCGGCGCTGCGCGAGCGGGAGCGGCTGCGGCCCTACCTGGCGACGCTGGCCCGGCTCGCGGAGCGCACCGGCGCGCCGTACGTGCGCCCGGTGTGGTGGTACGACCCGGCGGACCGGGCGCTGCGCGAGACCGCGGACGCCTTTCTGCTCGGCGACGCGCTGCTGGTGGCGCCGGTGCTGGCCGCGGGGGTGCGGCGGCGGGCGGTGCGGCTGCCGGCGGGGCGCTGGTACGACACGGCGACGGGCCGCGACCTCAGGGGCCCGGGCACGGTGGAGCTGGACGCGCCGCTGGCCCGGGTGCCGGTACTGGCCCGGGCGGGCGCGGTGCTGCCGGTGGCGGGCCCGGACGGCGGCACGGAGCTGGAGGTCTGGGCCCCGGCGCCCGGCGTCACGGGCGGCGGCGTGGTCGTACGGGACGACGGCGACGGCTGGACGGCGCCCCGGCTGGAGCGGTACGTCACGCGCTGGTCGGGCGGTACGTCGGTGCGGCGCGAGGACGGCTCGGAGCCGGACCTGCCGGTGCGCGTGCGGGGCGGGTAGGCCGCCGGGCGGGAGCTGCGGCTCCGTCCGGCCGAACGGCCCTCGTCGTCCCCTTGCCACCCGCCCGCGAGCGCGATAGTGAAAGGCCCATGCCAAAGAACGCCGCCCTTGCGCGCCTCCTGACCCGGCTCGCCGTGCCGGCCGCCGCCGCGGCCCTCGCCGTCACGGCCACCGTCGCTCCCCCGGCCACCGCGAAGCCGGAGCCGAAGGCCCCGGAGGAGTTCGTCGCGCTCTCGGACGTGGACCGTACGATCCTGCACGACATCCGCTACGTCACCCCGCACAACTTCACCGGCGAGCGCATCGACGGCTACCGCAAGCCGATGTGCATCCTCACCGAGGACGCCGCCCGGGCGCTGAAGAAGGCGCAGCGGGCCTTCCTGCGGGACGGCTACTCGCTGAAGGTCTACGACTGCTACCGGCCCCAGCGCGCCGTGGACCACTTCGTGGAGTGGGCCGGGGACCTGGACGACCAGCGGATGAAGCACGAGTTCTACCCGCGCGTCGACAAGTCCCGGCTGTTCGAGGACGGCTACATCGCCGAACGCTCCGGGCACAGCCGCGGCAGCGTCGTGGACCTCACGCTGGTGAAGCTGCCGGCCGTGCCCACCCGGCCGTACGTCCCGGGCGAACCGCTCGTCGACTGCGCCGCCCCTCAGCAGGAGCGCTTCCCCGACAACTCGATCGACATGGCAACGGGCTACGACTGCTTCGACACGCTCAGCCACACGCTGGACGAGCGGGTGCAGGGCGAGCAGCGCGCCAACCGGCTGCGGCTCAAGGAGGGGCTGGAGACGGCGGGCTTCGTCAACTACGCGTACGAGTGGTGGCACTTCGGGCTCGCCGACGAGACGTTCCCGGACACGTACTTCGACTTCCCGGTGCACCGCCGCTCGCTGTCCGGGCACGGGTAGCCGCGGCGGCCCCTTGTAGACTGGGCCGACCATGTTCGATCACATTCGGCATCGGCCGCCGTCGGTGCTGGCCAGAGAGCGCGAGTTGGTGCTGGCCTGCGCTCCTCTGCGTACCCGCGCGAATTTGTCGAGCATCGTGCGTACCGCGGGGTGCTGCGGAATCACCAGGGTCATCGCGTGCGGTAACGCGAAAGTCGACCCGGACGTCGCGCGGGACAGCCTGGAGCAGGTCGGTATCGAGGTGCGGCGGACGCTTCCGCCCGTGCTCAGGGATCTGCGCTCGGCGGGGTACCGGGTCGTCGGCCTGGAGCAGACGACGAACTCCCGCAGCCTGCACAGCTATTCCTTTCCCCGGAAAACCGCACTCGCCGTCGGAAACGAGCGCCTCGGCCTCACCGAGGAGGAACTGAAATTCGTCGACGACTGCGTCGAGATTCCGGTGTGGGGAATGCCGCACAGCTACAACGTCGCGACCGCGACGGCGATGGCGCTGTACGAGTACTGCAAGCAGTACCCCGAAGGCTGACCCGGAACGGGCGGCGGCCCGGGACGGCTCCTAGCTCAGGAGCACCCGGGCCAGTCTGCCGCGGGCGACGACCAGGCCGGCCAGTCCCATGAGCACCAGGTAGACGACGGCCACCAGCAGCGGCGGGCCGACCCGGCCCAGTGCGATCTCCCTGGTCAGCTGGATGCTCTGGTAGAGCGGCAGGCACGCCACCGCGGCCTGGGCCGGGCGCGGGTAGACGTCCAGCGGGTAGAAGGTCGTGGCGAACAGGAACATCGGGAGCATGGCCAGCTGGATGTACTGGAAGTCCTGCCAGCCTCGCAGAAAGGTCGTGACCGCCAGTCCCACGGCGGCGAAGGCGAAGCCCACCAGGGCGGCGCAGGGGACCACCAGCAGTGCCCACGGTGACTGGACGAGCCCGAGGACCGCGATGACGGCGAGGAACCCGGTGGCGGCGAGGGTGCCGCGCAGCACCGCCCAGCAGACCTCGCCCAGCGCGATGTCCCAGACCGTCATCGGGGTGGTCAGCATCGAGTCGTAGACCCGGTCCACCCGGAGTTTGCGCAGCAGATTGAACGTGGTCTCGTTCATGGCCCCGTTCATCGCGGCGGTGGCGAGCAGCGCGGGCGCGACGAAGGCGCTGTAGCCGGCGGCGGAGTCCGCGACTCCCGGCACGTCACCGACGAGCCGGCCGATTCCCACGCCGATCGAGAGCAGATAGAGCAGCGGCTCGAAGATCTCCGCCACCAGGACTCCCGGCGTGTGCCGGTGGATCATCAGGTGGCGTTCCACCAGGCGGGCGGAGCGGCGGACGGACAGACGCGTCCGCCCGCCGGGAGGGTGGCCGCGTTCCCCGCCGGAAGTCTTGGTGCTCACGCCTTGCTCCTCACGGGTGCAGGTGCCGCCGGTAGGTGGTCCGGCCGACCGCGCAGCCGGTGACCGTGAGGGCGACGAGACAACAGAGGTGCACGATCGTCATGGCGGGCCGGCCGGTGCCGAGGCTGATGGCCCGGCAGAGGTCCACTCCGTGCCACAGGGGCGTCGCCCAGGCCAGCGGCCTGACCGCGGCGGGGAGCTGGTCGACGGAGAAGAAGGTGCCGGACAGCAGGTACAGCGGCATGACGACGAACCGGAAGGCGCTGTCCAGGGACGACGGGCGGCGGACCCCCACCGCCCAGGCCACCGTCGGGGCGGCGAAGGCGACCCCCGTCAGAGCCGCGGCGCCCACCAGGGCCAGCGCGGTGCCGGGCGACCGGGACAGGCCGAAGGCCAGCATGACCGTCACGAAGGCGAGCGCGCTGGTCGTCGCCCGGAAGGCGATGAACAGCAGATGGCCCTGGTAGAGGTGGAACGGCTGCACGGAGGTCGCCGTGGCGGCCCGGTAGTTGCCCCGGCCGCGCACGGACTCGTAGACGGGCCCGGTCGACTCCAGCACGGCGGTCTGCATCGTGGCGGCGGCCAGCAGCCCCGGGGCGAGGAAGGACACGTAGGAGACCTCCCCGAGGGCGGCGGGCCCGTTGCGGTCGACGAGGGTGCCCAGCCCGCCGCCGAGGGCGAGCAGGAACATCAGCGGGTTGGCGATGCTGACCACCGCCGTGCCGCGCCAGGTGCGGCGGTAGCGGATCATGCGGTACGAGAACTCGCGCAGGGCCGGGGCGTTCACGGCGGTGGTCTCCTCAGTCGACGAGGGTGCGGCCGGTGAGGGTGAGGAAGACGTCCTCCAGGGTGGCCCGCCGGACCAGGCTGGTGAGCGGGTCGGCGTTCCGGGCGAGCACCCGGGTCAGCGTCGTCCTGCCGTCGGCGGTGTAGAGCAGCAGCCGCTCGGGGAGTACCTCGGTCCGTACCGCGAGGTCGGCGAGCTTCTCCGCCATGACGGACTGCGCCCCGGGGTGGAAGCGCAGCTCCAGCACCTCGGGCGTCGAGTGCCGCCCGATGAGTCCGGCCGGGGTGTCCGTCGCGACGATCCTGCCGTGGTCCATGACCACCAGGCGGTCGCAGAGCTGTTCCGCCTCGTCCATGTAGTGGGTGGTCAGGATGAGGGTGATGCCGCTGCGCTTGAGGCGGAAGAGCTTGTCCCACAGGGCGTGCCGCGCCTGCGGGTCGAGTCCGGTGGTGGGCTCGTCGAGCAGCAGGATCTCGGGGTCGTTGACGAGCGAGCGGGCGATCGTCAGCCGGCGGCGCATACCGCCGGAGAGGTTCTCGACCGGGCTGTCCGCCCGCTCGGTGAGCTGCGCGAACTCCAGCAGCTCCGCGGCCTTCCCGCGGACGGCCCGGCGGGGCAGGCCGAAGTAGCGGCCGTAGACGAGGATGTTCTCCCGGACGGTGAGTTCGGCGTCGAGGGTGTCGTCCTGCGGTACGACGCCGATGCGGCTCCGGATCAGGGCCCCGTCGGCCGCCGGGTCGTGGCCGAGTACGCGCAGGGTGCCGGCGGACGCGGGCGACACGCAGGCGATCATGCGCATGGTGGAGGACTTGCCCGCCCCGTTGGGGCCGAGGAAGCCGAACGCCTCCCCGCGCCGTACGGCGAAGCCGATGCCGTCGACGGCGGTGAAGGGCTCGCTCCGCCGGGTCCTGCGGTAGCGCTTGACCAGGCCGTCGGCGTGCAGCAGCACGTCGTCGGCGGGGGTCTGGAGGGCCATCGGTACTCCGGGGTGTTCGGCGGGGCGGGCGGTCACAGGTCGCGTCGGCGGAGCTTGCCGGCGGCGTCCCTGGGGAGCCGGTCGACGAACGTGTAGGAGACGGGGACCTTGGTGCGCACCAGCCGGCCGCGGCAGTGCGCGTCGAGTTCCGCTGTGCGCGGCCGACCGCCGGCGGCCGGCACGACCAGGGCGTGCACGGCCGCGCCGAGTACGTCGTGGGGCCGTCCGACGACCGCCACGTCGGCGACACCGGGGAGCTCCGCCAGCACCCCTTCGACCTCGGCCGGGTACACGTTGATCCCGCCGACGTTGATCATGTCGGCCCGGCGGTCGACGAGGTACACGTAGCCGTCGTCGTCCAGGTAGCCGAGGTCGCCGACGGTCAGGAACCCGTTCCGCTCGGCGAGGGGCGGCCCGCCGCCGAGGTAGCGCGGCTGGGTCGAGCGCGAGGAACGGATGTACACGTTGCCGACCACCCCGGCGGGCACGTCCGCGCCGCCGTCGTCGAGTATCCGTACGCGCACGTCCCCGGACGGCCGCCCGACGCTCCCCGGGTGCTTCAGCCACTCGTCGCCCCGGATGGTGAGAAAGCCGATGTCCTCGACGGAGCCGTAGTCCTCGTACACGCGCTCGGGCGAGAGCAGGTCGAGCCACCGGCGCTTGTCCGACTCGTGGCAGCCCCCGGACCCGTGGTACAGGGCCTCGACGCTGCCGAGGTCGAAGGACTCGACCCCCGGCACCGACGCGACGGCGCGCATGAGGGTCGGCACCAGCACCATGAAGCCGACCCGGTGCCGCTCCACCAGGCGCAGGAACAGCGTCGGCGAGAACCGCTCCATCACCACCACGGTGTGCTCCATCGCGAGCCCGTTGTGGGTCTCCAGGAAGCCGCCGTGGTACATGGGGAGGGAGACCAGCTGCACCTGACCGGTGCGCATCCCCGCCAGGGTGTAGCCCGCGGGCGAGGGCGCGTCCGGGTCGTACGTCCACGGGTGCCGCCGCAGCACGATCCGCGAGGTGCCGGTGCTTCCGCCGGTCAGCGCCGCCGACCGCGGCACCCCGGCGGACGGGAACGGCGCCCCCTCCGCCGCGGCGGCCGGCGGGTCCGGCGGGACGGCGGAGCCGGCGGGGCCGCCGACGACGTGGGCGCCCGGCACCCTGGCGAGCAGGTCCGCGTACTCCCGCTCCGGCAGCGCGGGGTTGACGGGCACGACGAGCGCGCCGGTCTTCCAGGCCGCGACCGTCCAGACTATGTGCGGGATGCCGTTGGGCAGGGACACCACGACCACGCCGTCCTCGCCGACCCCGGCGGCGGCGAGCGCCCGGGCGGCGGCGTTGCTGCGCCGCTCCAGTTCGGACCAGGTCAGGCAGGTCTCGGCGCCGTCCGGCCGGACGCTGATCACGGCCGTGCGGTCGGGATGCCGCGCGGCCAGCACGCCGATGCGCTCGCCGATGCGCTGCCGGGGCCGGACGCCGTCTCCGTCGCCGGTGCCGGCGCCTCCGGTGGCGGCCGGGGCGGCGCGGCCGGGGGCGGCGCGGCCGGCGGCCGCCGCGACGAGTGCGGCCAGCGCGTCGAAGTCGCCGGTGGCGAGAACGTCGAAGACCTCGCCGACGTCGATGTCCAGCCCCAGCCGCTCCTCGATCGTCGTATGGAGCATGATCACCGCCAGTGAGTCGCCGCCGGCGTCGAAGAAGGCCTCGCCGCCGGCGACCTCCTCCCGGGGCGGCCGGGCCAGGGCCGCCAGCCAGAGCGCCGACAGTTCCCTTCGCAGGTCGGTTGACGCAGCCATCGTGCCTCCGTGTCCGGTGGGTGGTGGGCGGTCGGTTCAGCAGGACAGGCGGTGCCGGTCCAGGCAGAGGTAGTCGTCCATGCACGCGTCGACGACGCCGCGCAGCTCCTCCGGCACCTTCGGCTCGCCCTCGCCGTGCGGCAGGAATCCGCTGGAGCCCTGCACGTTCCGGTACCAGGGATCGCCGAGCGAGGGGTCGTGCTCGTGCCTTCCGGGCGGCCAGGAGAGCATGTCCTCGGTGAAGTCCACGCCGAGCGCCGCGCACAGGGCGGTCAGCGCCGCCCGCGGCCGGTGCGCGAGATCCGCGGCGTTGAGCACGGCGGGCGTACCCGGGCAGTGTTCCGCCACGTGGCCGAACACCGAGCGCAGTTGGCGGAAGCCGAGGTCCGCGGCGGTGAACGCGGGCCTGATCCGGGCGTACGACGCCGCCACCCGCGCGGGGTGACGGACGAGGAAGCAGTTCGTCATGCCCGCGATCCACCGCCGGGGCACCTCGGGCAGCAGGTGCATCGCGTGGTGCTTCTGGAACCAGATCGGCCGGCCGCCCGGCACCTCCCCCAGCAGCCGGCCGAGCACGACGCGCCAGTCGTGCGGCTGGCCGGCCAGGGATTCGCCGGCGTTGGGCCGCTGTGCGCCCGTCGCCGTCAGGAAGTACGCGTAGAACGGCTCGTCGCTGACGGCCGTGTCGGCGCGGCTCTCCCATGCGCGCAGCAGCACGGTGGACAGGCTGCGCGGCCCCGACCACAGGGCGATCCGGCGGGGAGGCCGCCCGCCGGGGCCGGGGGTCACGGGCGCACCGTCCCGGGCAGTGCCGCCGCGGTGTCCCGCACGATCGCGCGGACGACCTCTCCGACCTCCCTGCCCAGCACGCCCGCCGACACCGCGAACGACGCCTTGTCCAGTCCCAGCTGCGGGTTGGCGTTGATCTCCAGGAAGAAGCACCGCCCGGCGGGGGTCACCCGGCAGTCGAGCCGGGAGTAGTCCCGCAGCCCGGCGGCCCCGGTGGCGGCGAAGGCCATGGCGTGGATCACGGCTTTCAGCTGCGCGTCCCAGTCCGCCGTGGACGCGTAGCGCACGGCCGCCTTCGTCGCCTTGGTGGCGGCGTCCAGCACGGCCGGGCCGGGCTCCGCGGTGTCGCGTTCGAGCACGACCGCCGGGAGGCACCGCGGCGCCGACCTGCCGATCACCGGCACCGTCACGTCCAGGCCGTCGACGTACTCCTGGAGCATCGCGACGCACGGGAGCCTGCGCCGGAGGCCGTCGACCGCGCTGCGCACCGCCTCCGGCTCGTTGGGCACCAGGGAGAGGCCGATGCTCGACTCCTCGTACGCCGGCTTGAGCACCAGGTACTCGGCCGGCTCCAGCTGTCCGGAGATCCGTTCCGCGGCACGGGAGGACAGCGGGCCGCAGACGATCCGGTGGCGCGGGCAGGAGAAGCCGAGGCTCGACATCAGGTCCGAGACGTGGGGTTTGTTGGCGCTGAGGTAGAGCCCGGCGGGGCGGGCCCCGAGGTAGTCGGCGCCGGCCGCCTCCAGGCGGAGTGTGGGCCGGACGCTCGTTTCGAGCAGGCCGAAGGCGTAGGTGTAGTTGAGGACGCGCCGGCCGTCGAGCCGTGCCGCCCAGTCCTCGTCGGCGGCGTTGAGCGTGGTCAGGCCGGGCAGGAACCGCCGCGTGTGGTCGGCGAGGGCCGTGCTGCTCTCCTCCGTCTCGAAGTTCCGCTCGACCTCGTACTCGATCGATCCGGTGTCGTGGAGTTCCGTCCGCGGGACGTGGTAGAGCAGAACGGTCACGGCTGCTGCTCGCCGGCGGTGGTGACCTGCCAGGTGTCGGTGCTGAGTTCGCGGCCGTCGAAGTCCCGGGTCCTGGAGTGGTCGAAGTCCCAGTGCTCGGACGGCACGACGACCTTGCCGCGGGCGCCGGGCAGGTCGAGAACGTGCTGGGGATACGCCAGGCCGCTGAGGCGTTCCCGGAGCGTCGACATGATCTTTATTTCGTCGTCGAACTCCATCTCGAAGCGCGCGGTCGTCTCGATGCGCTGGCAGTGGTAGATGTAGTAGGGGCGGACTCCCAGGAAGAACAGCTCGCCGAAGAGTGTGGCGAGCGTCTCCACGTCGTCGTTGACGCCTTTCAGGAAGACGCTCTGGCTGATCAGGATGTAGCCCTGGCCGCGGAACCGGCCGATCAGGTCGACCACTTCGGGCGTCAGCTCGTCCGGTTGGTCCACGTGCAGGCTGAGGAACACGGTCGTCTTGCAGGTGGCGAGGCGCCCCATGAGGTCGACGTCGACCTGCCGCGGCGTCTGCAGCGGGAAGCGGGTGTGGATGCGCAGCACCTTGACGTGCTCGACCTCCCGGAGCGCGCCGAAGAGGTATTCCAGGCCCCTGGGGTGGGTGAGCGGGTCGCCGCCGCTGGCGATGACCTCGGTGATCGACTCGTCGGACCTGATGTAGTCGATGACGTCGTCGAGCTGCCCGGTGGTCAGCCGTCCCCTCCGGTCCAGGCCGACGCCGACGCGGTCCTGCCGCTCGCAGTAGCGGCAGTGTGCGGCGCAGGTGTAGGAGAGCAGCACCAGCAGTCGCCCGTCGAACTTCCGGACCACGCCGAAGACCGGCGGCGCCACCTTTTCGAGAAGGAGGTCCCGTTCGGTGTCGGCGGGGATGTTCTCGTGCTCCGGGTCGTAGTCGTACATGGCCCGCATGGCCGGGCTCGTGGCGGAGAGCGAGCGGATGTGCAGCGTGGTCTTCTCGGCGAAACGGCCTTCGGTGTCCATGGTCTTCCTCTCGTGGATGTCCGGGTTCCGCGGCGGTTCCTAGGGAGCGACGACGAGGTCGAGGGTGATGCGGACGCGCCTCCCGACGCTGGTGGCGGGGTAGAAGGAGTCGAGCAGCGCGGAGCGGTGCAGCAGTTCGTCCGGCGGGGTGACGTGGACGAGGTCGAAGGCGGCGGCCGGCACCGTGACGACCGCGTCCTGCGGCAGCGGAAGGAGCTGGAGCCAGGGGCGGTTCCGTACCGTGTGGTCGAGGGTGAGGGGGTACACGGTTCGGGAGCCGGTTTCGCTACGGGCCCGGTTGACCAGGAGGAGGCGGGCGCCGGCCGGGACGCCGGGGAGCGCCCGCGCGAGGTGCGAGAACCCCTCGCCGTGCTTCTCCACGCGGAACAGCCGCGCCTCGGCGGCCCTGCCCGGAACCACCGCCCGGAGGAGGTCCGCGTTGTGTGCGGCGCTCAACTCGGCGACGGACAGGCCCTCGTTGTTCGCCGGCAGGGCCGTGGGCACCGGTCGCGTCGGCGGCAGCGCGTCCGCGGCGCGGATCCCGATTCCGCTTTCGTATGTGCGCGCGGCGCCGGTCGCGGCCGGGGCGTCGAGGCTCAGCCCCACCGACCGCTCCCGCAGCCGGTCCGTCTGGTCGCCGGGGGCCAGGCCGCGCACGAGAGCACTCAGCCGTTTGCCCCGGGCCGGGCCGACGGTGAACTCGGCCGAGCGGTCGAGGACCGGGAGGGCGCAGTGGTAGGGCATCATCATCGGTCCGGGCGGCCGCACGGGCTCGGTGAAGAAGAAGCCGGCCACCTCGCCGGGGCCGAGCGGCAGGAGGAAGCGGTCCCCGCCGGGGTGGTCGAGGACCGTGCCCGACACGGTGCCCGGCTGCATGTCCCAGTCGATGAGGGTGAGTTGCTGAACGAGCCGGTGGGAGGTGGGGTCGGCGCCGGTCTCGGCCAGACGGGCGTACTGGTTGACGAGCCGGTCCCGGTGGAAGCGCAGCGCGTCGCCGTTGGCGACGATCGCCATCTCGGTGGAGCGCTCCGACACCGCCACGCCCAGCTCGGTGCGGACGGCGTCCGTGACGCGGTCGAAGTAGGCGGCGACCGGGTGGTCCGGGCGCCCGCTCAGGTAGTAGTCCGCGGCCGGCCGGCCGCGGTCCTGCAGCCAGAGCGGTACGACCTCGGCCAGTTCGCAGGGCGGCGACGTCCTGGCGACCGACAGCACGGTGTCGGTGGCGATCGCCTCCGCCAGGTCGCCCGCGGCCCGCTCGCCTTGAGCGCTCAGGTGGAAGAACACGTCGGTGCCGCCGAAGTCGACGTGGCAGACGTCCGGGTGGGGCGCCCTGCCCGGCAGCCCGGTGCCCGCGGGGCGGGCGGCGGCGCGCGGCTCCTCGGCCAGCTGGATGCCGAACCACTCCGACAGCAGCGCCGGCACCATCCGGGCGTCGTACTCCGTGGTGTGCGTGCCCTGTTCCACGTGCCGGAAGAACTGCTGGACGATCGACACCTTGATGTCGTCCGGCAGTTTCCCGAGTTCGCGGACGAGTTCCTTCCCGGCGCCGTTTCTGAGCCGTTCCGCGATTTCCCCGGGATCGACGGTGGGCGCGGCTTTTTCATCCGAGTGCATGGTACGGCCCCCTACGGGCTGCAGCGGAGAGGTCGGGTATTCGTCGGCCTGGTAAACTACGGCGTCGCCCGGTGCGGCGTCCGGCCGGAATAGGTACGGAATTCGATGAGAGACATGAGGATGACAGTGCCCAGTTGGCGGGAAGTCCGCAGCACTCCGGCGCTACTTGAGGACGCGTCCGTCCTGGTGCTGAACAAACCCGCCGGGATTTCCGTGATGGGCGAGCGGCGCGGCACCGATCTGGTGGAGCTGGCCGGACAGGCGGGCGAACAGCTGTTTCCGGCGCATCGCGTGGACAAGGTCACGTCCGGTGTCGTCCTCTTCGCGAAGGACCTGGCCACGCACGCCGGGCTGACGCGGCAGTTCAACAAGCGGACGGTCGACAAGGCGTACCTGGTCGTCACCGGGACCGCCGGGCTGCCCGACCGGGGCACGGTCGACCTGCCGCTCAGCGTCGGACGCAAGAACCGGGTGCGTATCGCCGCGGCGCGCGAGGATATCCGGTTCGACGCGGAAGCAGGCCGCTGGTGGGTCGCGGAGGACGACCTCCTCGACGTGAAGAACTATCCGTCCACCACTCATTTCCGGACGCTGTGGAGCGACGGCGGGTACACGGTGCTCGTCGCCCGGCCGGTCACCGGCCGCCGCCATCAGATCCGCGTCCATCTCGCCTGGATCGGGCACGCGATTCTGGGTGACCCCCTCTTCGACAAGGCCGCCGCGGCGGCGGGTCTCCGTACCCATCTGCATTCCTGGCGGCTGGGCTTCGACGCGTCCTGGCGCGACGGCGGCCGCATCGAGGTGGTGGCCGACCCGGACGAGGACTTCTGGAAGCCGCTGGCGGGCACTCTCTCCGCGACGGCGGTCGACCGCCTGCTGCGCGAGGGTGCGGGGTTCGCCGGCCCGGCGGAGTCCTGACCCCGCGGGCGACCGCGCGCCGGGGTCGCTGACGGCCGTCATGCGCTCTCCCTCCCGTCGGTACGCGCCCACGCGTCGCCCTGTGCGCCGGACCCGGATCCGGCGCACAGGGCGCGGACCGGCTCCGGTGTGACGGCCCCCCGCGTCACGAGCCGTTCGAGGTCGCGCAGGAACTCCTCCGCCCCGCCGGACGGGAAGAAGCCCTCCGCGACGCCCACGGTGACGACCGCGTGGTCGGCGTCGCCGTCGAGGAAGGCGAAGAAGCCGGCCCCCTTCGGCGGGCTCTGCAGGGGCGGGACGCCGAACGTCGTCTCACCCAGCCGCCGCGGGACGCCGGCCGCGGCGGCGTCCGCCGCGGCCGGGTCGGGCGGGCCGATCCGCCGCGACACCCCGAACCGGATGTCGTTGAAGAAGCAGTACCTCCCCGCCGCGACGCCCCGCCGGCCCGCGATGCCGGCGATCATCGGTTCGAGTTTCCGGGGGTCGTACTCGGTGTGGCGGAACGCGCGCAGGGTGATGTTCCGGGCCCGTCGGACGAATTCCGCAAGGGTCTCCTCCCGGGGGCCGATACGGAATATCGCGTTCTGGTTGAAGGCGCCGACCAGCCGCCGGTCCTCCGGGCGGAAGCGGGTGGACACGAGGGTGCGCAGCCCCGCCTCCCGCTCTCCGGTGCGGACGGCGAGCAGCGCCGCCGTGGCGGCCAGGACGACCGTTCCGGCCTCGGCGCCGGTCCGCAGGCTCAGCGACCGGACGGCGCACGCCAGGGCGGCCGACTCCATCCGCGACCAGAGCAGTTCGGCTTCCGGGCCGTCCGCCGGCCCGGCCGGTCCGAGCATGCGGGCCGGCAGGGCCTCGATCTCCTCGCGCCAGTACGCCAGCGCCTTGCGCTCGCGGGAGCGGGCCAGGTCCGTCGTCTCGTAGCGCGCCCGTGCCAACGGCTGCTCGGACGGCGGAGGGAGCGGCTCGGCCCGTAACAGCGCGGCGAGGTCCGCACCGACGACGGCCAGACTCCAGCCGTCGACGGCCAGGTGGCTGACGACGAGGAGCACGGCGACCGGAGCCGAGGAGCGGGTGAGCACCACGGGCCGCAGCGGGAGGTCCACCGCGGTGTCGAAGGGCAGGGCGCGGACGGACTCGGCGACGCGTCCGGCCACCCGGTCGACGGGTTCCGCGCCGATCTCCCGGATCCGGACGTCGACCTCGCCCGCGCCGACGACCTCCTGGCGCGGGCCGTCCGGGGTCTCGTGGTAGCGGGTGTGAAGCGAGTCGTGCCGTTCGACCAGCGTGCGGAGCGTGCCGAGGAGGCGGTCCAGCGAGGTGCCGGGCGGAACGTCCCGGCGGGCGGCCGAGTTGAGGCTGCTGCCGTTGCCGGGCAGCCACCTGATCACGTCCCAGATCGCCAGCTGGCCCCAGGTCAGCGGGCCGGTGGCGGAGCGGCCGGTGCGGAACTCCAGCGGGTGGTGGCGGAAAGCGGGCATCGGGATCTCCCGGTGAGACTGGCCGGACGAACACGACTTCTGCGTACGGGTGGCTCCGTGCTCATCGGCGCACTCCGGAGCGGGGCGCCGGCGCCCCTCTCGTCGGCGGCGTGGACGAGTGAGAAATTCCGAGCGATCGCAGAGCAGCGTAGTCACGCTGTCGCATAATTGCAATGATCCTGTGGGAAATTGCAGCGCGCTGTCGGCGTCCCGCAGCCTCCCGCCGTCGGCGCCGGGGCCGTCCGGCCGGCGGCCCGCGGGGCACGGGCGCGCCTCGGCGACGACGGGCCGGACATACACATGAGGCCGTCGTGTCCAGTGTCTTGACGGTCCATCAGACCAGGTGAACACTGCCGGATGTCAGTCGGGCATCGCCGCACGACGGCCCCGCCGCCCTGTCTCCCACCGGCGATTCGCCACGCTGACGCGCGCTCGCAGCAGACGCCGGACGGGGTGTGGACGCCCTCCCCCGCCGGCGCTCGACGTCATGGCAGCAGCCAGGGAAGCACGCACCTTTCGCCCCGGCCGGGACCGTGTCCCGGCCGGGTGAGTTCGAGGAGCCGCAATGGACTATCCCAACGGGGACATCTTCGCCGGTGAAGTGATTGGCACCGCCATCCTGATCCTGTTCGGCGCGGGCGTCTGCGCCGCCGTCACCCTGGAGAAATCGAAGGCCCGGGCCGCCGGCTGGATCGTCATCGCCTTCGGCTGGGGCTTCGCCGTGCTGGCGGGCGCGTACACCGCGGCACCGCTCTCGGGCGGGCACATCAACCCGGCCGTAACCCTCGGCATCGCCGTGGAGAGCAACGAGAACTGGGGCAAGGTCCCGCTCTACGTCGCCTCGCAGCTGCTCGGCGCCCTGATCGGCGCGGTGCTCGCCTGGCTCGCCTACTACGGCCAGTTCGCGCGCAACGCGAACCGTGAGACGGCCATCGAGACGCTCGGGATCTTCTCCACCCGCCCGGAGATCTACCGCCCCTGGCAGAACCTCGTCACCGAGGTCATCGCCACCGTCGGCCTCGTGCTGCCGATCCTCGCCTTCGGACTCACCGAGGGGCTGGCCGAGTCCGGCACCCAGGTGCTGATCGTCGCGATGCTCGTCACCGGCATCGGCCTGTCGCTGGGCGGGCCGACGGGGTACGCGATCAACCCGGCGCGCGACCTCGGCCCCCGTATCGCGCACGCGCTGCTGCCCATCCCCAACAAGGGCACCAGCGAGTGGAACTACGCCTGGATACCCGTGGCCGGACCGCTGATCGGCGGGACGCTGAGCGCGCTGATCTACAAACTCGCCTTCTAGCAGCAAGGGGACGTCATGACGGACAAGTACGTCGCCGCGATCGACCAGGGCACCACATCGGGCCGCTGCATCATCTTCAACCAGAACGGCGCCATCGTCGCCGCCGACCAGCGCGAGCACCGCCAGATCTTCCCCAGGCCCGGCTGGGTGGAGCACGACGCCGCCGAGATCTGGGCCAAGACCCAGGCCGTGGTGACCGGCGCGCTGGAGCGCGCGGGGCTGCGGGCCGACGAGCTGAGCGCCGTCGGCATCACCAACCAGCGCGAGACGACCGTGCTGTGGGACCGCGCCACCGGCAAGCCGGTGCACAACGCCGTCGTGTGGCAGGACACCCGCACCGCGGCCCTGTGCACCGAACTCGGCGGCGCCGACGGCCAGGACCGCTTCCGCGACCGCACCGGGCTGCCGCTCGCCAGCTACTTCTCCGGCCCCAAGGCCGCCTGGCTGCTGGACAACGTGCCGGGCCTGCGCCGCCGCGCGGAGAACGGCGAGATCGCCTTCGGCACCGTCGACTCCTGGCTGATCTACAACCTCACCGGCGGGCCGGACGGCGGCGTGCACGTCACCGACGTCACCAACGCCTCCCGCACCATGCTGATGAACATCGGGACCCACGAGTGGGACCCGTCGATCCTGGCGGCCATGGACGTCCCGGCCGCGATGCTGCCGGAGATCCGCTCCTCCGCGGAGGTCTACGGCACCTGCACCGGCCGGCTCGACGGTGTGCCCGTGGCCGCCGCGCTGGGCGACCAGCAGGCGGCGGTCTTCGGCCAGACCTGCTACGGCGTCGGGGAGGCCAAGAACACGTACGGCACGGGAAGCTTCCTGCTGCTCAACACCGGCACCCGGCCGGTGCCGTCGGAGAGCGGGCTGCTGACCACCGTGGGCTACCAGATCGGCGGCGAGGCGCCCGTCTACTGCCTGGAGGGCTCCATCGCCGTCACCGGAGCGCTGGTGCAGTGGTTCCGCGACCAGCTCGGCATCATCGCCGCCGCCGACGAGATCGAGACGCTGGCGGCGAGCGTGGCGGACAACGGCGGCGCGTACATCGTCCCCGCGTTCTCCGGGCTGTTCGCCCCGTACTGGCGCGGCGACGCCCGCGGCGTCGTCACCGGCCTGACCCGGTACGTCACCAAGGCGCACCTGGCCCGCGCGGTGCTGGAGGCGACGAGCTGGCAGACCCGCGAGGTGGTCGACGCGATGTACCAGGACTCGGGGGTACGGCTGACGGACCTGAAGGTGGACGGAGGGATGACCGCCAACGGGCTGCTCATGCAGCACCAGGCCGACGTTCTCGGCGTGCCGGTGCTGCGGCCGGTGATCTCCGAGACCACCTGCCTGGGCGCCGCCTACGCGGCGGGCCTGGCCACCGGCGTGTGGCGGGACCAGGACGAGCTGAGGACGCACTGGCAGCGCGACACGGAGTGGACGCCGCGGATGGACGAGGCCACGCGGGAGCGCGAACACCGCAACTGGCGCAAGGCCGTCGAGCGCAGCTTCGGCTGGCAGGAGGACGAGACCGGCTGACGCCGCGGCGCCGCGGCGCGGCCGTCCGCCGTCAGGACCGGCTGCCCCGCGGCGCCGCCGCCAGATGCTCGCCGACCCGCTTGACCAGCAGCGTCATCTCGTACGCGATCTGCCCGATATCGGCGTCCGACGCCGCCATCACCGCGAGGCAGCTGCCGTCGCCGGCGGCGGTGACGAAGAGGAACGCGTCGTCCAGCTCCACGAGCGTCTGCCGTACCGAGCCCGCCTGGAAGTGGGTGCCCACGCCCTTGGCGAGGCCGTGGATGCCCGAGGCGACCGCCGCCAGATGCTCGGAGTCCTCCCTGCTCACATCCTCGGACACGCTCATCGGCAGCCCGTCGGACGACAGCACCAGCGCCATCCGCACGCTCGTGAGCCGCCCCACCAGATCGTCGAGCAGCCAGTTCAACCGGCTCCCCGGCGGCTGATGTCTGTTCCCACCCTGCACAACCATGCCCGCGTCCCTTCCCCGGTCGGCGCAGCCTACTACCGTCGCCCCGGCAACTCGTAGCCCCCTCCGAACGTTGACACATCGGAACGTGTGAACATGGGTACCCCGGGCTTTTCGTCCCCCCGCTTGCGGGGCAGTCACCCAGGGCACCCGGCAGTCGAGCGGGAGAGGGTACTGATGGCTGCAGAGGAGGAGCTGCGGCGCCCCGGATCGCCGCTCTGGGTCGAGGAGTCCGTCGGCACGCCGAGGCTTCCGGACCCGGTGCGGACGGCGGCCGTACGCGCCGTGATCATCGTGGCCGTGACGCTGACGCAGGCGATGGCCGCCCTGCTCTTCACCGTCACCGGGTCCTGGCCGGCCTTTCCGCTGTTGCTGAGCACGGTCGTGAGCACCGTGGTCGCGACCTGGGGCGTGCTGGACGTCTGGGTGACACGGCAGGTGTGGAAGCAGCGGCACGGGGTCGAGTCCCTGCCCAGCAGCGCGGCGCGGCGGGGCCGCCGGGAGCGCCGCGGCGCCCGCGGTACGCAGCGCGACCGGCCGCCCGGAGCGGTGCCCGCCGGAGTCTGACGCCCCCCCGCCGGCCCGCCTACGGTGCCGCCGCCGGAGGGCGGCGGAAGATCCGGGTCGCCGTCACCTCGCCGACCGACGGCTCCTCCCCCTCGCGCTGCGCCGGCAGCCCGGGGCGCAGGTGCTCCTCGACGGTGATGTACTTCAGCCCCGCGCGCAGATCCGCGTCGTTGCGCAGCCGGATCACCAGCGGGAACTCGGCGAGCGCCGTCGTGTCGAACAGGCCCGTGGTGTAGAGGAGCTGCACGCCGAGGGCGTCGGCGACGGCGCGCTGCAGCTCCAGCAGATACGTGGCGTTGGCGCGGCCGATGGGGTTGTCGAGGAAGAGCGTGCCCGCGTGGTGGTGCCGGTCGTCGCCGCGGTCGTTGCCCCGCAGGGCGGCCATCGTGCAGTACAGCGCGATGGCGGCGGTGAGCAGCTGGCCGCCGGAGAACACGTCGCCCATCTGCCCGACCGGCACCCGCTCCGCGCGCAGCACCGCGTCCGGCTTGAGGATCTCCACCGCCACGCCCCTGGGTGCCATCGCGGCGTCCACGCCGCGCAGCAGCAGCGTCATGCCGTCGCGGCGCAGATCGCCGTTCTTGCGTACGGCAGCGCGCGTGGCCTCGTCGATCACCTCGCCCAGGCGCTCGGACAGCGTCGCCTGGTCGGGGTCCTCGAAGCGGATGCGCAGGAACTCCTGCCCGGACCACTCCCCCAGGCCCCCCGGCAGCCGCGACAGCCGCTGCGCGGCACGCAGCGTGGCGAGGCCGGACTCGACCAGGCCGCGCAGCCGGTCGACGATGCCGTCGCGGTTGCGCTCCAGCTGCGCCAGCTCGTCGGTGAGCACGCGCAGCCGCGGCGCGAAGGCCGCGGCCCAGGCGGCGGCGTGCTCCGGCAGGGCGGCGGCGGGCAGCTCGCGGATCTGCTGCCGGGCGGGGGTGCGGACCTGCTCGTAGCGGGTGGCGTTCGCGTGCCGGACGAGCACGTCGCACGCGTCGCGCAGGGCGGACTCGGCGGCGGCCAGGTCCGCGGCGCAGCCGCGCAGCGAGCGGCGGGACTCGGCGGCGGCCTGCCGGGCACCGTCCAGCCCGCCGGGAAAAGGCTCCGCCGCGCCCGCCGCGTCGTCCTGCTCCTCGCCGGCGGCGGGGCCGCGGAGCAGGTCGCGCAGCATGGCGGCGGTCTCGGCGAAGGCGCCGGCGGCGTCCTCGGCGGCGGCGCCGGCGCGGCGCAGCTCGGCGTGCGCGGCGGTGGCGGCGGCGAGTTCGTCCGCGCGCTCCGCGGCGGTCGCGGTGGCGGCGCGCAGCAGCGCCTGGGCGTGCTCGGCGCCGTCGGGCACAAGGTCGTCGGGCAGCTCGGTGTGCGCGTCGCCGTCCGCGGGCGCCAGCCGCTCGGCGTCGCCGCGCAGCCGCCCCAGCGTCTCGCTGGCCGCGGCGGCGCGGGACTCCAGCAGCTGCACGACGGACTCGGCGCGGGCGGCGGCGGCCTGCCGCGAGGGCGCGTCGGCGCCGTCGGGGCCTTCGAGGAGCGCGGCGGCGCGGGTGCGGACCTTGTTGCTGAGCCGGTTCAGCTCCGCCAGCGCGGCGGACTCCTCGCTCTCGGCCCGCGCCTGCTCGGCCCGCAGGTCCGCGCCGACGCCGACCTTCTCGTAGACGTGGGAGGCGGCCCGGTACGCCTCCCGCAGCGCGGGCAGCGAGGCACGGCTGCCCTCCTGGCGGGCACCGGCCGGGCGGGGCGCCGCGGCGCCGGCCTCAGCGGAACCGGCCCGGCCGTCGGGCCCGGCCCCGGTGCCGGCGCTGTCGTCCGCAGCGGAGGCCGGGGGCTCCCCGGACTCCGCCCCCGCGGCCTCATCCGCGGCCTCATCCGCCGCCTCGGCCGCCAGCTCCTCCGCCACGCCCGCGATCTCCGCGCGCTCCGCGCGCAGCGCGCGGGCCGTGCGGCGCGCGTCGTCGGCGGCGCGCTGGGCGTCCCGGCGGTCCTCGTCGGCGGCACGGGCGCGGGCGACGCAGTCGGCGGCCCCGGCCTCGTACTCCAGGGCCTCGTCGGCGAGTTCGCGCAGGCGGACCTGCCAGCCGGAGCGCTCGCGCAGCCGGTGCGCCAGGCCCGCGAGGGCGTCGGCGCTGCGGCGGGCGCGCTGGGCCTGCTCCTGGCGCTCCTCACGGGCCCGGGCGGTCTCCTCGGCGGCGGCCGCGGCGTCCTCCGCGTCGCCGCGGGCGCGGGTCAGCGTCTCGTCCGCGGCGGCCGCCGCCGTACGGGCCGACTCCGCGGCGGCGGCCAGCTCGGCCAGGCGGCCGGCCGGGCAGCCCGTACGCCACGAGGCGAGCCGGGCCGCCAGGGCGCGGTCCGCCGCCAGGCGGGCGGCGAGGGCCCGGATCTGCTCGTCGCGGTCGGCGGCGCGGGCGCGCAGGGCGTGCCGCTCGTCGTCGGCGGCGCGCTCGTCGTGCATGGCCGGGTTGGGCGGGACGAGGAACACCGCGGCGTCCCGCTCCCCGGTGGGGGGCGGGGGCGCGAGCAGGGCGGCGGCCGTGCCGACGGCGAGCGCCGAGCGGGGCAGCAGCGCGGCCTCGCGCAGCACCTCGCGGGCGCGGGCGTGCGTGTCGGGGTCGGTGATGACGACTCCGTCGACCAGCTCCGGGCGGGCGGCGAGCACGGCGGCGTGGTCGGCGGGGTCGACGGCCTGCGCGAGATACCGCCAGCCGGGCAGGGCGGGGATGCCGTGCTCACCGAGACAGTCCACGACGGCCAGCACGTCAGGGCCCGGCGGGAGCAGGCCGCCGTCGCCGAGGGCGGCGAGGATCCGGGCGTCGTCCCCGGCGGCGGTGCGCAGGTCGAACAGCCGCCGCTCGTCGTCGGTGACGCGCGCGTCGAGCAGCGACTGCAGCCCGTCGGCGGCCCGGTCGAACTCCACGGCGCGCAGCGACCGCGGCTCGCCGCCCTCGGCCGGCTCCGGCAGGCCCAGCAGCTCCACCAGCCGGGGCTCCGCCGCCAGCGCCTCCGCCGCGCGGCGCTCCGTCTCGTACGCCGCCGCCGACGCCTGGGCCGCGTCCGCGGCGCGGGCCGCGGCCAGTTCCGCGCGGGCCAGGTCCGCCGCCGTCTCGCGGGCGCGGTCCGTCGCCGTACGGGCGGCCTCGCGGGCGTCGTCCCAGGCCTCGACCGCGGCCTTCTCCGCGTCCCCGGCGACCAGGGCCGCGCGCGCCGGGTCGGTGTCGGGGGCGGCGTCGTCGGCGGCGTCCAGCCAGCCGGCCCGTACCGCCTCGGCCGTCTCCTGCTCGACCTCCGCGAGCCGCTGGCGCAGGTGGTCGGCCTCACTGCGGGCGCGCTGCGCACGGGTGGCGGCGGCGACCGCGTCGGCGTGCGCGGTCTCCGACTCCCGCTGCAGCCCGGCCGACCGCTCCTCCTGCTCCGCCGCCAGCGCCTCGCCGTCGTGGGCGGCGGCGTGGAGGGCGCGCACGAGGCCGGTCGCGGCGTGGGCGCGGGCGGCCAGCGCCGGGGCGGCGTCGCGCTCGGCCTCGCGGATGGCCGCGGACACGCGGGCGGCGCGGTCGGCGGCGGCGCGGTGCCGCAGCACCGCCTCGGCGGCCTGCCAGGCGGCGTGCAGCGTGCGGGCGTCGGTCAGCTCGCGGCGCCTGCCCGCGGCGCTCTTCTCGGCGGCGGCCAGCGCCAGCGACGCGTGCCGGTACGCCAGCTCCGCGGCGATCAGCTCGCCGGCGCGCCGGGACTCCGCCGCGGCGGTGACCCGCTCCTCCGCCACCCGCTCCTGCCCGGCCAGCTCCGCCGCCCGGGCGCGCTCCGCGTCGGCCCGCGCGGTGAGCCGGCCGGCGAGCGCCCGGGCCCGGCGCTCGGCGCCGGCGAGCACGTCACGGGCGCGGGTGCGCTGCTCGGCGCCGGTGCCGATGTGGGCGAGCAGGTCGAGGGAACCGGCGGTGAAGTCCCGCTCGGCGGTCAGCTCGGCGCGGCGGCCCAGCTTGTGCGCGAAGCCGTGCACGAGGTCGGCGAGGCCGTCGGTGTCGCGGGTGTCGGTGACCGCGCGGAGCAGCAGGTGGGTGAAGTCGGAGTCGTTCTTCACCGCGAACAGCCCGGCGGCCTCCCCCTCGTCGGCGTTCATCTCCCGCTGGTAGCGGAAGAGTTCCGGGTCGAGGCCGAGGCGCCCCAGGTGCTCGTTCCACCGCTCGTGGATCTCCTCCCACGCCACGTCCAGGTGCGGGTACGCCTTGCCGGCCTCGGTCAGCGCGTCCCGGAAGCCCTTCATCGTGCGGCGCCGCCCCCGCGCGCCCGACGCGCCCTCGGCGGCGGGGCGCACCGCCGCGGCCGCCGACATCTCCGCGACCGGCAGCGCGTCCAGGCCCATCCCGGGCCCGGGGCGGAACGAGTACCACGCCTCGGCGAACTTCCGCGGGTCGCCGGAGACCTGCCGGCCGCGCCACTCGCTCACCTTGCCGACGACGATCTGCTCGCCGGTCACGGTGTGCTGCCACTCCAGCGCGACGTGCCCGGTGTCGTCGGCGAGCAGGAACTTGCGCAGCACGCCGGAGCTGGCGCCGCCGAGGGTGTTGCGGTGGCCGGGCAGCATCACGGAGAAGATCAGCTTCAGCAGCACGGACTTGCCGCCGCCGTTCTCCAGGAACAGCACGCCCGCGGGTGCGGGCCGGCGCGGCGGGCCGGTGGGCTCGGCGGCGAAGAAGTCGCCCTGGGCGGGCGCCGGCCGGGGCACCTCGCCGCCGACGCCGCGCAGGTCGAGCACGGTGTCGGCGTACCGCGCACCGGCGGGTCCGATGGAGTAGAGGCGGATCCGGGACAGCTCGTACATGTGAGTGGGGCCTTCGCTCGTGACTCTCGGCCGGCCGTCAGGCCGGCTCGGGCCGGCCGGGGTGGAAGGGCAGCGCCCCGCCGGCGGGCTCGCCGTCGTCGTCGGCGGGCACCAGGGTGGCGCTGCCGTCGGCGACCGGTACGACGCCCAGCTCCAGCAGCTCGGACATGGCCGCGCCGCCCGCCATGTCCCGCACCTGGAGCTGGTAGCGGGCGGTGGTGCGGTACGTGCCGCCGGCGTCGTCCGACGTGCGCTGCAGGAAGCCGGAGTCGGTGAGGAACGCCATGGCCTTGCCGATGATGCCGGTGGTGGAGCCGGCGAGCCGGCGGGCGTCCTTCGTGGCGCCGGTGGCGCTGCGGCGCGCGTACACCCGCCAGGCGGCCTCCAGGCCGCGCTCGCCCTCGGCCGGGTCGGTGTTCTCGCCGGCCTCCTCGGCGCGCTCCTCCAGCCGGCGGCACGCCTGGCGGACGAAGGCGTCGACGCCGTTGACGCTGACCCGGCCGATGTACCCGTCGTCGGCCAGGTCCTCGGGGCGCGGGAACGCCATGGCGGCGACGGCGAGATGGGCCAGGCCGTGCAGGAAGCGGTCGGCGGAGTCGGTGGCGGCACGGCGGGCGTAGTCGCCCATGCGGAGGGCGAAGACGGAGTCCTCGGCGGCGGTGACGGCCATGCCGGTACGGGCCGAGACCTCCAGCACGACGAGGCCGAGGCCGGTGGCGACGGCGTCGGCGAGGCGGGCGAAGGGCGGCTCGTCGCGGTAGCGGCGGAGCAGCTCGGCGTATTCCAGGTCGCGGGCGGGCAGCAGCTTGGGCTGCAGGCCGAAGGAGACCAGGCGGGCGGCGTCGGCGGCGTCGGCGGGGGTGACCGCGGGCGGGTGGCCGGCGCCGCCGGGCGCCGCCGTGCCGCCGGGCACCAGGGGAGCGGTGGCGGGGTCGGGGGTCACGAGGCGGCCTCCGAGCGTCCGGCCGCCATCCCGGCGGCGTCCAGCAGTGCCGTGCCGACGATGAGGTCGGCGCCGCCGAACTCGGCGTCCGCCATCTGCGTGCCGTCGTCCACGGCGAACAGCAGCCGCTCGTCCCCCTGCCGGTACGCCGTCCCCACGGCCGGGCCCGCGGCGTGCACGGCGAGGAGGGCGACGAGGTACGGCAGGCCGGGGTCGCGGCGGCGGGCGTCGGCGAGCAGCCCGGAGAGCCGGCGCGGGGCGTCCGGCGGCAGGTCGAGCAGCTCGCCCGCGGCGGCGAGCTGCTCCTCGCTGAACCGGCTGTCGTCGGGGGTGGCCACGAGGTCCGGCTCGGGCATCTCGGCGCCGAGGTGGGCCCGTTCGAGCGGGGGCGTGAGCAGCAGCTCCGCCAGGTCGGCGAGGCGCACGGCGTGCGGGGCGCGCAGGCCGGTGCCGCGGGCGAAGAAGGCGTCGGTGACGCGGTGGGCGGCGGAGACCGGCAGCGGCAGCACCGGGGCGAGGAGCTGGCCGTACAGGTCGACGCCGGTGCGGGCGGCGGGCGGGGCGAACGCCTGCCGGTCCTGCTCGGCGCGGAACAGCGGGCCGGCGTCCAGCAGCCGGGTCTGCAGCTGGGTGTGGCGGCGGATGCAGTCCTTGACGATGTCGACCAGCTCGGCGGCGCGGCGCTTGTGGTCCGGGTCCTCCGCTTCGTCGCGGGCGCGGCGGATGTTGGTGAGGATGGCGTTCTCGTGCCGGTAGCGGTCGGCGACGTGGTCGAGGGCCTCGTCGATCATCGCCGGCACGGTCCGCAGCCAGTCCACCGCGCGGACGTTGCGCCGGGTGGCCTCCAGGGTGCGGCGCAGGGTCTCCGCGTACTGCACGGTGCGGTAGCGGGCCTGCTCGGCGGCGAGCTGGGCGTCGGCGAGCCGGCCGCGGCTGATGAGGACCTCCAGCTTGACCTCGGCGGCGATCTGCGCGCTGGTGACATCGGTGTCGAGGGCGCCCACCAGCACGTTGACCGCCTCGTCGGTGGTGCGCAGGTAGACCGCGCCGCCGGGGCCGGGGACCTCCTCGATGAGCTTGAAGTCGTACTCCCTGCGCACATACGCCCCGTCGTGGCCGAACGTGCCGTACACCGCGCGGAAGCCGCGGTCGACGCTGCCGACGTTGACCAGGCTGTCCAGCACCCAGCGGGCCACCCGCTCGTGCTCGGCGCGGGGCCGCAGCGGCGCCTGGGCGGCGACCCGCGGCAGCAGCCGGGCGACGACCTCGTCGGGCTCGGCGCCGGTGTCGAAGTCCATCTGCAGCGTGACCAGGTCGATGGCGGACAGGGCCACCTCCGCCATGGCGTACACCCCGAACTCGCCCGCGAGCATCGCCTTGCGGGCGTCCAGGTCGTGCAGCGGGGCCGTGCACGCCAGGGCGCGCAGCCGGCGGGCCAGGCCCTCGTCGGCGGCCGGCCCCGGGGCGGGCCGGGGCGCGCCGGAGGCGGGCGTCGCGGTGGTCGGAGCAGTCACGACGGACAGATTAGGCGGTGCCACCGACATCGGCCGAAACGCCACGGCCTGCCCCCGGCCGGGGCCGCGGGCGGGCGCGGCCGGCCCGGCGCACCCGCGGTCCCGCGGCCGCTCATTCCGGGGCGCCGTACCCGCCGCCGCCCGGGGTCTCGACCCGCAGCACGTCCCCCGCCCCGGCGTCCACCGTGTCGCAGCCGGCCAGCGGCTCCACCGTGCCGTCGGCCCGCTCCATGGCGTTGCGGCCGAGGGCCCCCGGCCCGCCGCCCGCCATCCCGTACGGCGCCACCCGCCGGTGCCCGGTCAGCAGCGTCACCGTCATCGGCTCCAGGAACCGGATGCGGCGCACCGCGCCGTGTCCGCCGGTCCAGCGGCCCCGGCCGCCGCTGCCGTCCCGTACGGCGAACTCCTCGACGCGCACCGGATAGCGCCACTCCAGCACCTCGGGGTCGGTGAGGCGGGAGTTGGTCATGTGGGTCTGCACGACGTCCGCGCCGGGGAAGCCGTCGCCGGCGCCGGAGCCGGAGGCGACGGTTTCGTAGTACTGCGCCTTGTCGTTGCCGAAGGTGACGTTGTTCATCGTCCCGGAGCCCTCGGCCTGCACGCCGAGCGCCGCGTACAGCGCGCCGGTGACCGCCTGGGAGGTCTCGACGTTCCCCGCCACCGTGGCCGCGGGGAACTCCGGCGCGAGCATGGAGCCGGGCGGGATACGCACGTCCAGCGGCTTCAGGCAGCCGCTGTTGAGGGGGATGTCCTCGGCGACGAGGGTGCGGAAGACGTAGAGCACGGCGGCCATGACGACCGAGCTGGGCGCGTTGGCGTTGCCGGGCTGCTGCGGCGAGGTGCCGGTGAAGTCGACGACGGCGCTGCGCGCCTCGGGGTCGACGCGGACGGCGACCTCGATCACGGCGCCCGCGTCGGTCTCGTAGCGGTACGAGCCGTCGCCGAGCGCGGCGATGACGCGGCGCACGGACTCCTCGGCGTTGTCCTGCACGTGCCCCATGTAGGCGCGTACGACGTCGAGGCCGAACATGCCGATCATGCGGTGGAGTTCGTCGATGCCCTTGTTGTTGGCGGCGATCTGGGCGCGCAGGTCGGCGAGGTTGGCGTCGGGCGCGCGCGAGGGGTACGGGCCGGAGGTCAGCAGCCGGCGCGTCTCGTCCTCGCGCAGCTCTCCGTCGCGTACGAGCAGCCAGTTGTCGAAGAGGACGCCCTCCTCCTCGATGGTGCGGCTGAACGCGGGCATCGAGCCGGGGGTGATGCCGCCGATCTCGGCGTGGTGGCCGCGGGAGGCGACGAGGAACAGCAGTTCCCGGCCCCCCGCGGCGCCAGCCGCTGATGTCGCAGCGTCGAAGACGGGCGTGACGACGGTGACGTCGGGCAGGTGCGTGCCACCGTGGTACGGGTCGTTGATGGCGTAGACGTCGCCGGGCCGCAGCCCGTGCCCGCCGTCCCGGTTGCGCCGCAGCACCTCTTTGATGGACTCCCCCATCGACCCCAGGTGCACGGGCATGTGGGGGGCGTTGGAGATCAGGTTGCCGTCGGCGTCGAACAGAGCGCAGGAGAAGTCGAGGCGCTCCTTGATGTTGACGGAGTGCGCGGTGCTCTCCAGCCGTACGCCCATCTGTTCGGCGATGGCCATGAAGAGGCTGTTGAAGACCTCCAGCATCACGGGGTCGACGCCCGTGCCGACGGCCCGGGTGGCGGGCCGCGGGCGGACGCGGGTGAGCGTGAGGTGCCCGCGGTCGTGTACGGCGGCCTGCCAGCCGGGGTCCACGACGGTGGTGGACCCCTCCTCGGCGATGATCGCGGGGCCGGTGACGGCGTCGCCGGCGTGCAGCTCCGCGCGCTGGTACAGCCCGGCCCCGCACCACCGCCCGCCGGCGAAGATCCGTACCCGGTCGGCGGGTTCCGGCGCTCCGGAGGTACGCGGCGCGGCGGCCTCGTCGGCGACGGGCGGCGCCTGCTCGGCGGCGGCCTCGACGGACGCGGCCTCGGCGACGACCGGCTTGTCCATGGTGAACGCGAACCGCCTGCGGTGGACGGCGGTGAACTCCGCCCGCATCCCGGCCTCGTCCGCCAGCGGCACGGCGATCGCCGAGTCGGTGCCCGCGTACCGCAGGTGCACCCGCGCCGCGGTGCCCACGGCGTCGGCCGGAATGCC
Source organism: Streptomyces sp. CNH099 (assembly GCA_000514715.1). Taxonomy (GTDB): domain Bacteria; phylum Actinomycetota; class Actinomycetes; order Streptomycetales; family Streptomycetaceae; genus Streptomyces; species Streptomyces synnematoformans. Next base: position 694,468 of record KI911459.1, on the reverse strand, counting down.
CTCGTCGGTGAGGTCCGCGGCGGCCCGCCCGGCCAGCTCCGCGCACACCTGCCGGATCCGCGGCATCGACACGGCCGTCAGCTCCGCCTCCACCGCCTGCTCGCGCATGGCCGTCGCGGCGGCGACGCCGATGCCGTACGCGGAGAGCACGCCGGGGTGCGGCGGGACGACGACGGTGGCGATGCCGAGCACGTCGGCGACGGCGCAGGCGTGCTGGCCGCCGGCGCCGCCGAAACTGGTCAGCGCGTAGCGGGTGACGTCGTGGCCGCGCTGCACGGAGATCTTCTTGACCGCGTTGGCCATGTTGAGCACGGCGATGTCGAGGAAGCCGGCGGCGACCTCCTCCGGGGAGCGCCGGTCGCCGGTGGCCGCGGTGGCGGTCGCGGCCAGCTCGGTGAACGCCTGCCGGACGGCGCCGTCGTCGAGGGGCTGGTCGCCGTCGGGCCCGAAGACGGCGGGGAAGTGGCGCGGCTGGACGCGGCCGAGCATGACGTTGGCGTCGGTGACGGTCAGCGGCCCGCCGCGGCGGTAGCAGGCCGGGCCGGGGACGGCGCCGGCGGAGTCGGGGCCGACGCGGTAGCGGCGGCCGTCGAAGTGCAGGACGGAGCCGCCGCCGGCGGCGACGGTGTGGATGCTGAGCATCGGTGCGCGCATCCGTACGCCCGCCACCCGGGTGTCGAAGTCGCGCTCGAACTCGCCGGCGTAGTGCGAGACGTCGGTGGACGTACCGCCCATGTCGAAGCCGATGACGCGGTCGTGGCCCGCCTCGGCGGCGGAGCGGACCATGCCGACGACGCCGCCGGCGGGCCCGGAGAGCACGGCGTCCTTGCCGCGGAAGCGGGTGGCTTCGCGCAGGCCGCCGTTGGACTGCATGAACTGCAGCCGGATGCCGGGCAGTTCGCCGGCGACGCGGTCGACGTACCGGCGCAGGATCGGCGAGAGGTAGGCGTCGACGACGGTGGTGTCGCCGCGCGGCACGAGCTTCATCAGCGGGCTGACCTCGTGGCCGCAGCTGATCTGGGTGAAGCCCGCGCGGCGGGCCTCCGCGGCGACGGCCCGCTCGTGGCCGGCGTGGCGGTAGCCGTGGAGGAGGACGACGGCGGCGCTGCGGAACCCGTCGCGGTAGGCGTCCGCCAGCGCCGCGCGCACGGCGCCGAGGTCCGGTTCGCGTACGACCTCGCCGTGCGCGCCGACGCGCTCGGGCACCTCGATCACCCGCTCGTACAGCGCCTCCGGCTTGAGGATGCGGCGCTCGAAGAGCAGCGGCCGGTTCTGGTACGCGATCCGCAGCGCGTCCCGGAACCCCTCGGTGACGACGAGGACCGTCGGCTCGCCCTTGCGTTCGAGGAGGGCGTTGGTGGCGACGGTGGTGCCCATCTTGACCACCTCGACGCGCTCCGCGGGCACCGGCTCGTCCGGGCCGAGGCCGAGGAGCAGCCGCACCCCGGCGACCGCCGCGTCGTCGTGGGCGCCGTACCGCCCCGGGTCGTGCGAGAGCAGCTTGCGGGCGACGAGGGTGCCGTCCGGTCGTCTGCCCACCACGTCGGTGAACGTGCCGCCGCGGTCGATCCAGAACTGCCAGCGCGCCGTCATGCCGTCATTGTCGCAGGCCGCGACCGTCCGTGAAGGACGCGTGACGGGCGTCAGCCGGCGGCGCCGTCCGGGGTGATGCGGGTGCGCACGGTGCTCTGCACGTCGCCGTCCTCGGCCGGGTCGGCGGCGAGGCTGCGCAGCCGGGCGACGACGCGGGCGTCGGCGGTCTCGGCGTGCCGGGCGCCGATCTCGCGGGTGGTGTCCTCGCAGTCCCACAGGCACTCGACGGCGAACGACGCGGGGAACGACGGGTCGGTGGCGGCCAGCGCGCGGGCGGTGCCGCCGCGGAGCAGCGAGCTGCCGGTCTCGCGGTAGACGTGCCGGAGCACGGGGGCGGCGGAGGCGATCGCGAGCCGGCCGGCGCCGGCGGCGAGGGCGTGCAGCTCCGGCGCGTCGGGCCCCTCGTCGCGCACGCAGCGCAGCAGCACGGCCCGCACCGTACGGGCGTCGCGCGCGCCGCCGCGGCGGGCGAGCATCACGCCGGCGGCGGTGCCGAGCGCGTCCTCGCGCGCCGCCCAGCCGCGGGCGGCGTCGAGGGCGGCGGTGGAGCACATCCGGCCGAAGGTGGCGAGCGCGGCCTCGGCTAGCGTCGCGGAGGGCCCGCAGGCGGCGGCCTCGATCAGGTCGTACGTCCCGGGGTCGCCGGTCGCGGCGAGGTGTGCGAGGGCGGCGGCCCGGGCGCCGTCGCCGCCGGTGCGGGCCGCGGCCAGCAGCTCGGGGCGGTCCTCGGGCCCGGCGACGGCCGCGAGGCAGCGGGCGGCGGCGGCGTGCCGGGGCTGGGCCGGGTACTGCTCCAGGCCGTCCTGCGCCCAGTCGAGGATCTCGGTGACGCTCCAGCCGGGCCGGGGCCCGCGCGAGCGGAGCTGGCGCTGCCAGCGGTCGAAACTCTCCTGCTCCCGCGCCGCGCGCACCCGCTCGCCCAGCTCGGGGTCCTCGGCCCACAGCCGCCAGGGCCGTGGCTCGAACGCGTCGCGCATCTCCGCGGCCAGCGCGCGGTCGCCCTCCGGGGTGCGCGGAAAGCGGGCCAGCACGTGCGGGGCGAGGGTGCGCAGCCCGGCGTCGTCGTCGCGCACGGCGAGTTCGTCGAGGGCCCACTGCCAGCAGCCGCCGGCGGCGGCGTAGCGGCGGAGGAGCTGCAGCGCGTCGTCGCGGCCGTACGAGACGAGGTGGCCGAGGACGGAGAGGGTGAGGCCGGTGCGCTGCTCGTCGGGGCGGAGCAGGTCGTCGGGGGCGAAGAGGTGGTCGGCGAGGGCGTCCACGGGGGCGTCCAGCTCCAGGTAGAGCCGGGCGTAGTACAGCGAGCGGTTCTCCACCTGCCAGTCGCGCCTGGGGTCGTCGAGCACGCAGCTGTACAGCGCCTGCAGGGCTTCGGCCCGCGGCGCGGCGAGTGCGTGCAGGGTCCCGTCGCCCCGGCCCCGCTGGAGGAGGCCGAGGAGGGTGCCGCTGGGCGCTATGGCTGGCTCGAACATGACGTCAGCATCCGGTGTGGTGGGACCGCTGGCAACGGAATTTTCCGCGGAACGGACAGACCGGGCCACCGACCGGCTGCCGGCTCCATTGCCGCGGCAGCTTACTGGAGTGGGGAGAGCGGGTGAAGTGCGGTCGGGAACCGGCCGGGGCGCATATGCCGCGCGCATGTGCTTAAGTCTCGCCAAACACCTTACGCAGCGTCGCGGCCTGTGCCAGAGTCGTAACGGCGAAACCGCAGACGACAACGGCGCCGGAGCCCGGGCCGGAAGGTATCGGAGATCACGCCATGGCCGCCGCCTCACGACTCCCCCGCACCGCGGGCCCGACCGCAGCGCAGCAGCCCGAGCGCAGTGCCGTGGCCACCCTGCTGGCGCAGATCGCCCGGCTGCGCGGCAGCCTGGAGGCGGTGCGGCGGGAGACCGTCGCCGCCGCGGGCGACGCCGAGGCGGCCGAGCTGCGCTGGCAGCGGGCGCTGTGCGACCTCGCGGCGCGGCAGCTGGACTTTCTGACCGTACAGCTCGGACAGCTGCGCGAGGGTCACCCGGTCGAGCGGCACGGCGAGGGCGGCGACGGGCGCACGGGGCGCTCCGGCGGCGGGCCGCGCGGGGAGACCGGGGCGGACCCCGGTCAGCGGGCGCGGCCCCGGGTCGGCAGCGCCGAGTGGCACCTGCCCTCGGACGAGGTCGACTGGTCTGACGACCTCTACGACATCTTCGGCAGGGACCCCGGCAGCGGCCCGCTGTCGCTGGACGACCTGCCGTCCTGGTTCGACCCCGCCGACCAGCCGCGGCTGGCCGCGATGGTCACGGACTGCCTGGTCGACGGCAGACCGATCGACGGCGAGTTCCGCATCCGCCGGCCGGACGGCGCCGCGCGCACCCTGCACGTCGTCGGCGAGCCCGTCCTCGACGCCGGCGGCGCGACCGAGTCGATGTGGACGGTCGTACGCGACGTCACCGAGCTGCACCGCGGCCGGCAGGCGGTGCAGGAGTCGGAGTCCGTGCTGCAGCGCGAACGGCACTTCGCGCACGCCGAGCGCCGCATCGCCCGGGAGCTGCACGAGTCGGTGCTCCCGCCGTGGCACGGCGCGGTGCACCTGCCGGCCGGCGACCCGGGCGCGCTGACCGTGGCCGGCCACCACTTTCCGGCCGCCGCCGACACCCCCGTCAGCGGCGTCTGGTACGACGCGCTGCCGCTGCCCGGCGGCCGCACCCTGCTCGGCGTCGGCGACGTCGCCGGCCGCGGCGTGCCCGCCGCCGCCGGGATGACGATGCTCGTCGGCGCGCTGCGCGGGATGGCGCTGGGCGGCACGGCGCCGGGGGCGCTGCTCGGCGGGGTGAACGAGCTGCTGGAGGTGTCCGCGCAGCCGGTGCTGGTCGGCACGGTCTGCTGCCGCTACGACGCGGCGGACCGCACGCTGCGCTGGGCGCGGGCCGCGCACCCCCCGCCGCTGCTGTTCCGCGGCGGCGCCGGGCGCGCCCTCGCCGCCCCCGACGGCGTGCTGCTGGGTGCGACCGCGGACACGTCGTACGAGCAGGTGAGCGAGCCGCTGCAGGCCGGCGACGTGCTCCTGCTGCACACCGCCGGGCTCGGCGCCCGCAGCCCGGAGCCGGCCCGGGAGCGGCTGTTCGCGCTCGCCCCCAGGTTCGCGGCGGCGCCGGGCGCACAGGACTGCCTGCGGGCCGTCGTCGAGGAGTTCGGCGGGGGACGGCGCGGGGACGACGCCTGCGTGCTCGTGGCGCGGGTGACGGGCTGAGCCGCCGTAACCCGGCGGCCCGGCCCGCCGCTCCCCACCCGTCCCCCGACGGGCGCCCCGCCCCGTGGCGGTGCACCGGGGCGAGCGCACGTCAGACGGGGCTCGTGCGCCCCCGCGGCGTCCTCGGCAGCGCCTCCCTGATCTCCTCGCGCAGCTCCCGCACCAGGGGGTCGTCCGCGTACGGCGCGGTCAGCCGGTACGTGTCCCGCAGCCGGTCCCAGGTGCGGTGCGAGGAGTTCTCCCCGATGCGCTCCAGCGCGAGCCGGGCGTAGGCCTCGCCGTCCTCCGGCTCGTCGGCGAGGAAGCCGGCGGCGGCCATGGACACGTGGTCGAGGATCTGGGAACGCCGGCGTCCCTCCGGCCGGTTGGCGAGCGCCAGCCTCCCGTGCTCCTGCGCGCGGACCGCCGCGGCCGGTTCGTACTCGGCGAGCGTGCGGTACGCCAGGGCCTGCATGCCGTGCAGGTCGGCCTCGTCGAAGAGCTGCATCCAGCTGGGCGGCGACTCGCCCCCGGGGTCGGCGGCGAACAGCTCCTCCGCCTCGCCCAGGGTGCGCCGCACCGCTCCGGACCGCCCCTTGGCCGCCTGCGCCCAGGCCTCGACCGTGCAGAGCATCGAGCGGGTACGCGGGTGGGCCTCGGGGCCGGCGCCGGATCCGGCCAGCGCCATCAGCTCCAGCGCGTCGTCGGGCCGGCCCAGGTGGACCATCTGCCGGGCGGCCCGGGACAGCGCCTCCGCGGCCCGCGGCCGGTCGCCGCCCTCGCGGGCGGCGTGCGCGGCGATGACGAAGTACTGCTGCGCGGTGGGCTCCAGGCCCACGTCGTGCGACATCCAGCCGGCGAGCACGGCGAGGTTGGCGGCGACGCCCCACAGGCGGTTCTGCAGCCGGTCCGGGTGCCGGTACGCGAGCATGCCGCCGACCTCGTTGAGCTGGCCGACGACGGCCTTGCGCTGCAGGCCGCCGCCGCGTTCGGCGTCCCAGGAGCGGAAGACCGCCACGGACCGCTCCAGCGCCTCGACCTCCTGGGCGCCGACCGGGGTCGCCTCGTATCTGCCGAAGCGGGCGGCCTCCGCGGCGCCGCTCCCGCCGCCGGCGGTGCCGAGCGCGGGGTCGTGGTGCAGCCAGTCGTGCAGGGAACCGGTCAGGGCGGAGCCGGCCGTGAGCGCGGCGCCCGCGCCCACCAGGCCGCGTCGATTGAGCATGAGGTCCATTCCCGTGAATTCGGTGAGGACCTCGGCCGTCCGCCCGGGCGCCCAGGGCAGTGCGTCGTCGGACTGCCGCCGGACCCTGCCGGGCCCTCCGGCCCGGTCGAACCCGAGATCCTCGGTGGTCACGACACGGCCGAGTCGCTCGGTGAACAGGGCCGCCAGCACCTTGGGCACCGGCTCGCGCGGGACCTCGCCCGTCTCGATCCAGCGCCGCACCCGCGAGGTGTCGGTCGCCAGCTGGGGGTGGCCCGTGGCCGCCGCCTTCCGGTTGACCAGCCTCGCCAGCTCGCCCTTGGACCACCCGGTCATCCCGAACAGGTCGGCGAGCCTGGTGTTGGGTTCCCTGCTCACGTCAAGCCCCCAGGGTCTCGGCTCACTTGACGGTACCGGCGGGCCGACGGCCCGGCGAGCATTCGCCAGGGTTCGCCAGGGTGCGCCAGATGGTGTGCCACCCGTGGAGCGGTGTGGGCTAAGTCTGCGCCAACCGGCCCCGCAACCCGGGGCACATGCCAACCGCACGGCCCACCCGCACATCCCGGACCCGGCGCCCGGGGACCGGACCCCCAGCCGGCCTCCGGGGCCGGAAACCCGGGGGGATTCGGCGGTCGCCGGTGGCCTGCGGCGCGCGCAACCGGCCCGTGCCTGAAGGGATCTGTCTCGCCCATGTACGCAGCATCGGCATCCGCCTCCGCACCCGTCCGTACGGTACGCCCGCCAGCTCCGCACCGGACCGCGGCAGGCGGCGCGCCGTTCCTCGACCCGGGCCGGGCACCGGCCGCGGGCGCACGACTGCGACAGCTCCCCGCCACCGCGCGCCGGCCCGTGAGCGGACGGCTCGACCTGTCCGGCCCGCAGGGGGCGCTGCTGCGCTCGGCCGTCGAGTCGGTGCACCGCGTGGTCCCCGACTTCAACCCCGTGCAGGTGCTGCGCCGCAGCAGCCGCACGGTGCTGCTCGTCGGGTCCACGGGCCGGACCACGGCGGTGGCGAAGTGCCTCGTCGACAGGTCGGCCGCGCGGGCGGCCAGGCTGCGGCGGGAAATAGGGGCGTACCGGACGTTCGTCCGGTCCCGCCCGCCCGTACGCGTGCCGCGGCTCGTCGCCGCCGACCCGGACGGCTGCACCCTCGTCATCGAGCGGACCCCCGGCCGGGCCGCGGCGCTGCAGCGCCACCCGCTGGAGGTCCCGCCGCACGCGGACGTGCGCGCCACGCTCGCGGCGCTGGTGCGGATCGGCATGTGGCGGCCCCCGGACAACGCGTTCGGCGCGCCGCTCGACTACGCGGCACGGCTCAGCAGATACCACGAGCTGGGCCTGCTCACCGACCGCGACATGGGCGACCTGCAGACGCTGCTGCACGGCATCGGCCCCGGCCACCTGCAGTTCTGCCACGGCGACGCGCTGCTGTCGAACGTGCTGCTGTCGCCCGCGGGCCCGGTGCTGGTCGACTGGGAGCAGGCCGGCTGGTACCTCCCGGGGTACGACCTGGCGACGCTCTGGGCGGTGCTGGGCGAGGGCTCGCCGGCCCGCCGGCAGATCAGCCGGCTCGCGCAGGCGGGCGGAGCGGTGCACCGGGACGGGTTCCTGGTCAACCTGATGCTGGTGCTGGTGCGCGAGGTCCGTACGTACGAGGCCGCCGTGCAGCGGGCGATGAGGGACCCGGCGGCCCCGGTCGGCGTGCACAGCGGGATGACCGCCGGGGAGGAGCACCGCCTGCTGCTGCGGCGGCTCCACGACGACGTGCAGATGGCGCGCCGCGCGGTGCGGGCGGCGGTCGGAACGCGGTGAGTCCGGCGGGGCGGCGGGCCCGTGACACCGCCGCCCCGCCCCCTCGTCCGGTGCCCGCGCAACGGCCGGACGCGGGGCGGCCCGCCGTCCACCCGGCTGACGGCCTGTCAGGCCGGCTCTGAGCCGAAGGTGTGTCAGCCGAAAGTGTAGGTGCGCCCCGCACGCGCGTGGACGGTCACCTCCCCGCCGGGGAGGAGGTCGCTGCGCAGGATGAGCCGGCCGGTGCGGCAGGCGTGCAGCACGATCCGGGTCGCCCGGCCGCCGGCCCAGGTGATGTCGACGGTGACGCCGCCGCGGGCGCGCAGTCCGGTCACCGAGCCGTCCGGCCAGGCGGCCGGGAGGGCCGGCAGGACCTCGACGGGGCCGTGCTGGCTCTGCAGCAGCATCTCCGCGATGCCGGCGGTGGCGCCGAAGTTGCCGTCGATCTGGAACGGCGGGTGGGTGTCCCACAGGTTCGGCAGAGTAGAGGACTTCAGCTGTTCGGAGAGCATCTTGTGCGCGTGGTCGCCGTCCGTCAGCCGCGCCCAGAAGTTGATCTTCCAGGCCTTGCTCCAGCCCGTCCCGCCGTCACCGCGCGCGGTCAGCGACACCTTCGCCGCCTCCGCCCACTCGCTGCCCACCTCGATCTGCCGCCCCGGATGCAGGGCGAACAGGTGCGAGACGTGCCGGTGGTCGTTGCCCGGGTCGTCCAGGTCCTCCTTCCACTCCTGCAGCTGGCCCCACGACCCGATCCGCAGCCCCGGGTCCAGGTCCTCCAGCACCTGCTCCAGGCGGCGGCGGAACGCGGGGTCGTCGCCGAGGGTGCGGGCGGCTTCGAGCGTGGAGGTGAAGAGGTCGTACACGATCTGCTGCGACATCGAGCAGCCCGCGGTGAAGTCGCCCTGTTCGGGCGAGTAGCTGGGGGTGACGACCAGCCTGCCGTCCCGCGGGTCGGTGCGCAGGTTCGCGATCCAGAACCGGGCGGCCTCCTTCATCACGGGGTAGGCGGTGCGGCGGAGGTAGTCCGTGGAGCCGCCGAAGCGGTAGTGCTCGTACATCTGCTGCGTGACCCAGGCCGCGGCCTCGGGGAACCAGAACGCGGTCGCCCAGTCGTGCACGCCCGTGAAGCCGTACGGGTTGGTCTCGTTGTGCACGACCCAGCCGTCGCTGCCGAACATCTCCCGCGCGGTGACCCGGCCGGGGGCGCGGAGGGCGTCGACGAACTCGTCGTACGGTCCGGTGGTCTCGGCGAGGTTGGTGCTCTCGGCCGGCCAGTAGTTCATCTGCAGGTTGATGTTGACGTGGTAGTCGGCGCTCCACGGCGGGTTGGTGACGTTGTTCCACACGCCCTGCAGGTTCGCCGGCGTCGACCCCGGCCGGGAGGAGGCGATCAGCAGGTACCGCCCGTACTGGAAGAACAGCGCCTCCAGCGCCCGGTCCGCGCCGGCTTCCCCGCCGCCGTACCGCGCCAGCAGCTCGTCCGTGGGCACGTCCGCGGGCGGCCGGCCGCCGACGTCGAGGGCGACCCGGTCGAACAGCCGGCGGTGGTCGGCGACATGGCGCCGCAGCAGCTTGGCGTACGGCGCCCGGGACGCCCGGTCGACGGCGCGCGTGACCCGGTCGTGCGGGTCGGGGCCGCGGTAGCCGGGGTGGGTGTCGGCGTAGTCCGTGCCGGCCGACAGCACGAACCAGGCCGCGTCCGCGCCGCTCACCGTCAGCGTGCCGTCCCCGGCCGTGACGGTGCCGCCGTCGGCGAGCAGGCGGATCTGCGTCTCGAAGACCAGCCCGTTGTCCGCGAGGGTGCCCCGGACCGTCAGCCGGTCGCCGCTCGCGTCGGCCTGGAAGTCGTCGCGCGGGGAGGTGTAGCGCAGGGTGAACGACACCTGCCCGGGCAGGTCGGCGGCCAGCCGGCCCACGGCCACCGAGTCCGGGTACGAGACGAAGAACTCCCGCAGGTGCCGGGCGCCCTCGTGGTCGTACGCCACGGTGGCGACCGCCCGCCGGAGGTCGAGCCCGCGGCGGTACGAGCCGTCCGGCGCGGCGGGCGCGGCGGCCAGGTCGAGCCGGAGGTCGCCGAGCACCTGGTAGGCGCCGTAGCCGTGCTTGGGCTGGCCCAGCTCCGCGGCGACGGACTCCGGGCTGAGCCGCCCCTCGGCGTCGATGCGGTCCTGCACGGCGGCCAGTGCGCCGGGCCGCGGTTCGCGCCAGTTGCCGAAGTCGTAGCCGGCGGAGCCGGGGCCGCCGGTCCACAGCGTCTTCTCGTTCAGCGTCAGCCGTTCGGAGGCGAGCGTGCCGAACACGCCGAGACCGAGCGCGCCGTTGCCCGCGGGCAGCGACTCGCGCTCCCAGTCCGCGGCGGGCGTCGCGTACCAGAGACCCAATTCATCGGAGGTGTCAGCGGAATCAGAAGCGGACGCGTCCCCGGAGAAGATGGACGGTCCCATGGCCATCGCACCTGCGGCGCCGATAGCCGACTTGACGGTGGTTCTACGCGAGATCCCCTCAGTCATGCCGTGTCACGCTAGAGGTCCGATGACTGGGTGACAAGAGGCCGCGCAGCGACCCGCGTTGCCGCGGTGCGGGCTCAGGCCTGCTGGAACAGCTCCGCGGGCAGCGGCTTGAGCAGCGCGTACAGCTCCTCGGAGATGGGCCGGTCCCAGGCCGCGATGGTGACGAGCACCTTGTCGCTGCGGTCGAACTGGACGCAGGAGACGCGGCTCTCCGAGAGCTTGAGCCGGCGCACGATGAGCAGGTTGTCCCCCTGCATCACCGGGGCGTCCTCGACGTCGGTGACGGTCACCGGCTCGTCGTGCTCCAGCGCCAGCAGCAGCTGCGCGACCTCGAAGGGCGGCTGGCCCTCGGGCACGTCGCGGGCGGGCGAGCCCTCCGGCAGGTTGCCGATGATCATCGCGGGGCCGCGGCCGCCGAACAGGTCGTACCGCAGGAAGACCCCCTGGCAGCTCCCGTCCGGCCCGGGCAGCAGACCGGCGCCGAGGTCGCCGGGCCAGTCGCCCGGGTCCATGGCCAGGACGTCGAAGTCCGGGCCCGCGGGCTTGGCGGCGCTGCTGCGGCGGCGGAGAAATGCCATGCACCAATCGTACGGGTCCCGCGCCGCCACCGGCTCCCGGGGCGGCCTCCGCCATCCGCCGGATCCGGCAGTGCCGGATCGGGCGTACGGCCGCTGCCGCACGAGTATGGTCTGTCCGTCGACGACGGAGGAGGGGCCGGATGGAGAGACCCGGGGGCGTGCCGGCCGGGCCGGAGGTGTGGGCGTACGTGCTGGACGGGCACGAGCGGCTGCGCATCGCGCTGGCGGAGCTCACCGAGGGCGGGGAGCGCGGACCGTCCAGGCTGCCGGACTGGACCCGCGCGCACGTGCTGTCGCACCTCGAAGGCATCGGCCGGGCGCTCACCCGCCAGGCGCGGTACGCCCTGAAGGGCGAGCTGGTCGAGGTGTACGACGGCGGCCGGCCGGCCCGCGACGCGGGCATCGAGGCCGGAGCGGTACGGAGCGCCGCGGAGCTGACCGCGGCGGTGACGGCCACCCTGGCGGAGGCGGAGGCCGTCTGGGGGTCGGTGGGCGACGCGGACTGGTCCCGCCCGGTGCGCTACCGCGACGGCGACCTGCTGGGTGCCCTGCACTGCTGGTGGCGCGAGCTGGAGGTGCACACCGCGGACGCGGACCTGGCGACCTGCTCGGCGGCCTGGCCGCGCGAGCTGTGCCTGCACCTCATCGAGTTCCTGGCGCCGCGCGCGCCCGCGGGGCTCACCCTGGTCGAGTCGGACGGGCCGGTACGGCACACGTTCGGCACCGGCGGCGGGCCGGTGGTCAGGGGCAGGCTCACGGATCTCACCGCGTGGCTGGCGGGCCGCCGGCCGCACCAGCGGCTGGAGGGCCGACTGCCCGAGCTGGGCCCCTGGCCGTGACCCGGGTCGTGAACCACCGGCGGGCCGGCCTCACCGCCGTGCCGCCGCGGGTCTGGCGGGAGACGGAAGCCGAGGTGCTCGTCCTGGCCGACAACGCGCTGACGCACCTCCCGGACGACGTCGCCGCGCTCACCCGGCTGCACACCCTGGACCTCGGGCACAACGCGCTCGTCGCGGTGCCCGGGGCCCTCGGCTCGCTGCCGGCCCTGAGCCGCTGCCTGTACCTGCACGACAACCGGCTGACCCGGCTCCCCGCCGCGCTCGGCCGACTGCGCACGCTGGCGTACCTCAACGTCGGCGAGAACCCCCTCGACGCCCTGCCCGAGGAGCTGGGCGACATGGCGGGGCTGTGGGAACTCCGCGCGCAGCACTGCCGGCTGACGCGGCTGCCGGAGTCGGTGGGGCGGCTGTCGGCGCTGCGCGAGCTGTGGCTGCGGGGCAACGCGCTCACGGCGCTGCCCGACTCGGCGGCGGGGCTCGGGGAGCTGCGCGAGCTGGAGTTGCGCGAGAACGCGCTGCGGTCCGTGCCAGCCGTGCTGGCCCGGCTGCCGCTGCTGCGCCGTCTGGACCTGCGGGCCAACGCGATCCGCGACGTCCCCGGCTGGCTGGCGGAGCTGCCCGCGCTGGAGAAGCTGGACCTGCGCTGGAACGACGTCGAAGGCACCGAAGCCCCGCTCGTCGCGCTGCGCGAGCGGGGCTGCGCCGTGCTGACCTGACCGCCGGCCGCACCCGTCGATCCGGCCCGCCGTCGACGGCGGGCCGGATCGACGGGTGCGGCCGGCGGTCAGGTCAGGTCGAACTCGCCGTCACGGGCGCCGAGGACGAAGGCACGCCACTCCCCCGGGGTGAAGATCAGCGCGGGTCCCTCCGGGTTGCGCCCGTCACGCATGGCGATGTAGCCCTCCACGAACGCGATCTCGACGTCTCCCACCCCCTGGCTGCTCGACTGCCACGTGGCGCCTGTCAGATCGAGCTGCGGTTTCCCGCTGCCCGCCGCCGGCTGCTGAGTGGTGCTGTTGGCCACGTCCTGCTCCTCCCGGTGAGCGTCGTCCGGAGCAAGGGTATCCATCGCGGCGGGCGGCGGAACAGGCCACGATAGGGGGACCGGGAAAGTGCGGGGGAACGGACACGGCGTCGCCCGCGCCGCGTTGCGCGGACGGGTTCAGCCGGCGGGTACGTCGGCCCGCGTGGCCAGGTCCGCGACGACCGCGCAGTGGTCCGACGCCCACACCCCGTCGACCGGCGCGTCGCCCGCCCGCCGCACGTCCCGCACGTGCCCCTCGCCCTCCGGCCCGGGCGGCCCCACGAGCACGTAGTCGATCCGCGAGTCCCACTCCAGCGTCCGCGCCGCGTGCGGGTTCACCTGGTCCCACGTCGCCCCGGCCGCCCCGGGGCGGGCGTAGCGCCAGGCGTCGTAGAGCACCTGGCCGCGCACGGCGGGCGCGGTCATCGTGCCGCCGAGCAGCCGCATCTCGTCGGAGTCGGGCTCGGCGTTGAAGTCCCCGGTGACCACGGGCGGGAAGTCGCCGTCGCCGCGCCGCTCGTGGACGAACCGGGCGAGCGCCGAGACCTGCGCGCAGCGGGTGGCGGAGGCGTACGGGTGGGAGATGAGGTGCGTGGTGAAGAACGGCACCGTCACACCGCCGGGCGCGGCCACGCGCACGTACAGCGCCTGCTGCCCGTCGGGTTCCTCCTCGCCCGCGGGCAGCGCGGCGGTCTCCCGCCCGGCGATCGGCCAGCGGCTGAGCACCGCGTTGCCGACCTCGACCGTGGGGTCGCCGATACGCCGCTGCCAGCGCCCGGGCTCCGGCGAGGGCGCCCAGGCCCACCGCATGCCCAGCTCGCCGGCGAGCCACCCGGCCAGGTTGTCCCCGTCCCGGCCCCAGACCTCCTGCAGCCCGACGACGTCCGGACGCACGTCGCGGAGGATGTCGAGGATGGCTTTGCTGCGCTCCTGCCACGGCCCGAAGCGCCACCAGAGGTTCCAGGTCATGACGCGGATCATGCGTTCGTATCCCAACCACGGGCCGGCTTTGGTCAGAGGCTATCCCTACGGGCCCGGAGTGATGTGCGAGAGTCGGGCGGGTGGAGCTGATCGGGCGGGGACGCGAAGCGGACGTGTACGCGCTGGCCGACGGCCGGGTGCTGCGCCGGTACCGGTCCGGCGGGCCCGCGGAGGCCGAGGCGCGGCTGACGGCCTACCTCGCCGGCGCCGGTTTCCCCGTCCCGCACGTCCACGACGCGCACGACACCGACCAGGTCCTGGAACGCCTCGACGGCCCGACCATGCTCACCGCGCTGCGCCGCCGGCCGTGGCGCGTCACGGCGTACGGGCGCATGCTCGCCCGGCTCCACGACAGGCTGCACGCCGTGCCCGCGCCGGAGTTCCTGCCGCCCTCCCCCGGCTCCGGCAGCGGCGACCGGGTGCTCCACCTGGACCTCCACCCGGACAACGTGATCCTCACCGCGCGCGGCCCGTACGTCATCGACTGGCGCAACGCCGCCGCGGGCGACCCGGCGTGCGACGTGGCGATGACCGTCTGCATCCTGCGCGGCGTGGAACTCGGCCCACCGGAGGCCCTGGGCGTACGGCTCCTCCTGCGCGCCCTGCTGCGCACCACCGGCACGGACGCCGCCCCCGGCTACGCCCACGCCCTCCCCGCCCGGCTGGCCAACCCCCACCTCACCCCGGGCGAGGCGCGGCGGCTGCGCCGGGCGCTGGGTGACGGGGCACGGGCGTAGGGTCGGCGTATGACGCGTACGCTGCAGTGCACCGTGCTCGACTGCCCGCGTCCCCGCGAGCTGGCCGCGTTCTACCAGGCGCTGCTCGGCGGGGAGGTCGACCGGGCGGATCCGCGGTGGTCCCTCGACGACGACTGGTCCACGCTGCACCTGCCGGACGGCGGCGTCCTGGCCTTCCAGCGTGCACCCGGACTGCGGCCGGCGCGGTGGCCGGATCCGGCCCGCCCGCAGCAGTTGCACCTCGACATCGCGGTGGACGACGTGAGGGCGGCGGAGCGCGACGCGCTGGCCCACGGGGCGAAGTTCCTGCGGTACGAGGAGAACTGGGGCGTCTACGAGGACCCGGCGGGCCATCCGTTCTGCCTCGTGCCGGAGTGACACCGGGTGAGCGCACGCCGGGCGGGCGACCGCGCGGCCGCGCCGCCGTCCGGAGGTCTTGACAGCACGAACCCCCCGGAAGAAAGTTTCACCGTTCGCGCGGCACTTCGAAGCTTTCTTTCAGGAGGGGTCGGAAGATGGGTCACTTGGACCGACGACGCTTCGCCGCCGGTGCACTCGCTACGGGAGGTGCGCTCTTCGTGGTCCCCGGTTCCACCGGCCTCCCGGCCCGCGCCGCGGAGGCGGCCACCGCCGCCGGCGGGGCGGCCCCCGTGCTGCGGCGCGGCAGCGCCGCGCGGGCCGGGCTGCTGGAGCCGCAGCTGCGGCAGCTGGTCGCCGACGCCGAGACGTTCCTGGGCCCGTCGCCGACGTACCCGTGGTACGCGGGGGCGGTCGTCCTCGCCGGGCGGGGGCGGACGGTGGCGCTGGAGCGGGCGATCGGCAAGGCGGTGCGCTACGAGGCGTACGACGAGGCCACCGACACCGGTGTCGAGCTGCCGGAAGAGCAACAGGTCGACATGTCGATGGACACCGTCTTCGACCTCGCCTCCGTCTCCAAGCTCTTCACCTCCCTGCTCGCCGTGCAGCAGATCGAGCGCGGTGCACTCGCCCTCGACGCCACCGTGGCCTCCTACCTCCCCGACTTCGGCGCCGCGGGCAAGCAGGACGTCACCGTCCTCCAGTTGCTGACGCACACCTCGGGATTCACCTCCTGGATCCCGCTGTACGCCGAGCCGACGTGGGAGGACAAACTCGCCCGGCTGTGGCGGGAGGCGCCGGTCAACCCGCCCGGGACCGCCTACCTCTACTCCGACCTCAACCTCATCAGCCTCCAGCTCGTCCTGGAGAAGATCACCGGAAAGCCTCTCGACCGCCTCCTCGCCGACGACGTCACCGGCCCCCTGGGTCTCCACCACACCCGCTACAACCCGCCCGCCGCGTGGCTGCCCCGCATCGCCGCCACCGAGGACGCGCGCAAGCCGTGGTCGGGTCTCGACCGCGGGATGGTGCGGGGCGAGGTGCACGACGAGAACGCGTACTCCTTCGGCGGGGTCGCGGGGCACGCCGGGGTGTTCTCCACCGCGTGGGACCTGGCGGTGCTGTGCCGCACGCTGCTGAACGGCGGGGCGTACGGGCGGACCCGGATTCTTGAGCGGGAGTCGGTGGAGCTGATGTTCACCGACTTCAACACCGCCTTCCCGGGCGACGAGCACGGGCTCGGCTTCGAGCTGTACCAGCACTGGTTCATGGGCGCGATGGCCACGCCGCACTCCGCCGGGCACACCGGCTTCACCGGCACCGCGCTGGTCGTCGACCCGACGACCGACACCTTCCTCGTGCTCCTCGGCAACTCGGTGCACCCCGTGCGCAGCTGGCGCTCCGGCAGCGCGCCGCGGGCCGCGGCGGGGACCAACCTGGCGCGGGCCGTGCCGGTGCGGCCGGACAAGGGGCGCACGGCGTGGTTCGGCGGGACGGCCAGTGAGAGCACGGCGACGCTCACCCTGCCCGAGGTGACGGTGCGCGGGCCGCGCGGGACGCTGGAGTTCGCCCTGTGGTGGGACACCGAGCCGCGGTGGGACAAGGTGCACCTGGAGGCGTCGGCGGACGGCGGCGGGACGTGGGAGCCGGTGCCGTTCACGAGCCGGCCGCGGGGCGGCGGGGCCGGGGACGTGCGGGAGCACCCGGAGGGTACGGCGGACGGCTGGTCCGGGCGGGTGTGGCACCGGGCGGGCGCGGACCTGGGCGCGTGGCGCGGCCGGGCCGTGCGGCTGCGGTGGCGGTATGCGACGGACCGGCGGTACGTGGGGCGCGGCGTGTACGTGGACGCCGTACGGGTGAAGGACGGGCACCGGGTGCTGTTCGACGACGGCCGGCGGGGAGACGCGGCGCGGGTGGCGGCGGACGGCTGGACGGCGTCCGCGGACTGAGCGCGGCGCACCGGACGGGCCGGGCCCCGGCGCCGTCGCACGGCGGGGCCGGGGCCCGGTTGCGTACCGTGCCGGCCGCCCGGCCCGCACCGCATCGGGCGTGGGCCGGGCTATCTCCCCAGCGCCGCCATCGCCGCGTTGTGCCCGGGGATCCCGCTCACTCCGCCGCCGCGTACCGCGCCCGCCCCGCACAGCAGCACGTTCGCGTGCCGCGTCGCCACACCCCACCGGCCGCCCGGCTGCTCGATCTCCCCGGTCTCCTCGGTCGCGTACGGGAACGCCAGCTCGCGGTGGAAGATGTTGCCGCCCGGCAGGCGCAGGTCGCGCTCCAGGTCGAGCGGGGACCTCGCCTCGATGCAGGGCCGGCCGTCGGCGTCGGTGGCGAGGCAGCCGGCCAGCGGCTCGGCGAGGTGGGCGTCGAGCTGCGCGAGGGTGGAGCGCAGCAGTTCCTCGCGGACGGCGTCGTTGTCCTCGGTGAAGAGGCGGGCGGGGGCGTGCAGGCCGAAGAGGGTGAGCGTCTGGTAGCCCGCGCGGGCCAGGTCGCCGGCGAGGATCGACGGGTCGGTCAGCGAGTGGCAGTAGATCTCCGACGGCGGTGCGTGCGGCAGCCGGCCGGCGGCGGCCTCGCGGTACGCCGTCTCCAGGTCGGCGTAGCCCTCGGCGACGTGGAAGGTGCCCGCGAACGCCTGCCGCGGATCCACCCGCTCGTCGCGCAGCCGCGGCAGCCGCCGCAGCAGCATGTTCACCTTCAGCTGCGCGCCCTCGGGGCCGGGGTCCGGCGGTTCCTCGCCCAGCAGTGCGGCGAGCGCGGCGGGCGAGGCGCCGACGAGCACCGTGCGGGCGGCGACGGTCTGCTCCCCGTCCCCCGTCCGGTACGTCACCTCCGCGCGCTCGCCGTCCGTGCGCAGGGCGACGGCCTCGTGGCCGGTGGCGATCTCCGCGCCCGCTCCGCGGGCCGCGGCGGCGAGGGCGTCGGTGAACGCGCCCATGCCGCCGACCGGTACGTCCCAGTCGCCGGTGCCGCCGCCGATGACGTGGTAGAGGAAGCAGCGGTTCTGGGCCAGGGACGGGTCGTGGGCGGAGGCGAAGGTGCCGATGAGCCCGTCGGTGAGCACGACGCCGCGGACGAGGTCGTCGGCGAAGGTCTCCTCGACCGTCTCGCCGAGCGGCCGTTCGAACAGCGCCCGCCACGCCTCGTCGTCGCCCACGCGGGCCCGTAGCTCGCGGCGGGTGGGCAGCGGCTCGGTGAGGGTGGGGAAGACGCGCTGGGCGACGCGCTGCGTCATGCCGTAGAAGCGCTGCCAGGCGTCGAACTCGCGGTCGTCGCCGGTCAGGGCGGCGAAGGAGTCGCGGGTGGCGGTGCCGGGGCCGGTCTCGACGAGCAGGCCGGCGGGCCGGCCGGCGCGGACGGCGGGGGTGTAGGAGGACACGGCGCGCTTGCGGACGGCGAAGGAAAGGCCGAGGTCGTCGACGACGGTGCGGGGCAGCAGGCTGACGAGGTACGAGTAGCGGGAGAGCCGGGCGTCGACACCGGCGAAGGGCCGGGCCGAGACGGCGGCGCCGCCGGTGTGGTCGAGGCGCTCCAGGACGAGCACGGAGCGCCCGGCGCGGGCGAGGTAGGCGGCGGCGACGAGGCCGTTGTGGCCGCCGCCGACGACGACGGCGTCGTAGCTGCTGCGCTGGGGCATGGCTCTTCGTAGCACGGAAGATCGCCCCGGGCCAGGGGACGCCACGCCGCGCGGGCTGCGGGTGGCGGGCGGGGGCTCAGCCCGACGCCCGGCGGGAGGCCGCCAGCCGGTAGACCTCCGCCGCCTCCGCCGTGCGGCCGAGCTGCTCCAGGCAGTGGGCCTCGTCGTGGCGGCTGGACAGGGTCTCCGAGTGGGCCGCGCCCAGCGTGCGTTCGCGGGCGCGGGCCACCTCCCGGTGCACCGTCAGCGCCTCCGCCCAGCGGGTCAGCCAGCCCAGCGCGACCGCGATCTCCCGGCGCCCCGCGAGCGTGTCCGCGTGCTCCGGGCCGAGGACCCGTTCGCGGACGGCGGTGACCTCGCGGGCCTCGGTCAGCGCCTCGTGCCAGCGGCCGAGGCGGCCCAGGGTGACGCAGCGGATGTGGCGGGCGCGCAGGGTCTCGGGGTGGCGGGTGCCGAGGGCCCGGGTGCGGTCGGCGATCAGCGCCTCGTAGTGGTCGAGCGCCTCCTGGTGCCGGCCGAGGCGGCCCAGGCAGATGCCCGCCTCGTAGCGGGCGGCGAGGGTGTCGGGGTGCTCGCGGCCGAGGGTGCCGCCGCGGGCGGCGGCGACCTCGCGGTACGTCGCGAGAGCCTGCTCCCAGTGGCCGAGGCTGCCCAGCGCGTGTCCGACCTCGTAGCGGCTGACCAGGGTGTCGGGGTGGTCGGGGCCGAGCACGCGGGCGCGGACGGCGGTGACCTCGCCGGCGACGCGGTAGGACTCCTCGTAGCGGCCGAGGCGGCTGAGGGTGTACGCGAGGTTGTGGCGGCAGCGCAGCGTGTCGGGGTGCTCGGCGCCCATGGTGCGCTCACGGTCGGCGAGCACGGCGGCGTACGCCTCCAGCGCCTCGGCGTGCCGGCCCAGCTGGCCGAGCGCGTACGCGGCCTCCTGCCGGACGGCGAGGGTGTCGACGTGCTCCCGGCCGAGGCGGCGCTCCCGGCCCGCCGCCGCCGTGCGGAACTCCTCCAGCGCCTCCGCGGTGCGGCCCAGGCGGGCCAGGCACAGGCCGGTCTGGTGGCGGCTGGCGAGGGTGTCCGGGTGGTCGGCGCCGAGCGCGGCGCCGCGTTCCGCGGCGAGCGCGCGGTGGGCGGCGGCGGCCTCCTCCCAGCGGCCGAGGCGGGCGAGGCTGGCGGCGGCGGAGTGGCGCCCGGCGAAGGCGTCGAGCACGTGCGCGGGCGCGGCGGGCGGCGGGGGCTGCCCGGGTGCGTGGGGGTGCGGCGGGTGGGCGGAGTGGGGCGGGGTGTGAAAGGAGGGGGGCGTGTGCGAGAAGGGGTGCCGCCCGGTGGGTGGAGCGCCGTGCGCGGGACCGGCACCGGGGGCGCCGGACATCCCGGCGGAGCCCGGTTCCGGCCAGCCGGTCGGCGGCGGCGTCGGAGTGTTCCTCGGGGGCCAGGTGCGCAGCAGCGCGTCCTCGGGGCGCGGGGGCGTAGGGGTGGCGCGTACGGAGCGCGCGCCCGTCGTCATGCCCGCCGTCCATGCCGGCAGCCCGGTCGCGCCGCTCTCCCGGCCCTGCCCGCTCTCCCCGTCCCGTCCGCCGGCGCGGTCCCGCCCGGTCTCGCGGATCTGGATCCCGCCGGTCCGGCTCCCCCGGCTCCCCTGGCTCTCCCGGCCCGTTCCGCTCCCGCCGGGCGCCGACCCGTTGCCCCGCGCGGGCCCCGGCCGCGCCGCCTCCGCCGCCGCGCGGCTGCCGCGCAGCCGCGACGACAGGTCCGCCGCGTCCGCCGGCCGGTCCTCCGGGACCTTCGCCAGCAGGTCCAGCACCACCCGCTCCAGCGGCTCCGGGATCTCCGGCCGGTGCGTGCGCAGCGGCTCGGGCGGCGTGTCCCGGTGGCCCACGAGGACCGCCCAGGCGTCGTCCAGGTCGAACGGCGGGACGCCGGTGGCGAGTTCGTACAGGACGCACCCCAGCGAGTACAGGTCGCTGCGGTGGTCGATGCCCCCGCCGCCGGAGATCTGCTCGGGCGACATGTAGTGCGGGGTGCCCATGGCCATGCCCCCCGCGCCGGTGAGCCGGGAGGTGAAGCCGATGTCGTGGGCGAGGCGCGCGATGCCGAAGTCGAGGATCTTCACCGTGCCGTCGCCGAGCCGCATGATGTTGGCGGGCTTCAGGTCCCGGTGCACGACGCCCTGGTCGTGGGTGTAGGCGAGGGCCGCCGCGACCTGCTCGGCGATGTCGATGACCTCCCCGACGGGCAGCGGCCGGTGCCCGCCCGCCTCCAGCAGCTGGCTGAGGTTGCGGCCCTGCAGCAGCTCCATGACGAGGTACAGCACGCCGTCGTCCTCGCCGAAGTCGTGCACGACGGTGACGCCGCGGTGCTGGAGCAGCGCCGCGACCCGGGCCTCGCGCCGGAAGCGCTCCTGTATCGCCGTGGAGACGGGGTGTCCCTGGCGCTGCGGCCCGGCGGGCTTGAGGCACTTGACGGCGACACGGCGGCCCAGCGACTCGTCACGGGCCTGCCAGACCTCGCCCATGCCGCCGCGGCCCAGGAGTTCGAGAAGCCGGTAGCGGCCCTGGATCAGCCTGGTCTCCGCCATGTCCCCGTGCCGCCCCCGCCGTCGCCGCCTGCAGCCTTCACCCGTAGCCGTTACCCGTGGCCTTATCCCCCGACTCGTCCAGTATGGCTGCCGCCCGCGCCAGCTTGGAAGGTGAGGGCCGCGATGCGGGACCGAGCCGCTCCATGGCCCTGAGTATGTTCTGCGGCGGCAGCCGCCAGCGCACCCCGTCGGGTACGGCGCGCAGGATGTTCGCCGTCGCGCGCAGCCTGCGGTCGACCACGGGGGCCGGGGGTGCGGGGCGGCCGTAGAGCCGGTGGGCGGCCTGCGGCAGCGTGCCGTACGCCAGCCCGGCGATCCGGCTCCAGAGCAGGTTGCGGGCGGGGACGAGGAACGGGCCCACGGGCGGGCGCTGCAGGAAGGCGTCGACGTCGGCGGAGTCGGGGGTGGCGGCCAGCTCGGGAGCCACCCGTGCGAAGTACGCGGCGAGCGCGGCGGTGTCGCCGGGCACCGCGTCCGGGTCGAGGCCGACGAGGCGGGCGGCGGTGCGCTGTTCGCGCACGTAGGCGTCGGCGTGCGCGTCGGACAGCGTCAGGCCGGAGCGGCGGGCGACGTGGAGGTAGGAGTCGATCTCGGCGCAGTGCACCCAGAGCAGCAGCGCGGGCTCGTCCACGCGGTAGCTGTCGCCGGTGGCGGGGTCGACGGCGCGCAGGCGGCGGTGTATGCCGCGGACGCGGGCGCCGGCGCGCTCGGCGGCGGGGGTGGCGCCGTAGGTGACGGTGCCGACGAACGCGGCGGTGCGCAGGAGCCGGCCCCAGGCGTCGGTACGGAAGTCGGAGTTCTGCATGACGCCGCGGACGGCGCGCGGGTGCAGCGCCTGCAGGTACAGGGCGCGGACCCCGGCTATCCACATCACCGGGTCGCTGTGCAGCTGCCAGGTCACGGAGGCGGGTCCGAACAGCCCCGGATCCGGCTCCCCCGCGGGTACCTCGGGCACGGCCATGCGGCCCCTCCCAACGACGCGCGGGCGCCCGCCGTGCGCCGGGTCCATTGTCACCCGCCGGGCCTGCACGCCGGCGCCCGGGTCGCGGTCCGGCCCGGGCCGTACGGGCGGACGGCGCGCCGGGGTCAGGCGCCGGCCGGGAGCCGGACCCGGATCTTGGACTGGCCGTGCGGCAGCTTCTCCCAGTCCGCCATGAACTCGGCCCTGAGCCCGTGCTTCCCCGCCAGCGCCACCAGCGTCTCGGTGCGGTAGTAGAAGTCCTCGCGCAGCACGTGGTGCTCCTCGGCCTCCGTGCGGTCGAAGGTGAAGTCGAACCAGCCGTCGGGCCGCAGCACCCGGCCGACGTGCGCGAGGCACTCGTCGATGACGTGCGGCGGGGAGTGGGAGAAGACGCTGTGCGCGTGGACGACGCGGAAGTGCGCGTCCGGGAGGAAGGCGAACGTCAGGTCCCGTACGGGCGTGAGGTGCGGCACCTTGTCCTGCAACCGCTGCCGGACGACGGTGTCCTGCGCGGCGAAGAGGATGTCCGGGGAGATGTCGAGGCCGTAGTAGCGGCCGGGCTCCAGGTAGTCGATGAAGCGCCAGCCGGCCCGCAGGTTGCCGCAGCCGATCTCCAGCATGCGGTCGCCGGGCTGCAGCCCGTGCCCGACGAGGTAGTCGAACTGCATCTTGCCCAGCGCGAGCCAGCGGTCGTGCGTCTTGCTGCCCACGGCCGCCTCGGGGTCGGCGGCGCAGTCGGAGCGCATCACGGCGCGGTAGTACGCGACGTGGTCGCGGTGGCGCAGCCGCAGCCAGGCGTCGCGGCCGGCGCGGGCGAGGTAGCGGGGCACCCGGTCCGGGTGGCGCGCGGCGTAGCGGACCCGGTGGGTGAGGGTCGTGCGGTTTGCGGTCAGGTTCTTGCGTGTCAAGGTGCACCCCTGGTGAACGCCAGTTGAACGGGCACGGATGATGGCCGCAGAGTTTAGGGGCCGGACGGGCGGGCGCAAGGCGGACCGCGGCCGTTCGGGTGATGCACGCGCAACGTCCCGGGGCGGCGTACCTCCGACGCCCGCCCAGGGAGTGACCGGGGCCGCCGCGGCCGTGATACTGGGCAAGCCAGACCCGATCGCGAACGGGCGCGAACGCCGCCGGAGGTACCCCATGCGAATGCTCATCAACGTGCCGGAGACCGTGGTGCCGGACGCCCTGCGCGGCATGGCCGCCGCCCACCCGGAACTGACCGTCGACGTGGAGAACCGGGTGGTGGTGCGGCGGGACGCGCCCGTCACCGACAAGGTCGGCCTGGTCTCCGGCGGCGGCTCCGGGCACGAGCCGCTGCACGGCGGCTTCGTCGGCCGCGGCATGCTGGACGCCGCCTGCGCCGGCGAGATCTTCACCTCGCCCGTCCCGGACCAGATGACCCGCGCCGCGGCGGCCGTGGACGCCGGCCGGGGGGTGCTGTTCATCGTGAAGAACTACACCGGCGACGTGCTGAACTTCGACATGGCCGCCGACCTCGCCCAGGACGAGGGCATCCAGGTCGCCAAGGTGCTCGTGGACGACGACGTCGCCGTGACCGACAGCCTCTACACCGCGGGCCGCCGCGGCGTCGGCGCGACGCTGTTCGTGGAGAAGATCGCCGGCGCCGCCGCCGAGGAGGGCGCGCCGCTGGAGCGGGTGGAGGCGCTGGCCCGCCAGGTCGTGGAGTCCTCGCGCAGCTTCGGCGTCGCGCTGAGCGCGTGCACCACGCCCGCCAAGGGCAGCCCCACGTTCGACCTGCCGGACGGTGAGCTGGAGCTGGGCATCGGCATCCACGGCGAGCCCGGCCGCGAGCGGCGGCCGATGATGACGTCGCACGAGATCGCGGACGCGTCGGTCGACGCGGTGCTGGCGGACCTGCGGCCCTCGGGCCCGGTGCTGGCGCTGGTCAACGGCATGGGCGCCACCCCGCTGATCGAGCTGTACGGCTTCAACGCCGAGGTGCAGCGGGTGCTGGCCGAGCGCGGCGTGCCGGTGGCCCGTACGCTCGTCGGGAACTACGTGACCTCGCTGGACATGGCGGGCTGCTCCGTCACGCTGTGCCAGGCGGACGAGGAGCTGCTGCGGCTGTGGGACGCGCCGGTGCGCACCCCCGGGCTGCGCTGGGGCATCTGAGGTCGCGGCCCCGCCGCCCCCGCGACGGGCGGGGGCGGTACGGACGCGGGTCCGGGAGGATCCGCAGGAGAAGGTACGAGAAGGGATGCGGCACGTGCTCGACGCGGAATTCTTCCGCCGCTGGATGCTCGCCACCGCGGCGGTCGTCGACCGGGAGGCCGCCCGCCTCACCGAACTCGACTCGGCGATCGGCGACGCCGACCACGGCGCCAACCTGCAGCGCGGCTTCACCGCCGTACGCGCGGCCCTGGAGGCGGAGCCGCCGCAGACGCCGGGCGCGGTGCTGGTGCTCGCCGGGCGGCAGCTGATCTCGAAGGTCGGCGGCGCCTCCGGGCCGCTGTACGGCACGCTGCTGCGCGGTACCGGCAAGGCCCTCGGCGACGACGCCGAGGTCACCGACGCGGCGCTGCGCGCGGCGCTGGACGAGGGGGTGGGCGCGGTCGCCAAGCTCGGCGGCGCGGCCCCCGGCGACAAGACGATGCTGGACGCGCTGGTGCCGGCCGTGGCGGCGCTCGGCGACGGCGACTACGGGGCGGCCCGCGCGGCGGCGGAGAAGGGCGCCGAGGACACCGTTCCGCTGCAGGCGCGCAAGGGCCGGGCCAGCTACCTCGGCGAGCGCAGCATCGGGCACCGGGACCCGGGCGCGACGTCGTCGGCGCTGCTGGTGGGCGCGCTGGCCGAGACCGCGGAGGCGGTGACCGGTGGCTGAGGGCCCGCTGGTCGGCCTGGTGCTGGTCTCGCACAGCGCCGCGGTCGCCGAGTCCGTGGCCCGGATGGCGGTCGCGCTGGCGGGCGTGGACACGGTGGCCGTCGAGCACGCGGGCGGTACGGCCGACGGCGGCTACGGCACGGACGCGGACCGCATCGCGGCGGCGGCGCGGACCGCGGACCGGGGCGCGGGCGTGGGGCTGCTGGTGGACCTGGGCAGCGCGGTGCTGACGGTGAAGTCGCTGGTGGCGGACGAGGAGCTGCCGGCCGGGGCGCGGCTGCTGGACGCGCCGTTCGTGGAGGGCGCGGTGGCCGCGGTCGTCACGGCGTCCACCGGGGCGGACCTGGACGCGGTCGCGGCGGCGGCACAGGAGGCGTACGGCTACCGCAAGGAGTGAGGCGGCGCCGCGGCCGCGCGCGGGAGCGTGCGGCGGCCGCGGCGGCGACGCGTGTACGCCGGGTGCTCCGGCGGGAAGACAGACGGGGACACGGGCGGCGCCGCGGCGCGCCGCGGAAGGCGGCGGCGCGCGGGCGCCGCCGGACACGAAGGGGCGGACAGTGAAGATAGCCGTGTTCGGTGCCGGCAGCATCGGCTGCCACCTGGGCGGCATGCTGGCCGAGGTGGCGGACGTGACCTTAGTCGGCCGGCCGGCGGCGATGGACGTGCTGCGCTCCCGCGGCCTGCTGCTCACCGGCGGCGGCCGGGCGGAGCGCCGCGTCGCACCGGCCGCGATTCGTCTGGCCACCGGGCCGCAGGCCGCCGCGGGGGCGGACTACGTCCTGGTCACCGTGAAGTCCGCGGCCACCGCGCAGGCCGCCCGCGAGCTGGCCGGGCACCTGGCCCCCGGCGCCGCGGTCGTGAGCTTCCAGAACGGGCTGCGCAACCCGGGGCTGCTGCGCGAGGAGCTGCCGGGGCGGACGGTGCTCGCGGGCATGGTCCCGTACAACGTGGTGCAGGCCGCCCCCGGCGTGTTCCACCAGGGCACGGCGGGCGTGCTGATGGTCGACGGGGGCGAGCGCTCAGCGCCGCTGGCGGCGGCGATGGCGCAGGCCGGGCTGGCGGTCGAGCCGCGGGACGACATGCCCGAGGTGCAGCACGCGAAGCTGCTGATGAACCTCAACAACGCGATCAACGCGCTGTCCGGGCTGCCGCTGCGCGAGCAGCTGGGGCAGCGCGCGTACCGCGCCTGCCTCGCGCTGTGCCAGCGCGAGGCGCTGGCCGCGTTCCGCGCGGCGAACCTGGCCCCCGCCCGGCTCAGCCCGGTGCCCCCGGGGCTGATGCCGCTGGTGCTGCGGCTGCCCGACCGGCTCTTCCGGCGGCTGGCGGCGGCGACGCTGCGCGTGGACGCGCAGGCCCGGTCCTCGATGTGGGAGGACCTGCAGCGCGGCCGGCCCACGGAGATCGACACGCTGCAGGGCGAGGTCACGGCGCTGGCGACGCGCCACGGGATGCGGGCGCCGGTGAACGCGCGGCTGGCGGAGCTGGTGCGGGAGGCGGAGTCGCGGGGCACGGGCGGGGCACGGCGGTGGGGCGGGGCGGAGCTGCTGGCGGAGCTGCGGGCGGCGGCGGACGAGGGAGCCGCGGAGCGCGGCTGAGCCGGCCCGCGGGGGGCCTACGGGTGCGCGTGCGGCGGTACAACCACGTCCGCGCCCGGGCCCGGGCCCGCCGGCTCCGCGGCGAACCAGGTCGGCTCGTCCGACAGCGCCAGCCGGATCCGGTGCCGCGCGAACTGCTCCAGCTCCTCCGGCAGGGCGTCCGGGTCGAACCAGCCGACCTCCAGCCCCTCGTCGTCGTTGACCCGGGCCTCGCCGCCGGTGGCCCGGCAGCGCAGCGAGATGTCCATGAACTGGCACTTGTCCCCGTTGGGGTACTCGATCGGGTCCAGCCCCTCCACCAGCACGACCCGCTCGGCCGTGCAGACGACACCGGTCTCCTCGTACACCTCGCGGACCGCGGTCTGCGCCGGCTGCTCCCCGGGCTCCGGGATCCCGCCGACGATCGACCAGCGCCCGGTGTCCGCGCGCCGGTGGAGCAGCACCCGGCCGCGGTCGTCGACCACGACGGCGCTGACGCCGGGGAGGAAGAGGAGCTGCCGGCCGGCGGTCGCGCGCAGCTCGCGGATGAAGTCGGGTGTCGCCATGGCGGCAAGCGTAAACGGCCGCGGAGTGCGGTCGGGAAACGCGCCGTGACCCGCGGGCTACGCTTCGGCGGCACCGCCGGCCAGGGGGTGGCGCAGGCGGTCGCGGATGGTGCGGACGGCCTCTTCGGCGTTGTCGACCGTGATCGTGAAGTCGTGGCCGTTCGACAGCCGCAGCACCAGGCCCTCGCCGCGCCGGACGACCACCGCGGTGCCCTTGCCGGGGCGCCAGCGGTAGCCCCAGCCGCCCCAGTGCCGGGGCGTGACCCGCGGCTCGAACTCGGCGGCGAGCACCTGGGTCAGCGGGATGCGGCGGCGCGGCAGGCCGAGGTGGCCGCAGCGGACCTCCAGGGCGTCGTCGTCGACGCTGACCGCCACGTGGACGAACGCCACGGTGCCGGCGAGGATGAGCAGGCCGGCGGCGATGCAGCCGACCACGGACATGACGAGCGGGGCGAGCCCTCCGGTCCACTGCGTCGCGACGGCCAGCTCGATGCCGAGGGCCATGCAGGCAGCGCCGATCAGGGCGAGCAGCCACTGCACACGGTTGGTGGCCCGCCCGGTCCAGACCCGGGAGCGGTCGTCCTTCATACCACCGAGAGTACGCCCGCCGGGCCGCGGCGGCAGTCCCTCCGCGGCTATCCGGGTACGGCCCCGGAGCGGGCCGGGGCGCCGTGCAGCAGCCGGCCCTCCGCGTACCCGAGGGCGGCGGCGGGCAGGGCGCCGGGGCGGCCGCTGAGGAGGACGGTGAGGGAGCCGGTGGGCGCCGCGGCGGGGTCCGGCTCGGCGCCGATACGGCGCAGCGCCTGCCCGGCGACGGCCCCGGCGGAGCCGTACAGCGCCACCGGCGGCGCGCCGGGCCGCCGCACGGCGGCCCGGATGCGCTCGCCGACCAGCTCGTAGTGGGTACAGCCGAGGACGACGGCGGCGACGTCGCGGGGGGTGCGGCCGGCGGCCGCGGCGAGCGCGGCGTCGACGGCGGCCTCGTCGGCGTGCTCGACGGCGTCGGCGAGGCCGGGGCAGGGCACCTCGGTGGCGGCCGCGCCGCCGGCGAAGTCGCGGATCAGCCGGCGCTGGTAGGCGCTGCCGGTGGTGGCGGGCGTGGCCCAGACCGCCAGCGGCCCGCCGCCGGCGGCGGCGGGCTTCACGGCGGGCACCGTGCCGACGACGGGCAGCGCGGGCTCCAGCTCCGCGCGCAGCGCGGGCAGGGCGTGCACGGAGGCGGTGTTGCAGGCGACGATGAGCACGTCAGGCCCGTACGCGGCGGCGGCCCGCGCGCAGGCGAGCACCCGCTCTCCCAGGTCGGCGGGCGCCCGCGGCCCCCAGGGCATGCCGTCGGGGTCGGCGGACAGCACCAGCTCGGCGTCCGGCCGCAGGCGCCGTACGGCGGCGGCGGCCGGCAGCAGCCCCAGTCCGGAGTCCACAAGCGCGATCTTCACGCGGTCACTCTAGACGAGTGCGTCCGATCCCCCGTCGTCCGCCCGGAGGGCGGGCGGCGCAGGGGGCACCGCCCACGCCCTCCGGGCGTAGGGGGAGGCTGGTGCGTGCGATCGCAAGGCGGAGGGTCGACCGCATGGTGGGCCTGTTCGGTCGATCCCGACAACGCGGCTGGGGGCACCGCCCACGCGCGCGCAGGGGGTACCGCCCACGCGCGCAGGGGGTACCGCCCACGCGCGCAGGGGGTACCGCCCACGCGCGCTTGCGCGCTGTGGGGGAGCGCAGAGGGGGAGCGCAGAGGGGGAGTGCAGAGGGGGAGTGCAGAGGGGGAGTGCAGAGGGGGAGTGCAGAGGGGGAGTGCGTGCCAGGCTCCTCCATGGCGCGCTTGCGCGCGCATGGGCGGTGCCCCCAGCCGCAGGCGGGGGATCGGACCCACTCGTCTCGCCCGCGGCCCGGGCGGCGGGGCCCGTGGCGCCCGGCCGGAGGGGCCCCGGGCGCCGCCCGGCCCGCCGACCCGCCCCCGGTGCTCGCCACCGCGGGGGCGGCCGCGGGAGACTTCCGCCGTGACCCTCCTGTCGTGGACCGCCGTGCTGTCCCTGCTCGCCTGGGCCTGGCTGCTGCTGGGGCAGGGGCTCTTCTGGCGGACCGACGTGCGGCTGCCCCGCCGGGGCGAGCCCGGGCGGTGGCCCGACGTGGCCGTGGTCGTGCCGGCGCGGGACGAGGCCGGGGTGCTGCCGGACAGCCTGCCGTCGCTGCTGGCGCAGGCGTATCCGGGCCGGGCCCAGGTGTTCCTCGTCGACGACGGCAGCAGCGACGACACGGCCGGGACCGCCCGCGCGCTCGCCGCGCGGGCCGGGGGCGGTGCGCTGCCCCTCACCGTCTCCTCCCCCGGCGAGCCCCCGCCCGGCTGGACCGGCAAGCTCTGGGCGCTCCGGCACGGGATCGGGCAGGCGCACGCGGCGGGCGCCGCGTACCTGCTGCTCACCGACGCCGACATCGCCCACCGCCCGGGGAGCCTGCGCGAGCTGGTCGCCGCCGCCGAGACCGGCGGGTACGACCTCGTCTCGCAGATGGCCCGGCTGCGCACCGCCACCGGCTGGGAGCGGCTCGTCGTGCCCGCGTTCGTCTACTTCTTCGCCCAGCTCTACCCCTTCCGCCGGGTCAACCGCGTCGGCGGCAGGACCGCCGCCGCGGCCGGCGGCTGCGTGCTGCTCCGGGCGGACACCGCCCGCCGTGCGGGCATCCCCGAGGCGGTGCGCGGGGCGCTGATCGACGACGTGTCCGTGGCGCGCGCCGTCAAGCGCGCCGGCGGGCGGATCTGGCTGGGGCTGGCGGAGCGGGTGGACAGCGTGCGTCCGTACCCGCGGCTGGCCGGACTGTGGCGGATGGTGTCGCGCAGCGCGTACGCCCAGCTGCGGCACAGCCCGCTGCTGCTGGCGGCGGTGGTCGCCGGGCTCGCGCTGGTGTACCTGGTGCCGCCGCTCGCGCTCGCCGCCGGGCTGCTCGGCGGCGCCCCCGCGGCCGCGGGGGCGGGGGCGCTCGCGTGGGCCGTGATGGCGGGGACGTACCTGCCGGTGCTGCGGTACTACGGGCAGCCGCCGTGGGCCGCCGCGCTGCTGCCGTTCACCGCCGGGCTCTACCTGCTCATGACGGTGGACTCGGCCGTACGGCACCACCGCGGCAAGGGCGCCGCGTGGAAGGGCCGTACGTACGCGTGAGCTACGCATTTCCTACGCGCGGGTAGCCCGACTCCCCCCGTCCACCTGGCCTTTACAAAATCTCAACACCTCAAGAAGCCCGATTTCCCCAAGTTCACTCGCATTGGTGAGGGTCGGTCACTTCGAACACGCAAAACAACCTTCTTATCGGTCTCCCCAACGACCACATCGTGGGCTTAACTTATGCGGTATGACCTCCCCCCGCCCCTACGGCGGCGGCTACTATGCCGCGCCGGCCTTCCCGGACACCCCGATCTACGACAGCCTGGTCGAAGAGCGGGGCACTCCCCAGATCGCCCCGATCAGGGTTCCCTCGTACGACACCGGCCACCACCTCCCGGCCCTGCCCGCGCCCCGCGCCGCCCTGCCGCCCGCCCCGGTGCCGGCGCCGGCCCCCGCGCCTCCGGTGCAGCACCATCCGCACCCGGCGCACACCCAGGCGTACGGCGGCCACCAGCCCGCCCCGCAGCCGGCGCCGCCGCAGCCCTTCGTCCCGCAGCAGGCGCAGCCGCGCTGGGACCAGGGGTACGAGCAGCAGCGGCCGCAGCCGCAACAGCCCCGCCCGCAGCAGCAGTCGGCCCCGCCGCCCGGGTACGAGGCGATGCGGCCGGTGGCGCCGCGGCCCGCGCCGCCGCAGCAGGCGCAGCCCGCCCGGCCGGCGTCCCCGCAGACGTACGCCGACCAGTACGCCCGCCCGTACTACCAGGACGGACAGCGCTACTGAGCACCGACCGGCCCTGAACATGGCCGGCCGGCCTCGCCGCGCGCGCTACGGTGGTGCCCCAGCCAAGCCGACGCACGAGGTGGGGGCAGAGCAGGACATGGCACAGGGCTCCGTCCAGGTCACGCACACCGGCGCCTCCCGGGGGGCGGTGCGGTGGCGCCGCCGCACCAGCGAGTACGGGTCGCTCGCCGCGGCCCTGGAGGCCGCGGGCGACGGCGACGTGCTGTCGCTGGCCCCGGGCACGTACCGGGAGAACGTCGTGCTGGAGCGGGCGGTGACGCTGCGCGGGCCGGGGGGCGCGGTGGGCTCCGTCCGCATCGCGCCGGCCGACGGGGTGGCGCTGACCGTCCGGGCGTCCGCGGTCGTCGAGGGGCTGCACGTCGAGGGGGAGGACGCGGCGGTCCCGGCGGTGCTCGTGGAGGCGGGCCGGCCGGAGCTGACCGGGCTGCGGGTCGTCACCCGCTCCGCCGCCGGCATCGAGGTGCGCGGCGACGCCCGGCCGACGGTCCGCCGCTGCGCCGTGGACAACCCGGCGGGCACGGGGGTCACGTTCGCCGACGGGTCCGGCGGCGCGCTGGAGGGCTGCGAGGTGCTGGCCGCCGGGCGCAGCGGGGTCGCGGTGCGCGGCGGTTCGAGCGCGCACCTGTCGCAGTGCCGCATCCACCACGCGGGCGGCGCCGGGCTGCTGCTCACCGGCGAGGGCAGCACGGTGGCGGCGGTGGGCTGCGAGATCTACGAGATCAAGGGCGCCGGCGTGCAGCTGACGTCCCGGGCCGCCGGGGAGCTGAGCGACTGCACGGTGCACCGCACCTCCGGAGACGGCATCTCGCTGGACACGGAGGCCGTGCTCCGGCTCACCGACTGCGAGGTCCACGACGTCCCGGAGAACGCCGTGGACCTGCGCTCGCGCGCGCAGGCGCGGCTGGCCCGGGTGACCGTGCGCCGCTTCGGCCGCAACGGCCTGTCGGTGTGGGACGCGGGCACCCGCGCCGAGGCGGCGCAGTGCGAGGTCCACGACAGCACCGGCGACTACCCGGCGGTGTGGGTGAGCGACGGCGCCGCCGCGAAGTTCACCTCCTGCCGGGTGCACGACGTGCCCGACGCGCTCGTCGTCCTCGACCGCGGCTCGGCGGTCGAGGCGAGCGACACCGACCTCGCGCAGGTGCGCGGCACCGCGGTGTCGGTGAGCGACGGCGCCGCGGTCGCGCTGGAGCAGTGCCGGATCCGGGACGCGGCGACCGGCGCGTGGTTCCGCGACCACGGCAGCGGCGGCACCGTCCGCGACACCACCGTCGACTCCGTCGCCTCCGGGATCATCGTCACCAAGGGCGCCGACCCCGCGGTCGAGGGCTGCACGATCGCCTCCCCCACCGAGGCCGGGGTGTTCGTCTCGGCCGCCGGCCGCGGCTCGTTCACCGGCTGCCGGGTCACCGGCAGCCTCGGCTACGGCTTCCACGTCATCGACGGCTGCCGGACGGCCCTGACCCGGTGCCGTACGGAGCGCTGCGCGCGCGGCGGCTACGAGTTCGCGGACGCCGGCCCCGCCGCCCCCGAGGGCTCCGACGGCGGCCCCGTCGTCGAGGACTGCACGAGCGACGAGAGCGCGGAGACGGCGAGCGCCCGCCCCACCGTGCCCGCCGCCCGCACCGAGCCGCAACCGGACGGCCTGCTCGGCGCGTTCGCGCCGCAGCCGGCGGGCGGCGCGGCCGGCGCCCGGCCGGCGGCCGAGGTGCAGGCCGCGGCGCGGCCGGCCCGGGAGGTGCTGGCGGAGCTGGACGCGCTGGTCGGGCTGGAGAACGTCAAACGCGAGGTGCGGGCGCTGACCGACATGATCGAGGTCGGCCGGCGGCGCCGGCAGGCGGGCCTGAAGGCCGCCTCGGTCCGCCGCCATCTGGTCTTCACCGGCTCCCCCGGCACCGGCAAGACGACCGTGGCGCGGATGTACGGCGAGATCCTCTCCTCGCTGGGGGTGCTGGACCGCGGACACCTGGTGGAGGTCTCCCGGGTGGACCTGGTCGGGGAGCACATCGGCTCGACGGCGATCCGCACCCAGCAGGCGTTCGAACGGGCCCACGGCGGCGTGCTGTTCATCGACGAGGCGTACGCGCTGGCGCCGGAGGACTCCGGCCGGGACTTCGGCCGCGAGGCCATCGACACGCTGGTGAAGCTGATGGAGGACCACCGCGAGTCGGTCGTCGTGATCGCCGCCGGGTACACCACGGAGATGGAGCGGTTCCTCGCCGTCAACCCCGGCGTGGCGTCGCGCTTCTCGCGCACCATCACCTTCGGCGACTACACCGCGGAGGAGCTGCTGCGCATAGTCGCGCAGCAGGCCGACGAGCACGAGTACCGGCTCGGCGAGGGCACGGCCGAGGCGCTGCTGAAGTACTTCACGGTGGTCCCGAAGGGGCCGGGCTTCGGCAACGGCCGTACCGCGCGGCAGACGTTCGAGGCGATGGTGGAGCGGCACGCCGGCCGGGTGGCCCAGCTCCCGGACCCCACGACCGACGAGCTGACGCTGCTCTACGCGGACGACATCCCCGCGCTGCCCTGAGCCGCCGCCTCGCCCCCGGTCCCCGGCTCCGCGGTCTCCGGCGCCACGGACTCCGGCGCCGCGGACTCCGGCGCCGCGGACTCCCGCTCCGGCTCCGCCGCGGGCCGCGGCACCCGCCGCGGCCACTCCTCCACCGGCGCCGAAGGGGCGACGGCGATCCGGTCGAGCAGCGCGGCGCGTTCGCCGGCGAAGGCCGGGTCGGCCTGGTAGTCGGAGTGCGCGTTGATCGCGGCGGGGAGCGGGTGTGCGGCCGTGCGCTCGAAGGCCAGCGGGTCCTTCAGCGGCTCCCGGTCGACGTCGCTGGGCCGCCCGTCCGGGGTCGTGGGCCGTACCGGCCCGCCGATGGGGTCGGTCAGCCGCCACAGGTTGCGCCAGGCGTGCGTCTCCCGGTCGAGCGCGGCCAGCGCGTCGTCGCCGAAGTACGCGGGGAACCACCGCCCGTAGAGCCGGCGCAGCGGTGATCCGTACGTCAGCAGCGCCACCCGGCCGCGGATGTCCGGGTCGAGCTGCCAGACCGCGGCGGCGGCGAGCACGCTGCCCTGGGAGTGTCCGGAGATGACCAGGCAGCCGCCGGTGCGGGCGGTCCAGGTGCTGGTCCGCCAGGCGAGGTCGGGCACCGCGCGCTCGGCGTAGCAGGGCGGCGCGAAGGGGTGGGCGGCGCGCGGCCAGAAGGTGCCCACGTCCCACAGGATGCCGATCGTACGGCGCGACTTGGGATCCCGGTACGCCTGCCGGCCCATGGCCAGCAGCAGGATGACCCCGGCGCCCATCATCCAGGAGCCGAGCGCCTGCCCGGTCCGGGCCAGCCCGGGCAGCGGTCCGGGCGCGCCGTCGGCGGCCTTGCCGGGCACCTCGCCGGTGAGCAGGGCGCCGAGCACGGCGCCCGCGCCGAGCACCAGGGTGGCCAGCGCGGCGGCGCCGATCGCGGGCGGCGCGTCGTCGGTGAGCCGGGCCCGGGCGATGGCGCCGGCGATGCGGCCGGTGCGCGGGTCGTTGTCCGCGGTGTAGCGGTGCTCGGCCGGGTAGAGCCCGGCCACCTCGACGGCGAGCCGGCGGCGCAGCACCGCCAGCCGCCAGCCGCCGGCGAGCGCGAGCAGCAGGACGAGGAGGGCGACGAGGGGGATGACCGTGGCCTGCCAGGACAGCACCACGGGCGGGCCGGCGAGCGGGCCGTTCTCGCCGGGGGTGGCGCCGCGGTCCAGCCAGTCGGCGACGCGCTGGGCGACGCCGCCGGAGAAGACCCCGGCCACGGCGCCGGCCAGCAGCGCCACGCACGCCCCGCCGAGGCCGCGCAGCGCGGGCGGGGCAGCCTCGTCGGGGTGTGCAGCGCGCCGCTGGAGCACCAGGCCGGTGACCGCGAGCCCCGCCGCGAGCACCCCCTGCGCCACGGCCAGGCCGCCGAAGATCCACGTGCCGGGCAGCCGGCCGGAGGAGACCCAGCCGGGGCGGGACCAGGCGGTGTGGACGAGCACCGCCGCCAGCAGCGCGAGCGCGGCCAGCGGCAGGGCCCGCACGGTGCGGCGGTCCTCGCCCATGTCCGGCTCCGCCTCCGTACGCCCCGAGCGGCACACCAGGACGACGACGGCGGCCCAGCCGGCCGCGGCCAGGGCCCCGAGCACCCAGCCGACGGCCCGCAGCCCGCCGCCGGAGTCGTCGTCGGCGGCGGCGGTGACCGGGAGGAGCGCGGAGGCGACGGCGAGCAGGCCGGCGGCCGTGTGCGCCGCCCGCAGCCGGGCCACCAGCCGGCGCCCGTACCAGAAGCCGGGCAGCGACAGCGCCGGCTGCCCGGCGCCGGGCCCGCCGGCCGCGGCGGTGCGCGGCGCGGGCTTGGCCGACTCGTAGATGCGCCAGGTGCGCCGCGACAGCCACCACAGCAGCGCCGCGAGCAGCACGGGCACCAGCGCGGCCAGCGCGAGCCGGCGGCCGGGCGCGCCGAACCACCCGCCGGAGTCCGCGGCCATGAAGCCGAGCCACGACTTGTCGGCGACGCAGTGGGCGTTGCCCGCGCACTGCCAGGCCAGCAGGTCGAGCGTCACCTCGCCGGCGGCCAGCACGAGCTGCACGGTGAGCGTCAGCGCGAGGATCCGCACCAGGACGTCGTACGCCCGCTGCGCGCGGTGCCGCGACGGGGCCGCGGGGCGCATCCAGTGCGCGAGGTTCGCGATCATGAACGGCAGCAGGACCAGCCACAGCGCCCGGGCGCCGTTGCCGGAGGTCAGGTTCGACCAGCAGTACGCCTCCTGCACCGGCTCCGTACGGGATGCGCCCTCCCCGTGCGGCTCCCCCGCCGTCCCGGTCGCCTTCGCGGTCTCCGCCGCTCCCGCCGGCTCCGCCCGCCCCGCCGCGCGGACGTCGGCGGTGCGGCGGTGGATGCCGGCCGTGCGGTCGCCGGTGACCAGCTCGGTGCGCGGGTCGCCCAGCATCTCCTGCGGCGTGGCCCCACCCACGCCGTGGACCAGCAGCTCCAGCGCCGGCCGCGGCGCGACGCCGCCCGCACCGGCCGGCCCCGCCGTCTTCCCCCTGGCGCTCAGCGCCTCCGGCTGCATGCCTCTCGCCCCCCGTGCCGTCATGCGTCAGATGCCGGGAACCAGCATCCCGGTATCGGCTCTCCGGTGCAGCTTCCCGCGCGGAAGGCGAAGCAGAATCGTGACGCGGGGGGTCGCCTCGGTGGGCGAACACCCGCCACCCCGTGACGTACCCGCATGGGAGGATGACCCGGACAAGGGACCCCGGGACGAAGGGCGAAGGCGTGAGCGACCACCAGAACCTGCTCGCGGAGCAGCGCCGGGCCCTCATCCTGGACGAGGTCCGGCGCCGCGGCGGGGTGCGGGTGAACGAGCTGACGCGCCGGCTGAACGTCTCGGACATGACCATCCGGCGCGACCTCGACGCGCTCGCGCGCCAGGGGGTCGTGGAGAAGGTGCACGGCGGCGCGGTGCCGCTGGCCGAGGCGAGCACGCACGAGCCGGGCTTCGAGGCCAAGTCCTCCCGGGAGACGGGCGCGAAGGAGGAGATCGCGCGGGCGGCGGCCCAGATGGTGGCGCCGGGCGCGGCGATCGCGCTCTCCGGCGGGACGACGACGTTCGCGCTGGCGCGGCACCTGGTGGAGGTGCCGGACCTGACGGTGGTGACCAACTCGGTACGGGTCGCCGACGTGTTCTACGCCGCCCAGCAGCCGGGTGCGCGCGGCGCGACGGTCGTGCTGACGGGCGGGGTGCGTACCCCGTCGGACTCGCTGGTCGGCCCGGTGACCGACCAGGCGATCCGCACGCTCCACTTCGACGTGCTGTTCCTCGGGGTGCACGGGATATCGGTGCAGGCGGGGCTCTCCACGCCGAACCTGGCGGAGGCGGAGACCAACCGCCATCTGGTGCGGGCGGCGCGGCGGGTCGTGGTCGTCGCCGACCACACCAAGTGGGGCACGGTGGGCCTGAGTTCCTTCGCCTCGCTGGACTCGGTGGACGCGCTGGTCACGGACCCCGGGGTGCGCGCGGAGGCGCGCGCGGAGATGGCGGAGCACCTGCCGGAGGTCGTGGTCGCGGGCGAGCCGCAGGAGCCGGCGGAGGGCTGAGCCGGACGGGGCGGGGGCAGGGGCGCCGGGGCGCTCAGCAGTCCCAGCGGCCCGTGGCGAGGAAGCCGTCGAGGTGCGCGGCGTACGGGCCGATGTCGAGGCCCTGCTCGGCGAGCCAGTCGTCGGAGTAGTACTTGTCGAGGTAGCGGTCGCCGGGGTCGCAGATCAGCGTGACGACGCTGCCGGTGCCGCCGGACGCCGCCATCTCCGCGACGATCTTCAGCGCGCTCCACAGCCCCGTGCCGGTCGAGCCGCCGGCCTTGCGCCCGATGGCCCGCTCCAGCGCGCGTACGGCCGCCACGCTGGCGGCGTCGGGCACCTTCATCATCCGGTCGATGGTCGCGGGCAGGAAGCTGGGCTCCATCCGCGGCCGGCCGATGCCCTCGATGCGCGAAGCGCTGTCGCAGACGACGTCGGCGTCGCCGCTCTCCCAGCCGGCGAAGAAGCAGGAGTTCTCCGGGTCGGCGACGCAGACGCGGGTGTCGTACTGCAGATAGCGCACGTAGCGGGCGATGGTGGCGGAGGTGCCGCCGGTGCCGGCGGTGGCGACGATCCACGCGGGCCGGGGGTAGCGCTCGCGGCGCAGCTGGTGGTAGATCGACTCGGCGATGTTGTTGTTGCCGCGCCAGTCCGTCGCCCGCTCGGCGTAGGTGAACTGGTCCATGTAGTGGCCGCCGGTCTCCTCGGCCAGCCGGGCCGACACCTCGTACACCGTCCGCGGGTCGTCCACCAGATGGCAGGTGCCGCCGTGGAACTCGATGAGACGGGTCTTCTCCCGGCTGGTGGTGCGCGGCATCACCGCGATGAAGGGCACGCCGATCAGGTCGGCGAAGTACGCCTCGGAGACGGCGGTGGAGCCGGAGGACGCCTCGATGACGGGCTTGCCGGGGCGGATCCAGCCGTTGCACAGCCCGTAGAGGAACAGCGAGCGCGCGAGGCGGTGCTTGAGGCTGCCGGTGGGGTGGGTGGACTCGTCCTTGAGGTACAGGTCGATGCCCCAGCGCTCGGGCAGCGGGAAGCGGAGCAGGTGGGTGTCGGCGGTGCGGTTCGCGTCGGCCTGCACCCTGCGGACGGCCTCCTGCAGCCAGGCGCGCGCGCCGGGGTCGCTGCGGTCGACGTCGAGGGTGGGCAGGGCGCCGCCGGGCGCGGCGGGCGGGTGCTGTGCGCTGGCGGTCACACCCCGATCATATGCGGCGGCTCTGGCCACCCCGGCCCGTCGTGGGCACACTGGCAGCAGTGCTGGTGCCGTCGGCGGAAGCCGGCGGTGCCGCCCATGCGCGCTCGTCGCTCCGGAGGGAGCGCCGTGGGGGAGCCGAGGAGGGTCGGCGTGGCGGAGACGGAGTACACGGCTCGCGGGGTGCGGATCGGGCGCTGGTTGCGCTCGCTCACCCGGGCGGGACAGGTGCATATAAAGGACGGCCGGCTGGAGTTGCTCACCAGCTACGGCACCCAGATCGACAGTGCCCCGGTGCAGGAGGTGCGCGCGGGCCGGGCGTGGTTCGGCCGCGGCGACCGGGCACTGGCGTCGGTCAACGGCCGGCAGTACGTGCTGACGCTGACCGGCGAGCGGGCCGGCGGCGAGGACTCGGGCGCGAAGGCGGCCGGCCGCTTCCTCGAAGCTGTGCGCGCTGCGCGCGGCCGGGCGGGCGGGGCGGCGGACTTCGGCTGACGGGACCCGCTCCGCGGGGGCGCGCCCGCACCGCGGGACCGGGGCGGCCGCCTGCGCGTTCGCCGGGCACCCGCTAGGGCTCGGCGCCGACGTGCGGGCGGCCCGCCCTGCTCGTGAGGAGCCGGACGAGCCGCCTGCCGCCGTGCCCGCCGCGGGTCACTCCGTGGCGATCGCGCCCAGCACGTCCAGTCGCGCCGCCCGGCGGGACGGGCGCCAGGCCGCCAGCGCGCCGGCCGTGATGCCGACCAGCGCCACGATCGACAGCTGGACCGGCGGCACGGTGAACACCCCGTCGCCGGACGAGTCCGTGGCCCTCGTCATGGCCCAGCCGAGGAACGCGCCGAGCGTCAGCCCGCCGACCGTGCCGAAGGCGGCCACCAGCACCGACTCCCAGCGGACCATCGCGCGCAGCTGCGCCCGGGTCTGCCCGACCGCCCGCAGCAGGCCCAGCTCGCGGGTCCGCTCGTGCACGGCGAGGGTGAGGGTGTTGGCGATGCCCAGCAGCGCGATGAGCACGGCGAGCGCCAGCATCGCGTACACCAGCGTCAGCATCATGTCGACGCCGGCCGCCGAGGACTCGGCGAACTCGTCCCGCGTCTGCACCTCCGGGTTGCCGTACCGCTCGGCGACACCCTCCACCGCCGCCTTGCCGTCCGCCTCGGACACGCCGTCCCGGAACGCAACCGCGACCAGCGAGTCGGAGTCCTGCATCCGGTGCGGCTGCCACGCCTCGCGGGTGAGGACGTAGTCCCCGGCGAGGTCCGCCCGGTCGTAGACGGCCCGTACGGTGAAGGGCTGCTTCTCGCCGTCGGTGAAGGTGAAGCGGGCGGTGCTGCCGACCTGCCAGCCGTGGTCGTCCGCCTCGCTCTGCGAGACCGCGACCCCGGTCGTGCCCAGGCCCGTCAGGCTGCCCTCGACCGCGCCGAGGTCCAGCACGTCGCCCATCCGCTCCGGGTCGGTGACGGTCAGCGCCCGCCCTCCCCCATTGCCTTCGGCATGGGCGGTACCCCCATCATCCACCCGCGCCACCCCGGTGCCGAGGCCGAGCGCGTGCTCCACCTCCGGCAGCTTCGCCACCGCGGGGGCGACCTTCGGGCTGAGCGCGCCGCTCTCCGGCCCGAAGGCCGGCACCCGCACCGCCACGTCGCCGGCGAAGGCGCGCGAGACGGTCTGGTCCATCGTGGACTTCAGCGAGGCGCCGAAGACGGTGAACAGGGACACCACGGCGACGCCGATCATCAGCGCGGTCGCGGTGGCCGCGGTGCGCTTGGGGCTGCGCAGCGCGTTGCGGCGGGCCAGGCGGCCGTTCATGCGGCGCA
The DNA here is from genome assembly GCA_000514715.1 of Streptomyces sp. CNH099. Taxonomy (GTDB): domain Bacteria; phylum Actinomycetota; class Actinomycetes; order Streptomycetales; family Streptomycetaceae; genus Streptomyces; species Streptomyces synnematoformans. Next base: position 654,514 of record KI911459.1, on the reverse strand, counting down.
GCGGGGCGCCGAGGATCCGTACGGCGTACGCGGACGCCACCGGGCCCAGCACCACGAACGCGGCGAGGGTGACCACCGCGCCGGCGACCGTCAGCGTCACCGACGGGTCGGCGGAGTCTCCGCCGGGCACCGCTCCGTAGACCGTCAGCCCGGCGCCCGCGGCGATGAGCAGGCCGCCGGTCAGGGCACGTACCCGGGAGGAGCCCGAGCCGTCGACGGCCGTCTCGCGCAGCGCCGCCAGCGGCGCGGTGCGGCCGGCGCGGATTGCGGGCGCCAGCGCGGAGGCCAGGCACACCAGGACGCCGGTGGCGAACGGCAGGGCGAGCGACAGCCCGCTGACCACCAGGTCGCCGTCGGGGAACGGGAAGCCGACCGCCGGGAACAGCGCCTGCAGCCCGGCCGCGATCCCCAGCCCGCCGGCGAGGCCGGCGAGCGAGGCGACCACGGCGACGACCAGGGCCTCGGCGAGCGTCTGGCCCACGATCTGGCGCCGGGTGGCGCCGATCGCGCGGAGCAGCGCGTTGTCGCGGGTGCGCTGGGCGACGACGATCGCGAAGGTGTTGTAGATGCTGAACGTCGCGACCAGCATGGCCACGCCGGCGAAGCCGAGCAGGCCGGCGGTGAAGCCGCTGAGGAACTGGCCGGCGATCTGGTCCTGGTTCTCCTCGGTGACCTCCTGCCCGGTGACGGCCTCGATGCCCTCGGGCAGCGCCGGGGTCAGCGTCTTGACCAGCTCTTCCTGGCTCTCCCCCGGGCCGGCGCGCACCTGGATGCTGGTGGCCCGGCCGGGCTCGGCGGTGAGGTGCTTCTCCGCGTCGGCCCGGGTGAGCGCCGTGAAAGTGGTCTGGCCCATGGCGTCCTCGCCGCCGAAGGTGGAGATGCCGACGATCGTCACCTTCAGCGGGTCGGGGGTGCGCACGGTCGTGGTGTCGCCGATGTCCAGGCCGCCGGCCTTCGCGGCGCCCCGGTTGACGACCGCCTCGCCGGACCGCTCGGGCGCGCGGCCCTCGGCGATCTGGTACGAGTTCAGGTCCTTGTCGGCGATCCAGTTGCCGGCCAGGGTCGGAGGGCCCCCGCCGCCCACCGGCTCGCCGTCCTCGTCGAGCAGTTGTCCGGGGCCCTCGATACGGGGCTCGGCCGCGGCGACGCCGGGCATCCTGTCGATCTCGTCCGCCAGCCGGGTGGGGACGGACCGGCGGGTGCCGAACGACTCGCCGGGGGTGGTGATCATGTCGTCGCCGCGCACCACCGCGTCCGTGCCGCCGGTGGCGCGGCCGAACATGGCGTCGAAGCTGGACCTCAGGGTGTCCCCCATGACGAGGGTGCCGCCGAGGAACGCGACGCCGAGGAGCACGGCGAAGAACGTGCCGGCGAACCGCCGCTTGTGCGTGCGCAGCCCGGCCATGCTCAGCCGCAGCGACGCGCGGGTGCCGCTCATGACGGGTTCTTCCTCTCCGCAGTGTCGTTGAGGGACCGGGCGGTGCGGGGGCTGCGGGGGCCCTCGCCCACGAAGCGCTGCATCCGGTCCAGTACGCGGTCCGCGGTGGGCGCCTCCATGCGGTCGACCAGCCGGCCGTCGGCGAGGAAGACCACCTCGTCGGCGTAGGCCGCGGCGACCGGATCGTGGGTGACCATGACCACGGTGCGGCCCAGCTCGCGCACGGTGTCGGCGAGCAGGCCCAGGACCTCGGCGCCGGAGCGCGAGTCGAGGTTGCCGGTGGGCTCGTCGGCGAAGACCACGTCGGGGCGGCCCGCGAAGGCGCGGGCCACGGCGACGCGCTGCTGCTGGCCGCCGGACAGCTCCGCGGGCCGGTGGTGCAGCCGGTCGCGCAGGCCGACCACGTCGATCAGCGAGTCGGTCCACGCGGGGTCGCCGCGGCGGCCGGCCAGGTCCATCGGCAGGGTGATGTTCTCGGCGACGGTCAGCGTCGGGAGCAGGTTGAACGCCTGGAAGACGAAGCCGATCCGGTCCCGGCGCAGCATCGTCAGCCGCTTGTCGCCGAGCGCGCCCAGCTCGGTGTCGCCGATGAAGGCGGCGCCGGAGGTGAGCGTGTCCAGGCCGGCGGCGCAGTGCATCAGCGTGGACTTCCCGGACCCCGAGGGGCCCATGATGGCCGTGAACCTCCCGGCCGGGAAGGCGACGCCGACGCCGTCGAGCGCCCGGACCTCGGTGTCGCCGCTGCCGTAGACCTTGACCGCGTCGACGACGCGGGCGGCCGCGCCGGTGATCACGGAGGCGGTGCCGGTCGCGTGCGTCATGCCGCACCGCCCTTGGTGTCGGTGTGGCGCCCGAACTCCTCGTTCAGCACGGACAGCCGGCGCCAGTACTCGTCCTCGTCGATCTCGCCCGCCGCGAAGCGCCGGCCGAGCACCGCGATCGGCGACTGCTCGCCGTATCCCGCGCCGCCGGGACCGCCGGGACCGCCGCGGAACCGCCGCCACGGCGCGCCGCGGCCGCGCCAGACGACGCGGCGGACGAAGAAGAACAGGCCGCCGAGTACCAGCGCCCACATGAGCGGGAAGAGCAGGATCCAGGGGCCGGGGCCGTCGTCGTTCCAGTGCGCCAGGGTGTGCATCGGTCTCAACTCCTCAAGGGGGTCTGTGGTGCTGACACCCTTGAGACTCCCGCTCGGAGGGGGTCCGGGTCGTCGTACGGCCAGCGGCACCCGGCCTGCTCCCCGCGGAGTATTCCGGCGGCCTCCGCATGCTCCCGGCCGCCGTCCGCCGGGCGCGGGCCGCGGCCCGCGCACCCGCGCCCGTCACCCTGCGTGACGCATTCACACGGGGCGCGTGAAAGGCACGTGCATATGCACCCTCCACACGCTCCCGCGCGCCCCCCTCGGTGGACTTCCATGGGGGGCGGACGCGGGGCACGGACGGGACAAAGGAGCAGACCGTGGCCACCGAACCCGACACGAGTGCGGTCGTGTCCGAGCTCGCCGAGATCCGGCGCTCGCTCGATGTGGGCCTCGCCCGCATCGACGGGCGGCTCGCACTGCTGTCACAGCGTAGTCAGCAGATGGAGCGGGAGATCGACGAGCTCACGGCACGCGTCACCTCGCTGGAGCACTCGCGCTGGCCACTGCCCTCGATCGCCGCGCTGACCGGTGCGGCGGCGATGGTGCTGGCGTTATGGCAGGCCCTGGGCCGCTGAGCGGCGCGGGCCGCCGGCCGCCGGTGTGCCGGCCCCGCGACGGGGCCGGCACACCGGCGGGCCCGGCGGGCCCGGTCAGGCGCCGAGGCGCAGGTGGTGGAGCATGAGCAGCGCCGCCGCCATGTTCGCGGCGGGCACCTCCCCGCGGCCGACCATGTCGGGCACCCCCTTCAGGGGCACCCACTCGCGGCGGTCGGACTCGAAGTCGTCCTCGGGATCGCCGATCTGCACCGCCTCCGTGGCGTAGTACATGAGGTGCCGGGCGTCCGTCAGGCCGTTGGACGGCTCGACGGTCATCAGGTGGGTGAGCGGGCCGGGCCGCCAGCCGGTCTCCTCCTCCATCTCGCGGGCGGCGGCGGCCTCGGGGTCCTCCCCGTCCTCCACCACCCCGGCGGCCAGTTCCCATCCGTAGACGTCGGTGATGAACCGGTGCCGCCACAGCAGCAGCACCTCGTTCGCCTCGTTGACCGCGGTCGCCACGGCGACGGGTCGCAGGCGGATCAGATAGTGGTCCAGGTGGCGCCCGTCCGGGAGTTCCACGTCGGCCAGGTTGACGCGGAACCAGCGGTTTTCGTACACGGTGTGCTCCCTGAGGTTCCTCCATCGCACGTACCATCCCCCTTGTCGCCGTCCAGTGGCGGTGACGGCCCCCGCTCAGAGCGGAACGCGCAACGCTGCGTCGATCAGCTCCGCCGCCTCGGCGGTCCCCCCTCCGCCGGTCTCGGTCAGATGGCGACGGACCGCGCGCAACCTGTCCCGCAGCCGCTGCGACTCCATCCCTCTGGCCGCTCGTGCCATTTCCAGCGCCGACTCCGCCGCCTCCTCGGCGTCCCCCTGGCGCAGTTCGACGTGGCTCAGAATCGCCAGCCGGTGCACCCGCCCCCGGTCGTGGGCGGGACGGTGCACGGCGGTCGCCGCCTGTTCGCGGGCGGCGCGCAGGTCCCCGATGCGTAAGAGCGCCTCGGCCACCTGCACGTTGACCAGACCCGGCTGGACGTAGTCGGTCTCGGCCGGCTCCCGGCGTGCGCTGATCCGTCCGGCGGCGGACTCGGCGCGGCGGATGCAGTCCAGGGTGCCCGAGCGGTCGCCGAGGAAGGCGTACGCCTTGGCCTGCATCGCGTACAGGTCGGCCGCCAGGGCGGGGCTGACGTCCTGGTCCGCGGCCCGCAGCGCGGCCTCCGCGAACGCCACCGCCTGGCGGTACTCCCGGAGGAACAGCGACTGGTTGACGAGCATCGCGATGACGTACGCGCCGAAGCCGCGGTCCCCGCTCGCCTTGGCCAGCCGCAGCGCCTGGTGGAAGTAGCGCTGCGACAGCCCGAGGGCGTCCGAGTCGTACGCGCAGATGCCGGCGACGGCGACGAGGCCGCCGGTGGCCCGGTGCAGCCGCCGGCCCAGTTCGTCGCCGTACGACCCGCGGAGCAGCGGCGCCGCCTCGGAGTTGAGGAAGCGCACGACGCGGGCGCGGGTCGCCATGCCGCCGGCCTTGCGGTACATCTGCTCGTAGTGCGCGCGGGCGGCCCTGAGGGTGGTGACGTCGGCCTCGCTGACGTGCACCGGTCCGCTGCGGGAGACGTCCCCGTCCTCCGGCGGGTTCTCCCACTCCCACACCGGGATGACGGCGGGGGTCCCGGTGAGCGCGCGGGCGCCGACGACGTGCGGGTGCTGCTGCTCGTCGGAGCGCCACAGGGCGGTGGCGCGCTCGACGAAGCGGGCGAGCGGCGCGGCGGCCGACGAGGTGCCGCCGGCGGAGCCGAAGCCGATGTCGTCCAGCGTGACCGGGCGGTCGAGGCGCTCGGCCAGCACCTCGCAGATGAGGTCGGGCACCTGGCCGCGCGGCCGCTGGCCCTTGAGCCAGCGGGCGACGGCGGTGTGCTCGTACCGCAGCCGCAGACCGCGGGCGGCACCGGCCCGGTTGACGTGCGCGGCGAGCCCGGCGTGGGAGATGCCGGCCTCGTCGAGTGCCGCGTCGAGCAGGGTGTTGGGCTCCATGTGCCCTCCTGCGTGCAGGGTGTCCGCCAGCGTAACCGAGGGCGTTTCACACGGGGTGTGAAGTGCGCGCCCGCAGTCGTGGCGTGTGCGCCCTCCCGGTGGGCACGGGTGGCGAGTTGACTGTGCGGCATCGGGTCCGCTCGCTTCCCCGCAGCCTGGCGGCGGTTCCGTAGCCGCTCCGCCCGGCCGCGCCGGACCCGGCACCCGGCCGGCCGGGCGGGCGGCAACCCCCCACCGGCGCGGGCGCCGCGGACCGGACGGCGGTCCGGCCCGCGGACGTCCGCGACCGGGGTGGCGGGTTCGTACGACGTGGCGTGTGCCGGCGCCTCCGGGGCCGCCGCGCGTTCACCCCTCCAGGACACCGAGGGGGTCGTCGAGCACCGGCTGCCAGGCGAGTTCGGCGGCGCCGACCAGGCTGTTGTGGTCCAGCGTGCACTCCAGCACCGGCACGCCCCCGCTGCGCCCCCACAGGCTGCGGTCGGCCACCACCGCGCGCAGCCGCTCGGGGGCGGCGGCCAGCAGCACCTGGTGCAGGCCGCCCAGGATGATGCGGTCCGGGTTGAGGATGTTGACCAGGCCGGCGAGGCCGAGGCCGAGGCGGTCCACGACCAGCGCGACGGCGGCGGCGACGGCCGGGTCCGCGTACTCGTCGCGCACCAGCTCCCGGGCCTGCTGCAGCAGCGAGACCTCCGGTCCGGGCGCCCGGCCCGCGGCCGTCAGCAGCGCGAGTGGGTCGGTCTCGACGTCCAGGCAGCCGCGGCCGCCGCAGTGGCAGGGCAGGCCCTCGTCGGGGTTGACGGTCAGGTGGCCGACCTCCAGCGCGAGGCCGGCGCTGCCGGTGTGCAGCCGCCCGTCGAGCACGAGCGCCCCGCCGACGCCGCGGTGGCCGGTGGCGACGCACAGCAGGTGCGCGGAGCCGCGGCCGGCGCCGTGGCGGTGCTCGGCCAGGGCGGCGAGGTTGACGTCGTTGCCGGTGAACGCCCGCGGGGCGGCGGCGAACTCGATGCCGGAGCCGGTCAGGCACTCGTGGAAGATCCGGCGGACGGGCGCGCCCGCGGGCCAGGCGAGGTGCAGCGGGTTGAGTGCCTCCCCGTCGGGCTCGGCGACCGCGGACGGCACGGCCAGTCCCGCGCCGACGCACGTGCGCCCGGTGGCGCGCAGCAGTTCGGCGCCCTCCTCGACGACGGCGGCCAGGACGTGCGCGGGGTCGGCCGGGACGGTCATGCAGCCGGGGGCGGTGGCGACGATGTGCCCGCCGAGGCCGACGAGCGCGGCCCGGAAGCCGTCGGCGTGCACCTGTGCGGCCAGCACGACGGGGCCGTCGGGGTTCACGGACAGGCCGTGCGAGGGCCGGCCCTGGTGGCCGGGGGCGGCGGCGGGGCGGGAGTCGACGGTGATCAGGCCGAGGGCCGCCAGTTCGGCGGCGACGGCGCCCGCGGTCGCCCGGGTCACCCCCAGCTCGGCGGTGAGCACGGCGCGGGTGGGCGCCCGGCCGGTGTGGACGAGCTCCAGCGCGGGCCCCAGCGCGCTCCGGCCCCTCTCGGGTCGCACGGGCCTTGTACGAGTCGGCGTCACGCTTCTATTCTGTCTTTGTGCCGACGCTAAACAAAATACGGGCGGCGTTCCCCCGGCGACTCCGCGGCGCCACCCCGCCCGGCGGCGCGGTGGCGGCCCGGCTCGCCCGGCTCCGTATCGTCCTGACCGTCTTCTTCGCCCTCGACGGCTTCGTCTTCGCCGGCTGGGTCGTCCGTATCCCCGACATCAAGGACCAGACCGGCGCCTCGCCCAGCGCCCTGGGCCTGGCGCTGCTCGGGGTGTCCGCGGGCGGGGTGGCGACGATGGTGCTCACCGGCGGGCTCATCCGCCGCTACGGTGCCCACGCGGTCACCGTGGGCACCGCCGCGCTGCTCTGCGCGGGCGTGCTGCTGCCGCCGCTGACCCGCTCCGCCCTCGCGCTCGGCCTGGTCCTGCTGGTCTTCGGCGCCGCGTTCGGCTCCATCAACGTCGCCATGAACAGCGCGGCCGTCGACCTGGTGGCCGCCATGCGGCGGCCGGTGCTGCCCAGCTTCCACGCGGCGTTCAGCCTCGGCGGGATGCTCGGCGCCGGGCTCGGCGCGCTCGTCGCGGGCCACCTCTCCCCCACCCGGCACCTGCTGCTGCTCGCGCTGCTCGGGCTGGGCGTGACCGCCTTCGCCGGGCGCGCGCTGCTGGCCATCCCGGCGCCGCAGCCGCCGCCCGCCCCGGCCGCCCCGGCCGCGGCCGACGCCGTCGCGGCGCCGGGTGCGGCGGGTCCGGCCGCGGAGCTGCCCGCCGGGCGCGTCCGGGTGCTCGTCGCCGTGCTCGGCCTCGTCGCGCTGTGCACCGCGTACGGCGAGGGCGCCATGGCCGACTGGAGCGCGCTGCACCTCAAGGAGTCCCTGGACGCCGGCCCGGGCCTGGCCGCCGCCGGGTACTCCGTGTTCGCCCTCGCCATGACCGCCGGCCGGCTCTCCGGTACGGCGCTGCTGCTGCGGCTGGGCCAGCACCGCGCCCTCGTCGCGGGCGGCGCCACCGCCTGCGCGGGCATGCTGCTCGGCTCCTTCTCCCCGTACGTGTGGGGCGCGTTGGCCGGCTTCGCCCTCACCGGGCTCGGCCTGGCCAACATCTTCCCCATCGCCATCGGCCGCGCCGGGGAGCTGGCCGGACCGCACGGCGTGGCCGCCGCCTCCACCCTCGGCTACGGCGGCATGCTCCTCGGCCCGCCGGCGATCGGCTTCCTCGCCGAGTGGTTCTCGCTGCGCGCCGCGCTGAGCACGGTCGCGCTGCTCGCGGGGGCCTCGGCGGTCATCGCGTACGCCATGCAGGCCGTGCAGCGCGCCGGCCGCCCGCGCCGGAGCTGAGGAGGCCCGCCGCCCGGCGGTCCGGCCCGGTCAGCGGGTCATCTCACGCCGACGGTGCGGGCGAGCACCGCGCGCTGCACGGGCAGCGCCTCGGCGTGCAGCGTACGGCCGGCGTCGGTGACGCACACCTGCACGCCCCTGCGGTCCTCGGGGCACATGCCGCGGGTCACCAGCCCGTGCTTCTCCAGTCTGCCGACGAGGCGGGACAGCGCGCTCTGGCTCAGGTGCACCCGGTCCGCCAGCTCCTGCACCCGGAGGCTGGCCCTGCCGTCGGTGTCCGCCGAGCCGAGCAGTACGTCCAGCACCTCGAAGTCGCTGGCCCCGATGCCGTATCGATGCAGCTCACGGTCCAACTCGCCCACAGCCCGCGCGTGCACCGCGCGGATCTCCCGCCATTGAGAAACGACCGCGCCTTCGGCGCTCCCCGTTGCCATGGCATGGCACCGTACCAGCCCGTGAGCGCCATGTGACGGCCGGTGTGCAACGGATTGAACACGGGCGTGCGGGGGGATTCTCAGGACCACGAGGGGGGTTGCGGATGCGGGGACCGAGGAGCCAGGCGCGACGGGACGCCGTCACCGTCGAGATCGTGTACGCGGCGGTCACGGCGGCGCTGCTGGCGGGCGCGGTGTTCCTCGCCGTCGCCGCGCCCGCGCTCTTCTTCGACGCGGTGCACGGCGACGCCCGCCCGGCGCTGCTCACCGCCGCGAAGGCGGCCGGGGCCGCGGCCTTCGTGATCCGCGTCGCCCTCGTGCTGCGCCGGTGGTGACGGGCCGTCAGAACAGCCGCCGGACCGGCTGAGCCGCCGCGTACGCCCGCGCCCACCGTCCCGCACGAGACCCGTACACGCGGCCGGCACGTCACCCGTACGAGTGCATCCTCGGGTGCGGGGGCGAAGCCGGGGGTAGTGCTGCCCCGGGCGCTGGACGTGAACGAACCCGGGGAGGGGCGGATGCCGCCTAAGCAGCCGTTCGAACTGCCTGCCTTCTACCTGCCGTGGCCCGCACGGCTCAACCCGCACGTCGAGCAGGCGCGGGTGCACTCGCGGGAGTGGGCGCGCGGAATGGGGATGCTGGAGGGCTCGGGCATCTGGGACACCGCCGACCTCGATGCGCACGACTACGCGCTGCTCTGCGCGTACACCCACCCCGAGTGCTCCGCGGACGTGCTGTCGCTGGTCACCGACTGGTACGTGTGGGTGTTCTTCTTCGACGACCACTTCGTGGAGGCGTTCAAGCGCGACCGGGACCGGGCCGGCGCCAAGGCGTACCTGGACCGGCTGCCCGCGTTCATGCCGGTCGACACGGCCGGGCCGGGCGCGGACACGCCGGAGCCGCGCAACCCGGTGGAGGCCGGGCTCGCGGACCTGTGGGCGCGGACGGTGCCGGCGATGTCGGCCGGGTGGCGGCGGCGGTTCGCGCGGAGCACCGTCAACCTGCTCGACGAGTCGCTGTGGGAGCTGGCCAACATCGACGAGGGGCGGGTGGCCAACCCCGTCGAGTACGTCGAGATGCGCCGCAAGGTCGGCGGCGCGCCGTGGTCCGCGGGGCTGGTGGAGTACGCCGCGGCGGCGGAGGTGCCGGACCGCGCGGCCGGGTCCCGGCCGCTGCTGGTGCTGCGGGACACCTTCGCCGACGCCGTGCACCTGCGCAACGACCTCTTCTCGTACCAGCGCGAGGTGGAGGCGGAGGGCGAGCTGAGCAACGGTGTCCTGGTGCTGGAGACCTTCCTCGGCTGCGGCACGCAGGAGGCCGCCGACACCGTCAACGACCTGCTGACCTCGCGCATGCAGCAGTTCGAGCACACCGCCCTCACCGAACTGCCCGCATACGCCGCCGCGGAGGGGCTCACCCCGGTGGAGTGCGCGCGGGTGGCGGCGTACGCGAAAGGGCTGCAGGCCTGGCAGTCGGGCGGGCACGAGTGGCACCTGCGCTCCAGCCGGTACATGAACGGGCGCGCCGCCGCCGGCCCCCGGTCCCTGCCGTACGCACCGGCCGGCCCCGGCACCGCCGACGTGAGCCTGCGCGGGCTGCTGGCCGCCGCCGGGGCGCGGCGGTCGCGCTCGTACGCGCACGTGCCGCACCGGCGCGTCGGCCCGTCGCTGGTGCCGGAGCTGCGCATGCCGTACCGGCTGCGGCTCTCGCGGCACCTCGACGCGGCTCGGCCCCGGACGCTCGCCTGGGCCCGCCGCATGGGCATCCTCGAACCCCAGCCCGGGGTGCCGGGGTCGCACGTCTGGGACGCCCGGCGGCTGCGCGGCTTCGACCTCCCGCTCTGCGCCGCCGGTCTGCATCCGGACGCCGACGAGGAGGAGCTGGACCTGGCGTCGCAGTGGCTGGCCTGGGGCACGTACGGGGACGACTACTACCCGGCCGTCTTCGGCCGGACCCGTGACCTGGCCGGCGCCCGGGCCTCGAACGACCGGCTCAAGCAGTGCATGCCGCTCGACGACGCGGCGGCGCCGGCGCCGGTGAACGCGCTGGAGCGCGGGCTGGCCGACCTGTGGCGGCGGACGGCCGGGCCGATGACGCCGGAGCAGCGGACGGAGTTCCGGGTCGCGGTGGACGTGATGCTCGACGCCTGGCTGTGGGAGCTGTCCAACCTGGCGCAGAACCGCGTCCCGGATCCCGTCGACTACATCGAGATGCGCCGGGCGGCGTTCGGCTCCGACATGACCAAGTACCTGTGCCGGCTGCGCCGCGGGAGCGGTGTGCCGCCGGAGCTCTACGACAGCGGCCCCGTACGGGCGCTGGAGAACTCCGCCGTGGACTACGCCTGTCTGCTCAACGACCTCTTCTCCTACCAGAAGGAGATCGAGTACGACGGCGACCTCCACAACGGGGTCCTGGTGGTGCAGAACTTCTTCGGCATCGGCTACCCGGAGGCGGTGCGGATCGTGCACGACCTCACGACGGGGCGGATGCGGCAGTTCGAGCACCTCCTCGAAACCGGGCTGCCGGTGCTCTTCGAGGACCTCGGGGCGTCGCGGGAGACGCGCGAGGCGGTGGAGGGCTACGTCCGCGACCTGCAGAACTGGATGGCGGGCATCCTCAACTGGCACCGGCACGTCCGGCGGTACGGGGCCGCGGAGCTGGCGGAGGACGCGGGCGGGCCGGGGCTGCCGGGCGGGCCGCCGGCGGGGCTCGGCACGGCGGCGGCGCGGCCGGCGGCGTGGGCCGGGAGCTGACCGGCACCGGGCCGGGGACGGCGGGGGGGCCGGGGGACTGCGGGCGGCGTCCGGGCGGGCGCCGCTCAGCCGAGCCAGCCGGGGCGGACCAGCCCCGACTCGTAGGCCTGCACCACCAGTTGCGCCCGGTCGCGTACGCCCAGCTTCACCATGGTGCGGCTGACGTGCGTCTTGGCGGTCAGCGGGCTGACCACCAGCCGGCGGGCGATCTCCTCGTTGGACAGGCCCATGCCGACCAGCGCCATGACCTCCCGCTCCCGCTCGGTCAGCTCGTCCAGCGCCGCTGCCGCCGCCGGCTCCTTGGAGCGGGCGGCGAACTCGGAGATCAGCCGGCGGGTGACCCCCGGGGAGAGCAGCGCGTCGCCCTCGACCACGGCCCGCACCGCGCGCACCAGCTCCTCCGGCTCGGTGTCCTTGACCAGGAAGCCGGAGGCGCCGGAGCGGATGGCCTCGAAGACGTACTCGTCCAGCTCGAAGGTGGTGAGCATGACGACCTTCACGTCCGCCAGGCCGGCGTCGCCGGTGATCCGGCGGGTGGCCGCCAGGCCGTCGAGGGCCGGCATGCGGATGTCCATGAGGACGACGTCGGGGCGCCGTTCGCGCACCAGGGCCACGGCCTCCTCGCCGTCGGCCGCCTCGCCGCACACCTCGACGTCCTCCTGGGCGTCGAGGAGGGCGCTGAAGCCGGCCCGTACCAGCACCTGGTCATCGGCGAGCAGCACGCGGATCACTGGCCCTCCTCAAGGGTGTCGCGGTCGCGGTCCCCGCGGCCGGCGTTCACCGTATCCGCCCGCAGCGGGATCCGGGCCCGCACCCGGAAGCCGCCGTCGGGACGGGTGCCCGCCTCGACCGTGCCGCCGAGCGCGGCGGCGCGCTCGCGCATGCCGACCAGGCCGTTGCCGCCGCCGGTGAGGCCGCCCGCGGTGGCCGGCCCGTCGTCGTCGATCTGCAGCTCCAGCCCGGCCGGGGCGTAGCGGACCAGGACGCGGGCCGTGCGCGAGCCGGAGTGGCGGACGACGTTGGTCAGCGCCTCCTGGACGATGCGGAACGCGGCCAGTTCGGTGCCCGGCGGCAGCGGCTCCCGCGCGCCGTCCACCGCGACGTCCACGGCGAGGCCGGCCGCGGCGGCCTGCTCCGTCAGCTCGCCGAGCCGGTCGAGGCCGGGGGCCGGCGAGCGGGGGGCGCCGCCGGGGGTGCGCAGCGTGTCGAGCACCTGGCGCACCTCGCCGAGCGCCTCCTTGCTGGCGGACTTGATGGTGGTCAGCGCCTCGCGGGCCTTCTCGGGCTGCTGGTCGAGGAGCGCGAGACCGACGCCGGCCTGGATGTTGATCACGGAGATGCTGTGCGCCAGCACGTCGTGCAGCTCACGGGCGATGCGCAGCCGCTCCTCGTCGGCGCGGCGGCGTTTGGCCTGCTCACGCTCGGCCCGTGCGGCGGCCCACTGCTCGCGGCGCGTACGCATCAGCTCGCCGCCCGCGGCCACCGCCAGCACCCAGGCGGCGACGAACAGCACCCGGCCCCAGGGGCCGGCGCCGTCGTCGTCGGGCGGCAGCCAGCGGTAGAGGAGGGAGGTGAACGCGACGTGCCCGGCGAAGAGCAGCGCGAGCGCCGCCCAGACGGCGCGCCGCTCCCCCATCGAGATCGCGGCGAAGCAGGCGACGGCGGCGCTGATGAAGATCGGCCCGTACGGGAGGCCGGCGGCCACGTAGCCGAGGCAGACGGCGACGGTGCCGAAGGCGGCGGTGCGCGGATAGCGGTGCCGCAGCAGCAGGAGGACGGCGGCGGCGAGGAGGAAGCCGAGGGTGCCGGGGAAGTCGTCGGCGCGGTCGGAGGAGTGGGAGGCGCCGCGCGTACCGACGATCATGAAGAACGTCAGGAAGAGGGTGGAGCGCCAGGGCAGCCGGTCGCGGCTGGGCAGCCAGCGCAGCAGGCCGGGCAGCGGCCCGCCGCCGGGGTCGTCCGGGTCGTCCGCCGGGCCGTCGCCGGGGCCGCCGGAGGTGCGCGGCCCGCCGAACGGCGGCCGCGGCCCTGGCCGGCCGCCGGCCCCGTCGTCCCGGCCCCACCGGGGGTGTCCTCCGCGTCGCATGGCTGAAACGCTAACCGGCGGCGGTGCCCGCGGGCGTCAGCCGTGGGCGGACACCCGGCGTACTCCCGGTGGAGTACCTGCTCAGCGCGCGTGGGGCCGGTGGTTGCAGGCGGCGGGGGCGCGGAGGCCGATGCCCCGGGTCCAGGTCCGCGGCGGCCCGGTCAACCGGTACGTCCAGGGCGTGACGGCCGGCTCCTCCGGCGAGGAGCTGCCCGCCGCCGCCCCCGGCCACCCGGTCCTCCGCCTCACCGAGACCCGTTGGGCGCGCCCTTCCGGTCGAGCAGCGACAGCGCCCGGTGCGCCACCGGGTGGGTGCGTACGATCTCGCCGAGCGTCGTCGACCCCTGCGTGATCCTCGTGAACATGTGCCACGCCGGCCGGAACCCGGTCAGTGCCGCGTGGAACACCGCGGGGTGCTGCTCGAAGGCCGCCAGCATGCGGCGCCCGACGGCCATCTCGACGCCGAGGCCGGCCTTGACGGCGAAGGCGTAGTTGAGCGCCTGGCGCCGCGCGTCCACGGCGTCCTGCGCCTCCGCGATCCGCACCGCCCACTCCCCCGCGAGCCGGCCGGAGCGCAGCGCGTACGAGATGCCCTCGCGGGTCCACGGCTCCAGCAGCCCGGCGGCGTCGCCGCAGACCACGACCCGGCCGCGGGACAGCGGCGAGTTGTGGGCGCGGCAGCGGGTGAGGTGCCCGGACGACAGGCTCGGCTCGAAGCCCGCCAGGCCCAGCCGGGCGGTGAAGTCCTCCAGGTACCGCTTGGTCGCGGCGCCGTCGCCGCGGGCGGAGATCACGCCGACGGTCAGGGTGTCGCCCTTGGGGAAGACCCACCCGTAACTCCCGGGCAGCGGGCCCCAGTCGATCAGCACCCGGCCGCGCCAGTCGTCGGCGACCTCCGGCGGCACCGGGATCTCCGCCTCCAGGCCCAGGTCCACCTGCTCCAGCTCCACCCCGACGTGCCCGCCGGTCCGCCCCGCGCTGCCGTCCGCGCCGACCACCGCGCGGGCCAGCACCTTCTCACCGTCCGCCAGGTGCACGGCCACCGTGCGCCGGTCCGGCACGTCGGGGCCGTGCTGCTCGACGCGTGCGACGGAGACGCCGGTGCGCAGCCGCGCGCCCGCGCGCTGGGCCGCCTCGGCCAGCCGGGCGTCCAGCTCGGCGCGGTTGACGAGGCCGAACAGCGTGCGGCGGGAGCGCCGGGTGCGGCCGAGCCGGCCGCGCATGGTGAACGTCACGGCGTTCACGCGGTCGCGCAGCGGCAGGTCGACGCCGTCGGGGAGCGCCTCGCGGGACAGGCCGATGATGCCGCCGCCGCAGGTCTTGTAGCGGGGCAGTGCGGAGCGCTCCAGCAGCAGGACGCGCCGGCCCTGACCGGCGGCGGCGTACGCCGCGCAGGCCCCGGCCGGACCGGCGCCGACCACGACGACGTCCCAGACCCCCGGGTCCCCGCGGACCTCGGCGCCGGGCGCGCCGGCCGGAGCCGCGTCCGGTACGCCGTCCCGTGCCGCGGGACGGGTCCCGTCCCGCGCACCGTCGTGCGCGCTGTCGTGCGTACCGCCGGGCGAGCGGCCGTCAGCCGCCTCGCCCGCCGCGTTGTCCGCCTCGTTCTCGCTGGTCACGTTGGCTCTCTGCTCCTGTTTCCGGCCGCCCACACGGGGCCGCCACCTGCCGCATCCTAGAACGACGCACCCCTGTGCGATGATCGTCACCGCCCGCCCCGATTCCGGGACCCGACACCGCAGGACACAACGCAGTTCGCCCGAGGAGCGTTCCCATGGACACCGAACGGCTCGCCGGCACCGTCGCCGGCCTGCTGCCGCGCGCCCGTACCGAGCTGGCCGAGCTGGTCTCCTTCCGCTCGGTCGCCCTCATCGACCCGGAGCGCTTCCCGGCGTCGGAGTCCGACGCCGCCGCCGGCTGGGTCAAGGACGCGCTGACCGCCGAGGGCTTCACGGACGTGCGGCTGCTCGACACCCCGGACGGGACGCGCTCGGTGTACGGGTTCCTGCCCGGCCCGGCGGGCGCCCCCACGGTGCTGCTCTACGCCCACTACGACGTCCAGCCGCCGCTCGACGAGTCGGCGTGGCTCAGCCCGCCGTTCGAGCTGACCGAGCGCGACGGCCGCTGGTACGGGCGGGGCGCCGCGGACTGCAAGGGCGGCATCCTGATGCACCTGACCGCGCTGCGCGCGCTGCGCGAGCACGGCGGCGTGCCGGTCTCGGTGAAGGTCGTCGTGGAGGGCTCGGAGGAGCAGGGCACCGGCGGCCTGCAGCGGTACGCCGAGCAGCACCCGGAGCTGCTGGCCGCCGACGCGGTCGTGATCGGGGACGTGGGCAACTTCCGCGCCGGGCTGCCCACGGTCACGGCCACGCTGCGCGGCATGACGATGCTGCGGGTGCAGGTGGACACGCTGGCGGGGAACCTGCACTCGGGCCAGTTCGGCGGCGCCGCCCCGGACGCCCTCGCCGCGCTCATCCGGATCCTCGACTCGCTGCGCGGCCCCGACGGCTCGACCACGGTGGACGGCCTGGCGGCCGGCTCCCGGTGGGACGGTCTGGCGTACCCGGAGGAGGACTTCCGCCGGGACGCGAAGGTGCTGGACGGAGTGGAGCTGATCGGCGCGGGCAGCGTGGCGGACCGCGTGTGGGCGGGGCCGGCGGTCACGGTGATCGGCATGGACGTCCCGTCGGTGGCCGAGGCCACGCCGTCGGTGCAGGCCTCCGCCGCGGCCCTGGTGAGCCTGCGGCTGCCGCCGGGCCACGACGCGGACGAGGCGACGGAGCGGCTGACCGCGCACTTCGAGTCGCACGCGCCGTGGGGCGCGCGGGTGACCACCGAGCCGTACGGCGACGGCCAGCCGTTCCGCGCCGACGTCACCAGCCCCGCGTACCGCGCGATGGCGGAGGCGATGCGCGCGGCGTACCCGGGCGAGGAGATGCAGGTGGCGGGGCAGGGCGGCACGATCCCGCTGTGCAACACCCTCGCCGGGCTGTACCCGCGGGCGGAGATCCTGCTGATCGGGCTCTCCGAGCCCGCGGCGCAGATCCACGCGGTGAACGAGAGCGTGTCGCCGCAGGAACTGGAGCGGCTGTCGTTCGCGGAGGCGCTGTTCCTGCGCGGGTACGCGGAGGGGCACGCCGGCTGAGCCCGCGGGCGCCCCGCCGGCGGGGCGGCGGGGCGGCGGAAGGACGGAACGGCCGGGGGCCCGGGCCGTCAGACGACGTCCGTGAGCCGGGCGAAGACGACGACGTTGCCCTCGTAGCCGGGGTCGGCCCCGTCGTCGCGGTAGTCGCCGCCGCAGGTGAGCACGCGCAGCTCGGCGCGGTCGGTGTCGCCGTAGACGCGCTCGTCGGGGAAGTCGTCGGCGTCGAAGACCTCGACGGCGTAGACGGTGAACACCGCCGTGCGGCCGTCCTTGCGGTCCACCTTGACCACCTCGCCGCGCTCCAGTCCGCCGAGGCGGTAGAAGACGGCGGGCCCGGCCGCGTCGTCGACGTGCCCGGTCACCACGGCGGTGCCCGCGGCGCCGGGGGTGGCGGCGTCCCGGTACCAGCCGGCGAGGTTGCGCACGCCCGCGGGCGGGGCCGCGAGCCAGCCGTCGGAGTCCAGCCCGACGTCGGTCAGCGGCGCGTCGACGCCGATGCCGGGGATGCGGATCACGGTGGGCGGCGACGTCGGCAGCGGCGGGTGCGCGGGCGGGCCGCCGTCGGCCGCCGCGGCCTCGGCCGAGGGCTGGGGCGGGCCGAAGCCGCCGGTGAGCGCGGTGTGGATCATGCCGATGCCGAGGAGCAGCACGCAGATGACGACGCCGGCGGCGAACCGGTTGCGCAGCGCGCCGGCCGCGCTCCCGCCGCCCGTGCCGTCGCCGCCGGGGTCCGGCGGCGGGCCGAACGGCCCCGCCGGGGCCGCGGTGCCGCGCGGTGCGGCCCCGTACCCGGTCGTGTCGTGGGGCGGCGTGCCGTGGGGGGTCATGCCGTAGGGCATCGTGGCGTACGGGTCGGTGGTGCGGTGCTCGTGCATGGTGCGGACCGTTCTGCGCAGTGAGCCGCGCGGGGAGCAGTGCCTGGGGACTGTGCGGGGAGCCGTATGCCGGGCGGGGCCGGTCTGCGACGTGCGCCCCGCGGCCCGGGGGCCGCGGGGCGCCGCGTGCGATGCGGACCGGTGCCTGCGCCGCGGGTCAGCCGCGCCCGGGCGCCTCCCGGCGCCGCAGGAGCAGGACCCCGCCGAAGGCGCCGGCGGCCGTCAGCCCGGCGCCGCCGGCGAGCATCGCCGTGTTGCCGTCCTGCGAGCCGCCCAGCCCGCCGCGGGCCGGCCGGGTGGGCTTGGCCGGCTGCGCCGGTGCGGCGGGCCGCGCCGGCCGGACGGCCTCCTTGCCGGCCCGGCCGGGCTCGGCGGGCCGGGCCGCCGCCTCGTCCGGCTGCGGCCGCGGCCGGGACGTGGCGCCCACCTCCGATCCGCCGTCGCCGCCGCCGGCTGCGGCGATCTTCAGCGGTGCCGTGCCGGACTCGCCGCCGCAGCTGAAGGTCACGTCGTACTCGGCGCCCGGTTTGGCGTCCCAGTCGACCTTCACCTGCGCGCTCTGGGTGCCGCCGCCCATGCCGAGGGTCGTCTTGTCGAAGACCGCCGACGAGGCCGTGGCCTCCTTGTCGCACTCCGTCACGGTCAGATCGACCTTGCCGCCCGGTTTGACGGTCTTGGGAGTGACGCTGAATCCGAAGGAGGTGATGTTGCTGTCGTTGTTGCCGTTGTCCTGCGCCGTAGCCACCGTGGCCGTGAGGCCGGCGGCGAGGGCGCCGACGGCCGCGGCGGCCAGCGCCGTGGATATGATCCGCATCGGTCGTGACTCCTGAAGTGGGGGACGCGACGACGTGGGCCGCCGCTAGCAGCGACGCTATGCAGACCCGGGCGGTGACACGCACTCAGAAACTGCTGAATGGGGCAACAGCAGGGCCAATAGGGTTGCCGCGCCCCCCGCTACGGGCCGTCGGCGACCGGCGCGCCGTCCTCCAGGTAGACCGCGGCGCCGCGGCGGCGGGCCCGCAGCGCCCAGCGCAGCCGGCTGAACCGCACCGCCGGAAGCAGCCCGCCCGCCTCGTCCTCCGTGACGAACCGCCAGGCGCGCAGCTCGGGCCCGGGCAGCAGGACGCCGGCCGCCTCGGCGGGGCGCAGCCGGCCGCCGTCGTAGAGCAGCCGCAGCCCGCCGTACTCGGGCGGGCGGGGCGGCTCCCAGTCCACCACCAGCAGCCGGGGCGGCCGCCGCAGGCTCAGCCCCAGCTCCTCCGCCACCTCCCGGACGCCGCCGCGGGCGGGGGCCTCGCCCGGCTCGACGACGCCGCCGGGAAACTCCCAGCCCGGCTTGTAGGTGGGGTCGACGAGGAGCACCCGGTCCGCCTCGTCGAACAGCAGCACGCCGGAGGCGAGCGTCTCGCGGGTGGGCTCGGAGTTCTGCACGATGTCGCAGTGCCCGGCCCCGGCGCGCAGGCAGGCCGCGACCTCTTCCGCGGCCCGGCGGGGGGTGAGTCCGGCGGCGTCGACGACGTGGGCGTCGCCGGTCAGCCAGGGCGGGAAGGAGCCGGTGTGCAGGATCGTTTCGTCAAACGAGACCAGCAGATGCCGCACCTCGAAGCGGCGGGACGCCAGCCGTCCGAAGATCTCGTCGCGGTACTCCTGCCGCCACAGCGCGGCCGGCACCACCAGCGGACCGTCCGCCTCCGCCAGCAGCGCCGCCGCCGTCTCCACCACCAGCCGCCGCCACGACGGCAGCTCCTGCTCGTCGTCGCCCTCCTCCAGCCGCTTCTGCGGCAGCAGCCGGCGCAGATACCCGCCCGTCAGCTCCGGGTCGTAGAGGACGCTCCCCGGCGTCAGCTCCACCAGTTCGTGCGCGACGTGGCGCAGACCCGTATCCCATGCGCCGTTCAACCAGACGATCACATGTTCCCCCTCTCAGCCGCCCCCAGAGAGTTGCCCGCTACCTGCTCCCGGGGAAACTCCGTGCGAAGAGTTTGGCCGCCGGGCTACGTCGCACCCCCGCGACCCGGCGCGATTGCGCCGGGTCGCGGCCGGATGCGTGCGGTGAACGGTCCCGGGCGCCGCCGCGCGCGGGCCGGCCGGGCCGTCCGGGGTCGGGCCGGGGGCCGTTCGGCCCCTCCACCGCGCGCCGCGGTTCGGGCACGCTGGCACCCACCCGCCCGCTGTGCACGGGCGGGGTCCGGCGGCCCGGTCCGGTGATCAGAAGGGCTGATCGACGGCTCCCCCCGGGCCGCCGGCATCATCCGACGGGCCGCTCCGGCTCCCCCCGGCCCTCACCCCTTCGTGGAGCCGAGGGTCAGCCCGGCGATGAAGTGGCGCTGCAGGAGCAGGAAGACGACGATCGTCGGCAGCGCGACGAGTACGGAGCCCGCGGCGAGCAGGTTGTAGTCGGTGAAGAACTGCCCGCGCAGGTTGTTCAGCGCCGAGGTGATCGGAAGCTTGTCGCCGTCGGAGATGAACACCAGCGCCCACAGGAAGTCGTTGTACATCCAGGTGAACTGCAGCGTCCCCAGGGCCGCCAGCGCCGGTCGGCACAGCGGCAGGACGATCCGCCAGTACCGGGTCCACACCCCCGCGCCGTCGACGACCGCGGCCTCCAGGATCTCGTTGGGCAGCGCGCGCATGAAGTTCGCCAGCACGAAGACGCAGAAGCCCATCTGGAAGCCGACGTTGACGAGGATGACGGCCCAGTAGGAGTCGTAGAGCAGCATCGACTCCGACATCCAGTACGGCAGCTCGATGCGGTTGAACATCACGTACAGCGGGGTGACGATGACCTGCTGCGGCAGCAGGTTGCCCGCGGTGAAGAGGATGAGCAGGAAGAGCCCGCCGCGGATGCGCAGCCGGGCCACCACGAAGGCGACGAACGACGCCAGGAACAGCACGACCAGCACGCCGGGCACGGCGATGATGATCGAGTTGATGAAGTACTTGCTCATCTCCGAGTCGGAGAACGCCTGCCGGTAGTAGTCGAAGGACAGGCTGCGGGGCAGGGAGAAGTAGCCGTGCTCGGCGGTCTCCTCGTACGGGCGCAGCGAGGCGTAGACGGCGAGCAGCAGCGGGGCCAGGAAGGCGAGCGAGACCCCGCCGAGGAAGATGTGCACGCCGAAGCGGCCCCGGCGGGGCCGCTTCGCGGCCGGCCGGTCCGGCTTCCCGGCCGGCGCCGCGGTGCCGGGGCGCGGCCCGGCGGTGGTGGGTATGTCGGCGGTCATCGGCGCTCCTCCCCGCGCATCTCCTGCACCAGGTACGTCACGATGAACCCCAGGGACACGGTGAGCAGCACCACGGCGATGGCGGAGCCGAAGCCGATGCGGCTGGCCTCGCCGATGATGTTGTCGGTGACGAGCACGGACAGCAGCTCCAGGCCGTTTCTGCCCTTGTTGATGGCGTAGACGATGTCGAAGGCGCGGAGCGACTCGATGATGGTGATGACGAGGACGACGACGTTGACCGGCCGCATCGTGGGGAAGACCACGCGCAGGAAGGTCTGCCGCTCGTTCGCGCCGTCGATGGCGGCGGCCTCCTTCAGCTCCGGCGCCACGGCCTTCAGACCGGCCAGATAGAGGATCATCACGTAGCCGGTGTGCCGCCAGCCGGCGGCGAGCAGCACCATCCAGATGTTCAGGTCCCGGTCGCCGAGCCAGTCGGTGGGGTTGTCCTGGTTGCCCAGGATGGCGTTCAGGGCGCCCTGGTCGCGGGAGAAGACCAGCTGCGCGATGAAGCCGACGACGGCGAGGGAGAGCACCACCGGCAGGTAGATCGTGGACTGGTAGAAGCGCGAGAAGCGCACCCCGCGGTCGATGACCACCGCCAGCAGCAGCCCGAAGGGGGTGGCGACCAGCCCCAGGAAGGCGATCCACAGCAGGTTGTTGCGCACCGCGGGCCAGAACGGCGGGTAGTCGCCGCCGGCGAGCGTGTCGTAGTTGTCGCCGCCGACCCAGTTCAGGTCGGACAGGCCGTCCCAGGAGGAGAAGGACAGGGTGATGGAGGCGACGGTCGGCCCCCAGATGACGAACAGGTCCAGCAGGATGGCGAAGCCCAGCAGCACGCCGATGACGGCGAGGTCGCGGGCGGTGAACCGCCGCCGCAGACCTCGCCGTCGGGTGCGCCGTTCGCGAGCGGTGGCGTGCGGCACGGCGGACTACTCCTGGCCCTCGGTGAAGATGGTCTTCTTCTGTGCCTCGATGCCGCTGAGCAGGCCGTCGATGTCGTCGGGGTCGTCGATGAAGTCCTGGAACGCCTTGATCATGACCGTCGAGGCGAAGTCGGGGCGGGTGTCCCGGTCGAGGAACTGGGATATCTGCTTGGCGCCCGAGACCAGCTCGGCGGCCTTCTTCTGCAGCGGGCCGTAGGAGGAGGTGTCGGCGCCGGAGTGGACGGCGACGTTGTTGGGGTCGGACTTCAGGTACGTCTCCTCGGCCGCCGGGGTGGCCAGGTACTTCAGCAGCTCCCGCGCGGCCTCCTCGTTCTTGGCCTTGGACGACATGAGGTAGCCGTCGATCGGGGCTTCGACCGCGTCCCGGCCGTGCTCGGGGGTGATCTCCGGGAAGGGGAAGAAGTCGAGGTCCTCGCGGTCCGCCTCGGAGAACTGCTGGCCGGGCAGCGGCAGGCCGAACACCCCCATGCCGGTCTTCTTCAGGGCGAGCGACTGGGCGGCCTCCTGCCAGGTGCGGCCGTTGGCGCCCTCGTCGTGGTACGGCATGAGGCCGCGCCACAGGTCGAAGACCTCGCGCACCCGGGGGTCGGTCCAGGACTCCTCGCCGGCCATCAGCGACTTGTGGAAGTCGTAGCCGTTGGCGCGCATGTTGAGGTAGTCGAACGTGCCCATGGCCGGCCAGCCGTCCTTGTCACCGAAGGCGAAGGGGACCAGACCTTCCTTCTGCATCTGCCTGGCCAGGGCGGTGTACTGGTCGAAGGTCTCCGGGATCTCGTAGCCGCCCTGCTCGAAGACGCTCTTCCGGTAGAAGACCGCCCACGGGTAGTAGTACATCGGCACGAAGTACTGCTTGCCGTCGGCGCCGGTGGACTGGTCCTTCAGCGCGTCGGAGAAGCCGTCGAAGCCCTTCCACAGGTCGCTGATCTCGGCGAGCAGCCCGCGCTCGGCGAAGAACTGCATGCGGTAGCCGGCGAACCACGTGAACACGTCGTCCGGCCGGCCCTGCAGATAGCGGTTGATGTTCTCCTGGAACGTGTTGTGGTCGACGGTGTTGACCTCGACCGTCTTACCCGACTTCTTCTCGAACGCGTCGAGCACGTCCTGGAGTGCCTTGCGGGGCACCTCGTCGGAGGCGTTCGATCCCATCGTCACGGTGTTGCCGTCCCCGCCCGGGCCGCTTCCGCAAGCGGCGAGGAGGGCCGGGAGGGTGACGGCGCCGGCGCCCAGGGCGGCTCCTCGCAGCAGGCTCCGGCGCGACATCGGTAGTGCGGTGGTGGGGCGGCCTACAGTCCTGCTGGCAGAAGATGAGGCGCTCATCGCTCCCCTTCCCTGGAGTGTTAACCAAACACAACCGAACGAAGATTGTGGGATCACACCTCCCCCCTGGGGCACTGTCAAGGGTTTTGACCGCGGGTCAGCCAACTGTTACGGCATCTCTTCCGACAGAGTCGAACAAGCTCTACCGTAAACGCTCGTGTGACGCGTCCATGAGGAAGAACCTTCGCAGCACCCCACCCAGAGGAGTGGATCCGATGCGGAAACTGCCATCCGCACGACGGGCCGTCAGATCCCACCTGCGCGCGGTGACCGGCGCCGCGGGGGCGGTCGCACTGTGCGCGGCCCTCGCCGCGCCCGCCGTGGCGGCGCCCACGGGAGCCCAACCGCAGCGCACGAGCGCGACCGCCGCCGCGCAGCCGGCCGGCGGGCCGGACCTCCGGCTGCCCGACGGGCTGGCCAGGACCCCGCCGATGGGCTTCAACAACTGGAACTCCACCCACTGCCGGGCGGAGTTCGACCACGAGATGGTCAAGGGCATCGCGGACATCTTCGTCGAACGGGGCCTGAAGGACGCCGGCTACGAGTACGTGAACCTCGACGACTGCTGGGCCCTGCCCGAACGGGACGCGAACGGCAAGCTGGTCCCCGACCCCGTGCGCTTCCCCGACGGGATCAAGGCGGTGGCGGACTACGTCCACGCCAAGGGGCTGAAGATCGGCATCTACACCAGCGCCGGCACCAGGACCTGCAACCCGGCCGGCTTCCCCGGTGCCCTCGGGCACGAGGAGAGCGACGCGATGCAGTTCGCCGAGTGGGGCATCGACTACCTCAAGTACGACAACTGCAACAACCAGGGCGTCGACGCCGTCCAGCGCTACACCAGGATGCGCGACGCGCTGCGGGCCGCGTCCGAGACCACGGGCCGGCCGATCGTCTACAGCATCTGCGAGTGGGGCCAGAACGAGCCCTGGGAGTGGGCCGCGGACGTCGGCCACCTGTGGCGTACGACCGGCGACATCAGCGACAACTGGTCGAGCATGCTCGGCATCATGAAGCAGAACCTGCCGCTCGCCGAGTACGCCGGTCCGGGCCACTGGAACGACCCGGACATGCTGGAGGTCGGCAACGGCGGCATGACCGACACCGAGTACCGCACGCACTTCTCGATGTGGTCGATCATGGCGGCGCCGCTGCTCATCGGCTCGGACCTGCGCACCGCCGACGAGGCGACGTTCGAGATCCTCGGCAACGAGGAGGTCATCGCCGTCGACCAGGACCCGCTGGGCAGGCAGGGCGCCGTGGTCTCCGCCGACGACGGCCGCTGGGTCGTCGCCAAGGAGATGGCGGACGGCAGCCGCGCCGTGGCGCTGTTCAACGAGTCGGCCGCGCCGCAGCGCATCTCCACCACCGCCGAGGCCGTCGGCCTGCCGGCCGCGGACGGCTACCGGATGCGCGACCTGTGGCGGCACGAGGACTTCAACACCGGCGGCGGGATCTCCGCGACGGTGCCCGGGCACGGCACCGTGCTCTACCGCCTCTGGCCCGGTGCCGGCGCCGGGTCGTACCCGCCCGCCGCCGAGTTCGGCGCCGGTTCCGCGCCGTACGTCGAGGCCGGCGGCGCGGCCGAGGTGACGACGACGTTCCGCAACACCGGCATCACCCCGGCGAAGAACGTCACCGTCGGCTTCGACGCCCCCGCCGGCTGGCGGGTGGAGACCGGCTCGCCCACCACCGCGGAGCAGATCGTGCCGGGCGGCACGCTCACCACCGTCTGGCGGCTCACCGCCCCCGCGGACGCCGCGACCGGCCGGCAGGAGTTTCCGCTGACGGCCGGCTACTCCGCGCCGTCCGGCACCGCCGTGTCCCTGACCTCGGCGGGCGCGGCGTACGTGGTCGCGAGTCCGCCCGCGGGGACGACGTACGCGAGCGACTGGCAGTGGCTGGAGGCCGGCAACGGCTGGGGGCCGGTCGAGCGCGACACCAGCGTCGGCGAGCAGGCGGCGGGCGACGGCGGGCCGCTCACCATCGGCGGCCGGACGTACGCCAAAGGGCTGGGCGTGCACGCCGTCAGCGACATCGGGTTCTACACCGGCGAGCGGTGCGAGACGTTCAGCGCCGAGGTCGGGCTGGACGACGAGACCGGCAATGGGGGTACCGCCCAGGGCGAAGCCTCTGGGAGAGGCTCGGTGGCCTTCGAGGTCTGGGCCGACGGCGCCAGGGTCGCGGAGTCCGGCGTGCTGACGGGCGCCGACCCGGCCCGGCCGCTGTCCGCGGACATCGGCGGCGCCGAGTCCGTACGGCTGGTCGTCACCGACGGCGGCGACGGCGTGGACTACGACCACGCCGACTGGGCGGACGCGCGGTTCGGCTGCTGACGCCCGGCCGCACCCCGCCGCAGCGCAGGGCGGGTGCGGCGCCGCGCCTGACGCACGCGGCGCCGCACCCGCCCGCGGTGGCGCCGGCCCGGTAGCGCCGCCGCCGTACGCGCCGGGCCGCGGCCCCGCACCGCGCCCGGCCGTCAGCCGGGGGCGGTGAACCGCCGCAGGCCCAGCTTCTGCGCCGCCGCGGCGGCGGCGCCGATCAGCCCCGCGTCCGTGCCGAGGTGCGCCGGGACGACCGCCACGTTCGCGGCGTACGACAGCGCGGCATAGGTCTTCAGATGCCGCCGCACCGGCGCGAACAGCAGTTCCCCGGCCGCCGCCACCCCGCCGCCGATCACCGCGGCCTCGATCTCGACCAGGGTCGCGGTGGCGGCGATGCCCGCGGCCAGCGCCTGCGCCGCCCGGTCGAAGGAGGCGAGCGCCACGGGGTCGCCGGCGCGGGCCGCCGCGGCGACGCCGGCGGCGGTGTCGTCGCCGTCCGGGCCCGGTGTCCAGCCGTCGGCGAGGGCGCGGCGGGCGATGTTGGGGCCCGAGGCGATCCGCTCGACGCAGCCGCGCCCGCCGCAGGGGCACGGGTCGCCGTCGAGGTCGACGGCGATGTGGCCGATGTGGCCGGAGTTGCCGGTGGGCCCGGCGTACGGCCGGCCGTCCAGGACGAGCCCGCCGCCGACCCCGGTGGAGACGACCATGCACAGCGCCGCGGACCGGCCGCGGGCCGCGCCCTGCCAGTGCTCGGCGGCGGCCATGGCGACGCCGTCGCCGACGAGCACCACCGGCCGGGCGCCGGTGACCTCGCGCACGGCGGCCACCAGCGGGTAGTCGCGCCAGCCGGGGATGTTGACGGGCCGGACGGTGCCCGTCTGGGCGTCCACGGGGCCGGCGCTGCCGATGCCGAGGGCGCCGGCGCGGGCCCAGCCGGCGGGGTCGGCGGCGGCCAGTTCGCGCAGCACCCCGGTCACGGCGGCCATGACCTCCTCGCCGGTCCCGCCGGCGGGCGTGGGCCGCCGGGCCCGGGCGAGGAGCCGGCCGCCGGCGTCGACCAGGGCCGCGGCGGTCTTCGTACCGCCGATGTCGAGCGCGGCGACGAGCCCGGTCGGCTGGGCGGCGACCATCGTGGCGTCTCCTGGAGGTGCGGGTCGGGCGGGCGGGGGCGGTCCGCGGTCAGTCTGCCCGGAGGGTGACAACGTTGTCTAGCCCTTATCATCAGGCGCGTGTCCGATCACCTTCCCGGCCCGCAGCGGCCCCGCTACGGCAGCCGTCCGACGATGAAGGACGTCGCCGCCCGCGCGGGCGTCGGCCTGAAGACGGTCTCGCGGGTGGTCAACGGCGAGCCCGGCGTCACGCAGGAGACCGAGCGGCGGGTCCGGGACGCCATCGACGCGCTCGGCTTCCGCCGCAACGACAGCGCGCGCATCCTGCGCAAGGGCCGCACCGCCACCGTCGGGCTGGTGCTGGAGGACCTGGCCGATCCGTTCTACGCCCCGCTGAGCGGGGCCGTCGAGGACGTCGCCCGGGCGCACGGCTCGCTGCTCGTCCACGGCTCCAGCGGCGAGGACCCCGGGCGCGAGGAGGAGCTGGTGCTCGCGCTGTGCGCGCGCCGGGTCGACGGGCTGGTGGTCGTGCCGGCGAGCACCGACCACCGCTATCTGGAACCGGAGCTGGCCGCGGGGATCGCCGCCGTCTTCGTCGACCGGCCGCCGGGGCGGATCAGCGCCGACACCGTACTGTCCGACAACTACGGCGGCGCCCGCCGGGCGGTCGAGCACCTCGTCGGGCACGGGCACCGCCGCATCGGCTTCATCGGCGACCACCCCCGTATCCACACCGCCGCCGAGCGGCTGCGCGGCTACCGCGCGGCGATGGCCGGCGCCGGCCTGCCGGTCGCCGGGGCGTGGACGTCGCTGGACAGCACGGAGCCGGCCCGGGTGGCGGCGGAGTGCCTGCGGATGACGACGGGACCGGATCCGGTCTCCGCGCTGTTCACCGGCAACAACCGGGTCACCGTCACCGCCGTGCGGACGCTGGCGGCGGGCGGGCGGCCCGTGGCCCTCGTCGGCTTCGACGACTTCGAGCTGGCCGACCTGCTCTCCCCCGGGATCACCGTCGTCGCCCAGGACCCCGCGGAGCTGGGCCGGCGCGCGGCCGTCCGGCTCTTCCAGCGCCTCGAAGGCGCGGCCGGCGACCCGGAGCGGCTGGTGCTGCCGACGCGGCTGGTCGCCCGCGGCTCGGGCGAGCGCCCGCCGGCGGGCTGAGCCGGAACGGCCGGCCCGCGGTGGCACGTCGCGTCCGCCGGGCAGTGCGTGCGCGGAACTTCGCCCCGGGGGCTCCCCCTTCCCCCGGCGGCCGTGTTCCGATCATCATGCGAAGTCAGCACGAGCCCGCCGCCACGCGCACAGAAAGGCCGCATCCCCATGGCCCCCCGTGAGATCCCCTCCGCCCCCGCGGACGTCCTGCCCGCGGACGCGGACGCCGCCCTGCTGGTCGGCCGCCTCCTCGACCCCGCGGACGGCGGCCCGAGCCTGGTGACCGTCCGCGGCGACGTCCTCGTCGACGTCACCGCCCTCGGGCCGACCGTCTCGGACCTGCTGGAGCGTCCCGACGCCGCCGCCCGCGTCCGCGGCGCGGCGGGCGGGCGGAGCTGGCCGCTCGGCGAGGTGCTGGCGGCCACCGCCGCCGGGGCCGCGGACCGGGCGAGGCTGCTGGCGCCGGTGGACCTGCAGGTGCTCAAGGCGGCCGGGGTGACGTTCGCGGACAGCATGATGGAGCGGGTCATCGAGGAGCGTGCCGGCGGCGCCGCCGCCGCGGCGGACGAGATCCGCGCGCGGATCGGCGCCCGGCTCGGCACCCGGCTGGAGACGGTACGGGCCGGCAGCCCGGAGGCCGTCGAGCTGCTGGCGTGGCTGCGCGAGCAGGGCCTGTGGTCGCAGTACCTGGAGGTCGGCCTCGGCCCGGACGCGGAGATCTTCACCAAGGGCCCGGTGCTGTCGGCCGTCGGGTACGGGGCGCCCGTCGGCGTCGCCGAGGTCTCCCAGTGGAACAACCCCGAGCCCGAACTGGTCCTCGTCGTCGCCTCGGACGGCCGCATCGCGGGCGTCACCCTGGGCAACGACGTGAACCTCCGCGACGTGGAGGGCCGCAGCGCCCTGCTGCTGCCCCAGGCGAAGGACAACAACGCCTCCACCGCCCTCGGCCCGTTCGTCCGCCTCACCGATGACGGCTTCACCGTCGACTCCGTACGCGAGGCGACGATCGGCCTGTCGGTGCAGGGCGAGGACGGCTTCTCGCTGCGCGACTCCTCCGACATGGCGCGCATCAGCCGCCCGCTGGAGACGCTGGTCGCCCAGGCGGTCAGCCGGCGCCACCAGTACCCGGACGGCGTCGTGCTGTTCACGGGCACGCTCTTCGCGCCCACCGCGGACCGCGGCGCCCCGGGCAGCGGGTTCACCCACCGCGAGGGCGACCTCGTGGAGATCTCCACCCCGCTGCTCGGCACCCTGCGCAACACCGTCACCACCAGCGAGCAGGCGCCCCCGTGGGAGACGGGCATACGCGACCTGTACGCCGGATTCGCCCGCCGCGGCCTGCTCCGGGCGGCGACGCCGTAACCCGGGCACGCCCACCGGGACCCGGTCCGCATGCGGCGCCGCAGAACCCGTGTTCCCCGCACTCCCGCCCCAGGGTAGGCCGCTCCTCCGACACGCACGCCTCGCCACCGGCAGGCCGGCCGTACCGGGAGCGGGGCGGGGGCGGGGGCGGGGTCCCCGGTCGGCCGCCGCCCTCAGGGCCGCGGCGGCCGTCCCGCCAGCGCGTCCAGGTCCGCCCGCCCCAGCCCCGTCCGCTCGGTGACCTCCGCCGCGTCCACCGCCCCGCAGTCCAGCCCGCGCCGCAGGTAGCCGCTGAGCGCCCGCGCCGTCGCCGGCTCGTCGAGTACGCCGCCGGCCCCGCCGCCCGCGCCCGCCGTGCGCCCCGCGTACGCCGCCAGCCGGGCGCACGCCGCGTCCAGCCCCTCCCGGCAGAACGCGTACACCGCCGCATACCGCGTCGGCAGCTGCCCCGGATGCATGTCCCACCCCTGGTAGAACGCGCGCGCCAGCGACCGCCGCACCAGCCCGTAGTGCAGCCGCCAGGCCGCGTGCACCCGTTCCGTGCCGCCGACCGGCAGCACGTTCACCGACCCGTCGGACAGCCGCACGCCCGTCCCGGCCGCGGCCACCTGCATCACGGCCTTCGCGTGGTCGGCCACCGGGTGGTCCGGCGACTGGTGGGCCGCGGCCACCCCGCACGCGGCGCTGTAGTCGAACGTGCCGTAGTGCAGCCCCGTCGCCCGGCCGCCGGCCGCGTCGATCATCCGCGCGACCGTGGCGCGGCCGTCGGCGCCGAGGATCGCCTGGGTCGTCTCGATCTGGATCTCGAAGCCGAGCCGCCCGGCCGCGAGCCCGTGCGCGCGCTCGAACTCACCCAGCAGCTCGGCCATCGCGCCCACCTGCTCCGGGTACGTGACCTTCGGCAGCGTCAGCGCCAGCCCGTCCGGCAGCGCGCCGCCGCCCGCCCGCAGCAGCGCGGTGAGGAAGAGGTCGAGCGTGCGGATGCCGCGGTCGCGGACGGCGGCCTCCAGGCACTTGGCGCGGATGCCGACGTACGGCGGTGCGCCGCCGGCGGCGACGGCGTCCGCGACCACCCGGGCGGCGGCCACGGCGGCGGCGTCCTCCTCGTCGTCGGGGCGGGGGCCGTAGCCGTCCTCGAAGTCGACGCGCAGGTCCTCGACCGGCTCGCGCACCAACTTGGCCCGCACCCGCTCGTACACCTCCCCCGCCGCGCCCTCGGCGAGCCCGAGCGCCGCGGCGAGCGCGCCGGCGTCGGGCGCGTGCGCGTCGAGCGCGTCGAGGGCCTGCCGGCCCCAGTCCCGTACGGTACGGGCGCCGAAGGCGTCGGCGGGGACGTAGACGGTGTGCACGGGCTGGCGGGTGCCGGGGTCGCCGGGGTACCGGCGGGCGAGTGCGGCGTCGACGGGGGCGAGGGAGGCGTCGATCCGGGCCCTGACGGGGGCGCCGATCGACGTCGCGGCCGGGTCGTCCTGCGCCGCCATGCAACCCTCCCGGTTTCAACAGAACGTTGAATCGAACGTAACCGGGCACCCGGAGGACGTCAACGGACAGCAAGGCCGGCGGGCCGGAGGCGGGGGGCCCGCGAGCGCTCAGGACCAGGCGCCGGCGAGCCAGGCGACCCACAGGGCGACGGGCCCGGCGAGCGTCACCAGGCGCAGGGTGCCGTCCGCCGTCGCGGCGGCGCCGCGGTGCGGGGGCCAGGGCAGGTCGCGTACGTCGGGGTCCGTGTCCGGCAGCGGGGCGCCGGCGGCAGCGGCGGCCGCCGCCGCGAGCGCCGCGGCGCCCCGCCCGGCCGGCGACTGCACGTCCGGGAGCGGCCCGTCCGCCGCGTCGCCGGGGCGGCCCGCGCCGTCCGCCGGCGGCACCGCGGCGCCCACCTCCCCGGCCACGTCGGCGAGCAGCTGCCGCCGCCGGGCGCGGGCTTCGAGGTCGCGCCGCGCGGTCCGGTCCGCCCGGCCCTGCTCGTCCGCGCCCGGGCCGGAAGGGGCCGGCGCACGGAGCACGAAGGCCGAACGCTCGTCGTGGACGACGTACAGCATCCCGCCGTCCCCCTCGGGCCCCGCGCCCACCGCCGCCAGCGCCGCCGGGTCCCGCTCCGCCGAGCGCAGCACCCCCGCCGCCCCGCGCACCGCGGCCGCCGCCTCCGCCCCGCCGAGGATCCGGCCGCCGGCCGCGGTGACCGTCGTACGCACCGCCGCCCCGGACGCGCCGCCCGGCACCACCAGCGACGCCGAACCCGCCGCCGGCAGCACCCAGCCGCCGCCCCGCGGCCGGACGCAGCGCCGGCGCAGCGCGTACCCCGCCACGCTCGCCGCCCCCACGACCGCCGCCGCCGCGAGCAGCCACGGCACCGGCACGTCCCCGGTGATCCGCAGCAGCACCAGCAGGGCGTACGCCACGGTGAACCGCGGCCAGGTCCCCGGCGCCCCGCCGTGCGGCGTGCTCCACTCCCGTGCGCCCCGCGGCAGCCAGGCGTACGGGCTCGGGCTCGCGCTCCCGCTCATGCGGCGCATCCTCCCACGCGCTCGCGCGCCCCGACCACGGCGCCGGCGGCACATGCGGAAGGGCCCGCGACACCGCGGGCCCTTCGAACGGCGGCGCTCCGGCGGGCCGCCCCGACGCTCAGCCCTTGCGGGCCTTGACCTCCTCGGTCAGCTGCGGCACCACCTCGAAGAGGTCGCCGACGACGCCGTAGTCCACGAGGTCGAAGATCGGCGCCTCGTTGTCCTTGTTCACGGCCACGATCGTCTTCGACGTCTGCATGCCCGCCCGGTGCTGGATCGCGCCGGAGATCCCGGCGGCGATGTACAGCTGCGGGGAGACCGTCTTGCCGGTCTGGCCGACCTGGTGCGAGTGCGGGTACCAGCCGGCGTCCACGGCGGCCCGGGAGGCGCCGACGGCCGCGCCGAGGGAGTCGGCCAGCGCCTCGATGATGTGGAAGTTCTCGGCGCCGTTGACGCCGCGCCCGCCGGAGACGACGATCGCGGCCTCGGTCAGCTCGGGGCGGCCCGTCGACTCGCGCGGGGTCCGGCCCACGACCTTCGTCCCGGCGGCCGACTCGCCGAAGCCGACCGTGAGCTGCTCCACGGCGCTCTCGACCGGGGCCGTCTCGGGGGCGGCGGAGTTGGGCTTGACGGTGATGACCGGCGTGCCGCGCGAGACGCGCGACCGGGTGGTGAACGCGGCGGCGAACACGGCCTGGGTGGTGACCGGGCCTCCCCCGGAGGCTTCGCCCTGGGCGGTGCCCCCGTCGCCGGCCTCGACGTCCACGGCGTCGGTGATGATGCCGGAGCCGATCCGCACCGCGAGGCGGGCGCCGATCTCCTTGCCCTCCACCGACGACGGCAGCAGCACGGCGGCCGGCTGCACGGCGTCGTACGCGGCCCGCAGCGCGTCGACCTTCGGGACGACGAGGTAGTCGGCGAACTCGGCGGCGTCGACGGTCAGCACGCGCGTCGCGCCGTGCTCCGCGAGCACGGGCGCCGCGGTCTCGACGCCGGGGCCCAGGTGCACGGCGACCGGGTCGCCGAGCCGGCGGGCGAGGGTCAGCAGCTCCAGCGTCGGCTTGCGCACGGCGCCGTCGACGTGGTCGACGTAGACGAGGACTTCAGTCATGGATCTCGTTCTCCTGCGGTACGAGGGCGGAAGGCGTAACGGCGAAGGGGGTGCGGGGGCTCAGATGAACTTCTGGCCCGCGAGGAACCCGGCGAGCTGCTTGCCGCCCTCGCCCTCGTCCTTGACGATCGTGCCGGCGGTGCGCGGCGGGCGCTCCGCGGCGTCCTCGACCTTCGTCCAGGCACCC
Source organism: Streptomyces sp. CNH099 (assembly GCA_000514715.1). GTDB lineage: Bacteria > Actinomycetota > Actinomycetes > Streptomycetales > Streptomycetaceae > Streptomyces > Streptomyces synnematoformans. Next base: position 621,965 of record KI911459.1, on the reverse strand, counting down.
GCCAGGCCGACCTCCTCGGCGTCGATGCCCAGGTCGTCCAGGTCCAGGTTCTCCACCGGCTTCTTCTTCGCCGCCATGATGCCCTTGAACGACGGGTAACGGGCCTCGCCCGACTGGTCGGTGACGGACACCACGGCCGGCAGCGCCGCCTCCAGCTGCTCGCTGGCCGCGTCGCCGTCCCGGCGGCCGGTGACCTTGCCGTCGGCCACGGCGACCGCGGAGAGCTGGGTCACCTGGGGCACGCCGAGGCGCTCGGCGAGGATCGCCGGGAGCACGCCCATGGTGCCGTCGGTGGAGGCCATGCCGCAGACGACGAGGTCGTAGCCGATGTGCTCCACGGCCTTGGCCAGGACCAGCGAGGTGCCCATCACGTCGGTGCCGTGCAGGTCGTCGTCCTCGACGTGCACGGCCTTGTCCGCGCCCATGGACAGCCCCTTGCGCAGCGCGTCACGCGCGTCCTCGGGGCCGACGGTCAGCACCGTGATCTCCGCGTCGTCCGCGGCCTCGGAGATCTGCAGGGCCTGTTCGACCGCGTACTCGTCCAGCTCCGACAGCAGGCCGTCGACGGCCTCGCGGTCGGTGGTCAGGTCATCGGAGAAGTGCCGGTCGCCGGTGGCGTCGGGCACGTACTTCACACAGACAACGATCCTCAAGCTCACGCCGGCTCTCCCACCACTTCGTATCGAGACACTGCCGTGCTGGCAGCATAGGCGCCATCGACGGCCGCCACCGAGCGGATCCGGTGGTCGCCGTCCAGTTTATTACTCACCAGTACATCCGTACGCACACCCGCCGTTCAAGGCCGCCCGGCTGTGACATTTCCTACCCGTCCCCGTCCCCGTCTCCCGCGGACGCCTCCGGTACCGCGGCGCCCAGCGCGGCGATGACGTCCGCCTTGCGCGGCAGGCCCGTGCCGCGGCGCACCACCCGGCCGTCCGCGTCCAGCACCAGCACGGTCGGCGTCCGCTCCACCGCCAGCCTGCGCACGAGGCCGAGGTGGCTCTCGGCGTCCACGTCCACGTACGCCACGCCGGCGACCATCCCCGCCACGTCGGCGAGGATCCGCCGGGTGGCCGCGCAGGGGCGGCAGAAGGCGCTGGAGAACTGCACGAGGGTGGCCCGCTCGCCCAGACCGCACGCGTCCAGGTCCACCGCCGTCAGCCGCTCCGCCGTGCCGTTCACCATCCCTCCAGCATGCCGCACCGCCGCGGGCGGGATGACAAGATCCCGTCACGCCGAAGGGGTGGGTCTGGCGTGGCGGGCGCGTGTCGGGCACGATCGGGGAGTACGTACCTACGCACGCGTAACTTCCGCCGGGAGCCTCCTGACCCTCCGGGCCGGAGAAGGGATCGGCCCGGCATGGCAGACCTCGTCTACCCGCCCGTCGTCGGCCTGTGCAGAACCGCCTTCAAGGCGATGGACCTGCGCATCGACCTGAAGGGCGAGGAGCACGTCCCGCGGCGCGGCGGTGCCGTCCTGGTGAGCAACCACGTCAGCTACCTGGACTTCGTCTTCTGCGGCTACGCGGCCCGGCCGGCGAAGCGGTTCGTACGCTTCATGACCAAGGAGTCGGTCTTCCGCCACCGCGTCTCCGGCCCGCTGCTGCGCGCGATGAAGCACATCCCGGTCGACCGCGCGCAGGGCGCGACGGCGTTCTCGCACGCGCTGCGCGCGCTGCGCTCGGGCGAGGTCGTCGGGGTCTTCCCGGAGGCGACGATCTCCCAGTCGTTCACGCTGAAGTCGTTCAAGTCGGGCGCCGCGCGGCTGGCGCAGCAGGCGGGGGTGCCGCTGCTGCCGATGGCGGTGTGGGGGACGCAGCGGATATGGACCAAGGGGCGGCCCCGCGACTTCGGCCGGAACCACCTGCCGATCACGCTGCGCCTGGGCGCGCCGGTCCCGACCGGGGACGGGGTGCCGGACGACCTGCCGGCCCCGTACGGCGCGGACGGCGGGGAGGAGCACGAGGACGCGGAGAAGCTCACGGAGCGGCTGAAAACCCGGGTCCAGGACCTGCTGGAGGCGGCGCAGCGCGCGTACCCGGACCACCCGCGGGGGCCGGGCGACAGCTGGTGGCAGCCCGCGCACCTGGGCGGCAGCGCCCCGGCGCCGGGCACCTGAACCGGGGCGGCCCGCCCTCCCCGCCGGGGCGCGGCTCAGGCCGGGTCGCGGATCTCGATCGCCGCCCCGGGCGAACTCTTCTGCAGCGCCTCGGCCAGTTCCTCCGCCGCCGCGGTCAGCTCCCCGTACGTCATGGGCTCCTGCCGCTCCAGCAGGAACAGCGCGTTCGCCGACTCCTCGGTGAGCCGGGTGCGCACGCCCTGGCGCCAGTTCCAGCGGCGGCAGGTCACGCCCGTGTCGTCGCACCAGACGACCTCGCCGGGCTCGGGGTGCTCCTCGTCGAAGCGCTCCTCGCCGGTGGCGCGGACGAGCCGCATGTCGCCGTGGATGTGGTCGGTGTCCTCGCCGCCGACGGGGATGAGGTGGGCGACGCTGACGGCGTTGTAGATGTCGACCAGGCGGTTGATGCGCGGCAGGCCGGCGTCGCCGAGGGCGCGGCGGGCCAGCGCCTCGGCGGAGTTGCGGAACTTGGACGGCTTGGCGCCGAAGGCCGCGTAGGCGGCCCGCCACGCCTGCATGTGCGGGTCCTGCTGCGGCGGGGTGCCGTCGAGGCGCTCGGCGAGCCGGCGGGTCGCGTCGTCGAGGAGCGCGGCGCCCGCGGCGTCGCTGGGGCCGCCGGCGAGGCCGCGGGCGACGACGGTGACGTGGGCGAAACCGGGGGCGAGGGTGCGTACCTCGTCGGAGACGTGGGTGCGGAGGGTCATGCGGTCCTTCTGCGGGGTCTGCGGGGTCTGGGTCTTGCGGATGCCGCTGTTACAGGGCGGTGGGCAGGATGCGGTCCAGGTGGCGCCGGTCGGCGGCCGTGCGGAGGGCTTCGAGGGTAGCCGGGTGGGGCGCCGCGCGGACCAGCGGGTCGTCGTACTCGCCGGCGGCCGGGTCGGGGACGAAGGCCAGCTGCTCGCGGTCGAGGCGGAACCGCGCGGTCACGCCCGGCTTGTTGCCGCGCGGGTCCAGGCGGATCCAGTCGCGCCCGGGCAGCCGCAGGGCGGCCAGGCCGTGCAGCACGCCGAGGTGCTGGTAGCAGAAGCCGGCCGGGATGCCCTGGGCGCGCAGCAGCGCGACGAGGGCGTGGGCCTTGGCGTAGCAGATCCCGGTGCGGGCCTTCAGCACGTCGGAGGCGCGGCAGGTGACGCGCAGGTCCCCGGCGTCGTTGGAGTGCGGGATCGTGTCGCGTACGAACTCGTAGGCGCCCTTGGCGTACGCCTCCGGCGCCTCCGCGACCTCGCGCAGCCGGTAGGCGGTCTCGACGACGAGCGGGTGCTCGTGGTCGACGACCGCGTCGGCGGCGAGGTACGCGGACAGGCCGGGCCGCTCCTGCTGGAGTTCCATGCAAGGGAGCGTATAGGCATGCGACGGTTACGTCCCCCGCATTTCCTCCGCGATCGCGGCGACGAAGGTGTCGACGTCCTCCTCCGTGGTGTCGAAGGAGCACATCCAGCGCACCACGCCGTCCGCCTCGTCCCAGAAGTAGAAGCGGAAGTTCTTCTGCAGCGCCAGGGACACGTCGTGCGGCAGCCGGGCGAAGACGCCGTTGGCCTGCACGGGGTGCAGCACCTCCACGCCGTCGATGCCGCGCACCCCGTCGGCGAGGCGACCGGCCATCGCGTTGGCGTGGCGGGCGTTGCGCAGCCACAGGTCCTTGGCGAGCAGCGCCTCGAACTGGGCCGAGACGAAGCGCATCTTGGAGGCCAGCTGCATCGACAGCTTGCGCAGGTGCTTCATCGCGCGCACGGCGTCCGGGTCGAGCACCACGACGGCCTCGCCGAGGAGCATGCCGTTCTTCGTACCGCCGAAGGAGAGGATGTCGACGCCGGCGACGTTGGTGAACGCGCGCATCGGCACGTCGAGCGAGGCCGCGGCGTTGGCTATCCGGGCCCCGTCGAGGTGGACGCGCATGCCGCGGCGGTGCGCGTGCTCGCAGACGGCGCGGATCTCGTCCGGGGTGTAGACCGTGCCGTACTCGGTGGCCTGCGTGATCGAGACGACCTGCGGCATGGCGCGGTGCTCGTCGTCCCAGCCGCGCGCCTCCCGGTCGATCAACTCCGGGGTGAGCTTGCCGTCCGGCGTGGGTACGGGCAGCAGCTTCAGCCCGCCGACGCGCTCGGGGGCGCCGCACTCGTCGACGTGGATGTGCGCGGTGTCCGCGCAGATCACCGCGCCCCAGCGGTCGGTGACGGCCTGCAGCGCGACGACGTTGGCCCCGGTGCCGTTGAAGACCGGGTAGACCTCGGCGTCCATGCCGAAGTGGCCGCGGAAGACGTGCTGCAGGTGGGCGGTGTAGTCGTCCTCGCCGTAGCTGACCTGGTGGCCGCCGTTGGCGAGGGCGAGGGCGGCGAGGACCTCCGGGTGCGCGCCGGCGTAGTTGTCGCTGGCGAAGCCGCGCACCGCCGGGTCGTGGCGGCGCTTGGCGTCGGTGCGCCCCGGGGGTCCGCCGGCCGTCGTGGTCGGCGCGGTCACGGCTGGGGTGTGAGCCACAGGCGGGTCCCGTTCAGTTCCTGCGCGGGCCTGTCCCAGACGTCCGCGATGTTTCCGGCAAGGTCGTCCACGTCGGTGAAGCCCGCGAACTTCGCGTTCGGCTTGGCCTCCCGCATCGCGGCGTTCACCAGCGCCTTCACCACCAGGATGATGGCCGCCGCGGCGGGCGGGCCGGCCGGGTCGTCGGCCTGGCCGGCCTTGCGGAAGCCGTCGGCCATGGCCAGCGTCCACGCCTCGGCACCGGCCTTGGCGGCGGCGTACGCGGCGTTGCCGGCGGTGGGCTGGCTGGCGCCGGCGGCGCTGACCAGCACGTAGCGGCCGCGGTCGCTGCGCCGCAGCGGCTCGTCGAAGGCGAGGGAGGTGTGCTGCACGGTGCGCAGGAGCAGGTCGTGCAGCACGGTCCAGTCGTCGAGGTCGGTGTCGGCGAAGGACCGCGAGCCGCGCCAGCCGCCGACGAGGTGGACCAGGCCGTCGACGCGGCCGTGGTCCTTCTCGATGCGCCCGGCCCAGGCGCGCGCGGCGTGCGGGTCGAGCAGGTCGACGGTGTCGCCCGTGACGGGGGCGCCGCCGCGGGCCTCCCGCGCCGCGGCGACGGCCTCGGCGAGCCGCTCGGCGTCCGCGTCGCAGCCGACGACGGTGGCGCCCGCCTCGGCGAGCCGCCGCAGCGTCGCCCGGCCCGCCGGTCCCGCCGCGCCCGCCACGGCGACGACCGCTCCGTCCAGCGGACCGCCGCCTCCGTTCCTGCCGTGTGCCCCGGGGCTCATGACGCTCTCCTCCTCGGCTGCCCTACCGACGGCGGGGTCCGTCACGCGGCCTCCGCCAGTTCGGCGCTCTCGGCCGTGATGCCCCGGGTCGACTCGATCACCTTGCGCAGCTTCTTGGCAAGGGCCTCATAGAACATGCTGAGGGGAAACTCGTCGGGGAGCACGTCGTCCACGAGTTTCCGCGGCGGCTTGTCCAGGTCGAGGGCGTCGGGGCCCTTGGCCCAGGTGGAGCCGGGGTGCGGGGCGAGGTAGGCGGAGACCAGGTCGTAGGCCCGGAACCAGTGCACCAGCTTGGGGCGGTCGATGCCCTCGCGGTACAGCGTCTCGATCTCGTTGCGCAGCCGGCCGGTGACCTCGCGGGCCCGGTCCCAGTCGACGGACAGCCGGTTGTCGGTCCAGCGCAGCGCGTCGTGCCGGTGCAGGTAGGCGAAGAGCAGCTGGCCGCCGAGGCCGTCGTAGTTGCGGTTGCGCTCGCCGGTGACGGGGAAGCGGAACAGCCGGTCCATCAGCACCGTGTACTGCACGTCGCGGCCCTGCGGGTAGCCGTCGGCGGCGAGCTTGCCGGCCTCGTGGAAGGCGGTGAGGTCGCAGCGCAGCTCCTCTATGCCGTACATCCAGAACGGCTGCCGCTGCTTGATCATGAAGGGGTCGAACGGCAGGTCGCCGTGGCTGTGCGTGCGGTCGTGGACCATGTCCCACAGCACGAAGGCCTGCTGGGCCCGCTCCTGGTCGGTGAGCAGCCCGCGGGCGTCCTCGGGCAGCTCCAGGCCGGTGGCCTCGACGGCCGCGGTGCTGACCCGGCGGAAGCGGGCGGCCTCGCGGTCGCAGAAGATGGCGCCCCAGGTGAAGCGCGGCGGAACCTCGCGCATGGCGATGGTCTCGGGGAAGAGCACGGCGGAGTTCGTGTCGTACCCGGAGGTGAAGTCCTCGAAGGTGATGCCGAGGAACATGGGGTTGTCGTAGCGGGTGCGCTCCAGCTCGGCGAGCCAGCCGGGCCAGACGACGCGGATGACCACGGCCTCGAAGTTGCGGTCCGGGTTGCCGTTCTGGGTGTACATGGGGAAGACGACGAGGTGCTGCAGCCCGTCGGCGCGGTGGCCGGCGGGGTGGAAGGCGAGCACCGAGTCCAGGAAGTCGGGCACGCCGAAGCCGTTCGCGGCCCACTTCCCCAGGTCGGCGACGACCGCGTCGTGATAGGCGGCGTCGTGCGGCACCAGCGGGGACAGCTCCCGCACCGCGGCGGCGGCCCGCTCGACGGCGTCCTCGGCGGCGGAGCGCGCCGGGGCGCCCTCGGCCTCGAAGTCGACGGAGCCGTCCTTCGACTGCCAGGGGCGGATCTCCTCGACGGCGGCCTTCAGCCGCGCCCAGGCGGGGTGCTCGACTATGCGCGGGGCGTCCGCGGCGGACAGAACGTCACCTTCCGCTGTCGCGGAAGCAAGAATTTCCGTCATGGACCACTCCTACGTTAAGAACTTCCTGTCCCTCTACCGTATCGCTGTCCGACGATCTCCCTCAAGCGGGCCTCCGGGAAGTCTTGCGCAGTCCACGGGTACGGAGCGTAAATCTTGCGGCGACCAGAGGTTTACCCCCTGGTCCTTCCCGTTCTCCTCGATGCACGAGGGTCAGAGCGGGCCTCCGGGAGGACACACCCACCTCCGGGTGACCCCGCCCCCGGCCCGCGCGCGGCCCAGCCGCGCCCCGCCGTCAGGACGCCGCACGACCGGTGTCGATCTCCCCGAATTGGCCTAGGCTTTGCGCCAGTCTGTGACGGACCGCCGACGGAGGGCGAGAGCGCAGTGTCATTTCTGACCATCGGTCACCGCGGGTTGATGGGCGTCGAGCCGGAGAACACCCTCCGCTCGTTCGTCCGCGCGGACCGCGAGGGCATGGACGCCATCGAACTCGACCTGCATCTGAGCAAGGACGGCCACCTGGTCGTCATGCACGACCCCGACGTGGACCGCACGACGGACGGCCAGGGCGCGATCGCCGACTTCACGCTCGCCGAGCTGCGCGAGCTGGACGCCGGCCGGGGCGAGCGGGTGCCGACCTTCGACGAGGTCGTCGAGGCGGTAAGGGGCCGGCTGCAGGTCGAGATCAAGGACGCCGCGGCCGCCCAGGCCCTCGCCGACGCCATGGCCGCGCACGACCTCGCCGGCCGCGTCGAGGTGCTGTCGTTCCACGACGAGGCGCTGACGGAGTTGCGGCGGCTGCTGCCCGACGTGCCGCGGGTGCTGGTCGCCAGCCACTACGGCCTCGGGGTGGTCGAGCGCGCCCGCGAGGTCGGCGCGGGGACGCTGTCGCTGAACATCCGGCGGCTGACGCTGGAGCTGGCGGACCTCGCGCACGAGTCGGGGCTGCGGGTCATCGCCTGGACCGTCAACACTCCCGAGGAGCTGAAGCTCGCCCGCGGCCTGGGCCTGCAGGGCGTCGTGACGGACTTCCCCGGGATGAAGCACACGGTGCGCTTCACCGCCTGAGCCGCCGTCGCGCGCTCCCCTGCGCCCTCCTTGCACCCGTGCGCTCGCGTGCGGGTGCACGGGTGCGGGCAGCCTTCCGCCGGAAGCGCCCTGCGCCCCGGGCCGGCGCCGGCCGGTCCCCGCAGTCGTGCCGCGGGGCCGACGCCGTCGTCGTCCGAGGGGGCCCGCGGATGCACGGACCACCGCTCGCCGGCCTGCTGCTGACCGTGCTGGGCGCGGCCGTCGGCGGGCTGTGCCTGCTGCGGATGCGGGCCCTCGCCGCCGAGGAGCGCCGCGGCGCCGCCGGGGACGCCCTGATGGGGCTGGGGATGGCGGCGATGGCGCTGCCCGCGGACCCGCCGGGGCCGGCGGCGTGGCCGCCGGTGGTGTTCGCGGCGGTGTTCGGCGCCGCGTTCGTACGGGCCCTGCTGCCGCCGCGGGCCGCGCGGCACCATCTGCACCACGCGCTCGGCGCGCTGGCGATGGTGTACATGGCGGTGGCCATGGGCGTGGCGGACCACGGCGGGCACGGCGCCGCCGCCGGGCCGCCGCTCGTCACCGCGGCGCTCCTGGCGTACTACGTGCTGTACGTGCTCCACCGGGGCCTCCGGCCGGTCGCCGCGGGCGCGGGCGTGCCGGGGGCGGGTGTGCCCAGCGCGGCGGTGCCGGCGGCGGCCGCGGGCGGCGGCTGGGCGGCGCGGCCGGAGCTGGGCGGCGCCTGCCGCGTCTGCCTGGGCACCGGCATGGTCGCGATGCTCCTCGCCCTCTGACTCCCCGGTGTCGTCCGTCACTTCACCGGCGCACACGTACCGGCCGGCGCCCCCGCTCCGTACGCTGAACCCATGGTGATCCCGCTCACGCTGCTGGCCTTCGCCGCCCTCACCGCCGCGGTCGCGCCCCGGCTGCTGGCCCGCGCCGCGTGGGCGGACCGCGAGCCGGTGCTCGCGCTGTGGGTGTGGCAGTGCGTCGTGGCCGCCGTGCTGCTGTGCTGCGGGCTCGCCATGTCCCTGAGCGCCGCCGTGGCCTGGGCGCAGGTGCACAGCGGGGTCTTCGCCCCGGCGCCGGCCGCGGTGCGGGAGGCGTACAGCGGCACCACCGGCGCCCCGTGGGCCGCGGCGCTCGCCGTGGCGCTGGCGGCCGGCGGGCTGTGGACGGCCGTGATGTTCGTCCGCGAGGTCCGCACCGCCCGGGCGCAGCGCCGCCGGCGGCGCGAGGAGCTGCGCCGCCGCGCCCCGCTGCTGCCCGGCGAGGACGCCGGCGCCGAGCGGCTGGTGGTGCTGGAGGGCGAGCGTCCGGACGCCTGGTGGCTGCCCGGCGGGCAGGCCCAGCTCGTCATCACCACGGCCGCGCTGCGCCGGCTGAAGCGGCGCCAGCTCGACGCCGTGCTCGCCCACGAGCAGGGGCACAGCCGGGCCCGCCACCACTGGCTGCAGCACTGCGCGGGGGCGCTCGCGGGCGTGCCGCGCATGCCCGTCTTCCGGGCGTTCCGCGACGAGGTGCACCGGCTGTGCGAGCTGGCCGCCGACGACGCCGCCTCGCGCCGCTTCGGCCGGATGACGTTCGCCACCGCGCTGGTCGAACTCAACGAGGAGCGCGGCGTGTTCGGCCCCGGCCCCGGCCACCACGCCCACCACGCCCACCTCCCGCAGCGCGTCGACCGGCTGCTGGCGGCGGCGCCGCGGTTCACCCCGGCCCGCCGGCTGCGGCTGACCGTCGCGGCGCTGCTGGCGCCCGCGGTGCCGCTCCTGGTCGCCTTCGGCCCCGGGCTCAGCGCGCTCGCGTAGGGTCGGCGCGTGACCGCCGCCGCACCGCGCCACCCCTCCCCCACCCTGCGCGTCACCGCCGCCGTCCTCACGCTCGCCAGCGTGCTGCTGGCGGTGCCGGTGATCGCCTCGTGGGAGCCGCTGACGGACGCCGACGGGCGGATCGCCCGGCGGCTGCACTCCGCCGCCGTGTCGGAGCCCGGCTGGACCCGGGTGAACCGGGTGCTGACCGACTGGGTCTGGGACACGGTGACGATGCGGCTGCTGGTGCTGGCCGCGATCCTCTGGCTGCTGTGGCGCGGCGCGCGGCTGCTGCCGCTGTGGCTCGCGAGCGCGGTGGCGGTGGGCTGGGTGCTGCAGACCGGCCTGAAGGCGGCGGTCGGCCGCGACCGCCCGCGGTGGAGCGACCCGGTGGACTCCGCCTCGCACGCCGCCTTCCCCTCCGGCCACGCCATGACCGTCGCGCTGGCCTGCGGCCTGCTGCTGTGGGTGCTGAGCCGCGCGGACCGCGTGCCCGCGGGCCTGCGGTACGCCGCGTGGACGGCGGCGGCCGTGTCCGCGGCGGGCGTGTCCTTCACCCGGATGTGGCTCGGGGTGCACTGGACGAGCGACGTGCTGGGCGGCACCCTGACGGGCGCCGCGGTCGCGGCACTCGCGGCGGCGTCGTACGACACGTGGGCACCGTCCGAGCACAGGGAGCCGGCGGAGATACGCGGATGAGTCCCAAGGCCGTGCTCTTCGACTTCTCCGGGACCCTGTTCCGCGTCGAACCGGCGAAGCGCTGGCTGCGCGCCGTGCTCGACGCCGCGGGGATCGGCGCCGGCGACGCCGCGATCGCGCGGTACGCCGCCGCGCTGGAGCGCGCGGGCGCGCTGCCGGGCGGCGCGTTCCCCGAGCGGGTACCGGAAGCGCTGGCGGAGGTGTGGCGGACCCGGGACCGGAGCATGGAGCGGCACCGGACCGCGTACACGGCCCTGGCCCGGCTGGTGGCTCTGCCGTGGCCCGACGGGGTGTACGACGCGCTGTACGAACGGCACATGACGCCGGCGGCGTGGCAGCCGTACCCCGACGCCGGAGACGTCCTGCGCGGGCTGCGGGAGCGCGACGTCCGGGTCGGGGTGGTCAGCAACATCGGCTGGGACCCGCGGCCGGTGTTCCGCGCCCACGGCCTCGATGACCACGTGGACGCGTACACGCTGTCGTACGAGCACGGGGTGCAGAAGCCCGACGCGCGGCTGTTCCGGGCCGCGTGCGAGGCGCTGGCGCAGGCGCCCCAGGACGTGTTGATGGTCGGCGACGACCTGCGCGCAGACGGCGGCGCCGCGGCGCTGGGGTGCGGCTACTTCCCGGTGGACCACCTGCCGGTCGGCGAGCGGCCGGACGGGCTGCGGCCGGTGCTGGGGCTCGTCGGCTGACCGGGCGGCCCGCGGGCGGCGGCTCGCCGGTGGGCCGGGTCAGGCGGCGAGGGCGGCGGGGACGCGGGCGCGGACGTACGCGCGGGCCAGGGCGGCCCGGCGCAGCCGCCAGTGCGGCGCGGTGCGGGCGGGGTGCTCGGCGTAGCGGCGGTCGCGGATGTCGGCGACGAGGCGCGCGGGGGCGCCGTCGGCCGCGAGCACGTCGAGGGCCTCGCCCTTGGTGATCAGCCGGCCCTCGCGCAGGGTGACGCCGGCGCGGGCGACGGTGACCGGGCCGAGGTCGACCCACACGTCGCGCAGCCAGCGGCGCCGCCGGGCGGCCGCGGGCAGCCAGTACTCCGCGAGGTCCTTGCGGATGAACGCCGTCAGCTCCTCGTCCGGCAGCGGCGGCAGCAGCCGTTCGGGCCCGGGGCCGTGCAGCACCAGCGCGCCGGTGTGCAGCTCCCGGCGGGTGACCGGGGTGACGGGGCGGCGGAACAGCTCGGCGTGCGCCCAGGTGAAGTGGTCGAGGCCGGCGCCGGCGAGCCGGTCGGCGGCCAGGTACGAGCAGTGCAGCTTCGCGGCGAGCGGTACCTCGCGGTGGAGCCGCTGGTGCAGCGCCCGCAGCCGCCGCCGGGCGGCGGGGTCGGCGCCGGGGTCGGCGCGGACGACGGCGACGAGGTCGAGGTCGCTGCGGTACGGGCGGTAGTCGCCGAGGGCGAGCGAGCCGTGGGCCCACAGCGCCGTCAGCGGCACGGCGTCGTACAGGGCGGCGCGGAAGCGGTCGAGCAGGGGCCGGGCGACGTCGCGCTCGGCCACGTCAGGCGGCCAGCAGGTCGTCGAGGCCGGCGCGGGCGAGCGTCTCCAGTTCGTCGAGCGCGGCGCGGGCGCGGGCGGCGGTGCGGGGGTCCCGCTCGGGCAGGCCGCTGGCGGCGAACTCGTCCTCGTCGAGCCGGAGGAGGGTCTGCCGGTCGCCGGAGAGCCAGAGGTCGAGGTCCAGGTCGTGCACGGTGACGCGGTCCGCCTCGACGCGGGCGGGGCGGGCGACGTCGCAGTACCAGCCCTTGAGGCGACCGTCGGCGTCGTGGATCTCCTTGACCGAGTACCAGCGGTCGCGCCAGAAATGCTCGGTCCACACGTCGCCCCGCTCGAACCGGACATAGCCGGCGTCACGCTCCGGCGGGCCCGCCCAGGGGGCCCGGACGACGGCGTGCTCGCCGTCGTCGCGGACGGCGACGGCCGGGTAGCTCAGGCCCGGCCGCTGCTGTTTGACCAGCTTTACCTCGACCTCGCGGCCCGGTGTCAGCATGCCCGTCCTCCCGTACGCGTGCCCCCGGCGCGGCGGCGGCGCACCGGCCGGGGGCCGGGCCGCCACGGCAATTGGCGAGGCCCCGCGACGGGGGAGCGCGGGGCCTCACACCGTCAAACGGCCGACGTGGACTCCGTGTTCCCGGGTCGCGAAAGATTCTCCGCGCGGAGGCCGCGCCCAGGCATGGTGGGCTCAGGCGATCCCCCGCATCGCCCGAGCCCACCACTCCCCCGGCACCGGGGCGCCGCCCGGGTGCCGGAAGCCTTGCTGAGTATACTGGCTGACAGCCAGTGAAGGCAGGAGTTACAGGATGTCCCCCCGCAGGCCCGCAGTCAATGAAGAACTCCGACGCCGTTCCCGGGAGCGTCTGCTGCAAGCCACGGTGGAACTGGTCGACGAGCGGGGCTTCGAGGGCACGACCTTGGGGGACATCGCGGAACGCGCCGGTTCCGCGCGCGGGCTCGTCTCGTACTACTTCCCCGGAAAACGCCAGCTCGTGCAGTCGGCCGTGCACAGGTTGATGCATCTTACGCTCGCCGCGGCCCTGGAGCGGCCGCCGCAGCCGCAGGACGGCCGGGAGCGGATGGCCCGCGCCATCGACGCGGTCCTCGGTCTCTCGCAGGACCACCCGGTGCTGATGCGCCACCATATGGCCGGAATCCTGCAGGCCGACGGGTTCATCCAGTGCGCGGAGCAGCAGCGGCTGGCGTACCTGCTGCACGACACCGTGGCGCGCTGGGGCTCGCCCGACCCGGACACGGAGTACCCGATGCTGCGCGCGCAGCTCATGGGCGCGGTCTTCGCGCTGCTGCTGCCGGGGGTGCCGATGCCGCTCGACCGCCTGCGCGGCGAGCTGTTCCGGCGCTACGGGCTGGACTGGCACCTCGGCGTCCCCCCGGAGGGCGTGCTGCCCTCCGACGGGCTGCCGGCGCGCGCCGCGCACCAGCGGTAGCCGGAACGGGACCGGGGGGAGGGGGAGGCGCGCGAGGCGCCGGGGCACCCGCGGCTCCGCGCGTCTCGCGGGGCCGGTGTCAGTGCCCGGGTGCAGACTGTCCCCTACTCGACGACCTCGACGACGAGGGCGCACGGAGGTGGATCCCGATGCAGGACGTACTGCTGGCGGTCGGAACGCGCAAGGGGCTGTTCCTGGGGCGGCGCCGGGGCGGCGCATGGGAGCTGGACGGGCCGCACTTCAAGGCCCAGGCCGTGTACTCGGTGGGCATCGACGTGCGCGGCGCGGCGCCGCGGGTGCTCGCCGGCGGCGACAGCGCGCACTGGGGCCCGTCGGTCTTCCACTCCGACGACCTCGGCGCCACGTGGCAGGAGCCCCGGCGGCAGCCGGTGACGTACCCGAAGGACACCGGCACCTCGCTGGAGCGGGTGTGGCAGCTGCAGCCGGCCGGGGCCGAGGCCCCGGGCGTGGTGTACGCGGGCACCGAGCCCGGCGGCCTGTTCCGGTCCGAGGACGGCGGCGAGACGTTCGAGCTGGTGCGGCCGCTGTGGGAGCACCCGACGCGGGAGCGGTGGGAGCCGGGCGGCGGCGGGCTCGCGGTGCACACGGTGGTCACCGACCCGAGGGACGCCGGGTCGGTGACGGTCGCCGTCTCCGCCGGCGGCGTCTACCGCACCGCGGACGGCGGCGCCAGCTGGGCCCCGTCGAACTCCGGGGTGCAGGTGGTCTTCCAGCCGGAGAAGTACCCGGAGTTCGGCCAGTGCGTGCACAAGGTCGCCCGGGACGCCGTCGATCCGGACCGGCTCTACCTGCAGAACCACTGGGGCGTCTACCGCAGCGACGACGCCGGGGCCACCTGGACGGACATCGGCGCGGGCCTGCCGTCGGACTTCGGCTTCGCCGTCGACACCCACCCCACGCGCGGCGGCACGGCGTACCTCTTCCCCATCACGGCCGACGTCGACCGGGTGCCCGCGGAGAACCGCTGCCGCGTCTACCGCACCGAGGACGCGGGCGCGACCTGGGAGCCGCTGTCGGCCGGGCTGCCGCAGGAGGACCACTACGGCACGGTGCTCCGGGACGCGCTGCGCACCGACGACTCCGACCCCGCCGGGGTGTACTTCGGCAACCGCAACGGGGAGGTCTTCGCCAGCGCCGACGAGGGGGAGAGCTGGACGCAGCTCGCCGCCCACCTGCCGGACGTCCTCTGCGTGCGGGCGGCGGCCGTCTGAGACGTGGCGGGCGGGGGCCCGCGGAGCCAGTAGAGTGACCGGCCATGGCTGGACGTCCTCTCCACGACATCGTCGAAGCCGGCTGGGCCAAGGCCCTGGAACCGGCCGCCCAACAGATCGCCGCCATGGGCGACTTCCTACGCGCCGAGATCGCGGCGGGCCGGACATACCTGCCCGCCGGGCCCAACGTGCTACGGGCCTTCCAGCAGCCCTTCGACGACGTACGCGTGCTCATCGTCGGCCAGGACCCCTACCCCACCCCGGGCCACGCCGTGGGCCTGAGCTTCTCCGTCGCCCCCGACGTGCGCCCGCTGCCCGGCAGCCTGGAGAACATCTTCCGCGAGCTGCACAACGACCTCGGCCACCCGCGCCCCGCCAACGGCGACCTCACCCCGTGGACCGAGCAGGGCGTGCTGCTGCTCAACAGGGCGCTGACCACCGCACCGAGGCGCCCCGCGGCGCACCGCGGCAAGGGCTGGGAGCAGGTCACCGAGCAGGCCATCCGGGCGCTCGCCGCCCGGGGCCGGCCGCTGGTGGCGGTCCTGTGGGGCCGCGACGCGCGCAACCTGCGCCCCATGCTCAGCGACTACCCCGCCATCGAGTCCTCCCACCCCTCCCCGATGTCCGCCGACCGCGGCTTCTTCGGCTCCCGGCCGTTCAGCCGGGCCAACGAACTGCTGCAGAAGCAGGGCGCCCAGCCGGTGGACTGGACGCTGCCGACGAACGGATAGCCGCCATGACCAGCGACACGGCCCGGCAGGTGCTCGGCATCGACTCCGGCGGCTCGGGGCTGCGCATCGCCGCGGCGGCCGTCGCCGCCGGGGGCGCCGACCCGGTGGCGGACGACGCCGGCGCCGAGACCGCGGGGCCCGTCGTCACCGGGGACGACGGGCTCGACGCCGACGACCTCCTGGGCAAGGTGCTGCCCGCCGCGCACCGGCTGCTGCGCGCGGCGGGGGCGGAGTCCTTCGACGCCGTGTGCGTCGGCGCCGCCGGCATGGCCACCCTCGGCGGCGATCTGCGCGCCCGTCTGCCCGGGGCGCTCGCGGACGCCCTCGGCGTACGGCACCTGGCGCTCGCCGCCGACGGCGTCACCGCGTACGCGGGAGCGATCGGGCAGCACCCGGGCGCCGTCGTCGCCGCCGGCACCGGCATGATCGCCGTGGGCACCGGGCTCGACGCGGCCGGGTGGCGGCGCGCCGACGGCTGGGGGCACCTCCTCGGCGACTGCGGGGGCGGCGCGTGGATCGGCCGGGCGGGGCTGGAGGCGGCGATGCGGGCCTTCGACGGCCGCCGCGGCGGCTCCGCGGCGCTGCTGGCCCGGATGGAGTCGGTGTTCGGCACCGGTACGGAGATGCCGGCCCTGCTCTACCCGCGGCCGGACCGTCCGGCGGTGCTGGCGTCGTTCGCGCCGGAGGTCGCCCGGTGCGCCCCGCACGACCCGGTCTCGGCCGCGATCCTCACGGAGGCCGGCGAGCACATCGCCGCCGCGGCCGTCGCGGTCTGCCCCGCCGACCCGGGCAGCGCGGTCGCGCTCACCGGCGGGCTCTTCGGCATCGGCGAGCCGCTGCTGGCGCCGCTGCGCGCGGAGCTGGCGGAGCGGCTGCCGCGCGCCCGGATGGCGACCGCGGCGGGGACGCCGCTGACCGGGGCGCTTCGGATCGCCGCCGCGCTGGCGGCGGAGGAGCTGGTGCTGCCGGTGGAGCGGGGCATGCTCGACGTCTGGTAGGACCCGCGCCCGGGCCCGCCGTGCGGCCGGGCGGCGACCGCGCGTAGCGCGCCCGGGACGGTGCGTAGGAGGTCCGTCACCTCCTGTCCCCCGGTGTGCTCCGGCGGTCACGCCGGCGGGCGAATGGCCACCCCGGGCATGTGTCGGACCGCGGCGACGCGTTAACATGCGGCGCCATGAGCTCTGCCGATGGACACGATGGACACGCAGCCGGTCTGCCCGTACGTATGCCCCGCCGTCAGCCGGGGCGGCACCGCAAGCCGGAGCGGCCGAGTGCGCCCGAAGGCGCGCCGGCGCTGGTCCTGGCCGTGCCCGGGGCGCCTTCCGCGGCCATCCGCAGCATGGCGGAGGAGGTGCTCAGCATCGCCCGCTCCGACCTTCCGGGGCTCGACGGCCGGGTCGCCTACGTCGACGGTGAGGACGAGGAGTTCCCGCCGCTGACGGCGGTGCTGGCGCAGGCCGCGGCGCAGCGCGCCGCGCTCGCCGAGGCCGGGACGCTCCAGGTGGCGGAGGACGTGCCGGTGGCCGTCGTGGTGCCGCTGCTCGCGGGCCCCGACCCCGTGCTGCTGGACCGGGTGCGCGACACGATCGCAACGAGCGGGACGGCGGTCGAGCTCACCGACGTCCTGGGGCCGCACCCGCTGCTCGCCGAGGCGCTGCACGTGCGGCTGTCGGAGGCGGGGCTGGCCCGGGCGGACCGCGCGCGGCTGTTCACCGTCGCGACGGCGGCGGACGGCATCATCCTCGGCGCCGTGGGCGGCGAGGAGGCCGTCCAGGCGGCGGGCGTGACGGGCATGCTGCTCTCGGCGCGGCTGGCGGTGCCGGTGATGGCGGCGCCGCTGGACCGGGCGGGTGCGGTGGCGAAGGTCGCGGAGTCGCTGCGGAGTTCGGGCTCGGCGCGGCTCGCGCTCGCGCCGTACGCGCTGGGCCCCGAGCTGCCGGCGGAGATGCTGGCCACCGCGGCGCAGGAGGCGGAGTGCGAGGCGGCGGAGCCGCTGGGCCCGTACCCGTCGGTCGGGCAGCTGGCGCTGACGCAGTACACGACGACGCTGGGCATCGCGCCGCAGCCGGCCGGGGCGCCGATGCGCTGACGGGAACGCGGCGGCGCGTACGCCCCGCACGGGAGGAAGGGAGCCGCCGGCGCGCGCCGGCGGCTCCGCCGCGTGACGGACCGGGTGCGGGGCCGTCGGGCGGCCCGGTTCAGGCGAACACGACGCACGAGGCCGCCGGCACCGCGGCCGAGCCGGTGCGGCGCGGGGTGCCGGTCGCCGCGTCGATCTCGAACCAGGTGACGTCCCCGGAGTGCTCGTTGGCCGCGTAGAGGTGGCGGCCCCCCGGGTTGATCGCGAGATCCCGCGGCCAGGCACCGCCGCAGGGGACCTCGGAGACGGCCTCGCGGACGTCGCCCGCCTCGTCGAGCGCGAGGGTGGCGACGACGTCGGGGCCGCGCACGGCGGTCCAGCAGAAGCGGCCGTCCGGGGAGGCCACGATGCCCGAGGCGTACGGGGTGGCGGCCGGCTCGGCGGTCAGCATCGGCGCCTCGGCGAGCGGTTCGAGGGTGCCGGTGGCGGCGTCCCAGGAGCAGACGGTGACGACGGGCTCCAGCTCGCAGGCGACGTAGACGCGGTGGCCGTCGGGGTGGAAGGCCAGATGGCGCGGGCCCGTCCCGGGGCGCAGCCGGACCTCGTGGTTGAGGCGAAGCGCCCCGCGGTCGGCGTCGAGGGCGCACACCAGCACGGAGTCGGTGCCGAGGTCGACGCCGAGGATCCAGGCGCCGGTCGGGTCGGGGACGACCTGGTGGGCGTGCGGGCCCTCCTGGCGCTCGGCGACCGGGCCGCCGCCCTCGTGCTGCAGCAGCGCGGCGGGGCCGGCGAGGGCGCCGCCTGCGGTGATCGGGACGGTGCTGAAGCTGCCGGAGGCGTAGTTGGCGGTGATGACGTGGCCGCCGGCGAGCGCGAGGTGGGTGGGGTGGTCGCCGCTGACGGGCACGGGGTCGCCGACCGGCTCGGGCTTGTCGCCGGTCAGCCGGAACGCGGCGACGCTCCCGCCTTCCGTCTGGCTCACGGCGTAGAGCAGGCCGCCGTCGGCGACGGCGAGGAACGAGGGGTCGGGGACGGCGTCGGTGGAGTGCCGGGGGACGAGGCCGCCCGTGTCCGGGGCGACGTCGGCGACGGTGATCCCGGCGCCGCCACCGCTGGAGAACGAGCCGACGCAGGCCCGCAGAACCGATCCACCCATGCGCTTTCTCCTTCCAGCAGGTCCGGGCCGGTCCGGGCGACCCTACCCGACGATCTCCCGCCCGTCCGGCCAACTCCCGCACGCCGCCGGCGACACGTCCCGTACCGCACCGGACGGGAGTGCTGGACAATGCCGTACGCGCAGGGGCCGCGCACCGTGATACCACCGGACGTGAGGAGACGGCACATGCACGGAGCGCAGAGCAGCATCCGGATCGCGGGCACTCTGTTGTCCGCCGCCGCCCTGCTGGGCGGCGTCCAGACCGCGGCCGCCGCCGGGCCCGCGGACACCGCCGACGTGATCGACGTGGCGACCGCGGGCGAGCTGGAGGCGGCGCTCGCCGCCGCCGGCCCCGGCGACGAGGTCCGCATGGCCGACGGCACCTACCGCGGCAACTTCGACATCACCGCCTCCGGCGGCGCGGCCGCACCCGCCAGCCTCACCGGCTCCGCCGACGCGGTGCTGGTCGCCGGCGGCGGCTACGGGCTGCACCTGGACGGCGCCTCGCACTGGAACCTGAACGGGTTCACGGTCACCGGCGGGCAGAAGGGCATCGTGCTCGACGACGCCGACCACGTGCACATCGCCTCCGTCACCGTGCACGACCTGGACATGGAGGCCGTGCACTTCCGCAACTCCAGCTCCGACGGCTCGATCACCGACTCCCGCATCCACGACACCGGGCACGACGGCCGCGGCATGGGCGAGGGCGTCTACGTCGGCAGCGCGGGCGGCACCGGCGACCGCAGCGACCGCATCCTGATCCGGGGCAACACGATCGGCCCCGGCGTGGGCGGCGAGAACATCGACATCAAGGAAGGCACCACCGGCGCCCG
This sequence comes from Streptomyces sp. CNH099, assembly GCA_000514715.1. GTDB lineage: Bacteria > Actinomycetota > Actinomycetes > Streptomycetales > Streptomycetaceae > Streptomyces > Streptomyces synnematoformans. Next base: position 602,696 of record KI911459.1, on the reverse strand, counting down.
GATCATCGGCAACACCTTCGACGGCAGCGGCCTGACCGGCGCGAACTACGACGACTCGTGGGTCGACATCAAGGGCAACGACGTGCTGGTCGAGGACAACACCGGCCGCGGCACGACCAACGACGGCTACCAGACCCACGAGGTGCAGGACGGCTGGGGCTGCAACGCGACGTTCCGCGGCAACAGGTCCGACCTCGGCGGCGCGACGGGCCCGGACCGGTACGCCATCCACGTCACCAACCACGACGCGCAGAGCTGCCCGGTGACGGTCTCGGGCAGCAACACCGTCACCGGCGGCCGCGGCCTGGTGAACCCGGGGATCCCGGTCACCGGCTGACCCGCCCCGCCCGGCCCGCGGCGCACCGGCCTTGGCATGCTTGCCGGCATGAGCGCCACCGGTCCCGCCGCCGTCGTCTTCGACCTCGACGGCACCCTCGTCGACAGCGAACCGAACTACTACGAGGCCGGGCGCCGTGTCCTCGCCCGGCACGGCGTCCCGGACTTCACCTGGGAGGACCACGCCGGGTTCCTGGGCGTGGGCACCCGGGAGACGCTGCGCACGCTGCGCGCCCGGTACGGGCTGGCGGCGCCGGTGGCGGAGCTGCTGGCGGAGAAGAACGCGGAGTACGTGCGGCTGGCGCGGGCGGCGACGGAGGCGTATCCGCAGATGCGGAAGCTCGCCGAGATGCTGTACGCGGCCGGGTGCCCGACGGCGGTGGCGTCCGGCTCCTCGCGCGCCGCCATCGAGGCGGTGCTCCCGGCGGCGGGGCTCGACGGGCTGTTCACCACGCTGGTCTCGGCGGAGGAGGTCGCGCGGGGCAAGCCGGAGCCGGACGTGTTCCTGGCGGCGGCCCGGCGGCTGGGCGTGCGGCCGGCGGACTGCACGGTGGTGGAGGACGCGCCGCCGGGCTGGGAGGCCGCGCGCCGGGCCGGGATGCGGTGCGTGGCGGTGCCGTATCTGCCGGAGCAGGCGGACGAGGCGGTCGCCGCGGGGGCGGGGCTGGTGTTCCGGGGCGGGCAGCGGGAGTTCTCGGCGGAGCGGGCGTTCGCGTGGATCACGGGCGCGGCGTGACCGTGTGACCGGCGCGGCGGGCGCGGGGTGACGGGCGCGGTGCGCCGGCGCGCGGCGGCTGCCCGCGGGGCGGTGCCGTGGTGGCGCACCGCCCCGCACTCCCCCGCGGCCCGGCCGCCGGGCGGCCGGGCCGCGGAACCGCCTCACCCGGCGGCGGTCAGCCCCCGGCCTCGCCCCGGACGTGCCGCTGCACGAACTCGTAGGCCAGGTCCCCGAACTGCTCGCCGAACGGGATGGACCGCTCCGCGGTCTTCAGGAAGTGCACCCCGCCCCACGTCCGGCTGTCCGCGCAGTCCCGCACGAAGTCCGTCCACGTGCCCCAGTGCAGCGCGAGGTCGTCCCCGGGGGTGAGCCCCGGCTCGACCAGCGTCGAGCCGGCCGGGGCCCGGAACGTCCAGTCCAGGACGTCGTCGTCGAAGAAGCGCCGCGTCGCCTGCGCCTGCGCCGCGCAGACGCACGCGGAGCCGGAGGGGTACTCGGGGTGGTCGCCGACGTTGAGGTAGCTCGTCCACTCGTCGCCGGGCATGTCGTGCACCGTTCCCTTGCCCGGGCCGCCCCAGGCGGTGACCCGCCGGCGGCCGTGGACGTGGCGGACGGCGCTGAACGGCCGTACGGCGTCGTACCGGGTCTTGTGGTGCCAGACCGCGACGAGCGCGTCGAAGATCGCGACGGTGCTGCCGAAGAGGAGGTGGACCAGGTCGTCGAGGTCCAGTTCGCCGTGCGCCTGGGCCGCGGCGCCCACGGAGATGCCGACACCGAGGAACTTGTTGTCGAAGACCTCCGCCTTCACCTTCTGCTCGTCGGTCAGCGCGGCCGACGCCGCCAGGACCTCGTCCACCGCGCGCTTGTACTCCCGCGGCCGGGTGTGGTCGCTGAACTCGGGCGGGGCGAGCCCGAAGCGCCCGGGGTCCCGGAAGGTGTGCGCCCGGACCAGGCGCTGCTGCGGGGTGACGAACGCCTGGACGGCGAAGATCCCCTTGTCGCCCGCGTTCCCGGCGAGGCGGCGGTTGTGGGTGCCCAGGTTCGGCTGCCAGCGCGACGGGTGCGTCAGCCCGTACGCGGAGTTGACCGGGCGGTAGCCGGTGTAGTCCTCGTACGGCCGGCCGTTGTAGGTGCGGCCCTCGTCGCCGAGCTGGTTCATGCCGTCGTGTGCCGTACGGGCGAGAACGGCCCGGCCCGCCAGGTTGCCGATGCCGACGGGGCTGGTCGGGTTCTCCGACTCGTCGTCGGGGTCCAGGCCGACGGCGACCATGAGGTCGTGGAAGGCGGTTTTCCGGCCCGGCTCCACGCCTTTGATCACCTGGTAATTGGCGTGCAGTGCGGCGATGTTCTTGTTCCGGTTGGTCGTGGACTCGCCCGCGGGGCGGCGGCGGATACGGGAGTACACGCCCACCGCCGTCGGGTGATAGGGCGCCATCGCGTCGAACCACGCGGCGGTCGACAAATGGATGAAACGGTGGAGCACCGTGACGTCCATGGGCCCGTAGACGTCCTCTGCGGGACGAAAGCGGGCGATCAGATCGCGTACGAAGTTTCCGGTGTCGAAGTCGAAGTCGGCGGCGTCCGCCGCCGTTTGTCCGGCCGGCTCGGCGGCGGCCGCCGAGCCGGTGTGGCCCAGGGCCGCCAGGGCGGCGGTCGAGGCGCCGCCGATCCCGCCGAGCAGTACCGACCTGCGGCGGGGTGCGGATCCGGCGGCCGGGGGGCGTCTTCGTGTCGTCATGGTGCGCATCTCCCTCTCTCAAGTTTCTTTAAAACTTCGGCCAATTCGAGGGAAAATGCAGAGCGTCCGCGGACGGCGCCGATCCCCCGCCAGAAGACTACTGATTCCGGCCGCCCGGTCCACCGCGCGACCGGGTAGTCCGCACTACTCGGATGTGCACTGTCACGGGAGTTGACCGCGGCCTTTCCCCGGGCATTCCGGAAGACCCGAATGCGGTCGCACGGCGACTACCGGTAATGACCGGCGGGTTTTTTCAGCCGCCGAGCTGCCCGTCGCCCAGCACCTTGGCCGTCGCGCGCTGGGCGATGGCGTCGTCGAGGCAGCCGCGCAGGCGCATGCGGTCGTGGTCGCCGAGGGCCGGGCGGACGCTGCCCACCCAGATGGCGCCCTCCAGCCTGCTCAGCGCGGCGTGGCGCGCGGGGACCCGGGTCGAGCGGCGGCAGCTCTCCCACAGGTCCCGCGCGGCCATCCGGCCCGCCGCGGCGTCGTCGGTGCCGCGCACGGTGACCTCGTAGACGACCGCCGTCGCCGCGGCGTCCGGGCTCTTCCCGGGCCGGGTCTGGGTGGCGTCCGCGAGCCGGCCGAGTCCGAAGACCAGGGCGGCCAGGGCCAGTACGGCGACGACGAGCGTACGGACCCGGGGCGGGCGCCGTACCGCCGGCCGGGACTCCAGCGGCTCCGCGCGCCCCATGCCGCCGGGCGGCGCCGCGAGCCCGGCGAGGCGGGCGGCCGTGCGGCGGTCGGCGGGGCGGACGGTGGCGGCGGCGACCTTCTGCACCGCCCAGGCGGCGGCCGACAGCGCCGCGCCGGCGGCCATCAGCACCGGCACGAAGACGTACGTGCGGTCCGTGCCGTCCGGGCGCGGGCCGGCCAGCCAGCGGAACCGCTGGGACGGCTCGGGCCGGGCGCGCTGCAGGCCGCGCAGGATCTCCTCGGTGCGGTCGCGGCCGTCGGCGACCTCGCGCTCCAGCCGGGAGACGCGGGCGTAGAGCGCGATGCCGACGAGCAGCACCTCGATCGCCAGCAGCAGCACGCCGCTGATGAGCGCGCGCTGCCACTCCCAGCGGTGGAGGTAGAGCACGAAGTAGCCGGCCGCGGCGGCGCCGGACAGTCCGCCGAAGATGTACGCCGCGTACCTCACGCCGCCTCCCCCGCCGCCTCGCGGCTGCCGCCGTGGGCCGTGCCGGCGCCGCCGTCCGCACCGCCGGCACCGGCCGCGCCGTCCTCGCCGTCCGCGCCGCCGGTGCCGGCGGCCGCCACCGCACCGGTCGTGCCGTCCACCGTCAGCGCCGTGCCCGGCGGGAACCGCCCCACCGCGCCCGGCACGCCCACCGCCGTGGGCACCCCGTACTCCCGGGCCAGCACCGCCAGGTGCGACAGGGCGCTGCCGGTCTCCGCGACCAGCCCGGCGAGCCCGGCGAGCCGCGGCGCGAGCGCCGGGTCGAGCACCGGCACCACCAGCACCGCGGCCCGGGGCCGCTCCCCCGACCCGTCCCAGGCCACCCCCGCGCCGCTGCCGCCGCCCGCGCCCTGCCCGCCGCCCGCCGCCCCGGCGCCGCCGTCCGGGAGGTCCCGCGGCTCCGCCACGGGCCGCCCGCCGGCGAGCCGGAACGCGGCGGGCAGCACCAGCCGCTCCGGCCGCGGCAGCCGCTCCGCGAAATCCCGGGGCAGGCCCCGGCCGTCCGCGACCGCGACCAGCTCCGGCCACCGCAGCAGCGCCACCCGCGCCGCCTCGTCCAGCGCGCCCGCCGCCGCCAGCCGCTCCGCCAGCTCCGCGACGACCCGGCTCTGCATCTCCTGCACCCACCGGATCCGCAGCCGCAGCCCCTCGCGCACGGGCAGGGCGCCCACCCCGTGCGGCACCCCGCGCCACCGGACGCGCCGGGGCAGCGCCGGCAGCGCGCCGAGCGCCGGCGGCAGCAGCGCCAGCAGCACCGGGTCCCGGGCTATCGACTCGGCGTCGTCGCGGGCGTGATGCTGGTCGGCCTGCCGCTCGGCCTCCGCGAGCACGGCCAGCGCCTCGCCCGCCGCGGTGGTCCCGGCGCCCGCGCCGGGCAGCGCGCCGGCCAGCGACTCCTGGGCGTGCAGCGCGGACAGCACGGTGCGTCCCCAGCCGACGGCGTCCAGCAGCCGGCCGCCGGCCAGCGACGCCGGCTCGGGCAGCCCGGCCAGCTGCTCGTCGACCTCGGCCATGAGGTCACGGGCGAGCGCGGGCAGCGCGGTGCGCAGCCGCCCCACGCGCCAGGCCGCGCCGAGCAGCCGGGCGCCGCGCAGCGGGTTGACGAAGTCCCGTACGGGATGGGCGGACCGCACCGCGCCGAGCAGCCGCAGGTCGGCCGCCGCGCGGCCGTCGACGGCGGTGACGACGGGCAGTCTGCGCAGCTGCCGACGGGGGGCGGTGCCGGCGACGTCGAGGGCCACGGTCAGGCCGTGCGACATGGGCACGAGCCACAGGTCCTCCTCCAGCGGCTGCAGCACCGCGGGGAAGGTCTCGGCGACCGGGCCGGGGCCCAGCAGCCGGGCGGTGCGGGGCGGGCGCGGAGGCATCGCCGTGATCGGCCGGGACTGGAAGAGCCACAGCCGGCCGCCGTCGTCGAAGCCGAACTCGACGTCCTGCGGCCCGCCGAAGACCCGCTCCGTCCGGCGGGCCAGCTCCGCCAGCCGGACCAGCCGGCCGCGGCCGAGGAGCCCCGCGCCGGGCGGCTCCGCGGGGTCGACGGCGACGCGCCGGCCGCGGCGGGTCAGCTGGTAGCGGACGCCCTGGGCGGTGCCGTCCACGAGGCTGTCCGGGCCGCCGTCGACGGCGCTGACCAGCAGCCGGTCGTGCCGTCCCGCGACGGGGTCGGCGCCGAACATGACGCCGCCGGCCGCGGCCCGCAGCATCGGCTGCACGAGGACGGCCAGATGTCCGGGCGCCCCGGACCGCCGCGGCGCCTCGCGGGGCGCGGCGGCGGGTCCGACGAGCACGCGGGCGGCGGAGTCGAGGACGCGGCGCACGGCGGCGGCGAAGTCCTCCCAGCCGCGGACGTCGGGCACGGTCTCGTACCAGCCGGCCATCGAGGAGTCGGCGGCGTCCTCGTACGCGGACGAGGACCGCACGATCAGCGGCCGCCGGCCGGCCTCGCTGAGGTCCCGCCAGGCGGCGCGCAGCGCGTCGGTGCCGGCGGGGGCGCCGGGGGCGAGCGCGGGGTCGGTGAGCACGAAGCCCGGGAGGACGGGCAGCCCCGCGGCGGCGGCGCGCGCGAGGTTGGCGGCCTTGCCGCCGGCGCGGTCCCGCTCCCGGGCGGCGCCGGCGTGCAGCGGGAGTACCGCCGGCCACCCCGCGCCCCCGGCTTCTCCCGTACGCGCCGCCCCCGCCGTACGCTCCGTTTCTGTCGCCATCCGCGGCTCCACCTCCGCTCCCGCGTGCGCGCCCCTGGTGCGGGCGGCCACGCCCGTGACCTCGGTCCCGGGTAGCGGAGGGAGCCGGCCGGAGTCGCCGCGGGGGCAGTAGCCGGGGAACCGCCGCGGCCACCCGGCAGGTTCGACCGGGTTGCTTACGAATCAGTATGCCGCGTCCAACCGGAGGTATTCCTCGGGGATGTCCCCGAAGGTCACCGACCGCCGCGGGTCGGCCACGGCCGGCCCCGGCCGGCCCCGGCCCGGCCCCCGGTCAGCCGAGGAACGACAGCCGCACGCTGCGCCGCGGGTTGTCGCGATTGGTGTCGACCAGCACCACCGACTGCCAGGTGCCCAGCTCCAGCCGGCCGCCGATCACCGGCAGCGTGGCGTGCGGCGGCACCAGTGCGGGCAGCACGTGGTCGCGGCCGTGGCCGGGGCTGCCGTGCCGGTGCTGCCAGCGGTCGTCGGCGGGCAGCAGGTCGTGCAGCGCGGCGAGGAGGTCGTCGTCGCTGCCGGCGCCCGTCTCGATGACCGCGACTCCCGCGGTGGCGTGCGGCACGAAGACGTTGAGCAGCCCGTCGCGGCCGTCGGCGGCCTCGCGCAGGAACGCGTCGCAGTCGGCGGTGAGGTCGTGCACGGTCTCTCCGGCGCCGGTGGTGATCCGGAGCGAGTGGGTGGTGAAGACGTCGGTCATAGGGCCAGGATCGCGCATGGGGAAGATCCGCGGCGCCACGGGCGTTGGCGCACACATGAGCGGCAGCGTGCGGACCCAGGTGGCGGTGATCGGCTCCGGCCAGGCGGGGCTCTCGGCGGCGTACTTCCTCCGCCGCGCCGGCCTGGACTTCGTCGTCCTGGACCACTCCCCCGGCCCGGGCGGCGCCTGGCAGTTCCGGTGGCCCACGCTGACGTACGGCAGGGCGCACCGCGTGCACGACCTGCCGGGCATGCCGCTGGCCGCCGCGGCGGCGGACGGCGACCGGCCGGCCGCGGAGGTCGTCGCGGAGTACTTCGCCGCGTACGAGCGCGCGTTCGAGCTGCCGGTGCTGCGGCCGGTGAACGTGACCGAGGTGCGCGAGGGCGGCGGGGAGGAGGCGGGGCGGCTGCTCGTCGTCTCGGACGCGGGCACGTGGTCGGCGCGGGCGCTGATCAACGCCACGGGCACCTGGGACCGGCCGTTCTGGCCGCGCTACCCGGGCCAGGAGACGTTCCGCGGCCGGCAGCTGCACACCGCGCAGTACCGCGGCCCGGACGAGTTCGCCGGCCGGCGGGTGGTGGTCGTCGGCGGCGGCGCCTCCGGCACGCAGCACCTGCTGGAGCTGGCGGGCGCGGCGGCGGAGACCGTCTGGGTGACGCGCCGCCCGCCGGTGTGGCGGGAGGGGCCCTTCGACGAGGACTGGGGCCGCGCCGTGGTGGCCAGGGTCGAGGAGCGGGTACGGGCCGGGCTGCCGCCGTCGAGCGTGGTCGGCGAGACGGGGCTGCCGCTGACGGACGAGATGCGCGCGGCGCGGGACGCGGGCGTGCTGACGCGGCGGCCGATGTTCGAGCGGATCACGCCGGAGGGCGTGGCCTGGGCGGACGGGACGGTCTTCCGGGCGGACGCGATCCTGTGGGCGACGGGCTTCCGCGCGGCCGTCGACCACCTGGCGCCCCTGAAGCTGCGCGAGCCGGGCGGCGGCATCCGGATGGACGGCACCCGCGCGGCCCGCGACCCGCGGATCCACCTCGTCGGCTACGGCCCGTCGGCGAGCACCATCGGCGCCAACCGCGCCGGCCGCACGGCGGTACGGGAGCTGCGCGGCCTGCTCGCCGGGGCCCCGGACGCGGCCGTCCCCGGCCCGGGCCCCGGCAGCGGGGCGGTCCCTCGTGGCGCCGTCAGCGCTGCTGTCTGAGGCTGGAGCTGCGTACCACCAGCTCCGGCTGGAGCACGATCCGCTGGTGTTCGTGCCGCTCCACGCCCTCCCCGGTCTCCTCGATGAGCAGCTCCGCCGCCTCCCGGCCCATCCGGTGCGCCGGCTGCCGCACCGACGTCAGCGGCACCGCCGCCGCCGCCGCGAACTCGATGTCGTCGTAGCCGACGAGCGCGATGTCGCCCGGCACCGAGACGCCCGCCGTGAAGAGCGTCTGGAGCACGCCGAGCGCCAGGAGGTCGTTGGCGCAGAACACCGCCGTCGGCCGCGGCGACATGCCCAGCAGCCGGGCGCCGGCGTCGCGGCCCGCGGCGACGTCCATCTGCCCGGTCTCGACGTGCACCAGCGCCTCGGGGCCGAGCCCCCCTTCGGCGAGGGCGGCGAGCGCGCCGGTGCGGCGGTCCTGGCACTGCGGGAGCTGCATGGGGCCGCTGACGTAGGCCAGGGAGCCGTGTCCGGCGTCGATCAGGTGGCGGGCGGCGAGGGCACCGCCCTGGACGTCGTCCAGGGAGACCGAGCAGGCGTCGGCACTGGCGACGGTGCGGTCCACGAAGACGTACGGGATGCCGTGCCGGCCGAAGGACTCCAGGGTGCGCCCGCTGGTGTCGGCGGGGGTGACGAGGACGCCGCGCACCCGCTGCTCCGCGAAGAGGCCCAGGTACTCGGCCTCCTCGACGGGGCTCTGGGCGCTGTTGCAGAGCATCACGCCGAGTCCCGCGTCCCGCGCCGCGCGCTCCGCGCCGGTGGCGACGTCGACGAAGAACGGGTTCGTCATGTCCAGCACGAGCAGCGCGATGATGCGGCTGCGGCCGGCGCGCAACTGCCGCGCCGACTCGCTGCGTACGTAGCCGAGGCGGTCGATCGCCGCCTGCACCCGCTCGCGGGTGGCGACGGCCACGCTGTCGGGCCGGTTGATGACGTTCGACACGGTGCCGACGGAGACGCCCGCGTGCCGCGCCACGTCCTTGATGCCCACCATGCGCCCCACGCGCGTTCCCTTCAGCCGTCCAGCCGGTCGTACGCGGCACGCCCCGGCCGCGGCCCGCCGCTCATGCTACGCATGACGCCCGCCGGCCCCCGCCACCTGCACCAGGTCCAGCCCGGCCAGGTCGGCCAGGGCCCGCAGCTCGGGCAGGAGGTGCCCGGTGGCCAGCGCCCAGTGGTGGCCGACGCCGCTGGCGCTCCACTCGTCGCACCACTCGCCGGGATCGCGGCCGAAGTCGACGCGGGAGGTGGTGTTGCCGATGCTCAGCAGCGGTCCCGCGGTGACGGTGCCCGCCGAGGCCACGAGCCGGTAGCGGCCGTCGCGGGTCTGGCCGAGACCGACGGCGGTGACGGGCCCGTGGCGTACGTCGAACTCCACGGACACGCCCCAGCCGCGCTTGCCGTGGTAGACGCCGAGGCCGCGCAGCAGCGGGCGGCCCTCGCTGACCGCCGGATGGCCGGGCCCGTCGTGGCCCATCTCCACCACGCCGTCGCGGAAGTTGAGTGCCTGCATCTCGGTGAAGGAGCCGCCGGCGCCGAGGCGGTCGGTGACGAGCATGGCGAGCGAGGTGCGCAGCTCGTACTCGCCGGCGGCGGGGATGCCGCGGGCGGTGAGCAGGGAGGCGCCGAGGATCATGCCCGCGCCCAGCCGCTCGTGCGTCTCGCCGTCGAGCCCGCGGTGGTAGTACGCGAGGGAGTCGAGGTCGAAGTCGGCGGTGAGCCGGTCCAGGCCCACCGACACCCGCGCCGCCCACGCGAGGTCGTCGGGGTCCACGGTCGGGTCGAGGTCGAAGACCCCGCGGGTCTCGTCGAGCTTGGCGGCGACCTCGTCGTCGCCGGCCTTCTCGGCCCGTACCCGCAGGTCGTCGAACTCCAGCACCTCGACGTGGCCGCCGAGGTTCGCGGGGACCAGGGTGAGGTCGGTGGAGACGTCGTACATGCCCGGGTAGAGGTGGCCCATCAGCCCGTGCCGGCCGTTCCGCAGCACCGCGCGCACCCCCGCCGCCCGGATCCAGCGGCCGATGCGGGCCCACGCCCGCTCGTCCCGGAGGTGGCCGGAGACGGAGCGGAAGGGGACGCCGCAGCGCTCGAAGGCGTTCGCCATCTCGGGCAGCGGGCAGGCGCCGCAGTAGGCGAGCCACTGGCCGGTGTCGAAGCTCGCGTGGTCCATCGCCTCGGTGGGCTGCAGGTTGATCAGCAGGACGGGCGCGCCGCTGCGCTGGGCGACGGGGACGAGCATCGTGGCGGTCATGTACGTGGTGAGGAAGCCGACGATCAGGTCGCAGTCGGCGGCGCGCAGCTTCTCGGCCGCGGCGGCGCCCTCGGAGGCGTCGGAGATGAAGCCGACGTCGACGACCTCGGCGTCGAAGCCCGCCATCCGCTCGGCGACGCGGGCGGCGGAGCGCTTCAGCTGCGGCAGCAGGTCGGGGAACTGCGGCCAGTAGGCGCCGAGGCCGCCGGCGACCAGGCCGACCCTGGGTTTGCGGGCGGTGGCGGGGATGCGCGGGATGTGTGCGGTCGTCATGGACGGCTCCTTGCCGGTTGCGCCCGCGCCTAGCGGGGCAGGGCGAAGTCCACGGTGCGCAGCGGCGAGGGCGTGGTGCCGGTGGACTTCTGCTGGTACATGAAGGACAGGACGCCGTCCTGGGCGAGCCGGGTCTCGTCGAGGACCACCTCGCCGAAGGCGTCGAGGCCGGCGCCGTCGAAGAGCACCTGCCAGTCGGTCCAGCCGGAGGCGGCGGAGGCGGCGACGACGCGGCCGTAGGGCAGCACGGCGTAGGCGTTGTCGTAGCGGTCGAAGGCGAGCTTGGAGCGCTGGCTGGACGCCAGCGGCACGTCGATCTCGGTCTTGTGCCAGCGGCCGGCGTCGTCGCGGTGGACGTGGAAGGCGCGGGCGTGGGCCTTGCGGCCGGCGACGTAGTCGGTGACGCACTGGCCGAAGCGGCCGGGGACGTAGCTGATGAGCGCGTGCGGGCGGCCGGCGGAGTCGGTGGCCTGGTGCTCCTGGTTCATCAGCGCGTGGTCCGCGTTCAGCGGGTCGACGACGGTGCCGGGGTCGCCGACGTCGACGAGGTCGGGGCCGCCGGTGGTGCCGACGGTCCGGCCGGCGGCGTTGGTCCAGGTGCGGCCGTCGTCGGTGGAGCGGACGTAGCCGGTGTCGTGGTTGCTGAGGCCGCCGGGGGCGCACATGACGGCGGTGTTCCTCTCGCGCCAGGTGTAGAAGGCGTGCAGGGTGCCGTCGGGCCCGTAGTCGATGCCGTGCAGGTACATGTTGCGCGAGGAGCTGCTGCCGTGGGCGGTGGAGTACCTGCCCGTGGAGCCGGACCACTCGCCGAGTGCCCGCCAGCGCGTGCCGTCGTACGCGGCGAGGCCGTTGCGGCCGTCGCCGGAGACGCCGGCGCGGTAGCTGAGCAGCAGCCCGCCCTCGGGGGTGGCGACGAACTGGGGGTAGGTGAAGCGGCTGGTGAGGGGCAGGCCGTCGAGCGAGGTCTGCACGGGGCCGAAGACGGCGGCCGTCCAGTCGTGTTCCTCGGGGCTGCTCATCAGGCCCGGCACGGACTTGAGGTAGAAGAAGCCGTCGGAGTGCGAGTCCATGTTGACGTGCAGCCGGCCGTCCGCCGCCGAGACGCCGAGCGAGATGACGTTGTGGGAGTCGTCGTACTTCAGCTTGTGGTCCAGCGCGACGGTCTGCCATTCCTGCTCGCCGAGGGCACGGCGGGCGACGATGGCGCTGCGGTCGGCGGTGTACCACGCGGCGTACTGGTGGCCCGCGTGGGTGAGGATGCCGTTCTTCTGGAAGGAGTTGTTGTTGACCAGGCCGTCGTACGAGACGAAGTAGACCGCCCGCGGGTCCAGCTCGGTGTCGGCGATCCGGGTCAGCGAGGGGCCCGGCGCCGCGGCGGCGGGGCCCGGCGCGGCTGCCGGATCCGCCATCGCGGCGGGGAGCGCGGTCGCGGTCAGCAGCAGGGCGGCCGCCGCGGCGATGAGCGCGGGCTTTGCGGAGGGGCGCACGGAACGTCGCATGTGGGAGTCCTCAGTCGAGGTGGAAGATCTCGGTCAGGGGGCTCATAGCCTCGTCCGGTGCGGCGCCGTCGAGCGCCTCGAAGAACGGGGCCATCTCGGCCTGCCAGCGCGCGTTGACGTCGCTGGCGGCCATCGCGGCCTGCGCGGCGGCGAAGTCGTCGGTCTCCAGGTAGCCGACGAGGAGTCCGTCGTCGCGCAGGAAGAGCGAGTAGTTGCGCCAGCCGGCGGCGGAGAGCGCGGCGAGCATGTCCGGCCACACGGCCGCGTGCCGCTCGCGGTACTCGGCCAGCCGGTCGGCGCGTACCTTCAGCAGGAAGCAGACCCGGGGCATCGCGCCGTGCCTCAGAAGTCGTACTCGTCGATGTTCGTCTCGTCGAACACGGTCGGCGGGCCGAGGATGACCTCGCCGTCCTTGCCGACGGTGTACTCGCCGAGCCGGCCGGCCTCGAACGTCTCGCCCTCCTTGCCGGTGATCTGGCCGGAGGCCAGCGCGGCGGCGGCGTACGCGCCGAGGTAGCCGAGGTCCTTGGGGTCCCACAGGGAGAACTCCTCGACCGTGCCGTCCTTGACGAACTTGCGCATCTGGTTCGGCGTCCCGAGGCCGTTGAGCACGACCTCGCCCTTGTAGTCGGAGGAGCTGATGTAGCGGGCGGCGGCGGCGATGCCGACGGTGGTGGGCGAGATGATGCCCTTGAGGTCGGGGTACGCCTTGAGCAGGCCCTGGGTCTCCTGGAAGGACTTCTGGTCGTCGTCGTCGCCGTAGGCGACCTTCACCAGCTCCATGTCCCGGTACTCGGGCTTCTTCAGCTCGTCCTTCATGTACTCGATCCAGGTGTTCTGGTTGGTGGCGTTCTGCGTGGCCGACAGGATCGCGATCTGGCCCTTGTGGTCGAGCTGCTCGGCGATGCGCCGCACCTGGCTGCGGCCGATCTCCTCGGAGCTGGCCTGGTTGATGAAGAGCTGGCGGCAGTCCTTGGCGGTGTCGGAGTCGTAGGCGACGACCTTGATGTCCTGCTGCATGGCCGTCTTCAGCGGGCCGCAGACCGCGTTGGGGTCGTTGGCGGCGATGAGGATGGCGTCCTGGCGCTGCTGGATGAGCGTGTTGATGTACGAGACCTGGGAGGACGCCTTGGCGTCGGAGGGGCCGACCTCCTTGGCCTCGGCGTCGAACTCCTCGCTCGCCTCGATGCCGGCCTCGTCGACGATCTGCTCGTAGGGGTTGTTGATCTGCTTGGGCAGGAACGCGATCTTCAGCCCTTTCTGCAGCGGCGCGTCCGGGTTCGCGGTGGCGTCCGACACCCGCTTCCCGGCGTCGTTCTCCGCGTCGTCCTTGGTGGTGCCCGAGCAGGCGCCGGCCGCCAGGGTGAGGGCGCACAGCGCGGCTGTCGCGGCGAGGGTGCGGCTCTTGTTACGCATGCGGGTGAACCTTTCGCGTTCGGTTCCGCGAATCCGCGGAGCGGAGGCTGATGGGGGTCGGCGGGGTCAGGGGGATGCCGCGAGGCGGCGGTTGCGGCGTTCCGCGACGGCGGAGACGGCGCGCGGGGTGAGGACGGAGGCGATGAGCAGCAGCCCGGTGACGATCACGCGGATCTCGTTGGCCACGTCGTTGAGGGTGAGCAGGTTGTTGAGCAGGCCGATGAGGAGCACGCCGGCGACGGCGCCGCCGAGGGTGCCCTTGCCGCCGTTGAAGTCGACGCCGCCGAGGAGGACGGAGGCGATGACGACCAGTTCGAGGCCGAGGCCGTTGTCCGCGCGGGCGCTGCCGTAGCGCAGGGTGTAGACGATGCCGGCGAAGGACGCCATGAGGCCGGAGACGACGAACAGCGCGAGCTTGACGCGCCGGACGCGGATGCCGGCGAACCGGGCGGCCTCCTCCTGGGCGCCGATGGCGTACAGCGAGCGGCCGAAGCCGGTCATGTGCAGCAGCACCGCGGCGAGCACCGCGAGCACCGCGAAGAGCGCGATGGGGTACGGCACGAAGGTGCCCGGCACGGTCTCGGTGGCGGCGGCCCACCTGGCGTAGTCGTCGGGGAAGCCCGCGACGGCCTTGTCGCCGAGGACCACCGAGGCGAGGCCGCGGTAGAGGGTGAGGGTGCCGATGGTGACGGCCAGCGGCGGCAGCCCGACGCGGGTGACGAGCCAGCCGTTGAGGAGCCCGCCGGCCGCGCCCGCGAGCAGGCACAGCGGCACGATCAGCTCGAAGGCGTACCCGGCGTCCCACAGCGAGCCCGCCAGCGCGCTGGACAGCCCGAGCATGGAGGCGACGGACAGGTCGACCTGGCCGGCGACGACGAGCAGCGTCATCGGCAGCGCGATGAGGGCGATCTCGGCGGTGTCGTTGAGCGCGGCGGACAGGTTGCCGCTGGAGGCGAAGCCGTCGGTGGACGAGGTGCCGGCCAGGAACACCGCGATCAGCAGGATGCCGACGGCGGTGTCCCACCGCAGGTAGGTGCCGAGCGACTTCACTGCCGCCTCCTCTTCCGCAGCGCGCTGGTACTGCGCCGCTGCACGATGCGGTCGGTGGTGATGGCGGCGAGCAGCAGCACGCCGGTGATGGCCTGCTGCCAGAAGGAGCTGACCTTGAGCACGACCAGCGCGCTGCCGATGGTGGTGAGCAGCGCGGCGCCGAGCGCGGCGCCCCACACCGAGCCGACGCCGCCGGTGATGGCGACGCCGCCGACGACGACGGCGCTGACGACGGTCAGCTCCCAGCCGTTCGCGGCGTCGGCGACGACGGTGCCGAAGCGGGCGAGCCACAGCGCGCCGGCGAAGCCGGCGACCGCGCCGGAGAAGGCGTACGCGCCGAGCACGCGGCGGCGGATGGGGATGCCGGCGAGCCGGGCGGCCTCGGGGTTGGAGCCGATGGCGTACAGCTCCCGGCCGCCGGTGTAGCAGCGCAGGTAGTACGCGGTGCCGGCGAGGACGCCGGCCGTGATCAGCGGCAGGTACGGGATGCCGAGGACGCTGCCGGTGCCGAGGGAGAGGAGGTCGTCGGGGAGGTTGGCGGCGTTGATCTGCTCGCCGCCCGCCCACCAGTAGTCCAGGCCCTGGATGACGTAGAGCATGCCGAGGGTGACGACCAGCGCCGGCACCCTGCCGAAGCTCACCAGCAGCCCGCTGACCAGCCCGCAGGCGGTGCCGAGCGCGATGCCGAGCAGGACGACGGTGACCGCGCTGTGGTCGGTGCCGGAGACGAAGTCGCCGCAGGCGAAGGCGGTCAGGCCGACGACGGAGCCGACGGACAGGTCGATGTTGCGGGTGATGACGACGACGGACTGGCCGACGGCGAGCAGCACCAGGATGGAGGAGTTGAGCAGCAGGTCCTCGACGCCCTGCTCGTCCAGGAAGCTCGGGTTGGCGATCCAGGTGCAGAGGATCAGCAGGACGAGCGCGCCGCCGATGGACAGTTCGCGGGCGCGGAAGACGGCGTCGGCCAGCGAGCGCGCGGGCCGCTCCGGGCCCTTCGCGGGGGCGGGCCCGGTCTTCTGCACGGTGGTGCTCATGCCGCCGCCTCCCCGGTGCCGCGGCCGGTCGCGGCCGTCATCACCGACTCCTCGGTGGCCTCGGCGCGCGGGATCTCGGCGACGAGGCGGCCCTCGTGCATGACGAGCACGCGGTCGGCCATGCCGAGGACCTCGGGCAGGTCGGAGGAGACCATGAGGACGGCCAGCCCGCCCGCGGCCAGTTCGGAGAGCAGCCGGTGCACCTCGGCCTTGGTGCCGACGTCGATGCCGCGGGTCGGCTCGTCGACGATGAGCACCGTCGGCTCGGTGGCCAGCCACTTGGCGAGCACCACCTTCTGCTGGTTGCCGCCGGAGAGCACGCCGACGTCGTCGGTGAGCCGCCCGTACTTCAGCCGCAGCCGTGCGGCCCAGTCGGCCGCCCGGCCGCGCTCCAGCGTGCGCTGGACGAGGCCGGCGGAGCCGAGGCGGCCCAGGCCGGTGAGACCGATGTTGCGCTCGATGGACATCTCCATGACCAGGCCGCGCTGGCGCCGGTCCTCGGGGACGAGGGCGACGCCCGCGTCCATGGCGGCGGTGGGTGAGCCGCGGCGCAGCGGGCGGCCGGCCACGTGCACCTCGCCGGCGTCGGGGGTGTCCACGCCGAACGCGGCCTGGACGACCTCGCTCCGGCCGGCGCCGACGAGGCCGGCGAGCGCGACGATCTCGCCGCGGCGGACGTCGAAGGAGACGTCGTGGAAGACGCCTTCGCGGGTGAGGCGCCGCACGGACAGCGCGGTCCCGCCCAGCTCGGCCTCCTGCTTGGGGTACAGCTCGTCCAGGTCGCGGCCGACCATGCGGCGGACGAGGTCGTCCTCGGTGAGCGCCTCGACCTCGTCGGTGGCGACCCGGCGGCCGTCGCGCAGCGTGGTGACCCGCCGGCAGAGCCGGAAGACCTCCGCCAGCCGGTGCGAGATGAAGAGCACGGCGGCGCCCTCGGCGCGCAGCGCCTCGACGACGGCGAAGAGCCGGGCGGTCTCGCTGCCGGTGAGCGCGGCGGTGGGCTCGTCCATGATCAGGACGCGGGCGTCGAACGACAGCGCCTTGGCGATCTCCACGATCTGCTGGTCGGCGATGGACAGCCCGCGCGCCGGGCGGCCGGGGTCGAGGTCGACGCCGAGGCGGCGCATGAGCGCGGCGGTGGCGTCGCGGACCGCGGAGCGGTCGATGCGGCGCAGCGTACGGCGGGGCTGGCGGCCCATGAAGATGTTCTCGGCGATGGACAGGTCGGGGAAGAGCGTGGGTTCCTGGTAGATCACGGCGATGCCCGCGTCGCGGGCGTCGGCCGGGCCGTGGAAGGCCACCGGGGCGTCGTCGAGGAGCAGTTGGCCGGTGTCGGGGCGGTGTACTCCGGCGAGAATCTTGATGAGGGTGGACTTCCCCGCGCCGTTCTCGCCGGCGAGGGCGTGCGCCTCGCCGGCGTGCAGCGTGAGGGAGACGTCCTGCAGGGCGCGTACGGCCCCGAAGGACTTGCTCAGGCCGTGCGCGGCCAGGACGGGCACTTCTGTCATGGTCAGCACCGTTGCGGTCGGCAGTTCATGAAAGGTTTCAATGAGTTTTCACGGAAGCTAGACCCCTCCCAACAGGCACGTCAATGGGTCAGACGTGGAAACTTTCCGGTCAACGCCTCCTCCTCCGCAACCCTCTTGACAGCCCGTCCATACCTCCCTAACTTCATGATCTGAAACGATTCATGACTGACTGACCCCCACCCACACGACCAGCGACACCCGCGCGGAAAGGCTTCGCGATGACCGTGAAAGCGGCACTCAGGTCCCAGGCAGTCGAGACGCCGTCCTGGGCGTACGGAAACTCAGGCACACGCTTCAAGGTCTTCGCGCAGCCGGGCGTGCCGCGCACTCCCCAGGAGAAACTGGACGACGCCGCCCGGGTGCACGAGCACACCGGCGTGGCGCCGTCCGTCGCGCTGCACATCCCCTGGGACCGGGTGACGGGCGCCGACGGCTACGCGGCGCTCGCGGCGTACGCGAAGGAGCGGGGGCTCCGGCTCGGCGCGATCAACGCCAACGTCTTCCAGGACGACGACTACAAGCTGGGCTCGGTCACCCACCCGGACCCCGCGGTGCGGCGCAAGGCGCTGGCGCACCTGATGGAGTGCGTCGACATCATGGACGCCACCGGCTCGCGGGACCTGAAGCTGTGGTTCTCCGACGGCACCAACTACCCCGGCCAGGACGACGTGCGCGAGCGCCAGGACCGGCTGGCCGAGGCGCTGGCCGCGGTGTACGAGCGGCTCGGCGAGGGGCAGCGGATGCTGCTGGAGTACAAGCTGTTCGAGCCGGCGTTCTACCACATGGACGTGCCGGACTGGGGCACGGCGTACGCGCACTGCCTGCGCCTGGGCGACCGGGCGCAGGTGGTGGTGGACACCGGGCACCACGCGCCGGGCACCAACATCGAGTTCATCGTGGCGATGCTGCTGCGGGAGGGGAAGCTCGGCGGCTTCGACTTCAACTCCCGCTTCTACGCCGACGACGACCTGATGGTCGGCGCGGCCGACCCCTTCCAGCTGTTCCGCCTCATGTACGAGGTCGTACGGGGCGGGGGGTTCGGGCCGGACGTGGCCTTCATGCTCGACCAGTGCCACAACATCGAGCCGAAGATCCCCGCGATCATCCGCTCGGTGATGAACGTCCAGGAGGCCACGGCCAAGGCGCTGCTGGTCGACCGCGAGGCGCTGGCCGCCGCCCAGCGCGACGGCGACGTGCTCGGCGCCAACGCCGTACTGATGGACGCCTACAACACCGACGTGCGGCCGCTGCTGGCCGAGGTGCGCGAGGAGATGGGGCTCGACCCGGACCCGGTGGCCGCGTACCGCCGCTCGGGGTGGGCCGAGCGGATCGTCGCGGAGCGGGTCGGCGGCACGCAGGCGGGGTGGGGCGCGTGAGCGGGGTGCGGGAGCCGGCGGGCGCGTACGACCCGGTGGACGCCCTGCTCCAGCGGGCGCACCGGCTGGGGGCCGACCCGCGCAACACCAACTACGCGGGCGGCAACGCCTCCGCGAAGGGCACCGCGACCGACCCGGTGACCGGGGGCGACGTGGAGCTGATGTGGGTCAAGGGCTCCGGCGGCGACCTCGGCACGCTGACGGCCGCGGGCCTCGCGGTGCTGCGTCTCGACCGGCTGCGGGCGCTGGCGGGCACGTACCCGGGGGTGGACCGCGAGGACGAGATGGTCGCGGCGTTCGACCACTGCCTGCACGGGAGGGGATGGCTCCCGGGGGGAGAAGGAACAGCGCCGTCGATCGACACCGCCATGCACGGCCTGGTCGGCGCCCCGCACGTCGACCACCTCCATCCCGACTCCGGCATCGCGCTGGCCTGCGCCGCGGACGGCGAGGAGCTGACCCGGCGGTGCTTCGGCGAGCGGGTGGTGTGGGTGCCGTGGCGGCGGCCCGGCTTCCAGCTCGGCCTGGACATCGCGGCCGTGTACGAGGCGCACCCCGGGGCGATCGGCGTGGTCCTCGGCGGCCACGGCATCACGGCGTGGGGCAAGGACTCCGCGGAGTGCGAGCGCAACTCGCTGGAGATCATCCGCACCGCCGAGCGGTTCCTCGCCGAGCAGGGGCGCCCCGACCCGTTCGGCCCGC
Organism: Streptomyces sp. CNH099; assembly: GCA_000514715.1. Taxonomy (GTDB): domain Bacteria; phylum Actinomycetota; class Actinomycetes; order Streptomycetales; family Streptomycetaceae; genus Streptomyces; species Streptomyces synnematoformans. Next base: position 583,498 of record KI911459.1, on the reverse strand, counting down.
TCGTCGAGGGCTACGGGCCGCTGCCCGCCCCGGAACGCCGGGAGCGGGCCGCGGCGCTGGCGCCGGTGATCCGGGGGCTGGCGTCCGCCGACCGGCCGCAGGTCGGCCACTTCACCGACGCCGACGCCGTGCTGGACTTCCTGGCCCGCGAGGCGCACCCGCGGCTGGCCGCGCTCGGCACCTCCTGCCCCGACCACTTCCTGCGCACCAAGGTCCGCCCGCTGGTCCTCGACCTGCCGCCGGACGCGCCGCTCGACGAGGCCGTCGCCCGGCTGCGGGAGCTGCACACCGCGTACCGCGAGGACTACCGCGCCTACTACGAGCGGCACGCCGACGCCGGCTCGCCGCCCATGCGCGGCGCCGACCCGGCGATCGTCCTCGTGCCCGGCGTCGGGATGTTCAGCTTCGGCAAGGACAAGCAGACCGCGCGGGTGGCGGGCGAGTTCTACGTCAACGCGGTCAACGTGATGCGCGGCGCCGAGGCCGTGTCCTCCTACACCCCCATCCCCGAGGCGGAGAAGTTCCGCATCGAGTACTGGGAGCTGGAGGAGGCCAAGCTGCGCCGCATGCCGCCGCCGAAGCCGCTCGCGACCCGGGTGGCGCTGGTCACCGGCGCCGGCTCGGGCATCGGCCGGGCCATCGCCCGCCGGCTGGTCGCGGAGGGCGCGTGCGTCGTCGTCGCCGACCGGGACGCCGACGCCGCCGAGGCGGTCGCCGCGGAGCTGGGCGGGCCGGACCGGGCTGTCGCGGCGGTGGTGGACGTCACCGACGAGGAGCAGATCGCGGCGGCGTTCCGGGCCGCGGTGCGCGCGTTCGGCGGCGTCGACCTCGTCGTCAACAACGCCGGGATCTCGGTCTCCAAGCCGCTGGCGGAGACCACGGCCGCGGACTGGGACACCCAGCACGCCATCATGGCGCGCGGCTCGTTCCTCGTCTCCCGGGAGGCCGCGCGGGTGCTCGCCGCGCAGGGCATGGGCGGCGACATCGTCTACATCGCCTCCAAGAACGGCGTGTTCGCCGGGCCGAACAACATCGCCTACGGGGCCGCCAAGGCCGACCAGGCGCACCAGGTGCGGCTGCTCGCCGCCGAGCTGGGCGGGCTGGGCGTGCGCGTCAACGGCGTCAACCCCGACGGCGTCGTGCGCGGCTCCGGCATCTTCGCCGGCGGCTGGGGCGCCCAGCGGGCGGCGGTGTACGGGGTGCCGGAGGAGAAGCTCGGCGAGTTCTACGCGCAGCGGACGCTGCTGAAGCGGGAGGTGCTGCCGGAGCACGTGGCGAACGCGGTGTTCGCGCTGACGGCCGGCGAGCTGAGCCACACGACCGGGCTGCACATCCCCGTGGACGCGGGCGTGGCCGCGGCGTTCCTGCGGTGAGCGGAGCGTACGGGCCGGGGGCGGGCGGCGGCGCGGCCGGGGACGCGCCGCCGTTCGCGGCCGTCGACCTCGGCGCCGCCAGCGGGCGCGTGATGCTCGGCCGGGCCGGCGGCGGCGAGCTGCACCTGGAGGAGGTGCACCGCTTCCCCAACCGCCCCGTGCGGCTGGCCGGCACCCTCCACTGGGACGTCCTCGCCCTCTACGCCGGCGTGCTCGACGGACTGCGCGCGGCGGGACAGCGCGCGGGGGGACGGCTCGCCGGCGTCGGCGTCGACTCCTGGGCCGTCGACTACGGGCTGCTCGACGCCTCCGGCGCGCTCATCGGCAACCCGGTGCACTACCGCGACACGCGCACCGAGGGCATGGCGGCGAAGCTGGCCGCCGTGCTGCCCGCGGCGGAGCTGTACCGGGCGACGGGCCTTGCGCACCTGCCGTTCAACACCGTCTACCAGCTCCTCGCCGCCCGCGGCACGCCCGCGCTGGCCGCGGCCCGCCGACTGCTGCTCATCCCCGACCTCGTCGCGTACTGGCTGACCGGCCGGGCCGGCACCGAGCTGACCAACGCCTCCACCACCGCGCTGCTCGACCCGCGCACGGGCACCTTCTCCCGGCGCGTCGCCGAGGCCGCGGGCGTCGACCTCGGGCTCTTCCCGCCGCTGCGCCGCCCCGGCGACCCGGCAGGCGAGCTGCTGCCCGCGGTGCTGGAGGAGACCGGCCTGACCGGCCCGGTGCCCGTGAGGGCGGTCGGCTCGCACGACACCGCCTCTGCCGTCGTCGGCGTCCCGGCGCGGGACGCGGACTTCGCGTACATCGCCACCGGCACCTGGTCGCTGGCCGGCGTCGAGCTGGACGCGCCGGTGCTCACCGAGGCCGGCCGCGCCGCCAACTTCACCAACGAGCTGGGCGTGGACGGCACCGTGCGCTACCTCCGCAACATCATGGGCCTGTGGCTGCTGCAGGAGTGCCGGCGCACCTGGGCTGCCGAGGGGCGCGCGTACGAGCTGGACACGCTGCTGGCCGAGGCCGCCGCGGCGCCGCGGCTGCGCTCGTACGTGGACGCCGGCGACCCGGAGTTCCTCGCGCCGGGCCGGATGCCGGAGCGGATCGCGGCGGCGTGCCGGCGGGCGGGGCGGCCGGCGCCGCGCACGGCGGCGGAGACCGTGCGCTGCGTGCTCGACTCGCTCGCCCTGGCGCACCGCCGCGCCGTGGCCGACGCGCAGCGGCTGTCGGGGCGTACGGTGCGCGTGGTGCACGTCGTCGGCGGCGGCGCTCGCAACGAGCTGCTGTGCCGGCTGACGGCGGACGCCTGCGGGCTGCCGGTGGTGGCGGGACCGGTCGAGGCGGCGGCGCTCGGCAACGTCCTGGTACAGGCGCGGGCGGCCGGCGCGATCGACGGCACGCTGTCAGACATCCGATCTCTGCTTCACAGAACGCAGTCGCTGAGGGAGTATGAACCCGGCGGCGACGAATCGGCGTGGGAGGAAGCGGAATGCGCGTTGCGCTCTTCGTGACGTGTGTCAACGACACGCTCTACCCGGGCACCGGACGGGCGACGGTGGCGCTGCTGGAGCGGCTGGGGGTCTCGGTGGACTTCCCCGAGGCCCAGTCGTGCTGCGGACAGGCTCAGTTCAACACCGGCTACCGGCGCGAGACCGTGCCGCTGGCGCGCCGCTTCGCGGGCGTCTTCGAGGACTACGAGTACGTCGTGGTGCCGTCCGGCTCGTGCGCGGCGATGGTCCGCGACAACTACCCGCGCCTCGGCGAGCCCGCGGCGGCGGCCGTCGCGCCGCGCACGTACGAGCTGACCGAGTTCCTCACCGACGTGCTCGACGTGACCGACGTCGGGGCGTACTACCCGCACACGGTCACCTATCATCCGACCTGTCACGGACTGCGGGTGCTGGGGCTGGGCGACCGGCCGCGGCGGCTGCTGGAGCGGGTGGAGGGGCTGACGCTGCGTGAGCTGGACGGCGCCGAGGAGTGCTGCGGGTTCGGCGGCACGTTCGCGCTGAAGAACCCGGCGGTCTCGGCGGCGATGGGCGCCGACAAGGCGCGGCACGTGGAGGAGTCGGGCGCGCAGGCGGTGTGCGCGGCGGACAACTCGTGCCTGATGCACATCGGCGGCACGCTGGCGCGCCGCGGCTCGCCGGTCCGGCCGGTGCACATCGCCGAGATCCTGGCGAGCACGGAAGGAGCGGTCTGGTGACCGACGCCCCGGGGCCCGGTGCGGCCCGTACGTTCCTCGGCTTGCCGCGCCGGCGTCCCGCGACCTTCCCGCGGTCCGCCGCCGCGGCCACCGCGGACGCCACGCTGCGCGGCAACCTCACGCACGCGACGCACACCATCCGCGCCAAGCGCGCGGCGGCCGTCGCCGAGCTGCCGGACTGGGACCGGCTGCGTGCCGCGGGAGCCGCCGTCAAGGACGACACGCTGCGCCACCTGGACCGCTATCTGGAGCAGCTGGAGGCGGCGGTGACCGCCGCCGGCGGGCACGTGCACTGGGCCGTGGACGCCGCGGAGGCGAACGCGATCGTCACCCGGCTGGTCCGGGACACCGGCGCGGACGAGGTCGTCAAGGTCAAGTCGATGGCCACGCAGGAGATCGGGCTGAACGAGGCGCTGGCCGCGGCCGGCATCAGCGCGTACGAGACGGACCTCGCGGAGCTGATCGTGCAGCTCGGCGACGACCTGCCGTCGCACATCCTGGTGCCCGCCATCCACCGGAACCGCGGCGAGATCCGCGACATCTTCCGCGACCGCATGGGCGACCGGGGCCGGCCCGCGCCCGCCGGGCTCGGCGACCGGCCCGCCGAGCTGGCCGAGGCGGCGCGGCTGCACCTGCGGGAGAAGTTCCTCGGCGCCCGGGTCGGGATCTCCGGGGCGAACTTCATGGTCGCCGAGACCGGCACGATGGTGGTGCTGGAGTCCGAGGGCAACGGCCGGATGTGCCTGACGCTGCCGGAGACGCTGATCTCCGTGGTGGGCATCGAGAAGGTGGTGCCGACCTGGCGGGACCTGGAGGTCTTCCTGCAGCTGCTGCCGCGCTCCTCGACCGCCGAGCGGATGAACCCGTACACGAGCACCTGGACGGGCCCCTCGGAGGGCGACGGGCCCCGGGACTTCCACCTCGTGCTGCTGGACAACGGACGCACCGACACGCTGTCCGACCGGGTCGGACGCCAGGCGCTCCGGTGCATCAGGTGCTCGGCGTGTCTCAACGTCTGCCCGGTGTACGAGCGCGCCGGCGGGCACGCGTACGGCTCCGCCTACCCCGGCCCGATCGGGGCGATCCTCACCCCGCAGCTGCGCGGCACCGCGAGCGCGCTGGACGCCTCGCTGCCGTACGCCTCGACGCTGTGCGGCGCGTGCTACGAGGTGTGCCCGGTCGCGATCGACATCCCCGAGGTGCTGGTGCACCTGCGCACCCGGGTCGCCGAGGGCGGCGCGTACACCGTGCGCGGCACGAAGACCGTCGTCAGGCCGGCGAAGGGACACGCCGCGGAGCGCGCGGCGATGCGGGCGGCGCGCTGGACGATGGAACACCCGCGCGCCTACGGCGCGGCGCTGCGCGCCACGACCGGCACCCGGCGCCTGCACCCGCGCCGGCTGCCGGGCCCGGGGCGGGCGTGGTCGGCGACGCGCGAACTGCCGCCGGTGCCCCGGGAGTCGTTCCGCGCGTGGTGGAAGCGCACCCGGGGCGAGGGATCGTGAGTGCGGGGAAGGCGGACGGCATGAGCAGCCGGGAGACGATCCTCGCGCGGGTACGGGCCGCCACCCGCGACACCGCGGGCACCCCGGCGCCGCCGGTGCCCCGCGACTACCTGCGGGTGCACGGCGACCGCTCCCCCGCCGAGTCCGCGGACCTGCTCGCGGAGAACCTCGCCGACTACCGTGCCCGCGTGCACCGTACGGACGACGACGGGCTGCCGGAGCTGCTCATGCGGCTGTTCGCCGAACGGGGCACGAATACCCTGCTGGTGCCGGCCGGGCTGCCGCCGCGGTGGCTGGCGGCCGTCGACGCCACCCGCGTCCACGACCGGGCCGCGAGCACACCGTACGACCTGGACGCCGTCGACAGCGTGCTCACGGGCTGCGCGCTGGCCGTCGCGGAGACCGGCACGATCGTGCTGGACGCCGGGCCCGGGCAGGGCCGGCGGCGGATCACGCTGATCCCGGACCACCACGTGTGCGTGGTGCGGGTGCCGGAGCAGGTCGTGGACTCGCTGCCGCAGGCGATGGAGCGGCTGGACCCGGCCCGGCCGCTGACGTGGATCTCGGGGCCCTCGGCTACCAGCGACATCGAACTGGACCGGGTGGAGGGCGTGCACGGGCCGCGGACGCTGGAGGTCGTGCTCGCCACGGGCTGACACCCCGCGGCACCCCTCGGCCGGCTCCCGCCACCAGAGCTGTACACCACTGGCAACCGGCCCGGACCCTGTTCTCCCTCCCCGCCGTCGGTTAGCTTCTCCGCCATGCCGAGACCTTCCGCACCGTCCCGCCGTACGCTCCTGACCGGCACCGCCGCGGGCGCGGCCGTCCCCCTGCTCGCCGGCGCGGCGCCGGGCACCGCGCACGCCCGCGGCGCCGGGCGCCCCGGCAGGGTGCTGCCCGGCGCCGACGCCGCCGCCGCGCGGGGCTGGTCCATGCTGCGCGACCGCCGGCTGGGCATCGTCAGCAACCCGACCGGCGTGCTGGGCGACACCCGCCACGTCGTCGACTCCATGCACGCCTCCGGCGACCTCGACATCGCCGGCGTCTTCGGCCCCGAGCACGGCTTCCGCGGCAGCGCGCAGGCCGGCGAGGCGGAGCCGGAGACCATCGACCCGCGCACGGGCCTGACGGTCTACGACGCGTACGGCGCGGACGCCGCGAAGCTGGCGGAGCTGTTCACCAAGGCCGGCGCGGACACGATCGTCTTCGACATCCAGGACGTCGGCGCGCGCTTCTACACCTACATCTGGACGATGTACCGCGCGATGGCCGCCGCCCGCGACACCGGCGCCGCCTTCGTCGTCCTCGACCGCCCCAACCCGATCGGCCGCCGCGCCGACGGCGCCATGATGACCCCGGAGTTCACCTCCGGGGTCGGCCTCAAGCCGATCGTCCAGCAGCACGGCATGACCGTCGGCGAGCTGGCCCGCTACTTCAACGGCGAGCTGCTGCCCGACGAGGGCGCCGGCGGCCGGGTGGAGCTGGACGTCGTACGGGTACGGGGCTGGGACCCGGAGTCGTTCGCGCAGGACGGCGACTGGCCCTGGGTGCCGCCGTCGCCGAACATGCCGACGGCCGACACCGCGCTGGCGTACGCGGGCACCTGCTTCTTCGAGGGCACCAACCTCTCCGAGGGCCGCGGCACCACCCGCCCGTTCGAGTGGATCGGCGCGCCGTACCTCGACTACCGCTACAGCGACCGGCTGGGCGCCCGCGGGCTGCCGGGGGTGGAGTTCCGCGAGGCGTACTTCGTGCCCACCTTCGGCAAGCACGTGGGCGAGACGTGCGCGGGCGTACAGGTCCACGTCGTCGACCGGCGGCGCTACGAGCCGGTGACGACGGCCGTGGCGATGCTCGTCGAGGCCCGCCGCTACCCGGAGTTCGCCTGGCGGCAGGACAGCTGGGACCCGGAGCGGCCGTACTGGATCGACAAGCTGTCGGGCTCGGCGCGGCTGCGCACGATGATCGACGAGGGCCGGGACGTCGCCGAGGTCGTGGGCGCCTGGCGGAACGAGCTGGCGGACTTCACCCGCCGCCGCCGGCGGTACCTGCTCTACCGCTGACCACGCGCGGGCGGCCCGGTACCGGCGCAGGCGCCGGGGCGTGCGTAGAGGGTGACGCGGGCGCCGTGGACGCCGGTGGTGGCGCAGCGTTCGAAGTCGGTGCGGAGGGTGGCCCGTTTGACGCGCTCCGCCCGGCTGTCGTCGAGGGGCTGCCCCGGCGGGTCGTGGAGCACGATGATGCGCCGGGCGTCGAGCATGCGCGCGCGGATGGCGGCCGGCGGCAGTTCGGTGCCGTACAGGGTGTCGGAGGCACGCGGGTCCGCGCGCAGGGCCAGGTCGGTCAGGCCGCGGTAGGCGGGGGCGCCGGACAGCGTCCAGACCCGGCGGCGGGCCGGAGCGAAGAGCAGCCCGTCGCCCGGAGCCGACGACGCCCGCACGGCGGCGGCGACGGCGGCCAGGTCGTCCTGCCGGCTCTCGGGCGACCGCAGGTGCTGGCCGACCGGAACCAGCAGGGTCGCCGCCACCACCGCCGCGACGGCCGCCGCCCCCGCGCGCAGCGGGACGCCGCGGCGCCACGCGGAGTGCAGCGCGGCACCCGTCAGCAGCGCCAGCCCGGCGTCGGAGTAGACGACGTAGCGGTCCACGAACAAGGACGCGACGGGCGACAGCAGCAGGAGAACCGCCGTCGGCACGAGCGCCAGCGGCAGGGCCACCGACGCCACCGGCCCGCCGACCGTCGCCGCACAGGCCAGGGCCAGCGCCGCCACCGCGACGACGCCCAGCCAGGTGAGAGCGTCGGGCGGGCCGATCCACGCCACCTGTTCGGTCTGTCCGGCGCTGATCACCGCCGGCGGCGCGAGGCCCACGGCCACAACACCCGCCGCCGCGCCCCAGGCGCGCAGCACGCCGCCGGGTACCCGGGCCGCGAGTGCCGCCACCCCGTGGGCGAGCACGGCCAGGAAGGCGAACTCGTGCAGCAGGCACGCCGCCAGCGACAGCGCGGCGTAGCCGGCCCACGGGCCGGTGCGCCGCTCGTGGGCGGCGCGGACGAACAGCACGGTCGCCCACACCACGGCGGCGCACACCAGCGCGTACGAGCGTCCCTCCTGCGCGTACCGCTGGACGTCGGGCAGCAGCGCGAAGACCGCGCCCGCGGCGAGTCCGGTGCCCGGGCCGGCCAGCATGCGGCCGAGCACGGCCACGCCGGCGGCGGCAGCCGCCATGGCCAGCACCGACGGCAGCCGCAGGGGGACGAGGCCGTCGCCGCACACCGCGAACACCCCCTGCATCAGCAGGTAGTACAGGCCGTGCACGACGTCGTAGTCGTCCAGGACGTGCAGCAGCGCGGCGGGGCCGCGCTGCGCCATGTCGTACGTGACGGCCTCGTCGCGCCACATCGTGCCCTGCCGGCGCAGCCCCCACAGCCCGAGGACCAGGGTCAGCGCGACGGGGATCAGGACGACGGCGGCCGCACGCGGGCGTGCGGCCGCCGGGCCGCCCTTGCGGGCCGGTGGGACGAGCAGGGGCGCGGGCGTGCGGGGACGGTGGTCGACGGCCATGAGGCCTCCTCGCTCAGGGCATGGGAGTCGGCGGGCACCGCGCGGGGCCGTCGGCCGGTGCGCGTGTCCGGGGTCGCCTTCGTGCCGTTTTCGGCATCGCGAAGGGAGGGAAGCGGCCGGTGGCCGGGGCGAAAGGTGAAGGGTGAAAGGTGAAAGGTGAAGGGTGAAGCGGAGGATGCGGCCGGTCAGCGCACGGTGGGCGTCAGGGCGACGGCGTCACCAGCCGGGCCTCGTAGGCGTACACCGCCGCCTGGGTGCGGTCGCGCAGGCCGAGCTTCTCCAGAATGCGCCCGACGTGGGTCTTGACGGTCGACTCGGCGACGACCAGCTGCGCGGCGATCTCCGCGTTGGACAGGCCGCGGGCGATGTGGGTGAGCACCTCCGTCTCGCGCTCGGTCAGGTCGGCGATCCGGGTGCGCGGCGCCAGGACCGCGCCGGCGCCGGAGACGGCGCTTTCGGCGAAGGTGCCGATCAGGCGTTTGGTGACGGTGGGCGCGAGCAGCGCTTCGCCCGCGGCGACGATCCGTACCGCTTCGGCCAGCTGGCCGGCGGAGGCGTCCTTGAGCAGGAACCCGCTCGCCCCGGCGCGGAGCGCCTGGTAGACGTACTCGTCCTGGTCGAAGGTGGTCAGCACCAGGACCTTGGCGTCGGCATCGGCGGCGACGATCCGCCGGGTGGCCTCAAGGCCGTTGACGTTCGGCATCCGGACGTCCATGAGCACGACGTTCGGCCGCAGTTCCGCGACCTTCGCGACGGCCTGCTGCCCGTCGCCGGCCTCGCCGGCGACCTCGATGTCCGGCTGAGCGCCGAGCAGAACGGAGAAGCCTTCGCGGACCATTTCCTGGTCGTCGACGATGAGCACCCGGATGGTCACGCGTCCTCCTCCGCCGCGGCCGGCTGCTCCACGAGGGCGGGCGCGGGCAGGAAGACGACGACCTCGTAGCCGTCGTCCGGCGTCGGACCGGCCGTCATCTCCCCGTCCAGCACGGCGACGCGCTCGCGCATCCCGGTGATCCCGTGCCCCGAGCCGCTCCCGGCGGGCACGGACGCGGTCCCGGACGCCTCGTCGGCGACCGCGGGCCCGTTGACCACGCGCAGCCCCAGGCCGCCCAGGACGTAGGCGAGTTCGACGCGGGTGTCGGCGCCCGGCGAGTGCCGGAGCGCGTTGCTGAGCGCCTCCTGGATGACGCGGAACGCGGACAGCTCGACGCCCGGTGGCAGGTCCCGCCGGGCACCGGCGACGACCTTCTCCACCGGGAGCCCCGCCTCGCGGACGTTGTCCAGCAGGGCGTCGAGGGCGTCCAGGGTGGGCTGGGGGGCCTCCGGCGCGTCGTAGCTCTCGAAGTCGGCGACGCGTATCACCCCGAGCACGCGGCGCAGTTCGCCGAGCGCGGCGACCGCGTTCTCGCGGATGGTGCCGAAGGAGGCGGCCAGCTCGGGCGGGATGTTCTCCACCCGGTACGGCGCCGCCTCCGCCTGGATGGCGATGACGGACATGTGGTGCGCGACCACGTCGTGCAACTCGCGCGCGATGGTGGTGCGCTCCTCCAGCACGGTGCGCTTCGATCTCTCCGCCAGGGTGGCGTCGTCGCTGGCGGCCGCCCGGTTGCGGGCCTCCAGGAAGGCACGCAGCAGGAGCGCCCCGCCGATGGCGACGGCCGACCAGACGGCGAAGACGCCGACGTTGTCGTCCTCCCAGGACCTGGGGGAGGCGACGGTCGACACCAGGATGCCCACGGCGAGGGTGGCCGCCCAGACCGCGGCCGACGCCACCGGCCGGCTGCGCAGCGCCACCACCACCATCACCGCCATGTGCGAGGGGAACGCCGGCTCCGCGAACGGCCAGGCGTTGGTGTCCAGACCGGACGCCGCCACCACGAACACGCCCGCGAGGGACAGCCACCAGGCGGCGATCGGCTGGATCAGCACCAGCAGCAGCGGGACGGCCGCCGTCAGGCCCAGCAGCAGGCTCAGCTCCCCGCTCCAGTAGGGGCCGTCGTAGGAGTACTGCCCCTCGTACAGCGCGTAGCTCAGCCAGAGCATGGCGGCGGCGAAGCCGACGACCACGATGTGCACCAGCCAGCGCAGGACGCGCCGCACCTCGGCGGGGAAGGCGGCCCAGCCGGGACCGTCGGTGGACAGCGGGCGCAGCGGCCGGGCCCGGACGGCGCCGGAGATCAGCTCGTGCTGCAGTACGGTCAGGCCGCCCTGGATCGACTTACGGAAGGTCTCGGTCACACCGGAAACCGTATGCAGGCGGACTCGGCCCCCGCGTCCGCCTGCATACGGATATCCCGGCCTCCGCCTCAAGGACTACCCGGGGGACTCCGGCTCTTCCGGCCGGGGGGCGGCGCGGCGTTTCACGGACCGGGGGTGGGCGGAGCCGGGTCTAGGATCGCCTCCATGCCCGCACGCTTCAAGGATCTTGCGCTGGACGCCCGGGACCACCAGGCGCTCGCCGACTGGTGGTGCACCGCCCTGGGCTACGCCCGCCGGCCGGACCGCGGCGAGCCGCGGCCGAGCGAGTGGCCGGTGCCCATCCACGACCCGGCCGGGCGCGGCCCGCTCATCTGGATGAACCCCGTCCCGGAGGCGAAGACGGTGAAGAACCGGATGCACCTCGACGTCTGGGGCGACCCGGCGGAGCTGCGGGCGCTGGGGGCGACGATGGTCCGCCGGCGCGACGGCGAGATCTCCTGGCACGTCATGGCCGACCCCGAGGGCAACGAGTTCTGCGTCTTCGAAGGGGAGCGTTGACAGCCGGGCCGCGGGAGCCCTGAAGGCCGGGCGGGTCCGGCGCCGCGCCCTGCAGCTCGACGTCGCGCGGCGCCCGCTCCCGCGGCACCGCGAACACGGCGAGCACGTCCCAGCGCTCGGAGCACTTCCGGTACGCCGTGGTGTCGGCGGGCAGCACGAAGAGGCCGTCCTCGGCCGAGCTGTGCAGGCCGGCGGAGTCCGCGCGCGTGCACCCGGTGCTCCAGGCGAAGGCGACCAGCGCCTCGGCGCCGAAGTCCCGGCCGGCCAGCCGGGCCGCCGCTCCGCCGCCCAGCGCCGCCGCCGGGAACCGCTCGGCGAAGGCGGCGACGTCCGCGCGGGAGCGCAGCACCGTGCGCACCGGCTCGTAGCCGTGGCCGGACGCGAAGTGGACCAGGCCGGCGTCCGGCAGCCGCTCCCCTGAGCCGCGCTCCTCGTCCCGCAGCGCCGCCCACACCCCGCTCACCAGCAGCACCCCGGCCACGGCGGCGCCGGCCGCTATGACCCGCGCCCCCCGTGGCAGCCGCCCGCGAGCGGTCCGTCCGCGCGCGTGGCCCTCGGCCCGTCCTCGGCGAAGGTGGAGAACCACAGCCCCGTCAGCTCCTCGGTCGCGGTCCGTGTGTCACCCGTACCGACCAGTGTGCCGGGCACGGCCGGGATCGGTCCCCCGGCGCCGGGCCCCGCGCTGGGGGCCGCGGACGGCAGGCGCCGGTCAGTAGACTGACCGGTACCTGAAGGAGGCGAGCTACGGTGGCCGGTACGCGGGTGGACGGGCGGGTCGAGCGCGGCAACCAGACGCGCCGGCTCGTGCTGCGGCGGACGATGGACATCGCCTCGGTGGAGGGCCTGGAGGGGTTGTCCCTGGGCCGGATCGCGGGCGAGCTGGGGCTGAGCAAGAGCGGGGTCTTCGCGCTCTTCGGCTCCAAGGAGGAGTTGCAGCTCGCGACCGTGCGGGCGGCGGGTGCGGTGTTCGCCCGGGCCGTGGTGGTGCCCGTGGCGGACCTGCCGCCGGGCGTCGGGCGGCTGCGCGCGCTCTGCGACCGCTGGCTGGCCTATTCGCGCGAGCGCGTCTTCCCCGGGGGCTGCTTCTTCTACGGCGCGGCGGCCGAGTTCGCCTCCCGCGGCGGTCCCGTGCACGACGCGGTGGCCGCGGCGCTCCGCGACTGGACGGCGTACGTGGCGCAGACGGCCGAGGAGGCCCGCGCGGCCGGCGAGCTGCGGCCGGAGACCGACCCGGACCGGCTCGCGTTCGAGCTGATCGCGCTGCTGGAGCACGCCAACCTGCTGTCGCTGCTGCACGGCGCCCCGGACGCGTACGACCTGGCGGACACCGCCGTCGTGAGCCGGCTGCGCGCGTCGGCCACGGACCCGGACTCAGTCCCGGACGCGCTCCCCGGCTGAGACGAACTCCAGCGCCGTGCGCACCGCGCCGGGGTCGGCCAGGATGCGCCGGTGGCCGAGGCCGCTGGTGCGGTGCTGCCGGACGCGGTCGCCGTAGGCCGCGGCGGTCTTGTCGGCCTGCCGGGCCGAGACCATGCGGTCCTTCTCGTCGTGGACGAGCAGGATCGGCAGCACGACCTCGTCCGGCCGGTGCGTGACGTCGAAGCGCCGCCACAGGTCGTGCTCGCCGGGGAACATGTCGGTCTCGATGCGGCGCCGGAGCGCGGCCTTCACCCGGGGCCCGAGCCCGAGGCCGGCGCAGAACACGTCGACGACGTGGTCGAAGTCGGCGACCCCGGAGACGACCACCAGCCGGTCCGCCGCGGCGGCGCCGCGGAGCGCGAGGAAGGCGGCTGAGCCGCCCAGGGAGTGCGCCACGACGGCCTCGAACCGGCCGTGCTCCGCGTACAGCGCCGCGATGATCTCGCGGTACTCCAGCACGGTCGTGCGGCGTCCCTCGGACGCGCCGTGGGCGGGGGCGTCGAAGGCGACGGGTGTGTAGCCGGCGGCCCGCAGCGCGTCGATGTACGGCGCGAAGTGCGCGGCCCGCGAGCGCCAGCCGTGCACCAGCAGCACGGGCCGCTCGCCGTCGCCCCAGCAGTACGTGACCACGTTCTTGCCGGCCACGGTGAGGCTGCCGGTGAACGCGCCGGCGAGCAGCCGGCGTTCGGCGGCGGTGCACGAGCGGTCGGCGCGCGGATAGCGGTAGAGGACGAGGGCGCCGCGGCCCGCGAGGCCGGGGAGAACGGCGGCGGTGGCGTTGAGGAGCTTGCCGGTGAGCGCGGTGACGACGGGCTTCATGAAGAGAAGGTAGCACGACCGTTCGCTCATTTTTCGGGGCGCGGGAGAGGTTCTCCACCGCCGGACACCGCGCCGGCCCCGGGGTTCGCCCGGAGCCGGCGCGGCGCCTCAGCCGGCGCGGTAGGCGTCGAGGATCGTCTGGTCGATCGCGCGGCCCCCGGCCGCCGTGGCGCGTACCCGCACGGACACCTCCTGGCCCGGGCGCGGCCACACCCCCGGGACGAGCGCGGTCAGCCCCCCGTCCCGGCCCCCGAACACCACTCCCTCCCGCCACCGCCGGCCGCCGTCCGTGGAGGCCCAGAAGCGCACGCCGCCGCGCTCGGTCCTGATCGCGTCCTCGGGCCCCGCGGTGGAGGTCAGCCGCAGGCCGACCGTGAGCGGCCGGTACGCGGGGAGGCCGCCGTCGCGGTCGGTGCGGGGTGCGTAGTCGACGCCCAGTAGCCGCACCCGCTCCTGCCCCGTCGCCGGGTCCGCCGGGCCGCGGGCGGGGAACGTCCAGCTCGTGCGGGTCTCACTGCCGATCGGCAGCGCCGCGCGGTCGGGGCGTGAGGTGTGCTCCAGCCGGTACGTCGCCGGCTCCGGCGTGACGGGGAAGTAGCTGGTGCCGGCGCGCGCCGGGATCTCGGCGCCGTCGCGGAAGAGCCGCAGGCTCTCGTTCCCGGCGACCGGCACGTTCCACACCGATCCCTGGTGCTCGCCGTCGCTCAGCGAGACCGGCAGGTCGAGGAAGTCGCCGTAGTGCACCCCGGCGATGACCGCCGGGGCCGGGGCGCCGAACCAGACCGGTGCGGCGCGCTCCCCCGGCTCGTACGGCAGCGTGGGGGCGCACAGGCGCGCGAGCGCGACCTCGGGGCCGCGGACGCAGTGGCGCCAGCTGACGTCCGGCCGCGCGGTGACCAGTTCGACGCGGCGCTGCGGCACCGCGATCGGGTGCTCGAAGACGAGGGCGGTCCCGACGCCCGCGCTGCGCGCCTCGCGGGTCTCCACGTACGTGTCGTCCCGGCCGAGCAGCGAACGGTAGTCCGCCTCGACGCGCGCCAGCCGGCGCGCCTCCGCGCGCGTGACGTGGTAGCGCGGCGGGTCGGGCACGACCTCGCCGCGGCCGAGCACCAGCTCGTACACGTCGGCCTGCCGCCCGTGCGTCCGGCCGTCGGCCTCCAGGCGCCAGCGGGTCTCGAACGCCGCGGTGCCGTGCCGCACCGGCCTGGTCGGCTGCAGGAAGACCCGGCCCTGCTCGATCTCCTCGCCGGTGGCGTAGATCCCCTCGTCCATGCCGCCGGTGCCGGCGGCGTCGCGGCGGGCGTAGTGGACGGAGGCGTGCCGCACCCGGGTGTCCGCGCCCGCGACCGTCGCGGGGCGCAGCGGCAGCGCCCTGCGGGCGTCGATGGTGTACGACATGTCGGCGTCCACCCGCACCTCCGGGGAGCCGGCGAAGGCGACGGTGGCGGGCTCGCCGTCCGCGGCGGGCGTCTCCACCTTGGCCGTCATCGTCAGCGGGCCGGGCAGCATGCGGGCGGTGGCGCGGCCGTTCTCGTCGAGGTGGACGGTGCGGAAGCCGCCGCCGGTCTCCGGGTAGGTCTCGGCCGTGTTGAGCAGCCACAGGCTGCCGCCGGCCCAGGGCCGGCCGTGCCGGTCGAGGACGGTCAGGTGCACGTCGTGGCGGGGCGGTTCGCGGTAGAAGCTGAGCGGCAGGGTGACGGTGTCGTGCCCGCTCTCGGTGAGGACGACGGCGCCGGAGTAGACGCCGGGCGCGACGTCCGCGGGCCTCAGCGTGACCGTCACCGCCTCCGTGGCGCCGGGTGCGACGGTCACCGTGCCGGGGCTCACGGTGACGGCGTCGTCCGCGAGGGGGGCGCCGGCGCGCTCCGCGGCGAGGTCGGTGAGGGAGACGGTACGGGGCTCGGCGCCGGTGTTGGTCAGGGTCAGCCCGACGCTCGCCGGGCGGTCGCCGTCGGGGTGGCGCAGGTAGCCGAAGTCGACGTTGCCGCGGTTCAGCCGCAGGGTCTGGCCGGCGGCGCCGGGCAGGTCGAGGACGCCGGCGCCGGCGACGTGCGGCCGGGGCTCGGCGGGGTCGCCGTCCGCGGTGGTCATGAGGGCGGTCTTCAGCCGCCGCCAGTCCCAGCCGGGGTGCTTCTGCAGCAGCAGCGCGGCGGCGCCGGCGACGTGCGGGGCGGCCTGCGAGGTGCCGCTCATCGCGGTGTACGGGTCGGCCGTGCCGCCGCCGGCCCGGGCGCCGGTGATGTCGACGCCGGGGGCGGTCAGGTCGGGCTTGGCGAGGAACGTGCCGGTGGTCGGCCCGACGCTGGAGAACCGGGGCGTGCCGCCGTTCGCGCGGGCGGCCCCCACGGTCAGCGCGCTCTCCGCGACGCCGGGGGTGCCGATGGTGCCGGAGTACGGGCCGGAGTTGCCCGCGGCGGCGACGAAGAGGGTGCCGGTCTCGGCGGCCAGGCTGTCCAGCGCGCGGGCGACGGGGTCGTTCTCCGGGCTTTCGGGCGCGGTGCCGCCGAGGCTGAGGTTGACGACGTCGGCGCCCTGCTCGGTGGCCCACTGCATGCCGGCGATGACCCAGGACGCCCGGCCCTGGCCCGCCCCGTCCAGCACCCGGCCGGACAGCAGCCGGGCGTCGTACGCCACGCCCCTGCGGGCGCCGCCGGACGCCGCGCCGCTGCCCGCGACGAGCGAGGCGACGTGGGTGCCGTGGCCGTTGCGGTCCCCGGTCGTGCCCTCGCCGGTGAAGTCGGCGGCCTCGGCGACCTTGCCGCGCAGGTCGGGGTGGTCGGCGTCGACGCCCGAGTCGAGGACGGCGACGTCCACGCCGGCGCCGGTAAGACCGGCGTCCCACACCTCGGGGGCGCCGATCTGGCCGAGGTTCCCGTCGAGTTCGGCGGCTTCCAGCCGGCGGTCCAGCCACACCCGGCGCACCCCGGCCGCGGCGGGTCCGGCGGGGCGGGCGAGCGTGGCGGCGAAGCCGTCGGCGTCCTCCTTGGGCAACTCCACGGCGACGGCGCCGATGCTCGGCAGCGGCAGGGCGTCCGCGCGCGCCGCCGTGCCGGTGGCGGCCAGCGGGCGCGGGCCCTGCACGATGACCGGCAGCGCGCCGGTGGCGGCGTCGTAGCCCATGTCCACGAGGGCGGTGACGTTGAACAGTTCGAGGTCGAGCACCTCGGGCACGAGCCCGGCGGCGTCGTCCGGGACGACGTACACGTCCCCGCCGTCGCGCAGGGTGGTGAACGAGCGGCTGCCGCCGGAGTCGGGCCGGGGCGTGACGGAGACGGCGGGCGGGCCGTCCGCCGGGGCGTCGAGGGTGACCTCGTCGCCGGTGATCAGGGTGCCCGTGGCGGAGTCGGCCGGGGCCGGGGCCGCCGCGCCGCCGGCGGGCGGCGCGGCGAGGGGCGGTGGGCCGGCCGCGGCCGGCGCGGCCGACAGGGCCGGGAGGGTGAGCCCGCCGAGGAGGAGGGCCGTCACGGCAGCGCGGAGGTGCTGGGGAAGCCGTCGGGAGGACATGATCAGGTCTTACCGCGGGCGACCAGCGCCGCGGAACGGATCCGCCTGGCGTCTTGTCGCCACGTCTATAACTGGCCACCATGGCCGGATGCTTGAGGTCCTGGGGGTACCGCCGTACGCGGAGTCCGTCTACCGCGCGCTGCTCGCGGCGCCCGGCCGGACCGTCGCCCAGCTCGCCGGCGAGCTGGGCCGCTCCGAGCGCGCGACGCGGCGCGGCGTGACGGAGCTGGCGGAGCTGGGCCTGGTCAGCCGGCTGCCGGGGCGCCCGGTGCGGCTGCTGGCCACCCGCCCGGACACCGCCGTCGACCTGCTCGTCGCCCGACGCCGCCGGGAGCTGGGCGAACTGCAGCGCAACGCACGGGCGCTGGCGGCGACGCTGAGCACGGGCCGGCAGCCCGACGAGCTGCTGGAGATCCTCACCGGCCGGCAGGCCATCGCGGAGCGCTTCGCCCAGCTCGTCCGCGGCTGCGAGCGGGAGCTGCTGGTCTTCGACCGGCCGCCCTACGCGGCCGACGCGACCGGCTCCGAGGAGGGGGTGACGGCGCGGCTGCACGAGGACGTGGTGGTGCGCGGCATCTACGCCCCGGAGTCGCTGGAGTACCCCGGCGCGCTGGCGGCGGCGCGGCGGGCGGCGGCCAACGGCGAGCGGTCGCGCGTCCATCCGCAGGTGCCGATGAAGCTGGCGGTCGCCGACCGGGCGCTGGCGCTGCTGCCGATCGCCCTCGACGACCAGGTGGACAGCGCGCTGGTGATCCGCCCGTGCGCGCTGCTGGACGCGCTCGTCGGCCTCTTCGAGCTGCTGTGGCAGCAGGCCGCGCCGCTGCTGCCGCAGGCCGCGCCCGACCGGCCGTCGTGTTCCGACCTGGGGCTGCTGACGCTGCTCGCGGCGGGGGTGAAGGACGAGGCGATCGCCCGGCAGCTGGGCGTGAGCCCGCGCACGGTCACCCGGCGGGTGGCGGAGCTGCTGGACGAGCTGGGTGCCCGCACCCGCTTCCAGGCGGGAATTCTGGCGCAGCGCCGCGGCTGGCTTCCGGACCCTTCACCCCGCGACTGAGCGAGCCAATTCCCGCCACCCAGCGCGCCTTTCCGTTATTCGACGGCCATACCGCCGCGTTATGCAAGCGATTTCTTCACGCGGGCCCGGAAACACTGGTTCCGGATATCGAACGTGCAGGTCAGCGCCGCTGGTTGAGGGGAGGTGAATTCACGTGCGGGCCTGGTGCGCTGTTTACGTTCCTCAGGATGCGCGCTTACTCTCGTGCGATCCCCTTCGGCAGAAACGCACCGAAGTCCCCATGGGAGGAACACGCGAATGAACAGACGAATACGCCCCCTTGCGCGGCTCGGCGCGTTAACGGCCGCCGTCGCGGCCGTGCTGTCGATGTCGGGCGCGGCCGCCGCCGCCGACTCCCCCGGTACCGCGACGCCGCCGGGCACGCGGCTCGTGGGCGGCCAGCCGGCCTCCGAGACGTACTCCTTCATGGTGTCCCTGCAGAGCGCGTCCGGCGGCCACACCTGCGGCGGCAGCCTGGTGGACCCCGCGTGGGTCGTCACCGCCGCGCACTGCGGCACCCCGTACCAGGTCCGGATCGGCACCACGGACCGCACCTCCGGCGGCGAGGTCCGCCGGGTCGTCGAACGGCGCCAGGTCGCCGCCGACATGGCCCTGCTGCGGCTCGGCTCCCCGTCGACGAAGACGCCCGTTCCCGTCGCCGCCGCCGCGCCGCCCGGTTCGGCGACCCGGCTGATCGGCTGGGGCCAGACCTGCCCGACCCGCGGCTGCGGGGCCCCGCCGGTGCGGTTGCGGCAGCTCGACACCACGATCCTCGGTGACCGCTCGTGCGCCGGCATCCGGGGCGCGTACGAGCTGTGCGTCAACGGCGGCGGCGGCCGGGGCGCGTGCTACGGCGACTCCGGCGGCCCGGCGGTCGTCGGTGGGCCCGGCGACTGGCGGCTCGTGGGCGCCACCAGCCGGGGCACGGCCGGCACCTGCGCCGTCTCCCCCGCGATCTACGGCGACGTGACGTCCGTGAAGGCCCGGATCGACGCGATCATCGGCGGCGTCCGCTAAACCGCCGCGCCACCCCGCACCGCCCCCGCATCCGCCTCCCCGGCGCCCGCCGGCCCCGCACCCGCCACCGAACTCCCGCGCCCCCGGCGACGGTCCGCTCCCGTCGCCGGGGGCGCCGTCCGTTCCCGAACGGCCATCCGGGCGTCGAACTTCCGTGCTTCGGAGTTCATTGTCGTGGGCATGTCTACACGCGTCGACAGTCGCGCCGGCGGAACGGTCCGCGTCACCCGCGGGGCGGTTCGCGTGCGGCCGTCGGTGCTCTCGCCCGATCGCAGGTGCCCGTCCTCACCCCACGGAGGCCACGTTGCTCAGATCGTCAGCGATATCCGCCCGCGGCTGGACAGCCGTTCCCGCCCTCCTGGCGCTCGTCCTCGGCGTCGCGCTCGGCACGGCGCCGCCGGCGTCGGCGTTCCCGCCGGACGTGCCGCCCAAGTCCCAGGTGCAGTCCGAGCTGAACAGCCTGACCGTGGCCGGCGAAGGCTCGATGTCCGGCTACTCGCGCGACAAGTTCCCCCACTGGAGCGCCGTCTCCGGCAACTGCAACACCCGCGAGACGGTCCTCAGGCGCGACGGTGACAACGTGACCACCGGCGCGGACTGCTACCCCGACTCCGGCAGCTGGTACAGCTACTTCGACGGGGTCACCCGCACCTCGCCCGCGCAGATCTCCATCGACCACGTCGTGGCCCTGGCCGAAGCCTGGCGCTCCGGCGCCAGCGGCTGGAGCACCTCCCGCCGCGAGGCCTTCGCCAACGACCTCACCGGCCCCCAGCTGATCGCGGTGACCACCGAGGTCAACAGCTCCAAGGGCGACCGCGACCCGGCCGACTGGAAGCCGCCGCGCACGAGTTCCTGGTGCGGGTACGCCAAGTTCTGGATCCACACCAAGTACCGCTGGAACCTGAAGATCGACTCCGCGGAGAAGTCGGCGGTCCAGAGCATGCTCAACCGCTGCTCCTACTGAACCGCCGCGCCGGGGCGCCCCGCGGGCCGGGGCGCCCCGTGCGCTACGGGGCCGGGGCCCCCGCGGGCCGGACCGGGCGGCCGAGGCGGACCGGGACGCCCGGCGAGTACAGGACGCTCACCGGCGCGCCGTCCGGCGCGGGCAGGCCCGCCGCCGCGATCAGGTTCTCCTCGCACTCGACCAGCTCGGCGCGGTGCAGCGGCCAGCGCGGATGCTCGTTGGGCAGGTAACGCGTGGTGCGGAAGAACACGTGGTGCAGGCCCCAGCGCGCGGTGAGGAAGTGCTCCAGCTCCGTCGCCTCCCGGATGCGCTCACCCCGGCGCACGGTGAGGCGGCTGTACGCGCCCCGCGGCCCCGGCCAGCGGCGGGAGCTGGTGTAGCGGACGGTGTCGCCGGCCCGGTGCACGGTCATCCGCGACCACAGGTACGGCAGTCCGAAGCCGAGCCTGCCCACCACCACGGGCACCAGCCGGGCGGCGTCCATCGACCGGAACACGACGCCGCGCCGCCCGTGTGCGCCGACCGAGTACAGGCGCACGTTGGTCTCCGGAAAGGTGCCGAGGTACGGCACGCCGGGCAGCCGGAGCCATCCGACGCGGTGCATGCGGAACGCGACGAGCCCGACGTACGTGACGCCGTCGAGCGTGTCGGGCACCGTCCCGCCGGGCAGCAGCGGCGCCACGGCGGCGGGCTCGACGGCCCAGTGGACGAAGGCGAGGTCGAGCCACTGCTGGGTGAGGAGCGGGGAGCGTACGGCGTGCGGGGCGTCGGGGGTGACGGTCGCGGGATTCTGCACGCCGCCAGGATGGCAGTGGCCGCCGCCGCGCGGCAGCCCGGGCCCGGCGGTCAGCCGAGCCTCCGGGCGAACGCCTCGTACGCCCGGTCGTCGAAGAGGACGAACCGCACCTCGTCGAAGTCCCGCTTGTCGACGGCCTCCTGGACCGCGGCCACCGCGATCCGGGCGCCGTCGTCCAGCGGACAGCCGAACGCCCCCGTGGACACCGCCGGGAACGCGACCGTGCGGGCGCCCAGTTCACGGGCGACGGCCAGCGACTCGCGGTAGCAGGAGGCGAGCTGCCCGGAGCGGTCCTCGGCCGTCGACCACACCGGGCCGACCGTGTGGATCACCCAGCGGGCCGGCAGCAGGCCGGCGGCGGTGGCCACCGCCCGGCCGGCGGGCAGGCCGTCGGGGTAGGCGGTGGCGCGCAGCTCCCGGCACTCCGCGAGGATGCTCTTGCCGCCCCTGCGGTGGATGGCGCCGTCGACGCCCGCGCCGCCGAGCAGCGCGGAGTTGGCGGCGTTGACCACCGCGTCGACCTGCTGCTCGGTGATGTCGCCGCGGACGGCCGTGAGCACTCCCATGCCGTCACCGTAGTACGGGCACGGGGCCGGTGCGCGGCGCCCGGGCCGTACGGCACGTCAGACCGGCAGCGACGCGCCCTCGGCGACCGCGCCCGGGTCCGGACCGGCGGCCGGGCCGGCCGGCGTGTCCGCGGCGGCGGTGTCGGCGTCCCGCCGCACGAGCGCCGCGTACCGGCCGCCGGCCGCCATCAGCTCCGCGTGCGTGCCGAGTTCGGCGACCCGGCCGTCGTCGAGGACGGCGATCTGGTCGGCACCGCGGATGGTGGAGAGCCGGTGCGCGATGGTGATCGTCGTACGGCCCTCGGCCAGCGCGTCGACCGCCTCCTGCACCGCGCGCTCGGTGCGGGTGTCCAGCGCGCTGGTGGCCTCGTCGAGGATGAGCACCGGCGGGTCGCGCAGGATCGTGCGGGCGAGGGCGAGGCGCTGCTTCTCACCGCCGGAGAAGCGGTAGCCGCGCTCGCCGACGAGGGTGTCGTAGCCGTCGGGCAGGGCGGCGATGTGGTCGTGGATCTGCGCGGCGCGGGCGGCGGCCTCGATCTCGGCGTCAGTGGCGTCCGGGCGGGCGAAGCGCAGGTTGTCGGCGACGGAGGCGTGGAAGAGGTACGTCTCCTGGGCGACGACGCCGACCGCGCGGGCGAGCGAGTCGAAGTCGAGGTCGCGCACGTCGGTGCCGTCGAGGGTGACCCGGCCGCCGGTGACGTCGTACAGCCGCGGCACCAGGTAGCCCAGCGTTGACTTGCCGGCGCCGGTGGGGCCGACGACCGCGAGGCTGCTGCCGGCCGGCACGGTGAGCGTGACGTCGCGCAGCGTCGGCCGGCCCGGCTCGTACGCGAAGTCGGCGTGCTCGAAGCGTACGTCGCCGCGGGGCTTGGCCAGCCGCACCGGGCGCTCCGGCTCGGCGATGTCGACGGGCAGGTCGAGGTACTCGAAGATGCGCTGGAAGAGGGCGAGCGAGGTCTGCATCTGCACGCCGGTGGCCAGCAGGCTGACGGTGGGCCGGAAGAGCCCCTGCTGCAGCGAGACGAAGGCGACGACGGTGCCGATGGTCACGCCCTGCCCGGCGGGCCCGGAGGCCAGTCCGGCGGTCCAGTAGATGACGGCGGGCATGGCGGCCATGACGACGCCGATGGCGGCCATCCGCCAGCGGCCGGCCATGTTGGCCCGTACCTCCAGGTCCACCAGGCTCTCGGACTCGTCGGCGAAGCCGCGGGTGAGGCTGTCGGAGCGGCCCATGGTGCGGCCGAGCATGATGCCGCTGACCGACAGCGACTCGGTCACGCCGGCGGCCATGGCGGCCATCTGCTTCTGCCGCTGCGAGGTGATCTTCTTGCGCTCGCGGCCGACGCGGCGGGCGATCCAGACGAAGAGCGGCAGCAGGAGCAGCGAGACGACGGTGAGCCGCCAGTCGAGCGCGAGCATGGCGACGACGGTCGCGATGACGCTGGTGGCGTTGGAGACCAGCGAGGTGGCGGTGGTGGTGACGGTGGCCTGCATGCCGCCGATGTCGCTGGCGATGCGGGACTGCACCTCACCGGTGCGGGTGCGGGTGAAGAACGCCAGCGGCATGCGCTGGAGCTGGGCGTAGACGCCGGTGCGCAGGTCGTGCATGACGCGCTGGCCGACGGTGGTGGAGATGAGGGTCTGCAGGACGCCGAAGACGCCGCCGAGCACGGCGACGGCGACCATCCCGAGCGCGAGCAGGCTCAGCAGGCCGGTGCGGCCCTGCGGCAGCGCGGTGTCGACGACCTCGCGGAGCAGGAACGGCGAGGCGACCGACACCAGCGAGGATGCGGCCACCAGCAGCCCGACCACGGCGAGGCGGCCGCGGTACGGGCGGAAGAGCGCGAGGATCCGGCGCACCTGGGCGGGCTGCTCCGGATCGGCGGGCGGTGGTGTCCACCCGTCGAGGGGATCGTGCGGCATGGGCCTCCTAGGAGAACGTGACGACTTACAAGAGGGTAGCTCACTGTTACCTATATACACAATGAACATACTCCTGATACGCTCATGGCGTGTCCCAGTCGCCCCCGCCCCCCGCAGACGTGACCGGCCAGCTGGCCGAGCAGCTGCTGCTGCTCACCCGCCGGATCCACCACGCGCAGAAGCACCACTTCAAGCCCCTGGGCATCACGCCGGCCCAGTCCCGGCTGCTGCGCACCCTGGAGCGCCACGAGGAGCCGCCGCGGATGGCCGACCTCGCCGAGCGCCTCGGCGTCGTGCCCCGCGCGGTCACCACCCACGTGGACGCGCTGGAGGAGCACGGGCTGGTCCGGCGCGTGCCCGACCCGGCCAACCGCCGGGTCACCCGCATCGAGACCACCGAGGCCGGCCGCACGGCCCTCGCGGAACTGCACCGGGCGCGCCTCGCCGCCGCCGCGGACGTGCTGAAGCCGCTGTCAGAACAGCAGCGTGAAAAACTGCTGGGGCTCATCGCCCCCCTGGTCGGCACGCCCGGCCGCCCCTGCTGAGGAGTCCGTTTCCATGCCGCTGCTCCAGCCCAGGCCCTCGGCCCTGCGTCCCGGCCGCGGACCGGCGCCCGCGCCGGACCGGGTCGCCGACGACCTCGCCGCGGGCACGCCGGAGCCGCTGCGCGGCGAACTGACGGCGCTGCTGGGCGCGGAGAAGGTGCTGACGGGCGCCGCCGACCTGGTGCGCTACGCCTCGGACGCCAGCCCGTACCGCTTCGTACCGCGGGCCGTGGCCGTCGCCGAGACGGTGGCGGACGTCTCCGCCCTCTTGCGCTTCGCCCGCGAACACGGCCGGAAGCTTGTCTTCCGGGCGGCGGGCACGTCGCTGAACGGCCAGGCGCAGGGCGAGGACATCCTCGTCGACGTGCGCCGGCACTGGGCCGGCGTCGAGGTCCTCGACGACGCCGCGGCGCGCGTCCGGGTCGGCCCCGGCACCACGGTCGTACGGGCCAACGCCACCCTCGCCCGGCACGGCCGCGTCCTCGGCCCCGACCCCGCCAGCGCCATCGCCTGCACCCTCGGCGGCGTCGTCGCCAACAACGCCTCGGGCATGACGGCCGGGACCACCCGCAAC
This sequence comes from Streptomyces sp. CNH099, assembly GCA_000514715.1. Lineage (GTDB taxonomy): Bacteria > Actinomycetota > Actinomycetes > Streptomycetales > Streptomycetaceae > Streptomyces > Streptomyces synnematoformans. The sequence continues at coordinate 558,914 of KI911459.1, read as the reverse complement.
TCGTACCGCACCCTCGCCTCGCTGACCTTCGTGCTCCCCTCCGGCACCGTCGTGGACACAGCCGCGCCCGACGCCGACGAGCGGCTGGCCGCGGCCGAGCCGGAGCTGTGCCGCGGGCTGCTCGCGCTCAAGGCGGAGATCGAGGCGGACGCGGAGCTGACGGCCCGTATCCGCGCCAAGTACGAGATCAAGAACACCAACGGCTACCGCCTGGACGCCTTCCTCGACGGCGCCACACCGGTGGCGATCCTGCGCGGGCTGATGGTCGGCTCCGAGGGCACGCTCGGCTTCATCGCCGACACGGTCTTCGACACCCTGCCGCTGGACCGGCACACCTCCACCGCGCTGCTGTTCTTCCCCACGCTGCAGGCCGCCGCGGCCGCGGTGCCGGCGTGGGCCGCCGCCGGAGCGCGGGCCGTGGAGCTGATGGACGGCAACACGCTGCGCGCCTCGGTGAGCGTCGCCGGCGTGCCCGCCGACTGGGCGGAGCTGCCGAAGCAGACGGCGGCGCTGCTGGTGGAGTTCCGGGCGCCGGACGAGGCGGCGCAGGAGGCGTACGAGGCGGCGGCGGCCGGGGTGCTGGCGGGGCTGGACCTCGTGGCGCCGGTCGGGTCCGTGGCCGACGGCGGCAACGCCTTCACCCGCGACCCGGGCCGCATCGCCGGCTACTGGAAGGCGCGCAAGGCGTTCGTCACCGCCGTCGGCGGCTCCCGCCCGGCCGGTACGACGCTCATCACCGAGGACTTCGCCGTGCCTCCGGCCCGGCTCGCCGAAGCCTGCGAGGCACTGCTCGAACTCCAGGCGCGGCACGGCTTCGACGCCGCCGTCGCCGGCCACGCCGCCCACGGCAACCTGCACTTCCTGCTCGCCTTCGACGCGGCCGAGCCCGCCGACGTCGAGCGCTACGCGGCCTTCATGGACGACTTCTGCCGGGTGGCCGTCGAGCGCTTCGACGGCTCGCTGAAGGCCGAGCACGCCACCGGCCGCAACATCGCCCCGTTCCTGGCGCTGGAGTGGGGCGAGCGGGCCACGGAGCTGATGTGGCGGATCAAGGAGCTGATCGACCCGAGCGGCGTCCTCGCCCCGCGGGTGCTCCTCGACCGCGACCCGCAGGCGCACCTGCGCGGGCTGAAGACCATCCCGCGGATCGAGGACATCGCCGACCCGTGTATCGAGTGCGGCTTCTGCGAACCCACCTGCCCCAGCCGCGACCTGACCACCACCCCGCGCCAGCGCATCGTGCTGCGCCGGGAGATGCTGCGCCAGCCGCCGGACGCGCCCGTCACCGGCAGCCTGCTGCAGGCGTACGGGTACGACGCCGTCGACACCTGCGCCGGCGACTCGACGTGCGGCCTGGACTGCCCCGTCGGCATCGACACCGGTCAGCTGATGAAGGACTTCCGGCACGCGCGGCACTCCGCCCGCGAGGAGCGCGCCGCCACCGCCACCGCCCGCCGCTTCGCCCGGGTGGAGCGCGCCGCCCGGCTCGCCGTCGCCGTGGCGCACCGGCTCGGCGACCGGGTGCCGGGCGCCGCGACCCGGCTGGCGCGCCGCGCGGTGCGCCCCGACCTCGTACCCGAGTGGCTGCCGGAGATCCCCGGACCCGCGGCGCGCCGGCCGCCCGGCACCCGCCGCGAGGGCGCCGCCGCCGTCTACTTCCCGGCGTGCGTCAACCGCATCTTCGGCGGCCCCGACGACGCGCACGGCCCCGGCCTGGCGGAGGCCGTCGTCGCCGTCTCGGCCCGCGCCGGACGCCCGGTGTGGATCCCCGACGACGTCGTCGGCACGTGCTGCGCCACGATCTGGCACTCCAAGGGCTACGACGGCGGCACCCGGCTGATGGCCAACCGGATCGTCGAGGCCGCGTGGCGGTGGACGGACGGCGCCCGGCTGCCGGTCGTCGTCGACGCCTCGTCCTGCACGCTCGGCCTCGCGCACGAGGTCGTGCCGTATCTGACGGAGTCGAGCCGCAAGCTGCACGCGCGGCTGACCGTGCTGGACTCGCTCGACTGGGCCGCCGACGAGCTGCTGCCCCGGCTGACGATCGAGCGGCGGACGTCCTCCGCCGTGGTCCACCCGACCTGCTCGATGCGCCACCTGGGCAACACCGGCCGGCTCACCGCGCTGGCCGGGGCGGTCGCGGAGGAGGTCGTGGTGCCGGACGACGCGGCCTGCTGCGCCTTCGCCGGCGACCGCGGCATGCTGCACAAGGAGCTGACCGCGGCCGCGACCGCGCGGGAGGCCGCGGAGGTCACCGCCCGCGACTACGACGCGCACCTGTCGGCGAACCGGATGTGCGAGATCGGCATGGACCGGGCGACCGGCCGCTCGTACCGCTCCGTGCTGCTGGAGCTGGAGCGCGCCACGCGGCCGGCGGGCGTGCGGGGCGCCGCGGATAAGTCCATCGGGCCCGGGCGGTAAGTCCAACCTCCCAGTGGTGCAGACCTCTTGTGGGCGTGCCCGGGTCCGGCGAGGGTGGCGGCGAACCGACCGCACACCATCCGGAGGACGCATGCGCGAGGAGAACGCCACCCCGAGACCCGGCGATTCCGACGACGGCTACTCCCGCCGCTCGGTCCTGCGCTCGGCGGGTATCGCCGGAGCAGGCCTCGGCCTGGGGGCCTTCGGCGCCTCCCAGGCCCACGCGGCGGAGGGCGGCGCCGCCGAGAGCGCGGCCGCGGCGGAGGCCGCCGCGCCGCCGCGGCGCGGCAGGACGATGATCGGCGTGCCGTTCGAGAGCCACACCACGGTACGGGTCGGGATCATCGGCCTCGGCAACCGCGGCGGCGGCATGATCGACCTGTTCCTCGCCCAGCAGGGCGTGCGGGTGACCGCGCTGTGCGACCCGGTCGCGGACAAGGTGGAGCGGGCCGCGAAGAAGGTCGTCGACGCCGGCCAGCCGGCGCCCGCCGCGTACACCAAGGGCGATCACGACTTCGAGCAGCTCTGCGCCCGCACCGACATCGACTTCGTCTACGTCGCCACCCCCTGGGACTGGCACTTCGAGATGGCCAGGGCGGCCATGGAGAACGGCAAGCACGTCGGCGTCGAGTGCCCCATCGCGATGCGCCTGGACGAGCTGTGGGACCTGGTCGACCTCTCCGAGCGCACCCGCCGGCACTGCATGCAGCTGGAGAACTGCGCCTACGGCAAGAACGAGATGCGGGTGCTGCGCATGGCGCACGCCGGGCTCTTCGGCGAACTGCTGCACGCCGCCGGCGCGTACAACCACGACCTGCGCGGGCTGATGTTCGACCCCGACTACTACGAGGGCCCCTGGCGCCGGCTGTGGCACACCCGCCTGCGCGGCGATCTCTACCCCAACCACGGCTTCGGCCCGGCGGCCAACTACATGGACATCGGCCGCGGCGACCGCGTCACGCACATCTCCAGCTTCGGCACCCCCGCGCTGGCCCTCGCCGAGTACCGCGAGGCGAACATGCCGCCCGGGGACCCGAGCTGGAAGGAGACGTACATCAAGGGCGACCGCACCTTCAGCATGCTGCAGACCGCCAAGGGGCGGGTGATCCGGTTGGAGCACGACGTCTCGACCCCGCACCCGTACAGCCGCATCAACTCCCTCGGCGGCACGAAGGGCGTGTTCGAGGACTACGAGCCGCGCATCTACCTGGAGCCGACGCACACCGACGACCGGTGGCACGACTTCGGGGAGTTCGCGGAGTACGACCACTGGCTGTGGAAGGAGCACTCCAACCCGCCCGGCGGCCACGGCGGCATGGACTACATCATGGTTTTCCGGCTGATGCAGTGCATGCGGCTCGGCCTGGTCCCGGACTTCGACGTCTACGACGCCGTGACGTGGACCGCGCCCGTCCCGCTCAGCCACCTGTCGATCAAGGCGGGCGGCCGGCCGCTGCGGTTCCCGGACTTCACCCGCGGCGGGTGGAAGGACGAGCGCCCCGGCGTGGACTCGGAGAAGCCCGCCGGGTCGTGAGCCGCGGCGACTGACCGCTGACCGGCGAGGGAGGCCCGGTCGCCCATGACGGCGACCGGGTCCTTCTCCGGGTCCAGCGCCGTCAGCAGCTCCGTCATCCCGGACCTGGAGATGCTGACGCAGCCGGACGTGCCGCTGCCGTGGTCCAGGTGGAACCAGATCGAGCCGCCCTTCTCCCGCCCGCGCGGGCGGGTGGGGTCGAGCGGCGAGGTGCCCCGGACGCGGTTGTAGTCGATGGCGATGACGAGGTCGAAGTCGTTCCAGTGCGTCTTCGGCCAGAAGTGGGGGGCGGCGAAGGCCGGGGAGCGGGTGTAGGGCAGCTTCGCGCCCGGGTCGGGGAGCACGCCGCCGGCGTCGGAGAGGGTGAACACCCCGACGGGGCTGCGCTTGTCGCCCTCGCGGTGGTCGGCGGTCCAGCCCTTCCGGCCGTTGTGCGCCGGCCAGCTCTCCTGCCGCCGCCAGTTCCCGCCGCGCTTCTCGTAGAGGACGACGGTGGCCTCGGCGGAGTCGGGGCCCTCGCCGTACACGGCCACGGCCTGGCGGGAGTCCTCGGGCACCGCGCCGTTCCACCGGGCGCCGACGCCGGGGAGGCCGCCGGGCGGGGTGCGCGGCGACGTGCTCGCGCCGCCGGCGCCCGGGCCCGTTCCGCCGCCGCTGCCGTCCCCGCCGGAGGAGCCGGACCCGCCGGACGGGCCGCCGCAGCCGGCCAGCAGGAGCAGCCCGACGGCCGCCGCGGCCGTCCTGCGCGGCAGCCGCCCGCCCGTCCCGTATGCACGCATACGCCCATGGTCACACGCCGCCCGGCCGACCGGGGCGGCCAGAGCGGCCATTGCGGCCAGTGCGGCCAGTGCGGCCGGCCGCACCGGCCGCAATGTCACGCCACGAGGGAAAACGGGTTGAAAACCGCACCCGGAACCCGACAGCCTTGCACGGCTCACCCCACGCCCCGAGACGACCTGTTGGGATGCCATGCAGCTGCGCGACCTGCCGCATACGGACCCCGGTGAACCCGATGTCCGGTCCGGGCACCACTTCCTCGTCTGGCTCGGCCGCATGCAGCTCGGTGGGCAGCTCGCCGCGCTGCTGTGGGGGCTGGTGTGGATGCTGCCCATCGGCGCGATGCCGCTGGCCGTGGGCATGGCGGTGCAGGCGGTCGTGGACCGGGACGGCGGGCGGCTGGCGGGTGCCGGCGCGCTGCTGATCGTCTTCGGCGGGCTCATCGCGCTCGGCGACAGCATGCTGCACCGGGCGGCGGTCACCAACTGGATCACCGCCGCCTCCCGGGTGCAGCAGCTGCTGGCGCGCAAGGCGGCCGACCTGGGCTCGGTGCTGACCCGGCGGGTGGCGGCCGGCGAGGTGGTCGCGGTGAGCACCGGCGACGTGGAGAAGATCGGCTGGTTCGTCGAGTCGTTCTCGCGGTTCACCGCCGCGCTGGTCACCGCGCTCGCCGTCGCCGCCGGGCTGGTCGTGTACGCGCCGGAGCTGGGCGTCGTCGTGGCGGTCGCGCTGCCGGTCCTGGCGCTGGCGCCGCTGCCGCTGCTGCCGTACGCCACCCGCCGCGCCGACGACCAGCGCGCCAAGGCCGGCCGGGCGACCGAGCTGGCCGCCGACACCGTGGCCGGACTGCGGGTGCTGCGCGGCATCGGCGGCGAGGAGCTGTTCCTCGACCGCTACCGGGCGGCGTCGCAGGAGGTGCGGACCGCGGCGGTGCGCAGCGCGCGGATGTGGGCGCTGATCCACGCCGTGCAGGTGGCGCTGCCGGGGGTGCTGCTGGTGGTCGTTGTCGGGCACGGGGTGGGGCTCGCGCGGAACGGGACGATCACGATCGGCGAGCTGGTCACCGTGTACGGCGCCGTGACGTTCCTGCTCTTCCCGATGCACCACTTCGCCGAGCTGGCGATGGCGTACTCCTTCTCCCGGCCGTCGGCCAAGCGCGCCGCCCGCGTGCTCGGGCTGGCCCGTACCGCGGCGGGCACCGGCGCGGACACCGGTACGGACGCCGGGGCGCTCGGCGGGGAGCTGCATGACCCGGCGACCGGGCTGCGCGCCGGGGCCGGCCGGCTGACCGCCGTGGTGTGCGGCGACCCCGACGCCGCCGGACGGCTCGCCGACCGGCTCGGCGGGCACCCGGCGGAGCCCGGCGGGCTGCCGTCGGTGCGGCTCGGCGGGGTGGCGCTGGACGACGTGCCGCTGGCCGGGGCGCGGGCCGCGGTGCTGGTGCAGGACAAGGACCCGATGCTGCTGTCCGGGACGCTGGCCGAGCTGCTGGACGTACCGGCCTCCGGCGCCGTGTCGCCCGCCGCCGCGCTGGCCGCCGCTCAGTGCGGCGACGTGCTGACCGCGCTCGCCCAGGCCGCGGCCGGGGTGCCGGACGCCGGCGGCGAGCCGATGGGCGCGCCGATCACCGAGCGCGGCCGGTCGCTCTCCGGCGGCCAGCGCCAGCGCCTCGCGCTGGCCCGGTCGCTGGTGGCCGACCCGGAGGTGCTGGTGCTCGACGAGCCGACCTCCGCGGTCGACTCGCACACCGAGGCGCGTATCGCCGAGGGCCTGCGGGAGCTGCGCGCGGGCCGTACGACGGTGGTGTTCACCTCCAGCCCGCTGCTGCTGGACCGGGCCGACACGGTGGCGTTCGTCCAGGACGGCGCGGTGGTGGCCGAGGGCCCGCACCGCGAGCTGCTGCACGGCGACGTCGCGTACCGCGCCGTGGTCACCCGGGAGACCGACGACGAGAAGCGGGCCGCCGCCGACAGCCCACGGAGCGACGGCGGCGCGGTGCGCGACGGGGGCGGCGTGCCGCGGATGATGGAGGAGACCGCATGATCGGCGTGCGACCACCGGAGTACGACCCGGCCGCGCCGCGCACCGCGACCACCCTGCCGGTGGGCGCGCCCGCGACCGTCCGCGGCTACGTGGCCGAGCTGCTGCGCCGGCACCGGACGGCGTTCCTGCTGCTGATCACCGTGAACGCGGTCGCCGTGATCGCCTCAATGGCGGGCCCGTACCTCCTCGGCGGCCTGGTGGAGGACCTGTCGACCGGGGTCCGGGACCTCCCTCTGACCCGCGCGGTGGTGCTGTTCTCCCTCGCGCTGGTGCTGCAGGCGGTCTTCGTCCGGCTGGTGCGGCTGCGCGGCGCGATGCTGGGCGAGCGGATGCTCGCGGACCTGCGCGAGGACTTCCTGGTCCGGTCCGTGGGGCTGCCCCCGGGCGTGCTGGAGCGGGCCGGGACCGGTGACCTGCTGTCCCGTATCACCACCGACATCGACCGGCTGGCGAACGCGATGCGCGAGGCCGTGCCGCAGCTGACGATCGCGGTGGTGTGGGTCGGTCTGGTGCTGGGCGGGATGGTGGTGATGGCGCCGCCGCTGGCGGTGGCGGTACTGCTGGCCGCGCCGGTGCTGCTCGCGGGCTGCCGCTGGTACTTCAAACGGGCGCCGAGCGCGTACCGCTCGGAGGCCGCCGGCTACGCCGCCGTGGCCGCGGCGCTGACCGAGACCGTCGACGCCGGCCGGACGGTGGAGGCGCACCGGCTCGGCGCGCGCCGGGTCGCGCTGTCCGACCGGCGGGTCCGGGAGTGGGTGGCGTGGGAGCGCTACACCCTCTACCTGCGCTGCATGTTCTTCCCCGTCTTCAACGCCACCCACATCGTCGTCCTCGGCTCGGTGCTGCTGATCGGCGGCGCCTTCGTCTTCCAGGGCTGGATGAGCGTCGGCGAGCTGACGACGGGCGCGCTGCTGGCGCAGATGCTCACCGAGCCGGTGGGCATGATCCTGCGCTGGTACGACGAGCTGCAGGTGGCGCAGGTGTCGCTGGCCCGGCTCGTGGGCGTACGGGACATCGAGGAGGACCCCGGCGACGCGGCGCTGCGGCCGGGCGGCCGGGACGTGCACGCCGACGAGGTCCGCTTCGGCTACCGCGCCGGGGCCGACGTGCTGCACGGCGTCTCGCTGCGGCTCCGGCCGGGCAGCCGGCTGGCGCTGGTCGGGCCCTCGGGCGCGGGGAAGTCGACGCTGGGCCGGCTGCTGGCCGGGATCTACGCGCCGCGGCGCGGCGAGATCCGGCTCGGCGGCGCGGAGCTGGCCCGGATGCCGGCGGAGCGGGTCCGCGAGCACGTGGCGCTGGTCAACCAGGAGCACCACGTGTTCGTCGGCTCGCTGCGGGACAACCTGCGGCTGGCGCGCACCGGGGCGGGCGACGCGGAGCTGTGGGCGGCGCTGGGCGCGGTCGACGCGGGCGAGTGGGCGCAGGCGCTCGACGACGGCCTGGACACCGAGGTCGGCTCGGGCGGCGCGGCGCTCACCCCGGCGCAGGCGCAGCAGATCGCGCTGGCCCGGCTGGTGCTGGCCGACCCGCACACGCTGGTGCTGGACGAGGCCACGTCGCTGCTCGACCCGCGGGCGGCGCGGCACCTGGAGCGGTCGCTGGCGAAGGTGCTGGACGGGCGGACGGTCGTGGCCATCGCCCACCGGCTGCACACCGCGCACGACGCGGACGTGATCGCGGTGGTCGAGGACGGCCGCATCAGCGAGCTGGGCAGCCACGACGAGCTGGTGGCGGCGGACGGGGCGTACGCCGCGCTGTGGCGCTCCTGGCACGGCTGACCCGGCAGTCCGTGGTCGGCGGGTCGGCGGTCCGGTGCGCCCGGGCGGGGCGTCGTCAGCCGACGACGCCCACGGCGGTGAGCCCGCCGGCGGCGCCGGCGAGCATGAAGGCCGGCATCAGTATCTTCAGCTCGATCCAGCTGCCGGCGCGGAAGCGCATGAAGTCCGGCGGACCGATCGGGTACCAGCGCCTGCGGCCCACCGGGATCGGCCACAGGACGGGACAGCCGGAGACGGTCAGCGCGTCGCCGAGGTCGTGCACGAGGGCGCCGAGGACGATGGGCAGGCCGAGCCACAGGTACTCCTGGCCCGGCTCGGTGAAGAGCCAGCCGGAGCCGTTGCCGGGCTTGTCGAGGACGCCGGCGAGGATCCACGCGCTGGTGGCGCCGAGCAGCCACACCAGCACGTCGCTGGAGACGCGGGCGGCCCGCCACAGCAGCCCCTCGACGGCCAGCACCATGTGCACGAAGAGGATGCCGAGGACCGCCCACCGGCCGCCGAGCACCGCGAGCGCGGAGAAGCCGGCGCCGATCAGCACCGCCCACAGCCAGGTGTGCGTCAGGGTCCGGTGTCCGCCGGAGCGGCGGGGGTCGCCGGGCTTCTTCGTGGCCTTGTAGACGGCGGCGGAGAGCTTGTCGATGATCTCGCAGAGGATGCGGGACAGCGGGCCGAAGGCGCGGGAGATGGTCGCCGACTTGTGGTCGAGGTCGGGCGCGAGGGCGGCGCCGGCGCAGACGAGGGCGCCGACGACGAGCACGGGCCAGGGCATCTCGTGGCCGGCCGCGGTGGCCGCCGCGCCCACCCCCAGCCACGCCGCCGCCCCCGAAAGCGAGTGCGCTGGACCCATCATGAACGCTCCCCCACCCCTCGTACGCGCCTGTGGTGAACGGCCGTTGGCCGCAGGCACACCGCTCGTCGGCGGCTCAGCCTAGCGCGGTTGATCTTCGGCCGTACGAGGGGTTCACACTTCGGGGGCGGCGGAGGGCAGTATGGACGGGTGACCCTTATCGATCAGCTGCCGCCCACCGCCGACCCCGACGACCTCTTCGAGGCGTTCTCCTCCTGGACCGAGGAGCGGGGCATCTCCCTCTATCCGGCGCAGGAAGAGGCTCTGATCGAGGTCGTCTCCGGCTCGAACGTGATCCTGTCCACCCCCACCGGCTCCGGGAAGTCCCTGGTCGCGGCCGGTGCGCACTTCGCGGCCCTGGCCCGGGACGAGGTCTCGTTCTACACCGCGCCGATCAAGGCGCTGGTGTCGGAGAAGTTCTTCGACCTGTGCAAGATCTTCGGCACGGAGAACGTCGGCATGCTCACCGGCGACGCCTCCGTCAACGCCGACGCGCCCGTGATCTGCTGCACCGCCGAGGTGCTGGCCTCGATCGCGCTGCGCGACGGCAGGGACGCCGACATCGGCCAGGTGGTGATGGACGAGTTCCACTTCTACGCCGAGCCGGACCGCGGCTGGGCCTGGCAGATCCCGCTGCTGGAGCTGCCGCAGGCGCAGTTCGTGCTGATGTCGGCGACGCTCGGCGACGTCTCCCGCTTCGAGGACGACCTGGCCCGGCGCACCGGCCGGGCCACCGCGGTGGTCCGCTCGGCGACCCGGCCGGTCCCGCTGTCCTACGAGTACCGCACCACCCCGCTCACGGAGACGCTGACGGAGCTGCTGGAGAACCGGCAGGCGCCGGTGTACATCGTGCACTTCACCCAGGCCCAGGCGGTGGAGCGGGCCCAGGCGCTGACGAGCATCAACATGTGCAGCCGCGCCGAGAAGGACGAGATCGCCGCCCTCATCGGCAACTTCCGCTTCACCACCCGGTTCGGCAAGCAGCTGTCCCGCTACGTCCGGCACGGCATCGGCGTCCACCACGCCGGCATGCTGCCCAAGTACCGGCGGCTGGTGGAGAAGCTGGCGCAGGCCGGGCTGCTGAAGGTCATCTGCGGCACCGACACCCTCGGCGTCGGCGTCAACGTGCCCATCCGCACGGTGCTGTTCACCGCGCTGACCAAGTACGACGGCAGCCGGGTGCGCACCCTGCGGGCCCGCGAGTTCCACCAGATCGCCGGGCGCGCCGGCCGGGCCGGCTTCGACACCTCCGGGCTGGTGGTGGCGCAGGCGCCGGAGCACGTCGTGGAGAACGAGAAGGCGCTCGCGAAGGCCGGCGACGATCCGAAGAAGCGCCGCAAGGTGGTGCGCAAGAAGCCGCCGGAGGGCTTCGTCAACTGGTCGCAGAACACCTTCGAGAAGCTCATCGCCGCCGATCCCGAGCAGCTCACCTCCCGCTTCCGCGTCACCCACGCCATGTTGCTGTCGGTCATCGCCCGCCCGGGCGACGCCTTCACCGCCATGCGCCGGCTGCTGGAGGACAACCACGAGCCGCGCAGGAGGCAGCTGCGGCACATCCGCCGGGCCATCGCGATCTACCGCTCCCTCCTCGACGGCGGCGTGGTGGAGCAGCTCGACGAGCCCGACGCACAGGGCCGCACCGTGCGCCTGACCGTCGATCTGCAGCAGGACTTCGCCCTCCAGCAGCCGCTGTCCACCTTCGCGCTGGCCGCCTTCGACCTCCTCGACCCCGAGTCGCCCTCCTACGCGCTCGACATGGTCTCCGTGGTGGAGTCCACCCTCGACGACCCCCGGCAGATCCTCGCCGCCCAGCAGAACAAGGCGCGCGGCGAGGCGGTCGCGGAGATGAAGGCGGACGGCGTCGAGTACGAGGAGCGGATGGAGCGGCTGATGGACGTCGGCTACCCCAAGCCGCTGGAGGAACTGCTCTCCCACGCCTACGGCCTGTACCGCAAGAGCCACCCGTGGGTCGGCGACCACCCCCTCTCCCCCAAGTCGGTCATCCGTGACATGTACGAGCGGGCCATGGCCTTCGGCGAGTTCGTCTCCTTCTACGAGCTGGCGCGCACCGAGGGCATCGTGCTGCGGTATCTGGCGAGCGCCTACAAGGCGCTGGACCACACCGTGCCGGACGAGCGGAAGTCCGAGGACTTCGAGGACATCGTCGCCTGGCTCGGCGAGATGGTCCGCCAGGTCGACTCCAGCCTGCTGGACGAGTGGGAGCAGCTGGCCAACCCGGCGGAGGAGACCGCCGAGGAGGCCCTGGAGCACGCCGACCAGGTGCGGCCGGTGACGGCCAACGCACGCGCCTTCCGGGTCCTCGTGCGCAACGCGCTGTTCCGCCGGGTGGAGCTGGCGGCGCTCGACGACGCGGACGAGCTGGGCGCGCTGGACGAGGAGTCCGGCTGGGACGCGGAGCGCTGGGGGGAGGCGCTGGACGCGTACTGGGAGGAGTACGAGGATCTCGGCACCGGGCCGGACGCCCGCGGGCCGCGGCTGCTGCGGATCGAGGAGGAGCCGGAGCACGCGCTCTGGCGCGTCCGCCAGACCTTCGCCGACCCGGAGGGCGACCACGACTGGGGCATCTCCGCGGAGGTGGACCTGACCGCCTCCGACGCCGAGGGCCGCGCCGTCGTCCGGGTCACCGACGTCGGCCCGCTGAGCCGGGTGACCGGCTAGGCTCCGCCGGCGTCGGGCCGGCGGGCCGGGCGGCCGCCCCGCCTCCGCGCGGCAGGCCCGTGCGGCGCCGGCGGCCGCGCCGCAGCCAGCCGAGGCTGCCGCGCCGCGGGCGCGTCACGCCCGCCGGCGGGGCCCCGCGCTCGGCCCGGGCGGCCTGCAGCTCCACCGCCAGGCCCAGCCGGAAGCCGAGCGCCTCCTCGTCGCTCTCCGCGAGCAGCACGCCCGCCACCGTCCGGCGGGTCGTCTCGCTGCCGCCGCGCACCAGGGCGACCAGCTCTGCCCGCCGCTCGACGACGCGCGCCCGCTCCGCGGCGTCGGGCACCTCCTCCGCCAGCTCCGCGTCGCTCAGCACCGCCGCGTACGCGCCCGCCCGCTCCCACGGGTCCACCCGCTCGGCGAGCAGCTGCTCCACCCGCCGCTGCCGCCAGCCGCGGGCCCGGCCGTCCGCGCCGTCGGCCAGCTCCGCCCGCATCGCCGGCGGCAGCGGCCCCCGCAGCAGCCCGGGCTCCCGCTCCCCGAACGCCGCCACCTCCGCCGCGAGATACAGCCAGACGACGCGCCGGTACCTGTTCACATAGAACCGCGCGGGCGCGAAGCACCCCGCCCGGGCCAGCCGGGTGAACCGGGCGGGCGCGACGCCCAGCTCCTCCGCGCCCGACACCGTCCCCACCAGCCGCAGCCGCTCACGCAGCGCAACCGCCGCCGCCCGGGCCCCGCCGGCGCCCTCCGCCGCCCGCAGCCGCGCCACCTCGGCCCGCGCCACCCGGCGCCGCCCGCCGGGCCGCTGCGGCGGCTCCGTCAGCACCAGCCCCAGCTGCACCGCCAGCTCCAACTCCCGCGGCAGCAGCCCCAGCTCCGTCGCCGCGCGCCCGAACGGCAGCAGCTCCGCCCGCACGCCCGGGCCACCCCGTGCTCCCGCGCCACCGGCCGGCGCCCCCGCGCCCGTCCGCGCAGCCGTACCCGCACCCGCACCCGCACCCGTGCCCGTATCTGCGCCCGCGTCCGCACGCGCGCCCGTATCCGTCCGTACCGCCATGACCCTCTCCCCCGTCGCGCTCGGAAAGCTCCTTCTCAACTACTCTCAGTCACGAGCCTAGCGCGTCGCTCCCCGCACCGCTCCCCCTGTGGATAACGTGCTCCCATGGGCGAGAAGATGACCGACGAAGAGTGGCGCGCCTTCGTCTCCGCAGGCACCCGCACCGGCAAGCTGGCCACCGTCCGCGCCGACGGCAGCCCCCACGTGGCCCCGATCTGGTTCGTGCTCGACGGCGACGACCTCGTCTTCAACACCGGCGCGAACACCGTCAAGGGCCGCAACCTCGCGCGCGACGGCCGCGCCGCCCTCTGCGTCGACGACGACCACCCGCCGTTCTCGTACGCAGTGCTCTCCGGCCGCGCCCGCATCACCGAGGACCTCGGCGAGATGCGCCGCTGGGCCACGGCCATCGCCGCCCGCTACATGGGCGAGGAACTGGCCGAGAGCTACGGGGCGCGCAACGCCGTCCCCGGCGAACTCCTCGTCCGTGTCGGCATCGACAAGGTGGTCTCCGAAGCCGGCGTCGCCGACTGACCCGCGGCCGGTCCCGTCCGTCACGCCGCCGGCGTCACCCCACCGGCTCCGTGCCGACCGTGTCGAGCAGCCGGGCGGTGTGCACCCGCCCGGCGTACTCCACCAGCCTGATCAGCACCTCCTTCCCGGAGTCCCGGTCCCGGGCGTCGCACAGCACGACGGGAGTGCCCTGGTCGAGGTCGAGGGCACGGGCGACCTCGTGGGCGCCGTAGCTGCGCGATTGGGGAAAGCAGTTCACCGCGACGATGAACGGGATGCTGCGGTGCTCGAAGTAGTCCACCGCCGGGAAGCAGTCCTGCAGCCGCCGGGTGTCCGCCAGCACCACGGCACCCAGCGCGCCGGTGGCCAGCTCGTCCCAGAGGAACCAGAAGCGGTCCTGGCCGGGGGTGCCGAACAGGTAGACGGCGAGCCCGGCGCGGATGGTGATCCTGCCGAAGTCCATGGCCACGGTGGTCGTGGCCTTCTCGTCCACGCCGCCCGTGTCGTCGACGGACGTGCCGACCTCGCTCAACTGCTCCTCGGTGCGCAGCGGACGGATCTCGCTGACGGAACCGACCAGGGTGGTCTTGCCCACCCCGAAGCCGCCGACGATGAGGATCTTCAGCGCCAGCGCGTCGTCGACCCTGCGGTCAGAGGGCGCGGAGTCCATCGATCACTTCTCTCAGGATCTTCTCGTCGGGGAGCTGCGCGGGCGGCACGGGCCTGCTCACCCGTACGCAGCCGAGTTCGACCAGGTCGCCGAGGAGTACCCGCACCACTCCTACCGGCAGGTCGGTCTCCGCCGCCAGTTCGGCGACGGACTGGGTCTCGATCCGGCAGAGGTCGACGAGCGCGCGGTGCTCGGGACCGAGCGTCTCGACCTCCTTCCCCACGGCCTCCGGCGCGTCGTCCTGCAGGTCGATGAGCGCGATGAGGTCGAACCGCACCGTGGTCGTCACCGGCCGGGTCCGGCCGCCGGTCATCGCGTACGGACGGACCAGCGGGCCGGCCTCGGCGTCGTACCAGTGACTGCCGTGGTGCGGAGGGGTGCCACTCATATCTTCAGTCATAACGTGTCACCGCCGTGCTCAGCCCGGGTTCCGCGGCTTCGCTGCGGCCGCTCGCGGCGGAGTGTATAGATGCTCACCCACACGGGTGACCAGGCGGGCCATCTCGTATGCGACGAGGCCCATGTCGGCGGTCGCGGAGCTGAGGACGGCGAGGCAGGAGCCGTCGCCGGCCGCGGCCACGAAGAGGAAGCCGTCGTCCATCTCGACCATCGTCTGCCGCACGCCGCCGGCCTGGAAGTGCCGACCGGCGCCCTTGGCGAGGCTGTGGAAGCCGGACGCGACCGCCGCCAGGTGCTCGGCGTCCTCGCGGGAGAGGGTTCGGGAGTTGCCGACGGCGAGGCCGTCACCGGAGAGCACGACGGCGTGGCGCACGTGGGCGACGCGCTTCACGAGGTCGTCCAGCAGCCAGTCGAGCCCTCCGGTTCTGCGGGTGTGCACGGTGTCCGGCTCGATCATGGGCGATCTCCTTCCCTCGACGTGTGCGCGGTCTCGTCCGGCTCCCGGCGCTCGCCGTCGGGTTCACCGTCGTACGGCCGGCCCGCGGGGGGCCCGCCGCCGCGTAACCAGCCGCTGCGGTACGCGGCCATGCGTGCGCGCGCCTCCTCCGGCGAGCGCTCCCGCGGCGCGGGGACGCCGGCGGCGGGCTCCCCGGGCGGTCCGGCGTCCCCGTCGCCGGCCCCCGCCGCACCGTCGCCGGCGCCCCGGCCGCCGCCCTCCGGGTCCGGCTCCAGCCGCAGCTGCGGCGCCATGCTCGCCTGCCGTACGCGCCGCGGCAGTTTCGTGACGTCCCCGCGGGACTGGACGGCGGCGGCCTCCTGGCCGGCGCGCCCGGCGTACGTCTCGTACGCGCCCGCCCTCTCCGCGTCCGCCGCCCCCGCCGCGGCCTCCCGGCCCGCCGCCGGCCCCGCGCCGGCCGCGGACGGCGCGCCGTCCGCCGTACGGTCCGCGGCCCCGGGCGAGCCGTCCCCCGCGTCGTCCGCGGCGCCCTCCGCCGCGCCGCCTGCCGGATCAGCGCCGAGCCGGGCCCGCAGCAGCACCACGTCCTCCCGGGACGCCAGTACCGGCCGGTCGGCCACCGGGCCCGCGGCCGGCCCCCCGGGCCCGGGAGCCGCGATCCGCGGCACCGGCAGCGCCCGGCCGGGCCGCCGCTCCGGCAGCCCGTTCTCCGGGACGCGGGCGCCGCCGCCTCCCGTCCGGTCCGCCCCGTTGGGCGCCGGCAGCCCCGGCACCGTCGAGAACGGCCGCGCCGGAGCCCCGCCCGGCGACCCCGGCGCCGGCTCCGCCGGCCCCTCGACCGCCGCCTGCAGCAACGCCGTCGGCAGCAGCACGACGACCGTCGTCCCCCCGTACGCCGACTCCCGCAGGCTGACCTGGATGCCGTGCCGGGCCGCGAGCCGGCTGACGACGAAGAGCCCCAGCCGGTCGCTGTCGAAGAGGTCCAGCGCCTCCGACTGCCGGATCCGGCGGTTCGCGGCGGCCAGCGCCTCCTTGCCCATGCCGAGTCCGCGGTCCTCGACCTCGATCGCGTAGCCGTTGCCGACCTGCTCGCCGTAGACCCGCACCTTCGTGTGCGGCGGCGAGAACTGCGTGGCGTTCTCCACCAGTTCCGCCAGCAGGTGCGTCAGGTCGGCCACGGCGGCGCCCACCACGGCCACGTCCGACAGCGCCCGCACCTCGACCCGCGCGTAGTCCTCCACCTCCGAGACCGCGGCGCGCACCACGCTCTGCAGCGGCACGGGCATCCGCCAGGCCCGCCCGGGGGCGGCGCCGGAGAGGATGATCAGGCTCTCGGCGTGCCGCCGCATGCGGGTGGTGAGGTGGTCGAGCCGGAAGAGGTCGTCCAGCTCCTCGGGGTCCTCGGCGCGCCGCTCCATGCTGTCCAGCAGGGCGAGTTGGCGGTGGACGAGGACCTGGCTGCGGCGCGCCAGGTTGACGAAGACCCCGGAGATCCCGTTCGCCAGCTCGGTCCGCTCGACGGCGGCGCGCAGCGCCGCGCGGTGCACGGTGGTCAGCGCCTCCAGGACCTGGCCCACCTCGTCGTCGGCCGGGTCGCCGCGGGGCGCCTCGCCGGCGACGTCGATCTCCTGCCCGGCGCGCAGCCTGCGCATGGCGTACGGCAGCTTGCGGCGGGCCAGTTCGAGCGCGGAGTTGCGCAGCCCGACGAGTTCGACGATCAGCTCCCGGCCTATCCGCACGGAGACCACGAGCGCGGCGGCCACGGCGGCGAGGCCGAGGACCGCGGCGGCGCCAGAGGGGGTGAGGACGCCGTCGGCGACGGGGTCGGTGCGCCGGGCGGACGCGGCGGTCTCCCGCTCCACCTCGCGGAACGCGCCGGCCACCTTCGCGTACGGGCCCTCCCACGCGCTCGCCGGGGCGGCGGCCACGGCGGCGGCGCCGGAGTCCGCGGCGGCCACGGCCTCCTCCAGCTCGCCGAGGGCGCGGTACGCGTCGCTCCCCCGAGTCCGCCGCCAGACCGCGGCCTCGCCGCCGTCGAGGTCGGCGGCCGAGCCCTGCTCCAGGGCGGCGCGGGCGGACGCGGCGTCGGCGAAGGCACGGTGGTGCGCGGCGCTGAGCGCCCCGTGCAGCTGCCCCGCGGTCAGGAGGGCGTCCTCGCGGGCGAGCATCTCGCCGGCCCGGGCGAACTCCAGCAGCACGCGGGCCCCGGACGCCGACGCGCCGTCCTGCAGCCCGGTCAGCGCACCGGAGGCGCCGAAGGCGTGGTCGACCACGGCGCCGTACTGCCGGTACGTCCGCGGCCAGCCGGCCGTCCGGGCCGCCACCTCGGTACGCAGCCCGGCCAGCGCCTCCGCCCCCGCGACGAAGTCGCCGAGCCGCCGGCCGACGGCCGGCGGCAGGTCGGCGCCGACGGCGACGGTGTGGCCGCCGTCGAGCCGCAGCCGGTCCACGGCCCGGTCGGTCCGGGTGGCCGCCTCGTCGTAGGCGTGCCGGTGGTCGGCGCCGGGGCGGGCGAGGTAGCCGGCGGCGGCGCGCCGTTCGTCCTGCAGCGCCGCGACGGCGGCGGCGAGCGGCTGCCGCACCTCGGTCTCGACGTGTTCGAGCCGGCTCAGCCGGGAGACGTCCTGGGCGGTGCCGACGGTGGCGTGGCCCCAGAGCGCGATCAGCGAGACGACCGGCACGGTGAGCAGGCAGATGACCCTGGCCCGTACGGTGCGGGGCCCGAGGCGCCGGCGCCGTCCGCGGTGCCCGGGGGCCGTCCCCGCCCCCGGCCCCGCGTGCGCCCGCCGGCCCCGCGCCGGCGGCGCGGCCCCGTCCGCGGGGGGCCCGGCGGGCCGCTCGGGCGGGGAACCGGACGGGCCGCTCGGCGGGGTGCTGTCCGGTGTTCGCATGGCCACCTCTCGTCGGGTTTGCGGGGGCCGGTCCGGCCCGTCGGGGGCCGCCCCGGCCGTGTGCGGGCGCGGCGCGGCCTGCTAGACCGCGCCGGGCGATCGGGTCAGGCGCTGGGCGGAGACGGTGGCGGCACGTTCCGCGGCGCTCGGCGTGAGCGCGACGAACGCCGAGGTGAGGAAGAGGTACGAGCCGAGGCCGACGGCCAGCGGGAAGACGAACTGGCTGGCGGTGGCTCCGGACAGGGCCTCGGGCGAGGGCGTGACGGTCACGGACACGGCGGCCATCCCGGTGTAGTGCATGCTGGTGACCGCCGCCCCCATGACCAGGGAGGCGATCCCCACGGCGAGCACCGAGCGGATGTTGAGCGCGGCCCACAGCGCGCCGCTGGCCGCGGCGACCGCGATCAGTATGGAGAGAGCCACGGCCGGGAAGTCGTAGCTCATCGACCCGTGCAGGCGTACGGCGGACATCCCGAGGTAGTGCATGGCGGCCACGCCGAGGCCGGTGGCGAGGCCGGCGGCCAGCAGGGCGGGGCCGCTGGCGCGTCCGCGGCCGAGCGCGAAGGCCCCGGTGCCGGCGACGGCCATGGCGACGACGAGGCTGAGGACGGTGCGGGGGATGTCGTACCGGATCTCGGTGCCGCTGACGCTGAAGCCCAGCATGGCGACGAAGTGCATCGTCCAGATGCCGGTGCCGATGGCGGACGCGGCGGTGAGCAGCCAGTTGCGCCGGGAGCGGGCGGTGGGGGCCGCCAGCGCCTGGATGGTGCAGCGCAGCCCGAGCGCGGCGCCGATGCACGCCATCACGTAGGAGAGGACGGGCGTCAGCCAGCCGTAGGCTGCGTGGTCGAGGTGTCCCATGTCTCAGGGACGCTAGTCCGCTCGGGGGCGCACGACCGGGGCGCATGCCCAACCTGACCGAACTTGACAAAGTCATGCCCGTGATCGATCAGCTCCGGCCTAAAGAAGCACGCGCCTGGCCACTTTCTTGTGGCATATTCTGCGCGGTCGTGCGCCTCCGGGGCGGGGGCGCACGGTCAGCGGCCCAGTTCCTTGCGGGTCACCCTCTTCAGCCGGCGGCGCTGCCCGGGGTCGAGCGTCAGGTAGGCGGCCACCGGCACACCGACGATCACCAGCACGGCGATCCAGAAGGAGGTCAGCCACCACAGCAGCAAGCCGACCGCCACCCCGCCGGCCGCGACTTTCCCTCGATTCGTCATCTTCCTGCCTCCTACAGCGGCGGCACACCGCCCTCGACTGGGGAACGGCTGCGCCGCTCCCCCGGTTCCTTTATCCCATGACCGGAGCCGGAGAGCGTCATACATGTGGATGAGGGACCCATTACGGGACGGGAGGCGTGCGCAGCGGCTCGCCGACCTCGTGCATGTGCTCCAGCGCCAGGCGGTACGACTCCGCGGCGCTGGTCTGCGCGTACGGCAGGCCGAGCGCGGCGCAGTGCGCGCGCACCAGCGGCTGGACCAGGCGCAGGTGGGGGCGGGGCAGGTGAGGGAAGAGGTGGTGTTCGATCTGGTAGTTCAGGCCGCCCATGAGCCAGTCGGTGGCGATGCCGCCGCGCACGTTGCGCGAGGTGAGCACCTGGCGGCGCAGGTGGCCCCAGTCGTCGTCGCCGGACTCCGGCATCTCCATGCCCTTGTGGTTGGGCGCGAAGCACATCCCCAGGTGCAGGCCGAAGACCGCGTGCTGCACCAGCGCGAAGACCAGCGCCTTGCCGGGGGACATGGCCGTCAGCAGCAGGGCGGCGTAGCCGATCACGTGGGCGCCGAGGAGCAGCGCCTCCACGCGGCGCTCGCGCACGTCCTGCCGGCGCAGGTCCTGCCAGCTGGAGACCTTCAGCGCGATGCCCTCCAGGAGCAGCATCGGGAAGAACAGGGCCGCCTGGTGGCGGGTGAGCCAGCAGGCGAAGCCCTCGCGCTGCGCGGCCTGGCGCTGGGTCCAGACCAGCGCGCCGACGCCGACGTCCGGGTCCTTGTCGACGTGGTTGGGGTTGGCGTGGTGGCGGTTGTGCTTGTCCGTCCACCAGTGGTAGCTCATGCCGATCAGCAGGTTGCCGTGGAAGAGGCCGAGGGCCCGGTTGGCCCGGCGGGTGCGGGCGATCTGCGCGTGGCCGGAGTCGTGGCCGAGGAAGGCGGTCCGGGTGGTGAAGACGGCGGCGGGGACCGCGAGGAAGAGCGTCCACCAGGTGTTGCCGAGGACGTGTATGCCGACGCCCGTGACGCCGAGCGCGAGCAGCGTGACCGCGATGCTCATCCCGTACCAGCCGCGGCGGCGGCGCAGCAGACCCGCGGCCTTCACCTCCCGCAGCAGCGGGGTGAACTCCGAACTCCTGGCGTTCGTCGCCCCCTTGGCGGACGGTATGGCAGTGGCCTGCGGCATGGCGCCTCCGGTCTCTCGGTTCGAGGAACTCGACGCTACGGAACCGGACAGCGCGGCGCGATGACGTCAGCACCCGGAACGCCCGGGTGCAATCCACCCGGCACAAGGTAGTGCCAGATACACCCTCCGCGGTAACGCCCGCGGAAAAGTGAAGTTGATCACGCTGCGGCGGCGTCCGGCCGGGCGGCGCCTGGGGTACCCTCGACCGCCCGGTAGTCAAACTTGAGGAGTGCGTCCGTACGTGACCGCCCTTCCCCCGCTCTCCCACTGTGCCGCCCTCTTCCTGCCCGCCGACCCCGCCCGCACGGGCCGGATGGCCTTCTGGCTCCCGGACCCCGCCGCGGGCGACGGCCCCGCCGCCGGTCCGCCCGCGCACGCCCGCGGCACCCGCGCCGGGCTGACCGTCGCCGTTCCGGACGGCGGCACCCGCGAGGTGCCGGCGCTGCTGCTGCCCGCCGCGGACGCGGTGCCCGTGCTCACCCGCGCCCGCGCGGCGCACGCCGCCGGCGCGGACGGCGTGCACCCGGCCGCGGCGTTCTGGGGCGGCGCCGCGCTGCTGGCGCTGCGGCTCGCCGCCCGCGGCAAACTGCTGCCCGGGCTGAGCGAGGGCGCGTACGACGCCTGGCGCTGCGGGCCGCTGGACGCGGACGACGCGCGCCGGCTGCGGGAGCTGGCGGCGGCGATGCCGCCGGAGGCGCACGCGGCGCCGCTGGACGCGGAGGCGGGCGCGGCCGGCGGCCCGTACAGTCCGGACGCGGCCGGCGGCGTGCCCGGCGCGGACGACGCCGTCCTCCTGCCCGAGCCCGAAGCGCTGCTGGGCGCCTTCCTCGACGCCGTCGCCGACGGCCTCCCCCGCTCCCCCGCCGCCGTGCTCGCCGCCGGCGGCCGGGCGTTCGCCGCGCCCGAGCCGCGGCACGTCCCCGAGCAGCGCGCCTGGGCCGACGACGTCGCCGCCGGGCACGACGCGGGCGTGCGGGTCTCGCTGCGCGTCGAGATGGACGCCACCGGTGCCCGGCCCACCTTCCGCGCCGCCGTCCAGCTGCACGGCGTCGCCGACCCCGCGCTCGTCGCCGACGCCGCCGACGTGTGGGCCGGCACGGCCGCGCACTTCGGCGCGGGCGCCCGCATGCAGGCACTGCTCACCCTGCGCCGGGCCGCCCACGCCTGGGACGCGCTCACCCCGCTGCTCTCGGCCGCCGTGCCGGACGCCGTCGACCTGGACGACGACGACCTCGCCGCCCTGCTCGGCCCCGCCGCCCGCGACCTGGCCACGGCCGGCGTCGAGATCCACTGGCCCCGCGACCTGACCCGCCACCTCACCGCCCGCGCCGTCGTCGGCCCCGCCGACGACCCGGCCGGCCGGCACGCCGGCCCCTCCTACCTGTCCGCCGACGCCCTCGTCGCGTTCGGCTGGCGCCACGCGGTCGGCGACGTGGAGCTGACCCGCGCCGAGCTGGACCGGCTCGCCGAGGCCGCCCGCCCGGTGGTGCGGCTGCGCGACCGCTGGGTGCTGGTCGACCCCGAGTCCGTACGCCGCGCGCTCGACCGCAAGGACGCCGAGCTGACCCCCGTCGACGCCCTCGGCGCCGCGCTCACCGGCGAGATCGACGATCCGGCGGCGCCCGGCGGGCGCGTCGAGGTCGCCGCGAGCGGCTGGCTCGACGCGCTGCGCGAGCGCATCGCCGACCCGGAGCGGCAGAGCGGGCCGGCGGCCCCGCCCGCGGCGCTCGCCGCCACCCTGCGCGACTACCAGCTGCGCGGACTGGGGTGGCTGCGCCGCATGACCTCCCTCGGCCTCGGCGGCTGCCTCGCCGACGACATGGGCCTGGGCAAGACCGTCACGCTCATCGCCCTGCACCTCGACCGGCAGGAGCAGGCGGAGACCGCGGGCCCGACGCTGGTGGTCTGCCCGGCGTCGCTCCTCGGCAACTGGCAGCGGGAGATCGAACGCTTCGCGCCCGGCACGCCCGTGCGCCGCTTCCACGGCGCCGGCCGGTCGCTGGACGCCCTGGCGGACGGCGAGTTCGTGCTCACGACGTACGGGACGATGCGGCTGGACGCCGGGCGGCTGGCGGCGGCGGGCTGGTCGCTCGTCGTCGCCGACGAGGCGCAGCACGTCAAGAACCCCTACTCCGCGACCGCGAAGGCGCTGCGCACCCTCCCGTCCCGGGCGCGCGTCGCGCTGACCGGCACGCCGGTGGAGAACAACCTCTCCGAGCTGTGGGCGATCCTCGACTGGACGACGCCGGGGCTGCTCGGCCCGCTGCGGCGGTTCCGTACGCGCTACGCGGACGCGGCCGAGTCGGCAGGGGCCGAAGCAGGGCAGGCGGGCGGGGGCGACGGCGCCGAGCGGCTCGCCCGCCTCGTCCGCCCCTTCCTGCTGCGCCGCCGCAAGTCCGACCCGGGCATCGCGCCGGAGCTGCCGCGCAAGACCGAGACCGACCGGGCGGTGGCGCTGACGGCCGAACAGGCCGGGCTGTACGAGGCGGTGGTGCGCGAGACGCTGGCCGCGCTCGCGGACGCGGACGAGATGGCCAGACGCGGGCTGATCATGAAGCTGATGACCGCGCTGAAGCAGATCTGCAACCACCCCGCGCACTACCTCAAGGAGGCCGACCCGCGCATCGCCGGCCGCTCGGGAAAGCTCGAACTCCTCGACGAGCTGCTGGAGGTGATCCTCGCCGAGGGCGGCGGCGTGCTGGTCTTCACCCAGTACGTGCAGATGGCCCGGCTGCTCCAGACGCATCTCACGGCCCGTGGCGTCCCCGCCCAGCTGCTGCACGGCGGCACGCCGGTGCCGGAGCGCGAGGCGATGGTGCGGCGCTTCCAGGACTGCCCGCCGGACGAGCCCCCGCCGGTCTTCCTGCTCTCGCTCCGGGCCGCGGGCACCGGCCTGAACCTGACCCGCGCCGGGCACGTCGTGCACTACGACCGCTGGTGGAACCCGGCCGTCGAGGCCCAGGCCACCGACCGCGCGTACCGCATCGGGCAGACGCAGCCCGTGCAGGTGCACCGGCTCGTCGCGGAGGGCACGATCGAGGACCGCATCGCGCAGATGCTGCAGCGCAAGCAGGGCCTCGCGGACGCCGTCCTGGGCGGCGGCGAGGCCGCGATCACCGAACTGTCCGACGAGCAGCTGGCGGAGCTGGTCCGGCTGGCCGGACCGGAAGGGGGCGCGTGATGGCGGAGCCGGAGGAGCTGACCTTCGAGGCGCTGCCGCCCAGCCGGGGCGGCGGGTTCGCCCGCACCTGGTGGGGCCGGGCGTGGCTGAAGGCGCTGGAGGACACGGTGCTGGACGGCACGCTGCTGCGGCGCGGCCGGGGGCGGGCGCGCGCGGGCGCGGTGGGGGCCGTGGCGGTGCGGCCGGGGCGGATCACGGCGCAGGTGCTGGGCGCGGACCGGACGCCGTACCGCACGGACGTGCTCGTGCAGCGGCTCGACGGCGCCGACTGGGAGCGGCTGCTGGACACCATCGCCGACCGCGCCGGCCACATCGCCGCGCTGCTGGACCGGGACATGCCGCCGGAGCTGGACGAGGACGCGGCGGCGGCCGGGGTGGCACTGCTGCCCGGCATCGGGGACCTGCAGCCGGAGTGCGGCTGCGGGGAGTGGGACCACTGCGTGCACACGGCGGCGCTGAGCTACCACGTGGCGCGGCTGCTGGACGCGGATCCGTTCGTGCTGCTGCTGATGCGGGGCCGGGGCGAGGCGCGGCTGCTGGCGGACCTGCAGGGGCGGAGCGCGGCGCGGGCGGCGGGTGCGGACGACGCGGCGGCGGACGCGGGGACGCCCGGCGTACGCGCCGACGCGGCGTACGCGGCGGCCGGGTCGCTGCCGCCGCTGCCCCCGCCGCCGGAACCGGTGGCCGAGCCGGGTACGCCCCCGGTGCTCACCGGCGGCGCGGACCCGGCGCCGGGGCTGGACGTGGCGGCCCTGGAGTTCCTGGTCGCGGACGCGGCGGTGCGGGCCCGCCGGCTGCTGGCCGACGCCCTGGCGCCGGGCCACGCGCGCTCCCCGCTGCCGCGGGAGCTGACGGTGTCGCAGGACGCGGTCCGGATGGCCGCGGGGCCCCCGCGCGGGCCGGGCGGCGGTCAGGCGGCCGCGGGCGCGACCCCCGGTGCCGCGGCCGGCGCGGAGCCGGTATCCACCGCGCCGGACGGCGGCGTGGCGGGCGGGAGTGCGGGGCCGGGCCCCGGGCACGGGACCGGACCGGTCGCGGCCGGCGGTGCGGCGGAGCGGATCGCCGTACGGCTGGCCCGCGGCAGCGGCCGAGACCGGGGCGCGATGGAGCGCGCGGTACGGGCCTGGCGGCACGGCGGCGCCGCGGGGCTCGCGGTGCTGGAGGACGACTGGACGCCGGACCCGGCGGCGCTGGCCCGCGCCGCGGACCAGCTGGCCGCCGCCTGGGAGCCGGGCGCCCGCCCCCGTCTGCGCGCGGCGGGCGCCCGCTGGACGGCGGTGGGCACCGGCGCCCAGCTCCGCTACGGCCGCGACGGCCGCTGGTGGCCGTACCGCAGGGAGGGCACGGTCTGGACCCCGGCGGGCCCTCCTGCCCCGGACCCGGCGGCGGCGCTGACGACGGTGCTGGAGGACGGCTGATCCCGGCCGCGCGGCCACGCCGCAGGCGGGCCACGCCGCCGCCCGCGGCGTGCGGCGTGCGGGGCCCGCCGGGCACACGGGCCGCCGCGGGCGGGCCCGCTCAGGCCACCGCGGGGACCGGCTCCGGCGGGGGCGGGCCCACGTACCGGGCCGCCGGTCGGATGATCTTGCTGTCCTCCGCCTGTTCCAGCACGTTCGCGCTCCAGCCCACCGCCCGCGCCGCCGCGAACGTGGGCGTGAACATCTCCCGCGGCAGCCCGCACTGCTCCATCACCACGCCCGCGTAGAACTCCACGTTCGTGTGCAGCTCCCGCCCCGGCTTCAGCTCCGCGAGTATCTCCACCACCCGCCGCTCGACCTGCACCGCGAACTCCACCAGCGGGCCGCCGAACGACTCCGCGAACCCGCGCAGCAGCCGGGAGCGCGGGTCCTCCGTGCGGTAGACGGCGTGCCCGAAGCCCATGATCCGCTCGCCCGCCAGCACCCGTGCACGGATCCACGGGTCGATCCGGTCCGGGGTGCCGATCGCGTCGAGGGCGTCCAGCGCCCGGCTCGGCGCGCCGCCGTGCAGCGGCCCGGACAGCGCGCCGATCGCACCGACGAGGCACGCGGCCAGGTCCGCGCCGGTGGAGGCGACGGTGCGGGCGGTGAAGGTGGAGGCGTTGAAGCCGTGGTCGATCGTGGAGATCAGGTACGCCTCGATCGCCCGGGCACGCGCGGGGTCGGGCTCCTGGCCGGTGAGCATGTACAGGTAGTTGGCGGCGTACGGCAGGTCGTCGCGGGGCTCGACGGGGTCCTCGCCCCGGCCGAGGCGGTGCAGCGCGGCCAGCAGCGTGGGCACCATCGCGCAGGCGGCGAGCGCGTCCTCGCGGCGCTGCGCGGGCGTGAGGTCGTACAGCGGCCGGAAGCCGGCCGCGGCGCCGGCCTGGGAGAGCGCGGTGCGGAGCCCGGCGAGCGGGCCGGCGAGCACGCCGGAGCGGGCGATGGCCGGCAGCGCGTCGCGCAGGTCGCCGGGCAGGTGCCGCAGCGCGGTCGTGCGCGCGGTGAACGCGGCGCGCTGCGCGGCGTCCGGCAGCTCGCCGTCGAACATCAGGTGCCAGACGTCCTCGAAGGTGCGCTCGCGGGCGAGGTCCACCGCCGAGTACTGGCGGTAGTGGTAGAAGCCCTCGCGTCCGCGAACGTCGCCCAGCCGGGTCTCGGTGACGACGACGCCGCTGAGCCCGCGGGGGGCGGGGGCGGGGGTGACGGTCCGGGGTGTGGCCATGCCGGTCTTCCTCTCTCCTCTATTGATTTGACTGTCCACCCTTGATTCAATGGGTGTCAATCTTGATCCGATCAATATGAAGCGGGCGGCGGGGAGTGGATGGACGAGCTGAGCACGCGCGAGGCCGCCGAGCGGCTGGGCGTGAAGCCCGAGACCGTCTACGCCTACGTCAGCCGGGGCCTGCTGAGCAGCCGCAGGGCGCCCGGGGGCCGCGGCAGCCGGTTCGACGCCCGGGAGGTCGACGCGCTCGCCCGCCGCCACCGCCGGCCGCACGCCGCCGCGGAGGACGGCGACACCCCGGCGGGCACCCCGGTGCGTACGGGCATCACGCTCATCGAGCGCGACCGGTACTTCTTCCGCGGCGTCGACGCCACCGCCCTGGCCGCCGCGTACGGCTACGAGGAGGTCGCCGACTGGCTGTGGACCGGCCGGCTCACCCCCGGCGTCCGCTTCACCGCCCCGCCCGAGCCGCTGGCCGCCGCCACCGCCGCCGCCGCGGCGCTCCCCGGCCACGCCGGCCCGGTCGACCGGCTGCGCGCCGCCGCCGTGGCCGCCGCGGCGGCCGACCCGCTGCGCTTCGACCTCGACGGCGAGGCCGTCCGGGCCACCGCCCGCGGCCTCGTCGCCACCATGGCAGGCGCGCTCCCGCTCGCCGGGCGGGCACACGAGCCGGCCGCCCCCGTGGCCCGGCGGCTGTGGGCGCGGCTGACCGCGCTGCCGCCCGACCCCGGCTTCGTACGCTGCCTGGACACCGCGCTCACCCTGCTCATCGACCACGACCTGGCGGCCTCCACCCTCGCCGCCCGCGTCGCCGCCTCCGCCCGGGCGCACCCGTACGCCGTCGTCTCCACCGGCCTCGGCGCCCTCGACGGCCCGCTGCACGGCGCCGCCAGCGGCCTCGCGCACCGCATGCTCGCCGAGGCGCTGGCGCGCGGCAGCGCCGCCGCCGTGGTCTCCGACCACCTGCGCGCGGGGCGCCGGGTGCCGGGCCTCGGCCACCGGCTGTACCCCGGCGCGGACCCGCGCGCCGAGGCGCTGTTCACGCTGCTGGACGCGATCCCGCCGGCCGGGGCGGCGCTGGCCGCGGCCCGCCGGATCGCCGAGATCACCGCGCGGCACGTGTCCGTGCGGCCGAACGTCGACCTGGCGCTCGCCGTGCTGACGGTGTCGGCGGACATGCCGGCGGAGGCCGGCGAGACGGTGTTCGCGGTGGCGCGCACGGCCGGCTGGGTCGCGCACGCGCTGGAGGAGTACGCCGAGCGCCCCCTGCGCATGCGTCCGAGCGGCCGTTACACCGGCCCGCCCCCCGAACAACCCCTCCCATAGGGAACGTTATGGATCATGTGAGCGGCTCCGTTACCTGCTCGCAATGACCGGGGCGGAGACACGCGCGTAGACCGATGGCAGGATTCACGCATTCCCGCAGCGCACCCCCAGCGCCGACCTGCCGAGGAGGCACCGTGTCGTACCGCCCCCCGCTGCCACTCATAGCCCTGGGCGCGGCAGCCGCGCTCCTCGCCGGGTGCAGCAGCACCGAGAAGTCCGGGCAGAGCGGCGACGTGCCGCTCGTCGAGGACGGCAAGCTGCTCAACTGCACCGGACTGCCGTACAAGCCCTTCGAGTACGAGGACAAGAAGAGCGGTGACATCGTCGGCTTCGACATCGAGCTGATGGATCTCGTCGCCGAGGAGCTGGACGTCGAGCAGGAGGTCATCGACACGCCCTTCGAAGGCATCGAGTCCGGGGCGGTGTTCGCCTCCAACAAGTGCGACCTGTCGGCGGCCGGCATGACCATCACCGAGGAGCGGCAGCAGAAGTTCGCCTTCTCCGACCCGTACTTCGAGGCCACGCAGGCGCTGGCGACGAAGAAGGGCTCCGGCTTCGACTCGCTGGAGTCGCTGAAGGGCGAGCGCCTCGGCGTGCAGATGGACACCACGGGCCAGATGTACGCGGAGGACAACGCGGACGGCGTCGAGGTCAAGGACTACGAGGACCTCGGGCTGCAGCTGCAGGCGCTGGAGGGCGGGCAGATCACGGCGGCGATCAACGACAACGGCGTGCTCTACGACTGGGTCAGGGAACGCCCGGAGTTCGAGGTCTCCACCGAGTTCGACACCGGCGAGCAGTACGGCATCGGCGTCGGCAAGGACGACAAGGAACTGCTGAAGGTGATCAACGACGTCCTCGCGAAGGCGAAGGACGACGGCACCTACGACAGGATCTACAAGAAGTGGTTCGGCGAGGCACCCCGGTGAAGGAGCCCGGCAAGGAGTCCGGCGGGGGACCCGGCCCGGCGCGCGGCGGCAGGTCCCTGACCCGGCGCCAGCGGGCGAAGCTGGCGCGCGGCGCGCAGTACGGGGCGCTGGCCGCGGCGGCCGCCGCCGTGGGCCTGCTCGCGGACTGGGGCGAGGTCAAGGACGCGTTCTTCAACCTCGACGTCGCGCGGGACCAGTTCCCCGAGGTGATCACCACCGCGCTCGTGAACACGGTCACGTACACCGCGCTCGGCTTCGCCTTCGGGCTGGCGCTCGGGCTGCTGCTGGCGCTGATGAAGCTGTCGTCCGTGCCGCCGAACCGGTGGCTGGCGACCACGTACATCGAGTTCTTCCGCGGCGTGCCCGCGCTGCTGGTGTTCATCGCCCTCGGCTACGGCGTGCCGCTGGCCTTCCAGGTGAACATGAACCTGTACGTCACCGCGATGCTTGCGCTCGGCCTGGTCGGCGGCGCGTACATGGCGGAGACCATCCGCGCCGGCATCCAGGCGGTGCCCAAGGGGCAGGTGGAGGCGGCCAGGTCGCTGGGCATGTCGCAGACCCGGGCGATGGTCTCGATCGTGATCCCGCAGGCGTTCCGGATCGTGCTGCCGCCGCTGACGAACGAGTTGATCCTGCTCACCAAGGACTCGTCGCTCGTCTACGTGCTGGGACTGGCGACGGACGAGAAGGAGCTGACGAAGTTCGGGCGCGACGCGCTGAACGACAACCTGAGCCTGACCCCGATCCTCGTCGCGGGGCTGTGCTACCTCATCATCACCATCCCCCTCGGACACCTCGTCCGGCGGCTAGAGGCGAAGGCGGCGAAGGCCAGGTGACCAGGTTGGACAAGGCGGACACGCACCCGGGCGCCCCGGCCATCGGCATCGAGGGGCTGCGCAAGTCCTTCGGCGACCTGGAGGTGCTCGG
Source organism: Streptomyces sp. CNH099 (assembly GCA_000514715.1). Classification (GTDB taxonomy): domain Bacteria; phylum Actinomycetota; class Actinomycetes; order Streptomycetales; family Streptomycetaceae; genus Streptomyces; species Streptomyces synnematoformans. The sequence goes on along the minus strand of KI911459.1, from coordinate 529,430 downwards.
CGGCATCGACCTGACCGTCGCGCGCGGCGAGGTCGTCTGCGTCATCGGCCCCTCCGGCTCGGGCAAGTCGACGCTGCTGCGCTGCGTGAACATGCTGGAGGAGCCGAGCGCGGGGCGGATCTCCGTGGCCGGCGCGGAGGTCACCGACCCGGACGTCGACATCGACCGGGTGCGCCGCCGGATCGGCATGGTCTTCCAGTCGTTCAACCTCTTCCCCCACCTGACGGCGCTGGACAACCTGACCATCGCCCAGCGCCGGGTGCTCGGCCGCAGCCGGCCGGAGGCGGAGAAGGTCGCGCGGGCCAACCTGGTACGGGTGGGGCTCACGGACAAGGAGGCGTCCTATCCGGCGCAGCTGTCCGGCGGGCAGCAGCAGCGGGTGGCGATCGCGCGGGCGCTGTCGATGGAGCCGGAGCTGATGCTCTTCGACGAGCCCACCTCGGCGCTCGACCCGGAGCTGGTCGGCGACGTGCTGGCGGTGATGCGCCAGCTCGCGGACGAGGGCATGACGATGCTCGTGGTCACGCACGAGATGAGCTTCGCGCGGGAGGTGGCGGACCGGGTGGTGTTCATGGACGAGGGTGCCGTCGTGGAGCAGGGGGCGCCGGAGCAGGTGATCGGCAACCCGCAGCACCGGCGGACGCGGGTGTTCCTGGCGCGGGTGCTGGACCCGGCGGCGGCGGAGGTCGGGGAGCTGTAGGGGCGTACGGCGCGCGGCCCGGCTCAGGGCGCGTCGGCGGCCGGCGCGCCGCCGGGCGTCCGGGGGTACTCGGCGAAGAAGCGGCGCACGGCCGCCGAGGCGTCGTACGCGTTGCTTCCGGCACCGCTCAGGTGCCCGCCGACCAGCGGCTCTGCCGTGCCCGGCCAGGCGTGGCCCAGGGCGGCGACGGCGACGAGGCGCACGGGCGCGCGGCCGGCGGCGTCGCGGTGCCGGAACTCGGTGACGCCGGGCGCGGGTTCGGTCCGTACGGGCTCGGCCGCGCAGCCCGCGGCGGCGGCCCAGCGGGCGACGGCGTCCGGCACCGGCTCGTCCCAGCGGGGTCCGGCGCCGCCGTGGTACGGGTTGGTGTCGTCGCGCAGTCCGTGGACGGCGAGCAGCGGCGGAGCGGTGGCGTGGCGGCCGCCGGGCCGGCGGACGCCGCCGACGCAGGCCACCGACGCGAGGCGGTCGCCGAAGCGGGCGGCGGCGTGGCTCGCGAGCCGGGCGCCGCCGGAGAAGCCGGACAGGTGGCGGCGGGCGGGGTCGACGGCGAGCATGCCGTCGAGGGTGTCGAGCAGCGCGGCGAGGAAGGCCACGTCGTCGACGCCGGCGGCCTCGTCCCGTATCCGCTCCTCCCCCGCCAGCGGCACCCCGGGCAGCGACCAGGCCCAGCCGCCCTGGTACGGCAGGGCGCCCTGCGGCGCCGCCACGGCGTACCCCTGCGCGGTCAGCTCGCCGAGCCCGCTGGCGCGCAGCTGCGCGGCGGGGCCGAGGGCGCTGGGGTGCAGGTCGACGACGAGCGGCACGGGGCCGGTGCCGCCGCCGGGCTCCGGGCGGAGGAGCAGGAAGCGCCGGCGGCGCCCGCGGAATGTCAACTCGTGCCGCTCGGCACGCCGTACGGTCTCCGCCCGGGTCGTCATGGTGATCGATCCTACGGCGGGGCGGGCGGGGGCGGTGCCCGCGGCCGCCTAGGAGACCTCTTCGGGCAGCAGCTCGGTGGGGATGTCCTCCGGGGTGAGGCCGCTGGGCAGGTCCTCGGGGTCCAGGCCGCTGGGCAGCAGCTCGGTGGGGATGTCCTCGGGGCCGAAGCCGCTGGGCAGGTCCTCGGGGTCCAGGCCGCTGGGCAGCAGCTCGGTCGGGACGTCCTCCGGGAGCCGGGGGTCGTCCGGCCCGGCGGAAGGGCTCTCGCTCGGCGGCGGCGTGCAGGCGCACGGCGGGTCCTCGTCGTCGCCGCCGCCGCTGACGACCGCGTACGTCACGCCGACGCCGCCGGCCAGCACCGCGACGGCGGCGGCCACCACCAGGATCAGCTTCTTCCGGCTCTGCCGGACGGGCGGCGGCGGGGGCGGCGCGGGCCAGTGCTGGGTGCTGCCGGCCGGCGGGGTGCTGTCCGGCGGCGGGGTGTCTTCGGGCGGCGGGTAGCTCATGGCCCCAGCTTCGCCCCGGGCGGCGGCGGAAGGATCGGTTCCGCCGGGGTCGTGACAGGGTTGCGACACTTCCGCGCCGGTCAGAGCGCCGCGGCGGCGCACGGGAGGGCCGTGCGCCGCCGCGGGCCGGTTGCCTCAGAGGCCCAGCAGGTGGTCCATCGCCAGCTGGTCCAGGCGCTCGAAGGCCATGCCGCGCTGCGCCGCGGCCTCCGGGTCGAAGTCCTCGTACGCGCCGCGGTCGGCGAGCAGCCCGGCGAGCCCGGAGTCGTCGGCCGTGGGCTGGGCGAGCTGGTCGAGGCGCGAGGCGCGCAGCGCCTCCTGCACGGCGGGGTCGGCGCGGAAGGCGGCGGCGCGCTCCTTGAGGATCAGGTAGTTGCGCATGCACCCGGCGGCCGACGCCCACACGCCCTCCTTGTCCTCGGTGCGCGGCGGCTTGAAGTCGAAGGTCAGCGGACCCGCGTAGCCGGCCGTCTCCAGCAGGTCCACCAGCCAGAACGCGGCCCGCACGTCGCCGGCGCCGAAGCGCAGGTCCTGGTCGTACTTGATGCCGTTCTGGCCGTTGAGGTCGATGTGGAACAGCTTGCCCGCCCACAGCGCCTGGGCGATGCCGTGCGGGAAGTTGAGCCCGGCCATCTGCTCGTGCCCGACCTCGGGGTTGACCCCGTACAGCTCGGGGCGCTCCAGCCGCTCGATGAAGGCCAGCACGTGGCCGACGGTGGGCAGCAGGATGTCGCCGCGCGGCTCGTTGGGCTTCGGCTCGATGGCGAAGCGCAGGTCGTAGCCCTGCCCGGTGACGTACTCGCCGAGCAGGTCGAAGGCCTCCTTCATCCGGTCGAGCGCGACGCGCACGTCCTTGGCGGCGCCGGACTCGGCGCCCTCGCGGCCGCCCCAGGCGACGTAGGTCTTCGCGCCCAGCTCCACCGCCAGGTCGATGTTGCGGATCGTCTTGCGCAGCGCGTAGCGGCGGACGTCGCGGTCGTTGGCGGTGAAGGCGCCGTCCTTGAAGACGGGGTGGGTGAAGAGGTTCGTGGTGGCCGCGGGGACGGCCATCCCGGTGGCGTCGAGCGCCTGGCGGAAGCGCTTGACGTGCGACTCGCGCTCGGTCTCGGAGGCGCCGAAGGGGATGAGGTCGTCATCGTGGAAGGTGACGCCGTAGGCCCCCAGCTCGGACAGCCGCTGCACGCTCTCGACCGGGTCGAGGGGCGCGCGGGTCGCATCGCCGAAGGGGTCGCGCCCCTGCCAGCCGACGGTCCACAGACCGAAGCTGAACCTGTCCTCGGGGGTAGGGGTGTACGACATGGCGGCTCCTTCGACGGATCTATTTCGTAAGGCCGCTTTACAAAATAGGATGCCAACCGGGTCGGAGGGAAGAGCCGGCCCACACGAGTCGCGGAGGACACAGCATGGGGCCCCTCGTCATCGGCGTCGACAGTTCGACGCAGTCCACCAAGGCGCTGGTCGTCGACAGCGAGTCCGGGCAGGTGGTGGCGCACGGCCAGGCCGCGCACGCCGTCAGCACCGGCGGCCGGCGGGAGAGCGATCCGGAGCAGTGGTGGGAGGCGCTGGGCACCGCCCTCGCCGCCTGCGGCGCCCCGGCCCGCGAGGCGGCGGCCGTCGCCGTCGGCGCGCAGCAGCACGGGCTGGTGACGCTGGACGCCGACGGGCGTCCGGTACGGCCCGCGCTGCTCTGGAACGACGTGCGCTCCGCGGCGCAGCGTGACCGGCTGGTCGCGGAGCTGGGCGGGCCGAAGGGCTGGGCGGAGCGCACCGGCAGCGTGCCGGCCGCCTCGTTCACCGCCACCAAGTGGGCGTGGCTCACCGAACAGGAGCCGGACTCCGCCGCCGCCACGGCGGCCGTGCGGCTGCCGCACGACTACCTCACAGAACGGCTCACCGGCACGGCCGTCACCGACCGCGGCGACGCCTCGGGCACCGGCTGGTGGGACGCCGCGACGGAGGCGTACGACGCCGCGACGCTGGAGCGGATCGGCCTCTCCCCCGACCTGCTGCCGCGCGTGGTGCGGCCGGGCGAGGCGGCCGGCACCGTACGCGGCGACGACCTCCCCGTCCCGCACGGCGCCCTCGTCGCCGCCGGCACCGGCGACAACATGGCCGCCGCGCTGGGCCTGGGCCTCGAACCCGGGCAGCCGGTGCTCAGCCTCGGCACCTCCGGCACCGTCTACGCCGTCTCCCGGCACCGCCCCGCCGACCCCACCGGCATCGTCGCCGGCTTCGCCGACGCCCGCGGCGACTGGCTGCCGCTCGCCTGCACCCTCAACTGCACCCAGGCCGTGGACCGGATCGCCGCGCTGCTCGGCCGCTACCGCGAGGAGGTGCGCCCGGGCGGCTCGGCCGTCGTGCTGCCCTTCCTCGACGGCGAGCGCACCCCCGACCTGCCGAACGCCTCCGGCGTGGTCCACGGGCTGCGCCACGACACCACCCCGGGACAGGTGCTGCAGGCGGCGTACGACGGGGCGGTGCACGCGCTGCTGACGGCGATGGCGGAGGTCTCCGGGCCCGACGCCGACCCCGACGCGCCGCTGCTGCTCATCGGCGGCGGGGCGCAGGGCGCGGCGTGGCGCGAGACGGTGCGGCGGCTGTCGGGGCGGGCGGTGCAGGTGCCGCGGGCGCAGGAGCTGGTGGCCCTCGGCGCGGCGGCGCAGGCGGCGGGACTGCTGCTGGAGGAGGACCCGGCGGCGGTGGCGCGGCGCTGGAACACCGCGGACGGGCGCGCGTACGAGCCGGTGGAGCGGGACGACGCGACGCTGGAGCGGATCAGCGCGGTGCTGGCGGACGCGGGCGCGCTGCTGCGCCGGGCCTGAGAAGCCATCCGCAAACCCGCGTCGTCCGCCCGGAGGGCGGGCGCCGCAGGGGGCACCGCCCACGCCCCCCGGGCGTAGGGGGAGTCTGGTGCCGTGCATCGCAAGGCGGAGGGTCGACCTCATACCGGGCGTATTCGGTCGATCCCGACAACGCAGCAGACCGCGCGCCAGGCTCCCCCACAGCGCGCTGCGCGCGCGTGGGCGGTGCCCCCACGGCGCAGGCGGGGGTCTGCGGATGGCTTCTGGGCCGCGGGGCCGCCGCGCGGGGGCGGAGACGGGCGGCGCGGGCGGCTCAGCCCGCGCGGACGAGCGTCACGCCCGCCGCCGCGCAGCGGCCCTGGAGGTCGTCCGGCGCCTCGGCGTCGGTCACCAGCGTCCAGCCGCGCGGCAGCCGGGTCCAGGCCGGTGCGTCGTCGACCGTCAGCTTCGTGGCGTCGGCCAGGACCACGATCGAGCGCGCCCGGGCGGCGACGCGCTCCTTGACCGCCGTCTCCTCCAGCGTCGGCTCGCCGACGCCGCGTTCGGGGTCGACCGCGTCCGCGCCGAGGAACGCCGCCGAGAACGACAGCCGGTCCAGCGCGAGGTCGGTGAGCGGGCCGACCAGGCCGTGGCTCAGCGGCCGGACGCTGCCGCCGAGCATCACCACGTCGATGTCCGGCGCCCCGGCGAGGAGTTGCGCGGTCTCCAGGCCGCGGGTGACGACGACGCTGCCGCCCGCGGGCGCGTCGGCGTCGAGCAGCTGCCGGGCGAGCGCCGCGCACGTCGTACCCGCGTCGACGAACACCGCGCCGCTGCCCGGCACCAGCGCGAGCGCCGACTCCGCGATCGCGGCCTTCGCGTGCAGCCGTACCAGCGCGCTCTCCCCGACCGGCCGCTCGGCGAACGCCTCGGGCACCACCGCGCCGCCGTACGTGCGCGTCACCCGGCCGCCCTCGGTGAGCCGGCCCAGGTCGCGCCGCACGGTGGACGGCGACACGGCGAGCGCCGCGGCCAGCTCCTCCACCTGCGTGGTGCCTTCGCGGAGCAGCCGCAGCAGGGCTTCGTGCCGCTCGCGCGTGCCGCGTCGCGCCGTCGGGTGGGCCACACGTGCCTCCGTCTGTCGGGTCCGTCCGCCGCGTCACGTCCTCCGCGGCGGGCGGGAGGTCAGCCGTACGTCCGGCGGATCCGCTCCGCGAACGGGCTGTAGTCCACGCCCGCGAGATACGCCGAGAGCATTGTGCCGTGATCGGCCCGGCCGGTGCCCGCGATATCGAAGGCGGTGCCGTGGTCGACGGAGGTGCGCAGGATCGGCAGGCCGACGGTGACGGAGATGGTGCCGTCGAAGTCGTAGGTCTTGGCGGGGATGTGGCCCTGGTCGTGGAAGTGGGACAGCACGCCGTCGTACCGGCCGACGAGGCCCTGGTGGAACACCGAGTCCGCGGGGACGGGACCGCTGACGTCGAGGCCCTCGGCGCGGGCCGCGTCGCAGGCGGGGCCGATGTGCACGATCTCCTCGTCGCCGAACGCGCCGTTCTCGCCGCCGTGCGGGTTGATCGCGGCGACGGCCAGGCGGGGCGACTCGGTGCCGAAGACCTGGAGCGCGGTGACGGCCTTGCGGATGGAGTCGCCGACGCGCTCCGCGGTGATCTGGTCGAGCGCGGTGCGCAGTGCGACGTGCCGGGTGGTGAAGAAGATCCGCAGGTGGTGGCCCTCGGCCGCGGTGTTGCGCACGACGAACATGGTGTCCTGGCGGGTCACGCCGGTCAGCTCGCCGAGCATCTCGGTGTGGCCGAGGTGCTTCGAGCCGGCCTGCCAGATCGCTTCCTTGTTGATGGGGCCGGTGACGATCCCGGAGACCCGGCCGTCGAGCGCGGCCCGGGTGGCGACCTCGATGGCGGTGACGGCGGCGCGGCCGGCGCGGGCGTCGACCCTGCCCCACTCGGGGACGTCGGCGCCGAGTTCGCCGGTGTCGAAGACGTCGATGACGCCGGCGCCCGCGGGCTCGGCGTCGAAGCCGCTCACCGCGCGTACCTCGACGTCCAGGCCGGCGGCGCGGGCGCCGCGGCGCAGTGCCTCGGCGTCGCCGACGGCGATTCCGTGGTGGGCGGGGTGCCCGGTCTGCCCGGCGACCTCGGCGAGGGTGCGCGCCGTGATCTCCGGGCCGATCCCGACGGGGTCGCCGAGGGTGACGGCGAGTACGGGGCGGACGGGGCGGGTCATCGGTGGTTCCTCCTCGTGCTGCGGCGGCGCGCTGCGCCGGCCGGCCGGTGTGCTGCGGGCGGTCCGAACTCCTCGGACCTGTCGGGGTGCGGGGGGTTGACGGAGTGCACGGGGGTCAACGCCTCCCGGCGGCCGGAACGTGCCGCCGGGCGGCGGCAGCCGCGCGGCGCAGGTGGGCGATGCAGGCGACGGTGGTGTCGGCGTCGCCGATCAGGCCGCCCTTGGTGACGACCGGCAGGCCGGCCCAGTCGCCGCCGACGAAGCTGCCGGCGACCGCCAGCGGCTCCAGCTCCTCCTCGACGTCGAGCCCGGCGGCGCCCAGCGCGGCGAAGAGCGCGGCGGACACGTCCCCGCCGGTGGCGAAGAGGCCGTCGACGGGCTGCCGTTCGAGGGCGGTGCGGACGGTGCGGGCCAGCTCCGCCGGCAGCCGCGCGGCGTCCGCGGGGTCCAGCCCGACGACGTCGGCCTCGTCCAGCACGGTCGCGAGCAGCACGACCTCGCCGGGGCCGGCGGCGGCCAGCTCCGCCGCCAGAGCCTCGGCGGTGGCGGCGGGCTCGGGGACGGGCGAGCCGGGTGCGGTGACGGGGCGTACGACGCGCACCGGTTCTGCGGCCCGCAGCCGCGCGAGCTGGGTGCGGGTCAGCGCGGTGGCGGACCCGGAGACGGCGAGCACGGGGGCGCCGGCGGCACGGCCGGTGATGCCGAGCGCGCGGGCCAGCGCCACCGAGCCGGGGCCGGAGTCGACGCCGGTCCACACGATCCCGTCGCCGCCGGCGGCGACGGCCGCCGCGGCGGTGCGCTCCAGGTGCTCGACGGTCAGCGCGTCGGCGACGATCACCTCGGCGCCGTCGGCGATCGCCTTGTCGAGGCGGGCGCGGAGCGTGCCGCTCTCGGCGGTGACCGCCGACAGCGGCAGGCGGGCGATCCGCAGGTCCGCCTGGCGGCGCAGCAGCTCCGCGATGTCGGAGGTGGGCACGGGCGAGCGCGGGTCGCGGGCCAGCTCGGTCTCCTCCAGCCGCACGCCGTCGAGCAGCTGGGTGCCCTGGACGGTGTGCCTGCCCGCCGCGGGGTGGGCCGGGGCGCACAGGGCCACGGCCCGCCGGCCGGAGGCCGCGCGCACGGCGTGCAGCAGGGCCTCGGTGGAGGCGCCGACGTTCCCGCGGAGGGTGGAGTCGACGCGGTTGCTCACCAGCTCGGCCGGCCAGCCGGCGCGGACGGCGGCGGCCACCCGCCGCGCCGCCTCCGCGGGCGGGCAGTGCCGGCCGTCGGTGCTCACCACCACCGCGTCGAACCGCTCCGCGAGGCCGGCGAGGACGTCCGGTCCCTGGTCGGCGCCGACGGTGACGGCGCGCAGCCCGGCCCGGGCGAAGCCCGCCGCCGTGGCGTTCGCGCCCGTCAGGTCGTCCGCGGCCACCAGCACCGCCGCTCGCCGGCCGCCCGGCCGGACCCTCGCCGGCCCGTTCACAGGAACGTGCTCGCGATCAGCAGCAGCGGCAGCGAGCCGAGCCACACGGCCGTGGTGATGCCCGACCAGCCGCGGATGGCCGCGATGCCGTCGAGGCCGGTGAAGCGGGTGACCACCCAGAAGTAGGAGTCGTTGAAGTAGCTGAAGACCATCGAGCCGGCGCAGCAGGCCAGCGCGGCGAGCAGCGCGGAGATCCCGAGTCCGTCGACGAGCGGCGCGGTGACGGACGCGGCGGTGATCATCGCCACCGTCCCGGAGCCCTGCGCGACCCGTACCAGGGTGGCGATGAGGAACGGCACCAGCACGCCGGGCAGGTTCCAGGACGAGATGGCCTCGGCCAGCTCGTCGCCCACGCCGGTGTCGCGCAGCACCTGGCCGAGCGCGCCGCCCGCGCCGGTGATGAGGATGATGAGCCCGGCGGACGCGGCGGCCTCGGAGAGCCAGCCGCCGACCTGGCTGCGGGTCGTCCAGCGGGGCAGCAGCACGTAGACCGCGAGCACGATGCCGATCAGCAGCGCCACGACGGGGCTGCCGATGAAGGCCAGGGCCTTCGGCAGGGCCGAGGGCTCGTAGTCGTCGGAGCCGACCGCGCCCTGGCGGTCCTGGTCGATGGCGGTGGCCACCGTGTTGGCGACGATGAGCAGCAGCGGCACCAGCAGCGGCAGCACGGCGAGGCCGGGGCTCATCCGGTGCGGCTTCTCGCCGGGCGGCGGGGTGCCGAGGGCGGCGGCCGGGTCGTGCTCCGGCGCCAGGTCGTCCGCGGGCTCCTCGTCGGTCTTGGACAGGTCGGCCGGCGCCCCCGCGGACCCCGGTCCGGAGCCGGCGGTGACCGTGGCGGTACGGGCCGCGCCCGGGCCGTAGACGGCCTCGCGGACCTCGTCGGACACCTCGCTCTCCAGCTTCGGCCCGATCCAGCGCGCGTAGCCGACGACGACGGGCAGCAGCGCGACGGCGAAGGTCAGGCCCGCCAGCACCAGCGCGCCCAGCTCGGCGTCGAGGATGCCGGCCACGCCGAGCGGGCCGGGCGTCGGCGGCACCAGGTGGTGGGTGAGGGTCATGCCGCAGCCCAGCGCGAGCGCGAGCGTCACGTACCCGGCGCGCTTGACGCGGGCTATGGAGCGGGCGAGCGGGTTCATGATCACGTAGCCGGAGTCGCAGAACACCGGGATCGAGACGACCGCGCCGGTCGTGCCCATCGCCCAGGGCTCCCGGCCCTTGCCGAAGGCCCGGACGAACGCCCTGGCCAGCGCGTTCGCGGCGCCGGAGACCTCCAGGATCTTGCCCAGGCCGACGCCCAGGCCGATCACGATGCCGATCGAGCCCAGCGTCGAGCCGAAGCCGGCGGTGATCGAATCGAGGATGTCCGTGGCGGGCGCGCCCGCGACGAAGCCCGTCACCAGTGAGGCGATGAGCAGTGCGACGAAGGCGTCGAGTCTGGTGCGCAGCACGATGACGATGATCGTGGCGATACCGAGCACGAGCGCCGCCAAGAGCTGAAGATCCACGCCGATCCTCCTCCGACTTTGCTGTGGACGTCCGTTCGGACCCGCACATCATGCACGGGTAACCTGCGCGAAACAAGCAGTCTGCGCAAGATTTTCTGCGCAGTCCGCGCAACTGTGGATGTCGGCCCTGTCGGCCATCCTCCGGTACCGGGGCGCCAGGCCGTAGGGTCGTCGTGCCCGGGACCTGCGTGACGGTCGCCACCGCCGCTCGTCGCCCGCCCCCGTTCACCGCCGTGGACCGCCATGAAGGAGTCGCCCGTGTCGGCGCCGTCTCCCCGCACGCAGCAGGCGCTGCGGCAGCGGAACCTGTCCCTGGCGCTGCGCGCCGTGGCCGCCGGGGGTCCGCTGTCACGCGCGGCCGTGGCGGCGCGGATCGGCATGACGCGGGCGGGGGTCGCGGCCGTCGTCGACGAACTGCTGCGGGCGGGCCTGCTGGTGGAGCTGGGCCCGGGCCGGCCGGGCACGGTGGGGCGGCCCGGCAGCGCGCTGGCGCTCAACGACCGCGGGCCGTGCGGACTCGGCGCCGAGATCGGCGTGGACCACCTCGCGGTCTGCGCGGTGGACCTGCGCGGCCGGATACGGGCCCGGGTCGCGGCCGACGCGGCGAACCGCGGCCGGCCGCCGGGGCCGGTGCTGGCGCGACTCGCCGGGCTGATCGAACAGGTCACGGACGAGGTGCGGGGCGAGGGCCTGACGCCGACCGGGCTGACGGTGGCGGTCCCGGGCCTGATCGCGCGCGACGAGTCGACGGTCGTACGGGCCCCGAACCTCGGCTGGCAGGGTGTCGACCTCGGCCCGCTGCTGCCGTCCGCGCCGCCGGCCCGCGTGGGCAACGAGGCGAACCTCGGGGCGCTGGCGGAACAGCGCCTGGCCGGGAGCGCCGGCCCGGGCGGCCCGGCGGAGCCGCGCGGTGCGGGCGGGGACGGGGAGGCCGCGCCGGGGACCGGGCCGGCGGGCACCGGCACCGGCACGTCGGGAACGGGCACCGGCGCGGACGGCACCGGCGGCCCCGGTCCCGGGCGCCACTTCCTGCACGTCTCCGCCGAGATCGGCATCGGCGCCGCCGTCGTCATGGACGGCGAACTGCTGCGCGGGGCGCACGGGTTCGCCGGCGAGCTGGGGCACGTGCCCGTGCGCCCGCAGGGACGGCCGTGCGTCTGCGGCGGGCGCGGGTGCCTGGAGCAGTACGCCGGCGAGGAGGCCGTGCTGCGGGCCTCCGGGATCGACCCCGGGCGGGCCCGCGCCGAACACCCGGGCCCGGGCGGGCGGATCGCCATGCTGTCCGCCCGCGCCGCCGGCGGCGACGCGCTGGTGCGGGCGGCGCTGCGCGAGGCGGGCGGCGCGCTGGGCGTCGCGATCGCCGGCACCGTGAACGTGCTCGACCCCGAGGCCGTCGTGCTGGGCGGCGCGCTCGCCGGTCTCGCGCCGTGGGTGGTGCCCGCCGTCGAGCGCGAGCTGGGCCGCCGGGTCGCCGACCCGGCCCGTACCGTACGGCTGACCGTCTCGGCGCTCGGCGCCGAGGGGCCGCTGCTGGGGGCGGCGCTGAGCGTGGTCGACGCCGTCATGGAGGCGCCGGGCACGGTGGCCGCCGGCTGACCCGGGCGCGCCGGGCGGCCGCTGCGCCCCACCCCGCTCCGACCTCCGCCTTTGGTCCGCCCATTGGCAGATCCGGCCGTGTCTTGGCAGGGGCGCGTCAGGTCCTCATGATGGGTTCCGAACTGTCATGTACGCGCAAATGTCCCTCCGCTGTCAGGAGCCCCATGGACTTCGCGAACCTCCCCCGCAGGCGACTGCTCCAGGGCGCCGCCGCCACCGCCGCGGCGGCCGGCCTCGGCGGCCTCGCCGCCGCCACCGCGCACGCGGCGCAGTACCCGCCCACGCACTGGATACCGGCCGACCCCTCCAACTACACGCTCTCCGGCCGCCCGACCCTGTACCCGGTGGACTTCGTGGTCGTGCACGTGACCCAGGAGTACTTCCAGGACGCGGTGGACATCTTCCAGGACCCCGGCCGCAACGTGTCCTCGCACTACCTCATCGCCTCGGCGGACGGCTACATCGGGCAGCTCGTCCGCGAGAAGGACATCGCCTGGCACGCCGGGAACTGGGACTACAACACCCGCAGCATCGGCATCGAGCACGAGGGCTGGGTGGACCAGCCGGCCTGGTTCACGGACGTGATGTACCGGCGGTCCGCGCAGCTGACCGCGGCGATCTGCGACCGCTACGGCATCCCGCGCACCCGCGCCCACATCATCGGCCACAACGAGGTCCCCGGCGCCACCCACACCGACCCCGGCCCGAACTGGAACTGGACGACGTACATGCGGCTGGTGCGGAACGCCTGACGCCCGGCGCCGGGCCCGCGAACACCCGGTGGGCGGCTCAGGGGTGTTGCCGCTCACCGGGTCCCTCCCTCCGAAGCCCGACGCGCTTCCCGCATGCCGCTTGCACGATGCGGGCGCGGCCCGTCGGCGACGGAGGACGTGACGCGCCTGACCGAGGAGTGGGACGGGGCGGAGCGGCGCCGGTTTTCCCGGTGACGCGGGCCGCGGTGTGCGGATACGGTGAGGCCGGGCGGGGCCTGCGGATCTGGTGCGCGCCCGGCCGTGCCGGTAGCGGGCGGCCGTCGCCGTCGAGGGTTCGGCCGACGGCCGCCGGAGCCCGGTCCCGAGGACCGCACCCCGGGGCCGGGCTCGCCTGTGCCGGGGACGGGACAGGCGGGCGGGCGGGACAGGCGGCGGATCCAGCGGCCGGCGGGGCGCCCCGGCGCCGCCGGGCGTCAGCCGGCGGCCCCTCCGACGGCCGCGGCGGCCCCCACCAGCCCGGCGTCCTCGCCGAGCACGGCGCGCGCCAGCCGGCGTGCGCCCGGGGACGGGCCGCCGGCGGGGGGCCAGCCGCCTGCGGCGAGAGCGGCGGTCAGGGGCGGCGCGACCAGGTCCCAGGACTCCGCCATGGAGCCCCCGACGACCAGCGCCGTGGCGCGGAACGCCGCCAGCCGCGGGCCCAGTTCCGCGCCGAGCGCCCCGAACGCCGCGTCGAGCACCCGGCGGGCCGGCTCCTCGCCCGCCCGCGCCCGGGCCGCGACCTCGCGCACGTCGACGTCCGCGCCGGCCGCGTACCGGGTCAGGATCGCCCGGCGTGAGACGACGTCCTCCAGCGGTCGGCCGTCGATCCGCGCCAGGTCGATCCGGCCCTCCGGCGGCACCCCCGGGCCCGACGTGCGCGGCGCGCCGTCCGCGAGGAACGCCGAGCCGACCCCGGTGCCCAGGGTGATGCCCACCGCGCGGGTGTGGCCGCGGGCGGCGCCCGCGGTCCACTCGCCGGCGAGGAAGGCGTGCGCGTCGTTGCGGAAGGCGACGTCCGCCGGGTCCCCCGGCAGCCCGTCGAGCAGCGCCGCCCGCACGTCCACCCCGTACAGCGTCTCGAACTTCCCGACGCCCGCGAAGAGCGCGACGCCCTTGGCGTAGTCGAACGGCCCGGGCACCGCCACGCCCCACCGCGCCCCCGCGGGGGCCGCCGGCAGGGTGCGCGCGCAGCGCAGGACCGCGCCGAGGATGTCCCCGGCGCGGGCCTGCGCGTCCAGCGGCCGCCGCACGCGGGCGGCCACGGCGGCGGTCCGCGGGGAGACCAGCGCGGCGGTGACGTGCGTGCCGCCGATCTCCAGGACGGGGATCAACGGTCGGCGGCCCTGCGGACGAGGGCCTTCACGACCCGCACCGGGCCGCCGCCGGCGGCGGCCGTCAGCCGGTAGCCGCCGACGGCCGCGGGCACCGTCAGCGTCTCGGCGTAGGACAGTTCGTGGGTGTGGCCGGCCTCGGTGTGCACGGTCACACCCTCGCCCTCGGCGACGTTGAGGACGTGGAAGCGGCCCTCGGTGTCGTCGTCCGCCTCGGCGCCTTCGTCCAGGGTGTACCTCCTGACCTCGTAGAACATCTCGTCGAGCGCGCCGAGCAGCTCCTCGCGCCAGCCGGGTCCCGAGCGCAGTGCGCGCGGCGCCTGGACCAGCTCCCTCGCCACGGCCGCGCCGCGCCGCGCGGTGTCGAGGTTCGCCAGCCCGTGCTCGTACGGCAGCGGCCGCGGGTGGCCGTCGGCGCCGGGCCGCAGCCAGTCGTAGAAGCGGAGGCTGTAGAGGTAGGGGGTGGCGCTGATCTCCAGGACGAGGTTGCCGGCGCCGCTGGCGTGCGGGGTGCCGGCGGGGATCAGGAACAGCTGCCCCTGCTCGCCCGGGAAGGCCAGCACGTGGTCCTCGGGGTCCATGGGCACGGCGTCGGTGACGGCCTCCTCGATCTCCTTGCGGAACAGGTCGGTGTCGGCGTCCTCGCGCAGCCCGAGGTAGACCTTGGTGCCGGCGCCGCCGAGGGTCATGTAGTAGGTCTCGTGCTGGGTGTAGGGCCAGCCGAACCGCTCGCGCATGTACGCCTCCCGCGGGTGGCAGTGCAGCGAGAGGTTGCCGCCGTCGACCGTGTCGAGGTAGTCGAAGCGGATGGGGAACGAGGTGCCGAAGCGGGCGTGCACGTCGGCGCCGAGGACGTCCTCGGGGGCGAGGACGCACATCAGCTGGAACGGCACCTCGGCCTGCGCGTCCGGCCCGGTGCCGACGAGGATGCCGGCCTCGGGGGCGATCAGCTCGTAGCCGAGTGCGGTGTTGGGCGCGCCGGGGCTGAAGCCCAGCTCGCGCTGCGCCCAGTGGCCGCCCCAGGGGGTGGAGTTGAAGTACGGGCGGGTGCGGACGGGCCGGCGGGCGAGTCCGGCGAGGGTGCTGCGCAGGCCGTCGCCGTCGAGGTGGGCGGGGTGGTCGGGGTCCTGGACGTCGAGCCAGCCGTCGATGCGCCGGGCCAGCGCGTCGCGGTGGCGGTCGAGCATCGGCCAGTCGACGTAGAACAGCCGCCGGTGGGTGGGGGGTTCGCCGGGCAGGCCCAGGTTGGCGCCGGTGGTGCCGGCGGTGACGGCGGCCTCGGCGTAGCGCTTGGGCACGTCGGCGTACCAGAGCACGTCGTGCGGTACGACGGCGGCGCCCGGCCCGTAGACCAGCAGCAGCCCGGTGGCGGGGCGGGGGGCGCCGGGCGGGGTGTCGAAGAGGTCGCCGAGGGGGTTCTGGGCGAGCTTGCAGTAGTGCGGGTCGGCGGCGTCCCCGGGCCGCTCGGTGCGGCGCCTGACCGTCCCGGGGGGCGCGTAGTGGCGCCGTACGTCGAGCAGGGTCACCGCCGTGCCGCGGGCGGTCAGCTCGCGCCGGAGGCGGCCGGCGAGGGCGTCCCAGTCCGCGGCCGGGGGGCCCTCGACGGCCACCACCGCCGGGCTGTGGGGGAGTTCCGCCGCCACGGCCCGCCAGCCGGTGGTGAGGACGGCCGGCGGGGCGGGTGCGTAGCGCGGGTCGAGCCGGTACACGCAGTCTCCTTCGGATGTGTTCAGCGGCGCCGGAAGAGCACCGCGGTCGTGCCGAGGGCGGGGAGGTCGACGGTGACCTCTCCGTCCCGTACCGGCAGGTCGTCGCCCGGGCGGCCGAGGTAGTCGGCGAGCCGGGCCCCGGTGACGGGGAAGAGGGCGCGTACGGGGCAGGCCACGGGCTCCTCGGCGAAGGACTGCAGCCGCAGCAGCACGGCGCCGTCGCCGGCTTCCCCGCCGGGGGTGGTGGCGCCGACGAGCCGCACCCGCGGGTCGCCGACCTCGGCGAAGGCCAGCCCGTCGGCGACCGCGGGGCCTGCGGCGTGCGGGGCGCGGGCCCGGACGGCGTGCAGCGGGCGGCTGAGGGCGGCGGCCGTCCGCGCGCCGAGCGTGCCGTCGGCGGGGCCGCAGGCGAGGCTGTAGCGGAACGTGAACTCGAAGCCCTGCTCGCTGGGGAAGTTGGTGTCCCACAGGTTGTTGTGGATCCAGGAGAAGACGGTGGCGGGCTCGTCGCGGCCCATCGTCTTCGGGAACGGCGCGTACGGCAGCGCGATGTTCCCGAACTGCACCAGCGGCGCGTCCTGCGTGGCCCAGGCGACCGCGAAGCCGTCCTCGGCGAGCGTCACCCAGCGGCGTACGGCCCGCATGTGCCGGGCTGAGCCGGGGATGACGGGCAGGCCGGTGCCGGTGGCGCCGCCGGTGGCCTCCATGCGCACGGTGGGCGCCGCGAAGGCGAAGGGGAAGGCGAAGTAGGCGCTCTCCTTGCCGAGGGTGGCGTCCTTGTCGACGCGGTTGTCGATGTCGAGGCGGGCGGTGCCGTGCGGCAGCGTCAGCGTGGTGCGCACCCGGTTGGCGCCGGCGGGGCGGGTCTCGTAGGTGAGGGTCTCGGCGGTGGCGGTGGACGTGCGGGCGACGAGCGCGGCGGGCGGGGCGACGGCGCGGTTGCCGAGGTGCTCCAGGCGGTCGGAGCCGGTGGTGCGGCTGGAGTTGTGGTTGAAGCCGCCGGCGGTGGTGTAGCTGTCGTGGAGGTAGGCGTTGAAGCCGACGGCCGCGCCCGCGTCGCCTCCGCGGACGAGTTCGCGCCCGGTGGCCTTGTCGACGACGGAGGCGATGCAGGCGCGGGCGAGGTCGACGCGCACCGCGAGGTGCTCGTTCTCCAGCAGCGTGGGGTCGGTCCTGGCGTGCGCGGCTGCGGCGGTCTCGGCGGGGTCGTCCTGTTCGGTGCCGCCGGTGGGGTTCCAGCCGGTGGCGGCCTTCAGCACGCTGCCCGCGCCGTCGGCCGTGCCGTCGTCGGCGTCCTGGGCGACGACGTCGAGGCGGACGGAGCCGGCGGGCGGCACGCCGTCGACGCGCACCAGCAGGAAGCGGCCCGCGTCCCGGTGGTCGTCGTTGACCTGCGGCCGCTCCTCGTGCCGCAGCGGCTCGCCGGTGCGGGCGTCGCGGACGGCGACGCGCTGCTGCAGCGGCACGCTGCTCTCCGGCAGGAAGATGCGTACGACGTCGCTGCGGGCCCAGGAGCAGGTGTTGACGATGTGGTAGGACACGGCGCCGGGCGCGCTCGCGAGCCGCTGCCCGAGACGGGCGCGGGCCCGGTCGAGCAGGGAGTTGCCGCCGTCGTACGCGCGCAGCGCCTGGCCGTACTTCCAGTGCCACTGCTCCTCGCCGCTGTGGCCGCCGTGGTCCCCGTGGGTCCAGGGGTCGCCGGCGCCCCAGGTGTGCTCGTCGAAGAGGGACACGGCCTCGTAGACGGGGGCGGCGTCGCGGCTGTCGTCGGCGGCGCCGGCGGCGCCGAGGATGCCGGCGAAGGTGCCGAGGGTCTGGGCGTCGGCGACGGTGGCCTGCGCGGTGCGGGCCAGGGACAGCGGGCGGGCGCCGGAGCCGACGCCGTCGACCCACCAGTCGGTCCAGTCGCCCTCGAAGGTCCGTATCTCGTCGCCGAGGCGGGCTTCGGCGTCGGTGAAGAAGTCCTCGTTGCGGGAGAGCCGGAGCTGCGGGTAGGCCCAGGTCTCGTTCCAGCGGCGGACGGTGTCGGCGATGATCCGCCGCGGCGGGGCGTTGTCGCCGAACTTGCCCTGCACGCGCAGGTGCAGGATGTCCCACGGGTACGGCTCGCGCGTGACGTCGGCGTCGTCCATGGCCCAGCCGAAGATCCCGCCGCGGTACGGGTACGGGTTGCCGGCCAGCGCGGTGAGGTACGCGGGCAGCAGGTCGTCGACGCTGGTGTAGTCGGTGTCGAAGCCGAGCAGCGGGCCCTCCATGTAGGCCAGGCCGTGCGGGGTGTCGGTGACCCAGACGAGGATGCTGTTGCCGCTGGGCGCGCGCCAGCGGAACAGCCGGGGGAGCTTCTCGCCGCCGACGAGGTGCGGCACGGAGCGGCCGGCCCAGTTGTGGGCGACGGACAGGTACTTCACGCCGGCGGCGGCGAGCGCGTCGACGAGGCCGACGACGGCGCCGGGCACGTCGGTCTGCATCGCGGAGGTGAACTCGACGCCGTGCTCGTCGCGTACCTCGTGGGCGAGCCGCAGCAGTTCGTGCAGCTCGTCGGTGGAGCACGTCTCGGTGTGCAGGTTGAACGGCATCGCGGTCAGCTCGATACGGCCCTCGCGCACGCGCCGTACGAACTCCTCGACCTGCTCGGCGGGGCGGGCGTCGGCCCACTGCCGGAAGGACCACAGGGACTCCACGCACCAGCGGAACCGCGACTCGGCGGGCCAGTCGTCGGTGGCGCGGGTGAGTTCCAGGCAGGAGTCGAGGAACGACAGGTGCTCGGCGAGGACGCGGCCCTGGGGGTCGGTGTAGCCGATGTCGAGGTGGGAGTGGTGGACGAGGTGGACGGTCCACCGCCGCTGGGGGGTGAGCGTCAGCGCGATGCCGGCGCCGGCCTCGGCGCCGGCGCCGTCGCGCAGGCCGACGGTGATCCCCTGGGCGGTGTCGACGGCGGGCAGCAGCAGCCGTACGGAGCCGCCGGGGCCCGGCTCCGTGGCGACGGGCAGCGCGGCGCCGGATTCGGTGCGTACGACGAAGCCGGCCGCCAGGCCGGCGGGCAGGGCGGCGCCGTCGGCGGCCTCGACGCGCAGGCTCTGCACCAGCCCGCCGCCGTCGGCGTGCTTGAGCAGCGGCTCCTGCGTCAGGCGCAGGGCGGTGCCGGCGAGGCCGCCCTCGGCGGTGACGACGCTGCCGCGCAGGCTGTCGCGGATGCGGTCGTTGTCCCAGTCGGTGGTCTTGACGAGGGCCCGTGTGGTCATGCGGTGGTCTCCGTACTCTCCCGCCGCGGCGCGGGCGGGTGGGGTCGTCGGTGCTTCGGTCAGCGGGCGGAGGCGGTGATGCCGCGGAGGAACAGGCCGCGGAACACCAGGAAGACGAGGAGGGTGGGCAGCGAGACGACGAGCGCGCCGGCGAGGACCACCGGCGGTCCCGCGGAGCTGTACGCCTGGTTGAGCGAGTTGAGGGTGGCCATCACCGGCTGGATCTCGGGGCTGCGGCTGAGCGTGATGCCGAACAGCAGGTCGTTCCAGACGGCGGTGAACTGGAAGATGAACGCGGCGCCGAGCCCGGAGCGCATCAGCGGCACGTGGATGCGCCAGAAGATGCGGCGCATGGACGCCCCGTCGATCATCGCCGCCTCGGTGAGTTCCGGCGGCATCGTCGTCATCTGGTTGCGGATGAGGAAGAACGCGAACGGGACGGCCCAGGCCGCGTAGACGAGCATGAGGCCCAGGCGGGAGTCGTAGAGGTTGGCGTCGGCGTACATGCCGAACAGCGGCGCGAGGAAGATCTGCAGCGGGAAGAGCGTCCCGGAGAAGATCACCCAGAACCACAGGGCGGGCCTGGGGATCGGCAGCACGATGACCGCGAACGCGGCCATGGCGGCGACCAGCACGGCGACGGCGCCGCACACCACGGCGTACAGCATCGAGCTGCCGAAGCTGTCGCCGATGCCGGCGTCGACCCAGGCGCTTTCCAGGTTGTCGAAGAACGCGAAGCCCTGCGGGGTCCAGTCCACCGAGCCGGTGTACTCGTCCGCCGGGGTGAGGGAGTTGACGACCAGCAGGTAGAGCGGCAGCAGCCAGAGCAGCACGCAGCCGGCGACGAAGAGGTTGCGCATGTGGCGTCCCATGTCGGTGTCTCCTCTCAGTCCTTGGCGCCGGGCATCTGGCGGCGCAGGTAGGCCCACGAGGACGCGACGACGATCACGGACAGCACGAGCGCGATGGCCGATCCGTAGCCGACGTGGAAGAGGCGGAACGCCTCGCGGTACATGGTCAGCGCCAGCGTCTCGGAGCTGCGCGAGGGGCCGCCCTGGGTGAGCGCCCAGACCATGTCGAACGCCTTCAGGCTGTTGACGATGGCCATGCCGATGACCACGACCGTCACGGCGCGCAGCTGCGGCAGGGTGATGTACCGGAACATCCGCCAGCCCCGGGCGCCGTCCAGCTCGGCGGCCTCGACCGTCTCCTTCGGGATGGCGCGCAGGCCGATGGCGAAGAGGACGACGTTGAGGCCGGTGGCCTGCCAGGTGCTGGCGACGATCATCGACAGGGTGTTCTGCGGCCACTCCAGCAGCCAGCCCTGCGCCCAGGAGCCGAGGCCGACGCCGCGCAGCACCTCGTTGAGTGCGCCGTCGGTGTTGAGGATGAAGCGCCACAGCGCGGCGGTGGCGACGCCGGAGATCGCGAACGGCAGCACGATGACGAGCTGGGCGAGCCAGCCCAGGCGCATCCGGTGGGTGGCGACGGCGATGGCGAGGCCCACGGCGACGGGCAGCACCAGGGTGCCCGCGACCCACAGGAAGGTGTTCAGCAGCGACCGGCCGAAGATCGGGTCGTCGGCGAGCCGGGTGTAGTTGTCGAGCCCGGTGAAGCTGCTGGTGAAGCCGTTGTCCTCGAAGAAGCTGCCGTAGATGCTGCGGAAGAACGGGTAGATGAGCAGGACGCCGACGAGGGCGAGCGCCGGCAGCGCCCAGGGGACGCCGGCGAGCGGGCCGCCCATGCGGCGCGTGGCATTGGCCTTCGCGGCCTGGTGCGGGCTGCGGACGGGGATGCGGCGGCGTGCGCGTACGGGCCTCGCCGGGCCCGCCGTGCTCACGGTGTCGGTCATGACTTCTCCGCCTCCCGCCACACCTTCCACGCCTCGTCGGCGCGCTCCTGCATGGTCCGCAGCCCGTCGCGGTACGAGTGCGGGTCGATCAACATGCCGGCCAGGTCGTCCACGGTGGACTCGACGAGTTCGGGCGGGCCCTGCTCCCAGAAGCGGTTGAGCAGCCAGAGGTTGTCGTCCCGCGCCTGCCGGGCCACGCCCTCGATGATCACGCTGGCGGGCTTCACCAGCGGGTTGGGGCTGCCGTCCTGGAGGGCGTGCGCGAAGGCCGTCGCGACCTCGGGGTGCAGCCAGCTGCCCGCGGCCTTCCGCGCCTCCTTCTTGTCGGCGCCCTTGACGGTGGCGGCGAACGCGCTGGACTCGAAGATCACGCTGGGGCGGGCGGACGGGTCGGCCATGGGGAGGATGAAGGCGTCGACGCTCTTGCCCGGCTTGCCGCCGGCCGCGGTGAAGACCGAGCCGAGCCAGCTGCCGCACGGCACCATGCCGACCTTGCCGTGCACGGCGGCCGCCGCCGCGTTGTTGTGGTCCACGTCCATGCTCGTGAACCAGTCCTTGTCGAAGAAGCCGGCGATGGTGCGCAGCGCGCGCTCGGCGCGGGGGTCGGTGTAGCGCTCGCGGCCGTTCATCAGGTCGTCGTAGAACCGCGGATCCTGGCGGCTGAGGATCTCCTGGAACCAGATGAACGCGGGCCAGCGGCCGGCGGTGGTGCCGTGCAGCGGGGTGATGCCGTTGTCCTTGAGCCGGGTGCAGGCGGTGAGGAAGTCGTCCCAGGTCCGCGGCGCGGTGAGGCGGTGCTCGGCGAAGACCTCCGGGTTGTAGAAGAACACCCAGTAGGCGAGGTTCATCGGCAGCCCGTAGACCCGGCCCTCGTGGGTGAACGCCTCGCGCAGCGTGGGCTCCACCCAGCCGCGGGACTCGGCGTCCTCCCACTCCCGGGTGAGGTCCTCCAGGCCGCCGGTGCGGGCGAGGTCGCGCAGCCGGTAGCCGGACCAGTACTTGAGCAGGTCGGGGGTCTTGTTGGTGCGGAGCGAGGACTTGACGATCTGCTCGAAGGACTCCAGGGACGGGATGACCTCGGGGACGAGCCGGACCCCGGCGACCGACCGCATGGCCTTGCCGGCGGCGTCGAACGGCGCCTCCCAGTTGGCGTTGTCGCCGTGGACGGCGACCTTGCCGGGGCCCTGTCCGGCGGCGCTGCCGCAGGCGGCGGCCAGGCCGCCGGTGGCGGTGGCGAACGCGCCGGCCGCGGAGGCGCGGAGCAGGGTGCGGCGGGCGGGGCGCTGGGCGCGGCGGGCGGGGCGCTGGGCGCGGGGGGTGGTCGTGCGGGTGTCGGCGGGTGGGTCGGGGATCGGCGGATGACGACCTGACATCGGGCGGCTCCCTCGGTCGGGCTCGTGTTATCGTTAACACGCACTGGAGGCAGCTTGACGGCAGAAAACCGCCGACGTCAATGGGCCGGCAGTGAAATTTCACCAGAGGGCCGGACAGGCCGGGCCGCGCTTCTTCGCGCTGCGGAATGCCCGAAATGTATAGTTCTGACCCGGCGGGGTCGCAGGCCCGCCGCCGCGCCTCTGCGCAAGGACGGCACCCGGTCGCCGGGCCTGCGACCTCCACTCCGCCCGCGTACGCCCGGGACGGGCCCGGCGACAATGACCCCATGACCCACCCGCACCCCGCGCCCGCGCTCACCGTCGTCGGCCTGCTCAGCGGCACCTCGTACGACGCCGTGGACGCCGCCGTCTGTGACCTGCGCCTCGCCGGCGACGAGCTGCTCCTGCACCCCCGCGGCCTGCACAGCGCCGCGTTCCCCGACGAGCTGCGGCGCGCCGTCGCCGCCTGCCTGCCCCCGGCGCAGACGACGGTGGCCGAGGTCTGCCGCCTCGACACCGAGCTGGGCCGGTTCTTCGGCCGGGTGGCAGCCGAGGCGGTCGACGCGGCGGCCGGCGGGCGCGCGGACCTCGTCGTCTCGCACGGGCAGACCGTCTACCACTGGGTCGAGGGCCGGCGCGCCCGCGGCACCCTCCAGCTCGGCAACCCCGCCTGGATCGCCGAGGCCAGCGGACTGCCCGTCGTCTCCGACGTCCGCGTCCGCGACATCGCCCGCGGCGGCCAGGGCGCCCCGCTCGCCTCCACCCTCGACGCGCTACTCCTCCTCGCCGACGAGCCCGACGGGGCGCCGCGGCGCGGGGCACTCAACCTCGGCGGCATCGCCAACATCACGGTCCGCGGCCGGTCCGGCGAGGTCGTCGCGTACGACCTCGGGCCGGCCAACGCCCTCATCGACGCGGCGGTGGCCGACGGCACGGACGGCGCCGAGACGATGGACACCGACGGCGCGCGGGCCCGGCGCGGGACGGTGGACCGGGAGCTGCTGCGGCGGCTGCTGGACGAGCCGTACTACGCGCTCGCCGCGCCCAAGTCGACGGGCAAGGAGCTGTTTCACGGCGGGTACCTGCGCGAGCGGGTGGCGGCGCACGCGGCGGCGGCGGGCCGCCGGCCCGGGCTGGACGACCTGGTGGCCACCGTCACGGAGCTGACCGCGCGGCTGGCGGCGGCCGCGTGCCGGGAGCACGGGGTCGGGGAGCTGGTCGTCTCCGGCGGCGGGGTGCGCAACCCGGCGCTGACGGCGCGGCTGGCGGAGCTGTGCGCGCCGGCCCGGGTGTCGCGGATCGAGGACCACGGGCTGTCGTCGCAGGGCAAGGAGGGGTATCTCTTCGCGCTGCTGGGCTTTCTGACGGTGTGCGGGCTGCCGGCGTCGGTCCCGTCCGCGACGGGGGCGCACGAGCCGGCGCTCCTGGGGTCGATCACGCCGGGGGCGCGACCGCTGCGGCTGCCGGAGCCGGCGGCGAAGGCGCCGGTGCGGCTGCGGGTGGTGTGAGGGCCCCGGTCGGGGAGGGCCGCCGCCCCGGGACAGCCCGTCCGGCGGCGTACCCGCGGACGCCCCCGCCGCGAACCGCTCCGGCCACTCCCCCGCCCGCCGCCGCGCCGACGCCACCCCGGACCACGCGGAGGTGGCCGGATCACTTACGGTACCCGGACGGTTGGACTACTTTGTGTGGCTCAGCGCGACAGGCGGGGAGAGTTCTGATGCGGGACACGGAGGGCGGCGGGCGGGCGCCGGTGATCGATACCAGAGTGCCGCAGTCGGCGCGCATCTGGAACTTCTGGCTCGGAGGCGGCGACAACTACCGCGTCGACCGGCTCGCGGGCGAGGCGTACCTGCGGCTCTCGCCCGGCATCGTCGACATCGCCCGCGCCTCCCGCGGGTTCCTGGTCCGCACCATCCGCCACCTCGCGGCCGAGGCCGGGATACGCCAGTTCCTCGACGTCGGCACCGGGCTGCCGACCGCGCAGAACACGCACGAGGTGGCGCAGGCGGTGCACCCGACGGCGCGGGTCGTCTACGTCGACAACGACGCGATGGTGCTCGCGCACGCGCGCGCCCTGCTGGTCTCCCGGCCCGGCGGGGTGTGCGACTACGTCAGCGCCGACCTGCACGAGCCGGACGCGGTGCTGGCCGGCGCGGCCGAGACGCTGGACTTCGACGAGCCGGTCGGGCTGATCCTCAGCGGGATCGTGGGGCATGTCGAGG
Source organism: Streptomyces sp. CNH099 (assembly GCA_000514715.1). Lineage (GTDB taxonomy): Bacteria > Actinomycetota > Actinomycetes > Streptomycetales > Streptomycetaceae > Streptomyces > Streptomyces synnematoformans. The sequence continues at coordinate 505,235 of KI911459.1, read as the reverse complement.
ACTACGACGAGGCGCGCGGGATCGTGGCCCACCTCGTCGGCGCGCTGCCGGCGGGCAGCTACCTGGTGCTCAGCGACGGGACGGCCGTGGTGCAACGGGACATCAAGCGGGCACAGGACGCGTACAACAGGAGCGGCGCCGTGCCGTACATCCTGCGCACGCCGGAGGAGATCGAGCGCTTCTTCACGGGCCTGGAGCTGGTCGAGCCCGGGGTCGTGTCGTGCTCTCAGTGGCGGCCGGAGGGCGACGGGCAGCCGGACCCCGTCGACCACTTCGGCGGTGTGGGACGGAAGGCGGAAGGCGGGTGACGGGGCCGGAGTCCGCCCTCGGGACGGTACGGGCCGTCGCGTTCGACGTCTTCGGCACCACCGTCGACTGGCGCACCGGCGTGGCCGAGCAGGTGAGCGCGGTCGCGCGGCGGTGCGGTGCGGACCTCGACGGCGGCGCCTTCGCGGACGAGTGGCGGGCGATGTACCTGCCGTCGATGCGCCGGGTCAACGCCGGCGAGCGGCCCTGGGCGTACCTCGACACGCTGCACCGCGAGTCGCTGGACGAGCTGCTGGAACGCCACGGCGTCGGTGCCGCGTTCGACGACGCCGCCCGGGCCGAGCTGGTGCGCGCCTGGCATCGGCTGCCGGCGTGGGACGACGCGGCCGAGGGCCTGGCGCGGCTGCGCGGGAAGTACGTGGTGGCGGCGCTGTCCAACGGCGGCTTCGCGCTGCTGACGAGTCTGGTGAAGGCGGCGGGGCTGCCGTTCGACTGCATCCTCTCCGCCGAGCTGGCGCGGCGCTACAAGCCGGACCCGCAGCCGTATCTGACGGCCGCGCAGCTGCTGGACGTCGCACCCGGCGAGCTGCTGATGGTGGCCGCCCACGGCTGGGACCTGGCGGGGGCACGCGGCGCGGGGCTGCCGACGGCGTTCGTGGCCCGCCCGGCGGAGAAGGGCCCGGCGGGTGCGGCGGACCGCGCGGAGGACGTGCCGAGCGATGTGGCCGCGGCGGACTTCACGGACCTGGCCCGCCGGCTGGGCTGCCCGTGACTGTCCGCTTACGCGCGGTCCGCCGGGGAGGCGCGATTCAGCCACCCGGCGCGGACTTCACCGCCGGGGCCAGCTCGTGCCACCCGACCGTGCGGTCGCACCAGCGCTCCAGCAGCGTCCGGTCGTGGCCGACGGCGAGCAGCGCGGCGCCGGAGGTGCGGCGGTAGTCCTCGACGGCCGCGACGAGTGCGGCGGTGGTGGAGGCGTCGAGCATCGCCGTCATCTCGTCGCAGACCAGGATCCGGGGGCGGAGCGCCAGCGCGCGGGCGAGGCAGGCGCGTTGCAGCTGGCCGTCGCTGACCTCGTGCGGGCGGCGGGCGAGCAGGTCGGGGGTGAGGCCGACGAGTGCGGCCAGCTCCTCGGTGCGGGCCGGGGCCTCGGCGCGCCGGCCGGTGGCGCGCAGCGGCTCGGCGACGAGGGCGGCGAGGGTCAGACGGGGGTCGGCGGCGAGGCGGGGCTGCTGGAACACGACGCCGAAGGCGGTGCGCTGGGCGCGGGGGGCGCGGTGGCGCCAGCCGCGTACGCGCTCCCCGTCGAGCAGCACCTCGCCGGCGTCCGGGCGGTGCAGCAGCGCGGCGACCCGGGCCAGGGTGGACTTGCCGCAGCCGCTGGGGCCGAGGAGGCCGGCGGCCTCGCCGGGGGCGAGGGTGAACGAGACGTCGCGTACGACGGGGGCGCGGCGGTCGTATCCGGCGGTGACGGCGCGCAGTTGCAGCGGGGGCGGGGCTTCAGCGGACATCGGCGGACTCCGGCTGCTGGGGCGGGCCGGGCTCGCCGGTCCGCTGCTTGAGCGGCTGCCGCGGCCCGGTCCGCCGCGGCTCCCGCGGCCGCGGCGGGACGGCGTCCGCGGCCGGCGCCGGGTGGTGGCACGCCACCCCCGCCGTCAGCGCCGGCACCGCCGCGCAGGCGGCCGTGGCGTACGTGCACCGCGGCGCGAAGGCGCAGCCGGGCGGCAGTGCGCCCAGCTCCGGGGGCAGGCCCGGGATGGGTGTGAAGCCGCGCTCCGGGAGGGCGTCGAGGAGGCCGCGGGCGTACGGGTGCCGGGGCCCGGGGGCGCCGAAGAAGGCGGCGGCGTCGGCGAGTTCGACGATCCGCCCGGCGTACATCACCGCCACCCGGTCGGCGATCCGCTCCGCGGCGGCCAGATCGTGGGTGATCATCAGCAGCCCGTGCCCGTCGTCGACCTGGCGGCGCAGTTCGTCGACGGTGCGCTCGACGAGGTCGCGGTCGAGGCCGGTGGTGGGCTCGTCGGCCAGCAGCAGCGGGGGGCCGCCGACGAGGGCGAGGGCGGTGGCGGCGCGCTGGGCGAGGCCGCCGGACAGCTCGTGCGGGTAGCGGTCGAGGTGGTCGGCGGGGAACGCGGCCCGCTCCGCGGCCGCTTCGGCGGCGGCGCGCAGCTCCCGCCTGGGGGTGTCGGTCAGCTCCCGGACGACCTCCGTCAGCTGGGAGCGCACGGTCCGTACGGGCGTGAGGTGCGCGGCCGGGGACTGCGGGATGAGGCCGGCGCGGCGGCCCCGCACCCGCCGGGCCAGCTCCGTCTCGTCGGCGCCGAGCAGCTCCAGCTCGCCGAGGTGGGCGGCGCCGGCGGTCTCGGCGTTCTCCGGCAGCAGCCCGAGGAGCGCCGAGGCCAGGACGGACTTGCCGCAGCCGCTCTCGCCGACCAGCGCGACGCACTCGCCGGGGTCGAGGGTGAGGGAGACGTCGGTGACGGCCGGGACGTACCGGCCGCGGGGCATGCGGAAGCGGACCGACATCCGGTCGAGGGCGAGCAGCGGGGCGCCGGTCCCGGCGCCGCGGTCCGTGGGTCCCGTGGGGCTCGCGGGTTCCGTGCGTTCCGTGCGGTCCGTCACAGCGTCAGCTCCGATCGGCGGCGCGGGTTCAGCCGCTCCCGCCACGCGCCGGCGAGGCCGGCGACGGCGAGGGTCGGGATGATGATGAACAGGCCGGGGAAGAGCGTGGGCCACCAGTCGCCCGCCAGCAGCGCGCCGCGCGCGCCCTGCACCATCGCGCCCAGGCTCGCCTGGTGCGGCGGCAGGCCGAGGCCCAGGAACGACAGCGCCGACTCGTGCCAGATGGCGTGCGGCACCATCAGCACCGCCGCGAGACCGGCCTGCGGCAGCACGCCGGGCACGAGGTGCCGGACCGCGACCCGGGTGCGCGAGGCGCCGCCGGAGACGGCGGCGTCGACGAACGGCCGGCCGCGCAGCGACAGCACCTCGGCGCGCACGATGCGGCAGGTCGACACCCAGTGGGTCAGGCCCACGGAGGCGACGACCGGCCAGACCCCGGGCTGGAACAGGGCGACGATGAAGATGCCGAGCAGCAGGTGCGGCACGGAGGCGAAGACGTCCACGAGCCGCATCACCGCCCGGTCGACGTGCCCGCCGACCGCGCCGGCCAGCGCGCCGACGGCGGTGCCGACGACGGTGGCGACGAGCGCGGCGACCACGCCGACGAGCAGCGAGACGCGCAGCCCGTAGACGCAGCGCAGCAGCACGTCGCGGCCGACGTCGTCGGTGCCGAAGGGGTGCGCGAGGGAGGGCGCGGAGAGCTTGTCGGCGAGGTCGACGGCCTGCTGGTCGAGCTGGACCAGCGGCGGTACGACGAGCACCGCGAGGACGGCGAGCGCGACGACCGCGGCCGAGGTGCGTACGCGCAGCGTGCGCATCGACCTCCGCCCGGTGCCGCGGGTACGCCAGCGGGTCGTGTCCGGGCCGTCGGGCCCGGCCGGCTCCGCCCCGGTCCTCGCCGCCGTCTGCGTCTTCTCCACCGGGTCAGCCATCGAAGCCCACTCTCGGGTCGGCGAGCCCGTACAGCAGGTCGGACAGCAGGTTGCCGGCGAGCACCGCCGCCGTCGCCAGCACGGTGAGCGCGGCGAGCAGCGGGAAGTCGACGGACGTGGCGGCCTCGACGGTGGCCGCGGCGATGCCGGGCCAGCTGAAGACGGTCTCGATGAGCAGCGCACCGGTGATCAGCTCCGGCACCCGGGTGCCGATCAGCGTGAGCACGGGCAGCAGTCCGGAGCGCAGCGCGTGCCCCAGCAGCACGGTGCGCCCGGCGAGCCCGCGGGCGCGGGCGCCGCGCACGGGGTCCTCGTCCAGGGCGTCGCCGACGCCCTGGCGGACGTAGAGCACGAACCACGGCATCTGCGAGACGGCGAGCACCGCCGCCGGCAGCGCCACGTGCTCGGCGACCTGCCCGAAGGTGACGACGTCCGTGCCGGTGTCGGTGAGGCCGCCGGCCGGGAGCGCGTCGAGCTGGAGGGCGAAGAGCCAGACGGCGAGCAGCCCGAGCCAGAACGGCGGTGCCGCCTCCAGGGCGTACGCGGCGGAGGTGACGGCCCGGTCGAGCATCCCGCCGCGGCGGCGGGCGGCGAGGACGCCGAGCAGCGTGCCGCCGACGACGGCGACGGCGAACGCGACCGCGCACAGCAGCACCGTCCAGCCGATGCGCTCGCCGATGACGTCGGAGACGGGCTGGCGCATGCTGGTCGACTGGCCGAGGTCGCCGGTGACCGCGGCGGAGAGCCAGTCCCACCAGCGGGTGACGAACGGGTCGTCGGCGCCGAGGCTGTCGCGGAGCTGGTCCAGCGCCTCCTGGGAGGCGCTGAAGCCGGCGGTGCCCGCGTACGCCTTCACCGGGTCGAACGGCGAGGCGGCGGCGATGGCGAACACCCCGAAGGTGACGGCGAGCAGCACGGGGACGGCGTACAGCAGCCGCCGCCCGGCCATCCGCGCCATCGGGGCCAGCGGCAGCCCGGTCACGGCGCGGGCTGCCAGCTCTCGACGTTCCACCAGGGCCCGCTGCCGAAGCCGTGCTCGTGCGGCTCGATCTGGGTGGTCAGGCCGCGCCAGGTGTCGGCGAGGACGTAGATGTGGTCGATGTGGGTGAGGAAGATGTAGCCGGGGTTGTCCTTCAGCTCCTGCTGCACCCTGTCGTACGCCCGCTTGCGCTCGGTCTTCCCGCCGCTCTCCCGGCCCTCGACGAGGGCGGCGTCGACGTCCGGGTTCGTGTACGAGGCCATGTTGTTGAAGCCCTGGCCGGCCAGCTCGGAGTAGAGCATCGGGTAGAGGTCGAAGTCGGGGTCGGCGGGGTTGCCGCCGCCGGCGAGCACGGCGTCCTCGGCCATCCGCGGTTCGATGACCTCCCAGGTGCCGCTCTCCACCCGGGCCTCGATGCCGACCTTCTTGGCGTCGCCGGCGAAGGCGAGGGCGTGCTCCTGGCGGAGCTTGTCGCCGGAGGGGTAGTAGAGGGTGAACGAGGCGCGCTGCCCGTCCTTCTCCCGGATGCCGTCGTCGCCGACGCGCCAGCCGGCGTCGTCGAGGATCCGCTCGGCCTCCTCCGGGTCGTACGGGCGCTCGGTGCCCGCGGCGAACCACTCGCTGTCGGTGGGCACGGGCCCGTACGCGGCCTTGCCCCGGCCCTCCAGCAGCTTGTCCACCATGGTGTCGCGGTCGACGGCCACGTCCAGGGCGCGGCGGATGGCGACGTCGCCGGTGACGGGGTTGCCGGTGGGCAGGGTGACGGCCCGGTGGTCGGCGCTGGTGGCGGCGAGGGTCTGCTTGTCGTCGTCCTCGGCGAAGGTCTTGGCGAGGTTCGGCGGCAGGATGGCGCCGTCGAGGTCGCCGGAGCGCAGCCGGGTGGCGCGGACGTCGTCGTCGGCGATGATCGCCATGGTGAGCTTCTTCACCTTGGGCTCGCCGCCCCAGTAGCCGGGGTTGGCGGAGAAGGTGAGCTTCTCGCCCTTGCGCCAGCTGTCGAGGACGTACGGGCCGGTGCCGACGGGCTCGGTGTTGAACGCGCCGGTGTTGACGTCGCCCTTGCCGGCGACGTGCTCGGGCGCGATGGGCAGCACGGTGCGCTCGGCGAAGGGGGCGTAGGGGTACTTGAGGTGGAAGACGACGGTGTCGTCGCCGTCGGCCTCGACGCTCTCGACGGCCGCCAGGTCGCCCTTGGAGGCGTTGTTGGTGCCGGGGTCGAGGATGGTCTCGTAGGTGAAGACGACGTCGGCGGCGGTGAAGGGCTCGCCGTCGCTGAACGTCACGTCGTCGCGCAGCTTGTACGTGTACGTGGTGCCGTCGTCGGTGACCTCGGGCAGCGCACGGGCGAGGGCGGGCCGCAGCTCCAGGTCGGCGTTGCGGGCGAGGAGGCCGTCGAAGATCTTGGAGTTGCCGTCCTTGCCGTAGCCGAGGAGCGGGCTGAGGGTGTCCGGCTCGCTGGCGACGCCGACGACCACCGCGGTGCCGGCACCTCCGGAGGCGCCGGAGTCGTCGTCGGCGTCCGGGTTCGAACAGGCGGCGGCCCCCGCGAGCACCGCCGCCGCCGTGACCGAGACCGCTGCGCGTATGCCGCGGACTGACATGCCCACTCCCCTGTTGAAGGCAGACTGTTATTGCGAACCGTTCGCAATTAGAACCCATGATCGGTGCAGGGCGCAATGAGGGGTCCGCGACATGAGCGGGCCGGGTCGGGGCCCGGTGGGCGGGGAAGTCAGGCGGGGAAGTCAGGCGGGGAGGTCAGCCAGGGCGGCGAGGGCGGTGCGGTGGTGGCCTGGGGTACCGAGCGCGATGCGGTCGCTCATGGCGCGCTTCAGGTACACGTGCACCGGATACTCCCACGTCATGCCGATGCCGCCGTGCAGCTGCAGCGCCTCCTCCGCGGCCCGCACCGCCGCGTCGCCGCAGTACGCCTGGGCGACGGCGGCCGTCACCGCCGCGTCCCCGGCGCCGCGGGCCAGCGCGTCGGCCGCGGCGCGGGCGGCGGCGCGGGCCGAGACCTGCTGCAGCCACAGCCGGGCGAGCCGGTGCTTGACCGCCTGGAAGCCGCCGACGGGGCGGGCGAACTGCCGACGCTCCTTCAGATACGCCACCGTGGTCGCCAGGCACCACTCGGCGAGGCCGAGTTGCTCGGCGGCGAGCAGCCCGGCGCCGGCCAGCAGGGCGCGTTCCACGGCAGCGGTCGCCACCTCGGCGCCGGCGAGCCGGACGGCCGGGGCGGCGTCGAGGACGAGCCGGCCGAGGGGCCGGGTCAGGTCGAGCGGGGTGACCGGCTCGACGGCGCCGGCGGCGGCCTCGACCGCGTGGAGGCCGTCGTCCGCGGGGACGAGGAAGACGTCGGCGGCGGGTGCGTCGGCGACGGAGGACACGGCGCCGGTGAGCCGGCCGGCCGCGGCAGAGCCGCCGGGCCGAGCCCGTACGGTGGCGGCGGCCCGCTCCCGCGCCGCGCCGCCCCGCCACGGGCCCGTCGGCCACGGCAGCGCGAGCACCGCCGTCCGCCGGCCCGCCGCAATCCCCGTCAGCAGCGCGGCCACCTCGTCCCGCTCGGCCCCGCAGCCGAGCAGCGCCTCGACGGCGATCACCGCGCCGGTCAGGTACGGTGCCGGGGTCACGGCGCGGCCCAGTTCCTCCAGCACGACGGCCGCCTCGCGGTGGCTCGCGCCCGCGCCGCCCAGCTTCTCCGGCACCAGCAGCCCGGCGAGCCCCATCTCCCGCGCCAGCACCGCCCACAGCGCCGGGTCGTACGGCCCGGCCCCGCCCGCATGACCGTCCGCGCCGCGGTCGCGCCCGCCGCCGGCCGCGCGCCGGTCCGCCTCCCACGCCGCTTCGGCGCGGGCCAGCACCGCCGCCGGGTCCGCCCGGTCCGCCAGCAGCGAGCGCACCGCGGCCCGGAGGTCGTCCTCCGCCTCGGAGTACAGCAGGTCGCTCATCGGGGCAGGTCCTTCCATGCGGCGTCCTTGTCGGCGCGCGGCTCGGCCGGCAGGCCGAGAACGCGCTCGGCGACGATGTTGAGCAGGATCTCGGAGGTGCCGCCCTCGATGGAGTTGCCCTTGGCACGCAGGTAGCGGTAGCCCGCCCCGCGGCCCAGGAAGTCGACGGTCTCGGGACGGCGCGCGGTCCAGTCGTCGTACGTCAGGCCCTCCTCGCCGAGCAGTTCGGTCTCCAGCGCGCTGGCGCGCTGCGCGAGCGAGGCGAATGCGAGCTTCATCGCGGAGCCCTCGGGCCCGGGGTGCCCGGCGGCGAGCTGCTGGCGCGGCCGCTCGCCGGCGAGCCGGGCGGCCTCGGCCTCCACCCACAGCGCGAGCAGCCGCTGATGGAGGTCGGGGGTGCGCAGCTCGGGCCGTTCCCGCCAGGTGCGCGCGACGACCCCGATCATGCCGCCCTCGCGCGGCAGCCGGCGGGAGCCGCCGATGGCGACGCGCTCGTTCATGAGCGTGGTCTGCGCGACGCGCCAGCCGTCGCCGACGGCGCCGACGCGCTGCGCGTCGGGGACGCGCACGCCGGCGAGGTGGACCTCGTTGAACTCGGCCTCGCCGGTGATCTGCCGCAGCGGCCGGACGTCGACGCCGGGGTCGGTCATGTCGCAGACGAAGTACGTCATGCCGCGGTGCTTGGGCACGTCCGGGTCGGTGCGGGCGAGGAGGATGGCCCAGCGGGCGTGGTGCGCGCCGGACGTCCAGACCTTCTGCCCGTCGACGACCCAGGCGTCCCCGTCCCGTACGGCGCGGGTGGCCAGGCCCGCCAGGTCGGAGCCGGCGCCGGGCTCGCTGAAGAGCTGGCACCACACCTCCTCGCCGGTCCACAGCGGGGGCAGGAAACGGCGCCGCTGTTCGGGCGTGCCGTGCTGGAGGATCGTGGGTGCGGCCATGCCGAGGCCGATCCCGGTGCGGCCGGTGTCGAGCGCGGGTGCGCCGGCGGCCTCCAGCTCGGCGTCGACGACGGCCTGCAGGGCGCGGGGCGCGCCGAGGCCGCCGAGGCCCTCGGGGTAGTGCACCCAGGCGAGGCCGGCGGCGAAGCGGGCGCGCAGGAAGTCCAGGCGCTCGGTGGCGGCGGGCGGGTGGGCGGCGAGGAACTCCCGTGTCCGGCGGGTCAGTTCGGCGGCTTCGGCGGTCTCGACGGCGGCGCCGTCGTCGGCCTGGGGGGCGGTCTGCTCGGCCATGGGCGCGGCTCCCCGGGTCAGCGGGCGTCGGGTACGACGACGAGGCGGCCGGTGGTGGTGCCGTCGGCGACGCGCTGCACGGCGTCGGCCGCCTGCTCCAGCGGAACGCGCTCGCTGACCAGGGGCTTGACGGCACCCTCGGCGGCCAGCCGGGTCAGCTCGGCGTGGCAGGCGGCGACGGCGGCCGGGTCGTGGGTGTTGTAGAGGCCCCAGTGCAGGCCGACGATCGAGTAGTTCTTGACCAGCGCGTGGCCGAGCGGCGGGGCGGGCATCCCGCCGCTGGCGAAGCCGACGACGAGGATGCGGCCCTCGAACGCGATGCACTTGGTGGACTGCTGGTAAGCGGCGCCGCCCACCGGGTCGTAGACGACGTCCGCGCCGCGTCCGCCGGTGGCGTCCTTGACGGCGGCGACGACGTCGTCGCGGGTGCGGTCCACGACGAGGTCGCAGCCGAGCGCCGCCGCCGTCACGGCCTTCGCGGCGCCGCCGACGACGCCAATGACCCGGGCGCCCGCCGCCTTGCCGAGCTGGACGGCGGCGCTGCCGACGCCGCCGGCCGCGGCGTGTACGAGGAGGGTCTCGCCGGGCTGCAGCCGGGCGCGGCGGTGGAGGCCGAACCAGCCGGTCTGGTAGCCGATGTGCAGGGCGGCGGCCTCGGCGTCGTCGAGGGTGTCGGGCACGGGCCGCAGCGTGCGCGCGTCGGCGAGGGACAGCTCGGCGAAGGCGCCGGCGGGCAGCGCGGGCCGGGCGAGCACCCGGGTCCCCGGCTCGTACGGCACACCCTCCGCGGCGGCGACGACCTCGGCGCACATCTCGACGCCGGGGGTGAACGGCAGCGGCGGGCTGACCTGGTACTCGCCGCGGCAGAGCAGCGCGTCGGGGAAGTTCACGCCGGCTGCGCGCACCCGCAGCACGACCTGCCGGCCGTCCGCGCCGGCCGCCGAGACCGGGTCGGGGACGTCCTCAAGCCGCATGACCTCGCGCGGCTCGCCGTTCTCGTGCACTCGCCAGGCCCTCATCCCGCGTCTCCTCCGTGTCCGCGCGCCGTCACCGGGCCGCTCTGGCACATACTAAGCGGTCGGTTTCGCCCCGGGAACACCCCGGACAGCTTGCCTCCACCGGGTGACGCTCCGGGGCACCTGGCCGCACCCGGCGGCCGGAGCGGACGTCACGGCGCGGTCTGCTCCAGGCATCCGGGTGTCCGATCCGCGCCGGGAAGGAAAGCCGTGCCGCTCCCCCGCGGCCGACCGCCCGGGCGCCGCCGTCCTGGTCTCGGCAGCGACTCGCGCGCCGGGCTGACGCCGGCCGAGAAGGGCCGGTGGCACGCGGGCGGCGCCGCCCCCGCCGGCCGCTCCGGCAAGATCAACGCGGCCCTGCGGCACGGCGGCCCCGAGCTGCTGACGCGCACCGTGGAGCGCGCCACCGGGCCGGGCGCCGACCACTGTCTGCAGGCGCGGTTCCAGGGCTTCGTCCGGGCCGTCGACGCGCTCGGGGGCGCGCACGCTGCAGGACCCGGGCAGGCGCGCGGAGCTGGTCGGCGCGGTCGTGCGCGGCCCGCGCACGGGCGGCCGCGCCGCCGCGGCGCCGCCGGTCCCGGGACCGGCGGCGCCGCGGCGCGGGACGGGTCAGAAGACCCAGCGCACGTTCACGTCCTCGGCCTTGACGAAGCCGATGCGGTGCCCGATCTGGATGATGTGGTACTTCGTCTCACCGCGGACCACCGTGCGGTCGCCCGGCGCGGAGCCGTCGAAGGACACGGAGCGGTAGTACTCGCCGGGGACCGTGCCGCCGTAGGAGTACGCCTGGCCGGCCTTGAACTCGTACGGGTGCGCGGAGATCGGCTGGTACGGGATCTCCGGCGGGTACGCCGCCTCCTCCGGGTACGCCCGCCCGTAGACCGGGACCGAGTCCCTGCCCCGCTTGGGCGTGACGATCTTCCCGGCGGTGAACTCCGCGACCCGCTCGCCCGCGGGGTTGTGGAACCAGCCCTTCAGGCCGTGGTACCAGATCGCCACCCAGTCGCCCCTGCGCTCGGCGACCGCGTACCGCTGCCCGGCCGAGGCCCGGCTGCCGATGTCGGAGACGTGCATGTCGGACGCCCGGCCGTCGGGGTGCAGGCCGATGTCCACCAGCAGCGGGGAGTCCGCGTCGGGCCGCGAGTGCAGGATCACCGACGACGAGGGCGCGGGCGGGCACGGCTCCGCGGGGTCGGAGCCCGGCTCGTAGCTGCAGCCGGTGAACCGCGGCTTGTTGTCCACGAAGTCCGGCCTGATCAGCACCATCGACTTCGAGAACCCGCCCGGGCCGCGCAGCGGCGCCCTCAGCAGCTCGAAGTAGCGCTCCCAGTCCCAGTACGGGCCCGGGTCCCAGTGCATGCCGGGGATGTTCCCCGTGACGGTGCCGGGCACGTTGTCGTGGCCGATGATGTGCGTGCGGTCCAGCGGGATGTCGTACTTCGCCGCCAGGTAGCGCACCAGGGTGGCCGAGCTGCGCATCATCGCCTCGGTGTACCAGGTGCCCTGGTCCTTGGCGAAGCCCTCGTGCTCCAGCCCGATGGACTTGGCGTTGATGTTCCAGTTGCCGGCCTGCCAGGCGACGTCCTTGTGCTTGATGTGCTGGGCGATGTGGCCGTCGGAACTGCGCAGCGTGTACTGCCAGCTGGCCGCGCGGTTCGGGTCCTGGACCATGTTGATGACGCCGGGGTAGCGGCCCTCGGTGTCGTGGATGACGATGTACTCGATCTTCTGGTCGCGCGGCCGGTCCGCCTTGTCGTGGTTGACGTACGCCCGGATGTTGTCCGGGTCCGTCTGCCGGTACGTCGCCGGGATCCACTCGCAGCCGAGCCGGCGCGGGCACTCCACGTCCTCGTGCCCCAGCCGCGGCAGGGCGAGTTCGCCGAGCCACCGCTGCTCCGGCGCCACCGACGGGTGGGCGGCGAGCCGGACGGCGTGGCCGTCGTCGGTGGTGCGGGCGGCGCCGTCGCGGATGGTGGCGTACACCTCGTCGGCGAACGTGGCCGCGTCCTGCTCGTACGCGGCGCCCGCGTACTTCGCGACCGCGCCGTACCAGTCGGCGGGGTCGGCCGACGCCGGCGCGCCCAGGTCCTCCTGGTACGCGGCCAGCAGCGCGGCGCCGCCGGCGATGTTCTCGGCCGGCTTCGCGCGCAGCGTCGCCGCGTCGGTGCCGGTCAGCTCGGCGGCCTCGTACAGCGTGGTGAGCGCCGGGCCGAACTCCTCCTCGCCGACGGGCCGCTCGGTGTCGCCGCGGGGGTCCTCTGCGGTGCCGCCGTGGTGGTCCTCGGCGAGCACGGTGGGCGCGTCGGTCAGGTGCATGGGGCCGAAGCCGCCGTCGGTGCTCGGCTCACCCTTGTGGGTGTCCCAGCGGGACTCCAGGTACGACACGCCGAGCAGCACGCTCTCCGGCACGCCGTACTCCGCGGCCGCCGCGGCGTACGCCGCCTGCCGCGTCGCGGGCGCCGCCGCGGCCCCGTCGGCGGCGCCGGCCGCCGGGAGGGCCGCCGAGGTCAGCGGAAGCAGCAGCGCGGCGGCCACGGCGGCCGTCGCCCAGGGTCGTCTTCGCAGGTTCACCCGCGTGCGGGTGGCGGGGGTGGCAGGCAACGGTGCTCCTCAGCTGGATGAAGGACGAGGATAGGCGCGTGCGGTGCGTATCAGGGGTACCGACTGGCCGAGGCAGCCGTCAATCCCTTCCAGCGGCCAGAAAGTTGCACGTCAGCCCGCCTGCCACGGAGCAGCGCGGCGGCACTGGTCCAGACCGGTGTCGGCGGCCGGCCGCGGCTCGCTGCCGCGACCGGCCGCCGTACGGCCGCCGGGCCAACCCGCCCGGTCGCCCGGCGGCCGGTCAGGGGACCCGGCGGCGCCGGGCGAGCCAGGTCTGCGCCACGACGACCAGCACCAGGAAGCCGCCGCTGACGACCTGCTGGTAGGCGGAGTCGAGCGAGCCGATCTGGTTGATGACGTTCTGGATCACCTTCAGCAGCAGCACGCCGACCAGCGAGCCGCCGACGAAGCCCATGCCGCCGGAGAGCAGCGTGCCGCCGATGACGACGGCGGCGATGGCCTCCAGCTCCATCCCGTAGCCGAGGATGGTCACGCCGGAGTCGAGCCACGCGGCGTTCAGCGCGCCGGCGAAGCCGGCGAGCAGCCCGTTGAGGGTGTAGACCAGCGTCTTGGTACGGGCCACGGGCGCGCCCATCAGCGCGGCGGCGTCCTCGTTGCCGCCGACTGCGTAGACGTGCTGGCCGAAGCGGGTGCGGCGCAGCACGACACCGCCGGCGACGAAGAGCGCGGCGGTGATCCACACGGGTGCGCCGATGCCGAGCAGCTTGCCCTGGCCGAGGTCGGCGAAGAACGAGCCCTCGGCGACGAGGTAGGTGTTGGCGCCCTCGTCGGTGAGGGCCAGCATCAGGCCGCGGGCGCCGAGCATGGCGGCGAGCGTGACGATGAACGGCGCGAGCCGCAGCCGGGCCACGAGCAACCCGTTGACCAGGCCGATGAGCCCGCAGACGGCCAGCGGCAGCAGCAGCGCCACCAGGGTGCCGTGGCGCGAGCCCCAGGCGGCGAGCACGCCGCCGAGCACGAAGACCGAGCCGACGGACAGGTCGATGCCGCCGGTGACGATGACGAAGGTCATGCCCAGGGCCACGATGGC
>KI911459.1:0-491013 GCA_000514715.1 Streptomyces sp. CNH099 | reverse complement strand
TGGCCGACAGCTCCATCAGGTTGCCCAGCGAGGTGGGGTCGCTGGCCGAGAGCCGGGCGGTGGCCAGGAAGCCGGCGACCGCGGCGAGCACGCCGGAGGCGACGTACACCACGATCAGCACCCGGCGCACCGGCAGCCCCGCGAGCCGGGCCGCGGGGCGGCTGTCGCCGATGGCGAGCAGCTGCCGGCCGAAGGTGGTGCGGCGGACGACGAAGCCGACGACGACCGCGAGCGCCGCCGCGATCAGCACCACGTACGGCACGCCGGCGAACTCGCCGGAGCCGAGGGTGGCCATGCCCGGGTCCCGGATGTCCTCCAGCTGCGGCAGCAGCACCAGCGCCAGGCCCCGGGCGCCGACCATCAGCGCGAGGGTGGCGACGATGGGCTGGACCCCGATGAACGCGATGAGCGAGCCGTTGACCAGGCCGACCGCGGCGCCGCCCACGACGGCGACGATCAGCGCGACCCACGGCCCGTACCCCATGTAGAGCGCGAGCAGCGAGGTGGACAGGGCCATGACCGAGCCGACCGACAGGTCGACGCCCTCGCTGCCGATGGCCAGCGCCATGCCGAGCGCGACGATGACGACGGGGGCGACCTGGACGGCCTGGGTGCGGAAGTTCTCGGCGGACAGGAAGTTCGGGGTGAAGGCGATGTTGACGAGCAGCAGGAGGGCGACGCCGAGGTAGACGCCGTACTCCTGCAGCCAGCGCAGCACCCGCTCGCGGTCGGCGGGCAGCGCGCGGCGCAGCGTGAGGTCAGCCACGGCCGCCCTCCTTTCCGGGCCCGGCCGCTCCGGCGCCCGGCCCGGCGGCGGCCGCGATGGCCTCCATGAGCCGGTCCTCGGTGACGTCGTCGCCGGTCAGCTCGCCGACCACGGCGCCGTCCCGGAGCACCACGACGCGGTCGGACCCCTCGATCAGCTCCTCCACGTCGGAGGAGATCAGCAGCACGCCGAGGCCGTCCTCGGCGAGTTCGTCGACGAGCTTCTGCACCTCGGCCTTGGCGCCGACGTCGATGCCGCGGGTCGGCTCGTCCAGCAGCAGCACCTTGGGCTGCATGGCGAGCCAGCGGGCCAGCAGGACCTTCTGCTGGTTGCCGCCGGACAGCTCGCCGACCTTCTGGTGGGTGCTGGCGGCCTTGATACGCAGCCTGCTGACGAAGGTGTCGACGACGGCGTCGATCCGGGCCTCGGAGACCAGCCCGTAGCGGGACATGCGCGGCAGCGCGGCCAGCGCGATGTTCTCGCGGACCGACAGCCCCGGCACGATGCCCTCCGACTTGCGGTCCTCCGGCAGCAGGCTGACGCCGGCGCGGATCGCGGCCGGCGTGGATCCGGTGCGTACGGGTACGCCCGCGACGGTGACGCGGCCGGCGCCCAGCGGCAGGGCGCCGGCGATGGCCTTGGCGGTCTCGGTGCGGCCGGAGCCGAGGAGCCCGCCGAGGCCGACGACCTCGCCGGGGCGCACGTCGAGGGAGACGTCGTGCAGCTCGTGCCGGCGCGTCAGGCCCGCGGCGCGCAGCACCGGTTCCGCGCCGGCCCGGCCCTCGTGGTGGCCGCCGGAGAACTTGGTCGTGCCCTCGGCGCTCACCTCGCCCATCTCCCGGCCGAGCATGAGGGAGACCAGCCGGAGCCGGTCGAGGCCGGCGAGCGGGCCGGTGTGCACGACGCGGCCGTCGCGGAGCACGGTGACGGCGTCGCAGACCGCGTACAGCTCGTCGAGGCGGTGGCTGACGTAGACGACGGCGACGCCGTCGGCGCGCAGCCGGTCGATGACGCCGAAGAGGGTGTCGACCTCGCGGGGTTCGAGGGAGGAGGTGGGCTCGTCCATGACGACGACGTCGGTCCGGCCGGCCGCGGAGACGGCGCGGGCGAGGGCGACCATCTGCTGGGCGCCGACGCCGAGTTCGGCGAGCGGGCGGCGGACGTCGACGCGGACGCCGTAGTCGAGGAGCATGCGCGCGGCCTCGCGGTGCATCCGGCCGAAGTCGATGAGGCCGCCGCGGCGGCGCGGCTCGCGGCCGAGCAGGAGGTTGCGGGCCACGCTCATCAGCGGGATGAGGTTGACCTCCTGGTAGATGGTCGAGATGCCGGCCTGCTGGGCGGCGAGCGGGGTGGCGAAGGACGCCGGCTCGCCGCGGTAGGTCAGCTCGCCCTCGTCGGGCCGGTAGACGCCGGTGAGGACCTTGATGAGGGTGGACTTCCCGGCGCCGTTCTCGCCGACGAGGGCGTGCACCTCGCCGGCGCGGGCGGTGAAGTCGACGCCGTCCAGGGCGAGGACGCCGGGGAACCGCTTGGTCAGGTCGCGTACCGCGAGGACTCCGGGGCCGGCGGGGCGCTCCGCCGCGCCGGCCGGGCCGGCGGGCCGGGCGGGCCCGTCCGGCGCGGGCCGCCCGGCCGGTTCGTTCGCTGCGGCCATCGGCGTCAGTACGCCTTGCCGAGGTCGGCCTCGGCGTTGCCGGCGGTGTACTCGCTGTCCTCGATCACGAGATCCTGACCGACCTCCTCGCCCTTGGTGAAGGCGTCGAGGGTCTCGAACGCCAGCGGGCCGAAGCGCGGGTTGGACTCGATCACGGCGTCGATCCAGCCGTCGACGATGCCCTGGACGGCGTTGCGGGTGCCGTCGATGGTGACGATCTTGACCGCGCCGGGCTCCTTGCCCGCGCCCTTGAGGGCGGTGACGGCGCCGAGGCCCATCTCGTCGTTCTCGGCGTAGATCCCGGTGATCTCCGGGTTGGACTGGATGAGCTGCTCGGTGACCTGCTGGCCCTTCTCGCGGACGAACTCGCCGGTCTGCTCGAAGACGATCTCCATCTCCGGGGCCTTCTCGGCGATGCGGTCCTTGAAGCCCTTCGTGCGCTCGGTGGTGACGTTGTTGCCGGGCGCGCCCAGCAGGATGGCGATCTCGCCCTTGCCGCCGGTGGCCTCGATCATCTTGTCGGCGGCCCGCTTGCCCTGCTCGGTGAAGTCGGAGCCGATGAAGCTCACGTAGTCCTTGCACGGCTCGGCGTTGATCTTCCGGTCGATGGTGACGATCGGGATCTTCTTGTCCGCGGCGGACTTCAGCACCGGGTCCCAGCCGTCGGAGTTCAGCGGGGCGATGACCAGCAGGTCGGCGCCCTTGGAGATGAGCGCCTGCACGTCGCTGATCTGCTTGGAGAACTGCGACTGGGCGTTGGCGGTGAGCAGTTCGACGCCGCGTTTGTCGGCCTCGTCCTTGATGGAGGCGGTCTCGGCGATGCGGAAGGGGTTGGCCTCCTTCTCGGACTGCGAGAAGCCGACCGTGGCGTCGGCGAGGTCGATCTTCTCGCCGCCGTAGTCGGCGATCGTGCAGGTGGGGCCCGAGCCTCCGGTGACCTGCTGCTCGCTGCCCTCGGCCTGCTCGGAGCCGGCGGCGCCGGTGCTCCCCTCGTCGTCGTCCTCGGACTTGGCGCAGCCGGCCGCGAGCGCGAGGCTCGCGCTGAGCGCGACGGCGAGCAGGGTTCTGGCGGCGGTACGGGCGTGCGGCTTCATGGTGATACCCCGATTCGGGCGGTGGAGTACGAGGGGCCGGACCGCTGCGCGGGACCGGAGGAATCACGGGATGTTTTACATCGTTGGAAGGAGGCTGTAAACACCTCCCGCAGCACGGATTTGTCCGGCGGAGATCGCCACGGCCCTTGGTGCGCACGGGAGTTGACGCCCCCTCAGCACGGCGCCGGGGCAGGCCGCGGCGCCCGCCCGGGGGCCGTCCCGGGCGGGCGCCGCGAAGCGGTCAGCGGCCCCCGCGACCGCGCGTGCTCTCCCGCTCCACCAGCGAGAACGCGGGGTGCATCTCCTGCGACTCGGGGACGCCGCCGTCGCCGTGGACGGCGTCGAGGCGCTTGACCACCGACTCCACCGCGAGCCGGGCGATGGCCCGCTTGTCGGGCGCGATGGTGGTCAGCGTGACGGCCCCGTACCGGCTCTCGGTGACGTCGTCGAAGCCGACGACCGCGACGTCCTCCGGCACCCGCAGACCCCGTTCGGACATCACCCGCATCGCGCCGATCGCGATCAGGTCGTTGTACGCGAAGACCGCGTCCGGCCGCTGCCCGGAGTCCAGCAGCCGCGCCATGGCCGCCGCGCCGTCCGCCCGCTCCCAGCCCTCGCTGTACCCGACCAGCGCCTCGTCCACCGGCACACCGCGGTCCGCAAGCTCCGCCCGCCAGCCGAGAAGACGCAGGTGGGCGGGTTGCTGCGCGCGGTCCTCGCGGGCACCGAGGAACGCGATCCGGCGCCGGCCGAGGTCCAGCAGATGGCCGACCGCCTGCCGGGCGGCGGCGATGTTGTCGATCGCGATGTGGTCGTACGGCAGGTCGTAGCGCCGCTCGCCGAGCAGCACCAGCGGGGTCTCCTCGGCCCGGCCGCGCAGGTCCTCGGTCTCCAGCTCCAGCGGGCTGAGGATCAGCCCGTCCATCACCCGGGCCCGGAAGCCCTGGCAGACCAGCAGCTCCAGCTCGCGCCGGCCCTGGGTGTGGTCGAGCAGCACGGTGAAGTCGTGCCGCGCGGCCTCGTCGATGACGTGCCCGGCCAGCTCGGCGAAGTAGGGGTTGCCCAGCTCGGGCACCGCCAGCGCGATGATGCCCGTCCGGCCTTTGCGCAGGTGGCGGGCGGTCAGGTTGGGGCGGTAGCCGAGTTCGTCGATGGCCTGCTGCACCCGCGCCCGCATCGCCGGCGTGACGTGCGGATAGTTGTTGACCACGTTCGAGACGGTCTTCACCGACACGCCCGCCCGCTCGGCCACGTCCTTCAGGCTGACTCTCACCGCGTCCTCCTACGCCGTTTGGTCATGCACTGGACACAACGCAGGAGGCGTGCTGTCATGCCAACTGCCCTTGTTTCCAACGTTATACAAGACGCCCGGGGGCAAAGGGCAGACCCAGCACCCGCATTCTCCGACTTCCGGAGGTATCCGTGCACTCCTCCCTCAGACGCGTACGACGGCGACTACTCCGCTGGCCGACGCCCGTTCTGGCGGCCCTCGCCCTGGCGCTGGTCCCGGCCGGTCCGGGCTTTCCGGCCACCGGTCCCGACCGCCAGGCGGCCGCCGACGCCGGCGAGGCCGCCGAGGTCCACGGCCTCAAAGGCGAGTACTACACCCACAGCGCCCCCGGCGTGTTCGACTTCCACGAGTTGAAGGCCACCGCCTACGACCCGTCGCTCGACTTCGACAACCTGGAGCCGCGCATCACGGCCCGCACCGGCCAGGCCGACAGCGTCAGCGTGCGCTGGACCGGCGGGATCACCCCCGAGGCCGGCGGCGAGCACACCTTCCACGTCAGCGCCGACAACGGCTTCCGCCTCTGGGTCGACGGCGACGTCGTCATCGACCACTGGGTGGACGACTGGGACAACGAGCAGACCTCGCAGCCCGTGGCCCTGGAGGCGGGCCGCACCTACGACCTGAAGGTGGAGTACTTCGAGAACTACGGAGGCTCCAACTTCCACCTGCGCTGGACCCCGCCCGGCGGCGGGAAGGAGGCCGTCCCGCAGTCCGCGTTCTCGCTCCCCGAGGGCTTCGACTACAACGGCCCGACCGAGGTCGCCGTGCAGCCCGACGGCCGCACGCTGACCCTGGACTTCGCCCAGCCGCTCGCCGCTCCCCCGGCGGCCTTCGACGAGCACCTGCAGACCGTCATCGGCGGCGCCGAGTGGCCGCGCTCCGCGGCCGCGCTCGACCCCGGCGACCCCTCCCGGCTGGTCGTCCCGCTCGACGAGCCCGTCGTCGGCCAGGGCGGCTCCGCCGACGTCCGCTACGACGGGCAGGGCGGCCTGACCGGCGCGGACGGCACGGACGTCGGCGAGTTCTGGACCTCGGGCCGCAACGGCTCCGAGTACCAGCTGCGCACCGAGTGGGCCAACGAGGTCGACCCCGACCGGCCCCTCCCCGAGTACCCGCGCCCCCAGCTCACCCGCAAGGACTGGCGGAGCCTGAACGGCACCTGGCAGTTCGCCGGCGCCGAGGAGGGCGAGCGCCCGCCCTTCGACCGCCGGCTGGACGAGAAGATCGTGGTGCCCTACCCGGTCGAGTCCGAGCTGTCCGGCGTCCAGCGGCACGAGGAGCGCATGTGGTACAAGCGCACCTTCACCGTGCCGCGCGACTGGCGCGTCGGTAAGTGGGGCGAGCGGCTGCAGCTGAACTTCGACGCGGTCGACTGGAAGGCCGACGTCTGGCTCAACGGCCGGAAGGTCGCCTCCCACAAGGGCGGCTACGACCGGTTCAGCGCCGACGTCACCGAGGCGCTCAGGCCGTGGGGCAGGCAGGAGCTGGTCGTCGGGGTGTACGACCCGACCGACTCCGCCGACGGTGAGAACCCGCCGATGGGCAAGCAGCGGCTGTCGCCCAGCGGCATCTGGTACACCTCCTCCTCCGGCATCTGGCAGTCGGTGTGGATGGAGCCGGTGCCCCGGCAGCACGTCGAGGACCTGGACATCACCGCGGACGTGGCCGGCGAGCAGGCCGTGGTCGAGGTGCGCGGCGTGCGCGACGGGCTGCCGGTGACCGCCACCGCGTACGACGGCCGCCGCCCGGTCGGCACCGCCACCGGGCGGACCGGCGAGGCGCTGACCGTGCCGGTGCCGGACCCGCGGCTGTGGTCCCCGGACGACCCGCACCTGTACGACCTGAAGGTGAAGGTCGGCCGCGGGCACTCCGCCGACCGGGTGCGCGGCTACTTCGGCATGCGCACCGTGGGCGTCGAGACCGTGGACGGGCAGCGGCGCATGATGCTCAACGGCGCGCCGGTGTTCTCCATGGCCACCCTCGACCAGGGCTTCTGGCCCGAGGGCATCCACACCGCGCCCACCGACGAGGCGCTGAAGTACGACCTGGACATGCACAAGCAGATGGGCTTCAACTCCGTGCGCAAGCACATCAAGGTCGAGCCGGACCGGTGGTTCTACCACGCCGACCGGCTGGGGCTGCTGGTGTGGCAGGACATGCCCTCGATGAACACCAAGACGCCCTCGGACGGCGCCCGCGCGCAGTTCGAGCACGAGCTGAAGGAGATGGTCGAGCAGCACGACAGCCATCCCTCGGTGGTCATGTGGGTGACCTTCAACGAGGGCTGGGGCCAGTACGACCAGGCCCGTATCGCGGACTACGCCAAGGAGCTGGACCCGACCCGGCTGGTCAACAACATGAGCGGCCACAACTGCTGCGGCGCGGTCGACGGCGGCAACGGCGACATCTCCGACGCGCACGGCTACCCGAGCGCGCAGCTGCCCGCGCCCGACGGCACCCGTGCGCTGGTCAGCGGCGAGTACGGCGGCCTCGGCCTGGGCATCCCGGGCCACGCCTGGCCCGTGCGGCACAGCTACGTCGGCGTGGACCGCGCGGCGTACACCGAGGAGTACCTGATCAAGCTGGCCGAGATCGAGCGGTTCGCCGCGTGCAACGGCAGCAGCGGCGCCGTCTACACCCAGATCACGGATGTGGAGGGCGAGCTGAACGGGCTGCTCACGTACGACCGGAAGATCGTCAAGCCCGATGTGGAACGCATCCGGGCCGCCCATGAGGCGCTGATCGAGGGAGCCGCCGACGGCACCCTCACCTGCGACGCCTCCTGACCCACCGCCCGCCCCCGGACCCCCTCCCCCCNGCCGCGGCAGCCGCCGCGGCCGGGACCGGGGGCGGGCCCCGAGCACCAGGCACCCTGCCCGCACGGACCCCGGGGACCCGACATGCCTCCACCGCTCAACCGCCGCCGCTTCCTGTCCGCCTCCGCCGCCGGCGCGTCCGCGGCCGCCCTCGGCGCGGCCGCCCCCGCCGCCGCTGCCCCCGGCGCTGCTGCTCCCGGCGCTGCTGCTCCCGGCGGGGCGGCCGCCCCCGCGGGCCGGCCGCCCCGCACCCCGTACGCCGCCGCCTCCTTCGGCAAGCTGCCGCTCGGCAGCATCACCCCGCGCGGCTGGCTCGCCGGCCGGCTCCGCACGCTCCTCGGCGGGCTCTTCGGCCGCTACGACCGGATCTCCCACTTCCTCGACTTCGACGGCTCCGGCTGGGTGCACCCCGACCGCGCCGGCTGGGAGGAGGTCACGTACTGGCTGCGCGGCTACGTCCCGCTCGCCGCGCTCACCGGCGACGCCGCCGCGCAGGCGACCGCCCGGCGCTGGATCGACGCGGTCCTGGCCACCGGGCAGCCCGACGGCTTCTTCGGCCCGGCCCGCCTGCGCACCGCGCGGGGCGGAGAGCCCGACTTCTGGCCGTACCTGCCGCTGCTGCAGGCGCTGCGCAGCCACGAGGAGTTCACCGGCGACGAGCGGATCGTGCCGTTCGTCCTGCCCTTCCTGCGCTTCATGAACGCGCAGGGCAAGGGGGCGTTCGACGCCGGCTGGGTGTCCAAGCGGTGGGGCGACGGCATCGACATCGCGTTCTGGATGCACGCCCGCACCGGCGAGGACTTCCTCCTCGACCTCACCGACAAGATGCACCACTGGGGCGGGAACTGGGTGGACTCCTTCCCCGACCTGCACAACGTCAACGTCGCGCAGGGGTTCCGGGAGCCCGCGCAGTACGCGCTGCGCGCCGGCGACGACGGGCTGACCGGGGCGACGTACCGCGGCTACGAGCGGATCCTGGCGCAGTACGGGCAGTTCCCCGGCGGCGGCTTCGCCGGGGACGAGAACGCCCGGCCCGGCTTCGGCGACCCCCGGCAGGGCTTCGAGACCTGCGGCATCGTCGAGTTCATGGCCAGCCACGAGCTGCTGACCCGGATCACCGGCGACCCGCTGTGGGCCGACCGCTGCGAGGAGCTGGCGTTCAACCTGCTGCCCGCCGCGACCGACCCGGCCGGGCGCGGCGTGCACTACATCACGAGCGCCAACTCGATCGACCTCGACGACGTGCGCAAGAACGACGGCCAGTTCCAGAACGGCTTCGCGATGCAGTCGTTCCAGCCGGGCGTCGACCAGTACCGCTGCTGCCCGCACAACTACGGCATGGGCTGGCCGTACTTCACCGAGGAGCTGTGGCTGACCACGCCGGACGGCGGGCTCGCCGCGTCGATGTACGCGCCGTGCGAGGTGCGGACCCGGGTGCGCGGCACCGAGGTGACGATCGCCGAGGAGACGGACTACCCGTTCACCGAGACGGTGACGCTGCGCGTCACCACCGCGCGGCGGGTGCCGTTCACGCTGCTGCTGCGCGTTCCCGGATGGTGCGCCGCGCCGGAGGTGACGGTGAACGGGAAGCCGGTGGCGGCGGCTCCGGGGCCGGGCTTCGCCCGGCTGAAGCGGAGCTGGGCGAGCGGCGACACCGTCGTGCTGCGGCTGCCGCAGCGCACCTCGGTACGGGTGTGGGAGGCCAACGGCGGCGCGGTCAGCGTCGACCGGGGGCCGCTGACGTACTCGCTGCGCATCGGCGAGTCGTACGAGCGCACCGGCGGCGGCGACGCGTTCCCGCACCTCGCCGTGCACGCCACCACGCCCTGGAACTACGCCCTGTCCCCCGACGCTCCGCGGGGTCTGGCGTTCCACCGCGACGACGGCCCGCTGACCGGCGACCCGTTCACCCACGAGCACACGCCCGTGCGCATCACCGCCCCCGCGCGCCGGCTGCCGGAGTGGGTCGCCGACCGGCAGCGGGTCGTCGCGCCGCTGCAGCAGAGCCCGGCGCGCAGCGAGGCGGCGCCGGAGACGGTGACGCTGGTCCCGATAGGCGCGGCCCGGCTGCGGATCACGGCGTTTCCGACGGCGGACCCGGACGGCACGCCGTGGACGCCGGAGCCGCCGTACCACCGGGTGCGGAACAAGCACAGCGGCAAGGTGCTGGCGGTGGACCGGATGTCGCTGGAGAACAGCGCCCGGGTCCACCAGTTCGACAACTCCGGCACGTCCGACCACTCCTGGCAGCTGCTCGACCGCGGCGACGGGCTGCTGCTGATCCGCAACGGCCACAGCGGGAAGGTGCTCGGGATCGAGGGCATGTCGACCGAGAACAGCGCGCCCGTCGTGCAGTACGAGGACAACGGCACGCCGGACCACCTGTGGCGGATCGTCCCCGACGCGGACGGCTGGTTCCGCCTCCGCAACGAGCACAGCGGCAAGGTGCTCGGCGTCGACGGCATGTCGACGCAGAACAGCGCGCAGGTGGTGCAGTTCGACGACAACGGCACGCCCGACCACCTGTGGCGGCTGGTCGCGGCGCCGGCCTAGGGCCTGTCGTTCGGATCTTCGCCGGGCTCGCGACGCCCCGCACCGCACCTCGCGGCGTTGTCGTCGGTCGCCGACGCTCCGCGTCGACTCCCTCCTCCGCCTTGCGATGCACGGCACAGGACGCCGCTCCCTGATCCAGCAAGATCCAAACGACAGGCCCTAGGCGGACCGCCCCGGCCGCCGCGGGAGCCCGGCGGCCGGGCCGCGTACGCGCCGCGCGGGCGGCCGGCTTCCTGGCAGGGGCGCCGGCCGTCCCCGCGTAGCGTGGTGGACATGAGCAATCTCGACGTGAGGCCCCCGGTCGCCGCGTGCGGCGGGCGGGCGGACGTGACGGCGGAACCGGTGCGCGAGGTGCTGCAGGCGCGGCACATGCCGCTCGGCGAGAGCACGGTCGTGCGGCGGCTGCTGCCGAACCTCGGCCGGCGGATGGTCGGCGCCTGGTGCTTCGTCGACCACTACGGCCCCGACGACATCGCGGACCAGCCGGGGATGCAGGTGCCGCCGCACCCGCACACCGGGCTGCAGACCGTCAGCTGGCTGCACGACGGCGAGGTCCTGCACCGCGACAGCCTCGGCAGCCTGCAGACGGTACGGCCGCGGGAGCTGGCGCTGATGACGGCGGGCCGGGCCGTCGCCCACTCGGAGGAGTCGCCGCGCGACCACGCGCGGCTGCTGCACGGCGCGCAGCTGTGGGTGGCGCTCCCCGACGCCCACCGCGACACCGCGCCCGCGTTCGAACACCACGCGGAGCTGCCGCGGGTGGCCGGCGGCGGCGGGCTGTCCGCGACGGTCGTCCTCGGCGAGCTGGCGGGGGCGGCGTCCCCGGGGACGACGTACACGCCGATCGTCGGCGCCGACGTCACCCTGGCGGCGGGTACCGACACGCGGCTGCCGGTGCAGCCGGACTTCGAGTACGCGGCCCTGACGATGTCCGGCGAGGCGGAGGTCGACGGGCTGCGGCTGGCGCCGGAGTCGATGGTCTACCTGGGCTGCGGGCGCACCGAGCTGCCGCTGCGCGCGGACGTGGACAGCTCGCTGATGCTGCTCGGCGGGGAGCCGTTCGCGGAGCGGATCGTGATGTGGTGGAACTTCGTCGGCCGCCACCACGACGAGATCGACCGGGCCCGCCGGGACTGGGCGGACGGCACCCGCTTCGGCGAGGTCCGCGGCTACGCCGGCCCCCGGCTGGAGGCTCCGCCGCTGCCGCCGGCACCGCTGAAGCCGCGCTGAGCGGCGGTCCGCGCCCTGCGTCGAGCGGCTCTCCGGGGGCCCCGCGGAGGCCGCGGGAGAGGGCGGGGGCCCCGCTGCCGGGGGAACAACGGGGCCCGAACAGAAGACTACGGGTCAGTAGCTCAGTTGCGAAGCCGTACGCCGGTCGCCGGGACGGAATCAAGCCAGTTCCGGCAGTGCCCGTTCGGGCACCGCGTGCCCCGTACGACCGCATCCTCCGGAGCGCGGAGGTGCGGACGGCGCCCCGGCCGGGCTTCGGGCTCCGGCCGGGGCGCCTGCCCGGGAGGGGCCGTGGGTCACTCGATGTTGATGGTGAACGTGGACGTGGTGTTCTTGATGTCCTGCGCGTTGTTGCTCATGGTCAGGTTGCGGAACGTCACCTCGCCGACGGCCGGGCCCTCGCCGGGCTCGGGCAGCTCGTTCGCCCACAGACCGAAACCGGACTTGGCGTCGTAGGCGTCACCGCTCTTGCGGGCACCGGTGATCGAGATGTCGGTGAGGATCGTGTCCTTGATCGGGTACTCCGGCTGACCTCCCACGTAGTCCGTCTGGAACATGATTCCGGAGTAGGTCGGGTCGATGATGTCGACGTTGTTGATCCGGATGCCCTGGAAGACCTCCGAGGCGGAGAAGAGCCAGATGCCCGGGAAGGTCTGCGCGCCCCAGAAGTGCCCGCCGCAGCGTTCGATGGTGATGTTCTCCAGGGTCGTCGGTTCGGTGCCGAAGCCGTTCATCGGATAGCCGAAGTCGAGCGAGCTGACGGTGATCCCGGAGTAGACGAGCGTGTCGGCGATGCGGATGTTGCGGAAGGTGTTGTCGTAGCCGCCGTAGACGGCGATGCCCGCGGCCCGCCAGGTCAGCAGCGACGTCAGGTTCTCGTAGACGTTGTCGTGCATGTCCGCGCCGCCCGCGTCGATGGCGGAGAAGAGCGCGAAGCTGTCGTCGCCGGTCGCGCGCGACTCGTTGTTGACGACGCGGGCGCCGGTGCTGCCGTTGGTCATGTTGACGGCGTCCGCGAAGGAGTTGCGGATGCGCGAGTCCCGGATGGTGATGTCGTCGGTGTTCGCGCCCCAGTAGAGGCACACCATGTGCTCGTTCCAGATGTCCTCGATCGTGATGCCGGAGACGTGTCGGAAGTCGAAGACCTTGCCGGGTCCGTCGATGCGGGTGGTGTAGTTGCCGAAGTAGGCGAAGCCGCGGAAGCCGGAGCCGGCCGCCGACTGCTCGGCGCGGAAGCCGACGTCGGTGTTCTGCTGGCCGGCCGGGGCGTGGAAGCGGGTGTACCAGGGGCCGGCGCCGACGACCTGCACGGCCTTGCCGTAGACCTGGAACTTGCCGGACGTCTCGTAGGTGCCGGGCGGCAGGTAGACGCCCGTGAGCCGGCCGGTGGTGTCCATCCGCACCCGGTCCAGGGCGCTCTGCACGTCCTGCTGTCCGAATCCGGTCGGCACCGTGTACGCGGCGGGGTCGGGGTTGGCCTCGGGCGCGACCTGCTCCAGGCTGACGAAGTCGATCGCGTAGCTGGAGGTGTTGGCCGCGTCCTTCTGCAGCTTGATCCTGCTGCCGGCGGGCACGGTCGTGTCCAGCATCAGGTTCGCCTCGTCGTAGATGTGCCGCGCCGGGCCCGCGCCGGGGTTGTTGCCGGGGCTGGCCTCGGCGCCGTAGAGCCAGGCGTACTTCGAGGTGAGGCTGAGGGCCTTGTGGAAGGTGCCGTCGACGTAGACGTTGAGCGTGGCGTCGATGCCGCCGCCGCCCGGGGCGTCGGGGATGGAGAACCTGGTGACGAGGGTGTTCGTGCTGGCCCGGGTGGTGAACTCCACGGACTCGCCGGTCCGGTCGAGGGTCACCGCACGCCGCCCGGACGCCTCGCCCGCGACGTCGCCGATGGTCCGGTTCGGGCCGACGACCTGCGCGCCGCCGCCGACGGCGGCGTCCTCGGCCTCGTACATGTCGTACGGCATGTCGGCGCCGCGCCCGATGAACAGCGACTCGGTGACGGTGTTGTTCCCGCGCTTGACCGGCACCTCGTTGGCGTCGGCGGCGATCTCCACCTCGACGGTGTACGAGCCGTCGGCGGCCGTCCAGCTGCCGAGGCCGACCGGGTCCGTGGTGGCGCCGGCCGCGATGACGCCGTCGTGGGCGCCGTCCAGGGTGGCGACCGTGTCGCCCGCCGCGTTGCGGAGCGTCAGCGTGACGGCGTGGCTGCCGCCCGCGGAGTCCCGGGTGCCCCGGTTCTGCACCGCCACGGCGAAGTCGACGGTCTCGCCCGCGGCCGGGGAGCTGGGCGTCCGGTTCACCCTGGCGGCGACGAGGTCGCTGCTCTGCACGGGGGCGACGACGAGCGGGGTGGGGCTGGTGTACTCGTTGTTCTCCTCGTCCTGCTCGACGACCGTGTCGTCGGGGTCGACGGCGGCGGCGAGTGCGTACTCGCCGGCGTCGTGCGCGCCGACGTCCGCGGTCACGGTCTGCGTGGCGCCCGGGGCCAGCGCGTCGACGTCGGCGCCGCCGGCCGGCTCGCCGCCGAGCAGGAAGTCGAGTCCGGTGGCCGCCGCGGGCTCCGCGCCGGCGTTGTGCACGGTCGCGGAGAGCGTGACCGGGTCGGTCTCGTCGGGGTCGGCGGGGGTGTGGGTGAGGCCGGTGACCTCCAGGTCGGGGTTGGGTGCGGCGGTGCCGAGGACCTGCAGCTCGCCGACCTGGCCGGCCGGGGCACCGGTGTTGCCGGTGAACGACAGCCGCACGTCGGCGACGCGGCCGCTCACCGGGACGGTGACGCTGTTGCCGGTGGCCGGGTCGAAGTCGTAACCGGTGCCGGCCTTCAGGGTGGTGAAGGATTCGGAGCCCTGCTCGCGGCCGAGGACCGCGAAGGTCTGGGTGCGCGGGCCCCAGATCGGGTCGGGGTTGAGCTGGACGACGACGGCGCTGACGTCGGCGTCGGCGCCCAGTTCGACGGTGAGGGTGTGGGGGTAGCTGCCGCCCGCGCCCTCCCAGTAGGTGCCGCGGTCGCCGTCGTTGGCGTTGGCGGCCACGAAGTGGTACACGGTCGAGGAGGCGGTGATCGGCTTGCCGGCGGCCAGATCGGGGTCGGCGGCGGCCGCGCGGGCGGCGGCGGTGCCGGGGCCGGGCGCGGCGGGCTCGGCGGCGGCGGCGGTGGTGGCCGATCGGGCCCCGGCGGTCACCCGGTTGCTGTCCGGCGACTGGTTGTCCGCGCCGTCCCGGGCGCGTACGTGGTAGGTCACGGCCTCGCCGGGGGCCGGGGTGTCGACGTACGTCGTGGTGCCGGCGCCGACCGCGGTGCGCAGCCGGCCGTCGGCGTAGACGTCGTAGCCGGCGACGTCGTCCGAACCGGAGCCGGCCGGGGGCCGCCAGTCGAGCTGGACGCGGCCGTCGGACAGCGCGGTGCGGGCCAGGCCGCGGGGGGTGCCGGGCGGCTCGGTGTCGCCCTCGGCCGGGCCGAGGACCTCCAGCTCCGCGAGCCTGGCGGGGCCGGCGCCGGCGGTGAAGAGCACGCGTACGTGGCGGGTGACGGCGGTGTCGAAGGACAGGGTCGCGCTGTGGTCGCCGGCCGCGTCGAACGCGATGTCGCGGGCCGCGGTGAGGTCGGTGAACTCCCGGCCGTCGGTGCTGCCCTGGAGCTTCAGGTTCCGCACGGTGGCGCCGCCGTCCCCGGGCAGCGTGAGCACCGCGCCGTTGATGCCGACGGACGCGCCGAGGTCGGTCCGTATCCACTGGTCGCGCCCGCTCTTCCTGCTCTGCCAGTAGCTGTCGCGGTCGCCGTCGCCCGCGGCGTCCGCGGCGCGCCCGCCGGTGTGGCTGCTGGCCCTGAGCGGGCGGCCCTCGGCGAGGTTGCGGCCGGAGTCCTCGGCGGTGTGCACGACGAGTTCGGCGAGCCGGGCGGGTCGTTCGTCGGCGCCGCCGGCGAACTGCACGCGCACGTAGCGGGTCAGGGCGGCGGGGAAGTCGACGCTGACGGTGTTGCCGTCGGCGGGGCGGAACGCGCGGGTGTCCTCGGCGGACAGCGTCTGGAAGGTCTGGCCGTCGGCGCTGCCCTGCACGGCGAGGGTCTGCTTGCGGGCGGCGGCGTCCTCGGGCAGCTTGAGCACGACCTCGTCGACGCGCGCCGGCCGGCCGAGGTCGGTCTGCACCCAGTGCGGGCCCCTGCCCCGGCTCTGCCAGTACGTGTCCTGGTCGCCGTCGGTGATCCGGGCCGCCGCGTGCGCGGGCGCGGCGCTGCTCGCCGCGGCGGGCCGGCCGGCGGCGGCGCCTCCGCCGGCGGCCGCGGCGGGGAGCGCGGGCAGTCCGAACAGCAGCAGTCCGGTGGCGACGGCGGCGATGGTGGGCCGATGTCTCGAGCGGTGCTTTCTCATGCGGGTCGTCCAACCTGTGAGTTAGCTAATTGCGCTGAGATATCGAAGAATTGCAGAACGATCATGGTAAGTCTACGGGCATGACGCCGACTCTTCTGCGGCGCCTCCGGAGTGCGGAGTGACTTGCGTGCACATGACATGCCACCGGGCACCGCCTCGCTTACTCAACACGGCAGCTTACGGACCTGCGGCGCACCCAGCCGCAGCCGACCAGCCGAACGATCTCCGCCCCCATTCACGTAAGTGACTTACATTCTCGGACGACTTCTTGCGTAAACGGTGGCTTCCCCCGTCGGCCAACGCCCGCCCGGGAGCCGGGGCGTTGTCGGCGGCCCGTGCCAGACTGCACTCGTCAGCGGCGCCGGCCGGGCGCCCGGTCGCCGGGAGGGGCGCGATGGGCCTGGAGATCGAGGGGCGGCCGTCGGACTCGCCGTACGTGTCGTACGTCTGGCGCAGCCGCAGCGAGGGCGTCGACGGGATGACCGCCGTCGCGACGACCGGCTGGGACCTGGTCTTCTGGGAGGCGCGCGACGGGTTCCACGCCGCGGTCGCCGGCCCCGAGTCGCGGGTGAGCACGGCGGCCGTGCCCGAGGAGGCCCGGTTCTTCGGCATCACCTTCGCGCTGGGCACCGTGATGCCGCACCTGCCGGCGCCCCGGCTGCTCGACTCCGGGGTGGACATACCGGACGCCACGCGCCGGCGGTTCTGGCTGCACGGCTCGCACTGGCCGGTGCCCGGCCCCGACGACGCCGAGGCGCTCGCGGACCGGCTGGTGCGCGCCGGCGTGCTCGTCCGCGACCCGCTGGTCGCCGAGGTGATGCGCGGCGGCACCCCGGACGTCTCGCCGCGCACCGCGCAGCGGCGCTTCCGGTCCGCGACGGGGTTCACCCACGGCGCCGCCCGGCAGATCGAGCGCGCGCGGCACGCCGCGGTCCTGCTCCGCGAGGGCACCGCCGCCGCGGACGTCGTCCACCGCCTCGGCTACTACGACGAGCCCCATCTGGCCCGCGCGCTCACCCGCTTCATCGGGCGCACCGCCGGGCAGCTCCGGGACGCCCCGCGGCCCGCGCGCCCGCTGTCGCTTCTGTACAAGACCTGACGCCCGGCGGCCGCTAACGTCCCGACGGACTGCACACCGACCGCCCCCGCCTTCTGGAGCACATCGTGAGAAAGATCGTGGCCGGCCTCTTCATCTCCCTCGACGGCGTCGTGGAGGCGCCCGAGGAGTGGCACATGTCCTACTTCGACGACGAGATGGGCGAGGCGGTCGGCGGGCTGATGTCCGACACCATGCTCTACGGCCGCAAGACCTACGAGGGCTTCGCCGAGGCGTGGCCGCAGCGGGAGGGCACCGACGACGAGGACGCCGGGTTCGCCAAGATCCTCGGTGACGCCCGCAAGATCGTCGTCTCCCGCGGCGAGGTCGACCTGTCCTGGCGGAACTCCGAGAAGCTGCCGGGCGACCTGGTCTCCGGGGTGACCGCGCTGAAGAAGGAGCCCGGCGGCGACGTCTCCGTCGGCGGCTCGATCTCCGTGGTCCGCGAGCTGCTGCGGCACGGGCTGCTGGACGAGCTGCACCTGCTGGTCCACCCGGTCGCGGTGCGCCGGGGCGAGCGGCTCTTCGACGAGGGCGACGCCCGGATCCCGCTGCGGCTGCTGTCCTCGAAGGCGTTCGGCTCCGGCGTGCTGCACCTCGTCTACGGGCCGGCGGACTAGGGCTTCTCGTCCGGCTCCTCGGGAGTGGACGGGAAGCCCCCGTCCTCGACCAGCGACTGCAGCGGCGGGCCCGTCACCGCGCAGTGCACGTGGCACGGCGGCTCCGGCGGTCCCGCCGCGGGCCTGGTCCCCGAGCGGATGGTCAGCCAGGACAGCGCCGCCCCCGCGGCGAGCAGCGCGGCGCAGATGAGCAGGGCGGTGCGGAAGCCGTCGCCGAACGCCCCGGGGTCGCGGTAGTCGTCGCCGGAGAGCCCGGCGGCCAGCGGCAGCGCGGCGACGGCCAGCAGGCCGGCGGCGCGGGCCACCGCGTTGTTGACGCCGGAGGCGATGCCGGAGTGCCGGTCCGCGACGGCCCCGAGGACGGTGGCGGTGAGCGGGGCGACGGTCGTCGCCAGCCCCAGGCCGAAGAGCAGCACGCCGGGCAGCACGTCCCGCACGTACGACACGTCGTCGCCCGGCCCGCCGACGCGCAGCATCAGCAGCAGCCCGGCGGCGCAGACCGCCGGGCCGACCGTCATCGGGATACGCGGCCCGATGCGCTCCGACAGCTTCCCCGACCGCTCCGAGAGCGCCAGCATGATGAGCGTCACCGGCAGCAGCGCGGAGCCCGCGGCCAGCGGCGAGTAGCCCGCGGCGATCTGCAGGTCCAGCACGAGGAAGAAGGTCACCCCGCCGAGGGCCGCGTAGACGACGAAGGTCACCAGGTTCGCCGCGGTGAACTGCCGGGAGCCGAAGAGCCCCGGGGCCAGCATCGGATGGCTGCTGCGCCGCTGCACGAGCACGAACGCCGCCAGCCCGGCGACCCCCGCCGCGCTGCTCGCCGCCAGCATCACCGCCGGCACGCCCTCCTCCGGCGCGGCGATCAGGGCGTACGTCACGCCCGCCAGGCCCAGCGCGCCGAGCGCGGCGCCGGTCCAGTCGAAGCGGCCGGTGGCCGACTCGTCGCGGCTCTCCGGCACGTGCCGGGCGGCGACGGCCACGACGACGGCGGCCAGCGGCACGTTGATGGCGAACACCCACCGCCAGTTCGCCGCCTCCACCAGCCAGCCGCCGAGCAGCGGGCCGAGCGCGCCGGCGATGCCGGCGAGGCCCGACCAGACGCCGATCGCGCGGGCCCGGTCCGCGGGCGCGAAGGAGGACTGGATGAGGGCGAGCGAGCCGGGGGTCAGCAGCGCACCGCCGATGCCCTGCAGGGTGCGGGCGGCGATGAGGACGCCGACGTTCGGCGCCAGCGCGCACAGCAGGGACGCCAGCGCGAACCACAGGGTGCCGACGACGAACAGCCGGCGGCGGCCGTAGCGGTCGCCGAGGGCGCCGCCGAGGAGGATGAACGCGGCGAGGGTGAGGGTGTAGCCGTTGACGGTCCACTGCAGGCCGCCGAGGGAGGCGTCCAGGTCGTCGCCGATGGCGGGCAGCGCGACGTTGACGACGGTGGCGTCGAGGAAGGTGATGCCGGAGCCGATCACCACCGCGGTCAGCAGCCAGCGGCCCGCCGGCTCCGCCAGCCTGAGGCCCGCGGGCGCCGCGGCGGGCGGGTTGGGTTCCGTCATACCCGCAGTCAATCGCATGGCCGGGCCGCATGCACCGCACCGGGCGGTGCCCGCCGTGCGGCACGTCGGGTAGCGTCCGGGAGGTGAGCGACGTCAGCCCCGAGGGGAACCTCGAAGACAGGCCCGAGGACACGGCCGGGGACCGGCCGGAGGACCCCTCGGGGGACCGGCCCGAGGCGCGGTCCGGGAGCGGTTCGTCCGGTTTCGAGCGCGGCACGGACGGCCCGAAGGTGATCCTCGCGGGCGTCGACGGCTCGGACACCTCCTGGCGGGCCGCCGCCTACGCCGCCGGCCTGGCCCGGCGGCAGGGCTCGCTGCTCGCGCTGGTGTACGTGCAGCCGACGCTGGCCGCCGCGGCGGCGCTCGGCGCACCGGTCGGGGACACCACGGAGGAGGTGGCGCAGGAGCTGGTGGCGGAGATCCGGCGGGCCGCGGAGCAGCTGCGCGGGATGTTCGACGTCCGCTGGGAGTTCCACACCCTGCACGGCGACGCGTACGCGGGGCTGGTGCAGGCGGCGGAGGAGCTGACGGCGGACGCGGTGATCGTGGGCGCGTCGGAGCAGGCGGGCCACCGGTTCGTCGGCTCGGTGGCCGTCCGGCTGGTGAAGGCGGGTCGCTGGCCGGTGACGGTGGTGCCGTGACCCGCGGGCGGCGGGGCCCCTCTCGCGCCGCCGCCGGGTCTGCGGCACGGTGGGGGCATGACCAACCACACGTACCGCATCACCGAGATCGTCGGCTCCTCCCCCGACGGCTTCGACGACGCCGTCCGCAACGGCGTCGCCCGGGCCTCGAAGACGCTGCGCAACCTGGACTGGTTCGAGGTCACGCAGGTGCGCGGGCAGCTGGAGGACGGCGCCGTCGCGCACTGGCAGGTCGGCCTGAAGGTGGGCTTCCGGCTGGAGGAACCGGACGGGGCCTG
Source organism: Streptomyces sp. CNH099 (assembly GCA_000514715.1). GTDB lineage: Bacteria > Actinomycetota > Actinomycetes > Streptomycetales > Streptomycetaceae > Streptomyces > Streptomyces synnematoformans. Next base: position 471,060 of record KI911459.1, on the reverse strand, counting down.
ACCCCGGCGGGGCCGCGCCCGCGGTCACTTCAGCAGCCGGGACATCCTCCGGTCGGCCAGCGGCTTCCCGCCGGTCTGGCAGGTGGGGCAGTACTGCAGGGCCGAATCGCTGAACGACACCTCGCGGATCGTGTCGCCGCAGACGGGGCACTTCTCCCCCGCCCGCCCGTGCACCCGCAGGCCGCTCTTCTTCTCCGCCTTCAGCCGCCCCGCGGCCACGCCGCGGGAGCGCTCGACGGCCCCGCGCAGCGTGTCGCCGATGGCGGCGTAGAGCACGGCGGTCTCCTCGTCGGTGAGGTTCGCCGCGAGCTTGTACGGGGAGAGCTTCGCGACGTGCAGGATCTCGTCCGAGTACGCGTTGCCGATGCCCGCGATCGTCGACTGGTCGCGCAGCACGCCCTTGATCTGCCGCCGCTCGTCCGCCAGCAGCGCGGCGAACGCCTCCGGGGTGAACGCCGCGGCCAGCGGGTCGGGACCCAGCCGGGCGACCCCCGGCACGTCCCGCGGATCCCGTACGCAGTAGACCGCGAGGCGCTTCTGCGTGCCCGCCTCGGTGAGGTCGAAGCCCGCGCCCTCGGGCTCGGCGAGCCGCACCCGCAGCGCGAGCGGCCCCTTGCCGGGCCGCGGCGGCGCGGCGGGCAGCGTGTCCTTCCACTGCAGCCAGCCGGCCCGGGCCAGGTGGATCACCAGGTGCAGCTCGTCGGCGACGGTGATGTCGAGGAACTTGCCGTGCCGCCCGACGGCGGTGACCTCGGCACCCTCCAGCGCGGTGAGCGGCGGGTCGTACGTCTTGAGCACGCTGACGGCGACCGGCTGCACCCGCGCGATGTGGCGGCCGGCGAGGTGCTCGGCGAGGAACCCGCTGAGCGCCTCGACCTCGGGAAGCTCGGGCATGCCTCCAGTCTGCGGCATGCTGGAGTGATGTACGAGGAGAGGCCCGCGCGGCTCGACGGGGCGGTCGTCTGGCGCCGCCGGGACGTCGTGCCGGGGCCGTACCGGGTGCTGCCGGACGGCGGCACCGACCTCATCCTCGCGCCGGACGGGCTGCTCGTGGCCGGCCCCGACACCCGCGCGCACGTCGGCACCGGCACCGCCGGCGACGCGTACACCGGACTGCGCTTCGCCCCCGGGCAGGGCCCGGCGGTGCTGGGCGCGCCCGCGCACGAGCTGCGGAACCTGCGGGTGCCGCTCGCCGACCTGTGGGGCGAGCGGCGGGCGCGGCTGGCCGCGGAGCAGGTGGCGGCGGCGGCCGACCCGGGGGCGGCGCTGGAGGCGCTGGCGCGGGCGCGCCTCGCGCGCGCGGAGCCGCCGGCGCCGTACGTGCCGGCGGTGGTCGCGGCGCTGGCGGCGGGCCGGCCGGTGGCGGAGGTCGCCGCGGCCGTGGGGCTCGGCGAGCGGCAGCTGCACCGGCGCAGCCTGGCGGTGTTCGGGTACGGGCCGAAGACGCTGGCCCGCGTGCTGCGGATGAACCGCGCGCTGGCGCTGGCCCGGGCCGGCACGCCGCCGGCCGCCGCGGCGGCGCTGGCGGGGTACGCGGACCAGGCGCACCTGGCGCGCGAGATGCGGGCCCTGGCCGGGGTGCCGCTGACGGCGCTCCTCTAGATCCTCCCGGCCGGACCCTGCGCCGCGCCCGGGCTCAGCCGAGCGGCGCGAAGAGGTCCACGCCGTTGCCGTCCGGGTCCTGCACCTGCGCGTAGCGCTGGCCCCACGCCGCGTCCCAGGGCGCCAGGGCGCCCTTGTACCCCGCGTCGGTGAGCATCGCGTACGTGGCGTCCACGTCGGCCGGGCCGTCGCAGCGGAAGGCGAGCCCGATCCGCCCGTGTCCGTCCGGCGGGGCGAAGTCGGGCGCGAAGGACCTGACGGTCTCCTCCGAGTCCCACAGCAGCCGCAGCCCGCCGGGCAGGGACGCCTCGACGTGCGGCGCCGTGTCGGCGTCGGCCGGGATGTCGAGGCCCAGCAGGCGGTAGAAGGCGAGGGTGGCGGCCATGTCGGCGGCCACCATTCCGATGGCGTCGAATCGTGCGGTCATGTCCCCGACCCTAGGCACGGGCACCCGGCGCGTCTTGAACGAATCGGACGCCTCCCCGGCCGCGCGCGGCGCCCGCGACCACACACACCGGGGTCCTGCCCGCGGAACCGTTTTCCGATAGCGTTCACCGTCCCACCGCACCGCGTCACACCGCGTCACACCGCACCGCACCGCCCGCTGCCCGAGGTGTCCGCACCGCGCAGCGCGGGCAGCACCCTGATGGTCGCCCGCATTCGCCCAAGAGGGAGCGAGAAGCATGGGAGCCCAAGCCGTCACCGCGGGGGTCCTGCGGGAGCGCGCGCCCGACGAGCGCCGCGTCGCCCTCACCCCCGAAGTCGTCACCCGCGTGCGCCGGTCGGGTCTCGACGTCCTGGTCGAGACCGGCGCGGGCGCGAGCGCCTGGTTCACCGACGCCGACTACACGGCCGCCGAGGCCGAGGTCGTCGGCGTCGACGAGCTGCTCAGCCGCGCCGACGTCGTGCTCTGCGTTGCGCCGCCCGACCGCGAGACAGCCGCCGCGCTGCGCTCCGGCCAGACGCTCGTCGGCATGCTCGACCCGCTCCGTCAGGCCCCCCTCATCGGCGGGCTGGCCGCCCGGGGGGTGACCGTCGTCAGCCTCGACCTACTGCCCCGTACGCTCAGCCGGGCCCAGACGATGGACGCGCTGACCTCCCAGGCCAACGTCGCGGGATACAAGGCGGTGCTGCTCGCCGCCGACGCCTACGACCGGTACTTCCCGATGCTGACGACGGCGGCGGGCACCTCGAAGCCCGCCGCCGTTCTCGTGCTCGGCGCGGGCGTCGCCGGGCTGCAGGCCATCGCCACCGCCCGGCGGCTGGGCGCGGTCGTCACGGCGTACGACGTACGGCCCGCGGCCCAGAGCGAGATCGAGTCGCTGGGCGCGAAGTTCCTGGAACTCCCGGGCGTGGCCTCGGCCGCCGGCGAGGGCGGCTACGCGCGCGTGCTCACCGAGGAGGAGCAGCGGGCGCAGCTCGCCGCGCTCACGGCGGCGGTGCCCCGCTTCGACGTGGTGATCACCACCGCCCGGGTGCCGGGCCGCAAGCCGCCGCTGATGGTCACCGCCGAGGCGCTGGAGCGGATGCGCCCCGGCTCGGTGGTGGTGGACATGGCGGCCAGCGAGCTGGGCGGCAACGTGGAGCTGTCCGAGCCCGACAAGACCGCGGTGCTGGCCGGCGGCGTGACGCTGATCGGCGCGGGCAACCTGCCGTCGGTGATGGCGACGGCCGCCTCCAGCGCGTACGCCCGCAACCTCAGCGCCCTGCTGGCACACCTGGTGGCCGACGGGGCGGTGCGTGTCGACCTGGACGACGAGATCCAGGCCGGCGTGGTCGTCGCGCACGGCGGCGAGGTCGTCAGCCCCGCGGTCGCCCCGCAGAACGGAGGGAACCGGTGAACCTCGACCTGCTCACCGCCGTCACGATCTTCGTGCTGAGCGTGCTGGTCGGCTTCGAAGTGATCAGCAAGGTGCCGGCGACGCTGCACACGCCGCTGATGTCCGGCGCCAACTCCATCCACGGGATCGTGCTGATCGGCGCGATGCTGGTGACCTCGCTGGCCGACGAGCCGCTGGAGTACGTGCTGGCCTTCGTGGCCGTCGCGTTCGGCGCGATGAACGTCGTCGGCGGGTACGTCGTCACCGACCGGATGCTGCACATGTTCCGCGCCCGCCCGGCGCCGGGCGGCGCGCGCGACGGGGCCGGCACCCCGGGAGGTGCGGCGAAGTGAGCGATCTGGAGACCGCCGTACGGTACGTGCTGCTGGCCGCCGCCGCCTGCTTCGTGCTGGGCCTGCGGCTGATGAACTCCCCGGCCACCGCCCGCCGCGGCAACACCCTCTCGGCCGCCGCCATGGCCGTCGCGGTCGCGGCGACCGCGGTGCTGCTGGCGGAGCGCGGCGACATCACCGCCACCGGCTGGCTGGTGGTGCTCTCCGCGGTGGTCGTCGGCTCCGGCGCCGGGCTGTATCTGGCCCGTACCGTCGAGATGACGGCGATGCCGCAGCTGGTGAGCCTGTTCAACGCGGTCGGCGGCGGCGCCGCCGCGCTGCTGGCCATCGGCGAGGTGCTGCAGCACGCGCACCCGGAGGACCTCGGCGCGCGCACCACGGTGCCGGGCGGCATCGACATCCTCATCGGCGCCATCACCTTCTCCGGCTCCCTGGTCGCCGCCGGGAAGCTGCAGGGCCTGGTCCCGGGCCGGCCGATCGTCCTGCCGGGCAGCCGGGCGCTGAACGCCGCGCTCGCGGTCGTCTTCACCGGCTCGGCCGTCTGGCTGGTGGTGGAGCCGGGCAGCGTCGCGGCGCTGACGCTGCTCGCCCTCGCCGGGCTGGCGTTCGGCGTCACGATGGTGCTGCCGATCGGCGGCGCGGACATGCCCGTGGTCATCTCGCTGCTCAACGCCTTCACCGGCACGGCGGTCGGCATGGCCGGCTTCGTGCTCAACGAGCCGGCGCTGATCATCGCCGGCGCGCTCGTCGGCGCCTCCGGCACGATCCTCACCAAGCTGATGGCCGACGCGATGAACCGTTCGATTCCGGCCATTATCGTGGGCGGTTTCGGCACCGGCGACGACGCGGCGGCCGGGAGCTCGGACGGGGACGCGCACGTACGCCCGGTCTCCGCCGACGACGTGGCGATCCAGCTCGCGTACGCCGGCAAGGTCGTCATCGTGCCGGGGTACGGGCTGGCCGCCGCGCAGGCGCAGCACGAGCTGGGCGAGCTGGCGGACCTGCTCCAGGAGCACGGGGTGGCGGTCACGTACGCGATCCACCCGGTGGCCGGCCGGATGCCGGGGCACATGAACGTGCTGCTGGCCGAGGCCAACGTGCCGTATCCGCAGCTGAAGGAGATGGAGGAGGCGAACCCCGAGTTCCCGCAGGCGGACGTGGCGCTGGTGATCGGCGCCAACGACGTGACCAATCCGGCCGCGCGGCGGCCGGGCAACGCGATCTCGGGCATGCCGATCCTGGACGTGGACCGGGCCAAGAACGTGGTGGTGATCAAGCGGTCGATGGGCCACGGGTACGCGGGCATCGACAACGAGCTGTACACCGCGGAGAACACCGGGATGTTCTTCACCGACGCCAAGAAGGGGCTGGCGGACCTGAAGGCCGCGGTCCGCACGTTCGTCGGCTAGCGGTGGCGGGCGGTGTGGGCGCGGGCGCCCGGCCGGCGGGTCAGTCGATACCGCGCAGGATGTGCAGCTCCGCGGTGTCGGCCGGGTCGTCCTCGTATCCGGCGAGCCGGATGGGGGCCGAGCGCGCCCACACGTCCAGACTGCTCAGCGGCTCCGCGGCCGCGTCCGGGCGCGCGGGCGTCCGCGGGGCGGCGGGCTGTGTGTGCTGTTCTGCTGCGGCTTCTGTCGTCACCGTGCACTCCTCCGGGTCACGTGAACTGGTCAGCCCTGCCTGGGCGGCGGGTGTCGGCGGACACCCCGGGCTGTTCGAATGGGCAGTTCGGACGCGGTGGCGCCGGCTGTGCTCGCGGACGGTCCGAGGGTGTCGGTCCTTCCCCGTGGGCGAGGTTGTCCGTTTCCACAGGGTAACGACTCGAAGCCGCGTACGCCTGCCGTTATCCGGCCTCGCCCCCCGACCCTAGAATCACATCAGAGCGCAATAGAACGGGCATGACGCCGCGGAGGGAGCGCCATGGGCGCCAGCCGTACACCCCGCCTCCTGCGTGCGCCGGCGGCCCTGCCGGCCGCGCTCCTGCTGCTGCCGGCCCTGCTCGCGGGCGGGTGCACCGACCCCTCGGAGGACACCCGGGAACCCGGCGGGGAGACCGGGGCCGTCTCGCCGTTCACCGGGATGGCGGGACGGAGCGGGCCGGTGCTCGGCGTGAAGGTCGACAACGCCGCGCCGGCGCGCCCGCAGACGGGGCTGGAGCGGGCGGACATCGTGTACGTCGAACGGGTGGAGGCCGGGCTCAGCCGGCTGCTCGCGGTGTACGCCGCGCACGAGCCGGGGCGGGTCGGCCCGGTGCGCAGCGCCCGTGAGTCCGACCTCGAACTGCTGGAGCAGTTCGGCAGGCCCGCGTTCGCCTTCTCCGGTGCGCAGTCCAAGCTGCTCCCCCTCGTCGACGACGCACCCCTGTTCCCCGTGCCGCCGGGCGAGGCGGGCGGGGCGTATCTGCGCGACCCCGCGCGGCCCGCGCCGCACAACCTCTTCCTACGGCCGGAGAAGGCGCTGGCCGCGGCGCCCGACGCGGACCAGCCGCGGGACGTCGGCTTCCGCTTCGGCCGGGCGCCGGCGGGGGGCGAGGCCACCGCGGAGCGCACCGTGCGCTACCCGGCCGCGAGCTTCGGCTTCACCTGGGACGCCGCCGCGAAGCGCTGGCTGGTCTCGTTCGACGGCAGCCCGGCCGCCACGGCGGACGGCGGGCGGCTGTCGGCGGCGACCGTCGTCGTCCAGCACGTGACGATCCGCGGCTCCCGCTTCGCCGACCGCTCGGGCAACGTCTCCCCCTTCACCGAGACCGTCGGCTCCGGGAAGGCGGAGGTGCTGCGCGGCGGCCGGTCGTACCCGGCGAGGTGGGAGCGTGGGTCGGCCGGCGACGGGACGGAGTTCACCGGCGCGGACGGCGAGCGGATCCGCTTCGCGCCCGGACCGGTCTGGATCGTCTTCACCGAGTGACGCAAAGCACACCCTGATTGGCGCGAACGCGTTCTGACAGCGGCTATCATTTTTCTCGGTGTACGAAACCGTTTCGTTCCGCTGAGTGGGAGGGGGCCCGATGGTCGTGCAGGACGCCGGCACCACCGGGCGCCGCAGCCGGCTGAGCGCCGAGCGCGAGCACGAGCTGTTCGAAGCCGTGCTCGACCATCTGCGCGAGGTCGGCTACGAGGCCCTCACCATGGACGCGGTCGCGGCCCGTACCCGGTCGAGCAAGGCCACCCTCTACCGCCAGTGGCACTCCAAGCCGCACTTGGTCGCCACGGCGCTCCGGCACAGCAAGCCGGTGAGGGCGGCCGGGATCGACACCGGCTCGCTGCGCGGAGATCTCGTGCAGTTCGCCGAGGGCGCGTGCCAAAGCGCGGAGAAGGACACGGCTCTGCTCCGCGCGGTCGCATTCGCCCAGCAGTCGAACGAGGAGCTGCGGCAGGCCCTGCGGCACGTGATGATCGAACCGGAACTGGCGGCCTTCCACGGCCTGATCGACCGCGCCGTCAGGCGCGGCGAGCTGGCCGCGGACATCCCCGCCGCGGCGTTCGTCCCGCACATGATGCTGGGCGCCTGCCTGGTCCGGCCGCTCATCGACGACGCACAGGTAAGCAGTGACTACCTCGTCCGCTATGTCGACGCAGTGATCCTCCCCGCCCTGCGTCTGAACTGACCTGCCGGCTCCTACACAACCGAACACAGCTCCACCTGGCGCACGCCGCTCTCGTCGTCGGGCTGGTCCCACACAACCCACCGTCGAGATCAGGAGACACCTGCTCGTGGCCACCTACCTCTACAAACTCGGCCGGCTTTCCTTCCGGCGCCGCCGATATGTCGCCCTGATATGGGTGCTATTGCTCGGTCTCGCCGGGTTCGCCGCGTCCTCCGCAGGTGAAGCCCCGGCGGATGAGTTCGCGCTCCCGGGCACCGAGTCCCAGCAGGCCTTCGATCTCCTTGAGGAGCGCTTCCCGGGCTCGGCCGCCGACGGCGCACAGGCCCGTATCGTCTTCCAGGCGCCCGATGGCCAGAAGATCACCGCAACCGAGAACCGTGACGCCGTCGAGGGTGTCCTCGACCGGCTGAGCGGCGGCCAGGCGGAGTCGGTCGCCGACCCGTTCGACGGCAACGCCGCGGTCAGCGAGGACGGCACCACCGCGTACGCCACCGTCGACTACAAGGTCCCGGCGCCCGAGATCACCACGGACACCCAGGACGGCATCGAAGAGGCGATGGAGACCGGCCGCGACGCCGGCCTGACCGTCGAGTCCGGCGGTGACGCCACCGTGCCCGAGGCCGACCTCGGAAACGGCGAGATCATCGGTGTCGGCATCGCCCTGGTCGTGCTCTTCGTCACCTTCGGCTCGATGCTGGCCGCCGGGCTGCCGATCCTCACCGCGCTGATCGGCCTCATGATCGGCATCATGGGAATCACCGCGACGGCGGCGACCTTCGGCCTGTCCGAGACCACCACCGTCCTGGCCACCATGATCGGGCTCGCCGTCGGCATCGACTACGCCCTGTTCATCGCCTCCCGCTACCGCGCCGAGCTGAGCGACGGCCACTCCCGGGAGGAGGCGGCCGGACGCGCGGTCGGCACCGCGGGCTCCGCCGTGGTGTTCGCGGGCCTCACCGTGCTCATCGCGCTGTGCGGGCTCTCGATCGTCAACATCCCGATCCTCACCAAGATGGGCCTCACGGCGGCGGTCACCGTCGCCATCGCGGTGCTCATCGCCCTCACCCTGGTGCCGGCCACGCTCGGCATGCTCGGCAAGCGGATCTTCGGTCGCCGGGTGCGCAAGGCCAACCCGGAGACGGGCGTCCCCCCGACCGCGGACGTCCACGCCAAGCCGAACATGGGCACCCGCTGGGCCCAGATGGTCCTGCGCCGCCCGCTCCTGGTGCTGGTGGCCGCCGTGGTCGGGCTGGGAGCGGTGGCCGCGCCGGTGGCCAGCATGGAACTCGGCCTGCCCGACGAGGGCAGCAACGCGCCCGACACCACCCAGCGCAAGGCGTACGACCTGCTGTCCGAGGGCTTCGGCGCGGGCTTCAACGGCCCGCTCACCGTCGCCGCCGACCTCACCGGTGCGGACGACCCCGAGCAGGCGGCCGAATCCCTCCGCACGGAGATCGAGGCGCTGGACGGCATCGTCGCGGTCAGCCCCGCAACGTTCAACGACGCCGGGGACACCGCGACGATCACGGCCACGCCGAGCACCGGCCCGAGCGACACGAAGACCGAGGACGTGGTTCTCAACCTGCGCGACCTGGCGGACGACCAGGCCGGCGAGACCGGCGCCGAGGTGCTCGTCACGGGATCCACGGCGGCCAACATCGACTTCTCGCAGGTGCTGGACGACGCGCTGGTGCCGTATCTGGCGATCGTCGTCGGCCTCGCCTTCCTGCTGCTGATGCTGGTGTTCCGCTCGATTCTGGTGCCGCTCAAGGCGGCGCTCGGCTTCCTCTTCTCGGTGCTCGCCGCGCTCGGCGCCGTCGTCGCGGTGTTCCAGTGGGGCTGGGCCTCCGGGGTGTTCGGGGTGGAGCAGAGCGGCCCCATCGTGTCGATGATGCCCATCTTCCTGATCGGCGTGATCTTCGGCCTCGCCATGGACTACGAGGTGTTCCTCGTCAGCCGGATGCGCGAGGCGTACGCCCACGGGGAAGGGCCCGGGGACGCCGTGGTCAGCGGCTTCCGCTTCAGCGCACGTGTGGTCACCGCCGCCGCGATCATCATGATCAGCGTCTTCTCCGGCTTCATCGGCGCCGGCGAGGACATCATCAAGACCATGGGCTTCGGCCTGGCCATCGCGGTCCTCTTCGACGCCTTCGTCGTCCGCATGACCATCGTTCCGGCGGTGCTGGCCCTGCTGGGCCACTCCGCCTGGTGGCTGCCGCAGTGGCTGGACAAGCTCCTGCCGAATGTCGACATCGAGGGCGAGAAGCTGCAGCGGCACCTCGCCGCGGCCTCCGTGCCGCCGACCGCCGGCGAGGAGCGGGAGCCGCAGCCGACCGGCGTGCGCTGACGTACGTCCCGCGGTGCCCGGCGATCGGGGACCGCGGAAGTGGAAGACGACCGGGGCCCGGTGGCGTTCGCGCCGCCGGGCCCCGCCCGTTGTGCACGTCGTCGCGCGGATACGCCGGAGCTTGACGTTCATCCGATGAATCTCTACTTTCCATCCTCAGCAAGCGCTTGGCCGCCTGGAAATCCCACCAGACATCGGATGGATCAGCGAGATCCTCAAAGGGAGGCCCGGATGAACGGGTTTGCACGACGGCACGTGCTCGGGATCGGCGCCGGAGCCGCGGCGGGCTCCGCGCTGGGGATGGGGATGGCGCCCTCCGCCGCCGGCGCCGCGCCGCCGGACCCGGCCGGGGCCGCGGGCGGCACCGGAACCGCCGGTGGCTGGGGCCGGGTCCCCGACCCCGTACCGGTGCCGCTGACCGGGCTCTTCGACAACGACGGCGTCGACACCGCCGGCGCCCGCGGCGGCGACTTCGACGGCAGCGGCTACACCTACCCCGGCGAGGAACTGCCCGCCGGGCCCGTGGAGGTCGACGGCTTCCCCTTCGATTTCCCCGGCGCCGGGGAGCCCAACAACGTCGTCGCCATGGGGCAGCGCGTCGCGCTCCCCCCGGGCCACTACCTGAGCGCGCTGTTCCTCGCGTCCTCCTCCTACGGCAGCGCCTCCGGCGCGGTCACCGTGCACTACGCCGACGGCGGCACCGGCTCCGCCGGCCTGGCCGCCCCCGACTGGTACTCCGGCGGCGGCTCGCTCAGCGCCCCGTACCGCTACCGCCCCGACGGCACCAGGGACGAGCACCGGGTCTCCATCGCCGCCGTCGAACTCGCCCTGGACCCGGCGCGCGAGGCGGTCGCGCTCACCCTGCCGGTCACCAACCCGGCCGAGGCGGAGAAGACGGCGCTGCACGTCTTCGCGCTCTCGCTGCAGCCCGTCGCCGAGGGGCGCGCCGTCGCGCTGCGCAACGCCCGTTCCACGACCTCCGCCCTGGAGCGTTCCGGCGCGCAGTCCGTGGAGGCCACGCTGCTTAACGCCGGCACCGTGTGGATCTCCGCTCGCGACCGCCTCGAAGTCACCGTCGACGCCGAGGGCGCCCGCACGGTGGCGCCGGTCTCCGTGCCGCGCCTCGGCCCCGGCGAGCAGGCCCGGGTCGCGGTGGGCATCCGCAACCGCGGGGGCGTGGCGCCGGGCACCGTGGCGGAGGGCCGCGTCGTCGCCGCCGGGCGCGGCGGCACGGCCGCCGAGGTCACCCGCCCGCTGACCCTCGGCGTGCCCGACTACGAGCCGACCGACGCCTCACTGAGCAGCCACCGGGCGCCGTACTGGTTCCACGACGCCAAGTTCGGGATCTTCATCCACTGGGGCCTGTACTCGGTGCCCGCCTGGGCGCCGGTCGGCACGCAGTACGCGGAGTGGTACTGGCAGCAGATGAACCAGCCGGACAACCCGACGCACGCGCACCACCGGGAGGTGTACGGCGAGGACTTCGCGTACGACGACTTCATCCCGATGTTCCGGGCCGAGCGCTTCGACCCGCGCGCCTGGGTGGAGCTGTTCCGGGACGCGGGCGCGCAGTACCACGTGCTGACGTCCAAGCACCACGAGGGCTTCGCGCTGTGGGACACCGGGCTCTCCACCCGCAACTCCGTCGCGATGGGCCCCCGCCGCGACCTCGTCCGGGAACTCTTCGACGCGTCCCGCAGGTACACCCCCGACCTGCACCGCGGGCTGTACTTCTCGATGCCGGAGTGGTTCAACCCGGACAACCCCTGGTACGGCCACGCCCCGCGCAACCCGTACACGCTGGAGCCCGTGCCGTACACCGGCTACACGGCGGGCAGGGACTACGTCCGCGACTACCAGGCGAAGCAGATGCTGGAGCTGATCCACGACTACGACACCGAGATCATGTGGTGCGACATCGGCGGCGACAACGACAGCCACCGGGTGCTCGCCGAGTACTTCAACCACGCCAAGAACCGGCCGCGGCCGATCGAGGTGACGGTCAACAACCGCTCCGGCATCGGGCCGCACGACTTCACCACGCCGGAGTACGAGGTGTACGAGAACACCGTCGTCGCCAAGTGGGAGGCCAGCCGGGGCCTCGACCCGTTCTCCTACGGCTACAACGCCCAGACGCCCGACCACGCGTACATGACCACCGAGGAGGTCGTGCACAGCCTCGTCGACATCGTCAGCAAGAACGGCAACTTCCTCCTGGACATCGGCCCGCGGGCCGACGGGACCATCCCGGAGGTCATGGAGCGCCGGCTGCGCGAGACCGGCGCGTGGCTGCGCGTCAACGGCGAGGCGATCTACGGCACCACCTACTGGTCCCGCATGGCGCAGCTCGGCGAGGACCTGCGCTTCACCGTCAAGCACGACGCCTTCTACATCCACTCGCTCGCCGCGCCCTCGTCCCGGCTGATCGTCGAGGCGCCGGTGCCCGTCCGGTCCGGCGACCGGATCACGATGCTCGGCCACGACCGGCCGCTGCACTGGAGCGTCGAGAACGGGGCGCTGGTCGTCGAGGTGCCCGCGGCGGCCCGCAGGGCCGGCCGGCACGTCTGGGTCTTCAAGGTGCACCCCCGCGGGGCCTCCTGACGGGCGCGGCCGCCGGCGGCACGGCCCGCCGGTGCGGCGAGGGGCTTGCGGCACGGCGGGCCCACCCGCACCGGCGGGGCGGAACGCGCGGCACCGCACACGGAGACGGGACTGTGACCCCGCGCCGACCGGGGCGGGGCCCCGCGGTGTTCTCCTGAAGGCGGCGATGAGTTTCCGGCGTCCGCCGGGTCTCCTTCACCAGACGGCACAACACCGCCACCGGCGGCCCCGCGCGGGCCGCCGCTTCCCGACCGAGAGGTGTCCGATGTGCTCCCACCGGCCCGAGTGCCCCGCCGCCGACCGCCCTGACCGCGACGCGGCGCAGACCGTGGCCTTCCATCCCGAGCAGGGCTGGAGCCTGCTGTGCAACGGCACGATCGTCTTCGACGACACCGGGGAACTCCTGCCGACCGGCGCGGTGGTCGCGCCGCGGCCCAAGGCACGCGCCGGCCTGCCGGCCGCCGCGGCCTGAGCCGCCGGCGCTCGCGGAGGCCGGCCTCAGCCGCCCCTGACCGCCACCAGCACGCAGCTGTCCCCGCACTGCCACACCGTGCCGACCGCCTCGAAGCCCGCCTTCTCCAGCAGGTCCACGTGGCGCGCCAGGCTCAGGCCGTTCTCCCCGCCGGGTGCCGGCCCGCGGCGGCGCCGCTCGGCGAAGAGCCGGGCCAGCTCCGGCGCGGCGGACGCCGCCTCCCACCACGACGACCGGTCCTCGCCGCCCGGCATCCGCCGCCGCTCCGCCAGCCGCCTGCCGACCTCGCCGGCCAGCTCCGCGACGGCCGCGTCGTCCTGGCGCAGCCGGCCCGCGTTGACGAGCAGCCCGCCGGGGCGGAGCAGGGTGTGCAGCCGGCCGTAGACCTCCAGCAGCACGCGCTCGGGCAGGCGGTGCAGCATCGAGGCCGACACCGCGGCGTCCAGGGGGCGTTCGAGGTCGAGGGCGTCGGCCCAGCCGAGGCCGCCGATCACCGCGTCGACGAAGCGGACCCGGGTGCCGTGCATGCGGCGGCCGAGGCCGAGCAGGACGGGGTCCGCGTCCACGGCGACGACGTCGAGGGCGGGCATCCGCCGCTTGAGCCGGGCGGCCAGCGAGCCCGTACCGCACCCGAGGTCGAGGGCGGCGGGGCGGTCGTGGCCGGCGGTGACCCGCTCCAGCAGGTCGCCGACGACGGTGAAGCGCTCCTCGCGGCCGGTCTCCCGCTGCTCCCGCTGAAGCTCCCAGCGCACCGCCCAGCCCCTGGCCGCAGCCGCGCTCAGGTCCTCGCCCATCCCGTGAGGATACCGTTCCTACGCCGATCGGCCAGTGTCGGCCAAACCGCAACAAACCGAACCGGTGACCGGTGGCGCCGCGCACGCCTCCGGGGCGGGGGCCCGCGCGGGCCGACCGCCCCTCCGGCACCCGGAAGCCGTCGAGCGCCGGTCCGCGCACGACCGTTGACCACCCGTTAGTAAGGGCTTACTTTGACAAGGCACCGTCAGCAAGCGCTTTCTACACGCCTGGCAAGCGGGCCGCCCCTCGACGCCGCCCGTGTCCGCGTACAACCGGGAGCACTATGAGACGCCTAGCCAGACCACCCCTGTCGCCCGTCGCCGTCCTGGCCGCGCTGCTCGCGCTGCTCCTGGGCACGGCCTCGGCCACGGCCGCCCCGCAGGACGAGGAGGCCGACTTCCGGGTCCTGGTCTTCTCCAAGGTCACGAACTTCTACCACGACTCCATCCCCGCGGGAATCGAGGCCGTCCAGGAACTCGGCGAGACGCACGGGTTCGAGGTCGACGCGACCGACGACGCCGCCGCGTTCACCGACGAGAACCTCGCGAACTACGAGGCGGTCGTCTTCAACAACACCAACTCCACCCCGGAGAGCGGTGACCTGCTCGACGCGGACCAGCGGGCCGCGCTCCAGTCGTACATCCAGGGGGGCGGCGGCTGGCTCGGCCTGCACGCGGCCTCGGCCAGCGAGCGCGACTGGGACTGGTACGAGGGCCTGGTCGGCGCCATCTTCGACAAGCACCCCGCGCCGCAGACCGGCCGGATCAAGGTGCTGGACGACGACCACCCCTCCACCAGGGGCCTGCCGCAGCTGTGGGAGCGGCACGAGGAGTGGTACAACTGGCGCGCCAACCCGACCGGCAAGGTGCACACCCTCGCGCAGATCAAGGTCCGCGACGGCGTCACCGGCCTGGACGAGGGCGTCGACCACCCGTACTCGTGGTGCCAGAAGTACGACGGCGGCCGGTCGTGGTTCACCGCCGGCGGCCACGACGCGTCCTCCTTCGACGAGCCGCTGTTCCTCAAGCACCTGCTCGGCGGCATCCGGTGGGCCGCGGGCGCGGCGCCCGGCGACTGCTCCGCCACCCAGACCGGCAACTTCCAGCGCACCGCGCTGGTCTCCGACGACCTCGCCGACCCGTTCGAGCTGGCCGTCGCCCCCGACCGGCGGGTGTTCTACGCCCAGCGCACCGGTGAGCTGAAGGTCGTCGACCAGGAGACGCTGAACGTCACCACCGCCCTGGACTTCGACTACACCCCCGAGATGACCAGCCAGTCGGACGGTCTCCTCGGGCTCACCCTCGATCCGCGCTTCGCGAAGAACAACTGGGTCTACCTCCTGCACTCCGACAAGGAGGAGAACCACCTCAACCTGTCCCGCTTCACCATGAAGGGGGACGTCGCCGACCCGGCGTCGCAGAAGGTGCTGCTGACCATCCCCACCTGGCGCGGCGAGGGCCGGGCCAACGTGCACATGGCCGGCTCGATCACCTTCGACACCAAGGGCAACCTCTACGTCGCCACCGGCGACAACACCGACCCGTTCGAGTCGAGCGGCTACACGCCGATCGACGAGCGGGACGGCCGCCGCGCCTGGGACGCCCAGGGCACCTCCGGCAACACCAACGACCTGCGCGGCAAGGTGCTGCGGGTGAAGCCCACGAAGGGCGGCGGCTACACCGTCCCGAAGGGCAACCTCTTCCGGAAGGGCGAGGCGAAGACCCGACCGGAGATCTACGCGATGGGCTTCCGCAACCCGTTCCGCATCACCACCGACCCGCTCTCCGGCGCCCTGCTGGTCGCGGACTACGGCCCGGACGCACGCGGCGCGGACCCGGACCGCGGGCCGGAGGGGACGGTGGAGTACAACCGGATCACGGAGGCGAGCAACCAGGGCTGGCCGTACTGCATCGGCGACAACACGCCCTTCAACGACTACGACTTCGCGACCGGCACCTCCGGGGAGAAGTTCGACTGCTCCGCTCCGGTGAACGACTCGCCGAACAACACCGGCAAGACGGAGCTGCCGCCCGCGCAGCCCGCCACGGTCTGGTACGCGTACTCGGCCTCGGCGGAGTTCCCCGAGCTGGGCACCGGCGGCGGCGGGCCCATGAGCGGCCCGGTCTACGACTACGACCCGAAGAACGACAGCCCGTACAAGTTCCCCGAGTACTTCGAGGGGAAGTGGCTCACGTACGAGCTGACCCGCAAGTGGTTCAAGACCTTCTCGTTCCAGGAGAAGGACCAGGAGTTCGAGGACCCGAGGTTCGAGCCCGCCCGGAAGGGCGACCTGCACTCGATCAACGGCATCTTCGACGACATGGACTGGATCCAGCCCTTCGAGGCGCACTTCGGCCCGGACGGCTCGCTCTACGTCATCGACTTCGGCGAGGGCAGCGGCACCGGCCGCGGCGGCAGCAACGACAACGCCGGCATCTACCGCATCGACTACGTGGCCGAGGGCCGGCCGCCGGTGGCGAAGCTGACGGCGTCGGCGGACTCCGGGCCCGCGCCGCTGACCGTGGAGTTCTCCTCGGAGGGCTCGCACTCGCCGGGCGACGACCCGATCACGTACGCCTGGGACTTCGACGGGGACGGCACCACCGACTCCACCGACCCCGACCCGACGCACACGTACACCGAGAAGGGCCGGTTCAACGCCCGGCTGACGGTCGAGGGCCCGCCGGAGCGCACCGCGAGGGCGGTGCACGAGATCACCGTGGGCAACACCCGGCCGGAGGTGACGGTCACCACGCCGGCGAACGGCGGGGCGTTCGACTTCGGCGACACCGTCCCGTACCGGGTCGAGGTCAGCGACCCGGAGGACGGTGAGATCGACTGCTCGCGCGTGGTCGTGCAGACGCAGCTCGGGCACGACGACCACCTGCACCCGCTGGACAACCTGACCGGGTGTGCGGGCGAGTTCACGACCGACCCCGGCGACAGCCACGGCCCCGGCCAGAACCTCTACTACGGCATCAGCGCACAGTACGAGGACATGGGCGCCGACGGCGTGCCGAGCCTGGTCGGCTCCGACTCGCTGAGCCTGCGGCAGAAGTTCCGCGAGGCCGAGCACCACAACGGCACCGGCGGCGCGAACGGCGGGGTGCAGACGCTGGACCGTGCGGACTCCTCCGGCGGCAAGCGGCTCGGCGAGATCGAGAACGGCGACTGGATCGTGCTGGACCCGGGGAGCCTGAGCGGGGTCGACTCGGTCACGGTCGGCGCCTCCTCCGGCGGGCTCGGCGGCGACGTGGAGTTCCGCTCCGGCGCGCCCGACGGCGAGCTGCTCGGCACGGCGACGATCCCGAACACCGGCGACTACGCCCACGTGGTCTCGCCGACGGTGCCGCTGGCGGACCCGGGCGGGGTGGAGAAGATCTACGCGGTCTTCACCAACCCGGAGTGGACGCCGTCGGGTCCCGACCTGCTGGCGCTGGACTGGCTGCACTTCAACGGCCCGGGCGCGGAGAAGGAGTCGGCGGCGGAGGTGACGGTGACGGCCTCGCCGGAGAGCGGGACGGCGCCGGCCGAGGTCTCCTTCGAGGGCGCGGTGACGCTGCCGGAGGGGCGTACGGCCGAGTCGTACCACTGGACGTTCGGCGACAACGCGACCGCCGACGGCGCGGCCACGGCGGCGCACACGTACAGCAGGAAGGGGACGTACACCGCCCATCTGACCGTCACGGACGACACCGGGGATCTGACGACCGGTGCCGTGCAGGTGACGGTGAACTGAGGTGAGGCGGCGGTGAGCTGACGCACCGCCCAGCACCGCACGGCGGCGGCCGGCCGGGGGATGCCCCCGTCCGGCCGCCGTTCGCCTGCCGCAGGCGCCGCGGGCTCGCCTGGCGCGGGCACCGCGAGAATGACGGGCCGGAAGGGATGCGGACAACCCGCGGTCAGGCTCCCCGCGCGGGCCGTCCCCCCGCGCCCGGTCCGGCCGGCCGCTCACCCGGCCGCCGCTCACCCGGCCACTGCTCGCGCGACGCCCGCCGGCGGCTCACTCCGCGGCCGAGCGACCGCGCAGCGCGTCTCCCGCGGCTGATCCGCCGGTCACACCGGAGGACCCGCGCCGCGGTTCCTCCCCGGGCGGGGTCAACGTGCCGCCCGCGTCGAGGAAGCGGCTCAGCGGCAGCGTCGCGGCGCCGACGGTGACGGCGTCGGTGCCGAGCCGGCCCATCTCGATCGCCGCGCGCGCCGCCGGGTGGCGCAGCGCGTACGTGGCCGTGGCCCCGCGTACGGCGGGCAGCAGCCGCGGGCCGGCGAGCAGCCCGGCCCAGCCGGAGAGGACGATGCGCTCCGGGTTGAAGAGGTTGACGAGGTCGGCGATGCCGGCGCCGAGGTACTCCGCGGTCTCGTCCAGCACCGCGCGGGCCGCGGCGTCGTCGGCGGCGACCAGTTCGGCGAGCGCCGACTCCTCGTCGGCGGCGACCGGTTCGCCGCCCGCCTCCCGCCAGCGGGCCAGCATCCCCGCGGCGCCGACGTACGCCTCCAGACAGCCGCGGGCGCCGCAGCGGCAGCGGCGGCCGCGCAGCTGCATCGTGGTGTGCCCCCACTCCCCCGCGCCGCTGGACGAGCCGCCGTAGGCGGTGCCGTCGGTGACGACACAGGCGCCGACGCCGGAGCCGATCAGCGCGATGACGGCGTTGCGCGCGCCCCGCCCGGCGCCGAACCACATCTCGGCCTGGCCCAGCGTCTTGGCGCCGTTGGCCACCGTGTACGGCACGCCGTCGAGGCCGGTGGCGGCCGTGCGCAGCATCGCCTCCAGCGGCACGGCGTCCCAGCCGACGGTCTGGGCGTGCACCACCGCGCCGCCCCGGGCGGGTTCGCGGTCGACGATGCCGGGGACGCCGAGGCCGACGCCGAGCAGCCGCCCGGGGGCGACGCCGGCGTCGGTGAGCACGGCGGCCAGCCCGTCGGCGATGTGGGCGACGACCCCGCCGGCGTCCCGGCCGCCGTCGGCGAGCGGGCGCTCGGCGCGGGCGAGTTCGGTGCGGGTGAGGTCGAACAGCTCCACCAGCACCCGGGTTTCGCCGACGTCGACGCCCGCGATGTATCCGCAGCGCGGCGCCACCCGCAGCAGGGTGCGGGGCCGGCCCCCGTCGGAGTCGACCGCGCCCGCCTCCTCCAGCACCCCCTCGGCGATGAGTTCCGCGGCGACGTTGCTGATCGACCCGGAGCTGAGCCCGGTGACCGGGCCCAGCTCCTGGCGGCTCAGCGGCCCCTCGAAGTACAGGTGGCGCAGCACCGCGGAGCGGTTGCTGCGGCGCAGGTCGCGCACGGTACGGCCGTTGCTTCTCGCCATGTGGCTCCTTCCCGGAGGAAAGATACGTGCCGGGAAACCCGTGTGAGAAGGGTTGACGGACACTTCTTTCACTACTTAACTCACGCTCTAAATTAAGCGCGAGCCGCGTTCACAGCCTTAAGTCATGCGCCCGGAGAGGGGCCACACGACCATGCGCAGAATCCGTCTGGCGGCGACCGCCGCACTCGCCACCGCACTCGGCCTGACCGCCGCCTGCGGCGGCGGCAGCTCGACCGGCTCGGAGGGCGGCAACGACAAGCCCGACGAGCTGACCTACTGGGCGAGCAACCAGGGCACCAGCCTGGAGCACGACAAGGAGGTGCTCACCCCGGAGATCGAGAAGTTCGAGAAGAAGACGGGCATCGACGTCAAGCTCGAAGTCGTCCCCTGGGACAGCCTGCTCGACCGGATCCTCGCGGCCACCACGTCCGGGCAGGGCCCCGACGTGCTCAACATCGGCAACACCTGGTCCGCCTCCCTCCAGGCCAGCGACGGGCTGCTCGCCTGGGACGACGAGACCCTGGACCGGATCGGCGGCCGGGACCGGTTCGTCCCCTCGGCGCTGGCCGCCGCGGGTGCCGAGGGCCAGGACCCGGCGGCCGTGCCGCTGTACTCCCTCTCCTACGCCCTCTACTACAACAAGGCGATGTTCGCCGAGGCCGGCATCGAGGAACCCCCCGCCACCTGGGACGACTTCGTGGAGATCGGCAAGAGGCTGACGGGGGACGGCACGTACGGGGTCGCCGTCGAGGGCGGCAACCCGGTGGAGAACTCGCACCACGCCTTCGTCTTCGGCAAGCAGCACGGCGCGGACTTCTTCGACGCCGAGGGCAACCCCACGTTCAACACCCCCGAGGCGGTCGCGGCCGTCAAGCAGTACGTCGACTTCCTCGCCAACGACAGGATCGCCGCCGTCGGCAACGCCGAGTACGCGCAGAACCAGTCGGTCAAGGACTTCGCCACCGGCAAGGCCGGGATGCTGCTGTGGCAGGCCGCGGGCAGCTCGCTCAAGGCGCACGGCATGAAGCCCGAGGAGTACGGCGTGGCGCCGGTGCCGATGCAGAGCGAGAACCCGCCGGAGGGCCGGAACGTCAACTCCATGGTCGCCGGCATCAACATCGCCGTCTTCAAGAACAGCGACAACCTCGACGGCGCCGTGGACTTCGTGAAGTTCATGACCTCCACCGAGGAGCAGAAGATCCTCAACGCGACCTACGGCTCCATCCCGCCGGTCAAGGAGGCGCAGCAGGACGAGGCGTTCAGCACCACCGACCTGACCGTGCTGCGCGAGGTGCTGTCCACCACGTCCGCCCCGCTGCCGCAGGTGCCGGACGAGGCGCAGTTCGAGACCCTCGTCGGCGACGCGATGAAGGAGCTGTTCGCGGACGCCGCCGCCGGCGACGAGGTGACGACGGAGTCGGTCCGGGAGCGGCTGACCGAGGCCCAGCAGCAGATGCAGAACTGAGCGGCCCCGGATGACCGCGACCACCCTCGACACGCCCCCGGCCGGCCCCGGCGGCAAGCCGCCCGCCGGCCGGGGCGCCGCCCGCGGGCACCGCCGCCGCGGCCGCGGCCGCATACGGCGCGGCGCCCTGCCGTACCTCCTGCTGCTGCCCGCCCTGCTGCTGGAGCTGCTGATCCACCTGGTGCCGATGGCCGTCGGCGTGGTGATGAGCTTCAAGGAGCTGACCCAGCACTACATCCGCGACTGGGGTGCCGCGCCCTGGGCGGGTCTGGACAACTTCGAGGTCGCCGTCGACTTCGACGCACCCGTGGGCGAGGCGCTGCTGCGCTCGTTCCTCATCACCTGCGCGTTCACGGTGCTGGCGGTCGGGCTGTCGTGGCTGCTCGGCGTCACCGCGGCGATCCTGATGCAGGACCCCTTCCGCGGCCGCGGCCTGCTGCGCGCCCTCTTCCTCACCCCGTACGCGCTGCCCGTCTACACCGCCGTCATCACCTGGTCGTTCATGCTCCAGCGGGACAACGGCCTGGTGAACCACGTGCTCCACGACCAGCTGGGGCTGACGGGCCAGCCGACGTTCTGGCTGATCGGCGACAACGCGTTCGTCTCGCTGGTCGTCGTCTCGGTCTGGCGCACCTGGCCGTTCGCCTTCCTCGTGATCACCGCCGCGCTGCAGAACATCCCGCGGGAGGTGTACGAGGCCTCCGCGATCGACGGCGCCGGGATCTGGCAGCAGATCCGCCGGATCACGCTGCCGTCGCTGCGGCCGGTCAACCAGGTGCTGGTGCTCGTGCTGTTCCTGTGGACCTTCAACGACTTCAACGTGCCGTACATCCTCTTCGGCAAGTCGGCGCCGGAGTCGGCGGACATCATCTCCCTCCACATCTACCAGTCGTCCTTCGTCACCTGGAACTTCGGCGCCGGCTCGGCGATGTCCGTGCTGCTGCTGCTCTTCCTGCTGGTCGTCACGGCCGGCTATCTGCTGCTCACCTCCCGGGGAAGGAAGGCGGCCAGTGCGTAGCTCCCCCACCGCGCCGCCGCGGTCGTTCGTCTGGACCCGGCGCATCGTGCTCACGCTGCTGACGGCCTTCGCCGTCACCCCCGTGTACGTGATGCTCAGCAGCTCGCTGAAGCCCCTGGAGGACGTGACGGGGGCGTTCCAGTGGATCCCCAGCGGGCTGACCGTACGGCCGTACCTCGACATCTGGGACACGGTGCCGCTGGCCCGCTACTTCCTGAACTCACTGATCGTGGCGGGCGCCGCGACCGGCTGCTCGGTCGTCGTCGCGGTCTTCGCCGCGTACGCGGTCAGCCGCTACCGCTTCCGCGGCAGGCGGATCTTCACGGTCACGGTGCTGTCCACCCAGATGTTCCCCGGCATCCTCTTCCTGCTGCCGCTGTTCCTGATCTTCGTCAACATCGGGAACACCACCGGGATCGCCCTCTACGGCTCCCGCGGCGGGCTGATCCTCACGTACATGACCTTCACCCTGCCCTTCTCGATCTGGATGCTGGTCGGCTACCTCGACTCCATCCCCCGCGACCTGGACGAGGCGGCGCTCGTCGACGGCTGCGGGCCGCTGAAGGCGCTCTTCCGCGTCGTGGTGCCGGCCGCGGTCCCCGGGATCGTCGCCGTCGCCATCTACTCCTTCATGACCGCCTGGGGCGAGGTGCTCTTCGCCTCGGTCATGACCAACGACGTCACCCGGACCCTCTCCGTCGGGCTGCAGGGCTACGCCACCCGGACCGAGGTGTACTGGAACCAGGTCATGGCCGCCTCCCTCGTCGTCAGCCTCCCCGTCGTCGCCGGCTTCCTGCTGCTCCAGCGCTACCTCGTCGCCGGGCTGACCGCCGGAGCCGTCAAGTGACCCCGCCCGAAAGGACCCCCGTGACCGACCTGCACCTCGACCGCCTCCCGTCCGACTTCGTGTGGGGCACGGCCACCGCGGCGTACCAGATCGAGGGCGCCGTCCGCGAGGACGGCCGCGCCCCGTCCATCTGGGACACGTTCTCGCACACGCCCGGGATGGTAGCGGGCGGCGACACCGGCGACGTCGCCTGCGACCACTACCACCGCTGGCCGGAGGACATCGCGCTGATGCGCCGGCTGGGCACCGGGGCGTACCGCTTCTCGATCGCCTGGCCGCGCGTCGTCCCGGGCGGCGAGGGGCCCGTCAACGAGCCCGGGCTCGCCTTCTACGACCGGCTCACCGACGCCCTCCTCGAAGCCGGCATCACGCCGTTCCCGACGCTCTACCACTGGGACCTGCCGCAGGCGCTGCAGGACCGCGGCGGCTGGACGGAGCGCGCGACCGCCGAGGCGTTCGCGGCGTACGCGGACGCGGTGGCCCGCCGGCTCGGCGACCGGATCACCCACTGGGCCACGCTCAACGAGCCGCTCTGCTCGGCCTGGATCGGGCACCTGGAGGGCCGGATGGCCCCCGGGCTCACCGACCTGACGGCGGCGGTACGGGCCTCGTACCATCTGCACCTCGGCCACGGCCTGGCGGTCCAGGCGCTGCGCGCCGCCGTGCCCGGCGCCCGGATCGGCCTGGTCAACAACCTCACGCACTGCGAGCCGGCCTCCGACCGGGACGAGGACGTGGCCGCCGCCGCCCGCGCCGACGGCCACACCAACCGCTGGTGGATGGACCCCGTCCACGGCCGCGGCTACCCGGAGGACATGCGCCGGCTGTACGGCGTGGACCTGCCCGAGCGCCCCGGCGACCTGGAGACCATCGCCGCGCCGCTGGACTGGCTGGGCCTGAACTACTACTTCCGCAACGTCGTCGCCGACGACCCGGGCGGCCCGCTGCCGTACGCGCGCCAGGTCGACCTGCCCGGCGTGCGGCGCACCGCCATGGGCTGGGAGGTGCACGCCGAGGGGCTGACCAGGACGCTGGAGCGGATGGCCGACGACTACCGGGTGCGCTGCCTGTACGTCACCGAGAACGGCGCCGCCTACCCCGACGCGGTCGGGCCCGACGGCCGGATCGACGACCCGGAGCGCACCCGCTATCTGGAGGAGCACGTCGCGGCCTGCGCCGAGGCGGTGCGCCGGGGGGTGCCGCTGGCGGGCTACTTCGCGTGGTCGCTGCTGGACAACTTCGAGTGGGCGTACGGCTACGCCAAGCGCTTCGGCCTCGTCCACGTCGACTACGCCACCCAGCAGCGCACCGTCAAGGGCAGCGGCCGGCGCTACGCCGACCTGATCCGCGGTCACCGCGCGGCGTCCCGGCGCGCGGCCTAGCCCGTACGCCCACCGCACCACGCTCCGCCCGGGCCCGCCGCCGCGACCTTGCCCCTCCCCCCACCACGACGGCGCGCCCGGGCGGTCACCGACTTCCGCGGTTCATCCACACCCCCGCACCGAAGGAGCCGCCCGACTTCCTGCGCGTCCTCGACGGCAGGCTGGCCGGCGCCCGGCGCGTCGCTGACGTACGAGCTGCCGGCGGGCGCGGTCGCCACCGTCACCCGGCCCGGGGCGCCCGGGGCCTGGCCTCCGGCTCCCGGTCCCGCCGCCCGCCTCCGCCACCGGGCGGGTGCGGGGCCGGGGCCGCCGTGGGGGCCGGGGCCGCCGCCGTGGCGGCGCGCAGGCCCGGCGCCAGGGCGAGCGTGACGGCGGCCGACGCCGCCCCCATCGCGGTCATCGCCGTCGCCGGCGAGGTCAGCTCCGCGACCCCGCCGGCGAGGGCGGCGGCCACGCCCTGCATCGTGAGCATGCCGGCGGTGTGCAGCCCGAGGGCCTGGCCGCTCAGCTCGTCCGGGGTGTGCGCCATGAGCCGTTCCTGCTGGACGAGGCTGGCGGCGAACCCGGCCGAGGCGACGGTGACGGCGACCGCGGCGACCGCGGTCGGCGGCCGCAGCACGAAGACCAGGTACGGCACGGCCAGCAGCATCAGCAGCGGCACCCCGAGCCGGGCCCGCCACCGGGCCGGCACGAACCGGCCCGCCAGCACGTCGCCCGCGAGCATGCCCAGCGCGGCGAGGGCGAGCAGCAGGCCGGCGCGGCCCGGGTCGTACGGCACGAACTGCGACTCGGCGCCGACGACGAGGCCGTTGGGCAGCCACAGCGCCAGGTAGAGGGCGCGGCGGTGCCGCGAGGACCAGAGCAGCGCGTTGACCCGCCAGGTCTCCGCGACCGAGGGCCGGCCGGCCAGCCGCGGCGCCCGGGCGCCGAGCCCGGCGCGGGCGACGGCGGCGCCGACGAGGAACGCCCCGGCGGCGACGAGGAGCGCGCCGCGCGGGGACAGGGTGCTCACCAGCACGCCGCCGACGGCGAAGCCGGTGATCTGCATGGCGCCGGCGGACATGTTGACCACCGACCTGCCGAGCAGGTAGCCGTCGCGCGGCAGGATCTCGTTGAGCAGCCCGTACCGCACCCCGCCGCCGACCGAGGCGAGCAGCCCGAGGCAGAGCAGGATGGCGAACGCGCCCCACACCGGCATGCCCGGGGTGGCCTGTGCGGCGGTCGCGGCCGCGTAGACGAGGGCGAGCGCGGCCATCGCGGCGCGCGGCGGCAGCCGGTCGGCGGCGGAGAGCAGCAGGGTCGCGCCGAGCACCTGGGCCAGCGAGGGGCCGAACATGGCGAGGGCGGACAGCAGCGGGGAGCCGGTCTCCTCGTAGATGTGCGTACCGAGGGCCAGGCCGCTGATCGTCAGCCCGGCGATCTGGAGGGAGGAGGCGGCGAAGAGGGGCGTGAACTCCGGGGTGCGGAACAGTTCGCGGTACGTGCGCATGCCGGGCAGCCTGCGGGAGGCGGCCGCGGCGCGGTTAGAGTTTCGCCGGGAGGCGAAAGCAATGGGGTGGTGGCAGGTCGACGCGGACACGCTGGCGGACAGCCGGTTCGTCGTCTCGCCGTACGCCGAAGCCCTCGCCTGCCTGAAGACGCTGGCGCGGGGCGCGGCCGGGCACCCCGGCGAACGCGCGTGGCTCGACGCGCACCTGCCGGCCTACCGCGCGCGGCTCGCCGCCGACCCCGTGGCCGGCGAGCTGGTCGCGGCGGGGCTGCTGCGGCCGTGGAACGCGGACTTCCTCACCCCGACGCCCACGGGCGCCCCCGGGGTGTCGTTCGAGGAGGAACTGCGGGCGGTACGGGCCACGCCCGCGGACGCCGCCCGCGCCGACGTCGCCGTGAGCCTCGGCGGCCGGCTGCCCGAGCGGCTGCGCCGGGACGACCTGCCGCACCTGGCCGCGGAGTTGCTGGCGTGGGTGTGGCGGGAGACCGTGCTCCCGGACTGGCCGCGGCGCCGGCGCGTCATCGAGGCGGACATCGTCGCGCGCACCGCGCAGGTGGGGCAGGGCGGCTGGGCGTCCGCGCTGGACACGCTGCGGCCGGGAACGCGGTGGCTGGGCGCGAGCCGGCTGCAGATCAACGTGCGCGACTACCCGCCGCGGGACGTCTCCGGCGCCCGGCTGCTGTTCGTACCGGTCGTGCCGCGCACCGGCTGGGTCTCCTGGCATCTCCCGCAGCAGCGCTACGCGCTCGTCTACCCCTGCGCCGGCGTGCTCGCCGAGACCGGCTCCGCCGCGCCGCCGGAGTCGCTGGGCCGCCTGCTCGGCCCGGCCCGCGCGAGGGTCCTCGCCCTGCTCGACACCCCGAAGAGCACCACGCAGCTGGTGGCCCTCACCGGGCAGGGCCTGGGCTCGGTGGGGCGGCATCTGAGGGTGCTGCTCGACGCCCGGTTGGTGGTGCGCAGGCGGGCGGGCCGGTCGGTGCTCTACTACCGCACGGCGGCGGGCGAGGTGCTGGTGGCGGCGCAGCGGGCCGGGTGAGGCGGCGGCGGGCGCCGGGGGGCGGCCGGTGCCGCGGCCGGCGGCGCCGCGGCGCGGCAGCCGTGGGCGTACGAGCACGACGTTGCCCAACCTGTACGAGGCGCACCGCCGGACGCTGGTCTGGGGCGGCGAGTGGGGCGACCAGGACGACTCCCACGTGGCGCAGCTCTACGGCGGCTACGTCATCCCCGGCTCGACGCCGGACAACCTGCACCTCGCGGTGAGCCAGTGGAACACCGCCGAGGGCTGGCCTTACCGCGTCATGCAGCACCGGGTGCGGGGGTTCGCCTGACCGGGGCTCACGACGCGGCAGCCGGCGGCCCGTGCCTGCCCACGGCGCTCCCGCGCCGGCACCGGCCGCCGGCGGGCGACACGACCTCCGCCCGCGCTTCGGCAACGCGCCGTCCTTCGCGGACCCTCACCTCGGCGGCACCGCGGTGGCCGGCGGGTCGAGGGGCGGGCTCGTCGCGGCGGCCTCGGCCGCCGTGCGGAGGAACGCGGCGAGGGCACGGTCGCGGCGCTCCTCGGGCCAGACGGCGAGCACGGTCGTCCGGCGGCCGTCGACGGGTACGGCGACCAGGCCCCGGCCGAGGTGACGTGCGACCGACTCGGGCAGGACGGCGGCCATGCGGCCGAGAGCGATCAGCTCGGCCACCTGGCCGGTGTCCGTGATGACGGGTCCGCTGCCCGGCGCGTCCGCGGTCCAGCGCGGAAAGGTCTCACCTGCCAGGTCGGCCATGCGCAGCGACGCGCTCCCGGCCAGCCGGTGGTCCGGCGCCAGCACCACGAGTTCGCGTTCGGTCAGCAGTTCCTCGCTGGCCAGGCCGCCCAGGTCGGCCTGCGGCAGCCGTACGAACGCGACGTCCGCGGCGCCGTCACGCAGCAGGGCCTTCTCCTGGCCGATGCCGCAGACCGTCACCTCGACGTCGATCGCGTCGGGGTGGGCGGCGAACCGCGACAGGACAGGTTCAAGCAGGCCGGCGTCGCCGCCGGGTTTCGTCACGACCGTCAGCTTCCGCGGCGCCCGCCCGGCGCGCCGGGCCAGGTGTTCCGCCCGCTCCAGGGCGGTGAGCGCCTCACGGCCCGCACGCAGCAGGATCTCGCCGGCCCGGGTGAGCGCTACGTGGCGGCTGGTGCGCTCCAGCAGTTGGACGCCCAGCCGCCGTTCCAGCCGGCGGATCGCCCGGGACAGCGGAGGTTGGGC
Source organism: Streptomyces sp. CNH099 (assembly GCA_000514715.1). Taxonomy (GTDB): domain Bacteria; phylum Actinomycetota; class Actinomycetes; order Streptomycetales; family Streptomycetaceae; genus Streptomyces; species Streptomyces synnematoformans. The sequence goes on along the minus strand of KI911459.1, from coordinate 443,717 downwards.
GATACCGAGCCGAGCTGCGGCCCGGGTGAAGTTCCGTTCCTCGGCCACCGCGACGAAGTAGGCCAGCTCCCGGGAGTCCATACCCTCAGGGTATGGCCGGGGGCTCCGATCGGTCTTGGTGTCGCCGGCGGGCGGCTGCTGGACTGGAGCCATGACAGACACCGGCGAGTCGCCGTCCAGCGTGGACCGTATGCGGTTCTTCGTCGAGCAGGTGCAGCACGGAGGGCGGCTCGAACTGATCGACACGCTCGTGCATCCCGACTACCGCAACCACACGACCGAACCGGGGCAGGCAGCCGACCGGGAAGGGGTCCGAGCCACCATGGCCGCGATGCACGCGGCTTTCTCCGATCTCACCGTGGACATCCTGCACTGTGTGGGCGACGGGGATCTCGTGGCCACCCACAAGGTGTTCCGCGGCAGGCACACCGGCCCGTGGTTCGACGTCGCCCCGTCGGGCAACCAGGTCGGGTTCCGCGTGATGGACCTGGTCCGCTACCGGGACGGGCAACTGGCCGAACACTGGGCCGTCGCCGACGCCCTGACCCTGCTGCGCCAGACGGGCGCCCTGGCATGAACGCCGCCCAGGGTGCCAGCGCTTCCGGACGCAGGCGGCGCTGCCGCGTCATGCAGCACCGGGTGCGGAGGCGCGCGCGGCGGGCGGGTGCGGGGTGCGGCCGCCGCGTCCGGTGACGACCGTCGCCGCCAGGTCCGGGCACGTCGCGGTGTGCGCCGTCAGCCCGGCGGCGGCGACCGCCGCGCGGGTGCCGGGCTCCTGGCGGGCGCTCGTCTCCACCAGCAGCACCCCGCCGGGCGACAGCCACCGCGGGGCCTCCGCGATCACGCGGCGCTGGACGCCGAGCCCGTCGGCGCCGCCGTCGAGCGCGGTCAGCGGCTCGTGGTCGCGGGCCTCCGGCGGCAGGAACGGGATCTCGGCGGTGGGCACGTACGGGGCGTTGGCGACGAGTACGTCCACGCGGCCGCGGAGTGCGGCGGGCAGCGCGGCGTACAGGTCGCCCTCGTAGACCGCGCCGCCGGCCGGCTCGACGTTGCGCCGGGCGCAGCGGACCGCCGCGGGGTCGACGTCGGCGGCGTACAGCTCGGCGGCCGGTACGGCGGCGGCGACCGCGGCGCCGACGGCGCCGGAGCCGCAGCACAGGTCGAGGACGACGGGGCGGCGGGCGGTCGCGGCCGCGGCGGCTGCGCCGGCCGCCCGGGCCGCCGCGGCGGCCTCGCGGACCAGGAACTCGCTCCGCCTGCGCGGGACGAACACGCCCGGCTCCACCGCGATCTGCAGCCCGCAGAACTCGGCCCGGCCGAGCACCTGCTCCAGCGGCCGGCCGGCGACGCGGCGGTCCGTGAGCCGGTCCAGCTCGGCCGGTCCCGAAGCGGCGGCGAGGAGGAGGCGGGCCTCGTCCTCGGCGAAGACGCAGCCGGCGGCGCGGAGGCGGGAGACGAGGTGGGCGGGGGGCGGGGCGTCCTGCGGTGCAGTGCCGGGCGGTGCGGCGGCCCGCGGTGGGGCGGCCCGCGGTGGGGCGGTCCGTCGTGCGGCGGTCTGCGGTGGACCGTCCTGCGGTCGGTTGTCGGGCACGTACCCGTTCTACCTCGTGGCCCGTACGCCCCGCCCGTCCTTATTTCGCGTCCGCATAGCACTCCACCACCGCCGTCGTGAACGAGAACACCACCGGCGTCGCCCCGAACACGACCTCCCCCGCCCGCGCCGACGCCGCCGCCAGCGCCTTCTCCACCGCCGGGGCCTCCTCCGCCGGGCAGTGCACGATCACCTCGTCGTGCTGGAAGAACACCAGCTCCGCCCGCAGCCCCGCCAGCTCCTGGCGCAGCGCGGCCAGCAGACACAGCGCCCACTCCGCCGCGCTGGCCTGCACCACGAAGTTGCGCGCGAACCGGCCGCGCGCCCGCGCGGCGGCGCCCCCGCGCGCCGGTGCCCCGCCCCCGCCGTCCTCCTGCGGCAGCCCCGCCTCGCCGTCGTCGGCCGCGTCCGACGGCGCGCACGTACGGCCCAGGTGGCTGCGCACCAGCCGACCCTCCTCGCCGGCGCGGGCGGCCTCGTCCACGTACGCCACGGCGGCCGGGAAACGGCGGCGCAGATCCGCGAGGTACGTCAGCGCGTCGCCGGAGGTCTGCCCGTAGATCGCGCCCAGCAGCGCCAGCTTGGCCTCGGCGCGCCCGCCCGCGAACGCGCGGTCGGCCAGCGCCGCGTACAGGTCCCGGGTGCCGTCGGCCGCCGCCATCAGCCCCGGGTCGCCCGACACGGCGGCCAGCACCCGCGGCTCCAGCTGGTCGGCGTCGGCGACCACCAGCCGCCAGCCCGCGTCGGCGACCACCGCCCGGCGCACCACACGCGGGATCTGGAGCGCGCCGCCGCCGTGCGTGGTCCAGCGGCCGGACATGGCGCCGCCCGGCAGGTACTCGGGTCGGAACCGGCCCCCGTGCACCCAGGTCTGCAGCCAGGACCAGCCGTGGGCGGTGTGCAGCCGGTACAGCCTCTTGTACTCCAGCAGGGGGGCGACGGCGGGGTGGTCGATACCGCGCAGCTCCCACTTGCGGGTGGACGTGACACGGACACCGGCCCTGCGGAACGCGCGGACCACCTCGGCGGGCAGGTCCGGGCGGACCCGCTCGCCGAACGCCCGGGACACCTCCTCGGCCAGCTCGGCGAGGCGGGGCGGCTCCAGACCGCCGGGATAGCGGCCGCCGAGCAGCTCGGTGAGCAGGGCGTCGTGGACGTCGGCGCGCCACGGGAGGCCGGCGCGATGCATCTCGGCGGCGACGAGCAGGCCGGCGGACTCGGCGGCGACGAGGAGCCGCAGGCGGTGGGGGCGGGGGGTGGCGGCGATACGTTCCTGCTGCGCGGCGTGGACGGCGAGGAGGGCGTGCAGCGGGTCGGTGCCGTCGGGGAGCGGGGCGGCGGCGGGGGCGGCGTCGAAGAGGGCGGGCGCGGGCTCGCCGGCGAACGGGCGGGGCGGGCGGTCCGCGGGCACGGGGTGCCCGCGGAGGCGGGCCCAGGCGGCGGCGAGGGAGCGGGGCAGGCCCCACAGCCCCTCATGGCCGAGGAGGATGGCCTCGGCGGCCTCGATGTCGTGGCAGCGGGGGACGGTGAGGCCGGCGTCGAGGAGACGGGGGTAGAACTCGGCGGTGGCGGGCCAGATCCAGCGGTCGGCGGTGGGGTGGCGGCGGAGGGCGTCGGCGGGGTGGGGATGGGTTTCGGCGGGGGCGGCGGGGTGGCCGTCGGGGGTGACCGGGCATACGGTGACGCCGTTGTGGGGTCCGTCGGCCATGGCCCATCGCATGGGGCCGAGTCTGGCACCGGCCGCTGACACCGGGGTCGGTGGCGGGGGGTGTTCCCCCATCCCGCCCCTTCCCGGAACCGGGGCCGCGCCCCGGACCCCGCACCGCGCCGCCGACGCGGACAGAGACCCGCGGGGCTGCGCCCCCGCACCCCCCGGGGGCTGCGCCCCTGCGACCCCGCGGGCAGCGGTGTGCGTCTCCGGCGCGGGGGTGGGGGTCGCCCTCAGTCGTTCCGCCACACCCGTCTGCGGCCGTCCCCCATCGACGGCTTCGTCGCCTCCCACACCCGCCGCCACTCCGCCACCGGCTTGCCCTGCTCGACCGGTGTCGACGTCAGCGGCAGCGCCGTCGTACGGCCCTCCGGCAGCGCGAGGCGGCCCTCGTGGGCGGCGCGGAGCGACTGGTACCAGCCGAGGTCCTCCTCGGACCACAGGGCGGCGATGTGGCGGAGCATCCGGGTGCGGAAGTCCGTGATCGACTCGTCCTCCTGCGGGGGCAGGGGGCGGCCGAAGCGGACCACGAGGCGGGTGCCCGTGCGGGTCGGCAGGGCCTTGCCGCGCGGCATCGCCGCGAACGTGCCGCGGACCGCGACCGGGACGACCGGGATGCCCATGCTCACGCACAGCCTCGACGCGCCCATCTTGAACGAGCTCATCCAGCCGTCGTGGGACCGCGTCCCCTCCGGGTACAGCAGCAGGCTCCAGCCGTCGTCGATCAGCTCGGCCGGCAGCGACACCCCGCTGCGGCGCGAGCCGTAGCGGTCCACGGGGAAGGCGTTGAACATCAGCGCGGTCGTCACGCTGACCGCCGTGGAGGTGAAGAAGTAGTCCGCCGCCGCGCCGACCGCCGTGCGGTCGGCGATGCGGCGGGGCAGGGAGCCGAGGATCAGCGGGGTGTCGAGGTGGCTGGAGTGGTTGGCCACGAAGATCGCCGGGCCGCGCAGCGACTCCAGCAGGTCCAGGCCCTCGATCTGCGGCCGCGTCTTGGCCCAGGCGTACTGCTTGAGCACCCCGCGCTGGAGCACGTTGCGCACGGCGCGCGCCGCGGGCGTACGCGCCCACGCGGTGGGGAAGGTCTTCTGCTCCGCCTTCCCCGCCCCGTAGCCCGCCGCGCCGCCGCCCGGTGTGCGGTAGCCGCGGGGGGCCAGGGCGCGGCCGCGCCAGTCGCGGCCCGACCGCAGCATCGCGAGGTCGCCGCGCAGGCTGCCCCTGCCGCCCTTCCGCGGGGTCTTCGCGCCGCTCATCGGACCGACGCCAGGGTCAGCGGGGGCATGTGCTGGTACGTGATCGAGGGGCTGGTGCCCACCGTCTGCGACGCCAGCTGCAGCGCGTCGTTCAGCGTCGAGGCCGACTGCACGCCGAGCCGGGCCGCGGCGCTGCGGTCGGCGCCGACGAAGATGACCTGGCCCAGGTGCTGCATCGCGTGCGCGCCCCAGTACCACATGTAGAAAGGGTGCACGCCGTGGTAGGCGTAGCTCTTCCGGTAGAGGTGGGTGTACCAGGGGTCGGTGGCGAACTGCTTCTCGAACTTGGCCTCGATGACCGCCGGGTCGGTGGTCTCGGCCAGCACCTCTTCGTAGAAGTCGATGTAGCTGGGGTGGTGGACGGGGTGGAACTCGTTCGGCATCGGGTGGTAGAAGATCCCGACGCCGCCCTCCCGCACGATCGGCTGGTTCAGATAGAGGTTGAAGAAGTAGCCCAGGCCCAGGCACATCGTCAGGATCGGGTTCATCACCGAGTTGACGTTGTACGGGCAGATGTACGGCAGCCCGTAGACGGCGACGTCGGCCTGTCCCTGCACCTCGGTGAGCTGCTGGCGGTGCACGTTCCGCAGGGTGATCGGGTGCACCTCGCTGGGCGCGCCGGCGTTGACGCCGGTGACCCCGTACGGCGCCTCCGTGCGGTGCCACAGCCGGCGCCGCATCGACGGCGTCATCAGTGAGTTGCCGCGCCGGGAGGCGAGGTAGGCGGCCTGGTCGCCGTAGTTCCACTCCCACTCGCGCTTGTTGAGGAAGCGGGTGGCGGCCGGGAAGGTGTCGTTGTTCAGCGTCGTCTCGACGGTGAACACCTTGACCTGGCCGCCGATCAGGTCCTGCATGCGGTTGTACGAGTGGTGCATGGCCGACTTCGGCGGGTCGTTGAACGACCGGGAGTGCCGCAGCGTGTGCACGTTGTGGTGGTGGCGGATGCTGCGGTAGCTGGCGAGGCCCACCGACACCGACTTGGGTCCGCCGCTCATCGCCGTCGAGGTGATGTTGACGTAGACGACGAGGTCGCTCTCGGCCGCCCGCCGGTTGATCTCGACCTCCTCGCCCTCCGCCGTGTCGCCGAGGTGGACGAGGTTGTCGCGGTCCTCCGCGTCGTGGTTGGTGAGGTGCTGCGGGAAGAACGACCGGAACACCCGGTCGCCCACCACATGCTGCAGCTCCGCCGGGGTCATGCGCCGGTGCAGAGCGTTGGCGGCGATCAGCTCGACGTCGTCCACGCCCTTGGCCGCCGCCATCTCCAGCACCTGCTCGATGATGCGCTGGCGCACGTCGGGCCGGCGCATCGGCGGCAGCGGCAGCGACAGGTCGTCGAAGACGATCGTCAGCCGCATGCCGGGGAACAGCAGCTCGGGCAGCGGCTCGCTGCCGTGCGGTTCGAGCAGCGCGCGGCGGATGACCCCGTCGAGGTCGCGGATGCCGGGCAGCGAGTCGGGCGGGTAGATCACCCGGGTGCCGTGGGGCAGCCGCTCCAGCCGGAAATTCTCGCCCTCGTGCACGAGCAGGGGCGGGGTTCGTTCGTCGACTTCCAGCACGAAGCCTGGTCTGCTCACGTTCTCTCCTCAGTGTGGTCGCCGGCGCCGGCAGCGGGCGGCGGTGCGGGCGGCGGTTGCCCTGCGGCTGCGTACGGCGGTGGGGGGCGGCCGACTGGTGTGCCGGCCCCTACCCTGCCATTCGTGCCCGGTCAGCCGTCCAGGGTCGGGTCAAAGGCGATCTTGACGGAGCCCGCCGAGCCGGCCGCGAACGCGTGCTCCAGCGCGGGGCGCCACTGCTGGAGCGCATAGCGTTCGACGTACCCGTCGAGGGGCGCCGACGCGGCGAGCTGCGCCGCCTTGTCGAAGTCGGTGCCGGGGCGGCCGTCGGGGCCCGTGTCGGGGCCGCCGTCCTTCGTGGCGTCCTCGCGGCGTCTGGTGGTGTACGCGCCCACCAGGCTCAGCTCCCGGTACCACAGCGGGGTCAGGTCGGCCCCGCCCGGGATGCCGGAGACGACCACCGTCCCCCCGGCCCGTACGGTACGCAGCGCGGTGTCGAGGCCGGCGCCGCCGCCGGTGCACTCGAAGGCCACGTCCGCCCCGCCGAGCAGGAACTCGGAGCCCAGCTCGGGGCGCTGGGCCAGCGCCGAGGTCAGCCGGCGGACCGCGCGCAGCGCGCGGTCCGGCTCCACGGCCTCGTCGGCGCCCAGGGCCAGCGCCCGTTCGCGCTGGTGGCCGTGCTTGGCGACGACGTGGATGGTGCCGGCCTCGGTGAGCTGCCGCAGCGCCAGCACGGTGAGCAGCCCCACCGTGCCGGCCCCGATGACGAGCACCGAGGCGCCCGGCTCGATCGGCACCCGGCGCACCGAGTGGATCGCGCAGGCCAGCGGCTCGATGAGCACCGCGCGTTCGTCCGGCAGGTCGTCGGGCACCGGGCGGAGCTGGTGCTCGTGCGCGACCATGCGCTGGGCCCAGCCGCCGCCGGTGTCGGCGCAGTAGCCGGTCTGCATGCCGGGCGAGAGGTGCCCGGAGGTGATGTGGTCGCAGCGGTTGGTGTGGCCGGCGCGGCAGGCGTCGCACTCGGGCAGACCGCGTACCGCGCAGGACAGCACCGGGTCGAGCACGACGCGGGTGCCGCGCGGGATGGCCGGCAGATCGTCGAGCGTGGTCCCGACGACCTCGTGGCCGGGCACGAACGGCGTGGACGTCAGCGCCGCCAGGTACGGCGACACGGTGCCGTTGAGCATCCCGAGGTCCGAGCCGCAGATGCCGGACAGGCTGGGTGCCAGCCGGGTCCAGCCGTCGCCCTTGGGCAGCTCGCGCCGGTCGCGGCTGAGCCGCAGCGGCGCGAGCGAGCCGGCCAGCGAGCCGGCGGCGCGGCTGCGGGTCCGGCTGAGCCCGCGGGCGGCCAGGAAGCGCGCGGGCGAACGGTGGTACTGCAGCGCCAGGCTCATCGGCCCTCTCCGTCGGATGCGGTGCGGCCGGCCGCGGGCAGGGCCCGTACGGGCCGCGGCCGGGTGTGGCTGATCACGGTGCCCGCGAGCGCGTCCCAGCGGCTCGCGGTGTGCGTCCCCCAGCGGGCGATCTGCCAGTGGCGGCGCTTGGCGTGCCGGAACAGCCGGGTGTCGGGGTTGACGGCGTGCGGCTTGCCCACGACCTCCAGCAGCGGCCGGTCCGAGTAGCTGTCGGCGTAGCCGTAGCTGGCGCCGAGGTCCAGCTCCCGCTCGCGGGCGTGGCTCTGCAGCCACGCCGCGCGGCCCTCGCCGACGATCGGCGGGGTGCGCAGGAAGCCGGTCAGGACGCCGTCACGTTCGGCGAGGTGGGTCGCCTCGATGTCGTCGAAGAGCGGCCGGAGCGGCTCGACGAGCAGGTCGAGGCTGCCGGTGATGAGCACGGTGCGGTGGCCGGCGGCGCGGTGGGCGCGGATGCGCCGTACGGCCTCCGGCATGACGCGGTGCAGCAGCGCGTCGCCGACCTGCTCGGCGACCAGCGCGCGCAGCTCCTCGACGTGTGCGCCCTCGTAGCGGCGGAAGAAGGAGCGCATCACGTCGCCGCGGTCGCGGCGCTCGGCGAGCAGGTAGCGGGGGGCGTTGCGGGCGAGGTCGAACAGCTCGGGGGCCCAGCGCCCGCGGGGCAGCGACGCCAGCCGGGTCCACACGTACGACTCGACGATGTCGGAGGCGATGATCGTGCCGTCCAGGTCGAACACGGCCGCGGTGCCGCCCGCGGTCCCCCCCGCCGGGCTCCCGCCGGGCGGGAGCGCGGCGGGGTTCGGCCTCCGGGTGCCGCGCCGGCCGCCGGTCCGGGCCCGCAGCGGGGCGGTGACCTTGGGGCAGTGGACCTCTTCGAGGTACGTGTACCAGTCGATCCCGGCCGGGTCGAAGCCGTGCTCGGCGGCGCGGTCGGCGGGCAGCGCGGCGTTGAGCGCGCGCAGCTCGCGGTCGTCGTAGACGACGGCGGTGCGGGTGTAGACGCCGTACAGGTCGGAGTACTTGCGGAGCGTCTCCAGGGACCGCTTCTCCTTGTGCAGTCTGCTCGCCCACTCCTGGGTGCGTTCGGTGCCGGGGAGCTGGCCGAGCAGCTTGTCGGCGATGTTCGCGGCCCGCTCGCCGGCGCCGAGCGCGAACTCCACGCGGGCGGCGCCGGGGAAGGTCCACGACGGCGGGCGCACGTGCCCGCGGCCGCTGCTCTCCGGCAGCGGGTCGCGGCGGAAGTAGGAGTGCACGTGCTTGTAGAGGTCGCGCAGCGTGAGGGGGTTGCTGGCGCCGGAGCCGACGTGGAAGTAGTGCGGCTCGGCGCCCTCGTCGGGCGGGGCCGCCGCGGCGGCGAGGGTGGCGTTGACGACGAGGTCGACGGGGACGACGTCCATGACCGTGTCCGGCTGTCCCGGCATGTCGCGCAGCAGCCCGCTGCCGTACGCGATGATCAGCGGGTCGGCCATCTTGAAGCCGTCGATCCAGCCGGGGTACGGGTGCCGCAGCGCGCTCTCCACGATCGCCGGGCGCACGATCGACAGCGGCCGGCCCGCCCACAGCTCCTCGACGGCGCGCTCGGACATGGCCTTGGTGAAGGTGTAGACGTCGGAGAAGCCGAGGATCTCGGCGCGGGTGGCGCCGTGCTCGACGAGCCGCTCCTCGACCCACGCGCGGCGCGCCTCCTCCGCGTCCTTGGCGGCGATCTGCGGGCCGGCCTTGCCGTGGTCGCGGCCGGCCTTCTCCAGCGCCTTGCGCAGCACCTCGGGGCGGCGGGAGGCGCGCTCGACGTCGTCGCGGGCGGCCAGGCCCTGGGCCAGCTCGCGCCGCCAGTCGACGTCGTGGGTGAGCCGGCCCTCGCGCACCAGGCCCTGGCCGCCGCTGGAGACGTACGCGGTGGAGATGTGCACGATGTGCGGCGGGCGCTCCTGCTCGCCCAGCTTCTCGTACAGCGCGACGGCCCCGGAGACGTTGCTGCTGAACGCCTCGTCGATGGGCGGGTCGAAGGAGACGGACGACGCGCAGTGGATGGCGACGTCGACGTCGCCGGGGAACTCGACGTCCTCCAGCCGGTCGAGCGCGCCCTCGACGACGGTGACGCGGCGCTCCGCCTCGGCGAACGCGGCCTCGTCGCCGACCTGCTCGCGCCAGGCGCGGAAGACGTCCTTGCGCAGCAGCCGGCGGAAGCGGTCGGCGGCGCCGCCGTTGCCCCGCGGGCGGACGACGATCGTCACCCGGGTGCCGGGGTGGCCGGACAGCAGCCGCTCCAGCAGCGCCTGCCCGATGAAGCCGGTGGCTCCGGTCAGCAGGACGTGCGCGTCGTCGAGTCGCCCGATGCGGTAGGTCCCCGTCACTCGTGCCCTCCCCTGGTCTGGTCTTGCATATGCCGGTCTCTGTTTCTGGTGCGGACCGGCGTCAACCGGTGGCGGGCCGCGGCACCGCCAGGTCGCCCCGGTAGCGGACTGCGGCAGCTTCGCACACCGCGCGTACGGGCCAGCCCAGCGCGGCCGCGGCGGTCTCCGCCTCGGCAAGCTCCGGCTGCACGGTGAGCGCGCCGCCGGGGCCGTCCGCCACTTTGACGGTGACCTGCTGCTCGGCGCCGGGCGGGCCCACGGCCACCACGGCGCTGTGCCGGGGCAGCATGAGGCGCCGGTGGGCGGACCAGCGGACGCCGAGCGTGGTGGTGTGCAGGAACAGCGCGTCGGCGACGGCCGGCCGCACGTCGTCCGCGCACAGCGCGGTGACGACGCGGCCGGGGCGGCCGTGCCGGCCGACGGTCTCGGTGGTCCAGCAGTCCCAGGCACCGGCGGCGCGCAGGGCGGCGAGGACCGAGGGCCACAGCCGCGGGTCGAGGTCGTCGACGGTGCTCTCCACGACGGTGACCTCGCCCTCGGCGGGGCCGCCGCCGCGAGGGTCCGCGGGCGCGGCGGTGCCGACGACGACGCGGGTGATGTTGGGGCGGTCCGGCGTGTCGCGGCGGCCGCCGCCGGTGCCGACGGACCGTACCGCCATCTCCGGCAGCGGGCCGGGGGCGGCGAGGGCGGCGACGAGCGCGGCGCCGGTGGGGGTGGTGCGCTCGCCGGCGAGCCGGCCGCCGGTCAGCGCCAGGCCGCCGGCGGCGGCCAGGTGCAGCACGGCGGGTACGGGGACGGGCATCCGGCCGTGCGCGCAGTCGACCTCCCCGCTGCCGGCGGCGAGCGGCGAGCAGGTGACGGCGGCGCCGGGGGCGAGCAGGCCGAGGTCGGCGAGCGCGGCGGCGCAGCCGACGACGTCGGCGAGCGCGTCGAAGGCGCCGACCTCGTGGAAGTGGACGTCCTCGGGGGCGGTGCCGTGCGCCTTGCCCTCGGCCTCGGCGAGCAGCCGGAAGACGCGGGCGGCGAAGTCCGCGGCGGCCTCGGGGAGGCCGGCGCGCGTCGCCCGTCCGACGTCGCCGAGGACGTCGTCGAGGCGCCGGTGGTGGTCGGCGGCGGCGGGGCGGTGGACGGTGACGCGGTTGCAGGCGAAGCCGCCGCGCCGGGCCCGCGCCACGGTCACGTCGAGCCCGTCGATCCCGAGCGCCGCCACCGCGTCCCGCACGGCACCGAGGCGCGCGCCGGCGTCGAGCAGCGCGCCCAGCAGCATGTCGCCGGCCACCCCGGCGGTGCAGTCGAGATGGGCCGCGGCCGTCCCCTCAGCCACCGTGCGCCACCCCCGCCGGGTTCCCTGCGGACTGTGCTGCGCGATCACCGGGACAGCCCTTCCCGCGCCGCTGCGCCGCCACACCGGCCCGGGTACGGGCCAGGGGCACGGGTGCGTGCGGACGGCCCGGGGCGTACGCCCCCGGCGCGGCGGACATCCGGTCACTCACCGTCGCGTACCCCCACGATCTTCGCGGCGTGGACGGCGGCGCCGAAGCCGTTGTCGATGTTGACGACCGTGAGCCCGGGGGCGCAGGAGGCCAGCATGGCGCCGGCGGCGGCGCGGCCGCCGTCGGCGAAGCCGTAGCCGACGCTGGCGGGGACGCCGACGACGGGGGCGGCGAGCAGGCCGGTGACCACGCTCGGCAGGGCGCCGTCCATGCCCGCGACGACGATCGCGCAGTCCGCGGCGCGCACCTCGGCGAGCACCGAGAGCAGCCGGGACAGGCCCGCGACGCCCACGTCGGCGAAGAGCCGGGAGCCGGTGCCGAGGGCGTCGAGCGTGGCGACGGCCTCGCGGGCGACGGGCAGGTCGCTGGTGCCGGCGGTGAGCACGGCGACGGTGCCGCGCGGGGCCGGCAGCGGGCCCACGGTCACGGTGCGCGCCCGGGTGTCGACCCGTACCGGCTCGTCCGCGAAGGCGTCGGCGGCCTCCCGCAGCACCTCCTCGGGGCAGCGGGTGGCCAGCGCCGGCGAGTCCGGCGTCCGGCGGCGCAGCTCGGCGAGCAGCTGCAGCGTCTGCTGCGGCGTCTTGCCGTCGGCGTAGACGACTTCGGGCACCCCGGTGCGGCGCCGCCGGCCCACGTCGAGCCGGGCGAAGTCGCCGACCTGCGCCACGCCGTCGGCCAGCAGTTCGGCGACGTCGCGGGCGCCGCCGCTCGGCTCGCTCATCGCGCCGGCGCTCCATCGGGAGAGGCGGCGCGGGCGGCGGCGCGGGCGGCGGTGCTGACGGCCCCGGTGCGGTACGGGGCGAGGCTGCCCTCGCCGAGGGGGCCGACGGCGGCCACCTCGCGCAGCAGCGTGTCGCCGAGGCCGCGGGCGGCGGCCACCTCGCGGTGCGCGGGGGCGTCCAGCTCGATCCGGAAGCCGCGCCGCAGCAGGCGTACGCGGACGTCGCGGGCGCCCACCCGGTGCTCGTCCAGCGTCTCGCGGACCCGCTCCTCGGCCCGTTCGACCAGGTGCAGCCGGTCCTGGGAGACCGGGATGCCCACCGCGATACGGGACGCCAGGCACGGCATGCCGGGCTTCTCCGCGACCGGCAGCCCCCAGGCCCGCGCGACCGCGCGCACCGCGGCCTTGCCGAGCCCGGCGGCGGCCAGCGGCTCGGCGGCGTCGAGTTCCTTCGCGGCGCGCAGCCCGGGCCGGTGGGCGGCGCGCCGGTCGTCGCGGTGGGTGCCGGTGGCGACGTGCGCGAAGCCGCGCTCCGCGGCGTAGCCGGCGACCCGGCCGAGGACGGTCTGCTTGCAGAAGTAGCAGCGGTCGCCGGCGTTGGCGCGGTAGCCGGCGACGGACAGCTCGTCGGTGTCCAGGACGACGAGTTCGGCGCCGAGGTCCGCCGCCGTGTCCCGGGCGAGGGCGAGCTCGCCGCGGGCCAGGGCGGGCGAGTCGGCGATGACGGCGACGGCCCGGCCGGGGCCGAGGGCGCGTACGGCCGCGGCGAGGACGACCGTGGAATCCACGCCACCGGAGTATGCCACCGCGACACTGCCGAGTCGTCCGACTTCGTCCAGCAGCGCGGCGGCCGCCGCGTCGGTGTCCGCCGCGTCGGTGTCCGCGGCGGATGTGGGCGTGGCGGCCGGGCCGGGTTCCGTCATGCCTGCGAGCCCGCCGATCGGCGTCGTACGGCGGCGATCCCGGCCGCGCCCGCGAGCAGCGCGGCGCCGGCGACGAGCCCGCGTTTGCGGGAGCCGCCCCGGTCGTCGCCGGTGCCCGCCACCGGCACCCCGGCGCCGAAGCCCGCGACGCCGCGCTGGACCAGGTTGAGCCCGTCCATGCCGGGGAGCTTGTGCACCTTCTCGTCGATCTTGCGCACGGCCGCGGCGCCCTCGTCGTCGCCCAGCAGGTGCCCCAGGACGAAGCGGGTCTCCTCCACCGGCTGGATGGTGGAGCCGACGGGCTGCCAGAAGCGGTCGGTCACCCAGCGGGTCAGCGACCGGGCGCGCGACGAGCGCTCCAGGCGCTCCTTGGCCTGGCTGGCGTAGAACGCGAGGTGCCGGGACTCCTGGCGCTGGATGCGCCCGAGCAGCTTGGTCAGCTCCGGGTGCTGCTCCTTCTCGATCAGGCTGCCGTACGCGGCGTGCGCGGACCACTCGTTTATCGCGCCCCACGTCATGTGCACGGCGACGAAGTCGTCGCCGATGGCGTTGGCCGCGACGGACTGGTAGATCGGCGCCAGCCGATCCTTGACCCCCTGCGCCTCCCGCACCTCGCGGATGTGGTCGTAGTCGGCCTTCTGCCCGTGGGCGCGCAGCACGGAGTCGATCGCCTCACCGTGCCAGAATTCCTCGAAGGCCCACATCGACATGAACGCCGTCACGTCCGGGTCGCGGTGGGACGGGGTGACCAGCACGTCACGCAGGTAGCAGATCGTGTGGCTCTCCACGTCCGACATGTAGCGCAGGCAGCGCAGCGCCTCCTCGGACAGCGGGCGCTCTGCGAACGCGTCGAGATCCAGATCGTCGACCTGGACGCGTCCGGCTGTACTGATGTAGCCCGGTATGTCGAAGGCCATTGCTCTCCCTCCGGCAGGTGCGCCGATTGCGCCGAGTCCATCACGGCACGAAGCCCTTTATCAACATCTGTTGAGTTAGCTCGGGATTCTAGATCGCCGCAGCTTCCGGGCGCCACCGCCCCCACCCCTGACGCAGGGACGGCCCGTGAGGTTGACTCGAAGCTAGGCGCTGCCGGAGGGCAGCGGGCCGAAGAGGTACCCGTCGATGGTGCCGCCCACGATCTCGGCCAGCTCCGGCCGCGGCAGGTCCGCGAGCGGCCCGAAACGCACCACGTAGCGCACGAGGGCGGTGCCCACCAGATGGGAACCGGCCAGGCCCGCACGCAGCTCCGCCCGGTCGGGGACGGCGCGGGCGGCGACCCGGGCGACGAGTTCGCGGGTGATGAAGTCGCGCAGGACGGCGGCGGCCGGCTGGTACGAGGCGGCGGAGAGCAGGATCGCCTGAAAGGGCCACCTGGTCTCGGCGTCGTCCCACAGATCGAAGTAATAGCCGGCGAGCCTGCGGCCCAGTCCGTCGGAGGTGTCGCCGACGATCCGGTCGAGCACGTCGTCGGGGCGCATGACGTCGGCGATGGCGGCCAGGTACAGCCCTTCCTTGCTGCCGAAGAACTGGACGAGGAGGGACGGGTCGACGCCCGCCTCCCGGGCGACGGCGCGCAGGCTGCAGGACCCGTAGCCGCGGGCGAACATGCGCTTCGCGGCGCGGATGATGTCCGCCCTGGTGTCGGGGCGGCCGGGGCGGGGCCCGAGCGGCCGCACCCGAGGGCTCAGCGTTCTCTTCCCGGTCACGGTCGTCGCTCACGCTCCAAGGCAGAGGCGCACTCTGCCGGTTGCGGTCGGGTCTTCTGAGGGGACGGGCCGGCGGCCGACCCGATTATCGGCTGATGCCATGGCGAACTCGCCCAACAGGGATTGAACGGCGCATCACAGGCGCGCAGTTGCGCCTTGGCATGGACATGGGTGTCACAGGGCAGGGTGTGGTTACCACTCGGTACAACCTCATCCCCAGGGGGTTCCATGAGAACTGCCCGGCCCTTGCGGCTGCTGCTGGGCTTCCTCGTCGCCACCACAGTGGCGCTGCTCGGCACCGCGCCCGCCCAGGCCGCCGAGAGCACCGCGGCGCGGAGCGCCTACGCGGAGAACTACGTGGCGCTCGGCGACTCCTACGCCTCGGGCGTGGGCGCCGGTTCGTACGACTCGGCGAGCGGCGACTGCAAGCGCAGCACCCGGGCGTACCCGGTGCTGTGGAAGAACGCGCACTCCCCGGCGTCCTTCTCCTTCACCGCCTGCTCCGGCGCCCGCACCGGCGACCTCATCAACAACCAGCTCGGTCCGCTCAACTCCTCGACCACCCTCGTCTCCCTCAGCATCGGCGGCAACGACGCCGGCTTCGCCGACGCCATGATCACCTGTGTGCTGCAGGGCGAGTCGGCGTGCGTCAACCGGATCAACGAGGCGCGCACGTACATCGAGGGCACGCTCCCCGGGCGGCTCAACGCCGCGTACGACGCGGTACGCGCCCGCGCCCCCAACGCGCACGTCGTCGTGCTCGGCTACCCGCGGATGTACCAGCTCAACGGCGGCTGCTTCTTCGGCATCAGCGAGCGTTCCCGGGCCGCCATCAACGGCGCCGCGGACCTGCTGAGCGACGTGACCGCCAAGCGCGCGGCCGACCACGGCTTCTCGTACGGCGACGTCCGGCCGGCGTTCTCCGGGCACGAGATCTGCTCGGACAGCGAATGGCTGCACAGCGTTACCTTCCCCATCGGCGACTCCTACCACCCCAAGGCCGCCGGGCACTCCGGCGGCTACTACCCCGTGTTCAACGCCCTGGACTGACCGCCCCGTTCAGCGCGGACAGCACCTCGCGGGCGGCCGCCACCGCGGCCGCCCGCTCCGCCGCCACCAGCCCCAGCCGGGTGCGCCGGTCCAGCAGGTCGGCCTCGTCGAGGGCGCCCTCGTGG
The DNA here is from genome assembly GCA_000514715.1 of Streptomyces sp. CNH099. Lineage (GTDB taxonomy): Bacteria > Actinomycetota > Actinomycetes > Streptomycetales > Streptomycetaceae > Streptomyces > Streptomyces synnematoformans. Next base: position 427,828 of record KI911459.1, on the reverse strand, counting down.
CGTACGGCCCAGGCCAGCTCGGCGCCGGTGACCGGGTATCCGGGCACGACCGGCGCGGCGAGCGCGGGTTCCGCGGCGGCCAGCGCCTGCACCGCCGGCGCCTCCGTCCCGTAGCGCTGCACCAGCCGGCGCGGCGCGTCCAGCCGGGCCAGCTCGGCGGGCGGCGCGGCGCCGACGAGCGGCAGCCGGGCGGTACGGCACGGGCCCGCGGCCAGACCGGCGCCGGCCACGGCCGCGTCGACGGCGTCCTCGGCCATCCGCCGGTACGTCGTCAGCTTGCCGCCGACGACGGTGACCACGCCGTCCGGCGAGGTGCGCACCGCGTGCCGGCGGGAGAGGTCGGCGCTGCGGCCGTCGCTCTCCAGCAGCGGGCGCAGCCCGGCGAACGCGCCGACCACGTCCGCCCGGCGCACCGGCACGTCCAGCGCGGAGTCCAGCACGTCGAGGAGGAAGCCGACGTCCGTCTCCGGCACCGCCGGCTCGTCCGGCACGTCGCCGTCGACCGGCTCGTCGGTCAGGCCCACGTACACCCGGCCGTCGTCCTGCGGCAGCACCAGCGCGAACCGGGCCGGCGCCCCCGGGATCGGGATGTGCACGCCCGCCCCTCCCGGCTGCCGACCCATCCCCAGCGCCTCGGCGCGCAGCACCAGGTGCGTGCCGCGCGACGGGCGCAGCCGCACCCCGGGCACCAGCTGACCGGCCCACACCCCGGTCGCGTTGACCACCGCGCGGGCCCGGATGCGCAGCCGCTCCCCCGTCGTCTCGTCCCGGACGACCGCGCCGGAGCCGGTCAGCTCCACCGCGCGGGCCCGGGTCAGCACCCGGGCCCCGTACCCCGCGGCCGTCCGCGCCACGGCCGTCACCAGCCGGGCGTCGTCGGTCAGCTGCCCGTCCCACGAGAGCAGTCCGCCGCGCAGCCCGTAGCGCCGCAGCCCGGGCACGAGCTGCTGGGTCTCCACGGCGGACAGCCGGCGCGGCGCGGGCAGCGCCGCGCGGGAGGTGCGCGCGGCGACGCGCAGCAGGTCGCCGGAGCGCAGCCCGGCCCAGGCGACGGCGGCCTGGGCGCGGGTGGTCAGCGGGGTGAGGGGGATCACGAAGGGCTGGGCGTGCACGAGGTGCGGCGCGATGCGCTCCAGCAGCGCGCCGCGCTCCACCGCGCACTCGCGGGCGATGCCGACCTGGCCGGAGGCCAGGTAGCGCAGGCCGCCGTGGACGAGCTTGCTGCTCCAGCGCGAGGTGCCGAACGCCAGGTCGTGGGCGTCGATCGCGGCGACCGACAGCCCGCGCGCGGCGGCGTCCAGCGCGACCCCGGCGCCGGTGGCGCCGAGCCCGACGACCAGCAGGTCCACGCGCTCGCCGGCGGCCAGCCCGGCCAGCTCGCGGGCGCGGCGGCGGGCGTTGAGGGAGAAGTCCCGGGCGGGCGCCGGCTCCGCGCCGCCCGTGCTGTCCGTGCTGTCCGTTCCGGGCGCGTTCCGTACGGTCATGGCGCGAGCATCCTCTCCAGCACGCCGCGCAGTTCGCGCTCGAACGCGGCGGTGCCGAGGTCGGGGTCGTCCTCGTCGGTCATGGTGCGCATCGAGAACGTGAAGGACTGCACGACCAGCAGCGCGGCCCGCGCCTGCCGCACCGCGTGCCCCGCGCGCACGGAACCGTCGGCCTGGCCCTTGCGCACGTCGTCGGCGATCAGGTCGAGCAGGACGTCCTGGCTGGCGCCGCGGCGGTCGAGCATGTACGGCAGGAGCAGCTCGGGGTCGACGTCCAGGATCTTGCGGAACAGCGGGTGCGCGCGCAGCGCCCGCGAGCCCTCCGTGAGCCCGGCGACCAGCACCTCGCGTGCGTTCGCGGCGCCGTCCGCGGCGGGGAGGGCGCCGCGTGCGACGTCGATCCACTCGCGCGTCATCAGATCGCCCACCAGCGACTGCACGTCGGGCCAGCGGCGGTAGAGCGTCATCCGCGACACGCCGGCGCGGCGGGCCACGTCGGTGAGCGTGGTGCGGCGCACGCCCACGGCCAGGACGCAGTCGCGCAGCGCGTCGAGCGCGACGTCGTCCAGCGAGGTCTTGTGACGTTTCGACTTCACCTGTCACAGTGTAACGAGTATGCGGACGGAGGAAAGCCCTCCGGCCGAGGCCGTACGCCCGTACGGGAGGACCGCGTTGGACATGCTGTGGAACGGGTGGGGCGACCCCGCGGAGGCGGCGCCGCTCCCCGACGGCGTCCGGAACCTGCTGCGCGACCTGCTGGGGGTGCGGCCGGCCGACACCCCGCCCGCGGCGCTGGCGGACCTGGACGTGCCGGCGCCGCGCGTGGGCGCGGACGTCCTGGCCGCGCTCGCGCGGGCGGCGGGCGGCCCGTCGCACGTACTGACCGGCGCGGCGGACCGGGTGCGGCACACCCGCGGCAAGTCCACCCCCGACCTGCTGCGCATCCGCGCCGGCGAGGTCGCGGACGCGCCGGACGCGGTGGTGCTGCCGGGCGGGCACGACGAGGTGCTGGCGGTGCTGCGGGTGTGCGCCGAGCGGCGGGTGGCGGTGGTGCCGTTCGGCGGCGGCACGTCGGTGACCGGCGGGCTCGCGCCGGACGCGCAGGGGGGCGGCTTCGCCGGCGTGGTCGCCCTCGACCTGCGCCGGCTGGACCGGCTGACCGCGCTCGACGAGGTCGCGCGCACCGCCGTCCTCGACGCCGGGCTGCGCGCGCCCGAGGCCGAACGGCTGCTCGGCGAGCGCGGGTTCACCCTCGGCCACTTCCCGCAGTCCTTCGAGTGGGCCACCGTCGGCGGCTTCGCCGCGACGCGCGGAAGCGGCCAGGCGTCCGCGGGCTACGGGCGGTTCGACGAGATGGTCGTCGGGCTCACCGTCGCGACGCCGGAGGGCACGCTGCGGCTCGGCCGGGCGCCGCGCTCGGCGGCGGGACCCGACCTGCGGCAGCTGGTGCTGGGCTCGGAGGGCGCGTTCGGGGTGATCACGTCGGTCACGGTACGGGTGCGGCCGCTGCCGCGGGTGCGGGCGTACGAGGGCTGGCGGTTCGGCTCCTTCGACGCGGGCGCGGCGGCGCTGCGCGCGCTGGCGCAGGACGGGCCGCTGCCGACGGTGCTGCGGCTGTCCGACGAGACCGAGACCATGGCGGGCCTCGCCCGTCCCGAGGACATCGGCGCGGCGGACGGATCGGCAGACGAGGCGGCGGACGAGGCGGCGGCGGGCGAGGCGGACGGGTCGGCGGGCGGGGCGGACGGGTCGGCGGGCGAGGCGGACGGGTCGGCGGGCGGGGCGCGGCCGGGCGGCTGCCTGGTCGTCGCCGGCTACGAGGGCGCGGCGGGCGAGGCGGCGGACCGCCGGGCCGCGGCGCACGTCGTCCTGCGGGCGGCCGGCGGGGAGTTGCTCGGCGCGGAGCCGGGCGAGGCGTGGGCGCAGGGCCGTTACCGGGCCCCGTACCTGCGCGACGCGCTGCTGGACGCGGGCGCCTTCGCGGAGACGCTGGAGACGGCGGGCTTCTGGCCGGCGCTGCCCCGGCTGTACGAGGCGGTGCGCGGGGCGCTGCAGGAGACGCTGACCGCGGCGGGCACGCCGCCCCTGGTGATGTGCCACATCTCGCACGTGTACGAAACCGGCGCCTCGCTGTACTTCACGGTGGTCGGCGCCCGGGGCGACGACCCGCTGGGCGCGTGGGAGCGGGCCAAGCGGGCGGCGGGCGACGCGATCCTGGAGTGCGGCGGCACCATCAGCCACCACCACGGCGTGGGCACCGACCACCGCCCGTGGTACGCGCGGGAGATCGGCCCGCTGGGCGTGGCGGCGCTGCGCGCGGTCAAGTCGACGCTGGACCCGGCGGGCGTTCTCAACCCGGGCGTGCTGCTGCCGCGGGCGGACGAGTGAGGCGGCCCGGGACCGGCCCGGCGGCGGGCCCCCGTGCGGTGCGGGCCGCCCGCCCGGCCGCCGCGCGCGCCGCCCGGACCGGTCCCGCACCCGGCCGCTGACCGCCGTACGCACCCCCGAACCGGAGCCCGCCATGCGCCGCTTCACCGCCATCGTCAATCCCGCCGCCGGCCGGGCCGCCGGAGCCGCGGCGCTCATCCCGCTGGCCCGGGCGCTGCGCGGCGCCGGGGCGCAGGTCGAGGCGGAGTACAGCCGCGGCTTCGGGCACGCCGCCGAACTCGCCGGGCGCGCCGCCGCGTCGGGCCGCACCGTGCTCGCGGTCGGCGGCGACGGCATGGCCGGCACCGTGGCCGGCGCGCTCGCGGGGACGGACGCGGTGTGCGGGCTGGTGCCCGGCGCGGTCGGGGCGGGCGTCGTCGCGCGGGCGCTGGGCCTGCCGCGGGCCGCGGAGGAACTGGCGGAGCTGCTGCTCGGCGGCGAGCCGCGGCCGGTGGACGTGCTGCGGGTGGAGGCCGCGGAGCGGCCCGCGGCGGCGGCGCTGGGCGCGGTGTGGATCGGCGCCGGGGCGGCCCGCACGGCGCCCGGCCGCGCGCTGGCGTCGCGGCGGTCGGCGCTGTTCCGCGTCACCGTGGACGGCACGCCGTACGAGATGCGCGGCCACACCGCCGTCGTCGCCAACGCCCCCTGCCCCGGCGGCTCCACCGGGGGCTGCGCGCCGGAGGTCCGGCTCGACGACGGGGCGCTGGACGTCGCCGTGCTCGGCGGCGGGCCCGGACGGCGGACGCGGACGCGCGGCGAGGTGCTGCGGGGGCGCCGGGTGGCCGTCGAGGCGGACCGGCCGCTGCCGTGCGCCGCCGACGGCATCCCCGTGCCCGCGCCGCCGCTGACGGCGCGCCTGCTCCCCGCGGCGCTCCACGTGCTGCGCTGACCGGCGGCCGGCGGCGCGGCCGCGGACACCGGCCGGGCCCCGGCACCGCGGGGTGCCGGGGCCCGGGTCGTACGCGGTTCCCGTGGTGCGCCGCCGCGTGGCGCGGCGGTGCGGAGGTGCGCCGCCGTTACGGGATGGTCGCCCCGTACTCGTCGAGGGCCGCGACCACCGGCTCGAAGAACGTCTCGCCGCCGTTGGTGCAGTCACCGCTGCCGCCCGAGGTCAGGCCGATCGCGTCGCTGCCCGCGAAGAGCGCGCCGCCGCTGTCGCCGGGCTCGGCGCAGACGTCGGTCTGGATCAGGCCGTCGACGGTGCCCTCCGGGTACGTCACGGACACGTCGAGCGCGATGACGGTGCCGTCGTGCAGCTGCGTCGTGCTGCCGCTGCGCTGCACGGTCTCGCCGACCGTGGCCTCCCGCGCGCCGGTGATCTCCTGGGCGCTGCCGTCGTAGAGGTCGACCTCGCTGGGGTGGTCGATGTCCGCCACGTACTTGACCAGCGCCCGGTCGCTGCCCGGGAAGGTCGCGCCCTCGGCCTCGCCGATGACGGGCCCGCCCGAGGTCTCGGACCAGGAGCTGCCGCCGAGTTCGACGCAGTGGCCGGCGGTGAGGAAGTACGGCTCCCCGCCCTTGGTCACGTTGAAGCCGAGCGAGCAGCGCGAGCCGCCGGTGTAGATGGCGTCGCCGCCGGCGATGTAGGGCCGGAACGTGCCTTCGCTGCGCTTGAGCACCGCCTTCCCGTCCTGCGCCGCGACCTCCTTCTTCAGCTCGGCCAGCGCGGCACCCGTGACGGTGCTGTCGGCGGTGACGACGACCTGGTTGGTGACCGGGTCGAGCGCTCGCGAGGTGCCGGCGACGGCGCCCCGAGCGAGGTCCGCCTTGGCGGCGGCGAGCTGCTTGGTGGTGTGGTCGACGGTACGCGCCCGGGCGCCCGCCGCCTCGGCCCGCTCGGCGGCCTCGTCGCTCACGACGTTGACGACGAGTTCCTTGGCCTCGGCGTCGTAGTACGCCCCGGCCGCACCGCCCTTGAGGTCCTGGACGAGGGTGCCGGCCAGCTCGCTCGCGGCGGCTGACGAGAGGGTGTCGGCGGTGGGCTCGCTCGTGCTGGCGTTGGCGGTCGCCAGCGTCAGGCTGCCGGCGATCAGCGCGGCGGCGCCGGCGCCGGCGATGGCATACCGGCCCTTGGATATGGCTCGATACCTCAACGTGCTGCCTCCCATGGGGGGTTGGATCCGTCCGGCGACGGGCGGATTCTGGAGGTTTGGTCGAACATGCGCATGCCAAGCAGCGAACGGATTTGTCACCGCCAGACAACTCGCCGAGTATGACCAACTCGTGAGTAGCACACAAGGCCATGCTCCTTGTGCGCCGGATCACTTGGGGCCGGTCCCCGACGGAACGCGCCCCGGCACTCGGGCGCACGCCGCCCCGCCGGGACGCACGCGCCCTCGCCCGCGCCGTGCGCCGTATGCAAACCTCGTGGCCATGAGGAAGTTGGTGGCTGGGGTGGACGGCTCGGAGGCGAGCCTCGCGGCGCTCGACTGGGCGGTGGCCGAGGCGGCCCGGCACGGCGTCGACGTGCGGATCGTGTACGCACCGCTGTGGGAGCCGTACGAGCGCACGTGGCCGGAGTTCACCACCCCCCGGCCGCGCGGCCGGAGCGTGGCGGAGCACGTCCTCGCCACCGCGGGCGAACGGGCCCGCGCGCACGGCCGGAACGTACCGGTGGCGGCGGAGCTGCTGTCCGGGGACCCGGTGCCGGCGCTGCTCCGCGAGGCGGACGCGGGCACGGTGCTGGTCGTCGGCGACCGGGGGCGCGGCGGGCACGACGCGCTGCCGCTGGGCTCGGTGGCGCTCACCGTGGCGGCGCGGGCGGCCTGTCCGGTCGTGGTGGTCCGGGGCGAAGCGGCGGCGCGGCGCGGTGAGTTCGGCCGGGTCGTGCTCGGCACCGGGCGCGACGGGGCGGAGCCGGCGGCGGCGGACTTCGCGTTCCGGGCGGCCCGGGCGCGCGGCTGCACGGTGACGGCACTGCACTCCTGGCGCTCACCCGAGCGCGGCGTCGCGACGCACGCGCACACCCTGGGCGGGGCGCCGGACCCGCGGATGCGGGAGGCGCAGTGGGCGCTGGACCGCGCGGTGCGCACGGCGGCGGAGCGGCATCCGGACGTACCGGTGGAGCGGCAGGTGCCCGAGGGCCAGGCCCGCGACACGCTGCTGACGGCGGCGGCCGGGGCGGACCTCGTCGTCCTCGGCGCCCGCCGCACGCCGGCCGCGGACGCGAGGGCCGCGGCCGGGGCGACGGGCATACAGCTGGGCCCGGCCAGCCACGGGGTGCTGCATCTGGCGCCGTGCCCGGTGGCGGTGGTGCGGGAGGGGTAGCGCGGGACCGCCCCGGCCGGCCTCTCCCCCCTCTCACCTGCCTGTTTGCAGGTAAAGACTCGGCAATGTCCCTTTTGTTGAACAACGGGGCTTTTCGCTTGTGACCTCTCCCATATGGGCCGCATCACATACGAAGCGCCGTCGTACCGCGCCCCCCGGCACCCGGGGCCCGGCGCCTCAGCGCAGGGGCAGCCCCCGAGGCTTGTCGCACTATGCGGAGTAGTAACTGAGCTGTGTGCATTCCGGGTTTATGTCCGTTAAAACTTCCGAGGTCGCCCGGCACGGCCGGTTCCGGCGACCGTCCCCACGTACGGCACACGGAAAGAGACCGCTCACATGTCTGCTCCCGCTCTCCAGCGCCCCGCCCTGTCCACCCGTCGACGACTCCTGGCCGCCGGCGGCTGGGCCGCCGCGGCCGTAGCCCTCAGCGTCGCGGTCGCGCCGCAGGCCACCGCCGCGCCCCAGGCGCCCGCCGCCCCGGCCACCGCCCCCGCCGCGGCCGGCACGAGCCTGGACCAGTGGATCACCGAGGCGCTCACCGTCATGGAGCGCAACGGCATCCCCGGCACGTACGAGGGGATCCACCGCAACATCATGCGGGAGTCCAGCGGCAACCCGAACGCCATCAACAACTGGGACATCAACGCCCTCAACGGCATCCCGTCGCAGGGCCTGCTGCAGGTGATCCCGCCCACCTTCGCCGCGTACCACGTGTCCGGCACCTCGACGAACATCACCGATCCGGTCGCGAACATCGTTGCCGCGTGCAACTACGCCGCCGACCGCTACGGCTCGATCGACAACGTCTTCGGCGCGTACTGAGCCCCGCCGCGCACCGTCCCCCCGCGGCCCGGAGCACGCGCCAGAACCCCGGGACCCCGCCGTCCGGCACCCTCTCCCCCGCCGGAGGACGGGGTCCCGGTCCGCCCCGGGCCCGTCACGACGACTACCGGAATTCACCCTTCCGGTAATCCGCCGCGCCTTCGGCGGGGTCCCGTGCCAGGTCAGCAGGCCTGCCACAGCCCGCGGCGGCCGTTCTGATGGCGGCACACACCCCGCCGGATGGCTTAGCGTTGGCCCGTGAACAACCGGGAGTCGACGCAGGTGATGCGCTGCTGGGCGGTGGTGGCCGCCGTGGCCGCCGCCGTCTCCGGCGCGGTCGGCGGCTGGGCCTACGCCGGTGCCGGCGCCGGCACCGCCGACATCCTCCGCGACCTCGCCGTCGGCTGGGCCTACGCGGGCGCGGGCCTGACCGCCTGGTGGCGGCGCCCGGCCAACGCGACCGGGCCGCTGATGACCGCGGTGGGCGTCACCTGGTTCCTCGGCAACCTGCAGGGCACCACCGTGCCGGCGCTCTTCGCCGCCGGCGCCTGGTGGGAGGGCCTGAACGTGGCCGTCCTCGCCCACCTCGTCCTCGCCTACCCCGACGGCCGCACCGACTCGCCCGCCGCCCGCCGCCTGGTCCTGATGAGCTACGGGCTGGTGGCCTCCGGCGGCCTGCTGCGCACGCTGGCCTTCGACCCGGCGGCCCGCCCCGACGGCTCCTACCTCACCTGCCGCGACTGCGGCCCCAACCCGCTGTTCGTACCCGCGCTCGGCGACCTCTTCCCCGCCGTCGACGCGGGCTACCGCGCCGCCGGCTGGGCCGTCTCCCTCGCCGTCGTGGCGGTGGTCGTACGACGCTGGCGGCGCGCCTCCGTCGCCCGCCGCCGCGCGCTGCTGCCCGCCTGGCTCGCCGTCCTCGTCGCCACGTCCTTCCTGCTGTGGGACGTGCTCGTGGTGCTCGTGCCCGCGGGCCAGCCCGTCGAGGGCGCCGTCGGCGCGCTGTCCGACGTGGCGCAGACCGCCGTGCCGCTCGCCTTCCTCGCCGGGCTGCTGCGGATGCGGCTGCAGCGCGCGGAGGTCGGCGGCCTGGTGATGGAGGTCGGCGGCGCCCCCGACCCGGGCCGGCTGCGCGAGGCGCTGGTGCCGGTGCTCGGCGACCCCGGGCTGCGGCTCGGGGTGTGGCGGCCCGAGGAGGGCGCGTACGTGGACGCCGCGGGCGAGCCGGTCGAGGAGGCGGCGGCGGGCAGCACCCGGATCGACGCGGCCGGCGGCACCCCGCTGGCGCTGCTGCGCCACGACCCGGCCGTGGCGGAGGACGCGGAGCTGCTGGGCTCGGCGGTCGCCGCGCTGCGGCTGGCGCTGGAGAACGTCTGGCTGCAGGCCGAGGCGCGGGCGGCGGGCGCCCGCGTCGTGCAGGCGGCGGACAGCGAGCGGCGGCGGCTGGAGCGGGACCTGCACGACGGGGCGCAGGCGCGGCTGGTCTTCGCGCTGATGGCGCTGCGCCGGGTGGAGAAGGGCCTCGCCGACCACCCCGACGAGGAGCTGCGCCGGTCGGTCGGCGAGGTGGAGCACAGCCTGCGGCTGGCGGTCGAGGAGCTGCGCGGCCTCGCGCACGGCATCCACCCGGCGGTGCTGACCCGCGAGGGGCTGGCGTCCGCGCTGCGGGAGCTGGCCGGGCGGGCGGAGCTGCCGGTGGTGGTGGCCGCGGAGGACCGGCGCTTCGCGCCGCACGTCGAGGCCACCGCGTACTTCACGGTCAGCGAGGCGCTGGCGAACGCCGCCAAGCACGCCCGCGCCCGGGCCGTCAGCGTGAGCGCGCGCCACCGCGACGGCCGGCTGGTCGTCGAGGCCGTGGACGACGGCGTGGGCGGGGCCCGGCACGACCACCGCGGGGGCGGGCTGCGCGGGCTGGCCGACCGGGTCTCGGCGGTGGGCGGGGTGCTCACGGTGCACAGCCCGCCGGGCGAGGGTACGCGCGTGGTCGCGGAGCTGCCGTGCGAGTGATCGTGGCGGAGGACTCCGCCCTCCTGCGCGAGGGCATCGTCCGGCTGCTGGGCGACGCGGGCATCGCGGTCCCCGCGCAGTGCGGCCACGCCGGCCCGCTGCCCGCCCTGGTCGAACGGCACCGCCCGGACGCCGTCCTGCTCGACATCCGCATGCCGCCGACGCACACCGACGAGGGGCTGCGGGCCGCGGCCGCGATCCGCGCCCGGCACCCGGGCACGGGGGTGCTGCTGCTCTCCCAGTACGTCGAGACCGGCACCGTCGTCCGCGCGCTGACCGAGGACCCGCGCGGCTTCGGCTACCTGCTGAAGGAGCGCGTCGCCGACGCGGACGAGCTGGCCGGCGCGCTGCGCCGGGTGGCCGCCGGGGAGAGCGTCGTGGACCCGCGGGTGGTGACGCAGCTGATGCGGTCGCACCGTGCGGCGGGGCCGCTGGCGGAGCTGACGGCGCGGGAGCGGGACGTCCTGGCGCTGATGGCGGAGGGGCGGTCCAACGAGGCCATCGCGCACGACCTCGTGATCGGCGGGAAGACCGTCGAGACGCACGTGCGGAACGTCTTCACCAAGCTGGGCCTGGAGTCCGACGTCTCGGGGCACCGGCGGGTGCTGGCCGTGCTGACGTACCTGCGCGGCTGACGGTCCCGGACGGGGCGGGCCGCGGTCACCGGCCGCCGCTCCGCGGCGATCCCCCTCGCGCGCGCCCCCGTCGTCCCCCGCGCGTCCCTCGCGCCCGCCGCGAAGCGGAGCCGGTGATCACCACCGTAGCGGGGTGGCGGGCACCCGGCCTCAGGGCTGACCCTGAACTTCGCGTTCCGCCGCCGGGCCGCGGGCGCGGGCGCGGGCGCGGGAGGTCCGGCACCGGGACGCGTGCTGACCGTCCGTGACCACACCCCAGTTTGCTCTTTCCAAAGACAAAGTAGCGCCAATTCTGGTCGTAGGCATTGGCGTTGCGTCGAAAGAGGTCTAATCTCCAAGCGGTCGCCGTCACATGTCGGGAAGTGTGCGGCGGGGGGACGTGAAACCGCGCATGAGCCGGAGCGCGCGGACCGATCAAGGACGGCGCGAACGGGCCGACCACCCAGGAGCGTGTCCAGCCGCCTCGTCGTCCGAGCCCCTGGGAGGGGAAATGCTACGAAGACTGGCCCTGTTCGCCGCCGGCGCGGTCAGCGCCGCGCTGCTGGTCGCGCCCGGCGCCACCGCCGCGGCGCCGGACGCCGCCGGACAGCAGCCGCCACCGGACTCCGCCTTCGAGAAGATCACGCTCAACGACCGCCCCGGCGAGCCGCTCGACCTCGCCGTCCTGCCGGACAAGCGGGTCCTGCACGTCACCCGCGCCGGCCAGGTGTGGCTCAACGACCCGGACACCGGCGGGAACAAGCTGGCCGCGGAGCTGGACGTGTACCAGCACGACGAGGAGGGCCTGCAGAACGTCGCGATCGACCCGGACTTCCGCAAGAACAAGTGGGTCTACCTCTACTACTCGCCGCCGCTGGACACCCCGGTCGACGACCCGCTCACGCCCGTCAACGAGGGCGACGCGCCCTTCGAGGGCACCGAGGAGGACTGGGACCGCTACCAGGGTCACCTGCAGCTGTCCCGGTACAAGCTCAGGGGCGACACCCTCGACCTGGCCAGCGAGCAGAAGATCCTCCAGGTCCCGGTCGACCGCGGCATCTGCTGCCACGTCGGCGGCGACATCGTCTTCGACGCCAAGGGCAACCTGTACCTGACCACGGGTGACGACTCCAACCCGTTCGAGTCGGACGGCTACGCGCCGATCGACGAACGGGACGGGCGCCACCCGGCCTTCGACGCGCAGCGCACCTCGGCCAACACCGACGACCTGCGCGGCAAGGTGCTGCGGATCAAGGTCCGCCGCGACGGCTCGTACGCCATCCCCCGGGGCAACCTCTTCCGCCCGGGCACGCCCAAGACCCGCCCCGAGATCTACGCCATGGGGCTGCGCAACCCGTTCCGGGCGGAGATCGACCCCAGGAGCGGCGACCTCTACGTCGCCGACTACTCCCCCGACGCCCGCGAGGCCAGCGACGCCCGCGGCCCGGCCGGGCAGGGCAAGTGGCTGGTGCTCGACGAGCCCGGCAACTACGGCTGGCCGTACTGCGCGACCGCGGAACTGCCGTACACCGACTACGACTTCGCCACCGGGGCCTCCGGCGAGCCGTTCGACTGCGCCGCCCCGGTGAACACCTCGCCGCACAACACCGGCCGCACCGAGCTGCCCTCCGTGGAGCAGCCGGAGGTCTGGTACTCCTACGGCGAGTCCGCGGAGTTCCCGGGCCTGGGCACCGGGGGCATCGCCCCGATGGCCGGCCCCGCGTACGACCACAGCTGGCTGACCACGCTGCGCAACCTCGACGTGGCCTGGCCGCGGTACTACGACGGCGCGCCGCTGTTCGCCGAGTGGGGCCGCGACTACCTCAGGGAGTTCCGGCTCGACCGCTCCGGCGCGGTCACGGACATCCGCCCCGTCGTCCAGACGCTCGCCGACCCGCCCGTCGACAACCCCATGGACCTGGAGTTCGGCCCGGACGGCGCGCTCTACGTGCTGGAGTACGGCGACGGGTACTTCTCGGAGAACGAGGACGCGCAGCTGTCCCGCATCGACTACATCGGCCGGACCGGCAACCACGCGCCCGACGTCGAGCTGGCCGCCGCGCCGGTGAAGGGCCTGGCGCCGCTGACCGTCGACTTCTCCAGCGCGGGCACCGCCGACCCCGACGGCGACCGGGTGCGGTACGCCTGGGACTTCGACGGTGACGGCAGCACCGACTCGAACGACGCCAACCCCTCGCACACCTATACCGAGGACGGCACGTTCAAGGCGACCCTCCAGGTCACCGACCGGCACGGCAGGTCGGCGGCGATGGACGTGGACATCCGCGTCGGCAACCAGGCGCCCGAGGTGACGCTGGTCAAGCCCGTCGACGACCAGGAGTTCCACTTCGGCGACGCGGTGGACTTCGAGGTCGCGGTGGCCGACGAGGACGAAGTGGACTGCACCGAGGTCGTCGTGCACTACGTCGTCGGCCATGACTCGCACGGGCACTCGCAGAGCACCACCGCGGGCTGCACCGGCACCATCCAGACCAGGCCCATCGGGGGCCACGACCCGGCGCACGGGAACATCACCGGCGTGTTCGTGGCCGAGTACACCGATGCCGGCGGCCTCACAGGCAGCGATCTGGCCGTCATGAAGGTGGTCGGCTGACCCTCCAGCACGACGCGGGGTGGCGTGCGCGCGTACGCCACCCCGCGGAGCCGCCCCGCCCACACCCACCTCGCAGGAGAGACACGACATGAGCAAGCCCAGCCTGCACCGCCGTGGATTCCTCCGGGCCGCCGCCGGCACGGCGGCCGGTACCGCCGCCGTCGCCGCGGGCGCCGGGGCCCTCGCCGCCCCCGCCGCCGCCCGCGGGCACGGCCGCGGCGGCCTGGTCCCCCGGGGCCGTATCGGCCTGCAGCTCTACAGCGTCCGCGACCAGATCCAGCAGCGCGGCTTCACCCCCGTGCTGGCCGAGCTGGCCGAGATCGGCTACACGTACATCGAGTTCGCCGGCTACTCCTCCCCGGCCGAGCCGGACATGACCGTTCCCAAGCTGCGCAAGCTGCTCGACGACAACGGCCTGCGCGCCGGCGGCGCCCACATCGGCCTCAACACGCTGCTCAACGCGGACACCCGCGAGCAGGAGTTCGAGAACGCCGCCGCGCTCGGCATGGACTACATCGGCACCGCCAGCGACTTCCCCGGCGGCACGGCGGCGGAGATCCTGGCCGGGGCCGAACGCTTCAACGAGTCCGGGGAGGCGGCCCGCCGGCACGGGCTGAAGATCTACCAGCACAACCACACCAACGAGTTCGGCCCGGTCTCCGACCGGCCGGGCGTGCGGCGCCACGACCTGTTCCTGCGCGGCACCGACCCGCGGTACGTCTTCCTGGAGCTGGACATCCTCTGGGCGTTCGGCGCCTCGCTGCGCTTCCGCGACCAGCTCGGCGAGTTCGACCCGCTGGACTACGTCAACGCCGCCCCGCGGCGCTACATCGCCTTCCACGTCAAGGACGGCGTGCGGGACCCGGCGCAGACGAACCAGTACCGCGACGTCGTCTTCGGCCAGGGCGAGCTGGACTTCCGCCGGTTCTTCAGCGGGCTGCGGGCGCCGGGGCTGCCGCTGTACCTGTGGGAGCAGGACCGCGGCCCGCAGGAGCCGCAGGGCTCGATCCGGGCGGCGGAGGAGAGCTTCGACGCGATGGTGGCGCTGCGCGGCCGGGGCTGCTGAGCCCCGCCCCGTCAGCGCGCCGGACACCCCGGACACACCCCGCGGGCCCCGTGCCGCCGCCCCCACGGCGGCACGGGGCCCGCGGCGCGCCGCCCTCGGCGGGCCGGCCGTGGGCACCTCCCCCGCAACCGAATCGGGGAGGTGCCCGCCGACCTGTCCGCCGCGGGTGCTCAGGCGGCGTCGCTGCGGCCCGCGGCCACCCGGGCGACGTCGCAGGACCAGGCGGGCTCGACGCCCGTACGCCGGCAGAGCAGCAGGTACAGCGGGATCGGCGGGGTGTACGGAACGCCGTCGGCCGGCCGGTGCACCAGCCGGGGCACGGCCGGCGGGCCGGCGGGGCCGGACGCCGGCCGGGAGACGGCGGCGCCCGGGGCGTAGTCGACGGCCGGCGGCCAGAGCAGGCCGATGCCGGAGCCGGCCGGTACGATCCACCACCACCTGCTGCCGTCGGCGAAGACACAGCCGACGCGGGGCAGCCGGGCCATCACCTCGTACCCGGTCCGCTCCGGGACGCCCACCGCGTCGCAGCCGAGCGCCGCGGCGCCCGCGCCCGGTACGGCCAGCCGAAGCCGGCCGCCGGGCCCGGTGCGCATCATCCGGCCGCCCGCTCGACGACCGGCCGGCCGGCCACCGCGCCGGCCCCCGATGTGCCCGACGCGGCGGCTCCCCCGGCCGCCGGCGCCTCGCGCCGCAGCTCCGCCCAGACCACGAGACCGGGCCCGGGCCGGGCGTCGTACGCCCCCCAGCTGCTGCTCACCGCGGTGACGAGCAGGAGCCCCCGACCCTGCTCGTCCGCGCCCGACCGCTGCACCCGCAGGCTTCCCGGCTCGGCACCCTGGTCGGTGACGGCCAGCCGCAGGCTGTCGGCGCTGCAGTGCAGCTCGCACCCTATGCGCCGACTCCCCGTATGCAGCAGTGCGTTGGTCACCAGTTCCGTGAGGACGAGGGCGGCGCTGTCGCCCACCTCGCCCTCCACCCCCCAGCGGTCCAGCTGTTCCCGGGCCAGCCGGCGTGCGTCCGCAACCGCGTCCGCCCGGCCGGGCACCTCGAAACCGCACCGCGCCGCATCCGTTCCCGGACGGTCCCCCGGCAAGCCGGGGACCTGCGTCACGACCCCCGAACGAGGCAGCTGTGTGGACTGGCTCACGTCCCAAACTATGGTCCCGCCGCGACCACTTGGCAACCCCCACTGTGAATTTTTCAGAGTTGCCGTTGCACTGTGTCCGCCAAGCGCGGGGCGTGGCACACTGCTGGAGGCATTCCGACAGGGAGGTATGGCGTGAGCGAACCGCGGTCCGCGCCGACCGTGGGGCAGGTCGTCCTCGGCAAGCGGCTGCAGGAGCTGCGCGAGCGCGCCGGGCTGAAGCGCGAGGAAGCCGCGCGGATCCTGCGCGTCGCCCCGGCCACGGTCCGCCGGATGGAGACCGCCGAGGTCGCGCTGAAGATCCCGTACGTGCAGCTGCTGCTGCAGACGTACGGCATCGACCAGGAGGAGGTCGACTCCTTCGTCGCGCTCACCGAGGAGGCCAACCAGCCCGGCTGGTGGCAGCGCTTCCACGACATCCTGCCCGACTGGTTCAGCATGTACGTGAGCCTGGAGGGCGCGGCGTCGCTCATCAGGTCGTACGAACCGCACTTCGTGCCCGGGCTGATGCAGACCGAGGACTACGCGCGGCACGTCCTCCGGGTCGGCTCCCTCGGCCGGGTGGGGCCCGCGGAGATCGAGCGGCACGTCGCGCTGCGGATGGAGCGCCAGGAGCTGCTGACCCGCGAGAAGGCGCCCCGGTTCTGGGTGATCGTGGACGAGACCGTGCTGCGCCGCCCGGTGGGCGACGGCCGGGTGATGCGCGATCAGGTCGACCGGCTCCTCGACGTCGCCTCGCTGCCGAACGTCACGCTCCAGATGGCGGAGTTCCGCACCGGGCACCACCCGGGCACGTACAGCCCCTTCGTCCTCTTCCGGTTCGCCCTTCCGGAGCTGCCGGACATGATCTACACCGAGTACCTCACCGGCGCCGTCTACCTCGACGGCCGGCACGAGGTGGCCTCACACCTCGCCGCGCTGGACCACATGGCGGCCCAGGCGGCGACGGCAAAACGCACGAAGGAGATCCTCCGGGACTTCCGCAAGGAGCTGTGAATGGAACGCATCTACAACGGTATGCCGGCCGCCGATCTCGGTGCCGAGGGCTGGCGCAAGCCGTGGAGCGGCGGCAACGGCGGCAACTGCGTCGAAACCATGAGGCTGCACGACGGCCGGATAGCGGTGCGGCACTCGGCCGACCCGCAGGGCCCCGCCCTGATCTACACGCCCGGCGAGATGGACGCGTTCATCGAGGGCGCCAAGGCCGGCGAAGCCGACTTCCTGCTCTCCCGGAGCCCGGAGTGATCCCGTACGACCCGGCAAACGGGGGTGTGGCCCGCAGGCGCTGACGGGGGCCACCGGCCGGGAGCAGAGAGGGAGGGGACACCCGCGGGGTGTCCCCTCCCTCGGCGTTCGCGGGCGGGCCGCGCGGCTCCGCACCGGGACGGCGCCGGTGGAATTCCAAAAATCATGAACTGTGGGTGCACGAACCGCTGCCTTCCGCGACGCAACGGCGTACGGTATGCCCCCGATAGCCCTCATCCGCCACTCGGGGAGGCCACGATGAGCGCATCACCACCCTCGTCCGCGGGCGCGGCCGCGGCCGGCGCCGACCCGGCGGTACGCGTCGGTGTGCTGCTTCCCAGAATGCCGGAGGAGCCCGGCGGCTGGCTGGCGGAGTGCGCGGCGTACGACGCCGCGGGCGCCGACGCCCTGTGGCTGGACGGCGGTCCCGACCCGGCGCACGACGTGCTGGCGCTCGCCGCCGCGCTGGCCGGCGCCACGAACCGGGCGAAGCTCGTCGTCGCCCTGCCCGACAGCGTCCCGCAGGCCGCGTGGCTGGCCCGGGCGCTGGCCACCGTCGTGCTGCTGAGCGAGCGCCGGCTCGCGCTCGCCGCGGACTCGCGGCGGTGCGCGGAACTCGTCGCCGTGGCCCCCACGGTGCCCGCGTTCCGCCGGCTGGCGCCGGCCGGGCCGGGGTACGAGGAGCCGGGCGCCGGGCGCTGGACTCCGGTGGCGGCGCCGGCCGGACCGGCGGCCTGGCGGGACGCGCTGGCCGGCGCCGCGGACCGCGGCGTGCACGGTCTGGTCGTACCGGCGGGGCCGCCGCTGCTGGCGGAACTGCGCCGCGGCGAAGGTGCCGAACGTCACACCCGCACCAGCCGCCCCACGCGTGCGCGCGCCGCCACGGAGCGTCAGACCACGCGTGGATCCTCGTGATCCTCTTGTGATCTGCCGTTCGATCTCCTAGTGTCCGAGTCGTTCGCAGACGCGAGCACCGTGCTCCGGTACGCCGAATCCTGCCCGTCGGAGCCCGGAACCGTCGTCCCCACAGCCGTTCGGGCAGGAGCGGGGGAACCACTTCTCCGTCGGCCGGAGCCACGGTGGCAACCGCACCGGACTCCCCGACTCGGGGTGAAGCCGCACAGCACGACGCGGCCGGGCAACTCCAGCCCGAACCCGACAGCTCACCTCGCAGGCGTCGGAGAAAGAGCGAGCCACCATGGCCGGAACCGGCACCCGGCGCGCGCCCAAGACGCGCTCCTCCCGCCGCTACGCCGCCGCCGCGGGAGTGGGCATAGCCCTGCCCGCCATCGGCGGCGCCGCGGCGACCGCCGCGCACGCCTACACGGTCGAGAAGGGCGACACCCTCTCGGAGATCGCCGAGGACAACGGATTCGGGGCCGACTGGCAGCGGCTCTACGAGGCCAACAAGGCGGCCGTCGGCGACGACCCGCACCTGATCCTCCCGGGCCAGGAGCTGGACCTCGAAGGGAAGGCCGAGAGCAAGCCCGCCGAGGCCGACCAGACCGCCGCCAAGACCGGGAAGAAGCAGCAGCGCTACGTCGAGCACACCGTCGGCGCCGGCGAGACGCTGTCCAAGATCGCCGCGAAGTACGACGTGCCCGGCGGCTGGCAGCGCGTGTACGTCGACAACGAGAAGGCCATCGGCGGCAACCCGGCCGCGCTGAAGGTCGGCACCGAGCTGCGCATCGACACCCAGGGCGGCGAGGTCGACCGGTCGATCGACCCGAACGGCTCCTCGTCAGCCGGGAGTTCCGGCGGTTCCGGCGGTTCCGGCGGTTCCGGCGGTTCCGGCGGTTCCGGCGGTTCCGGCGGTTCCGGCGGTTCCGGCGGCGCCACGGAGGCGTCCCAGGCGAGCGTGCCGACCACCACGTCCGGAATCCAGGCCGCGGCCCGGGAGATCGTGCCGGCGGACCAGTTCACCTGCTTCAGCAACATCGTGGAGCGGGAGAGCGGCTGGGACCACACCGCGACCAACCCTTCCTCCGGTGCGTACGGCCTGATGCAGGCGCTGCCGGGCGACAAGATGGCCTCGGCCGGCGCCGACTGGCGGACCAACCCGGTGACCCAGCTCGAATGGGGCCTGGACTACATGAACGACCGCTACGGCAGCCCGTGCGGCGCCTGGGAGTTCTGGCAGGCCAACAACTGGTACTGACGCCCGGGGCCTGACCCGCGGGAGTCCGTCGCCGCCCCGTCGTGCGGATGCGTCCGCGCGGCGGGGCGCGGCCGTGCGCCGGCTACGCCCCGGCCGCCGGCCCGTCCGGCGCCGGGCCCTGCGCCGGGACCGGGGCCGCGCTCAGCTCGGCCAGGTCGTGCGCCGCCTGCGCCAGCAGCCCGCGCATCGCCGCCTCGGCCGCGTCCGGATCCCCGGCCCGGACCGCGTCCAGCACCGCGCGGTGGCTCGGCACCGGATCCCCGGGGCGGTGCCCGGGGCCGTGCACGAGCTGGTCGCGGGCGGCCAGGCCCGTCGCGATGACCAGGTCCATGCGCGCCAGCAGCTCGTTGTGCGAGGCGGCCAGCAGGGCGCGGTGGAAGGCGAGGTCCGCCGCGACGGCCGCCGCGGAGGCCGCCGTCCCGTCCCGCGCCTCGGCCATGTCCGCGAGCGCCCCGTCCAGCGCGGCCAGGTCCGCGGCGGTGCGCCGCACGGCCGCCAGCCGCACCGCCGCCGGCTCGACGATGCCGCGCACCTCGTCCAGGTCCCGCAGCAGCGGGGAGGCCGCCCGGGCCGCGGCGCCGTCGCCCTGCTGCCGCCCGGCGGACTCGAAGCGCCAGCGCAGCACGTCGGTGTCGAGGAGGTTCCAGTCGGAGCGCGGCCGGATGAACGTGCCGCGCTTCTGCCGGGCGTCGACCATGCCCTTGGCGGCCAGCACCTTCAGCGACTCGCGCAGCGCGGTGAGGCTGACGCCCAGCTCGGCCTGCATGGCGGCGAGGTCGAGGGTGGCGCCCTCGGCTATCTCGCCGCTGAGGACGCGGTGCGCGATGGCCTCCACCGTCTGCCCGTGCACCCCGCGGCGGGCGTAACCCGACATGGCCTCGTGCTCCTCCCTGTGTCCCGAACTCCCGTGCGCCGCACCGGCCCCGGCTCGGCCCGCCCGCTCAGGCCGACGACTTGACGACGCTCCAGCCGCCGTCCACGACCAGGCTGGCGCCGGTCACGTAGGACGCCTCGGGCGAGGCGAGGAAGGCGACGGCGGCGGCCACCTCCTCCGGCGCGCCCAGCCGGCCGGCGGCCGTCTGCTCCGCGCTGGCCCGGCGCTCCTCCTCGGGGACACGGTCCCATAGCCGGGTGAGCACCGGGCCGGGCAGCACGGTGTTCACCCGCACCGACGGGCCGTACTCGACGGCGAGTTGGCCGCCGAGCGACAGCAGCCCGCCCTTGGCGGCGGCGTACGCGGGGTGGCCGGGGATGCCGTGCCTGGCGTGCACGGACGAGACCAGCACCGCGGCGCCGGCGGCGCCCGGCTGCGCGCGCAGGCCGGGCAGGCAGGCGCGGAAGCCGAGGAACGCGGCCGTCAGGCCCACGTCGACCTGGCGGCGCCAGGAGGCGGGCGAGGTCTCGTGCGCGGGGGCGACGACGACGGCGACGGCGTTGGAGACCAGGACGCCGACGGGGCCGAAGGAGCCGGCCGCGGCCAGGATCCGCCGCCAGCCCTCCTCCCCGGCCACGTCGGCGGTGACGGCGGCGGCGGTGCCGCCGGCGGCGGCGATCTCCGCGGCGGTGGCGTCGGCCCGGTCGCCGTCGATGTCGGCGACGACGACGGCGGCGCCCTCGGCGGCGAGCCGGCGGGCGACGGCCGCGCCGATGCCGGCGGCGGCACCGGTGACGACGGCGGTACGGCCGGCGAAGCGGCCGGGGCCGCCGGCTGCGGGTGCGGTCACGAGGTCACGCTCCAGGTATTGACGGATCTGCCGGGACGCTTCTACGTTGCCCGAACGTTAATTCGTAAATTATGGAATCAGCAAGAGGGGCGGAGGAAGCACACGTGAGGCGCATCCACTTCGGCGGCGACTACAACCCCGAGCACTGGCCGGAGGAGGTCAGGGCCGAGGACATCCGGCTGATGAAGGAGGCCGGGGTCTCCATGGTGACGGCCGGGATCTTCTCCTGGGCACTGGTCGAACCGCGGCCGGGCGCGTACGACTTCGACTGGTTCGGGCGCGTGCTGGACGACCTGCACGGCGCGGGGGTGCGCGTCTGCCTGGCCACCATGACCGCCTCCCCGCCGCCGTGGCTGTCCGAGCGGCACCCGGAGATCCTGCTCGAAGGCCCCGACGGCGTCCGCAGGTGGCCCGGCTCGCGGCAGCACTTCTGCCCCTCCAGCCCGGTCTACCGCGAGCACGCCGTCCGCCTGGTCACCGAGCTGGCCACCCGCTACGGCACCCACCCCGCCCTGGACATCTGGCACATCGGCAACGAGTACGGCTGCTCCAACCCGCGGTGCTACTGCGACGTCTCCGCCGCCGACTTCCGCCGCTGGCTGCGCGAGCGCTACGGCACCGTCGAGGCGCTCAACACCGCCTGGGCCACCACCTTCTGGTCCCAGCGCTACGCCACCTTCGAGCAGGTCCTCCCGCCGCGCACCACCCCGACCCACCCCAACCCGGCCCAGGAGCTGGACTACGCGCGCTTCTGCGACGACGCCCTGCTGCAGTGCTACCTCGCCGAGAAGGAGGCGCTGCGCCGGATCACCCCCGACGTGCCCGTCACCACCAACCACCTGCCGCTACACAAGGCCGTCGACGCGTTCTCCTGGGCCGCGCACGAGGACGTCACCGCGCTCGACTACTACCAGGACCCGTACGACCCGGAGGCCCACATCGGCGCCGGCCTGGCCTTCGACCTGACCCGCTCCGCGGGCGGCGGCCGGCCCTGGATGCTGATGGAGCAGGCGCCCAGCGCCGTCAACTGGCGGCGGCGCAACAGCCCCAAGCCGTTCGGCTCGATGCGGCTGTGGAGCTGGCAGGCCGTCGCGCAGGGCGCGGACGCGGTGCTGTACTTCCAGTGGCGCGCGACCCCGGGCGGCGCGGAGAAGTTCCACTCGGCGATGGTGCCGCACGCCGGCCCCGACACCCGGATCTTCCGCGAGGTGAGCGCGCTGGGCCGGGAGCTGGGCGCCGTGCCGCAGCTCGCCGGCTCGCGCGCCCGCCCCGAGGTGGCGCTGGTGGCCGACTGGAACAGCTGGTGGGCGCTGGAGCAGGGCTCGCACCCGTCCGCCGACCTGGACTTCACCGAGACGCTGCGGCGGCACTACAAGCCGCTCTTCGAGGCGGGCGTGCCGTGCGACGTGGTGCCGCCGGACCGCGACCTGTCCGGGTACCGGCTCGTCCTCGTGCCGAACCTGTACCTGATGAGCGCCGCCACCGGGGCCCGGCTCACCGCGTACGTACGCGCCGGCGGGCACCTGCTCGTCTCGTACTTCACCGGCATCTCCGACGACTGCGACCGGGTGCACCCCGGCGGCTACCCGGCCCCGCTGCGCGAGGTCCTGGGGCTGCGGGTGGAGGAGTTCTGGCCGCTCGCCGAGGAGCAGAGCCTGCCGCTGACCGGCGCGCTCACCGGCAGCGGCGACCTGTGGTCGGAGGCGATCGACCTCGAAGGCGCCACCGCCGTCGCCGCGTTCGGCGCCGGCGAGCTGGCCGGCCGGCCCGCGGTCACCCGGCACGCGTACGGGGACGGCGTCGCCTGGTACGCGGGCACCCGGCTCACACCGGCGGCGATGCGCACCCTGGTGGACCGGGTGCGCGCCGGGGCCGGGGCGGCGCCCGTGCTGCCGGGGCTGCCGGCGGGCGTGCAGGCCACCGTGCGCGAGGGCGCGGACGACCCGGCCGCGCGCTTCCTGTTCCTGCTCAACCACGGCGAGAGCGCCGCGACCGTCACCCTGCCCGAGCCGATGCGCGCGCTGGCCGGCGACGGCGCCGGCCCCGGCGAGGGCCCCGTCGACTCGGTCGAGCTGCCCGCCCGCGGCGTCGTCGTCCTGCGGCACTGAGAAGAAGCACTGACGAGGAGGTCGGATGCCCACCCGAAGAGAGGTCCTGGCGTGGGGCGCCGCGGCGGCCGCCGTGCCCGCCCTGGCGGGCTGCGGCGAGGAGGTCGGCGCGGCCCGGATGACCAGGGCGACCGAGCGCAGGCCGGGCCAGAAGATCACGCTCACCTTCTGGACCTGGGTGCCGCTGCAGAAGGCCGTGGCGCTGTGGAACAGGCAGAACCCCGACGTCCGGGTCGACGTGCAGACGGTGCCGGCCAACACCTCCGGCGGCTACCAGAAGATGCACTCCTCCCTCACCGCGGGCGACCCGCCCGACCTGGCGCAGGTGGAGTACTACGCGCTGCCCGAGTTCATGCTCGTCAACGGCCTGACCGACCTGAGCGAGTACGGCGCCGACGAGCTGCGGGACGCGTACGTCGACTGGCAGTGGCAGCAGGGGGTGTTCGCCGGCAGGACCTACGCCATCCCGCAGGCGTCCGGCCCGATGGGCCTGTTCTACCGCCGTGACCTCTTCGACAGGTGGGACATCGACGTCCCGACGACCTGGGACGAGTACCGGGCCGCCGCCATGAAGGTCAAGAAGCGCAGCGGCGGCTCCGTCATCAGCGCCTTCCCGCCCGCCAACGCCCAGTGGTTCGCCGCCTTCCCCTGGCAGCGCGGCGCCCACTGGGTGAGCACCGAGGGCGACACCTGGGTGGTCGACCTCGCGGGTCCCGAGTCGCTGGAGGTCGCCGACTTCTGGGACGGGATGCTCTCCGACGGCCTCGTGGCGCCCGTCCAGGACTCGCAGTCCGCCTTCTTCAAGGGCCTGCAGACCGGCGGGCTGGCCACCTGGCCGGGCGCGCAGTGGTACGACGCGCTCATCCGCGGCAACGCGCCGCGCACCGAGGGCCGGTGGCGGGTCGCCGAGCTGCCGCAGTGGGAGCGCGGCGCGCACGCCTCGTCCAACTGGGGCGGCTCGGCCACCTCGATCCTGCAGGGCAGCCGGCACCCGGTGGAGGCGCTGGAGTTCGCGCACTGGCTCAACACCGACCCCGCGGCGATCGACCTGCTGATCGAAGCGGGCTACGGCTGGCCGGCCGCGAAGATCGAGCTGGCGGAGTCCGCGCTCGGCAGGCCCGACCCGTTCTTCGGCGGCCAGCGCTACAACGAGGTCTTCCAGCTCTCCGACCGCAACGTCGACACCTCCTGGCGCTTCGCGCCGACCACGACGCAGTCGTACGCCCACGTCCAGGACGCCTTCGGCCGCGTCATCGCCGGCCACGGCTCCCTGGCGGACGCGCTGAAGGACGCCGAGGGCAAGTTCGTGGACGACCTGAAGGCCAAGGGACTGAAGGCGAGGAGCGCGCGATGAGCACATCCGTGCGACCACGCCCGGTGCGGCCGGACCCCGACGCGCGCCGCCGGCGCCGCAGCCGCCCCGACCGCAGGGCGTGGGCGTTCCTCGGCCCGTTCCTGGCGCTGTACCTGTTCGCGATGGTGGTGCCGATCCTCTACGCCGTCTACCAGAGCATGCTGAAGGTCGAGCGCAGCGGCCCCATGGGCCTGGGCGAGCCGTCCGTCGGCTTCGCCGGCTTCGAGAACTACTCCCTCGCCCTGCAGCAGGAGACGTTCGTCGAGGGCTTCGGCCGGGTGCTGCTCTTCGGCGTCGTGCAGGTGCCGGTGATGCTGCTGCTCGCGCTGGTGCTCGCGCTGCTGCTGGACCAGGTGTCCGACCGCTGGGCGGGGCTGCTGCGGGCCACGTACTTCCTGCCGTACGGCATCCCCGGCGTGATCGCCACCATCCTGTGGGGCTTCCTCTACGTGCCCGGGGTCAGCCCCGTCAACGACGTGCTCGGGGACCTCGGCTTCCAGCCGGACTTCCTCGGCTACGACAACGTGCTGTGGTCGATCGCGAACATCGTGGTCTGGGAGTTCGCCGGCTACAACATGCTGATCATCGTCGCCCAGCTGAAGTCCGTGCCGCAGGAGCTGTACGAGGCGGCGGAGATCGACGGCGCCGGGCCGTGGCAGACGGCGCTGCGCATCAAGATCCCGCTGGTGCGGCCCGCGCTGGTGCTCACCACGGTGTTCTCCATCATCGGCACGATGCAGCTCTTCGCCGAGCCGCTGGTGCTCAAGAAGGTCGCCCCCGCCGTCACCACCGACTACACCCCCAACCTCAGCGCGTACTTCGACGCCTTCGCGAACGCCAACCTGTACCTGGCCGCGGCCAAGTCGGTCATCCTCGCCGTCGTCGCCATGGTGCTGTCGTTCGGCTTCCTCAGCCTCGTCACCCGCAAGCAAAGGAGCGAGCGGTGAGCGCCACCGGCACGACCACCACGACGGCCGCCCCGCCGGCCGGGACCGGGACCGCCGCGCCGGCCCCCCGACGGCGCCGGGCCCCGCGCCCCGGCCGTATCGTCCTCGTCGCCGTGCTGACGGCGGCCGCGCTGTACTTCCTGCTGCCGGTCTACTGGCTCGTGGTCGCGGCCACCAAGTCGAACGACAGCCTCTACGGCTCCTTCGGCCTGTGGTTCGACGACCCGCGGCTGTGGGACAACCTGGGCCGGGTCTTCAGCTACGACGGGCACGTCTACCTGCGCTGGGCGCTGAACTCGCTGCTGTACGCGGGCGTCGGCGCGGTACTGGCGACGCTGCTGTCCGCCGCGGCCGGCTTCGCCCTGGCCAAGTACCGCTTCGCGGGCCGGGAGGCGGTGTTCAGGTTCGTCCTGGCGGGCGTGCTGCTGCCCTCGACGGCGCTGGCGCTGCCGCTGTACCTGATGTTCAGCAGGCTGGAGCTGACCAACACCTACTGGGGCGTTCTGATCCCCAGCGTCGTCAGCCCGTTCGGCGTCTACCTCTGCCGCATCTACGCCGAGTCCGCGGTGCCCGACTCGGTGCTGGAGGCGGCGCGCGTGGACGGCGCGGGCGAGGGGCGGATCTTCTTCACGCTGGTGCTGCGGATCATGACGCCGGCGCTGGTGACGGTCTTCCTCTTCCAGTTCGTGCACATCTGGAACAACTACTTCCTGCCGCTGGTGATGCTCTCCGACGACCGGAAGTACCCCATCACCCTCGGGCTCGTCACCTGGCAGCAGGCCGCGGACCGGGTACCCGAACTCACGCAGTACACCATCGGCGGGGCCTTCGTCTCCGTCATCCCCCTGGCCGTCGCGATGCTCGTCCTCCAGCGCTTCTGGCGGACCGGGCTGACCGAGGGCAGCGTCAAGGAGTAGGCAGTTGAAGATCACCCGGGTCGAGACCTTCGCCGTGCCGCCGCGCTGGCTGTTCTGCCGGATCGAGACGGACGACGGTCTCGTGGGCTGGGGCGAACCCGTCGTGGAGGGCCGGGCGGCGACCGTCCGCACGGCCGTCCACGAACTCGCCGAGCAGTTCCTCGTCGGCGCCGACCCGCTGCGCGTCGAGGACCACTGGCAGCTGATGACCAAGGGGTCCTTCTACCGCGGCGGGCCGGTGCTCTCCTCCGCCGTCGCGGGGCTCGACCAGGCGCTGTGGGACATCGCCGGCAAGGCGTTCGGCGCGCCCGCGCACCAGTTGCTCGGCGGCCCGGTGCGCGAGCGCGCCCGCGCGTACTGCTGGGTCGGCGGCGACGCGCCCGCCGAGGTGCGGGACCAGGTCGCCGCGCAGGTGGAAGCGGGCTTCACGGCGGTGAAGATGAACGGCTCCGGGCGCATGGACCGGCTGCCGAACGTCGCCGAGCTGCGCCGGATCGCCGCGCGCGCGGAGGCGGCGCGCGAGGCGCTGGGCCCGGAGGGGGACTTCGCCGTCGACTTCCACGGGCGGTTCTCGGTGGCCGGGGCGATCCGGGCGGTCGGGGTGCTGGAGCCGTACGCGCCGATGTTCGTGGAGGAGCCGGTGCTGCCCGAGCACACGCATCTGCTGGAGCGGGTCACCGGCGCGACGTCGCTGCCGGTGGCCACCGGCGAGCGGCTGTTCTCGCGCGCCGAGGTGCTGCCGGCGCTGCGGGCGGGCGTGGCGGTGCTGCAGCCGGACCTGTCCCACGCGGGCGGCCTCTCGGAGACCCGGCGGATCGCCGCGCTGGCCGAGACGTACGACGTGGCGATCGCCCCGCACTGCCCGCTGGGCCCGCTCGCGCTGGCGGCGAGCCTGCAGCTCGCCTTCTGCACGCCGAACTTCCTCATCCAGGAGCAGTCCATCGGCATCCACTACCACTCCGGCGCGGAGCTGCTCGACTACGTCGCCGACCCGGAGGTCTTCCGCTTCCACGCCGGGCACCTGCTGCGGCCCACCGGGCCGGGGCTGGGCGTGGAGATCGACGAGCGGGCGGTACGGGCCGCGGACGGCACGGCGGAGAGCTGGCACAACCCGGTGTGGCGGCACCCGGACGGGTCCTTCGCCGAGTGGTGACGCCCCGGGCGGCGGCGGGCGGCGCGCTCAGCGGCGGGTCGCCGCCGCCGCGCCGGCCGTCACCAGCACCGCGACGGCGATGCCGAACGTGGTGGTGCCCGCCGTCAGCCCCACCGCGTCGCTGAGGTAGCCCGCGGCGACGGGCAGCACCCCGGCCATCAGGTAGCCGCCCGAGGTGAGCGCCGCGTTGGCCTCGGCGAGGCGGGTGGACGGCACCCGCGCGCTGAGCGTGCTCAGCCCGCCGAGCTGCGAGCTGCCCTGGCCGAGGCCGGCCAGCACGGCGGCGGCGAGCAGCAGCGGCACCGACGTGGTGGCCGTGGCCAGCACCAGGGCCGCCATCGAGGCGGTGGTGAGCGTGGCGCCGAGCCGGAAGAGGGTGCGTACGCGAAGTCCGCGGACCGCGAACTGGACGCCGGTGGCCGCCGCGAAGAGCAGGAAGATCATGCCGCCGGCGAGCGCGCGGTTCCCGGTGTGCAGCAGCTCGGCCAGCAGGGACGGCCCGAGCGAGAGCACGAAGCCGGTGGCGGTCATGGCGGGGGCGAAGACGGCCAGGCTCAGCAGCAGGGTGCGGCGGTGCGGGCGGGGCACGGACGGGATGCGCACGGCGCGGCGGGGCGCCGGCCGCGCCGCGGCCGCGGCGGTGTCGTCGCCGTCGCCGGCCCCCGGCGCCGCGGCCTCCGACGCCGCGGTGCCCGGCGCGGGGTCCGCGCCCGGCCGGCGCAGCGGCATCCGCAGCACCACCGGCAGCGCGGCGAGCAGCAGCCCGGCCTGCACCGCGAAGACGAGCACCGTCGGGTGCGGCAGCGTCTCGGACAGCACCCCCGCCAGCAGCGGTCCGAGCGCCGCACCGCCGACCATGGAGGCGGAGGCGACCAGCCCGCCGAGCTGCTTCTCCCCCGCCGGCGCGAGGTCGGCCACGGCGGCCATGCCGGCCGCGAGGAACGTGCCCACGGCCAGCCCGCTGAGCACGCGCGCCACGCCCAGCACGGCGACGGAGTGCGCGGTGGCGAAGAGCGCGGTGGCGACCAGGGCCAGCGCGAGGCCCGGCAGCAGCACGGGCTTGCGGCCGTAGCGGTCGGCGAGGGTGCCCGCGAAGGTCAGGGCGGCGAGCAGGCCGGCGATGTAGCCGGCGTAGATCAGCGTGATGGTGGCGGCGGAGAAGCCGAGCCGGTCCTGCCACAGCACGTAGAGCGGCGCGGGCTCGTTGGAGAGCGCGAGCGCGACGACGACGGGCCAGGCGGCCAGCCACATCCAGCGCCGCGACCCGGGCGGCGGCCCGGCGGCCGCGCCGGTGCCGGCGGTACGGGTGGCGGCGGTGGGGTCCGTCCGGCGGGTGTGGGCCGTCATGCGCGCTCCAGGGGCGGGGGTGAGCCGACACTGTACGAGCCATCTCGTACAGCGACTAGTACGAGTAGATTCGTACAGCACCTCTCCAGTACGATGCAACTCGTACAAGGAAGGAGTCAGCCGATGCCCCCCACCGCCGCCACCGCCGCCCCGGCCGGTCCCGCCGTCGACGCCGCCACCGGCTTCCGCAGCTTCACCGAGTCCGCGGAGCTGCCCGAGCCGCTGCCCGAGCCGGCGCGCGCGGAGCTGCGGCTGGAGGCCGTGCTGGCCGCGCTCAGCGACCCGCTGCGGCTGTACGTGGTGCGCAAGCTGCTGCTGGAGGCGGAGCGCATCGACCACCCCTGCGGCTGGTTCGGCATCGACCGCCCCAAGTCCTCGCTCACGCACCACTTCCGCACGCTGCGCGAGGCCGGGCTCATCCGCCAGCGGCAGTACGGCCTCTCCCGCGGGAACCAACTGCGGGTGGCCGACCTCGAAGCCCGCTTCCCCGGGCTGCTGGCGCTGGTCGCCGACTGGCGGCCCCCGGCCGGCTGACCCGCTCCCGGGCCCGCGGCGCCCGCCCCGTTCGAACCGGGGCATTCTGCCACCTCGCGCCCCTCGATCGGCTGAATCCCGCGGACTCGCCGCGGCGCCCGCCCCCGGCCGCCGTACGGTCGTCGGATGTACGCCAGAGAGCTGCCCGCCGAGGCCACCAGCTTCGTCGGCCGCCGGCAGGAGTTGGCACTCCTCGACACCTGTCTGCGGCAGGCCCGCCTGGTCACCCTCACCGGCCCCGGCGGGGTGGGCAAGACCCGCACCGCCGTGCGCGGCGCGCACCTGCTGCGCGCCCGCTTCCCCGACGGGGTCACCCTCGTGCCGCTGTCCGCCCTCGCCGACCCGCGGCTGCTGCCCAACACCGTCGCCGCGGCGCTCGGCCTGCCGGAGCAGGCCGCGCTGCCGGCGCAGGACGCGCTCGCCGCGTACCTCCAGGACAAGACGGCGCTGCTGATCCTCGACACCTGCGAGCACCTCGTCGACGCCTGCGCCGTGCTCGCCGAGGAGCTGCTGCGCGCCGCGCCGCAGCTGCGCGTGGTGGCCACCAGCCGCCAGCCGCTGGACGTCGCGGGCGAGCACATCCTGCCGATCCCGCCGCTGGACGTCGCGGACTCCGGGCCCGCGGAGGACGCGCTGCAGCTGTTCACCGACCGGGCGGCCGCCGCCGTGCCCGGCTTCGCCGTCGACGACGACAACCGCGCCGACGTCCGCGCGCTCTGCCGCCGCCTCGACGGCATCCCGCTGGCCATCGAACTGGCGGTCAGCCGGCTGCGGGTGCTCTCCCCGGAGGAGATGCTGACCCGGCTCGACCACCGCTTCCGGTTACTCACCGGCGGCCGGCGCACCGCCGTGCCGCGGCACCAGACGCTGCGTACCACCATCGGATGGAGCTACGAGCTGTCCACCGAGCCGGAGCGGCTGCTGTGGTCCCGGCTCGCGGTCTGCGCCGGGGAGTTCAGCCTGGAGGTCGCCGAGGCCGTCGGCGCCGCGGGGGCGCTGCCCGCCGAGGACGTGCTCGACGCGCTCATCGGGCTGGTCGAGAAGTCCGTGGTGGTGCGGGTGGACTCCGAGGACGGCACCCGCTACCGGATGCTCGACACCATCCGGGAGTACGGCCTGGAGCGGCTGGGCCCCGGCGCGGAGGCGGAGCGGACCCGGCGCCGGCACCGCGACCACTTCCTGCGCCGGGCGCGGCTGTTCGACGCCGAGTGGATCGGCGACCGGCAGGTCCCGCTGCTGCGGCAGATGGTGCGCGACCAGGACGACATACGGGTCGCGCTGGAGTTCTGCGTCGCCGACCCGGCCGACGCGGCCGCGGGCCTGAAGATGGCCACGATGCTGTGGGGGTTCTGGCACTGCACCGGACTGCTCACCGAGGGCCGCTACTGGCTGCGCCGCGCCCTCGACCGCTGCCCCGAGGAGCGCCGGGAGCGGGTCAAGGCCCTCTGGCTGACCTGCTGGTTCATGGACCTGCAGGGCGAGCGCGGCGACACCTTCGCGCTGCTGGACGAGGCCGAGGCAGTGGCGCTGCGCATCGACGACCGCGCCGGGCTCGCCTGGACCCGCGCCTTCCGCCACCACACCCGCTACTTCCGGGGCCGGACCGAGGGCGTCGCCGAGGGCTTCGAGGCGGCCCGGCGGGAGCTGGCCGAGCAGGGCGACACGGCCGGGCTGCTGATGAGCGGCTTCTTCGCGGGCTTCTTCCACGTCCTCAACGGCGGTACGGGCGAGGGCATCGCGCTCTGC
This sequence comes from Streptomyces sp. CNH099, assembly GCA_000514715.1. Lineage (GTDB taxonomy): Bacteria > Actinomycetota > Actinomycetes > Streptomycetales > Streptomycetaceae > Streptomyces > Streptomyces synnematoformans. The sequence continues at coordinate 397,150 of KI911459.1, read as the reverse complement.
GAGGACTCGCTGCGGCGCAACGCGGACACCCCCGCCGAGCTGTGGTCGCGCGGGTGGGCCCTCTGGGTCAAGAGCATCGGCCTGTGGCTGACGGGCGAGCACCGCGAGAGCATCGAGTGCGCGCGGCAGGGCATCCGCACCAAGGCCGTGCTGCACGACCTGACGGGCATCGCGCACTTCCTGGAGGGCTTCGCCTGGCGCGCCGCGGAGCTGCGGCACTTCGAGCGGGTCGCCGCGCTGCAGGGCGCGGCGGACGCGCTGTGGCGCCGGGCGGTCAAGGAGCCCCGGTTCGGCATCTCCGTCCTGCACGACCTGCACGCGGGTGCGGCCGGCGAGGCGCGCGAGGCGCTGGGCAACGACGGCTACGAGACCGCGTTCGGGGAGGGCGGCCGGCTGCCCGTCGACGCCGCCGTGGCGCTCGCGCTCGACGACGAGGCGGCCCCGGCCGCGCCGGCGGTCCCGCCCCAGCCGCCCGGCCCGGGCGACGGGCTCACGCCCCGGCAGCGCCAGGTGGCGGGGCTGGTCGCGCAGGGGCTGACGAACCGGGAGATCGCCGAGAAGCTGGTGATCTCCAAGCGCACGGTCGACGCGCACGTGGAGCACATCCTCGCCAGGTTCGGCTTCACCTCGCGCGCCCAGATCCCGGCCGCCCTGTCCGGGCCACCGCCGGCTCCGCCGGACTGACGGCGCGGGCCGCGGCAGGGCCCGTACGGGACGGCCGTGCGCCGCGTACGGGACGGGCCCCGCGGGGCTACCGGGCGTCGGGGTCGGCGCGCTCCAGCGCGGGGCGCGGGCCCGGCGCCACCTCGTCCAGCAGGTAGTCCGCGGCGACGGTGTCCGTGACCAGGCTGGTGACCAGCCCCGAGCGCAGCACCGCGACGACGGCCTCGCGCTTGCGTGCGCCGCCGGCGATGGCGACCACCTCGGGGATCCGGCGCAGCCGGTCGGCCTCGACGGTGATGCACCGCTCCCCGAGGTCGCGGCCGATGCGCCGGCCCTGGGCGTCGAAGAGGTGCGCGGACATCTCGGCGGCGGCGCCGAGCGACGCGTAGTGCTCGCGCTCCTCCTCGGAGAGCATGTCGTGGACGGTGGAGATGCCCTCCTCCCACGAGCCGATGGAGACGGCGGCGACGGTCACCTTGTCGAAGTACTCGAAGGCGCGGGCCACCCCGGTCTGGCTGCGCAGCGCGGTGGCGGTGGCGGCGTCGGGCAGCAGCATCGGCGCGTAGATGGGGTGGGCCTCGCCGCCGGCGACCTCGGCCGCGCGGCGCACCGCCTCCACCGAGCCGCGCTCGGCGGTGCCCGCGTCGTAGACGCCGGTGAGCTGGACGACCGTGCACGGGGGCAGCCGGTGCAGGGCCTGCGCCATGTTGATCGTGGACCGGCCCCAGGCCAGGCCCAGCACGTCGCCCTCGGTGACCAGCTCGGCGAGCAGGTCGGCGGCGACACTGCCGAGGTTCTCCGGGTCGCGGGTGTCGGGCACGGCGTCGGCCGGCGCCTCCACGACGACGGCGTGGCGCAGGCCGAAGCGGGCGCGCAGGGCGTCGGAGCGCTCGGCGTCGAGCTCGGCGGGGACGCGGATCTCGATCCGTACGAGGTCGCGTTCGAGCGCGGTCTCCAGCACCCGGGCGACCTTGAAGCGGCTGACGCCGAACTCGTCGGCGATCTGGATCTTGGACTTGCCCTCAAGGTAGAAGCGGCGGGCCATCGCCGCCGCCTGTACCAGCTCCGCGGGTCCCATCCGCGCAGCCGTCCGGCCCGTCGACACCGCGATCTCCTTTGCTCTGCCCAGCGGCGCGCTCACAAGGCGCTGCTTCGTGGTCCATACTTTCACGATCCGGCCCCGTAGGCGCCGGCTCCGAGGGGGCCGGGGGCCGTGGGGCGGGTGGTGCGGCGGTGCGCGCGGACGCTAGGGGCAGCCGGCCGTCCAGGCCGCCCGCTCGCCGGCCGCCGCCGCCCTGGCGCGCAGCGCCCGCACCGCGGCGGCCGGGTCCTCGGCCCCGTACACCGCGGAGCCGGCGACGAACACGTCCGCGCCCGCCTCGGCGCACCGCTCGATGGTCTCCGCGGAGACCCCGCCGTCGACCTGCAGCCACAGTTCCAGGCCGTGCTTGGCGATCAGCTCCCGGGTGCGGCGCACCTTGGGCAGCATGATGTCCAGGAACGCCTGGCCGCCGAAGCCCGGCTCGACGGTCATCACCAGCAGCATGTCCAGCTCGGGCAGCAGGTCCTCGTACGGCTCGACCGGGGTGGCCGGCTTGAGCGCCATCGCGGCGCGCGCGCCCTTGGCGCGCAGCTCGCGCGCCAGGCGCACCGGCGCGGCGGCCGCCTCCGCGTGGAACGTGACGGAGCCGGCGCCCGCGTCCACGAACGCGGGGGCCCAGCGGTCCGGCTCCTCGATCATCAGGTGGCAGTCCAGGGGGGTGTCGGTGGCCCGGCGCAGCGACTCGACGACCGGGACGCCGAGCGTCAGGTTGGGCACGAAGTGGTTGTCCATGACGTCGACGTGGAGCCAGTCGGCACCGGAGACGGCCGCCGCCTCGTCGGCGAGGTGCGCGAAGTCGGCGGACAGGATGCTGGGGTTGATCTGGACTGCCATGCCCCCAGCCTGCCATGTCCGCGCCGCGCGAACAGCCGCGGTACCCGTGCCGCACCCCCTGTTCACCGGCCGGGGACCGGAATGTCGGTTCGGTGCCGGCCGGCCGTGCCGGGGGCCGTGCGCTCCGGGGTGCTCCGGGGCGGGGTGTTCCGGGCTCAGCCGGTGCGGCGCAGCAGCGCGAGGTACATGGCGTCGGTGCCGTGGCGGTGCGGCCAGAGCTGGACGTCCGGTCCCTCGCCGAGGTCCGGCACGCCGGGCAGCAGCGGGCGGGCGTCGAGCAGCTCGGCGCCGGGGGCGCCGGCCGCCTTCCTCGCGTCGTCGACGACCGCGCGGGTCTCGGCGGGGTGCGGGGAGCAGGTGACGTAGCCGACGACGCCCCCGGGGCGCACCGCGTGCAGCGCGCCGTCCAGCAGCGCCCGCTGCAGCGGCGCGAAGCCCTCCAGGTCCTCCGGGCGGCGGCGCCAGCGGGCCTCGGGGCGGCGGCGCAGGGCGCCCAGGCCGGTGCACGGGACGTCGACCAGGACGCGGTCGAAGCCGCCGGGGCGCCAGGCCGGGCGGGTGCCGTCGGCGACGACGACCTGGTACGGGCCCGGGTTGCCGGCGAGCGCGCGGGCGACCAGCCGGGCCCGGTGCGGCTGCTTCTCGGCCGCCACCAGCGCCGCGCCGCGCTCCGCGGCCAGCGCGGCCAGCAGCGCCGCCTTGCCGCCCGGCCCCGCGCAGCCGTCGAGCCAGCGGGTGTCCGGCCCGTCCAGCGGCGCGTTCGCCAGCGCCAGCGTGACGAGCTGGCTGCCCTCGTCCTGCACGCCGGCCCGCCCCTCGCGCACCGCGTCCAGCGCCCCCGGGTCGCCGCCCTCGGCGAGCCGCACGGCGTACGGGGACCAGCGCCCCGGCAGCGTCTCCGGGCCACTCAGCTCGGCGGGCGCGGCCCGGCCGGGGCGGGCGACGAGGGTGACCTCGGGCCGGTCGTTGTCGGCGGCGAGCAGCTCCTCCATCCCGGTCCGGCCGCCGCCGAGCGCGTCCCACAGCGCGGAGACGATCCAGCGCGGGTGGGAGTGGACGACCGCCAGGTGCTCCTCGGGGTCGTCGTCGTACGGCGGCGCCACCTCGGCCAGCCACCCGTCGAGGTCGCGGGCGGCGATCCGGCGCAGCACGGCGTTGACGAACCGCGCCCGCCCGTCGCCCAGCACCACCCGGGCCAGCTCCACCGACGCCGACACGGCGGCGTGCGGGGGGATGCGGGTGCCGAGGAGCTGGTGGGCGCCGAGGCTGAGGACGTCGAGCACCTCGGGGTCGACCTCGCGCAGCGGGCGGTCGACGCACTCGGCGATGATCCTGTCGTACGTGCCCTGGCGGCGCAGCGTGCCGTAGACCAGCTCCGTGGCCAGCGCCGCGTCCCGGCCGTCGAAGCCGCCCCGCTGCCGGGCCTGCCGGAGCATCGGCGGCAGCACGAGGTTGGCGTAGGCGTCGCGCTCGTCGACCGCGCGGAGCGCGTCGTAGGCGAGGATCCGTACGGGGTCCTTCTGCGGCCTGCGGTAGGGCTTGGCGGGCCGGCGACGGCGCGGCTGGTCGCTCACGTGAAATGTGCTCCGGGGCTGGCTGTTGCGTACACCGGAAGCCTACGCCCCGGGCGGTTCCGGCCCGTCGCCGAGGCGTTCGCCGGAGGCGATGCGCGCCCCGCGCGCCCAGTCCGCCGCCGCCATCGGCCGCTTGCCCTGCGCCTGCACCCACTGCAGCTCCACGGCGTGCGAGCCGGTGCCGGCGGTGACCGCGGACTTCGTCACGTCGAGTTCGCCGGGCGCGAGGCCGGTGCGCTCGGGGCGCGGCGTGACCGAGCGGATCTTCAGCCGCTCGCCGCGGAACGTCGTCCACGCGCCGGGCGCCGGGGCGCAGCCGCGCACCACCCGGTCGACGCGCAGCGCGGGGGCGGTGAAGTCCAGCCGCGCGTCCGCCACCTGGATCTTCGGGGCCGACGAGACGCCCTCGGCGGGCTGCGGCACGGCCGTGACGGTGCCGTCCTCGATGCCGTCCATCGTGGCGGCGAGCAGCCCCGCGCCGGCCATGGCCAGCCGGGTCAGCAGGTCGCCGCTGGTGTCGGTGGGCCGCACCTCTTCGGTGACGACCCCGAACACCGGCCCGGAGTCGAGCCCTTCCTCGATACGGAACGTGGTCGCCCCGGTCACCTCGTCGCCGGCGAGGATCGCGTGCTGCACGGGCGCGGCGCCGCGCCAGGCGGGCAGCAGCGAGAAGTGCAGGTTGACCCAGCCGTGCGCGGGGATCGCGAGCGCGGCCGGGGGCAGCAGCGCGCCGTACGCGACCACGGGGCAGCAGTCGGGGCCGAGGGCGCGCAGCCGCTCCAGGAACTCCGGCTCCTTGGGCCGCCCGGGCTTCAGCACCTCGACGCCGGCCTCCTCGGCCCGCTGCGCGACCGGGCTCACCACCAGCCGCCGGCCGCGGCCGGCGGGGGCGTCGGGCCGGGTGACGACGGCGACGACCTCGTGCCGGTCCGACGCCAGCAGGGCGTCGAGGGCGGGCACGGCGACTTCCGGCGTACCGGCGAAAACGAGCCTCATGGGTGGCGCGGGTTCCTCTCGGCTGCGCGCGGGTGCGCGTCGTGACGGCGACGGAGTGCGCCAAGTCTAGGACGCCGGGCGGGCCGTCCGCGGGGCGGGCGCGGCGAAACGCCCGGGCCCGGATACGCCCGGGGCGTGCGGTCGGCCGCACGCTCCCGGGTGCCGTGCGCGCGCCCCCGACCCGTGACCGCCGACTGAGTGTCGCGTTGCTCAGTCAGGAAAGTGAAAAGTGACCGAAACGGGCCGCTCCGCAGCCCGATCCGAACGACGCCGGTTCGAGAGGCTTCTCCATGGCCGACCACGCAAGCCACGACGCCCAGGCGCGGGCGAGCCTGCAGCTCCTGGTGCGGGACATCGAAAGGGTGCGCCGGCAGGTCGACGCGCTGCGCACCCTCACCGCTCAGCTGGGCAACGTCTACCGCCCCCGGCGGACGGGCCCGTCCGCCGGGTTCGTCGTCTACGGGCGGGCCCCGGCGCCCACGGTGCGGCTCGCCCAGGAGCTGCGGGACAGCGTCGAGACGCTGGTGACCGCGGCCGTCGACTTCGACCGCTCGCTCGGCTTCTCCTGGGACGCGGTGGGCTCGGCGCTGGGCGTCACCAAGCAGGCGGTGCACCGCCGCTACGGCACGCGGCGGGCGCAGCAGCCCGGCGGCGACGCCGCGGAGGGCGGCGGGCCCGGCGCCGGCGGTCCGATGGGTGCCGAGGGCCGGATGCCCGCGGGCACGCTCCCGGTCGTCCCGGCGGCCCGCCCGGCGCCGGGCGCGAAGCCCCCGGCCCAGCCGGCGGACGCGGTGCCGGTCACGCACTCCTGAACGCCGGAGGCGCGGACCGGCCGCGCCCGCGGACGGAGACACACCGGCACACCGGCACAGCGGCACAGCGGGACGGCCGGGACCCGCGGCGACGCGGTCGCTGCCGTCGGCCGGCTCGCCGCCTTCGCGCCCCCGGTACCGCCCGCCCGGCGCGGGCTCAGCCGATGTCCGGCGGGTCGATACGGATACGCAGCGCCGGGCCCGTGCGGCGGGCCATCCGGGCCGCCTGCGCCGTCTTGAGCGCCGCCGCGAGCGCGGCCCCGTGGCCCGGGGGCACGCGCAGCAGCACCCGCTCCCACGTCTCCCCCGGCGCCGCGCCCCCGCCGGCCGCCCCCCGCGGGCCCGCCGCGGGGTCCGGGGCCGGCACGGGGCCCAGCACCTCCGTCGACGGCGGCAGCCCGGCGGCGCCGACGAACGCCGTGACCGCCTCCCCCGGCCCCCAGACCGCCGCCATCCGGGACACCGGCGGGAAGCCCAGCTCGGCGCGCTCCCCCAGCTCCGTGCGGGCGAAGCCCGCGGGGTCCCAGCGCACCAGGGCCTGCACCGGCCGCTGCGCCGGGTCGGCGACGACGGCCGTGACCCCGCCTTCCGCCGACCCGCGGACCAGCGCGGCGGCGGTCAGCCAGCGCCGCAGCGCCTCCTCCCCGGCGCGCAGGTCCGGGCGGTTCAGCAGCGCCCAGCCGTCGAGCAGCAGCGCCGCGGCGTACCCGTGCTCGGCGACGGGCTCGGCGCCCGGCGTACTGACGACCAGCGCCGGGGCGTCCGGCACCTGCGCCAGCACGTGGTCCCGGCCGGACGTGCGCACCGGCACCGACGGGAACGCCCGGCCCAGCTCCTCCGCCGTCCGCCGGGCGCCGACGACCTGCGCGCGCAGCCGGGTGCCGCCGCACGCGGGGCAGCGCCAGGCGTCCTCCCGCGCCGCGCACCAGCCGCACCCCAGCGCCTGCCGGCGGCCCTCGCCGACCAGCGGCCCGGCGCAGCGGGCGCAGCGCGCGGGCGTGCGGCAGCGGGCGCAGGCCAGCCGGGGCGCGTATCCGCGGCGCGGCACCTGGACCAGCACCGGGCCCGCGCGCAGCCCGTCCCGCGCGACCTGCCAGGCGAGCGTCGGCAGCCGGGCGGCGCGGGCCGCCGCGTCCCGGGCCTGCTCGCTGTCGCCGACCGTGCGGACGAGGGGGGCGGCGGCCCGTACCGTCTCGCGGGGGGCGGCGACGGGCTGGGCCCAGCCGCTCTCGACGTAGCGGGCGGCCTCGACGCTGCAGGCGTGGCCGCCGACGAGGAGCGCGGTGTGCTCGCGGGCGGCGCGCAGCGCGAGGACCTCGCGGGCGTGCGGCTGCGGGGCTCGGTCGTCGGCGTGGGCGGTGTCGGCGTCGTCCCAGATGGCGGCGAGCCCCAGGTCCCGTACGGGCGCGAAGGCGGCGGCCCGGGTGCCGACGACGCCGCGGACGGCGCCGCGGCTGACGGCGAGCCAGCGGCGGTAGCGGGCCTCGGGCCCGGCGTCGGCGGTGAGCAGCACGTGCCGGCCGCGGCCGACGAGGGCGGTCAGCGCCGCGTCGACGCGGGCGGCGGCGCGGCCGTCGGGCAGCACGGCCAGCGCGCCGCGGCCGGAGGCGAGGGCGGCGGCCAGCGCGCGGGCCAGTTCGTCGGGCCAGCCGGGGCCGGGCAGCGCCGTCCACACCGCCCGCGGGCCGCCGCCGTCGGCCAGCGCGGCGAGCAGCCCGGGACCGTTCCCGTAGCGGGTCCAGCCGCCGGGGGCGGGGGCCGGGGGCGGCGGGAGCGGGTCCGGCGAGGGCTTCTTCTCGGCGCGGGCCATCCGCGGCGGCAGCGCGAGTTGCACGACGTCGGCGAGGGCGCCGGCGTACCGGTCGGCGACGGCCTGGCACAGGCCGAGGAGCTGCGCCCCGAGGACGGGCTCCGGGGAGAGGACCTGGGCGATCGGCGCGAGGGTGCCGGGGAAGTCGCTGTCGGCGCGGCGCTCGACGACGTACCCGTTGATCAGCCCGCCGCCCTCGCGCCGGCCCTCGCGCTCGCCGGCGCCGAAGCGGACGCGCACGCGCACCCCGGGCCGCGCCTCGGCGTCCATGGCGGCGGGCACGGCGTAGTCGAAGAGGCGGTCGAGGTGGAGCAGCCCCTTGTCGACGAGGACGCGGGCGACGGGCAGCTCCTCGGCCAGCGCGGCGCCGCGCCAGGTGCGCGGGCGCGCGCGGGGGCCCCCGGCCTTGCGCACGGTCTCCCGGATGAGGGCGAGCTGCTCCGCCCCGCCCGGTTCCGCCTCCCGGTCGTCGTCGCTGGTCACCTCTCCGTCCTACCAGACGGGGCGGACAGCGCGCCGGACAGCCCGCGGCCCCGGACGCCGGTCCGGGGCCGCGGGCTGTGCGGAACGCGGGGTGCGGGGTGCCGGCTCAGCTGCCGGCGGCCTTGCGCAGCGCGTCGACGCGGTCGGTCCGCTCCCAGGTGAAGTCGTCCAGGGGGCGGCCGAAGTGGCCGTACGCGGCGGTCTGGCAGTAGATCGGGCGCAGCAGGTCGAGGTCGCGGATGAGCGCCGCGGGGCGGAGGTCGAAGACCTCGGAGATGGCGTTCTCGATCTTCTCGACGTCGACCGTGGCGGTGCCGAAGGTCTCGACGAAGAGGCCGACCGGCTCGGCCTTGCCGATCGCGTACGCCACCTGCACCTCGCAGCGCGAGGCCAGGCCGGCGGCCACGACGTTCTTGGCGACCCAGCGCATGGCGTAGGCGGCGGAGCGGTCGACCTTGGACGGGTCCTTGCCGGAGAAGGCGCCGCCGCCGTGCCGGGCCATGCCGCCGTAGGTGTCGATGATGATCTTCCGCCCGGTGAGCCCGGCGTCGCCCATGGGGCCGCCGATCTCGAACCGGCCGGTCGGGTTGACCAGCAGCCGGTAGCCCTCGGTGTCCAGCTTGATGCCGTCGTCGAGGAGGGCCTTCAGCTCCGGCTCGACGACGAACTCGCGGATGTCGGGGGTGAGCAGCGAGTCGAGGTCGATGTCGGAGGCGTGCTGCGAGGAGACGACGACGGTGTCGAGCCGGACCGCCTTGTCGCCGTTGTACTCGATGGTGACCTGCGTCTTGCCGTCGGGCCGCAGGTAGGGGATGGTCCCGTTCTTGCGGACCTCGCTGAGCCGGGCGGACAGCCGGTGCGCCAGGTGGATGGGCAGCGGCATCAGGTCGGGCGTCTCGTCGCAGGCGTAGCCGAACATCAGGCCCTGGTCGCCGGCGCCCTGCAGGTCGAGGTCGTCGCCGCCGGAGCCCTCGACGCGGCTCTCGTACGCGGTGTCGACGCCCTGGGCGATGTCCGGGGACTGGGCGCCGATGGAGACGGAGACGCCGCAGGAGGCGCCGTCGAAACCCTTCTTCGACGAGTCGTAGCCGATGTCGAGGATCTTGTTGCGCACGAGGGTCGCGATGTCCGCGTAACCGGAGGTGGTGACCTCGCCGGCCACGTGCACCTGGCCGGTGGTGATCAGCGTCTCGACGGCGACCCGGGAGTGCGGGTCGTCCTTGAGCAGGGCGTCGAGGATGGTGTCGCTGATCTGGTCAGCGATCTTGTCGGGGTGACCCTCGGTAACGGATTCCGAGGTGAAAAGACGGCGGGACACATCGCTCCCCACGGTTGCAGCGGCTGCTGGCTGATCGGTTGCGGACCCGGTCCGGGTGCTCCCGGGACGGGCCCGCGGGCTATTTTATCCGGGAGTTCCGCCCCGGAGACAACCCGTCCCGATGGGTGGATGCCCGTTGACCTGGGAAACCGCACGAATTCCCGTACGAGTTCCGGCACAAAGCAGCAAGAAACTGCCCGGAGTGTCGGCTGCCGGCCACTCAGCCGAGGGATTCCGCCACGAGGTCCCACACCACGTCGGCCAGCGCCTCCTTGGGCCCGTACGGCACGGGCACCTCCCGGCCGCCGGCGGTGAGGACCACGGCCTCGTTGCCGTCCGAGCCGAACGCCTTGGACTCCCCCACCTCGTTGACGACGAGCAGGTCGCAGCCCTTGCGCGCGAGCTTGGCACGGCCGTTGGCGAGCACGTCGTCGGTCTCGGCGGCGAAGCCGACGACGACCTGCCCGGGGCGCGGGCGGTCGGCGGAGATCCCGGCGAGGATGTCGGGGTTGCGGGTGAGGGCGATCGGCTCCGGATCGCGGTCGTCCTTCTTCTTGATCTTTCCGGTGACATACGTCACCGGCCGGAAGTCGGCGACGGCGGCGGCCATGACGACGGCGTCGGCGTCGGCGGCGGCCTTCAGCACGGCGTCCTGCAGCTCCACGGTGGTGCCGACGCGGACGACGTCCGCGCCCGCGGGGTCGGGCAGCGCGGTGTTCGCGGCCAGCAGCGTGACCCGGGCCCCGCGGGCGACGGCGGTACGGGCCAGGGCGTAGCCCTGCCGGCCGGAGGAGCGGTTGCCGAGGAAGCGCACCGGGTCCAGCGGCTCCCGGGTGCCGCCGGCGCTGACGACGACGTGCCGGCCGGCCAGGTCGGGGGCCAGGCCGCCGGCCCCGCGGGCGAGCGCGCGGCGGCAGACCTCGAAGATCTCCGCCGGCTCCGGCAGCCGCCCCTTGCCGGTGTCGGCGCCGGTGAGTCGGCCGACGGCGGGCTCGATGACGACGGCGCCGCGGGCGCGCAGGGTGGCGACGTTGGCCTGGGTGGCGGGGTGCTCCCACATCTCGGTGTGCATGGCCGGCGCGAAGACGACCGGGCAGGAGGCGGTGAGCAGGGTGTTCGTCAGGAGGTCGTCGGCGAGGCCGTGGGCGGCCCGGGCGAGCAGGTCGGCGGTGGCGGGGGCGACCACCACGAGGTCGGCCCGGCGGCCGATGCGGACGTGCGGGACCTCGTGCACGTCGGCCCAGGTCTCGGTGGCGGCGGGGCGGCCGGAGAGCGCCGCCCAGGTCGCCTCGCCGACGAAGTGCAGCGCGGCGGCCGTGGGCACGGCCCGTACCGCGTGGCCGGACTCCGTGAACAGCCGCAGCAGCTCGCACGCCTTGTACGCCGCGATGCCGCCGCTGACACCCAGCACGATCTCAGCCGGTACAGCCGGTACAGCCGGTGCCGTCGCATCCTCCGCCATGCCTGCTCCCCACCGCTCGTCGTCCACTCCTCCATGACACACCACGGGCCCGGCAGCCGCGCTGCCGGGCCCGGTGCGACGAGGGGCGCCTACTGCGCGGGGCCCTCGGTGGCCTCGGAGGTCAGCAGGCCCGCGTTGATCTCGCGGAGCGCGATCGACAGCGGCTTCTCGTGCACATGCGTGTCCACCAGCGGGCCGACGTACTCCAGCAGGCCCTCGCCCAGCTGCGAGTAGTACGCGTTGATCTGCCGCGCACGCTTGGCCGCGTAGATCACGAGGCTGTACTTGGAGTCGGTGGCCTCCAGCAGCTCGTCGATCGGCGGGTTGATGATGCCCTCGGGCGCGGTGATGGGAGAGGACAACCTATCCAGCCTTCCAGTGGAACTTCACGGATCAAACCTGCATCAAGGCTAGCAGCTCGGCGGCGACGTCCTCGACGGAGGTGTTGACCAGGGTCTCGTCGAACTCCTCCTCGGCCGCCAGCTCCGTGCGCGCCGCCGCCAGCCGGCGCTCGATGACCTCCGGCGGCTCCGTGCCGCGCCCGGTCAGCCGGCGGACCAGCTCGTCCCAGCCGGGCGGGGCGAGGAACACCAGCAGGGCCTCCGGCATGCTCTCCCGGACGAGCCGCGCCCCCTGCAGATCGATCTCCAGCAGGACGGGCTCGCCGGCGTCGAGCCGCTCCAGCACGGGCCGGCGGGGCGTGCCGTACCGGTTGCCGGAGAACTCCGCCCACTCCAGCAGCTCCCCGTTGGCGACGAGCTTGTCGAACTCGTCGTCGCTGACGAAGAAGTACTGGACGCCGTGGCGTTCGCCGGGGCGCGGTCTGCGGGTCGTCGCGGAGACCGAGAGCCACACCTCGGGATGGACCTTGCGCAGATGCGCGACGACCGTGCTCTTGCCGACCCCGGAGGGGCCGGAGAGCACGGTCAGCCGCGGACGACCTGCCGGCGGGACGGGGGCCGCCCCCCGGGAGACAGCTGTACTCATGCAGCGATTATCCCGGTTTCCGGGAGTGCCCCGGACCGTCAGGAACCGGTGCTGCCGAACTCGCGCTCAAGCGAGGCGATCTGGTTGGAGCCCAGACCGCGCACCCGGCGGCTCTCGGAGATGCCGAGGCGCTCCATGATCTGCTTGGCGCGCACCTTGCCCACACCGGGCATGGACTCAAGCAGGGCGGAGACCTTCATCTTGCCGATGACGTCGTTCTCCTGGCCCTGCTTGATCACGTCGTGCAGGGAAGCGCCGGAGTGCTTCAGCCGATTCTTGACCTCGGCGCGCTCCCGGCGAGCCGCTGCGGCCTTCTCGAGCGCGGCTGCGCGCTGTTCAGGGGTAAGGGGCGGAAGAGCCACGCCTACGTCACCTCGGATGTCGAACTAATCGGATATGGAACGGTGTGGAACCTAGTGGCCCCGCACCTGCGGAGCAACGAGCAACGCGCTGGTGCCCGCGCTCTGATGACGGAGACTAGCGGCCGAGACCGCGCCAGTCAGCGAGAACAGATGAAAAGTCCTGGTCAGACTCAAGTTCCGCGGCAAGTTCTGGGTATATCACCCGGTTTATGAGGATACGTTTCGTACGTCGTCGGCCAACTGTTCGGCCGCCGCCCGCAGCCTCGCGATATCCGGTCCGTGCGCCAGCACCGACCGGCTTGCGCTCGGCAGCACTTGGGGCAGCGCGGCGCCGAAGACGCGCGGGAGGTCGGCGGGCGCGGCGCCCTGGGCGCCGATGCCGGGGGCGAGCAGCGGGCCGCCCACCACCAGGTCCGCGTCCGCCTCGGCGAGGGTGGCGCCGACGACGGCGCCGACCGAGCCGAACGGCGCGGCGCCGCGGTTCTCGGCGGCGATGTGGTCGAGCACCGTCTGCGCGACGGTCCGCGCGCCGCCGGCCGTCCCCCGGACGGCGGCGCGCTGCACCTCGCCGCCCTCCGGGTTGGAGGTGAGGGTGACGACGAACACGCCGGCGCCGGCGGCGTGGGCGGCGTCCAGCGCCGGGCGCAGCGACTCGTACCCGAGGTAGGGCGTGACGGTCAGCGCATCGGAGCGCAGCGGCGCGTCCTTGTCGAGGTACGCGGCGGCGTAGCCGGCCATCGTGGAGCCGATGTCGCCGCGCTTGGCGTCCATGAGGACCAGCGCCCCGGCGGCGCGCGCCACCGTGACGGCCTTCTCCAGGACGGCGACGCCGCGGGAGCCGAAGCGCTCGAAGAAGGCGGACTGCGGCTTCAGCACGGCGACGCGGTCGGCCAGCGCCTCGACGGCGGTCATCGTGAACCGCTCCAGGCCCGCCGGGTCGTCCGGCAGCCCCCAGCGGGCCAGCAGGGCGGCGTGCGGGTCGATGCCGACGCACAGCGGGCCGCGGGTGTCCCGCGCGCGGCGCAGCCGGTGGCCGAAGGACTCGGAGGACTCGGAGGACTCGGGGGGCTCGGAGGGCTCGGAGGGCTCGGGGGTCATGTGCTCGCCTTCCTTGCGTCTGCGCCGACGGCGTCGGCGAGGGTGGCGTACGGGGAGGCGGCCAGCAGCTCCGCCAGGCCGCGGTGGATCCTGCGGGGCCACAGCGGGCCCTCGTAGACGAAGCCGCTGTAGCCCTGGACGAGGGTGGCGCCGGCCAGGATGCGCTCCCAGGCGTGCTCGGCGGTCTCGATGCCGCCGGCCCCGACGAGCACGATGCCGTGCTCGTCGGGGCCGCCCACGCGGGCGTGGAGGCGGCGCAGCACGTCGAGGGCGCGGTCGCGCAGCGGGGCTCCGGACAGGCCGCCGGCGCCGATGGCCGCGACGCGGTCCGCCGCGGTGGTCAGGCCGTCGCGGGCGACGGTGGTGTTGGTGGCGATGATGCCGTCGAGGCCCAGCTCCAGGGCCAGGTCGGCGACCTCGTCGACGTCCTCGTCGGCCAGGTCGGGGGCGATCTTGACCAGCAGCGGTACGCGCGCGGGCGGCCCCGGCGCGCCCGGCCGGGCGGCGGTGCCGGCGGGGGCAGCGCCCCTGCCCTCAGGGCTGTGGGGGAGGTCGGCGGCGGCGCGGACGGCCGCGAGCAGCGGGCGCAGGTGGCGGACGGCCTGGAGGTCGCGCAGCCCGGGCGTGTTGGGCGAGGACACGTTGACGACGAGGTAGTCGGCGTGGCCGGCGAGCCGCTCGGTGGCGGTGACGTAGTCCTGGACGGCACCCGATTCGGGGACGGACTTGTTCTTGCCGATGTTGACGCCGACGACGGCGTTCGGCCGGTACGGGGTGCGCCTGCCGTACCTCCGGCGGGCGAGGCGGGCGGCGACGGCGGCGGAGCCGTCGTTGTTGAACCCCATCCGGTTCACCAGCGCCCGGTCCGGGATCAGCCGGAACAGCCGGGTCGGCTCGTTGCCGGCCTGGGGGCGGGCGGTGACGGTGCCGACCTCGACGAAGTCGAAGCCGAGCATCGTCAGCCCGTCGATCCCGACCGCGTTCTTGTCGAAGCCCGCGGCGAGCCCGAACGGGCCGGGGAAGTCGATGCCGAGCGCGCGGACGCGCAGCTCGGGGTGGCGGGGCGCGGCGGTGAGCCGCACGGCGCTGCGCACGCCGGGCGCGGCGGCGGCGCCGCGGATGGCCGCGAACGCCAGGCCGTGGGCCCGCTCGGGGTCCATCCGGGCGAAGACGCTGTGGAAGAGGAAGGGGTACATGGGGCCTTCGGCTGCTTCGGGGCCCGTGTCCCCGCCGGCGGCTCGGTCGCCGGCCGGCGGGGGCGCGGGGCTGCGGGTGGGCGCGGAGGAGGGGCGGGTGGTCGGAGAGGCGGGCGGCTACCGGGCGCGGGCCTCGGTGAGGTGGCCGGCGTGTTCCTGCAGGGAGCGCACCCCCACCTCGCCGCGGGTCAGCGCCTCGATGCCCTGGACGGCGGCGGCCAGCGCCTGCACCGTCGTCAGGCACGGCACGCCGCGGGCGACGGCGGCGGTGCGGATGTCGTAGCCGTCGAGCCGGCCCCCGGTCCCGTACGGGGTGTTGACGATGAGGTCGACGTCGCCGTCGTGGATGAGCTGCACGATCGTCCGCTCGCCGCCCGGCCCCGGGCCCTCCGAGTGCTTGCGCACGACGGTCGCGGCGATGCCGTTGCGGCGCAGCACCTCGGCGGTGCCGGAGGTGGCCAGCAGCTCGAAGCCGTGCTGGACCAGCTCGCGGGCCGGGAAGACCATCGCGCGCTTGTCGCGGTTGGCGACCGAGACGAACGCCCGCCCACGGGTGGGCAGCGCGCCGTACGCGGCGGCCTGCGACTTGGCGTACGCCGTGCCGAAGACGCCGTCGATGCCCATGACCTCGCCGGTGGAGCGCATCTCCGGGCCGAGCACGGTGTCGACCCCGCGGCCGCGGATGTCGCGGAAGCGCGTCCACGGCAGCACGGCCTCCTTCACCGAGATCGGCGCGTCCAGCGGCAGCGTGCCGCCGTCGCCGGCGGCCGGCAGCATGCCCTCCGCGCGCAGCTCGGCGACGGTGGCGCCGAGCGAGATGCGGGCGGCGGCCTTGGCCAGCGGCACGGCGGTGGCCTTGGAGGTGAAGGGGACGGTGCGCGAGGCGCGCGGGTTGGCCTCCAGCACGTAGAGGATGTCCCCGGCCAGCGCGAACTGGATGTTGATCAGTCCGCGGACGCCGACGCCGCGGGCGATGGCCTCGGTGGAGGTGCGCAGCCGCTTGATGTCGTGCCCGCCGAGGGTGATGGGGGGCAGTGCACAGGCGGAGTCGCCGGAGTGGATGCCGGCCTCCTCGATGTGCTCCATGACGCCGCCGAGGTACAGCTCGTGGCCGTCGTAGAGCGCGTCGACGTCGATCTCGATGGTGTCGTCGAGGAACCGGTCCACGAGCACGGGGTGTTCGGAGATGAGCCCGGCGTGCCGCTCCAGGTACGCGGCCAGCGCCGGCTCGTCGTAGACGATCTCCATGCCGCGCCCGCCGAGCACGTACGACGGGCGCACCATGACCGGGTAGCCGATCCCGGCGGCGATCCGCTTGGCCTCGGCGAAGGAGAACGCGGTGCCGTACTTCGGTGCCGGCAGCCCGGCGTCGGCGAGCACGCGGCCGAACGTGCCGCGGTCCTCGGCGGCGTGGATGGCCTCGGGCGACGTGCCCACGACCGGCACGCCGTTGTCCTTGAGCGCCTGCGCCAGGCCCAGCGGGGTCTGCCCGCCGAGCTGGACGAGGACGCCGGCGACCGGGCCCGCCTGGGTCTCGGCGTGCACGACCTCCAGCACGTCCTCCAGCGTCAGCGGCTCGAAGTACAGCCGGTCGGAGGTGTCGTAGTCGGTGGAGACCGTCTCCGGGTTGCAGTTGACCATCACCGTCTCGTACCCCGCCGCGCCGAGGGCGAAGGAGGCGTGGACGCAGGAGTAGTCGAACTCGATGCCCTGGCCGATGCGGTTGGGGCCGGAGCCGAGGATGATCACGGCGGGCCGCTCGCGCGGGGCGACCTCGGTCTCCTCGTCGTAGCTGGAGTACAGGTACGGGGTGCGGGCGGCGAACTCGGCGGCGCAGGTGTCGACCGTCTTGTACACCGGGCGTACGCCCAGCGCGTGCCGCACCTCGCGCACCACGTCCTCGCGCAGCCCGCGCACCCCGGCGATCTGGGCGTCGGAGAAGCCGTGCCGCTTCGCGTACGCGAGGAGCCCGGGGTCGAGGTGGTCCGCGCCGGCCAGCTCGTCGGCGATCTCGTTGATCAGGAAGAGCTGGTCGACGAACCAGGGGTCGATCCGCGTCGCCTCGTGCACCTCCGCCTCCGTGGCGCCGGCCCGGATCGCGGCCATCACGGTGTTCAGCCGGCCGTCGGTGGGCACGGCCGCCCGCGCCAGCAGCCCGGCCTTCTCCTCGGGGCCGGGCGGCGGGCCCGCGAAGTCGAACGGGGCGCCCTTCTTCTCGACGGAGCGCAGCGCCTTGTTGAGCGCCTCGGTGAAGTTGCGGCCGATGGCCATGGCCTCGCCGACCGACTTCATGGTGGTGGTGAGCGTCGCGTCGGCGGCCGGGAACTTCTCGAACGCGAAGCGGGGCACCTTCACCACCACGTAGTCGAGCGTGGGCTCGAAGGACGCGGGGGTCTCGCGGGTGATGTCGTTGGGGATCTCGTCGAGGGTGTAGCCGACGGCCAGCTTCGCGGCGATCTTGGCGATCGGGAAGCCGGTGGCCTTGGAGGCGAGCGCCGAGGAGCGGGAGACGCGCGGGTTCATCTCGATGACGACGACCCGGCCGTCGGCGGGGTCGACCGCGAACTGGATGTTGCAGCCGCCGGTGTCGACGCCGACCTCGCGGATGACGGCGATGCCGATGTCGCGCAGGATCTGGTACTCGCGGTCGGTCAGCGTCATCGCCGGCGCGACGGTGACGGAGTCGCCGGTGTGCACGCCCATGGGGTCGAGGTTCTCGATGGAGCAGACGACCACGACGTTGTCGTGCTTGTCGCGCATCAGCTCCAGCTCGTACTCCTTCCACCCGAGGATGGACTCCTCCAGCAGCACCTCGGTGGTGGGCGAGAGCGCGAGCCCCTGGCCGGCGATGCGGCGCAGCTCCTCCTCGTCGTGGGCGAAGCCGGAGCCGGCGCCGCCCATGGTGAAGGAGGGGCGCACGACGACGGGGTAGCCGCCGAGGCCGTCGACGCCGGCCAGCACCTCGTCCATGGAGTGGCAGATCACCGAGCGGGCGGACTCGCCGTACCCGGTGCTGCGGCGGACCGCCGCGACGACCTCCTTGAACCGGTCGCGGTCCTCGCCCTTCTGGATGGCCGCGACGTTGGCGCCGATCAGCTCCACGCCGTACTTCTCCAGCACCCCCCCGTCGTGCAGCGAGACCGCGGTGTTGAGCGCGGTCTGCCCGCCGAGGGTGGGCAGCAGGGCGTCGGGGCGCTCGCGCGCGATGATCTTCTCGACGAACTCGGGGGTGATCGGCTCGACGTACGTGGCGTCGGCGATCTCCGGGTCGGTCATGATCGTCGCCGGGTTGGAGTTGACGAGGATGACCCGCAGGCCCTCGTCCTTGAGCACGCGGCACGCCTGGGTGCCGGAGTAGTCGAACTCGGCGGCCTGCCCGATGACGATCGGGCCCGAGCCGATGACCAGGACGGACCGGATGTCGGTGCGCTTAGGCACGCTGGGCTCCCTGTTCTGCCTGGGCGGCCGGCTCTGTCTGCTCCGCCTGCTCTGCCATGAGCCGGACGAAGCGGTCGAAGAGATACGCCGCGTCGTGCGGACCCGCGGCCGCCTCGGGGTGGTACTGGACGGAGAACGCCGGCCGGTCCAGGAGCCTGAGCCCCTCGACGACCCGGTCGTTGAGGCACACGTGGCTGACCTCGGCGCGCCCGTAGGGGGTGTCCGCGACGGTGTCGAGGGGCGCGTCCACGGCGAAGCCGTGGTTGTGCGCGGTGACCTCGACGCGGCCGGTGGTGCGGTCCTGGACGGGCTGGTTGATGCCCCGGTGGCCGTACTTCAGCTTGTACGTGCCGAAGCCCAGCGCGCGGCCGAGGAGCTGGTTGCCGAAGCAGATGCCGAACAGCGGGGTGCCGCGCTCCAGCACCGCGCGGACCACGGTGAGGTCGGCGGCGGCCGGGTCGCCGGGGCCGTTGGAGAGGAACACGCCGTCGGGCTGCACGGCGTAGACCTCCTCGACCGAGGCGGTGCCGGGCAGCACGTGCACCTCGATGCCGCGCTCGGCCATGCGCCGCGACGTCATGCCCTTGATGCCCAGGTCCAGCGCGGCGACGGTGAAGCGCTTCGCGCCCGCCGCGGGGACGACGTACGGCTCCCCGGTGGCGACCTCGGGCGCGAGGTCGGCGCCCGCCATCGGCTCCTGCACCCGCACCCGGGCGAGCATCGCCTCCGGGTCGGCGACCCGGTCGCCGGAGAAGATGCCGACGCGCATGGCGCCGCGCTCGCGCAGGTGGCGGGTGATCGCGCGGGTGTCGACGCCGGAGATGCCGACGACGCCCTGGCGGCGCAGCTCCTCGTCGAGGGAGCGGGTGGCGCGCCAGCTGGAGGGGACGCGGGCGGGGTCGCGGACGACGTAGCCGGAGACCCAGATGCGGGCGGACTCGGCGTCCTCGTCGTTGACGCCGGTGTTGCCGACGTGCGGGGCGGTCATGACGACGACCTGGCGGTGGTACGAGGGGTCGGTCAGGGTCTCCTGGTAGCCGGTCATGCCGGTGGAGAACACGGCTTCGCCGAACGTCTCCCCCGTCGCTCCGTAGGCCCGGCCGCGGAAGCTGCGGCCGTCCTCGAGGACGAGTACGGCGGGACTCCCGTGGCCGCGGTGGGTTGCGCTCATCGTTGGCCTTCCGTGGTGGTGCCGTCGTCGGTGCTCGCGGCGGCGGCGCCGGCGCCGCGAGCGGGTTCCGCGGCCGGCCCGGCGAGCGCCGCCACCCAGGCGGCGTGCTCGGCGGCGCGCGCGGAGCGGAACCCGGAGTCGTACTCCGCGCCGCCGTGCTCCCAGGTGATCACCAGCAGGCCGCCCTCGGTGAGGACCTTGCCGGCGATGGCCTTGTCGAGCCGGGCGCCGCGCAGGTGCGCGGCGGGGACGAAGAAGTCCGTGGCCCCGGGGCGTACGACCGCGAGGCCCTGCTCGGTGAGGGTCAGCTCGACGCGGCTGCGTACGCCCAGCCCGTGCGCGACGATGCGGTCGAGCCACTGCCCGGCGGTGGTGGTGCCGTGGTAGCGGCCGGTCAGCGTCAGGCGCGCCGGGCCGGGCTCGTCGGGGATCCGCGGCAGGTCCGGAATGCCGGACTGGAGCTGGCCGCGCCACTTCCAGCCCTCGCGCATGAGCCAGTAGACCAGCGCGATGAAGAGGAGCAGGCCGCCGATCCAGCCGATGCGGGCCGCCCAGTCGGTCACGGGCTGCGACTGCCGTTCGTCGGCGAGCAGGGTGGCGAGCGTCACGCGGGCTCACCCCCGGCGAGGGTGGCCCGGCCGCGCAGGAACGTGTGCGTGACCCGGCCCGGCAGCTCGCGGTCCGCGTAGGGGGTGTTGCGGCTGCGGGAGACGAAGCGGTGCGGGTCCACCCGACCACGGTAGGCCGGATCGAGCAGGGTGAGGTTGGCGGGCTCGCCGGGGGCGACCGGGCGGCCGTGGCCGTCGAGGCGGCCGATGGCGGCGGGCCGGTGGGACATCCGGTCGGCGACGCCGGACCAGTCCAGCAGGCCGGTGTCGACCATCGTCTGCTGGACGACGGACAGCGCCGTCTCCAGGCCGACCATCCCCATGGCGGCGGCGGCCCACTCGCAGTCCTTGTCCTCCTGCGGGTGCGGGGCGTGGTCGGTGGCGACGCAGTCGATGGTGCCGTCGGCCAGCGCCTCGCGCAGCGCGCGCACGTCGGTCTCGGTGCGCAGCGGCGGGTTGACCTTGTAGACGGGGTCGTAGGAGCGGACCAGCTCGTCGGTGAGCAGCAGGTGGTGCGGGGTGACCTCGGCGGTGACGCGCCAGCCCTTGGACTTCGCCCAGCGCACGATCTCCACCGAGCCGGCGGTGGACAGGTGGCAGACGTGCACCCGCGAGTCGACGTGCGCGGCGAGCAGCACGTCGCGGGCGATGACCGACTCCTCGGCGGCGGCCGGCCAGCCGCCGAGGCCCAGCTCGGCGGAGACGACGCCCTCGTTCATCTGGGCGCCCTCGGTCAGCCGCGGCTCCTGCGCGTGCTGCGCGACGACGCCGTCGAACGCCTTCACGTACTCCAGCGCCCGGCGCATGATCACGGCGTCGTCGACGCACTTGCCGTCGTCGGAGAAGACGACGACGCCGGCCGCCGACTCGTGCATGGCGCCCAGCTCGGCGAGCTGCTTGCCCTCCAGGCCCACCGTGACCGCGCCGACGGGCTGCACGTCGCAGTAGCCGGACTCGCGGCCGAGCCGCCAGACCTGCTCGACGACGCCCGCGGTGTCGGCGACGGGGAAGGTGTTGGCCATCGCGTGCACGGCGGTGAAGCCGCCGCGGGCGGCGGCGCGGGTGCCGGTCAGGACGGTCTCGGAGTCCTCGCGGCCGGGCTCGCGCAGGTGGGTGTGCAGGTCGACCAGGCCGGGCAGCAGGACGTGCCCGGCGGCCTCGACGACCTCGGCGCCGTCGGCCGGCAGCGCCGCGCCGGGCTCGCCGACCGCGGCGATCGTCTCGCCGTCGACCAGTACGTCCCGCGCCTCGCCGCCGAGGACCTGCGCGCCGCGGATCAGGGTCTTGCTCATCGGTCGGTCTCCTCGGTACGGGCGGTGGTCGGGGCGGACAGAGTGGCGGACGGGGCGGCGGACGGGGCGGCGGACGTGCCCGCGGCGGGGGCCTCTCCCGGGGAGGCGCCGCCGAGCAGCAGGTAGAGCACGGCCATGCGGATGGACACGCCGTTGGCCACCTGCTCGACCGCGGTGCAGCGGGGCGAGTCGGCGACCTCGGCGGTGATCTCCATGCCGCGGTTCATCGGGCCCGGGTGCATGACGAGGGCGTGCTCGGGCATGCGCGCCATCCGGTCGCCGTCGAGGCCGTAGCGGCGGGCGTACTCGCGCTCGGTCGGGAAGAACGCGGCGTTCATCCGCTCCCGCTGCACCCGCAGCATCATCACGGCGTCGGACTTCGGCAGCACGGCGTCCAGGTCGTACGAGACCTCGCACGGCCAGGTCGCCACGCCGACCGGCACCAGCGTGGGCGGCGCGACGAGGGTGACCTGGGCGCCGAGGGTGTGCAGCAGGAGCACGTTCGAGCGGGCGACCCGGCTGTGCAGGATGTCCCCGACGACCGTGATCCGGCGGCCGTCGAGGCCGCCGCCCGTGCCGGGTTCGAGATGGCGGCGCATGGTGAAGGCGTCGAGGAGCGCCTGCGTGGGGTGCTCGTGGGTGCCGTCACCGGCGTTGACGACGGAGCCGTTGATCCAGCCGGAGGTGGCGAGCCGGTGCGGGGCGCCGGAGTCGTGGTGGCGGATGACGACGGCGTCCGCGCCCATCGCCTCCAGGGTCAGGGCGGTGTCCTTCAGCGACTCGCCCTTGGAGACGGACGAGCCCTTGGCGGAGAAGTTGATGACGTCGGCGGAGAGCCGCTTGGCGGCGGCCTCGAAGGAGATGCGGGTGCGGGTGGAGTCCTCGTAGAAGAGGTTCACCACCGTGCGGCCGCGCAGGGTGGGCAGCTTCTTGATGGGCCGGTCCGCGATCCGGGCCAGTTCCTCGGCGGTGTCGAGGATCAGCACGGCGTCGTCGCGGGACAGGTCGGCGGCCGAGATGAGATGGCGCTTCACTGGGTGCTCCGGGGTGTCGGGGGGTGCGGCGGTTCGCGCACGGCGGGTCACGGGGGCGTCCGCCCGGTGACCCGGCGGGGCGGGGCGGGCGTCCTACTTGGAGCCGAGCAGCACGGCGTCGCGGCCGTCCTGCTCGGTGAGCTGGACGCGGACCGTCTCCCGCAGCGACGTGGGGAGGTTCTTGCCGACGTAGTCGGCGCGGATGGGCAGCTCGCGGTGGCCGCGGTCGACGAGGACGGCGAGCTGCACGGCGCGCGGTCTGCCGATGTCGTTCAGCGCGTCGAGCGCCGCGCGGATGGTGCGGCCGGAGAAGAGCACGTCGTCCACGAGCACGACCAGCCGGCCGTCGATCCCCTCCGCCGGGATGTCCGTGCGGGCCAGCGCGCGGGGCGGGCCCATGCGCAGGTCGTCGCGGTACATGGTGATGTCGAGCGAGCCGACGCCCGAGTGGCCGAACTTCCTGCCGGTGATTTCTTCGAGCTTCGCGGCGAGCCGGTGGCCGAGCCACACGCCGCGGGTCGGAATCCCCAGGAGCACCACGTCGTGGGCGCCCTTGGTGCGCTCCACGATCTCGTGGGCGATGCGGGTCAGCACCCGCTGGATGTCCGGCGCCTCCAGGACGGGCCGGGCCGGGTCAGGGCTGCCGGTGTCATGCGTGTCCATACGGAAAGGACCCCCTTCCCCGCCTCACGGGACGGGCGTTAAAGGACGTCAGGTCCCCTCCACCGTAACAGCGCGGCGGGACGGCCCCGGCGCCGGGCTCCCGGCGCCCCGCCGCCGCGGGAGCACCACCCTGATGGGTGGCGGCCGGATGAATCTTCCGCTTGACGAAGCCAAGTTACGCTGCGTAACCTCACAATGAGTTACCAGACTGTCGTCCGGGGAGCCATATGTCCAGCGAATACGCCAAACAGCTCGGGGCCAAGCTCCGGGGCATCCGTACCCAGCAGGGCCTCTCACTGCACGGCGTGGAGGAGAAGTCCCAGGGGCGCTGGAAGGCCGTCGTCGTCGGGTCGTACGAGCGCGGGGACCGTGCGGTCACCGTGCAGCGCCTGGCGGAGCTGGCGGACTTCTACGGGGTGCCGGTGCAGGAGCTTCTCCCGGGTTCGGCGCCCGGCGGGGCGGCGGAGCCGCCGCCGAAGCTCGTGCTGGACCTGGAGCGCCTGGCCCAGATCCCCGCCGAGAAGGCGGGCCCCCTGCAGCGTTACGCGGCGACGATCCAGAGCCAGCGCGGGGACTACAACGGCAAGGTCCTCTCGATCCGCCAGGACGACCTGCGCACGCTCGCGGTGATCTACGACCAGTCGCCGTCGGTGCTGACCGAGCAGCTGATCGGCTGGGGCGTCCTGGACGCCGACGCCCGCCGTGCGGTCGTGGTCCACGAGGACGCCTGACCCGCACCCCACCAGCAGAAACGTGCCGCCGTCGGCGGAGCGGGCCCCGGGGCGGGGCCCGCTCCGCCGTCGGCGGTGTACGTGGCGGGGCGAGGCGGGCCGGCTAGTCCGTCTCCGGGGCGGCCTCGCCGGCCGGCCCGCCGTCCCGGCGCAGCCGCGGCTTCAGCTCCTGCAGCCGCCCCAGCAGCCCGTTGACGAAGCCGGGCGAGTCGTCCGTGGAGAACTCCTTCGTCAGCTGCACCGCCTCGTCGATCGCCACCGCGTCCGGGGTCTCGTCCTCCCAGATCAGCTCGTACGCCCCCAGCCGCAGGATGCTGCGGTCCACGACCGGCATCCGGTCCAGGGTCCAGCCGACCGCGTACGAACCGAGCAGCTCGTCGATGCGGGCGGAGTGCTCCGCGTAACCCTCGACGAGCCGCCGCGTGAAGTCGCCGACCGGCGGCTGGCGGGGATCGGTCAGGCCCAGCCGGATCCAGTCCTGCAGCACCTGCCCCGCCGGCGCGCCGCGCTGGTCGGACTCGAAGATGATCTGGAACGCGCGCTTGCGAGCCGTGTTCCGTGCGGCCACGTCAGCCGCTCACGCGGCCGAGGTACTCGCCGGAGCGGGTGTCGACCTTGATCTTCTCGCCGGTGGAGATGAACAGCGGGACCTGGATGGAGAAGCCCGTCTCCAGCTCGGCCGGCTTGGTGCCGCCGGTGGAGCGGTCGCCCTGCACGCCCGGGTCGGTCTGGGCGACGGTCAGCTCGACGGCCGCGGGCAGCTCGACGTACAGCGGCGTGCCCTCGTGCAGCGCCACGGTCGTGTCGAAGCCCTCCAGCAGGTAGTTGGCGGTGTCGCCGACGGTCTTGGGGTCGACGTGCAGCTGGTCGTACGTCTCCATGTCCATGAAGACGAAGTACTCGCCGTCCTTGTACGAGAACTGCATGTCCCTTCGGTCGACGGTGGCCGTCTCGACCTTCACCCCGGCGTTGAACGTCTTGTCGACGGTCTTGCCGGAGAGCACGTTCTTCAGCTTCGTACGGACGAATGCAGGGCCCTTGCCGGGCTTGACGTGCTGGAACTCGACGACGGACCAGAGCTGGTCGCCGTCGAGCTTGAGCACCAAGCCGTTCTTGAGGTCGTTCGTGGTGGCCACGTCGCGAAATCTCCTGGACTGCGTGGACGACCGAGGAGGCCCGGATTCGCCTGCGACCCGGCCGGGGTCAGAGCGCGAGCAGTTCCTTGGTCGTGATGGTGAGTAGCTCGGGACCGCCGTCCGCCTGCGAGCGGACGACGAGCGTGTCGTCGATCCGGACCCCGCCCCGGCCGGGGAGATGGACTCCCGGCTCGACGGTGACCGGCACACGAGCGTCCAGTTTACCCATCGACGCCGGGGCCAGCCGCGGGTCCTCGTCGATTTCCAGTCCGACCCCGTGCCCGGTGAACGGCCCGACCCCGTCGCCGTGGCCGGCGGCGGTGAGCACCTGCCGCGCCGCCCGGTCCACGTCGCGGTACTCCACGCCCGGCGTCAGCGCCTCCCGGCCGGCCCGCTGGGCGGCGAAGACCAGGTCGTACAGCTCGATCTGCCAGTCGTCCGGGGCGGTGCCGACGACGAAGGTGCGGCCGATCTCGCAGCGGTAGCCGCGGTAGCGCGCGCCCAGGCAGACGGTGAGGAAGTCGCCCTCCTCCACCCGCCGGTCCGTGGGCACGTGCCCGGCACGGCCGGCGTGCGGCCCGGTGCCCACGGCGGTGGGGAACGCCGGACCCTCGGCGCCGTGGTCGACCAGCCGCCGCTCCAGCTCCAGCGCCAGGTGCCGTTCGGTGCGGCCCACGAGGATCGACTCCAGCAGTTCGCCGAGCGCCTGGTCGCCGATCTCGGCGGCGATCCGCAGGCAGGCGATCTCCTCGTCGTCCTTGACGAGCCGCTGCTGCTCCACGGCGCGGGCCAGGTCGGTCAGCGCGAGCCGCGGCGCGACGGACGCCAGCGCGCGGTGCCGGGCCACCGTCAGGTGGTGCTCCTCGACGGCCAGCGCGGTGGCGCCGCCGGCGGCGGCGAGCCCGGTGGCCGCGACCGCGGCGTCGCCGTCGGGGCCGCCGAGGGAGTGGACGCGCAGGTCGTCGGGCTGCGGGGCGCCGGCCGGGTCCTGCGCGGGGTCGCCGGGCCGGACGAGCAGGTCCTCGCCGGCGCCGAGCAGCAGGACGGAGCCCGGCGGGGCGCAGCCGGTGAGATAGCTGATGTTCGCCGGCCGGGAGACGAGCACGGCGTCGCTGCCGGCCGCCTCGCAGTGGGAGCGCAGTCGGGTACGGCGGGCAGCGTGCACCTCGGGCATGCCCCGAGCCTAGGGCGCCCGGGCGTCCGGGGCCGCCCGAGCGCGTCCGTACGGGCACGGCGCCCGCCGGGCGGCGGCCGGGTGCGGCCCCGGGGCTACCAGGCCGGCGGGCTCGCCAGGCTGCGGCCCACGACCTCGTCGAGCATCCGGACCGTGGCGGGCACGTCGTGGCGCGAGTTGTCGATGATGGGCAGGCCGGACCCGTACCAGCCGGCCATCCGGCCGTGGATGCGGGCGACCTCCTCGTCCGCCAGCCGCCGGTTGCCGGTGCGCGCGGCGTTGCGGGCGAGGACGGACTCCAGGCCCGGCAGCAGCACCACGGGCAGCAGCCCGGGGCCGACGTGCCGCTTCCAGCCGCCGAGGCCGACCACCGGGCGGTCGGGGAAGACCGCGTCGTCCAGGATGCAGGAGATGCCGTTGGCAAGGAAGTTGCGGGCGGCGAAGCCGCAGGTGCGGCGGGCCAGCCGGTACTGCGCCTCGGAGTGGTCCGTCCAGCCGGCCTGCGGGTCGGCGAACCCGGCCCGCACCCACTCGCGCACGTCGTCGAGGCTGATGTGCGCGGTCGGCGCCCGGCGGGTGTCCGCCCAGTGCCGGGCCACGGTGGTCTTGCCGGCCCCGGCCGGGCCGATGAGCAGCACCGCCACCGTCGGCGGCGGTGCGCCGTGCGGCATGCGCGCGGGCGGCGGGCTGGGCAGGGTGACCGGGCCGCCGACCGGGAGCTTCAGATGGCCGGTCGTCTCCACCGCGTCGTGCGGCCCGGCCGCCGGCGGCGGGCCGCCCGGCCCAGGTCTGCCCTGGGGCGGCTGCGGAACCCCCACTGCGTGCTGCATTCCGTGCACCCTCGCTCTGTCACCCGTCACGTCCCGGCACCCCGGCTGGTCATGGCCGTACGGCCGTCCGGGGCCCGTAGCCCCGCACGGTACCCGGACGAC
The DNA here is from genome assembly GCA_000514715.1 of Streptomyces sp. CNH099. Taxonomy (GTDB): domain Bacteria; phylum Actinomycetota; class Actinomycetes; order Streptomycetales; family Streptomycetaceae; genus Streptomyces; species Streptomyces synnematoformans. The sequence continues at coordinate 370,274 of KI911459.1, read as the reverse complement.
CCGCCGCGGTGGGAACGATCCTGCCAGGAGCCGCGCGCGACCCTAGTCCCAGGTGTGGTTTCCGCCGAGGAGAAGGGTGTGCTCCAGCACGTCCTCCATCGGATCGTCGATCTGCCCGGTGCGCAGCAGCGCGAAACTCGATCCGCTCGTGACCGTGCCGTTGTAGTGCTCGTCGGCGGCCGCGACGCCGGCCGGCAGCACCACGCCCGCCGGCGCCGCGGCCACCGCGACCGCCACCCGTGCCCAAACCCGCATCCGTGCTCCTCCTCGTCGTCGTTTCTGACGGGGGCTCAGCCGCCCCTCCCCTCCTATCCGCGGCGGGCACGGTGAGGTTACGGCTTCGTACCGGGGAAGACCCGGAACTCCGGCGTCTGGTAGCGGCGTTCCTGTTCGACGGCCCGTGCCGGGCGGGCGTCCGGGGCGGGTGCGCCGGTTCAGGAGGAGGCCAACTGCTCGGCAAGCGCGCGCAGCGCCAGCCGGTACGAGCCGAGGCCGAAGCCCGCGACCGTGCCGGAGGCCACCGCGGCGATCACCGAGGTGTGCCGGAACTCCTCCCGGGCGTGCGGGTTGGAGATGTGCACCTCGATCAGCGGCGCCGTGCGCTGCGCCGCCGCGTCCCGCATCCCGTACGAGTAGTGGGTGAAGGCACCGGGGTTGATCACCACCGGCAGCCGGCCGTCCGCGGCCTCGTGCAGCCAGCGGATCATCTCGCCCTCGTCGTTGGTCTCCCGTACGTCGACCTCGAACCCCAGCTCCTTGCCGAGCGTCGTGCACTGCTCGACGAGCCCGGCGTACGACGTGGCGCCGTAGACATCGGGCTCGCGGGAGCCGAGGCGGCCCAGGTTCGGCCCGTTGAGCACCAGCACGCGCGTCATGCGGCGCCCTCCTCGGCGCCCGCCGCGATCTCGGCGTGCGCGGCGAGCAGCATCGCCGGGTCGGGTCCCTCCAGCACGGCGGGCTTGGCCAGCCCGTCGAGGACGATGAAGCGCAGCACGTCGCCGCGGGTCTTCTTGTCGACCTTCATCGTCTGCAGCAGCTTGGGCCACTGGTCGCCGCGGTAGGTCACGGGCAGCCCGAGGGCGCGGAGCACCGCGCGGTGCCGGTCGGCGGTGGCGTCGTCGAGGCGGCCGGCGATGCGGCCCAGCTCGGCGGCGAAGACCATGCCGACCGAGACGGCCGCGCCGTGCCGCCACCTGTAGCGCTCGTTCTTCTCGATCGCGTGGCCGAGGGTGTGCCCGTAGTTGAGGATCTCCCTGCGACCCGACTCCTTGAGGTCCGCGGAGACCACCTCGGCCTTGACCCGGATCGCGCGCTCGACCAGCTCGGCGGTGTGCGCACCGGCGGGGCTGCGGGCGCCCTCCGGGTCGGCCTCGATCAGCTCCAGGATCGCCGGGTCGGCGATGAAGCCCGCCTTGACGACCTCGGCGAGGCCGGAGACGTAGTCGTGGACGCCGAGGGAGTCCAGCGCGGCGAGGTCGCACAGCACCCCGGCCGGCGGGTGGAAGGCGCCGACGAGGTTCTTGCCCTCCGCGGTGTTGATGCCGGTCTTGCCGCCGACCGCCGCGTCCACCATGCCGAGCACGGTCGTCGGCACCGCGACCCAGCGCACGCCGCGCAGCCAGGTCGCGGCCACGAACCCGGCGAGGTCCGTGGTGGCGCCGCCGCCGACGCCGACGACGGCGTCGCTGCGGGTGAAGCCGGACTGGCCGAGGGCCCGCCAGCAGTAGGCGGCGACCTCGGCGGTCTTCGCCTCCTCGGCGTTCGGCACCTGGATGAGGACGGCCTCGTACCCCTCGCCGGCCAGGTCCGCGCGCAGCCCCTCGCCGGTCTCGGCGAGCGCCTGCGGCACGATGACCGCGACGCGCTTGGCCCGCTCGCCGAGCAGCCGGGGCAGCTCGCCGAGGAGCCGCCGGCCGACGACGGCCTCGTACGGGTCCGTGCCGGCGGTGCCGCCGACGCGGATGCGGGTGACCTCGGCCCCTTCGGCGCTCGGTGTCATGCGGGGTGGCTCTCCAATGCTGCGAGTACGAGCTGGGCGACCTCGTCCGGCGTACGGCCGGCGGTGGTGACGGTCGCGCGGGCGACCTCGGTGTAGTGCGGGCGGCGCTGTTCCATCAGGGCGCGCCACTGCTGGCGCGGGTTGACGGCGAGCAGCGGGCGCGGGACGTCGAGCCCGACGCGCTTGACGGCGTCGGCCAGTTCGACGTCGAGGAAGACGACGCGGTGCGCGGCGAGCAGCTCGCGGGTGCCGGTGTCCATGACGGCCCCGCCGCCGAGGGCCAGCACGCCGGGGTGCTCGGCGAGCGCGGCGCGTACGGCGGCGCGCTCCAGGGCGCGGAAGGCGGGCTCGCCGTCGTCGTAGAAGATGTCGGGGATGGGCTTGCCGGCGGCCTTCTCGACGTCCTCGTCGGTGTCGCGGACGGTGGTGCCGAGACGGGCGGCGAGTACGGCGCCGACGGTGGACTTGCCGGCGCCCGGCGGGCCGACGAGCACGACGGCGGGGCCGTCCGCGGGCCCTGCGCTGTCGGCGCCGGCCGCTCCGGCTTCGGTGGCTGCGGTCTCTGCGGTGTCCGGGCGCTCGGGGCCCGCGGTGCTGCTGCTCATCGGATGGCCAGATTCTCCAGGTAGCCGCGGATGTTGCGGGCGGTCTCGGTGACGCTGTCGCCGCCGAACTTCTCCGCCACCGCGTCGGCCAGCACCAGCGCCACCATCGCCTCCGCCACGATGCCCGCCGCGGGCACCGCACAGACATCGGAGCGCTGATGATGCGCCCTGGTCGCCTCACCGGTGACGACATCCACCGTGGCCAGCGCCCGGGGCACCGTCGCGATCGGCTTCATCGCCGCCCGCACCCGCAGCCGCTCACCCGTACTCAGCCCGCCCTCGGTACCCCCGGAACGACCCGAAGACCGCCGGATCCCCTCCTCGGCACCGACGATCTCGTCATGGGCCTGCGAACCGGGCACCCGCGCCAGCCCGAAGCCGTCACCCAGCTCCACGCCCTTGATCGCCTGGATCCCCATCAACGCCCCCGCCAGCCGGGAGTCGAGCCGGCGGTCCCAGTGCACATGCGAGCCCAGACCGACCGGCACGCCGTACGCCGCCACCTCAACCACGCCCCCGAGCGTGTCGCCGTCCTTGTGCGCCTGATCGATCTCGGCCACCATCGCCTCGCTCGCCGCGGCGTCCAGACAGCGCACGGGATCGGCATCCAGCCGCTCCACGTCCGCCGGCACCGGCACACTGCCGTACGGCGCCTTCGCCCCGCCCAGCTCCACCACGTGCGAGACCACCTCGATCCCGGCGGTCTCCTTCAGGTACGAACGGGCCACGGCGCCCAGCGCGACGCGGGCCGCGGTCTCGCGGGCGGAGGCGCGCTCAAGGATGGGGCGCGCGTCCGTCACGTTGTACTTCTGCATGCCGGCCAGGTCCGCGTGGCCCGGGCGGGGGCGGGTCAGCGGGGCGTTGCGGGCGATGCCCTCCAGCTCGGCCGGGTCCACCGGGTCGGCGGCCATGACCTTCTCCCACTTGGGCCACTCGGTGTTCCCGATCATGACAGCGACCGGGGAGCCGAGGGTGAGCCCGTGGCGTACACCGCCGACGAAGGTGACCTCGTCGCGCTCGAACTTCATCCGCGCCCCGCGGCCGTACCCCAGCCGGCGGCGGGCGAGATGGTCGGCGACCAGGTCAGTGGTCACCGGCACCCCCGCGGGCAGGCCCTCCAGTGTCGCGACCAGTGCCGGACCGTGCGACTCCCCTGCCGTCAGCCAGCGCAACCTGCTCAACGGTGCTCCCTCGTCCGTGCGGTGTCCTCGCCTCGATCCTCCCACGCCGCGGTGTCCGCACCGGCCCTGGTCCACAGTCTGGACGGGGTGACAGGCAGCTTCTTGCGCCCCCTTCCCGCGCCCGCCGGGGGGCCCGCCGGGAGGTCCGGGGCAGGCCGGTCGGGCCGGGCGGGGTCAGCCGGCGCGGGAGCCGAGCGCGGCCTCGCCGGCCGCGCGCATGGCCGCCAGCGGTGCCCGGGCGACGCCCGTCATCTGCTCGACCTGCAGCACCGCCTGGTGCACCAGGAGGTCGAGACCTCCGACGACTGTGCCGCCGTGCGTGGCCCAGGCCCCGGCAAGGGGGGTCGGCCACGGCTCGTAGAGCACGTCGAAGAGGGCGCCCGGGCGGTCCGGGACCTCGGCGGCGAGGGCGTCGGTGGCGCCGGCCGGGGTGGTGGCGACGACCAGCGGCGCGCCGAAGGCGGCGGCGGCCTCCGACCAGTCGGCGCAGCGCACCGGGACGCCGAGCCGCTCCCCCCACTGCTCCATCTCGGTCGCGCGGGCGGCGGAGCGGACGTACGCCGTGACCTCCCCCGTGCAGACGGTGGCGAGGGCGGCGAGCGCGGAGGAGGCGGTGGCGCCGGCGCCGAGGACGGCGGCGCGCTCGGCCTTCTCGATGCCGCGTTCGCGCAGCGCCGCGACCATGCCCGGGATATCGGTGTTGTCGCCGAAGCGGCGGCCGTCGTCGTGCAGGACCACGGTGTTGACGGCCTCGACCGCGCGCGCGGTCGCGCTCACCTCGTCGAGCAGCGGGATCACCGCGCGCTTGAGCGGCATGGTCAGCGAGAGCCCGGCCCACTCCCCCGGCTGAAGGCTGTCGAGGAAGCCGGACAGCCGCCGCTCGTCGACCTCGTAGCGGCCGTACGTCCAGCCGGACAGGCCCAGCTCGCCGTACGCGGCGCGGTGCAGCACCGGCGACAGCGAGTGGGCGATGGGCGAGCCGAGGACCGCCGCGCGCCGGGGCCGGACCATCAGTCGCCCTCCTCGCGCTGCTTCTTGTTGAACTCCGCGACGTTCCGGTCGTGCTCCTCCTTGCTGGCGGTGAAGCGCGTGTCGCCCTCCTCGACGGTGACGAAGTACAGCCAGTCGCCCTCGGTCGGGGCGAGCGCGGCGTTGAGGGCCCGCTCGCTGGGGTTGTCGATGGGCGCGGGCGGCAGGCCGGCGTGGAGGTAGGTGTTGTACGGCGAGTCGAACTGCGTGTCCTGGTTGGAGATGTTCAGGTTCGACTCGCCCTTGGCGTAGTTGATGGTGGAGTCGAACTGGAGCATGCCGTTGGTGGCGGTGTTGTCCGGCTTCAGCCGGTTGTAGATGACCCGGGAGACCTTGCCGAACTCCTCCTTCGACTGCCCCTCGGCCTCGATGAGGCTGGCGATGGTGAGGATCTCGTACGGGGTCATGCCCGTCTTGTCCGCCTTCTCGACGAGACCGATCTCGGTGTACTTGGCCTTGGCCCGCTCGACCATCTCGCGCAGCACCTTCTTGGGGTCGGTGCCCTCGGCCGCGGAGTAGCTGGACGGCCACAGGAAGCCCTCGGGGTTGCCCTCCGCCCAGTCGGGCAGGCCGAGGCCGCCCTTCTCGGCGATCTTGGCGGTGGTGTCCTTCTCAAGCCCGAGGTGCTCGTCGATCATCGCGTAGACGGCGGTCGCGCGCCGGCCCTCGGGGATGACGAGCGCGTTGGCGGCCTCCGGGCTCAGCATCATCTCGACGGCGGCCGCGCCGGACATCTCCTTGTGCAGGGAGTACGAGCCGGGGTGGAGCAGCTTGTCGCCGGCGGCGTTCACGAACGCCTGGACGCTCTGGACCACGCCCTTGTCCTTGAGGATGTTCCCCATCTGCGTGATGGTCGCGCCCTCGGGGATCTCCACGGTCACGTTGCCGTGGCCCTCGCCCGCGTAGTCGGCCGGGGCGCCGAAGCGGTCGCTCCAGAAGTTGTAGCCGACGTAGCCGAGGCCGCCGAGGCCGGCGGCGATCACGAGGGCGACGACAAGGCAGGCGCAGCCGTTGCGGCGCTTGGCGCCGCGGCGCTCGCGACCCGGTCCGCGGCCGGCGCTCCGGCCGCCGCCGCGGCGGCCCTCGCGGGGGTGGTCGCCGTCGTCGTCGCCGGGGTCGCCGTCGTCGAAGAAGGGGTGGTCGTCGTGCTCCGGCCGGCGGGAGGCGGGGTCCCAGTCCTCGCGGGCGCGGGGGCCGCCCGGCCCCGGCTGCCCCGGCTGCGGCCGGCGCGGCTGCTGCTGCGGGTGCGGCTGCCGGTGCTGACCGGGCTGCCGGTGGTGCCCGGGCTGCTCGTAGTCGCCGGGCTCCCGGTACTCGCCGGGCCCCTGGTAGTGGCCGGGGTGCTGCTGCCCGGGCTGCTGGTGCGGCTGCGGCCGGCGCGGATGCGGGTCCGGCGGCGGGTAGGCGTCCGGCGTGCCGTAGTAGTCGGGCTGCGGCGCGGGCGCGCCGTAGGGGTCGACCAGCGGCATCCCGCCGCCGGTGGTGTCCCAGCCGCCGGGGTACTGCGGCGTCTGGCCCGGGTCCCAGGAGGACTGCGGCTGCTGCTGGTAGTAATGCTGCTGCGGCTGCTGTCCCCCGTGGTGGTGCCCGGTGCCGGGCTGCCCTTCCGACCAGTCCTGGGGCCCGCCGTAAAGGCTGTCGTCGGGCTGCCAGGGTTGGGAGCCGGGGTTTTGGCCGTAGTCAGTCATCAGTCCCCTATGCCGCGTGACCGCCGGTGCGTTTATACGACGGGTGCCGTGTCCGCGCGGAACGTTACCGTATCGCGATCACATAGCCACTTCGACGCTCTCGCCCGGCGCGACCCCTGACGCCCGTTCGGCTTCCAGCGCACTCTGGAGGATGACGACCGCCGCCACCTGGTCGACCACCGATCGGCCCCGGCGGCTCGACATCCCGGCCGCACGCAGGTTCTGCGAGGCCGTCACCGTGGACATGCGTTCGTCGACGAGCCGCACGGGCACGGGGTGGACGCGGCGCGCCAGCTTCTCGGCGAAGCCGCGCACCCTGGCGGCGGCCGGGCCCTCGCCGCCGTGCAGCGAGCGCGGCAGGCCGACGAGCACCTCCAGCGGTTCGTACTCCTCGGTGAGCGCGGCCAGCCTGCGGTACGCCGCCGGCAGGTCCCGGCCCGGCACGGTCTCCACGGGCGTGGCGAGGACCCCGTCGGGGTCGCAGGACGCGACCCCGATACGGGCGTCCCCGACGTCGACCGCCAACCTGCGCCCGCGGCGCATCACCCGGCCCTCCGGCTGCCGCCGCGCATCAGGCGGCGGCCTCCGCCACACCCCGCTCCACGGCGGCCACGGCCTCGCCGACGGCCTGCGGGTCCTGCCCGCCGCCCTGGGCGATGTCCGGCTTGCCGCCGCCTCCGCCGCCGAGCGTCTTGGCCGCCGTGCGCACCAGGTCGCCGGCCTTCAGCCCGCGCTCGCGTGCGGCCTCGTTGGTGGCGATCACGGTGAGCGGACGACCGGCCGCGACGGAGAAGAGCGCCACGACGGCCGGCCGGTCGCCGGGGATCCGGCCGCGTACGTCCAGGACGAGCCTGCGCAGGTCCTCGGCGGCGGTGCCGTCGGGCACCCGGGCGGCGACGACGGCGACGCCGCGCACGTCCCCGGCGCCCTCGGCGAGGCCGGCGGCGGCCTGCAGCACCTTCTCGGCGCGGAACTTCTCGATCTCCTTCTCCGCGTCCTTCAGCCGGGCGAGCATGCCGGAGATCCGCTCGGGCAGCTCCTCCGGGCGGCCCTTGAGCAGCTCGGTGAGCTGGTGGACCACGGTGTGCTCGCGGGCGAGGAAGTGGTACGCGTCGACGCCGACCAGGGCCTCCACCCGGCGCACGCCGGCGCCGATGGAGGACTCGCCGAGCAGCTTGACGAGGCCGAGCTGGGCGGTGTTGTGCACGTGCGTGCCGCCGCACAGCTCTTTGGAGAAGTCGCCGATGGTGACGACGCGGACCCGGTCGCCGTACTTCTCGCCGAACTCGGCGAGCGCGCCCTGCTTCTTGGCGTCCTGCATCGACATGACCTCGGCGTGCACGTCGAGTTCGCGCGCGAGCACCTCGTTGATCTTCTGCTCGACGTCCCCGAGGACGCCGTTCGGCACGGCGGCGGGCGCGCCGAAGTCGAAGCGGAAGCGGCCCGGGGCGTTCTCGGAGCCGGCCTGGGCGGCGGTCGGGCCGAGGGCGTCGCGCAGCGCCTGGTGGGTGAGGTGGGTGGCGCTGTGGGCGCGGGCGATGGCGCGCCGCCGGCTCACGTCGATGACGGCCTGCGCGGGCTCGCCGACGGTGACCTCGCCGACCTGGACGACGCCCTTGTGCACGCTGACGCCGGGCACGGGCTGCTGGACGTCGCGGACGTCGACCACGGCGCCGGACCCGAGCCGGATCCGCCCGGTGTCGGCGAGCTGGCCGCCGCCCTCGGCGTAGAAGGGGGTGCGGTCGAGGATGACCTCGACCTCGTCGCCCTCGGTGGCGGCGGGTGAGCCCACCCCGCCCACCAGCAGGCCGACGACGGTGGACTCGGACTCGGTCCGGGTGTAGCCGGTGAACTCGGTGGCGCCGGCGGAGTCGGCGACCTCGCGGTAGGCGGACAGGTCGGCGTGGCCGGTCTTCTTGGCGGCGGCGTCGGCCTTGGCCCGCTCCCGCTGCTCCTTCATCAGCCGCCGGAAGCCGTCCTCGTCGACCGTCAGCCCCTGCTCGGAGGCCATCTCCAGGGTGAGGTCGATGGGGAAGCCCCAGGTGTCGTGGAGCAGGAACGCCTTGTCGCCGGGGAGCACGCCGGAGCCGGCGGCCCTGGCCTCGGAGACGGCGGTGTCCAGCACGTTGGTGCCGGCCTTGAGGGTCTTGAGGAAGCGGGCCTCCTCGGCGAGCGCGACGGACTCGATGCGCTTGCGGTCGGCGATCAGCTCCGGGTACTGCTCGCCCATGGTGCGGATGACGACGTCGACCAGCTCGCCGACGACGGGGCGGTCGGCGCCGAGCAGCCTCATGTTGCGCACGGCGCGGCGCATGATGCGGCGCAGCACGTAGCCGCGGCCCTCGTTGCCGGGGGTGACGCCGTCGCCGATGAGCATGACGGAGGCGCGCATGTGGTCGGAGACGACGCGCAGCGAGACGTCCGAGTGGTCGGCGGCGCCGTAGCGCACGCCGGTCAGCTCCCCGGCCTTGTCGATCACGACGCGCGAGGTGTCGATCTCGTACATGTTGTGCACGCCCTGCAGGATCATCGCCAGCCGCTCAAGGCCGAGGCCGGTGTCGATGTTCTGCTGCGGGAGGTCGCCCAGGATGGGGTAGTCCTTGCCCGCGCCGGGGCCGCGGACGTACTGCATGAAGACCAGGTTCCAGATCTCCACGTAGCGCTCGTCGTTGACGGCGGGGCCGCCCTCCTCGCCGAACTCGGGGCCGCGGTCGTAGCTGACCTCGGAGCAGGGGCCGCAGGGACCGGGCACGCCCATGTCCCAGTAGTTCTCCTCCTTGCCCAGGCGCTGGATGCGCTCGGGGGGCACGCCGACGACCTCGCGCCAGATGCGCTCGGCCTCGTCGTCGTCCTCGTAGACCGTGATCCACAGGCGCTCGGGGTCCAGTCCGTAACCCCCGGCTTCCTGCGGGGTGGTGAGCAGTTCCCAGGCGAGGGTGGCGGCGCCCTCCTTGAAGTAGTCCCCGAAGGAGAAGTTGCCGCACATCTGGAAGAACGTGCCGTGCCGGGTGGTCTTGCCGACCTCGTCGATGTCGGGGGTGCGGATGCACTTCTGCACGCTGGTGGCGCGCTTGTACGGCGGGGTGGCCTCGCCGAGGAAGTACGGCTTGAAGGGGACCATGCCCGCGTTGATGAGGAGCAACGTGGGGTCGTCGGCGATCAGCGACGCCGACGGCACGACGGTGTGCCCACGCTCTTCGAAGAAGCGCAGCCAGCGGCGGCGGATTTCGGCCGACTCCATCAGTGGTCCTCTTTCAGGTTGCGATTGCGGTGGTGCGGGTTGCGGTCGTTCGGCCGGCGGCGTCCGGCCTTCCGTTCGAGCTGGGCCTTGACGCGCCGCCCCGGCAGTTCCGCCGGGCGGCTGCGGGGGCTGAGCCCGAGGGCGTCGTTGAGCTGGTCCTCACGCTCGGCCATGGCGGCGCGGACGTCGCGGGCGAAGAGCAGGGCGCGCCGGCCGGTGTCGACGGCGCGGTTGGCGGCCGTGGCCGCGATGCCCTCCGGGGTGACGCGGCGCATCGCCCGCTGTGCCCTGAGGGTGGCCCAGACGCCGGTGGCCGCACCGGTCGTGAACCAGAAGGTCCGACGGAACAATGCTACTCAGCCCTTTCTGCGCCTGGCGGAAAAGCCCCGGCGAGCGGCGGGCACCCGGGCGTTAGCGACGATCACGTCGCCGTCGTCGTCCCCGGCCGCGCCCCGGTTCCGGCCGAGCGCGCGGCGCACCCCGTACCCGAACGCGGCCACCTTCACCAGCGGCCCGCCGAAGGCGGTGGAGACGGTGCCGGACAGCGCCGAGGCGTTCGCCGTGACCTCCTGGACGTCGGACGCGATGGCGTCGACCCGGGCCAGCTGGGTGTTCGCCGAGCGGACGGTGGCGCCGGCGTCGGAGAGCAGCGGGACGGCCTCCTCGGTCACGCGCGTGACCAGCTCGCCCGCGGCGCGGAGCGTCTGCGCGAGCCGGAACAGGGCCACCGCGAGGAACGAGACCAGGATGGCCCAGAAGACGGCCACGAGGATGCCGGCCACCTCTCCACCGGACACGTTGCACCGCTCCTTCGGGACGGGGGTTTGCGCTGCCGCAGGCAGGGTCCGACCCTATCGCGCCGGACCGACAGCGCCGTACCGGATTAGCGTCCGTGCACAGGGGAGTTGCGCGGGCCGATTGTACGTTGCGCATATCTGCGCGTACGTTCCGTGCGCCCGGCGCCGGGCGCGGCGGGGCGTATGAAACCCCCGGCCGCGGTGGGCCGGGGGCCGGGGGCGGGGCGGTGCGCCGCCGCCGGGGGCCGCCGCAGGGGGCTCGTCAGCGGGCGTAGTACTCCACGACCAGCTGCTCGTCGCAGACGACGGGGATCTCGCGGCGGTTCGGGTCGCGGTCCAGGCGGAAGGCGAGGGCCGGCAGGTTGACCTCCAGATAGCGGGGGGTCTCGCCGTCCGGGGCGTAGCCGCCCTCGCGCGCGACCTGGAAGGGGTACTTCTCGCGGCTGCGCTCGCGGACCGTGACCACGTCGCCGGGGCGGACCCGGAAGGACGGCTTGTCGACCTTGCGGCCGTTGACCGCGATGTGGCCGTGCACGACCATCTGCCGGGACTGGTAGACGGTCCGGGCCAGCCCGGCGCGGAGGACCAGGGCGTCCAGGCGGCGCTCCAGCTCGACGATCAGCGCCTCACCGGTCTTGCCCTGCACCTTGCTGGCCCGCTCGTACGCCCGGACGAGCTGGCGCTCGCTGAGGTCGTACTGCGCGCGCAGGCGCTGCTTCTCAAGCAGCCGCACCTTGTAGTCGCTGGTCTGCTTGCGGCCGCGGCCGTGCATGCCGGGCGGGTACGGGCGGTTCTCGAAGTACTTGGCGGCCTTCGGGGTGAGCGGGATGCCGAGGGCCCGCGACTTGCGGACCTTGGGGCGCGGCTGGTTCACGCGGTTCCGTCCTCCTCAGGGAAAGTTAGGCAAGGCTTACCTTAAGTGATTGTCGGGCTCGTGCGCGACAACCTGGGGGAACGCTCTGAAGAATTCGGGCATTCCCGGCGACCGGGCGCCGTGATCCGCGTCACCCGCGGGCCGGCCGCACGCCGGGCCTCAGTCCCTCTCGCCGCCCCGCCCCGGCCCGTCCTGCCGGGCGGTGCCGGCCAGCCGCTCCCGGACCCGCTCGACGACCTCGGCGTACCGCGCCTCGGCCCCGTACCGCGTGGGTTCGTAGTACCGCCGGCCGGCGAGGGCGTCCGGGGCGTACTGCTGGGCGGCGATGGCGCCGGGGACGTCGTGCGGATACACGTACCCCTGCGCGTGGCCCAGCTTCTCCGCGCCCTTGTAGTGCCCGTCGCGCAGGTGCGCCGGCACCGGGCCCGCCCGGCCGGCCCGGACGTCGTCCATCGCGGCGCCGATGGCCTTCGTCACCGCGTTGGACTTCGGGGCCAGCGCGAGCGCCACCGTGGCGTGCGCCAGCGTCAGCGCCGCCTCCGGGAAACCGATCATGGCCACCGCCTGGGCCGCCGCGACCGCCGTCTGCAGCGCCGAGGAGTCGGCAAGACCGATGTCCTCGCTGGCGGAGATCATCAGCCGCCGGGCGATGAACCGGGGGTCCTCGCCCGCCTCGATCATGCGCGCCAGATAGTGCAGCGCGGCGTCCACGTCCGAGCCGCGCACGGACTTGATGAGGGCGCTGGCCACGTCGTAGTGCTGGTCGCCGTCCCGGTCGTACGCCACGGCGGCGCGGTCCACCGCCGCCTCCAGCGTCGGCAGCGACACCTCCGGCTCGCCCTGCGCCAGCGCCGCGCCCGCCGCCGCCTCCAGCGCCGTGAGCGCCCGGCGCGCGTCGCCGCCCGCGATCCGCAGCAGGTGCTCCTCGGACTCCGCCGGCAGCGTCACCGCGCCGCCCAGCCCGCGCTCGGCGGTGACCGCCCGGCGCAGCAGCCCGCGCACGTCGTCCTCGCTGAGCGGCTCCAGCGTGAGCAGCAGCGAGCGGGACAGCAGCGGGGAGATGACGGAGAAGTACGGATTCTCCGTGGTGGCCGCGATCAGCGTCACCCAGCGGTTCTCCACCGCGGGCAGCAGGGAGTCCTGCTGGGCCTTGCTGAAGCGGTGGATCTCGTCGAGGAAGAGGACGGTCTCCTCGCCGTACCCCCCGGTGGCGCGGCGGGCGCCCTCGATGACCGCGCGGACCTCCTTGACGCCCGCGGTGATCGCGGACAGCTCCACGAAGCGCTTCCGGGTGGCCTGGCTGACCACGTACGCCAGTGTGGTCTTGCCGGTACCGGGCGGACCCCACAGCAGCACGGACGCCGGACCCGCCGGCCCTCCCCCACCCCCGGCGCCCTCGCCGACGAGCCGGCGCAGCGGTGCGCCGGGCCGCAGCAGGTGCTGCTGCCCCACGACCTCGTCGAGGGTGCGCGGGCGCATCCGGACGGCCAGCGGAGAGCTGCCGGGATCCTTCTCCCGGCGCTCCTCGGCCGCGGCGGTGAACAGGTCGGGCTCCACGCTTCCCGAGCCTATGCCACGGGACCGACAGCGCTCAGAGGAGCGTCTTCCAGTACGACCACCAGCGGATGCCGATCAGGATGAGCAGGGTCCCGTACCAGAGGACCGGCACCACCCAGTTGAACTCCAGCACCGCCTCGCGCACCCGCGCCGAGACCGGGAAGACGCCGGTCTTGACGTTGTGCACGGTGGTGTACCAGAAGATCAGGATCGTCACCGCCCAGACCAGGCAGCACCACAGGCACAGCGAGCCGATCTTGTACAGCGAGGAGTACTGGAGGAAGGAGACGAAGCCGACGCCGAAGAGGGAGCCCGCCCACAGGCCCGTCCACCACCAGCGCCGGTGCCGGCCGCCGGCCAGCAGGCCGACGCCGATCACGACGAGCATCGGGAAGGCGACCCAGCCGACGAACGGGTTCGAGAACCCGAACACCGACGCCTGCCAGCTCTTCATGATGTTGTTGCACGACAGCACCGGGTTGAGGCTGCAGGCCGAGACGTAGTTCGGGTCCTCCAGCAGCTTCATCTTGTCGTGCGTGATCACCGCGGACGCCACCACGCCCAGCGTGCCGCAGACGATCAGCAGCCAGGCGAACGGTCGGCTCGCCCCGATCAGTCCGGACTCGGGCGGTTCCTCGTGCCGGGGCGGGGCCGTTCTGGTCGCGGTCGTGGTCATCTCGCTGCTTCCGTGGGCTCGGGTCGGTGGCGGCACCTCGTGGTTCGGTGGCGGCACCTCATTGTGCCGCAACGCCGGGCGATCGGGCACCGGTGCGCCCGGGAACAGCCGGTCGGCCACGGCCATCCACCGGCAGGGGGCAACGATGCCCGACCACGCATTCGACCAGCGTAAATCCACCCGTCACCGGGCCACCGCGGAAGTCGGCCGCGGGGGTCGGCCGCGGGAGTCAGGCGAGCAGCCCCCGCAGCTCGTCCACGACCGCCGCCAGCGCGACCGGCCGCTGCTCGCCGCTGCCGAGGTCCTTCAGCTGCACGACGCCCTCGTCGAGATCCCGCTCGCCGGCGACCAGCGCGAAGCGGGCGCCGGAGCGGTCGGCGGACTTCAGCGCGTTCTTCAGCCCCTTGCCGCCGAACGCGAAGTCGGCCGCGACCCCGGCCCGGCGCAGCTCGGTGACCACGCCGAACAGCGTCCTGCGGGCCCGCTCGCCGAGGGCCGCCGCGTACACGTCGGTGGCCGCGGGCAGGTCCAGCTCCACGCCCTCGGCCGCCAGCGCCAGCACCGTGCGGTCCACGCCCAGCGCCCAGCCCACCGACGGCAGCGCGGGGCCGCCGATCATCTCCGACAGGCCGTCGTAGCGGCCGCCGCCGCCGATGGCGGACTGCGCGCCGAGGCCGTCGTGGACGAACTCGAAGGTGGTGCGCGTGTAGTAGTCGAGGCCGCGGACCAGCCGGGGGTCGTCCTCGTAGGCGACGCCGGCCGCCGTCAGCAGCTCGCGCACCTGCTCGTGGTACGCCTTGCACGCCTCGCACAGGTGGTCGCGCATCAGCGGGGCGGCGTCGAGCTGCGCCCGGACCTCGGGGCGCTTGTCGTCGAGGACCCGCAGCGGGTTGATCTCGATCCGCTCGCGGGTGGGCCCGTCGAGGTCGAGGCCGCGCAGGAAGTCCTGCAGCGCGGTGCGGTACGCGGGCCGGCACTCCCGGTCGCCGAGGGAGTTGAGCAGCAGCCGGAAGCCCGTGAGCCCCAGCGCCCGGTAGCCGTCGACGGCCAGGACGATCAGCTCCGCGTCGAGCGCCGGGTCCTCGGCGCCGATGGCCTCGGCGCCGACCTGGGAGAAGTGCCGGTAGCGGCCCTTCTGCGGGCGCTCGTAGCGGTAGTACGAGCCGGAGTACCAGAGCTTGACCGGCAGGTTGCCCTGCTTGTGCAGGTTGTTCTCCAGCGCGGCGCGCAGCACGGAGGCGGTGCCCTCGGGGCGCAGCGCCAGCTCGTCGCCGCCCCGGGTGGTGAGGGTGTACATCTCCTTGGTCACGATGTCGGTGGACTCGCCGACGCCGCGGGCGAAGAGCCGCACGTCCTCGAAGCCGGGGGTCTCGACGTAGCCGTAGCCGGCGCGGCGTGCGGGCGCGGCGAACGCCTCGCGGACGGCGAGGTAGGCCGCGGAGCGCGGCGGGATCAGGTCGTAGGTGCCCCGGGGGGCCCGGAAAGCCGGTGAAGTGCTCACGGGGAGTGTCGTCACATTCGTCGTCGTGGGCGGAGCGGGGCGGCCGTGCCGCCCGCCGGCCCGGCGGCCGGCTCCTGCAGGAAGGGGTTGCCGGCGCGCTCGCGGCCGATGGTCGTCTGAGGGCCGTGCCCGGGCAGCACCACGGTCGAGTCGTCGAGCGGCAGGCACACGCGGGCCAGCGACCGGAGGATCTCGTCGGCGTCGCCGCCGGGCAGGTCGGTGCGTCCGATGGAGCCGGCGAAGAGCAGGTCGCCCGAGAAGAGGACCTGCGGCACGTCCGGCTGCTCGGGCAGCCGGAAGGTCACCGACCCCTCGGTATGGCCGGGCGCGTGCGCGACGGTGAGGTTCAGCCCGGCCAGCTCCAGCTCGGCGCCGTCGGCCAGCTCGGCCACGTCGTCCGGCTCCCCCACGGTCAGGTCGCCGAGCAGCGGCGCGCCGACGGCCATGCCGAGGGCCTTCTCCGGCTCGGCGAGCATGTACCGGTCGGCGGGGTGGATCCAGGCGGGCACGTCGTGGGCGCCGCAGACCGGGATCACCGAGGCGACGTGGTCCAGGTGCCCGTGGGTGAGCACGACCGCGACCGGCTTGAGCCGGTGCTTGGCGACCGCCTCCGCGACGCCGTCCGCCGCCCGGTGCCCGGGGTCGACGATCACGCACTCCTCGCCCGCGGCCGGGGCGAGGAGATAACAATTGGTGCCCCATGCGCCCGCGGGGAACCCGGCAATGAGCACGATCGTCCTTCACCTGTCGGTTGTCGTCGGCTGTGGTGCCGCGGGACACCGCGCGGCCGGCGGAGCCCGGAATTGCGGCCGTTCCGAGACTACCGGCGCTCCTCATCCGGCAGCGAATCGATATACGGTACGGCACACGGAATTCCGGTCCACGAACGCGTGTGGCAGCGACTCGAGGGAGAAGACGCGGTGGTCAGCAAGGACCAGCGGAGGCGGCAGCTCGCCCGGGAGAAGTACGAGCGGCAGCAGCGCAGGCGCGCCGACCGCAGGAAGCACAACCGGAAGCTCGCGGCGATCATCGCCGCCCCGCTGGTGGTGGTGATCACAGCCGTCACGGTCGCGGCGGCCACCGGCTTCGGGTCGGGTGACGACGACGAGAAGAAGGACGACGCCGCGGCGCCGAGCGAGAGTGCGGAGAAGCCACACGACCCCTGCGGCAAGCCGGAGAAGGGCAAGGCGTCGAAGAAGACGTGGAAGAAGGAGCCGAAGCTCGACATCGACGAGTCGGCGACGTACACGATGACGCTCTCGACGACCTGCGGCGACATCGGCATCGAGATGGACGCGGGCAAGGCGCCGCACACCGTGAACAGCATGAACTTCCTGGCCGGCGAGGGCTACTTCGACCACAGCCGGTGCCACCGGCTGACCGGCGAGGAGTCCGGCATCTTCGTGCTGCAGTGCGGCGACCCCGCCGGCACCGGCCAGGGCGGCCCCGGCTACACGATCCCGGACGAGAACCTCAAGGACAAGCGGGTCAAGGGCGGTACGTACCCCGCGGGCACCGTGGCGATGGCCAACACCGGCCAGAAGGACTCCGGCGGCAGCCAGTTCTTCCTGGTCTACGAGGACAGCCCGCTGCCCCCGAACTACACGCCGTTCGGCACGATCACCGACGAGGGCATGTCCACCGTCAAGATGATCGCCGAGGCCGGCGCCCAGCCGCCGGACCAGACCGGGAGCACCGCCCCGAACGCGACCGTGGTCATCAACAAGGCCACGGTCACCAAGGGCACCGGGGAACAGGAGAAGGACCACTGAGCCCCGGTGCCGCCCCCGCCGTTACGTGATTGGTCTCGCGCGGGATGCGGACAGCCGGCCCGCCGTTCGCCTATGTTGGCGTTGTGCAGGTGCGGGGGTGCCGGCGGCAGTCGCTTCGCCCGCCGCCGGATCGGCCGGATCCGGTACCCCATCCCCCTTCCGGCCGCAGACAACTGTGGACGACGCCGCCGGGCTGCCGGGCCAGCGGGCGTCATGTGAGGAGGCGCTGTGAGCAGCGACCCATGGGGCCGGGTCGACGAGACGGGCACCGTGTACGTGCGTACCGCCGACGGCGAACGAGTCGTCGGCTCCTGGCAGGCGGGCTCGGCCGAGGAGGCGCTCGCCTACTTCAAGCGCAAGTACGAGGGCCTGGTCGTGGAGATCGGCCTCCTTGAGCGCCGGGTGCAGACCACCGACCTGTCCGCCAAGGACGCCACCGCCGCCATCGACCACCTGCGCGAGCAGGTGTCCGCGGCGCACGCGGTCGGCGACCTCGACGCGCTGGCGGCCCGGCTGGACCGGCTGGTGGAGGCCGTGGCCGCCCGCCAGGAGGAGCGCAAGGCCGCCAAGGCCAAGCACCAGGTCCAGGTACGCGAGGCCAAGGAGGCGGTGGTCGCCGAGGCCGAGGACCTGGCGCGGAGCGAGCAGTGGCGGGCGGCGGGCGAGCGGCTGCGGGAGCTGGTGGAGACCTGGAAGGGCCTGCCCCGGCTGGACCGCAGGAGCGACGACGAGCTGTGGCACCGCTTCAGCCACGCCCGCTCGGCGTTCTCCAAGCGCCGCAAGGCGCACTTCGCGTCCCTCGACGCCCAGCGCGAGGAGGCCAGGCGGCGCAAGGAGAAGCTGGTGGAGGAGGCGGAGGCGCTCTCCGGCTCCCGCGAGTGGGGGCCGACGGCCGCCCGCTACCGCGAGCTGATGGCGGACTGGAAGGCCGCGGGCCGCGCCCAGCGCGACCAGGAGGAGGACCTGTGGGCCCGCTTCCGCGGCGCCCAGGACGTCTTCTTCCAGGCCCGCAGCGAGGTCTTCGCCGAGCGCGACCACGAGCAGCGGGAGAACCTCACGCGCAAGGAGGAGCTGGTCGCGGAGGCGGAGAAGCTGCTGCCGGTGACCGACCTCAAGTCCGCCAGGGGCGCCTTCCGCTCGATCAACGAGCGGTGGGAGGCCATCGGGCACGTGCCGCGCGACGCCCGGGCGAAGATCGAGGCCCGGATGCACGCCGTGGAGCGCGCCCTCGGCGAGGCGGAGGAGACCGAGTGGCGCCGTACGAACCCGGAGGCGCGGGCCCGCGCCGAAGGGCTGACGGGGCAGCTGCAGGACGCCGTCGACAAGCTCCACCGGCAGATCGAGCAGGCTCGGGCGCAGGGCAACAACGCCAAGGCCGACAAGCTGGCCCGGGAGCTGGAGGGTCGGCAGGCGCTGCTCGACCAGGCGCTCAAGGGCCTGCGCGAGTTCGGCGGCTGAGGCCCGCCGCAGCCGTACGTGCCGAAGGCCCCGCCGGGCGGCGGGGCCTTCGCCGTGTGCTCAGTTGTTGCGGGCTGAGGTGACCCGGTACACGTCGTAGACGCCCTCCACCTTCCGTACCGCCTTCAGCACGTGCCCCAGGTGCTTCGGATCGCCCATCTCGAAGGTGAAGCGCGAGGTGGCCACCCGGTCGCGGGAGGTCTGCACGGCGGCGGACAGGATGTTCACGTGCTGGTCGGACAGCACACGCGTGACGTCCGAGAGCAGCCGGGACCGGTCCAGCGCCTCCACCTGGATGGCGACGAGGAACACCGACGACTGCGTCGGCGCCCACTCCACCTCGATGATCCGCTCGGGCTGCTGCGACAGCGACTCGACGTTGACGCAGTCGGCACGGTGCACGGACACGCCCTTGCCGCGGGTGACGAAGCCGATGATCGGGTCGCCGGGCACCGGCGTACAGCAGCGGGAGAGCTTCACCCACACGTCGTCGACGCCCTTGACGATCACACCGGGGTCGTTGGCCGCCCGGCGCTTGCGGGTGCCGGGCAGCGGCGGGGCGGTCTCCTCGATGTCCTCGGTGGCCGCCTCCTCGCCGCCGAGCGCCTGCACCAGCTTCTGGACGACGTTCTGCGCGGAGACGTGGCCCTCGCCGATCGCCGCGTAGAGGGCGGAGATGTCCGGGTAGCGCATCTCGTGCGCGATGGTGACCAGGGAGTCGCCGGTGAGGATGCGCTGGATCGGCAGGTTCTGCTTGCGCATCGCCCGCGCGATGGCGTCCTTGCCCTGCTCGATGGCCTCGTCGCGGCGCTCCTTGGAGAACCAGGCGCGGATCTTGTTGCGCGCGCGGGGCGACTTGACGAAGTTCAGCCAGTCCCGGGAGGGACCCGCGCCGGGCGCCTTGGAGGTGAAGACCTCGACGGTGTCGCCGTTGTCGAGCGCGGACTCCAGCGGTACGAGCCGGCCGCCGACGCGGGCCCCTATGGTCTTGTGCCCGACCTCGGTGTGCACGGCGTACGCGAAGTCGACGGGGGTCGCGCCGGCGGGCAGGGCGATCACGTCGCCCTTGGGCGTGAAGACGAAGACCTCGTTGCGGGAGAGGTCGAAGCGCAGCGCGTCGAGGAACTCGCCGGGGTCCTCGGTCTCCTTCTGCCAGTCGATCAGCTGGCGCAGCCAGGCCATGTCGTTGACCTGCTCGGACCTGCTGCCCTTGCGGGTGCCGGCGCCCTGCTGGCGGGTGGCGCCGCCGGTGGCCTCCTGCTTGTACTTCCAGTGCGCGGCGATGCCGTACTCGGCGCGGCGGTGCATGTCGAACGTGCGGATCTGCAGCTCGACGGGCTTGCCCTCGGGCCCGATGACCGTCGTGTGCAGCGACTGGTACATGTTGAACTTGGGCATCGCGATGTAGTCCTTGAACCGTCCGGGGACGGGGTTCCACCGCGCGTGGATGGTGCCCAGCGCCGCGTAGCAGTCGCGGACGGAGTCGACGAGGACGCGGATGCCCACCAGGTCGTAGATCTCGGCGAAGTCGCGGCCGCGCACGATCATCTTCTGGTAGACGCTGTAGTAGTGCTTCGGGCGGCCGGTGACGGTCGCCTTGATCCGGGCGCTGCGCAGGTCCTGCTGCACCTCGTCGATGACGACGGCCAGGTACTCGTCCCGCTTGGGGGCGCGCTCGGCGACCAGCCGGACGATCTCGTCGTACATCTTCGGGTAGAGGATCGCGAAGGCGAGGTCCTCCAGCTCCCACTTGATGGTGTTCATGCCCAGCCGGTGGGCCAGCGGGGCGTAGATCTCCAGCGTCTCGCGCGCCTTCTGCTCCTGCTTCTCGCGGCGCAGGTAGCGCATGGTGCGCATGTTGTGCAGCCGGTCGGCGAGCTTGATCACCAGGACCCGGGGGTCCTTGGCCATGGCGACGACCATCTTGCGCACGGTCTCCGCCTGCGCGGCCTCGCCGAACTTGACCTTGTCCAGCTTGGTGACGCCGTCCACCAGCAGCGTCACCTGGTCGCCGAAGTCGCGGCGCAGGTCGTCGAGCCCGTACTCGGTGTCCTCCACCGTGTCGTGCAGCAGCCCCGCCATCAGCGTGGCGGGGTCCATGCCCAGCTCGGCCAGGATCGTGGTGACGGCCAGCGGGTGGGTGATGTACGGGTCGCCGCTCTTGCGCTTCTGGCCGCGGTGCCAGCGCTCGGCGACCTGGTAGGCGCGCTCTATCTGGCGCAGCGTGGCGGTGTCGGCCTTCGGGTCGTTCCCGCGCACTATCCGCAGCAGCGGCTCCAGCACCGGGTTGTACGGGCTCTGCCGCTGCACGCCGAGGCGCGCCAGCCGGGCCCGTACCCGGCTGGGCGAGCCGCCGCGGCCGGCCTGCCCGGCGCCGTGGCCCGAGGCGGGCTCGACGCGCGCGGGGGCGGCGGGCTGGGCACGCCCGTCCGTCGGCGCCGTACGGCGGCCCGACCCGTTCTCCGCGGCCCGCGCGGGCAGCGGGCGGTCCGCCGCGCCGGGCTGCCGCTGCTTCTCGGGCGGCGCGGCGGTGGACCGATGAGCCTCGTCTGGCAAGAGCACTCCTTGACGGTGGACGGCCCACGGGGAGATCCCCGGAACTGCCATGGTATCTGCCGTCGAGCCCACACCACCCGGCAGCCACCGCACCCGGCCACCGGCGGGGCGGATAACCCCAGGTCAGAAGGGCCGGAGAGGACTCAGCGGGGTCAGACGGTGACGAGGGCGGCGAGCGGAGCGCCGTCGAGCGCCCGTTCGACGCGCGTCCGGCCCGCCAGGAAGCCCAGCTCCAGCAGCACGGCGAGGCCGGTGACGGTGCCGCCGGCCCGCCGGATCAGCTGCACCGACGCCTCCGCGGTGCCGCCGGTGGCCAGCACGTCGTCGATGACCAGGACGCGGTCCCCGGGCTGCAGGGCGTCGGCGTGTATCTCGATCTCCGCGGTGCCGTACTCCAGGTCGTACGCCTGCCCGAGGGTGCCGCCCGGGAGCTTGCCGGCCTTGCGTACGGGCACGAAGCCGATCCCCGCGCGCACCGCCACCGGCGCGCCCAGGATGAAGCCGCGCGCCTCCAGACCGACGACCTTCTGCGCGTCCTGCTCCCGGCAGATCTCGGTGAGCGCGTCCGTGAGCACGGAGAACGCCTTGCCGTCGGCCAGCAGCGGCGTGATGTCCTTGAACATCACGCCCGGCTTCGGGTAGTCCGGCACGTCCTGGATCCGGCTGAGGAGCAGTTCCCTGCTTCCGTCGGGCATGTTCACCGCCGCTTGCCTCCCGACCGGCCGCCGCGGCTGCCGGAGGGCCGCCCCCGGCCGCGCTGCCGGGACACCGGCTGCTGCCGGCGGCCCGGGGCTCGCGGCGGGCCGGCGGCGCCCTGGGCGGCCGGCTCGGGGGCGCGGGGCTCGTCCGCCGGCTCGGCGTCCTCGTCGTCGGCGGCCGCGCCGCCGCGCTCGTCCTCGTGCCGGGCCGGCGCCTTCTCGCCGCGGGCGGCGGCGCGGGCGTCGGCGGCGCGGCGGGCCGCCACCCGCTTGTTGTGCGCCTGTATGGCGGGGTCGCGCTCCTTGAAGTCGACCACCAGCGGGGTGGCGATGAAGATCGAGGAGTACGCGCCGGCCGCCAGGCCGACGAACAGGGACAGCGCGATGTCGTTGAGCATGCCGCCGCCGAGCACGCCGCCGCCGATGAACAGCAGGCCGGCGACCGGCAGCAGGGCCACGACAGAGGTGTTGATGGAGCGTACGAGCGTGCCGTTGAGGCTGCGGTTGGCGGCCTCGCGG
Organism: Streptomyces sp. CNH099; assembly: GCA_000514715.1. GTDB lineage: Bacteria > Actinomycetota > Actinomycetes > Streptomycetales > Streptomycetaceae > Streptomyces > Streptomyces synnematoformans. The sequence goes on along the minus strand of KI911459.1, from coordinate 348,123 downwards.
TAGGTGAAGGCCGTCTGTTTGGTGATGCCCTTCGTGCTCTCCTTCAGGCCGTCGAAGACCACCACCGTGTCGTACAGCGAGTAACCGAGGATGGTCAGCAGGCCGATGACCGTGCCCGGGGTGACCTCGAAGCCGACGATCGTGTAGACGCCGACGGTGATCGTCAGGTCGTGGATCAGTGCGATGAGCGCCGCCATGGCCATGCGCCACTCGAAGGCGATGGCGAGATAGATCACCACGAGGACCATGAAGATCCCGAGGCCCTGCCACGCCTTGTTCGCGATGTGCTCGCCCCAGCTCGGGCCGACGAGCTGGTTGTTGATCCGCTGCTGGTCGACGCCCAGCTCCTCGGCGAGCGCCGCCCGGACCTCGTCGGCCTGCTGCGTCTCGACGCTGGCGACCTGGATCCGGAGCTTGTCGTTGCCCAGCTCCTGCACGATGGCCTGGTGCCCGGAGACCTCCTCGGCGACTTCCCGCGCCTCCTCGACCGAGGTCTGCGACGACGGGGTCGTGAAGACCGCGCCGCCCTCGAACTCGATGCCCATGTTCAGGCCGCGGATCATGAAGCCCGCGATCGCGATGATCGTGATGAGGACGGAGACGCCGTACCAGAGGAACCGCTTGCCGACGAAGTCGTAGCCGGCCTCACCGCGGTAGAGCCGGGCGCCGAGGCTGCCGAGGCGCGACATCTCAGACCTCCTTCGGGTTGACGGGGCCGGCGGCGGCGACGCGGCGCGGGCGGCCGCGCAGCGGTGGCCTGGCTCCCAGCCTGCGGGGATCGAGCCCGGACCACGGGTGTCCGTCGGCGAAGAAGCGCTTCCGGGCGAGGATGGTCATCACCGGCTTGGTGAAGAGGAAGACCACGACGACGTCGAGGAGGGTGGTCAGGCCCAGCGTGAAGGCGAAGCCCTGCACCTTGCCGACGGTGACGGAGAAGAGCACGGCCGCGGCAAGGAACGACACGAAGTCGGACACCAGGATGGTGCGCCGGGCCCGCGGCCAGCCGCGCTCCACCGCAGGGCGCAGGGTGCGGCCCTCGCGGATCTCGTCGCGGATGCGCTCGAAGTAGACGATGAACGAGTCCGCCGTGATGCCGATCGCGACGATCGCGCCGCAGACCGCCGGGAGGTTCAGCGCGAAGCCGATGCCGGGGCCGAGCAGCGACATGATCGTGTAGGTGAGGGCGCCGGAGACCATGAGGCTGACGACGGCCACCAGGGCCAGCCCGCGGTAGTACGCGACGAGGTAGATGATCACCAGCGCCAGCCCGACGGCGCCGGCGATGAGGCCGGCCTCCAGCTGCTGGTCGCCGAGCGCCGGCGAGACGGTGGTGACCTCGGACTCCTCGAAGGACAGCGGCAGCGCGCCGTACGACAGGACGTTGGCCAGTTCCTCGGCCGACTCCTGGTTGAAGCTGCCGGAGATCTGCGCCCGGCCGCCGGTGATGGACTCGTCGACCGAGGGGGCGGAGACGACCTCGCCGTCCAGCTCGATGGCGAACTGGTTGTTCGGCGGGGCCTGGGCGGCGAGCTTGCCGGTGACGTCGGCGAACTTGTCGGAGCCCTTGTCGCTGAACTCCAGCTGCACGATCCAGCCGGAGCCCTGCTGGGCGTCGTACGTGGCGGAGGCGTCGTCGACGTCCGTGCCCTCGACCTCGGCCGGGCCCAGCGCGTACTTGTACGCGCCGTCGGTGTCGCAGGCGACGACGGTGTCGGTCGGCTTGGCGTTCTCGCCGATCTTGGTCCGCTCCTCGGGGTCGGAGCAGTCCAGCCCGTCGAGCTTCTTCTGGACGTCGGCGGGGATCTGGCCGGTGGGCGCCTGCTCGGCCGGCGGCTGCGGCGTCTCGGCGGGCGGCGAGGAGGCGGGCGGGCTGGGTGAGTCGTCGGCCTGCGCGAGGCCCTCGGACAGGGCCCGGCCCTGCTCGGTGGCGTCGTCGCCGGGGCTCGCCTCGTCGGAGGCGGTCTCGGACGGGGAGGGCGAGCCGGAGGCGTCGTCGCCCTTGTCCTTGTCCCCGGAGCCCTTGTCCTTGTCGCCGGACTCGGAGGGGCTCGGCGACGGCGCGGGGGGCTCGTTCACCTCGTACGTCAGCACGGGGCGGAAGAACAGCCGCGCGGTGGTGCCCACCTGCTCCCGCGCCGTCTTCTGGTCGGTGCCCTTGGGGATGTTGACGATGATGTGCCGGTCGCCCTGGGTCTGGACTTCCGCCTCCTGCACACCGAGGCCGTTGACGCGGCGCTCGATGATGTTGACCGCGGTGTCCATGTTGGTGGAGTTGATCGCGTTCTCGCTGCCCGGCTGGGTCTTGGCCTCCAGCGTGATGCTGGTGCCGCCGGCGAGGTCGATGCCGAGGCGCGGGGTGGTGTGCCCGGAGAGGAACATCCCACCGGTGAGCGCGGCGATCGCGGTCAGGATGAGCAGCAGGGGTCGCCAGGTCCTGCCGTGCGACCCCTGGGACCTGCGGCCCGTTTTCGGTGCTGCCACCTTCTCGATTCTCCTGTCCAGACACCGCGCGGCGCGGCTCGTCGCGCGGTCACGAAGTGTAGCCCCGCGGTACCGCGAGGCGAAAAGTGACCGGTACCCCGTTCACCGCGGCCGGCGGCGCCTCCGCACGTGGCGCGGGGCCGCCGCCGGGGCCGCGGTCACTTCGCGGCGGAGCCGCCGTTCTTCTTCCCGTCCTCGTCGGCGGCGTCCTCGCCGTCGGCGTCGGCGGTGGCGCCCTCGGCGTCCTCCCCCTTGCCGAGGTCGATCTTGTCCGCCTTCTCCTCGTCGTCCGCGTCGTCACCGTCGGCGGAGCCGGTCAGCGAGGAGGCGTCGTCGGGCGCGGTGATCTCCTCGCCGTCGAACTCCGGAGCGCCGTGCACGATGCGGTTGTACTCGGCGTCGTCCAGGACGGCGCCGACGGAGTTCTTCGCGTAGATCGCGTGCACTCCCGGGGCCACCTCCAGCAGGATGGTGTCCTCGTGGACCTCCTTGACCGTGGCGTACATGCCGCCGACGGTCCGCACGCCGCTGCCCGGCTGCAGTTGGTCCCGCATGCTCATCATCTGGCGCTGCTTGTTCTTTGCCGAGCGGGTCATCAGGAACATCGCCCCGATGAGCACGATGAACGGCAAGAGAATCGTGATATCCACGGTGTCCGGGTTTCCTTCGTATGACCGCGTTCGCCACGGCCTCGTTCTGGGGGGCGGGGGTGCCCTCCGTTACGGAAGGCGTCGGCGGAGTCTAAGCGAGTTCCGCCGTGTGAACAACGCCCAGCATGCCACCCGGGTTCCGGTGGCGGCGGCCCCCGGGCCGTCGCGGCGGCCGCCGGGAGGCTCAGAAGGCGGTCTGCTGCATGCCGCCGCCGGGCTGCGGGGGTGTGAGGCCCAGGTGGGCCCAGGCCGCCGGGGTGGCGACGCGGCCGCGCGGGGTGCGGGCGAGCAGCCCTTCGCGGACGAGGAAGGGCTCGGCGACCTCCTCGACTGTCTCCCGCTCCTCCCCCACCGCCACGGCCAGCGTGGACAGCCCGACGGGGCCGCCGGAGAAGAGCTTGAGCAGGGCGCCGAGGACGGCGCGGTCGAGGCGGTCGAGGCCGCGGTCGTCCACCTCGTAGACCTCCAGGCCGCGGGCGGCGATCTCGCGCGTGATCACGCCGTCGGCCTTGACCTGGGCGTAGTCCCGCACCCGGCGCAGCAGGCGGTTCGCGATCCGGGGGGTGCCGCGGGAGCGGCCGGCGATCTCGGCGGCGCCGGCGGCGTCGACCTCGACGTCGAGCAGGTGCGCGGAGCGGTGCAGGACGCGCTCCAGCTCGGCGGGCGCGTAGAACTCCATGTGGCCGGTGAAGCCGAAGCGGTCGCGGAGCGGCGGGGGCAGCAGCCCGGCCCGGGTGGTGGCACCGACGAGGGTGAAGGGGGGCAGCTCCAGCGGGATGGCGGTGGCGCCGGGGCCCTTGCCGACGACGACGTCGACGCGGAGGTCCTCCATCGCCATGTAGAGCATCTCCTCGGCGGGCCGGGACATGCGGTGCAGCTCGTCGAGGAAGAGCACCTCGCCCTCCTGGAGCGAGGAGAGGATCGCGGCCAGGTCGCCGGCGTGCTGGATGGCGGGGCCGGAGGTGATGCGGATGGGAGCGGCCATCTCGGCGGCGACGATCATCGCGAGGGTGGTCTTGCCCAGGCCCGGGGCGCCGGAGAGCAGCACGTGGTCGGCGGCGCCGCCGCGCTGGCGGGCGGCGCGCAGCACCAGGTCGAGCTGCTCGCGGACCCGCTCCTGGCCGACGAACTCGGCGAGGTCCTTCGGGCGCAGCGCGGTCTCCACCGCCCGGTCGTCGGCGTCGGCGGCCGAGTCCACCAGCCGCGGGTCGGCGTCCTCCCAGGTCATCGTGGATCCGTCCGTCGTGGTGGGGGTGCTTCTTCGGTGCGCGCGTCGTTCGCCCGGAGGGCGGGCGGCGCAGGGGGCACCGCCCACGCCCTCCGGGCGTAGGGGGAGTCTGGTGCGTGCGATCGCAAGGCGGGGGGTCGACCGCATGGTGGGCCTGTTCGGTCGATCCCGACAACGCGGCTGGGGGCACCGCCCACGCGCGCGCAGGGGGGTACCGCCCACGCGCGCAGGGGGTACCCGCCCACGCGCGCAGGGGGTACCGCCCACGCGCGCTTGCGCGCTGTGGGGGAGCGCAGTGGAGGAGTGCGTGCCAGGCGTCGCGCCGCAGACGGGAGATCGAAGACAGGCCCTCGGGCCGGGCGGCGCCGTCATCGGGCGCGGTTCAGGGTCTGCAGGGCGGCGCGCAGCAGCTGCGGCAGCGGCGGGGGCGCGGCGCCGCTCTCCTCCGCCTGCGGGGCGACGGCGGTGACGGCCTCGTCGGCCTCGCGCGGCGCGTATCCCAGGCCGGTGAGCGCGGTGTGCAGCTGCTCGCGCCAGCCGGCGGCCGGGGCGGCGCCGGCCCGCCGGGCGGCGGCGGGGCCGCCGCCGCCCAGCGGCTCGCCGAGCCGGTCCTTCAGCTCCAGCAGCAGCTTCTGCGCGCCCTTCTTGCCGATGCCGGGGACGGCGGTCAGCGACTTCTCGTCGCCGGTGGAGACGGCGAGGCGGAGCGCGTCGGGGCTGTGCACGGCGAGCATGGCCTGGGCCAGCCGGGGGCCGACGCCGCTGGCGGTCTGCAGCAGCTCGAAGACCTGGCGCTCGTCGTCGTCGGCGAACCCGTAGAGGGTGAGGGAGTCCTCCCGGACGACGAGGGACGTGGCCAGCCGCGCGTCCGTGCCGACGCGCAGCCGGGACAGGGTGTCGGGCGTGCACTGCACGGCGATGCCGACGCCGCCGACCTCGATGACCGCGGCGTCGGGGGCGAGGGCGGCGACGGGGCCGCTGACGAAGGCGATCATGCGGGGCCTCTCCGGATCTCACGGGCGGCGCGCGGCGCCGCGGCGGCCGCCCGCGCGCGCCGCAGCCGGTCGTGCGCGGGGGCGCGCCACAGGTGACAGATGGCCAGGGCCAGCGCGTCGGCGGCGTCGGCGGGCCGGGGCGGGGCGTCGAGCCGCAGCAGCCGGGTGACCATGGCACCGACCTGCGCCTTGTCCGCGCGTCCCGAGCCGGTGACGGCGGCCTTGACCTCGCTGGGGGTGTGCAGCGCGACGGGCAGGCCGCGGCGGGCGGCGCAGAGGATGGCGACGGCGCTGGCCTGGGCGGTGCCCATCACGGTGCGTACGTTGTGCTGGCTGAAGACGCGCTCCACGGCGACGGCGGCGGGCTCGTGCGCGTCGAGCCACTCCTCGACGCCGTGCTCGATGAGCAGCAGCCGCTCGGCGGTCGGGGCGTCGGAAGAGGTGCGCACGACGCCGGCGGCGACCATGCGCAGCGCCCGGCCCGGCGCCCCGTCGACGACGCCGACGCCGCACCGCGTCAGCCCCGGGTCCACTCCGAGCACCCGCACCGGCCCCCCTCTCGTCTGCGCGCGTACGTGTGTGCAGGCTACCGGCCGGCACCGACACCGCAGCCGAAGGGCCCGCGGGATGTCGCCGTCCGCGGGCCCCGCACGGCCGGCGCGCCGGCGTGCTCGTACGGCTCAGGCCGAGACCTGCTCCATGACCTCGTCGGAGACGTCGAAGTTGGCGAAGACGTTCTGCACGTCGTCGCTGTCCTCCAGGGCGTCGATGAGCCGGAAGATCTTCCGGGCGCCCTCCTCGTCCAGCTCCACCTGCATGGTGGGGACGAAGTTGGCCTCGGCGGAGTCGTAGTCGATCCCGGCGTCCTGCAGGGCGGTGCGGACCGCGACCATGTCGCCGGCCTCGCTGAGCACCTCGAAGGACTCCCCGAGGTCGTTGACCTCCTCGGCGCCGGCGTCCAGCACGGCCGCCAGCACGTCGTCCTCGCCCAGCTCGCCCTTGGGGACGATGACCACGCCCTTGCGGTGGAACAGGTACGCCACGGAGCCGGGGTCGGCCATGGAGCCGCCGTTGCGGGTCATGGCGACGCGGACGTCGGAGGCGGCGCGGTTGCGGTTGTCCGTCAGGCACTCGATGAGGACCGCCACGCCGTTGGGCCCGTAGCCCTCGTACATGATCGTCTCGTATTCGGCGCCGCCCGCTTCCAGACCCGCGCCGCGCTTGACCGCGCTGTCGATGTTCTTGTTCGGGACGGACTGCTTCTTTGCCTTCTGGATCGCGTCGTACAGCGTGGGATTGCCGTCCGGGTCGGGTCCCCCCTGCCGCGCCGCGACCTCGACGTTCTTGATCAGCTTGGCGAAGAGCTTTCCTCGCTTGGCATCGATCACGGCCTTCTTGTGCTTGGTGGTTGCCCACTTAGAGTGGCCGGACACAGCCCCGCTCCATTCCGCGTTCCGCGCATTCGACTACGACAACGAACTCGTCGATCCTACCGGTGGCGGTCATACCGCCCGGCGCACCATATCGGCGAAGAGGGCGTGCACGCGGTGGTCGCCGGTCAGCTCCGGATGGAACGACGTCGCCAGCAGCGGGCCCTGCCGGACCGCGACGGCGTGCCCGTCGACCTCCGCCAGCCGCTCCACCCCGGCGCCGGTGGACTCCACCCACGGCGCCCGGATGAAAACGCCGTGCACGGGTCCGCCGGGGACGCCGGCCATGTCCAGCGGCACCTCGAACGACTCGTTCTGCCGCCCGAAGGCGTTGCGCCGCACGATCATGTCGATGCCGCCGACGGTCTCCTGGCCGGAGCGCGGGTCGAGGATCTTGTCGGCGAGCATGATCATGCCGGCGCAGGAGCCGTACGCGGGCATGCCCGCGCGCACCCGGGCGCGCAGCGGCTCCAGCAGGCCGAAGGCGACGGCCAGCTTGGACATCGTGGTGGACTCGCCACCGGGGACGACCAGGCCGGACACCTCCGCCAGCTCCGCCGGCCGGCGCACCGGCACCGCCCGCGCACCGGCCGCGGCCAGGGCGGCCAGGTGCTCGCGCACGTCGCCCTGGAGGGCGAGCACGCCGACGACGGCGGTGTCCATACGGGCCGTCCTCACCAGCCCCGGCCGGCGTAGCGCTCGGAGTCGTCCAGGGTGTCGAGGTTGATGCCGACCATGGCCTCGCCGAGGTCGCGGGAGGCGTCCGCGACGACCTTCGGGTCGTCGTAGAAGGTGGTGGCCTTGACGATGGCGGAGGCGCGCCTGGCCGGGTCGCCGGACTTGAAGATGCCGGAGCCGACGAAGACGCCCTCGGCGCCGAGCTGCCGCATCAGCGCGGCGTCGGCGGGGGTGGCGACGCCGCCGGCGGAGAACAGCACGACGGGCAGCCTGCCGAGCCGCGCCACCTCGGCGACCAGCTCGTACGGGGCGCGCAGCTCCTTGGCCGCGGCGTACAGCTCGTGGTTGTCGAGGCCGCGCAGGGCGCCGATCTCGTTCTTGATCTGGCGCAGGTGGCGGACGGCCTCGACGACGTTCCCGGTGCCGGCCTCGCCCTTGGAGCGGATCATCGCGGCGCCCTCGGCGATTCGGCGCAGGGCCTCGCCCAGGTTGGTGGCGCCGCAGACGAAGGGGGTGGTGAAGGCCCACTTGTCGGAGTGGTTGACCTCGTCGGCGGGGGTGAGCACCTCGGACTCGTCGATGTAGTCCACGCCGAGCGCCTGCAGGACCTGGGCCTCGACGAAGTGGCCGATGCGGGACTTGGCCATCACGGGGATGGAGACGGCCTCGATGATGCCCTCGATCATGTCGGGGTCCGACATGCGCGCCACGCCGCCGTCCTTGCGGATGTCGGCGGGGACCCGCTCCAGGGCCATGACCGCGACGGCGCCCGCGTCCTCGGCGACCTTCGCCTGCTCGGGCGTGACGACGTCCATGATCACGCCGCCCTTGAGCTGCTCGGCCATGCCGCGCTTGACGCGGGCGGTGCCGGTCTCGGGGGCCGAGGGCTGGGGGGCGGAGCTGGGCGTGCTGGACACGGTGGAACCTCGCTGGGGTGAAGGGGTGCGGTGTGGACGTATACGCGACGCGGGGTGCGGTACCTCTATCGTAAACACGTTCGGACCGCGGCCCGAGCGCGCGCCACCGTCAAGGAAACCCCAGGCGGGAGGGGCCGGGAAAGAGCCAATCGCAAGGCTGTGGCCGTCGCGCGCCCGGCGGGTCAGGCCGCGGGGGCGCGGTCGGTCAGCGCCGGCGGCGGCTCGTCGTCCATCTCGACCGCCAGCGGGAACGGCGCGTGCCCGGCCAGCCGGAACCAGCGCACCTTGCGGTGCCGCCGCAGCGCCCGCGCCGCCCGTACGGCGTCGTTGTGGAAGCGCCGCGCCATCGGCACCCGCCGCGCGGCCTCCGCCAGCTCGTGCACGGCCTCCTCGCCGCCCGGCGCCCCGCGCACCGCCTCCACCTGCTCCGGGGCCTCGAACACCGCCCGCAGGGCCTGGCTCAGCTCGCTCTCGGCGACCTCGCGCTGGTCCTCCTCCGCCTGCCGGGCGGCGTGCGCGGCCTCGTAGAGCACGATCGAGGCGGCCGGGTCGAGCAGGCCGCTGGTGGCCAGCTCCTGCGCCACCGAGGCGCGCCGGAGCAGCTGGGCGTCGAGGGCCGCCTTGGTGGCGTCGATACGGGTGTGCAGCCGGTCGAGCCGGCCGGCGGTCCAGCTCAGGTAGACGCCGACCAGGCAGAGCGCGACCGCGACGAGAAGGAGCGTCAGCGGGGTCGTCACGGGTCACGCCTCCCGGTCGCGGGCGGGGCCGAAGCGGGCCCAGCGGCCGGCGCGCTCGTCCTCCGCGACCGACGCGGCGCCCTGCGTCACCGTCTCGTAGACCGCGAGGATGTCCGCGCCGACCGTCGACCAGTCGAACCGCTGCACGTGCCGGCTGCCGCGCCGGCGCAGCCCGGCCCGGCGGGCGTCGTCCAGCAGCAGCCCCGCCGCCCGCTCGGCCAGGTCCCCGGCGTCCTCGCGGGCGAAGACCTCCCCGGCCGTGCCGCCGTCCAGCACCTGGACGAACGCGTCGAGGTCGGCGGCGAGCACCGGCGCACCTGCCGACATCGCCTCGACGAGGATGATCCCGAACGACTCGCCGCCGGTGTTCGGCGCGACGTACAGGTCGACGCTGCGCAGCAGCCGCGCCTTGTCCTCGTCGTCGACCATCCCCAGGAACTCCACCCGCTCCCGCACCCCGGGCGCCAGGTGCGCCGCCACCTCCGCCGGGTCGCCGCGCCCGGCGACCAGCAGGCGGGCGTCCGGCACCCGCTCCAGGATCCGCGGGAACGCCTCCATCAGCACCGGCAGCCCCTTGCGCGGCTCGTCGATGCGGCCGATGAACCCCAGCGTGCGGCCCTGCCACTCGGCCTTCGGCTCGGCCCCGGCGAAGAAGCCCACGTCGACGCCGTTGGGGATGACGACGGCGTCGCCGCCCAGGTGCTCCACGACCGTGCGGCGCGCGTACTCGCTGACCGCGATCCGGGCGCTGATCTTCTCCAGCGCCGACTGCAGGATCGGGTACGCGGCGATCATGCCGCGGGAGCGCGGGTTGGACATGTGGAACGTGGCCACGATCGGCCCCTTCGCCGCCCAGCAGGCCAGCAGCGCGAGCGACGGGGCGGCCGGCTCGTGGATGTGCAGCACGTCGAAGTCGCCGTCGCGCACCCAGCGGCGCACCCGGGCGGCGGACAGGAAGCCGAAGTTGATGCGCGCCACGGATCCGTTGTACGGCACGGGGACGGCCCGGCCGGCCCAGACGACGTAGCCGGGCAGCGGCGTGTCGTCGTCCGCGGGCGCCAGGACGGAGACCTCGTGGCCGGCGGCGCGCAGGTGCTCGGTCAGGTCGCGTACGTGGAACTGCACCCCGCCGGGCGTCTCCCACGAGTACGGACAGACGATCCCGACCCTCACCGCGGCGCCCCGCCCGCGAGGTCGTCCAGCCAGAAGCGCTGCAGCATGTGCCAGTCCTGCGGGTGCCCGGCGATGCCGGCGGCGAAGTCGTCGGCCATGGCCTGCGTCATCGCGGCGGTCTTCGCGGCGCGGGTGCCGTCGGCGGGCACCTCCACCGGCGGGTGCACCCTGCCCTGCAGCACGGGCGAGTCGTCGTACCAGAGCGTGACGGGCAGCAGCAGCGCGCCGGTCTGCTGGGCGAGCAGCGCGGGGCCGGCGGGCATGCGCGCGGCGGCGCCGAAGAAGTCGACCTCGACGCCGGCGGCGGACAGGTCGCGGTCGGCGACCAGGCAGACCAGTCCGCCGTCGCGCAGCCGCCGCGCGAGGGTGCCGAAGGCGCTCGCGCCGCCGTGCGCCAGGACCTCCATGCCGAGGCTCTCGCGGTACGCGACGAAGCGGTCGTACAGCGACTCCGGCTTCAGCCGCTCCTGCACGGTGGTGAAGGGCACGCCGAGCTTGGTGGTGACCCAGGCGCCGGCCAGGTCCCAGTTGCCCATGTGCGGCAGCGCGAGGATCACGCCGGTGTCGCCGGCGAGGCCGTCCTCCAGCCGGTGCACGTCCTTGGGGTCGAAGCCCTCCCGGATGCGCTGCCGGCTCCAGGCGGGCAGCCGGAAGGACTCCATCCAGTAGCGCATGTACGAGCGCATCCCGGCCCGGGTGAGCGCGGCCAGCCGCTCGGGCCCGGCGTCCGGGACCACGCGGGCGAGGTTCGACCTCAGCCGCCGTACGCCCTTGCCGTCGCGCCGCCAGGCGGTGTCGGCGATGCGCCTGCCGAGGGCGGCGGCGGCGGGCTCGGGCAGCCGTTTCACGGCCGCCCAGCCCAGGCCGTACATCCCGTCGGTCAGGCGCTCCCTCACGCGCGCTCCTGGTCCGCGGGCGCGCCTGCGTCTGCCGAGGACGGCGGCGGGCCGCCGCGCGGCGCGGGCGGCGGCAGCGGGTCCTCGGCGTCCTTCTCGGCGGCCTCCCGGTGGACGGTCACCATCCGCTGGAAGAGCGTGACGGCGCTGCCCGCGGCGACCGCCCACAGCGCGATGGGCAGCAGGATGCCGATGTGCGGGATGCCGAAGGCGCGCTCCATGCCCGCGAAGCCGGCGAGGACCAGGGTGATCACCAGCCGGTCGGCCCGCTCCATCAGGCCGTTGACCTTCACCGGCAGCCCGATGCTCTCGCCGCGCGCCTTGGTGTACGACACCACCTGGCCGCCGGCCAGGCAGAAGATCGCCACCGCGCACATCATCAGGTCGTCGCCGTCGCCCGCGTACCACAGCGCGATGCCGCCGAAGACGGCGGAGTCCGCCGCCCGGTCCAACGTCGAGTCCAGGAAGGCGCCCCAGCGGCTGGAACGGCCGGACTCGCGGGCCATGGTGCCGTCGATCAGGTCGGAGAAGACGAAGAAGGTGATGATCACCGTGCCCCAGAAGAACTCCCCGCGGGGGAAGAAGGCCAGTGCGCCCGCCATCACGCCGAGTGTCCCCACGAAGGTGACGGTGTCCGGGCTCACGCCCCGGCGCAGGAGCATCAGGGCGAGGGGTTTGAAGACACGCGTGAAGATCGCACGCGCGTACTTGTTCAGCATGGCCGTCCCAGGGTTGCCGGTCGGCGGGCCCCGCGGCAGGCCGGGGGCTCGTCGGTGGAAGTCGCTCAACGTAGCGCAGCCATCGTAGCCAGCACCCGGACGGGCCCGCGCGGGCCGTGCGCCGGGCCGTACGCGGGGCCGTACGCGGGGCCGTACGCGGGGCAGGGCCCGGCCCGTACGGCCGTACGAAGCCGTCCGTGCTATGGACGGGGTCTGGCCACGGTGCAAAGCTCGAATGCACCGCACGTGTCAGACGGAGGCGAGACACATGGGTGACAAGGCGAACGCACACCCCGGGGCCGCCGGCAGGGCAGCGGCGGCCGCCCGGCCCTCCGACATTCGGAACGTGGTGCTGGTCGGCCATAGCGGATCCGGGAAGACGACGCTGGTGGAGGCGCTGGCGCTGACGACGAAGGCCGTCAGCCGGGCGGGCCGGGTCGAGGACGGCGGCTGCGTGTCCGACTACGACGAGATCGAGCACCGCCAGCAACGCTCGGTACAGCTCTCGCTGGTCCCGGTGGAGTGGGACGGCATCAAGATCAATCTACTGGACACCCCCGGCTACGCCGATTTCGTCGGGGAACTGCGGGCCGGTCTGCGGGCAGCGGACGCGGCCCTTTTCGTCGTCTCGGCCGCGGACGGCGTCGACGGCGCGACCCGGGTGCTCTGGGAGGAGTGCGCGGCGGTCAGGATGCCGCGCGCGATCGTCGTCACGCACCTGGACGCGGCCAGCGCCGACTTCGACCGGATGACGCGGACCTGCCGGGACGCCTTCGGCGGCGACGACCCCGACGCCGTGCTGCCGCTGTACCTGCCGCTGCTCGGGGAGCCGGGCGCGGACGGCCACGCGCCCGTACACGGGCTGATCGGGCTGCTCACCCAGCGTGTCTTCGACTACTCCTCGGGTGCACGCAAGGACCGCGCACCCGGGGAGGACGAGCTGCCGCTGATCGAGGAGGCGCGCAACCGGCTCATCGAGGGGATCATCTCCGAGAGCGAGGACGAATCCCTCATGGACCGCTACCTCGGCGGCGAGGACGTCGAGGTCAAGACGCTCGTGCAGGACCTGGAGAAGGCCGTCGCGCGCGGGGTGTTCCACCCGGTGCTGGCCGCCGCGCCCGCCGCCGAGGGAGGCACCCAGGGGCTGGGCACCGTGGAGCTGCTGGAGCTGGTCACCGGCGGCTTCCCCACCCCGCTGGAGCGGGAGATCCCCGGCGTCACCAGCGTGCGCGGCGCCGCGCGGGCGGAGCTGGCCTGCGACCCGGACGGGCCGCTGGCCGCCGAGGTCGTCCGGACCTCCTCGGACCCGTACATCGGGAGGCTGTCGCTGCTGCGGGTCTTCTCCGGCACCCTGCGCCCCGACCAGACGGTGCACGTCTCGGGGCACGGCATGGCGGACCGCGGACACGAGGACCACGACACGGACGAGCGGATCGGCTCGCTCACCGCCCCCTTCGGCAAGGCCCAGCGCCCGCTGGCGGCGGCGATCGCGGGCGACATCGCCTGCGTCGGCAAGCTGAACGGCGCGGAGACCGGCGACACCGTCTCGGCCAAGGACGACCCGCTGCTGATGGCGCCCTGGGCGATGCCCGACCCGCTGCTGCCGGTGGCCATCGAGGCGCACACCAAGCAGGACGAGGACAAGCTGTCGCAGGGCCTGGCGCGACTGTGCGCCGAGGACCCGACGATGCGGCTGGAGCAGAACGCGTCCACCCGGCAGCTGGTGCTGTGGTGCCTGGGCGAGGCGCACCGCGACGTGGCGCTGGAGCGGCTGCGCACCCGGTACGGCGTGCAGGTCGACCCGGTGGACCACAGGGTCTCGCTGCGCGAGACGTTCTCGGGCCGGTCCGCGGCGCGCGGGCGGCACGTGAAGCAGTCGGGCGGCCACGGGCAGTACGCCATCTGCGACATCGAGGTCGAGCCGCTGCCGGAGGGCTCGGGCATCGAGTTCGTGGACAAGGTGGTCGGCGGCGCGGTGCCGCGGCAGTTCATCCCCTCGGTGGAGAAGGGCGTACGCGCCCAGGCCGCGAAGGGCGTGGCCACCGGCTACCCGCTGGTCGACGTGCGGGTCACGCTCGTCGACGGCAAGGCGCACTCGGTGGACTCCTCCGACGCCGCCTTCCAGACGGCGGGCGCGCTGGCACTGCGGGAGGCCGCGGCGCAGGTGCAGATCCACCTGCTGGAGCCGGTCGCCGAGATCAGCGTGCTGGTCGCGGACGAGTACGTGGGCCCGGTGATGAGCGACCTGTCCGGGCGGCGCGGCCGCGTGGTCGGCACCGAGCAGGCGGGCGGCGGGCGCACGCTCGTACGCGCCGAGGTGCCGGAGTTCGAGATCGGCAGGTACGCCGTGGACCTGCGCTCGCTGTCGCACGGCACCGGCCGGTTCGACCGGGCGTACGCCCGGCACGAGCCGATGCCGCAGCAGTTGGCGGCGAAGATCCGTGATCGCCAGGTCCGCGACGGTTGACCGCGGCTAGGCTGGGGCAGTAGGTGGTCGGGCCCGCCGCCCGCGGGCCCGGCCCCATCACCGGGGCGGACGCGCGGCGTTGGGGGCGGAAGTGGCAGGTTCAGAGGGACCGGAGTTCGACTTCACCCCCCGCGCGCAGGTGCCGCTCTCCGGCGCCCAGGGGCAGACGGCCGCGACGCACGCGCTGGCCTCCATGGCGTACCGCGACAGCTCCGTCGACAAGCTGATCGACGCCAACAGCGACTGGGCCAAGTCGGACTTCAAGAAGGGCAGGCTCTCGCTCTTCGAGCCGAACCTGGGCGAGGCGTTCGCGCGCGCGGTCACCCAGCGCATGCTCGCCGACGGCCGCAAGCCGCTCATCCAGTCGTTCGGCATGGAGCCGCAGGCGGTGCTGGAGCACTGCCTGGCGGCCAACCGCTACCGCAAGGAGCGCGACACCCGGCTGACCGTGGTGATGGGCGTCTTCGGGCTGCTGTTCCTGCCCGGGGTGCTGGTCTGGCTCGGCGCCTTCCAGCTCCGCCGCACCCTCGCCGGCGCGTCGGACAAGCGCGTCGGCGCCGTGGGGTACGTGCTGCTGGGCATCCTCGGCCTCGCCGCGATCTACCTGTTCCTCACGGCGCCGCTGGGCGGCCTGCTCGGCGTCTATCTGCGCGGGCTGCTGATCGCGCCGATCATCGGCTGGTTCTGGGCGAGCCGGATCTGCGAGAAGTACGCCAAGGGGCTGCACGAGCACTGGACGGCGCTGCTCGCCGGCGGCGGCCTCGGCGCCAAGATCCCGGAGGCGGTGCCGAGCAACCCGGGCGAGGCCAGCGCGGAGCGGCTGCGGCTGGGCCTGGCCAAGCTGTCGGCGGAGCAGCACAGCAACGTCGTCTTCTACGCCGGCCCCAAGGGGATACTCGGCATGGGCACCCGCTGGGGCGCCTGGCACCTCGCCGAGGACCTCAAGCCGAAGGAGTCGGGCGGCGAGATCCACCCGTTCCGCAGCTGGGACGTCGTCAAGGCGGTGCACGACCAGCTGCGCATGCTGGAGCGCACCCCGCTGCACACCGGCGGCTTCCCGGCGCCCGCGATAAAGCACTGGATCGTCGCGCCGATAGGCGAGGGCGCGGGCGAGGTCGCCCGGCCCGGCGGCACGGTCGTCGACGGCTATTCCGTACGGGACTTCGAGGTCCAGCGGATCTGCAACGAGCAGCAGTTCGGCGCGGGCAACCGGCACTATCTGGGCGTGCAGTTCACGCTCTGGGACGGCCAGTTGGTCATCACCATGATGATCTCGGTGACCGTGCTGCACGAGACGCTGCGCATCGAGGTCACCGGGCACGCGCTGGGCCCGGTGCACCCGCTGTTCACCAGCAAGCCCGGCCGCCCGAGCAAGACGGTCAGCGGGATGAAGTTCTGGGAGACCAGGGAGAAGCCGCTGCCGCTCGTGCCCTCCCGCGAGGTGGTGCGGCTGGCCGCCCGTGCGCCGTTCACCTGGTATCCGCCGCTCCTCGACGACCTGGGCGGCAAGCTGAAGCTCCCCGAGCCCTTCGGGCTGCGGCACGTGTGGGCGGACAAGATGTGGCGGCACCGCTTCATGGCCGACGACGTGCTGCGCGCGGCACCGCCGGTGCTGCGCGTGGTCCACGCGGCCGCGCTGCGGGTGCTGGAGGAGAACAACGTGGACACGACGAACTTCGCCGGCCGGTCGCTGGCTCTCAGCGGGATGGTGCAGAGCGCGGAGCCGCGGCAGGCGGACGTGTACAACGCCTGACGCGGGCGGCGCGTGCCGGCCGCCGCGGCCCGGTCAGACCGTCATGCCGCCGAGGGCCGCGGGCACCGCAGGGCGGACGCCGCCGTCGTACGCCGTCCAGGCCGCGGCCAGCCGCTCGACGGCCTCGGTGAGCACGTCCGGCGGGGCGCAGAAGTGCAGCCGCAGGTACGGGCCGCTGCCCCCGGCGGCGTCCACGCAGGCACCGGGCAGGACCGCGACCCCGTGCCGGAGCGCCACCTGCGCGAAGGCCACCCCGTCCCCGTACGGCAGCCGCAGCCACACCGTCTGCCCGCCGCGCACCGGCGGGCAGTCCCACGAGGGCAGCAGCCGGGCCAGCTCGGCGCGCAGGTGCTCGTGGGCCCGGTGCAGCTCCGCGCGGCGCCGGGCGAGCAGCGGCCCGTACGCCGCCAGCAGCGAGACGGCGGCGAGCTGGGCGGGCACGTCGGTGCCGAGGTCGTGCACGGCCTTCAGCCGGGCGAGCCGGGTGACCACCCCGGCGGGCGCGCGCACCCAGCCGATGCGCAGCCCGCCCCACACCACCTTGCTGAGCGAGCCGACGCTGATCACCTCGGCGCCGCTGTCCGCGCAGCCGGCCAGCGTCGGCGGCGTGCCGTCGAACGCCAGGTCCGCCACCACCTCGTCGTCCACCAGCGGCACGCCGAGGCGCCCGGCCGCCGCCGCCAGCCGCCGCCCGCGCAGCGGGGGCAGCACGGCGGCGGTGGGGTTCTGGTGCACGGAGCCGACGTACGCCAGCGCCGGCCGGTGCTCCGCCAGCAGCCGCACCGCCGCGTCCACGTCGATCCCGTGCGGCCCCACGGGCACCGGCCGCAGCACCGCGGCGGCCTCCCGGAACAGGTCGAGCGCCCCCGGATACGCCGGCGCCTCGACCAGCACCGGGTCGCCGGGGCCGACGAACAGCCGGGTCAGCAGCGCCAGCGCCTGCTGGCCGCCGGTGGTGACGAGGATCTGCCCCGGCTCGGTGGGGACGCCGCGCTCGGCGTAGCGGGCGGCGACCGCGGCGCGCAGGGCGGGCAGCCCGGCGGGGTGGTAGCCGAGGCCGGTGGCGGGCAGGGCCAGGTCGCGGTACGCCCGGACCAGCTCGGGCGGCGGGCCGTCCGGGGCGGCGCAGCTCAGCAGGATCACGCCGTCGGCCGGCTCCAGCAGGTTGAGGAAGAGCGGGTTCGCGGTCTCCGCCGCCCGCCCCGGCACGAGCGCCGCCTCCGCGACGCGCGTGCCGCTCCCCTGCCGCCGTACGACCCGGCCCTCCTGGCGCAGCACGCCGTACGCCGCGACGACCGTCGTCCGCCCCACGGCCAGCGCCGCCGCGAGCGCCCGCTCCGGCGGCAGCGCCGCTCCGGGGCGCAGCCGGCCCTCGTCGGCCAGCCGCCGCAGCCCGGCGGCCAGCAGCACGTACAGCGGGCCGCGCCCGGCCGACCAGCGGCCGAGGGCTGCCACCAGGTCGGCGGCCCGCACGTCGTCGGTGTCCATGGCGGACCAATCTCCCGGAATTGGCCCTGTTCCGGCAACCCACTCGCCGCGGAGACTTCCGGCATGGACGCCGATCTGCACCCCTCGACCCGTACCGCCCACCCGCCCGTGCCCGTACCCGAGGGCAGCCGCCCCGCGACGGTCCCCATCCACCAGGGCCACGTGTTCACGTTCGACTCCGCCGACGCGCTGGCCGCCGCCTTCCACGACCCCGACGGCGCGTACCTCTACAGCCGCTTCGGCAACCCGACCGTCCGCGCGCTGGAGGAGGCCGTCAGCGTCCTCGAAGGCGGCGCCGGCGGGCTGGCGTTCGCCTCCGGCATGGGCGCGATCAACGCCGTGCTCGGCACCCTGCTCTCCGCCGGCGACCACGTCGTCGCGCAGCGCTCCCTCTACGGCGGCACGTACGCGACGCTCGCCGACCTGGCGGAGCGCTGGGGCGTCTCGGTCACGTACGTCTCCGGCCGGGACGCCGACGAGGTACGGGCCGCGCTCACGCCGCGCACCCGGCTGCTCTACCTGGAGACCATCGCCAACCCCACGACCGCCGTCACCGACCTGCCCGCGCTCCTCGCCGCCGCCGCGGAGGCCGGCGTGCCCGGCGTCGTGGACAACACCTTCGCCACCCCGCTGCTCTGCCGCCCGATCGAGCACGGCGCCGCCGTCGTCCTCCACTCCGCCACCAAGTACCTCGGCGGCCACGCCGACATCCTCGGCGGCGTCGCCGTCTTCCGGGACGCGGAGCTGCGCCGCCGGGTCTGGGCGCACGCCGTCGAGCAGGGCGCCGCGGCGGACCCGTTCGCGGCGTGGCTGACGCTGCGCGGCATGGCGACGCTCGCGCTGCGCGTCGAGCGGCAGTCCGCGACGGCGCTGACGCTGGCCGAGCGGCTGGCCGCCCACCCGGCCGCCGCCCGCGTCCGCCACCCCGGGCTGCCGGACCACCCGGACCGGGCCACGGCCGCCCGGCTGCTCGCCGCGGGCGGCGGGGTGCTGGCGTTCGACCTGGCGGGCGGCCGGGACGCGGGGCGCCGCTTCGTCGAGTCGCTGCGGCTGGCGCTGCTCAGCCCGTCGCTCGGCGATGTGAAGACCCTCGTCATGCATCCGGCGAGCACCTCGCACCGGCAGCTGGACGCCGCGGCGCTGGCGGCGGTGGACATCGGCGAGGGGACGGTGCGGGTCGCGGTGGGCATCGAGCACCCGGACGACCTGTGGGCGGACCTGGAGCAGGCGCTGGCGAAGGCGGCGGGGGGCGGCGCGCAGGGCGGGTAGGGCGGGTAGGGCGCGGCGGGGTCAGTCCCGGGGCCAGGCGTCGGCGAGCATCGCGCGGGTCTCCGCCAGCAGCTGCGGAAGCACCTTGGTGTGGCCGACGACGGGCATGAAGTTCGTGTCCCCGCCCCACCGGGGCACCACGTGCTGGTGCAGGTGCGCGGCGATGCCGGCGCCCGCGACCGGGCCCTGGTTCATGCCGAGGTTGAACCCCTGCGCCCCGGACGCGGTGCGCAGGGCGGTCATCGCGCGCTTGGTGAAGTCCGCCAGCTCCGCGGTCTCGCCGTCGGTCAGCTCGGTGTAGTCCGCGACGTGCCGGTACGGGACGGTCATGAGGTGGCCGGAATTATAGGGGTACAAGTTCAGGACCGCGTAGACCTGCGTGCCGCGGGCCATGATCAGCCCGTCCTCGTCGGACTTCTCCGGGATGGCGCAGAACGGGCACCCGTCGCCGGCGGCGGTGCCGGTGGGCTTGTTCTCCCCCTGGATGTACGCCATGCGGTGCGGGGTCCACAGACGCTGGAACTGATCCGGCGTCCCCACCCCGAGCTGCTGCTCCGGATCGGTCGTCATCCGGCAAGCATAAGGCGGCGAGCTGGAGCGCCACGCTGCGAGGGGCGGCCGCACGGGCCGCCCCTCGAACCCCGCAGGTGCGGGGACCGACCAGACATCTGCCATGTCCGACCGATCGCGTCCGGATCATGCCCACGTCGGCGGGGAGCACGTCAAACCTGAACCCGGCGCTCCACCGATTCAACGATCTCAGTGACCGCTTCGTCACGGGGAACCCCGTTCTTCTGCGAGCCGTCGCGGTAGCGGAACGACACCGCATCCCTGGCCATGTCGTCGTCACCGGCAATGACCATGAACGGCACCTTGGATTTCTGAGCGTTCCTGATCTTCTTCTGCATCCGGTCCGCGGAGGAGTCCACCTCCACCCGCAAGCCCTGCGCCTTGGCAGCCGCGGCGAACTCTTCCAGATACGGCACGTGGGCGTCGCCGATCGGGATGCCGACCGCCTGCACCGGCGCCAGCCACGCCGGGAAGGCGCCCGCGTAGTGCTCCAGCAGCACCGCGAAGAACCGCTCGATTGAGCCGAACAGTGCGCGGTGGATCATCACCGGGCGCTGCCGCGAGCCGTCGGCCGCGGTGTATTCCAGGTCGAAACGTTCGGGCAGGTTGAAGTCGACCTGGATCGTCGACATCTGCCAGGTGCGGCCGATGGCGTCGCGCGCCTGCACCGAGATCTTCGGCCCGTAGAACGCCGCCCCGCCCGGGTCCATGACCAGCTCCAGGCCCTGCTTCCCGGCGGCCTGGCGGAGGATCTCGGTGGCCTCCTCCCAGACCTCGTCGGAGCCGATGTACTTGGTCTCGTCCTTGGTGGACAGCTCCAGGTAGAAGTCCTCCAGGCCGTAGTCGCGCAGCAGGTTCAGCACGAAGGTCAGCAGCGAGTCCAGCTCGCCGGCCATCTGCTCCTTGGTGCAGTAGATGTGCGCGTCGTCCTGGGTGAAGCCGCGGGCCCGGGTCAGGCCGTGCACGACGCCGGACTTCTCGTACCGGTAGACGGTCCCGAACTCGAACAGGCGCAGCGGCAGCTCGCGGTACGAACGCCCGCGCGCATCGAAGATCAGGTTGTGCATGGGGCAGTTCATGGGCTTCAGGTAGTAGTCCTGGCCCTCGTCGAGCTGCATGGGCGGGTACATGCCGTCCGCGTACCAGTCCAGGTGGCCGGACTTCTCGAAGAGCTTCGCCTTGGTCGCGTGCGGGGTGTAGACGAACTCGTAGCCCGACTCCTCGTGCCGCCGGCGCGCGTAGTCCTCCATCACGCGGCGCACGACGCCTCCCTTGGGGTGGAAGACGGCGAGGCCCGAGCCGATGTCCTCGGGGATGGAGAAGAGGTCCAGCTCGGCGCCGAGCCTGCGGTGGTCGCGCTTCTCGGCCTCGGCCAGGTGCTCCAGGTGCGCCTTCAGCTCGTCCTTCGACGGCCAGGCGGTGCCGTAGATGCGCTGCAGCTGCGGGTTCTTCTCGCTGCCGCGCCAGTACGCGGCGGCGGAGCGCATCAGCTTGAAGGCCGGGATCATCCGCGTCGTCGGCAGGTGCGGGCCGCGGCACAGGTCCTTCCAGCACAGCTCGCCGGTCTTGGCGTCGAGGTTGTCGTAGATCGTCAGCTCGCCCGCGCCGACCTCGGCGGACGCGCCGTCCGCGGCGTCGGCGGCGCTGCCCTTGAGGCCGATCAGCTCCAGCTTGTACGGCTCGGCGGCCAGTTCCTCGCGGGCGTCGGCGTCGGTGGTGACGCGGCGGGAGAAGCGCTGGCCGCGCTTGACGATCTCCTGCATCTTCTTCTCGACGCGCTTGAGGTCGTCGGGGTGGAAGGGCTCGGCGACGTCGAAGTCGTAGTAGAAGCCGTCCTTGACGGGCGGGCCGATGCCGAGTTTGGCCTCGGGGAACAGCTCCTGCACGGCCTGGGCCATGACGTGGGCGGTGGAGTGCCGCAGGATGTCGAGGCCGTCGGGGCTGCCGATCGCGACCGGCTCGACGACGTCGCCGTCGGCGACCTCGTACGCGAGGTCCTTCAGCGCGCCGGCCACCCGGGCGGCGATCACGGTGCGCTCGCCGGGGAAGAGGTCGGCGGCCGTCGTGCCCGTCGTGACCACGCGCTCTTCCCGCTCGGCGGCATCGCGGCTGATGATCACACGGACGTCGGACACGAGGGCTCCTTCACGAGGGCGAGGTCTGCCGCGCGGCCGGCGGCACGGCGTGAATCGTACCGAGCCGGAGGGGTGCCGGGCGAAATCGGGCGGCGGGCGGCGGTACGGGCCGGTGTGCTCAGCCGTCGCCGTACGCCTCTGCGCAGAAGTCGAGGTTCTCGTGCCGCGGCTGCGGCAGGCGCTCCCGCTCGGCGTCCACGATCTCGGCGGGCCCCACCCCCGACGCGCCGGTGAGGCGCCGGAAGCCGCCGCGGCTCTCCAGCCGGCCGGTGAGCCGGATCGGCAGCCCGGCCAGGTGCGCCTCGGCCGCGACGCGGTACGCCTTCTCGTCGAGCGTCGTCCGCACCTCGGCGACGTCCGCGCCCGCGAGTATCCGCAGCCGCACCCGGCCCGGGCCGGTGGCTGCCGACCGGCTGAGCCGGGTGACGGCTGCGGTCAGCCGGACCGGGAGGGAGGGCTCCCGGCTCCGGTAGCGCACTGCGGCCCGCTGCAGGGCCGGGACGTCGGCGGGGGTGAACTCGACCGGCTCGGGGGCCGCGGCGCCCGCCGGCGGGGCGTGGGCCGGGGCCCAGGCGAGGGTGATGCGCACCCCTTCGGTGCCGCGCACGAGCGCGGTCAGGGACTCCGCCAGCTCGTGGCACACGCCCAGCCCGACCGCGTGGTCGAAGGCCTCCATGCCGCCGGTGGCGCGCTCGTGGTCCACCGCGTCGCGGGTGCCGTGCAGGGCGCGTAACAGCGTGCCGGTGACCCGGCGGCCGTCCGGCGCGGGGACGAAGGCGGTGAGCCGGGCGACGTGGGCGCCGGGGCCGAGCAGGGTCCGCTCGACGTCGCGGGCGGCGTGCGGGCGCAGCCGGGCGCCGTGGAACCCGGCGGGGCGGCGGGCGGCGAGCGCGCCGGCCAGCAGCATGGCGCGGGCGGCGGCGGACAGCCGCTCGGCGTCGGCCCACCGGGCGGGCCCGGCGCGCCGCTCGGCGCCGTACTCCCAGCTGATCTCGTCGCTGGGCACGGCCAGGGCGGTGCGGACGAGCGGGGCGGACGGCTCGGGGCTGCGGGCCAGCGCGGTGAGCGCCTCGGCGAGCAGGTCGGTGCAGTCGGGGAAGGCGCGGTCGGCGGGGACGAGGATGCTGGTGCCGCCCGGCGCGTCGCCGGGCGGGGTGTAGCGCGCGTACCGGCCGGTGGAACCGCCGTGCCGGCGCCAGCCATGGCGGGCGAGGAGGGCGCCGAGCACGGCGGGGTCGACACGGGCGGGGTCGGGCTCGGGGGGCTGCCGGTACATCAGGGTCTCCCTCCCCGGCCGACCCGCGTCGTGAGCGCGCGGAGCGCGCGGTCGGCGAAGACACCGTCGGAGACGTCGTCGGCGGGGTGCCCGCCGCCGGGTTCTGGCCGTGCCAGGGACATGGCGCAACTGCCTTCCGCACGATGCCGGTAGCTGACGGGGCCGGACCCTCCGCGGGCGGCCGGAGGCTTACCGACCCTCACTCTCTGTTGTCACCGCACACGCTCTCCGTCAAACAACCCTTGTTCGGATCCGGCGCGTTCCGGGTATCACCCGGTCGGCGGGCCTGACCTCACCGCCCGCAAAACTGCAGGGAGTTGGGGCTTATGACGCTCTGGTACGAGGGGCCGCTGGCGGCCTTCGACACCGAGACCACCGGCGTGGACGTCGAGCGCGACCGGATACTCTCCGCAGCCGTCGTCGTGCAGCCGCACATCACGTCGCCGCCCCGCCGCACCTCGTGGCTCGTCTCCCCCGGCGTGGAGGTCCCGGCGTCGGCCACGGCGGTGCACGGGCTGACGCTGGCGCACCTGCAGCGCCTGGGCCGCTGGCCGGCCCCGGTGATGGAGGAGGTCGGCAGGGCGCTGGCGGCGCAGTGCGCGAGCCGCGTGCCGCTGGTGGTGATGAACGCGCCGTTCGATCTGACGCTGCTGGACCGGGAGTTACGCCGGCACCGCGCCTCGTCGCTGCCGAAGTACCTGAGCGGCGCGCCGCTGTGCGTGCTGGACCCGCTCGTGCTGGACCGGCACCTCGACCGGTACCGCAAGGGCCGCCGCACGCTGACGACGCTGTGCGAGCACTACGGCGTGGAGCTGGCCGGCGCCCACGAGGCGGGGGCGGACGCGACGGCGGCGCTGCATCTCGTACGGGCCATCGGGCACCGCTACGCGGAGCGGGTGGGGGAGCTGAGCGCGGCGGAGCTGCACGCGCGGCAGGCGGTCTGGCACGGCGCGCAGGCGCGCGGCCTGACGGCGTGGTTCGCGCACACGGGTTCGGACGAACGCTGCGACCCGGCCTGGCCGGTGCGTACGAGCGGGCTGGCGACGGCGGCCTGACCGGCGGCGCGCACGGAAACGCCCGAGGGCCGCTCCGCGCGGTGCGGAACGGCCCTGAAGGGTGGGCGATACTGGGATCGAACCAGTGACCTCTTCGGTGTGAACGAAGCGCTCTCCCCCTGAGCTAATCGCCCGGAAACGCCGTGGTGGCGCGGCCAGAACCATACAGTGCGGCGGGCCGGGTGTTCAAACCCGCTGCCGCAGGAGGGCCGTCAGGCCGCACCGGCCGGAGCGCGTCTTCCGCGGGCCGGGGCCGCCGTCGGGCGGTGGGCGATACTGGGATCGAACCAGTGACTTCTTCGGTGTGAACGAAGCGCTCTCCCGCTGAGCTAATCGCCCTCGCGGAAGACCACGTTACCCGATGTCAGCATCCGTGTGCGCCCCGCCCGGCCCTCCGCCCGCGCGGCTTCCGCGCGCCTCCGTCACAACAGGCCCGATCCTCGTTACTCTCCGCATCCATGGAGCCCAAACTGTCCGCGCCGGAGAGTTCACCGGAACGGCCCTGTAGTGCGAATACCCACTAGGCCGTACGAACTACGAAAAACATCGCAAAACAGTCAGAGGGGTTTACAACGCCCCGGTAGGTGGCATGTCGACTTCGCCGACGTGCGAATCCCCGAGCGCACACTGAGCGAAAGGCCCTGGCGCTTATGAACCACACGGTCAGCTGCGAGCTGCACCTGCGCCTCGTTGTGTCGAGCGAGTCTTCCCTGCCTGTCCCCGCAGGTCTGCGGTACGACACCGCGGATCCTTACGCCGTGCACGCCACCTTCCACACCGGCGCCGAAGAGACGGTCGAATGGGTGTTCGCCCGCGACCTGCTCGCCGAAGGGCTCCACCGCCCGACCGGCACCGGAGACGTCCGCGTCTGGCCGTCCAGGAGCCACGGCCAGGGCGTCGTCTGCATCGCCCTCAGCTCACCCGAGGGCGAAGCCCTGCTCGAAGCCCCGGCGCGGGCGCTGGAGTCCTTCCTGAAGCGCACGGACGCGGCCGTGCCGCCCGGGACGGAGCCACGCCACTTCGACCTCGACACCGAGCTGTCCCACATCCTCGCGGAGAGCTGAGCCCGTCCGAGGTCACCGTCCGTAGCCGTCAGCCTCGGGGAGACGGCCGGATCCGACCGCACCAGCGCAGCACCGGCACCGCCGTCGCCCGCCGTGGCGACGGCGGTGTCACGTTTTGGCTAGAGTCGGCGTCGGACCGACCAGGGGAACGCGCAGCCCGACCAGGGGAGCGGAACGGTGCTGATCAATCACGACACCCGGTGCGCGCTCGACACCGTCGTGGCGCTGCTGAACACCGACACCGGGGACGGCGGCGCGGAGACGGACGCGCTCGTGGACGTGGGTGCGCTGCAGGGCTTCGTCGACGAGCACGACATCAGCGGCATCGAGGCCCTCTGCGCCTCCGACGTGGCCGCCGTCCGGGCGGTACGGAGCGACCTCTCGGCCGTCTTCGCCGCCCCGGACGACCGGGCGGCGGCCGAGCGGCTCAACGCCATCGTGGCCGCCGCCGGCACCACGCCGCAGCTGACGGACCACGACGGCTACGACTGGCACGTGCACTACTTCGCCCCCGGCGCCTCCGTCGCCGAGCACCTGGCCGCGGACGGCGGGATGGCGCTGGCGTTCCTCGTCGTCGCCGGCGAGCGCGAGCGGCTGCGCCGCTGCGAGGCGCCGGACTGCGGCCGCGCCTTCGTCGACTACTCGCGCAACCGCTCCCGCCGCTACTGCTCCAGCCGCACCTGCGGCAACCGGCTGCATGTGGCGGCGTACCGGGCGCGGCGGCGCGAGGCGGCGGCCGGGGCGGGGACAGACGCGGGGACAGAAGCGGGGACGGCGGCGGGAACGGGGGACCGGGACGGGACGGGGGCGGCGGTCACCAGCCGATGAGGTCGTAGACCGAGGTGCCGAAGAGCAGCATGCCGACGACGGCGAGAAAGAGCATCAACGGCGGCTGGGACAGGGCGAAGAGGCAACCGCGGGTCTCGGCGGGGGCGGGTGGCCGCGGTGCGGGCGTGTGATCGTTCATCTCGCGCAGATGATTGCGCAGGCGCCCATGCCCGGGTGGGCAACACGCCAGGAAAAAACGGCCCGTTCACAAAGATCGGCCGGGTGTCACCGCGCGCCGGGGCCGGAGGTCGACTCCGCGGCTGCGCAGGGTGGTCCGGCGGGTCCGCAGCGTCAGATGCCGTGCTTCTTCAGGATGGCCTCGATGTCGGAGAAGTCCTCGTCCCCGGACCCGGACCCGGAGGACTTCCGGCCGCCGGCCGCCGACGCCGGTGCGTCCGCCTTGCCGGCCCGACCGCCGCCGAGCGCCGGGCGGGACGCCGCGGGTGCCGCCGCCGGGGCCGAGGCCGCGCCGCCGCCCGCCTTGCGCTTGGCGCGCTCGCCGGCGAAGCGCTGGGCGACCCACAGCAGGACGGCGACCGCCAGCACGCCGAAGCCGCCCCAGACGGAGGGCTTGAGGACCAGGTCGGTCGCCCAGTCCCCGGTGGCGGTGCCGACCTCGCCGCCGAGCTCGACCAGCCCCGCCATGGCCAGGCCGATGGGCAGCAGCGACAGGGCAGCGATCTTCGTCGCCCGCCGGAACCTTCGCCGGTACGCGGTCAGCATCGCGATCGCGAGCCCCGCCGCGGAGAGCGCGGCGCAGACGGTGGTGGTGAACATGCTTCCATCGTGCACCTGAATGCGCCGCGATTGCCATGGTGCGGCACGGCATGGGGGACATCTCCGGGTCCGACTCGTCCGCAGGACCGAGACGGCGGTGCCCCGGGGGGCCTGGAAGACTGGCGGCCATGGAGAACGATGTGAACGGCGCGCCCGTCCTCGACGTGTGGTGCGAGCTGCAGTGCCCCGACTGCCGGACGGCGCTCACCGACGTGCGCGCGCTGCACGAGCGCTACGGGGACCGCCTCGACATCCGGCTGCGCCACTTCCCGCTGGACAAGCACCAGCATGCCATGGCCGGCGCCCAGGCCGCCGAGGAGGCCGCGGTCCAGGGGAAGGGCTGGGAGTACGCGGCGGCCGTGCTGGCGCGGGTGGAGGAGTTCGGCAAGCGCGGCGAGCCGCTGCTGGTCGAGGCGGCGCGGCAGCTGGGCCTGGACGCGGAGGAGCTGGAGACCGCGCTGGTGGACGGGCGGCACTTCCTGGTCGTCGACGCGGACGTGGCCGAGGGCCGGGCGATCGGGGTCACGGGGACCCCGACGTACGTCATCGGCGGGGAGCGGCTGGACGGCGGCAAGAGCCAGGACGGGCTGCGGGAGCGGATCGAGCGGATCGCGGACCGGCTGCTGGCCGCCGCGGGCTGACCCGCGGGCCGGCGGCCGGGCCGGGCCGTGCTCAGTGGAGCGGCTTGCGCAGGTGGTACGCGGTCGGGCGGTAGCCCAGGGACTCGTACAGGCGCAGCGCCACCTCGTTCCCGGCGAAGACGTGCAGCCCCAGGGTGCGCAGCCCGGCCGCCCGGCACTCGCGCTCCGCGACGAGCATCAGCGTCCGGCCGTGGCCCCTCCCCCGGTGCTCCGGCGCGACGACGAGGGAGTACACGTACGCGCCGGTGGCGATCAGCGGGCGCAGCGCGATCCAGATCGTGCCCACCGCCACCCCGCCGTGCTCCAGGACGCGCAGCGCCACGTCCGGGGTGGCGGCGCCCGCGGGGAGCAGTTCGTCGTGGTCGGCGCGCGCCCGGCTGCGCGCCTCGTCCGGGGCCATCCCCCGGTCCAGCCACCGCTGCGCGTAGGTGTCCGCCTCCGCGGTCCGCCACTCCGGGTACTCGGCCGCCGTCAGCGGCCGCACCACGGCCGCCGGGGGCAGCTCGGGCGCCTCGCCCGGCTCCTTGTCCATCGTCCGGCCGGTCTCCGTGTAGCCCAGCGCCGTGGCGAGCCGCAGGCCGACGGCCGCGCGGGCGTCGAGGCTGAGCACGATCTCCCGGCAGCCCCAGCCCCGCAGCACCTCCTCGGCGGCCAGTGCCGCCACCGTGCCGCGGCCGCGGTGCCGCTCGGGGCGGTGGATCCGCAGGGTGCGGACGCGGCCCGTGGCGGGGCCGAGGCGGGCGTCGGTGGCCAGCTCGACGTCGCCGACCGGGCGGCCGTTGACGCACACGGCGAAGGCGCGCGTCCGGCCGCCGTCCGCTTCACGTCGCTCGGCTCCGGTCGGGCGCAGGTGGGTCGTCATCGCTTCCCCTTCGTCCTCGCACCGCTCGGCGTCCCACGCTCCCCGGGTCCACGGGATGACGGGTCCACAGGCCCGCGTGCCCGCATGACGGGGGCCGCGTTCCTACGGATCCACGTTCCCCCGGCGCGACGTGATCACGGATCCACGTCCGCCGCGGACCGCTCGTCGAACACCCGCATCGCCTTCGCCGTGACCGGGCCGAGGGCGCCGGGCAGCTCGCGGCCGTCGAGGCGGCGCACGGCCTGCACGTCGCGCAGCGAGGAGGTCAGGAAGACCTCCTCCACCGCGCCGTCCGCCGCCAGCACCGAGAACGGCAGGTCCGTCTCCCGGGCGCCGGTCCACTCCAGCACCAGCCGCCGCGTGATCCCGGCCAGGCAGCCGGAGGCGAGCGGCGGGGTGTGCAGCTCGCCGTCGAGGACGACGAAGACGTTGGAGCCGGTGCCCTCGCAGAGCCGGTCGCGGGTGTTGGCGAACAGCGCCTCGCTGGCGCCGGCGTCGTGCGCGCGGGCCAGCGCGACGACGTTCTCCGCGTACGACGTGGTCTTCAGACCCGTGACGGCGCCGCGCTCGTTGCGCGTCCAGGGGACGGTGACGACGTCCGTCTCGTCCGGCCGGGGCTCGGCGGCGGCGAGGGCGACGACCAGCGTGGGGCGGCTGTCGTCCGGCCCGCCGCGGTGCGAGGACAGCGGTGCGGCGCCGCCGGTGTACGTCACGCGCAGCCGACCGTGCGGGACGGGCTCGGCCGCCAGCACCGCCGCGCAGGCCCGGCGGACCTCGTCCGGGTCGGGCTCGGGCAGGCCGAGACCGCGGGCGGAGCGGGCGAGGCGCTCCAGATGGCGGGTGAGGGCGAAGACGGTGCCCCCGGTGGCCTTGAGCGTCTCGAAGACGCCGTCGCCCACGGTGATGCCGTGGTCGAACACGGACACCCGCGCCTCGGCCACGTCGCGCAGCCCGCCGTCGAGCCAGACCTTCATGGGTGTACGGTCCCTCCACTCGTGACTTCCGCTTCCGACGCTACCCCGAGCAGCCGGGACGCCTTCAACTCGGTCTCCCGCCACTCCCGCTCCGCGTCCGAGCCCCAGGTGATGCCGGCTCCGGTGCCGAAGCGCAGCACGGGGCCGCCGCGCGCCGCCCGGTCGATCCAGAACGTCCGGATGCCGACGGCGAGTTCGCCGGTGCCGCGGTCGGCGTCGACCCAGCCGACGCCGCCGCAGTACGGGCCGCGGGGGGCGGTCTCCAGCTCGTCGATGATGCGCAGCGCGCTGCTCTTCGGCGCACCCGTGACGGAGCCGGCGGGGAAGGTGGCGGCGATCAGCTCCGGCCAGCCGGCGCCGGGGGCCGGCTCGCCGCGCACGGTGGAGACGAGGTGGACGAGGCCGGGGTGCTCCTCGACGGCGCAGAGGGTGGGCACGGTGACGGAGCCGG
Source organism: Streptomyces sp. CNH099 (assembly GCA_000514715.1). Taxonomy (GTDB): domain Bacteria; phylum Actinomycetota; class Actinomycetes; order Streptomycetales; family Streptomycetaceae; genus Streptomyces; species Streptomyces synnematoformans. The sequence continues at coordinate 318,609 of KI911459.1, read as the reverse complement.
TGGTGCAGACGCGGCCGAGGTCGTTGCGCACGAGGTCGACGATCATGACGTTCTCGGCGCGGTCCTTGGCGGTGAGGTCGGCGGCGGTGCGGCCGGTGCCCTTGATGGGGCCGGACTCGACGGTGCGGCCGGCACGGCGCAGGTACAGCTCGGGGGAGGCGGTGGCGACCTCGACGCCGTGCGCGGGCAGCCGGACGACGCCGGCGTACGGGGCGGGGTTGCCGCGGGCGAGGACCGCGCCGAGGGCGTCGATGTCGGCGGCGTCCGCGCCGGGGCCCGGGAGCGGGGCGGTGAGGATGCGGCACAGGTTGACCTGGTAGACGTCGCCGGCGGCGATGTGCTCCCGGATGCGGTGCACCCCCGCGACGTAGCCGGCGCGGTCGAGCGACGACGTCCACCGGTCGGCGCACGGGCCGCGCCAGCGGTTCGCGCGCCGGGCAGGGGGGTGCGGGTCGGGGCGCACGTCGCCGAAGCGCGCGCACAGCGGCTGTCCCTCGTACCCGACGACCACGGCCCACCAGCCGGAGGAGTCGAGCGCGGCCGGGTCGCCGGTCACGTCGCGCAGGTCGGAGGCGACGAGACCGCCGAAGCGGGCGAGCGGGGCGAGGCCGGGCACGCCGTGAGTCTAGGACGGCCGGCGGACACCGGCCCCCGGACCCGGGCAGGCGCCGGGCGCGGGCCGGGCACGGGGCGGGCACGGGGCGGGGCTCGGCCGGGAAACGAATTTGAGCTGGCCCCGGAATCCGCTAAGGTTCATGACTACCGGAAGCGCCTCGTCGGCGCCTTCCGATCACGACCGGCGGACGTAGCTCAGTTGGTAGAGCATCACCTTGCCAAGGTGAGGGTCGCGAGTTCGAGTCTCGTCGTCCGCTCGATGGGGGTCTCACGGACCCCCGCTGGTGGAGTGGCCGAGAGGCGAGGCAACGGCCTGCAAAGCCGTCTACACGGGTTCAAATCCCGTCTCCACCTCGGACGATTAGCTCAGCGGGAGAGCGCTTCCCTGACACGGAAGAGGCCACTGGTTCGATCCCAGTATCGTCCACGAGCCGACCGGCGACCCGGGTCCGCGAACAGCGGACCGGGGTCGTCTTCGTCTTTGTTGCGCGCCTCCGTCCACCCGGGCCCGGGAGCGGTCAGAGCGATGTGCACGGATCGGGCATGACGGATAGTGTCAGAATATGAACGACCGTGCTGACATTATGGTCCGCGAAATACCCGAAAGTGACATCGACCGGGCTCAGGAGCTGGCCTATCTCGTCTTCCACGAGAAGCCGGCGGACGAGCTGCGCAAACGCCACCACGAATTCCTGGCGGGCTGCCTGCGCATCGGCGCGTACGACGCGGACACCCTGGTCGGCATGGTCGCCGCACTGCCGTTCACGATGAGCGTGCCCGGCGCCGAACTCCCCTGCCCCAGCCTGACGTTCGTCTCCGTCGCGCCGACCCACCGGCGCCGCGGGGTGCTCTCCGGGATGATCGCCGAGCTGTTCGCGCGGTGCGCCGCCGAGGGGTGGCCGATCGCGTCGCTGTGGGCGTCGGAGACCGCCATCTACGGGCGGTTCGGCTTCGGCCCCGGCACGTACGGGGCGACCGTCGAGATCGACTCCCGGGCGCCGCTGCGGCTGCGGATCGACCCGGACGAGCGGCCGCTGCGGCTGGTGGACCCGGCGCACGCGCCCGCGCTGCTCGGCCCGTACTACGAGCGCACGCGCGCCGCGCGCGCCGGGCGGCCGGCGCGCAGCGAGGAGTGGTGGGCCAAGGAGTGGATGGCCGAGCGGGACCCGGACGACGAGGCCTTCTCGCCGCCGCGCATGGTCGTCCTCGGCGACGCCGTCGCCGGCTACGCCGTCTACCGCACGAAGGACAAGGGCGACCGCCCCGGCTCCCCCGGGCTCGTCCGCCTCGACGAGCTGGAGGCGGACACCCCGGCCGCGGCCGCGGCGCTCTGGCGCTACCTCGCCTCCCTCGACCTGACCGGCACGGTACGGGCCTGGGGCCGCCCGCTCGACGACCCGCTGCTGCTCTTCGCCGCCGACCGCGACCAGGTGCGGGTCACCAGCACGTTCCCGGCGCTGTGGGTGCGGCTCACCGACGTGGGCGCGGCCCTGCGGCGCCGCTCCTGGGCCGCCGCGGCGGACGTCGTGCTGGCGGTGGCGGACGCCGCGCTGCCGGCCAACGCGGGCACGTACCGGCTCACGGTCGCGCCCGGGGCCCCGGCCGCGTACGAGCGGACCGACGCCGCGCCTGACCTCGCCGTGGACGTGCGCGACCTGTCCGCCGCCTACCTCGGCGGCACCACCCTCGCCGCCGCCGTCCGCGCCGGCCTCGCGGCCGAGCACACCCCGGGCGCGGCCGACGCCCTCGACGCCGCGCTGCGCACGCCGCTGCTGCCGCACACGGTCGAGGAGTTCTAGGGCCTCCGGGGCCCCGCCGCGCGCGGCCGCGCCCGAAGCGGCGCACGCCCGGGGGCGGTCGGGCAGGAGCCGGACGCGGCCCTCTGCTCCCGTACGGGACCGGGCGGCCGCCTCTTTTGACGCGTGCGAAAGGTCTGGACAAATATGCGGGCCCGTGCTGTGGTGGCAGCGCGCTGAATGAGAGCGCTCTCACCCTCTGTGTTCCACCCCCACTCAAGTCGAGGGAACTGCAGAAAGGTTCGCCATCGTGAGACGCACACCCGCAAGACGCACCCTCGGATTAGGGCTTGGTCTGTCCGCCCTCCTGCTGAGCAGCACCTGGGGCGGCGCCGCCGCGCTGGCCCCCGCCGCCGACGCGGACTCCGCGCGGCAGTTCTCGCCCGGCCTGGTGACCGCGCTGCAGCGCGACCTGGGCCTGACGGCCGACCAGGCCCGCGAGCGGCTGGCCGACGAACGCCGGGCCGTCGAGGTCGGGAAGAAGGCGGAACGCGCCGCCGGATCCGCCTACGCCGGCTCCTGGTTCGACGCGGACAGCGGCCGGCTCACCGTCGCCGTCACCGCCCCGCGGCACGCGGACGCGGTGCGGGAGGCCGGTGCGGACGTACGCGTCGTCGAGCACAGCGCGGCGCGGCTGGACGCGGCGAAGAAGCGGCTGGACGAGCTGTCCGCCCCCGCCGGGGTGGCCAGTTGGCACGTCGACCCGCGCGCCAACAGCGTCCGGGTCGACGTCGTCGCCGACCGCCGCGACGACGCCGCCGTCCGCGCGTTCCTCGACCGGGCGCGCGCCGCGGGGCCGGTCGAGGTCGGCACGGTCGCCGAGGCACCGGCCACGTTCGCCGCCGGGACAGTGGGCGGCGACCCGTACTACACGGGCAACGTCCGCTGCTCCATCGGCTTCTCGGTGCACGGCGGCTTCGTCACCGCGGGCCACTGCGGCAGCCCGGGCGCGGCGGTGCGCGGCTGGGACGGCTCGCACATCGGCACGTTCCAGGGTTCGTCGTTCCCCGGCAACGACTACGCCTGGGTCAGCGTCGGCAGCGGCTGGTGGACCGTCCCCGTGGTCCTCGGCTGGGGCACCGTGCCCGACCGGCTCGTCCGCGGCTCGGCCGAGGCCCCGGTGGGCGCCTCCATCTGCCGCTCCGGCTCCACCACGCACTGGCACTGCGGCACGCTGCTGGCCAAGAACGAGACGGTCAACTACAGCGGCGGCGCCACCGTCCACCAGCTGACGAAGACGAGCGTCTGCGCCGAAGGCGGCGACTCCGGCGGCTCGTTCATCAGCGGCGACCAGGCGCAGGGCGTCACGTCGGGCGGCTGGGGCAACTGCAGCAGCGGCGGCGAGACCTGGTACCAGCCGGTCAACGAGATCCTCGGCCGCTACGGGCTGACGCTGCACACCGCCTAGCGCGACCGGACCGCGGCACCGGCGCCCCGCGCCGGTGACCGCGCGCCCGTGCCGCCCGCCCACCGGCGGGTGGCACGGGCCGTGCCGGCCATCCGATGATCATGGACTTGCGATGCCGGTCGGCGCGTGGAAGTATCTAGCCGCAGAAACCCGCGCGGTTAGCTCAGCGGGAGAGCGCTTCCCTGACACGGAAGAGGTCACTGGTTCAATCCCAGTACCGCGCACAGCAGACATACCCGCGGCAGACCGAGTCACGGCAGCGGAGCGGAAGGGCCGGAGCGAATCGCTCCGGCCCTTCCGCGTTCCGGGTCAGGACGAGAACAGCATGCGCGAGAAGCCGCCCTTGCGGCGGCCGTAGTGGCCGTGGCCGCCGTGGTGGCCGCCGCCCCAGCCGGGGGCCTGCTGCTGCGGGTAGCCCTGCGGGGGCGGCGGGGCCTGCTGTGCCCACTGGGCCTCCAGGCGGGTCAGGGTCTCCAGCTCGCCGTAGTCGAGAAAGATCCCCCGGCACCCGCTGCACTGCTCGATCTGAACGCCGTTGCGGTTGTACGTCTGCATCGGCGCACGGCACTTGGGACACTGCATGGTCGCCCTCAACTCCTCAGTCTCCAGGCCGCCGCGGATGACGGTCGGCGGCCATGGCTGCACAGCCTACGACGGGCCGCCCGAGCCCGTCCCGTCCCCTGTCGCGTCCCCCATGGCGGCGATGCGGGCGCAGGCGGCGAGCAGGTCGTGGTCGGTGTCGTCCAGGGCCCGTACGCCCGTCGCGGCGTCCACGAGGGCGCGGGCGGCGAGCTGGACGGTGACGGCGCGGGCCGGGACGTCGACCTCGGGCGGCCAGAGGTCGTCGCCGGGGGCGACGGCGGGGCCGCCGGCGTCCCGGTAGCCGGCGAGGAAGGCGGCCCAGTCCGCCGCGGGGATGAGACCGGTGGCGTAGCCGGCGGCGGGGCGGGCGAGGTCCCAGGCGGGCTCGCCGACGCCGAGGTCGTCGACGTCGATGAGGTGCCAGGGCCCGCCGGCGGCGGGGTGGCGCACGAGCTGGCCGAGGTGGAGGTCGCCGTGGCAGAGGAGGGCGCGGGGCTGGGTGCGGGGCTCCGCGTCGCGGGCCCAGGCGGGCAGGTGCTCCCAGGCGCGGAGGACGAGTGCGGCCGTGGCGGGCGCGGGCTCCGGCGCGGCCGGCAGCGTGCGCAGGGCCGTCACGGCACGGGCCGCGTTCGCCGGGCCGGCCATCGCCGGCAGCGGCCCCGGCAGCCGGCCGACGGGGGTCGCGTGCAGCCGGGCCGTCAGGTGCCCCGCCTCCCGCCACGGCGCCGCTTCGGGGGCGTCCGGCGCGACCGCGGCCCCGTACGGCCAGCTGCTGACGTGCCGGCCGTCGACGGGGCCGGTCAGCCCGGCGAGCGGGGCGAGCAGGATGCCGGCCAGCAGCGGGTGCGCGGCCACCCGCAGCCGGGCCGCGAGGGCGGCGGGGTCCAGGCGCGCGGCGTGGGCCTTGAGTACGGTGCCGCCGCTGCGGACGACGGTCACGTCCGGGCGGTCGACGAGCACCGCGGGCTCGCCGGCCCCCCGGCTCAGCTCCGCCAGCCGGTCGACGAGGCGTGCGCGCACCGGCTCATCCTAGAACCTGCCGCCCGCGGTCCGGCCGGGTGCGCGGCGGCGGCCCGCGCCCGGACGGGCCGGCGCGTGGGCCGGCGGCGGGGCTGACCTGCAACGGGGCCGGAAAACGCGTAGCCCGGGCGTCTCCCCAGACACCCGGGCGTACACGTCCGTCCGCCGCACCCCCGTCCCCACGGGGCTGAGCCGGCTGTCCCCGGCCCGGGCCGCTCTCCCGGGCCTGACGGGGCTACTGCCCCATCATTCCGGCCACGGACGACGCATGTGTGATGACCGCGTCCCAGCCGCCGAAGACGACGGTGAGAACGATCGCGAGGGGCAGGACCATGGCGAGGGCGACCAACGGGTGCCGGCGCTCCGGCGGCGGTGCGCCGAACGCGGCGAGCGCCCCGGCGACGGCCTCGGGCCGTGCGGCGTGCTCCGCTGTTCTCTCCATGGCTCCCACTCCTGTGTTGGGGCGGCGGGCGTCCGACCTCGGGGGACGAGTGCTGCGCCCGCCGCTTGACGACAACATTAGGGAAGTGATCGGCACGGGTCGTCATGCCCGCGTATCGATTGCCTGGCCTCCCGGAGGATGACTGCGGCGCGAAGTCGCTACTCCCACGGGTGGAGACCGCGTACTACGACCCAGGGTCTTCCCGGAGGGGGGCCTCGCCGTCCGTGCGCGGCACGGGATGCTCCACCAGGGCGAGGACCCTGGTGGCCATGAACCGGGCCGTGCGCACCACCGAGCCGCTGCGCGTCACCTCGCTCACCTCGACCACGCCCCGGCGCACCGACGACTCGACCCTCCGGCCGGCGCGCGAGGCCACGACCTGGTACGTCCGCGTCGTGTCCCCCGCGTCCACGACTATCTCCACTCGATCGCCCTTCACCTGTCCGCATCCCCCTTCCCAGGGGCCGCACTTGGGCCCGGCCATATCTCCAGGATCCCACCTGGGACTGACAATTCGGCCCGCCGCACGGCGCCCTGCCAGCGCGAGCGGCCGTCAAGTCCGTAAGCTGTGCACGGCAGACAGACCGGGCAGCGGGGATGGTTACGGCATGGCGATGATGCGGCTCCGTCGTGAGGATCCGCGCGTCGTCGGCTCGTTCCGGATCCACCGGCGGCTCGGCGCGGGCGGCATGGGCGTGGTCTACCTGGGCTCCGACCGGCGCGGACAGCGGGTCGCGCTGAAGGTGATCCGGCCGGACCTGGCGGAGGACCAGGAGTTCCGGTCGCGGTTCGCCCGCGAGGTCTCGGCGGCCCGCCGGATCCGCGGCGGCTGCACGGCCCGGCTGGTGGCCGCCGACCTGGACGCGGACCGCCCGTGGTTCGCCACGCAGTACGTGCCCGGCCCCTCCCTGCACGACAAGGTCGGCGACGAGGGCCCGCTCGTGGCCGCCCGGGTCGCGGCGATCGGCGCGGCGCTCTCCGAGGGCCTGGTCGCCGTGCACGAGGCGGGCGTGGTGCACCGCGACCTGAAGCCGTCCAACATCCTGCTGTCCCCCAAGGGGCCGCGGATCATCGACTTCGGCATCGCCTGGGCGACCGGGGCCTCCACGCTGACGCACGTCGGCACGGCGGTCGGCTCGCCCGGGTTCCTGGCGCCCGAGCAGGTCCGGGGGCAGCCGGTGACGCCGGCGAGCGACGTGTTCTCGCTGGGCGCCACGCTGGCGTACGCGACGACGGGCGACTCGCCGTTCGGGCAGGGCAGTTCCGAGGTGATGCTGTACCGGGTGGTGCACGAGGAGCCGCTGCTCGACGGCGTGCCGGACGCGCTGGCGCCGCTGCTGCGCACCTGCCTGGCGAAGACGCCCGACGACCGGCCGTCGACGCTGCAGCTGTCGCTGCGGCTGAAGGAGATCGCGGCCCGCGAGGCGCACGGCGCGGGGGCGCAGGCCGCCCCGCCGCCGCGCCGGGCCGCCCCGGAGCGTACGGCGCCGGGCCCCACGGCCGCGCACCGGCCGCCGACGCCGCGCGCGACGGGCGCCGGGCGGCCCGGCCCCGCCGCCGCGCAGCGCCCCGGGCCGCAGGGCGCGGGGCGCCCGGGAACGCCGCAGCGGCCAGGGGCGGCCCAGCGGCCGGGAGCGGCCCAGCGGCCCGGGCCGGCCCAGCGGCCGGGGCAGCGCGCGGGCGGCGCCGCGGCCGCGCGCGGGCCGGCGCCGGAGCGGAGCCGGCCGCCGGCCGCGGAGCGCGGGCGGGCGGCGGAGCAGCGTGCGCACGGGCCGCGCGAGGACGCGGCGCCGGCCCCGGCGGCGCGCAAGCCCGCGCCGCCGCGCCGGCCGGCGCCGGACCGGGCCCGGCTGATGCGCCAGCGGCTCATCGTGTTCGTGACGGTGACGCTGCTCGTCGCGCTCGGCATCGCGGCGGCGCAGGGCTGCCAGGGCCCCATCTAGGACCTGCGGCGGGCGTCCGCCGCAGGTCCTCGTACTCCCGGTGGATCACCCCCGGGCCGCGCCGCCCCGGGGGCGGTCACCGCGCCCGCCGCGCCCCGCCGACGGTTTTCGGCCACGCCCGCGGCACCGCCGCGGGCGTGGCCTCGGCACCGCCGCGCCGCCCGCTTCAGCCCGCCGCGGGGGCCGTCGCCACCGCGTAGAAGGCGACGGCCGCGGCGGCACCCACGTTCAGCGAGTCGACGCCGTTCGACATCGGGATCCGCACCCGCTGGTCCGCCGCGCGCAGGGCCCGCGCCGACAGCCCGGCGCCCTCCGTGCCCAGCAGGAGCGCCACCCGCGGCAGCCGCCGCGGCGCGGCCTCGGTGATCGGCACCGCGTCCGCGGCCGGGGTGAGGGCGACGAGCGTGAAGCCCGCCGCGCGGACCTCCTCCAGGTCGTGCGGCCAGTCGGCCAGCCGCGCGTACGGGACGTTGAACACCGCGCCCATGGAGACCTTCACCGACCGCCGGTACAGCGGGTCGGCGCAGTCCGGCGAGAGCAGCACGGCGTCCATGCCGAGGGCGGCGGCGCTGCGGAAGACGGCGCCGACGTTGGTGTGGTCGTTGACGGTCTCCAGCACGGCGACGCGGCGCGCCGTGGCCAGGATGCCCGCCGCGTCGGGCAGCGGCTTGCGGCGCATGGCGGCGAGCGCGCCGCGGTGCACGTGGTAGCCGGTGACCTGCTCGGCCAGCTCGAAGCTCACGACGTACACGGGCGCCGGCAGCGCGTCGATGACGTCCCGCATCGCGTCGACCCACTTGGGCGAGAGCATCATGGAGCGCGTCTCGTAGCCGGTCTGCACGGCGCGCCGGACGACCTTCTCGCCCTCGGCGATGAACAGCCCCTCCGCCGGTTCGCGCCGGCGGCGCAGCTCGACGTCGGTGAGGTTGGCGTAGTCGGACAGGCGCGGGTCGTCGGGGTCGTCGATCGTGATGAGTTCTGCCACAGGGTGATCCTGCCGTGCCGCGGGCCGGCAGCCGACTCCGGGGTGCGCGCCCGCCGCGCGGCGCGCACCCGTCCCCCTCTGCTCAGCCGGCCGGCCGCGCCGCGACGTCGCCGACGACGATCACCGCCGGCGGCCGCACCCCCTCCCGCGCCACCGCGTCCGCGGCCGTGGCGAGCGTGGCGTCCACCCGCCGCTGCGCCGCCGTGGTGCCCTCCTGCACGATCGCCACCGGCGTTCCGGCGTCGCGCCCCTCGCGTACGAGCGTCTCCGCGATGGCCCCGATGCGCTCCACCGCCATCAGCAGCACCAGCGTGCCGCGCAGCCGCGCGAGCGCCGGCCAGTCCACGAGCGAGCGCTCGTCGTCGGGGGCGACGTGGCCGCTGACCACGGTGAACTCGTGCGCCACCCCCCGGTGCGTGACCGGGACGCCCGCCGCCGCCGGGACGCTGATCGCGCTGGTGACGCCCGGCACCACCGTGCACGCCACGCCCGCCTCCGCCAGCGCCTCCGCCTCCTCCATGCCGCGGCCGAAGACGAACGGGTCGCCGCCCTTGAGCCGGACGACCGCCCTGCCCGCCCGGGCATGCTCGATCAGCGCGTCGTTGATGGCCTGCTGGGCCATGGCCCGGCCGTACGGGATCTTCGCGGCGTCGATCACCTCGACGTGCGGCGGCAGTTCGTCCAGCAGGTCGCGGGGGCCGAGGCGGTCGGCGATGACGACGTCGGCCTCGGCGAGCAGCCGGCGGCCGCGGACGGTGATGAGGTCCGGGTCGCCGGGGCCGCCGCCGACGAGGGCGACGCCGGGCATGGGGGTACCCCCTGGACCGGAGCCTGTCGGAGGTCCTTGGGGGAGCGTGCGGTGGTGGGGCGCGCTGAGCGTGCCGTCGCGCAGGCCCTCCACGACGGCGTCGCGGACGGCGGCGGAGCGGCGCGGGTCGCTGCCGGTGAGCACGGCGACGGTGACGCCCTCGCTGCGGCCGGTGGCGGGGGTCCAGGCGGTGGCGGCGGAGGCGTCGTCGCTGCGTACGCACCAGACGCGGCGGCGCTCGGCCTCGGCGGAGGCGGCGGCGTTGGCCTCGGGGTCGCGGGTGGCGACCACGGCGTACCAGGCGTCCGCCAGGTCCCCGTCCGCGTACCGCCGCCGCACCCACGTCAGCTCCCCGGCGTCCGCCATCGCCTCCACGGACGGGGTGGCCGAGGGCGAGACGAGGGTGATCCGGGCGCCGGCGGCGAGCAGCGCGGGCAGCCGGCGCTGGGCGACCTGGCCGCCGCCGAGGACGACGACGCGCCGGCCCGCGAGGCGCAGGCCGACGGGGTACGCGAAGGCGTCGGAACCGGAGGCGGGACGGGCGGGGGGACGGGACATGGCGGAGCGGCTCCTCGTACGGTGTGCCGGCCGCTGCGGCGTCGGAGCGGCAGTTCGTCGCGGACTGCGGTCGGTGCCGGGCTGGGCGCGCCCGGCCCGTGACGCCAACCCTATGGCCTGCACCGGAGCGGCGCCGCAGGCTCCCCCAAGGACCTCCGACAAGCTCCGGTCCAGGGGGTACCCCCATCTCCGGCGGCGGCCGGCAGCGGGACGCACCGGGGACAGCCAACGCCGCCCCGTACGCCCCGGCCCGCACGGCCGCCGACGCCGCACGCCTCCGGGGCGTACGGACGCTCAGCCCTTCTCCGTCACACCCGCCGCGTCGAACGTCGCCACCTCGTGCATGGCCCGCGCCGCGCTCTGCACCAGCGGCAGCGCCAGCAGCGCGCCGGTGCCCTCGCCGAGGCGCAGGTCGAGGTCGATCAGCGGGCGCAGCCCCAGCTTCGTCAGCGCCGCCGCGTGCCCCGGCTCCGGGCTGCGGTGGCCCGCGATGCACGCCGACAGCGCCTCCGGCGCCACCGCGCGCGCGACCAGCGCCGCCGCGCCCGCGCTCACGCCGTCGAGGAGGACGGGCGTGCGCAGCGCCGAGCCGGCGAGGATGAAGCCGACGAGCGCGGCGTGCTCCAGGCCGCCGACCGCGGCCAGCACGCCGACCGGGTCGGCGGGGTCGGGCCGGTTGACCTCGATGGCGCGGCGGACGGCCTCGACCTTGCGGGCGTGCGTCTCGTCGTCGATGCCGGTGCCGCGGCCGGTCACCTCGGCGGGCTCGGTGTCGGTGAAGACGGAGATGAGCGCGGCGGACGCGGTGGTGTTCGCGATGCCCATCTCGCCGGTCAGCAGCGCCTTGTTGCCCGCCGCGACCAGGTCCCTGGCGGTCTCGACGCCCACCTCGACGGCCCGCAGCGCCTCCTCCCGGGACATCGCGGGGCCGGCCGTCATGTCCGCGGTGCCCGCGCGCACCTTGCGCGGCACGAGCCCCGCCGAGGCGGGCAGCTCGGCGGCCACCCCGGCGTCCACGACGCACACCTCGACGCCGACCTGGGTGGCGAAGGCGTTGCAGACGGCGCCGCCGGCGAGGAAGTTGGCGACCATCTGGCCGGTGACCTCCTGCGGCCAGGGCGTGACGCCCTGCGCGTGCACGCCGTGGTCGCCGGCGAAGACGGCGACGGCCGCGGGCTCCGGCACCGGCGGCGGGCACGTGCGGGACAGCCCGCACAGCTGCGCCGAGATGATCTCCAGCACGCCGAGCGCACCGGCCGGCTTCGTCATCCGCTTCTGCCGCTCCCACGCCTCGCCGAGCGCCTTGGCGTCCAGCGGGCGGATGCCCGCCAGGGTCTCGGCGAGCAGGTCGTGCGGGTCCTCGCCGGGCAGCGCGCGGCGGCCGTAGCTCTCCTCGTGGACGACCCAGGACAGCGGGCGCCGCCTGGACCAGCCGGACTGCACCAGCTCCGGCTCGTCCGGGAACTCGTCGACGTAGCCGACGCAGAGGTACGCCACGACGTCCAGGTGCTCCGGCAGCTCCAGCTCGCGCACGAGTTCGCGCTCGTCGAAGAAGCTGACCCAGCCCACGCCGAGGCCCTCGGCGCGGGCGGCGAGCCAGAGGTTCTCGACGGCGAGGGCGGAGGAGTACGGGGCCATCTGCGGCTGGGTGTGCCGGCCGAGGGTGTGCCGGCCGCCGCGGGTGGGGTCGGCGGTGACGACGATGTTGACCGGGGTGTCCCGGATCGCCTCCACCTTCAGCTCCTTGAACTGCTTCGCCCGGCCCTTGGGCAGGCTCTTCGCGTACGCCTCGCGCTGCCGCCGGGCCAGCTCGTGCATGCGGTGGCGGGTCTCCTCGGAGCGGATGACGACGAAGTCCCAGGGCTGCGAGTGGCCGACGCTGGGGGCGGTGTGGGCGGCCTCCAGGACGCGGAGCAGCACCTCGTGCGGGACGGGGTCGGAGCGGAAGCCGTTGCGGATGTCGCGGCGTTCACGCATGACGCGGTGGACGGCCTCGCGCTCGGCGTCGGCGAAGCCGGGGGCGGCCTCGGCGTCCGCGTCGGGTCCGGGGCCGGGGGCCTCGGTCCCGGCGGGGTCGGCGTCGCTGCCGGATGCTCCGGCCGCGGGGGCGTCCGCCGGGGGCGCCGGGGAGCCATGCGCCGGTACGTGGACGGCGGCGGCCGCGGCGGCGTCCTGGCCCTGCGCCTCGCCGGCCGGGGTCGCGGAGGCGGCGGCGACGGGTGCGCTCACCGCGGTGCCGCGCCGGCGCCGACCGCGGAGCTGCGCCACGGGGGCGGCGGTCTCCGCGGACGCGTCCGCGGGCGGTGCCTCGGGCGCGGCGCCGGCCCCGTCTTCCGCGGCGGTGCCGGCGGGGACGGCCTGAGCGCCGTTGCGGACCCCGAGCGACACGCCCCGGCGGGGGCCGCTGGCGGCGTGCACGGCGGCCGCGGGCGCGGCCTCGTCCCCCGCCGCCCGCGCCGCGGGCACCCCCGGGACCGGGGCTTGGCGCACGTCCTTGGCGGCGGGCGCGGCCGGCTGCCCGCCGGGCACGGCGTGGCCGTTCGCCGCCCGCGCCTTTGCGCCGTTGACGGGCTGCCCGTCGGCGACGGCGTGGAGCACCGCGCCGTCCGCGGGCCGCGGTTCGGAGCTGTCGGCGGGCTGCCCGGCCGGCTGCGCCGCGGGGGTCGACCCGGCGGTGTCCGCCCGGTCCCCCGGCGCCAGCTCGCCGGCCACGGCGGCGACCGCGCCGTTCTCAGCATGCTGACCGTCCCCGCCCGCCGCGGCGGTGCCGGGCGGGTCGTCGGTCACCGGGTGCGGTGCGGGTGCGCCCGCGGACCGGTCCCCGGCAGGCACCGCCCCGCCGATGGCCGACTGCGCGGCCGCGGCGTGGTCCCGCCGGTCCGTCCGGCCCCGCGGGCCGTCGCCGGACCGCGCGTCCCGTACGGCGTGCGGCCCGTCCGCGGGCTCGGCCTGCGGCGCGGCACCCGTGGCGGACGCATCCGCGGGGTCCGTCGCGGCGTGCGGTACGGCTACGCCCGCAAGTTCACCGCCGGCCTGCGGCCCGCACACGACCGGAGTCGCCGGGGCAACGCCGGACCGCCCACCCGCGGTCCCGTCCGGTGATGCCTGCGCCGCGGCGGCGACCGTGGCCGAGACCTCCGCCGGCTCGCCCGCCGGGTGCGGCGCGGCCGCGCCCGCGACATCACCGCCGTCAGCCTGCCGCCCGGCCGTGGCCGCAGCCGACGCGGCAACCCCGGCACGCCCACCCGCGGTCCCGCCCCGCGCTGTCTGCGGCGCGGCGCCCGCGGCTGAGGTGTCCACGGGCTCGACCGCCGCACCGTCGCCCGGCCGCCCTTCGGCCGCCGTATGCGCCACGGCCGCGTCCCCGGGCCGGCCGGCATGTGCCTGCGCCCCGGCGGCTGCCGTGGCCGAGACGCCCGCGGACCCGCTCGCCGCGTGCGGCACGGCCGCGTCCGCGAGACCACCGGCGTCGGCCTGATGCCCGCCCGCGGCCCCGTCCTCCGGCGCGGTCACGTCGGCGGCCTGCTCCGCGGCGGAGCCGTCCTGGCCGGCGGCGGCCGTCGCGGTCCCGCCGGCGGTGCTGAGGCCACGTCCCAGGGAGGCGCCCGCCGAGGCCGCCGCCCTGCGGACCGCGGCCTGCGCCGCGTCCACGGGCGCCGCGCCCGCGGCGCCTGCCTGCGGCGGCGCGGTCGGTTCGCCGCCGGGGGCCGGGGCCTGCGCGGCCGTCTCCCCGGACGGCCGGTCCGCCGGGGCCGCCTCCGTGGCACCGTCGTGCGCGGGGGGCGCAGCCTGGGTGTTCGGGGACTCCGTGGGCGATACGGCCGCGGGGTCCGGCCCACCGGCCTCCTGCGGCGGCGCCTGGGCGACCGTTTCTGTGTCGGCGGGATGTGACACGGAGGTCCAGCCCGCGGGGGCGGGCGGGATCTCGCCGAGCTGCGGGCCCGGCAGGTGGGTGGCGCCGACCCGGGTGACGTCGAGGTACTCGGGGCCGGTGGTCGGCGGCCCCGGCGTGCGCGGCGGCGGGTGCGGGACCTGCCCGGCGGCCCCCGCCGCCTGCGGCGGTACGGAGCCGGCCGCGGTCGGCACCGGCGGGTGCGGCCCGTCGGCTCCCGCGCCGGGCGCCGCGGTGTGAACGGGCCGGCCCGGTACGGCCGGAGCCGCCGCGGCGGCCTGGTCCGGTACGTCGCCGGGCGCCGTCCCCGGGCCCTCCGGCGCGCCCTGCTGCGCCGCGGGCGCCTCCGGTCCGGCCGGGGCCGCCGGGGCTGCCGGAGTGGGTGAATCCGCGCCCGTACCGGCCGCGTTGCCGGTCGCCGCGAGGGCGGTGCCGTCCGCGGGGGCCGCCGCGCCGGCGTCCGCGGCCGCGACCGCCTCGCGGGTGTCCACCGACCCGCTCGCCGGGCCCCGGTCGGCGAGCGAACGCACCACTCCCCCGGCCGGCTCCGGCACCGGCGGGCCCATGTGCAGCGGCCGCCGCTGCCCGCCCGGGGCGGGCTCGGCGCCCGGCGCCGCCGCTCCCCCGGCGGAGGCGGTGCCGCCGCCCGAGGACACGTCCCGCGCGCCGGCGTCCGGGGCGGCCGCACCGGCCGCCGGGTTCCGCTGCTCCGTCCACGCGCCCTGCGCGCCGGGCAGGAACAGCAAGTCGTCGTCGTCCGCCGGGGGCGCGGGCGCCGCGGCGCCCGGCCGCGCGGTGCCGGGGGCGGGGAGGTGTTCTCCGTCGGCGTCGTCCGGCCCCGGCTGGTGCCCCTCCGGGAGCTTGCCGGTGTCAGTCATGCGTCCGTACCCCTCGCCCATCGTTCCAGCTCCTTCTCCGACCGTTCGTCCGGCAGCAGCCCTCTCGGGACAGGCGGCCGCCCATAGCTGGAACGAGCACACCCCGCTCGGCGGCACGACCGTCCCGCAGGGTTTGCGTTCCCGACAACTGCGACAAGACCCCCGGACATTACCGGCATTCGGCAACGCTGCCACCAATGCCAGCTCACGGCACAACAGTCGGCCAGCCTACCCGCAATCCGCCCGCGGGTCCGGCTGGGGTCGAGGCCGGAGGGCGTGGTCCGGTGCACCGCGGGGAGCCCCCGGCGCACGCCTCCCGCGCACCCGGAGCGCACCGTGCGCGGCACCCGGCGCACCCACGCCCCGGCTCAGGCGCCGCGGCTTCCCGCGATCAGGAACACGACGCTGCGCTCCCGCTCCCGCCACCCGGCGCCCTGCCCCGCGGGCGCGGGCGCCTCCGGGTCGAGGTCGACCGACTGCAGGAGCGAGACCTCCACGGCGTATCCGGCGTCCGCGACGGCCCGTACGACCTCCTCGGCGCCGTCCCGGGTGCGGGCGTGCGCGACGATCCGCTCCGGGCGCCGGGCCGCGCACTCCGCGACGACGGCCGCGCCGCCGCCGCCGACCCGGACGACGTCCGGCTCCGGCAGGTCGTTGAGGACGCCGGGGGCGGTGCCGTGCACGGTCTGCAGCAGCACCCCGAAGCGGCGCGCCGCGGCGGTGGCGCGGGCGCAGGCGTCGGCGTCGCGGTCGACGGCGATGACGGCCGCGCCGAAGCGGGCGGCCTCGACCGCCGCCGCGCCGCTGCCGGAGCCGATGTCCCACACCAGGTCCCCCTGGCGCGGCCCGAGCCGGGCGAGTTGGACGGCGCGCAGCTGCGGTGCCTCGCCCGCGTCGGGCGCGGCGGCGTACTCCGCGGCGGGCAGGCTCCAGCCGCGCAGCGCGGGCGGGTAGCCCGCGTCGTGGCCCGCGAGCCAGCCCCCGGCGGCGGGCGCCGCGCCGCCGCCCTGGCCCGCCGCCCCGGCCCCGGAGCCGGACACGGCGCCGGCTCCGGTCGCGAAGCCGCCGCCGATCACCAGCGTCACGTTCGGGTCCCGCCACACGTGCTCCGCCACCTTGTCCGACGTGAGCACCGTCACCCGCTCCTGCGGGCCGCCCAGCTCCTCGCAGATGACGAACGTGCGGTGGACGTCCCGCAGCAGCAGGGCGAGTTCGGCGGGCCCGGCCCCGGGCGAGGTGAGGACGGCGACCTTGGGGTGCGCGCGGCAGACGTTCACGGCCCGGCGCAGGTTGCGCTCGTGCGCGACGACTACCTGCGCGTCGTCCCAGGGCATCCCGGCGCGGGCGAAGGCGGCGGCGACGGACGAGACCGCCGGCAGCACCTCGACCTCCAGGCCGTGCTCGGGGGCGCGCAGGGTGCGTACGACGCCGAAGAAGCCCGGGTCGCCGTCGGCGAGGACCACCGCCGTGCCGCGGTGCCGGGCGATCCTGCGGGCCGCGAGGCCCACGCTGCCCAGCCGGATGCGCTCGGCGCCCGGCGGCACCTCGGGCAGGGCGAGGTGGTGCGCCGCCCCGGCCACCAGGCTGGCCGCGCCGAGCGCGGCGCGCGCCGCCTCGGTCAGCGGAGAACCGTCCCACCCGATCACGGTGACGCGGTCCGCCATCGCTCACTTCTCTCCTGGTCGTCGGCCGGGGGCGCGCCGGAGGGCCGGCGCCCGCTCCCGGACCGCCGGGGCACGCACGTGCGCGCGTACGCACGCCGGAGATAAGGGAGCGTCAGAGCACACTACTCCCGCCGTCCGCGTCCAGGTCCTCCGGCAGCAGGCTCCAGACGATCAGATCGGTGCGGATGTCCGTCCAGCCGCCGTCCTCGGTGCGGGTGCGCGCTATCCAGGCGTTGCGCAGGACGCCCTCGCTGATGCCGCCGACCTTCTGCGCAACCTGCTGCGCCGCGGTGTTGTCCGCGGCGGTGCGCAGTTCCAGGCGCTCGAACTTCTGCACGTCGAAGAGCCAGCGCGCGACGACGAGCACGGACTCGGCGGCGTACCCCTCGCCGCGCGCCCAGGGGGCGACGATGAACCTGACCTCGGAGGCGAGCGTGCGCCAGTCGGTCCGCCGCAGGTGGACGATGCCGACGAGGCGCTGGGTGAGGAACTCCGACACCGCGAAGACGATGCCCCGGCCGCCGGTGCGCTCGGCCGGGGCGACGCGCCTCACCCAGTCGCGGGCGTCGTCCCGCGTGTACGGGTGCGGCACCTGTGTCCACGCCGTGACGGCCTCGTCGTTCATCATCTCGGTCAGCGCCGGCACGTCCTCCTCGTCGAACGGGCGGAGCACCAGCCGGTCCGTGCTGAGGGAGACGTCCGGGAAGGTGGATGACATGCGCTTCTCCGAGTGCGTGGACCGATGACGAGCTGACCCGGACAGCATGCAGCATCCGCGGGCGGATATGCCACGGCTCAGCCCACGGGGCCGAACACCGGTACCGACGAGGGGAACTCCTTCTCCAGGAACGCCTTGGTCTCCGGGGAGTTCAGCAGCTCGCCGAGCTTCCTGATCTCCGGGTCGTCCGCGTCGCCGGAGCGGACGGCGAGGATGTTGACGTACGGGTTGCCCTCGGCCTTCTCCAGCGCGACGGCGTCGGTGCGCGGGTCGAGGCCGGAGTCGATGGCGTAGTTGCCGTTGACGACGGCGGCGTCGACGTCCTGGAGCGCCCGCGGCGTCTGGGCCGCCTCCAGCTCCTGGATCTCCAGGCCGCGGTCGTCGGCGATGTCGCCCGGGGTGGCGTTCAGGCCGGTGCCGTCCTTCAGCTCGATGAGGCCCTCGGCGGCGAGGAGGTGCAGGGCGCGCCCCTCGTTGGTGGTGTCGTTCGGTACGGCGACGGTGTCGCCGGCGCCGAGGCCGGAGACGTCGTCGGTCTCGTTCGAGTACAGGCCCAGCGGTTCGACGAGCACGCCGACGGTGGGGACGATGTCGGTGCCGTTCTTGTCGTTGTAGTCGTCGAGGAACGGGGTGTGCTGGAAGAAGTTGGCGTCGACCTCGCCGGTGGCGACCGCCTCGTTGGGCTTGACGTAGTCGGTGAACTCGCGGACCCGCAGGTCGATCCCGGCGTCCTCGGCGAGGTTGTCCCTGACGAAGTCCAGGATCTCGCCGTGCGGCACGGGCGTCGCGGCCACGGTGACGGTGTTCGCGCCGCCGTCGCCGCCGTCGGAGGTCAGCCCGATGGTGCCGGCGGTGAGCGTGCCGACGAGCGCGACGCCGGCGACCGCGGCGACGCCCGCCCGGGCGGGGCGGGAGATGCGCAGCCAGGCGGCGCCGCGGGCGCTGCGGTCGCTCAGGGTGCGGACGAAGAAGTCGCCGACGAGCTGGACGACGTTGACGAGGACGACGAGCAGCACGACGGTGACGAGCATGACGTCGCCCTCATAGCGCTGGTAGCCGTAGCGGATGGCGACGTCGCCGAGGCCGCCGCCGCCGACCGCGCCGGCCATCGCGGAGTAGCCGACGAGGGCGATGACGGTGGTGGTCAGGCCCGCGACCAGGGACGGCAGCGCCTGCGGCAGCAGCGCCTTGACGACCACGGTCCAGGTGCTGCCGCCCATGGCCTGCACGGCCTCGGCCAGGCCGGCGTCGACCTCGCGGACCGCGGTCTCGACGAGCCGGGCGAAGAAGGGGACGGCGCTGACGGCCAGCGGCACGATCGCGCCCTTGAGGCCGATGGACGTGCCGACCAGGGAGCGGGTGAAGGCGGTCAGCGCCAGCATCAGGATGATGAACGGCAGCGAGCGGCCGATGTTCACGACGAGTCCGACGACCCGGTTGACGAGGACGTTCTGCAGCGGGCGGCCGCGGTCGGTGAGGACCAGCAGCACGCCGAGCGGGGTGCCCAGGACGACGGCGACGAGCGCCGCCCAGCCGACCATGGCCAGCGTCTCCCAGAGCCCGGTCAGCAGCTCGGGGCGTATCTCGGTCCAGCTCACTTGGCACTCTCCAGGGTGGACGGGCCGGCGGCGCCGGCACCGACCCGGTCGGCGCCGGCACCGACCGGGTCGATCTGCAGGCCCTGCTCGCGCAGGAAGCCCAGGGGGACGACGTTCTCCTCGTACGGGCCGGGCAGCTCGATGCGCATCCGGCCGACCTGCCGGCCGCCGACGGTGTCCATGGCGGCGCCGAGGATCGACACGTCGAGGTTGTACGTGCGGGACAGGTGGGAGATCACCGGGCGGCTCGCCGTGTCGCCGTGGAAGGTGATGTCGACCACGGTGCTCGCGGGGCCGTCGGACTCGCCGCCGACGGGGAAGAGCTGGGCGGCGATCTCCGAGCCGGGCGTGGCCAGCAGCTCGTCGAGGGTGCCCGACTCGGTGATGCGGCCGGAGCGCATCAGGGCGGCGGAGTCGCACACGGCCTTGACGACGTCCATCTCGTGGGTGATGAGCAGGACGGTCAGGCCCAGTTCGCGGTTGAGTTCGCGCAGCAGCTCCAGCACGGAGCGGGTGGTCTCGGGGTCGAGCGCGGAGGTGGCCTCGTCGGAGAGCAGCACCTGCGGGTCGCCGGCCAGCGCGCGGGCGATGCCGACGCGCTGCTTCTGGCCGCCGGACAGCTGCGCCGGGTACGCCTTGGCGCGGTCGGCGAGGCCGACGAGGTCGAGGAGGTCGAGCGCCTTGCGGGCGCGCTCCTGGCCGGACAGGCCCAGGATCTCCAGGGGCAGTTCGACGTTGTCCTGCACGGTGCGGGCGCTGAGCAGGTTGAAGTGCTGGAAGATCATCCCGATCCGGGTGCGGGCGGCGCGCAGCTCGCGGCCGCTCAGGGCCGTGAGGTCCTGGCCGGCGACGGTGACGGTGCCGGAGTCGGGGCGCTCCAGGAGGTTGATGCAGCGGATGAGGGTGGACTTGCCGGCGCCGCTGCGGCCGACGACGCCGAAGACCTCGCCCTCGCGTACGCGCAGGTCGACGCCGTCGAGCGCGGCGGTCTCGCGGCCGCGGGAGCGGTAGACCTTCCTCAGGTCCGTAACTGTGATCACGTGGGTTCCATCGCTCTCGGGTGCCCGGCCGGGATGCGGGCGGGCACGGGCGCGCCCCGGCGGAGCGCGCTGGTTCGGTGGCCGGGGTGGTGTCCGGGGGGTCCGGGGTGGTGGCTCCGGGCGGCGTGCGCGCGGGGGGCGCGGCGCGGCCTCAGGGCACGCGGGCTCGGCTCTCGGGCTCGGCCGTGCGGGGCACGGCGGCGGAGCGGCCCGCGACTCGCTTCGGGGCGCGAGTCCGCGAGCGGGTGCCCTCAGCGGCGCATTCGACACATGCGGCGAGCACCGGGCGTCGTGTTCCTCGCCTCGGTCGCACGGGGGCGGCTGCTCGTCGTGGTCATGCTGGCCAGTAAAACAGACGGCCGGCGGGAACCGGCGCCGCCGTCCGCGGTGCGGACAGCCCCGTACGGGCCGCGACCCGTGCCCCGTGCACCGCCCTGACCTGCGCGGATACGGCGCCGGTCCGGGTGGGTCGGCGGGTTGGGGCGGGGTGTGCGCTGTGGCCGACGCCACGGTGCGGCCGGCGCGGCCGCAAGCGCACGGACGGTGCCGGGACCCGGGTCGGGGGGCCCGGCGGGACGCAGTAAGGTCGAGTCATGTTCACCCCCTTGACGATCGCGGTCGCGCTGGCCGCGCTCGCTCTCGCGGCCTGGTGCGGGTACGCCGCCGTCAAGGACGAGCCCACGAAGGACTGGCACTTCGGCGGCATGGCCGTGGTGACGGTGCTCGCGCTGGCGCAGGTGGTGGTCGGCCTGGTGCGGCTCGGCGGCGGCGAGGACCCGGACGAGGGCACGGCCGTGTTCGTCGCCTACCTGCTGGCCGCCGGGTTCGCGGTGCCGGCGGTCGGGGTGCTGTCGCTGTCGGAGCGCAGCCGCTGGGGCTCGGCGACGGTGGCCGTCGGGGGGTTCGTCCTGGCCGTGCTGCAGGTGCGGCTGTACGACATCTGGGTGGGCACCGGTGGCTGAGCGGCAGCCGGCGGCCGGGGAGCCGCGTACGCGCCTGTCCGGCGGGCCCGGGCGGCTGATCCTCACGCTGTACGGCGTGTTCGCCGTGGGCGCCACCTCCCGGGCGGTCTACCAGCTGAGCACGCAGTTCGACGAGGCGCCGCTCGCGTACCTGCTGTCCGCGCTGGCCGCCGTCGTCTACGTCTTCATCACCGTCGCCCTCGCCCGCGGCGGCGAGACGGCGCGCCGGCTCGCCCTGGTGTGCATCACCGCCGAGCTGGTCGGCGTGCTCGCGATCGGCACCTGGACCGAGGTGCAGCCGTCCGAGTTCCCGGACCAGACCGTGTGGTCCGACTACGGCCGCGGCTACCTCTTCCTGCCCGTCATCCTGCCGGTCATCGGGCTGTGGTGGCTGAGGAGACGGCCGGCGGAGCGGGATTCTGCGGAGCCTTCTCCAGAGTGACCAGGCTCAGCCTCGCGCTGACCTTCTCCGTGCCCACCGGCTCGTAGCCCAGCCGCCGGTACAGCCGGAGGTTCGCCTCGCTGCGGTGCCCGGTGAACAGCTGGAACCGCTTGACCGGCGCCCCGCCCTCCGCGAGCCGGACCTCCATGGCGAGCAGCAGCCGGGCGCCGAGCCCGTGGCCCTGCAGCCGGGGGTGCACGATGAGCCGGCCGATGACGGCGGTGCCGTTCTCCCCGACCGCGCCGCGTACGGCACCGACAACCTCGTCGCCGAGGCGGGCGACGACGGCGGCGCCGCGGTCGAACTCCGCGCGCAGCTCGTCGAGGGTCTCGGTGAGCGGGGGTATGCGGTAGTCGCCGTAGAGCGCGGCCTCGGCCTGGTAGCAGAGGTACTGGAGCTTCAGGACCTGCTCGGCGTCGTCGTTCGTCGCCGGCGTAATCGTCACACTCTTGCCCATGCCGCGCCCGCCTCCCTTGTGCACCCCAGTGGACAGGCCGCAAAACCTGCGGCCTACCGCGTGTTTCCCCGCACTTCACCCGGCGCAACCTCCGCCGTGAGCATTCTGCGCAGCGCGGTCAGGCAATGGCTACGGACGGGGCCGAGGCTTCCCTGTGATATTGCCAACTCGCCGGAGATATCCCGGTACGTGGGGTCGGTCCGGTCGAGCAGCGCGGCGAGGAGGCGCGGGCAGCGGCCGGGGAGCCGGCGCACCGCCGCGCGCAGGGCGCGGCGCCGCTCGGCGGCGAGCGCGAGGGCCGCGGGATCGTCCCCGTACGCGCCGGCCCCCGGCGGGCCGTACACCCCCGGCCCCGCCGTGCCGTACGGCACCTCGCGCCGGGCCCGCCGCCGCTCGGCGCGCACCTCGGCCCGTACCGCGGCGCGCACCCAGCCCGCGTCCACGGCCGCCGCCGTGCCGTCCCGCTCCAGCAGCCGCAGCAGCACGCACTGCTCGACGTCCGCGGCCTCGACCCCGGCCGCGTACGCCTCGGCCGCCGCCTCCGCCCGCAGCAGCGGGCGCAGCGCGGCGGCCGGGCCGTGCTCGTCTGGATGCTCGGTGGCCACACCGGGAGCGACGGGCGCACCGGGGCCGCCGGTTGCCGGCGGCCCGCAGGATCACCCCTTCGAGAGGAAGTCGTCCCGGGCGAGGAGTCCGGTGTCGGGGTTGTCGGTGAAGACGCCGTCGATGCCCGTCTCGAAGTAGACCTGGAACGCGCCGAAGGCGTCGCCGTACTGCGCCGGGTCGTCACCCGTGCGGAAGTCCCGCGGCAGGAAGGCGTTCTCGTTGCGCATCGTGTACGGGTGCAGCACCAGCCCGGCGTCGTGCGCGTCGCGGACGAGGGTGGTGGGCTCCAGCAGCCGGCCGGCGGAGTCCTTCGGGATGACCAGGTCCAGGGTGGGGCCGATGCCCTGGGCGAAGCCCGCGATCCACGCCAGCCCCTCGGGCGTGACCAGGTCCGCGACGGTGCGCGGGTCGCCCGCCTCGACGAAGTCCCACGGCCGCGAGGAGGCCCCGCCGAGCAGCACGACGACCGGGGAGTCGACGAGCCCCGCGAGCCGCTCGACGCTGGTGGGCTCGAACGACTGCAGGAAGACCGGCGAGTTGCGCCGGTCCCGGCCGTGGCGGCGCAGCAGCCGCGCCAGCGGCTTCTCCAGCTCCAGGCCGATCGAGCGGAAGTAGGTCGGGTGCTTCGTCTCCACGTGCAGCCACACCGGCCGCCCGGCGCCGCGCCGCTGCCGCTCCGCCCACCGCAGCACCTCTTCGAAGGTGGGCACCTCCCAGCGGCCGTCGTAGAGGGTGTTGCGCTGCCGCACGTCCGCGATGCGCTCCGTGGCGCGCAGCGTCTTCAGCTCGGCGAGGGTGAAGTCCTCGGTGAACCAGCCGGTGATCTGCCTGCCGTCGACCGTCCTGGTCGTCCTGCGGCCGGCGAACTCGGGGTGGTCGGCGACGTCGGTGGTGCCGCCGATCTCGTTCTCGTGGCGGCAGACGAGGTGGCCGTCCCTGGTCGGGACGAGGTCCTGCTCGATGACGTCGGCGCCCATGTCCAGCGCGAACTGGTACGCGCCGAGGGTGTGCTCCGGCCGGTAGCCGCTGGCCCCGCGGTGCGCGATCACCGCCGGGTTCGGCAGCCGCCGACCCGGCCCGCGCCCGCCGTGGCCGCCGGGCCGGCCCGCGGCCCGCGCCGTGCCGGGCAGGCCCGCCGCGGCCGCCGCGCCGCCCAGCGCCGCCGCGCCGAGTACCGCGCGTCTGGCGGGCTTCCGCCGCTCCGTACCGCCGTCGCTCATGTCCGCTACCTCTCCGTCGTACCCGCGCCGTACCGGCGCCTCGACAAAAGACGGCCCGATGTTAGGGCGCCCCGGCGGGGACGCGGGAGACGTGCGGCGGCGCGCTCGTGAAATCGTCGGCAACACCGCGTCCCGGGCGGTTGAACCGGAGTGGGCACCGCGCGGGCAGGCGAGTATGGTCGCAAGCGTCACCGTCCCGACCGGAGGATCCTCCCTTGTTCCGCATCCTGATCAAGGCGTTTCTCGGCTTGCTCATGCGTGTCCTGTACCGCCCGCGGGTGGAGGGCCACGAGCACATTCCCGGGACGGGTCCGGTCGTCCTCGCCGGCAACCACCTCACGTTCGTCGACTCGATGTTCCTCGGCCTGGTGGTGAAGCGGCCGGTGTTCTTCATCGGCAAGGACGAGTACGTCACCGGCAGGGGCGTCAAGGGCCGGCTGATGGCCTGGTTCTTCACCTCGGTCGGGATGATCCCGGTGGACCGGGACGGCGGCCGCGGCGGCGTCGCGGCGCTGATGACCGGCCGCCGGATCCTGGAGGAGGGCCGGGTCTTCGCCATCTACCCGGAGGGCACCCGCTCCCCCGACGGCCGGCTGTACCGGGCGCGTACGGGCGTGGCGCGGCTGACGCTGATGACCGGCGCGCCGGTGGTGCCGTTCGCGATGGTCGGCACGGAGAGGATCCAGCCGGGCGGCTCGGGCCGGCCGCGCATCGCCCGCTTCACGGTCCGCTTCGCGCCGCCGCTGGACTTCTCCCGCTACGAGGGCATGGACCGCGACCGGTACGTGCTGCGTGCCGTGGCCGACGAGGTGATGAGCGAGGTCATGCGGCTCTCCGGACAGGAGTACGTCGACGTGTACGCCACGAAGGTCAAGTCCGCGGCCTAGGGCACAGGCCCTAGGGGCCCGCCGCCCCGGCCCGTACGGTACGGGCGCCGCCGCCAGGCGGCGCGGCGGCTACTTCCCCGGCACCTCCGCGTCCCGCATCTCCGCGGGCAGCCCGTCCGGCGGCCCGGCGGCCCCGCGGGCGCCGGCCTCCGCGCCCACCTCCGGCAGCCACAGCACGAACGTGCTGCCCGCGCCCACCCGCGAGAACAGCCGCGGGCGGCCGCCGTGCGACTCGACGATCTGCCGCACGATCGCCAGCCCCAGCCCCGCGTGCCGGTCCCGGGGCCGGCCCTCCTGGCCGGTGTCGCCGCGCCAGAACCGGTCGAAGACCCGGGCCTGCTCGCCCTCGCCGATGCCCGGCCCGGCGTCCTGCACGGCGATCCACAGCCAGCCCTCCGCCCGGCCGGCCGCGACGGTGACGCGGGTGCCGGCCGGCGCGAGGCGCACCGCGTTGGAGAGCAGGTTGCCGACGGCCCGGCGCAGCGCGTACGGGTCGCCGATCAGCACCAGGCCCTCGTCCAGCCGCCGCCGGATGACCAGCCCCCGCTCCGCCGCCAGCGGCGCGAACTCCTCGCACGCCTCGTCCGCGACCGCCGCCAGGTCCACGTCCGCGTCGGCGAACGCGGCGGCCGACCGCCGCGCGGTGGCGAGCAGGTCCTCCACCAGCCGCGTCATCCGCGTCGTGGCCCGGTCGACGACGGCGACGGCGCGCCGGCGCTCCTCCGGCTCCGACTCCTCGACCGTGAGCACCGCGTCGAGGTTGGCCCGGATGATGGCCAGCGGGGTGCGCAGCTCGTGCGAGGCGTCGTCGACGAGCTGGCGCTGCGCGGCGAAAGCGCCGTCGAGCCGGTCGAGCATGGAGTCGACGGTGTCGGCGACCATGCGCAGCTCGTCGCGCGGGCCGTCGAGCCGGATGCGGCGGGACAGGTCGCTGCCGGCCTGGATCTCCTCGGCGGTACGGGCGATGGCGCGGACGGGGCGCAGTGCCCGGCCGGAGAGCACCCAGCCGGTGCCGAGGCTGGCGACGGCCACGCCGCCGAGGACGGCGAAGGAGAAGTTGCGCAGGTTGCCCAGTGTCTCGTAGTTGACGGCGGCCTCGACGTCCTCGGCCTTGACGACGTCGATCCGGCCGACGGCCACGCCGTCGATCTGCTTCTCGGCCTCCAGCTCCTTGCTGACGGGGTGGGCGTCGCCGCTGCGCTGCACGGCGACGTAGGCGCCGCCGAGGACCAGCGCGGTCAGGCAGAACACCAGCACCGAGTACAGCACGGTGAGCCGGAAGCGGATGGTGTGGACGAACGCCGGCAGCGGCAGCCGGGGCCGCCTCACGGCGTCTCCTCCTTGAGCCGGTAGCCGTGCCTGATGACGGTCTCGATGAGCGGCTCGTCCTGGCCGGTGACCTTGCGGCGCAGCGATCCGACCGTGACCCGCACGGTGTTGGTGAACGGGTCGGCGTTCTCGTCCCAGACGTGCTCCAGCAGCTCCTCGGCGGAGACGACCCGGCCGGGCCGGGTCATCAGGTAGTGCAGCACGCCGAACTCCTTGGGGGTCAGCCGCAGCGGGCGGGTCCCGCGGTACGCCTCGAACCGGGCGGTGTCCAGCCGCAGTTCGCCGACCTCCACGACGGAGGTGCCGCCCTCGTCGCGGCGCAGCAGGGCCCGTATCCGGGCCAGCAGCTCCGGCAGCGCGAACGGCTTGACGAGGTAGTCGTCGGCGCCCGCGTCGAGGCCCCGCACCCGGTCGGCGAGGCGGTCGCGGGCGGTGAGCATCAGGATCCGCGGCCCGCCGGGGGCCGCGCGTATCTCCCGGCAGACGGCGAGGCCGTCGCCGTCGGGCAGGGTGAGGTCGAGCAACACGAGGTCGTACTCGTTGACCCCGAGCTTCTCCAGCGCGCCGTCCACGTCGGCGACCGTGTCGACCGCGTACCCGGAGCGTACGAGCCCCACCCTGAGCGCGCCCACCAGGTCCTCTTCGTCCTCGACCACGAGAATCCGCATGACACGAACCTAATCCCCGTCGATGATCGAGTCCGCCGCCCGGACCGCGTCCTCCACCGGCACGGCGAAGCCGATGCCGATCGAGCCGCCGCTGCCCCGGTCCAGCGAGGCGATGGCGGTGTTGATGCCGACGACCCGCCCGCGCGCGTCCACCAGCGGGCCGCCGGAGTTGCCGGGGTTGATGGAGGCGTCGGTCTGCACCGCGCGCTGCCGGCCGCCGTCGCCGAGGGAGACCTCGCGGTCCACGGCGCTGACGATGCCGGAGGTGACCGTGCCGGACAGGCCCAGCGGCGAGCCGATGGCGAGGACGGAGTCGGCGACGGCCAGGTCCGCGGAGCGGCCCCGGGGCAGCGGGCGCGGGGCGTACGGACCGGTCACGTCCAGCACCGCCACGTCCCTGCCGGTGTCGCGGCCGAGCACCTCCGCGTCGAGGCGGCGCCCGCTGTGCAGCACGACGGAGGCGTCGGTGGCGCCGCCGACGACGTGGGCGTTGGTGAGGACGCGGCCGCGGTCGTCGAAGACGAAGCCGGAGCCCTGCCGGCCGCCGGCCTGCACCGACACCACGCTGGGCAGCACCCGGGCGGCGACGCTGTCGAGGTCGCCCGGAGGCCGCCCGGCGGCGGCCGGTGGGGGCTCGCCGGCCGCCGCCTCCTCGCCGCCCCCGGGGCCGCGTATCTCGCCGGCGGCGAACCCGGCCGCGCCGCCGGCGAGGACTGCGGCGACGACGGCGGCGGCCAGGGCGCGGTTCGCCGCACGGCGCGGCGCCGGGGGCGGGGTCACGGGGGTGCCGGGGTACGGGGACGCCGGCTGCCCGGGCCCGGGCGGCGGCGTACCCGCCGGGCGGGGGTCCGCGGCGGGGCGGACGCCGGCGGTGAACGCGGGGCCGCGGGGCTCGCCGAGGCCGGGACGGGGATGGGGCACGGACGTTCTCCTCACGGTAGGCGCGAGAACCACAGCAGGGACGTGGCCGCGGCCAGCAGCGCCGCGACCAGCGCGCCGGCGACGAACCACTGCCAGACCTCGCGCTCCTCGGTGCGGTAGCCGACGGAGCTGCCGATGTCCTCGTACACGGCCTCCAGCTCCGCGCCGGAGGCGGCCTCGTGGAACGCGCCGCCGGTGGCGGCGGCCAGCTCCGCCAGCGCGGGCCCGTCCACCGGCACGGGGACGCTCTGCCCGCCGGCGAGTTCGATCGTGCCGTCCTCGGTGCCGTACGCGATCGTGGACACCGGGATCCCGGCGGCCGCCGCCTCCTCCGCGGCGGCGGCCGTGGCGCGGCCGGTGGTGTTCTGCCCGTCGGAGAGCAGCACGACGTGGGCGGGCGGCGGGCGGCGCTCGGCCTGTGCGTCCAGGGTGCGGATCGCCTCGGCGGCCGAGAACACCGCCTCGCCGATCGCGGTGCCCTGCCGGGTGTCCAGCCGGTCGAGCGCGCGGCGCATGGCCTCGCGGTCGGTGGTCGGGGGCAGGGCGACGGCGGAGGTGCCGCTGAAGGTGACGAGCCCGACGTTGAACCGCTCCGGCAGCTCGCCGACGAACGCCTGGGCGGCGTCCTGCGCGGCGGTGAACCGCGACGGACGCACGTCGGTGGCCCGCATGGAGACGGACACATCCAGCGCGACCATGATCGTCGCCCGCTCCCGCGGCACCTCGGTCTCGGCGGTGGGCCGGGCGAAGCCGACGATGAGCAGCCCGGCCATGGCGCAGAACGCGGTGGCCGGCACGTGCCGGCGCCAGCCGGGGCGGCGCGGCATGACCTTGTCGAGCAGGTCGACGTTGGTGAACCGGACGGCGTACCGGCTGCGCCGGGCCTGCATGACGACGTAGACGACGACGAGGGCGGCGAGCGGCGCGAGCAGGACGAGCCACCCGGGCGAGGCGAGACTCATGCGCGGCCTCCGGAAAGAGGGCCGGTTCCGCGGAACCCCGCACGGCACCCGGAGCGGACCCGGCCGGACACGTCCGCACCCGGCGCGGGGGCGGCGCCGTCCGGGCCCGGGGCCGCCGCGCGGACATGGCCCGCCGGGCGGCGGCTGTCCTCGCGCTGCCGCGGGCGGCGCGGGTACGGGGCCCGCGGTGCCGGGGCCGCGGGGGCGCCGGGGCGGCTGGGAGCAGGACCGGAGGTCATGCCGCACCGCCCGTCCCGCGGCGCTGCGCCGCGACGTACCGCCCGATGTCGCGCACCCAGTCGCGGTCCGTACGCAGCCGCAGCCGCGCCGCGGCCGCGGCGCGCAGCGCCCGGCCGATCGCCTCGCGCTGCGCCGCCGCGGCGGCGGCGTACCGCTCCCGCAGGCGCCTGGAGTGGGTGGGGACCTCCCGCCGCCGCCCCGACTCCGGGTCGACGACCGTCAGCAGCCCCACGGCCGGCAGCGCCAGCTCGCGGGGGTCGACGACCTCGACCGCCAGGACCTGGTGCCGTGCGGCCAGGGCGCGCAGCGGCTGCTCCCAGCCGGGTTCGAGGAAGTCGGAGACCACCGCCACCAGCCCGCGGCGGCGCTCCGCGCGCTGCAGCGCGACCACCCCCTCCGCGAGGGTGTGCGCCTGCGGCCCGGCGGGCACCCGGGGACGTTCGAGTGCGGTGCGCAGCACCCGCGTCAGGTGCCGCCGGCCGCTGCGGGCCGGGATGCGGGTGATGCCGTCGGGGCGGACGAGGTGCGCGCCGAGGCGGTTGCCGGCGCGCTCGGTGAGGAACGCGACGGCCGCGGCGGCGCCGACGGCGAGGTCGCGCTTCTCCATCCGGCCGGTGCCGAAGTCCATGCTGGCGCTGGCGTCGAGGATGATCCAGGTGGTCAGTTCGCGGTCGGCGAGCGTCGTCCGCACGTGCGGCACGGTCGTGCGCGCTGTGGCGTTCCAGTCCATGCGGCGCACGTCGTCGACGCCCGGGGCGTAGACGCGGCTCTCGTCCGGTTCGCCGCCGGGGCCGGGGACGAGGGCGGTGTGGTCGCCCTGGAGGAGGCCGTCGGGGCGGCGGGTGAAGATGAGCCGCAGGTGCCGGAGCGCCTGGTCCGGGGTGAGTTCGCCGAGCGACGGCGAACCGGGCGCGCCGGTCCGCGGGGCGCCGGTCGCGCTGCCCGGGGCGCTCACGCGGCCCTCCCGGCCTTCCCGAACCCGTCGAGGCCGTCGAGGCCGTCGGCGGCCTCCTCGGCCTGGTGCGGCGCGACCCGCGGCTGCGGCACCGCGGCCAGCACCTCGTCGACGACCGATCCGGGGGTGACGCCGTCGGCGAGGGCGTCGAAGGACAGCACCAGCCGGTGGGCGATGACCTCGTGCGCGAGCGCCGTGACGTCGCCCGGGAGCACGTAGTCGCGCCCGCGCAGCAGCGCCAGCGCGCGCGCCGCGGCCACCAGCCCGAGCGTGGCCCGCGGCCCCGCGCCGTACGCGAGCCGGCCGCCGCCCGCGGCGTCGCCGGCGGCGGCGAGTTCACGGGTGGCGAGCACGAGGCGTACGGCGTACTGCGCGAGGGCGTGGTGGACGAACACCTCGTCGGCGCGCCGCTGCAGGGCCGCGAGCGTCTGCGGGGCGAGCACCCGGCGGGCGGCGGGCGGGTCGACGCTCATCCGGTAGAGGATCGCCAGCTCCTCGTCCTCGGTGGGCGCGGTGACGTCGACCTTGAGCAGGAAGCGGTCGCGCTGGGCCTCGGGCAGCTCGTAGACGCCCTCGGACTCGATGGGGTTCTGGGTGGCGAGGACGAGGAACGGCTCGGGCATGGGGATGGTCCGGCCGCCGATGCTGACCTGCCGTTCCGCCATGACTTCGAGCAGGGCGGACTGGACCTTGGCGGGGGCGCGGTTGATCTCGTCGGCGAGGACGAAGTTGGCGGCGACGGGCCCGGGTTCGATGCTGAACGACTCGCTGGAGGGCAGGTAGATGCGGGTGCCGGTGATGTCCGACGGCACCAGGTCGGGGGTGAACTGGATGCGGTGGAACGTGCCGCCCGCCACGGTGGCGAGGGTGGCCGCCGCCAGCGTCTTGGCCACGCCGGGCACGCCCTGGAGGAGGCAGTGCCCGCGGGCGAGCACCGCGGTCAGCAGCCGCTCGACCATCCGGTCCTGGCCGACGATCACCCGCTTGACCTCGAAGAGCGCCTGCTCCAGCAGCTGCGGCCCCGGGCCCTGCGCGGCGGCAGGGCCCGGGCCGGCGGCGGCGGTCGCGGTCACAGGTCCCCCGCGTCCTGGGCGGCGCCCGAGGGCGCCTGCGAACCGCCCTTGTCCGGGCAGTCCTTGTCGGTGCCGCTCTGCGCGGCGGTCCGCTCGCGGTCCTCGTTGACCACGAGCCGCACCTCGGGCTCGTCCTCTCCGCGGTCGAGCGCGCCGGACGCGCCCGTGGCCAGGCCGGCCACGGCGAACACGGCGGCACCGGCGACCGAGAGCCTGCGTATACGACGGGACATCGGGTCTCCTCCGTCAGACGACTTGCGTAACC
Source organism: Streptomyces sp. CNH099 (assembly GCA_000514715.1). Taxonomy (GTDB): domain Bacteria; phylum Actinomycetota; class Actinomycetes; order Streptomycetales; family Streptomycetaceae; genus Streptomyces; species Streptomyces synnematoformans. Next base: position 287,675 of record KI911459.1, on the reverse strand, counting down.
GCATGTCATCACCGGCAGGCGAAAATCCCGTTAAAGCCGCCGCGCGTGCACGTGTGCGCCCGGTCCGGACCGGCCGTCCCGGCGCCCTACTCCCAGGGCGTGCCGGCGCGGCGCCGCCAGTAGTCGGCGGGGGGCTCGGCGAGCGCGGCGAGGCGGTCGCACTGCTCCGGGTCGAGGTCGACGGCCGCGGCGGCGAGGTTGGAGTGCAGCTGGGCGGCGGTGGCGGCGCCGGAGAGCACGACGCCGGCCCACGGCCTGCGCAGCACGGCGGCGAGGGCGACGGCGTCGGGCTCGGCGCCGGTCTCGGCGGCGACGGCGCGCAGCTCCGCGGGGGCGGCCTCGCCGGCCAGCCGGCCGTTCGCCAGGCCCTCCTTGACGATCACCGTCAGCCCGGCGTCGTGGGCCTCGGCCAGCGCCTCGCCGACGGCCGGCTCCAGCACGTTGTACGTGCTCTGCACGGTGTGGAACAGCCGCTCGCCGCCGACCGTGACCGCCAGCGCGGCGCGTACGGCCGCGGCCTGCTCCGGGCCGCTGGTGGAGAAGCCGACGGTGACGCCGCCGGCGGCCAGCGCCGCGAGGCGCTCGTGCAGCGCGGTGTCGGTCAGCGCCGGGCTGTCGGGGGTGAGGGAGTGGATCTGGTAGAGGTCGAGGCGGTCGCCGAGGAGCTTCGCGGACTCCTCGCGCTGGCGGTCGTAGGCGTCGGCGCCGTGGTCCTTGACCTCGTGCACCTCGGCGTCCTGGCGCCAGTCGCCGACGTACGCGTAGCCCCACTTGCTGCCGACGACCGCGTCCCGGGCGTCGGGGCGCTGCCGCAGCCAGTCGGCGAGGAACTCCTCGGCGCGGCCGTAGGAGCGGGCGGCGTCGAAGTACCGCACGCCCTGGGCGTAGGCGGCGTCCAGCAGTTCGTGGGTGCGGGTGCGCATGGCCTCGACGGTGCGCGCGGGCGGCAGGTCCTCGGCGCGGCCCGTGGTGAGGTAGGCGGGGCGGCCCACGGCGGCGAGTCCGAGGCCGATGTGGGCGGCGGGCGTCGTCACTGCGGCCAGTCGGTCGAACGACATCGCGGGCTCCTACGTCCTCGGGGCGGGTGTCGGGCCCGTCCACCGTAGAAGACGGGCCGCACCCGGGGCAGCGCCCGACACGGGTTTCGCCGCTCCGCCCCGCCGCCCGCGCCCGCTCCGCTACGCGGCCGGGCCGCCCGGGCGCTGCGCCGCCGCCCAGCGCAGCTGCGCCGCCACGTCCGCCCGGACCTCCGCGAGCTGCACCGCCACCGCGGCGGGGGCGGTGCCGCCGCGGGCGTCGCGCGCGGCGAGCGCGCCGGGGACGGTGAGCACGGTGCGCACCTCGGGAGTCAGGTGCGGGGAGACCTTGGCGAACTGCTCGTCGGTGAGCTGGTCCAGCTCGATGCCCTCGGCCTCGCAGACCTTGACGCACTCCCCCGCGCTCTCGTGTGCGACGCGGAACGGCACGCCCTGCTTGACCAGCCACTCGGCGATGTCGGTGGCGAGCGAGAAGCCGGCCGGGGCCAGTTCCTCCAGCCGCTCCCGGTTGACGGTGAGCGTGGCCATCATCCCGGTGAACGCGGGCAGCAGGACCTCCAGGGTGTCGACGGAGTCGAAGACCGGCTCCTTGTCCTCCTGCAGGTCCCGGTTGTACGCGAGCGGCAGGGCCTTCAGCGTCGCCAGCAGCCCGGTGAGGTTGCCGAGCAGCCGGCCCGCCTTGCCGCGCGCAAGCTCGGCGATGTCCGGGTTCTTCTTCTGCGGCATGATCGAGCTGCCGGTCGAGAAGGAGTCGTGCAGGGTGACGAAGGAGAACTCCTTCGTGGCCCACAGGATGACCTCCTCCGCGATCCGGGAGACGTCGACCCCGATCATCGCGGTGACGAACGCGAACTCCGCGGCGAAGTCCCGCGCCGCCGTCCCGTCGATGGAGTTGCCCGACGAGCCGTGCTCGAAGCCGAGTTCGGCGGCGACGGCCTCGGGGTCGAGCCCCAGCGAGGAGCCGGCCAGCGCGCCGGACCCGTACGGCGAGACGGCCGTGCGCTCGTCCCACTGGCGCAGCCGCTCGGCGTCCCGGGAGAGCGCCTGGGCGTGCGCGAGCACGTGGTGGGCGAAGAGGACGGGCTGCGCGTGCTGCAGGTGGGTGCGGCCCGGCATGGCGACGTCCGGGTGCGCCTCGGCGAGGCCGACGAGCGCCTGCTGCAGCTCGGCGAGCAGGCCGCCGACGGTGCGGGCGTGGTCGCGCAGGTACATCCGGAAGAGGGTGGCGACCTGGTCGTTGCGGGACCGGCCGGCGCGCAGCTTGCCGCCCAGCTCCGGGCCGAGCCGCTCCAGCAGGCCGCGTTCGAGGGCGGTGTGCACGTCCTCGTCGGCGACGGTGGCGGTGAACGCGCCGCTCTCGACGTCCGCCGCCAGGCGGTCGAGCCCGGCGAGCATCCGCGTCAGCTCGTCCGCCGTCAGCAGCCCCCGCCGATGCAGCACCCGCGCGTGAGCGCGGGAGCCGGCGATGTCGTACGGGGCGAGCCGCATGTCGAAGTGGACGGAGGCGGAGAGCCGTTCCAGCGCCGCCGCGGGGCCGTCGGCGAACCGTCCGCCCCAGAGCCTGACGTCCTGCGGCGGCGCGTCCCGCCCGCCGGCGTCGTGCGGCGCGGCGCCCGGTGCGTCGCCGCTCACCGGGCCAGGTCCCGGCCGGCCGCGATCTTCGAGGAGAGGCCGAAGATCTCGATGAAGCCCTTGGACATCGACTGGTCGAAGGTGTCGCCGGTGTCGTAGGTCGCGAGGTTGAAGTCGTACAGCGAGGCGGGCGAGCGCCGGCCGGTGACGACGGCCCGGCCGCCGTGCAGCGTCATCCGGATGTCGCCGGTGACGTGCTCGTTCGCCTCCTGGATGAAGCCGTCCAGGGCCCGCTTGAGCGGCGAGAACCACAGGCCGTCGTAGACCAGCTCGCCCCACCGCTGCTCGACCTGCCGCTTGTAGCGCGCCAGCTCCCGCTCGACGGTGACGTTCTCCAGCTCCTGGTGGGCGGTGATCAGCGCGATGGCGCCGGGGGCCTCGTAGACCTCCCGGGACTTGATGCCGACGAGCCGGTCCTCGACCATGTCGATCCGGCCCACGCCCTGGGCGCCGGCCCGCTCGTTGAGCTGCTGGACGGCCTGCAGCACGGTGACGGGGCGGCCGTCGAGCGCCACGGGCACGCCGCGCTCGAAGGTGATGACGACCTCGTCGGCCTCCCGGGCCACGGCCGGGTTCTGGGTGTACTCGTAGACGTCCTCGACGGGGGCGTTCCAGATGTCCTCCAGGAAGCCGGTCTCGACGGCCCGGCCGAAGACGTTCTGGTCGATGGAGTACGGGGACTTCTTGGTGGTGGCGATGGGCAGGCCCTTGTCCTCGCAGAAGGCGATGGCCTTGTCCCGGGTCATGGCGTAGTCCCGGACGGGGGCGATGCACTTCAGGGACGGGGCGAGGGAGGAGATGCCGGCCTCGAAGCGGACCTGGTCGTTGCCCTTGCCGGTGCAGCCGTGGGCGACGGTGCCGGCGCCGTGCTTGCGGGCGGCGGCGACGAGGTGCTTGACGATGGTGGGCCGGGAGAGCGCGGAGACCAGCGGGTAGCGGTCCATGTACAGGGCGTTCGCCTTGATGGCCGGGAGGCAGTAGTCGTCGGCGAACTCGTCCTTGGCGTCGGCGACCTCGGCCTCCACGGCGCCGCAGGCCAGCGCGCGCTTGCGGATCACGTCGAGGTCCTCGCCGCCCTGGCCGACGTCGACGGCGACGGCGACGACCTCGGCACCCGTCTCCTCGGCGATCCAGCCGATGGCGACGGAGGTGTCCAGGCCGCCCGAGTAGGCGAGTACGACGCGCTCGGTCACGGGAGTCTCCTTAGGATGCATACGCTGACCGGAATAAGTATGCAGCACTCCGTATGGTTCGTCAAAACACCGCGCCCCCGGCGCGCCGGAGGGCCGCCGGACGCGTGTCCGGCGGCTCTCCGGGTACGGGCCCGGGGCGCCCGGCCCCGCCCCGCTAACCGATGCCGGTGACCTCGACCATCAGCGGCAGCCCCAGGATGACCAGGATCACGCCGAGGAAGTCGAAGCCCGCGCCGGAGCGGATCATCGTGGTGATCGGCACCACGCCGGAGCCGTAGGCGATGGCGTTCTGCGGCGTCGACACGGGCAGCATGAAGCCGAAGGACGCGGCGAAGGTCGCGGCCAGCGCCGGGACGAACGGATCGACCTCGGCGGCCATGGCGATCGGCATGATGATGGGCACCACCACCGCCGCGGAGGCCGTGTTGCTCGTCGTCTCCGAGACGATCACCGCCAGCACGGCCGCGAAGACCGTGATGCCGAAGACGCTGGAGAAGCCGAGCAGGTCGTTGGACTCCGTCCCGATGGTCTCGGCCAGGCCGGTGCCGGCGAGCAGCGAGCCGAAGATGATGCCGGTGCCGAAGAGCAGGATCGTGCCCCAGTCGATGCGGGACGCGTCGCTCCAGTTCAGGGTGGCCTCGCGGCGCGCCCAGTCCGTCGGCAGGACGAACAGCAGCGCGGCGCCGAGCACCGCCACGACGCCCTCGTTGAGCCGGTCGCTGACGGTGGCGTACGCGGAGGCGTCGGTGCCGACGGCGAGCGCGACGACGCCCGGGGTGATCCACAGCGTCACGGTGACGCCGAAGGCGACCAGCGTGTTCCACTCCGCCCGCGACAGCTTCCCGAGCGCGGCGCGCTGGTCGCGCACGTACTCCTCCACGCCCTCGATCCGCCGGATCTCCGGCTTGTTGAGCAGCAGCAGGACGAGGACGAGGACGACGAACATGCAGGCGCACAGCGGCAGCGCGGTGGCCGTCCACTCGGCGAAGGAGATCCTCTCCCCGGTGGTCTCCTCGATCAGGCCGCGGCCGATGAGGTTCGGCGGGCTGCCGACCGGGGTCAGCAGGCCGCCGACGCTGGCGCCGTAGGCGAGCATGAGCACCAGCGCGGCGCCGACCCGCAGCCGGGTGGGGTCGAAGTCCTGTGCCACCAGGCCGCGGTCCTGCAGCATCTTGGCGATGACGGTGAGGATGCCGAGCGCGGTCGGCAGCAGCATGGCGACGGTCGCGGTGTTGGACACGAACGCCGACAGCAGGCAGGTGATCACGCCGAAGGCCGCGATCAGCCGGAACGTCGAACGGCCCACCCCGGGCAGGGCCAGGATCCAGAACGCGAACCGGCGGGCCACGCCGTGCTTGAGCATCGCCTGGGCGAGGATGAAGGCGCCGATGAAGGTGAAGATCGTGGACGAGCCGAAGGGGGCCAGCGCCTCGTCCGGCGGCACCACGCCCAGGAGCACGATCGCGCCGACGCCGATGAGCCCGCCGACCGGGATCGGCACCGGCTCGGTCACCCACAGCACGATGACGCCGAGCAGGATGCCCGCCAGCGTCTGCTGGCTCGCCGCCATGTCCAGCGGCAGCGCCAGAAAGATCACCGAGACGAGCGGGGCCAGCCAGAGGCCGGTGGTCCGCCGGGCCCGTTCGAACTTCTCCTCGCGCGGCGAGAGCCTCTGCTCGCCGAGGCTGCGGTACGTCGCGTGGCCGAGCAGGGCCTGCTCGACGTCGGTCCTGGCACGTGGGGGGTTGGCGTCGGACTTCATCGTCCCTCCGGAGCGGTGCGGCTGGCTTACATTCAGGGCTGCTCCGTAAGGTGGGGCACAACTCGGCGGAGGGGAAGGGGTCATGACAACACATCGGATCGCCGTCATCCCCGGCGACGGCATCGGGCAGGAGGTCACGCCCGCCGCGCTGGAGGTGCTGGACGCCGTCGGGCGGCGGCACGACGTGACGTTCGCGTACACGCCCCTGGACTGGTCGTGCGCCCGCTACCGGCGCGAGGGCGCGATGATGCCGGAGGACGGCATCGAGCGGCTGCGCGCGCACGACGCGGTGTTCCTCGGCGCCGTCGGGGCGCCCGGCGTGCCGGACCACGTCTCGCTGTGGGGGCTGCTCATCCCCGTCCGCCGGGCCTTCCGGCAGTACGTGAACCTCCGCCCCGTCCGGGTCTTCGAGGGCCTGGAGAGCCCGCTGCGCACCGCCGGGCCCGGCGACGTCGACCTGGTCGTGGTGCGTGAGAACACCGAGGGCGAGTACAGCGAGATCGGCGGGCGGCTGCACCGCGGCTTCGCGGAGGAGATGGCCGTGCAGGAGGCGGTCTTCACCCGGGCCGGCGTCACCCGCGTCCTCGACTACGCCTTCGGCCTCGCCGGCCGCCGCGCCGGCCGGCTCACCTCGGCGACCAAGTCCAACGGCATCGTGCACACCATGCCGTTCTGGGACGAGCTGGTGCGCGAGCGGGCCGCGGAGCACCCGAAGGTGGCGTGGGACCGGGAGCACATCGACGCGCTGTGCGCCAAGGTCGTCCTCGACCCCGGCCGCTTCGACGTGATCGTCGCCTCGAACCTCTTCGGCGACATCCTCAGCGACCTCACCGCCGCGGTCGCCGGCTCCATCGGCATCGCGCCGTCGGCGAACCTCAACCCCGAGCGGGCCTACCCCTCGATGTTCGAGCCGGTGCACGGCTCGGCCCCGGACATCGCGGGCCGCGGGATCGCCAACCCCGTCGGCGCCGTCTGGTCGGCGGCGCTGATGCTCGACCACCTCGGCCACGAGCGGGCGGGCGCGGAGGTCGTGGCCGCGATCGCCGCGACGCTCGCCGCCACCGACGTCCGCACCCCGGACCTGGGCGGCTCGGCGACGACGGAGGAGTTCACCCGTGCGGTGGTCGCGCGGCTGTGACGGCGGTCCCGGGGCGGCGGGCGGCGGCGGGGAGGCCGCGCGCGGTCTCGCACCGCGAAAATCCGCGCACCCCGGCCGTGCCGCACCCCACACTCGGCGCATGGGAAAGACGTACGAACGCATCGACGGCCGGCTGCGTGCCTTCATCGAGGCGCAGCACATGTTCTTCACCGCGACCGCGCCGCTGGCGGCCGACGGGACCGTGAACCTCTCGCCGAAGGGGCTGACGGGCTCCTTCGCCGTCCTCGACGACCGCACCCTGGCCTACCTCGACTTCGCCGGCAGCAACGCCGAGACCATCGCGCACCTCCGGGAGAACGGCAGGATCACGCTGATGTGGTGCGCCTTCGAGGGGCCGCCGAACATCGTGCGGGTGCACGGCACCGGCGAGGCCGTGTTCCGCGACGACCCGCGCTTCCCCGCCCTGCTCGGGCACTTCCCCGCCATCACCCCGTCCCGGCACGGGCTGCGGGCGGTCATCGTGGTGACCGCGGAGCTGATCCGCGACACCTGCGGCTACGCCGTGCCCTTCATGGCGTACGAGGGCGACCGCGACCTGCACGGCCGCCGCTTCGAGCGGGAGGACGACGCCGGGCTGGACGCGTACTTCCACCGGAAGGAGCACGTCGCCGTCAGCCTCGACGGGCTGCCGGGCCTTCCGCTGCCGCTGCCACCCACCCCGTGATCCGTCGTCCCGTCAACCTGTCGACCTATCGACCTGTCGACCCGCAACCGAGAAGCCTGAGCGAGGAGAGAGACGCACCGATGCTGAGCACACCCCTGGCCGAGGGCGCCGAGCTGACCACGATGGAGCCGTGGCAGGCCGCGGAGCTGGCCGCGTTCACCGACCGGAACCGGGCGCACCTGGAGCCGTGGCTGCCCTGGGCGCACACCGTCACCGACGAGGAGAGCGCCCAGCGCTTCCTGCAGGTGTACGCCGACAAGCAGGCCCGCGACGCCGGCCGGATCTTCGCCATCCGGCTGGACGGCGCGCTGGCCGGGGGCATGATCTACCGGCTGTTCGACACCGAGCAGGGCTCCTGTGAGCTGGGCGCCTGGTTGGCGCCCGAGGCGCAGGGCCGCGGGCTGGTCACGGCGGCGTCCCGCCGGATGATCGACTGGGCGGTGGGGGTGCGCGGCCTGGCCCGCGTCGAGTGGCTGGTCGACCCGGCGAACAAGGCGAGCATCGCGGTCGCCCGGCGCCTGGGCATGACCCACGAGGGCACGCTGCGCAGCCTGTTCGAGATGGCCGGCACGCGGCACGACCTCCAGGTCTGGTCGCTGCTGAGCCACGAGTGGCGGCAGGCGCCGGGCGGCTGACGCCCGGGCGGCTCAGCGGCGGTGCAGCACGTGGTCGACGACCCGCTGGATCTCCGCGGCGGTCAGCGGCTCGGCGCGCAGCACCGCCTGCAGCATGAGCCCGTCGAGCGCCGCGCAGAACGCGGCGACCGCGACCGGGTCGGCGGTGAACCGGCCGGCGATCTCCGCCAGCAGCGCGTGCCAGCGGGCCAGGACGGGGCGCAGCTCGGGGCGGCGGGCGGCGTAGAGGTAGAGGTCGAACTCCGCGGCGCAGCGGGCGCCGTGCTCGTCCAGATACGCCGCGAGCTGCCGGCTCAGCTCGGCGGTGTCGTACGACTCGGGCAGGGCGCGGGCGAGGGCGGCCGCGTAGGCGTCGACGCTGTCGTCCAGCGCGGCGGCCAGCAGGTCGGCGACGGCCGGGAAGTGGTACGTGGCCACCGACTTGGGCACGCCCGCCTCGGCGGCGACCGCCCGGTGGGTCACGGCGGCGACGCCGCCGCGGCCGACGACGCGGACGGTGGCCGCGAGCAGCAGCCGCCGCCGCTCCCGCCCGCGCTGCACCCGGCCGTCGGCCGGGCCGGGGCCGGCGGGAGGGGCCGCGGGGGAGTCAGTGCGCACCGCCCACCTCCAGCGCGACCACGCCCGCCGCCACCAGCACGAGCCCGGCGACCTGCACCCGGGTCAGGCCGTCGCCGAGGAAGGCCGCGCCGACCAGCGCCACCAGGGCGACGCCGGCGGCGGCCCAGATGCCGTACGCGATGCCGATGGACATGCCGCGCTTGAGGACCATGCTCAGCAGCGTGAAGGCCGTGAGGTAGCCGACGACCACGACGACGGAGGGGACGATCTTGGAGAAGCCGTCCGACAGGCGCAGGGAGACCGTTGCCGTCACCTCGCTGAGTATCGCGCCGATCAGCAGCACGTAGGTCATCGTCCGCCTCTCCCCGTGTCGCCACGAACTAGCTGGACATCTGTCCAGGTTCTTGAGTGTACGGCACGGAGCCGGTGCGCCGGAGGCTGTTCCCCGCCACCACCCCGCCCCGGCCCCCGTGCGGAACACAGCCGGGGCGGCCGGGGTGCGGGGGCGCGCGGTCAGCGTTCGCGTTCGGCCAGCTTCAGCAGGTGGTCGGCGAGCGAGCGCCCGCCGGACGGGTCGCGGCTGATCACCATCAGGGTGTCGTCGCCCGCGATCGTGCCGAGGATCGCGTTCAGCTCCGCCGCGTCGATCGCGGACGCGAGGAACTGCGCCGCACCGGGCGGGGTGCGGAGCACGACGATGTTCGCCGACGCCTCGGCGGAGATGAGCAGTTCCCCGGCCAGGCGCGCCATCCGCTCCTCCTTGGCCGACTCCCCCAGCGGCACCTGCGGGGTGCGGAAGCCGCCCTCGGAGGGCACGGCGTAGATCAGCTCGCCGCCGGTGTTGCGGATCTTGACCGCCCCCAGCTCGTCGAGGTCGCGCGAGAGCGTCGCCTGCGTCACCGTCAGGCCGTCGTCGGCGAGGAGCCTCGCGAGCTGGCTCTGCGAGCGGACCGGCTGCCGGTTCAGGATGTCCACGATCCTCCGGTGGCGTGCCGTGCGCGTGTGCGGCACGGCGGGACCGTTGTGCTCCTCGGACATCGTCACGTCACTCTCCGGCTCGTCGGGGCTGCGCGGCGGGATCCGCCGCGTCGAGCACGGCGGGCAGCGCGGCGAGCAGGGCGTCCGCCTCCGCCTCGCCGACGACCAGCGGCGGGGCGAGCCGGATCACGTCCGGCGCCACCGCGTTGACCAGGAATCCCGCAGCCTGGGCCGCCTGTTGCACCCGGGGTGCGACGGCCTCGGTGAGCACCATACCGAGCAGCAGCCCCGCGCCCCGTACATGGTCGACAAGCGGGTGCCCCAGCCGCCAGATTCCGTCCCGCAGCCGCTCCCCCACGCCCTTGACCCGCTCCAGCAGCCCCTCGGACTCGATCACGTCCAGCACCGCGAGCGCGGCGGCGCAGGCCACCGGGTTGCCGCCGAAGGTGGAGCCGTGCCGGCCGGGGGTGAGCAGGCCGGCGGCCGGCCCGAAGGCCAGCGTGGCGCCGATCGGCAGCCCGCCGCCGAGGCCCTTGGCGAGGGTGACGACGTCCGCCTCCACGCCCTGCGCCTGCGCGGCGAACCAGTGGCCCGTACGCCCGATGCCCGTCTGCACCTCGTCGAGGACGAGCAGCGCGCCGGCGGCCCGGGTGATCTCGCGGGCGGCGGCCAGGTAGCCCTCCGGCGGCACGACCACGCCGTTCTCGCCCTGCACCGGCTCGACGATCACCAGCGCGGTGTCCTCGGTGACCGCGGCGCGCAGCGCGTCCGCGTCCCCGTACGGCACGTGCGTGACCTCGCCCGGCAGCGGCCCGAAGCCCGCCTGCTTGCCGGGCTGCCCGGTGAGCGCCAGGGCGCCCATGGTGCGGCCGTGGAAGCCGCCCTCGGTGCCCACCATGTGCGTACGGCCCGTCAGCCGGCCGACCTTGAACGCGGCCTCGACCGCCTCCGTGCCGGAGTTGGAGAAGTACACCCGCCCCGGCCGGCCGGCGAGTTCGAGCAGCCGCTCGGCGAGCGCCACCGGGGGCTCGGCGACGAAGAGGTTGGAGACGTGGCCGAGCGTGGCGATCTGCGCCGAGACCGCCTCGACGACCGCCGGGTGGGCGGTGCCGAGCGAGTTGACGGCGATGCCGCCGACGAAGTCCAGGTACTCGTTGCCGTCGGCGTCCCACAGCTTCGCGCCCGCGCCGCGGACCAGCGGCAGGCGGGGGGTGCCGTAGTTGTCCATCAGCGCGCCCTGCCAGCGCTCCGTCAGCTCCGCGTTGCCGCCCGTGCCGCCCGTGCCGCTCGTGTCGCCGCTCATGTCGCAGGCCCTTCCGCATCCGGCACGACCATCGTGCCGATGCCCTCGTCCGTGAAGATCTCCAGCAGGATGGAGTGCGGCACCCGGCCGTCGATGACGCGCGCGGTGTGCACGCCGTGGCGCACCGCGTACAGGCAGCCCTCCATCTTCGGAACCATGCCGCTGGCCAGCTCGGGCAGCAGCCGCTCCAGCTCGCCGGCGGTCAGCCGGCTGATGACCTCGTCGCTGTCCGGCCAGTTCTCGTACAGCCCCTCGACGTCGGTGAGGACCATCAGGGTCTCCGCGCCGAGCGCGGCGGCCAGCGCGGCGGCGGCGGTGTCGGCGTTGACGTTGAAGACCTCGCCGGCCGCGTCGGCCTCGTCGGCGGAACGGGCGACCGACGAGACGACCGGGATGCGGCCGTCGGCGAGCAGCGCCGCGATCGCGCCGGTGTCGATGGCGGCGACCTCGCCGACGCGGCCGATGTCGACCGGCTCGCCGTCGACCAGCGGGCGGTGCCGGGTGGCGGTGATGGTGTGCGCGTCCTCGCCGGTCAGGCCGACGGCGAAGGGGCCGTGCTCGTTGAGCAGCCCGACCAGCTCGCGCTGCACCTGCCCGGCGAGCACCATCCGTACGACGCCCATCGCCTCCGGCGTCGTCACCCGCAGCCCGGCGCGGAACTCGCTGGCCAGGCCGTGCCGGTCGAGCTGCGCGCTGATCTGCGGGCCGCCGCCGTGCACGACGACGGGCCGGAGCCCGGCGTGCCGGAGGAAGACGACGTCCTGGGCGAAGGCGCGTTTCAGGTCCTCGTCGACCATGGCGTTGCCGCCGAACTTGACCACGACGACCTTGCCGTGGTGGCGGGTCAGCCACGGCAGCGCCTCGATGAGGATCTGCGCCTTGGGCAGGGCGGTGTGCTTGCGGGTGGGGGCGGTCGGGGCCGCGGAGGTCGCGGGGGTGGCGGTCACGAGCTGTACGCGCTGTTCTCGTGGACGTAGTCGGCCGTCAGGTCGTTGGTCCAGACGACCGCGCCGGCCTCGCCCGCCGCCAGGTCCGCCACGATGTGGACCTGGCGGTAGCGCATGTCGACCAGGTCGCGGTCCTCGCCGAACGAGCCGTTCTTGCACACCCACACGCCGTTGATCGCGACGTTCAGCCGGTCCGGCTCGAAGGCGGCGGACGTGGTGCCGATCGCGGCGAGCACGCGGCCCCAGTTGGGGTCCTCGCCGTGGATGGCGCACTTGAGGAGGTTGTTGCGGGCGATGGAGCGGCCCACCTCCACCGCGTCGTCCTCGCCGGCGGCGTTGACCACCTCGACCTTGATCTCCTTGCTCGCGCCCTCGGCGTCGGCGACGAGCTGCCGCCCGAGGTCGTCGCAGACGGCCCGTACCGCCTCGGCGAACTCCGCCGGCTCCGGCCGGACCCCGGACGCGCCGGAGGCCAGCAGCAGCACGGTGTCGTTGGTGGACATGGCGCCGTCGGAGTCGACGCGGTCGAAGGTCGTACGGGTCGCGGCGCGCAGCGCGGCGTCCAGCTCGGCGGCGGGTACGTCGGCGTCGGTGGTGAGGACGACGAGCATGGTGGCCAGGCCCGGCGCGAGCATGCCGGCGCCCTTGGCCATGCCGCCGAGGGTCCACGCCGCGCCGCCGTCCGCGTCGGCTGTCCCGGCTGTCCCGCCGGTGACCACCGCGGTCTTGTGCACGGTGTCCGTGGTCTTGATCGCGATGGCGGCCTTCTCGCCGCCGTGCGCGGACAGCTCGGCCGCGGCCCGCCCGACGCCCGGCAGCAGCTTGTCCATCGGCAGCAGCGTGCCGATCAGCCCGGTGGACGCGACCGCGACCTCCGCGGCGCTGTGCCCGAGCACCTCGGCGACGCGCTCGGCGGTGGCGTGGGCGTCCTGGAAGCCGCGGGGCCCGGTGCAGGCGTTGGCGCCGCCGGAGTTCAGGACGACGGCCGACACCTCACCGCCCTTGAGCACCTGCTCGGACCAGACGACCGGGGCGGCCTTGACGCGGTTGGCGGTGAAGACGCCGGCGGCGGCGCGTCGCGGCCCCTCGTTGACCACGAGGGCCAGGTCCGGGTTGCCGTTCTCCTTGATCCCGGCGGCGATGCCCGCCGCCGTGAACCCTTTCGCTGCCGTGACGCTCACTGTGTCTCCTCGTTCGCTTCTCCGCCCGCGCGGCGAAAGCGCGGTCCGCCGTTCGGGCCCGGCCGGGCAGCCGCGCGTGCGACGCTCACGGTGCCACTCCCGTCAGAGAGAGCCCCAGCTCCTCAGGGAGGCCGAGGGCGATGTTCATGCTCTGCACCGCGCCGCCGGCGGTGCCCTTGGTGAGGTTGTCGATGGCGCTGACCGCGACGATGCGCTGGGCGCGCTCGTCGTACGCGACCTGCAGCAGCGCGGTGTTGGCGCCGGTGACCGCGCCGGTGGCGGGCCACTGGCCGGGCGGCAGCAGCCGGACGAACGGCTCGCCCTGGTACGCCTTCTCGTACGCGGCGCGCACCGCGTCCGCGGTCGTGCCGGGCCGGGCGCGCGCCGTGCTGGTGGCGAGGATGCCGCGGGGCATGGGGGCGAGGGTCGGGGTGAAGGAGACGGTGACCCGCTCCCCCGCCACGGCGCTGAGGTTCTGGCTCATCTCCGGCGTGTGCCGGTGCCCGCCGCCGACGCCGTACGGGCTCATGGAGCCCATCACCTCGCTGCCCAGCAGGTGCGGCTTGAGCGCCTTGCCGGCGCCGGAGGTGCCGGAGGCGGCGACGACGACGGCCTCCGGCTCGGCGAGCCCGCCGGCGAAGGCCGGGAACAGGCCGAGGGACACGGCGGTCGGATAGCACCCGGGCACCGCGACGCGCCGGACCCCGAGGAGCGCGTCGCGGTGCCCGGGCAGCTCGGGGAGCCCGTAGGGCCAGGTGCCGGCGTGCGGTGTGCCGTAGAACCGCTCCCATTCGGCGGCGTCGGCGAGCCGGTGGTCGGCGCCGCAGTCGACGACGAGCACGTCGTCGCCGAGGGCCGCGGCGACGGCGGCGGACTGCCCGTGCGGCAGCGCGAGGAACACCACGTCGTGCCCGGCGAGCGCGGCGGGCGTCGTCTCGGCCAGCTCCCGGCCGGCGAGCGGCGCGAGGTGCGGCTGTATGTCGCCGAGGAGCCGGCCGGCGTTGGCGTGGGCGGTGAGCACCCCGATCTCGACCCCGGGATGCGCCAGCAGCAGCCGCAGCAGTTCCCCGCCCGCATACCCGCTCGCCCCGGCCACTGCCACCCGCACGGTCATCCGCTCCTCCTCGCTCACGGCATGACTATACGGAACTCAACAGAGCTATGCAAAGAAGATTCGGGCCCATCGCGGGTGTGCATTCCGCATGACCGCAGGGCAGGGCCCGGCCGGGCTGACTCACATGGTCTCCTCGGCCTCTTCAGCCGCCTTCGTGAACGTGCTGAGTGGGTCGCCTTGCCGAGCCGACCGGGGATCGGCCCCGGACCCCGGACCCTACGATGTGGACCGCACACCCCCCGACCGCGGAATCGGGACCGGAAACCACGTTGGTCCCCCCTTCCGCCCGTCCATGGAGCAGCGTGCCGCCGTCCTTCGTCCACCGGATCACCAAATACGACCCCGCCGACCGCGATGAGCACGGCCACTACACCGGCGCCCAGGACACGGTCAGCGACCACGGACCTGTCGAAGCGGCGTACCTGGAGGCGATCGCCGCGTTCGCAGAGGCCTCAGCCGTCGACCGGCTGGAGATCCGCGAACCTGCGGTCACCGGCTTCGTCCACTTCGGTGTGGAGCCGCCGGTTGCGGGGCACGGCCTCGCCGGGCTCTTCCCACCCGACCTCAGCGGCTACCACGACGGGGCCGGGGTCTCCCTCGCGGTCGCCCTGGAACTGGTCCGGGCCATGCTCCGCGACCAGGGCGCCTGGTGCCGGCTCGAGGTGGGGGATGCGTTCACCGTGCACGTCGGGTGGGACCAGTACGTGTACGTGGGCAGCGACCGGCCCTGCGCGGACGCCGTGGTCCGTACACGGGAACTCGGCCTCTTCCCGGAGGCGCTGACGGCCTCGCCCTGTGCGGCTGAGGCCGACGAAGCGGAAGTGACGGAGCCGGCCGACGAGAACTTCTGGACGCGCGTGCGCACTGCGCTCGCCTCACAGCAGACGTTGCTCCTCGAAGAGACCCACGTCCGCAACGCCGCACGCCGGCATCGGCTCACGCCGGAGAACCTCGACACAGTACGCGCCGGTCTCGGCCCGCGCGCCCTGCTGACCGTCTGGCCCGACCTGACCCCGGACGTCGGAGCGGTCCTCGCCGCGCTGCCCGACGAGGGATCCGTGGAGATCGTCTGGGAGGCGCAGGACGGAACGATCAGCCATGCGATCGTCGATGCCACGGAGCACCGGGGGCTCGCCACCCAAGTGGCCGATGCCCGAGCGGCCCGCGCGCTGCCCCTCGACGAACACCGCCCGCTGCTCTGCGCCGTCCGGCCGGACAGCGACGGCGTGCTGCGCGCCCGATGGTGACCCGGTTCGCGCGCGCCGCGCGCTCAGCTCTTCGGTGGGACCTCCGGGACCGGCAGCAGCAGGGCGCCGAAGGCGCCCGCGGGCACCGCCGGGGCGCGTGGGGGTACCGGGCGGACGCGGGCGTACGGGCGGTCCTGGGCCGGGCGCGGGTCCTCCTCGCCCTTGTTGGGCCACAGCGCCATCGCCCGCTCCGCCTGCGCCGTGATCGTCAGCGACGGGTTCACGCCGAGGTTCGCCGAGACCGCCGAGCCGTCCACGACGGAGATCCCGGGGTGGCCGTACAGCCGGTGGTACGGGTCGATGACGCCGTGCTCCGCGTCCTCACCGATCGGACAGCCGCCGAGGAAGTGCGCGGTCAACGGGGTGCCCATCAGCTCGCCGAGGTTCGTGCCCGGCTGGCCGCCGATCTGCTCGGCGAGCAGCCGCGCCGCCTCCGCGCCCTCGGGGATGTGCGCCGGGTTGGGCGCGCCGTGGCCCTGGCGGGCCGTGAGCAGGCCCTTGCCGAGGCCCTTGTCCTTCAGGTGCGTCGTCAGCGAGTTGTCGTGGGTCTGCATGACGAGCCCGATGATGGTCCGCTCCGACCAGCGGTACGTCGTGGCGGTGCGCGCGACCAGCACCGGGTGCCGCAGGTACGCCCCCAGCGCGCGCAGCGCCTTGGGCAGCTTCCCCGCCGCCTTGAACTGCGGGACGCACAGCAGCGCCATGGCGTTGGAGCCCTTGCCGTAGCGCACGTTCTCGATGTGCGTGGTGGCGTTGGGGTGGATGGAGGAGGTGATGGCCACGCCCTTGGTGAAGTCCAGCTCGTCCGCGCCGTGCTTCTTGCGGTACGTGCGCGGGAAGGTCACCGCGCCGACCAGCGCCTCGGAGTTGGTGCGGGTCAGCTCGCCGAGGCGCGGCGAGAGCCCGGGCAGCCGGCCGGCGGCCCGCATGCGGTGCAGCAGGGTCTGCGTGCCGTACGTGCCCGCCGCGACCACCACACGGTCGCAGCGCAGCACCTCCCGCCGGCCGCGGCGGCGCCTGTTCGTCGGCACGGTGGTCACCTCGTAGCCGCCGCCGGCGGCCTCGTGCACGTCGACGACGGTGGTGAGCGGGTGGATGACGGCGCCGCGCCGCTCGGCGAGGTAGAGGTAGTTCTCCGTGAGGGTGTTCTTCGCCCCGTAGCGGCAGCCGGTCATGCACGAGCCGCACTGCACGCACGCCACGCGCTCCGGTCCCGCGCCGCCGAAGTACGGGTCGGGGACGGTCTCGCCGGGTGCGGCCTTCGCCTCGCCGCCGGCGTCGCGGCCGTCGCCGTAGAAGACGCCGACGGGGGTGAGCCGGAAGGTGTCGCCGACGCCCATGCGTTCCGCGGTGGCCTTCAGGTACGTGTCCGGGGCGGTGGTCGTGGGGTTCTGCCGGACGCCGAGCATCCGCCGCGCCTGGTCGTAGTACGGGGCCAGCTCCTCCTGCCAGTCGGTGATGTGGCCCCACTGCCGGTCCTGGAAGAAGGCGGGGGGCGGCACGTAGAGGGTGTTGGCGTAGTTGAGCGAGCCGCCGCCCACGCCGGCGCCGGCGAGCACCATGACGTTGCTGAGCAGGTGGATGCGCTGGATGCCGTACAGGCCGAGGGCGGGGGCCCACAGGTAGTCGCGCAGCCGCCAGGAACTCTTCGGCAGCTCCCCGCGGTCGAACCTCCGCCCGGCCTCCAGCACGCCGACCTTGTAGCCCTTCTCGGTCAGGCGCAGCGCTGCCACCGAGCCGCCGAAGCCGGAACCGATCACGATCACGTCGTACGAGCTCATCGCTGACCGCTCCCTCGCGCACGCGTGCTGCCGCTACCTACTTGGCAGTAGACTTACCTACCCGTAGGGAGTTGGCAATGCCCCCGACATCATCCGTCCGCCGCATCTCCGCGTCCACCGGCGGCGCTCACACCCAGCCGTCGACGTGCAGGCTCCACCGCCCCGGCCGGCCCGTCAGGGTGATCGTCGACAGCGGCATCACGTCGATGTGCCAGTACGACGCGGGCGGCGCCTTCAGCGCGTAGACCAGGGCGGCGCGCATGATGGAGGGCTCGGTGACGGCCAGCACGTGGGTGCCGTCGTCCACCGGGCGGGTGTCCAGCCAGCCCCCTATCCGCTGGATGAACGTGATCAGCGGCTCGCCGCCGTGCGGTGCGGAGTGGGGGTCCGCGAGCCACGCGTCCACGTCGCGCGGCTCGGTCATCATCACCTCCTCCAGCGTGCGGCCCCGCCACCGGCCCATGTCGCAGTCGCGCAGGGCGACCTGGGCCAGCGGCGCGAGGCCGAGCACCCGGCCGGTCTCGCGGGACCGCTGCGTGGGCGAGCAGTACCGCAGTTCGGCGGCGGCCAGCGGGGAGAACACCGGAATGGCACGTTCGGCCGCCACCCAGCCCGCCGCGTCCAGCGGCCGGTCGTCGTCGAAGCGCTCCGCGAGCCGCGAGGAGTTGCGGGCCGCGGCGAGCAGCGTGAGACGAACGTTCATGCGGCGATGGTAGGAGCGCGATCACTCCGTGCCCAGAGCCATCCACCGGGTCGGATCGGCGAGCGGCTCGAAGCCGTACTTGGCGTAGAGGCCGTGGGCGTCGCCGGTCGCCAGCAGGATGCGGCCCAGCCGGTACGGCGCGAGGTGGTCGCGGACGGCGGCGACCAGCCCCCTGCCGACCCCGGTGCCGCGGGCGTCCCGGGCCACGTAGACGTCGCAGAGCCAGGCGAAGGTGGCGCGGTCGGTGATGACGCGGGCGTAGGCCACCTGCCGGCCGCCGGGGCCCGGGGCGGCCCCGCCGGGGGTGCCGGGATCCGGGGCGTAGACGCCGAAGTTCAGCGAGTTGTCGATCGCGGTGTCCTGCTGCTCGCGGCTGCGCCCGAGCGCCCAGTAGGCGTCGGTGGCCAGCCAGCGGTGGACGAGCGCGCGGTCGAGCCGGGCGGGATCGGTGGAGATCTCGTAGGGAGCGGGCACATGATCCATGCGCAGAGCCTCGCACGCGGTGGATGGCACGTACACCGGAATTCTCCGGGGAGCCGGGAGCGGCGGGCGACCCTAGACTGGCGTCACGGACCCAGCTCTGCTGTGACGAGCCGGACAAGCCGGACAGGGAGGTCGATCCATGCACGCGGAAGTGGGCGACAGGCTGTGTGTGCACGGTCGCGTCGTCGGGCAGGAGGACCGGACGGCGGAGATCGTCGAAGTCCTGGGCGCGGGCGGCGAGCCGCCCTACCGGGTGCGGTTCGAAGACGGACACGAGGCGCTCATGTCGCCCGGCCCGGACTCCGTGGTCCGGCATCGGGACCGGGAGCCCGGGCCGGGCTGACGCCCGCGGCCGCGGGTGCCGGGCGGCCGGGACGACGAGGGGCGGTACTGCGCGCGCCGCCGGCGGCGGGTCGGCGGCGGCGCGCGCCGCTAGCAGCGCGGCGGGCGCGCCGGCCTGCGGTAGTGGTCGGCGACCAGCGTGCTGACCGCGCCCAGCGGGTCCTGGGGCAGCAGCTTCGCGGAGAAGTACATGTTGCCCCGGACCTCCGGGTAGCCCTGGCAGAACGTCAGGTGCCGGGACAGCTCCGCCGGGTCGAACCAGGCCTCGGGCTGCCCGGCGGCGCCGACCTTGTACAGCGCCTCGCCGATGTAGAGGTTGACGCCGGTGCCCGCCACCACGTCGTTCCACCAGGGCACGAGCTTGGCGTAGTCGGCGACGGCGAAGCCGATGTTCCAGTACACCTGCGGGACGACGTAGTCGATCCAGCGCTCGCGCACCCACGTGCGGGTGTCGGCGTAGAGGTCGTCGTACGTCTCCACGCCCGCCTGGGTGTCGGAGCCCTCGGGGTCGGTGCCCGCGTTCCGCCAGATCGCGAACGGACTGACGCCGAACTGCACCTTCCGCTTCGTCCGCTTAATGGCCCGGCCCAGCTCCGCGATCAGCAGGTCGATGTTGTTGCGCCGCCAGTCGGCCTTGTCCGCGAACCCGCCGCCGTACCGCCGGAACGTCTCCTCGTCCGCGAACTCCTCGCCCGCGACCGGGTAGGGGTAGAAGTAGTCGTCGAAGTGCACGGCGTCGATGTCGTAGCGGCGTACGGCGTCGAGGATGCAGCGCTGGGTGAAGCGCCGGACCTCCGGCACCCCCGGGTTGTAGTAGATCTTGCCGCCGTACGGGACGATCCACTCGGGGTGCCGGTTCGCCGGGTGCTCCGGCACCAGCTTCTCCGCGAGCGCGTCGTTGCGCACCCGGTAGGGGTTGAACCAGGCGTGCAGCTCCAGGCCCCGCCGGTGCGCCTCGCGCACCGCGAAGCCGAGCGGGTCCCAGCCCGGGTCCTCGCCCTGGGTCCCGGAGAGCCACTCCGACCACGGCTCGTAGGGCGACGGCCACATCGCGTCGGCCGTCGGGCGGGCCTGGAAGACCACGGTGTTCAGCCGGCGGTCCGCCGCCTCGTCCAGCCGGGCCAGCAGCTGCCGCTGCTGCTCCGCGGCGCTCAGGCCCTGCTGGACCGGCCAGTCGATGTTCGCCACCGTCGCCACCCACGAGCCGCGCATCTGCCGCACCGGACGGCCGTGGCCGCGGCCGTGCCCGTCCGCGCCGGCGGCCGCCACCGCGTCGCCCGCCACGGTCACCGCGGACAGGGCGCCCACCGCCGCGGCACCGAACCGGCGCCGGCTGAGGTGGTGCGGTCTTTCGGGAGTGCTGCTCCCCATCTGGATCCTCCGAGTGTCGCCGGGAACACGAATCCGACTGAGCCGAGTGGTCTGAACCAGTCGTCAGTTGCGGGCACATCCTCGCGTCCGGCGTCACCCGGAGACAAGAGCCATGCGCTACGCGGGTAACGTCGGGGTCCGAAAGGGTTGCCCACACGGCAGGACGAGGGACGAGGAGAGACATTGACCGACATCGAACGCGTCGGAGTGGTCGGATCCGGCCAGATGGGCTCGGGCATCGCCGAGGTGTGTGCCCGCTCCGGGCTTCAGGTCGCCGTCGCCGAGACCACCGGCGACGCCCTCGAACTGGGCCGTACCCGCGTCACCAACTCGCTCGCCAAGGCCGCGGAGCGCGGCAAGCTCAGCGAGCGGGAACGGGACGAGGCGCTGGCCGCGATGAGTTTCACAACTGATCTCGGAGAGCTGGCGGACAGTGACCTCGTGATCGAGGCGGTGGTGGAAAACGAGCAGGTAAAGACCGAAATCTTCCAGATCCTGGACCAGGTCGTCGTCCGCCCCGACGCCGTCCTCGCCTCGAACACCTCCTCCATCCCGCTGGTCAAGCTCGCCGTCGCCACCTCGCGACCGGAGCAGGTCATCGGGATGCACTTCTTCAACCCCGCCCCCGTCCAGCGCCTCGTCGAGCTGATCCCGGCCCTGACCACCAGCGACGAGACCCTCAAACGGACCGAGTCGCTGGCCCGCGACGTGCTCGGCAAACACGCCATCCGGGCCCAGGACCGCTCCGGTTTCGTGGTGAACGCGCTGCTCATCCCCTACCTGCTGGGGGCGGTCCGGATGTTCGAGTCGGGCATCGCGACCCGCGAGGACATCGACAACGGCATGGAGCTGGGCTGCGCCCACCCGATGGGCCCCCTCAAGCTCGCGGACCTCATCGGCCTCGACACCGTCGTCTCGGTGGCCGACTCGATGTACGACGAGTACAAGGAACAGCTCTACGCGGCGCCGCCGCTGCTGTCCCGGATGGTCGAGGCGGGCCGGCTGGGCCGCAAGTCGGGCGCCGGGTTCTACGCTTACTAGTCGGTTCGTACGACAGGACTGCCCACGCAGTCACCACAGCCGGCGGCCGCCACACGGGCCGCCGGCCTCGGGCCGGATCGGATTGATCGATCCGGCCCCCGCCTGGCAGCTCACCAGGAAGGTCGGAGCGTGACGCTCCTGTTCAATAGGCCCGCCCTCGGTCACCACTCCGGCAGCCGGCATCGCCGGCAGTAGCGCGTCGGGCCGCGTACCGCCGCGGTCGTACTCTTCGGCGATGGGCAGCTGCAGCAGTACCGCTTCGTGACACGTCAGGCTCGGTGTGCATGCCGTCGCCGGCAGCAGTCGACAGCACCGCGAGCCCAGGCGTTCGCGAACCATTCCACATCATTCGTGATCGTTGCACTCCCGTCCGCCGCTTCCTGCACCCGTGGGACCGAAGGCCGTCCGGCCCCACACGTGATGTTGTATCAGTCAGTTACGGCTGCGAGACGGTGCACCGGGTGAGGACGGCTTGAACGAGGCTGGTGATGCGGGCCGGTGAGGCCCACGGCGGTCGGCCCATGAGGAGTTCGACGCCCTCCAGGACGTCCTGAGCTGCTGGACCGGTATCTGCACCACCTGCCGACAGTCCCCGCCAACAGTCCCTGCCACCAGACCACATACGGCATCAAGACCGGGACAGACCCAACGGACTCCTACTAAGGGTCGTCTCAGCTTCGCTCGTTAGGAAGTAGGCATCAGATCAGCGATGTGACCGTATGTAGGAGGCTAGTGATGGCAGTCAACGCAGCACCGTCCGGGGAAGCGCCGGCCGGTCGGTTGGCAGGCCGGTGGGTGCCGTGGTTGGTGATTGGCCTGTGGCTGGTGCTGGCGGCGGGCATGGTGCCGCTGAGCGGAAAGTTGAGCTCGGTCACCACCGACAGCGTCGTGGACACCCTGCCGGCCAGCGCCGAGTCCACCAAGGTCGCGGTACTGGAGGACAGCCTCCCCGACGGTGACGACAACACGTTCGTCTTCGTGTACCACCGCGCCGGCGGCATGACCGACGCCGACCGCGCGACGGTCGAGCGCCACTACGACACCCTTGCCCAGCGGTACCCGCCGCAGGCGACGGCGGCGGCCGACGAGGACGGTGAGGGCTCACCGACGATCCCCTCCACCGATCGCGAGGCGATGATGTTCACCCTCGAGGTGAGCACGACCTACGGCCCACCGGAGGAAATCGTCGGCCCGTTGCGTGACGCCGCGAAGGACCGCCCCTCCGGCCTGGAACTCCACGTGACCGGCCCGGGCGCGATCGACGGCGACATGGATGCCGTCTTCGACGGCATCGACGTGCAGGTCCTCCTCACCACCATCGTCGTCGTCACGCTCCTGCTCATCCTCACCTACCGCAGCCCGGTGTTGTGGATCATCCCGTTGGTGTCCGTCGGCGCGGCCGCACTGACCTCGATGGGGACCGTCTACCTGCTCGTCAAGGGCTTCGGCATCGTGGTCAACGACCAGAACTCGGCGCTGCTGACGATCCTGGTGTTCGGCGTCGGCACGGACTACGCGCTGCTGCTCATCGCTCGGTATCGGGAGGCACTGCACCACCACGAGAACGTCCGGGTCGCGATGGTTCACGCGCTACGCAGCGCGGCGCCGGCCATCGTCGCGTCCGCGGCCACCGTGGTCGCCGGCCTGCTCTGCCTGCTCGCCGCCGACCTGAACAGCACCAGCGGGTTGGGCCCGATCGGCGCGGCCGGCATCCTGTGCGCGCTGGTGGCCATGCTGACGCTGTTCCCGGCGGTGCTCGTGGTGCTCGGCAGGCGGATCTTCTGGCCGGCCATCCCGCGGTTCAGCACGGCCGTGGAGAAGAAGCCGGGGCTGTGGGGACGGCTCGGCGCCGCCATCAGCCGCCGCCGGTGGGTGGCGACGCTCGGCTCGCTCGGAGTCCTCGGGGTGCTCGCCCTCGGGCTGGCGGGCAACACCGGCGCCCTGCGGGAGCAGGACCAGTTCCTGTCCGCGCCGGAGTCGGTCACCGGCTTCACCGTTCTCCGCCAGCACTTCCCGGAGGCCGGCGGACAGCCGATCACGATATTCACGCGGCCGGCGCACCAGGAGCGGGTGCTCGACGTCGTCAAGGACACTCGCGGTGTGGCCCTGGCCGTCCCGGAGGAGACCAGCCGTGGCTGGGCCGGCATCTCCGCGTTCCCGAAGGACGCGCCGGACACCGCCGCAGAGTACGACACGATCAAGCGGGTGCGCACCGCCGTGCACGCGGTGAGCGGGGCGGAGGCGATCGTCGGCGGGCCGAGTGCGGAGAACCTCGACACCGAGGTGACCACCCGGCGCGACGAGAAGCTGGTGATCCCGCTGGTGCTCGCCGCCGTCCTGATCGTCCTCGGGCTGCTGCTGCGCGCGATCCTGGCCCCGCTGGTCCTGATGGCCACCGTGATCGTCTCGTTCGCCGCGGCCTTCGGCGGCAGCGTGTTCGTCTTCGACACGATCCTCGGGTTCAAGGGTATCGACTCTTCGGCGCCGGTGCTGGCATTCCTGTTCCTGGTGGCGCTCGGCGTCGACTACAACATCTTCCTGACCAGCCGGGCCCGGGAGGAGACCGTGCGTCTCGGCACCAGAAAGGGCATGCTCAAAGCCCTCTCCGCCACCGGTGGCGTCATCACCTCGGCGGGCCTGGTCCTGGCGGCCACGTTCGCGGTCCTCACCACACTTCCGCTGGTGATGCTGATCGAGGTCGGGTTCCTGGTCGCCTTCGGCGTGCTGCTCGACGCCCTGCTGGTGCGGTCGGTCCTGGTGCCCGCCCTCACCCTGCTGATCGGCCGGCGGATCTGGTGGCCGAGCCGACTGTCCCGTCCAGCGGCGGAGCTGCCGGACGGTCAACAGCCGCTCGCCGACGACAAGGAGCCCGCACTGCAACGGTGAGCGCCGCGGCGCCACGGACGAGATCCAGGACGGGCCCCAGGCCCGTCCCGGATCTTTTCATGGGCCCGACGGTCGCCGCCCTCTGGTCTGCGCCGCGCCGCCGGTGCGGGTCAGCGCTTGGCGGTGTCCTCCCCTGCGGCGTGCCGCCCGATCGGGGCGGGCGGGGCCGCGGCCGGAAGGTCGACCCGAAGCAGCGCGCCACCGCGTGCGGAGCGGGCGACGGTGACCCGGCCGCCGTGGGCGTCGACGACCCGCTGCACGATCGACAGCCCCAGACCGGATCCCGGCAACGCCCGGGCGCTGTCGGCACGGTAGAACCGGTCGAACACCCGCGGTACGTCGGCGGCGTCGATGCCGGGCCCGGCGTCGTCGACCTCAAGCACCGCCGACGTGCCCTCGGCACGGAGCCGGACCTGGACCGGCTGGTTCGCGGGGGAGAACTTGCCGGCGTTGTCGACGAGGTTGAGCACCGCCCGCTGGAGCGCGGCGGGACGCCCGTTCACCCACACGGAGGTCACGTCGAGCGCGACCTCGATGTCGGGCACGCGGGAACGCGCCCGGATCGCGGCGGCCCCCACCACGTCGGCGAGGTCGAGCAGCTCGGTGCTCTCGTCGCTGACGTCACCGCGCGCCAGGTCGGTCAGCTCGGCGACAAGGGTGCTCAACTCGGCGACCTGGGCGCCGAGTTCGTTGACCAGCCGGGTCCGGCTCTCCGCCGGCAGCGCGCTGTCCAGGGTGCCGCGCCGATCGAGCCGGATCAGCAGCTCGGCGTTGAGGCGCAGGCTGGTGAGCGGGGTCTTGAGTTCGTGGGCGGCGTCCTCGGCGAGCAGCCGCTGGGCCCGCCGGGAGTCCCTGAGCGCGGCGAGCATGTCGTTGATCGCCTGGATCAGCCGCCGGATCTCCCCACCGCCCTCATCCTGGATGTCCGCGTCGAGATCCCGGGTGTGCGCGACACGTACCGCGGCGGCGGTCAGCCGGTCGATCGGTGCCAGCCCGGTCCGCGCCACGGTCCGCCCGACAAGGGCGCCGCCGGCCACGCAGAACAGCCCGATCAGCAGCATGCCGAACCCGAACCGGTTGATCGGGCTGTCGTCGACGACGCGGGCCACCTGGACCGCGCCGTCGCCCGCCCGCAGCGTGTAGATGAGGTAGCCGTCCTCGTCGCTGTCGTTCGACTCCATCAGGTCGGCCGACGC
This sequence comes from Streptomyces sp. CNH099, assembly GCA_000514715.1. GTDB lineage: Bacteria > Actinomycetota > Actinomycetes > Streptomycetales > Streptomycetaceae > Streptomyces > Streptomyces synnematoformans. The sequence continues at coordinate 262,462 of KI911459.1, read as the reverse complement.
GCCCCGCACCACGCGCCCGGCGGGCTCGCTGACCGGGGGCAGCGCGGGTTGGCCGGGCGGCGTCCGGGTCGAGCCGTCGGGCAGGATGACCCGCACCAGCCGACCGGATCCGGGATACGGCGGTAGCTGGACCCGCGCCAGACCGGCGCGCTCCGCGTTCGTCGCCAGGACGCGGGAGTCGGCGCGCAGCTGGTTCTCGGCGCTGTCCCGCAGCTCCCAGTCCAGTAGCTCGCTGGCCACCTGGAAGGCCACGAACACGCTGACCGCGATGGCCGTCGCCGCGATCACCGTCAGCCTGGTCCGCAGGGACCGCCGGCGCCACCATCGGGTCAGCCGGCGCGGCTCCCGGCGGGCGGGCCTGCTCACGGAGGAGTCTCCCGCAACGTGTATCCCAGGCCGCGCAGCGTGTAGACCAATCGCGGTTCACCCTCGGCCTCCATCTTGCGGCGCAGGTAGCTCACGTATACCTGGAGGTTGTTGGCGGTGGCGCTCATGTCGAAGCCCCAGATCGCCTCGAACAGCGCGTCGCGGGTCAGGACCCGGGTCGCGTTGCGCATGAGGACCTGCAGGAGGGAGAACTCGGTCCGGGTCAGGCGCAGCGGCCGCTCGCCACGCCACGCCTCGAACCTGTCGGGATCGAGCCGAACGTCGGCGAACGACAGGATCTGCGACTCCCCGTCGGTCGGCGTGCGCCGGCGCAGCAGGGCCCGCACCCGGGCCAGCAGTTCCTCGGTGGCGAACGGCTTGGGCAGGTAGTCGTCGGCGCCCGCGTCCAGCCCCGTGACCCGGTCGGAGACCTGGTCACGGGCGGTCAGCATCAGCACCGGCAGATCCCGGCCCGCGGCCCGCAACCGCCGGCAGGTCTCCACCCCGCCGAGGCGGGGCATCATCACGTCGAGGATCAGCAGATCCAGCGTGTCACCGCCGGCCCCGTCGACCCCGTCGAGCACGGCGAGGCCGTTGGCGACGGTGCTGGTGTCGTAACCCTCGACCTGGAGCACCCGCTCCAGCGACTCGCGGACGGCCACTTCATCATCCGCGATCATGATCCGCACGCCGGCCCGCCTCCTTCCAGTCGACACTTTTGCCGCTCATTGTCCCCGCTCAACCTGAGACCAGGCTGAGAAGCCGCACCGTCCCGACCTCACGGGCCTGGTGGAGCAGGCCGGCCGGCCGCCGCCAAACGCCTCACCGCGCATGTTTCCTCGGGCCGGTTGAGGGCACGCTGGGACTGGCGATGTGCAACGTTGTACATGACGGATGGCGACCTGGAGCGGAGGCCCGCGTTGAGCGGCAGGAACCCTGACGAACATGACATACGCAGGCGCACGATGCTCACCGGGATCACCGGAATCACCGGTGCGCTGGCGCTGGGCGCGCCGGCCCGGGCGGCGCGGAAGGGGCCGGAGCGTCCGGTCAACATCCTGTTCGCGATCGCGGACGACTGGGGCTACCCGGACGCCGGCGCCTACGGTTCCCGGGCCGCGCGGACGCCGACGTTCGACCGGCTCGCCGACGAAGGCGCGCTGTTCACGCGCGCCTTCTGCGCCGCCCCCTCGTGCACGCCGTCGCGGAACGCGATCCTCACCGGCCAGGCGCCGCACCGCCTTGAGGCGGGAGCGAACCTGTGGTCCGAGCTGCCGGCCACGTTCGATGTGTACCCGGACCTCCTCCAGCAGGCGGGCTACCGCGTCGGCCGGATGCGCAAGGGCTACGGCCCCGGCGTCTTTCCGCAGTGGCCGCACAACCCGGCGGGGCCGGGCTTCCCGTCGTTCGGCGAGTTCCTCGGACAGCAGCCGGAGCGGACGCCGTTCTGCTTCTGGCTCGGCTCCTCCGATCCGCACCGGCCGTACGACCCCGAACTCGGCGAGCGGTCCGGCATCGACCCGGCCGCCGTGGACGTCCCGCCGTATCTCCCGGACACGCCGGAGGTCCGCACCGACATCGTCAACTACCTGGCCGAAGTGCAGCGCTTCGACAGCGAGGTCGGCGACGCCCTGCGGCTCCTGGACGAGCGCGGGCTCGCCGAGAACACCATCGTGGTGATGACCGGCGACCACGGCTGGCCCTGGCCACGGGCCAAGGCCAACACCTACGACGCCGGCACCCGCGTGCCGCTCGCGGTCCGCTGGCCGGGCCGGGCCGCCCCCGGCACGGTGATCGACCGCCTGACGCTGCTGAGCGATCTCGCTCCCACCTTCCTCGACGCCGCCGGGCTGCCCACGCCGCCGGCGATGACCGGGCAGTCGCTGCTGCCGGCCCTCTCGGGCACGGCCGCCCCGCGCGGGTTCGTCGTCGTCGAGCGCGAGCGACACGCCTTGGCCCGGGAGGGGAACCTCGCGTACCCCGTCCGCGCACTGCGCACGGACAGGTGGCTGTATATCCGCAACTTCTTCCCGGAGCGCTGGCCCGCCGGCGATCCGGACTTCGACCTGGGCCTGCAGGGGGTCTTCGGCGATATCGACGCGGGGCGCACCAAGACGCAGCTCCTTGAGAACCGGCACAGGCCGGGATTCGCCAAGGCGTTCCAGCTGGCCACCGCCAAGCGGCCGGCGGAGGAACTCTACGACCTCGCATCCGACCCGCACGGCCTGAAGAACCTCGCGGACGAACCGCGGCAGACCGCGGTGAAGACCCGGCTCCGGAAGCAGTTGCAGAACTGGATGCTCCGCACCGACGACCCGCGCGCCACCGACCCACGGACCGACTTCTGGGACAAGGTCGAGTACTACGGCTAGCGGGTGGAAAGCAGTGGTAGCAGGCGGGTTCGCCGGTGCCGCGGTGGCCGCATCAGGGGCCTAGGGCTGGAAGTCGCGCTGGTACCAGGTGCCCGACTTGCCGCCGAGGTCGGCCGCGCTGGCCGGGCCGACCGGGGCGAACCCGGCCTTGGCCAGGACTTTCCGGGACGCGACGTTGTCGTGGGAGGCGGCCGCCCGCAGGGTGCGCAGGCCGTGCCGCGCCGTCGCCGTCCGGCACAGCTCGCGGACCGTCGCGGTCGCCACGCCGCGGCCCGCGACCCGCTCCGCGACCCGGTAGCCGAGCCTGGCGGCGCCGTCCTCCAGGTCGTACAGGTTGAACCTGCCCAGAACCGAGCCGTCCTCGGCGACGAGCACGTAGAAGGCGCAGATGCCGGCCTCCTGCTCGGCCAGCAGGGCGTTGTACCCGTCGGTGAACCGGTCGAAGTAGTCGTCGCCACGGTCGGAGATCGAGGCGGCGAAGTAGCCGCGGTTCTCCAGCTCGAAGGCCAGGACCGCCGGGGCGTGGCCGACGTGCAGCCGCTTCAGCTCGGGCATCGCCCGACTCTACCGAGATCGTGCGCTGAGGCCACCTGGGTTTCCGCCGGTCCTGCCGGGTGCGGTCCGCCGGGTGCCGGGCGTGAAGAGCCAACCCTGCGGGCAAGGGTCGGCTCAGCGGGCTGTCGGAGCCGGCGGTGTGACCGCCTCACGCAGCTCGTCGGCGGCCTGGGCCATGAGCTGAGCCAGGGTGGTGTCCGGCTCGGCCAGCCAGCGGGGCATGGCGCGCCGGTGGATCGCCAGCACCACGTCGATGATGAAGCGGGCTTTGCCGGGCTCGACGCCGCGGCGTTCGAGCGCCGGTGCCAGCGCGTCGGCGATGGCGGCGAGCTTGATCAGATCGCGCTCGGCCAGTGCCGGGTTGGCGGCGATCACTCGTGCCCGGCGCAGCAGGAACACGCGTGGGCGGAAGATCTCCTCGGCGGTGCCCAGCGCGGTGTCAATGACAACAGATGCTGTCATCAGCCAGGAGATCGTCATGAAGGCTCTGCAGTTCGACCGGTTCGGCTCCCCGGACGTGATAGCGCTCCGCGACGTCCCACAGCCGGAGCCGGGACCCGGCCGGATCCGCATCGCCGTGCGGGCGTGCGGACTGGCACCGGCCGACTGGCACGTCGTCGACGGTCTCCTCGCCGACCACCTGCCGCCGCTGCCGCGCGGGCTCGGCCTTGAGGTCGCGGGCACCGTCGACGCGCTCGGCGAGGGCGTCGACGGCGTCCAGATCGGCGACCGCGTGTTCGGCCCGGCCACCTTCGACGGCCCGACGGCCGGCGCCGCCGAGTACGCGCTGATGCCGGCCTGGGCACGCATCCCCGAGGGCGTCACCGCCGAGCAGGCCGCCGCGCTGCCGATGGCGGCCGAGACGGCGTGGCGCGCGCTCGACGACCTCGGCGTCGAGCCGGGTGAGCTGCTGCTCGTCCACGGCGCGGGCACCACCGTGGGTGAGGCGGCGGTGCGCTTCGCGCTGCACCGGGGTGTTCGGGTGATCGCCACAGCCGGGCCGACTCGGGCCGCCGCCCTCGAAGAGATCGGCGCCCGGGTGACCGCCTACGGCGAAGGCATGGCCGAACGGGTCAGCGCACTGGCCCCGTCCCCCGTGGACCGCGCCCTGGACACCGCGCCGACCGGGGGCCGGATCGACCGCGCCGACCAGCCCAGTCCGGCCGGCGGCTCGCTACCGGCCTTGATCGGGCTGACCGGGGATCCCGACCGCGTCCTCACCGTCTCGGACTTCGCCGCCGCAGCCGAACTGGGCGTCCGGATCACCACCGAGATCCGCTACGACCAGATGAACGAGTTCGCCAGGCTCGCCGGCGAAGGCATCCTGGTCGTACCGGTCGCCCGCACCTACACCCTCGACCAGATCCAGGAGGCGGCCGAGCTCAGCCGATCGCGCCGCCCCGGCGGCAAACTCGTGCTCGTCCTGTGATCGACCCGCCAGCCTGACAAGGCGAGACCACCTCGACGGGGAACGGGGCCTGGCCTCTTCTCCTCGTCCGGACACCTTGTCCTGCGCAGTGCCGGGTGAGTTCACGTCCGGTCGTGGCCTCGGTGGCCGTCGCGGACCACCGCCAGCCCGCCGACCCGGGTCGTGATGCCCGCCGGCCCGCGTCGGGCCGAAGCGAGCACGCTGGCCGGTCGGCCGAGGGCGTCGCCCTGTTCCACCTCGATCGCGACCGTCCGCGCCCCCGTCGTGTCGAGCAGGTGGGCGGCCAGGCAGCCGGTGCTGTTGGCGTTGGCGACGTCCTCGTCGACACCGATCGCCGGCGCGAACATCCGCGCCGCACCCGGCCGGTCGCCCACCGGCGGTACGTACACGAAGCAGCCGAGAAGCCCGTACCGCCGGCACGCCTCTGCCAGCCTGCCGAGGTGCGGGCGGACTCGGAGCAGCGCCGACCGGTCGTAGACCGGTACCAGGATGCGTGGTGCGCCGGGCGCGGCGATCCGTGGCGCGTCGATCGGATGCGGATCGTCCTCGGTGAGCCCGAGCGCGGCGACGATCTCGGCGCGCTCGTCCGGTACCGGGTGACGCAACGCGACGGGGCCCTGGTCGAACCACACCTCGATGCCGGCGGGGCGGCGGATCGCGACGGTGTCGAACGTGCGCCCGCCGGTGTGCTGGCGGTCGTTCAGCTCGCCCAGCGCGGTGCGGGCCAACCGGACGGCCTGCGCGGCAACGGTGCCGTGGCCGCAGCCGGACAGTTCGGCGGTGGCGGTGAAGAACCGGACCGGCCGGCCACCGTCCGGCGTCCGCCCCGGGCCGAGGAACGCCGCGTGCGAGGTGCCGGCCGCAGCGGCGACCGCACGCCGGTCCGCGTCGGTCGCCGCCGGGTCGTCGTCGGTGACGGCCGTGGGGCTACCACCCCGGCCGTCGCGCCGCACGCACGCATCAACCACCGTGACCTCCGGCCAGGACATGGGTCAGTCGATGCCTTCGACGATGCGGAAGTCGCGCTCGACGCCTTCGGAGAGGGCGGCCAGCGCCTCCTGGTAGGCCGCGCTCTCGCGCACCGCGACGGCCTGCTCGAAGCTGTCGAACTCGACCACGACGGTGCGCTCGGCGATTCCGGCGTCATACGCCACGACCCGACCGCCACGGACGATAGTCCGGCCGCCCCCGGGCTCGACGGCCAGGCGGGCCAGCTCGTTGTAGGCGGCCAGTTTCTCGGGATCCGAAATGGTGCGGTAGACGCTGACCCAGTAGCCCTTGGGCATGGAACCTCCGGTGTGGGGATGAGTGCATTCTGACTTGCGGGGTGGCCTCGGACGAGTGTCGATCACCACGGCGCCGATGTCGACCAGCGCCGCGGTGCCATGCGCGCGAGCATTGCGCCGGCATGACGGCGGCCATGGAAAGTCCATCCCCGCGTGCGCGGGGAGCAGTTGTCGTCCACCGCCGTGTAGTAGTCCGACTCGGGTCCATCCCCGCGTGCGCGGGGAGCAGCAAGGCGGGCAAGGTCTATCCGCAGGGCGTCGGGGTCCATCCCCGCGTGCGCGGGGAGCAGTCTCGCTGACCTGGGCGTTTATCCAGCGGGGCGGCCGTCCTGAGCAACAAATGGAGATTCGGACATTTCCACCACCGAACATCCTCGTGTGCGACGTCCAACTCTTGACGCCATGCTACGAGTTCACCTTCACCGAGGGGGCGGGGACCGCACACCGCACCCGAGCGGCCAGGGCGCCGACACGGCCCCCGCACGGCGGTACGGGCCCCGTACCGCCGTGCCGCGCCCGCCCGTCACGCCCCCCGCAGCACCGCCCCCGCCTCCTCCGCCGCCCGCGCCACCGCCGCGTCGCGGGCGGCGCTCGCCTCCTCGGCGGTCAGCGTGCGGTCCGGGGCGCGGAAGCGCAGTGCGTAGGCCAGCGACTTGCGGCCCTCGCCTACCTGCTCGCCGGTGAAGACGTCGAACAGCCGCACCGACTCCAGCAGCTCGCCCGCGCCCGCGCGCAGCGCATCGGCGACCTTCGCCGCCGGGACGTCCGCGGCCACGACCAGCGCCACGTCCTGCGTCGCCACCGGGTACGTGGAGACGTGCGGTGCCTGCACCGGGCCGCCGGCGGCGATCTCCAGCAGGTCGAGCGAGACCTCCATAGCGCAGGTGCGCTCCGGCAGATGCAGCGCCTTGACCACCCGCGGGTGCAGCTCGCCGGCGTGGCCGACGACTCGTCGTTCGCCGTCCACGACCGCGAACAGGGCCGCGCAGCGGCCGGGGTGCCACGGCGCGTGCTGGTCGGCCTCGGTCGCCAGCTCCACGCCCGCCGCCGCGGCCACGGTACGGGCCGCCTCGACCGCGTCCGCCCAGTCCGCCGGGCGGCCGGGGCCCCACCAGCCGGCCCGCTCGCGGGCGCCGGCGAGGACGGCGGCGGCGCGGCGCGGCTGCTTGGGCAGGGCGGCGTTCAGGGAGGCGATCTCCTCGTCGGTGGGGCGCCGGTCGACGGGCAGCCGGGCCGGCTCGGACTCCCAGCCCGACGGCCGGAAGACCAGCCCGGTCTCGAAGAGCGCCAGGTCGGCGGTGCCGCGGCCGTGGTTGCGGCGGAGCGCGGCGAGCAGGCCGGGCAGCAGCGTGGTGCGCAGGCCCGGCTCCTCGTCGCTGATCGGGTTGACCAGGGTGACGGTGCGGCGGCGGGCGTCGGACGACTCCAGGCCGAGGGCGTCTAGGGCCGCCTCGCCGACGAACGGGTAGTTCAGCACCTCGACGTAGCCGGCGCCGGCCAGCGCCCGGCCGGCCCGGCGGTGCAGCCGCTGCCGGCCGGTCAGGCCGCGGCCGGCCGGCGGCCGGGGCAGCGTCGACGGCAGGTTCTCGTAGCCTTCGAGCCGGATGACCTCCTCGGCGAGGTCGTTCGGCGCGGCCAGGTCGGGGCGCCAGGTGGGCACGGTGACGGTCAGCTCGTCGGCGCCGTAGACGTCGCAGCCGACCTCCTGCAGCCGGCGCACCACGGCCTCGCGCCCGTACGGCACGCCGGCGACCCGGTCCGGGTGGTCGACCCGCATCCGTACGGTCCGCGGCCCGCTGGGTGCGACGACCTCGGTCACGCCCGCCTCGGCGGAGCCGCCGGCCAGCAGCACCAGCAGGTCCACCGTGCGCTGCGCGGCGGCGGGGCCGGCCTCCGGGTCGACGCCGCGCTCGAAGCGGCGGGACGCCTCGGAGGTGAGGCGGTGGCGGCGCGAGGTGCGGGCGATGGAGACGGGGTCGAAGTGCGCGGCCTCGATCACGATCTCGGTGGTGCCGGCCACCGAGCCGAGCAGGTGGTCGCGGACCTCGGCCTCGGCGATCTCGGTGTCGGCGCCGCCCATCACCCCGGCCAGGCCGATGGGCCCGCGGTCGTCGGTGATCAGCAGGTCCTCCGGGTGGAGGGTGCGCTCGACGCCGTCCAGGGTGGTGAGCTTCTCGCCGGGCGCGGCCCGGCGCACGCCGAGGGGGCCGTCGAGCCGGGCGCGGTCGTACGCGTGCAGGGGCTGGCCGATCTCCAGCATCACGTAGTTGGTGACGTCCACGGCGAGCGAGATCGGGCGCATGCCGGCCTTCTGCAGCCGGCGCTGCAGCCAGATCGGCGACCGGGCCTCGGGGTCGATGCCGGTGACGACGCGGGCGGTGAAGCGGTCGCAGCCGCGCGGGTCGTCGACCTTGACCTCGTAGCCGTAGTCGTTCGGCGGGGGCACGTCGAGCAGCGCCGGGTCGCGCAGCGGCACGCCGTAGGCGATGGCGGTCTCGCGGGCGACGCCGCGCAGGGACAGCGCGTAGCCGCGGTCGGGGTTGACGGCGATGTCCAGGACCTCGTCGTTCAGCTCCAGGAGCTCGACCGCGTCGGTGCCCGGCTCGTACTCGGGCGGCAGCACCAGGATGCCGTCGTGGTCGTCGCCGATGCCCAGCTCGCGCACCGAGCAGATCATGCCCTCGGAGACCCTGCCGTACGTCTTCCGGGCGCCGATCTTGAAGCCGCCGGGCAGCTCGCCGCCGGGCAGGATGACGACGACCTTGTCGCCGACGGTGAAGTTGGCCGCGCCGCAGATGATGTTCTGCGGGTCACCCGTGGTGTTCGCGTCGCCGACGTCGACCTGGCAGTAGCGGATCGGCTTCCTGAACTCCGTCAGCTCCTCGATCGCCAGCACCCGGCCGACGACCAGCGGGCCCTTGAGGTCCGCGCCCAGCCGCTCGACGGTCTCGACCTCCAGGCCGGCGCTGATCAGCCGGTCCTGGACGCCGCGGCCGGTCTCGCCGGCCGGCAGGTCGACGTACTCCCGCAGCCACGAAAGCGGGACTCGCATCAGATCTCCATCCCGAACGGCCGGGTGAAGCGCACGTCACCCTCGACCATGTCTCGCATGTCCTCGACGTTGTGGCGGAACATCAGCATCCGCTCGATCCCGAACCCGAAGGCGAACCCGCTGTAGCGCTCCGGGTCGATGCCGCAGGCGACCAGCACCTTCGGGTTGACCATGCCGCAGCCGCCCAGCTCGATCCAGCCCTCGGAGCCGCAGGTGCGGCAGGGCCGGTCCGGGTTGCCGACGGACGCGCCGCGGCAGACGAAGCAGACCATGTCCATCTCGGCGGACGGCTCGGTGAACGGGAAGTGGTCCGGCCGCAGCCGAGTCCGCACGCCCTCGCCGAAGAGCGAGGAGACCATGTGGTCGAGGGTGCCCTTCAGGTCGGCCATCGTCAGGCCCTCGTCCACCGCGAGCCCCTCGACCTGCATGAAGACGGGGGTGTGGGTGGCGTCCAGCTCGTCGGTGCGGTAGACGCGGCCGGGGCAGATCACGTAGACGGGCAGCTCGCGGTCGAGCATGGAGCGGATCTGCACCGGTGAGGTGTGGGTGCGCAGCACGACGCCGGTCTCGTCGTCGTCCTCCCGCCCGGGCGCGCCGTCGCGCTGCGGGCCGCGGACGAAGAAGGTGTCCTGTTCGCTGCGCGCGGGGTGGTCAGGCGCGATGTTGAGCGCGTCGAAGTTGAACCACTCGGCCTCGACCTCGGGGCCCTCGGCCACCTCCCAGCTCATCGCCGTGAAGATGTCCTCGATGCGCTCGGAGAGCGTGGTCAGCGGGTGCCGCGCGCCGCCGGGGGTGCGGTCGTACGGCAGTGTGACGTCCACCGCCTCCTCGACCAGCACCCGGGCGTCGCGCTCCGCCTCCAGCTCCTCCTGGCGCCGCTTCAGGGCCTGCCCCACCTCGCCGCGCGCCCGGCCCACGCGCTTGCCCGCGTCCGCCTTGGCGTGCGGCGGCAGGGCGCCGATCTCGCGGTTGGCGAGCGCCAGCGGGGAGCGGTCGCCGGCGTGGGCGGTCTTCACCTCGCGAAGCGCTGCGAGGTCGCCGGCTGCGGCGATGGCGGCGAGCGCCTCGTCGCGCACCCGGTCGATCTCTTCCGGTTTCAGTGCCTCGACCTCGACAGGGTCGTACGACTTGTTCGGTGCCGACATCTCTTCCCGTACTTCCGATTGGCTGGCTGCGCCCCGACCCGGCGGCCGCGGCTTTGTCGGCGAGCGGGGTCGCCGAGGGGCCGGGGGTCGAGTCTACGGGCGCGCGGACGCGGGTGTGGCCCGTGGGCGGGCCGGCCGCTGCTCAGGCGAGGTGGGCCGGGGCGCCGACGGGCAGGGTAAATCGGAACCGGGCGCCGCCGCCGGGGGCGCGGCCGACGGTGATGATCCCGCCGTGGGCCTCCACGATGCCCTTGACGATGTACAGCCCCAGGCCGGTGCCGCCGCGCTTGCTGCCCCGCCAGAAGCGGGTGAAGACGCGGCTCATCGACTCCTCCGGGATGCCGGGGCCTTCGTCGCTCACGGTGACCTGGGTGCCTTCCCTGCCGTGGTTGAGGGTGGCGGGTGCCACCTCGATGGTGACAAGTCCCTCGCCGTGCCGCACGGCATTTTCCAGCAGGTTCCCCAGCACCTGGTCGACCTTGTCGGGGTCGGCCCACAGGTCGGGCAGCTCCCGCCGCACCAGGGTGCGGAAGCGGGCCGGGTCCTGGCCCGCGGTGGTCTGCGCCTCCACGTGCCGGTGCACCGCGGCGACCACGTCGACGCGCTGCTTGCGCACCTCCAGCCGGCCGGAGTCGATGCGGGAGATGTCCAGCAGCTCGGCGATGAGCCGGGTGACGCGGTTGGCGTCGGCGTGCACGGTCTCCAGCATCAGCCGCTTCTGGTCGTCGGTGAACCGCTCCCACTTCGCCAGCAGCGTGGCGGTGAAGCCCTTCACGGACGTCAGCGGGGAGCGCAGCTCGTGCGCGACGGTGGCGATCAGCTCGGCGTGGCTGCGCTCGCTGCGCCGCCGGGCCTCCGTGCCGCGCAGGGTGACGATGAGCTTGCGCACCGGGCCGGTGCGGCCGTCGCGTACGTAGCGGGCGGCGACCAGCACCTCGCGGTTGCCGGGCAGCAGCAGGTTGCGCTCGGGGTGGCCGGTGCGGATGGCCAGGCCGCCGTACGGGTCGATCAGCCGCCACCAGCGGCGGCCCTTCAGGTCCTCCAGGGGCAGCGCCTCGGTCAGCGGGCGGCCGAGGACGGCGGCCGGCTCCAGGGCGGTGATCCGCACGGCGGCGGCGTTGAAGCACACCACGCGACCACGCTCGTCGGCCACGACGAGACCGTCCGGCAGATCGTCGGGCTCACAGTGGAGGTCGGCGGCCTCCGGCCCGTCATCTGCGCTCTCCACCCGTGAACCCCCTCCCAGAGACCGGGCGTTGGCCTGCCCGTACGGTCGACTCGCGGTCGCCTAGGGCGGTCACCCTACCTGGCCCCGCTGACGGGGCGGCACCCGCCGATCGGGCGGTGGGCCCGGGCCGAGGCGTAGAGGCACACGGCCGCGGCGGTGGCGAGGTTCAGGCTCTCGGCGCGGCCGTGGATCGGGACGCGCACGACGGCGTCGGCGAGCGCCCTGGTCTCGGCCGGCAGCCCCCACGCCTCGTTGCCGAAGATCCAGCCGGTCGGGGCGGCGAGGCCGCCGTCGTCCAGCTCGTCGTCCAGGTCCCGCTCCCCCGCCCCGTCGGCGGCCAGCAGCCGCACGCCGGCGGCGCGCAGCCCGGCGGCGGCCGCGGCGGCGGGCACGCCGGTGACGACGGGGAGGTGGAAGACGCTGCCGGCGGAGGCCCGTACGGCCTTGGGGTTGTACGGGTCGACGGAGGCGTCGGTGAGCACCACGGCGTCGGCCCCGGCGGCGTCGGCGCAGCGCAGCACGGTGCCGGCGTTGCCGGGGTCGCGGACGTGCGCGAGGACGGCGACGAGACGGGGGCGGGCGGCGGTGACGTCCGCGAGGGGCACGTCGAGGAAGCGGCAGACGCCGACGAGGCCCTGCGGGGTGACGGTCTGCGAGAGCCCGGCGACGACCTCCTCGGCGGCGGAGTGCACGCGGGCGCCCGCCTCCCGGGCCGACCCGACGATCTCCGGGTGCCGCTCGGCGGCCTCGGGGGTGGCGAACAGCTCGACGAGGGCCGGGCCGGCGCCGCCGCCGGGGCCGGACCCGTACGCCACCGCCTCCCGTACGGCCTGCGGCCCCTCGGCGAGGAACCGGCGCTCCTTGACCCGCCCGGCGCGCCGGAGCAGCTTGCGGGCGGCGGTGACGCGGGCGGAGCGCGGCGAGATCGGCTCGGGGGTGCCCATGGGCGGTGGGGAGACCTTTCGTACGGCAGGACGGCGGCCGCGAGAAGCCCGCGCGACCTGCGGGGCCCGCACGGAAATCCAAGGACCCGCAGGCCGGCGGGGCCTGCGGGTCCTTGACGCGTACCGAGCGAGCGCGGCGGCTCAGGCGGCGGACTTCGGCGCGTTGACGTCGCTCGGCAGGGCCTTCTGGGCCACCTCGACGAGCGCGGTGAAGGCACCGGCGTCGTTCACGGCCAGCTCGGCGAGCATCTTGCGGTCCACCTCGACGCCCGCGGCCTTCAGGCCCTGGATGAAGCGGTTGTAGGTGATGCCGTTGGCGCGGGCAGCGGCGTTGATCCGCTGGATCCACAGCTGACGGAAGTCGCCCTTGCGCTTCTTGCGGTCGTTGTAGTTGTAGACGAGGGAGTGGGTGACCTGCTCCTTCGCCTTGCGGTAGAGGCGGGAGCGCTGGCCGCGGTAACCGCTGGCCTGCTCGAGGATCGCCCGGCGCTTCTTCTGGGCGTTGATTGCCCGCTTGACGCGTGCCACTTGTTCACTCCTTGGGGCTGGGTCGCGTCGGCTGCGCGACCCGGAACGGCTGGGTCCCGGTCTGCTGAGTCGTCCTGCGCCCTGCCGGGGCAGGGCGGCGGCTCACCGGCCGAGCAGCTTCTTGGCCTTCTTGGCGTCGGCCTTGGACAGTTCGACCGTGCCGGCGAGGCGCCGGGTCAGAGTCGACGGCTTGTGCTCCAGGTAGTGGCGCCGGTTGGCACGCTGACGCAGCACCTTGCCGGAGCCGGTCACGCGGAAGCGCTTCTTGGAACCACTGTGGGTCTTGTTCTTCGGCATCTCGCCGTTCACTCCTCGTCGTCGGCGCTCCCGCCGCCCGCAAACGGGCATGCGGAAGCGTCGGACTGTCTTCGTCCTACTCGCCGGACCCGGGGTCGGGTGCCGGGATCAGGCCTCGGCGCGCTCCGCGGGAGCGGTCTCGTCGCCCCTTCGCTCCGCCTTGCGGGCCGCCTGGGCCTCGCGGGCTTCGGCCATCGCCTCGGTCTTCTTCTTGTGCGGACCGAGAACCATGATCATGTTGCGGCCGTCCTGCTTGGGGTTGGACTCCACGAAGCCCAGCTCCTGCACGTCCTCCGCAAGCCGCTGCAGCAGCCGCCGGCCCAGCTCGGGGCGGGACTGCTCACGACCGCGGAACATGATCGTGATCTTGACCTTGTCCCCCTGCTTGAGGAACCGCTCGACGTGACCCTTCTTGGTGTCGTAGTCGTGCGGGTCGATCTTCGGCCGGAGCTTCATCTCCTTGATGACCGTGTGCGCCTGGTTCTTGCGCGCCTCACGGGCCTTCATGGCCGACTCGTACTTGAACTTCCCGTAGTCCATCAGCTTGCACACCGGAGGACGGGCGTTCGCCGCCACCTCGACCAGGTCGAGGTCGTACTCCTGGGCAAGCTCCAGAGCCTTGGCGAGCGGGACGATGCCCACCTGCTCGCCGCTGGGGCCGACAAGTCGCACCTCGGGGACGCGAATCCGGTCGTTGATGCGGGGCTCGGCGCTGATGTGGCCTCCTCATTTCCACCACGCGACTGCCTGGCGGGCAACCGCGTAACGTGCTGTCTGCCGACCACCCGGCGCGGGCACGAAAAAAGCCCCGGACGGGACGCAAGTGCGACTCCTGCCGGGGAGCACCGCCGCAGAGCGTGCCGCGGGGTGCTTCGGACCGGTGACCCGCCGACCGGGGGCCGGAAGGTGGGAGATCGGAGCCTCCACTTGCGGGCCGGTCGCTCCTCTTTCCTGCATGGTGCGTCCGGCCGGTCGCTGTCCAGCATACCAGTGCCCGCGGAAACACCGCACATCCGCGCGGCGGTGCGGTGGGCGGGTACGGGCGGGCTCAGCCGATGACGGGGCCCGTGTACGCCTCGCCGGGGCCCCGGCCCGGTTCGTCGGGGTGCTCGGACGCCTCGCGGAAGGCGAGCTGCAGCGACTTCAGCCCGTCCCGCAGCGGCGCCGCGTGGTACGAGCCGACCTCCCCCGCGCCCGCGGTGACCAGCCCGGCCAGTGCGGTGATCAGCTTGCGGGCCTCGTCCAGGTCCTTGTGCGCGGCGCCGTCCTCGGCGAGCCCGAGCTTGACCGCCGCGGCGCTCATCAGATGCACCGCCACCGTCGTGATCACCTCCACGGCGGGGACGTCGGCGATGTCGCGCGTCATCGCGTCGAAGTCGGGGCCGGCGTCGCCGCCGGGGCCGGGGTCGCTCATGGGGGCTCACTTCCTCGTACGGGACCGGAGGCCACCCTAACCAGCGCCCGGACCGCGGCCCCCGGCGGTCCGGCGCGGGCCGGTCAGCCGAGCGGCAGCGGCTCGCCCGGCAGCGGGGTGTCCGGCGGCAGCAGGGCCAGGTCGAGGCCGCGGACCAGCCGGGCCCGCAGGACGGGGTCGGCGGCCAGCGCCTCGGCGACCCGGCGCGCGACGTCGGCCGGGGCGGCGCCGGGGGCGGGGGCCAGGGCCAGCGTGCCGTCGGCCTCGCCGGCGCGGGCCAGGGACGCGGCGCGCACCCCTGCGGCGGCGGCCACCACGGCGGTCACGGCCGCGACGACGGCGGGGTCGGCCAGCGGGTCGGTGCTGCCGCGCCCCTCGGCGGCGGCGAGCAGCGCCGGGCCGGTCAGCTCGTACGGGACGGGGCCGGCGACGTCGAGGACGACGGTGTCGGCGCGCTCGGCGACGGCGGCCCGTACCGCCTGCGGCAGCGGCACCGCCACGGGGCGGGCGGCGGGGTCCCAGCGGGCGAGCGCGGCGGTGGAGGTGAAGGCGGGCAGGGCGCGGCGGCCGCCGGGGACCTCCAGGGTGGGCACCGCCATGTCGCTGGTCTTGTCGCGCCGCAGTCCGGCGTCGTCCACCTCCGACTCGCCGAGGAGCGCGACGACGGGGACCAGCACCCGCGTGCCGGCGAGGGCGGTGAGCACGCGGGGTACGGCTCCGGGGTCGTCGGGGGCGTCGGCGTACGCGGCGAGGGCGGCGGCGAGGCGCGGGTCGGCGGAGCCGTCGTCGCCGGCGAAGCCGGGGTCAGGGATGTTCTTCAGCGGCACCCGACGAGCCTAGCGCTGCCCCGTCGCCGCCCCGCGGGCGCGGTCCGGCGGCGGGCCCGGCGGGCGGGGGGCCGGTAGGCGGAGCGCCGGTGGGCGGCGGGGCGGCCGGCGGCGCGAAGGGCGGGGGTGCCGGGCCGCGCCAGACGCCGCTGCGGCGCAGCCGCGGGCCGCGCCAGAGGAACCACGCGCCCGCGATCAGCCCCACGCCGGTGACGCCCGCGACGAGCGCCAGCCCGCCCGGCCCGTCGTCCGCCGGGGTGACGGCCGCGGGTGCCGAGCCGAAACGCTTCTTGCCGTACGCGGCCGCCGCCGGCTCCTGCGGCGCCGCCTTCAGCTCCCGCGCCGCCGCGACGGCCGCCGCCGCGTCCACCCGGCCGGCGCCCAGCTCGTCGCTGCGGCCGCCCTCGGGCGGGTCCTGCGCGGTGTCCCGCAGCAGGTCCCGGATCTGCCAGGGGCTGAGGTCGGGGTTGGCGGCGCGGACCAGGGCGGTGACGCCGGAGACGAACGCGGCCGCGGCGCTGGTGCCCCAGCCCTCGTAGTACGTGCGGTCGGGGTCGGCGATGGCCACGTCGACGCCGGGGGCGGCGACGGTGGCGTACCACTTCCTCGTGGAGAAGTCCGCGCGCTCGCCGGTCCGGTCGACGGCGGTGACGGCGATGACGCCGGGGTAGGCCGCGGGGTACGAGATGTGGTCGCCCTTCTCGCCGCTGTTGCCCGCGGACGACACGACGGCCACGCCCTTGCGCAGCGCGTACTGCACGGCGGCGTCCTCGCCGGGCTCGGGGTGGGCGGACTTGCTGTCGTCGCCGAGGGAGAGGTTGATGACGTCGGCGCCGTTGTCGGCGGCCCAGCGGATGCCGTCGGCGAGGGCGTTGCCGCGGGTGTCGCGGGCCTTGCCGCGCTGTGCGTCGCCGTCCTCCAGGATGACCCGTACCGGCAGGATCCTCGCCTCCGGTGCGACGCCCGTGACGCCTTCGGCGGCGCCGGGCCCGTGGCCGTGTGCGGCGATGATGCCGGCCATGGCGGTGCCGTGCCGGGCCCAGGAGTCGTCGCCGCGGCGAGCGCCGAAGCCCACGAAGTCCTTGCCGTCCAGCACCTGTCCGGTGAGGTCGGGGTGGCTGGCGTCCACGCCGGTGTCGAGCACGGCGACGGTGACGCCGGCGCCGCGGGTGGTGTTCCACGCCTCGGCGGCGCGGACGTCGTCCAGGCCCCACTGGAGTTCCTGCAGGCCGTCCGCGTGCGCCGGGGCGGCGGTGGCGGTGAGCAGGGCCGCGGCGGCGGTCAGCGCGGCGAGGAGGGCGGGGGCGCGGCGGCGGCGCGCGGGGGCCGGCCGGGTCACCGGGGGGACTCCGTCGCCCGGGCGGAGGTCTTGCGCAGGCTGCGCTCGACGCGGTCGGCGATGCCCTCCGCGTCGTGGCCGAGGCCGGCCTGCGCGGGCGCGGTGGTCGCGGTGGGGTGGACGGCCTCGCCGGCGGGCTGCGGCTCGGCCACGGCGCGGCCGTCGGCGAAGCCGGTGACGGCGTAGAGGACGACGGGGGCGTCGGAGAGCACGCGTACGGTCCAGGTCGCGCGCTGCTCGTCGCCGAAGCCGGCGGCGGGGCCGGTGTCGGTGCCGTACGCGCGCGGGAGCATGTCCGGCCGCGTGCCCAGCTCCCGTTCCTCGAAGCGGTCCTCGAACCGGCCCATCCTGGCGGCGCCGGCCGCGGTGAAGACCAGCCCCACGGTGGTGACGCTGCTGCGGGTCTCGTCGGCGTACGTGGCGCGCAGCAGCTTCTCGCAGCCGACGCGGCGCAACTCCCGGCCGAGCGCCGGGTCGAGCCCCTTCCGGCAGCCCCCGGGCGGGGCGACGGCGACGCGCACCCAGACGCGGTCGGCGCCGCCGGGGCCCGCGCCGTCGCCTTCGAGCCGGGGCGGGAAGAGCTTGTCGACCTCCGTGGCGTGCCACAGGCCGCGGGCCACCTCGTACGCCCCGGGCTGGGCCTGCGCCCGCGGGCCGTCGCTGAGCCAGCTGCCGGTGGCGGCGCCGGCGATGAGCCCGATGCCCGTGATCAGCGCGGCGGCGGCGGCCACCGCACGCGCGAGGCTGCGCCGTTCGGCGGGCGGCTCCGGCTCGGGGCGGGGGATGTCGGAGGGGAGCACGGACGCCATGTGCAGGGGTGCGCCTACGGGGTGAGGAGGGACGGCGGGCACGGGTGGGGCATAGGGCCGCGGCGGGTGGTGCGGCGGCGCGGGCGGAGCGTCGGCGGAGGGCGCGGCGGCGGGCCGGGTGGGCCCGGCGGCGGGGGCCGGGGGTTCCGCGTCGGGGGCCGGAGGGCCGGCGGGGGCCGGGGGGCCGGCGGGCGGCGCGGGGCGCGGCGGCCGTACGGACCCGGCGGTCTCCCCCGCCTCCCCCGCGGACTTGGCGGTTCCGGCGGTCCCGGACGCTGCCTCGGGCTCGGCCGCGCCCGTCGGCCCGGCGGGCCGGGCGGGCCCGTCGCCCTCCGGCGGGGAGTGCGGCGACGGCGGGGCCGCGGGCGTCTGCTCTGCGTCAGTGCTCAACAGCCCCCTCACTCCCCTCCTGTGAGTCGCCCCCGGACGACCTGCTGACAGGCGCTCGCGACACTCTACTGGGCTCCCGTGGCGGACGGCGCGCCGCCCGAACGCCTCATCCTCTCCGTACCCCTCTACCGCCTGCCCGCCACCCGGTGGCAGTCTTCCTTCATGCCGCATTACGCAGCTCTGCGCGCCCGCTACGACCGCGCCACCGCCGGCCTCGACGCCCCGTTCGCCGCCGTGGACACCGAGGCGTTCGACGCCAACGCGGCCGGGCTCGTGCGCCGCGCCGCGGGCAAGCCGGTCCGGGTGGCGACCAAGTCGGTGCGCTGCCGGGCGCTGCTGGAGCGGGTGCTGGCACGGCCCGGGTTCGCCGGGGTCATGTCCTTCACGCTCGCCGAGTCGCTGTGGCTGGCGCGCTCCGGCTTCGACGACGTGCTGCTGGCCTACCCGTCCGCGGACCGCGCCGGCTTCGCCGAGCTGGCCGGCGATCCGAAGCTCGCCGCCGCGGTGACGGTCATGGTGGACGACCCCGCGCAGCTGGACCTCGTGGACGCGGCCCGGGACGGCGGGCGCGAGGAGGTGCGGGTCTGCCTGGAGCTGGACACCTCGCTGCGGCTGCTCGGCGGCCGGGTGCGCGTCGGCGCCCGCCGGTCGCCGCTGTCCGGTCCGGCGGCGCTGGCGGCGGTGGCCCGCGAGGTGGTGCGCCGGCCGGGCTTCCGGCTGGTGGGGCTGATGGCGTACGAGGGGCACGTCGCCGGCGTCGGGGACGACGTCGCCGGCCGGCCGCTGACGTCGCGCGGCGTGCGGCTGATGCAGGCGGTGGCCCGGCGGCAACTCGCCGAGCGCCGCGCGGCGGCGGTGGCGGCGGTGCGCCGGCTGGCGGACCTGGAGTTCGTCAACGGCGGCGGTACGGGCAGCGTGCAGCACACCGCGGCGGAGGAGGCGGTCACCGAGGTCGCCGCCGGCTCGGGGCTCTACCAGCCGCGGCTGTTCGACAACTACACCGGGTTCGACGGCCGCCCCGCCGCCGTCTTCGCGCTGCCCGTGGTCCGCCGCCCGGGCGTCGGGGTCGTCACCGTCCTCGGCGGCGGCTACCCCGCCTCCGGCCCCGCGGGCCCGGACCGGTCGCCCGTGCCGTACCTGCCGGAGGGCCTGCGCTACGACCGGCAGGAGGGCGCCGGCGAGGTGCAGACCCCGCTGCTCGGCGGCCCCGCCGACGACCTGCTGGTCGGCGACCGGGTGTGGTTCCGGCACGCGAAGGCGGGCGAGCTGTGCGAGCGGTTCGACGCGCTGCACCTGATCGAGGGCGAGCGGGTCGCGGAGACGGTCCCGACGTACCGCGGCGAGGGCCGTACGTTCCTGTGAGCGGCCCCGCCGCGCACGACCGGGCGGCTACAGCGGCGTGACGTACGCGCCCGCGATGCCGCCGTCGACCAGGAACTCCGCGGCGTTGACGAAGGACGCGTCGTCGCTCGCCAGGAACGCCACCGCGGCGGCGATCTCCTCGGCCTCCGCGAAGCGGCCCGCGGGGATGTGCACCAGCCGCCGGGCCGCGCGCTCCGGGTCCTTGGCGAACAGCTCCGTGAGCAGCGGGGTGTTGACGGGCCCCGGGCACAGGGCGTTGACGCGGATGCCCTCGCGGGCGAACTGCACGCCCAGTTCGCGGGACATGGCCAGCACGCCGCCCTTGGAGGCGGTGTAGCTGATCTGGGAGGTCGCGGCGCCCAGCACGGCCACGAACGAGGCGGTGTTGACGATGGAGCCGCGGCCCTGGCGCCGCATGTAGGGGATGGCGGCCTTGCAGCACAGGTAGACGGAGGTGAGGTTGACCTCCTGCACGCGGCGCCAGGCGTCGATGCCGGTGTCCAGGATGGAGTCGTCCTCGGGTGGCGAGATGCCGGCGTTGTTGAACGCGACGTCGACCGAGCCGTAGCGGTCGTCCGCGGCCCGGAACAGCGCTTCGACGTCCTCGGGGACGGTCACGTCGGTCCGTACGAACAGCCCGCCGGCCTCCTCGGCGGCCGCCCTGCCCGCGGCCTCGTCGATGTCGGCGCAGACGACGTGCGCGCCCTCCGCCGCCAGCCGGCGGGCCGCGGCCAGGCCGATGCCGCTGCCGGCCCCGGTGACGACGGCGGTGCGGCCGGGCAGCCGGCGGCAGACTGCGGTCCCGTCGGTCAAGTCGGTCAACGTGCTCACTCCTCGGTGCCGATGAAGACGTTCTTGGTCTCGGTGAACGACGCGAGCGCGCCCGGGCCCAGCTCGCGGCCGAGGCCGGACTGCTTGAAGCCGCCGAAGGGCGTCGAGTAGCGCACGCTGCTGTGCGAGTTGACCGAGAGGTTCCCGGCGGCCACGGCGCGGCAGACGCGGACGGCGCGGGCGGTGTCGCGGGTCCACAGCGAGCCCGACAGGCCGTACGGGCCGGCGTTGGCGAGGCGTACGGCGTCGGCCTCGTCGTCGAAGGGGTGGACGACGGCGACGGGGCCGAAGACCTCCTCGCGGCTGACCGGGTCGTCGGGCGGCGCGTCGGTGAGGACGGTGGCGGGGTACCAGTACCCGGGGCCGCCGGGGACGGTGCCGCGGATGGCCGCGGGCCGGGACTCGGGGACGTGGCCGCGGACCCGTTCGCGGTGGGCGGCGGAGATGAGCGGGCCCATCCGCGTGCCGGGGTCGGCCGGGTCGCCGGCGGTGAAGGCGTGCACGGCGGGCTCCAGCAGGGCGAGGAAGCGGTCGTAGACGCTGCGCTGGACGAGGATGCGGCTGCGGGCGCAGCAGTCCTGGCCGGTGTTGTCGAGGAACGAGGCGGGGGCGGCGGCCGCGGCGCGCTCCAGGTCGGCGTCGGCGAAGACGATGTTCGGGCTCTTGCCGCCGAGTTCGAGGGTGACCCGTTTGACCTGCTCCGCGCAGCGGGCGGCGATGCGCTTGCCGACGGCGGTGGAGCCGGTGAACACGATCTTCGCCACGTCCGGGTGCGCCACGAGTGCGGCGCCCGCGACCGGCCCGGCGCCCGGCACGACCTGGAACAGCCCTTCCGGCAGCCCCGCCGCGAGGGCCAGCTCCGCGAGCCGCAGCGCGGTCAGCGGGGTGGCCTCGGCGGGCTTGAGCACGACGGCGTTGCCGGCGGCGAGCGCCGGTGCGGTGCCCCAGGCGGCGATGGGCAGGGGGAAGTTCCACGGGGCGATGACGCCGACGACGCCGAGCGGCTCGGCGAAGGTGACGTTCAGCCCGCCGGCCACCGGGATCTGGCTGCCGGTGAGCCGCTCCACTCCCCCGGCGGCGTAGTCGAGGAGGTCGCGTACGTTGCCGGCCTCCCAGCGCGCGTTCGCCACGGGGTGTCCGGCCTCGGCCACCTCCAGCCGGGCCAGCTCCTCGATCCGGCCGTCGACCTCGGCGGCGAAGCGGCGGAGCAGCCGGGCCCGGTCGCCGGGGGCGAGGGCGGCCCAGCCCCGCTGCGCCGCGGACGCGCGGGCGACGGCGGCGTCGACCTCGGCGGGGCCGGCGGCCGGGACGGTGGCGAGGGGCTCCTCGGTGGCGGGGTTGACGACGGTGTGCTCGTGCGGGGGTGCGGGGGCTGCTGCTGATCCTGCCAAGGGGTTCGACCTCACATGCGCTCGAAGGACCGGAAGCGTTCCCAGTCGGTGACGGCGGTGTCGTACGCCTCCTGCTCGACCCGCGCCATGGTGCGGTAGTGCCGGACGACGTCCTCGCCGAACGCCTCGCGGGCGAGCGTGCTGCCGCCCCACAGGTCGGCGGCGTCCCGGAGCGTGGCGGGGACGTGCGCGGCGTCGCCGGCGTAGGCGTTGCCGGTGCAGGGCTCGGGGAGTTCGAGCTTGTGCTCGACGCCGTGCAGCCCGGCGGCGATCATCCCGGCGACGGCGAGGTAGGGGTTGACGTCGCCGCCGGGCAGCCGGTTCTCCAGCCGGAGCGAGCCGCCGTGGCCGATGACGCGGACGGCGCAGGTGCGGTTGTCGGGGCCCCAGGCGACGGCGGTGGGGGCGAAGGAGCCGGGGCGGAAGCGTTTGTAGGAGTTGATGTTCGGCGCGTAGAGGAGGGTCAGCTCAGGCAGGCAGGCGAGCTGGCCGGCGACGAAGTGCCGCATGGTCGCGGACATGCCGTACGGGGCGGCCCCTTCGTCGGAGGCACCGCCGTCGGGCGCGGCGAAGACGGGGGTGCCGTCGGCGTCGCGTACGGACAGGTGGATGTGGCAGGAGTTGCCCTCGCGCTCGTCGTACTTGGCCATGAAGGTCAGCGCCGTGCCCTCCTGGGCGGCGATCTCCTTGGCGCCGGTCTTGTAGATGCTGTGCTGGTCGCAGGTGGTCAGCGCGTCGGCGTAGCGGAAGGCGATCTCGTGCTGGCCGAGGTTGCACTCGCCCTTGGCGGACTCGACGGTCATGCCGGCGGCGGCCATCTCGTTGCGGATGCGGCGCAGCAGGGGCTCGATGCGGCCGGTGCCGAGGACGGAGTAGTCGACGTTGTACTGGTTGGCGGGGGTCAGGCCGCGGTACGCGCTGCTCCACGCCTGCTCGTAGGTGTCCTTGAAGACCATGAACTCCAGCTCCGTGCCCACGTAGGCGGTCCAGCCGCGGGCGGCGAGCCGGTCGAGCTGGCGGCGCAGCACCTGCCGCGGCGAGGCGGGGACGGGGGTGCCGTCGTGCCAGGCGAGGTCGGCGGTGACCATGGCGGTGCCGGGGTGCCAGGGGATGCGGCGCAGGGTGGCGGGGTCGGGGTGCATGGCGAAGTCGCCGTAGCCGCGCTCCCAGGACGACATCTCGTAGCCGTCGACGGTGTTCATGTCGGCGTCCACGGCCAGCAGGTAGTTGCAGCCCTCGGTGCCGTGCGCGAGGACCTCGTCGAGGAAGAAGGGCGCGGCGAAGCGTTTGCCCTGGAGCCTGCCCTGCATGTCCGTGAAGGCGAGGACCACGGTGTCGACTTCGCCGGCGTCGACGAGGCGGCGCAGCTCGGGCACGGGCAGCGCGGGGGTGCGTACGGAGTCGGTCACGGCGCGGTCTCCTCTGCTACGGACGTCTTAAGGTAGGCCCGGATACCTTTGATGGGGAAGTGGGCCGGGGCAGCGGGTCGGCGGAGCGGGGGTCGGGAATGCGGGCGTTCACCACCGAGGCGGCCGGCGACGGGCTGCGGACCGTACTGCGTCCGGTGCGCGCGGGCAACGGCTTCGAGGAGGCGCTGGAGCAGATACTGCAGGTGCTGCGGCTGGGGCTGGTGCCGCCGGGCGAGCGGCTGCCCGCGGAGCGGGAGCTGGCCGGGCGGCTGCGGATCAGCCGGGTGACGCTGCGGGACGTGCTGAAGGTGCTGCAGGACGAGGGCCTGGTGGAGAGCCGCCGGGGGCGGTACGGGGGCACGTTCGTACGGGAGCGCACGACCGCGCGCCGGGACGCGCAGGAGGAGTTGCGCCGGCGTACGGAGCGTACGGGCCTGGAGGACGTACTCCGGTTCCGGGAGGTGCTGGAGACCGGCGCCGCGGAACTGTGCGCCGGCACGGACCTGACGGCGGAGCAGCGGGCGCGGCTGCGCGCCGCCCTGCAGACGACGCAGGACGCGCCGCTGGGCGACTACCGGCGGCTGGACACCCTGCTGCACCTGACCCTGGCGGAGCTGGCGGGCTCGCCGCGGCTCGCGGCGCAGTACGCCGCCGTCCGGGCCACCGTCAACGACCTGCTGGACTGCATCCCGCTGCTGGTGCGGAACCTGGAGCACAGCCAGGCGCAGCACGCCGCGGTCGTGGGCGCGGTGCTCGGCGGCGACCCGGACGCCGCCCGCGAGGCGATGCGGGAGCACTGCGCCGGCACCGCGGCGCTGCTGCGCGGCTTCCTGGGCTGAGCACCGCACGGTTAGGCCCCGGGGCGGGGGCGCCGTAACAGGACGTTCACGCACGGGGCTTGCGCTTGCCACCCCGGCGCCGCAAAGGTATGGGACCGCACCATTAACCGCGTCCCCACCGTCCGTTGAGGCAGGAGCGGCACCATGAGCGAAGGCACCGAGTCCCGCACCGCACCTCCCGGCCCCCGGGCCGCTCCCGACGCCGCCCCCGGCTCCCCCTCGGACCCCGTCCCGCCGGACGCCGCGGCCGGCGCCTACCTCCGGCGCCGCGCGCTGCGCGCCGGCAGCGCCGGGCCGCTGCTCCTCACCGGCCTCGGCGTGGCGTACGTCGTCTCCGGCGACTTCTCCGGCTGGAACTTCGGCCTGGCGGAGGGCGGTTTCGGCGGCCTGGCCATCGCCGCGCTGCTGATGGGCGTGATGTACACCTGCCTGGTCTTCGCCCTCGCCGAGCTGGCCGCCGTGCTGCCCACGGCGGGCGGCGGCTACGGCTTCGCGCGCAAGGCGCTGGGCCCCTGGGGCGGGTTCATGACCGGGACGGCGATCCTCATCGAGTACGTCCTGGCGCCGGCCGCGATCGTCATCTTCATCGGCGACTACGTCGAGTCGCTGGAGCTGTTCGGGCTCACCTCCGGCTGGCCCGTCTACCTCGCCTGCTTCGCCGTCTTCCTCGGCATCCACCTGTGGGGCGTCGGCGAGGCGCTGCGCTTCAGCCTCGTCGTGACCGCCGTCGCCGTCGCGGCCCTGCTGATCTTCGCCGTCGGCGCGCTCACGGAGTTCAGCGCCGGCTCGCTGAACGACATCCCCGTCGACTCCGGCTCCTTCGGCGCCAACTCCTGGCTGCCGTTCGGGATCATGGGCATCTGGGCCGCGTTCCCGTTCGGGATGTGGTTCTTCCTGGGCGTCGAGGGCGTGCCGCTGGCCGCGGAGGAGACAAGGGACCCGTCCCGTACGCTGCCGCGGGCGATGGCCTGGGCGATGGGCATCCTGCTGCTGCTCGCGGTCCTCACCTTCGTCACCGCGGCCGGCGCCCGCGGTTCCGCCGCCGTGCAGGACGCGGGCAACCCGCTGGTCGAGGCGCTGCAGCCGGACGGCGAGGCGACCGCGCTCAGCCGGTTCGTCAACTACGCGGGCCTCGCCGGGCTCGTCGCCTCGTTCTTCTCGCTCATCTACGCCGGCTCGCGGCAGCTGTTCGCGCTCTCCCGGGCGGGCTACCTGCCCCGCGCCCTCTCCCTCACCTCCCGCCGCAAGGCCCCGTACCTGGGCCTGCTCGTGCCCGGCACCCTCGGCTTCGCGCTGGCAGCCGGGACGGGGGACGGGGCGCGGATGCTGAACGTCGCGGTGTTCGGGGCCACCATCTCGTACGCGCTGATGGCGCTCTCGCACCTCGTGCTGCGCCGCCGCGAGCCGGGGCTGCCCCGCCCGTACCGCACGCCCGGCGGGGCGGCGACGTCGTCGGTGGCGCTCGTGCTCGCGCTGTCGGCGCTGGTGGCGACGTTCCTGGTGGACAAGTGGGCGGCGATGATCGCGGGCTGCGTCTACGTGGTGGCGCTGGGGTACTTCGCCCTCTACAGTCGGCACCGCCTGGTCGCGGCGGCGCCCGAGGAGGAGTTCGCGGCGCTGGCCGAGGCGGAGGCGGAACTGGAGCGCTCCACCGTGAGGGAGACATGACGACCCGGCCCCTGATCGGCATCTCCACGTACCTCGTCGACGAGGCCCGGTGGGGCCGGTGGCGGCTGCCCGCCGCCCTCCTGCCGGCCGGCTACCACCGCCTCACCCAGCGCGCCGGCGGCCTCGCGGCGCTGCTCCCGCCGGACGCGCCGGCCCGCGCGCCGGAAGCGCTGCGCCGCCTGGACGGCCTGGTCGTCGCGGGCGGCCCGGACCTGGACCCGGCCCGCTACGGCGCCGCCGCCGACCCGCGCACGGACGCCGCCACCCCGACGTCGCGCGAGCGGGACGCCTGGGAACTGGCCCTGATCGACGCGGCGCTGGCGGCGGAGCTGCCGCTGCTGGGGATCTGCCGCGGGGCGCAGCTGCTGAACGTCGCGCGCGGCGGCACGCTGCTCCAGCACATGGACGGCCACCGCGACCGCCCGGGCGTCTTCGGCGCCCACGAGGTCACACCGGTGCCGGGCACGCGGCTCGCCGCACTGCTGCCGGAGGCGGTGACGGTCCCGACGTACCACCACCAGGCGGTGGCGGAGCTGGGCGCCGGCGTGATCGCGTCGGCGTACGCGGCGGACGGGGCGGTGGAGGCGCTGGAGCTGCCGGACGCGGGGGGCTTCGCGCTGGGGGTGCAGTGGCACCCGGAGATGGACGACGACACGCGGGTGCTGCGGGGCCTGGTGGCGGCGGCGGGCTGAGCCCTCCGGGGGGCGGTGCGTCAGCGGCCGGGCTTGAGTGCAGGCGGTACGGGCCTGCCCCGCAGGAGTACGGGGGCACAGCCCGGTGGGGTGCGGGGGGCGGCAGCCTCGGCGGAGTGCCCGGGGCAGGGCCCCGGCGTCTGGGGTGCAGGGGCGCAGCCCCGCAGGGGGTCCGGGAGCGCAGCCCCGCGCGGGTGCGGGGGCACAGCCCCGCGCGGGTGCAGGGGCACTGCCCCGCGGGGGTCCGGGGGCGGAGCCCCGGGGAGCGGGGAGGGGCGGGTCCGGGGCGCCTCCCGACCGCCTACGGACCCGCGCCCCGCGTCAGCGCGAGCAGGTCCCGGGCCGGGCCCGAGGGCCGCTGGCCCCGGGGCCACACCGCCCGCAGCGCCCGCGTCAGGTCCAGCCCCGCCACCGGCACCGCCACCAGCCTGCGCGCCGCCAGCTCGTCCGCCACCGCCAGCTCCGACAGCACCGCGGGCCCCGCCCCCGTCACCGCCGCCGACTTCACCGCCGTCGTCGACGCCAGCTCCAGCAGCGGCGCCCCCAGCCCGCCGTGCGGGACGAGCGCCTCGTCCAGCACCTGGCGCGTACCCGACCCCTGCTCCCGCAGCACCAGCGCCGCGCCCGCCACCTCCGCCGGCGGCATCCCGCTCCGCCGCGCCCACGTGTGCGACGGGGCCACGACGACCAGCAGCCGGTCGTGGCCGATCACCGCGCCGTCCAGCCCCGCCGGCACGTCCGGCCCCTCGACGAACCCCAGGTCCGCCGACCCGGCCCGCACCTGCGCCGCCACCGCCGCGGAGTTCCCCGCCTGCAGCGACACCGCCGTCTCCGGCCGGGCGGCGCGCAGCGCGACCAGCCACCCCGGCAGCAGGTACTCCGCCACCGTGAGGCTCGCCGCCACCCGCAGCCGCGAGTCACGCCGGGCCCGCAGCGCCTGCGCGCCCGCGTCGAACGCCTCCGCGGCCTCCACCACCCGCCGGGCCCACTCCGTGACCACGCCGCCCGCCTCGGTGAGCCGCGACCCGGCCGGCGAGCGGTGCACGAGCGCGACGCCCAGCTGCCGTTCCATGGACCGGATGCGGGCGCTGGCGGCGGGCTGGCTCACGCCGACGGCCTTCGCCGCGCGCCCGAGGCTGCCCAGCCGGGCGACGGCGAGCAGCAGTTCCAGCGCCGCCAGGTCCGGCACCCGGCGGGCCACCGACGGCTCCGGGACGCCCCCGGCCTCGTACTCGCTCATAACCCCAGCTTATGAGCCGAGAGGCCGGCGGGGCCTACCGGGCGCCCCCGCCCCCGGCGAGGCTGACGCCATGGCCGCCACCACCCTCGTACGCCCCCGTGCCACCGCACACGTCCGGCACCGCCTCTCCACCCGCGACCTCGGCCCCCAGTGGTACGCCGGCGTCATGGGCACCGCCATCGTCGCCACCGCCGGCACCGCCGTCGGGCTGCCGGCCGCCGCGCTCGTACCCGTGTGGGCGCTGTCCGCCGTCTTCCTCGCCGTGCTCCTGGCCGCGCGCGCCGTGCACTGGGCCCGGCACGCCGACCGCGCCCGCGCGCATCTCGCCGATCCGGCGGTCGCGCCGTTCTACGGGTGCCTGTCGATGGCCCTGCTCGCGGTGGGTGCCGCGACGACGGCCGCGGGCGCGCGGGTGACGGGGACCGGCGCGGCGGCCGCCGCGCACGCCGCGCTGTGGGTGGCGGGCACCACGGTGGGGCTGGCGGCGGCCGTGGCGGTGCCGTGTCTGATGGTCGTACGCCACCGGGTGCGACCCGGCGACGCCTCGCCGGTGTGGCTGCTGCCGGTGGTGGCGCCGATGGTGTCGGCCGCGACGGGCCCGGCGCTGGCGGCGCGGCTGCCGGCGGGGCAGTGGCGGGAGTCGCTGGCGCTGGGGTGCTTCGCGATGTTCGGGATGAGCCTGCTGGCGACGCTGCTGATGCTGCCGCTGGTGTTCGCCCGGCTGGTGGAGCGCGGGCCGCTGCCGCTCGCGCTGACGCCGGCGCTGTTCCTGGTGCTGGGGCCGCTCGGGCAGTCGACGACGGCGGCGGGCGCGCTGGCGGACGGCTCGGCGGCGGTGCCGGGGGCGTTCGCGACGCTGTACGGGGTGCCGGTGCTGGGCTTCGCGCTGCTGTGGCTGGCAGTGGCGGGGGCGCTGGTCGTCCGGGCCGTGCGCCGCGGCATGCCGTTCGCGCTGACGTGGTGGGCGTTCACGTTCCCGGTGGGCACGTGCGTGACGGGCGCGGCGAGCCTGGCGGAGCACACGGGGCTGACGGCGTTCCGCGGGCTGGCGGTGCTGCTGTACGGGCTGCTGGTCGCGGCCTGGCTGACGGCCGCGGTGCGGACGGCGGCGGCGGTGGCCCGCGGCCGCCTCCTCGCCGCCCCGGCACGCTGACGGCGGCCGGCCGGCGCCCGGCCGCGTCCGCGGCGCCGCGGGCCGCCGAAGGGGCCGTAGCCTGAGGTGGTGAACGTGACAGGCAGGCGGGTCGTCTCCCTGGTGCCGTCGCTGACCGAGGCGATCGCCGCGTCCGCGCCCGGCGTGCTGGTCGGCGCCACCGACTGGTGCAGCCACCCGGCCGGGCTCGGCGTCGCGCGGATACGGGGGACGAAGAACCCGGACGTCGGGCGGATCGCCGGGCTGGCCCCGGACCTGGTCGTCGCCAACGAGGAGGAGAACCGCGCACCCGACCTCGCCGCGCTGCGGGCGGCCGGTCTGGAGGTGCTGGTCACCGAGGTCCGCACGCTGGAGCAGGCGTTCGCGGAGCTGGCCCGGGTGCTGGCGGCGTGCGGTGCGGCGGCGCGGCCGGGGTGGCTGGCCGCCGCGGAGGCGGCGTGGCGGGACGTACGGCCGCCGGCGGCGGGGCGGGGGCGGCCCGCGGTGGTGCCGGTGTGGCGGCGGCCGTGGATGGTGCTGGGCCGGGACACGTTCGCCGGGGACCTGCTGGCGCGGCTGGGGGTGGACAACGTGTACGCGGGGCATGCGGAGCGCTATCCGCGGATGCCCCTGCCCCGGCTGCGGGAGAGCGGGGCGGAGCTGGTGGTGCTGCCGGACGAGCCGTACGCCTTCGCGGCGGACGACGGGCCGGAGGCGTTCCCGGGGATGCCGGCGGCGCTGGTCAGCGGGCGCCATCTGACGTGGTACGGCCCGTCGCTGGCCGAGGCGCCGCGGGTGCTGGGGGCGGCGCTGCACGGGGCGTGAACAGGCGGGCGCCCCGCCGTCCCCCCGGGCGGGGGGACGACGGGGCGCCCGATGTGCCGTCCGTCGGTCAGGACACCGGTGCGATCCGGTCGATGACCTCCGGGTTGTCCTCCATCCACGTGCGGGCGGACTTCTTCTCGTTGCCCTCCCCGCCGTTCTGGATCTCGACCTCCAGCGAGGACAGCTCCTCCTCGGAGAGCGTGAAGTCCTTCAGCCACTTGTAGAACTCCGGGAAGTCCTCGGCGAAGTCCTTCTTGGCCACGGTGTGGATGTCGTCGCCCTCGCCCCAGGCCCCCTTCGGGTCCTCCAGCTTGGTCAGGTCCCACTTGCCGTAGGCCCAGTGCGGCGACCACAGCGTGACGACGATGGGCTCCTTCTTGTCGTACGCGCGCTCCAGCTCCGCGAGCATCGAGGAGGTGGACGAGGAGACGACCTCCCAGTCCTCCAGGCCGTACTCCTTCACGACCTCGTCCTTCAGGATGCCCATCATCCCGGCGCTGGCCTCGATGCCGATGATCTTCCCGTCGAACTCGCCCTTGTGGTCCTTCAGATCCTCAAGGGACTTGATGTCCTTCATGTACGACGGGACGGACAGCTCCAGCGTCGTCGGCCCGTACCAGGCGCCGACGTCGGTGAGGTTGTCGCCGAATCTCTCCCAGTACTGCTCGTGCGTGACCGGCAGCCAGCCGTCGAACTGCACGTCCATCTGGCCCTCGGCGAGCGCGGTGTAGAGCGGGCCGGGGTCGAGCTGCTTGACGTTGGTCTTGTAGCCGCGGTCCTCCAGCACGTTCTGCCACAGGTACGTGGACGCGATGGCCTCGTCCCACGGGAAGTAGCCGAGGTTCACGGTCTTGCCGGCGTCCTTGCCCTGGGTGCTGCCGCCGCTGCCGCCGCCGGGCAGCGGGGCGATCTTGTCGACGTAGCCCTCGTTCTGCTCCAGCCAGTCGCGGACGGCCTTCCGCTCGTTGCCCTCACCGGCGTCGACGATCATCTCCTCCAGGCTGGTGAGCTCCTTCTCCTCCATGGTGAAGTTGCGCAGCCACTCGGCGACGACCGGCTCGTCCTTCGCGAAGCCCTGGCGCGCCGTGGTGTGCACGTCGTCACCGGAGCCCCAGGCCTCCTTCGGGTCCTCCAGCTTGGTCAGGTCGTACTTGCTGTACGCCCAGTGCGGCGACCACAGCGTGACGACGACCGGCTCCTCGGCCTGGTACGCGCGCTCCAGCTCCGCGAGCATCGAGGACGTGGACGAGGAGACGACCTCCCAGTCCCCCAGGCCGTACTCCTTCACGACCTTGTCCTTCAGGATGCCCATCATCCCGGCGCTGGCCTCGATACCGATGATCTTCCCGTCGAACTCGCCCTTGTGGTCCTTCAGATCCTCAAGGGACTTGATGTCCTTCATGTACGACGGGACGGACAGCTCCAGCGACGTCGGACCGTACCAGGCGCCCATGTCCTCCATCTTGTCGCCGAACTTGTCCCAGTACTGCTCGTGCGTGACGGGCAGCCAGGCGTCGGTCTGGAAGTCGACCTGGCCCTCGGAGACGGCGGTGAAGAGCGGACCCGGGTCGAGCTGCTTGGTCTCGGTCTCGAACCCGCGCCGCTCCAGCACCTCCTGCCACAGGTAGGTGGAGGCGATGCCCTCGTCCCACGGGATGTAGCCGATGTCGATCTTCCGGCCCTCGCCGACGTCCGTGGCGGCCGCGGCCGGCTGGGTGCCCTCGTCGTCGTCCTCGGCCAGGTTCAGCCCGCCGGCGAGCAGCGCCAGCACGACGATGCCGACGGTGGCGATCGCGGTGGTGGGCTTGTAGTGCAGGAACTTCCACCGGTCGACCGCGGCGGCGGTCTTGGCGAGCGCGCGCCGGCCGAGCGGCGAGACGCGCTGGTTGAGCGCGCTGGTCATCCGGTCCAGGTACATGGCGAGGATGACGACGGCGAGGCCGCTCTCGAACCCGGTGCCGATGGCGACCCGGGTGACGGCGTTGTAGACGACCTCGCCGAGGCCGCCGCCGCCGACCATGCCGGCGATGACGACCATCGACAGCGCGAGCATGATGACCTGGTTGACGCCGGCCATGATCGTCGGCAGCGCCAGCGGCAGCTGCACGCGGCGCAGCGTGTCGGCGGGCTTGGTGCCGAACGCCTCGGCGGCCTCGACCAGCTCCGCGTCGACCTGCCGGATGCCCAGCTCGGTCATGCGCACGCCGGGCGGCATGGCGAACACGATGGTCGCGATGATGCCCGGGGTGATGCCGATGGAGAAGAAGATGACGCCCGGGATCAGGTAGACGAAGGCGGGCATCGTCTGCATGAAGTCGAGCATCGGCCGGACGGCCGTGCTGACGACCTTGTTGCGCGCCGCCCAGATGCCCAGGGGCACGGCGACCACCACGGTGATCGCCGTGGCGACCAGCACCATCGACAGGGTTTCCATGGCCTGCGGCCATAGCTGCACGGAGTCGATGACGGCGAAGCCCGCGAACGCGAGCACCGCGGGTACCGGGCCGCGCAGCCAGAAGGCGATCACGGCGAAGATGCCGGCCATGACGAGCGGATCCGGGGCGTCGAGGACGGCGTTGACGCCGTCGTACATGCCCGACAGGACCGTGTCGATGAAGTCGAAGAGCCAGCCGAGGTGGTCCTTGAGCCAGTCGACGGCCGACTCGACGCGGGACCCGAAGTCGATCTCAGGCACCGGCGATCACCTTTTCGCCTTCTTCGTCGTCGTCGGCCTGGTCGCCGAGGATGGACAGCAGCCGGCCGCGCTCCACGAGGCCCACGAGGTCGCCGTCCGCGTCGGTGACGCCGACGGCGTCGTCGCCGGTGGCGAACGGGCCGAACAGCTCGGCGACCGGGGTGTCCTCGGTGACGCTGACGGGCGCGGTCTCGCGCAGCTCCTTCGGGGAGAGGCCGTCCTCCGGCTCCTCCATGATCGAGCCCGCGGTGAGCACCCGGGTGCGGTCGACGTCCTCGACGAAGCGCCGGACGTAGTCGTCGGCGGGCCGGACGAGGATGTCCTCGGGGCTGCCTATCTGAACGATGCGGCCGTCGCGCATGACGGCGATGCGGTCGCCCAGGCGCATGGCCTCGTTCAGGTCGTGGGTAATGAAGACGATGGTCTTCTTCAGCTTGGACTGCAGCTCGATGAGCTGGTCCTGCATGTCGCGCCGGATCAACGGGTCGAGGGCACTGAAGGATTCGTCCATAAGCAGCAGGTCGGCGTCGGTGGCCAGCGCGCGGGCGAGGCCGACGCGCTGCTTCATGCCGCCGGACAGCTCGTCGGGCCACTGGTGCTCCCAGCCCTTCAGACCGGTCAGCTCCAACGCCTCGGCGGCGCGCTTCTCACGCTCCTCCCTGGGCACGCCCTGGACCTCAAGACCGTACGCGGCGTTCTCCAGAACGCTGCGGTGCGGGAAGAGCGCGAAGTGCTGGAAGACCATGCTGATCTTCGTGGAACGCACGTCGCGCAGCTCGCGGTCGGTCAGCGACGTCAGGTCCTGGCCGTCGAAGAGCACCCGGCCCGAGGTCGTGTCGAGTAGCCCGTTGAGCATGCGCAGCAATGTCGATTTACCGGACCCTGACAGGCCCATGACCACGAATATCTCGCCCGACTGGACGGTGAACGACGCGTCCACCACCGCTGCGGTCGTGCCCTTCTTACGAAGTTCCTCACGGTCCTCGCCCGCATCCAGCCTGGCGACCGCGTCTACTGGCCGTTTGCCGAACACCTTGTACAGGTGCTCCGCCTGGAGCCTGCTCACATACACCTCACGCTTCGAACGGAAAAATCGACCTGCCTCCCCCGTCAGCAGGTCGCGGAGTGACGCGGGTTCTGCCCCTATGCTTCCCAATTTGTCCGTGTATAGACCATCGGTTCACTCCACTTCCGCCGCTGCCCAGGATGGCGGTGTCCAAACCACGGCGTGATCCAGTTCACATCCCGTTCGAGTTTGGTGCCGACGCATACGGCATCATCAGGGGATGACCCGACGCCTGATGCTGCTCGACACGGCCAGTCTCTACTTCCGCGCGTACTTCGGTGTACCGGAATCGGTCACGGCCCCGGACGGCACCCCCGTGAACGCCGTGCGGGGGCTGCTCGACTTCATCTCCCGGCTCGTCGCCGACCACCGCCCGGACGACCTCGTCGCGTGCATGGACGCCGACTGGCGGCCGCAGTGGCGGGTCGACCTCATCCCCTCCTACAAGGCGCACCGGGTCGCCGAGGAGCACCCCGGGACGGCGGAGGCGGACGAGGAGGAGGTGCCGGACACGCTGTCGCCGCAGGTGCCGGTGATCGAGGAGGTGCTCGACGCCCTCGGCGTCGCGCGGGTCGGGGTGGCCCCGTACGAGGCGGACGACGTGATCGGCACGCTCACGGCGCACGCGGCGGGCCCCGTGGACATCGTCACCGGCGACCGCGACCTGTTCCAGCTGATCGACGACGCCCGCGGGGTGCGGGTGGTCTACCCCGTCAAGGGCGTCGGCAACGCGACGGTGCTGGACGGCGCGGCGCTGCGCGAGAAGTACGGCGTCGACGGCCCCGGCTACGCCGACCTCGCCCTGCTGCGCGGCGACCCCAGCGACGGCCTGCCGGGCGTGCCGGGCATCGGCGAGAAGACGGCGGCGAAGCTGCTGGACGCGTACGGGGACCTCGCCGGGATCATGGCCGCCGCCGACGACCCCGGCTCGCGGCTCACCCCGGCGCAGCGGCGCCGGCTCGCCGAGGCGCGGCCGTACGTCGAGGTGGCGCCGAAGGTGGTGCGGGTCGCGACGGACGTGCCGCTGCCGGCCCACGCGCCGGAGTTGCCGCGGGCACCGCGGGACCCGGAGCGGCTAGCGGCGCTCGCGCGGCGGTGGGGGCTCGGGGGTTCGCTGGAGCGGCTGCTGACGACGCTGCGGAGTTGACGGAGGGGGGCGACCCTGCCGGCGCGCGGCGGGCGGTTTCCGGCCGCAGACCCGGGGCCGAGGTGTTAGGTTAGGTAACCCTAACTTCGTCTCGTCCCGGAGGTACCCGTGGCAGACCGCCCCGCCGGCCGGAAGCGCCAGGTCCACACCGCCCGCGTGGTGCGTACGGAGCAGCTCACCCCGCACATGGTGCGCGTGGTCCTCGGCGACGCGGAGTTGCCCGGCTTCACGGCGGGCGAGTGGACCGACCACTACGTCAAACTCCTCTTCCCGGCGCCGGGCGCCGACTACCCGGAGCCGTACGACCTGGACGCGATCCGCCGCGACCTGCCCCGCGACCGGTGGCCGCTGCAGCGCACGTACACGGTGCGCAGCTGGGACGCCAAGGCGCGCGAGCTGGCACTGGACTTCGTCGTGCACGGCGATTCCGGCGTGGCCGGCCCGTGGGCGCTGCGCGCCCGGCCGGGCGAGGTGGTGCGCTTCCTGGGCCCCGGCGGTGCGTACGCGCCGAGCCCGGCGGCCGACTGGCACCTGCTGGCGGGCGACGAGAGCGCGCTGCCGGCCATCGCCGCCTCGCTGGAGCGCGTACCGGACGGGGCCGTGGCGCACGTGCTGATCGAGGTCGCCGACGCGGCCGAGCGCCAGCCGCTGGCCGCGCCCGAGGGCGCGGCCGTCACCTGGCTGTACCGCGACGGCCGCCCGGTGGGCCGGGCGCTCGTGGCGGCGGTCAGGGAGCTGGACTTCCCGCCCGGCCGGGCGCACGCCTTCGTGCACGGCGAGGCCGGGATGGTC
Organism: Streptomyces sp. CNH099; assembly: GCA_000514715.1. GTDB lineage: Bacteria > Actinomycetota > Actinomycetes > Streptomycetales > Streptomycetaceae > Streptomyces > Streptomyces synnematoformans. The sequence goes on along the minus strand of KI911459.1, from coordinate 227,392 downwards.
AAGGAGCTGCGCCGGCACCTGCGGCTGGAGCGGCGACTGCCGCGCGAGCAGCTGTCGATCTCCGGCTACTGGCGGCTCGGCCACGACGAGGACGGCTGGCAGTCGTCGAAGAAGCGGTGGAACGAGGCCGTCGAGCGCGAGCAGGAGGGCGCGGAGCCGCCCGCGGGCCTGGCCCCCTGAGCGCCGCGCCCGAGGGCCGCAGACGGGCCGCTACGTCCGCTCCAGGGTCCGCGTCATCCCGGCGACGAGCGCCGTGGTCAGCAGCCAGCCGGCGGCGACGAGCACGTACGACAGCACCTGCGCCGGCCCGCCGGACATGTACCAGAAGTCGCGCTGGCCGAGGCCGCCCACGGGGATCAGCAGGTCGAGGGCGTAGATGAAGGGGTCGAACGCCGGCCCCTCCCCCGCGCGCACGCGCCGGCTGTCCCCGCGGCGAAGACCAGGCTGCCGAGGAGGGTGAGCGCCGCCAGCCACAGCCCGGCCAGCCAGGGGCGGTAGCCGAAACCGACCGTCCCGTCGAGCAGCAGGCTCCACGCGCGGCCGGCCGGGTGCAGGGTGCGGCGGCGGGCGCGCTGCTTGGCGAGGAGGACGCGGCGGGCGTCGTCGACGTGGCCGATCTGCCGGTACCAGCCGGCGAGTTGCTCGTACGGCTGCGGGGCGTAGCCCGCGCCGCGGCGGACCCAGTCGAGCCGGCGGCGCACCGACTCCCGCCCGGTGGCCTGCGCCGACCGGAGGTAGCCGTAGACGAAGCCGTCGAGGAACACGGTCGCGGGCCAGCTGCGCAGCTCGTCGTGGAGGGTGGCCGCATGCGTGCCGCCGAGGGACACCGGGCCGGCGGGCCGGACGGCGGGCGTGAAGCGGAGGTCGGTGGTCTGCAGCCGGGTGCAGTCGACGCCGGTGCAGTCGCCGAGGTCCGCGCCGTCGAAGGTGAGCAGGTCGGCTATCTGCGCGCCGCGCAGCTCCAGGCGGCCCGCGGCGGAGAAGCCGTCGGTGAGCCGGACGAGGGTGGTGTCGACGTGGTCGAGGGTGAGCGCGAGCCCGTCGGCGGCGCCGATCCGGGCGCCGTCGAGGAAGGGCCCGCCGGAGAGCCTGGCGCCGATGAGCCGTATCCCGCCGCCGCCGGTGAAGCCGTGGGTGCAGAAGACGGCGCCGTCCACCTCCAGCCCGCCGGCGAACACCGACCAGCCGTCCTCGCCGTCGAAGCGGGCGCCGTGCAGGAGGAGTTCGCCGCTGATCCGGGCGTTGGTCGCGAGCAGGGCGCCGGCGACGCGGCAGCGGCGCACCGAGAGCACCCCCTCGATCCTGGCCAAGCGGGCGTCGACGCCGGGCAGGACGCTGTCGTCGATGCGTACGCTCGCGGTGGCGGCCGAGGTGAGCGTCACCTGCTGCGCGAAGGAGCAGTGCTCCAGCCGCAGCCGGTGGGCGGTCTCCGCCCCCGCCAGGTCCAGCTCCCCGGTGATCCGCGCCCCGGCCAGCTCCAGCGCGGCGATGGCGCCGGGCTGCGGCGGGTGCGCGCCGAGCAGCAGTGCGGCGAGGACCGCGGCCCGTACCGTACGCTCCGGGCCCCAGCCCGCGCCGCCGGCGGGGTCGTCGCGGACCGCGTCGCCGGTGCGCAGGTCCACCCGGCGGCCCTCGGGGAAAGCGGTCCACAGCTCCCGCTCCGGCGGCGTCAGATCGTCGTAGGAGATCACCCGGGCAGGGTAGTGTCCGCGCGGGCGGGGCGTCCGGGGAGGTCAGCCCACCGAGGTGTACGCCACGACGCCGCGCAGCAGCTTGTCGACCGCCTTGCGGGCGGCGCCCGCGACCGTGCTCTCGGGGTCGGCGGCGGCGGACAGCTGGCCGAGCACGTCGATCAGCTGCTTGCACCAGCGCACGAAGTCCCCCGGCGGCATGTCCGCCTCCCGCAGCACCTCGTCCAGGCTGCGGCCGGCGGCCCACTGGTACGCCGCCCAGGCGAACCCGAGGTCCGGCTCGCGCTGGCCGACGCCCTCGGTCTGGCTGATCCGGTGGTCCTCCTCCAGGGCGTCGAGGCGGCCCCAGATGCGCACCATGTCGCCCAGGGCCCGCTTGGCGCCGCCGCCGGGGAGCTTCGGCGGCAGCGCGTCGTCGGCCTGGCGGGCCTCGTAGACCAGCGCGGAGGCGCAGGCGGCCAGCTCGGCGGGGCCGAGGCCCTCCCAGACGCCCTCGCGCAGGCACTCCGAGGCCAGCAGGTCCAGCTCGCCGTAGAGGCGGGAGAGGCGGCGGCCGTCCTCGGTGACCCGCTCGCCGCCGCGGTCCTCCGCGATGTAGCCCAGCTCGGTCAGCAGCGCGTAGACCCGGTCGAAGGTGCGGGCGATGGTGTTCGTCCGGCCCTCGATGCGGCGCTCCAGCTGGTGGGTGTCGCGCACCAGCCGGTGGTACCGCTCCGCCCAGCGGGCGTGGTCCTCGCGCTCGTCGCAGCCGTGGCAGGGGTGGGCGCGGATCGACTTGCGCAGCCGGGCGATCTCGGCGTCGTCGGCGGCGGGCGCGCGCTCCTTGCGGTGCCGCCGCGGCTCCAGGTGGCCGGCCTTGGTGCGCAGCGCGGAGGCGAGGTCGCGGCGGGACTGCGGGCTCCGGGGATTGAACGTCTTGGGGATGCGCATCCGCTCCAGCGGCTCCACCGGCACCGGGAAGTCCATCGCGGCCAGCCGCTTGACCTGCCGGGCGGCGGTGAGCACCAGCGGGCGGGGGCCGTCGTGGTGCTCCAGGCCGCGGTGGCCGTTGGTGCGGCCGGCGGGCGTGCCGGGGTCGAGGACGAGGGCGAGGCCGGCGAACTTGCCGGTGGGCACGTGGATCACGTCGCCGGGGCGCAGCTTCTCCAGCGAGCCCGCGGCGGCGGCGCGGCGCTGGGCGGCGCCCTGGCGAGCCAGCTCCGTCTCGCGGTCCTTGAGGTCGCGGCGCAGGCGCGCGTACTCCTCGAAGTCGCCGAGGTGGCAGGTCATCGCCTCGCGGTAGCCGGAGAGGCCCTCCTCGTTCTTCTGCACCTGGCGGGAGATGCCGACGACCGACTTGTCGGCCTGGAACTGGGCGAAGGACATCTCCAGCAGCTCGCGCGTGCGGTGCCGGCCGAACTGCGCGACGAGGTTGACCGCCATGTTGTACGAGGGGCGGAAGGAGGAGCGCAGCGGGTACGTGCGGGTGCCTGCGAGGCCGGCGACGTACTCCGGGCTCATGCCGCGCTGCCACAGCACCACGGCGTGGCCCTCGATGTCGATCCCGCGGCGGCCGGCGCGGCCGGTCAGCTGGGTGAACTCGCCGGGGGTGACGTCGGCGTGGGTCTCGCCGTTCCACTTGACGAGCTTCTCCAGCACCACGGAGCGGGCCGGCATGTTGATGCCGAGGGCCAGGGTCTCGGTCGCGAACACCGCCTTGACCAGACCCTTGGCGAACAGCTCCTCGACGACCTCCTTGAACGTCGGCAGCATGCCGGCGTGGTGCGCGGCGACGCCCCGCTCCAGGGCCTCCAGCCAGTCGAAGTAGCCCAGGACGTGCAGGTCTTCACGGGGGATCGAGGCCGTGCGCAGCTCGGCGATCTCGCGGACCGCGGCGCGCTCGGCCTCGTCGTTGAGCCGGAGGCCCGCGTACAGGCACTGCTGCACGGCGCCCTCGCAGCCGGCGCGGCTGAAGATGAACGTGATCGCGGGGAGCAGCGCCTCGGCGTCCAGCCGCTCGATGACCTCGACCCGGCTGGGGGTGAAGACCCGCGAGCGGGAGCGGCGCTCGCGCTCGCGCTCGGCCTCGCGGCCCCGGCCGCGGCGGCGCTCCCGGGGGCCGGGCGGGCGGGAGTACTCCTGCCGGGCCAGGCGCAGCAGGTCGGGGTTGACCGCCTTGGCGGGCTCCGGCCGGCCCCGGGGACCGCTGCGCTCCTCGAAGAGGTCGTACATCCGGCGGCCGGCCATCACGTGCTGCCAGAGGGGCACCGGGCGGTGCTCGGAGACGATGACGGCGGTGTCGCCGCGGACGGTGTCGAGCCAGGCGCCGAACTCCTCGGCGTTGGAGACCGTGGCCGACAGGGAGACCAGGGTGACCGACTCCGGCAGGTGGATGATCACCTCTTCCCAGACGGCGCCGCGGAAGCGGTCGGAGAGGTAGTGCACCTCGTCCATGACCACGTAGCCGAGGCCGAGGAGGGTCTGGGAGCCGGCGTACAGCATGTTCCGCAGCACCTCGGTGGTCATGACGATCACCGGGGCCTCGGAGTTGATGGTGTTGTCGCCGGTCAGCAGGCCGACGTTCGCCGCGCCGTACCGCTTGACGAGGTCGCCGTACTTCTGGTTGGACAGCGCCTTGATCGGTGTGGTGTAGAAGCACTTGCGGCCGCGCTCCAGGGCGAGGTGCACGGCGAACTCGCCGACGACCGTCTTCCCGGAGCCGGTGGGCGCCGCGACCAGCACGCCCCGGCCGTCCTCCAGGGCCCGGCAGGCGTCGAGCTGGAAGGGGTCGAGCGCGAAGTCGTACAGCCCGCGGAAGGTGCCGAGTGCGGTGGCCGCCTCGGCGGCCCGGCGGCGGTGCGCGGCGTACGCCTCGGCTGGAGGGAGGTGCTCGTCGGTCATCGTGAGTACGAGCCTACCGGGCACCGCCGACAGCGCACCCGATCTTTACGGACCGCCCCAGGTCAGCCGGGCGGCGGCCGGGCCGTCCTGCAGCTCTTCCGGCGCGTCCGGGCGGCTCAGGGCACCAGGACCCGGGCCGCACCCGGCACGCACTCCGCGGTCAGCGGGAGCGGTCCCAGCGGCTCCCCGTCCGCGTACCCGGTGACGTCCGGGGCGGTCAGCGCCACCTTCTTGGCCCGGTGCACGGTGACGACCGGGTGGGTCAGGTGGGTGCCCTTGTAGACCCGCGGGAAGAACCGCAGCAGGGTGCGACGGCTGCACGGGCCGACGACGGTGATGTCGAAGAGGCCGTCGTCCATCCGCGCCTCGTGGCAGATCCGCATGCCGCCGCCGTACGACGGGCCGTTGCCGACGGCGACGAGGGTGGCCTCCATCTCGGTCTCGGGGCCGTCGTCGAGCTGCATCCGGTACGGGATCGGGCGGAAGGACGCCAGCTCGGCGACGATCGCCGCGTCGTACTTGAACCGTCCCGGCGGGAAGCTCATCCGGTTGCCGCGGTCGTTGACGCGGGAGTCGAAGCCGGAGGCCAGCACCGTGCCGAAGTACGTGTCCCCCGCCCTGCCCAGGTCGACCGCCCGGGTGCTGCCGGACTCCAGGGCGCCGACGGCGGCCTCCGCCGCGGCGGCCGGATCCCGCACGGGCAGCCCGGTGGCGCGGGCGAAGTCGTTGCCGGTGCCGACGGCCACGAGGCCGACGGGCACCTCGGTGCCGGCCACGGCCTGCAGGGCGAGGCCGGCCATCCCGTCGCCGCCGACCGATATGAGCGCCCCGGTCCCGGCGGCGACGGCCGCGCGGGCGCCGTCGAGCGCGGTGGCGGCGTCGCGGCCCTGGACGGTGGTCACCTCGTAGCCGGCGTCGCGCAGCGCCTCGGTGACGACGGGGGCGGCCTTGGCGCCGCGGCCGCGGCCCGCGGCGGGGTTGACGAACACGGTGATATCGCTGGTCACCCGCGTGACCCTAGCGGTCAGGTGGCGTCGTCGTAACCATTTCTGCGGGTCGTGCCGTCTCCGGCCCCCGCGCCGCTGGCGTCGTCGGCCTCGCCGGTGGCCTGCTCGGGCAGCGACGCCGAGGCGGCCACGGGCTCCACGTCGCCCACGGCCTCGGGGGTGAGGTCGAGGTCGGACGCCTCGTCGTCCGCCGGCCCGCGGGCCGCGATGCGGGCCCGGCGGCGGTCGTTGAGCAGGGCGAACCCGGTCGCCGCGAAGTAGAGCAGGATCACCGGGCCGGCCAGCGCGAACATCCCGATCGGGTCGGTGCTGGGGGTGGCGATGGCGCCGAAGGCGACGATCCCGAAGACCATCGCCCGCCACCAGCCGAGCATCCGGCGCCCGGTGACGGCGCCGCCCATGTTGAGCATCACCAGCACGAGCGGCAGCTCGAAGGAGAGCCCGAAGACCACGACCATGCGGACCAGCAGGTCGATGAACTCCGGCAGCGGCAGCAGGTTGGTGGCGTTCTCCGGGGTGAAGTCCAGCAGGACGTCGGCCGTGGTCGGCAGGATCCGGTACGCGAAGTAGGCGCCGGCCAGGAAGAGCGGCACGCCCGCGGCGACGAAGCCGAGCGAGTACTTCTTCTCGTTCCGGTGCAGCCCGGGGGCGAGGAACGCCCAGAGCTGGTACAGCCAGATCGGCGTCGAGACCACCATGCCGGTCATGAAGGAGACCTTCAGCATGATGGTGAACGGCGAGATGAGGCCGTTGACGGTGAAGGAGGCGCAGTCCTCCTCCTTGCCGATGTCCGACGCCTGCAGGTCGTCCGGGCAGCCGACGGATTCGAGAACCGGGTCCATCAGGAAGTCGACGATGTCCTGATAGAAGAAGAGCGCGACGATACAGATCGCGATGATGGCCCCGACGGCCTTGACCAGCCGGTCGCGAAGCTCCCTCAGGTGCTCCGCGAGGGGCATGCGCCCCTCGGGGTCCCTCTCCCTGCGCTCCTTACGGCGGGCAACGCCTAGCAACCCACGTCCTCATCTCGTGCCGCGTGGCCGTTCCCGGCCGCGGTGTGCCCCTGCGGATTGTTTCAGCGCTGCGACTGCTGCTGCTGCGTCTGCGGCTGCTGCTCGTTCGCCTGCGCGTCGTTCACCGGGCGGGAGCTGGTCACGTCGCCGGGAGCGGCCTGGATCGTCTTCGGCGCGGGCTCCGGCGGGTCCGCGGGCGCGGCCTCGTCCGACTTGCCCTCGCTCTTCATGGCCTTGGCCTCGCTCTTGAGGATGCGGGCCGACTTGCCCAGCGAACGGGCCATGTCCGGAAGCTTCTTCGCGCCGAACAGCAGGATGACGACGACGAGAATGAGGATGATCTCGGTAGGGCCGAGCCGTCCGAACATATGCGTCTACCTTCTCACCGAGGCTGCGTGGGTTTGGGCGTGATCGATCGTAACCCGCGGGGGTGAACTCCGGGCAATCCCCCGGCGTACACCAATCGTGGCCCCCGCCTCGCATCGGAGCCGCGAACTGCAGCCTACCTCCCGAAATCGGATCCGGGGAGGTCACCTGCCGACCCCGCCCGGCGGGCCAGGTCCCCCGCCGAGCGCTCCAGATCCCGCGTCGCCCGGCTGAGCTGCTGCGCCGCGTCGTCCAGCCGGCGCGCGAGCCGGCGCACTTCGAGGCCGACGCGGAGGGCGGGAACGGCGATGGCGACGAGGCCGAGGAAGCCGAGCGCGACGGCGGTCATGGGCCACAGCATGGGCGAAGCCTAGCCGCCGCGCCTCCCGCGGCGGACACCGGCGTCCGGACCGGCCCCGACGGTCCGCCCGCCATGCCCTGAATGCCGGAATTGTCAGGGGTGGCGCGCTTTTCTAAGCGTCGTACGCGGCCAGCGCCTTGACCGCCGCGTCGCGCGCGCTCTCCGCCAGGTCGGCCGGCGAGACGATCCGCCCGTCCCGCCCCAGCCGCAGCGCCAGCCGCCGCAGCGACGCGGGGTCCGGGGCCCGCAGCGAGATCCGCAGGCCCCCGTCGGGCAACTCCTCCGCGCTGTCGTGCGGGTAGTACTCGGCGACCCAACGGCCGCCGGGGCCCACCTCGATGACGACCTCGGGGTCCTCCGCGGCCGGCTGGACGATGCCCTCGGACAGGTCGCGCAGCTCGACGGGCGGCGGGTCGGCCGGGGCGTCGAGGATCCGGATCGCGGCGACCCGGTCGAGCCGGAAGGTGCGGCGCGCCTCCGACAGCCGGCACCACGCCTCCACGTACGTGTGCCCGACGGTGAACAGCCGAATCGGGTCGATCTCCCGCTCGGTCAGCTCGTCGCGGGACGGCGAGTAGTACCGCAGCCACAGCCGGCGCCGCTCGGAGATGGCCCGGTCGACCTCGGCGAAGACCCCGCCCTCGGACTCGAAGGTCACCGACAGGCTGGAGCTGGCCGCCGCCGACTCGCCGGCCGCGGCCTCCAGTTTCGCCGTCGCCCGGAGCAGCGCCTGCCGGTCGCCGGGGCGCAGCCCCGGCAGCGTGGCGACGGCGCGGGCGGCGACGAGCAGCGCGGTGGCCTCGTCGGCGGCCAGGCGCAGCGGCTCGCCGGTGCCGGTGGACTCCGGGTTGCGGAACCAGATGCGCTCGCCGTCGGTGTCGATGTCGAGCAGGTCGCCGCCGCGGAAGCTCGTCCCGCACATGGGCAGCACGTCCAGGTCGGAGATCAGCTCGTCCTCGGTGACGCCGAAGGCGCGGGCGACGTCCGAGAGGTACGCGCCGTTGCGCTCCCGCAGATACGTCACCAGCGACAGCATCCGCCGGGTCTGGTCGATGGCACTCGCCACGGCTCCCCCGCTCCCCTTCAGCCCTTGGCCACGGCACGCAGCCGGTCGATGACGTCGGCCCGCAGCTCGGCGGGCTCCAGGACGACCACGTCGGGACCGAACTCCACCAGCCAGGCGTCCAGCCCGTGCCCGTACGGGATCTCCAGCTCGTCCCAGCCCGGGAGCACGGACTCGCGGCTGCCGTACGCGCGGGCGCGCAGCGGGTAGCCGGCGCCGGTGCGCAGCCGGATCAGCGCCGAGCGGTCGGCGCTCTCGCCGGCCCAGCGCTCGACGGTCTCGCGCACGGTGACGCGGTCCGGCACCTCGGCGGTGAAGCCGCGCCCGCGGTGGCGGACCCGGCCGGTGATGCGGGAGAGCCGGAAGACGCGCTCGGCGTCGCGGCCGCGGTCGTGGCCGACGAGGTACCAGTGGCCGCGCCAGCACTCCAGCTGCCACGGCTCGACGTGCCGCTCCTCCGGCCGGGCGGCGTTGGCCTTGCGGTACGGGAAGACGACGGGACGGCGGTCGCGGCAGGCGAGCATCAGCGGCTCGAACGCCGCCTCGCGCACCGGGATCCGCGGCTCCAGCGCGCTGACCTGCTCCGCCGCCCCGTTCTCGGGACCGTCGGCGGCCCCGGCCAGCGGCATCCCGGCGGCGCGCAGCTTCTGCAGCGCGCCGCTGGCCGCGCCGGCGAGCCGGGCCTGCTGCCAGACCTTCGCCGCAACACCGAGGGCGGCGGCCTCCTCGGCGTCGAGGGTGACGGGCGGCAGCCGGTTGTGGTCCCGGCGGGCCAGGTACCCCGGCTCGCCGTCCAGGCCCTCGACGGTGTCGATGACCAGGCCCAGCTCGCGCAGGTCGTCCTTGTCCCGCTCGAACATGCGGTTGAACGCGTCCTCGCCGGAGGTGTCGGAGCCGAAGGCCGTGCCGCGGCCGGGTCCGAAGGCTTCCACGTACGCCTCGATGGACGTGCGCAGCTCACGCTTGCTGAGCGGGCGGGCGGTGCCGAGCAGGCACAGCGCCAGGCACATCAGCCGCTCCGCCTTGGCGATCGCCATCGAGGGCTCTCCTTATTGCACGTCCGGGGCGGCACGCGCCGCCGCCGGCGACCGTCGTCCGCACGTGTCGCGGTGTTCGCAGATGACGACCGTACTCCGCCCGGGCCCGGCGGCCAAAGCGAAGGCCCCCGCCGTATGGCGAGGGCCTTGCGCCGGGCTGCGGGCGGACGGCGGGATCAGACCGCGACCAGGTCGCAGACGAAGATCAGCGTCTCGCCCGGCTTGATACGGCCGCCGCCGGCGCCGGCCTCGCCGTACGCCAGGTGCGGGGGGATGGTCAGCCGGCGCCGGCCGCCGACCTTCATGCCCTGCACGCCCTGGTCCCAGCCGGGGATGACCTGGCCGGCACCCAGCTGGAACTGCAGCGGCTTGCCGCGGTTCCAGCTGGCGTCGAACTCCTCGCCGCTGGAGAAGGCGACCCCGACGTAGTGGACGGAGACGGTGTCACCGGCCTTCGCCTCGGGTCCTTCGCCCTCCCACAGGTCCTGGACCTCCAGGTCGGCCGGCGCCGGGCCCTCGGGGAAGTCGACCTCGGGCTTGTCGATGCTCACGGAAGAACACTCCTTGCGCATGAGTGACGGTGACTGGGCTGCCCAGTCTCGCAGACGCCCCCGGCCGGCGGTCCCGCCGCCTCCCCGGGGCGCGGACCGCAGGTCAGATCGTGCCGAGGATGTCGACGACGAAGACCAGCGTCTTCTTCTGCAGCTCGTTGCCCTCGGACTTGCCGTAGCCCAGGTCCGGCGGGATGACCAGCAGCACCCGGTCGCCCACCTTCTTGCCGACCAGCGCCTTGTCCCAGCCCTCGACGACCGAGCCGGTGCCGATCTGGAAGGCGGCCGCGCCGGCGTTGTCCCACGAGGAGTCGAACTTCTTGCCGTCCTCCCAGGCGTAGCCGGTGTACTGGGCGACGAGCCCCTGGCCGGCCTTGACCTCGTCGCCCTTGCCCTTGATGAGGACCTGCTCCTGCAGCTCCTTCGGGGCGTCCTCGCCCTTCGGGATGGTGATCTTCGCGGCCTTGCCCGCCGGGACCTCGATCTCGGGCATGCCCTCGCGCGGCTCGGCGGACTCGCCCTTCAGCTCGGCCTTGGCGTCGACCTTCCCGGCGCCGGCGACGTCGATGACCCAGACCAGGCCGTCGCTCTTCTCGATGCCCGACTCCGGGTTGAGGCTCTCGCCGACGAGCGCGCCCGCGGTGCCCTCGACCAGCAGGCGGCTGCCCACCGTGTGGCCCTTGACGGAGTCGAGGACGTCCGGCGGCAGCGACTGGTTCGGCTCGCCGACCTTGCCCATGAGCTGCGGGTGCACGTCCCCGGCGCTCTGCTGGCCGCCGCCCCCGGCGGGCTGCGCCCAGGTGCTGCCCAGGTCCTGCTCGTCCTTCATGGTCTTGCCGGCGAAGTCCAGCCGGACCTGGTCGCCCTTGGCGACCTTGGCGCCGTCGCCCTTGCTGAGGACCTTGACGACGGCCTCGTCGGACGCCTGCGCGTCGTCCGGGACGTCGAACTTCGGCTCCTCCCCGAAGGCGCCCGTGACCTGGGTCACGGCGCCGGCCTTGCCGCCGTTGTCCGAGTCGGAGGAGTCCTCGGAGCCACAGGCCGCGGCGAACAGCAGGGCGGGCACGACGAGCGCCGCCCCCGTGCGGGTCAGTTTGCGATGTGTCATGGGGTCCAACTCGTGTAGGGGGTCCGGGCAGCTCCGGCCACTCTACGGCCTTCGCGCCCGGATCCCCGTCATCACTTCTGTACCGCGGCCGTCGCGTGCCCCGCCTACATTCCGGCGATCAGCTTTTCCACCCGGTCGTCCACGGAGCGGAACGGGTCCTTGCACAGCACGGTCCGCTGCGCCTGGTCGTTCAGCTTCAGATGCACCCAGTCCACCGTGAAGTCGCGGCGCTGCTCCTGCGCCCGGCGGATGAAGTCGCCGCGCAGCCGGGCCCGGGTGGTCTGCGGCGGGACCGACTTGGCCTCGAAGATCTTCAGGTCGTTGCAGACCCGGGCGGCCTGGCCGCGCTTCTCCAGCAGGTAGTACAGCCCGCGGCGGCGGTGGATGTCGTGGTAGGCGAGGTCTATCTGCGCGATCCGGGGGTGGGACAGGGTGATGTTGTTCTTCTCCCGGTAGCGCTCGATCAGCTGGTGCTTCATGACCCAGTCGATCTCCGTGCCGACCTTGGCGAGGTCCTGGGAGCGGATCGCCTCCAGCGTGCGCCCCCACAGTTCCAGGACGCGCTCGACGGTGCCGGTGCGGATGCCGCGCCTGTCGCAGAAGTCCACGGCCTTCTCGTAGTACTCCTGCTGCACCTCCAGCGCGGACGCCTCCCGTCCGCTGGCGAGGCGCACCTTGCGCTGCCCGGTCATGTCGTGGCTGACCTCGCGGATGGCCCGGATCGGGTTCTCCAGGGTCAGGTCCCGCATCACCGTGCCGGCCTCGATCATGCGCAGCACGAGGTCGGTGGCGCCGACCTTCAGCAGCATGGTCGTCTCGGACATGTTGGAGTCGCCGACGATGACGTGCAGCCGGCGGTAGCGCTCGGCGTCGGCGTGCGGCTCGTCGCGGGTGTTGATGATGGGCCGGGAGCGGGTGGTGGCGGAGCTGACCCCCTCCCAGATGTGCTCGGCGCGCTGGCTGACGCAGTAGACCGCGCCGCGCGGGGTCTGCAGGACCTTGCCGGCGCCGCAGACCAGCTGCCTGGTGACCAGGAACGGGATGAGGATGTCGGCGAGCCGGGAGAACTCGCCGTGCCGGGCAACCAGGTAGTTCTCGTGGCACCCGTAGGAGTTGCCGGCGGAGTCGGTGTTGTTCTTGAAGAGGTAGACGTCGCCGGCGATGCCCTCCTCGTGGAGCCGGCGCTCGGCGTCCACGAGGAGGCCCTCGAGGATGCGCTCGCCCGCCTTGTCGTGGGTGACCAACTCGATGACGTTGTCGCACTCGGGAGTTGCGTATTCGGGGTGCGAGCCGACGTCCAGGTACAGCCGTGCGCCGTTGCGCAGGAACACGTTGCTGCTGCGGCCCCAGGAGACGACCCGGCGGAAGAGATAGCGCGCCACCTCGTCCGGGGACAGACGGCGCTGTCCCCGGAACGTACACGTGACGCCGTACTCGTTCTCAAGCCCGAAGATGCGGCGGTCCATGACTGAACATTACGCCTGTCGCTCAGTTTCGAAACCGGGTGCAGCTCCGCCGATTCGATCTTTTTCGACCACCGGCCGCGGGTGGCCGGTCCGTGCCAGAACCCGTACGAACCCGGTCAGCACCACCAGGGCCGCCACCCCGCCGAGGCCGACGACCGCGAAGCCGCCGGTCTCCCCGCCGCGCTCGACGGCGGGGCCGCTGACCGCGGTGCCGGCCGCGGCGCCGAAGCCGAAGGTCGTCACCAGCCAGGAGAACGCCTCCGTGGCCGTGCCGCGGGGCGCGTGTCCGTCGACGACCACGAAGGAGCACGCCAGGGCGGGGGCGAGGAACAGGCCCGCGACGCCGGAGAGCAGCGTCATCGCGGCGGTTCCGGGGGTGAGCAGCAGCGGCAGGTACCCGGCCGCCAGGCCGGCCAGGAGGAGCTGCAGCCGGCGCTCGGCCCGGCCCGGCCACTGCCGGGCGCCGTAGACGACGCCGCCGACCAGGGCGCCGGCGCCGAGCGCGGAGAGGAGGTAGCCGCCGATCGCGTCGTCCCCGCGGGCGTCGGCGTACGCGACGGAGGCCACGGCCGTGCCGCCGAGGGCGACGCCGACGAAGAAGAAGGCGCCGAGGACGACGAGCAGCCCGGGCGACCGCAGCGCGCCCAGCCAGTGGGCCTCGCGCGGCTCGGACCGCCACCGCCGGGCGGGCGGCGAGAGGACCGTCCACAGGGCGCCCAGCACCCCCAGGGCGTTCACCACGAGCAGCGCGGCGGCCTCGGAGGCGGTGCGGACCAGCACGGTGACGACCAGCGGCGCGACGGCGAACATCACCTCCTGTGCCACGGCGTCCAGCGCGTACGCGCCGTGCACGCGGTCCGGGCGCTTCAGCACGCTGGGCCACAGCGCCCGCAGCGCGCCCTCCAGCGGCGGCGTGAGCAGCCCCGCGGCCAGGACGGCGGCGCAGGCCAGCGGCAGCGGCTCGATGCCCACGACGGCGAAGAGGGCCATGGCGGCGGCGGACAGCAGCGCGCTGGGCAGCAGCACGCGCGGCTGGCCGTGGAGGTCGACGGCGCGGCCGAGCAGGGGCTGCCCGACGGCGGTGGCCAGGCCGTAGCCGCCGGAGAGGAGGCCGCCGAGGATGTACGAGCCGCCTTCGGCGCGGACGAACAGCACGATGGCGAAGGCGGCGGTGGCGTTCGGCAGCCGGCCGATCAGCGTCCCGCTGAGCAGCCGGCCGACGTGCCGGACGCGCAGCAATTCGGCGTATCCCCGCAGCACAGTCCCTCCCGAGGCGCCGGAGTGTTACGTATAACGCCGTAGGTTATACGTAACACGGGCGAGGGTCGACCCCGTACTCCACGAACACGACGAGGAGGCAGGATGCGGGTCGGACGCGGGGACGGAGGGCACGGCGGACCCCCGGGAGCCGGCGGCACGGCGCCACGGCCGCCCGGCGCCGCCCGCGGCGGCGGCGTGACCAGCCGCGACGTCGCACGCGCCGCGGGCGTCTCGCAGGCGGCCGTCTCCCTCGTCCTCGGCGACAAATGGCGCGGCCGGGTCTCCGCCGCCAAGGCCGACGCCGTCCGCGCCGCCGCCCGCGAACTCGGCTACCGCCCCAACGCCGCCGCCCGCACCCTGCGCACCGGCGGCACCCGCACCGCGCTCCTCGTCGTCCCCGCCCTCACCAACGAGTTCTTCGCCGGGGTGCACACCGGCGCCGCCCGCGCCGCCGCCGCCCACGACTTCGGCGTCGTCCTCTACCCCTCCCCCGAGGGCATCGGCCCCGCCCCCGACCCGTTCGCCGCCGCGCACACCGCCGTCGACGGCGTCATCGCCTCCTCCATGGCCACCGACGCCGTACAGGCGCTCCGCGGCGGCGGACTCCCGCTCGTCATGCTCGACAGCGACCCCGCCGACCCCGGCGCCGTCGCCACCGTCAACGCCGACGTCGCCGACGGCATGCGGCAGGTCGCCGCGCACCTGCTGGACCTGGGCCACCGGCGGATCACCCACATCGCCGCCGCCATCGACTCCTGGACCTTCACCGCCCGCGGCCGGGCCCTCGCCGACGCGCTGGACGCGCGGCCGGACACCCGGCTGCGCGTCCAGCGCGCGGAGCTGACCGTCGCCGGCGGGCTGGCAGCGGCACGGCGGGCCCTCACGGGGCCGCCGACGGCCCGGCCGACGGCGCTGGTGTGCGACGACGACGTGCTCGCCGCGGGCGCCTGCAAGGCCGTACGGCGGCTCGGGCTGCGCGTGCCGCACGACGTCTCGGTCACCGGCTTCGACGACCTGGCGCTCGCCACCGCCGTGGAACCGGAACTGACCACGGTGCGGCTCGCCCCGGACACGGTGGGTGCCGCGGGCATGGCGGCACTGCTCGACGCCCTCGCCGGCCGCCGCGCGGGCTCCACGACCGTGCCGGCCCGGCTGACCGTCCGGGACTCGACGGCCCCGGCGCCCGGCACCTAGCCGCCCGCCACCGGGCGCCGGCGCGGGCACGGCGACGGGCGGGCCCGTGGCAGGGCCCGCCCGTTCGATGCCGTACGGCTATTTCTTCTTCTTGCCGGAGTCCTCGCCCGGCTCCTCCGCGGCGCCGTCCCCGGCGTCCGCGGTGTCGCCGGTCTCGGCGGCGTCCGCGGCCTCAGGGGCGTCCTCGGCGTCCGCGTCCCCGGCAGCATCCCCGGAGCCGTCGTCGTCCTCCTCCAGCAGCCGGGAGAGCTGCGTGCCGAGAATCCGCCGGAACTTCCGCTGCTGCGACCGGTTGCGGTCGAGAACCGCCACCTCCAGCTGCTTCGACGTCAGCTCCCGCTCACCGCCGTTGTTGTCCCGGGCCAGCGACTCCGCCGCCAGCTTCAGGCCCTCCGCCAGCGTCAGACCCTCGCGGTGCCGCTGGTCGAGATAGCTGCTGATCTGGTCGGCGTTGCCGCCGACGGCCACCGACCCGTGCTCGTCCACGATCGACCCGTCGTGCGGCAGCCGGAAGATCTGGTCGTCGGCGGGGGACTCCCCCACCTCCGCGACGATCAGCTCCACCTCGTACGGCTTCTCCGCACCGCTGGAGAAGATGGTGCCGAGCGTCTGGGCGTAGACGTTCGCCAGACCCCGGGCGGTGACGTCCTCACGGTCGTACGTGTACCCCCGCAGGTCCGCATAGCGGACACCGCCGATGCGGAGGTTCTCGAACTCGTTGTACTTGCCGACGGCGGCGAAGGCGATCCTGTCGTAGATCTCGCTGACCTTGTGCAGAGCCCGGGACGGGTTCTCGGCGACGAAGAGAATGCCGTCGCGGTACTGCAGCACGACCACGCTGCGCCCGCGCGCAATACCCTTGCGGGCGTACTCCGCACGGTCCGCCATGGCCTGCTGGGGTGAGACATAGAACGGTGTCGACACCGGCTTATCCGTCCCTCTCTGCTCGGTGGGAAATCACGTGGGCCCGCGCCGTCAGAGCACGGGGGCGCGCGGGCCGTCGGGCAGCTCCAGCCTGCGGTCGACCACCGAGCGGGCGATCCCGGAGACCTCGGCCTCGGTGAGCCGGCGGAACCCCTCGTCGGTGATGGACGTGACGACGGGGTAGATGCGCCGGGTCATGTCGGGCCCGCCGGTGGCGGAGTCGTCGTCCGCGGCGTCGTACAGGGCCTGGACGACGACGGTGGCCGCCTGCTCCTCCGTCAGCTCGTCGGTGAAGAGCTTCTTCAGCGCCCCGCGGGCGAACACCGACCCGGAGCCCACGGTCGCGAAGCCGCGCTCCTCGGTCCGGCCGCCCGTCACGTCGTACGAGAAGATGCGGCCCTTCTCGCGGGCCGGGTCCCACCCGGCGAAGAGCGGCAGCACGGCCAGTCCCTGCATGGCCATGCCCAGGTTGGACCGGATCATCGTGGACAGCCTGTTGGCCTTGCCCTCCAGCGAGAGCTGCGCGCCCTCGACCTTCTCGAAGTGCTCCAGCTCCAGCTGGAACAGCCGCACCATCTCGACGGCGACACCCGCGGTGCCGGCGATGCCGATGGCCGAGAACTCGTCGGCGGGGAAGACCTTCTCGATGTCACGCTGAGCGATCATGTTGCCCATCGTGGCCCGCCGGTCCCCGGCGAGCACGACCCCGCCGGGGAAGGTCACGGCCACGATGGTGGTGCCGTGCGGCGCCTCGACGGCGCCCTTCACGGGCGGCAGGTCCCGGTTGCCCGGCAGGGCGGCCGGGGTGTGCGCGCCCAGGAAGTCCATGAACGAGGACGAGCCCGGCGTCAGGAAGGCTGCTGGCAGGCGCCCGGTGCTCCGAGGGTTGGCTTCCACACGGTTCCTTCCACGTATGCGGCGGCACGCCTGATGACGTCCGGCCGGTCCTTGAACTGCCCGAGGGTTGCGGTGCGGCTGAAGCACGGTACGCCCCCGGACCCTACCTGTCTCACGGTCGTGGTCGACGTCCGGTATTTCCTACTGTCCGCCCTTTTGCACGAAGGACCGCACGAAGTCCTCGGCGTTCTCCTCCAAGACGTCGTCGATCTCGTCGAGAACCGAGTCCACGTCCTCCGACAGCTTCTCCTGCCGTTCCTTCAGGTCCTCGGAGACCTCGGCGTCCTGCGCCTGCTCCTCGACCTCTTCCTGGGACCGCGTGGCCTTCTGCTGACCACCGCCGCTGTCCTTGGTCGCCATTTCCCTCACCCCGCTCGGTGTAGCCCGATGGTCCTGACTGCGTCGCCCTGCAAGATCCGACCCTACAAGCTGGGCCCGACATCGGCCCGGTGCTCTCTCAACGCTCGGAGACCACCCGGATGATTCCCCTCCGCGCCGCCTTTAGCCCGGTCCGTCCCGGCTTCAGCCGCCGGACAGGACCCGTACCAGCTCCTCCGCCGTGCGGCAGCGGTCCAGCAGCTCCTTGACGTGGTTGCGGGTACCCCGCAGGGGTTCCAGCGTCGGTACCCGCTGCAGCGAGTCGCGGCCCGGCAGGTCGAAGATCACCGAGTCCCAGGAGGCCGCGGCGACGTCGTCCGCGTACTGCTCCAGGCAGCGGCCGCGGAAGTACGCCCGGGTGTCCTCGGGCGGGCTCTTCACGGCCCGCAGGACGTCCTCCTCGGCCAGCAGCCGCTTGACGCGCCCGCGGCTCGCCAGGCGGTTGTACAGACCCTTCTCCGGGCGCACGTCGGCGTACTGCAGGTCGACCAGGGCCAGGCGGGCCGCGTCCCAGTCCAGGCTGTCGCGGCGCCGGTAGCCCTCCAGCAGCTCCAGCTTGGCCAGCCAGTCCAGTTCGCCGGAGAGGCTCATGGGGTCGGCTTCCAGCCGGTTGAGGGTGTCCTCCCAGCGGGTGAGCACGTCCTTGGTCTGGTCGTCCGCGTCGGCGCCGTAGCGCTCCTCGACGTATTTGCGGGCCAGCTCGCAGTACTCCATCTGGAGCTGGACGGCGGTGAGCGTGCGGCCGCTGCGCAGCACGACCTGGTGGCGCAGCGTGGGGTCGTGGGAGACCTGGTGCAGGGTGCGCACCGGCTGTTCGACGGCGAGGTCGACGGCGATGAAATCGTCCTCGATCATGGACAGCACGAGGGCGGTGGTGCCGAGCTTGAGGTAGGTGGAGGTCTCGGACAGGTTCGCGTCGCCGATGATGACGTGCAGCCTGCGGTATTTCTCGGCGTCCGCGTGGGGCTCGTCGCGGGTGTTGATGATGGGGCGTTTGAGGGTGGTCTCCAGGCCGACCTCGACCTCGAAGTAGTCGGTGCGCTGGCTGAGCTGGAAGCCGTGTTCGTTGCCGTCCTGGCCGAGGCCGACGCGGCCGGCGCCGGCGAAGACCTGGCGGGAGACGAAGAAGGGCGTCAGGTGGCGCACGATGTCCGAGAAGGGGGTTTCCCGCTTCATCAGGTAGTTCTCGTGGCAGCCGTAGGAGGCGCCCTTGTTGTCGGTGTTGTTCTTGTAGAGGTGGATCGGCTGTGCGCCGGGCATCTGGGCCGCGCGTTCCGCGGCCTCGGCCATGATGCGTTCGCCCGCCTTGTCCCACAGGACGGCGTCGCGGGGGTTGGTGACCTCCGGTGCGCTGTACTCGGGGTGGGCGTGGTCGACGTAGAGCCGGGCGCCGTTGGTGAGGATGACGTTGGCGAGGCCGATGTCCTCGTCGGTCAGCTGGCTGGCGTCGGCGGCCTCGCGGGCGAGGTCGAAGCCGCGGGCGTCCCGCAGCGGGTTCTCCTCCTCGAAGTCCCAGCGGGCGCGTCGCGCCCGGTGCATCGCCGCCGCGTAGGCGTTGACGACCTGGGATGAGGTGAGCATGGCATTGGCGTTGGGGTGGCCCGGTACGGAGATCCCGTACTCCGTCTCGATGCCCATTACTCGCCGTACGGTCATGCGGCCCTCCTTGCCCGGTACCGCCCCCGGCCCTGGACGGTACTCAAGTACCGCTGCGTCTGCGGCACGCGTGGTCCCCGCTGCGGCGATACGCTGCGCGACGCGCCGATGGGGAAGAGCCTAGAACGCCTTAGCGGCGGTGGGGAGATCATTACAGTCTTTGCTCCGGTCCGTTTGTGCCCGTGGAAATACGTGTCCGGCTGCGGGCGGCCGTGTGGTGCCCCCCGCAGCCGGATCGCCGCATTTACAGGTACTGACCGGTGTTCGCCACGGTATCGATCGACCGGCCGGTGTCCGCGCCCTGCTTTCCGGTGACGAGGGTGCGGATGAACACGATCCGCTCGCCCTTCTTTCCGGAGATCCGGGCCCAGTCGTCGGGGTTGGTCGTGTTGGGCAGGTCCTCGTTCTCCTTGAACTCGTCGACGCAGGCGGCGAGCAGGTGGGAGACGCGCAGGCCCTTCTGGTTGTGGTCGAGGAAGGCCTTGATGGCCATCTTCTTGGCGCGGTCCACGATGTTCTCGATCATGGCGCCGGAGTTGAAGTCCTTGAAGTACAGCACTTCCTTGTCACCGTTGGCGTAGGTGACCTCCAGGAACCTGTTCTCCTCGGACTCGGCGTACATCTGCTCGACGACGGACTGGATCATCGCGTCGACCGTGGCCTCCGGCGAGCCGCCGTGCTCGGCCATGTCCTCGGCGTGCAGCGGCAGGGTCCGGGTCAGGTACTTCGAGAAGATGTCCTTCGCGGCCTCGGCGTCCGGGCGCTCGATCTTGATCTTCACGTCGAGGCGGCCGGGGCGGAGGATGGCGGGGTCGATCATGTCCTCGCGGTTCGAGGCGCCGATGACGATGACGTTCTCCAGGCCCTCCACGCCGTCGATCTCGGAGAGCAGCTGCGGGACGATGGTGTTCTCCACGTCCGAGCTGACGCCGGAGCCGCGGGTGCGGAAGAGGGAGTCCATCTCGTCGAAGAAGACGATGACGGGGGTGCCCTCGCTGGCCTTCTCCCGGGCCCGCTGGAAGACCAGGCGGATGTGCCGCTCGGTCTCGCCGACGTACTTGTTCAGCAGCTCGGGGCCCTTGATGTTCAGGAAGTAGCTCTTGCCCGCGGGGCGGCCGGTGTGTTCGGCGACCTTCTTGGCCAGGGAGTTGGCGACCGCCTTGGCGATCAGCGTCTTCCCGCAGCCGGGCGGGCCGTAGAGCAGCACGCCCTTGGGGGGCCGCAGCTCGTGCTCCTTGAAGAGGTCGGGGTAGAGGTAGGGCAGCTCGACGGCGTCCCTGATCAGCTCGATCTGGTTGCCCAGGCCGCCGATCTTGGTGTAGTCGATGTCGGGGACCTCTTCGAGGACCAGCTCCTCGACCTCGCTCTTGGGGATGACCTCGTAGACGTACCCGGAGCGGGGCTCCAGCAGCAGGGCGTCGCCGGCGCGGATGGTGGTGTGCAGCAGCGGCTCGGCCAGCCGCACCACCTTCTCCTCGTCGGTGTGCCCCATCACGAGGGCGCGCTCGCCGTCCTCCAGGATCTCCTTCAGGGTGACGATGTCCCCGGAGCGCTCGAACTCCATGGCCTCGACCACGTTCAGCGCCTCGTTGAGCATCAGCTCCTGCCCGCGGCGCAGCTCCTCCAGCTCCACGCTGGGGCTGACGTTCACCCGCAGCTTGCGGCCGCCGGTGAAGATGTCCGCCGTGCCGTCGTCGCCCGCCTCCAGGAAGACGCCGAAGCCGGCGGGCGGCTGGGCCAGCCGGTCGACTTCCTCCTTGAGGGCGACGATCTGGTCGCGGGCCTCACGGAGAGTGTTGGCCAGGCGCTCGTTCTGCGCGGACACTCCGGCGAGGTTGGTCTGCAACTCGACGATGCGCTCTTCGAGGATCCTCGTGTGTCGCGGCGAGTCGGCGAGCTTTCGTCGCAGGACGGCGATCTCCTGCTCAAGGTAGGCGACCTGACCGGCAGGGTCTTCGGACCCTCGACCCGGCCGGATGCCGCGGTTGGTGTCGTCGTCGTGGGCTGCCACGGTCCTCACCTCCTCCAAGGGGAGCTGGACGCTTCCTGACCCTACCTGGCCGCGTCCCACTTGAAACCCCTAGATCACAAAGACGGTCGGGGTGCATCCGATCTTCACCCGTGCGCCCGTCCTCACGCCAGGCAAATACCCAATCAGTAACATCGGAAAGCAGCCATTTGTTTCGTCTACAACGCTCAACACCCGCCCAGGGTGCCTGGAATTGCAGCGGGGCCACGAGTGGCCTCCCGGCCGTTCCGGCCACCGGCGGGAAGGCGGTGCGGCGGGGGTGCCGGGAGCGGCTCAGACCCGGGTGCCGGGCACCGGTTCCGCGGTCAGGCGGAAGCGGCCGTTCTCCCACGTCCAGGTCACCTTGCGCTGCTTGTCCGGCTTGCTGCGGGGGACGTCGGGCGAGGAGTAGCCGAGGAGGGTGGCCGAAATCTCGTTTTCGCGGACAGCGAATTCGCCGACGCTCATCCCCTCGCCGGGGTCGAGCAGGGTTTCGGTCACGCTCGGTGACTGCCCGGGCTTCGCGGCGGCGGACACGACGTACATCCCGCTGGGCGGGGTGCCGGCGGCGGCGCGGCAGCGCACCACGGCCACGGTCTCGGCGCGGCCGTCGGCGTCGAAGTCGGCCGAGCCGTGCCTGACGACCTCCGGCTCGGTGTCCGCGCAGTCCACCGGATAGGTGACGGCGGTGGCGTCCGGTCCGGGCGCCGGTCTGCCGGCGTGGCCGCCGGCACCGTCGTTGCCGGCGTTGCCGGCGGCCACGGTCGGGGGCTGGATGAGCGCGGCGAGGGCGATGACGCCGGCCATGGCGGCGGCGGTGGCGATCCAGTGCACCGCGCGGGGGTGCGTGTGCGGGAGGTCGGCGCCGGGCAGAGGCTGCACGGGTGAGGCTCCTGGGAGGGCTGGGAGGGCCGTGGGGAGGGCAGCATGGTGTCATACCCCGGCCGCCCGCGGAACGGCCCATGCCGCTTCCCGGCTGCTTCCGTGCCCTTCTGTGCCTTCTTCCGTGCTTCTTCCGTGCTTCTTCCGTGTCGCTGCCGGGCTGCCGCCGGGCCGCCGCCGTGCCGGGTCAGCCCGCCGCGGGCGCCCGCTGGCCGCCGGGGCCGGTGTAGTCCTCCCCGTACGCCCCCTTCGCGGGCCGGCGGCGGCGCAGCGGCGGCTCGACGCCGTCGGCGAGCCTGCGGGCGGTGAGCAGGAAGCCGGTGTGGCCGATCATGCGGTGGTCGGGGCGTACGGCCAGGCCCTCGACGTGCCAGTTGCGCAGCATGGTCTCCCACGCCTGCGGCTCGTTGAAGTTGCCGTGCTCGCGGATGGACTCCACGGTGCGGGCCAGCTGGGTGGTGGTGGCGACGTACGCGCAGAGGATGCCGCCGGGCACGAGGGCCTTGGCGACGGCGTCCAGGCACTCCCAGGGCGCGAGCATGTCGAGCACGACGCGGTCGACGTCGGTGTCGGACAGGTTGTCCTGCAGGTCGCCGACGGTGAGCTGCCAGGCGGGGTGCGGGCCGCCGAAGTAGCGCTCGACGTTCTGCCGGGCTACGTCGGCGAAGTCCGCGCGGCGCTCGTAGGAGTGCAGCATGCCGCTGTCGCCGACGGCCCGCAGGAGGAAGCTGGTCAGCGATCCGGAGCCGACCCCCGCCTCGACCACGCGGGCGCCGGGGAAGACGTCGGCGAACGCCAGGATCTGGCCGGCGTCCTTGGGGTAGACGACGGCCGCTCCGCGCGGCATGGACAGGACGTAGTCGGGGAGCAGGGGGCGCAGCGCGAGGTACGGGACGTTGCCCGTGGTGCGCACGACGGTTCCCTCGGGGGCGCCGATCAGCTCGTCGTGCGGGAAGGAGCCCTTGTGGGTGTGGAAGGACTTCCCGGCTTCGAGCGTGAACGTGTAGTGGCGGCCCTTGGGGTCGGTGAGCTGTACCTGGTCCCCGACCTGGAAGGGCCCGCGGCGGCGGGCGGCACCGGTCGGCTCGGACATGCGGCTCAGCCTACCGGCCGGGGGAGGTCAGGGCTGCGGGCGGGCCATCGCGGCGACGAAGGCGCGCTCGACGTCGGCGGTGGCGAGCACGCCGTAGATGTGGCCGGTCTCCTCCAGCACGAGGTACTCGCTGTGCGGGCTCTCGCGCAGGTGTTCGAGCAGCTGCTCACCGGTCAGCTCCGCGGAGACCTTCATCTCGTCGGTGAGGTCCTGCGAGAGCGCGCTGACGGCCACCCAGGGGCGGCGGTGGGCGGGCGTCTGCGCGATGGCAGCGCCGCGTACGACGCCGGTGGGGTCGCCGCGGCCGTTGACGACGACGAGGGCGCGGGCGCCGGCCGCGTCGGCCCGGCGCAGCGCCTCGGACAGCGGGGTGTCGGCGGTGACGGGCGCCGCCCGGCGGGTGAGCGCGCGGGCGCGCAGGTCGGGCAGCCGCTCGCGCAGCCGGGCCATGCGCAGGCTGTTGCCGGCGCCGGTCCAGATGATCGCGGCCAGGATCGCCGCCAGCAGGGCGTCGGTGACGGTGTCGAAGCTGCCGGGGTCGGACGCCCGGGAGTGGGTGAACAGCGGCAGCCCGATGAGCGTGGCCACGGCCAGCGCGCGGCCCACCCAGGCGGCGACGACGGTGCCGGTCATGGGCTTCCCGCTGACCTTCCACACCAGGGCGCGCAGCATCCGGCCGCCGTCCAGCGGCAGGCCGGGCAGCAGGTTGAAGACGGCCACGATGAAGTTGGAGATCGTCAGCGCCGCGAGCAGCACGGCGGGCACCGTGTCCTCCTCGACGAGCTGCAGGGCGCCGAAGAAGCCGCCGGCGAGGACCAGCGAGAGCAGGGGGCCCGCGAACGCGAGCCAGAACTCGCGGCCCGGGGTCTCCGACTCCTTCTCGATCTCCGAGACGCCGCCGAAGAACTGCAGCTGGATACGGCGCACGGGGAGCTTGTAGTGGATCGCGACGCGGGTGTGGGCCAGCTCGTGGACGAGTACGGAGGCGTAGAACGCGACGGCGAAGAACAGGGCGATGAGGTACCGCAGGGCGCCCAGGTCGGGCAGGACCCGCTCCAGCTGGCCGCCGAAGACCCAGGTGATGAGCGCGGCGACGACGAACCAGCTCGGGGCGACGTACACGGGCACGCCGAAGGGGCGGCCCATGAGGATGCCGCCGCCGCGGCCGGGCCGATCGCCCCTGCGCTCCTCGCTCACGAAATCCCACTCCTGCCCGTTCGCGGCGCCCCGTTTCCTGCTCACCGCCCGGCCTGCATGGTATGCCGCCGGATGTCGGTGCCGGGCCCTAGGGTCGTACACCATGAGTACCCGCACCGACACCGGGAACCACCCTGTGGACCCCGTCCCGCCGCCGCCCGGGGAGGACGCCCGGCCGGACGGCCCACGGGCCCCTGCGCCGCCCCAGGCACTGTCTCCCTCCCGCGCGGCGGACTTCATGACCTGCCCGCTGATGTACCGCTACCGGGTGATCGACAGGCTTCCGGAGAAGCCGCGCGCCTCCGCGGCCCGCGGGACGCTGGTGCACGCGGTGCTGGAGCGGCTCTTCGACGCCCCTGCTGCCGAGCGTACGCCGCCGCGGGCGCGGGCGCTGGTGGCGCCGGCGTGGGATCGGATGCTCGCGGACCGTCCGGAGCTGGCGGAGCTGTTCACGGACGGGGCCGACGAGACGGACGGGGCGGGCGCGGCAGCCCCGGACGGGGGCCGCGGTGACGGGGGCGGCGGTGACGAGGGCGACGGCGGCGCCGACGACGGGCCGGACGGGGCCGCGGCGCGGCTGGCGGAGTGGCTGGCCGGGGCCGAGCAGCTCGTCGAGCGGTGGTTCACGCTGGAGGACCCGGTGCGGCTGGAGCCCGCGGAGCGGGAGCTGTTCGTGGAGACGGTGCTGGCCTCCGGGCTGAAGCTGCGCGGCGTCATCGACCGCGTCGACGTGGCGCCGACCGGCGAGGTCCGGGTCGTGGACTACAAGACCGGCAAGGCGCCGCCCCCGGAGTACGCCGCCGACGCCCTGTTCCAGATCAAGTTCTACGCGCTCGTGCTGTGGCGGCTGCGCGGCAGCGTCCCGCGCCGGCTCCAGCTGGTCTACCTGGGCAGCGGCGACGTCCTGACGTACGACCCGGACGCGGCCGACCTGCGCGGCGTGGAGCGCAAGGTGCACGCCCTGTGGCAGGCGATCCAGCGGGCGACGGAGAGCGGCGACTGGCGGCCCAGGCCCGGCCGGCTCTGCGACTGGTGCGACTTCAAGGCCGCCTGCCCGTCCTTCGGCGGCACCCCGCCGCCGTATCCGCTTCCCGTCCCCGACCCGGCCGCACCGGGCCTGCCGCAGCCCCGCCCGGCCGGGGACGGGGACGCCGGACAGGGCAGAATGGACACCGCCTGACAGTCCGGTCCGGCCGAGGAAGAGGAGACCCTGTGGCCATCCGCGTCCTGCTCGTCGACGACCAGCCGCTGCTGCGCACCGGCTTCCGCATGATCCTGGAGGCGGAGCAGGACATCGCCGTCGTCGGCGAGGCCGGCGACGGGCTGCAGGCGCTCGACCAGGTCCGGGCGCTGCAGCCGGACGTGGTGCTGATGGACATCCGGATGCCCCGCATGGACGGCGTGGAGGCCACCCGGCAGATCACCGGCGCCGGCCGGGACGGCCCCGCGAAGGTGCTGGTGCTGACCACCTTCGACCTCGACGAGTACGTGGTGGAGGCGCTGCGCGCCGGGGCCAGCGGCTTCCTGCTGAAGGACGCGCCGGCCGGCGAGCTGGTGCAGGCGATCCGCGTGGTCGCCGCGGGGGACGCGATGCTGGCCCCGAGCATCACCAAGCGGCTGCTCGACAAGTTCGCGACCAAGCTGCCGACGGGCGAGCAGGACGTGCCGGACTCCCTGGACACGCTCACCGAGCGCGAGGTCGAGGTGCTCAAGCTGGTGGCCCGCGGGCTGTCGAACGCGGAGATCGCCGCCGACCTGTTCGTCAGCGAGACGACCGTCAAGACGCACGTGGGCCACGTGCTGACCAAGCTGAGCCTGCGCGACCGGGTGCAGGCCGCGGTGTACGCGTACGAGAGCGGACTGGTGCGCCCCGGCGGGTCCTGAGGGACCGGGAGTCCTCCGCCGCGGAGGACTCCGCTCGCCGGGGCGGCACGGATCAGGCCGGGAGGGGCGTCACCGGGCCCGGTGGGCGGTCACTCCGCGCCCTTCGAGATCTCCCAGAACCGGAAGACCGTCGAGGCGTCCAGCGTCCACTCCAGGCCGAGGATGTTCTCCTTGGCGGCCGCGTACTGCTTGCCCTGCCACAGCGGGATCACCGGCAGTTCGTCGGCGACGATGTCCTGCAGCTCGCCGTACGCGTCCACGGTGGCGGTGCGCTCCGACTGCGCCGCGGCCGCCGGGATCAGCTCCCCGGTGATGCGGCCCGGGTCGTAGTTGTTGGCCAGCACGTTGCCCTCGCCGAAGAAGGGCGAGGTGAAGTTGTCGGGGTCCGGGTAGTCCGGCACCCAGCCCTTGACGTACACGCCGTACGCGCCCTGGGCGACGCCCTTCTCGAACTCGTCCAGCGGCACGGACTCCACGTCCGCCTCGAACAGCCCGCTGTCGTTGAGCTGCTTGGCGATCAGCTTGAAGGCCGGCACCGTGCCGGGCCCGTAGCGCTCGGGCGTGGCGTGCAGCGTCACCCGCACCTTCTCGTCGACGCCCGCCTCGCGCAGCACCTGCTCGGCCTTCGCCGGGTCGGGCCGGTCGCCGTAGGTGTCGTAGAAGGCGGTGTTGTGGCCGGTGATGCCGGCCGGGACGATCGAGTACAGCTCCTCCGCGGTGCCCTGGTAGACCTCGCGGACGAGCGCGTTGCGGTCGATGAGGTACGCGAACGCCTTGCGCACCGCGGGGTTGCCTGCGACCGGGTCGTCCATGTTGAAGACCAGGTGCTGCACCTCGGCGCTGGTGCCCTCGACGAGCTGGATCTTCTGGCCGGCCCCGGTCTGGTCCTGCAGCTCGGCGATGTCCTGCATCGCCAGGCCGCGGTAGGCCAGGTCGACGTCGCCGTTCTCCAGGTCCGCCTTCAGCTCGTCGTCGCCGTCGTCGCCGCCGTACAGCTTCAGCGTCATCCCGGAGTTCTGCACCTCGGCGGTGCCCTGGTAGCCGGAGTTGACGGAGAACACGGCCTCCTTGCCCTCCTGGTAGGAGTCCAGCTTGTACGGTCCCGAGCCGACGGCCTTGTCGCCCTCGCGGAGCTTGTCCTTGGGGTAGGACTCGCTGTCGACGATCGACCCGGCGCCGGAGGCGATCTTCATGGGGAAGGTCGCGTCGGGGTAGCCCAGCCGGAAGGTCACGGTCCGCTCGTCGGGCGTCTCGATCGCTTCGATCGAGTCGAGCATGATGGCGGGGCCCGCGGGGTCGTTGATGCCGAGGGTGCGCTCGAAGGAGAACTCCACGTCCTCGGAGGTGAGTTCCGAGCCGTTGGAGAACGTCAGCCCGTCCTGCAGGGTGCAGGTGTAGACGCGGCTGTCGGCGTCCTCGAAGGAGCACTCCTCGGCCGCCTCCGGCTCGGGCTCCGTGGCGCCCTTGGGGAAGCTCAGCAGGGACTGGAAGACGTTGTTGAACACCAGCCAGGAGCCGGGGTCGTAGCCCGCCGCGGGGTCGATGGCCGTGACCTCGTCGGTCATCCCCATCACCACCGCGTCGCCTGAGCCGGCCCCCGATCCGGAGTCCGAGCCGCAGCCGGCGGCGAGCAGGACGGTGGCCATGGCGGCGCCGAGGGGTGGGGCGAGCCGCTGGACAGCCTTGTTCACGTGTGTGGGTTCCTTCACTCGGGGTCGGTTCTCTGCCGGCGCGGCACTGCCGGTGGCCCCTACTCGCCCAGTCCGCGCCGCAGCTCCCACAGCTGCAGCGTCGACGACGAGTTGAGCGCCCATTCCGCCCCCGTGACGGTGTCGCGCGCCGCGATGTACTGCTTGCCCTGCCAGAGCGGGAGGTACGGGACGTCGATGGCGAGGACGTCCTGGATCTGCTCGAAGCTGTCCGTCGTGCGCTCCCGCTGTGCCTCCTGGCGGGTCCGCGGGATGAGGTCCTCGATGATGGCGCTCGAGTAGTTGTTGTAGGTGAAGTTCTCCTCGCCGACGAACGGTCCGGTGAACGTGTCGGGGTCCGGGAAGTCGGGGTACCAGTGCAGGCCGTACACGGCGTAGCGGTTCTCCGCGTAGTCCTTCTTGTACGTCTCCCAGGTCTCGCCCTTGATGGTGGTGTCGAAGAGGCCGGACTCGTTGAGCTGGTCGCGCAGCTCCTCGAACTCGGTCTTCGTCGTCTCGCCGTAGTGGTCGGTGGTGTAGTTCAGGGTGAGCTTGACGGGCGTCTCGACGCCCGCCTCCCGCAGCCGCTCGCGGGCTCTGTCGACGTCCGGGCGGTCGCCGTAGGCGTCGTGGAAGGAGGTGTTGTGGCCGATGATGCCGCGCGGGATCATCGCGAAGAGCGGGTCGACGGTGCGCTGGTAGACGCCGCGTGCGAGCTTCGTCCTGTCGATCACCTCGGCCATCGCCTGGCGTACGGCCCGGTCCCGGACGGTCGGGTTCTGCACGTCGAAGACGAGGTAGGCGATCTCCGCGCCGGGCGTCTCGTAGAGTCTGATGTCGCCGTCGGTGGCGTCGTCGAGACGGTTGATCTGCTCCGGCTTCAGGCTGCGGCTCATCACGTCGATGTCGCCGCCGGTGATGGCGTCCTCCATGCTCTTGGAGCCGTCGAAGTAGCGGACCTCGACCGCGTCGTTCTGCCGCTCGACCTCGCCCTTGTAGTCGTCGTTGCCGCTGTAGACGGCCTTGGTGGCGACGTCGTCGTCGTGCTCCACCCGCAGGCTGTACGGGCCGGAGCCGGCGATCTCGAAGCCCTCGTAGAGCTGGTCCTTCTCGTAGACCTCGCTGTCGACGATGGCCGCGGCGGGGGTGGCGAGCTTGAGCGGGAACGTCGCGTCCGGCGTCTTGAGGTGGAAGACGACGGTCCGCGCGTCGGGGGTCTCCACGGTGTCGACGTTGGTGAGCAGCGAGAACGGGCCGTTGGGGTACTTGATCTTCAGCATCCGCTCGATCGAGAACTTCACGTCCTCGGCCGTCAGGTCGTGGCCGTTGGTGAACGTCAGGCCGTCGCGGAGCGTGCAGCGGTACTGCTCGCTGCGCCGGTCGGTGAAGACGCACTGCTCGGCGGCGTCGGGCTCGGGCTCCGAGCCCGAACGCGGCATCCGCATCAGCGTCTGGAAGGTGTTGTGCAGCACGTTCCAGGAGTTGATGTCGTACGCCGTCGCCGGGTCGAGCGGGGCCGGGTTCTCGTCCGTCAGCTCCAGCTTGTCGGTGGTGCCGACGGATATCGCGTCGCCGTCTCCGCCGGAGCCGCCCACCATGCCGCAGGAGGCGAGAACCGGGGCGAGCATACCCAGCAGTGCGGGCAGCACCAACGACTTACGAATCATGGTCGGCATTCTCCCTCTGACGTCCCCGGAGAGATTAGCCGCAGCACCCAGCCGGGCCGGGC
This sequence comes from Streptomyces sp. CNH099, assembly GCA_000514715.1. Taxonomy (GTDB): domain Bacteria; phylum Actinomycetota; class Actinomycetes; order Streptomycetales; family Streptomycetaceae; genus Streptomyces; species Streptomyces synnematoformans. Next base: position 198,059 of record KI911459.1, on the reverse strand, counting down.
AGCAGGGAAGTTGAGAAGGAATCACGCGCCGATTACGCCCGGCACTCTGCCGATAACCGGACGCGGGAACAATGGCCGCGAACCCTCATCAAACCGGGCACAGGGCGACCCGACAGGGGCCTCTCAGGCAGCCTGCTGCACACTCCACCCCGCCTGTCGAGAGCTGTGCACGTGAGAAAGCTCACCCTGGCGAATCCGCGCCCCGCAGCCGCAATGGGGTAAGAGCTTTCGTCACGCACAATACATGTGCCGCTGCGCGGAGTTTCTCCGCCGCTTTCTCACCGGAGGCGCTCGACCACGGAGCGGAGAAGGGGGAGATCGACTTCCGTGAGGGAGCGCACGAGGTGCCGTCCCGGCGCGGGCTCGATGGGCGCCACCGACGGCACCGCCACGACGGCGCAGCCGGCCGCCTCCGCCGCCGTCACGCCGGTGAGGGTGTCCTCCACCACGGCGCAGTGCCGCGGGTCGGCGCCGAGGGCGGCGGCGGCGTGCAGGTACGGGTCGGGGTGGGGCTTCGTCCGCGGGATCTCGTCGCCGGCGACGGTGAACTGGAAGGACTCCGGGCCCAGCGAGCGCAGCACCCGGTCGATGATGCGCCGGTGGGAGGCGGAGACCAGGGCCGTGGGCACGTCGTGCGCGGCGAGTTCGGTGAGCAGCCGGCGGGCGCCGGGCATGAGGGGCACGTTGCCGTCGACCAGCTCCTCGAAGCGGGTGTTCAGCCGGGTGGTCAGCTCGGGCAGCGCGATGTCGGCGCCGGTCGAGGCGATGAGGTAGGCGGCGCTGCGCGACATCGGGCCGCCGACGACGACCTGGCGCTGCTCCTCGTTCAGCGTGTGGCCGAACTCGGCGAAGACCGAGACCTCGGCGGCCCACCAGAAGCCCTCGGTGTCGACCAGGGTGCCGTCCATGTCGAGCAGCACGGCCTGCGGCGTCGTCCCGCGGGCGGAGCGCACGCGGCGGACCGGGGCGGTGCCCTCGGCCGTTCGGGTGCCTTCAGCGGGGATGCTGCTGGTCATCCGCTCACCTCCCTCGAAGGGGCGCAAAGGCCGGCCGCCAGCGGCGACCGGCCTGTTCCGGACAGACCAGTGTAGGCCGACGGTCCGGAAGGCGCCCGGCGAGACGGCCGGGGCGCGCTCAGCGGGCGTTGAAGTACTTCGCCTCGGGGTGGTGGATCACGATCGCGTCCGTGGACTGCTCCGGGTGCAGCTGGAACTCCTCGGAGAGCTGCACGCCGATCCGCTCCGGCTCCAGCAGCCCGGCGATCTTCGCCCGGTCCTCCAGGTCCGGGCAGGCGCCGTAGCCGAGCGAGAACCGGGCGCCGCGGTACTTCAGCGCGAACATGTCCTCGATCTCCGCCGGGTCCTCGCCGCCGTAGCCCAGCTCGGCGCGTACCCGCGCGTGCCAGTACTCCGCCAGCGCCTCGGCGAGCTGCACGGAGAGCCCGTGCAGCTCCAGGTACTCGCGGTACGAGTCGGCGGCGAACAGCTCGGCGGTGGCCTCGCCGATCCTGGAGCCGACGGTGACGATCTGGAACCCGACGACGTCCGTCTCGCCGGACTCCTCCGGCCGGAAGAAGTCCGCGAGGCACAGCCGCCGCCCGCGCCGCTGCCGCGGGAAGGTGAAGCGGGTGCGCTCGCTGCCGTCCTCGCCCAGGACGATCAGGTCGTCGCCCTTGGAGACGCACGGGAAGTAGCCGTAGACGACGGCCGCCTCCAGGAGGTTGCCGGTCTGCAGCCGGTCCAGCAGCCCGCGCAGCCGCGGCCGGCCCTCGGTGGCCACCAGGTCCTCGTACGAGGGGCCGTCGCCGCCGCGCGGCGCCTTCAGCCCCCACTGGCCCTTGAACAGCGCGCCCTCGTCCAGCCAGGAGGCGTAGTCGGCCTGCTGGATCCCCTTGACGACCCGGGTGCCCCAGAACGGCGGGGCCGGCACGGGGACGTCGGTGGCCACGTCGGAGCGGGCGGGAGCGCCCTCGTCCGGCTCGGCGGGCGCGGGCGTGGCGGCGCGTACCCGGCGGGGGCGCAGCTCGGGCAGCTCGACGCCGGGGATGCCGCGCTTGACGCCGATGAGGGCGTCCATGAGGCGCAACCCCTCGAAGGCGTCGCGGGCGTAGCGGACCTCGCCCTCGTAGACCTCGTGGAGATCCTGCTCGACGTACGCGCGGGTGAGCGCGGCGCCGCCGAGGATCACCGGGAAGCGGGAGGCCAGCCGGCGCTGGTTCAGCTCCTCCAGGTTCTCCTTCATGATCACCGTGGACTTCACCAGCAGCCCGGACATCCCGATCACGTCCGCCGCGTGCTCCTCGGCGGCCTCCAGGATGGCCGAGACCGGCTGCTTGATACCGAGGTTGACCACGTTGTAGCCGTTGTTGGACAGGATGATGTCGACGAGGTTCTTGCCGATGTCGTGCACGTCGCCGCGCACGGTGGCCAGCACGATCGTGCCCTTGCCGGAGCCGCCCTCGCCGTCCTCGACCTTCTCCATGTGCGGCTCCAGATAGGCGACCGCGGTCTTCATCACCTCGGCGGACTGCAGCACGAACGGCAGCTGCATCTGCCCGGAGCCGAACAGCTCGCCGACCACCTTCATGCCGTCGAGCAGCGTGTCGTTGACGATGTCCAGGGCCGGCCGCTCCTCAAGCGCGGCGTCGAGGTCGGCCTCCAGGCCGTTCTTCTCGCCGTCGATGATCCGCCGCTTCAGCCGCTCCGCGAGCGGCAGCGCGGCCAGCTCCTCGGCCCGGCCGGCCTTCATCGACTTGGTGTCGACGCCCTCGAACAGCTCCAGGAGGCGCTGCAGCGGGTCGTACGCGGGCTCGTCGCCCTGCGCCGGGCGGCGCCGGTCGTGGATGAGGTCGAGGCAGACCTGGACCTCCTCCTCCGCCAGCCGGGCGATCGGCAGGATCTTGCTGGCGTGCACGATCGCCGAGTCGAGGCCGGCCTTGACGCACTCGTCGAGGAAGACGGAGTTGAGCACGACCCGGGCGGCGGGGTTGAGGCCGAAGGAGATGTTCGACAGGCCGAGCGTGGTCTGTACGTCGGGGTGGCGGCGCTTGAGTTCGCGGATCGCCTCGATGGTGGCGACGCCGTCGCCGCGGGACTCCTCCTGGCCGGTGCAGATGGTGAACGTCAGGCAGTCGATGAGGATGTCGGACTCGTGGATGCCCCAGTTGCCGGTGAGGTCGGCGATCAGCCGCTCGGCGATGGCGACCTTGTGCTCGGCGGTGCGCGCCTGGCCCTCCTCGTCGATGGTCAGCGCCATCAGCGCGGCGCCGTGCTCCCGGGCGAGCGCGGTGACGCGGGCGAAGCGCGAGTCGGGGCCGTCGCCGTCCTCGTAGTTGACGGAGTTGATGACGGCCCGGCCGCCGAGCTTCTCCAGCCCGGCGCGGATCACGTCGACCTCGGTGGAGTCCAGCACGACGGGCAGCGTCGAGGCGGTCGCGAAGCGGCCGGCCAGCTCGGCCATGTCGGCGACGCCGTCGCGGCCGACGTAGTCGACGCACAGGTCCAGCATGTGGGCGCCCTCGCGGATCTGGTCGCGGGCCATCTCCACGCAGTCGTCCCAGCGGCCTTCGAGCATGGCGGTGCGGAACTTCTTCGAGCCGTTGGCGTTGGTGCGCTCGCCGATCGCCAGGTACGAGGTGTCCTGGCGGAACGGCACCGTCTGGTACAGCGACGCCGCGCCCGGCTCGGGGCGGGGCGTGCGCTCGGCCGGCCGCTCCTCGCGCACCCGCTCGACCAGCTGCCGCAGGTGCTCGGGGGTGGTGCCGCAGCAGCCGCCGACCAGGGACAGCCCGTACTCGCGTACGAACGTCTCCTGGGCGTCGGCCAGTTCGCCGGGGGTGAGCGGGTAGTGGGCGCCGTCCTTGCCGAGGACCGGGAGCCCGGCGTTGGGCATGCAGGACAGCGGCACCCGGGAGTGCCGGGCGAGATAGCGCAGGTGCTCGCTCATCTCGGCGGGGCCGGTGGCGCAGTTCAGCCCGATCATGTCGATGCCCAGCGGCTCCAGCGCGGTGAGCGCGGCGCCGATCTCGCTGCCGAGCAGCATGGCGCCGGTGGTCTCGACGGTCACCGAGCAGATGAGCGGCAGGTCGGCGCCGGTGGCGGCGAGCGCACGGCGGGCGCCGAGGACGGCGGACTTGGTCTGCAGCAGGTCCTGCGTGGTCTCAACGAGCAGTGCGTCGGCGCCGCCGGCGATCATGCCCTCGGCGTTCTGCTGGTACGCGTCACGCAGGGTGCCGTACCCGATGTGGCCCAGCGTCGGCAGCTTCGTGCCCGGGCCCATGGAGCCGAGGACCCAGCGCTGCCGGCCGTCGCCGGCGGTGTGCGCGTCGGCGGACTCGCGGGCGATGCGCACGCCGGCCTCGGACAGCTCGAAGATCCGGTCCTCGATGTCGTACTCGCCGAGGGCGGCGTGGTTGGCGCCGAAGGTGTTGGTCTCCACGCAGTCGACGCCGGCCGCGAAGTACTCGTCGTGCACCGAGCGCACGATGTCGGGGCGGGTGACGTTGAGGATCTCGTTGCAGCCTTCGAGTTGCTGGAAGTCCGCCAGCGTGGGTTCCTGGGCCTGGAGCATGGTGCCCATGGCGCCGTCGGCCACCACCACGCGGGAGGCGAGTGCCTCGCGGAGCGCGGCGGCGCGGGTCTGCTGGCTGGCTGCGGGCTGGGCTGGCTGCGAGGCCATGGGGATACTCCCTCGTTGCGACGGCTGTCGGCTATGCGCGGCCCGTGAGGGACCGGTGCACGGCCCCAGGGTATCGGCCTGAGGCGGTGCGGCGCGGGCTGTCCCACGACCCGGACCCTGCCGGTTTGCAGGGTTTTCCGGCGGGCTCGGGCAGGTTCGTCCCTTCCGGGGTCTTCCCAGACCGCCCCCCTGCGGCGTGACAATGACCGATACTGTTCAGCATTGTCGACCCAGCGGTCTTATGGAGGAGGACCTTCCGTGGCACGGAACATCCAGTCGCTCGAGCGAGCGGCTGCGGTGCTGCGCCTGCTGGCCGGAGGAGATCGGCGGCTGGGCCTGTCGGACGTCGCCTCGACGCTGGGCCTGGCCAAGGGCACGGCACACGGCATCCTGCGCACGCTGCAGCAGGAGGGATTCGTCGAGCAGGACCCGGTCTCCGGGCGCTACCAGCTCGGCGCCGAGCTGCTGCGGCTGGGCAACAGCTACCTCGACGTGCACGAGCTGCGCGCCCGCGCCCTGCCCTGGACCGACGACCTGGCCCGCGCCAGCGGCGAGAGCGTCCACCTCGGCGTGCTGCACCACCAGGGCGTGCTGATCGTCCACCACGTCTTCCGGCCCGACGACAGCCGGCAGGTGCTGGAGATAGGCGCCATGCAGCCCCTGCACAGCACGGCGCTGGGCAAGGTCCTGTGCGCCGTGGACCCGGTGGCGCACGCCGAGGCCGCGGAGGGCGACCGCAAGGCGCTCACGCCCGCCACCGTCACGGAGGCGGCCGAATTCGAACAGATCCTGGAGCTGACCCGGGCCCGCGGCTGGGGCTCGGACGTCGAGGAGACCTGGGACGGCATCGCCTCCGTCGCCGCCCCCGTACGCGACCGCCGCGGCATGCCCGTGGGCGCGGTGGGCGTCACCGGCGCGGTGGAGCGCCTCTGCCCCGGCGGGGAACTGCGGCCCGATCTGGTGGCCGCGGTGCGCGACTGCGCCCGGGCGGTGGCCCGGGACCTGGGCGCCGGGCGCTTCTGAGCGCGGCGGCCCCCGCGTCGCCGATTCCTTTGTTTTCCCGTCACCGGCCCTTGACGTGCCTGTGACGTGGCGGAACACTGCCGTGCACCGGTCGGCATTGTCGAACGCCTGACGACAGTTTTGACGTATGGTGTTATTCGCGGACCGTGATCCACATACGGACAACCCAGGACAAAGGAGTCGCGGGATGAACCCGTCCAACTGGGATATCTTCACCGGCGAGGTCGTGGGAACGGCCTTGCTGATCCTCCTCGGTGGCGGCGTGGTCGCCGCCATCACCTTCAAGAAGTCCAAGGCATACCAGGCGGGCTGGGTCGCTATCTCCCTCGGCTGGGGTTTCGCGGTCATGACCGGGGCGTACGTGGCCGCCGGCGTCTCCGGTGCCCATCTCAACCCGGCGGTGACCCTCGGTCTGGCGATCAAGGGCGACACCGACTGGGGCGACGTGCCGCTGTACATCGCTTCCGAGACGCTCGGCGCCATGATCGGCGCGGCGCTGGTCTGGCTCGCGTACTACGGCCAGTTCCGCGACCACCTCACCGACAGGGAGGTGGTCGGCGATCGCCAGAGCGCGGACGCCAAGGCGATCGAGGCCACGGAGAAGGGCGCGGGACCGGTGCTCGGCATCTTCTCCACCGGCCCCGAGATCCGTCACCCGGTGCAGAACCTGATGACCGAGATCATCGGCACCTTCGTCCTCGTCATCGCCATCCTGACCCAGGGTCTCAACCAGGAGGGCAACGGCCTCGGCCCTCTCGGCGTGCTGATCGTCGCGCTGGTCGTGGCCAGCATCGGTCTCTCCCTCGGCGGCCCCACCGGCTACGCCATCAACCCCGCGCGCGACCTCGGGCCGCGCATCGTCCACGCCCTGCTGCCGCTGCCCAACAAGGGCGGTTCCGACTGGGGCTACGCGTGGGTCCCCATCGTCGGCCCGCTGATCGGCGGCGCCCTCGCCGGCGGACTCTACGAACTCGCCTTCGCCTGAGCCGGCGCGTCCCGCCCGGCCGCCGGGCGGGACGGCGCACGGCTGCACCCCGACCCAAGCCGAAACAACGACGTATCGGAGCGACATGACCGACGCACACACCGCAGGCCCGTTCATTGCGGCTATCGACCAGGGGACGACTTCGAGCCGGTGCATCGTGTTCGACACCGACGGCCGGATCGTGTCGGTCGACCAGAAGGAACACGAACAGATCTTCCCCAAGCCCGGCTGGGTCGAGCACAACGCCGCCGAGATCTGGCGCAACGTCCAGCAGGTCGTGGACGGCGCCGTCGCCAAGGCCGGCATCACCAGCGCGGACGTGAAGGCCATCGGCATCACCAACCAGCGCGAGACCACCCTGCTGTGGGACAAGCACACCGGCGAGCCCGTCGCCAACGCCATCGTCTGGCAGGACACCCGGACCGCGGAACTCTGCCGCCAGCTCGGCGGCGCCGAGGGCCAGGACCGCTTCCGCGCCGCCACCGGCCTGCCGCTGGCCTCCTACTTCGCCGGCCCCAAGATCCGCTGGCTCCTCGACAACACCCCCGGCCTGCGCGCCCGCGCCGAGGCCGGCGACATCCTCTTCGGCACCATGGACTCCTGGGTCATCTGGAACCTCACCGGCGGCCCCGGACGCGGCGTCCACGTCACCGACGTCACCAACGCCTCCCGCACCATGCTCATGAACCTGGAGACCCTCGACTGGGACGCGGGCATCCTCGACGCGATGGGCGTGCCCGCCACGGTGCTGCCCGAGATCCGCTCCTCCGCGGAGGTCTACGGCCGCGCCGCCTCCGGCACGCTCACCGGCATCCCGGTGGCCTCGGCGCTGGGCGACCAGCAGGCCGCCCTGTTCGGCCAGACCTGCTACGCCCAGGGCGAGGCCAAGTCCACCTACGGCACCGGCACCTTCCTGCTGATGAACACCGCCGACGAGCCGGTCCACTCGGAGAACGGGCTGCTGACCACCGTCGGCTACCGCATCGGCGACCAGCCCGCCGTGTACGCCCTGGAAGGCTCCATCGCCATCACCGGCGCCCTGGTGCAGTGGATGCGCGACCAGATGGGCATCATCTCCACCGCCGCCGAGATCGAGACCCTGGCGCTCAGCGTCGAGGACAACGGCGGCGCCTACTTCGTGCCCGCCTTCTCCGGCCTGTTCGCGCCCTACTGGCGTGACGACGCCCGCGGGGTGATCGCGGGCCTGACGCGGTACGTGACCAAGGCCCACCTGGCGCGTGCGGTACTGGAGGCGACCGCCTGGCAGACCCGCGAGATCGTCGACGCGATGACCAAGGACTCCGGCGTCGAGCTGACCTCGCTGAAGGTCGACGGCGGCATGACCGCCAACAACCTGCTGATGCAGACCCTCGCCGACGTCCTCGACGCCCCCGTCGTCCGCCCCCTCGTCGCCGAGACCACCTGCCTGGGCGCCGCCTACGCCGCCGGCCTGGCCGTCGGCTTCTGGCCGGACACCGACGCGCTGCGCGCCAACTGGCGGCGCGCCGCCGAGTGGACTCCGCGTATGGACGAGGCCACCAGGGAACGCGAGTACAACGACTGGCTCAAAGCGGTCCAGCGCACCATGGGCTGGATCGAGGACAAGGAGTAGCGACGATGACCCTCCCGCAGACCGTCCCGGCCGCGATACCGGCGCTCGGGACGCACCCGACTGCCGGCCGCACCCCGGGCCGCGCGGAGACGCGGGACCTGCTCGACCGGGCGACGTACGACCTCCTGGTCATCGGCGGCGGGATCCTGGGCACCTCGGTGGCCTGGCACGCCGCGCAGTCGGGCCTGCGGGTGGCGATGGTGGACGCCGGCGACTTCGCCGGCGCCACCTCGTCCGCGTCCTCCAAGCTCGTCCACGGCGGCATCCGCTACCTGCAGAACGGCGCGGTGAAGCTGGTGGCCGAGAACCACCACGAGCGCCGGGTGCTGGCCCGCGACGTAGCGCCGCACCTGGTCAACCCGCTCCCCTTCTACCTGCCGCTCTACAAGGGCGGCCCGCACGGCGCCGCCAAGCTCGGCGCCGGCGTCTTCGCGTACTCCGCGCTGTCCGCCTTCCGCGACGGCGTCGGACACCTCATCACCCCCGGCCGCGCGGCCCGGGCCGTCCCCGCGCTGCGCACGGAGGGGCTCAAGGCGGTCGCGGTCTTCGGCGACCACCAGATGAACGACTCGCGGATGGCGGTCATGACCGTACGGGCCGCGGTCGGCGCCGGCGCCGTCGTCCTCAACCACGCCGAGGTCACCGGGCTGCGGTTCACCCACGGCCAGGTGACGGGGGCGGAGCTGCGGGACCGGCTGAGCGGCGCCGAGTTCGGCGTGGACGCCCGGCTGGTGCTCAACGCCACCGGGCCGTGGGTGGACCACCTGCGGCGCATGGAGGACCCGGCCGCGGCCCCGTCCATCCGGCTCTCCAAGGGCGCGCACGTCGTGCTCAGGCGGCGCTCGCCGTGGCGCGCCGCGATGTCGACGTGGGTGGACAAGTACCGCGTCACGTTCGCGCTGCCGTGGGAGGACCAGCTGCTGCTGGGCACCACGGACGAGGCGTACGAGGGCGACCCGGCCGACGTGCGCCCGACGGACGCCGACATCACGCAGATCCTCGACGAGGCGTCGCTGTCGGTGGCCGCCGAGGACCTGTCGCCCGACCTCGTGACGTACACCTTCGCCGGGCTGCGGGTGCTGCCGGGCGGGCCCGGCGGCACGGAGCAGGCCAGGCGGGAGACGGTCGTCACGGAGGGCTCCGGCGGCATGCTGTCGGTGGCGGGCGGCAAGTGGACGACGTACCGGCACATCGGCCGGATGGTGCTGAGCAAGCTCGCCGGGGAGCACGGCGGCGCGATCGCCGAGGACATGCAGCCGGTGAAGTCCCTGGTACGGCACACTCCGCTGCCCGGCGTGGCAAACCCCGACGCGGTGGCGCACCGGCTGCTCGTCGACCGCGACCCGGGCCACCGCATGGCCCCCGACACCGCCCGCCAGCTGGCCACGCACTACGGGTCGCTGTCCTTCGACATCGCCCGCCTGGTCAACGACGACCCGGACCTGGGCGAGCGCATTCACCCGGACGGGCCCGAGATCTGGGCGCAGGTGGTCTACGCTCGCGACCACGAGTGGGCCGAGACGGAGGACGACGTGCTGCGCCGCCGGACGACGGTGACGATCCGCGGTCTCGACACCGGCGCGGTGCGGGCGCGGGTGCGGGAGCTGCTCGCGCGCAAGCAGGCCTGACCCGGCCGGGCAGGCAGACAGACGGGCAGACAGACAGGCAGGCACAGCGGCCGGCAGCGGTCCGCTGACGGGGGGAGGGGCACCGCGGAGGCGCCTCTCCCCCGCCCGTTCCCGCCCCCGGTGCGATTCGCGCCGTCCCGTGGGGCCCGCAGGCCACACGCGGGTCATAATGGAGGAGCGCAGACATCGGATGTCTGGGTCAGGGAGGGCGGCGAGATGGCGGTCACGGACGAGGCGATCGAGAAGATCAAAGGGATGATCGTCTCCGGGAAGCTGCGGCCGGGCGACCGGCTGCCCAAGGAGAGCGAGCTGGCGGCCGACCTCGGCCTGTCCCGCAACTCGCTGCGCGAGGCGGTGCGCGCGCTCGCGCTGATACGCATCCTCGACGTGCGGCAGGGCGACGGCACGTACGTCACGAGCCTCGATCCCCAGCTGCTGCTGGAGGCGATGAGCTTCGTCGTCGACTTCCACCGCGACGACACCGTGCTGGAGCTGCTGGCCGTACGCCGCATCCTGGAGCCCGCCGCCACCGCCCTGGCCTGCACCGGCATCGCGGAACAGGAGCTGGACGCGCTGGAGGCGGAGCTGGCCGAGCTGGGCGAGGACCCGTCGGTGGAGGAACTGGTCCGCGCCGACCTGGAGTTCCACCGCCGGATCGTGCAGGCGTCGGGGAACTCCGTGCTCAGCTCGCTGCTGGAGGGGCTGTCGGGGCCGACGGCCCGGGCCCGGATCTGGCGCGGCCTGACGCAGGAGGACGCCGTACGGCGCACGCTCACCGAGCACCGCGCGATCCTTGAGGCCATGCGCGGCCGGGACGCGGAGGCGGCGCGGTCGTGGGCGACGGTGCACATCGCGAGCGTGGAGCAGTGGCTGCGCCGGACGCTGTGACGCGGTGACGCCGGGCGCGGCGGCGGACCGGCCGCGGCGCCCGGCTCGGGCGTCAGTCCATACGGTAGACGCGGCGGGCGTTGCCGCCGAACACCGCCTCCCGCTCGGCCGCCGTCAGGTCCGCCGTCGCCTCCTCGGCCAGCTCGACCACCCGGCCGTACGTGGCCGCCAGCGTGCACACCGGCCAGTCCGAGCCGAACAGGATCCGCTCCGGCCCGAACACGTCGATCACGTGCCGGGCGTACGGCAGCACGTCCGCCGGCCGCCAGTTCTCCCAGTCCGCCTGCGTGACCAGCCCGGACAGCTTGCAGCTGACGTGCGGCAGCCGGGCCAGCTCCGCGACCAGGTCCGCCCACGGCTGCCACTCCCCCGCCGCGATCGGCGGCTTGCCCGCGTGGTCGAGCACGAACCGGGTCTGCGGCACCGCGCGCGCGGCGGCGATCGCCGCGGGCAGCTCCCGCGGGGTCACGAGCAGGTCGAAGGCGAACTCCGCCGCGCCCGCGAGCCCCAGCGCCCGCAGCACGTCGGGGCGTTCGAGCCACCGCGGGTCGGGCTCGTCGGCCACCTGGTGGCGCAGCGCCAGGAACCGCGGCGGCTGGTGGAGGAAGGTCTCCCCGTCCAGCGCGGGCGAGGTCAGGTCGAGCCAGCCGCAGACCAGGCCCACGGGCGGGTCCGGCTCGCGGCACAGCTCCAGCGACTCCTCGTACGAGGGCGAGGACTGCACCACCACCGTGGCGTCGATACCGTGCTCGTCGAGATGCGGCCGCAGGTCGGCGAGGGTGAAGGTGCGCCGCAGCGGGTCGGCCCAGGGGCCGTTCTGCCACGGCTGCGGGCGCCGGGTGATGTCCCAGAGGTGGTGGTGGGCGTCGATGCGCGGCACGGTCAGCCTCCCGCGGGCGCCGTCGGCAGCAGCAGGTCGGCGTCGAGGAGCCCGCGTTCGACGAGCGCGGGCCAGAGCCCGTCGGGGATCTCGTACGCGAACATCTCCGCGTTCTCCACGACGTCCCGCGGCCGGGAGGCGCCGGGGACGACCGAGACGACCGCCGGGTGCGCGAACGGGAAGCGCAGCGCGGCCGCCTTCAGCGGCACCCCGAACTCGCCGCACACCTCGGCGATGCCGCGCGCCCGCGCCACCACCTCGGCCGGTGCCGCGCCGTAGTGGTAGCGCCCGCCGGGCCGCGGGTCGGCGAGCAGCCCGGTGTTGTAGACGCCGCCGACGACGACGGCGGTGCCGCGCCGCTCGCAGACCGGGAGCAGGTCGTCGTACGCGCTGCGCTCCAGCAGCGTCCAGCGGCCGGCGCACAGCACCACGTCGACGTCGAGGTCGGCGACGAGCCGGCCCAGGTGGTCGCTGTAGTTCATGCCGAAGCCGATGGCGCCGACGACCTTCTCCGCCTTCAGCTCCGCGAGCGCGGCGAAGGCGGTCTCGTACACCTGCGGCAGGTGGTTCTCGACGTCGTGGAGGTACGCGATCTCCACGCGGTCGGTCCCCAGCCGTTCCAGCGACGACTCCAGCGTCGCCCGGATCCCGTCCCTGCCGAGGTCCCACACCCGGCCGCGGGCGGGGGTGTCGACGAAGTCGTGGGCGGGCTCGGTCTCGCCGGGGCCGAGGGCCCGCAGCCGCCGGCCGACCTTGGTGGACACGGTGTACGAGTCCCGCGGCCGGCCCGCCAGCGCGCGGCCGAGGCGCTCCTCCGACAGCCCGACGCCGTAGTGCGGCGCGGTGTCGAAGTAGCCGTAGCCGTGCGCGAACGCGGTGTCGACGATCTCGGCCGCCGTGGCGTCCGGCATCGCCCGGTAGAGGTTGCCGAGGTTGGCGCAGCCGAGGCCGAGCCTGGGTATGGGGCGCATCCGCCGCCTCTCTCAGTCCTGTTTCTCGCCGCTGACAAACCGGGAAACGACCAGGGCGACAATGATGATCGCCCCGTTGAGGAACTTCGTCCACTCCGCCGGCACGCCGGCGAGCGTCATCACGTTGATGACGAGCTGGAGCGTCAGCACGCCGGTCAGCGCGCCGAAGAGGGTGCCGCGGCCGCCGCGCAGGCTGATGCCGCCGATGACGGCCGCGGCGAACACCTGGAAGATCATGTCCTTGCCCTGGCCGGCGGAGACCGAGCCGTAGTGGCCGGTGTAGAGCACGCCCGCGAAGGCGGCGAGCATCCCCCCGATGGCCAGCACGATCCACGTGATGCGGTCCACCCGGATGCCGGCCGCGCGCGCCGCCTCCGGGTTGCCGCCGATGGCGTACAGGGCGCGCCCGTGCCGCAGGTACCCCAGCATCAGGCCGCCGATCGCGTACAGGCCGAGGCAGACGTAGACGGCGGCGGGCACGCCGAGCCAGCTCTCCTTGCCGAGGTAGGCGAAGGACTCGGGCACCTCGATGATCGACTTGCCGCCGGTGATGCCCTCGTGCAGGCCGCGCAGCATGACGAGCATGCCGAGCGTGGCGATGAAGCCGTTGACCCTGAGCTTGAGTATGAGGAAGCCGTTGAAGAGGCCGATGACGGCGCCGACCAGGAGGCACAGGAAGATCGACGTGCCGGACGGCAGCAGCTCGATGCCGGTGAACCGGCCGCCCTCGGCGGGCAGGACGAGCCAGAGGGCGATCACCGGCGCGACGCCGATCGTCGACTCCAGCGACAGGTCCATCCGGCCGCTGATGAGGATCAGCGCCTGCGCCAGCACCAGCAGCCCCAGCTCGGTGGACTGCTGGACGACGCCGATGAGGTTGTCGGAGGTCAGGAACGCGGGCGAGACGATGAATCCGATCACGCCGAGCACGAAGATGACGGGCACGAGCGAGAAGTCGCGCCAGCGGCCGAGATCGATCTCCAGGCCGCCGAGCTGCAGCTGCGGCTTCTTCTCCACCGCCGCGGTGCCCTCGGTCGCGGCGGCCGGCCGCGCTGTCGACGTTGGCCCTGTCATGCTTCCTGCCCCTTCTCCGGCTGGTCCGGTTCGTCCGGTTCGTCTGACTGGTCTGGCCGGCCGGGCCGGTCGCGGTCGGGCCGGCCGGCGTGGTCCGCCCGTTCCCGGTGGCCGGGTTCGATGCCCTCCATGGCGGCGACCAGCTCCCGGTCGGTCCAGCCGCCGCCGAACTCCGCGACGACGCGCCCGTGGAAGAGCGCGAGCACGCGGTCGCAGACGCGCAGGTCGTCCAGCTCGTCGGAGACGATGACGGCGCCGCTGCCGCTCTCGGCCACCCGGCGGACGACGCCCAGCAGCGCGTCCTTGGACTTCACGTCCACGCCCGCGGTCGGCTTGATCGCCACCAGCACGCCGGGGTCCCGGGCGAGCGCCCGGGCGATGACGACCTTCTGCTGGTTGCCGCCGGACAGCCCGTCGACGTCCTGGCCGGGGCCCGAGGTCTTGATGTCCAGCGACTCGATCATGCGCTGGGCGAACCGGCGGGTGCGCGAGGGCAGCACGGTGCCGTACGGGCCGAGCTGGTCGGCGACGGTGAGCGTGGCGTTCTCGGCGACGCTGCGGCCGGGCACCAGGCCCTGCTGGTGCCGGTCCTCGGGCACGTACCCGATGCCGGCCTCCAGCGCGTGCGGCACGCTGCCGGTACGCACGGCGGCGCCGCGCACCTCGACCGCGCCGTCGTCGGGGGCCCGCATGCCGACGAGGGTCTCGCCGATCGCGGTGTTCCCGCTGGCGGCGGCGCCGGCGAGGCCGACGATCTCGCCGGCGCGCACGGCGAGGTCCAGCGGCCCGTACGCGCCGGCCACGGCCAGCTCCCGCGCCCGCAGCACGGGCTCCGCGCCGGCGCCGTCCGCGGCGGGCGCGGCGGCCGCCCGCACCGCCTGGCCCGGGATCGCGGCGACGGACGGCTCCTCCGCCGCACCGCCGCCGGCCGCCCCCGCGCGGGCCGCCCCCTCGCCGGTCATCGCCTCGACGAGATCCTCCTTCGGCAGCCCGGAGACCGGCGCGGTGAGGATGTGCCGGGCGTCGCGGAAGACGGTGACGGTGTCGCAGAGTTCGTAGACCTCCTGCAGGTGGTGGGAGATGAACAGGAAGGCGACGCCCTGCCGCTGCAGCTCGCGCAGCTTGGCGAAGAGCCGGTCGATGCCGCCGGCGTCGAGCCGGGCGGTCGGCTCGTCGAGGATGATCAGGCGGGCGCCGAAGCTGAGCGCCCGGGCGATCTCCACGAACTGCCGCTGCTCGACGCCGAGGTCCTTGGCCCGCGCGGCGGGGTCCACCGCCACGCCGTACGCCGCCAGCAGCTCGCGGGCCCGCGCGCGCAGCCGGCGCCAGTTGATGGCGCCGCCGCCGGTGAAGCGGTTGAGGAAGAGGTTCTCCGCGACCGTGAGGTCCGGCACGATCATGAGCTTCTGGTAGACGCAGGCGACCCTGGCGCGCCACGCCGACGTGTCGCCGAACGCCGGTGCGGGCTCCCCGGAGAAGGCGACGGTGCCCGAGTCCGGGCGGTGCATGCCGGTGAGCACGGAGACGAGGGTCGACTTTCCGGCGCCGTTGCGGCCGACGAGGGCGTGCGCCTCGCCGGCCGCGACCTCCAGGCGGACGCCGTCGAGGGCGAGCGTGGGGCCGTAGCGCTTGACGATGCCGTCGGCGCGTACGGCGGGGGGCGCGGTGGCCACCGCTCAGCCCTGCTTTTCGAGCTGGTTGGCCCACAGCTCGGGGTCGTCGACGTTCTCCTTGGTGACCAGCGGGGCGGGCAGCTGGTCCTCCAGGCCGTTCGGGATCTTGACGATATTCGAGCCGTGGTCGGTCCTGCCCGGCTTGAACTCCTTGCCCTTCAGCGCCTGCTGAGCGTAGAAGAGCGCGTACTCGGCGTAGAGGTCGGCGGGCTGGGAGACGGTGGCGTCGATCGTGCCCTCGCGGATGGCGTCCAGCTCCTCGGGGATGCCGTCGTTGGAGACGATCGTGATGTGGCCCTCCTCGCCGGCGGGCTTGAGCATGCCCTTCTGCTCCAGCAGCGCGAGGGTGGGCTGCAGGAAGGCACCGCCGGCCTGCATGTAGATGCCGTCGATCGACTTCTCCTTGGCCAGGACGCTCTGCAGCTTGGCGGAGGCGACGTCGCCCTTCCACTCGGTGGGCAGCTCGAAGACCTCCATGCGGGGGTACTTCTCGTCCATGCACTTCTTGAACGCCACCGAGCGGTCGCGGCCGTTGATGGAGGCCAGGTCGCCCTGGAACTCCACGACCTTGCCCTCGCCGCCGAGCTGTTCGCCCAGGTACTCGCACGCCTTGATGCCGTACGCCTCGTTGTCGGCCCGCACGACCATGTAGACCTCGCCCTTGTCGGGGCGGGTGTCGACGCTGATGACGGGGATGTCCTCCTCGGCCAGCCGCTCCAGGGTGGAGGCGACGGCGCCGGTGTCCTGCGGCGCCATGACGACGGCGTCGGCGCCCTGGTCGGTGAACGCCTGCACGTTGGCGACGAGCTTGCCGATGTCGTTCTGGGAGTTGGTGATCGGCAGGGCGTCGACCACACCGTCCGAGACGCCCTTGTCCAGGTACTGGTGGTAGGAGTTCCAGAAGTCGGTGTCGGTGCGCGGCATGTCGATGCCGACCTGGCCGTCGCCGGAGGCCGCGTCGTTGCCGCGGTTGCAGGCCGCCAGCGGGGCGAGGGCGAGGAGCGTGGTACAGGCCGCAACGGCGGTCGTGCGGAGTCTGCGAGTCAGCATGGGAGTCCCGTCCCGTCGGTCGTCTCGGGTGTGCGGCTGGGATGTGCGGCTGAAGAGCGGGGGCGCGGTGCGTCGGGCACGGGGCTCAGCTCCCCTGCGCCCGCTGGGCCACGGCCTGCCAGACGGGGCCGTCGGGATAGCGGTGCGCGGCCAGCGACTCGGGGCGCATCCGTGCGGAGAAGCCGGGGGCCTCGGGCGCCCGGTAGCGGCCGTCCACGACGACGGCCGGGTCGGCGAAGTGCTCGTGCAGGTGGTCGACGTACTCGATGACGCGGTCCTCGCGGCTGCCGGAGACGGCCACGTAGTCGAACATGGCCAGGTGCTGCACCAGCTCGCACAGCCCGACCCCGCCGGCGTGCGGGCAGACCGGGACGCCGTGCTTGGCGGCGAGCAGCAGGACGGCGAGGTTCTCGTTGACGCCGGCCACCCGGGCGGCGTCGATCTGCACGAAGTCGACGGCCCCGGCCTGGAGCAGCTGCTTGAACATCACGCGGTTGGCGACGTGTTCGCCGGTCGCGACCTTCACCGGCTGCCCGGCGCGCACGGCGGCGTGGCCGAGCACGTCGTCGGGGCTGGTGGGCTCCTCGATCCAGTGCGGCCCGTACGGGGCCAGCGCGGTCATCCAGCGCACCGCGTCGGCGACGTCCCAGCGCTGGTTGGCGTCCACGGCGATGCGGACGTCCGGGCCGACGGCCTCGCGGGCGAGCCGCAGGCGGCGGATGTCGGCGTCGAGGTCGTCGCCCACCTTCAGCTTGATCTGGCCGAAGCCCTCGGCGACGGCGGCCTTGGCGAGCTGGACGAGCTTCTCGTCGGAGTAGCCGAGCCAGCCGGGGGTGGTGGTGTACGCGGGGTAGCCCTCGGCGCGCAGCCGGGCGGCGCGCTCGGCGCGGCCGGGCTCGGCGGCGCGCAGCAGGGTGAGGGCCTCGTCGGGGGTGAGGACGTCGGAGAGGTAGCGGAAGTCGACGAGGGAGACCAGCTCCTCCGGGGTCATGCCGGCCAGGAACTCCCACACCGGCAGCCCCGCCTGCCCGGCGGCCAGGTCCCAGGCGGCGTTGACCACGGCGCCGGCGGCCATGTGCATCACGCCCTTCTCCGGGCCGAGCCAGCGCAGTTGGGAGTCGTGGGTCAGGGACGTGCACAGGTCGGCCAGTTCGGCGGCGGTGTGCGGCGCGGGGCGGCCGACGACGTACGGCGCGAGGGCACGGATGGCGGCGGCGGTGACGTCGTTGCCGCGGCCGATGGTGAAGCAGAAGCCGTGGCCCTCGACCCCGGGCGCGTCGGTGCGGAGCACGACGTACGCGGCCGAGTAGTCGGGGTCGGGGTGCATGGCATCCGACCCGTCGAACTCCAGTGAGGTGGGGAAGCGGATGTCGGAGACGTCCAAATCGGTGACAGTCGGTCGCATGCAGGCTTCCCTCGCGTCTGGAACATCGGATCTTTCGTCAGTCATCCGATGTATAGCCGGGCGGGCTTGCACACGTCCAGAGGCCGTGAGTGATTTATCCGTACGGGCGCTCTGCCAACCCTCCCTAAGGGGCACACCTCGGATGAATCGGTACTCGTGCCGCACGGGATACGGCGCCTCGGCGGGGAAGCCTTAGGCTGGGGGCCGCGTATCCCGGAGCATGTGGCCGCAGGGGCCGTTGCTCGTCAACCGCCGGAAGGAGGCGCTGGGTGATCGAGCTGGAGGGGCTGCCCGAGCTGGTCGACCCGGTGATGGTCTGCGCCTTCGAGGGCTGGAACGACGCCGGCGACGCCGCCTCCTCCGCGGTCGGTCATCTCGACCGGGAGTGGAAGGGCGAGGTCTTCGCGTCGCTCGACGCCGAGGACTACTACGACTTCCAGGTCAACAGGCCCACCGTCACCCTCCACGGCGGCGTACGGAAGGTCACCTGGCCGACGACCCAGCTGTCGGCGGTACGCATCGCCGACGCCGACGGCAAGGGCCACCCCCGGGACCTCGTGCTCGTCCGCGGCATCGAACCCAGCATGCGCTGGCGCTCGTTCTGCAACGAGATCCTCGGCTTCGCCCACGAACTCGGCGTCGAGCTGGTGGTCCTGGTGGGCGCGCTGCTCGGCGACACCCCGCACACCCGGCCGGTGCCGGTGACCGGCGTGACCTCCGACCCGGAGCTGGCCGAGGCGATGGACCTGGAGGAGACCCGCTACGAGGGCCCGACGGGGATCGTCGGCATCCTGCAGGAGGCGTGCACGCACGCGGGCGTGCCGACCGCCAGCCTGTGGGCCGCCGTGCCGCACTACGTCTCCCAGCCGCCGAACCCGAAGGCCACGCTGGCGCTGCTCAACCGGCTCGACGACCTGATCGACGTGCGCATCCCGCTGGGCGACCTGCCCGAGGACGCGCGGGCCTGGCAGCTGGGCGTGGACCAGCTGGCCGCCGAGGACACCGAGGTCGCCGAGTACGTGCAGACCCTGGAGGAGGCCCGCGACACCGCGGAGCTGCCGGAGGCGTCCGGCGAGGCGATCGCCCGCGAGTTCGAGCGCTATCTGCGCCGCCGGGACACCGGCCCGGGCCCGTACCTGCGCGACCTCTCCGGCCCCCAGCCCTTCCCGGACCTCCCGGCGCCGGAGGAGCGCGGCGCGGGCGGGAAGGGCAAGGACGCGGCGGACGCGGCGGACGAGGCGGACGAGGCCGCGGAGCCGGAGAACGGCGCCCCCGACCACGGCGAGGACGCCGGCGAGGACGGCGGGGACAGCGAGGACGCGGAGGGCGACGGAGACACCCGGGACACCCGGGACGGCGGGGACGCCGGCAGCGGGGACGGGGACGACGGCACCGCCCGGCCCGCCGACGGCGACGAGCCGGGCGGCGACGGCAGGGCCGGCGGCAAGGACTGACGCGGCCCGCCGCCGGCCGTTACAGCGCCACGCCCAGCAGCGCGTCCACCGCCCGCGAGACCACGCCCGGCGCGCCCGCGTCCGTACCGCCGTCGACCGCTGGGCGGCGCTGCAGCGCCGCCCAGCGGTCGACGGCGGCCAGCGCCGCGGGCGAGTCCAGGTCGTCCGCCAGCGCCTCGCGGATCTCCGCCACGAGCCACTCCGCGGGCGGCCCCTCCGGGCGGGAGACGGCGGCGCGCCACTCGGCCAGCCGCTCCTGCGCCTGCTCCAGCACGGCGGCGGACCACTCCCAGTCCGTGCGGTAGTGGTGGGCGAGCAGCGCGAGCCGTACGGCCACGGGGTCGACGCCGTCGCGGCGGAGCTGGGAGACGAAGACCAGGTTGCCCCGGGACTTCGACATCTTCTCGCCGTCCAGGGCGACGAGGCCGGAGTGCACGTAGGCCCGGGCGAAGGGGAACTCGCCGGTCAGCACCTGCGCGTGGGACGCGCCCATCTCGTGGTGCGGGAAGACCAGGTCGCTGCCGCCGCCCTGCACGTCGAAGGTCATGCCGAGGTGGTCCAGCGAGATGGCGACGCACTCGATGTGCCAGCCGGGCCGGCCGCGGCCGAGCGAGCCGCCGTCCCAACTCGGCTCGCCCGCGCGGGCGGCGCTCCACAGCAGCGGGTCCAGCGGGTTCTTCTTGCCGGGGCGGCCGGGGTCGCCGCCGCGCTCGGCGGACAGCTCCCCCATGGTGGCGGCGTCGAGCCCGGAGACGGCCCCGAAGCGGGGGTCGGATTCGACCGAGAAGTAGATGTCACCGTCGAGTTCGTACGCGGCGCCGGCGTCGCGCAGCCGCTCCACGAGGGGCACGATGTCCGGTATCGCCTCCACCGCGCCGACGAACTCGCGGGGCGGGAGGTTCCGCAGCGCCGTCATGTCGTCGCGGTACAGGTCCGTCTCGCGGGCGGCGAGCGCGGCCCAGTCCTCGCCCGTCTCGGCGGCCCGCACCAGCAGCGGGTCGTCGACGTCGGTGACGTTCTGCACGTAGTGGACCTGCCGCTTGTTGTCCAGCCAGACCCGCTGCACGAGGTCGAACGCGGTGTACGTGGCCGCGTGCCCCATGTGGGTGGCGTCGTAGGGGGTGATGCCGCAGACGTAGATGCGGGCCTCCGGTCCCGGATCGAGGGTGATGAGCCCTCCGGTCGCGGTGTCGTGGAGGCGGAGGTCGCGGCCGGTGCCGGGGAGCACCGGGACCTCGGGAGCAGGCCAGGCATGCATGTAAACGAGCGTAACCGCCGGTGGCCTGGCCAAACGACCGGGGCCGGGCGAGCTTGCGGTTTCGGACAGGCGTGAGACGGTTTCGTACGAATGACGCCCCGGCGCCGCCGGCGCGGGACCGGGCGGGCGCCGCCGGGCGCCGGGAGGGCTCAGACCGGCGGCCAGGGGATGGCCGGCCACTCGCCGCTCGGCGCCGGGTGCCGGCCGGAGGCCAGCAGCGCGGCGACGCGGGCGCGCAGCGCGGCCACCTCCGCCGGGGTGAGGAGCGGCGCCAGCCGGGCGGCCAGCGGCCCGGCGGCGGCGAGGCCGTCCGCGAGCCGGTGCAGCACGGCGACGGCCTCGGCGGGCAGCGCCTCGCCGGCCCAGCCCCACAGCAGGGTGCGCAGCTTGTCGTCGGTGTGGAACGTCACCCCGTGGTCGATGGCGTAGAGCCGGCCGCCGGGGGCGGGCAGCAGGTGGCCGCCCTTGCGGTCGCCGTTGTTGATCACGGCGTCGAGGACGGCGAGGCGGCGCAGCCGGACGTCGTCGGCGTGCACGAGCAGCGCGGGCCGGCCGCCGCCGGTCTCGGCGTAGCCGACGGCCTTCCAGCCGGCGGCGGGCTCGTCGCCCTCGACCAGCGCGAGCAGTCCGGCACCGGTCTCCCCCGCCCCGTCCGGGCCGTCCGGGCCCTCCTCGTCAGCCGAGGGGATCCACAGCTGGCACATGCCCTCGCCGAACGGCCCGTCCCGCAGCACCGTCGGCGGCACCAGACCCCAGCCGGTGGCCTCCGAGACCTCGTACGCCGCGACCTCGCGCTGCGCCAGCGTCCCGTCGGGGAAGTCCCACAGCGGCCGCTCCCCCGCGACCGGCTTGTATACGCACTCCGCGGTGCGCCCGCCGTCGGCGACGGTGCAGAACAGGACCGCGTTCGACGCGCCGCGGATGCGCCCGGCGACGGTCAGCTCGCCGCCGGTGAGCAGCGCGTGGGCCTCGTCGGGCGCCAGGGCGGGCGGGCTCACTCTCCCCGGCGGTATCCGTTCTGGCGCGGACATACGTGTCCCTCCGGGTCGAGCGGCAGGCTGCACAGCGGGCAGGGCGGCCGGCCGGCGTTCACCACGTCGTTGGCCCGCTTGGCGAAGGCGCGCGCCATCTGCCCGGTGAGGCGTACGCGCAGCATCGGCGGGCCGTTCTCGTCGTCCTGCAGCAGCGCCTCCTCGGCCGCCGCCAGGTCCTCGTCGGAGTCGGCGTCCAACTCGACCAGGGCCTGCGCCTCGACGACCATCCGCTCGCCCTCCGCGTCCCAGGCCAGCGCCATCGTGCCGACCCGGAACTCCTCCTCGATGGGGGCGTCCAGGGGCGCGGTGTCGGTCAGGTCGGCGGGCGCCACGGCCGGCACGTCGCTGGTGCCGCCGCTGCGCCGCACGACCTCGTCGAGAAGTTCGTCGATCCGCTGGGCCAGCGCGGCCACCTGCGCCTTCTCCAGGGCGACGCTGGTGGTGCGGCCGGACTTGGACGCCTGCAGGAAGAAGGTGCGGCGCCCCGGCAGCCCGACCGTGCCGGCCACGAAGCGGTCCGGCGGGTCGTAGAAGTACACCTCACGCGGCACGTGCTGCTCCGATTACTCGACTCCTGAACGGGATCCGCTGCGGGACCGGTCCGACCACCCTACTGCGCATGCTGATCATCGAGGATCAACCGGCTCCGGCACCGCCGCCCACCTCCGCGGCGCTCGCCTCCGCCGCCGCTTCCGCGTCCGGCTCGCCGTCCGGCTCCCGTTCCGGCGCGGCCGCGGCGGGCGGCGGCGCGAGGTCGTCGAGCCGGCCGGTGTCGCCGAGGCGCAGCAGGAAGGGGCGCAGCGGGGTGTACCGGACCGCGGTGACGGAGGCGGGGCCGACGGCGATGCGCTGGAAGAGGTCGAGGTGCATCCCGAGGGCGTCCGCCACCACCGACTTGATGACGTCGCCGTGGCTGCACATGACGTACAGCGCCTCCGGGCCGTGCGCGGCGGCCACGGTGGCGTTCCACTCGCGCACCGCCGCCACGGCGCGCGCCTGCATCGCGCGCAGGGTCTCGCCGCCGGGGAACCCGGCCGCCGACGGGTGCTGCTGCACGGTGGCCATCAGCGGTTCCTGCGCCAGTTCGGCGAGCTTGGCGCCGGTCCACTCGCCGTAGTCGCACTCGGAGAGCCGTTCGTCGACGTGCACGGGCAGCTCGGGGCGGGCGGCCAGCAGCGGCTTCAGCGTCTCGCGGCAGCGTTCCAGCGGGCTGCTGACCACGGCGGCGGGCGCCAGGGCGGCCAGCCGGGCGGGCAGCGCGGCGGCCTGCTCGGTCCCGCGCTCGTCCAGCCCGACACCCGGGCTGCGGCCGGCGAGCACGCCGTCCACGTTGGCCGTGGAGCGGGCGTGCCGGAGCAGTAGGAGGGTGGGCATGGCAGCCAGCGTACGTCCTGTGCGACCCGGCACACGGCTCTCGAAGGAATGACGGTGCGATCGCCGGCCGCGCGCTCTGCCACCGTCGGGTGACGACCGTCAGGCGAACTCGGTCGCGGTGCGCGGCGGCGGCCCGCCGAGGGCGTCGCGGCGCTCCGGCATCCGCAGCGCGACCAGGCGCCGCCAGCCGCCGGCGCGCTCGTACGCGTACATGCCCTCGATGCCCGCGGACAGCAGCATGCGCTTGCTCCGCGGCCAGCCCAGGATCCGCCCCATGTGCTCCATCACCGCGTGGCTCACGTCCCGGTACACCCGGATCTCGGCCGCCACCGCCTCGCGCAGCGTCTCCTTCACCCGCCGGCCGTGGCCCGCGGCGGCCATGCCGAGCAGTTCCTCGTGGCAGTACGCGAGGTGGTTGTCCTCGTCGTGGGAGATCATCCGCACGGCGCGGCCGACCTCCGGGTGGTCGCCGAAGTGCGTGACGAGCATCTGCATCTGGTTCGCCGCCCGCTGCTCGGTGATCCTGCTGTGCGCGAGGTAGGTGATGATGTCGGCCTCGGTGAGCTGCCGGTCGCGGCGCAGCTGGTCGTGGGCGAGGCCGATGCCGATGCCCTCCAGCAGCATCGTGTAGTCGGTCTCGCCGGGAACCTCCACCGGCTCCATGCCGCGCTTCTTCAGCAGGGCGTTGAAGATGCGGCCGTGCTTGTCCTCGTCGGCTCCGTGCCGGGCGACCTTGGGGGCGAGCGCACGGTACGAGTCGGGGACGAGGACGGAGATCCGGGCGTTCTCCCAGCCGCCCTGGGCCTCGCCGGCGGCGGCGATGGAGCAGAAGAGCCGGAAGGTGTCGTCGTTGTCGAGGATCTCCTGGAAGAGGTCTTTGGCCGAGAGCATGTCACCGTCACCTTTCTCCGCCGGAATACACCCGTATTCGAGTGAATGACGCGGATGCGGACGACGCAACACCGCGGTACGGGCCATCCGCCATCCGGGGGATCCCGTAACCGATGCGGGGGTGGCGCGTTGGGTGGGTGACGGCCGTGGCGGGGAGGGCCCCGAGCCCCCACCACGGCCGCGGCGCTGCCCCGGGGCGGGCGGCCGGCGGGGGCGGGGGCTCAGGCGAGGCCGGCGCGCTCCAGTGCCTCGACCCCGGCGCGTACGCCGGCGATGCGCTCCTCCCGGGTGAACCCGGACGGCGCCAGCGACAGGGACGTCACCCCCGCCTCGGCGTACGCCCGCATCCGGTCCGCGATCCGCTCCACCGGGCCGAGGAGCGTGGTGGCGTCGATCAGCTCCTGCGGCACGGCCGCGGCCGCGGCGGCCTTGTCCCCCGCCAGGTACGCGGACTGGATCTCCCCGGCCTCGCGCTCGTAACCCATGCGCGCGGCGAGGCGATTGTAGAAGTTCTGCTTGGCGCTGCCCATGCCGCCGACGTAGAGGGCGGTGTACGGGCGGAAGACGTCGGCGAGCGCCGCCACGTCGTCCCCCACGGCCATGGGGACCGTGGGCACGATGTCGAAGCCCGCCAGTTCCTTGCCGGCCTTCGCGCGCCCGGCGCGCAGGTGGCGCAGCGTGGTCTCCTCGGCGTGCTCCGGCGAGTAGAAGACGAGCAGGGCGCCCTCGGCGATCTCGCCGGTCTGCTCCAGGTTCTTCGGGCCGATGGCCGCGATGTAGACGGGGATGTGCTCGCGTACGGGGTGCACGGTCAGCTTGATGGGCTTGCCGGGCCCCCCGGGCAGCGGGAGCGTCCAGTGCTCGCCGGCGTACGAGAGCCGCTCGCGGGACAGCGCCTTGCGCACGATCTCCACGTACTCGCGGGTGCGGGCGAGCGGCTTGCCGAACTCCACCCCGTACCAGCCCTCGGAGACCTGCGGCCCGGAGACGCCGATGCCGAGGCGGAAGCGGCCCTCGGTGAGGGAGTCCAGGGTGGCGGCGGTCATCGCGGTCATGGCGGGGGCGCGGGCCGGGATCTGGAAGATCGCGGAGCCGACGTCGATGCGCTCGGTCTTGGCGGCGACCCAGGTCAGCACGGTCGCGGCGTCGGAGCCGTACGCCTCGGCCGCCCAGCACACGTCGTAGCCGAGGCGGTCGGCCTCCTGGGCGACGGCGAGGTTGTCGGCGTCCATGCCGGCACCCCAGTAACCGAGGTTGATCCCGAGCCGCATGCGGGCCTCCCTGCTCCCCGGCGTGCCACGCCGAGATCGTCGTACCGGTGGGTAATATATCGGTGCGACTCTAGCGCGACCGCCCCGGCCGCGCACCGCACCCGCCCCAGTAATCTCAACGCCCATGGAGCACAGGCAACTCGGCCGCACGGGCCTTCGCGTCTCCCGCATGGGACTGGGCACCCTCACCTGGGGGCGGGACACCGGAGAGGGCGAGGCGGCCGGCCTGCTGAAGACGTTCTGGGAGGCGGGCGGGACGCTCGTCGACACGGCCGACGTGTACGCCGACGGCGGCGCGGAGTGCCTGCTGGGGCGGCTGCTCGGGGGCCTCGTGCCGCGGCGCGACATCGTCGTCGCGACGAAGGCGGGCAGCGTGCCCGACCCCGACCGCCGCTTCGACACCTCGCGGCGGCACCTGCTCGGCGCGCTCGACGCCTCGCTGGCGCGGCTGGGCACCGACTACGTCGACCTGTGGCAGGTGCACGCCTTCGACCCGTACACGCCGCTGGACGAGACCCTGCAGGCCCTCGACACCGCCATAGCGAGCGGCCGGGCGCGCTACGCGGGCGTGAGCAACTTCTCCGGCTGGCAGCTCGCCAAGGCCGCGACCTGGCAGCTGGCCGGCGTCGCGGGCGGGGGCGCGGGGACAGTCGGCGGCCGGACGCGGCTGGCGTCGACGCAGATGGAGTACTCGCTGCTGCAGCGCGGGGTGGAGCGGGAGGTGCTGCCGGCGGCGCTGGACCTGGGCCTCGGCCTGCTGCCGTCGTCGCCGCTCGGCCGCGGCGTCCTGACCGGCAAGTACCGCGACGCCACGCCGCCGGACTCGCGCGGCGCCTCGGCGCACCTGGCGCCGTTCGTCGCGCCGTACCTGGACGAGGAGGCCGGCCGGGTGGTGGACGCGGTGGCCACGGCGGCGGACGGGCTGGCGGTGACGCCGCTGGAGGTGTCGCTGGCGTGGGTACGGGACCGGCCGGGGGTGACGGCGCCGCTGGTGGGGGCGCGCAACGCCGAGCAGCTGACGGCGGCGTTGTCGGTGGAGGGTCTTACGCTTCCTGACGAGATCTGCCAGGCGCTGGACGACGTGTCGGCGCCCGTGCACCGCTATCCCGATCAGGACTGGAGCACGCTGTGAACGACGCACGGGAGGCCGCGGGGGCCGCGGACGCGGCGGGCGGCGGTACGGGGCCGGAGGCGACGCCCGCGGCTGACGGCGCCGGGGCGGGCGACGGGACGAGCGGGACCGGCGGCGGCGCCGGGGAGAGCGCCGCGGCAGGCGAGGGCCTGGAGCCCGCCGCGGACGCGGGCGGCGGCGAGGGCGACGGCGGCCGGGACCGGCCGCGGGCGCCCGCGGAGCCCGTCGACAGCGGCTCCGCGCTCACCGGCAGGGCGGCGGAGCTGCTGGCCGCGGTGCGGGCGGTGGAGCGGGGCGAGCGCGACGCCGCCGCGTTCTTCCCCGCCCCGGCGCACCCGCCCGCTCCCCGGCCCGTGCGGAGCCCGGAGCCGGAGCCGGCGCCCGGGGTGCGGGCGGCGCCGGG
The DNA here is from genome assembly GCA_000514715.1 of Streptomyces sp. CNH099. GTDB lineage: Bacteria > Actinomycetota > Actinomycetes > Streptomycetales > Streptomycetaceae > Streptomyces > Streptomyces synnematoformans. The sequence goes on along the minus strand of KI911459.1, from coordinate 171,376 downwards.
CGCCGGCCAGGCGGAGCCGGTCCGGCCGCCGGAGCCGAGCGCGGCGGCGGTGGCCGCCGTACGGCAGGTGCTCGCCGCCGGGGGCGCCCCCGAGGCGCTGGCCGCCCCCCTCGCCGGGCAGCTGGGCGACGGCGCGGCGGAGGCGCTGCGTACGGACCCGTGGCAGCTGCTCGCGGTGCCGGGCGTGCGGCCGGCGCAGGCCGACGAGTTCGCCCGCGGCCTGCTGGAGTCCGCGGAGCCCGGCGACGAGCGCCGGGTCGAGGCGCTGGTGGGCTGGCTGCTGGCGCAGGCCGCCCTGCGGGGGCACACCGCGCTGGAGTTCCCGGCGCTGGCGGAGGCCCTGTCGGGGTACGGGGTGCCGGACGCCGAGGAGGCGCTGCGCGACGCGGCCTCGACGGGCGGCGTGCTGGTCTTCGAGGAGCAGGAGGAGCAGGGGCCGGAACCGCCCGTCTCGGTCCCGGACGGCGAGAAGAGCGAGAAGGGCGAGGAGGGCGAGGAGGGCCCTCCCGTACGGCTGCTGCTCGGCCTGGAGCGCTACGCGATGGCGGAGGAGAGCCTCGCGGACGGCCTGTCCCGGCTCGTGAACACGTTCACGCCGCCGGCGGGCCCGGCGGACGACGACGGCGCCGCGCCGGGCGCGGACGGCGCGAGCGCCCCCGCCGGGGCGGCGGCGTGGGAGTCCGCGGCGAGGGCCGCGCCCTCGCCCTCCGCCGCGGAGCTGATCCGCGCCGCGGCGGGCAGCGGGCTCGTGCTGCACACCGGCGGCGAGGCCGCCCGCGCGGAACCGGCGGCCCTGGTCGCCGCGGCCCGCGCCCTGGGGCTGCGCGCGTACGCGGCCGCCCACACCGCCGACGGCCGCGCCCGGCTGGCCGACCTGCTCGCCGGGGCGCCCCCGGCCGGGCGGGCCGCCGGCCCCGGACACCCGGCACCGCCGTCGACCGGGCCGGAGGACGACGCGGCACCCGGCGCCCCCACCGGCGGCGGGCCGGCGGTGCCCGGTCCGCCCCCGGTGGGCGGCGCCGACGCCGGCGCCGTGACCGTTCGCGGGCTGCTCGCCGGGCGGGAGGGGCCCGGGCGGGACGTGGACGGGGCGCTCGGCGTCGACGTGCTGGCCGTGCTCGACGCCCCGCAGCTCGACGTGGAGACCGCCGCCGCCGTCGTCGAGGCGCTGCCCGACGGCGCCCGGCTGGTCCTCAGCGGCGACCCCGGGCTGCTGGAGTCCGCGGGCCCCGGCCGGGTCTTCGCCGACGTCGCCGCCGCCCGGGTCTGCCCCCGGGTGACGTCCCGCACCCCCGACCCCGGCCCGATCGGCGAGCTGGTCTCCGGCGTCGGCGCCGGTGAGCTGCAGGCCGTGGCGGCGCCCGGCAAGGAGGTGGTGATCGTCCCGGTGCAGGACCCCGGCGAGGCGGTCCACCGGACGGTGCAGCTCGTCGCTGACTCCGTGCCCCGCGCGCTCGGGGTGCCCGCCGCGGACACGCAGGTGATCGCCGTGGGGCACGGCGGCGCGGCCGGCACCCGGGTGCTGAACGCCGCGCTGAAGGAGCGGCTCAACCCCGGCCCGGGCGCGTTCGGCGGCTTCGACCCGGGCGACCGCGTCGTCTACGTCCCCGCCCCCGGCACCGCGGTGCCGGGCCTGGTCGCCTCGGGCGACGACGCCGGGCTGCACCTCGACTGCGGCGGCACCGCCGTCGTCGTGCGGCCGGACCGGGTCGGCGAGGCCGTACGGCACGGGTGGGCGCTCACCGCGCACCAGGCGGCGGGGCGGCGCTGGCCCGCCGCGGTGGTCGTCGTGCCCGGGGACGCGGAGTCGGCGCTGACCCGCGCGTGGGCGTACACGGCGTTCGGCCGCGGCGAGCGGCACCTGTCCGTCGTGCACGGCGCGGGGCCGGTGCTGGCCCGGCGCCTCGCGGAGGTGCCGGCCCAGCGGCGTACGACACGGCTGCGGGGCCTGCTCGGCGCCCAGGCCCGGGACTGACGCGGGCCGGCCCGGAAGCGGGCCGGCCGCGAAGCGGTCCGCCGCCGTCCCGGAACCGAGCCGGGCCGGCACCGGTCCCGGCCCGGCGCAGGGCCGGGCCGTGGAGGCCGCCCGGCCCGCGTCGGGAGCCGCTCAGCGGCCGGTGTCCACGGGCTCCAGTTCGTCCTCGCCGTCGTCCAGGTCGTCGAGTTCGTCGACCGCGTCGTCGTCCGTCTCCCGGCCGACGGCGTCCCCGTCCTCGTCCTCCTCCTCGTCCGCGTCGAAGTCCAACTCGTCGTCGAACGACGCGCTGACGTCGAAGCGGCAGATCACCAGCTCGGGGTCGACCTGGTCGAACGGCGCCGACAGCCACTCCCCCGGCTCCGCCGGCTCCTCCGCCGCCGCCACCCACACCGCGGAGTCGCCCTCCGAGAGGCCGAACTCCCGGTGCCGCGAGGCGATCTCGTCCGGTTCGAACTCGCCGAAGAGCACCCCGACCGCGGCCGTGACGCTGCTGCCCACGGCCTCCCGGTCCGCGGCGTCCTCCCCGCCCGCGACATCCGGGTCGAGGTCGGCGATGCGCTGCGCCTGGGCCAGCAGCCGGTGCGGCTCCGCCACGGTGTAGTCCCGGCGGATGAGGACGCTGAGCGCCCCCGGCTCGTCGGGCCCGGTGTAGGCGGGCAGCGTGTCGCTGCTGGGGATCTCGAAGGGGGTCACTTCGTCATGGACCTCGTACAACACCTCGTCGTACGCCTCGGCTGCCGCTGCCAGCTCCTCGAAGGCGGCATAGACGGCCGAGCCCTCCTCGCCCGACCGGCGCTCGACCGCTTCGAGGTGGCGGTCGATCGCGGCTTTCAGCACCGACGCGGCGGCGCGTACCTCGGCAGCCGTAGGCTGCGCAGCATCAGACATAGTGCAGACGCTATCCGGACCGAGGCACTTTCCGCACAATAGATGCGATGCCGGAATACGAGTTTCGTGATGTCTATGTGCCGCGGGGCGTCTCACGGGCCGCCGCGGCGAGGCTCCTGACCGACCAAGCCGAGTACGAGCACTGGGAGTTGCACCGGCTCCGCCTGTACCCCGACGGCAGTCGCAGAGCACGGCTGCGGCGCCGGATCATCAGGCAGGTACGGGCCACGTGGTGAGCCCGGCGGCGGAGGGCCGGCGGGCGGGCACGGACGCGGGCCGCGGGCGGCACAGACGTCGCAGGGCGGGTCCGGCGTGCCGGACCCGCCCTGCGGTCAGCCGACTTGATCAGGCCGCCGAGGCCCGCGCACGGCGGTAGAGGACCGCGCCGCCCAGCAGCAGGCCGCCGCTGAGCGGAATGAGCACACCCAGCGGAAGGTCGGAGCCGGTCTCCGCCAGCTCCTGCTCATCGGAGACGGGCACGCCGATGTGCGTCTGGTGGTTCGGCGGGGTGTGCCGCGGGTCCTTCGGGTCGTCCGGCCGGTCCGGGTCGCCGGGCGGCTCGGGGGCGTCCGGCTCGTCGGGGCGGTCGGGCTCGTCCGGCCGGTCGGGCCCGTCCGGCGTGGGCGGCTCCTCGGGCTTGGGCGGCTTCGGGGTGTGGGGGATACCGCCGTTGCCGCACTTGTTGCCGAAGGCGGCGTTGCCGACGCCCACGACGTTGGCGGAGTTGCCGCATGCGTTCACCGGTACGTCCACGGGCACCTGCACCGTGTTGCCGGAGAGCACTCCCGGGGACTGCGACGACTGGCCCTGGGCCTGCGCGCCGCCGCCGGGGGCGGTGGTCGTGCCGGTCCGGCTCCCGGCGCTGCCGCTGCCGCTGTCCTCGCCGCCGCCGGCGTGCGCGCCGTCGCCGGCGTTGACGCACGTGTTTCCGTACGCGGGGTTGAGCAGCCCGCCGACGTTCACCGTGTTGCCACAGGCGTTCACCGGCACGTGCACCGGCGCCTGCACCGTGTTGCCGGAGCCGATCCCGGGCGAACCCTGCGCGGCGCCCTCGGCGCCCGCGTCCGCCTGCGCGGCGACCGCGCCCACGGTGACGAGCATGCCGCCCGCGGCGGCAATGGTGAACAGGCCCTTCCTTGCGACATGTCGCATGGGTCTTTCCTGCCTTCTGAGCTCTGGGTACGCGAGCGGGCGGGCCGTCCCCGTCCCGCTCGTCCAAAAAGCCCGTCCGGCCCCGGAGCGCGGCTGCGCGCTCCGGGGCCGTCCGGTCACACCCTTACGGGAGGTGGTGCGTCACTTGTTGACGCAGGTGTTGCCGAACGCGGGGTTCAGCAGACCGATGATGTTCACGGTGTTGCCGCAGGCGTTCACGGGGATGTGAACCGGAACCTGCACAACGTTGCCGGACAGCACGCCCGGGGACTGCACGGCAGCGCCCTGTGCGCCCGCGTCGGCGGCGGCGACGCCGGCCCCCGCGAGCACGAGACCGCCCGTGGCGGCCGCCGCGGCGACAACCTTCTTGATCATTCTTCCTCCTCATTGACGGTGCGGCCCCAGCAGCGGACCGCACCCATTGCAACGACGAGGTAGGTATCGAGCTACGCGCTTATCGTGCCATTCACCCGATTCAGTCCGATTGGTACAGGTGGCCGATTCGACGGCGGTCGCCCGTCGCCCGCCACCGCCCCTCCGTCAGGGAGAAACCCCAGCTCAGCAGGCGTCGAGGAACCGGTCGAGGACCCGGACGCCGAACTGCAGACCGGCGACCGGCACCCGCTCGTCGACGCCGTGGAACATCCCGGCGAAGTCCAGCTCCGGCGGCAGCTGCAGCGGCGCGAAGCCGAAGCAGCGGATGCCGAGGTTGTCGAAGGACTTGGCGTCGGTGCCGCCGGACAGGCAGTACGGCACGGCGCGGGCGATCGGGTCCTCCGCCTTCAGCGCCGTCGACATCGCCTCGACCAGCGCCCCGTCGAAGGTGGTCTCCAGCGCCTTGTCGGCGTGCACGTCCGACCGCGTGACGCGCGGCCCGAGGATGCGGTCGAGGTCGGCGAGGAACTCCTCCTCGTGCCCCGGCAGGAACCGGCCGTCCACGTGCGCCGTGGCCTGCCCGGGGATCACGTTCACCTTGTAGCCGGAGCCGAGCATGGTGGGGTTGGCGGTGTTGCGGAGCGTGGCGCCGATGATCTTCGCGATGCCGCCGAGCCGGGCGAGCGTGGCGTCCATGTCCTCGGGGTCCAGCTCGACGCCGAGGGCGTCGCCCAGCTCGTCCAGGAAGCCGCGTACGGACTTGGTCAGCCGCACCGGGAACTCGTGCCGCCCCAGCCGGGCCACGGCCTCGGACAGCTCGGTGATCGCGTTGTCGCGGTTGGTCATCGAGCCGTGCCCGGCGGTCCCGTCGACCGTCAGGCGCATCCAGTGCATGCCCTTCTGCGCGGTCTCGATCAGGTACAGCCGCACGTCCTCGTTCACGGTGAACGAGAAGCCGCCGACCTCGCCGATGGCCTCGGTCACGCCCTCGAACAGCTCCGGCCGCGTGTCCACGAGGTGCCGGGCGCCGTACAGCCCGCCGGCCTCCTCGTCGGCGAGGAAGGCGAGCACGACGTCGCGCGGCGGCTTGCGGCCGGTGCGCAGCCGTTCACGTACGACCGCGAGGGTCATGGCGTCCATGTCCTTCATGTCCACCGCCCCCCGCCCCCACACGCAGCCGTCGGCGACCTCCCCGGAGAAGGGGTCGTGGGTCCAGTCGGCGGCGTTGGCCGGCACGACGTCGAGGTGGCCGTGGATGAGCAGCGCGGGCCGCGAGGAGTCCTCGCCCTCGATCCGCGCCACCGTCGACGCCCGCCCGGGGTGCGCCTCGAAGACCTCCGGCTCCAGCCCCACCTCGGCCAGCTTCTCCGCCACGTACTCCGCGGCGGCCCGCTCGCCGGGGCCGGAGTGGTCGCCGTAGTTGCTGGTGTCGATCCGGATCAGCTCGCGGCACAGGTCGACGACCTCGCCCTCCGCGCGCTCGACGGTGCTGCCACGGGCGTTCTCCGGCTGGCTCACGATGCCTCCCTGACACGTTCGGGGTCCACGCCCCATCCTGCCCCGCCTGACCCCCCGACCCAACCCGCGGGGTGATCGCGGCGGCCCGCGGGTTTGCTAGGCTGTACCGCGTCGCAGCGGGCCGCGCCCGCGCGGCGTCACCGGTCCAGGTGGCGGAATGGCAGACGCGCTAGCTTGAGGTGCTAGTGCCCGTATGAGGGCGTGGGGGTTCAAGTCCCCCCCTGGACACAGGTCTTGTCCCAGACTGGTGCGGGTCGAGCCTGGCCTCGCCGGCCTGCTCGTCGGGTGTTCTCCGGAAGTCCGGCTGCTCTGTGCCACCGCCTCCGCATCCCGGGTCGGCTCGTCGGCGTAGCGATCAGGGCGGGGGCCGTTCGGTGATCCAGCGGGCGGCGAGCAGGCCGGAGCCGGCGGTCAGGACGGCCGCGGCGATGACCGTGGCGTTCAGGCCGAGGGTGTCGGCGAGGATGCCGGCGACGAGGGCGCCGGCGGCGTAGCCGACGTCGCGCCAGAAGCGGTACGTGCCCAGTGCGCCGACGCGCCAGGCGGGATGGGCGTGGTCGGAGACCGAGGCGATGAGGGCGGGGTAGACCATCGCGGTGCCGATGCCGAGGGCGACGGCGGAGAGGACTCCCGCCAGCAGCGGCCGGTCGAGCAGGGCGAGGGCGAGTACGAAGCCGCCGGCCTGGGTGAGCATGCCGTAGACGATGAGGGGTTTGCGGCCGATGCGGTCGGCGAGGTGCCCGGTGGGGATCTGGCCGACGCCCCAGAGCAGCGGGTAGAGGCCCTTGATCAGGCCGACGGCGGCCAGGCCGAGACCGTGGTCGGTGAACAGCAGGGGGAAGACGCCCCAGGTGAGGCCGTCGTTGAGGTTGTTGACCAGGCCGGCCTGGCTGGCGCCGCGCAGCGAGCGGTCGCGCCAGGAGGTGCGGGCGAAGATGTGCGCCAGCCCGTTGGACTCGCCGGTGGGGGCGGGGCCGGAGTGCTGGGCGAGTTCGAGGGCGACGTGGGCGGCGGTGTCCCGGACGATGAGGGATAGGGCGAGCCCGGCGGCGACGAAGACGACGCCGATCAGCTCGGGCGCGGGGCGCAGGCCGTATGCGGTGGCGAGGTAGCCGGTGAGCAGGGCGGTGGCGCCGACGGCGACGTACCCGGCGGCCTCGTTCAGCCCGGTGGCCAGGCCCCGGCGGGCCGGGCCGACCAGGTCGATCTTCATGTTGACGGTCATCGACCAGGTCAGGCCCTGGTTGACACCCAGCAGCACGTTGGCCGCCACGATCCATCCCCAGGAGGGCGCCCAGGCCAGGGCGAACGGGACGGGGATGCCGATCAGCCACCCGGTCACCAGGATGTGCTTGCGGCGGAAGCGGGTGGTCAGCGGCCCGACGGCCAGGTTGGTCAGGGCCTTGGTGACGCCGAAGGCGATGATGAAGGAGAAGACGGCCAGGTCGCTGGTCAGGCCGAACACGTCGGTGCCGATCAGCGGGACGGTGGTGCGCTCCAGGCCGACCAGGGCGCCGACGCAGACGTTGACGACGATCAGGAGGGTGAACTGCGGCCAGTTCTCCCGCAGGCCCAGCCGCACCGGCCGGCCGGAGTCGGCGGGGGCGGTGTTCACGAGCCGGTGTCCTCCGTGCCCTCGGCGAGGCGGAGGCCGTGGGCGGCGGCGTAGTCGGCCGGGCCGCCGTCCAGGACGGCGACGTCGGTGTGGCCGGCGCGTTCCAGGAGGCTGGCGGCGGTCATGGCGCGCTCGCCGTGGCCGCAGGCCACGACCGCGCCGATGGGGGCGTCGGCGACATGGGAGGGGAGGCTGCCGAGTTCGACGTGGACGGCGCCGGGGACGTGACCGGCCGCGTACTCGGCGCGCTGACGCACGTCGACGTACGGACGCCGGCCGGTGCGGTCGGCGCTCACGAAGTCGGTGGCGGCCTGCGCGTATCCGGCGGCGCGCCAGGCGTCCATGCCGCCGGCGAGGCGTCCGGCCAGTCGCTCGTAGCCGATCTTGTACGCCTGCCAGACGACCTCGCCCGGGTCCTGGCCGTCGTCGGCGACGAAGGCGAGCGGGGTGTCGTCGGGCAGCAGCCAGCCGAGCCAGGTGGCGAACTGATCGCGCAGCGGGATGGAGATCGCGCCGGGGACGTGTCCGGCCGCGTAGGCGGCCGCCGGGCGGATGTCGACGACGTGACCGCCGTCGGCGAGCAGGTCCTTCACCTGCGCCGCGGCGAGTGCGGGCAGGGCGGGGGCGGCGGTCAGGACGGCCGGGCCGCGGCGGTTGCGCTCGGTGAGGCGGTCGAAGTAGGCGGGGTAGCTGCCCAGGCTGCCGGTCAGCTGTCGTACGAAGGCGTCCTCGTCCGGCGCGGCCAGCAGCGGGTTCGCCCGCTTCTGAGCGCCGATGGTGGTGGTGCGCTCGGCGCCGGGCGGGGCGGAGCAGAACGAGCCGGCGCCGTGGGTGGGCCACACCGCGGTGTCGTCGTCCAGAGCGGTCAGCCGCTTCAGCGAGCGGTGCTGGGCGCGGGCCAGTTCCTCGGTGCGGTCGGTGCCGAGCAGGTCGGTGCGGGCGGCCGAGTTCACGATCAGCGATCCGCCGGTGAACACCCCCAGCTCGCGGTCGCCGTCGAGGAGGAGGTACGCCAGGTGCTCGTCGGTGTGGCCGGGCGTGGCCAGCGCCCGCAGGGTGAGCCCGCCCAGGTCCACCTCGTCGCCGTCGGCGAGCGCCGTGTGCGGGAAGGCCCGCCGCCCGCCGGCGGAGGCGAGCACGGTGGCGCCGGTGTCGTGGCCGAGCTGGACGGCGCCGGAGAGGAAGTCGGCGTGCAGGTGCGTGTCGGCCGCGTACGCCACGGCCAGGCCGCGCCGCCCGGCGGCGGCGTGCAGCGCGCGGAGGTCGCGGGCGGCGTCCACGGCCAGGGCCCGGCCGTCGCCCAGGTCGACGAGATAGGCACTGTTGCCCAGCCCGTCGTCGACCAGCGGGATGAGGTGCTCCTCGGCGAAGCCCATGGCGTTCCTCCAATGGTCCGGTGCATGAGGCGTCTGGTCGCGGCCTTCCTTACCGTCTACAATATTCCATGGATTAATGGAGGATGCCATGCCGGAAACCACGAGGGCCCGCTCCAAGGCGGAGCTGTACGAGGCGTTCGCGGCCAGCGGAAAGGCGCTGGCCAGCGGAAAGCGCCTGGAGCTGGTCGATCTGCTGGCCCAGGGCGAGCGCACCGTCGAGGCCCTGGCCAAGACCGCGGGGCTGAACCTGACGACCGCCTCGGCGCATCTGCAGACGCTCAAGCAGGCCGGGCTGGTCGCCACCCGTCGCGAGGGCGTACGCGTCCACTACCGGCTCGCCGGAGACGACGTCGCCCGGCTGCTCGCCCTGCTGCGCAAGGTCGCCGAGCACCACCAGGCCGCGGTGCCGCCGGCCCTGAACGCCTACCTCGGCGATCTGCCTCCGACCGCCGGGCAGGAGGTCACCCGCGAGGAGCTGCGCGCCCGCGTCGCCGCCGGGGACGTGGTGGTCCTGGATGTCCGCCCGGTGGAGGAGTACCGGGCCGGGCACATCCCCGGCGCCCTCTCCATACCGGTCGAGGAGCTGGCCGACCGCATCGGTGAGCTGCCCGGGGACGCCGACGTCGTCGTGTACTGCCGCGGTGAGTACTGCGTGCTCGCCTACGACGCGGTCCGGCTGCTCGTCGACCGCGGCCGGCGGGCCATCCGCCTCCACGACGGCATGCTCGAATGGCGCCTGGCCGAGCTGCCCGTGGACGCCGAAGAGCTGCTCTGACCGGCGGCGTTCCACCGCCCGCACCCGGGCCGCCCCCACCACGTTGGTCGCCCCCCTCGGCCACGTGGCGGAGGCCGGGGTGCCGGTGGGGAGGTTCAGCCGCCGAGGCCCCGGGCGTGGTGGAGGCGGTCGACCATGCTCTCGTTGCGCAGGGTCAGGGACAGGTCGGTGCCGCTGCCTTCCAGCGCGTACGTGCCGTCGAAGCGGTCGTCGGCGCAGACACCGGTGACGTCCTGGTTGCAGCCGGTGCCGATGATGAAGATCCGGTCCTTCGGGACCGACCCGCGGTCCGCCACCCCAGCCGGCGGCCACCTCGATCCAGTCCCGGCCGCCGTAGCCGCGGGGCTCGTTCATCGGCTCGAAGAAGACCTTGCCGTCGTCCTGCCAACGGTCCACGGCGGAGTCCCACATCGCGTTGAACGCGTTCATGTCGGTGATCCTGCCGCCGGACGCGGCTTCGTCCTCCCAGTAGGAGAGGATCACGTTGAAGCCGGCGTCGGTGGCGGCGTCGACGGCTCCGGCGCAGGAGTCTCCCCAGGACGTGTGCGACGTACCGGACGCCCTCGCGGGCGCGGTGCGGTGGAACGGTCGCCGGCGCTCTCCTCCGACCGGTCCGTCGTCACCGTGGTGCTGTGGGGGAACTCCGGGGGCGGCCAGACGTACTGCGAGTCGCCGACCGGCCCGCCCTGGGCCGGGGCGGGCACGACCGGCCGGTCGGCCCTGCCGACGACCACCCTGCCGCGCCCGAGACACGGTCGATCAATTACGATCAGACCTATCACGTCAGAATTTGCTCGACTCATATACGATCGTAACTGATCGGCCCGACGACACCGAGCGGCAAGGAGAACCGTGATCGACTCTGCGGCCCAGGCCTCCTCCGTACGACGGTGGCGGCCCGGCCGGCCGCCGGCTGCGCGCTAGGCTCCCGTGTGGAACCCGGGCGGTGCGTCGGCCTGTTCACCCTGCTCACGTCGGATGATCCGCTGCTGACGGCGGTGCGGGGCAGCACAGCAGCTTGACCACGAGGGGAGTGTGCCTCCCCCGGAACTGCCAGCGGCACTCTTGCGATCAGGACGGACATGCACGAATGACGACTTCCGGCACTTCGGCCCCGCTGCCAGACGAACGTCGTACCCGCGTACTCGATCTCCTGCAGCGGCGCGGCACGGTGCGCGTCAACGACCTGGCGGCCGAGTTGGACGTCTCGGTGATCACCATCCGTCGTGACATCTCCATGCTGGCCGAGCAGGGGCTCGTCCGCAGGGTACGGGGCGGTGCCACGCTGCTCGGTGCCGCCCCGGCCACCGCCGGGCCGCCGGTCGACGGCGAGCGCGCCCGCGCGCCGGAGACCGCTGCGGCGGCCCCGGTCGAGCGGCGGTCCGTGCAGCCGAGGACGATCGGCATGGTGGTCCCGTCGCTTGACTACTACTGGCCCGACATCATCCGCGGCGTCCGTGAGGCCGCCGCGGGTGAGGGCGCACGCATCGTCCTGCGGGGGGCCACCTACGAGGCCGCCGACGAGCGCCGGCAGCTGAACTGGCTGGTCGAGTCGGGGAACGTGGACGGGCTGCTGGTGGCACCGACGACGACGAGCGGCGAGGGCGCAGAACTGGTGCGGTGGCTGCAGGCCAGCGAGGTGCCCGTGGTCCTGGTCGAGCGCACCGCGACCCTGGAGCCGTACCAGGAGGTCATGGAGTCCGTCGTCAGCGATCACGTGCTCGGTGCCGCGATGGCCGTCCGGCATCTGGCTTCACTCGGTCACCGCCGCGTCGGGCTCCTCACCACCGTGGACAGCCCCACCGGCCCGCATGTGCGGCGCGGCTGGCGGCAGGCCTGCGCGGAACTCGACCTGCGGCTCGACGGCACACCGGACATGGAGACGGTCGACCAGGCGCAACCCGGCTGGTTGCAGGCGCGCGAGGATCTGATCGACCGGTGCGTGGCCTCGCGGACGACCGCGTTGCTCGTGCACTCCGACCCCGAGGCGATCTCGCTGGTGGAACGGTGCCAGGAGCGCGGTATCGACATCCCCGGCGACCTCGCCTGCGTCAGTTACGACGACGAGGTCGCCGAGTTGTGCGACCCGCCGCTCACCGCGGTACGCCCGCCGAAGGCGGCCGTCGGCCGGGCGGCGTTCAGGCTGCTGGCCGAGCGCCTCCGTGATCGCGACCCGGAGCGGCCCGCGCATCGCATCGCCATCGCGCCGCGGCTGATCGTGCGCGCGTCGTCCCGCTGAGTGCGCCTGCTCCCGCGGGTCGCGCCGCATGCGGTTCGGCGGTTCCGGCTCCGTTCCGGCTCCGTTGCGGGCGCCGCCTGAAAGCCCTCGGAGGCGCTGTGCCTCCGAGGGCTTCCGGCGGATACGTGAAGGGGGCAGTCGGACCTCACGCATCCACGACCGGCGGCTGTTCCGCCGGCCGGGCCCGTCCTCCTCCGCGCGGCCCGTGCTCCGCGCGGAGGAGGGGTCAGACGTGCGAGTCCTCCGGCTGGTCGGCGTCGTGGAGGGGCGAAACGGCGTACCGCGTGTTGGCCCACACCACGTAGAGCAGCGGGGCGCACGCGACGAGCAGGCCGACGAGCGGTTGCAGCAGCACGACGGTGGCCGCGAGGCCCAGCAGTGCCACGTTGGCGACGGCGAGGAACCAGCGCCGCGTCGTGAGGACGAGGCAGGGCCACAGCAGCCGGCGCAGCCGGGTGTCTCCCGCCGCCCGGGGGGCCGCGAGCACCGTGATGACGGAGATCACGGTGGCGCTCACCAGCACCGCGAGAGTCAGGAAGAGCGGTACCAGCGCCGGTCCCCAGGCGGTTCGGGCGAGGGCCACGGCGTCCGCGACGAGCACCCCGACCAGCCCGGCGCCGAGGGCCCAGACGGCGAGCACGCGCCCGGCGGCGCGGCGGTACGCGGCCCAGAACGGGCGCAGCACCACCGGGGATCCGTCCTCGTCCAGGGCGGTGAAGCAGCCGAAGACACCGGCCAGCGCCGGCGCGCACAGGCAGGAGAGCACGGCGAAGAACGGCCAGGACGCCAACGGGTCCCGTACGACCGCGAGCGCGCCCAGCAGCGGCGCGGTCGCCAGCGCGAACTGGACGTTGGCCATCAGGCCGACGTAGACGACGCCGAAGATCCGGTCGTACGTGGCCTGCGCGGCCGGGCGGAAGATGTTGAGGCGCGTGCCGGAACGTGCGGTGGACTCGCTCATGGTGCTCACCCCTTCAGGCCGGTGGTGGCGATGCCGCGGATGAAGTACCGCTGGCCGAGCAGGAAGATGACGACGACGGGCAGCACGGAGAGCACGGCGCCGGTCATGATCATCGCGTATCGGGCGTCGTACAGGCCGATGAAGGAGCGCAGGCCGAGCTGGACCGTCCACAGCTCGTTGCTGGAGAGGTAGATGAAGGGGCCCATGTAGTCGTTCCAGGTGTTCACGAACGTGAGCAGGGCCAGGCTCGCCAGCGCGGGCTTCGACAGCGGCAGCATGATGCGCCAGTAGATGCGGTATTCGCTGAGCCCGTCGATGCGGGCCGCCTCCACCAGTTCGTCCGGGATCGACATGTAGTACTGCCGCATCAGGAACACGCCGAAGGCGCTGAACGCCTGGATCAGGATGATCGCCCAGAACGTGTTCGTCAGCCCGGCGTCGTCCATCATGATGTACTGCGGCACCATGTACGCCTGCCAGGGCACCGCGATGGTGGCGATGTAGCCGAGGAAGAGCGCGTCGCGCCCCGGGAACCTGATCTTGGCGAAGCCGTACGCGGCGAAGCTGCCGGTGAGCACCTGCAGACCGGTGACCACGACGGACAGGTACGCGGAGTTCTTCAGGTACTGCAGCATCGGGATCTCGTCCCAGATCTCCGAGTAGTTCGACCAGCGGAACTCCTCGGGTATCCACTGGACGGGGACGGTGAGGACCTGGTTGTCGCGCTTGAGCGACGAGGAGATCATCCAGATGAACGGGATCAGCACCAGCGCGGCCACGGCGAGCAGGCCGGCGTAGGCGGCGGCCGTGCGGAGAACCCGGCCGGCGAAGCGGCCGCGGCGCGGCGGCGCGGCGGGGGCGGGAGGAGCGGCACCGGGCGACGCCGTGGTGCCCAGCAGAGCGGTCATCGGGCGTCCCTCCGTTCGTTGAGCCGGAACTGGACGACGGTGATGGTCAGGACGATGGCGAACAGCACCAGCGCGATGGCCGAGGAGTAGCCGTAGTCGCCGTCCCTGATGCCCTCGCGGTAGACGAGCTGCGCGAGGACCAGGGTGCTGCGCCCCGGTCCGCCGTCGGTCATCACCACGATGAGGTCGAGGATCTTGAAGCTCTGGACCGTCAGCATGACGAGGACGAAGAAGGTGGTCGGGCGCAGGCCGGGCAGCGTGACGTGCCAGAAGCGCTGCCAGGCGTTGGCGCCGTCCACCCGGGCGGCTTCGTAGTACTCGGCGGGGATGGTCTGCAGGCCGGCGAGGTAGAGCACCATGTAGTAGCCCATGTCGCGCCAGACGCTGGTGATGATGACGGCCGGCATCGCCCAGTCGGTGTCGGTCGTCCAGCCCGGTGTGCTGGAGACGCCCAGCGCTTCCAGCCCCTGGTTGACGGGCCCGCTGGTGGGGTTGAAGAGCATGTTCCACACCACCGCGACGGCCACCAGCGAGGTGATGTAGGGGAAGAACGCCACCGTGCGGAAGAACTTCACGCCGCGGATCTTCCGGTTGAGCACGAGAGCGAGCGCCAGCGAGGCGACGAGCGTGAGCGGGATGTGGCCGCCGGCGTAGAACAGGGTGTTGGTGAGCGCGACCTGGAAGTTCTCGTCGTCGAGCATGCGCTCGAAGTTGTCCAGGCCGACCCACTCCGGTGAGCTGGCGGCGTCCCACTCCAGGAACGCCAGCGCGAAGGCCGCACCCACCGGCACCAGCGTGAACAGCGCGAACCCGATGAAGTTGGGCAGGATGAAGCTCCACCCGATCAGCGTGTTCCGCCGTACGCGGCGCCGCTGCACACTGCGGCTGGACCGGCCCGGCGGGGCCGGTGTCGTCTTCTGCGGGGAAGCAAGAGCCATGTTCGTGGTCCTCGTCTGGGAGCCGCGGGCCCGGACCGGCCGGGCCCCGCGTGTCTCGTACCGTCTAGTCGAGGACCTCGTCGTGGACGCGGTCGCTCATCGAGCTGATCCCGTCCTCGATCGACTTCTCGCCCACCATGATCAGTTCGTGTTCCTCCTCAAGGATCGTGTCGACGTCGGAGGTGTTCTCGCTGACCGGCATCTCCAGGGCGATCTCGTCGGGCTCGAACGCCTTGGCCGACAGCTTGTCGGTGGGCATGCCGTCGAGGCTCAGGTACTTCTGGATCAGCTCGCTGGACTGCAGCGCCGGCACCACACCGATCTCGGTGATCGCCGCGGCGCCCCGCTCGCCGGCGGCGAACTCGACGAACTCCTTGGCCAGGTCGGGGTTCGCCGCCTTCTTGTTGACGCCGAACGAGGTCGGTGAGCCGAACGTCGTCGTCGAGGTGGCGTCCGCGCGCTGCGGCAGCGGGGCCATGCCCCACTCGACGTCGGTGTCGCCGTTCTGCGTGGCCTCGATGAGGCGCGCGGCGTACCAGGTTCCCATGGGGACCATGGCGGCCTTGCCGGACTCGAACAACGTGCCGTAGTCGGCCTGCTGGGCGGTGGCCGTGCCGAAGTCGAGGGTGGATCCGGAGTCCTGCAGCTCCAGGGCGGTCTCGTACTGCTCGGCGAAGAAGTCGTAGTCGCCGCTGAGTTGGTCCCCGCCGTTCTGGGCGGCGGCCACGGCGTGGACCACGGAGCGCCAGACGTGCTGGTAGGCGCCGTAGACCTGGTCGCCGCCGTCCTCGGTGAGCTGCTCGGCCACGTCGACGTACTCGTCCCAGGTGAGGTCCTCCGGGTAGTCCACCCCGGCCTGGTCGAAGAGCGTCTTGTTGTAGAACAGCAGCCAGAAGTCCTGCCGGTAGGGCAGCGCGTAGTACGAGCCGTCGCTGTCGAACGCCTCCAGGCCGGCGAGGTCCTTCTCGCCGCCGGCCGGCATGGCGTCGGTGACGTCCGCCAGCTGGCCGCGGCTGGACCAGCGGGAGTAGTCGGTCACGTTCTTGACGGTGATCACGTCGGTGTCGTCGCCGCCCGCGAGCATGGTGGTCACCTTGTCGGGATAGTCGTCCGCCAGGATGTCCACCGGTTCGATCGTGACCTTGGGGTGGCTCTTCTCGAAGGCGTCGAACAGCGCCTGGAACTCCGGGGTCTCCGCCATGCTCCACACGGACACGCGCAGCTTGGTCTTCCCGTCCCCGTCGCCGGAGTCGCCGCCGGAGCCGCATCCGGTCAGGGCCAGGGACAGCGCGGTCAGCACGCCCAGGCCCCTGATCAGGTGTCGCGGCCCGCCGGCCGCCTTCCCCCGCGTCCTTGGAATCCTCATCGATCCGTTTCCTCTCCACAGGTCCCGTCCCCGAGGCCCGCCCCCGAGGTTCCGAGTCTTGGTGCGGTGTCCTGCCGCGACGGCCCTTCGGGGGCCGGCAGGTCGACGGTGGTCCGGCTGCCGTCGGGCCAGCCGATGTGCACGACGCCGGCGGTCAGCCGGACGTGCGGCGCCGCGGCCTCGCCGGTGCCGGTCACCCCGTACAGCCCGATCGCCGCGGCGTACCAGCGCCCCGGCGCCACCGGGCCGGAGAGCCAGGGCGTCAGGCTGTGGCCGCCCAGGGGGCTCGCGCCGTCGTCGGCGCGGGTGCCCGCGTCGTCGAAGCCCTCGACCGCCAGGGCCACGGACGCCAGCCGTGCGGTACGCGCCAGGGCCCAGCCGCCCGGCTGCGCGCGCCCGTCGATCGCCTCGCCGGCCAGCGGCCAGCCGCCGACGCGCAGCCGGACGGCGGCGGCCAGCGCGTCCGGGGCGCCGGGCAGCGGATCGACACGTACGCAGCGCACCTCCCAGGCGCCGCGAAGTGCCGAGACCGTCGTGACGGCCGCCGCGTCGGTCGCCTTCCCGGGCCGGCCGGAGCCGTGGTCACGGCCGCCGGGCTCGGGGTCGAGCCAGTGCGCCCGGGCCACCGAGGCGCCGGTCACGGCGTCGCCGGCCCGGCCGGTGTGCAGCTTCCGCATGCCCGTTCTGTGCGTGGCCCGGCCGCCGGCGTCCAGCAGGACGGCCGACTGGTCGACGGGCGACGTCCACGCCTCCGCGGACAGCAGCGGCGCGGTGGCCGTCGAGTAGCCGAGCCGGGCGTAGAGCGGTGAGTCGCCGTCCGGGGAGCCGGGGAGTGCGTGGTCCGTGCCGTGGTTGACCACGCGCACGAGACCGTCCCGCCACGTGCTGCTGACCAGCCAGCCCGGGGCACGTACGACGCGCGCGTGGTCGTCCCGCTCCGCCGGCAGCGGCTCCTCGGCGGCGCACCACACCGGGTGGTCGGGGCCGAGGGCGATGCCGAGCATGCCCTTGGCGGCCCAGTACGGCGAGGACGGGCCGGAGTAGCTCTGCGCCAGCTGCCGCCACTCGTGGTGCCAGCCGAGGGTGAGCAGCCCGCGTTCGTCGGGGACGTGGTGGGCGTCGAAGTACGCCATGATTCCGGAGGCGGCGCGGCGCAACTGACCGGGGCGTACCGTCTTCACCCCGGCGAGCGCCCCCGCCCAGAGCGGGGCGGCGGCGGCGAACCGGTAGATGAGGCTGCGGCCCTGGACGAGCGGGGCGCCGTCGCCGCCGATGAGGTGCAGACAGTCCTGGAGGTACCGCTCCAGCCGCAGCCGGTCGGTCTCCCCCCGCGCGGCGGCCGGTTCGGCGGCGCCCGCCATGCGCGCCCAGAGCACCGGGTAGAGGTGCAGCGCCCAGCCTCCGTAGTGGTCGAAGCCGCGCTCGTCGCCGTCGGCGAACCAGCCGTCGCCGCGGTAGAAGGAGTCGTGCGCGGCGAGGTCGGACTCGATGTCGGCGGCGGACCAGGGGCCGCCGACGGAGCGCAGGAAGGTCTCGACCACGATGCGGAACCAGACCCAGTTGCAGCGCGGGTAGCTGTCGTCCCCGACGACGGGCGCGAGGTAGTCCACGATCCGCTCCTGGACGCCGGCCGCGAGCCGGTCCCAGAGCCACGGCCGGGTCATGTCGAGGATCAGGGCGAGGGAGGCGGCCTCGACCTTGGCCTGCGGGTGCTCGTCCGGCCGGGGCCAGCGCTCCGCGGCGCCGGGGTCGGTCCCGGTGTCGAGGCCGCGGGCGTACCACGCCGCCAGCCCGTCCGGGTCGCGGCCCTGCTCCCCCGCCAGCCGGAAGCCGGCCAGCAGGAAGGTGCGGGCGAAGCCCTCCAGCCCGTCGACGGCGGTGCCGTAGCCGCCCGGGGGTCCGGGCAGCGTGACGCGGGCGTGCCCGGGTGAGGCGTAGGGGCGTACGGCGTGCAGCATGCCGTCGGCGAGCGACGTCCACCGCTCGCGGGTCCAGCCCGTGATCGGGGCGAGCGGTGCGGCGTGGGCCCGGTCAGGGGTGCTCATGCGCTGGCCGCGAACTCGTCGGGGGTGACGGCCGCGTGCGGCGGCTGTCCGGACAGGAAGCGCTCCAGCTCGTCGAGCGCGCTCTCGCTCATCCGCCGGGTCTCCGCGCCGAGCGAGCCCGCGATATGCGGCGTGATCATGACATTGGGCAGCTCGTACAGGACCGAGTCGGCCGGCAGCGGCTCCGGGTCGGTGACGTCGAGGATGGCGTCCAGCCGGCCGGCGGCGCACTCGCGCTCCAGCGCGGCGGTGTCGAGCACGGCCCCGCGAGCGGTGTTGATGACGGTCGCCCCGTCGCGCAGCAGGGCGAGTTCGGCGGCCCCGATCAGGTGCCGGGTCGCGGGCAGCGACGGCACGTGCAGGGTGAGGACGTCGCAGCTGCGCAGCAGGTGCGGCAGGGCCACCAGGGTGGCGCCGGCCGCGGCGACCTCGGCGGCGTCGGCGTACGGGTCCGCGACCAGGACGTCGACGTCGAGGTCGCGCAGCCGCTCCAGCACGCGGCGGCCGACGCGGGAGAGGCCGACGACGCCGATCGTGCGGCCGCGGTTCGACAGTTCGCCGCGACGCACGCTGTACGACCAGTCGTCCCGGTGCGTACGGGCGTCCTGGGCCAGGAACGGCGCCTTCTTCCCGGCGAAGACGACGGCCGCCAGGGTGAACTCCGCCACCGGTATGGCGTTGTAGTCGGCGGCGTTCGTCACGAGCAGCCCGCGCCGCCAGACCTCGTCGGTCACGATCTCCCGCACGCTGCCCGCGCAGTGGAAGACGGCCCGCAGCGACGGCGCCGCGGCCAGTCGCTCGGCCGTCAGCCCCGGGGCGCCCCAGGAGGTCAGCAGGACCTCGACGTCGCCGAGCCGCTGCCGCGTCGGCCGGGCGTCGAGATCGTCGGTGCAGACCGGTTCGCCGAGTTGCACGAGGGAGCGAAGGCGCCGCAGTTGCGGCTCCTGGAACTGCACGGCGAACGTCGCAGGATCCATGAGCAGCAGGGCGGGTGGTCGGTTGATCGTCACGACGGTCCTTACTCGCAGGCGTAGAAAGCGCTTCACAAGTGCCGACGATCATGTCCGATCAAAGTTTTCACGTCAAGAGCCGCGCACACTCATGTACGATCATCTTTGATCGATGCGTTCCCCCTACACGGGGCCAGGAAAAAGGCTGGAGGGCGCGCGCTCCCCGTGCTTGCATGAGCTTCATGGTGCCCACCGATCGTTTGCTCGCCTTCGCGGCCATGTCGTTCCTGCTGATCGTGATTCCCGGTCCCAGCGTGCTGTTCGTGATCGGACGTGCGCTCGCGCAGGGGCGCCGTGCCGCACTGACCACGGTCCTGGGGAACACGACCGGCGCCTATGTGCTCATCGTGGCCGTGGCGTTGGGGGTCGGGTCGGTGGTGGAGCGCTCGGTGCTCGTCTTCACGGTGCTCAAGCTGGTCGGTGCCGCCTACCTGGTGTATCTCGGCGTCAAGGCATGGCGCGAGCGTGGTTCGCTGCAGGCCGCGGTCACGGGTGTGGAGGCGGGGCAGGGCGCTCGACGCACGTTCTGGGAGGGGTTCGCGGTCGGCGTGACCAACCCCAAGACCATCGTGTTCTTCGCCGCCGTGCTGCCGCAGTTCGTCGACCGCGGGCAGGGGCACGTCGCGGTGCAGATGCTGGTGCTCGGCCTGGTCTTCACCCTCATTGCCGTTGCTTGCGACACGGTGTGGGGGCTCGTCGCGTCCGCCGCCCGGAACTGGTTCGCCCGTTCTTCGCAGCGGCTGTCCCTGGTCGGCGGGATCGGCGGGCTCACGATGATCGGCCTCGGTGTCACCGTCGCCGCGACCGGCCGCAAGGAATGACCGGCGCAGCCCGTCGCGGACGACCCGGCCCCGTTGGCGTATACCGTACGCCGCGCACTCAGGCGGTACGCGCTTCGCCCGTTGCGCGGCCGAGGTACGTGACCGGGCCCGGGGCGGGAACGTCGATCTCGTGGAAACCCAGCCGGTCGTAGAAGGCGCGCGCCGCGGTGTTGGCCGTGACCATCGTCAGGTGGACGGCGGGGACGCCGCGCCCGGACAGCGCGCGCAGGAAGGTGTGCATCAACGTGCGGCCGTGACCGCGGCGCTGCCAGTCGGGCAGCAGGTCGATGTGCAGGTGGGCCGGGTAGGCGGCGAGTTCGGGAACGATCATGCGCTCCGGCGTGTGCAGCAGCCCCGCGATCCCCTCATCCGGGGTGCGCGGCTCGCCGTCGGGCCGCGGGTAGCGGTCGGCGACCAGCGGTAGCCATATCGAGCGGAAGCGCTCCACGAAGGCGGGTGTGTCGGCGGTGCCGAGGACATATCCGACGGCCCGCCCCCGGCCGTCGTCCAGCACGAACGCGAGGTCCGGTTCGAGGTGGACGTACGGGCCGGCGAAGGTGGCGGGGAAGATCCCGGGGTCGGCGTAGTGGGGGCGGGTGTCGCCGCCCTCGTGGCCGGTGCGGATGCAGATGTCCGCGAGGGCGTCCTGATCACCGGGACGGTAAGGGCGCACGGCGGGAGTCGTGGTCATCCCGCCATGATCCTTGTTTGGGAGCGTTCCCACCACTCCCGGCGGCCGGCCTATCGCCGCCGGGCCCGCTCGACGAGGCCGGTCTCGTAGGCGATCACGACGAGCTGGGCGCGGTCGTGTGCCTGCAGCTTGCTGAACAGGCGGCTGACGTGGGTCTTGACGGTGGCGACGCTGATGTGGAGCTGTGCGCTGATCTCGGTGTTCGAGTGTCCTGCGGCCACGTGGACGAGGACCTCCCTCTCGCGCTCCGTGAGCGGGGCGAGCAGGGCGGGCGAGACGCCGGAGTCGAGGGCGGGGCGGTTGACGAAGTCACGGATGAGACGCCGGGTCACGCTCGGGGCGAGGAGAGCGTCGCCGGCGGCGACGGTGCGGATTCCGGCGAGCAGCTGCTCGGGCGGGGTGTCCTTGAGGAGGAAGCCGCTGGCGCCGGCCTTGAGGGCGGCGAACACGTACTCGTCGAGGTCGAAGGTGGTGAGGATGACGATCCGGATGGCCGCGGTGGCCGGGTCGCCGAGCAGCTGCCGGGTGGCCTCGATGCCGTCCATGTCGGGCATCCGCACGTCCATCAGGATGACGTCGGGCAGGTGCCGGCGGCCGGCCGCCACGGTGTCGCGGCCGGTGCTGGTCTCGGCGACGACCTCCATCTCCGCCGCGGCGTTCACGAGCACGCTGAAGCCGGCCCGTACGAGGATGTGGTCGTCGGCCACGACCACCCGAATCGTCATTCGCCGGCCTCCGGATGCGGACGTCGGTAGGGCACCGCAGGCAGCCACCGTACAAGGCCGTACGCCCGGGCCCGTGCGCGCCGACCCGTCCGGCGGCCGCACGACGGCGCGTGGCCCTCGGGTCGCGGTCGCGCCGGCGCGTACATCCGGGACTGTATGCCGACGGCCGCTACCCCTGTGGCCGGACGTCCGCGCCAGACCGCAGCCTGACGACACCGGGGTGTCCACGGAGGCAGGCTTGTGAGCTGCGGGAAGGCCCGCCTGACAGGGATGGGCGGGCCGTGCGGCGCGGAGTGGCGCCGAGCCCGACCTACGTCACGAAAGCAGAGTCGTGCTTTGTTTCGACAACCGTCAGCTCCGGCTCCCGGGCGGAAACCTGTGAGCGGGATCGCGCGGTGGTGCTTCCGGCACCGGTTCATCGTCATCGGCGGGTGGCTGCTGCTCCTCGCGGTCCTGGTGGGCGGCGTGCGCGCCGCGGGCGGCGCCGCCTTCTCGGAGGAGTACAGCCTGCCCGGCACCGAGTCCACCAGGGCCGCGGAGCTGATGGCGGCACAGTCCGAGCGCGCCTCCGGCGACACGGGCACCATCGTGCTGCACGCGACCGGCGGCCAGGTGACCGACCCGGCCGTCCGGGCCGACGTGCAGGCCATGCTCGCCGAGGTGGCCGAGGTGCCCCAGGTCGGCGCGGTGGCCGGCCCGTTCGGCCCGGAAGGGGCGGCGCAGGTCAGCGACGACGGCGAGACCGCCTACGCGACGGTCACCTTCACCGAGCCGAGGCAGAGCCTGGACACCGGGAACATCCGGCGGGTCGTGGACCTGGGCTCGGAGCTGCGCGGCGACGGCCTGCGGGTGGAGTTCGGGGGGGCGGTGATCGGGGAGCTGGAGAGCCCTTCGACGTCGAGCAGCGAACTGATCGGCCTCCTGGCCGCGGCGATCGTCATGCTGTACGCGTTCGGGTCCCTGGTGGCGATGGCCGTCCCGATCATCGCCGCGATCCTCGCGCTCGGCGGCGCGATTCTCTCGATCGACCTCCTCACCCAGGTGATGAGCGTCCCCGGCACCGCCCCGATCATCGCCGCGTTCATCGGTCTCGGCGTCGGCATCGACTATGCGCTGTTCATCGTCGCCCGCTACCGCAACGGCCTCCGGGCCGGGCTCAGTCCGCAGGAAGCGACCGTGGCGGCCATGAACACCTCCGGCCGGGCGGTCGTCTTCGCCGGCGGCACGGTCGCGGTCGCGATGCTCGGCCTGCTCATGCTCGGGTTCAGCATCCTGTCCGGGATCGGACTGTCGGCGGCGATCATGGTGGCGTTCGCCGTCGCGGTCGCCGTGACCCTGCTGCCGGCCCTGTTCGCGGTGCTCGGAACGCGCGTGCTCAGCCGCCGCCAACGCGCCCGGCTCAAGCGTGCGGGGCCGACGGAGACCCAGGTCTCCCACGGGTGGGCCCGATGGGCCGGATTCGTGCAGAAGCGGCCGGTGCCGCTGACGATCATGGCGACCGCGCTCATGGTGGCGCTGGTGATCCCGTTCTTCTCGATGCGGCTGGGGTCCTCCGACGCCGGCAACAACCCTGCCGACACCACCACGCGTCAGGCCTACGACCTGCTCGCCGACGGCTTCGGCCCCGGGCACAACGGCCCGCTGCTGCTCGTGGCGGAGGTCCCGTCCCCGCAGGCCGCGACCGCCTTCACCCGGCTGGGACAGGAGATCGGGACCGTTCCGGGGGTGGCGTCCGTGCAGATCACCCCCGCCGCGCCCGGCGCGCCGGCGCAGACCATGCGGGTCATCCCCGCGACATCCCCGCAGTCGGAACAGACCTCGGACCTCATCGACACGCTGCGCGACCGCGTGATCCCCGAACACGAGGAGGACGGACTCACCGTCCACGTCGGCGGGCAGACCGCCGTGCACAAGGACTTCGCGTCCGTGCTGAGCGGCAAGATGCCGCTCTTCGTCACCATCGTCGTCGCCCTGGGATGCCTGCTGCTGATGTTCGCGTTCCGCAGCGTGGTCATCCCGCTCACCGCGGCGGTGATGAACCTGCTCTCGGCCGGCGCCGGGTTCGGCGTCGTGGTCGCGGTCTTCCAGTGGGGCTGGGGCTCGTCCGCCCTGGGCGCGGGCCCGGCCGGGCCGGTGGAGTCGTTCCTGCCGCCGATGATGCTGGCCGTCCTGTTCGGGCTGTCGATGGACTACGAGGTGTTCCTGGTCAGCCGTATCCACGAGGAATGGCTCCACACGGGCGACAACAACCTCGCCGTGCGGCGCGGCCAGGCCGCCACGGGGCAGATCATCACGGCTGTCGCGATCATCATGATCTGCGTGTTCGTGGCCTTCGTGTTCGTCGGCATGCGCATCATCGCCGAGTTCGGGCTCGGCCTGGCCGTGGCCATCCTGCTCGACGCCCTGGTGGTGCGGACGATCCTCGTACCGGCGGCCATGCAGTTGTTCGGGAAGTGGAACTGGTACCTGCCCAAGTCGATCGACCGCATCCTCCCCCACGTCTCGGTCGAGGGACCCGCGGAGGCGCCGGCCGGCGGCGCACGGGCCGCCTCTCCCCCGGCCGACGACCCGGGCCCGGTCCTCACCGACGGGCGCGGTGCCTGACGCCGACACCCTCTCCGACGCGCCCCGGGCCGCGGGCCCGTGTCCGAGCGCGCGGGTGGCGCGGGCTCAGGTGGCCTCGTGACGGCGGTCATCGGGTCCGGTTTCGCCCGTACGCAGCAGCGCCCGGACCCGGAAACCGTCACCGTGCGGGCCGGCGCGCAGGTAGCCGTCGAACAAGGCCGCGCGCTCGCGCATGCCGATCAGCCCGTGACCGGCCGTGGTGGCGGGCGCGGCGGCGGAGGGGAGTGCGGGGCCCTTCCGGCGGTGCGGCTCGGAGGGGCCGCTGTCGGTGACCTCGACGACCACCTCCCCGGTGCGGTACTCGATGCGGAGGGTGGCCCGGGTCGGCGCGGCGTGGCGTACGACGTTGGTGAGGGCCTCCTGGGCGATGCGGTACGCCGACAGGTCCACCGCGGCGGGGAGCGGGCGGGCCGTACCGCGGACATCGAGGCGCAGGTCGACGTCGGCGCTGCGGATCTGCTCGGCCAGCGCCGCCGTGTCGGCGAGCCCGGGGGTGGGCGTGAGCGCGGGGTCGACGGCGTGCTCGTGGCGCAGCACCTCGACGAGCAGCCGCATCTCGTGGAGGGCCTGGCGGGTGGTGGTCTCGACGATGCCGAGGGTCTCCTCCACCTGGGCCGGATCGCTGTCCATGACCATGCGCGCGACACCGGCGCGTACCGCGATGAGGCTCATCGAGTGCGCGACGATGTCGTGCAGTTCGCGGGCGATGACCACACGCTCGTCAATGGCGGCCTGGCGGATGCGGGCGGCGTGCTCACGTTCGCGTTCGGCGTCGCGCTCGGCGGCGGCGGCGATCCTGTTCCGGCGCTCCCGGGCGGCGAGGCCGGCGAACCAGCCGACGCAGACGATCGCGACGTTGGCGACGAGCACGGCCAGCCAGCCCGAGGAGACCCGCCCGATGCCGATCCCGGCGGCCACGAGCAGGCCGGCGAAACCGGGGGGAACCCACCAGAACACGTAGTCCGCCGTCCCCGCGACGGTGTAGGCGGTGACGGCGACGCAGAGCGACACCTGCGGTGCGCCGCCGGGCGCGGCGACCGTGAAGGCGCAGACCGACGCCACGGCGAACGACACGCGCGGCCAGAGCCGGCGGGCGGCGACGGCGAGGGCGGCGAGGACGATGCCCGCGGTCCGCAGCGCGGCCTCGCCGCCGCCGGCGTGCTGGGTGCCGCTGCGGGCGTCGGCCCACAGCAGACCGACGCACAGCAGGACGGCGAGCGCGGAGTCGAGGAGGACCAGGGGGCGCGGTCGCCTGGTGAGAAACTGCCGAACCTGCCGTGCTGGAGCCTTGCCGGACACGCCGTCAGGCTACTCACGGCAGGGCGGCCGGTTCGTCAGGTCAGGGTCGTGTTCACCGCGTGCATCGCCGACTGTACGCGGGCGTGCCGTACATCTCCGGTCGGACCCGGTCCCCCTGCCGACGCGGGCGCGGGCGCGTGTATCCGCTTTGTATGGGCGGCTCCTTCAATCGCCGGGTCACCGACGACAAGGGGAGAACCATGCGCAGACGTTTCCGCGGACTGCTCGCCGCGGTGAGTGCGGCCGCCGCCGTGGCCGTCACGACCCCGGTCGCCGTCGCGGCCCCCGGGGCCGGCACGTCGTCAGAGACGGCGGCGCCGCTGGCCCGGCCCGGCTTCCGGATGCCGTTCATCTGCGGCCAGGTCTGGCGCGGCAACAACTGGCGCGGGCACAGCCCGGCGCACTCCATCGACTGGAACCACTACAACGCCCAGGGCAGCCCCGACGACTTCGGCCGCCGCGTGCTCGCCAGCGCGGGCGGCAAGGTCGTCAGGTCGTACTACTCCACCGGCGACGGCTACGGCCACACCGTCGTCATCGCCCACGGCGACGGCTGGCGGACCCGGTACGCGCATCTGAAGGAGCGCACCGTCACGCGCGGCGACCGGGTGCGGCGGGGCCGGGTGATCGGGCGGGTCGGCGCCTCGTCCGCGATCCACAACTTCTCCCCGCACCTGCACTACGAGCAGATCCACGACGGCTCCGTCGTCGTCGCGGTCGTCCAGGGCGTCCGCTGGTACGACTACCTCGACCGGCGGCTGAAGAGCACGAACCGCTGCTGACGCGCGGCCGCGTGGAGCGAATGCGGCCGTGTGCTTCCGCCGCGTTCGCTCTACGCGCGTCATCCCGGGCCGGGGCGCAGCGCCCGCAGCTTCGCGTGCACCGACTCGGCCCGGTCGTGCGCCTCCAGCCGCCGCCAGGTGGACAGCGAGCGGTGGAAGTAGTGCCGCGCGGTCTGCTCCCGGCCCGTCGCGCGGTGCAGCTCGCCGAGCAGGCAGGCGAGGCTCGCCTCCGCGCGCCGGTCGCCCAGCTGCCGCTGGACGGCGAGCGCGTCGGCGAGCAGCGCCGCCGCCTGGCCCGCGTTGCCGCGGCGCAGGCACAGTTCGCCGATGCTCTCCTGCACGTAGGCGGCGCAGTGCGTGTCGGCGAGGTCGCCGAAGATGTCCAGGGCCCGCTCCAGCTCCGCCTGCGCCAGGTCCGGTTCGCCGCGCAGGTCGTGCAGCACGGCGACGCGGCGGCGCACCTGCGCCTCGCGGTGGCGGTCGCCGAGGTCCCGGGCCAGCCCCAGCGCCCCGTCCAGCCACGACGCCGCGGCCCGCGGGTTCCTGCGCTCCAGCCATACGGAGCCGATGGCGCTGCGCGCGACCGCCTCGCCGTGCCGGTCGCCGACCTCCCGGAAGCCGCGCAGCGCGTCGGTGAACGTCGCCAGCGCGGCGTCGAGGTCGCCGAGGATCCGGTGGACGGAGCCCTCTCCGGCCGCCGCCACCGCCTCGCCCGCGGGGTGGCCGGCCGCCTTGAAGATCGCGCGGGCCCAGGCGAAGGAGGTGCGTGCGTCGGCGTAGCGGTCGCGGTAGAGGTGCAGTTGCCCGATGTTGCGGAGCAGCGCCGCGGCCCGCGCGTCCGAGGGGGCCGGGATCGCGTCGAGCACCAGTTGGTGCGTGCGCAGCCAGTCGCCGTAGTAGCCGCGCAGGTCGAAGAAGCTCGCCAGCTCCAGCGCGAGGTCGGCGGCCTGCGTGACGCGGCCGAGCCGCAGCGCGGACTCCACGGTGGCGACGAGGATCCGGCGCTCGGTCTCGAACCACTCGACGGGCCGGGCCCGCACGGCCCGCAGGACCTCGGCGCCCGGGCCGGCCGGACCGCCCGGGTCGTCCGGGTCCTCCGGGTCCTCCGGGTCCTCCGGCCCGTCCCGGTCCGCCGGGGGGCCGAAGACGCCGAGGAACCGCGTGGGCGTCGCCGCGTTCGCGGCGCGTACGAGTGCGGTCAGCGCGTCGACGATACGGAGTTGCTGCCGCCGGCGCACGGTGAACGTGTCCGCGTCGGCCAGCTCGCGCGCGTAGCAGCGCAGCAGGTCGTGCATGCGGTAGCGCGGCAGCCCGAGCGCGTCGGTCCCCACGGCCTCGACGAGGTGCCGGTCGGCGAGCGTGGCCAGCGCCTCGGCGGCCTCGTCGGCGGCGGCCCCGCCGCCGGAGGCGCCGCCCATGGCGACGGCGACGAGCCAGCCGCCCACCGGCTCGGCCGGCAGCCGGCCGAAGGCGCGGAAGGCGGTGGCCGCGGCGGCCGGCAGGTGCCGGTAGCTCAGCTCCGCGCTCGCCCGCACC
This sequence comes from Streptomyces sp. CNH099, assembly GCA_000514715.1. Classification (GTDB taxonomy): domain Bacteria; phylum Actinomycetota; class Actinomycetes; order Streptomycetales; family Streptomycetaceae; genus Streptomyces; species Streptomyces synnematoformans. The sequence goes on along the minus strand of KI911459.1, from coordinate 143,753 downwards.
TCCAGCTCGCCGGCCTGCATCTGGTCGAGCCGCCCGCGCTCGTCCTGCAGGAGGTCGGCCAGCGTGGCCGCGGTCCAGGTCCGCCGGCCGGCGAGCCGCGACCCGGCGATCCGTACCGCGAGCGGCAGCGAGCCGCAGCCGGCGAGCACCCGGTCCGCGCCGGCCGCGTCGGCGTCCAGCCGGTCCGGTCCGGCGACCGCGCCGAGCAGGGCGCGGGCCTCGCCGCGCGGCAGCTCCCCGAGCGAGAAGTGGTGCGCCGGCAGGTCGGGCATGCGGTGGCGGGAGCTGACGAGCACCGCCGAGCCTCCCGTGCCGGGCAGCAGCGGGCGTACCTGCGCGCCGCCGGCCGCGTCGTCGAGTACGACGAGGAAGCGCCGCTGTGCCAGGCGGGTGCGGAGCAGCGCGGCCCGTTCGCTCCGCTCGGCGGGGACGGTGCTGTCGACGACGCCGAGGCCGCGGAGCATCTCGGCCAGGACGTCGGCGGGGTCGCGCGGCCGGTCGCTCAGCCCGCCGAGGTCGACGAAGAGCTGGCCGTCGGGGAACGCCGCGCGGGCCCGGTGCGCCACGTGCACCGTCAGCGCGGACTTCCCCGACCCCGGCGGGCCCGACATCGCCACGACCACCGGCCGCCGGTCGGCCGCCGCCAGCAGCCGCTCCAGCGCGGCGATCTCCGCGGTGCGGCCGGTGAAGTCCGGTACGTCCATGGGTAACTGGCACACGGGAATGGGGGTCCCCCCGCCAGTAAGGGCGTAGCCGGTGGGGGAGACCGCCGCCGTACGGCGCCGGGCGCGGTAGCCGCCCACCTCCTCGCCGACGTCCCGCAGCGGCCTGCTCGGCCCGGTGCCGAGTTCGGCGGCCAGGACGCGCTCGGCCTCGGCGTACGCGGAGCGGGCCTCGGTGGTACGGCCCGAGTCGTGCAGCGCGCGCACCAGCATCCGCCACAGGTCCTCCCGCAGCGGGTCCTCGGTGAGCCGGGAGCGCAGCTCGGCGAGGAGCAGCGCGTAGTCCCGCAGCCGCAGCCGGACCCCGAGGCACTCGTCGACCGCGGTCGCCCGCAGCTCCTCCAGCCTGGTGACGCCGGGGTCCCAGACCACGCTGGCCGGCACATCCTGCAGGACGCCGCCGCGCCAGAGGCCGAGCGCCGACTCGTAGCCGTGCAGCGCGGCGACGTCGTCGCCGCGGTCGCGGGCCGCCCGGGCCCGGTCCAGGTGCCGCTCGAAGAGCAGCATGTCGACGTCGTCGGGCGCGACGTCGAACGCGTAGCCGGACGGCTCCGTCCGCAGCCCCGCGGCGGAGATCCCCGCGGCGGACAGCGTCCGGCGCAGGGTGCGCACGTACGTGCGGACGTTGGCGACGGCCGACGGCGGTGCCCCGCCCGGCCACAGCACCTCCGTCAGCACGTCCACGGAGACGAAGCGGCCGGGCTGCAGCAGCAGCGTGGCGAGCGCCGCCCTCGGCTTCGGCCCGCCGATCCGGACCGGAACACCTCCCGCCCACACGCGCAGCGGCCCCAGGAGTCCGAACGTCGGCTCCCCCATCCACGTACCTCCGTGTCGGCGGCGTGTCGGCGGCGGTGCGCGTCCCGGCCCGGGACGCGCACCGCCGACGGCCTCGACAGTCATGGACATGACCCCGCGTGTCAACCCCGCCCCGCCCCGCCGGACCGGCCGCGAGCAGGGCGGGGCCGCACGGCGGGCGGCGCCGGCGTCAGCCCGGGACGCGGTCGAGGAAGCCCAGCACGGTGCGGATCCGGCCGTCCTCGGCCAGCGTCACGACGTCGAACCCCTGCACCGGTGCCGAGCCGTCCGGCGCGATCAGCTCCCAGGTGAAGCGCGCGGTGTCGTGGTGGCCGTCGACCGGGCCGAGGAGCCGGAACTCGAACCCCGGGAACTGCTCCTGCGCCCCGGCGATCGCGCCGGCGAGCCCGGCGTGGCCGCTGACCTCGGCCAGCGGGTCGGTGTAGGTGGCGTCCTCGGTCCAGGCCGCGGCGACCGCCCGCTCCCGGCGGGCGGGGTCCGTGGCGTTCCAGGCGGCGAAGTAGCGGGCGACGGCGGACTCGTAGGCGGACATACGGGCGACCTCCTCGAAGGCGACTGCTGATCACTGCCTCCACCATGCGGGTCGCCCGGGCGGGCGTCGATTACCGCTGAGGTAAGGCCGGGCGGCGCGCGGGACGGCGCGGACGCGCGCCGGCTCACCGGCCGAGGACGGTGAGGAGCGGCCGGGTGCGTGCGCCGTCGGGGGTGGCGCAGGAGAGCACCGCGTGCCCGGGCGGTACGGCACCGGTCAGCTCGTCCTCCGTCCAGCGCCGGGCGGCGGGGGCGGGCGCGTACTCGGCGTGCCAGGCCGCGGCGAACTGCCGGGCGTCGAGCGGCGAGAGCCGGGCGCAGGCGATCCGGCAGCCGACCGCGTCGAGGAGCGGCCGGCACAGCGGCGCGGGTACCTCGTCGGTCAGGCCGCGCAGCGTCAGCAGGGCGCCCGCGTGCGCGGAGCGCAGCCTGCGCAGGCCGTGCAGGCTGCGCGCGGTCACGGCCTGGGCGGCGTCGTCGAGGACGAGGAAGGTGAACAGGTCGCGGTCGCTGCGGGCGGTGGCCGCCCGGGTGAACTGTCCGAGCACCAGCCGCGCGAGGATGCGGGACGCCTGCGGGTGCCGGCGCTCGGGCAGGTCGAACCGGATGCGCACCGGGTCCGTGAGTTCGCGCGGGGGCACGGGACGGCGGGCCGCCGGGGAGGGGACGGCGCCGGGCGTGAAGAAGCCCGCGAACGCGGGGCGGTCGAGGAGCGCGACGCCGTCGGCCAGCAGCGCCCGCACGTCGCCGGGCCCGGACGGGTGCCGGTCCAGGAGCGCGTCCAGTCCCCGCAGGCAGGCCTCGTCGTACGCGCCGCCGTCGGCGCGGTCCGAAAGACCGGTGCGCAACCGGCGCACCGCGTCGTTGCCGCCGAGCAGCCGGCGCAGGTCCGAAAGGCCGGGCAGGCGGCCGTGGACGCGCTGGAAGGGGCTGGTGAGCTGGGCGAGCACGGTCGCGGGTCGGTGCTCGTCACCGCCGCCCGGCGGCGTGGCCGGGTTGCCGAGGAGGGCGTCGGCGAGGGCGGAGGCGGCCTCGTCCGGGTCGTCCGTGCCGTAGAGGTCGAGGCCGTACGGCGACCCGGAGTCCTCCGGGCGTACGACGACGTCGAACGCACCGTCCGGCACCGGAGGGTCGGCGGCGGAGGAGACGAGGACCACGGCCGCGCGGCCGGTGAGTGCCTGCAGGCAGAGCGACTCCACCACGGGCCGCACCAGCCAGCCGGTCTTGCCCGAGCCGCTGGGCCCGACGGCGAGCGCGGAGGTGGCCAGCACGGCCGGGTCGAGGGCGATGCCGGCGGTGCGGAAGGCGTAGGGGTTGGCGGGGTGGTCGGCGGCGGTGCCGATGCGCACCTGGCGCAGCAGCAGGTCGTGCGGGGCGGTGCGGGCGGGCAGGTCCCGGGCGCCGGAGCGGTGGGGGTAGGCGGCGGCGCCGCGGGCCGTGATCTCCTGAACGAACGCGTCGATCCCGTCCGGGCGGTGCCGGGCGCCCACCCGCCAGGCGTGGGTGATGCGGGCGTGGTCGACGTCGGACATGGCGCCGGACTCCAGCTCCGCGGTGAGCAGCCGGGCCGCCTCCGCAGCCCCGGCCGCCCGCAGTTCCGGCCAGTCGGCCGGGTCCTCCCGCGGGGGCGCGGGGAACTGCGGCGCGGGTCGCTGCCCCGCTCCGCGCAGGTGGCGTACGTACTCCCGCCACCGGCCGACGTGCGCGCAGACGGTCACGACGATCGCCAGGAGCAGCGCATAGTAGACGTAGACCAGTACGACGGCGCCCCAGAGCCAGACGCCCTCTTCCGCGAAGTCCAGAATCCACCACACCGGCCGCGCCCACAAGGAGCCGAGCCGGCCGGTCCACAGCAGTACGCACAGCAGCACACAGGCCGCCGCCGTGGACAGTGCGAGGGCGGTGAGCCGCATGCCGGGCCCGCCCCGGGGCCGGTGGCCGCAGCGCCAGATGCCCGGCGCGGCCGCCGGCCGCGGCAGCCGCAGCCAGGCGGCCAGCGTGATCGGGGTGGGCGGGCGCGGCGGCGCGTACGGGTGCGGCGGGGCGGCCGGCACCGGCGGCGGGGGCGCGGACGGGGCGGGCGGCAGCGGGGGCGCGGACGGGGCGGGCGGCAGCGGGGGCCAGGCGGCCCCTTCGGCGCCGTCGCCCCGCCGACCGGCTTCCCCGGAGTCCATACAGCGCCCCCTGTCCACCGCAAGCGGCCGGCCCCGTATCAAGGTACCGGCGCCGCCACGGTCCGGCGGGCGCTGAATCCGGCCACCGTGGCCGGCGGCCCCGCCCGCGCTACCGGGTGAGTTCCGCAGGGTGGTGGATACGGGTGAGCTTGTGCGGGTTGCGCACGATGTAGATCCGGGTGATCTTCCCGTCTACCAGTTCCAGGCTCAGCGCGGCCGGCTCGCCGCCGAAGTCGATCCGGCCCGCGGGGGCGCCGTTCAGCCAGACCGCGGCGGTCTCCAGACCCACCCGGTTCGCGTTGGCGAGCAGTCCCGCCACCTGCCCGGACCCGTGGATCGGGGTCAGCACGGCGGCCACCACGCCGCCGCCGTCGGCGACCATGACCACGTCCGGCGCCATGACGTCCAGGAGTTCCTGCAGCTCCCCGGTGCGCAGCGCGGCCAGGAACCGCTCCAGCACCTGCTGCTGCTCGGATCTGCTCACCCGCACCCGCGGCCGGCGGGCCGCCACGTGCAGGCGGGCCCGCCGGGCGATCTGCCGCACGGTGGCCGCCGGCTTGCCGATGGCGTCGGCGATCTCGCCGAACGGCACGTCGAAGACCTCGCGGAGCACGAACACGGCCCGCTCGGTGGGACCGAGCGTCTCCAGCACCGTGAGCATCGCCATCGACACGCTCTCCGCGAGCACGACGTCCTCGGCGACGTCGTGCGTGGTCAGCAGCGGCTCCGGCAGCCACTCGCCGACGTAGTCCTCGCGCCGGCGCGCCAGCGTCCGCAGCCGGTTGAGCGCCTGCCGGGTGACGATCCGCACGAGGTACGCCCGCGGGTCACGCACCTGCGACCGGTCCACGCCGTCCCACCGCAGCCAGGACTCCTGCAGCACGTCCTCCGCGTCGGCCGCCGAGCCGAGGATCTCGTAGGCGACGGTGAACAGCAGACTTCGGTGGGTGACGTAGGGGTCGTCGGTCGGGCTCGTCATGCGGCGGCGGGGCTCTCCGGGCGGGCGGCGAGCGGGATCTCGCAGGCCTCGGAGTAGCCCTGCGAGGTGATTCCGTGCGCCACGTTGGACCTGGTCGCCAGGTTGGCGTAGCCGATGAAGAGGGTCAGCTCGACCAGCGCCGCCGGGCCGAGCTGCGCCAGCAGGCTCGCCGACTGCTCGTCGGTGACGGTCGGCGGCGTGGCCGACACGGCCTCCGCGTACGCCAGCACCTCCCGCTCCAGCGGCGAGAACACGTCCGACTCCCGCCACCGCGGCACCTGGCTCGCCTTGGCCAGGTCCAGGTCCTCGTTCTGCGCCTGGAAGTAGCCGGCGTCGAGGCACCAGCCGCAGCCGATCTGCGCGGCCACCGCCATGTGCGCGAACGACTTCAGGCTCGCGTCGGCGGCGTGCCACCCGGCCACCCTCGCGGAGAACTCCAGGTTGGCCGTGGCCACGTCGGGGCTGTTGAACAGCACTTCGACGGGCTCGGGCAGGCTGGCGAACCGCTGCGCCATGGCCTCCTTCAGCTCGGCGGGCACGTCTGCCTTCGGGATGCGTACGGTCACGGTCTCTCTCCTTGGTCACACCATCCGGTCCCCATCCAGACACCGCCCGCGGCCCGGGCGTGACACCCGGGGTGCCGCGCCCCGGCTCAGCCCTGCTCGGCGGCCAACGCGTCGAGCCGCTCGGCGGCCTTCTCGGCGGCCCTGCGGGACTCCCGGGCGGTGCGGGTGGCGGCGGTCAGCGCGCGCCGGGCCCGGGCGAGGGCGTCGCGGGCCTCGGTCTCGGCCTCCTCGGCGGCCCGCAGCCGGTCGGCCAGGTCGGCGACCCGGGCGGTCGCCTCGGCCAGCCGGGCTTCGGCCGCGTCCCGCCGGGAAGCGTCGCGGCGCAGGGCCTTGTCCTGTTCGCGGGCTTCCCGTTCGGCGTCCCGGGCCTCCTTGCGGGCCCGGGCCAGCTCCGCCGCGCGGGCCTCGCCGGGGTCCTCGACGACCTTCAGGTGGCGCTTGCGGGCGGGCCGGGCCGCGGGCGCGGCCGCGGTGGCCGCGGTGGCGGGGAAGCCGGGCCGGGGGGTGAGCGGCTTGGCGAGGTGGCCGGTGGCCCACTCGCGGGCCGCGTCGGCGTCGGCGAGGACGGCGTGGAGGGTCGTCTCGACCTCGTTCCGGACGGCGTCGCCGACGGGATGGCCGGCCTCGGCGGCGAGGCGCTGGGCCTCGCGGGCGAGCTGGGCGACCAGGACGTTGCGCTTGCGGGTCAGCTCGCGCAGCTCCTCCCCCGCGAGTCCTTCCTGCGCCGCGCGCAGCCCCTCCCCGAGCCGGCGCAGCGCGTCGACCTGCTCGGGCGCGGAGCGCACCCGCAGGTTGCCGGCCCACGCGGCGAGCGTCGGCCGGCGCAGCGCGGCGATCTCCCGGGCGAGCGCGGGGTCCTCGGCCGTACGGGCCGCGGCGACGTGCCGCCCGCGGGCGGCGGTGAACTCGCCCGGCGGCAGCGCGTACAGCTCGTCCGCGACGCTCTCCAGGTCCATCGGTCACCCATTGTGCCCCGCATCCGTTCCCGCGGGCTGCGCGCCTGCGCCCGCCCCACCCGGATGGAGCCGGTCGGCGTGCTGCGCCGCCGCGGGCCGCCACCCGGGCCGCGGAGCTGACCGGGGCGTCGGTCGCCTGTGCTCGTACCACCCGCGGAGTACGCGCCGTGGCCCGCCACGGCTTCTCCCGCCCCCGCCCGCCGCCGGACTGCTCGGCGAACCCGTACTCGGCGACCCCGGTGCCCCGCACCCGGCGGCTGCCGGACCGTGCCGCGGCGGGGGGACTACGCTGATCACCGATGTTCCGTCCCGAGGGCCCGACCCTTCTTGAGCTGACCGTGCAGGCCATGTCCTCCACGGAGCGCGGCTACGACCTGCTGGCGCCGAAGTTCGACCACTCCCCGTTCCGCACCCCCGACCGCGTGCTGGACGCGTTCGCCGCCGTCGTCGCGCCGCTGGGGCCGTTCGCGAGCGGGCTCGACGTGTGCACCGGCACGGGCGCGGGCGCGGGGGTGCTGCGCGGGCTGTGCACGGAGCGGGTCGTCGGCGTGGACTTCAGCGCCGGGATGCTCGCCGAGGCGCGCGGCGCGTACGCGCAGGCGGCCGGCCCGCCGTCGGTGCGCTGGGTGCGGGCGGACACCCTGGCCCTGCCGTTCGCGCCGGCCTTCGACCTGGCGGTGAGCTTCGGCGCCTTCGGCCACTTCCTGCCCGCGGAGCGCCCCGCGCTCTTCGCCGAGGTGTTCCGGTCGCTGCGCCCCGGCGGGTACTTCGCCTTCCCCGTCCCCGCGCCGCCCCGCGTGGGGTCGCGGGGATACTGGGCGCTGTGGGGGTTCGACGCCGTGATGCGCGTACGCAACGCGCTGTGGCGCCCGCGGTTCGTCATGTACTACCGCACGTTCCGCCTGCCCGACGTGCGCGCGGATCTGGAACGGGCCGGCTTCGCGGTGGAGACGGTGGCGATGGCGGAGCTGGGGCGACGGCCGGACGGCAGCCCGCGCGCCCGCGCGGTGCTCGCACGGCGGCCGTGAGCGAATCGGGATGCGTAACCGCCCCGTACCAGAGGCATATTCATCGTGAACAATCGCTTTCCCTGTACACGTTGACTCCTTCGATGCCAGACTGAAGGGCGCGACCTGATCATCCCTGGGAGCCCGATGCACGCGCCAAGTATGTCGGAGACGAACTCGCTGCCGACCCCGTCGCGAGGCGGCCCCACGGTTCGCCGCATCATCCTCGGCAACCAGCTGCGGCGGCTGCGCGAACAGCGCGGCATCACCTTCCAGGCCGCGGCGCGCACCATCGGCGCCTCGCAGCCCAAGCTGAGCCGGCTGGAGCTGGGCCGCGGCGGCTGCAAGGAACACGACATCGCCGCCCTGCTGACGCTGTACGGGGTGGAGGACGAGACCGAGCGCGAGCACTACCTCGCGCTCGCCCGCGGCGCCAACACCACCGGCTGGTGGCACCAGTACAGCGACGTCACCCCGGCCTGGATGGAGACGTTCCTCGGCCTGGAGGAGGCCGCCTCGCTGATCCGCTCCTACCAGGCCCAGCGCATCCCCGGCCTGCTGCAGACCGCCGACTACGCGCGGGCGTTCGCGCAGGTCGCCTTCCCGAACGCGGACGACGCGGCGATAGAACGCCACGTCGACCTGCGGCTGCGCCGGCAGCAGATCCTCGGCCACACCGACCGGCCCGCGCGCTACTGGGTGGTCCTCGACGAGGCGGCGCTGCGCCGCCCGCTCGGCGGGCGGCGGGTGATGCGCGCGCAGATCAAGCACCTGCTGGGGATCGTGGAGCTGTCGAACATCACGGTCCAGGTGGCCCGGCTGGCCACCGGCCGCTTCGCCGCCGTCGTCAGCCCGCTGACGATCCTGCGCTTCGCGGAGCCGGACCTGCCGGACGTGGCGTACATCGAGCAGCTGACCAGCGCCCTCTATCTCGACAAGCGCAACGACGTCGAGCGCTATCTGCTGACGATGGACGGGCTGTGCGCGGCGGCGGAGAAGCAGCAGGAGAGCCAGAAGCTGCTGGAGGAGCTGCTGGCGGAGTACTAGCCCGCCGAGGACCCGGGCGCGCGCCCGGCCACCGCGGCCGCGGGGGCGCCGAACCACCTCGGCAGGTGGTCGAGGAGGCCGGCCTGGTCCTCGCCCGCCCAGGCCACGTGGCCGTCCGGGCGGAGCAGTACGGCGGGCGCGTCCAGTTCCCCGGCGGGGTCGACGACGTGGTCGACGCGGTCCGCCCAGCCCGCCGCCGACAGCCGCCCGGTCCGGTCGAGCAGCAGCCCGCGGCCGGTGCGCATCAGCTCGTACAGGCGGCCCCGCTCCAGCGGCATGTCCCGCAGCCGGCGGCCGAGCAGCCGGTGGCCGCCGTCGCCGAAGTCGTAGCGGACGTCGACCGCCATGGTCCGCTCGACCAGGTAGCGGTGGACCTCCTCGAAGTCCATGAGATCCGCCAGCAGCCCGCGCACGGCCCGCGGCCCCGGCTCCGTGGACAGCAGCTCCATCTGCGCGCGGGTGAACTCCAGCACGCCGGCGGCCACCGGGTGGCGCTCGGCGTGGTACGTGTCCAGCAGTCCTGCGGGGGCCCAGCCGGCCAGCTGCGCGGCCAGCTTCCAGCCGAGGTTGAACGCGTCCTGGATCCCGAGGCCCAGCCCCTGCCCGCCCGCGGGCGAGTGGATGTGCGCCGCGTCCCCCGCCAGCAGCACCCGGTCCACCCGGTAGCGCTCGGCCAGCCGGGTGGCGTCGCCGAAGCGGGAGAGCCAGCGCGGGGAGTGGGCGCCGAGGTCGGTGCCGGCGACGGCCCGCAGCTGCGCCGTGAACTCGTCGAAGGCGGGCGGCACCGAGCGGTCCGCGGCCACCTCCGCGGCCGGCACGCCGACGCGGTACGCCCCGTCCGCCAGCGGTATGGCGCCGAACCGGAGCTGGGTCCTGCGGACCTCGGCCGTCACCGCGGCCAGCGTCTCCGGCGACGCGGTCAGCTCCATCTCGCCGAGCAGCGTGTCGACGCGGCTGGGCTCGCCGGGGAAGCCGACGCCGAGCAGCTTGCGCACCGTGCTGCGGCCGCCGTCGCAGCCCACGAGGTAGCGGGCGCGCAGCGGCGTCCCGGGGCCGCCGGGCCCGGCCACCTCGACGGTCACCCCGTCCCCGTCCTGGCGCAGCCCGGTCACCTCGTGCCCGCGGCGGATGTCGGCGCCGGCGCCGGCGGCGTGGTCCTCCAGCAGCCGGTCGACGGCGGTCTGATGGATGCCGAGGAGGTACGCGTGCGCGCTGTCCAGCCCTTCGGGCGACGGCTTGGCGATGCCGGCGAAGAAGCCGCCGACCGGGTACCGCGTGCCCAGCGCGAGGAGCTTCTCCAGCAGGCCGCGCTGGTCCATCACCTCGATGCTGCGGGCGTGCAGCCCCAGCGCGCGCACGACCTTCGTCGGCTCGGGCTCCTTGTCCAGCACCACCACGTGCACGCCGTGCAGCCGCAGCTCGGCCGCCAGCATGAGTCCGGTCGGGCCGCCGCCGGCGATGATCACGTCGATCATGAATCCCCCTTGTTTTCGCAGGTCCTGGCTTCGGCGGGAGATTCTGCACCGTGCTCCGGGTCTTGCCGCAAGCCCCGGGGTGCGCTATACGTTGAGAGTGGCAAGGAGTGTTGGGCTCCTTGCCGTTCGTCGTTTCCGGCGGCTCAGAGGCGCGGGCTGCCGACGATCTCCAGGACTTCCGACACCGGCCGGCGCGGCGTCGTCGGGCCGCGCGGGCCGTAGCCGATGCGCAGCACCATCTGGATCTGGCCGATGTCGGCGAGCGGGTCCCGGACGAGGGCGCGCAGGTCGTCCCACTCCAGCGCCTGGCTGGTCAGCGACGCCACCAGGCCGGCGCGGGTGGCCGTGAGCAGCACGCGCTCCAGCGCCTGGCCGGCGCGCAGCCAGTCGGCCGGGGTGTCGTGCGCGGTGCCCAGCAGGGCGATGTTCGGCGCGGCCTCGAAGCGCGCGCTGCCCCGTCCGGGCACCTCGGCGCGGCCGGCGAAGTCGCGCACCGGGATGGTGCTGCCGCGGCGCCGGGGGCCGAAGGCGTAGCCGGGGACGCCTTCGTCCGCGGTGTCGGGGACCGGGTGGGTCCAGCGGGCCAGCTCCGCGGCGCGGTCCGGCTCCTCCGCGTCGCGCACCTCGGCGTCCTGCACCAGGTCCAGCAGGGACGCCGCGTGCCAGGCGTCGGGGAACGCGAGCGTCGCGCCCTCGGCCCGCGCCGCCTCGACGAGGTCGGCCAGGTCCCCGGGCGGAACGGGCTTGTCCGTGAACGGCCAGCGGCTGGAGTGCCGGCGGACGATCTGCGGCTCCAGGGCGGCGAGCGCCGCGTCGGGCCCCTCGCCCCGCCCCGCGCCGGGCTCGGCCTCGGCGAGCCGGACGACGGCGAGCAGCAGCGGGTTCGCCGGGTCGGGCAGTAGCTCGGTCCCGGTCCGCCAGCCGGCGGCGGCAGCGGCGGCGCGCAGGTTGCACAGGGCGGCGCCGCAGCCGACGTGCAGGGCGCGCCGGTCGGGGTCGGAGGCCGGCATGGCGCGCTCCGGGTCGGCGCGGACCTCGACCGTCCGGTGGCCGAGGTGGCAGCGGAACCGCCACGGCTGCGCATTGTGCATGGACGGCGCGGCGGTCGCGGCGTGTACCAGGTCCGCGGCGCGGGTGGCGTCCAGTGGTCGCACGGCCATACTCCCAGCGTACGGCGGTCGCCCGCGGGCCACGAACCGGACGGGCGGCGGTCGGCGCGGCCCCCGGTCTCAGTCCCCCCGCGCCCCCGCCAGCGCGCCGAGCAGCGCCGCCGTGCACACCTCGCGCACCTCCGCCCGGGACGGCTCGCCCCGCTCCAGCCAGTCCAGCACCGCGGCGGTGACGAACGCCAGCCAGCCGTGCACGGCGAGCCGCAGCGCCGCGGGCGCCGGGCCGTCGAGCAGGCCGGCGGCGGCCTGGGCGTCGAGCACCGTGACGATGCGCCGCTCCTGCTCGGCGAGCAGCTGCTGGTGGATCTCGTGGATCTCCCGGTCCCCGGCGGCGGAGGCGCGGTGGAAGGCGCGCAGTCCGCGCGCGTGCTCCTCCGCGTACACCAGGTACGCGTCCAGGCCCTGCTGCACCTGCCGGCCGACGGGGGTGGCGGGGTCCGGCTCGGTCATCCGCAGCAGCCGCTCGCCCTCGTGCCTGATGACGGCGGCGTAGAACTGCCGCTTGGTCGGGAAGTAGTGGTAGAGCAGCCCGCGCGAGACCCCGGCGCGCTCGGCGACCTCCTCGATCCACACGTCGTCGAAGGGCCGCTCGGCGAACAGCTCGGCGCCGATCCGCAGCAGCTGCCGGCGCCGCTCCTCGGTTCCCATGCGGGTGCGCGCCCGCCCCGTCCGCGTACCACGAGTGCCGGAACGAGCCATCGAGCCACCTTACTTGACACCGGTTCAGCGGTGCCGCACGCTGCTTACTGAATCCAGTTCAATAAGGGAGGCGCACGATGGCGAAGCCGTTCTTACGCACCCGCCCCGGGGCCTGGCCGGAGCTCTCCCGCATCCCCCACCCGCCCCGCCGGGTGCCGGTGCTGGGCGACGTGTTCGGCTTCAGCCCCGGCACGCCCGTGCAGGACTCGCTGCGGATGGCCCGGGAGCTGGGGCCGATCTTCCGGCGGAAGATATTCGGGCTGGAGATCGTGGTGGTCTCCGGCGCCGACCTGGTCACCGAGCTGGCGGACGAGTCGCGCTTCACCAAGCGCGTCGTGCTCGCCGTGCACAACCTGCGCGACGTCGGCGGCGACGGCCTGTTCACCGCGCACAACCACGAGCCCAACTGGCAGCTCGGCCACGACATCCTCGCGCCCGCGTTCACCCGCGAGGCGATGGAGCGCTACCACCCGGTGATGCTCGCGCTAGCGCGACGGCTGACCGCGGGCTGGGACGCGCACGCCGCCGGCGGCACCGCGGCCGACGTGTCCGCCGACATGACGAAGCTGACCCTGGAGACCATCGCCCACACCGGCTTCGGATACGACTTCGGCTCCTTCGAACGGACCGAGCAGCACCCCTTCATCGCCGCCATGGTCCGCGCGCTGCGCCACGCCCAGGGCGGCAACGTGCCCCGGCCGCTCAGCCCGGTGAAGAACCGCGGGCGCGGCCGCAGGGGCGCCGCCGACGCCGCGTATCTGGCCGCCGTCGTGGACGAGGTCGTACGGGAGCGCACCGAGCACCCGGACCCCGGCGCGCAGGACCTGCTCGGGCTGATGCTCCACACCCGGCACCCGCGGACCGGGGAGCGGCTGTCGCCGGAGAACATCCGCCACCAGATCATCACGTTCCTGGTCGCGGGGCACGAGACGACGTCGGGCGCGCTGTCCTTCGCGCTGTACTACCTCTCCCGCCACCCCGAGGTGACGGCCCGCGCCCGCGCCGAGGTGGACGAGGTGTGGGGGCCGACGGGAGAGCCGTCGTACCGGCAGGTGAGCAAGCTGCGCTACGTGCGCCGGGTGCTGGACGAGTCGCTGCGGATGTGGCCGACCGCGCCCGCGTTCACCCGCGCCGCCCGCACGGACACGGTGCTGGGCGGCGTGCACCCGATGCGGGCGGGCGCGTGGGCCGTGGTGCTGATCCCGGCGCTGCACCGCGACTCCGCGGCGTGGGGCCCGGACGCGGACCGCTTCGACCCGGACCGCTTCCTGCCGGAGCGGGTGCGGGCCCGCCCTGCGCACGTCTTCAAGCCGTTCGGCACCGGGGAGCGGGCGTGCATCGGGCGGCAGTTCGCGCTGCACGAGGCGACGCTGGTGCTGGGGCTGCTGCTGCGCCGCTACGAGCTGCGCGGCGATCCGGGGTACCGGCTGGAGATCGCCGAGCGGCTCACGCTGATGCCGCGCGGGTTCCGGCTGACACCGGTGCGCCGCCGGCCCGCCGCGCCCCGGCCGTCCTCGGGCGTGCCGGGGGCGGCGGGGGCAACAGGGGCAACAGGGGCAACAGGGGCGGCCAGGGCGGCGGGGTCACCGGGCTGACGCCGCTCCCCCGGACTACCCGTCAGCCGCGCCCGATCCGCCGGCGTTGACGCGCTCGTGGTCGGGTTCGGCGGCGCCGCCCGGCGCGGGCGGGGCGGTGGTCGGCCGCCCGGTCCCGGTGCCGGGCCCGTCGGTCGGCTCCCCGGTCGGCTCCTCGGTCGGCGTATCCGTCGGCCGGCCGGGGCTCTCCGTGGGCTCGCCGCCCGGGCTGCGCGTACCGTCGCCGGGGGTGCGGCTCGGCTCCGGCGACGGCGGCGCGAACGGGTCCGGCGGCGTCTGCGGCAGCTTCCGGTCCTGGCCGCCCTGCGCGCCGACCGGCCGCTCGAACCAGAGGTTCGTCGTCACGTCCACGATCACCAGGTGCGACAGCGCCCGCTTCGCCGGCGTGACGACGACGGTCCGCGACGGCCGGTAGCCGCGCCAGCCCGTGCCGCCGTAGCGGGCGTCGCCGCTCAGCTCCTCCGGCGCCGTCAGCGGGTTGCCGCTCGTGCACCGCACCCGCGGCACGCCCCGGTCGTCGACCAGCACCGCGGAGCCGGACTGCAGCACCGCCTGGTACGCGCTCGCCGCGCCGTCGGCGAAGCCGTGGCCGGTGAGCCGGGTGTCGGCGCGCAGCAGCACGGAGGTCAGCCCGCGCAGGTAGTCCGGCAGCTCCGCCTCCCCGACCCCGAGGGTCTCCGCGAACGCCGCCTGCTTGCCCGCGCCGCGGCCGAGGAGGTCGATCTGCTTCTCGATGTCGCAGCTGGGGACGTTCCGTACGCCGGCGTACAGCCCGGCCGTCGCGCCCGACACCGACTGGTACCTGCTCGGCTGCGCCGGCGGGGTGCCCTGGGGCAGCGCGGCGGTGCGGGCGGGCGACGGGTGGGCGCCGTCGGGGGTCGCGGTGGTCGCGGTGAAGGGGGCAGACCCGGCGTCGGCGACGGGCTCCATCACCAGTTCCGCCGGCGGGTCGACGGCGGCGGCGCGGCCGCCCTGCCCGGGCGCGGCACAGGCCGCCGCGGAGACCGACAGGGCGAGCGCCACCGCGGCGGCTCCGGCGAGGTGCACGGAGCGCGGCGGTCGCGGCGCGGGGCGCGCGGGGCGCGGGGCACGGCGCGACGGCAGCGGTGCACGGCGCGCGGAACGCAGACGGGGCACGGGGGTCTCCCTTTCGGGGCCGGATGGACACCTTCCGACGCTATTGTCTGAATTGTCACCACGGGGTGCGCAAGCTGAGCGCCGCCATCGGCGCGACCCCGCCCGCGTGCCGCGGCCGGACGCGCCCCGGTTACCGTTGACGTGGCAGAACGTCCCGGTCAGCGGACGCCGCGAGCGGAGGGAGCACCGCCCATGACCGAACGCAAGCCGCCGGGAGTGGACTTCGAGTCGTGGGTCGACCGGCAGATCCGCGAGGCGTCGGAGCGCGGCGAGTTCGACGACCTTCCCGGGAAGGGCAAGCCCCTCCCCGACCTCGACCAGCCGTACGACGAGCTGTGGTGGGTGCGGGCGAAGATGGCGCGCGAGCAGCTGTCCGCGCTGCCGCCCGCGCTCGCCGTCCGCAAGGAGGCCGAGGCCGCGCTCGCCGCCGTGGCCAGGGCGCGGAGCGAGAAGGAGGTGCGCGAGATCGTCGCGGAGGTCAACGAGAAGATCCGCGCGGCGCACCGCGCGCCCGCCGTCGGACCGCCGCTGAAGCTGGCGCCGCTGGACGCCGACACCCTGGTGCGCGAGTGGCGTGAGGGGCGCCAGGGGCGCGGGTAGCCGGTACGGACCGGCCGCGCGGTCAGGGGCGGGGGATGTTGCGGAGGTTGGAGCGGGCGAGGTCGAGCATGGTCCCGACGCCGCCCTCCAGGACCGTGCGCCCGGCCGCCAGCGCGAAGCCGCGCACCTGCTCCAGCGTGATCCGCGACGGGATCGACAGCGCGTTGGAGTCGGTGACCAGCTCGACCAGCGCGGGGCCCTTCGCCGCCAGCGCCTCCCGCAGCGCGCCCTCGATCTCGCCGGGCTTCTCCACCCGCCAGGCGGGGATGCCGACGCCGCGGGCGATGGCGGAGAAGTCGACCCTGCTGTGGTCGGTGCCGTACGCGGGCAGGCCGTCGACCAGCATCTCCAGCTTGACCATCCCCAGCGAGGAGTTGTTGAACAGGACGGTCTTGACCGGCAGGTCCTGCTGCCTGACGGTGATCAGCTCGCCGAGCAGCATGCCGAGGCCGCCGTCGCCGGAGAGCGAGATGACCTGGCGGTCGCGGTCGGCGCAGGCGGCGCCGATCGCGTGCGGAAGGGCGTTGGCCATCGAGCCGTGGGTGAACGAGCCGATGACGCGGCGGCGGCCGTTGGGGGTGAGGTAGCGGGCGGCCCAGACGTTGTTCATGCCGGTGTCGACGGTGAACACCGCGTCGTCCGCGGCCAGCTGGTCCAGCAGCCGGGCGGCGTACTCGGGGTGGATCGGCACGTGCTTGTCGACGTTGGAGGTGTACGCCTCGACGACCTTGGTCAGCGCCCGCTCGTGCTTGCGCAGCATCCCGTCGAGAAAGCGCCGCTCCCGCTTCTCGCGCAGCAGCGGCTGCAGCGCGTCCAGGGTGGAGGCGACGTCGCCGTGCACGGCGACCTCCAGCGGCGTGCGGCGGCCCAGACGGGTGGCGTCGGTGTCGATCTGCACGGTCTTGCTCTGCGGCAGGAAGGCGTCGTACGGGAAGTCGGTGCCGAGCATGACGACGAGGTCGGCCTCGTGCAGCGCCTCGTAGCAGGCGCCGTAGCCGAGGAGGCCGATCATGCCGACGTCGTACGGGTTGTCGTACTGGATCCACTCCTTGCCGCGCAGCGTGTGCCCGACGGGCGCCTTGACCGTCTCGGCGAGCCGCATCACCTGCGCGTGCGCGTCGCGTACGCCCGCGCCGGCGAAGAGCGCGACGCGGTCGGCGGCGTTGACGGCGGCGGCCAGCTCGCGCACGGTCTGCGGGTCGGGGACGATCGCGGCGGGGCGGACGCAGGGGACGGTGTGGCCGGTGGGGTTCGCGGCCTGCCTGTCGGCGATGTCGCCGGGCAGGACGAGCACCGCGACCTCGCCCGCCCCGACGGCGTGCTGGGCGGCGATCCGGGCGATGCGGGGCATCTGCTCGGGCTGGGAGATCAGCTGGCAGTAGCCGGACGCCTGGTCGAAGAGCTTCTCGGGGTGCGTCTCCTGGAAGAAGCCGCTGCCGATCTGGGTGGCGGGGATGTGCGAGGCCACGGCCAGGACGGGGGCGCCGCTGCGCTGCGCGTCGAACAGGCCCTGGATGAGGTGGGTGTTGCCGGGGCCGCAGGAGCCGGCGCAGGCGGCGAGCTGCCCGGTGACCTGCGCCTCGGCGGCGGCGGCGAAGGCGCCGGCCTCCTCGTTCTGCACGTGCACCCACTCGATGGCGCCGTCGCTGCGGCGGATGGCGTCGACGAGCGGGTTGAGGCTGTCGCCGACGACGCCGTAGATGCGCTTCACGCCGTACTGGAGCAGGACCTCCACGAGTTGGTCGGCAACCTTGGCACTGCTCATCGCGCTCTCCTCGCATCGGCTTCGCGGCGTCGGGCCAACGTGTTCGATCGTAGGCGATCACCGGGGAAGCGGGCGTGTCGTGCATCCGCCCCGGGGCGCCGCCCGTCCTGGCCGCGGCCTCCGGGCGGGGCTATAGTCCGAAACTAGCACCGCTAGTTTCGATGGGGAGGCCCGCCCGTGCGCACCGTCCACTTCGCCGCCGCCCGCCGCACGCCGATCGGGAAGCTGCGCGGTTCGCTGTCCGCCGTACGCCCCGACGACCTCGCCGCCGGGGTGATCCGCGGGCTGCTCGACGGTGTGCAGGACCTCGACCCCGCGCGCGTCGACGACGTCTACTGGGGCGCCGCCAACCAGGCCGGCGAGGACAACCGGAACGTCGCCCGCATGGCCGGCCTCCTCGCCGGCCTGCCCGAGTCGGTCCCCGGCGCCACGCTCAACCGGCTCTGCGCGTCCGGCCTGGAGGCGGTGACGACCGCCGCCCGCGCCATCGCCGCCGGCGAGGCGGACGTGGTGCTGGCGGGCGGCTCGGAGTCGATGAGCCGCGCGCCGTTCGTCCTGCCGCGGCCGGACGAGGCGCTGCCGCGCGCGCTGGCGACGGCCGACACCCGGCTGGGCTGGCGGCTGGTCAACCCGCGGATGCGCGAGCTGCACGGGCTGCTGGCGATGGGCGAGACCGCGGAGGAGGTGGCCGGGCGGTACGGCGTGGGGCGGGCGCGGCAGGACGAGTTCGCGCTGCGCAGCCACCGGCGGGCCGCGGCCGCCCGGGCGGCGGGGCACTTCGACGCCGAGCTGCTGCCCGTCGTACGGCCCGGCGACGGCGGGGCGGTGACGGCCGACGAGTGCATCCGCGAGGACACGTCGGCGGAGCGGCTGGCGCAGCTGAAGCCGGTGTTCCGGGAGGGCGGCAGCGTGACCGCCGGCAACTCCTCGCCCATGAACGACGGGGCGGCGGCGCTGCTGCTGGTCAGCGAGGAGGCGCTGGCCGACCTGGGCCTGGACTCCCTCGGCCGGTACGCGGCCGGCGCCTCCGCCGGCGTCCACCCCGACGTCATGGGCATCGGCCCGGTGCCGGCCACGCGCAAGGCGCTGGACCGGCTCGGCTGGTCGGTGGCCGACGTCGAGACGGCGGAGCTGAACGAGGCGTTCGCGGCCCAGTCGCTGGCCTGCGTGGACCGGCTGGGCCTGGACCCGGAGACGGTCAACCCGGACGGCGGGGCCATCGCGCTCGGCCACCCGCTGGGCTGTTCGGGGGCGCGGATCCTGACGACGCTGCTGCACCGGATGGCGCGTACCGGCGCGCGGCGGGGGCTGGCGACGATGTGCGTCGGCGTGGGGCAGGGCACGGCGGTGCTGGTGGAACACGCCTGAGGAACACCTGAGGAACACCTGAGGAACGGGCACGAGAACGGCGGGCGGCGGCGCCGCGCCCTTCGCCGTGCCCCGGGAAGGCGCCGGGCCCCGCTGCAGCACAATGGCCCCATGGATCTCCGCATCTTCACAGAACCGCAGCAGGGCGCCTCGTACGACACCCTCCTCACGGTGGCCCGCGCCACCGAGGACCTC
This sequence comes from Streptomyces sp. CNH099, assembly GCA_000514715.1. Taxonomy (GTDB): domain Bacteria; phylum Actinomycetota; class Actinomycetes; order Streptomycetales; family Streptomycetaceae; genus Streptomyces; species Streptomyces synnematoformans. The sequence continues at coordinate 124,952 of KI911459.1, read as the reverse complement.
GGCTTCGACGCCTTCTTCCGCTCCGACCACTATCTGAAGATGGGCGACGTGAGCGGCCTGCCCGGCCCCACCGACGCCTGGGTCACGCTGGCCGGGCTGGCCCGCGAGACCCGCCGCATCCGGCTCGGCACGCTGATGACCGCCGCCACCTTCCGGCTCCCCGGCCCGCTGGCCATCCAGGTGGCGCAGGTGGACCAGATGTCCGGAGGGCGGATCGAGATGGGCATCGGCGCGGGGTGGTTCGAGGACGAGCACACCGCGTACGGGATCCCGTTCCCGAAGGAGAAGTTCGCCCGGCTGGAGGAGCAGCTGGCGATCGTGACGGGGCTGTGGGGGACGCCGACGGGCGAGACCTTCAGCTACTCCGGGACGCACTACGAGCTGCGGGACTCCCCCGCGCTGCCCAAGCCGGTGCAGGCGCCGCTGCCGGTGCTGATCGGCGGCATGGGCGCGAAGCGGACCCCGGCGCTGGCCGCCCGCTACGCGGCGGAGTTCAACGTGCCGTTCAGCTCGGCGGCGGACACCGAGCGGCAGTTCGCCCGGGTCCGCGAGGCGGCCGAGGCCGCCGGCCGGGCGCCGTCGGACCTGGTGTACTCCAACGCGCTCATCGCCTGCGTCGGCAAGGACGACGCGGAGGTGGCCCGGCGGGCGGAGGCCATCGGCCGGGAGGTGCCCGAGCTGAAGGAGAACGGCCTGGCCGGCACCCCGGCGGAGGTCGTCGAGAAGATCGGCAGCTACGGAGCCGTCGGTGCACAGCGCTTCTACCTGCAGATTCTCGACCTGTCCGACCTGGACCACCTGGAGCTGATCGCCTCCGAGGTGCTGCCGCAGGTGTCCTGAGCCCGAACGCCCCCGCGCGGGCGCCGACACGGTACGCCCCGGCGCCCGCGCCGGGGCGTAAACCGTTCGCGGGCGGGGCCGGGGCCCGGCGGCCAGGCACGACCCGGCGAAGCTCGCCCGGCCGCTGCTCCGCCGCAACGGCTATGTGCTCGAACAACTGCTCTCGCCGCTGGTCGCGCTCGCGCCGCGGCCGCTCACCCGGCACCACGCCCACCACTACCGCGGATTGGCGGCGCTGCACGGCGCGCTGGACGAGGCGCAGGGGCGCACCCCGCTGCCGGATGCGCCCGAAGGGCGCGCGGAGCCGGGCCAGATCGTCGTGGATGCCCGGCTCCAGCTGGGTTGACACCGGATAACGCTTGCCGCCGACCTCTTGACCCGCCTCCCGGCGGACTTCTATGTTCACCGCCAAGAGGTAGAACGTAGGACCTCCCACGACCTCGCCTATCCCAGGGACAGGGACGGGCGCGGCGCCATCCCCTGTTTTCCCTCCTGGAGGCACCGTGAGCGACGTTTCACCAGAGCCGGGCGTCGACCGCCGGCGAGTGCTGCAGTACGGCGGGGCGCTGGGCGCCTTCGGCGTCATGGCGCCGGCGCTGGCCGCCTGCTCCGGAGGTCCGGAATCGACCTCCGACACCGGCGGGGGCGACAGCGCCGGCTCCGTCACCGCCGTCATCGGGTACGGCAACGACCAGAGCTGGGACCCCACGCTGACCGCGTCGGCGTTCTCGGTGGCCAGCAACCACCACATCTTCGAGGGCCTGCTCGACACCGACCCCATCACCCGCGAGCCCTACCCCGCGCTGGCGACCGCTGCGCCCGCCGACCCCGGCGCGGCCACCTGGTCGTTCACCCTGCGCGACGGCGCGACGTGGCACGACGGCGAGCCGGTCACCGCCGACGACGTGGTGTTCACCTTCGACCGGATACTCGACCCCGAGACCCAGACCCTCGCCCGCGGGTTCTTCGCCGCCTGGCTGAAGGAGGCCAGGAAGACCGGGGAGAACACCGTCGACCTGGTGCTCAACTTCCCCTTCCCGGACGGGCTGTCCCGGCTCACCCTCGCGAAGATCCTGCCCAAGCACATCCTGAGCAGGTCCGGCGCCTGGCGGGACCTCGACACCGGCGTGCCCGAGGTCACCGTGGGGTCCGGCCCGTACAAGATGACGGCGAACCAGCCGCTGTCGAACACCTCCTTCGAGGCCTACGCGGACTACAACGGCCCGCGCAAGGCGAACTTCAAGAAGATGAACTGGCTGTCCATCGTGGACGCCGCCCCCCGGGTCGCGAAGATCTCCGGCGAGAGCGCCGGCGCACAGATCTCCGACAACATCCCCTACGCCAACGTCAAGCAGCTGGAGCAGGACGGCCTCACCGTCGAGGGCGGCGCCGGCATGAACCACCTGTTCCTGCTCTTCAACACCGAGCAGGCGCCCTTCGACGACGTACGCGTGCGCCAGGCCCTGCACTACGCCATCGACACCGACAAGATGATCGAGGCCGCCCTGCGCGGCTACGGCAAGGCCGCCAGCTCCTTCCTCGACGAGGGCAACCCCACGTACCGCAAGGCCAGGACCGTCTACGACTACTCCCCCGACAAGGCCAGGGCCCTGCTTGAGGACGCCGGGGTCAGCGGGCTGAAGGTCACGCTCATGGCGTCGACCGTCAGCTGGATCGCGGACTGCATCCCGACGATCAAGGAGTCCTGGGACGCCGTCGGCGTCGAGACCACCCTCGAACCGCAGGAGACCTCGGCGCTGTTCACGAAGCTGGACCAGAAGGCGGACTACCAGGTCGTCGCGTCCGCCTCGAACCCCAACCAGCTCGGCATCGACCCCGACCTGATCCTCCGTTACAACTACACGGCGGACAACGTCTGGATGCAGTACTCCCGCTGGTCCCAGGCCCCGGAGGCCAAGGAGCTGTTCCGGCTCATGGACGCGGCCACGCGCGAGCCGGACCAGGAGAAGAAGAAGCAGATGACGCAGGAGTACCTCGACGTCATCGCGGAGAACGCGGTCATCTACCCCGTGGTCCACAACGAGCTGATCACCGCCTGGGACCCCGACGCCCTGACCGGGATCCAGCCGCAGGCGTACCCCGGCATCAACCTGCTCAAGGCCAAGCCCGTCCAGGGCTGAATCGACAGGCTAGGAGCTCACGTACGTGGCCCAGATCGCCAGGATGCTGCTACGGCGCATCGCCCTGCTCGTCCCACTGATGCTCGGCATCGTGCTGTTCGTCTTCCTCGTCATGCGCTTCTCGGACGTCGACCCGGCGGTGGCGCACTTCCAGGGTGCCAACCCCACCGAGCAGCAGCTCGACGACTACCGCGAGGAGCACGGGCTCAACGACCCGCTGCCCGTCCGCTACGCCGCGTTCGTCGGCGACCTGCTGCGCGGCGACATGGGTCTCAGCGTGCTCAACGGCCGGCCGGTCCTCGACCAGGTGACCACCGCGCTGCCGCTGACCCTGCAGCTCACCTTCATGGGGCTCGCCATCGCCATCGTGCTGTCGGTGGTCTTCGGGGTCACGGCCGCGATCTACCGCGACCGCGCCCCGGACCAGCTGATCCGCGTCGTGTCGCTGGTCGGCGTCGCCGCCCCCGCCTTCTGGGTGGCGCTGCTGCTGATCCAGTACCTGGCGGTGGACCTGGGGTGGTTCCCCTCCGGGGGGTACGTGAATCCGGGCGACTCGTTCACCGGCTGGCTCAAGACCATGACGCTGCCGGCCGTCGCGCTGTCGCTGCACGTCGCCGCGCAGCTCATCCGCATCGTCCGCACGGCGGTGGTGGAGGAGCTGGACAAGGACTACGTGCGCACGGCGATCGGCAGCGGGCTGCCGCCGGTCGTCGTGGTCGGCCGCAACGTGCTGCGCAACGCGCTGGTCAACCCGCTGACCGTCCTCGGACTGCGGGTGGGCTACCTGCTCGGCGGCGCGGTCGTGATCGAGACGATCTTCTCGCTGCCCGGCATGGGCACGCTGATGATCAACGCGGTGAAGAACGGCGACCCCGCGGTCGTGCAGGGCGTGGTGCTGACCGTCGCCGTCGCGTTCGTGGTCGTCAACCTCGTCATCGACATCCTCTATCTGCTGGTCAACCCCCGACTGAGGAGTGCCGCCTGATGCTCGCCACCCTCGGCGGCCGCAAGCAGCTCGCGGAGCGGCTGTCCCGGCCCGGCCTGCGGCTCCGCGGGCTGAAGCGGCTGCCCTGGACGTCCCGGATCTCGCTGGGGCTGATCGTGCTCGTCGTGGCGGTCGCGGTGTTCGCGCCGCTGATCGCGCCGCACGACCCGCTCGACCAGCAGGCCCAGACCGACGGCACCGGGCACCCGTCCGGCGACCACTGGATGGGGCAGGACAGCCTCGGCCGCGACATCCTCAGCCGGCTGATGTACGGGGCCCGCTGGTCGCTGGTCATCGGCCTGGGCGCGACCCTGCTCGGGCTGGTCGCCGGGGCGGTCCTCGGCGCCGTCGCCGCCACCTCCCGCAAGGCGGTGGACGAGTTGGTGATGCGCAGCCTGGACGTCGTCATGGCGTTCCCGGGGATCGCGCTGGCCGCGGTGCTCGTCGCCGTGTTCGGCGGCAGCATCCCCGTGCTGGTGTGCGCCATCGCGTTCCTCTACACGCCGCCGATCGCCCGGGTGGTCCGGGCCAACGTGCTCGACCAGTACGGCGAGGACTACGTGACCGCGGAACGGGTCATCGGGGCCCGTACCCCGCACATCATCGTCAAGCACGTCGCCATCAACTGCGCCGCGCCGATCCTGGTGTTCTGCACGGTGCAGGTCGCCGAGGCGATCGTCTTCGAGGCGTCGCTGTCCTTCATCGGCGCGGGCGTCCGGCCACCGGACCCGTCCTGGGGCAGCGTCATCGCCGACGGCAAGAACATGGTGCTGCTCGGCGGCTGGTGGGCCACGGTCTTCCCGGGCCTGCTGATGCTGCTGACCGTGCTGGCGCTGAACATCCTCTCCGAGGGCATCTCGGACGCCTGGGCGGCACCCGCCGCCCGGCGGGCCGAGGGCCCGTCGGCCGCGGAGGCCGGCGCCGAGGACCGGATCGAGGCCGCCGCGCCCGGCACCGGCAGGGTGCTGGAGCTGCCCGGGCTCGCCGAGGCCGCCCGGCGGCTGCGCGAACGGGCCCGGCCGCTGCCCGGCGGCGAGCCGGTGCTGGCGGTGCGGGACCTGGCCATCGGCTTCGACAAGCGGCACGCGGGCGTCGACATCGTCGACGGCATCAGCTTCGACGTCCGGCCCGGCGAGGTCCTCGGCCTCGTCGGCGAGTCGGGCTGCGGCAAGTCGCTGACGGCGCTGACGGTGATGGGCCTGGAACCGGCGGGCGCGCGCGTGCGCGGCAGCGTCGTCTTCGACGGCCGGGAGCTGAACGGCACGCCGATGCGCGTACGCCGCAAGCTGCTCGGCCACGAGATGGCGATGATCTACCAGGACGCGCTCAGCTCGCTCAACCCGGCGATGACCATCCGCGCCCAGCTGGGGCAGCTGATCCGGCGCGGCGGCACGCGCACCGCGACCGAGCTGCTGGAGCTGGTGGGCCTGGACCCGGACCGCACGCTGCGCAGCTACCCGCACGAGCTGTCCGGCGGGCAGCGGCAACGGGTGCTCATCGCCATGGCGCTGTCGCGCAATCCGAGGCTGATCGTCGCCGACGAGCCGACCACCGCGCTCGACGTCACGGTGCAGGCGCAGGTCATCGAGCTGCTGCTGCGGCTGCGCGAAGAGCTGGGCTTCGCGCTGATCCTGGTCAGCCACGACCTGGCGCTGATCTCCGACGTCACCGACCGGGTGGTGGTGATGTACGGCGGGCAGATCGTCGAGACCGGCGTCACCGCCGACCTGGTCGAGGCGCCGGCCCACCACTACACCCGCGGGCTGCTGGGCTCGGTGCTGTCGCTGGAGACGGGCCAGGAGCGGCTGACGCAGATCCGCGGCGTCGTGCCCTCGCCGGCCGACTTCCCGGCCGGCTGCCGGTTCGCCGACCGCTGTCCGATGGCGAGCGGCACCTGTCTGGACACGGCTCCGGAGCTGGTCGGCGAGGAACGCGGACACGAGGTGGCGTGCCACCACCCGGCGGTCGAACCGGCGGGCACCCCCGCGGGCAAGGCGGAGAAGGAGGCGCTGCGATGAGCGCGAAGGACGGCGGCGGACCGATCGGCGACCTGGCCAGGGGTGCGCCCCTGGTCGAGGGCGACGGCCTGGTCGAGGGCGGCGGTGCCGCGCCGGGGCTGGTCACCGTGCGGGACGCGCACGTGGTGCACCGGGCGCGCACCGGCGGGCTGTTCTCCCGGGACCGGGTGTACGCGCTGACCGGCGCGGATCTGGCGATCGCGGCGGGCGAGACGGTCGGCGTGGTCGGCGAGTCCGGCTGCGGCAAGTCGACGCTGGCGAAGGTGCTGGTGGGCGTGGAGCGGCCGACGGCCGGCACGGTGGAGTTCCGGGGCCGCGACATCTGGGAGATGGACGCCGGCGAGCGGCGCACCGCCCTCGGCACCGGCGCGGGCATGATCTTCCAGGACCCGTCGACCGCGCTGAACCGCCGGCTGCCGGTCCGGCAGATCCTCCGCGATCCGCTCGACGTGCACAGCCGCGGCACGTCCGCGCAGCGCAACGAGCGGGTGCGGGAGCTGATGGCGCTCGTCGGCCTGCCGCCGGTGCTCGCCGACGCGCTGCCGGGGCAGCTGTCCGGCGGCCAGCGGCAGCGGGTGGCCATCGCCCGCGCGCTGGCGCTGGAGCCGGATCTGGTGGTGGCCGACGAGCCGACGTCCGCGCTCGACGTCTCCGTGCGCGCGCAGATCCTCAACCTGCTGCTGGAGCTGAAGGAGCGGCTGAACCTGGCGCTGGTGTTCGTCTCGCACGACATCCAGACGGTGCGGCGGATGAGCGACCGGGTCATCACCATGTACCTGGGCCGGATCGTCGAGGAGGCGCCCGCGGCGGCGCTCGGCTCCGGGGGCGGCTCCCCGGCGGAGCGCGACACGGACGCGGCCCGGCACCCGTACACGCGGGCGCTGTTCTCGGCGACGCCGGGGCTCCTCGACCCCATCGACCCGATCCCCCTCGTCGGCCCCGTGCCGTCGGCGACCCGGCCGCCGAGCGGCTGCCCGTTCCGTACCCGGTGCTGGAAGGCCACGGCGGAGTGCGCCGCGGCCATGCCGCCGGTCACGCAGGCGGCGCACGCCCACCGGTTCCGCTGCCACCATCCGGTGGCCGCCGCGGAGAGCACCCGCGATCTCGTGATCCAAGCGAAGGAGAGCGCATGACCCGTCCCACCCACCTGACCGGCGTCGTACCGCCCGTCTGCACCCCCCTGACGCCGGATGCCGAGGTGGACACCGCCTCGCTGATCAGGCTGGTGGACTTTCTCGTGGCCGGGGGCGTCGACGGACTCTTCGTCCTCGGCTCCTCCGCCGAGGCCGCCTATCTCCGGGACGAGCAGCGCAGGGCCGTGGTGGACACGGTCGTACGGCACGTCGGGGGCCAGCTGCCGGTGCTCGCCGGCGCGATCGACATGACGACCCCGCGCGTGCTCGACCACGCCCGCGGCGCGCTCGACTCCGGCGCGGACGCGCTCGTGGTCACCGCGCCGTTCTACACCCGCACCCACCCGGCGGAGATCGACCGGCACTACCGCGAGGTCGCCGCGCGCACGGGGGCGCCGGTCTACGCCTACGACCTGCCGGTGTCGGTGCACACCAAGCTGGGCCACGACCTGGTGCTCACGCTTGCGGCGGACGGGGTGCTGGCCGGGCTGAAGGACTCCAGCGGCGACGAGACGGGGCTGCGCCGCGTCATCGTCGGTGTACGGGGCAAGGCGGCGGGGTTCTCCGCCCTGACGGGGTCGGAGACGATGGTGGACAGCGCGCTGGCGATGGGCGCCCACGGCGTCGTACCCGGCCTCGGCAACGTCGACCCGCACGGCTACGTGCGGCTGTACCGCAGCGCCCGGGAGGGCGACTGGGAGACGGCGCGGACCGAACAGGAGCGGCTGCTCGCGCTGTTCGGCATGGTGCGGTCCGGCGACCCGGCGCGGATGGGCATGAGCTCGTCCGCCCTCGGCGCCTTCAAGGCGGCCCTGCACCTGCGCGGGGTCATCGACTGCCCGGCGACGATGCTGCCGCAGATCCCGCTGGACGCCGAGGAGGTGCGGCGGGTCGAGAAGCACCTCGCCACGGCGGGGCTGCTCTGACGGGGCAGCGCAACCGCCGTACGGGGACGGGAGGAGCGGGGGCCACGGGGCCCCGCTCCTCCCGTCCCCGCCCCCGTCTCACCCCCCGGCTCAGTTCCCGCCGCCGACGGGGATCCGGCCCCTGCCGTCGCCGGTCTCCGCGGCGGCCGGCTTTCCGGCGTCCGCGGGGGCGGGCGGTTCCAGGTGCAGCTCCGGCAGCAGCCGGTCCGCCCAGCGGGGCAGCCACCAGTTGGCCCGCCCGAGGAGCGTCATCGTGGCCGGCACCAGCACCATCCGGACGATCGTGGCGTCGGCCAGCACCGCCACCGCCATGCCGACCCCGATCATCTTCACCGTCACGTCCGGGTCGATCGCGAAGCCGGTGAACACCGCGATCATGATGGCCGCCGCGCTGGTGATGACGCGCCCGGTCGCCGCGAGGCCGCGCACGACGCTGCCGTACGGGTCGCCGGTGGCCAGCCAGTCCTCCCGGATCCGGGAGAGCAGGAAGACCTCGTAGTCCATGGAGAGGCCGAACAGGATGGTGAACATCAGGATCGGCACCCAGCTGGACACCGGCACGTCGTGGGGCAGGCCCAGCAGCCGGGCGCCGGTGTCGGTCTGGAACACCACGGTCATCACGCCGTACGCCGCGGCCACCGACAGCAGGTTCATCACCGCCGCCTTCAGCGCCACGACCGGGGCCCGGAACAGCACGGTGAGCAGCAGCAGCGACAGTCCGACGACGAACGGGACGACCACCCACAGCCGGACGGCGAGCCGGTCGGAGATGTCCGCGAAGACGGCGACCACCCCGGTGGCCTCGGCGCCTTCGGGCAGCACGTCGGCGCGCAGCCGGTCCAGCAGGTCCTGCGTGCGCTCGTCCTGCGGTCCGGTGGTGGGGGTGACCGCGATGACGGCGGCGTCGCCGGCCTCGTTGAGCCGCGGCGGCGACACGGCGGCGACGCCGTCGGCGGCGGCCAGGTCGTCACCGAGCGCGGGCAGCGGGTCCGCGGGCGTCTTCGTGAGGTCCACGGCGATCTGCAGCGGTCCGTTGGCACCCTCGCCGTACTCGGCGGCGACCAGGTCGTACGCGCGCCGCGTGGTGTTCGACTCCGGCTGGCTGCCGGCGTCCTGCGGCCAGGTGCGCATCCCGAGGACCGGTGCGGCGAGCGCGAGCAGCACGACGAGGGCGGCGAGGCCGGCGGCCAGGGGGCGCTTGGTGACGGCGCGGGCCCAGCGCTCGGTGAGGGTGGCGCGCGGCGGCGCGGGGGCGCCGGTCCGCCCGGTCAGCCGGTTCTGCGCGGCCCCTTCGGGGCGTACGAGGCCGAGGCGTTCGGCCCGGGGCAGCACCCGGTGTCCGGCCAGCCCGCACAGCGCCGGCACCAGCGTCAGCGCGGCGGTCATCACGGCGACGACGGTGCAGAAGGTGGCGTAGCCGAAGGACGCGAACACCGCCACCGTGCTGAGCCGGAGCCCGAAGAGCGACAGCAGGACGGTGGCGCCGGCGATGAGGACGGAGACGCCCGCGGTGGCCGTCGCCTCCGCCGCCGCGGCGCGCGGCGCGAGGCCGCGGCGCAGCCCTTCCGCCTGCCGGCCGACGAGCAGCAGCGCGTAGTCGATGCCGACGCCGAGGGCGACCATGGACGCGACGGTGGGCGCGATGGTGCTGACGTCGGTGGCGGCGGAGAGCAGCGCGACGCCGGCGAACCCGACGCCGAGGCCGGCGACGGCGACCACCAGGGGCAGCCCGGCGGCGGTGAACGAGCGCAGCGCGAACAGCAGGATGACCAGGGCGGCGCCGACGCCGATCAGCTCGGCGGTGATGGCGGGCTTGGTGACGTTCTCCGGCACCTGCCCGCCCAGTTCGACGTCCAGGCCGGCGTCCTCGGCGGGGGCGGCGGCCTCGCGCAGCGCGTCGGTGCCCTCGGTGCCCTGGAAGTCGGTCACGGGGACGCGGTAGTTGACGGTGAACAGCGCCGTGTCCCCGTCGCGGGAGAAGACCGGCTCGTCCACCAGCGACGCGCCCTCCAGGCCCGCGAGCCGCTTGCGCACGTCGGCCAGCACGCCCGCCGGCAGGTCGTCGCCGGAGTCGCCGTGGACGACGACGCGCGCGCTGGTGCCGGACATCTCCGGGAAGGCGTCGCTGAGGAAGTCGGTGCCCGCCTGGGAGGGGGTGCCCTCCACCCGGTAGTTGTCGTGCTGGGTGCCGCCGAACGCCCCCGCCAGGGAGAAGAACGCGGCGATGGCGACGAGCCAGGCGGCTATAGTCCGCCAGGGGTGCGCCGCGCAGGCGCCGCCGAGACGGCCGAGCAGTCGGGTCATGATCGGTCCTTGCGCAGATCCAGTCGTTCCGCGCCCACGCTGCCGAGGGGTTCTTGCAGGCGACTTGGAGGACTCTTGGAACGTCCGTGCGATCGGCGGGGCGGGCGGCGCCGCTCGCGGCTCAGCGCCGCGGCGCGAGCGCGGCCCGGGCCCGCTGCGCGTCCGCCAGCCAGTGCGGCGCCTGCCAGCGGCGCGCGACGACGGCGGCGTGCGCGTAGTGGGCGGCGGCCTCCTCCGTACGGCCCAGCAGCCGGGCGAGGTCGCCGAGGGTCTGCGCGACGGGCCGCATGGCCAGGCACATGCTCGCCGCCCCCGCGACCACGTCGCGCAGCGGCAGCAGTTCGTCCAGCAGGCCCGGCGCCTCGTCCCGCTCCTCCAGCGCGACCACCGCCAGCGCGCGGGCGGACAGGAAGAGCGAGTAGAAGAAGTCCTGCCTGACCGGCGGCCGTTCGGCGCGTACGGCGCGGGCCTCGGCGCGGCGGCCGGCGTCGACCAGACCCAGCGCGAGGGCGTCGCCGGCGAGCGCCCCGTAGTCCCGCGCCGCCGCCTCCAGCTCCGGCAGCGCCGCCGCGGGCCGGCCGCGGAGCCAGCACAGCGCGAAGTGCGACATCGTCCACATGGCCGCCGCGTGCGGCGAGCCGATGGCGCGCAGCCGGGCGACGGCCCGGGCGTAGGCCTGCTCGGCCGCGTCGAGCCGGCCCTCGGACATGCGCAGCGCGGCCAGCTGCACCTGCCCGACCGCGGCGGGCTCGCTGAGCCGGTGGGTCTCGGCGATCTCCAGCCCGCGGGCCACGTGCCGGCGGATCGAGGCGACCTCGCCGCGGACGGCGGCGGTCCCGGCGGCCAGGTACTCGGCCAGCCACGCGTAGGCGGCCATGTCGTGGTCCGCCGCGAGCTGCGCCAGCTCGGCGAGCACCTTCTCGCGCGGCGCGGGGTCGCACTCCCAGTCCATGACCCGGCTCTGGGTGGCGAGCACCTGGGCGAGCAGCCCGGGGTCGCCGAGGCCGCGGGCCAGGTCGACGGCCTCGGCCGCCGCCGCGCGCCCCGCGTGGGCCGGCCCCGCGGCGCTGTCGAGGGCGGCGGCGAGGGCCTCCAGCAGCCGGCAGCGGGCGGCGTCGGTGAGCGAGCCGTCCGCCAGCAGCCGGCGCAGCGCGGCGGCGGAGCGGGTGTCCTCGTGCGCGTACGTCCGGCGCTCCCAGGCGGTGGGCTCGGTCCACGCGGTCAGCGCCTCGACGAGCAGGTCGTCGCGGCCGTGCCGCTCGGCGACGTCCATGGCGCGGGCGCGGACGCCCTGCGCCTCGACGACCGCGCCGCCGCGGGCCCGCGCCTGCAACTGCAGCCCGAGCAGGGCGACGAGCCGGGCGGGGGTGTCCTCGCCGGCGAACGCGGCGGGGTGGCGCTCGACGCAGGCGGCGGCCTGGGCCAGCAGTTCGGCGGCGGTGTCGTGCGCGTAGCGGCGGCCGGCGAGGTCGGCGGCGCGCACGGCGTATTCGACGGCGGTGCGGGCGGTGGCGGTGGCCGGGGCCTGGAGGTGGTGGTGGGCGATGGCGGAGACGTCGTCGGGCCGCAGCTCGCGCAGGGCGCGGCCGAGCGCGGCGTGCAGCCGGGCGCGGCGCAGGCCGCTGGTGTCGGCGTAGAGGGTGTCGCGGACGAGTGCGTGGGCGAAGCGGATGCGGCCGGGGCCGGGCTCGGTGAGCAGCCCGGCGGCGAGGCCGGCGTCGAGGCCGTCGAGGACGGCGTCTTCGACGGCGGGGGTGGCGGCGGTGGCGGCGCGGACCAGCACCTCTACGTCCGCCTCCCGGCCGGCCGCGGCGGCGAGCCGCAGCACGGACAGCGCGGCGGGCGGCAGCCGGTCGAAGCGGCGCCGCAGCACGTCGCGTACGCCGTCGGGGACGGCGCGCAGCGCGTCGGCGGTCACGGCGCCGCCGGTGAACATGCGGGCGGTCTCCTGCAGGAAGAACGGGTTGCCGCCGGTGCGTTCGGCGAGGGCGGCGGCGGTCCCGGCGCCGACGGGGGCCAGTGCGCGGACGAGCCGCACGGCGTCGGGCGGCGCGAGCCCGTCGAGCGGCAGCCGCACGGGGGCGCGGCGGGCGAGGACGGCCTGCACGGCGGCGAGGTCGCCTTCGTCCGGGCGGTGGGCGGCGACGATCAGCAGCCGGCCGGCGGGCGGGTCCTCGGCGAGGCCGGCGAGCAGCGCGAGGGTCTCGCGGTCGGCCCGGTGCAGGTCGTCGAGGAAGAGGGCCAGCGGCCGTGCGCGGGTGGCGGCGGCGAACCAGGCGCGGCAGGCGCGGTGCAGCCGGAACCGGTCGCTCGCGCGCCGCGCCTCGGCCCGCGGGCCGGGGTCCAGCAGCGGCGCGAGGTCGTCGGCGAGCCCGGGGTCGGGTGGCGCGTGCCGGGCCAGCCGCCCGGCGATCTCCTCCCACGCCCAGGCCGGCGGCGCGCCCTCGGCCTCGGGGCAGTGGCCGAGGGCGGTGACCCACCCCTCGGCGTCGAGCCGCCGCGCGCACTGCTCCAGCAGCCGCGACTTCCCGGCGCCGGCCTCCCCCGCCACGAGCACGAACCGCACCGCCCCGGCGAACGCCTCGCCGGCGGCCGCCCCGAGCGCGGCCAGCTCGGCCTCCCGGCCGACGAAGGGCGCGGCCGCGTCGGTCGGCGGGCCGGGCGGGTGCGGCGCGGCGGCGTCGGGGGCGAGGTCTCCGTGGGACGAGGGCGGTGCGGAGGAGGGGCGGACGGGGGTGGGAGCGGCGGGAGCGACGGAGGTGCGCCGGCCGCTCGTCGCCCGCACGCCACCGGGCGTGAACGGGTCGACGCGGAGGGCTTCCCAGCGGCGGTTCAGAATGGCCTCTTCCAGCGCCGTCAGCTCCGGGCCGGGCTCTATGCCCAGTTCCTCCGTCAGCTCCCGCCGCACCCGCCGCAGCGCCGCCAGCGCGTCGGCCTGGCGGCCGTCCGCCCACAGGGCCAGCACCAGCAGCCGCCAGCCCTCCTCGCGCAGCGGCTCCTCGCGGGTGAGCGCCTCCGCCTCCGCCACCGCCTCCGCGGGGCGGCCGAGGTGCAGGGTCGCGGCCGCGTGGGTCTCCCGGGCGGTCAGCCGCAGTCCGTCCAGCCGGGCGGCCTCGACCGCCGCCCACGGCGCGTCCGCGAACTCCGCGTAGGCCTCGCCGCGCCACAGCCGCAGCGCCGCCGCCGTCTCCGTGCGGGCCCGCGCCGGGTCCGCCGCGAGCAGGCCCCGCGCCCGGGTGAGCGCCCGCTCGAACCGCCAGGCGTCCACCGCCTCGTCGGGCGGCCGGAGGGCGTAGCCGGGCGGGGTGCTCACCAGCAGCCGCCCGGGGGCGCGGCGCGAGCGGCCGGGCTCCAGTTCGCGGCGCAGGTGGGAGACGTACGCCTGGAGCGAGGCCCGTGCGCTCGGCGGCGGTTCGCCGCGCCACAGGTCGTCGATCATCCGGTCCGCGGAGAGCGTCGCGCCGCGCGCGGTCAGCAGCAGCGCGAGGACGGCACGTTGTCGCGGGCCGCCGAGTTCGGCGGGGACGCCGTCGACATCGGCGGTGATCGGGCCGAGGACGCCTATCGCCACCATCGGGGAGATTTTACGTCCCGCCCGCCGCCGCCGGTGCACCGGGAAGTCCCGGGCACCGGCGGCGGTCGAACGGCACGCGACCGACCGGCCGTCAGGCACCGTCGGTCGCCGCCGGCCGGCGGGCCGGGGCGGCCGGCCGGCGCCGTCAGCGGTCGAGGTCCCGCAGGTCGAGCCGGCGGAACTCGATGGTCTCGTACGCCCCGGAGGCCCCCGTCTCGTACAGGACGCCGACCGTCCTGCCGTTGACCTGCACCAGGTCGGAGTACGCCGCCGGCTGCGGCGACAGCGTCGTCACCTTCGTGAAGTTGCGCCCCGCGTCGTCGCTGCGCCAGACCGCCAGCTTCTCCCGCTTCGCGGGGTTCGAGGGGCCGGAGAACAGCAGCGGCGCGTGCCGCCCCGCCGGCTGCAGCACGCTCGCCTGGACGACGGGGACCTCGTTGAGGTCGGGCTGCACGGCGTACGGCCGGTCGAGGCTCGCGCCGCCGTCGCGGGAGTAGGAGTCGAGGCGGTTGCCCACGGAGGTGCCGTTCTGGTCGCGGGTGCTGAAGTACAGGCGCCCGTCGGGCAGTTCGGCGGCGATGTTCTCGTTGCTGTTGATCTCGCCCTCGTACGCGTCGTCGATGAAGCCCAGTTCCCAGGTGCGGCCGCCGTCGTCGCTGTAGATGGCGTGCGCCCCGTAGTACTTGGCCTCCCGCCCGGTGTCGGCGGAGCCGGCCGGCGGGCTGGTGGAGTGGTTGGACGGGATGACGAGCCGGCCGCGGTGCGGGCCGTGCCTGAGGGCGACGGCATGCCCGGGGCCGGTCGCGTACCAGCGCCACTGCGGCAGCTTGACGTCCGCGGTGATCTCCCGCGGCGCGTCGAAGGTGCGGCCGTCGTCGGTGGAGCGCTGTACGAAGACCCGCCGGCTCTGCTCGGGCGTGACCTCGCCGCGCATGATCTCGGCCTCGGTGACCTCACCGCTGTTGTACGAGGTCACCAGCACGAGGTCGCCGGTCTTCGGGTCGACGACGGGCGCGGGGTTGCCGCGGGTGTCGCCGCCGCCGGCGGCGACGACGGACATCGGGCCCCAGGTGCAGCCGCCGTCGGCGGAACGGCGGACGACGACGTCGATGTTGCCGCTGTCCCCGGCGCCGCCGACGCGGCCCTCGGCGAAGGCGAGGAGGGTCCCGGCGGGCGTCTTGACGGTGGCGGGGATGCGGTACGTGTCGTAGCCGCCCTCGCCGGATCTGTACGGCACGGAGGACGTGCAGCGGGCCTTGCCCGCGGCCGTGGCCCCGGCGTCGGCCGCGGCCGTGCCGGGGCCGGCGGCGAGGGTGCCGAGGAGGGCGGTGGCGGAGAGGAACAGGAGGCTGGTCGCGGTGCGCATGCGTCGACTCCCCGAGTCATGGGACGTAGTCAAGGGACGTAGTCATGGGACGTAGGAGGTGGGATGTCCGATCGCAAAACGTAGAGGGCGCGGCGGCGGGAGGCAAGACCCCGGGCCGCGGTAAAGAGCGGACCTGCGCGCGGGCGGCTGCGCGGTCGTGTGCGATCGTGGTCGCGAATCGACCTGAATGAGCATGGGAGACGGGCCGGTCGGGGGCATGCGGCATGCATCCCGGCGCGGTCCGCACGGGCGGGCGGAGGAGGCCGGGTGGCGGAGGCGGACGTGATACGGCGGGCGCGGTTCGCCGTCGCGGCGGTGTTCGCCGCGCACGGCGCGGTCACCGGCAGCTTCGCCACCCGGGTCCCGTGGGTGCAGGACCACGCCGGGATCAGCGCCGGACAGCTCGGCCTGGCGCTGGCGATGCCCGCGCTCGGCGCCGCCACGGCGATGCCGCTCGCCGGCCGCATCAGCCACACCTTCGGCGCCCGCCGCGCGCTGCGCGGGCTGATGGTGATGTGGTGTCTCGCGCTGGTGCTGCCGGCCCTGGCACCCGGTCTCGCGACGCTGTGCGCGGGCCTGTTCGTGTTCGGCGCGACGGCCGGCATGGCGGACGTCGCGATGAACGCGCTCGGCGTCGACGTCGAGCAGCGGCTCGGCCGCTCGATCATGTCCGGGCTGCACGGCATGTGGAGCGGCGGCGCGCTGGCCGGCTCCGCGGCCGGCACCGTCGCCGCGCACACCGAACTGGACGGCCGGGTGCACTTCGCGATCGCCGCCGCCGTCCTCACCGTCCTCTCGGCGGTCGCCTGCCACTGGGTGCTCCAGCCGGTCGCACGCGCCGACGAGGAGCCGCCGCCGCACTTCGCGCTGCCGCCGCGCGCCGCGCTGCTGATCGGCGCGGTCGGGTTCTGCGCGGTGTTCGCGGAGGGCGCCAGCCTGGACTGGTCGGCGGTCTACCTGCGCGACGAGATGGACTCCTCCGCCGGCCTCGCCGCCGCCTGCACCACGGGCTTCGCGCTGACGATGGCCGTGGCCCGGCTGGTGGGCGACGCGGTCGTGGAGCGTTTCGGCCCGGTGCGCACGGTGCGCGCGGGCGGGGTGCTGGCGACGCTCGGCGGGGTACTGATCGTCACCTCCGCCGTCCCGGCGCAGGCGATGGCCGGGTTCGGGCTGCTGGGCCTCGGCATCGCGGTCGTCGTGCCGGTGGTCTTCGCGGCGGCGGCCCGGTCGTCCGACGCGCCGAGCCAGGCGATCGCGGGGGTGGCGACGATCATGTACGCCTCGGGGCTGATCGCCCCGGCGGCCATCGGGCAGGTCGCCGACGCGACGTCGCTGACGGTGTCGTTCGGGCTGGTGACCCTGCTGGCCACCGGGCTCGTCGCGGGCGCGGGGCTGCTGCGCGGGCAGCGCGCGCAGACGAAGGCCGAGACGCCCGGCCCCGCGCCCGATCCGGCGCCGGCGCCGCCGGCCGACCCGTAGCCGCACCGGCCCGGGGCCGCGTACCGCGCCCGGGGCCGGCCCGTGCGCTCAGCCGACGGCCTTCGCCGCCGCGCGCCCCGCGGTCCGGCCGGAGAAGAGGCAGCCGCCGAGGAACGTGCCCTCCAGGGACCGGTACCCGTGGACCCCGCCCCCGCCGAAGCCGGCCGCCTCCCCGGCCGCGTACACGCCCGGCAGCGGCTCCCCGCCCTCGGTGAGCACCCGCGCCGACAGGTCCGTCTCCAGCCCGCCGAGGGACTTGCGGGTGAGGATGTTCAGCCGCACGGCGATGAGCGGGCCGTTCTTCGGGTCCAGGAAGCGGTGCGGGGCGGCGGCCCGGATGAGCTTGTCGCCGAGGAAGTTGCGGGCGCCGCGCAGGGCGGTGATCTGCATGTCCTTGGTGTAGGCGTGGTCGATCTCGCGGTCGCGGGCGGTGAGCGTGCGGCGCAGCGCCGCCTCGTCGATGAGCTTGTCGCCGGTCAGCTCGTTCATCCGGCGCACCAGGGTGCCGAGGTCGCGTTCGACGACGAAGTCGACGCCGTGGTCCATGAACGCCTGCACCGGCCCCGGCGCCCCGGAGCCCGCGCGGCCGAGCACGTCGCGCACGCTCTTGCCGGTCAGGTCCGGGTTCTGCTCGCTGCCGGAGAGCGTGAACTCCTTCTCGATGACCTTCTGGCTGAGCACGAACCAGGTGTAGGCGTGGCCGGACTTCATGATGTGCTCCAGCGTGCCGAGCGTGTCGAAGCCGGGGAAGAGCGGCACCGGCAGCCGGCGGCCGGTCGCGTCCAGCCACAGCGACGAGGGGCCGGGCAGGATGCGGATGCCGTGCCGGGCCCAGATGGGGTTCCAGTTCTCGATGCCCTCGGTGTAGTGCCACATCCGGTCCCGGTTGACGAGCCGGGCGCCGGCGGCCCCGGCGATGTCGAGCAGCAGCCCGTCGACGTGCGCGGGGACGCCGGAGAGCAGCTTGTCCGGCGGGGTGCCGAGCCGCTCGGGCCAGTGGGCGCGCACGAGGTCGTGGTTGCCGCCGATGCCGCCGGAGGTGATGACCACCGCCTGGGCGCGCAACTCGAAGCCGCCGGCCACCTCCCGGCTGCTGGCGGTGCCGCGCTCGGCGTCGCTGGGTTCGAGGATCTCGCCGGTGACGGTGTCGACGGCGCCCGCGCCGCGTGCGAAGCCGGTGACGCGGTGGCGGAAGCGCAGGTCGACCCGGCCGCGCGCGGCGGCCTCGCGCACGCGCCGCTCGAAGGGCGCGACGACGCCGGGGCCGGTGCCCCAGGTGATGTGGAAGCGGGGTACGGAGTTGCCGTGGCCCTCCGCGTCGTAGCCGCCGCGCTCGGCCCAGCCGACGACGGGGAAGAACGACATGTCCATGGAGCGCAGCCACGCGCGCTTCTCGCCGGCGGCGAAGTCCACGTACGCCTCGGCCCACTTGCGCGGCCAGTGGTCCTCGTCGCGGTCGAAGCCGGCGGTGCCCAGCCAGTCCTGCCAGGCCAGCTCGCGGCTGTCGCGGATACGCAGCCGGCGCTGCTCGGGCGAGCCGACGAAGAACAGGCCGCCGAACGACCAGTGCGCCTGGCCGCCGAGCGACTGCTCCGGCTCCTGGTCCAGCAGGATGACCTTGCGTCCGGCGTCGGCCAGCTCCGCGGTGGCGGCGAGCCCGGCGAGCCCGGCTCCGATCACGATCACGTCGGCGTCGTAGGCCATGGCTGCCCCTCCGAAGGTTACCGGTCGGTTTAGATCCTGTTGACCGCGGCCCCGCCCGTCAACCGCCGGACACGGGGCTCTTTTCCCGGCCTTTCCCGGCCGCGGGCGGGGTGGGTCGGCCGCGGGGCGGGCGGCGGCGTTCGGTTAGGGTCGGAGCCGTGAGCGACTCGGAGCGTCCGTCCGCCGTGCGGCTGTGGTTCTCGCCCCGGCGGCTGCGCGCCGAGGGCAGCACGCCGGACTACCGCTTCTCCCTCGCCAACGAGCGGACCTTCCTCGCGTGGGTGCGTACCGCGCTCGCGCTCGTCGGCGGCGGCATCGCCGCGGACCAGTTCCTCGACGACATGAACGCCCCCACCCGCACCGCGATCGCGGCCGTGCTGCTCGCGGGCGGCGCGTTCTGCGCGGTACGGGCCGTCAACCACTGGATCCGCTGCGAGCGGGCGATGCGCCGCGGCGAGGACCTGCCCGAGTCCCGCTTCCCCGGGCTGCTGGCCGTGGGCACGGCGGTGGCGGCGGTGGTGCTGATCGTGGCGGTGCTGGTCGGGACCGGCGGGTGAGCGACGCCAGGGACCCCGCCGCACAGCCGGAGCGGACGCGCTTCGCGTGGCGCCGCACGACGCTGGCGTTCGCCGTCGTGGTGGTGCTGGAGATGCGGCGGCTACTGTTGGACGGCGGCTCCGCGCGCGGGTACGCGGGGCTGTCGCTGGCGCTGTGCACGTGGCTGGTGTTCCTGGCCGCCGGCCAGCGGCGGATCACCCGGCTGGCCGGCACCGCGCCGGCCGCGATGGGGCAGGGGCTCGCGCTCGGCGCGGGCCTGTGCGTGGTCGCGTTGGCGACGTCCGCCGCCGTGCTGCTCTTCTGACGCCCTCCCGACGCCGTGGACGACGCCTATCCGGACCGCCGGTTGTCGCTTCTGCGCGGCTCCGGTGCCTTCGCCGGGTCCGTCCTAAGCTCGCAGTCAGCACCGCGCAGGCGAGAGCCGCTTTCCTGAGGGAGGACACGCGCATGCCCGTCACCGTGCCGCTGATCGTCGTCATGGGGGTGTCCGGCTGCGGCAAGACCACCGTGGGCCGGGAGCTGGCGGAGCGGCTGAACGTGCCGTACGCGGACGGCGAGGACATCCGCCGGGAGGCCGGCCTCGCCGACGCCTTCGACGAGCCGTCCGACGAGGCCGTCGCCGACTGGCTGCGCAGACGGGCCGCGAGCGGCGGCGTCGTCAGCCGGCCCGCCCTGCGCCGCCGGGACCGCGACCGGCTCGCGGCGGCCGTGCCGGGGCTGTACTTCCTGCATCTGGACGGCTCGCGGCGGCTGGTGGGCGAGCGGCTGGCGGAGCGCAAGGAGCTGTTCGTGCCGCACGACGTGCTGGACGCGCAGTTCGCGGCGCTCGAACCGCTGGCGGCCGACGAGCAGGGGGCGGCGGTCGCCATCGACGGCACGCCGGCGCAGATCGTGGACCGCGCGGTCGACGCGGCCCGTACGCCGTACTGCGTGCAGCTCGCCACCGGCGTGCACGCCTACATCCAGCCGGACGGCGGCTGGTGCCTGAGCAACGCGGGCTTCGTCAGCGACGGCACGGCGACACTCCTCGTCGACACCGCCGCCACCGAGCGCCGCGCGCGGCTGCTGCGCGAGGCGGTGCTGGCCAGCGGGGCGCCCGACCCGGCGCTCGTGGTCAACACCCACCACCACGGGGACCACACGTACGGCAACGGCGTCTTCGCCCCCGCCACGGTCGTCGGGCATGCCGCCTGCCGGCAGCAGGTGCTCGCCGCCGGCCGCCATCTGGAGCTGGTGTGGCCGGAGGTGGAGTACGGGGACGTGCGGCTGCGGGCGCCGGACATGACGTACACGGAGTCGATGACGCTCACCGCGGGCGGCGCGGAGGTGCGGCTGCTGCACCCGGGACCGGCGCACACGGTCGGCGACACGGTGGTGTGGCTGCCGGAGCAGCGGATCGTCTTCGCCGGCGACATAGCGCTGTGCGGCGGAACGCCGTTCGTCGCGTTCGGCTCGCTCGGCGGGTCGCTGCGGGCGCTGGAGCGGCTGCGGTCGCTCGGCGCGGAGACCGTGGTGCCGGGGCACGGGCCGGTGACGGACGCGGGGGTGTTCGACACGGCGGAGCGGTATCTGCGGTACGTCGGCGAGCTGGCCGCGGAGGGCCGCGCGGCGGGGCGGACGCCGCTGGAGACCGCGCGGGCGGCGGACCCGGAGGCGTTCGCGGGGCTGCGGGAGCCGGAGCGGCTGGTGGCGAACCTGCACCGGGCGTACAGCGAGCTGGCCGGCGAGCCGGAGGGGCATCCGCTGGACCCGGCGGAGTACTTCGCGGACATGGCGGCGGTGAACGGCGGTGAGATGATGCCCTGCCACGCGTGACGCCCGCCGCGGGCGCGGCGGGGCCGTGTCCGCCCGGGCCGCGGGGTGGCCCCGCCGCCGGGGCTGGACGGCATACCGACCGGTCGGCATTATGGAGCCGGGTCCCCGCCGCCGGACCCCGCCGACCCCTACCCGCCGCCCCGGAGGGACCCCGCATGAGCGACGACCACCCGCCCGGCCTCGACCTCGACGCGCTGCGCCGCCACCTCGACGCGCAGCTCCCCGGGCTCGTCCGCGGCGGGCTCAGCGCCCGGCTGATCGAGGGCGGGCGGTCCAACCTCACGTACGCGGTCACCGACGGCACCGGCACCTGGGTCGTCCGCCGTCCCCCGCTCGGCCACGTCCTCGCCACCGCGCACGACATGGGCCGCGAGCACCGCGTGCTGACCGCCCTGCACCCCACCCGCGTCCCGGTGCCGCGGACGCTGCTGCTCTGCACCGACGACGCCGTGCTCGGCGCCCCCTTCTACGTCATGGAGTTCGCCGCCGGCACCGCGTACCGCACGGCCGGGCAGCTGGCGCCGCTGGGCCCCGCGCGCACCCGCGCCGTGGTCCTCGGGCTCGTCGACACCCTCGTCGACCTGCACGCCATCGACCCCGGCGCCGTCGGCCTCGGCGACTTCGGCCGGCCCGACGGCTTCCTGGAGCGCCAGCTGCGCCGCTGGGGCAAGCAGCTCGACGCCTCCCGCAGCCGCGCGCTGCCCGGCATCGACGAGCTGCACGACGCCCTCGCCCGGGACCTGCCGCCCGCCGCCGCGCCCGCCGTCGTCCACGGCGACTACCGCCTCGACAACGTCCTCGTCGGCGCCGACGACGCCGTGACCGCCGTGCTCGACTGGGAGATGTCGACGCTCGGCGACCCGCTCGCGGACCTCGGCCTGCTCGCCATGTACAGCGCCCCGGCCGGGGCGGCCGACTCCCCCGTCCCCTCCTCCCCCGCCGGCTACGCCCTCACTGGCGGGGGTGCCCCCTCCCCCACCGGCTACGCCCTCACTGGCGGGGGTGCCCCCTCCCCCACCGGCTACGCCCTCACTGGCGGGGGTGCCCCCACTGCCGCCGACGCCCCGGGCCACCCGACCGCCGCCGAGATCACCGCCCGCTACGCGGAGCGGTCCGGCCGGGACGTCTCCCGCGTGTCGTGGTACACAGCGTTCGCGTACTTCAAGCTCGCCGTGATCCTGGAAGGCATCCACTACCGCTTCACCCTCGGCCAGACCGTCGGCGACGGCTTCGACCGCATCGGCGAGGTCGTGCCCCGCTTCATCGCGGGCGGCCTCACGACCCTGCAGAAAGGCTGACCGGCCATGGACTTCGCACCCGACGCGCGCACCGAGGAGCTGCGCGAGCGCCTGCTCGCCTTCATGGCCGGGCACGTCTATCCGGCGGAGCCCGTCGCCGCCGCGCAGGTCGCCGGGCAGGACGACCCGTGGGCGCACCCGCCGGTCGTGCACGAGCTGCGCGCCGAGGCGCGCCGGCAGGGGCTGTGGAACCTCTTCCTCCCCGACGACACGTACGGCGCGGGCCTGACGAACCTGCAGTACGCGCCGCTCGCCGAGATCACCGGCCGCAGCCCCCACCTCGCGCCGCTGGCCCTCAACTGCAGCGCGCCGGACACCGGGAACATGGAGCTGCTGGCCCAGTTCGGCTCCGCCGAGCAGCGCAGGCGGTGGCTGGAGCCGCTGCTGGACGGCGATATCCGGTCCGCGTTCGCGATGACCGAGCCGGCCGTCGCCTCCTCCGACGCCACGAACGTCGAGACCC
The DNA here is from genome assembly GCA_000514715.1 of Streptomyces sp. CNH099. Classification (GTDB taxonomy): domain Bacteria; phylum Actinomycetota; class Actinomycetes; order Streptomycetales; family Streptomycetaceae; genus Streptomyces; species Streptomyces synnematoformans. The sequence goes on along the minus strand of KI911459.1, from coordinate 102,348 downwards.
GCATCGAGCGGGACGGCGACTCGTACGTCGTCAACGGCCGCAAGTGGTACATCTCGGGGGCGATGAACCCGGACTGCGCCGTGTTCATCGTCATGGGCAAGACCGACCCGCACGGCGCGGACGTCCGGCGCCAGCAGTCCATGGTCCTCGTCCCGCGCGACACCCCCGGGCTCACGGTCCGCCGCGCCATGCAGGTCTACGGTTTCGAGGACCGGCTGCACGGCGGGCACGCCGAGATCGTGCTCGACGACGTACGGGTCCCGGCGGCGCACCTGATCGGCGAGGAGGGCGGCGGCTTCGCCATCGCGCAGGCGCGGCTCGGGCCGGGCCGCATCCACCACTGCATGCGGCTCATCGGGATGGCGGAGCGGGCGATCGAGCTGATGTGCCGGCGGGCGGTGGACCGCTCGGCGTTCGGGAAGGAACTGGCGCGGCAGGGCGTGGTGCAGTCGTGGATCGCGGACGCGCGGGTGTCGGTGGAGCAGCTGCGGCTGCTGGTGCTGAAGACCGCGTGGCTGATGGACACGGTCGGCAACCGCGGGGCGCACACGGAGATCCAGGCCATCAAGATCGCCGTGCCGCGCGAGGTCGTCGGCATCCTGGACCGCGCGGTGCAGCTGCACGGCGCCGCGGGCGTCAGCCAGGACACGCCGCTGGCCGAGCTGTGGGCCGGGGCGCGCACGCTGCGGCTGGCGGACGGACCGGACGAGGTGCACCAGCGGTCGCTGGCGCTGCGCGAGCTGCGGAAGTACGCGGCGTAGCCGTAGGGGCCGTACGGCCGAGGGGGCCGTACCGGCCGGGCGGCCCGGTGCTACGGGCGCAGGGCGCGCAGCAGCAGGTCCGCCAGGTGGTCGGCGACCTCCCGCGCCGACAGCGGCCCGTCCGGGCGGTACCAGCTGCCCAGGTGGTGCACCGCGCCGAAGTGGTAGTCCACCACCAGGTCGGCCGGGGTCGCCGCGGAGAAGACGCCCGCGGCCTGGCCCTCCTCGATCAGGCCGCGGAAGCGCTCGTGGTAGCGCCGCCGCTCCGCCCGCACCTCCTTCAGCTTCTGCGGGCCCAGCATGTGCATCGAGCGGAAGAAGATGAGCGCGTCGTCGTGGTTGGCGATGGTGGTGACGACGACGTCCGCCGCGGCCTCCCGCAGCCGCTGCTCGACCGGGGCGTCGAGGGAGGCGTAGCGGTCGAGGCGCTCCTGCTGGACCCGCAGGAGGCGGGCGTAGATCTCGTGCAGCAGGTCGTCCTTGGAGCCGAAGTAGTGGTAGAGGGCACCCTTGGTGACCCCCGCCGCCTCGACGATCTCCTGGACCGAGGTGCGGTCGAAACCGCGGTCCGCGAAGAGCCGTGTGGCGACGGCGAGCAGCCGCTCCGGCACCGGCCGGCTGTCGCCGCTCGTCATCCTCGCCATGGTGTCGTGCCTTTCCTCGTCGTCGGCTTCCAGTGTGCCGCCGGCGCCCCGGTCCGTACCGGCGGCCCGGCGGCGCGGCGGGCCGGCCGGCGGGGCGGCCACCTCATGCCGGTCCGCTCTCCAGGCTCTGCTGGAGGCGGTTCATGCCCGTCAGCCAGCGGTCCGGGTCGGTGGCGCGGACGGCGCTGTACTCGGCGACCTCGGGGTGCGGCAGGATCAGGAAGCGGTCCTCGGCGATGCCGGCCACGACGGCGTCGGCGACCTCCTCGGGCTCGATCGCGCCGGGGGCGAGGACGAGGTCCCCGGCGGCGCCGGTGGCGCGCAGCATGTCGGTGCGTACACCCTGGGGGCAGACGGCGTGCACGGCGATGCCGCGGTGGCGGTACGTCAGCGACAGCCACTCGGCGAAGGCGAGCGCCGCGTGCTTGGTCACGCTGTACGGGGCCGCGCCGACCATCGACAGCAGCCCGGCGGCCGAGACGGTGGCGACGAACCGGCCCTCGCCGCGCTCCAGCCACTCCGGCAGCAGCTCGCGCGCGGCGCGCACATGGGCCATCACGTTGACGTCCCAGGCCGCCGACCACGCGTCGTCCGCGGCCTCGGGGCCGCCGCCGGTGCCGACGCCGGCGTTGGCGCAGAAGAGGTCGATGCCGCCGCCGAGCGCCTCGCGGGCGGCGGGCACGACGCCGGAGGCGTCGCCGGGCAGCGCCACGCCGCCGACCTCGGCGGCCACCGCGCGGGCCCTCGCGGGGTCGAGGTCGTTGACGGCGACCCGGGCGCCGCCGGCGGCGAGCCGGCGCGCCAGCGCGGCGCCGATGCCGGCGCCGCCCCCGGTCACCACCGCCCGCGCGTCCCGCACGCCGCCCACGTCGCCCGCCTTCCCACGGTTGCCGGTGAGGGGCAGACTAACCGGTCGGTATGCGACGGGGAAGCCCTCGGCGCGGCGCCCGGCGCGGCCCGCGGGCTGCTCGCCGCCCCGGCGGCGCATCCGTTGACAGCGGCCCGCCGCGCGACCATGCTAAGCAGTCGCTTAGAAAACCCGTACGCCCTCGCCCGCCCGGGAGGCACGCCATGGCAGAGCCCCGCACGTTCACCTCGGCCGAGGAGCTGAAGGACGCCGTGGGCGAGCGGTTGGGGTACACGGAGTGGGTGGAGGTCGACCAGCGGCGCGTCGACCTGTTCGCCGAGGCCACCGGCGACCACCAGTGGATCCACGTCGACCCGGAGCGGGCCGCCGCGGGCCCGTTCGGCGGCACCATCGCCCACGGCTACCTCACGCTCTCGCTGCTGCCGCTCTTCGCCCCGCAGCTCGTCGAGGTCGCCGGTGTGCGCATGGGCGTCAACTACGGCACCAACAAGGTGCGCTTCCCCGCCCCCGTCCCCGTGGGCTCCCGGCTGCGCGCGACCGCCACGATCACGGACGTCGCCGAGGTCCCGGACGGCGTGCAGCTCGCCGTGCGGTACACGGTCGAGCGCGAGGGCGGCGAGAAGCCCGTGTGCGTCGCGGAGTCGGTGTCCCGCTACTACTTCTGACTACTGCTCCCCGGCGTCCCGCCCGCCGGGCGCCGCGACCATCCGGCCGACCAGGCCCGCGTACAGCTCCCCCAGCTCGTCCGGCGACCTGCTGCCCGCCGCGCTGAACCACCGGGCCACGTCCACGCACAGCGACAGCACCGCCAGCGCCGTCCCCGGCACGTCGGCCACCGCGAACTCGCCGTCCCGCACGCCGTCCTCGATGATCCCCCGCAGCAGCCGGTCGATGTCCCGGCGCAGCGCGACGATCTCCGCGTAGTGCTCCTCGCCGAGCGCGGCCAGTTCGTACTGCACGACGCGCGCCGTCGTGTGGTGCTCCGCGTGCCAGCGCGCGAAGGCCCGTACGGCACGTGCCAGCCGCTCCCCCGCCGCGCCCTCGGACTCCGCCGCCGCGGCGATGATCCCGCGGGCCCGCTCGTGGCCGACGCGGCTGATCCGGAAGAGCAGTTCCTCCTTGGTCCTGAAGTGGATGTACAGCGCGGCAGGGCTCATCCCGGCGCGGCCGGCGATGTCGCGGGTGGTGGTGGCGTGGTAGCCGCGCTCCGCGAAGGCCTCGACCCCCGCGGTGAGCAGCCGCTGCGCCGCCTCCGGCTCGACGTCGCCCCAGGCCGCGGTCTCCTGGACGTCCTGCATGCTCGCTCTCCGCTCTCCCGGGTGCAGCGGGAACACCCTACCCCCGAAGCTGAGCAAGCGCTTAGGCCGCGCGCACCGGGCGGGACCCCCGGGCCCGCGCCCGCGGGCCGTACACCCGGCCATGCGCCCGGCCCGCGCACCGGCCCGCGCACCGGCCCGTGACCTCGGCCCGTGACCTCGGCATCGTCGCCGCCGGCTTCCGGCCGCCGTCCTAAAATGTGCCGCATGGCCCGCCCCCGCACGCCCCTGCTGAGCCGTGCCCGCATCGTCACGGCGGCGCTCGCGCTGGTCGACGCCGAGGGGCTGCAGGCCGTGTCGACCCGGCGGCTCGCGGCCGAGCTGGGGGTCAGCGGGCCGTCGCTGTACAACCACTTCACGACCAAGGACGAACTGCTGGACGCCGCCGTCGACGCCGTCGTCGCGGAGGTCGACCTGTCGATGTTCGAGGACGGTACGCCGTGGCCGCGGGCGCTGCTGGCCTGGGCCCGGTCGTACCGGGCGGCGCTGGCCGCGCACCCGAACATCGTGCCCGTGCTCGCCCAGGGCCCCGGCCGCAGGCCGGCGGCCCTGCGGCTGGCGGACGCCGTGTTCGGCGGCATGGTCGAGGCGGGCTGGCCGCCGGCGCAGGCCACCCACATCGGCGCGCTGATGCGGTACTACGTGGCCGGATCGGCGCTCGGTTCGTTCGCGGGCGGCTTCGTCGCCGACCCCGCGGCGTACGACCCGGCGGACTACCCGCACCTCGGCCGGGCGCACCTGCTGGCGGAGCACCGGCGGGAGGTCGACGAGGGCGCGTTCGAGACCGGGCTGCGGGCGCTCGTGGACGGGCTGCGCCTGCAGTTCGCCCAGCTCAGCGGGCAGCCGTCGGGCTGACGCAGGGAGCGTGCCGGGGGCGGTGCGGGGGCGGCGCCGGGCGGTGCGGGGCCGGGGCTATGATCCCGCAATGGCCGACCTGGTACGCGTGATCTACCGCAAGTACGACGGCACCCTCCACTGGAACTCGACCATGCGCCGCCTCGGCGAGGACGAGCACGGCGTCTGGCTCGGCCAGCCGGCCGGCGGCACGACGCGCAAGGGCACCGGGCCGCCGGTGCCGGTCGAGTGCGCGCACGTGGCGCTCTTCCCCCGCGACGCCTGGTGGACCGCCGAGTTCAACGCCCCGCCGCGGCGCACCGACCTGTACGCGGACGTCACCACGCCGCCGCGGTGGCGCTCGGCCGCGGAGGTGACCATGGTCGACCTGGACCTCGACGTCGCCCGGCGGCGCGGGGAGCGGGAGCCGCGGCTGCTGGACGAGGACGAGTTCGCCGAACACCGGGTGCGGTACGGCTACGCGGCGGAGACGGTGGCGCGGGCGACGGAGTCGGCCGCGTGGCTGCTGGCGGCGGTGGCCGAGGGCAGGGAGCCGTTCGCGGGGGCGCACCGGGCGTGGCTGGCGCGGGTGGCGGACGGCTAGGCGCGGCTCCGCGGACCGCGCGGAGGCGCCACGGCGCGTACCCCCGACCGGCCGGTAACCGTCGCGGGGAGAGGCGTGAAAACGCAGGTCCGCTGTCGGTGGGCCGACCTACCATGGCGGACATGCCCCGATCGCGCAGCCCCCTCGCCCGCCCCGCCCCGCCGCGCCCCGCCGGCGGGCCCCGATGAGCGCCGGGCCGGCGCCGGACGCCCCGGTGGCGAACCCGCTGCGGGCGCCGACGCTCCCGGAGCTGCGCCGCCGGACGTCGATGAAGTGGCGGGAGTATCCGCCCGACGTGCTGCCCCTCTGGGTCGCCGAGATGGACACCCCGCTCGCGGAGCCCGTCGCCGCGGCGGTGCGGGCGGCGATCGACCTCGGCGACACGGGGTACGCGACCGTGGGGCCGTACGCCGAGGCGCTCGGGGAGTTCGCGAAGCGGCGCTGGGACTGGCGGATCCCGGCCGACCGGGTCGCCCTCGTGCCGGACGTGATGCTCGGCATCGTCGAGGTGCTGAAGCTGGTCACGGGCCCGGACGACGCCGTCGTCGTCAACTCCCCCGTCTATCCGCCGTTCTACGCCTTCACCGAGAACCTGGGCCGCCGCGTGATCGAGGCCCCGCTCGGCGAGGACCGCCGTCTCGACGCAGGCGCCCTGCGGACGGCGTTCACCGCCGCCCGCGCGGGCGGCCACCGCGCGGCGTTCCTGCTCTGCAGCCCGCACAACCCGACCGGCACCGTGCACACCGCCGCCGAGCTGGCCCGGGTCGCCGCGCTCGCCGAGGAGCACGGGGTGCGGGTCGTCGCCGACGAGATCCACGCCCCGCTGGTGCCGCCCGGCACCGGCGCCCGGCACGTGCCGTATCTGACCGTGCCCGGCGCCGGGCGCGGCTTCGCGCTGCTGTCGGCGTCGAAGGCGTGGAACCTGGCGGGGCTGAAGGCCGCGGTCGCCGTGGCCGGCGAGGAGTCGGCGGGCGAGCTGGCGCTCCTGCCGGAGGAGGTCTCGCACGGGCCCAGCCACCTCGGGGCCATCGCGCACGTGGCGGCGCTCCGGCACGGCGGCCCGTGGCTGGACGCGCTGCTCGCTGGGCTGGACGAGAACCGCAGGCTGCTCGGGCGGCTGCTGGCGGAGCGGCTGCCCGGCGTGGCGTACCGGGTGCCGGACGGCACGTTCCTGGCCTGGCTGGACTGCCGCGCGCTGGGCCTCGGGGACGACCCCGCGGCGGTGTTCCTGGAGCACGGGCGGGTGGCGCTCGCGTCGGGGATCCCGTTCGGCTCGGGCGGCGCGGGCCACGCGCGGCTCAACTTCGCCACCTCGCCCGAGGTGTTGACCGAGGCGGTGGACCGGATGGCGGCCGCCGTCGCGGCCGCCCCCCAGCGACCGGAAGGCAGGCCATGAGCGACGACGTCACCGAGGACCGGCACGCCGCGGTGCCCGCGGACCGCGCGCCCGCCGACGGCACACCCGCCGGCCGGCCGCCCGTCCACGCCTTCCGCGACGACGCCCTCGGCGCGCACGACGCCGTCGCCCTCGCCGCCCTCGTCCGCACCGGCGAGGTCAGCGCCGGGGAGCTGGCCCGCGCCGCCGTCGAGCGCATCCGCCTCGTCGACCCCGAACTGCACGCCGTCGCCGTCCCCGCCTACGACACGTACCGGACGGCCGCCGCCACGGACGGCACCGCCGCCGGCCCGCTCGCCGGCGTGCCCACCCTGCTCAAGGACAACACCGACTACGGCGGCCTGCCCACCGGCCACGGCAGCGCCGCCTTCACGCCCCGCGCCGCGCCCCGGCACGCGCCGTTCACGCGCCAGTTCCTCAGCACCGGCATGACGTTCCTCGGCAAGACCCGGCTGCCGGAGTTCGGCTTCAACGCCAGTACGGAGTACGAGAACGACGAACCGGTGCGCAACCCCTGGCACCCGTCCTACTCCCCCGGCGGCTCCTCCGGCGGCAGCGCCGCGCTCGTCGCCGCCGGCGCCGTGCCGGTCGCGCACGCCAACGACGGCGGCGGCTCCATCCGCATCCCCGCCGCGTGCTGCGGGCTCGTCGGCCTGAAGCCGACCCGTGGCCGGGTCGTGGCCAACGAGATGGGCCGCCGGCTGCCCATCGACATGGTCAGCGACGGCGTCGTCAGCCGGTCCGTGCGCGACACCGCCGCGTTCCTCGCCGCGGCCGAACGGCACTGGCGCAACCCGCGGATGCCCCCGCTCGGCCTGGTCGAGGGCCCGGGCTCGCGCCGGCTGCGCATCGGCCTGGTGGCCGAGTCCCCGACCGGCTCCCCGACCGACGCCGCCACCCGCGCCGCCGTCGCCGCCGTCGCCACCGCGCTGGAGGCGCAGGGCCACACCGTCGAGCCGTACGCGCTGCCGCTCGACGGCCGGTTCGAGCAGGACTTCATCTCGTACTGGGGCCTGCTCGCCTTCCTCGCCGGGGCCGGCGGCCGGTTCGTGTACGACCGGCGCTTCGACGCCGGCCGGATGGACGGCCTCAGCAAGGGCCTGCGGTCGACGTACCTGCGCCGGATGCACACCACCCCGGCCGTCCTGCGCCGCCTGCGGCGCGCGGCGGACGAGGCGTACGACGCGGCGCTCACCCGCTACGACGTGCTGCTGTCCCCGGTCCTCGCGCACACCACCCCGCGGCTCGGGCACCTGTCGCCCAACGTCCCCTACGAGGAACTGCTGAACCGGCTGCGCGCGTACGTGGCCTTCACCCCGATCAACAACATCAACGGCAGCCCCGCCCTGTCGCTGCCCGCCCCCGCCGCGGAGCCGGCCGCCGCGGGCGGCGTGCCGGTCGGCGCGATGCTCTCGGCGGCCCACGGCGACGAACGCACGCTGCTGGAGCTGGCCTTCGCCCTGGAGGCGGACCGCCCCTGGCGCCGGATCCAGGACGTGTGAGCAGCGGGCCGCGGGGCCGGCGGCAGCGGGGTCAGAAGACGACGAGTGTGCGGGCGCCGTGGCCGGCGAGCATCGCGTCGAACGCGGCCGGGATGCCGTCGAGCCCGATGTGCTCGGTGACGAGCCCGCCGAGGTCCAGCGCCCCGCTGCGTACGTGCGCCGCGATCGCGGGCAGGTCGCGGGCCGGGTCGCTGTTGCCGTAGACGCAGCCGGACAGGGTGCGGCCGAAGTAGAAGAGTTCCAGCGCGGAGAACGTCACCCGGTCGTCCTGGCCGCCGATGCCGACGACCGTCGTCCGCCCGCCGCGGCGGGTGCAGGACCAGGCGGTGCGTATCGTGTCCGCCCGGCCGACGCACTCGATCGCCACGTCGGCGCCGACGCCGGCCGTGAGCGTGCGGATCCGCTTCGCGGTGTCGCGCTCCGCGCCGGGCTCGGCGAGGACGAAGTCGATGGCGCCGGCGGCGCGGGCCAGCTCCTCCTTCGCCGGCGACACGTCCACCGCCACGAGCGGGCCGGCGCCCGCGATCCGGGCGGCCTGCAGCACGGCGAGCCCCACGCCGCCGGCGCCGAAGACGGCCACCGACTCGCCGGCCCGTACCGCGGCGGCGTGGTGCACGGCGCCCCATCCGGTGAGCACGGCGCAGCCGAGGAGCGCGGCGTCGGTCAGCGGCACCCCGGCGGGCAGGGGCAGGACGGCGTGCGCGGGGACGACGGTCTCCTCGGCGAAGGCGGCGGTGCCCAGGCCGGGGTAGAGCCCGGCGCCGTCGCGGGTGGCGTACGGCTCGGCCGCCGCGGCGCCGGCGGCGGCGCACAGCCACGGCTCGCCGAGCCCGCAGTAGTGGCACTCGCCGCAGGACGGCGCCCAGTTGAGCACCACCTCGTCGCCGGCCGCCACGCCGGTGACGCCCTCGCCGGTCTCGACGACGGTGCCGGCGCCCTCGTGGCCGAGCACCGCGGGGGCGGGCTGGCGCAGGGTGCCGTTGGCGAGGGAGAGGTCGGAGTGGCAGACGCCGGCGGCGGCGAGCCGGACGCGCACGCGGCCGGGGCCGGGGGCGGGAAGGTCGATGTCGGCGAGTTCGAGCGGGGAGCCGATCGCGGGCAGGACGGCGGCGCGGGTCATCGAAGGCTCCGTATCTCGGGGGGCGGAGGGGCGGAGGGGCGGGGGGGGCGGGGGGCGAGGGCCGGGGGCGGGGTGTACGGCGTCAGAGCTGGAGGGACTTGGTGTGCAGGAACTCCGCGAGCCCGGCCGTGCCCAGCTCGCGGCCGACGCCCGACTGCTTGTAACCGCCGAACGGCGCCAGCGGGTTGAACCGCCCGCCGTTGATGTCGACCATCCCCGTCTCCATCCGCCGCGCGAACGCCACCGCCGTCGCCTCGTCGGCCGCCCACACGGCGCCGGCGAGGCCGTAGACGGTGCCGTTGGCGATGCGCAGCGCGTCGTCCTCGTCCTCGTACGGCATGACCGCCAGCACCGGCCCGAAGATCTCCTCCTGCGCGATCGTCATCTCCGGGGTGACGTCGGCGAAGACGGTGGGGCGTACGAAGTAGCCGCGCGACCGGCCGTCGGGGGCGCCGGGCCCGCCCGCGAGCAGCCGGGCGCCCTCCTCGACGCCCCGCTCGATGTAGCCGCGGACGCGGTCGCGCTGGGCGGCGCTGACGACGGGCCCGAGCCGGGTGCCGGGGTCGCGCGGGTCGCCGGGGACGTACTTCGCGACGGCGGTGGCGGCGAGGGTGAGCGCCTGGTCGTACGCGGAGCGGGGGACGAGCATGCGGGTCCAGGCGTTGCAGCTCTGGCCGGAGTTGGCCATGACGTTGGCGACGCCGACGCTGACGGCGCGGGCGAGGTCGGCGCCGGGCAGGATGACGTTCGCGGACTTGCCGCCCAGCTCCAGCGCGACGGGCTTGACCGCGGCGCCCGCCGCCGCGGCGACCGTACGCCCGACGGCGGTGGAGCCGGTGAACGACAGGAAGTCGGTGCCGGGGTGCTCGACGAGCGCCCGGCCGGCCTCGGCGCCGCGCCCGGTGACGACGCCCAGCGCTCCCGGCGGGAGGCCGGCCGCGGCGGCGGCCTCGGCGAAGAGCCTGGCGACCAGCGGGGTGTTCTCGGCGGGCTTGAGCACCACGGTGCAGCCGGCGGCCAACGCGGGGGCGGCTTTGGCGACGATCTGGTGCAGCGGGTAGTTCCAGGGGGTGATCGCGCCGACGACGCCCACGGGCTCGTGCAGGACCGTGGAGTTGCCGGTCTTCTCCTCGTACGGGTACGAGGCGCCGATCTCCGCGTACGAGGCGGAGACGGCGACCGGCAGCGCGGCGTGCACCTTCCGGCTGAACGCCAGCGGCGCGCCCAGCTCCGCGGTGACCGTCGCGGCGACGTCCTCCGCGCGGGCGGCCAGCGCCTCGCTCAGCGCCCCGACGCGGGCGGCCCGCTCCGCGGGCGGGGTGGCCGCCCAGCCGGGGAACGCGGCGCGGGCGGCGCCGACGGCGGCGTCCACGTCGGCGGCGGTGCCGGCCGGGACGGTGGCGATGACCTGCTCGTCGGCGGGGTCGGTCACCTCGATGACGTCGCCGCCGGCGGCGGGCCGCCACCGGCCGTCGATGAACATGCCGTCGTGAGCCTGCATCGGTGCGTCTCCCGGTCGCCTCGCGGATGTCCCGTCGTGCCGCCCCCAAACTAGCGCCGGTAGTTTTCCGCGCCCAGCCCGCCCGGGCGTGCGGTGGGTCACGTGTGCCGACTGGCGCCGGCGGCGTACAGCTGAGACCATTCCTATGGTTCTCCATAGGAATGGTTGAGGATTCCGGACGGGAAGGCGGGCGGTACCACCATGACCAGCAACGCAGAGCAGGCGCGCAAGACCGCCGAAGGGCTGTCGTACCTCTCCGGCTTCGGCAACCAGCACAGCACCGAGGCCCTCCCCGGCGCCCTGCCCACCGGCCGCAACTCCCCGCAGCGCGCGCCCCTCGGGCTCTACGCCGAGCAGCTGTCCGGCTCCGCGTTCACCGAGCCCCGCGCCCACAACCGGCGCACCTGGCTCTACCGCATCCGCCCCTCCGCCGCGCACCCCCGCTTCGTCCGCGCGGCCGGCGGCGCCCTGCGCGCCGCCCCGTTCACCGAGGCGGTCCCCGACCCCAACCGGCTCCGCTGGAACCCGCTGCCCGACCCCCCGCCCGGCACCGACTTCCTCGCCGGCCTGTGGACCCTCGGCGGCAACGGCGACGTCACGCAGCGCACCGGCATGGCCATCCACCTCTACGCCGCCAACGCCCCCATGACCCGCGTCTTCTCCGACGCCGACGGCGAACTCCTCGTCGTCCCCGAGCGCGGCGGCCTGCTGCTCCGCACGGAACTCGGCCTGCTGCGTGCCGAGCCCGGCCACGTCGCCCTCATCCCCCGCGGCGTCCGCTTCCGCGTCGAGCCGCTGGAGTCCGGCACCGGGACCGGCGCCGGCGCCACGGTGCGCGGCTACGTCTGCGAGAACTACGGCAGCCCCTTCACCCTCCCCGACCTCGGCCCCATCGGCGCCAACGGCCTGGCCAACCCGCGCGACTTCCTCGCGCCGGTCGCGGCGTACGAGGAGACGGAGGGCCCGGTCGAGGTCGTCAGCAAGTTCTGCGGCAACCTCTGGACGGCCACGTACGACCACTCCCCGCTCGACGTCGTCGCCTGGCACGGCAACCACGTCCCGTACGTCTACGACCTGCACCGCTTCAACGTCATCGGCAGCATCAGCTACGACCACCCGGACCCGTCCATCTTCACCGTCCTCACCTCGCCCACCGACACCCCCGGACTGGCGGGCGTCGACTTCGTCGTCTTCGCGCCGCGCTGGCTCGTCGGCGAGGACACCTTCCGGCCGCCGTACTTCCACCGGAACGTGATGAGCGAGTACATGGGCCTCGTCGAGGGCGCGTACGACGCCAAGTCCGCCGGGCCGGGCGGCTTCGTCCCCGGCGGCGGCTCGCTGCACAACATGATGTCCGCGCACGGCCCCGACCGGGAGACCTTCGACCGGGCCTCGACCGCGGAGCTGAAGCCGCAGAAGATCGACGACGGGCTGGCGTTCATGTTCGAGACGCGCTGGCCGGTCACGCTCACGCCGCAGGCGCGGGACGCGGAGCACCTGCAGCGGGACTACGACGACGTGTGGCGGGGGCTGCGGCGAGAATTCAGGTCATGACCGGCCTCTTCGCCCCCGACTCTCTCCAGCTCAACCGCAAGCTGCCGCTGTGGTACCAGGTGTCGCAGTCCCTGCGCGCCTCCATCCTCGGCCGCCCGCCGGACGCGCCGCTGCGGCTGCCGACGGAGGAGCAGCTCGCCGAGCACTACGGCGTCAGCGTGCTCACCCTCCGCCAGGCCCTCAAGGAGCTGGAGGAGGAGGGCCTGATCACCCGGCACCGCCGCCACGGCACGTTCATCGAGGAGACCGCCCGGCGCACCACGCCCGTCCGGTTGCTGGGCTCGGTCGACGCGATCGTGGCCCAGCAGTCGGGCGACCGCACGACGCTCCTCGGCCACGGCCCGGCCCCCGTCCCCGCCGGCCTCACCGCGTACTTCCCGGACCTCGGCGAGGCCGTGACGTACCGCCGCCTCCGCCACGACGGCGACACCGGCGAGCCGGTCAACTGGGCCGTCAACACCGTCCACCCGGAGGCGGCCGCCCGCATCGACCCGGCGGACCTGGAGCGCTGGCCGATGACGAAGGTCCTCCGCGACCGGGCCGGCATCCGCATCGCCCGGATCACGGACACGGTCACCGCCACCCTGGCCGACCCGGAGACGGTCGAGCTGCTGGGGGTTCCGCTGCTGAGCCCGATCCTGGACTACACGGGCGTCTCGTACGACGACGGCGGCCGGGTGGTGGACGTGGCGCGGATCCGCTACCGGGGCGACCGGTTCTCGTTCAGCGTGACGCTGGAGGCGCCGTAGCGCACACCGCGCCCCCGCCGCCCGGCGGCGCCGCGGGGGCGGTCCGGCGCCGGACGGGTCGCTACGCCGGCGGCGACAGCAGCTCCACCTCCGCGTCCGTGAGCCGGACCGCGCCCGCGGCGACGTTCTCGGCGACGTGGCCAGGGTCGCCCGTGCCCGGGATGGCGAGGACGTGGGGGCCCTGGCGGAGGGTCCAGGCCAGGCGGACCTGGGCGGGGGTCGCCCCGTGGGCGCGGGCGACGGTACGGACCTGCTCGCTCTCCGCGGCCGCGGGGCCCGCCCCGGCCTCCCGGCCGTCGCCGGCGATGGCGAAGAACGGCACGTAGGCGATGCCCTGTTCGCCGCACGCGCGCAGCAGGGCCTGCTCCTCGGCGTCGGCGCCGATGCCGTAGGCGTTCTGGACGCAGACGACCGGGGCGGTCTCCTGCGCCTCGGCGAGCTGGCCGGCGCTGACGTTGGAGACGCCGAGGTGGCGGACGAGGCCGGCGGTACGGCAGTCGGCGAGGGCGCCGAAGTGGTCGGCCAGGGAGCCGTTCGCGCGGCGGCGGCTGGGCGGAAGGCGGAGGTTGACGAGGTCGAGGTGGTCGCGGCCGAGCTGGCGCAGGTTCTCCTCGACCTGGCCGCGGATCTGCGCGGGCTCGGCCCACTCCCACGCGCCCGACGGGTCGCGGCCGGGCCACACCTTGGTCGCGATGACGAGGTCGTCGGGGTACGGGGCGAGGGCGGAGTTGATCAGTTCGTTGGCGGCGCGGCGGGGGGAGAAGTAGAACGCGGCGGTGTCGATGTGGTCGACGCCGAGGTCGACGGCGCGGCGCAGTACGGCGTGGGCGCGCGTCCGGCCGCCGGCGTCGGGCTCCGCCGCGGCGGGGAGGCGCATGGCGCCGAGGCCGAGGCGGTTGACGGTGAGGTCGCCGAGCCGCCAGGTGCCGGCGGCGTCCGCGGTGATCGCTGAGGAGGCCATGGGCGGAGTCTGGCACGGGGCGTTCCGGGTGCCGGATGCGGGGACGCGGGGATGTCGCACGCGGATCGTAGGATGCGAAGCGCCCTGCGGGCGGCTCGGCACGGGCGGCCCGGGAGTCGAGGGGAGGACGCGGAATGGGTGGTTCGGCGGACAGCGGCCCGCCCGTGGCGGAGGCCGCCGCTCCGGCGACGGACCCGGGGGCCGCGGCGGCGGAACCCGAGGCTGCGGAGCCCGCGGCGTCCGCGGTCGCGGAGGCACCCACGACTGCCGGGGCAGACGCACTCGCGGAGACCGGCCCGCCCCCGGCGGCGGCCGCCCCCGCGGCGGCGAAGCCGCGGCGCGGGAGGCGCCGGACGCCGGCGGCGGACACGCCGCCCGCCGCAGCAGCCGCAGCCGCAGCAGAGGAGCGGACACCGCCCGAAGAGCCGCCCCCCGACGGCCGCTCCGCCCCGCTGCTCGCCGACCTCATGCCCTGGTCGGTCGCCCCGCTGCGGCTCGGCCGGGGGTGGGTCATGGCGCCCGACGCCGCGTCGCTGCGCGCCCGGTGGGACGCGCTCGTACGGGCCGAAGGCGCCGACCGGGACGCCCTGTTCCGCCCGACCCGGGCGCGGACGCCGCGGAGCGCCGTCGCCCAGCTGCCCGGGCGCGCCGCCGGGACCGGGCGGCTCGCGCGGGAGCCGGGGCCGTGTCCCGAGCCGGTGCGGGTGCTGCACGGCGCGTACGACCGGCAGTGGCTCATCCCCGACAACCGGCTCCTCGACGCCGCCCGGCCCGAGCTGTGGCGCGTCGCCGACGACCGGCAGCTGTTCGCCGTCGAGCCGGGCCACGTGGCGCCACCGGGCGCGGGCGGCTCCGGCGGGCTCGCGGTCGTCGCGTCCGCGCTGCTGCCGGACGGGTGGTCGCCCGCCGGGCGGCCCGGGCGGATCCGGCCGCTGTACCGGCGGCTCCGGGGGCGGGAGCCCAACGTCGCGCCCCGGCTGCTGCGCTGGCTGGGCAGGCGGCTGGGCGGCAAGGTCGCGCCGGAGGACCTGTTCGCCTGGGCGCTGGCCGTCGGGCGGGCCACCCCGCGCGGCTGCGCGGTGCCGCTGACCGCGGACGCCGAGGCGTGGCGGGCCGGCGTGGAGCTGGGGCGGCGGGTGCTTGAGGTGCAGCTGCGCGGGGCCCGCGGCGGCGCGAAGCCGCGGCTGCCGGGCGGGCGGCGGCCGTACGTACGCGCGGCGATACCGGCCCGGCCGGCGGAGGTGTCGTACGACCCGGAGGAGGAAGCGCTGCTCCTCGGCGAGGGGCGCATCGCGCCGGTGCCGCGGGAGGCGTGGGAGTTCACGGAGGGCGGCGTCCCCGTGCTGGAGCAGTGGCTCGCCGGGCGGCTGGAGCCCGCCGAACCGGGGACGCTCGCGGCGATACGTCCGACGTCGTGGCCGCAGGAGTGGACGTCGGAGCTGCTGGAGCTGATCACGGTGCTGGCGCTGCTCGCGGAGCTGCGGGGGCCGGCGGCGTACGGGACGCCGGACGCGGACGGCGGCCCGCACGACGCCGAGATCACGGCGGCGGAGCTGCGGGAGGCGGGCATCCTGCCCGTTCCCGAGTCGGCGCGCCGGCCGGCGTCGGTGCTGGACCACCGCGAGGAGGGCCCGGAGGGGCAGTTCGCGCTGATCTGACCCGGCCGGGCGGGCGGCCCGCGCAGGGCCGCCCCTCCGGTCCGCCCGCCGCTACCGCCGCACCGCGTCCAGGGCGTCCACCACCCCGGCGCCGTAGAAGCCGTTGTACCGGTCGCCGCCCGCGCAGACGGCGTTGTCGACGCCGTCCCCGTCCGGGTCGTAGCCGTCCGGACAGCCGGGGTTGTCGGCCTGGGCCAGCAGCATGCGCCGCAACTCGGCGGCGGAGGCGCGCGGGTGCGCGCTCGCGAGCAGCGCCGCGACGCCCGACGCCTGCGCGGTGGCGGCCGAGGTGCCCGGGCCCGAGCTGTACCCGCCGTCGAGCCAGGTGGACAGGACGTAGCCGTCCTTCGAGGGGGTGTCGGGGATCTGGTAGTCGTCGCCGCCGGGGGCGGCGGCGTCGATGACGCCGAGGCCGTAGTCCGAGTGGTCGGCCTTGAGGTTCTCCGAGCCGACCGACGCGGCGCTGACGACGCCGGGCAGCATGTGCGGCAGCACCGGGCACTCGGCCGGGTCCACGGTGCGCTCGGTCGGCGTGGCGTCGGTCGGGCTCTCGACGTCGGTGAACGTCGGGTCGGCGAGGTGCCGGCTGCCGTTGCCGGCGGCGGCGATCTGGAGGACTCCCCGGCCGGCGGCGTAGCGGTGGGCGCGGGTGACGGCGTCCAGGATGGCCCGCTGGTCGGGGTCGTCGGGGCAGACGAAGTGCCACGGGTCCATCGAGAAGCTCATGTTGGCGACGTCGATGCCGTGGTCGGCCGCGAAGACGAGCGCGCAGACACCGGACTCGGCGTAGATGCGGCCGTCGGCGCTGGCCGTCCTGATGGACGCGATCGTCACGTCCGGGGCGACGCCGGCGACGCCGGCACCGTTGCGCGGGGCGGCGATCTGACCGGAGACCCAGGTGCCGTGGCCCTCGATGCCGTCCCCCGGGTAGGGGCGCCAGGCGCCGGGGCGGGTGTCGGCGACGCCGCCGGAGCAGTCGGCGGACCGGCTCGCGGAGAAGTTGGCCGCGAGGTCGGGGTGGGTGTCCTCGACGCCGTTGTCGAGCACGCCGACGGTGACGTCCGGGCTGCCGGTGGAGATCTCGTGGGCCCGGTCGGCGCGGACGACGCGCAGCGACCACTGGTCGGCCTCCAACGGCTCCTGCGGTACGCCCCCCGCGGTGTCGCCGCGCGGCTGCCGGCCGGTCTCCCCCGGGTCCCGGTACGTCCGGAACGCGCCCTCGCCGACCGCCGCCGCCGTGCGCGGCAGCGGCGCGGTGCGGGTGGCGCCCGCGGACTGCACGCCGCGGACGGCGCGCAGCCGGGGGCCGAAGTGCGGGTCCGCGGAGTGCGCGACGGTCACGCCGATCTTCGGGTACGCGGCCACAACGGTGCCGCCGGCGGCGTGGGTCGCGGCCTCGACCCGGTCCAGGGTGGCGTCGTCGGCCGCGCTGTTGACGACGTACGAGAGGAGGTCGCCCGGCGCCGCCGGGGCGGACCCGGGCGCGCCGGCCCCGGCGGCGGGGACGAGGCCGGCCGCCGCGGTCGCGGCGAGGGCTAACGGCAGGACGAGCAGACGCCGGAAGAGATACATGGCAGAGGAACGTAATCTCCGGGCCGGAGGCGTTTCAAGGGGTCGTCGCCGCCGGTTTGCCGGCACCGGCGGCCGGGCAGCCGTCAGCCCGTCCGGCCGCCGGACGCCGCGAAGCCGTCCAGCACCCGCCCCAGCATCCGCCGGAACGCCTCCTCGTGGTCCCCCGGTTCGGCCGCCTCCGCCAGCACCCCGGCCAGGTGCGGGTACTCCCCCGTCGCCAGCTGCCCGGCCAGGTACGACCCGCGGACCGCCTGCTCCTCCGCCTCGCTCCACGGCAGCGCGCGGGCCCGCTCGGCGAGGGCGATCTCGAAGGTCACGTAGCTGGTCACCGACGCCGTGACCATCGCGACCAGCTCCATCTTCGTCCCCGGCGCGAGGTCCACGCCCGCCAGCGCGGCGAGGAACCGGTCGAGGTAGCGCAGGGTGTGCGGCGTGAACCCGTACGCCGCGCTCGCGGTGAGCCGCGGCAGCCACGGGTGCCGGCGCATCAGGTCCCGCGACTGCTCCGCCAGCCCGAGCACGTCGGCCCGCCAGTCGCCGCTGAGCGGCGCCGACAGGTCGTACTCGGCGCTGACCGCGTCGACCATCAGCTCGTGCAGGTCCTCCTTGCGCGGCACGTAGTTGTAGAGGGACATGGTGCCGCTGCCGATCTCGGCGGCGACGCGCCGCATCGAGACCGCGTCGAGGCCGTCCGCGTCGGCGATCCGCACGGCGGCCTCGGCGATCCGGGCGCGGCTGTGCGCGGGGCGCGGACCGCGGCCGGCGCGCTCGGGGCGGGTCCAGATCACCTCGGGGGTGGCGCTGCGCGCCGCCCCGTCCGCGGCACGTCGGCTCGCTGCCATCGCTTCCTTCCTCGGGGCCGTCGGCTGCCGGTTTACGTACAGCGTACTGAGTCGGCTATGCTCGGCCGCATGACTACTACGTACGCTGTACTTAGTAAGGCGGTCGAGAAGCGCTACGGCGACGTCCACGCGCTCCGCGGCCTCGACCTCGCCATCCCCGAAGGCACCGTCTGCGGGCTCCTCGGCCCGAACGGCGCGGGCAAGACCACCGCCGTGCGCGTGCTCACCACGCTCGTCCCGCCGGACGCCGGCGGCGCCCGGGTCGCCGGGCACGACGTGGTCGCCGAGCCGGCCGCCGTGCGCCGCGCCATCGGCGTCACGGGCCAGGCCACCTCCGTCGACGACGACCTGTCCGGGCGGGAGAACCTGCGCCTCTTCGCCCGGCTGCTGCGCCTGCGCGGGCCCGCGGGGCGGAAGCGGGCGGACGAGATGCTGGCGCGGTTCGGCCTGGCCGGCGCCGCCGACCGGCCGGCCCGCACGTACTCCGGCGGCATGCGGCGGCGGCTCGACCTGGCGGCGAGCCTGCTGGCCCGGCCGCGGGTGCTCTTCCTCGACGAGCCGACCACCGGCCTCGACCCGGCGAGCCGCGAGCAGATCTGGGCGGCGGTGCGCGAGCTGGCGGCGGCGGGCACGACGGTGCTGCTGACCACGCAGTACCTGGAGGAGGCGGACCGGCTGGCGGACTCGGTCGTGGTCGTCGACCACGGCCGGGCGGCCGTCACCGGCACGCCGGACGAGCTGAAGCGGCGGGTGGGCGCGTACGCGGAGGTGGTCGTGGCCGAGGAGGCGGCGCTGGCCGCGGCGGCGGTGGTGCTCGGGCCGCTCACCGGGGGCGAACCGCGGCTGGACGCGGAGCGGCGCACGGTGGGGGCGGCGGCGTTCGACCCCGGGCTGACGCTGCCGCGCATGGTGCGGGAGCTGGACGCGGCGGGGGTGCCGGTGGTCGACGCGAGCCTGCGCAGCCCGACGCTGGACGAGGTGTTCCTCCGGCTCACGGGGGCGGACGGCACCGCCGAGGGCGCGCCGGGCACCGGCGCGCCGGACCTGAAGGAGGAGGCGGCATGAGCCACCTCGCGTACGACGGCACGGCCCTGGTCGGCCGCCAGCTGCAGCGCGCCCGGCGCAACCCGGGACTGCTGGTCATCACCCAGGTGATGCCGCTGACGCTGCTGCTCTTCTTCGGCTACGTCTTCGGCAACTCCGTCTCACTGCCCGGCGGTGCCGACTACCGCACGTACATCGTCCCCGGCCTCTTCGCCACCACCGCCGCCGGCGGCCTCGTCACCGGCATGCTGCAGGCGGCCGTCGACACCGGCCGCGGCGTGACGGAGCGCTTCCGGGCGCTGCCGATCAGCCGGGCGGCGGTGCCGCTGGGGCACGCGGTCGCGGACGTGCTGCTGTTCGCGGTCGGGCTGGTGCCGCTGGCGGCGGTCGGCTACGCCGTGGGCTGGCGGAACGACGGTGGCGCGGCGGCGACCGCCGGGGCGCTGGGGCTGCTGCTCCTGCTGCGGTTCACGTCGGCGTGGCTCGGGGTCCACCTCGGCATGGTCGTCGGCAACGAGGAGACGGCGGGCCAGCTGGCGAGCACCACGTTCGTGCTGCAGCTGCTGTCCAACGCGTACGTGCCGACGCACGGCATGCCGGGATGGCTGCGTGCGGTGGTCGAGTGGAACCCGCTCAGCGCGTACGTCACGGCCGTACGGGACCTGACGGGCAGCGCCCCGGCGGGGCTCGACGACGCGGCGGGCGCGGCCTGGCCGATGACGCATCCGGTGGCGGCGGCGCTGTGCTGGTCGGCGGTGCTGCTGGCGGTGTTCGTACCGCTGGCGATACGGCGCAGCGCGCGCGGACGGGGCTGAGCGGCCGGGGAGTGCACGGCGTGCGTTCGGAATGTGTCCGGAACCGGGCGGTCCGGGGTCGGGGCGGGCGCGGGTGGGACAGCTGATCGGGGCGGGTGCGGCATGCCGGGTCGCCGCGCCCGCCCCGATACGAGGTGTCTGTGAGGAGCTGTGTCAGCTCCGCCCGTTGCCGAAGAGGGTGCGCCGCAGCTTCCGCAGCGGGGCGAAGAGGGAAACGCGCGCCATACGGCCCGGCTTGGCGGCCCTCTCCTCGCGCGCGGTCAGCTCACGCATCAGCGTGGTGGCGCTCTCCGCGTCCCCCTCGGGGGCGGCGGGGCCGCCGAGCACCGCCAGGTGCCGGTCGACGCGCGCCCGCGACGCCGTGCTCCCGCAGTTGACCGCAGGAACTCGCGCCTTGCCGCGCATTGCTATCTGATCCATGACACTCCCCACCCTGACGAGGGCTCCCGGCCCGGGCACGCTAACCCTATCGTCTGCCTGCGTCACATGCGCATCCCCCACACGGGAATCATCCCCAATTCCCGGCCCAGAACGCCGCCTTGACCAGCAGAACCGTTTCATCTGGCCGGATTCCGCTCCTCGCCGGTGCGTCGTCCTCCGCTTGTTCCGGCCGCCGCCGGTCTCCCGGGTCCGGCGCGGCGGCTACGGCGCCGGGGACGAGGGCTCCCGCGCGGGGTCGGCGGCGTCGGGGTCGTCGGCCAGCGGCCACGTGCGCCAGTGGCCGTTGAGGTGGTCGTAGCCGTACAGCGGACGGTCCTCGATCGCGCTGGTACGGAACGGGCCGCCGCCGTCATCGATGCGTATGACGCCGGAGTCGTCCTTGCTGCTCCACTCGACCTCCAGGTACCAGCGGACGTCGTGGTCCTCGGTGTCGGCGTGGATGAGCAGGGACAGCGGGTCGTCGGGGGTGACGCGGTACGGGAGGGCGGGGGGCTCCCAGGTCCCGGTGGAGTCGCCGCCGTTCCGGGGCTTGAGGACGGGCCGGGGGACGTCGAGGTCGACGTCGTACGCCGCCTCGGTGACCTCGCCGCCGCAGCCGTCGGACATCGCGAAGGCGTCCCACGGCAGCGGCGCGGACGCCGCGGCCTTGCGGACGTGGACGGCGGTGATGGTCACCTGCTCGTCGCCGCGGGGCTCGATGACGGCCTCGATGTTCGTCCTGCCGCCGTGGACGGCGCCCTGGCTGCCGGCCCACGCCTCGGCGTCCTGCGCCATGGGCGGGGGCGGGACGTCGGCGGGCGGCTTGTCGACGACGTAGCGGTGGTCGCAGCCGAACTCCCAGACGTGGGAGCGGACGGACCAGGCCAGCGGGGTACGGACGGTGGGCCCGGCCCCCTCCTCGGCGGCGGCCCCGCCCTTGCGGGGAGCCGCGCCGGACTCGCCGCCGCCCCTGCCGGTGCCGCCGCCGGCGGGCGAGGGCTCGGACGGCTCGGACGGCTCGGACGAGCCGCCCTTCTCCGCCGTCTCCGCTCCCCTGGCACCGCCGCCACCGCGGCTCCCGTCCCCCAGCACGCCGCTCTCGGGCCCCTCGCCGCCGGCCGCCCGGCCTTCGCCGGTGGACCCGCTGGAGGTGGCGACGAGGGCGACGAGCGTGGCGACGGCCGCCCCGGCGGCGGGCAGGAGCACGCGCCACCGGCCGCGGGCCCCGGCGGCGGGCCGGCCGGGTCCGCCGCGCGCTTCTGAGGCCGACTTGTCGACAGAGCCGCCGGAGCCGGCAGAGCCGGCGGAGCCCGACGTACCGGCGGTGCCGGGGGCCCGGGAGGCGGCGCGGCCTCCGTCGGCGGGTGAACCGGCACCCGAAGCCGCCGCAGCCGCGTCGGAGCCGTCCGCCGACGAACCGCCGCCCGCCGCGGGCTCGTTCCCCGCCGCCCACGACGGGCGGGCGGGCCCGCCGCCGGCCGCGGGTCCGCGGCGGCGGCTGTTCGCGCGGTGCCAGCGGCGGTGGAGTTCCACCAGTTCCTCGGGCGTCGCCCCGCAGAGGCGGGCCAGGTGTTCCGCGGGGGCGTAGCTCGCGGGGACCGCGTCGCCGTTGCAGTAGCGGTGGAGGGTCGAGGTGCTCACGTGCAGCCGCGCCGCCAGCGAGCCGTAGCTGCGCCCCGAGCGCTGCTTCAACTCGCGCAGCAGCGCCGCGAACTTCTCCGTCGCCGCGTCAGTCACATCCCGCCCCCGTTCGCACGCGTTCCACCCTAGTCCTGTTTTCGCTGGTGGGTGGGCAGATTCCCGTTCCAGCTTCCCGTTTCGGCGCCGTTCGCTTGCGACGGGTTCCCCGCGGTCACCAGGCTGGTCACCGGCACCACGCCACCAGCACCAAGCCAGCGCCCCAGCACCGAAGCGGCGCGGCGCCGGGCGGAGTACGGGGGTATCCGCTCGGCGCCGCGCGACGGCCTCCCGGGCCGGGCCGGTTCGCGGGCGGCGCCGGTGCGGTCTGCGCAGTCGTCGGCTCGGCCCCGTGGTGGGCCTCTTCGGCCGAGCCGCCGCGCGGCGACCGCCCGGGCGCCGTGCACATCCGCGGGCAGCGGCCCGGCCCGGGTGACGAGGCCCCCGGTTCCGGCGTGTACCCCCGAGGACCCGGGCCGGGTCCGCCCGGCGGGGTCCTACGCGCCGGCGTAGGCGGCGCGCAGCGCCTCTTCCACCGCGGTCAGCGCGGTTCCGTGGTCGAGTCCGAGGCGCTGCGCCCGCTGCGCGTACGCCTGTGCCGCGGCGGCCGCCTCGCGCCGCGCGGCGTCGCCGGCGGCGGCGACGAAGCTGCCGTGCCGGCCGCGGGTCTCGATCACCCCGTCGGTCTCCAGCGCGCGGTACGCCTTGGCGACGGTGTTCGGGGCGAGGCCGAGCCGCTCGGCGAGGCCCCGCACGGTGGGCAGCTTGGTGCCGGCCGGGAGCACGCCGTCGTGCGCCTGGGCGGAGATCTGGGCGCGCACCTGCTCGTACGGGGCCTCGGGCGCCTGCTGGTCGACGAAAATCTGGATGGTCACGGAGTCATTGTGGGCCGCCGGGAGAAATTCGCACGACAGCGGCGCCCGCTCGCCGTAGCGTGCGGCGCCATGAGTGTGCTCGTACGTGACTTCCGGCCCGAGGACGCCGACGCCGTCGCCGGGGTCCAGCGCGCGGCGGTGCCGTTCTTCGTCGTGACCCCCGCGTCGGTGCGCTGGAAGGTGGCCTCCGCACCGCCCGAGAAGCGGCTGCGGCAGCTGGTCGCCGAGGTCGACGGACGGATCGTCGGCGAGGCCGAGGCGTACGTCTCGGCCGAGAGCAGCACGCCGGGCCAGGGCATCACCCACCCGCACGTGCACCCCGGGCACACCGGCCGCGGCGTCGGCACGGCGCTCGTCGCGGCGGCCGAGGCGCACCTCGCCGCGCAGGGCGCGACCGCGGTGTACACCTGGGCGTACGACTCCGAGCGGGACCTCGGCTTCGCCGAGCGGCGCGGCTACCGCCCGGGGCGCTCCGGCCGGATCCTCCATCTCGACCTGCGCGCCCCGCTCCCGCCGCGGCCCGAGCCGGCCGCGGACGTGGAGCTGCGCCCGTTCACGGACTTCGCCGCCGACCCGCGGCCGCTGTACGAGGCGGACGCGGAGGCCACGGCGGACGAGCCGAGCGACACCCCGGCCGACGCCATGACGTACGAGAACTGGCTCGACCACACCTGGCGCGAGCCGCTGCTCGACCACGAGCTGACGGTCGCCGCCGTGGTGGCCGGCGAGGTGGCGGCGTACAGCCTGGCGGAGACCGACGGGGGCGAGCGCTACTCGTCGGGGATGACCGGCACCCGGCGGGCGTTCCGCGGCCGGGGGCTGGCGAAGCTGGCCAAGCACGAGTCGCTGCGGCGGGCGCAGGCGGCCGGATACACCGACGCGTACACGGGCAACGACAGCGACAACGCGCCGATGCTCGCCGTCAACCGCTGGCTGGGCTACCGGCCGTACGCCGTCGAGCGGCGCTGCGTCAAGGATCTCTGAGCGCCCCGCCGTTCCGGACCGCGCCGCGCGTGCCGTACGGCGGGATCACGGCGGGCCGTCCGTCTGCGGCAGCACCACCGCCCGGCTCGGCACCTGGGGGCCGGAGGCTATGGAGTCCTCCGGCTCGTGCCAGTGCAGCACGAACCGCTGCCCCGCCCGGTGCGCCTCCAGGCCCGCCCGGCAGTACGCCACCGTGTCGTCCGGCAGGTCGTCCAGCGGATACCAGCCGATGCCCGCGCACTTGTCCGGCTCCGCGTTCACCGGCCGGGCGCCGGGCGGCAGTTCTGCGGCGAAGAACCAGCCCATCCGGGGCCGGCCCACCGGCGGCTTGTGCTGGATGACGAGCGCCGCCGCGACCTGCTCCGGAGCGAGCACGAGCCCGATCTCCTCGGCGGCCTCGCGCAGCACCGCGGCCCGTACGTCCTCGCCCTCCTCCAGATGGCCGCTGGGCAGGTTCAGCAGGCCGTCCGCATAGCCCGTGCCGGCCCGGCGGGCGAGCAGCACCTCCGGTCCGGGCGCGCGCCGGAACAGCATCAGGTGCACGTCGACGATCTCCTGGTGCCGGTGGGGCCGCGGTAATCCGCCCTGCGGCGCGGCCTTCGCCGCTTCGGTGCTCATACGCCGATCATCGCAGCCGCCGCCGACATCGCCGCGGCCTCCCCTCGGCTCCGCGGTGAGAACCCGGGCGCGGCGGGGCCGCGGGACGCCGTCCGCCGGCGCTCCCGCGGCCGCCGCCGCGCTGAGACGACCGGCTCACCTCCCGGCCTGCAGCGCCCCCCAGGTGGCCGGGCCGACGATGCCGTCCACGCCGAGCCCGCGCGCACTCTGGTAGTCGCGCACCGCCCCCTCCGTGCCGGGGCCGAAGATGCCGTCGATGCCGACGGTGCGGCCGAGGGCGGCGGTCAGGGCGCGCTGCAGCCGGGTGACGGCGTCGCCGGTGGAGCCGTTCCGCAGCAGCGGCGTGGTGCCGTGGGACAGCAGCGCGGTCCAGGTGCGGGGGCCGATGATGCCGTCGGCGGCCAGTCCCCGGGCGGTCTGGAACGCCTTCGTGGCGGCGACGGTGCCGGCGTCGAAGGTACCGGTCGGGGTGGCGCCGCCGGGGTCGTGGCCGGCTGCCTCAAGGAGGCACTGGGCGGCGTCGACGAGGGCGCCGGTGGCGCCGGAGCGGACGGTTGCGTAGGAGTTGAAGCTGAGGTTGGCGGTGGTGCAGGTGACGGGCGGCGGGGTGCCCTCGCCGACGTCGAGGTAGTTGCGGTCGATGTGCAGGCGCCGGCCGCCGTACGTCTCGTAGACCTCGCCGACGTACTGGTGGATGCGCTGGTGGCCGGACCAGTGGGAGTCCGGGACGTACGGTCCGCCGTCGGTGTCGGCGACGCCGTTCCACCAGGCGAACCACAGGTGGTCCACCCGCAGGTAGCGGCTGTCGTCGTAGACGCTCGCCGCGTCGCGGATGCCGGAGGCGCCGCTGGAGTACAGCCCGGAGAGGTAGCCCGCGGCGTGCAGCGCCTCGGTCCAGCCGGAGACGTAGCTCATGACCGCGGCCTTGCAGGAGGCGGTGGAGTCGTAGCCCTCGATGTCGGTGTAGAGCGCGCTGCCCGCCGGGATGCCGAGGTTCTGCGCGGCGGCCACGGAGGCGTTCGCGGCGCTCGCGCCCTGGGAGCGGGCGGTGACGGGGTCGGACGACATCTTGTTGGAGAAGTTCGAGCACGGCGCCTGGCGGCCGACGTCGATGGGGATGAGGTGCCAGCCCTTGCCGGTCTGGTCCGCCACCCAGCCCGCGGTGAGGTCGGGCTGCGCGCAGGCGCGGGTGGCGCCGGAGATGTAGACGCCCACGGCGCGGTACGGGGAGGAGGCGAGCCAGGCGTCCATCGCGGCCTGCGGGGGCGCGGCGCAGGCGTCGAAGCCCTTGCCGCGGAAGTCGCCGGGCTGCGGGCCGGCGGCGGCCGGCGGTTCCGCCGCGTCCCGGGACGCGGCGCGGGCGGCGGACAGTTCGGTGCGCTCGGCGCCGGCCGTCAGCTCGGCGGTGGCGAGGACGTCGCGTACCCGGTCCTCGGCGGCGGGGCCGTGCGCCGCGGTGACGAGGACACCGGCGTCCTCGACGGCCACCTGGATCGCGCCGCCGCGGGACGTCGCGGCCGGCGCCGTCGCGCCGCCGCGCGGGGCGACGGCGGTGGCCGCGGTGGTCTGCCGCGCGGCCGAGGCGTCGAGGGGCTCCACGACGAGCCCGGCGGTGCGGCCCTTGAGGCCGGGCGGGCAGGCGCTCTGGTCGCCGGGCTCGCCGAGGTAGACGGCGGGGCGGTCGAAGCGTACGCAGGCGCCCGGGTCCGCGGCGAGGTCGACGACCCGCCAGCCGGCGGGGACGGTGACCCGGTAGCCGTGGTAGCTCACGGATCTGCCGGTGTCGGGCGGGGGTTCGGCGGCGGCCGGGGCGGCGGCGGTGAGCCCGCCGAGGGTGCCGAGGGCCGCCAGTCCGGCGAGCAGGGGCCGCCAGGTCCCCGTACGGCTGGGTGACATCGGGAATCGCTCTCCTACGGAAGGTGGGGGCTCCGGCCCGGGGCGGGCGGGGTTCCGAGGCGGCTCCGGTGGCCGGCGGGGCTCGCCGGCGGCGGGACACGACGGTGACGCGGCACGTGTCTACGCGATGGCCGCAGCGCGGCGGTTGCGCGACGGTTGCGCGGCCGCTGCCTGCCGGGACGCGGGCATCCTTGACATGTACCGCCGAGTACAAGGAAGGTGACGCCGGAGCAGCTCACGACGACCGTGACCAGGGGACGGTGTGATGCGCTATCGGGTCCTTGGCAGGCTCGACGTCTGCAACGGCACGGGGTGGGTCCAGCTCAACGCCGCGAAACAGCGTGCGCTGCTCGCCCATCTGCTCATCAACGCGGGCCGGTTCGTGCCCGCCGACGCGCTCATCGCGGAGCTGTGGGGCGACGACGTACCGGACTCCGCCGCCAAGTCCCTGCAGGTGTACGTGCACCGGCTGCGCCGTGCCCTGGGCGGCTGCCCGGAGACGCTCCACACCCGCCCCGGCGGCTACGAGCTGGCCGTGGAGCCGGACGGCACCGACGCCGCCCGCTTCGCGACCCTGGCCGCCGCCGGGCGGGCGGAGCTGGCCGACCGGCGGCCGGACGCGGCGGTGGCGTCGCTGACCGAGGCGCTGGGGCTGTGGCGCGGCCCGGCGTTCGCGGACGTGCCGGCCACCGACGCGGTACGGGCCGAGGCCGCCCGGCTGGAGGAGTGCCGGCTGACGGCCTGGGAGGACCTGGCCGACGCGAAGCTGGCCGTGGGCCGGCATCCGGAGCTGGCCGCGGAGCTGGGTGCGCTGCTCGCGGAGCACCCGCTGCGGGAGCCGCTGTGGGGCCGGCTGATGCAGGCGCTGCACCGCTCGGGGCGGCGCTCGGACGCCCTGCGCACGTACGAGCGGGCCCGCCGGCTGCTCGTGGACGAGCTGGGCGTGGAACCGGGGGCGCAGCTGCAGGAGGTGCACGCGGCGGTGCTGGCGGGCGGCGCGGAGCCGGCGCCGCGGCACGAGGTCGCGGAGCGGCCGGCGTACTGCCAGCTGCCGGCGCGCATCCCGGACTTCGTGGGGCGGCGGGAGCAGCTGGTGCAGGTGCTGCGGTGGCTGGGGCGGCCGGAGGCCGGGACGGGCCCGGCCGCCGGGTCCTGGCCCGCCGACGGGGCCGCGCCGGGCCGCGACGCGTGGCGGGTCGACGCGCGTCACCCCGCGCCGCGCACCGTCCTCGTCACCGGCGTCGCCGGCGCCGGCAAGTCCACGTTCGCGGTGCACGCCGCGCACCTGCTCCGCGACGTCTTCCCCGACGGCCAGCTGCACGCCGACCTGCGGACCGCGGCGGGGCACCCGGCCGACACCGGCGAGGTGCTGGCCTCCCTGCTCAAGACGCTCGGCATGACCGGCGCCGCCATCCCCGAGAGCCTGGAGGAGCGGGCCCGCCGCTACCGCGCCGAACTCGCCGACCGCCGCGTGCTCGTCGTCCTCGACAACGCCGACCGCGAGCGGCAGATACGCCCCCTGCTGCCCGGCACCGGCGACAGCGCCGTGCTCGTCACCAGCCGCGCCGGGCTCGCCGGGCTCGAAGGCGCGCTCCGCGTCGAGCTGGGCCTGCTCAGCGACGCGGAGGCGCTGGAGCTGCTGGCGCGCGCGGCCGGCGACGACCGTGCGCGCCGCGACCCCGCGGTCGCCGCGCAGATCACGGCGCAGTGCGGCCGGCTGCCGCTCGCGCTGCGCATCGCGGGCGCCCGGCTGGCGACCCGGCGGCATCTCTCGCTGCCCCGGCTGGCCGAGGCGCTGGCCGACGAGCGGCGGCGGCTGGACGAGCTGGTGGCGGGCGACCTGGAGGTACGGGCCAGCGTCACGCTGGGCTACGCGGCGCTCGACCCCGCGGCGCAGCGCGCGTTCCGGCTCCTCGGCCTGCTCGACGTGCCGACGGTGCCCGGCTGGGTCGTGGCCGCGCTCCTCGGCGACGCGGCGCCGCGCGACCCGGTGGCCCTCGCCGAGCGGTCCCTCGACGCGCTCGTCGACAACCACCTCGTGGAGGTGCACGCCCCCGACTCCGCCGCGGAACCCCGCTACCGCCTCCACGACCTGCTGCGCCTCTACGCCCGGGAGCGCGCCCACGCCCAGGAGCCGGCCGCCGAGCGGGCCGCCGCGCTCGGCCGCGTGCTCACCGCCTACCTCGACCTCGCCCGCCGCGCCGACGACGCCCTGTCCTCCGGCTTCTCCGGCCGCGTACGGGTGCCGGCGCCGCACCACCGCCCCCCGGCGGCGGAGACGGACCGGGTCGCGGCGGAGCCGCTGGCCTGGCTGGAGGCCGAACGGACCACGCTGACCGCCCTCGTCCGGCAGGCGGCCGACGCCGGCGAGACCGGCACCGCGTGGCGGCTGGCGGTGACGCTGGCGGCGTTCTTCGAGTCGTCCGCGCACTTCGACGACTGGCGCGACACCCACCGCACGGCGCTGGCGGCGGCGACCGCGGCCGGCGACCGGCTCGGCGTCGCCGTGCTCCACCGCAACCTGGGCGAGCTGGAGACCGTGCAGGACCACTACGGGGAGGCGGTGGCGGCGTTCAAGCGGTCGCTGAAGGAGTTCGCGGCGCTGGACCGCCCCCGCGCGGTCCCGCGGGCGAAGCCCGGCGCCCGCCCCCGCGACGCGGCCCGCGGCGCCCGCCCGACCGCCGGCGGCCACCACCCCGCCGAGTCCGCCGCGGCGGCGGGCCTCGGCGTGCTGCTGCGGCTGCGCGGGCAGTACGCGCAGGCCGCCGCCTGTCTGCGGCGGGGCATCGAGCAGGCCCGGGCGGGCGGCAACGCGCGGTCCGAGGCGTACGCGCGCTGCGCCCTCGGCAGCGTCCACCTGGAGTGCGGCGAACCCGGGGCCGCCCGGCGCGAGTTCGAGCGCGCGCTGGCCCTGTCGCACCAGCACGGCTACCGGCACGGCGAGGCCTCCGCCGAGCGCAACCTCGGCCTCGCCGACCTCGCCGGCGGCCGCGTGCACGCGGCCGCGGCGCGGATGCTGCGCAGCTGCGAGCTGGCGGCGGAGATCGGCGACCGGGTGGGCGAGGTGCACGCGCTGCAGTGGCTCGGGCATCTGACGGACGTGATCGGGGAGCCGGCGCGGGCGGAGCGGATGCTCGACGAGAGCCTGGCCGCGTACCGGCGGTTCGGCGAGCGGTTCGGCGAGGCGCTGACGCTGCGCGCCCAGGCCGACCTGCAGCTGCACGCCCGCCGGCCGGCGGCCGCCCAGGCGACGGCGCGGCAGGCGCTGTCCGTCTGGCGCCACCTCGACACCCCGTACTGGACGTCGCGCACGCTCGACGTGCTCGCCGCCGCGCACGCGGCCGCGGGCGGCCCGGGGGGCGAGGTGGCCGCCGCCCGGGTACGTCGTCAGGCCTCGGCTCTACGCGCGTCAGTCGGCCTACCCCCGAGCCTCCGCGCGCCGGTCGCGGCCGGCCGCCGGCTCGGCGGCCACCTCACGCCGGCCCCGGCCCTGCCCCCCGCCGTCCACGCCCCGCGGGGGTCGCTGCGGGTGGCGGCGGAGAGCCGCTGACGCCGCGGGCGCGACCGGCGCGCGGCGCGGGGCCGCGCCCCGGCGGCCCCCCGGCCCGCCGCCGCACCGTCAGGCGTACAGGCCGCGCATCCGCACCGACAGGCACGTCACCGAGCCTTCGAGCTTCTCGAACTCGCTGATGTCCACCGGCACCGGCGTGTAGCCCAGGTCCTCGTACAGGGCGGCCGTCCGCGGTGCGCTCGCCGCCATCAGCAGCGCGCCGCCGCCGAGCAGGACGACGTGCGCCCCGGCGGCCTCCGGCACCGCGAGGCGGCCGGGGAAGAGCGACGGTTCGTCGAGCAGCCCCGGGTGGGTGGCGAAGGTGCCGTCGGGCAGGGCGGTGATGCCGGACTTCAGGTGCAGCACCCGGGTGACCGGGACGGCGACGACGCGGGCGCCGAGCGGCTCGAAGCAGGCGCGGAGCTGCCGGACGCCCTCGGCGTTGGTGCGCCCGCCGCGGCCCACGTAGATCGTGTCGCCGACCTTGAGCACGTCGCCGCCGTCGAGCGTGCCGGGCTCGCGGACGCGGTTCACGGAGCAGCGCATCAGGCTCACGGCGTCCTCGACGCCCCGGGTCTCCGGCTTGCGGGAGTCGGCGCCGGGGCGGGTGACGAGGGCGACGTTCCTGTACATCACCACCGTGTCCTCGACGAAGACGGCGTCCGGGCAGTCGTCGGCGGGCTCGACCTCGACGGTCTCCCAGCCGTGCAGTTCGAGGGCGGCGACGTAGGACCGCCACTGGGCGAGGGCCCGGTCGGCATCGACGGGCGTGCGTGCGATGTGCGTGACCAGGCCCTCGGCGAGACGCGGTCCGGGGCGGCGGACGAGTGCTTTCCTGCTGCGCATGCAGCAGGTCTACCACGGCCGTCAGTGGCCGTGCCCGCCGGTTCCCGCCCCGTCCGGCCCGCTCTCCGAGCCGGCCGCGCCGTCCCCGCCGCCCGCGGTGACGGTGAAGGCGGCGGTGTGCACCCGGCCGTCGTGCTTGAAGTCGAGGAACAGGCGGTACGAACCGGTGCTGGGCGCGGTGGCGGAGAACGCCACCCCGGGGCCGGGCTCCGTGCCGCCGTCGCCGGGCTCGCCCCGGGGATGGACGTGCAGGTACGCCAGGTCGCCGGCGCGGAGCGCGACGAGGTGCCCGTACGCGCCGAGATACGGCTGCAGGTCGGTCACCGGCTCGCCGTCCTTCGTCACCGTGAACTCCACGTCGCGGGCGGAGCCGGGGGCGAGGCCGCCGGCGAGCGTCACCTCGTACCCGTCGACGGTCGCGGTCCGCTCCGGCCCTGCCGGCGGCGCCGGCCGGTAGTCGCCGGCGACGGCGAGGTCGCCGCCGAGGGTCAGGCCGTTCCCGGGGCCGCCGGTGGGCACGAAGTCGGCGAAGACCCGGTAGTCACCGGCCTCGGGCAGCTCGACGGGCGTGCTCCAGGTGCCGTCGGCGGCCCGGACGGGGTGGAGGTGGCGGTAGGTGCCGAGGTCGCGGGAGGCGACGATCAGGTGCAGCTCCTTGCCGTGCTCCCGCTCGTACGAGGTCACGGGCTCGCCGTCGGCGCCGCGCACGGCGAAGCGCAGCTCGGCGGGGCTGCGGGCGTCGATCCGCGTGGTGGCCAGGTCGAGGGTGTAGCCGGACTCGGAGAGCTGCAGCCCGCCCGCGGCGGGGCCGGCGCCCTCGTCATGGCCGTCCCGGTGCCCCTCCCCCACGGCCCCCTTCCTTCCCGCCTTCTCCTCCGCGCCCTCTCCGGCGCCCTGGTCCGCGTCGCCCGCGGCATGCCCGTGGGCGGGGGCGGCGGTCTCGTCGTCGTTCACGGGCCCCACGGCGCTGCCGACCCCGTAGGCCCCGGCGAACGCGACGGCCAGTGCACCCGCGAAGAGTCCGGCCCTGGCTGCGGTGTTCATCGCTCGCTCCTCTCGGTCGGCCCGTCGCTGCGACCGGCCTCGACACTCGCCACGATACCCCCTAGGGGTATATAGTCAAGCCAGCGGGCCGACGCTTGCATGTGATACGGGTCAGGGGTATATATGGCGTCGGAGGATCCCATACCCCTAGAGGGTATAGCGAGCCACAAGGAGCAGTGATGACCACCACCACGCCGGGCAGAACAGCCGAGGTCGAACTCGCGATCGGCGGCATGACCTGCGCTTCTTGTGCCGCACGGATCGAGAAGAAGCTCAACCGCATGGAGGGCGTCGCGGCCACCGTCAACTACGCCACCGAGAAGGCCAAGGTCACGTACGAGGACGGCGTGGGCGTCGACGACCTCATCGCCACCGTCGAACGTACCGGCTACACCGCCGCACCGCCCGCCCCCGCCGCACCGGCCCCGGGCGACGGGGCGGACGGCGACGCCGGCGACGCCGGCGACCAGGGGCCGCCCGACGAACTGCGGACGCTGCGGCAGCGGCTCTTCGGCTCCCTGGCGCTGTCGGTGCCGGTGGTGGCCATGGCGATGGTGCCCGCCCTGCAGTTCGAGTACTGGCAGTGGCTCTCGCTCACGCTGGCCGCGCCGGTGGTGGTCTGGGGCGCCTGGCCGTTCCACAGGGCCGCCTGGACCAACGCCCGGCACGGCGCCGCCACCATGGACACGCTGATCTCGGTCGGTACGACGGCGGCGTTCCTCTGGTCGCTGTGGGCGCTGTTCTTCGGCACCGCGGGCGAGCCCGGGATGACCCACCCCTTCGAGCTGACCATCGCCCGCGGCGACGGCTCCGGCAACATCTACCTCGAAGCCGCCGCCGGGGTGACGACGTTCATCCTCGCCGGGCGCTACTTCGAGGCCAGGTCCAAGCGGAAGGCGGGCGCCGCGCTGCGCGCGCTGATGGAGCTGGGCGCCAAGGACGTGGCGGTGCTGCGGGACGGCCGCGAGAAGCGGGTGCCCGTGGACCGGCTGGCGGCCGGGGACCGCTTCGTGGTCCGGCCCGGGGAGAAGATCGCCACCGACGGCACCGTCGTCGAAGGCGCCTCCGCCGTGGACGCCGCCATGCTCACCGGCGAGTCCGTGCCGGTGGAGGTCGCCGTGGGCGACGCCGTCACCGGCGCCACCGTCAACGTCGGCGGCCGGCTGGTCGTGGCGGCCACCCGGGTCGGCGCGGACACGCAGCTGGCGCGGATGGCCCGGCTGGTCGAGGACGCCCAGAACGGCAAGGCCGCCGTGCAGCGGCTCGCCGACCGCATCTCCGGCGTCTTCGTCCCCGTCGTCATCGCCCTGTCCCTGGGGACCCTGGGCTTCTGGCTCGGCACGGGCGACGGGATCGCCGCCGCGTTCACCGCCGCGGTCGCCGTGCTGATCATCGCCTGCCCCTGCGCCCTCGGCCTGGCCACCCCGACCGCCCTCATGGTCGGCACCGGCCGCGGCGCCCAGCTCGGCATCCTCATCAAGGGCCCCGAGGTCCTGGAGTCGACGCGCCGGGTCGACACCGTCGTCCTGGACAAGACCGGCACGGTCACCACCGGCACCATGACCCTGCACGCCCTGCACACCGCGGACGCGACGGACGGCGCGGAGGGCGCGGACGAGGAGACGGTGCTGCGGCTGGCGGGTGCGCTGGAGCACGCCTCGGAGCACCCCGTCGCCCGGGCGGTGGCCGCGGCCGCGACCGAACGCCTCGGTACGCTGCCGGTGCCCGAGGACTTCGCCAACGTGCCCGGCCTCGGCGTCCAGGGCGTCGTCGACGGCCACGCGGTCCTCGTCGGCCGGCAGCAGCTCCTCGCCGAGTGGGCGATCGAACTGCCCGCCGCACTCGCCGCGGCCAAGGACCGGTCGGAGAAGGCCGGGCGCACCGCGATCGCGGTCGCCTGGGACGGCGAGGCCCGCGCCCTGCTGGAGGTCGCCGACGCGGTCAAGCCCAGCAGCGCGCAGGCCATCGCCCGGCTGCGGGACCTGGGGCTGACGCCGATCCTGCTCACCGGCGACAACACGGCCGTCGCGAAGACCGTGGCCGCCGAGGTCGGCATCGACGAGGTCGTCGCCGAGGTCCTCCCCGAGGACAAGGTCGACGCCGTCAGGCGGCTGCAGGCCGAGGGCCGTACCGTCGCCATGGTCGGGGACGGCGTCAACGACGCCGCCGCCCTCGCCCAGGCCGACCTCGGCCTGGCCATCGGCACCGGTACGGACGCCGCCATCGAGGCCGCCGACCTGACCCTGGTCAACGGCGACCTCCGGGCCGCCCCGGACGCCATCCGGCTCGCCCGCTCCACCCTGTCCACGATCAGGACCAACCTCGCCTGGGCCTTCGGCTACAACACCGCCGCCCTCCCGCTCGCCGCCGCGGGCCTGCTCAACCCGATGCTCGCCGGCGCCGCGATGGCCTTCTCGTCCGTCTCGGTGGTCGCCAACAGCCTCCGGCTGCGGCGCTTCCGGCCGCTGGGCTGAGGACCGGTCCCGGAGGACCGACGCCGCGCCGGCCCGCACGGGCCGGCGCGGCGTTTCGGGGTGCGTGAGGCCGCGGGTCGCGACGACGGGTTACGGTGCGGGGGCGCGGGGTCGCCGGTGCTGGCCGAGGGGGAGGAGAGCGGGCGTCATGGAGATGCGGGAGACGGAAGCGGTGCGGGAGTCGCGGGACGCGCAAGCCGCGGGGGCGGCGTGGGAGTTGTTCCCCGCGTTGCACGCCGCGCCGGAGCGGGTTGCGCTGCGCTTCGGCGGCACCGTGCTGACGTACGGCGGGCTGGCCGCGGCGGCGGACGCCGTCGGCCGGCGGATCGCCGGCGCCCGGCGGGTGGCGGTCTGGGCGACGCCGGATCCGGCGACCGCGGTGGCGGTGACCGCGGCGCTGGTGGCGGGCGTGGCGGCGGTGCCGCTCAACCCGCGTACCGGGGTGCGGGAGCTGGCGCACATCGTGGCGGACAGCGAACCGGAGCTGGTGCTGGCGGCGCCGGGGGCGGAGCTGCCGCAGGCGCTGGCGGGGATCGAGCGGGTGGCCGTGGCGGCGGACGGGGCGGCGGACGGGGCCGAGCCGCCGGCGGCCGGCCCGCGCCCCGGGTCCGAGCGCACGGTCGCGACCGCCCGGCCGGACACCCCCGCACCCGGCACCGCCGCGCTCGTCGTCTACACCTCCGGTACGACGGGCCCGCCCAAGGGCGTCGTGCTGTCGCAGCGGGCGCTGGCCGCGACCCTCGACGACCTCGCGGAGGTCTGGGGCTGGACGGAGCGGGACACGGTGGTGCACGCGCTGCCGCTGTTCCACGTCCACGGGCTGGTCCTCGGCGTGCTGGGCCCGCTGCGCCGCGGCGGCGCCGTGCACCACGTGGGTCGCTTCGGGCCGGAGGCGGTGGCGGCGGCGCTGGACGCGGGCGGCACGATGCTGTTCGGGGTGCCGACGATGTACCACCGGCTGGCCGACGCCCTCGACGACGCCCCTTCCGGCACGGCGCTGGCCGCCTCCCTCGGCCGCGCCCGGCTGCTGGTCTCCGGCTCCGCGGCGCTGCCGGTGGCGGACCACCGGCGGCTCACCGCGGCGACCGGCCGCCGGGTCGTGGAGCGCTACGGCATGACGGAGACGCTGATGAACACCAGCGTCCGCCCCGACGACCCGGACGCCGCCGGCAGCGTCGGCGTCCCCCTGCCCTCCGTCGCCGCCCGGCTCGTCGACGACGCGGGGGCCGAACTCACCGCGTACGACGGGGAGACGGTCGGCGAGATCGAGGTCCGCGGCCCCCACCTCTTCACCGGCTACCTCAACCGCCCCGAGGCGACGGCGGCGGCGTTCCGCGACGGCTGGTTCCGCACCGGCGACATGGCGGTGCGGGACGCCGCCGGCCGCTACCGCATCGTCGGCCGCCGCGCCACCGACCTCATCAAGTCCGGCGGCTACAAGATCGGCGCCGGGGAGATCGAGAACGCGCTCCTGGAGCACCCGGCCGTCGCCGAGGCCGCGGTCACCGGCGAGCCGGACCCGGACCTGGGCGAGCGCATCGTCGCCTGGGTGGTCCCGGACGGCACGCCGCCGGCCGCCGCGGAGCTGGCGTCGTACGTGGCCGACCACCTGGCCCCGCACAAGCGGCCCCGTACGGTCCACTTCCTCGACGCCCTCCCCCGCAACGACATGGGCAAGGTCCTCAAGCGCGCGCTGGGAGGCTGACCCACGGACCGGGGCGGTGCCGCCGCCCCGAGCCGTCACGCCGCGCCCGGGGCACCCGGCACCGCGCCCGGCAGCACCGCTGCCGGGCCGAACCGCGCTCGTGCGCGGTCCGCCGCCGCCTCCGCGCGGCGTGCCTTCTCGTCCGCCGGGTCGAAGGACAGCTGGTGGGCGGCGAGTTCCGCGGCCGTCAGGTCCTCCGCCCGCAGGGCGACGCCGCGGACCCGGGCGCGCTGCAGCCCCAGCCGGTCGTGGGCCGCGTAGGCCGCGGCGGTCAGGGCCGGGGTGTGGGCGGTGGGCTCGGCCAGGCGGCGGGTGCGGGTGGTCGTGGAGCGGTCGGCGTAGCGGACGGTGAGGGTGAGGGCGCGGGCCACCCGGCCCTCGGTACGCAGCTCCAGGCCCAGCCGGTCCGCGAGGGCGAGCAGCGCCGCGCGCTGCCGGGCGGAGTCCAGCTCGTCGCGGTCGAAGCGGTGCTCGGCGGCCAGCGAGCGGGCGGGGGCGCTCGGGGTGACCGGGTGCGGGTCGATGCCGCGGGCGGCGTCGTGGAGCCGCCGGCCGGCCGCGGTGCCCAGGATCCGCTGGAGGGTGCCGAGCGGCGCGTCGGCGATGCGGCCGACGCTGTCCAGCCCGTACGAGGCGAGCGTGCGGGCCGTCGCCGGGCCGACGCCGTGGAGGGTCGCGGGGTGCTTCGCGGCGAGGAAAGCGGCGACGGCGGCTGCTTCATCGGAGGCACCGGGCAGCACGCGCACCGCGCACGGCGGGCCGTCGTGGGCGACCATGCGGGCCAGCAGCGGGTTGGCGGCGACGCCGACGGTGGAGCGGAGCTGGTAGAGGCCGGCGATCCGGGCGCGGATGCGCTCGGCGAGCGCGGGGGCGTCGGTGGCGAAGTACCGCAGGCTGCCGCGGACGTCGGCGAGCGCGGCGTCCGGCGGGAGCGCCTGCACGACGGGGGTGAACTCGGCGAGCAGGTCGAGCACCCGCGCGTACAGCTCCTCGCCGGGGGCGCCGCCGCCGCGGCGGTGGGCGTGGACGTACAGGATGCCCGGCGGCGCCGGGTCCGCGGACCGGCTCATCCGGCGCTCCCCGGGCTCTGGTGCCACAGCTTCCGGCTGTGCTTGACGGACTCGCCGGGGGGCCGGAGGTCGGCCCAGGGGTGCAGCTCGTAGCCCGTCTCCAGCCGGATGCTGCGGCCCTCGCGCTCCTTGCGGGCCTCCCCGCGCGGCCCTTCGCCGGCCTCGTCCGCCCCGGAGCCCGCCGGCGCCGCGGCGGGCTCCGGGCCCGGCGGGTCCGCGGTGAGCCGGTCCGTCACGGCCGCCAGCCCGCCCTCGCGGCGCAGCCGCGCCAGCTCCGCCAGGTCCCACGCGGCCGAGCCGACCACCGACAGCGCCCGGCTGCCGGGGCCGCCGCGCCGCTGCACGACGCCGCGGACGAGCAGCAGCCAGGAGTGGAAGACGGTGTGCGCGCAGGCGTCGTGGCTGTCCTCGAAGAAGGCGCAGTCCACCAGGCCCGTGGTGTCGTCCAGGGTGGTGAAGATGACACGTTTGCCGGACGGGATCGGCGGCGTCTGCGTCGCGCCCTTCGCGCCGGCGACGAGGACGACGTCGCCGTGCCGGGCGTGCGCGGGGTCCCGCAGCCGGCGTGCGGAGACGACGCCGAGTTCGTCCAGGAGCCGCCGGTGGTCGGCCATCAGGTGGCGGGAGGCGTCCAGGCCGAGCACGCTCAGCTCGGCGCCGAGCCGCTCGTCCTCGTCGAGGTCCGGCAGCCCGGCGGGCGCGGCCTGCTCCGCGGCTGCGGCCGGCCCCGGCCCTCCACCCGGCCCCGTATCCGTACCCGTGCCGGAGGGGTCCGGGCCGCCGCCCAGCGGCAGCTGCCCCGGCGGGGCGCCGCGCTGGCCGCGGTGCAGCTCCGCGATGTGCAGCAGCAGGTCGCGGCGGTTGGCGCCGAAGGCGTCCAGCGCGCCGACCCGGGCCAGCCGCTCGGCGACCGGCCGGGACGGCCGGGCGCGGGCCATCAGGTCCTGCAGCGAGGCGTACGGGCGGCCGGCGACGATGCGTTCCGCCTCGGTCTCCGTCATCCCGTGCACCTCGGTGAGCGCGAGCCGGATCCCGTAGCGCGCCAACCCCCCTTCTTCAGACACCAGTTCGATTCTGTAGGCCGTGTCCGACGCGTTGACCTCCAGCGGGAGGATCGGCACCCCCCGCCGCCGCGCGTCCGCCAGCAGCAGCCGCTTCGGGTACATCCCGGGGTCGTGGGTGAGCAGCCCGGCGAAGAAGGCCGCCGGGTGGTGGGCCTTGAGCCACGCCGACTGGTACGTGGGCACGGCGAAGGCCACCGCGTGCGCCTTGCAGAACCCGTACGCGCCGAACGCCTCGACGATCTCCCACGTCCGGTCCACGGCCTCCTTCGGGTACCGCCGCGCCGCCTCCGCCCGGAACCACGCCTCCACCCGCACCGCCTGCCCGGGGCTGCCCAGCGCCCGCCGCGCGTAGTCGCCGAAGGCCCGGGTGCACCCCGTCATGGTCGCGATGATCTCGATGACCTGCTCGTGGAAGACGACGACCCCGTGCGTCTCGGCCAGCGCATCCTCCAGGTCGGGGTGCGGGCAGCGGGGCGCGCTGCGGCCGCGGCGGGCGTCGATGAAGGGCGTCACCATGTTCGCCGCGACCGGCCCGGGCCGGAACAGCGAGATGTCCACGACGAGGTCGTGGAACGTCTCCGGCTGCAGCCGGGCGACCAGGTCCCGCTGCCCGGGCGACTCGATCTGGAAGCAGCCCAGCGTCTCGGAGGCCCTGATCAGCGCGTACGTCGCGGGGTCGGCGGGGGGCACGTCCGCGGGGTCGTCCAGGTCCAGCCGGCGGCCCCCGGTCCGTTCGATCTCGTCCACCGCGTGGGCCATGGCCGACTGCATCCGCACCCCGAGCACGTCGAGCTTGAGCAGCCCGAGGTCCTCGACGTCGTCCTTGTCGAACTGGGACATGGGAAACCCCTCGCCGCTGGTGGGCACCACGGGGGTGCGGGCCGGCAGCCCGGCGTCGGAGAGCAGCACCCCGCACGGGTGCATCGCCACGCCGCGCGGCAGCGCGTCCAGCGCCTCGACCAGCTCCCACATCCGCGGCCCGTACGCGTCCGGGTCGATGCCGCGCAGCTCGGGCAGCTCCTGCAGGGCGGCGCGGGCGTCGCGGGCGCGGATGTGCGGGAACGCCTTGGCCAGCCGGTCGACCTCGGCGGGCGGCAACCCCAGCGCCGTGCCGACGTCGCGGACGGCGTGGCGGACGCGGTAGGTCTCCGGCATGGCGACGGTGGCGACGCGGTCGGCGCCGAAGCGGTCGAGGATCGCGCGGTAGACCTCCAGCCGGCGGGCGGACTCGACGTCGATGTCGATGTCGGGCAGCGCCTTGCGCTCCTCGGACAGGAAGCGCTCCATGAGCAGGCCGTGCTCGACGGGGTCGGCGGTGGCGATGCCGAGGAGGTGGTTGACCAGCGAGCCGGCGCCGGAGCCGCGGGCGGTGACGCGGACGCCGAGGGCGCGGGTGTCGTCGACGACGCGGGCGACGGTGAGGAAGTAGCCGGCGTACCGGAGCCGTTCGATGGTGCGCAGCTCGGCCGCCAGCCGGTCCCAGCGGGTGCGGTCCCGGTCGTAGCGCCGGTGCACCATGGCGGCGGTGCACCGCGCGCGCAGCACCCGGTCGGCGGTGCGCGCGCCCGCGCCCACCAGCCCCGGCTCGGGCAGGTGCACGCTGCCCATGCCGAGGTGGTCGTACGGGTCGACGAGGCACGCCGCGGCGGTCTCCTCGGTGACCTCCAGCAGCCGGCGCGCGGTGCTCGTCCGGTGCCCGGCCGCCGCCGCCACCCGCTCGGCGACGGCCCGCATCCGCTCCGGCCCCTTCAGCCAGCGCTCCCCGCCGTCCAGGTCCCCGCGGGGGTCGACGGGCACGAGCCGGCGCGCCGAGTCCAGCACGTCGGCCACCGGGCCCTGGCCGGGGTCGGCGTAGCGCACGGCGTTGCTCAGCACCGGCAGGACGTGCTGCTCGACGGCGAAGCCGAGGGTGCGGGCCGCCTGCCGCAGCGACCCCGGGCCGGTGCCGTCGCGGCCGTGGCACACCACCTCCAGCCGCAGCGCCCCGGCCCCGTACCGCTCCCGCCACGGCGCGAGCAGCCGGGCCGCCCGGTCCGGCCGGCCGGCGGCCAGCGCCCGGCCCACGTCGGAGCCGGGGCCGAGGAGCACGGTCACGCCGTCCTCGCCGAGGACCTCCCAGGGCAGCAGGGGGCGGTCGCCGGGGGCGGCGGGGGCGGCCGGCCCGGCGCCGGCGGCGTGCGCGGCGGTGACCAGCCGGCAGAGCGCGGCCCACCCCGGGGCCCCGGCGCGGGCGAGGAAGACGACGCGCTGCGCGGTCTCGTCGACGAACGCGCCGCCGCGCACCGGCGTACGCCGCGCCCGGGCCGGCGCCCCCGGCCGCCCCGGCTCCGCGGGCCGCCACTCCGCCACGCCCAGCTCCGCCCCGAACAGCGGCCGCACCCCGGCCCGCGCCGCCGCCTTCGCGAACCGCACCGCCCCGGCGACGGTGTCCCGGTCGGTCAGCGCCAGCGCGTCCATGCCCCGCTCGGCCGCCCGCTCGGCCAGCCGCTCGGGGTGCGAGGCGCCGTACCGGGCCGAGAAGCCCGAGGCGGTGTGCAGATGCGTAAACGCCTGCATCCGCGCCACCTCGTCACCGCTGTCGCACCCCTCGCCGATCGGGTCCCGTCCGTCTCCGGTTCCTCACCCTAACCACAATAGAACGCCTGTGCGAGTCGCCGTCCCGGCGGGTTTCCCCAGGTGGCGGGGGCAGTGGGCGGGTGGCGGGGAACGTCCTTGCGGGGAAGGTGAGTTGGGCCGCGAGCCGGACGGGACCTAGTCGCCGGCGGGGCGGACGAGGCCCGTCTCGTAGGCGAAGACCGCCGCCTGGGTACGGTCGCGCAGCCCCAGCTTGGCCAGGATCCGGCCCACGTGGGTCTTCACCGTCTGCTCCGCCACCACCAGCCGCTCGGCGATCTCCGCGTTCGACAGGCCCTGCGCGATCAGGCCCAGGACCTCGGTCTCGCGCTCCGTCAGACCGCCGACGCGGTCCGGTCGCGGGGGCCGCGGGGCGCGGGTCAGCCGGGCGAACTCGGTGATGAGGCGCCTGGTCACGGCGGGGGCGAGGAGCGCTTCGCCGGTGGCGACGACCCGGACGGCGTGGGCCAGCTCGGCGGCCGAGGCGTCCTTCAGCAGGAACCCGGACGCGCCCGCGCGCAGCGCCTCGTACACGTACTCGTCGAGGTCGAAGGTGGTCAGGATCAGCACCCGGACGGCGGCGGCAGGGGGCGCGGGCGGGGCGGGCGGTGCGGTGATGCGGCGGGTGGCCTCGATGCCGCCGAGCCCGGGCATCCGGATGTCCATCAGCACGACGTCCGGGCGCAGCTCCGCGACCTTCGCGACGGCGTCCGCGCCGTCCACCGCCTGGCCGACGACCTCGATCCCGGGCTCGGCGTCGAGCAGCACGGTGAAGCCCTGGCGCACCATGACCTGGTCGTCGGCGATCAGCACGCGGATGTTCGTCACGGGGTCTCCGCACCGTCGGGGGCAGCGGACGCAGGAGGCACAGAGGGCTCAGCGGACGCCACGGGCAGCATCGCGGTCACCTCGTAGCCGCCGTCGGGGGTGGTGCCGGCGGCCAGCTCGCCGCCCAGCATCGCGGCGCGCTCCCGCATCCCGAGCAGCCCGTGCCCCGCGCCCGCCCAGGGCGGTGCGGCGCGCTCCGGCGCGGTGTTGACGACCCGGACGGTGAGCCCCGCGGGGCGGTAGCCGACCTCCACCCGGGCGCGGGCCCCGGGCGCGTGCCGGACCACGTTGCTGAGCGCCTCCTGCACGATGCGGTACGCGGACAGCTCGACGCCCGGCGGCAGCGCGTACGGCTCCCCGGTGGTCCGGGCGGCGACCTCGACCCCGGCGCGGCGCACCGCGTCGGCCAGTTCGCCGAGCCGGTCGAGGGTGGGCTGCGGGGCGTGGCGTACGTCGTCGGGGCGGGCGGGGGCACCGGGCGCGGGGCCGGCGCCCGGGCCGAGGACGGGGTCGAGGCGGGGGTCGAGTCCGCGGCCGAGTCCGGGGGGCGGGGCGGCTTCGGCGCCCGCCTCCCCGTCGTCGGCCCGCAGCACGCCCAGCACCCGGCGCAGCTCGGCCAGCGCCTCGACGGCGCTCGCGCGGATCCCCGCGAGGTTCTCCTTCAGCTCCTCCGGCGGGTCCTGCACCAGGTGCGGCGCGACCTGCGCCTGGATGGAGATCACCGACATGTGGTGGGCGACCACGTCGTGCAGCTCGCGGGCGATCCTGGTGCGCTCCTGCAGCAGCGTGCGCCGGGCCCGCTCCCCGGCGGTCAGCTCCTCCTGCGCCGCCAGCTCCGTACGGGCCACCCGGCGCCCGCGCACCGCGACGCCGCCGCCGGCGGCGAGGGCGAGGACCAGGACGGCGAACGGCACGCCCGTCGTGTCCTCGGCGGAGAAGAAGCCGTAGCCGAGGCCCGCCAGCACGCTGATCCCCAGCGTCTCGGCCGCGATCCGCGGCCGGCAGCGCAGCGCCACCGCGAACAGCACCCCGGCCTGCAGCACGAGCCCGGTGGCCGTCCAGGGGAACATCCCGTCCGCGTCGGCGCCGTGCGCGGTGTCCGCGAACCGCGCGACCACCAGCATGGCCACCGTGGTGACCCAGCAGGCGAGCACCGGCCGGAGCGGCGCCACGAGGAAGGCCGCCGACTGCAGCGTGGCGAGCAGGGTGGCGGTGCGCATGCCCATGTCGTAGCCGAAGGCGTACTGGTTGGTGGCGGCGACGTGCAGGGCCGCCAGCACCAGCAGGGCCGGCACGGCCAGCGCGGGCAGCCACTCGCGCAGCCGCGAGCGCTGCACCGCTCCGGCCGCAGCTCCGGCCGCCGCCGCGGCCGCGGTGCCCGGCGCACCCTGCGGCGGGCCGACGGCCGTCGTCCACAGGTCCGCGCGCAGCGTGCGCAGCACCGTCCGCAGCCCGGCGGCGGGTCCCTTCCCCATCGGCTCCTCCCTCGCTCGCTCCACCCTAGGTACCTCGTACGGCCGACACCCCGCCCGGCCGCTCGTACGCGTGGAAGGCCGCCCGGCACACCAGCAGCACCGCCGCGAACGCCGGCAGCCACACCAGCCGGGCCGCCACCCAGCCGCCCCCGTCCGGCACCGTGTGCAGCCCCGGCAGCGCGCCGCCGCCCGCGAGCAGGCCGAGCGCCGAGACCGCCATCATCGCCGTCTGGTGCCAGAGGAAGACCGTCATCGCCGACAGGTTGAGCAGCGCCACCGCCGCCCACGCCGCCGGCCGCCGCCGCAGCACCCGGCGCAGCGGCCCGAGCAGCAGCAGCGCCGCACCGCACTGGGCGAGGCCGAAGGTGACGGCGGCGAGGGTCGGCGGGTCCAGGTTGGAGACCGCGGCCCCGGGCACGCCGACCATGGCCGCCGGGTAGCCGCCGCGGAG
Organism: Streptomyces sp. CNH099; assembly: GCA_000514715.1. Taxonomy (GTDB): domain Bacteria; phylum Actinomycetota; class Actinomycetes; order Streptomycetales; family Streptomycetaceae; genus Streptomyces; species Streptomyces synnematoformans. The sequence goes on along the minus strand of KI911459.1, from coordinate 59,017 downwards.
CACCAGCACCGCCGTCGCCGCCGCGCCGCCGCCGAGCAGCGCCCACGCCGTACGCCGCCCCGGCAGCCCGCGGCGGGCGCCGCGCGCGCCCAGGGCGTACGGCACGAGCCAGCCGGCGGCGACGTTGGCCCACCCCAGCGCCGCGGGCCCGTCGAGCCGCAGCCGGCACAGGTCGACGCAGCCGGCCACGGCAAGCGGCCACCCCGGGTGCAGCCGGGCGGCCAGCGGGGTCGCCGCGGTCAGCACGGCGAAGACCAGCAGGAACCACAGCGGCGACAGCGCCAGCTTGCCGAGGGCGCGTGCGGTCGGGTAGCCGGCGCCCGCGGCCAGCAGTGCGCCGAGCACCACCGCCCAGACCGCGAGCACGGCGGCGACGGGCCGGAACAGGCGGGCGAGCCGGCCGCGGAGCCAGCGGGCGTAGGGGGTGCCGGCGGCGCGCGCGGAGGCGTGGCCGCGGGCGGCGGCGTGGCCGCCGACGAAGAAGAAGACGGCCAGGGTCTGCAGCACCCAGGAGACGGGCGCCAGCCCGGGCAGGTAGCGCAGCGGGCTGGCGGCGCGCACGGTGCCGCTGTCGGCGACGAGGGCGGTGACCAGCCAGTGGCCGAGCACGACGCCGAGGATGGCGAGGGCGCGGAGGGCGTCCATCCCGCGGTCGCGGCCGGGCGGGGTGGCGGCGGCGACGCGCAGCACGGCCTCACGCATGACCGCGTCCGCGGAGGGCGGGGCGGGGGGTGGACGGGGCGGCCGGGCGGGGCGCCCGCGCGTGCCCGGCTTCCGGATCAGGGGCGGGCGCGCAGGGCTGGGGCCCGTCCGCGGTCGCCGGGGCCCGGGGCCCGGCGCAGGTGGCCTCCCCGGTCACGATCCGGGCCAGGCTCCGCAGCGGTACGGAGCCGGGGCTCAGGTAGTCGCTGTGGCCGCCGGGGCCCGCGGCGAAGGGGCAGGCGCCGAAGCCGGGCGACACCGGGTCCGGGCCGAAGCCGACCGTCGCCACCAGCAGCGGGACCCGCACGTGCGGCACGTCGCCCACCCAGTCGCCGGCCCCCCGCCCCGCCCACACCGTGGCGGGGGTGTCCAGCTCGGCGGCGCTGCCGGCGCCGACGCCGGGACTGCCGTACAGCACGACGTCCGCGACCCGCAGCCCGGCCGCGGCGCGGCCGCAGACCACGGAGCCGTAGGAGTGGCAGAGCAGCGAGATCCGGGCGTCCGGCCGGGCGGCGGCCAGCGACCGGACGAAGGCGCGCAGCCGAGGCGCGGCGGCCTCGGCGCGGCCGGCGGTCAGCGACGCGGCGCTGACCGTGCTCGGCGGCGCGTAGCCGAGCCAGGCGACGACGGCGCCCGCGGTGTCCGGTGCGTCCGGTGCGTCCGGTGTGTCCGGTGTGTCCGGTACGTCCGGTGCGTCCCGGGTGCTGTCCAGGGCCCCGGCCGCGCGGTCGAGCAGCGCGCGGCGCAGCGCCTCGGCGCCGGCGCGGAAGCGCCCGTACGAGTCGAGGCCGGTGTCCGTGCCGGGTACGAGGACGGCGATCCGCCGGGCGTGCGCCAGGTCGCCGAACACCTCGGCGCTGCGCCCGCCGTCGCGGCCGTCGAACGACAGGAAGTGCCGCCCCGGCGCCGCCATGGCGCGCAGCGAGCCGGCGCGGCGGCGGTCGCCGTGGGCGGCGGCCATGCGCTCGGCGGCGCGGATGCCGTCGCGGTTGGCGGCGTACCGCTCGGCGAGGGCGGCGGGGGTCGCGGCGGCCACCTCGAACGGCACGGCGGGCACGGGCGCCGGCACGGCGGCGGGCCGGGCCGCGGCGGCCACCGGCAGCGCCACCGAGGCGGCGACGACCCCGGCGAGCAGCCCCCGCCGCAGCCGCCCGCGGAACCGGGCGCCGTCGGCGCACCCCGCTCCCCGCGGCCGCTCCCCGCCGGGAAGGGCCCCGCGGCGCACCGCCGGCGCCGGCCCTCCGCCGCTCAAGCCGGGGTCGCGTAGGCGGGGCGGTGTCATGGCGGGTCCTCTCACCGGGTGTGTTCCGTGATCCGGTGAGAAAGCTACGAACCGCCGCCCCTCGTCGGCGTCCCGCCGGAGAGCTCACCTGCCGCGTAGCTCCCAGGTATGACGGGTACGGGCCGCCGCCCCGGCCCCCGGCCCCGGTCTCCCCCACCGGCTACGCCCTTACCGGCGGGGGGACCCCCTCCCCCACCGGCTACGCCCTTACCGGCGGGGGGACCCCCTCCCCCACCGGCTACGCCCTTACTGGCGGGGGGACCCCCTCCCCCACCGGCTACGCCCTTACTGGCGGGGGGACCCCCATTGCCGTACCGCCCGGTCCACGAGCGTGACCAGCGGCACCTCGAACTCCGTGCGCTGCGTCTCCGGCCGGGCCGCCAGGTACCCCCGGACCCGCGCGAGCAGCTGCGCCCGCTCGTCCTCCGGCAGCAGGAGCAGGCGCGAGTGCGTGGCCACCATCGCCGTCAGCGAGTCGCGCGTGTACCGCAACCGGTTGGGGAACCGCTGCCGCCGCACCGGCTCGTACTCCCCGTGCGGGGGCAGCCCGACCTCGTCCGACAGGTCCGCGAAGCAGGCTTCGCCGCGGGTGACCTCGTCCAGCCCGGTGATCCAGTCCACCTCGTGGTCGCCCTGGTTCCACAGCCCGGCCGCCACCCCGCCCGGCCGCAGCACCCGGGCGATCTCCGGCAGCGCCCGCTCCGGGGCGAACCAGTGGAACGCCTGCCCCACGAGCACCGCGTCCACGGACCCGTCCGGCAGCGGGATCCGTTCCGCCGTCCCCTCGTGCGCCGGCACGTCCGGCAGCGCCCGCCGCAGCTCGGCCAGCATCGCCCGGTCCGGTTCGACGGCCGTGGTCCGCAGGCCCTCGGCGACCAGCGCGGCGGTCAGCTTGCCGGTGCCGGCGGCGAGGTCCAGGACGTGCGGGCGGTCGCGGTCCGCGACCGGCTCCAGGGCCCATCGGACCGCGGCCGCGGGGTAGTCGGGGCGGAACTCGGCGTAGGCCGCGGCCTGGCTGCCGAAGGAGGAGGCGCGCCGCCGGTGCAGATCGGGGTCCGTAGTCATGATCGCTACGGTACGCCGTGTGCGAAGACGCGGAACAGCCGTTTCCCGCGCCGCCCGGGCGCCGTGCCCGCGGCCCGGGGCCGCACCGTACGATCCCCCGCATGCCGCTCCCGCGCCCCGAGCCCGTACCCGAACCGGCGGCGGAGGGCTGGCCCACCGCGCCCGGCACGACCGCGCTGAGCGTGTCGCTGCCCGAGGTGGACCCCCTCGTACGCCACTGGCGCGCCCGCTACGACACCGCCGCGGCACACGGCGGCGCCGCGCACGTCACCGTGCTGTACCCCTTTCTGCACCGGGACCGCGTCGACGGCCGCGTACGCGCCGCGCTGCGGCGGCTGTTCGCCGCGCACGAGGCGTTCCCGGCGACGTTCACGCGCTGCGGCCGCTTCCCCGGGGTGCTGTACCTCGTCCCCGAGCCGGACGACCCGCTGCGCGCGCTGACGAAGGCGGTCGTCGAGCAGTGGCCCGACCACCCGCCGTACGGCGGCATCTTCGGCGACCTCGACCCGCACCTGACGGTCGCGAACAGCGGCGGCGAGGCGGTGCACGCGGCGATCGAGGCGGATCTCGCACCCCGGCTGCCGGTCGCGGCGCGGGTGGGGGCGGTGGACCTGGTGGCGCACGACGGCAGGCGGTGGCGGGAGTGGCTGCGCTTCCCGCTGGGCGGCGCGACCGGCGCGCCGGGGGCGTGCGGGAGCTGACGTCCGGCCGGCTCAGCCGCCCGCGGCCGCCGCGGCCGCCCCGGCCGCCCCGGCCTCCCCGACCTCCGCAGCCCCCGTGTCCGCCGCGGTCCCCGCCCTCCCCCACCGGCTACGCCCTTACCGGCGGGGGGTACCCCTATTGCCGTACGCCTCCCGGGCGTCGAGCAGTTCCTCCCAGTGCTCCGCCGCCCACGCGCACGCCGCGTCCAGCGGCTCCAGCATGCTCCGCCCCAGCGGCGTCAGCCCGTACTCCACCCGCCGCGGCAGCCCCTCGTACACCGTGCGCGAGACCAGCCCGTCGCGCTCCAGGGCCCGCAGCGAGCGGGTCATCACCTTGGGCGTCACCCGCCGCAGCGGGACGCGGAGTTCGGAGTAGCGGCGCGGCCCTTCCTCCAGGCACCTGAGGATCAGCGCGGCCCACTTGTCGCCGAAGCGGAACGGCAGCATCGACGACGGGCACAGCTCGTCGAACATGTCGGGGCGCAGCGGCTCGCTCATCCCGCCAGCGTAGGCGGCGGTCCCGGTATCCCGGCGGAAACCGCGGGGCCGGTTAGCGTGCGCGGACGACGCCGAGAGACGAGACCGGAGGTACGCGGGATGGGCAGGATCGTGGTGTACGGGGCGGGCGGCAGGGCCGGCCGCCGGGCCGTGGCGGAGGCGCGGCGGCGCGGGCACGAGGTGGTGGCCGTGGTGCGCGACCCGGAGGCGCACGCGGGGGTCGCGGGCGCGGGCGTACGGCTGGTCGCCGGGGACGCGACGGACCCGGAGGCGGTGGCGGCCACGGCCGCCGGCTGCACCGCGGCGGTCTCCGCGGCGGCGGTGTACGGGGAGGGCACGGACCCGGACGCCTTCTTCCGCGGCTCGGCGAAGGCGCTGGTGGCCGGTCTGACGCGGGCGGAGGTGCCGCGGCTGGTGCTGGTCGGGCTGGCCTCGCTGCTGCCGGACGCGACCGGCCGCCGGCTCCTGGACCACCCGGCGTTCCCGGCGGAGTTCCGCCCCTTCTGCGCGGCGCACGCGGCCGGTCTGGACGTCCTCCGCGCGGCGCCGCCGGAGCTGGACTGGCTCTACGCCAGCCCGGCCGGCGACTTCGACCACGACGCCGGCCGCACGGACCGCGGTTACCGCGTGCACCCCCACGGCGACCCCGGGGAGCGCATCTCGTACCCGGACTTCGCGGTCGCCCTGCTGGACGAGGCGGAGTCGCCCCGCCACAGCCGCACGCACCTGGCCGTGACCCAGGGCCCCTGACCGCGGCGTCGCTCCCGTCAGCGCGCCCGGTCGCGGAACACGTGCCGGTACGTCCGCGGGGAGACGCCGGTCCGGCGGGCGAACTGGTGCCGCAGGTTCGCCGCGCTGCCCAGCCCCGCGCGCCGCGCCACCGCCTCCACCGGGGCGTCCGTGGTCTCCAGCAGCTCCTGCGCCAGCCGGACCCGCTCCTGCAGCAGCCACTGCAGCGGTGTGACGCCCACGGCGTCGCGGAAGCGGCGGGCGAAGGTGCGCTCGGAGAGGTGCGCGGCGCGGGCCAGCCGGGCCACGGTCAGCGGCTCGTGAAGCCGGGCGCGGGCCCAGTCGAGCACGGGTGCCAGTCCGTGGCCGGGCGCGGCCGGGCGCGGCGGCGGGGCCGGGAGCCTGGCGTACTGGGCCTGGCCGCCCTCGCGGTGCGGGGGTACGACCATGCGCCGGGCGACCTCGTTGGCGACCGCGGCGCCGTGGTCGCGGCGGACGAGGTGGAGGCAGAGGTCGACGGCGGCGCCGGTGCCGGCGGAGGTGAACACGGGGCCGTCCTCGCGGTAGAGGGCGTCGGGTTCGACGCGGACGCGGGGGAAGCGGTGGGCGAAGTCGACGGCGTTCATCCAGTGCGTCGTCGCGCGCCTGCCGTCCAGCACGCCGGCCGCCGCCGGCACGTACGCACCGGCGCACAGGGCGACGATCCGCTTGCCCGCCTCGTACGCCTTCCGCACCGCGGCGACGAGTTCCGGCGGCGGGTCGAGCTGGTGGCTGCGGGCGAGGGCGGGGATCAGCACGGTGTCGGCCTCGGCCAGGTCGGCGAGGCCGTACGGGCTCTGCAGCAGCAGCCCGGGGGCGGTGGTGAGCGGCCCGGTCTGGGCAGCGCACAGCCGCAGCTCGTACCAGGGGTCGACGAGGTCGCTGCGGTCGAGGCCGAAGACCTCGCAGGGGACGGCCAGCTCGTAGGCGGGGGCGCCGTCGGTGACCGCGACCCCGACGACGTGGCGGCGCGCCGGTGGCGTAGACATGGCAGGAATTTAGCGCAGGGAGGCATTTCCGCCCATGGCCGTGCACGCGGTCGGCGGGCGAGGCTCCAGGCATGGCCGACACCACCAGCGGCGCCGCCCCGGCGGGCGGTGCCGAGCCGCCGCGCGCCCCGGTCCCGGTACGCCGCAGCCCGGGACCCGACCGCGCCCCCGCGCGCTCCGCGGACTCCGCCGGCCGCCTCACCGCCGCGCAGGGCACCGCCATGTACGTCGGCGCCGTCCTCGGCACCGGCGTCATCACCCTGCCCGCGCTCGCCGCCGACACCGCCGGGCCCGCCTCCCTCGTCGCGTGGGCGGCGCTCGTCCTGGTCTCCGTGCCGCTGGCCGCCACCTTCGCCGCCCTCGGCGCCCGCCACCCGGACTCCGGCGGCGTCTCGACGTACGCCCGGCTCGCCTTCGGCGAGCGCGCCGCGACGGTCGTCGGCTGGTGCTTCTACCTCGCGATCCCGCCGGGTGCCGCGGCCGCCGCGCTCTTCGGCGGCGCGTACGTCTCCGCCGCCGTGGGCGGCGGCACGGCGACCACCACCGCCACCGCCGCCGGGCTCATGGCCGCCGTCACCGCCGCGAACGCCGCGGGGCTGAAGGTCACCGGCCGGCTGCAGCTGGCCCTCGCGGTGCTGCTCGTCGTCCTCCTGCTGGCCGCGGTGCTGCTGTCGCTCCCCCACGCCCGTACGGACCATCTGCGGCCCTTCGCGCCGCACGGCTGGACGGCCGTCGCCCCCGCCGCCGCGCTCCTCGTCTGGAGCTTCGCGGGCTGGGAGGCGATCACGCACCTGGCCGGCGAGTTCCGCCGGCCGGCCCGCGACCTGCCGCGCGCCACGGGCGCGGCCGTCGCGCTGGTCGGCGTGCTGTACCTGTCCGTCGCCTTCGCCGTCGTCGCCGTGCTCGGCCCGGCCGCGGCGGACTCCGACGCGCCGCTCGGCGACCTCATGGCCCGCGGCCTCGGCGGCCCCGCCCGCCAGCTGGCGGCCTGCGCCGCGCTGCTCCTCACCCTCGGCGTCATGAACGTGTACTACGCCGGCGCCGCCAAGCTGGGCGCCGCCCTCGGCCGCGACGGCGCGCTGCCGGCGCGGCTGTCGCGGGGCAGCGGGGCCGGTGAGGTGCCGCGGCGCAGCCTGGCGGTGATCTCGGCGCTGTCGTTCGCGGCGCTGGCCGCGGTGACGCTGACGGACACCGGCACGAAGCCGCTGGTGCTGCTGACCACGGGCTCGTTCACCACGGTGTACGCCGTGGGCGTGGCCGCCGCCCTCCGGCTGCTGCCACGCGGGGGCGCGGGGCGGAAGGCGGCGGTGCCGGCGCTGGTCGCGGTCGCGGCGCTGCTGGCGGCCTCCGGACCGTACCTGCTGTGGCCGCTGTCGGTGACGGCGGCGGCCTGGCTCTACACCCGGCGCCGCCGGACGGCGGGGGGCGGGTAAGGACCGGGCGCTTGGACGCCCGGTCCTTACCGGCACGGCTCGTTCAGTCGAAGTCCAGGTCGCCCGTGCGCGTGCGCTTCAGCTCGAAGAAGTTCGGGTACGAGGCCATCGCCAGCGCCCCGTCGAAGATCCGCAGCGCCTCGTCGCCCCGCGGTATGGCGGTCATCACCGGTCCGAAGAACGCCACGCCGTCGATGTGGATGGTCGGGGTGCCAACATCCTCGCCGACCGGGTCCATGCCCTCGTGGTGGCTCTTGCGCAGCGCCGCGTCGTACTCGTCGGTCTCCGCCGCCGCGGCCAGCCCGGCCGGCAGGCCCGCTTCGGCCAGGGCCGCCTTGACGACCGTCTCGTAGTCGTCCTCGCCCCCGTTGTGTATGCGCGTGCCGAGCGCGGTGTACAGATCGCGCAGGACGCCCTCGCCGTGCTGCTGCGCGGCGGCGATGCAGACGCGCACGGGGCCCCACGCCTTGTCCATCAGCTCGCGGTACCAGTCCGGCAGGTCGCGGGCCTCGTTGAGGACGGAGAGGCTCATCACCCGGAAGCGCAGGTCGATGTCCCGCTGGCGTTCCACTTCGAGAATCCAGCGCGAGGTGATCCACGCGAACGGACAGGCGGGGTCGAAGTAGAAGTCGACCTTGGGCGTTGCACCGGCGGCAGCCGTCATCGGCCATCTCCCTGCTGTGATACGGGTACATGCAAAGCTGACGCGAGCGTCAACGCCGACCGTACCGGCCGCATTCCGGGGAGCCGACCCTGTTCCCGGGGGCCCGCCCTGCTTTCGGCGAAGTCCCGTGCGCCCGGCGCCGCCGCCCGGCACCCTGGTCGCATGCCCGAGACCGTTGCCGTACTCTCCGACGTCCACGGCGTGCTGCCGGCCCTCGAAGCCGTGCTCGCCGAGCCCGACGTGCACGCCGCCGACGCCGTCGTGCTGACCGGCGACCTCGCCGCCGGCCCGCTCCCCGACCGCACCCTCGACGCCCTGACCGCGCTCGGCGGGCGCGCGGTGTGGGTGGCCGGCAACGCCGACCGCGAGCTGGTGGAGTACCGCCGCGGCGACCGCGCCGGCATCCCCGACCCGATCGCGCCCTGGGCGGCGGAGCAGCTGCGCGCGGAGCAGGTCGAGCTGCTGGCGTCGCTGCCGGCGGGCGCGGCGCTGCCGGTCGCGGGGCTGGGGCAGGTGCACTTCTGCCACGCCACCCCGCGCGCCGACGACGAGACGGTGCTCGTCGACGCGGTGGCCGGGCGCTGGGCCGAGGTGCTGGACGGCCTCGGCCAGGAGGTGGAGACCGTGGTGCTCGGGCACACCCACATGCCGTTCGTCCGGCTGACGCACGGCCGGCTGGTGGTCAACCCGGGCAGCGTGGGCATGCCGTACGGGCGCCCCGGCGCACACTGGGCACTGCTCGGCCCCCGCGGTGTGGCGCTGCGGCGCACCCCGTACGACTACGGGGCGGCGTGCGCCCGCATCGCGGCGGAGTCCGGCTACCCGGACGCGGCGGCGTGGGCGGACGAGTTCGTGTGGGCGCGCAACTCCGCTGAGGACGCGCTCGCGGCCTTCGGCGGCCGGCCCGCGTAGCGCCGGCACCGTCCGGTACGCACCGGGCCGGCCCGCGTCAGCCCTCCGGCTCCGGCCGGCGCCGCGGGGGCTCCAGCTCGTCGGCCGGCCCGGCCTCCCCCGGGTCCACGGCGTCGTCGTCCCCCAGGTCCAGCGGCTCCACCGCGCCCAGCGGGTCGATGGGGTCCACCGGAGCCGGTACGCCGTCGTCCTCGCCGCCGTCCGCCGCCGGCGCCCCGCCGGCCGCCGCGGCCGCGGCTTCCGTGCCGTCCGCCGACGCCCCGACCTGCCCGGTCGACCCCGGCTGCACCCGCTCCAGGAACCGCAGCAGCTCCACCGGGAACGGCAGCACCAGCGTCGAGTTCTTCTCCGCCGCCACCGACACCACCGTCTGCAGCAGCCGCAGCTGCAGGGCCGCCGGGTGGTCGGACATCTGCTGCGCCGCCTGCGCCAGCTTCCGGGACGCCTGCAGCTCCGCGTCGGCGTTGATGACCCGCGCCCGCCGGTCGCGCGCCGCCTCCGCCTGCCGGGCCATGGAGCGCTTCATCGTCTCGGGCAGCGACACGTCCTTGATCTCGACCCGGTCGATGGTGACGCCCCACTCCACCGCCGGGCTGTCGATCATCAGCTCCAGCCCCTGGTTGAGCTTCTCCCGGTTGGAGAGCAGGTCGTCCAGCTCGCTCTTGCCGATGATCGATCGCAGGGAGGTCTGCGCCATCTGGGAGACCGCGAAGCGGTAGTCCTCGACCCGCACGACGGCGTCGGCCGGGGCGACGACCTTGAAGTAGACGACCGCGTCGACGCGGACCGTCACGTTGTCGCGGGTGATGCCCTCCTGGGCCGGGACGGGCAGGGTCACGATCTGCATGTTGACCTTGCGCATCCGGTCGACGAACGGAACGATCATCGTGAAGCCGGGGCCGCGGATCCCGGACCTGAGCCGGCCGAGCCGGAACACCAGCCCCCGTTCGTACTGCTTGACCACCCGGGCCCCGGCCATCACGTAGAGGGCCCCGAGGCAGCCGATGACCACCGCCGCTGCGATCAGTGCCTCGATCATCACGGCTCCCTGCGTCGCGTGCGAGTCAGCCGTTCTCCCTCCACGGTAGCTCTGTCGCCGGGCCCGGGACAGTGCCGGGAGGCCGCCTCGTGCCGGGCGGGCCCCGGCCGGTGCCGGGAGCGCGCCGCCCCGCCCGGTGGGGGTCCGGGCGGGGGCGGCGGCCGGGGCGGTCAGGCCCCGTGCACGGGGGTCAGTAGACACTCACCCCGTAGCGGTTGAGTGCCTCGACGACCGGCTGGTAGAACGTCGTGCCGCCGCTGGAGCAGTTGCCGCTGCCGCCGGAGGTCAGGCCGAGGGCCGTCGTGCCGGAGAACAGCGGGCCGCCGGAGTCGCCGGGCTCGGCGCACACGTTGGTGCGGACCATGCCGTAGACGACGTCGCCGCCGCCGTAGTTCACGGTCTGGTTCAGCGCCGTGACGGTGCCGCCGTGGACGCCGGTGGTGGAGCCGCTGCGCCGGACGGACTGGCCGACGGTCGCGTTGGCCGCGCTGGTGATGTCCTGGCTGCTGCCGTTGTACAGGTTCACGGTGCCGGGGTGGCTCTGCCCGGAGTTGCTGTAGCGGACCAGCCCGTAGTCGTTCGTCGGGAAGCTGGATCCCGCGGTGGGGCCGATGGTGTTGGTGCGCGCGGAGTTGCTCCACCAGGTGCCCGCGCCGTCGGTGCAGTGCCCGGCGGTGACGAAGTAGTACGTGCTGCCGCTGCGCACGTTGAAGCCGAGCGAGCAGCGCCAGCCGGAGGCGTAGATCGCCTGGCCGCCGTTGATGTAGCGCTGGAGCTTGCCCTTCATGTGCTCGATCCGCAGGGCGCCGGCGTCGGCGCCCGCGGTCCGCTTGATCCGGGCCACCTCGGCCGGGGTCACGGTCTCGTCGACGCTCACGACGAGCGTGCCGGACTTCTCGTCGACGCCCCATGCGGTGCCGCCGACGTCGGCGGCGAGCACGGCGTCGTCGGCTCTGGCCAGGGTGGCGGCGCTGAAGCCCTCCGGCGGCTGGGCCGCACCCGACGCGGGTACCGCGAGCGCGGCGCCGGCGAGGGCGGCGGTCAGCGCCGCGACGAGGGGGAGTCGCTTCCTGGTGCCGCTCAGTGGGGGTGTGCGCTTGATCCTCACTCAATCCTCCGAGTGTGCTCGGGGACCCGCCGGCGGGCAGGTCCGTGAGGCGCAGCCACGGGGCGGAGAAAACAGGGGAGGGCTCGCCCGGAGGGGATCGGGAACGGGTGATCGCCTCCGCGGGGGTGCGGGCCCTCTTCTCGTCGTGCCCCTGACAAGCGCTGCTGAGAGTATTCAGACGATGACAGGTGTGCACAAGTAGGCACCGGCACATGGTGGCGCAATCAAGCCGCCGCCCCCGGCCGACCGGCCCGGCCGGACTCCCGACCACTCGAACAGCACGGGAACCACCCGAGCGGAGGCCGAAACACCCGTCCGGCCCCGCACGAATCTCCTGTCACCCCGTCAGACCCCCTGCGCTGGGGGAACTCTGACGAATCGACAGCCGTTTCTGTGCCAGTACTGTCACGAACACGGCGCGCGCCCTCTATCTGATTGGCACATCATCCGCATCATGGATGACCATAGGTGAGCGGACAGACATCTCCGGACCGCTCCGGGGACAGCCCACGCCGCGGCAGAGAGAGGAGGCGTCATGGGATCGGTACGCAGGGCTAGTGCCTGGCTCGGCCTCGTCGACGACAACGATGACGAGCGCTACTACGACGGGTACGAAGACGACAGCGCAGAGACCCAGGGAGACGCCGCCTGGACGACGGACCCGCGCGTGCGCGTGGCGTCCCAGGTCGCCCAGGAGAAAGGGCGCCGTATCGCCACCGTGTCGCCGGACGGATTCCGCGACGCGCGCGGGATCGGCGAACTCTTCCGCGAGGGCGTCCCCGTCATCGTGAACCTCACGATGCTGGACGCCGCCGACGCCAAGCGCGTCGTCGACTTCGCGGCGGGGCTGACCTTCGGGCTGCGCGGCTCCATCGAGCGGGTGGCGACGCGGGTGTTCCTGCTGACCCCCGCGGAGTACGCGATCGTGCCCGGCGAGGTGCCGCGCCCCACGCAGGGCGGGTTCTTCAACCAGAGCTGACGCGGGGGACGCGGGGACCGCGCCGGCCGACGGACCGGGGCTGGGCCGCGGGCTCAGCCCCGGAACGCGTCCAGCCCCGTCAGGGCCTTGCCCAGCACCAGCTGGTGCATCTCCACCGTGCCCTCGTACGTCAGCACCGACTCCAGGTTCGTGGCGTGCCGCATCACCGGGTACTCCAGGGAGATGCCGTTCGCCCCCAGGATCGTGCGCGCCGTCCGGCAGATCCCGATGGCCTCGCGGACGTTGTTGAGCTTGCCGAAGCTGACCTGCTCCGGGCGCAGCGTGCCGGCGTCCATCCGGACGCCCAGGTGGTGCGCGAGCAGCACGCCCTTGTGCAGCTCCACGGCCATGTCGGCCAGCTTGGCCTGGGTGAGCTGGAAGCCGCCGATGGGCCTGCCGAACTGCTCGCGGGTACGGGCGTACTCCAGCGCCGCCTCGAAGGAGGACCGGGCCGCGCCCATGGCGCCCCAGACGATCCCGTAGCGCGCGTGGGTCAGGCAGTTCAGCGGGCCGCCCAGCCCGGCGGCCTCCGGCAGCACGGCGTCGGCGGGCAGCCGCACGTCGTCGAGGACCAGCTCGGAGGTGACCGAGGCGCGCAGCGACCACTTGTGGCTGATCTCGGGCGCGGAGAAACCGGGTGCGTCGGTGGGGACGACGAAGCCGCGGATGCCCTCGTCGGTACGGGCCCACACGACGGCGACGCCGGCCACCGAGCCGTTGGTGATCCACATCTTGCGGCCGGTCAGCACCCAGTCCGCGCCGTCGCGCTTGGCGTACGTCCGCATGCCGGCCGGGTCGGAGCCGTGGTCCGGCTCGGTGAGGCCGAAGCAGCCGATGACCTCGCCGGTCGCCATCCGCGGCAGCCAGTGCCGCTTCTGCTCCTCGGAGCCGAAGCGCCGGATGGCGTACATCGCGAGTGAGCCCTGCACCGAGACCAGCGACCGGATGCCGGAGTCGGCGGCCTCCAGCTCCAGGCAGGCCAGGCCGTACTGCACGGCGGAGGCCCCGGCGCAGCCGTAGCCGCTCAGCGACATGCCCAGCGCGCCCATAGCGCCCAGCTCACGGGCGAGTTCGCGGACGCCGGGCAGCTCGCCGCGCTCGTACCACCCGGCGACGTGCGGCAGCACGCGGTCGGCCGCCCAGCCGCGGACGGTGTCGCGGACGGCGAGGTCCTCGGGGCTGAGGAGGTCGTCAACTCCCAGCGGGTCGGCGGGGTTGAACGGCGGCGTACTGCTTGCGGGCATGGCTGTCGTCCTCCGGCCGGCCATCGGGGTCACTGGCCGACGCTACTTGCGCGTAATCGGCGTCGTCCAGCCTGCCCGCGCGCCGCGTGACGTCTTGCACACGCCGTACGGGCCCGCGCGCGGCGCGCTCGCGCCGCACGCCGAGCGGGGTCACCGGGCCCGGGGCCGCCCGGTCCGGCGCCCCGCCCGCCGCCTTCTCCCACCGGCCGCCGGGTGCCCGGTCGGCGCCGGGCGGCGCCCCGCACTCCATCGACCGGGGCAGCCGCAGCGCCGTGACCGCGCCGAGCAGCAGCAGGCCGGCGCTGACCGCCAGCGTCACGTGCATGCCCTGGACGAACGCGTCCCGCGCGGCGGCCCGCAGCGTGGCGCCCGCCGCGCCGCCCAGCTCGCCGGCGGTCTCGTACGCCTCGCCGAGCGAGTTGCCGGCGGCGTCGCTCGCGCTCGCCGGCACCCCGGGCACGGTGCCCAGGGCGGGGCGGTAGACGGCGTTCATGACGCTGCCGAGCAGCGCTATGCCGATGCCGGCGCCGAGTTGGTACGAGGTCTCGCCGATGGCCGCGACCCCGCCGGCCTGCTCCGCCGGGGCCTCGCTGAGCATCGACTCGTACGCGCCGAAGATGATCGTCTCCAGCCCGTACCCCAGCAGCACGAAGCCCGCGCAGAGCAGCAGCGGCCGGTCCTCCCCGCCCAGGCTGGTCAGCCCGGTGACGGCGACGGCGGTGAGCAGGAAGCCGAGCGCGACCATGGCGCGCGGGCCGAGCCGGGCGAGCATCCGGGAGCCCGCGAGCCCCGCGGCCACGGCGGCGACGGTCAGCGGGACGAGCCGCAGCCCGGTCTGCAGCGGGCTGAGGCCGAGGACGAGCTGCATGTACTGCACGGCGACGAGTTGCAGCCCCACGAGGGCGAGCAGCGCGAGGACGATGCAGCCGACGGCGGTGCCGAAGGAACGGCGGGAGACGACGGTGAAGTCGACGAGCGGGTGGGGGCGGCGGCGCTGCCTGCGTGCGAAGAGCACGAGCAGGGCGCAGCCGGCGGCGAGCGGTGCGACGACGGACGGGTGCAGCGGCCCGTCGCCGGCGCCGGCCTGCTTGAGGGCGAGGACGACGCCGAAGAGGCCGGCGGCCGCGATCAGCGCACCGAGGACGTCCCAGGGCCCGGTCCCGTCGGCGGTGGACTCCGGCAGCAGCCAGCGGCCCACGGGCACCGCGACGACCATGAACGGGATGTTGACCAGGAAGACCGAGCCCCACCAGAAGTGCTCCAGCAGGAAGCCGCCGAGCAGCGGCCCGATGGCCGCGCCGACGGCGGCGGTGGCGCTCCACAGCCCGATGGCCGCGGCGCGCTCGCGGCGGTCGGGGAAGACCTGCCGCAGGATCGACAGCGTGGCCGGCATGATCATGGCGCCGCCGACGCCGAGCAGCGCGCGGGCGGCGATCAGCACGTGCGGGTCGCTCGCCGCGGCGGCGAGCGCCGAGGCCAGGCCGAAGGTCGCGTAGCCGAGGAGCAGCACGCGGCGGCGGCCCACGCGGTCGCCGAGGGTGCCGAAGAGGATGAGCAGCGAGGCGGCGACGAGGGGATAGGCGTCGACGATCCACAACAGGTCGACGGCGCTGGGCTTGAGGTCCTCGGTCAGCGCCGGGACGGCGACGTGCAGCACGGTCGCGTCGAGGGCGACGAGCAGCAGGCTGGAGCAGAGGACGGCCAGCACGGTCCAGCGTCCAGCGCCGGCGCCGTACGCGCCGGGAGCGTTCCGCGGCGGGGCCGCGGTCGTGGCCGTCCCTGACATCTGCGCACCTCCCGGACTCGCGCGAGTCGACAGCGTACGCGAGTTCGCCGGCGGCGCCGCCGCGGCCGCACCGGGCGCGGCGGTGCCGCTACCGGGCGCGGCGGATCTTGTTCTCCGCGTGTCCGATCGGGTCCTCTGACGTGCGATGATTGTCCGCTCCCGGGCCGGGAAGTGACATGTTGAGAGCTTTGCGACTCTGATGTGACGCCCGTCACACCTCCGGGGCCACCGGCCGACCGCCAGGCGAACGGCCCGCAACGGCACGGCGAATCTCCGATAAACGGAGGAGCGCGAAAAACAATTGACCGATTGGCCGCACTCAGATATTCCCAGAAAGCGGAAGTCGAGAGTCCCGAATAGGCGGTGGGGTAAGTGCCGTTGACGACGCAGTCCACATCACATAGGCATTACAGATCCGCCCGATTGGTCAATCCGCAGCACGCGGCGATGTAGCGTCGATTCCGTGCATACAGAAGAGAGGCGTCCGAAGGTGGCGGAGCGCCCGGCCCCGCACCGCGGCCGGCCGCGCATGACCAGGACCCGGCTGTGGCTGTTCTGGTCGTCGCTGGCCGTCTACGCGGCGATCGTCGCGGCCGTCGTGACCACGTCGTGGCTGGTGCACCTCGACTGGCAGCTGATGCTCTTCCGGCCGTACAAGCAGTGGCCGGAGTTCCACGCCTTCCTGGACTACTTCGTGGTGCTCGGCCAGCGCGCCCCCACCGCCGTCGCCGTGCTGGCCTGGCTGGGCTGGCGCGCCTGGCGGCAGCACACCCTGCGCCCGCTGCTCGTGCTCGGCGGCTCGCTGCTCCTGCTGAACGTCACGGTCGGGGCCGCGAAGATCGGCATGGGCCGGCTCGGCCCGCACTACGCCACCGAGATCGGCTCGAACGAGATGTGGGCCGGCGGCGATATATTTCCCTCGGGTCACACCGCGAACGCCGTCGTGACCTGGGGTGTCGTGGCCTATCTGGCGACGACCCCGCGGGCCCGCAGAACCGCCTCCGTGGCCTGCGCGATGGTGGCGCTGGGCGTCGGCAGCACGACCGTCTACCTCGGTACGCACTGGCTCAGCGACGTGCTGCTCGGCTGGGTCGCCGGCCTGCTCGTGCTGCTGGCCCTGCCCTGGTTCGAGCCCGGCATGGCCTACGCCGAGGCGTGGCTGCTGGACCTCCGCGACCGGCTGCGCGGCCGCCCGGCCGGCGACCCGTCCGCGCCGGCCTCGCTGTCGCCGCTGGCCACGCGGGTCTCGATCGTCTCGCAGCGGCCGACCGGCCCCGCCGCCGGCACCGGCAACGAGCCGCCCCGGGAGATGGCCCGGGTCAGCTCCGGCACGGGCCCGCCCCCGCGCCCGGACGCCTGGCCACACCTCGGCCCGCACCCGCACGCCGCGCGGCACGAGCGCCCCCCGGCCACCCCGGGCGGGCACCGCCGCCCGCCGCAGTCGGACCGCCCCGCCGGCCGCACGCAGGCCCGTACGGGCCGCTGAGTCCCGGCCGCCGGGAACAGCCGGCCCGGCCGTCCCCTCTCCTCTCTCCTCCTATCCGATCTCCTCCTATCCGACCCAGCAGCGCGTGACCCGGCCGTCCTGGACGGTGAAGTTCAGCCGGCCGCCCATGAACTCCATGGTGATGATGGCCCCCGGGGGCAGTGAGCGGACCGTGGTCCAGCCGCGGCCCCTGGCCCGCTCCTCGGCGTCGGCGGCGGCCAGGCCGACGTAGCCCTCGGGGGCGTCGTCGGGGTTCGGGGACGGGGTCGGCAGGTTCGGTGGAGTCGCCATGGGACCCACGCTAGGCCCCCTGGTCGGGGCGGCGGTAGGACCGGTCGCACGGGGATGTCCCGGCCCTGTTCACCGCGGGTCACACTTCTGTCACAGCGCCTCCCCGCCGCGGAACGGCCCGGAAGCGGGCTCGTACGGGTGTCCGACAAGCATTTCCTGACGGGCTGTCGGAAATCAACTCGAGCACCCCTGAAAGGCACCTGCTGTTTACCCGGCGGTCCGCCTGGAATTCACCGGATTTCCCCCGGGCGGGTGCCCGTTGTCAGCTCCGCATAAATGTCCACGGCGGCCCCGCGACACACCGGGTAACGCGCGTAGCGTGCCGGATCCGTACACCGGTGGCACCGTCGTGGCGTGGACGAGGCGTCGTCACACGGGAACCGACGAGTGGAAGGTGCACGGGCGATGGGGACGACACAGGAGGCACCGGCACCCGCTCCCCCGCGCATCCGGCGGCACGGCTCCGTGGTCGTGGACTGGCTGACGACCACGGACCACAAGAAGATCGGGCATCTCTACCTGATCACCTCCTTCGTCTTCTTCCTCTTCGCCGGCCTGCTCGCGATGCTGATGCGGGCGGAGCTGGCCCGGCCGGGGATGCAGCTGATCAGCCACGAGCAGTTCAACCAGGCGTTCACGATCCACGGCACGATCATGCTGCTGCTCTTCGCGACGCCGACCTTCGCCGGGTTCGCCAACGAGATCATGCCGCTGCAGATCGGGGCGCCCGACGTGGCCTTCCCGCGGCTGAACATGCTGTCGTACTGGCTGTTCCTCTTCGGCGGGCTGATCGTGGTGAGCAGCTACCTCACGCCGAGCGGGCCCGCGGACTTCGGCTGGTTCGCGTACGCGCCGCTGAACAGCGAGGTCCACTCCCCCGGCGTGGGCGCGGACCTGTGGATCATGGGCCTGGCGCTGGCCGGCTTCGGCACCATCCTGGGCGCGGTCAACTTCCTCACCACGATCGTCGGGATGCGCGCGCCCGGTATGACGATGTTCCGGCTGCCGATCTTCACCTGGAACACCCTGTTCACCTCGATCCTCATCCTGATGGCGTTCCCGGTGCTGGCGGCGGCTCTGCTGGTGCTGGAGTCCGACCGGCAGCTCGGCTCGATGGTCTTCGACGCCTCCGTGGGCGGCGCGCTGCTGTGGCAGCACCTGTTCTGGTTCTTCGGCCATCCGGAGGTGTACATCATCGCGCTGCCGTTCTTCGGCATCGTCAGCGAGATCATCCCGGTCTTCTCCCGCAAGCCGATCTTCGGCTACGTGATGCTGGTCGGCGCCACCGTGGCCATCACGGGCCTGTCGGTCGTCGTCTGGGCGCACCACATGTTCGCCACCGGGGCGGTGCTGCTGCCGTTCTTCTCGCTCATGTCGTTCCTGATCGCGGTGCCCACCGGGGTGAAGTTCTTCAACTGGATCGGCACGATGATCAACGGGTCGCTGTCCTTCGAGACGCCGATGCTGTGGTCGATCGGGTTCCTGGTCAGCTTCCTCTTCGGCGGGCTGACCGGGGTGCTGCTGGCCTCGCCGCCGCTGGACTTCCACGTCACGGACACGTACTTCGTCGTCGGCCACTTCCACTACGTGGTCTTCGGGACGGTGGTGTTCGCGACCTTCGCGGGCTTCTACTTCTGGTGGCCGAAGTTCACCGGGAAGCTGCTGGACGAGCGGCTCGGGAAGATCCACTTCTGGACCCTCTTCGTCGGCTTCCACGCCACGTTCCTCGTCCACCACTGGCTGGGCGTCGAGGGCATGCCGCGGCGGTACGCGGACTACCTCGCCGCCGACGGCTTCACCACACTCAACACGATCTCCACCGTCGGCGCCTTCCTGCTCGGCATCTCCACGCTGCCGTTCCTGTACAACCTCTGGGTCACGGCGAAGGAGGGCAAGCAGGTCGACGTGGACGACCCGTGGGGCTTCGGCCGCTCCCTGGAGTGGGCCACCTCCTGCCCGCCGCCCCGGCACAACTTCACCACCCTGCCGCGGATCCGCTCGGAGTCGCCGGCCTTCGACCTGCACCACCCGTACGCCGCACCGTACGGGCAGCCGGAGCCGGACAGCGGCCGGAACGTGCCCGACCCGCAGCCCTGAGCGCGGCGCGCGGCCGGTCAGGGCCGGTCAGGGCGGGTCAGGGCCGGCAGGGCGGGTCAGGGCCGGTAGGGCAGCTGCGGCACCGTGAAGCAGTTCTCCGTCATCTCGCCCTGACTGACCCAGCCGCCGGCGCCGTCGTTCGCGCCGTCCCGCCAGCGGGCCGCCGACACGCACGTGCGCCGCGTCCCGGGCGGCTCGCGGAGCCGCTCGAAGCGGGTGGGCAGCAACAGCCCGTCCGCGTCGTACGGCTCGGCGCGCGCCATGAAGTCCTCGACGCACGCCCGCGTCAGCTCCGCGCCGCACGACTTCGCGGCGTCCGCGAACCACATCGCCGCCGCCCAGCCCTCCAGCTGCCACTGCGAGCGGGTGTCGGTCTCGGCGTAGCGGTCCATGCCCTCCCGGAACGCCCTGACCGCCGGGTGGCCGGCGTCCTCGTAGTTGCGGCTGGAGCCGGTGGCCCAGAGGGAGTTGCGGCAGCGCCCGGCGTCGGCGAAGTCCTCCCGGACGGTGGAGTTCCAGTTCTGCACGTTGGTGACCTTCGCGGTCAGCTCCACGCCGGCCTCGTCGAGCGCCCGGCACAGCTTGGCGTTGCCGGCCGTGTCGACGGCGTCGAAGACGAGGTCGACGCCGCGGGCGCGCAGGTCGGCCGCGACCGCGTCGAAGTTCGGCAGGGAGAAGTCGACCTGCTCGGTGACGACGTCGTAGCCCTCGGCCCGCAGCCCGCCGGTCATGCTGCGGGCGTACGAGGCCGAGGCCGCCTGGTTGTACGAGACGACGGCGGCGGTGCGGGCGCCGTGCTCGCGCTTGAAGTAGCGGTAGACCTCGGTGCCGCCGTACAGGTCGCCGTCCCAGCCCGCCTCGCCGCCGGTGCGCGGGGCACGGCTGCCGTAGATGCCGTAGAGGTGCGGGTACGTCTCGTACGCGGCCCCGATCGGCTGGCCGCCGATGTCCGGCACGCCGGCCTCGCTGACCTGCGCGGCCCCGGCGTAGTTCAGCGAGGTGGTGGCGACGAGCGCGAACACCTTCTCCTTCAGCACCAGCTCGCGCACGCAGTCGCTGTTGCCGAGGCCGCTGCCGCCGTCGTCGCAGGTGACGACCTCGACGGGGCGGCCGGCCACGCCGCCGCGGGCGTTCAGCGCCGCGAAGTACGCCTGCGCGCCGGCCTGCGGCCCGCCGAACGCGTCGCCCACCGGGTTCGTCTCGCTGGCGATGACGCCGACCCTGACCGGCTCCCCGCGCGCCTCGCCCGAGGGCGCGGCGCCGCCGGTCGGGGCCCCCTCGGGCAAGGCGCGCCGCGTGGCGAACTCGCTCTCGGGCACCCGGCTGCCGCAGGCGGCGGCCAGCAGCACCAGCATCGCCGCCGCCAGCGCGGCACCCGCGGGCCGGCTCATCTCAGCACCCGGGGCCCGTCGACTCGCTCAACTCGACGAGGGTGCAGATGGCCTTCTTCGACACCTTCCAGGTGCCGTCCTGCAGCACCGAGACGCCCGTGGCGCCGTCCACGACCGTCTCGCCCTGGAGCGCGATGTCGTACGTCACGTCCGCCTGCTCGGCCGAGTCGAACTCCACCTCCGTGACCTCGGCACCGACCTGCTTCCAGCGCTCGTCGTCGGAGAAGGCGGTCAACAGCGGCCGCATGGCCTCGCCGTCCTCCAGCACCGCCAGCTTCGCGTCGGCGTCGGAGTCCGGCGCGAAGAACGTCGTCCAGTTCTCCCTGATCTCCTTCTCCGCCGCGGCCGGGTCGTCCGGTTGCGCACCGGCCGCGCCGTCGCCGCCGTCCGCGCCGTCGCTTTCCTCCGCGGCGGGGCTGCTCTCCGCGGCCGGCGCGCTCGGCGTCCTGTCCGGCGTGTCCGCGCCGCCGCCGTCGTCCCCGCAGCCGGCCGCGCCCAGCCCCGTGAGCAGTACCGCGGCGGCCAGCCACGCGGCGCTCCGCGTGCGTGCTCCTCGGGTCATCGGTCCTCACCCCTGAACGTCGTCATGCGTCGAGTGTCCCGCCGATCCGCGGTGGTACTACTGCGTAGTACCACCACACACGGCATAGTGCATCCCAAGCGGCGGACATGCACAGGGGGCAGAATGCGGCAGACCGGCCCGGCGCGCGGGCACTCGCTGAAGGCCGCCGCCCTGCAGTGGGGCGGCTGGGCCGCCCTCGCCGCCGGGGCCGTGCTGTGCGCCGTCGGCTGGTACGGCGTGTCCGGCGAGCGGTTCGCCGAGCGGCAGATCCCGTACCTGGCGTCCTGCACGATCCCCGGGGCGGCGCTGATCGTCGCCGGGGCGGTGCTGCTGTCGCGCGGCGACCAGGGGCTTGCGGCCGCGCGGGTGGAGGAGTTGTACGGGCTGCTGGTCGCGGCGGACGGGGACGGGCAGGGCGAGGCACCGGGCGCCCAGGCCGGCCCGGCCCCCGGCCCCGGGCCGGCGGCGGAGGGCGGCGGGGACGCCCCGTACCTGGCGGTGCCCGGCGGGACGCTCTACCACCGTCCGGGCTGCCCCCTCGTCGGCGGCAAGCCCGGCGCGGCACCCGTCGCGGCCGACGTCCCGGACGGGGACGGGCCGTTGGCGCCGTGCCCGGTCTGCGAGCCGCCCGCCCTCCCCGGGCCGGGCCCCGGGCCGCCGGACGCCGCGCCGGAGGCGTGAGGTGTCGCTCACGTACGAACTGACCCTGGCCGGGCTCGCGGTGGGCGCCGCCGCCGCGCTCACCGGCATCGGCGTCGTCGTCACCTACCGCGCCACCGGGGTGCTCAACCTGGCGCACGGCGCGGTCGCGATGTTCACCGCGTACGTCATGCGCCAGCTCGCCGTCGGCTGGAACTGGCCGCTGTGGGCGGCGGCCGCCGTCAGCCTGCTCGTCGTCGCCCCCGGCATCGGGCTGCTGACGGGGCGGTTCGTCTTCCGGCCGCTGTCGGTGCTGCGGTCCGGCGGGGCGGGCGCGGGCGGCGCGCAGGCGCTGGTGGCCTCGCTCGGGGTGTTCGTGCTGCTGATGGGCGCGGCGGGCCTGCTCTGGGGTACGGGGGCGCGGACGGACGCGCCCGAACTGCTGCCGTCCGACCCGTGGGTGCAGCTCGGCACGGCGGTGGCGCTGGCCGCCGCGGTCGCGGCGGTCACCCGGTGGACCCGGTTCGGGCGCGAGCTGCGCGCGGTCGTCGACAACCGCCGGCTCGCCGCGCTCAGCGGCATCGACGCGGACCGGGTCGCCGACGCCGGCTGGGCGTTCGGCACGTTCACCGCGGGCGTCACCGGCGCGCTGCTGGCGCCGGAGTACCGCCTCGACCCGTACGGGCTGCCGCTGCTGGTGCTGGCCGTCATCGGGGTCGCGGTCGCGGCCGGGCTGCGGAGCCTGCCGGCCGTCGTGGCGGTGGCGCTGGCGGTCGGCGTGGCGCAGGCGCAGCTGACCCGGCTGCACCCCGGGGGGCGGGGCGAGGAGGTGGTGCAGGCGCTGGGTGCGAACCTCTTCGCGGTGCTGCTGCTGGTGGCGGCGCTCGCCCTGCCCCGTATCGGGGTCTGGTCCGGCGGCGACGGCTTCCTGCGGGCGCCGGCCGACACGCTGGACACGGCCGCCGGCGACGGCCGGGCGTGGCTGGTCGCCGGGGTGCTGTTCCTGCTGCCTTTGGGCTTCGCGGGCTCCGACCTGACCACGTCGGTCCAGGTGCCGGCGCTGGCGGTGGTCCTGCTGTCGCTGGTGGTCGTCACGGGGCGCGGCGGCCAGGTCTCGCTGGGGCAGGCGGCGTACGCGGGGCTCGGGGCGCTGTTCACGGCGCTGCTCGCGGCGGGGCGGTTCCCGGGGCTGCCGGCGCTGCCGGAACTGGTGGCGCTCGGCGTCGCGGTGCTGTTGGTGGCGCCGCTGGGGCTGCTCACCGGTTACCCGGCGATCCGGCGGCAGGGCCTGGCGCTGGCGCTGGTGACGCTGGCGGTGGGGGTGGCGGTGAGCCGCTTCGTCTTCGCGCAGCCGTACGCGACGTCGGGGCTGACGCTGGGGCGGCCCGCCGGTTTCACCGGCGACCGGGCGTTCTACGTACTCGAACTGCTGCTGCTCGCCGGTGCGGTGGCCGCGGCGTGGGCGCTGCGCCGGGGCCGCCCGGGGCGAGCGCTGGCGGCGATGCGGGACCACGAGTCCGGCGCCGCGGCGGCGGGGGTGCCGGTGCCGTCGCTGAAGGTCGCCGCGTTCGCGGCGGGCGCGGCGCTCGCGGCGCTGGGCGGGGGCATGCTGGCCATGGGCGCGCGGGCGTTCGACCCGCACGCCTTCGACCCGGTGCGGGGACTGCTGTGGTTCGCGGCGGTGGTCGTCGTGGGCGCGGACAGCATGCTGGGCGCGCTGCTGGCGTCGGCGCTGCTGGTGGGGTTGGACGCGGGCACCCGCGGCGGGATGGCGGCGGCGGTCATCGGCGTCCTGGCGGTGCTGCTGGGCCGCTTCCCCGGCGGCCTGTACGAGGCCCTGCGCCGGGCGGCGTCGCGCTGGACACGGCCGCGGAGGCTGACGCCGCTGGGCCGGCGGGTACGCGCCGCCCTGGCGGCCGGCCAGGCGCCTCCGGCGCGGATCGCGGTGGAGGCGGCGCCTCCGGCGGGGGTCACGGAAGAGGGAACGCCTCCGGCAGGGGCCGCGGAGCAGGAAGCGCCTCCGGCACAGGCCACGGAGCAGGGAACACCTCCGGCACAGGCCACGGAGCGGGAAGCGCCTCCGGCGGGGGTCGCCGGGGCCGGGCCGCCGTCGGCGCGCAGAACCGGCGGAGCCGCGGGTCCCGGCTCCGGCTTGACGGCGGCCGGTGGCCTCTCGGCGCCTTCGGCGCAGGGTCCGGGCGACGCGAAGACATCCCCGGCGGGGACGGCACGGCACGGCCGGGCCGTCGGCGGCGCGGCCGTGCCCGAGCCCGAGCCGCGCGAAGCCCACCGGCCCGCTCGCGGCGACTCGCAACCGGCGGGGGACGCGGCGGGGGTCGGCGAGCGGGACACGCCGGGGGCCGGTCCGGGCGAAGCCCCGCGGCCGGGGGGCGGCGGCCCCGGCTCCGGTGACGGAACGCGGCCGGCCCGCGGTGGTGTGGTCCGCCGGACCGCCTCGCGGCTGCGGCGGACGCGCGCCCGCACGACCGGCGGCACCCCACCCGCCGCCCCGGGCCCCGCGGCGGCCGGTTCGCCCGCCGGCGGCGGACTCCGCGGGCCCGGGGGGCCCGCCGCAGGCGACCCCGTGCTCGTCGCGCAGGGCGTATCCGTCTCGTACGGGGACTTCTCCGTGCTCTCCGACGTCGACATCCGCGTCGTCCCGGGGCGGGTCACCGCCCTCGTCGGGCCCAACGGGGCCGGCAAGTCCACCCTGTTCCACTGTCTCGCCGGGACGCTGCGGCCCCGGGCCGGGCGCGTCGTGCTCGGGGGGCGGGACGTCACCCGGCTCAGTGCGCACGCGCGGACCCGGCTCGGGCTGGCGCGGACGTTCCAGCAGCCGGCCGTCTTCCCCTCCCTCACCGTCGCCGAGAACGTCGGCGTCGGCGCCGAGCAGGGGCGTGTCCGCGACCCCGCGGCCACCGGCCGGGTGCTGCGGCTGCTCGGCCTCGACGGGCCGCTGCGCGACGCCCCCGCCGCGGACCTGCCCACCGGCACCCTGCGCCGCGTCGAACTCGGCCGCGCGCTCGCCGGCGGTCCCCGCGTGCTGCTCCTCGACGAACCGGCCGCCGGCCTCGACCTCGCCGAGACCGCCGCGCTCGTCCGCATCCTGCGCGCCCTCGCCGCGGACGGCACGGCCCTGCTCGTCGTCGAGCACGACCTCGAACTCGTCGGCGAACTCGCCGACACCGTCTACGCGATGTCCGCCGGCCGCATCGCCGCCTCCGGCACCGCCGCCCACGTGCTCGCGGCGACCGGCACGGCGCCCGCGGAGGCGCCGTGAGCATCGAGATCGCCCTGCACCGCGCCCGCGTCCGCTACGGCCCGCTGGAGGCCCTGCACGGCGTCGACCTCGCCGTGCCCGCCGGCCGGCTCACGGTGCTGCTCGGCCGCAACGGCTCCGGCCGGACGACCGCGCTGCGCGCCCTCGCCGGGACCGTGCCGCTGGCCGCGGGCCGCGTGGTGTGGCGCGGCGAGGACGTCACGCGGACGCCCGCGTACGCCCGCGCCCGCCGCGGGCTGTCGCTGACGCCCGAGGTGCGCGCGGTGTTCGGCTCGCTGACGGTCGCGGAGAACCTGCGGCTCGCGGCCCCCGGCGGCGACGCCGGGCCCGCGCTGGCGGCGTATCCGGAGCTGGCGCGGCTGCCGGCGCGCCGCGCGGGCACGCTCTCGGGCGGCGAGCAGCGGATGCTGGCGGTCGCCCGGGCGCTGCTGTCCCCCGCCCGGCTCGTCCTGCTCGACGAGCCGGGCCAGGGGATGTCGGCCGCGGTGGCGGCCCGTACGTACGAACTGCTCGGCGGGCTCGCCGCCACCGTCGTCGTCGCGGAGCAGAGCCTGCCGCCCGGCCTGGCGGCCGCGGCGACGGTGGTGCACGAACTCCGTCGCGGCAACGTGGTGTTCAGCGGCGAGCCCGCCGAGACAGGGGCGCCGTGGCGCGTCAGACGTGCAGGCGCTGGCCCGGCAGGATGACGTCCGGGTCGCCGCCGATGACGTCGCGGTTGGCCTCGTAGACCTCGCGCCAGCCGGTGCCGTGCGCGGCGGCGATGCGGCTGAGCGTGTCGCCGGCCCTGACGGTGTAGTTGCCGTCGCCGCGCCGCAGCGGCTGCCGCTGCCCCTCGTCGCGGTCCGCCCGCGGCTCCGTGCGCGGCTCCGTGCGCTCCGCCGGCGCCGACGGCTCTCCGGTCGCGGGGGCGTTCACCGCGGGCGCTTCGCCGGCGGCGCCGGCCTGGACGGAGCAGTGCGGCCAGGCGCCCCACCCCTGCGCGGCCTGCACCTTGGTGGCGACCGCGATCTGCTGTTCCCGGCTCGCCCGGTCCGCGGTGGGGGCGTAGGCGGTGCCGCCGTAGGCCTCCCAGGTGGAGGCGGCGAACTGGAGTCCGCCGTAGTAGCCGTTGCCGGTGTTGATGGACCAGTCGCCGCCGCTCTCGCACTGGGCGATGCGGTCCCACACCCCGCTGTCCGCGGCGCCCGCCGGCGCGGCGGTGGCGAGGAGCGCGAGGGGGGTGAGGAGCGCGGCGGCTCCGGTGACGACGGCGGCGTTCCTGCGTGTCCTGCTGGTGCTGATGGTGGTGCCTGCCTCACTGGTCGTACGGTCACTGCGGGTGGCGCGTATGTCGCCCTTCGGGAAAGGCATACGTTCCTCTCGGTGGCCCCGGGTCCCCTGCCCGGGCGGTGCTCGGTGCACGCGGCGGCCGAATCTAGGCAGCCTTGTCGGGCGTAATCAACCAAGACCCCATCATTCGAGGCCAGTTGGGGGTTACCGTGGGTATCGATCAATACCGGACAGGCCGTCGCGCCGGTCAAAACAGGCTTTCTCCGGCAAATCTCCGGTCGTGCTGTGGCTCGGCTCACGGCACCAACGGCCGTGATTCGTACATCAGTTGACCCACGGTGAGAATTTCCGACCGACTCCCTACCGTCCGTACGCACCGTTCCGGCAATCGCCGCCCGAGGCGTGACTCCGCACACAGGTCGCCCGTTGTGCCCAGATGAACCAGCACCACGACACCGAGGAGCGACTCGTGCCCCGCATGCTCGAAGTGAGCGACGCCGTACGTGCCGAGATCGGCGACGAGGAGGCGGACCGGCTCGTCGCCGGGGAGTCCGCCCCCGGCGCGTACGACTGCACCTCCTGCCGCGCCCCCGGCGACTCCGCGCAGGAGCAGACGAGCACCGTGCTCTTCGTGGGCGAGGAGACCGCGGTGCTCGCCTTCGCCCACGCCGCCTGCATCCCGTCGCAGGTGGTCCCGGTCTCCGAGGAGCAACTGCAGGGCGCCGTCCGTTCGATCACCGCGGACGACGGCCCCGAGCAGACCCCGGCCCCGGACCCCGCCCCGGCACAGCCGCAGACGCCGGCTCAGCCGCAGGCCCAGGCCCAGGCCCCGGCCCCGGCCCCGGCCCCGGCACAGACCCCGGCACAGACAACGGCACAGCCGCTCGCGGGCGCCGTCCCGCACTCCTCCGCGCCCCCGGTCGCCGCCGCGGCCCCGGCGCCGGTCCCCGCCCCGGCCGGCGCCGCCGCGCCCCCCGCCCCGGTCGCGCCCTCGCCCGCCCCCGCCGAGGCCGGTGCCTCCGCCGCCCCCGTGGGCGACACCGGCGAGTCGCAGGCGGTCCTCGGCGTCACCTGCGGGCTGGTGATGTGCGGCGACGAGCCGCGGCCCGCGCTCGTCGTCGAGCCCACGGCGCCCGTCGTCCGGCCCGGTTCCGAGGGCCCCGGCGACGACTTCCTGCCGCTGCTCATCGAGAGCGGCTTCCTGCCCGTGATGGGCATGGCCAAGCCGCCGGCCCCGGTCACCGGCTGGTCCGTGCTGCTCGTCGCCGGCCAGCTGCACGCGGTGATGCAGCCCGGCACGGCCGGGCAGCCGCAGACGGCCTGGTGGCAGGCGCACCAGCCGCTGCACGTCTCGGACGGCTGGCGGGCCGCCGCGGCCAAGGAGCGGGAGGTGCTGGTGTACGCGGCGCCCGCCGGCGCGATCGGCCGGCAGCCGCGCGAGGACCTGCTGGGCGGGGCGCTGGCGCAGGCCGCCGGGCGCGGGCTGCTCGTCGGCGCGACGATGCCCCTGACCGGCACCTGATCGGAGCAGCGCGCACCCGCATCCCCGCGTGCCGCGCCTTCGTTGCACAGGATGTGCACCGATACCACGCGATTCCCGGCATGCGCCCGGCCCACGAGCCCCACGCGGCCGCCCGCACCTCGGGGACGCCGATCTACGACGCCCTGTTCGCCGAGTACCGCCGGCTCTTCCGGGCGCTGCCCGGGGACCGCACGGGCGAGGAGCAGCTCCGCTTCGACGCGATCATGAACACCGCCCGCCCGTCGCTGCCGGCCCCGCCGGCCGCCGGGCGCCTGCGGTCCCACCTCCACCGGCACCGCCACGACGCCCGCGCGGCCGAGGACGACGCCCGCTGACCCCGCGCCCACCCGGAGCCGGGGCCGCTACTTCTTGCGGCCCCGCTTCTCCCGCACCCGTACCGAGATCCGGATCGGACTGCCCGCGAAGCCGAACTCCTCGCGCAGTCGCCGCTCGATGAACCGGCGGTAGTTCGCCTCGATGAAGCCGGAGGCGAAGAGCACGAACCGCGGCGGCCGGGTGCCGGCCTGGGTGCCGAACAGGATCCGCGGCTGCTTGCCGCCGCGCACCGGGTGCGGCTGGCCGGCCACCAGTTCGCCCAGGAAGGCGTTGAGCCTGCCGGTCGGCACCCGCGTCTCCCAGCCCGACAGCGCCGTCTCCAGCGCCGGCACCAGCTTCTCCATGTGCCGTCCGGTGCGGGCCGAGACGTTGACCCGCGGCGCCCACTGCACCTGCACGAGGTCGCGCTCGATCTCGCGCTCCAGGTAGAAGCGGCGCTCCTCGTCCAGCAGGTCCCACTTGTTGTACGCGATGACCAGCGCCCGGCCGGCGTCGACCGCCATGGAGAGGATCCGGGTGTCCTGCACGGTCAGCGTCTCGCCGGCGTCCACGAGGACGACGGCGACCTCCGCCTTCTCCAGCGCGGCGGCGGTGCGCAGCGAGGCGTAGTAGTCGGCGCCCTCCTGGAGGTGGACGCGCCGCCTGATGCCGGCGGTGTCGACGAAGCGCCAGGTCTTCCCGCCGAGCTGGATCAGCTCGTCCACCGGGTCGCGGGTGGTGCCCGCGACGTCGTCCACGACGACGCGGTCCTCCCTGGCGAGCTTGTTGAGCATGGACGACTTGCCGACGTTCGGCCGCCCGATGAGCGCCACCCGGCGCGGGCCGCCGAGCCCGCCGCCGAACGTCTGCGCCGGCGCGTCCGGCAGCGCGGCGAGCACCGCGTCGAGCATGTCGCCGGTGCCGCGGCCGTGCAGCGCGGAGACCGGGTGGGGCTCGCCGAGGCCGAGCGACCACAGGTACGCCGCCTCCGCCTCGCCCGCCTGCCCGTCGACCTTGTTGGCGCAGAGCACCACCGGCCGGCCGGCCCGGCGCAGCATCTTCACGACGGCCTCGTCGGTGTCGGTGGCGCCGGTCTGCGCGTCGACCACGAAGACGACGGCGTCCGCGGCCTCCACCGCGAACTCGGCCTGCGCCGCGACGGAGGCGTGGATGCCGAGCACGTCCTGCTCCCAGCCGCCGGTGTCGACCACCTTGAAGCGGCGGCCGGCCCACTCGGCCTCGTACGACACCCGGTCGCGGGTGACGCCGGGCCGGTCCTCCACGACGGCCTCGCGGCGGCCGAGGATGCGGTTCACCAGGGTCGACTTGCCGACGTTCGGCCGGCCGACGACCGCCACCACGGGCAGCGGGCCGTGCCCGGCCCGCGCGAGGTCGCCCTCGACCTCGTCGAGGTCGAAGCCCTCCTCGGCGGCCAGCTCCATGAACTCGGCGTACTCGGCGTCGCCCAGCTCCCCGTGCTCCGGCTCCCCGGGCCCGTCGCCGTAGGCTGTGCCGTCCGGGGCGTGCTCCGGGGAGCTGCCGGTCTCGCTCATCACGTTCCTCGTCCTTGCGTTCTCGGCCGCGCACACGGCCCGGTCTGCCGGGCTCCGCGCCCTAGCGGCCAGTATCGCGCCTGGCGGCGGCCAGGTGCGTGGTCAGCCGGTCCTGGATGCGCAGCGTCGCCTCATCCATCGCCTTGCGCGTACGCCGCCCGTCCGCGGAACCGGCCTGGAAGGGCTCGCCGAAGACGATGTCCACCGGGCAGCGCACCGGCGGCAGCGCCTTGAGCACGCGGCTGCGCCGCTCCGCCGTGCCCAGCACCGCGACCGGCACCACCGGGGCGCCGGAGCGCACCGCGAAGTACGCGAGGCCGGCGCGGATCGAGGAGAAGTCGCCCTCGCCCCGGGTGCCCTCCGGGAAGATCCCGAGCACCCCGCCGTCGTCCAGCACGCCCAGCGCGCGGGTGATCGCCGCGCGGTCGACGGTGGTGCGGTCGATGGCCAGCTGGCCGATGGTGCGCAGGTACCAGCCGACGACCCCGACGAACGCCTCCTGCTTGATCAGGAAGTGCACCGGCCGCGGCGCGGTGCCCATGAGCAGCGGGCCGTCGACGTTGTGGGAGTGGTTCCCGGCCAGGATGACGGGCCCGCTGGCGGGCACCCGCCAGGCGCCGAGTATCCGCGGCCTGAAGTAGCCGTGCATCACGGGCGCGGACATCCGCCGCCCGACGAGCGCACCCCGTGTCTCCGGCACCGCGCCGGCCGGTTCGGTCACCGACCCTGCTGCTTCTCTTCGACGAGGGTGACGACGCACTGGATGACCTGCTCCAGGGTCAGCTCCGTCGTGTCCACCTCGATGGCGTCGGCGGCCTTGGCGAGCGGCGAGACCTTGCGGCCGGCGTCGGCGGCGTCGCGCCGGGCGATCGACGCCTGCGTGGCGGCCAGGTCGCTCGCGTCCTTCCCCTTCAGCTCGCCGCTGCGGCGGGCGGCGCGCACCTCTTCCGAGGCGGTGAGGAAGATCTTGACGTCCGCGTCCGGCAGCACCGTCGTGCCGATGTCCCGGCCCTCGACCACGATCCCGCCGCTCTTCACCGACTCCGCCGCGATGGACCGCTGCAGCGCGGTGATCCGAGCCCGTACCTCCGGCACCGCGCTGACGGCGCTGACCGCGGCGGTGACCTCCCGGGTACGGATCGGGCCCGCGGCGTCGGCGCCGTCGACGGTGACCGTGGGCGCCGCCGGGTCGGTACCGGAGACGATCTGCGGCTTCTCCGCTGCGGCGGCGACCGCGGCGGGGTCGCGCACGTCCACGCCGTTGCCCAGCATCCACCAGGCGGCGGCCCGGTACTGCGCGCCGGTGTCGAGATAGCGCAGGCCGAGCCGGGCGGCCACGGCCCGGGACGTACTCGACTTGCCGGTGCCGGCGGGGCCGTCGATGGCGACGATCACGGGGGCCCGCTGGGCCCTGGCAGCGCTGTCCACGGGGCGTACGACACCCTTCCTCAGGAATACGTCCGGGTTAACCGGGTCGACGTGTGCGGGACCAGGTTACTGGTACCTGCGCGGGTCTCGGTCACTGCCTCAGCGGCCACCCGCGCTCCCGCAGCGCGGCGGTGAGCGCCTGCGCGGCCGGCGGCTCGACCATGAGCTGTACGCGCCCGGCCTGCTGCCCGGTGGCGTGGTCGATGCGCACGTCCTCGATGTTGACCCCGGCCGCGCCGGCGTCGGCGAAGATGCGCGCCAGCTCGCCCGGCCGGTCGCCGATGAGCACGGTGACGGTCTCGTACTCCGCGGGGGCCGCACCGTGCTTGCCGGGCACCCGCTCGCGGCCGGCGCCGCCGCGGCGCAGCACGTCCTCGATACCGGCGGCGCCGGTGCGGCGCTTGCCGTCGTCGGCGGCCTGCAGCGCGCGCAGCGCCCGCACCGTCTCGTCGAGGTCGGCGGCGACCTCGGACAGCACCTCGGCTACCGGGCCGGGGTTGGCGGAGAGGATGTCGATCCACATCGCCGGGTCCGAGGCGGCGATGCGGGTGACGTCCCGGATGCCCTGCCCGCAGAGCCGGACCGCGGCCTCCTCGGCGTCCTCCAGCCGCGCGGCGACCATGCTGGAGACCAGCTGCGGGGTGTGCGAGACGAGGGCGACGGCGCGGTCGTGGGCGTCGGCGTCCATCACCACGGGCACGGCGCGGCAGAGTGCGACCAGCTCCAGCGCGAGGTTCAGCACCTCGGTGTCGGTGGTCCCGTCCGGGCTCAGCACCCACGGCCGGCCCTCGAACAGCTCCGCGGAGGCGGCCAGCGGGCCGGACCGCTCGCTGCCGGCCATCGGGTGGCTGCCGATGTAGCGGGCGAGGTCGCCGCCCAGCTCCCGCAGGGTGCGGCGGGGGCCGCCCTTGACGCTGGCGACGTCGAGGTAGCCGCGGGCGGCGCCGCGGCGCTGGGCGTCGGCGAGGGTGGGGCCGGTGAGCGCGGGCGGCACGGCGACGACGGCGAGGTCCACGGGCGCGGGGGGCGGCTCGTCGCTGCCGGCCCCGAGGGCCGCGGCGGTGCGGGCCTGGTCGGCGTCCTCGTCCTGCAGATAGACCGTGACGCCTCTGCGGGTCAGCGCCAGGGCGGCGGAGGTGCCGATGAGGCCGGTGCCGATGACGAGGGCGGTACGCACGGCGCAAGGATACGCGGCGGCCCGCCCGCGGGGCGCGGGGAGGCCGCCGGGCGCAGCGCCGAGGGAGGCACGCCGGGAGGAGGCACGCCGGGAGGAGGCACGGGCGCCGCGGCGGCCCGGGCCGTCAGAGCCCGACCTCCCGCATCAGCATCCCGACCTCGGTGTTGGTGAGCCGGCGCAGCCAGCCGGACTTCTGGTCGCCCAGCGCGATCGGGCCGAAGCGGGTCCGTACCAGCTTGTCGACGGGGAAGCCCGCCTCGGCGAGCATCCGCCGCACGATGTGCTTGCGGCCCTCGTGCAGCACCACCTCGACGAGGTAGTTCTTGCCGGTGTTCTGAACCACCCGGAAGTCGTCGGCCTTGGCGTAGCCGTCGTCGAGCCGGACGCCGTTCTTCAGCTGCTTGCCGAGGTCGCGCGGGAGCGGGCCCTGGACGGCGGCGAGGTAGGTCTTCTTCACGCCGTAGCGGGGGTGGGTGAGGCGGTGGGCCAGCTCGCCGTGGTTGGTGAGCAGGATGATGCCCTCGGTCTCGGTGTCCAGCCGGCCGACGTGGAAGAGCCGCGTCTCGCGGTTGTCGACGTAGTCGCCGAGGTTCTGCCGGCCCTCCGGGTCGTCCATCGAGGAGACGACGCCGACGGGCTTGTTGAGGGCGAAGAACAGGTACGACTGCGTGGCCACGGTCAGCCCGTCGACCTTGATCTCGTCCTTCTCCGGGTCGACGCGCAGCCCCTGCTCGGTGACGACGCGCCCGTTGACCTCGACCCGCGCCTGGTCGATCAGCTCCTCGCAGGCACGCCGCGACCCCATGCCGGCCCGTGCCAGCACCTTCTGCAGCCGCTCGCCCTCGGGCTCGCCGAACGTCTTCGGCAGCTTGCGCTGCGCCCCCGGGTGCCGGGCCCTGGCCCGCTCCTCCAGCTGCGCGTCGTACTCGCGGGAGCGCCCGGGCCGGCCCGGCGCGCCGCCGCGCCCCCGGCCCCCCTTCCCCGGGGCCCCGGGGCGGCCGCCCTGGGGGGTGCCGGACTTCTCGTACCGCCGCTCCTCGGGGCGGGGGCGGCCCTGACCGCGCTGTGGGGCGCCGCGCTTGCCGCCCGCTCCCCGGGAGTCGGAGCCCGAGGGCTTCCTGCTGTTCCTGCCGCCGCTGCTTCGCATCGAGCTTTCCGTCAGTCCCTTGGTTGGTCAGGTGTCGTCGTCCACGTCGAACGACGGGACGCCCTCCTGGGACTCGCCCTCCACCGCGTCCGCGTCCGGGAGGAACGGGGCCAGCTCGGGGAGTTCGTCCAGGCCGCGCAGGCCCATCCGCTCCAGGAAGTAGTTCGTCGTCCTGTACAGGATCGCACCTGTTCCGTCCTCCGTGCCCGCCTCCTCGATGAGCCCGCGCTGGAGCAGCGTGCGCATGACGCCGTCGCAGTTGACGCCGCGGACCGCGGAGACGCGGGAGCGGGAGACCGGCTGGCGGTACGCGACGACCGCGAGGGTCTCCAGCGCGGCCTGGGTGAGCCGGGACTGCTGGCCGTCGAGCACGAAGCCCTCGACGGCGGGCGCGTACGCGGCGCGGGTGTAGAAGCGCCAGCCGCCGGCGACGTGGCGCAGGTCGAAGCCGCGGCCCTGGACGGTGTACTCGTCGGACAGCTCGCGCAGGGCGTCGGCGATCTCGCGGGGGCGGCGGTCGAGGACCTTGGCCAGGTGCTCGGCGGTGACGGGCTCGTCGACGACCATGAGAACGGCTTCGAGGGCCGGGCGCAGCGGCAGCTCGGCGGCGGGGTTCGCGGGCGGCTCGCCGGGCTGCGGCTGCGGGGCCGCCGGGTCCGGCGCGTCAGCCGCGTTGGCGGCGTCCGCCGCGTCCGGTGCGCCCGTCCCGTTCGCCGCGTCCGGTGCGGCCGTCCCGTCCGTCGCGTCGGTCACTGCGTCGCTCATCGCCCGTCCTCGCCTTCGCCTGCGCCTGCGCCCCGGCCGTTGCCGCCGCCGTCGTCCGCGGCGGCGGGCGCCGTGTCGAACTCGTCGGTCACCACCGGCACCACGTCCTCCTGCCCCGTCCACCGCACCGTCAGCGGCTCCAACGCCCCCTCCTGGTCCAGCGCCACCGCCCGCTCCCGGTACAGCTCCAGCAGCGCCAGGAACCGGGCCACGACGGTCAGCGGGTCCGGGGCGTCGGCGATCAGCTCCCGGAAACTCACGGCGCCGTGTGCGCGCAGCCGCTCGACCACGACCTGCGCCTGCTCCTGGACGCTGACGAGCGGGGCGTGGATGTGCTCGACGTAGACCTGGGGCACGGGCTTCGGCTGCATCGCCTTGACCGCGAGCCGGGCGAAGCCCTCCGGGCCGATGCTGATGACCACCTCGGGCAGCAGCGCCGCGTGGTGCGGCTCCAGCCCGACGGTACGGGGGTGGCGCAGCGACTCGTCCGCCAGCCGGCGCTGGAAGATGCCCGCTATCTCCTTGTACGCGCGGTACTGCAGCAGCCGCGCGAACAGCAGGTCGCGGGCCTCCAGCAGCGCGAGGTCCTCCTCGTCCTCGACCTCGGCGGCGGGCAGCAGGCGGGCGGCCTTGAGGTCGAGGAGGGTCGCGGCGACGACGAGGAACTCGGTGGTCTGGTCGAGGTCCCAGTCGGGGCCCATGGCGCGGATGTGGGCCATGAAGTCGTCGGTGACGCGGTGCAGGGAGACCTCGGTGACGTCCAGCTTGTGCTTCGAGATGAGCTGCAGGAGGAGGTCGAAGGGGCCCTCGAAGTTGGCGAGGCGGACCCGGAAGGCGCCGTCGTCGGGGTCGGCGTCCGGGTCCGCTGCCGGGTCCGTGCCGGCCGCCGGGCCGGGGTCGGGCCCGGGGCGGTTCTCCGGGGCGGGGTCCTCGTCCGGCGTCTCGTCCGGCACCTCGTCCGGGTCCGCGCCGCCGGGACCCGCCGGCGCGGGCTCGGTCTCCGGCTCCGGCTCGGGCTCGCCCGGACCCGGCTCCGGGGCCGGGCTCGGCTCGTCGGGGCGCGGGGCGGGCCCCGGGATGGGCAGCGGGGACGGCTCCGGCCGCCCGGGCACGGGCGCCGGGTCCGGCTGCGGCAGGGGCATCGGCTCGGGGAACGGCTCCCGCACCGGATCCGGGTCGGCGGGCGGCGGAGCGGGCCTGGTGGGCGTCGCGGCGACCCCGGGGCCGCGGCCGAGGGAGCGCCGGGCGGTACGCGCGGGGCGCTGCGGGTCGTCGTGCCTGTCGTCCATCGCTCGCAGCGTATCGCCCGGAGCGGCGCGCGCCCGGTTTCCGTCCGGCGGGGCGGCGGCGCGGTCGCCCGGTACGGCCGGGCGGCGGACGGGGGCGGTGCCGGCCGGTGCCGGCGGACGTACGGGCGCCGGCGTCAGCGGCCGCGCAGGCGGCGTACGAGGATGCTCGCGTCGCCGCGCGACTCCAGGTCGGCCAGGACCACCGCGACGGCCTCGCGGACGATGCGGCCGCGGTCCACCGCCAGGCCGTGGTCGCCGCGGAGCACGAGCCGGGCGTGCTCCAGGTCCATCAACTCCTCGGCGGAGACGTAGACCGTGATCTTCTCGTCGTGCCGCTCCCGGCCGCTGGGCCGCCGGGCCGCGCCGCGGCCCCGGCCGCGTCTGGGCTGGGCGGCCGCGGCCGAACCGCCGCTCTGCCGCGCGGACTTCGTACGCGCCTGGGCGCCCGGCTCGCGCTCGTCCTGCCGGGTCCGGCCGCCGGGACCGGTGTCCGCGCCCGGCTCCCGGCCGCCGTGCTCCGTCGCCTCCGGGTCCCGCCGGGCGGGCCCGCCGGCCGGGCGCGTGCCGCCCGCCGGAGCCGCCGGGCCGGCCTTGCCGCCGGACCCCCCGCGCGCGTCCCGCGGGCCGGCGCCCGGATCGCCGCCGGAGCCACCGGAGTCCTCCGCGCCCGCCTCCCCGGCGTCCGCGCCGGACTCCGCCTCCGAACCGGCCGCCACGGCCTCCGAGTCGCTCTCCCGGCTCGGCGCCGGCACGCGCGGCGTACCGCCGGTCGCCTCGCCGTTGGCCCGCTGCCGGTCCGACTGCGGTGTGGACGACTGGAGCGCGGTCCCCCCGGTGGTGCGGAATAGTTCGTCGGCCCCGGGCAGGCTCACTCGGCGTGGCACCGGGCGAGCACCTCCCTGGCGAGCTGGCGGTAGGCGGCCGCGCCCACGGAGTTCGACGCGTACGAGGTGATGGGCTCGCCGGCCACGGTGGTCTCGGGGAAGCGGACGGTGCGCCCGATGACCGTGTGGTAGACGTGGTCGTCGAACGCCTCGACGACGCGCGCCAGCACCTCGCGGCTGTGCACGGTCCGCGAGTCGTACATCGTGGCGAGGATGCCGTCCAGCTCCAGGTCGGGGTTGAGCCGCTCCTGGACCTTCTCGATCGTCTCGGTGAGCAGCGCGACCCCGCGCAGCGCGAAGAACTCGCACTCCAGCGGCACGATCACCTTGTGCGCCGCGGTCAGCGCGTTGACCGTGAGCAGCCCCAGCGACGGCTGGCAGTCGATGACGACGTAGTCGTACTCGGCCAGCAGCGGCTTCAGCGCGCGCTGCAGCGTCTGCTCCCGGGCCACCTCGCTCACCAGCTGCACCTCGGCGGCGGAGAGGTCGATGTTGCTGGGGAGCAGGTCCATGTTAGGCACGGCCGTCTTGAGCAGCACCTCGTCGGCCGCCATGCCCCGCTCCATGAGCAGGTTGTAGACCGTGAGGTCCAGTTCCATGGGGTTGACGCCGAGGCCGACGGAGAGGGCGCCCTGCGGGTCGAAGTCCACGAGCAGCACGCGGCGGCCGTACTCGGCCAGCGCCGCGCCCAGGTTGATGGCGGACGTGGTCTTGCCGACGCCGCCCTTCTGGTTGCACATGGCGATGACCTTCGCCGGGCCGTGGTCGGTGACCGGGCCCGGGATGGGGAAGTACGGCAGCGGGCGGCCCGTGGGGCCGATGCGCTCCCGGCGCTGCCGGGCGGCGTCCGGGGCGAGGGTCGCGGCGTACTCGGGATCCGGCTCGTAGTCCGCGTCCGGATCGTAGAAGTGACCTTCTGACAGGTCCTCG
This sequence comes from Streptomyces sp. CNH099, assembly GCA_000514715.1. Classification (GTDB taxonomy): domain Bacteria; phylum Actinomycetota; class Actinomycetes; order Streptomycetales; family Streptomycetaceae; genus Streptomyces; species Streptomyces synnematoformans. The sequence continues at coordinate 21,822 of KI911459.1, read as the reverse complement.
AAGTCGGAGGCGGCGGATGCGGCGAGACGGGTGGTGTCCTCGCCGCCGCCCTGGCTGCCGGTCATGGCGTTCACGTGATGACCGTCCATGCTCTGGTATGCGTTTCCGCCCTGGTGTGCGTGTGCCGAGAAGGTGTGGACGGCGACGGAGCCGACAGGCGCCTCCACCCCCGGAGGAACGTGGCCCCGCGCAGGCGTGCCTGGACGACCACCCCCGGGAGCAAATGTCGACTCATTCACAAGTCGTCCTACCTCCTTGGTGACCAGGGCACTTCTCGATTGGTCAGCGTGGCACCATGCCGACGATTGGCGACTCTATGGCGTGTCGGGGTCCCGCAGCAACACAATCCCGCAGACAGAGCACGATGTGTCGGGTGTGGAACACCACTTCGGGCACGCCGCACGACGGCGTGGCGCCCGGCCGAACCCCTGGTGACAAGGTTCGGCCGGTGATGTGCAGTTGACAGTGTCGCCGGTGTGGTCGATGTGCCGCGCACCTGCGCGAAATCAGCCCAGCACGCGCGCGAGTTCGGCCGCCGGAAGACCGTGCGCCTCCGCCACGGGACCGTAAACGACCTGTCCTTCGTGCGTGTTGAGGCCGTGGGCCAGCGCCGGATCGGCACGCAGCGCCGCCCGCCAGCCGAGGTTCGCGAGCTTGACGATGTACGGCAGGGTGGCGTTGGTGAGCGCGTACGTGGACGTGTTGGGCACCGCGCCGGGCATGTTGGCGACGCAGTAGAAGACCGAGTCGTGCACCCGGAAGGTCGGCTCCGCGTGCGTGGTCGGGCGCGAGTCGGCGAAGCAGCCGCCCTGGTCGATCGCGATGTCGACAAGCACACTTCCCGGCTTCATCCGCGACACCAGCTCGTTGTCGACGAGCTTCGGGGCCTTCGCGCCGGGGATGAGCACCGCGCCGATCACCAGGTCGGCGTCCAGGACGGCCTGCCCGAGCGCGTAGGCGCTGGAGGCGAGGGTGCGCACCCGCGTGCCGAAGACCTTGTCGGCCTCGCGCAGCTTGCGCACGTCGGTGTCGAGCAGCGTGACGTGGAAGCCCATGCCGACGGCGATCTGCGTGGCGTTCCAGCCGGAGACGCCGCCGCCGATCACGACGGCCTGCCCGGGCACCACGCCCGGCACGCCGCCCGGCAGCACGCCGCGACCGCCCTGCGAGCGCATCAGGTGGTACGCGCCGACCTGCGGGGCGAGCCGGCCGGCGACCTCCGACATCGGGGCGAGCAGCGGCAGTTGCCGGTCGGCGGTCTCCACCGTCTCGTACGCGACGGCGGTGGTGCCGGACTCCAGCAGCGCTTCGGTGCACGGGCGGGAAGCGGCGAGGTGGAGGTAGGTGAAGAGCACCTGGTCCTTGCGCAGGCGGTGGTACTCCTCCGCGACCGGCTCCTTGACCTTCAGCACGAGGTCGGCGGCGGCCCACACGTCGTCGGCGGCGGGCAGGATCTCCGCCCCGGCCGCGACGTACTCCTCGTCGGAGATGGAAGAGCCGAGGCCGGCGCCCTGCTCCACGAATACCTCATGGCGGTGGCGGACCAGCTCGTGGACTCCGGCAGGCGTGATGGCCACCCGGAACTCGTTGTTCTTGACCTCGCGTGGGATTCCGACCTTCACGATGGATCACGGTCCTTGGGGTGAGGGGATCTCGTCAGGCCCCGGTCGGGGTGTCCGCCGCGGCCTGGCCATTCTTAAATGAAGGAATCCTCCGAGTCCAGCCTTTGAAACAGGCAGATTTCTGCGATGTGTCGATGGATTCACAGGTCGGCGGCGGCTGGACGGGGTGCCGGGCCCGTCTTCGGACGCTCCTCGGAGACGGTCTCCGCGGCGACCTCGACGGGCTCCGCCGCGGGCTCCGCGGGGGTGTCCGGCTCGGTCTCCGGACCGGGCCCGGCGGCGGCCTCCGGCTCTGCCGCCGGCACGCGCTCCCCGCCGTCGTCCGGGGCCGCGCCGGCCGCGCGGTCCGGCGCGGTCGTCTGCGCCGAGACCGGCTCCGCGGCGGGCACGGAGCCGGACCCGGGCGCGGGCTCCGGCTGCGGCTCCGGTTCCGTTGGCGGTTGCGGTTGCGGTTGCGGTTCCGGCTGCGGCTGCGGCTGCGCCACGGGTTCCGGCACGACCGCCGCGACGGGCCCCTCGGCGTGTTCCGGTACCTGGCCGGCCAGCCGCCCCGCCGCCGCCCGGTGCAGCTCCGCCGCCTCCGGGTCGCCCGCGCCGTCGACGAGGTCCGCCAGCCGGAGCTGCACCGCCGCCCGCAGCGCGGTGTCGCCCGAGACCCGCGCTGCCTCCATCGCCCGGGTGCACGTCCTGAGCGCCTCCCGCGGGTACCCCGCGTACTGCTGCACCCGCGCCACCTCGCCCAGCGCCCGCGCCTGCCCGGCGACGTCCCCGAGCCTGCGGTGGGCCGCCGCCGACCCGCGCCACTCGCGCAGCGCCCAGCCCCAGGCCCCGGCGTACGTGTGCACCGCGCCGAGCCGCGCCCGCAGCCGCGCCTCGTCGGCCAGCTCGCCGCGCGTCTGCCGCAGCGACAGGGCCCGCCCGAACCAGTCCGCCGCCCGCCCCCAGTCCCGCAGCTCCTGGTACGCCGCCCCGACCGACTCCAGCGCCCGCCCCACCGGCTGCGGATCCCGCGCCCTGCGCGCCGCGGCCAGCGCCTCCCGGTACCGCCCGAGCGCCTCCCGGGGCCGGTCCGCGCGCAGGTCCAGGTCGCCGAGGTTGAGCAGCGCCGCCGCCTTCTCCCACACCAGCCCCCGCCGCTCGGCAACGCCCAGCACCAGTTCGTGCAGCCGGTACTGCTCGGGCGCGGCGTCCGCCTCGCCCCGGTGCGCGGCCAGCGCCCGCGACAGCGCGGCGACCAGCCGCCGCGCCAGCGTGTCCAGCTCCCCGTCGGCGACGGCCATCCGGGCCGCGGCCAGCAGCGTCGGCAGCCGGCTGCGCAGCCACGCCGCGGCGGCCTCCGGCGACGGGAAGCGCAGCGCCCGCGGCAGCCCCGCGAGCCGCGCGTGCACCGCCGAGCCGGCGGGCTCGGTGACGGCCCGGCAGGACTGCAGCAGGCGTACGTACCGCTCCAGCATCCGGGCCCGGGCGAGCTGCACCTCCTCGGCCCCCGCCCCGGTCTCCAGCGCCTCGCGCAGCAGCGGCTGCAGGCAGCCGGGCACCTCGTACTGCGTGAGGCCGGCCTCCGCCGGTTCCGGTACGGGACGCAGCAGCCCCTGGCCGGCGCAGTCCGCGAGGGTGGTGCGGGCCGCGGCGACCGTGCAGCCGGCGAGCGCGGCGGCGGAGTGGGCGTCGACGAGCCCGGCGGGCGCCAGCGGCAGCAGCCGCAGCAGCTGCGCGACGGGCGGCGGCAGGGAGTCGTATACGAACCGGAACGCCCGCGCCAGCGCCTTCGGGCCGGACGGCCGCCCGGCGGACCCCTCGGTGGTCCCGCCCTTGCGGCGCAGCTCCCGTACGGCGTCGGCGACGCACGCCTGCGGGTGCCCGGCGAGCCAGCCGCCGGCCAGCACCAGCGCCGCGGGGTGGCCGGCGCACTCCTCGGCCAGCACGTGGGTGGCCTCCGGGTCGCAGGCGATCCGCGTCTCCCCCGCGTACGAGGCGACCAGCGCCAGCGCCGCCGCGGGCTCCAGCCCGCCGAGGGTGCACGGCCGTACGTCCGGCACGCCCTTCAGCGGGCCCTCGGCGACGGCGACGACGAGGCAGTCGCGCGACTCGGGGACCAGCTCCAGCAGCTGTTCGGGGTCGGTGACGTCGTCGAGCACGAGCACCGCCGAGCGCTCCGCCAGCGCGGTGCGCAGCTCGGCGGCGAGGTGCGCGGGCCCTCTGCCTGCGACCGGCGGCACGCCGAGGGCGTCGAGCAGGTCGCGTACGGCCCGCTCCAGCGGCACCGCCTCGCCGCCGGGGGCGGAGAGCCGCGCGGTGTGGACGCCGCCGGGGTAGTCGGCCGCGACGGTGCGGGCCAGCTCGGCGGCGAGCGCGCTGCGCCCGGAGCCCGGGCGCCCGGCGATGAGCAGCACCCGGCTGCGGGGCGCGGGGCGGCCGGCGAGGGTGTCGAGACCGGCGCGGGCGATGTCGGCACGCAGGGCGTCGAGCTCGCGGCTCCTGCCGACGAACCGGTGGGGGGCGGCCTGTTCCGTCACGCCGGTGAGCGTAATTCACCCGGCGTGAGGGGCGGGCCACGTGACGGCACATGGCCGAACGCCGGAACGAAAATCACCGCATCGGATCAACCGCCCGGCGGCCCGGCCCGCCGCCGGGAGGCCCGCCGCGCGCGTGGGCGGTGCCCCCGGGCGCGGACGGGTGTTCGCGGAGGTTCCTCAGGACGTGAACGGGCGGGCCGGCCAGGGGGCGTTCGCCGGGCGCAGCGCGTCGAGGCCGCCGTCCGCGCGGGCGGCCTGGAGCGCCAGCACGCCGAGCATCAGGCAGTTGTTGTGCAGGTCCCCGGCGAGGACGCCGCGCAGCAGGTCCGCCACCGGGACGCGGTCGAGCGTGAGGTCCAGCTCCTCGCCCTCGGCGGCGAAGCGCTCGCCCTCCGCGTCGGTGACGCCGCGGGCGAGGAAGACCCGGACGGCCTCGTCGCAGCCGCCGGGCGTGGTGTAGACGTCGACCAGCACGCGCCAGTCGTCGGCCTTGACGTGCGCCTCCTCGTACAGCTCGCGCTGGGCGGCGCTCAGTGGGTTCTCGCCGGGCACGTCGAGGAGCCCGGCGGGGATCTCCCAGAGCTTGTGCCGTACGGGGTGGCGGTACTGGTTGAGCACCAGCACGCGGTCGTCGTCGTCGAGGGCGAGGACCGCGACCGAACCGGGGTGGACCTGGTAGTCGCGGCGGGCGACGGTGCCGTCCGGCATGACCACGTCGTCGGTGCGCACGGCCGTCTTGGCGCCGGTGAACGGCGTCGCGGAGGCGACGACCTCCCACTCGGCCGCCGCGTCGCGCAGCTGCTCCGCTCTCACTTGCCCCCCTCGCGCGCGGCGGCCACCGGCTCCTGCGCGCCGGTGCGCGCGCCCTGCGGGCCGGCCGGCGCCCGGCCGGCGCCCTGCTGCCGCGCACCCTCCTGTCCGGCGCCCTCCCGGCCCGCCCCCTCCTGCCGGGCGCCCTCCTGTATCGCGACGGCCGCCTTCACCAGCCCGGCGAACAGCGGGTGCGGCCGCGTCGGCCGCGAGCGCAGCTCGGGGTGGGCCTGGGTGGAGACCAGGTACGGGTGCACCTCGCGCGGGTACTCCACGTACTCCACCAGCTTGTTGTCCGGGGAGGTGCCGGAGAAGGCGAGCCCGGCCTTCTTCTCCAGCTCGCCGCGGTAGGAGTTGTTGACCTCGTAGCGGTGCCGGTGGCGCTCCTCGACGTAGGGCTGGTCCGCGTACGCCTCCCGTACCACCGAGCCCTCCGCCAGCTTGGCGGGATACAGCCCGAGGCGCATCGTGCCGCCCATGTCGCCCTCGCCGGCGACGATGTCGAGCTGCTCCTCCATGGTGGAGATCACCGGGTCGGTCGCGGCCCGGTCGAACTCCGTGGAGTTGGCGCCCGCGATGCCCGCCAGGTTCCGCGCCGCCTCGATGACGATGCAGTGCAGGCCGAGGCAGATGCCGAGCAGCGGCACGCGGTTCTCGCGGGCGTACGTGATCGCGCCGATCTTGCCCTCCACGCCGCGCTCGCCGAAGCCGCCGGGGATGACGATGCCGTCCACGTCGGCGAGGTGCTTGCGGGCGCTCTGCGGCGTGCGGCAGTCGTCGGACGTGACCCACTTGATCTTGGCGCGGGCGTTGTTGGCGAAGCCGCCGGCGCGGATGGCCTCGGTGACCGACAGGTAGGCGTCGGGCAGGTCGATGTACTTGCCGACGAGCGCGATCGTCACCTCGTGCGCCGGCTTGTGCACGCGCCGCAGCAGGTCGTCCCACTCGGTCCAGTCCACGTCGCGGAACGGCAGGTCCAGCTTGCGGACGACGTACGCGTCCAGGCCCTCCGCGTGCAGCACCTTGGGGATGTCGTAGATCGACTTGGCGTCGATGGCGGCGACGACGGCGGCGTCGTCGACGTCGCACATGAGCGAGATCTTCCGCTTGATCGCCGCCGGCACCTCGCGGTCGGCGCGCAGGACGATCGCGTCGGGCTGGATGCCGATGCTGCGCAGCGCGGAGACCGAGTGCTGCGTCGGCTTGGTCTTCAACTCGCCGGACGGGCCGATGTACGGCAGCAGCGAGATGTGCACGACGAACACGTTGTCCCGGCCGACCTCGTGCCGCACCTGGCGGACGGCTTCGAGGAACGGCAGCGACTCGATGTCGCCGACGGTGCCGCCGACCTCGGTGATCACCACGTCCACGTCGTCGGACGCCATACGCCGGATACGGGACTTGATCTCGTTGGTGATGTGCGGGATCACCTGGACCGTGTCGCCCAGGTACTCGCCGCGGCGCTCCTTGGCGATCACGGAGGAGTAGACCTGGCCGGTGGTGACGTTCGCCGAGCCGTCCAGGTCGACGTCGAGGAAGCGCTCGTAGTGCCCGATGTCGAGGTCGGTCTCCGCGCCGTCGTTGGTGACGAAGACCTCGCCGTGCTGGAACGGGTTCATCGTGCCGGGGTCGACGTTCAGGTACGGGTCCAGCTTCTGCATCGTCACCCGCAGCCCGCGCGCCTTCAGCAGCGCGCCCAGGCTGGAGGCGGTGAGCCCCTTGCCGAGCGAGGAGGCGACGCCTCCCGTGACGAAGATGTGCTTTGTCGTCGTGGATGGCATTGCCAAGAGGGGCTCCCGTGGTCGCTTGACGAGGTGCGTGGCGGGGTGCCCCAGATCGAGGTGGGTCGCTCGGCGAGCGCCGCCGCCACCTGCCCGGCCGGCCTCCGCTCCACGGGCTACCAGGGTATCAGTGATCCCCTGGTCACCACCCGCGGCCGACCGCCGTCCCGCCGCCCGACCCGATCGGCCCAGGAGGAATCCGCGACCCTGGCGCGCGCGCACACGCGAAGGCTTTATCCTCTGCGGAACGCACTTCTAGCTGGAGAGGCACGTGGCGGGGCGGATCGAGGACTACGCACTTCTGGGCGACATGCAGACGGCCGCGCTCGTCCGTCGCGACGGCACGACCGACTGGCTCTGCCTGCCCCGGTTCGACTCCCATGCGGTGTTCGCCTCCCTACTGGGGACAGAGGAGCACGGCTTCTGGCGGATCGGGCCCGCGTACGCCCCCGAAGCGGGCCCGCCGCCCGCGACCCGGCGGCGCTACCGTGGCGACTCGCTTGTCCTGGAGTCCGAGTGGGACACCCCCCGGGGGACGGTCCGGCTGATCGACTTCATGCCGCCGCGCGACAGCGCCTCCCCGCAGCTGATCCGCATCGTCGAGGGCGTCACCGGGCGGGTGCCGATGCGCTCCGCGCTGCGGATGCGCTTCTCCTACGGCCGCATCGTGCCGTGGGTCCACCAGACCGACGACGGCCGCACCGTCGGCGTCGCCGGGCCGGACTCGGTGTGGCTCGACGCCCCGGTGCCGACGTACGGCCGGGACCTCACGACGTACTCGGACTTCACGGTCGGCCCCGGCGACCGGCTGGCGTTCACGATCAGCTGGCAGCCCTCGCACCGCGAGCCGCCACAGCCCGCCGACCCCGAGGCGGCGCTGACCGCCACGGAGGACTTCTGGCAGGAGTGGACCGGGCACTGCACGTACCACGGCCCCTACCGGCACGCCGTGATCCGCTCGCTGATCACGCTCAAGGCCCTGACGTACGAGCCGACCGGCGGCATCGTCGCCGCGCCCACCACCTCGCTGCCCGAGGACATCGGCGGCGTGCGCAACTGGGACTACCGCTTCACCTGGCTGCGCGACGCCGCGATCACCCTGTCGTCCCTGCTGCGCACCGGGTACCACGAGGAGGCGCGCGCCTGGCGCGAGTGGCTGCTGCGCGCCGTCGCCGGCGACCCGGAGAACCTGCAGATCATGTACGGCATCGCCGGCGAACGCGAGCTGGGCGAGTCGGAGCTGGAGTGGCTGCCGGGATACGAGAACTCCCGCCCGGTGCGCGCCGGCAACGGCGCGGCGGGGCAGTTGCAGCTCGACGTCTACGGCGAGGTCGTCGAGGCGCTCCACCTCGCGCACATGACGGGCCTCGCCCGCAACGACTACGCCTCGCTGCTGCAGCTGAAGATGATCCGCTGGGTCGAGGAGAACTGGGACCGCCCCGACGAGGGGCTGTGGGAGGTGCGCGGCCCGCGGCGGCACTTCGTGCACTCGAAGGTGATGACCTGGGTCGCCGTCGACCGCACGATCAAGCTCATCGAGTCGGGCGAGGCGGACGGCCCGCTGGAGCGCTGGCAGCGGCTCCGCGACGACATCCACCGGGACGTGTGCGAGAAGGGCTACGACCGCCAGCGCAACACCTTCACGCAGTCCTACGGCTCGCAGGAGCTGGACGCCTCGCTGCTGCTCATCCCGCAGGTCGGCTTCCTGCCGCCGGACGACAAGCGCGTCATCGGCACCATCGAGGCCATCCAGCGCGAGCTGGGCACCCCCGACGGCTTCATCCGCCGCTACCCGACCGCGGGCGACGAGACCGGCAGCGACGGGCTGCCGGGCGACGAAGGCGCGTTCCTCGCCTGCTCGTTCTGGATGGCGGACGACCTGGCGATGATCGGCCGGGTGCAGGAGGCGCGGCAGCTCTTCGAGAAGCTGCTGGCGCTCCGGAACGACCTGGGGCTGCTCGCGGAGGAGTGGGACCCGCGGCTGCAGCGCCAGGTCGGGAACTTCCCGCAGGCGTTCAGCCACGTGCCGCTGATCGACACGGCGCTGCGGCTGAGCGCGTCGGGCGCGTACGGCTAGCGCGGGTAGCGCTCCGCGCAGGGCGGCGGGAGCGGGGGCGCCCGGCGGCGAGTTCGCACCGGGCGCAGTCGCCCCCGCGCGATCGGCCGCCAACGCGCTCCGCGCGGGGAGGCGGCAGGGACCTCCGGGCCGCGCAGCTGCGCTCCTCGGCCGGCCGGCGACGAGCGCGCGCCCGGGACGGGCAACCACTCGGCCGACCGCGCGTACCAGTGTCCTCGGCCGGCTCCAGGCCGCAGGCGCTACGTCATCAGCTCGTCGTAGATCGCGAGGACCTGGGCGACCGTGTCGTCCTCCGTCGGCCACGTGCCGGCCCGGGCGCGGCCCGCGGTGGCGAGCCGCGCGCGTCGTGCGGGGTCGTCGAGCAGGGCCGTCACCGCGTCGGCGAGCGCGCGGCCGTCCCCGTACGGCACGAGTTCCGCCGCGTCGCCGACGAGTTCGGGGACGCCGCCGACCGCCGTGGCCACCAGCGGGGCGCCCGCGTGCAGCGCTTCCTGGGCGAGCACCGGGCGCGCCTCCCACGGGCTGGAGAGCACCGCGACGTCCGCGGCGGCCAGCAGCCGGGGCAGGTCGTCGCGGCGGCCCAGGAGCCGTACGGGCAGCTTCTCGGCGTCGATGCGGCGCTGCAGCCTCCCGCGCGCCGGGCCCTCGCCGGCGATCGCGAGCAGCGGCTGCTCCGGCAGCGCCCGCCACCTGCGGGCGGCGTCCAGCAGCGGGGCGTGCGCGCCGTACGCGGCGAGCGGGGCGGCGGTGGCCACCAGCGGCCGGTCCAGGGTGCCGAGTTCGGCGCGCACCCGCCGCCGGCTCTCGGCGGCGCCGTCCCCGCCACCGTGCGGCTGCCGGGGCGCGGGGACGGCGATCGGCGCGAGCCGGGCGTCGCGGGCGCCGCGGCGGCGGGCGCCGTCGACGAGGTCGGTGGTGGCGCCGAGGACGACGCGGGCGGACCGGGACACCCGCCGTTCGAGGAGGGGCAGCACCCGGCCCCGTACCCCGTCCGGGTTGTTCCTCGTGTGCCAGGTGAAGACCAGCGGCCGCCGCTGGCCGAGGATCGTCGAGCACGCCATCAGCCCGCACTGCAGCCCGTGTGCGTGTACGAGGTCCGCCCCGGCGCACGCCGCGCGCAGCGCGGTCGCCGTGCACAGCGGCGCGGTGGCCAGCCCGCCGCGCTCGGGCAGCCGGGCGACGTGCGCCCCGGCGGCGGCGAAGCCGTAGCGCTCGGCGGCGTCGGGGGTCGCGACCACCGTGACCCGGATGCCCCGGGCCACCAACCCGGCCGCCAGCGAGCGCACATGGACGCCGCTGCCGGCCTCGCCGCGGCCGACCAGCTGCACGGCGTGCAGCGCGGTGTGGCCGTGGGGCGGTGCGGGGGTGCTGCTCACTGGGCCGGAACTCCTGTCCGTGGCGTCGCAGGGCCAGCCCAGGATGCCACTCCCCGGAAGCCACCGGACCCGGCTCGGCGCCGCCAACCGCTCTGTACGGGCGTACAGGTCAGACATGCACCACCCTTCCGGGCGATGTTCCGCACGCCCGTCGCGCGGAGGGAAGTCGCGCGGAGGGGGCCGTACGGCGCGGTGCATTCCGCCCGACCACACCGAAAGACGCACCGGGTCGGGCAGAGGTTGCCCAAGGCACCCGTTCGGCCTACACGGCCACGCCGGCCCCGCGCGCCGCCCGTGTACCGCCCGCCGCTACTCCGCCCCGGCGCGGGCCGCCGCGAGCAGCTCCTGCGCGTGCGCCCGGGCCGTCTCGGAGTCCTCCTGGCCCGCCAGCATCCGGGACAGCTCCCGCACCCGCGCCTCGCCGTCCAGCACGGTCACGCCGCTGCGGGTGACCGCGCCGTCACTGGTCTTCTCCACCAGCAGCTGGCGGTCGGCGAACGCCGCGACCTGCGGCAGGTGGGTCACCACGACGACCTGCGCGCCGCGCGCCAGCCGGGCGAGCCGGCGGCCCACCTCGACCGCGGCCTTGCCGCCGACGCCCGCGTCGACCTCGTCGAACAGGTACGTCGGGACGGGGTCGGAGCCGGCGAAGACCACCTCGACCGCCAGCATCACCCGCGACAGCTCGCCGCCCGACGCGCCCTTGGCGATGGGCCGCGGCGGGGCCCCGGGGTGCGGGGCGAGCAGCAGCTCGGCCTCGTCCACGCCCGTGGGGCCGTACGCGACGTTGCGGCCGTCGATCTCCAGCCCGTCGGCGCCCTCGGCGGCCTCCGTGCGGCGCAGGCCGACCGTCACCCGCGCGTGCGGCATGGCCAGCTCGGTCAGCTCGGCGGTGACGGCGGTGCCGAAGCGTTCCGCCGCCTCGCCGCGCGCCTCGCTCAGCGCCTGCGCGAGATGCGCCAGTTCGCCGCGGAGCGCGTCGCGCTCGGCGGTCAGCTCCTCGATGCGCTCGTCGTCGCCGTCCAGCTCGGCGAGCCGGGCGGCGCCCGCCTCGGCCCACTCCAGGACGGCGGCGACGCTGCCGTCCCCGGCCGCTCCCCCGCCGCCGGCGGGCTCGTGGCCGTACTTGCGGGTGAGGTGGGTGAGCACCGACCGGCGCTCCTCCACCGCGGCCAGCCGCAGGGGATCGGCGTCGATGCCGTCGCCGTACGCCGCCAGCTCCTGCGCCACGTCGCCGAGGAGGATGCCGACCTCGGTGAGCCGGTCGGCGAGCCCGGCGAGCGCCGGGTCGTGGGCCCGTACGGCCCCCAGGGCGCGCTGTGCGCCCGCGACGAGCGTCCCGGCGTCGACCGCCTCGGGGTCGGCCGGGTCGCCCGCGAGCGCGGCGTGTGCGGCGGCTGAGGCGGCGGCCAGCGCCTCGGCGTGGCCGAGCCGCTCGGCCTCCGCGGCCAGCTCGACGTCCTCGCCGGCCCGCGGCTCCGCGGCGGAGACCTCCTCAAGACCGAAGCGCAGCAGGTCGGCCTCCTGCAGCCGCTCGCGCGCCCGGGTGGTGATCTCGTCCAGCTCGGCGCTGACGGCGCGCAGCCTGCGGTACGCCGCGGCGTACTTGGCCAGCGGCGCGGCGACCGCGTCGCCCGCGTACCGGTCGAGCGCCTGCCGCTGCCGCGCCGACTTCAGCAGCCCCTGCTGGTCGGTCTGCCCGTGCACGGCGACCAGGTCCTCGGCCAGCTCGCCGAGGACGCCGACGGGCACGCCGCGGCCGCCGAGGTGGGCCCGGGAGCGGCCCTCGGCCGAGACCGTACGGCTGATGAGCAGGGCGCCGTCGTCCAGCTCCGCGCCCGCGTCCTCGGCGCGCACCGCGGCGGGCGAGCCTTCGGGCACGGCGACCCGGCCCTCCACGACGGCGGACCTGGCGCCGATGCGTACGAGGGCGGCGTCCGCGCGCCCGCCGAGCAGCAGCCCGAGGCTGGTGACGACCATGGTCTTGCCGGCGCCGGTCTCGCCCGTCACGGCCGTGAAGCCGGGCGACAGCTCGACGACCGCGTCGTCGATGACGCCCAGGGACTGGATCCGCATCTCCTCCAACACGGTACGACCATACGAGGTTCCGGCACCGCGTCGCGAGGGGCGTCGTGATCAGCGGCCCGCCCGGGAGCGCGGGCGGGCGGCGCCGGCGGGCCCCGGCGCCGGTCTGCGGCACCGGGCCGCGGCACCGGGTGGGCCCGTGCGCGGGACGGGCCGCGCGTCAGTTCGGCGCGCCCCGCCAGCCCGCCACCGGCAGCGCGAACTTCGCCACCAGCCGGTCGGTGAACGAGGCGTGGTGCAGCCGCGCCAGCCGCACCGGCACCGCGCCCCGGCGCACCTCGACGCGCGCGCCGGCCTCCAGGTCGACGGTACGGCGGCCGTCGCACCACAGCACGCCGTGCTGGTTCGTCGGCTGCACCTCCACGGCCAGGACCGAGTCCGGCGAGGTGACCAGCGGCTTGGCGAACAGCGCGTGGGCGCTGATCGGCACCATCAGCAGCGCCGCCACCTCGGGCCAGACGACGGGTCCGCCGGCCGAGAAGGCGTACGCGGTCGAGCCGGTCGGCGTCGCGCAGACGACGCCGTCGCAGCCGAAGCGGGAGACGGGCCGGCCGTCGACCTCGGTGACGACCTCCAGCATGCGCTCGCGGGCGGCCTTCTCCACGGACGCCTCGTTGAGCGCCCAGTCGGCGTGCACGGTCCGGCCGTCGTTGCGTACCAGGACGTCGAGCGTCATCCGCTCCTCGACCTCGTACTCCTTCGTCACCACCCGGTCCACGACCTTGTCGAGGTCGTCCCGCTCGGCCTCGGCGAGGAAGCCGACGCGGCCGAGGTTGACGCCGAGCATCGGCACCCCGGAGCTGCGGGCGAAGGCGGCGCCGCGCAGCAGCGTGCCGTCGCCGCCGAGCACGATCAGCAGCTCGCACTCGTCCATCACCCCCGGGCCCGGGTCGACCAGCTCCACCTCCGGCGGCAGCGGCAGGTCGGCCGCCTCGTCGGCGAGCACGCGCACGCCGACCCCGGAGCGCAGCAGGCCGCGCACGACCAGCTCGGCGCTGCGGATCGCCGCGGGCCGGCCCGTATGGGCGAGAAGGAACACGGTGCGGTCTGTCATCGGGGTCCCTCCGCCACGGCACGCTCCACGTCCGCCGGGTCCAGCGCGGGCGCCCCGGCGCGCAGCCACAGAAAATACTCGACGTTTCCCTTCGGCCCGGGCAACGGGCTCGCCGTGACGCCGAGCACGCCGAGCCCGAGCGCCGCCGCCTGCCCGGCGACCCCGCGCACCGCCTCGGCGCGCAGCTCCGCGCCGCGGACCACGCCGCCGCTGCCGAGGCGCTCCTTGCCGACCTCGAACTGCGGCTTGACCATGAGCACGAGATCCGCGTCGGGCGCGGCGCAGCGCACCAGCGCGGGCAGCACCAGCCCGAGCGGGATGAACGACAGGTCGCCGGCGACGAGTTCGGCGGGCTCGCCGTCGAGGTGGTCGAGGGTCAGCTCGCGGACGTTCGTACGGTCCCGGACGGTGACCCGCTCGTCGCTCTGCAGCTTCCAGGCGAGCTGGCCGTAGCCGACGTCCACGGCGACGACGTGCGCGGCGCCGGCGCGCAGCAGCACGTCGGTGAAGCCGCCGGTGGAGGCGCCGGCGTCGAGGGCGCGCCGGCCGGCGACGCGCAGCCCGCGGGGCTCGAACGCGGCCAGCGCGCCGGCGAGCTTGTGGCCGCCGCGGGAGACGTAGTCGGGGTCGGCGTCGTCGGGGACGACGACCACGGCGGCGGACGTCTCGACCTGGGTGGCGGGCTTGGTCGCGACCATGCCGCCGACGGTCACGCGGCCGGCGGCGATGAGGCGGCCGGCGTGCTCGCGGGAGCGGGCCAGCTCGCGGCTGACCAGCTCGGCGTCGAGCCGGCGCCGCCGGCCACCGCTCACGGGTTCCCCGGCCGGTACGGATGCGCGCCGGGGCGCGGCGCGGTGGGGGCGTGGGGCGCGGGGGACGGCGCGGGCGCGGCCGGCGCGGGGCGGGCCTGGCCGTGGGGCGCGGGGCCGGGGCCCGCGGGTGCGTGCGCCGGTCCGGCGGGAGCGGGCGGGGGCGGGCCCTGGGTGCGGTCCAGCTCCTCCAGCGCCTCGCGCATCCGGCCGTGGGCGTCCTCGTAGACCTCCAGGTGGCTGCCGGTCGGCAGCTCGTCGGCGTCGGCGAGACGGTCGAGCGCGGCGTCGACATCGGCGTTGCCGGTGGGCGTGCGCGCCACGCCGAGGGGCACGGGCCCGGCCGCGGCCGGTTCGGCCTCCGGCTCCGGCTCGTTCTCCGGCTCCGGCTCGGTCTCCGGCTCCGGCTCGGTCTCCGGCCCGCTCGCCGGCACGGCCCCGGCCTCGGGCTCCGCTGCGGGCATCGGCGTCGGCTCGCTCATGCCACAGACCGTACCGCGAACCGCCGCCCCGACCCGCTCAGACCCCGCTGGCCGCCGCCGCCCGCACCTTGCGCGCCGCCGGGACGACCAGCGGCGTGCCGGTCTCCGGGTCGTCGATCACCTGGCATCTGAGCCCGAAGACGCGCTCGACGAGCCCGGCGTCCACGATGTCGTTCGGATGCCCCTCCGCGACGATCCGCCCGTCGCGCATGGCGATCAGGTGGGTGGCGTAGCGCGCCGCGTGGTTGAGGTCGTGCAGCACGGCGACCAGCGTGCGCCCCTGTGTCTCGTGGAGTTCGGCGCAGAGGTCGAGGACCTCGATCTGGTGCTGGATGTCGAGGTACGTCGTGGGCTCGTCGAGCAGCAGCAGCGGCGTCTGCTGTGCCAGCGCCATCGCGATCCATACGCGCTGGCGCTGCCCGCCGGACAGTTCGTCGACATAGCGCTCCGCCAGCTCCGCGATCCCGGTGGCGGCCATCGACTCCTGGACCACCCGCTCGTCCTCCCGCGACCACTGGCGCAGCAGCCCCTGGTGCGGGTAGCGCCCGCGGGCGACGAGGTCGCCGACCGTGATGCCGTCGGGCGCGACGGACGACTGCGGCAGCAGCCCGAGTATCCGCGCCACCTTCCGCGCCGGCAGCGTCCCGATCGCCTCGCCGTCCAGCAGCACCGCGCCGGCGCTCGGCTTCAGCATCCGCGCCAGCCCGCGCAGCAGCGTCGACTTGCCGCAGGCGTTGGGCCCGACGACGACGGTGAACGAGGAGTCGGGCACCGCCACCGACAGCTTCTCGGCGACGACCCTGCTGTCGTAGGCGAGGGTGACGTTGTCGGCGGCGAGACGGCTCACGGCGGATCTCCTGTTCGGCGTTCGGTCGGTCATATCCGGCCCGCCCGGCGTTCCACGGCGAGCAGCCAGAGGAGGTAGACGCCGCCGAGCACGCCGGTGACGACGCCGACGGGCACCTGGTCGGCGCCGAAGGCGCGCTGCGCCCCCCAGTCGGCGACGATCAGCAGCGTGGCGCCCATGAGCGCGGCGGGCGCCAGGTTGGGGCCGGGCGCGCGGGTCAGCCGGCGGGCGAGCTGCGGGGCGGTGAGCGCGACGAAGGCGACCGGTCCGGCCGCGGCGGTGGCGGCGGCGGTCAGCAGCACGGCGGCCAGCAGCGCCACGAGCCGTACCCGCTCGACCGGGATGCCCAGCGCGTACGCCGTGTCGTCGCCCATCTCCATCATCCGCAGCGGCCGGCCGCAGCCGAGCACGACCGGCACCAGCACCGCGCAGACCGCGACCAGCGGCCACACGTGCGTCCAGTCGCGGCCGCCGAGCGAGCCGGTGATCCACAGGGTGGCGCGGGCGGCGTCGACCAGGTCGGCCCTGGTGAGGAGGTAGTTGATGACGCCGGTGAGGATGGCGGCGGCGCCGATGCCGACGAGGACGAGCCGGTAGCCGGCGACGCCCCGCCGCCACGCCAGCAGGTAGATCGCCGCGCCGGTGGCGATCCCGCCGATGACGGAGCCGGTCGCCACCGCCTCCGAGCCGCCCTTGAACACCACGATGACCACCAGCGCGCCGACCGCGGAGCCGTGCGAGATGCCCAGCACGTCCGGACTGCCCAGCGGGTTGCGGGAGATGGCCTGGAACACCGCCCCGGCCAGCCCCAGCGCCGCGCCGACGAGCAGCCCCACCAGCACCCGCGGCAGCCGCAGCTCGCGGACCACGAACTCCTGCCCGGGCTCGCCCCCGCCGAGCAGCGTGCGCACCACCTCGCCGAAGGAGACGGGGTAGTCGCCGGTGCCGACGAGGACGACGGCCGCGGCCAGCGCCGCGGCGGCGAGCAGCAGGCAGACGAGCAGGGCGCGCAGGTCGAGGCGTACCGACAGATCGCCCTTCGTGCCGCGTACGTTGAGCGTTCTCACAGCTGCGCCATCCTCCGGCGTCGTACGAGATGGATGAACACCGGGCCGCCGAGGATCACGGTGACGATCCCGACCTGCACCTCCGCGGGCCGGGCCAGCACCCGGCCGAACACGTCGGCGCCGAGCAGCAGTACGGGCGCGAGCACCGCCGAGTACGGCAGGATCCAGCGCATGTCGGGCCCGGTCACGGCGCGCACCATGTGCGGGATCATCAGGCCGACGAAGACGATGGGCCCGCAGGCGGCGGTCGCGGCGCCGCACAGCAGCGTGACGGTGAGCATGGCGAGCAGCCGGGTGCGGTTGAGGTGCGCGCCGAGGGCGCGGGCGGTGTCGTCGCCCATGGCCATGGCGTTCAGCGGGCGGGCGAGCAGGAGCGCGAGGAAGATGCCGACGGCGAGGAACGGGAGCACCTGCCGGATGGTGGTCGTGTCGGCGGAGGCGAGCGACCCGGTGGTCCAGAACCGCATCTTGTCCAGCGCCGCGGTGTCCGTCAGTTCGACGGCGCGTACGTAGCCGAAGAGCGCGGCGGTGGCGGCGGTGCCGGCGAGCGCGAGGCGCACCGGCGTGGCGCTGCGGCTGCCGCCGAGGGCGTAGACGAGCACGGAGACGGCGGCGGCGCCGGCGAACGCGAACCAGACGTAGCCGGCGACGGAGGTGACGCCGAAGAAGCTGATGGCGCTGACGACGGCGGCGGAGGCGCCGGCGTTGATGCCGAGCAGTCCGGGATCGGCGAGGGGGTTGCGGGTGAGTGCCTGCATCACCGCGCCGGAGAGGCCGAGCGCGGCGCCGACGAGGAGGCCGAGGACGGTGCGCGGGAGGCGCAGGTCGCGGATGACGACGTCGGTGTCGGTGCCGTCGTAGGCGAAGAGGCCGTGCCAGACCTGGTCCAGGGGGATGGCCTTGGCGCCGACGGCGATGCTCGCCGCGCAGACGAGCAGCAGCGCGACGCCGGAGGCGAGGAGGCCGGCCGCGCGCGGGGAGAGCCACCGGCGGCGCGGCGGGGCGTCCTTCGGCCCGAGGTCCTTGCGGGGAGCAGCGTCGACCAACACCCGGTTAGGTTAGCCTACCCTGATCGAACGTTGGAATGGGTGCATGCTCACAGACCGAGGCGGGCCAGCGCCTTTCCCGCGTCGAGGCCGCAGGAGCCCTCCCCCGCGTACGTCCACGCCGCCGCGCACAGAGCCCGCAGCCCGTCGAACGGCTGCCCCTCGCCGTCGAGCGCCAGCCGCGGATCCGCACCGCGTACGGCGGCGGTCCAGCCGCCGCAGCGCGCCGCAACGCCCTCGCCCCCGCCCCGGTCGCCGCGCGCCACCGCCACCTCCGGCTGGCCGGCCGCCAGCGCGCGCAGGTCCGCCGCCACGTACGCCGGCCGGTGCCGCGGCGGCGCCGCCAGCAGCTCCGCGGCGCCGGTGACGCCGGTCAGCACCAGCAGCGCGTCGACGCCGCCGTTGTACGCGCCCTCGATGTCGGTGTCGAGCCGGTCGCCGACGACCAGCGGCCGCCGGGCCCCCGTCCTGATGACCGTCTCCCGGTGCATCGGCGGCCGCGGCTTCCCCGCCACCTGCGGCTCGGCGCCGGTGACCAGCCGCACCACGGCGAGCGCCGCGCCGTTGCCCGGGGCGATGCCGCGGGGCGTCGGGATCGTCAGGTCGGCGTTCGACGCGAACCACGGCACGCCGCGCTGCACCGCGAACGCCGCCTCGTTCAGCCGCTCCCACGGCATCCCCGGCCCGCCGTACCCCTGCACCACGGCCGCCGGGTCGTCGTCCGCCGACTCCACGATCCGCAGCCCGCGCTCGCGCAGTGGCTCGTACAGCCCCTCCGCGCCGACCGCCAGCACCCGCGCCCCCGGCGGCACCCGCTCGGCCACCAGCCGGGCCACGGCCTGCGCCGAGGTGACCACGTCCGCCGGGTCGGCGGGCACGCCCATCGCCGTCAGCCGCGCGGCGACGACGGCCGGGGTGCGGGAGGCGTTGTTCGTGACGTACGCCAGCCGCATCCCCCGCACGCGGGCGGCGGCCAGCGCGTCAGCGGCGTGCTCGACGGCCGTGCCGCCGATGTAGACGACGCCGTCGAGGTCCAGCAGCGCCGTGTCGTACGCCGTGCACAGCGGCTCCGCACAGGCGGCGGGGCGGGTCCTGGCGAGCTGGCTGGACACGACGGCGGCTCCTCGGACGGGCGATATCGTCGCCTCGATCATCGCGCACCGGCCGCGGCGCATACGATCCGGTCCATGCAGCGTTCACCCGGCCTCGACCTCCGCCCTTTCCGCGGGCTGCGCTACGCGCCGTCCCGGGTGCGCAGCCTCGCCTCCGTCACCTCCCCGCCGTACGACGTCGTCGTCCGGCCCGACGGGCTGCACCACCTGGAGACCGCCGACCCGTACAACATCGTCCGGCTCATCCTCCCCCAGGCCGACGCCCCCGCCGCCCGCCACCGCCTCGCCGCCGACACCCTGCGCCGGTGGCGCGCGGAAGGCGTCCTCGTGCCGGACCCGCGGCCCGCGCTGTACGTGTACGAGCAGCGCAGGGGCGAGCTGCTGCAGCGGGGCGTCATCGGCCTGCTGGCGCTGAGCGAGCCGGCGGACGGCGTGGTGCTGCCGCACGAGGACGTGATGGACGAGATCGTCGCCGACCGCGCGGGCCTGATGCGCGAGACCGCCGCCAACCCCGAGCCGCTGCTGCTGTCGTACCGCAGCGACGGCGCGAACACCGGCACCACGGCCGTCGTCGAACGCACGACGGCACGCACACCCCTGCTGGCGACGACAACAGAGGACGGCTTCGCACACCGGCTGTGGGCGGTGACCGACCCGGACGAGATCGCGGCCGTACGCGCGGACCTGGCGCGGCGGCAGGCCCTCATCGCGGACGGACACCACCGCTGGGCGACGTACCTGCGGCTGCGCGCGGAGCAGCCGGCGCCGCCCGGCGACGCCGGGACGGGCGCGGCGGCGGGGCACGGGGACGCCGGACCGTGGGACTACGGGCTGGTCCTGCTCGTCGACACGGCACGCCACCCGCTCGTCGTCCGCGGCATCCACCGCGTGCTGCGCACCCTCCCGCCGGCCGACGCGCTGCGCCTCCTCGGCGACGCCGCCCGCGTCCGGCCGCTCGGCATACCGCTGCCCGCAGCCCTGACCGCGCTCGAAGAGACGCGGGGCAACGCCTTCCTCCTGGCGGGCGAGGGCACGCTGCACCTGGTCGACCGCCCGGACCCGGGCCTGCTGGCCCGTACCGTACCCACCGACCGGCCGCAGGCGTGGCGCAGCCTGGACGCCACGGTGCTGCACGCCACGCTCATCGAGCACGTCTGGCGCCTCCCCGACGAACCCGCGCACATCGGCTACGTCCACGAAGCGGCGGCCGCGGCCGCCCAGGCGGAGCGCCTGGGCGGCACGGCGGTGCTCATGAAGCCGGTCGCGGAGGACGTCGTGCGGGAGCTTGCGCGGGACGGGGTGACGATGCCGCGCAAGTCCACGTCCTTCGGCCCGAAGCCGGCCACGGGGCTGGTGCTGCGGGCGCTGGACCTGGGCTGAGTCAGCGGCCGGAGTCCTCGCCGGCCGCGGGATCGTCGTCGTCGGCGAAGTCGGTCTCCGACACCTCGGGCACGTCGGCGTCGCCCGCGGCGGACTCCGGCCCGTCCCCGAGGTCCGCGGGGTCCCCGGCTTCCCCGACGTCGTCGACGTCGTCGACGTCCGGGTCGAGGGCGTCGGTGAACTCGATGCCGTCCAGCTCCGCCAGCCGGTCGGAGGCGTCCGTCAGCCCGTCGTGGTCGGCCTCGACGGCCTTGGCGAACCACTCCCGCGCGTCCTCCTCACGGCCGACCTCCAGCAGCGCGTCGGCGTAGGCGTAACGCAGCCGTGCGGTCCACGGGTGCACACCCGTCGACGCCAGCTCCGGGCTCTGCAGGGTGACGACGGCGGCGTCCGCCTGGCCCATGTCCCGCCGCGCCCCCGCGGCGACGAGCCGCATCTCCACCTGGCCGGCCTTGTCCAGCCGCTGCACCTCCGGCTCGCCGGCCATCGCCAGCGCCCGCTCCGGCCGCCCCATGCCGCGCTCGCAGTCGGCCATCACCGGCCAGAGGTCGGCACGCCCGCTCATGCGCCGCGCGGCGCGGAACTCGGCAAGCGCCTCCTGGTAGCGGCCCGTGTGGTACGCCGCGAAGCCGGCGGCCTCCCGCACGGCCCCGACCCGGGACGCGAGCCGCAGCGCGACCTTCGCGTGCTCGTACGCGCGCGGCGCGTCCTCGTCGAGCAGCCGGGCGACCATGACGAGGTTCTTGGCGACGTCCTCGGCCAGGGTCTTGGGTAGGCTCTGCAGCTCCTGCCGAACGGCCTTGTCGATCTCCTGCCCGGTGACGTCGTCGGGGATGGACAACCGCCGCACGGGCGCCCGCTCACCCTCACGCCGCGGACCGCGCGACCCGCGACCGCGGTCGTCACGCCGCTCGAACCGTCCTCCGCGGCCGTACGCCCCCCGCCCGTCGCGCTCCCCGGCACGCCGGGGCCCGCGGGGGCGGTCACCGTCGCGGCGGAAGTCACGGCGCGGCCGGTCGTCGTCACGGCGCGGCCCGCGCGGCCGATCGTCGTCACGCCGGAAGTCACGCCGCGGCCGGTCCGTGTCCCGGCCGAAGTCACGGCGCGGCCGATCGTCGTCACGCCGCGGCCCGCGCGGACGGTCGTCATCCCGCCGGACGTCACGTCGCGGACGCTCGTCATCGCGGCGCGGTCCCCGCGGGCGATCGTCTCCGCGCCGGTCGTCGTCGCGCCACGGCCGGCGGGGCCGGTCGTCGTCACGCCGCGGCCCGCGCGGCCGATCGTCGTCACGGCGGAAGTCACGCCGCGGACGGTCGTCATCGCGGCGCGGCCCCCGCGGGCGGTCGTCACTCCGCCGGAAATCCCGCTGCGGCCGGTCATCCTGTCGCCGGGGCCCCCGCCCCTGCCGATCCCCGTCCCCACGACGGGGCCCCCCGCGGCGCTCTCCGTCCCGCCGCCGGTCGAAACCACGCCCGTCGCCGTCACGACGCCGGCCGCGGCCACGGTCCTCGTCACGCCGGTCGGGCTCGTTGGTGGTCATCTCACTACGCTCCTATAACTCCGGCAGCACCGGAACGAAAAAACAAAAAAGGACCTGTGGTCCCAGCGCTCACGCTGGGACCACAGGTCCTCAATAATTGTTCGGCGGTGACCTACTCTCCCACACGGTCCCCCGTGCAGTACCATCGGCGCGGTCGGGCTTAGCTTCCGGGTTCGGAATGAGACCGGGCGTTTCCCCAACGCTATGACCACCGAAAC
>AZWL01000001.1 GCA_000514715.1 Streptomyces sp. CNH099 | reverse complement strand
GCCCACCGGGCCGAGCAAGCCGTGGATGTAGGCCCGCATCCGTCGTCGCAGGTCCACCCGCCCGAACCGGTGACCGATCCGCACCAGCAGCTCTTCCAGTTCCACCGACCAGACATCGGGCTGCACATCATCTTGCATGACCAGCACAACGCCACCGCCGCACCCGAGGTCACGAACTCGCCCTCACTGACGGCCCGTCAGCCGAGTACACTCAGAAACCCGGCCCTGACCAGCATCGATAGCGAACTACAACTGGAGTACTAGTGCGCCCCGCCCAGCAGCCCGCGGATGCGGGCGGCCAGGGTCTCGAACTCCGGGGCGGACATGACCTTTCCGTAGTCGCGCGCCGCCGGCAGGTCCACCGGCATCGTCTCGACGATCCGGCCCGGGCGGGCGCTCATCACCTCCACCCGGGTGCCGAGGTAGACGGCCTCCGAGATGGAGTGGGTGACCAGCACGACGGTCGTGCCCGTCTCCCGCCAGATGCGGTTCAGCTCGATGTTCAGGTGCTCCCGCGTCAGCGCGTCCAGCGCGCCGAACGGCTCGTCGAGCAGCAGCACCGGCGGCTCGTGCAGCAGGGCACGGCACAGGGCCACGCGCTGCTGCATGCCGCCGGACAACTCGTGCGGCAGGGCCTCCTCGAAGCCCGTGAGCCCCGTCAGCTCGATCAGCTCGTCGGCCCGGCGGGCGGCGGCCTGCTTGTCCATGCCGCGCATCTCGGCCTGGAGCAGGATGTTCTTCCGCGCGCCGCGCCACTGCAGCAGCGACGCCCGCTGGAACGCGAAGCCGATGTTGCGCTGGGGGCCGGTCACCTGCCGGCCCAGCAGGCTGACCTGGCCCGTCGTGGGCAGCACCAGGCCGGCGATCATCTTCAGCAGGGTCGACTTGCCGCAGCCCGACGGGCCGAGGATGGACACGAACTCACCGGGCTCGATCCGCATCGAGACCCCGTCGACCGCCGTGGTGCGACTGCGCTTCGTGGTGAACGTGCACGTCACATCGCGGATGTCGATGCTTGCGGACGCCGCCGCGTCGGTCGCGGCGGCCTTCTTCTTTTCGAGCTGCGGCACTGCTCACCCCTTAGCGGCGTACGACGCGTCCCAGTAGTCGGCGGGATTCATGGCCTCCTTCAGCATCCCGCCGTCGGCGAGCAGATCGATAGTCTCCTGCCACGACTCCTCGGAGTTGACGCCGATCCCGCCGCCGTCGCCGGCCAGCAGCGGCAGCGTGTCCTTGAGCTGGTTGGCGAGCACGTTGTCCGGCGGCGGCTCGGTCGCGGCCTCCGACATGATCTGCACGGCCTCCTCCTGGTTGGCCTCGACCTCCTTCCAGGACTTGGTGGTGGCCCGGACGAACGCCTTGGCCAGCTCGGGGTCGTCGGCCAGCAGCTTGTCGGAGGCGACGATGCCGGTGCCGAGGACGTTCATGCCGAAGTCGGAGAAGAGGATGTAGTCGACCGACTCCCCGGTGGTGTTCTCGATGGTGGGGCCCTGGTCGTGGAAGAAGCCCATGATGGCGTCGACCTTGCCGGCGGCCAGCTGCGAGATCTTGTCCGCGGGCTGGACGTTGACGACCTTCACCTTCGAGGGGTCCACGCCGTTGGCTTCGAGCCAGCCGGGGAAGGTGGCGTACATCGCGTCGCCGGGCGTGCCCGCGACGGTCTTGCCCTCCAGGTCGGCCGGCTCCTTGATGTCCTGGTCGGACATGAACTGCACGGAGGAGGGGCCCTTCTGCAGGTACACCCCGAGGCTCTTGACGCCCATGCCCTCGCCGATGCCCGCCATCAGCGGCGGGGTGTCGGCCCAGCCGAAGTCGGTCTGGTTCTGGGCGACCTGCTGGATGGTGGCGCCCGAGCCGTTGCCGGGCTTGATCTCCAGGTCGATGCCCTCGTCGGCGTAGAAGCCCTTCTCCACGCCGTAGTAGAAGGGGGCGTGCTCCCCGTACGGCACCCAGTTGAGGGTCAGCGTGACCTCCTTGCCGCCCGCGTCGCCGCCGTCGTCGCCGCCGTCGTCGTCGTCCGACGTGTCGGGGGCGCAGGCGGCGGCGGCGAGCAGCGCGCTCAGCAGGGTGAGGGTCGCCGCGGTGCGTTTCATCTCGTTGCCTTCCTGGGTGGTCCGGTGGTCCGGTACTGCGGGATACGGGCTGCGGCGCCGTGGCGGCGAACCGGGCGGTCCGGGCGGGCCTGGCGGACCGTGCGGTCGGCGGCCCCGGGCCCCGGGCGGCTCAGGTCGTCGCCATGGTCACGCTGGTGCCCTCCCGGCGGCTGGCGTGCCACGGGATGAGCAGGGACTCGGCGACCTCGACGACGACGAACAGCAGCACGCCGATCGCCGACATCAGGATCAGGTCCGCGAACAGCAGCGCGGAGTTCAGGTTGCCGCTGGCGAGCAGGAGGATGTAGCCCAGCCCTTCGCTGGCGCCGACGAACTCGCCGACGACGGCGCCGACCACGGCCAGGGTCACCGCGACCTTCAGCCCGGCCATCAGCTGCGGCAGCGCGCCGGGGAAGCGCACCTTGACGAAGACGCTCCACCGGCTGGCGCCCATCGTGGCGGAGAGGTCCAGCAGTTCGGGGTCGGTATCGCGCAGCCCGGCGACGCCGGAGACGACGACGGGGAAGAAGGCGATCAGCACGGCCAGGATGATCTTCGGGGAGAGCCCGGTGCCGAACCACACGATGAGGATCGGCGCGATCGCGATCTTGGGGATGACCTGGGCGAAGAGGATGATCGGGTACAGGGAGCGCTCGGCCGTCTTGGAGTAGACGATGAGCACGGCGGAGGCGATGCCGATCAGCGCGGCCAGCAGGAAGCCGATGACCGTCTCGTAGAGCGTGACGTAGGTGTGCTCCGCCAGCATCGACCGGTCTTCCCACATGACCTCGAAGACAGAGCCGGGGGTGGGGACGAGGTAGCGCTCGACCATCTCCCGCGCGGTGACGAACCACCAGACGAGGCCGATCACGGCGAGCACGATGAGGGGCCGCCACACGGCGGAGCCGAAGGCGGCGAGCTGGTTGCCGAGGCGCGCTCCGCGCGGCCCCGTCCGCTCGGGGGCGGTCGGGACGCCGGCGGGCGCCTTGAGGTCGTCCTGTGCCGTTGTCACTCGGATGCATCCAATCGAGGTTGAACAAGTGGCCGTCGCCGGGGCAGTTCCTGCGGACTTCGGAACAGCTCTCGGCCGCCGCCCGCGGGGTGACCGGCGCGGTGACCGTGGATGCCTGCTCGTCGTCCGGCTTTTCGTGCAACGAGGTGCAACGAGGTGGTGCGGGGTGGTGCCTGGTGCGGTGCTACATCGGTGGCCAAGGCCACAGAAAGCGCTTGCCATAAGCTACGGGCGGCGCCCACCCGCGGGCAAGGGGTCGTGACGCAGATTCCTGCGCCGCACCCGGCTCCGCAAGGCGCCGTGCACCGTGGTCTGATTCCCCTATGCAGAGCACCCTCACCACCTGGTCGCTGGAGCAGACCGCCGCGGACGACCTCAGCCCGGCGGCCGAGCCGGCGGCCGTCGCGGCCGGCGAGCTGACCGTCGTACGCGCCGCGGTCCCCTCGCCCGGTTTCAACCGCTACCTGTACGGGGCCGTCGGCGCCGACGTGGCGTGGACGGACCGGCTGGGGTGGGACGAGGAGCGGTGGCGCGCCTTCGTCGAGGCGCCCGGGACCGAGACGTGGGTGGCGTACGAGCGCGGTACGCCGGCCGGGTACCTGGAACTCCAGGGGCAGCCGGACGGGGTGGTGGAGATCACCTACTTCGGGCTGCTGCCCGCGTTCCGCGGCCGGCGCATCGGCGGGCACCTGCTCTCCGTCGGCACGGCGCGCGCCTGGGACCTGGCGGAGCGGTGGCCGGGGCGGGCGCGGACGCGCCGGGTGTGGGTGCACACCTGCAGCGACGACGGCCCGTACGCCCTGGACAACTACCGGCGCCGCGGCTTCCGGGTCTTCGACGTACGGACCGAGGACACCCCGGCCGGCCCCCGCAGCGACACCCGCAGCGCCCCCCGGACGTAGCGCCGCACGGCCGGATGTCCACATACCGAGACTGCATTGTCCGCATGGCGGATTACTGTGGACGATCCGCGGCACCCCATGCCACGCTCTCTTCATGGATCGAGCTGGAGTCGCCCTGGTGAGTCGGCGTCACGTCGATCTCGGCCGCATGTCCAGCGCCATCTGTCCGGCGGGCTGAAAGTCACAGCACCGCCGACCTCCCGCCGCCGCCCAGCCGTCCCCACCGTCGCGGACGCTTGCGCGCGCCCCTGCTCAGCCGCCCTGCTGGAGAACCGTTCACGCAGGTCACACAGGTTCGTGCGCAACCCCGGCCGGCCACCTCGCTTGCCTTAAGGACACCCCTGCCATGGCTAACTCCTCCTCGCGCCCCACCGCGGCCGGACGCCGCAAGGCCGGTCGCCACCGCGGCGAAGGCCAGTGGGCCGCCGGCCACTTCACGCCGCTCAACGCCAACGAGCAGTTCAAGAAGGACGACGACGGTCTCAATGTGCGGACACGCATTGAGACGATCTACTCCAAGCGCGGCTTCGACTCCATCGACCCCGCCGACCTGCGCGGCCGGATGCGCTGGTGGGGGTTGTACACCCAGCGCAAGCCCGGCATCGACGGCGGCAAGACGGCGATCCTGGAGCCACACGAGCTGGACGACGAGCACTTCATGCTCCGCATCCGCGTCGACGGCGGCCGGCTGACGGTCACCCAGCTGCGGACGATCGGCGAGATCTCGCAGGAGTTCGCCCGGGGCACCGCGGACCTCACCGACCGGCAGAACATCCAGCTGCACTGGATCCGCATCGAGGACGTCCCGGAGATCTGGCGCCGGCTGGAGTCCGTGGGCCTGTCCACCACCGAGGCGTGCGGCGACGTCCCGCGTGTCGTCCTCGGCTCCCCGGTCGCCGGCATCGCCGCGGACGAGATCATCGACGGCACCCCGGCCATCGAGGAGATCCAGCGGCGCATCGTCGGCAACCCGGCGTACTCCAACCTCCCCCGCAAGTTCAAGGGCGCGGTCTCCGGCTCCCCGCTCCTGGACGTCGTCCACGAGATCAACGACGTCGCCTTCGTCGGCGTCGAGCACCCGGAGCTGGGCCCGGGCTTCGACGTCTGGGTCGGCGGCGGGCTGTCCACCAACCCCAGGCTGGGGGAACGGCTCGGGGCCTGGGCGTCGCTGGCGGATGTGCCGGACGTCTTCGAGGCCGTCGTGGGGATCTTCCGCGACTACGGCTACCGCCGGCTGCGCAACCGGGCCCGGCTGAAGTACCTGCTCGCGGACTGGGGCCCGGACAGGTTCCGCCGGGTGCTGGAGGACGAGTACCTGCTGCGCACGCTCGCCGACGGCCCCGAGCCCACGGTGCCCGCCGAGCGCTGGCGCGACCACATCGGGGTGCACCGGCAGCGCGACGGCCGCTACTACGTGGGCTTCGCCTCCCGGGTCGGCCGCGTCGACGGCGGCACGCTGACGAAGATCGCCGAGCTGGCCGCGCAGCACGGCTCCGACCGGCTCCGCACCACCGTCGAGCAGAAGATGCTCATCCTCGACGTCGAGGAGGACCGGGTCGAGCCGCTGCGCGAGGCGCTGGCGGCGCTGGACCTGCAGGTCGCGCCGTCGGCGTTCCGGCGCGGCACGATGGCCTGCACCGGCATCGAGTTCTGCAAGCTGGCGATCGTCGAGACGAAGGCCCGCGGCGCGGCGCTGGTCGACGAGCTGGAGCGGCGGCTGCCCGGCTTCGACGAGCCGATCACCATCAACGTCAACGGCTGCCCGAACTCCTGCGCCCGTATCCAGGTGGCGGACATCGGGCTCAAGGGGCAGCTGGTCACCGACGAGAACGGCGAGCAGGTCGAGGGCTACCAGGTCCACCTCGGCGGCGGCCTCGGGCTGGACCCGGGCTTCGGCCGCAAGGTGCGCGGCCTGAAGGTCACCGCGGAGCAGCTCCCCGACTACGTCGAGCGCGTGCTCACCCGCTACTCCGCCGGGCGCGCGGAGGGCGAGCGGTTCGCCCAGTGGGCGGCGCGCGCCGGCGAGGAGGACCTCCGGTGAGCGGGCGCGCGGCGCCGTTCTACTGCCCGTACTGCGGCGACGAGGACCTGCGTCCCGCCGCGGAGGGGCACGCCACGTGGGAGTGCAGGTCCTGCAATCGCGCACTCAAGCTCTCGTTCCTCGGGCTGCTGGCCGACGGCCTGCGTTCCGACAGCGATGGAGGGAACCACCACCGATGACGGTCATCGAAGACGCGGACACGGATACCGCGGCGCTTGCCGAGCGGGCCGGCCGCGAACTGGAGGACGCCCCCGCGCTGGAGATCGTGCGCTGGGCGGCGGACACCTTCGGCAAGCGCTTCTGCGTCACCTCGTCCATGCAGGACATGGTCGTCGCGCACCTGGCGTCCCGCGTCCTGCCGGGCGTCGACGTCCTGTTCCTCGACACCGGCTACCACTTCCCCGAGACCATAGGCACCCGCGACGCGGTCGCCGCCGTGATGGACGTCAACGTCGTCTCGCTCACGCCCCGGCTGACGGTCGCGGAGCAGGACGCCGAGTACGGCCCGCGGCTGTACGAGCGCAACCCCGACCTGTGCTGCGCGCTGCGCAAGATGCAGCCGCTGGAGGACGGCCTCGCCGCGTACGACGCCTGGGCCACCGGACTGCGCCGCGACGAGTCGCCCACGCGCGCGGACACCCCGGTCGTCGGCTGGGACGCCAAGCGGCGCAAGGTGAAGGTCTCGCCGATCGCCCGCTGGTCCGAGGCGGACGTGCAGAACTACGTCGCCGAGCACGGCGTGCTCACCAACCCGCTGCTGGCCGACGGCTACCCCTCCATCGGCTGCGCGCCCTGCACCCGCCGGGTCGCCCCCGGCGAGGACGCCCGCGCGGGCCGCTGGGCGGGCTTCGCCAAGACAGAGTGCGGCATCAACGTCTGAGCCCGGCCGCGCCGCCGCCCGGCGCGGCCCGCCCCGTCCCCGAGCCGCCCAACCGTTCCCCAACCGGACCGTCCTAGCCTTTGCGAGCCATGCATCCCGTACTGCTGATCGTCGCCCACGGCAGCCGCGACCCGCGGCACGCCGCCACCGTCGCCGCGCTCGCGGCGCGGGTGGCGGCGGCGCGGCCGCACGCGCGGGTGGAGGTCGGCTATCTGGACCACTGCGCCCCGCGCGTGCCGCGGGCGCTGCGCCGGCTGCACGACGAGGGCGTACGGGACGTCGTCGCGCTGCCGCTGCTGCTGGCCCGCGCCTTCCACGCCAAGTCCGACATCCCGGCCGTGCTGGACGAGGTACGCGCCGCGCTGCCGCGGCTGCGCGTGGTGCAGGGCGGCGTACTGGGCCCGGACGCGCTGCTGACGGCGGCGCTGGACCGCCGGATGGCGGCGGCCGGGCTGCACCTGCCCGCCGAACGGGCCCGCACGGGCGTCGTGCTGGCCGCGGCGGGCTCCTCCGACCCGGAGGCGATCGCGAGCGTCGCCGAGACCGCGCGGGAGTGGCGGCGCACCGCGGGATGGTGCGCCGTGCGGCCCGCGTTCGCCTCCGCGGCTCCACCCCGTACGGCGGACGCCGTCCGCGCCCTGCGCGCGGACGGCGCCGAACGGGTGGCGGTCGCCCCGTACGTCATCGCCCCGGGCTTCCTGCCCGACCGCATCGTGCACGGTGCGGCCGAGTCCCGGGCGGACGTGCTCGCGCCGGTGCTGGGCGCGGCCCCGGAGCTGGCGGAACTGCTGGCCCGGCGGTACGACGAGGCGCGGACGGCGGCGCCGCTGCCGCTGTCGGCGTAACGCGCCGGGGCGCCTGAAGCTGCTCAGTCGGGTTTGCCCAGTTGGTCGATCCGAGCAACACAGCGGAAGCCGGTGTCATCGTCCCGCATGTCCAGTGCGGCGTCATTGAACATCGAAGGCATGGAGCGGGCAAAGGGCGAGGTGAACGCGGAGCCCTTGAGCTCGTACCGGTTCGGGCTGGTCTGCGACGAACACCACTCCCACGTGTTGCCGCACATGTCGTAGACCCCGAAGGGAGACACCCCGCTCTGGTAGCGGCTGACGGGGGTGGTATGGCCGATCCCAGCCTCCTTCACGTTGCACTTGGCCGCGGTCTCCTGGTCACCCCATGGATAAATACTGCCGCTTGTTCCCCGGGCCGCCTTCTCCCATTGGTCGTTGGTCGGCAGCCGTTTGTCGGCCCAAGCGGCGTATGCTGCAGCATCACGCCAAGTGACCCAGACCACAGGGTGGTCAAAGAGCCGATCTGGACAGCGGCCCTTTTCCCAGTGCTCTGGTGCAGGATGATGGGTCGCCGCCAGGAAACGTGCATAGTCCGCGTTCGTGACCGGGAAGACGTCGATGTAATAGCCGCCGAGCCACAACGGGTCCAGCCCTGATCCGCTGAGGTACACGCCTTCCCTGACCACGGTCATCAGCTTGCCGTCCACAGGGTGCCGGACCGGCTTGTCCGGGAGCGCAAGCAGCTCTGCTTCCGACACCTGGCCGGGGACCCCGGGTGCGGGAGGTGGCGCGGTCAGCTGCACGAACCGGCCCTGCGTATCAGCCCCTGAAGCGGCCAGTGAGGAATCCAGAGCCGCTTGGTTCACCGGCCGTGGGACGATACCTTCCCGGCCGGCTTCCCACTTGGACACCATGCGGGGACTGACGCCCAGGTGCTCCGCGAATGCGACGATGCTCATGCGCTTCGCTTCACGTAACGCTCGGACCTCAAGGCCGGTCCACCGGGTGACGAGAGTCACGTGGCCTCCTCTTCGGCCGGAGCTGTGCGGTGCATATCAGAGCGGTTCACCCGGGATCTCCTGGTACCGCCGCCGAAGGATCTCCAGGGTCGGGTGGTCAGCCGCGAGATCCAGCCCGTCAATGACGCTGATCGGCCGGACTCCGACAGTGGTGTTGGTAGCGAATGCAGCTCTTATGGTGGGCAACCCCGTGAGAGTGACCGGCTCGGTGACCATCTCCCCCTGCGCCTCACTCAGCAGGTGCGCCGTCACACCGGGAAGCACGTCGGCCTTCGGCCAGATCGCCCGACCGTGTTCATCGATGAATCCGATGTTCCATGTGCCGCCTTCGGAGACGAGACCGGAGATCGCGTCGGTGAAGAGCGCGTCGTCGAATCCTGCCCGCTGCGCCTCACGTCGCAGGCGCAACTGCCCGAAGAGACCGATGTGCTTCACCGCCGGAAGGTCCCGCTGATAGGGGAAGGACTTCACTCGTAGCGGAGGGAGGGGCACTGCCGACGTGGCGCGGTGGGTGACGAGGACGCGCGGCTCGGCCTCCGCGCCGGGGTGACCCATTTCGAGATCGGGGTCGAAGACCGTGACGCGTACCACGAAGGACCCGCGCCTCGTGCCCACCGCCTGCCGTACAAGCTCCCGAACCCGTTGGCGGTCCAGCTCCGTCGCGAAGACGACCCGGCAGTCCCGGACCAGGCGGTCAAGGTGCAGAGACAGACCACGAACCTTGTGATCGTCCACCCGCATGGAGGTGAAGTGACCGTAGTTCGTCAGCGCAAGCGCTTGGAGATTGCCGGGATCCACCGGGACGCCGTCCAGTTCAGCCATGGCCACAGTCTGGCACTCCCTGCCGTGGCACTTCTCGGATTGACTGACCTTGTGCAGTGAAAGTTCAGTGCTGGAGCGGTGTTCGTACATTCCCGCAATCCCTTGGTGGGGCCAGCCTGGTGACCTGCCCAGATTTCTCACCTTGGACCGCACATGAATCTTATCCAACGGGTCTCCGGCCCCCATGTGTCAGCGGCAACCCCGGACGGGTCGGTGCCTGCACCGGGCCCAGGCGCAGATCCCGATGGCACCAGCCAGCTCAAGAACACGGACGGACAGGCGGTGAAGTGGTACTGGACCCGGCACCGGCGGTGTGTCGGGTTGGCGCGGGCCCAGTTGCGTAAGTCGCTGGCCCGGTGGGGCATGGCCGAGTTGGAGTTCGCGGCGGTGGTGGTGCTGTCGGAGCTGGTTACGAATGCGGTGGTGCATGCGCGCGTACCGCCCGGGCGGGAGGTGCACACCCGGTTCGTCCCGTCGGCGGACGGGGTGCGTATCGAGGTGCACGACGCCTCGGACGAGTGGCCGGTGCCGCGGGTGCCGGATGGGTCCGGTGGCTACGGGCTGACGCTGGTGGACGAGCTGTCTGCGCGGTGGGGCGTTGCGGAGCGCGGCGGGGTCGGCAAGTGCGTGTGGGCTGTGATCACGGCCGCCCCGGTGTGGACCGATGAGGGCTCACCGTCACCCCGCACCGCGGTTCCCCTGGCTCGACCCGCCTGACCACCCCGTACGCCCGCTGGCCGGGTGAGCAAGGGCCCGGGGTTGTCGGTGGCGGATGTGAGGATGCCGGCATGAATCCGTTGCTTCTCACCGACATCGAGCGTGCGGTTCGCAGCAGTTGGGGCGCCGACACGTGCACGCCCGAGTTCCGGGCGCACTGGACTCCCGGGAACCCCGCCCGCGACCAGTGCGGCACCACCGCGCTGGTGGTCAACGACCTGCTGGGCGGCGAGCTGCTGCGCGGGGAGGTGCTGGTGGACGGGCGGCGCACGGACTACCACTGGTGGAACCGGCTGGGCATGGGCGTCGAGGTAGACCTCACCCGCGAGCAGTTCCGCCCCGAGGAGATCGTCACCGAGGGCGTGGTCATAGCCCGGCCACCTCGGATCGCGCGGCTGCGCGAGGAGTACGAGCTGCTGCGCGACCGGGTTGCCGGGCACCTCAAGCGCGCGGGGTGAGCGGACGACCAGGGGACGGGGGGCCGGGGCGGGCGGGGGCGCATACCTCCGCACGGGCGGGCTCAGCGGCGGGCGGCCAGGACCGCGGGGGCCGTGGACTGGGGGAGCAGGTCGGCCGGGCGGGCGGGGAGTCGCAGCTGGACGTCGATCTCGTCGCAGAAACGATACGGCCGATGGGTCAGCAACCCGGCGAACTTCCGGCGCAGCCGGGACACCTCGGCCCGCACGGTCACCGTACGCGCCGGGTCGCCGAAGAGCGCGTCGGCCAGCGCCGTGGAGCTGAGCCCGGCGCGGTGCACCCCCAGCAGGTACAGCAGCTCCGCGTGGCGCGGGCTCACCGGCTGCGACCACCGGCCCGCCGCGCCCAGCACCGACAGGCTCGCCGCCGGCCGCGTCAGGTCCAGCACCACCCTGGTCGGCGACGGCGCGCACCCCTCCGGCTCGATGTGCACCAGCCACCCGCCCCCCGGCAGCGGCTCCAGCGCGCACGGCCCCAGCCCCGGCAGCACGCACTCGCCGGCCGCCGGCGACTTCGGCAGCGCCACCCGCTCCGGCGGCACCATGCCGGTCGCCGCCGCCGCCCAGCCGTGCTCGTCCACGGCCAGCGCCCGGCCGCCGACCCGGGCCATGACGGGCGCCGCGACCGCCCGCAGCCGGCCCATCGCCGTCCAGTGCCGGTCCCGCAACTCGCCCTCCGCGACCCGGCCGACGGCGGTGACGAACGCCAGCGAGATCGTCGGCATCGTCCGCGCCGGGCCGGTCACGTTGACCACGCCCAGCAGCCGGCCGTCGCGCGGGTCGGTCAGCGGGGCGGCGGCGCAGCTCCACCGGCGGCAGGTGCGCAGGAAGTGCTCGTCGCCGTAGACGCCGACGGGGTGGCCGGTCGCCAGCGCGGTGCCGATGCCGTTGGTGCCGGCGGAGTCCTCGCTCCAGCTCGCGCCCTCCGCCAGGCCGATCCGGTCCACCGCCTTGAGCATCGCGCCGTGCCCGTCCCGCCACAGCACCACGCCGTCCGCGTCGGTGACCACGACGACGTGCTCGGGCACGCCGTCCTCGGCCGGGATCAGCCCGTCGCGCAGCACGTCGCGCAGGACGCCGACGCCCGCCGTGCGCCGTCGCCACTCCAGCTCCGCGACACCCACCTGCCGCGGCCGGCCGCCCTCCCGGTCCAGGCCGCGCGCCTCCGCGCGGCGCCACGACTCGCCGATCACCTCGCGCGGCACGTCGGCGGCCGGCGGCAGCCCCGCCAGGGGGACCGCGTACGCCTCGGCCGCGCGTCCGCCCGTGCCGGCCAGCGCCCGGCCCCAGCCGGCCCGCGGGGCGCGCACCCGGCCGCCTCGCCGGGGCCCCCGCTGGCTGCCCGCATCCGCAGTTTCCGGCACAACACTCCCCGCCGGCCCGTCCGTTCAACGGGTCCGGAGTCAATGGTGCCCCGGTCAGCGCCCCGGCGCCCACCTCTTGGACCAAACCGGTCGCGGTGCGTCGCCGCATGAAATTCCACGTTGGAACGACGCGGGGGATCCAACGCTGCAACGGTCTGCAACCTTTGCGTGAGCGCGGGCCCGCGGAGTTGAGTGGCGCGGGGTTGACGAGCGGAAGGGGTGCCGAGTCGGCGCGGCACCGCTTCCGACGCCCCGACGGCGGAAGGCCGCCTCCGCTCCCTGCGGGAGGCGCCTTCCGCCGTTACGTGCCGCTCACCCCGCCGCCGGCACCGGCCGGGCCCGGTCCACCACCGCCCGCAGATCCAGCCCGGTCGGCAGCGTCCCCGGCGCCGCCCCCCACTCGCCGCCCAGCCGCGAGGCGCAGAAGGCGTCCGCGACCGCCGCCGGCGCGTGCCGTACGAGCAGCGCGCCCTGCAGCACCAGCGCCAGCCGCTCCGCCAGCCGGCGGGCCCGCGACTCGACGCCCGCCAGGTCCGCCAGCTCCGTCAGCAGGTCCTTCACCGCCCGGTCCAGCCGGTGGTCCGCGCCGCGCGCCCGGCCGATCTCGGTGAGCACCGCGTCCACCGCCGGGGGCTCCCGCCGCAGGGCGCGCAGCAGGTCGAGCGCCTGTACGTTGCCCGAGCCCTCCCAGATCGAGTTCAGCGGCGCCTCGCGCAGCAGCCGCGGCATCCCCGACTCCTCCACGTACCCGTTGCCGCCCAGGCACTCCAGCGCCTCCGCCGCCACCGGTGTGCACCGCTTGGTCACCCAGTACTTCGCCGCCGGCACCGCCAGCCGCAGGAAGGCCCGCTCCTCGGGCGTGTCCGCGTCGTACGCCGCCGCCAGCCGCAGCGCCAGCGCCGTCGCCGCCTCCGAGTCCAGCGCCAGGTCCGCCAGCACGTTGCGCATCAGCGGCTTGTCGGCGAGCACCCCGCCGAACGCCGCGCGGTACGTGCAGTGGTGCACCGCCTGCGCCACCGCCTGGCGCATCACGGCCGCCGCGGCCGTCGCGCAGTCCACCCGGGTGGCGGCGACCATCCCGATGATCGCCGGGATGCCGCGGCCCTCCTCGCCGACCCGCCAGGCGAGCGTCGTCCCGTCGAACTCGACCTCGGCGGAGGCGTTGGAGCGGTTGCCGAGCTTGTCCTTGAGCCGCTGGAGCAGGAAGGTGTTGCGGCTGCCGTCCGGCAGCACGCGCGGCAGCAGGAAGCACGTGAGCCCGCCCGGCCCGGCGCCGCCCGGCGGCACCTGCGCGAGGACCAGGAAGGCGTCCGACATCGGCGCCGAGCAGAACCACTTGTGGCCCGTCAGCGCGTACGCGCCGTCCCCGGTCGGCGCCGCCAGCGTGGTGCCGGCCCGTACGTCCGAGCCGCCCTGCTTCTCCGTCATCCCCATCCCGGCGGTCGCGCCCGCCTTCCCGGCGACGGGCACCAGCCCCGGTTCGTACACCCGCGACGTCAGCAGCGGCTCCCACACCGCGGCCAGCTCGGGCTGCGCGCGCAGCGCCGGCACCGCGGCGTGCGTCATCGACAGCGGGCAGCCGTGCCCCGCCTCCGCCTGCGTCCACACCAGGAACCCGGCGGCCCGCCGCACGTGACCGTCCGGGCGGCCCCACGCGTCGGTCAGCCCGGCGGCCACGCCGCGCGCCAGCAGCCGGTGCCAGGAGGGGTGGAAGTCCACCTCGTCGATGCGCCGGCCGTAGCGGTCGTGGGTGCGCAGCACCGGCGGCGCGGTGTTCGCCTCCACGCCCCACCGCTGCGCCTCGGCGGAACCCGCGGCCCGGCCGAGCGCGGTCAGCTCCGCGTGCGCCTCGGCGTGCCGCTCCGGCGCGACATGCCGCGCCACCGCCTCGGTGAGCGCCGCGTCCGCGGCGTAGACGTCGTAGCCGACCAGCGGTGGTGTCTGGTTCGTCACCGTATGAGTACCTGCTGCCATGACAGCTACGGTAGGCAGGTGGGAGCAGAACGGGAAACGGGTGCGGAACAGGGCGGACGGGGCGGCCCCCGCGGCCGGCTGCGCCGGGCCCGGGCCCTGTACCAGAACCTGCCCAAGCGGCGGCTGGTGTGGCTGCTGCTGAAGGACACGGTCAACTCCTGCATGCAGCACCGCGTGATCGGCCTGGCCGCCGAGGCCGCGTTCTTCAGCCTCCTGTCGCTGCCGCCGCTGCTCCTGGGCCTCCTCGGCCTGCTGGGCTACTTCGACCAGTGGCTCATCGACGTCGAGACCATCCGGCACAACATCATCGACGCCTCCGACGCCGTCCTCACCCACCGCGGCGTCGACGAGATAGTCCGCCCGCTGCTCGACGACGTCACCCGCGGCGGCCGCCCCGACCTCATCTCGTTCGGCTTCGCGCTCGCACTGTGGTCGGGCTCGCGCGCCGTGAACGTCTTCATCGACACCATCACCATCATGTACGGGCTCGAAGGCCACCGCGGCATCGTCCGGACCCGGCTGCTGGCGTTCGGGCTCTACCTGGTGGCGCTGCTCATCGGCGTGGTCGCGCTGCCGCTGATAGTGGCCGGGCCGGACGCGGTGGTGCATCTGCTGCCGTGGAGCGAGACCGCCGTACGGGTGCTGTACTGGCCGGTCGTCGTGGTGCTGTCCATCGCCTTCCTGACGACGCTCTACCACGCGGCCGTGCCCGTCCGCTCGCCGTGGCGGGAGGACCTGCCGGGCGCGCTGGTGGCCCTGGGCATGTGGCTGCTGGGCAGCCTGCTGCTGCGGCTCTACCTGCTGAACGCCGTGGAGGGGCCGACCATCTACGGGTCCCTCGCCGCACCCGTCGCGGTGCTGCTGTGGTTCGGCGTCTCGGCGTTCGCGGTGCTCGTCGGCGCGGCGGTCAACGCCGCGTTCGACCGCGTCTGGCCGTCGGTCGCCACCGCCACCGGCCGCGCCGAGACCGCGCGCATCCGGGAGGAGGCGGCGGCCCGGCTGGTCGCGGCGGCCTCGGCGGAGCGGCAGGCAAGGATGCGTGGGCTGGACGGGGACGCGCCCGCGGCGGAGTGGGCGGGGGAGGCGGAGCCGGAGCGGGCCGAGGAAGCGGAGGAGGCGGAGGAGGAGGCCCGGCGCTCCCGGGCCAGGGACCGCCCGGCCGAGCCGGGGGACGCGGCCGGGCACGGGAGACCCGCGGCGCGGCGGCCCTCCGGGCGGGGGGCGTCCGCCGGGCCGGAGCAGTCCGCCGGGCCGGAGCAGTCCGCCGGGCCGGAGCAGTCCGCCGGGCCGGAGCAGTCCACCGGGCCGGAGCAGTCCGGCGGGCGGGACGAGGAAGAGCGGCACGAGGTGAGGTGAGCGCGGCGCGTCCGGCGCCCCGGCGGCGCCGCCCGGCCCACCGCCGCCCGTACCCGCACCGCCCCGGGAACCGGCGCCCGCCCGCCGCCGTCCGCGCCCCGACCGCCCGGTCCCGCCCCGCCCTCAGGCGGCCTTCGCGCGCAGGAAGCGGCGCAGCCGCGCCAGCGGCCAGGTGTTGACGACGTCCTCCGCCGTCAGCCAGCCGCGCTGGGCGATGCCCGCGCCGTAGCGCATGTTCGCCAGGTCCGGCACCGAGTGCGCGTCGCTGTCCACGGCGAACTTCACGCCGTGGCCCCGCGCCCGCAGGATCAGCTCGTCCGGCAGGTCGAGCCGGTTCGGGTGCGCGTTGACCTCCAGCGCCGTGCCCGTACGGGCACACGCCGCGAAGATCTCGTCCCAGTCCGCGTCGACCGCCGGCCGCCTGCCGGCCTTGCGGGTGGTGGGGTGGCCGATGACGTGCACGTGCGGGTTCTCCACCGCGGCGAGGAAGCGCCGGGTCATCTCGTCCCTCGGCTGCGTGAAGTGCGAGTGCACCGAGGCCACGCACACGTCGAACGTCTCCAGGAACTCGCCGGGCCAGTCGACCGAGCCGTCCGGCGCGATGTTCAGCTCCGTGCCGTGCAGCAGCCGCAGCCCGCCCGAGCGCCGCCGGCTGCGCGCGTCCAGCTCCGCGACCCGCTCGCGCTGCGCGAGCATCCGCTCCTTCGTCATGCGCTGCATGCGCAGCTCGGGCGCGTGGTCGGTGATCGCGTAGTAGGCGTAGCCGCGCCGCCGGGCGGCGTCCACCATCGCCTCCAGCGAGTCGATGCCGTCGGTGAGGTCGGTGTGGGTGTGCAGGTCGCCGCGGAGATCGGACTCCGCCAGCGGCTCCGGCAGCTCGCCGCGGGCCGCCGCCTCGATCTCCCCGCGGTCCTCGCGCAGCGGCGGCGGGATCCACGGCAGGCCGAGGCGGGCGTAGACGTCCTCCTCGGTCGCGACCCGGATGCGGCGGCCGCTGCGGGCGTGGAAGAGGCCGTACTCCGACAGCTTCAGCTTCTTGCGCACCGCAATCTCGCGGAGCCGGATGTTGTGCTCCTTGGACCCGGTGAAGTACTGCAGCGCCGCGCCCCACGCGTCCGGCGGCACCACCCGCAGGTCCACCTGGACGCCGTCGGCGGTGCGGATGCTCGTCTTCGTCCCGCCCGTGCCGATGACCTCCCCGACCACCGGCAGCCCGGTGAACGCCGCCGTCAGCGGCCCGGAGTCCGCCGCGGCGGCGAGCACGTCGAGGTCCCCGGCGGTCCCGCGGCGCCGGCGCAGCGAGCCCGCGTACGTGCAGCGCTCGCAGCCCGGCACCTCCGCCAGCCGCGCGACGACGTCCTCGGCCAGCGCGAGCGCGGTGTCGACCGGGATCCGGCCGGTGGCCGCGCGGAGCAGGTCGATGCCGTGCAGCAGCTTCTCCTCGCTCTTCGGCCCGAAGCCCTTCAGGCCGCGCAGCCGGTGCTCGCCGATCGCCGCGGCCAGCTCGTCGACGGACGAGACGCCCAGCTCCTCGTACAGGACGAGCGCCCGCTTGGGGCCGAGCGCGGGGATCGCGGTCAGCTCCCGCACCCCGGCCGGGATCCGCTCGCGGGCCTCGTCGACCGCCGCCACCCGGCCCGTACGCAGGTATTCGCCGATCTTGTCGGCGATGGACGCGCCCACCCCGGGGATCGCCTTGAGGGCCTTGGCGTCCAGCCCGGAGACGTCGGCGGAGTGGCCGCCGACCGCGCGGGCGGCGCGCTCGTAGGCGCGCGCCTTGAAGGCGTCGCCGCCGGTGATGGACAGCAGGTCGGCGTACTCCTGCAGAAGCGCGGCGACCTCCTCGTTGGACGCCACCTCGGCTCACCTCGGTCCGTGTCGCGGTCCGTACGGGCGTACGGCAGCGGGGCCGGCGCGCGGCGACGCTCCCGTGCCGACAAGCATGCCGCCGATCGCCGCTCCCCGCCGCCCGGGCGCGGGGCGGGAAAACCGCTGGCGCCACGTGTGCGTAACTGCATACGCTTCCAGCACACCAGGTGACCGGTACCGACCAGGGAGGTGAGGGCTATGACCGAAGCCGTCAGGGGCACAGTCCCCGCAGGCCAGCCGCACGCCCGCGCCGCTCTGAAGGGTCACTCCGTTGACACACCTCCCCGCCTCCCGTCCCCTGGCCGCGTACGGCTGGGATGAGGCCGCCGCCGACGCCTTCGCGCCGTACGAGTCCGAAGGGCTGATCCCGGCCCGCATCGCGCGGGTCGACCGCGGCTCCTGCCTCGCCCTCACCGACACCGGCCCGGTACGCGCCACCACCGCCCGCCTCGCCGGAGCCGACCGCGCCGCCGGCCGCACCGCCGACCTCACCCGGCTGCCCTGCACCGGCGACTGGGCGGCTCTCGAACCGGGCGCCCACCCCGCCGTACGGGCCCTGCTGCCGCGCCGCACGGCCTTTCTGCGCTCGGCGTCGTCCAAACGCTCCGTGGGCCAGGTCATCGCCGCCAACGTCGACCACGCCGTCATCGCCGTCTCGCTGGCGGCGACGCGCGCCGCCGACACCGAACCGGCGCGCCTGGAGCGGATGCTGTCGCTCGCCTGGTCCAGCGGCGCCCAGCCGCTGGTCGTCCTCACCAAGGCCGACCTGGTCGACGACCCCGCCGTCCTCGACCACCTCCTCGCCGACACCGCGGAGGTCGCGCCCGGCACCGCCGTCCTCGCGGTCAGCGCCGCCACCGGCGCCGGCGTCCCGCAACTGGCCGCCGCGCTGGCGACCGGCACCTCCGTGCTCCTCGGCGCCTCCGGCGCCGGGAAGTCCACCCTCGCCAACACCCTGCTCGGCGCGGCCGCCCAGCAGGTCCACGCGGTACGCGACGCCGACGGCAAGGGCCGGCACACCACCGTCACCCGCGACCTGCTGCCCCTGCCCGGCGGCGGCGTCCTCATCGACACCCCGGGCCTGCGCGGCGTCGGGTTGTGGGAGGCCGACGACGGGCTGGGCCAGGTCTTCGCCGAGATCGAGGAACTGGCCGCACGCTGCCGCTTCCACGACTGCACGCACGAGGCCGAGCCGGGCTGCGCGGTCGTCGCGGCGCTGGAGAACGGCGACCTGCACCCGCGCCGGCTGGAGAGCTACCGCAAGCTGCAGCGCGAGAACGCCCGCATCGCGGCCCGCACGGACCTGCGGCTGCAGGCGGAGCGGCGCCGGGAGTGGAAGCGCCGCGACGCGGCGGACCGCGAGGGGCGGGCGCGCAAGGGGAGGGGCTGAGACCCGGCGGCGCCCGGGGCGCCGGGACGACGCACGTGGGGGGGTGCCCCCGGTCACCTGTCCGGGGGCCGCTCCGCGGACCAGCCGCGTTCGTGCGCGTACCAGCCCAGCTGCAGCCGGGTGTGCACCCCGGCGATCTCCATCAGCCGCTTCACCCGCCGCTGCACGGTCCGCAGCCCCAGGTCCAGCTGCTTGGCGGCGCTCGCGTCCGTGAGCCCCGCCAGCAGCAGCCCGAGGATCTGCAGGTCCACCGCGTCCGGCCCGTCCGGCCGCTGCTCCGCCACCGTCGCCCCGCCCGCGGCCAGCCGAAGAGGCAGCGCCTGCCGCCACAGGCTCTCGAAGAGCCCCGTGAGCGACTCCAGCAGCCCGCTCGCGTGCACCACCAGCGCCGCCGGCTCGCCCGCCTCGGCGGACATCGGCACCATCGCCGTCGCCCCGTCCGCGATCACCAGCTTCGTCGGCACCACGTCCGCGACCCGCAACTCCTCGTTCCGGCGCAGCGCCTCCGTCGCCTCGGTCACCGTGCCGGGGGCGAGCAGCCGGGAGCGCTCCAGCACCACCCGGAAGCGCACGCCGCGGCCCGCGGCCTTCTCCTCCGCGGTGTTGTCCTGGCTGCGCACCGCCAGCGGCTCCCGCGTGACGAGCGCGCAGACCTCCTGCTCGGCGCCGAGCTGCAGCTGCAGGAACCGGTGCGCCACCGCCCCCGCGCCGGTCACCACCTCGACCAGGTCGTGTACGTCGGCGGGCTCGCCGGCCTCCGCGCGGTACTCCTCCGCGAGCAGCGCCGCGGCCAGCTCGGCGCGCTCCAGCTCGTGCCGCTGCTGGATGAGCAGCGCCCCCAGCGCCACCGACGGCGGCGCCGCCACCCAGCGGCCAGGACGCGCCGACGACTGCGCCGCCAGCCCGTGCTGCTCCAGCCGCCGCAGCGTCCGCACCGCCGCCGGCTCGGGCAGCGTCAACCGCCGCGCCAGCTCGGGGACGTCGGCCGCGCCGAGTGCGACCAGCGCGCGGTAGGCCGACTCCTGTACGTCGTCGAGTCCGATGGCACCGAGCACCTGCACATCCTGACCGTACCGGAGGGTCGGGTGGAAGGCCCCTGCCGTGATCTTGCGGGTCCGGCCGTTGCGGACCCGGGAGGCGGGGAAGAATAGGGGCATGGATCGGCAGGGGGAGACGGCGGGGGAACGCCGCACCAAGGACGACTGGTGGCACGACCTGTACGCGGAGGGGGTGCCGGACACCGGGCCGCAGCGGGCCGGGGACACCCTCGACGACCGCTTCGCGTCGGTGGCCAGGGCGGTGGACGAGGAGGCGGAGCCGCCCCCGGCGGCGCCCCCGGGCCCGGCGGTGACGTCGCGGCCGTCGGCGGCGGAGCCGTACGACCAGATGCGGGACCCCGACTACCCGCCGCCGACGCCGTCCGACGCCGCGGCGGAGGCGCCGTCGGTGGCGGGTGTCCCGGGCTTCACGGAGCGCGCGGAATCCGAGCCGGAACCGGAACCTGAGTCCGCCGCCGCGCCGGCGCGCGGGAGCGGGTGGACGGACGACGTGTTCGCGGGTCTGCGCGAGGATCTGCGGACGGAGCGGCGGCCGTTGGAGCCCGCGGAACCCGCGGAACCCGCGGAACCTGTGGACGCCGGAGAGACGGCGCAGCCCGCGGACACCGAGGAGTCCCTGGACCCCGCGGACCCCGAGGACGCGTGGCCTTCACCTGAGCGCGAGCCCGCTGTGGAGCCGGAGCCGTACGGACCGCCCGCCCCGCGGCCGCCGGCGGAGCCCGCGGAACCCGACCCGTGGGACACCCCGGACCGGGCGCCGGCGGAAGCGGCACCGCCCGCGGACCGGGAGTCCGCCGCCCACGCGCCGATGCGGCGGGTCCCCGCCCTGCCGCGGCGGAGCCCGCTGAGCCGGCGGGCCGTTCGGTGCCGTCGACCCCGGCCGGGCCGTCGAGCCCCGGTCTCGGTGAGACCGCGCCGCCCGGCCCTGCCGCGGATGCCGGGGCGGAGTCCTCCGCTCCGGCTCCGCCGTTGCCACCCGCGGCCGCGGGACCCGCGCCCGCGCCCGTGCCCGCCCAGGCGGCCCGGCCCGCCGACGCCTCGCCCCCGCCCGCCACGATGCGGCTGAGGCAGGTGTCCGTCACCGACACCCTCACCGACGCCGACTGGTCCGCCCGGCGCACCGGTTCCTTCGTCGGCGGCGGGCCGCCCACGTACGAGGCGGAGCCCACCACGCTGCCCGAGGTCGCGCCCGGGGCGCTCGGCGAGCTGGTGCCCGACACCGTCCTCGACGGCGCGCGCTACGGGTCCTTCACCCTCCGCACCGCCGCCACCCGCGGCGACAGCCCCCGCTACCGCGGCGAGCAGCGCCGCGACGCCGTCCTCACCGCCCGCTTCGGCGGCGGCGACGACGCGCTCGTCCTGGTCGCCGTCGCCACCGGCGCCCGCGGCGTGCCCCGTACGGACCGGGCGGCCGCCTCGCTCGTGCGGTGGATGGGCGAGGCGGTCGGCCGCAGCCGAGCCCGCCTCTCCGAGGACATACGCACCGGTCGCCGCGCCGCGCTGAAGGCCGGTCTGCACCGGCTCACCGGCCGCACGTACGGGCTGCTGCGCGCGCAGGCCGAGGAGTTCGGCGTGGATCCCGCGGAGTACACCGCCGGACTGCGCTGCCTGCTGCTGTCCACCGACGCCGCCTGCCGCACCCGGGTGTTCTTCGGCACCGGGCCGGGCGGTCTCTTCCGGCTGCGCGACGACGAGTGGCAGGACCTGGAGCCGGCCCCGCCGGACGGCGACGACGGGCCAGGCGCGGAGAAGCACGACCCCCCGGCCGCCGCGCCGCCCGCCGCACCCGTCGATCCCCGCCTCGCCGTCGACCTCGGCGCCCGCCCCCCGCGCAGCGACCCCGCCGGCCCGCCGCCGCCGGGCTTCGGCGCCCCCGGCTCGGCGCCGCCACCCGCCGCCCCGCCCGGCTTCGGCGCGCTCGTGCCGTCGCCCGACCCCGGTGAGCCGGCGCCGTTCGTGTTCCGGGCGTCCGAGGGGCGGCCGGGCGACGTGCTGCTGCTGTGCAGCCCCGGGTTCGCGGAGCCGCTGCGGGGGGCGCCAGGGCTGGCGGATGCGCTGGCGGAGCGGTGGCGCGGCGAGGAGGCGCCGCCGGGGCTCGCCGCGTTCCTCGGGGACGTCCAGCTGCGCGCCAAGGGCTTCGCCGACGACCGTACGGCGGCGGCCCTCTG
The DNA here is from genome assembly GCA_000514715.1 of Streptomyces sp. CNH099. GTDB lineage: Bacteria > Actinomycetota > Actinomycetes > Streptomycetales > Streptomycetaceae > Streptomyces > Streptomyces synnematoformans. The sequence continues at coordinate 1,070,386 of AZWL01000001.1, read as the reverse complement.
GGAGAGCTGACCCGCGGGGGAGCGGCGACGGCCCGGGAGGCGACGGGGTTCGGGGAGCAGCGGGGCACGGGGAGCAGAGGGGCCCGGCGGCGCCGGGCCCCTCCCGGGCTCACCGCGCGGGCCGCATCCGCAGCGTCAGGATCTGGAACGGGCGCAGCCGCACGGCCACGCCGCCGTCCCCGTCCCGGGCGGCGTCCGAGCCCTCCGCCAGCGGGCGCTCCAGCAGATCCGTCACCTGTACGTCAGCCACCCCGAACGACGTCGTCAGGGTTCCCGACGCCCGCCCCCCGCGGGACTCGTACAGCCGGACCACCACGTCCCCGCTGCGGTCCTCCGCCGCCTTCACCGACTCCACGGTGATCGCCGGGTCGCTCACCGAGACCAGCGGTTCCCGCGCCGCCGTACGCGCCGTGCGCAGCGGCAGGTTCAGCGCGAGGCCCTGCGCCACCGCCGCGCCGACGTCCGCGCCCGGCAGCAGCGCGTACCGGTACCGGTGCACGCCGAGGTCCGTCTCCGGGTCCGGGAACCGCGGCGCCCGCAGGATCGTCAGCCGGACCGTGGTGCCCAGCCCCGCCTCGTGCGCCTCCCGCGTCACGTCGTGGCCGTACGTGGCGTCGTTGAGCAGCGCCACGCCGTACCCCGGCTCGCCCACGTGCAGCCAGCGGTGCGCGCAGATCTCGAACCTGGCCGCGTCCCAGCTCGTGTTCGCGTGCGTCGGCCGGTGCACGTGCCCGAACTGGATCTCGGACGTGGACCGTTCCGCGTGCACGTCCAGCGGGAACGCGGCCTTGAGCACCTTCTCCTCCTCCCGCCAGTCGACCTCGGTGGTGAAGTCCACCCGGCCGCTGTCCGCCGCCAGGGCGATGTCCTGCACGATCCGCGACCGGCCCACCGTCCGCACCACCCGCACCGCCGCGCGCAGCGGTCCCCGCTCGGTGACCGTCACCGAGTCCGCCTCCACCAGGTCGGTGCGGGTGCGCCGGTAGAACTTGTCGATGTCCCAGGCGTCCCACTGGTTGGGGTGGTCGGGGTGGAGCTGCAGCAGGTTGGCCCGGGCGCCCGGCGCCAGCACCTCGCGGCCGGTGGTCAGGTCCCGTACGGAGGTCAGCAGCCCGTCGCCGTCGACGACGACGCGCAGCAGCCCGTTGTCGAGGACCACGTCGCCGCCCGCGGCCACCGCCGACACGGCGGCGCCGGCCGCCGCGCCCGCCGTCCCCGCGCCGAGCGCCGGCGCGTTCGCCCGCGCCAGCGACCCGCCGTCGCCGAGCGGCTGCGTCACGGCCTCCGGCGGCAGCGCCGCCGCGTCCGCCGCGGCCAGCTCCACGACCTCGTCCCGGTCGTACGGCGCGGCGTTCAGCACGGCGATGTCCGGCCGGCCCGGCCCGTCCGCGCCGCCCAGCGCCGCGACCGCCGCCGCCGTGAGGCCCGCCAGCTCCTCGGCCACCGCCGCGTACGTCTGCGCCGCCTCCCGGTGCACCCACGCGATCGACGACCCCGGTAGGATGTCGTGGAACTGGTGCAGCAGCACGGTCTTCCAGATCCGGTCCAGCTCCTCGTACGGGTACGCGTACGCCGGGTCCGCCAGCGCCGCCGCCGTCGCCCACAGCTCCGCCTCGCGCAGCAGGTGCTCGCTGCGCCGGTTGCCGCGCTTGGTGTCGGCCTGGCTGGTGTACGTGCCGCGGTGGAACTCCAGGTACAGCTCCCCGGACCACACCGGCGCCACCGCCCCGTACTCCTCCTCGGCCGCCGCGAAGAACTCCGCGGGCCCGGCCACCTCCACCCGCGGGGAGCCCTCCAGCGACCGCAGCCGGCGCGCCTTCTCCAGCATCTCCCGCGTCGGCCCGCCGCCCCCGTCCCCGTACCCGAACGGCACCAGCGACATGCTCGCCCGCCCCTTGTCGGCGAAGTTGCGCTCGGCGTGCGCCAGTTCGGCGGCGTGCATGGTGGCGTTGTACGTGTCGACGGGCGGGAAGTGGGTGAAGACCCGGGTGCCGTCGATGCCCTCCCACCAGAAGGTGTGGTGCGGCATCCTGTTCGTCTGGTTCCACGACAGCTTCTGCGTCAGGAACCACCGGATGCCCGCCAGCCGGGCGAGCTGCGGGAACGCCGCCGTGTACCCGAACGAGTCCGGCAGCCAGACCTCCCGGGTGTCCACGCCGAACTCCTCGGCGAAGAACCGCTTGCCGTGCACCAGCTGGCGCGCGAGCGCCTCCCCGCCCGGCATGTTCGCGTCCGACTCCACCCACATCGAGCCGACCGGCACGAACTGGCCGGCGGCCACGGCGGTGCGGATGCGCTCGTAGACATGCGGCTGGTGCTGCTTGACCCAGGCGTACTGCTGCGCCTGCGAGCAGGCGAAGACCAGCTCCGGATAGTCCCCCGACAGCGCCAGTTCGGTGACGTTCGCGAACGTCCGGGACGCCTTGCGCACGGTCTCGCGCAGCGGCCACAGCCAGGCGGAGTCGATGTGCGCGTGCCCGGTGGCGTACGCCCGGTGGGCGCTGGCCGCCGCGGGCCGGGCCAGCGCCGGGGCCAGCTCGGCGCGGGCGGCGGCGGCCGTGCCGGGCACGTCGTGCAGGTCGAGCACGTCGAGCATGCGGTCGAGGGTGTGCAGGATGTCGTGGCGGCGGCCGCGGTCCGCGGGCAGCTCGTGCATCAGCTCGGCGAGCACCTCGATGTCGAGGACCAGGTGCCACACGTCCTCGTCGAGCACGGCGAGGTCGGCGGAGCGGAAGGTGTACAGCGGCGCGTCGCCCGCGGTGCGCAGCTCGCCGAGCAGGGTGGGCGTGAAGTCCTGGAGGACCGCGGGGTTCGCGGCCGCCTCCAGCAGCAGCCGTACGGGCTCGCCGCCGGCCGCGGGGGAGGCGACCGGCACGTGGCGGTTGCGCGGGTGTACGCCCTTGACGGGCACGCCGGCCGCGTCGTACACGAGCCCCTCGGCCTGGAACCCCGGCATCTCCGCGCCGAACCCGGGGTCGATCACGGCCTCGACGCGCCGCCCCGCCCAGCCCGCCGGCACGGTGCCGGTCAGCCGGAACCAGCTGGTCGACCACGGCGGCCCCCACCGGGTGCCGACGGCGAAGGGCTCGTACTCCTCCGGGGGGACCTTCAGCGCCTCGTCCGCCGGCACCGGCTCGCCGGGGCGATGCCACACCGACAGCTCCAGGGGGACGCGTTCGGTGTACTGGGCGGGGCGGATGAACTGGCGCAGCGCGCGGTCCAGCCGGCCCTCCGCCAGCAGTCGGTCGTCGTGCATCGCGGCTCCTCACAGTCGTGGCTGTGATCTGCCTAACCCGCGCACGGCCGACCGGGCAAGAGGACCCGCCTCCCGGGCCGCTTCCCCGGCGGCCGGGGAGGCACCGTCAGCGCAGCTGGTTCTCCATGGCCGTGAGCTTCTGCTCCAGGGTGTCCAGCGGGGCCGCCAGCTCGTCGTCCTGGACGACGGGCCCCGCGGCCGGCCGGGCGGGCGGCGCCTTGTCCGGCTGCTCCGCCACCGGCGGCCCGGCGACCGCCGGGCGGGACCGCAGCGGCAGCTGCGCCGGCTCCGGGACCGGCTCCGGCGTCAACGCCACCGGCGCCTCGGCGCGCGCCGCGGTCAACTCGCCCGGGGCCAGCGCGCGGTGGTGCTTGCCGAGGGCCTTGAGCCGGGCCCGCTCCAGCCGGGCCTGCTCGCGCTCCTCCGCCCGCCGGCGCGCCTCCTCCCGGCGGTCCTGGCGCACCTCGTCGACCGCCTCGTCCAGTGTGCTCACGCCTTCGAGCAGCATCAGCGACCACGCCCGGAACGTCTCGCGCGGCGCCCGCAGCCAGCGGACGAACCGGATCTGCGGCAGCGGCCGCGGCACGAGCCCCTGCTCGCGCAGCGCCGCCCGGCGGGTCTGCTTCAGCGCCCGGTCGAAGAGCACCGCGGCGGACAGCGACATGCCCGCGAAGAACTGCGGCGCGCCCGCGTGCCCGGTGCCGCGCGGCGCGTGCACCCAGTTGAACCAGGCCGCCGCGCCGGCGAACGTCCACACCAGCAGCCGGGAGCCGAGCGCGGCGTCGCCGTTGCTGGCCTCGCGCACGGCGATGACCGAGCAGAACATGGCGGCGCCGTCGAGCCCGAAGGGGACCAGGTACTCCCAGCCGTCCGACAGGCCGAGGTTCTGCCGGCCGAAGCCGACCAGGCCGTGGAAGGAGAGCGCGGCGGCGACCGCGGCGCAGCAGAAGAGCAGGAGGTACGCCAGCGTCCCGTACATCGCCTCCTTGCGGCGGCGGCGCTGTTCTGCGGCCTCCCGGGAGTCCGCGGGCTCGTCGGCCCGCTGCCGGCCGCGTACGACGACGGCGACCGCCGCGAGCACCCCGAACAGCAGCACGGCGGCCGGGACGGCCCAGCTCAGCGGTATCCCGTTCAGTCCCATCGGATGTCCCTTGCCTCGGCCTGTGACGCGTGACTCGGGCACCGATACTCGCGGAACCGCACCGCGATTCCGGAGGAAACGAAAACAGCCACTCAAAGGGGTGGCTTGTGCGCTAGGAACTTGCGGCGAGGCGGGCGACGCGCTCCGAATCGCAGGTGCGGGGGCAGGTGATGCAGGTGTCCTCGGGCCGCAGCGTGTAGTACATGCAGCAGCTCGCCCGGTCCCGGGTCGCCAGGGGCTGCCCCGCCGGGCCGGTGAGGGTGCGGAAGGCGGCGCCGCCGGCGTACGGGGCCGTGGCCGGCCCGTTCCCCGGCAGGAGCCGCGCGGCCTCGGCCATCGCGCGCTCCTCCTCGCCCAGCAGTTCGCCCAGGTACCACAGCCCTTCGACGACCTCGTCCGTCGCCATCCCCCACAGCGCCCGGGGGCCGCGGCGCATGCGCGGCCCGAACGCGGCGAGCACCGGCTCCAGATGCTCGGCCACGGCCGCCCGCACCTCGGCGCGCAGCGCCTCCTCGCCGGGGACGACCCGGGCGCCGGGCAGGCCGGCGTCGGGGTCGTCCGGCAGGCAGGCGAACCCGCCGCCGCGGACGGCGACGCGGGTGCGGCTGCCGTCGTCGTTGCGGTGCAGCGCCACGGCGGCCACGGGGACCCGGGGCACGCGGCGCAGCAGGAACCAGGGGACGGTGACCAGGAGGCAGGCGGCCCAGGCGTAGCGGTGCAGGCCGAAGCTGGCCACGACGTCGGCGCGGGCGTCCTCGCCGTAGGTGCGGCGGACCTGTTCCGCGTCCCAGGCGAGGAACCCGTCGAGGGCCTCGCCGCCGGCGGCCAGGTCCGCGGCGGCCACCCAGCCGGGGGCGGCGGGCAGCGGGTCCGCGGGGCCGAGTTCGGTGACGGCCAGGAACGGCAGGACCTCGCCGAGCCGCGCGTAGGCCGCGGTGACGGGCGTGCCGGCGCGCCGGGCGGGCCGGGTGTACGGGGCGCGGGCGTCGTCGAGCGGCTGGGGCACTGCGGGTGCGGACATCGGTGCGGCGACCACCCTGGGCTCGGCGGGGCGTGGCGTGTTCTCGACCCGTCGACGGGCTGAGGTAAGCCTAACCTTAACCGTCTTGATCCCGGGGAGGGCAAGGGGTGCCGGGTTATCGTGTGGCGCGGCAGGTCCTAGGATGCGTACGTCTGTGGCGAATCGGGAGAAAAAGTGGACCAGGCGGCGCACACGGCGCACACGCCGGGGGCACCGGGCGACGCCCGCGCGCCGGCCCGGGTGCGCCGGCACTCCGTACGCGACCAGGTGCTCGACGCGCTGCGTACCGCGATCCGCGACGGCGAACTGCGGCCCGGCGAGGTGTACTCCGCACCCGCGCTCGGCGAGCGGTTCGGCGTCTCGGCGACGCCGGTGCGCGAGGCCATGCAGCAACTCGCCGCGGAGGGCGCCGTGGCGATACTGCCCAACCGCGGCTTCCGGGTGCTCGCGCCCAGCGCCCGCGACCTGGCCGAGCTGGCCGAGGTACGGGCGCTCCTCCTCGTGCCGCTGCTGCACCGGCTGGCGGCCGGGCTGCCGCCGGAGCGCTGGCTGACGCTGAGCCGGCTGGCGGGGGACGACGCGGAGTTCCACGAGGCGCTGGTGGCCCTCTCCGGCAACCGCCAGCTCGTCCGCGTCGCGGGCGAGCTGCGGGCCAGGGCCCGGCCTCCGGCGGCGTCGCAGGCCCGCCGGCAGGCGCTGGTCGACGCGCTGACGGCGGGGGACGCGGCCGCGGCGGAGGCCGTGCTGCGGGAGCTGCTCGGCGCCCCGGAGCGGCCCTGACCGGCCGTACGGACCGCCCCCGGGCCCCACCGGCCCGGCGGGTGCGCGCCGGGCGCTACGCCCGCAGCAGCCAGGCCAGCGCCGCCGCCCGGTGGTCGTTCCCGCCGCCCTCGTGGCCGTTCCACGGGTAGACCTCGATGTCCTTCGGCCCGCCCCAGTGGTTAAACGACGCGAAGACCGTCGACGGCGGGCACACCTCGTCCATCAGCGCCACCGAGTACAGCGCCGGCACCCGCGCCCGCGCCGCGAAGTTGAGCCCGTCGAAGTACGACAGCGTCCGGAACACCCGCTCGTCCGCGCCCCGCTGGGTGGCCAGGTACAGGACCAGCTCCTGGTACGGGTGCTTGTCGGTGATCGTGACCGCCCGGCGGAAGTGGTTGAGGAACGGCACGTCGATCATCGCCGCCCGCACCCCCGGGTGCAGCCCCGCGACCGCCGTGGCGATCGCGCCGCCCTGGCTGCCGCCGCTGACCGCGATCCGCTCGCCGTCCACCGCCGGGTGCGCGGCGGCGGCGTCGACGGCGCGCACCGCGTCGGTGAACACCCGGCGGTAGTAGTACTCCTCGGGGTCGAGCACGCCGCGGGTCATGAAGCCGGGGGCCTGCGCGTTGCCCGTGCCGTGCGGGTCGGGGGTGGAGCCGGCGTTGTTCCGGTGGGCGGCGCCCTGGCCGCGGGTGTCGACCACGAAGACGGCGCGGCCGGCGGCGGGCCACAGCAGGTGGTCGTGCGGCAGCCCGCGGCCGCCGCCGTAGCCGATGTAGTGCATGACGCACGGCACCGGCCCGTCGGCGCCCCGCGGCAGGACGAGCCAGGCGGCGATGCGGTGGCCGCCCCAGCCGGCGAAGGACACGTCGAGGACGTCGACCGCCGTCAGGTCCGTCGCGTACGGGCGGAACTCCGGCGCGGCGTCCGCGGCGGCCCGGGCCTCGGCGAGGGTGCGGGTCCAGAAGTCGTCGAAGTCGGCGGGCTCGTCGCGCTCGGGGCGGTAGTCGCGCAGTTCGCCGAGGGGCAGGTCGAACAGGGCCATGCGGGTCCTCCGGTCGGTCGTGACGGGGTACGGGTGCGGGTGCTGCGGGCGGCGTACGGGCAGGCGTGCGGCCGTACCGACGGCGGCGTACGGACGGCGGTGCGTACGGGCGGCGGGGTGCGGCCCCGCGTTCAGCCCGCCGGCGGCGGGCCGGTGGACTCGCGCACCGTCAGCGTGGTGGCCAGCTCCACCTGCTCGGGCTGCGCCGCCCCGCCCTCGCCGTGCAGCCGGAGCATCCGGAACGCCGTCGCCGCCATCGCCTCCAGGGGCTGTACGACGGTGGTCAGCGGCGGCGCCGCCCACGCGGCCACCGGGGTGTCGTCGAAGCCGGTGACGCTCACGTCCGCCGGCGCCCGCAGCCCCCGTTCCGCCAGCGCCTGCAGCACGCCGAACGCCTGCGCGTCGTTCGCCGCCACCACCGCCGTCGGCGGCTCGGGCAGGTCCAGCAGCGCCAGCGCCGCGGCCCGCCCGTCGGGCGCGAAGAAGCCGGCCCGGCGGATCAGCGGCTCCGCGACCGGCAGCCCGGCCGCCAGCAGCGCGGCGCGGTAGCCGTCGAAGCGGGCGCGGGCGGACCAGGTGGTCAGCGGCCCGGTGACGGTGGCGATGCGGCGGTGGCCCAGCTCGATGAGGTGGCGGGTCGCGGCGAGGCCGCCCTGCCAGTTCGTGCAGCCCACGGAGCGTACGCCCGCACCCGGCTCCGCCGGCGGGTCGATGGTGACCAGCGGGATGCGCTTGGCCGCCAGCCGTCCGCGGGTCTCGGGCGCCGGCATCTGGTGGACGAGCAGGACGCCGTCGCTGCCCCGCGCCATGATCCGCTCCAGGGTGTGGCGCAGCACGTCGGCGCTGTCCGGCACGCTGTCGATGACGATCCGGCAGTCGGCCTCCGCGCCGGCCTCGACCGCGCCGGTGACCAGCGCGTCCGCCCACGGGCTGTTCAGGCTGCCGATGACGAGGTCGACGACGCCGGAGCCGCGGGACGGCCGGTAGCCGTGGTCGGCGAGCAGCCGGGCGATCCGCTCGCGGGTGGCGGGCGCGACGTCGGTGCGGGCGTGCAGGACCTTGGAGACGGTCGACACCGAGACACCGGCGCGGGCGGCGATGTCGCTGAGGGTGGCTTGTTCGGGAGGCATCCGCGTGTCCTTTTCGAAAAACTCCGGCCAGCCTGCAAGCCGAGTTCCGACCCTGTCAAGGGTGTTGACGGAGGTCGGCCCGGCTTCTAGCGTCGGTGGGCGAGCGAAAAATTGTCGAAAAGATGACCGCGGAGGAGACCATGAGCCCGTCCCTGGGCGTGCAGCTCTACACCGTTCGCGAGGAGATCGCCGCCGACCGCCCCGGCACCTTCGCGGCGCTGGCCGGCTTCGGCTACCGCCTGGTCGAGTGCTACGACGTGCTGACCGACCCCGAGGCGCTGCGCGCCGACCTGGACGCCGCGGGCCTCGCCGCCGGCTCCGTGCACGCGCACGTCCTCGCCGACCCCGAGCGGGCCGAGGCCGCCTTCCGGGGCGCCCGCACGGTCGGCGCCGACACCGTCTTCGTGCCGTACCAGCCGCCGGAGCGGTTCGCCGACGCCGACGCGGTGCGGGCCGTCGCCGGCGAACTGGCCGAGGCCGCGAAGCGGGCCGCCGGGCACGGCCTCGCGCTCGGCTACCACAACCACGAGTTCGAGCTGGCCCAGCACGTCGGCGGAGTCCCCGCCCTGGAGGTGCTGGCCGACCTGCTCGCCGGCCAGGACGCCGCGGTGCAGCTGGAGGTGGACACGTACTGGGCCGCGGTCGGCGGTCAGGACGTGCCCGCGCTGCTCGGCCGCCTCGGCGACCACGTCACGCACCTGCACATCAAGGACGGGCCGGTCACCAAGGACGACCCGATGACCGCGGTCGGCACCGGCCGGATGCCCGTCGAGGCCGTCCTCGCCGCCGGCGCGGGCGCCCGCCGGCACATCGTCGAACTCGACCGCTGCGCCACCGACATGCTCACCGCCGTCCGCGACAGCCTCGCCTGGCTGGAAGGGAAGAGCCGATGACCGCCAGGGAGCCCCTCGGCATCGCCGTGGTCGGCTGCGGCACGATCAGCGACCAGTACCTGACCAACCTCACCGCCTTCCCCGACCTGCGCGTGCTGTTCTGCGCCGACCTCGACACCGAAAGGGCCGCCGCGCAGGCCGCCGCCTACGGCGTGCCGGCGCACGGCACCGCCGCGGACGCCCTCGCCCACCCCGGCGTCGAACTGGTCGTCAACCTCACCGTCCCCGCCGCGCACCACGAGGTCGCCGCCGCGGCGATCGACGCCGGCAAGCACGTGTGGAACGAGAAGCCGCTGACCCTCGACCCCGCCACCGGCGCCGAACTCGTCGCCCGCGCCGCCCGGGCCGGCGTGCGGCTCGGCTGCGCCCCGGACACCTTCCTCGGCGCCGGGCTGCAGACGGCGCGCCGCCTCCTCGACGACGGCGCGATCGGCGCCCCGCTGAGCGGTCTTGCGCTGATGCAGACCCCCGGCCCGGAGTCGTGGCACCCCAGCCCCGAGTTCCTCTTCCGGCGCGGCGGCGGGCCGCTGTTCGACGTCGGCCCGTACTACCTCACCTGCCTGGCCACGCTCTTCGGCCCGGCCGAGCGGGTCGCCGCGGTGGCCCGCAAGGGGCGCGAGAGCCGGGTGATCGGCTCCGGGCCGAAGGCCGGCACCGAGTTCGCGGTCGAGGTGCCCACGCACGTCGCGGCGCTCCTCGACTACGCCGCGGGACCGGCCGCCTCGCTGGTGGTCAGCTTCGACTCCCCGCTGAACCGGCAGGGCTGGGTCGAGATCACCGGCACCGAGGCCACCCTCGCGCTGCCCGACCCCAACCGCTTCGACGGCGCGCTGCGGCTGCGCAAGGCGGGCGCCGACGAGTGGACGGAGATCGAGGCGAAGGGCGCCACCGCAGGGCGCGGCATGGGCGCCCTCGACATGGCCCGCGCGCTGGCCGCCGGCGAGCCGCACCGGGCCTCCGGCGAGCTGGCGCAGCACGTGCTGGAGACCATGGCGGCGATCGAGCGGTCCGCGCGCGCGGGGGAGTTCGCCGCCGTCGGGGGCACCGGCTTCACCCTGCCCCCGGCGCTGCCGGGCGACTGGGATCCGGGCGTACGGACGCGCTGACGACCCGCCCGCGGGCCGTGGGCGGGTCCGGCCGTGTGGGCGGCGGTCAGCGGGACCAGGCCGGCGCCCACGTCCCGCCGGGGTCCGCCGGGGCGTGCCGCGCGCTGTGGGCGGCCACGTGGTCGCGCAGCAGGGCGAGGGCGGGGTGCGCGTTGTGCGGGTGCCAGTGCAGCAGGTGCGGGTAGACGGGGACCGGGTCGAGCAGCGGGATGCGGCACAGGTCGTGGTCGACCGGCCAGACCAGCGGGGTCCGCTCGCTGAGGAAGGTGCCCACCGTCGCGGACCCGGCGATCGTGTCGAGCAGGCTCTCGACGCCGAAGTCGGGGCCCACCGCGTCGAGGACGAAGCCGAACTCCGCGGCCATCTCCTCGTAGTACGCGGCCCACTCGGTGCCCGGCGCGTTGCCCGGCATCCAGATGCGTTGCCCGGCGAGCTGCGCGGGGGTGACCGAGCGGGCGCCGGCGTACTCGTGCGCGGGGCCGGTGACCAGCTGCAGCGGCTCGTACGTCGGGTGCCCGACGGCGATGTCGTCGGGCAGCCTCCGGCCGGGCGGCGGCAGGGTGCGGAACGTCGCGTCGATGGTCCCGTCGCGCACGGCGTCCACCGCCGGCCCGCCGCCGTAGACCGTGACGACGTCCAGCTCCACCTCCGGGTGGGCGCGGTAGAAGTCGCGCACGAGCCCCGCGGTCGCCACCCGCCGCCCGACCACGTCCACCCGCAGCGCCCGGCTCCCGGGCCTGACGGAGGCCTCGGCCCGCTCCGCGGCCCGCAGCAGGGCGCGGGCGTGCGGCAGGAACGCCTGGCCGTCGATGGTCAGCTTCGCGCCGCGCGCGGTGCGGGTGAACAGCCGCACCCCGAGGTTCTTCTCCAGCCCGGCGATGCGCTTGGAGACGGCCTGCTGGGTCAGCATCAGCTCGGCCGCCGCCTCCTGGAACTGGCCGGTGTCGGCGGCGGCGGCGAAGGTGCGCACGGCATCGAGGTCCACGCCCGGCAACCCTAGTCGCCCCGGCCCCCGTTCCCGCCCCCGTCCTCGTCCGCGTACGGGCCGAGCCCCGGCGTCCGCGGCGCCACCGGCGTCGACTGGACGATCGAGGTGGTCGTCTGGCCGTGCAGCAGGAAGCGGTCGAGGACCTCCTCGAAGGTGTCGAGGTCCGTCGCGTGCACCTTGAGCAGGAAGCAGTCCTCGCCGGTGATCCGGTGGCACTCGCTGACCTGCGGCAGGCTCCGCGCCAGCGCGGCGATCCGGGGCAGCTGCCCCGGCCCCGGCCGCACCCGGACGTACGCGGCCACCGGGTAGCCCAGCGCCGCCGGGTCGACGTCGAGCCGGTAGCCGCGGATCACCTGCGACTCCTCCAGCCGCCGCACCCGGTCCCGGACGGTGGGCACCGAGACGCCGGTGCGCCGGGCCAGTTCGGCCATCGACAGCCGGGGGTCGGCGTCGAGTTCGGTCAGGATCGAGCGGTCACGTGCGTCCACCGGTTCAGCTTCGCACGGCGGGTGCCCGTTTCGTACCCCGGAGCGGAAAGCGATCGGCCGATGCGCTTGCCGGTTCGCCATGGTTCGCGGCGGCGCGCGTTGCGACGATTCCCCCGTGACTGACTCCCCGCCCTCCCCGCCCTCCCTGCGCACCTCCGGGGGCCGACTCGCGTCGGCCGCCGAGCGGGTGCCGCCGCCGGCGTTCCTCGTCTCCTCCGCCGTGTTCCACTACCTCGGCCCGGCCTGCGCCGTCCTGCTCTTCGCCCGCCTCGACGTCCTCGGCGTCGCCTGGCTGCGCATCGCCTCCGCCGCGCTGGTCTTCGCCGTCTGGCGGCGGCCGTGGCGCGACTGGCGGGCCGCGACGCCGTACCAGCGGCGCCTCCTGCTGGCGCTGGGCGCCGTACTGGCCACCATGAACTGCACCTTCTACCTGGCCCTGGAGCGGCTGCCGCTGGGGACGGTCGGGGCGGTGGAGTTCCTCGGCCCGGTGGTGCTGGCCGCGGCGGGGGTGCGGACCCGGCGGAACGCCGCCGCGCTGGCGCTGGTGCTCGCCGGCGTCGCGCTGCTCACCGACGTGCACCTCGCCGCCGAACCGCTCGGCCTGGCCCTGGCGTTCGGCAACTGCGCGCTGTTCGTGCTCTACGTCGTCCTCGGCCACCGCCTGGCGGCGGACGGCGGCGCCTCGGGGGTGGGGCGGCTCGGCGCCGCGATGCTGGTGGCGGCCGTGGTCGCGGCGCCGGTGGGGATCGCGGACGCGGCCGCGGTGGCGACGTCGCCGGTACTGCTGGCGGCGGCGTTCGGGGTGGGGGTGTGCTCGTCGGTGATCCCGTACGTGTGCGACCAGCTCGCCATGGCGCGGGTGCCGCGGGCGACGTTCGCGCTGATGCTGTCGCTGCTGCCGGCGACGGCGGCGCTGATGGGCGTGGTCGTCCTCGGCCAGATCCCGGGGCCCGCGGAGGCGGCGGGCAGCGCGCTGGTGGTCGCCGGCGTCGCGGTGCACCGGGAGCGGGAGCGGAACGGGGCGGCGGGGGCGTAGCCGCGCGGGCGGGCGGCGGAAGACGGCCGGAAAACGCCTGTCCGCGGCCCGCGCGTCAGCCGTCCGCCGCCGGGATCCGCCGCGGCTCCTCGCCCAGCTGCTCCGCCAGCCACGACGGCACCCCGTCCAGCAGCCGCACCAGCCGCGTCGCCTCCGCCCGCAGCCGGCCCGCCTCCGGCTCCGGCTCGACGTCGGCCAGCGCCATCAGCGCCGGCGCCGTGCCGACCAGGTAGCCCAGCTCCTCGCGCAGCCGCAGCGACTCGCGGAAGCCGTGCCGCGCCTCCGCCAGATCGCCCTCGTCGGCCGCCAGCGCGGCCAGGTGCCGCCAGGTGAACGAACTCAGCAGCCGGTCGCCCTGCTCCAGCGCCCCCGCGTGCGCGCGGCGGAACGCCGCCTGCGCCGCCGTCGCGTTCCTCGTCAGGTGCTGGGCGACCAGCCCGCGCCGGAAGTCCAGCATCGGCCGGTGCGGCGACGCGGGCGGCAGCAGCGCGGCGGCGCGGCCGAGCGCCGCGCGCGCCTCGTCGGAGCGGTCGCGCTCCTGGAAGAGGGTGGAGGCGTACGCGAGATACCCCCGCTCGCACGCCGTGACCCCGCGGTTCTCCCCGTCCGTCGACAGCGCCTCCGCGGTACGCAGCGCGTCCTCCGCGCGCTCCCAGCCGGCCGCCGTGAACATGCACTGCTCGACGAGCAGCGCCGCGCGCCGCTGCGCCGCCCCGGCGTCGGTCCCGGCGGCGTCCTCCAGGAGGGCCGCGGCGTCGGCCCAGCAACCGCGCGAGCGCAGCCGCCAGATCGCCCGCTCCAGCGGATCCTCGGACATCGACGATTCCGACCGTGCCATGGCGGTATCCGCCACTCTTGCCTCCCCAACGCGCCGTCGAGCCAAGGAACAACGCAGCCCACTGTGAGTCGAATCTCAGCATGAAGTCTGCCCTGGGCCAAGGGCTCGCGTGAACGACTTCACAAGATCTTGGCCAAGGGATTGCCCGGCCGCCGGCGCGCGGTCAGCCGTTCACGGCCGGGTCGTCGGCCGCATGCGCAGGGCGAGGAGGAAGTCGAGTTTGTCCTCCAGCCGGGACAGGTCCCGGCCGGTCAGCTGCTCGATCCGGCCCACCCGGTAGCGCAGCGTGTTGACGTGCAGGTGGAGGCGGGCCGCGCAGCGGGTCCAGGAGCCGTCGCAGTCGAGGAACGCCGCCAGGGTCTCCACCAGTTCGGCGCGGTGGCGGTCGTCGTACGCGTGCAGCGGGTCCAGCAGCCGGGCGGTGAACGCGCGGCGTACGTCGTCGGGCACGAAGGGCAGCAGCAGCACGTGCGAGGCCAGTTCCTCGTGCCCGGCCGCGCAGACGCTGCCCGGCCGGGCGGCGGCGACCCGGCGGGCGTGCCGGGCCTCCTCCAGGGCGCCGCGCAGGCCCTCCGGGGAGTGCACGGCGGCGCTGACGCCGAGGGTGAGCCGGCCGTCGTGGGCCAGCCCCCGCGCCAGCGGCTCCCGGACGGCGGTGAGCAGCGTCTCGGCGCGCAGCCCCGCGGCGCCCGCCGCCCCGGCCGCCCCGGCCGCCTCGTCCGCACGGACTACCCCGACTACCCCGACTACCCCGACTGCCCCGACTGCCCCGACTCCGCCGTCTGCACCGACTGCGCCGCCTGCGCCCTCCGAACCGCCCGCCGGCTCCGGCGCCCCGGCCGGCGGCGGCACCGGGGGCACGGGCGGCGGCACCAGCGGCACCAGCGCCACCGCCTCGCCGTCGGCGTGCGCCACCGCGGTCCGGTCCGCCGGCCGGGCACCGGCCGCGGGCTCCCGGTGCGGGCCGGCCAGCACCTCCTCCAGCATCGCCTGCGCCACCGGTCCGCCCGGGACCCCCGGCTGCCCGTACGGGACCTCCCACTCCACCCGCGCCACCACCACCTGCCACCGCGGCGCCGCCCCCGCCCCCGGCAGCAGCACCGGCAGCGCCGCCCGCAGCCGGGCGGCGACCTCCGCCGGCTGCGCGTCGGCCTGCACCAGCTCCAGCACCTCCTGCGCCAGCCGGCGCCGCACCGCCCGCGCGGCGTCGCGGCGCTCCCGCTCCACGGCGACGAGCTGCGTGACGCTGTGCAGCAGGTCCAGCCGCTCGGGCGGCCACTCGCCGGCGTCCGCCGCCACGGCGAGCAGCCAGTCGGACAGCACGGTCTCGCGCGGGTCCCGGGCACCGCCGCCGACCGGGAACAGCGAGTACGTCACGGTCCCGCCCGGCCCCGGCAGGGCCACCCGGTGCGGCCCGGGCCGGCCGGCGCGCAGCGCCGCGAGGTGCTCGCCGGCGAGCCGTGCCGCCAGCTGCGCGGGCAGCCGCCCGCCGGCGGTCCCGGGCGCGGGGCCGGCGATCTGCCGGCCGGTGGGGGAGAGCACCCAGGCGCGCAGGTCCAGATCCGTGCCGAGGAGGTCGAGTACGACGTCGGGGCCGCCGCCCCCGGGCCCGGACGCCATCAGCCGGCGGTGCCGTTCGACCACGGCCGCGAGGTCGCCGGCCCGCTCGCCGGAGACCTGCCGTACGACGTGCTCGGTGATGGTGGCGAACGCGACGTCCTCGTCGACCGCGAAGAGCGGCAGCCGGTGCCGCGCGCACGCGCGCACCAGGTCCTCCGGGATCCCGCCCCCCGACAGCTCCGCCTCGCCCGCCGCCAGCGCGGCGACGCCGGCCGCGGCGAGGATCCGCACGAAGGGCTCCGAGTCCTCCGGGCCGTGCCGCCAGGCGAGCCCGGTGAGCACCAGCTCGCCGCCGGACAGGTAGCGGCCGGGGTCGGTCAGGTCGGTGGTCATGACGCCCCGCACCGTGCGGTCCAGTTCGGTCGCGCCGCCGAGGAGCCTCAGGCCCAGCGCCTCGGAGTCCAGGAGTGCCCGCAGCCTCATGCGCGTTCCCTTGCTGTCGGTCGTGCGCCGGACGGCCGGCCCGCCGGCGTACGCCGCCGGGCGCGGGCGGCCGCCCCGGGACGTCCCGCACCCGGACGGATGCCCCGGCTTTCGTTCGAATCTACAAGAAGCGGGTTCCGGCCAGCCCCTCGCTTCATGTTTTCCGTGACTGCACCCGGACGGCGGCGTTTCTGTGTACTGGGACCACGTCCCGTGAACAACTGGAGAACGCACGTCCCGCTCGCCGAGGGAAAGCCGAGGACCGATGGACTTCCTGCGCCCCGCCGGCTGGGCGGAAGCGCTCGCCGCCAAGGCCGAGCACCCCGCCGCCGTGCCGATCGCGGGCGGCACGGACCTCATGGTCGAGATCAACTTCGACCACCGCCGCCCGGAGCGGCTGCTCGACCTCAACCGCGTCGCCGAGCTGCAGGAGTGGGAGGTCGGGGCGGACACCGTGCGGCTGGGGGCCTCCGTGCCGTACGCGCGCATCGTGGCGGAACTGGGCGGGGCGCTGCCCGGGCTGGCGCGGGCGGCGCACACCGTGGCGTCCCCGCAGATCCGCAACCGCGGCGGGGTGGGCGGCAACCTCGGCACCGCCTCCCCGGCCGGTGACGCGCACCCCGCGCTGCTGGCCGCCGGGGCCGAGGTCGAGGCGGAGTCCGTACGGGGCAGCAGGCGGATCCCGGTCGACGAGTTCTTCACGGGCGTCAAGCGCAACGCGCTCGCCCCCGACGAGCTGATCAAGTGGGTGCACATCAAGAGGGCCACCGGGCCGCAGGAGTTCGCCAAGGTCGGCACCCGCAACGCCATGGTGATCGCCGTGTGCGCGTTCGGCATCGCGCTGCACCCGGACACCCGGACGGTCCGTACCGGCATCGGCTCGGCCGCGCCGACGCCCGTGCGCGCCGCCGCCGCCGAGGAGTTCCTGGCCGCCGCGCTGGCGGAGGGCGGCTTCTGGGACAGCGGCCGGGCGCTGCCGCCCGCCCTCGCCGGGCAGTTCGCGGAGCTGGCCGCGGGGGCCTGCAACCCGGTCGACGACGTGCGCGGCAGCGCGCGGTACCGCCGGCACGCGGTCGGGGTCATGGCCCGCCGCACGCTCGGCTGGACCTGGGAGTCGTACCGCCGGGGCGCGGCGGGATCCACGAGCGGGGAAGGAGCCGCGTGATGCGGGTGACGTTCACCGTCAACGGCCGGGAGCAGCAGGCCGACGACGTCTGGGAGGGCGAGAGCCTGCTGTACGTGCTGCGCGAGCGGATGGGCCTGCCGGGCTCGAAGAACGCCTGCGAGCAGGGTGAGTGCGGCTCGTGCACGGTACGTCTTGACGGGGTGCCGGTGTGCGCCTGCCTGGTCGCCGCCGGGCAGGCCGAGGGCCGCGAGGTGGTCACCGTCGAGGGCCTGGGGCAGGAGGGGCTGTCCGCGGTCCAGCAGGCGTTCGTCGACGCCGGCGCCGTGCAGTGCGGGTTCTGCACCCCCGGGCTGCTGGTCGCCGCGGACGACCTGCTGGAGCGCTTCCCCTGGCCGACGGCGCCGTCGGACGACGACATCCGCGAGGGCCTGTCGGGGAACCTGTGCCGCTGCACCGGCTACGAGAAGATCCTCGACGCGGTCCGGCTCGCCGCCGCCCGCCGGGGCGAGGGGGCCTGATGTCCGAGGTCGCCCGGCTCCCGACCGGCCGCGGGCAGGCTGCCGGGACCGCCGGCGGCATCGGCGAGTCCACGCTGCGCCCGGACGGCACGCTGAAGGTCACCGGCGAGTTCGCGTACTCCTCGGACCTGTGGCACGAGGACATGATCTGGGGCCACACCCTGCGCTCCCCGCACGCGCACGCCGAGATCGTCTCCCTCGACACCGCCGCCGCCCTGGCCCAGCCCGGGGTGTACGCCGTGCTCACGTACGACGACCTGCCCGCGGAGCAGAAGAACTACGGCCTGGAGATCGCCGACACCCCGGCGCTCGCCGCCGGCCGGGTGCGCCACCACGGCGAGCCGGTGGCGCTGGTCGCCGCCGACCACCCCGAGACCGCCCGCCGGGCCGCGGCGAAGATCCGCGTTCGATGGCGGGAGCTGCCGCCGGTCACCGACGAGGAGTCCGCGCTCGCGCCGGGCGCCCCGGTCCTGCACCCCGACCGCACCGACGGCCACGCCCGCCACGTACCGCACCCGAACATCGTCCACCGCCAGCCGGTCGTCCGCGGCGACGCCGCCGCCGCGGCCCGCCGGGCCGCCCACGTCGTCACCGGCGAGTACGAGTTCGGCATGCAGGACCAGGCGTTCCTCGGCCCGGAGTCCGGCCTCGCGGTGCCCGCCGAGGACGGCGGCGTCGACCTGTACGTCGCCACCCAGTGGCTGCACGCCGACCGGCGGCAGATCGCGCCGGTGCTGGGGCTGCCGGAGGACAAGGTGCGCATGACGCTCGCGGGCGTCGGCGGCGCCTTCGGCGGGCGCGAGGACCTGTCGATGCAGATCCACGCCTGCCTGCTGGCGCTGCGCACCGGCCGGCCCGTGAAGATGGTCTACGACCGGTTCGAGTCCTTCTTCGGCCACGTGCACCGGCACCCGGCCAGGATCCGCTACGAGCACGGCGTCACCGCCGACGGCAAGATCACCCACGCCCGCTGCCGCATCGTCCTCGACGGCGGCGCGTACGCCTCCTCCACCCCGGCGGTCGTCGGCAACGCGGCGTCGCTGTCGATCGGCCCGTACGTCGTCGAGGACGTCGAGATCGAGGCGGTCGGCCTCTACACCAACAACCCGCCGTGCGGCGCGATGCGCGGCTTCGGCGCGGTCCAGGCGTGCTTCGCGTACGAGGCGCAGATGGACCGGCTCGCCGCGGCCGTGGGGCTGGACCCGGTGGAGTTCCGGCAGCTGAACGCGATGTCGGAGGGGTCGCGGCTGCCGACCGGCCAGCAGGTCGACTCCCCGGCGCCGGTCGCGGAGATCCTGCGCCGGGTCAAGGCCCGGCCGCTGCCGCCGGAGCGGCAGTGGGAGACCGCCGGCGGCGCCGCGGACATACGGGCGCTGCCCGGCGGGCTGTCCAACACCACCCACGGCGAGGGCGTCGTACGCGGCGTCGGCTACGCGGTCGGCATCAAGAACGTCGGTTTCTCCGAGGGCTTCGACGACTTCTCCACCGCCCGGGTGCGGCTGGCGGTCAGCGGCGGGGAGCCGGTGGTCACGGTGCACACCGCGGCGGCCGAGGTCGGCCAGGGCGGCGTCACCGTGCAGGCGCAGATCGCCCGCACCGAGCTGGGCGTCGCGCAGGTGGTCGTCGCGCCGGCCGACACCCGGGTCGGCTCCGCCGGGTCCACCTCCGCCTCCCGGCAGACGTACATGACCGGCGGCGCGGTACGGAACGCCTGCCGGGCGGTGCGCGAGCAGGTCCTCGCCCTGGGCCGGCGCAGGTTCGGCACGTACCACCCGGCGTGGGCGACGGCCGAACTGCTGCTGGCGGGCGGCAAGGTGGTCACGGACGGCGGCGAGGTCCTCGCGGACTTGGCCGACGTGCTCGACGGCGAGCAGCCCGTGGACGTCGAGCTGCCCTTCCGGCACCGGCCGACCGAGCCGTTCGGCATCGAGAGCGGCCAGGGCTTCGGCCACGTGCAGTACTCCTTCGCCGCGCACCGCGCGGTCGTCGAGGTCGACACCGAACTCGGGCTGGTCAAGGTCGTCGAGCTGGCCTGCGCGCAGGACGTCGGCAGGGCGCTCAACCCGCTGTCCGTCGTCGGGCAGATCCAGGGCGGCACGACGCAGGGCCTGGGCGTGGCGGTGATGGAGGAGATCGCGGTCGACCCGGCGACGGGGCGGGTGCGGAACCCCTCGTTCACCGACTATCTGATCCCGACGATCCTCGACACCCCGCCCATCCCCGTCGACGTGCTCGAACTGGCCGACCCGCACGCCCCGTACGGGCTGCGGGGCGTCGGCGAGGCGTCGACGCTCTCGGCCACCCCGGCGGTGCTCGCCGCCATCCGCCAGGCCACCGGCCTGGCGCTGACCAAGGCTCCGGTACGTCCGGAACACCTCACCGGCACGTAGACGAGCGGGTGCGGCGGCCCTGCGAGGAGCTGATCACCATGCTGGACATCGCCGCCGACCTCGCCCGGTGGTGCGCGGAGGGGCGGCCCTTCGCCGTCGCCACCGTCGTGGGCACCAGCGGCTCCGCGCCGCGCGGCGCGGGCGCGGCGCTCGCCGTGGACGCGGCCGGCACGGCGGTCGGCAGCGTGTCCGGCGGCTGCGTCGAGGGCGCCGTGTACGAGCTGTGCCGGGAGGCCGTCGCGTCCGGCCGGCCGGTGCGGGAGACCTTCGGCTACTCCGACGAGGACGCCTTCGCCGTCGGGCTCACCTGCGGCGGGGAGATCGACATCCTCGTCGCGCCGGTCACGGCGGCCGGGCCCGGCGCCGCCGTGCTGCGCACGGCGCTGGCCGCCGCCGCCGGCGGGGAGCCCGCGGCCGTCGCCCGGGTCGTCGACGGGCCGGCCCCGCTCGTCGGGCAGGCGCTGCTGGTACGTCCCGGCGGCGCGTACGAGGGCCGCCTCGCCGGCCCGCTCCCGGACCTGCCGGACTGGGACGGCGCCGCGCTGGAGCGCACCGCCGCCGCCGAGGCCGCCGCGCTGCTCGACGCGGGCCGTACGGACCGGGTGACGGTCGGCGCGGCCGGCGCCCGCTGCGGGCAGCCGGTGACGCTGCTGGTGGAGGTCAGCGTGCCGCCGCCGCGGATGGTCGTCTTCGGCGCGGTCGACTTCGCGCACGCGCTCGTACGCGTCGGCAAGTTCCTCGGCTACCGCGTCACCGTCTGCGACGCCCGCCCCGTCTTCGCCACGGCCGGCCGGTTCCCGGAGGCGGACGAGGTGGCGGTGCGCTGGCCGCACGAGTACCTGGCGGACGCCCGTGCCGCGGGCGAGCTGGACGGGCGCACGGTGCTGTGCGTGCTCACCCACGACCCCGGGTTCGACGTGCCGCTGCTGACGGCCGCGCTGCGGCTGCCGGTCGCGTACGTCGGCGCCATGGGCTCGCGCCGTACGCACCTGGACCGCAACCGGCGGCTGCGCGAGGCCGGCGTCACCGAACGCGAACTCGCCCGCCTGCACTCGCCGATCGGCCTCGACCTCGGCGCCCGCTCCCCGGAGGAGGTCGCCGTCTCCATCGCGGGCGAGATCGTCGCGGCGCGGCGGGGCGGCACGGGGGTGCCGCTGCGGGGCGGGCACACGCCGATCCACCGCGATCCGCCGGCGGCGGGGCAGCCGGCTCGGCCGGGCGTGCCGGGGACCGCGGGCCGCGCCGGGAACGAGGGCTGAGGGCGCCCGGCCCGGCGGCCGCGGCTCAGCGCAGCTGCAGGTCCACGAGCACCGCGCGGTGGTCGGTGCCGGCCAGCTCGGGGAAGGCGATGTCCGCGGGGCTCAGCCGGTCGCCGACCAGGACGTGGTCGATCTGCGTGCCGAAGAGCGGGGCCGTCGACGCCGGCCAGGTCGGGGTGCGGGAGCGGCCGAGCACCATCGCGCTGTCCCGCAGCCCGGTGTCCAGGATGTCGCGGAACGCCTCGTGGTCCTGCGAGGCGTTGAAGTCGCCGCCGAAGACGGCGGTCCCGTCGCCGCGCGCCGCGGCGGCGTCCCGCAGCCGCCCCAGCTCGGTGCGCCAGGCGTCCATGGACCCGGGCGTCGGCGGCATCGGGTGCACGACCTGCAGCCGCAGCCGCACACCGGCGACGCGCGCGGTGGCCGCGGGCATCGACAGCGTGCCGCGCACCCCGGGCTCCGCGGTCAGCGGGTACCGGCTGAGGATGGCGGAGCCCTCGGCGGGGTCGCCGGAGTCGAGGACGCGGTACGGGTACGCGGCGCGCAGCGCCGGGGCGCGCAGGGCGGCGACGCAGCGGGTGTCGCACTCCTGGACCAGGGCGATGTCCGGCTCGTGGGTGCGGAGTGCCGCGCGCAGGGCGGGGGTGGCGTCGCCGAACCGGAGGTTGGCGGTGAGCAGGCGGAACTCGGCCCGGGGCGGGGAGGAGGGCGGGTCGGCGGCGGACTGGTAGGGGCGGACGAACCAGGCGGTGGCCGCGAGCACGACGAGCGCCCAGACGCACCCGGCGCGGTTGCGGGCGGCGGCCATGAGGAGCAGCCCGACGGCACCGGGGACGAGCAGCCAGGGCAGGAAGGCGGCCAGCTGCGGCAGGGGCGTCACCCCGTCCCGGCCGCCGACGCGGAACGCGACGACGACGGACACGAGGAGCAGCGGCAGCCCGCCGGCCAGGGCGCACGCCCGCCGCAGGGCCGCCCCCGGCCGCGGGGCCCGGCCGGCGTCCCCGGGAAGGGCCGGCTCCCCGCCCTCCGCACGGCCGCGCGCACCACCGGCGCCCGCCGCCGTGCCCGCGCGGCGGTCGGGTGCCGCCGACTCCGGCGCGTCCTCCGCGTCCGGCGAGCCCGCCGGGGTCGTGACACCCGTCGCGCTGCTCCCGCCACCCGCGTCCGCCGGTCCCGTGGAACCGGCCCCGCCCCCGGCGCTGTCCGCGTGCCCCACCGTCTCCCCTTCGCCGCCTCGGCCCCCGATCCTGCCTCAGCCGCCCCGCACCCGCACCGGACACCCCGGTTCGGCGCGCGCCCGTCCTGGGGCACGGGCCGAGGACCTGTCGCGGTCGGCCGGCGGGCGTCGACCTGGACCCGGGCGACGGCGGGCGGAGGTGGCGGCGAGGGCCGGCGATGCCGGCGCCGGGCGGCGCGCAGGGGCGGCGGGCCGGGCCGGGCCCGGGCTGTGGCGAGGGCGGGTCAGCGGGCCGCCGGCTCCGGTGCCGCCGGCGCGGGCGGCGGGGTGCGCCGCGGCGGTGGCGGCTCGCCCTCGGCCTGCGGCTCCGGCGCGGGCGGGGCGTAGGGGCGGCGGGCGGTCAGCAGCGGGTCGACCGTGATCCGGTCGGCGCCCAGCGGCGCGGTCAGCGCGCGCAGCGCCGGCTCCCCGAGGCGCACCCACTCCTGCTCCGCGCCGAGCGCGCGGCGCAGCGCGGCCTGACTGGTGAAGGCCACCGCCGTGCGCGTGCCCAGCGGCGTGCGGAACAGCCGCAGCCGCGTCCCGCTCCGGCCGTGGCGCACGGGTACGTACAGCCGGCGCGGGTGCTGCGGGGCGGGGGTGTGTCCGGAGGAGTCCACGCTACGACGGTACGGGGCCCCGCGCCGACGGGCACCCGGGTTCCGGCATGCGAGACGCAGCCGCCGGGCCCGCGGCGGTCAGCGGCCAGTTGGAGCCGTCAGAGGACCGGATCGAGGGGAACGCGGAGTGTCCACATGCCGGACAGCGGCGGCGGGCGCAGGTCGAACCGCCGCCGCGGCGGCGGTTCGCGGCCCGTTCACCCGGGCGCCGCCCGCGTGTCCTCCGCCGTCAGCCGCCACAGTGACGTCACCTCCGCCGCCCGCGCCGCGTGCAGCGGGTCCGACGGGTCCGTCGCCCGGCGGTGGCGGGGGCGGGTGTCGTGGCGGGCCGCCACCCGCAGGCCCGCCGCCTCGATCGTCGCCAGCAGGTCGGCGCGGCTGCGCAGCCCCAGGTGCTCGGCCAGGTCGGACAGTACGAGCCAGCCCTCGCCGCCCGGCTCCAGATGTGCGGCGAGGCCCGCGAGGAACCCGCGGAGCATGCCGCCGCCCGGGTCGTAGACGGCATGCTCCAGCGCGGAGGTCGGCTTCGCGGGCAGCCAGGGCGGGTTGCAGACGACCAGGGGCGCGCGCCCCGGCGGGAACAGGTGCTCCGCCGCCACCTCGACCTGCCCGGTCAGGCCCAGCCGCTCGACGTTGTCGCGGGCGCACGCCAGCGCGCGCGGGTCCGTGTCGGTGGCGACGACCCGCTCCACCCCGCGCCGCGCCAGCACCGCGGCGAGCACGCCGGTGCCGGTGCCCACGTCGAACGCCAGCGTCTTCGCCGGCAGCGGCGCCTCGGCGACGAGGTCCACGTACTCGCCGCGCACCGGCGAGAACACCCCGTAGTGCGGGTGCACGCGGGCGCCCAGCGCCGGTATCTCCACGCCCTTGCGGCGCCACTCGTGCGCCCCCACCGCGCCGAGCAGCTCGCGCAGCGCCACCGCGCCGGGCTCGGTCACCGGACCGTACGCCCCGGCCACCGCCGCGGCCACGTCGGGCGCCCGGCGCAGCGGCACGACCGCGCCCCCGGGGCCGGGTTCGAGGGGGACGAGCAGCATGCCGAGGACGCGCGCCCGGTGGCCCTGCGCCTGCCGGTGGCGGTGGAAGGCGTCCGCCGGGCCGGTCGCCCGGCCGCCCGCCGGTGCGGCCGGGCGCCGGCCGCGGCGCGCCGAGCGGCGGTCGATGCGGCGGCCCAGCGCGGCCAGGAGCTGCCGCCCGCCGTGGTAGTCGCCCCGCCACAGGACGGCCGTGCCCTCGCACACCAGCCGGTACGCGATGTCGGCGCACATCCGGTCGTCGGCGGTGACCACCCGCCCGGGCGGCGGGGTGCCGCCCACGCTGTACCAGCGGGCGCTCCGCGCGCGCCCGTCCGCGATCCAGGTCAGGTTGGGAATGTCCGCCACAGTGACATTTTCCCGCCCCGCCGCGGCGGCGTCGCCCCCGGGGAGGCCTGTGCTGCCGTGCGCCCCCCGACGCGCGCGTGCCGCCGTCCCGGCCCGGCGGTGCGCGGCGTGCCGCACGAGTGCGCCCCCGACGCGCGGACCGCCGCCGTGCGGCGGGGTGTCACAGCCGGCCGGTAGCCTCCGCGGCATGGGCATCCGACGGGTCGTCCCCGACATCAGGACCGGGTCGTTCGAGGCCAGCCGCGAGTTCTACGGGCGGCTGGGCTTCGAGGAGGTGATGAACCTGGGCTGGGTGATGGCGCTGGCCGCGCCCGACAACCCCACCGCGCAGCTGATCTTCATGGACCGGGACGCCGCCGCGCCCGTGGAGCCGGACATGAGCATCGAGGTCGGGGACGTCGACGCGGCGCACGCGGCGATGCGCGCCGCGGGCGCGGACGTCGTGTACCCGCTGACCGACGAGGAGTGGGGCGTGCGGCGGTTCTTCGTCCGCGACCCCAACGGCCGGGTGGTCAACGTCGTCGAGCACCGCGGCTGACGCGCCCGGGACCCCCGGCGGCGCCGCGCCGCGGCACCCCCGGCGGGCTCAGGGCAGCAGGCCCGCCCGGCGCGCGGCGGTGACCGCCTCCAGCCGGGTGTGCGCCCCGAGCTTGCGCATCGCCGACCGCAGGTAGCTCTTCACCGTCTCCGGCCGCAGCCCCAGCCGCTCGCCCGCCGCCGCGTTCGTCGCCCCGGTCGCCACGCACGCCAGCACGTCCAGCTCCCGCGGCGCCAGCACCGTGCGGTCCGCCCCGGCGCCGGCGGGCGGGGCCACCGTGACGGCCGCCGCCGCCAGCCGGTCGCAGAGGGCCAGCAGCTCGGCGCGCAGCTCGTCATCGGCTATCCGCGGCGCCAGCGTGCGCAGGTCGCGGTGGGCCGTGCGGACGTTCTCCCAGGCCGCCGGGTCCGCCGCCCGCTGCGCGGTGGGCGTGGCGACGGCGAGCAGCCGGCGGGCCTCGTCGCGTACGGCGAGGGTCTGCTCCAGGTGGCGCGCCGTCTCCACCGCCGCGTTCAGCGACCGGTCGCCCAGCGGCAGCGAGTCGCGCAGCGCGCCGTAGAGCACCGCCCGCACCCGGCCGCTGACCACGACGGGCACCGCCAGCACCGAGCGCAGCCCCTCGGCGCCCACCGGGCCGTCGTACTCGTGGCTGATGGCGCGGGACGAGGTGTAGTCGGTGACCGCGCAGGGCCGGGAGAAGGCGATGGCCTTGCCGCCCAGCCCGTTGCCCGTCGCGACCCCGAGGCCCTGCAGGGACAGCGTCACCGTCCCGCTCAGCTCGCTGATCCGCAGCTTCCGGCCGCCGTCCGTGAGCAGCCCGCCGAAGGCGACGGGCACTCCGCCGGCCCGGCGCAGCCGGGCCAGCGCGCCGCGCACCTCCGCTGCGTCCGCGGTCTCCGGCATGTCGCTCGCTCCCTGGTGCTGACGGGTGTCGCCGGCGGGGCCGGCGTCAGGCCACCCCCGTACGGGGGTAGTGAGGCGTACGTCACTCGCAGCACGATGCTAGCGAGCCGCCGCCGTACGAGGAGGACATGTGACGGCACCGAATCCGACCGCGGACTTCCGGTCGGCGCGGGACTTCCTGCTGCGGCAGCGGGAGGACTACGCCGCCGCCCGCGCGGGCTTCTCCTGGCCCAGGCCGGAGCGCTTCAACTGGGCACTCGACTGGTTCGACGCCATCGCCGCGGACAACGACCGCACGGCCCTCCACATCGCGGAGGAGGACGGCCGGGAGACCAAGCTGACGTTCACCCGAATGAGCGAGCGCTCGAATCGGGTGGCGAACTGGCTCCGCGCGCAGGGCGTGCGCGCCGGCGACCGCATCGTCGTCATGCTCGGCAACCAGGCCGAGCTGTGGGAGACCGCGCTCGCCGCGATGAAGCTGCGCGCCGTCGTCATCCCCGCCACCCCCCTCCTCGGCCCGATCGACCTCGCCGACCGCATCGGGCGCGGACGGGCCCGCCACGTGCTCGTACGGGCCGCCGACGAGGCCAAGTTCGCCGACGTGCCCGGCGACTACACCCGCATCTCCGTCGGCGGCGGGGGCGGCGGGGGCTGGCTCGCCTACGAGGACGCGTACGAGGCCTCCGCCGTCTTCGTCCCGGACGGCCCGACCGCCGCCGACGACACCCTGATGCTGTACTTCACCTCCGGCACCACGGCGCGCCCCAAGCTGGTCGAGCACACCCATGTCTCGTACCCGGTCGGCCACTTGGCCACGATGTACTGGATCGGCCTCCGCCCCGGCGACGTCCACCTGAACATCTCCTCGCCCGGCTGGGCCAAGCACGCCTGGTCCAACCTCTTCGCGCCCTGGAACGCGGAGGCGACCGTCTTCCTGCACAACTACTCGCGCTTCGACGCCGGCGCGCTGCTGGCCGCCATGGACCGCGCCGGCGTGACAACTTTCTGTGCCCCGCCCACCGTCTGGCGGATGCTCGTCCAGTCCGACCTGAGCACGCTCGCGCATCCGCCGCGCGAGGCCGTCGCCGCAGGTGAACCCCTCAACCCGGAGGTCATCGAGGCCGTGCGGCGGGCCTGGAACCTGACCGTCCGCGACGGCTTCGGCCAGACCGAGACCGCGGTGCAGATCGCCAATCCCCCGGGCCAGCCCGTCAAGCTGGGGTCCATGGGCCGTCCCACTCCCGGATACGACGTCGTGCTCCTGGACCCCGTCAGCGGTGCACCCGCCGACGAAGGGGAGATCTGCCTCGACCTGACCGAGCGCCCCGTGGGCCTGATGACGGGGTACGAGGGCGACGCGGAGCGCACCGCCGAGGCCATGGCCGGCGGCTACTACCGCACCGGCGACATCGGCGCCCGCGACGCCGAGGGCTACCTCACGTACATCGGCCGCGCCGACGACGTCTTCAAGGCGTCCGACTACAAGATCTCCCCGTTCGAGCTGGAGAGCGCGCTCCTGGAGCACGAGGCGGTCGCCGAGGCCGCCGTCGTGCCCGCGCCCGACCCGCTGCGGCTCGCCGTGCCCAAGGCGTACGTCGTGCTCGCCGCCGGCTGGGAGCCGGGCGCCGCCGCGGCGAAGGCGATCTTCGCGCACTCCCGCGCCGTGCTCGCCCCCTACCAGCGCGTCCGGCGGCTGGAGTTCGCCGACCTGCCCAAGACCGTCTCCGGCAAGATCCGCCGCGTGCAGCTGCGCGAGGCTACGGCAGCAGGATCAGCCGGATCCGCCGACGAGTACCGCGAGGAGGACCACACATGACCGCAGAGTCGTCCTACACCGGGGGCACCGGCACCACGGCGTTGCTGGGGGACACCATCGGGGCCAACCTGGACCGTGCCATCGCCGCCCACCCGGACCGTGAGGCCCTCGTCGACGTGCCCTCCGGCCGGCGCTGGACGTACGCGGAGTTCGGCGCCGCCGTCGACGAGGTGGCGCGCGGGCTGCTCGCCCGCGGCGTCGCCAAGGGCGAGCGCGTCGGCGTCTGGGCGGTCAACTGCCCGGAGTGGGTTCTCGTGCAGTACGCCTCGGCCCGTATCGGCGCGGTGATGGTCACCATCAACCCCGCCTACCGGGTGCACGAGCTGGAGTACGTCCTCAACCAGTCCGGCATCTCGCTGCTGGTCGCCTCGCTGGCGCACAAGGCCAGCGACTACCGGCGGATGGTCGAGCAGGTGCGCGGCAGCTGCCCGGCCCTGCGCAACGTCTTCTACATCGGCGACGCCGGCTGGGGCCGGCTGATCGAGGCCGGCCGCACGGTGCCCGCGGAGCGGGTCCGCGAGCGCGAGGCGATGCTGTCCTGCGACGACCCGGTCAACATCCAGTACACCTCCGGCACCACCGGCTTCGCCAAGGGTGCGACCCTGTCCCACCACAGCATCCTCAACAACGGCTTCTTCGTCGGCGAGACGCTGGGCTACACCGAGCAGGACCGGATCTGCATCCCCGTCCCGTACTACCACTGCTTCGGCATGGTGATGGGCAACCTCGCGGCCACCAGCCACGGCGCCTGCATGGTCATCCCCGGCCCGTCCTTCGACGCCGCCGCCACCCTCGCGGCCGTCGAACAGGAGCGCTGCACCTCGCTGTACGGGGTGCCGACGATGTTCGTCGCCGAGCTGGGCCTGCCCGACTTCGCCCTGTACGACCTGACGTCGCTGCGCACCGGGATCATGGCCGGCTCGCCGTGCCCGGTCGAGGTGATGAAGCGGGTGGTCAGCGAGATGCACATGGCGGAGGTGACCATCTGCTACGGCATGACCGAGACCTCCCCGGTCGCCACCCAGACCCGGCGCGACGACGACCTGGAGCGCCGCACCGCCACCGTCGGCCGTGTCCTGCCGCATGTCGAGGTCAAGGTCGTCGACCCGGTCACCGGCGTGACCGTGCCGCGCGGCACGGCCGGCGAGCTGTGCACCCGCGGCTACAGCGTCATGCAGGGCTACTGGGAGCAGCCCGAGCGCACCGCCGAGGTGATCGACGCCGGCCGCTGGATGCACACCGGCGACCTGGCGCGGATGCGCGACGACGGCTGCGTGGAGATCGTCGGCCGGATCAAGGACATGATCATAAGGGGCGGCGAGAACGTCTACCCGCGCGAGATCGAGGAGTTCCTGCACACCCACCCCAAGATCGCCGACGTGCAGGTGGTGGGCGTGCCGGACGAGACGTACGGCGAGGAGATCCTCGCCTGCGTGATCCTCAGCGACCCCCGGCACGCGCTCTCCCGGCGCGAGCTGGCCCACTACTGCGAGAACCGGCTCGCGCACTTCAAGATCCCGCGGCATCTGCGGATCATGGAGGAGTTCCCGACGACGGTCAGCGGGAAGGTGCGGAAGATCGAGCTGCGGGAGCAGTTCAGTGCTGCGGAATAGCCGCGGCCCGCGGGTCCTTGGCACTGCCATGACGATCTTGCACTACGTCGGCGGCCCCACCGCGCTGCTCCGGCTCGGCGGGATCCGCCTGCTGACCGACCCGACGTTCGACCCGCCCGGCGAGTACCCGGTCGGGAGCGGGCGGCTGGTGAAGACCGCCGGCCCGGCGCTCGCGCCGGCCGACCTCGGCCCGGTCGACGCGGTGCTCCTCTCCCACGACCAGCACCCCGACAACCTCGACCGGGCCGGCCGCGAGTGCGCCGCCGCCGCGCCGCTCGTGCTGTCCACCGCCTCGGCGGCGGCGCGGCTGGGCGGGCCGGTGCGGGCGCTGCCGGCGTGGGAGTCGTACACCGTCGGCGGCCGGCCACCGGTGCGCGTCACCGCGGTGCCCGCGCTGCCGGGACCGCCCGGCAGCGAGCCGCCGGCCGGCGAGGTCACCGGCTTCGTCCTCACCGGCGAGGAACTGCCCACGGTCTACGTCAGCGGCGACAACGCCTCCCTCGACGTGGTCCGCACCATCGCCGCCCGGCTCGGCCCCGTGGACATCGCCGTGCTCTTCGCCGGCGCCGCGCGGACCCCGCTGCCCGGCACCGGGCACACCACGCTGACCAGCGAGCACGCCGCCGCGGCCGCGGCCGTGCTCGGGGCGCACGACGTGGTGCCGCTGCACTTCGAGCACTGGGGGCACCTCACCCAGGGCGCCGAGTCGCTCGTCGCCGCCTTCGAGGCGGCGGGGCTCGGCCACCGGCTGCGGCTGCCGCGGCCGGGTGCGGCGGTGGAGCTGTAGCGGCGGCAGTGCCGGCGGCGGGCCGGCCGGCCCCTGCGTGCGCCGGTCAGCCCGCCGCCGGCGCCGGGATCCTCAGCTCCGCGAGCCGCCGGAAGGACTCCAGCCGGGCGTCCTCGTCGGGGGTGTGCAGCGACACCAGCAGTTCGTCGGCGCCGCTGCGCGCGACCAGGTCGCCGAGGGCCGCGGCCACCTGCTCGTCGGTGCCCGACACCTGGGACTGCCGGGCCTCGTCGAGATAGCGGGCCTCGCGTTCGGTGAGCGTGCGGGACCGTATCTCCGCCGCCCGGGCCAGCGGCGGGAACGCGCCGCGGGTGCGCGACCAGACCGTCGCCCACGCCTCCGGCAGCAGCAGGTCGGCGGCCAGCTCCGCGGAGTCGGCCACCGCGGCGGCGACCGCCACCACCACGTACGGCCGCGCCTCCGGCCGCGAGGGCGCGAAGGCCGACCGGTAGCGCTCGACGGCCCGCAGCATCTTCTCCGGCCGCCGGCCCGCGCCGATCACCAGCGGCAGCCCGTGCGCGGCGGCGATGTCCGCGCCGCCGTCCACGGCCAGCACGTACGCGGGCACCCGCAGCCCCTCCGCCGGCACGGCGTGCACCCCCGGATACGCCGGCTGCGCGCCCTCGAACCAGCGCAGCAGCTCCGCGAGCGCGTCCCCGAAGTCCGCGGCGTCCGCGGTGCCGTGGCCGAGCGCGCGCCGGATGCCGTCGGTGAACCCCAGCGAGCGGCCCAGGCCCATGTCGATGCGGTCCGGGAAGAGTGAGCCCAGCACGCCGAACTGCTCCGCGACGACCAGCGGCCGGTGGTTGGGCAGCATCACCCCGCCGGTGCCCACCCGGATCGTCGACGTGGCGGCGGCGACGGCCGCGGCCAGCACGGTCGGTGCGGAGCCCGCGACACCGGGGACGCTGTGGTGCTCGGAGACCCAGAAGCGGCGGTATCCGTACCCCTCCGCCCGCCGTGCGAAGCGGACGGTGCGGCGCAGCGCGTCGGCCGGGTCCTGGCCCTCGTGCCGCAGGGACCGGTCGAGCACGGAGAGGGGGATGTCCATGATCCGTACAACACCGCGGACGGCTCAGGATTCCCCGGCGTCGTGGACGAGCAGGGCGATCTGCACCCGGTTGTTGAGGTCCAGCTTGGTGAGGATGCGCGAGACGTGCGTCTTCACGGTGGGCACGCTCATGTACAGCTCGGCGGCGATCTCGGCGTTCGACCGGCCGCGGCCGACGGCCACCGCCACCTCCCGCTCGCGCTCGCCGAGCGCCGCGAGACGGCGGCGGGCCCGGCCCGCGCGCTCCTCGGCCTCCCCGGGCCCGGCGGCGTCGCCCCCGGCGACCTGCGTGATGAGCTGCTGGAGCACCGCCGGCGACAGCACGGGCTCGCCGGCGGCGACCTTGCGCACGGCCGCGACGATCTCCCCCGGCGGGGTGTCCTTGAGCACGAACCCGGCGGCCCCGGCGCGCAGGGCCCGCAGCACGTGCTCGTCGGTGTGGAACGTCGTCAGCACCAGCACCTCCGGCGGGTCCGCGCGTCGCCGCAGCGCCTCCGTCGCGGCCAGCCCGTCGAGCCGCGGCATGCGGATGTCCATGAGCACGACGTCGGGCGCGTGCGCGGCCACGAGCGCCGGCACCTCGCTGCCGTCGGCGGCCTCGCCGACCACGTCGACGTCGTCGGCGCCGCCGAGCATCAGCCGCAGCCCGGCCCGTACGAGGGGGTCGTCGTCGACGAGCAGCACGGTGACGCCCGCGGGGTCGCCCCCGGCGGGGTCGGCGGTCTGGTCGGGCACGCGCCCACCCTAACGGGGCGGGGCCGGGGGAGCCGGCCGGCGGGTCGGGCCGCCGGCCGGCCTGTCCGGGGCGGGGGCTCATTCGGTACGGGGCGGGCGGCCCCAGGGAAGCCAGGCGCGCAGCTGGAACGTGTCCTCGTCGACGCCGTGCGTGAGCCGGCCGCCGGTGAGTGCGGCGCGTTCGGTGAGCCCGATGAGCCCCTGTCCGGCGCCGGGGATGGGGGCCGTGCCGCCGGTGGCGTGCACCGGGTCGTCCGGTGCGGGGACCGGGCGGGGTGCGGGCGTGCCGTTCGGGCCGTGGCCGGCGGCGCCCGGTTTCGGATCGGCCGCGGGGTGCCGGCCCGTTGCGGTCCGGCCGCCCGCCGGCGCGCCCGGGTCGCGTCCGCCGACCAGGGACCCGGTCACCGCGGACCGGCCGCTGCCGAGGAGGGCCGCGCCCGGCAGCGGGTTGCTCACCTCCACCGTCAGCCCCGCCTCCGGGCCGCCCCTCAGCGTCACCGCGACCTCCGTGCCCGCCGCATGCTTGCGCGCGTTGGTCAGCCCTTCCTGCACGATGCGGTACGCGGTGCGCCCCGTCGCGGCCGGGACCGCCTCCGCCGCATCGACGTCCTGCGTGTACGCGACCCGCATGCCCGCCTCGCCGGCCTCCGCCACCAGCCGGCCCACGTCCCGCAGCGTCGGCTGCGGACGCCCGGCGCCCGCGCCCTGGTCTGCGGCCGGGTCCGCGCCCGCGGGTGCCCGCAGCACGCCGATCACGTCCCGCAGATCCTGCAGCGCCTCGTGCGCGCTGTCGCGGATCACGCCCGCCGCGCGGGCGACCTCCGCGGGCGGGGCGCCCGGGTTGAACTCCAGCGCCCCCGCGTGCACGCTCAGCAGCGACAGCCGGTGCGCCAGCACGTCGTGCATCTCCCGTGCGATCTCCTCCCGCGCCCGCCGCTGCGCCTGCTCCGCGCGCAGCGCGGCGTCGGCCTCCGCCTGCTCGGCGCGCTCCCGCAGCGAGGCGACGAGCTGGCGCCGCGAGCGCAGGTACAGGCCCCCGACCATGGCCGCCGTGACCAGCGCGAAGTACGCCACCCCCGCACCGGTGCGCGGGTCCTCCGGGTCCGGCGTGGCGGCGATGAACCCCACCAGCCGGGCGAGGACGAGGGCCGCGATCCACCCGGTGGCGCGCGGCGGGCGGTGCGCCGCGACCGTGAAGACCGCCACCAGCGTGGGGCCGATGTAGAAGTGGCCGAAGGAGTCGGCGACGAGCATCGCCACCGCGAGCGGCACCGGCCAGCGGCGCCGCAGCAGCAGCGCGAGGCAGGCCACGCCGGCGGCGACCGCCTCGGCGAAGAGCACGTCGTCCGAGACCCCGGCGCCGTCTTCCGGGAGCACCGAGTCGGCGGACAGGAAGGAGAAGGCCCCGGCGAAGAGGACGAGGCCGGCGTCGGCGAGCCGGTCCCGGCGGGTGCGGCCGGCGGCGCGGGTCTCGGGGGCGGTACGGGGCATACCGGCCAATCTACGGTCACCCGCCCGGCGCGGGGCCCTCCGCGGCCGGCGTCGAGACCTTCGTACGACCCCGGCGGCCCACCCCCATACTTTGGTTCCCCCGCCCCGCCCGTCCGCTCAGCGGGCCTGCGCGGCGCCCGTGCGGATCAGGTCGTCCGCGGGGGCGTTGACCGGCTGCGGAGTGCCCGTGAGGTCCATCACGTACAGCGGGAGGCGCAGTTCGTCCGCCCGGGCGCGGGCGTCGCGGGTGTAGCCGGCGAGGGCGAAGAAGACGGCGAGCGCCGAGGCGTTGAGGCCGCTGAGCCACACGCACTCGACGTCCCGCCGCGGCATCGGCGTCGTGGTCGGGTCGACGTGGGCGACCACGCCCGCGCCGCGCACGTCGACGCCGGACGCGGGCCGGTCCTCGTTCGTGGCCAGGTCCGTGAAGCCCAGCCAGCGCAGGTACCGCGTCGCCGCCGTCATCGCGTCGGCGGAGTTGCGGATGGTCACCGGCCGGAACGCGGGCCGCCGCGGAGGGGCTGCACCCGGGCGGGCCGGGCCGGGCGGCGCCGGGTGCGCCGGTGGCGGGGGTGCCGGTGGCGGGGGCGCCGCGGGTGCCGGCCGGGCCGGGCGGCGGCTCTGCGCTGCGGCCACCGGCAGCCGTACGACCGCGCCGCAGTCGCAGGACAGCTCCGGCCGCGGCCACTCGTCGCGCCGGTCGCAGACGGGGCAGCGCACGGTCACCCAGGAGTCCCGCCAGGTGCGGTGCTTCAGCTCCACCGGCACCCCGCCGCGCAGCAGCGGCAGCGTCAGCGGGGCGCCGCAGGCGCAGGGGAACGTGCTCGGGGTGTACGCGTGCTCGCGCCGGCAGGCTGGGCAGCGCACCGGCACGCTCTCGGGCATGGGAAGTGCTCCTGGTTCTGGGCCGCGTGGTCCGTTCCGCACTCCAGCATCCCGCACGAATCGGGCTCTTGGCGACGTGCGCCGCCGCTCGCCGCCGGCAGCGCGGCGATCGCCGCCCCCGCCGCGGGTCAGGTGTCCCGGCCCGACAGCCGCTCTACCCCGCGCAGCAGCGCGGAGTGGTCCAGGCCGCCGTCGCCCTGCTCCCGCAGCGCGGCGACGAGCTGCGCGACGAGCGCGCCGGCCGGCAGCGCGGCGCCGACCTCGCGCGCCGCGTCCGTGACGATGCCGAGGTCCTTGTGGTGCAGGTCGACGCGGAAGCCGGGGCGGAAGTCGCGGTCCAGGAAGTTGTCCTTCTTCCGGGCCAGCACCGTGGAGCCCGCCAGACCGCCGCCGAGCACGTCGAGGGCGGCCCGGAGGTCCACGCCGGACTTCTCCAGGAAGACCACGGCCTCGGCGCACGCCTGGATGTTGACCGCGACGACGAGCTGGTTGGCGGCCTTGACGGTCTGGCCGGCGCCGTGCGGCCCGCAGTGCACGACCGTCCGGCCGAGCGCCTCGAAGACCGGCAGGGCCCGCTCGAAGTCGGCCCGCTCGCCGCCGACCATGATGGACAGCGCCGCTTCGACGGCCCCGGCCTCCCCGCCCGAGACCGGGGCGTCGAGCACCCGGATCCCGCGCTCGGCGGCGTGCGCCGCCAGGTCCACGGAGGTCTGCGGGGTGATCGAGGACATGTCAATCAGCAGCGCGCCCGGCCGGGCGTGCGCCAGGATGCCGTCGGGCCCGTACGCGACGGCCTCGACCTCCGGCGACGCGGGGACCATCGTGATGATCACGTCCGCGTCGGCGACGGCCTCGGCGATCGAGCCGGCGGCGGTGCCGCCGGCCTTTGCCAGCCGGTCGAGCTTGTCCCGCCGCCGGGTGTGGCCGGTGACGGGGAAGCCCGCCGCGATCAGGTTCTCGGCCATGGGGGAGCCCATGATGCCGAGGCCGACCCAGGCAATCGAAGGCTGGTCGGCCCGGTCGGCCCCGGCGGCCGCGGAGTCGGTGGTCATGAGGTGGTGCCTTTCTGCTCTGCCCGGAGGCGCGGGCGTGGAGCGCGGTGCGGCGGGCGGCGGCGCGGCCGGGCGCTCCGGCCGGCGACGTCACCGACCGTGCTGCCGCGCCTATCGTGCGTGAGGATGACCTACTCGGGAAGGAGGCGCATGGCATCCGGTGCCGTCTATGGTCCTCCCGTGCAGAGCGAGGGAAGCGACGGAGGCACAGTACGGCACCACCGGCCGCGGCGGCGCGGCCGGCCGGTGCCGCTGGACCCGCTCGCCGCCGCCGGGTTCGCGGGCCTGACGGTGCTGACCGCCCTCGCGCCGCTGTCCGCGCGCCCGCACCCGGGCTGGCTCGTCGCCGTCGTCGCCGCGGCCACCGGCGCCGCGCCCGCGCTGCGCCGCTTATACCCGCTGCCCGCCTGTGCCGCGGCCCTGGTGGTGGCGGGGGCGACGGCGCCGCTGGGCTGGGGCGCCGCCGGGTTCGCCGCCCTCGCGTACACGCTCTACCCGGTGGCGCTCACCCAGCCGCGCCGCGACGTGGACGGCCGGGCCGTGGCCTGCGTGCTGGCCGCCGGCCCGCTGTGCCTGGCCGCCGCCGCGCTCGTCGGCGACGTGCCGGTCCACCCCGCGACGCTGGGCCTCGCCGTGCTGCTGCCCGCCGCCGCCTGGGTCGCCGGGCGCGTGGTGCGGGACCGGCGGCTGGCCGCGGCCCGCGCCGCGGAGGAGCTGGCGCTGCGCGCCGTCGCGGGCGAACGGCTGCGCGTGGCCCGGGAGCTGCACGACGTCGTGACGCACAGCATCGGGCTCATCGCGGTCAAGGCGTCGGTGGCCAACCACGTGGCGGCCGAGCGGCCCGGCGAGGTCGCCGAGTCGCTGCGGGCCATCGAGTCGATCAGCCGCGAGGCGCTGGCGGAGCTGCGGAGCATGCTGCGGCTGCTGCGCGTCGACACCGGAGCCCGCACCGACCCCTGCCCGGGCCCGCGGAACCTGGACCCGGCGCCGGGTGTCGCGGGCCTCGGGGCGCTCGCCGACCGGGTGCGCGCCGCGGGCGTCGCGGTGGAGCTGACCACCGGCGGGCTCGACGAGGTGCCCGCCGGCGTGGGCCTGTCGGTCTACCGCATCGCGCAGGAGTCGCTGACCAACGTGGTCAAGCACGCCGGCGCGGCGCGCTGCCGCGTCGCCGTCGAGGCCGACGGCACGGACGTACGGATCGAGGTGACCGACGACGGCCGCGCCGCGGGGCACCGGGCCGCGGCGCCGGACGGCGGCCACGGGCTCGTCGGCATGCGCGAACGGGCCGCCATGTACGGCGGGGTGCTCGACGCGGGCCCGACGGCCGGCGGCGGGTACCGGGTCGTGGCCCGGCTGCCGTACGAGCCCGCGCCCGCGACCGGGGTGCGGTCGGGCGCGCCGGGACCGTGATCCTGGGATCCCGGGATCGGTGCACACGGACATCAGGCGGGGGGGAAGCGATGGTGACACGGTGGCGACCCATGCCGCGGTGAAGGAGCGTCCGGAACCGGGCGTACAGCGGGCGCTGCGGATACTGGCCGCGCGCATCCGCGACGGCGTACGGCCCGCGGAGGCGGCCACGCTGGCCTGCGAGCTGGCGGTCGCGCACCTGGGGGCGGCCGGCGCCACGCTGCGCACCGCCCGACGGGGCGCGGCGGCCGCCTGCCGCGCCCGGGCCGGGGTGCCCGCACCTCCGGCGGTGCGCCGGCCCCTGGTCCACCAGGGCGAGGTCTACGGGGTGTTCGGCTGCCACGCGCCGCCGCCCGGCTGCGGCCTCGACACGTACGTGGACCAACTGGCCCCGATGGTGGCCGCGCTGGTGCTGGGCGAGGAGCTGCGCCACCGCGGCGACCAGGTCGTCGCCGCCCGGGAGGCCGAGCGGCACCGGCTCAGCCGCGACCTGCACGACGGCATCGGCGGCAACCTCGCCAGCATCCGGCTCCGGCTGGAGACGGCGGCGGAGCTGCTCGCGGACGGGTCCGCGGGCCGCCGGCTCGTCGCCGACGCCGCCCGCACGGCCGCCGGCCTGGGCGCCGAGATCCGCTCGGTCATCGACGACCTGCGGCCCCCCGACCTGGCCGAGGCCGGGCTCGCCGGCGCGCTCGTCCGGCTCGCCGCCCGCCACGACGGCACGGGCACCGAGGTGCGGGCCCGGGTGCCGCGGCGGCTCGGCGCGCTGCACCCGGCGGTGGAGGTCGCCGCGTACCGCATCGCCGCCGAGGGGCTGACCAACGCGCTGCGGCACGCCGCGGCCCGTACCGTCCTGCTCGGGGCGTGGACCTCGGCCACGGCGCTGCGCCTCGACATCGCCGACGACGGCACCGGCCGGCCGCCGCGGCGCCCGCCGGGCCTGGGCATCGACTCCATGGTGCGGCGGGCGGAGGAGGTGGGCGGCACGCTGCGGATCCTGCCGCGGACGGACCTGCCGCACGGGACGCTGGTGCGCGCG
The DNA here is from genome assembly GCA_000514715.1 of Streptomyces sp. CNH099. Lineage (GTDB taxonomy): Bacteria > Actinomycetota > Actinomycetes > Streptomycetales > Streptomycetaceae > Streptomyces > Streptomyces synnematoformans. The sequence continues at coordinate 1,032,811 of AZWL01000001.1, read as the reverse complement.
GTGCTGCCGGGAGGGCCGGCGTGAGCGCGGTGCGGGTGTACATCGTCGACGACCACCCGGTGTTCCGGGACGGGGTGCGGGTGGCGCTGGAGAACGTGCCGGACCTGGAGATCGCGGGCGAGTCGGGGGCCGGCGAGGAGGCGCTGACGGCGCTGGCGGAGCCGGACGCGCGGGTCGACGTGGTGCTGATGGACCTCCACCTGCCGGGCTGCTCGGGGGTGGAGGCGACGCGGCAGCTGAACTCCCCGTGCCGGAGCGGCTCGCCGCCGCCGCGGGTGCTGGTGATGTCGGCGTCGGTGGAGGACGACGCGGTGGTCGCGGCGCTGCGCGCGGGGGCGTACGGGTATCTGGACAAGGGCGCGTCGCGGGCGGAGCTGCTGGGTGCGGTGCGGTGCGTGGCGGCGGGCGGCGCGGTGTTCAGCCCGGCGGTGGCGGAGCGGCTGAGCCGGTACTTCTCGGCGCTGCACACGGTGCCGGCGGGGCGGGCGTTCCCGCAGCTGACGCAGCGGGAGCGGGAGGTTCTCGACCTGATCGCGCGCAGCTACAACAACCGGCGGATCGCGCGGGAGCTGGTGCTGTCGGAGAAGACCGTGCGCAACCACATCTCGAACATCTTCACGAAGCTCGGGGTGCAGGACCGGATAGCGGCCATGCTGCGGGCGCGGGAGGCGGGGCTGGGGGAGTAGGGGGAGCAGGGGGCCGGCGGGCCCGGGGCGCGGTCCGGCTCCCCGGCGGGGGTCACCGGCGGGACGGGGTGACCAGGCCCGTTTCGTAGGCGGTGATGACCAGTTGGATACGGTCCCGGGCGTCCAGCTTCGTCAGCAGGTGGCTCACGTGCGACTTCACCGTCGGCAGGCTCAGCCCCAGCCGGTCGGCGATCTCCCCGTTCGCCAGCCCGCGGGCCACCAGCACCAGCACCTCCTGCTCCCGCACCGTCACCCGCGTCAGATCCCGCGGCAGGTCCGGCAGCGGCTCCGGCAGCCGGCTGAAGTGCCGGATCAGCCGCTGCGTCACCGACGGCGCCAGCAGCGCCTGCCCGCGGGCCACCACGCGGATCGCGCGCAGCAGCTCCGCCGGCGGGGTGTCCTTCAGCAGGAAGCCGCTCGCGCCGGCGCGCAGCGCCCCGTACACGTACTCGTCGAGGTCGAACATCGTCAGGATCAGCACCCGCACCCCGGCCGTCGCCGGGGAACCGCAGATCTGCCGGGTCGCCTCGATGCCGTCGACCTCGGGCATCCGCACGTCCATCAGCACCACGTCCGGCAGCTCCGCCGCCGCCAGCGCGACCGCCTCCGCCCCGCTCGCCGCCTCGCCCACCACGCTCAGCCCGGGTGCCGTCTCGACCAGCACCCGGAAGCTCCCGCGCAGCAGCGCCTGGTCGTCGGCGACCACGACTCGGATCGACATGTGTTACCCGCCCCAGTCCCCGGCCCCTGCGGGCGTGACGATACCGGCGGTGCGTCACCGGTTCGTCACGGGGGGTGCAACTCCGGCCAAGGGTGGGTCCCGCGGCCCGTTCGGCAGCCCGCCCGACGGCCCGGCGCGATCCGCGGGATCCGCGCCGGGTGGGGCCCTTCCCCCGCCACGCGAAACGGGGGAAGGGCCCCGCACGGCCGGCGAGTCCCGCGGGCCGCGCGCCGTCTCTTCACCGGCGTGCGGGCCACCGCGGAGGCGGGGCGGGGGCGGGAGCCGGTGCGAGGCCCAGTCGCACCGCTCGCCGCGCCCGCCCTGCGGCCCCTCGCGACCGTGCGGCCCGGTGCCGACCTCCGGGCCGTCCTTCCCGGCGCCCCGCCTCCGGTGCGGGGCGCCGGACTCGTGATCCGCCGCCGGTGTGTGCGCGACGCGGTCGCTTGCTGCGCAACCGCCGGGTGGTCAGCCCGGCAGGTGCTCCTCGATGTCGTAGACCTGCGCCCAGGAGACGTCCGGCACGGCGGCCGGCCGGAACGCGTTCGCGCGCGAGCCGAGCTGCACCCGGGCGGTGTGCGGCAGCCGCAGCGCCTCGTACCGGCGCAGCGCCTGGGCGGGGGTGCGGGCGGTGCCCAGGTGGTGGGCGAGGGCCACCGCGTCCTCCAGGCACTGGCTGACGCCCTGCCCGTGGTACGGCAGCATCGGGTGCGCGGCGTCGCCGAGGAGCGTGACGCGGCCGCTGCCCCAGCGCTTCAGCGGGGCGTGGTCGTACGGCGTCCAGGACCGTACGCCGCCCGCCGCGGTCGTGATCGCCTTGACGTCCGGCGCCCAGCCGCCGAACTCCGCCGCCAGCGCGGCCGTCCGGCCCCGCCCCGGGAGCGGCCGGGCGGTACGGCCCGCGGACGGCACCACGGCGACGAAGCCGAGCTGCTCGCCCTGCGACACCGGCGCGCCCACCATGCGGGCCTCCGGGCCGAGCCACACCGTCACCCGGTCGCGGGGCAGCCCCGGCACGTCGTCGGCCTGCAGCGCGCCGCTGTAGGCGGTGGCGCCGTGGTAGACGCGGCGCGGGGTGCCGATCAGCCGGGAGCGCACGAGCGAGCGCACGCCGTCGGCGCCCACCAGCACGTCGGCCGTCGCGCCGCCCCCGTCCGCGAACTCCAGCGCCACGCCGTCCGCCGACTCCGTGAAGCCGCTCAGCCGCCGGCCCAGCCGGATGCGTTCCTGCGGCAGCCGGGCGAGGAGCAGGTCGTACAGCTCGTCGGCGAGCAGCGTGCAGTACGGGGCGGTGCAGTCACCCGGGTCCGGTCTGCCGAGCGGCTGCCGCCAGGCCAGCGAGCCGTCGCTCCACTCGCGGAACTCCACCGCGACCGGCTGCACCGCGAGCGCGAGCAGCTCCGCGCCCAGGCCCCAGCGCTGCAGGATGCGGCTGCCGTTGGGCGCGAGGTGCAGCGCCGTCTCGTCCTCCGGCAGCCGGGGGCGCTGTTCGTAGACGGTGACCTCCAGGCCCGCCCGGGCGAGCGCCGCCGCGGCGGCGAGCCCGCCGAGCCCGGCCCCGCAGACGGCCACCCGCAGGGGTCGTGTCATGTGTCACCTCCCGGAATCACGCGGCTACGCTAGGCAACCCGCTGTCCCGGGCACCTGGGAGCGTCGCCCCGGCGCCGCCCGGCCGGGCCGGGGCCGCGGCCCGCGCACGTATGCTGCTCGGATGCGACTCAGGCTGGAGTTCACGACCGAGCCGTTCGACCTGGAGGAGCCGCCGCCGCACGCGGTGGCGGCCCGCGACCTGGTGGAGTCGGCGGGTCTGGACGCCGTGGACGTCGGCCCGTTCGGGAACAGCGCGGAGGGCGGTGCGGAGGCCGTGCTCGGCGCCGTGGACGAGTTGCTGCGCCGGTCGCTGGTGTCCGGGGCCACCCGTATCTCGCTGCAGGTCAGCGTCGTCGGCGACGCGCCGGCCGGGCGGGTGGAGCCGGTGGAACCGGAGGGGCCGGAGGGGCCGGGGGAGGGGAGCGCATGACGGAGCCCGCGGACCACCCCTTCGTGGACGCGGTCAGGCCGCTGGTGGACGCCCTGGGCGGGCAACTGGTCGCGCCGGAGGCGGCGGAGGGCGACGACGTCGTGCTGTCCTGGGAGGGCCGCGAGGTGCTGGCGGTGCGGCTGCCGCACCTGGCGGACTCGCTGGACCACATGCTCGCGGAGCTGGAGCGCCGGCACGGGGTGCCGCTCGCGCGGCTCGACCGCAGGACGAAGCAGCAGGTCGTACGGGTCCTGGAGACCCGCGGCGCGTTCTCCGTGCGGCACGGGGTGGAGACGGTGGCCGGCGCGCTGGGCGTCAGCAGGTTCACCATCTACAACTACCTGAACCGGGAGGCCCGGCCGGGCCCGTCGCCGGGGGACGGCTGACGCGGAAATTCAACAAACTGTTGACGATGCGCTCCGGGGCTCCTAGCTTGCCGCTGTGACCTCCCGCGTTCCGCCGGGCCTCGCCCGGCTCAACTCCGCCGGTGACCAGGCCGCCCGCACCCTGCTGCGCGAGGTGTGCGCGGCCGGCCCCTGGGCCGCGGCCGTCGCCGCCGCCCGGCCGTACGCGGACGCGGCGCGGCTCTACGCCGCCGCCGACGCCGCCCTCGCCGCCCTCGACGACGCCGGACTGGCCGAGGCGATGGCCGGGCACCCGCCCATCGGCAGGCCGCGGCCGGCCGACCCCGCTTCGGCGCGCGAGCAGCGCGGCATGGCGGACGCCCCGGAGGCGCTCCGGGCGGAGGTGCTGGAGCTGACCCTCGCGTACCAGGAGCGCTTCGGGCACGTCTTCCTGATCTGCGCGACCGGCCTCGGCGCCGAGCAGCTGCGGGACGCGCTGCGCGAGCGGATCGGCAACGCGCCGGAGGAGGAGCGGCGGATCGCGCGCCGCGAGCTGGGCAAGATCAACCGGATCCGCCTGACCCGCCTCGTCGAAGAAGGCGGCGAAGCAGACGCCGAACGAGAAGGAGCCCGCCCATGAGCGCCGCTGCCGCGACCGTCTCCACGCACATCCTGGACACCAGCCTCGGCCGCCCCGCGGCCGGGGTCGCCGTCGAACTCTCCGTCGGCGGCGACGGCGCCGGCGGCTGGACCGCCCACGGCGCCTCCGCCACCGACGCCGACGGCCGCGTCCGGGACCTCCCCGCGCTGCCGGCCGGCACCTCCCGCGTACGGCTGGTCTTCGCCACGGGCCCGTACCTCGGCGGACCGGCGGCCGGGAGTGGGCAGGACGCCCCGGGGTACCCGGACGGCGGCGCGTTCTTCCCGGAGGTGGCGGTCGTCTTCGCCGTACGCGGCGGGGAGCACTACCACGTCCCGCTGCTGCTCACCCCGTTCGGCTATTCCGTCTACCGAGGGAGCTAGCAGATGGCAGACCGCCCCGAGCCCGCCCGCGCCGCCCGTACCGCGGTGCTCGGGCCGAACCGGTACGGCAAGGCCGAGACCCGCGTTCTGAAGGTCATCCGCGACGGCGCCGTCCACCACGTCCGCGACCTCAACGTCTCCGTCGCCCTCTCCGGCGACATGGACGAGGCCCACTACTCCGGCTCCAACGCCCACGTGCTCCCGACCGACACCGCCAAGAACACGGTCTACGCCTTCGCCCGCGAGCACGGCATCGACTCCCCCGAGGCGTTCGCCGTCCGCCTCGCCCGGCACTTCACGGACAGCCGGGAGGCGATCCACCGCGCCCGCGTCCGCGTCGAGGAGTACGCCTGGGAGCGGATCGGCGCCCGGCACTCCTTCGCCCGCCGCGGCCGGGAGACCCGCGTCGCGCAGGTCACCCGCGACGGCGAGGGCTTCGAGGTGCTGGGCGGGCTGACGGACCTGGTCGTCATGAACACCACCGACTCGGAGTTCCGGGGCTACGCCAAGGACGCGTACACCACCCTGCAGGAGGACGGCGACCGCATCCTCGCCACCGAGGTCTCCGCCCGGTGGCGCTACGGCTGGACCGGCGCGGCCGGCGCAAAGCCGCCGGCCTGGGACGCGTCGTACGAGCAGGCCGTGCAGCACCTGCTCACCGCCTTCGCCGACACCTACTCGCACTCGCTGCAGCAGACCCTCTACGCCATGGGCGCGCGGGTCGTGGAACACCGCCCGGAGATCGAGGAGATCCGCTTCTCCCTCCCCAACAAGCACCACTTCCGCGTCGACCTGGAGCCCTTCGGGCTGACGAACGACGCGGCCGACGGCGCCGTCTACTTCGCCGCCGACCGCCCGTACGGCCTCATCGAGGCGACCGTCCTGCGCCCCGGCGCGGACGCCCGGATCCCCGACGACACGACCACCCGCTGACCGGAAGGCGAGGCACCCATGGCAGCACGGCGCACCGTCGTCGCGAACTGCGCGATCGCCACCGTCGACGCCGACGGCACGGAGCACGCCTCCGGGCACGTCGTCGTCGCGGACGACCGGATCGAGTCGGTGGGCCCCGGCCCGGCGCCGGCCGGGCTCCACGGCGTGGTGCGCAGGATCGACGCCGCCGGCCACCTGGCCACACCCGGACTCGTCAACACCCACCACCACTGCTACCAGTGGCTCACCCGCGGACTCGCCCAGGACGCCAACCTCTTCGACTGGCTCGTCGCCCTCTACCCCACCTGGGCGCGCATCGACGAGCCGATGTGCCACGCGGCGGCGCAGGGCTCGCTGGCGATGCTCGCGCGCGGCGGCGTGACCACGGCCACGGACCACCACTACGTCTACCCCCGCGGCGCGGGCGACCTCTCCGGCGCCATCGTCCGCGCCGCCCGCGAGACGGGCGTCCGCTTCACCTTCGCCCGCGGCTCGATGGACCTCGGCGAGCGGGACGGCGGCCTGCCGCCGGACTTCGCCGTCGAGACGCTGGACGGCGCGCTGGCGGGCACCGAGGCGGTCATCGACGCCCACCACGACCCCGCGTACGACTCGATGGTGCAGGTCGCCGCGGCCCCCTGCTCGCCGTTCTCCATCTCCACCGAACTGCTGCGCCAGGGCGCGGAGCTGGGCCGCCGCAAGGGCGTGCGGCTGCACACCCACGGCAGCGAGACGGTGGAGGAGGAGAAGTTCTGCCACGAGCGGTTCGGCACGGGGCCGACCCGCTACTTCGAGTCCACCGGCTGGCTCGGCGACGACGTGTGGATGGCCCACTGCGTGCACATGTCCGACGCCGACATAGCCGCCTTCGCCCGCACGCGCACGGGCGTCGCCCACTGCCCGTCGTCCAACGCCCGCCTCGGCGCGGGCATAGCCCGCGTCCCCGACATGCTGGCGGCGGGCGTCCCGGTCGGCCTCGGCGTCGACGGCACGGCCTCCAACGAGTCCGGCGAACTGCACACGGAGCTGCGCAACGCCCTGCTGGTCAACCGCCTGGGCCCGCACCGCGAGAAGGCCCTCACGACCCGCCAGGCACTACGCCTCGCCACGCACGGCGGCGCGCAGGTCCTCGGCCGCTCGGACGCGATCGGCTCGCTGGAGCCGGGCAAGCTGGCGGACCTGGTGCTGTGGAGGCTCGACGGCCTGGCCCACGCGTCGATAGCGGACCCGGTCGCGGCGCTGGTGCTGGGCGCGCCGGCACCGGTGACGCTGTCGCTCGTCGGCGGGAGGCCGGTGGTGGAGGAGGGCAGGCTGGTGACGGTGGACGAGGAGTCGGTGGCACGGTCGACGAGAGCGCAGGCCCGCCGACTGGCCCGCCTGGCGGCAGAGGGCTGAGGGGGCCCGGGGGCGGAGCACCCGGGCTTGGGGAAGGGGCGGGTTCGGGGAGACCCCCGCCGGCGAGCCTCACAGCTCCGGAATCCGCCCCCCGTACCGCGTGAAGTTCCGCCGATTCGCCTCATCCCCGCCCGGCACGTTCGCACTCACCCACCGCGGCAACTCCACCCCACGCCCCGCCGCCCGCTCATCCAGCTCCGCCAGCAGCAGCGCCCACACATACGCCCCCAGCACCGTCGACACCGCCGCCGTCCGCGGCGACTCCGCCGGGTGCACCACGTCGCCCGCCGGCACGCACGTGTCCAGCACCACCGTCGCGTGGTCCGCCAGCCGCGTGCTGGCCCGCGCCGTCGCGCTCGCCGACGCCGGCATCGACGTCACCGCGACCACCGGCACGCCCCGCGCCATGCACTCCTGCGCGATCTCCACCGGATACGGGTTCCGGCCGCTGGTGGAGAAGACCACCACCACGTCGTCCGGCCCCGGCTTCACCCGCTCCACCATCGCCCGCCCCGACCCCGGCCGCCGCTCCGCCGCCGTGCTGGCCGTCGCGCCGTTGAGCGGCAGGATCTCCGGGTCCCACACGGGCCGTACGCAGGCCAGGCCGCCCGCCCGGTAGAACGTCTCGCAGACCATCGCCAGCGAGTGCCCGGCCCCGGCGGCGTACACCAGGCCGCCCGCGGCCACCGCGTCCAGGATCAGCGTGGCCGCGTCCGCGACCGCCGCGCCGGAGGTCCGGTCGAGGTCGTCGAGCAGGCCGCGGAAGCGGCCGGCAACGGCGGCGCGGGCAGCGGGGCCGGCGCCGGGCGCGGCGGGGGAGTCGTGCTCGGTCGTGTCGTCCGTCATGCCAGCATGCGACCACGTACCGCCCCCGCTCCGCCAGAGGGGATCTCCGGCGGCCGGCGGTGTCAGTCCTCCAGCAGCTCGTACGCCGGCAGCGTCAGGAAGTCCGCGTAGTCCGCGTCCAGCGAGACCTGCAGCAGCAGGTCGTGCGCCTGCTGCCACCGGCCCGCCGCGAACGCCTCCGCCCCGGTCTCCGCGCGGATGCCCGCCAGCTCCTCCGCCGCGATCCGCCGCACCAGCTCCGCCGTCACCCGCTCGCCGTCGTCGAAGACGACGCCCGCGTTGATCCACTGCCAGATCTGGGAGCGGGAGATCTCCGCGGTCGCGGCGTCCTCCATGAGGTTGAAGATGGCCACCGCGCCCAGGCCCCGCAGCCACGCCTCGATGTAGCGGATGCCCACCTGCACGGCGTTGACCAGGCCCGGGTACGTCGGCTTCGCGTCCAGCGAGTCGACCGCGGTCAGGTCGCCGGCGGACACCGACACGTCCTCGCGCAGCCGGTCCTTCTGGTGCGGCCGCTCGCCGAGCACGGCGTCGAACGATGCCATGGCGATCGGCACCAGGTCGGGGTGCGCGACCCAGGAGCCGTCGAAGCCGTCGTGCGCCTCGCGGTCCTTGTCCGCCTTGACCTTGTCGAACGCGACCTTGTTGACCTCCGGGTCGCGGCGGGAGGGGATGAACGCGGCCATGCCGCCGATCGCGTGCGCGCCGCGCCTGTGGCAGGTGCGCACGAGCAGTTCGGTGTAGGCGCGCATGAACGGGGCCGTCATCGTCACCGCGTTGCGGTCGGGCAGCACGAACCTCGGTCCGCCGTCGCGGAAGTTCTTCACGATCGAGAACAGGTAGTCCCAGCGCCCGGCGTTGAGGCCGGAGGCGTGGTCGCGCAGCTCGTAGAGGATCTCCTCCATCTCGTACGCGGCGGTGATGGTCTCGATCAGGACGGTGGCCCGCACCGTGCCCTGCGGGATGCCGCAGTAGTCCTGGGCGAAGACGAACACGTCGTTCCAGAGGCGGGCTTCGTGGTGGGACTCGGTCTTGGGCAGGTAGAAGTACGGGCCCTTACCGAGGTCGAGCAGCCGCCGGGCGTTGTGGAAGAAGTACAGCCCGAAGTCGACCAGCGCTCCGGGCACCGGGCGGCCCTCGACGGTGAGGTGCCGTTCGTCGAGGTGCCAGCCGCGCGGCCGGGTGACGACGGTCGCCAGCTCCGCGGCGGGTTTCAGGGCGTAGGTCCTGCCGGAGGCGGGGTCGGTGAAGTCGATGCGGCGCTCGTAGGCGTCGGTCAGGTTGACCTGGCCGCCGATGACGTTCGCCCAGGTGGGCGCGGAGGCGTCCTCGAAGTCGGCGAGCCACACCTTCGCGCCGGAGTTGAGGGCGTTGATCGTCATCTTGCGGTCGGTGGGGCCGGTGATCTCCACCCGGCGGTCCGCCAGCGCGGGCGGCGCGGGCGCGACGCGCCAGGAGTCGTCGGCGCGGATGCCGGCGGTCTCGGGGAGGAAGTCGAGGGCGGCGGTGCGCGCGACGGCGGCGCGGCGCTCGGCGCGGCGGGCGAGCAGCTCGTCGCGGCGCGGGGTGAACCTGCGGTGCAGCTCGGCGAGGAAGGCGAGGGCGGCGTCGGTGAGGACCTCGTCCTGGCGGGGCGCGGGCTCGGCGGCGACGACTGCGGACATGGCTGTCACTCCTTGACGGCACGGGGTGCCGGGCGCAGCGGACGTGGCGGGGCGGCCGGAACCGGGTTCCGAACCCTTCTGGTTTGTGGAGAGTAGTTTCCTTATCCCGGAAGTTCAACGGTCTGTTGATGTCGTGGGCTCTGCGGCGCGGCGGCGGTGGCGCTCAGCGCGGGGCGTCCCCGCCCGCGTCCAGCAGGGCCAGGTCCGCGGGGGTGTCGACGTCGTCGGGCGCGGCCACGTCGCCGCACTCCACCAGCGCGAGTGCGCCCCGCCGCGCGGCGGCGGCCAGCAGGTCGCGGGCGCCCCGGTCGCCGGTGGCGCCCGCCGCGGCCTCCGCCCAGCGGCGGCGGCCCAGCAGCACGGGGTGGCCGCGCACGCCGTCGTACGTGGCCGCGGCCAGCTCGGCGCCCCGCGTCCCGTACGCCGCGGCCACCCGGGCGACGGCGGCGGACCCGATCCGCGGCTGGTCCACGAGCAGCACCACCGCCGCCGCGGCGGCCGTCGGCTCCAGCGACGCCAGCCCGGCGCGCAGCGACGAGCCCATGCCCGACGCCCAGTCCGGGTTCGACACCGGTACGCAGCCGGGCAGCCGGGCCGCCTCCCGTACCGCGTCCTCCGCCGCACCCAGCACCACGTGCACCGGCGCACACCCCGCCGCCCGCAGCGCCGCGGCCGCCCGCTCCACCAGCGGCCGCCCGTCCGGCCCGGCCGGCAGCAGCGCCTTCGCCCGCCCGCCGAGCCGCCGCCCCCCGCCCGCGGCGAGCAACAGCCCGGCGACGGGAGATTCAGTGGCGCCGATCTTCCTATTCATCTGAATTTCCCGTTCCGAGTGGCGTTTTGACGCATTGTTGGCTTTACTGTCTCGGCATCGCCCGGGGGGACGCGGCGCCCTCGGGGCACCGGCGGGAGCGGGCGGGCAGGGGGAGGACTGCCGATGGGAAACGATCGTACGGGCCGGGGCACGACGACGGTGCAGGCCGAGAAGGACAAGGGGGACGCGGGGCACGCGGAGGCGGGGCGTGCGGGCGACGTACCCGAGGGGCGTGACGCGCGCGCGGGCGAGGCCCGTGCGGCGCGGGGGCCCGAGCACCCTGCGGCGTGCGGGCCCGAGGCGGGGGAGGCACGCGCTTCCGGGACCTCCGACCCGCGGGTGACGGCGCTCGCCGCCGCCGTGGACCGGCTGCGCGGCGACCTCGCGGCGCACCCCGCCCACCTCCGCGACCGCGCCCCCGCGGAGGAGGCCCTCGCGGAGCTGGCCGCCATGGCGGCGGCCGGCGCGCCCGACGTGGCGCGGCTGCACCGGGCGCTGCTGGTGGTCGCGGGCGCGGTCGGCTCGGTGAGCGCCGTGGCGCCGGCGGTCGCGGAGGTACGCGACGTGATCGAGCTGTTCGGCAGCGCACCGCGGCGGTAGCGCGGGGCCCGGCCGCCGCCGGGGCGAACCGGACGCCCGCCGCGCCGCGAGGGGCGCCCGCCCGCACCGGGCACGCGGTCGTTCCGGCGCGCACCCTGCCCTCGGGCGCTCCGGCCCCACCGCGCGTCAGAAGCCTTCCGCACGCACCGCCTCACCGTGCCGGTTCCGCCCCCGCCGCCGGGACCCGAGGTCAGTTAGCGGTGGTGTCCGTCGTGTCCGTGAGCGCCGCCGACAGTTGCCGGGCGACCTCCCGCAGGACCGGCACCATCCGCTCCGTCGCCGCCTCCGTCAGCCGGCCCGCGGGTCCGGAGATCGAGACCGCCGCGGCCGTCGGCGCGTCCGGCACCGCGACGGCCAGGCAGCGCACGCCCATCTCCTGCTCGTTGTCGTCCACCGCGTAGCCGTCCGCGCGGACGGCGGCCAGCGCCCGGAGGAAGGCGTCGGGCGAGGTGAGCGTCCTCTCGGTGGCCGCCGGCATCCCGGTGCGGGCCAGCAGGGCCCGTACCGCGTCGTCCGGCAGCTGGGCCAGCAGGGCCTTGCCCACCCCGGTCGAGTGCGGCAGGACCCGGCGGCCGACCTCCGTGAACATGCGCATCGAGTGCCGGGACGGCACCTGCGCGACGTACACGGCCTCGTCGCCGTCGAGCAGCGCCATGTTCGCGGTCTCGCCGGTCTCGTCCACCAGTCGCGCCAGGTGCGGCCGCGCCCAGGTGCCCAGCAGCCGGGACGCGCTCTCGCCGAGCCGGATCAGCCGGGGGCCGAGGGCGTAGCGGCGGTTGGGCTGCTGGCGTGCGTACCCGGTGGCGACGAGGGTGCGCATCAGGCGGTGGATGGTCGGCAGCGGCAGCCCGCTGCTGCCGGCCAGCTCGCTCAGCCCCACCTCGCCGCCCGCGTCGGCCATCCGCTCCAGCAGGTCGAAGGCGCGCTCCAGCGACTGGACGCCGCCGGCGGCGGCCGGCCCGGACGCTGCGGTGCTGCGGGGCACGTGCGGGTTCCTTCCGATCGGGTGCGACCGCAGCTTAACGGTCCGGAATCCGGCTTTCATCATGTGGAATCCACCGGACGGCCCGCCTGTCCGGCCTTGACGGGACGCGCAGCCGCGGAGACAGTGCATTTCAACAGAACGTTGAATCAGGGTGCCGTCGAGAGGGGACCGGGTGCCGGACGTCGAACTGGTGCTGCGCTCACGCCGCGTCGTCACCCCCGAGGGCGAGCGGCCCGCCGCCGTCGCGGTCGCCGGCGGACGGATCGCCGCCGTGCTGCCGTACGAGACGGCCCCGCCCCCCGGTGCCCGCGCCGAGGACTGCGGCGACCTCGCGCTGCTGCCCGGGCTCGTCGACACCCACGTGCACGTCAACGACCCGGGCCGGGCCGAGTGGGAGGGCTTCGCGACCGCCACCCGCGCGGCCGCCGCCGGCGGCGTCACCACCCTGGTCGACATGCCGCTCAACAGCCTGCCGCCCACCACCACGGTCCGGGCGCTCGCGGCCAAGCGGGCCGCGGCCCGGACCCGGGTGCACGTCGATGTCGGCTTCTGGGGCGGGGCGGTCCCCGGCAACGCCGCGGACCTCGCACCGCTGTACGCCGCCGGCGTCTTCGGCTTCAAGTGCTTCCTCTCCCCGTCCGGCGTCGAGGAGTTCCCGCCGCTCGCCGGCGCCGGACTGGACGCCGCCGCGGCCGCGGCCGCCCGCCTCGGGGCGCTGCTCGTCGTCCACGCCGAGGACCCCGAGGTGCTCGACGGCGCACCGCCCGTCCCCGGCCGCGACTACGCCGGCTTCCTCGCCTCCCGCCCGCGGGCCGCCGAGAACCGGGCCGTCGAACGGGTCGTCGCGCTCGCCGCGCGGCACGGCACCCGCGTCCACGTCCTCCACCTCTCCTCCGCCGGCGCGCTGCCCGCCCTGGCCGCCGCCCGCCGCGCCGGCCTGCCCGTCACCGCCGAGACCTGCCCGCACTTCCTCACCCTGACCGCGGAGGAGATCCCGGACGGGGCCACCGAGTTCAAGTGCTGCCCGCCCATCCGGGAGGCCGGCAACCGGGACCTGCTGTGGGCAGGACTCGCCGACGGCACGGTCGACTGCGTCGTCTCCGACCACTCCCCGGCCACCGCCGAGCTGAAGACCGGAGACTTCGCCACCGCCTGGGGCGGCATCTCCTCGCTCCAGCTCGGCCTGCCCGCGGTGTGGACCGAGGCCCGCCGGCGCGGCCACGGCCTCGCCGACGTCGCCCGCTGGATGGCCGCAGGACCCGCCCGGCTCGCCGGGCTCGACGCCAAGGGCGCCGTCGAGCCCGGCCGGGACGCCGACTTCGCCGTGCTCGACCCCGACGCGGCCTTCACCGTCGACCCGGCGGACCTGCAGCACCGCAACCCCGTCACCGCGTACGCGGGACGGCGGCTGCACGGCGTCGTCACGTCCACCTGGCTGCGCGGGCGCCGCGTCCACCACCGCGGTGCGCACACCGAACCCCGCGGCCGGCTCCTCGGCCGCACCGGCCGGGACGAAGGGCGGCAGCACCCGTGACCGACGAGATCCCCCGCTTCACCGGCGCCGCCGCCCCGTACCGCGGCGGCGACCCCTACGCCGACTACCGCACCGCCGACTTCGGCTTCGCCGCCCTGCCGGACCTCGCCGACCGGCGCCTCGGCGGCGCGGTCGTCGCCGCCAACGACGAGTTCTTCGCCCCCCGCGAGAACCTGCTGCTGCCCGGGCGCGCGGAGTTCGACCCGGCGGCGTTCGGACACAAGGGCAAGGTCATGGACGGCTGGGAGACCAGACGCCGCCGCGGCGCCGCCGCCGAGACCCCGCACCCGGCCGACGGCGACCACGACTGGGCGCTGATCCGCCTCGGCGCCCCCGGCGTCGTGCGCGGCATCGTCGTCGACACCGCCCACTTCCGCGGCAACCACCCGCGGTCCGTGAGCGTCGAGGGCGCCGAGGTCCCCGGCACGCCGTCCCCCGCGGAACTGCTCGCGGACGGCGTGGCCTGGACCGGGCTGGTGCCCCGCACCACGGTCGGCGGCCACGCCGCCAACGGCTTCGCCGTCACGGGCGGGCGCCGCTGCACACACCTGCGCCTGCGCCAGCACCCGGACGGCGGCATCGCCCGCCTCCGCGTCCACGGCGACGTCGTCCCGGACCCGGCGTGGCTGGCGGCGCTCGGCACCTTCGACCTCGTCGCGCTGGAACACGGCGGGCGCGTCGAGGACGCCTCCGACCGCTTCTACTCCCCGCCCGTCAACACCATCCGGCCGGGCCGCCCGCGGCAGATGGACGACGGCTGGGAGACCCGCCGCCGGCGGGACGCCGGCCACGACTGGATCCGCTACGCCCTCGCCGGCCGCGGCGAGATCCGCGCGATCGAGATCGACACGGCGTATCTGAAGGGCAATGCCGCGGGCTGGGCGGCGGTGTCCGTACGGGACGGGGACGGCGGCGCGTGGACGGAGGCGCTGCCGCGCACGAGGCTGCAGCCGGACACGAACCACCGCTTCGTGCTGGCGGCGGCGGTGGTGGGCACGCACGCGCGTCTCGACGTCTATCCGGACGGGGGGATAGCGCGGCTGCGCCTGCACGGGAGCCTGGCGCCGGAGGGCGAGCGGGGCGGGGCCTGAGCCCGGGAACGGTCCGGCAAGCGTGCCGCGGGCCCGGCTCCGCCGCCCCGCCGTCCGCGTCAGCCGCCGATCACCCCCACGTCCGTGATCTGCGGCACCGCCCCGCCGTGCGACCACCGCAGCCGCACCTCCGCCACCGCCCCGCCGGGCACGGGGAGTTCCGTGTACGCGCCCGCGAGGCGGCCCGCGGTGCGCCACGGGCCGTCCGGCTCGTTCCGTACCTGCACGCGCGCGCCCGCGGCCGGCGCGCTCTGCGGGCGGAGCACCACCAGCGACCTCCCCGCGCGCGGCTCCGCGAAGCGGACCGTCAGCGCCTCGCCGGCCTCGGCCGCGCGGGCGGCGCGGTAGACGGAGGCGGTGTCGCCGTCCGCGGCGGCGGCCAGGGAGCTGCCCTCGGCCGCCGGCGGGCCGCCGGCCACCGCCGTCGAACCGCCGCCGGAGACGGTGAACTCCCGCACCACGAGCCAGTTGCCCTGCCCCGCGGTCGCCCGGGCGCGCACGTACCGCGCCTTCGTGCCCTCCGGCGCCGTCGCCTCGACGTCCGGCGTGCCGGAGAAGGCGGCCAGCTCCGTCCACGTCTCGCCGTCGGCGGAGTACTCCAGCACGCCTTGGTGGAGGTAGTCGTCCGGGCTGCCGGGCTTGGCCATCGCCAGCGAGACGGCGCCGATCTCCCGCTCGCCGTGCAGGTCCACGCTCACCCACGCGCCGGCGCCCGGCGAGCCGTCGCTCCAGAAGAACGTCGAGTCGTCGCCGTCCGTCATCCGGTCCACGGTGTTGCCCCGGTACGTGCCGAGGTTCGTCGCGCCCTTCGGCCGCGCGGGCAGCCCGAGCGAGCGGTCGTGCGCCGCGGCGGCGTCCGCGACGAAGGCGTCGAGCACGCCCTCGCCGACGACGACCGGCACCTCGCGCCCGCCGAGCCCCGTGTAGACGTGCGCCTCCGCCCGCGCCACCAGCTCCGGCAGCCGCTGCCGCAGCCGCCAGGCACGCGCG
Source organism: Streptomyces sp. CNH099 (assembly GCA_000514715.1). Classification (GTDB taxonomy): domain Bacteria; phylum Actinomycetota; class Actinomycetes; order Streptomycetales; family Streptomycetaceae; genus Streptomyces; species Streptomyces synnematoformans. Next base: position 1,017,171 of record AZWL01000001.1, on the reverse strand, counting down.
CCGTCGCCGTCGCGGGCGGCCTCCACCAGCCGCAGGGCGGTGCGGGCCGCGGTGCCCCAGTCGCGGGTGGCGTCCAGCCAGGGGCCGGCCTCCGCGACGAACGCCCGGTCGGGCAGCCGGTCGCGCAGCACGCCGGGCGCGGCCTCCAGCGCGGTGAGCGCGTCGGCCAGGGCGCCGGCGCCGTCCGCACCGCCGCCGTCCCGGTACGCGGCGATCGCCGCCGCCAGCTCCGGCGCCTGGCCGGGGTTGAGCGCCGAGCCGTACGAGGCGTCCGCGAAGGCCCGCAGCGCCGCGGTCGTGCGCCGGTCGCCGCCCGCCAGCTCGGCCAGCGCGCCGGACCACGACCTGCGGGGGTCGTAGGCGGCGTCGTTCCACGCGAAGTCGGCGACCGTGTACAGCGCGATCTTCGACGCGGCGGCCTGGTTCATGGGGTTGGCGGTGATGCCGGCCAGCTCGCCCGGCAGGCCCTTCTCCCGGCCGTTGAACGGGCCGAGCAGCAGCCGCTCCTGCGCGTAGTCGTTGACCGGGTAGTTGTCCCAGGTCAGGATCGGGTGGCCGAAGACCTCGCGGGCGTCGCGCGCCTGCGCGACGGTCATCACCGGCGCGACGACGCCGATGCCGGTCCACTCCACCAGCACGTCGTCGTCCAGCTGCTCGGCGAGCGCCTTCTTGTACGGCGACGGGGCGGTGTCGTAGTACTCCGTCGGCACCGTCTGCAGCGGCTCGGCGCCGTCGTGGGTGCGGACGAACTCGCGGTTGACGCGGTTGAGCAGATGCGCCTGGGCCGCGCCCGCGGCGCCGCCGCCGGTGCCGAAGCGCTCCTCGTCGGCGGCGCAGTTCCAGTCGGTGTAGCTGATGTCGTCCAGCGGTACGGCGAAGGTCCGTACGCCGACGTCCCACAGGGTCTGGAACTTGTCGTTGAGCGCCCGGACGTCCGCGTCGGAGCTGTAGCAGACGGACAGGCCGGGGGAGAGGGCGTAGGTGAACTCGACGTGGTTCGCCCGGGCGTGCTCGACCAGTTCGGCGATGCGGGCGAGTTCCCCGGGCGGGTACGGCTCGCGCCAGCGCTCGCGCAGGTACGGGTCGTCCTTCGGGGAGTAGACGTAGATGTTCATCTTGTGCGCGCCGTAGAACGACAGCTGGTCCAGCCGCGACTCGTGGGACCACGGGACGCCGTAGAAGCCCTCGATGGCGCCGCGCCAGCCGGTGCCCGGCCAGTCGCGGACGGCGGTGCCGGCGACGCGGGTGCCGGGGGCGTCGCGGTGCGGGAGGAGCTGGCGCAGGCTCTGCGCGGCGTAGTACGTGCCGGTGGCGTCGGCGCCGGCCAGGACGATGCTGCCGGCGCCGGCGCCCGAGCCGGTGCCGCCGGTGCCGGCGGCCAGGACGTAGCCGTCGGCGGGCAGCCCGGCGGGGCCGGCGACGCCGAGCGCGTCGAGGGCGGCGGCGGAGGCGGGGTTGGCGCCGGGGCCGCCGAGGTAGACGGTGAGCCCGCGGCCGTCGCGCGGGGCGGTCCGGGCGCGTACGACGGCCCGGGCGCCGGCGTCGCGGAGCGCCTTCTCGGCGACGGCCAGCGCGGGCTTGTCGGGCTCGGACCCGGTGACGAGGGTGACGGTGCGGGTCACGGTGACGCTGTCGCCGCGCGGTCCGACGGAACGCGGGGTGGGGCTGATGTCACCGGGCCGGGCCGGCGGCGGTGGCGCGCCGGCGGCCGGCGGTGCGGCGAGCGGGCTCAGGCCCAGGGCCAGGAGTACGGCACCGACGACGGCCGGGCGGGGGACGGGCATCCGGAACCTCCGGGATCTCGGGGGTGTAGTGCACACGTCACGCAGCGTCGAGCGTCACCCCGACCGGCCCCGGAGGCAATGGACTTAACCGCGCTCCGCCATGGACTCACGTCGCCCCGGCGAACCACCGGCGGGCGCCCGCCGGGCCCGGAGCCGCCCCGCGCACCGGCCCGCCCCGCGCCCCCGCCGTACCGGACCGCCCGCCGATCGGGATAACGTTCGGGGAACGACCGCTCCCCACCACCGTGGAGGAACCGATGGCGGAATCCGCACCGGAGGTGCTGACCTGCGGTGAGGCCATGCTGCTGATGCTGGCCGAGCCCGGGATGCCGCTGGCGCGCGCCGTGAACTTCCGCCGGGGCGTCGGCGGCGCCGAGTCGAACGTCGCCGCCGGGCTCTCCCGGCTCGGCCACCGGGTGCGCTGGTTCGGCCGCGTCGGCGCGGACCCCGCCGGGGAGGCCGTCCTGGCCCAGCTCCGCGCGGACGGCGTGGACGTCTCGTACGCCGACGTCGACCCCGACGCGCCCACCGGCATGCTGCTCCGCGACAGCCACCCGCAGCGCGCCATCGACGTGCAGTACTACCGCGCCGGCTCCGCCGCCTCCCGCCTCGCGCCCGAGCACATCAGCCCGGAGATCACGGCGGGCGTGCGGGTGCTGCACCTCTCCGGGATCACGCCGATCCTGTCGCCGTCCGCCGCCGAGGCGACGGCCAAGCTGGTCGAACTCGCCCACGCGGCCGGCGCCCTGGTCTCCTTCGACCCCAACGTCCGCCGCAAGCTCGCCGGCCCCGAGCGCTGGGCCGAGGTGGTGGGCCCGCTGCTCGCCGAGGCCGACCTGCTGCTCGCCGGCGACGACGAGCTGGAGCTGCTGACCGGCGAATCCGCCGACGCCGCCGCCGCCCGGCTGCTGCGCGGCCGTACGGACACCGTCGTGATCAAGCGCGCCGACCACACCGCCACCGCGCTCACCGCCGACGGCACGCGCGTCGACCAGCCGCCCTACGACGTGCGACTCGCCGACCCCGTCGGCGCCGGCGACGCCTTCGCCACCGGGTTCCTGTCCGCGCGCCTGCGCGGCCTGCCGCTGGACCGCGCGCTCGCCGAGGGCGCGTGCGTCGCCGCCCTCGTCATCCAGACCGTGACCGACACCGACGGGCTGCCGACCGCCGCCGCGCGCGACCGCGCGCTCGCCGCGTTCACCGCCGGGGGCGACGCGGTGCACCGCTGAGCGCCGCCGCCCCCCGCCCGCCCCCCCAGAGAAACCGCCGGAGGAGCACCGTGTACCGCTGGGAGATCACCCGGGCCGCGCTGGAGCAGCGGGTCGTCGCCATCGTCCGCAGCGACACCTACGACGGCGCCACCGCCACCGCCGACTCGCTGCTTTCCGCCGGGATCACCAGCCTGGAGATCTCGCTGACCACGCCCTTCGCGCTGGAGCTGGTCGCCTCGCTGCGCCGCGAGGTCGGCGCGGAGGCGGTCATCGGCGCCGGCACGGTCCTGGACGCCGCCTCCGCCCGGCTGGCCGTCGACGCCGGCGCCCGCTACCTGGTCGCGCCCAACCTCGACGAGGGCGTCGTCGCCACCGCCCACCGGTACGGCATCCCGGTCTTCGCCGGCGTCGCCACCCCCACCGAGGCGGTGCGCGCGCTGGAACTGGGCGTGGACGTGCTGAAGCTCTTCCCCGCCGCCGCCCACGAGCCGGGCTGGGTCAGGGACGTGCGGGCCGCGCTGCCGCAGGCGCCGGTGCTGCCCACCGGCGGGATCTCGGTCGCCGACGCCCCGGACTGGATCGCGGCGGGCGCGGTCGGCGTCGGGATGGGCTCGGCGCTGTCCGGCGGCGACCGCGAGGAGGTCGCCAAGCGCGCGGCCGACCTCCTGAGCCGGCTGGCGGCGGCCTGACCGCCCGCCCGCCGTACCGCCGCCCGCTGTCCTACGCCGCCGCCGCGATCTCCGCCACCCGCACCGGGCGGCGCTCCCGGCGGGACAGCTCGCACGCCTCCACCACGTGCAGCGCCGCCAGCGCCGCCGCCCCGTCGCACGGGTTGGCCAGCTCGCCGCGGACCACCCGGACGAACGCCGCCAGCTCCGCCTCGTACGCCGGCGCGAAGCGCTCCAGGAAGCCCTGCCACGGCTTGCCGTCCCGCGGCGGCACGCCCGGCTCGACGGACGTGAGGGGTGTCCGCTCGTCCAGGCCCACCGCGATCTGGTCGCGCTCCCCGGCCAGCTCCATCCGCACGTCGTACCCCGCCCCGTTCACCCGGGTGGCCGTCGCGGTGGCCAGCGTGCCGTCGTCCAGGGTGAGCAGCGCCGCCGCGGTGTCGACGTCGCCTGCCGCGCGGAACATCGGCGGGCCCGCGTCCGAGCCCGCCGCGTACACCTCGGTGACCTCCCGGCCCGTCACCCACCGCAGCGCGTCGACGTCGTGGATGACGCAGTCCCGGTACAGCCCGCCGGACAGCGGCAGGTACGCCGCGGGCGGCGGCGCCGGGTCGGAGGTCGCGGTCCGTACGGTGTGCAGCCGCCCGAGGCGCCCCGCGCGCACCGCCTCCCGCGCTGCCGCGTACCCCGCGTCGAAGCGCCGCATGAACCCCATCTGCAGCACGATCCCGGCCGCCGCCACCTCCGCCAGCGCGGCCCTGGTGCCGGCCAGGTCGACGGCGACCGGCTTCTCGCAGAACACCGGCAGCCCGGCCCGCGCCGCCGCGCCCAGCAGCTCCGCGTGGGCGGCGGTGGCGGCGGCGATCACCACGGCGTCCACCCCCGCGGCCAGCGCGTCGGCGGGCGTGGCGACGGCCTCCGCGCCGGTGTGCGCCGCGACCTCGGCGGCCCGCCGCGGGTCCGCGTCGGTCACGACGAGCGAGGTGACGTCGGGGTGCCGCCGCAGCGCGGCCGCGTGGAAGGCGCCGATCCTGCCGGTGCCGAGAAGTCCGATGCGCATGGGCTCAAAATCTCCCGTGGCCAGCGGCATTGTCAATTGTCAGGACAACCGGACGTGAAGGCTTCCGGTGGCCCGGCCCGGCCGTTACGCTCCGGAGCGTGACGAAGCGCGGCGCAGTCCCCGTCCCCGCCCTCCGGCTCGGTGTGGACCGCAGCAGCCCGGTCCCGCTGTACTTCCAGCTGTCGCAGCAGCTGGAGGCGGCGATCGAGCAGGGGGCGCTGACCCCCGGCAGCCTGCTCGGCAACGAGATCGAGCTGGCGGCCCGGCTCGGCCTGTCCCGGCCCACCGTGCGGCAGGCCATCCAGTCGCTGGTCGACAAGGGGCTGCTCGTCCGCCGCCGGGGCATCGGCACCCAGGTCGTCCACAGCCAGGTGCGCCGGCCGCTCGGCCTGACCAGCCTGTACGACGACCTGGAGGCGGCCGGCCAGCGGCCCGCCACCCGGGTGCTGGAGGTGGCGGAGGTGCAGGCCACCGCGGACGTCGCCGCGGCCCTCGGCGTCGCCGAGGGCACGGAGGTCGTCCGGCTGGACCGGCTGCGGTTCACCCACGGGGAGCCGGTCGCCGTGCTCCGCAACCACCTGCCCGCCGAGCTGGTCCGGCTGCGCGCCGACGAGCTGGAGGCGACGGGCCTGTACCGGCTGCTGCGCCGGGCCGGTGTCGCGCTGCACAGCGCCCGCCAGCGGGTCGGCGCCCGGCCGGCGACGGCGGCGGAGGCGGAGCGGCTGGACGAGCGGGAGGGCGCGGCGGTGCTGACGATGGAACGGTTCACGTACGACGACACGGGGCGCGGGGTGGAGTTCGGCTCCCACCTGTACCGGGCCTCGCGCTACAGCTTCGAGTTCCAGCTGCTCGACCGCGGCTGACCGCCGGTGGCCCGCCGGGGTCCCCGCGGGGACCCCACGGGGTGACTCGCGGGTAGCCACGGGTCAGAATGATCGGACAAGGCATTGACTCGGTCCCCGCCCCCGGCTAGAACACCTCCAGCCGCCACGCGGGCGGCCGGGGACGACCTGGGAAGAAAGGCGGGTATCCAGATGGCGCGCAGCCGTATGGCCCGTAGCACGCGTGTGTTCGCGGCGGCGGCGACCGCCCTGCTGGCGGTCGCCGCCGCGGGCTGCAGCGACTCCGGCGGCAAGGACGCCGAGGAGAACGACGGCGGCACCGGCGGCGGGGGTGTGAACACGCCGCGCATGGAGATAGCGATGGTGACCCACTCCGCGCCCGGCGACACCTTCTGGGACATCGTGCAGAGCGGCTCCAAGCAGGCCGCCGCCAAGGACAACGTGGAGTTCCTCTACGCCAACAGCGAGAAGGACGACGAGCAGGCCCGGCTGGTCCAGACGTTCGTCGACAAGAAGGTCGACGGCATCATCGTCACGCTCGCCAAGCCGGAGGCGATGAAGAGCGCGGTGCGGGCCGCCGTGGACGCCGGCATCCCGGTCGTGACGATCAACTCCGGCGCGGAGTACTCCGAGGAGTACGGGGCCCTCAGCCACATCGGCCAGGAGGAGACGGTCGCCGGCGAGGCGGTCGGCGAGGAGCTGAACGAGCGCGGCCGCAAGAAGGCGGTCTGCGTCGTCCACGAGCAGGGGAACGTCGGCCTGGAGCAGCGCTGCGCGGGCGTGAAGGAGACCTTCTCCGGCTCGGTGGAGAACCTCACCGTGGACGGCGCGAGCAAGCCCAACGTCCTCTCCGGGATCCAGGCGGAGCTGGAGGCGGACGGCAGCATCGACTCGGTCGTCACCCTCAACGCGGACGTCGCCGCCGCGGCCGTCGAGGCCAAGGGCGCCGCCGGCAGCGAGGCCGAGGTCGCGACCTTCGACCTGAACGGGGCCGTGGCCAAGGCGCTGGAGAGCGGGGAGCTGACCTTCGCCGTGGACCAGCAGCCCTACCTCCAGGGCTATCTGGCGGTCGACGAGCTGTGGCTGTACAAGACGAACGGCAACGTCATCGGCGGCGGGCAGACCGTGCTGACCGGGCCGGCCATCGTCACCCAGGAGGACGCGCCCGAGCTGAAGAAGTTCACGGAGCGCGGCACCCGGTGATCCCGCGGTCCGCCCCCGCCCGGCCGTGCCGCCGGGCGGGGGCGGACCGCAGCCGCTCCGAGCGAGGAGTCCCATGAGCAGGCGCAGCCCGCGCAGACAGCCGTACACCAGGACGAAGCGGGGAACCCGATGACCACCACCCTTCCGGCGGACGCCAAGGCGCCGGACGAACGCCTGCTGCACGCCTCCCCGCTGCACCGGTTCCTCGGCCGGCCCGAGCTGGGCTCGGTGATCGGCGCCGTCGCCGTCTTCCTCTTCTTCGCCCTCATCGCGGACAGCTTCCTGTCCAGCCTCGACACCGTCCTGTACGCGGCCTCCACCATCGGCATCATGGCGGTGCCGGTGGCGCTGCTGATGATCGGCGGGGAGTTCGACCTGTCGGCGGGGGTGCTGGTCACCTCCGCGGCGCTGACGTCGACGATGTTCGCGTACGAGATGACCGCCAACGTCTGGGTGGGCGTCCTCGTCTCCCTGCTGGTCACCCTCGCCATCGGCTTCTTCAACGGCTTCATGCTGATCCGCACCGGGCTGCCCAGCTTCATCATCACCCTGGGCACGTACCTGATGCTGTGGGGCGCCAACATCGGCCTCACCAAGAGGATCCAGGGCACGGTCTCCACGAACGCCATCGACGACATGCAGGGCTTCGAGTCGGCGCGCGTGCTCTTCGCCTCGTCCCTCGACATCGGCTCGTTCAAGCTGCGGGTGACGATCCTGTGGTGGCTCGCGCTGGTCGCCCTGGCCACGTGGATCCTGCTGCGCACCCGCTGGGGCAACTGGATCTTCGCGGTCGGCGGCAACAAGAACGCCGCCCGCGCGGTCGGCGTCCCCGTCCACCGCACCAAGATCGGCCTCTACCTCGGCGTCGCGGTGGCCGCCTGGATCTCCGGCCAGCACCTGCTGTTCTCGTTCTCCGGCGTCGTGCAGTCCGCCGAGGGCCGCGGCCTTGAGCTGCACTACATCGCCGCCGCGGTGATCGGCGGCTGCCTGCTGACCGGCGGCTACGGCTCGGCGATCGGCGCCGCGATCGGCGCGCTGATCTTCGGCATGGCCAAGCAGGGCATCGTCTACGCGCAGTGGGACTCGGACTGGTTCTGGTTCTTCCTCGGCGCGATGCTGCTGCTCGCCACGATCCTCAACTCCTGGGTACGCAAGCGCGCGGAGGCGGCCAGATGACCATGAAGGCCCCGGACGGCAACGCCACGGGCGGCCCGGCCCCGGACGGCCCGGCCGCCGACGGCCGGCCCCTGGTGGAGCTGGCCGACGTCAGCAAGTACTACGGCAACATCCGCGCGCTCGAAGGCGTGTCCCTGCGGGTGCACGCGGGCGAGATCACCTGCGTGCTCGGCGACAACGGCGCGGGCAAGTCCACCCTGATCAAGATCATCTCCGGGCTGCACCGGCACGACGCCGGCAGCTTCCGCATCGCCGGCCGGGACTCCCGGCTGTCGAACCCCCGCGAGGCGCTGGACCGGGGCATCGCCACCGTCTACCAGGACCTCGCCGTGGTGCCGCTGATGCCCGTGTGGCGCAACTTCTTCCTCGGCTCCGAGCCGACCCGGGGCCGCGGCCCGCTGCGCCGCCTCGACGTGCGGAGGATGCGCGCCACCACGCACACCGAGCTGCTGCGCATGGGCATCGACCTGCGGGACGTGGACCAGCCCATCGGCACCCTGTCCGGCGGCGAGCGGCAGTCGGTGGCGATCGCCCGGGCGATCTACTTCGGCGCCCGGGTGCTGGTCCTGGACGAGCCGACCGCGGCGCTGGGCGTCAAGCAGTCCGGCGTGGTGCTGAAGTACGTCGCCGCCGCCCGCGACCAGGGCCTCGGCGTCGTGCTGATCACCCACAACCCGCACCACGCCCACCTCGTCGGCGACCGGTTCATCCTGCTCAAGCGCGGGATCATGGCCGGCAGCCACGCCCGGCCCGACATCACCCTGGACGAGCTGACCCGGCAGATGGCCGGCGGCAGCGAGCTGGAGCAGCTCAGCCACGAGCTGCGGCGGGACCCGGAGGACGGCGGCCCGGCCGGCCCGCCCGGCACGGAGGGGTGACCCCGGGGCCCGCCGTTCCGCGCCGTACGGGCGCCCGGCCGTCCCGCCGTCGTACGCCGGGCCGCGGGGGCGCGGGCCGCCGCGCCGCGGTCCGCACACGACCGCCATGCGGCACCCGGCTCCCGTAAGGCAGAATCGGCCCCGTCAGTGATACCGACAGGGGAGAGGACGCCCCCTTGCGCGAACGTGCACGCAGTGAGCACCTCCGTGCCCCGCAGTGGTCTGGCCGGGCGCACCGCCACGTCCCGCGGGGGCCCGGGGGCGGCGGCCCCCGCCGGGACGCCGCGGCGGACGGAGAGAGCCGGTGAACCCCGCCGCGCCGCAGCGGGCGCCCCGCGGCGCCGCCCGCGCGACCGTGCTGCGCAGCGTGAGCCACCGCGAACGGCGCTCGCACCTGACCGCGCCCCGGGTGCCCACCGTCGGCATCGACATCGGCGGCACCAAGGTCGCCGCCGGCGTGGTCGACGCCGACGGGCACATCCTGGAGCGCGCGACCACCGAGACGCCCGACAGGTCCAAGAGCCCCAAGGTCGTCGAGGACGTGATCGTCGAGCTGGTCCTCGACCTCTCCGAGCGCCACGACGTGCACGCCGTCGGCATCGGCGCCGCCGGCTGGATCGACACCGACCGCAGCCGGGTGCTCTTCGCCCCGCACCTGTCCTGGCGGAACGAGCCGCTGCGTGACGCGCTCTCCGAGCGGCTCCGGGTCCCGGTGATGGTCGACAACGACGCCAACGCCGCCGCCTGGGCCGAGTGGCGCTTCGGCGCCGGCCGCGGCGAGGACTACCTCGTCATGATCACCCTCGGCACCGGCATCGGGGGCGCGATCCTGGAGGACGGCCAGGTCAAGCGCGGCAAGTACGGGGTGGCCGGGGAGTTCGGCCACATGCAGGTGGTGCCCGGCGGGCACCGCTGCCCGTGCGGCAACCGCGGCTGCTGGGAGCAGTACAGCTCCGGCAACGCCCTGGTCCGCGAGGCCCGCGAGCTGGCCGCGGCCGAGTCCCCGGTCGCGTACGGGATCATCGACCGCGTCAAGGGCAACGTCGGCGACATCACCGGCCCGCTGATCACCGAGCTGGCCCGCGAGGGCGACGCGATGTGCATAGAGCTGCTGCAGGACATCGGCCAGTGGCTCGGCGTCGGCATCGCCAACCTCGCCGCCGCCCTCGACCCCTCGTGCTTCGTCATCGGCGGCGGCGTCAGCGCCGCCGACGACCTGCTCATCAGGCCCGCGCAGGACGCCTTCGGCCGCAGCCTCACCGGCCGCGGCTACCGGCCGGAGGCGCGTATAGTACGCGCCCGCCTCGGCAACGACGCCGGCCTGGTCGGCGCCGCGGACCTCGCCCGGCTGGTGGCCCGCAGGTTCCGCCGGACCAACCGCCGGCGGGTGGAGCGGTACGAACGATTCGCGCAGGTGGTCGGCAAGTGACCCTCCAAGACTCCGGCGAGCGCCCGGGGTACGGGAACGAGCCCGGTCCGGCACAGAATGAGCACATGTCCCAACGCCCACCGCGCCGCCTCAACCGCTCCTGGAAGGCGTACCTCGCCGTCTCCCTTCTCGTCGGCATCCCGCTGGTCTACGGCTGGTTCTCCACCCAGGTGAGCCGCGAGAGCGGCCGCGACAAGGCCGAGCGCGCCGCCTACACCGACATGGAGGCCGGCTGGCCGCCGCGGCTGCTGCGCCGCATCTACCAGGTGCCCGTCCCCGGCGGCGCCCGGAACATCCGCTACTACGAGGAGAACGCGCTGCACGACAGCGCCCTGTACGTCGACTTCACCGGCCGGCAGCAGTCGGTGAACGAGTACCTGGAGACGACGTTCTCGCGCACGGACGTCGCGCCCCTGCCCCGGCTGCGGGACGGCTTCAACCCCATCACCCCCGAGCAGGCCGAGACCGCCGGATGGGACTTCGCCCGGGGCGACTGGCACGGGCTGAAACTCAAGCAGAGCGGCGCCCGGCCGGACCTGGCCATCGCCGTCAACAAGGCCGACCCGGAGAAGCTCGTGGTGCGTACCGTGTCCACGACGGAGTACTGACGAGGGAGTTGTCACCGGCATCATGGAGTTGACGAAGAAGGGCCACTCCTGCGTCCGTCTGGCCAAGGACGGGGCGGTGCTGGTCGTCGACCCCGGCGGCTTCAGCGAGGAGGACGCCGCGCTCGGCGCCGACGTCCTGCTCGTCACCCACGAGCACCCCGACCACTTCGACGAGGGCCGGCTGCGCGCCGCGCTCGACGCCGACCCCGCGGCGCGGCTGTGGACGCTGCGCAGCGTCGCTGAGCGGCTCTCCGGGGCGTACCCCGGGCGGGTGCACACCGTCGGCGAGGGCGACGTGGTCAGCGCGGCCGGCTTCGAGGTGGAGGTGCACGGCCAGTGGCACGCCGTGATCCACCCGGACATCCCGCGGATCACCAACGTCGGCTACCTCGTGGACGGCGCCGTCTTCCACCCCGGCGACGCGCTCACCGTTCCGGACGGGGGCGTCGACACGCTGCTGCTGCCCGTCATGGCGCCGTGGAACAAGCTCTCCGAGGTCATCGACTACGTCCGCGAGGTCGCCCCGCGGCGCGCGGTCGACGTCCACGACGGGCTGCTCTCCGACCTCGCGCCGCTGGTCTACGACCGCATGCTGGGCCCGGACGGGCCGGGCGTCGGCGGCGCGGAGCACATCCGCCTCGACCCGGGGGCGAGCCTGGCGCTGTAGTCGGCCCGGGAGACCCCCGGGAGACCCCGGGGCCCGCTGTCGGTGCCGCGGGGTAGGTTGTCGGCATGGCTGTGCGCATCGCTACGTGGAACGTCAACGGGATCAATCCCCGGCTGCCCCGCATCCTGCAGTGGCTTGAGGAGACCGCGCCCGACGTGGTGTGTTTCCAGGAGCTGAAGTGCACGGCCGAGGCCTTCCCGGGTGCCGCGCTGGCCGACCTCGGGTACGAGGCGGCGATCCGCGCCGACGGCCGGTGGAACGGGGTGGCGGTCGTCTCCCGGGTCGGCCTCGCCGACGTCACCGAGGACCTGCCGGGCCAGCCGCAGTACGAGGGCGCGACCGAGCCCCGCGCGCTGGGCGCGACGGCCGGCCCCGCGCGCGTCTGGTCGCTGTACGTGCCGAACGGCCGCGACGTCGGGCACGCCCACTACGCGTACAAGCTGCGCTGGCTGGAGGCGCTGCGCGCCATGGCCGCGGAAGAGGCCCCGGGCGAGCGCCCCTTCGCCCTCCTCGGGGACTACAACGTGGCGCCCAAGGACGAGGACGTCTGGGACATCTCCCTCTTCGACGGGCACACGCACGTCAGCGAGGCCGAGCGCGCGGCGCTCGTCGAGCTGCAGAAGTCCGCCGGCCTCAGCGAGGTGTACCCGCGCGCGCTGAAGTACGACATCCCCTTCACCTTCTGGGACTACCGCCAGCTCGGCTTCCAGAAGAACAAGGGCATGCGCATCGACCACATCTATGGCAACGCGTCGTTCACCGCCGCCGTCCGGGACTCCTACGTCGACCGGGAGGCGCGGCGGCCGGGCAAGGACAAGAACCCGTCCGACCACGCCCCCGTCGTCGCCGACCTCGACCTCTAGGGCGTTTTCGCCGTGGGCTGAGCGGCGGCGTGTCCTGGCCGGGAAGGAGTGCGGTGCCCGGCGGTGCGAGGCGGTGCCGGCCGGCGTCCGCATCCGGCCGGCAGGCCGAGGTGCTACGACCGGGCCAGCCCGAGGCCGTCGGCCGCCGTTCGCAGCGCGGCGGCCACCGCGGCCAGGGCCGGGTCCGCGGCGGTGCCGCGGCGCAGGGCGATCGAGACCGTGCGCGTGAGTCCGGGCCGGGTCACCGGGTGCAGGCGGAGGTCGGCGGTCACCGATTCCAGCGCCAGCTGGGGCACCAGGGAGACCCCCAGGCCGGCTTGGACGAGGGCCAGCATGACCGTGTAGTCGTTGCTGGTGTAGTCCACCGCGGGGGTGAAGCCGGCGAGGCTGCAGGCGTGTTCCATGGCGCGGCGCAGTCCGGCGTCGCTGTGCGGAAAGATCCACGGGCGGTCCGCGAGGTCGACCAGGTCGACGGGGGCGGGGTCCGGCCCGGAGGGCTCCTCCGCGTCCGCGGGGAGAGCGGCGAGCATCGATTCGGTGGCCAGCGGCAGGAGTTCCACGCCGCGACGGGACGGGCGGGGCAACAAGCTGTAGTCATACACCAGTGCGATGTCGATGTCGCCCGCCTGGAGCGCGTCGAGCGCCTCCGGGGTCTCCCGCTCCTCCAGCAGCAGTCGCAGGTCCGGATGGCGCCGGCGGCACGACGCGATGGCCGGCGCGGCGAGCGCGCTCGCCGCCGTGGGGAACGCGCAGAGCCGGACGACACCCTGCACGGTCGTCTTGAGCGCGGCCACCCCGGCGCGGGCCGCTTCGAGGTCGGCCAGGATGAACTCGGTGTGCGCGACGAGCACCCGCGCCGCCTGTGTCAGCACCAGCCTGCGGCCGTCCCGGACGAACAGCGGCGTCCTGATCTCCCGCTCCAGCGCGGACAGTTGCTGCGACACCGCCGAAGGGGTCAGGGAACACGCCCGTGCGGTCGCGGCGATCGTGCCGTGCAGGGAGAGCTCGCGGAGCAGCCGGAGGCGCCTCACCTCAAGCATGTAGTCAGACTAACGGCCGGCATCAGAAATCGTCGCTGGTTCTTACGCCCCGTCGGGCGCACGCTTTCCGTGTGACGGTGACGGACAGGACCGGACGGACACGTCGATCGCGGCCGGATGCCGAGCGGCGGCGAAGGCTGGAGGCGCTGCGCGCCGAGATGCACCGGCGGGGGCTCGACGTGGTGGCGCTGACCAGCCCGGAGAGCGTCTACTACTACGCCGGCCTCGACCACCTCGGATACTTCGCGTTCACGCTGCTCGTCATCCCGCACGACGGTGCCCCTGTGCTGGTGGCCCGCGCGATGGAACGCCCCACCCTGCGGGCGCAGGTGCCCTGGTTGCGGCACCGGGCCTTCCTCGACGGGGCGGGGCCCGCCCGGGAGATCGCGGTCGTGCTCGCCGGGGTCGTGCCGCGGGGCGGCAGGGTGGGGCTCGAACGCAGCGGCATGTTCCTTCCCCCGGTGCTGGACGCGCAGATCGCTTCGGCTGTTCCCAGCGCGACGGTGCATGACGTGACCTCGATGCTGCGCGACCGACAGGCGGTGAAGTCCCCTGTGGAGATCAGGTACACCCGGCAGGCGGCGCGGATCAGCGACCTCGCCATGGCGGCGGCGCTGGCGGCGGCGGGCGGCGGGAGCGCGACCGGCCGTGGGAACGGCGGCGGCCTCACGGACACGAAGGTCGCGGCCCAGGCCGTGCACACGATGATCGCCGAGGGCGGGCAGACGCCCGGCTTCGCCCCCCTCGTCCGGCCGACAGCGGCGCTCGACCAGGAGCATGTGACGTGGTCCGGACGCGAGCTGCGGCCCGGCGAAGGGTTGTTCGTGGAGCTCTCGGGGTGCGTGCAGCGCTATCACGCCCCCCTGAGCCGCACCGTCTACCTCGGCCGCACCCCGCCCGGCGCCAAGAGGGCGCACGCCGCCGCGCTGGCGGGTCTGCGCGCCGCTGAAGCGGCGCTGTGCCCCGGAACCACCGCCGCGGCGGTCTACACCGCCTGGCAGGAGGCGGTCACCGCCGAGGGACCGTCCCGCACGGCTCGGCGGCCACCGCTGCGCCACCACTGCGGCTACCTCGTGGGTATCGGTTTCCCGCCCAGCTGGGTGGGCGGCGGCGACGTGCTCGGCCTCCGGGCGGACTCGCGCGCCGTGGTCCGCGAGGGCATGACCTTCCACCTCATGTCGTGGACGACACGACCGCTCGGGCACGTCGTCTCCGACACGGTCCTGGTCACCGCGGACGGCTGCGAGAGGCTCACCGCCACGCCCCGCGATCTCACCGTCCTCTGACCCCATCTGCCCCTCTCCACGCCAGCCAGGAGGTCTCCATGCGGATCACCGCCATCCGGGCGACACCCGTCGCCGTCCCCTACCGGTACGACGAGGTCTGGGCGTACGGACGGCGCACCGGCCAGGTCAGCGTGCTCGTCGAGGTGGACACCGACGAGGGCCTGACCGGCCTGGCCGAGGCCGCCGCGTACCCGTCGGCGGACATCGTGCTGGCCTCGCTGCGCACCGTCGAGCCGTTGGTGACCGGAGCGGACCCGCGCCGCATCGAGGCGCTGATCCACCGCATCGACCTGGTCGGGACCTGGCACCACGTCAGGGCCACCAGCCCGGCGATCGCGGCCGTGGAGGCCGCGTGCTGGGACCTGCTGGGCAAGGCGTGCGGTGAGCCGCTCGTCAATCTCTTCGGCGGGACCTTCCACGACCGGGTCCCGTTCTTGTACTACGTCGCCAAGGAGCGGCCGGAAGAGGTGGCGCAGGAGGGAGCCCGGGCCGCGGAGCTCGGCTTCTCCACCTGCTATCTCAAGGTCGGCTCGGACGACCCGGACCGGGACGTAGCCCGCGTGGCGGCCCTGAGGACGGGTGCGGGGGACGCGATGTGCCTGCGCGTGGACGCCAACGAGGCATGGTCGACGGGCGCATGCGTGCAGCTCGTACGGCGGCTGCGGGAGTACCGCCTGGAGTTCGTGGAGCAGCCGGTGTCCGGGCGCAACCTGCCGGAGATGGCCCGCGTGCGCGAGCGCATCGGCGTGCCGCTGCTGGCAAACGAGGCGAGCTGGACCCGGCAGGACCAGCTCGCGGTGATCCGGCACGGCTCGGCCGACGCCCTGTCCGTGGACCACCAGATGGACGGCGGCCTTCTCAACCTCAAGCGCTCCGCGGGTCTGTGCGAGGCGGCGGGCCTGCCGGTGGTGAAGCACAGCCTGGGCGAACTGGGCGTGGCGCTGGCGGCCTCCTTGCACGTACTCGCCGCCACCCCGAACTTTCGCTACGCGAATCAGGCGTACGGCGCTCTGCTGGCGGACGACGTCACGGCGGGCTTCGGCGGCCCGGCGGAGAACTACTCGGCCGGCGGCCTCGCGGCTCCCACGGGACCGGGCCTCGGGATCGAGCTGGACCGGGACAAGGTCGAGCGCTACGCACGGCTCTACGAGGAGCGCGGCGCGGAGTTCGCCTTCCACGCACCGGGCGTCCCGACGTCCGCGCCGGCCCTCCCCAAGCGGTGAGCACTTCGCGGAGGGGGCGCGGAGCACGACGGCCGGCCGGCGCTCCCGGCCTGCCCGCGGTGTCCGCAACCGTCTTCCGGGGGCCTCCGCAGCGGCGGCCACGTCCCCCGGCGCGCAGTCGACCTGCGCCGGCGCAACGCGCGTCCCGCCTTCCCCACGCCCGCTGAGCGGTCAAGACGGCCCGCCGGGAAACACCTGGTGAGCGAATCGGACCCGCGCGCCTGTGGTGCTGCTACCTGCCCGGATGCGAGGGTGGACGCATGAACATCTCCTTCCTTGACAACTGGCGCAGACGACACGGCGCCGCGCGTGAGCCGCGGACGTCCGACGTGGAGACGCCGGTCGACCAGGAAGGCGTGACGGAACTGCTCAGCGAGTGCGAACTGCTGCGGGTCCAGGCGGAGTCGGCGGGCGTGGAGCTGGACGACACGCCGCGGTCGCTGGAGGAGCTGGACCAACTGCTGCCCCGCTGGCGGGACGATCCGGAGGTCACGCCCTGGCTGGGCAGCGACGCGGGGCTGTACCTGGGCACGGTGATCGTGCGGACGGTCCCGGGGTCGGAGTGGGTGCTCGACACGGAGGACGGCATGCCGGTCGTGCGGCTCTCGTCGGGGTGGGACATGGACGTGCTGCAGATCGGCGCCGAGTGGGCGGCGAACGGCGCGCCCGAGTTGTCGCAGATGTACGGCGAGGTGGCGGAGGGCTGAGCCCGGCCCGGCCGCGACGGGCCCCGGGGGCCGCGCCGCCGGCGCGGGCCCTAGGTGAACGTGACGTCGTACTCCAGCCGCCAGCGGTCGGCCCGCACCACCGCCTCGGACGTCTCCACCGCCCGGCCGTGCTCGTCGTAGTGCGTACGCTCCACCGCCGTCACGCACTGCCCGGGCGCGCACCCCAGCGCCTCCGCCTCCGCGGTCGTCGCCGACCGCGAACCGACCAGCTCCGCGGCCCGCACCACCCGGATCCCGATCGCCGCGAACCGCCCGCGCACCCCGCGCCGGGCGTACGGCCCGCGCTCCGGGAAGACGACGTCCGTGCCGTCGGTGAGCGTCAGCGGCTCCCAGCTGACGGCCAGCTGCACGGGTTTGCGGTCGGCCAGGTACTCGTAGTGCGTGCACATCACCCGGTCGCCCGCGGGGATGCCGAGCCGCCGCGCGACCTGCCGCGGCGCGGGCGTGGGCGCGGAGACCGCCTCCCACGCCAGCGGTACGCCGTCCGGCACGAGCCGGGCGTTGAAGGGGGAGTCGACCGCGCCGGTGCTGCGCAGCAGGCTGCCCACGGGGGTGCGGTCGGCGACGAACACGCCGCGGCCGAACTGCCCCTGGGCGTAGCCGGCGGCCTTGAGGACCCGTACGGCCCGGTCCACGGTCTGGTCGCTCGCCGCGTACGCGCGCTTGAGCTGGGAGCGCGACGGGATCTGCGCCCCCACGGACAGCTCGCCGCCGTCGATCCGCTCGCGCAGATCGTCGGCGATGCGCTGGTACACCGGCCTGGCGTCGCCCATACCGGGGGCTCCTCTCCCGCAACTCGCCCGACAGGCTAGGTACTCAGGGAGAGAATGCGTACCTAGGTTGCGCGCGGCGGGACGGCGTCACGACTTGCCGTGCTTCCCCGCCTGCTGGGCGAGCGGCGACTGCGCCTGCTTGGTCACGTCCCCGACGAGTTCCACCACATCGGGTCCGTACGACTGCGAGTTGACGACCTTCAGCAGCAGCACGAAGGAGCTGTTGCCGTACTTGCGGTTCAGCCGGTTCTCGTTCTTCACCAGGTAGCGCATGGCCGCCTGGTTGGTGATGGAGCGCTGCCCGCAGGAGAGGAACACCGGCCGGGCCTCCTGGCCGGCGGCCAGCCGGGCGAGGAGGACGTGCTCGCTCACCCCGTTCTCCAGCCGGTAGCGCTCGGTGCCGACGGCGAACGCGCCCCGGTCGGGGCCCGGCTCGGGGTCGGTGTTGACCCGTACGCCCGGCAGCAGCGACTGCATGTGCGCGGCCATGCGGCGGTTGGATATCGGGGTGCCGACGCAGAACTCGGTGCGGTCGCCGAACGTCTGCTGCGCCGTGTCCTGCGCGACGACCTGCACGTGCGCCCCGCAGGACTTGATCACCGCGGACAGCTCCAGCAGGGCGAGCGCGTCGTGCTTGGCCACGCTCCAGTCCCCGCCGCCGGCGTCCCGGTTCACCACCACCAGGGCCTCCGAGTTGCGCGGCAGCCCGAAGAAGCGCTCCCGGCGCCGCTGGCGACGCCCGCTGAGGGAGCCGCGCGCGTACCACCCGAGCGCGGCGCCGACCACGAGGCCGGCGGCGGCCGAGACGAGGACGAGGATCGGTTCACTCATGACCGGGCATGCTAGCGGGCACCCGTATCGTTGTTCGAGACCGCCGTCACTCGCGTTCCGGTTGCCGCGACCGCAAAGCCCCCGTAGCGCGGACGAAACAAACCGGGTGTCGAATGCCCGCCGTGGCGGAAAGAGCACTGCCGCCGGAAATGGCGGAACTGGCACGATTCTTACGGCATATCACGGGGTGGCTGGACGAGGAGACCGGCTGGTACGGAGTCTTTCGCCGCGGCGATCCGGACGGACTGCGCGCCTGCCTGGAGGGCTCCGTGCTGCCCCCGTGGGACGTCGTCGGATCGCTGCTGCACGACCTGGCCGAGCACGGCGACCGGCGGGCGGCGGACGCGGCGCTGCCGCGCGCCCGCGACCTGCACCGCGCCGCCGTCGCCGCCCACGACGCCCGCCGCCCCGACCGCGCCGCCCTGACCGCGGCGCTCCGCGCCCGGCTCGCGGAGCACCGCGCGGCGGAAGACGGTGCCGAGCGGCTGCGCGCCCGTCTGGCGGTGGAGCCGGATCCCTGGACCGTGCAGCAACTGGAGGACGAGCTGGCCTGGATGCGCGACGACGTCAGCCGCGCGTCCGCCCGCTGTGCGGAGCTGCGCGGCCGGATCGAGGCGCTGGATCGGCGGGCGTCGGAACGGGAGCCAGCACCACCGCCCCCGGCGGCACTCCGGGGCGCCCGGTTCGCCGGAGCCGCGTCGGCGCCGCCGCCGGTGTTGCCCGCCGTGGGCGGTGCGTACGAGGGCGTGCCGCCGGGTGCCGCCGGGAGCGGTGTCGCGGGTGCGGCCGGTGCCGGGTGCGCACCCGGTTCCGGCGGCGCCGACAGCTCCGGGGCTGAAGCCGGTGCAGCCGTGGCGCCCCCGCCCCGGAGCGCACGCTTCCCCGGCTCCGAAACCTCGGGGACGGATGCCCCGCCCGCGGGCGGTACCCAGGAGTCCACCCGCGGTGCCACCCCCGTGCCTTCCGCACCACCGCCCCGTGGCGCCCGGTTCGCCGGGGCCGGGGGCGAGGGCGGTGGGCGGCGACGAAAGGACGCCGTGGAAGCCGACCGGGCCGCCGCCCGGCGAGCCGCCGGGCGGCGGCTCGCCGGCGAGACCGCCGCCACCGTGGCCGCCCTGCGTGACGCGGGCCGTACCGGCGAGGCGTACGCCCGGCTCAGCACCGCTGCGGCGGGCCCGCCCGAGGTGCTGCCCGACCTCGTCGCCGAACTGGAACGCACCGTCGGAGCAGCCGAGGTGGCGACCCTCCTGTGGGAGGCCGCCGCGCTGCCCCCCGAGGGGCTGACCGGAGCCGCGGACGCGTTCGCCGCCGCAGGCCGTACGCGCGAGGCGCTCCAGCTCGTCCGGCACGCCGCCGCCCGGCCCGTCCCCGAGCTGACCGCGATCCTCTCCGGCCTCCACCGCGCCGGCCGCGATCGGGAGTCGGAGGAACTGCTCGACGTCTTCGCCGCCACCCGCGGCAGCGACGAGGCTGTCGAACTGGCCGGCGCCGACCCCGGCCGGCTCGTGCCGCAGTTGCTGCGCGCCGCCCGCCGCGGGCCTTCCCAGCGGTACCGCCGGCTCGCCCACGCGCTGCGCTCCGTCGGCCTGCCCGGCGCGCCCGACTCTGCCTGAGCCCGGCCGTCCCGACCCCCGCCGTTCGGTGCGCCGCTCTTGCCAGCGCTCCCGCGGCGACTTACGTTCAGACATCCGCCCAGGCTTCTACGTGCGTAGAAGCCTCCGGCGTCCCGTCCGAGGAGGAGCAGCCATGGCCAACGTTGTACGCGCCGCACTCGTCCAGGCGACGTGGACCGGCGACACCGAGTCGATGATCGCGAAGCACGAGGAGCACGCGCGCGCCGCCGCCGCCCGCGGCGCGGCGATCATCGGCTTCCAGGAGGTCTTCAACGCCCCGTACTTCTGCCAGGTGCAGGAGCCCGAGCACTACCGCTGGGCCGAGCCGGTGCCGGACGGGCCCACCGTCGTACGCATGCGGGCGCTCGCCCGCGAGACCGGCATGGTCGTGGTCGTCCCCGTCTTCGAGGTCGAGCAGTCCGGCTTCTACTACAACACCGCCGTCGTCATCGACCCCGACGGCACGGTGCTCGGCAAGTACCGCAAACACCACATCCCGCAGGTCAAGGGCTTCTGGGAGAAGTACTACTTCAAGCCGGGCAACGTCGGCTGGCCGGTCTTCGACACCGCCGTCGGCAAGGTCGGCGTCTACATCTGCTACGACCGGCACTTCCCCGAGGGCTGGCGCGCCCTCGGCCTCGGCGGCGCCCAGCTCGTCTACAACCCCTCGGCCACCTCCCGCGGCCTGTCGGCGTACCTGTGGCAGCTGGAGCAGCCCGCGGCTGCCGTCGCCAACGAGTACTTCGTCGCCGCCATCAACCGCGTCGGCGTCGAGGAGTACGGCGACAACGACTTCTACGGCACCAGCTACTTCGTCGACCCGCGCGGTCAGTTCGTCGGGGACGTCGCCAGCGACAAGGAGGAGGAACTCGTGGTGCGCGACCTCGACTTCGGCATGATCGAGGAGGTCCGGCAGCAGTGGGCCTTCTACCGGGACCGCCGCCCGGACGCCTACGCGGACCTGGTGCAGCCGTGAGCGCCGGGAGCAACGCGGGCGGGGGCGGCGGCGCACACCGCGACCTGCTCGCCCGGCACCGGGCCGTCCTGCCCGACTGGCTCGCGCTCTACTACGCCGAGCCGATCGAGATCACCCACGGCGAGGGCCGGCACGTCTGGGACGCCGAGGGCAACCGCTACCTCGACTTCTTCGGCGGCATCCTCACCACCATGACCGCCCACGCCCTGCCGGAGGTCACCAAGGCGGTCGCCGAGCAGGCCGGCCGCATCCTGCACACCTCCACCCTCTACCTCAACCGCCCCATGGTGGAGCTGGCCGAGCGGATCGCCCAGCTCTCCGGCATCCCCGACGCGCGGGTGTTCTTCACCACCTCCGGCACCGAGGCCAACGACACCGCGCTGCTCCTGGCCAGCACGTACCGCGGCTCCAACCAGGTGCTGGCCATGCGCAACAGCTACCACGGCCGCTCCTTCACCGCCGTCGGCATCACCGGCAACCGCGCCTGGTCGCCCACCAGCCTCTCCCCGCTGCAGACCCTCTACGTCCACGGCGGCATCCGCGGCAGCGGCCCCTTCGCCCACCTCGACGACGCCGCGTTCATCGACGCCTGCGTCGCCGACCTGCGCGACATGCTGTCCCAGACCCGCGGCGTCGCCGCCCTCATCGCCGAGCCGATCCAGGGCGTCGGCGGCTTCACCTCCCCGCCCGACGGCCTCTACGCCGCGTTCCGCGAGGTGCTCGCCGAGGAGGGCATCCTGTGGATCACCGACGAGGTGCAGAGCGGCTGGGGCCGTACCGGCGACCACT
Source organism: Streptomyces sp. CNH099 (assembly GCA_000514715.1). GTDB lineage: Bacteria > Actinomycetota > Actinomycetes > Streptomycetales > Streptomycetaceae > Streptomyces > Streptomyces synnematoformans. The sequence goes on along the minus strand of AZWL01000001.1, from coordinate 995,523 downwards.
TCTGGGGCTGGCAGGCGCACGCCGGCAGCGGCCCGCCGGACATGCTCACCTTCGCCAAGGGGATCGGCAACGGCGCCTCCATCGGCGGCGTCGTCGCCCGCGCCGAGGTCATGAACTGCCTCGACGCCAACTCCCTGTCCACGTTCGGCGGCAGCCCCGTCACCATGGCCGCCGGCCTGGCCAACCTCGGCTACGTCCTGGAACACGACCTGCAGGGCAACGCCCGCCGCGTCGGCGGCCTGCTCATCGAGCGGCTGCGCGCCGCCACCGCGGGCCTCGCCTCGGTCCGCGAGGTACGCGGCCGGGGCCTGATGATCGGCATCGAGCTGGCCACGCCGGGGCACGCCGCCGCGGTGCTGGAACACGCCCGCGCCGGCGGGCTGCTCGTCGGCCGCGGCAAGTACGGCGAGACCCTGCGCATCGCGCCGCCGCTGTCGCTGACCGTCGCCGAAGCCGAGAAGGGCGCGGACATCCTCGAACGTGCCCTGCACGCCGCAGACGCCGGAACGGACGGCGGCTGACGGGAGTACCGACCACCCAGGGGCCGGCCGCGCACCGCGCGTGGCCGGCCCTTCGCCGCCCACGGCCGACGAGGTGTCAAGAGCCCGGAGGGGGGCGTGCGGGCGACTGTTCCGCCGGGTTGTGCGCTCTGCTCGCACCACGATGTCCGGAACTATGTGCGCAAACCGGCGGTGTCTCCGTGTATGCATAAGCGGACCGACCGTGACCGGGGGGCTCCGTGATCCGCGTGCTGCTGATACACGACACGATGCTCATCAGATCGGCGCTGGCCGCCCTGCTGGGAGGAGAACAGGATTTAGACGTACTCGCGACGGCCTGGCCGCACTCACGCGGACCGGCGGCCGACTGGCAGGCGCAGGTGTGCGTGGTGGACGGCGACGGCGAGTGGTCCGGGCTTCCGGGCACCGCCGCGGAAAGGATGGTGATCCTCACCGAGGCGGGGCGGCCGGGGCTGCTGCGGCGTGCCTCGCAGGCGGATGTGCGGGGTTTCGTCAGTAAGGATTCGGCCCCGGAGCGGATGATCGCCGCCATCCGGCGGGTCGCGACGGGTGAGCGGTACATCGACGAAGCGCTGGCCTGGGACTTCCTGCGGGCCGCGGACATGCCGCTGACGAGCAGGGAGCTGGCCGTGCTGGCCGCCGCGGCGGAGGGTGCTCCGGTCGCCGAGATCGCGGCCGCCCTGCACCTGGCCGGCGGCACGGTGCGCAACTACCTCGCCGCGGTGATCCGCAAGACGGGCGCGCGCAACCGGGTCGACGCGATCCGCATCGCCGACAGCGCGGGCTGGCTCTGACGGGCCCCGTCCGCCCGGGCCGCGGGGCCGGGGCGGACGGGCCCGGGGGCCGGGATCCCGGGCCTGGGGCGCCGTTCGGGTCAGGGCCCGGGGTGCGCCGGCACGGGCCGGTGGCCGGCGGTCGCACCGCCGGTGCCCGCACCGGTCAGCTCACGGTAGAACGGCGAGCGCGCCAGCAGGTCGCCGTGCGTGCCCGCCAGCGCGGACCGGCCGTCCAGCACCAGCACCCGGTCCGCCCGCGCGGCCGACGCGACGCGGTGCGCGACGACCACCAGCGTGCCGGCGGGCCGCCGCGCGAACGCCCGCTCCGCGCGGGCTTCCGCGACCGGGTCGAGGTGGCACGTCGCCTCGTCGAGCAGCGCGAGCCGGGGCGGCGCGACGTGCGCGCGGGCGAGCGCGAGGAGCTGCCGCTCGCCGGCCGACAGCTCCGCGGGCCGCAGCCGCGCGTCCAGCCCGCCGAGCCGCGCCACGAGCGGCTCCGCGCCCACCGCGTGCACGGAGCGGCGGAGTTCCGCGTCGCGGACGGGGGAGGGGCACAGATAGGTGAGGTTGTCGCGGAGGGTGCCGCCGAACACGTACGCCTCCTGCGGCAGCAGCAGGGGCCGCCCGGCCCGGCGCACCTCGCCCGTCGCGGGCGTCACGAGCCCGGCCGCCAGGCTCGCCAGCGTCGACTTCCCGATGCCGCTGGGCCCGACGACGGCCAGATGCTCCCCGTCCCGTACGACGAGATCGAGCCCGCGGATGACGGCGTCGGAGCGGGACCCGTAGCGGAACGACACCCCCCGCAGTTCGAGCACGACACCGGGACCGGGAGCCGGAGGGCCGTCCGCGGCGGGGCCGGCGCGGGCCGGGCCGGGGAGCGAGGCGCCGGGGGCCGGCGTGCGGTCCGGCGGTGCCGCCGCGGCGCCGGGGGACCGCGGGCCCTCGGCCGTGCGGCGCGGGGGAGCGGCGGTCTTCGGCCGGACCCCCGCCCGCGGGGCTCCGGCCGCGGTGTCCGGCGGCAGGAGCGCCGCCTCGGCGCCGTCCGCGTCGTCCTCGGCCGCGCCGGCCGGAGGGCCGGACGCGTACAGCCTGCCCGCCACCACCGTCAGCCGGGCGCCCGTGCCGCCGAGGCCGAATACCAGCGACTGCAGCGCCGGGAGCAGCGCCTGCGTCAGATACGCCAGCGCACCCACCAGCGCACCCGCGGTCACCCCCCGCGACAGCAGCCACGGCGCGGCGACCAGCAGCGCGACCACCGGCAGCCGGCCGCCGACGCCCACCGCGACGTCCCGCGCCGTGCCCCACCGCGCCAGCGCCGTCGAGGCGCGCAGCTCGGCGTCGACCCCGGCCCGGACGGCGGCGCCCGCACGCTGTTCGCCGCCGCAGGCGACGACGTCGCGCAGCCCGTCCACGACCGTGCCCAGCTCGGCGGCCAGCGCCTCGTCGGCGGCGAGGAAGTCCCGCTGGCAGCGGGCGAGCGGCCGCAGCGAGAAGCCGAAGACTGCCAGACCCGCCGCCAGCGGCGGCAGCACCACGAGCAGCAGCGGCGGCGCCAGGGTCAGCAGCCCCAGCAGCGCGGCGGCGGCGGTGACGACGAATGACCGGGTCACCATCACCAGCCCCGCGAAGCCGTCGCGGGCGATCTCCACCTGGTGTGTCAGCCGGGACACCGCCGTCGGCCCCTCGGCCCGCGCCCGGGCCGCCGCGCGTGCCAGCGACCCCGTGACGACCCGCCGCACCAGGGTGTCCCGCAGGTCCTCGGTGAGCCGGGCCACCGCCCCGTACACCCGCAGGGTCCCGAAGGCGCCGACCACGACGCCCACCGCCGCGACGGCGAGCCAGCCGAGGCCGACCCCGGGGCGGTCGGCCAGGAACCCCCGGTCGACGGCCCTCGCGAGGGCGTGCCCGAGCAGAAAGGTCTGCAGCGCCTCGACCGCGGACCATCCGGCCACCGCCGCGACGGCCCGCCGCCGCCGGCGCAGGAACCGCAGCCCGGCGGGCACGAGCACCCGCAGCCCGGGCGCGGGGTCCGCGCCGGCGGGTGCGGCGGTGCTGCGGCCGGCGGCGGCGCGGTCACGCATCGGCGGGCTCCTCCCGCCACAGGGCGCGGTAGGCGGGCTCGGTGCACAGCTCCGCGTGCGGCCGCAGGGCGCGGACCCGGCCGCCGTCCAGCCACGCGACGAGGTCGGCGCGCGCCGCGGTGGCCGCCCGGTGCGCGACGACCAGCCGGCTCTGCCGTGCGGCGCGCGCACCGGCGCCGGCACACGGCGCGGTCCCGCTCCCCTCGGCACCGCCCTCCCCGCCGCCCCCGGCGGCACCGCCCTCCCCGCCGCTCCCGGCGGCACGGCCGTCCGCGCCGCTCCCGCCCCCCGGGCCGCCGGCCGCGTCCGCACCCGCCCGCGCCAGCAGCGCCCGCTCGATGCGGAGTTCGGTGGCCGTGTCGAGGCCGGAGAGCGCGTCATCCATGATCAGCAGCCGCGCGTCGCGGGCGAAGGCGCGGGCCAGGCCCAGGCGTTGCAGCTCGCCCCCGGACAGCGGCACGTCCGCGGCGGGGGTGGCGTAGCCGGCGGGCAGGGCCCGTACGAACGCGTCCGCGTCGGCGGCCTGCGCCGCCGCGACCGCGCGCTCGGCCGCGACCGGGGTGCGGGCGTCGGCGTACGCGAGAGCCTCGGCCACCGTGCCGCCGAGCAGCGCCGGGCGCGCGAACGCGTACGCCACCGCCGCCCGCAGCTCCGTGCGCGCCAGGGCGGCCAGCGGTACGCCGTCGAGGCGGACGTCGCCCGCGTCCGGGTCGGTGAGCCGCCCCGCCACCGCGGCGAGCAGCGACTTGCCGGCACCCGAACGCCCCACCACCGCGACCGTCGCGCCCGCGGGCACCGTCAGGTCCAGCCCGTGCAGCACGGCCCGCCCACCGCGCCGCACCGTGACCCCGCGCAGCTCCAGCCGGCCGCCGGCGCCCGGCGCCGGGGCGGCGTCCGTCCCGTACGGGATCGGGGGCAGCCGCAGCACCGGCGTCAGTCGGCGCGCCGCCGCCCGGCTGCGTACGAGGGTGTTGACGTGGCCCACCAGGACGCCGATGCCGCCGGCGAGCATCGCGTACCGGCCCGCCGCCAGCAGCTCGCCCACGCTCAGCCGGCCCGCCCCCAGCCGCAGCCCGGCCACCGCGACGACGGCGAGTTGCAGCAGCGGCACGACGACGGCCGCCTGTGCGGTGGCGCGGCCCTGCACGTGCCACATCCGGTGCCCGTGCCGGCTCAGCTCCGGCAACGGGCCCAGCGCGCGGTTCCGCTCGCGGCCGACGGTGCCCGCGGCGGCGATCGTCCGCGCGCCGGCCAGCGCCTCGGCCAGCCGTGCGGCGATGGCGGCCTGCGCCTCCTGGTAACGGGTCACGCAGTCGCCCGCGCTGCGGACGAACGCGCGCAGCAGGAGCACGAGTACGGGCGTGCCGACGCCGAGGACGACGGCGAGCCAGGGATCGATGACGGCCAGCGCGACGAACGCGCCGACCGGGGTGAGGAGCGCGCCGAACGCGGAGGCGGCGGCGGTCGGGGCGGCGCCGGCGTGGGCGGCGTTGCCGGTGGCGCGGGTGACGAGGTCGCCGGTGGCCACCTCGGCGGCGTGCCGCGGCTCGGTGGCGAGTGCGGCGCCGAGCAGACGGCGGCGCAGCCAGGCGGTGGTGCGGGCGGTGGTGACGCCGTTGAGCACGGTCTCGGCGGCGTCGAGGAGGATGACCGCCGCGGTCAGTGCGGCGCACAGGGCGAGGGCGCGGGAGGCGCCGGGCGAGTCGGTGAGCAGCCGGTCCAGGGCGACGCCGAGCATCGCGGGCAGGGCCAGGGCCGCGCCCGCGGCGGCGGTGGTGACCAGGCAGAGTGCGGCGGTGTACGCACCGCTGTGCCGCCCGGCCCGTACCAGCAGCCGCCGCGTCCCGCCCGCCGGTTCTCCGTCCCGCTCCATGCCTCTCCGTTCCGCCGTCCCGCCGTCCGGCCCCCTCCCGTCGTCAGCCCTCTGCGCCGGGACCCCGCGGCCCCGGGCGCCGTCGTGTGCGCCCGGGGACTCTGTGCGGGACGGTCAGAGGCAGAGCAGCACGCTGTGGGAGCTGTGCTTGCCGCACAGCAGGCTCAGGCTGCTGTCGCCGCCGCTGGTCTGCTCGGCTGCCTCAAGGGCCTGCAGGTCGAGAAGCGCCATGATCTCTCCTTGGTTGGCTCGGTTACTGCTGGGACTTACCGGATGGTGCAGGTGCTCCGGCCCCGTCGTGGGGCCGGTCCGCCTGGCGTCCGCGCCGGTGCGCGGGCGACAGGAAGGGCAGGCCGGCGCCGCTCCCGGGCTGCGCCGCGGCGAGCGCGAGCAGGCAGCCGGCGGTTCCGGTGGCCAGGTCCATGGACAGCCGCATCATCTGGTCGCCGGGAAAGGCGAGCCCGTCGCCGTACGGCAGGGCGTACCAGGAGAGCGCGGCGGCCTGGGCGGCGAGATCCCCGGGGCGTACGCCGGGGGTCTCGGTGCGGGCGAGGTGCAGCAGCATCCCGGCCCGCCCCTGGAACAGGCCGGGTTGGGCGTAGTAGCGCATACGGGCCGCGGGCAGCACCGCGGTGCGGGCCTCGGCGAAGTCCGCGTCGTCGCGGTGTGCGAGGTAGTCGTCGAGCACGGCCGCGATGCCCGCGCTGCCGTCGCCGAGGTACGGCATGGTGCGGTGGCCCTCGTCGACGACGAGGCCGCCGGTGCGGTCGACCCGGCAGCGGTCGAGGTCGCGGCGGAGCGCGCGGGCGGCGGCGTCCAGCAGGGCGGGGTCGCCGGTGCGCTCGTGGAGCCGCAGGAAGAACAGCGCCGGGCCGGTCCAGCCGTGCAGCAGACCGGCGCGCTCGCCGCCCCGGCCCGGCCGCGGGCCGGGGGAGTCCCCGGTCGGCCCGGCGTCCGCCGCGGCGAGCCGCTCGGTCAGCAGCGTCGCGGCGCGCAGGGCGTGGTCGTGCAGGGACGGCTCGCCGCAGGCGGTCGCGAGGTGGTCGAGCACCAGCCCGGCGCCGGCGAGCCCGCCGTGCAGGTGTGCGGCGAGGCCGTGCCAGTTCTCGGCGAGCACCCGCGCGGTGAGGTCGAGGGCCCGCTTGCCGTGCCCGAGCCGCTCCAGGACGTACGCCGCGCCGAGCAGCCCGTCGTACAGCCCGAACGGCGTGCCGCGCGGCGGTGCCGCGGTCTGCCGCAGCAGCCACTCCTCCCCGGCCTCGCTGCGCGGCGCGCCGGCCTCGGCCAGCGCGTACAGCACGCCCGCGGCGCCGAAGGAGAGCCCGAGGCCGCCGCCGTCGTTGAACTGGGCGACGTCGCCGGGGAAGACGCGGTCGTCGCGCCCGGGGGTCGCGGAGGCGGCCAGCGCCCGGGCCATGGCCGCGCGGCTGCGCGGCCAGTCGTCCGGTTCGGTCGGCAGCAGCGGCTCGGCGGCCCCCGCACCGGGTCTCGCCGCCGCCGTGGCGGCCCGGGACGCCCCGGCGTCGGCCGCACCCGCGGCCGGTCCGCCGTCGATCTCCTCGACCGCCTCCCGCAGGAACGCCTCCGGCAGCTCCGGGAACTGCTCCGCCGCGATCCGGGCCAGGTGCGCCGCCTTGCGCCGGTCGACGGCCAGCAGCGTCGTCATCGGCAGGAACAGCGCGATCCGCAGGCAGGCCAGCGCGTAGCGGTCGATCGCGAAACCCTCGCGGTCGGCCGGTGCGACGTAGCCGGGGTGCGCCACGATCTGCCGCGGCCCGGCCGCCACCGGCGCCGCCGCCTCGAAGTCGACCAGCGCCACCGAAGGGTCGTCCTCGTCGGGCGCGACCATGATGTTGAACATGTGCAGGTCGTTGAAGACCAGCCCCCGCCCGTGCACCGCGGCGACGGCCCGCTCCACCGCCCCCTGCACCCGTACCGCCCAGCGGGTGTACGACGCCACCTCGGCCGGGTCCGGCCGGGCGGCCAACAGGGGGTGCCGCTCGGCGAAGAAGGAGTTGAGGGTCCGCCCGGGCAGGAAGTCCATGACCAGGAAGCGGTGCCCGCCCAGCTCGAACCAGTCGCGGACGCCCGGCGCGACGCCCAGCCCGGTCAGCCGCTCCAGCGCGGACTTCTCCCGCTCCAGCCGGGCCACCGCGTCCGCGCCGTCGGCGGCGAGCCCGGCGTGCGGCCGGGCCTCCTTGAGCACGACCTGGGCGCCGTCGCGCAGGTCGGTGCCCGCGTAGACGCCGCCGCCGTTGGAGAAGTGCAGGGCGCGCTCGATGCGGTACGGCAGGCCGGTGGTCGTCGTGGCGTTGCGCGCGGCCAGTTCCGGTGCGAGGAAGCCGGGCAGCGTCACCCAGTCGGGCACGCTGAACGCCGGGTCCTTGCGGTCGGGGATCAGCGTGCCGTCCGGTCCCTCGACGGCCGGCACCAGCGCCCCGTCGGCGCCGACGCAGTAGCGCGGCGCGAAGCCGCCGTAGCGCACGTGCAGCGGCCCGTTCCGCCAGCGCAGGTCGGTGAGATGTACGGGCCCTCCTCCGCGGCGAGCTGCTCGCCCAGCTCCTGCAGTACGGCGTGCAGCATGTCGTCGTCGCGCGGGTATATCGTGGCGAACTTTCCGCTGATCGTGCGGCTGGCGTACTTCGAGTTGCGGAGATAGAGGAGTTGCTTTCCCGGTACGAACTTGAAGGGAATGCCGCGCGGCACGCAGTAATCCCAGATATGCGTGCCGACCCGGTCGGCGTTGTCGAGGCGGGCCGAGACGTGGATCTTCCAGCCCTGCTCCGGCCAGCCACGATCCTCCAGCGGCTGCAACTGGCGCCAGTCGCCGGACCACGCGTCGATCCACCCCGCGGGGGTCTCGCGGCGGGCGACGGGAAAGTGCCCGGCCGCGGTGTCGGCGGCGCCGGTCAGTCGGTCCGGAGTTTCGTAGAAATACTCGTCGGCCAGGCAGAACGCCTCGTATCGCTTGTCCATTTCCCCCCAAGGCCGTCACGTCGACTGCGCTCAGGAAGGATGGCAGCCGGACGGGCACCGGCAGTAGTCACCGCTGTCATGAACAGGTCGTGAAGTACGCACGGGTACGGCGTGCGGCGCGCACCATCGGCGCGTACGGTCCTCGCCACGCGGCCCCGAAGGGTGGCTGCCGCGGTATTGCCGCGCGCGGTGCCATGCTTCTACGGTCTTCGCACGCAGCTCGACTCTACGGGTGTAGACCCCTGGTGACGTCGCGTCACCGGAAGGGAGCAGAGGCCGTGAGCCGTACAGTCATCACCGGCGGGCTGGTCGTCACCGCCGCCGACGAGATCCACGCCGACGTACTCGTCGAGGACGGCCGCGTCGCCGCCCTCGCCGCACACGGCAGCGACGCCGCCGCCGGCTGGCGCGCCGGCGCCGCCACGCTCGACGCCACCGGCAAGTACGTCATCCCGGGCGGGGTGGACGTCCACACCCACATGGAGCTGCCCTTCGGCGGCACGTTCGCCTCGGACACGTTCGAGACGGGCACCCGCGCCGCCGCCTGGGGCGGCACCACCACCATCGTGGACTTCGCCGTCCAGAAGCAGGGGCAGGCGCTGCGCGAGGGCCTGGACGCCTGGCACGCGAAGGCCGACGCGCAGTGCGCCGTCGACTACGGCTTCCACATGATCCTCTCCGACGTCAACGAGCACACCCTCAAGGAGATGGACGGCCTGGTCGAGGAGGGCGTGACCTCCTTCAAGATGTTCATGGCCTACCCCGGCGTCTTCTACAGCGACGACGGCCGGATCCTGCGCGCCATGCAGCGCGCCGCCGGCAACGGCGGGCTGATCATGATGCACGCCGAGAACGGCATCGCCATCGACGTCCTCGTCGAACAGGCGCTGCAGGCCGGCAGGACCGACCCGCGCCACCACGGCGAGGTACGCAAGGTGCTGCTGGAGGCCGAGGCCACGCACCGCGCCATCCAGCTCGCCCGCGTCGCCGGCAGCCCGCTCTACGTCGTGCACGTCTCCGCCGAGGAGGCCGTCGCGGAACTGGCGCAGGCCCGCGACGCCGGCCTGCCGGTCTTCGGCGAGACCTGCCCGCAGTACCTGTTCCTGTCCACCGACAACCTCGCCGAGCCGGACTTCGAGGGCGCCAAGTACGTCTGCTCCACGCCGCTGCGCCCCCGCGAGCACCAGGCCGCACTCTGGCGCGGGCTGCGCACCGACGACCTCCAGGTCGTCTCCACCGACCACTGCCCCTTCTGCTTCACGGACCAGAAGGAGCTGGGCCGCGGCGACTTCTCCCGGATCCCCAACGGCCTGCCGGGCGTGGAGAACCGCATGGACCTCCTCCACCAGGCCGTGCTCGACGGGCATCTCACGCGCCGCCGCTGGATCGACATCGCCTGCGCCACGCCCGCCCGGATGTTCGGCCTCTACCCTCGCAAGGGCACCATCGCCCCGGGCTCCGACGCCGACATCGTCATCTACGACCCCGAGGCCCGCCAGACGCTCTCCGCCGCCACCCACCACATGAACGTCGACTACTCGGCGTACGAGGGCAAGGAGATCACCGGGCGCGTCGAGACCGTGCTGTCCCGCGGCACGACCGTCCTGGCCGGCCGGGAGTTCACCGGCCGGGCGGGGCACGGCCAGTACGTCCCGCGCGGCACCTGCCAGTTCCTGTAGAACGCGGAGAACGCGGAGAACGCGGAGAACGCGGAGAACGCGGAGCCCGCGGAGCCCGCGGAATACGCGGAGAACCCAGCCTCCAGACCCACCCGATCCGGCACTGTTCCCGAAGGGGGCCGAAGTGGATTTCGGACTCGTGCTGCAGACCGACCCGCCCGCATCCGCCGTCGTCGGCCTGATGCGCCGCGCCGAGCGCAACGGCTTCCGCTACGGCTGGACGTTCGACTCCACCGTCTTGTGGCAGGAGCCGTACGTCATCTACAGCCGCATCCTGGAGCACACCGAGCGGCTCACCGTCGGCCCCATGGTCACCAACCCCGGCACCCGCGCCTGGGAGGTCACCGCCTCCGCCTTCGCCACCCTCAACGAGATGTACGGCAACCGCACCGTCTGCGGCATCGGCCGCGGCGACTCCGCCATGCGCGTCGCCGGCCGCCCGCCGAACACCCTGGCCCGCCTCGGCGACGCCATCCGCGTCATCCGCGACCTCGCCGAGGGCCGCGAGGCCGTCGTCGACCGCGAGGCCGGCACCACGCTGACGCTGCCGTGGGTCGAGAACGGCCGGCTGCCGGTGTGGATGGCGGCGTACGGGCCGAAGGCGCTGGCGCTCGCCGGGCAGGTCGCGGACGGCTTCATCCTGCAGCTGTCGGACGTGTACCTCACGGAGTTCATGGTCAAGGCCGTACGCACCGCCGCCGCCCAGGCCGGCCGCGACCCGGACGACCTGACGGTCTGCGTCGCCGCCCCCGCGTACGTCACGGACGGCACCCCCGAGGCGCTGGCGCACGCGCGCGAGCAGTGCCGCTGGTTCGGCGGCATGGTCGGCAACCACGTCGCCGACCTCGTCGACCGCTACGGCGAGCACTCCGACGTCGTCCCCGAGGCGCTCACGGCGTACGTCAAGCAGCGCCAGGGCTACGACTACTCCCACCACGGCCGCGCCGGGAACCCCTCCACCGACTTCGTCCCGGACGACATCGTGGACCGCTTCTGCATCCTGGGCCCCGTCGAGGCGCACGTGGAGAAGCTGCGCCGGCTGCGGGAGCTGGGCGTGCACCAGTTCGCGATCTACGCGATGCACGACGCGAAGGAGTCCACCGTCGACGCGTACGGGAAGTACGTCATCCCGGCGCTGGGCTGAGGGAGGGACCATGGCTGCCGACGCCGCGTCACCGTCCCGCCCGACGAAGTCCGCCGACGGCCGGGTGGAACTCTCCCCGGCCGACGACCTCGCCGGCAGCGGCTACGCCAACGGCGACCTGCTCCCCGTCCCCGCCGCGAAGCGCACCTGGAGCACGTACAACTTCGCGGCGCTGTGGATCGGCATGGCCGTCAACGTGCCCACCTGGACCCTGGCCGCCGGGCTCATCGCGCTGGGCATGGACTGGAAGCAGGCGGTCCTCACCATCGCCCTGGCCAACGTCATCGTGCTGCTGCCGATGCTGCTGACCGGGCACGCCGGCCCCAAGTACGGCATCCCGTTCCCCGTCCTGGCCCGCTCCTCCTTCGGGGTGGTCGGCGCCAACCTCCCGGCACTGCTGCGCGGCGTCGTCGCCTGCGCGTGGTTCGGCATCCAGACCTGGATCGGCGGCCAGGCGATCTACTTTTTGGCCGGCGAGATATCCGGGGCCGGCAGCTGGTGGGTCGAGGCCGGTACCTGGGGCGGCTACCCGTGGCCGCAGTGGCTGTGCTTCGTCCTCTTCTGGCTCATCGAGATCGGCATCATCCTCTTCGGCATGGAGGGGGTGAAGAAGCTGGAGAACTGGGCCGCCCCGCTGATGCTGGCGGGCGCGGTCGCGCTGCTGATATGGATCGCCGACCAGGCCGGCGGCCTCGGGCCGCTGCTCGACGAGCCGTCGCAGCTCGGCTGGGGCACCGAGTTCTGGAAGGTGTTCTTCCCCGCGCTCATGGGCATGATCGGCTTCTGGTCCACGCTGTCGCTGAACATCCCCGACTTCACCCGCTTCGGCGCCGGCCAGCGCGCCCAGATCTGGGGCCAGTCCCTCGGACTGCCCACCACGATGGCCGCGTTCGCGCTGCTGTCCGTGCTCGTCACCTCGGGGTCGCAGGCCGTCTACGGCGAGCCCGTCTGGGAGCCGGCGCAGCTGGCCGCCCGGATGGACACCGAACTGGGCATCGCCTTCGCCCTGTTCGTCATCCTGCTCGCCACCCTGACGACGAACGTCGCGGCGAACCTCGTCAGCCCCGCCTACGACCTGTCCAACCTGGCGCCGAAGGCCATCACCTTCCGCACCGGGTCGCTGATCGCCTGCACCGCGGGCATGCTGATGTTCCCCTGGGAGCTGATCGCCAACCCGGACATCTACATCTTCGTCTGGCTCGGCACCTACGGCGGCCTGCTCGGCGCGGTCGCCGGCGTGCTCATCGCCGACTACTGGCTCGTCCGCCGCACTGTCCTCGACCTGCCCGGCCTGTACCGCCGCGGCGGCCCGTACTGGTACGCGGGCGGCTGGAACTGGCGCGGCGTCCTCGCCTTCGCGGCGGGCGGCCTGCTGGCCGTCGGGGGCTCCCACACGGACGCCGGCGCCTCCGGCCCGTACCCCGAGGACGGCCTCATCCCGCTGCTGAAGCCGCTGGCGGACTACGGCTGGGCGGTGGGCCTGGGCACGTCGCTGATCCTGTACACCCTGCTGATGTCGGGGTCCCGGGAGAAGGCGGCTACGGCCGGGCCAGCCGCGCCAGCAAGGGAGGCAGCGCCTCGCTGATCGGCTCGCGGACCACCTCGGCCGCGAGGTGGTCGTACGGCGTGGGCTCGGCGTTGACCACGACCAGCCGGGCCCCCGCCGCCGCGGCCCGCCCCGCCAGCGACGCCGCCGGCTGCACCTGCAGGCTGCTGCCGACCACGAGGAAGACCTCCGCGGCCTCGGCCACCGCCACCGCGGTGGCCAGCACCTCGGGATCGAGCGGCTGCCCGAACATCACCGTCGCCGACTTCAGGATCCCCCCCGCACTCCCGGCACGCCGGATCCGCCTCCCCGGCCGCCACCCGCTCCAGCGTCTCGGCCATCGGCCCGCGCCACGGACACGCCGTGCACACCGCGGTACGGGACGACCCGTGCAGCTCCAGCACCTTGCGCTCGGGCAGCCCGGCGAGCTGGTGCAGCCCGTCGACGTTCTGCGTGACGACCCGCACCGGCGTGCCGGAGCTCGCCAGCTCCGCGACGGCCGCGTGCGCGGCGTTGGGCCGCGCCCCGCGGGCGGCGCCGTCGCGCCGCATGACCCAGGACCGGCGCCGGATCTCCGGATCGGCCATGTAGTACTCGTAGGTGACGAGCCTCTGCGCCTCCGGATCCCGCCGCCAGACCCCGTTGGGCCCCCGGTAGTCGGGGATGCCGGAGTCGGTGGAGATCCCGGCCCCGCTGAGGATCGCCACCAGCGGCCCCCGCCCGTCACCCGCCGTCGTGGACATGCGCCCAGGGTAGGGCGGGTGCCCCGGGAAGGGGGAAGGCGGCCTCTCCCGCAGGGGAGAGGCCGCTGTCGCGGACGGGAACGGCGCCGGTTGCGGCCGCGGTGGCGGCCACGGCGGCCCGGTGCCCACTCGACGCAGTCGCCCTCGGCGCCGTTGCTGTAGCTGGACTTGTCAGCCGGGTACGACCCGCCAGCCGGTGTAGTGCGTTGGCGCGATGCTCGTGCCCGCGGTCGAGCGGTCCCGCCAGCAGATGCTGTCAGCGTCTTCGGGGAGGCCGAGGACGGAGCGGTACTCGTGGAGGGTGATGTCCACGGCGTACGCTTCGACGCCGTACTGGCCGACCACCCGGCCGTTCGGGGGAACGGGCGCGGTGGCCGTGACACCGGTCGTGGTCGTCGTGCTCTGTGTGATGCTCGTGCTGACGTTGGCGTTCAGGAAGCCGAACAGCGAGGCACTGGCGCCGAGGCTGGAGGTCAGGCTGAACGTCTTCGACACCGATGATGTGAAGCTTCCCGTGATCTCGCTGTTCGTGCCGTTGACGACGACGCGCTCCTCACTCACCAGGAATTCGGGCCGCACCGAAGTGACGACGTACTCATGGGCCACGTACTCGGGATAGTGGGGGTTGAAAACGTTGCTCCACGTCAATCCGCTGGGACAATCGCCCACGGCCGCCTGGGCCGGGGACGGGATGCCCATGGTCAGCGTCGTCGTCAGGGCGGCCAGCGTCGCCCCTGCCGCGATCCGAGATCTCCACCGCGCCAGGCGACGCAGGCCGCTCCTGGCCCGTGTACTGCGCTTGGCCATTCTTCCCCCTTCTCGGTGCTCCTGCTGAGGATGCCCCGAGGGTGTCCTGCTGAGGATCCCCCGAGGGGCGTTGGCCGGCCCGACCTTATTCGGTCGCGACGGCGCGGTCTTGGTGATGGGGCGAAGAGCCGGCGGAATCGGCGGCGACGGCTTTGTCACTTCGCGCAGTCGCAGGTGCGGGATCGAGGCAGCCCTCGACCCCGGTACGGCCACCCTCGTAGACCCGGCACTCCGTGCAGCGGAACAGGTCGGTGCTGCTCCCGTACTCGAACTCGTCGCCGCCGAACCTGTCGTCCGGCCCGGTGACCGCGGCCGCCGGACCGGCGGTGCGCAGGGCCTGGGGGAACCACGACGGGTTCGACCGCCCCGGTACCGTGTCGTAGCCCGCCGGCTCGTCAGCGGTGCGCACCAACTGCTCTGGCGGTACGCTGAAGAAGAGCTGACGGAAGGTCAAAGAAGAGGGCGGGGGATTGGTGTGACGGCCGGTCAGAGCAACCGCCCCGAGCCGCAGGGCGATGACCTCTCTCCCGACGGCAAGCCGGCGACCCGGGACCGCGGCCCGGGGACGCTCCCGGAGTCATCCGGACCGAGTATCGGTTCTGTGGCCGGCGGGTCGATCGCCGTAGGGGAGGGCGGCACCGTCAACATCGGGTCGTACGGATACCCGCAGACGTCACCACCGGACACCGCGTCGCCGGACTCCCCGTCACCCGCGCCCCTCGCAGCGCAGCGGCAACGCTTCTACTTCGACTTCCTGAAGCACTCCCTGCAGCAGGCCGAGTGGACCTTTCGGCTGAGCGTGTGGTTCATGACCGGCGGCGCGGCCGTGATCCTCGCCGGCGGGGTCCTCGCGCTGGTGCACGCGGGCAACCCTGATCTCAGCTACCTGCCCCTGGTCACCAGCCTGACCGGTGCGCTGATCACGGTCGGCGGAGGAGCACTGGCGGTGCACGCACGGCGCGCGCGTGCTCATGTGACGGAGCAGGCCGACCGCATCGACGAGAAGATCGACCTCGATCACAAGCTGGAAACGGCCACCACTCTGATCGACCGGATCGACGACCCGTCGGCGCGTGACCGCCTCAACGCCGCCGCGGCGATGAAGTCGTTGGACATGCAGCCGAGCCCGGAGATCATGGTCGACCGACTCCTGCCCGAACAGGCGACACCCCCGCCCGGCGAGATAGAACCAGGCAACGACTCCACTCCCTGAGCCCCGCCCGCCGAACACCCCCCGGGGAGCGCCGGTGCGCGGTCACTCCGCCGCGGCTGGGCGCGTGTCATGGCAAGTACCAGAGATTTTGTAGATGCAAGAAGAGCCCGAAGGAACTCACCGACAACCAGCGGGTGTCCACAACAGATGAGAGGCCCTCACACGATGAACGTAGGGCGCTCGTCGTTCATAAAGCATTCTTTCACTCCGGCCGCCGCTGGGTGAATCACTTCACGGGCAATTTCATTCTAAACAGTTTCTCCGCATTTCGGAACGCAATCTTTTCCTTGTCTTCGCGTGGCAAATCGACTCCGCGGAACCAGTCGGTCTGCTCCTTTATGTCCGCGAACGGGTAGTCGGTTGCGAACATCACTCGATCCACGCTTATGTACTTCAGCAGGAGATCGAGCAGTTCGGTCTGGGGGAATGCGCTGGTTGTGACCCAGAAGTTGTCCTGGAAGTATTGTCCGATGGGCTTCTCGAGCGAGTCCTTGGTCGGCTCGCCCATGTCATTGACGATCCGCTCGTAGTAGAAGGGAAGACCCTCGCCCATGTGGCCGATGATGATTTTCAGCTTGGGGAATCTGTCGAAAACCCCGTACGCGATCATCCGAATGCATTGGGTCAGCACCTCCTGGTGCCAGCCATATCCAGACCCACTGAAAATGTAGTCTTGGTACTCTTCCGTGTATTGAGACCGTGTGGTGCTGTAGTAGATCTTGAAGACCTCGTCAGCCGGATAGCCGGGATGCAGGTAGATCGGCACATCGAGAGCGACGGCACGTGCCAGCACAGGCTCGAAATCGGGGTGATCGAGATACTTCTTCGCGATGTGTCCGTTGGTCAGTGCGCCCAAGAAGCCATCTTCCCGAACCGAGCGTTCCAGTTCGTCCGCCGCCGCCTCCGGGCTCTGCAAGGGCAAGGTGGCGAAAGCCTTGAAGCGGCCCGGATATTTGGCGATTGCCCCGTCCGCAAGTTGCCGGTTGAGACGATAGGCAAGGTCGATGCCCCTTTGCCCAGGGACATTTTGCACGGAGGGTGTATGAGCAGAGAGGATTTGAACGTTGAGTCCCCCCGCATCCATATCGCCGATGCGGCGTTGACCTAGATCCGAAAGGCCAATTTCCTCAAGGAACGCTATGTGATCCTGATTGATGGAGTTCAGCTTCAACAACGTGGGAGTCGAAAAGGTCTCCTCCGTGCCGATGAAGGGCAGGTCCTGGTCCCGCCGTGAAACGTCCGAAGTCTTGTCCGAAGTCTCGTTCTCGCTCACTTCCGAGACAATGGCGTACGTGGACAAGCCGGCACCAATGCCAAGTGCCGTGCTGGCGGTGAGAAAGCCGCGGCGTCCCATGGGCTTCATGTCAGTCCCTCTCTTCAGGCGTTTGTGTGGTGAGGTATCCGTACGGCATCCGTCTGCGAGATGCTTCAGGGGGTCTTCGCGTCCTGCTCGCGCACCGCGGCAGCGCTCAGGTCGAGGAACCGCTCCCCGGTGCGCAGCGGCTGTGGTGGAGCTGACGACCGCCCGCGTGTGCACTGTGCGGGCCGACCGCGGCGGGCCCCGCACTGTTGTCGATGTGTGACCCCGCATGCGGCGACAGGGAACGCCGTCGCCAGCGCCCTGGTGGCCGCCTCGAACCGCAACCGGCCGGGCTGCGCTTTCCCCGATGGTGCTGCGTCGACTGGCGTCACCAGCCTCCTGCATACGGATTGCATCGCTTATCCGCATGCCTACTTCCTACCGAGCGAACCTGAGACGAACGTTAAAAAGCTCACGCGCTCTGCTAACAGCGGCTGACACAATGTGCCGAGCTGTCGATGGGTGATGAGACAGCAGGCGAGTTTGAGGAACGCTTCGTGGATGTCGGCGCTCGTTCTAGGCGCACTGTCCGGTGCCGTGCCGGGCGCCGCGGCGGGCGATGGCGGGCACGATGCCGCGGGCACGGACCTGGTCGCGGTGGACGTCGTGGTCGTAGCCGCGGTCGGCGAAGAGCGAGTCGGGTTTGCGGCGGGGACGGCCGACCCGGCCGCGAACCGGCGGGATCACATCGAGCAGGGCAGCAGCTGGGTGACGTCGTTGCGGTTGCCGCCGGTCAGCAGGACCGCGAGAGGGGTCCCATGCCCGTCGGTGATCAGGTGGGGCTTCGAGCCGGCCCGCCCCGGTCGACCGGCGAGGGGCCCGTGTGCCGCCCCGTTACCTTCGTCGTGGCCTCGCAAGGAGGCTCCCGGCCTTCGACCCCGGCATGACTTCCGCCCCCAGTCAGGTGATGATCGAAAAGGTGGTGTCACCGGGATCGAAGGCATTGGCAGACCGCTGATCAGAGGCCCGAGCGCCGACCCCGGCCCCGGGGGGAGGCAGTCTCTTCGCAACGTGGATGCCGGCATGCTGATGCCGCAGGTGAGGCCGGGAAGTACGTGAGCACCGGAGCAAGCACGTGACCGGTGACAGCAGCATCGATGTCTACCTCGGCCTGGACGTCGGCAAGGGCGAACACCACGCCACGGCCCTGACCCCGGCGCAGCTCATCGACGTCGGCGACGGCAGCGCCTTCACCACCGCCGGACACCTGGCCGCCTACGCCGGCCTGGCCCCCGTCACCCGCACTTCCGGCTCCTCCATCCGCGGCCAACACCCCGCCCGGCGAGGCAACGAACAGCTCAAACGCGCCTTCTGCCTCGCCGCGTTCGCCTCGCTCTCCCAACCGGAGTCACGGGCCTGCTACGACAGGAAGCGTCGCGAGGGAAGCACCACGTCGCAGCCCTGATCGCCTTCGCCCGACGACGCATCGACGTGCTCTTCGCCATGCTCCGAGACGGCACCGCCGCTGGAGGGCTGGAGGACTCGCAGGCGCGGGTCGCGGGCTCGGCACCGCAAGCACAACGTGACCGGGGGCTGGGTCAGGTGGACGTCTTCGGCTGCGGCCCGCCGTCGCCGTCCTGGGCGCGTAGCCGGTCGTTGATGCGCTGGGCTTCTTCGAGCTGGTCTTCGAGGATGATGATGCGGCAGGCGGCTTCGATGGCGGTGCCGTTGTCGACGAGTTCTCGGGCGCGGGCGGCTATGCGCAGTTGGTAGCGGGAGAAGCGGCGGTGGCCGCCTTCGGAGCGCAGGGGGGTGATCAGGCGTTGTTCGCCGAGGGCGCGGAGGAAGGCGGGGGTGGTGCCGAGCATCTCGGCGGCCCGGCCCATGGTGTAGGCGGGGTAATCGTCGTCATCGAGGGGGATGGCGGGTCTGGCGTCGGCAGGGGGCATAAACCTCTTCTTTCCACGACACGTCGGGGGGCCCGGATGCCGTCCTGGCACCCGGGCCCCGAGCGTTCAACACCATCTACCGGCTGACTGCGCCGGCCTCTGTGTCCGCAGGTGCCGTCGAACGGGCGGGCTGCGGGGATCGCGGATGCGTGACCGGGGACCACCTTCCAATCCGGGGCCTGCGGTACCCGGGCGGACGTCGTCCTCGCCCGGGCGATCCTGATGGCGTCTGCTCCTTCTTCCTTCGGTAACTCGGTTGTACTGCTGGTCCTGCTATGCACGGCAGTTCATGTCTCCGTGCCCTCTTTGACTTCCTGGCTACGAGAGAAACGCTAGCACTGCGACCGTCCAATGTCTACTGCGGCCACGACAGATTTCCTTCGTGGCGGGCGTACGGACTTCTACCGGGGTTGCACCCGTAAGGGTGGTCTCGCCGGTGTTGGATCGACGTGCCCGGCCCCCCTGCGCAGGGGGAGGGCCGGAGCCCGGTGGCCTGTCGCCGGGCGGTGGTGGCGGGTGTGGGGGGCCTCGGGTGTTACGGGGGGCCTTCGCCGGGGGTTACCGTCATGCCTATCGAGCCGTAGTCCGGGCCGACCCGGTTGTCGCTGTAGAACTTCACGCCCGTCGAGGCCGAGGTCACCTCCATGACCCGGGTCGAGGAGCCCGCGAAGTCGTTGCGGGTGATGGACACGTCGTCCGGGCCGTCCAGCTTGATGGACTGGTTCCAGCTGTCGCCCATCTCGTTGTCCGCGACGATCCAGTTCCGCATCCCGTCGGTGTTGCCGCCGGAGTTCCCGCCGCGGCCGTAGTCCTCGACCATGAGCCACTGGTGGATGCTCGGGACGCTGTCCTCGCGGTCCGGGTTCGGGGGGCCGACGGCCTTGTTGCCGCGTATCTGCACGTCGTCACTCGCGATGGGGTGCGAGTCGGACACCCAGGTCTGGATGAAGTCGGTGTGGCTGTCGCCCGGGTCGCCGGTCACGAAGTTGACGGCGGTGTTGTAGAGGATCTTGTGACGGTCGCCGAAGAAGGTGATGGCGTTGAGGTCTCCGGGGCCCTCGACGCCCTTGATGTCGTTGTTCTGGATGGTCACGTTGGTGTTGTTGTCCGAGTAGATGCCGTACTGCTGCTCGGCGTCCACGTAGCAGTTCTGGATGACCACGTGGTCGGCTTCGATCCGTACGCCGCCGTGGATGGTGTTGCCCTGGCAGTCGTAGACCTCGGGGTCGGCCGAGGTGCCGCCGGATTCGATCTCGTACCTGGAATCCTGGTCCGGGACCAGGATCGCGCCGGGCGGGGTCGCCACGCCGCCGACGCCGAGGGACTGTTCGGGCGGGGGCGGGTCGTCGCCGGGGGCGGAGACGGCCGCCTCCGTGATGCTCGTCCACTTGGCCGAGTCGGAGGAGTCGTTGCCGTGTCCGACGATCTGCACGTAGCGGGCGGGCGCGTCGGCGAAGTCGTACGTCTCCAGGCTGCGTGTGGTGCCGCTGCTGGTCGCCCGGGACAGTACGGTCGTCCACGTCGAGCCGTCCTCGGAGAGCCGGACGTCGAACGTCGCCCTCCGGCTGTCGCCGTCGTACCAGGCCAGCGACACCGAGTCGACGGTGGTGACCGAGCCGAGGTCGAAGCGGATCCAGACGCCGTCGCCGGCCGCCGACCAGCGGGTGGACAGGTCGCCGTCGATAGTGTTGTCCGGCTCGTTGCCGTCGTCGGAGCTGGCCGTCACCGAGGTGATGGGCAGCGTCGCCGCCGATGCCGCCGGGCCGAGCAGCACCAGCGAGCCGAGCGTGACGCACGCGCACAGCGCGGCGGTGAGCATGCGTCTCACCGGTATGCCTGCCGGGGGAGGTAAGGGGGCGTTGAGATCGTTCACTGCGTCTCCTTGGGGAGATCCTCTGGGGTCGGGGAGGAGTGTCCGGCGCGACGGGCACGACCGGTGGCGGGCCGGGCCGCCACCGGCCGTGCCGCGCGTCCTACGCGGCGCCGGGACCGACGTCGGACGCGGTCAGCGGGGCCCGCGTGACAGCGGACGACGACCGCTCGTCGGCTCCGGCGTCGACGACGCCGGTGCGGGCCTGGCCGTCCATGTCGTCGGTGACGAACCCGTAGCCGCCGGTGCCGCCGTCGATCGCCGGGCTTCCGGCGCCGATCCGGTGCAGCGGTCCGTCGGGGGACAGCAGCGGATCGACGGTACGGACGGCGTCGGAGGGCTCGTCGACGCCGACGCTGGCCGATCCGGTCGGCCACGCGATGTTGCCGGCGTAGGTCATGTCCTCCGGCGTCATGAGCTCGTTGAACAACTTGCCGCGGTCTCCTGCGACCACGTTGTCGGCGATGACCGAGTCGGCCGGCGCGAGGTCGTAGTTGGCGCCGACCTCGATGTTCGACACGTTGTCCACGAAGGTGTTGTTCACGACGATCGCCCGGTAGACGCGCCAGTGCGCACTCAGTGCGCCCGAGTCGTCCACGTCGCCGCCGTCGATCTGGAGCGCGGCGTCGTAGCCGGAGCCGGTCAGGCCCTCGAAGTAGTTGTTGTAGATCTTGTGGTCCTGGCCGTAGATCCGGATTCCCCCGGTTCCCTCCTTGCCCTCCCCGAGGAAGTGGTTGCCGTAGAAGGAGCCGCGGTTGCCGTGCCGCTGTGACAGCACGCCCTGCGAGGTGCGGAACGTGTTGTAGCGGACGATGTTGTCGTTGCTCTTCACGGAGACGATCTCCGGATCACCGTCGCAGTTCTCGAAGAGGTTCGACTCGACGACGGTGAACCCGCTCGACTGCGAGATCCCGCTCCAGCCGACCCGGACGGCTTCCATCTCGTTCTCCGCGCGGGGGCCGATGTCGCGGAAGTGGTTGTGGTCGATGCGGTCGTGTTGCGACTGCTGGTCCTCGGACCCGTCGATGGTGATGAAGTTTCCCCGCTCGTGCTTCTCCTCGAACAGGTTGTGGTCGATCCGGTTGTGGTGGCTGTCCGCGCCCTGGATGATCACCCACTTCAGCGAGGACTCCTCGGTCAGCCGGAAGTGGTTGCGGGTCAGGCGCACGTGGTTCGAGCCGGTGACCTTCAACGTGTCGCTGTTCGTCCACGTCAGACCGTCGAAGGTGACATACGAGGAGTCGAGAACCTCCAGCTGCCCGTCCTCGATCACCGCCCGGCCGCGGTTCTCCGCGACGACGGTGATGGGCTGGTCGGACGTCCCGTTCCGGCCGGTCATCCTGCCGATCGCGTACTGACCGTCGGCGAGCACGATGCGGTCCCCGGCGCGTGCGTCCCCCAGCGCGTCCTGCAACTGGTCCGAGTCCGCGACCGGGACGGTGCGGCCCGGGCCCGGGCCCGGATCCCCGCCGCCCCCGCCGTCGGCGCCGTGGATCGTGGTCTCGGTGATGCTGGTCCAGTCGTTGCTGGTGTTCCCGTGGCCGACGATGCGCAGGTAGCGGGCGGTGGTGTCGGCGAAGTCGTAGTTCTCGGGCCGGAGGGTGGTGCCGCTGCTGCGCTTGCCGGTCAGGACGGGTGTCCAGGACGATCCGTCGTCGGACACCTCGACGTCGAAGGTGCTGTTTCTGGTGTCTCCCTGGTGCCAGGCCAGGGAGGTCGAGCCGATGGTCTGTGCGGAGCCGAGGTCGTAGCGGATCCACACCCCGTCGCCCTCGGCGGACCAGCGGGTGCTCAGATCGTTGTCCAGGGTGTTGGCGGCCACGTTGCCGTCGTCGGTGCTGGCCACGACGTCCGTGACCGGCACCGGAGATCCCGGAGAGCCGCCGCCGGACGGCGTGACCGGATACGTCCGTACCCAGTCGACCTCGAACACCGCCTCGCGGAGACCGCTGTCGCCGGTGAAGTTGTCGAGCTGGATGACGAGGTTCCCCAGCGGCATCGACTGGATGTCCCCCCGCTCGGAGTCCGCGCCGTCGGCCAGCCGGAACCATTCCTCACCGTCGACGTAGCCAACCAGCGCCTCCGGCGTCCACTCGAACGCGAAGTTGTGCCACTCCGTCATGTCCACGGGGCAGAGTTCGCGGTGCACCTTCTTGTCCGACGGGCTCTGCGGGTAGTGCAGCCACGCCCCGAGGCACTGCGCGTCGGGGTTCGTGTACTCCACCCAGTCGTACTCCCCGTTCTCCAGCCGGTTGCCGGCGGTGGGCCAGATCAGGTGCAGGGGATGGTAGAGGCCGCCGTCGGAGCCGATGTTGCGTGAGCGCGACCGGATCTCCCAGCGGCCGTACTGGGTGTCAAGGTTCTGCCTGATCCATCCCGTGTCGCCGTTCTCCTCGCCGTGCATGGTGAGGATTCCGTCGCCGACGGTGCTGTTCTTCCCGCACCGGCGGCCGTTTCCGGCGTGCCCCTCCCAGCACTGCGCCGTGCCGCCGACGCTGCCGGACGGCACATCCCACTTCGCGGGGTCCACCGGGCCGGTGTAGTCGAACTCGTCGGAGACCGGCAGCGGCTCGCCCCAGCCGTACCGCTCGGCCGCCTGGGCCGGGTCCTCGGTTCCCTGGCCGTCGTCGTGCGTGACGCTCAGGCCGTAGATCTCCACCTGGCCGTAGTTGTCGTCGCTGCACGGCGACGAGCGTTCGCAGTTGGCCTGGGTGTACGCGCCCGCCTTGAAGTAGGCGCCGGAGAAGTCCTCCGAGAGCGTGGTCTGCAGCTCGCCGTTGTAGTACGCCTCGATTTCACCGTCGCTGACCACGAACTTCGCCTGGAACCTCGTGCCCAGCTCGTAGTTATCGTCCACCAGGTAGTGGTTGCTGTCGTCGGGGCTGGTGACGTAGAGCTTCTCGCCTTCCAGGCGGAAGACCGAGACGTCGTCGTCGGAGTCGTGGATCTGTCCGGCGACGACGTGCGGCTTGTCCTCGGGGAGGTCCGTGATGGCCTGGTCGATCACCATCGTGTGCGTGCCGGACGTCGACGACCAGGCCGCCTTCTCCTGCCCCGAGTCCGTCATCTCGCGCAGCTCCGAGCGGGGATAGTTGGAGCCGCTGGTGGTGACGCCGTTGACGGCGGCGCGGAACCGGACGGCGTCGCAGTTCTCCGTCGTGGTGAACCACGGGTCGATCGAGAACGTGTCGAGTTCCGGCTGTTCGACGTTGGTCGGCGACTCCTCGTCGCCGATCGGCAGCCCGATGTACCAGTTCGTCAGGTCCAGCACGTCGGCCGGGTACTGGCAGGAGCCGCCGCTGCCGTCGGCGCCGTAGATCGCCGTCTCGGTGATGCTGGTCCAGTCGTTGCCGGTGTTGCCGTAGCCGACAATGCGCAGGTAGCGGGCCGAGACGTCGGCGAAGTCGTAGTTCTCCGGCTGGAGTGTGGTGCCGCTGCTCCTCCTCTGGGTCAGGACCGGCGTCCAGGACGATCCGTCGTCGGACACCTCGACGTCGAAGGTGCTGTTTCTGGTGTCTCCCTTGTGCCAGGCCAGGGAGGTCGAGCCGATGGTCTGTGCCGAGCCGAGGTCGTAGCGGATCCACACCCCGTCGCCCTCGGCGGACCAGCGGGTGCTCAGATCGTCGTCGAGGGTGTTGGCGGCCACGTTGCCGTCGTCGGTGCTGGCCACGACGTCCGCGACCGGTAGCCGGGAACCCGGCTCGGCCGACGCGACCGGGTGGTACACGGCCGAGACTCCGAGGGCTAACAAGCCCACCAGAAGCGCACGATACAGTCGTCTCACAGGGCCTCACTGTGGTTGAAAGCACCAGGTCAGCCACGGTGCGCGACTTGGTGCTGAACGGTTGCGGGGAATGTCGCGAGGGCGTGCAGGGCGATGGTGCGTGCCGGACCGCGGCCGCGTCGGAGTGCTGCGTTCCGGCGGCGTGGCGCCACCGCGAACCGGCCGGGCTCCGGCATGCGGCAACGCTGTCACGGACAGGTGGGGACCGGTCCCCGGCATCGCGCGGAGGCCGCCGGGCGGGCGCCTCCGCGCCGGTTCCGCGTCCGGGGTCCCCGCATGGTTCGATGGACGTATGATCGACGACTTCGTGGCCTCCGTCGACGCCCTCGACCGGGTCGAGGACGCCCTGCGCAAGGCGGCGGCCGAGGAGGTCATGCCCCGCTTCCGGCAGCTCGGCGCGCACGAGATCACCCAGAAGGACGGCCCCCACGACCTGGTCACCGTCGCGGACCAGACGGCCGAGCTGCACCTGGAGCGCTCGCTGACGGCGCTGCTGCCCGGGTCCGTGCTCGTCGGCGAGGAGGGCGTGCACGCCGACCCCGGACGGCTCGCGGCGCTGCGGGGGGACGCGCCGGTGTGGATCGTGGACCCCGTCGACGGCACCCGGCAGTTCGTCCACGGCGAGCCCGGGTTCTGCATGCTCGTCGCCCTCGCGCACCGCGGCGAGGTGCTGGCCTCCTGGACGTACCTGCCGGCCAAGGACGTCCTGGCCGTCGCCCGCCGCGGCGCCGGCGCGCGCGTCGTCGGCGGCGGCGAACTGCACGCCGGCGTGCCCGAGCCCGGCCGGGAGCTGGTGGTCGGCATCTCCCACCACGACTTCACCACCGAGGCCGAGAAGCGCGCCCTGGCGCGCCTCGACGTGCCGGGGGTACGGGCCCGGGCCTGCGGCTCCGCCGGCCACGACTACCTGTCCGTGGCCCGCGGCGAGATCGACGCCGTCGCGTTCTCCTGGGAGAAGCCCTGGGACCACGCCGCGGGCCTGCTCCTCGTCGCCGAGGCGGGCGGCGCCAGCGGGACCGTCGCGGGGGAGCCGTTCCGCGTGGCCGGGGGCAACGCGCTTCCCTTCACCGCGGCGCGGGACGGCGAAACGGCGCGGCATATCCTTGCCCTGCTGGCCGGACCAGGCCGAGGCGTACCCGGGGCAGCCGGATAGCCCCGGTCGGCGACGACGGGAGTGGCGAGGCGGATGACGACGCTGGTCGACGTGGTGGTCGTAGGCGCGGGGCCCAACGGGCTGACCGCCGCCGTCGAACTCGCCCGACGCGGCTTCACGGTCGAGGTCTTCGAGGCCCGCGACACCATCGGCGGCGGGGCGAGCACCGCCGAGCTGACCCTGCCCGGCTTCCGGCACGACCCCTGCTCCGCCGCCCACCCCTTCGGCGCCGGCTCCCCGGTCTTCAACGAACTCCCGCTGGCCGCCCACGGTTTGGAGTGGGTCCACGGCGAACTGGCCATGGCGCACCCCTTCCCCGACGGCTCCGCGGCCGTGCTCTCCCGCTCCGTGGGCGAGACGGCGACGTCGCTCGGCAGCCGCGACGCGGGCGTCTACCGGCGGCTGGTCGAGCCGTTCCTGGGCAAGTGGGAGACGCTCTCCTGGGACTTCTTCACCGCCTCGCTGCGCTCCGTGCCCCGCGACCCCCTCACCCTCCTGCGGCTGGGGCAGCTGGGCATGCCCGCGTCGCTGCTGAACCGCCGCTTCCACGGCGCGCACGCCCGCGGCATGATCGCCGGCCTCGCCGCGCACGCCATCGCCCCGCTGCACACGCCGATCACCGCCGCCATGGCGCTGACCTTCGCGCTCGCGGGCCACGCCGTCGGCTGGCCGGTGGCCCGCGGCGGGTCGCAGGCCGTCTCCGACGCGCTCGCGGCGTACCTGCGCGAGCTGGGCGGCGGGATCCACACCGGCATCGAGGTGAAGCGGCTGGACGAGCTGCCGCCCGCGCGCGCGTACGTCTTCGACACCACCCCGACCGCGCTGGCGCGCATCGCCGGGCTCGGCGGCGCGTACGACGGCTTCCGCTACGGGCCCTCCGTGTTCAAGATCGACTATGCCCTGGACGGGCCGGTGCCGTGGACCTCGCCGGAGGCGCGGCGCGCCACGACGGTGCACGTCGGGCCCACGGAGGGCGAGATCGGCGCGGCGCTCGACGCCGCCGTGCACGGGGTCGACCCCACGGTGCCGTTCCTCATCACCTGCCAGCCCACGATCGCCGACCCCACCCGGGCGCCGGAGGGCAAGCACACCTTCTGGGTCTACGGGCACGTGCCCAACGGCTGGGAGGGCGACGCCACCGAGGTCATCGAGCGGCAGCTGGAGCGCTTCGCGCCCGGCTTCCGCGACCTGGTGCTGGCCCGCGCCACCGCGGGGCCGCCCCAGCTGGCCGCGCGCAACGCCAACTACGTCGGCGGCGACATCGCCGCCGGCGCGTTCTCCGGCACCCAGACCCTGCTGCGGCCGCGGCTCGCCCGGGTACCGTGGGCCACGGTCCACCCCCGCGTCTTCCTGTGCTCGTCGTCGACGTACCCGGGCCCGGGCGTGCACGGGATGGGCGGCCACAACGCGGCCCGCGCGGTCTTCCGCACGTTGACGCGTACCCGCTGACGGGCGGTCGGCGCGGTCGGGCTGCGTCGGCGGGTTCCGGCCGGGGCACGACGCAGGCCCAGCGCAGCCGCAGGGTCATGTCGGATTTTCGCTAGCATGCGCGTCCGCGGTACCCGACCCTGGAGTCATGTTCACCGACACGGAGCGCTGCGTACGGGCCGTCCAGTCCAAGGACGCCCGCTTCGACGGCTGGTTCTTCACCGGCGTGCTGACCACCGGCATCTACTGCCGGCCCAGCTGCCCCGTCGTGCCGCCCAAGCCGCAGAACATGCGGTTCTACCCCAGCGCGGCCGCCGCCCAGCAGGCCGGCTTCCGCGCCTGCAAGCGATGCCGCCCCGACACCAGCCCCGGCTCCCCGGAGTGGAACCACCGGGCCGACCTCACCGCCCGCGCCATGCGGCTCATCGCCGACGGCGTCGTCGACCGCGACGGCGTCGCCGGCCTCGCCGCCCGGCTCGGCTACAGCACCCGGCAGGTCGAACGCCAGCTCCGCGCCGAACTCGGCGCCGGCCCCCTCGCGCTCGCCCGCGCCCAGCGCGCGCAGACCGCGCGCGTCCTCATCGAGACGTCGCCGCTGCCGATGGGCGACGTCGCCTTCGCCGCCGGCTTCTCCTCCATCCGCACCTTCAACGACACCGTCCAGGAGGTCTTCGCGCTCGCCCCCTCCGAGCTGCGCCGCCGCGCCGCCCGCGGCCGCGCCGGCACGGACAGTACGGGCGGCACCACCCCCGGCGTGATCTCCCTCCGGCTGCCCTTCCGGCAGCCGCTGACCCCCGACAACCTCTTCGGCCACCTCGTCGCCACCGCGGTGCCCGGCGTCGAGGAGTGGCGCGGCGGCGCGTACCGGCGCACGCTGCGGCTGCCGTACGGGCACGGCATCGCCTCGCTCACCCCCCGGCCGGACCATGTCGCGGCCCGGCTCGCCCTCACCGACCAGCGGGACCTCGCCATCGCCATCAGCCGCTGCCGGCGGCTGCTCGACCTCGACGCCGACCCCGTCGCCGTCGACGAGCAGCTCGCCCGCGACGAGCAACTCGCCGAGCTGATCGCCAAGGCGCCCGGCCGGCGGGTGCCGCGCACCACGGACGGCGCCGAGTTCGCCGTACGGGCGGTCCTCGGCCAGCAGGTCTCCACCGCCGCGGCGCGCACGCACGCGGGGCGGCTGGTGACCGCGTACGGGACGGAGGTCGAGGACGCCGAAGGCGGCCTCACCCACCTCTTCCCCGAACCCGGGGCCCTCGCCGGGCTCGACCCCGAGGCGCTGGCCATGCCGCGCAGCCGGCGCACCACCCTCACCGCGCTCGTCGCCGCCCTCGCCGCCGGCGACCTCGACCTCGGCGGCGGCAGCGACTGGGAACAGGCCCGCGTCCGCCTCGCCGAACTGCCCGGCATCGGCCCCTGGACCGTCGAGGTCGTCGCCATGCGCGCGCTCGGCGACCCCGACGCCTTCCCGGCCACCGACCTCGGCGTCCGCAAGGCCGCCGCCGGTCTCGGGCTGCCCGGCAGCCCCGCGGCGCTCGTCCGCCACTCGGCCGCCTGGCGGCCCTGGCGCGCGTACGCCGTGCAGTACCTCTGGGCGGCGCCGCCCGCCGGCGACCACCCGATCAACCTGATGCCCACGGAGTGATGGACATGCGCACACACACCACCGTCGACAGCCCCGTAGGGCCCCTCACCCTCGTCGCCGAGGGCGACGAGCTCACCGGGCTCTACATGACCGACCAGCGCCACCGCCCCGCCGAGGAGACCTTCGGCACCCCCGCCGACGCGGCCGACCCGCCGTTCGCGGCCGTGGCCGCGCAGCTCAGGGCGTACTTCGCGGGCGAGCGCACCGATTTCGACCTGCCGCTGCGGCTGGCCGGCACGCCGTTCCAGCAGCGGGTGTGGGAGCAGCTGCGGCAGATCCCGTACGGCGAGACCCTCTCGTACGGCGAGCTGGCCGAGCGCGTCGGCAACCCCGCGGCCTCCCGCGCGGTGGGCATGGCCAACGGCCGCAACCCCGTCGGGATCATCGTCCCCTGCCACCGCGTCGTCGGCGCCGACGGCAGCCTCACCGGCTACGGCGGCGGCATCGACCGCAAGAAGCACCTGCTGGCGCTGGAGCGGCGCGGCCTGTGGTGACGTACCGGGCTGGGCGGTACGGCCGGCGTCCGGATAGGGTCGCAGCGGCGTGACCAGGACCAGAGCATGAGGTGACACGTGACGCACGGACCAGTGACCCGGGTGCTGATCGCGGCCGACAAGTTCAAGGGCTCCCTGACCGCGGAGCAGGTCGCCCAGCGGGTGACCGCGGGCCTGCACCGGGTCGCACCCGGCCTGGCCGTCGAGGCGCTGCCCGTCGCGGACGGCGGTGACGGCACCGTCGCCGCCGCCCTGGCCGCCGGCTTCGAACGCCGCGAGGCCCGGGTCACCGGGCCCCTCGGCGAACCCGTCCGCGCGGCGTACGCGCTGCGCGCGGGCACCGCCGTCGTCGAGATGGCCGAAGCGTCCGGGCTGCAGCTCCTGCCCCCCGGCCGCTTCGCCCCGCGCACCGCCACCACGTACGGCAGCGGCGAACTGCTGCGCGCGGCGCTCGACGCCGGGGCGCGCACCGTCGTCTTCGGGGTCGGCGGCAGCGCGACCACGGACGGCGGCGCCGGCATGCTCGCGGCGCTCGGCGCCGACCTCCGCGACGCGGCGGGGGAGCCGGTCGGGCCGGGAGGCGGGCCGCTGGCGGACCTGGCGCGGGCCGACCTGAGCGGCATCGACCCGCGGTTCGCCGACGTCGAGCTGATCCTCGCCAGCGACGTCGACAACCCGCTGACGGGCCCGGCAGGGGCGCCGGCGGTCTACGGGCCGCAGAAGGGCGCGAGCGCCGCGGACGTCGAGGCGCTGGACGCGGCGCTCGCGCACTACGTGCGGGTGCTGGAGAAGGCCGTCGGCCCGCGGGCGGCGGAGCTGGCCCGGCAGCCGGGCGCGGGCGCCGCGGGCGGCATCGGCTACGGGGCGCTCCTCGGGCTCGGCGCGGTCTTCCGGCCCGGGATCGAGGTGCTCCTCGACGTCCTCGGCTTCGCGGCCGCCCTCGCGCGGGCGGACCTCGTGATCACGGGGGAGGGGTCGCTGGACCGGCAGACGCTGCACGGCAAGGCCCCGGCGGGCGTCGCGGCGGCGGCGCGGACGGCGGGGAAGCCGGTGGTGGCGGTGTGCGGAGGGCTGTCGATCGACGAGGCGGCGCTGCGGGGGGCGGGGATCGAGCGGGCGTACGCGCTGGCGGCGCTGGAGCCGGACGTGGAGCGGTCGATGGCGAACGCGGGCGCGCTGCTGGAGTCGGTGGCGGAGTCGCTGGCCCGCGACTTCCTCTGACCGCGCCCGCCCGACGGGGCCCGCCGAGCGCGCCTGCCTAACCGCGCCAGTACGCCTCCAGCGCGAGCATCAGCTCGATCAGGTCGCGGGGGTGCGACAGCGAGCGCGACGTCAGCTGCTCCAGCCGTCGCAGGCGGTTGAAGACCGTGTTGCGGTGGCAGTACAGCCGCGTCGCCGTGCGGCCCGCGGAGCCGCCGCAGGAGAGCCACGCCTCCAGCGTCTCCAGCAGCGTCGCCCGGTCCGGCGCCTCCAGGCGGAGCAGCTCGCCGAAGACCTCCGCGACGAGCAGGCCCGCCAGCTCCGGGCGGCTGACCACCAGGGCCGCCGGGAGGCGCTCGGCCAGGCGGACGATGGAGTCCGCGCCGCCCGGGCCCACCGTGCTGAGGGCCAGCTCCGCCTGGCGGCGGGCGTGGCCGAGCTTCGCCAGGCTGCCGACGACGGGGCTGATGCCGCCGGGGCCGGGGCAGCGCGCCCGCAGGGCGTTCTGCAGGTCCGTCGGGGAGGCGGCGGCGCCGAGGGCGACGACGGCCAGCTCCACGTCCGTACGCATCCGCCATAAGAACCGCATGCCGCCGGGCTCCACCGGCACGCCCGGGCCGGGGTGCTCCGAGCGCAGCACCACCACCGCGTAGCGCCCCGCCTCCGGCAGGTCCAGCGCCGCCGCCGCGCGCTGCACCAGGGCCGGGTCCGCGTCGCCGTCGCCCGCGTCGAGCAGGGCGTCCAGCAGCGCCTGCCCGCGGCCGTCCGTGCGGCGCTGCAGCTCCCGCTCCGTGGCGCGGTAGGCGTCGGTCAGCGTCGCCGTCTGCCGGTCCACCCCCGACCACATCTGCGTCGCCGTGCGCAGCAGCACCGGCAGCGAACCCGGGTCGTCGTCGGCGACGACGTCGAGCATCTCGTCCCAGACCAGGTACGCCGCCTGCCGGTACGCCTGGTGCAGCAGCTCCAGCGGCAGCCCCTGCTCCGCCCGGCGGCGGCCCAGCTCCCGCGCGTACGCGAGGTCGCGGCGGGGCGCGGAGCGGGAGGCGGCGATGGCCTCGATGCCGTAGCGCAGGGCCACGCAGATCTGCTCCCAGTGCTCGTCGCGCGGCACGGCCAGGTCGTAGTGCGGCGAGTTCTCCGCCAGTTCGTCGAGCAGCCGGTCGGCGAGCAGCGGCACGCGGTCCGCCAGCGCCCGCGAGGCACTGGCGAGCACCGCCCAGTCATGGTCCGAACGCGCTCTGCGGGCAGCCATCCGCTCACGATGGCAGCGCGTTGTGCCGGTGCACAACGGGTCGGCGTACGCGGTGGTCATCGGCAGCGATTCCGCGGTCCGACGTGGACGGCGGCGGGCGGCGGTGCTGTCGTGAACGCCTGTTCCACGGGAGAGGAGAGCCGATGACGGCTGCGTCCCTTCGGGTCGAGGGCGTGACGGCCGGCTACGGGCCGGTGCGGGCGCTGGTCGACGTATCGGTCGACGTGCCGGACGGCGCCGTGGTCGCGGTGCTCGGCGGCAACGGCGCGGGCAAGTCCACGCTGCTGCGGGCCGTCTCGCGCACGCTGGCCTTCCACGGCGGCGCGCTGCGCGGCGGGTCGGTGTCGTTCGGCGGGCGGCGGCTCGACGGCCTCGCGGCCGCCGAGCTGGTCGCGGCCGGGGTGGTGCAGGTGCCCGAGGGCCGCCAGGTGTTCGCGCGGATGACCGTGGCGGACAACCTGCGCGCCGGGGCGCTCGGCGCCCGCGGGGGCGCGCGGGGCCGCGCCCGCGGCGGGGAGCGGGACCGGGCGTGGGGCGGAGCGCGGGCCCGGGCGCACCGCCGGGCCGCGGCGCTCGCCCGGGTGCACGGGCTCTTTCCCGTGCTGCGTCAGCGGGCGCAGCAGCGCGCGGGGCTGCTGTCGGGCGGCGAGCAGCAGATGCTGGCGCTCGGCCGGGCGCTGATGGCCGAGCCGCGGCTGCTGCTGCTCGACGAGCCGACGCTCGGGCTGGCGCCGATGGCCGCGGCCCGGATCGCGGACACGATCCGGGAGATCAACGCGCAGGGTACCTCGGTGCTGCTGGTCGAGCAGAACGCGGCGGTCGCCCTGAAGCTGGCGTCGTCGGCGTACGTGCTGGAGACCGGCCGGGTGGCCCTCGCCGGCCCGGCGGCGGAGCTGGCGGTGTCGGACGAGGTGCGGCGGCGGTACCTGGGCGTGGTGGACGAGACCGCGGCGCAGGACGCGGAGTCGGTGAGTACGTCCCTACCCCGGCTGGGGAGGTGGCCGGCGTGAGGGGCGCCCCCCGGTCCCGCAGGCCACCGCCGGGCTCCCGGCGCCCGGAGCCGCCGTCCGGACCCGACGGGCCCGCGGCGGACGCGGCCGGCCCGGTCCCGGCGGCGCCCGGCGTCCCCGAGTTGCGGGTGACCGGGCTGACCGTGCGGTTCGCCGGGCTCACCGCGCTGGACGACGTGTCGTTCACCGTGCGGCCCGGCAGCGTGCACGCCGTCATCGGGCCCAACGGCGCCGGCAAGTCCACCTGCTTCAACGTGCTCTCCGGCGTCTACCGGGCCACCTCCGGGAGCGTCCGGCTCGGCGGACACGAGCTGACCGGGCTCCCCCCGCACCGCATCGCCGGCCTCGGCGTGGCCCGCACCTTCCAGAACCTCGCCCTGCCCCCGTACGCCACGGTCTCCGACACCCTCATGCTCGGCCGGCACCGGCTGACGAGGGCCGGCTTCCTCGCCGCCGGACTGCGGCTGCCGTCCGCCGCCCGCGAGGAGGCGCGGCACGGCGCACGGGTGCGGGAGATCGCCGCGTTCACCGGCCTGGAGCCGTACCTCGACCACCCGGCCGGGGCGCTGCCGTACGGGCTGCAGAAGCTCGTCGAGCTGGGCCGGGCCCTGTGCACCGAGCCGCGGCTGCTGCTGCTCGACGAGCCGGTGGCCGGCATGACGTCGGCGGCGCGGCGGCGCACCGCCGCGCTGGTCGCGGGGATACGCGACAGCCTCGGCATCTCGATCGTCCTGGTGGAACACGACATGGGGGTGGTCATGCGGCTCGCCGACGAGGTGACCGTGCTCGACTTCGGCCGCCGTATCGCCGGCGGCGCACCCGAGGCGGTGCAGCGCGACCCCGAGGTGGTGCGCGCCTACCTCGGCGAGGCGGCCCCGGAGGACGGCGGCGCGCCCGCGGCGGGGAGGGGGCACCGGTGACCACGTTCGTCGAACTGCTCATCGGCGGGCTCTCCACGGGCTCGGTCTACGCCCTCATCGCCCTCGGCTTCGTCGTCATCTTCAAGGCCACCGAGGTCGTCAACTTCGCCCACGCCTCCCTCCTCCTCGCCGGCGGCTACGTCGCCGCCCGGCTCAGCGGGCACATCGGCTTCTGGCCGGCCCTCGCCGTCGGCATCGCCGGCGCCGCCACCGTCGGCGCACTGGTGGAGTTCCTGGTCATCCGCCGCTACCGCGGCGGTGAGCACAGCGTCCTCGCCATCGCCACCATCGGCGTCGACATCGTCCTGCTCACCGAGTTCACCCGGCTCATCGGCACCGACGTGCTGACCCTCGGCGACCCGTGGGGCGACGCGGTCCTGACCTTCGGCTCGGTGACCGTGCCGCAGACCCGCATCGCCGCGCTGGCCGCCGCGGCCCTGCTCATCACGGCCTTCCTGCTCGCCTTCCGCTACACCTCCTGGGGCGTGGCGATGCGGGCCGCCGCCGAGAACCGCGAGGCGGCGGCGCTGATGGGCGTACGGCTCGGGCGCGTGTCGCTGTCCGCCTGGGCGGTGGCCGGCGCGCTGGCCGCCGTCGCCGCGCTCTTCCTCACCGTCTTCCCCACCCCGGGGCTGGAGCGCAGCACGTCCTTCGCCGCGTTCAAGGCGTTCCCGGCCGCGATCATCGGCGGCCTCGACTCCACCGCGGGCGCGCTGGCCGGCGGGCTGATCGTCGGCGTCACCGAGGCGATGGCCACCGGCTACCAGGCCGAGCTGTCGTTCCTCGGCCGCGGCCTCGGCGACGTGGCCCCGTACCTGGTGATGCTGCTCGTCCTGCTGGCGCGGCCCGCCGGGCTCTTCGGGACGAGGGAGCTGACCCGTGTCTGAGCCGCTCACCGCCCCGCGCCGGGCACCGCGGCGGTACGCGCTGCCCGCCGCGGCCGGCGCCGGCCTGCTCGTGGCGCTGGCGCTGCCGTTCTACCTCGACCGGTTCTGGCTCCAGGCCGGGCTGTTCGCCATGGCCGCCGCCATCGGCGCCATCGGGCTCAACCTGCTCACCGGCGCCACCGGGCAGCTCTCCCTCGGCCACGCCTTCTTCCTCGCCGTCGGCGCGTACGGCTACTGCGCGCTCGCCGGCGGCGACGAGGAGGGGCTCACCGGCCTCGGGCTGCCCACCGCGGTCGCGGCGGCCGGCGCGGTGCTGCTCGCGGGGCTCGCCGGCGGGCTGCTGAGCCCGATCGCGGGGCGGCTCAGCGGCGCGTACCTCGGTATCGCCACGCTCGCGCTGATCTTCATCGGCCAGCACCTGCTGTTCAACGCCGACGACCTGACCGGCGGCTACAACGGCCGCGCCGTGCCGCCGCTGGAGCTGTTCGGCTACCGCTTCGACGACAGCGAGGACGTGCTGCTCAACGTGCCGTTCGGGGCGGCCGAGAAGCTCTGGTACGTGGGCCTCGCCCTGCTCGTCGCCGGCGCGCTGTTCGCCCGCGGCGTGCTGCGCGGCCGGCCCGGGCGGGCGATGAACGCGCTGCGCGACCACCGGATCGCCGCGGGCGTCATGGGGGTGCCGGTGGCGCGGCTGCGCGCCGGGGTGTTCGTGCTGTCGTCCATGTACGCCGGGCTGGCCGGGGTGCTGCTCGCGCTGGTCTTCCAGCGCACGGTGCCGGAGTACTTCGGCTTCGTGCTCTCCCTGGAGTACCTGGCGATGATCGTGGTCGGCGGGCTCGGCTCGGTCGCCGGCGCGGTGCTGGGCGCCGCCTTCGTCTCCCTGCTGCCGCAGGTCTTCATGCGCTACAGCGAGTCGCTGCCCCTGGTCTCCGCGACCGGGGATGGCGGCGTCGCCCCCGGAGAGGCGTCCCGCTACCTGTACGGGGCCGCCGTCGTCGCGGTCGTGCTCTTCCTGCCCGGCGGCCTGGCCCGGCTCGCTCCTCGCCGCAGAACCCCCGAGAAGAAGGAACCCTCTGATGCTGAAGACGCCATACAGACACAGACATCAGCACACCGTGCGTAGACAACGGCCGCGTCTGGCCGCGGTCGCCGCGATCGCGGCGACCCTGGCGCTCACCGCGGCGGGCTGCAGCGGCAAGGCGAACGACGACGACGCGGCCGAGGGCGACGGCGGCGGATCGGAGCTGCGCGTCGGCGACGGTGTGACGGCGACCACCGTCCCGCTCGGCGTGCTCACCGACATGACGGGCGTGTACGCCACCCTCGGCAAGAGCGTGACGCAGGCGCAGCAGCTGTACTTCGACCGGTTCAACGCGGACGGCGGCGTCTGCGGCCGCACGGTGGAGCTGACCGTGCGGGACCACGGCTACGACCCGCAGAAGGCCGTCTCCGCGTACACCGAGCTGGAGCCGGAGGTGCTGGGCTTCCCGCAGTTCATCGGCTCGCCCTACGTCGCCGCGGTCAAGGACCGCATCGACGGCCAGGACAAGGGGCTGGTCATCCCGCAGGCGTGGTCGGCCACGCTGCTGGGCAGCGAGAACATCCGGCAGATCGGCGCCACGTACGACGTGGAGATGATCAACGCCGTGGACTTCCTGGTCCGGGAGGGGGCCGTCGGGAAGGGCGACAGGATCGGCCACGTGTACTTCGAGGGCGACTACGGCGAGAACGCGCTGGCCGGCTCCGAGTACGCGGCCGAGGCGGCCGGGCTCACCGTCGTGGGCAAGAAGATCAAGGCGACCGACCAGGACATGACCGCCCAGGTCACCTCGCTCGCGAAGGCGGAGGTCTCGGCGGTCCTGATGAGCGCGGGGCCGCGGCAGTCCGCGTCGCTGGCGGGCGTGGCGGCGGCTTCCGGGCTCGACGTGCCGATCGTGGGCTCCAACCCGACGTTCGCCCCCCAGCTGCTGGAGACCGCCGCCGGGCCCGCGCTGCTGAAGAACTTCCACGTCTCCACCTCCACCCTGCCCATCGGCTCGCCGGAGCCGGGGCCCGCGGAGCTGGCGGCGGCGTACGGGAAGGAGTACCCGGGCGAGCTGCTCGACACCGGCGTCATCGCCGGCTGGTCCGCGGCCGACCTGTTCGGCGAGGCGCTGCAGCGGGCCTGCAAGGCGAAGAACCTGACCCGCGGGGGAGTCACGGAGGCGCTGCTGTCGATCGACTCGATGGACACCGGCTTCGGCATCACCCACGACTTCTCCGACCCGGCCGAGCCGTCGACCCGGGAGAGCCTCATCCTGCGGCCGGACGCCGAGGCCAAGGGCGGGATGGTCGTGGCCGAGGAGGCGTTCACGGCGACGGCGGCGGCCGACTACGCCGTGGGGGGCGCCGAGGGCTGAGCCCCGGGGGCCGGGCGCCGGTCCCGGCCGCGGGGTGCGCGCCGCGCCCGGCGTCCGCACGGTCCGCCGCGCATCCGGGGCCGGCGCTCACCCCGGCTCCGGATGCACCTCCGGGTGCGCCGCCCACCACGCCCCGTACCGCGGGTTGTTGGCCAGCCCCGCCGCATACGCCCGGGCCGCCGCCCGGTACAGCACCGCCGCCATCTCCGCCGGCACCGCGCGGCGCTGCCACGCCAGCGTCAGCCGGCCCCTGATCGGGTCCCCCGCCAGCGGGCGCA
Source organism: Streptomyces sp. CNH099 (assembly GCA_000514715.1). Lineage (GTDB taxonomy): Bacteria > Actinomycetota > Actinomycetes > Streptomycetales > Streptomycetaceae > Streptomyces > Streptomyces synnematoformans. The sequence goes on along the minus strand of AZWL01000001.1, from coordinate 958,592 downwards.
GCACCACCCCCGGCGTCGCGGGGGCCGTGGGCTGGAAGACCGCCACCGCGCGGCCGGCCGCTATCAGCCGGCGGTTCAGCGCCGTGTCGCCGATGCGGTAGCGCAGCGACGGCGTGAAGCCCGCGCCGGCGCACGCCGCCTGCAGGGCCTCCGGGCCACCGTCGTCCTGGCTGGTCATCGCCATCCAGTGCTCGCCCGCCAGCTCCGCCAGGTCCACCCGCTCCCGGTCCGCGAGCCGGTGGCGCGCGGACAGGGCGATCCAGAACGGCTCGCCGGCGACCAGCGTGCGGGCCGTGACGCCCGCCGGGAGCGGGGTGCGGTGGTCGTTGACCTCGCCGTAGAGGACGGCGTCGTAGTGGCCGGAGCCCAGCAGCCGGGTCAGCGCCGTGACCGAGTCCTCGCTGTCGACCGTGGTCTGCCGGCCCGGCAGCAGCTCGTCCAGCTCCTGCACCAGCGCACCGAGCATGACGAGCACGATGCTCCCCAGCCGCAGCGGCCCCGTCGCCGTCGTGGCCCGGGCGCCGGCGGAGAGCGCTTCCATCTCGCCGAGCACCCGGTGGGCCTTGGACAGGACGAACTCGCCGAGCGGCGTGGGCTGTACGCCCTGCGGAGTCCGGGTGAACAGCTCCCCGCCGGCCACCCGCTCGATCCGCCGCAGCTGAGCGGAGAGAGCCGGCTGGGAGACGCCGAGGAGGCGGGCGGCGCGGGACAGGCTGCCGGCCTCGGCGATCCGGCAGACAGCCTGGAGATGCCGCAACTCCAGCTGCATTCCAGCAGCGTATAACCCGGGCATGAGGGCCGGTGGGATATCCCCGAAGCGCCATGTGCATGTCGATACTCGCGTCACCGGTTTCCCAGAGGGGAGCAACAGACGTGAGGTCCACAAGACTTGGCGCGGTCGTGGCGGCACTCGCCCTGACCGCCGGCCTGACCGGTGCCTTCACCGGCACGACCAGCGCCGCTCCACCACCGTCGGAGCGGCAGCCGAGCGGCAAGGCGCGCGCCCTGGCCGCCGCCGACCGCGCCGCCGACAGCGGGCTCGACGGGCTGCGCCACAGCCCCGGCGAGGAGCTCGTCCGCACCGGGGTGACCCCCTGGGACGGCGGTCTCTACTACGCCGCGTACGAACGCACCTACCTCGGGCTGCCGGTCACCGGGGGCGACGCCGTCGTGCTCGCCGACAGCCGCGGCCGAGTCCTCGACGTCGCCGCCGCACCCGCGCCCGAGCTGACGCTCTCCCCGCACGCCCGGATCTCCGCGGCCGCCGCCGAGAAGACCGCCGCCGGACGGGTCGCCCGGCCGGAGGAGGCCACGCGGCCCGAGCTGGGCGTGCTCATCAAGTCCGGCAAGGGCGTGCTGACCTGGCAGTCCACCGTCACCGGGACCACCGCCGCCGGTGCCCCCAGCGTGCGCGAGGTCTACGTCGACGCCCGCACCGGCGAGGTCGTCGAAACCCGCGAACAGGTCCGCGACGCCTCCGGGCAGGGCTACCACAACGGCACCGTCGAGATCGACACCGCCGCAAGCTCCATGACCGACCCCGACCGCGCCGGCTTCCAGTGCGGCGGCCAGAACGGCGCCCCGTACACCAGCCCGCCGTGGGGCAACGGCGGCGCCAACGACCTGGAGACCGCCTGCGTCGACATCATGTACGCGGCCCAGCACGAGTTCGACATGCTGAACGAGTGGCTCGGCTACAACGGCCAGAACGGCCGCGGCGGCCTCGTCCCCGCCCGCGCCGGCCTCAGCGTCGTCAACGCCTACTACGACGGCACCAAGACCACCTACGGCCGCAACCAGACCGGCACCAACCAGCTCACGTCCATCGACGTCGTTGCGCACGAGTACGGGCACGAGATCTTCCACCGCACCCCCGGCGGCACCGGCTCGGGCAGCGAGAACGGCGGCATGAACGAGTCCACCGGCGACATCTTCGGCGCCGTCACCGAGGCGTACATCAACAACCCGAACGACCCGCCCGACTACACCGTCGGCGAGAAGGCCCGCTTCTTCGGCGACAGCCGCCCCATCCGCAACATGTACAACCCGTCGCTGGTCAACAACGACCCCAACTGCTACACGCAGCTCGGCCCCGGCACCGAGGTGCACGCCGCGGCCGGCCCGCAGAACCACTGGTTCTACCTGCTCGCCGAGGGCTCCGACCCCGGCGGCGGCAAGCCGGGCAGCCCGATCTGCTCCGGCGGCCCCTCCTCCGTCACCGGCATCGGCATCCAGAAGGCCGCGAAGGTCTTCATGGGCGGGCTGCTGATGAAGACCTCCGCCTGGAACCACCGGGCCGCCCGCGCGGCGACCGTCACCGCCGCGAAGACCACCTACGGCGCCGCCGAGTGCAACGCCGTCAAGGCGGCCTGGAGCGCCGTCGCCGTGCCCGCGGCGGCCGGCGAGGCCGACTGCGGCGGCAGCCAGACGCCGGACTTCTCCCTCGCCCTGTCGCCGGACTCCGGCCGGGTGGAGTCGGGCGGCGGCTCCGCCACCGCCACCGTGGGCACCACGACGACCGGCGGCGAGCCGCAGGACGTCGCGCTCACCGCCTCCGGCGCCCCCGAGGGCGCCACGGTGTCCTTCGCACCGGCGACGGTGACGTCCGGCGACTCCGCGACCATGACGGTGGACGTCGGCGCCGCGACCGCCGACGGCACGTACCCGATCAGGGTGACCGGCACCGGCAGCACCGCCCACACCGTGACGTACACCCTGACCGTCGGCTCCGACACCGGCGGCACCTGGGCGGCCTGGACCTCCTACCAGGCCGGTGACACCGTCACGTACGGCGGCCGGACCTACCGGTGCCTGCAGGCCCACACGGCCCTGCCCGGCTGGGAGCCGCCGAACGTGCCCGCACTCTGGCACCCCGTCTGACCCCGATCCGGGGCGGGCCCGCCGGAAGAGCCGCCGCGCCCGGGGGCGGTCCCCCGGGCGCGGCGGCGCGGTCTGTTGTCGTACGGTACGGGCCCGGAGCCCGGCCCCGTAGGCGCGGGCGGCTCAGCCCTGCGCGGCGGCGCGGGCCTCGCGGCGGCCGACCCGGAAGGTGTTGACCCGGCGGGCGGTGGCGAAGAGCGGGATCGTCGCGGCGGTCACTATCTGCAGCGCGCAGCCCGTCTGGAGCAGCAGCTGGCCGTTCGGCGCGTCGAAGGCCCACGCCCCCAGGCAGGTCATGCTGATGAAGATCCACACGAGGGTGGCCACCGCCAGCCGGCCGCGCGGCTTGGGGTACTCCACCCGGCTCACCATCAGCCAGGCCACCCCGACGATCGCCAGCAGCGTCGGCACGAACGGCAGCTCCAGCAGCACCACCGAGATCACCGTCAGCGCCCCGAAGGGGCTCGGCATCCCCTGGAAGACCCCGTCACGCACCGTCACGCAGGAGAACCGGGCGAGCCGCAGCACCACCGCCAGCATCACCGCGACCGCGGCCACCGTGGACACCCGCTGGTGCGCGTCGTCGGCGACCATGCCGTAGACCAGCACGAAGTACGCGGGCGCCAGCCCGAAGCTGATCAGGTCGGAGAGGTTGTCCAGCTCCGCGCCCATCGCCGAGCTGCGCAGCTTCCGCGCGACCAGGCCGTCGAAGAGGTCGAAGACCGAGGCGAGCAGCATCAGGATCACGGCGGTGGCGGCGCTCTGCCGGGCTATGCCGCCGGTGCTCTCGCCCATCAGATGCGGGACGAGCACGCCGGTGGTGGTGAAGTAGACGGCGAGGAAGCCGCAGGTGGCGTTCGCCAGCGTGAGGGTGTCGGCGATCGACAGCCGCGTGGACAGCGGCATGTCGTCGTCCTCGTCGACCTCGGGGACCCAGCCGGCCTTCGTCTCCGGATCAATCACGGTCAAGGCGCGTCACCCCCGCCGTGGTGGCCTGGCCGACGTCCACGCCGGCGGCGACGCCCTCCGGCAGGTACACGTCGACGCGGGAGCCGAAGCGGATCAGCCCGACCCGCTCGCCCTGCTCGACCTTGGTGCCCCGGGTCACGTACGGCACGATGCGGCGCGCGACCGCGCCGGCGATCTGCACCATCTCGACGTCGCCGAGTTCGGTGTCGAGGTGCCACACGACGCGTTCGTTGGTGTCGCTCTCCTTGTTGAACGCCGGGACGTAACCGCCGGGGACGTGCTCCACGGAGCTGACGGTGCCGGCCAGCGGAGCCCGGTTCACGTGCACGTTCAGCGGGCTCATGAAGATCGCGACGCGGGTGCGGCCGTCGGGCCACGGCATGATGCTCTGCACCACGCCGTCGGCGGGGGAGAGGACCCGGCCGCCGGCGATCTCGCGGTCGGGGTCGCGGAAGAACCACAGCATGCCCGCCGCCAGCGCGGCGGGGGGCACGGCGGCCAGCCGGTCGGGCCAGCGCCCGGTGCGGCGGGCGCGGACGGCGGCGGCGGCCGCGGTGGCCAAGGTCGGCAGGAGCCACGGCGATGCTCCGCGCGCCAGGCGGACCCGGCGGCGCGGAACGGTATCTGGGCTGTGGGGCATGTTTGACCTTCGTAGCGGGAGGGGGCCGCGGTGATGGGGGACGGCGGCTTGTCGGGGATGCTATCGGTTGGCACCGGCAACTCGGCAAGCCGAAGCGAGCTTTCGTCCGCCGGGGCGCCCGACCGGCTGCCACGCGCCCCTGCCGCCTGCCCCTGAAGCAGTCCCTCAGCCCTGGGACCCGTACTCCTCCAGCAGTCGCCGCCCAATGATCATTTTCTGGATCTCGGCGGTTCCTTCGCCAATGAGAAGCATCGGCGCCTCCCGGTAGAGACGCTCGATCTCGTACTCCTTGGAGAAGCCGTATCCGCCGTGGATGCGGAACGCGTCTTCCACGACTTCCTTGCAGTACTCCGAAGCGAGATATTTGGCCATCCCCGCCTCTAGGTCGTTACGTTCTCCGGTGTCCTTTTTGCGTGCCGCTCGCACCATCATCGCATGGGCGGCCTCGACCTTGGTAGCCATCTCGGCCAGTTTGAACTGGATCGCCTGATGCCGGGCGATCGGCCGGCCGAACGTCTGCCGCTGCTGGGCGTAGTCGACGCCCAGCTCGAAGGCGCGCTGCGCGACGCCGCAGCCGCGCGCGGCGACGTTCACGCGGCCGACCTCGACCCCGTCCATCATCTGGTAGAAGCCCCGGCCGGCCCCGCCGGGGCCGCCGAGCACCCGGTCGGCCGGGACCCGCAGCCCCGTCATGATCAGCTCGGTGGTGTCGACGCCCTTGTAGCCCATCTTGTCGATCTTGCCGGGGATGGTCAGCCCCGGCTTCACCGCGCCGAACCCGGGCTCCTTCTCCACCAGGAACGTCGTCATCGACCGGTGCGCCGGCGCGTCCGCCGGCAGCCCCTCGTCCGTCCGGCAGAGGACGGCCACCAGCGTCGACGTGCCGCCGTTGGTGAGCCACATCTTCTGCCCGGTGAGCAGGTAGTCGCCGCTCTCACCGTCCCGTACGCCCCTGGAGGTGATCGCCGCCACATCCGAGCCGAGCCCGGGCTCCGACATCGAGAACGCGCCGCGCACCTCGCCGGCGGCCATCCGGGGCAGGAAGTGCTCCCGCTGCTCGGGTGTGCCGTGCTGCTTGATCAGGTACGCCACGATGAAGTGCGTGTTGATGATCCCCGACACGCTCATCCAGCCGCGGGCGATCTCCTCCGCGCACAGCGCGTACGTGAGCAGCGACTCGCCGAGACCGCCGTACTCCTCGGGGATCATCAGGCCGAAAACACCCAGGTCCTTCAGGCCCTCGACGATCTGCGCGGGATACTCGTCCCGGTGCTCCAGCTCGGTGGCGACCGGCAGGATCTCCTTGTCGACGAAGCCGCGGACCGTGGCGACGATCTCGCGCTGGACGTCCGTCAGCCCCTCCGTCTGCGCCAGCCGCCCCATCACGCCGCCCCGCCGCGCTCGGCCGGCTCCGGGCGGCCGGGCTGCTCTCCCCCGGCCCGGCGGCCGGGCGGTGCCCCCGTGGGCTCCCGCACGTACGCCGCCGTGGGGACCAGCACCCTGCGCCGGAAGACGCATACCAGGGTGCCGTCCTGCTTGTGGCCGCGGGTCTCGACGGACACGATGCCGCGGTCGTCCTTCGACGTCGACGGCCACTTGTCCAGGACGGTCGTCTCGCCGTAGACCGTGTCGCCGTGGAAGGTGGGCGCCACGTGCTTCAGCGACTCCACCTCCAGGTTGGCGATCGCCTTGCCGGACACGTCCGGCACGGACATGCCGAGCAGCAGCGAGTACACGTAGTTGCCGACGACGACGTTGCGGCCGAAGCCGGTGGCCTCGCCGGCGTAGTGCGCGTCCAGGTGCAGCGGGTGGTGGTTCATGGTCAGCAGGCAGAACAGGTGGTTGTCGTACTCGGTGACGGTCTTGCCCGGCCAGTGCCTGTACACCGCGCCCGGCTCGAACTCCTCGTAGATGCGTCCGAACTGCATGTCAGCCCTCCGGCGGGGTGAAGGCGGCGGTGCGGGTCAGACCGGCGGCGCGGCCCTTGCCCGAGACGACGAGGGCCATCTTGCGGCTCGCCTCGTCGATCATCTCGTCGCCGAGCATCGCCGAGCCCTTCCGGCCGCCCTCCTCGGAGGTGAAGTACTCGTACGCGTCGAGGATCAGCTCGGCGTGGTCGTAGTCCTCCTGGGACGGCGAGAAGACCTCGTTGGCGGCCTCCACCTGCCCCGGGTGCAGCACCCACTTGCCGTCGAAGCCGAGGGCCGCGGCGCGGCCGGCGACCTCGCGGAAGCCGTCGACGTTGCGGATCTGCAGGTACGGGCCGTCGATGGCCTGCAGGTCGTGGCTGCGGGCGGCCATGAGGATCCGCATGAGGATGTAGTGGTAGGCGTCGGCCGGGTAGCCGGGCGGCTGCTCGCCGACGACCAGGGACTTCATGTTGATCGACGCCATGAGGTCGGCGGGCCCGAAGACGATCGTCTCCAGCCGCGGCGAGGCGGCGGCGATGGCGTCGACGTTCACCAGCCCCCTGGCGTTCTCGATCTGCGCCTCGATGCCGATGCGGCCCACCGCGAGGCCCATGGTCTTCTCGATCTGGGTGAGCAGCAGGTCGAGGGCCCTGACCTGCTCGGCGTCCTGGACCTTCGGCAGCATGAGGCAGTCCAGGTTCGGCCCCGCGCCCTCGACGACCGTGATGACGTCGCGGTACGTCCAGTGCGTCGTCCAGTCGTTGACCCGCACCACCCGGGTCTTGCCGCTCCAGTCGCCCTCGTTGAGGAACTTCACGACGGTGTGCCGCGCGTCCGGCTTCGCCAGCGGCGCACAGGCGTCCTCCAGGTCCAGGAAGACCTGGTCGGCCGGCAGCCCCTGCGCCTTCTCCAGGAACCGAGGGTTGGATCCCGGGACGGCGAGGCAGGAACGCCGCGGCCGCAGGCGGTCGGGCTGTTCGGGGGCGGGGTTCATGCGGGGGCCTCCTTCGGGCCGAGCTTGTTCGCGAGCCGGATCTCGTCGACGATACGGCCGATGATCCGGGTGATTCCGAAGTCCTTCGGGGTGAACACGGCGGCGACGCCCGCCGCGCGCAGCGCCTCGGCGTCGGCGGCCGGGATGATGCCGCCGACGACGACGGGCAGGTCACCGGCGCCCGCGCGGCGCAGCAGGTCCAGGACGTCGGGGACCAGTTCGGCGTGTGCGCCGGAGAGGACGGACAGCCCGACGCAGTGCACGTCCTCGGCGACCGCGGCCGTGGCGATCTGCTCGGGCGTCAGCCGGATGCCCTGGTAGACGACTTCGAAGCCGGCGTCCCGGGCGCGCACCGCGATCTGCTCGGCGCCGTTGCTGTGCCCGTCGAGGCCCGGCTTGCCGACGAGCAGCCGCAGCCGGCCGGTGCCCAGCTCCGCGGCGGTGCGCGCGGCCCGGTCCCGTACGGCGGTGAGCGCGGCGGCGGCCTCGCCGTCCGGGCCGTCCGGGCCGTCCGCGCCGGCCGCACCGTGGGGGGCCGCGGCGACGGCGACCGGCGCGCCGCCCACGCCCGTGGGGGCGCGGAACTCGCCGAAGACGTCGCGCAGCGCCCAGGCCCACTCGCCGGTGGTGACGCCGGCGCGGGCGCACTCCAGCGACGCGGGCATGAGGTTGTCCGTACCGGCGGCGGCGGACTTCAGCGCCGCCAGCGCCCGCTGCGCGCGCGGCTCGTCGCGGGCGAGCCGCCACTCGTGCGTTCGGGAGACGACGCGCGCCTCCACGTCCGCGTCGACGGTCATGATCGCGGCGTCCAGGTCGGCGGTGAGCGGGCTGGGCTCGGTCTCCGTATGGCAGTTGACGCCGACGATCTTCTCCTCGCCCGACTCGATACGCGCGCGCCGCTCGGCGTGCGAGGCGACCAGCTGGGACTTCAGGTAGCCGGACTCCACCGCCGCCACGACCCCGCCCAGCCGCTCGATGCGCGCCATCTCGGCGGTCGCGCTCTCGACCAGGCCGGCCACCCGGGCCTCCACCACACGGCTGCCGTCGAAGAGGTCGGGGTACTCCAGCAGGTCGCTCTCGTACGCCAGCACCTGCTGGATGCGCAGGCTCCACTGCTGGTCCCACGGGCGCGGCAGGCCGAGCGCCTCGTTCCAGGCGGGCAGCTGCACCGCGCGGGCGCGGGCGTCCTTCGACAGCGTCACGGCCAGCATCTCCAGCACGATGCGCTGGACGTTGTTCTCCGGCTGCGCCTCGGTCAGGCCGAGGGAGTTGACCTGCACGCCGTAGCGGAAGCGGCGCTGCCGGGGGTCCTCGATGCCGTAGCGCTCGCGCGTGACGGTGTCCCAGATGCGGGTGAACGCCCGCATCTTGCACATCTCCTCGACGAAGCGGACCCCGGCGTTGACGAAGAAGGAGATGCGGGCGACGACGTCGCCCAGCCTCTCCGGCGGCACCTGGCCGGAGTCGCGGACCGCGTCCAGGACGGCGGTCGCGGTCGACATGGCGTACGCGATCTCCTGCACCGGCGTGGCGCCCGCCTCCTGCAGGTGGTAGCTGCAGATGTTGATCGGGTTCCACTTCGGCATCCGGCCGACGGTGTAGGCGATGGTGTCGGTCGTCAGCCGCAGCGAGGGCCCGGGCGGGAAGACGTAGGTGCCGCGGGAGAGGTACTCCTTGACGATGTCGTTCTGCGTGGTGCCCGCCAGCTCGGCGACGCCCGCCTCGTCCAGGCCCTGTTCCTCGGCGACCACCTGGTAGAGCGCCAGCAGCCACATCGCGGTGGCGTTGATGGTCATGGAGGTGTTCGTCCGGGTGAGCGGGATGCCCGCGAAGAGGCGGCGCATGTCGCCCAGGTGTGCGACGGGCACGCCGACGCGGCCGACCTCGCCGCGGGCGAGCACGTGGTCGGGGTCGTAGCCGGTCTGGGTGGGCAGGTCGAAGGCGACGGACAGGCCCGTCTGGCCCTTGGCCAGGTTCCGCCGGTACAGCTCGTTGGACGCCTCGGCGGTCGAGTGGCCGGCGTAGGTGCGCATCAGCCAGGGTCGGTCGCGGTCCGCCATCAGACGTTCCCGGCGTGTTCGACGGCCCGCGCCGGCGCGCTCCCGCGGCCGGCCCGCGGCCCGGGTGCCTCGGCGGTGCGGAACAGCTGGATCGCGTCGAGGTGCGCGGCGCGCTTCTCCTCGTCGCGTACGCCCAGCCCCTCGGCGGGGGCGAGGCAGAGCACGCCGACCTTGCCCTGGTGCAGGTTCCGGTGCACGTCGTACGCCGCCTGGCCGGTCTGGTCGAGCGGGTAGGTCCGCGACAGGGTGGGGTGGATCCTGCCCTTGTCGACGAGGCGGTTGGCCTCCCACGCCTCGCGGTAGTTGGCGAAGTGCGAGCCGATGATCCGCTTGAGCGACATCCACAGGTAGCGGTTGTCGTACTCGTGCACGAAGCCGGAGGTGGAGGCGCAGGTGACGATGGTGCCGCCCTTGCGGGTGACGTAGACCGAAGCGCCGAAGGTCTCCCGGCCGGGGTGCTCGAAGACGATGTCGACGTCCTCGCCGCCGGTCAGCTCGCGGATGCGCGCGCCGAAGCGCTTCCACTCCCGGGGGTCCTGCTCGTGCTCGTCGCGCCAGAAGCGGTAGTCCTCGCCGCGGCGGTCGATGATCGCCTCGGCGCCCATCCGGCGGCAGATCTCCGCCTTCTCCGGGCTGGAGACCACGCAGACGGGGGTGGCGCCGCCGGCGAGCGCGAACTGCGTGGCGTACGAGCCGAGCCCGCCGCTCGCGCCCCAGATGAGCACGTTGTCGCCCTGCTTCATGCCGGCGCCGTTGCGGGAGACGAGCTGGCGGTACGCGGTGGAGTTGACCAGGCCCGGGGCCGCGGCCTCCTCCCAGGACAGGTGGGCCGGCTTGGGCATCAGCTGGTTGGACTTCACCAGCGCGATCTCCGCCAGGCCGCCGAAGTTGGTCTCGAAGCCCCAGATGCGCTGCTCGGGGTCGAGCATCGTGTCGTCGTGGCCGTCGGCGCTCTCCAGTTCCACCGACAGGCAGTGCGCGACCACCTCGTCGCCCGGCCGCCAGGCGACGACCCCCGGGCCGGTGCGCAGCACGACGCCGGCGAGGTCGGAGCCGATGACGTGGTACGGCAGGTCGTGGCGCCCGGCGAGCGGGGAGAGGCGGCCGTAGCGCTCCAGGAAGGCGAAGGTGGGCAGCGGCTCGAAGAGGGACGTCCACACCGAGTTGTAGTTCACGGAGCTGGCCATGACCGCCACCAGGGCCTCGCCGGGGCCGAGTTCCGGCACCGGCACCTCGTCCAGGTGCAGCGACCTGCGCGGGTCCTTCTCGCGGGTGGGGAGGTCGTCGAACATCCGGGTCTCGTCCTTGTGCACCGTCACGGCCCGGTAGGAACCGGGCAGGGGCAGGGCGGCGAAGTCGGCGGCGGTGCTGTCGGGTGCCTGGATCGCGGCGAGTATCTCGTGCGTCTCGTTCATGGTGCTGCCTCCGGCGAAGCGTTTCGGGGGACGCTTGAGGGACGTCGGGGGAGAGCTGCGGGTGCGGTTCGGCTCCGGCGGTGGTGCCGGTGTGCGGGGTACGGCGCGGTGGCGCCGGGGCGCCCGTGACGAGGCGCGGCCGGGTGCGCGAGCCGGGGGCCCGCGGGGACAGCCGGCGCCCGCTCTGCCTTCGGGCGCCGGTCACCCGGATATCCGTACGGTATGGCACGGCGTGCCAGGCTGCAAGACACTCGGTGCCAAAAAATTCCCTCAGATGTCGACGGGAGCGCACGGATGAGCACGCCCGGGCAGGCGAAGGCTCCCGGGCCGAAGCGGCCGGGGAGCCTCGTGCACGGGGGTGAAACCGCCGGTCAGCCCCGGTTCAGCGCCTTCTCGATGGTGCGCATGACCTCGCTCAGCGGCGCGTCCGTCCGGGCGAGGGCGACAAGCACGTCCGAGCCCTCACCGCCGGCCGTGAGCACCGCGGGCGGGCCCGCCGCGCCCGCCTGCGCGCCGCCCCGGCCCGTCGGCCCGTGCGGCAGCCCGACGCCGGCGAACCGGGCCCGCACCACCGCGAAGGCCCGGTCGAGCTGGCCCTCCACCTCGCCCTGCGCGCCCGCGCGCAGCCAGCGGCGCAGCACGTGGTTGTGCGCGGTGACCACCGCGGAGGCCGCGACCTCCGCGAGCAGCGGGTCGTCGTCGCCGTCCTGGTGGGCGCCCTCGTCGAAGTGGCCCAGGAGGTAGCGGGTGAAGAGCCGCTCGTAGCGCGAGACCGAGGCGATCTCGCGCTCCCGCAGCGTCGGCACCTCCCGGGTCAGCCGGTAGCGCTCGACGGAGACCGCGGGCTGGGCCGCGTACATCCGCATGACCTCCCGGATGCCGCGGCACACGGTGTCCAGCGGGTACTCGTGCGGCGGCGCGGCGTCCAGGACGGCCTTCACCCGCTCCAGGGTGTCGTCGTGGTCCGGGAAGATCGCCTCCTCCTTGGAGCGGAAGTGCCGGAAGAAGGTGCGGCGGGCGACGCCCGCGGCGGCGGCGATCTCGTCCACCGTCGTCGCCTCGTAGCCCTTCGTCGCGAACAGCTCCATCGCGGCGGCCGCGATGTCGCGGCGCATCTTCAGGCGCTGGCTGCTGGAGGTCGGACGGCTGGGCTTCGCTGGCTCGGACATGTAAGGAACGTACTCCATGCGTGGGCCCCGTTCCGCCGCCGCTGCGCACGAGGCGGCGGCGGGACGGGGGCGGCGGCGCGCTCAGCGCCGGGCGGCGGCGTACTCGCGGAAGCCGCGGCCCGTCTTGCGGCCGAGGCAGCCGGCGGCGACCAGGTGTTCCAGCAGCGGTGCCGGGGCCAGGCCCGGGTCGCGGAACTCGCGGTGCAGCACGCGCTCGATGGCCAGCGAGACGTCCAGGCCGACGACGTCCAGCAGTTCGAACGGGCCCATGGGGTAGCCGCCGCCGAGCTTCATCGCGGCGTCGATGTCGTCGAGGGAGGCGTAGTGCTCCTGGACCATCTTCACCGCGTTGTTGAGGTACGGGAACAGCAGCGCGTTGACGATGAAGCCGGCCCGGTCGCCACAGTCCACCGCGTGCTTGCCCAGCCGGGTGCAGACCTCGCGGGCGGTGGCGTGCGCGTCGTCCGCGGTACGGACCGTGCGCACCACCTCGACGAGCTTCATCACCTGCGCCGGGTTGAAGAAGTGCATGCCGACGACGTCCTCGGGGCGCGAGGTCGCGGCGGCGCAGGCGACGACGGGCAGCGAGGACGTGGTGGTGGCCAGCACGGCGCCCGGCCCGGCGACCTCGTCCAGGGCCGCGAACAACCGCCGCTTGACCGCCAGGTCCTCGGCGACGGCCTCCACGACGAGGTCGGCGCCGGCCAGCGCGGCCAGGGAGCCCGCGGGGGAGACCCGGGCCAGCGCGGCGTCGCGGTCGCCCCCGGTCAGGCGGCCCCGGGCGGCGGAGCGGTCCAGCGACGCGGCGATACGGGACTTCGCCGCCGCCGCCTTCTGCTCGCCGCGGGCGGCGAGCACGACGTCGTACCCCGCCCGGGCGAACACCTCGGCGATGCCGCTCGCCATCGTGCCGGAGCCCGCGATGCCGACCGCCCGGACCGGCCGCGGCGCCGCCCCCGAAGCTGCGTCGGCGGCGAGGGAGCCGGCGGCAGGGGAGCCGGCGGCGGGAGGATGGGCGTCCGGCACGACGGTGCCGCTGCCGGGGCCGTCGTAGGTGTAGAAGCCGCGGCCCGCCTTGCGGCCGGTGAGGCCCGCGGCGGTGAGCTGGCCGAGGAGGGGCGCGGGCGCGTGCAGCCGGTCCTGCGACGCGGCGTACATGGCCTCCAGCACCGTGCGGGCGGTGTCGACGCCGATCAGGTCGAGCAGCTCCAGCGGGCCCATGGGCAGGCCGCAGCCGAGCTTCATCGCCGCGTCGATGTCGTCGCGGGTGGCGTACCGCGACTCGTACATCGCCGCCGCCTGGTTGAGGTAGCCGAAGAGCAGCCCGTCGGCGATGAACCCGGGCCGGTCGCCCACCGCGACGGGCTCCTTGCCCAGCTCCCGCACCAGCGCGGTGACCCGCTCCACCGCCCTCGGCTCGGTGAGCACGGAGGAGACCACCTCCACCAGCCGCATCGCCTGGACCGGGGTGAAGAAGTGCAGGCCGAGGACGCGCTCGGGGTGGGCGGAGGAGGCGGCGAGCCGGGTGACGGACAGCGCGTTGGTGCCGGTGGCGATGACCGCGTCGGCGCGTAGCACGCGGTCGAGTTCCGCGACGACCCGCTGCTTGGTCTCGTACGACTCCGGCACCACCTCGATGACCAGGTCCGCGTCGGCGGCGGCGCGCAGGTCGGGGAAGGTGCGCAGCCGGGCCAGGACGCCGGCGCGGTCGCCCTCGGTGAGGCGGCCGCGGGCCACGGCACGGTCCGTGGCGCGCTCCAGTGCGGCGACGCAGGCGGTGGCGGCGGCCTCGCTGACGTCGATGCCGACGACCTCGCGGCCGGCGCGGGCCAGCACCTCGCACAGGCCGGTGCCCATGGTGCCGAGGCCGACGACGGCCACGGTGGGGAAGGGAACCGAGGGGGGCTCGGGGATCTCGGGGGACTCGGGGACGGGGCTGCGGTCCATCGCGGGACTCCAGTCGTGACGCGGGAGACGAGGGTCGGGGCGCGCGCACGGCGGCGGGACCGGGGCACGACGGCCCACGGCGGGAACCGCGCGGCGGCGGGGCACGCTGCGGCGAGGCGCGCCGCAGGCCCTGTCCCGGGGCCGGGCGTCCCCGCCACGGGCGCTCGAGCGCCCGTCGCGCGTGCTGTTGGTCGCCGAACCGACTTCAGCTCTCGGCGGCTGCGTCACCAGACCGCCCGAGCATGGGGTGCTGCTCGTCCCCCGAGCTTAACTCGTGAGTAACCATGGGCGCCAGAGGGGGATTCAGGGAATGTACCCGTCAGCGGGGGCACAGATGGAGTGAACCCGATCGACGCGCCCGTCCCCGACCGGTGACGGGACACGTACCCTGAGTGCCGGCGAGGCAGGGGGCGAGGCATGGACCAGGAGTATCTGGCGCTCACCGAACGGATCCGCGGCAGGCTGGACGACCCGCCGGCGCTGGCGCGCTTCGACCGCATGACCGCGCTCGTGCGACAGCGCACGACCACCGCCCACGACGAGCTGGCGCGGGTGCTGGAGCTGCCCGGGGAGCCGCTGTGGACCCGGGAGCTGGCCGCCTTCGCGCTGGGTACGGCGGGGGACCGGCGGGCGTTCGAGACGCTGGTGCTGCTGCTCAACTACCGCGACCCGGTACGGGCGGAGAGCGCGGCGTGCGCGCTGGCCCGGCTCGGCGACCCGCGCACCGCGCGGGCGGCGGCGGCCCTGGCGACGAACCCGCTGCGCACCGCGTACGCGCTGCACGCCATCCGGCTGCTCGTCCGGCTGCGCGCGCCGGAGTCGGCGCCGGCGCTGATCAGCACCCTGCAGCGGCTGGTGCGCGAGCCGCAGCACCACTGGCCGATCGCCAAGGCCTGTGTCGAGGGGCTGGGCGAGCTGGGCGACCCGGGCGCGATCCCGGCGCTCTCCGAGGCGCTCGGCTTCCCGCAGCTGTGGCGCGCGGCCACGGCGGCCATCACCCGCATAGGCCCGCGCACCCCGTCGCCGTGAGCCGGCGGCCGCGGCGGCTCCCGCGGGGCGCGGGCGCGGCGGCGCGGCCCGGCGCCGGGGGCCGACCGCCGGGCACCGGGGTCAGAGCAGGGTCAGCTGCGTGCTCTCCGGGGCGTCCGGCCCTGCTCCGGGCTCCTCCGCCGGCCCGATGCGGCGCGCGGCGCCGGGCGCCGAGGGGCCTATGCCCAGCTCCGTCGCGTACTCGTGCACCTGCCGGGTGACCTGGCGCTGGTACCACTTCGGCGCGTACGACCCGCCCGCGTACATCGTGCGGTACCGGCGGACCAGCCGCGGGTGGTGCCGCTCCAGCCAGGCCATGAACCACTCCCGCGCGCCCGGCCGCAGATGCAGCACCAGCGGCGTCACGGACGTCGCGCCCGCCCGGGCCACCGCCCGCACCGTGGCGCGCAGTTGCTCCGGCGAGTCGCTGAGGAACGGCAGCACCGGCGCCATCAGCACCCCGCAGCCGATGCCGTGCTCCGCCAGGGTGCGCACCACGTCGAGCCGGCGGCGCGGCGCCGGCGTGCCGGGCTCGACGGTCCGCCACAGCTCCTCGTCGAGGAAGCCGACCGAGACCGCGACGCCGACGTCCGTCACCTCGGCCGACTGCTTGAGCAGCGGCAGGTCGCGGAGGATGAGCGTGCCCTTGGTCAGGATCGAGTACGGGTTGGCGAAGTCCCGCAGCGCGGCCAGGATGCCGGGCATCAGCCGGTACCGCCCCTCGGCGCGCTGGTAGCAGTCCACGTTGGTGCCCATGGCGATGTGCTCGCCGCGCCACCGGCGGCCGGCCAGCTCGCGCCGCAGCAGCTCCGGGGCGTTGACCTTGACCACGATCTGCGAGTCGAAGCCGCGGCCGGTGTCGAGGTCCAGGTAGTCGTGGGTCTTCCTGGCGAAGCAGTACACGCAGGCGTGGCTGCAGCCCCGGTACGGGTTGACGGTCCAGTCGAAGGCCATCCGCGACGCGCCCGGCACCCTGTTGACGAGGGAGCGCGCCCGCACCTCGTGGAAGGTGATGCCCTGGAACTCCGGGGTGTCGAACGTGCGGGTGACGACGGCGGCCGTGCCGAAGAGGGCGGGCGGCGCGCCGCCCGGGCCCGTGCCGCCGTCGGCGGCGGCGGTCTCGGCGGCGGCGTCGTGTGTCAGATTCTCCCAGCGCATCGGTACCTCCCGTTGATCTGCCGCCGAGAATAGAACACGTGTTCCCTTCGCGTCGAGTCCTCGATCGGGTGACGCCGGGCGGCGCCGCCCGCCGGCGGGGCCGCCGCCCGGTTCGCCGTTTCGAGTGGTTCTCCCGCGCGCCGCCGCGAGCCCTCCCGCGCCCCCGGCTCCGCCCGCGCGCCGCGAAAGCCGCTGATGAGCGACCGGCGGGCGCCCCGGGCAACCGGGTCGGCGGACCGCGGGGCGGCCCCGCGGGGGGAGTGATCGGGTTTGCCCCAGGATCGTGCGCGGTGCGAGAAATGGTCCGGCGCAGGCGGACGATGGGGAGCTGGCAGGTGGGTACGACCCTGGTGAAGGACGAGCCGGTCACCGTGCCCGCGGCCGGCCCGGCGGACCGGCCGGCGGAGCAGGCCCAGGCGGCCCAGCCGGCGCGACGTACCGGAGAGGGCGGACCGCCCGCCGGTCCCGGCGCGGCCGACGGTGCCGGCGGGGCGCTGAGCCCCCGGCGCGTACGGCTGGTCTTTCTGGCGCTGATGCTCGCGCTGCTCCTCGCCGCGCTGGAGCAGATGATCGTCGCCACCGCGCTGCCGAAGATCGTCGGCGAACTGCACGGCCTGGACCGGATGTCCTGGGCGATCACCGCCTACCTGCTCACCGCGACCGTCGGGCTGCCGATCTACGGCAAGCTCGGCGACCTCTTCGGCCGCAAGGGCGTCTTCCAGTTCGCCATCGTCGTGTTCGTCGCCGGCTCGGCGCTCGCCGGCGCCGCGCGCAGCATGGACCAGCTGATCGCGTTCCGCGCGATCCAGGGCATGGGCGCCGGCGGCCTCATGATCGGTGTGCAGGCGATCATCGCCGACATCGTCCCGGCCCGCGAGCGCGGCCGTTACATGGGCCTGATCGGCGCCGCCTTCGGGCTTGCCTCGGTCGCCGGGCCGCTGCTCGGCGGGTTCTTCACCGACGAGCTGTCCTGGCGCTGGTGCTTCTACTTCAACGTGCCCTTCGGGCTGGTCACCCTGCTGGTGACCGGGCTGGTGCTGAAGCTGCCCAAGCCCGCCGCCCGGCCCCGCCTCGACGTCCTCGGCGCGCTGCTGCTCGCCGCCGCGTCCACCTGCCTGGTGCTGCTGACCAGTTGGGGCGGCCTGGAGTACGAGTGGACCTCCGACGTCATCATGGCCCTCGGCGCCGGGGCCGTCGGCGCCACCGTGCTGCTGCTCGTCGTCGAGCACTTCGCCGTCGAACCCGTGCTGCCGCTGCGGCTGTTCCGCGACAGCGTCTTCGCCGTCACCTCCCTGGTGGGCGTGGTGATCGGGGTGGCGATGTTCGGCGCGGCCAGCTACCTGCCGACCTTCCTGCAGATGGTCGACGGCGCCAGCGCCACCGAGTCCGGGCTGCTGATGCTGCCGATGATGGGCGGCCTCGTCGTCGCCTCCGTCGTCTCCGGCCACCTCATCAGCCGCACCGGCCGCTACCGCCGCTACCCGGTGCTCGGCTGCGCCCTCGCCGCCGTCGGCATGTGGCTGCTCTCGCGCCTCACCGAGGACACCTCGCAGCTGTCGTACAGCATCTGGATGGCCGTCCTCGGCACCGGCGTCGGCCTCGTGCTGCCCGTGCTCATCCTCGCCGTGCAGAACGCGGTGCGCCCCGCGGACCTCGGCGTCGCCACCAGCGCGCACAACTACTTCCGGCAGATGGGCGGTTCGGTCGGCGCGGCCGTCTTCGGCACCGTCTTCTTCGACCGGCTCGCCGGCGAACTGGCCGGGACCCTGCCCCCGCCGCCCCCCGGCGCCACGCTGCCCGACCCGCAGTCGATCACTCCCGAGGCCGTCCACGCGCTCGACGCCGGGCTGCGCGACGGGTACGTCCGCGCCTACGCCGAGGCCATGCCGCGCATCTTCCTGTACCTGGTGCCCGTGCTCCTCCTCGGCCTCCTGTTCGCCTTCCTGCTGAAGGAGAGACCACTGGTGTCCCAGAACCTCCCCGGGCCGGGCCCCGTCCAGGACGCGCCCCTGGCGGCCGACTCCGCGGTGCCCGCGGCCCGCGGCGCCGCGCCCGCGGGCGCCGGCGGCGCCGGGGTGCCCGTGTGCGGCAGCGTGCAGCACCAGGACGGCACCACCGTGCCGCGCGCGGCGCTCACGCTCATCGACGGCACGGGCCGCCAGGTGGGGCGCGACGCCAGCCGCGAGGACGGCCGGTACGTGCTGCCCACCCCCGGCTCCGGCTCGTACGTCCTGGTGGCCGCGGCCGGCGGGCACCAGCCGCAGGCCGTCACGGTCACGGTCGGGGACCGGCCGGTGGAGCTGGACCTCGTGCTCGGCGGCGCGGGCCGCATCTGCGGCACCGTGGCGACGGCCGACGGCACGCCGCTGGGGAACGTCGTCGTCACCCTCACCGACGCCCGCGGCGAGGTCGTCGCCTCCACGCGCAGCGGCCACGACGGCGCGTACGCGCTCGGCGAGCTGGTCGCCGGCGCGTACACCCTCGCGGCCACGGCCCCCGGCTTCCGGCCCGCCGCGCTGCCGGTCGCGGTGCAGGCGGCGCGCGAGACCCGGCAGGACGTCGAGCTGGCCGGCGGGGCGGTGCTGCGCGGCACGGTGCGGGCGTACGGCGGCCGGCCGGTGGAGGACGCCCGGGTCACCCTGCTGGACGCGGCCGGCAACGTCGTCGACAGCGGCATCACGGGCCCGGACGGCGCGTTCCGCTTCGTCGACCTGTCGGCC
The DNA here is from genome assembly GCA_000514715.1 of Streptomyces sp. CNH099. GTDB lineage: Bacteria > Actinomycetota > Actinomycetes > Streptomycetales > Streptomycetaceae > Streptomyces > Streptomyces synnematoformans. Next base: position 939,701 of record AZWL01000001.1, on the reverse strand, counting down.
GGCGAGTACACCGTCATCGCCGCCGGATACCCGCCGGTGGCCACGGTCCTGCGCGTCGAGGGCGGCGGGCGCACGGAGCGGGACCTCCGGCTGGGACACGGCGACTAGCGCCCCCGGCGGGGACGGCGGCAGGGCTGGCGACGGGGGTGGCGGCGAGGCCGGCGTCGGGGTCGGCGAAGGCTTGCCGGCGCCCGGCGCCGTGGGGTCGCGACCGTGCGTGCACCGGACGGCTGACGGCCCGGAACCGACCCCGAAAGGGCTGGTCGCGGGCCATTCGAGGGGATTCGTGTGGTCTAGACCTCTGTACGTATCCACAGGGGTTTCACCGCTTCGTCCGACCGCGTACCGTGGCTCGGCATGAAGGTCTTGATCAGCGCCGACATGGAGGGGGCCACCGGCGTCACGTGGCCCGCCGACGTGCTTCCCGGCGGCCCGCAGTGGGAGCGCTGCCGGCCCATGTTCACATCCGACGTCAACGCCGCCGTCGAGGGCCTCTTCGCCGGCGGCGCAGACGAGGTGCTGGTCAACGAGGCGCACTGGACGATGCGCAATCTCCTCCTGGAGCGGCTGGACGACCGCGCCCAGATGCTCACCGGGCGGCACAAGTCGCTGTCCATGGTCGAGGGCGTGCAGCGCGGCGACGTCGACGGCATCGCGTTCGTCGGCTACCACACCGGCGCGGGCGCCGAGGGGGTGCTCGCGCACACCTACCTGGCGAACTCCGTCACCGGCGTCTGGCTCAACGGCGTACGGGCCAGCGAGGGCCTGCTGAACGCGCACGTCGTCGCCGAGTTCGGCGTCCCGGTGGTGCTGGTCACCGGCGACGACAAGACCGTCGAGGACGCCAAGGGGTACGCGCCCGCGGCCCCCGGCGTCGCCGTCAAGGACTACGTCTCGCGGTACGCCGCGGTGTGCCGCACCCCGGCCCGTACCGCGGCGGACATCCGGGCGGCGGCCACCGAGGCCGCGGCCCTCGCGGTGCGGACGGAGCCGGTGCGCGGCGGGCCGTTCACGGTGGAGCTGGAGTTCGACGCGGAGCATCTGGCGGGCGCCGCCACGGTCGTGCCGGGCGTGGCCCCGGCCGGCGAGCGGCGCGTGGCGTACACGACGGAGACCATGTACGACGGCATCCGCTGCTTCAAGGCCGTCACCACGCTCGTCTCGGCCGCCGTGGAGGAGCAGTATGGCTGACCCTGCCCCGCACGCCCCTGCCCCGCACGCCCCCGCTCCGCACGCCCAGGGCCCCGACGACGCGGCGCTGGACGAGGTGGTGCGCTTCACCTCCGACCTGATCCGCATCGACACCACGAACCACGGCGGCGGCGACGGCGTCGAGCGCCAGGCCGCGGAGTACGTCGCCGAACGTCTCGCCGACGCCGGCATCGAGCCCACCCTGCTGGAGAAGGCCCCCGACCGGACGAACGTGGTGGCCCGCATCGAGGGCACCGACCGCGGCGCCGACGCCCTGCTCGTCCACGGCCATCTGGACGTGGTGCCCGCCGAGCCCGCCGACTGGCGCGTGCACCCGTTCTCCGGCGAGGTGCGCGACGGCGTGGTCTGGGGCCGCGGCGCCATCGACATGAAGAACATGGACGCGATGGTCCTCGCGGTCGTCCGGGCCTGGGCCCGCGCCGGCGTCCGCCCCCGCCGCGACATCGTCCTCGCCTTCACCGCCGACGAGGAGGCCAGCGCCGAGTACGGCTCCGACTTCCTCGCCGGGCAGCACGCCGCGCTCTTCGACGGCTGCACCGAGGGCATCAGCGAGTCCGGCGCCTTCACCTTCCACGCCGGCGACGGCCGCCGCCTGTACCCGGTCGCCGCCGGCGAGCGCGGCACGGCCTGGCTGCGGCTCACCGCCCGCGGCCGCGCCGGCCACGGCTCCAAGGTCAACGCCGACAACGCCGTCTCGCACCTGGCCGCCGCCGTCGGCCGGATCGGCGCGCACCGCTGGCCGGTCCGGCTCACCCCCACCGTCCGCGCGGCGCTGACCGGGACGGCCGCGGTGTTCGGGATCGAGGTCGCCCCCGAGGAGCTGGACGACCCCGGCTTCGACGTGGACGCGCTGCTCGGCAGGCTCGGCCCGGCCGCCGCCCTCGTCGCCCCCACCGTGCGCAACAGCTCCAACCCCACCGTCCTGACCGCCGGCTACAAGGTGAACGTCATCCCGGGCAGCGCCACCGCCCAGGTCGACGGCCGGATGGTGGCCGGCGGCGAGGAGGAGTTCGCCCGCACGCTGGACGAGCTGACCGGGCCGTACGTCGACTGGGAGTTCAGCCACCGCGAGGTGCCGCTGACCGCCCCCGTCGACGCGCCCGTCTACGCCGCCATGCGCGCCTCCCTGCAGCGCTTCGACCCCGGCGCGCACGTCGTGCCGTACTGCATGTCGGGCGGCACCGACGCCAAGCAGTTCTCCCGCCTCGGCATCGTCGGCTACGGCTTCTCGCCGCTCAAGCTCCCCGCCGGCTTCGACTACCAGGAGCTGTTCCACGGGGTGGACGAGCGGGTGCCGGTGGAGGCGCTGCACTTCGGCGTGCGCGTCCTCGACGACTTCCTCCGGGAGGCCTGACGGCACACCGCCCCGCAGACCGCGCGGGAGGGACGACCCGCGCACGGACCAGCGCGCGCGCCGGCGAGAGCGCCGGCGCCTCGACCACCAGCGGAAAGAGACGACGCCGCCCGTGACCACCGCCCCGTACGGCACCTGGACCAGCCCCCTCACCGCCGCCCTCGCCGCGACCCACGACGGCCGCCCGGAGTATCTGGACACCGTCGGCGACGAGGTGTGGTGGACCGCCCCGCGGCCGCGCGAGGGCGGGCGCCGGGCCCTGGTGCGGCTCCGCCCGGACGGCACCGAGGAGTCGGTGCTGCCGCCGCCGTGGAACGTGCGCAACCGGGTCATCGAGTACGGCGGCCGGCCCTGGGCGGGCGTGCCGCGCGCCACCGGCGGCCCGCTGATCGTCTTCACCCATTTCCCCGACCAGCGGCTCTACGGGTACGAGCCCGACGGCGGCGGCGCGCCCCGCCCGCTCACGCCCGTCGGTGCCACCGGCGGCGGGCTGCGCTGGTGCGACCCCGTCGTGCTGCCCGAGCGCGGCGAGGTGTGGTGCGTGCTGGAGGAGTTCACCGGCCCGGCCCCCACCGACGTGCGCCGCGTGCTCGCCGCCGTGCCGCTGGACGGCTCGGCGGCCGTCGACCGCGCCGCCGTGCGCGAGCTGACCGACGACCGGCACCGCTTCGTCACCGGCCCGCGGCTGTCCCCGGACGGCCGGCAGGCCGCCTGGATCGCCTGGGACCACCCGCAGATGCCCTGGGACGGCACGGAGCTGCGCGTCGCCGACGTCACCGGCGACGGCGGCCTGGCCGGGGTCACGACCGTGCTCGGCGCCCAGACCGGCCCCGAGGCGGAGTCCGTCGCGCAGGCCGAGTGGCTGCCCGACGGCACGCTGGTGGCCGCCACCGACCGCAGCGGCTGGTGGAACCTCCACCGGGTCGACCCCGCGACCGCCGTGACGAGCGCGCTCTGCCCGCTGCCCGAGGAGTTCGCCGACGCGCTGTGGAAGGTCGGGCTGCGCTGGTTCGCCGTCCTCGGCGGCGGCCTCGTCGCCACCCTGCACGGCACCGGCGGCACCCGCCTCGGCGTCCTCGACCCCGCCACCGGCGACCTGGCCGACGTGCCGGGCCCCTGGTCGAACTGGGCCGCGGCCCTCGCCGTCGCCGGCGACCGGGTCTTCGGCCTGGCGGCGAGCCCCGCCACCGGGTACGAGGTCGTCGAGCTGGACACCGTCACCGGCCACGCCCGGGTGGCCGGCAGCGCCCACCGCGACGCCGTCGACCCGGCCTTCCTGCCGCGGCCCGTCTCCCGCACCTTCGCCGGCCCCGACGGCCGCGACGTGCACGCCCACGTCTACCCGCCGCACCACCCGGAGTTCAGCGGCCCCGAGGACGAGCTGCCGCCGTACGTGATCTGGGCGCACGGCGGACCCACCGGCCACGTGCCGCTCGTGCTCGACCTGGAGATCGCCTACTTCACCTCCCGCGGCATCGGCGTCGCCGAGGTCAACTACGGCGGCTCCACCGGCTACGGCCGCGCCTACCGCGAGCGGCTGCGCGAGCAGTGGGGCGTCGTGGACGTCGAGGACTGCGCCGCCGTCGCGCGCGCCCTCGCCGACGAGGGCACCGCCGACCCCGCCCGGCTCGCCGTCCGCGGCGGCAGCGCGGGCGGCTGGACGACCGCCGCCTCGCTCACCTCGCCGCTGACCGAAGGACTGTACGCGTGCGGCACGGTCATCTACCCCATCCTCGACCTGGCCGGCTGGGCCACCGACGAGACGCACGACTTCGAGTCGCGCTATCTGGAGTCGCTGGTCGGCCCGTTCGCCAAGGTGCCCGAGCGGTACCGCGAGCGCTCCCCGGTCCACCGCGCCGACCGGATCACCGCCCCGTTCCTCCTGCTGCAGGGGCTGGACGACGTGATCTGCCCGCCGGTGCAGTGCGAACGGTTCCTGGACGCGGTCGCCGGCCGCGGTGTGCCGCACGCGTACCTCACCTTCGAGGGCGAGGGCCACGGCTTCCGGCGCGCCGGCACCCTCACCCGGGCGCTGGAGGCCGAGCTGTCGCTGTACGCGCAGACGTTCGGCTTCGCGGCGCCGGACGTGCCGGCCGTGGACCTCGGCACGTCCCGCCCACCGGCCGCCGCGACCGCGACCGCCGCCCCGGCCACCGGGTCCGCCGTCGCGCTCGACCGGCCCCGCCGCCTGCGCCCCGGCGACCGGGTCGCGGTCGTCGCCCCCAGCGGCGGGTTCCCGCGCGCGGAGCTGGACGCGGGCGTCGAGGTGCTGCGCGGCTGGGGCCTCGACGTCGTCGTCCACCCCACCGCGTACGGCGAGGACGACCGGCTGTCCTACCTCGCCGCCGACGACGCCGCCCGCGCCCGCGACTTCGAGCGCGCCTGGTGCGATCCGGACGTCGCCGCCGTGTTCTCCGGCCGGGGCGGCTACGGCGCCCACCGCATGCTCGACCGCGTCGACTGGGCCGCGCTGCGCGCCGCCGGGCCGAAGGTCTACGTGGGCTTCAGCGACGCCACCGCCCTGCACGAGGCGCTCGCCACCCGCCTCGGCGTGGCCACCCTGCACGGGCCGATGCCGGCCTGGGGCCCGTTCGCCGCGGACGACGCCACCCGCGAGCACCTGCGCCGCACCCTCTTCGAGCCGGCCACCGTGCAGTGCCTGACCAGCCCCGGCGCCCGCGCCCTCGTGCCCGGCCGCGCCCGCGGCGTCACCCTCGGCGGCTGCGTCAGCCTGCTGGCCGCCGGCCTCGGCACCCCCGCCGCCCGCGCCGGCGCCGCCGGCGGCATCCTGCTCATCGAGGACGTCGAGGAGGAGGACTACCGCCTCGACCGCATCCTCACCCAGCTCCGCCGCACCGGCTGGCTGACCGGCGTCGCCGGCGTCGTCTGCGGCACCTGGGCGGACTGCGGCCCGTACGAGAAGGTGCGCGCCGTCCTCGCCGACCGGCTCGGCGACCTCGGCGTGCCGGTGCTGGAGGGCCTGGACTTCGGCCACGGCGTCCCCGCCCTCACCGTGCCGCTCGGCGTGCCCGCCGTCCTCGACGCGGACGCCGGCACCCTCGCCCTCGACACCCCGGGACTCGTATGAGACGCCTCGCCCGCAGCGCCGCACCGCCGCCGTCCGACCGGCCGCGGATGCCGATCGACGACCCCGCGCCCGGCTCCCGCACGGACCCGCGGGAGCTGCTGGACGCCTACCTCGACCACTACCGCGCCGAGGTGCTGCGCAAGCTGGACGGCCTCGCCGAGGAGGAGCTGCGGTCCAGCCGGGTGGCCTCCGGCTGGACGCCGCTGGAGCTGCTGGTCCACCTGACGTGGGTGGAGTGCCGCTGGTTCGAGTGGGGCTTCGCCGCCCGCCCGGTGCCGGACCCGTGGGGCGACCGCGGCCCGGACGGCCGCTGGGCGGTCCCGGAGAGCACGGGCACGGCGGAGCTGAAGGACGCCTTCCGCGCGGCGTGCGCCCGCTCCCGGGAGATCGTCGCGGGCGTCCCGCTGGACCGCCGGGCCGCCGTCGGCGGCCGCTTCGCGGCCGCGGCGGACGCGCCGTCGCTGGCGCTGATCCTCTTCCACGTGCTGCAGGAGTACGCGCGCCACGCCGGCCACCTCGACATCGCCCGGGAGCTGGCCGACGGCGTCACCGGCGAGTGACACCGCCCCGGAGACGGCGCCGGAGATGTCAGTGCCTGGCCGTAGTGTCGCCGGCATGAGCAGCACGCCGCCGGGCTCCGAGGTCCCGGCCTGCCACGAGTGGACGCCGCCCGGCGAGCCGGGCGGTACGCCCCGCCCGCCCGCCGCCGGCCCGGGCGGGCCGCTCGCGGCGATACGGCGGTGGCAGGCCGGCCGGTGCGCGGTCTGCGGGCTGCGGCCCGCCCGGCTCGTCATCGACCACCACCACGTCTCCGGGCTGGTGCGCGGCCTGCTCTGCGAGTCGTGCAACGTCGCCGAGGGCCGCCGCACGTCGTACTACGCCGAGCCGTACGCCTCGTACCGCCGCCGCCCGCCCGCGGTCATCGTCGGCCTCACCGAGCGCTATCCGCACTGGCGGCCCAACGCCTACCACTACGTCCTCGGCGACCCTCCCGACGACCCCGCGCTGGCCGCCCGCGTGCTGGACCACCTCATACGCCACCCGCCCCGGCGCCCCGCCGGCCGCCCGGTCGAGATCCCCGGGCTGCCCGGCCACTACCTGGTGGGCGACGAGATGCGCCGTCTCGCCGCGCGGCTGGCGGCGGAGGCATAGTGGAGACATGACTGTCCTGTTCCGTCGCACGGTTCCGGTCCTCCGCATCTTCGACGTCGCGAAGGCGCGCGAGTTCTACGTCGACTACCTGGGCTTCACGGTCGACTGGGAGCACAGGTTCTCCGACGGTCTCCCGCTCTACCTGCAGGTCTCCCGCGGCGACCTGACGCTCCACCTCAGCGAGCACCACGGCGACGCCAGCCCCGGCGCCACCGTCTACGTCGAGGTCGACGGCGCCGGCGAGCTGCACGCGGAGCTGAAGGCCAAGGACTACCCGTACCTGAAGCCCGGGCTCGAAGAGGACGCCGGGATCGGCACGATCCTGGAGCTGACCGACCCCTTCGGCAACCGGCTGCGGCTCGTCCAGCCGAACCGCTGACCGGCCGGGGCGTACACTCGCCCGGTGCCCGAGAACGACGTCATCGCGGCCGGCGCCCGCACCGTGATCCGCCTTCCGCGCCCCGCGGACCAGGCGGAGTTCCTCGCCCGCGTGCGCGACAGCGCCGCACTCCACCACCCGTGGCTGGCCCCGCCCGCCACGCCCGCCGACTTCCGCGCCTATCTGGAGCGGCTCACCGAGCCGCAGACCGAGGGGTTCCTCGTCTGCGAGCGGGAGTCCGGCGCCCTCGCCGGCTTCGTCAACATCAACGCCATCGTCCGCCGCGCGTTCCTCTCCGGCGCCCTCGGCTACGCGGCCTTCGTCCCGTACGCCGGCCGCGGCCACATGTCCGAGGGCATCGGCCTCGTCGTCCGCCACGCCTTCACCGACCTGGGCCTGCACCGGCTGGAGATCAACGTCCAGCCGGGCAACACCGCCTCCATCGCGCTGGCCAAGCGCGCGGGCTTCCGCCTGGAGGGCTTCTCGCCCGACTACCTGTTCATCGCCGGCGCCTGGCGCGACCACGAGCGCTGGGCCCTGACCGCCGAGATGACGGCGGACGGCCCCGGCGCCGCCCGGTAGCGGTCGCGTGCGGCGGTCAGCGGCGGCGGTCGACGTACTCGAAGATGCTGCCGTCGGGGTGGCGGGCCACCAGGTTGCGCCCGATGGGGGTCTCGGAGGGGCCCGCGATGACCTCGGCGCCGACCGACCGGAGTGTCGCGTACGCCTCGGCCACGTCGTCGACGGCCAGCGTCGCCGTGATTCTGCGCAGCACGTCGAGGGTCTCGGGCGGGCCCGACATCAGCAGGAAGCAGCCGACCGCGGCGACGGAGACGCCCGCGTGCGAGAAGCGCTGCGCCTGCTCGCCGGTCAGCTTCTCGTACGCGGTGACGGCGGGGTCCAGATCGTCCACGCAGATGCGCAGTGAGGTGCCGAGGATCTCCATGGAGGAGAGTCTAGGGGCGGCGAAGGCGCCTGTGGCGCCGGGTCGTTGGACCGGCCACGGGCGTACGGGCCGCGGGCCGGGCGGCCGCGGCCCCCGGCCCGTACGCCCGTACGCGCCGGGCCCGGCGCAGCCTCACGGCACCCGGCAGAGCACCTCGCCGTGCAGCACCGCGAACCAGGCGCCAGGCGCCTCGCCCCACTCCCGCCAGCCGGCCGCGATCCGCTGCAGCGCCGCCGCGTCCGCGTGCCCGCCGTCGGTGGCGAGGCGGGCGTACGACGACGCCACCGTGCGGTCCGCCCACGACTCGCTCCACCACGCGCGCTCCTCCGCCGAGGCGTAGCACCAGGCGCTCGCCGAGGCCGTGACGTCCGCGAACCCCGCCTCGCGGGCCCAGCCGAGCAGCCGCCGCCCCGCGTCCGGCTCGCCGCCCGAGGCGCGGGCCACCCGGCGGTAGGTGTCCAGCCAGTCGTGGAGGACGGGCACGTCGGGGTGCCAGGTCATCGCGGCGTAGTCCGCGTCGCGCGCGGCGACGAGCCCGCCGGGGCGGCACACCCGGCGCATCTCGGCCAGCGCCCGCACCGGGTGCGCGAGATGCTGGAGCAACTGGTGGGCGTGGACCACGTCGAACGAGTCGTCCGGGAAGTCCAGCGCCTCGGCGTCGGCGACGGCGAACTCCACGTTCGTCACCCCCCGTGCCGCCGCGGTGTCGCGCGCCTGCGCCAGGATCCCCGGTTGCGCGTCGACGGCCGTCACCCGGCCCCGCGGCACGAGGGCGGCCAGGTCGGCGGTGATCGTGCCGGGCCCGCAGCCGAGGTCGAGGAGGTGCATCTCCGGGCGCAGTTCGCCGGTCAGGTACGCCGCCGAGTTGGCGGCGGTGCGCCAGCGGTGCGAGCGCAGCACCGAGGCGTGGTGTCCATGCGTGTATACGGCCATGCGCGGCACCCTAGCTTTCGTCTCGTATGACGAGAAGTGTTGTCTCGCTATACGGTCATGAGGAGTGTGGTCCATGTCTGCCGGGGCGCCGCCCGGGTAGCCGACGAGCCAGGATTGCCCGATCCTGGAAACGGGAGACAGCCGGCGAAGGAGAGCCTCAGATGGCCGAAAGCGACCGGCGCAGGGGCGGCATCGCCCCCGCGCAGCTGAGCGACCAGCAGCTGATCAAGGAGCTGGAGACCATCCACCGCACCCGCCACGACACGCTGCTGCACGGTTCGGCGGCGGCGCTGGCCATGCACAACACGCGCATGGCACAGCTGGAGGGCGAGTACCTGAGCCGGCACCCGGAGCGCTCCGTGGCGCTCGGCCGCACCCGCGAGGGCGCGCGCGAACGCGGCTGACCCGGGCGCGGACGCGAGCGGTCGTGCGTGCGGCGACCTCGTCGTATCGTGGAAAAGGCCCCGTCCGCCCCACGGTTTGCAGCATCCGGCGGCGGGCAGACGGACCAACGTGCTCCCGACCAGAGCACCTCCGCGGGAGCGGACGGCTTCGCAGCCGCCCATGCTCCGGCCACGTGCGGTACCCGGGCGTCGTCGCCTCCGGCCGCGCAGCGTCTCCCGCGGGAAACCGACCATTCGCAACTCGCCCGAGGGAGGCCCCCCGTGGCGCATGTACGGTCAAGGAGCAGGCACCCACACGACGATGCCCCGGACACCGCGGCACACTTCCGCAGGCTCGCCGGGATGCCGGAAGGACCCGACAAGAAGGCGCTGCGCCAGGAGGTGGTACGCGCCTGGATGCCCATGGCCCAGCGGCTCGCCCGCCAGTTCAGCAACCGCGGCGAGGCGCTGGAGGACCTCGAACAGGTCGCGCACCTCGGCTTGGTGAAGGCCGTCAGACGCTACGACCCGGCGCGCGGCAACGCCTTCGAGAGCTTCGCCGTGCCGACGATCGTCGGCGAGCTGAAGCGGCACTTCCGGGACCACATGTGGGGCGTCCACGTGCCCCGGCGGGTCCAGGAGCTGCGCAACCGCGTGCGCAGCGCAAGCATGGCGCTGGCCGCCACGCCCGACGACCGCTTCCCGGCCACCGCGGACATAGCCGAGGTGGCCGGGCTGACCGAGGACGAGGTGCGCACGGGCCTGGCGGCCCTGGAGAGCTACGCCACCCTGTCCATCGACGCCGCGCTCCCCGGCGCCGCCGACGGCTACTCGCTCATCGACACCGTCTCCAGCACCGAGCCCGGCTTCGACCAGGCCGTGGACCGCGAGGCCGTGCGCCCGCATCTGCGCCGGCTGCCGGACCGCGAGCGCGAGATCCTCTATCTGCGGTTCTTCTGCGACATGACGCAGAGCTGCATCGCCGAACGCCTGGGGATCTCGCAGATGCACGTCTCCCGGCTGATCAGCCGCACCTGCGAGCGGGTCTGCGAGCGCGTGGAGGCGGACCGGGCGGCGGTCGCGGCGGGGTCCAAGGCCCCGGAGCCGACCGGCTCCGCCACCGCAGCGTAGGAAGCCGGCGGCGTACGGGGCCGGGGCCCGCCCCGTACGCCGCCCGGTCCTCCCGCCCCTTCACCTGACCAGGCGCATCGCACCGCCCCGGCGGGCGCCCGATCTGGGACAGTGGGAGGGGTTCGCACTCTGGTGAACGTCCGACGGGCGAGTCGCGGCGGGAGGTGGCGTATGCAGCAGGCCGTCCCCGACGCCGGACTGCCGCCCCCCGCCGCACTCGTCGACGGCTTCGCCGGCGCCGCCACCGCCGCCCCCGGACCGCCCGGCGGCGGGCCCGGGGTGCGGGCCGCCGCCGCGGGGTACTGGCACCGCCGGGGCCTGACCACCGACCCCGCGCGTACCGCCGCCGCGCCCGGCGGCGCGGCGCTGCTGCTCGCCCTGGTCGCCGCGGCCGGCGGCGAGGTGCTGCTGCCCCGCCCCTCGGCGTCCTGGTACGCGGCGCAGCCGGTGATCCTCGGCCGCGCCGTGCACCGCGTGCCCACCACCGCGGAGTCCGGCGGCGCCCCCGACCCGTTCGCCGTGCTGGAGACCGTGCGCCGGGTACGGGCCGAGGGCGGCGCGCCGCGGCTGCTGGTCCTGTCCGTCGCCGACGACCCCACCGGCACGGTGCCGCCGCCCGAGCTGGTCCGCGAGGCGTGCGAGGCGGCGGCGGGGGAGGGGCTGCTCGTCGTCAGCGACGAGACGTACCGCGACGCACTGCACGACCCGCACGCCACCGTGCTCGTCAGCCCCGCCGAGATGCTCCCCGACGACGTCGTCGTCCTCGCCGACCTCGGCGGCACGCTCACCCCGCCCGGCTGGCCCGCCGCCGTCGCCCGCTTCCCCGCCACCCGCGCGGGCGCCGCGCTGCACGCCGCGGTGCTGGCGGTGCTCGGCACCGCCGTGCCGCCGCTGCCGCCGCCCGTCGAGGCCGCCGCCGCGGCGGCGCTCGCCGAACCGCCCGCGGTCACCGGCCGGCTGGCCGCCGGCGTCCGGCTGCACACCGCGCTCACCGGGGCCGTACGGGACGTGCTGACCGCCGCGGGCGCGCTGGTCCGCCCGCCGCAGGCCGGCTACCACGTGTACGCGGACCTCGAAGAGCTGCGCCCGGCCCTGGCCCGGGCCGGCGTCGTGGACGCCGTGGACCTGGAGTCCGCCGTCGTCCGCGCCCTGGGCTCCGGCGCCCGGGCCCGCGCGGTCGGCGGCGCGACCCGCTTCGGCGACGACCTGACCGCGCTGCGGCTGCGGGTGGCGACGGGGCCGCTCCTCGGCGACGCCGGCGGCGCGCACGCCGCCGCCCTGGCCTACGCCCACGACCGCCCGCCCGCCGCTACCCCCCTGACCCCCGCCGCCGCTCCCGCCGCCCCGGCCCCCGCGGTGCCGGAGCCGGCCCCGCCACGGGACCGCCCGGACCGGCCAGCCCGGCCAGCCCGGCCGCACCGGCAGGACCGGCCAGAGCGGCCAGAGCGGCCGGACCGGCAGGAACCGCCGGCGCCCACGGAGTGGCCGCAGGTGGCGGAGGCGCTGCGAGCCCTCGGGGCAGCCGTCGCCGAGCTGACAGGAGCCCGCCGTTGACCAGCCAGTCAGAGCGGACGGGAGCCACCAGACCCGCCGCACCGACCGAGCGCTCCAGCACGGACCCGCGTCCCCTCGGCGAGATCCGCAGCTGGCCGCGGTCCTTCACCGACCGGCTCACCGCCCCCCTCCCCGGCATCGGCATGCTCGCCCGGCTGGCCCGCACCGGCCAGTTCCGCCCCGCCCCCGAAGCCCTCGACGAGATCCCCGACCTGCCCTACGAGCCCGGCCCGCTGCCCGCCGCCGGCCCCGGGACCGTCGCCGTGACCTGGGCCGGGCACGCCAGCTGGGTGCTGCGCATCGGCGGCCTGACCGTGCTCACCGACCCGCTGTGGTCCCGGCGGATCCTCGGCACCCCCGCCCGCGTCACCCCGGTCGGCGTGCGCTGGGAGGACCTGCCGCCCGTCGACGCCGTCGTCGTCTCCCACAACCACTACGACCACCTCGACCGCCCCACGCTGAAGCGGCTGCCGCGCACCACCCCGCTCTTCGTCCCCGCCGGGCTCGGCCGCTGGTGCCGCCGCCTCGGCTTCACCCGCGTCACCGAACTCGACTGGTGGGAGGCCGCGGAGCTGCCCGCGCCCGGTGGGCCCGTGCGCTTCGACTTCGTACCGGCGCACCACTGGAGCAAGCGCACGCTCACCGACACCTGCCGCTCGCTGTGGGGCGGCTGGGTGCTCACCGACGGCGCCAGCCGGCGTGTCTACTTCGCCGGCGACACCGGCTACGGCCACTTCTTCGAGGAGATCGGCCGCCGCCACCCCGGCATCGCCCTCGCGCTGCTCCCCATCGGCGCGTACGCGCCGCGCTGGATGCTGGGCCCGGTGCACCTGGACCCCGAGGAGGCCGTCCGCGCCTGCGCGGACGTCGGCGCGCGGCGCATGGCGCCGATGCACCACGCCACGTTCCTGCTCGCCGCGGAGCCGCCGCTGGAGCCGCTCACGCGGGTGCGGGCGGCGTGGGAGCGGACGGGCCGGCCGCGGACGGACCTGTGGGACCTGCCGGTGGGGGCGTCGCGGGTGCTGTGACGGCGCCCTACGCGCCCCGGGCGCCGCGCAGCCGGCGCCACACCGGCGGCGCCACGCTGATCACCACCGTGAGCAGCACCGCCGCCGCCACCCCCTGCCAGGGCTCGGGGAACAGCGAGCCGCCGAGGATGCCGATCAGCTGGTACGTGGCCGCCCACGCCAGACAGGCGGGGAAGTTGCCGCGGACGAACGTGCGCAGCGGCATCCGCCCCAGCAGGCACGCCAGCATCACCGGGATCCGCCCGGCGGGCATCAGCCGCGACAGCACCAGCACCGGGATCCGGTGCCGCTCCAGCTTCCGCTGCGCGTTCGCCAGCTGCTCGGGCGCGACGCGCTCGCGCAGCCGGTCCAGCCAGCGTGAGCCGTTGCGCGAACGCACCCCCCGGCTGCCCAGCCAGTACAGCGCCACGTCGCCGAGGAACGCGGCGAGCGCGGCGGTGGCGAACACCAGCAGCAGCGCGTACGCGGCCCCGTCGTGGAACGCCACCACGGCGGCGGAGCTGACGATCGCGCCGGTCGGCACCACCGGCACCAGCGAACCCACCAGCACGAGCAGGAACAGCGACGGGTAGCCCACCGCCTCCTGCGCGGGGGCCACGTCGCGGGCGGCCGCCAGCAGCGCGGGCGGCGCGTTCGGCATCCTCAACGGGCCGCCTCCAGCCGCATGCCCTCGCCGTGCTCCAGCCGGTGCACCGCCACGCCGGGCGCGAGCGCCGCGGCCCGGCGCACGAAGTCGTGGCCGGGGTCGTGGAACTCGTGCGGGCGGACGGCGTCCATGCCGATCGGCCAGTACGTGCCGTAGTGCACCGGCACCGCCGCGCGCGGCGCCAGTTCCGCCAGCGCCTCGGCGGCGCGGCCGGGGTCGAGGTGCCCGTGGCCGAGGAACGGGCCCCAGCCCCCGACGGGCAGCATCGCCACGTCGCACGGGCCCACGGCGCGGGCCATGCCGTCGAAGAGGCCGGTGTCGCCGGCGAAGTAGGTGCGGGCCTCACCCTGGACGACGTAGCCCAGCGCGGGCGCCGTGCGCCTCCCGTACGGCCAGCGGCGGCCGTCGTGCGCGGCCGGCACGGCGCGGATCGTCAGCGGCCCGGCCTCGAACTCGTCGCCCGGCCGCACCTCCGTCACGGCCAGCCCGCGCGCCGCGGCCAGCCGCCGGAGCCCCGGCACCGCGGCCCGCGCCCCGCGCGGCACCACGAGCCGGGTGCCCGGGGCGAGCCGGGCCAGGGACGGCAGGTGGAGGTGGTCGGAGTGCAGGTGGGAGACGACCACCACGTCGGCGACCGCCGCCGCGGGCGGGGGCAGCGCGCCGCGGCGGCGGCGCAGGTGCATGAACCGGGGCACGAACAGCGGGTCGGTGAGGACCCTGGTCCCGCTGTCCCGCACGGTCGCGGTGGCGTGCCCCCACCACGTGATCTCCACCGGCAACGTCCGCTCCCTCCGCCTGACCTGCCCCGGCCCCCTTGAGGGTACGGCGTCCCGTGCGCCCCGTGCGGCGCCCCCGGACCGGGTGAAAAAGCATGTCGTCCGGCTGTGGAAGGCTGGTACGACGGGAGCGGAGGTGAGACAGCGCATGGCGGAGCCGCAGAAGACGCCCGGAGACGACGCCGGGCCTCAGGCGCAGCGGCCCGGGTCCGGGGAGGGCACGGGCCCCGGGCCCGAGCCCGGCGGGGGCCTGACCGCGCTGCGGGCCGCCGCCACCCGCAAGGGGCTGCGCGCCGCCGCCCGCGGCCTCGGCCGGATCGTCGTCGTCTGGGCCGTCGGCACGCTGACCATGATCATCCTCGCCGGCGCCCTGCCCGACTTCCGCCTCCAGTCGCCCGACGGCGACAGTGCCACCCACATCGCCGTCACCGCCGCCATCGGCGCCGGCGTGTTCGGCGTGCTCTCCGCGCTGGTGTGGCCCGTGCTCGTCCGCGCCCTGCTGCTGGTCCCCGCGTTCGTGCTCGGGCTGCTCGTCTTCTTCCTCAACGGCTCCCTGCTGCTGATCGCGCTCAGCCTCATCCCCACCGGCCGCGGCGAGGCCAACCCGGAGACCGCCGTCGTCGTCGCCGCCGTGATGTCCGCCGCGTCCTCCGCCACCAGCACCGCGCTCACCGTCCGCGACGACGGCGCGTACCGCCGCCGGCTCGCCCGGCTCGCGTACCGCCGCGGCGCCCCGGCCGTGTCCCCGGACGCCGCCCCCGGCATCGTCTTCCTCCAGCTCGACGGCGTCGGCCACGACGTGCTGCACGCCGCGCTGCAGGAGCGCGAGCGGGTCGGCGGGCGCAGCATCGGCGGGCAGCGGCTGCTGGCGCACCGGCTGCCGCCGGTGATGGAGACCGTCGCCTCCTGGTACGGCACCAGCCACCGGCTCATCCCCTGGCGCACCGACTGGTCCAGTCAGACCGGCGCCAGCCAGCTCGGCATCCTGCACGGCTCCAACGAGGACGTGCCCGCCTTCCGCTGGTACGAGAAGGAGACCGGCGAGGTGATGGTCTGCAGCCACCCCTCGACCGCACAGGAGCTGGAGCGCCGGGCCGCCGACCGCGCCGCCGCTGCCGCCGCTGCCGCCGGTGCGGAGGCCGACGCGCCCCGCGGGCTGCTGGCCGACGGCGAGCCCGGCGACACCGCCAGCCGTGGCAACCTGTTCACGGGCGGCGCCACCCAGCTCGCCCTGGTGCTGTCCGTGGCGGTCCGGCGGAAGAAGAAGACCCGCTCCCGCGCCGGGTACTTCGCCTACTTCTCCGACCCCGCCAACGCCTCCCGCACCTTCGCCTCCTTCTTCGCCGAGGCCGGCCGCGAGGTGTTCCAGTCGCTGCGCTCCCGGCTGCGCCGGGAGACCCCGCGCGTCGGCCGCGGCGGGCTGTACCCGTTCGTCCGCGCCTTCGCCACCGTCGTCTCGCGGGACGTGGTCGTGGCCGCCGTCATCGGCGACATGCTCGCGGGGCGCACCGCGGTCTACGCCGACCTCGTCGCGTACGACGAGGTGGCGCACTACGCGGGTCCGGAGCACCGCGACACCCAGCAGGTGCTGCGCCGCCTGGACCGCTCCGTCGCGCTCATCGCCAAGGCCGCGGAGCACGCCCCGCGGCCGTACCGGATCGTGCTGCTGTCCGACCACGGCCAGAGCCACGGCCCGACGTTCGCGGCGGCGTACGGGCTCACGCTGCAGGACCTGGTGCGCGCCGGCTGCGGGCTGCCCGTCTCCCGCCGGGCGGGCAGGTCCAGGAGCGGCGCCGAGGCGCGCACCGCGGCCCGCGCCGCGCTGCGCCGGCCGGAGCGCCGGGAGGGGGCCTACGACGGCGCGGGGCGGCGCGGCCGCGAGCCGGTCGTCCTCGGCTCCGGGAACCTGGGGCTGGTGTCCTTCCCCGACCTGCCCGGCGTGGTCAGCCGGGAGACGATCGAGCGCCGCCACCCCGCGCTGCTGCCGGCGCTGACGGAGCACCCCGGCGTGGGCTTCGTGCTGGTGCGCTCCGAGGAGCACGGGCCGGTGGTCCTCGGCGCGGACGGCGCGGAGCACCATCTGGAGACGGGCAAGATCATCGGTGTCGACCCGCTGCTGCCCTTCGGGCCGGGCGCCGCCGAGGCGGTGCTGCGCACCGCGCGCTTCCCGCACGCCGCGGACCTCATGGTCAACTCCGCGTACGACCCGGAGACCGGCAGCGTGCACGCCTTCGAGGACCAGATCGGCTCGCACGGGGGCCTCGGCGGCGAGCAGAACCGGGCGTTCCTGTTCTGGCCCGAGGGGCTGACGCCGCCGGTGGCGGCCGGGGAGACGCTGGCCGGCGCCGAGTCGGTGCACCGGGTGCTGCGCCGCTGGATCGGCGAGTGCGGCGGCCCGGCCGTGCACCGGGCCGCCGCGGAGGGGGTCCGCCTGCCCGCCGCGGGTGGGGGTCAGCGGGCGGGCTGAACGGATCGGCGGCAGGGCGCTACGGCCTGCTGATGCCGAGGGTGTACGAGCCGGAGCCGCTGTAGGCGTGGACGATCCAGCGGTAGTAGCCGGCCGTGCCGTTGTAGCTGACGTCCTCGTTCTCGGTCGGGGTGATCCCCTCGGCCACGTCGACCCAGCTGGAGCCGCTCCACTTCTGCAGGTAGAGGTCGAAGTCGGTGCCGCTGGGGCCGCGCAGGCAGCCCGCGTGGGCGCCGGAGCCGGACTGGTAGTACGTGCCGCCCGGCTCGATCCGGGTCTGGTTGCTGCTCAGCGAGCCCTGGTACTGCTCGTCGGTGGTGTCGCAGCCGGTGGGCGGCGGGCCGCCGCCGTCGTCGGTGACGAGGGAGAGGCCGTAGTTGCTGAGGATGGGGTTGACCGGGTAGTAGAACGTGGTGCCGCCGGAGGTGCAGTTGCCCGAGCCGCCGGACGTGACGCCCTGCGCCTGGTCGCCGGAGATGTACGAGCCGCCGGAGTCGCCGGGTTCGGCGCACACGGTGGTCCGGGTGACCCCGTTGATCGTGCCCTCCGGGTAGGTCACCGACGTGTTGTGCTGCTGGATCGTGCCGCAGTGCCAGCCGGTGGTGGAGCCGGAGCGGCAGACCGAGGAGTTGACGGGGGCCTGGGTGGAGCCGCCGACGGTGACGTTGGCGCCGCCGGAGCCCTTGACGTAGGGCGTCGGGGTCCAGTTGCTGTTGGTGGCGACCCACGCCATGTCGCGGCCGGGGAACACGGAGCCCTGGAAGGTGCCCTGCGCGACCCGGTTGTAGCCGGAGGTGGAGGCGCCGGTGCGGCCGCAGTGGCCGGCGGTGACGAAGCCGTTCTGGCTGCCGCGGGTGACGCTGAAGCCGACGGAGCAGCGGCCGGAGTTGTTGATGTAGTACGCGTCGCCGCCGCGGATGTCGTAGAGCGGGCGCGGGCTGTCGGTGGCCTTCACCACGCGGACGAGGTCGCGGTCGACGCCGGACGCCTTGAGGAACGACGCGGTGGCGGCCCGGTCGGCGCTCTGCACGACGACCCGGTTGAGGGTGACGTCGACGGCCCAGACGGGCGTCGCGCGGGGGGTGCGGCGCTCGGCGGCCCGGTCCAGCCGGTCCATGGCGGCGTCGAGTTCGGCCACGCTGTGCTCGACGAGTTCGGCGGTGGCCCCGGCGTGCTCGATGGCGGCCAGCGCGCCGGCGTCGGTGGTCGCCACGACGAGTTCCGTGGCCTCGCCCTTCAGCCAGGAGCCGCCGAAGCGGGCGTCGAGGCCCTTGCGCAGGCGGTTCTCGGTCGGCAGGGCCGCCGCCTCGCGGGCGAGTCGCTCCTCGGCCTCGGCGGGGGAGAGCCCGAGGTCCCGCTGCATCGCCTTGAGCATCCCCGGGGGTACGTCGGGGGCGGCGACCGCGGGGGACTCCGGGGCGGGAGCGGCGCCGGCCGAGGCGGCCGGAACCAGCGCGATGGTGAGGGAGGCGAGCAAGGCGGTGGCGCCCGCGCCCAGTGACCATCTTCGATGCATGGTTACTCCTCGTCTTGTCGGGGGTGAGGGCACCGTAGCGAGATCTGAGATCAGCGTGAACCTGTCAATCTTGTCCCCTCGCGGAGTGATGACCCCGGATAGCGGACACCCGTCAGTCGGCCGTGCCGAACTCGGGGTGGGTGGCCAGCCACTTCGCGTAGACGGGGTTGCGCCGCGCCGCCTCGGCGTGCGCCGCCCGCGCGTACATCACCACCGCGGGCGCCGTGCCCGCCGCCGGCGACTCCGGGTGCCAGCCGATGAGGTGCCGCCAGCTCAGCGGCGTCCCCGCGATCGGCACGGTCGTGATCCCCGGCGTCGGCGGCATCGTCGCCCGGCACAGCCCCACCGCGCGCCCGACCTGCACCAGGTGCGCGCACGAGACGGTGTCGGTCTCCAGGATCTGCGACGGCGTGAACCCCGCCCGCGCGCACGCCGCGGAGAAGCAGTCACCGAAACACCCCTCGCCGGGCACGGTCGTCCAGCGCTCGGCCCGGAACCGGCCGAGTTCCAGCTCCGGTTCGTCCGCCGCCGGATGGTCCTCCGCCAGCAGCAGGAACACCGGGTCCGTGCCCACGACCCGCCACTCCAGCTCCTCCGCCGGCGGCGGGCTCTCGCCGCAGACCCCGAGCAGCGCGAAGTCCAGCCGCCCCGAGGACGCCAACTCGCTGATCTCCTGCACCGACCAGGAGGTGTACGTGCTCACCGGCTCGTCCGGGTACAGCGCCGCCAGCCGGTCCACCAGCGCCCCGAGCAGCGGCCCGTGCGTGCCGCCGATCCGGAACCGGTGCACGTCCTCGAAGGCGTTGGCGAAGCGCACCGCCTCCTCCTGCAGCTCCCGCACCGCGGGCAGCAGCACCTGCGCCCGGTCGAGCACCAGCTCGCCCAGCGCCGTGGGCCGGGCGCCCGCGCGGTCGCGTACGAACAACGGGCCGCCCAGGGCCCGTTCGATGCGTTTGAGCTGTGCGCTGATCGCCGACTGCGCCAGACCGAGCCGGGCGGCGGCCCGCGTGAGGCTCCCCGTCTCGGCGATGGCGCGAACGAGCTTGAGATGCCGCAGTTCCAGTTCCATCGCCGTCTCATCTCAGGCCGGACCGAGGCCGCTCCCGGAAACGTAGGCCCACCGGCGCGGCACCGCAATAGCGCCGAAACCCGCCGGTCGCCCGGCCGCGGCCCGGCGGCCCCCCGCCGGGCATTACCCCGGCGGTAATCGACGCGCCCGGCGGGGCCGGGCACCGTGGGGAGCGCGGGGCCCGGACCGGCGCACTCCGGCCCGGGTCTCCGCCCCGACCAGCCCCGATGCGTCCGGAGGGTGATCCGCCATGTCCGCAGCCGTCTCGCCGACCGCCGCCACCGCCCCGCAGCTTCCGCTCCGCCGCCTGCTCGGCCTCGACGCCGTCGTCACCGGCGTCAACGGGCTGGCCTACCTGGCGCTCTCCGGCCCCCTCGCCGACCTGCTGGACGTCGACCGCGGGCTGCTGCTCGTGCTCGGCGCGGCGCTCGTCCTCTACGCCCTCGACGTCGGCTGGCTCGCCCGCCGGGCCGTCCCGTCGCCGCGGCTGGTGACGCTGGTGATCGACGTGAACGCCGCCTGGGCGGTGGCGAGTGTCGCCGTCCTGGCCACCGGCGTCCTCGACCCGTCGACCGCGGGGTACGTCTGGATCCCGCTGCAGGCGGCGGTGGTGCTGGGCTTCGCCGTCCTGCAGTACGGCGCGCTGCGCGCCGTCCGGGCGTCCGGCTGAGCCGAGACGTCGCGGCGCAGGGGTCAGCGCACCAGCAGCGCCACCATCTTCCAGTTCGCGCCGTCCGGCGCGCTGACCCGCAGCTCGGTCACCCGGCCCGCGGCGCCGCCGTCGAGGGTGAACTCCTCCCAGCGGTACGCGCCCGCCGGCACCTGCGGGCCGGGCGTGACGACCTCGGTCCCGTCCGCCGCCAGGGCGATGCCCGGCGTGGAGTAGTCGTCGTCGCCGCGCAGCACGGAGACCGTGCGCCGGCCCGCGGGGAGGCGCAGCCGGAGCACGGCCGCCGGCTGGTCGTTGACCATGTCCCGGCGCAGCACGTCCGGGCCGCCGCGGTCGCGGGACATGGGCGGGGGCGCCCCGGGCACCCACCCGTAGCCGGCGGCGTCGTCCCACGCGGAGTCCGGGGTGAGGGCCGCGTACGAGGGCGTGACCCGGGCGCCGGCCGGGCCGGCGTCGAGCGCCAGCGCGACGTCGTCGCCGTGCGGGAGGGCGTACACGTACACGGGCTCGCCCGGGACCGTCCGGCCGTCGACCTCGACGTGTGGCACCAGCCCGTGCGTGCGCAGCCGGCCCGCGGGGGCGGCCCCGGCGGCGGGCGGGGTGACCTCGACGTCGACCACCGGATCGGTGTCGAGGTCCACGACCCGCCGCACGGTCGTCGTGGCCCAGCCGTCGGGCGCGGCCAGCGTCACCGTGACCTCCACGGCGGGGTCGCCGTCCGGGCGCAGCGCGCGCGTCAGCCGTACCCCCACCGTGTTGGCGCGGCCGGCGAACAGCGGCAGGTCGGCGGTCGCCGCCACCGCGGGGGGTTCGACCGCCGCGACGTCCTCCTCCAGCGCCGTCAGGAAGTCCCGCAGCCGCGCGGTGACCTCCGGCTGCCGCGCCGCCAGGTTCACCGACTCCCGCGGGTCCCCGCGAAGGTCGTACAGCTCCGGCAGATAGCGCTGGTCCGAGCCGCGTCGCCGCACGTGCAGCTTCCACCTGCCGTCGCGTACGGCCGCGGCCCGCTCGTGGAGGAAGAACGGCACCGGCGGCCGCTCCCGCAGCCGCCCGCCGCGCAGCAGCTCACCGACGTCCGTGCCGTCCAGCGCCACGTCCGGCTCCGGCTCGACGCCGGCGAGCGCGCACACCGTGGGCAGCAGGTCGAGGAAGGAGACCACGTCGTCCGACTCCCGGCCGCGCGGCACGGCGCCGGTCCAGCGGGCGATGAACGGCACCCGCACCCCGCCCTCGAAGACCTCGAACTTCCGGCCGCGCAGCCCGCCCGTCGAGCCCTCGAACCAGGGCCCGTTGTCGCCGGCGACGACGATCAGGGTCTCGCGGTCGAGACCGCGTTCGGCCAGCGCGTCGAAGAGCCGGCCGAGGTGGTGGTCGACGGACTCGATCGCGTCGCCGTAGAGGCCGCCGCGGGAGCGGCCGGCGAAGTCCGGCTCGACGGCCAGCGGCAGATGCGGCATGCACTCCGCGAGGTAGAGGAAGAACGGCCGGTCCCCGGCGCGGTCGACGACGTCGATCGCCTCGTCGGTGAAGCGCCGGGTGAGCGCCGCCAGATCGGCGTCGTCGCGCAGCGTCTCCACGGGCTCCCCGTCGCGCCACAGCTCCGTCGGGTACGTGTCCGAGGTGTACATCGCGTCGACGCCGAAGAAGGAGTCGAACCCGTGCCGCGACGGGTGGTGGTCGTCGAGGCGGCCGAGGTGCCACTTGCCGATCGCCGCGGTGACGTACCCCGCGCCGCGCAGGTACTCCGGAATGGTCCGCTCCGGCAGGCGCAGCCCGTGCGGGTCGTCCCGGCTGAGCACCCACGGCAGCCCGGTGCGCGGCGGCACCCGGCCGGTGAGCAGCGCCGCGCGGGCCGGGCTGCACACCGGGGAGCCGGTGTAGCCGTGGGTGAACCGGGTGCCCTGGCGGGCGAGCCGGTCCAGCCGCGGGGTGCGGATCAACGGGTGGCCGTAGCAGCTGAGATCGCCGTAGCCCAGGTCGTCCAGGACGACGAGCACGACGTTCGGGCCGCGGCCCCGGGCGGGTTCGGCGGTCGCCGTGTGCGTGCGCGAGCCGCCCACCGAGACGGGTAAGGCGCTGGCGCCGAGGGTGAGTGCGGATCCGGCGAGGACGTCGCGACGGCTGACCAAGGCGGGCTCCTTTCAGGCGCCGGTGCGCTGAGGAGACCGGCAGGTGCCGCTGATCTTGCGACTCCGGGGACCGCCGCGTCAAATAAGGGCGTACTAAAGGTTTAGGAAAGTGCGTTGGTGGGAAAAGCCGTCACTCCGCGAGCGGTCAGGAGCCGAGCTGCTGCCGCAGGTACTTCGTCGTCTCCGGGTCCGCGGGCAGCAGCGTCTCCAGCGCCAGCTCCGAGACCGTCACGTCCATCGGCGTGTTGAAGGTCGAGATGGTGGAGACGAACGACAGCAGGTGGCCGTCGTGCTCGACCCGCAGCGGCAGCGCGAACGGGGCCCGCCCGCCGACCTCGCCGACCTCCTCGTCGCCCGCCTCCGGCGGCGGCGGGTACGCGGCCACCTCGTCGTACAGCTCCCTGAGCGCGGGCGAGCGCACCAGCGACAGCTGGCGGTCCATCTGGTGCAGCAGATGGGCCCGCCACTGCGGAAGGTTGCGGATTTTTTTGGCCAGACCTTCGGGGTGCAGTGTCAGCCGCATGGCGTTCAGCGGCGGGCGCAGCAGCTCCTCCGCCACGCCGTCGAGGACCAGCAGGATGCCGCGGTTGGCGGCCACCACGTCGTACGCCCCGTCCACCACCACCGCGGGGAACGGCTCGTGCGCGGCGACGAGCTGCTCCACGCCCTGGCGCAGCTCGGCCATCGCCGGGTCGTCGAGCGGCGTCTCAGGGTAGTGCGGGGCGTAGCCGGCGGCCAGCAGCAGCGCGTTGCACTCCCGTACGGGCATGTCCAGGTGCTCGGCCAGCCGGAGCACCATCGCCCGGCTCGGCCGCGACCGGCCGGTCTCGACGAAGCTGATGTGGCGCGCCGAGGAGTCCGCGCGCAGCGCCAGCTCCAGCTGGCTCAGCCCGCGGCGCTCCCGCCAGCCGCGCAGCACGGCGCCGGCGGTGGCGCCGCCGCCGTCGGCGCCGGCGTGGGCCGTACGGGGCGGGCCGCCCGCACCGCGCGCGTCGTCCGTGCCGGGGGTGACGGGGAGGCCGGGGGTCGTCATGTCATCGACGGTAGCCGAGCGCGGCGCGGTACTGTCGGCCGGGAACCGCCCCGCCGCGAAGGGAGCCCCTCGCATGGCTGTCGAACCGCTCTCCCCCGAGGACACCGAGGACCGGCTCGCCCGGCTGCCGGGCTGGTCGGTGGCCGAGGGCGAGCTGCTGACCCGCACGTACCGCTTCGACGCGCATCCGCCCGCCGCGGCGATGGTCGCGGAGGTCTCCCGGATCCAGGAGGAGCTGGGCCACCACGCGACGCTCACCCTCGGCTACAACACCCTCGACGTCGCGGTCAACACGCACAGCGTGGGCGGCCGGGTCACCGAGCTGGACTTCGACCTCGCCCGCCGGGTCGAGGCGATCGCACCGGAGCACGGCGCGGGCTGAGGCCCCGCCGCCCTCCCCACACACACGCCGGCCCGGCCCGCGCGTCAGCCGGTGGTGAAGAGCCGCTCCCGGGCCGCCGCGACCGTCGCGTCCGGCACCCCGGCCCGGACCAGGTACGCCGCCGGGTCGAAGCGGGCGTGCGTGTCGGCGATGACCTGGGTGGCGGTCCGACCCGAGCGGGCCTGGATCTCGGCGATCTCCAACGTGTGGTCGGCGAGCCCGAGGGCCGCCGCGGCCCGCCGGTGGTTGGGCCCGCTGAGCAGGTAGTCGGCGGCGATGTCCGCCGCGGACACGCCGGCCAGCGACAGCAGCACGAAGGACGCGAAGCCGGTGCGGTCCCGCCCCGCGGCGCAGTGCACCACGACTCCGCCGGGCGGCGCCGCGGCGACCGCCGAGACGATCGCGGCCGGCACCTCGGGGAAGTGCTCCAGGTACGCGGCGAAGGTCAGCGGCGTCCCCTCGACGTGCCCCCACTCCCGCCACCACCGGTCGTTGCCCGCCAGCTCGTCCACCGGCACCCGCACCAGCCCGATGCCGTCCGGGCGCCGGCGCCCGGGAGCGTGGTCGGCGGCGTTGCGCAGGTCGACCACGGTGCGTATGCCGTGGTCGGCGACGGCGGCCCAGCCGGCCGCGGTGAGCCGGTCCAGGGAGTCGGCGCGCACCAGCGCGCCCCGGACGGTCGTCCGGTCGCCGGCCGCGGGCAGTCCGCCGAGGTCGCGTACGTTGAAACAGCCGTCCCAGCGCAGCTCGCGTCCGGCCGGCGCAGCCATCTGGTTCCCCCTCGGTGATCGGCTTCCGGTCGCCCCTTCAGACGCCGTTGCGGGTGCAATGGTTCCGAGCGGGACGACCGGAGGCCGCGAGCGGGGAGTGTGTCAGTTCACGTCGTCGGGGTTGCTGCCGATGCGGTTGCCCGCGTCCAGGCCCGCCAGGGTGGTCATGTCGGCGTCGTCCAGCTCGAAGCCGAAGACGTCGATGTTCTCCCGGATCCGGGCCGGCGTGACGGACTTCGGGATGACCACGTTGCCCAGTTGCAGATGCCAGCGCAGGACGACCTGCGCCGGGGTGGCGCCGTGCTTCTCGCCCAGCTCTAGCAGCACCGGCTCGTCCAGCAGCCCCTTGCCCTGCCCCAGCGGCGACCACGCCTCGGTGGCGATGCCGTGCGCGGCGTGGAAGGCGCGCAGGTCGGCCTGGGCGAAGTCCGGGTGCAGCTCGATCTGGTTCACCGCGGGCGCGACGGAGCCCTCGTCCAGGAGGCGCTGCAGATGGGAGGGATGGAAGTTGGAGACGCCGATCGCGCGGGCCCGGCCGTCGGCGTAGATCTTCTCCAGCGCCCGCCAGCTCTCCACGAACAGGTCCTGCGCGGGCGCCGGCCAGTGGATCAGGTACAGGTCGACGTGGTCCAGGCCCAGCCGGCGCAGGGAGTCGTCGTACGCGCGCAGGGTGGCGTCGTAGCCCTGGTCGGAGTTCCACAGCTTGGTGGTGACGAACAGCTCCTCGCGCGGGATACCGGAGCCGGCCAGGGCCTTGCCCGTGCCCTCCTCGTTCCCGTACACGGCGGCGGTGTCGATGCTCCGGTAGCCGGCGTCGAGCGCGGTGCGCACGGTGGCCTCGGCCGCGTCGTCGGGCACCTGCCAGACGCCGAAGCCGAGCTGCGGCATGGCGACGCCGTTGTTGAGGGTGGTGGTCGGAACGGTGCTCACGTGGAATGCATCCCTCTTCGTCGAATTCGTGCAGGCGGTTCGCCCTCCCGACGCTAACCGCGATCGCCCGCCGCGGCATTCCCGTGCGCCCCGGCCGGACCGGGCTACGTCCGGTAGAGGGCCTCGACCTCGTTCGCGTACGCCTTCTCGATCGCCTTGCGCTTCAGCTTAAGCGACGGCGTCACCAGCCCGTGCTCCTCGGTGAACTGCACGGCCAGTATCCGGAAGGTGCGGATGGACTCCGGCGGCGACACGTGGGTGTTCGCGGCCACGACCGCCCGCCGGATCTCGGCCTCCAGCTCCCCGTCCCGCACCAGCTCCGACGGCGTCATCGTCGGCCGGCCGCGCATCAGCTGCCAGTGCGCCACGCCGTCCGGGTCCAGGGTGACCAGCGCCGCGACGTACGGCCGGTCGTTGCCGACCGCCAGGCACTGCGAGACCAGCGGGTGCGCCCGTACCCGCTCCTCCAGCGGCAGCGGCGAGACGCTCTTGCCGTTCGACGTCACCAGCAGCTCCTTCTTCCTGCCGGTGATCGTCAGATAGCCGTCCCCGTCGAGGCTGCCCAGGTCGCCGGTGGCCAGCCAGCCGTCGCGCGGCGCCGCCTCGGCGCCGGGCCGGTCGCCGACGTAGCCGGCGAAGACCTGCGGGCCGTGCAGCCACACCTCGTCGTCGGGGGCGACGTAGACGGTGATGCCCGGGACGGGGATGCCGACGGTGCCGTAGCGGGGGCGCTCGGGCGGGTTGGCGACCGCGGCGGCGGTGGACTCGGTCAGGCCGTAGCCCTCGATGACGGGGATGCCCGCGCCGGCGAAGAACAGCCCGAGCCGGCGCTGCATCGCCGAGCCGCCGGAGAACACGTAGCGCGCCCGGCCGCCGAGCGCCGCGCGCATCCTGGCGTACACCAGCCTGTCGAACACCTGGTGCTCCAGCCGCAGCGCCGGGCCCGGCCCGCGGCCGGTGCCGAAGGACGCCCCCTCGCGGGCCTCGGCGTAGCGGACGGCGACGTCGGCGGCCTTGTCGAAGGCGGCGAGGCGGTCCTCGGTCTCGGCCTTGCGGCGGGCGGCGGCGTAGATCTTCTCGAAGATGTGCGGTACGGCCAGGACGAGGCTGGGCCGGAACGCCTTCAGGTCCGCGAGCAGCACCGGCGCGGACGGGTCCGGCTGGTGGCCCAGCTTGACCCCGCCGCGGACGGCGGTCACCTCGATCATCCGGCCGAAGACGTGCGCGAGGGGGAGGAAGAGCAGGGTGGCGGCGGGCTCGCCCTGGTGCGGGCGGAAGAGGGCCCCGTAGCGCAGCAGGATGTTGTCGGCCTCGGCCATGAAGTTGGCGTGGGTCAGCTCGCAGCCGCGGGGCCGGCCGGTGGTGCCGGAAGTGTAGATGACGGTGGCGGGGGAGTCCGGGGTGACGGCGAGCCGGTGCCGCTCCACCACGTCGTCGTCCAGGTGGGCGCCGGCGGCGCTCAGCTCGTCGACGGCGCCCTCGTCGAGCTGCCAGAGCAGCTTGAGCCGGGGCAGCTTGTCGATCACCGAGCCGACGGTCATCGCGTGGTCCGCGTGCTCCACGAAGCAGGCCACGGCGCCGGCGTCGTGGAGCATCCAGTACGCCTGGTCGGGGGCGGAGGTCGGGTAGACGGGCACCGCCTGGGCGCCGATCGACCAGAGCGCGAAGTCCAGCTGGGTCCACTCGTACCGGGTCCTGCACATGATCCCCACCCGGTCGCCGAAGCGCAGCCCCGCGGCCAGCAGCCCCTTGGCGAGGGCGAGCACCTCGTCGCGGAACGTCCCGATGGTCACGTCGTGCCAGCGGCCGTCGACCTTGCGGGCGAACGCGATCTGCCCGGGCTCCCGCGCGGCCCGCTGGAAGACGGCGTCCGCCAGCCCTCCCGACTTCGGCGGATCTGCCAGGGGAGGCACGGTGAACTCGCGCAACGCTTTTCTCTCCCGTCGACGGTGGGGCGCCCGGCGCGGCGACCGTACCCGAGAAGCCCGCTGATCTGCGGTCCTCCATCACCTCTGCACGGAACCTCTGCGAGGGGCGCACGTCCGGCGGCACGTCGGAAATCGAGTTGCCGGTCCAGCATGGCGCGGTGCGCGGGGACGCGGGGAGGGGACGGAGAAAGTGCGTGGCGGAGCGGTGCGGGGGAGAGCGCGGGGGAGAGCGCGGGGCCCGGTCCGTACGCCGTGGACGGCGCTCGCGTACGGACCGGGCCCTCGCGGCCGCGCTACAGCGCGCCCGCGTCCCGGGCGGTCCACAGCGACGGGTACAGCGGCCGGAAGCCCAGCTCGTCCCGGAGCCGCCGGTTCGAGACCACCCCGTGCCACGGGTCGTCCGACGCCCGCTCCGCCATCCCCTCCGGGATCTGCGCGCCGGTCAGCTGCAGCAGCTCCAGCACGCTGACCGGCGCGTCGTCGGCGACGTTGTAGACCCGCCCGGCCGCGTCGGGAGCGCGCAGCACCCGCCACAGCGCCTGGCCGACGTCCGCGTGGTGCACCATCTGCAGCCGCTGGTGCGCCGCGAAGCCCTGCATCAGGGGCAGCGCCTCCTCGATGTGCGGGTCGCCCTCGCCGTAGACGAACGCCAGCCGCGCGACGCGGACGTCGAGGCCGCCCTCGCGCTGCATTGCCAGCAGGCCGTGCTCCGCCTCGGTCTTCGCCCGCGGATACGCGCCCGTCAGCATGCCGTCCGCGCGCGGCTCGTCGGTCTCCACGGCGGGCCGGCCGCGCCCGGCGCCGTACACGAGGTTGGTGCTGGTGAAGACGAAGCGCCGCACGCCCTCCGCGGCCGCCTGCTCGCCCAGCGCCAGCGTCGCGTCCCGGTTGACCGCGTACGCCTCCTCGTCCGGCACGCCGCGGAACGACGCCGCGACGTGCACCACGTCCCGCGCGCCGGCCAGCGCCCTGCGCCGGTCGCCCGGGTCGCGCAGGTCGCCGACGACGACCTCCGCGCCGAGCCGGGCGAAGGGCGCGGCCCGCTCGGCGTCGCGCACCAGCAGCCGCACCCCGCCGCCGCCCGTCCACTGCAGCAGCCGCGGCACCAACCGCCGCCCGACCTTGCCCGTCGCCCCCGTCACCAGCACGCTCATGATCTCTCCCGGTCCCGGGCCGCGGATGCGGTCCTTCGTCGTGCGGGCCCGCCGGTGCGGACCCCGTCGCCGCCAGCGTGCGGCCGGGCCGCGCCCCGCGGGAGAGACGGGCCTGTCCGGGGACCGGCCGTCCCTGGCTGCGCCCCGCCGGGCGAGGCACGCTGGGAGCGTGGACCGCACCGAACTCGCCGACTTCCTGCGCCGCTGCCGCGCCCGCCTCACCCCCGCGGACGTGGGCCTGCCGCGGGGCGCCCGGCGCCGCACGCCCGGGCTGCGGCGCGAGGAGGTGGCGCAGCTCGCCGGGATGTCCGCCGACCACTACACCCGGCTGGAGCAGGCCCGCGGCTCCCGCCCCTCGCGGCAGATGCTCGCCGCCGTCGCCCGCGGCCTGCGGCTGAGCGACGACGAGCGCGACCACCTGTTCCACCTGGCGGGCGAGGAGCCGCCGCGCGCCCGCGGCGCCACCGGGTTCGTGCGGCCCGGCCTGCTGCTGATCCTGGACCGGCTCACCGACAACCCCGCCCAGGTCCTCAGCGACCTCGGCGACGTGCTGGCGCAGAACGCCATGTCCCGGGCGCTGACCGGGGACGCCGAGGCCCGCACGGGGGACGGGCGCAACATCGTCTGGCGCTTCTTCACCGAGCCGGCGGCCCGCGCGGTCCTGCCCGCCGAGGACCGCGACCACGCCGCCCGCGCCGCCGTCGCCGACCTGCGGGCCACCCTCGCCCGGCGCCCGGACGACGCCCGGGCCGCCGGGCTGGTGCGCCGGCTGCGGGCGCGCAGCGCGGAGTTCGCGGCGCTGTGGGAGGCGCACGACGTGGCGGTGCGGCGCCGGGACGTCAAGCGGTTCGTCCACCCGGTGGTCGGGCTGCTGGAGCTGGACTGCGAGGTGCTGCTGAACCCGGAGCACGACCAGCGCCTCGTGGTCTACACGGCGCGGCCGGGCAGCGAGTCGTACGAACGGCTGGAGCTGCTGCGGGTGGTGGGGCTGCAGCGGCTCGCGGACCCGCGCTGAGGCGTGCGCCGGTCAGCGCGGCACCCGCCGCCCGGCGGTCACCGGCGGGGCGTACTCGCGCACGAACTCGCGCCGCCACCACGCCCCGGTGCGGCGCAGCTCCGCCCAGTCGGTGTACTCGTACCGGTACAGCAGGGCGCGCACGCCGCCCGGCGGCCGGTCCGGGAACGGGTTGTGGCGCAGCAGCCGCAGCGTGTCCCGGTCGCCGTCGAGCAGCCGGGTGAGGAAGGCGCCGAACCAGCGCTCCGCGTACCCGGGGGACAGCGCCGCGAACCACATCAGCCAGTCGAGCCGCAGATGGTACGGCGCGAACTGCCGCGGCAGCCGCCGCGGATCGCCGGGCTTGCCCCGGAACCCGTACTCCCGCCACTCGCTCGTCGCGGTCGGCCGGATGTCGGGCGTGCCCTCGACGACCACCTCGTGCCGTACGCGGGTGATGCTGCCGAAGGCGCCGTAGGTGTTGACCAGGTGCAGGGAGTTGAAGGAGGCGTTCATGCGCTGCCGCCGGGAGAGCAGGTTGCGGGCGGGCCACCAGCTGAGCGCCAGCACGACCGCGGTGGCGGCGAGGACGACGGCGGCGAACCACGCCGGCGTGCCGCCGGGCTCCGGCGGCTCGGGCAGCGGCGTGACGCCGGCGACGAGCCGGCCGTCGACGGCGGTCAGCGCGATGAGGATGGTGATCCAGTTGAGCCAGGCGAAGTTGCCGGAGAGCACCAGCCAGAGCTGGGTGACGACGATTGCCGCGGCCGCCCAGGTGGCGACGGGCTGCGGGGTGAACAGCAGCACCGGCAGGCCCAGTTGGGCGACGTGGTTGGCGGCGGTCTCCACCCGGTGCAGGGGCCGGGGCAGATGGTGGAAGAACCAGCTGAGCGGGCCGGGCATCGGCTGGGTCTCGTGGTGGTAGTACAGGCAGGTCAGGTTCCGCCAGCAGCGGTCGCCGCGCATCTTGATCAGCCCGGCGCCGAACTCGACCCGGAACAGCAGCCAGCGCAGCAGGAAGAGCACCAGCACCGGCGGCCCCACGGTGTCGTTGCCGAGGAAGACGGCGAGGAAGCCGGTCTCCAGCAGCAGCGACTCCCAGCCGAACGAGTACCAGGCCTGGCCCACGTTGACGATCGACAGGTACAGCGCCCACAGCACCGCCCACAGCACCATCGCGGCCCACAGCGGCACGGCGTCCGCGGCCCCGGCCGCCACCGCGGCGGCGAGCGCGGCGCCGCTCCAGGCGACGGCGGCGAACAGCCGGTCGGAGTACCGCAACTGGAACAGGCTCGGCGCCCGCCGGAACGGCACCCGCGCGGTGAACCGCGGCACGGGCAGCATGCCGCGCTCCCCGATCAGCGGCCGGAACTGCCGCGCCGCGCCGACGAACGCGACGACGTACAGGACGGCGAGCCCGCGCTGGAACACGAGCCGGCTCAGCCAGTACCCGTCGGACGAAAACCACTCCACGCCGCCATGGGTACCACTGTCCCGACGGCACCCACACCCCGCCGCGCCGCCCGCCGCCCGCGCCGGCCGGGGTCAGCGCCGCCCGGGGTCAGGACCGGCGGGGCAGGCGGGCCAGCTGGCGGGACTGGGCGACCAGGCGGTCCGCGGAGTCCCAGATCTCCGCGTCCTCCTCCATGTAGCCGCCCGCGACGTTGCGCGTCGTGTGCACCACCCGCAGCCACCCCGGCGCCGGGCGGGCGCGGACGTGGGCCGTCAGCTCCAGCGTCGGGGCCCAGCCGATCACGCCCAGGTCGAAGCTGGCCGGGGGCAGGACGTCCACCGCCATCAGCAGCAGCAGCGGGTCCGGGGCGCGGTCCTCCGGCAGCCGGAACCAGCCCTTCATCTCGCCCTTCCCCGACGGCGCGCCGACCGCCCAGCCCACGCACGACGGGTCCAGCCGCAGGTCGGCGCGGCCGAGCATCGGGGACTCCGCGCGGAACTCCGCCGGCGCCGCGTCGCTGCCTATGCACTGCTCCACGGGCGCCAGCGCCGGCGGCTTCGCGGCGGTCAGGCCGGCGTCGGCCAGGACGCTGCCGGCCTGGTCGTCGAGGTTTCCGTACGCCGCCAGCACCCGCAGCCGGGCCACCGGGCCGGCGCCGGGCTCCTCCTGCTGGAGCAGCTCCGCGCCGCCGTGGGAGACGGAGTTGCCGCGGCGGACGGTCTCGGTGCGGACGACCGCCGGGCCCGCGGCGGCGGCGGAGAGGTAGTACGCGGAGACCGACAGCGGGTCGGGGTGGCCGTCCGGGCGGTCGCCGTGGGCGGTGCCGAGTTCGGCGGACAGGGCGCGGGCCGTCACGGCCAGCAGCACACCGCCGTTGATGCCCTGGCCGACCTTCCACGCGCCGGGCAGGTCCGCGTCGTACGAACCGGGCGCGCCCGGCTGCGCGTGGACAGCGGTCTCGCGGTCGAAGTCCGGGGGAGGGGTGGTGGTCATGGCGTGGTTCGCTTTCGTCGTGCGGTGGGTGGGCCGATCTCGAACGCCCCGCAGAGGCCGTCGAGAACGTCGTCGATGGTCGCCGCGCCGGTGGCCAGCGGCAGGGAGCCCCAGGACCACAGCTCGGCGGTGCCGTGCATGGCGGACCACAGGGCGCCGGTGAGCAGCCGCGGGTCGGCGTCGGCCCGCCAGCCCTCGGCCTGCCGGGCCTCGACGAGGCGGACGAGGTTGTCGAAGCCCCCGAGCGAGGCGCGGGCCAGCTCGCGGTCGCGCGGGTCGAGCAGGTCCCGCCGGAACATCAGCGCGAACATCGCGGGCCGGGCCACCGCGTACTCCACGTACGCGCGCGTGCCCGTGCGCAGCCGCCGGGCGGGGCTCGCGTCCGGCGGCAGCCCGGCCAGCGCCTCGCCGGCCCACTCCTGCAACTCGTGGAACCCCTGGGTGGCGACCGCCGACAGCAGCGCCGCGCGGTGCGGGAAGTGCTTGAGCGGCGCGCCGTGGGAGACGCCGCAGCGCCGGGCGATGGCGCGCAGGGTGAGGGCCTCGACGCCTCGCTCGTCGAGCAGTTCGAGCGCCGCCTGGAGCAGGCGCGCGCGGGTGTCCGCCGTCATGGTAGACAGTGTCTACCATCGAGGTGGACACTGTCTACCCGCGGTCGGCCCGGCACCTTCCCGACGTGCTCCTGCGGGGGCTGCCGACACAGGAGCACGGGGTGCGGGCACCCGGCCCCCAGGCACCGGCGCGCGGGGTGCCCGGCCGGTCAGCCGAACGCGATGCGCCGCTCGCCCGCGTACACGTTCATGGTGTCGCCGCGCAGAAAGCCGACCAGTGTCATGCCGGTCCCGGCGGCGAGGTCGACGGCCAGCGAGGACGGCGCGGAGACCGCGGCCAGGACCGGGATCCCGGCCATCGCCGCCTTCTGCGCCAGCTCGAAGGAGGCGCGGCCGGAGACCATCAGCACGGTGCCGGCCAGCGGGAGCCGGTCCTGCTGCAGGGCGCGGCCGACGAGCTTGTCGACGGCGTTGTGGCGGCCCACGTCCTCGCGCAGGTCGAGCAGTTCGCCGTCCGGGGTGAACAGGGCGGCGGCGTGCAGGCCGCCGGTGCGGTCGAAGACGCGCTGCCCGGCGCGCAGCCTCTCGGGCAGCGCGGCCAGCACACCGGGCGTGAGCCGCATGGCGTCGTCGCCGGCGAGCGGCCAGCGGGTGGTGGTGCGGACCGCGTCCAGGCTCGCCTTGCCGCACAGTCCGCACGACGACGTCGTGTAGACGTTCCGCTCCAGGGTGATCTGCGGCAGTACCACGCCCGCGGCCGGGCGCACGTCCACCACGTTGTACGTGTTCCCGTCCGCCGCGCCGGCCGTCGCGCCCGCGCAGTACGTCACCGACGCCAGCTCCTCGCCGCGCGCCAGGACGCCCTCGCTCACCAGGAACCCGGCCGCCAGCGCGAAGTCGTCGCCGGGCGTGCGCATGGTGACGGCCAGGGGCCGCCCGCTCAGCCTGATCTCCAGCGGCTCCTCCGCGACCAGGGTGTCCGCGCGCCGGTCCACGCGCCCGCCCCGGACCCGTACCACCGGACGCCGCTCCGTCACCCGACCCATGCCGGCCAGCGTACGCCGTCGATGGGTACCCCATCTTTGTCCTGATGGTGGAGAAAGTAGATACCGATTCCTGCAGAACTTCTTCCCTCGGTGGCCAACCACTGCTACGTTCCCCGTGGAAAGCCGACGACGGCGTACGAGGACGACGTACGCGAGGGCGGGGAGGAGTGGCGTGAGGCGCATGACAGCTCGGCCCGCGAACGCGCACCAGGCGCGACTGCTCCGTCTGCTGCGTGACGGCGGCCCGAACTCCCGGGCGCAGCTCGGCGACCAGGTGGAACTGTCCCGCTCCAAGCTGGCGGTCGAGATCGACCGCCTGCTGCAGACCGGGCTCGTGGTCGCCGACGGCCTCGCCGCCTCCCGGGGCGGTCGCAGGTCGCACAACATCCGCCTCGCCCCCTCGCTGCGGTTCCTCGGCGTCGACATCGGCGCCACCTCCATCGACGTGGCGGTCACCAATGCCGAGCTGGAGGTGCTCGGCCACCTGACCCAGCCCATGGACGTGCGCGAAGGCCCCGTCGCGGTCTTCGAGCAGGCGCTGGCGATGGCGGCCAAGCTCCGCGCCTCCGGGGTGGCGGAGGGCTTCGACGGCGCCGGCATCGGCGTCCCGGGTCCCGTCCGCTTCCCCGAAGGTGTGCCCGTCGCACCTCCGATCATGCCCGGGTGGGACGGCTTCCCGGTCCGCGAGGCCCTCAGCCAGGAGCTGGGCTGCCCGGTCATGGTCGACAACGACGTGAACATCATGGCCCAGGGCGAGCAGCACGCCGGCGTCGCCCGTGCCGTACGGGACTTCCTCTACGTCAAGATCGGCACCGGCATCGGCTGCGGCGTCGTCGTGGGCGGCGAGGTCTACCGCGGTACGAACGGCAGCGCCGGCGACATCGGCCATATCCAGGTGGAGGTGGACGGGCGCCCGTGCGCCTGCGGCAACCGCGGCTGCCTGGAGGCGTACTTCGGCGGCTCGGCCCTCGCCCGGGACGCCGAGAACGCCGCCCGCGAGGGCCGCTCCGCCCAGCTGGCCGCCCGGCTGGACGAGGGCGGTGAGCTGGCCGCCCGGGACGTCGCCGCGGCGGCGACGGCCGGCGACGCGGTCGCGCTGGACCTCATCCGCGAGGGCGGCACCCGCACCGGCCAGGTCATCGCCGGCCTGGTCAGCTTCTTCAACCCGGGGCTCGTGGTCATCGGCGGCGGCGTCACCGGCCTCGGCCACACGCTGCTCGCCGCCATCCGCACCCAGGTGTACCGCCAGTCGCTGCCGCTGGCGACCGGCAACCTGCCCATCGTGCTCGGTGAACTGGGGCCCACCGCGGGCGTGATCGGCGCGGCCCGGCTCACCAGCGACCACCTGTTCTCGCCCGCCTGACACCGGGCGCGGACACCGCGCACCACCCGCAGCACCACCCGCACGACCGCAGCAGTACCGCAGCACCACCCGCAGGCCCGCACGACCCCGCTGCCCTCCGACCACGTACACCCGCACCGCATCGCACCACCCGGTGAACCCGCCCGTTTGCGCTCCACCCTGCCCGCCCCGCGCGCAGACGCAGGTGGAGCACCGCCGAGGAGATCCGTACATGGCGCCCACGTCCGATACGCCGCCCGCACCGGCCACACCCCTGCTCACCATGACGGGGATCACGAAGTCCTTCCCCGGCGTCCGCGCGCTCGACGGCGTCGACCTCGACGTCGAGGCCGGCGAGGTGCACTGCCTGCTCGGCCAGAACGGCGCCGGCAAGTCCACCCTCATCAAGGTCCTGGCCGGCGCCCACCAGCCCGACGAGGGCACGATCGTCTGGCAGGGCGCGCAGACCGAGCTGAAGTCGCCGGTGGCCGCGATGCGGCTGGGCATCGCCACCATCTACCAGGAACTCGACCTGGTGATGCACGTGTCGGTGGCGGAGAACGTCTTCCTCGGCCACGAGCGCTCCTCCGGCGGGTTCATCAAGCCCCGCGAGGCGCACAGCGCCGCCCAGGACCTGCTGGCCCGGCTCGGCCACCCGGAGATCTCCGCGAGCACCATCGTCGGCAACCTCTCCGCCGCCGGCCAGCAGGTCGTCTCCATGGCCAGGGCGCTCTCCCACGACGTGAAGCTCATCGTCATGGACGAGCCGTCCGCCGCCCTCGACCCCGACGAGGTCGACAACCTCTTCCGCATCGTCGCCGACCTCACGGCGCAGGGCGTCGCCGTCATCTACATCTCCCACCGGCTGGAGGAGATCCGCCGCATCGGCGACCGCGTCACCGTCCTGAAGGACGGGCGTGCCGTCTCCCGCGGGCTGCCGGCGCAGAGCACGTCCACCAACGAGATCGTCACCCTCATGACCGGCCGCAACGTCGCGCACGTCTTCCCCGAGCGGCCGGAGGCGCCGGGCGCCGGCAAGGAGCCCGTGCTCACCCTCGAAGGGCTCACCAGGAAGGGCGAGTTCGCGCCGGTGGACCTGGAGGTCGCCCCGGGCGAGATCGTCGGCCTCGCGGGCCTCGTCGGCTCGGGCCGCTCGGAGATCCTGGAGACCGTCTTCGGCGCCCGCAAGCCGACCGCGGGGCGCGTGCTCGTCGGCGGCCGGCAGCTGCGCCCCGGCAGCGTCACCGCCGCTGTCAAGGCGGGCGTCGGGCTGGCGCCCGAGGAGCGCAAGGCACAGGCGCTGCTGATGACGGAGTCCGTCAGCCGCAACGTCTCCATCTCCTCCCTCCCCCGCTTCTCCACCGGCGGCTGGCTGGACCGGTCGGGGGAGCGGTCCGCGACCCGCGAGGCCGTACGCGACCTGTCGCTGCGCCCCGACAACCCCGACGCCCTCATCCGCACGCTCTCCGGCGGCAACCAGCAGAAGGCGGTGCTCGCGCGCTGGCTGCTGCGCGAGTGCCGGGTGCTGCTGCTGGACGAGCCGACCCGCGGCGTGGACGTCGGCGCCCGCGCCGAGTTGTACGCGCTCATCCGCAGGCTCGCCGACGAAGGCGTCGCGGTCCTGCTCGTCTCCAGCGAACTCCCCGAGGTCCTCGGCCTCGCCGACCGGGTCCTCGTGCTGCGCGAGGGCCGGGTCGTGCACACCGCCCCGGCCCGGGATCTCGACGAGCACCGGGTGCTCGACCTCGTCATGGAAGGGACCTCGTAAGTGTTGAGCAAATCGGACGCGCTTCCCGCCCCGGCGCCGGAGAAGCCGAAGGGGAACGGCCCGGCGGCGGGCTGGCAGAGTCACGTGGACCTCAGACTGGTGGCGCTGCTCGGCGTCCTCGGCGTCCTGGCCGCCATCGGCGCCATCACCAAGCCCGACCAGTTCCTGGACGTCGACAACGTCCGGCTCATCCTCGTCCAGTCGTCGGCGATCGGCGTCGTCACCATCGGCATGACGCTGGTCATCATCGGCGGCGGCATCGACCTGTCGGTCGGCGCCATCGTCGCCCTCGCCTCGGTCTGGGCGACGACACAGGCCACCCAGGACTACGGCCTGGGCGGGATGCTCTTCTGCGCCGTCGCCGTGGGCATCGGCTGCGGGCTGGTCAACGGGGTGCTCATCGCGTACGGCAAGCTGGTGCCGTTCATCGCCACGCTCGCCATGCTCGCCTCCGCGCGCGGCTTCGCCGAGCAGATGA
This sequence comes from Streptomyces sp. CNH099, assembly GCA_000514715.1. Taxonomy (GTDB): domain Bacteria; phylum Actinomycetota; class Actinomycetes; order Streptomycetales; family Streptomycetaceae; genus Streptomyces; species Streptomyces synnematoformans. The sequence continues at coordinate 902,446 of AZWL01000001.1, read as the reverse complement.
GCGACGGCGGGACGCAGATCGTCGAGGTCCAGGCGGTACTGGACCTCATGGCGGCGGACAACCGCATCCTCGGCGTCCCGCCGCTGGTGCTCATCTTCCTCGGGGTCGCCGCCCTGGGCTGGGTGGTGCTCAACCGCACCACCTTCGGCCGCCGCACCGTGGCGGTCGGCGGGAACCCCGAGGCCGCCCGGCTCGCCGGCATCGACGTCAAGCGGCAGCGGCTGCTGCTGTACGTCCTGTCCGGCCTGTGCTGCGGCATCGCGGCGTTCATGCTCATCGCTCTCAGCGGCTCCGGCCAGAACACCAACGGCAACCTGTACGAACTGGACGCCATCGCCGCCGCGATCATCGGCGGCACCCTGCTCAGCGGCGGCCGGGGCACCATCATCGGCTCCGTGCTGGGCGTGCTCGTCTTCACCACCATTACGAACCTGTTCGCCCTCAACAACGTACAGAGCGCGGTCCAGGATATCGCCAAGGGGGCGATCATCGTCGCCGCCGTCCTCATCCAGCACCAGACCTCGCGCAAGTCCTCGACGCAATGAAGGGTCGCACCCACATGCCCGAATCGCCTTTCAGCCGTAGAAACATGCTCTTCGGCGCCGCCGGTGTCTCGGCGGCCGCCTTCCTGACCAGTTGCACCAGCAATGACGACGGCGACGACGACAACAGCTCGCAGCAGCAGCAGGCGAACGTCTCGGACGACAAGCCGGGCAAGCCGGTGACCATCGGCTTCGCCGGTCCCGAGGCCGACCACGGCTGGCTCAACGCCATCAACGACAACGCGCGCTCGCGTGCGAAGACGTACGAGGACGTCACCCTCGACATCACCGAGGGGTCCAACGACACGGCCACCCAGATCGGCCAGGTCGACTCCCTGATCAACAAGAAGGTCGACGTCCTGGTCATCCTGCCGGCCGACGGCAAGGCGATGACGCAGGCCGGGCTGAAGGCCATGCGGGCGGGCATCCCCGTGGTCAACCTCGACCGGATCTTCGACGACCCGCAGGCGTACCGCTGCTGGATCGGCGGCGACAACTACGGCATGGGCCTGAACGCCGGTCGCTTCATCGGCGAGCAGCTCAAGGGCAAGAAGAACGCGAAGGTCGTGGAGCTGGCCGGGCTCGACAACCTGGAGCTGACCCAGCAGCGCACGGCGGGCTTCGACGACGCGCTGAAGAACTACCCCAACGTCGAGAAGGTGGCCCGGCAGGCCGCCGAGTTCACCGTCGAGTCCGGCCAGCGCAAGATGTCCGACCTGCTGCAGGCCGTGCCGGAGTTCGACGCGATCTGGAACCACGACGACGACCAGGGCGTGGGCGTCAAGCGGGCCATCGACCAGTCGGGCCGCGACGAGTTCTTCATGGTCGGCGGCGCCGGCTCCAAGGCGGTGATGGACTCCATCAAGGCGGACGACTCGGTGATCAAGGCCACCGTCCTGTACCCGCCGACGATGGCCGCCTCCGCGATCGACCTGGCGCGCGCCCTCGGCCAGCAGAAGGGCGTCTCGGGCATGGCCGAGTTCGAGATCCCGGCGTCGATCACGCTCTACTCCGCCGTCGTGAGCAAGGAGAACATCGACCAGTACCTGCCGACCGGCTTCAACTGACGGGTATTCCAGCGCCAGGAGCCGCACGCCCCTGAAGGAGTAGGGAAAGAGACTGCGGCGCGCCGGAAGCAGCCTACTGACAAGGAGTTCTATGTCCCACGACACGACCGCACCCGCGCTGGGCGTCGGCATGGTCGGCTACGCGTTCATGGGGGCGGCCCACTCGCAGGGCTGGCGTACCGCCGCCCGGGTCTTCGACCTTCCGCTGCACCCCGTCATGGCCGCGGTCTGCGGCCGCGACGAGGACAAGGTGGCCACCGCGGCCCGCAAGCTGGGCTGGGCCGCCACGGAGACCGACTGGCGCCGGCTCATCACCCGGGACGACGTGCAGCTCGTCGACGTGTGCACGCCGGGCGACAGCCACGCGGAGATCGCCGTCGCCGCGCTGGAGGCGGGCAAGCACGTGCTGTGCGAGAAGCCGCTCGCCAACACCGTCGCCGAGGCCGAGGCGATGGCCGACGCGGCGGCCCGGGCGCGGGAGCGCGGCCAGCTGGCCATGGTCGGGTTCAACTACCGCCGGGTGCCGGCCCTGGCGTACGCGCGGGAGCTGATCGCCCGCGGCCGGTTGGGTGCGCTGCGGCACGTGCGTGTGACGTACCTGCAGGACTGGCTCGTCGACCCGGAGTTCCCGCTCGCCTGGCGGATGCAGCGGGAGAAGGCGGGCTCCGGGGCGCTCGGCGACCTCGGCGCGCACATCGTCGACCTGGCCCAGTTCCTCACCGGCGAGCCGCTGGTGGGCGTCTCGGCGCAGACCGAGACGTTCGTCAAGGAGCGCCCGCTGCCGTCGGCGGCGGCCGGGCTCTCCGGCGCGGCGGCCGGCGGCGGCGAGCGCGGCCCGGTCACGGTGGACGACGCGGCCCTGTTCACCGGCCGGACGTCCTCCGGGGCGCTGGCCTCCTTCGAGGTCAGCCGGATGGCGTCGGGCCGCAAGAACGCCCTGTCGGTGGAGCTGAACGGCGAGGCGGGCTCGCTCGCCTTCGACCTGGAGCGGCTCAACGAGCTGGAGTTCCACGACCACGCGGAGCCGGCCGAGACCGCGGGCTTCCGCCGCATCCTGGTCACCGAGCCGGAGCACCCGTACCTGGAGGCGTGGTGGCCGCCGGGCCACGGGCTCGGGTACGAGCACACCTTCGTCCACCAGGTCCGCGACCTCGTCCACGCCATCGCCGCCGGCGCGCAGCCCGCGCCGTCCTTCGCGGACGGGCTGCAGGTGCAGCGGGTGCTGGCGGCCGTGGAGGAGAGCGCGGAGAAGAACGCGGTCTTCACGCCCGTAGCCCAGTCCGACGAGGCCTGACCCGACCCGGATCAGCCGATCACCCCCGGAGGCACTCCGGAGAAAGAGGCAGCGCACGATGCCCCGGTCCTTCACCCTGTTCACCGGCCAGTGGGCGGACCTCCCCCTGGAGGAGGTCTGCCGGCTGGCCCGCGAATTCGGCTACGACGGCCTCGAACTCGCCTGCTGGGGCGACCACTTCGAGGTGGACAAGGCCCTGCACGAGCCCGGCTACCTCGACGGCCGCCACCAGCTGCTGGAGAAGTACGGCCTGAAGTGCTGGGCGATCTCCAACCACCTGGTCGGCCAGGCGGTCTGCGACAACCCCATCGACGAGCGCCACCAGGCCATCCTCCCCGCCCGCATCTGGGGCGACGGCGAGCCCGAGGGCGTCCGGCAGCGGGCCGCCGCCGAGATGTCCGACACGGCGCGGGCCGCCGCGGCCTTCGGCGTGGACACCGTCATCGGCTTCACCGGCTCGTCGATCTGGCACCTGGTGGCGATGTTCCCGCCGGTGCCGCCGCACATGATCGAGCGCGGCTACCAGGACTTCGCCGACCGCTGGAACCCGATCCTGGACGTGTTCGACGCCGAGGGCGTGCGCTTCGCACACGAGGTGCACCCGTCGGAGATCGCGTACGACTACTGGACGACGCACCGGGCGATGGAGGCGGTCGGCCACCGGCCCGCGTTCGGGCTGAACTTCGACCCCAGCCACTTCGTCTGGCAGGACCTCGACCCGGTCGGGTTCCTGTGGGACTTCAAGGACCGCATCTACCACGTCGACTGCAAGGAGGCCCGCAAGCGGCTGGACGGCCGCAACGGCCGGCTGGGCTCGCACCTGCCCTGGGGCGACCCGCGGCGCGGCTGGGACTTCGTCTCGGTCGGCCACGGCGACGTGCCGTGGGAGGACTGCTTCCGGATGCTCCGCTCGATCGGCTACGAAGGGCCGATCTCGGTGGAGTGGGAGGACGCCGGCATGGACCGGCTGCAGGGCGCCCCCGAGGCGCTGCGGGCGCTGAAGGCCCTCGACTTCGAGCCGCCGCAGACGTCGTTCGACGCCGCCTTCGGCGGCGACTGACCGCCGTCACGGCGGGGAGTGGAGCCCGGCGGCTGCTGCCGCCGGGCCGCTCCGGCATGTCTGGAGAGCACTTTGTCCCCATCAAGGATGAAGATAACTGAAGTTCCTGTCAAAGGACTTCTCTATGCTGCAAAAGGCGGTTACGTTCCTGTGATGTCCCTGACATAAACCCCCCACTCTCGGCAGGAGAGATCAGGTGCGCACCAGAAGAGTCCGGAGAACCGTCGCGACGGCGGCGGCCGCCTTGCTGGCCGTCCCCGCCGTCGTGCTGGGCACGTCCGCCAGCGGGTCCGCGCAGCCCGGCCACGACGGCCCCGCCGCCGCGGAGTTCCAGCAGGTGACGCTGGCTAAGGGCGAGCCCGAGACGGGCGAGCCCATGACCATGGCCGTGCTGCCCGACCGCGCGGTCCTGCACACCTCGCGCGACGGCACGCTGCGGCTGACGGACGCCGCCGGTACGACGAAGGTCGCCGGCAAGCTGGAGGTGTACGCCAACGACGAGGAGGGGCTGCAGGGCGTCGGCGTCGACCCCGGATTCGAGCAGAACCGCTTCATCTACCTCTACTACGCACCGCCCCTCGACACCCCCGGGGGCGGCGCCCCCGAGACGGGCACCCCCGCCGACTTCGAGCCCTTCGACGGGGTGAACCGGCTGTCCCGCTTCGTGCTGAACGAGGACGGCACCCTGGACCGGGGCAGCGAGCAGGGGATCCTCGACGTGCCGGCCTCCCGGGGCCTGTGCTGCCACGTCGGCGGCGACATCGACTTCGACGCCGAGGGCAACCTGTACCTGTCCACCGGTGACGACACCAACCCCTTCGCCTCCGACGGCTACACGCCCATCGACGAACGGGCCGACCGCAACCCGGCGTTCGACGCCCAGCGGTCCGCCGCCAACACCGACGACCTGCGCGGCAAGGTGCTGCGGATCAAGGTCAACGCCGACGGCTCGTACGACATCCCGGCCGGCAACCTCTTCGCGCCCGGCACCGAAAGGACCCGGCCCGAGATCTACGCGATGGGCTTCCGCAACCCGTTCCGGATGAGCGTCGACAAGGCCACCGGTACCGTCTACCTCGGCGACTACGGCCCCGACGCGGGCGCTGCGAGCGACAGCCGCGGCCCCGGCGGCCAGGTCGAGTTCAACCGGATCACCGAGCCCGGGAACTTCGGCTGGCCGTACTGCACCGGCGCGGGCGACGCCTACGTCGACTACGACTTCGCCTCGGAGACCTCCGGCGGCGCGTTCGACTGCGGCGCTCCCGTCAACGACTCGCCGCACAACACCGGCCTGACCGAGCTGCCCCCCGCCCAGCCCGCCTGGATTCCCTACGACGGCGACTCCGTCCCCGAGTTCGGCGGCGGCTCCGAGTCCCCGATGGCCGGCCCGGTCTACCGCCGGGACGAGGTCGACCCCGGCTCCGCCGTCGCCTTCCCCGACGCGTACGAGGGCGACTTCTTCGCCGGCGAGTTCGGCCGCCAGTGGATCAAGAACATCACGGGCGACGGCTCCGGCGGGGTCCGGTCCATCAACGACTTCCCCTGGACCGGCACCCAGGTGATGGACATGGACTTCGGCCCCGACGGCGCCCTCTACGTCCTCGACTACGGCACCGGCTACTTCGGCGGCGACGAGAACTCCGCCCTCTACCGCATCGAGAACATGACCGGCGGCGCCTCCCCGGTCGCCGAGGCCGCCGCCGACGTCACCTCCGGGCAGGCCCCCCTGGCCGTCCGGTTCTCCTCCGACGGCACCACCGACCCCGACGGCACCGAGCTGACGTACGCCTGGGACTTCGGCGACGGCGCCACCTCCGACCAGCCCCACCCCGCGCACACGTACGCCGAGAACGGCACCTACCGCGTCACCCTCACCGCCACCGACCCCGACGGCCGCACCGGCAGCGCCAACGTGCAGATCACCGTCGGCAACACCGCGCCCACCGTGACCCTGGACCTGCCGCGGGACGGCCAGTCCTTCTCCTTCGGCGACGACGTGCCCTTCGAGGTCACCGTCACCGACCCGGAGGACGGGACCGTCGACTGCTCCGAGGTCCGGGTCGCCTACCTCCTCGGCCACGACTCCCACGGCCACGAGCTGACCGCCGTCCACGGCTGCAGCGGCACCCTGAAGACCGCCGCCGACGGCGAGCACGACCCCGACGCCGACCTCTACGGCGGCCTCACCGCCACGTACACCGACGGCGGAGGCGGCGGCCAGGGCGCCCTGACCGGGACCGACCAGGCCAAGCTGCAGCCCCGGCACCGCCAGGCCGAGCACTACGACAGCTCCCGGGGCGTCGCGCCGCAGAACAAGCCGGCGGCCCACGGCGGCAGGACGGTCGGCGAGATCAACGCCGGCGACTGGATCGCCTTCGAACCCTGGGTGCTGTCGGACGCCACCCGGATGACTGCCCGGATCTCCTCCGCCGGCAGCGGCGGCACCCTCGAAGTGCGTGCGGGCGCCCCCGACGGGACGCTCCTCGGCTCCACCGAGGTGCCGGTCACCGGCGGATGGGACACGTTCCAGGACGTCACGGCCCCCCTGTCGGGCGCCCCGGACGGCACCACCGCGCTCTACCTCGTCTTCGCCGGCAGCGGCACGGGTGCGCTGTACGACGTGGACGACTTCACCCTCACCACAGGCTGACAAGCCGGGCCCCGCCGGACCCCACGCCGGCGGGGCCTCCCTCATACTCAAGGAGCGATCCGAGATGACAGCTTCCAGGCGATCGGTGATCGGCGCGGCGGCCGCGGTGATCGGCGCAGTGGCCATCAACCCGTCCGTCGCCCGCGCAGAACGGCCCGCGAAGAAGCGCGACGGCGAGCGCATCCTCGTCTTCTCCAAGACAGCGGGTTTCCGCCACGACTCCATCCCGGACGGCATCGCGGCCATCCGGCAACTCGGCGCCGACAACGGCTTCACCGTCGACGCCACCGAGGACTCCGGCGCGTTCACGCCGGGCCACCTCCAGCAGTACAACGCCGTCGTCTTCCTCTCCACCACCGGCGACGTCCTCAACGGCGCCCAGCAGCGCGCCTTCGAGGACTACGTGCGCGACGGGGGCGGCTACGTCGGCGTCCACGCGGCCGCCGACACCGAGTACGACTGGCCGTTCTACGGCGGCCTGGTCGGCGCGTACTTTGACTCGCACCCGCCGGGGACCCCGCAGGCGACGGTCAAGGTCGAGGACCGCAACCACCCCGCCACGGCCCACCTGGACGCCGAGTGGGTACGCATCGACGAGTGGTACAACTACCGCACCAACCCGCGCGGACAGGTGCACGTCCTGGCCACCCTCGACGAGGACTCGTACGGCGGCGGCAACATGGGCGAGGACCACCCCATCGCCTGGTACCAGACGTACGAGGGCGGCCGGGCCTTCTACACCGGCGGCGGGCACACGAAGGAGTCCTTCGCGGAGCCGCAGTTCCGCATGCATCTGCTCGGCGGCATCCTGTACGCAGCCGGGGTCGCCGAGTCGGACTGCGGCTCTGGTGAAACCGACTACACTCCGATCTTCGACGGCACCTCCACGGAGGGGTGGAAGCAGGCCGGACCGGGATCGTTCCGCCTGGAGGACGGCATTCTGACCTCGGAAGGCGGCATGGGCATGCTCTGGTACGAGGCCATGAAGTTCACCTCGTACTCCCTGAAGCTCGACTGGATGATGGCGGGCGACGACAACTCCGGCGTCTTCATCGGCTTCCCGCCGTCCGACGACCCCTGGTCGGCCGTGAACAACGGCTACGAGATCCAGATCGACGCCACCGACACCCCGGACAAGACCACCGGTGCCGTCTACGGCTTCCAGTCCGCCGACATCGCCGCGCGAGACAAGGCGCTCAACCCGCCGGGGGAGTGGAACACCTTCGAACTCCGCGTCGAGGGCGAGCACCTGGAGGTCTGGCTCAACGACGTGAAGATCAACGATTTCACCAACACCGACCCCGTCCGCAGCCTTGCGGAGGGACATATCGGGATCCAGAACCACGGTGACGACGACCAGGTGTCGTTCCGCAACATCAGGGTGAAGGATCTCCCGTGAAAGCCGTGGGCGGGGGGTCACGACACCCCCCGCCCGCGGGCACCGTGTACTGAACTGAACACACGTGGGAGGCAGCAGCCGTGACGGTCAATCCACAAGACACCCTGCCGAGACCGGCGAACCCGGTGACCCCCGATACCGGCGTCTGGCTCGTCGGCGCCCGCGGCTCCGTCGCCACGACCGTGATCACCGGCTGCGCCGCGCTGGCCGCCGGACTCCACCCCGCCGCCGGCCTGGTCACCGAGACCCCGCCCTTCGCCGGCTGCGGGCTGCCGGCCCCGGGCCGGCTGGTCTTCGGCGGCCACGACGTGGCCAGCACCCCCCTGCCCAAGCGCGCGGAGGAACTCGCCGCCGGCGGCGTGCTCCCGCACGGGCTGCCCGCCGCCGTCGGCGCCGAACTCGCCGCCGCCGACGAGGAGATACGCAACGGCGGGCCGGCGCCCGGCGAGCCGTACGACGAGGAGTCGCTGATCTCCTCGTACGCCGCCGACATCGCCGACTTCGCCCGCCGCCGCAACCTCGCCCGCGTCGTCGTCGTCAACGTCGCCTCCACCGAGCCGGTCGCCGCGGACGACGCGCTGCCCGCCTCGTCCTGCTACGCCGCGGCCGCCCTCAGGGCCGGCTGCGCGTACGTGAACTTCACCCCCTCCACCGGCCTGCACCACCCGCGGCTGCACGAGCAGGCCGCCGCCGCCGGCGTGCCCTACGCCGGGCGCGACGGCAAGACCGGGCAGACGCTGCTGCGTTCGGTGCTGGCGCCGATGTTCCTGCAGCGGGCGCTGGAGGTACGCGCCTGGTCCGGCACCAACCTCCTCGGCGGCGGCGACGGCGCCAACCTCGCCGGCGACCCGGCCGCCGCGGCGGCCAAGAACGTCGGCAAGGAGCGCGTCCTCGCCGACTCCCTCGGCGTCGGCGTCGACGGCGAGGTGCACATCGACGACGTCCCCGCACTCGGCGACTGGAAGACCGCCTGGGACCACGTCGTCTTCGACGGCTTCCTCGGCACCCGCATGGTGCTCCAGACCATCTGGCAGGGCTGCGACTCCGCGCTCGCCGCGCCGCTGGTCCTCGACCTCGTCCGGATCGTCGCCCGCGCCCACGAGGCCGGGATGACGGGGCCGGTGCCGGGCCTCGGGTTCTTCTTCAAGGACCCGGACGGCGGCCCGCCCGGGCTCGCCGACCAGTGGCGCGAACTGCTCGCCGTCGCGGACCGCCTGCGGGTGCCGGAATGAGCGCCCCGAACGGCGCCGGCCCGGGCGGGCCGGCGCACGGCACACACCGCACGGGGCACACCGGAACCCGCCGCCCGGCGACCGCGACACGGCCGGGCGGCATCGGGCTGCCCGGCCCGGGCCCGCGGGCGGCCGGCGCGCGGGCGGCCGCGGGTGCGCCGCGCACCGGCGCGGCGCTGGCCGGCCTCGCCGGACTGCTGGCGCTGGGCGCGGGGTCCGCGGGTGCGGGCGCCCTGTCCCGGGGCGGGCGTACGGCACGGGCGGCCCGCCGGCCGGCGTCGGCCGCCGCGCTGGCCGGAGCGGCCGGGCTGCTCGCGCTGGGCGCGGGGGCCGCGGTCCGGCGCCGCCGGGGCGCACCGGCCGCCGCAGCCGGCTCCGGGGACGTGCCCGGCGCGGGCGCCGCGGGGGTGGCCGCGCGGGTACGGCCTGACGGCGACGGTTCATCGGTGGGCCGTGACGCCGTACCGGTGGACCGCAGCGCCGTCTCGGCGGGCCGCGATGCCGTATCGGTGGACCCCGGTGCCGTATTGGTGGGCTTTGACGCCGTACCGGTGGACCGCGCCGCATCGGCGGGCCGCGACGCCCCGTCGGCGGGGCGCGGGGCCGTCGCCGCCGCGGCGGCCGCCGGAGCCGGGCTGCTCGCCGCCGCCTCGGCGCCCGGCGGCGGGACCTCGGTGCTGCGCCGGCCGCGCACCGCCGGGCCCACCGAGCCGGAGGCGCGCAGCGCCCAGGGCCGCCGGCCGGCCCCGTCGAAGGCCGCGCGGGCCCGCGCCTGGGTCGAGCTGCTCCGCGTCTCCGCGCTGTTCACCGTCCCCGGCGACGCCCTCGCCGGCGCCGCCGCCGCCGGGCTGCGGCCCAACCGGGGCACCGCGCTGGCCGTCGGCTCCTCCCTCTGCCTCTACGAAGCGGGGATGGCCCTCAACGACTACGCCGACCGCGACGTCGACGCCGTCGAGCGCCCGCAGCGCCCCCTCCCGTCCGGCCGGATCACCCCCCGCGCCGCGCTGACCGCCGCCGCCGCCCTGACCGCGGCGGGCCTCGGTCTGGCCGCCGCCGCGGGCCGCCGGCCGCTCGCCCTCGCCACCGCGGTCGCGGGCGCGGTGTGGGCGTACGACATGAAGCTCAAGGACACACCCGCCGGACCCGCCGCGATGGCCGCCGCCCGCACCCTGGACCTGCTCCTCGGCGCGTCGGCCACCGCCGCGGCGGCGGGGAGGGACGGGGCTGCCGCCGCCGGGTGGGCGGGCGCCGGTGCCGGACGCGCCGGGCTCGTCGGCGGCGGATACGCACGCACCGGGTCCGCGCACGACGCGTCCGTACCCGTCGCCCGGCCGGCCGCCGGCACCCCGTCCGTGCCGCCGCGCCCGCGCGGCGGCGTCCGCGCCGGCTGGACCGCCGCCGCCGACGGCCCGCTCGCCGCCGCCGTCCTCCTCGGCATCCACACCTACGCGGTCACCGTCGTCTCGCGCCGCGAGGTGGAAGGCGGGTCGACGGCCGTGCCGCTCGCCGGCCTGGCCGTCACCACCGCGGTCGCCGTCACCCTGCGCCGCGGCAACGACCCGTATCCCGGGCCGGATCCGCAGCCGCGTCCCCGCCCGCGGACGGCCGCCGGCGCGCCATCCGGCGCACCACCGGCCGGCCCCGGCGGGCCCCGGCTGGCGCTCACCCCCGGCGACCTCCTCGCCGGCGCGTACGCCGCCACCGCCGTCCGCCCGTACCTGCACGCCGCCCTGAACCCCAGCCCGCAGCTCACCCAGCGCGCCGTCGGCGGCGGCATCCGCGCCATGATCCCGCTGCAGTCCGCGCTCGCCGCCCGCGCCGGCGCGCCGGGCAGCGCCGCCGCGCTGCTGGCCCTCGTGCCCGTCGCCCGCCGGCTCGCGAGGAAGGTGAGCCCGACATGACCCGGCTGCGCCTGGCCTACGGCACCAACGGCCTGACCGACCTGCGCCTCACCGACGCCGTCGCGCTCCTCGCCGACCTCGGCTACGACGGCATCGCGCTCACCCTCGACCACATGCACCTCGACCCGCTCGCGCCCGACCTGCCCGCCCGCACGGCCACCGTGCGGCGGCTGCTGGCCCGGCACGGGCTCGCGGTGACGATCGAGACCGGCGCCCGCTACGTCCTCGACCCGCGCCGCAAGCACCACCCCACGCTCCTCGACCCCGACCCCGAGGCCCGCGCCGTACGCGCCCGGCTGCTGCGCACCGCCGTGAACGTCGCCGCCGAGCTGGGCGCGGGCGCCGTGCACTGCTTCAGCGGCACGCGCCCGTACGGGGTGTCGGAGCCGGAGGCCTGGAAGCGGCTGGGCGCGGAGCTGGCCCCGGTGCTGCAGGCCGCGGACGCCGTCGGCGTGCCGCTCGCCGTCGAGCCGGAGCCCGGCCACCTGCTGTACGACCTGGCCGGCTTCCACCGGCTGCGCGAGGAGCTGGGCGACCCGGCGGCGCTGGCACTGACCCTCGACATCGGGCACTGCCAGTGCCTGGAGGAGGCGCTGCCCGCCGACTGCGTGCGCGCCGCCGCGCCGTGGCTGGCGCACGTGCAGATCGAGGACATGTGCCGGGGGGTGCACGAGCACCTCCCGTTCGGCGAGGGGGAGATCGGCTTCCCGGCCGTCCTCGAAGCCCTGCAGACCACCGGCTACCGGGGCCTGATCAGCGTCGAGCTGCCGCGGCACTCGCACGCCGGGCCCGAGCTGGCGGGGAGTTCCATCCGCTTCCTGCGCGCGGCGGAGGAAGAGGCGCGGGCGAGGGGAGCGGTGCCGTGCTGAGCCCGCGCCCGCCGTCCGCACCGGTCGCCGCCGCGCCGGCGCGCGGGGCCCGCCGGCCCGCCGGGGCCGTGCGGCGTCCCGGCGTCCGGCCGCCGCGCGCCACCGCCCAGACCCGAGTGAAAGGAGCCGCGCAGTGGTGACTCCCAACCCCGACGCACCCGCCGACGCACCCGCGGCCGAACCCGCGGCAGGCGCCACGGCGGTCGCCGCCCTGCGCGCGTCCGTCGACGCCGGCCTCACGCCCGAGGCCCGCGAGTGGCTCGCCGCCGCGCTCGCCGACGCCGCCGCGGACACCCCCGGCCCCAGCGCCGGACTGCTCGCCTGGGAGGCGCACTTCGCCGCCGCCCGCCGCCGCTGCGGCGCCGCGGCCGCCGACACCGTACGCGTGCTGATCCTGCACGCCGCGCGCGCCGACGAGCAGGTCGCCGCCCGCGTCTACGACCGCGGCGACGCCGCGGAACGCCGCGCCGTGCTGCGCGCGCTGCCGCACCTCGGCCTCGGCCCCGGCGCCGTACCGCTGGTCGAGGACGCGCTGCGGACGAACGACACCCGCCTGGTCGCCGCCGCCCTCGGCCCGTACGCCGCCGCGCACCTCGGGGACCACGCCTGGCGGCAGGCCGTCCTGAAGTGCCTGTTCACCGGTGTGCCCGCGGACGAGATCGCGGGTCTGGCCGAACGCGCCGCCGGCGACGCGGAACTCGCCCGCATGCTCGCCGACTACGCCCGCGAGCGGACCGCCGCCGGCCGCGCCGTCCCGGCCGACCTCGACCGGATACTCGACCTCACCCGCAAGGAGGTGTGATGCGCATCTTCGACCCGCACATCCACATGACGTCCCGCACGACCGATGACTACGCGGCCATGTACGACGCGGGCGTGCGCGCCCTCGTCGAGCCCTCCTTCTGGCTGGGGCAGCCCCGTACCTCCCCGGAGAGCTTCTACGACTGCTTCGACTCGCTGCTCGGCTGGGAGCCCTTCCGCGCCGCCCAGTACGGCATCGCGCACCACTGCACGCTCGCCCTCAACCCCAAGGAGGCCAACGACCCGCGCCTGCTGCCGGTCCTGGACGAGCTGCCGCGCTACCTGCTGAAGGACCACGTCGTCGCCGTCGGCGAGATCGGCTACGACTCCATGACCCCGGCGGAGGACCGGGCGCTCGCCGCGCAGCTGGAGCTGGCCGCCGACCACGGGCTGCCCGCCATAGTCCACACGCCGCACCGCGACAAGGCCGCCGGCCTCGCCCGCACCCTCGACGTCGTACGCGAGTCCCGGCTGGCGCCCGGGCTCGTCATCCTCGACCACCTCAACGAGACGACCGTGGCCGCCGCCAAGGACAGCGGCTGCTGGGCGGCGTTCTCCATCTACCCCGACACGAAGATGGACGAGGACCGCATGGTCCGCATCCTGCGCGAGTACGGCACCGAGCGGATGCTGGTCAACTCCGCCGCCGACTGGGGCAGGAGCGACCCGCTCAAGACCCGCAAGACCGCCGACGCCATGCTCGCCGCCGGCTTCACCGACGCCGACGTCGACAAGGTGCTGTGGCAGAACCCGGTGGAGTTCTACGGCCAGAGCGGCCGGCTGGAGCTGGAGCCGGAGAAGCCGGAGGCCGGCGGGGCCACGTACGAGGGGAACTCCATCCTGCGAGGGGGAAGCTGAGCCATGCGCTTCCGGCACCCCGACGGCTCCCTCGTCCACCTCGCGTACTGCACCAACGTGCACCCCGCCGAGGACCTCGACGGGGTGATGGCGCAGCTGCGCGACCACGCCGAGCCGGTGCGCCGCCGGCTCGGCCGCGACCGGCTGGGCATCGGCCTGTGGCTCGCGCGCGACGCCGTACGCACCCTCGGCTCCGACCCCGCCGCGCTGCGGCGGCTGAAGAAGGAACTCGACGACCGCGGCCTGGAGGCCGTCACCCTCAACGGCTTCCCCTACCAGGGGTTCGGCGACGAGGTCGTCAAGTACCGCGTCTACCGCCCCGACTGGACCGAGCCCGAGCGCCTCGACCACACCGTCGAGCTGGCCCGGCTGCTCGCCGCGCTGCTGCCCGACGACGTCACCGAGGGCACCATCTCCACCCTCCCGCTCGCCTGGCGCACCGGCTTCGACGACGCCGCCCGCAAGGCGTCGCTGACCGCGCTGGGCACCCTGGCCGCCCGCCTCGACGCCATCGAGGAGCTGACCGGCCGCTCCATCCGCGTCGGCCTGGAGCCGGAGCCCGGCTGCACGGTCGAGACCACCGCCGACGCCGTCGCCGCGCTCACCGCGGAGGGCGCGCCGCCCGCCGAGCGCATCGGCGTCTGCGTCGACACCTGCCACCTGGCCACCTCCTTCGAGGACCCGGCCACCGCCATCGCCGGCATCACCGGCGCCGGCCTGCCCGTCGTCAAGTCGCAGCTGTCGGCGGCGCTGGTCGCGGACCGGCCGGCCGAGCCCGGCGTACGGACCGCGCTCGCCGCCTTCGCGGAGCCGCGGTTCCTGCACCAGACCCGCATCCGCGCCGCCGACGGCTCCGTGCGCGCCACCGACGACCTCGACGAGGCCCTGGCCGGCGGCCTCCCCGACGACGGCCCCTGGCGCGCCCACTTCCACGTACCGCTGCACGCGCCGCTGGAGCCGCCGCTGACGGCGACGACGCCGGTGCTCGAAGAGACGCTGGCGCGCCTCGTCGGCGGCCCCGCGCCGCTCACGCGGCACCTGGAAGTGGAGACGTACACCTGGCAGGCGCTGCCCGCCCACCTGCGGCCGCGCAGCCGCGCGCAGCTCGCCGACGGCATCGCCGCCGAGCTGTCCGTCGCCCGCGACCTGCTCACCTCGCTCGGCCTGAAGGAGCTGCCATGACGCCCCCGAAGCGGCTGGTCGTCGTCGACGTCGTCGGCCTCACGCCGCGCCTCCTCGACCACATGCCCCACCTGCGCGCGCTGGCCGACGCCGGCTCGAACAGCGCGCTGACGCCGCCGCTGCCCGCCGTCACCTGCACCGTGCAGTCGACGATCCTCACCGGCGAGCCGCCGGCGGAACACGGGATCGTCGCCAACGGCTGGTACTTCCGCGAGCTGGGCGAGGTCTTCCTCTGGCGCCAGCACAACGCGCTCGTCGGCGGCGACAAGCTGTGGGACGCCGCCCGGCGGGCGTACCCCGGCTACACCGTGGCCAACGTCTGCTGGTGGTACGCGATGGGCATGGACACCGACTACATCGTCACCCCGCGCCCCGTCTACTACGCCGACGGCCGCAAGGAGCCGGACTGCTACACCCGGCCGCCGGAGCTGCACGACGAACTGACCGCCGCCTTCGGCACCTTCCCCCTCTTCAACTACTGGGGGCCCACCGCGAGCATCGCCTCCTCGCAGTGGATCATCGACGCCTCGCGGCACATCCTCGACGCGTACAGCCCCGACCTCACCCTCGTCTACCTCCCGCACCTCGACTACGACCTGCAGCGCTACGGCCCCGACGACCCGCGCTCGCACGCCGCCGCCCGCGAGCTGGACGACGCGCTGGCGCCGCTGCTGGCGGACGCGCGGGCGGCGGACGCGGAGACCGTGGTGCTGTCGGAGTACGGCATCACGCAGGCCGCCAAGCCGGTGGACGTCAACCGCGCGCTGCGCAAGGCCGGGCTGCTGGAGGTCTACACCCAGGACGGCATGGAGTACCTCGACCCGTGGGCGTCGCGCGCCTTCGCGGTCTCGGACCACCAGATCGCCCACGTCTACGTCCGCGACCCCGCCGACGTCGAGGCCACCCGGGAGATCCTCACCCGGCTCCCCGGCGTCGCCGACGTCCTCTCCGAGACCGGCAAGAAGGCCCACGGCCTGGACCACCCGCGCGCCGGCGAACTGGTCGCGGTGGCGGAGCCGGACGCCTGGTTCACGTACTACTACTGGCTCGACGACGACCGTGCCCCGGACTTCGCCCAGCTCGTCGAGATCCACCGCAAACCCGGCTACGACCCCGCCGAGCTGTTCATGGACCCCACCGACCCGTACGTACGCCTGCGCGCGGTCTCCGCGATCGCCCGCAAGAAGGCCGGGCTGCGCTACCGCCTGGCCGTCGTCCCGCTCGACCCCGCCCCGGTGCGCGGCACCCACGGCCGCCTCCCGGACGACGAGCGGGACGGCCCCGTGCTGATCACCACCCGGCCCGGGGCGACCTCGGGTCCCGTACCGGCGACCGACGTGAAGTCCCTGCTGCTGTCGTTGGCCGGCCTCGACTAGCCCACTCGCGCCCAAGGAGCGACGCCATGTCCACCAGACCCAGCGAAGAACTCGCCCACGCCCTCAACAGACGCAGATTCCTCGGCGTCGCCGCCGGCGCCACCGCGGCGGCCGTCGCCGGCACGGCCGCCGCCGCCCCGGACGCGGCCGCGCACGGCCGCCGCGACCGCTGCCACGGCCGCCCCGCCGTGCCGCGGGGCCGCCTCGGCATCCAGCTGTACACCCTCCGCGACCAGGTCGGCACGGTCGGCTTCGGCAAGGTCTTCGACGCCCTGGAGCACTACGGCTACGACCAGGTCGAATACGCCGGCTACACCCAGGGCAACGGCCCCATCACCCTGCCCCGGCTGCGCCGCCTGGCCCGCGACCACGGCCTGCGCGCCATCGGCAGCCACGTCTCGTACCACGTCGACGACCCGGCGGGCTACTCCTTCGCCACCAGCCTGGAGCAGGTCCTCGACGACGCCGAGGCCCTGGACCTGCCGTACGTCGGCACCTGGGACGGCCCGTTCCGCTACGGCACCACGGTCGACGGCGTCAAGCGGGCCGCGGCCGAGTTCAACGCCTACGGCGCGGCGGCCCGGCGCCGCGGCCTGCGGTTCTACCAGCACAACCACGGCAACGAGTTCGGCTTCTGCACGGACGACCCGACGGTGCGGATCTACGACCTGATGCTCGCCGAGACGGACCCGGACCTGGTGTTCCTGGAGATGGACATCTACTGGGCCTACACCGGCGTCCACCGCTTCAGCGTCCGCCCGGACGGCACCCCGGCGCCGTTCGACCCGCTGGACTACGTCACGGCCGACCCGCGCCGCTTCCCGCTGTTCCACGTCAAGGACGGCGAGCACGACGAGGCGTCCCGCGACGGCTACCACATGGTGGACGTGGGCGACGGCGACATCGGCTACCAGCGCTTCATCGGCACCGTCACCCGCGGCCGGTACCGCAAGTACCACAACTGGCTCGTCGAACGCGACGACGCGGTGGACCCCGCCACGAACCCGGCCGGCTCCTTCACCACGGCCCGCCGCTCCGCCGCCCACCTCCACCGCCTCCGCGCCTGACCCCGCCACACCCCCGACCGCCCCGGCCCGCCGCCCCACCGACGGGCCGGGGCCCCCGGCGGCCACACACCGGAACCGGCCGCCACGGTCCGTAACCGGAAACCGGTGCGAGTCACCTGCCAATCCTTGGTATCGTTGGGGGTGCCCCGCGGCCCTCTGCCGCGGCACGGCAACCCGGTCCGGGTGGCGGAATGGCAGACGCGCTAGCTTGAGGTGCTAGTGCCCGTAAAGGGCGTGGGGGTTCAAGTCCCCCCTCGGACACATAATTGCCCCACAACCGCGGGTTCGCGGGCAGGTGTCATTGGCACCCGGCTCTCACCTGGAGTGAGGAACGGGTGCATTTTGCTGCGTCCGTCCCTGGCGGTGGAGGGGGCGCTGGGCTCAGGCGATGCGGATCCTTCCTCGTCGGGGTGCCGGCGGTCAGTGTCTGGTCCCCCGGGTCGTAGGTCAGCGTCACGTTCCCGGCCCGCAGCCGGGCGGCTGCCGCTTCGGGATCCGCCGGCTCGTCGCTTCGGTGAGGCGGAGTAGCAGAGCGGGCAGGTGGGCCAGGATGCGGTCCTTGCGGAGGTAGGTGTTGCGTGGCCGGCCGGGGCCGGTGGCGCTGGTGCGGCCGTGGCGGCAGCGGTAGGCCGGGCGATCGTGAGACCAGTAGGAGTCCCTCCGCCGCGCACACAGGCCGCAGCGCAAAAGGTTGGCGCGGCCGCCGCTGCGGTGCAGGTTGCGGTCCGGGTCGGCCGCCGACGGACACGGCACCGCCGCGTCGACGTTTCGTTCCGGGGCGGCCAGTGCGTCGATGAGGCGGGCGGCTTCCGGGCGGCGGGGTCAGGGCAGCACCCGGCTGTGCCCGACGTCGAAGAACTCGGCGGTGACCGTCCGTGCCCGGCGACCAGCGCCTGCGCACGCAGCAACTGCCAGCCCCGGGAGCTGGCCGGGTCCTGGAAGTCCTCCGTCGGCCCCCGCCCGTAGAAGGCAAACCGCAGTCCGCCTGGTGTCGGCGGCTCGGATGACCGGCTGCCCACCCACGTGCCCAAGCGAGTACTCCTTCCAGCTGGGTTGTTCCATGTGCCCTATTCGGTGACGTGTCCGTTCTCCAGGACGGCGATGCGGTCGGCTCGGCGGGTGGTGGCGGGGCGGTGTCCGATGACGATGGTGGTGCGGCCGGTGGTGGAGGCCAGAGTGGTGGCGAGTTCGGCGTCGCCTGCGGTGTCGACGTGGGCGGTGGCCTTGTGGAGGACGAGGCCCCCGGGGTCGGTGAGCAGGGCAGGCCGCGGATCGTGTCGACCTGGAGGATCGCCGCGGGCGTGGTGAGTGCACCAGCCGGCGCCATCCGGACGTGTCCTCGGCCACTGCCAGCCACACTCGCGGGGCAGGCGTTCGGCTCGGTGTGGCTGGAGACCTGGCCGACGAACTTGGCGGGGTGGGCCAAGTCAGCGCTCCAGCGTGGCGACGAGCAGGGACTTGATGGTGTGCAGCCGGTACTCGGCTTGCTCGGAGGCCGGCGACGCCGCCGACTCGAAGACCGCGTCGGTGGCCTTTTGGCCGTCGAGTCCGCTCGAAACGGCGCGGTCAATCGATGGTTCGTTCCCAGCCGCGGTGAGGGGCGTGGGCGCCCAGCTGGACATCGCGGCTGCGGTAGACGATGTACGGGCGGGTCAGATAGCCGACGGGTGCGGTGAGCATGTGGACCAGGCGGGTGAAGGGCCAGACGGCGAAGAGCAGCAGGGCGCTGAGGGCGTGGAGCTGGAAGAGCAGCGGGGCGTCGGCCATCAGCGCGGGGTCGGGCTGGAGGTAGAAGACGGAGCGGAACCAGGGGGAGATGGTTTCGCGGTAGTCGTAGCCGTCGTCGAGGACGTTGGCGGCGACCGTGGCGGCCAGGCCGAGGGTGATGGCCGCGGCGAGGGCGAAGTACATCGCCTTGTCGTTGCGGGTGGTGGCGGAGAAGACCGGGCCGACGGTGCGGCGGCGGTAGATGAGGATGGTCATGCCGCCGAGGGTGGCGATGCCGGCGATGGTGCCGAGGGCGACGGCGGTGACGTGGTAGGCGTGCTCGCTGATGCCTGCGGCTTCGGTCCAGCTCTTGGGGATGAGCAGGCCGCCGATGTGGCCGAGGAGAACGACGAGGATGCCGAAGTGGAACAGCGGGCTGCCGATGCGCAGGAGCCGGTTCTCGTAGAGCTGGGAGGAGCGGGTGGTCCAGCCGAACTTGTCGTAGCGGTAGCGCCAGACGTGGCCGAGGACGAAGACGGTGAGGGCGAGGTAGGGAAGGGCGATCCATAGCAGGGCGCCCCCGGTGCCGGTCTCCTCACCCGCGGTGGCGAGCGCGGTGGTCCAGGTCATCGCGTACCTCCAGGACGTGCGGGCACGTACGACTCCGGGGTGTACGGGGCGAGGCCGACCTGTTCTTCGGGCGGGCCTTCGGCGGCGAGTCGGGCGACGGCCGCGCGTTCGTCGCCGGCGAGGGCGGGCAGGGTGGCGGAGATCGACCGAAGCAGGTGTGCCCACGGGGAGCGGTCCTCCCGCAGGGCCAGGCGCAGCAGTTCGAGTCCGGCACGGTGCTCGGTGAGCAGCCGGTGGCCGGCGGCGGGCTCGGCGGAGGCGAACTCCAGGACCACGGCGAGGTGGTCGGGCAGCTCATCGTCGTTCAGGCGCCAGCCTGCGGTGGCGTAGGTGTGCTTCAGCCGCACCAGGGCCACACCGCGTTTCCTCGTGTCTCCGTGGGCGTAGTAGGTCAGGTAGGGGCAGCAGCGTTTGCGGTGGTCGAAGGTGGCGACGTAGTCGGTGGCCAGGTCCGTGGCCGCCGTGTCCTCCGCGTGGTCGGCGAAGCGCAGCAGTGGCTCGGCGACCTGGTCGGGCAGGGTGGTGGCGACGCGTCGGGCCAGGGTCAGGTGTTCCGGGAACTGCTCGCCCGGGTAGGCCAGCAGCAGGGAGTGGGTCTGCCAGGCGTTCGGGTGCCACGCCTCGGTGTGCGGTTGCACGGCGGTCTGCTTCTTGCGCCTCATGGCCGCGTCTCGCCTTCGGTGCCATCGCTGCCGTTCCCCGGTGGGGGGAAGAGGCCGGGGGGTTGGCCTTTGCCGTCCCAGTTGAGGAGGTTGACGCGGGTGCCCTTGTCGACGGGTGCGGCGGGGGTGTCGGAGCTCTGGCGGTCGCGCAGGGCCAGGTAGTTCTCCACGGCGATGGGGGCGGCTCCGCCGGATCCCTCCCCGAACGGGCCGGAGCCGCCCATCCCCGGGCCGCCCTCGTAGTCCAGGCTGCACTCGGTGGCCAGTTCCTCCAGGTCGTGAGCCTGCTCGGCGTGCGCCGGCGGGATGACATAGCGCTCGTCGTACTTGGCCAGCGCCAGGAGGCGGTACATGTCGTACATCTCCTCTTCGCTCATGCCGACCGCCTGCGGGATGGCGGGGTCCGGCTCCCGGCCGAGGTTGATGTCGCGCATGTAGGCGCGCATGGCGGCGAGGCGGCGCAGGACCGCGTCGACGGGGGCGGGGTCGCCTGCGGTGAACAGCTGGGCGAGGTAGTCGACGGGGATGCGGAGATTGTCGACGGCGGCGAAGAGGTTGCGGTGGTCCTCGGCGTCGTGTCCGGTGTCGCGGACGGCGTCGACGACCGGGGAGAGCGGCGGGATGTACCAGACCATGGGCAGGGTGCGGTACTCCGGGTGCAGCGGCAGGGCGACGCGGTAGGTGTTGATCAGGGAGTGGATGGGAGAACGCTGGGCGGCGTCGATCCAGTCGCGGGGGATGCCCTCCCGTTCGGCGGCGGCGATGACGTCCGCGTCGTGCGGGTCGAGGAAGACGCGGCGCTGGGCTTCGTACAGGCCGGTCTCGTCCGGGGTGGCGGCGGCCTGAAGGACGCGGTCGGCGTCGTAGAGGACCAGGCCGATGTAGCGCAGTCGGCCGACGCAGGTCTCGGCACAGACGGTGGGCAGGCCGACCTCGACGCGGGGGAAGCAGAACGTGCACTTTTCGGCCTTGCCGGTGCGGTGGTTGAAGTAGACCTTCTTGTACGGGCAGCCCGTGACGCACATCCGCCAGCCGCGGCAGCGGTCCTGGTCGACGAGGACGATGCCGTCCTCGGTGCGCTTGTAGATAGCGCCGGAGGGGCAGGAGGCCGCGCAGCTCGGGTTCAGGCAGTGCTCACAGATGCGCGGCAGGTAGAACATGAACGTCTGCTCGAACTCCAGTTTGATCTTCTCGGAGACTTCCTGCAGCACAACGTCCTTGTCACCGTGGTCACTGGAGCCGCCGAGGTTGTCGTCCCAGTTCGCCGACCAGCCGATCTTCATGTCCTTGCCGGAGATGAGCGACTTCGGGCGGGCGACGGGGGTGTGCTCCTGGAGCGGGGCGTTGGTGAGCGTCCGGTAGTCGTAGGTCCAGGGCTCGTAGTAGTCGTCGAGGGCGGGCAGCGTGGGGTTGGCGAAGATCGTGATGAGCTTGCTGAACCGGCCGCCGGCCTTGAGCTTCAGCCGGCCGCGCCGGTTCAGCTCCCAGCCGCCGCGCCAGCGCTCCTGGTCCTCGTAGCGGCGCGGGTAGCCCTGGCCGGGCCGGGTCTCGACGTTGTTGAACCACACGTACTCCACCCCGGTGCGGTTGGTCCACGCCTGCTTGCAGGTCACCGAGCAGGTGTGGCAGCCGATGCACTTGTCGAGATTCATCACCATCGCCATCTGGGCCATGACACGCATGTCAGTACGTCACCTCCTGGTTGGCGCGACGGCGGATGACGGTCACCTCGTCGCGCTGGTTGCCGGTAGGGCCGAGGTAGTTGAAGGCGTACGACAATTGGGCGTAGCCGCCGATGAGGTGGGTGGGCTTGATGAGCAGGCGCGTCAGGGAGTTGTGGATGCCGCCGCGGCGGCCGGTGGTCTCGGTGCGGGGCACGTCGATGAGCCGGTCCTGGGCGTGGTGCATGTAGACGGTGCCTTCGGGCATGCGGTGCGAGACGATCGCACGCGCGGCCACGACGCCGTTGCGGTTGACCGCCTCGATCCAGTCGTTGTCCCTGACTTCGATCTTGGCCGCGTCGGTGGTGCTCATCCAGATCACCGGCCCGCCCCGGGACAGCGACAACATCAGCAGATTGTCCTGGTACTCGGAGTGGATGGACCACTTGTTGTGCGGGGTCAGGTAGCGCACGGTGACGCCGAGCTCGCCGACATCCCCGATGCGCGGCTCGCCGAAGAGCCGGTCCATGTTCAGCGGCGGCCGGTAGACGGGCAATTGCTCGCCGAGGGCGGCGATCCAGTCGTGATCGAGGTAGAAGTGCTGGCGGCCGGTGAGAGTGTGCCAGGGCTTGAGACGTTCGACGTTGACCGTGAAGGGGGAGTAGCGGCGTCCGCCGGTCTCCGAGCCGGACCACTCGGGGCTGGTGATGACCGGCACCGGCCCGGCCTGGGTATCGGCGAACGTGATCCGCTTGCCCTCGTGCTCGGCGGCAAGATCCGCCAGCCGGGTGCCGGTGCGCGCCTCCAAGGTGCGGAACCCCTGCGTGGCCAGGTGGCCGTTGGTCGTGCCGGACAGCGCCAGGATCGCCTCACAGGCATGGACGTCCCGGGCGATCGACGGGCGGCCGTCCGAGACCCCGCCGCGCACGGTGCCGTTCTTGTGCCGCAGGTACTCCAGCTCGCGTTCCAGGCGGAGAGTGACGCCCTTGGTGCTGGCGCCGAGGGTGTCCAGCAACGGGCCGAGGGCGGTCATCTTCTCGGCGACGGCCCCGTAGTCCCGCTCGACGGTGATGAGTTTCGGCATGGTGCGGCCGGGCACGGGCTCGCAGTCGCCCGCCTTCCAGTCCCGCACCCGGCCGTGCGGCGTGGCCAACTCGTCCGGGGTGTCGTGCAGCAGCGGAGCGGCGACCACGTCCCGGCGGGTGCCGAGGCGGTCGGCGGCCAGCCGGCTGAACGCCTGGGCGAGGGCGTTGAAGGCGTCCCAGTCGGTGCGGGTCTGCCAGGGCGGGGCGATCGCCGGGTTGAAGGCGTGCACGAACGGGTGCATGTCCGTGCTGGACAGGTCGTGCTTCTCGTACCAGGTCGCGGCGGGCAGCACCACGTCCGAGAAGACGGTGGTGCTGGTCATCCGGAAGTCCAGCGTCAGCAGCAGATCCAGTTTCCCGGCCGGGGCTTCGTCGCGCCACACCACATCCCGGGGCCGTGCTCCCGGCGGTGCCTCGCAGGCGCGCACCGAGGAATCGGTACCCAGCAGGTGCTTCAGGAAGTACTCGTTGCCCTTCGCGGAGGAGCCCAGCAGGTTGGCCCGCCAGACGGTCAGCACCCGGGGGAAGTTGGCCGGGGCGTCCGGGTCCTCGGCCGCGAACCGCAGCCGCCCGGCCCGCAACTCGCCGACCACATGCTCGCCGACGTCCCGTCCGGCCTGCTCGGCCTCGTCGGCCAGGGCGAGCGGGTTGCGGTCGAAGGTGGGGTACGAGGGCATCCAGCCCATCCGCGCCGAGGCGGCGATCACATCCGCCGTGCTCTTGCCCGCGAAAGGACCACCAGCGCCGGCCGCGGCGAGAGTGTCAGCCGAGAACGGGTCATAGCGGAACTGGTCGGTGTGCAGGTACCAGTACGCCGTCTGGATCATCTGCCGCGCCGGACGGTTCCAGTCCGCCGCGGTGGCCAGCGCCGAGTAGCCCGTGATCGGGCGAACCTTCTCCTGCCCCACGTAGTGCGCCCAGCCGCCGCCGTTCACACCCTGACAACCCGTCAACGTGGTCAGCGTCAGGAACGCCCGGTAGATGGTGTCGGAATGGAACCAGTGGTTGGTGCCCGCCCCCATCACGATCATCGAGCGGCCGCGCGACTCCTCGGCGTTCGCGGCGAACTCCCGCGCGATCCGCGCCGCCTTCTCGGCGTCCACGCCGGTGATCGCCGCCTGCCAGGCCGGAGTGCACGGCTCGCTCGCGTCGTCGTACGAGGACGGCCAGCAGCCGGGCAGGCCCTCGCGGGCGACCCCGTACTGCGCCAGCAGCAGGTCGAAGACCGTGGTGACCAGCCGACCGGCCACCCGCCGCACCGGTACCCCGCGCCGCAGCCGGCCGGCGCCGCCGTCCGGGGCGTCGAACCGCGGCAGCTCGACCGCCACCGGCTCCTCGCCACCCCCGACGGAGGACAGCAGCGGGTCGACATCACCGAGGTCGAGGTTCCACTTCCCGGCACCGGACTCGCTGAAGCGGTCGCCCAGCGTGCCGTTCGGGACGACCGGCTCTCCCGTGGCGGCGTCCAGCAGCACCGTGCGGAACTCCGCGTGCTCCGCCGCCGCGGCCCGGCCGCCGAGGTCGGCCGCGGTCAGGAACTTGCCCGGGGCGTACGTGTCCGCCTCTCCCTCCTCCAGCGTGACCAGGAAAGGCAGGTCGGTGTACCGCTTGACGTAGTCCTCGAAGTACGGGGTCCGCCGGTCGGCGAAGAACTCCTTGAGGATCACATGCCCCATGGCCATCGCCAGCGCCCCGTCGGTACCGGGCTGGGCGGCCAGCCACTCGTCGGCGAACTTCACGTTGTCCGCGTAGTCCGGAGCGACCGCTACCACCTTCTGACCGCGATACCGGGCCTCGGCCATCCAGTGCGCGTCCGGCGTGCGGGTCACCGGCAGGTTCGAGCCCCACATGATCAGATAACCGGCGTCCCACCAGTCCCCGGACTCCGGCACGTCGGTCTGATCGCCGAACACCTGCGGCGAGGCCACCGGCAGGTCCGCGTACCAGTCGTAGAACGACAGCATCACCCCGCCCAGCAGCGAGTAGAACCGCGCCCCGGCGGCGTGCGAGACCATCGACATCGCCGGGATCGGCGAGAAGCCGGCCAGCCGGTCGGGGCCGTATTCCTTGATGGTGTGCACGTGCGCGGCGGCCACCATCTCCACGGCCTCGTCCCAACTCGCGCGCACCAGCCCGCCCCTGCCGCGCGCCGCCTTGTAGCGGCGGGCGCGCTCCGGGTCGGAGACGATGTCCGCCCAGGCCGCCACCGGATCGCCCAGCCGCTTTCTGGCCTCGCGGTACATCTCCAGCAGCACCCCGCGCACATACGGGTAGCGCACCCGGGTGGGGGAGTAGGTGTACCAGGAGAAGGCCGCACCGCGTGGGCAGCCCCGCGGCTCGTACTCCGGCCGGTCGGGCCCCACCGAGGGATAGTCGGTCTGCTGTGCCTCCCAGGTGATGATGCCGTCCTTGACGTACACCTTCCAGGAGCACGAGCCGGTGCAGTTCACCCCGTGCGTGGAACGCACCACCTTGTCGTGCGACCAGCGGTCCCGGTAGAACTCGTCCGCCGCCCGGCCACCGGACTTGTGCAGGACGCGCAGATCGTCCGAGACCCGGGCCCGGGTGAAGAAGCGACGCGCACGTACCAACGCGACCGCCAGCTCACCGTCCAGTCCCGCTCCCGCCGCCCCGCCCGTGTCCCCGGCCTGTCCACCGGCCTCCGTCACCATCGCGACGTCCCTTTCCGGGCCCGCCGGCCCATCGGATGCTCGGTTCGGCCCTCCAGGGGAGGTGCCTGCTCATGTTGCCCGATCGCGAAGAATCAATCTCGAAGACTCGAATCGTCTGCCTCCGCCCAGGGAGCCGGCGTGCGGCTGCCGACGCGATCGCGTACGGCCTCGACGGCTTCCCACTGCTCGATGCTCAAGGATGCCAGCGCGGCGGGGAAGACGCCGTCCTGCTCTTTGAGGATGTGCTCGCGCAGCAGGGCGAGGACGTTCAGCACGCGGGAAGGCCACGCAGGGGCCGTCGGGACGCCGCCTTCGGCCTCGGCCAGCACCGCCTCGATCTGCCGGTGCTCGGTCTCCAGCACGGCGATGTGGTCGGGGAACTCGTCCGCCATGGCCGGGAACAGGCCGCGCTCCTCGACCTGGGTGTGCGGACCGAGGATGGCCGCGATCTCGCGCACCACCTCGGTCATGCGGACGATGTCATTCTGCCGGTGCGCGTCGCGGACGGCACCGATGAGGTTCACCACCGCCTCGTGCTCCCGGGTCAGCCCGGCCACCGACGCTACCGCCTGGCACCCGCAGTACTCACACACGTCGCCGCTCCTTCACTGTGCTCACCGTGTCCGGAGCATCGGGTTTTTTCGGGGTGAGGGCACGGCGCACGCCGGTGACGGTGAAGCCGAGCGCCGCACCGGCCACCAGCGCCAGCAGGACCAGGCCCAGCCCGTACGAGCCGAAGGCGCCGTACAGCGAGCCCATCACCAGCGGCGGCAGGAACCCGCCCAGACCGCCAGCGGCCCCGACGACCCCGGTCACCGAGCCGACCCTGCCGGCCGGTGCCAGCATCGCCAGCAGCGCGAACGTGGCTCCGCTCCCGGCACCGAGCGCCGCGGCCAGCGACAGGAACGCAACCGTGGCCATGGGGACCAGGGACGGGCCGGCAGACTGTACGAGGGCACCGGCCACGACCACGGCGAGCGACCCGGTGAGCACCCGGATCGGGCCGATACGGTCCGACAACCAGCCGCCGACCGGCCGCATCAGCACCGCCAGCAGCACGAAGCCGGCCATCCGGTTGGCCGCGTCCGCCTGACTCAGGCCGTAGTCGGTCTTCAGGTACGTCGGCAGGTAGACCGAGAATGCCACGTAGCCGCCGAAGGCAACGGCGTACAGCGCCGAAGCCTGCCACGTCACGCGCAGGCGCAGGGTGTCGGCCAGTTGCCGGGCCGGCGGCTCTGCGGGGACGCTGCGTCCGGGGGCGTCACGCAGCACCAGCGCGGCCACCACCGTGTACGCGGCCAGCGCCCCGGCCGTGATCAGGAACGTGCTTGCCATGCCGAGCCCGTCCACCAGCTTCACCGTGGTGAGTGCACTGATCGCCGTGCCGCCCATGCCTGCGCCGAAGACACCGATCGCCAGTCCGCGCCGCTCCGGTGGGAACCAGCCGCTGACGAACGGCACGCCGACCGCGAACGCGGTGCCACCGATGCCGAGGAAGAACCCGCCGAACAGCAGGGCCGGCAGGGACGAGTGCCCGGCCAGGCCGAGAAAGAGAACCGGCACGATGGTGGCCGAAGAGACCAGCGGGAACATCACCCGGCCGCCGAAGCGGTCGGTCAACGCCCCCACCGGGATCCGGCCCAGGGACCCGACCACCACGGGGATCGCGACCAGCAGCGACTGCTCGAACGAGCTCAGCCCGAGGTCGTCCTTCAGCCGCGGTGCGAGCGGGCTCAGCAGCGCCCACGCCCAGAAGTTGAGCGCGAAGCCGATGGTCGCCACAGCGAGCATCAGCCAAGCCTGCCCCGGCCCTCGGAGCCGCTGGTCGTCCCGTGTCTGTGACGGCTGGTACATCGTGCTACTCCTCCTGGAGGCGATCGCCCGGTCCCGGCCTTCGACGGCGCAGGCGGGGACTCTGCACCCGGTGCAGTAGAGCCTTCTGCCAGCATCCGGGACAACGCGGCACGCCGAGTGGGCCGTTGGTCCCGTCCATGCGGCCGTACGGACTGACCTGGCTGTGCCGGTCCGACCACGACAGCCGCATGGATCCGTGTTGCCGGGCACGCCCGGCGCACTCGCCTCGCGCCGCACGGAAACGATGGCCGCCCCGGACGCGTTCGTCGTCTGCTGGTCCGAGAATTCGCCGGCCCCGGCTCCACTTGCCGTGATCACCCGAGGAGGGTTGACGTCCTCCGGCGGGTCCTGGGAACGATGAGGCGGAACTCCTTGACCGGCGTCCCGGAGAACTCGGCCAGCGCACGGACCGGGAGGCCGCGCCCCTGGCCTCTTACTCGGTGCGCCTCACCTGGAAGACGGGCCGGCGGGGGGGCGCCGTCAGCCACCACCAGCAGGACATAAGGCAGCAACGTGCCGTCGGCGAGGTACACGGTGCGCGCGGTGGGATCCACGTAAGTCGCCTCCGGGCATCGGAGGCCGATGCCGGGAGGCAGGTACTGCGCGCGAGGGTGGACAGAGATCCTTGCCGCCGTCCGGCCGGAGGGGACGAACAGCAGGCCCGACCGGTGGACGTGGTCGTCGTCGCGGTCGACCACGGTGATCTCTGCCTCGTGCCAGGGGCACGAGCGCCGCAGTCGGCCGGCCACCAGTGCGCCGGGGTGCCTCCGCCGCGCACCCGCGGAACGCAGGGCCGCACGGTCCTGACCAGGGCCGCCGGCCGGGTAGTTCTGCCGCCGACCGGCCCAGCGCAGTCGGCCGGCGCTCCGCCGGACGCCGGGGGAGACCGCTGCCGGGCACCGGCGCGCATGAGCACCGGCCGGGGTAGCATCCGGCGCACGGGCCTGGGAGCCCGACGACCCCTCGGGGAAGGAGGGACCGGAGATGACGGAGCCCGCGGCGGAGGATGGTGAGCCGAACGTCCGGCTGCGCGACTTGGAGTCGCTGCTTGACGCCATCACCGACTACGCCATCGTCCGGTACGACGCCGAGGGGCGGGTGGCCGGCTGGAGCCGTGGGGCCATGTTGCTGCACGGCTACGGTGAGGACGAGGTGCTGGGCCGGTCGGCGGCGATGCTCTACCCGGCCGACGAACGGGCGGCGGGGCGTCCGGACCAGGCGCTCGCCACCGCGGGCGAGAGCGGACGGTACGAGTCCGAGGGCTGGCGGGAGCGCAAGAACGGCGAACGGTACTGGGCGAGTTCCGTGCTCACCGCGATTCGGGACGTGAACGGCGACGTGTTCGGCTTCGCCGAGGTCGTCAAGGACGCCAGCGAGCAGCGGCGCGCGGACGCCCTCTTCCACGGCCTGCTCGAATCCGCACCGGACGCGATGGTCATCATCGGGCCCGACGGGCGGATCATGCTCGCCAACCGCCAGACGGACCTGCTCTTCGGCTACGACCGCCAGGAGTTGATCGGCCAGGAGATCGAGGTCCTGGTCCCGCCGCGGTTCCGCAGGCAGCACTACGCACACCGCTCCGGCTACCTCGCCGACCCCCGGATGCGTCCGATGGGCCTGGGGCTGGAGCTGTACGGGCTGCGCCGGGACGGCACCGAGTTCCCCGTCGAGATCAGCCTCAGCCCGCTGGAGAGCGACGAGGGAGTCCTGGTCTCGGCTGCGATCCGGGACGTCACCGAGCGCCGTGAGACCGAGCAGCGTCTGATGCGGCAGCGCGACGAGATCCTGGAGCTGTCCACCCCCGTGATCCAGGTGTGGGACAGGGTGCTCGCGCTACCGCTGATCGGCACCCTCGACACCGGCCGGGCGGCCCGGCTCACCGAAGGGCTGCTGCAGCGGATCGCCGAGACCCAGGCCGAGGTGGCGATCCTCGACATCAGCGGTGTGCCGACCATCGACACCCAGGTCGCGCAGCACCTGCTGCGGACCGTCCAGGCGGCCGCGCTGATGGGTACGGAGAGCATCATGAGCGGCGTACGGCCGGAGACCGCCCAGTCCATGGTCCACCTGGGCATCGACATGGGACGCCTGCGCTCCCGCAACACGCTGCGCGACGCGCTGCAACTGGCGCTGGCCATCCTCGACGAGCGCGACGGCAGCGCGCCGCCGGCTAGGGACTCCCTGCGGGACGCCCTGTGAACGGCGAGGCCGGGCCGGTCATGCAGATCGGCGACACGCTGCTGGTCTCGCTCCAGGGCGACCTGGACGACATCGCGGTCGTCGAGGTCGAGGAGCACCTGACGCGCGAGGTCGCCCGCACCGGCGCCGGCGGCATGCTCATCGACGTCAGCGGACTGAGCGTGGTGGACACGTTCATCGCCCGGGTACTTGCCCGGATGGTGGCCATGGTGCGGCTGCTCGGCGCGGAGGTGGCGGTTGTCGGCATCCAGCCGGCCGTTGCCATCACCCTGGTGGAACTCGGCGTTCCGATGGGCGATCTCGACACCGCCCTCAACGCGGAGAAGGGTCTGGCGCTGCTGGCCCGGCTGCGCCGCGACGGCCGCCGCCGTGCGTACTGACACGGGACCGGTCGCGGCCGGCACGGACGACATCGTGATCTCCGACCAGACGGACCTGATCCGCGTACGCAAGGCCCTGCGCGCGCAGGCACGGAGCGCCAGCCTCGGCTTGGTCGACGAGACGAAACTGATCACCGCCGGCAGCGAGTTGACCCGCAACATCCTCAAGTACGCCACCGGCTCCCGGGGTCGGCTGCGCGCGGAACAGGTCACCGGCGCCGGGCGTCAGGGCGTCAGGGCGACGTTCACCGACGAGGGCCCCGGCATTGAGGACATCGGCGCCGCGCTCACCGACGGGTTCAGCACCGGCGGCAGCCTCGGGCTCGGACTGCCCGGAGCGCAGCGACTGGTGGACGAGCTGACGGTCACCTCGGCACCCGGCTCCGGTACGACGGTGGTGATCGAGAAGTGGCGACGGTGACCGGCACCGCACACCGGCGCGTTCCCATCGGCGCCGAGGAGGACGTCGGTGCGCTGCGCCGGGCGGTCGCGCGGGCCGCCGCCGGGCGCCCGGGGCTGCGCGCGGGCGAAGCCGAGC
Organism: Streptomyces sp. CNH099; assembly: GCA_000514715.1. Taxonomy (GTDB): domain Bacteria; phylum Actinomycetota; class Actinomycetes; order Streptomycetales; family Streptomycetaceae; genus Streptomyces; species Streptomyces synnematoformans. The sequence goes on along the minus strand of AZWL01000001.1, from coordinate 871,760 downwards.
TGGCCGCCACCGAACTCGGCACCAATCTGCTGCGCCACGCGCACCCCGGCGGATACGTGCTCTTCCGCCCGGTCGGCGAGGGCATCGAGCTGCTCTCCGTCGACCACGGCCCCGGGATCCCGCCGGAGTCTGTCCCGCCGTCGCCGTACGCCCGGCGTGCCCCGGCGCCCCCCGAGCGTCTGTCCCACGCCTCCGGCGGGCTGGGCGCCGGACTCCCCGCCGTGCGGCGCCTGGCCCGTGACTTCGACTGCTACGCCACCCGGGCGGGCACCGTCGTACTGGCGCGCCTCGACCGGACGGAGCGGCCGGATGCGTCCCGCTGGCGGCACGGTGGCGTCAACATCCCGTACGGGAACGAGGAGGAGTCCGGCGACGGCTGGGCGGTGCGTACCGGCGGGAGCACGCTGGAGGCCGTCGTCGTCGACGGCCTGGGCCATGGAGCCCCGGCCGCCGTGGCCGCACGGGCCGCACTGGTGGAGTTCCGGCGGCAGCTCATGACCGGCCCCGGCCCCTTTCTGCGCCGGGCGCACGAGGCGATGCGGGCCACCCGGGGCGGTGTGCTCGGTGCGTGCCGCATCGACGCGGACCGCGGCGAGCTGGCGTTTGCGGGGGTCGGCAACATCACCGGACGCGTCCTGCACGGCGGCCGGAGGTGGCCGCTCCTCGGCCGGCCCGGCACACTCGGCACCCGGGTGTCCCCGCCGAGGGACCATGTGGAGCGCGTGCCCTGGGCGCCCGGCGCCGTCTTGGTGCTGACCTCCGACGGGATCCGCAGCGGCTGGGACACGGCCGTGTACCGCGGCCTGCTGCACCGCGACCCGGCGGTGGTCGCCGCCGTGCTGCACCGCGACCACGGCCGGCCGGCCGACGACGCCACCGTCCTCGTCGTCGCCGAAGTGCCATGATGAGGGTGAGGACAACGACGTGCCCGGGAGGGGCGACGTGAACAGCGCGCAGCCGCCGCGTACGCTCGCCGAGGCGGCAGCACTGCTGCGGCGGCAGGAAGCCGAACTGGCCGACAGCAGGCGCCAGACAGCCGAGTTGAGCCACGAACTGAGCGACGCAGACCACGGCCTGATCGCCCTGCACGCCGAACTGGAGGCCGCGCGCGGCGCCGCCGCCCGGCTCGCCGCCATCGTCACCTCCTCCGGCGACGCCATGATCTCCCTGAGTCCTCAGCGTGTGATCCAGACCTGGAACCCCGGCGCCGCGCACCTCCTCGGCCACGCCACCGACGCGATGGTGGGCAACACCGTTGACGCGCTCCTCCCCGAGGGCGCACGACCGGCGTTCGAGGACGCCCTGGCCCGTACGGGCTCGGGGGAGCACGCCGAGCCGGTGGAGACACGCTGGCGCCACGCCGACGGCGGCCTCGTCGACGTCTCCGTCACCGTCTCCGCCATGCGGGACGCCGACGGCGCCGTCATCGGCTACTCCATCGTGGGCCAGGACATCGGCCGCCGCCTGGCGCTGCAGTCCGAGCTTGCCGCCGCCCGCGCCGAACGGGAGGTGATGGCCGACCGCGAGCGCATCGCCCGGGACCTGCACGACATGGTCATCCAGCGTGTCTTCGCCGCCGGTCTGACCCTCCAGGGCGTCACCGCCCTCCTCGACCACGACCGGGCGACCGCCCGGATCGAGGGCGTCGTCGCCGAACTCGACGCCACGATCCAGGAGCTGCGGAACGCGATCTTCGATCTGCACCGTGCCCCGCAGGAGGCCGCGAGCCTGCGCGCACAGATCTTCGACGCGATCTCCGCCGCCCGCCACAGCCTCGGCTTCGCGCCCACGGTCTCCTTCGAAGGGCCGGTCGACGCGGCCGTACCGGACGGGGTCGCCGTCCACCTGATGGCCGTGCTGCGCGAGGCGCTGTCGAACATCGGCAAGCACGCGCAGGCGTCCGCCGCCGAGGTCGGTCTGCACACCGGCGAGGAACTGCTGCTCACCGTCGGCGACAACGGCCGCGGTCTCGGCCCGAGCACCCGGCGCAGCGGCCTGGCCAACCTCCGCGAGCGCGCCGTGGCCCTGGGCGGCACCTTCGACATCGGCGACCGTCCCGGCGGCGGTACGCGCCTGGCGTGGCGCATTCCCCTCAGCCGCCACCGCGGCGGGCCCACCGGGTCCTGAGCGCGAATCCGGGCGAGAGTAGCGCCGGCGGGACCAGGCCCGGATGCCCGCCCGGCGTGGGCTGACCGGCCGTGGCCAACTGCCCGGAAGGACCGCCGTGCCAACCCTTCGCCCCCTGGGAGTGCACCTCGGCGGCGCTGAGGCTGAGAAGTGACAGCGGGGGCGGCGATTCGCCCGCACCGCGATCGCCGTCCCTCCGATCGCCCGGCCCTGCGAAAGAAGAAGCCATGACCGCCACAGACAGCAATCCCGTTCTGCACGACCACGTCGTTCTCGGCTACGACGGGTCCCGGCACGCCGAGCGCGCTCTGGAGTTCGCCGTCGGCGAGGCCGTGCGCCGCGGCACCGTCCTGCAACTGCTGTGCGGCGTCCCGTGGCCGCCCCCGGCCACGGCCGGCCTCGGGCTGTCCCCCGCCGAGCAGAGCGCGCGCGAGCGGCTCACCCGCGAACTGCTGGAGGAGGCCGCCGAACACGCCCGCAAGCTCGCCGGCGGGGAACTCGACGTGTTCACGACGGTGACGCGCACCCCCGCGGCCGAGGCGCTGGTGCAGCAGGGCCGTACCGCGGCGCTGACGGTGGTCGGCACCCGCGGGCACGGCGGCTTTGCCGGCTTGCTGCTGGGCTCGGTCAGCCAGCGCGTGGCGGCGCACACCGAGGTCCCGCTGGCGGTGGTCCGCGGCGACGCCGAGACCGCCGGTGACGCACACGGCACCGTGCTCGTCGGCGTGCGGTCGAACACCGAGACCGCCGGCGTCCGCTACGGCTTCCAGGAGGCCGCAGGGCGCGGGGCCCGGCTGCTCGTGCTGCACGCCTGGAGCTACCCCCCGCTCACCGCCACCCTGACGACGCCCGACTCCCCGCGCCGCCGCGAGGAGATCGGCGAGGTCCGCAAGGCGGCCGAGGCCGTACCGCGCTACGCCGTGGCAGCGGTGCGCGAGGAGTTCCCCCATGTCCAGGTGAGCACGGACCACGAGTGCCGCTCGGCCCCGGCCGCCCTTGTCGAGCGGACCAGGTCCGCCGACGCCGTCGTGCTGACCGTGCACCGCCGCGCCCACCCGCTCGGCCGCCGCCTGGGCCCGGTCACGCACGGAGTCCTGCACCACGCGCACTGCCCGGTGATCCTCGTCCCCGCCGGGTAGCGCCCCGGCGGCAGCACCCGGGCGCCCGTCCGGGCGCTGCCGTGCGGAACCGGCCCCGCCGGGCGTGCGGTGCCCGCTGCCCCCGCGCGGCGCGCCGGCGAGCCGCACGGCGGCGGGCAGCGTCTGCGGGTCAGGTGTCTCCGCGGGCCGCTCGGGTCTCTCAGTGACGGCCGTCCGGCCGCTTGTCGCCGGCGGCCGGCGGCTTGGCCTGGCTGGCGATCATCGCGGCCTGGATACGCCGCTCCACGCCGAGCTTGGCCAGCAAGCGGGAGATGTGGTTCTTGACGGTCTTCTCGGAGAGGTAGAGCCGTTTGCCGATCTCCCGGTTGGTCAGGCCCTCACCGATCAGTTCGAGGATGTCGCGCTCGCGGCCGGTCAGCGAGGCCAGCGCCGCGTCCTGGGGCTCCGGCTCGGCCTCGTGGCGCAGGCTCTCCATCAGCCGGGCGGTGGTCGACGGGTCGAGCATCGACTTGCCGGAGGCGACCGTGCGTACGGCGTTGACGATCTCGTCGCCGCGTATCTGCTTCAGCACGTAGCCCGAGGCGCCCGCCATGATGGCGTCGAGCAGCGCCTGGTCCTCGTCGAACGAGGTGAGCATCAGGCAGGCCAGCTCCGGCATGCGCGAGCGCAGGTCCCGGCAGACGCTGATCCCGTCGCCGTCGGGCAGGCGCACGTCCAGCACCGCCACGTCCGGCCGCAGCGCCGGCCCGCGGGCCACGGCCTCGGCGGCGGTGGCGGCGTCGCCGACGACCTCGATGTCCGGCTGGGCGTCGAGGAGATCGTGCAGCCCACGCCGGACCACCTCGTGGTCGTCGACCAGGAAGACGCGTGTCGGGCGCTGCTCGGCGGAGGCCGGTGCTTCTGCCATGGTCGGCTCCTCGGGATCGATTGCCTTCCCCTGCCGCACGGATGTGCGGGGGGCAGATCCGATTATGCGTTTCCGGTGGGCCGTTGGAAGGGGCCGGACGGGCCTGTGAGCGGTGCGGGACGCCCCGTGCCCGGCGACGGGAGCCGATGGTCCCGTCGCCGCGGCCCCGTACGGCCCTACGTGGCGGATGCCGAGGCGGCGGAGTCTGGGCGGTATCCCTTTACCACACAGCGAAGGACGGACCATGCGAGAGGTGACGACGCCCGAGCCGGCCGCCCCCGCCGACGACGAACTCGCCGCACTGGACGCCCACTGGCGGGCCGCCAACTACCTGTCGGCCGGTCAGATCTACCTGATGGGCAATCCGCTGCTGACCGAGCCGTTGCAGCCGGAGCACGTCAAGCCGCGGCTGCTGGGGCACTGGGGCACCTGCCCGGGGCTGAACCTCGTCCACACCCACCTCAACCGGGTGATCAGGAACCGGGGCCAGGACGCTCTGTGCGTCTGGGGGCCCGGGCACGGCGGCCCCGCGGTGCTGGCGAACTCGTGGCTGGAGGGCTCGTACTCGGAGACCTACCCGGACGTCGGCCGGGACACGGCCGGGATGGCCCGGCTGTTCCGGCAGTTCTCCTTCCCCGGCGGGGTGCCGAGCCACGTCGCGCCGGAGACGCCCGGTTCGATCCACGAGGGCGGTGAGCTGGGCTACGCGCTCAGCCACGCCTACGGCGCCGCCCTGGACAACCCGGAGCTGCTCGTCGCCTGCGTCATCGGCGACGGCGAGGCCGAGACCGGGCCGCTGGCCGCCTCCTGGCACTCCAACAAGTTCCTCGACCCCGTCCACGACGGCGCCGTGCTGCCGATCCTGCACCTCAACGGCTACAAGATCGCCAACCCCGCGGTGCTCGCCCGCCTGCCGCAGGACGAACTCGACGACCTGCTGCGCGGCTACGGCCACGCCCCGATCCACGTCACCGGCGACGACCCGGTGGCCGTCCACCGGGCCATGGCGCAGGCGATGGACACCGCCGTCGACCGCATCGCGCTGATCCAGCGGACCGCCCGCGAGGAGGGTGTGACCGAGCGTCCGCGCTGGCCGGTGATCGTGTTGCGCACGCCCAAGGGCTGGACCGGGCCCGCCGAGGTCGACGGCCTGCCGGTCGAGGGCACCTGGCGGGCCCACCAGGTGCCGCTTGCCGCCGTCCGCGACAACCCCGAGCACCTGCGGCAGCTGGAGGCGTGGCTGCGCTCCTACCGTCCGCGGGAGCTGTTCGACCGCGACGGCCGCCCCACCAGCGAGGTGCTGGCATGCGTGCCGGACGGCGCCCGGCGGCTGGGCGCCACACCGCACGCCAACGGCGGGCTGCTGCTGCGCGAGCTGCCGCTGCCGCCGCTGGAACGGCACGCGGTCAAGGTCGTCGAGCCGGGCGCGAGCACCCACGAACCCACCCGCGTGCTCGGCGGCTTCCTCGCCGAGGTGATGGAGGCGACAGCCGGCCGCCGCGACTTCCGGCTCGTCGGCCCGGACGAGACCGCCTCCAACCGGCTCGACGCCGCCTACACGGCCACCGGCAAGGCCTGGCAGGCCGGCGTCACCGCCACCGACGAGCACCTCGACCGGCACGGCCGGGTCATGGAGATCCTCTCCGAGCACACCTGCCAGGGCTGGCTGGAGGGCTATCTGCTCACCGGCAGGCACGGGATGTTCTCCTGCTACGAGGCGTTCGTGCACATCGTCGACTCGATGGTCAACCAGCACATCAAGTGGCTGCGCACCACCCGCCGGCTGCCCTGGCGGCGCCCCGTCGCCTCCCTCAACTACCTGCTGACCTCGCATGTCTGGCGGCAGGACCACAACGGCTTCAGCCACCAGGACCCCGGCTTCGTCGACCACGTGATGAACAAGGCGCCCGAGGCCGTGCGCGTCTACCTGCCGCCGGACGCCAACACCCTGCTGTCCGTGGCCGACCACGCGCTGCGCAGCCGGGACTACGTCAACGTGATCGTCGCCGGCAAGCAGCCCAGCTTCGACTGGCTGTCGATGGACCAGGCCCGTGCGCACTGCGCCCGTGGCGCCGGCATCTGGGACTGGGCCGGCACCGAGCGGGGGACGCACGCCCCCGACGTGGTCCTGGCCTGTGCCGGGGACGTGCCCACCCAGGAGATCCTGGCCGCGGCGCAGCTCATCCGCCGCCACCTGCCCTATCTGTCCGTGCGCGTGGTCAACGTCGTGGACCTGGCCCGGCTGCTGCCGCACGAGGAGCACCCGCACGGCATGACCGACGCGGAGTTCGACGCGGTGTTCACCCGGGAGAGCCCGGTGATCTTCGCCTACCACGGCTACCCGTGGCTGATCCACCGCCTCGCCTACCGCCGCGCCGTCCACCCCCACCTGCACGTCCGCGGCTACAAGGAGATCGGTACCACCACGACCCCGTTCGACATGGTCGTCGGCAACGACCTCGACCGCTACCGCCTGGTCATGGACGTCGTCGACCGCGTGCCGGGCCTGGCCGTGCGCGCCGCCGCGGTGCGCCAGGCCATGGAGGACGCCCGCGCCCGCCACGCCGAGTGGATCCGCGCCCACGGCACCGACATGCCGGAGGTCGCCGACTGGACCTGGACCCCCTGACCCGCCCCGCCGAAGGAGAGACACGCATCATGACCGTACGCGTCGGCATCAACGGCTTCGGCCGCATCGGCCGCAACTACCTGCGCAGCGCCCTCGGCCGGGAGGGCCGCGACACCACCGCGGTGGAGGTCGCGGCGGTCAACGACATCACCTCCACCGCGACCCTGGCGCACCTGCTGCAGTACGACTCCACCTACGGCCGGCTCACCGCGGACATCACCGCGGACGACACCTCGATCACCATTGACGGCCGGTGTGTCGCCGTCACCGCCGAGCGTGACCCGGCCGCCCTCGACTGGTCGGCCCACGGCGTCGACGTGGTCATCGAGGCCACCGGCCGCTTCCGCGCCCGCGACGACGCCGCGCTGCACCTGAAGTCCGGCGCCCGCAAGGTGCTGGTCTCCGCCCCGGGCACGAACGCGGACGCCACCGTCGTGATGGGCGTCAACGAGTCCGACTACGACCCGGACCGGCACCACGTCGTCTCCGGCGCCTCCTGCACCACCAACTGCGTCGCACCCATGGCACACGTCCTGCACCAGCGCTTCGGCGTCGTCAAAGGGCTGATGACCACCGTCCACGGCTACACCAACGACCAGGCCCTGCTGGACGGCCCGCACAAGGACCTGCGCCGCGCCCGCTCCGCCGCGGTCAGCATCATCCCCACCTCCACCGGTGCCGCCCGGGCGACCGGCCTGGTGATCCCCGCACTGGACGGCGCCCTGGACGGCATCGCCGTGCGCGTACCCGTCGAGGACGGCTCCCTCACGGATCTCACCGTGATCCTGGACCGCCCCGCCGGCGTCGAGGAGATCAACGACGCCTTCGCCGACGCGGCCGACGGCCCGCTGCGCGGCGTCCTGCGCCACTCGACCGCGCCCATCGTCTCCCGCGACGTCATCGGAGACCCGGCGTCCTGCGTCTTCGACGCCGCCCTGACCCAGGCGAGCGGCGAACTGGTCAAGGTCTTCGGCTGGTACGACAACGAGTGGGGTTACAGCAACCGGCTTCTCGACCTCACCGAGTACGTCGCCGCACGGCTGTAAGGACGATCCGCCGCGCCCGGCACACGGCAACCGGCACCGCTTCGGCCCGGTGACGCACGTGCTCCCGCAGCACGCGCACCGCCGCGCGGTGCTGATCCCCTCGCCGTGACGCGCGGCAACAGCGAGACCGACTCGTGGATACGGTAGAAGAGCAGCGGGCGCCGCGAGCCGCCGGCAGTCGGGGCGTCGAAAGGTCACCGGATGGAGCTGGAACACGCAAGCGGCAGCGGGCGGGCGCCGCGGCTGCAGCTGGACGAACTGCTCGACGAACTCCAGCTGCACGTCGACGAGGTCCGCGGCACCCGCGACCGGCTGCACAGCCTGCTGGACGCGGTGATGAACATCGGCCGCGACCTGGAACTCGGCCATGTGCTGCGGCGCATAGTAGAGGCGGCGGTCGTGCTCGTCGATGCGGAGTACGGAGCGCTCGGCGTCCTCGGCGAGGGGCAGGGGGACCGGCAACTCGCGCAGTTCCTGCCGGTGGGCATCGACGAGGAGCGGGTGTCCGCGATCGGCGCGCCGCCGTGCGGCCGCGGCATCCTCGGCGTGCTCATCCGCCACCCGGAACCGCTGCGGCTGCGGGAGATATCCGAGCACCCCGACGCACACGGCTTCCCCGCCCACCACCCCCCGATGCACTCCTTCCTCGGCGTCCCCATCCGGGTCCGAGACGAGATCTTCGGCAACCTCTATCTCACCGACAAGCGCGACGCCGACGAGTTCGGCGCGGAAGACGAGGCCGTGCTGTCCACGCTCGCCGCGGCCGCCGGCGTGGCCGTCGAGAACGCCCGGCTGTACGAGGAGTCGCGCCACCGGCAGCGGTGGCTCGCCGCCTCCGCCGAAGTCACGGCCGCACTGCTGTCCGGCGCCGCCGAGGACGCCGTACTCAGGCTGATCGTCGAGCGGGCCCGGGAACAACTCGGCGCGGAGCTGGGGTCGGTGGCGCTGCCCGTGCCCGGCTCCGCCCGGCTGCGGGTGGCGCTGGCCCACGGCCCGGGCGCCGAGGCGCACGAGGAGCGGCTGCTGCCCGTGGACGACTCGCTGTCCGGCCTCGCCTACACCGGCGGTGAGCCGGTGCTCAGCGAGGACGTGCAGAGCGAGCCCCGCCTGCACGGCACCACACTGCGCGACGCCGGCCTCGGGCCCGCGGTCGCCGTACCGATGGGCACCGGGGACGGCCGGCGGGGCGTGCTGCTCCTCGCCCGCGCCGCGGGGGCTCCGGCGTTCACCCCGGAGGAGACCGCGCCGCTGCAAGGCTTCGCCGGCCAGGCGGCACTGGCGATGGAACTGGCCGACCGGCGGCGCGACGCCGAGCAGCTGGCTCTGTCGTCCGACCGCGAACGCATCGCGCGTGACCTGCACGACCTGGCCATCCAGCGGCTCTTCGCCACCGGCATGACGCTGCAGAGCACCGTCCGCCTGGAGCGGACCGTGGAGGGCGAGGAGAAGCTGCTGCGCGCCGTGCGCGAACTCGACGAGACCATAAAGATCATCCGCACCACGATCTTCGGGCTGCGTGCCCACAAGGCGGGCGACCGCGGCGTCGCCGGCCTGCGCCGGCGTCTCGTCGACACCGTCGAAACCGCCGCGACCACCCTCGGGTTCAGCCCGGCGCTGCGCACCGAAGGGCTGCTCGACGTGAACGTGCCTCCCGACGTCGCCGACCACGCCCTGGCGGTCCTGGGCGAAGGGCTGGCCAATGTCGCCCGCCACGCGCGTGCCCGCTCGGTCGACGTCGTTCTCGCCGTCGGCGGCGACGACCTCACCCTGACCGTCACCGACGACGGCGTCGGCCTGCGCCCCGGCGGCCACCGCGGCGGCCTGGCCAACATCGCCGAGCGAGCCGGGGAATTCGGCGGCACGCTGAAGCTCACCACCCCGACCGGCGGCGGCACGCGCCTGGTCTGGCACGTCCCGCTGCACGCCGCTGACCCCGCCGGCCGGCCCGGCGCCCCGCCGGGCGGCGGCTGAACCTCCCCTGCCTCACCGGGCGCCCGCGCCGCCCGATCGCCTCGCGGGCCGCGGCCGCGGCGGCGGGCCGCCGAGGTCCATCCGGACGTCCACGACGCCCTCCACCGCCCGGACGAGCCGGGCCAGCACCGGGACGCGGGTGCGGTCGTCCAGCCGCCCGGTGAGGGTGACGACGCCCTCGTGCACCAGGGCCTCGACGGGCGGGGGATCGCCGGGGAAGAGGTGCGCCAGCACCTCGTCCCGCACCGCTGCCGCCAGGTCCTCGTCCGATCGCAGGAAGACCCTGAGCAGGTCGGCGCGGCTGACGACGCCCGCCAGCTTTCCCTCGGCGTCCACCACGGGCAGCCGCTTGACGTGCCGCACGGCCATGATGCGGGCGGCCTCGGCAAGGACGGCGTCGGCGCGAACGGTGACGGCGGGGGTGCTCATCAGCTCCCGGGCCGTGACGGCGCCCGCCTTGGCGAGGTCGTCCAGGCGCCGCAGTTGCTCGAAGCGGGTGGGGTCGCTGTCCCGGAACTCCTCCTTGGGCAGCAGATCCGCCTCGGAGACCACGCCGACCACCCGGCCGTCGCCCGCCAGCACGGGCAGGGCGCTGACCTTCCACTGCTGGAGGGTGGCGACGATCTCCTTGAACGGCGCGTCACGTCCGACGGCGACGACCGTGTGGGTCATCACGTCGGTCACCCGGTACGTGCCTACCGAGCCGGTGGGGGCGGTCATGGCGTTCTCCTTCGCATGCGCCCGGCCGCCAGGCCGAGGATCAGGGGGGGGAGCGGGGAAGGAACGGGCGGGTCTGCGCCCGGACATCTCACAGCTCCTGCACGGCGAGCAGGCCGGCCACCCGGTCGTAGCCGACCACGGGGCCTTCCCCGCACAGCGGCACCGGACCGAGCCGGCACCGGCCGCAGCGACCGGTGGCGCAGCACACGTTCCGCTCCGGCGACACGCGGATCCGCCCGCCCGGTACGCCGCGGTGCAGCAACTCGCGAGCGGTGTCCAGGACCATCGCCTCGGGGCCGCAGACGAAGGCCGTGGTGGCGGACGGGTCGAAGGGAACACCGTCCAGCTGCCGGGTCACCGCGCCCACCCGGTCGCGCCAGCCGGTGGCCGGACGGTCGACGGTGACGGTCACGTGCGCCGCGGACGCGTCCGCCAGACACCGCAGTTCGTGCCGGTACAGCAGCTCGGCCGGGGTGCGGGCGCCGACGAGCAGGCTGATCCGCTGGAACCGGTCGGCCCGCGCCAGGACCGAGCGCACGAGCGGACGCAGCGGGGCGAGGCCGTCGTCTCCGGCGACGACAAGCACGTCCCCGCCGTCGGCGGCCTCCGGTGCCCAGTCGGTGCCGAAGGGGCCGCGTACGCCCAGTACGCTGCCCGGCCGCGCCGCGTGCAGAGCGGCGGGCACGGTGCCCGCGGACGTTACGGTGTGCGCGAGCCGGCTCCGGTGCTCCAGGATCCCGCTGACCGCCACGGCTGCTTCTCCGACGCCCTCTCCGACGCCTTGTCCGGCGCCGAAGCCCCGCAGCACGGCGAACTGGCCCGGCCGGAACGCCGGCAGCGCGGCGCCGTCCGGTTCGATCACGAGCGTGACCGTGGCCGGGCTCTCCTCGATGCGCCGCACCACCCGGTACGGCACCGGGGCCGCGGTCACGGCATCGGTCCGCTGCCGTAGGGCCCGTACAGGTCGAGCAGCCGGGTACGGGCGGCCTGCAGCCGGTGTCCGATGATCTCGGCGAGGCGGTGTGTGATCGCCCTGCCGGCCAGGGGGTCCGCCTCGCAGAGCTCGCGCACCACGGTGGCGTCGAACTCCAGGGCCCGCACCGGGCTGAGGGCCTGCGCGCCCAGGTGCCACTGGTACGGCCGGAACAGCCAGGACCAGCCCAGCAGGTCACCGGAGTGCAGGGTCTCCACGACGGCCGCCTGCCGTCCCGGCACGTGCAGGTCGAGGCTGACCGAGCCGGTGCGCAGCACCCAGAAGCGGTCGGCGCGCTGCCCTTCGTTGAAGATCCGCTGCCCGGCCGCGAAGGACACGTCCCGGGCGGTCTCCAGCAGCCGCTCCCGGGTCTCGGGCCGCAGCGCGCCGAGCAGGCTGGTGCTCGTGTTGATCATGATGTTCTCCGTCCGGTCGCTGGGCGGGCGCCCGGCGGTGCCCGGCCGCCACGGGCCCGGTGCCGGCCGCCACCCGGAGAGGCCGCCGAGGTCCTCGCCACTCCTCCTCCGTGCGGGGGGCTTCCACCTCCACCATCCGCCCCGGGCGCCGCGGACGGCAGGGGCCGAGCGGCGCCCCGCTGCCGGCCGGCCGGCCCGCTGACGTGCCCGAACGGCCCCAGCAGAGCGGCGAGGAGCGCGCTTGGCTGGAAGCGGGACCAGAAGGGGAGAGGAGCCGGAGATGAAGGACGAGACCGCGCGGCGCGTGGTGCACACCGCGGCGTTCGGAAACCCGGGCCCGCTGCAGGAGGGAACCGTCGACGTCGCCTACGTGTCGGGGGAGCTGTACCGGATCTCCGCGGGCGGCCACCGACTCATGACCGACCAGCCGGGCAGCGCCGGTGGCGGAAACCTCGCCCCGACGCCGGTGGAGTTGTTCGTGACCTCGCTGGCGGCGTGCATGGCGTACTACGCGGGCCGCTACCTGCACCGGCACGGCAGGACCCGGGACGGGTTGCGGGTGGAGACCACGTACACGATGGCGGAGGACCGGCCGGCCCGGGTGGCGCGGGTGACGATGCGCATCGCCGTCCCCGCGGTCCTCACGGAGCGGCAGCGCGAGGTGCTGCTGTCGGTGGTGCGGCACTGCACCGTCCACAACTCGCTCCGGCAACCGCCCGAGATCGAGGTGGAACTCGGCTGAGGGGGAGCGGAGGGCCGGTCACCCGCCGGTGCCGGCCCGACGCCGGGGTGGCCCGAGCAGGTCTCGGGCCACCCCGTTCTTCTGACGCAGGCTCAGGGCGCCGCGTACGTGTGCGGTCACAGACGGCGCAGCCAGTCGTCCGCCACGCCGTGCGGGACCTGCTCGACGGGGCGGATGCGGGAGTCGTCCATGCGGTAGGTCAGCCGGTTGTCCACACCGACCACGCCGTCGACCTTCTCGGTCAGCGTCCCGGCGACCTCGACCTCGCTCTGCCGCTCCAGCTCGCCCTCCAGGACCACGATCCCCTCGTCGACTCCGACGCGCACCTGCCCTGCGACCACCCACAGGCCACGGGTGAGAACTTCGTCGAGCACCTCCCGGCGGATCTCGGCGTCGCTGCGGACGAAAACCTGCAGCAGGTCGCGGCGGGTGACGATGCCGATCAGCCGGTTCTCCTCGTCGACCACCGGCAGCCGCTCCACGCGGTTCCCGGCCATGACGCGGGCCGCGTGCGTGACGGTGTCGTCGGCGCGCACGGTGACCGCGGGGCGGGACATCAGCGCGTCGGCGGAGGTCGCCTGCGCCTTACGGCGCTCCGCCCGCGCCCGGCGGGTCAGCCCGGGCAGCAGGCGGCGGCGCGGCGACTCGTAGACGGGGCGCTGCGCGGCCTGGCGGAGCATCAGGTCGGTCTCGGAGATGACCCCGACGACGTTCTCGTCGTCGTCGACCACGGGCAGTCCGCTGATGCGGTGCTCGTGCAGCCGTCGGGCGACCTCTTTGAACGGGGTGTCGGGGCCGGCGGTGACGACGTCGTCGGTCATCACGTTGCCGATCTTGCGGTGCTTCATCGCAGTCTCCTCACAGGATGCGCGGGTGCGCTCAGCGCAGCCGGCGCAGGTACGGGTCGTGCTCCCGGCGCGGCAGCACACGGATGCGCACGTCCACGGCGGCGACGCCGTCCGGCCGGGCCAGCAGCGGGTTGAGGTCGGCCTCGGTGAGCTGCGGCAGGTCGTGGACCATCGCCGACAGCCGCAACAGCTGCTGCTCCAGACCCGCCAGGTCCACCGGCCCGGCGCCGCGGTGGCCGAACAGCAGCGGGGCGCAGCGCGGGGCGGTGATCAGCTCGTGGACGTCGCGGTCGGTGAGCGGCGCGAGCCGCGCCGCGTGGTCGGCGAGCACTTCGGTGGCGGTGCCGCCGAGGCCGAAGAGGACCAGCGGGCCGAACACGTCGTCGGCGGTGACCCCGGCGAACAGCTCGGTGCCGCGCCCGGCCATGGGCTGCACGAGCACACCGGTCATCGTCCCGGCGAAGCGGGCGGCGAGGTCGCGGCACGCGGCCCGCACCTGGGACTCGCCCTGCAGGTCCAGCAGCACCGCGCCCTGCTCGCTCTTGTGCACCAGCCCCGGCCAGTACGCCTTGAGGGCCACCCGGCCGTCCGGGCCGGCCAGCCGGACGGCCGCCTCGGCCGTGTCGTCCTCGTTCTCCGCCCAGGCCCAGGGCAGCTGACGGATGCCGTAGCAGTCGAGCAACTCCGCGCAGCCTCGGGGATCGAGCCAGCCGCCCTCCGGCCGGTCCGCCAGGAAGCCGTCGACGACGGCGCGGGCGCGGACCGGATCGACGCCGTCGAGGACGGGGCGGGCCCCCGGCGGACGGGCCAGCCAGCGGGCCCGTTCGGCCGCGTGCGCCAGGGCCCGCGCGGCGGAGGCGGCGTCGGCGTACGCCGGTACGGCGCCGCCCTGCGTGCGGGGCAGCAGCCGCACCTGCTCCGGCTGGCCGAGGACGACCGCGGCGACCGGTCGGGAGCAACGCCCGGCCAGCAGCCCGAGAACCGGGTCGTCGCCGGTCGCCGCGGCCAGCGCGGTGGGCGCCAGTGCCACCAGCACCGCGTCGACGGCGCCGTGCGCGGTCAGCCGCTCCACACAGGCGCGCAGCGCCTGGGAGCCGACCGCGGCGGTGGCGTCGACGGGGTTGGCGGCGAACGCCCCTTCGGGCAGTGCCCGCAGCAGGTCGTCGACCAGCCCCGCGGGCAGCTCCGGCACCGTCAGGCCGGCCTCGGCGCAGGCGTCGGCCGCCAGGACGCCGACCCCGCCCGCGTTGGAGACCACCGCCACCCGGCTGCCCCCGGGCAGCGGCTGGGAGTGCAGGAGCGCGGCGGTGTCGAGCAGTTCGGACACCGACCGGGTGGCGATGACCCCGGCCTGGGTGAACAGCGCCTGCCGGGTCATCGTCGGGGTGGCGGCGGCCGCGGTGTGCGAGGCGGCGGCCCGCCGTCCGGCGGCGGAGCGGCCGGCGTCGACGGTGAGTACCGGGATGCGGCGCGCCACCCGGCGGGCGGTGCGGGAGAAGGCGCGCGGGTTGCCGAAGGACTCCAGGTGCAGCAGCGCCAGTTCGGTCGTCTCGTCGGACTCCCACCACTGCAGCAGGTCGTTGCCGCTGACGTCGTACTTGTCGCCGAGGGAGACGAAGCTGGAGACGCCGATGCCGAGCCGGGTGAGCCCGTCGAGCAGCGCGATGCCCACCCCGCCGGACTGCACGGCGACCCCCGCGCGGCCGCGCGCCGGGCGGCGCGCGGCGAAGGTGGCGTCCAGGCGTACGGCGTCGTCGGTGTTGGCGATGCCGAGGCAGTTGGGGCCCACCAGCCGCATCCCGTGGCTGCGGCAGGCGTCCAGCAGCGCCACGCCCTGCCTCTCATCCAGCCCGGAGGTCAGGACCACCAACGCCCGTACCCCCGCCTTGCCGCACGCCTCGGCCGTCGCCGGCACCGCGGCCGCGGGGACCGCCAGGACGGCGAGATCAGGCACGGCGGGCAGGGCGTCGACGGACGGGTAGCTGGGGGTGCGCTCGACGGCGTGGGCGTGCGGGTTGACCGCCAGCAGCCGGCCGGCGAAGCCGCCCCGCCGCAGATTCCGCAGCACCGCCCGGCCGACGGAGCCGGGGCCGCGCCCCGCGCCGACCACCGCGATGCAACCGGGCCGCAGCAGCGGCTCCAGGCTGACGGTGCCGGCCGTACGCCCCCGCTCCTCGCAGGCTTCCAGGTAGCGCTCGTCCGGCTCCAGCGCCACCGTGCAGCGCAGCTCCGGACCGTCGAGCCGGCGGGTCACGCGCAGCCCGACGTCGGTGAAGACCTGCTGCACCTTGTGGTTGTCGGCCAGCGCGTCGGCGGTGAAGAACCGCACGCCGTCGGTGCGCGCCGCGTGCACCAGGTGTTCGAGCAGCAGCGTGCCGACGCCGCGGTGGTGCAGGTCGTCGGCGACCGCGAGAGCGAGGTCCGCGCTCACGGAGCCCGGCTCGGCCTTCTCGTACTCGGCCACCCCGACGATCCGCTCGCCCAGCTCGGCGAGCAGCGCGGTGTGCCCGGTCCGCCCCGGATCGCACGCCCGCTCCGCCGCCCAGCGCCCGGGCCGCGCGGCGGAGCTGAAGAACCGCAACCGGAGGTTCTCCGGCGACATCCGCCGGTACAGCTCCAGCAACCGGTCACGGTCATCCCGCTGCGCAGGCCGGATCAGCACCGTGCTGCCGTCTGCCATCAGCGCGTGCGCGGCGTTGTCCTGCACGACGTCCGTCATCGCGGATCCCCTCTCGGTACGAGTCCGCCTTCAGCATCCGGTGCCGCTCCTGCCCGCCTCAGGGGCTGCCCGGGGCCGACCACGGGGCCGAGAGTCCCGCCCCGTGTCCGGTCGACCGGCCCGGTCGGCGGGGCTGCCGGGTAAGGCTGGGTGCTGCCCGCCCCCGACCGCGCCGGCCAGGGGACCGCGGGACGCCGAGGGCGAACGGCGCCCCCGCTTCGTGCCCGGCGGCGGCCGCGCAACCGAGCTGCGCGAGCCCGCCGCTCGGTGCCCCGGGCTCCGGCAGGGGCCCGGTGGTGCACCCCCGCGGGGGCCGGTCGGTGTCGATCGGAGCCGAAACGCCCTTCATCCCCGCCCGTGACGGCGCTCATGCTCGGCCTCGACGAGCCCCGCCGACGGAAGGCAGAGAGATGAGCACAGGGCGAGTGCTGGTGGGTTTCGACGGCTCCTTCCCCGCGGTACGGGCCCTCGACCTGGCAGCGGAGGAAGCGGTGCGGCGGGGGGCCGCGCTGGAGATCGTCTACGCGCTACCCGATGTGGACGGGGCCGCGCCCGTCCTCGCGGTCGCCGTCGACCGCGTACGCGACCGGTGCCCCGGGCTGGAGGTCGTCGCCGTGCCGGTGGCCGGTGACCCGGTGAGCGCCCTGGTGAGCCGCGGCCGTGCGGCCGTGCTGACCGTGGTGGGCGGCCGGGAGCTCGGCGGGATCGCCGGCCTGGTGGGCGGCTCGGTGAGCAGGCGCACCGCGGGACGGGCCACGGGGCCGGTGATGGTCGTACGCGGCGACCTGCCCGCCCGCCCGTCCCCCGGACAGGGCCACGTCCTGCTCGTCCTCAGCGGCGACGGCGAGGTGGACGCCGCCGCCTTCGCCTTCGCCGAGGCCCGGCGGCGCGGCGTCGGCCTCCGCGTCCGGCGCGCCTGGACGTACGCGCCGACGACCGCCGAACCCGCCGCATCCCGGTCAGCCACCGCCTCCGAGCCGGACCGCCGGAGGCCGCAGGCCCGCGATCCCCGAGCCGCGGCCACCGCCTCCGCGGCGCAGGACGGGGAGACCGGCGGAGCCGTGCTCGCCGTCGCCACCCGCGGGCGTCGCCACGGCCCGCCCCGCACGGTGCGCACCCTGCTCCGCGCTGCCCGCTGCCCGGTCGTCCTGGTCCCGGCCCGCTAGGGAAACCGCGAACCCGGGCACAGCCGCCCGCAGCAGCGGGCCGACCCTCGCCCGCGGGGCCGAACAGTCCCTCGGCTTGCCGACCTTCGGGCCGATGCGAAGGCCCTGTTCAGTACATCCGCACACGGCGCCCCGCACGGGAGATTGAAAGCGCACAGACCGAATCGGAATCGAGACTTCACCTCAAGGGAGCGCAACCATGGCAGTGCACCAGCAGCCCCGCCGGCACTTCGTCCCCCGCCTGCCGCAGTGGCGTGCAGGGCGCACGGCGAACGGGACCGAGGCGACCGACGCGGCGACCACCACCTCGGCGGTCGGCTACGTCCTCGCCGGCGTCCGGCTGATCACCGGATTCGTCTTCCTGTGGGCCTTCCTGGACAAGACCTTCGGGTTCAGCTATGCGACCCCGGGCAACGGCGCCTGGATCGACGGCGGCTCGCCCACCGAGGGCTTCCTCGGCAGCGTCGCCGTCGGCCCGATGGAGGACACCTTCCACTCCTGGGCCGGCGACGCCTGGGCCGACTGGCTGTTCATGCTCGGCCTGCTCGGCATCGGCCTCGCCCTCGTCCTCGGTGTGGCGCTGCGGTTCGCCGCGGTGGCGACCACCGTGATGATGGCCCTCATGTGGGTCGCGGAATGGCCTCCGGCCAAGCACCTGTCGGACGGCTCGCCGAGCATGTCGACCAACCCCCTCGTCGACTACCACGTCATCTACGCGGTCGTGGCCATCGCCCTCGCCGTCACCTACGCCGGCAACACCTGGGGCCTGGGCCGCGCATGGGCGAAGCTGCCCTTCGTCCGCGACAACCGCTGGCTCCGCTGACCGCGGCACCGGCGACACGGGCGGTCCGGGTACCCGCCGCGGTGCCCGGACCGCCGTACGTTACGGAGCGAGAGGAGACGGCACCGATGAAGACAGCCCCTCCCGGCGAACCGATCGGCACGCCCCACGACGGGCTGGTGCCGCGGCTGCACGGCCTCCACGCCGTGGTGTTCGACACCGACGGCGTCATCACCGACTCCGCCCGCGTCCACGCCGCGGCCTGGAAACCGGCCTTCGACGCCGCCCTGCGCGCCCACCCGCCCGCGGACCCCGCGCTGCGCGGCCCGTTCGACCCCGTCGAGGACTACCGGCGCCTCGTCGACGGCAAGCCCCGCATCGACGGTGCCGCCGACTTCCTCGCCGCCCGCGGGCTGACGCTGCCTCCGGGCACTCCCGCGGACCCCGCGGGCACCGACACCGTGTGGGCGGTGGCCGCGGCCAAGGAAGCCGCCTTCACCGCCCACCTGGACGAGCACGGCGTCGAGGCCTATCCGGGCACCGTGCACCTGCTGGACCGGCTGCGCCGGGCCGACGTGCCCTGCGCCGCCGTCTCCGCCTCCCGGCACGCCCGGCAGCTGCTGCGCCGTGCCGGCGTGCGGGACTACTTCGCCTGCCTGGTGGACGGCGCCGACAGCGCGCGTCTGGACCTGAAGGGCAAGCCCGCGCCGGACCTGTTCCTCGAAGCCGCCCGCCGGCTGCAGACCGAGCCGTCCGCGGCCGCCGTGGTCGAGGACGCCCTCGCCGGCGTCGAGGCCGGCCGCCGCGGCGGCTTCGACCTGGTGGTCGGCGTGGACCGGACCGGCACCCGGGAGAGCGCGGCCGACCTGCGACGACACGGCGCCGACCTGGTGGTCCGCGACCTGGCGGAGCTGCTGGACCCATGACCGGCGACGAGACCTGGACCTGGACGTACGAGGGCTACGACCCGGCGCAGGTGCAGCTGCGCGAGGCGCTGTGCACCCTGGGCAACGGCTATGTCGCCACCCGCGGCGCCGCCCCCGAGGCCGACGCCGACGGGACCCACTACCCGGGCACCTACGCCGCCGGCCTCTACAACCGCCTCACCTCCTCCGTCTCCGGGCGGGAGGTCGAGAACGAGGACATGGTCAACCTGCCGAACTGGTTGCCGCTGCGCTTCCGCGCCCGCCCCGACGGCCGCGCCCCCGGCCCCTGGCTCACCGCCGCCGACGCCGACCCCGCCGGCTACCGGCAGCGCCTGCGGCTGCGCACCGGAGTGCTGGAGCGCAGCGCGGTCTTCACCGGCCAGGAGGACGGGTGCCGGATCGAGCTGGCCGAGCAGCGTCTGGTGCACATGGGCGACCCGCATCTGGCGGCGCTGTGCACCACCCTGACCCCGCTGGACTGGTCGGGGACCCTGGAGGTCGAGTCGGGACTCGACGGGTCGGTGACCAACGCCGGCGTCGCCCGCTACCGCGCGCTCGCCGGCCGCCACCTCACCCACGTCCACACCGGCGCCGACGAGCCGGACACGGTGTGGCTGCGCTGCCGCACCAGCGCGTCCGGCGTACGCGTCGCGCTGGCGGCCCGGACCCGCGTCACGACGGGCGGGACGACCGGCCCACGGTCGGTACGCGACGACGGCGCGCGTATCGCCGGGCTGCTCACCGTACGCGCCGTCGCCGGCACGCCCGTCACCGTGGAGAAGACCGCGGCACTGCACACCTCGCGCGACCCCGCCACGGGCGACCCGCTCCAGGCCGCCCGCGCCGGGGCGCGCGAAGCACCGGACTTCACCGCTCTCCTGGCCTCCCACACGGCTGCCTGGGAGCGCCTGTGGCGGCGCACCGGGCTGCACGTGCCCGGCGAGGCGGAGACCATCCTGCGGCTGCACACCTTCCACCTGCTGCAGACCCTCTCCCCGCACACCGCGGAGCTGGACGCCGGTGTGCCCGCGCGGGGCCTGCACGGCGAGGCGTACCGCGGGCACGTCTTCTGGGACGAGCTGTTCGTCCTGCCGTACCTGAACCTCCACCTGCCGGAGGTCTCCCGCGCCCTGCTCGACTACCGCCACCGCCGCCTGCCCGCGGCCCGCCGCGCCGCCGCCGCGGCCGGGTGCCGCGGCGCCATGTACCCCTGGCAGAGCGGCAGCGACGGCCGTGAGGAGACCCAGGAGGTGCACCTGAACCCGCGCTCCGGCCGCTGGCTGCCGGACCACAGCCGCCTCCAGCACCACGTGGGCCTGGCCGTCGCCTACAACGTCTGGCAGTACGGACAGGCCACCGGCGACACCGCGTACCTGCACGGCAGCGGCGCCGAGACGGTGCTGGAGGTCGCGCGTTTCTTCGCCGACCTCGCCGCCTGGGACCCCGCGTGCGAACGCCACCGCATCCGCGGCGTCCTCGGTCCCGACGAGTACCACGACGCCTATCCCGACGCCGACCGCCCGGGGCTCGACGACAACGCGTACACCAACATCACCGCCGCCTGGGTGCTGGAACGCGCGCTCGAACTCCTCGCCGGGCTGCCCGAGGCGCGCCGGCGCGAGCTGACGGAGCAGCTGCGGCTGGACGACGAGGAGACGGCGCGCTGGGACGAGGTCTCCCGTACCCTCCATGTCCCGTTCCACCGCGACGTGATCAGCCAGTTCGACGGCTACGGCGACCTGGCCGAACTCGACTGGGAGGGCTACCGCGGCCGCTACGGCGACATCCGCCGCCTGGACCGGATCCTGGAGGCCGAGGACGACACCGTCAACCGCTACCAGGCCTCCAAGCAGGCCGACGTCCTCATGCTCGGCTACCTCTTCTCCCCGGCCGAGCTGGCCCGCGTCTTCCGCCGGCTGGGCCACCGGCTGGACGACGCGCTGTGGTGCCGCACCGTCGACTACTACCTGGCCCGCACCAGCCACGGCTCCACCCTCTCCAGCCTCGTGCACGGCTGGGTGCTCGCGCGAGCCCGCCGCGCGGAGGCGTGGCAGTACTGCCTGGAGGCGCTCACCAGCGACGTGGCCGACATCCAGGGCGGTACCACCGGCGAGGGCATCCACCTGGGCGCCATGGCCGGCACCCTCGACATGGTCCAGCGCGGCCTGACCGGCCTGGAGACCCGCGACGACGCGCTGCGGCTCGACCCCGTGCCGCTGCCGCAGCTGTCCGAGTACGCCGTTCGCGTGCGCTACCGCGAGCACCGGGACATCGAGCTGCGCCTGGGCGCCGGCCGCCTCCGGGTCACCGTTCCGCAGTCCACGTCCCCGCCGCTCACCCTGATGCTGCCCGCCCGCACCGTCACCGTCGAACCGGGCGAGACCCGCCGTCTCCGGCTTCCCGGCGCCTGAGCGTCCCGGCTCCGTCCCCTCGCGCCGCCGGCCTCTCCGGTAGGCGTGCCGACGCGATCCGTCCCACCGGGGTTCCTCGGCCGTCGCGGTCGTCCCGGGCCGGTCGGCGGGCGGGGTTCGGGCCGGGCAGCTCCGGCGGGGGCACCGGGCGGCCCTGCCGACTGCGACCGGCGCGGACGAGGCTCTGAGGAGGAGCACCGCGTGGTGCCGTGCCGCACCACGCCCACTGCCCCGTCGCCGTCGTCCCGTAACGCCTGACCGCGGGCCCATCCCGCAGGAGGAAGAGGATCCGCATGGCCAAGAACATCTACGACTTCGACGAAGGCCGCCGCGAGATGGCCGGGCTGCTCGGCGGCAAGGGCGCCGGCCTCGCGGAGATGACCCGGATGGGCCTGCCCGTGCCGCCCGGCTTCACCGTCACCACCGAGGCCTGCCGCTCCTACCTGCTCACCGGCGCCGAGCCCGCCGGCCTGCGCGCCGAGCTGGAGCGGCATCTGGCGCTGCTGGAGCGCGCCGCCGGGCGACGCCTGGGCGACCCGCACGCACCCCTGCTGCTGTCCGTGCGCTCCGGGGCGCGGTACTCCATGCCCGGGATGATGGAGACCGTCCTGGACATCGGCCTGACCGACGCCACCGTGCGCGGCCTTGCCGAGACAGGCGGCGGGAAGCGCTTCGCCTACGACTCCTACCGCAGGCTGCTGCAGATGTACGGCTCCACCGTGCTCGGTCTGCACCGCGGCCTGTTCGACAGCGCCCTGACGCGGCTGAAGACCGCGCGCGGCCTCGCCGACGACCGCGTCCTGACCGCCGACGACCTCGCCGACCTCGTCGAGGTCTACAAGGCCGTGATCCGCTCCGCCGCCGGAGAGGACTTCCCCCAGGACCCGCGCGAGCAGCTCTACCGCTCCGTGCAGGCGGTGTTCCGCTCCTGGAACTCCGAGCGCGCCCGCCTGTACCGGCGCCGCGAGCACATCCCCGACGACCTCGGCACGGCGGTTAACGTCCAGATGATGGTCTTCGGCAACCACGGCCCCCGCTCCGGCACCGGCGTGGCCTTCACCCGCGACCCCGCCACCGGCCGGCCCGGCATGTACGGCGACTACCTCGCCGGGGCACAGGGCGAGGACGTCGTCTCCGGTGTCCGGGACGCCGTCCCCCTGGCAGCGCTGGAGGAGCTGGACCCCGCCGCGTACCGGGCGCTGCGCGGCTACCTCGCCCTGCTGGAGACGCACTACCGCGACCTGTGCGACGTGGAGTTCACCATCGACGACGGCACGCTGTGGATGCTGCAGACCCGCATCGGCAAGCGCACCGCGGAGGCCGCCTTCCGTATCGCCGCCCAACTCGCCGACGAGGGCCTGATCACCGAGGACGAGGCACTCGCCCGCGTCACCGGTGAGCAGCTCGGCCGCCTGCTCTTCCCGCGCTTCGCGGACAGCGTCGGCCGGCGCCCGCTGGCGCACGGCGTACCGGCTTCGCCCGGCGCGGCCATCGGCGCCGCCGTCTTCGACTCCGCCGAAGCCGCGCGGCGTGCGGCGGCGGGGGAGAAGGTCGTCCTGGTACGGCGCGAGACCACCCCGGACGACCTGCCCGGCATGGTCGCCGCGCAGGCCGTGCTGACCAGCCGCGGCGGCAAGACCAGCCACGCCGCCGTGGTCGCCCGCGGCATGGGCAAGGTGTGCGTCTGCGGTGCCGAAGGGCTGACCGTGGACCCGGCCCGGCGCCGCCTCACCACGCCGGACGGCACCGTCGTCGCCGAGGGCGACGTCATCTCCGTCGACGGCACCGCCGGCACCGTGCACCTCGGCGCGCTGGCGCTGCGCACGTCCCCGGTGGCCGCCTACCTGGAGGCCGGCACCGACGCCGGTGACATCGCCGCCGACGACCTCGTCAGAGCCGTCGACCGCCTCCTGCGCCACGCCGACGGCCTGCGCCGGATGGAGGTACGGGCCAACGCCGACACCCCCGAGGACGCCGCCAGGGCGCGCCGGTTCGGCGCCCGGGGCATCGGCCTGTGCCGCACCGAGCACATGTTCCTCGGCGAGCGGCGCCGTCTGGTCGAGGCGATGATCCTGGCCCGCTCCGACGCCGAGCGCCGCCAGGCGCTCAAGGCGCTGCTGCCGCTGCAGCGCGCCGACTTCACCGGCATCCTCGCGGCGATGGACGGCCTGCCCGTGACCGTCCGCCTGCTGGACCCGCCGCTGCACGAGTTCCTCCCGGACCGCACCGCGCTGACCGCCCGCCTCACCGCGGCCGAGGCCCGCGGCGAAACCCCGGAGCCGCATGACGCGGAGCTGCTGGCGGCCGTCGAGTCCATGCACGAGGTCAACCCGATGCTCGGCCTGCGCGGTGTGCGCCTGGCGCTCGTCGCCCCCGGCCTGGTCGCCATGCAGGTACGGGCTCTCGCCGAGGCCGTCGTGGACCGGCGCCGCGCCGGCGGTGACCCGCGCGCCGAGATCATGGTGCCGCTCGTCGCCTCCGTGACCGAACTGCGCCTGGTCAAAGCGGAGATCAGGCGGGTGCTCGCCGAGGTCTGGGCCGCCACCGGAACGGACGTCGACCTGCCCGTCGGCACCATGATCGAGCTGCCCCGGGCCGCCCTGACCGCCGGCCGGATCGCCGGGGAGGCGGAGTTCTTCTCCTACGGCACCAACGACCTCACCCAGACCGTGTGGGGCATGTCCCGCGACGACGTCGAGGCGGAGTTCTTCCCCGCCTACGTGGCGCGGGGCGTCTTCGACGCCTCCCCGTTCGAGACCCTCGACCGCGACGGCGTGGGCCGCATGGTGGAGATCGCCACCGCCGAGGGCCGCGAGACCCGCCCCGGCCTGGTCACCGGGGTCTGCGGCGAGCACGGCGGCGACCCCGCATCGGTCCGTTTCTTCGACCGGGCCGGGCTGGACTACGTCTCCTGCTCGCCGTTCCGCGTGCCCGTAGCCCGTCTGGAGGCCGCGCGCGCCCGCCTCGACGACGCGCACCGGAACACGGGCGACACCCGGTGAGACGGCACACTGGGCGCGGGGCGGCCGTGGCGGCGGCTCCGCGCCCGTTCGGTGCGAGGATCCGGGCGGTGGAAGGAGGAGGCCGGGAGATGCCAGGAAGCGTCGTCGCCGCGATCGACGGCTCCGCGGGCAGCGCCGCGGCTGCGGACTGGGCGGCCGGAGAAGCCGTCACGCTGGGAGCGGAGTTGCGGCTGGTGCACGTCGTCGCGACGCGGCCGGATCCGCCCACGGACACCCCCGCCCCCGGCGCCGGTCTGCTCCTTGCGCGGGCTGCTCGGCACCTGGCCGGCCGGCATCCTGCGCTGCGGGTCACGACACGGCTGCGGCACGGCGACCCGGGAGTGGAGCTTGCCGCGGCCGGGGCGGAGGCGGAAGCCGGACTGCTGGTGCTGGGGGCGCCCGGCGCGGAGGGCTCCGGCGGTGCGGTGTCCGCCCTGGTGGTGCGTGCGCCCTGTGCGGTGGCGCTGGTGCCGGCGGGGGAGCGGGAGGCGGACAGCGGCGAGGTGGTCCTGGGCGTCGACGCCCGCCACGCGGACCGGTCCGCGGTGGACCTGGCCTTCGCCACGGCCCAGCGCCGCGGAGCCGTACTGCGCGCGGTGCACGCCTGGGGCCTGCCGCCGGCCGCCCGGCGGCTGCCGTACGCGGTGCCGGAGGAGGATCGCGGGGGGTGGGAGGACCAGGAGGTCCAGCGGCTCAGCGACACGCTGCGGGGCTGGCGGGAGGAGTACCCGGCGGTGGAGGTCCACGACGACCTGCGGCTGCTGCCCCCCGACGAGGCGCTGGTGGCGGCGTCCGCACAGGCCGAACGCATTGTCGTCGGCCGCGGCGGCACGCGGCTGAGTCCCACCACCGAGGCCGTCCTGCACCACGCCCGCTGCCCCGTGGTGGTCGTACCGACGCCCTGAGCCCGGTGCGTCGTCCCGCCGCGGCCGGGACAGCCGGGCATCGTCCCGCAGTGCGGCACGGGGCCGTCTCAGCTGAGACGGCCCCGTGCCGCACCGGGTGGCGGGCGGGCCTACCGGGCGGAGGCCGGTTCGGGGGCGCCGCCGCCGTAGTAGGCCGCTCGCATCAGCTCCTTCATGTCGTCCAGCATCGGCATCCGCGGGTTCGCGGGCGCGCACTGGTCCTCGTAGGCGTTGAGGGCCTGCCGGGGCAGGGCTTCGAGGAAGCTCTGCTCGTCCACGCCGAGCTTCTGGAAGGAGGGCTCGATGCCGACGGCGTCGCGGAGCCGCTCCACCGCCGCGGCGAGGGACTCGACGGCTTCCCCGGCGCTGCCGGCGGGCAGGCCGAGGGTGCGGGCGATGTCCTGGAAGCGCTCGGGTGCGCGGTAGTGCTCGTACTTCGGCCAGCCGGTGAGCTTCGCCGGCACGGTGCCGTTGTAGCGGATGACGTGGGGCAGCAGCACCGCGTTCGTCCGTCCGTGAGCGACGTGGAACGTGGCCCCCAGGGTGTGGGACATGGCGTGCACGATGCCGAGGAAGGCGTTGCCGAAGGCCATGCCGGCGATGGTGCCCGCGTTGTGCAGCTTCTCCCGCGCCACGGGGGAGGCCGCCCGGTCGTTCACGGCCGCTTCGAGGTGGTCGAAGACCAGCCGGACGGCGTGCAGGGCGGGACCGTCGGTGAAGTCGTTGGCGTAGACCGACACGTAGGCCTCGATGGCGTGGGTGAGGGCGTCGAAGCCGCTGTCGGCGGCCAGCGCCGGGGGCAGGTCGGTGGTCAGCAGCGGGTCGACGATGGCCACGCTGGGGGTGAGCGCGTAGTCGGCGAGAGGGTACTTCTTGCCGGTCGCCGGGTCGGAGATGACGGCGAACGGGGTGACCTCGGCGCCGGTGCCGGACGTGGTGGGAATGCACACCAGGCGGGCGGCCGCACCGAGGACGGGGAAGCGGAAGGCGCGTTTGCGGATGTCGGAGAACTTCTGCCGCATGTCGGCGAAGTCGATGCCGGGCTGTTCGTACAGCAGCCACATCACCTTCGCGGCGTCCATGGGCGACCCGCCGCCCAGCGCGATGATGGTGTCCGGCCGGAACTCCCGCATCAGCCGGGCGCCGTGCTGCACGGAATCGATGCTCGGCTCGGGCTGGACGTTGTCGATGATCTGCAGGGTGACCGGCTCTGGGCGGTGCCGCAGCACGCGGCTGACGCGATCGACGAAGCCGAGGCGGGTCATGGTCGTGTCGGTGACGATGGTGACGCGGTGGAGGTCCGGCATGGCGGCCAGGTAGCGGATGGCCTGCGGCTCGAAGTAGATCTTCGGGGGGACCTTGAACCACTGCAGGTTGTTCTGGCGCGCACCGACCCGTTTGATGTTCAGCAGGTGGGCGGCGGAGACGTTGTCGGACACCGACGTGCTGCCCCACGTGCCGCAGCCCAGGGTCAGGGAGGGCAGCAGGCTGTTGTAGACACCGCCGATCGCGCCCTGTGAGGAGGGCGAGTTGACGATGATCCGGACGGTCTCCATACGCATGCCGTACGCCTCGGCCAGCTCGCGGTCCCCGGTGTGGATGACGGCGCTGTGCCCCTGCCCGTGGAAGGCCACCATCTCGGCGGCCAGATCGAAACCCTGGCGCGGTGAGCCGGCGCGCAGCACGGCGAGCACCGGGCACAGCTTCTCGCGGGTCAGCGGCTCGTCCTGGCCCACGCCTCCGGCCTCTGCCAGGATCACGGAGGTGTCCTCGGGCACGCTGAACCCCGCCTGTTCCGCGATCCACGCCGGACTACGTCCGACGGCCGCCGCGTTGACCTTGGGCTCGCAGCCCGCGTTCGTGGCACCGGCGGGGAAGAGGAACGCCTCCAGCTTGGCCTTCTCCGCACCGGTGGCCACATGGGCGTGCAGGGTGCGGAACTCGGCCAGCGCCGCGTCGTACACCTCGGTGTCCAGGATGACGGCCTGTTCGGAGGCGCAGATCATCCCGTTGTCGAACGACTTCGACAGCACCACGTCGTTCACGGCACGTCGCAGGTCGGCGCTCTTGTGGACGTAGGCGGGAACGTTGCCCGCACCCACGCCGAGCGCCGGCTTGCCCGCCGAGTAGGCGGCCTTGACCATGCTGTTGCCGCCGGTGGCGAGGATGAGCGAGACCCCCGGATGGTGCATCAGGGTGCGCGTGGCCTCGACGGAGGGCTCCTCGATCCACTGCACGCAGTGTTCCGGCGCGCCCGCGGCCACGGCCGCGTCGCGCACGACACGGGCCGCCTCCGCGCTGCACCGCTGGGCGGACGGGTGGAAGGCGAAGACCACCGGGTTGCGGGTCTTCAGCGCCATCAGCGCCTTGAAGACGGTGGTGGAGGTCGGGTTGGTGACCGGGGTGATCGCGCACACCACGCCCACCGGCTCCGCGATCTCGATCATGTCCTCGGTCTCGTCGCGGGCGATGACGCCGACGGTCTTCATCCGGCCCATGCCGTGCGTGACGTGTTCGCACGCGAACATGTTCTTGACCGCCTTGTCCTCGAAGACGCCGCGCCCGGTCTCCTCGACGGCCAGCAGCGCCAGGTGCGTGTGCCGGTCGAGAGCGGCGACCGATGCCTTCCTGACGATGTGGTCGACCTGCTCCTGGGTCAGCGACCCGTAGTCGCCGAGTGCCTTGAGACCGTGGGTGACCAGGCGGTCCACGGCTGCGGTGGTCTGGGACGGCCCGCCGTCGAGGGCCGTCGTGGGGTCTCGCTCGTCCTGGCCGGTCATGGCGATGTGCCTTTCGTCGTCGAGTTCTGCCGCGTGGCTCAGCACGCGCGCAGGCCGTGTGCGGTGAAGCGGTCGCGGACCCGCCGTACGAGGCCCCGGTCCGGTACCGGGGTGTCGCGCAGCGGGAAGGGGATGCCGAGCGCCTCGTACTTGGCGGCGCCCAGCTTGTGGAACGGCAGCACGTCCACGCGCTCGACGTTGCCGAGACCGGCGAGGAACGTGCCGAGGCCGTCGACGGCGTCGTCGTCGTCCGTCCAGCCCGGGACCAGCACGTAGCGGACCCACACGGGGACGTGCAGCCGCTCCAGCCGGCGGGCGAACGCGAGCGTGGGGGCGAGCCGGCCGCCGGTCAGCCTGCGGTACGCGGCGTGGTCGTAGGACTTGACGTCCAGCAGGACGAGGTTCGTGTGCGCCAGCAGCGCACTGCCCGCCCGGGCGCCGAGGACACCGGAGGTGTCCAGCGCGGTGTGCAGGCCCCGTGCCCGGCACCGGCGCAGGACCTCCTCGGCGAACCGCGCCTGCAGCAGCGGCTCTCCGCCGCTCAGGGTCACCCCGCCGCCCGCGGCTTCGAGGAACGGACGGTGCTGCTCGATGCGTGCCATGACCTCGTCGGCCGTGGCCCGCCGGCCGTCGCGCATGTGCCAGGTGTCGGGGTTGGCGCAGTACAGGCAGCGCAGCGGGCAGCCGCTGACGAAGAGTACGAAGCGGGTGCCCGGGCCGTCCACGCCGGTGGACAGGTCCCAGGAGTGGATGCGGCCCACCGGCGCGGCCACCTTCTCCACGGTGTTCACCGGGAGTCGTGGAACGTGCGGCCGATCACGTCGAGCTGCTGCTCGCGTGTCAGGCGGATGAAGTTGACCGCGTAGCCGGAGACACGGATGGTCAGCTCCGGGTACTTCTCCGGGTGCTCCATCGCGTCCTCCAGCGTCGCCCGGTCCAGGACGTTGACGTTCATGTGGAAGCCGCCGGCGGCGACGTAGCCGTCCAGTACGCCGACGAGGTGCTCCGCCCGCTCGGCGGGGTCGTGGCCCAGGCCCTCCGGGGTGACGGTGGAGGTCAGGGAGATCCCGTCGCGGGCGTGGTCGTACGGCAGCTTGGCCACCGACAGCGCGGAGGCCGCCATGCCGTGCCGGTCGCGGCCGTTCATGGGGTTGGCGCCGGGCGCGAAGGGGGCGCCGGCGCGCCGGCCGTCGGGGGTGTTGCCGGTGTGCTTGCCGTAGACGACGTTCGAGGTGATGGTGAGGACCGACTGGGTGTGCTCGGCGTTCCGGTAGGCGGGGTGGCGGCGCACCTT
Source organism: Streptomyces sp. CNH099 (assembly GCA_000514715.1). Classification (GTDB taxonomy): domain Bacteria; phylum Actinomycetota; class Actinomycetes; order Streptomycetales; family Streptomycetaceae; genus Streptomyces; species Streptomyces synnematoformans. The sequence goes on along the minus strand of AZWL01000001.1, from coordinate 842,297 downwards.
GGCCATGAAGGAGCGCACGAGGCCGACGGCGATGCCGTCGGCGCGGTCGTCGTTGTTGCCGTAGGCCGGGTACGCCTCGGGGCCGCCCTCAGCCACGTAGTCGACGGCCAGCCCGGCGGCGTCGCGGATCACCCGCACCCGCGCGTGCCTGACCGCGGAGAGACTGTCGGCGGCGACGGACAGGCCGGCGATGCCGCAGGCCATGGTGCGGTGCACCGGGTGGTCGTGCAGCGCCATCTCCAGCCGCTCGTAGGCGTACTTGTCATGCATGTAGTGGATGACGTTCAGCGCGTCGACGTACGTGGCCGCCAGCCAGTCCAGGGTGCGGTCGTACGCCGCGTACAGCTCGTCGTAGTCCAGGTACTCGCCGGTCAGGGGAGTGGTGGGCGGGGCGATCTGCTCGCCGGTCAGCTCGTCGCGGCCGCCGTTGATCGCGTACAGCAGCGCCTTGGCGAGGTTGACGCGGGCACCGAAGAACTGCATCTGCCGGCCCACCGTCATCGCCGAGACGCAGCAGGCGATGGCGGTGTCGTCGCCGGTGACCGGGCGCATCAGCTCGTCCGACTCGTACTGGATGGAGCTGGTGTCGATCGAGGCCTGGGCGCAGAACCGCTTGAAGCCGGCCGGGAGCTTCGGCGACCACATGACGGTGAGGTTGGGCTCGGGTGCCGGCCCGAGGTTGTACAGGGTCTGCAGGAAACGGAAGGACGTGCGGGTGACCAGCGGCCGGCCGTCCGCGCCGATGCCCCCGATGGACTCGGTGACCCAGGTCGGGTCGCCGGAGAACAGCGCGTCGTACTCCGGGGTGCGCAGGAAGCGCACGATGCGCAGCTTCACGACGAAGTCGTCGATCAGCTCCTGCGCCCGCGACTCGTCGATGACGCCCTCGTCGAGATCGCGCTGCAGATACACGTCCAGGAAGGTGGAGGTCCGGCCCAGCGACATCGCCGCGCCGTTCTGCTCCTTCACCGCTCCCAGGAACCCGAGATAGAGCCACTGGACGGCCTCGTGCGCGGTCCGCGCGGGACGGCTGACGTCGCAGCCGTACGAGGCCGCCATCTGCTCCAGCTCCCCGAGGGCCCTGATCTGTTCGGCCAGCTCCTCGCGGTCCCGGATCACCTCGGCCGTGGACGGCTCGGCGTCGAGCAGGGCGCGCTCGGCGCGCTTGGCCTCGACCAGCCGGGCGGTGCCGTACAGCGCGACCCGGCGGTAGTCGCCGATGATCCGGCCGCGGCCGTAGGCGTCGGGCAGCCCGGTGATGATCCCGGCCTTCCGTGCGCTGCGCATCTCCGGCGTGTAGGCGTCGAAGACGCCGTCGTTGTGCGTCTTGCGATACGTACCGAAGACCCGCGTCACGAACGGGTCGGGCTCGTAGCCGTAGGCGCGCAGCCCGTTCTCCACCATCCGCAGCCCGCCGCCCGGCATGATGGCCCGCTTCAGCGGAGCGTCGGTCTGCAGCCCCACGATCAGCTCGCGGTCCTTGTCGATGTACCCGGGCGCGTGGGAGGTGATGGTCGAGGGAGTGGCGGCGTCGACGTCCAGCACGCCCTTGCGCCGCTCCTCCGGAAAGAGCCCGGCCACCGCGGCCCACACCGCCCGGGTCCGCTCTGTGGGCCCGGCGAGGAAGGAGCCGTCGCCCTCGTAGGGCGTGTAGTTGGCCTGGATGAACTCCCGCACGTCGACCCGTTCGCGCCAGCGCGAGCCGCCGAACCCGCGCCACGCCCGCTCCGCCGCATTCCTGCCCTCGTGGACCGCCACAGTCATCATCCCGCCCCTTCACGCACCCCAGGGTTCGACCAGCTCTTCTCCCTTCCCATGCTGGCCACCTGCCCGACACACGGGGCAGAGCCGCCCGGCACGAACCACCGTCCGACCGGCTCCCTCAGAGCATCACCGGTGGGCCCCCGCCGCGGCGCCGTCCGGCCTTGGGCGCCCGCATGCGCGAGGGGCGAACTACGCCGCGAGATGTGCTGGTTGGGACCGCGGCAGAGTGGGGGAAGAACCGGCTCGTGCTTCGACAACGCCGCTGCCGAGTCGTTCTTCGCACTGCTCAACGCGGAGAGGGGCGCGCCGTGGCCCGACCGGGCCACCGCGCGTCCGCCCGCTGAAGCGTGACAACGAGATCGTTCGCCTGCCCGGCTCGTCTGGGGCGGCCCTGGTCGCGGTTGCCCGCGAGGACGGCCAGGACCGGCAGATGGGGGAGACGGGTCACCGGCCCTGGCCGTAAGTCCAACTGTACGACGTTGTAGACCAGTTGGCGGGCAATTCGATCACGCCGGACGCGGCCGCAACCAGCCCGAGTACCCGGGCGGCACTGCGTCACGCATTGCAGGCGATGTGCCGGTAGGTGCCCGCTGCCCAGCTTGTCCGGCCGGTTGAGAACGCTCATTCTCTTCTACTGCGAACGGCGTCGGTTCCGGTGCACAGCGCGCAGGAGGCGCGGGAGGGTCGTCCGGGGCGGTTTGGTGGAGCTGTGGCGTAGTAGCCTCGTGTGATGGTGGAGGGCTTGGCGGTTCCGGGCGTGCCGTTTCCACTCGTACCGTCGTCTGCGGAGTTGTGGCAGGTCGATGACGAGACCGGTGCGGTGAGGGTGTCGGCGCAGGCGCGCACGGACATCTTCATCGACCCGGGCGGTGGCTCCGCCGGTACAGGCGAGGGCGCCGGGTCGAGTGCGGAGTCGATGCTCAACGCAGCGACTCTGCTCGGCGACGCGCCAGCGGAAGACTTCCAGTTCAGCGCGCGCGTGACGGTGGGCTTCGCCTCGACCTTTGACGCAGGTGTCCTGCTGCTCTGGCTGGACGAGCGGCGTTGGGGCAAGTTGTGCTTCGAGTTCTCACCTGCCCGTGAGCCCATGGTCGTGTCCGTCGTCTGCCGCGGCGTCTCCGACGACGCGAACGCCTTCGTGGTGCCCGGCCGGTCGGTGTGGCTGCGGGTCTCGCGCATCGACCGGGTCTATGCCTACCATGCCTCGCTCGACGGCGTGTTCTGGCAGATGATCCGGGTGTTCGTCCTCGATGAGGAGGCGTCGCGCGTCCGGATCGGCTTCGAGGGACAGTCGCCGACCGGCGACGGCTGCAGCGTGGCTTTCGACGAGATCCGCTTCCTGCCCGAGCGCCTCACCGACCTCCGCGACGGCTCCTGACACCGGAGCAGTTGCTCCGCCTCTGCGCGACGGCACCCGCCGGGCCGGGCTCTCAGTGGCAGTGACCGGGCTCGGTCGCCGGGTCCGTGCCGGTGGTGCCCAGGTCGTCGGAGCGGTGGGCGTCGATGCGCGGCCACTGTGCTGTGGGACGTCCACCGGGCCACTCCCGCAGCGTCGGCCAACCGGGGGCCCCGCCCAGCGTCCGGGTGGCCTGCCCGAGGCGCGGCCAGCCTGCCGGTGAGTCCTCCCAGTCCTCCTGGCGCCCGAACGCCGTGAGATCCATGAGCGCGTAGCTGTTGTCCACCACCTCGGCCCCGCGGCGCTTGGTCCAGTAGGTTTCGAAGACACGGTCGCCGTCGCGCAGGTAGCACACCAGGTGGAACAAGCCCAGCTCCCGGCCGGCAAGAAGCGATTCGAGCGAGGGCTGGGCGGAGTACCACGGCATCGTCCAGCCCATGAAGGCTCGGTAGCGCAGGCTCTCCTTGTACGACGTCTGCGCGTCCCCGAAGCCGTAGGCGGTGTTCCGCCCCTGGCAGAGTACGGCGAAGGTGATGTCGCGGGAGTGCAGGTAGGCCAGCTCGACCATGTGGCTCATCACCCAGGTGCAGCCTTCGCACTGCTCGGCGGCCGGCCGGCCCGGCCACCACATGAAGTAGTAGGCGATCATCTGACGCCGTCCTTCGAACGCGTCCAGGAGCGTCACGGGGCCGTTCGGCCCCAGCAACGTGCTGTCCGCGGCCACCTCGACCATGGGGAGCCTGCGGCGCGCGGCGGCGATCGCGTCGCCTTCGCGGGTGTGCGCCTTCTCCCTCTCGCGCAGCTCCGCCAACTGCTGCTCGAAGGCGGCGCGGTCGGCCACCGGCGGTTGCGCCTTGCCTGGGTTCTCGACCATCACGGGCTCCCGGTTCGCTGCGTGGCATCCAGCGGTTGCTCATCAGCAACGTAGTCGCAGATCGGGATCCCCTCGTGCGCAACGCGCCCTCCCGCTGCTCGACGTGGTCCCGCAGTCGGCCAGGGCGTGTTGCGAAGTAGCGGCCACCACCGCCTCGAACCGCGGAGCATCGCCCGCCTGCCCGGCGCTGAGGACCAGCGGCAACGGCCTCTGCCCGTCCGCGCAGGCCAGGTGCAGCTTCGTCGACCACCCGCCGCGAGGTGCGCGATCGGTCAGGTGGTGCACCGCGCGATCAAGCGGCGTCGTCCTTCAAGGCTCAGTGGCGCGTTCGCGTGGGTCATGTGCCGAGCTCGTAGGAGTGGTCCATCAGGTCGGTCATGGCCTGCTGGAACTCGCGGCGGCGGCGCTCGGGCCAGTCGGCGGACAGGTGGCGGAAGATCTCCTCCTGCCACCGATGGGCCCGGTCCAGCATGGACCCGCCTGCGGGCGTGAGGGACAGCTCCCGGCGTCGACCGTCAGAGGCGGACGCCTCCCTCACGAGGCAGCCGGCCGCGGTCGCACTCTTGATCAGACGCGACGCACCGCTCTGGTCGATACCGATCGTGTGCGCGACCGAGTTCACAGTTGCCGCTTCTCCCCGCGCGGTCAAGGACCCGACAGCCTCGGCGACGAGCACCAGCCTCCTTCGTTCGGCGAGTCCCGGGTCACCGGTCACGGATCTGCGTGACCGGTGTCGGACGAAGTCGAAGAGGACCCGACCAGGCCCTGGTGCGGTCACCCGGCGTCCTCCTCGACCACCATCAGCCCGTCGCTGATCGGGTGCCAGGAGCGCGGGACCAGCCTGATCCCCGATCGCGCGACCAGTCGGCGAACTGCTCCGGTGAGACCGGGCCCGCTCCCTTCGGTCCCAGCACGACGATCGGGTCCCCGACCGCCTGGGCCGATCGCCGCAGGTCTCCGGCGTTCACGCTCGCCGGAGCCGATCACCACCGCGTCGAAGTCTGGGCTCGGGTCTGCCAGAGCGTCGATGAGCCGGGCGGCTTCCGGGCGGCGGGGCCAGGGCAGCACCCGTTGTGCCCGACGTCGAAGAGCTCGGCGGTGAACCGCCTGCCCGGCGACAAGCGCCTGCGCGCGCAGCAGCCGCCGGCCCGGGGACGTCTCCGGGGCCTGGAAGTCCTCCGCCGACACCCGCCCGTAGCGCGCAAACCGCAACCCACCCCGCGCCTGCCGCTCGGTCGCCTGGCTGCCCACCCGCATGCCCGGCGCGCCGGGTTCGGCAGGCACCCACCAGGGCGGGCGTGCCACCGGCCGACACGGTCAGCTCCACGCCGCGCAGGACGGGCTCGGCGCCGCCCGGCCCGCCGCGCGACCACTGCCCGGCGGGACGCCGTACGGGGCAGGCATGCGCATCTTTTCTGTCCGGCCCGGCAACCAATCCGTGCGGCCCGGCAACCACTTGTCGACCAGGTGGCTCGCGCGCCGCGTGCCGCCGAGCGGTTTCCCGTCCGCAGACCGCCATGTAGCGAAGGAGCCCCATGCCCCGAACTGGACGAAAACTCCTCACCCTCACCTCGGCCCTCCTCGCCGCTGTCGTCGGGGTGGTCATCTCCCTGGTCGCGGTTCCCTCGGCTCAGGCCGTCGAGACCGGTGTCTGGTACAACCTGATCAGCCGGCACTCCGGCCTGGCGCTCGATGTCGAGGGGGCCTCGACGGAACCGGGCGCACAGCTTGTCCAGTGGAACCCCACGAACGCCACCAACCAGCAGTTTCGGTTCATCGACGCCGGCGGTGGCTACTACCGTATCCAGGCCCGGCACTCCGGCCATGTGCTGGAGACGTACGAGTGGAGCGCCGACGACGGCGCCACGATGGTGCAGTGGAACGATGTCAACGGCGCCAACCAGCAGTGGCAGGTCCAGGAGAGCGGCGGCTACGCCACCCTGGTCAACCGCCACTCCGGTAAAGCCCTGGACGTCTGGGAACATTCGACGACCCCGGGCGACCGGATCTCCCAGTACACCCCGACCGGAGCTGCCAACCAGCAGTGGCAGCTGGTCAGGGCCGACGGGGGCGGTCCAGGCGGCGACTGCGGGGCCGGCACCCCGAACGCCACGGTGACCGGCAGCAGCGGCGACTACACCGCCCGCAACGGCTCGAGCACCGTCTACACCGGCGGCGACTACCGCGCGGCCATCCAGGCCGCGGTCAACTCCCTCACCTCCGGCCGCAACACCCAGCAGCGCGTGTCCGTCATGGCCTCGGGCTCCATCGGGAACTCGGCCGTCACGCTGCCCAGCCACACCGCCCTCGAGGTCTGCGGCACGATGAACGTCGGCAACCTCTCCGGACGCGGCGCTGTCGAGGCGGTGAACGGTACCAACGTGTCCATCCCGTACATGAACATGACCGGCAGCCCCTACTTCGGGATGCGCTTCTACGGCATGAACGGCCTCCACCTCGGACAGATCAACCTCAACCTCAGCGGCGGCCTCGGCATCCGCTTCGAGCGTGACCAGCCCGGAAGCACCAACGTGAGCATGGACCACGTCGCCGTCTCGGGCACGGGCAACCACGGCGTGGAGACCTGGAACGTCGACGGGCTGCGCATCGGCACCGTCGTGGCGCGCAACGTCGGCTACAGCGGGCTGCTGCTCAACAACACGCGCAACGCCCAGATCGGCACGGTCGACGGCGACAACGTCGCCTCCGGCACCGGGTACGCCACCTTCCGCACCGCCAACACCAACGGGCGCCTCTCCAACGGCTCGTACAACACCAACATCACCGTCGACCGGGTCATCTCGCGGGGCGGCGGCCGCGGCATCTTCTGCGTCTCGCAGTCGGGCGGTCTGCTCATCCGCTCGGTCGATCTGGCGAACAACGGCAACAACTCGATCCTGATCGAGAACTGCTACAACGTCACCATCCAGGGCGGCACGGTCAACGGCGGCGGCGAGGTGCGTATCGCCGCGCGCTCCGAGTTCCCCAACACGCGGGACGTCTCGATCACCCTCACCGTGAACAACACATCGGTGCGGGAGTCGCCCTGCGGCGACAACACCACCTGGAACATCTCCGGCAACGCGAGCAGGGACATCTGCTGAGACAGGACCTCTTACCCGGGGGCCGGAGCCTCGACTCCGGCCCTCGACTCCCGCGTACCGCCGCCCGGCACCACCGTGCGGACGGATGGCGCCGTGCGCCGCGGCGCAGCCGGGGCCGGTCGGCCCCTCCTGCTGTCAGCCCCGTCGACGTACCGTGGGCGCTCTCTGTCCGTCCGCTCCGGGGGATCCACCATGGCGATCGATTACACCAGGCCGCGGCATCGGCCGCCCGCCGAGAGTTCGGCCATCAGCTTGGAGAAGGTCCGAGCCGCCGCGCCGCGCCTGGTCGACCTGTACAAGACCGCGGGCATCTCCCTGGAGAAGACCGGCCTGTCCGGGCAGCGCGCCGCCGTGTACCTGGTGCTCGACCGCTCTCGCAGCATGAGCAGCCACTACAGGAACGGCACCGTCCAGCAACTGGCGGAGCAGGCGCTGGGGCTGTCGGCGCACCTCGACGACGACGGCACGGTGCCCGTCGTCTTCTTCTCCACCGACGTCGACGGCCTCGCCGAGCTGAACCTGCAGGAGTACGAGGGACGTATCGGCGCGCTGCACGGCAGTTTCGGGCCCATGGGGCGGACGAACTACCATCTGGCCATGCAGGCCGTCATCGATCACTACTCGGCCTCGGGTGCGGCCGCACCCGCCCTGGTGATCTTCCAGACGGACGGCGGCCCCACGTCCCGCACCGCGGCCGAGCACGTGCTGTGCACCGCTGCCCGGCTGCCGATCTTCTGGCAGTTCGTAGGGTTCGGCGATCCGGAGAACAAGCAGTTCGATTTCCTGCGCAAGCTCGACGAGCTACCGGTTCCGGCCAAGCGGGTTGTGGACAACGCCGGCTTCTTCCCGGCCGGTACCGCCCCCGAGGCCCTGTCCGACGCGGCACTTTACGAGGCCCTGACGAGCGAGTTCCCGGACTGGCTGCGCGCCGCACGCGCCGCAGGCATCATCGCGGGCGCATGAGCCGTCCGGCCTCCAGCCAGTCCTCGCCGGTCGCGGCGCCGTGGCCGCCGTCCCGCAGGGCCGCCGCCGGTTCGAAGGAGCGCACCAGGTCCGCCTGTGTGAAGGGCCTGCCGCCCCGCAGCACCGCCTCGGTACGTACGAGCGTGGCGAAGTCGGTGAACGGGTCGCCGTCGATCACCGTCAGGTCGGCGTACTTTCCCGGCTCCAGCGTGCCGAGGTGCCCGGCCGCGCCGAAGACCCGCGCTGGGAGCACGGTCGCGGTGCGCAGCGCCTCGGCGGCGGACAGGCCGGCGCGGTGCAGGGCGCGCAGCGCGAGGTGGAGGTGGAGGCCGACGGGCACGAGGGGTTGGTCGGTGCCGAGGGCGACGAGGCCGCCGGCGGCCAGCACCCGCCGGTAGACGTCCATTTCCGTGGCCAGCGTGGCCAGTTCCGCGGCGGTCGGCGGCTGTCCGGCGCGCTGTTCGACGGCGGCGGTGTCCCAGGGCGGCATGAGTGCGGTCACGCGCGGGTCGGCGGCGAGGGCGGGGTCGGCGCCGAGGAGGGCGAGGGCGGGGAAGGGGGTGGCGACGAGGTGGAAGTCGCCGGTCGCGGTGTAGATCTCGACGAGGTCGGCGTACGAGCGGCCCGTGGCGGTCGTGGCGTGGCCGAACTCCGACCGCTGTGTGGCCTGCAGATGTGTCGTCAGGTCCTGGCCGAGCTGCACCCCCGGGGAGCACAGATGGCTGCCGCTGCGTACGCCGAGCCGCTCGTGCGCGAAGGCCGTGGCCTGGGCCATGACCCAGCCGGGTGCGCGCACGTACGTCTTGATGAAGTCCCAGTCCAGCCCCTCCGCCCGCGCCAGCGAGCGGCGCAGGCCCGCCCGGGTGCCGTGGGCGCGGCTCATGCTGTACGCGACACGCGCGCCGTCGAGCAGCTCGCCGGTGGCCAGCAGCCGGGGTCCGGCCAGGTCGCCGGCGTCGGCGGCCTCGCGGATGCGGGCCTGTTCGTAGGCGAAGCCGCCCAGCGACACGGCGGTGGTGATGCCGTACGCGAGTTGCAGGGCGGTCTGCCGGCCGCCGTAGGTGGACTGCCAGGGGTGGGAGTGGGCGTCCCAGAGCCCGGGGATGACGGTGCGCGCGGAGGCGTCGACGCGGCGGGCCGCGGGGCGGCCGGCGCGGTGCGGTGCGACGGCGGCGATCCGGCCGCGGCGGATGACGAGGTCGGCGTCGTCGCGTACGGCGTCGGAGGTGCCGTCCCAGAGCCGGCCGGCGTGCAGGACGGTGTCGGGGGCGACGGGGCGGCGGTAGTCGAGCGGGACGCGCACGGTGCGAGCGGCGCCGGTGGCGAGGTCGACCAGGCGCACGCGCCCCGCCGACAGGTACGCCAGTCGCCGTCCGTCGCCGGAGAACGACGGGTGGTCGGCGGCCTCGTCGGTCAGCTGCCGCGGCGTGCCGTCCGGTGTGCCGTCGGGCCGTACGGGCAGCAGCCACAGCGCGGACTCCGCGACGACCGCCAGCCACCGGCCGTCCGGTGACCAGACGGGGCCGGAGTCGTAGCGGTCGGAGATCGAGGTGTGCGGCGCGACGGGGTGGAGGCGGGCGGCGCCGGAGGCGGTGTCGACGACACGGATGAGGTTGCAGCCCTCGCGGAAGCGCTGGTTGAGCCGGTTGCGGTCGCACAGCGCCAGGTACCGCCCGTCGGGTGACCAGGTTGGCCGGCCCGGCAGTCCGCCCGCGCCGAGCGGCGCGGCGAGCACCTTCTCCGTACCGGAGTCCGGGTCGCTCACGACGAGATTGCCGGTCATGTCGATGCACGCGAGCCGCCGGCCGCCCGGGGACAGCGCGGGGAAGACCCGGCCGCCCCTGGCGAGCACGGTCTCCTCGCCGGAGGCGAGGTCGCGGCGGCGTACGGCGAACAGGCCGTCGCGGTCGTCTGCGTAGACCAGGCCGCGGCCGTCGGGAGTCCACGCGGGGGCGTGGACGTAGCGGGTCCTGTCCGCCTGCAGGACCTTGCGCGGGCGCCGGCCGCCGGTGGTGTCCGCGATCCACAGCGCGCCGAGCGCGCAGAAGGCCAGCCGCCGGCCGTCGGGCGACAGCGCGGGCAGGTGCACGGCGCGCACCCGGCGCACGCCGCCGTCCTCGAAGTCGTACTCCTTGGCCCGGTACCGGGGACGCTCGACCGGAAGCTCGGCGGTGAAGGGGACCGTCTCCGCCCGCGAGGGAACCGCGGGGTTGAGGATGCGGAACTGCCCGCCTGCGGTAAGCAGCAGTTCCTCGCCGGAGATCCAGCGTGGCGGCACCGGCGCCACATCCGCGTCCCCGGCGCCCCCGGAACCGACGTCGACGGGCGCCCCGTCGACGACGAGGGTGCACGACGCCGAAGGTGCCGTGGTCGTACGCAGATACGCCAGCCGCCCGCCCGGGCTCACCGCCGGAGCCATCACCTGGGACTCTGTGGTCTCCGTGTGCTCGACTCGCACCTCTCCCGGGGCGGGCGCGGCTACGGACGCGACGGTGCGGGCCGCGAGCGGGCCGCGGCTGTCGACCGCGGCGCGTACGAAGAACACCCGCGCGCCGTCCGGCGACCAGGCCGGGTCGAAGTCCTCCCAGGCGCCGCCCTGATGCGGACCGGGCTGGTCCGGCAGCCCGGTCAGCTGTGTCAGCTCGCCGGTGGCCACCTGAAGCACCCAGATGCGGTACGGACTGCCGGCCACCGCGTCGCCACCGCGCTCGGTGCAGAAGGCGATGCGCGTGCCGTCGGGAGACCAGGCGGGCGCGCGGTCGTCCCAGGGCCCATCGGTCAGCTGCGCGAGTCCGGAACCGTCCGGGCGCAGCGTCCACAGGTGGAAGCCGCCACCGCGGTACGCGCAGACGACGAGGCGGCTGCCGTCGGGCGCGAAGTGCGGGCGGCTGGGCTCCAGTCCGGCGGTGGTGAGAGCAACCGCCTTGCCACCCGACCGGGGGATCGACCACAGGACGTTCTGCACCTCGGCGACGAGGTGATCGCCGTCGGGGGCGAGGGCGGCGGAGCCGTTGGTGGCGGCGGTGAACGACAAGGTCGCGCCGCCGGCGGCGCGCCCGACCGCGCCCGGTGCGTCGAGAACGGCACCGGTGGTGGTGACCGCGCCTGCGGCGGCGGTGGCTCGGAGGAAGCGGCGGCGGGAGAGATCGAAAGGCTCTGCGGCGTCCAAGGGTCCTGCCGGACTCGTACGGTACTGGGCGATACATGACGATAAACAGGATTTCGGGGTATGCGGATCAGGCATGCGGAACGGCCGCGGAAACGGATCACCCCGCCTGTCAGTTGTACGTTTCCGCACGCGACTGCCGCCCAACGACGCGAACGTGTCCGAATCCGCGGCGAAAGAAGCATCCGCAGGCCGCGGCAGACCCCTACCCGCCGCGGCCTGACCACTCGACCCGGTGAACTTCCCGGTCACAGCACAGGCAGCGGGCGCAGAACGTGACGGAGCCCGGGAGCAATGCCCGGCTCCCGGGCTCCTGCCTGCCACCCAGGTGCGCACACCGGCGGCGTTGAAGAACGGATACCGGCCAGCAGGGCGGGCCTCTGCACGTCCTGGTGAACCCGGGTGAGCCTTTGGAGGGCTTGGACTTGACGCTCTTCTCGACCGCGATGATCCGATTCAGCTTCGGCGCACGGCAAACCTCACAACCCCGCGCCGCACGCACATCCGATTTGACGCCCACCCCGCCCCTTCCGACAGAGAGGCCAGGGCAGCGAGTGTGACCCTGACCCCGGACCGGAGCGCGAAGGTCACCGCGAGTTCGACGCTCTGGCATTCGGGCATATTCGAACATACGAGCTGGGGGTGACGGCCGATCGTTCGGCCGCGCGGGGCCCGTTCGCGCCGTCAGACTCTCAGGAGAGAACACGTCGGTGGGGCGTGGGCGTGGGCGAGGCGGGAGCGGCGAGGCGGGGTGGGCGTGACCGAGCGCGGTACGGCCGGCCGTGCCGCCCCGGACGGGGCGGGGCCGCGGCACGTGGCCTGCGTGATGGATGGCAACGGCCGGTGGGCGCGGCGGCGTTCGCTTCCCCGTACGGCGGGTCACCGGGCCGCGGAGACCGCCGTCATCGACGTCATCGAGGCGGCCCGGGCTGCCGGCGTGGAGTGGCTCACTCTGTACGCCTTCTCCACCGAGAACTGGAACCGCTCTGGCACCGAGGTCGAGTTCCTGATGCGTCTGGTCCGCCGGGTGGTGCGCAAGCATGCGCCGCTGCTACTCGCGCGCGGCATCCGCTGCCGTTTCCTCGGGGTCGCCGACCCGCGCATCCCCCGGGAACTGGCCCAGGACTTCTGCGACCTGGCGGCGCTCACCGCCGACAACCGGGGGATGACGCTGACCGTCGCCTTCGACCACGGCGGGCGCCGGGACATAGTCGAGGCTGCAAGGTCGCTGATCCGCAGCGGGACGCCCGCCGACGAGGTGACCGAGCGGCTCTTCGCGGACCACCTGCCCTTCCCCGACACCCCCGATGTGGATCTCGTCATCCGTACCTCCGGTGAGCAGCGCATCTCCAACTTCATGCTCTGGCAGGTCGCCTACGCCGAGTGGGTCTTCCCCGAGGTGCTCTGGCCGGACTTGCGGGCGCCCGACTTCCTCGCCTACCTGCACGCCTATCAACGCCGCGACCGCCGCTTCGGCGGCGTGTCCGCCGGGACGAACGGAGACCCCTCATGACCACCGAAGCCCCCGGAACGGCCGACGAGGCATTACCGTTCGGCCCGGAATCGGAGTTCAGCGGCTTCTTCGACGACCCGCGCTGGGCCCTGGCCATCATCCGCGCCACCGTGCTGGAGGCCGCTCACCCGCAGGTCGGCGCCGCTCTCGCCGACAACTCCACCTTCGTCGCCCACCCGTGGCGCCGACTGCGCAACACCTTCGTCAGCATGCGGCGCATGTTCGGCACCGACCCGGCGGTACGCGAGCGGGAGGCCGCCCGGCTCAACCGGCTGCACGCCCGCATGAGCGGCTCCGACTCCCGCGGCCGCGCCTACGACGCGATGGACCGCGCGACCCGCGCCTGGGTGGTCGCCACCCTCTTCGAGAGCGCCGTCACCATGTGCCGGCTGAGCGGCCAGCCGCTCGACCAGGACACGATGGAGCGGATGTACGCCGAGTACCGCGCGTTCCTCGCCGCGCTCGACGGCGACGCCGCAGAACTCCCCGAGGACCTCCACGACTTCTGGCGGTACTTCGACCGGATCGTCGAAAACGAGCTGGAGAACACCGAGGCGGCCCGCATCATCCTCTACCGGCTCTTCGACCACCTGCCCGCCCCTGCGCTGCTCCACGGCGCGCCGACACTGTGGGCGGCCGGCCGCGCCGTCGCCGGTCCGGTCCTCGGCGCCATCACCGTCGCCTCGCTCCCCGAGCCCTACCGGCGCCGGGCCGGCCTGCCCGAGATGCCCGGCGCCCCCACCCTCATGCAGGGCGCCTACCTCGCCGCCGGGCTCACCCGGTTCCTGCCCGGGGGCTGGATCAATGCCGAAAGCATCATCGAAGCCCTCTCGCTCCCGCCCGACAGCGACGACCCCCGCGCCCGCACCGTGACCGCCCTGCGCGCCCGCATGAAGCGGGCATCAGCCCTGCTCCGCCTCCTCACACCACTGAGCGGCGACGCCGGCCCCGCTCCGGCACCCCCGGCAGCCGCACAAGAAACCCGTCGCTCAGCGGAGGAGTTCTTCCGCCGAGTGCTGGACCAGACCGGCGACGGCCACCTCGACTGGCCTGACCTCGCCGCCATGGCACGCGAACTCTCCACCCGCCTCGACCTGGACGAACCCGAGGAGACCCGGCTCTACGACGCCTTCGCCGCCTGGTGGCGCGAACTGCAGGCCGCCCTCGACACGGACGGCGACGGCCGCGTCGGCGCCGAGGAGTACGCCGCCGCCGTTCCCTCCCTCGCCGGGCCCGCGCTCATCCGCGTTGCCGAGGTCCTCTTCGACGCCACCGACAAGGACGGCAACGGGAGCATCGACGCGGACGAGTACCGCACCCTCTTCCGCACCGCCTTTCACCGGGACCTCACCACCACCGACGGCGCCCACGGCCGCAGCGCCTTCGTGGGCGACTTCCTCTCCTTCATGACGGGCCGCCGCACGGGCACGCCGTACGACCCCCTCCTCGCCGACGCCTGACGAGTGCCGCCACATCCGCGAGCCCGATCCCCACCGACACGTCGGCTGGGTCCATCACGGCCGTCCGACCGCGTCGCCGGGGACGAGAGTGTGAGCGCGCGCAGTCGTTGGCGGGCCGGTCGCTTGCGGTGCGGACTGCGGTGCGGGTCGGGCCGCCGAAGGGACCGGGGGGTGCGGTCGTTTCGGGGGCGGGGAGGGCGGGAACTTCTGGGAGGGTGGTCCCGGTTCGGGCCCGGGGGAGGGGATGCGCTGTGCATGATGTCGTGCCAGCGCCTGACCGGGTCCGGGCGACGGACGGTCGGATACTGCGGGTGGAGTGCTCAGGAGATCCGTGCGGCCGGCCGGTGTTCCTGCTGCACGGCATGCCGGGGAGCCGCGTCGGGCCTCGGCCACGGCCCATGTTCCTCTACCAGCGGGGTATCCGGCTCATCTCGTACGACCGTCCCGGCTACGGCGGTTCCGACCGCAGGCCGGGTCGCCGGGTGGTCGACGTCGTGGAGGATGTGCTCCAGGTCGCCGATGCGCTGGGGCTGAACCGCTTCGTCGTGGCGGGCCGATCGGGGGGCGCTCCGCATGCCCTGGCCTGCGCCGCGCTGCTGCCGCGGCGGGTGACGCGGGCCGCCGCGCTGGTCGGGCTGGCGCCGCGGGACGCGGAGGGGCTCGACTGGTTCGAGGGGATGGCTCCCGGCAACGTGCGGGAGTTCCGGACGGCCGCCACCGACCCGGAGCGGTTCGTCGCCCGGCTCATTCCGCGCTCCGCCGCGATCCGCGAGGACCCGGCCCGGCTGCTCGACGAACTGCGCGGCGATCTGACCGACGAGGACCGGCAGATCGTCTCGGATCGCGGCATCCGGGCCATGCTGCTGGGCAACTACCGCGAGGCGCTGCGCAAGTCGCCGTACGGATGGGTCGACGACATCCTCGCGCTGATTGCCGACTGGGGCTTCGACCCGGCGGACATCCAGGTGCCGGTGCTGCTGTGGCACGGCAGGAAGGACGCGTTCTCCCCCGTGGCGCACCACTCCTGGCTCGCCGGGCGCATCGCCCGGGCCACGGCTGTGCTCGACCCCGGCGCGGCCCACTTCGCGGCGCTGCGCGCCCTGCCGGAAGCCATCGCCTGGCTGCTGTCGGACACGCCGGCCGCGCCGGGCGCTCACACGGTGAGGGGCTCCAGGTCGCGGTAGATCCGCCGGTTGTCGCCCGCGACCTTCGTGATCCCGTTGTCCTCGCCGAGCTGCCGCCGCAGTTCGGTCATCGCCTCGTCGCGCATCACCTGGGCCTCCTCCGTGTGCCCGAGGGCCTTGAGGGTGAGCGCAACGTTGGTGACGATGGCCAGAGTCTCCGGATGGTGGCGGCCGAGGGACCCGCCCAGCACCTCCACCGCCTCGGCCTCCAGCGTCCGTGCCTCCTCCCAGCGGTGCTGACGGGCGAGTACGTTGGCGTAGTTGATGGCGCAGAACATCGTGTGCGGGTGCGCGTCACCGAGAACCTCCCTCATGCGGGGCAGCACGGCACGGAACACCGTCTCGGCCTCGTCGTCGTCCCCGCAGCCCCAGTGGAAGATCGCGAGGTTGTTGAGCGCCGCCTGGGTGTGCGGGTGTGCTTCGCCGGGCCTCTTCGTGTACTCGGCGATAACCTCCCGGGCGACCTTGCAGGCCGCCTGGCGCTCGTCGGCGGCGAACAGGTCGGCGGCCATGTTGAGGTCGCAGGCGAGCGAGTCCGGAGTCGCCTCCTCGTACTGGGCCCTGTACTGGGCCCGGGTCGCGGCGGTGAGCCGGCGGGCGTTCTCGAACTGTCCGCTCCTGCGCAGCGATACGGCGAGGGACTTGGCACACCGCAGGGTGCCGGGGAACTCCTTGCCGAGGACCCGCTTGTACACTTCGTACGTCCGTTGGAGCAGTGACGTGGCCTCCGTGTAACGGCCGACCTCGCGCAGGTCGCGGCCGAGGCGCTCAGCGGACGCCAGGGTGTACGGATGGTCAGGGCCGAGGACCTCGGTACGCATGTTCAACACGTCCTGGTCCAGCTTGAGTGCGTCGCGGTAGCGGCCGTCCATGCGCAGGGTCAGCGCCAGGTTGTTCGCGGCGCTCAGCGTGCGCCGGTGGGAGCTGTGGAAGATCCGGCCGAAGCCCTCGTGCGCCTCGCGGGCCAACTCCGCCGCCCGGCCGTAGGCGCCGAGCGCGGCGAGGTCGCTGGCCAGGCTGGACATGGTGACGTACGTGTGCGGATGGTCGGGGCCGAGAGCCTGACGCTGCTGCTCCAGGAGGTCGGTGTCGATGTCCCGGGCCTCGACGTACCGCCCCTGGGAGCGCAGGACGTTGGCGAGCTGGCTGCGCAGGTACAGGTACTGGACGTCCGTTTCGCCCAGAGTCGGCCGCCAGTGGTCGAGGGTTTCCTCGGTGAGCTGCTGGGCACGGGGGAAGTCGCCGCGCTTCCACAGGTAGCGGACGCGGTCGATCAGCAGCCGGCGGGTCTCGTGGGTGACGCAGTGGGGCGCGTCCGAGGGGAGCAGGTGCGGCCAGATGATGCCGAACTGCGGCCACGTCTCGGGGTCGTCGATCGGTTCTTCGCCGTCGGGCCGGGCGCCGGCCAGAACGGAGTGCACGACGTGCCGGGCCTCCCGCTGCTCCTCCTCGGTGAGCTGTGCGCGGATGACGGCCTGCACCAGCCGGTGCACCTGCAGGGAGTTGCCCACCTGGTCGATCTTGGCCAGTGCGAACCGGCCTATCTCCCGGATCACCCGGCCGAGCACCAGCTTCTCCTGCAGCGCCGGGTCGTACGGCTTCAGTGCGTCGATCATCTCCTTGCTGTAGAGGAGCTGGGCGGAGATCGGTTCGGGCGCCAGGAACGCACACAGCTCAAGCAGCCGTACGGAAGCGGGGGAGCGCTCCTTCAGCCGTGCGATGGAGATGTTCCAGGTGGCCGCCACCGGATGCGGGTAGCCGGCGGGATGGTTGAGGCTGAGCGCGTCGGTGGTCTGCTCCGCCAGTTGCCGCAGGTAGTCCTCGATCGGGGTCGCGGTCTCCGCGAGCCAGGCCGCGGCCTGCACCACGGCCAGCGGCAGGTCGCCCACGGTGGTCGCCACCCGGTCGGCATCCTCTGCGGTGAGCCGGGCGTCGTGGCTCATCAGGTGGTCGACGCTCTCCTCGCGCAGGAACACGTCGATGGGCAACGAGTCGCCGTGCTGTGCCCAGGCCTGGTTCCGGGAGGTGATGAGGATGTGTCCGCCGCCTTCCGACGGGAAGTAGTCGGTGAGGGCGTCCGGGTCGTCCGCGTTGTCGAAGACCAGGATCCATCGGCTGGTCGGCTCCCCGCGGGACAGCATCCGCACGGCCTCGCGGCTGGCCATGGCCATGTTCTCGCCGCTGTGCGTGCCGAGTCGGGCGGCGAGTTCGGCGAGTGAGGCGACCACGTTGTCCGGATTCTCCGCGGAGATCCACCACACCAGGTCGTACTCCGCCATGAACCGGTGCACGTATTCGATGGCGACCTGCGTCTTGCCGACCCCACCGAGCCCGAACAACGCCTGGGACCGTGGGAGGACGGCCGACATGTCGCTGCCGAGCCGGTCGCGCATCTGCTCCAGGACGACGTTGCGGCCGGTGAACGCGGCGTTGCGCTGGGGGGCGTTCCAGATCCGCGGCGTACTGCCGGGATAGCGGCGCGCGGTGCCGGTGCTGTCGGGCAGGGCGGGCAGGCCCAGGGCCTTCAGCACGCTCGCCTTGTCCGCCGCCTCATCCACCCGGAGGCTGACCACGTTGCGGTCGGGATAGGCGCCGGGCGCCTGTACGTCGTCGAGGCGCAGCGGGACCAGTCCGCCCGGAGAGCCGCCCGGGTCGGTCTCGGCCAGGGTGCGCCACGCGGCTTCCCTGCCGCGGGACTTGAAGAACGGCTTCGATAAGAGCACCACCGTGCGCGCCGGGTCGTCCGGCCGCTCCATGGCCCGCAGAGAAAGGTCGATCGGTGTGACGCGGCAGCCGGAGCGGGTCAGCAGCGACTCGATCCAGTCGGCCCACATCCGGTTCTCGGCCACGTACGCGAGCACGATGTCGGGCTTCGTGGTGGAAGGCCGGCGCCGCGTGAACGCGTCCTTGCAGCGCAGTCGCACCGGCTCGGGCACGGTCGGCATGGTGTCCACGTCGCCGTCGGTGATCACGCCGGTGAGCCGTTCGAAGGCGGACAGGAGGGAGTTGGCGAGCCCCGGCTCGTCGCTGACGGTGGCCAGGGTCTCCTCGTAGGCGTAGTACGGCCGGTACGGGATCTCCACGGCACCCCAGTACGCCGTGAGCTCCTCCCCGCTGAGCCCGGCGGGCAGCCCGTCGAACTTGAGCCGTGCCAGGGCGCGTCCGGCGTCCATCTTGTCCTTCTCGCCCTCGTCGATCCGCATCGGCACCGGCAGCACCCGGATCTTCCGGCCGCGGTAGCCGTCCGCCACGCTGCGGGCCACCAGTGCGGCACCGTCGAGGGACTGGTCGCTGAGCGTGAAGCAGTCGACCAGCACGTCGGGCATGTGGATGGTGCAGATGTCCGCATTGTCCGACAGGCCGGTGCGGCTGTCGATGAGGACGTAGTCGTACACGGACTTCATGTCGTCGCGCAGCGCGTCCAGGAACAGGCCACCGCCGAGCCGCTCGTAGAAGTTGTCCCACTCGAAGGAGCTCACCGTCGCCGAGTACTCGCGGCTCTGCCGGCCGGCCGAGAGAAAGTCCAGGCAGCCGTTCTCGGGGAAGCTCCAGCGGAGCCGTCCGGGGGCGAGGGAGACCGCGTGGTCCTCCGTCCTGGCGTACTCCCGGTGCCACTCCCCGGCGCGCGGTGGGCCGGTTGTCGCGGCCCAGGAGTACTCGGTGATGAGGTCGATGACGCCGGTGGTCGACGCCAGGGCACTGCCGTCGAGGAACGGGTGGAAGAAGCGGTGCAGCCCGGGGGCCTCCAGATCCCAGTCGACGGCGAGCACGCGCTTGCCGTTGGCGGCGAGGATCCACGCCACGTTGGCGAGGGCCATGGTGCGGCCGGTGCCGCCCTTGTACGAGTAGAAAGTGATGATCCGTCCTTGGGGCCGGGTCGTCATTCCTCTCCTCCCTCGTGGGGGCCCTGGGCGTCGGCCGGCGGTGCCGGGCCCAGGAGACGCGGTCTGGGGACATGCGGCCCGCTGGGGGGATGTGCGTGCGCGTGCCTGAGGAACTGCCCGGCCGCGTGGGCCACGACGGCCGGTAGCAGGTCGGTGAACTCCTTCAGCGTGGGCACGCCGTCGACGGCCCGGTGCCAGGGGGTGCGCCGCCCCCGGTCGAGCAGCCTGGGCATCAGGTCCTCGAGCACCTGGCAAAGCTCCACGCCCTCGGCGCTGTGGCACTGGATGTCTGCGTGGTTCCAGGGGACGACCACGTTCATCCAGGACTGGGCGTGGCCGTCCAAGCGCTTCAGCTCGTCGCAGTGCTTCTCGGCGGTGGCCACCCAGCGGTCGACGATCAGGAGGTGCGGCTGGTCGGGCCCGGCGTCGCCGTCCGGGGTTCCCTCGACGCCGGCCTCCCTTTCCGCGCCGAGGGAGGCGTCCGCCTCGTCCAGGGAGGAGACGGTGACCCGGTAGTCGAGCGAGCGGATCAGCTCCGCGGCGTGTGCCGACAACGGGCGGGTGGCCTCGCTGTGGTAAGGGTTCCAGTCCTGCGCCCGCTCCCCGTAGGGGCGGACGTCGCGGTGCTCCGGGAGGGTGCCCCGGGTGGGGGCGGCGACCGTCAGATGGATGCGGCGGGTGCCCTGGCCGCGTGGCTTGAACGCGCTGGGCGTGGCGTCGTAGTCACGGGGCGTGCCGGGCGGCAGCGGCGAGTCCTGGGCGACGCGTACGATGTGCTCGGCGAGTTGCAGGACGGTCTCCTGGTACTCGTCCCGCCGGCGGTTGAGCTTGATCAGCCGGTACAGGCCCTCGTTGGCGTGGGCGCCGCCGAAGGCGGAGTTGTCGATGTGCAGGTGCCCCACAGACTCCGGAAGCTGGCTGTAGTCGACGCGGGTCCACAGCACGGGCACGATGGCGGGAATGGCCCCCAGTCCGGTCGTCCGGGCGTCGACGAGGCGCTGGTTGAACGCGAACAGCTCCCGGCCGCACATCTCGCTGGCGAAGTAGCGGGGCGAGAACAGCGGGATGAACACCCGGCAGGTGGCGAGATTCTCGGCGAGCTTCTCCGACCAGCCTTCTCCGGACCGCAGCTCCCGGTCCATGAAGCCCGCGGGTGCGCCCGCCGGCAGGTCGGTGAGATGCATGATGTTCTCACACAAGTCCTTGTACAGGACGTGCACCCAGTGGTCGGGATCGCCGCCGCCCTGCTCCCAGCGCGGCATGTGCGCATAACTGAGAAAGAAATAGGGCTGGTTGTCCGCCGCCCGCTCCCACCACGCTGTCTCCATGTGACCGCCTGCCTCCGGACGGCTGATCCTCCCGCCAGGGGAGTTGTCCGGGCAGAGGCAGGTGGCCTGCCCCGTACCCCGCCCCCCCCACATACGGTCCGCCTCCCACACGCCTCAACGACGAGACGCGGCCATGTAGCTGACCGCGTGGTCGACCGCCTCCTTCATGCCGAACAACGTCGCCCGCTTGCCGGCCACCTGATTGGCCGTCAGGAGCTCTGGCGGCAGCATGCGGCCGATCTCACCGAAGTGCTCGTCCTGCAGGTCGAGATCCTCGTACGCGAACCAGTATCCCTTCTCCCGCAGCACGCAGCGATAGGTTCGCAGGGGGCGGGCCGGATTCATCCGGTACTCGGCGAGATGGAAAGAGCTGCACGCCTCGAAGCCCACACCCAGCAGCAGTACTTGGGCCCCGTCCCGGTAGAGCCGGGCCAGCGGCGAGCGTTCCCCGAGATGGCAGGTCACGTCGTGCTCGCCGAGCAGCTCCGCTGCCCGTGGCCCGAGGCCGGCGAAGGAGGTCTGCGGATGGGCGCTGCGCACGGCACCGGGTGTCGTGCGGACGCACTCCGCCAACGCTCCCATGCCCGGGCACGGGGTGGTCTCCGGCTCGAACGGCGGCATCGAGGCGCGGAATCCCGCCTTCTCCCACTCGCTCATGCCCGCGGTACGGGCCCGGTGGGCGGAGGAGGTGTCGGAGTTCTCCGGCGTGAAGGCCGGGACGACCAGCGTGCCGCCGGGGCCGAGGACGTCCAGCAGCGCGTCCCGCACCTCGTCGGGAGGCAGTCCGCTGCCGCCCAGGGAGGCGTGGACGAGGAGGGAGCCGCCTTCTCGTACGCCCAGTCCACGGAAGAATCCGGCCAGCCGCGCGACATGGCCGTGCTGCTCGGCCCACTGCGTCCACAGGCTGCCCGCCAGCACCGCGCCGTTCGGTGTGAGTTCGCGTCGGGGACGGGTGCCGAGTCCCACCAGGGCCCGGCCGGCCCGGTCGAGCGCGTCGCCGCGGCGGTCCGCGCCGGCGGCCGGGTCCCGCTGCCAGAAGGATGCCTTGGCGACCCAGTCGTCCGCCTCGTCCAGCAGCCGTTCCGCGGGGCTGCCGGGCACGGCCAGGTCCGCCGTCTCCCGTAGTGCGGCGAACCTCGCCCGCCGCGCCACACGCGGCAGGGCGCGGGCGAACTCCCCGGGGTCGATGTCGACGCCCACGCCCAGCGCACCCAGTCCGTGTGCGCCGAGCCTCAGCCCTGCGCCCGCCGCCAGCGGGGTGACGGTGGTGACGAGCCAGGCGCCGTCGCTCTCCCACCAGCCGGGTGTGCGCGCGTGCAGCAAGGCGTATCCGGTGGACAGCCGTTCCAGGAAAGCGCCGAGGTCGTCGGAGTTCAGCGGACCGGCGGCGGGGCGGGGGAAGCAGTCGCGGTACGGGTCGGCGTCGTCGACGAGGAGGCGTGGGGCGGTCGTGCCGTCCCGTTGGGCCGCGGAGTCCCAGGAGCGCAGTGGCCGCCATCGCTCGGGGTCGCCGGTATCGTAGGAGTCCGGGCCCCGCCGCACGACGATCCGGCGGCCGGAGGACCGGACGTCGACCAGGCCGGGACCGGGCAGCCGCAGCGTGCCCAGCGTCGGCAGGTGCAGCTCCGGCTTCGTAAGGTCCCACGTCAGCGCCGCCTCCGCCCGTGCCCGTACGGCGGCGGCCATGGCCACGGAGGCCAGTAGGCCGGCGTCGACCGGCTCCTCCTCGGTGAGCGCGCGGCGCACTGCGGTGCGGACGTAGGGGTGGGCGAGCAGTGCGTTGAGGTGGAGGGCTGTGGCCTCGTCGGAGTCGAGGCGCACCAGGAGCCGCCAGGCCTCGTCCCACTCCGCAGTCCCGGCGTGGCGGTGGTGCAGGTGGGAGAGTAGGTCGCGGGTCAGCCGCTCCTGGGCGAAGCGGAGTTCGTCGTCGCTGTGCACCGCCGGGCTGCGGGTCCTGTCCGTGATCCGTTCGGCCACCCCGTCGACGAGGGCCCGCAGATCGGCGCAGTACACGGAGGGGTTGTCGAAGCCGCGCTCCGCGCTGTACCGGTGCGCGTACAGGCCGCCGCCGCAGGACTGCACCACAGGGCATCGGCGGCACTCCGCGCTGACCCCGTCGATGCCCGCCTGGCGGGCCCGTACACCCGGATGCTCGGCCAACTCCGCGAAGCTGTTCCAGTGGACGTCGTACCCGGTGGCCGGCGCCCCGTGGTACGCCGTCTTGAGCGAGTCGGCCTGCTCGAACGAGCCGTCGGTCTCGACCACCGCCAGGTCCGAGGGCGCCAGCCCCATGGCCTCGGTCAGGCTGGGACCGCCGCGCAGGGTGCTGAGCACCGACTCGAATGTGCGCACGCGGACGCCGCGCCCCTGGTCCTGCCACAGGTCGAAGATCTTCAGCAGCCAGTCGGCGTACGGGGTCGGGGAGCCCGCGTCCGGCCGGGGCGGAGGGCTCTCCCAGGTGGAGTGGGGCAGCAGGTAATCGATACGGGGTGGGTCGAGCGCTGTGAGCGCCTTGTGTACGGCTACGGGGTCATTACGCAGGTCGACGGTACAGAGCAGACCCGTGAACAGGTGACGGTACTCCGGCGTGCGCAGCAGCCGGACCGCGCGGATGACCCGGTCGTAGCTGCTTCCGCCCCTGCGGTCACGCCGGTGGAGGTCGTTGGCGGTCCGGTCGCCGTCGAGGGAGATACTGACCTTGACGCCGAACTGCCGGAAAACCTGAAGATGGCGGGTGCTGAGCTGCACGCCGTTGGTGTGAATGCGGAGGTCGAGGCGGGCGACCCGGGTGATGGCCCGGGTGAGCTCCGCACACGTGCTGCGGAGCCGGGCGGGGCCCGCGAGCAGGGGCTCGCCGCCGTGCAGGATCACCGAGACGGAGTCCAGGCCTCGTTCTTCCACGTAGGCGGCGAGCCGGTGGGCGACATGCTTGACCGTGTCCTCGGAGATGACGATCGGCCGCGCTCTCCAGCTCTGGTCGGCGTGCTCGTACACATAGCAGTGATCGCAGGCCAGGTCGCATCTGCTGTGCAGCTTGAGGACCACCTGCCGGAGCGGAGGCGGCATCGGGATGCTCGTCACACCCAAGTATCGCAAGCGTCGCTGCGTCCCGAAGGCTGAACGTGCTGCGTTAGCAGAGTCTTGCCGCTCTCACCACGGTGTTACCGCGAGCCTGTGACGCCAGGGTGTACCCGATCGGGTGGCGGGGAGACGAGGTCAGAGCGCCGAGTCGAAAGTGATCGGTTTCGTGGGTGACTCGCCCGCGAAGTCCGTCACACGCCAGGCGGAGCGCAGTGCCTCGGCGTGGCCGGGCCCGGCGGCGGAAAGAGGGACATGCTGCTTGCCCACGGACCGGGGGGTGGAAGATCGCCGCTTCAACGCGGTCACTGGAAGGTGCATGACTGCAGACCCTTTGGCTCGGGCCAGCCGCCCCGGGTCAGCCTGCGACCGATCCTGAGCCGATCACCTGGGGAGGACTGGAACTGTCCGACGATTCCTGCCGGAACAACCCCGGCGAGAGCACGGAGTGTATAGCACCGTGCTGCACCCGGAGTGGACAGACCCGGAGTGATTAGTCCACAAGGCGGGTAAGAACGAGGGCACCTGCGTGGGTGGGGGGCGGGAATGGCCGCTGCGAGAACTCCGGGGCCGAGCACCACATTACGTGACCAGGATCTTCCGCCGCTGTTCCGTGTGAACGACCTTGAGGCAATCGTCCGGCAGCGGGAGTCCTTTCAGTCGATACGCCTGCATCTGACGATCCTGCTGCTGGCCGCCACCGCGGCGATGGCCGCCGAGCAGACGGACACCCGGGCGCCGACCGCCCTCGCGGCGGTCCTGTACGGGCTGACGATCGCCGTCGGGCTGCACACCGCGCGCCGGCGAGCCCGGGCCGCGTGGCAGGTGCACCGGGCCGTCGCCGAGACCGTCAAGTCGCTAGCGTGGCACTACATGGTCCGTGGCGGTCCACTCCACACGGGCGTGCCCAACCCGGACGCGCTGTTCGCGGAACGCCTGGAGGAACGCCTCAGCGAACTGCGGCAAGTGGGGTGGGAGGACTCCCGCGCCACCTCCGACCTGCTCGGGGCCGGGCAGATCACCCCGGCCATGCGCGCGGTACGGGCCACGTCCTTCGAGGCCCGCCGCAACTTCTACCTGCGGGAACGGGTGCTGGAACAGCTCGTCTGGTACCGGAACAAGTCGGTCCAGGAACACCAGGCCGCCGTCCGCTGGTCGTCCGTGACCGCCGGCCTGACGTTCGTCGCGCTGGTGGCGGCGGTGCTGCGCACCGTGGGGATGACAGGCGGCTGGGACCTCACCGGCCTGCTCTCCGCAGCCGCGGCCGCCGCGGTGGCCTGGCATGAAGTGCGGCGGCACCGGCCGCTCACCTACGCCCACTCCCGCGTCGAGCAGGAACTGGACACGATGCGCGTCGCCATGGGTACCACGGTGACGGAGGAGAGCTGGGCAGACGCGGTGGCGGAGACAGAGCGGCTGGTCTCCCCCCAGCACACCGACTGGCTGGGGCGGTTCGGCTCCTGACGGCTTCCGGCCCGCGGGGCGCGAGGACCGCGGCGGACTCACCGCCGGCGCACCCCGGGGCTCCACACCACGGTCACCGGGACACCGACGCGGTGCGCGTACGCCACCACCTCCCCCGTGCCGCCCGGCCCTCGCGCGGGACACCCGTCCCAGACGGCGACCATGGAGTCGACATGATCGACGATCCAGCGTCCCGCCGCGCGGTAGGCCGCCTCGTCGCTCGCCTCGCGCGGCAACCGCACCTGGGACACACTCGACGTCAGCAGCCGGCGGTAGCCGGTCAGTGCGTCTCCGGTGCCGAGACTCCGCTCGTAGTCCATGCCGGGGATGACCGCCGTGACCGGGACGCCGCAGCTCAGAGCGATGTCCGCGAAGAGCTGGTCGGCACCCGCCGCGAGACTGCTCAGCGCTTCCACCACGCTGCGCCTGCACAGCGTCGCCCGGATGCCCGAGCGTACGGACTCCAGGGCGGCGGCGGGAATGTCCCGGTGTCCGGTCACGCCGATCCGCGTCACGGCCGCAACCTCCGATGCTCAGGTCGGAGTCAGCGTGCGGGGGCGCGTGCTCCAGTCGGCGCAGGCCTGAGGGTACCGCCACAGGCCCCGGCGGTGGCGAGCGCCACGTCCCCGTTCGCGACCACCTTGACGTGGTCCGGCGTCGCTGTTCACCTGGACGCTCTGCCGAGCCGTGCCGCGTGGAGACCGCCGGCCGACTCGACGTTGCCGCACCGAAGCACAGACACCGCTCTTCTCGCCGCCCACGGTCGTCACCATCCGATTCGCGATCGGGAGGGCCCGGCGCTCGTGATGCGGCGGGGTGGGTTCACGGTACAGGCGTCGGCTCGGGCTCGACAAAGGACGTCGAGGGCGAAGGCGGCGACTACGTCGACGGGGTCGCCGCCGTTCGGCGGGCAGGGGTTCGCCCGGTGCCGGAGCGCGGGTCCCAGCAGTGGGCCGGCAGGTGCGGCCGCGCCGGCCTTGCCGGCCCGACCGGCCGGCAGGCACCGCGGGCACCGCGGGCACATCGCCCCTGGGTACCGCCGGCCGTACAACCCGGCCGATCCTCCCGTGCGTACAAGGGGCATGAGGTGGAAACGTGACTCAGCTGCTTGGGAGGACGAGTTCCGCACCTTCGTCGCCCACAGCAGGTCCTCGCTCCTGCGTGCCGCGACGCTGCTCTCCGCAGGCAACTCGCACCGGGCCGAGGACCTCGTGCAGATCGTGATGCTGCGGATGTACCTGAACTGGCGGAGGATTCGGCCCGGCACCCGGGAGCAGTACGCCCGCAAGATCCTGACCAACGCCCACATAGACGACCGGCGCCGGTCGCACACCCGACACGAGGAGGCCTGCGCCGAGCCCCCCGACGTCGCCGTTGTCCAGCCTGCTCCAACAGACCCGGACGCGGCTGTCTTCCGGGCGCTGGCCGAACTGCCGCCTCGGATGCGGGCCACCGTCATTCTCCGACACGTACTCGACGTGAGCGTCGCGGACACCGCCGATGCCCTGGGCTGCAGCGAGGGCAACGTCAAGAGCCAAACCGCTCACGGCCTGGATCGGCTGCGGGCGGCACTGTCCGAATCGCCGCCCGACGAGACACGCGGCCCCGCTGTCCCGACACCAACCGAGGCTCGAAGGAACCACACATGAGTGACATCGAACGACTGCTGGCCGATGCGGCGCGGTCGACCGAGGCCGGCCCATCGGCGGAAACGATCGAAGCCGACGTGCAGCGCGGCCGAGCCGGCTTGGCACGGAAGCGGCGCACGCGCCTGATCGCCTCGTCCGTCGGAGCCACGCTCGCGGCCGGCGCCCTGGCCGGCTCGGCGCTCGTCTGGACCGACGCGGTCGACACCGACCCCGCTGGTCCCGCTGACGCCGGCCGCGACCGCGTGACCGGTCCCGCCCAGCCGACCGACTCTCCCACGCGGAAGAGCACCGGAGTGAGCCTGGTGGCGTGGTCCGGTGAGCAACCGGAGGGCTTCATCGTCGACAAGGTGCCCGACGGTTGGTTCATCCAGGGCTCGAACGAGTTCTCCCTCACGATCGCGCCGAACGGCGACACCACCCATCCTGACAATTTCATGGGGAAACTGGTCGTCACCGTGTACTCCAAGAGCGAGCAGAAGAAGCTCCCGGACGACGGCACACCGGTTCAGGTGGGGGAGTGGCCCGGCGTCGTCACCCACCGCGACCAAGCCGTGCTCCACTACCAGGACGACAACGGCAACTGGGTCCACATCCAGGCTCCCGCGAGACTGGGCTGGTCCGACCGGCAGCTGGCTGACTTCGGCGAAACCGTCGCCGTGACCGACGCGGCCAGGCCCGGCATCGGCTAACCAGCTCCTGGTCGTCCGCCATGGCCGTGTGGCGGGGGAACACGTCTCGTGCGCCACCAGCCGCGGCCGGCGTCCGGGCAGCGGACTCGGGCCGTGAGCGAGCGAGGCTACACCGTCAGCCCCGCAGTTCGGCTGCGGAAGCTCGCTGGGATCGTCGACCATCTCGGTGGCGGCGGCAATACCGGGATCGTCGACGAAACCGAGATGTCCTATCCGGATACCGGCACCGGTGTCCGGTGCTGTCACGAGGACGGCGGACGGCCGTGGTGTGCCCGCTCACCCCGGCGCTGGGTACGGCGACAGTCCTCGGGCGCCCGTGCGGGTGACCGAGGACTGTCGCCGCCTCCGTCTGGCAGGACGCTGGAATCAGTGCGGAGACGTATCGCCCCGAGGCCGGTGATGTTCTCCGTGCGAGGGCGTGGGCGCAATGGTCAACTCGCCCCTCGGACACAACCATGGCACCCACGCGCGGTCCCGGTCGAGTTTCGACCGAGACCATCAACGCGGGGGGCCACGCCTCTCCCGGGCGGGCTCGGCCGGATCTATGTCGCGATAGAGCGTTAGCCGTACGCTCGCGCCGCCGCCGCACCGCGCGCATCGTTGGGCGGGATCAGGACGGAAGCGTGTCGGGAGAGACCTCGCCCGCCGGGGAGCACGCCGCCCCCGGCTCGCCGCCGGAGCTGCGCGCCTCGCACGCCGACCGGGACCGGGTGGTGGACGTGCTGCGGATCGCAGCGGGGGAGGGCCTGCTGACGGCTGCGGAGCTGGCGCGAGGGCCGCTGGGTGGTGCCGCGCAGGATGCAGCTCGCCGTGACGTACTGCGAGGTGACGCTCGACTTCAGCGAGGCGGTGATCACGCAGGGCACCCTGCGGATCGAGGTCGCCATGACGGGCAAGACCCTGACGCTGGTGACCGGGCCGGGCATCGTGGTCGACACTGACGGGCTGCAACTGCTCCACAGCAAGATGACGCACCGTCAGCCGCCCGTCGCCCCCGGCGCGCCGGTCACGCTGCGGGTGGAGCTGGTCGGGCAGAAGATCCACGGCCGCGTGGTGGTACGGCCCCCGCGCCGGACGCCCCGCCGGTGGCTGCCGCGCGGCTCTCCGGAAGCGCGGCGGTAGGTCACCACCCCGAACGGCCGAATCACCGCACTCATCCCGAATCCTGACCTTTTATGATTTCTAGCGTCACGTGGTGGTGAGGCGCTCGCCACTCCCATGCCGCGCCCCCGCGTCAGGAGGAGCCGGATGAGCATGAGGACCCCCCCGCACCGCGCGCCGGCCCGCGCCGCGGCGCCGCACGCGATACGGAACCGGAGCCTCGGGGCAGATGCGCCGGGTCCTGGGCCGGGACCTCGTCACCGAGCTGGAAGCCCTCTGCGGCCGTCGCACCGTGGGGATGCGCGACGTCGTGGTGGACCTCGCGGCCATCGCGGCGGCGGCCTCCCTCGGCACCCTCGCCGGGCACGTCTGGGGCCCGCTGCTGGCCGCCGGCTACATCGGCATACGCCAGCGCCACCTGGCGAACCTGGTCCACGAGTGCGTCCACTCCAAGCTGCTGGCCGGCCGGAGGGGGAACCGCCTCGTCGGGTACGTGCTGACGGCGCTCCTCGGCGAGGGCTTCCTGCCCTACCGCAACAGCCACCTGGTCCACCACGCCAAGCTCGGCTCCGACGAGGACCCGATGTTCCAGTCCTACCGGGCCGGCAACATCCGTGCGGCCAAGCCCACGCGGCGCTCCTTCGTCCTGCGGGCCGTTGCGCGCGTCCTCACCCTGGCCACCAAGGCCCCGGACGAGCCGTGGCGGGCGTTCGCGGCACGGACGGGCCTGTGGGCGGGCATCGTGGCCGTGTGCTGGCCGCTCGGTGCCGCGCCGTACTTCCTGCTGTACTGGGTGCTGCCCGCGCTCTTCGTCAGGCCCGTCGTCAACTGGCTGACCGACCTGGGCAATCACGCCGGCGTCATCGAGAACACGGACCCGCTGCTGCAGACCCGCGGCTGGACCTCGCACCGGCTCACCCGGCACCTGCTCGGCAACCACCTCGACGACATGTACCACCCGATTCACCACTGGTGCCCGCAGATCCCCTGGCGCCGGCTCCCCGAGGCCGCCGCCCTGGCCGCCCGGAGCCTCGACCGGTGGGGCGAGACGCCCTGGTGCAGCGGCTTCTTCTTCCGGCGCAGATCCACGCCGGACCAACCGTGCGTGATCGAGGACATCGTCGCGCGCCTGAACGCGGCCACCCCCCACCTCGGCGCCGAGCGCGCCGGCGGCGCGGCCGCCTGAGCGCCGCCCGTTCCGTACGCCTGCCGCCGCGGGCCGCGTCCCCAGGAGGAGTTCATGCCCATGCACGCTCTGCTGTCCGGCGTACGTCCCGCCGACTCGGCCGCCGCGGCGCACCGCGCGGCCGGGCACTGGCGGGACGGCAGCTTCACCGGGGATCTGCTGCGCGCCGCCCGCGAGACGCCCGATCAGGTCGCGCTGGTCGGTCACCGGGTGCGCGAAGGACGCGACGTCCCCCTGACGTACCGCCAGCTCGGCGACCGGGTGGAGCGGGTCGCCGCCGGGCTGAGTTCGCTGGGCCTGGGCCGCGGGGACGTGCTGGCCGTCCAGCTCCCCAGCCGGTGGGAGACCGCGGCGCTCGCCCTCGCCTGCGACCGGCTCGGTATCGTCGCCGCGCTCGTCCCGCAGAGCACCGGCCCGCGGGAACTGGAGCGCGTCCTCGCCGGCACCCGGGCCCGCGCCTGCGTGCTGGTGAACGGGTGGGAAGGCGCGAGGCCCGCGGAGTCCGTGGCGGCCGCAGCGGCGGCCGGGCGGCTGCCCCGGCTGCGGCACCGCATCGTCCTCGGGGCCGCGGCGGCCACCGGCGCGCTCTCCTTCACCGCGCGGCTGCTGGAGGCCGCCGGCCCGGCACCGGACCCCGCGCCCCTGCACCCCGACCAGCCCTCCGTCATCGTGTTCACCTCCGGCACGGCGGGCGCTCCGACCGCCGTTCTGCACAGCCCCAACACCCTCTACGCCGCCGTCAGAACCGCACCCCGCCGCGAGAACGGCGCGGCGGCGTCACGGACGACACCCGGCGGGATCAGCCACTCGGTCGGCCTGTGCAACCTGGCACTCGCCCCGCTCGTCCACGGCGCCCCGGCGCACTTCGCCGACGTCTGGGACCCCGGCGGCCTACCTCGACATGCTCGCCCGCAACGGCACGCAGGTGCTGCTCGCCGTGCCCTGGGCCCTCGCGCAACTCGTCGCCGAACAGCGCCGCGCCCCCCGGCCGCTCGGCACGCTGCGCACCGTGGTCAGCGTGGGCACCCCGCTGCCCCGCACGCTCGTCCCCCGTATCCGCGCCACCCTGTGCGAACGCCTCGTCAACGAGTGGGGGATGACCGAACTCGGCGGCGGCACGGCCACCGCAGTCGACGACCCCGACGACTGGCCGGCGCTGAGCATGGGCCGCGCCATGCCGGGAGTCGAACTGCGCCTGGAGCCCGCGGGCGGCGGCACCTCCCACCTCTTCGTCCGCAGCCCCGCCGCCTGCCTGGCCACCGCCGAGCGCGACACCGGGCGGCTGCGCTGGAGCAGCGCGAGCACCGACGGCTGGTACGCCACCGGAGACCTGGTCGACGACGACGGCCGCGGCGGCCTGCGGTTCCGCGGCCGCGCGGCGGACCGCGTCAAAGGATCCGACTCCCAGCTGATCCCCGTCCAGGACGTGGAGGACGAGCTGCGCGACCACCCGCGGGTCCGCGACGCGGCGCTCGTCGGCTACCCCGACCCGGAGCACTCCGAACTGCCCTGCGCCGTGGTGGTGCCGGAAGACGCGGACGACCCGCCCACCCTCGCGGAGCTGCGCGCGTATCTCACCTCCCGGGGCATGACGGAGTGGTACCAGCCGTCCCGCCTCGAACTGCTGCCGGAGCTGCCCCGAACACACCTCGGCAAGGTCGACAAACGCACGCTCCGCGCCAGAGCCGCGGGCGCGGCCGCGACGTAGCCGGAACGGCGGCTCCGGTCGATCCTCCGGATCAGAGATCGAGCACCAGGCGGGTCCCGCGGCAGCGCGAGACGCAGATCATCATCGTGTCGCCCGCCTGCCGCTCCTCTTCGGTGAGCAGCGAGTCGCGGTGGTCCGGCGTGCCTTCGAGGACGTCGGTCTCGCAGGTGCCGCAGGTGCCCTCGGTGCAGGAGAAGAGCACCTCGACGCCCGCCGCCCGCACGGTGTCGAGCACGGAGGCGTCCGCGGGCACGGCGAGGGTGCGGCCGGAGCGCGCGAGCACCAGCTCGAAGGCGTGGTCGGGGCCGGTGTCCCGGGACGTGTCCAAAGAGGCGTCCGGGGACGTGCGCGGCTGGAAGCGCTCCGTGTGGAGCGCTCCCGCCGGCCAGGAGCCGCACAGGTCGGCCACCGCGTCCAGCAGCGGCGCCGGCCCGCAGCAGTAGACGAGGGTGTCCGGCCGCGGCTCGCCCAGGTGCGGCGCGAGGTCGGGCAGGCCCGACTCGTCCTGGGGGACGACGGCGACGCGGTCGCCGTAGCCGGCCAGTTCGCCGGTGAAGGACATGGCGGCGCGGGTGCGGCCGCCGTAGAGCAGCGACCAGTCCGCACCGGCCGCGTCCGCCGCGGCGACCATCGGCAGGATCGGGGCGATCCCGATGCCGCCGGCCACGAACCGGTAGCGCGGCGCCGGGTGGAGCGCGAACGCGTTGCGGGGCCCGCGTACCCGCACCGGCGTGCCCACCGGCAGGTGGTCGTGCACGTAGGCGGAGCCTCCGCGCCCGCCCCGCTCGCGCAGCACCGCGATCCGCCAGCGGCGGCGGTCCGCCGGGTCCGAGCACAGCGAGTACTGCCGTACGCGTCCGGCGGGCAGCAGCAGGTCCACGTGCGCCCCCGGCCGCCAGGCGGGCAGCTCCTCGTCCGCGGGGTGGCGGAGGGTGAGCGCGAGGACCCCGTCGGCCGCCCGGTGCCTGCCGGCGACGACGAGGTCCAGGGCGGGCTCGGTCATGCCGTGTGCCCCACGGGGTGGGCGAGCATCCACCGCCACATCTCGACGGGGTCCTGCGCGACGTGCTCCGCGCCGCAGTGGCACACGCCGTGCAGGAGGTCCGTGCCCGGCAGCCAGTCGACGCGGAACACCTCGGTGCCGGGGCCGCCGCTCACGAGACGCGCTCCGCGGGCGCCGCGCCCTCCTCGGCCAGCCGCGCGAGGATGCGCCGGGCCGCGAGGCCGCCCGTGTCGATGTTGATGCTCAGCTCCTGGCCGCCGGCCGGCTCGGCGTCCAGGGCCCGCTGCAGGATGTTGAGCGCGTCGACGTCCTGCATCACCACGGTGTGGTTGAGGTCCCGCAGGACGGTGGTGACCTCCGGATCGTCCCGGGCGAAGTCCCGGGAGACGGCCCAGAAGTCGTAGACCTTGCCGGGGGCGGACGGGGTGATGGCGTAGGTGATCTCGATGTGGAAGGCGTCCGGGTCGGTGCCGTCCGGGTTCGGCAGGACGCCGACGGGGGCGACGCGGCTGTGCAGCAGGTACAGGCAGGGGGCGTGGTATTCGATGTCCTGCCAGCGGGTGATACGGCCCTCGATCCCGGTGGAGCGGGCGTAGAACGACGGGCACGCGGCGTCGTCCATGTGCCGGCTGACGCGTACGATGCCGGCGCCCTCGTCGACCTCCGTGGTGATCGGCGTCTCGGCGACCTCGGGGGTGCCGATGTAGCCGCCGTGCAGGTACGTCTCGTGGGAGAGGTCCAGCAGGTTGTCGACCAGCAGCCCGAAGTCGCAGTCGACGGGCTCCATGCCGCTGACCGAGGTCCACCCCGGGCCCGCCAGATGCGGCGCCCGCGGCACGGCCCGCGGGTCCGCGAGTGCGGGCTCGCCGATCCAGACCCAGACGAGGGAGTCCTGCTCCACGACGGGGTACGCCGCCACGCGGGCGGTGCGCGGAACGCGCTTCTGCCCGGGGACGAAGACGCAGGCGCCGGTCCTGTCGTAGGTGAAGCCGTGGTATCCGCACACCAGCGTGTCGCCGTCCAGCCGGCCCTGCGACAGCGGGTAGCGGCGGTGCACGCAGCGGTCGGCCAGGGCGACGACCTCGCCCGCGCCGTCCGCGGTCCGGTAGAAGGCGATCGGCTCGCCGAGGACCGTCCGGCCGAGCAGTTCCCGGCCCACCTCGCTGCCGTATGCGGCGACGTACCACTGGTTCCTGGGGAATGCGGTCATGGCGCTCTCCTCGCTGCGGGGCGGAGCCGCTCCGCTCCGCCGGGGGTCCTGCGGCCAGCGTCGTGACGGCCGGCGCCGGCGGGCAACGGGACTTCCGCCCGGTGGAAAGCCTCCCGTCGATGTTGTGCGATTTATTGACTGTGGTTGGAAATTCGCCCTACATTCCGCGTCAGGCTCCCGGCGCCTCCCCCGGGAGCCCGCACCTGCTCCGCCCGGAGAAAGGGAGCGACGCGCCATGCGCCCCCGCCCGACCCGCACGCTCACCGCCCCGCCCCCGCCGCGCGCGCACCGGGCCCCCGCGGCGCCGCGGTCAGCCGGGACCGGGACCCTCCCCGAGAGGCGGCGCCCCCGGCCGGCCCAGCGCCCGCGAGATGCCGCGGGCCGCCAGCCGCACGGCGGGGATCAGCATCGGCGGCTGCGCCCCCGCGGCGTGGACGACGAGCGACACCGCCGCCACCACGTCGCCGCGCGGGCCGCGCACCGGCGCGGCCACCGACAGCGCGTCCTCGGTGATCTGGCGGTCGCTCACGGCGCATCCGGTGCGCCGGACGTCGGCCAGGGTGCGCCGCAGCCGCACCGGATCGGAGAGCGTGTGCGGCGTGAAGGCCACCAGCGGCCGTGCGCACACCTCGTCCTGGACGGCCGGGGAGCTGTGGGCGAGGAGCACCAGGCCGACGCCCGTGGCGTGCAGCGGCCACCGCGCGCCGACGCGGCTGCGCACGCCGACCGCGGAGCGGCCGGAGATCCGCTCGATGTACACCGTGTCCAGGCCGTCGCGGACCGCGAGATGCACGTTCTCGTGGGTGGCCTCGTACAGGTCCTCCAGGAACGGCAGCGCCGCCTCGCGCAGCGCATGGCCGCGCGGGGCCAGCGCCGCGAGCTCCCACACCCGCAGCCCGATGTGGTAGCTGCCCCGCTCGTCCCGTTCGAGCGCGCCCCACGCGGTCAGGACCCCCACCAGGCGGTGCGCGGTGGCGAGGGTGAGGCGGGCGCGCCGGGCGATCCCGGTCAGCGACAGCGCCGGGTTGGCGTGGTCGAACGCGCCGAGGACGGCCAGCAGCCGGTCCGCGGCGGAGCGGGAGTGCGGCGGCGCCGCGCCGGGCCCGCGGCCCTGCGGCTGCTGTCCTGCGGGGTCCGGCATCGGCGCCGTCCGTCAGCTCTACTCGGAGGGCCCGGGTTCCGCGATGCGCAGCAGCAGCGCGTGCAGCGTGGCCCGCTCGTCGGGGTGCAGCGGGGCGAGCAGCTCGTCGGTGACCCGGCGACCGCCCTTGCCGGTGTCGCGCAGCGTGTCCCGGCCCCGGTCGGTGAGGGCGACGATGCGGCTGCGGCGGTCGGCGGGGGAGGCCGTGCGGACGGCGAGGCCGAACCGCTCCAGGTCGTCCACGAGGCTCACGATCGCGCTCGGGTCGTAGCCGAGGCGCTCGCTCAACTCCCGCTGCGGGGCGCCGTCCACGGAGGCGAGATAGCGCAGCAGCGCGTAGTGCCGCAGCCGCAGCCCGGACTCCTCCAGGGTCGCGTTGAACAGCCGGCCGGAGCGCAGCCCGAGCCGGTACAGCAGATAGCCGGTGTCGGCGTGCAGGTCGCGCATCCAGGGCGGGTCGTGGTCGGTGATGTCGTGCTCCGGGTGCTGGCCCGTGTGCCCACGGGGCGTCGGACGGGACAGCACCAGCATGCCCCACATGCTGGTTCTCAACAACTATTGACGACAACAATTATTGGTCATAACTTCCTTTCTGCCGGCCCGCCGCGGGGCCGGGCGCGCAGCTCCCCGGCCGCCCGCCGCCGCCGTCCGCTCCGAGAAGGGACACCCACGTGCCCGATCCCTCCGCCACCGCCCCGCCGGCCCCGCCCGGCGGCCCTCAACTCACCGGCAAGGCCGCCGTCGTGACCGGCAGCGGCCGCGGACTCGGTCTCGCCTACGCCGCCGCGCTCACCGCGGCCGGGGCGTCCGTCGTCGTCAACGACCTCGACGCCGGCGTCGCCGAGCGGGCCGCGAAGTCCCTGCGGGAGTCCGGCGGCAGCGCCGTCGCCGAGGCCGCCGCCGTCGGCACCGCGGAGGCCGCCGAGCGCCTCGTCGACCGCGCCGTGGCGGAGTTCGGGCGGCTCGACGTCATGGTCACCAACGCCGGCATCCTGCGCGACAGGGTGCTGTGGAAGATGACCGACGAGGACTTCGACGCCGTCGTGACCACCCACCTCAGGGGCACCTTCACCTGCGCCCGCGCCGCCGCCGTGCGCATGCGCGAGCAGGGCGGGGGCGGCACCCTGGTGCTCGTCGGCTCGCCCGCGGGGCAGCGCGGCAACTTCGGGCAGACCAACTACGCCGCCGCCAAGGCCGGCATCGCCGCCATGGCCCGCACCTGGTCCATGGAGCTGGCCCGCGCGGGCATCACGGTGAACGCGGTGGTGCCGGTCGCCGCCACCGCGATGACCGAGACCATCCCGGCCTTCGCCCCCTACGTGGAGGCGCTGCACCGCGGCGAGCCGCTGCCCGACTTCCTGCGCAAGGGCGAGGGCTTCGGCACCCCGGAGGACTGCGCCGCGCTCGTGCCGTTCCTGGCATCCGACGCCGCCCGCGACATCACCGGGCAGTGCATCGGCATCGGCGGCGACCGGCTCACCCTCTGGTCGCACCCGCAGGAGACCGCCGTCGCGTACGCGGACGGGGGCTGGACCCCGGAGGCCGTCGCCGCCGCCTGGCACACCTCGGTCGGCCGCGAGCCGCAGTCGGTGGGCATCCTCCCGCCGAAGCTCCCGCCGCCGAAGCCCCCGCCGCCGGAGCCCCCGGCCCCGCGGTCCCCGGAGGGCGGCCCGTCGTGACGGCCGCCATCGACGTCGACCGCATCGCCGCGCTCGACGTCCACACCCACGCCGAGGTGTCCGCGCGGGGCCACGCCTCCCTCGACGCCGGCCTGCACGCCGCGTCCAGCGCGTACTTCAAGGTCCAGGGCGAGCGCAAGCCCACTCTGCAGGAGACCGCCGCGTACTACCGCGAGCGGAACATGGCCGCGGTGGTCTTCACCGTCGACGCCGAGTCCGCGACCGGCACCCAGCCCGTCCCCAACGAAGAGGTCGCCGAGGCGGCCGCGGCCAACCCCGACGTGCTCATCCCCTTCGCCAGCATCGACCCCTTCCGCGGCCGCGCCGGCGTGCGGCAGGCCCGCCGGCTGGTCGAGGAGCACGGGGTGCGCGGGTTCAAGTTCCACCCCAGCATCCAGGGGTTCTTCCCCGACGACCGCCTCGCCTACGGGCTGTACGAGGTGATCGAGGAGACCGGCACCATCGCGCTGTTCCACACCGGGCAGACCGGCATCGGCGCGGGCGTCCCCGGCGGGGGCGGCATCCGGCTGAAGTACTCCCACCCGATGTGCGTGGACGACGTCGCCGCCGACTTCCCCCAGCTGAAGATCATCCTGGCCCACCCGTCGTTCCCCTGGCAGGACGAGGCGCTGGCCGTGGCCACGCACAAGCCCGGGGTCCACATCGACCTGTCCGGCTGGTCGCCGAAGTACTTCCCGCCGCAGCTGGTCAAGTACGCCAACTCGCTGCTGAAGGACAAGGTGCTCTTCGGCTCCGACTTCCCCGTCCTGACCCCCGACCGGTGGCTTGCGGACTTCGCCGAGCTGCCCATCAAGGACGAGGTCAGGCCCGCGATCCTGAAGGAGAACGCCGCCCGGCTGCTCGGGCTCACCCGCTCGTAAACCCCCGTCGAGCCGCAAAGGGGCGCACAGATGCGCAACGAGGGACTGGGGTCGTGGCCCGCGCGGCGGGCCCGCAAGACCCCCCACCGCACCGCCCTGCTCCACCACGGACCGGACCCGCGGGCCGTCAGCTACGCCGGTCTGCACGACCGCTCCACCCGCCTCGCCCACGTCCTGCACGCCCACGGCGTCCGGCGCGGGGACCGCGTCGCCTACCTCGGCCCCAACCACCCCGCCTTCCTGGAGGCGCTGTTCGCCACCGGGATCCTCGGCGCGGTGTTCGTCCCCCTCAACTTCCGGCTGACCGCGCCCGAGATCGCGTACCAGCTCGCCGACTCCGGCGCCCGGGCGCTCCTCCACCCGCCCTCGCACGCGGCCGTGGCGGCCGAGGCTGCCGCAGCCGCCGCGGGCGCCGCCCCCGTGCGCCTCCCCGCGGGCGACGCCGCGTACGAGGACCTGCTCGCCGCCGCGGCCGGCGACCCCCTCGACGAGCCGGTCGCCCTCGACGACACCGCGCTCCTCATGTACACCTCGGGCACGACCGGCCGTCCCAAGGGCGCCGTGCTCACCCACGGCAACCTCACCTGGAACGCGGTCAACGTCCTGATCGACCACGACCTCGCCGCCGACGAGGTCGCCCTCGTCTCCGCGCCGCTGTTCCACATCGCCGGGCTCAACATGCTCGCGCTGCCGGTGCTGCTCAAGGGCGGCACCTGCGTCGTCACCGGTGCGTTCGACCCGGGCGGCACCCTCGACCTCGTCGAGCGGCACCGCGTCACGTTCCTGTTCGGGGTGCCCGCGATGTACGAGCGGATCGTCCGCCACCCGCGGTGGGACGACGCGGACCTCTCCTCACTGCGCCTCCTCACCTGCGGCGGCTCCCCCGTCCCCGTCCCGCTCATCGCCGCCTGCCAGCGCCGCGGCCTGACCCTCCTGCAGGGCTACGGCATGACCGAGGCGGCCCCCGGCACCCTCTTCCTCGACGCCGAGCACGCCACCGCCAAGGCCGGTTCCGCGGGCGTGCCGCACTTCTTCAGCGACGTGCGCGTCGCCCGCCCCGACCTCACCCCGGTGGACGTCGGCGAGACCGGCGAGGTCCTGGTGCGCGGCCCGCACGTCATGCCCGGCTACTGGGGCCTGCCCGAGGAGAGCGCCGCGGCCTTCGCCGACGGCTGGTTCCGCTCCGGCGACGCCGCCCGCGTCGACGCCGACGGCTACGTCACCATCGTCGACCGCCTCAAGGACGTGATCATCTCCGGCGGCGAGAACATCTACCCCGCCGAGGTCGAGAACGCCCTGCTCGCCCACCCCGACGTCGTGGAGTGCGCCGTCATCGGCGTTCCCGACGACAAGTGGGGCGAGGTCGGCCGCGCGGTGGTCGTCGCCCGCGAGGGCGCGGTCCTCGACCCGGACGAGGTCCTCGCGGCGCTGTCCGGCCGGCTCGCCCCGTACAAGATCCCCAAGTCCGTCGTGACCGTGGCCGAGCTGCCCCGCACCGCCTCCGGCAAGCTCCTCAAGGCCCGCGTCCGCAGCCGGCACGGCACCCCCGACGACAGGAGCCCCCGATGACCGTCACCGTCAACGGCCTGGCAGAGCTGCGGAAGCTCGCCGGCAGCGACCTGGGCACCACCGCCTGGACCGAGATCACCCAGGACCGCATCGACGCCTTCGCGGACGCCACCGGCGACCACCAGTGGATCCACACCGACCCCGAACGCGCCGCGGCCGGCCCCTTCGGCGCGGCCATCGCCCACGGGTACCTCACGCTGTCGCTGTTCCTCCCGCTGTTCACCGGGCTCCTCGCGGTCGAGGGCGTCACCACGAAGGTCAACTACGGCCTGAACAGGGTCCGTTTTCCCGCGCCGGTCCCGGCCGGCGCGCGGATCCGGCTGGCGGCGCGGCTCGCCGAGGTCGCGGACGTGCCGGGCGGCGGCGTGCAGCTCACCGTCGACGGCACGATCGAGATCGAGGGCGGCGCGAAGCCGGCCTGCGTGCTGCAGAGCATCTCCCGCTTCTACGCCTGACGGCCCCGCCTCCCGGGCCGCCCCGGGGCCGCCGCGGACGAGGAGGGGACCGCGGCGGCCCGGACGGACATGCGTCAGAAGCGACCCTCAGAAGGGATATGCCGCGTGCCGGGTGGCGACGGTCAGCCAGCGCGTGCAGGAGAAGGCCTCGATGCCCCAGCGGCCGCCGAACCGCCCGTGTCCGGAGGCGCCGACGCCGCCGAACGGGGCCTGCGGCTCGTCGGCGACGGACTGGTCGCCCACGTGCACGATGCCGGTGCGCACGCGGCGGGCGACGGCCAGCCCGTGGGTGGCGTTCTCCGTGATGATGCCGCACGTCAGGCCGTTCTCGGTGTCGTTGGCCAGGGAC
Organism: Streptomyces sp. CNH099; assembly: GCA_000514715.1. Taxonomy (GTDB): domain Bacteria; phylum Actinomycetota; class Actinomycetes; order Streptomycetales; family Streptomycetaceae; genus Streptomyces; species Streptomyces synnematoformans. Next base: position 802,499 of record AZWL01000001.1, on the reverse strand, counting down.
ACGGCCGCGTCGTCGTCGGCGAAGGCGGTGACGGCGCACACCGGGCCGAACGACTCGGCGCGGTACAGGTCGCTCGCCTCGCCGACCCCGGTGAGGACCGTGGCCGGGTACAGCGCCCCCTCGGCGGCCCCGCCGCCGGCGAGCACCGTGGCGCCGCCGGCCACCGCGTCCGCCACCAGCCCGGCGACCCGCTGTGCGGCGGCCGCGCTGATCAGCGGGCCGACCACGGTGCCCGGCTGCCGGGGGTCGCCCGCCGGCAGCCCGGCGGCCTTGGCGGCGAACCGCTCGGTGAACTCCCCGGCGAGACTCTCGTGGACCAGCACGCGGTCCGCCGACATGCAGATCTGACCGGAGTTGAGGAAGACGCCGAAGGCGGCGGCGTCGACCGCGTGGCCCACGTCGGCGTCGGCGAGCACGACGACGGAGTTCTTGCCGCCCAGCTCCAGCAGCGCGGGTGTGAGGTGGGCGGCCGCGCGGGTGCCGACGGCGCGCCCCACCTCCGTGGACCCGGTGAAGTTGACGGCACGGACCCGGGGGTCGGAGATGAGGGCCTCGGCGATCCCGGCCGCGTCCTCCGGCGCGTTGGTGACCACGTTCAGCACGCCGTCGGGCAGCCCGGCCTCGCGCAGCACGTCGGCGACGAGGAGGCCGCAGGCCAGCGGCGCGTCCTCGCTCGGCTTCAGCACGACGGCGTTGCCGGCCGCGAGCGGCGCGGCCACGGCCCGTACGCCCAGGATGACGGGGGCGTTCCAGGGCGCGAACGCGGCGACGACGCCCATCGGCTCGCGCACCGCCATGCCCAGCACGCCCTCCTCCTGGGCGCTGAGCACGTCGCCGCGGGGCGCGGTGACCGCGGCGGCCGCCTCCCGCAGGATGTGCGCGGCGAGGGCGACGTTGAACAGCGCCCACGGCCGGGTGCCGCCGGTCTCCTCCGCCATCAGCCGGGCGACCCGGTCGGCCCGGCCGTCGAGCAGGTCCGCGGCGTCGAGGAAGACCGCCCGGCGCGCGAACGGGCTGACCGCGGCCCAAGCGGGGAAGGCCGCGTCGGCGGCCGCCACCGCCCGCGCGACGTCCTCGGGACCGGCGGCGGCGACGGTGGCGTACACCTCGCCGGAGGGGCCGGTGTCGGCGGTGGTGCGGCCGGAGGCGGCGGGCATGTCCTTGCCGCCGATGAGCAGTTCGCGCGTGACGGGCATGGCGGCGGGTCCTCTCCTGCGGCTGTGCGGTGCAGAGCCCGGCTCCGACAAGCGTGTTCGCCCAGTGAAATCTCATTCACTCTACGTCGGGCGGTCAGCGTCCTCCCGGCCGCCCGCGAAGTCAAGGGCCCCGGGCTCAGGCCGCGGGGATACGGGCGAACCGCCCGGCGACGTGCAGGTCGGCCTCGATGCGGGCGACTTCGGCGCGCAACTCGGGCAGGACGCCGGCGACGCACTCCGCGACGCTGCGGCGGCTGCTGTGCATCGCGACGTTGACCGCCGCCACGACCTCCCCGTCCCGGTCGCGCACCGGCACGGCGATCGAGCGCAGCCCCTCCTCCAGCTCCTCGTCGACCAGGGCGTACCCCTCGCGCCGGACGCGGTCCAGGGCTTTCGCCAGGTCCCGCCGCCGGGTGAGCGTGTACGGGGTGAGCGGCCGCAGCTCCGTCCGCGCCAGCCGGGCCGCGCGCTCGGCGTCCGGCAGGCCGGCGAGCAGCACCCGGCCCATGGACGTCGCGTAGGCGGGGAAGCGGGTGCCGAGGGTGATGTTGACGCTCATGATGCGGCTCGTGGCCACCCGCGCGGTGTACTGCACGTCGTCCCCGGCGAGCACGGCCAGCGACGCCGAGTCGTGCACCCGCCGCGCCAGCGCGGCGAGGTGCGGCGTGGCGATCTGCGGCAGCGTCGTGCGGGAGAGCGGCGGGAAGCCGAGGGCGAGGACCCGCGGGGTGAGCCGGAACGTCCCCTCGGCCACGGCGACGTACCCGAGGTGCTCCCAGGTGATCAGGGCGCGGCGGGCGGTGGCCCGGGCCAGCCCGGTGGCCCGCGCGACGGCCGCGAGCGTCAGCGCCTCGCGGTCCTCGCCGAACGCCGTCAGCACGGTCAGGCCGCGGGCGAGCGATTCGACGAACTCCCTGCCCAGCTCCTGCTTGGACGCGCCGGTCCAGGCGGCGAGCCCGGCGGGCGCGGGGGGCGTGGGAGTGGGGGTGCCCCCGCCAACGGGGGTGTAGCCGGCGGGAGTGGGGGTGCCCCCGCCAACAGGGGTGTAGCCGGCGGGAGTGGGGGTGCCCCCGCCAACAGGGGTGTAGCCGGCGGGGGAGGGTCCGGCCTCCCCCAGCTCCCGCTCCATCGCGGCCACGGTCGCGCGCACGTGGGGCAGCAGCGCCTCCGGCAGCGAGTCCGCGCTGTGCCTGCTGGTGTGGCTCACCACGCTGAGCGCGCACACCACCCGGCCGTCCGGGTCGCGTACGGGCAGGGCAAGGGCGATGAGACCGGGCTCGATCAGCTGATCGTCCACCGCCCAGCCCCGGTCGCGGGCCCGCGCCGCGCGCCCGGCGAAGTCGTCCCGGCCGCGGGGCGCGCGGCCGTCCCGGCCGCGCGGCGGCACGCCCGGGAAGCCCCGGTCCTCGGGGTCGGCGTCCCGGCGCGCGGCCCACCGCGCCCACTGCGCCTCGGTCCAGTCCGCGGCGAACACCGGCCCCGGCGCGGTGCGCTCGGCGGGCAGCAGGTCGCCGATGCGGAAGCTCAGGGACATGGTGCGGCGCCGGGTCGCCTGGTGGATGAAGCGGATGCCGTCGCCGTCGGGGACGGCCAGGGAGACCGACTCGTCCAACTCGTCGGCCAGCTCCTCGGCGTACCCGTCGAGCAGCCCGGGGAGCCGGAGGGCGGCGAGATAGGAGTTGCCCAGCTCCATCAGCCGCGGAGACAGGGCGGCGTCGCGGCCGTCCAGCCGCAGGTAGCCCATGCGCGCGAGCGTGCCGGTCACCCGGTCGACGGTGGAGCGCGCCAGGCCGGTGGCGCGTTCCAGCTCGCTCAGGCTCAGCGTCCCGCCGGCGTCGGTGAGCGTGCGCAGCACCGCGACGCCGCGCAGCAGCGGGGCGACGGCCTCGGCCGGCGGCACCCCGCCGGCGGCCTGCCCTGCGGCGCCGGGCGGCGTCGTACGGGACGGCGGCATGGACACTCCCCCTGCTGGATCTGGGGGACACCGTAGAGGAACGCGGCACGCCGGCGCACAGGGCGGCGGGCGCGCCGTCGCCGCCGCTACGTCCCCTTCCCGGCCGCGGCGCCGGCGTCGGCGCCGCGGCCGGCACCGGCACCGGCGGCCGGGCTGTCGTCGTGGGGGCCGCCGGAGCGGCGCCGCGCGCGGCGCCGCTCCCACCACGCCGTCGCGCTCGGCACCAGGCCGCGCGGCAGGTACAGCACGACGAGGACGAGGAGCAGCCCGTACACCGCGTACGACAGCACGGCGGGGGCGGAGCCCGGCATGCCCTCGGCGGTGCCCAGCTCGTTCAGCTCCTGCAGCAGCAGCGTGATGACGGCCGCGCCGGCGAGCGCGCCCCACACGGTGCCCAGGCCGCCGATCACGGCCATCACCACGAACTCGAAGGACAGCAGCACGGGGAAGGACCCGGGCGCCAGGTAGCCGGTGTAGAAGGCGTAGATCCCGCCCGCGAGGCCCGCGAAGCCGGCCGAGAGGCTGAAGACCGCCAGCTTGTACGCCACCACCGGCACCCCGGCGGACTCGGCGGCCACCTCGCTGGTCGCCAGCGCCCGCAGGCCGCGGCCGGGGCGGGAGGCGACCACGTTGCGGGTGACGATCACGACCAGGGCGAGGGCGGCGAGCGTGAGGTAGGCGTACGACGTCGCGCTGCTGAACTCGTATCCGGCAACCGTCAGCCGGGGCACGCCCTGCAGGCCGATGTCGCCGCCGGTCCACTCCTGCTGGCCCACCACGTTGAGCAGGATGAGCTGCATGGCGAGTGTCGCGAACGCCAGTTGGTGGCCGCGCAGCCGCAGCAGCGGCACGCCGATCACCGCGGCGACGACGGCCGCGGCCAGCGGCGCGGCGGCCAGGCCGAGCCACGTCGGCCTGCCGTGGGTGGCGAGGAGCGCGGCCGTGTAGGCGCCGATGAGGTAGAACGCCGCGTGGCCGAGGGAGATCTGACCCGCGTAGCCCATGAGCATCGACAGCCCGGTGACCACGATGGCCGACAGCAGCAGCGTGACGAGGACCGGGACGTCCGAGGCCGGCAGCACCTGCGGCAGCGCCAGGGCGGCGGCGCACAGGGCGACGACGGCCAGGACGCGGGGCCGGCGCAGCCGGGCGGCGGGGCCGAAGGCGGCGAGCCGGGCCGGTGTCCGCGCCGGCGCCGGTGACCGCTTCCCCGCTGCGCGCCGCGCGCGGGTCGGCGGTCCCCCCTGGGAGCGCGTCTGCGTCGTCGGCTTGTTCACAGTGAAGCCTCCTCCTGCAGGGCGGTGTGCTGCGAGGCCCGCCAGACCATGACCGCGAGCATCAGGGCCAGCGCCACGACGCTCTGGTAGGAGGCCTCGTAGTAGCCGGCGACCATGGACTCCGCGACGCCCAGGGCGAGCCCGCCCGCCAGCGCGGGGCCCAGCCGGGTCAGGCCGCCGAGGATCGCGGCCGCGAACCCGTTGGTGATCAGCAGGACGTCGCTGTTGTACGACAGGGACTGCAGCGGCGTGACGAGCACGCCGGCCACGCCCCCGAGCACGCCGCCGAGGGTGAAGGCGACGAGCCCCATGCGGGTGACGTCGATGCCGACGGCGCGCGCCGCGTACGGGTTCGAGGCGCAGGCGCCGAGCGCCTTGCCGAGGAGGGTGCGGGTGAAGAACAGGCCCAGCGCGGCGAAGGCGAGCGCCGCCGCGCCGATCACCAGGAAGTACTGCTTCTGCAGGTGCGCGCCGGCGATCTCCACCGCCCCGCCGAGCCCGGGGAACGAGCGCGGGTCCTCGCCCCAGATCACGATCTCGACCGCGTAGGCCAGGAAGCCGATGCCGAGGGTGACGATCAGCGCGGACTGCGGGCTGGTGCCGCGGCGGCCGACGGCGGCGACGCCGACGAGCAGCCCCGCCGCGCCCGCCGTCAGCACGGCGACGGCCTCGGCCAGACCGTGCGGCAGCCCCGCCGACAGCAGCGAGCCCGCGGTCAGGCCCGCGACCACGGCGAACATGCCCTGGGCGAAGTTCACCACGCGGGTCACCCGGTGGATCGTCACCAGGCCGCTGGCGAGCAGCGCGAAGCTGCAGCCGACGGCGAGCCCGGAGACCAGGTACTGGACGAACTCGCTCACGCCCCGTCTCCTTCCGCGCCGCCGGCCGCCGGCGGCGGCTCCGCGGGGCCGCCGAGGTAGGCGGCCGCGACCTCGGCGCTCTCCGCCAGCCGGGCCGACGGGCCCTCGGCGCGGACGCGGCCCGACTCCAGGACGTAGGCGCGCGTGCACAGCTCCAGCGCCAGCCGGGCGTTCTGCTCGATCAGCAGCAGGGCGAGGCCGCGGACGGCGTTGAGCTCCCGCAGGTGGTCCGCGAGCGCCGCGGTGATGAGCGGGGCGAGGCCGAGGGAGAGTTCGTCGATGACGAGCACGTCCGGGTCGGCCATCAGCGCCCGGCCGAACGCGACCATCTGCTGCTCACCGCCGGACAGCGTGCCCGCCTTGCGGCGGCGGATGCCCGCCAGGTCCGGCAGCACCTCGTAGACCCGGGAGGTGTCGCGTGCGGCGGCGCCGCGGGAGCGGAGCGGCCAGGCGCCGAGCCGGAGGTTGTCCTCCACGTCCAGGTCGGGGAACATCTGGCGGCCCTCGGGCACCAGCGCCGCCCGGCCGCGTACGGCCACGCGACCGGCCGCCGGCCGGATCAACCCCATGATCGTGTTGACCAGCGAGGTCTTCCCGGCTCCGTTCGGGCCCACCAGGGCGACCGCCTCGCCGGGGGCGACGGTCAGGGTGACCCGGTCCACGGCGGTCGCGGTGCCGTGGCGGACGACGACGTCGTCGACCGCGACCACCGCGGCCGCGGGGGCGCCGGGGGCGCCGGGCGGGGCGGCGGAGTCCCGCGTGGAGGAGGTCATGCGGGGGCCTCCTGCCCGAGGTAGGCCGCCAGGACCGCGTCGTCGCCGCGGATCTGCTCGGGGGTGCCCTCCGCGATCTGCCGCCCGAGGTGGAGCACGGTGACCCGGTCGGCGAGGCGGGCGACGAACGCCACGTCGTGCTCGATGAGCATCATCGTCAGTCCCTCCGCGCGCAGGCCCTCGATCAGCCGGGCCAGCGCCTCGCGTTCGCCGGCGCGCAGCCCCGACGCCGGCTCGTCGAGCAGCAGCAGCCGCGGCCGGGCGCACAGCGCCCTGGCCACCTGCAGGGCACGCTGCTGCCCGAGCGGCAGCGCGTCCGCGGAGCGGTGGGCCCAGTCCCGCAGACCCACGCGGTCGAGCGCCGTGAGCGCGTCGGCGGTGATGGCGGCCTCCTCGCGGTGGTGCCGCGGCAGCCGCAGCGCGGCGGAGAGGAAGCCGTGCCGGGTGCGGGCGTGCGCGCCGACCATGACGTTCTCCAGGGCGGTCATCCCGTGGAACAGCCGTGCGCTCTGGAACACGATCGCGATGCCCTGGCGGGCGCGGGCGTGCGCGGACAGCCGGTCGATACGGCGCAGCCGGTCGCCCGCGGCGTAGTGCACGGTGCCGTGGCCGGGCGTGAGATGACCGCTGACGAGGTTGAACAGCGTGGACTTGCCGGCGCCGTTGGGGCCGATCACCGCGCGGGTCTCGCCCTCGGCGACGGACAGGCTCACGTCCCGCACGGCGTACACGGCGCCGAAGGCGCGGCTCAGCTCCTCGACGCGCAGCATCGCCGCGGCCGTCATCCCGCGTCTTCCGCGGCCTTGGCCAGCTGCTCGCGGCCCCACTCGGTGGGTACCAGCCTGCCGTCCCGCACCTGGTTCATGGAGATGTTGACGACGTCCAGGCCCGAGTGGTCGTCGGCGCTGTAGGTGTAGCGGCCGGTCGGGGTCACCAGGTCCATGGACTCCAGCGCGTCGCGCACCTCCGCCTTGTCCGTGCCGCCGGCCTGCTCGAACGCGGCGGCGATCAGCAGCACACCCGCGTACCCGTCCATGGCGAACTGCGGCGGCGGGTAGCCGTACTTCTCCTCGAACGGGTCGGCCATCCTGTCGATGACGGACTTCAGCCTGCCGTCCGGCAGCTCGTCGCCGACCACGCCGACCGCGCTCTGCACGTACACGCCCTCGGCCGCGGAGCCGACCGGCTCCAGCCACAGCTTGCTGGCCTGCGACGCGGTCATCACCATCGGGATGTCGAGCCCGGCGGCGGCGTACTGCTTGGCGATCGTCACCCCGGGCGCCCCGCTCGCCCACACGGCCAGCGCCTGCGCGTCCGAACCCCGGACGTGGGTGAGGACGGAGCTGAAGTCGGAGGTATTGGTCTCGAACCGCTCGATCCGCACCATCTCCACGCCGTGCGCGGACGCGCCCTCCTCCATCCCCTCGAACCCGGCCTTCGCGTAGGCGTTGTTGGTGTCGTAGGCCACGGCGATCCTGGTGATCCCCTCCGCCTCGAAGTACCGCAGCATCGACTCGGCGTACTTCGAGGAGATCGCCGGCACGACGAAGGTGTGCGGCCGGACCGGGTCCACCTGCTCGTCGGCGGGCGCGAGGGAGACGTACGGGATCTGCTCCCGCTCCGCCATCGGCGCGACCGCCAGCGCGGCGTTGGAGAACGTCGAGCCGATGATGGCGTCGACGCCCTGCTCCTTGAGCTTGTTGAAGTGGATGACGGCCTGGTCGGGGGCGGTCTTGTCGTCGAGCGTGGTCAGCTCGATCGTGCGGCCGTCGATACCGCCCTCCTTGTTGATCTGGTCCACCGCAAGCTCGACGGTCTTCGCCGCCTCGGTGCCGAGAGGGGCGTAGGTGCCGGACAGCGACTCGATGAAGCCGAGCTGGATCGGGCCGCCGTCGCCGTCTGCTCCGGCGTCGTCGCCGCAGGCGGTGGCGAGCAGCGCCACCGCGGCGAGCAGGGGCAGGAATCTGCGCATGTCAACCTCCCGAGGGTGCCGCGCCCGGGGGCAGTTGGGGGTGTCCGGGCGAGGGGCGTTTCGTGGTGCCGTGCGGCCGTGCGGGGCCAGGCCTGGAAGGCGGTCGGCGAGGCCGGGAATGCAGTGTGAAGATAGGCGTGAACTTGACTGTCGTCAATAATCTGCCCAACATCAATGGGTCGCGGTAACGGGTCGCGGGCACGCCGCCGCGGGGCCGCCGCGCCGCGCGCCGTCATTACGCTGACCGCATGGGAGCAGAATCGGTGAACGCTGCAGTGGACGACGACCCTCTGGCCAGACGCACGGGCTCCGCCGGCGGCACCGCGGGCCTGCGCCCGCAGTCGGTGATGCTGACCTTCCTCGGCAACTACGTGCTCGGCCGGGACGTCGCGGTCTTCTCCGGCAGCTTCATCGACGTCTTCGCCCGGCTCGGCGTGAGCGAGCACGCGCTGCGCTCGACCCTCACCCGCATGGTGGGCCGGGGCCTGCTCGCCCGGCACCGCCGGGGCCGCAGGATGTACTTCGGCCTCACCGAGCGCTCCGCGGAGATCCTGCGCGACGGTGAGGCGCGCGTGTGGCAGCGCGGGCCGGTCAACACCGACTGGGACGGCACCTGGACCGTGCTGGCCTTCTCGCTCCCCGAGTCCTGGCAGCGGCAGCGGCACGACCTGCGCGCCCGGCTGGTCTGGTCCGGCTTCGGCGCGCTGGGCAACGGCATGTGGATCGCGCCGTCCGGCGTCGACGTCGGCCCCGTCGTGGACGCCCCGGAGCTTGCGGGCCGGGTCAAGGTCTTCTCCGGCATCGCCCAGCCCCCGACGGACGTCGGGCAGATGGTGCGCGACGCCTTCGACCTCGACGGCCTGGTGGCCGGCTACAGCGACTTCCTGCTGCGCTGGGACATGCCGGACCCCGTCCCCGACGCCCCCGACGACCTGGTCCGCTATCTGCGCCTGCTCACGGAGTGGCTGCGGCTCGTCCGGGTGGACCCGCGGCTGCCGGTGCAGCACCTGCCCGCGGACTGGCCCGCCGCCCGCGCGCAGGACGTCGTGCACCAGCTGCGCGGCCGCTTCGAGGGACCGGCCCGGGAGATCGTCGACCGCACCTGCGAGATCGTCGAGCTGGGCTGACGGCCGCGCCATCCGGCTCAGTCCAGCGGCGGCCCCGTGTAGTTCTCGGCGAGTTCGGCAGCGGCGTGCCGGGAGGAGGCGATGCGCTCCAACTGGGCCAGCTGCAGCCGGGTGTCGAAAGGGCTCTGCCCCGGCGCGGTGTGCAGGGTCGTGGTCATGAAGTACGAGAAGTGCTCGGCCCGCCACACCCGGCGCAGGCAGGTGTCCGAGTAGGCGTCGAGGAGCCCGGCGTCCCCGCTCGTGCGGAGGCGGGCGAAGGCCCGGGCCAGGACGATGACGTCGGCGGCCGCCAGATTGAGGCCCTTGGCACCGGCCGGCGGCACGATGTGGGCCGCGTCGCCGGCGAGGAACACCCGCCCGTACCGCATCGGTTCCAGGACGTGGCTGCGCATCGGCAGCACCGCCTTCGCGGTGATCGGGCCGCGGCCGAGCGTCCAGTCGCCGTCGACGGCGAACCGGGCGTCCAGCTCGTCCCATATCCGCTCGTCCGGCCAGTCGGCGGGGTCCGTGCCGTTCGGCACCTGGAGGTAGAGGCGGCTGACGGCGGGGGAGCGCATGCTGTGCAGCGCGAAGCCGCGCGGCGAGTGGGCGTAGATCAACTCGTCGCAGGACGGGGCGACGTCGGCGAGGACGCCGAGCCAGGAGTACGGGTACGTCCGCTCGTACGCGCGCCGGACCCCGGCCGGGACCGCCGCCCGCGCCACGCCGTGGAAGCCGTCGCAGCCGACCGCGTAGTCGCACGTCAGGGTCTGCTCGCCGCCCCGGTGGCGGTAGCGGATCGCGGGGCGGCCGGTGCCGGCGTCCTCGACCGCGAGCGCCTCGGCCCCGAACAGCAGCGGCGGGCCGTCCTTGAGCTGCAGCGCGATGAGGTCCTTGACCACCTCGGTCTGGGCGTACACCCACACCCGGCGGCCGCCGGTCAGCGACGGGAAGTCGACGCGGCACGAGCGGCGGTCGAAGCGCAGCTCGATGCCGTCGTGGGCGAGCCCCTCGCGGTCGAGCCGGGCGCCGGCGCCCGCCGCGCGCAGGGCGTCGACCGTGCTCTGTTCGAGGATGCCGGCGCGCTGGCGCCGCTCCACGTACGTGCGGTCGCGGCCCTCCAGGACGACGCAGTCGATGCCGGAGCGGTGCAGCAGCCGGGCCAGGAGCAGACCGGCCGGGCCGCCGCCGATGATGCCGACGGTGGTGTGCGTCACGTGCCCCCCTCCTCGGGTTCCACGGGTCGTGCCGGACGCTCCGCCGCCCCTGACTCCGGTGGCCCGTCCGACTCTTCGGACGCGGCTTCGGACGCGCCGGTCTCCGCCAGGACCCGGTCGGCGACCGCGAACGCGGCGTTCGCCGCGGGCAGCCCGCAGTACACGGCGGACTGCAGCAGGACCTCCTCGATCTCCCCGGCGGTGAGCCCGTTGCGCAGCGCGGCGCGCACGTGCATGGCCAGCTCCTCCGTGCGGCCGCCGGCCACCAGGGCGGTGAGGGTGACGCAGCTGCGGGTGGCGCGGTCGAGGCCGGGGCGGGTCCAGACCTCGCCCCAGGCGTAGCGGGTGAGGAAGTCCTGGAAGCCGGCGGTGAAGGCGGTCGTACGGGCGGCGGCGCCGTCGACGTGGGCGTCGCCGAGCACCGCGCGCCGGACGGCCGTTCCGGCGGCGTGCCGTTCCGCGTCGCCGGGCTCCCCCACAGCGCTTCGCGCGTGGGCGGTACCCCCGGGCGGCGCGCCGAAGTGGCCGAGCAGCGCGGCCAGTACCGGCGCCGGGCGTTCGACGTTCGCGAGGTGGGAGGCGTGCGGGATCTCGGTCAGCCCCGCGCCCGGGATGCCGTCGGCCAGCTCGCGGGCGTGCCCCGGCGGGGCCGCCGGGTCCCCGCGGCCGGCGACGACGAGGGTGGGCGCGGCGATCCGCGCCAGGTCGGCGCGCAGGTCGAAGGCGGCCAGCGCCTCGCAGAGGGCGGCGTAGCGATCGGGGTCCGCGCCGCGCAGGTCCGCCACGCGGGCACGGGCCGCGGGGCGGTCCGCGAACGTGGGCGTGAACCAGCGCGCCGGGGCGGCGTCGGCGACCGGGTCCATGCCCTCGTCCCGTACCAGCGCGGCGCGTTCGAGCCACGGGCCGGGGCCGCCGAAGTGCGCGGAGGTGCACACCAGCGCGAGCGCCTCGACGCGGTCGGGGCGGTGGGCCGCGAGCCAGGCGCCGACGGCGCCGCCGAGGGAGATCCCGGCGTACCGGAACCGGTCCAGACCCAGCCGGTCGGCCAGCTCCAGCACGAGGCCCGCGAGTGCGGCGACCGTGGCGGGGGCGGGCTCCGCGCCGGGGGCGCGGCCCTCCTGCCCGCCGCGGTGGCCGGGCAGACCCCACCGTACGACGCGGTGGCCGCGGGCGAGGGCGGGCAGCTGCGGGTCCCACACGGCCGTTGAGGTGCCCAGCGAAGGGCCGAGCAGCAGCGGCGGCGCGCCGGGCGGTCCTTCGACGCGATGGTGCAGGATCATGCGGCACCTCCCGCGGTGGTGCACGGCCGTGCGGCGCCTCCCGTGCCGGGGCGGCCGGGCGCCGGCAGCCCGGAGCCGGGGGCGTCGTCGGGCGGCTCAGCCGACGTCTCAGCCGAAGTCAAGGAAGACCGTCTCCCCTTCGCCCTGGAGGCGTATGTCGAAGCGGTACGTGCGGTTCGGCTCCGGCGCCGCGATCAGCGTCGCGCGCCGGTCCGGCGGGAGCGCGGACAGCAGCTCGTCGGCCGTGCCGGGCGCGTCGGTGAGGTAGGCCCGCGTGTACAGGTGGTGCAGCAGGCCGCGGGCGAAGACGGCGACCGCGAGGTAGGGCACCCCGCCGGGCGGCAGGGTGCGCACCGCCCAGTGGCCGTCGGCGTCGGTCGGCACGCGGGCGAAGCCGGTGAACGCGGTGGCGTCGCGTCCCGCGAACCGCCCGGTCACCGGATCGCGGCGCAGCGACCCCGGCGCGCCGCGGCGGGAGCCGTCGGGCGCGGGCTGCCAGATCTCCACCAGCGCGTCGGGAACGGGTGCCGACGCGCCGTCGTACACGCGGCCGTGCACCGTGAGGGCGTCGGGATGGCCGGCGGGGGCGAGGTCGCCGCCGCCGGTGAAGGGCAGGGCGTAGCCGTAGAAGGGGCCGACGGTCTGCGACGGGGTCGGCGGCAGCGTCATCGGCGGCCCTCCTCGGCCCAGGTGGCGGCGGGCCCGTCGAGGACGATGTCCCAGCGGTAGCCGAGCGCCCACTCCGGGGTCGACAGCTCGTGGTCGTACGCGGCGACCAGACGCTGCCGGGCCGCCTCGTCCGTGACGGACTGCAGGATCGGGTCGTGCGGGAAGAGCGGGTCGCCGGGGAAGTACATCTGGGTGACCAGGCGCTGGGTGAACGCGTTGCCGAACAGGGAGAAGTGGAGGTGGGCGGGGCGCCAGGCGTTGGTGTGGTTGCGCCACGGGTAGGCGCCGGGCCGGACCGTGGTGAAGGTGTACGCGCCGCGGTCGTCGGTCAGGCAGCGGCCCACGCCGGTGAAGTTCGGGTCCAGCGGGGCGGGGTGCCGGTCGCGCAGGTGCGCGTAGCGGCCGGAGGCGTTGGCCTGCCACAGCTCCACCAGCTGGCCGCGCACGGGCCGGCCCGCCCGGTCGAGCACGCGGCCCGTGACGGTGATGCGCTCGCCGAGCGGCTCGCCCGGGTGCTGGCGGGTCAGGTCGTGGTCGAGGTCGGTGACGTCGGTGACGCCGAACACCGGACCGGACAGCTCCGCGGCCCCGGGGTCGGCCACCGCGACGAGCGGGCGCACCGGATGGCGCAGCGCGCTGCTGCGGTACGGGGCGTAGTCGCGGCCGGGGTGGTGGCGTACGGGCGCGCCGTCGGCGACGGCCTTGGCGTAGGCGTCGCGGGCGCGTGCCATCTCGGCGCCGATGTCGGCCTGGGTGGGCGGTTGTGCGGTCATACGCGCTCTCCTGTCGTCCCCGTCGTCCCCGCCGTCTCCGTCGTCCCCGTCGTCTCCGTCGCCCCTGTCCTCCCGGTCGTCTCCGTCGCTCCCGCGGCCTTCAGCGCACGCAGCGTGCGCAGCTCCGCGGCGGTGGGTGCCGCCGTGGTGCCGACGATGTCGGCGGTCCTCAGCCGCCACCCGGTGGCCGCCCGCGCCTGTTCCGCGCTGACGCCGGGGTGCAGCTCGGCCAGTACCAGCTCGGCCGTGGCCGGGTCGGGGCGCAGGATGCCGAGGTCGGTGATGACGGCGGCGGGGCCCCGGCCGCGCAGCCCGAGGCGGCGGCGGTCACCGGGGCCCGAGCCGTGGCCCACGGAGGTGACGAAGTCCAGCCGCTCGACGAAGCTGCGGGGCGAGTGGCGCACCACCACCAGGACCTCCCCGCAGCTCGCGGCGATCTCCGGCGCGCCGCCCGCGCCGGGCAGCCGGCCCTGCGGCCGGCCGGGGCCGCGGTCGACGACGGTGGTGTTGATGTTGGCGTGCCGGTCGAGCTGCGCGGCGCCGAGGAAGCCGACGTCGATCCGCCCGGCCTGGAGCCAGTAGTTGAACATCTCCGGCACCGGCACCACGGCGTCGGCGGTGTCGGCGAGTTCGCCGTCCCCGATGGACAGCGGCAGCCGGGTCGGCTTCGAGCCGATCGTGCCGGACTCGTAGAGGAGCACCAGGCCCGGATTGACCGTGCGCCTGGCCAGGTTCGCCGCGGTGCTCGGCAGGCCGATGCCGACGAAGCAGGTCCGCACGTCCGCGAGCGCGCGCGCCGCGTTGACCGTCATCAGCTCGTCGCTGCTCCAGCCGCTCACTGGGCTCCCTCCCGTACGTGGGTCTCCAGCCAGGCGGCGAAGGCGGCGCGGTCGCGGGAGACCGCGTCCCAGTCGCGGTAACGGCCGTTGTCGCGCTCGGAGTAGCCGGCCGCGTACGAGGGACGGGCGCCGTCCGGCACCTCGGCCACGGCGGTGACGGTCCACGCGGGCAGGACGACGGCGCCGGGGCGCGGCTCAAGCGACTCGACGACCTCCTCGACGGTGACCAGCACGCGCCGCGCGGCCAGCGCCGCCTCCTTCTGCACGCCGAGCAGTCCCCACAGCTGGACGTTGCCGGCGGCGTCGGCGCGCTGGGCGTGGATGACGGTCACGTCCGGGTTGAGGGCCGCGACGGCCGCCAGCTCCTCGCCGGTGAAGGGGCAGCGTACGGTGCCGACCGTGTCCGTCCGCTCCGGCAGGCCCGTGCCCGCGTAGCCGCGCAGGACGCCGAACGGCAGCCCGGACGCGCCGGCGACGTAGCGGTTGGCCATTCCGGCGTGGCTGTGCTCCTCCACCTCAAGCGGGCGCGGCCACCCGTTCTCGACCGCGTCCCGGAAGCGGTGCAGCGAGCCGACACCGGGGTTGCCGCCCCAGGAGAAGACGAGTTTGCGGACGAGCCCGGCGCCGATGAGCTGGTCGTAGATCACGTCCGGGGTCATGCGCACGAGGGTCAGGTCGGTGATGCCCTGGCGGATGACCTCGTGGGCGGCGGCGAAGGGGATGAGATGGGTGAAGCCCTCCATCGCCACGGTGTCGCCGTCGTGGATCAGCGCGGCGACGGCGTCCCGCAGCGAACGGATCTCGGCCATGGACCCTGCCCCCTCCTGTCCGGCTGTCCTGACTCTGCTGCGCCGTGCCTCCCGACTGTTCGTCTGGTGAAGAATGTTTCATCGAACGCTCAAGTCTGTCCTCACCCGCGACGTCCGGTCAACGGGTGGCGCGGCACGGGTCCGGCCCGATCCGGGACCGGACACTGCCGCCCCGTGAACGGCTGCTGAACTGCCTGCGGCAGGTTCACTCTCGGCCGAACGCGCCCTGCCCGCCCGCGAATCCGCCCTCATCGCCGGGGTCGAGACCCTCAACGCGGCCGTCGACCACGTCCTCGCCACCGGCCCCGCACCACCCGCCGGTCCGACCGGGCCGTGAACCGGACCGGCCCCGGCGTCATCCTGCTGGACGGCGGCTTCGCCACGTGCGACCGGGTCGGCGGCTCACGCGCGGACTACCGCGCTGCCGGGCGGTCCCACACCGTGACCGCCCGCAGCCACCGCATCATCCGCATCCGCGAGTCCCGGCTGCCGTCACTGCGTGCGGAGCCGGTCGGCGGCGGATGCCGCGAGGTCCTGCGCCATGCCGCAGAGATCCTCGATGGGCCGTTCGCCCTCGACGTCGAGGCGCACCATCTCGGCGGCGGTCACGGCATCCAGGCCCTTGTACCTGTGGTGCTCGACAAGCGCGCTGCAGGAGTCGCCGTCGTCGTTCGGCTGGACGACCGTGCGGTATCCGCCGAGTGTGAGGACCGTGCCGTCCTGAGCGGAACGGGGCTGGTCCCGGAAGAAGCTCACCTCCGCGTCCAGCTCGTCGACGGTGCCGGACCACTCGCAGCCCCAGTTCGCGATCGTCGTGTCCGGCACGTCGGCCCTGAGGCCGGGGACGGCGGACAGCGCGGTGGCGTCGAGGAGTTCGCAGGCGTTCCGCCAGGCCAGCGAGGTCTGCGGGTAGGCCGGTGCACGGCGGGGGAGCGGGCCGGCGTCGAGGACCTCGGCCGCGCTCTCGGCGGCTCTTTCGGCGACCGTGCACAGGGTGGCGTTGCCGCCGCTCACCGAGCCCTCGCCCATGTTGACGCGCACCTGGACCAGGGTCTCCTCGGCGCTGCCGCCGGTGGTCAGCAGCCGGCTGCACTCGTCGTCCTCCGCCTCGTCGTCGACGATGCTGATCCTCCCGATCGTGCGGGAGGGCCTGACCCCCTGGGGCGGCGCGCTCTCCAGGAGGCGGATGGACACGTCGATCCGGGTCTCGTCGTCGACGCCCACAAGGACGTCGCAGCGGTCGAAGTTCCCGTAGTCCACATCCTTGCGGACGTCCTCGCCGGCGAACTGGTCGAGAGCGGCGGTGTCGGCGAGGGCGCACACGTCCGCCGTGTGCGGGTCGCCGATCAGGGCCCGCGCCCCCGGTCGCCCGCTCTGGGCGGACCGGGACGCGGTCTTCCCGTCCTCGCCCTCACCGCCGAGGACGAGGGCGAGTGCCAGAGCGGTCACGGCGCCGGCAGCGAGCGCGGCCGCGAGCAACGGCCGGCGCCGGCGCCTCGTGACGGTGTCGAGGGCGGCGGTGTCCCCGGGTGCTGCGGTCCTGTCCGCGGGGGTGTCCACCGGGGCCCGGGAGCCGGCCGTGGCGATGTCCTCCAGCAGATGCCTGGCCTCCGCGGCGTCGGGGCGCTGCCGTGGGTCGCGTCGGAGCATGGCGGCCAGGGCGGGGTGCAGCGGTCCCACGGCGTCGGCGTCCATCTCGACGAAGCCCTGCTCGGCCCGCAGGTGCCGCATGCTCCGGCTGTTCCCCCGGGAGCCCGTGTCCTCCCGGTGGCCGTCCCGCTCGTTCTCCCCTCGCGCGCCGCCACGCGGCGGCGTACCGGTGACCAGGGCGTAGAGGGTGGCCGCCAGGCAGAACACGTCCGACGCCGGCCGGGGGACGCTGCCCCGGGCCAGTTCCGGAGCCGCGTAGTCCGGGGTGTAGCTGTACGGGCCGTTGCACGTGATGGTCTCGCTGCCGCCGGCCCTGTAGGCCGCCCCGAAGTCGAGTAACTTCGCGTCGCCGCGCCGGGTGAGGCCGATGTTCGCGGGCTTGACGTCGCAGTGGACGATGCCTTCCTCGTGCAGGGCGGCCAGCGCGTCGGCGAGTTGGGCCCCGATGCGGGCCGCCCGTTCGGGGGAGACCGGCGGCTGCCGGTCCAGGCCGCCGCCGGGCACGTACTCCATGACGAACCAGTACGTGTCCGCCTCGCCCCCGCCGCCGTCCGGCGCCACGGTGACGACGTCGTACAGGGTCACGACGTGGGGATGGTCGCGGAACTTGGCCAGGGCGCGCGGCTCGCCCAGCAGCCGGCGCACCGCGGTCTCGCCCTCGCCCTCCGTCCGCTCCGGCTTCAGCGCGACGTCCTGGCCCACCATCGTGTCGTGGGCCAGCCACACATCGCCGCCGCGCCCCGCGCCGATGACCTCGTGGAGCACGTAGCGGTCCGCGAACTCCTCTCCGGAACGCACAGATCCACCTCCCTCGACGAACGTACTGTGTAAGGGGGACTGTGCGCAGTGTTACCCAGCCTTCCGCCGGTCGCCCGAGCGGTGGACGCAATCCGGCCGGACGAGCCGGACGTCCGGGAACCGGCGAGCCGCCCACCGGGCGGCTCACTTCTCCGTCTGTTCCTCCTTCACCCTGGTCACCAACTGCGTCGGGTTGACGAAGCGCAACGCGATGACGAGCAGGACCAGCATGGAGAACATGTACATCACGGCCATCGCGTCGATCGACTGCTGGGTGCGGATGCCGGCGGAGAACATCGCGTAGTACAGCGCCACGACGAGCGTCTGGCTCTCCGGTCCCGCGGTGAGGAAGGTCAGCTCGAACATGCCGACCGTACGCACCAGCACGAGCACGGACGCGGCGAGGATGCCGGGCACCAGCAGCGGCGCCAGGATCCGCAGGAAGATCGCCGTGGTCTTCGCGCCGCACATCCGGGCCGCCGCCTCGATCCGCGGGTCGATCTGCTCGATGAACGGGGTCATGGTGAGCACCACGAACGGCACCGACGGCACCAGGTTCGCGAGCACGACGCCGGTGAAGCTGCCCGCGAGATGGAACTTGTACAGCACGGTGGCCAGCGGGATGCCGTACGTCATCGGCGGCGCCAGGATGGGCAGCAGGAAGAGCAGCAGCACGAGCTTCTTGCCGGGGAAGCTCCGCCGGGCCAGGGCGTACGCGGCGGGCACGCCGATGGCCACGGACAGCAGCACCACCAGCAGCGACACCAGCGCCGTGGCCCAGAAGACCTGGCCGAGGGCGAACTCGTCCCAGGCCTCCCCGTACCACTTGGTCGTCCAGCCCTCCGGCAGCCAGGTGGTGAACCAGCGGCTGCCGAACGAGTCGACGAGCGGCACGCCGATGACCCCGGCGAGGTTGACGAAGAACAGCCCGAAGACGAGGACCGTCACCCACGTCACGGGCCGGCCGAACCGCCGCCTGCGCGCCGGCTCCTCCCCGCCGTGCGGCCCGGCGGCGGCGCCGTCCGGCGCCAGCGGGTCGCGGGTGTCGACGTTCCCGGTGGTTCCGGCCATCAGCCCTTGCCTCCCGTCGCGCCGCGGTACAGCAGTGAGCGCCACGTCAGCACCAGGGCGACGACCACCAGCATCACCGCGGCCATGATCATGGCGATCGCCGAGCCCATCGGGTAGTCGAACTGCTGGAAGGCGGCCTCGTACGCCTCGATGGAGATGACGTGCGTGCTGCCGCGCGGGTCGCCGACCAGCTGGGCGGAGGGGAACACCGCGAACGCCAGCACGAAGGAGAGGCAGAAGGTGATCGCCAGACCGGGGGCGAGCAGCGGCAGCAGCACGTGCCGGAACCGCTGGCGGCGGCTTGCGCCGAGGGTGGCGGCGGCCCGCTCCAGGCTGGGATCGATGCCCGTCAGATAGGAGAGCGTCAGCAGGTACGAGAACGGGAAGCCGCTGATCACCAGGGAGGCGAGCACGCCCCAGTAGTTGTGCACCAGGCCGAGCGGCTGGTCGATGATCCCGATACCGGTCAGTATCTTGTTGAACCAGCCGTTGGCGCCGAGGTAGCCGAGCAGCCCCTGCGCGGTGAGCACGGTGCCCAGCGTGATCGGCATCACCAGCAGCGTCATGACCAGCCGCCGGCCGCGGAAGACGCCGCGGGTGCGGAACGCGACGGGGACCGCCGCCAGGCAGTTGATCAGGGCGGCGGGCACGGCGAGCCGGAGGGTGAGCCAGATCGTCTCGCGGAGATACGGATCCTCGAAGAACGTGCGGTAGTTGGCGAACGGGCCGCCGCCCTCGGCCGGCTGGAAGGAGAGCTGCAGGCCGTAGACGAACGGGTAGCAGAAGAGCACCAGCAGGAAGGCCACCCCGGGCAGCACGAGCATCGTCGTACGGTCCACGCCGCGCTCCGCCAGGCGGTGGCGCAGCGCCGGGCGGCCCTCCCGGGCGTCGGCGCTCACGGCGCCACCGCCTCGGAGGCCTTCGGATCGGGGGTCTCGCCGGCCGCCGGCCGCCGCGGCGGCGGGTCCGGCGCTCCGGCCTCCTCCCGGGGGAAGACGAGCACCCGCTCCGGCGGCGCGGTCAGCTCGACGGCGTCGTCGGGTGCGAGCCGCGTACGGGTTCTGAAGTGCACCCGCTGGCCGTCGGACAGCCGGCCCTGCACGGCGAGTTCGCGGCCGTGGTACTCGACCACCTCCACGGTGGCCGGCACCGCGAAGTCCAGACCGTCCGTCCCGGAGTCCGCGGCGCCGGCGGCGGCCGCCACGTCCAGGTCCTCCGGGCGCACCGCGGCGACGGCGTCGCCGGCGTCCGGGGCGCCGTCGCGGCGGGTGCCGGCGAGGCGGCCGTCCGCGAGGTCCACCCGCGTGCGCCCGCCGTCGCCGCCCGCGCCCGCACCGGTCGTCACGGTCACGTCGAGCATGTTGCGGTAGCCCATGAACCCCGCGACGTAGCGGTTGGCGGGGGAGCCGTACACCTCCTCCGGCGTGCCGATCTGCTGGGTCGTGCCGTCGCGCAGCACCACCAGGCGGTCGGCGAGCGACAGCGCCTCCTCCTGGTCGTGCGTGACGTACACCGTGGTCAGGCCGAGGCGCTGGTGCAGCCGCCGGATCTCGGTGCGCATCTCCAGCCGGAGCGCGGCGTCGAGGTTGGACAGCGGCTCGTCCATGAGCACCAGCCGGGGTTCGAGGACGACCGCGCGGGCGATGGCGACGCGCTGCTGCTGGCCGCCGGAGAGCTGGCCGGGGCGCTTGCGGGCGTGCTCGGCGAGGTGCACGAGGGCCAGCGCCTGCGCCACCCGGAGGTTGCGCTCCGCCTTGGGCACCCGGGCCATCTTCAGTCCGAAGGCGACGTTGTCGTGCACGGACAGGTGCGGGAAGAGGGCGTAGTTCTGGAAGACCATGCCGAAGCCGCGGCGCTCCGGCGGCACGTTGTCGATGCGCTCGCCGTCGACCGTGATGGCGCCGCCGGTCAGCGGCAGCAGCCCGGCGAGGCAGTTGAGGGCGGTGGACTTGCCGCATCCCGACGGGCCGAGGAGGGCGATGAACTCGCCCCCCTCGATCTCCAGGTCGAGTTCCCTGAGCGCCCGGAAGCGGCCGAAGCTCCGGGACACCTTCTCCATGCGGAGGGAGCCGAAGTGGGTCATCGACAGCCCTCGCTCACTGGCCCGCGACTTCGCGGTTCCACAGGTCGAACGCCGTGACCTGCTGCTCGGCGGGGAGCGAGGGCTCCTTGGGGAACTCCTCGATCCACCGGTCGAACTCCGGCTCCCCGTACTCCTCGATCACCTGCTGCGACTCCTCCGGGGCCATGGACAGCGGCACGTCCCGCACGGCGGGGCCCGGGTAGAAGTAGCCCTCGTCGTACGCCTTGGCCTGCTGTTCGGGGGTGAGCATCCACTTGATCAGCTGCAGGACGGCGGACATGGTGTCGGCGCTGACGCCCTTGGGTACGACTGCATACTGGGCGTCCGTCACCCAGGTCATGTCGTCGAAGTGGCCCGCCTCGATCTCCTTGGGGACGGTGCCGAGCGCGCGCGGGTTGATGTACCAGCCGGTCGTCGTCATGATCATGTCAACTTGACCCTTGGCCAGGTTGTGCATGGTCTCGGTGGTGCCCGAGGCGTAGTTGCCGACGTACCGGTCGAGCTCCTTGAGGTACGCCCAGGTCTTGTCCCAGCCGTTCTCCGGGTCGGTGGGGTCCTTGTCGCCGAGCAGGTACGGCAGGCCCATCAGCCAGGTGCGGCCGGGCCCGGAGTTGGGCGGCTGGGCGTACTGGAACCGCTTCGGGTTGGCCTTCGCCCAGTCCAGGAGCTCCTGGGGGGTGGTCGGCGGGTCGTCGACCGCGTCGGGGTTGTACTGGAGCAGTGGCCCGGACGGGTAGTAGACGAGCGCGACGCCCTTGCCCTGCGCCAACTCGGCCATGTCGGCGGCCGGTTCCAGGTAGTCCGGGTTGCCGATCCTGTCCTCGTGCTCCGCCATGCCGGCCCACAGGTCCTGGTCGAGCCCGGCCGCGAGCCCGTCGGTGCCGGTCAGCACCAGTTCGATCTGGACCCGGCCGGCGTCCTGCTGGGCCTTGACCTTCCCGGCGAGGTCGGGGGCCGGGGCCTGGTCGTAGGTCACCTTGCTGACGATGTCCGGGTGCTCGTCCACGAACTCGTCGATCATGCCCTGGGTCAGCTGGAGGTTCCCGGCGACGTCCAGGATGTCGAGCGCCACGGGCTTCGCGGGCTTGTCGGGTATCTGCTCCGGTGTGCCGCTCTCGGACGAGGAGTCGCCGTCGTCCGGTGCTCCGCAGCCGAAGGCCGCGGCCGCCAGGACGAGACCGGCGAAGGTGTACGTGAGTGACGAACGCAAGCGGAGGCGTCGGGGCATGGAGGTGCTCCCTCGGGGTCGGCGCACTGGCACGCGATTCGCCGAACAACGTCCCCCAGACGCCGCCTGTCGTCAAGAGAGTGAATTTCTTTCAAGGGGCTGAACAGCCCCCATTGAAACGTATCAAAGGAGCTTTTGATGACCGCGGACCCGCGTAGCCTCCTCAGCCGCCTGCCGCCGCGCCGCGGCGGGCACGTACCGCTTCACCGCCCGACCGGGGTGATGCTCCCGTACCGCGGAAGCGGAGGCAGCCGCGGCGCGGGGGCCCACCACTCCCCGCGCCGCAGCCTTCCCACCACCCCCGGAGCGCCCGGATACCGCACGCACCCCGGCCCGGGCGCCCCCCGCGGGTCCGGGAGCCCGCCGGACGTCACATGCCGGGTCCGGCGGTGCCGGCGGTGCCGGCGGCCCAGCGGATGCCGCCCAGCAGGTGGCGCCGGAAGTCCGCCTGGGCGTACGACTCGGCCGTGTGCCCGCCGCCGGTGTAGAACGAGCGACCCCCCGCGTACTCCTTGCACCACGCGATGGGGTGGTCGCCGTTCATCGTCCCGCCGCTGTAGCTGCTCTCGTCGAGCGAGGCCAGCACGCGGGCCCCGGCGCGGGGGTTGGTCCGGTAGTTGTACCACTCGTCCGTTCGGCGCCAGGTCGCGCCGAGGTGGGCGGTCGCGTCGTGGGTCCGGTCCTCGACGACGACCGTGGCGTTCTGGATGTGCGGGTGGGACTGGAAGTAGGCCCCGACCAGCTGGCCGTACCAGGGCCAGCCGTATTCGGTGTCCGCGGCCGAGTGGACGCCGACGTACCCGCCGCCGCCCCCGATGTACTGCTCGAACGCCGCCTGCTGGGTGGCGTCGAGCACGTCGCCGGTGGTGTTCAGGAAGACGACCGCTTGGAATCGGGCGAGGCCGTCGCCGGTGAACGCGGCGGCGTCCTCGGTGGCGGTCACCTGGAAGTCGTTCTCCGCCCCCAGTTCCTTCAGCGCCGCGATGCCCTCGTCGATCGCGTCGTGGCGGAAGCCCGCCGTCCTGGAGAAGACGAGGACCTCGTACGGCTCACGGGAGGCCGCGGAGGGGCCCGGGACCGGCAGTGCCGAGGCACCCGGAGCCCGTCACGACCGGCAGCGCCGCGATGCCCAGGGCTCCGCCGATGAGCGCTCGGCGGGTCGGAAGTTCGGACATGTGAATGTTCCCTTCCGTGGTGGTCTCGACGGCGCTCCGGTCGGTGACGTGCCCGGCCCGGCGCCGGCTGGTGGGGATTGTCCGGGGGCGGGCGGTTCGGCCTCCGGTCGTGCCGGGGCGGGGCGCGGTCCACCCGCGCTCGGCAGGGCCCTCCGGGTGCCCCGCCCCCGGCTGGAGAGACGGCCTACGCCGGGCGTCAGGAGGCGTTGTTCAGCGCCTCCAGTACGGCGCCGTAGGCCTGCTTCTTCTGGTAGTTGCTGTCGAACAGCAGCGGTGTGTCCTGGCCGCGCCAGGAGTACTTGTCGGTGATGCCCCAGGTGGTGATGCCGGTGCAGCGGGAGACGGCCGTGCACGCCTCGGTGACCGTGCGGTAGGCGTTGGCCTGGGCGGCGCCGGAGCCGCCGATGTCCAGCTCGGTGATCTGGACCTCCACGCCGAGGTCGGCGAAGCGCTGCAGGTTCTGCCGGTAGGTGCCGAGGTCGGAGTTCGAGTCGAGGTGGGACTGGACGCCGACGCAGTCGATGGGCACGCCGCGGGCGAGGAAGTCCTGGACCATGCGGTAGACGGCGTCGCTCTTGAGGTTGACGCCGTCGATGCCGTAGTCGTTGTAGCAGAGCTTCGCCGCGGGGTCGGCGGCGTCGGCGGCGCGGAAGGCGTCCTCGATCCAGCCGTTGCCGATCTGCTGCTGGAGGTTGGACTGGCGGCGGCTGCCGTCCCATTCGAACGCCTCGTTGACCACGTCCCAGGAGTCGATGTCCCCGGCGTAGTGGCCGGCGACTCCGTCGATGTGGTTGAGCATCGCCCGGCGCAGGCTGTCGCCGGTCAGTCCCTGCACCCAGCCGGGTTGCTGGGCGTGCCAGACGAGGGTGTGGCCGCGTACGGACATGCCGTTGTTCTGGGCGTGGGCGACGAGCTGGTCGCCGCCCTGGAAGGTGAACTGGCCCTGGTTGGGCTCGGTGGCGTCCCACTTCATGACGTTCTCGGCGACGATGCTGTTGAACTCGCGGTTCAGCGTGGCCGCGTAGTCGCTCTCGCCGAGCAGGTGGGGGGCCACGGCGGCGCCGTAGTAGCGGCCGCTCTCGGCCGCCGCGGCGCCGAGCGTGTCGGCCGCGTGGGCGGTGCCGGAGAACGTCAGCAGACCGGCCGCCGCCAGACCGGCGGACGTCGCGGCCGCGACGACCGCGGACCAGATCCGGCCGCGTGCGGGCCGCTTGCGGGAGGTGCTGGACATGGCTGCTCCTTGCTTTCCGGTGGAGGGTGACAGGTGCCGTCGGGCCCTGTCCGGAAGCGGTGCTGAGGGCCCGGTGCGGCCGCTGGCCGCACCGGGCGCCCGGTGGTTCAGTCGAGGACGGCTTCCCAGGCGGTGCCGGGTGCGGTGGCGCCTCCGGGGAGGCGGTCGCGGGCGGCGGTGTCGCCGTACAGGCTCCAGCGGAACCAGTCCACGAGGGTGTTCTGGGTCTGGTCGAAGGTCGGGAAGCCCGGGTTGAGGTACGCGGCGTGGTCCGCGCCGACGTGGGTGAGGAACGCCTTGGGGGCGGGCAGCTCCGCGTACGCCTGGCGGGCCAGGCTGTACTGGCAGGTGGGGTCCTGGTCGCCGTGGATGAACAGCACGTTGGCGTCCAGCCCCGCGGGGTTGCCCATGTCCACGCAGGCGACCGGGACGGCGGCTCTGATCCGGTCGTCCGGCCAGTTGGTCAGCAGGCCGTGGACGGTCATGCCGCCCATCGAGTGGCCGGAGACGCCGACGCCGGCCGCGGTGTCGATGTGTCCGGCGAAGGGGCTGCCGGAGTCGTTCAGCGCCAGGGTCCGGGTGATGACCTCGGAGACGTCCCTGGACCACTCGCCCCCGTACACGGAGCCGATGTTGGTGTTGTCGCTGATCGAGGGGGCGGGGCAGATGAAGCCGGCGGACGCTATCGCGTGCGTCTGCGAGGCGTAGGAGTCGGAGTTGCCGTACGCGCCGTGGTTCCAGTGGGCGACGGGGAACACGCCGTCGGCGAGCGGGGCGTCGGGCACGGGGTTGCCGCCGGGGTTCCCGGCGGCCGGGTAGAAGATCTTGGTGAAGAGCGAGCGGTTGCCGCGGCTCCAGTTGAACTGCCGCACTCCGATGGCGAAGTCCTGGGTCGGTGCCTGCCGGGGGAGTACCGCCCGGCGGGTCGGGCTGCCGACGGCGGGTGCGGCGCCGAGCAGGGTGGCGGCACCCGTCGTTCCGGCGATACCCAGACCCAGCGCGGCGCCCAGGGCGGTGCGCCTGTTCATGGACATACGAAGACACTCCTGTGTGGGGGGAGGGGATCCTTGCGGTGTCCGCCCGGGGGTTCAGCAGGCGGAGTTGGTGTGGGTGGCGAGAGCCAGGCGCCAGGGCAGCTGGGAGTACTCGCCGCCGGCGTTCGGGTCCATGCCCTGGTAGAGGAGCCGGATGTCGCAGGGGTCCAGGGTCATGGTCTGGTCGTGGGTCGTGCGGATCAGCTCGCCGTGGCTGATGTCCCGTGTCCAGGCGTTGCCGCCTTCGAAGGCGACGTTGTTGCTGCGGGCGAACGGGTTGGCCTCGGTGTCGGCGAGCGGTTGCCACTGGCCGCTCAGGCTCTGCGAGGTGAAGGAGCGGTACCAGCGGCGGCCGTCGCTGCCGATGGCCTCCCAGAGCAGCAGGTAGGTGCCGGTGCCTTCGACGCGGTAGACGGCGCCGCCTTCGAAGAGGTTGTTCTTGGTGTCCGACAGCACGATCCGGGTGTTGCCGAAGCCGTCGGGGAATTCGGCGACGGTGGTCTCCGACCGGTAGACGTGGCCGTTGTCGTCGGCGGAGAACAGGTAGCAGCGGGTGTCGTCGCAGATGACGTAGAAGTCCAGCCAGTAGCCGTCGCCGATGTTCTCCCTGACGATGTCGGGCATGCTGTCCATGAAGTTCCGCGGCGCCGACCAGCTGGTGGGGTCGTCGGGGTCGGTGCTGGTGGAGAACGAGGGCAGACCCGTCTGGTAGACCAGGTACCACTCGTCCTTCGGGGCGAAGTAGAAGGCGTGCGGCGCGGCCCGGTAGCCGGAGCCGACGCCGGAGGCGGTCTCCAGGTCGGTCTGCTCCGCGTCGGCGGCCTGGGACCAGTCGTCGAAGGCGGTGTGCGCCAGGCCCCAGTCGCCGGTGGTGTCGACCCTCGTGAAGAAGACGTGCCAGGTCCCGTCCTCGTCCTGGACGACGGACGGGTCCTTCGCCGCGACGGAGTCGAGGCCCGGCTGAGGTGAGATCAGCGGGCCGGTGGACGACCACTCGAAGCTGTCGGGCAACTCCTGCTGGGCCGCCGCGTGTCCGTCCGTCGCCGATGCGGGCGTACGCAGGGGAGCGGACTCGGCGGGGACGGCGAACCAGGCCAGCGAGAGACCGAGGAGGACGGCGGCGGCCGTCCGTATCGGCCGCGCGCGCCGGCGGTGTTTCGACAGAGGCATGGGGGTTCTCCATCGGAGGTCAGCCGGGGGCCCACCACGCGGTCGCGTGCCCTCGAACTGTCCGAGATCCCGGACATGCGCGGGAGAGCCTCACCGGAACGAAAGAACTGGCTGTGCGAGTGCTGCCGTGCGCGACGGCCTGCGGGGTCCCGCAGGCCGAAGAGGCCCCGAGTGTTCGATATGCCGAACTATGGTCGAACTCTCAGACATGGATGCTGAGGGGGTGGGTGGCGGTGCGTCAACCCCCTTCGCTGAAATGATTCGGAAACAGAGTCGAAATTTTCGAAGGTCGACGCCGTCGGCTTCGGCGGGAGAGGCGGTCATCGAGGGCCGGGCTCCGCGGCCGGCGCGAGGTGTCTGCGGAGCCACGCCTCGGTGGTGCTGACGTGGATGAGCGCGGCGGCCTCGGCGAGCGCGGCGTCGCCGGCGGCCAGTGCGTCGTAGATGTCCTGGTGCTGGGCGAGTGTCCGGCCGGCGACGTCCCCGTCGACCATCCCGCGCCAGACCCGGGCCCGTACCGTCCGGCCGGAGATGCCCTCCAGCAGGCTCGCCAGCGTCTGGTTGCCGGTGGCGGAGGCGACGGCCTGGTGGAAGGCCGCGTCGTGCTTGTTGAGCAGTTCGACGTCGTCCCTGGCCGCACGCATGGCGTCCAGATGCCCCGCCACCCCGGCGAGTTCCTCGGCCGAGATGCGGGTGGCGGCCAGACCGGCGGCGGCCGGCTCGAGGAGCCGGCGCGCCTCGGTCAGCTCCAGCAGGGTGTCGCCCTGGAGCAGTTCGACTGCGGAGCCCAGCCCTTCGAGCAGCACCCTCGGCTCCAGGGTCGTGACGTACGTGCCGTCACCCCTGCGGATCTCCAGTACCCGCGCGACGACGAGCGCCTTGACCGCCTCGCGCATCAGCCCTCGGGACAGGCCCAGCTCGGCGGCCAGTTGCTGCTCCGGCGGCAGCTTCGCGCCCGGCGGCAGCTCGCCCGAAGCGATCAGCTCCCGAATGCGCCTGATCGCCTTGTCGGTCAGTGACATCGCTCGGCCTCCAGCGTCGGCCTCCGGGTGTGCGCAGCACAATACATCTGATGTCCGGGCGGTCGAACCGTCGATGGGACGCGGTTTCCTCCGCGGACATCCGGTGCATCAGGCGTGTAAACCAAGGCATTTTCATTGTGCGCGGTCGAAGTCTTCGTGAGAAGGGTTGCGTGGGTGTCATCGGACATTTAATGTCTCCGGAGTGTCACGCCCGATGAGGTCATCGGCGTACCGGAGGTGGCCGCAGGCCCGCTGAGGCTGCGTTGACCGTGCCTTTCGCCCGTACTGAGCCGCGCCTGCCGGGGCCGTCGGCCGCGCCGTCGCCCGCCCGGCCACCTGAGCGCCGAGGGAACCGCCGGGACCCTGCCAGGACCCAGTGGAGGATCAGCATGCGGAGACTGACGCGCAGGCAGATGATGAGGCTCGGCGCGGTGGGCACGGGAGCCGCCGTGCTGCCTGTCCCGTGGACGGCCGCCGCCCGCGCCGACTCGGCCGCGCCCCCGGAGGTACGGGCGGTCGACGACCTGGCGCTGTGGTACGACGAGCCGGCCGGCTCGGACTGGCTGCGTGCGCTGCCGGTCGGGGCCGGCCGCCTCGGCGCCATGGTCTTCGGGAACGTCGGCACCGAGCGGCTCCAGCTCAACGAGGACACCCTCTGGGCGGGCGGTCCCTACGATCCCGCCAACCCGCGGGGTGCCGAGGCCCTGCCGCAGATCCGGCAACTGGTCTTCGACGGCCAGTGGGAGCAGGCGCAGTCGCTGATCGACCGGACGATGCTCGGCCGGCCGGCCGGAGAGCTGGCCTACCAGCCTGTCGGCGACCTCACCCTCACCCTTCCCGGCGCCGCTGGAACGTCCGAGTACCGACGGTGGCTCGACCTCACCACCGCCACCACCGCGGTGACCTACGCGGCGGACGGCGTGCGGTTCCACCGCGAGGTGATCGCCAGCGCACCGGACCAGGTGATTGTCATGCGCCTGACCGCCGATACGCCCGGCTCGATCTCGTTCACGGCCGCGTTCACCAGCCCGCAGAGCGCCTCGACCGCCAGCCCCGACGGAACGACGATCGCGCTGGAAGGCATCTCGGGCAGCATGGAGGGCATCGCCGGCTCGGTCCGGTTCCTCGCGCTGGCCAGGGCCGTCGCCGAGGGAGGCACGGTGTCCGGCTCCGGCGGCACGCTCCGGGTGTCGGACGCGGACAGCGTCACGCTGCTGGTCTCCATCGGCACCAGCTACGTCGACTACCGGAACGTGAGCGGCGACCACCGGAGCATCGCCCACAGGCACCTCGACGCCGCCCAGGCCCGCACGTACGAGGACCTGCGCGGCCGGCACGTGGCCGACTACCAGGAGCTGTTCCGGCGGACCACCCTCGACCTCGGCCGCACGGGCGCGGCCGACCAGCCGACCGACGTGCGCATCGCGCAGCACAGCGGCACCGACGACCCGCAGTTCTCCGCCCTGCTCTTCCAGTACGGCCGCTACCTGCTGATCTCCTCCTCGCGGCCCGGCACCCAGCCGGCCAACCTCCAGGGCATCTGGAACGACCTGATGAGCCCGCCGTGGGACTCCAAGTACACCCTCAACGCCAACCTGCCGATGAACTACTGGCCGGCCGACTCGACGAACCTCTCCGAGTGCTACGAGCCGGTGTTCGACATGATCGACGACCTGGCGGTCGCCGGCGCCCGCACGGCACAGGTGCAGTACGGCGCCCGCGGCTGGGTCACCCACCACAACACCGACGGGTGGCGGGGGACCTCGGTCGTGGACGGGGCGTTCTGGGGCATGTGGCAGACCGGCGGGGCATGGCTCGCCACCCTGGTCTGGGACCACTACCGGTACACCGGCGACGTCGACTTCCTGCGTGCCCACTACCCCGCGGTGAAGGGCGCCGCGCAGTTCTTCCTCGACACGCTGGTGGAGGAACCGGACCGGGGATGGCTGGTCACCAACCCGTCGAACTCGCCGGAGCTGGCCCACCACCCGAACGCGTCCGTCTGCGCCGGCCCCACCATGGACATGCAGATCCTGCGCGACCTGTTCGACGGCTGCGCCCGGGCCGGCGAGGTCCTCGGCGTGGACGCCGGCTTCCGCGCACAGGTCCTCGCCGCACGGGAGCGGCTGGCCCCGACGCGGATCGGCTCCCGCGGCAACGTCCAGGAGTGGCTCCACGACTGGACGGAGACCGAGCAGTTCCACCGGCACATCTCGCACCTCTACGGCCTGCACCCGAGCAACCAGATCACCAGGCGCGGCACACCCGAGCTGTTCGACGCCGCCCGGCGGACCCTGGAGTTGCGTGGCGACGACGGAACCGGCTGGTCGCTGGCGTGGAAGATCAATTACTGGGCGCGGATGGAGGAGGGCGGCCGGGCACACGACCTGATCCGCGACCTCGTGACGCCCGACAGGCTCGCGCCCAACATGTTCGACCTGCACCCGCCGTTCCAGATCGACGGCAACTTCGGTGCGACGTCCGGCATCGCCGAGATGCTGCTGCACAGCCACCACGGCGAACTCCATCTGCTGCCCGCGCTGCCGCCGGCCTGGCCGGACGGGAGCGTCGAGGGCCTGCGCGGACGCGGCGGCTACACGGTCGGCGCCGCATGGACCGCCGGCCGGGCCACGCGGCTCTCGCTCACGCCCGACCGCGACGGGGCGGTGAAGGTCCGCAGCCGGATGTTCCGCGGCGGCTACGAGGTCCTCGACCTGACCGGCGGCGACCCGGTCCAGCCCGAGCAGACCGAGCCGGATCTGATCGGGTTCGCCGCCCGGCAGGGGCACACGTATCGTGCGAACGCGCTGGAAGAGCGGCGTAGCTGAGGCGCGGGAACGACCGCTCGCCCGGCCGCGGGCGCGGACCACCGCCCACCACGGCCGGGCTTCGCACGTGCGGCGCCCGGCTAGGGCGCCGTCAGGTCGAACCGGGCCACCCGGACGCTGCCGCCGAGCTGCCGGGTGGCGTGGTTGAAGATCGCGTAGCGGTAGCCCATGAAGAACTGCCAGGCGTTGTTGAGGGTGAAGGCGGGGCCGAGCGGGCTGTAGCCGCTGCCGTCGGTGCTGTAGGAGAACCGGGCCTGCCGCCCGGCCCCGGGCCGGATGTCGGCCTGGACCCGCAGCCAGATCCGGCTGCCCGCGAAGCCCGTGCTCGCGCGCTCGGTGCCGGTGCCGGTGGTGTTCCAGTTGCCGTCCATGGTCAGCCCGTCGACCATCACCACGCGCGTCGTGCCGCCGTCGCGCTTGAGGCCGATCCAGGCGGAGGAGTCACGCAGCATGGCGAGCCCCGCCCGGTCGCCGTCGGCCATCTGGGAGCAGTCGAGTTCGATGGTGGCGGTGGAGGCGGGTCCCTGGATGCGGTGCGTGAGGGTGTTGCGGGCGGAGTACAGGTCGGCGGTCACCGTCGCGGTGCGCAGCGTCAGCCCGTCGCCGACGGAGAATCTGCCGGTGTCGGGGTTGTGGTTCCACTCCCACCGCGGGCTGAGCCGGGTGCCCGGGAAGGTGTCCGTGCCGGTCATCGGCGCGACGGGGCGCAGGGGAAGCGGTGCGGTGTACGACTGCCCCCAGGCACCGTTGACGAGTTGCAGCACGGGCCAGCCGTCCCAGGTCCACGTGATCGGGGCGAGCGCCGGGACCCGGCCGCCGGGGTAGGCGTCGATGAAGGCCAAGTAGTGCCACCCGCCGTCCGGGGTGCTCACCAGGCCGCCCTGGTGGGGCACTCCGCCGCCGGCGATCGGTCCCGGCAGGTCGAGGAGCACCTGCCGCATCTCGTACGGGCCGAACGGGCCGGAGGTGGACTTCAGGATGTACTGGCCGTTGGCGGGCCGGGTCAGGAAGATGTAGTAGTTCCCGTTGATCTTGTAGAAGCGGGCTCCCTCCAGGGTGCCGACGCTCGGCGGGGTGCTGAACACCTGCCGGGAGCGGACCTGGGTGCGCGCGTCCGGCGAGAGCTGGGCGACGTGGATCGCGGTGTTGCCGTAGGCCACGTACGGGGTGTCGTCGTCGTCGAACAGCAGCCCCGCGTCGAAGTAGACGCTGCCGAGCGAGGCGTGTCTGGCCCACGGCCCCTCGACGGAGGCGGCGGTGTAGAGGTAGGTGCGCGCGAAGTCGATCTGACCCACCCAGTAGAAGGTGCGGTTGCTGGGACGGTAGCCCAGGGAGGAGGCCCAGATGCCGCGGACGTAGCCGCGGCCGCCGTCGAGGTCGTACTTGCTCCCGAAGTCCAGCACCGGCACCGAGTGGCCGGCGAACTCCCAGTTGACCAGGTCGTAGGAGCGCAGGATGGGCGCGCCGGGCGAGTAGTGCATGGTCGACGCGGAGTAGTAGTAGGTGTCGCCGACGCGGATGATGTCGATGTCCGCGAAGTCCTGCCACAGAACGGGGTTGGTGTACGTCGCCAGCGCGGCGTCCCCCGCGGCGGGGGACGCCGCGGCCGGCCGGGCGTGTGCGGAGTGCGCGAGGGGAAGGGCGGCAGCGGCGGTCAGGCCGGAGGCGGCTGTGAGCATCCTCCGGCGGCTCCAGGCGTGCAGTGGGTCGGACATGGGGGGTCGGCCTCCACGGTCGGTCGTGTCGGGGTCAGCTGCGGGTCCACCGCTGGTGGGCCTGGCCGCCGCAGCTCCACAGGACCAGCCGCGAGCCGTTCGCGGTGGCCGCGTCGCTCGGCTGCAGGCACAGTCCGGCGTGCACGTTGCGGATCGACCCGTCGGCGGCGAGGGTCCACTTCTGGTTGTCCTGGCCGTTGCAGGACCAGGTGATCACCGGGGTGCCGTTGGCGGTCCCCAGGCTCTCGGCGTCCAGGCACTTGTCGCCGAAGACGCGGATCTCGCCGCCTGCCCACGTCGTCCAGAGCTGGTTGGCGGCGGTGTGGCAGTCCCAGATCACGACGGCGGCCCCGGCGGCGGTGGCGGAGTTCTCCACGTCCAGGCAGCGGCCGGAACCGGTACCGCGGATCCGGGAGGTCTCGGCGGCGAGCGGCGCGCCCCCGGTGACCCGGAACGCCGTCACGCCGTGCGCCGGTACGCTCGCGGTGATCTGGCCGCCCGTGTCCGACGTGGCGCCGGTCCACAGGTCGGTGAGCGTGAACGACCCGCCGGACAGGCCGATCTGCGCGGCCGAGGCACTGACGGTGGCGGTGCTGTCGCCGCGGTTGAACAGCCCGACGGCGACCGAGCCGTCGGACAGGGGCTTGGCGAACACCTCGGTGGCGCCGTCGTCGCGTACCCGTCGTCCGCCGGCGCCCAGGGGGTCCTGGTTCACCGCCAGCAGCCGCTGGTTGCGCAGGATCGCGCTGACGTCGGCGGACATGGTGCGGATGTCGTTGCCCGCCATCAGCGGCGCGGCCATCAGGGACCACAGGGTGAAGTGCGCGCGCGACTCGGTGAGCGACAGCCCGGGCCGGCCCACGACCAGCATGTCCGGGTCGTTCCAGTGCCCGGGGCCGGCCTGTGCGGCGAGCGGGGCGTTGACGTCGACGACGTTGCCCACGCCCATCGGGTAGCTGTTGACGTTGCCGTTCTGCCAGATGTCCAGCAGGTCCTCGGTGGTGCGCCACAGGTCGGCGACCTGGCCCCAGTCGTACGTGGAGCCGGTGATCGCGTGGAAGCTGTTGGGGTTGATGCTGTAGACGATGGGCCGGCCGGTGTCCCGCAGCGCGTCGCGCATCAGGGAGAACCGGGCCACCTGCTCGTCGCGCGTGCCCTCGGGCGAGCACCAGTCGTACTTGAGGTAGTCCACGCCCCAGGAGGCGAAGGTGCGGGCGTCCTGCACCTCGTGCCCCATGCTGCCCGTCGAGCCGGGGAACGTGCCGACGCGCTGTGCGCAGGTGCGTTCCGTGGGCACCTGGTAGAGGCCGAACTTCAGGCCGCGGCTGTGGATGTAGTCGCCCAGCGCCTTCATCCCGCTGGGAAACTTCGTCGGGTGCGCGCGGAGGTTGCCCTGGGCGTCGCGTTGCGGGTCGAACCAGCAGTCGTCGACCACCACGTACTCGTAGCCCGCGTCCCGCATGCCCGAACTGACCATGGCGTCCGCCGCCTGGCGCACCGTTTCCTCGGTGACGCCGCAGCCGAAGCTGTTCCAGCTGTTCCAGCCCAGCGGCGGGGTGACGGCCGGGCTGCCGGGCGCGGCCTGGGCCGCCGGCTGGTGGGGCACCGTGGCGGCCAGCGTCAGCGCCGCGGCCGTCACCGCGAGCCGGGCCAGTCGCCTCCGTGATCGAGTGAGCATCGTCGCTCCTTCCGCCGCGCCCGTCCCGCGGTGCCTCGCTCGTCGCGGGACGGGCGGTTCCTTGCGGCAGTCCGGTGTTCAACAGGTCGGTCCGGGTGGGCGGGCCGGGTGCGGACCGGGGCCCGCCCGGTGCCGGGTGTCAGTAGCCGTAGATCATCTTGTAGGCGACCTCCGGCAGGAACTGTCCGGCCGTGGAGCCCGATCCGACACCGCAGTCGCCGTCGGACTCTCCCGGGGTCTTGATCCACAGGAGCATCTCGGCGCCGCCTCCCTGCTGGGTGGGCGTGCCGATCTTGCGGCCGCCGGGGTTGCACCACTCGCCGTTCGAGCCGTTGCCGTTGCGGCTGGTGTCCACGACGAACGGCTTGCTGTAGCCGTAACGCTGGCCCAGCGCCTGGTTGACGCTGCCGGCGTAGGACACGTTCTCCCCCGTGGTGAAGTAGTTCGAGACGTTGAGGGAGAAGCCCCGGGCGAGGCTGAGCCCTGAGGCGTTCAGACGTTCCGCCATGGTCGAGGCGTTGACCCAGCCGGGGTTGCCCGCGTCGAGGTAGACCCAGGCGTTCGGCGCGGCGGACCGGAACCGCGAGAGGGCGTTGGTGAGCATGTTCTGCCGCTCGATGATCTGCGCCTGGGACATGCAGTTGTAGTCGCCGAGGGCGTCGGGTTCCAGTACGACCACGGCGGGGCGGTTGCCGATGGCGCGGGCGAAGGCGTCGATCCACCCGGCGTACGCGGACGGGGACGAGGCTCCGCCGCCCGAGTGCCCGCCGCAGGCGTCACGGCCGTACATGTGGTAGGCGACGAGGAGCGGCAGCTTGTCGGCCGCCTGGGCCGCGCCGGTGTAGGAGCCGACGGCGGAGCCGATGTCGCCGCTCCAGGAACCGAACCAACGGGCCATGGGGGTGCCGGCGATGGAACTGCGGATCGCGGCGGCCCGGCCGTCTCCGGGGTTGGCGGCCGACCAGGCCGCGGGGCTGGAGTTCGGGTCGACGTAGAAGCCGCTGGTCTTGGCGAGCGGGGTGGGCGCCGCCTGGGCGGAGGGCGACGAGGCCAGGAACAGCGGCAGAGCGAGGAGCGCTGCCACCGCCCCGCGTATGAGTGTGCGCATGGGTGAACCTCATTCGTGAAGGGGAACGCCGCGCGGCTCTCGTCCTGAGCCCGCGGCATGAAGTGCGACGCACGGGTGGCGCACGGGAGAGCCGTGGTCAATCTTGGGAGCGCTCCCAGTTTGCGGCGGGGAACCGCGGGTGCCTCCGGTCATCGTGGGCGCGCTGATGGGGACCTGTCAAGAGTCGGTACGCGGCCGCCCTTCACTGGAGAGCGAGGAGTCGCTATGGTCCCAGAACTGGAAGCGCTCCCGGCCCAGCGGAGGGCATCCTCACAGCCGCCGGCGCGGAGAGGTCCGGGGTCCATGACAGATGTGCCGCGCCTGCGGCCCACGCTCGACGAGGTGGCCGAGCGTGCCGGCGTCTCCCGCTCGGCGGCCTCCCGGGTGCTCAACAACGCGCCCCACGTCAGCGCCGAGAAGCGCGCGGCGGTCCTCCGGGCCATCAGGGAACTCGACTACGTGCCGAACACGACGGCGCGGGCGCTGGCCACTCGGCAGCGAGGCGCGGTCGCCCTCGTCATCTCGGGCGAGGCTCCGTCGATCTTCGCGGACCCGTTCTTCGCCAAGGTGATCGTCGGCGCCTCCGCCGCCCTGGAGGAGGCCGACCTGCACCTGATGCTGTGCCTCGCGGCAAGCGACCGCAGCCGGCGGCGCCTGGCGGAACTCCTGCGCGCCCGGGGCGTCGACGGCGCCGTGCTCATGGCCGTCCGGGAGAACGACCCCGTGCTCCGCATCGCCCGGGAAGCGGAGGTCCCCGTCGTCTTCGGCGGGCGCCCGGCGGGTTTCGAAGCGCCGTGGTACGTGGACGTCGACAACGCCGGCGGCGCCCGCCAGGCGACAGAGCACCTGCTCGCCCGCGGGCGCAGGCGCGTGGGCATGATCTGCGGACTGCCGGACACCCACGCGAGCCGGGCGCGCCACCGCGGCTACCGGGAGGCCCTGATCCTCGCCGGACTGCAGCCAGTCCCGCCGGAGTACGGAGACTTCACCGAACCCAGCGGCGCCACCGCCATGGCGGCGCTGCTGGAGCGGCAGCCGGACATGGACGGGGTGTTCGCCGCCAACGACAACATGGCCGCCGGCGCCCTGCGCACCCTGCGCGGCGCGGGCCGCGCGGTCCCCGGTGACGTCGCGGTCGTGGGCTTCGACGACCTCGACATCGCGCAGATCGCCGAACCGTCGCTGACCACGGTCCACCAGCCCATCCAGGCTCTGGGCAACGAGACGGCACGCATGCTCACCGGGCGCATCGCCGGCGAGGAGCCCAGCTCCCTGATCCTCCCCACGCACCTCGTCGCCCGCGCCAGCACCTGAACGCCGACCGCACCGACGCGGCCCGATGTCCGGTCCGCGGCGTCGCACACCTGCCGGACGCGAGGGCCGCGGAGCCGGCCCGCCACGGGCGGCGGGCCGGCGCTCTAGGCGGGCGGCGGGGCCACCGACTCGCGCCAGATCACCGTGTTGAGCGGCTGCCGGGACGGCTCCGGCTCGGACCCGTTGATCGCCTTGATCAGCCGCAGCATGGCGTTGCGCCCCAGCCCTTCGAGGTCGACGTGCACCGTGGTCAGCGCGGGCGGGAGGTACCGGCAGACCTCCAGGTTGTCCCAGCCGGTGACGCTGAGGTCGCGCGGTACTTCGAGTCCGCGGTCCTTCGCGCCGCGGATGACCCCGGCGGCGACGAGGTCGTTGGCGGCGACGACGGCCGTCGGCATGCGCCCGGCCTCCCGCATCCGGAGGGCGGCGGCGCCCGAGTCGCCGGACCAGTCGCCGTCGAACACACCGAGCGACTCGAGACCGAGCCTGTCCACTGCCTCCAGGTAGGTGGCCTTGCGTGCCCTCGCCGAGGCGAACTGCAGGTCTCCGGCCACGTGGAGGAAGCGGCGGTGGCCGAGCGCCGCCAGGTGCTCGACGATCTCGTCCACCGGTGCGGCGTCGGTCAGCTCGCCGATGCCGCGCATGGCGTCGTCGAAGTCGGCCGAGACGACGATGGCCGCGCGCTCCGGGAGCCGGCCCTCGATGGCCGACTTGATCGGGGCCAGCGCCAGGATGCCCTCAAGCTGCCCGGAGTCGGCCAGCTCCAGCACGCGCTCGGTTCTGACGTCGGCTCCGCCCTCCAGGCTGACGACCTCCACGGCGAACCCCGCCTCGTGCGCGGCCGCGGCCGCTCCGGCGAGCATGCGCGCGGGGTTGTAGGCCATGGCCGGCATGACGAGCGCAAGGCGGCCGGTGCGGCGGGTGCGCATGGACCTGGCGATCAGGTTGGGACGGTAGTCCAGCTCGCGGACCGCCGCGTCGATACGGGCGAGCGTCGCCGGCTTCAGCCCCTCCCTCGAACGCAGGTACCGGGAGACGGTCTGGTGGGAGACCCCGGCCAGGTGCGCCACTTGCTTGATGGTGGGGCGCCGGGCCGGCGGCGAGCTCTGGGTCATGCATCGGCCTCTTCTCATGGGCCCGTTCCCGGGTATTGCCATCGTGGTGACCGTTCACTACCTTACAGCGGACCGAGCAAAAAGTGAACGATCACTATTTTGCCAGAAGGGAGTGTCGATGCCGACCCTCAGCGCCCTGCGCTGCGCGTCCGCCCCGGTCCGCGGTGAGAGCGTCCGGTGAGCGCCACCGCGGAGCTGCGCTCCCTGCGGTCCGGCCGCCGTCCCGCGGCGAAGCAGCAGAACAAGGCGGCGTTCTTCTTCCTGCTGCCGTGGTTCCTCGGCCTGTTCGTCATCACGCTCGGGCCGATGATCGCGTCGCTGTACCTGAGCTTCACCGACTACAACCTGCTGCAGCCACCGGAGTTCGCCGGCCTGGACAACTACAGCCGGATACTCGACGACGCGCGTCTGCACCAGTCGCTGCAGGTGACGTTCGTCTACGTGCTGGTCTCGGTGCCGCTCCAACTCGCCCTGGCGCTCGCGCTCGCCGTCCTCCTCGATCGCGGCATACGGGGCCTGGCGGTCTACCGCTCCGTCTTCTACCTGCCCTCGCTGCTCGGCTCCAGCGTTGCCATCGCGGTCCTCTGGCGCACCGTCTTCGGCACCGAGGGCCTGTTCAACGAGGTTCTCGGCCTCGTCGGCATCGGCGGCCGCGGCTGGATCTCCGAGCCCGAGACGGCGCTGTCCACCCTGATCGTCCTCAACGTGTGGACCTTCGGTGCTCCGATGGTGATCTTCCTGGCCGGTCTGCGGCAGATTCCGGCCTCCTACGAGGAGGCCGCCGCGGTCGACGGGGCGGGGCGGTGGCGCCGCTTCTGGAGCGTGACGATGCCGCTGCTGACGCCGATCATCTTCTTCAACCTGGTGCTGCAGATCATCCATGCGTTCCAGGCGTTCACGCAGGCGTTCGTCGTCTCCGGCGGCAAGGGCGGCCCGGCCGACTCCACGCTCTTCTATTCCCTCTACCTGTACCAGCGCGGCTTCGGGAACTTCGACATGGGCTACGCCTCCGCCCTCGCGTGGCTCCTGCTGCTCCTGGTCGGGACGTTCACGGCGATCAACTTCTGGGCCGCGAAGTACTGGGTTTTCTACGATGACTGACACTCTGGCCAAGGCCGCAGCCACCCCGCCCGGCGCCGCCCGCCCCGGCGGCCCGCCCCGCCGGCGGCTCCGCCCGGTCGTCCGGTCGGTCGTCAAGCACACGGTGCTCATCCTGTGCGCACTGGTGATGCTCTATCCGGTGCTGTGGATGGTCGTCAGTTCGCTGCGGCCGAACGACGAGATCTTCCAGGCGCCGGACCTGTTCCTGACCAACCTGGAGGCGGGCAACTACGGGAAGGGCTGGAACGCCTTCTCGAAGCCGTTCAGCCACTTCATGATCAACTCGGGGATCGTGGTGCTGGGGGCGATCGTGGGAAACCTGGTCGCCTGCTCGATGGCCGCCTACGCCTTCGCGCGCCTGGAGTTCAAGGGCCGCAGGTGGTGGTTCGCGATCATGCTCGTCACCATCATGCTGCCGATCCACGTGATCATCGTTCCGCAGTACGTGCTGTTCTCCGAGTTCGGCTGGATCAACACGTACCTGCCGCTCATCGTCCCGAAGTTCCTGGCCACGGACGCCTTCTTCGTGTTCCTGATGGTCCAGTTCATCCGCGGCATCCCCACCGAACTCGACGAGGCGGCGCGTATCGACGGCGCCGGCCACCCCCGCATCTTCCTGCAGGTGATCCTGCCGCTCATGGTCCCGGCGCTGGCGACCACGGCGATCTTCACCTTCATCTGGGTCTGGAACGACTTCTTCTCCCAGCTCATCTATCTGACCGATCCGGAGATGTACACCGTGCCGGTGGCCCTGCGCGGCTTCGTCGACGCGCAGTCCGGCACGAACTGGGGCGCCGCACTCGCCATGAGCGTGGTCTCACTCCTGCCGGTCTTCCTGGTCTTCCTCTTCGGCCAGCGCTTCCTGCTGCGCGGCATC
The DNA here is from genome assembly GCA_000514715.1 of Streptomyces sp. CNH099. Classification (GTDB taxonomy): domain Bacteria; phylum Actinomycetota; class Actinomycetes; order Streptomycetales; family Streptomycetaceae; genus Streptomyces; species Streptomyces synnematoformans. Next base: position 763,576 of record AZWL01000001.1, on the reverse strand, counting down.
GCCACCACGGGAGGCAAGTGACATGCCGCGCCGGCCAACCCCTCGCAGGCGTACGACCAGCAGCCAGAGCGGGCCCGTCCGGGTCGCCCACACAGTCAGGAGACAAGCACCATGAGTGGAAGCGCCAAAGCACGCCTCTTGGGCGCCGTCGCGTTGTCCGGAGCCCTCGTGCTGACCGCCTGCGGCTCGTCCGGCGGTGCCGTCGAGCGCAGCGACGGCCAGGTGACCCTCCGGGTGACCTGGTGGGGGGAGGAGACCCGCGCCGGCCTCACCCAGGAGGCCATCGCGGCGTTCGAGAAGGAGTACCCCGACATCACCGTCAAGGGCGAGTTCAAGGACTGGGACGGCTACTGGGACGCCCTGGCCACCACCACCGCCGCGAACGACTCGCCCGACGTGGTCCAGATGGACGAGCTGTACCTCGCCTCGTACGCCGAGCGCGGTTCCCTGCTCGACCTGGGCGAGGCGGGGGAGTTCCTCGACACCTCGCAGTTCGACGAGGAGTCGCTGAAGACCGGTGAAGTCGACGGCACCCAGTACGCCATGCCCATCGGGGTCGGCGTCCTCGCGAACATCGTCAACGTCGATCTGTTCGAGAAGTACGGCGTCGAACTGCCCGACGACGCCACCTGGACCTGGGACGACTACGCCGATCTGGCCGACGAACTCGCCGAGAAGAGCGAAGGAAAGCTCAACGGCTCCTCGATCACCGGCGGCATGGACACCGGCAGCGTCCGGTACTGGGCACGGTTGCACGACGACGAACTCTTCGACAAGAACGGCGATGTCACCCTCGATCCCCAGACCCTGGCCTCGATGTGGCAGTACAACCTCGACCTGATGGGGTCCGGCGGCGTCGAGAGCGCCGCCCAGGCGGTCGAGAGCTACAACGCCGGCCTGGAGGCGGGCAGCCTGGCCACCGGGAAGGTCGCCATGGGCTTCTCCTACAACACCCAGATCACCGCACTGCGCGAAGCCAGCGGCGCCGACCTGCGGCTGCTGCGGCTGCCGGGCAGCGGCGGCGCCGACGCGGCCTACTTCAAACCGTCCATGTACTGGGCCGTCTCGTCCCAGAGCGACCACCCCGCCGAAGCCGCCCTCCTCACCGACTTCCTGGTCAACCACAAGGCCGCCGGGGACATCCTGGGAACCGAACGCGGCATCCCCGCCAACGGCGAGGTCCGCAAGGCCGTCACCGCCGACCTGACCGAGAACGACAAGATCGCCGTCGAGTACATGGAGTCGGTCACGCCGGGCCCCTCACCGGTCGTGACCCCCAAGGGCGGCAGCGGCGTCGAACCGATGCTCCAGCGCTACACCCAGGAGGTCTACGCCGAGCAGACCCCGCCGGAGAAGGCGGCCCAGGCCTTCGTCGACGAGCTGCAGAGCGAGATCGACTCCGCGAAGTGACCCCCGAGGCACGCCGGAGGACGCCGCACGGCGCCCTCCGGAGCCTCTCCGAACCGTGCCGCCACCGGACACAAGGAGCAACGAACGCCATGCCGAATCCGGCACCCGTCCTCCGCGTCGCCATCATCGGCGCCGGCGGCATCGCCCACGCGCACGCCCGGGCACTCGCCGAACTGGGCGAACGGGCCCGCCTCGTGGCCGTCGCCGAGACCGACCCGGCACGGGCCGCCGCGTTCTCGCAGCGCTTCGCGGTACCGCGGACGTACACCGACGCCGCGGCCCTGTTCGCCGGCGAGGAACTGGACCTGGTGCATGTCTGCACCCCGCCGCAGAGCCACGTGCCGCTGGCCGTCATGGCCATGCGCGCGGGCGTTCCGGCCCTGGTGGAGAAGCCCACGGCGCTCAGCCTGGCCGAAATGGACCAGCTCGCCGCGGTGCACGCCGAGACCGGCACGGCGGTGCTGACGGTGTTCCAGCACCGCTACGGGCCCGCGGCCGTCAGACTGCGGCGTCTCGCCCGCTCGGGCGCACTCGGCCGCCCGCTCGCGGCCGTCTGCGAGACCCTCTGGTACCGCTCCGACGACTACTTCGACACGCCGTGGCGGGGCCGCTGGGAGTTCGAAGGCGGCGGGCCCACCATGGGCCACGGCATCCACCAGTTCGACCTGCTCCTCTCCGTCCTCGGCCCCTGGTCCCAGGTCAGCGCCATCGCGGGACGGCTCGCCCGGCCCACCGACACCGAGGACGTGTCGATGGCCGTCGCCCGGTTCGACAACGGGGCGATGGCCACCGTCGTCAACTCCGTGGTCTCCCCGCGCGAGACGTCGCGGCTGCGCTTCGACTTCGAGCACGCGACCGTCGAGGTCGAGCACCTCTACGGCTACCGCGAGAAGCACTGGCGGTTCACCCCGGCGCCCGGGCACGAGCCGCTGGCCGACCTCTGGAAGGCCGACGGCGGAGCCGACGTCGAGAGCGGGCACCTGCTGCAGATCCAGGCCGTCCTCGACGCGTTCGGGAGCGGCGCGGAACCCGGGGTGTCGCTGGACGACGCCCGCCGCACGATGGAGTTCGCCGCGGCCACCTACGCCTCCGCGTTCCGGGGCCGCCCCGTCACCGCGGGCGAGCTGACCGGCGACGACCCCTTCACCTCCAGCATGCACGGGGGAGCCGTCCCGTGGGCTCCCATGAAGAAGGCGACCGCATGACCGGCCTCGACATCCGCCACCACATCGACTCCTCGTTCGCGGTACACGACGGACGGACCGAGCTGTTCCGGTACGTCTACCGTCCCGACACGCCCGTACTCGAATCACCCAAGCCGTACCTGCACCCCCTCCGCACCCGCTCCGGCCGCACCGTCAGCCTGTTCCGCCCCTGGGACCACGTGTGGCACAAGGGCATCGCCTGGTCGCTGCCGGTCGTCGGCGAGGAGAACTTCTGGGGCGGCCCCACCTACGTCCACGGCCGGTTCTACGTGCAGCTCGACAACAACGGCAGCCAGCTCCACCGCCGCCTCACGGACGTCGACGCCTCCGACGGGGCGGCCGCGTTCGGCCACGAACTGGACTGGATCACCCAGGCCGGCGCCCAGGTCTTCACCGAGCGCCGCGCCCTCACCGCCCGGACCCTCTCCGCGGGCGCCTGGGCGCTCACCTTCGACACCCGCCTGACCAACGTGTCCGGACACGACGTCGTCATCGGCTCGCCGACCACCCGGGGCAGGGAGAACGCGGGCTACGGCGGCCTCTTCTGGCGCGGGCCCCGCTCCTTCACCGGCGGACGGCTCGTCACCCCCGAGGGGATGGGCAGCGGCGAGGAGACACGCGGACAGCACCATGCGTGGATGGCCTTCGCCGGGCGCCACGACGAGGACGACGCCGCGTCGCTCATCCTCATGGTCGACGACGCCGGAAACCCGCACCACCCGCCGCAGTGGTTCGCCCGCAGCGAGGAGTTCGCCTGCCTGAACCCCGCCCCGTTCTTCAGCGAGGAACTCCTGGTCCCGGACGGCGAGACCGCCCGGTTCCGCTACGGCGTCGGCGTGGCCGACGCCGGCGCCGAGGCGGCCGCCGAACTCGCCGCCGCCGTGGGCGAGGTGCTCTCCGAGACCGCGCCGGGCACCCGCCGCGAGACAGCGGAGGGCGCCCACCCGTGAGCGGCACCCGTTGCGCGTCCGCCGGCTGACCCCCGGAATCGCCGCGCCCCCCGGCTGCACCGGGGTCGGTTCCGGGGGAGCGCGGTGGAGCTGCCGGAGGCGGGACGTCTCGGGCCGCTCAGAAGCGGGCGCCGACGTCCTCGCCGTTCGCGGGCACGAGGAAGTCCGACGACGGGATCGAGCCGTCGGGGTTGCGGGGGCCGGTGACCGTCGTGGGGTCGGTGCTCTGCAGGTCCCACGTGTCTCCGCTGTCCCAGGAGTTGCCGCTGCCGCCGGCGCCGTTGTCGCCGAGGTCCACGGCGTTGCCGTCGTCGCCGGCGGGCGACACGTACAGTTCCGCCGCCCGGACGGCCGGCGCCGCGGTGGCGGGCAGTGCCGTCGCTGTGCCGATCAGCAGCGCGAGGCATGCGGACGACGCGGTGAGGTTCATCGTTCAGGGCTCTTGCGGGGGGGAGGGGGGGAGGCAGGGATCACGCCGATGTTCCCGGCGCACCGGCCGGGGCACCGTGGAGGTGCGCCCCGGCCGGCGGATACGTACGACCCCTCATCGGGGGACGGTCCCGCGGATCCGGACGCGGCCGGCTAGCAGCTGCCGTCCGACTCCGCCAGGCCCGTGTCGTCGCCTGCCGTGCGGCTCACGATGCCCGGCACGCAGTCGGCCCTGTCGAGGTCGTAGTTGTAGGGGATGTTGACCGTGGTGTTGGACTGCGGATCGGGACCGGCGGGGTGGTTCTCGCTGCCCTCGCTGCTCCACGTCACGTTGTCGTAGACGTTGCCGCCGACCTGCCAGTAGCCGAGTTCGTTCGTGTAGAAGGTGCCCAGGACGTCCTTGGAGTCCCGGAAGTAGTTGTTGTCCACCTTGGCGCGGGCCCCGGCCCGCGAGTTGATGCCGGACTTGACGAGGCCCGCGTAGTGGTTGTTGTACATGTGGGCGTCGCCGCCGCGCAGCAGGGGCGTGCGGGAGTCGATGTTCTGGTACAGGTTGTGGTGGAACGTGACGTAGCCGTTCGAGGTGTCGCTCTCGCTGGACCCGATGAGTCCGCCACGGCCGGAGTTGCGCAGGATGCTGTAGGACAGGGTCACGTACCGGGTGTTGTTCTTCATGTCGAAGAGCCCGTCGTACCCGGCGTCCTCCCCACCCGAGGCCTCCAGGGTGGCGTGGTCGACCCAGACGTTGCGGACGTCCTTCTCCATGCCGATGGCGTCACCGCCGTTGGAGGTGGGCGAGCCGGACTTCCTGACGTTCCGGACCGTCACGTTCTGGATGATGATGTTGCTCGACTCGCGGATGTGGATGCCCAGCTGGTCGAAGACGGCTCCGCGGCCGACCCCGACGATCGTGATGTTGCTGACGCGCTTCAGCTCGATCACGTCGTCGGAGGTGTCGCAGCCGTCGCCCGACACCTTGCTGGTGTTTCCGTGGTTGACGGTCCCCTCGACCTCGATGGTGATCGGGGTGCCGGTGTTCGGCCGGGCGCACAGGGCCTGGTGGATCTGGGTGCCCGTGCTGGCGTGCACCGTCCGGCCGCCCGCGCCGCCGGTGGTCCCGCCGTTCTGGGTCGCGTAGCCGGTCGCGGTGCCGGCCGCCGACGCCTGGGACGTCGACAGGACGACTCCGGTCGTACTCACGACGGCCAACGCGGCCACGACCGCGGGGATGCGCCATGCGGGTGTTCGTTTCATTTCGTCTCCTCCTGCTTCTTCGAAGGCGGGATGGTGCTGCTGCGTGCGGTGGTGGGCCGGCGGGCGGGTCCCGTCAGCCCATGACCCGGCTGCCGCCGAAGGTCACGACGAGGCGGCCGTCCTGGGCGAAGGACCAGTTCAGGGAGCCGCTGTACGAGGAGCACCGGGACCCGTTCTGGCCGGACCAGAACTGGTTCGAGCCGTCGGCGTTGCCGATGATCCGGTCGTTCGACCCGCTGTCGCACGAGGTGTTGTTCCGGAACACCGAGGAGCCGCCGTCGAAGTTGAAGTTGCGCTCCTCGTTGCCGATGCTGACGTTGTCCGACACCGTCATCGAGCCGAGGTTCCGGTTGTACGTGAACCCGTGCTTGCCGTTCTCGTACGCGATGTTGCCGCGGACGACGTGGTCGACCGCGATGTCCTCGCCGCCGAGCTTGTAGCCGTTGCGGTCGCCGTTGCCGGACTGGCCGCCGCCTGTGAGGGTGCCGTTGCCGTAGGCGAGTGAGTTCTCGATGGTCACCGCGCCGATGGGGCCCGTGTCGTCCTTGGTGTAGAGGTCGTAGCCGTCGTCGATGTTGTGGTGGGACACGGTGTGGCGGAAGACGTTCCCGGGGCCGACGGTCAGCTTGGGGGCGAAGCCGTCGGCGTCCTCGCCGTCGGAGTCGACGTTGTCGTGCGACTCCGCGCTCACGATGAGGTTGTTCGACGGCCACTGGTCCCGCGGCGCCCCGGCGGTGTACCGCGACAGCTGCAGACCGGTGTCGCGGTTGTGGCGCGTCACCACCCGCTCGATGACGTTGTTGTTCCCGCCGAGGAGAATCCCGTTGTCGCCGGCGCGCTCGACGACGATGCCCCGGACGTGCCACCAGTCGCCGCCGATGGCCAGTCCGCGGTTGGCCGAGTCCTCGCTCTGCGCCGAGAAGTTCAGCACCGGCGTCTCGCCGGCGTACGCGAACAGCTCGGTGCGGTCGCCTGAGAGGCCGTCGTTGCCCGGCGCGATGCGGACGGTCTGCGAGAAGTCGTAGGTCCCGCCGCGCATGTGGATCGTCCCGCCGGGCGTGATGCGGTCGATCGCGGAGGTGAGCGTGGTGGGATCCGACTCGGTGCCGGAGGCGCCGTCGCTGCCGTGCGGGGCCACGAACAGCGCGTCGTCCGACGGCGGCGGGGTGTCGTCGCCCTCCGTGGTGATGTCGGCGTAGTCGACGTTCGGCAGGCCGGCGGAGGCGGTGGCGGTGAGCCGGAGGGAGTTGCTCCCCGCGTTCACCGGCACGGTGAGGGTCTTCGTGGCCCAGTTCGTCCACGCCCCCGTCGCCTCGAACGAGGTGGACTGCGCCGTCGACCCGTTCACCGCCACGTCGGCGGGCCGCGCCGCGGACGTGCCGTTGGCGTACCGGACCTCGACCGTCGCCGTGCCGGCCTCGGTGGCCTGCAGCGTGAACTGCACCGCCGTGCCCGAGCTGTTGTCGGTGTTGCAGTAGCCGCTGCCGGAGAACCCGGCGTGCTCGGACTCGACCTGCCCGTCGCAGACGACCGCGTTCTCCGCCTCGTGCCTGACCGTCGCGCCGTGCGCCGTGTCCAGCGCGAACACCGCACCGGCGGCGGCGAGCACCGTCGCCAGGACGGGCGCGGCCGAGAGCTTCAGATGTCGTTTCATCGCGTTCTCCTCGGGTTTTGAGGTGATCATGACAATTTTGAGCCCGTGGCCGGCAGCCAGGGATGCTGAGCGGGTATCCCTGGCTGCCGGCCGGTCAGGGGGAGTCCCCCCTCTCCGCGGCCGGGACGCGCACGTCCGTGAGGGCGACGGGCCGGCCGGTGCGGGCCGACTCGTTGGCGGCGCTGCCGATCAGCACGCTGCGGATCCCGTCGGCGTAGCCCGCCCGGCGGTGCAGCGGGTCGTGGCCGGATCCGCGGAAGACGTCGTGGAGCAGCAGCGCGTCGCCGCCGCCGTGGGCGCCGCCGTCCTCGTCGACGGCCACCTCCTCCGCTCGGGACCAGTGGCGCTGCACGGTCAGCCGCTGCCAGGCGCCCTCGGCGTGCTCCTTGTGTCCGGCGGAGGGGTCGACGGCGGCGGCCGGCGGGGTCCAGGCGCGTTCGCAGACGTCCAGTTCGAGCCGGCCCTCGGTGCCGTTGACGGCCACCCGGTAGCCCTCGTAGGGGGCGTGGGCGTTGAGCGAGTAGGTCAGCAGGGTGCGGTCGTCGTAGCGGACGAGCACCGACATGTTGTCGTCGATGGTCACGCCGTCGCCGAAGACGTCCTGGTCGCGGAGGTAGCCGTCCTCGTGCTCGGCGTCCAGGTAGAGCCGCTTGAGCCGCTCGTCGGCCGCGATGTCGAGCAGGAAGGGGTCGGAGCCCAGGCCGGGCGCGCCCCGGCTGCGCGTCGGCCGCGGCCCCGCGCCGCGCCCGCGCGCGTTGTCGCTGCCGTAGAAGGCCAGCGAGGTCTGGGCGAAGACCAGCTCGGGGTGCGCGTCCAGCCACCAGTTGACGAGGTCGAAGTGGTGGGTGGCCTTGTGGACGAGCAGTCCGCCGGAGCTGGCGCGGTCCCGGTGCCAGCGGCGGAAGTAGTCGGCGCCGTGGATGGTGTCGAGGACCCACTCGAAGTGCACCGAGGTGGGGGTGCCGATGCGGCCGTCGGCGAGCAGCCGGCGCACCGCGGAGTTGCGCGGCGCGTAGCGGTAGTTGAAGGTCACGACGAGGTCCGCGGTGCTGCGCTCGGCCGCCGCGGCGATCGCCGCGCACCCGGCGGCGTCGGTGGTCAGCGGCTTCTCCACCACGACGTCGCGGGACGCGTCGAGGGCCGCGCAGACGTAGCGGGCGTGCGTGGCGTCCACGGAGGTGACCACGACGGCGTCGGCCCGCTCCAGCACCGCGGCGAACTCGTCGGGCGCGAAGCACGCGGCGGGCGGGCGTCCGGACGCCGTGATGCGCTCGTTGTAGTAGTCCATCCGCGTCCGGTTGGGGTCGCACAGAGCGACGATCTCTCCGGTGTCGCTGAAGTCGCCGAGCAGGGCGTCGACGTACATCTGCGCTCGGTGGCCGAGTCCGACGACGGCGTAGCGGCGTGTCATGCGCGATTCCTCCGTGTTCGGCGGATCCTGGGTTCTCGTTTCCGGTGGGCTGACCGGGCGGGCCGGGCTGACCGGGGTGGCCGGGGCCCGCGGTGCCGCCCCCCGGCCCGTGACCGGCCGGGCCGTGGGGCGGCGGGGTCCCGTCAGCCGAGGGCGCCGTCGGCTTCGTCCAGGAAGGCCTGCGCGGCCTCCTCGGGGCTCTGCTGGCCGGAGATGACCTCCTGGCCGTAGCGTTCGAGCATGTCGGGGATCTCCACGGCGCCGTCGGGGTAGGCCGACGGCGGGTCGGCCAGTTCGTCGCGGATCCCGTTGATGAAGTCGAGGGAGGCCTTGTCCGCCGCGGGCAGGCCGCCCTCGATCTCCTTGAGCACCGTGTCGTTCATCGGCAGGCCGCGGTCGCTGCCCAGGATCTCGCCGGCCCGCGGGTCGTTCACCAGGAAGTCGATCAGCTTGCCCGCGGCCTCCTGGTTTCCGCTCTTGCTGCTGGCGGCCCAGAACATCGCCGGCTGGAGGAACATCTCGCTGCTGTCCGCCGACGGGTCCCTGGGTATCTGCAGCAGCTTGATCTCCTCGCCGGAGCCGACGCTCGCCGCGCTGAGCTGGTTGCTCCACCACATGCCCATGGCGCCCTTGTTGGTGGCGATCAGGGACTGCTCGATGTCGGTCGCGCCCAGCTCGTTGCTCCGGTCCGCGCTCGGGGAGCCCTTGGCGTCGATCATGTCCAGGTGCGTCTGGAACCAGGCGGCGACGGTCTCGGCCGAGACGCCCAGCCCGTCGCCCTCGTAGAAGGACTCGCCGCGCTGGGCGGCGAACATTCTCAGGTAGGCGTCGTTGAAGTTGAGCTGGGTGCCGTAGATGTCGCCCCCCGACCCGGTGACCTCGGCGCTCAGCGACTGGTAGTCCTCCCAGGTCCAGGAGCTGTCGTCGGGAAGCCCTACCCCGGCGTCCTCGAAGACGGCGGTGTTGGCCATCACGGTGAAGGCGTTGGCCCCGGTGGGGATGGCGTACTGCGTGCCGTCGACTTCGCCCGAGGTGAGCAGCTTCTCGTCGAGGTCGTCGGTGGGCACCAGGCCGGCCAGGTCCGCGAGCTGGCCGTTGCGGGCGTACTCGCCGAGGGCCCGGATCTCGATAGCGAAGACGTCGGGGGCGTCGCCGGCGGCGGTCTTGGTGGTGAGCTGGTCGTAGTACGCGTCCCAGTCGGAGTACTCCGACTCGATGGTGATGTCCTTGTTCTGCTTCTCGAAGACCTTGATGGCTTCTTCCGTCATCTCATGGCGTTCTGTCTCTCCCCACCAGCTCACCCGGAGGGTGACCTTCCCGTCCCCCGAGCCCCCGTCGTCGCCTCCGCAGGCGGCGGTGAAGGAGAGGGCGCCGGTGACGAAAAGCGCCGGCCAGACTTTACTCTTTCGGTACGACACGTCGGCTCTCCGATTTCTTCTGTGGTTACTTCAGACCCGTGGTGGCGATGCCGCGTACCAGGTACTTCTGGCCCGCGAGGAAGAATCCGAAAATGGGGGCGAGGGACAGTGCCGACATGGCGAACATCGGTCCCCAGGAGGATTCGCCACTGGAGTCGAGGAAGGTGCGCAGTGCCACCGGGACGGTGTGCATGTCGGGGTCGGTCAGGAAGATCAGCTGGCTGAGGAAGTCGTTCCACGTCCAGATGAAGGTGAAGATGGCGGTGGTGGCGAGCGCGGGCATCGACAGCGGCATGATGATCCTGCTGTAGATGCGCCAGTGCCCGGCGCCGTCGATGCGTGCCGCCTCGTCCAGGTCCCGGGGCAGCGTCCTGATGAACTGCACCATCAGGAAGATGAAGAAGGCGTCGGTGGCGAGGAACTTCGGGACGATGAGCGGCAGGTACGTGTTGATCCAGTTCAGCTCCGAGAACAGGATGTACTGCGGCACGATCACGACGTGGAGGGGGAGCATGATCGAGCCCAGCATGAGGGCGAACCAGAGCCGCTTCAGCGGGAACTCGATCCTGGCGAAGGCGTAGGCGGCGAGCGAGCAGGCCACCAGGTTGCCCACCACCGCGCCGGCCGTGATGACGGCGGAGTTGACGTAGTAGTGGCTGAACGGGTGCCGCAGAGCGTTCCAGCCGTCGGCGAAGTTGTCCCAGGTGACGCTGCTGGGGATCAGGCCCTGCTCGCGGAAGATGAGCCCTTCCGGCTTGACCGCGCTGGAGACCATCCACAGCAGCGGGTACAGCATGACGAGTCCGAAGAGAATCAGGAAGACATGCGTGAGCAGCTTTCTGCCGCGCAGCGCGAACAGCGCCTTGGCGAAGAGCGTGGGATTCGGTTGCGGCCGCGTTTTCAAGTCACTTGTCACCGTAGAAGACCCAATACCTCGACATGATGAAGTTCAAAGCGGTGAGGCTCCCGACGATGACGACGAGGAACCAGGCCATTGCCGACGCATAGCCCATCTCGAAGGAATTGAATCCCTTGATGTAGACGTACATCGTGTAGAAGAGCGTCGAGTCCGCCGGCTGGCCGTTCCCGCCGCTGACCACGAACGCCTGGGTGAAGGACTGGAAGGCGTTGATCAGCTGCAGGACCAGGTTGAAGAAGATGATCGGGGTGAGCAGCGGCAGCGTGATGGACCGGAACCGCCGCACCCAGCCCGCCCCGTCGATGCTCGCGGCCTCGTAGTAGCTGGCCGGGATCTGCCGCAGCCCGGCCAGGAAGATCACCATGGGGGAGCCGAAGGTCCACACGTTGAGCACGATGAGCGTGCCGAGCGCCGTGGACGGGTCCCCGATCCAGCTCCGCCCTTCGATGCCGAACAGGTCGAGGAACGAGTTGAACAGGCCGTCGGCGCCGAACACCTTCCGCCAGAGCACGGCGATGGCCACGCTGCTGCCGAGGAGGGAGGGCAGGTAGTAGACCGAGCGGTAGATGGGCAGCCCCTGGATGCCCCGGTCCAGGACCAGTGCCAGCGCGAGCGCGAACGCCAGCTGCAGGGGCACCGACACGAAGACGTAGATCGCGGTGTTCGTCAGCGCCTTGAGGAACCGCGGGTCGTCCGTGAACATCTCGGCGTAGTTCGCGAAGCCGACCCACTCGTAGTCCCCGAGGAGGCTGTAGTCCGTGAACGACAGGTACAGGGACGCCAGCAGGGGGCCCGCGGTGACGGCTATCAGGCCGACGAACCAGGGGGCCAGGAAGAGGTAGCCGGTGAGTGCCTCCTTGCGCCGCCGCCTTCTGCGCGCCTTCTTGTGCGCGACGGCCTCGGGCAGCGGCCCCGGCGCCGGGTGCGGCACGTCCCGTGGTGCGCGCACCTGGGTGTCAGTCATGAGGGTCTCCCGATGGGTCTGCGGAGCGGTGGCCCCCGGCGGGGGCGGCGGCCACCGCCGCGTGCGCGAGCTGTGCCGGTTCCGCGGCGGACCGCATGGCGGCGCTGCCGTCCACGACGGCGGTGACGACCTGGCGGGTCAGGACCGCACCGGGCGGCAGCGGCAGCCGCCCCGACCAGGCCAGGGCGGAGCCGACGCCGGGGTAGTCCCGGGTGCGTACGAACCAGGGGTCGCCGCGGGTGGCGTCCGTGGCCCCGGCGAAGACGAGCGTGAAGTCGCGGCCGGCGAGCGCGAGCCAGTCCGCCCGGCGCCCGTGCACGGCCTCGGTGCCCTCGCCGTCTCCGGTGCGGACCGCGGGCGGCTCGGCCTCCTTGGGCGCACGCCAGAAGAAGCCGCCGTAGCCGGCGCCCGCGCGGCCGTTGGTGGCCGGGCTGCCCAGGGACAGGTCCGCACCGGAGGTGTTGGTGAGCGTGAACGCGAAGCTCAGCGCCCAGGCGTCGGGGCCGAGCGGTACGGCGGTGACGGTGCGGCGCTCCCGGAGGAGTTCGCGCTCGCCCGCCGACCAGGCGAGTTCGGCCACGAAGCCGTCCTCGTCACGCTCGACGAAGCGTGTGTGCCGCTGCTCGCCGTGGTTGTCCAGCTCGGTGGGTCCGCGGCCGGCCACGAAGGTCCGGCCGCCCCAGAAGTTGCGGCCGTCCACGTCCGGGACGGCCAGCCCCGCACCGAGGTGGTGGAGGTGGTCGGCGGGCATCAGCTCGGTCACCGCCACGCCGCCGAGCGTGCGGACCGGGTGCAGGTAGGGGCGCGGCGAGAGGCGCGGCGCCAGCGCGGGGCGGTGGACGTAGCGGCCGACGACCCGCCCCGAGCAGCGCAGGGCGAGGGTCTCCTCGGGGGCCGTGGGCGCGGTCATGCGGACCTCACCCCGCCGTGGCGGCGTGCCCGCTCCGCGCCGGGCTCGCGCATGCGGAGCAGACACCGGTGGCCGAACCCCCGGCCCCCGGCGGGGAGGACGGGCGCGGGCGGGCTCGTCCGCTCCGCCGGCGCCGTTACTTGGGCCATCGCTGCTCCTTTGCTGACTGGTCGAGGGAGCGCTCCCACACTCGCGCAAGCGCTTGCGGCGCGAGGTTGCGGGGCTCCCGCGTCATCTGCTGTTGAGGTGTGTGCCGCCGGTGACGGCTCAGCCCGCTTCGGGCTCCGGCACCCTCCCGGCGCGGGACCGGAGGGTGGAGTCGCGGCCGGTGGCGGTCACGTCGGTCGCGTCGGTCACGCCGACCACCCGCCGACGATGCCGGCGATCTCCTGGCGCAGCGGCCCGGGCAGCAGCCGGCTCGGCGGCCGCACGTCGCGACGGCCCAGGCCCAGAGCCGCCAGCGCCTCCTTGACGACGGCGACGTTGTCGGCCGACCGGTCCGCCGCGCGCATGTCCTCGAAGGGGCGTATCTGCTCCCAGGCCTTCATCGCGGCCGGATAGTCCCCCGACCGCAGCGCCCGGAGCATGCCGAGCGAGACCTCGGGGGCCACGTTGACCAGGCCGGAGGTGAAGCCGGTGGCGCCCATGGCCCAGTAGGCGGGCGCGTACAGCTCGGCCAGGCCGGCGACCCACACGAACCGGTCGAGACCGGCGTCGCGCGCCACCGCCGCGAAGCGGCCGATGTCGCGCACCGCGTACTTGACGCCGACGACGTTGGGGCACAGGTCCCCGAGTTGGGCGAGGTACGCGCCGTCCAGCCGGGGATCGCGCACGTACGGGACGACGCCGAGTTCCGGAACGGCGTCCGCGACGGCCCGGTGGTAGGCGACCCAGCCGTCGGCCGAGGCGTAGGGGTGCGGCGGCTGATGCACCATGACCATGCGGGCGCCGACGGCCGCGGCGTGCCGCGCGTCCGCCACGGCGGTCGCCACGTCGTACCCCACGCCCGCCACGACCTCGGCCCGGCCCGCCGCCTCCGCCGCGGTCAGCGTGGTGATCAGGCGCCGCTCCTCGGGCGCGAGGGTGTAGAACTCCCCGGTGTTGCCGTTCGGGGTCAGCGTGCGCAGACCGGCGTCGAGCAGCCTGCGCAGCAGGGCCCGGAAGGCGTCCCGCGCGACCTCCCCGTCGGCGTCGAAGGGCGTCACCAGGACGGCCACGACGTCGGCGAGCGCCGCTCGCAGCGATGTGTGATCCATGCGGTGCGTCCCCTTCTCGACGGTCTGCGGCGTCTCGGCGGCCTCTTCGCTCACGGGGTGTCCGACGTGCTCTCCGGGAACGCCCGGCTGACGAACGACGCGATGTGGGAGTGCAGCGCCTTCGCCGCCGCGTCCGCCTTCCCCGCGACCGCCAGCTGCAGGATCTCCCGGTGCTCGCCCGCCTCCCGCTCCCACGAGGGGTGGGTGGCCCAGGCGGCGGTGGAGACCAGCGCGGCCTGGTCGCGGAGCTCGTCGAGCATCCGGGAGAGCAGCGGATTGCCGCACGGCAGGTAGAGCGCCCGGTGGAACGCCCGGTTCTCCAGGCTGCGTTCCGCGGCGTCGGCGGCCTCGTCGGCGCGGTCGAGGGCGTCCTGCGCGGCCTCGAACGAGACCCCGCCTGCGACGCTCCGGCGCAGGGCCTCCGGCTCAAGCAGCAGGCGCACGTCGCACACCTCGTGCGCCATGGTGGCGTCCACCATGCGCACGGTGGCGCCCTTGTACCGGCTCATCACCACCAGGCCGGAGCCGGCCAGCGTCTTCAGCGCCTCGCGCACGGGGGTCTTGGACACCCCGAGCTGACCGGCCAACTCCGTCTCCACCAGGGCCTGACCCGGCGTGAGCCCGCCGGTGAGGATCGCGTGCTTGATCGACTCCAGGACGTACTCCGTCCGGGAAGGGATCGGAGTCGATGCGAACGTCATCTACCGGCCTCGAATCTCGCGTATCGCGTCTCATATATGAGGTATGGAGTACGACGCGACCGTAGGAGTGCCCGCAGGGTTCGTCAATACTTCTGACAGGCCCCCGGTGCGGGCGGCCCCCGCCAGTACACCGCCGCCCCGGCCCACGCCGTTGTCGGCCGGTACCGGCACCTCACTCCGGCGAGGCTCGTCACCTGTGGACGAGCGCGTCCAGGACGCCGCGGACGCGGCCCGGTTGCTGTCGCTGGCCGGGACCCGGACACCGTTCGCCCTGCTCCTGGCCGGAGCGCTGCTCGCGGCGGCGGCGGTGTGGGCGGCCCGGCGGCCGCACGCGCTGCGCTGATCCGCGGTGGTTTGCGGCGATCGACGTATCGATTGCTTCACGGCGTCGTCCCAGCCCGGTTCCGGCGTGACCCGCGCGGCCCGGCGGTGGCTAGTGTCCCACCGGGATCATGCACCCGTACGGGTGTGCGGCCCGCTCAACCTGCACAGATCACGCGACTCCACGGGGGACACCGACATGGGGAAGAACCAGGGCGCGCCGGGTGGGACACCCTCCCGGCGGCGGATGCTCCGGCTGGCCGGCGGCGGCCTTGCGCTGACCGCGCTGGGGGCCGGGGCGAGCGGTTGCCGCGAGGACACGGCCGGCGGCGGAGGCGGGGATACCGGGGGCGGCCCCGACTCGCCGGCGGCCTCGGACGGGCCGGCCGAGGGCGCGCCCGGCGGGGGCGGGCAGGCTCCCGAGCCGCAGTGGACGAAGACGACCTCGGCGCGGACCTACGGGGACAACGACGAACTGGTGGCCGTGGACGGCGTGGTGATCGCCACCGGAGACCCGGTCACCGCCCGCGACGCGAAGACCGGCAAGCCGAAGTGGTCTCCGCCCGGCGGCGCCGTGCCCGGAGCGCCGCTGCTGCTCGGCAACGGCACCCTGTACCTGGCCAGCGGCACGTACGACGGCACGGTCCACGGATACGAACCGGTGTCGGGCAAGGAGACCTGGCGCAGCCGCCTGGGCACGGGCTACCGGCAGCCCCGGCCGATCGCGGTGGACGACGGCCAGGTGTACGTCATCGCCGAGATCCTTGAGGCGGACGGCTCGTCCCACACCAATGTGATCGCCGCGCTGGACGGCGGCTCGGGCAGGCCGGCGTGGAAGAGACAGCGCGACCTGGGCACCGAGCAGAACGGCATCCACGCCGCCGTCTCGGGCCGCTACCTCGTCTACACCGACGTCAAGAAGAACCTCACCGTCCGCGACACCGCCACCGGCGGCCAGGTGTGGACGCAGAAGACCACGAAGACGAACTACGGTGCCTTCGCCGTCCACCGGGATCTGGTGATCGTCCCGCAGGGCAGTAGGCTCCAGGCCTTCGCCCTCTCCGACGGGTCCCCGAAGTGGTCCGTGCGGACCGACGACGACTTCGCCACCTTCAAGGAGCCCGCCGTCGTGGGGGACAGCCTCTTCGTCGCCGACAGCGCCAGGACGCTGCGGCACATAGAGCCGCAGACCGGCAGGAGGGTCTGGCGGTCCGAGGACCTCGCGGACGCGAGGGCCAAGCCGCCCCGGCAGTTCGTCATCGCGGGCGACACCCTCTACGGGGCCACGGACCTGGACGAGCAGGGCGGCGTGCACGCCTTCGACGCCGGGACCGGCGCCTTGCGCTGGACGTTCAACGACGGGACCGGCGACCACCACGCCTGGCTCGTGACCACCGACGGCACGCGCGTCTTCGCCCTGCACGGCAGGAAGCTGCACGCCCTGCCCGCCTGACGGGCCGGCCCGCGGCCGGCGGCGGCCCGGCGGGGCCGGCGGCGGTCAGCGCTCCTCGTTCCGCATCCACACGGTGCGCTGCTGGAACGGGATCTCGATGCCCGCCGCGTCCAGGTTCTCCTTTATCCGGCGGCGCAGCTCCCGGGTGACACCCCACTGCTGCAGCGGCTGCGTCTTGACGACCATGCGCACCACGACCGCGTCCGCGTCGAGTGACTGCACCCCCCAGATCGAGGGCTCTTCGAGCAGCAGCGGGCCCTGCTCCGGGTCCCGGTGCAGTTCCCGGCCGGTGCGCTCCATGACCGCGTAGACGGTGTCCAGAGGGGAGTCGTAGGCGACACCCACGTCGAGAACCGCGCGGGCCCAGTCCTGGCTGTCGTTGCGCACCCGCAGGATCTCCCCGTTGCGGATGTGCCAGAGGCCGCCGGTCAGGTCGCGGACCTGGGTCAGGCGCAGGCCGACGTGCTCGACCTCGCCGACCGCCTCACCGAGGTCGACGTAGTCCCCGACGCCGTACTGGTCCTCGACCATGATCAGCAGGCCGGCCAGGTAGTCGGCGACCAGGCTCTGGGCGCCGAAACCGATGGCCAGGCCCACCACGCCGGCGCTGGCCAGCAGCGGGCCGAGGGAGATGCCTATCTCGCCGAGGACCATCGCCAGCGCCGTGATCCCGATGACCACGCTGACGACGCTGCTCAGCACGGCCCCGATGGTCCTGGCCCGCTGCTCACGCCGTTCCCGGGCGCGGCTGCCGTCGCGCTGCAGGACGGCGGGGCGACGGCCGGTGCGGCGCGCGGCACCCCTCTCGTCCGCCGTGTCGGGGTGCAGGATGCGCTGCACGACGCGGGCGATGGCCCGCTTGGCGAGGACGCGCACGAGGATCGCGCCCACGAGGACCAGGAGGATGCTGGCGGACGAGCCGATGATCGCTTCGGCGTTGTCCCGGAGCCAGTCCGGCGCTTCGAGGGCCAGGTGGTGCGTGCTGCCGGGCGTGTGTGCGGCGGGTGCGGGCATGGGAGGTCTCTCCGCTGTCATCGGCGTCGTTCGGGTGGCGATAGAGTCCGATGAACATACTTGCGGGGTCTGACCTGGTCAAAGAGCGGTGCTGCCCCGGTAGCACCGGTGTCCGGCGGGCGCGGGCGACCCGCGACGACCCGGCGTCACCGGGTGGTCGCCGGGGTCCTGCGTGCCGGCTTCTCGTGGCCGGCGGCGATCGAGGCGACGGCGTTCTGGGCCGCGGTGAGGCGGGCGCGGGCCGTGGCGATACGGGCCGCGTCACGCTCCTGCTCCCGTGCGGCCTCCTGTTCGATGCGCTGCGCCGCCTGCCAGGCCCGGTCACGCAGGTCGGCCGCTTCCTGTCCGGCCTGCTCCAGGAGCACGGCCGCCTGGGCGGCCGCCTCGTTCCGCCGCCGCAGCGCCGCGGAGCGCGCGGCCTCGGCACGGGCCTCGGCGGCGGCCAGTGACTCCGTCACCTCCCGCAGCCGCTCCCGGGCCCGCCTGTCCTCCTGCCTCTCCCGCTCGCCCAGCGCGAGCTGCCGGGCGGCGATGAACGCCGCGGTCTCCCACGTGGTGTTCCGGGCCCGCCGCCGTCCTTCCTCCCGCAGGGCCGCCGCCTGCCGCCGCGCCTCCTCGACGAGCCGCACGGCCGTCTGCCGTGCCTGCCGGACACGCTGCCGGGCGTCCTCCTCGGCCGCGTCGCGCAGCTCCTCCGCGGCCTGACGCGCCGCAGCCAGCCGCTCCTCTCCGGTGACGCGGGCGGCCTCCGTCTCCAGCCGGCCGTCCTCGGCCGCCTGCTCCCGCAGGCGCCGCACCTCCCGCTCGGCGTCCCGATAGAGGTTCCGCGCGCCCTCGCCGAGCACGTCGTAGGCCGGTGCCGGCAGCACGTGGGCCTGCTCACGCAGGGCCGCCAGCTGCCGCTGCCGGCCCTCCAGTTCCTGTTCCAGCTCGACGGTTCGCCGGGCGGCGGCCTGCTGTACCGCCACCAGCTCGCCGACGACCCGGTCGACCTGGTGCGGCGCGTAGCCCCGCCCCCGGGTGACCAGCATGAAGTCGCCCGGTTGCATCCTCATGGTGCTCATCGACCTGCCCGTTGGTGTCCACGACCTGCGCCGCCGCCCCCTTGGCCCAGGCCGCGCGGCGCGCCACGTCGCTGTCGGTATGCACGACAGCCCAGCACACCCCGGCCCGCCGATCGGCCCAAGCCCCGCCCTTCTCACCTGATCAGGTGAGGGCGACGTCGGGAACGTGCCGCTGCCACCGCAGCCGGTGACACTCGGCGCCGAAAGTTTCGGATCTATAGCCGATTCATGCGAGAAGAGTTGACGCCGTTCAGTCAAGCTCTAGCATGCAGCTGACCGATACTTCGACCTCCGTTCGTTATTTCGAACAAGAAGGAGCAGTATGAACCTCCTCGAACGCTTCGGCCCCCGCCGAACCCCGGTGCGGCGCTTACTCGGCGGAAGCCTCCGCCGCAGACGCCGGTCCGTGGTGCTCGGCGCCGTGCTCGCGATGCTGGTCGGGTCGGTGTCGCCGGCGCTCGTCGCCAACCCGGCGCAGGCGGCCACCAGCGGCTCCCTGCGCAGCGTCGCCAACGACCGGTGTCTCGACGTGCCGAACGCAAGCCAGACCAACGGCACGTATCTGCAGATCTGGGACTGCTGGGGCGGGGACAACCAGCAGTGGACGCTGACGGACGACGGCCGGCTGACCGTGTACGGCGACAAGTGCCTGGACGTTCCGGGCCACGCCACGGAGCCCGGTACCCGGGTGCAGATCTGGGACTGTCACGGCGACGCGAACCAGCAGTGGCGGGTGAACTCCGACGACACGGTCGTCGGCGTGGAGTCCGGCCTGTGTCTGGACCTCCGGGACGGCGGTACGGCCAACGGCACGGCGGTGCAGCTCGGGACGTGCAACGGCGGCAGCAGCCAGAAGTGGACCGGCCTGACCCCGCCGACGGGCGGCGAGTGCGCCCTGCCGTCGACGTACCGGTGGTCGTCGACGGGCGTCCTGGCGCAGCCGTCGCAGGGGTGGGCCGCGCTCAAGGATTTCACCACCGTCAAGCACAACGGCCAGCACCTGGTCTACGCCACGACCGCGGGCGACTCCTACGGGTCGATGGCGTTCAGCCCCTTCAACGACTGGTCGGACATGGCGTCGGCCGGCCAGAACCGGATGAACCAGGGCGCCGTGGCGCCCACGCTGTTCTACTTCGCGCCCAAGAACATCTGGGTGCTGGCGTACCAGTGGGGTCAGTGGCCCTTCATCTACCGCACGTCCAGCGACCCCACCAACCCCAACGGCTGGTCCGCGCCGCAGGCGCTGTTCACCGGCAGCATCTCCGACTCCGACACCGGCCCGATCGACCAGACCCTGATCGCCGACGGGCAGAACATGTACCTGTTCTTCGCCGGTGACAACGGCAGGATCTACCGGGCGAGCATGCCGCTCGGGAACTTCCCGGGCAACTTCGGCTCGTCGTACACGACGATCATGAGTGACTCGCGGAACAACCTGTTCGAGGGGGTGCAGGTCTACAAGGTGCAGGGCCAGAACCAGTACCTCATGATCGTGGAGGCGATCGGCGCGAACGGTCGCTACTACCGCTCGTTCACGTCCTCCAGCCTGAACGGTTCGTGGACCCCGCAGGCCACCAGCGAGAGCAACCCCTTCGCGGGCAGGGCCAACAGCGGCGCCAACTGGACCAACGACATCAGCCACGGTGACCTGGTCCGCAGCAACCCCGACCAGACCATGACCATCGACCCGTGCAACCTGCAGTTCCTCTACCAGGGCAAGGATCCCGGCGCGGGCGGCCCGTACGACCAGCTGCCCTGGCGGCCCGGCGTCCTCACCCTGCAACGCTGACCGCCACCCGGCACCCTGCCACGACGGGGAACCCCGGCCGTACCCCGGCCGGGGTTCCCCCCGTCACCGGCTGAAGCCGGCGGTCAGACCGCTGAGCAGCTGGCGGCGGCCGAAGGCGTACAGCACCAGCAGGGGCAGCGTGGTGAGGACGACGGCGGCCAGGAGGGCGGGGATGTTGATCCCGTACTCGCCCTGGAAGGTCCACAGCGCGAGCGGCAGCGTCCGCTGGGACGGGCTCTGGGTGAGGATCAGCGGCAGCAGAAATCCGTTCCAGATGGTCAGCGCGTTGAAGATGGTCACGGTGAGGATGGCCGGCCGGGTGAGCGGCGCCGCCAGGCGCCACAGCGTCCCCCACTCGGTGGCCCCGTCGACCCGCATCGAGTCGAACAGCTCCTTGGGTACGTCCCGGATGAAGTTGGCGAGGATCAGCACGGACAGCGGGATGGCGAAGGCGATCGACGGGAGGATCAGTGCCAGCAGGCTGTCGTACAGCTGCAGCTTGATGATGATCAGATAGACGGGGATGGCCGTCGCCTGGAGCGGGATGGCGAGGCCCATGAGGAACATGCCGTTCACCACGCGCAGGAACCGCAGGCGCCAGCCGCGCACGATGGCGTAGGCGGCCATGAACGAGACCGTCACCGCCGGCACCACGGCGCCGGCGGTGACCACGACGCTGTTCAGCAAGTAGCGGAGGAAGTCGGACTCGATGACCAGTTCGTAGTTGGCCAGCGTGGGTTCGCTCGGCGGCGCCAGCGGGTTGCTCGCGTAGTAGTTGCTCTGGGCCTTGAGGCTGGTGATGAGAATCCAGTAGAGGGGCACGACGACGACGGCGAGCCAGAGCCATCCGGCCAGCCCGCCGAGCCAGTTGCGCCGGCGGGCGTTCGGACCGGGGCCCTGCCGCCGCTCGTGCGGAACGGTCTTCCGCGGTTGCGGCTTGGTCAGCGTGGTCGTCATGTCAGACCCCTTCGAGCTGGCTCTCGCCGGCGTCCCGCCCGCCGAGCCGGCGCAGCAGCAGGGCGAGGGCGAGGCCGATCAGGACGAGGATGACCGCGATGGCGCTGGCCGGCCCCATCAGGTTGGCCTGGAAGCCCCGTTTGTACATGTCCAGCGCGAGGACCCGGGTGGCGTCTCCTGGCCCGCCCTCGGTCAGGACGAAGATGAGGTCGAAGAAGGTGAGCGACCCGATCACCATCAGCGTCGACGAGGTGATGACGGTGTACTTGAGCTGGGGCAGCGTGATGCTGAAGAACTGGCGGACCCGCCCGGCGCCGTCCAGCTGGGCGGCCTCGTAGAGGGTGTGGGGGATCTGCTGGACGCCGCCCTGGTAGATCAGCGCGTGGAACGGGACGAACTGCCAGGAGACGACGAACACGACGACGCCGAAGGCGAGCCAGGGGCGCCCGAGCCAGTCCTTGCTGAGCCATTCGACCCCCAGCCCGGCGCCCAGCCCGAAGTTGGGGTCCAGCAGCGCCTTGTACGCGACCGCGATCGCCGCGGAGCTGAGCAGGAGCGGGATGAAGTAGACCACGCTCAGCACCGCGCGGTAGCGCTGGCGGCCGGCCAGGAACGTGCCGAGCAGAATGCTCGCCGGTGTCTGCACCGCCCAGGACACGGCCATCACCAGGAACGTCACCCAGAGGGCGTGCGGCAGCCCGGGGTCGGTGAGCACCGCACGCCAACTGGTCAGCCCGGACGGGTCGATGTCGCCGATCCCGTCCCACGTCGTGAAGCTCAGCAGGAAGACGCCGACGAGCGGGACGACGGCGAAGCCGACGAAGAACAGCAGGGCCGGCACGGCCAGCCAGGGCAGGATGTTGCGCCCGCCCGTGCGCCGCGCGGAGCCGGTGAGGGCGCTCACTTGCCGATGACCTCGTTGAGGTTGTCGGTGAACTGCTTCGGCGAGACGGACAGCTGGAACAGCCTGGCGATGTTGTCCAGCAGCACCTCGGCGGCCGTCGGGCTGAGCGCCTGGTCCCAGGACTGGCCGAACGTCTTCGCGTTGCTGGCGATCCCGTAGACGAACTGCAGGAACTCAGCGCTCTCGGACTCGGCCAGCAGCTTCTCCGAACCCTTCCGGATCGGCACCGCCCCGGTGTCGATCCACTCCTTCACCTCCTTGTCCGTGAGGACGCCCTTGGCGAAGAAGTCCTTCGCGATCTTCTTCTGCTCGGCGCTGGCCTTCGAGGAGATGGACAGGTACTGGGCGGGGTTGCCGACGGAGTTGCCCGGATCGCCCTTGCCGCCCTCGACGGGCGGGAAGTTCATGAAACCGAGGCCGCCGCTGGAGACGAAGTCCCCGCCCTCGGCCTGCTGGATGCCGTACGACCAGGAGCCGTGCAGCATCATCGCGGCCTTGTCGGTGTACAGCAGCGCCTGGTCGGCGTTGGAGTCCGCGGTGATCGAGGAGAAGCCCTTGACGAACCCGTCCGCCTTGATGAGGTCCTGCACCAGGGTCAGCGCCTCGATGGCCGCCGGGTGGGACCAGGCGTTCTTCTCGCC
Organism: Streptomyces sp. CNH099; assembly: GCA_000514715.1. Lineage (GTDB taxonomy): Bacteria > Actinomycetota > Actinomycetes > Streptomycetales > Streptomycetaceae > Streptomyces > Streptomyces synnematoformans. Next base: position 740,952 of record AZWL01000001.1, on the reverse strand, counting down.
GTCGAAGACGGCCTGGAACACTTCGGGGCCGCCGATGCGGTCGAAGAGGAACTCCAGCCACATCATGTTCGTCCACCGGGACTGGCCGCCGAGGGCGAACGGCGCTATGCCCTCCGCGTTGAACTCGGGCACCAGGGCCATCATGTCGTCCCAGGACTCCGGCGGCTCCACGCCGACGTCGTCGAAGACCCTCTTGTTGTAGAACAGGACGATCGGCTCCACGCTTTCGAACGGCATCGCGTAGATCCTGCCGTCGACGGTCGCCGCGCCGAACGAGGACGGGAAGAGCCGGTCCTTGACCTCGGGGTTCTCGTCGAACCACGGGGTGAGGTCGTCGACCTGCCCGGCCTCCACGAAGCTGCGCAGGCCGCCGCCGCCCCACCCCCAGATGATGGTGGGCGCCTGCCCGGCGCCGATGGCGGTCTTGATCTTCGTCTTGTAGGCGTCGTTCTCGAAGGTGGTGACGTCGATCCGGCCCTTGTTGCCGGCCTCGTTGAAGCGCTCGACCGCACCGGTCCTGACGCCTTCCTGGGGCTGGCCGCTCAGGTGCCAGTACGTGGCCGTGGCGCCGTCGCCGCCGCCGTTGCCGGGACCGGACGAGCCGCAGGCCGCGAGCGCCGCAGAGGCGGGCACGCTGGCCGCGAAGCTGAGGAGGGTACGACGGGAAAGGGGGATGTCCATGGGTGTTCTCCGCACTCGAGAGCCGTCGACTTCCAGCGAGCCGCTACGAAAACTTTTCGAAACTATGCCGTAAACTACCCTTGTGGAGGCAAGTTAGATTTCGGGCTGATGGCTGTCAAGGCATGTGCAACACCGTTGTCGCTCAACGATCGTCTGCGTACTCTCGGGCAGGGACGGCTCTCCGGACGGCCCGGCAGGGTTCGAAAAAGTTTCGAGGCGGCGGAGTTGAGCGCTGAAAGGGACGCGAGGCAGGGGGCAGCCGATGCCGGCAGACGCTAGGCGCACCACGCTGGCGACCATCGCCCGGGCGGCGGGGGTCTCGGTGGCGACGGTGTCCAAGGTGGTCAACGGCCGCAGCGACGTGGCGCCCCGGACCCGCGCCCGGGTACTGGAACTGCTGTACCAGCACGACTACCTCGCACCCGTCTTCCGCCACAGCGAGGCTCCGGAGAGCCCGACCATCGAGGTGCAGTTCGCGGAGGGCCTCAGGTCGTACGTGGCCGAGGCGCTGGAAGGCGTCGCCGACGCCGCCGCCGAGCTGGGGGCCGCCGTCGTGATCAGCAAGTCGTCCCCCGCCCCGCACTGGGCCCGGGACCTGGTCGCGGCCGGGCGCCGCGCCCTCATCGGGGTCACCAGCGTCTACACCACCGCGTACGTCAACGCGCTGGCGCGGGCCGGACTTCCGCTGGTCGTGCTCGACCCGCTGCACCTGCCGCACAGCGGGGTGAACAGCGTCGGCGCGACCAACTTCGCCGGCGGCCTGGCCGCGACCCAGCACCTGCTCTCGCTCGGCCACCGCGGCATCGCGTATCTGGGCGGACCGACCCTGGCCGCGAGCCACCAGGCACGGGCGCACGGCTACCGCGCCGCCATGGAGGCGGCGGGAGCGGCGGTGCCCTCGGCCTACGTCCGGGCCGGAGAGTTCACGTACCAGGCGGGCCTGGCCGGTGCGGCGGCGCTGCTGGCGCTCCCGGAGCCGCCGACGGCGGTGTTCGCGGGCAACGACGAGATCGCCCTCGGCGCCATCGAGGCGGCCCGCGTCCGCGGCCTGCGCATCCCCGAGGACCTGAGCGTGGTCGGCTTCGACGACACGTTCCTCGCGCAGATGGCCTCGCCGCCGCTGACCACCGTTCGCCAGCCGCTGCGGGAGATGGGCGGTGTCGCCCTGCGCACCGCGCTCCGTCTGGCCAACGGCGAGAAGGTGGAGTCCCACCACATCGAACTCGCCACGGAGCTGGTGGTGCGCGCGTCGACGGCACCGCCCCGCCCGCGTTCCGCGGCCGGCGGCTGAAGAGGGCACCCCGGGTCAGGGGACGCCGCTGAGGCGCCGCCCCTGAGCGCCCCCTCGTACGGGCGGGAGGTGACCTCGATGTCGCGTTGCCCGGGCCGTACGAGACCGCCTCGCCGTCCCCCTCGTGCGTGAGGTGGACGTGGGAATTTATTGAAAATGATTACCATCACGGTTAGGGTGTGCCGCGTGGTGCTCGCAACTCTGTGCGACGCCAGGGGGTTTGACGTCTGCTGCCCGAACGCGCGGGTGGCCGCAACCGCAGATGAGGGGCGATGGGAGCAACCAATCGGCCGGCCCGGGTGCTGGCGGCGCTGGGGCTGACGGCGGCCGGGCTGGCATCGGTCGGCGCCGCGGGCGGCGGTGGCGGGGACGCCGCTGCCGGCACACCGCCGGCGGTGTCCGCCGCCGCACCGGCGTCCGGTGACGTGGTGGACGAGCGCACCGTCATCGACAAGGGGCACGTGGACGCGATTGCGCCGCGCCTGGTGGAGGGCGGGTTCCGCACCCTGCTGCGGGACAGCCGGGATCCGGCCGACGTCGTCTGGCGGGAGCCGTCCTCGGTGGTCATGCACCTCACCCCGGCGGGCAGGCAGACGATCCCCGATCCGGCCGGGGGACTCGCGTACGTCGGCGAGCCGGGCGACGTCTTCCACCTGATCCCGCAGGTGCAGAACCCGGAGGTGGTGTGGGCGGGCTGGAACACCGAGGCGTTCGCCGCCGCCGACCTGGACGGCCGGCTGCGGCTGTCCCTGGACGAGGTGGAGGGGCCGGGGGCGCTGGCCGTATGGGCGTGGTCGCCGTTCGGCCAGCCGCTGCCCAGGTTCGACACACGGGACGGCCTGCCGGACGGCTACGAGGTGGGCGCCGGTACGCACGAGCACGCGAACTGGGCCTTCACCGAAGAGGGCGTGTACCGGATGACGTTCACCTTCTCGGCCACGCTCGCCTCGGGCGAGGAGGTCTCCGACAGCGGGGTCTTCACCATGGCGGTCGGTGACATCGACCCGGACGACGTGCCCCTGCCGGGCGACGACGGCGGGTCTTCCGACGGCGGCACGTCGGACGGCGGCACCGCGGACGGGGGCGCTTCGGACGGCGGCACGTCGGACGGCGGCACGGCCGACGGCGGCGGCACCGCGGACGGCGGCACCTCCGACGGCGGGTCCGGCGGTGACGGCGGCACCGCGGACGGAGGCTCGGGCGGTACGACGGATGCCGGGAGCGGCGACGGCGGCTCTTCCGACGACGGTGGCGCGAGCGGGAGTTCGGGCGGTGACACCGCGGCCGGCGGCGCCACCGGCGGCGGTACGGCCGGCGGCGGCTCCTCCGGAGGCGACACGGGCGGCGCCGGGGTGATCGGCGGCGGTGCGGACGGGGCCGCCAAGGGCGGCGGGCTTGCCAGCACCGGATCGGCCGGAGTGCTTCCGCTGGCGGTGGGCAGCGCCGCGCTGGTCGCCGTGGGAGCCGGAGGTCTCGTCTACGCCGGCCGCAGAAGGGCACAGGCACTCGGCGGTCACGCGGACACGGACACGGCCGGCGCCTGACCCGGGCCCCTGAACTCGAAGGAGTAGTCACCCTCATGGGAGCAAGAAGGAACGCCTGCTGGACCGTCGCCGGGATCGTCGGTTCCGTGGCCCTGGCCGCGGCGGGTACTCCCGCCGCGGTCGCGGGCCCCTCCGCGCCCGGCGGTGACGGCTCCGGCGCCGCCGACGTCGTGCTGTCCCTCGACGACGGCACGCTGGCCCTGGACCTCGGCCCGGGGGCGCCGGACGCCGACGACGGCGGGACGGCGGACCTCGATGTCGGGCCCGAGACCCGTACCCGCGTGCCCGAGGGCGGCGGCTACGGCTTCCTGGGCGGGCCCGGCACCCCGGTGTGGGTCCTGGGCGGCGCCGCGGCCGGGGACGCCGCGCCGCGGTGGGACACCTCCGGCATACCGGCGGACGCGCTCGCGGACGGTGCCGAAGGCGCCGTGGAGTGGGCGTTGACCGGGGTGGAGGGGCCGGGGGACGTGGCCGTGTTCGAGCCGCCCGCCGGCGGCCGGGCCGGGGAGGGCACCGATGCGGACGGCCCGGCCGGTACCGTCGAGCGCCCGCGGGTGCTGTTCGACAGCAGTGACGGGCTGCCGGACGGCCAGGCGCTGCCCGCCGCCGGCTCCGGGGAGCTGGCCTGGGCGTTCGACAAGCCGGGGGAGTACCGCATCACCTCGGAGGCCGGCGCCGACCTCGCCTCGGGAACGACCGCGACGGCGAGCACGGAGTGGACCGTACGGGTCGCACCGCGGGACGCCGGCTCCTCCGCCCCTCCGCCCGCCTCCCCCGATCCGGCCCCGCCCGCGGATGACGGAGCACACCCGGGCGCGGCCACCGGTGGTACGGGAGCCGCCCCCAACTCCGGCAGCTCCCGTACCGCCGGCTCTCCCGCGACGCGCGGCGCGGACATCGCGACGGGGAAGGTGGTGATCGACGACGGCCACGTCGACGCGATCGCCGGCCGCATGGTGAACGGCAGGCTGCGCACCCTGTTCAAGGACAGCCGCAACCCCGGGGACATCGTCTGGCGCGAGCCGTCCTCGGTCGTCATGCACGTGGTGCCGGAGGCGAAGGAGAAGGTGCCGGCCGGCGGTGCCTACGACTTCCTGGGCACGGCGGGCAGCGACTTCTGGCTCGTCCCGCAGGCGCAGAAGAAGGGGGTGATCTGGGCGGGATGGAACACCGAGTCGCTGGCCGGCGGCGACCTCAACGGCCCCGTGGACCTGGCGCTGACCAAGGTCAGCGGCCCCGGCGAGCTGGCGATCTGGTCGGCGGCGGGACTGGGCGGCGCGGAGGTGCTGTACAACTCGCGCGACGGGCTGCCCGACTCCGGCAAGGTCGCCCTCGGTGTGCACGCCCACGCCAACTGGGGCTTCAGCAAGGAGGGCGTCTACAAGGTCACCGTCCGGCTGAGCGGTGAGAAACCGAACGGCCGGACGACCTCGGACACCCGCACGTACACCTTCGCCGTCGGGGACGTCGACCCGGACACGGTCACGCCCGGCGGTGACGGCGGCGACGGGGCCGGCACCGGCGGGCCGGGCGGTGGCTCCGGCTCCGGCGGCGCCGGGGACGGGAACGGGAACGGCGGCGGCTCCGCGGGCCCGGACTCGTCCGACGGCGGCAGCGGCGGCGACGGCAGCATGGCGCACACCGGCGGCGCCCCGGCCGGCCCGCTGGCCGCCGGCGCCGGCGCGCTGGTCCTCGGCGGTGCGGCGGCCGTCGCCCTCGCCCGGACACGCCGCCGCACCGGGTCCGCGGCCGGCGGTGACGCCGCGTCATGACGCCCCGCACCCCCTACCGACGAGGCGCGCTGCGCACCCTGGCCGCCACCGCCGTCCTCGCGCTGGGCCTCGCCGGGTGCGAGGGCCACGCCCGCCCCGACGCGGCCGCGGAGAACCCGGACGCGGAGCTGAAGGTGGTCACGACCACGGAGATCCTCGCCGACCTGGTGCGCCGGGTCGGCGGGGACCGCGTGCAGGTCGACTCGGTCGTGCCGCCCGGCGGCGATCCGCACTCCTACGAGCCGACGCCCCGGGACGCGGAGAAGGTCACCGAGGCCGACGTCACCTTCACCAACCACCTGCTGCTGGAGGAGCACGCCCTGATCAAGACCGTCGACGCCAACGCCCGCGAGGGCACGCCGAACGTCTCCCTCGCCGAGGCGTCCGAGACGTACGGCGCCAACGTCATCCCGCTGGTCGAGGACGTCGGCCTGGACGTGCTCTGGCTGGGCCTGCGGGTGCGCGGCGACGGCGAGGCACGCGGCGCCAGCCGGTCCTCGGACGTCCTGCTGACGGCCACCGGCATGACGGGGCCGGGTGAGCTGGCGGCGTACCTGACCGAGTCCCTGGGGAAGCCGAAGAAGTACTTCGACTCCGCGGACGGCTTCTCGGCCGCCGACACCACCTCCCTGCCGCCGGCCGCGCACACCCACCTCAACTGGGCCTTCACCGAACCCGGCGTCTACGAACTGACCCTTGAGGCACGGCTGGGGAACGGCGGCGCCGAGCCGCGGCCGGTGGGCGAGGGCACCTTCACCTTCGCGGTCGGCGTCGACCCGCACACGGTGGCGGACAAGGGCGACACCATCCTCGACGAGGGGCACACCGACCTGACGGTCAACATCGGCACCGGGCGGATGTCCGCGTACACCGACCAGCGTTCCGGCGGCGAGGAGCAGGAGGAGATACCGCCGGGCGACGTCGTGATCGACGTGCCCAACCGCGCCCTCGACGAGGTGCCCGAGGAGAGGGAGTTCGCCTTCCTGGGCGAGCCGGGCGCGCAGATCCACCAGCTGCCGCAGGCCGTCTTCGGCAAGCACGTGCACGGGGAGATCGACCCGCACCTCTGGCAGGACGTGCAGAACGCCAAGGCGTACGCGCTGCTGATCCGCGACACGCTGAAGAAGGCGGACCCGAAGGGCGCCCGCGCGTACGACAGGGGCGCCCGGGCGTACGAACGCGAGCTGGACCGGCTCGACGCGTACGTGCGGGAGCAGGTCGGCCGCATCCCGGCGGACCGGCGGCAGCTGATCACCACGCACGACGCCTTCGGCTACCTCGCCGACGCCTACGGCATGACCGTCGCCGGATTCGTCGTCCCCAACCCGGCCCAGGAGCCCAGCGCGGACGACGTCGAGAAACTCACCCGCACCATCGACAACCTCGACGTGCCGGCCGTGTTCATGGAGCCCAACCTCGCCCGGCGCGCCTCGGTGCTCACCCAGGTCGCCGAGGACCAGGACGTCGAGGTGTGCAGCCTGTACGGCGACTCCTTCGACGAGAAGACCCGGCACTACACCGACATGATGCGGCACAACGCCGACGAACTGCGCCGCTGCCTCGGAGGCCCGGACACGTGATCACCATCGGCACCCGCCGCCGCGCACGGCCGGTGGCCGGCGCACTGCTGGCCGCCCTGCTCACCGCCGCCCCGGCCGCGGCGCAGTCGCCTCCGGACGACGAGTCCGAGGCCGCGCCCACGACCGGCACCGGACGCGTCGTGATCGGGGACGGGCACGTCGACATCGGCCCCCGCTTCGACGACGGCACCTGGACCGTGCAGGTCCGTGACGACACCGCGGAGCCGCTCACCTGGCGCAGCACCGACGACGTCGTCCTCCAGGTCACCGACGCGGCCCGGGTGGAGGTGCCGGAGGGGGAGGAGTTCTCCTTCCTCGGCGCGCCGGGCGCCCGGGTGTGGCTGCTGCCGCAGGCGCAGCCGGACGGTGTGCTGTGGCCGGGCTGGAACAGCCAGGAGCCGGAGGTCGCCGCCCGCGTCGAGCGGGAGGTGACCTGGCAGCTGACCGGCGTCGAAGGCCCCGGCGCCTTCGTGCTGTTCCTGAACGGCAGCTTCGGCACCCCGCGGATCCTCTTCGACGGCCGCAAGCCGCTGCCGCAGGAGACCGGCGTCGAGGTCAGGAGCCACGTCCACGGCAACTGGGCGTTCACCGAGCCCGGCACGTACCTCCTGGACGTGCGGATGACCGCGACGACCAAGGACGGCACCGGGCACGAGGACAGCGGGACCCTGCAGTTCTCCGTCGGCCCGCAGGACCCGCGGAAGGCCTTCGCCGCGGCGGACGCGGCACGGGACGCGGACGCCCCCGGCGCGTCCGCGGACGGGACGCGGCCGGATGACGGGGCCGCGCCGGACGGGGCCGCGTCCTCCGGCGCGGGCACCGACGACTCCACCGCGCCGCTGTGGTGGGGCATCGGCGCCGCCGCGCTGGTGGCCGCCGTCGCCACCGCCCTCGTCCGGCGCCGCGCCCGCGGCCCCCGCGCGAGCGGGGACGGGGGCGAGCGGTGACCGCCGACGCACGCGAGACGGCGCCGCCGGTGCTCGACATTCGCGGCCTCGGCGTGGAACTCGGCGGGCGGATGGCCCTGCACGACGTCGACCTCGGCGTACGGGCCGGGGAGCTGGTCGGGCTGATCGGGCCGAACGGGGCGGGCAAGACCACGCTGCTGCGCGCGGTCCTCGGTCTGCTGGCCCCCGCCGCGGGCACGGTCCACCTGGCGGGCGCGCCGGCGGCCCGCGGCCGCGGCGGCATCGGCTACGTACCGCAGCGCCACGAGTTCGCCTGGGACTTCCCGCTGCCCGTGCACAAGGCCGTCATGACCGGCCGCACGCACCGGATCGGCTGGCTCCGCCGGCCGGGCCGCGCCGACCGCGAGGCCGTCGACCACGCCCTGGAGCGGGTGGCCATGACCGCGCTGCGGGACCGCCCGATCGGGGAGCTGTCCGGCGGGCAGCGGCAGCGCGTCCTGGTCGCCCGCGCCCTTGCCGTACGCCCCGGGCTGCTGCTTCTCGACGAGCCGTTCACCGGACTCGACGTCCCCACCCAGGAGTTGCTGACCGGCCTCTTCGCCGGTCTGCGCGCGGAGGGGAAGGCGCTGCTGATGACCACCCACGACCTGCCGCAGGCCGCCGACACCGCCACCCGGCTGTGCCTGCTGAACCGCACCGTCGTCGCCGACGGCGAACCCGCCGCGCTGCGCGACCCCGCGGTCTGGCTGCGCGCCTTCGGCGTCGCCCGGTCCGAGGCGCTGCTGACCTCCCTGGGGGTGACGGGATGAGCACCGTCGCGGACTTCCTCACCGACCCGTGGCAGCACGTGTTCATGCAGCGCGCCTTCGCCGTCGCCGTCATGTGCAGCATCGTCTCCGGCGTCGTCGGCAGCCACGTCGTGCTGCGCGGCATGGCGTTCATCGGCGACGCCGTCTCGCACTCCGTCTTCCCCGGCGTGGCCATCGCCTTCGTGCTGGAGTTCAACCTCGTCGTCGGCGGTGCGGTGGCCGGGCTGCTCACCGCGCTCGCCGTCGCGGTGTTCTCCCAGAACCGCCGGCTGCGGGAGGACAGCGTCATCGGCGTGTTCTTCGCCGCCGCCTTCGGGCTGGGCATCGTCATCCTCAGCACCGCCCCCGGCTACGGCGGATCGCTGGAGTCGTTCCTCTTCGGGCAGATCCTCGGCATCAGCGACGGCGACGTGCGCACCGTCGCCGTGGCGGGGGCGGCCGTGCTGCTCGTCGCCGCGGCGGTGCACAAGGAGCTGGTCACCGTCAGCCTGGACCGGGAGACCGCCAGGGCCGCGGGCCTGCCGGTGTTCGGCCTGGACATCCTGCTCTACGCACTCGTCACGATCACGGTGGTCATCTCGCTCCAGGCGGTCGGGAACATCCTCGTCCTCGCCCTGCTCATCACCCCGGCCGCGTGCGCGCGGCTGCTCACCGACCGCATCGGCGCGATGATGGTCCTCGCGCCGGCCATCGGCGCCGGCTCCGCGGTCGTCGGCCTGTACCTGTCGTACCACCGCAACCTCGCCGCCGGGGGCCTCATCGTCCTCGTGGCCACCGGCGTGTTCGTCCTGTGCTGGGTCTTCGCCCCCCGCCACGGCCTGCTGGCCGGCCGCCGCGGCCGCCCCCGCCGCCCAGACGGCGACCCACCCCCGCCGGCGAAGCACCCGGACGCGCCGGCGCCGGCCGTAACGGGTGCCGGGTGAACGGGGCCGGCCACCGCGGGAAGGGCAGCGAGCCCCGCGGAACGCAATCGGCGAGCAGCCCGACGCATCGTGCTGCCACGATGCACCCCATGGATCGTGAGAACCCCGGCAGGCTGGTGATCCGCCGTGCGGACGCCTCGGACTGGCCCGTCGTGGCCGGCGTCGACTCCGTCGCGGCATCGGGCGACGAAGCGCGGCGCGCGAGTATCCGACGCTGGTGCGAGCAAGGGTCGGTCCTCCTGGCCGAGGACGCATCCGCCCCCGTGGGCTACAGCGTGCTGGAGTACACGTTCTTCGAGCAGGGCTTCGTCACCATGGTGATGGTCGCGCCCACCGCCCGCCGACGAGGCGTGGGCGCACGTCTCCTCAAGGCCGCCGAGGCCGCGTGCACCAGCCCGAAGCTGTTCACCTCGACCAACGTCTCCAACCACTCCATGCAACTGCTCCTGCAGCGCGTCGGCTGGAGGCCGGTCGGCCTGCTCCATGGCCTGGACGAAGGCGATCCCGAACTCTTCTACCTCTGCCCGGGTGCCGAAGGTTGAACGACAAACTCAGCGGTCCGGGGTGAGGAGGGGCTTGACGTCAGGACCGGGGTGGCGGCGAGCGCTTCGAGGGCGCCTGCGCGGACGCGCGTGCCGTCGACGCGCCCGATCGGGCGCGGGGTGTAGTCGGTCACGATTCCTTGATCCTTTTTCTGGCGGCGGGGGGCGCGGTCCCGCGTGGGGCGGCAAGGGTGGCTGCGGTATCCTGAATGCGCTTCCATACGATCTGTCGCAGGCCAAGGATGGGCTCTTCATGGGCAGTCCCACCGTGTACGACGTCGCCGAGCGTGTCGGCGTGTCCATCGCGACGGTGTCACGTGTGTACCGGAGCCCGGACAGCGTCCGGGCGGAGACGCGTGAACGGGTCCTGTCCGCCGCCCGTGAGCTGGGGTACGTGCCGAGCGCGAGCGCGCGCGGGCTGGCCAGCCGGGTCACCGGGGTGCTCGGGCTGTGCTTCCCCGACTTCGCCGAGCCCGCCGCCGGCGACGCCGCCGACCCGCAGGGCGCGGAGCTGAGCCTGTACGGCGACGAGGTGATCCGGGGCATGGAGCGGGCCGCCCGGCGGCGCGGCTACGGCCTGCTGATCTCGGCGGCGCCCGCCGACCGGGCGGGGGAGTCGATGGCGGAGATGGCCGGCCGCGTCGACGGGCTGGCGTTGCTGGCCCAGCAGTGGCCCGCCGCGGAGCTGGACGTCGTCGCGCGCCGGCTGCCCCTGGTGGTGCTGGCCGGGCAGCGGCACCCCGGGCTCGACCGGATCGAGGTGGCCAACTTCGACGGTCAGCTGTCGCTCACCCGCCACCTGCTCTCCGACCACGGGTTCGACCGCCTCGCCTTCCTCGGCGGCCCCGAGGACTCCCCGGACGCCGAGGCCCGGTTCCGCGGCTTCCAGGCGGCCCTGCTGGAGCGGGGGCTGGACCTGCCGGAGCGGCCGGACACCCGGGGGGACCTGACGGTGGCCGCCGGCCGCAAGGCGGTGGCGGAGTTGCTGGACCGGGGCGGGCCGCGCCCGCAGGGCCTGGTCTGCGCCAACGACCAGATGGCCGCCGGCGCGCTGCAGGCGCTGGCCGAGGTGTCGATCAGGGTGCCGGGGGAGATGGCGGTCACCGGCTTCGACGGGATCCCGCTGGGCGGGGCGGTCAGCCCGTCGCTCACCACGGTCCGGCAGCCGATGGGCCGCCTGGGGGAGGAGGCGGTGGAGATGCTGCTCGCCAGGCTGGCGGACCGCGACCTGCCCGTCGGGTCCCGCACCCTGCCCACGGTCCTGGTCCGCCGGATGAGCTGCGGCTGCTCCGCCTGAGCACCGCGCGGCGGGCCGCGGCCGGACAGCCGGGACGGATCGCGTCCCCGTTATCGAAGCGTTACCGAACCGACCCTTGCGACGGCCGAGGGCTTTCCCTCAGGGTCATGTATGCGCTTACAAACCCGCGTGTGCACGTGATAGGAGCCCCTCATGGCCCGCAGAGCCCGCATCGCCACCGCCCTCGCCGTCGTCTCCGCGCTCGGACTGGCCGCCTGCGGCGACGGCGGCGGCGAGGTGGGCGCCGACGCCGAGCAGACCCTCACCGTCTGGGCCATGGGGGAGGAGGGCACGCGCATCGAGGGCGTGGCGGAGAAGTTCAACGAGGAGCACCCGAACATCACGGTCAAGGTGACCCCCATCGGCTGGGACGTCGCGCACCAGAAGCTGGTCTCCGCCGCAGCAGCGGGCAAGCTGCCGGACATGGCGCAGCTCGGCTCGACCTGGATGGGCGAGTTCATCGACCTCGGCGTCCTCGAACCCGTCGACACCGGCGTCTTCTCCGCCGACGACTTCTTCCCCGCCGCCTGGGAGGGCAACGAGCGGGACGGCGAGGTGTACGGCGTCCCGTGGTACGTCGACACCCGGGCCCTGTACTACCGCACCGACCTGGCCGAGCAGGCCGGTGTCGACGAGGCCCCCGAGACGTGGGCCGACCAGCTCGCGCTCGCCGAGGCGTACCAGGAGCTGGACAGTACCCGGTGGGCCTTCTCCCTGCCGGCCGGCGGCGACGGCGCCTGGCAGAACTGGATGCCGTACTTCTTCTCGGCCGGCGGCTCGCTGCTGGACGGCGACGGCAACCTCACCCTCGACTCGCCCGAGGCGGTCGAGTCCTTCACCGAGTACCGGAAGTACTTCGACAAGGGCCTCTCCAAGAGCACCGCCGCCGCCCCCGGCTACGACGTGATCAAGGACTTCGGCGCGGACCGGGTGCCGATGTTCGCCTCCGGGCCGTGGATGGTCCAGAACATCGCGGACCAGGCCCCGCAGCTGAAGGGCAAGTGGGACGTCGTGCCGCTGCCGGCCGGCGACAAGCCCGCCTCCCTCATCGGCGGCGCCTCCCTCGTCACCTTCGGCGACAGCGAGCACAAGGCCGCGGCCCAGGAGTTCACCTCCTTCCTCACCGACCCGAAGACGCAGGCCGACTGGTACGAGACGGCCAAGTCGCTGCCGGCCAACCTGGCCGCCTGGGACGAGCCGGCGCTCCGGAACGCCGACGTCGAGGTCTTCCAGAAGTCCCTGGACACGGCCGGCACCATCCCGCCGCTGGCGCAGTGGGAGGAGATCGCCCACGAGATCGACGTCACCCTCGAAGAGCTGGGCAAGGGCGGCGACCCCGCCGAACTGGCCCGGGAACTGCAGGAGAAGACCGAGGGCCTGGCGGGCTGAGGCGTGACCTCCTCCACCGTCAAGACCCCCGTCGCCGACCGCCCGGCGCGCCGGCCGGCCGGCCCGGCCGGAGCCGGCGACCGGACGCCGCCGCCCCGGACGCCCCCGCGCCGCGACCGGCTGTCCCGGCACAACCTCTCCGGCTGGCTGTTCTCCACCCCGTTCCTGGCCTTCTTCGCCACCTTCATGGCGTTCCCGATCGTCGCGACGCTCCTGATGAGCTTCACCGACTTCGGCCTCCGCAACGTCACCGACCCGCTCTCCGCCGACTTCACCGGCTTCGACAACTACGGCGAACTCCTCGGCGACGAGAAGTTCCTGCGGGCGCTGTTCAACACCGGCTACTTCGTCGTCCTCGGCGTGCCGCTCACCATCGGCAGCGGGCTCCTGGCCGCCGTGCTGCTGAACTCCGGCATCGACCGGCTGCGCACCTTCTTCCGGGTCGGCTTCTACGCCCCGGTGGTCACCGCCATCGTCGCGGTCGCCGTCGTCTGGCGCTTCGTGCTCGACCCCACCGAGGGGCTGATCGCCGGCCTGGCCGCCCAGGTGGGGCTGACCGCCCCGGACTTCCTGGCGTCCGAGACCCTCGCCATGCCCTCGCTGATCGTGATGGCCGTCTGGCGCAACATGGGCACGGCGATGGTGCTCTTCCTCGCCGGGCTGCAGTCCGTCCCGACCGAGGTGCGCGAGGCCGCGAGAATCGACGGCGCGGGCGCCTTCCAGGAGTTCCGCCGGATCACGCTGCCGCTGCTGCGGCCCACCATGCTCTACGTCGCCGTGATGACCAGCATCGGTTTCCTCAACGTCTTCGAGGAGCCGTTCGTGATGACCAACGGCGGGCCCTCGGACAGCACCCTGACCGTTTCGCTGTACATGTACCGCGAGGGCTTCAACTTCTTCCACATGGGCTACGCCAGCGCGATGGCGTACACGCTGTTCGTGATCATCCTGGCGGTCACGCTGCTGCAGCTGAGGCTGCTGAAGGACAAGACGAAATGAGCACGACGACCGCACCCCGCAACCGCTACGCGCGGCGCGACGCCCGGATCCGGCGGCGCCGGGCCGTGACCTACGCGCTCCTCGGCCTCGGCCTGCTGGCCATGGCGGCACCGTTCCTGTGGATGGCCCTGTCCGCCTTCAAGACCGAGCAGGAGCTCTCCGCCAGCCCGCCCCGGTGGATTCCCCGGGAGTGGACGCTCGACAACTTCCGCACGCTGCTGGACCTGCTGGACGCGCCGCTCTACTTCTTCAACTCGACCGTGGTCGCGGTCTGCGTGACGCTGTGCAACCTGCTGTTCTGCTCGATGCTCGGCTACGCCCTGGCCAAACTGAACTTCGCCGGCAAGAAGCTGGTGTTCGGCATCGTGATGGCCGCCCTGATGGTGCCCGGCAACCTCATGCTCATGCCGAAGTTCGTGATGATGAGCAAGCTGGGCCTGATCGACACCTACGCCGCGCTCATCCTGCCGTTCGCCGCGGGGGCCTTCGGCGTCTTCCTGATGCGGCAGTTCATGTCCAGCGTCCCCGACGAGCTGCTGGAGGCGGCCCGGGTGGACGGCGCACGCGAGTGGTACATCTTCTGGCGCATCGTGATCCCGCAGGTCAAGCCCGCGCTCGCCACCCTGTCGATCTTCGTGTTCCTGGGTTCCTGGAACAACTTCCTGTGGCCGCTGGTCGCGACCAACGACGCCGACAAGTACACCCTGCCCGTGGCGCTCGCCACCTTCGCCACCGACCCCACCAAGGCCGACGGCTCCAACGGCGTCCTCATGGCCGGGGCCTTCCTGGTCGTGCTGCCGGTGCTCGTCGTCTTCATCCTGCTGCAGAGGTACTTCACCCAGAGCATCGCCACGGCGGGACTGAAGTAGCCGCCGCCCCCGACCCGTACGGGCCCGCGCGCAGCCTGACGGCCCGCGGTCCCGTACGGCCCACCGCCCGCCGACCACCGCACCGCCAGGCCTCGCCTGCACCCACCCACACCCCCGCCGCCAAGGGAGCCGGATCGCCGATGGACCGCCGCACCTTCCTCGCAACCACCGCCGTCACCGCCGGAGCCGCCGGCTCCGCCGCCCTCGGCGCCGCCCCCGGGCACGCCGCCGCGCGCTTCCCGCGGGACCCGGAGACGGTGCTCACCGGCTGGTTCCGGGACACCTACCGCTCGCTGGAGGCGATGGTCGCCGACAACGGGCTGCCCGCCGACAACATCGACCTCAGCGGCGGCGCGCCCGTCCTGACCGAGAACACCTCGGTGACCAACATCGGCTGCTGGATCTGGTCGACCGTGGCCGCCGCCGGCCTCGGGGTGATCAGCGAGCGCGAGATGCACACCCGCCTGGCCCGCACCGTGTCCACCGTCGAGCGGATGGAGCGGCTGCACGGCTTCTGGTTCAACTGGTACCAGACGTTCACCGGCGAGGTGCTCGACGAGTGGCCCGGCAGCGGCGCCCCCGTCAACCACCTGCTGTCCACCGTCGACAACGGCTGGCTGGACGTGGCCCTGCGCATCGCCGAGGACGCCGACCCCCTGCTGCGCGGGCGCATCCGCAGGCTCCGCGCGGACATCGACTGGTCCTTCCTGTACGTCCCCTACGACCCGGCCGACCCCGTCGCCCGCCCCGGCCACATGTCCACCGGCTTCCGGGTCGCCGACGACGCCCTGACCGGCAACTTCTACGGGGCGATGATCTCCGAGACCCGCATCGCCGGCTTTCTGGGCATGGCCGACGGCACCGTGCCGGGCGAGCACTACTGGCGGATGCTGCGCACCTTCGCCCCCGGCCAGGCCCAGGAGATGCCGCCGGGCGGCGACTGGACCGTCCGCGACGGGGTGCGCTACTTCAACGGCCACTACACCTACCGCGGCCGCACCCACGTGCCCGGCTGGGGCGGTTCGATGTTCGGCGCGCTCATGCCGGAGCTCTTCGTCCCCTCCACCCGGTGGAACGCCTCCTGGCGCACCAACCTCACCCGTCACGCCCTGGCCCAGCGCGACCACGGGCTGCTCGACGCCGAGTACGGCTACTGGGGCTTCTCCCCGGCCAACGTGCCCGAAGGCGGCTACCAGGAGTACGGCGTGCAGTACCTGGGCATCTCGCCGGAGGGCTACTGCTCCAACACCGACCGCACCTACGTGCCGTACGGCGCGCCGAGGCCCGACCCCTCCGCCTACACCAACGGCGTCGTCACCCCGCACGCCGCGTTCCTCGCCCTGCTCGTCACGCCGCGGGCCGCGCTCGCCAACCTGCGCGACCTCGCCCGCGACTTCGACGCCTACGAGGACGGCTACGGCTTCTACGACTCCGTCAACGTCGGCACGGGCACGGTCAGCGACCGGATGCTCTCCCTGGACCAGGGCATGACCGCCGCGGCCCTCGCCCAGGTGCTCAGCCCCGGCCTGCTGCAGCGCCCGTTCCGCACCGGCGGCTTCCGCCGCCGCCTCAAGCCGCTGCTGGCCAGGGAGGACTTCGGCATATGAGCACCCCGCAGCCCGCCGCGCCCCGCCGCCGAACCGTCCTCGGCGGCCTCGGCACCGCGGCCGTGACCACGCACGGCGCCCTCGGCGCCGCACCGGCCGCCGGCGCCGGGCCCGCTCCCGCCGCCGTGCCGGCGGCCGGTACGGAGCGGCCGGCCGGCGCCGTCACGTACCGCGACAAGCAGATCCACATCGACGGCGGGCCCGCCCTCGTCCTGGGCGGGGAGATCCACTACTTCCGGCTCAGGCGCCGCGACTGGCAGTCCCGGCTCGACAGGGCCAGGGCCGCCGGGCTCAACGCCGTCGCCACGTACGTCCCCTGGATGTGGCACGAGACACCGGACGGCCGCATCGACGTCACCGGGCGCACCCGGCCCGAGCGGGACCTGGGGGCCTTCCTCGACCTGTGCTTCGCCAACGGCTTCGACGCCGTCGTCCGGCCCGGCCCCTTCACCATGGCCGAACTCAAGGGCGAGGGCGTGCCGGAGCGGGTGCGCAGCGAGCACCCGGAGATCAACCCCCGGGGATGGCACGGCGCCGACGGCCCCACCCCCGCCGTGGACTACCTCGCGCCCGCCTTCCTGACGGAAGCCCGCCGCTGGTACGACGCCGTCATGCCGGTCATCGCCCGGCGGCTGCGCCGCGGCGGCCGGCCGGGCGTCGTCGCCTGCCAGCTCGACAACGAGATCGGGATGCTCGACTGGGTCAGCAACACCCCGGCGCTCACCGGCCACGTCCTCCGGGACTTCCGGGGCTGGCTGGAGCGGACGTACGGGGACGGCCTCGCCGGCCGCTACCCCTTCGCCGGGAAACCCGACGACGAGTTCGACCGGGGCGTCCGCGAACCGGCCGACGGCTACTCCGCCGCCCTCATGCACGACCTGGGCGCCTTCATGCGCGGCCGCTTCGCCCGCTACGTCGACGCGCTGCGGGCGGCCGCGGAGGACAACGGGGTGCGCGGCATCCCGTTCCTCATCAACATCCACGGCACCGGCGGCGGCCGGGGCACGAACTTCCCCATCGGCATCAGCCAGCTGAAGGAGACGTACTCCGGCAGGCCCGGGCTGATCTCCGGCGCCGACTTCTACCTCGGCGACCTGACGTTCAAGAACGTCACCGACCTGTATCTGGTCAACTCCTTCATGGACGCCACCAACGACCGCGACCAGCCCGTCACCGCCCTGGAGTTCGACGCCGGCCACGCGGACTACGGCAACAACCTCGACAACCAGTCGGGCGCCGAGGCCACCGGCCTGAAGACGCGGCTCTGCCTGGCCCAGGGCGCCAAGATGATCAACTACTACCTGTTCGCCGGCGGGTTCAACCCCCGGCTCGACGAGCCGTTGCACGACGGGAACGACCGCATCGGCTCCACCGGCGAACGCCACGGCTTCGCCGCCCCGGTCGACCCCGAGGGCCGCCCGGGACCCGGCTACCCGTCCCTGGTCCGCACCGTCCGGGCGGTACGCGCCCACGCCCCCGTGCTCGCGCCGATGCGGCCGGAGTACGACGACCTCGCGCTCGGCTTCGTACCGGACCACTACCTGACCGAGTACCGCCCCGACACCGACGCCGTACGGGCCGTGCTGGACGACGCCGAGCCGGTACGGGGCTTCGGCCCCCGCGGCGCGCTGTCCCGCGGCATGCTGCTGGGCGGCTACCGCTACCGCAGCGTCGACCTGCAGGCCGGCGACCTCGACCCGGCCGGCACGCCCGTCCTCGGGCTGGCCACCGGCGAACACCTCGACACCGCCGTCCAGCGGCGCCTGGTGCGGTATCTGCGGGCGGGCGGCAAGCTGCTGCTCTCCGGCCGGCTGCCGGGCAGGGACATGTCCGGCCGCCCGTCGACCGAGCTGCGCGACGCGCTCGGGCTCACGCCGGGCGACACCCTCACGGACGCGAACCGGTTCTTCCTCTCCGTGACCGCGCACGGCTGGGCCGCCCCGCGCGCCGAGATCCGGGTGCCCGGGGCGCAGCTGTGCACGCCGGCCCGGGGCAGCGGCGGCAGCCGTGTGGAAGTAGTGCTGCGTGAGCTGTCCACCGGCGAGGGCTGCGGATTCGACGTCCCCGTCGGCGCCGGCCGGGCCGTCGTCGTCACCGGCGCGTACCGGTGCGACCTCGGCTTCTGGACCGCGGCGCTGCGCCGGCTGGGCGCGGCGCCCCGCCTGACCCACGACGCGCGGCTGCCCGGCGTCTTCCTGCTCACCACGGCGGACGACGACGGGGGCCGGCTGCTGCACGCCTTCAACATCTCCTCCGGCTACGGGCAGGACGTCACCGTCGCGGAGCGCGGCAGGCCGCTCTTCGGCGGGGAGCGGCTGCACCTGCCGGGGCGCTCGGCGGCGATGCTGCCGCTGGGGCTCCGCGCGGGCGGGCTGCGGATCGCGTACGCCACCGCGGAGATCAGCGAGATCGCGGCCGGGCGGGTGGCCTTCCGGTCGCTCGGCGACGAGGCGGTCGTGGCCGTCGACGGACCGGCCCGCTGCGCGGGGGCGAAGGTCTCCGCGGCAGGCGGCCGGACGGTGCTGCGGGTGCGGCGGCGGGAGTTCACCGTGCACCGGGGCTGACCGGCCCCGCGGGCCCGCGCACCGACCGGGTGCGCCGGCCCGCGGGGGGACGCGCGACATCCGTATGCATGCGCTCGCTCCGGCGGCGACCCCGCCGCGGGCGGCGCGACCAAGGCAAGAGGACCACGTATTCACATGCTCGGACCGCACGAAGACAAGGTCAAGGAACTGCTCGGCAGGATGACCGTCGCGGAGAAGCTGGGCCAGCTCCAGCAGCTGACCTGGACCGGGGCGACCGGCCCCGGCGCCGGCCAGACGGAGGAGGTCGAGCGCGCGGCCCGGGCCGGCCTGCTGGGCTCGGTGCTCAACCTGCACGGGGCCCGGCACACCAACTCCCTGCAGCGCATGGCCGTGACGGAGTCCCGGCTGGGCATCCCGCTGCTGTTCGCACAGGACGTCGTCCACGGCTTCTGGACCACCTTCCCCATCCCGCTCGCCCAGGCCGCCGCGTTCGATCCGGCGGTCGTCGAGCGCGACGCCCGGGTGTCGGCGAAGGAGGCCCGCTCCAACGGGGTGCGCTGGACCTTCTCGCCGATGATGGACGTCACCCACGAGCCCCGCTGGGGCCGGATCGCCGAGAGCGGCGGCGAGGACCCGTACCTCAACGCCGTGCTCGCGGTCGCCAAGGTCCGCGGCTACCAGGGCGACGACCCCGGCGACCTCACCGCCGACGACAGGCTCGCGGCCTGCGCCAAGCACTTCGTGGCGTACGGCGGCGCCGAAGGCGGGCGCGACTACAACACGGTGGACGTCTCGGAACAGCGGCTGCGCAACCACTACCTGCCGCCGTTCAAGGCGGCCGTGGACGCCGGGGTGGCCACCGTCATGGCGGCGTTCAACACCGTCAGCGGCGTCCCCGCGCACGGCAACCCGCACACCCTGACCGGCATCCTCAAGGAGGAGTGGGGCTTCGACGGGCTCGTCGTCAGCGACTACACCGGCGTCGAGGAGCTGATCGCGCACGGCTGCGCCGCGGACGGGGCCGACGCCGGGCGGCTGGCCCTGACCGCGGGCATCGACATGGAGATGGTCAGCACCCGCATCGCCGCCCACGGCGCGGACCTGCTCGCGGCCGGGCGCATCAGCGAGGACCGGATCGACGACGCGGTCGCGCGCGTGCTGCGCCTGAAGTTCACGCTGGGCCTCTTCGACGACCCGTACACGGACGAGAGCGCCGTCGTCGACGCCCCGGTGCCCGAGGCGCGCGCCGCGGCGCGGGAGGCGGCCGCCCGCTCCATGGTGCTGATGAAGAACGACGGCGTCCTGCCGCTGGACCGCGGCCTCGGCTCCGTCGCCGTCGTCGGGCCGTTCGCGGACTCCGCCGACCTGCACGGCACCTGGGCCGGCCCCGGCTGCCGGCGCTTCCCCTCGGTCAGCGTCCTCGACGCCGTACGCGCCGCCGTCCCCGGCGCGCGGGTCACCCACGCCGGGGCGGACCCCGCGCGGGCCGCCGCCGCGGCCGGCGCGGCCGAGGCCGCCGTCGTGGTGGTCGGCGAGGCCGCGGAGCTGAGCGGCGAGGCCGCCGCGCGCAGCGACCTCTCGCTGCCCGCCGGGCAGCGGGAACTCGTCGCCGCGGTCGCGGCCGCCGGCAGGCCGTTCGCGGTCGTCCTGGTCAACGGCCGGCCGCTGACGATCGGCGACTGGGCCGACGAGGTCCCGGCGCTGCTGGAGGCGTGGCACCCCGGCATCGAGGCCGGGAACGCCGTCGCCGACGTGCTGTTCGGGGCGGTCAACCCCGGCGGCAAACTGCCGGTGACCTTCCCGCGCTCCGTCGGCCAGATCCCCCTCTACTACAACCGGGAGAGCACCGGACGCCCGTACGACCCGGACGAGAAGTACACCTCGAAATACCTCGACCTGGCCGACGGGCCGCAGTTCCCCTTCGGCCACGGCCTCAGCTACACCGACTTCGCCGCCGGGCGGCCCCGGCCGGACCGGGACACGGTCACCGCCGAGGCCCTGGAGCGCGGCGAGCGCGTCGGCGTCGAGGTCGAGGTCGCCAACACCGGCGACCGCGCCGGCGACGAGGTCGTCCAGCTGTACGTGCACGACCCGGTGGCGAGCATCACGCAGCCCGTGCGGCGGCTGCGCGGCTTCGCCCGTGTCACCCTCGGTCCCGGGGAGAAGCGCACCGTGCGCTTCACCCTGGGGGCCGAGGACCTCGGCTTCTGGACCAACGACGCCGCCGGGCGGCACGTCGTCGAGCCGGGCCGGATCGACGTCTACGCCGGCACCAGCTCCCTGACCGAGGCCCGCTGCACGCTCACGATCGCCTGAGGCGCCCGCGCCCGGCCCTGCACCACGGAGGTTCACGCCATGACCGCGCCCCGGCGGCCGAACATCATCCTCTTCATGACCGACGACCACGCCCCGGCGGCCGTCGGCGCCTACGGCAGCGTGCTCAACAGGACCCCGGCGGTCGACCGGCTCGCCGCCGAGGGCACCGTCTTCGAGAACGCCTTCTGCACCAACGCCATCTGCTCCCCGGCCCGCGCCACCCTGCTCACCGGCACCTACAGCCACGTCAACGGCATGACGTCGCTGGAGGGCCCCACCCACCGGTTCGACGCGACGCAGCCGTCGTTCCCCGGGATGCTCCGGGAGGCCGGCTACCAGACGGCCCTCGTCGGCAAGTGGCACCTCGGCCACGGCGCGGGCCACGACCCGGAGGGCTTCGACTACTGGGAGATCCTGCCCGAGCACGGCGTCTACCACGACCCCGAGTTCCTGACCGCCGAAGGCCGCAGGACCTACCCCGGCTACGTCACCGACATCATCACCGACCTGGCCCTGAACTGGCTGGACAGGCGGGACCCGGACAAGCCGTTCTGCCTGCTCGTCCAGCACAAGGCGCCCCACCGGGCGTTCGAGCCCGCGCCGCGGCACGCGCACCTGTACGAGCACGACGAGATCCCCGCGCCGCCCACGCTCCACGACGACCTGGCCGGCCGCGCGCCCGCGGCCCGCGAGGCCGAGATGAGCATGGAGGACCTCACCGCCGAGGACCTCAAGGGCGTGCCGGTACCGCCGGGGCTGTCGCCGCGCGCGGAGCGGGAGTGGCGCTACCAGCGCTACATCAAGGACTACCTGCGGGTCGTCGCGGCCCTCGACGAGAACGTCGGCCGCGTGCTGCACTACCTCGACGTCAGCGGCCTCGCCGGCGCCACCGCCGTCACGTACACCTCCGACCACGGCTTCTTCCTGGGCGAGCACGGCTGGTTCGACAAGCGCTTCATGTACGAGGAGGCCATGCGCATCCCGCTCGTCGTCCGCTGGCCGGGCCGGACACCGCCGGGGTCGCGCCGGCGGGAGCTGGTGGCGAACGTGGACTTCGCCCCCACCCTGCTGGACCTGGCCGGCGTGCCGCCCCACCCGCGCATGCAGGGCGGGTCGCTGGTGCCGCTGCTGCGGGGTGCAGAACCCGAGCGCTGGCGGGACGCCGTCTACTACCGCTACTACATGCATCTGGACGTCTGCCACCGCGTCCAGGCGTGCTACGGCATCCGCACGGCGACGCACAAGCTGATCCACTACCCCGGCCACGGCTCCGGCGCCGACGGCGCCGGGACCGCCCCGCGGCCCGCCGCCCGGGAGCTGTTCGACCTCACGGCGGACCCCCACGAGCTGCACAACCGCTACGACGACCCGCGCTACGCCGACGTCGTACGCGACCTCACCGACCGGCTCGCCGCGCTGCAGCGCGAGGTCGGCGACACCCCGGACGGACGGCTGCCCGAGGGGGCCGCAGCGTGACGCCGCCCCCGCCGGCCTGGCTGGCCGACGCCGTCCTGTACCAGATCTACCCGCAGAGCTTCGCCGACTCCGACGGCGACGGCATCGGCGACTTCGCCGGCATCGAGCAGAAGCTGGACCACCTGGTCTGGCTGGGCGTCAACACCGTCTGGCTCAACCCCTGCTTCGTCTCGCCGTTCCGCGACGCCGGCTACGACGTCGCCGACTTCCACACCGTCGCCCCCCGCTACGGCACCGACGACGACCTGGCCGCGCTCGTCGACAGCGCCGACCGGCGCGGCATCCGGGTGCTCCTCGACCTGGTCGCCGGCCACACCTCCGACCGGCACCCCTGGTTCACCGCCTCCGCCGGCGACCCCGGCGACCACCGCTACATCTGGGCCCCCGAAGGGCCGTGCCCGCCGGGCTTCCAGCCCTCGCCGGGCAGCCGTCCCGGCTGGTACCTGCCGAACTTCTTCGCCAGCCAGCCGGCCCTGAACTTCGGCTACGCGCGCACCGACCCCGGCGAGCCCTGGCGGCTGCCGGCCGACGCCGAGGGCCCGCGCGCCAACCGGCGGGCGCTGCGCGACATCATGGACCGCTGGCTGGCCCTGGGCCTGGCCGGGTTCCGCGTCGACATGGCCGCCTCCCTGGTCAAGGACGACCCCGGACACGCCGAGACGGCGAAGCTCTGGACCGAGCTGCGCGGCTGGCTGGACGCGGCGCACCCGCGGGCCGTGCTGCTGTCGGAGTGGGGCGACCCCGGCCGGGCCGTGCCGGCCGGCTTCCACGGCGACTTCTTCCTGCAGTTCGGCGGCGACGACAACGGGCTGCCGCTGCGCTCGCTGTGGCAGAACGACGCCGGCACGGTCAACGAGGAATGGGCCCCGGCCAGGCCGTACTTCGACGCCGCGGGCGCCGGCACCCCGCAGACCTTCCTGACCGCCTGGCGGGCGGCGACCGAGGCGATCGGCGACGCCGGCTTCGCCGTCCTGCCCTCGTCCAACCACGACTTCTCCCGGCTGGCCTGCGGCCCGCGCACCGCCGAGCAGCTGCCGGCCGCGTTCGTCTTCCAGCTCACCTGGCCCACCCTGCCGGCGATCCACTACGGCGACGAGATCGGGATGCGCTACGTCCCCGGCCTGCCCGACCACGAGGGCAGCGTCCTGGGCCCGCGCTACAACCGGGCCGGGTCCCGCACCCCCATGCAGTGGGACGACGGCGTGAACGCCGGCTTCTCCACCGCCCCCGCCGACCGGCTGTACCTCCCGCTCGATCCGGATCCGGACCGCCCCACCGTGGCCGCGCAGCGGGCCGACGAGACGTCCCTGCTGCATCTGGTGCGGCGGCTGATCGCCCTGCGCAGGGCCGCCCCGGAACTGGGCAGCGGCGGCGCGGCGGAGGTGCTGTACGCCGGCTATCCGCTGGTCTACGTCCGGGGCGGCCGGTACCTCGTCGTGGTCAACCCGGGCCGGGCCCCCGCCACGGCCGCGCTGCCGTCCGGGGTCCGCTGCACCGCGCGGGAGGTGTCCGGTGTCACCGTCGCGGAGAGCGGGGACATCGGGGCGGCGGGCTTCGGCTACGGCGTGTTCGAGATCGGGTGAGCCCGCCGGCGCACGAACGCGGTCCACGCCGCCCGCCCGCGGGAACCCGCCGCGGGGCTCGTCCGACTCCTCTTCAAGGAGCGGTGACGACGAGCGCGGCGAGGAGACGGCATGGGCGGTCCGGACGTGGGTGTGCGCGGTGCCGGCCGCCGGCGCGGCCGGGCGGACGGCGTGGCGCCGGGGACGCGGTCACCGGCCGCCGGAACGGGACGGCCGCCCGGCGGTCCACACCGTGCCGCGCGCCTCGTACTCCAGCATGCGTTCCACGTCCAGCGCGGCGTCCGGGCCGAACGCGCGCCGGACCAGCCAGAGGCCCAGTTCCAGCCCGGAGGTGATGCCGCCGGAGGTGACGAGGTCGCCGTCGTCCACGACCCGGGCGCGGGTCGGGACACCGCCGTACGACTCCAGCGCCTCGAAGGCGCCGTGGTGCGTGGTGCAGGGGCGGCCCCGCAGCAGGCCGGCCGCGCCGAGGAGTATCGCGCCGGTGCACACCGACGCGAGGGTCAGTTCCGGGCGCCGGGCCCGGGCCAGGGCCCGGGGCAGGACGCCGCGGCGGATCTCCCGGCCGACGCCCGGCCGGTCGGTGTCGGCGAATCCGCCGCCCGGCACCACGAGGACGTCCGCCTCGTCCGGCGCCCAGCCGTGGGTGAGGCGCACGCGGGTGCCCTGCGAGGCGGTGACGGCCCGGGAGCCGTCGGCGGTGACGTAGCGGACCGACACGCCGTGCGGGCTGTGCATGTCCGCGATGCCGAGGACGTAGTACGGGGCGGCGAAGTCCATCTCCTCCACGCCGTCGAAGAGCACGACGTGGACGCGCAGCGGTCCCGCGGGCCGTTGCGGCGGGGCGGCGGAGGCGGCGCCGGCCGTTCCCACGGCGGTGGCGCCGACGCCCGCGGCGGTCGTGGTGCGGAGGAAGGTTCTGCGGCTGTGGTGGTTGTCGGCTGTCATGAGGTGAGTGTGTGCGGCGGGCGCGGGAAGTGACATCGACGGCCGTGACGCGCT
This sequence comes from Streptomyces sp. CNH099, assembly GCA_000514715.1. Taxonomy (GTDB): domain Bacteria; phylum Actinomycetota; class Actinomycetes; order Streptomycetales; family Streptomycetaceae; genus Streptomyces; species Streptomyces synnematoformans. The sequence continues at coordinate 715,839 of AZWL01000001.1, read as the reverse complement.
TCGACGGATTCGTGCCATGGTGACGCCGCCACCACCGCCACCACCGCCGCCGACGGCACGGCACCCGGTGGCCGTGCTCGCGCCGCCGGGGGCCGTGGGGTTCGACGTCACGGCGGCGTGCCAGGCGTTCGGCATCGCCCGCCTCCCCGACGGCACGCCGCCCTACGAGGTCTGGGTGTGCGGCGACGGGCCGGTGACGACCACCGTGGCCGGCGCCGCCAGCTTCGGGCTGACGCCCTCCCATCCGCTGGCCGCGGCGCTGGCGGCGGGCACCGTCGTGGTGCCCGGCGTCGCCCGCCGCGCCGCACCCCGCGACCCGGCGGTGCCGGCGCTGCTGCGGGCCGCGTACGACAAGGGGATCAGGGTCGCGTCGATCTGCACCGGCGCGTTCCTGCTGGCCGAGGCGGGGCTGCTGGACGGCGGGCGGGCGACGACCCACTGGCTGGCCGCGGGGCGGCTGGCCGCCGACCACCCGGAGGTGCGGGTGGACCCCGGGGTGCTGTTCGTGGACAACGGGCAGGTGCTGACCTCGGCCGGGCTGGCCGCCGGCATCGACCTGTGCCTGCACCTGATCAGCCGGGACCACGGCGCGGCGGTGGCGGCGCGCACGGCGAGCGCGCTGGTCGTCCCGCTGCGGCGGGAGGGCGGGACGGCGCAGCTGCTGCGCCACCCCGGCACCGGCGGCGATCCGCTGCACGCGACGGTGGAGTGGCTGCACCGGAACCTCCACCGGCGGCTCACCCTCGCCGACATCGCCCGCAGGACCGGGGTGAGCGTACGCCACCTGCACCGCATGTTCCGGGCCCGGACGGGCACCACGCCGCTGCGGTGGCTGCAGTGGGCCCGGGTGGAGCGGGCCCGCGAGCTGCTGGAGACCACCGACCTGTCGGTGGAGGAGATCACGCGCCGCACCGGTTTCGGCTCGCCCGTCTCCCTCCGGACCCACTTCTGCCGCCGGGTGGGCGCACCCCCCTCGGCGTACCGGCGCACCTTCCGCGAACAGCACGACGGCCCGGCCTTCCCGCCGGCGGCACAGTAGCCGGCTCGCGGCCCGCGGCGGCGGTACGGCAGCCGGCGCCGTGGGAACGCCCGGCCCGCCCGGAGCCCGCACCGGTGCGATGCGACGATGAGCCCGCGATGACTGCCGGGTGGTGTGCGCGCACCGTGCGGGCCGCGACGTTCGCGGCCCGGTGCGTCGTGCTCTCCGCCGCCGGTCGTACCGACGATCCGCCGCCGTCCGGCCCGTCCGGGAAGGAAGCCGTATGACCACGTCCGCCATGTCCGACGCGTCCGACGCGTCCGACGCGTCGATCACCGCCCGCGCGCTCGCCGCCCGGGGCGGGGACCCCGACGCGCTCGACCACGTCGTCCGCGCCCTGCACCGCGACGTCCGGCGCTACGTGATCCATGTCGGCGCCGATCCGCAGGCCGCCGACGACCTCACCCAGGAGACGTTCCTGCGCGCCCTGGGCAGCCTGCACCGCTTCGAGGGCCGCTCCTCGGCCCGCACCTGGCTGCTGTCCATCGCCCGCCGCACGGTCGTCGACAGCCTGCGCCGGGCCGCCGCCCGCCCGCGGCTGGCCGACACGGACGACTGGCAGTCCGCGGCGGAGCGGGCCCAGGCGCGCGGCCTGCCGGGACCCGACGAGGCGGTGGCCCTCGTCGAGTTGCTGGCCGCGCTGCCGGCCGAGCGGCGGGAGGCGTTCGTGCTCACGCAGCTGGTCGGCCTGCCGTACGCCGAGGCGGCGCTGCTGAGCGACTGCCCGGTGGGCACCGTGCGGTCCCGCGTCAACCGGGCCCGCACCGCGCTGGTGCGCCGGCTGTACGACGCCGAGCGGGCCGGCCGCGCACCCGCCGCGGCCTGACGCCGGCGCCGGCAGCCGCCGCCCGGCCACCGTCCCCGCCGGGGGATCCGGTGGCCGGGCGGCGTCACTGCCCGGCCAGCCCGGTGTGCGCGATGCCGCGCACGATCTGCCGCTGGAAGATCGCGAAGACCACCAGCAGCGGCAGCCCGCCCATGACGACGGACGCCATCATCTGCGCGTAGCGCACGCCGTAGGACGACTGGACGTTGACCAGCCCGACGGGCAGGGTCATGCCGTTCGGGTCGGTCGTCACCAGGAACGGCCAGAGGAAGTTGTTCCAGGTGGAGATGAAGGTGAAGATCGCGACCGCGGCGAGCACCGGCCGCGACAGCGGCAGCACGATCGTGAAGAACACCCGCCAGCGGCCCGCCCCGTCGACGAACGCGGCCTCCTCCAGCTCGCGCGGCACCCCCTCGAAGAACTTCACCAGGATGAACACCATCGCGGGCACGGCCACCTGGGGCAGGATCACGCCCCAGTACGTGTCCACCAGGCCCAGCTGCACCATCTCCGCGAACAGCGGCGCGATCAGCACCTGCGGCGGCACCATGATCCCGGCCAGCACGAGCGCGTAGAGCGCCTTGCGGCCGCGGAACCGGGTGCGTGCGAAGCCGTAGGCGGCCATCGCGCAGAGAGCCACGGTCAGCAGGGTGGTCATCGTGGCGATGTAGGCGGTGTTGAACAGCCAGCGGCCGATGTCGCCGGTCTCCCACACCGCCTCGTAGGCGTCGAACGTGATCGTCGAGCCGATCCAGTCCAGCCCGGTCTGCGTCGTCTCGGCGTCCGGCTTCAGCGAGATCGACAGCGCCCAGGCGAGCGGCAGCACCCACACCACGACGAGCAGCAGCGCGACGGCGACCAGGGCGACGCGCCCACGGGTCCAACGGGGCCTGCGGCCCGAGGCTGCGGCCGGTGCACTCATGACGACTCCTCGGCGTTACGGCGGGCCAGCCGCAGGTGGATCAGCGCGACCAGCACGATCAGAGCGAAGAAGATGTACGAGACGGCGGAGGCGTAGCCGATCCGGTAGCCGGTGAAGCCCGACTGGTAGACGTACTGCAGGATCGGCCGGGTGGAGTCGTCGGGGCCGCCCCCGGTCATGATGTAGATCTGGTCGAAGACCTTCAGCGAGGCGAGGATCTGGAGCACCAGGACCACGCCCGTGGTACGCCGCAGCAGCGGCAGCGTGATGTGCCGCAGCCGCTGCCAGGGGCCGGCGCCGTCCAGCTCCGCGGCCTCGTACAGGTGCTGCGGGATGGACTGGAGCGCGGCGAGGTAGAGCAGGAAGTTGAAGCCGACCGTCCACCACACCGTGGTCAGGACGATCGACAGCATCGCGTACCGCTCGTCCGTCAGCCAGCCGATGTCCGGGTGCAGCCCGAACTGGGCGAGGAGCTGGTCGGCGAAGCCGAAGTCGGACGGGTAGATCACCCAGAGGAAGAGCAGCCCGACGACGCCGGACGGCAGCACGAAGGGCGCGAACCAGCTGAGCCGCCACAGCCACTGCACGAAGCGCAGATTATGCGCCAGCAGGGCGAAGACGAGGCCCATGACGACGAGCGGAATCGTGGACAGGACCGTGAACCACACGGTGTTCCACAGCGAGGACCAGACGTTCTCGTCGCGGAACGCCTCGGTGTAGTTGTCGAACCCGACGTACTCGCCGCCCGAGCCGGTGATGTTGTCGCTGCGCAGGCTGAGGTGGACACCGAAGACCAGCGGCCAGAGCAGGAACATCCCGTAGACGAGGAGGAAGGGGGCGATGAAGACCAGCCCGTGCTCGGTCCACTTGCGGCGGACGCCGGCGGGCCGCGCCGCCGGCACCGCCGCCGGCTCCGGCGCCGCCGGAACGGCGACGCTCGTGGCGGTCATACGGCGCCTCCTATCGGGTCGGGGGTGTCCAGCAGTGTCCGCAGCCGCGACTTCGCCTCGCGCAGCGCACCCTGCGGGCTGCGGGAGCCGGTGAAGACGCTGGAGAAGACCGCCCCCAGCTCGATCTGCAGCAGCGAGGCGGAGCCGGCGAACCAGACGGCCGGGTCGAGCACGACGTCGTCGATGACGGACCGGTACGCGGACTGCGGCTGCAGCTCCAGATAGGCCGGGTCCTCGAGCGTGGGCAGGTAGGCCGGCACGTGGCCGCCCTTGGCCCAGTCCACGGAGTGCTCCAGCATCCAGGCGACGAAGGCGTACCCGGCCTCGTTCGCCGCATCGGACCGCGTGGCCTGGTGCGGCAGCACGAAGGAGTGGCTGTCCGCATAGACGGTGGGCCGGCCGAAGAGCGCGGGCACCCGGGTCATGGAGAACGGCAGCTTGTTGGCGGTGTACGTGGTCACCTCCCACTCACCGTTGAGGGAGAAGGCGGTCTCGCCGGCGCCGAAGATGCCGACGGAGCCGGGGTAGTCGGCGCGCCGCACCATCAGGCCCTCGTCGGTGAGCATCGCCATGAACTCCAGGACCTCCATGGCCTTGGCGTCGTCGATGGTGATCCGCGTGCCGTCCTCCGACAGGACGGTGCCGCCGGTCTGCGAGTAGAAGGTGTTGAAGAGCCGCCAGGGGGTGACGGTGTCGGTGCCGAGGGTCTCGGCGACCAGGGGCGGTGCGCCGGTGACCTCTTTGGCGGTGTGCAGCGCCTCGACGAACGCGCGGACCCCCCGGATGGGCCGGAGGCCGCCGTCGTCGGTGAGCAGCCCGGCCTCCTCGCAGATCTCGGTGTGGTAGTAGAGCACGATCGGGTGGGTGTCGAGCGGGATCGCGTACTGCTCGCCGTCCACCTGCCCGCGCCGCCAGATCTCCGGCGGGAAGCGGTCGGGGGTGATGCCGTGCGCCTCCAGCCGGCCCGGGTCGAAGGGGTCGAGCAGCTTGCCGGGGCCGAACCCGGCGAGCCGGGTGAGGTGCAGCACGCCCACCTCGGGCGCGCGCCCGCCGGCGCCGGCCATGCCCAGCTTCGTGTAGTACGGAGGGCCCCAGTCGAGCTGGGTGGCCTGCATGTCGATGTCCGGGTGCTCGGCGTCGAAGGCGTCGACCATGGCGGTCATGTTCGCGCCGTCGCCGCCGCCGAAGAGGTGCCAGTAGCGCAGCCGGGTCTTGCCTTCGGCGGTGAACGAGGGCGCGGCGCACCCGGCCGCGGCCAGGCCGGGCACGGCGCCGGCCGCCAGCGCACCGGCCCCGGTGGTCAGCAGCCGCCGCCGGCTGAGGGGTGGTTCGCGGTTCATGCCGCCTCCCTGGTGCGTGCGTTCAGCTCAAGCGGATGACGTTCCACGACAGGGGCTCCAGGACGGCGCTGAGCGTCCCGTCCCGCAGCGTCGTGCCGGGCACGGGGTGCGGGACGACCCGGTCCGGGTCCGCGAGGGTGTTGCGCGCCTCCGGGTCGGCGTCGGCCAGCGCGCTGTGCTCCACCACCTCGGAGACCGCGAGACCGTGCAGCACCACCTCCAGCGGCAGCGGCCGCCGCTGGTCGCGGTTGACGGCGAAGACCGTGACCGCGCCCGACTCCGGGTCGCGGACGGCCGTCGCGTACAGCAGCGGCACCTCGCCGTACTTCCCGGTCTCGTGCGTGGGCGACTCGGCGGCGACGTGCAGCACCTGCCCGCCGCGGGCGTACCGCGCGGCCTGCGCGAAGGGGTGGAAGGTGGTCTGCCGCCAGGCCGGGCCGCCGGGCTCGGTCATGATCGGCGCGATGACGTTGACCAGCTGGGCGAGGCAGGCGACGCCGACCCGGTCGGCGTGCCGCAGCAGTGCGATGAGCAGGGAGCCGAAGACGACGGCGTCGACGACGCTGTAGTTGTCCTCGAGGAGGCGCGGGGCCTCGGGCCAGTCGAGGGGGTCCGCCTCGGCCTGCTCCCGGGACTTCGACTGGTACCAGACGTTCCACTCGTCGAAGGAGAGGCCGATGCGCTTGGCCGACTTCAGCCGGGCGCCCACGTGGTCGCAGGTCGCCACGACGCTCTCGATGAAGGACTCCATGTCGGCGGCGGAGGCGAGGAAGGAGTCGCGATCGCCGTCCAGCTCCTCGTAGTAGGCGTGCAGGGAGACGTAGTCGACCAGGTCGTAGGTCTCGGCCAGCACCGTCGCCTCCCACGCGGCGAAGGTCGGCATGCCCCGGTTCGAGCTGCCGCAGGCGACCAGCTCCAGCTCCGGGTCGAACTGGCGCATGGCGCGGGCGGTCTCGGCGGCCAGCCGGCCGTACTCGGCGGCCGTCTTGTGGCCGGTCTGCCAGGGCCCGTCCAGCTCGTTGCCCAGGCACCACAGGCGGATGCCGTACGGGGCCTTGTCGCCGTGGGCGACGCGCCGGTCCGACAGCTCGCTGCCGGCCGGGTGGTTGGCGTACTCCAGCAGTTCGAGCGCCTCGGTGACGCCCCGGGTGCCGAGGTTGAGGGCCATCATGGGCTCGGCCTGCGGCCCGATCCGGCGCAGGAAGGCGACGTACTCGGCGAGCCCGAAGCGGTTCGGCTCCGTGGACCGCCAGGCCGGGTCGAGCCGCCGCGGCCGCCGCTCCACCGGCCCCACGGAGTCCTCCCACCGGTAGCCGGAGACGAAGTTGCCGCCGGGATAGCGGACCGTCGTCACCCCCAGCTCGCGGATGAGCCCGAGCACGTCGCTGCGCAGCCCCGCCTCGTCGGCGGCGGGGTGGCCGGGCTCGTAGACGCCGGTGTAGACGCAGCGGCCGAGGTGCTCGACGAACGAGCCGAACAGCCGCGGACTCACCTCGGCGACGACGAAGGCGGAGTCGAGCGTCATACGGGCCGTGGACACGGCACGGGTCATTGCACACCTTCCGACGTTCGAAATCTCGGATATCGATCGCGACTTCGAACGAGACCGTAGAATCGAACCGGTACGGCGTCAACGGCTGGCGCAACGACGGTGCAGATCGACGGTCTGGCGGGCCCCGGCGGACGGTGGCATGATCGGGACCGGCAGTACCGCGGAGGGACCACCGGGATCCGGTCGGAGGTGACCCGTCATGATGCGCGCCGTGGCCTGGGTCGCGGGTGCGGGCGGCGCGCTGGCCGCCGGCTATCTGGGGCTGGTGACCGGGGCCGTCCCCGTCGACCTCGGTGTGGGCCGCCGGACCCGGCCGCTGGGCCCGCAGACCGTGGACATCGCGGCCCCCCGGGAGACGGTGTTCGACGTGGTGGCCCGGCCGTACCTGGGCCGCACCCCGCGGGCGATGCGCGAGAAGCTGCACGTGCTGGAGCGCGGCGGCGACCTGGTGCTGGCCGAGCACTACACCCCGGTCGCGGGCGGGCGACTGCGCGCGGTGACGACGGAGACGGTCCGCTTCACCCGGCCCGGGCGCGTCGACTTCCGCCTGGTGCGCGGCCCCGTGCCGCACGTGACCGAGTCGTTCGTGCTGGACGAGACCGGGGCGGGGACCCGGCTGACCTACACGGGCGAGCTGGGCACCGACCTGTGGCGGCTCGGGCAGTGGTGGGGCGGGGCGGTGGCCGCCCGCTGGGAGGAGACCGTCGCCGCCTCCCTCGGCTCGCTGCGGGCCGAGGCGGAACGGCGCGCGGCGCCGCACCGGTGAGAGGCCGCCGCTTTACGCGGGGACGCTCACTGTCGCCGCCGCCCCCTCGCCCGTAGCGTCGTACGTATGGTGCTCCGTCTCGTCCTCGGCGCCGTCTACACGGCGATGGCCGTCGGCCAGCTCGCTTCCGCCGCCGACATGCCCTCCCTGCTCGGCGCGTACGACCTGGTGCACGGCGGGGCGGCGGCCGTGCTCGCCGCGCTGCTGATCGCCGGGGAGCTGGTGTCCGGGGTGTGGTTCCTCGCCCGCCCCCGGTCGGCGGCCATCGCCCCGGTCCCGGTGTTCACCGCCGTGTCGCTGGTGTGGGCCGCCCTGGCCGTCCAGGCGTACGCCCGGGGGCTGGCGGTGGACAACTGCGGCTGTTTCGGAAACTACCTCACCCAGCGGCTGACCTGGTTCGTCCTGGTCCAGGACGGACTGCTCCTGCTGTACGCCGCGCTGCTGCTGCGCGCCGCGCGCAAGGCGGCGGCGCGGGGCCCGGGGGACGGGACGGCGGCGGGACGTGACGCCCACATCATCCGGTGATCGATTGCCAGCCCCCTCCCGAGAGGAACTGTGTGATGACCCAGGCCCCGGCGCCGCGGCGCAAGGCGGACCGCGACGAAGTGTTCGTGGAGTTCACCAAGTCGGTCTGCCCGATGTGCAAGACGCCCGTCGACGCCCAGGTCAACATCCGCGAGGACAAGGTGTACCTGCGGAAACGCTGCCGCGAGCACGGCGAGTTCGAGGCCCTGGTGTACGGGGACGCGCAGGAGTACCTGGCCTCCGCCCGGTTCAACAAGCCCGGCACGATCCCGCTGGCCTTCCAGACCGAGGTGAAGGACGGCTGCCCGAGCGACTGCGGGCTGTGCCCGGAGCACAAGCAGCACGCCTGTCTGGGGATCATCGAGGTCAACACCGGCTGCAACCTGGACTGCCCGATCTGCTTCGCCGACTCCGGCCACCAGAGCGACGGCTACGCCATTACCCACGAGCAGTGCGCGCGGATGCTGGACGTGTTCGTGGAGTCCGAGGGCGAGGCGGAGGTGGTGATGTTCTCCGGTGGCGAGCCCACCATCCACAAGGGCATCCTCGACTTCATCGACCTCGCCCAGGCCCGGCCGATCCGCAACGTCACCCTCAACACCAACGGGATCCGCCTGGCCTCGGACAGAAACTTCGTCGCCGAACTGGGGAAACGCAACCGGGTCCCCGGCAGGTCGGTGAACATCTACCTGCAGTTCGACGGCTTCGACGAACGCACCCACCGGGAGATCCGCGGCCGGGACCTGCGCACCGTCAAACAGCGCGCGCTGGACAACTGCGCCGCCGCCGGGCTGACCGCCACCCTGGTCGCGGCCGTCGAGCGCGGGCTGAACGAGCACGAGCTCGGGGCGATCATCGAGTACGGCATCGACCACCCCGCCGTCCGCTCCGTGGCCTTCCAGCCGGTCACCCACTCCGGCCGGCACGTCGAGTTCGACCCGCTGAACCGGCTCACCAACCCCGACGTGATCCGGCTGATCAACGAGCAGCGCCCGCAGTGGTTCCAGCAGGGCGACTTCTTCCCCGTCCCCTGCTGCTTCCCCACCTGCCGCGCCATCACCTACCTCCTCGTCGACGGCGAACCGGGCAACCGCACCGTTGTGCCGATCCCGCGGCTCCTCAACGTCGAGGACCACCTCGACTACGTCACCAACCGCGTCATGCCCGACGCCGGGATCCGCGAGGCGCTGGAGAAGCTCTGGTCCGCCTCCGCGTTCATGGGGACCGAGACCACCGAGGAGCAGCTCCGCGCGACCGCCGAGGCGCTGGACTGCGCGGACGCGTGCGGTATCGACCTGCCCGAGGCCGTGAAGCAGCTGGACGACAAGGCGTTCATGATCGTCGTCCAGGACTTCCAGGACCCGTACACCCTCAACGTCAAGCAGCTGATGAAGTGCTGCGTGGAAGAGATCACTCCGGACGGGCGGCTGATCCCGTTCTGCGCCTACAACTCCGCCGGCTACCGCGAACAGGTCCGCGCCGAGCAGTCCGGCGTACCGGTCGCCGGCGTCGTCCCCAACGCGCTGCCGCTGGCCGACCGGCTCACCAGCACCCCGTACGGATCCAAGACCGCCCGCACCGCCCCCGGGACGGCCGCCGGGGAGGAGAGCCGATGAGCGACGGGAACACCCTCCGGTCCGGCCTCCCCGGCGACGCGCTCAAAGCCTGCTGCGCGGACGCGTACTCCTCCGACGTCGTCGCGCTCCTGCTCGGGGAGTCCTACCACCCCGGCGGCAGCACACTCACCCGCCGCCTCGCCGACGGCCTGCACCTGGCCGCGGAGCGCCGCGTGCTCGACGTGGCCTCCGGCCGCGGGACCACCGCCCTGCTCCTCGCCGACGCCTACGGCGTCCGCGTCGACGGGGTGGACTACGCACCCGCCCACACCGCTCTCGCCCGCGACGCGGCCCGGGCCGCCGGCCTCGCCGAACGGGCCGCGTTCGCCACCGGGGACGCCGAGCACCTGCCCCACCCGGACGCCGTGTTCGACGCGGTGGTGTGCGAGTGCGCCCTGTGCACCTTCCCCGACAAGGCCCGGGCCGCCGCCGAGTTCGCCCGCGTCCTCAAGCCGGGCGGCCGGCTCGGCATCACCGACGTCACCGCCGCACCCGACCGGCTGCCGCCCGAGCTGACGGGCCTGGCCGCGCGGATCGCCTGCATCGCGGACGCCCGTCCGCTGGCGGAGTACGCGGAGATCCTGGCCGCGGCCGGGCTGCGCACCGTCCGCACCGAGCGCCACGACCAGGCCATGACCCGCATGATCGACCAGATCGAAGCCCGGCTGAACCTGCTGCGCATGACCGCCGCGGGCCGGCTCGCCGAGGCCGGGGTCGACCTGGACGCCGCCCCCGCGGTGCTGGCCGCGGCCCGCGCCGCCGTCGCCGACGGCACCCTAGGCTACGCCCTGCTGATCGCCGAGCGCGGGGGCACGTAAGACGCGGTGACGCGCTCCGCGCGGCGGCCCGCTGCGGCCGTACGCCTTCGGGAGGGCCGCGGCGAACGCCGGTGCCGCGGCGGCCCGTTCACGTTACGGTCAGGGCCATGGCGTTGACGCGAACCCGATCGTTACTCGTCCCGGCCGTCGTGCTCGCCGCCGCGCTGACCGCGTGCGGCGGCTCGGACGACACGGCCGGCCGGGGCGAGGAGTCCCCCTCCTCGTCGGCCGCCCCGTCCCCGAGCGCGACCTCCCACGAGGCCGTGTGCGTGCGGCTGATCACCTACTGGGCCCACGACCAGCTCAAACCCGGCGGTGGCAGCCAGTCGGACTACCAGCAGAAGGGCCTGTCCGACGGGCAGAACACGATCCTGCTCGACGTCGTCGAGCTGGCCAGGAAGGAGCGGCGGGAGAACGGCGAGGCCGCCGGCCGGGCGCTGGTCGAGCGCGAGGTGAAGAAGCGCTGCGCGGAGCGGTACGAGGGGGAGGGCTCCGACGCCCCGTCCGCGGGCTGGCCCCCGTAGCGCCCGGCCGGCGGCCCGGCGGCTCAGGCCGCCGCCGGGTCCCGGGCCGGCGCGCCCCGGGCCGCGGCGGTGCCCGCGTACAGCGAGCCCAGCACGGCACCGGCCGCCAGCAGGAACGCCAGCGTGTAGCTGACCTCCGCCAGCGCACCGCCGATCAGCCCGGCCAGACCGATGGCCACGTCGAAGAACGACGTCACGGCGCCCAGCGCGGCGCCGCGTTCGGACGCCGGCGCGGCGTCGATGGTGATGAGCGCGAGCGCGGGGTAGAGCAGCGTGAAGCCGCCGCCGGCGATCAGCGCGCCGAGCGCGGCCAGCCACAGGTCGTTCGCGAAGGCGATCAGCACCATGCCCACCGCCTCCACCGACGCCGAGAACACCACCACCGGCAGGGCCCCGACCCGGTCGGGGACCCGGCCCGCCACGACCCGGACGGTCACGTACGCGGCGCCGAACGCGCTGACGACGACGGACCCGTGGGCCACGCCCCGGTCCGTCATCGCCAGCGCCGCGAAGCCCGCGACCATCGCGTACCCGAAGGAGCCGCACGCCAGCGACACCCCCGGCAGCACCGCCGAGCGCGGCAGCAGCTTGCGGGAGACCGCGGCGCCCCGCTCCACCCGGTCGGTGAGCCCGAGGATCACGCAGAACGCGACGGCCGGCAGCACGGCGACCGCCACCCACACGGCCTCGAACGACCCCGCCCGGTGCACCAGTTCGCCCAGCACGGGGCCCAGCGCGAACCCGGTCCACATGGCCAGCCCGTAGAAGCCGACGATCTGCGCCCGCCGGTCCTGCGGGGCCAGGGACACCGTCCACAGCGATCCGGCCATGAACAGCATCGCCTCGCCGACGCCCAGCAGGACCCGTGCCGCGTACAGCCCGGCCAGGCCGAGCGGCAGCGCGTACAGCCCGGCGGTGGCGACGACGAGCACCGCGCCGAACAGCATCACGCGGCGGCAGCCGGTGCGCTGGGCGAGCTGCCCCGCGTACGGGCGCACCAGCAGCGCCACCACGCCGGAGACGGTGAAGGTGACGCCCACCTCGAGGGCCGAGCCGTCCAGTTCGTCCGTGACCAGTTTGGGGATGATCGGGATGACCATGCCGACGGCGGTGAACGTGCAGAGCAGCGCGGCGACCAGGCCGGCGAAGGTGGGTGCCCACCGCTGTTCAGTCATCCGCCCCACCGGGGACCACGTGGTAGAAGTGCGTCGGCAGCTGCAGGGCCACGCCCTCGTAGACCTCGGCGCACACGGCGGTGCCCGGTGCGGCGAAGGTGCCGGGCGGCGGCTCCGCCACCTTGATCACCGAGTGGCCGGCCTCCAGCAGCCGCGCCGCCATCGCGAAGTCGCCGACGATCGCGTGGCCGGGCGCCACGTGCCGGTTGCGGCAGATCATCACCTTCTCCCGGGCCAGGTCGGTCAGCAGGTTGCCGGCGCCGACCAGCTCGCCGTAGTAGTCCCGGGGGTTGACGATCATCGCGTGCCCGGTGCCGCCGGTCTGCTCGATCTCGTCGAACGCGGCCAGCACGCCCTGCGCGTACGGGCCGGAGTACGGCAGCGGCGCCAGGTCGGGGTGGCTCAGCAGGCCGACGGTCAGCGCCCGGTTCTCCGCGGTGCCGAGGCGCACCATCAGCCGGCGGTCGACGAACGACGCCAGCGCCGCCGGCTCGGCCGCGAGCCGGTCGGGGACCTGCACCCAGCCGGCGATCGGCGCGACGCCGTACGTCGCCGTGTCGAAGCGGAAGTCCGCCTCCCGCAGCCGCCCGCCCGGCGCGCCGGGCGCGGCGCCGCCGGGCCGGGACTCGAACCAGGAGACGAGCGCCCCGGCGTCGACGCGCTGCTTGCGGAAGAGGTTGCGCACGGTCAGCCGGGGGCGGTCCGCGGTCGGCTGGAAGGCGTCGCTGAGCGTGAAGTCGAAGCGGACCTCCGCCGCCGCCGGGTCGGTGCGGAAGGCGCGGGCGAACTGCTCGCCGGGGGTGGCGCTGCGGATCTCGGTCGCGGTCATGTCTCTCCTCCTGTGCCGGGGTCAGAGGGCGTGTTCGACGAGCCGCTGGTAGTAGGGGAGGTGGTGGTCGTAGTACGCGCGCAGCCGCGGGTCGTCCGCGACGGTGACCGCGTGCCGGGCGCGCGGGGCGGCGAAGCCGGAGCTGGCGCTGGCGTCCAGGTGCCAGCGCCGGTTCCGCCGCCACTGGGGCAGCTCCCCGGGCGCCCAGGTCAGCGCGGCGGGCAGGTAGGGCAGGCCGGTCGCCGCGCAGTACGCGGCCACCGTGCCGGCCGGGTCCGCGAGCAGCCGCTCGGCGGCGACGACCACGGGCCGGATGCCGGTGGTCTGCCACGCCAGCCGGAACAGCGCCCACTGGTGCTCGTAGCCGACCTCGCGGCAGGCGAACTCCGGCTTGACGGCATGGTGCGAGGCGATGGTCGCCGCGGGCTCGCGGACGAGGAAGGTGTGCCGGAAGCCGGCGATCGACCCGGGGTGCGCGAAGAGGTGGTCGTAGTGGTACTCCAGCGTGTCCTTGAAGAACACCGGGCCCGCCGCGCCGAGTTCGGCCAGGTGCGCGAGCAGCGCCGCGTACGACCGCACGGTGGCCGTGCCGCCGCCGACGCCCGGCACCGCCACCTCGCCGTGGTCCGTGAGCAGCACCAGCGGCTCGTGCACCACGGTGACGTCGCCGCGCTCGGCCATCATGCGCAGAAAGGCGGTCGACACCGAGCGCGGGTGCGCCCACAGCGCGATGACGCCCGCCCGCGCCCGCGCGCCGTCGCCGCCGCTCACATCGACCAGGCCGTGGGCCGCCGGTCCCACCGGTGCCTCCGCAGCTCGGCCAGCAGCCCGGCGTCGAGCGGCGGGGCGCCGGAGACCGCCAGGTTGGCACGCACGTGCGCGGGCCTGCGCATCCCGGGGATGACCGTGCTCACGGCCGGGTGGTGGAGGATGAAGCGCAGCGCGAGTTCGGGCAGCGTCACGCCCTCGGGGAGCACCTTCTTCAGCGCCTCCGCCCGGTCGACGGTCGGGCCCAGGTTGTCCGGGCCGAAGTAGACGGCGCGCCAGTCGTCTTCGGGGAACTCCGTCCGGCGGGTGAGCGCGCCGGTCAGCCCGCCCTCGTCGAACGGGACGCGGGCGATGATGCCGATGCCGTCGCGCTGCGCCCGCTCGAACAGCACGTCCTCCGGCGCCTGGTCGAAGATGTTGTAGATCACCTGGACGACGTCGACGAGGCCGGTGTCGAGAGCCCGCATGCAGTTCTCCGGCTCCCAGCGGTTGACGCTGATGCCGAAACCCTCGATGACGCCCTCCGCCTTGAGATCGGCGACGACCCGCTGCCAGCGCTCGTCGCCGGCCCAGCGGTCCTCCCACACGTGGAACTGCAGCAGGTCGATCCGGTCGGTGCCGAGGTTCTCCAGGCTGCGGTGCACGTACTCGCGTACGTGGTCCGGCGGGAAGACGTCGTCGAGGGTGTCGTCCCTGCCCGGGGGCCACTCGCGGTTGCGCGGCGGCACCTTCGTCGCGGTGTAGAGCCGCCGCTCCGGGTGCCGCCGGAGGAGCGCCGCGAGCAACTGCTCGCTGACCCCCCTGCCGTAGACCCAGGCGGTGTCGAAGAAGGTGCAGCCCAGCTCCACCGCCAGGTCCAGGCAGTCGGGCGCGACGTCGTAGTCCCAGCCGGTGAAGCCGCCTGGGCCGCCGCCGATGCCCCACATGCCGTAGCCGACCTCGCCGACCTGCCAGCCGAGCCGTCCCATGGTCCGATTCCGCACGAGTCCCCTTCCATCGCAGTTGCGTGAGCAGTTCCGTCGTCGTCAGCCGGTGAGCGTGGCGTGGTACGCGGCGAACGCCCGGTCCAGCGGGCCGTCGCGCAGCCCGTGGCGCTCGTCCAGCGCGGCGCAGCCGGCGCGGGTGAACAGCCGCGGGTTGTCGGTGAGCAGCCGGGCGAAGTCCGGCGTTCCGTCCGCCCCGGTGGCCGGGAGGGAGGTGAGCACGGCGTGCAGCAGGGCGGCGGCCGACCGCCCGTCGGCGGCCGCCGCGGCGGCGAGCGCCGCTGTGAACGCCCGCGGCGGCAGCGGGCGCGGCCCGCCGTCCGCGGCCTCCGCCGGGCCGGCCGGTGCCGGGCCGACCGCCGCCAGGTCGACGCTCTCCGCGCGGAACACGTGGTAGTCCGCGCCCGTCGCCCCCTCGGCCAGCCCCGCGACCAGCCGGGCGGCCGTCTCGTCGACCGGCGTGTAGTCGGTGCGCATCGGCACCGCGGGCCGCAACCCGAGCTGGTGGCAGGCGGAGAGCAGCAGGTGCGTGAGCGCCCGCGGGTTGGGCAGGCCGTTGTCCGCGGCGGGCATGATCTCGCCGAGCCGGTAGAGCGTGACCGGCGCGCCCAGCTCGCGCGCCCGCAGCAGCAGCCGCTCCGCCACCAGCTTGGAGCGGCTGTAGCCGCTGCCGGGCACCGTCACCCGCCGCGGGTCGGTGCCCTCGCCGAGCCGGGTGCCGGCGTGCCGCGCGTGCCGGTCGAGCACCCCGAGGGTGGACACGTGGTGCAGCGGCTTCGGCCGGCCGGCGAGCGCGAAGCGCAGCACGTGCGCGGTCCCCGTGACGTTGGCGGCGCGGTGCTCCCGGTAGCCGAGCAGGAAGTTGACCAGCGCGCCGGCGTGCAGCACGGCGTCGCACTCCGCCGCGTACCGGTCCCACGTCCGCGCGGGCCAGCCGAAGCGGGGCCGGGTGAGGTCGCCGGCGCGGGCGTCCAGCCGCGGCCCCAGCGCCTCCTCCCACAGCCCCTGCGCGCGCAGCGCGGCCACCATCCGGTATCGGGCCTGCGCGTCGTCGCGGGCGCGCACCAGGCACACCACCCGGGCCGGCGTGGTGCCGAGCAGCCGGTGCACCGCCCGGGAGCCGACGAAGCCGGTGGCCCCGGTGACCAGCACGGTACGCGGCGGCAGCACCGCGGCGGCGCCGGCCGCCCGGGCCGCCGCCCGCGCCAGGTCCGCCGGCGGCAGCGCGTCGCGCGCCATCGCCGCCGGCTCCTCCCCGGCCTCGGCGCCGGCGCCGCCGTCCCCGGCCGGCCGGCGCAGCGCGGCGGCGGCCAGCGCGCCGGGGCTGCGGTGCGCGTACAGGTCGGAGACGACGAGCGGGACGCCGAGCGCGTCGCGTACGGCGAGGGTGGCGGCGAGCGCGCTCAGCGAGTCGCCGCCGTGGGCGAGGAAGTCGTCGTCCACGCCGAAGTCCGGCAGCCCGAGGACGCCGCGCATGATGTCCGCGACGCGCTCCGCGGGCGGGTCGCCGCCCCGGGCGCCGGGTCCGCCCCCGGCCGGCGGCCTCTCCGGCCTCTCCGGCTTCTCCGGCTTCTCCGTGACGATCCGGCGCAGCGCCGCCAGGTCGACCTTCCCGTTGTCGGTCAGCGGGAGCGACTCCAGCACGAAGCAGTGGTGCGGCAGGTGGATGCGCGGCAGCACCGACACCAGGTGCGCGCGGAGCGCCGCCGGTGCGGTGCCCGCCTCGGCGGCGGCGGCGACCACCAGCCGGTTGCGCCCGCCCTGCCGCACGGTCAGCGCCTTGGCCTGGATCACCCCGGGGCACCCCTCGGCGGCGGTCTCGATCTCGGCCGGCTCGATGCGCACCCCGTCGACCTTCGTCTGCCGGTCGCGCCGGCCGGCGAAGCGCAGCAGGCCCGCCTCGTCGAACCAGCCCAGGTCCCCGGTCCGGTACAGCCGCGCGCCGGGGATGCGCGGATAGGGGTTCGGCACGAAGACCTGCCTGGTGCGCGCCGGTTCGTCGAGGTAGCCGGCGCCCACGCAGGCGCCGCCGACGAGGATCTCCCCGGTGCGGCCCGGGGGCAGCGGGGTGAGCCGGTCGTCGGCGACGACCGCGTAGCAGTTGTCGATGGGGCGGCCGAGCGGGATGCGGTCGCCCTCGGTGCCGGCGATGCGGTGGAAGACCATGCCGATGGCGGTCTCGGACGGGCCGTAGCCGTTGGTGATCTCCAGTCCCGGCACCAGCTCGCGCAGCCGGTGCACGGCGTGCGGGATGATCTCCTCGCCGCCCACGACGAGGTGGCGCAGCGACGCCACCTTCGCCACCGCCGCCGGCTCGGCCTCCAGCAGCGCCACCAGCATGCCGAGGATCGCGGGCACGAAGTCCGTGACGGTGACGCGGTGGCGGTGGATGACCTCCACCGTCCGCTCCAGGTCCAGGAACTCGCCCTGCTCCGGCACGACCGTGCGACCGCCGGTCGTCAGCGGCCACAGCAGCTGCCAGATCGCCGAGTCGAAGGTGTGCCGGCTGTTCTGCAGCACGACCTCGTCGCCGGTGGCGGCGAACCAGCGGGTCATGAAGCGCAGCCGGTTGGTCAGCCCGCGGTGCACGTTCAGCGCGCACTTCGGCGCACCGGTGCTGCCCGAGGTGAACACGCCGTACGCCACCGCGTCCGGGCCCGGCTCCGGCACGTCGGGCCCGCGCCCGCGCGGGCGGATGCGGTGCGCGGCGACCACGTGGGCGCCGCGCTCCACGACGGCGGCGGTCGCGGTCAGCACCAGCGGCGGCGCGGGGCGCGCCAGCACGGCGCGCAGGCGCTCCTCGGGCCAGGCGGGGTCGCAGAGGGTGAAGGCGGCGCCGAGCTTCATCACGGCCACCAGGCACAGGGGCAGTTCGAGGCTGTTGCCGAGGACGACGGGCACGACGTCTCCGGCGTGCACCCCCGCTTCGGCCAGCTCGGCGGCCAGGCCGTTGGCGAGGGCGTCGAACTCCGCGTAGGTGAGGGTGGTCTCTGTCGGGCCGTGGTAGGTGACGGCGGGGCGGTCCGGCGTGCGGGCACGCTGCTGTTCGATGAGGGCGGTCACCGGCCGGTACGGGCCGTGGTCGGCCCGGCCGCCGGCGAAGTGCCAGATGGTGTCCGACATGTCCAGCAAGCTCTCTCCCTTAGGGGTTTGGGGTCAGAGAGGTGCCGTGCGGGTGCGGACGGGGGTGACGTCCGCGACGAGCGGGGCGAGCGCGCGTGGTGGTGCGTCCCCCGCGGCGAGGGCGGCGAGCAGCGCGCCGGCCGCGGGGGCGGTCTGGATGCCGTAGCCGCCGAGTCCGGCGAGCCAGCAGAACCCCGGCGCGTCCGGGTCGGGCCCGAGCACCGGGGTGTCGTCGGGTGCGGCGGTACGCAAACCCGCCCAGGCGTGCGGGACATGCCGCAGCGGGAGCGCGACCATCGCCTCGAACCGGGCGATCGCCAGCGCCACGTCGGCGTCGTCGTGGCGCACCGGACCCGGTGCCGCGGGTGTGGCGTCGGCGGGGGAGAGCAGCAGTCCGCCGGGCTCGGGGCGGGCGTAGAAGGTGTCGGCGACGTCGGTGACCATCGGCCAGCCGGTGACGTCGCGGTCGTCCGGCACCCGGGCGAGCGCGGCCGTGCGGCGGTACGCCACGAGCCCGGCCGGCGGCACGCCGGCGAGCCGGGCGACGTCGTCGGCCCACGCGCCCGCGGCGTTGACGACGAGCGGCGCGGAGAAGTCGCCGGCGGGGGTGGCGGCGTGCCACCGCCCGCCGCGGCGGGCGAGCCCGGTGACCCGGGCATCGGTCACCACCGTGCCGCCGGCGGCCCGCAGCCCCCGCAGGAAGCCCTGGTGCGCGGCGTCCACATCGACGTCACAGGCGCCCGGCTTGTGCAGCGCGCGGTCGAACGCGCCGGGGCGCAGCAGCGGGCAGAGCCCCAGCGCCTCCCCGGGGGTCAGCTCCACCGCGGGCCGCGGCGCGTCGGCCCCCGCGGCCTTCGCGGCCGCGAAGGCCGCGGCGGTGTCCGGGGTGCCGAGGGCGAGGACGCCGCGCGGCGTGAGCAGCGGGCCGGCGGCGAAGCCCGCGGGCGGGGCGGCGTAGAAGGCCCGGCTGTACCGGGTGAGCGCCCGCACCGCCGCGTTGCCGAAGTACTCGCTGAACAGCGCCGCGGAGCGCCCGGTCGCGTGCATCCCCGGCGCCCGCTCCGCCTCCAGCAGCGTCACCCGCCGTCCGCCCTGCCGCCCGGCGAGAAACCACCCGGCCGCGGCGCCGGCGATGCCGCCCCCGACGACCAGGACGTCAGCCATGGGTGCCGGCTCTTCGCGGCGCCACCGGTCCGGTCCCCTGCGTGCCGAGCGTTCCCCATGCGCCCACCGCGGCATCCCTTCGTACGTCAGCACGAATACGGCGGCAGAGACTAGGGGAGGCTCCCGGGGCCGGGTAGCCCGGCCGAATGGCCAATTTCTTGTGCGTACCGCGGACTTGACAGCGGCGGAGCGGGCAGCCCGGCGCAAAGTCTGCGCAGATATTTCATACAACCTCTCTGCATACCGGGCTCGATGCCCTAGATTGACGGTGCATCAGCTGTTCGTGCGTGCGGCGGCCGAAGGCGAGAGCTGTCGGCCCCGGCGCCGGGCCGTTGACTGTCCGGGAGCCCGGCGGGGCGCGTGGCTTCGCCGCCCGGAGTGAGTTGTTCAGATAGCACTGAATTACCGGGATGTGTCTTCGTGGGGAGCGGAGGCCTCCCGAGGGGAGCACCATCGCGGGAGGCTGAGGGGCCTCCCCGGGGGGGTATCAGTGTTGAACGAACACGTCGAGCCTGCCGGCGAACTGGGAATGTCCGGTGGGCGCGTGGAGTTGGCCGACCCTTTTCCGCCGGCGCGCGGTCATCCGGCGAACGGGGCGAGCGACTGGGAACAGCGCTACCGCCGCACCGTGATCCTGGGCGACACCCTGGCCACCGCCCTCGTGGTGGCGGTGGTCGGCGGCCTGTTCGGGGTCCGGGACGCGGCCGACTGGCACGAGAAGTGGGTGGTGCTCGCCTTCGGCACCGAGCTGCTGGTACTGGGGGCGCTGGCGGTGGGCCGGGCGTGGGTTCCGGCCGTGCTCGGCCAGGGCGCCGAGGAGTTCCGCCGGCTCGGGCGCGCCCTGTCCACGGCGGTCGTCGTGCTGGCGCTCGGCGGGATCGCCCTGACCTCGCGCAACATCAAGCTGTGGATCTTCGTCGCGATCCCGGCGATCGCGCTCACCACCATGACCGAGCGGTATCTGCTGCGCCTCCGGCTGCACAGGATGCGGCAGCAGGGGCGCTGTCTGCGGCCCGTGCTCGCCGCCGGCAGCCCGGCCACCGTGCGTGACCTGATCGCCCGGGTACGCAGGTTCCCGCACCTCGGCTGGCGGGTGGACGCGGTGTGCACGCCGGACGGCCCCGGGCCCGACGGCGACCACGTGGACGGGGTGCCGGTGGTCGGCCGGCTGACCGACGTCGCCGCGCACGTCGGCCGCGGCGGCTACCGCGTCCTCGCGGTCACCCCGGACCCGCACTGGTCGCCGGAGCGGCTGCAGCGGCTGGCCTGGGACCTCGAAGGCAGCGACGCCGAGATGGTCGTGGCCCCCGTGCTGATGGAGGTGGCCGGCCCGCGGCTGCACGTCGACGCGGTGCTCGGGATCCCGCTGCTGCGGGTCAGCATGCCGGCCTTCACCGGCGGCCGCCGGGCGGTCAAGGCGGTCGTCGACCGGCTGGGCGCCGCGGTCCTGCTGCTGCTGTTCGCGCCGCTGATGGCGGGCGTCGCGCTGCTGGTCCTGCTGGACAGCCGGGGCGGGGTGTTCTACCGGCAGCGCCGGGTCGGCAAGGACGGCCGCGAGTTCACCATGGTCAAGTTCCGCACCATGGTGCCCGGGGCCGACCGCGCACGTGCCGCGCTGACCGGCCGCAACGAGGGCGCCGGCCTGCTGTTCAAGCTCCGCCGGGACCCGCGGGTGACCCGGGTGGGAGTGGTGCTGCGCCGGTACTCCGTCGACGAGCTGCCGCAGTTGTTCAACGTCCTCAACGGCTCGATGTCGCTCGTCGGCCCGCGGCCCGGACTGCCGGAGGAGTCCGCCGCGTACGGCCCGGACACCCGGCGGCGGCTGCTGGTCAAGCCCGGGCTCACCGGGCTGTGGCAGATCAGCGGACGCAGCGACCTGCCGTGGGAGGAAGCCGTCCGGCTGGACCTGCGGTACGTGGAGGACTGGTCGCTCGCCCTGGACGCGGTGATCTTGTGGAAGACGCTGCGCGCGGTGCTCCAGGGACAGGGGGCCTACTGATGCGCGGGGGTGGTCGTCCGGCCGCCGCACGGACCGCGGGCCGACGGGGCCTGCCCGGCTGGAGGAGCGGGTCATGAGGATCAGCGTCCTGGGGCTCGGCTATGTGGGCTCCGTGTCGGCCGCCTGTCTGGCGGGGCAGGGGCACGAGGTCATCGGGGTGGACGTGAACCAGGCGAAGGTCGACCTGGTCAACGCCGGCACGGCCCCGGTGGTCGAGGAGCGGATCGGCGACCTCGTCGCCGAGGTGGTACGGACCGGAGCGCTGCGCGCCACCGGCGACGTCCGCGAGGCGGTCGTGGAGAGCGACGTGTCCCTGGTCTGCGTGGGCACGCCGTCGGAGCCCAACGGCAGCCTGTGCACCACGTACCTGGAGCGCGTCACCGAGCAGATCGGTGCCGCGCTCGTAGACCGGGGCGGGCGGCACACCGTCGTGTTCCGCAGCACCATGCTCCCGGGCACCTGTCTGAACCTGCTGGTGCCGATCCTGGAGAAGCATGTCGGCGGCACGGCCGGGGTGGACTTCGGGGTCGCGGTCAACCCGGAGTTCCTGCGCGAGGGCACGAGCGTGCGGGACTTCCTCGACCCGCCCAAGACCGTCATCGGCGAGCTGGACCCGGCGAGCGGCGACGTGGTGGCGGCGCTCTACGACGGCCTGCCCGGCGAGGTGTTCCGGGTGCGGATCCCGACGGCCGAGGCGATCAAGTACGCGGACAACGCGTTCCACGGTCTGAAGATCGGCTTCGCGAACGAGCTGGGCGCGGTGTGCCAGGCGCTCGGGGTGGACTCGTACGAGGTGATGGACGTGTTCCTCGCCGACCGCAAGCTGAACATCAGCCCCGCCTACCTGCGGCCCGGCTTCGCCTTCGGCGGCTCCTGCCTGCCCAAGGACCTGCGCAGCCTGGTGTACGCGGCGCAGCGGGCCGACGTCTCGGTGCCCATCCTCGCCCACGTGCTGCCCTCCAACACCGACCACCTGCAGCGCGCGGTGGACCTGGTCGAGCGCACCGGCAAGCGCCGCGCCGGCCTGTTCGGGCTGTCCTTCAAACCCGGCACCGACGACCTCCGCGAGAGCCCGCTCGTCGAGCTGGCGGAGAGGCTCTTCGGCAAGGGCTACGACCTGAAGATCTACGACGCCAACGTGAACCTCTCCCGGCTGCTCGGCGCGAACCGCGCGTACATCGAGACCCGGCTGCCGCACCTGGCGCAGCTGCTCGCCGACACCGTCGGGGAGGTGCTCGACCACGCCGAGGTGTGCCTGGTCGGCACCAGGGATCCGGCGGTGCTGGCGGCGCTGCCCCGCGGCGACGGGCCGCCGCTCATCGACCTCGTCCGCCTCCCCGACGCCGCGGAGCGCCGGGCCGAACCGGAGTACACGGGCCTTGCCTGGTGACACGACCGGCGGCGACGGGACGGGCCGTCGCGCGCTGATCCTGGTGGAGAACCTGTCGGTGCCCTTCGACCGGCGGGTGTGGCAGGAGTGCTCGACGCTGCGCGCCGCGGGCTGGGAGGTGCACGTCATCTGCCCGCGGGGGGACGGCCGGGACACGGAGCCGGAGGCGGAGATCGACGGGATACGGATCCACCGCTACCCGCTGCGCGCCGCCACCGGCGGCCCGGCCGGCTACCTCCGGGAGTACGGGACGGCGCTGTGGCACACGGCCCGGCTGGCCCGGCACGTCGGCCCGGTCGACGTGGTCCACGCCTGCAACCCGCCCGACCTGCTGTTCCTGCCGGCGCTGTGGCTGAAGCGGCGCGGCGCGCGGTTCGTCTTCGACCAGCACGACCTGGTGCCCGAGCTGTACCTGTCCCGGTTCGGCCGCGGCGAGGACCGGCTCTACCGCGTCGTGCGCGCCCTGGAACGGCGGACCTACCGGGCCGCGGACGTCGTGCTCGCCACGAACGAGAGCTACCGGGACGTCGCGCTGCGCCGCGGCGGCCTGCGGCCGGAGGACGTCTTCGTGGTGCGCAGCGCACCCGACACCGAACGGTTCCGGCCGGTGCCGCCCGAGCCGGAGCTGAAGCGCGGCAAGCCCCATCTGCTGTGCTACCTCGGCGTCATGGGCCCGCAGGACGGCGTCGACTACGCGCTGCGGGCCCTGGCGAAGCTGCGGGACGAGCTGGGGCGGACCGACTGGCACGCGGTGTTCGTCGGGGCCGGCGACACCTTCGACGCGATGGTGCGGCTGTCCCGGCGGCTCGGGCTGGCGCGGCAGGTGGAGTTCACCGGGCGGGTGCCGGACGCCGACCTGGTGCGCTACCTGTCCACCGCCGACGTGTGCCTCTCGCCCGACCCGCGCAATCCGCTCAACGACGTGTCGACCATGAACAAGGTCCTGGAGTACATGGTGATGGGCCGGCCGATCGTCTCGTTCGACCTGCGGGAGGCGCGCGTCTCCGCCGGCGACGCGGCCGTCTACGCACCCGCCGACGACGAGTCCGCGTTCGCCCGGCAGGTGGCCCTGCTGCTGGACGACCCGCGGCGGCGGGCCCGTATGGGCAGGCTCGGCCAGGAGCGGATCAACGGGCCGCTCTCCTGGCGCAACTCGCAGGCATCGCTGCTCGCCGCCTACGCCGCCGCCTGCCGTGACCGCCCTCGGGCGGCGGCGCGCGGTTCGGCCCCGGCCGGGAGGAGGCCGCGCCGTTGAGCGAGGACACCATACGTCTGGCCACGATCGGACGGATCATCCGCCGGCGCGGGCGGCTGCTCGCCGTCGTCGCCGCGGCCGGGGCGCTCGTCGGGTTCGGCGCCTCGCTGGTCTTTCCACCGCGGTACGAGACGTCGGCATCCGTGCTGCTGCCGGGGCAGTGGGAGGAGCGCGAGCTGCTGACCCAGGCGGAGATCGCGACCAGTTCCGTGGTGGTCGAGCGCGCGGCCGCCACGCTCGGCTGGGCCGGGGACGACGGCGACGACCTGCAGGACCGGGTGAGCGCCGAGACCGCGGACGGGAACATCCTCAGGATCTCCGGTACGGCCGGCTCCCCGGCGCGCGCGCAGCGGCTCGCCGACGAGGTGGCGCGGCAGTTCGTCGCGTACGCCGCGCGGATCGCGGGCGACGGTACCGACTCCGCGGCGGCGCAGCGGCCCGAGGCGCTGCGGGACCTGGTCGTGCGGACCAGCCGCCGCATCACCGAGCTGGCCGACGCGGCCGATCCGGGGCGGACCGTGGAGAGCGTGCAGGCCCGCACCGAGCTGGAGCAGCTGCGCACCTCGCTGGAGGCGGCCGTGGACAAGCTGGAGCAGGCCGACGCGGAGAGCGGCCGGGCCGCCATGGTCGTCATGGGCCCGGCGGCCCGGCCGGCCGGCGCGGCGCCGCCGACCCGGGCGCAGCTCGTCGGCGGCGGGGCGCTGCTGTTCGTGCTCGCCGCGGTCGTCGGCCATCTCGCCGCCGCCCGGGCGAGCCGCCGGGTGCGCACCGAACCGGAGATCGCCGCGGCGCTCGGCGCGGCGCCGCTCGGCACCGTCGACGTACCCGCGGAACGGACCGCGCGGCGGCGGCCGGACGGCCGCGGCCCGCGGGCCTGGCTCCACTGGCTGCTGGGCACCGGCACCCGGTGGGACACCCCGCCGCCGCGGACGTCCGGCGGCGAGGACAGCAGGCGGATCCGCTACCGGCGGGTGTGCGCCCGCCTGGAGGACCGGCTGCCGGCCGGCCGGCGGCTGCTGGTCGTCGTCCCGGACGGCGACGAGATCGCCCGCCGGGCCGCCGAGCGGCTCGTCGCCGAGGCCGCGAGCGGTTCCCCGCCGGGCGGGCCCGGCGGGGGATACCCGCTGCTGCGGCCGGTGGAGGTCGCGGTGGGCCGGCCGACCGTGCCGGACCGCGACGCCGAGTCCGGTGCCCTGGTCGCGCTCAGCGCGGGCAGCTGGACCGCGGGGGAGCTGGCCGGCATCGCCGAGGCGTGCGCGGACGCGGGACACGAGGTCGTCGGCTTCGTCGTCGCCGGCGCGGTCCGGGAACGTCCCACGCGCACCGCCGGACCTCCCGCGGACGAGGCCGCGCCGGCGATCGCGGCGAGCGGCGCGACGGGGGGTCCGGTGTGACGACGAGCACGGCCGCCGAGCCGCCGGCCGCACCGCTGCTGGACCTGCAGTCGCTGGTGGTGGCGGTGCGCAGGCGCCGCCGCCTGTGGTGCGCCACCGCGCTGCTGGGGCTGCTCGCCGGCGCCGCGCTGGCCGTCCTGCTCCCGCCGCCGCCGACCGCGGCGGCGACGGTGCTGGTCGCGCACAAGCAGGACCAGCCCACCGACCCCGGCACGCTGATCCGCACCGACGTCGCGTTGCTGCAGACCACCCGGATCGCCGGGATGGCCCTGGAGACCCTCGGGTCGCCGGAGAGCCCGGAGGACTTCATGGCGGACTACCGCGGGTCCGGCCTGACCAACAACCTGCTGCGGATCGACGCGACCGGCGACAGCGACGCGCATGCCGTCGCCCGGGCCGGGGCGCTGGCCGACGCGTTCGTCGCGGACCACGTGCGGCGGCTGCGGGAGGCCGCGGACGCCGAGGCCGAGACCCTGCTCGACGAGCGCGACCAGATGCGGGACGAACTCGCCGAGGTCAACGAGGCGATCGGGGACGCGCCGGCGGAGAGCGACCCGGACGGGTCGGCGAACCTGGAGTCGCTCTTCGCCCGCCGGGCCGAACTCACCTCGCGGATCGACGACTTCGACCAGCGCGCCGCGGAGGCGCACGTGGGCACGCCGGAGCTGATCGCCGGCACGCAGATCGTGGACGCCGCGCGCGTGGTGCGGCACTCACCGCTCAGGTCGGCGGCCACCAACGGCGGGATCGGGCTGGCCCTCGGGCTCGTCGTCGGGCTCGCGCTGGCCGCGGTCGGCTCGGTGGTGGCGGACCGCCCCGTGCTGCGCCGGGAGATCGCGGCGAACCTCGGCGCCTCGGTCATCGCGGAGCTGCCCCGTACGCTCCGGCCGGCCGGCCGGCTGCAGAGCCGGCGCACCCGGGCGGCACGCGCCCGGGTCGCCACGACCCTGGCCCGCACCGTGCGCGGCTCGGCCGAACCGGTGTCGCTGCTGGAACTGGGCTGCGCCCGCAGCACCGGCGCGCTCGCCCTGGACGTCGCCCGGGCACTGGCGGCCGAGGGGCCGGTGGTGGTCGTCGACGGCCTGCCCGGCCGGCACCTCGCCGACCGCCGCCGGCAGCCGGGCGACCCGCCCGTGGTCGCCGGCGAGCCCGCCGGTGCCGCGCCGTCCGCGGAGCGCCGGCTCGGGGTCGGCTCGGTCGCGCCCGGCACGGCGTGGACCGACCTGGGCCACCTCGGCGGCCGGAGCGTCCTGGTCGTACGGGCCGGGCACGGCAGCGCCGCATGGCTGCACACCGTCGCGCGGCAGCTCGCGGACCTGCGTATCCCGGTGCTCGGCGTGGTGCTGGTCGACCCCGACCCCCGGGACCGCACCGACGGCACGCTGTGGGACGGCACGCACACCGCGCTGCGCGGCCCGCATCCGGAGCTGGCCGCCCGCAACGGGGCGGGCGCGCGGCGGACGGAGCGGCCGCCGACGCCGGCCGCACCGGGCACGGACAGCGGCCGGGAGGGGTGGTAGCCGTGTGCGGCATCGCGGGCGCCTACCGGTGGCCGGACGGGAAGGCCGTGGCCGACCGGCTCACCGACACCCTCGCCCACCGCGGCCCGGACGGCGCCGGCCGGTACAGCCACCCCGCCGGCGACGGCGACGTGCACCTCGGGCACCGCCGGCTGGCCGTCGTCGACCTGTCCGGGACCGGCGCCCAGCCGATGGTCTCGGGCGGCCTGGCCCTCACCTACAACGGCGAGCTGTACAACGCGCCCGAGCTGCGCGCCGAGCTGGAGCGCGCCTCGGTGCGCTTCCGCGGCACCTCCGACACCGAGGTGCTGCTGGAGGCGTGGCGGCGCTGGGGCACGGACTGCCTGCCGCGGCTGCGCGGCATGTTCGCCTTCGGGGTCTTCGACGAGCGCACCGGCGAGCTGACGCTCGTCCGCGACCAGCTCGGCGTCAAGCCGCTGTTCCTGCTCCGGCGCGGCACGGGCCTGGTGTTCGCCTCCGAGCTGAAGGCGCTCGCCGCCGTGACCGGCGGATCGCTGGAGGTGGACCCCGCCGCGCTGGTGGCCTCGCTGCTGTACTACTGGGTGCCCGACTCGCGCTGCGCGTTCCGCGAGGTGGAGAAGCTGCCGCCCGGAAGCTGGCTCAGGTGCGCGCCGGACGGCCGGGTGGAGCGCGGCCGGTACTGGCACCTCAGAGACGTCGCCGCCGCGGGCCGGGAGCGGGCCGCCGGCGGCGAGCGGCCGGACCTCGCCGCCGTCGTCGAGGAGTCGACCCGCCGGCACCTGCTCTCCGACGTCCCCGTGGCGACCTTCCTCTCCGGCGGCCTCGACTCCAGCCTCCTCACCGCTCTGGCGGCCCGGCACCGGCCCGGGATATCCGCGTACACGATCGGGTTCCGCGCCGAGGACGCCAGGTTCGAGGCGATGCCGGACGACCTGCGCCACGCCCGGCGGGTCGCCGAGCGGTTCGGCGTCGACCTGCACGAGATCGAGATCGCCCCGGACGTGCACGACCTGCTGCCGCGGATGACGTACCACCTGGACGAGCCGATCGGCGACCCCGCGGCGATCAACACCTACCTGATCTGCCGTGCCGCGCAGGAGGCCGGGGTCAAGGTGATGCTCTCGGGGATGGGCGCCGACGAGCTGTTCGCCGGCTACCGCAAGCACCTCGCCAACCTGGTCGCGCTGCGCTACCAGCGCGTCCCGCGCCCGCTGCGGCGCGGGGCGGCCGCGGCCGTGGACCGGCTGCCGGTCGCCACGGCCCGCCGGGGGTACCGGTCGGTGCGCTTCGCGAAGCGGTTCCTGTCCTTCGCCGAACTCCCGGAGGAGACCGCGTTCCGGCGCAGCTACACCATGTACGACCGGGACGAGCTGCTCGCCCTGATCGACCCGGACCTCGCCGGGACGGTCGACGACGTGCTCACCGAGCACGCGGACGTCTACGCGGACAATGCCCTCGACAGCCCTGCCGACTTCGTCAACCGCATGTGCCTGGCCGACGCCCGGATGTTCCTGCCGGGCCTGAACCTCGCGTACACCGACCGGTCGAGCATGGCCGCGTCGACCGAGGTACGGGTGCCGTACGTGGACGTCGACGTGGTCGAGGCGGCGTTCGCGGTGCCCGGGGACCGCAAGATCGTCGGACGGCAGGGCAAGGCCGCGCTCAAGGAGGCGGCCGCCACGGTCCTGCCCCGGGACGTCGTCTACCGGCCCAAGGGCCTGTTCAGCGCCCCGCTGCGCGCCTGGATGAGCCGCGATCTGGCACCGCTGGTGCGGGAGGTGGCGCACGACGGCGTGCTCGTCCGCTCCGGGTTCCTGCGCCGCGACGCGCTGGCGCGGCTCGTCGCCGAGGACGCGGCCGGGCGGCGGGACTTCTCCAAGCATCTGTGGCACGTGCTGACCCTCGAGTACTGGTATCGCGGCGCGACCTCTGGGGAGTTCGGGTGAAACAGGTTGTACAGAACTACAGGAGCGGCGAGCTGGCGCTGCTCGACGTGCCGGTGCCGGGCTGCAAGCCGGGCGGGGTGCTGGTGCGGACCGCCTACTCGCTGATCTCCACCGGGACCGAGCTGATGAAGGTGTCCGAGGCCGGCATGTCGCTGCTGGGCAAGGCCCGCTCCCGTCCCGACCAGGTCGCCAGGGTCGTGCAGAGCGTGGCCGCCAACGGGGTGCCCGCCACCTACCGCAAGGTGATGGGGAAGCTGGACTCCTACACGCCGCTCGGCTACTCACTGTGCGGGGTGGTCGAGGAGGTCGGCAGCGGGACCGACGACGTGCGGGCCGGCGACCTGGTGGCCTGCGCCGGCAACGAGCACGCGCTGCACGCCGAGGTCAACTGGGTGCCGAAGAACCTCTACGCCCGGGTGCCGGACGGGCTGGCGCCGCGGGACGCGGCCTTCGGCACCGTCGGGGCGATCGCGCTGCAGGGCGTCCGCCGCGGTGAGTCGCAACTCGGCGACGTGGCGCTGGTCATCGGGCTCGGGCTGATCGGGCAGCTGGTGGTGCAGCTGCTGGCCGCCTCCGGGGTCCGCGTCGTCGGGGCCGACCCCGATCCGGCGCGCCGCGACCTCGCCGCCCGCCTGGGCGCCGCGGGCAGCGGCGATCCGGGGGGCGCGGCGCTTGCGGCGGCGGTCGCGGAACTCACCGGCGGGCACGGCGTGGACCAGGTGTATCTGGCCGCCGGCGGCGCCGGCAACCAGCCCGTGGAACTCGCCGCCCAGCTCTGCCGGGACCGCGGCCGGGTCGTCGACATCGGCAAGTGCCGCCTGGACCTGCCGTGGAACGCGTACTACGAGAAGGAGCTGGACGTCCGGTTCTCCCGCAGCTACGGCCCGGGGCGCTACGACCCGGAGTACGAGCTGGAGGGGCGGGACTACCCGATCGGCCAGGTGCGCTGGACCGAGCGCCGCAACCTGGCCTGCGTCCTCGACCTCCTCGCCCGCCGCCGCGTCGACGTGGCGCCGCTGGTCTCGCACGTCGCCGACTTCGCCGACGCCGTCGCGACGTACCGGCGGCTGCAGGACGGCGGACTCAAGGCCGTGGCCGTGCTGTTCCGGTACCCCGGGCAGGCGGCGGGAGCGGAGGCCCCGGCGGCGGCCGTGCCCGCCGCGGCCCCACCGGGGGCCGGCGGAGCGCCCGCCGCGGCCCGGCCCTCCCCGGCCCGGCCCTCCCAGGCCCGGCCCGCCGCCGCCCCGGTGCGGCTGGCGTTCGTCGGCGCGGGCACCTACGCGACGTCGATGCTCCTGCCCCATCTGGCCCGGCGCGAGGGCGTCGAGCTGTCCACGGTCGTCACCACGACCGCGCTGTCCGCGGTCAACGCGAAGCGGAAGTTCGGCTTCGCCGCGGCGACCACCGACCTCGACGCCGTGCTCGGCGACCCGGCCGTGGACGCGGTGTTCGTGGTCACCCGGCACGCCTCGCACGCCGCACTGACCCGCAGGGCACTGCTGGCCGGCAAGGCGGTGTTCGTGGAGAAGCCCCTGGCCCTGACCGAGGACGAGCTGGCCGGCGTGCTCGCGGCGGTGGCGGAGTCCGGCAACGACCGGCTGCAGGTGGGCTTCAACCGCCGGTTCGCGCCGCTGCTGCGGGAGGCCGGCCGGCGGTTCGGCGACCGGACCGGCCCGGCGGGCCTGCGCTACCTGGTCAACGCCGGCCGGCTGGACAAGGACAGCTGGTACCTCCGGCAGGACACCGAGGGCTCGCGGTTCGACGGCGAGGGCGGGCACTTCATCGACACGGCGAGCTGGCTGCTCGCCGCCGACCCCGTCTCGGTGTACGCGGCCGCCCCGCCCGGCGGCGAGCAGCTGCAGGTCGTGCTGCGCTACCCGGACGGCTCCACCGCCACGGTCAGCTACGTCACCACCGGCCCGCCCGGCTTCCCCAAGGAGACGCTGGACCTGGTCGCGGACGGCAGGGTGCTGCGGCTCGACGACTTCGTCCGCGCCGCCGTCTACGACGGCCGCCGCAGGCGGTGGGTCGGCTCGCGGCTGCCCAGGGCCCGGGACAAGGGCCAGCGCGCGCAGCTGGACGCGTTCCTCGCGGCCGTACGCGACGGCGGCCCGATGCCGGTGCCGCTGGAGTCGCTCGCCGCGACCACGGCGGCCACCCTCGCCGTGCGGACGGCCCTGGCCGCCGGCGCGCCGGTGACGTTGGCGAGTGCGCGGTGACCGAGCTGGCGGGCGGTGCGGGCTGGTATCTCCGGCGGCTGTCCCGGATGGGGCCGCGGGAGGTCGGCGGCCGGGTGGGCGACGCGATCCGCAGACGGCGGTGGCGGTCGTCGGCGCCGGCGGACTGCCCGGTCGTGACCGGGGCCCGGTTCACCGCCGTCCTGCCCGCCGGGACGGTCGCCGAGGTGCCCCCGGACGCCGCGAAACGCCTCCTCGCCGAGGCGGACCGGCTGATGGACGGGCACGGCGGGTACTTCGGGGTGCCCCGCTCCGACCTCGCCGACCCGGACTGGTGGTGCGACCCGAAGACCGGGCGCCGCGCGCCGCCGGTGCACGCCTTCGACGTGCCGTACCGGAACGAGGACGAGGTCGGGGACGTCAAGCAGATCTGGGAGCCGTCCCGGCACCAGTACCTCACGGTGCTCGCCACCGCCTACGCGATCACCGGTGACGACCGGTACGCCGAGCGGACGGCCGCGCTGCTGCGGTCGTGGTGGGCGGCCAACCCGCCGCTGCACGGCGTGCACTGGACCAGCGGCATCGAGCTGGGCATCCGGCTGCTGTCCTGGGTGTGGCTCCGCCGGCTGCTCGACGGCTGGCCGGGCGCGGCCGCGCTGTTCGAGGACAACCCGGTGGCGCTGCGGCAGATCTGGCACCACCAGCGCTGGCTGGCCGCCTTCCCCAGCCGCGGGTCCTCCGCGAACAACCACGCCGTCGCCGAGGCCGCCGGGCAGCTCGCCGCCGCCTGCGCGTTCGGCTGGTTCCCCGCCTCGGCGCGCTGGCGGGCCGGCGCGCTGGCGTCGCTGGCGCGGCACCTGCGCGGCAACACCTTCGCCTCCGGCCTCAACCGCGAGCTGGCCACCGAGTACCACGGGCTCGTGCTGGAACTCGGCCTGGCCGCGGTGGCCGAGGCGGACGCCGCGGGCGTGCCCGTTCCCGCGCCGGTCCGGCGGACGCTGCTGCGGATGACCGACGCGCTCGCGGCCGTCGTCGACGACCGGATGCGGCCGCCGCGCCAGGGGGACGCGGACGACGGGCACGGCCTGGTCGTGGACGGCGCGGGCACCGACCGCTGGGCCTCGCTGCTGGCCACCGGTGCCGCCGTGTTCGGCCGGCTCTCCTGGTGGCCGGCGGTGGCCGCGGCCGACGTACGCACCCCGCTGCTGGCCGCGCTCATCCGTCCGTACCCGCGGGCCGGGGCCGGGCCGGCCCCGGCCCGCCCGGCCGGCCGGCCGGCGCACTTCGCCGACGCCGGGCTCACCATCCTGCGCGGCCCCGGCGGGATCTGGTGCCGCTGCGACGGCGGCCCGCACGGCTTCCTGTCCATCGCCGCGCACGCCCACGCGGACGCGCTGTCCGTGGAGGTCCGGCACGACGGGGTCGACGTGCTCGCCGACCCGGGGACGTACTGCTACCACGGGCAGCCCGAGTGGCGGCGGTACTTCCGGTCCACCCTCGCCCACAACACCCTGCAGCTGGACGGGGCCGACCAGTCCGTCTCCGGCGGCCCGTTCCTCTGGACGCGGCACGCCCGCAGCCGTGTGCTGGCCGCGGACCCGGCGGGTACGGCGGGCGTGGCCCGCTGGTGCGCCGAGCACGACGGCTACCGGCGCTCCGGCGGCGCGGTGCACCGGCGCCGGGTGGAGCTGACCGCCGCGCGCCGGGAACTGCGCGTGGTCGACGAGGTGCGCGGCCCGCACCGGGCGGTGCGCCTGGCGTTCCACCTCGGCCCGGAGATCGCCGTGCACCTGACGGGGAACCGGGCGGAACTCGGCTGGACCCGGGGCGGCGAGGACCGCGCCGCGGTGCTCGACCTGCCCGCGTCGCTGCGCTGGCGCGCGCACCGCGGCGAGACCGACCCGCCGCTGGGCTGGTACTCCGCCGGCTTCGGGCGCAGGGAGCCCACCACCACGTTGGTCGGCTCCGGCACCGGGCCGGCGGGGGAGTTCACCACCGTACTCAGGTTCCACGGCTAGGGAGGGGGGGCGCGGTGATCACGTGGCGGCCATGGGCCCTGCCGGCGGTGTTGCTGGCGCTGGCCCTCGTGGCGGCCGGTTGCGAGGACGAGCCGGACGCCCGGGGGAGGCCGGACGCCGCGCCGCCGTCCGGCTCTGTGGCCCGGGTGTGCGCCGAGCCCGCGGCCGGGCCGGCCAGGCCGCCGGCCGGCGCGGTGACGGTCGATCCCGGGGTGGTCGGCGACCTGGCGGCGAAGACGGAGAGCAGCCCCCCGGGCACCACGTTCTGGCTGCGGCCGGGCAGGCACCGGCTGCCGCCGGACCGGTACGCCCAGGTCATCCCCAAGAGGGGGAACAGCTATCTCGGCGCTCCTGACGCGGTGTTCGACGGCCGGAAGACCAACCAGTACGCGTTCGGCGGCACCGCCCCGGACGTCACCATCCGCCACCTGACCGTGCAGGGTTTCGTGGCCCCGCACAACGAGGGCGTGGTCAACCACGACTCGGCCGACGGGTGGGTGATCGAGCACGCGACGATCCGGAACAACTCCGGTGCCGGGCTGATGGCCGGCGCCCGCCAGCAGGTCCGCGCCAGCTGCCTGCGCGGCAACGGCCAGTACGGCATGAACGCCTACAAGGCCGGCGACACCATCCGCGACCTGGTGCTGGCGGGCAACGAGATCGCGGCCAACAACACCGACGACTGGGAGCGGCGCAGGCCGGGCTGCGGCTGCACCGGCGGCGTCAAGTTCTGGGCCGTCAACGGCGCCGACATACGCGGCAACTGGGTGCACGACAACCGCGGGGCAGGGCTGTGGGCCGACAACAACAACAACGACTTCCGCATCGAGGACAACGTGCTGGAGGCCAACGACGGCGCCGCGCTGATGTACGAGACCAGCTACAACGCGGTCATCCGGAACAACACTATCCGGCGGAACAACTGGGTCGAGGGCCGCAGGTACGCCGACCGCGGGGACGACTTCCCGTACGCGGCCGTCTACGTCTCCGAGTCCGGCGGCGAACCGCGGATCCCGGCCCGTACCGACAAGATCGAGATATACCGCAACGTGCTGCAGAACAACTGGTCCGGGATCACCCTGTGGGAGAACGCCGACCGGTTCTGCAACAGCCCGGCCAACACCTCGACCGGCGAATGCACCCTGCTGGTGCCCGACACCGGCCGCTGCGCACGGCCGGCGATCGCCACCGCACCGCTCTACGCCGACTGCCGGTGGAAGACCCAGCGGGTGGACATCCACCACAACCGCTTCGTGCTGGACACGTCCGTCGTCGCCTGCACGGTGGAGTGCGGGCGCATGGCGGTGCTGGCGAACTACGGCACCTATCCCGACTGGTCGCCGTACCACGGCGAGCGGGTGGCCGAGGCGATCACCACCCGGCAGCGCAACCGCTGGCACCACAACACCTACCGCGGACCGTGGAGCTTCGTCGCCCGGGACCAGGGCCGGGCGCTCGACTTCGTGCAGTGGCAGGGCATGCCGTACCGGCAGGACGCGGGCAGCACCTTCGCCCCGGGCCCCGGCGGCCGGCGATGAGCGGGGACCCGGCGGGCGGCGCCCCCGCCCCGAAGGCCGTCGGGGCGGCCTGGGGGCTGCTGGGCCTCAACACGCTCGGCTCCGCCGGGGCGGAGACCGTCGTCCCGCTGCCGCGCTCCCTCATCCAGATGGTCACCATGGGCGCGCTCGCCGCCGCCTTCACGCTGGCGCTCGCGGTCAACCGGCGGCTGCGGATCCGGCCCAGCGCCTTCGTGCTCCTGCTCACCCTGCTGCTGGTGCCGAGCGTGATCTCCAGCGTGGACCTGGACTCCGGGTTCGGCGCGCTGTTCCGCTGCGCCCGGCTGGCCCTGTTCGTCGGCACGCTGTGGCTGCTCACCCGCTGGTGGGACGGGGGCCTCGCCTTCGTACGCCACCACATCCGGATGTACTGCGCGGTGCTCGCCTCGGTGGCCGCAGGACTGGCCGTCTCGCCGGGCACGGCCCTGCCCGACCTCTACGGCGGGCGGCTGGTCGGCGCGCTGTGGCCGCTCACCCCGCCGCAGATCGGACAGTACGCCGCGGTGGTCATCGGGCTCACGGTGCTGCTCGCGCTGGGCCGCCGGACGACCGGGGCCGGCGCGGCCGCGGTCGTCGTGCCCGCGCTCGTCCTCCTCGCGCTGAGCCACACCCGGACGGCGACGGTCGGCCTGCTCGCCGGGCTGGCGCTGGCCGTCGGCTCGCTCCTGCTGACCAGCTCCGCCGCCCGCCGGTTCTTCGCCTGGACGGTGCTGAGCGCCGCGGTGGCCGCGGTGTGGTTCGCCGCCGCGGTGCAGGCGTGGTTCCTGCGCGGACAGAGCGAGGAGAACTTCTCCAGCCTCACCGGCCGGGCCAAGGTCTGGGACGCCCTGCTGGCCGCGCCCCGGAGCACCACGGAGCGGCTGTTCGGCACGGGCCTGAGCGACAAGTCGTACGACGGCCTGCCCATCGACAACAGCTGGCTGGCCGTCTACCACGAGCAGGGCCTGACCGGTACCGCCCTCGTGGCGGCGGCCGTCGTCGTGCTGGGCGCGGTCGCGCTGCTGCGGCCGCCGTCGCTGCCCCGGGCCTGCGCGATCTTCCTGATCAGCTACTGCGCGATCTCGTCGTACACCGAGGCCGGCCTCGGCGACGCCTCGCCGTACCTGCTGCATCTGGCCGTGGCCGCCTCGCTGCTGGCGGCCCCTGCCAGCGGCGAGGCGGCCAGGCCCCGGCCGGCGCCCGCGGTTCCCCGACGACGCGTCCCGCGCTGGGCCCGGGATACGGAGGTGACCTGACCGTGCACGTCCTCGTGGTGCACAACCGCTATGTCTCGGCGCAGCCGAGCGGCGAGAACCGGGTCGTCGACCAGGAGGTGGCGCTGCTGCGCGCGGCCGGCCACCGGGTCGGGGTGTTCGAGCGGCGCAGCGACGACATCGCCGCCCGGTCCCTGCTGGGCAAGGCCGCGGTGCCGCTGCTGGTGCCGTGGAACCCGGCCGTCCGTACGGAGCTGACCGCCCGGCTGCGCGCCGAGCGGCCGGACGTGGTGCACGTCCACAACGTCTTCCCGCTGCTGTCGCCCGCGGTGCTGGCCGCCTGCGCCGACGCCGGCGTGCCGGCCGTCGCCACGCTGCACAACTACAGCCAGGTCTGCCCGCCCGGCACGCTGCGCCGGGACGGCCGGTCGTGCACCGAGTGCGCCGGGTCGACGCCGCTGCCCGCCGTCCGGCACGGCTGCTACCGGAACTCCCGGCTGGCGACGCTGCCGCTCGCGGTCGGCCTCTCGCTCAACCGGCGCCGCTGGTGGTCCGGCGTCGAACGGTTCCTGTGCATCTCCGCGGCGCAGCGCGACGTCCTGGTGCGGTCCGGCATGCCGCCGGGGCGGCTCGCGGTGAAGCACAACTTCGTGCCGGACCCCGGTGCCTGCCGGGCGGCCGCCGGCGAGCATCTGCTCTTCCTGGGGCGGCTGGCGGAGGCCAAGGGGGTGCGGCTGCTCATGACCGCGTGGGACGAGGTCGCCGCGGGCGGCGGGGTGGGCGCGCCGCTCGTGATCGCCGGCGCGGGACCGCTGGAGGGCGAGGTGGCCGCCTGGGCGGCGGGCCGCGACGACGTGCGCTACGCCGGCCTGTACGACGCGGAGGAGTGCCGGCAGGCCGTGGCGCGGTCGGTGGCCGTGGTCGCGCCCTCGCAGGCCCTGGAGACGTTCGGCCTGGTGGTCGTGGAGGCGATGGCGGCGGGGGTCCCGGCCGTGGCCGCCGGGCACGGGGCCTTCACCGAACTCGTCGGGGACGGGGTGACCGGCCTGCTGCACCGGCCGGGCGACCCCGCCTCGCTCGCCTCGTGCATACGCGGGATCGCGGCCGACCCGGTCCGCAACCGGGAGCTGGGCCGGGCGGCCCGGCGCCGCTACGAGCAGGGCTTCAGCCCGGCCGTCGGGCTGGAGCGGCTGGAGGAGGAGTACCGCACCGCGATCGCGGGCCGGTCAGCAGCGACCCGCGGCGGGGACACCCGCCCGGGCAGGGGGGAGGGGAGCAGATGACACGATGCCGACTCTGCGGCTCGGAGGCGCTGGAGAGCGTCGTCGACCTCGGGGCGACGCCGCCGTGCGAGAGCTTTCTCGCCGCGGACCAGCTGGACCTGCCGGAGCCGGCGTACCCGCTGCACCTGCGGGTCTGCACCGGCTGCTGGCTGGCGCAGCTGCCGCCGCTGATCACACCCGAGGAGACGTTCCGGGAGTACGCGTACTTCTCCTCGTACTCGGCCTCCTGGGTGGAGCACGCGCGCACGTTCGTCGCCGACGCCGTACGGCGGCTGGACCTCGGTGCCACGGCGCGCGACGCCTTCGTGGTCGAGGTCGCGAGCAACGACGGATACCTGCTGAAGCACGTGGTGGAGCGGGGGATCCGCTGCCTGGGCATCGAGCCGTCGGTGAACGTCGGCGCCGCCGCGCGGGACGCCGGCGTGCCCACGCTCACGGCGTTCCTCGACCCGGCCACCGGCGCGGCGGTGCGCGCCGAGCACGGCCCGGCGGACCTGGTCGTGGCCAACAACGTCTACGCGCACATCCCCGACGTGGTCGGCTTCACCCGGGGGCTGCGCGCCCTGGTGGCCGACGACGGCTGGGTCTCCGTCGAGGTGCAGCACCTGCTGACCCTCATGGCGGAGAACCAGTACGACACGATCTACCACGAGCACTTCCAGTACTACACGGTCGGGTCCGCGATCCGTGCGCTCGCCAGCGGCGGGCTCGCGCTCGTGGACGTCGAGCCGCTGCCCACGCACGGCGGCTCCGTCCGGCTCTGGGCCCGGCCGGCGGAGGCGGTCGGCGGGGCGGCCGACGGGGTGTCCCCGGCCCGGACGACGGCGGCGGCCCGGGGGAGGGTCGCCGACATGCTGGCCCGGGAGAAGGCCGCCGGGCTGCAGGAGCTGTCCGGGTACGCCGAGTTCTCCGCCCGGGTGGCCAAGGTGCGCCGGGACCTCCTCCGGTTCCTCGTCGACGCGGCCGAACGCGGCGCGACCGTGGTCGGCTACGGCGCCCCCGGCAAGGGCAGCACCCTGCTCAACCACTGCGGCGTCCGGCCCGACCTCCTCCCGTACACGGTCGACAGGAACCCGTACAAGCACGGCAGGTTCACCCCGGGCACCCGCATCCCGATCCTGCCGCCCGAGCGGATAGCCGCGGACCGGCCGGACTACGTGCTCGTCCTCCCCTGGAACCTGCGCACGGAGCTGCTCGCGCAGCTCTCGTACGTGCACGCCTGGGGCGGCCGGCTGGTCTTCCCCATCCCGGAACTGAGCATTGTCGAGGTCAAGCCATGAAGGTCGTACTGTTCTGCGGCGGCTACGGGATGCGTATGCGCAGCGGTGCCGCCGACGACGTGCCCAAGCCGATGGCGATGGTCGGCCCGCGGCCGCTGATCTGGCACGTCATGCGCTACTACGCCCACTTCGGGCACACCGAGTTCATCCTCTGCCTCGGCTACGGGGCGCACCACATCACGAACTTCTTCCTCCACTACGAGGAGACGGCGTCCAACGACTTCGTGCTGCGCAACGGGCGGACCGAACTGCTGTCCACGGACATCGCCTCCTGGACCATCACCTTCGCCCAGACCGGCATCGAGTCGCCCATCGGGGAACGGCTGCGCCGGGTGCGGCACCGCCTCGACGGCGACGAGATGTTCCTCGCCAACTACGCCGACGTGCTCACCGACGCCCCGCTGCCGGAGATGATCGACGACTTCGCCCGGCGCGACGCCGGTGCGTCGATGATGGTGGTGCCGCCGCAGTCCTCCTTCCACTGCGTGGACCTGGGCGAGGACGGACTGGTGGGAGGCATCACCGCGGTCAGCGAACTGCCGCTGTGGGAGAACGGCGGCTACTTCGTGCTCCGCCAGGAGGTGTTCGACCACATCCCGGAGAACGGGGACCTGGTCACCGACGGCTGCGCCCGGCTGGCCAAACGCGGCCGGCTGGTGGCGCACCGGCACCGCGGCTTCTGGAAGCCGACCGACACGGTGAAGGAACGCGCCGCCCTCGACGCCGCCTACGCCCGGGGCGACCGCCCGTGGGCCGTGTGGGAACGGGACGGCGCGGGCTCCGGCCGGACCGGCGGCGGGGTCGGCGCCCGGGCGGGGACCCCGTGATCAGGCTCGGGGCCGGGCTCCCGGACCGGATCGCGGCGGTGGGCGCGCACTGCGACGACATCGCGATCGGCGCCGGCGGCACGCTGCTGACGATGTGTCTGGCGCGGCCCGGCGTCCGCGTCGACGCCCTGGTGCTCTCCGGCGGTGGCGGCGAGCGGGAGCGGGAGGAGCGGGCCGCGCTCGCCGCCTGCTGCCCGGGCGCCGACCTGCGGCTGACCGTACTGAAGCTGCCGGACGGCCGGCTGCCCGCGCACTGGGAGGAGGCCAAGGCCGCGGTCGAGGAGCTGCGCGGGCGCACCGAGCCGGAGCTGGTGCTCGCCCCCCGCACCGACGACGCCCACCAGGACCACCGCGGCCTGGCGCGGCTGGTCACCACCGCGTACCGCGACCACCTCGTGCTCGGCTACGAGATCGTCAAGTGGGACGGCGACCTCGGCCGGCCGGTCGCGTACCAGCCGCTGTCGCCGGAGACCGCGGAACGGAAGGTGCGGCTGCTGCAGGAGCACTACCCCTCGCAGCGGCACCGGCCCTGGTACGACCGGGAGGTCTTCCTCGGCCTCGCGCGGATCCGCGGCGTCGAATGCCACGCGCGCTACGCCGAGGCGTTCGCCGTCGCCAAACTCACTCTCGACCTGGGGGCCGACCCATGCGCGTACTGCTGACCGGACACCAGGGCTACCTGGGCACCGTCATGGCCCCGGTCCTCACGGCCGCCGGGCACGAGGTCGTCGGTCTCGACGCCGGCCACTTCGCCGACTGCGTGCTCGGCCCGCCGCCCGCGGACCCGCCGGGGCACCGGGTGGACCTGCGCGACGCCACCGCCGAGCACGTGGCCGGGGCCGACGCCGTGATCCACCTGGCGGCGCTCTCCAACGACCCGCTCGGCTCGCTGGCCCCGGAGCTGACCTACGCCATCAACCACCACGCCTCCGTACGGCTGGCGCGGCTCGCCCGCGACGCCGGGGTGCGGCGCTTCCTGTACGCGTCGACCTGCTCGGTCTACGGCGCCGCCGGCGGGGACGCGCTGGTGACCGAGGACGCGCCGCTGCGCCCGGTGACGCCGTACGCGGAGTCCAAGGTGCGGGTGGAGGACGACGTGCACGCGCTGGCCGACGCCGACTTCAGCCCCGTGTTCCTGCGCAACGCCACCGCCTTCGGCCACTCGCCCCGGCTGCGCGCCGACATCGTGCTGAACAACCTGGTGGGCCACGCGCTGCTGTCCGGCGAGGTGCTGGTGCTCTCCGACGGCACCCCCTGGCGCCCGCTGGTGCACGCCGCCGACATCGCCGAGGCGTTCACGGCCGCGCTCACCGCGCCCCGGGAAGCGGTGCACGGCCGGGCGTTCAACATCGGCAGCGAGAAGGCCAACGTCACGGTCGCCGAGATCGCCGAGGAGGTCGCCGCGGCGGTGCCCGGCGCGAAGGTGGTGATCACCGGCGAGACTGGCGCCGACCCGCGGTCGTACCGGGTGGACTTCTCCCGGTTCCGCGCCGCCGTACCCGGCTTCGACTGCGCGTGGACGGTGCGGCGGGGCGCGCTCGAACTCGCCGACGCCTACCGCACGCACGGGCTCACCCGGGAGGACTTCGAGCAGCGGTTCACCCGGCTGGCCGTGCTGCGCGCGGCGGCCGGCGCCGGGGCCGTCGACGACACCCTGCGGCGGCGCCGGTGACCGCGCCGGGGGACGCGATGTACGCGCTGGTGGAGCGGCTGTACCCGCTGTGCCGGAGCATCACGGGCGACGGCGTGCGCGCCACCCTGGACATCGTCGGCGAGTACGTCCCGCTCCAGGTGCACGAGGTGCCGACCGGAACCCGGGTGCTCGACTGGACGGTGCCGCAGGAGTGGAACATCCGGGACGCCTTCGTCGCCGACGCCGCCGGCCGCCGCGTCGTCGACTTCGCCGCGTCCAGCCTGCACGTCCTCGGCTACAGCGTGCCGGTCTCGGCGACCATGCGGCTGTCGGAGCTGCGCCGGCACCTGCACACCCTGCCGGACCACCCGGCGTGGGTCCCGTACCGCACCAGCTACTACCGGCCGGAGTGGGGGTTCTGCCTCGCCCAGGAGACCCTGGACGCGCTGCCCGACGGCGAGTACGAGGTGCGTATCGACTCCACCCTCGCCGACGGCCACCTCACGTACGCCGAGCACGTCGTCCCCGGCCGGGTCGCCGACGAGGTGATCGTCTCCTGCCACGTCTGCCACCCCTCGCTGGCCAACGACAACCTCGCCGGCATCGCGGTGGCGGCCTTCCTGGCCCGCGCGCTGGCCCAGGAGACGCCGCACTACACCTACCGGTTCCTCTTCGCGCCCGGCACCATCGGGGCGATCACCTGGCTGGCGCGCAACGTGGAGCGGATCGACCGGGTCAGGCACGGGCTCGTCCTGGCCTGCGCGGGCGACCGGGGAGCGCTGACGTACAAGCAGAGCCGCCGCGGCGACGCGGAGATCGACCGGGTGCTGCGCCACGTGCTGGCCGCCTCCGGACGCCCGCACCGCGTCGTGGAGTTCACCCCGTACGGCTACGACGAGCGGCAGTTCTGCTCACCCGGGTTCGACCTCGGCGTCGGCTCGCTCACCCGGACCCCGTACGCCGGCTACCCCGAGTACCACACCTCGGCGGACGACCTGGACTTCGTCGCCCCGGAGGCGATGGCGGACACGCTCGCCGTCTGCCGCGAGGCCTTCGCCGTCCTCGACCGCAACCGGACGTACCGCAACCTCAGCCCGTACGGCGAACCGCAGCTCGGCCGGCGCGGGCTGTACGACCCGCTCGGCGGCCGCAGCGACGCCGAGCAGGCCCAGATGGCCCTGCTCTGGGTGCTCAGCCTCTCCGACGGCGAGCACAGCCTGCTCGACGTCGCCGAGCGCGCCGGGCTGCCGTTCGGCGCCGTCGCCGCCGCGGCCGACGCCCTGGCGGACGCCGGACTGGTCGGGGCGTGACGCCGATGACGGCCGAAGGGGAGAAGACGACCGCGCCGCCGGACCGGGGCGGGCCCGCCCGCCCGGCCGCCGGGCGGGGCGCGGCCCGCCGGCTGTCCTGGGGGCTCGCCGACCAGGCGGCCTCCAGCGTGACCAACTTCGCGGTGGGGATCTGCGTGGCGCGCTCGCTGGGGCTGGCCGCGTTCGGCGTGTTCAGCCTCACCTGGGTGACGTACGGCGTGGTGCTCAACGTCTCCCGCGGCGTGGCCACCGACCCCCTCGTGGTGCGCTTCAGCGGCGTGCCGGACGCGTCCTGGCGCGCGGCGGTGGCCCGGTCGTCGGGCACCGCGCTCGGCGCCGGCGCCGTCCTCGGCGCGGCGTGCCTGGCGGCCGGGCTGGGCGCCGGCGGCCGGGTGGGTACGGCGTTCGCCGCGCTCGGGGTCGTGCTGCCGGCGCTGCTGCTGCAGGACGCCTGGCG
The DNA here is from genome assembly GCA_000514715.1 of Streptomyces sp. CNH099. Lineage (GTDB taxonomy): Bacteria > Actinomycetota > Actinomycetes > Streptomycetales > Streptomycetaceae > Streptomyces > Streptomyces synnematoformans. The sequence goes on along the minus strand of AZWL01000001.1, from coordinate 673,699 downwards.
GTTCGCGTTCTTCGCCGCCGGCACCGGGCGGCGGGCGTTCGTCAACGACCTCGTGTGGGGCGCCGCGCTCGTCCCGGGCATGGTGGTGGCGGCCCGGGTGGGCGGCGTGCCCGCCTTCGTCCTAGCCTGGGGGGCGGCCGCCGCGGTGGCCGCGGCGTACGGCTGCCTGCAGTCCGGCATCCGGCCCCGGCCGGCCCGCGCCCGCGGGTGGCTGCGCGAGCACCGCGACCTCGGCTACCGGTACCTCGCCGAGAACGTCAGCAACAGCGGCGCGGCCCAGCTGCGGGCGTACGGCCTCGGCGCGATCGCCGGGGTCGGCGCGGTGGGCGCGACGCGGGGCGCGGAGCTGCTGCTCGGGCCGTTCCTCGCGGTGCTGATGGGACTGTCCCTCGTCACCGTCGCTGAGGCGGCACGGGTGCTGCGGCGGGCCCCGCACCGGTTGGGCGCGTTCTGCCTCCTGATCGGTGGCGGGCAGGCCGCCGCCGCGCTGCTCTGGGGCGGGGCGCTGCTGCTGACGCCGGACCGGCTCGGCGAGCGCGTGCTCGGCGACGTCTGGCACTCCGCCGCCGAACTGATCGTCCCGGCCACGCTCGGCGTCGCGGCCGCCGGCCTCGGCGTCGGCGCGGCGGCCGGGCTGCGCGCGCTCGCCGCGGCCCGGCGCAGCCTGCGCGCCCAGCTGTTCGCCTCCGCCTGCTACGCCGGCGGCGGCCTCGGCGGCGCCGCCGCGGCGGGCGCGGTCGGCTCCGCCTGGGGCGTCGCCGCCGCGACCGTCAGCGGCTCGGCCGTGTGGTGGCTGCAACTGCGGTACGCGCTGCGCGAGCGCCGGCACCGCCCAGAACCCGAAGTGGAGACTCTATGACCGCGCACCCTCGGCTGAGCATCGGCCTGCCCGTCCACAACGGCGAGGAGTACCTCGCCGAAGCCCTCGACGCCCTGCTCGGCCAGACCTACGAGGACTTCGAACTGGTCGTCTCCGACAACGCCTCGACCGACGCGACCCGGGACATCTGCCGCCGCTACGCCGCCCGGGACCCGCGCATCCGCTACCTCCGGCTGGCCCGGAACATCGGTGCCGCACCCAACCACCACCACGTCTTCACCCAGTGCCGCGGCGAGCTGTTCAAATGGGCCTCGCACGACGACCTGTACGCCCGCGACCTGCTGCGGCGCTGCGTGGAGGCGCTGGACGAGCGGCCGGAGGTGATCCTGGCGCACGCCGACCAGGCGGTCGTCGACGGCGACGGGCGGGTGAAGGTCCCGTACGAGTACACCCTCGCCACCGCCTCGCCGCACGCGCCGGAGCGCTTCCGCAGCATGCTCTTCGAGCCCGGCGGCGACGACTTCTACGGGGTGGTGCGCGCCGACGTGCTGCGCCGGGTGAAGCCGCACGGCAGCCACCACCACGCGGACCGCACGTTCGTCGCCGAGATCGGCCTGCACGGGCCCTTCCACCAGGTGCCCGAGCTGCTGTACTTCCGCCGCGACCACCCCGGCCGCGCCGAGCGGGCCAACCCGTCCAAGCGCTCCCGGTGCGTCAACCTGGACCCGCGCCGGGCGGGCCCGCTGCACCCGACGCCGCGGCTGCTCGCCGAGTACGTGTGGGGCTACGTCACGGCGATCCGGCGGGCGCCGCTCTCCCCGGCCGACCGGCGCGCCTGCTACCGCCACCTCGCCGCGTGGCTGGCGAGCCGGGCCCGGCCGGGCGCCGGCGAGCGGGTCGAGGACCGCGCCCCGGTCGCCCCGGACCGGCCCACGGTCTCCGTCGACGCCCTCGTCGCCGGGCGGGAGGGGCGGCGGGCGTGACGCCGGGGGAGGAAGCGCCGCCGCGCGTCGGGGTGTTCGGCCTGCTCGGCTCCGGCAACCTCGGCAACGACGGCTCCCTGGAGGCCGTGCTCGGGTACCTGCGCGCCGAGCACCCGCGGGCGGTCGTGGACGCGCTGTGCGGCGGGCCCGAGACCGTCACGGCCCGGTACGGGATCCCCGCGACCCGGCTGCACTGGTACCGCGGGGAGTACCGGACCGCGTCGCGGGCGGGCGCGGTCGCGGCGAAGGGTCTCGGCAAGCTCGTCGACGCCGTCCGCACCGCCGCCTGGGTGCGCCGGCACGACGTGGTGATCGTGCCGGGCATGGGCGTCCTGGAGGCCACGCTGCCGCTGCGGCCGTGGGGCTTCCCGTACGCGCTGTTCCTGCTCTGCGCGGCCGGCCGGCTGTGCGGCACCCGGATCGCGCTGGTCGGCGTCGGCGCCGCCCCGATCCGCGACCGGCCGACCCGCGCCCTGGTGCGCTGGTCGGCGCGGCTGGCCGCGTACCGCTCGTACCGCGACACCCTGTCCCGCGACGCGCTGCGGTCGATGGGCGTGGACACCGCGCGCGACGAGGTCTACGCGGACCTCGCCTTCGCCCTCCCCGCGCCCCCGCCGGAGGCCCCGGCAGACCCGCCGGACCCCCCTCCCGCCCCTCCGGGTCTCGTATGCGTCGGCGTCATGGCCTTCCACGGCGGCAACGACGACCGCGCCCGGGCCGCGGAGATCCACCGGCGCTACCTCGACGGGACCACCCGCTTCGTCCGCGCGCTGGTCGCCGAGGGGCGGCCGGTCCGGCTGCTCACCGGCGACGCCGTCGACGCGCCGGTGGTCGGCGCGATCCTCGACGCCGTGGACTCGCCGCTGGTCACCGCCGCCGAGGCGGCCTCCCTGACCGACCTCATGAAGGAGACGGCGGCGGCCGACGCCGTGGTGGCGACCCGGTACCACAACCTGGTCTGCGCGCTGAAGTCCGGCACGCCGACGCTCGCGCTCGGCTACGCGGCCAAGAGCGAGGCGCTCATGGCGCGGATGGGGCTCGGCGCGTACTGCCACCCGGCCCGCGAGGCCGACGCCGACCGGCTGCTCGACCGGTTCCGGGCGCTGGAGCGGCGGTCGGCGGAGCTGCGGCAGATCCTCGCGGAACGGAACGCCGACGCCGCCCGGCGCCTGGAAGACCAGTTCACCGCCCTGACCGCCGCCCTGTTCCCGACGGGCGGCCACCCGATGCGGGAGGCACCATGAAAGCGACCGGCGTCCCGGCGATCGCGGGCGCGTACCTCTTCGAGCCGACGCCGCACGCCGACGAACGCGGCTTCTTCTGCCGCACCTTCGACGCCGACGTGATCCGCTCGGCGGGCCTCGACCCGGGCGCCTTCGTCCAGGACAGCGTGTCCCGCTCGGCCCGCGGCGTGCTGCGCGGCCTGCACCTGCGCTCCGGCGCCGGCGAGGCCAAGCTCGTGCGGTGCTCGTACGGGCGGGTCTTCGACGCCGTCGTGGACCTGCGGCCGGACTCGCCGACGTACCTGGGCCGGGCCTTCTTCGAGCTGTCCGGTGAGAAGCAGACCACCCTGTACGTCCCGGCCGGGTGCGCGCACGGCCTCCAGGCGCTCACCGCGACCGCCGACGTCTCGTACCGGATCGACCGCCCGCACGATCCGGCGGAGGACGTGACGATCGCCTTCGACGACCCCGAACTCGCCATCCCCTGGCCGCTGCCGGTCACCTCGGTGTCCCGGCGGGACCGGGAGGCGCCGGGCCTGGCCGAGGTCCTGAAACGCAGGGAGGGGTGACGCCGTATGGCCACCGAGGAGTTCCGGCTGCCCCGGTCGCGGGTGATGAACGAGCGGCTGCACGCCGCGATCCCGGGGGGCGCGCACACGTACGCCAAGGGCGACGACCAGTACCCCGAAGGGCTGGCCCCGGTGATCAGCCGCGGCCGCGGCGCCCACGTCTGGGACGTCGACGGCAACCGCTATCTTGAGTACGGCTCCGGCCTGCGGTCGGTCAGCCTCGGCCACGTTCACCCGCGGGTGACCGAGGCGGTGCGGCGGGAACTCGACCGCGGCGCGGGCTTCGTCCGGCCCTCCGCCCTGGAGGCCGAAGCGGCGGAGCGCTTCCTGGAGACCGTGCCGACCGCCGAGATGGTGAAGTTCGCGAAGAACGGCTCCGACGCCACCACCGCCGCGGTGCGCCTCGCCCGCGCCGTCACCGGGCGGCCGCGGGCGGCCGTCTGCGGCGACCACCCGTTCTTCTCCGCCGACGACTGGTTCATCGGCACCACCCCGATGGACGCCGGCGTCCCGCCGCCGGCGGCCGAGCTGACGGTGGCGTTCCCGTACGGGGACCTGGCCGCCACCGAGGAGGTGCTCACCCGCTACGCGGGCGAGGTCGCGTGCCTGGTCCTCGAACCCGCCACGCACACCGAGCCGCCGCCCGGCTACCTCCGCGGGCTGCGCGAACTGGCCGACCGGCACGGCTGCGTGCTGGTCTTCGACGAGATGATCACCGGCTTCCGCTGGTCGGAGGCGGGCGCCCAGGGGCTGTACGGCGTCGTGCCCGACCTCTCCACGTTCGGCAAGGCGCTGGGCAACGGGTTCGCCGTCGCCGCGCTGGCCGGGCGGCGTGAGCTGATGGAACGGGGCGGGCTGCGGCACTCCGGCGACCGGGTGTTCCTGCTGTCCACCACGCACGGCGCGGAGACGCACGCGCTGGCCGCCGCGATGGCCGTGCAGGCCACCTACGCCGAGGAGGGCGTCACCGCGCGGCTGCACGCCCTCGGCGAGCGGCTGGCCGCCGGCGTCCGCGACGCGGCGGCCGCCATGGGCGTCGGCGACCACGTCGTCGTCCGGGGCCGGGCCAGCAACCTCGTCTTCGCCACGCTGGACCGGGACGGGCAGCCGTCGCAGGAGTACCGCACGCTGTTCCTGCGGCAGCTCCTGGAAGGCGGGGTGCTGGCCCCGTCGTTCGTGGTGAGCAGCGCGCTGACCGACGCCGACGTCGACCGCACCGTCGACGTGGTCGCCGGGGCGTGCGCGGTGTACCGGAAGGCCCTGGAGGCCGCCGACCCCACGCCCTGGCTGGGCGGGCGGCCGGTGCGGCCGGTGTTCCGCCGCCGCGCGGGCGAGGGGGGCGCGGGGTGACGTGACGGGCCGTCAGCGTCGCTTCCGCCGGCCGGCGTCGGTGCCGCGGCCGGTCCTGCGGCCGGCGATCCCGTCGGCGATCCGGTCGGTCAGCCACGCGGCCGCGGGCACCACCGCCAGCGCGGTGCACCAGCCGCCGACGGCGTCGGTCGCGTAGTGCGCCCCCAGGGCGACCTGCGCCCAGCCCATGGCGGCGCCGGCGACGAGCGCCGCGGCGAGCACGAGCAGCGTGCCCGCCGCGCCGTCCGGGCCGCACCGGCCGACCGCGGCCAGCGCCGCCACGAGGGCGAGCGCCGTGACGAAGGCGGTGTGCCCGCTCGGGTAGGACAGGTACCCGTCGTTGATGGTGCGCCCCACCACGGGCTTGAGGAGCGTCGTCGCCGCCACGGCCGCGCCGGCCCCCGCGACGGTGAGCACCGCCGCGCGGGTGCGCCGGAGCAGCAGCAGCCCCGTCACGAGGGCCGCGACCAGCGCCGCCGCCCCGGCGGGCTCCCCCCAGAAGTCCACGGCCAGCGCGACGTCGTGCCCCGGCGCCCCCGCACCGCCCGCCGCCGGCCGGATCCGCTCGTCCACGGCGCCCGGCCCGTCGTCGCCGGCGAACAGGACCCCGAGTGCCACGGCCGCCAGCGCGCCGAGGACCGCGGCCGGCCCCAGCGACGCGCGCAGCGACGGGTGCAGCACCCCGGGCGCGGGCCGGCCGGAGTACCCCATCTCTCCCTCCCGTCCGGCCCGTCGGCTGTCTTCCGCGGGCCCACGGCTTCAGCCTGCCACCGGGTCCGGTCCGCCGCGGCCGGTCCGCCGGCGAACTGTCAGCAGTAGACGCCGTCGACGGCGGTGAGTACGAGGTCGCGGGCGCGGCCGGCGTCGTAGGCGCCGATGAGGACGTAGTAGGCCAGGCCCTCGGCCGTCGCGGTGAGCGCGACGGCCTCGCGGTGCGGGTCGAGCCCGGGGCGTACGCGGCCGGCGTCCCGGTCGCGGCGCAGCGCGGCGGCGAGGTCGCCGTGGAGTCCGGCGTACAGCTCCCGCAGCCGCTCGGCGACGGCGGCGTCCGCGAGTGCCAGCGCGTTGAAGGACTGGCGTACCCGCAGGTGCGCCGTGGTGGCGGCGTCGTAGGGGATCAGCTCGGTGAGCACGGCGGTCAGCACGGTGCGCGGCTCGGCGGCCTTCAGGTCCTCGCCGGCCCGGGCGCGGATGCGCTCCGAGCTGAGGGCGTTGCCGCGGTCGAAGGCGGCGTCGATCAGGTCGTGCTTGGCCGGGAAGTAGTGCTGGACGCGGCCGGGGGACACGCCTGCCCGGGCGGCGGTCGCCGCCAGCGAGACGGCGGCGAGGCCCTGGTCGGCGACGATCGCGAGCACGGCGTCGGCGATCTCGCGGCGCCGCTCGTCGTGCCGGGCGCCGAGGCCGCGGGTGCGCGGGCTCATGCCGACCTCCCTTTCCGGTGTGAGCGCACTGGATTGACACTGCCGAGTCTAGCGGGCTACGGTCGCAGCAAATCAATGCGGTCGCATTGTTTTGACCGCGGAGGTAACGGAGAACGGCGATGGTGCTGGCGCTGTGCTGCCTGGCCCAGCTGATGGTCGTGCTCGACGTCTCGGTCGTGAACGTCGCGCTGCCCTCGATCGAGGCCGACCTGGGCTTCGCCGCCGCCGGGCTGCCGTGGGTCGTCAACGGCTACGCGCTGGTCTTCGCCGGCTTCCTGCTGCTGGGCGGCAGGCTCGCCGACGTCTGCGGGCACCGGCGCGTGTTCCTCCTCGGGCTCGGGCTCTTCACCGCCGCCAGCCTCGCCGGCGGCCTCGCCGCGTCCCCCGGGCTGCTCGTCGCCGCGCGCGCCGCCCAGGGGCTCGGCGCCGCGGTGCTCGCCCCGGCGACGCTCACCGTGCTCACCGCCGCCTTCCCCGAGGGCGCGGGACGCACCCGGGCGGTGGCGGTCTGGACGGCCGCCGGCTCGGCCGGCGGCACCGCGGGCAACCTCGTCGGCGGCCTGCTCACCGAGGCGCTGTCCTGGCGGTGGATCCTGCTGATCAACGTGCCCGTGGGGGCCGCCGCCCTGGTGGCCGCCGCACGGCTGCTGCCCGGCACGCGGCCGCACCGGCGGCGCCGGCCGCGGCTCGACCTGCCGGGCGCGGCGCTCGCCACCGCCGGCCTGATGGCCCTCGCGTACGGCGTCGCCCGGTCGGGCACGTCCGGCTGGAGCAGTCCGCGTACCGCCCTGCCCCTGGCCCTCGGGCTCGGCGCGCTGGCCGGCTTCGTCGCCCTGCAGGCCCGCCCGGCCGCCGGCCGCACCCCGCTGCTGCCGCTGCGGCTGTTCCGGGCCCGGGCGATCTGGCTCGGCAACGTGCTGATGCTGCTCGCCGGGGCGTCCCTGACGCCGATGTGGTACTTCCTGTCGCTCTCGATGCAGCACGTCCTCGGCTACGGACCCCTCGAAACCGGCCTCGGCTTCCTGCCCCACACCGTGCTCGGCGTCCTCGTCGGCGTCCGGCTGACGCCGTGGGCGATGCGGCACGTCGGCGCCCGCCCCCTCGTCGCCGCCGGCGCCCTCACCGCGGCGGCGGGCTTCCTCTGGCAGAGCCGCGCCACCGAGGCGAGCACCTACTGGTCCGGTGTCTTCGGCCCCGCGGTCGTGATGACGCTGGGCAGCGCCCTGTTCATCGCCCCGCTCACCACCGTCGTCGTCTCCGGCATCGCCCCCGCCGACGTCGGCGCCGCCGCCGGCGTGATGAACACCGTCAAACAGGTCGGCAGCGGACTCGGCCTCGCCGTCCTCGTCGCCGTCGCGGCCCCGGGCGGCGGGACCCCCGCCGCGCTGGCCGCGGCGTACGCGCACGCGTTCGCGGCCATGGCGGCCCTGCTCGCGGTGGTCGCCGCCCTCGCCGCCGCGCTGCCCCGCGGGGCCGGCGGCGCGCCGCGGCGGAACCGCCGGGCCCGGCCGGACGGGTGAAGGCGGGCGGCGGTGCGGGGCCCGCCGCGGCGTGGCGGTGCGCCGCCCCGTACCCGGCCACCGGATAGGACTTCGGGCATGGACCACTCGTGCGCGCCCGTTCTCGAAGCCCTCGGCCGCTACCGCCGGGAAGGCCAGCTCCCGTTCACGCCGCCCGGGCACAAGCAGGCCCGCGGCGCCGACCCCGCGGTCCGCGAGGTGCTGGGGGAGGCGGTGTTCGCCTCGGACGTGCTCGCGATGAGCGGGCTGGACGACCGGCGCGCCTCGGGCGGGGTGGTGCGGGAGGCCGAGCGGCTGATGGCCGACGCCGTACGGGCCGAGCGCACGTTCTTCTCCACCTGCGGCAGCTCGCTGTCGGTGAAGGCGGCGATGCTGGCGGTGGCCGGCCCGTACGACGAACTGCTCGTGGGCCGGGACGCGCACAAGTCCGTGGTCTCCGGGCTCATCCTCTCCGGGCTCCGCCCGGTGTGGGTCGAGCCGTGCTTCGACGACGAGCGGCACCTCGCGCACCCCCCGTCCCCGGCCGCGTACGAGCGGGCCTTCGCCGCACACCCCGACGCCCGCGGCGCGCTGGTGACCAGCCCGACCCCGTACGGCTCGTGCGCGGACCTGCCCGCGCTGGCCGAGGTCTGCCACCGGCGCGGGCGGCCGCTGCTGGTGGACGAGGCGTGGGGCGCCCACCTGCCGTTCTCCGACCGGCTGCCGACCTGGGCGATGGACGCCGGCGCGGACGTGTGCGTCACGAGCATCCACAAGATGGGCAGCGGTCTGGAGCAGGGCTCGGTCTTCCATCTCCGCGGGGACCGCATCGACCCGGCGGTGCTGGAGTCCCGCGCCGACCTGCTGGGCACCACCAGCCCGTCGGTCCTCATCTACGCCGGCCTCGACGGCTGGCGCCGCCAGATGGCCCTGCGCGGGCCCCGGCTGCTCGACCGCGCGCTGGACCTGGCCGGGACCGTGCGCGCGCGGATCGAGGAGATCCCCGGCCTGCACGTGGACGGCCGGGCCGAGTACACCGGCCCCGGGCGCGCCGCCGACCTCGACCCGCTGCCCGTCGTCATCGACCTGACGGACCTCGGCGTCTCCGGCTACGCCGCGGCCGACTGGCTGCGCCGCCACCACCGCCTCAACGCCCACCTGGCCGACCACCGCCGCATCAGCACCCAGCTCACCCACGCCGACGACGAGTGGACCACCGCCGCCCTGCTGGAGGCGCTGCGGGACCTCGCCGCGCACGCCGCGGACCTCCGCCCGCCGGCCCGGGTCGACGTGCCGTCCGCGGCCCGGCTGCGGCTGGAGCAGACCTGCCTGCCGCGCGACGCCTACTTCGGCGCCGTGGCGGACGTGCCCGTCGGCGAGGCCGCGGGGCGGGTGGCGGCCGAGATGCTCACGCCCTACCCGCCGGGGATCCCCGTCGCCCTGCCCGGCGAGCGGCTGACCCGCCCGGTGCTGGACTACCTGGCCGCCGGGGTCCGCGCGGGCATGTACGTCCCGGACGCCGCCGACAGCGGGCTGCGCACGGTACGCGTCCTGGCCGACGAGGGGTCCGTGCCGGGCCTCTGACGCGGGAAGGCGCCCGTCGCGCGGGCGCACGGGGGCGGGGCCGTCACAGGCGGGTCCGGTCCCGGTCCGGGTCGTCGGCCGGGATGCCGAGCCCTTCCTCAAGTTCGAGGATGCGCTCGTGTACCTGCCGGGAGTGCAGCCTGCGCTCGTACGAGCTGCGCCGCGGCCGTGCGGTGACCGCGACGAGCACCAGCCGGCCGACGGCGTACACCGGGACCGTCAGCGGCCAGAGCAGCCCGGCGGCGACGGCCGCGGCGGCCACACCGGGCCGGTCGTGGGTCTCGAAGTACCCGACCGGATCGGTGTGCTCGCCGCCTTCCAAAGATATGATCTGCCGGCGCTGGATCCCGTAGAACAGCCGGGCGGCAAGCGGAATGCAGGCGAGGTACCCGGCCGTCGCCACGAGGAGGAACCACGACATCACGACGGACGCTCCTGGTCTCGGGACCGGCCGCGCGGACCCGCGGCCGCATCTGCCGGGTACCGCGGAAGCGCCGGCGTCATGCAGCCGGCCCGCACACCCGCGCCGGGGCGGTCCTCAGCCGAACTCCTCGCGGAGCGCCGGCAGGAGCGTCTGCGACGCCCACCGCAGGAAGGCCGGCTGCGTCCCGCCGCCGATCTGGACGAGCGCCACCTCGGTGAAGCCGGCGTCCGCGAAGGGGCGGACGGCTTCCACGAAGGCGGCCGGGTCGGCGCCGCACGGGATCGACGCGGCGACGTCGCCGGGGGTGACGAACCGGGTGGCGGCGGCGAAGGAGTCCGGGTGGGGGAGTTCCGCGTTCACCTTCCAGCCGCTGCCGAACCAGCGGAACTGGTCGTGTGCGCGCGCGACCGCCGCCTCCCGGTCCGGGTCGTAGCTGACCGGCAGCTGCCCCACGCGCGGCTTGCCCGCGCCGCCGTGCCGGTCGAAGGACTCCAGCAGCCCGGCCTTGGGCTCCGTGGCGATGACGAGGTCGGCCAGCCGGCCGGCCAGCGCGCAGGACTGCTCGCCTGAGACCGCGATGCCGATCGGCGGCGGCCGGTCCGGCACGTCCCACAGCCGCGCCGAGTCGACGGAGAAGTGCCTGCCGTGCCGGGTGACGTGGCGGCCGCCGAAGAGGTCGCGGATGATGCCGACGGCCTCCTCCAGCATCTCGTGCCGGACGTCGGCGCCGGGCCAGCCGCGCCCGACGACGTGCTCGTTGAGGTTCTCGCCGGCCCCCAGCCCGAGCCGGAAGCGGCCCTGTGCGAGGAGCTGGACCGTCGCGGCCTTCTGCGCCACGACCGCGGGGTGGTACCGCATGAGGGGGCAGGTCACGTACGTCATGAGGGGGATGCGTGACGTGGCGTACGCGGCGGCGCCGAGGACGGACCAGGCGTACGGGCTGTGCCCCTGCGAGCGCAGCCACGGGAAGTAGTGGTCGGAGGTGACCGAGAAGTCGAAGCCCGCCTCCTCGGCACCGACCACGTGCTCGACCAGGTCACCGGGGCCGGCCTGCTCGGTCATCATCGTGTATCCGATTTGCACCATAATGCACGGCTTCCCGTTCGGGGCGGGGAGAAACCGGGCGGCAGGCGCCTCCCGGCCGGAGGCAGGACCGGGATGTCAGTGGCGGCTCCTAGCATGCGGAGTCGCCGGGCCGGCCGGGAGGCGGCGGGCCCATGTCGGGGAGGGGTCTGCCATGCCTGCCGGGTCCACGAAGTCGACCACGTATCTGGAGCTGTCACAGGAGGGCGGCGGGGCGCACAAGTTCTACGAAGTGAGCGTCGACGGCTTAGTGGTGACGGTGCGTTACGGGCGGATCGGCGCCGCCGGGCAGACGCAGACGACGACGTTTCCCACGGCGGAGAAGGCGAAGGCGGCCGCGGCGAAGAAGGTGGGGGAGAAGGTCCGCAAGGGGTACGCCCCGGCGGTGCCGGGCCAGCGCGCCCCCCGCGCGGTGACCCGGCGTTCCGTGGCGTCGGCCCCGTCCACCGCGCGTCGCGTGGCCCCGGTGCTGTGGCGGTTCCGCACCGGCTCCTCGGCGTTCGGCATCCACGTCGACGACGACCGCTGCTGGGTGGGCAACCAGGCCGGCGACGTCTACACCCTGGACCACGACGGCGGGGTCCTCGCCCGGTTCGGCCTGCCGGACGGCGTGAAGTGCCTGGTCGCCGACGACTTCTGGATCTACGCGGGCTGCGACGACGGCCGGGTCTACGACCTGTCCTCGAAGCTGCCGTTCGCCGCGTACGACATCGCGGCCGACGTCGACATCTTCTGGCTCGACATCCACGAGGGCGTGCTGAGCGTCTCGGACCGCGCCGGTCTGCTCACGGTCATCGACCACGAGGACGAGTACCAGTGGGCCCGCCGCAGCCGGGGCGAGCACGCCTGGCTGGTCCGCGCCGACGAGCGGGCCGTCTACCACGGCCACCACCGCGGCGTCACCGCGTACGCGCCCGACGGCAGCGGCGAGCTGTGGCACACGGCCACGCGGGGCGGCGTCCTGTTCGGCTGGCAGGAGGACGACGCCGTGTACGCGGGCACCGCGCACCGCGTGACCCAGCGGCTCTCGAAGGCCACCGGCACGATCGAGGCCACGTACGCCTGCGACAGCGCGGTGTACTCGTGCGCCACCTCGCCCGGCGGGCGGTTCGTCTTCGCGGGTGACGCCCAGTCGTCCGTCTACTGCTTCGACCGCGACGGCGCCCGGCTGTGGAAGCTGGGCACGGGCGGCGGCTCGGCGCTGTCGATGCAGTACCGCGGAGAACGCCTGTACCTGGTGACCACCGACGGCTCGCTGGTCTGCGTGGACGCGAGCGAGGCCGCCGTCGCCGCGGCGCAGCAGGGCACGGTGCCGGTGGCGCGGGACGTCAAGCTAGACGCGGCCCTGCCGACGTACGCGCCGGCCACGGCCGTGAGCGCGGTGGAGAGCGTCGCCCACGCCCCCGCCGGAGCGGTCGTCGTGGAGTGCGTCCAGGAAGGCGGCCGCGTCCGGGTGCACGTGCTGACCGAGGGGTACGAACCGTCGTGGAACGTCCAGTTCCCGCGGGCGATACGGCAGCCGGGCGCCCGCTACGTCGTGGACTCCCTGCACGCGGCGGCCGGCGGCTTCTACCGGGTCCGGGGAGAGATCCGCCGCCTGCTGTGACCGCGGCGGCGGAGCCGCTTCCTCCGTTGTCGGTCGTGGCGTCTGGCCGTGACGCGGGGTGTCGGGCATGATGCTCGCCATGGCGGCATGGGAGCCGGTGCCGGTGCTGCTCGGCGTCGTGATCGGCGGCCTCGCGGCGCTGCACGGGCTGGGCGCGTGGCTGCGGGCCGGACAGCGACCGCTGGAATCAGGGCCGTTCAGCGGCGGACTGCCGCCCGAGGAGCACGCGTTCTCCCGGTTCCACGTCCGCTGGTACCCCGTGACGATGATCTTCCTGGCGTTCGACATGGAGATGTTGTTCATGTACCCGTGGGTGCGCGTGGTCCGTGAGAGGGGCACGTCGGCCGTGGTCGAGATGTTCCTCTTCCTGGGCATCCTCCTCGCGGCCGTGGCCTACGCCCGGCGCGAGGGCGCGCTGCGGTGGGCCTGAGGGACGTGCTGCTCCGGATCGGCGCGGGGCACCCCGCCGTTCTCCTCGCCTGCCTGCCGGGGGCCACGGAGACGCGGCTGGCGGTGGAGGCGGGGCTGCGGCGGCGCGGCTGGCCCGTGGCCGCGAGTCCGGCGGCGGCGAGCGCGCTGGTGGTCGTGGGGGCGGCCGGGGCGGCGGACGAGGAGTGGGTGGAGGGGCTCTGGCGGCAGATCCCCTCCCCGAAGGCCCGGTCCGCCGTGGCCGGGGCGTACGACGTCGAAGCGGCACTGGACACGCTGGTCCGTCCGGCGGCGGCGCCGGTCCCCGGGGACGGTGGCGAGCACTCGGCAGACCACGACGGGCCCGGCGGCCACGCGGACCAGGGCGGGCATCGGGATCACGACGGCCACGACGACCATGACGGCCACGGTGGTGACGACGGTCACGGTGGTCACGGCGGCCACGACGACCACGACGACCATGACGGCCACGGTGGTCACGACGGCCGCGATGGTCATGACGACCACGGCGGTCACGGAGACCACGGGGAGCACCACGGGCACGGCGGTGTCGTCGCCGGACTGCCCATGGCCGGGCGGGCCGACGACCGCGACGGGCTCCGCCTGGACCGGCTGCACCTGCCGCTCGGCCCGGGGCTCGCCGACTGGCCCGCGGGACTGGTGCTGGACGTCGCGCTCCAGGGAGACGTCGTCCAGCACGCCGGGGTACGCCCCCTCCCGCCGCCTGCTCCGGGCGGGCTGCCGTACTGGGACGAGCCGTGGCTGCGCGCCGCGCGCGGTGCGCACGTCCCCCGCGGCACCGCCGCCCGGCGCCGCTGCGCCGCGCACCTCGACAGCGCCGCGCGCCTGCTCGCGGTCTCCGGATGGCCCGACCCGGCGGCCCGGGCCCGGCGGCTGCGCGACGCCGTGCTCGGCGGGGCGCCGGCGCGGGAGTGGAGTGCCGAGCTGGGCCGTCTCGTGCGCCGGGTCCGGCGCTCGCGCGTGCTGCGCGGGCTGACCGCCGGGCTGGGCGCGCTGCCCGCGGCCGGGGCGCGGCGGTTCGGGGTGACCGGCCCGGCGCTGGCCGCGGACGGCGACGCGTACGACCGGCTGCTCGTCTGGCTCGACGACGCCGTGCGCTGCGCCGCCGAGGCGGACGACGACCGGCCCCTGCGGCCGTACGACCGGGACGGCCCGCGGGGGCGGCTCGGCGGCCCCCGGGCGCCGTCGGACGCGCTGCTCGACGCCCTGCCGGAACTGCTGCGCGGCGCCGAGTTCGCGTCCGCGCGCGTGATCGTGGCCAGCCTCGACCCCGACCTCGACGAGGTGGGGGCGGTCGTCCGTGGCTGACACCGCGCCGCTGTGGGCCGTCGTGCTGCTGCCGTTCGCCCTCGTCGCCGCGGCGGCGGTCGTCGCGGGGCTCGACGCCGTGCTCACCGCCGCGGCCGAGCGCGGTCGCGGCGGCCGGCCGCTGCGGGCGGCCCCGGCGCCGCTGCGCACGGGACTGCGGCTGCTGGGCGGGCAGCCGCGGCGCACCACCGCCGGCGACCCGTGGCTGGGCCGTATCGGCATCGCGCTCGTCCCGGTCGCCGCCGTGCTCGCCGGCGCCGTGCTCCCGTGGGGGTTCCGGGCCGTCACCGACCCGGTCGTGGGCGTGGTGTGGTTCAACGCGATGGAGGCGCTGGCGTGGGCGGCGGTGTGGCTGGCCGGCTGGGGGCCGAACTCGGCGCTGTCGCTGATCGGCGGCTACCGCTTTCTCGCCCAGGGGCTGGCGTACGAACTGCCGCACATGTTCGCGATCACCACCGCGGCGCTGGGCGCCGAGTCGCTGCGGGTGGGCGAGGTGGTGGCGGCCCAGCGGGGGCTGTGGTTCGCGGTGTGGATGCCGGCGGCGTTCGCGGTGTTCCTGCTGAGCGCGCTGGCGATGGCCTTCTGGGGCCCGTTCGACCACCCGCTGGGGCGGGACGCGGCGGGCGGTGCGGCCGCCGAGCACGCGGGCGTGGACCGGCTGGTGCTGCTGGCCGGGCGGTGGCTGCTGCTGGTGGTCACCGCCGGGTTCAGCGTCCCGCTGTTCCTGGGCGGCGGGCACGGGCCGTGGCTGCCGGCGTGGGCGTGGACGCTGCTGAAGACGGCCGCTGTGCTCGGACTGCTGGTGGCCGGGCGGCGGCTACTGCCGACGCTGCGCATGGAGCGCTATCTGGAGTTCGCGTGGACGGTGCTCGTGCCGCTGACGCTGCTGCAGGCGCTGGTCGTCGCCGTCGTCGTCCTGAACCGATGAGGGAAGGAGCCCGCACGGATGCTCGATGACGTGGTGTTCTGGGCGCTGGCCGGGCCGGCGGTGGCCGCCGCGGTCATGGTGTTCCGCTTCGCGTCCATGGCTAGGGCGACGTACGCGCTGCTGGCGTCCCTGCTGTGCGTCGGCGGCCTGGTCGTCCGGCTCGGTCTCGACTACCTCGGCGTGGTCGTCGTCCTCATGATGACGATCGAGATGGCCCTGATGGGCGTGTTCATGGTGATGTTCATGATGAACCCGGCCGGGCTGATGCCCATGTCGATGCTGCACAACAGGCGGGGCGCGGCGGTGATCTCCGGGGGCGTCTTCGTGCTCCTGGCCGCCGGCGTCCTGCTGACCCCGTGGCCCCGGCGGCGCGGGGAGCCGGCCGCTGATCCGACGAAGGCGCTGGGCGAGTCGCTGATGGGCCCGCACATGCTGACCATGATGACGCTGGGCCTGGCCCTCTTCGCCACCATCGTCGCCACCGTCGTGCTCGCCACCCGGCGCGGCCGGTACGACCGCTTCGGCGACGACCTGCGCGCCCGCCGCGCCGGCGACCGTGGGGACGGCGGGGACGGCGGCGCTCGCGTACGCGGAGGGGCGGGCCCGTGACGCTGGAGCTGTTCCTGCTGGCGGCCGCCGCCCTGTTCTGCATCGGGCTGTTCGGCGCGCTCACCCAGCAGTCGATCGTGATGCTGATGATGGGCCTGGAGCTGATGCTCGGCGGCGTCATCCTCGCCGCCGCCGCGGTCTGGCACTTCGTCGCTCCCGCCGCCACCGACGGGCAGGTGCTCGTCGTGCTGGCCGTCACCGTGATGGCGGTGGAGATGGCCGTCGGCTTCGCCGTGGTCACCGCGCTCTTCCGCACCCGGGAGGCCGACATGACCGACGAGGCCGCGGAGTTGAAGGAGTGACCGCGGCGCTGTGGGCGCTGGTCGCCGTGCCGCTCACCGCCGGCGCGCTGCTCGCCGCGGCCGGCCGCCGGGCCGACCGGTACGCGCCGGGCGCGGCCGTCGCGGTCGCCGCCGCCGTGCTCGCCCTGGCGGTGTACGCCGCCGTCGAGCGGCCGGCGGCGCAGGCGCCGCTGCTGGCGGGGCTGCCCTTCGGGCTCGGCGCCTACGGCCTGTCCGGGCCGGTGGCGGTGACCGTCGCGGCCGTCACCCTGGCCGTGCTGCTCGCCAGCGTCGCGGACGTCGGCGCCGGCGAGCCGCGGGCCCGCTTCTTCGGCCTCATGCTGCTGTTCAGCGGCGCCATGCTCGTCACGGTCACGGCGACGACCCTGCCCGCGCTGCTGATGGGCTGGGAGGCCATGGGCGCCGCGTCGTGGGCGCTGATCGGCTTCTGGTGGCGCGATCCGGCGCGGGTGGAGGCGGCGGGCGTCGCGTTCGTGACGACCCGGGGCGCGGACCTGGGGCTGTACCTGGCCGCGGGCGCGGCCCTGGCCGGCGGCTCGGCGGCGGGGACGGAGCTGGACGGGCTGGCGGGGGTGCCGGCACCGTGGCTGCACCTGCTGACCGCGGGCGTCCTCGTCGCGGCGCTGGGCAAGTCCGCCCAGCTGCCGTTCAGTTTCTGGCTGTCGCGGGCGATGCAGGGCCCCACGCCCGTCTCGGCGCTGCTGCACTCGGCGACGATGGTCGTCGCCGGCGCGTACCTGCTGCTGCGGCTGCGGCCGCTGCTCGCCGCCTCCGGCTGGGGCGACGACGCGGCGGCCTGGGCCGGCGCGGCCACGGCGCTCACCCTCGGCCTGGTCGCGGTGGCGCAGACCGACCTCAAGCAGCTGCTCGCCGCCTCCAGCTGCGCCCAGATCGGCTTCATGGTGCTCGCGGCCGGGACGGCCGCGACCACCGGCGGCACCCTGCAGCTCGCGGCGCACGCGGCGGCGAAGAGCCTGGCCTTCCTGGCGGCGGGCTGCTGGCTGACGGCGTTCGGCGCGCGCACCCTGCCCGCGCTGCGCGGCGCCGCCCGCCGGACCCGCGGCGCGGGCGCGGCGTTCACCGTGGCCGCGCTGAGCCTCGCGGGCGTACCGCCGCTGGCGCTCTGGGCCGCGAAGGACGTGCTGCTGGCCGGGGCGCTGGAGCACAGCCCGGCGCTGTACGCGGCGGGGGTGGCCGCGGCCGTGGTCTCGGCGGTCTACAGCGCCAAGGCCCTGTGGTACGTCTGGCACCCGCCCGGGGCGGCGGAGGCCGCCCGGGAGTCGCCCGCGGCGGGTGCCCGGGTGCCGGCGGGGGAGGAACCCCGGCTCCCGCCCGCGGAACCCGCCCGGGTCCGGCCCGCGGAACCCAGCCGCACCCCAGCCGGGAAAGCCGCCTCCGCCGCTCCGGCGGACGCGCCGGGCGGCGCGCTCCAGGGCGCGCCGCCCGCCGGGCCGAGGGACCCGCGCGCCGACACCGACACCGCCGGCCCTCCCGACCGCAGCCCCGCCGCGTCCGCCGTCCCGCTCCCCGGGGCGCTCTCGTTCGCCGTACTCGCCCTCGCCGCCGCGGGTCTCGGCGTCCTCGCGCTGCCCGGCCCCCGCGCGGCCGTCGCCGACCGCCTCGGCGCTCGCGGCGAAGCCGCGCCGCACGCCTGGGAGCTCGTGCTCTCCGCCGGGCTCGCCCTGGCCGCGGCGGCCGCCGTCTGGGCGTGGGGCGACCGCCGTGCCCCCGTACCCGCGCGGCTCACCTCGGCCGCCGCGGCGTGGCTCGGCCTGGAGGCCGCGGCCCGCGCCCTCCTCGTCCGCCCGGTGCGGCGGCTCGCCGCCGCGCTGGCCGCCTTCGACGACCGGGTCCTGGACCGCGGCGTGGACGGCCTCGCCCGCGGGGCCGTCCGGCTCGCCCGCGGCGTCGACCGCCGGCTGGAGGGTGCGGTCGACGGCGCGGTCGAGGGCGTCGGGGCCGCGGGCCGCGCGCTCGGCCGGCTCGCCCGCCGCCCGCAGACCGGCCAGCTGCACACCTATCTCGCCCAGGCCGTCGCGGCCTTCACCGTCCTCGCCGCCGTCTTCGTCCTCGTGAGGTGACCCCCCTCGTGCTCACGGCCATCGTCTTCCTCCCGGCCGCCGCGGCGGCCGGGCTGCTGTGTCTGCCGCGCGCCGCCGGGCGCCGGGTCGTCCTGACGGTCTGGACGGCGGCGTCCGGCGCCGTGCTCGCGCTGACCGTCGCGCTCTGGGCGGGCTACGAGCACGGCGGCGGTATCCAGTACGAGACGCACGTCCGCTGGATCCCCGGCGCCGGCGTCGGCTACCACGTCGGCGTCGACGGCCTGTCGCTGCCGCTGCTGGCCCTGACCGCCGTGCTCTTCCCGGCCTGCGCGCTGTACGCGCTGCGCGAGACCCGCCGGGTGCGGGAGTTCGCCGCCCTGTTCCTCCTCCTGGAGACCACCTGCCTCGGCCTGTTCGCCGCGCTCGACCTCATCCTCTTCTTCGTCTTCTTCGACCTGTCGATCGTGGCGATGTACTTCGTCATCGCGGGCTGGGGCCACGCGGGCGCCGCGCGCGCCGCGCAGAAGTTCTTCCTCTACACCTTCTCCGGCTCGCTCGCGCTGCTCCTCGGCTTCATCGGCCTGTACCTCGCCGCGGAGCCGCACACCTTCGACATCGTCGCGCTCTCCGCGGCGGACCCGCTGGCCGGAAGGTCCGGCTACGGCGCCCTCGTGCTGCTGGCGGTCGGCCTCGGCCTGGCCGTCAAGACGCCCACGGTGCCGTTCCACACCTGGCTGCCGCCGGCGCACACGGAGGCCCCGGCGGCCGGCTCGGCGATCCTGGCCGGGGTGCTGCTGAAGATGGGCACGTACGGCTTCCTGCGCATCGCCATGCCGCTGCTGCCGGGGGCGTGGCGCACGTACGCGCTGGTCTTCGTCGTCACCGGCGTCGTCTCCGTGCTCTACGGGGCGCTGGTGGCCCTGGCGCAGACCGACTTCAAGCGCATGATCGCGTACACCTCCGTCAACCACATGGGGTACGTCCTGCTGGCCGTCGGCGCCGCCGCCGCGCTGGGCGCGGACACCGCCGACGCGCGCCGGCTGGCCGTGACCGGAGCCACGTACCAGATGGTCAGCCACGGCCTGCTGACCGGCGCGCTGTTCCTGCTCGCCGGCGCGCTCCACGAGCGCGGCCGCACCTACGCCATGGACGCCTACTCCGGCGTCGCCGCCCGCGCGCCGGTCCTCGCCGCGCTCACCGGCGTCGCCGTCTTCGCCTCGCTCGGGCTGCCGGGCTTCTCCGGCTTCGTCGCCGAGTTCCAGATCCTGGCCGGCAGCCTCGGCCCGCGCCCGGTGGCGACCGCGCTCGCCGCGCTCGGCATCCTGCTGACCGCCGCGCTGCTCGTGCGCGCGCTGCAGGGCGTCTTCCTCGGCCCGCTGCGGCTGCCCGACAGCCCCGGTACGCCGCGGCCGTTCCCCGACCTCCGCGCCCACGAAGTGGCGTCGATCGTGCCGCTGCTGGCCCTCGCCGTCGTGCTCGGCGTCTTCCCGCGCTTCGTGCTCGACGTCATCGAGCCGTTCTCGCGCACCGTGCTGGAACTCGTCGCCCGATGAACGCGACGACGACGGCCGGCACGGCCCTCACCGCGGCGGGCGGCATGGACGAGAACCCGCTCGACCTGCTGCCCGAAGTCCTCCTCGCCGCCTCAGCCGTGCTCGGCCTGCTGCTCGGCTCCTGGCTGCCGCGGCACCGGCAGTGGCCGGTCGCCGCCCTGGGGGCGGCGGCGTGCGCCGCGGGGATCGCGGCGGCCGTCCGCCGGGCCGCCGTCGCGGACGGGCCGGAGCCCGCGTTCGACGGCGCCTTCGCCGTCGACGCCGTGACGTCGACGGTCCGCGTCGTCATCCTCGCCGGCACCCTCGTCGTGCTGGTCCTCGGCCGCGCCGCGTTCCGGGCGGACGCGCGCGAGAGCGAGTTCTCCGTCCTCGTCCAGCTCACCGCCCTCGGCGCCCTGATGCTGGCCGGTGCGCAGGACCTGCTGCTGCTCGCCGCCGCCTACCTGCTGGCGAGCGTGCCCGCGTACACCCTGGCGGGCTTCCGCAAGGACGCGCCCGGCACCGAGGCGGCGCTGAAGTACTTCGTCACCGGTGCCCTCCTCGGCGCCGTCATGCTCGCCGGCATCACCCTGCTGTTCGCGGCGGGCGGGGCCAGCGCGTACCCGAGGCTCGGCGACGAACTGCCCGGCGCCCCGGCCGGTCTCGTGACCGCCGGCACCGTGGGGGTGCTGGCCGGGCTGCTGTTCAAGGCCGGCGGCGTGCCCGGCCACTTCTGGGTGCCCGACGCCGTCCAGGGCAGCAGCCCGGCCGCCGCCGCGCTGCTCACCACCCTGCCCAAGGCGGGCGCGCTGGCCGCGCTCCACCGGCTGGCCGCGGTGCCGCTCGCCGGCACGCGAGCGCCCTGGGACGAGCTGATCGCCGTGCTGGCCGCCGCGTCCATGACGCTCGGCAACCTCGCCGCGTTCTTCCAGACCGACGTCCGGCGGATGCTCGCCTACTCCACCGTCAGCCAGGTCGGCTACCTGCTCCTGCCCGTCGCGGTGGCCACCCGCTCCGGCGCGGCCCAGCCGGCGCTGCTGTACTACCTCGCCGCGTACGCGCTGACGAACCTCGGCGCCTTCGCCGTCGTCTGCGCCCTGCCGCACGCCCGCGCTCCCGCCGACTACCGCGGCCTGCTGCGGGCCCGCCCCGCCCTCGCCGTCAGCTTCGCCGTCTGCCTCCTCGGCCTGCTGGGCACACCGCCCACCGCGGTCTTCCTCGGCAAGCTGGAGGTCTTCACCGCGGCCGTCGACGGCGGCTACGCCTGGCTCGCCGTCGTCGCCGCGGCCAACACCGTCGCCTCCCTCTTCTACTACCTGCGCTGGATCCATCCGGCCGTCTCCGCCGGGCCCCGCACCCACCCGGTCGTCCGGCCCGCGGCCCGGACGGCGTACGCCGCCGCGGCGGCCTCCGTCGTCCTCGGCGTCACCGCGGGCCCGGTCCTGGCGCTGCTCGACGGGCCGCTCACCCGCTGACCGGGGACCCGCGGCGGTGCGCCGGGGCGCGGCGCGCTACGTGAAGCGCAGCCTGCCGTTCCGGGCCACGCACAGGGTCAGGAACGCCTGGCCGGCCATGGCGCCGATGCGGTGCTCGCGGCCGTAGTACGTGTTCTCCCCGGACGCCCCGTACGTGCGGCCGTCGTCGAAGCGGGCCATCAGCCGCAGCTGCTCCTCGTTGTGGAGCCGCTCCCACCTGGCCGCGGCCGGGTCGATGCCGGTGTCCTGGGCCGTCAGGGAGACCAGGAGGTCGAAGTTGCCGAAGTAGAAGGGGAAGTGGGTGCCCCAGTCGTTGCCCTCGGGGTAGTGGATCTCGCCGCTGCCCGGCTGGTAGATCGTCTTCGCGGTGCCGCCGGGGACCGGGAAGGGCTTGTCGACCAGGGCGGAGTAGACGCGGGTGATGTTGTGCAGGGCCGCCCGGGGCGCGCTGCGGCCCGCGAGGCCGTAGACGAACCCCTCGTAGAGGCTCTGGTCGAAGGCGACCATGTAGAGCGGGTGCAGGATGTGGTGGTTGTCCAGGGTGCCGTCGTCGGCGATGTTGGTGCCCTGCAGCCAGGTGGACAGCTCGATGCCGTTGACCGTCTCGTCGCCGGTGAGGTCGGCGGGGCAGGCGGCGGCGGCCAGGAGCAGCTCGACGTTGCGGCGCGCCCAGGCGGGGGCGTGCGGGTGGCCGGGCATCATGGCCTCGGCCAGGGAGAGCACGGCGGCGCTCCAGTTGTCCTCCTCGGCCTTGCTGTCGCCGGGGGTGACGGCGGTGCCGTCGCGGCGCCTCTCGTAGAGCTGGTGGCCGGAGGTGCCGACGAGGTGGACGTCGTCGCCGGTGGTCAGCCGGTCCGCCTCCCAGGCCGTCATCGCGGCGAGGTGGCCGCGCTCCCGGTCGTCCAGCTCGTCCCAGAACAGCCAGCCGGCGAGCGCCGTGTAGTACGCCCACAGCGCGGTCTGCCACCCGTTGCCCCAGCGGGTGGCGGGGTCGTCGTTGCTGGCGAGGTGCCGGGCCGCGAGGGTGCGGACGAGGTTGCGGGTGCGGACGGCGGCGTTGGCGGCGGAGAGGCCGCGCGGGTCGTACACGCCGGTGGCCAGGGCGGTGGTGGCGGCGACCGCGGCCATGGCGGGAAGGCGGATCGCGCGCTCGTCGGTGCCGCGGAGGTCGATGTAGCCGTCCGGGAGGTACGTGCGGTAGGTCGCCGCGTACCAGGGGCCGATGAGGTAGCGCGCGCTGCCCGCCAGGATCGCCCGGATCCGCCGCCCGGCGGCGTCCCTCGCGCGGTACGGACGGAGCGGGCTCCAGTCGACGGGCACCACCGCGCCCGCGGCGGCGCCGCCCGCGGCGCGTGCGGCGGCCGGCAGGCCGAGGGCCGAGGCCGCGCCGAGTACGGCCGAGGCGCCGAGGAGATGACGGCGGGACAGACGGGACGAAGAGGTCATCCGGCGCTCCTGGGGTCCGTGAGGTGGTGGGCCTCCGCTGGATTCTCACGTGGGAACGCCGTTTGGCAAGGGGTTGCGCAGGAGGCGGTCCCCCCGCCGGGTGCGGCGCCGGCGTGGCGGGCCGGCCGGCCGCACTCGGGGTCGAGGGCGTCTCGCAGGTCAGCCGATCTTGACGACCTGGCCGTCGGTGGCCTGGCCGCGGGGCCACATCTGGGAGTTGTTGGCCACGTAGACGGAGCCGTCCGGGCCCGCCAGGAAGCCGTGCGGGGCGAGGAGTTCGCCCTCGGCCAGCGTGGTGCGGGTGCCGTCCTCGGCGATCTGGACGACGTCGCCCTCCGGGTCGCCGGTCCACGGCATGCCGGTGGTGGCCATCTCCGTGACGTAGAAGTCGCCGCCCGTGCCGAAGCCGCAGCCGGTGATGGTGCTGAAGCCGGACTGCCAGACCTCCCAGTCGCCGACGTCCGGGTCGTACCGGTAGACGTTCGCCGCCGTGCCCGAGTTGCCGTAGCCGGTGAGCTGGCCCATGTACAGCGCGCCGTCCGGGCCGGTGTCGATGCACGTGGGCACCGCGTCGGTGCCGGCCGGGGTGTACGGCATGAAGTCGAGGACCTCGACGTGGCCGCGGCGGTCGATGGAACTGAGCGTGTTCGACGCGGAGTCGATCACGTAGAGCCCGCCGCCGGGCTTGGGGGTCATGTCGTAGACGTTGGCGTCGAAGCCGGGGCGCTCGAAGTACTCCGGGTGGTTCTCCTGCATCCAGCGGTAGTTGACCTCGCCGGGGTTGGCCTTCACCACGGCGTGCCCGTGGGTGATGTCGATCAGTGCGCCGTACTGCCTCTTGAGCTTCCGCTCCAGCCTGTCGGGCACCCACGACGGCACGCCGTAGGGCGAGCCCGGCGCCAGCACGTACAGCCTGCCGTCGAGGTACTTCACGCCGTTGGGGCCGACGGACTCGCCGGTGTTGAAGTTCGACGGCAGGCCCGTGACGATGCGCTCCGGCGTACCCGAGGACACGTCGGCGACCGTACCCCGCAGGCCGAAGCAGGCCAGGGAGTCGAGGTCGGGGCCGGCGCACGAGCCGCCCGGGGTGCCGGCCTCCGCGACCAGCAGGCGGCCGTCGGGGCCCCAGGTCAGGCTGCGCGGCTCGTGCAGCCCGCTGGCCACCACCGTGACCGGGGCGTCGGCGGTGAGGGTGCCGGAGCCGCCCGGCCCGCCCGCAGCGTACGCGGCTTCGGCGACCGGGCCCGAGGAGCCCACTCCGCCGCCGGCCAACGCCAGCGCCAGCGCCGCCGCGGCCAATAACCGGATCTTGTTGAGGCCTCTCATTCGCTCTCCGTTTCTCTGCTACGAGATGACAGTTGCGCGGGGGTCGTCCCGGGACCTCGTGGGAGAGCGGAGAAGGGGGATCGCTTACGGCCACCGTGGCGGCGTCGGCGCTCCGCACCTCCGCGAGCAGCCCGGGGTCCGTGGCCGAAAGTTTCGCCCATCCTTCTTGCCGTGCTCTTGGCGGCGGCTTGGCGTTGATCATTTGTGCGGGAACATCCGGAATGTTACCCGCGGTTGGCCCGCGAAGACCCGGCGGAGGGCGTCGCCCGCCCCGGCGGCGCGGCGCGGGGGAGAGGACGGGGGTGGAGGTTCGTACAGGCTGAATTTGCGCCACACGCGCAGCGGGGACGTCCCGCCCGGGAGCGCGCCCCGCGGGCGCCGCTCGCGCGCGGCTGGAAAGAATGTCGCCGAGCGGTGCCGGATCCGTGGACCGGCGTGCGTGGCACCGGTGAGAGGGCACCCGCCGGGGGCCCGGGAAAGGAAGTGACCATGAAGCTGACGACCGTCACGAACGTCTCCGTCGACGGAGTGATGCAGGGCCTCGGCGGGGCGGACGAGGACCGCAGGGGCGGGTTCGAGCGGGGCGGCTGGGCGCTGCCGCTGTTCGGGGGCGAGGCCGAGACGTACCTCGGCGAGGTGTACCGGCGCGCCGACGCGTTCCTCTTCGGCCGCAGGACCTACGAGATCTTCGCCGGCTCCTGGGGCACGATGCCGGACCCCGACGACAACCCCATCGCGGGACCGCTCAACCGGCGGCCCAAGTACGTGGCGTCGCAGACGCTCACCGAGCCGCGGTGGGCGGGCACCCGCGTCCTGTCCGGCGACGTCGCTTCCGCCGTCCGGGAGCTGAGGGCCGGAGGCGACGGGGAACTGCAGGTGCACGGCAGCGGCCGGCTGGTCCGCACGCTGCTCGCGGACGGCCTGGTCGACGAGATCACCCTGTTCACCTATCCGGTGGTCGTCGGCCAGGGCACCCGGCTGTTCCCCGGCAACGGGCCCGACGCCGCGCTCGACCTGGCGGACTTCCGGGCCTTCCCGGGCGGTGTCACGGTCCACGTCTACCGGCCCGCCGGCCGTCCGCGGTACGCCGGCGCGGACGCCGGCCCGGGCCCCGCGCCCCGCCGGCCCTAGCGGGCGACCCTGCCGTCCTCGATGCGGGTCTGGCCCAGGGGCGTCGCGTTGCGGAACTCCGGGAGCGTAATGGGCTTGTCGTAGAGGAAGAAGCTCTGGTTGCTGCCGATGGTGAACTCGATGTACGCGCCGCTGGTGGCGTCGAAGCCGTAGTACGCGCTGCACTGGCTGCCGGAGTAGTAGACGCCGTCCATGCCCGGTGCCGTCTTGGTCACCATGCCGGTGTTGGAGGAGTCGACCTCCTCCGGCGGGGTGAGCATCGCGCAGTACGAGACCGGCAGCCCCTCCAGGACGAAGTACCCGTACTCGCCGTTGGCGTTCTGCAGGTAGACGTACGACAGCTTCCCGGGCTTCTCCCAGGTGTCGACCCACTTGTTGATGGTCTCCCGGGTCGGCGAGTACCGCATCGCCTCCGCCGGCTGCCGCTTGACGAGCCGGTCGTAGCCGGACTGCTTCGTCCGCGACTCCTGGGCCTGGGAGGAGTCGTCCGTGCAGGCCGCCGCGGTGAGGGCGAGGGCGGCGGTCGCGGTGAGGGCGGTGAGGATGCGGGTCAGGCGGCGCACGTGGTCTCCTTCGCGTCGGTGCTCAGCTCGGCGGGCAGCCCGGCGTCCTTGAACGCCTTGCGGTGCTCCTGCCGGGACTTGGCGTTGTAGTCGTGGACCAGCTCGGACCGCGTCGCGCGGAGGGCGCTGAGGGAGGTGTTGATCTGCTCGGTGCGGTAGGCGGACGGGTCGGTGTCCAACTCGTCGCGGAGCGCGTCGATCTCGCCCTCCTTCGTCTGCACCGCCGCGCACAGCTCGAAGAACTCCTCGTACGTGGAGATGCGGAACTCGCCCGAGCCCACGGTGCGGTCGCGGGCCTCGGCCTCGCCCCGGAAGGGCGCGGTGGACCAGGACGCGCCGCCCCAGACGAAGATGCCCGCGACGTAGACCAGGGCGAGCAGCACGATCCCGGCGATCGTGTACCGCAGCACGCGGCCGGCTTCGGCGAACACTCGGGAGTCGGTGGGCACGGGGACCTCCTCGCGGTCGGGGCGCGGACGGCGGCCCCGGGCCGGGGGCCCGGCGCTGCACCGCCGCGACACGGGCACTCCGGCCGGCCGGCGCGGGGTGTCTGTCGTACGGTCGGCGGGCGACCCGTACGGTCCGTGTCCGCCCGGTCGACGACGCCTGACTCTTTGTACCGCGGGGGTCTCGGTACCCCTCCCGAGTGCGCGTCCGGGCGACGGCGGCCCCGCTCCCCGGCGGCGCTCTGGCCGTCCGCGGAACCCGCGGCACGCACGGTCCGCCGGACCCGTGCCGGTCCGCCGAAATCCGCCTATCAGACCGCGCATCATTCCTTCGAGTGCTATATGCCGCCAGATGCGGGAACGGGCCACTCGCGCTGGCACGATGATCCACATCTTCCTCCCCCGGGCCGGAGTGCCCGAAGCCACCGTTCTCCAGCAGAGGTTGCCGCCACCAGCAGGAGGTACGTCCTTGTCCCACAGCCAGGTCTCCGCAGAGCACGGCGGCGCCGAGGCGCCGCCCCGCGACCATCCGCCCGGCGGGCCGGCGGACACCCTGCCGGTGACGGCGGGGCAGCGGGAGGTGTGGCTGGCCGAACAGCGCTCCCCGCGGCTCGGCCCCGCGCTGCGGCTCGGGGAGTACCTGGAGATCGCCGGGCCGGTGGAGCCGGGCCTGTTCGAGGCGGCGCTGCGCCAGGTCGTCGGCGAGGCCGACGCGCTGCGGGTGCGGCTGGTGCCGGGTGCGGACGGCCCCGTACAGGTGGTGGAGCGCGAACTGCCGTGGCGGCTCGCCTTCGTCGACGTCAGCGGCGCGCCGGACCCCGAGGCGGCCGGGCGGGAGTGGGTCGGCGCCGACACGGCCCGGCCCCTGGACCTCGCCGCGGGGCCGCTGTTCAGCTTCGCGCTGCTCAAGCTCGCACCGGACCGGTTCTGGTGGTACCACACGTACCACCACGCGGCCGTCGACGCGTTCGGCTACGCGCTCGTGGCCCGCCGCGTCGCCGAGGTGTACACGGCGCTGGTCCGCGGCCGCGACGCCGCCCCCTCGCCCTTCGGCCCGCTGGCGGCGCTGGTCCGCGCCGACCGGGAGTACCAGCGGTCCGCGGACCGGGACGCGGACCGGACGTACTGGACCCGGCAGTTGGCCGGCTGGACGCCCGGTGCCGCGCCCGCGGCACCCCCGGCGGACGCGGGGGACGCGGGGGACGCGGGGGACGGGAGCGCGCGGCTGCCCGCGCCGCGCCCGGCGTCCGGGACGCCCACGGCCGCACCCGCGCAGCGGCCGGTGCCGCGGACCCCGCTGTTGCCCCTGCGCCGCCCGGAGGCCCTCCGCGCCGCGGCCGGGCGCGCCGGGATCTCCCGCTTCCGCCTGGTGTTCGCCGCCGTCGCGCTCTACGAGCACCGCCGCACCGGCGCCCGCGACGTCGTCGTCGGCCTGACCGTGGCCGGCCGGGTGGGCGAGGCGGCCCGCGCCACGCCGGGGATGCTGGCCAACAGCGTCCCCGTACGCCTGACCGTGCGGCCCGGCATGCCGCTGCGGGACCTGCTGGCCCAGGTCGACGCGCGCATGCGCGAGGCCGTGGCGCACCAGCGCTACCGCGCGGAGGAGCTGCACCGCGACCTCGGCCTGTCCCGCGGCCCCGGCACCGCGTACACGCCGATGGTCAACCTCATCGGCTTCGACTACGGCATCTCCTTCGCCGGCCACCGCTGCACCGCCCACAACCTGTCGTTCCCGCTCGCCGCCGACCTGATGATCATGGTGTGGGACCGCCGGGACGGCACCGGACCGCACATGCGGCTGCACGCGCCGCCCACCGCGCCCGGCGCCGCGGACCTGGCCGGCACCCAGCGCCGGCTGCTCGACCTCCTCGCGTACGTCGCCGACGCCGACCCCGACCTCCCCGTCGGCCGGCTCCCCGTGCTGCCCGCCGGCGAGCGGCGGCGGCTGCTCGCCCTCGGCGACGCCGGCGCGGCCGCCGCGCCCGCCGCGCCGGTGGGGGCGCTCTTCGAGGCACAGGTGCGCCGGACCCCGGCGGAGCCCGCGCTGGTGTCGGGCGCCGCCACCGTGTCGTACGCGGCGCTCAACACCCGCGCCAACCGCCTCGCGCACGCGCTGACGGCCCGCGGGATCGGGGCGGAGGACGTCGTCGCCCTCGTCCTGCCGCGCTCCGTGGACCTCGTCGTCGCCGAACTCGCCGTGCTCAAGGCCGGCGCCGCCTACCTGCCCGTCGACCCCGGACACCCGCCCGCGCGGCGCGCGTTCATGCTCGCCGACGCCCGCCCCGCCCTGGTCGTGGACGACCCGGCCGACCTCGCCGGGATGGCCGCCGGCCGGCCCGGCAACGACCCCGGCGTCCCCGTCGACCCGCGGCGCCCGGCGTACGTGATCTACACCTCGGGCTCCACCGGGCGCCCCAAGGGCGTCGTCGTGCCGCACACGGGCGTCGCGTCCCTCGTCGCGTTCCACACCGAGCGGCTGCGGATCACCCCCGGCAGCCGCTTCCCGCAGCTCGCCTCGCCCAGCTTCGACGCCTCCGCCTGGGAGACGTACGTCGCGCTGCTCACCGGCTCGGTGCTGGTGCTCGCCCCCGAGGACGACCCGCTGGCCGTCGTCACCGACCCCGGCTCCGGCCTCACCCACGCCTTCGTGCCGCCCTCCGCGCTCGACGTGGTGGCCGAGCCCGACAGCCCCGTGCGGACGCTCGTGTGCGGCGGCGAGCCGGTGCCGCCGGAGCTGGTCGCGCGGTGGGCCCCCGGCCGCCGGTTCATGAACGTCTACGGGCCCACCGAGGCCACCGCGATGGTGACCACCAGCCGCCCGCTCACCCCCGACGGCACCGCCCCGCCCATCGGGGAGCCGCACTCCGGCACCCGGGCGTACGTGCTCGACGGCGCGCTGCAGCCGGTGCCCGTGGGCGCCGCCGGCGAGCTGTACCTCGCCGGCGTGGCCCTCGCCCGCGGCTACCTGCGCCGGCCGGGGCTGACGGCGCTGCGGTTCGTGGCCGACCCGTACGGCCTGCCCGGGACGCGCATGTACCGGACCGGCGACGTGGTGCGCTGGCGCCCGGACGGGCAGCTCGACTACCTCGGCCGCGCCGACCGCCAGGTCAAGATCCGCGGCTTCCGCATCGAGCCGGGGGAGGTCGAGGCCGCGCTGCGCGCCTGCCCAGGCGTGGCCCGGGCCGCGGTCCTCGCCCGCCGCGACCCGCCGGCCGGCGACCTCCGGCTCGTCGCGTACGTCGTGGCGGACGAGGACGGGCTGCGCCCGGACGTGCTGCGCGAGCGCCTGCACGCGCGGCTGCCCGGCTTCATGGTGCCCGCGGCGTTCGTCATGCTCGGCGACCTGCCGCTGAACACCAGCGGGAAGATCGACCGCGCCGCGCTGCCCGCCCCGGGCCACGACGGCGGCGAGGCCGTGGGCACGCCGCCGCGCACGCCCCGCGAGCGGCTGCTGTGCGAGCTGTTCGCCGACGTGCTGGGCGTGCCGCACGTCGGCGCGGACACCGACTTCTTCGCCGCCGGCGGGCACTCGCTGCAGGCGATCCGCCTGCTGGCCCGGATCCGCACCGCCCTCGGCGCCGACCTCGCCCTCAGCACGCTGTTCGAGGCGCCCACCGCCGCCCGGCTCGCGGCCCGGCTGGACGGCGCGGACCCGGCCCGGCCGGCGCTGACCGCGGAGCCGCGGCCGGCGGCCGAGCCGGTGCCGCTGTCGTACGCGCAGCAGCGGCTGTGGTTCCTGCACCGTGCGGAGGGCCCCGGGGCCACCTACAACATCCCGCTCGTGCAGCGGTTCACCGGCGAGGTCGACCGGGCCGCGCTGGCACGGGCACTGGGCGACGTCGTGGCCCGGCACGAGACCCTGCGCACCGTCTTCCCCGACACCGGCGGCGAGCCGCGGCAGCGGGTCCTCGGCGCCGCCGCGGCCCGGCCCGCGCTGCCCGTCACCGAGGTGGCCGGCGCGGCGGAGCTGCGGCGCCGGCTGGCGGAGTCCGTACGCCACGCCTTCGACCTCGCCGTCGAACCGCCGCTGCGCGCCGAGCTGTTCGTGCGCGGCCCGGCCGAGTCCTTCCTGTGCCTCGTCATCCACCACATCGCCGCCGACGGCTGGTCCATGGCCCCGCTCAGCCGCGACCTGGCGACCGCGTACGCCGCCCGCCGCCGCGGCCGGGAGCCCGGCTGGGAGCCGCTGCCGGTCCGCTACACCGACTACACCCGGTGGCAGCGCCGGCTCCTCGGCGCCCCCGGCGACCCGGACGGGCTGCTGCACCGCCAGCTCGGCCACTGGACGGCGGCGCTCGCCGGCCTGCCCGACGAGATCGCGCTGCCCCGCGACCGCCCCCGGCCCGCCGTCGCCTCGTACCGCGGCGGCCGGGTCCGGCTGCGCGTCGACGCCGAACTGCACGCCGCGCTTGCCGAGTTGGGCACCCGCTCGGGCGCCAGCCTGTTCATGGTGCTGCACGCCGGCCTGGCGGCGCTGCTGACGAAGCTCGGCGCGGGCACCGACCTGCCCGTCGGCAGCGTGATCGCCGGCCGCACCGACCAGGCGCTGGACGACCTGGTGGGCTTCTTCGTCAACACGCTGGTGCTGCGCACCGACACCTCGGGCGACCCGACCTTCGCGGAGCTGCTGGAGCGGGTGCGCGACACCGCCCTGGCCGCGTACGCCCACCAGGACGTGCCCTTCGAACGGCTCGTGGAGGCGCTGGGCCCGCCGCGCGCGCCGGGCCGCCACCCCCTCTTCCAGGTCGCGCTGTCCGTCGACGCCGACGGGACGTCCGCCTTCACCCTCCCCGGGCTGCGGGCCACCCGGCTCCGGGTGCCCACGCGGACCGCCAAGTTCGACCTGGACATCGGCATCGGCGAACAGCGCTCCCCGACGGGCGAACCCCTCGGCCTGACCGGCACCCTCGACTACGCCGCCGACCTGTTCGACCACGGCACCGTGCAGGACCTCGCCGACCGCTGGGTGCGGCTGCTGCGCGCGGCCGCCGCCGCACCGGGACGGCCCCTCAGCCGCATCGACGTGCTGTCCGGCGCCGAGCGCCGCCGCCTCACCGGCGCCGCCGACGACCGGGCCCCGGCCCCCGCACCGCCGCCCGAGTCCACGCTGACGGGGCTGTTCCGCGCGCGGGTACGCGCCGCGCCGGGCGCGGTCGCCGTCGCGGCCGACGGCACGGAGCTGACGTACGCCGAGCTGGACGCCCGCGCCAACCGGCTCGCGCACGCCCTCGCCGCCCGCGGTGCCGGCCCCGAGGACATCGTGGCCCTGGCCCTGCCGCGCTCGGCCGACCTCGTCGTGGCGCTCCTCGCCGTACTCAAGTCCGGCGCCGCGTACCTGCCGCTCGACCCCGGCTACCCCGCCGCCCGCCTCGCGGCCATGGTCGCCGACGCCCGCCCCGTCCTGCTGCTCACCGACACCGCCACCGCCTCCGCCGCAGACACCGCCGGCACCCTCGGCACCGGCACGCCGCGGCTGCTGCTCGACGCGCCCGGGACGGCCGCCGAGCTGCAGGACCTGCCCGGCACCGACCCCGCGCCCGGACCGCGGCCCGGGCACCCGGCGTACGTCATCTACACTTCCGGCTCGACCGGCGCGCCCAAGGGCGTCGTCGCACGGCACGCGAGCGTCGCCGCCGTCGCCGAGCGGTACCGGGAGCGGGTGTTCGGCCCGGCGGCCCGGCGCGCCGGCGGCCGCCCGCTGCGGGTGGCGCTGACCGCCTCGGTGTCGTTCGACGCCTCCTGGGGGCAGCTCGCCGCCCTCACCGCCGGCCACGAGCTGCACGTGCCGTCCGCCGCGACCTTCACCGACGCGGACCGCTTCGCGGCCTGGCTGACCGAACGGCGCATCGACAGCGTCGACCTCACGCCCTCGTACCTCCAGGTCCTCTGCGACCGCGGCCTCTTCACCGGCGAGCGGTGGCGCCCCGGCCTCGCCGTCCTCGGCGGCGAGGCGCTGCCGGAAGGGCTGTGGCGGGAGCTGCGCGCGGTGCCCGGGCTGACGGCGTACAACATGTACGGCCCGACCGAGTGCACCGTCGACTGCGTGCAGGCGCGGCTCGACGACGCCGGCACGCCCGTGCTCGGCCGGCCCGTCCCCGGCGCCCGCGCCTATGTCCTGGACGCCGCGCTGCAGCCGGTGCCGCCCGGGGCGACCGGCGAGCTGTACGTCGCCGGGGCCGGCCTGGCGCGCGGCTACCTGCGCCGCCCGGGGCTGACGGCCCGGCGGTTCGTGGCCGACCCGTACGGCCCGCCCGGCACCCGGATGTACCGCACCGGGGACCTCGCCCGCCGCCGCCGCGACGGCCGGCTCGACTTCGCCGGGCGCGCCGACGACCAGGTCAAGGTCCGCGGCCACCGCGTCGAACCCGGCGAGGTCGAAGCCGCGCTCGCCGCCCACCCCGCGGTCGCCCGCGCCGCCGTGACCGCCCGCGCCGACCGCGGCGGCGACACCCGGCTCGTCGCCTACGCGGTGCCCGCCGCCGGCGACCCGGACCCGGCGGAGCTGCGCGCCTACCTCCGCGAGCGGCTGCCCGCGCCCGCCGTCCCGGCCGCGGTCGTGCCGCTGCCCGCGCTGCCGCTGACGCCCAACGGCAAGCTCGACCGCCGCGCACTGCCCGACCCGCCGGCCGCGGCCGCCGCGGGCCGCCCCCCGCGCACCCCGCACGAGAAGGCACTCTGCGAGCTGTTCGCCGAGGCGCTGGAGCTGCCCGCGGTCGGCGTCGACGACGACTTCTTCGAGCTGGGCGGCCACTCCCTGCTCGCCACCCGGCTCGCCGGCCGCATCGGCGAGCGGCTCGCCGTCCCCTTCCGCCTCTCCGCGCTCCTGGAGACCCCCACCCCGGCCGGACTCGCCCGGCAACTCGCCGCCGGCGGCGAGCGGCCCGCGCCCTCGGCGGTGCCGGACACCGAGGCCGGGCTCAGCCCGGCGCTGCGGTTCGCCGCCGCCCCGCCGCCGGCCGGCGGCCCGCGGGAGGTGCTGCTGACCGGCGCCACGGGCTTCGTCGGCGCCTTCCTCCTCGCCGAGCTGCTGCGCGCCACGCCGGCCCGGGTGCACTGCCTGGTCCGCGCGGGCACCGCGGCCGCGGCGCGCGAGCGGCTGGCCGCGGCGCTGCGGGCGTACGCCCTCGACGCCGCCGCGGACGACCCGCGGATCGTCGCCGTCCCCGGCGACCTCGGCGCCGTCGGCCTCGGCACCGGGCCGGAGCGCTGGGCCGAACTGCGCGACGCCGTCGACACGATCGTCCACGCCGGCGCGCACGTCCACCACCTCTCGCCGTACGCCCGGCTGCGGCCGGCCAACGTCGAGGGCACCCGCACCCTGCTCGGGCTGGCGGCGGAGGGGCGGCCGAAGGCCTTCCACCACCTGTCGACCCTCGGGGTGTTCCGGGCGGACCGGCCGGACGCCCCGCCGGTCACCGAGGAGTCGCCGACCGACGCCGAGCGGCACCCGTACGGCAGGGGCTACGCCGCGACCAAGTGGGTCGCAGAACGGCTGGTGGCGCGGGCGTTCGCGCGCGGCGCGAGCGGCGGCATCCACCGCCTCGGCCGCATCTGGGCGCACTCCGCGACCGGCGCCGTCAACCGCGACGACATGTTCTCCCGGCTCCTGGTGAGCTGCGCGGAACTCGGCTGCCACCCGGCCGGGCCGGCGCTCGACGAGGCGCTGCTCCCCGTCGACGTCCTCGCCCGCGCCCTCGTCGCGCTGGTGCGGCGGAACGACGGCGGCCCGGGCGCCGTCCACCACCTCCACCACCCGCGCCGCACCGGACCCGGCGCCTTCCTGGCCGGTCACGACCGGCTGTACGGGACGCGCTCCGCGGCGGTGCCGCTCGCCGAGTGGCTCGAACGCCTGCGCGCGGCGGGCGAACGCGGCCGGGAGCTGCCGATCGCGCCGTACCGCGAACACCTGGAGGGCCTCGCCGCGGCGGCGGCGGAACGCCCGCCGCAGCCGGCCTTCGACAACGGCAGAACCGCCCGGCGCCTGCGCCGGTACGGGATCGACATCCCGGACGTCGACGAGGCCGCCGTCGCCGCGTACTGGACCTACGTGAACCGGTAGCGCCCGCCCGTCGTACGTGACCCGATCGTCCGCGCCGCCCACGGCGGCGCACCGCAGGAGAGACCGGTGGTTGTCCCGATGACCTCGACCCTGGCCGCAGGCCCGCACGCAAACGGCGTGGCGGTGGCGGCACCGCGCACCCGTGCCGGACACCGGGCCCGGGCCAGACCGCGCCCGCGCTCGATCGTGCCCGGCCGCCAGCGCTGGGAGGTCGACCTCTTCCGCGGCCGACCCGGGCTGGCCCGGGTGGCGGAGGCGTCGCTGCGCCGGTCGCCGGGCATCGCGGACGTCCGCGTCAACCCGGTGACCGGCCGGGTGCTGCTGCGGCACGACCGCACGCTCGGCCCGCGCGACGCCGCCCGGCTGCTGCACGCGGCGGTCGAGCGCGTGCTCACCGCCCTGCACACGCCCTCCGCGGAGCTGCTCGGCCGCGACCCCGCCGCCCCGCCCGACGCCACCGGGGCGACCGCGCACCCCCCTGCCGTACGTCCCGGCCGGGCCCCCGGGGGCCCGGCCCGCCGGCTGCCCCGGATCCTGGGCGCCGGCTGCGCGGTGGCGGCGGCCCTGGCCGGCGGACCGCTCCTGCTGCGGCTCCTGCGGCGCCCGCTGCTGACCCTCGGCGCGGCCGCCGCGGCGACGGCCGCCGTCGTGCGGCGCGCGTGGCACAGAACGGACCGGGCCCGGGAGGGGCCCGGTGCGGCCGGCCCGCGCGGCCACGCCGTCGCCCGCATCGTCGGCCGGCACCGGCGCAGGTTCGCCGTGGCGACGCTGCTTTCCGCCCTGTCCACGCTGGCGGAGATGGCGCTGTTCGCGCTCACGCCCTCGATCGTGCTGCTGATCGCGCGCGGCGGCAGCGCCACCCTCGCCCGCTACGGCATCACCGGCGTCTCCGCCCAGCTCGGCACCCTCGCCGGCGCCGGCGCGTTCGCCTGCGCCGTCATGGCGGGCACCGGCTACGCCGCCGGCGTCGCCTGGCGCGGGCTGGCCCAGGACGTCGAGGACGACTGGCGCATCCGCACCTACGCCCACGTCCAGAGCGTGGCCCCGGCCGACCTGGAGGACGCCCGCGTCAGCCGCGTCAACGCCGTGCTGTCCGAGGACGTCGGGCAGCTCGGCACGTTCGTCGGGACGAACATGCACGACGTCGTGCAGATGGGCGCCGGCCTGGCGCTGCTCGTGCCGATGTTCCTGCTGCTCGCCCCGCAGCTCGCCTGGATCGCCTTCGCGCCGATCCCGCTCGTCACCTGGCTGTCGTTCCGCTTCCACGAGCGCGCGGTCGCGGACACCGCCGCCTGCGGTGAGCGCCGGGCGGAGCTGAACAGCCGGGTGACCGAGAACCTGCACGCGCACACCACCATCAAGGCCGCGACGACGGAGGCGCACGAGATCGCCCGTATCGACGAGCTGAACGGCCGGTGCAGCGAGGCCAACCGCTCCGCCGGCCGCAGCGCCGCGCTGCCGCCGCAGATCCTGCGGCTGGCCGGCGGCTCCGCGCTCGTCGGCACGGTGCTGCTGGGCGGGCGGGCCGTGCTGCGGGGCGAGCTGGCGACGGCGGCGTTCGGCCCGCTGATCGAACTCCCCGGCATCGCCATGCTGAAGCTGTCCCGCGTCGGCAGCGCCTCCGACCACTACCAGCGCACCCTGGCCGCCCTGGACCGGATCGAGGGGCTGCACCGGCTGCCCGTGGAGCCGGCCGGGCCCGCGGAGCCGCCCGCTGAACTGCCCGCGGGCCCGGCCGCTGAACTGCCCGCGGGCCCGCCCGCGGAGTTGCCCGGGGAAGGCCGCGGGGCGCTGCCGCCCCGCGGCCGGGGCCGGATCGAGCTGCGGAAGGTGACCTTCGCCTACCCCGGCCGGCCGCCCGCGCTGCGCGACACCTCGCTGGTGATCCCGCCCGGCCGGACCACCGCCCTCGTCGGCACCACCGGCGCGGGCAAGACCACGGTCGCCAAGCTCCTCATGCGCTTCCGCCACCCCGACCGCGGTCAGGTGCTGCTCGACGGCGCCGACGTGCGCGGCCTGGCGCTGCCCGACCTGCGGCGGACGATCGGGTACGTCACGCAGGAGCCGTTCCTCTTCGACGCGACGATCGCGGAGAACATCCGCTACGGCACCTTCGACGCCACCGAGGCGCAGCTCGTCGCCGCCGCCCGCACGGCCGGCGCGCACACGTTCATCGACAGCCTCCCCGACGGCTACGACACCCGGGTCGGGGAGCGGGGGTCCGCGCTCTCCGGCGGGCAGCGCCAGCGCATCGCGCTGGCCCGCACCGTCCTGCGCGACCCGCCGGTCGTCATCCTCGACGAGGCCACGTCCGCCGTCGACAACGAGACCGAGGCCACCATCCAGCGGGCCCTGCAGGTCTTCGGGATCGACCGCACGATGCTCGTCATCGCCCACCGGCTCTCCACCGTCCAGGGCGCGGACCGCATCTACGTCATGGCCCCCGGGGGGCAGGTCGCCGAGCGGGGCACCCACGACGAACTCGTCGCGCGCGGCGGCGTCTACAGCTCCCTGTGGAAGCTGCAGTCCGGCGGGTCCGCGCACGCTTAGCAGGTGGTCATTCCTTCGGGTGGTAACAACACACGGTGCCGTGAGAAAGCCGCTGAACCGAGACAATGAATGTCCGTTGAGAACCAGGAGCGTGGAATGACGCACGCGACCAATCCGTTCGAGGACGACGAAGCCCGCTTCCTGGTGCTCGTCAACGACGAGGGCGAGCACTCGCTCTGGCCGGCCTTCGCCGAGGTGCCGCGAGGCTGGACCGTCGCCCTTCCCGAGGACTCCCGGCAGGCGTGCCTGGAGTACGTCGAGAGGACGTGGACCGACATGCGGCCACGCAGCCTCGCCGAGGCAGCGGAGGGCGGCCGATGACGTCGCGGACCACCGCCGCGCCGGCAACCGCGACGCCGGTGTCCGCCGCGCCGGCCGGCCGCGCGCCGGCCCGCCCCGGGCCCGGACTCCCGGCCGCCGGCGGCCCGTACGCGACCTCCCCGGAGTTCCGCGCCGTGCTGGCCCGCTATCCCGCGCTCGCGGACTTCACCGCCCGCGTCACCGACTTCCTCGACCGGCACCTGCCCGAGCCCGTCACGGAGGACGCGGCCCGGCCGCCCTGGCTCGAACTGCGCGGACACGCGGCCCGGTCGGGGCTGACGGGGTTCGACGTGGCGCCCCCGGCGGACCTACCGGGCGGCGGGCGCGGCGGGGACGCGGACCGGGGCGACGGCCCGGTCGTGCCCGCGGGGCTGGAGCGGGTGGCGCAGGGGCTCGCGATGTTCCTGGCCGGACGGCGCGACTGCGACGCGCGCGAGGTCTTCAGCTCGGGCCACGGGGCGATGGCCCTGCGGTACGGGCCGCCCGGCGTGGTCCGCGCGGTACGCGAACGGGTGGTGGAGCACGGTGAACTGGCGGGCGTCGCCGCCAGCGAGCCGCACTCCGGCTCGGACCTGCGCGGCCTGCGCACCGCGGCCGTCGAGCACGGCGACCACCTGGTGCTCTCGGGCACCAAGGGCCTGGTCGGCCGGGTCGACGAGGCCGTCGGCTTCGTCGTCTTCTGCAAGGTCGTCACGCCCGAACAGGCCGCGGCCCTGGCCGCCGACGGCGGCCCCGCCGGCCCCGCCGGCCCCGGCGGTGCCGCCGTCGGGGCCGGGCTGCGCGAGGTGCCGCTGTCGGCGCTGTGGCTGCCGACGGACGCCCCCGGCGTCCGCACCCATACCGCCGCCCCGCTGGGCCTGCGCGGCTGGAGCCTGGGCCACCTGCACTTCGACGGCGTACGGGTCGGGCGCGACCGGCTGCTCGGCGCCCCCGGCGACGGCCGCAGGATCTTCGACGCGCACTTCGCCGGCTGGCGCGTGATGATGGCGCTGGTCTGCCTCGGCGCGGCCGCCGCCGCGATCGACGAGGCGATGGCCCGTACCCGCCGGCGCAGCGTCGGCAGGACGTCGCTGTCGACCATCCCGTCCGTGGTCTCCCGGCTCGGTACCGCGGCGGCGGAGCTGCAGGCGGCCACCGCCTGGTGCTTCTCGCTGCTGGAGAGCATGGACCGGGACGCGGACGCCGTGGACGTGGCGGCCTGTTCCGCCGCGAAGGCGCTGGCCACGGACGCGGCCTACCGCGCGGTCGACCTCGGGCTCCAGCTCCACGGCAGCGACGGCTACACGTGTCACACGCCGATGGAGAAGCGCCTCCGCGACATCCGCGGGCTCCGGATCGCCGACGGCCCGAACGACATCCTGTACAGCGTGCTGGCGCACTCCCTGCTCGAAGGCTCCCGGGCCGGCGGGCGCGTGGTGCGGCAGCGGTGGTGGTGACGACGGCTCAGGGGAGTTTGCTCCGGAGCGCGGAAAGGTAGAGCGGGATTCTCTTCACGGCCTTGCGCGACACCGGGAAGACTTCGGTCCTGTCGCCCAGGTGGTCGTTGATGGTGAGGAAATACTCGCCGTCCGCGTGCCGCAGTTCCGCGGAATAGACAACGCCGTCTTCCCGGTTTTCCTGTTCGTCCACGCGGGAAACGATAGGCCACCCGGAGAAGCGAAAGATCAAATCAATCCCGCGGCACTCGAAAGAGTGAATACTCGCAGGTCAGATGGTTCGCTATTGGCCTCGTCGGTTAGGCTCGGAACTGGCAGACGGGGAACGTGAACGAATATCGAGAGGGGTGGGCACCGAAAATGCTACCCGTGCTTCCCGTGTTTTTGGTCGGTGCGGTATCGGCACCGCTTATCAAGAAAGTGGTGCGGCCGGTCGTCCGCGGCACCATCAAGACGTCGGTAAAACTGGCGGTCGATGTGAAACGGGCCGCGCACGAGATCAACGAGGACATCAGCGACATCGCCGCCGAGGCGAGCGCGGAGGCGTTCGCCTCGGACGTCAGCGCTGAGGCGGACGTGCCGCGCCAGAGCACCAAGAAGGCACGGGCCGGCAAGACGGCCACGACCGACTGAGCCGGTCGGCCGCACCGGCAGACCCGGGATCACGGTTTCGTGGCATGAACGTGCCATATAGGGAGGAGGGCGTCCACATGTACGTTTAGCGGCGCAGGGTCGAGCCGCCCCGGCCTGCACGTTCCATCTGATTGTGCATCCCCCACCGCACCGAGCGGGGTGGCGTTCAGCGAACGCGAGCCAGGAGGCCGACACATGTCCGAAAGACCCGCAGCCGCCACGGGCAGCCGCCTCTCCCGCCGGGGTCTCGTCGCGATGGGCACCGCCGCGGCTGCCGCTCCGCTGCTTCCGGGCAGCGCGGCCGCGGCGGACCGGACCGGCGCCGGCGCCCGCGACGGCGACGGCGCGGACTTCGACTTCGACAACGGCAACGCCCTCGGGTACGTCTTCACGTTCATGCCGCCGTACCTCCGGGAGGCGCTGACGCCCCTGGGCAACGACGCCACGGTCTTCACCCACTTCGCGGCCATCGAGTGGGCGTCGTTCTTCGACGCGTACGCCCCTTACCACCCGACCGCCGTCGGCCTCTACTCGGACATCCCGCGCCGGCCCGCGTCCGAGCGGTCCACCAACAGGAACGGCAACATCGCCCTTCTGTACGCCATCCACCGGGTCCTCCACGCCGTCGTGCCCTCCCGCGCCGACAAGTGGCGCGAGATGCTGAGCAACGTCGGCCTCGACCCGGACGACGACCGGGAGAACGAGACCACCCCCTCCGGCATCGGCAACCTCGCCGCGCGGCGGGTGCTCGACAACCGCGCCAGGGACGGCATGAACCTCCTCGGCGACGAGGGCGGCCGCCGTTACCACCGCCGGCCCTACGCCGACTACACCGACTACGAGCCCGTGAACACGGTCTACCGGCTGCGCAACCCCTCCCGCTGGCAGCCCGGCTTCACCACCCCCGGAAACGGCATCTTCCGCATCCAGCAGTTCGTCACCCCGCAGATGGGCCGTGCCAAGCCGATCGGCCCCGACCCGCGGAGGTTCGGCGCCCCGCCGCCGTCCGCGAGCGACCACCGGGACAGGCGCGCGTACAAGAAGCAGGTCGACGAGGTGCTCGCGATATCCGCCGCCCTGACGGACGAGCAGAAGATGCTCGCGGAGTCCTTCGACGACAAGTTCGACGGCGTCAGCGTGGGTCTGGGCCTCGGACTGCGGCTGGAGGAGGTGGACCTCGGCGAGTCCGTCGTCCGCGGCGCGACCGCGAACCTCGCCATCTTCGACACGATGATCGCCATCTTCCGGGACAAGCGCAGGTACGACGCGGTGCGCCCGTTCAGCGCCATCCGCCACGTGTACGGCGACCGCCACGTCACCGCCTGGGGCGGCCCCGGCAAGGGCACGGTCACGGACATGCCCGCCGACCAGTGGAGGAGCTACCTGAACACGGCGGACCACCCCGAGTACCCCTCGGCCTCGGGCAGCATCTGCGCGGCCGGCGCCCAGGTCGGCCGCCGCTTCAACGGCACCGACGAGGCCGACATCACCTTCGTCTTCCCGCAGGGCTCCTCGGAGATCGAGCCCGGGCTGACCCCCGGCAGGGACCTCACGCTGCGGTGGGACAACTGGACCGACTGGACCAGGCAGTGCGGCATGAGCCGGGTCTGGGGCGGCGTCCACTTCGTCCCGTCGGTCCTGGAGGGGGAGCGGATCGGCACCGAGGTCGCCGACCGGTTCTACGACTTCATGCAGCCGTACATCCAGGGCCGCCGCTGAGCCCCGGCCTCCCTCCGCCCCGGTGCGGCACCGGGGCGGAGCCGGGACACCCGGCGGCGCCTCGCCCGCCGGGGTCCAAGAGGTCGGGAACTGTCCGCATGCGCCTCTACGGTGACGGGGAGCCGAGACACGAGAGGCACCCTCCATGACCATTGCCGTCACCACCCCCACCGGCCGCGTCGGATCCCGCGCCGTACGCCTCCTGCTGCAGGCCGGCGTACGCCCCCGGGTGCTCGTGCGCGACCCCGCGCGGCTGGACCCGGCGACCCGCGACCTCGTCGACGTACGGCGCGGCGACCTCACCGACACCGCGTTCGTCCGCGCCGCGACCGCCGGGGCGCGGACCGTCTTCTGGGTCGACCCGACCCCTCCCACCGGGGCCGACCCGGTGGCGGCCTCCGAGCAGGCCGCCGCCGGCGTCGTCGAGGCCGCCCGCGCCGGCGACGTCGCGCGGGTCGTGCTGCTCAGCAGCGTCGGGGCCGAACTGCGCCGGGGCGCCGGGCACATCGACGCACTCGGGCGCATCGAGGAGAGCCTCGACGCCACCGGCGCCGACACCCTGCACCTGCGCTGCGGCTACTTCTTCAGCAACCTCGCCATGTCCCTGGACGACCTGGCCCGGGGCGTGCTGCCCACCCAGTTCCACCCGGAGCGCCCCATGGCGTGGGTCGACCCGCGCGACATCGGCGACGTCGTCGCCGCCCGGCTGCTCGCCGAGGACTGGAAGGGGCGCGTGGTGCAGGGCGTGCACGGGCCCGAGGACCTGAGCTTCGTGCAGGTCGCGGAGATCCTCACCGGGGCCCTGGGCCGGCCGGTGCGGGTGCGGGCGGTCGGCGACGACGACGTACGCGAGGCCCTGGGCGCGGCCGGGCTGCCGCCCGGCGCCGTGGCGGCCATCGCCGGGATGGCCGCCGGCACCCGGGACCTCGTCCCCGAGCAGCCGCGCGACGTGCTCACCACCACGCCCACCACGCTCGCCGCCTGGGCGTACGCCCACCTGCGGCCGGCGCTCGACGCGGCGATGCGCGACGGGGCGGAGGGCGCCGCCGGCTGATCCGCCGGGCCCGGCGCCTCACCCGGCGGGCCCCCGGGCCGCGGCCCCGGCCGGGTCCGCGGCCCCCGCCCGTCTCCCGTCCCGCGGCAGGTGCCGCAGGGTGAACGCGGCAAGCGCGGCGTGCAGCAGCGCCGCGACCAGCGCGGCGGCGTGCAGGCCGGTGACGAAGGCGGACTCCGCGTCCCCGGCCGCCGCCGCGGTGATCCCCGGCACCTGCAGCGTCTCGGTGAGCGTGCCGGCGAGGTCCGGCCCCCGCAGCCGGAAGACCAGCGCCGCGAGCGAGCCGAGCAGCGCGATGCCGAGGGCGTTGCCGAGCTCGTTGCTCGTCTCGGCGATCGCCCCCGCCGACCCGGCGCGCTCCGGGGGCACCGCCGCGACGGCCGTGTCGGCGACGACGGCGAACGAGATGCCGTAGCCGACGCCGGTGACGACGGTGGCCGCGACGTACCAGCCGGTGCCGCCCGAGGCGCTCGTGGGCAGGACCAGCAGCAGCCCCCCGGCGATGAGGAGGTGGCAGGCCAGCAGCGCGGCCCGGGTGCCCGTGCGGGCGACCACCGCCGGGGTGACGACGCAGGTGACGGTGAGCACGACGGCGCCGGGGAGCGCGACGAGCGCCGCGTCGAAGACGTCGAACCCGCGGACGGACTGCAGGTAGATCCCGCCGAGGTACGCCACCGCCGACCAGGCGGCCAGCGGCAGCAGCCCGGTGATCGCCGCGACCGCGAACACCCGGTCGCGGAAGAGGCGGAAGTCGATCAGCGGGTACGCCAGCCGTAGCTGCCGGCGTACGAACCACCACAGCACGGCCACGCCCGCGCCGCCCGCGACGAGCGGCACGGCCGCGAGCCCCTCGGCCGCCGACCGCTTGATCCCGTAGACGGTCAGCAGGATGCCCGCGGCGGAGAGCAGCACGCTCGGCGCGTCGACGCGCCCCTGCCCCGAGGCGCGCACCTCGCGCAGCAGCCGCGGGGCCAGCAGCAGGAACAGCGTGACGACCGGCAGGTTGATCAGGAACACCGAGCCCCACCGGAAGTGGGCGAGCAACTGGCCGCCGACGACCGGGCCGATCGCGAAGCCGGCGGCGAAGGCCGCGGCGAAGATCCCGATCGCCTGCGCGCGCCGCCGCGCGTCGGGGAACAGCTCGCTCAGCACCGCGAGCGCCGACGGCAGCAGCGTGGCGCCGGCCACGCCCATCAGCGCCCGGAACACGATCAGCAGCTCCGCCGACGGCGCGAACGCCGCACCCGCCGAGGCGGCGCCGAACACCGCCGCGCCGGTCATCAGCAGCCGGAGCCGCCCGTAGCGGTCGCCGATCGCGCCGAACGCGATGAGCAGGGAGCCGACCGCGAACCCGTAGCCGTCGAGGATCCACAGCGCCTGGTCCGCGGACGGCGACAGGTCGGCGGAGATCCGGGCCATCGCCAGGAACAGCACCGAGCCGTCCATCGCGACCAGCAGCACCGGGCCGAGCACCACGAGCAGGCCGAGCCACGCCCGCAGCCCGGGCGGCGGAGCGGCGGAAGGGCCGGGGGAGGGGGAAGCAGGGCGTACGTCCATGGCCACGACGGTGCTCCGCCGCCCGGCCGGCAGCCATCCCCGCACCGTGGGTACACCCGGCGGGGATACCCACGGCCGGCGACCCCCGCCCGGCGCCCGCGTAGCCTCGGGGACATGGAGACGGAGAGCCTCGGGGCGTACCTGAAGAGCCGCCGCGACCGGATCACGCCCGCCGCCGCCGGACTCGAAACGTACGGCGGCGCCCGCCGGGTGCCGGGCCTGCGCCGGGAGGAGCTCGCGCAGCTC
Source organism: Streptomyces sp. CNH099 (assembly GCA_000514715.1). Classification (GTDB taxonomy): domain Bacteria; phylum Actinomycetota; class Actinomycetes; order Streptomycetales; family Streptomycetaceae; genus Streptomyces; species Streptomyces synnematoformans. The sequence goes on along the minus strand of AZWL01000001.1, from coordinate 630,004 downwards.
GCCGGGGTGAGCGCCGGCTACTACACGCGGCTGGAGCAGGGGCAGGCCGGCACCGCGTCCCGGCAGGTCCTCGACGCGCTCGCCCGCGTGCTGCGGCTGGACCCGGTCGAGACGGTCCACCTGCACAACCTCGCCGTCCGGCCCACCGCGCCGCGGCTGGTCCGCCCCGCCCCCGAGCAGCCGCACCCCCGGGTGCTGGCGCTGCTGCGGTCCCTGGACGAGTCCACGCCCGCCGTCGTGCTGGGCCGCCGCGGCGACGTGCTGGCCTGGAACCGCACCGGCCACGCGCTCGTCGCCGAACACGTCGGCTTCGACGCGCCCCGCGACCCCGCGCGCCGCCCGTCCGTCCCCCGGATGTTCTTCCTCGACCCGCTGGTCCGGGACCAGCACGCCAACTGGGCGGAGCTGGCCCGCGTCCACGCCGCGTACCTGCGGCTGACCGCCGGCCGCTACCCGGCCGACGCCCGCCTCGCCGAGCTGATCGGCGAACTCGCCATGGGCAGCGCGGACTTCGCCGCGCTGTGGGCCAGGGGCGACGTCGCCGACTGCACCGTGGGCGCGATGCACCTGCGGCACCCCACCGTCGGCGCGCTCCACGTCGACTACCAGGTCTGGCTCCAGCCCGAGAGCCCCGACCACCGGCTGGAGGTCTACACCCCGGGCGACGCCGCCTCCGCCGACGCGCTCCGGCTGCTGGCCGCCCAGGTGCAGCGGGCGGACGCCTGGCACGATGCCGGACATGACCTCGACGCACGGGCAGGGTGAGCGGAACGGCCGGGAACGCCCGGAGCCCTCGGAGCCGCCGGAGCAGCCGGAGCCGCCGGAGCCGCCGGAGCAGCCGGAGCAGGGCGGAGGGAGCGGGAAGAGCCGCCAGGCCGCCTCGTTCGGAGCCGCGGCCGGCGCCTACGAGCGCGGTCGCCCGCCCTACCCGCCCGAGGCGGCGGCCTGGCTGGTGCCCGACGCCGCCCGCGCGGTGGTCGACCTCGGCGCCGGCACCGGCAAGCTGACCCGCGCGCTGCGCGCTCCCGGCCGGGAACTCGTCGCCGTGGAGCCCTCGGCCGGCATGCGGGAGGAGTTCGCCCGCGTGCTCCCCGGCGTGCGGGTGCTCGACGGCACCGCCGAGGCGATACCCCTGCCCGGCGCGAGCGCGGACGCGGTCGTCTGCGCCCAGGCGTGGCACTGGGTCGACCCCGCGCGCGCCGTCCCGGAGGCCGCCCGGGTGCTCCGCCCCGGCGGCCGGCTCGCCCTGGTGTGGAACAGCCGCGACGAGTCGGTGCCCTGGGTCGCGGAGCTGGGCTGCATCCTGCGCGACCACGCCGCGGCGCCCGCAGAGGACCGGCAGGCGGACCGCGTCGGCGCGCCGTTCGGCCCGGTCGAGCGGCGCGACTTCCGCTGGCGCCACCCGGTGTCGGCCGACGGGATCGTCGACATGGTCACGTCCCGCAGCTACGTGATCACCCTGGCGCCCGCCGTACGCGCCCGTCTGCTGGACCGGGTGCGCGCGCTGCTCGCGGCGGAGCGGCCGGCGGCGATGCCGTACGTGACCGAGTGCCACCGCGCTCACCGATGAGTTCCGCCGGGCCGGGCGGTCTACCCGTACGGAAGGGAATTCCCGAACGCCGGAGGAACACCATGACCGCCAAGGCACTGCCGCCCGTCACCGACGCCGGGACGTGGCGGCGCGAGCTGGACGAACTGCGCGTCCGGGAGAAGGCCGCGACCCGGGAGCTGGACGCCATCGCCGCGCAGCGGCGCCGGCTGCCGATGGTCGAGATGCCCGACTACACCCTGGAGGGCGCGGACGGGCCGGTCCGGCTGGTCGACATCTTCGACGGCAGGTCCCAGCTGATCGTCTACAACCACATGTGGTTCGAGGGCAAGGAGTGGCAGTGCGGGGGCTGCACGAGCTACACCGCGCAGTTCGCCCGGCTGGACTTCCTGGAGCCCTACGACGCGCGGTTCGTCATCGTCACGCAGGGCCCGATCGACGAGGCGCTCGCGTACAAGAAGCGCGTCGGCAACAAGATGACCTGGTACTCCACCGCGAACAGCCCGTTCGGCGCCGACGTCGACGCCCCGCCCGGCGGCGGGTTCGCGCTCAACGTCTTCCTGCGCGACGGCGACACCGTCTACCGCACCTGGCACACCACCGGCCGCGGCACCGAGCAGCTGAGCTACACCTTCCCGCTGGTCGACGTGCTGCCGTACGGCCGGCAGGAGGAGTGGCAGGACTCGCCGGAGGGCTGGCCGAAGTCGCCCGCGTACAGCGGGTGGCTCGACTCGAAGGACGTCGCCCGCCTCTACGGCGAGGACGGGTAGACCCGGGCCGCTCCCCGGGGCGCGGCTGGGCGGCTCAGAGCGGCGGTGCCTCGTCGTCGTCGGCGGTGCGGGGCGCCAGGTCCGGGTCCCGGTCCGCGCCGCGGCCGAGGCGGGCGGCGTCGTTGGCCGCCAGCGCCCGGCGCAGCAGGGACATCAGCTGCTCCCGCTCCGGCTCGGTCAGCGCGGCGAGCAGCGGCCGCTGCGACTCCGCGGCCACCGGGCGGAGGCGCTCCAGCAGCCGGTGCCCGGCCGGGGTGAGCGCGAGACGGTGGCGGCGGCGGTCGGCCGGGTCGCGGGTACGGCTGAGCAGGCCGCGCTGCTCCAGCAGGTCGATCCGGCCGACGAGATGGCTCTTGTCGAGGTCGAGCGCGTCGGCGACCTGCTGCTGCGACCGCGGTCCCGCGTCGTCGAGCGCGCAGAGGACCGCGTGGTGCACCAGGAGCAGGTCCTCGCGGGCCAGCACCTCCGCCAGCCGCCGGCGGCCGTAGCGGGACACCTGGCCGGCCAGGTACGACGGCAGGTCGAGCAGCGACGGGGGACGCGGCTCCGGCTGGCTCATCCTCCGGATCGTAGCCGGTGGCGACGGCCGGGCGGGCCCGCCTCTTTACCCGGATTTTCGGCCCGCGCCGTGAAGGTATCCGTAGCAACTCGCAACTGTTGTTATTCGCAACGGAATCGGAGCTACGCATGCCGACAGGACGGCACATCCAGCGCAGAACGGTGCTCGGCGGCGCGGTCGCGGCCGGCGCGGTCGCGGCCGCCGGGGCCGGGGGAGCGGCGGGCGGCCGGCCCGCCGCCGCGGCGGACCGGCCGGAGACCCGCGGCCACGGCGGCCGCGAGGTGGCGCTGATCACCGGCACCAGCAGCGGATTCGGCCATCTCACCGCGCTCACCCTGGCCCGCGGGGGCCTGCGGGTGTTCGCCTCCATGCGCGACACCCGCGGCGCCAACGCCGCGGCGGCGCGCAGGCTCCGCGGCGCCGTCGCGAAGCAGGACCTCGACGTCCACGTGGTCGACATCGACGTCCGCGACGACGACTCCGTCGACCGCGGCGTCGACCGCGTCCTGCGGCGCGCCGGCCGGATCGACGTGCTGGTGAACAACGCGGGCGTCTTCTATCCCGCCATCCTGGAGACGCAGACCGTCGAGGACGTGCGCGCCGTCTTCGAGACCAACGTCTTCGGCCACCTCCGCGTCAACCGCGCGGTGCTGCCCGCCATGCGGGCGCGCGGCGAGGGGCTCGTGGTGCAGACGACGACGTCGCTCGGCCGGTTCGTGTTCCCCTTCATGGGCGCGTACGTCGGCACCAAGTGGGCGATGGAGGCGATGGCCGAGGCCAGCCGGTACGAGCTGCGCCGGCTCGGCGTCGACGTCGTCATCGTGGAACCCGGGGCGTACAACACGGACTTCGTCGACCCCAACGGCGTCCGCTACTACGACCGCTACCTCCGCGGGCTGGACCGCGGGAACGCCCGGCGCCGCGCCGCGTACGGCGACCTGGCCCGGCGCGCCGAGGAGCATCTCGTCGAGGAGCCGGGGCTGCCCGACCCGCAGGAGGTCGCCGACGCCATCGCCGGGCTGGTGCGCACGCCGAGCGCCGAGCGGCCGGTGCGGCTGCCGGTCGCGGGTGCGGCGGACTTCCTCGGCGAGGTGCACACCGTGCACGCGGAGTTCCAGCGCACGGTGATGGAGAGCGCGGGCTACGGCGACCTGCTGTGACCCGGCCCGCCCGGCCCGGCCCCCGGCCCGGTGTGCGGGACCCGGACACCCGCCGCCCGCCGGGGCCCGGGCCGTGGCGGAACGCCCTCTTCTAACCTGGCCCGATGACGCGATTCAGCGGATACGCGGTGCTCGTCACGGGCGCCGGGCAGGGCATAGGCGAGGCGATCGCCCGGCGCTTCGCCGCGGAGGGCGCGCGCGTGCTGGTCACCGACCGGGGCGGCGGGCGCGCCGAGCACGCCGCCGGCGCCATCCGCGCCGCCGGCGGCGCGGCCACGGCGCTGGAGTGCGACGTGACGGACGGCGCGGCGGTCCGGGCGGCGGTCACGTACGCGGCGGAGACCTTCGGAGAGCTGCACGTGCTCGTCAACAACGCCTACGCCGCCCACCCCGACCCGCCCCGCTTCGAGTCCGGGCAGGAGCCGCCCTGGTACGAGGACTTCGAGGTCACCCTGCACGGCGCGGCACGCTGTGCCCGCGCCGCGCTGCCGCTGCTCGCCGCGGCGCCGGGGCGGGCCGCGATCGTCAACATCGGCTCGGTCAACGCCGAACGCCACTACGGCGGGCACGCGTACAGCGCCGCCAAGGCCGCGCTCGTCTCCCTGACCCGCACCCTGGCCGTGGAGAGCGCCGCGCGCGGCGTGCGCGTGAACCTCGTCGAGCCCGGCACCGTCCGCACCGCCGTCTGGGCGGAGCGGGCCGAGGCGCTGGCCCGGCTCGCGGGGCACTACCCGCTGGGCCGCGTCGGCGAGCCGGACGACGTCGCGGCGGCGGTGGCGTTCCTCGCCTCCCGGGACGCGGCGTGGATCACCGGCGTCAGCCTGCCGGTGGACGGCGGGCTGCTGGCGAGCCACCTCGCGATGTCCCGCGACATAGCGGACAGCGAGGCGTGAGGCGCGGCCGGCCGCGCTACGCTCCTGAGGACCGGGCCGAGGGTGCGGTTCCGCCGCCCGCGGCGGACTACCCTGGCGTCAGTCTGGTGTGGCGAAGGCCCCTCAGCTGGGGAGGACCGATGACGGTGCCGATGCCGGCAGCGTACGACCCGGAGAACCGGCCCGGCGATGAGCACGAGCGCGGCGGCCGGCCCGTCTGCAGGTCCGTCCTCGGCTCCCGGCTCCGCCGGCTCCGCCGGGACTGCGGCATCCAACTGCAGGAGGCCGCCCGCGAGATCGGCGCCTCCGTCGCCAAGCTGTGCCGGCTGGAGTTAGGCCAGGGCGGCCCCAAGGACCGCGACGTCGCGGCGCTGCTCGACCTCTACGGCGTCGTGGACGAGGCCGAGCTGGACGAGTTCGCGGCGCTCACCCGGGGCGCCAACGCGCCCACCTGGTGGCGGGAGTACAGCGACCTGATACCCGGTCAGGGGGAGACCCACCTCGGTCTGGAGGAGGCCGCCACCGGCATCCGCAGCTACCAGTCCCAGCGCGTCCCCGACCTGCTGCAGACCCCCGCGTACGCCCGCGCCGTGACGCAGCTCGGCTTCCCGCGCGACCCGGTGCAGACCGTGGAGCGCCGCCTGCACCTGCTCGAACGCCGCCAGCGGACCCTCACCCGCCCCGACCCGCCGCGCTACTGGGTGCTGCTGGACGAGGCGGCGCTGCGGCGCTCCGTGGGCGGCCCCGGCGTGATGGACGGCCAGCTGCGGCACCTGCTCCGGCTGCACGCCGAGCACCCGGCGGTCACGCTGGACGTCGTGCCGCTGGCGGCGGGCGGCCCGGCGGCGGTGGCCCAGCCGCTCACCATGCTGCGCTTCGCCGAGCCCGAACTGCCGGACGTGGTCTGCCTCGAACAGCTCACCGGCACGGTGCGCATCGACAAGCCGGCCGAGGTCGACCGCTACCGGCTGGCCATGGACAAGCTCGCCACGGCCACCAGCACGAGCACCGACACCGGGGAGTTCCTGACCCGCCTGCTGCACGGCCGCTGACGCCGCCGGCCCGGCCGCGGGCGACACACCTCCTCGCCCCGCTGTCCCGCCCCCGCGTGGCCACCGGCCACACTGGCCCCATGACGGAAACGGAATCCTTCGCGTACGACGTGATCGTCCTCGGCGCCGGGCCCGTCGGCGAGAACGTCGCCGACCGCACCCGCGCCGCCGGGCTGTCCACCGCGATCGTCGAGAGCGAGCTGGTCGGCGGCGAGTGTTCGTACTGGGCCTGCATGCCCAGCAAGGCCCTGCTGCGGCCGGCGATCGCGCGCGCCGACGCCCGCCGGGTCCCCGGGCTGCGCGGGCTGGTGGCGGGTGACCTCGACGCGCCGGCGGTCCTCGCCCACCGGGACGCGTACACCTCCCACTGGCAGGACGACGGCCAGGTCGGCTGGCTGGACGGCATCGGCGCCGACCTCTACCGCGGCCGGGGCCGCCTCGCCGGGCCCCGCACCGTGACCGTGACCGACGCCGACGGCGCGGTACGCACCCTCACCGCCGGCCACGCCGTCGCCGTCTGCACCGGCAGCCGCGCCGTGCTGCCCGACCTGCCCGGGGCCGCCGACGTCGAGCCGTGGACCAGCCGGGAGGCCACCAGCTCCGCGAGCGTCCCCGGCCGGCTGATCGTGGTCGGCGGCGGCGTGGTCGGCGCGGAGATGGCCACGGCCTGGCAGGCCCTCGGCTCCCGGGTCACCGTCCTCGTCCGCGGCGACCGCCTGCTGGACCGCATGGAGCCGTTCGCCGGCGACCTGGTCGCCGAGGCGCTGACCGAGGCCGGCGCCGAGGTCCGCACCGGCACCTCCGTCACCTCCGTGGTCCGCGTGAACGGCGCCGTCGTGGCGACCACCGACGCCGGCGACACGGTCGAGGGCGACGAGATCCTCTTCGCCACCGGCCGCGCGCCGCGCACCGAGGACATCGGCCTGGAGACCGTGGACCTCGACCCCGGCTCCTGGCTGACCGTGGACGACAGCCTGCGGGTCGAGGGCAGCGAGTGGCTGTACGCGGTCGGGGACGTCAACCACCGTGCGCTGCTGACCCACCAGGGCAAGTACCAGGCCCGGATCGCGGGCGCCGCGATCGCCGCCCGCGCCCAGGGCGTGCCGCCGGAGCCGGCCCCGTGGGGCGCGCACGCCGCGACCGCCGACCACGGCGCCGTCCCGCAGGTGGTCTTCACCGACCCGGAGGCCGCGGCCGTCGGGCTGTCGCTGGCCGAGGCGATCGGGGCCGGCCACCGGGTGCGCGCGGTGGACGTCGAGCTGGGCTCGGTCGCGGGCGCGGGGCTGTACGCGGACGGCTACCGCGGGCAGGCGCGCATGGTCGTCGACCTCGACGAGGAGATCCTGCGCGGCGTCACATTCGTCGGGCCGGGGGTGGGCGAGCTGATCCACTCGGCGACGGTCGCGGTCGCCGGGCAGGTGCCGGTGAGCCGGCTGTGGCACGCGGTCCCGTCGTACCCGACGATCAGCGAGGTGTGGCTGCGGCTGCTGGAGGCGTACCGCGGCTGAACACGCCCCGGACCGGCGGGGCGGGGCCCGGAAAACCCTTCGCGGCGCCGGCGGGGCGGCCGCTAGCCTCCGCGGGGGCGCCGCGACGGCCGCGGCCGCGGAGGGAGCCGGGGATGGCGGACGGGCGCGCGGGGACCGGGCGGCTGAGCCTGCTGCTGGATCAGTTCGACCTGGCCAGGGAGTCCGCCGAGCTGCGGCTGACCGGGCTCGGCGACGAGGAGTTCCGGTGGGAGCCGGTGCCCGGCTGCTGGTCGGTCCGGCGCCGGGCGGAGGCGGTCACGCCCGAGGCGTACGGGCCGGGGGAGTGGGTGCTCGACAAGGGCGCCCCCGACATACCGAACAGCGAGTACGCCGGAGTCGTCCAGGACGTCGCCGGCGGCATGTCCGTCGAGAAGGTGGCCGCGGACTGGCACGTGAGCGTCGAGCGGGTCCGCGACGTGCTCGCCCACACCGGCCCGCTGGCGCCCGACGAGGCCCCGGTCACCACCATTGCGTGGCGGCTGGGGCACCTGCACACCGGCTTCGCCGGCGGCTGGGAGTGGACCTTCGGCGAGCGGCGGCGGGACCCGAAGCTGCTGGTCGACTTCACGCCGTCGGCCGAGCGGGCGGTGGCGCGCTTCTGGGAGACCGTCGACCGCTGGCGGGACAGCGTCGCCACGGTGACCGAGGAGCAACTCGACACGGTCGGCTTCTCGCAGTATCCGTACGCCTCCGACCCCGACGAGAAGTTCGTGGACGTGCTGTGGGCGGGCAATCTGGAGTTCATCCACCACATGGCCGAGATCGCGCTGCTCCGCGACCTGTGGCGGGCCCGCTTCGGCGGTTCCGGCACCCGCACCGGCTGAGCGGGGGCGTGCCCCGTGCGCCCGGGGCGCACGGGGCACGCTGACCCGCCGGGCTCAGATGCCGAACTCCGCGGGCGACAGCCCGAGCGCCGTGCACGCCTCGCGGATCACCTGCTGCTCGGCCGGGTCCATGTGGCCGTCGGCGCCGGCGATGACGAACCCGGTCTGGACCACCGCCCGCGCCTCCGCGGGCTTCTTCGCGGCCTTGGCGATCTCCTGCATCGCCTCGGCCTTGCCCCGCTGGAAGTCGACCGTGAGCCGGTCGAGATGCTTGGTGAACCGCTGCCGCAGCTGCTCCGGCGGGAAGTTCTGCAGCACGTCGTTGCTGACGATCAGCGAGTCCATGCGCTCCCGCTCGGCGGGGTGCACGTGTCCGTCCGCGGCCGCCACGAGGGCGCACATCGCCATGCTGGCGTCCCGGTACGCGCCGCTCTTCAGCTCCGTCTTCATCGAGCTGAGCTGCGACTTGAACATGCTCACGAGCTGCGCTTTGGACCCGGAGCCCGAGCCCGTCGGCCCGGCGCCCCGGCCGCCGGGCCGCCCGCCGCCCCGGGATTGCTGAAGCCCTTTGGCCTGGTCCTTGATCCGATCAAACATCGACACTGCATGCCACCTCGGGTTGCGGGCGTGCCGCCCGACTCGTCGGTTCCGGTCGTCGCACGGAAGACCGCGTCGTCGCGGTCAGCCTGTCAACGCCCCCGAAGGACGCAGAGGTTCCGCATGCACCCGTCCGGGGGAGCTGCGCCTGCGAAAGTTTCGTTCGATATTCCGAAAGTGGCTGGAAACCTCCATTGTCATGTCCTGGACGCCTTCCTACGGTGAGAGCGCCCCCCACCGGCTTGGAGGTTTCCATGCACAGCCACCCGCTCCGCAGGTACCGGGCGCACGCATGGGCGGTGGCCGCCGTCGTGGCGGTCGCGGCCATGCTCGCCGTGACCCTCGACGCCCGGACGGGGGCCGCGGCCGACCGCTTCGGGACCGCCGCCCAGGCCGACCCGCCGGTCGAGGACGACGGCGCCGACTGCCCCGTGGCCGACCCGCCCACGCCGAGCAACGCCCTGCTGCCCGACCCGTTCACCCGGCTGGACGGCACCCGCATCTCCAGCACCTCCGACTGGCGCTGCCGGCGGGCCGAGATCAGGGAGCTGGCGGAGCGCACCGTCTACGGCCAGAAGCCGCCGAAGCCGGCGAGCGTCACCGGCAGCGTCTCGCCGACCGGCATCACCGTGAACGTCTCGGACCAGGGCCGCAGCGCGAGCTTCTCGGCGAGCGTCGACCTGCCGAGCGGCAGCGGCCCGTTCCCCGCCGTCGTCGTCTACGGCGGGTTCGGCGCGGACACGGCCGCCATCAAGGCCGCGGGCGCCGCCGTCGTCAACTTCGACCCGTACGCCGTGGGCCGCGAGGGCACGCCGCGCAACAACAAGCAGGGCGCCTTCTACAGTGTCTACGGCTCCTCCAGCAGCACCGGGCTGCTCATGGCCTGGGCCTGGGGCGTCAGCCGGATCATCGACGTGATCGAGCAGTCGGACGGCGGGGTGCTCCGGGCGGAGGCGACCGGCGTCACCGGCTGCTCCCGCTTCGGCAAGGGCGCGTTCGTGGCCGGCGCGTTCGACCAGCGGATCGCGCTGACCATGCCGATCGAGTCGGGCACCGCCGGCGCGCCCGCCCTGCGCAGCGTCGCGCAGGAGAGCGGCGCCCAGCCGCTGAGCAGCGCGTACTCCGAACAGCCCTGGCTGGGCGACGCGTTCGGCTCGTACACCGGCAACCCGGCCCAGTTGCCGGTGGACACCCACGAGATGGTCGGCATGGTCGCGCCGCGCGGGCTGTTCATCATGGAGAACCCGCACATCGACTGGCTCGGCGCCCGGTCCGGCAACGTGGCGGCGCTCGGCGGAGCGGAGGTCTACCAGGCGCTCGGCGCGGGCCGGAACATCAGCTACTGGTCCGACGTGCAGGACGGCACGCACTGCGCCTCGCGGTCCGAGTGGCGCGGGCCGCTGCAGCAGAGCATCGACGCCTTCCTCCACGGTACGGGCAGCGCCCCCGGCGTCTTCCGGACCTCCCCGAACAAGGCGGGCAACCTCGCGCAGTGGCGCGACTGGAACACGCCGGTCCTCACCGACGGCCGCTGACCGGCGGCGACGGCCGCCCTCCCGCCACCCCCTCGGCGTACACCGGGCCGAGGGGGTGGCTCTGCGCGGGAGCGGCGGCGGTCTCTGTGAGACGTTGTGGTGGGGCGGCGGCGCACGGCGGACCGCCGCGGCGCCCCGGAGCCGCGACGTGACGAGGAGGAGCGCTGAGGATCGACGTGGCCGACGCCTTCCGGCGGCGTCCGTTCCCGGCCGGCCTCGCCGGGCGTGCCCGCACGCCTGCCGTGGGGCAGACGGTGCGCGCCACCCTGGCCGCGACCATCGCGTACGCCGTCGCCGTCCAGCTCAGCCCCGCGGCCAGGCCGCTGACCGCGCCGCTCACCGCGCTCCTCGTCGTCCAGGTGACCTTCTACGCCACGCTCACCAAGGGCATCCGGCGCGTCACCGCCGTCGTCGTCGGGGTGCTCATCGCCAGCGGGTTCAGCCTCATGCTCGGGCTGAGCTGGTGGAGCCTCGGGCTGATCATCCTCGCCTCGCTGATCGCGGGCCGCATCGTACGGGTGAACGAGTTCGTCCCCGAGGTCGCGATCAGCGCCATGCTCGTCCTCGGCGTCACCCACGTGGGGGGGGGCACGGCGTGGGCGCGGATCCTGGAGACGCTCATCGGCGCCGTCGTGGGGCTGACGTTCAACCTGGTGCTGGTGCCCCCGGTGTGGGTGGAGACCGCCGGCGACGCGATCGAGGACCTGGCCCGCCGCATGCGCCGGCTGCTGCTCCGCAGTGCCGAGCAGTTGACCGTGGTCACGCCCCCCGCCGCGGCCGCCGACCGGCTGTACGCGGCGCGCGAGCTGGACGACTCCGTCGGCGAGGTCGACGTCTCGCTGCGCCGGGCCGAGGACAGCCTGCGGCTCAACCCCCGGGTGCGGGAGGCGCTGATGCACCGGGTCGTGCTGCGCACCGGGCTGGACACGCTGGAGATCTGCGCGGTGGTGGTGCGCGTGCTCACCCGCGGCCTGGCGGACCTGGCCAAGGCGCGCCGGCGCGCCGAGCCGCTGTTCCCCCGCGACGTCGGCGTGGCGCTGGAGGACCTGTTCGGCTACGTCGGGGACGCGCTGGTGAGCTTCGCGCAGCTGGTGTCGACCGAGGTGTCCGCGAACGCCGAGACGGCCGCCGGGCGGCTGGAGGCGGACCTGGCGGCGGCCCGCTCCGTGCGCGACCGGGTGGAGGCCCTGCTGCTGGACACGGTGGAGCGCGACGAGGAGAACTGGTTCCTGTACGGGGCGCTGCTCGCCGACGTCAACCGGATCCTCGACGAGCTGGACACCGAGCACCGCTCCGCGCGGCTGCTGGAGGAGCTGGACCGCAGCGGGCGCGACCTGCGCGAGCACCTGCCCCGGCTGCCCCGGCTCCGGGCCTGGCTCACCCGCTGAGCGCGGCGGCGCGGCACCCACGCCGCGTACCCGCCCGGCTACGCCGCGCCGCCGCGCGCCGCCCGGCCGAGATCGGCCGTTAGCACCCGCGGGGACGTGGTACCCGCCCCCTACGACCTGCGCGGAGACGCCGCGCACCCGAACGCCCGTACCGTTCACCCGGCACAGACAGGAGAACGACATGACCGCCGCCGACGTGGACCTGGAACTCCCCGCCGCGCTCGGCCGCCAGTTGCGCGTCGACGCCGTGCGGGCCACCGCCGCCGCCGGGTCCGGCCACCCGACCTCGTCGATGTCCGCGGCCGACCTGATGGCCGTGCTGCTCGCCGGGCACCTGCGCTACGACGTCGAGCGGCCCGACCACCCCGGGGCGGACCGCCTGGTGCTGTCCAAGGGACACGCCTCGCCGCTGCTGTACGCGGCGCTGAAGGCCGCCGGCGCCATCGGGGACGAGGAGCTGCTGACGTTCCGGAAGCTGGGCAGCAGGCTCGAAGGCCACCCGACGCCGGTGCTGCCGTGGGTGGACGTGGCCACGGGGTCGCTCGGGCAGGGGCCGGCCGTCGGCGTCGGCATGGCGCTGGCAGGCAAGCGGCTCGCGCACCTGCCGTACCGGGTGTGGGTGCTGTGCGGCGACAGCGAGATGGCCGAGGGGGCGGTCTGGGAGGCGTTCGAGCACGCCGGGCACGAGCACCTGGGCAACCTCACCGTGATCGTGGACGTGAACCGGCTCGGCCAGCGCGGACCCACCCGGCACGGCTGGGATCTGGACGCGTACGCGCGCCGGGCGCGGGCGTTCGGCTGGCACACCGTCGAGGTCGACGGGCACGACGTCGCCGCCGTCGACGACGCGTACACCGAGGCCGAGGCGACGACCGACCGGCCGACGGCCGTGCTCGCCCGCACCGTCAAGGGCAGCGGGGTCACGGCCGTCGCGAACCGCGAGGGCATGCACGGCAAGCCGCTGCCGGACCCCCGGGAGGCGATCGCCGAGCTGGGCGGCGGCGCCGACGTGCGCATCCGGCCGGCGGCCCCGCCGCCCGCCGACGGGCCGCCGCGCGCGGCCGCGCCGCATCCGCTGCTCCCCGCATACGACGTCGGCGACCAGGTAGCCACGCGCGACGCGTACGGGCGGGCGCTGACGGCGCTCGGCACGGCGCGGCCGGACGTCGTCGCCCTGGACGGCGAGGTCGGCGACTCCACGCGGACCGAACTCTTCGCCAAGGAGCACCCCGACCGGTACTTCGAGTGCTACATCGCCGAACAGCAGCTCGTCGCGGCGGCGATGGGCATGCAGGCGTGCGGCTGGGTGCCGTACGCCGCGACCTTCGCCGCGTTCCTCACCCGCGCCCACGACTTCGTGCGCATGGCCGCCGTCGGCCGGGCGAACCTCAACCTGGTCGGCTCGCACGCCGGCGTCGCCATCGGCGAGGACGGCCCGTCGCAGATGGGGCTGGAGGACCTGGCGATGTTCCGCGCCGTGCCCGGCAGCACCGTGCTGCACCCCTGCGACGCCAACCAGACCGCCCGGCTCGTCGCCGCCATGGCGGACGACGGCATGGCGGGCGTGCGCTACCTGCGCACGATGCGCGGCGCCCGGCCCGTCCTCTACGAGCCCGGCGAGGACTTCCCGATCGGCGGCAGCAAGCTCGTGCGCTCGTCGCCCGGGGACCGCGTGACGATCGCGGCGGCCGGGGTCACCGTGCACGAGGCGCGGGCCGCCGCCGACCTGCTGGCCGCCGAGGGCATCGGGGCGCGCGTGCTGGACCTGTACTCGGTCAAGCCCGTCGACGCCGTCGCCGTGCGCGTCGCCGCGGAGCTGACGGGCTGCGTGCTCACCGTCGAGGACCACCGCCCGGAGGGCGGTCTGGGCGACGCGGTGGCGGAGGCGTTCGCCGACGGCCGCCCGGTCCCGCTGCTCGCCCGGCTGGCGGTACGCACCATGCCCGGCTCGGCGACGGACGCGCAGCAGCTCGCGGCGGCGGGCATCGACGCGACGGCGATCGCGGAGGCGGCCCGCGACCTCGTCGCCGCGCAGGGCACCCGGGCCGCCTGACCCGGCCAGGACACCGGACGGACCGAGCCCCGGAGGACGGAACCGTGACGAAGAACCGGAAGCACACGGTCGACACCCTGCTCGACGCGTACGGACGCACCTACGCCGAGGAGGCCGGCATCCGCCTCCGGGACACGCCGCAGCCCCTCTATCGGCTCCTCGTGCTCTCCTGCCTGCTCAGCGCCCGGATCCGGGCGAGCACGGCGGTCGCCGCGGCCCGCGCGCTGTTCGCCGCCGGGATGGGCGGCCCCCGCCGGATGGCCGACGCCACCTGGCAGCAGCGCGTCGACGCCCTCGGCGAGGGCGGCTACCGGCGCTACGACGAGCGCACCGCCACCCAGCTCGGCGACGGCGCCCGGCTGCTGCTGGACGCCTACGGCGGCGACCTGCGCAAGCTGCGCCGGGAGGCCGGCGGCGACGTCCGCCGGCTCGGCACGCTGCTGCGGCAGGTGCCCGGCCTCGGGCCCACGGGCGCCACGATCTTCCTGCGCGAGGTCCAGGGGATCTGGCCGGAGGCCGCCCCGTACATCGACGCCAAGGCCGTGCAGGGCGCCGGCCGCGTGGACCTGCCGGAGGACCCGGCGCGGCTCGCCCGGCTCGTGGGCGGGCCGGAACTGCCGCCGTTCACGGCGGCCCTGGTGCGCTGCGCGCTCGACAGGCGCGTGGCAGACGACGTCAGGGAGCACGCGCACGCGTGAGCAGCACGGCCGTGCGCGCGGATCCGCGCCCGCGCCGGGAACCCGGGCGTACCACGCCCGGGCTGCTCCCCCCGGCGCGGGGCGGCATCCCCGCTATCCGGGGATCAGCTCTCGCCCGGCTCGCACTCGCGCCAGGCGACGTGGTACGTGGTCTCGATCTCCCCGTCGGTCGAGTCCATGGTCAGCAGGCTGGTCGTCGTCGCGGGGTCCGACGTGCCGGCGTTGACGCGCAGCTCCGTGTTGATGTTGAAGTTGCGGATCTCCCCGCACGGCGCCCAGACGAGCGACTCCAGGTCGGTCTCGTCCGTCGTGGTCCAGTTGTCGTCCATCGGCCCGGCGAAGTTGTGCGTGAACGTGTCCGTGTCGGGCGAGCCCTGGAAGTAGTACGACGCCTTCTCCAGACCGGTCGCGCCGTCCTCCAGGTAGCCGTACCCCCGGTAGTCGACGCTGGCGATCGCGTAGGTGAAGCCCCCGGGCACCTTGACGGCCAGGTTGAGCTGGCAGTTCTTGCGGAAGTCCATCGGCGTGGCGCCGACTCCGACCACTGCCGTGTACTCGCTGTACGTCACGGTGAACGCCTGGTTGTCCGCGGAGACCGCGACCGCGGCGGTGCCCGGCTCACAGCCGGTGCCGTTGACGGTGAGGACCTCGATCGCCATCTGGTCGGTCGGTACGTCTTCGAAGGACGGCGGCCTCGCGATATCGTGGGACGGCGACGCGATGGGGCTGGTGACGGTCGCGGCCAGTAATGCTGCGAGGGCACTGCCTGCGACAAGAGTCATGGTTCTCCAATCGGTCGGATGGGCCGTTTCCCGGGCACGGCAATGCCCAAGAACGGGCCATGCGGGCGGAATCTGGCCAGCGGGCGGCAAACGGGTCCGCTAGGCCGGATTCCGTCAAGACACACACCGGCGGTGTACCGGCGCGAAATGCGGGACGGCGGGGAATGGCCGCGCCGTCTCCATGGGCGTACCGCGGGTAGGGTGCTTACCCTTCGCGGTAATTCAGCACTCCTTCCACGCCAGGTGGTACTCCGTGCTCACCGCGCTGTCGGTGGAGTCCATCGTCATCAGGCTCGTCGCCCGCCCGTCGGAGGAACCGCGGTATACGCGGAGTTCGGTGTTGATGTTGAAGTTCCGCTGCTCGCCGCAGGGCGCCCACACCAGCTCGGCCCACTCCTTGGAGTCGGTGACCTGCCAGTTGTCGTCGTACGGGCCCTCGAAGCCCTGGCTGCTCGTGGTCGTCTCCGGCGAGCCCATGTGGTAGTACGACGCCTGCTCCAGGCCGGACGCGCCGCGCGCCAGGTACGCGTAGCCGCGGTAGTCCACGCTCTGGATGGCGTACGTGAACCCGGAGGGGACGTCCAGGACCAGGCTGAGCTGGCAGTTCTTGCGGAAGTCGAGCGGGCTGGCGCCGGCGCCCGCCGCCGCCAGGTAGTCGCTGTACGTCACGGTGAAGGCCGTGTTGTCGGCGTTGGCCGCCACCGCCGCGGTGCCGGCGGAGCAGCCCGAGCCGTTGATGGTCTGGATGTCGACCTTGATCTGCTCGGCGGGTCCGTCGGCCGGCTCCTCGCTCGCCGTCGCGGTCTGCGCCGAGAGGGTGGTGGCGGCGACTAAGGCGGCCGCCAGGGCGCCACCGGCTATCAACTTACCGGACATGGTTCTCCTATCCTTTGTCTCCGGACCGGGCCGGGACGAATCCGGCGCCGGTCGTACTGAATTGGGCACGGGAGAGCCGGGTTTCGGCTCGTGAATGCACATGCGCCGCAGGCGGGCCGAGACGGTGCAGCCGCTCCCGAGGTCGGGCAGGGGCATGGCGAAGTGCTCCCGGGCGCCCGAACGGACGCGAGGGTGAAAGGGGGGTGCAGCTTCGGGGACTGGGAAGCATTCGTGCGGAACGCAGTGGGTGGGGGTGCCGTACCGAATGCGTCCCCGACCTCAGTGTGACGTGAGGTGGGAGCGTTCTCATGCTAGGGCTATGTAAAGCCGGTGTGAAGAGGGGCTTCACGAAGATGGCCAGGAGTCCGAAAACAAGGTATTGCCGGGTTTGCAGCATGTCCGCGGCTGTCAAGTCTACGCGGGTGGACGCACGGAATACGTGACGGTAACGAAAGCAAACCCTTTCGTTGCACGGAACCGGCTGGCGGAGTCCGGCCAGAATCACGTGTACGCGGTGCGGGGAGCCCGCCACCGCGGAAATCCCGCCACGCGCCGGGGCCCGCCGCGCCCGTCCGGGGTACCGGGGGAACCGGCTCTGCTGAGGTCGGATGGGGAAAAGTGTCTACACAGCCCCCGTTTGGGGTACGTGAGGCTGATGAGAGTCGGCGTGATCGATGCGGGTTCGAACACGGTGCGGCTGGTGGTCGCGGACGCGGACGGCCAGGTGCCGCTGCCCGTGCACACCGCCAAGCGGCAGCTGCGGCTGGCGGAGTTCGCGGACGCCGACGGACGGCTCGGGGAGCGGGCCGTCGGGGAGCTGGCCGCGGCCGTCGGCGCCGCGCGCGAGGAGGCCCGGCGCTGGGGCGTCGCGGAGCCGTTCGCCTTCGCCACCGCGGTGGTGCGCGACGCCCCCAACGCCCGCGACATCTGCCGCGCCGTCCGCGAACGCACCGACGTGGCGCTGCAGTTGCTGCCGGGCGAGAAGGAGGCGGAGCTGACGTTCCTGGCGGCCCGCCGGTGGATGGGCTGGCGGGCCGGCCCCATGGCGGTCCTCGACATCGGCGGCGGCTCCTTCGAGGTGGCCTGCGGCCGCAGCCGGCTGCCCGACTTCGCCCTCGCGCTCCCGCTGGGGGCCGGCCGGCTGACCCGCGAGTTCTTCGGCAGGCACGACCCGCCGCCGCCGGCCGCCGTCAAGGCCGTGCGCCGGCACGTCCGGCACCGGCTGCGCGACGTGGCCGCGCGCATCCGCTGGGAGGCGCCGCGCACCACCGTCGTCACCTCGCGTACCATGCAGCAGCTCGCCCGCCTGTGCGGTGCGGCACCCGGCCGGCACGGCCCGTTCGTCCCCCGCACGATGGCGCAGGAGGACCTCCGCCGCGCGGTCAGGCAGCTGCGGCGGCTGCCCGCGGCCGAACGCGCCCGGCTGCCGGGCATCTCGCCGGCGCGGGCCCGGCAGTCGCTCGCCGGCGCCGTGGTCGCGCACACCGCGATGAAGCTGATGAGCATCGAGACCGTCACGGTCTGCCCCTGGGCGATCCGGGAGGGGATCCTCCTGCGCACCATCGAGGAGGGCAGCGTGAGCTGGTGGACGGCCCCGGCCGGCGACGAGCCGCGCGTGCCGGGGCAGCGGAAGCCGCCGCCGCACCCCGGCCCCGGGCTCGACCGGATCCGGCAGCAGATCAACCTGTCGAGCTGAACCGGTCCGCCCCGGGCGGCGGGTGTGCGGCCGGGCTCAGCCGTGCAGGCGGGGCCGGTAGACCAGCTCCTGGACGGAGCCGTCGAGGGTCCGGGTCCCGAGCAGGTCGAGGTCGAAGTCGGCCGCGCCCCGGAAGACCGGGTCCAGCCCGGTCCGGCCGGTGATCACGGGAAAGAGCGTCACCTGGACGCGGTCGACCAGCCCGGCGGCCAGCAGCGCCCGGTTCATCGACAGGCTGCCGTGCGAACGCAGCGGCACGTCGGACTCCTCCTTCAGCCGGGCGACGACGTCGACGGCGTCGCCGTGCGCGACGGTCCCGTCCGCCCAGTCGAGGGGCCCCTCCAGCGTCGTCGACACCACGGTCGCCGGCAGCCGGGTCATGCGCGTGACCCACGGGTCGCGCACCTCGGAGTCCTCGGTGCTCTCGGCCAGCATGCGGGTGAACAGCCGGTAGGTCCGGGCCCCGAAGACCATCCGCTGCTCCTCCTCGTACTGGCCGAGGCGGTGGGCGAGCAGCTCGGGGCCCTGCTTGCCCCAGTAGCCGGTCCAGTCGCCGCCGGCGGCGCCGAAGCCGTCGAGGCTGGTGAAGACGTCGAAGGTGTAGGTCGCGGTCACGGTGGCCTCCAGGGTGCGGGCGGTCGGGTACGGAGGTGCAGACCGCGCGCCGCGGCGGAACTCATCGACGGTGGCTCGGGCGGTGGCTCAGGCGGTGGCCAGCAGGTCCCGCACGCCCTGGGCCGTCAGTGCCATCTCCTCCGGCGCGCCCGCGTCGATGACCAGCGACGGGCCGTCCGAGGGCCAGCCGCGGGCGAGGTCGCCGAGCGACACCGCGTTGTAGTGCCGGATCTCCGGGAAGACCTGTTCGAGCCGGTCGGCGGAGGTGAAGACCGGCACCAGCCGGGTGCCGTCGCCCTGCTCCACCACCGGCAGGCTGAGCGCCTGCGGCCGCGGTGGCTCGGCCGCCTCCTCCACCGGGTCCGGGTCGGGGAGCAGCACGCGGCTCTCGGCGAGCGTGTGCAGCGCCTCGTCGTCCGGTCCCCGCTCGGCGACGGTGTGCAGCGCCTGCTGGGCGGCGGAGCGCTGGCCGTCGGGGTGGTACGTCATGAGTGTCCCTTCGCCGTACGGTGTCCCGGCTCGGGTTCCCCGGGGAGCCGCGCGGAAACGGAAGCGGGCAAGTGACCCTTTTGCCCGTTTGATGCGGAATCCGTCCTGGCGGACGATGAGGACGTCCGACCGAACCGCGGCCAGGGAGACACCATGCCGAGAGGGTCCAGCCCCAAGAGGGAACGCCAGTACGAGCACATCAAGAAGGGCACCCAGAAGCGCGGCGTCCGTACCGGGCGGGCGGAGGAGATCGCCGCCCGCACCGTGAACAAGGAGCGCGCCCGGACCGGCGAGGCCCGCACCGCGAGCCGCACCTCCACCCGCGACATCTCCTCCGGCCGCCGGGGCGGGCTCCGCTCGGGCTCGGGTGCCGCGGGGCCCACCTACGACCAGCTCTACGCCGAGGCCCGGCGCCGCAACATCCACGGCCGCTCCTACATGAACAAGGCCCAGCTCAAGCGCAAGCTCGGTCGCTGACGTCGGCGCCCGGGCGGCCTGCCGCCACCCGTGCGGCGGGCCCGTTCCGGGCCGCCGGTCCGCAGGGCCCGGCGGCGGGCCGCCGGGCCTCGAAATGTTTCGTACAGGTGTCACCGGGGGAGGGATCGGATGAATGGGAGCGCTCCCAATCCTTCCGCACCTCCCAACCCCCCTCCCGGAGGAGGAGTCGCAGTGTCATCGCTACGGAACGATCGCACCGACGCGCGGAGCCTGCCCGTCCGCGCCCTCCTGGCCGTCCTGGCCGCCGCCGCACTCCTGCTGACGCCCTGGACCGGCGGCGGCACGGCCGACGCCCACGGCTCGGCCGCCGACCCCGTCTCCCGCAACTACGGCTGCTGGCAGCGCTGGGGATCCGACTTCCAGAATCCTGACATGCAGCAGCAGGACCCCATGTGCTGGCAGGCGTGGCAGCACGACACCAACGGCATGTGGAACTGGAACGGCCTCTACCGCGAGGGCACCGGCGGCGACTTCGAGGCCCACATCCCCGACAACCAGCTGTGCAGCGCCGGGCGCACCCAGGACGGCCGCTACAACTCCATGGACACCCCCGGCCCGTGGCAGACCTCCGACCTCGACACCGACTTCACCGTCGACGTCCTCGACCAGGCGTACCACGGCGCCGACTACCTGCACGTGTACGTGACCCGGCAGGGCTACGACGCGGAGACCGACGCGCTCGACTGGGGCGACCTGGAGCGCGTGGCCACCGCCGGCCCGTACGGCCCCGCCAACCACTACACCGCGGACGCCAGCGCGCCCGGCCGCAGCGGCCACCACATCGTCTACACCATCTGGAAGGCGTCGCACGCGGACCAGATCTACTTCTTCTGCAGCGACGTGACGTTCTGACCACGCGCGCCGACCACGCGCGGGCCGGCGGAGATCCGTTCCGCCGGCCCGCCGCGGACCGGTCCGTACGGAACGGGCGGCTCCGTACGGCCAACGCCCATGTTGCAAAAGGAACTCGACCGGGGAACGCACCGAACGCACGCGCGGGAGGCATGTCTATGATCAGGCATCAGTCCGACCGGCCTCCCTCGGCCGCCCGATCGTCACTGGATCTCATATGCGTCTGCACCACGTGCGTAGAAAGGCGGTCCCCCTCGCCGCCGCCGTAGCAATGCTGTCCGTGCTGGCCGCCTGCGGCGACAGCGACGACGACGGCGACGACGGCGGGAGCAGCGCCTCCCCGGCCGCCGCGGCCGGCGGCGCCACGGATCTGAGCAAGGAGTGCCCGGCGACGATCGTGGTCCAGACGGCGTGGTGGCCGGACATCACCTCCGCCGGCGCCATGTACCAGCTCCTCGGCGACGACATGGACGTCGACGCGAACGCCAAGAAGGTCACCGCCCCGCTCGTCGCCTCCGGCGGCAAGGACACCGGCGTGCGGCTGGAGCTGCGCTCCGGCGGCCCCGCGATCGGGTTCAACCCGACGTCCTCGCAGATGTACACGGACGACAGCATCCACCTCGGCATCCCCCAGGGCTTCGACGAGGCGATCCAGAACTCCGAGAAGCAGCCGACGCTCGCGGTGATGTCGCTGCTGGCGAAGAACCCGCAGGTCATCATGTGGGACCCGGAGACGCACCCGGACGTCGAGACGATCGAGGACCTCGGCAGGACCGACACCACCGTCGTCTACGTCCCCACGCCGTACATGGACTACCTGACCAGCACCGGCGTCCTGAAGAAGGACCAGGTCGACAGCTCCGGCGACGGCTCCCCGGCGCGCTTCGTCGCCGCCGGCGGCGACATCGCCACCTCCGGGTACGCCACCGAGGACCCGTACATCTACGAGAAGGAGCTGCCCGACTGGGGCAAGCCGGTCGCGTCGCAGCTCGCGTACGAGTACTACCCGAACCCCGGTCCCTCGCCGATGATCCGCGCGGCGGACAAGGGCGAGCTGGCGCCGTGCCTGAAGAAGCTGGTGCCGGTCGTCCAGCAGGGCGTGGTCGACCTGATGGAGAACCCGGACCCGGTGATCGACAAGGTCATCGAGCTGCGCGACGCCTTCAAGGCCGACCAGCCGTTCTCGAAGGGCGTCGGGAAGTACTCGATCGAGCAGATGCGGGCGCTCGACCTCGTCGCCGACCCCGGCAAGCCGGTCGGCGAGTTCGACACCGCGCGGGTGGAGGAGCTGATCGGCCTCGCCGGACCGGTCTTCGAGGCCCAGAAGAAGCCCCTCAAGGACGGGCTGGCGCCCGGGGACCTGGTGACCAACGAGTTCATCGACACCTCGATCACGCTCGGCGGCGAGTGAGAGCATTGGCTGAGGGCGCGGGTACGGAGGCACAGATGACGGTTGACGGGACCTCGGCCGGACGCGAGGGGAGAATGCCGCTGCCGGACGCGCGCAGGGCGCATCCCTCGCGGTTCTGGGACTACGCGCTGGGCGGCCGTGACAACGTGCACGCCGACCGCGACCTGCTGCAGGAGGCCGAGCAGATCATGCCCGACCTCAAGGTCCTCACGCGGGAGCAGCGGCTCTTCGTCGACCGCGTCGTCGAGTTCTGGGTCGGCGAGGCCGGTGTCCGGCAGATCCTCGACATCGGCGGCGGGATGCCCACGGACATCTACGACAACGTCCACGAGGTCGCCCACCGCATCGCCCCCGAGACCCGGGTGGTGTACGTCGACAAGAACCCCGTCGCCGTGGCGCACATGGCGGCGCTGCAGGCCGACGGCGAGTACACCGTGGCCCTGGAGGGGGACGTGCGCGAACCGGACACCGTCCTGTTCAACGACGCCGTCAGGGCCACCCTGGACTTCACGATGCCCGTCGGGGTCCTCCTCTCGGGCATCCTGCACTTCCTCACCGACGACGAGGACCCGGCCGGCATCGTCGCCCGGGTGCACGAGGCGGTCGTACCCGGCAGCTATCTGGCGGTGAACCACATCTCGTCCGACGTCGACCCCCGCGTGCCGGCGGTGATCGACGTGTTCGGACAGGCCAGCGACCCGCTGATCGACCGGGGCCGCGCCGAGCTGGAGCGGATCCTCGACGGCTGGACGCCGGTGGAACCGGGCCTCGTTCCGGTCAGCCAGTGGCGCCCGGCGAGCGAGGTGCAGAACGCCTGCGACGCGTACGGGGCGGTGCTCCGCAGAACCTGAGACGAGGCGCGCCGCGGTCGCGCGACGGCGGGGCCGCCGCCGGGGAATTCCCCGGCGGCGGCCCCGCCGTGTGTTCGGCGGTGCGGTCCTACCGCTGGAATGCGGCAGCGCCGGGAAATTGACGAGTAGTCACCCGTGGCGCACCGTGGGTAAGCGTTGTCTGCTTTTTCGGCACGGGCGGCCCGGATGTCAAGCGCTCGCCAAGTGCACGTAAAGCCAGAAGCAAGCAGGAGCTGGGAGGATACGGACGTGTCCCCCAGCCGATCGTTGGGGGTGTCTGCCCTCGCCGACACCTGCTTCTGGCCGTCAGAAACGAACTCCTCGACGCCGGCCCGGTGGCGGCCGATCGATCTGAACGCGCCGGGCGACGGGGCACAGGGTTCTACTGTCCCGACGAACACCGAGGTCGACCCCCCTGGAGGGAAGAATGCCTGAGGCTACCAAGCTGGAAACCGTCTTTTCGGCAGTTGAGGAAACCGCTCGGCTCGTGGACGCGCCGTGCTCCCGGGAGAAGGTCTGGCCGGCTCTGGAAACCTTCGGGCGATGGTTCGACGACGCACACATCATTTTCAGTATGGGCACGGGCCACAAGTACCGGGGCGAGCTGGCATTCGACTTCACCGTGCCCCCCGAGGCCGGCGACCCCTACGCCGCCGCGGTGGCGGGCGGCCTGTTAGAGAAGGTCGACCACCCCGTCACCGGCCTGTTCTCCGAGATCGGCGACCGCTTCCCCGTCGACGCGTACGCCGTGGACTACGGCGTGCGGGGCGGCTTCAAGAAGGCGTGCGTCTTCTTCCCGCTGGCCAGGCCGCAGAGCATGAAGGCGCTTGCGGAGCTACCGTCCATTCCGCCGGCCCTCGCCGCGCACGCCGAATACTTCGCCGCCGCCGGGCTCGACGGCAAGGTCTCCTGCATCGGCATCGACTACGGCAGCCGGACGTGGAACCTCTACATCAGCGGTCTCACCCCCGACTACACGCGGCCCGACGCCAT
The DNA here is from genome assembly GCA_000514715.1 of Streptomyces sp. CNH099. Classification (GTDB taxonomy): domain Bacteria; phylum Actinomycetota; class Actinomycetes; order Streptomycetales; family Streptomycetaceae; genus Streptomyces; species Streptomyces synnematoformans. Next base: position 606,355 of record AZWL01000001.1, on the reverse strand, counting down.
CGTGGCCACCCTCGGCGAAATGGGTCTTTCGAAGCCGAGCGAGCACATGCTGGAGTTCATCAGCACCTCGTTCGCCATGTACCCGACCTTCGGCTGGGACACCACCCGGATAGAGCGCATGTGTTTCTCCACGCGCACGTCGGATCCGAATCTGCTGCCCGCCCGAATAGAGCCCGACGTCGCAAAGTTCGCCCGCGACATGCCGACCGTGCACGGCGGCGAACCCAGCTATGTCTACGCCGGCACGGTGGCGCGGGGCGAGGAGTTCTTCAAGCTCGCCTCCTATTACCAGATGTCATCCAAGGTCTCCGAACGGGTTCGCCCGGCGGACTGAATCACGTACCACCACTGCGGCCAAGGAGCCGAGCATGCGCAAGAGACGAAGTCACCCCGAATCCGTGGACTCCGCCGGGCGGGCACGCCACGTCCGCAACCGCGAACTCGCCGTTTCCGGGAGCGCCTTCACCGGGTGTTCCGGAGCAGCCGGGGTGGTCGCCCGATGACCGCGCCCGTCGTTATCGCCGGCGGCGGGATCGGCGGGCTCACCGCCGCGCTGAGCCTGCACGCCGCCGGGATCGATTCACTGGTCGTCGAGAGTGCCCGCCGCATCGAGCCCATCGGCGTCGGCATCAACCTCCTCACCCACGGCGTCCGCGAGCTGACCGAGCTGGGCCTCGGCGAGGAACTCGCCGGGCTCGGCGTGGCCACCGCGGAGTACGTCTTCTGCGACAAGTTCGGCAACCCGCTCTTCACCCAGCCGCGTGGCGAGGCCACCGGCTCCAAGTGGCCGCAGTACTGCATCCACCGCGGCGAGCTGCACCTGATGCTCCTGGCGGAGGTCCGCCGGCGGCTCGGCCCCGACGCCGTCCGCACCGGCACCCGGCTGGAGGACTTCACCCAGCGCGACGACGCCGTCGAGGTCCGCGTCACGGACCGCGAGAGCGGTGCCGCCGAGACCCTGCAGGCCGCCGCGCTGATCGGAGCCGACGGGCTGAACTCGGCGGTCCGCGCCCGGCTGCACCCGGACGAGGGGCCGCTGGCCTGGTCCGGGGTGCGGATGTGGCGCGGCGTGACCGAGGGCGTCCCGCCGTTCTTCACCGGCCGCTCATGGGTCGGGGTGGGCGACGGCGCGGTGACGCTCGTCGCCTATCCGATCGGCAAGGACCGCACCAACTGGGTCTGCCTGGTGAAGGTCGCCGACCCGGGCTCGCTGCCCGACGCCGGCGACGCCGCGATCGACGACCAGCGCGAGGGCCGGCTCTCGGAGGTGCTCGGATACGTCGAGGACTGGTCGATCGACTGGCTCGACCCGCGCGACCTGCTGCAGCGCTCCGGCCACATCCTGGAGTACCCCATGGTCGACCGGGACCCGCTGCCCGCCTGGGGCAGCGGCCGGGCCACGCTTCTCGGCGACGCCGCCCACCCCATGTACCCGGCGGGCGGCAACGGCGCGGCGCAGGCCGTCCTCGACGCGCGCGTGCTCACCTACGAGCTGGCGCAGGCGCACGGCGACGTGCCGGAGGGGCTGGCCGCGTACGAGCGTCAGCGCGTGGAGCCCGCCAACGCCGTCGTCATGGCCGCCCGGGCGATGGAGCAGGCCGCGGGCCCCGACACCTGGGACCGCGACCGGGTCACCCAGATGATGGAGATGTACCGCAAGAAAGCCGAGAGCGAGGCCGCGCAGCTCAACTCCCGCCCCTCCTACACACCGGGAAGGGAGTAAGGGAGCAGAGCGGGTGGTCGCGAGACTCCTCGGGACCCGGAGGGCCCGCCGGCAGCCGCCGGCGGGCCCCGGCTGCTCTGCGACACGGCAGTACCCGCACCGCCCGCGGCGGAGGGCCGGCACCGGCCCCGGCCGCGGCCCGCGCGTACGTCCGCGGCCGTCCCCCTGTGGCGGCGTACGCGCTCTCCCCACCGACAGGCACCACCCACCTCATCCGTCCGCTCGCGCCAGGAGGCGCCATGACCTCGTCAGTGTCCCTTCATTCGGATGCCGCCGCTCCGGTGTTCACCGACCACCACGACCTGCGGGCCCGCAACCGCCGGGCCGTCGAGCAGTACATGCTGACCGACGCCGAGGCGCGGCTGCGCCGGTACACCCTCTACACCGAGGACGGCTCCGCGTCGCTGTTCTACACCGACGTCGGCGGCCCCATCGTCGTCCGGGGCCGCGACAAGCTGAAACGGCACGGGGAGCTGTCCCTGCAGGTGCTGCCGGACTGGCAGTGGACCGACGTGCACCTCTACCAGACGCAGGACCCGTCCGTGATCTGGGTCGAGTGCGACGGCGAGGGCACGATCCGCTTCCCCGGCTATCCCAAGGGCCGCTACCGCAACCACTTCATCCACGGCTTCACGCTCGACGACGGGCGGATCGTTTCCAGCCGCGAGTACACCAACCCGATCGAGCACATGCGCGCCCTCAGCATCGAGACGCCCCGCATCGAGCGGGGCTGGATACCCTCGTCCTGACCCGCCCGGACACGCCATGTCCCCGCCAAGTCGCCGGCAATCCGGTGTGTGCCGCCGCATGAGCCGCCGCGGTGAAACCGGCTCGATCCGCAACCTGCGGACAGGGGATCAACATGTCCACGGGAGGACACGTGTCCAGAAATTCACCCACGGCCGCGACAGCGGCTCCGCCCCGCAGCGGGCGACCGGACGAGTCCGGTGCGTACTCCATACTCGACTTCCTGACCGACGGCGAGAACGACGTCGCCGGACGCCAGGTCGCGCAGCTCTCTCCGGCTACCTCTGCACGCCCGTCGCCGTCGCGATCGTCGAACTGGGCATCCTCGGCCGGCCGGCGGGCAAGGGGCTCACCGCGGATGAGATCGCGAAGGACGCGGGAACCGACCCCGACGCCACGGGCCGGCTCCCGCGTGCGGGGATGGCCGTCGGGCTGATCTCCGGCACCGACGACGGCAGGTTCGGACTCACCGCGGCCGGGGAACGGCTCGGGCCGGACGCCGGGCGGCTCGGCGAGATGGCCGTGCTGTGGCCGGAACCGATCCGGGAGGCCATGGCCGGCCTCGCCGAGCACGTACGCACCGGGCCCCGGGTGGACCCGGCCGCCCGCGGCGGGTTCTGGGACTACCTGGGCGGCCACCCGGGCGAGGCCGTGAAGTTCGCCCGCGCCATGGGCTACGCGACCTCGCGGCAGCCCGGCATCCTGGACGCCGCCGGCTACGCGCCGCCGCAGGCCGCGCAGGTCGTCGACGTCGGCGGCAACCGGGGCACGATGCTCGCCTGGCCGCTCAAGGCGCTGCCCGAGGCGGCCGGGGTGATCATCGACCGGTCCGAGGCCGTGGTCCTCTACGGCGGCCGGGAGCGGACCCTGGAGCAGCACCGGGCGCTCATCGGGCCCTCCGGCTACGAGTCGTCGGCGCACCCGCGTCGACCGCGCACGAGCCGTGCCCGTCTGCGTGAGCGGATCCGGAGCGGCCGGCGGCGGGAGTACGCGGACCCCGGCCGGCGGGAGGCCGGCCGGGGCCGAGTGCCGTGCGTCGTGCGCGTGTGCGCCGGGGCTCAGAAGACGTCGACGCCGTAGGCGTTGAGAGCCTCCACGACCGGCTGGTAGAACGTGGTGCCGCCGGAGGAGCAGTTGCCGCTGCCGCCGGACGTCAGGCCGAGGGCCGTGCTGCCGGAGAAGAGCGGGCCGCCGCTGTCGCCGGGCTCGGCGCAGACGTTCGTCTGGATCATGCCGTACACGACGTCGCCGCCGCCGTAGTTGACCGTGGCGTTCAGGCCCGTGACGGACCCGCCGTGCAGGCCGGTGGTGCTGCCGCTGCGCTGGACGGACTGGCCCCGCGAGGGGTTGGCGGCGTTGGTGATGTCCTGGTACTGACCGTTGTACAGATACACCCGGCCGTCGGCCGCCGCGGGGTTGGAGTGCTGGATGATCCCGTAGTCGTTCGTCGGGAAGCTGGTGCCGGCCCTGCTGCCGATGCTCCACGAGCTGCCGATGTTGGTGCAGTGGCCGGCCGTCAGGGCGTACTTGGTGCCGTTGCTGCTCTCGACGTTGAAGCCGAGCGAGCAGCGGGCGCCGCCGGTGGTGATGGCCTCGCCGCCGGCGATGTACTTGGTGAACTTCCCGTTGGTGCGCTGTACTTCGACGGCGCCGGCGTTGTCGCCGGCCGCCTCGGTGATCCGGGCCACCTCGGCCGCGGAGACGGTGCTGTCGACGGTGACGACGACGGTGTCGCTGGCATGGTCGACGTACCAGGCGGTGCCCGCGACGTCTGCCGTGCCGATCGCGCTGTCGACGGCCTTGAGTTCTGCCGTGCTGAACGAGGGTGAGGCGTCCTGTGCGTTCGCACCCGCGGGCAGCGCGAGCGCTGCCGCGGCGGCGAGGCCGGCGGCCGCGGTGATCAGCCGCAGTCTGCCGCGGAACGCCCCGGTGGGGGTGGTGCGCGTGATCTTCACAGATGTCTCCTCTGGTTTGGGGGAACCAGGGCTCGAGGTGACGAGCCCGTGAGACACCGTCAGCGGCCCGGCTTTTGCCGTGCCCCTGACACGTCGTAGGGGAGTCTTCGGCACGCGGCGGCGATGCGCAAGACCGCCCCCGGCCCCGGGCGGCGCCGGGGCCGCCCTCCGGGCCGCGCCCGGCCGGCCGGCCGGACGTCCGCCGAGCGGCGTGTCCGTAAAAGCCGGGCGAATCAGCCGGTGCGCGCGGGGCCTGATTTCAGCCGCCTCTTCATGACGGCGCACATTCATCGCGGAGCCACCGCGGCGACGTTTTGCACAGCGTCCGGAATCAGAATGGCAATTCATTGCCAGCCGCTGGAAGGAAGCTGCTACCCCGCGCCGAACGGGCCCGGCAGGCGGATATGGTGCTGGAGCAGGTTCTGATCCGTACAAGAGACAAGGGAGGTCCAGCTCGGTGGTACGTGTTTCAGTCCGATCTTCCGCCGTGGCCGGGCCTCCGACGCGGCGTTTCCGTGTCCCGTGCGCCCGACCTGCGCAGGGGACTGCCCGCGGCACCCCCTTGCCGGCCGGGAATTCCGCCCGCTTCCGGTGAGCCGCGCGGACCGGTCCTGATGCATTGGCAGCGGAATTCCACCACACCGACCGGGCGCCCGAGCACCTTCGACGCCCAAGCCCCCGGCGGCCGTTGACCGTATTCCGGACGACGTGGTCCGTACGGGATCCGCCCCATCCGCCACGTGAGTAAAGGGAAGTGAGTCCAGCTATGTCCGGCGACAATGAGGTACGCGACCACAACCGCGCCATCGTCGAGAAGTACATGCACTGCCGCGGCCAGGACCGGCTGGAGCGGCACCTGCTGTTCACCGAGGACGGCACCGGCGGCCTGTGGACCACCGAGACCGGTGAGCCCATCGTCATCAGCGGCCGCGACCGGCTCGGCGAGCACGCCGTCTGGTCGCTGAAGTGCTTCCCCGACTGGGCCTGGATCAACATCGAGATCTTCGACACCCAGGACCCCAACCGCTTCTGGGTGGAGTGCGACGGCGAAGGGAAGATCAACTTTCCCGGCTACGAGCCCGGTCACTACCGCAACCACTTCCTGCACTACTTCCTCTTCGAGGACGGGAAGATCAAGCAGCAGCGCGAGTTCATGAACCCCTGCCAGCAGTTCCGTGCCCTGGGTATCGAGGTGCCCACGGTCCGCCGCGAAGGCATCCCGACCTGACGGCGACCGCCCGACGACCCTCGTAACTCGACACGCACACTCGGCAGGGGGAGAACGTGCCTACCTCAGTCCAGGAATTCCACGCGCCACCAGCTCTTCAGCAACCCGTGTGGGAGGACGCCGGCCAGGTGCGGCGGGTACGCGAGGCCCTCGACGCCGCGCCGCCGCTCGTCACCGAGGACGGCGCGGCGCGGCTGCGGCGCCGGCTCGCCGAGGTCGCCGAGGGACGCGCGCACCTCATCCAGGCCGGCGACTGCGCCGAAGACCCGGCGGAGTCGAGCCCGTACCACGTGCGGCGCAAGAGCGCGCTGCTCGACGGGCTCGCCGACACGGCGGCCCAGATCACCGGTCGGCCGACCTTACGGATCGGCCGCATCGCCGGGCAGTTCGCCAAGCCCCGCTCCAAGCCCGTCGAGCAGGTGGGCGACCTCACGCTGCCCGTCTACCGCGGGCACATGGTCAACCGCCCCGAGCCCGACGCCGAGGCCCGCCGCCCCGACCCGCAGCGGATCCTCGAGTGCTTCGGGGCCGCCCAGGACGTCGTGCACGAGCTGGACGCCGTCAACGCCGGGCGCCCGGACGCCGAGCGGGTGTGGATCAGCCACGAGGCGCTGCTCCTCGACTACGAGACGCCGATGCTGCGGCGCACCGCCGCCGGCGAGCGCTACCTGTCCTCGACGCACCTGCCGTGGGTGGGGGAACGCACCCGCCGGCCCGACGGCGCCCACGTCGGGCTGCTCGCCGACGTCGTGAACCCGGTGGCCTGCAAGGTCGGCTCCGGCACCACGGCCGCGGAGATCACCGAGCTGGCCGACCGGCTCGACCCGGCCCGCCGGCCCGGCCGGCTCGTGCTCATCTCCCGGATGGGCGCCGGCTTCGTCACCGGCCGGCTGCCGGCCCTGGTGCAGGCCGTCCAGGCGGCCGGCCACCCCGCCGTGTGGATCTGCGACCCCATGCACGGCAATACGGTCACCGGCCCCGACGGGCAGAAGACCCGGCTGATGGACGCGATGCTCGCCGAGATCCACGGCTTCTGCGCCGCCCTCGCCGCCACCGGCGGCGTCAACGGCGGGCTGCACCTGGAGACGACCCCGGACCTGGTGACGGAGTGCGCCGCCGACACCGCCTCCATCGGCTCCGCCGGCCGGCGCACCACCTTCTGCGACCCCCGGCTCAACCCGGGCCAGGCCCACCAGCTCGTGGCCGCCTGGGCCGGAACCCGCTGAGAGCAGACGCCGGGCAACGGGCCCCACCCCGGACCCGGCGGCGCGGCCGGCCGCACCGGCCGCGTACCCACCGCACCCGAGAGGAGCCGAACCGTGGTCGGCATACCCGTCATCGACCCGTACGAGCTGCCGACGGCAGAGACCCTGCCGGCCAACCTGGCGGCGTGGACGCCAGACCCCGCCCGCGCGGCCCTGGTCGTGCACGACATGCAGCGGTTCTTCCTGCGCCCGGTGCCGGAGACGGTCCGCTCCCAGCTCGTCCACAACGCCGCGCTGCTGCGCAAGCGCGCCGCCGAACTCGGCGTGCCCGTCGCGTACTCGGCGCAGCCCGGTGGCATGAGCCGGGAGGAGCGCGGCCTGCTCGTCGACTTCTGGGGACCCGGCATGCGCACCGCGCCGGAGGACCGCGAGGTCGTGCCCGAGCTGGCCCCCGCCGACGGCGACTGGCTGCTCACCAAGTGGCGCTACAGCGCGTTCTTCAAGTCCGGGCTGCTGGAGAAGCTGCGCGCCGCGGGCCGCGACCAGCTGGTGCTCTGCGGCGTCTACGCGCACGTCGGCGTGCTGGCCACCGCGATCGACGCCTTCACCCACGACATCCAGGTGTTCCTCGCCGCCGACGCCGTCGCCGACTTCACCGCCGACCAGCACCGGATGGCGCTGGAATACGTCGCCCAGCGCTGCGGGATGGTCGTGCCGAGCGCGGAGATCTTCGCATGAGCGCCGCCCGGGATACCCGCCCGGACGCCGGCGCCGACCTGCTCGACCGGCTGCTCACCGGGCCCGTCCCGCCCGCGTTCGCGCTGCTGCACCGGCCGGAGAGCGGCACCCCCGGCACCGTCGACGTCCTCCTCGGCGACGTCTCCCACCCCGGCTCCCTGGCCGGCCTGCCGCTGCCGGAGCCCGCCGCCCCGCCGGCCGCCGCCGCCCACCGCACCCTGCTGATGGTGCCCTACCGGCAGCTCACCGAACGGGGCTTCGCCGCCCCCGACGACGGTGCGCAGCTGATCGCCATGAACGTCACCGAGCAGGCCGCGCTGCCGCTGGCCGACACCCTCGCCCGGCTGCCCGACACCCCCGCCGCGCTCACCGGCCACCGCTTCGACCTGTCCGACGAGGAGTACGCCGACGTCGTACGGCGGGTGGTGACCGACGAGATCGGCACCGGCGAGGGCGCCAACTTCGTCATCAAGCGCACCCTGCTCGCCGACGTCGGCGGCGAGCCCGCGCGCGCGGCGCTGACCGTCTTCCGGCGGCTGATCTCCCTGGAGCCCAGCGCCTACTGGACGTTCGCCGTGCACGTCGACGGCCGCACCTTCGTCGGCGCCACCCCCGAGCGGCACATCTCCGTCACCGGGGGCCGCGCCGTGATGAACCCGATCAGCGGCACGTACCGCTACCCCGCCGGCGGCCCCACGCTCGACGGCCTCACCGCGTTCCTGCGGGACCGCAAGGAGACCGACGAGCTGTACATGGTGCTGGACGAGGAACTGAAGATGATGTCCCGCATCTGCCCGGAGGGCGGCCGGGTCACCGGCCCCGCGCTGAAGGAGATGGCGCGGCTCGCCCACACCGAGTACTTCATCGAGGGGCACACCGAGCGCGACGTACGGGACGTCCTGCGCGAGACGCTGTTCGCGCCGACCGTCACCGGCAGCCCGGTGGAGAGCGCCGCCCGCGTCATCGCCCGCCACGAGCCGCGGGGCCGCGGCTACTACAGCGGCGTCGCCGCACTCGTCAGCGACGAGCCCACGGGCAGCCGCACGCTGGACTCCGCCATCCTCATCCGCACCGCCGACATCGCGGACGACGGGCGGCTCTCCCTGGCCGTGGGGGCGACCCTCGTACGCCACTCCTCCCCGGAGGGCGAGGCGGCCGAGACCCGCGCCAAGGCCGCCGCGCTGCTCGACGCCCTGGGCGCCGCGCCCGCCGCCGACCCCGCCCCCGCCGCCGATCCCGCCCCCGCCGCCGATCCGGCCGCCGTCCCGCCCGCCCCGCGCTTCGCCGACCACCCCGCCGTCCGCGACGTGCTGCGCGGCCGCAACACGGGCATCGGCGACTTCTGGCTCGCCGCCACCGGCGCCCGCCCGCTGACCGTGCCCGCGCTGGAGGGCATGAAGGTCCTCGTCGTCGACGCCGAGGACACCTTCACCGCGATGATGGTGCAGCAGCTGGAGGCCCTCGGCCCCACCGCCGAGGTACGCCGCTTCGACGAGCCCTACGCCGTCGACGGCTTCGACCTCGTCGTCATGGGCCCCGGCCCCGGCGACCCCCGGGCCGGCGCCGACCCGAAGATCGCCGCGCTGGACGAGGCCGTCGCCGGACTGCTCGCCGACCGCACGCCGTTCCTCGCCGTCTGCCTCAGCCACCAGGTGCTCAGCCTCCGGCTCGGCCTCGACCTGGTCCGCCGCGACCGCCCCAACCAGGGCGTGCAGCGCGCCATCGACCTCTTCGGCCGCCGCGAACACGTCGGCTACTACAACACGTTCGCGGCGGTCAGCCCCGCGGACGAACTCGACGTGCCCGCCGTCGGCCGGGTCCGCGTCAGCCGCGACGCGGCCACCGGCCAGATCGACGCGCTGCGCGGTCCGCACTTCGCCTCCTTCCAGTTCCACGCCGAATCCGTCCTCACCGTCGACGGGCCCCGGCTCATCGGCGACGCGCTGCTCGGGGTGATCGGCCGGTGAGGTGCGATATCACCCTCTGGGACCTCGACGGAACCGCGCAGAGCGTCGACTCGCTGCGCGAGAACCTGCGCGCCGGGGCCGCCGACGAGTGGGCCGGCGTGCCGGGGCTGCGGGCGAAGTTCTGGGTCGCCGACCGGGAGGGCAACCGCTGGGGCGCCGTCATGGTCTGGGAGCACGACCGGCCCGCGGACCTCCCGCTGCCGCCCAACCGGGCCGCCGAACTGATCGGCCGGCCCCCGGTGCACCACCTGAGCTTCGACGTCGAGGCCGTCGCCGAGGGCGTGCACCAACTGCCCGTCCTGCACGGCCTCGGCGCCGCCCTCACCGACTGAAGAACTCGTATCCGCCCGTCAGGAGTGCCGTACATGCCCGATCTCGACTACATGCTGGTGGACGCCTTCTCCCGCAGGCCGCTGTACGGCAACCCCGTCGCCGTGTTCCTCGACGCCGAGGAGCTGACGCCCGACCTGATGCAGCGCATCGCCCGGGAGATGAACCTCTCCGAGACCACCTTCGTGCTGCCCCCCGGCGAAGGCGGCGACGCCCGCATCCGCATCTTCACCCCCGTCAACGAACTGCCCTTCGCCGGCCACCCGCTGCTCGGCACCGCGGTCGCCCTCGGCGAGACGCGCAAGCAGGACCGGCTGCGGCTGGAGACGGCGATGGGCGTCATCCCGGTCGTCCTCACCGACGACGAGGGCGCGGTGAAGGTCAGCATGCGCCAGCCGCACCCGGTGTGGGAGCCCTACGCCGAGGCCGACGAACTCCTCGCCGCGCTCGGCGCCGACACCTCCGTCGCCCCCGTCGAGGTGTACCGCAACGGCCCCCGGCACGTCTTCGTCGGCCTGGAGAGCGTGCCCGCGCTGTCCGCGCTGCGGCCCGACCACCGCGCGCTGTCCGCGTTCCCCGACATGGCCGCCAACTGCTTCGCCGGCGAGGGCCGGCAGTGGCGCGCCCGGATGTTCTCGCCCGCGTACGGCGTCGTCGAGGACGCGGCGACCGGCTCGGCGGCGGGCCCGCTCGCCATCCACCTCGCCCGGCACGGCCTGGCCGCGTACGGCGAGGAGGTGGAGATACTCCAGGGTGTCGAGATGGGCCGGCCCTCCCTGATGCTCGCCACCGCCGACGGCGACGGCGACCGGATCAACTCCGTCCACGTCGGCGGCCACGGGGTCACCGTGGGACGCGGCACCCTCTTCCTCTAGACGCCCCGGCGCCCGGCGGGCGGCCACCTGCGAGAAAGGCACGTGATGCAGACCAGCAAGTTCGAAAGCCTCACCGTCGAGAACGACCCGGACTTCCCGGAGTACGACAACCCGCCCGCCGACCCCGTGGGCCTCATGCAGCGCTGGCTCGACCGCGCCGTCGAGGTGGCGGTCCGGGAGCCCAAGGCGCTGGCGCTCGCCACCGCGGACAAGCGCGGCCGGCCGTCCGCGCGCATCGTCCTGGTCAGCGCCATCGACGAGCGCGGCGTGCTGTTCACCAGCCACGCCTCCAGCCGCAAGGGCCGCGAGATCGAGGAGAACAACTGGGCCGCCGGGCTGCTGTACTGGCGCGAGACCGGCCAGCAGATCAAGATCTCCGGCACCGTCGAGCCGGTCCCCACGGCCGAGTCCGAGTCCCTGTGGCAGGCCCGGGCCATCCCGCTGCACGCCATGTCGGTGGCGTCCCGGCAGAGCGAGCCGCTGGCCGACCCGGGGGCGCTGCGCGCCGAGGCCGAGCGACTCGGCGCGGACGGCAAGGCGCTGGACCGCCCGGAGCGCTTCTACGGCTACCGGCTGCAGCCGCAGGACGTGGAGTTCTGGGCCCACCGCCCGGACCGGCTCCACCTGCGGCTGCGCTACGACCGCGAGGGCGACGGCTGGACCTCCGTCCGCCTCCAGCCGTAGCCCGTACGGCGCCGGCGCCCGGGCGGGCCGCGGCCGTACGCCGCGAACGGCCGCGAACGGCGCGGGCGGCCGGCGGCCCGGATCCCTCCGGGCCGCCGACCGCCCGCGCCGCGGTCGGCTCCGCGCCGTGCGCCCCGCGGGGGCTCAGGCCTTCGTCGCCTCGATGATCGCGGCGTGCGGCGAGACGTGCAGCACGTTGTCCGGTGCCAGCCCCGCCTTGCGCATCAGCTCCTCGTACTCCGCCTGCGTCCGGCCCTTGCCGTTCAGGACCGTCAGCATCGTCATGTCCACGGTCTTGCTCGGGTGCGGCTCGTTCCCCTCCGGCACCAGCGCGTTGACCATGAGCAGCCGGGCGTCGTCCGGCATGGCCTGCCGGCACACCTCCAGGATCTGCACGCACTGCTCGTCGGGCCAGCTGGCCAGCACGTGCTTGAGGATGTAGACATCGCCGCCTTCCGGCACCGCCTTGAAGAAGTCGCCGCCGACCGCGTGCCACCGGCCCGCCAGCTCGGGCACGTCCAGCACGTGCCCGGCCACCACCGGTTCGAGGTCCAGCAGCGTGCCCTCGACGTGCTCGTTGCGCCGCAGGATCGCCCGCAGCTGCCCGCCGCGGCCGCCGCCCACGTCCACGACCTTGCGCGCGGAACCGAAGTCGTACGCCGCGGCGACCTGGTCGCTCAGGGCCTCCGAGAACGACGCCATGCTCGTGTCGAACTGCGCACCCAGCTCACGGTTGGCGAACAGGTACTGGTAGAAGGGCATCCCGAACTCGGCCTCGAACGGATTCCCGCCCGTACGGATCGCCTCCGGCAACCCCATCGCCGACCGCAGGAAGATGTCGTGGCCGTGCACCTCCACGTACGCGCGCATCGACATCGGCCCGTCCTCGCGCAGCAGCTGCGCCATGGGCGTGAGGGCGAAGCGGCCGTCCTCCTCCTGCCGGAAGACGTCGTGCGCGGCGAGATAGCGCAGCAGCCGGGCCAGGTACGGGCCGTTGAGCCCGGCCTCCGCCGCCATGTCGTCAGCGCTGCGGGGACCGTCCGCCAGCAGGTCGGCGAGCCGCAGCTCCGCGGCCGCGTGCAGCGCGGCGGACCGCAGATACCCGGTCGATAAATCGATCAACTGCTCGATGGGATTGGTAGATGCGTCCATGCGCACACCCTAGGTCGGCGGGTCGGTGCCGGACAGACGGCCGGACACGGCAGGTATCTGCTACCCGCGGCGGCCGGTCAGGGTGGGCTGGTACAGCTCGATGCCCAGGCCGGAGAGGTCGGCGCGGATGTCGATCCCGGTGATGCGGCCGTTCTCCGTGCCGAAGCAGAACGCCACGTGCGGACGGCCGTTCTGGACCCACACCAGCCCCGCCTCGCCGTCGATCAGCGCCGGCGCCGGGCTCCAGGTCCGGCCGGCGAACACCCGGGTCACGGCGTCCGCGCCGCGGATCTCGGGGACGTTCGTGATCGGGTTCTCCCCGCGCAGCTCGGCCTCCAGGCTCATCTGCACCGCCGCCGCGTCCGTACGCAGCACGATGTCCGGGTCGAGCATCGCCAGCAGCGCCTCGAAGTTGCCCTCCCGGGACGCTGCGAGGAACGCCATCGCCAGATCCGACTTGCCGGTGCCGGCGGGGCCGGCGGGGCCGGCGTACACGCCGAAGCTCTCGCCCCGCCGCGCGCTGGGCGTGGAGCGCTGCACGCGGCGCCGCGCCCGGCTGGCCAGCTGCCGGGCGGCGGCGGGGGAGCGGTCGACGATGGCCGCGATCTCCACGAAGGGCACGGCGAACATGTCGTGCAGCACGAACGCCAGCCGCTCGGCCGGCGTCAGCGTGTCCAGGACGACCAGCAGGGCCAGCCCCACGGAGTCGGCGATCATCGCCTCCTCCTCCGGGTCGTCCGGCGACTGCTCGTAGGGCTGGTCGCCGCCCTCCGTCGCGTCCACCAGGACCTCGGGCCGGGACTTGCGGGACTGCAGCATGTTCAGAGACACCCGGGCGACGATCGTCGTGACCCAGCCGCTGAGGTTCTCCACCTCGCTGGTGTCCGAGCGGCTGAGCCGGATCCACGCCTCCTGGACGGCGTCGTCGGCCTCCTGGACCGAACCCAGCATCCGGTACGCGACCGCGCGCAGCCGGGGCCGGTCTGTCTCGAAACGTTCGGCCAGCCAGTCGTGTTCACTCATCGGTGACCAGGTCCTCTCCCAGTTCGCCCCTCATACAACTGACCGGCGCGCACGCGCCGATGTGACGAGGCGGGGGAGAAAATCCGCCAGCAGGCGGCACCGCCGGCCGGGGACCGGCCCGGCTACCGTGGGCCGCATGCGCGAAACCCCCGAGGACCTGCGGCGGCTCCAGGGACTGCTCGACGCCTCCCTGGCCCGCTCCACCGGCCACCTCCGCTCCATCATCAACGCCGACCGTACACTGACCGCGGAGCAGCTCACCCGGGTGCTGACCGGCATGTGCACGCTTGCGCTCTCCACCGTGACCGCCCGGGGCGAACCCCGCATCAGCGGCGCCGACGGCCACTTCCTCCACGGCACCTGGTGCTTCGGCACCGCACGCACCGCGGCCAAGGCCCGGCACCTGGCGGCCCGCCCCGCGGTGAGCGTGGCGCACATGCGCGGCGAGGAACTCGGCGTGTTCGCCCACGGCGACGCGGTCACCCTCAACCCCGCGCAGGGGGAGCCCGACCCCGAGTGGCCGGACATGCTGGCGTACTTCCGGGACTTCTACGGCGAGGACGCCTTCCGCTGGGACGAGGAGGTCGTCTTCTACCGGCTCCGCCCGCACTGGATGACCGTCTTCGCGCCCGACGCCGCCCGGCTGGGCGTCGGGTAGCGCCCCCTGCCGTCCGCCGCCCGCCGCCCGCCGCCCGCCGCCCCGCGGCGGTCAGGACGCGGCGTCGGCGTACGCGAGGGAGAGCCGGGACAGCACGTCGATCTGCTCGTCCTGGTCGATCATCGCCCAGAAGACGTGGTCCACCCCCAGCCGGTCCAGCTCCAGCAGATCCTCCGCGACCTGCTCCACCGAGCCGGTCACCGGGCCCCGCTCGGCGACCGCGGGACCGGCCGTCACCCCGCCGTTGACCTGCACCACCAGCGGCAGCGACGCCGCGTCGTGGCCCGCTGCGGCCGCGCTCGCGCGGAACGCCCCGACCGTCGCCCGCAGCGCGTCCCAGTCGAAGACGACGAGGCTCAGCCCCAGACCCAGCCGCGCCGCGCGGTCCACCGCCGCCGGGCTCCCGGCGCCGACGAGCACCGCCGGCCCGCCGGCCCGTACCGGCTTGGGCCCGATCTCCGACTCGGGCACCCGGTAGAACCGGCCGTCGACCCGTACCGGCTCCGGGCCCCAGACCGCGCGCATCACCCCCAGGTGCTCCTCGAAACCCGCCCCGCGCCGCGCCAGCGGCACCCCCGCCGCCGTGAACTCCTGCTCCATCCAGCCCTGCCCCACCCCGGCCAGCAGCCGGCCGGCGGAGAGCCGGTCCAGGGTGGCCAGCCGGCGGGCGAGCAGGACGGGGTTGTGCAGCAGCGCCGGGATGACGCTGGTGCCCAGCAGGACACGCTCGGTCGTCGCCGCCACGTACGCCAGCGTCTCCAGCGGGTCGTGGGCGTCGGCCCACTGCTCGGGGCCCATCATCTCCGGCCCGCCGGGACCGCCCATCGCGATCGGCTTCGTGGGCCGCAGCCACCGCTCGTTCGTCCAGACGCTGCCGAGCCCCGTCTCCTCCGCCCGCCGCGCGACGCCGGCCAGGGCGTCGGGGGCGGCCCCGGGACCGTACTGCGGCAGGGACGCGCCGATCTGCACCATGATGTGCTCCTCGTCTGTCGCGGATATCGCGGATATCGCGGATATCGCGGATATCGCGGATATCGCGGATATCGCGAATATCGCGGATATCGCGGATATCGCGGAAGAACCGTCACGGAGAGAGACCGCCGCGCGGCCGGAAACTCATCGCCCACGCGCCTAGCGGCGCCTGAACCTGCGGACCAGCCGCCCCCAGGTGCCCAGCCGCAGCGCCTCGTACTCGGCGAACCGCTCCCGGTCCGCCGGCTCCGCGACGTCGTCGAAGACGGCCCGCGCCTCCGCGCGGAGCGCCGGGTCCTCGTGCAGCATCAGCACGAACAGCCCGGTGTCGCGGCGCAGCGCGCGCAGCGCGCCCGCGCGGGCCGGCGGGTACGAGGTGAGCCCCCGCAGGGCGCGGAGCAGCGCCAGGTGCTCGGCCTCCCGGCCGTTCAGCCGGGGGGCCAGCCGCAGCGCCAGGTCCAGCTCCGCGTCGGGCGACCGCGGCTCGCGGGTGAGGACGGCGGTGACGGCCCGCGTCGCGGAGGGGGCCTCCTCGGCCATGCGCCGCAGCCGGCGCCGCAACTCGCGGTCGTGGCCCGGCGGGTTGCCCTGCGCGGCCAGCGCGATCGCCGCGCAGAGGGTCCCGGCGGGCGGCGGCGCGGCCATGCCGGAGCCGCCGAGGTCCCCGTCCCACGGGTCCGGTACGTCCCGTGCGCCGCCGGCCGCCGCCGGGTCCCGCGGCTCCTCGGGCGGAGCGCCGAGCGCCCGGAGCCGACTGAGGGCCCGGTGCCGGTCCGTGGCCGAGCGGCCCATCGCGAGGAAGACCAGCGCGTCCCTGATCTCCTCGTCGTCCGGCCGGCCGGCGCCGTCGCCGGGCAGCTTCTTCATCACGTGCATCAGGCTGACCCGGGCCTGCGGTCCGGACTCGGCCTCGAACCGCGCCCGCACCTGCGCCATCGTGGCGCCGTAGTGGTCCAGCGCGCTCAGCACCGCCGGGAACGCCGTGTCGCCGGGCTCGATGCCCGCGGCGGCGTCGAGCAGCGCGGGCACGGCGCCGTCGAGGTGGATGCCGCGCAGCGCCGTCGCGGCCTGCTGGAGGCAGGCCCGGTCCCGGAGCGCGCGGCCTAAGACCGGCGCGGCGCGGTCGTCGCCGATACGGCGGAGGGCCTCGACGATGCCCTGCTTGAGGTCGTACGGGTCCTGGTAGTGCTCGTCGCGGGGCTCGCGCTGGGGGAGGCTGTCGCTGGGCACCGTGCGGTACCGCTCCAGCTCGAACACCGCGCCCGGCCCGTGCTCGTCGACGAGGGCGTCGCCCTCCTCGTACCAGGCGTCCCACGCCGCCGTGACGGCGGCGACCCGCTCCAGGTGGGCGGCGTGGTCCGCGAGGAGGGCGTCGAGCCGCCCGACGAGCGCGGGGACCGCCTCCGGCGCGCGTTCCCGCAGCGCGACGATCGCCCGTTCCCGGAGGCTGACCTCGTCGTAGCCGCCGTCACCGGTCCGCCACAGGGCCAGCCGCTCGATCAGCTCGCCCACGTCGTCCGCCACCGTCTCACCCCTGCGCCACGGGCCTTTTCGGAGCCAGGACGGTACCGGATGGCGAGTGGGATGGCTCCCGAACGACGAAACCCGGTCGGAACCGGTCACGCGGGCCGGTCACGCCCGCCGGCCGCGGCCGGCGGGCGTGACCCCGCGGTGCTCCAGGAGCCGGGGCCGCCGCGGTCAGTCGGCGATGAACCGGTTGCCGAAGCGGCCCGTGCCCTCGCCGCGTTCGCGCTGGCGCCGGACGGCGTAGCGGCCGGGGGCGATGCCCGTGCCGCCGTGCTCGGGGTGGATGAGGTACGCAACCTCCCTGGCGTCGAGGACGCCGAGGGCCAGCCCCTGCCGGTCGCCGGCCCGCCACGTCCACCGACAGGTGCCGGGGTCGGCGACGAGCGTGTGCGGGTTGCCGCCGGCGACGCCGCGCAGCAGCTCGACGCCGCCGGCGGGGACGGTCTGCCACGGCGCGCGCGGCGGGACGGTGACGTCGTCGCCGAGGAGGGCCAGCGGGACGACGATCAGGTCCCCCTGGGCCTGCAGGCCGGCGACGACGGGGACGGTCACCTCGCGCTCCAGGTGGGCGAGGACGTCGAGGCCGGTCCTCGCGGTGAGGTCGGCGAGGGTCACGGAAGCGGAAGCGGAAGCGGACGTGGGCATGGGCATCACCTCTGGGTGGGAGAAAGCGGTCGGGGTCAGCGGATTTCGGTGCGGGGAGGGCGGCGCGCGGGCGCTACGTGCGGCGGGCCAGCCGCGCGTACTGCGCGCCGGTGAGCCCGTACGACCAGCCGGCCGCGGCGACGGGGTCGTCGATGCCGGCGGGCACGCTCAGCCCGTACCGGCGTCGCCCGCCGTCGGGCTCCGCGGAGCCGTTGACGGCGAGCAGTACGCGCCCCGGTGCGCCCCACACGTGCCGCGGCACGTGGTAGAGCCGCAGGTGGGACCCGGGGTTCCCGGGGTCGGGGGCCGTGGCGAGCAGGTGCAGGCCGGCCTCGTCGACGTACGTGTCCCAGCCGAGGCGCTCGATGGCGCAGCGCCGCACCTCGACGTTCGGCTCGCCGTGGATCCGCGCCACCGTCGGGTCCGTGACGACCCACCGCGGCACGGCGGTGCCGTACAGCGCGTACACCGCGGCGCCGTCGGCGTACCGGACGGCGGGACGCTCGGGGTGGTTCAGCCGCCGCTCCCCGCGGCGGGCACCCGGCGGCGGCTCGGTGTGCACCTCGACGGGCCGTTCCGCGACGACGCACACCCCGTCACCCGGCCACCACCAGCCGGCGGAGCGGGCCACGGCGGCCCACAGGGCGAGTCCGCGGGCGTCGCCCGCGGGGTACGACGCCAGGCCGAGGCGGGCCTGGACGTCGTGGTGCCCGATCCAGTGCGCGTCGTGCTGGCCGTGGAAGGTGAGCCCGAGCGGCTCGGTGCCGGCGGCGGGCAGCAGCGCGGTGCGGATCGCGGGCCGCGGCCCGTCGAGCACCGAGGTGCGGAGCGGGTCGTGCACGGCGGTCCACAGGATGTCGCGCAGCGCGTACCCGTCGTCGAGACCGTCCTCGTCCGCCGTGGTACGCGCGGCCAGGGACCACGGGGGGCGCTGTCTGCGCCACAGCTGCCCGGGCCCCTCGACGCGCCGCGCCAGCCGGGTCCGCAGCGCCGACTGCAGCGACGCCAGCCGGGACGCGACGGGCCAGTCGGCCCACCGGGCCGGTGCCTCGCCCGCCCGCAGCCGGGGGCGGGTGAAGGCCGGCCGCTCCGCGCGCAGCACCGGCTGCGCCGCGGCGGGGGAGGGGACCCAGCGGAACCGCGGTGGCGGTGCGCCGGCGAGCCGGTACAGCCCGGCGAGGGCGGCTTCGGCCGCCGGCCGGTCCGCGGGCCGGGTGGAGAAGGCGTGCCCCAGCCAGTCGTCGCGCAGCGCGACGGCGAAGGACAGACAGGCGTGAGCGGAGGAAAGTGAGCCGTCGAAGCGGGGAGAAACCCCGCGCGGAGTGGTCACCGCGGTCACCAGAGGGAGGCGGTGTTCGCCTTTCCGTGAGTCATGCGGCCAGAGTGACACCGGTGGCGGCCGGACGCAAGGGAGTTGCGGGGCGGACGGCGGCGTCCGCCCCCGGCTCCGGACGGAATGCGGTTGTCCGCCGCGGGCCGCCGGTCTAGGTTGCCGGGGTGGACCTCTTCGTACCCGCCTGGGCGGCGCTGCGCGCGGCGGTCGCCGGCCTGGGCGACGACGACTTCGCACGGCCCTCCGGCTGCACCGGCTGGCTCGTCCGCGACCTCGTCTGCCACCTGGTGATCGACGCGCAGGACGTGCTCATCACCCTCGTCACCCCGGCGGACGGTGAGCCCACGGCCGACGCCGCGGGCTACTGGCACGTGAGCGACGGGCCGCCGACCGGTGCCGACCCCCTCGACGCCCTGACCGTCCGGCTGGCCGCCGCGTACGGGGACCCGGCGCTGCTGCGGTTCCACCTCGACGACGTCGGCTCCGCCGCCGGCCGCGCGGCGGAACTCGCCGACCCGGCGCTTCGGGTGCGCACCAAGGACATGGTCCTCACCGCGGGCGACTACCTCACGGCGTACGTCCTGGAGTGGACCCTGCACCACCTCGACCTGACCGCGCACCTCCCGCACGTCCCCGGCCCGCCCGCGGAGGGCCTGGCCGCCGGCCGCGCCCTGCTGGAACGGATCGCGGGGGCGGCGTTCCCGGCGTCCTTCACCGACACCGACGCCCTCCTGGCCGGAACGGGCCGCCGCCCCCTCGCCGAGGCGGAACGCACGGCGCTCGGCCCGGCGGCGGCGAAGCTCCCGCTGTACCTCGGCTGACATCCCCCGCAAACCCGACCTGTCCGCATCATTCGTCCGGGGCCGTAACCGCCTCGTGATGACCGTAATGCGCAGATCGGATGTGTCAGGGAGCGCTCCCACGTTACGCTCCCAACCCCAGGCCGCGCCCCGTCATCGGGGAGGGGGCGCGGCGGTTCCCGGGGGAGTCACATGCGCACACGCACACTCACCAGAAGAACGTCCCGGCGGCCGAACGCCCGCCGCCGTACGTCCCGAGCCCTCGCCGCGACGGTGGCCGCCGGCCTCCTCGCCGGGTGCGCCCTGCTCGACGAGGGCTCGTCGGCGGCGCCGGACGACGGCGACGGAGGCGGCTCCGACGGCGGGCCGGTCACGCTGACCGTCGGCGTCTTCGGCGTCTTCGGCTTCGAGGAGGCCGGGCTCTACGACGAGTACGAGAAGCTGCACCCGGAAGTCACCATCAAGGAGGAGGCCGCGCCCAGCAACGAGGAGTACTACCCCGCCCTGCGCGATGCCCTCGACTCCGGGAGCGGACTGGCCGACATCCAGGCCGTCGAGGTCGGCAACATCAGCGAGGTGGTCGCCGGCCGGTCCGACCAGCTGATGGACCTCGCCACCGTGCCGGGCGTCGACGAGACCGCCTTCCTGCACTGGAAGTGGGACCAGGCGACGACCGCCGAGAACAAGACCGTCGGCCTCGGCACCGACATCGGCCCCATGGCCGTCTGCTATCGCAAGGACCTGTTCCGCGCGGCCGGGCTGCCGACGGACCGGGAGGAGGTCGCGGCGCTGTGGTTCTCCGACTGGCAGAAGTACCTCGGCGTCGGCGCGGACTACATGGAGAACGCCCCCGAGGGCACCGCCTTCGTCGACTCGGCCGCCGGCGTCTACAACGGGTCGATCAGCAGCTTCCCCATCCGCTACTTCGGCCGCGAGGGCGAGCCCATCTACAAGGACAGCCCGGCCGTCGAGGCGTCCTGGGACCTGGCGATGCAGGCGGCGCAGGGGCAGATGACCGCCCAGCTCAAGCAGTTCACCCCGGAGTGGGACGAGGGCTTCGCCGAGGGCGACTTCGCGACCGTCATCTGCCCGTCCTGGATGCTGGGGCACATCCAGGAGAAGGCCGGACCCGCCGCCGCGGACAAGTGGGACATCGCCGCCGCGCCCAAGCCCGCCAACTGGGGCGGCTCCTTCCTGACGGTCCCCGAGGCCGGCGAGAACAAGGAGGAGGCGGCGCGCCTCGCGGCCTGGCTGACCGCGCCCGAGCAGCAGGCCCGGCTGTTCGAGAAGCAGGCGAACTTCCCCAGCTCGCAGGCGGCGTACTCGCTGCCGCAGGTCGCGGACGCCACGCACCCGTACTTCAACGACGCGCCGACCGGCGAGATCTTCTCCATCGCGGCCAAGAGCATCCCGACGCTCCAACTCGGCACGAAGGACCAGCCGATCCAGCAGCAGATCACCGACGCGGGCATACTGCCGGTCGAGCAGGGCGAGATGACGCCCGAGCAGGCGTGGCGGTCCGCGGTGCGCGAGATCGACGAGCTGCTGGACCGCTGACCCCGCGGGTGCCCCGCGCCGGCTCGCGCGCCGCGCGCGGCTCCCGGAGCCCGGATCCTCAGTCCCCGCCCGCGAGGGGCGGTTCGGCCGGGAACGCGCGGCGCAGCCGCCGGACCCCCTCGCGCAGCTGCGCGGTGCCCGCGGCGGCGGCGTAGCTCAGCCGCAGATGCGGCGCCGGCGCCCCGGCGGCGAAGTACGGGGCGCCGGCGGTGACCGCGACGCCGTGGCGCAGCGCGCCCGCCGCCACGGCCGCCTCGTCGGCGCCGTCGGGCAGCCGCAGCCACAGGTGGTAGCCGCCGCGCGGCGGCCGCTCCGGCACCAGGCCGGGCAGCTCGCCGCGCAGGGCGGTCAGCACGGCGCCGCGGCGGTCGCGCAACGCGCCGGCGAGCGTGCGCAGATGGCTCGCCCACGCGGGGGAGCCGACCAGTTCGAGCGCCGCCTCCTGCAGCGGCCGCGGCACGAAGAGGCTGTCGACGACCTGAATCGCGCGCAGCCGCTCCAGCACCGGGCCGCGCGCCGACAGCGCCCCGATCCGCAGGCTGGGGGAGGCGGCCTTGGTCAGCGAGCGGACGTGCACCACGACGCCGTCCGGGTCGTCGGCGGCCAGCGGCGGCGGTGCCGGCGGGGCGTCGGCGTGCGCGAGTCGGCGGGCGAAGTCGTCCTCGACGACGAACGCCCCGGCGGCGCGGGCGGTGTCGAGGACGGCCGCGCGCCGCTGCGGCGCCAGCACGGCGCCGGCGGGGTTGTGGAACAGCGGCTGGCAGACGAACACCCGGGCGCGGGTGGCCGCGAACGCGTCGGCCAGCAGGTCGGCCCGTACGCCGTCGGCGTCGAGCGGCACCGGCACGGGCCGCAGCCCGGCGGCGCGGGCCGCGGCGAGCAGCCCCGGGTACGTGGGGGACTCGACCAGCACCGGTGAGCCGGGGGCGGCCAGCGCCCGCAGTGCGGTGGTCAGCCCGCTCTGCCCGCCGCCGGTGACCAGCACGTCGGCGGCGCCGAGCGGCCCGCCGGGGCCGCCGATGTCGCGGGCGAACCAGCCGCGCAGCTCGGCCAGACCCGCTACCGGCGGCCGGGACCAGGCGCCGGGCCGCCGGCCGGCCCGGGCCAGCGCCGCGGCCAGCGCGCGCTCCGGGCGCAGCGAGGCGTGCGGGTAGCCGCCGCTGAGGTCGGCCACCTCCGGCGGCGGGGCGGAGAGCGTGGCCAGCACCCCGGCGGCGTCGGCGGCGCGCGGGCCGGTGCCGGCGTGCGGCGGGTCCGCGGCCAGCGCCACCTCCTGCCAGGAGGTGGCGCGGGTACGGGCGGGGCGCCCGGTGCGGCCGGCGGGTGCCTTGAACACCCCGGCACCCGGCCGGGCGGTCACCAGCCCCTCCGCGGTCAGGGCGGCGATCGCCCGGGAGACCGTCACGGGGCTCACCCGGTGGCGCGCCACCAGCGCCCGGCTGGAGGGCAGCTTCTCACCCTCAGAGTAGCGGCTCAGCTCATCCCGCAGGGCCGCGACCAATTGGGCAACACTGCTACCGTCGTTCATGACAGCACAAGATAGCGTTACTCGCCCGCGGGTGATATCAGCGCGCACCGGTACGCTCCTGGCCGCACTCGGCGTGGTGTCCTTCTCCCTCAGCTTCCCGGCCACGGTCCGGGTGCTGGACGGCTTCGGCCCGTGGACGGCGACCGGCGTACGCGGACTGCTGGCCGGCCTGCTCGCGGCGGGCTGCCTCCGCGCCGCCCGCGTGCCCGTCCCGGCCCGGCGGGACCGGGCCGGGCTCCTGACCGTGGCCGCCGGCTGCGTCGTCGGCTTCCCGCTGCTGACCACCCTGGCGCTGCAGACCTCCACCACCGCCCACTCCGCCGTCGTCATCGGCGTGCTCCCGCTGGCCACCGCCGCCTGCTCGGCCGCGCTCACCGGCCGGCGCCCGTCGCGTACGTTCTGGACCGCCGCCGGCGCCGGCGCGCTCGCGGTGCTCGCCTTCACCCTCGGCCAGAGCCGCGGCCTGCCGGGCACCGGGGACCTCTACCTCTTCGGCGCGCTGCTGCTGTGCGCGGCGGGCTACGCCCAGGGCGGCCGGCTCGCCGCGCGCATGCCGGGCTGGCAGGTCATCGCCTGGGGCTGCGTCGCCGCCCTGCCGGTCTCCGTGCTCGTCACCGCGCTGGCGCTGCCCCGGGAGCCGGTGCGGCTGACGGCGGAGGCGGCGGCGGGCATGGCGTACGTCGCGGCGGTGTCGCAGTTCGGCGGGTTCGTCGTGTGGTACCGGGGCATGGCCGCCGTCGGGGTGCCGCGGGCGAGCCAGATCCAGCTCGCCCAGCCGCTGCTCACCCTGGTCTGGTCCGTGCTGCTCATGGGCGAGGATGTGGCCCCGCTCGCCCCGGTCACCGCGGTGGTCGTCCTCGCCTGTATCGCCGTCACCCAGCGGGCCCGCAGTTGACGTACGGCGTACGGCCGAAGACCTCCGGCCCGCCGCCGGGCGCCTGTAGGGTGGCCAGGGGACACGAGAGGTGGAGGGGTGATCGTGGGAGTTTCCCTGGCCAAGGGCGGCAACGTCTCGCTGAGCAAGGAGGCACCGGGGCTGACGGCCGTGACCGTGGGGCTCGGCTGGGATGTGCGCACCACGACGGGCGCGCCCCACGACCTGGACGCCTCGGCCCTGATGTGCGGCGCGTCCGGGAAGGTGCTGTCCGACCTGCACTTCATCTTCTACAACAACCTCACCAGCCCCGACGGTTCGGTCGAGCACACCGGCGACAACCTCACCGGCGAGGGCGAGGGCGACGACGAGTCCCTCCAGGTGGACCTCAGCATGGTCCCGATGGAGGTCGAGAAGATCGTCTTCCCGGTCTCCATCCACGACGCGGACGTGCGCGGGCAGAATTTCGGCCAGGTCAGCAACGCGTTCATCCGGGTCGTCAACCAGAGCGACGGCGTCGAGCTGGTCCGCTTCGACCTGAGCGAGGACGCCTCGACCGAGACCGCGATGGTCTTCGGCGAGCTGTACCGCCGCGGCGGCGAGTGGAAGTTCCGCGCCGTGGGCCAGGGGTACGCCTCGGGGCTGCACGGCATCGCCACCGACTACGGCGTCAACGTCGGCTGACGCCCGCCGCGGCGACGGCCGCGGGCACGACGGCCAGCGCGACGACGCCGCCGCCGACCGTCAGCAGCGGATAGCCGGCGGTGGCGACCACCGCGCCGGAGGCCAGGCCGCCCCCGGCGCCCGCGGCCGAGATCGCGACGTCGACCAGGCCCTGGGTACGGGCCCGGGTGGCCGGCGGCACGGCGTGGGTGACCATCGTCGTACCGCTCACGAGCCCCAGGGACCAGCCCACGCCCAGCAGCCCGAGGGCCACCGCGAACACCGCGGTGGACTCCGCGGTCGTGGCGGCGACCACCCCCGCGGCCAGCATCGCCAGCCCCGCGCCGACGGCGACCGGGAGCGCGCCGCGCCGGTCCACCAGCCAGCCGGACAGCGGTGCCGGCAGGTACATCGCGCCGATGTGGACCGCTATGACCAGGCCGGAGGCGGCGGTGCCGTGGCCGTGCGCATGCATGTGGACCGGCGTCATCGTCATGATCGCGACCATGACCAGCTGGGTGACCACCATGACCAGCGCCCCCGGCAGCACCCCCCGGCCGGGCCGTCGGTCCGGCGGCGCCGCCCCGGCGTCCGCGGCCTTCCCCGTCCCTCCGGCTCTCCCGGCCGCCGCGGACGCGGACGCTGACCGCTCCGCGGCGCGCTCGGCCTCGTCGAGTTCGCGCGCGAGCAGCAGCGGGTCGGGGCGGAGCCACACCGCCAGCACCAGGGCGGCGGCCCCGTACGCGGCGGCCGAGACGAGGAACAGCCCGGACAGCCGGGGGACGCCGAGCGCGGCGCCCAGATCGCCCGCGGGCACGGCGAGGTTGGGGCCGGCCACCCCGCCCAGCGTGGTCGCGACCAGCACCGTGGACACGGCGCGGGCACGGTACGCGGGCGCCGCCAGATCGGCGCCGGCGTAGCGGGCGAGGAGGTTCGTGGCGGTGCCCGCGCCGTACACGACCATCGCCGCGAACAGCAGCGCGGAGCTGCCGGCGACCGCGGCGGCGACGACGCCCGCGCTGCCGGCGGCGCCGGTCAGGTACCCGGCGGCGAGCCCGGGGCGGCGCCCGTGCGCGTCGGATATCCGGCCGACGACGGCCGCCGCCAGCGCGGCCCCGGCGGTGGCGAGCGCGCCGAGCAGCCCGGCCAGGCCGGTGGAGCCGAGCATGTCCTGCGCGAGCAGGGCGCCGTTGGCGACGCCCGCCGCCAGGCCGGCGCCGCTGAGCACCTGGGCGGCGAACAGGACGGTCAGCGCACGGCGTTGCGCGCGGGCCCGGTCGGGGCCGGCGGACCGGGCGGGCGCGGTCGTCGTCACGTGCGGTTCCTTCGCTCGGGCGGGGTGCGGGCGCGGGTACGGCCGTACGGCGCCGACGCTACGGGGCGCGGCAGGGCCGTACGCCGGCGGGTCAGCCTCGCGAGCCCCAGTCGAGCCGGCCGTGCAGCCCGGCGGCCGTGAAGGCGGCCGCAAGCTCCTCGCGGCCCTCGGTGAAGTGCGCCCAGCCCTCGTAGTGGACGGGCACCACCCGGCGGGCGCCGAGGACTCGGGTGGCGTCGGCCGCCTGCGCGCTGTCCAGGACGATCGGCTCGCCGTCGAAGAGGACGGGGATACGCGGCGCGCCGGCGAACAGGATCGCCGTGTCCACCGGGCCGAAGCGCTCGGCGATCTCCGCGACCGCCGCCCCGGAGGCGTTGTCGCCGCTGACGTAGACGACGGGCAGCCCCGCGCCGGTCAGCACGAACCCGACGACCTCGCCGAGCGCCGCCTCGACGGCCGCGCGCGGGGCCGGCCCGTGCACGGCGGGCACGCCGGTGACCGTGACCGTGCCGCCGCCGGGGCGGTCCAGCTCGGCCGCCTCCCAGTCGGCCAGCCCCCGGGCCGGCGTGCCCAGCCGCTCGCCGCCGCCGGGCGTGGTCAGCGTCAGCGGGACGTCCGCGAGCAGCGCCCGGCCGGACTCGTCGAGGTTGTCGGGGTGTTCGTCGTGGGAGAGCAGGACGACGTCGATACGGCCCAGGTCCGCCGGCGCCGCCGCGGGAGGCGCGGTCTTGGTCAGCGAGCCGCCCGGCACCTCGTAGCCGCGCGGCTGGTCGAAGGTCGGGTCGGTCAGGAAGCGCAGGCCGCCGTACTCGAAGAGGGCGGTGGGACCGCCCAGGACGCGGACGGGGAACTGCGCGGCGGTGGTACCGGCACCGGACATGGGAACCTCATGGATGTCTAGGCGATTATCCGTGAGGACGATAGTCCTTCCTCACGGACGGCGGCAACCTCTACCATGAGAGGCATGTCCGAGAGCCCGACCGGAGACGTCGTCGTCACCCCCGCGCCCGGGGCGGCGGACCGCCCCTCCCTCGACTTCGTCAACAGCGCCGTGGCGATGCCCGGAGGGCACTTCACCGACCTCCTCGGCACCCCCGAGGGCGCCAACCGGTGGCTCACGGAACACGGCCTCGCCCCGCCCGACGCCGGGGTGCGGGAGATGTGCGCGGCGCAGCTGCGCTCGCTGCGCGAGCACCTGCGGGCGCTGTTCGCCGCCCGCGTGGCCGGGCTGCCCGCCCTGCCGGCGGCGCTGGCCGCCGTCAACGACGCGCTGAGCCGCGCCCCCACGGCCGCGCTGCTGTACTGGGACGAGAAGAACGGCCCGTACCGCGCGGCGCCGTGCCCCACCAACGAGATCCTCGACCGCGCGCTGGCGGCCCTCGCCGCCGACGCCGCCGACCTGCTGACCGGCCCCGACGCCGAACGCCTCACCCCGTGCGGGTCCAGCCCCTGCAACCGCTACCTGCTGCGCCACGGCCGGCGCCACTGGTGCTCCACCCGCTGCGGCGACCGCGCCCGCGCCGCCCGCGCCTACGCCCGGCGCACCCGGCCGGGCGCCGGCTGAGCCCCGCCGCCGAGCGCCTGTTCCAGCTGAGCCACGCCCTTGGCGGTCTGGCTCTTGACGGTGCCCACCGAGATGCCGAGGGTGTGCGCGGTCTCGCGCTCGGAGAGGTCGAAGGCGTGGCGCAGGACGACGCAGGCGCGCTTGCGGAACGTCAGGCTGCGCAGCGCGGCGCGCACGTCCACGACCGCCGGCACGTCGGGGTCGTCGACGTGCTCGTGGTTGTCGGTCCAGTACAGGGCGAGGCGGCGGCGTTCCCGCACGGCGCTGCGGATGCGGCTGCGGACCAGGTTGGCGACGACCCCGCGGGCGTACGCGGCCGGGTGGTCGGTGGCGCGTACCCGGTCCCAGCGGCGCCAGAGCGCGACCAGCGCGTCGGCGGCCAGGTCGTCCGCGCCGTCGGACTCGCCGCTCAACGAGTTCGCCAGACGGGCGAGTTCGGCATAGTGGTGCTCGAAGAACTCGCGGAACTCGGCGGTCGCCGCGGCGTCGTGGCCGGCGCTGGGTGTGCCCACGGGTGGCCTCTCCTCGCCCTCGCGTGCCTGCTGGCCCCGATCACGCCGTGATCCATCGTTCAAGATGGTGAACGCAATCTAAGGCAGGGCGACCCCGGCGGCAACCCCCGCGGGAGGTTCCCGCGGGAGCCGCACGGCGGTGCTTCCGGGCTGTTGACATGCGCGTGACCGGCGTGCGTTGATGGGAGGTTGGGAGCGCTCCCAATCCTCCTCCCGGGGAGCGTGCGGACCGACAAGGAGGGCCGGCGGTGCGACACCCGACGAGAACACGGACCCGGTGGCCGCTCGCGGCCGTGCTCGCGCTGGCCGCCGGGCTGCTCCTCGGCCCGCCGCCCGGCGCCGGCGCGGCCGACCCGGTGCGGGTCATGCCGCTCGGCGACTCCATCACCGGCTCGCCCGGCTGCTGGCGCGCGGTGCTGTGGAACCGGCTGCAGGACGGGGGCCACACCGCCGTCGACTTCGTCGGGACGCTCGGCCCGCAGGGCTGCGGGGTGGACTACGACGGCGACAACGAGGGCCACGGCGGCTACCTCGTCACCCACGTGGCCGCCCAGAACATGCTCCCCGGCTGGCTCGACGCCACCCACCCCGACGTCGTCCTCATGCACTTCGGCACGAACGACGTGTGGAGCGGCGTCCCGCCGCAGCGGATCCTGGACGCGTACACCACGCTCGTGACGCAGATGCGTGCCGACAACCCGGGGATGGTGGTGCTGGTCGCCCGGATCATCCCGATGAACCCGCCCTCGTGCGGGGAGTGCGCGGCACGGGTGGAGGCGCTGAACGCGCTGATCCCCGGCTGGGCGGCGGACGTCGGCACGGCCGGGTCGCCGGTCGTCGCGGTCGACCAGTGGACCGGGTTCGACACGGCGGCCGACACCTACGACGGGGTGCACCCCAACGCCGCGGGCGACCGGAAGATCGCCGACCGCTGGTACCCCGCGCTCGTCCCGCACCTCGACGCGGGTGCGTAGGGCCGCCCGGCGGGCTCAGGGCTCGTCCGTACGCGACTCCAGTTCGCGCCGGGTCTCCGCGCCGTAGACGCCGGGCTCGTCCTCGTCCAGCCCGTTGAACGACTGGAAGGCGCGCACGCTGGCGCGGACGTCGTCGTCGTACTCGCCGTCCGCCCGCTGCAGCAGGCCGAGCCCGACCTGCCGCAACCGGAGCTGCAGTTCGGTCACCTCGGGGCCCGAGTCGCCCGGCTGCAGGGCCGGCGGGCCGGGCGGGGCGGGGGCGTCACCGGTGGGGGAGGAGGACGGCGGCGGGCCCGAACCCCCGGCGGCGGGCGGGGCCGTGGGCGCGACCGAGCCGATCTGCCCGTCCGCGCGGGCGTCGGCGCGGTCGTCGCCGGCCGCCTGCCGCCCGTCCGGGGGTGCGTTCCCGTCGCCGTCGCCGTCGCGGCCCGCGCGGTCGCCGGGGTCCGCGCCGCCGCCGGCGCCCGGCCCGCCCGCGGTGCCGTCGTCGCCGAGCGGGCCGCCGTCCGCCTCGCCGCCGGCGGAGGGGGCCGCGCTGACGCCGGCCGGGCCGGGGCCGGCGTCGTCCGACTCCGAACCGCCGCCCAGCAGCCCGGCGGTGACGACGAGCCCGGCGATCACCGCCGCCGCGCCGCCGCCCGCGAGGAGCAGCGCCGCAGGGCGTGCCCGCCGTCCGGCGCCGCCCGCCGCCGCGGCGCCGGTCTCCGGCTCCGGTGCGGTCTCCGGCTCCGGTGCGGGCTCGGGCTCCACGGCCGCGGGCTCGACGCGCGCGACCACGCCCTTCCGCGGCACCTGCGGCAGATAGGCGGCACGGGGCACGGGCAGCAGCTCCGTGCCCGGCACCGGTTCCTGCTCGCCGCCGGGGTCCGCCCCGCCCTCGGCGTCGTCCTCGCCGCCGGCCGCGGGCGCGCGCATGACGTACGGTCTGATCAGCCGCCGCTCGGTCCGCTGCGCGGTCGTCGGCGTGTCCGGTTCCTGCGCCGCGGCCTCCGCGCACGCGCAACCAGGCCTGCCGTCCTCCTTGAGCGGCGCGAAGCACCGCGGACATCCGTCGGATGGCACTGGCGTTCCCCTCCAGTTCGATGCCGACGATTATGCAAGCAGGTTGCGGTTCCCGCGGCCCATTCGCCCCCGGCCTCTCGCCGGCGGGGTCGGTCGAATCACCCCACGGCGCGACGAATCCGTCGCATACTGGCGTCGCCCCCCGCACGGCCGAGGCTCTCGGCTGCCCTCGGGGAGGCCCCACATGGACAACGACCGCACCTTCGGCGTCACCGCCTGGATCATCACGTTGACCATCGCGGTCGTCGCGCCGCTGGCGGTGGTGCTCTATCTCCTGCTGTAGACCCGCCGACGACCGTTCGCCGCTACGTAGTTAGGAAAGTTTCCTTCCAGTCTTGACGACGTGGGGAAAGGTCCCTAGCTTTCCGGCCACACCCATCTGCGCTCCGGATGGCATGACCCCCACACACTGGAGACCCCCATGCGAAGGACCAAGCCCCTCCTGCTCGGTTCCGCAACCGCCGCGACCGCGGCCCTGCTCCTCGCCCTCACCCCGCAGCTCAGCGCCGGAGCCGACGAGGACCCCGGCGCCGGCACCCGGGACGCCCGCGGCTCCCGCGACGCGGCGGCCGCCGCGCGGGCCGCCGCCCCGGCCGGCTCGCCCGTCGCCGAGAACGGCCGCCTGGCGGTCTGCGACACGAAGCTGTGCAACCAGGACGGCCGGGCCGTCCAGTTGAACGGCATGAGTTCGCACGGCACCCAGTGGTTCGAGCGGTGCCTCACCGACGGCTCCCTCGACGCGCTGGCCCACGACTGGGACGCGGACGTGCTGCGCGTCTCCACCTACGTCCAGGAAGGCGGCTACGAGACCGACCCCGAGCGGTTCACGGAGATCGCACAGCGCGTCGTCGACCAGGCGATCGAGCGCGGCATGTATGCCGTCATCGACTGGCACATGCTCAGCCCCGGCGACCCGAACGCCAACACCGAACTCGCGAAGCGCTTCTTCACCGACATGGCCACCAGGTACGCCGGCCAGCCGGGCGTCTTCTACGAGATCGCCAACGAGCCCAACGGCGTCGGCTGGGCGTCGGTCAAGTCGTACGCCGAGGAGATCATCCCCGTCGTCCGGCGGCACGACCCCGACGGCGTCGTCCTCGTCGGCACCCGCGCCTGGTCCTCCTTCGGCGTCTCCGACGGCGCGGACGAGCGCGAGGTGATCGAGAACCCCGTCGACGCCGACAACATCATGTACACGTTCCACTTCTACGCCGCCTCGCACGGGGACGAGTACCTGCGGACGCTCTCCCGCGCCGCCGACGAACTCCCGGTGTTCGTCACCGAGTTCGGCACCCAGAACTACGCGGGCGAGGGCGCGAACGACTTCGCGATGTCGCAGCGGTACCTGGACCTGATGAGGGAGAAGGGCATCTCCTGGACCAACTGGAACTTCTCCGACGACCACCGCTCGGGCGCGGTGTTCCGGGAGGGCACCTGCAACGGGGACGAGTGGACGGGCACCGGCGTGCTGAAGGAGGCCGGGGTCTGGATCCGGGACCGCATCAGGGAGTGACGGCGCGCACACGCGAAGACCGCGGGACCGGCCCGGAGCGGGCCGGTCCCGCGGCCGTTCCCCCACCCCTGCGGGAGGGCTGCCCGGCCCGTCCGGTCAGCCGACGTTGATGTTGGAGTTGCCGCTGCTCTGGTAGCCCTCCGTCGCCATGATCATGTAGTAGGCGAAGTTGCCCAGCTGCATCCCGGCCCGGGCCCAGGCGTCGAAGTGCGCGCCGGTGTTGATCGTGCCGCCCACCCGCTTGGACCGGTTGACGCTCCAGAACTGCGGGAAGGTCGCGGTGCCCTCGACGGACGGGGCGTTGTACCGCATCGTGCGGTAGATGTCGTACGTGACCCCGTCGCTGCTGACCGAGCCCCTGCCCTCGCCGGTGGGCCGGTACGTGCCGTAGCTGTCGACGATGTAGTACTCGACGAGCGGGTTCGAGGTCCAGCCGTAGAGGCAGAGGTAGCCGTTGCCGGACGGGTTGAAGCTGCCGGAGTAGCCGACGCTGCGGCGGCTGCCGTTGCTCCAGCCCTTGCCGCAGACGAAGTTGCCGGTGTTGCCCCACGAGGTGCTGTAGTTGCCGCCGCCGCCCAGGGTCATCGAGACCGTGCCCTGCGCGTCGGTCCAGAACGAGTAGAAGTACCCGTTGTGGTTGCCCGTCTGGTTGGTGGTGATGGTCTGGGCCTGCGCGGCTCCGGCGGACGCGAAGGTCGCCGCGGACGCGCCGAGTACGACTGCTCCGGCGCGGCCGGCGAACTGCCGGCGGCTCAGACCGTGGGGGGTGCCGTTCGTGTTCATTCTTCCTCCTCGTCGCGGCAGGCGGAGGGCCTGCCGTCGGGCCAGGGTGGCGCCGAACGGGTCATGCGCCGCCAGTGTTGGACCGCCGGAGAAGGGTGTCAACAGTTTCGACCGCAATTCCGAAACATTACTGCGCGGCTACGCGGGGGTGTGAGTGGCGTTCGTGCAGCTCACATGGATGTTCCTGGTGAGGGCTGCGGGGTTCCTCGATCCAGTCAGGGTGTCGAGATCGCTTGTGGTCCCCGGCAGGGGCGAAAGTTTCGCTCGCCAGATCGGCGGTCTGCGGTCACGTGACCTGGTCGGAGCGGCCGAGGTAGCGGAACGCGCCGCCGCGGGCCTCGTAGAGGAAGCCGGCCTCTTCCACGCGCAGGAGATGCAGCAGGCCGCCGCTGAAGCGGATCGGCTTGGCGACGCCCGTGTGGCTCACCTCGACGATCCGTTCGGCGACCTGGCCGGCGACGATGTCCGGGCCGCCGCCCAGCGCGCCGAGCGCGGTCGCGATCAGGTGCACGGCGTCGTACGCCTCGGCGGCCCACCGGGGCGGCGTGCCGTCGTAGCGCTCGCGGTACGCGGCCGTGAAGGCGCGGGCCGCCTTGGTCTTCGCCTGCTCCGCCGCCGTGTACGGCGCGCCGAACACCCAGCCCTCGGCCGCCTCGCCGGCCTCGCGCAGGAACGCCGGCCGCATGACCGGCTCGTACGACGTCCGCAGGCCCTCGAAGCCCGCCTCGGCGACCGCGCGTGCGCACGCCGCCGCGCGCTCCGGGGAGAGGCCGACGTAGATGACGGCCTCCGGCCGCGTCGCCAGGGCCGCGGCGACGGCCGCGTCGAAGCCGGCCGACGGTGCCGCCGGGTGGAAGCCGATGTCGCCGTCCCCGGGCGGCGACTGGCGCAGGGACTCCAGGATCTTCCGGGTCGCGTCGCCCGCGGCCTCGTCCTCCACCACGGCGGTGCGCACCACGCCGCGCACCCGGGTCAGGTAGTCGAGCGTCGGCAGGTGGTGGTACGCCCCCGACAGCCGGGTGACGACGAACGACTGGATCTCGCCCGTGGCCACCCCGGCCGTGTCGGAGTCGACCGACACGTCCACGACCGGCATCGACTCCGCCCCGTACAGCGGCAGCGCGGCGCGCAGCGTCCGCACCGTCGTCGGGCCGAGCACCGCGCGGACCGACTGCTCGCGCAGCACCCGGCGCGCCACGTCCCGGGCCCGTTCGGCCTCGCCGCCGTCATCGAAGGGGACGAGGGAGAGCTGGAAGCCGGCGTCGCTGCGGGCGTTGTGCTGCGCCACGGCGAGCCGGGCGCCGCGCTCGTGCGCGATGCCGGCCGCCTTGTGACCGCCCGTCAGGGCGGCGTGCAGGGCGATGGCGTGGGTGGGCAGGTTCCGCGGGGCGCCGCCGCCCTCGCCGGAGCCGCCGCGCGCGGCGAAGAGCACGGCCGCGCCGGTGCCCGAGGCGGCCAGGGCGGCGGCCGCGGAACCGCCGACGACGAGGAACCGGCGGCGGGACGGCGCACGCCGGCCGGCCCCGGCCGCCGCGGTGGCGGCCTCCGGCGCCGCCCCGACCGGCGGCACGGCGTCGGCCGGGGCGGCGGACCGCCGGGGCGGCGGGTCGAGCGCACGCGCGGACCGCTCGGCCACGAGCCGCAGCACGGGGGAGGGCAGCCAGTCGCGCGGGTCCGCGGGCCGGCCTCCCGCGGAGCGGTCTCCCGCGAGCCCGTCCGGTCCGGCCCGCCGGCCCCCGCCACCGTCTTCGGCCCGGTCTTCAGCCCCGTCCACGGCCCCGTCCACGGCCCCGGGTTCGTCGGACCCGTCCGCGTCGTAGGGCAGCGTCTCCTCGGCCGGCCCGCCCTCGTCCCGCAGGACGCGGGTGGCCGGGTCCGGCGGGGGCGGCGCCGGTACGCGCGGGTCGACGGGCCCGGCGTCCGGCGCTCCGGCGTCCGGCGGTACGGCCTCCGGCGGCGCCTCCGCCGACGTAGTCGGCGGTGCCTTCGCGGGCGGCGGGGCGGCCCCCGCGGGCGGCTGCGGGGCCAGGGCGGCGGCCGACTCCGCCGCCGTGGGCCGGTCGCCGGGGTCCTTGGCCAGGCAGTCCGTGACCGCCGTCCGCATCCCCGGCGGCAGTCCCTCCAGACCCGCCAGGTCCGGGGCCTCGTGCACCGTGCGGTACAGGACCGCCGCCGCGTTGCCGCCGCCGTACGGCCGGCGTCCCGTGGCCGCGTACGCCAGCACGCACCCCAGCGCGAACACGTCGCTCGCCGGTCCTGCCCGGCCGCCGGCCCTGATCTGTTCCGGCGCCAGGTACCCGGGCGTGCCGATCACCGCGTCCGGCGCCGTCAGCGCGGTCGCCCCGGAGTCGTGCGCGATGCCGAAGTCGATCAGGCGCGGCCCGTCGAGGGTGAGCAGCACGTTGCCCGGCTTGACGTCCCGGTGGACCAGCCCCGCCGCGTGCACCTCCGCCAGCGCCTCCGCCAGCCGTGCGCCGAGCGCGCCGACGGCGTGCGGCGGCAGCGGCCCGTACCCGTCCACCGCCTCCAGCAGCGCGGGGCCGGGCACGAACGCCGTGGCCAGCCAGGGCGCCCGTGCCTCGGTGTCGGCCGCGGTCACCGGCACCACCCAGCGGCCCGTCAGCCCGCTCGCCAGCCGCACCTCGCGCCGGAACCGGGCGCGGAAGGCCGGGTTCGCCGCGTGCTCGGGCCGGATGACCTTCAGCGCCACCAGCGTGCCGTCGCCGGTGCGGGCGAGGTAGACCACGCCCATGCCGCCCGCGCCCAGCCGGGCGAGCAGCATGTGCCCGCCCAGCTCCTCCGGGTCGTCCGCGCGCAGCGCCCGCATCGTCCGCTCCTCCCGTCAGGAGCCGGGGAGCGCCATCGGGCCGACGTAGCCGAACCGGCCGCCCTCGACCCGGTAGTGGTGGGCCTTCCCCCGCTCCACCTGCCCGTCGTCGTCGAAGCTGTACGTGGCCGCCAGCCCCTTGAACCGGGTCCCGGCCAGCGCCTCGGCCAGCGCCTTGCGCGTGGGCCTGCGCCGGCCCTTGCGCGCGAGGGCGGTCAGCCGGTCCGCGATCAGCCGGGTGACGTCGTACGCCTCCGCCGCCCACGGCTCCGGCGCGGCGCCGTACCGCTTGCGGTAGGCGGCGGCGAAGTCGCGTACGGGGTCGGCGCCGGCGCCGATGTACGCGGTCAGCGCCTGCCAGCCCTCGGCCGCGTCGGCCGCCACGTCCGTGAACGGGCCGGCGGCCGCGGGCTGGTCGACGAACCGCGGCCCGTCGAAGCCCCGCTGCGCCAGCTCGCGGGCGACCGCCGCGGCCCGCTCGGGCGTGCCGGTGTAGTAGAAGCTGTCGATGCCCTGGTCGAGCATGTCCGCCACGACCGGGCCCATGGCGTCGGCGTCCGCGGCGGCGGGCACGACGCGCAGGTACAGCTCCATCCGGAGGCCGGCGGCCGCGTTGTGCACGATGGTGCTGTGCTCCCAGCCGCGGACCGCGCCGGCCCGGTCGGCCAGCAGGCCCACGTGCGTCGCACCCTGCTCGATCAGGGTGTACAGGACGGTGAAGGAGATCTGCGCGCCGAGGGTGGTGGTGTGGAAGTACGTCTTCGGGGTCGCGAGCAGCGCCGCCTGTGCCGCGCTGAACGAGCCCTCCGAGACCGTGAGCAGCGGCAGCCCGGCGCCCTCGTAGACGTCCAGCGCCGCCTGGGTGGAGGCGTAGCCGGTGGGGCCGAGCACGGCGAGCACCGTGCGGTCGCCGGTCAGCCGCCGGGCCACGCTCATGGCCCGGGCCGGGTCGCCGCGGTCGTCGGCGACCTGCAGCTGCAGCGTGAACGGCTGGTTCCCACGGGCGTTGAACCGCTCCACCGCCAGCCGGGCCGCCTTCTCCTGCGCCGCGCCGATCGCCCGCTGCGGGCCCGTCAGGTCCGCGTGCACGCCGATGGTCCGGCGCGGCCCCGCGGCCTTCGCGGGCGGGTCGCCGTCGTCGCGCAGCGCCGCCCACAGCCCGGCACCGCCGCCCGCGGCGAGGAGCACCGCCCCGCCGCCGGCCAGCGCGAGGACCCGGCGGCGGCCGGGACCGCCCGGGCCGGCGGGCCCGCCGGGCACGGTGGTGTCCGTGCCGCCGGCGGGCGCGGCGGTGTCCGGGTCGTCAGGGTCATCCGCGGTCCCGGCGCCGTCCGCGGTGGCGGCGGGCGGCGCCGAGACCTCGGTGGGTTCGACGCCGGGCAGCTGCAGCATCTCCGCCGACCGCTCGGCGACCATCCGCACCACCGCGTCCGGCAGCCACTCGATGTCGCCCCCGGGCGCCTCCCCGGCCAGCGCCTCGTCCACCCCGGCGGCGGTGGGCCGCGCGTCGGCGTCCTTGGCCAGGCACCGGACGAGCAGCGCCCGCAGCTCCTCGTCCGCGACGCCGCCCAGGTCGGGCTCGTCGTGCACCGTGCGGTACAGCAGCGCCTCCACGGCGCCGGTGCCGAACGGCGGCCGGCCGGTGGCCGCGTACGCCAGCACGCACCCCAGTGAGAAGACGTCGCTCGCCGGCCCGGCCTCGTCCGCCCGCGCCTGCTCGGGGGAGAGGAAGCCGGGCGTGCCGACGACCATGCTGTCCGACGTCAGCTGCGTCTCCTCGGCCGCCGTGGGCCGGGCGATGCCGAAGTCGATGAGCCGCGGGCCGTCGAGCGCGAGCAGCACGTTGCCGGGCTTGAGGTCGCGGTGGACCAGGCCGGCGTCGTGCACCGCGGCCACGGCGCGCGCGAGCACCTTGCCCAGCACCCGTACGCCGTGGTCCGGCAGCGGGCCGCACCCGGTGACCGCCTCGGCCAGCGACGGGCCCGGCACGAACGCCGTCGCCAGCCACGGCGCCTCGGCCTCGGTGTCGGCGCCGAGCACGGGCACCACCCACGAGCTCCGGACCCGGCGGGCGGACGCGGCCTCGCGGCGGAAGCGGGCGCGGAACTCCGGCTGTTCCGCGTACTCGGGCTGGATGACCTTCACCGCGGCCGGCGCACCGGCCGCGGTGCGGGCGAGGTAGACCACGCCCATGCCGCCGGCGCCGAGGCGGCCCAGCAGCCGGTTCCCGCCCAGGTGCGCGGGGTCGGAGGGCAGCAGCTGCTCCATCACGCGCCCCCCTGCCCGCCCGGGGCGGCGGGGCTGCGGCCCGCGGCGCCGTCGGGGTCGGCGGCTTTTCCGTCGCCGTCCCCGTCCCCGCCGTCCCCGTCGCCGTCGCCGTCGCCGCCGTCCGGGACGGTGATCTTGTCCTCGGCCTCGATCATCATCCTGACCAGGGGTTCGACGGTGATGTCGCCCACCTCCTCGGCGGAGCGCTTCTCGCCGCCGCAGGCGGACACGGAGACGACCACCGGGCCGAACGTCGACTGGTACCACGAGTACGGATACGGACCGCCCCGGGTGTCGCTGACGCACTCGCCGCTCTCGGACAGCGAGTCGTCGCTGGTCTCGTTGGCGCCTTCGCCGCGCGCGAGCGCCATCGACGTCAGGCCCGTCAGCCGCTCACCCGCCCGCAGCGTCTGCTCCGGGCAGCCGACCGCCTCCTCCAGCATCCGCGCCTGCTCCCACGCCGCGTCCACCGTCGTGCGGTGCACGGTCACCGTGGCGGACAGCCGGATCGACCCCTTGCCGTCCGCCGGGGGCACCTCCAGATAGCGGGTGCGGGTGGCCAGCACGTCGTCCGGCAGGTCCTCCGTCTGCCAGGCGCAGTTCTCGCCGAGCACCGTCCAGCGCGCGGGGTCGCTCTCGTACGGCGTCGCCCGCACCGCCTCCGGACCGAACTGCTTCGGCCCGACGATGACGTCCGCGATCAACTGGCGCGCCTGCGCCGCGGTGCGGGGCACCCGCTCCGGGTCGGGCTTCGGCGTCTCCGACGGCGCCGGGCCGCCGTCAGGCGTGTCCGCGCTCGCGCTGCTGCTCGCGCCCGCGGACTTCTTCCCCTCCGGCTCGCTCCCGCTGTCGCAGGCCGTCGCGCCGCCCGCGCACAGCATGCTGAGTAAGGCCGCCGGCACACCCCAGCGGCGTACGCGTCCTTCGTACGTCATAACCCCCACCCAGTCTTCCCCCGACCGCCCATACCGACGCCGCTCCGCCGCCGGCGGTTCCCCGCCGGGCGGCCGGAGCGGCGCCCCGTCTTCGGGCGAAACTCTACAAGGGGTACCGGGTATGGCTCCCCGCCGCAGTGACGCCGCCGTTGCGGGCCGGGGGCGGGCGCGTTGACCGCGGGGGAACGCTGCGACCTCCGCCCCGGCGTACGCCCCCACAGGGGTTACCGTCCCGGCGGGCCGTCTCGGCGGCGGGGCTTCCGCCGCGCATGCTGGAGGGATGCCCACCGTCACGTTCGTCTCGTCCCGGTGGTTCGTGGCCACGCTCTTCGTCGTCATCACGCTCGCCGACCTCGTCACCAGCAAGGGGCAGTCGCTCGGGGCGCTGTTCTCCGTCATCCCCGTGCTGGTCGCCGTCAACGGCAGGCGGCCCGCCGTCGTCGCCGCCGGGGTCCTCGGGGTGGTGCTGGCCGGGGCGCTCAGCTGGTACAACGACGACATCGGCACCGCCCAGTTCCTCGCCCGGTTCATCGCCGTCGTCGGCGCCACCGGGCTCGGCCTCGTCGTCCAGGCGGTGCGCGTCGACCGCGAGACGCGGCTCGCGCGGGCGCAGCGGATCGCGGACGTGGCGCAGCGGGCGCTGCTGCCGGTGCCGCCCACCCGCGTCGGGCCGTTCGCCGTCGCCGCCAGCTACGCCTCCGCCGCGCGCGACGCGCAGGGTCGGCGGCGACCTGTACGACGTCGTGGACACCGGCTCGGGCGTGCGCGCCGTGATCGGCGACGTCCGCGGCAAGGGGCTGCCCGCCGTGCGCATCAGCGGCAGGGCGCTCGGCGTCTTCCGGGCCGTTGCGTACGACGAGCGGGACCTGTCCCGTATCGCCCGCCGGATGGAGCAGAGCGTGCTGCGCGAGGCGGGGCCGGAGGACTTCGTGACGGTCCTGCTGGTGGAGGCCACCCGGGAGGGCCGGTGCACCCTGCTGTCCTTCGGGCATCCGCCGCCCCTGGTGCGCACCGCCGCGGGGGAGGTGCGCGAGACGCCGATCGCGTCCCACCCTCCGCTGGGCCTCGGGCTGGCCCGGCCGCCCGAGCGGGACCGCACCTCCCCGGCAGCCGGCGAGGCCGCGGCGGACGACGGCGACGACCCCGGCGGGCCCGGCGACGCCCGCGCCGTCGCCTCCGCCACCGACCCCGCCGTCGACCCGCTCGCCGCCGCACCCGGCGCCGCCGGGGCACCGACCACCGAGCTGGTCCTCGCCCCCGGCGACGAACTGCTCCTCGTCACCGACGGCGCCCTGGAGGCCCGCAACGCCGCCGGGGAGTTCTACCCCCTGGTCCCGCGCTACGCCGCCTGCCCCGGGCCCGCCGACGACCCGCCCGTGGACGTGCTCGCGGCACTCGGCGCCGACATGCGCGCCTACAGCGGCGGGGCACTCGACGACGACTCCGCGCTCGTCCTGCTGCGCTACGCGCCGCCGGGTGATCGCTCGTCCTCCGCCGGCGCCGTCCCGCCCCGCTGAGCCGGCAGCCGCGGCACCCCGGTCGCCCCCGCCCCCCGGTCCGTCTCCGGCGCCGCCTCGTCCGCGTCCGGCTCCGCACCCGGCTCCGCGTCCGGTTCCCCGCCCGCGGCCGGGCTCCCGCCGGCGCCGCCCGCCGCGCCCGCCGCGCCGGCTGCGCCGTCCGGGGGCGGCGCCTGCCGTGCGGGCCGCCGCGCCGCCCGCCACCCCGTCAGCCGCAGCGCGGCCGGCTCCGTGTAGCGGGCCGCCAGCGGCCCGACGACCACCAGCACCAGCACGTACGCCGTGGCCAGCGGCCCCAGCTCCGCCTCGACGCCCGCGGTGACCGCGATGCCCGCGATGACGATGGAGAACTCGCCGCGCGCCACGAGCGCGCCGCCCGCGCGCCAGCGGCCCTTCGCCGAGATGCCGGCCCGCTTCGCCGCCCAGTACCCGGTCGCCACCTTCGTCAGCGCGGTCACGCCCGCCAGCGCCAGCGCCGGCAGGATGACCGGCGGGATCGACTGGGGGTCGGTGTGCAGGCCGAAGAAGACGAAGAACACCGCGGCGAAGAGGTCCCGCAGCGGGCTGAGCAGGTTGTGTGCGCCCTCCGCGACCTCGCCCGACAGGGCGATGCCCACCAGGAACGCGCCCACCGCCGCCGACACCTGGAGCTGCTGCGCAAGACCCGCGACCAGCAGCGTCAGGCCGAGGACGACGAGCAGCAGCTTCTCCGGGTCGTCGCTGGAGACGAAGCGGGATATCAGCCGCCCGTAGCGGAGCGCGACGAACAGCACCGCCCCCGCCGCGCCGAGCGCGATGGCCAGCGTCACGCTGCCCTGCGCGATGCCGACGCCGGCGACGAGCGCGGTGACGATCGGCAGGTACACCGCCATCGCCAGGTCCTCCAGCACCAGCACGCTGAGGATCACCGGCGTCTCGCGGTTGCCGAGCCGGCCGAGGTCGCCGAGGACCTTGGCGATGACGCCGGAGGAGGAGATCCACGTGACGCCGGCCAGCACCACGGCGGCGACCGGGCCCCAGCCGAGCAGCAGCGCCAGCACCGCGCCCGGCAGCGCGTTGAGCGTGAAGTCGACGAGCCCGGCCGGGTACTGGGTCTTGAGGTTGGAGACCAGGTCGCTGGCCGTGTACTCCAGGCCCAGCATGAGCAGCAGCAGGATGACGCCGATCTCGGCGCCGATCGCCACGAAGTCCTCGCTGGCGCCGAGCGGCAGCAGCCCGCCCTCGCCGAAGGCGAGCCCGGCCAGCAGGTACAGGGGGATGGGGGAGAACCGGAAGCGGCCCGCAAACCGCCCGAGCAGACCGAGCCCGAGGATGATCGCACCGAACTCGATGAGGAAGACCGCGGAGGAGTGCAAGCGCTCACTCCCGCCCGAGCAGCGCCGCGGCCGCCTCGATGCCCTCGCGGGTACCGATGAGGATCAGCGTGTCACCGCCGGCGAACCGGAAGTCGGGGGTGGGGGAGGGGATGGCCTCCGCGCGCCGCAGCACGGCCACGATCGACACCCCCGTCTCGGTGCGTATCCGCGTCTCGCCCAGCATCCGCCCGTTCCAGTACGAGGTGGCCGACAGCTCGACACGCTCGGCGACCAGCCCCAGGTCGGTGGTGTGCAGCACGTTCGGGCTGTGGTGCGAGGGCAGCAGAGCGTCGATCAGCGCCGCCGTCTCGGAGCCGGTCAGCTGCAGCGACAGCGCGCACGCGTCCGGGTCGTCGGCGCGGTAGACGTTGAGCGACCGGGTGCCGTCCCGGTGGGCGATCACCGACAGGTGCTTCTTCTGCGCACGCGTGGTGAGGTCGTATTTCACGCCGATTCCCGGCAGCGGCGTGGTGCTCATCCTTGGAGCAGGCACGGCCAGTCCCCTTTCCGACCGACGGCTTGGGTGTCGCACGTCCGCGGCCCCGGGTCCGGACAGCCGGTCCCCCGCGCGGCGCAGAGGCAATCGTACGGCGGGAACACGGACGTCAGTACGGATGGACGGCGCGGCGGCGGGGTACGGGCCCGGGCCCGTACCCCGCCGCCGCGGCCTCAGACCGCCGCCGGCTCCTGCTCCGGCGCCGGACGGCCCGGCGTCAGCGCGCCCGCGACCGCCGCCGACACCGCCGCCGCGACTGCCGCCACGGTGAACGCCTCCGTGAAGCCGGCGAGAGTGCTGCCGACCAGGCTGGCCGCCGCCACGCTGGAGACCACCGCGGCGCCCAGCGACGCCCCGAACTCGTGGAACGTGCTGACGATGCCGGACGCGACCCCCGCCTCGTGCGGGGCCACCCGCCCCAGCGCCGTCGCCGAGGCGACCACGAACATCGCCCCGGTGCCCAGCGCCGCGACGGTCACCCCGGCCGCGACCGTGACCGGCCGCATCGAGACCGCCGGCACCGCGAGCCCGGCCGCCGCGGCGGTCAGCGCGGCGACGGCGGGCGTCC
Organism: Streptomyces sp. CNH099; assembly: GCA_000514715.1. Classification (GTDB taxonomy): domain Bacteria; phylum Actinomycetota; class Actinomycetes; order Streptomycetales; family Streptomycetaceae; genus Streptomyces; species Streptomyces synnematoformans. Next base: position 564,482 of record AZWL01000001.1, on the reverse strand, counting down.
GCGCGCCCGTCCGCCCGATGAGCCGCCCGGTCAGGTCGGCGCCGAGCATCGCGGCGACCGCGACCGGCAGGAACAGCAGCCCGGTGTGCAGCGCCCCGTAGCCGCGGGCGTGCTGGTAGTAGAACGTGCCCAGGAAGAACACCGCCACCATCAGCGCCGTCGCCATGAGGATGAGGAAAGCGCCGGTGGCCACCGGCCGCCGGGCCAGCAGCCGCACGTCCATCAGCGGGGCGCGGGCGCGCCGCTGCCGGATCGTGAACAGCAGGTAGCCGACGGCCGCGAGCAGCACCAGCCCGGCGGTGCGCGCCGTGAGCCAGCCGTGTTCGCCGGCGTCGATGAGCCCGTAGATGAGCGTCGCCGTCGACGCGGTCACCAGGGCCGCGCCCGGCACGTCCAGCCGCGGCCGCTCTGCGGGCGCCGGGCGGGCCGGCAGCAGCACCGCGAGCACGGCGGCGACGGCGAGCCCGAGGGGCACGTTGACGTAGAAGACCCAGGGCCAGCCGGGGCCGGCGGTCAGCAGCCCGCCGAGGAGGACGCCGAGCGCCGCCCCGCCGCCGCCGAGCGCGGACCAGATGCCCAGCGCCTTGTTGCGCTCCTCGCCGTCGAAGAGGGTGACCACCAGCGACAGCGCCGCGGGCGACAGCAGCGCCGCGCCGGCGCCCTGCGCGATGCGCCCGCCGACGAGCGTGCCGCCCGACTCCGCGAGCCCCGTGGCCAGGGAGGCCGCGGTGAAGACCAGCAGCCCGGCGAGCACCACACGCTTCGGCCCCACCAGGTCCGCGACGCGCCCGCCGAGCAGCATCAGCCCGCCGAGCGTCAGCGTGTAGGCGCTGACCGTCCACGTCAGCGCCTCCCGGCCGAGCCCGAGGCCGGACCCGATGTGCGGGAGCGCGATGGCCACGACCGTGACGTCGAGGATCAGCATGAGCTGCGCGATCCCGAGGAAGCCGAGGATGCGCCAGCGGGCGGGGTGCCGCCCTTCCCTGGCCGGTTGTGCGGCCGTGTGCGAAGTCATCAGTGCTGCCCTCCCGTTATCTCGTACGTTGGTGTACGAGTTCTAACGCAGGACTGTAACGCAAACATTCCCGTACGAGATAGGCTGGGGCCGTGACCGCCTCCCCCCGCCCCGGGGCCCGCCCCCGCCGGGCCGACGCCGAGCGCAGCATCGCCCGCATCGTCGCCGCCGCCCGCGAGCGGCTGGGCACCGACCCGAACGCGACCACCGACGACATCGCCAAGGCCGCGGGCGTGGGCCGGATGACCCTCTACGGGCACTTCAGGACCCGCGCCGACCTGGTCGACGCCGCGCTCCGGGACGCGGTCGAGGACGGCGACCGGACACTGGCCGCCGTGGACCTGGCGGGCGACGCGTACGAGGCGATGCGTCGGCTGCTGGTCTCCAGCTGGGCGCTCGTCGCCGAGTCCGCGGCGCTGCTGACCGCCGCCCAGGGCGTGCTGCCCGCCGGGCGGGTGCGCGAGCTGCACGAGGGCCCGGCCGCCCGCGTCGGCGAACTCGTGCGCCGCGGCCGGGACCAGGGTGTCTTCCGCACCGACATGCCGACCGCCTGGCTCGTCGGCGTCGTGCAGCACATCCTGCACGGCGCCGCCGAGGAGGTCCGCGCCGGGCGGCTGGAGATGGCGCCGGGCGAACTCTCCGACATGGTCACGAAGTCCGTGCTGGCCGTGCTGGCGGTGCCGCCCGCGCCCGGCCCGTCACCCGCGGAGACCCCGCCCGGCCGCGCCGTCTAGGCGTCCAGGCCCATGAACGCGACGGCCCGCTCAGCCATGCCGGACATCGGCAGCGAGTGGCCCGCGCCCTGCACGCTGACCGCCTCCACCGGCGCCTGCCCGCCCGTGCCGCCGTAGCGGGTGCGGGTCCAGCCGGACTGCGGGCTGTCGGTCATGGACGGGGTCTGGCCGACGCCGTGGACGTTCGTCCACTGCTTGATCTCCTCCTGGAAGTTGGGGTAGCGCAGGGTGGTGTCGTTGGTGCCGTGCCAGACCTGCATGCGCGGGCGCGGGCCGCCGTAGCCGGGGTGGGCGCCGCGTACGAGGTCGCCCCACTCCTGCGGGGAGCGGATGATCTGGCCGTTGGCGCAGGCGCTGTTCCAGCCGGAGCCGTCGGTGGTGGCGAAGCAACTGTGCGGCACGCCGCTGAACGCCGCGCCGGCCCGGAAGACGTCGGGGTAGTTGCCCAGCAGCACGTTGGTCATCATCGCGCCGGACGAGGCGCCGGTGACGAACGTCCGGTCCGGGTCGGCGCCGTTGTTGGTGCGCACGTACTCCACCATCGAGCGGATGCCGACCGGGTCGCTGCCGCCGTCGCGGCGCAGCGCCTGCGGCGAGGAGACGTCGAAGCACTGGCCGCTGCGGGTGGCGGACGGGTAGACGACGATGAAGCCGTAGCGGTCGGCGAGCCGGGCGAACTCGGTGCCCGAGTGGAACGCGGGTCCCGAGCCCGTGCAGTAGTGGACCGCCACGAGGACGGCGGGCTGCGGCTTGACGCTGTCCGGGACGTACAGGTGCATGCGCAGGTTGCTGGGGTTGCTGCCGAAGTTCGTCACCTCGCGGAGGGTCGCCGCGGACGCCCGGGGCGGTGCGCTCAGGGACAGCGCGGCGAGGAGGGCGAGGACGCAGCCGAGGAGCGCCACGTGCAGCGGGCGCGCCCGGCGGCGGGTGGGGGGTGGTGCGGCTGCGGCACTGGTGAACATGTCCATGCCCTTTCTAGACTGCGTGCGTGAAGGGTCTGCTGGTGCGGCTTTCCTCGCTGGACGCGGACGCCGCCGCGGCGGTGCGCGTGATCGCCCACTTCCAGGCGCTGCTGGGTGGCGGGGGCGTCGCCCCCGAAGTGCTCGTGCGGTCGACCGCCGCGCTGGCCGGCTGCCCGGCGGGGCTGGCTGCCGGCGGCGCGGACGGCGGCGTGGTGCGCTTCGGGCCGGACGGCTCCCGGCCGGCGTCCGGCTCCTCCGGTGCGGTGTCGGGGCGGCGGCCGGTGGCCCCCGCGGGCAGCGTGTGGCTCGAACGGGACGGCGGGCCGGGCCCGTTGGACGACCTCGTACTCGAATGGATGGCGCTGGCGGCCGGCATGAGCCCGCCGCGGCCGGCGCCGCCGCCGCACGTCGCCGACCCCGCGCTGGTGGAGACCGTGCTCTCCGCACGGGAGGCCGTCGAGGACCGCATGCGCGCCCTGCGGCTGCTCGGCCTCGGCCCCGGACGGCCGCTGCGGGTGGTCGCGGCGGCCGGCGGCGGGGAGGGCGACGCGGGGGTGGCGGCGGTCGCGCTGCTGGCGCGCGGCGTACCGGGCGCGACGGTGCGGATCGCGGCGATGGACACGCTGGCGGCGGTGCTGGTGCAGACCGCGGAGGGCGGCGCGGGCGCGGCCGGGGAGCTGGCGCGGGACCTGTCGCTCGCGGCGGCGGAGCGGGTACGGGGCCGGGCCCCGGCGCGGGGGCACGGAGCGCGGTTCGGGGTCGGCGGCGGGGTGACACCGGTACGGGCGCACGCCTCCTGGGCGCAGGCCCGCACCGCACTGCGGTTCGCCGGCGCGGGCGGCCCGGGCGAGACGGTCGTCGACCACGACGCGCTCGGCCCGCTGGCCCTGCTCGCCGACGTGCCCGCCGAAAGGCTGCGCGCGGACCCGGGCGTCCGGGCGCTGACCGCGCTCGCCGCACGGGACGGCGGCGAGCCGGCCATCGCGGCGCTGGAGGCCTTCTGCCGCACCGGCTCGCTGCGCCGCGCCGCCGCCGAACTGCACCTGCACCACAGCTCGGTGGCGGCCCGGCTGGCCCGCGCGGAGGCGGCGCTCGGCGGCCGGCTGCGCGAGCCGGACGACCGGCTGCGGGCCCGGCTCGCGCTGTACGCCTGGCGGCTGGCGGCGACCGCCGACGAGTGACGTCGCGTGGTGGGGGGCACGGGCGTCACCGTCGTCACCTCCGCGCCGGTCCCGGCGGCTCGCCGCCGCGGCGGGCCCGGCCGGGCGGCCCGCCGGGCCGGGGCGCCCCCGGCCGCCGCACGCCGCGCGCATCCGGTTCCGCGCCGCCCGGGCGCCGGCCGGCTTCGTGCGGGTCCGCCCCGCCGCGCGGCCGGGCCGGGCCCGGTTCTCCGGCCCGGCCGCCCGGCGTACGGGCCCGTGCGGCCCGTACGCCCCCCTCCCCCCGGCCTGCCCCCACGTCGGCCGCGCCGTCCTCCGCCGCGGCCAGCCCCGCCCGCAGGGCGTCCCGGGCGTCGGCGGCGATCCGCCGCGCCACCGCCGCGTGCGCCACGCCGACCGCGCCGTGGAACGTGCCCCGGTAGCGGCACAGCTGCACCGGCACCCCCGCCGCGGCCAGCGCCTCCGCGTACGCCACGGCCTCGTCGCGCAGCGGGTCGAACTCCATCACCGCTACACACGCCGGCGGCAGCCCCGCCAGGTCCGCGGCCCGGGCCGGCGCCGCGTACGGCGGCACGCCCGGCGTGCCCGGTACGCCGGGCCCGAGGTACGCCTCCCAGCTCAGCCGGGCGTTGCGGCGGTTCCAGACCGGGGTGTCCGTGAACGTCCGCGCGCTGGGCGTGGTCAGCCGGTCGTCCAGCGCCGGGCTCTGCAGGTGCTGGCAGCGGATCGGCGGCCCGCCGCGGTCGCGGACGAGCAGGGTGAGCCCGGCGCCGGCGCTGTCGCCCCACAGCCCGACACGGGCCGGGTCGACGCCCAGGCCGGCGGCGTTCCCGGCCAGCCACTCCAGCCCGGCGCGGCAGTCGTCCAGCGCGGCGGGGTAGGGGTGTTCGGGCGCGAGGCGGTAGTCGGCGGCGACGACCACGGCGGGCAGCTCCCGGCAGATCCGCAGGTGGGTGTCGTGGTCGACCTGCGGCGAGCCGAGGACGAAGCCGCCGCCGTGCAGCGCGTAGACGGCGGGCAGCGGCCCGGGCACCGGCGCCGCGGGGCGGTAGACGCGCAGCGGCACCGCCGGCGCACCCGCCGCGAGGCCGGGTGCGTGCACGTCCCGTACGACCACGCCCGACTCGTCGGCCGCGGGCGCCGCGGCCAGCTCGGCCGCCTGGGCGGCGCGCGCGGCGGCGAGGTCGGAGAGGTCGACCTCGGCCAGCAGCGCGGCCGCCGCGGCGAGTTCGGGGTCGAGGGCGTAGCGCATGCGCGGGTCCCGTCGGTGCGGAGGTCTGCGGGCGGCGGTGCGCTACGCACGGTGCCACGGGAGGGCCCGGCCGGACACCGGACACCCGTCGGCGAACCCGCCGCCCCGGCCCGACGACCGTGCGCCGGCCGACGTCAGCCCAGCTCCCCTAGCTCCCGCCGTACGTCGGCCGTCATCGGGTCGTCGTCGACCAGCACCTTTCGCACGTAGACGGTGTCCGGGTGGTCAGCGCCGAGCGTGCGCTCGGACCGCGTGAGGGTGTCCTCCAGCACCTCCAGCGCCCGCACGACGGAGAACCGGGCCGACAGGTACCGGCCCCCGGGACGGGTCCCCGGAACCGCTCGCTCCCGCTCGGGTGCGCCCTGTCCGTGAACCGAACCGCACTCCCGCGGGGCGCTGCGGCGGCCGCGGCCCTGGCGCACGGCGAGGCCGGCGCCCGCACGCCGGGCCGGCCGGGCCGGCCGTGCCGGTGCCGTCACTCCTCGTGGCGGGCGATGCGCTCGTTGTTGAGCGCGCGCACGGCACCGCGGGCGTCGCCGATCGTGGCGTAGTCGACGGCCACCAGGTTCACCGGCCGGCCGCGCTCCCGCTCGCACCGGTGGGCGCGGTCGAGCACGAAGTCGCGGGCGTTGATGCGGCCGGCGTCCAGCCGGCTGCCGCCGCTGTTGCTGATGAAGTGGTTCATGAGGAAGAGCCGGTTGTCCGTCCCGCCGCGGTTCGGCTCGCACGTCATGTCCTCGGGGTCGCGGAACGCGAACGGGGTCTCCATGCCGTACCGGAAGAAGTTGCGGTACCAGGGCGCCGGGCCGTCCGCCTTCTCCGCGAACACGACGAGCCGCCGGTCCGCGTCGATCATCTCGCCGAGCGTCGGCCACTGCGCGTGCGGGTCGTCGTCCGGCGTGAACGCCATGTCCGCCACCCCCGCGCTGCGCATCGCGGCACGGGTGCCGGCGCCGCTGATGCCGTCCTGGATCACCAGCGTGACCACGTCCGAGGGGTTCTGCTCCAGCCAGTCGCCGATCTTCTCCAGCTCCGGGACCAGCGGCAGCGCCCCGCCGCGGCAGACGGCGTGGCACAGCCAGGTGCCCCGGCGGGGCGGGTCGACGGTGTCCAGCACGGAGCGGATCTGCCGCTGCATGGCCGGGGAGAAGTCCGAGTCCGCCAGCCGCGCGGCGATCTCCTGCGGCGTCTCCCAGCGGTGGGTGTCGAGGAGCAGGGCGCGCACGCCCTCGTTGAGCTGGCCGGTGATCGACGGGTCCTGCAGCGGGGCGATGAACCGGTCCTGGGAGGTGGCCATCGCGTTGTGCGAGGCGAGCTGGGCCACCTCGTCGTAGCGCAGCGCGCACAGCTCCGCGCGCCCGTTGCAGCGGCGGTCGGACTCGCCGCCGAAGGCGTTCGGGACGAACGCGGCGCCGGCCAGCGCGGCGGCGACGACGCCGACCGCGCCCCAGCGGTGGCGCGGCGGAATGGCCGGCACGGGCTCGGCCGCGCCGGGCCCGGCGGCTGCGGGCCCGTCGGCACCGGGGTCGCCGGCAGCCGTCGGCCCGCCGGTCCCGGCCTCGCCGACCGGGATCTCCCCGGGCGCGGGCTCCCCGGCCTCGGCCCTCGACGCGGCCGCCGCGGCGGCGCGGCGCTGCCACAGCCACCCGCCGGCGGCCAGCAGCACGCCCGCCGTCAGCGGGACGGCGGCCGTCGTCAGCGCGACGGTGTACAGCCGCTCCAGCGCCGTGCGCTGCACGTCGTCCAGCAGCCGGGCGGCGGAGTCCGGCCAGTTCCCCGGCGCGGCGGCGACGGTGCCGCCGGTCATCCCGCGCACCACGAGCGTCAGCGTGAACGTCAGCGCGCCCCCGCACGCCAGCGCCCCGCCGATGCGCAGCAGCCGCCGGCCCGGGGCGCGCGGCCCGTACCGCCACAGCACGGCCAGGGAGGCGAGCCCGAGGACCACGGCCCCGGTCTGCACCCAGCCGAGGCCCAGCCGCGTGAAGGAGCGGGCCTCACGCGCCGTGCGTGGCGCGTCGCTGCCGGCGCCGAACTCGGCCGCCAGGTCCCACGACACCCCGTCCGCCGTGTCGCGCAGCGCCCACGCGGCGTTGTCGGCCCGCTGGGCGAAGAGCGCGGGCCCGACCTCCGCCAGCGCCGTGGCCAGGTCGCCGCTGCCGAGCGCGGCGAGCAGCCGCGGGCGCAGCTCCGCGCGCTGGTGCCACGGCACGGCGCGCAGCACCGCGTCGGTGGCGGCCTTCGCCTGCGCCTCGGTGAGGTCGAGCGTCGGCAGCCCCTCCGGGCGGTCGCCGGCGGCGATCCGGTCCACGGCGTCGCCCAGGTCGGACTGGAAGGCGGCGTAGTCGGGGGCGGGCCGGTCCTGGAGGTTCGCGACGACGTCGGCGAAGTGGACGTTGCCCACGGCGGCCAGGTTGTCGAGCACCGGCCGCAGGTCGATCTCCAGGACCAGCTTGTCGCGGTCCCCGCGCAGGTACGCCACCGCGTCCGCGATGACGCCGTCGGCCATGGCCCGGGCGGTGGTCGTCGGCAGGACGGTTTTGAGGTTGGAGGTGACGACGGACTCCGGCACCGGCAGCCGGGCGAGCAGGTCGCGGGTGACGTGCGACGCCTCGGGGTCGACGAGCACCTCGTCGTAGAGCCGCTGGTAGGCGTGCTCCCGGTCGAGCGCCGAGCGGTAGAAGCCGGCGTCGGCGACGGTCGAGCGGGCCGTGCCGGCGACGACGAGCACCGCCGTCGCGAGCACGGCGACCGCGAAGGCGAGCCACCGCAGGACGACGGCGTCCCGCGGCGGTGCCGCCTCCCCGGCCCGCCGCACCGTGCGCGCGAGCCGGGCCCTGAGTTTGTCGAACGAGGGCATACCTTTCCTGCCTGCCGGTGCCCTACGAGGGTACGGGCAGCGCGCGGGAAACGCCGAGGCCGCGATCCCCCCCGCCCGCCGTCGGGGCAGGTGGGGGCCGTTACCGGGCCGTGACCGGGCCGGGCCGGGCCCGCACCGGACCGGGGCCGGGCCGGTGCCGGACCGGGGCCGCGGGGCGGTTCAGGAGCCGCCGGGGGTGAGGAAGTCCCGGGGGGACAGCGCCCCGGCCACGATGCGGGTGTCGCCGATCCAGCCGTAGAAGCCCTGCCCGTACTTCTCCTCGAACTGTGTGGCGCCGATCACGAACGGCTTGCCGAGGGTGGCGATGCCGGTGGAGCGCTGCGCCGGGTTGCGGGCGATCTTCGACCCGTCCACGTACACCACGGTGCGCCGCCCGTCGTTGACCACGGCCAGGTGCATCCAGCGGCCCACCGGCAGCGCGTGGCTCCACGAGGTGGGGTCGGCGTCCTGGCGGTGCGGGTACACGACGAACTGCAGGAACCGCTCCGGGGACAGGTTCAGGCTGCACGTCGGCTCCTCCGGGGACCAGCCGGTGGTCTTGCCCGCGTCGCCGTTGCGGCCCTCCCAGCTGAGGATGCCCATCCAGGCGTGATCGCCCTCGAAGGGCTCCGGCAGCTTCACGAACGTCTCGATCGTGTAGCCGGAGGTGAACTTCTCGCTGGTGAGCGGCGCCCCCGCCGCGGTGGTGAGGATCGCGCCGCGGTCCGGGCCCTTGCCGCCGTCGAAGCGCAGGCTCGCGTGCGCCGGCTGGCCCTCGTGGTGCCCGTCGGACCAGGTCAGCGCGGCGGGCCCGCTGTCGTGCAGGCGGCGTACGGTGAGGTCGTTGCCGTTGCCGCTGAGGTCGCGGGCGCGCACCCCGTCGGCGACCGGCTCGCCGTCCCGGCCGGCGGCGGCCAGGCCCGCCGGGTCGAAGCGCCAGTACGCCACCGTGCCGCGCGGCAGCACCGCGGCGGGCGGCCGCGGCCGCGGCGGTACGACGGGCGCGAACCCGGCGAACCGCTCCGCGAAGCCGATCTCCAGCGAGAAGCGGTCGGCCGGCCCGGTCAGCTCGACCGTCTCCGCCGCCAGCGGCGACCGGCGGTCCGGGTCCCGGGCCAGGAACCACGGTGCGCACGTCTCCACGTCGATCACGCCCCGGACCAGGTCGAAGGCGTACAGCCGGATCATCGCGGCGCCGCCGTAGTAGCGGTCCTGGTAGTTGGTGATGTGCACGTGGACGTCGTTGCCCGCGTCGTTGGTCAGCACGGTCCGCCCCGGCGGCCAGTAGTGGCCGCCGAGCGCCAGGAAGATCTGGTCGTTGCCGCGGATCAGCCCGTCCCACAGCCGCCGCCCGTGGCCGGACAGCTCCGCCGCGCCGTCCTCGTCCGCCCACGCGAGGTCGTGCGTGGTGAGGATGGCGGGCAGCTCCGGGAACCGGTCGAGGACGCCCTGCGCCCAGCGCAGCCCGCGGTCGGAGATCCGCCAGTCGAGCGCCAGCACCAGCCACTCGCGGCCGCCGCCGCGCAGCACGTGGCAGGTGTTGTAGCCGTCGTCGGAGGCGCCGCGGAAGGTCGGCATGCGGCGATAGCGCTCCGGGCCGAAGGCGTCGAGGTACGCGCTGTCGCCCCGCTGGTCGTCCCGGGAGCCGTCGATGTCGTGGTTGCCCGCGAGCACGCTGTACGGGACCGCGCCGTGGAGGGTGCGGAAGGTGGCGGCGGCCAGCAGGATCTCGTCGGCCGTGCCGTGCTCGGTGACGTCCCCGAGGTGGGCCATGAACGCGATGTTCGCCTCCCGCCGCTCGCCCACCAGATACCGGAACGTGGCGCGCAACGGCTCCGGGTCGGCACTGTCGGCGTCGAAGAGGTACTGCGTGTCCGGCAGCACGGCGAGCGCGAAGCGCGGGCTCTCCCCGTCGTACCCGCGCCGCCCGCGGCCCGCCGCCGGTGCGCCGGCGCCCCCGGCCGCCGCCGCGGGGTCCGCCGCCACCGCCGCCACCGCGCCGGCGGCCGGCACGGCGACGGCGCTCTGCAGCAGTGCGCGTCTGTCGAGGCGGGTGCGCTGCCCGCCGCGGTCCTCTGTCCGGTCCATGGGAACTCCGTCCGCGAGAGGTGGTGTCAGCCGCACTGTGCTGATCACCCGTGGCCGCGGGATGGCACGGACCTGAACGTCTCCTGTTCTTCGCCCTACCAGAACCGGTGCGCCCGGCCCGGCGCCGGCCGGAGGGAACGTACGGGGAGGGAGGTCGGTCACTTCAGGCCCGTGTGGGCGAGGCCCTCCACGAACTGGCGCTGGGCGAAGACGAACACCGCGAGCACCGGCAGCGCCGTCAGCGACGCCGCGGCGAGCTGCACGTCCCACATCGGGCCGCCGTACGCGTCGGTGAACTGCGTCAGCGCCTGCGGCAGCGTGAACTTCTCCGGCGTGGAGAGGTACACGATCGGCTCCAGGTACAGGTTCCAGCTGTGCAGGAACGTGAAGATGCCCACCGCCGCCAGCGCCGGCCGGGCCAGCGGCAGCGCGATGCGCCAGTAGATCGCGAAGCGGCCCAGGCCGTCCATCCGCGCCGCCTCCTCCAGCTCGGCCGGCAGCGTGATGAAGAACTGCCGCATGATGAACGTCGCCAGGACGCTCGGCGCCCCGAGCACCGGCACCAGGACCAGCGGCCAGTGCGTGTCCGTCATGCCCCAGTCGTTGAACATCTGGAACAGCGGCACGATGGTGACCTCGCTGGGGATCAGCAGGCCGGTGAGCACCACCAGGAACAGCGCGTTCTGGCCGCGGAAGCGGATGCGCGCGAAGGCGTAGCCGGCCATCGACGACACCGCGAGCGTGCCGATCGTCACCACCACCGCGATGTACATGCTGTTCCAGTACTGCTGCGCGAACGGCTGCAGGTCGAAGACCCGCTCGTACGCGCCGAAGCCGGGGTTCTCCGGCCAGAGCGACGGCGGGAACGCGAAGATCTCGCTCGCCGGCTTCAGCGACGAGGTCACCATCCACCACGTCGGGAAGACGAAGGGGACGAGCAGCACCAGCAGCACCCCGTAGAGCACGAGGCGGACGCGCCGCGGCAGCTTATGACTCATGGAAGACCCACTTCTTGCGCATCTGCCACTGCACGACGGTCAGCACGAGCACGATGAGGAAGAGCAGCACGGAGAGCGTCGCGCCGTAGCCGAAGTGGTGGAACTCGAACGCCTGCTGGTAGAGGTAGTAGACGAGGACCGTGGTGGAGTTGCCGGGGCCGCCCTGGGTGAGCACCGCGATCTGGGCGAACACCTGCAGCGAGCCGACCACCGTGATGATCGAGGTCAGCAGGATCGTCGGGCTGATCAGCGGCACCGTGATCCGCAGGAACCGCCGCCAGGGCCCGGCGCCGTCCACGGTGGCGGCCTCGTACAGCTCCCGCGGCACGCCCTGCAGCGCCGCCAGGAACAGCACCATGTTCAGGCCCACGTTCTTGAAGACCTGCACGACGATGACCGAGATCATCGACGAGGTCTCGCCGCGCAGCCAGTTGGGGCCGTCGACGCCGACCAGGTCGAGTCCGGCGTTGATGCCGCCGTTCTTCTGCAGCAGGAAGCCCCACACGATCGTCCAGGCGACCAGCGAGACCACGACGGGGGAGAAGAACAGGGTGCGGAAGACGATGCTGCCGCGCAGCTTCTGGTTCAGCAGCACCGCCAGCGCCAGCGCCAGGCCGAGGTTCAGCACCACCAGGCCGACGGAGAAGAACGCGGTGGCGCGCAGCACGCCGGGCAGCTTGGGGTCGTCGGCCAGCGCCCGGTAGTTGTCCGCGCCCACCCCGCGGAAGCTGCCGGCCAGCACGTTCCACTCGTGGAAGCTGTACCAGAAGACCAGGGCGAGCGGGATGAGGACGAACAGCACGCTGCCCAGCAGCTGCGGGGCGATGAACAGGTAGCCGGCCAGCTGGTCCCGCCGGCGCGCGGTCCAGAAGGGCCGCCGGGAGCCGTCCCCGCGCGGGTGCGGGGGAGCGGCCTTGGCCCGGGCGCGTTCCAGGGTCGCCATGGGAGCGCCGTCACTTCTCCAGCTGCGGCTGGATCGCCGAGCAGACGTCCTGGAGCGTCTTCGCCACGTCGGCGTCCGGCTGCCACAGCGGGTCGAGCGCGGCGCGTACGGCGTCGTAGAGCTCGGCCTGGTTGGTGTGGGTCGGCTTGACCACGCCGTTCTCGATACCGCCGATCACGACCTCTTCGAGCTGCGCGGGCTTGAGCTGCGGGTTGCTCTTGGCGAGCGTCCCGGCGTCCAGCTGGGAGCTGCGGGCCTGCGGGAAGTAGCGGCCGAGTGCGGCGGAGTTCTTCTCGTTCGTCATGAACGCCAGGAAGTCCACGGCCTCCTCGACGTTGTCGCCGTCCGCGAGCACCCCGAGGCCGGCCTGCCCGATCACGTCGTACGAGCCCGCCGGGCCCTCCGGCAGCGGCACGAAGTCCCAGCCGAAGCTGTCGTCCAGCAGCGAGGCCCGGCTGATCTGGGTGACGGTCATCGCCGCCTCGCCGGCGAAGAAGTTCGCGGTGGTGCCCGGCGCGGGCAGCGCCTCGTCGACGAAGACCGCGTCGTGCAGGAACGTCATCGCCTCGGTCATCTCGGGCGCGTCGAACGTGCAGGTCCTGCCGTCCTCGCTCCAGGGCGCGGCGCCCCAGCCGCCCCACACGGCGGCCAGGTTGTCCCAGAGCTTGTAGTCGAAGTCGCGGATGACCATGCCGGCCTCGCCGGTCTCGTCCCGTACCGCGGCACCGGTCTGCGCGACCTCCTCCCAGGTCCACCGGCCCTGCTCGATCAGCTCGGCCGGGGCGGGCCGGCCGGCCTCCTTGAGCATGTCGGTGTTGACGAAGACGCCGAACGGGGAGGTGGAGAAGGGGTAGGCGTAGAGCTTGTCCTCGTGCTGCCACAGCTTCTTCGCCGACGGCAGCACGTCCGGGTCGTCCTCGATCTCCGCGAGGGCGCCGGAGGTGACGAAGTCGGGGGCCGAGTTCTCGAAGATCCAGGCCAGGTCCGGGGCCTTGCCGCCGGCTATCTGGGTGGTCAGCGCGGTGGTGTAGCTCTCGACCGGCAGGGTGTCGAACGTGATCTCCTGCACCTCCGGGTGCTGCTCGCGGTAGTCCGCGGCGATCCCGTTCAGGAGCTTCAGGTGCTCCTCGTTGCCGGTCCAGATGGTCATGCGCAGCGTGACCGGGCCGTCGTCGGAGCCGGAGCCGCCGTCGGAGCCGCCGCACGCGGTGAGCGCGAGCAGGCCGGCGGCGGCGAGCGCGACCGGCTTTCCGCGGGTGAGTGTTCCTCTGCTGGACCGGGTGGACCGGGTGCTGGGCCGTGCTGGCGAAGACATGCGGGCGCCTCCTCGGATGTCGGGTCGGTCGGTGGCCTGGCGGTCAGTAACCGCTGATGTCGGGCCAGCGCAGCTCGACGCCGTAGGCGGTCAGGATGCGCTGGAAGTCCTGGAGCAGACGGGGGGTGTTGCGTACGGCGCGGGGGGTGAGGCCGTGCTCGACGCAGTGGGCCGCGAGCAGCCCGGCGGCCTCGCCGATGTTCCACTCGACGGGGTGCAGGCGGTAGCAGCCGTTGGTGATGTGGGTGGTGCCGATGTTCTTGCCGGCGGGCAGCAGGTTCTCCGTGCGCCGCGGGAGCAGCGCGCCCAGGGGGATCTCGAACGGGCTGGACGGCACGTCGATGTAGGTGTCGCGGCCGGTGGAGGGGTGCAGGTCGATGCGGTACATGCCGATGCCCGCCGAGTCGGGGTACGACACCGCGCCCTTGCCGCCGCGCACGTCGAGCGACAGGTCCTGCTCCACGACGGTGTACTCGGCCCGGATGCGCCGCGACTCGCGGAAGTACGGGGCCATCGCCAGCCCGTCCGCGCCGCCGCCGGTGACGTCGCCGCGCAGCCGCAGCCCGGGGAAGCCGGTGCCGCCGTCGGGGCGCGGGGCCTCGGTCTGCATCCAGTACAGCAGCGACAGCGACAGTTCCCGGGCCTCCGCCAGCCGCGCCGCGGCGTCGGGCACGTCGATGACCGGGGCCTCGAAGTAGTCCACCATGGGCCAGTTGACGAGCGTGACGTCGCTCGCGTACGCGCCGGGGGTGAACTGGTCGCGGGCGGCGATCCGGCGGAACGTCCACAGGTTCCGGTCGCCGCCGCTGCGCCGCTGGTCGGCCACGACGGCGAGCGGGTCGTCGCCCGGGTTCGGGGTGAACTCGCGCTCGACCACCTCCAGCGTCCGCGGGTGCGGGGCCCGCCAGGACAGCAGCGGGGCGCCCCAGAACTCCGGCTCGTAGTCCCGCCAGAAGCCGTAGGCGGCCGGGCGGTCGATGGTGTGGTCGCCGTCGACGTGGTCGACCGCGAAGCAGTACGACACGGCCTGCATGTTGAACGGCTGGGCCTCGTCGGGGGCGCTGGGCTCACCGGTGTCGGTGCCGGACTCGAAGCCGGTGACGTACTCGGTGCCGGTCAGCGGCAGCAGCTCGCCGGTCTCGGTGGCGTCCAGCACGTACGGCGCGGTGAGCACCAGCGGCTCGCCGCCGCCGGGGCGTTCGACGGTCACGGAGGTGACCCGGTCGCCGTCGGTCTCCGCGGCCACCGAGCGGTACGGCTGCAGCACGGTCAGCCGGCCGGCGCCGCGGTACGGGGCGAGCAGCGCCTCGATCACCGCGACGGCCACCCGCGGCTCGTGGCAGAGTCGGCTGACGTGCCCGGCCCCCGGGTTGAGGTCCGGCTTGGCGCGGGCGGCGGCCGTGAGGGGGTAGTGGCGGCGGTAGTAGTCGCGGATGCCGTCGCGCAGCGCCCGGTACGAGGCGGTGGCGCCGAACTGCTCGATCCAGGTGTGCTCGTCGGGGGGCACGGCCTGGCTGGTGAGCTGGCCGCCCAGCCAGTCGTACTCCTCGGTGAGGATCACCGAGCGGCCGGCGCGCAGCGCACCGAGCGCGGCGGCGACGCCTCCGGTGCCGCCGCCGACGACGAGGACGTCCGCGTGCATGTGTCTCCTTGGGGTGTGCGGGGGTGCGGGGTGCTGGGGGCGCCGGGGCGTACGGGGCCGTCAGCGGGCGGGGGCGGCGAGCGTGGCGCCCTCGACGAGGCGGCAGTCCAGCAGCCGGCGGGTGGGCCCGGCCCGGCCGTGCAGCATGCCGGTGAGCAGGTCGACGGCGTGCCGGCCCATCTCGGTGCGGGGGATGCGGAAGCCGGTGAAGTCCACCGGCGGGTCCACCGGCGCGGTGGGGTCGCCCAGCGCCAGCACCGACAGGTCCCGCGGCACGTCCAGACCGCGGGCCAGCGCCGCCGCGTACAGCTCGACCGCGTCGTGCAGGAACTCCACGAACACCGCGGTCACCCCGGCGTCGAGCAGCAGCTCCAGCTGCTCGGCGGCCGGCGGCCCCGGCGCCAGGTGCGGCGCGTCCGCGCCGGCCACCCGCCGGAACCCGGTGAGCCGGTCGGCGGACGACTCCGCCCCCGCGCCCGGCCCGGCGAACGCCAGCCGCCGGTGGCCCAGCGCCCGCACCCGCTCCACCAGCCGGGCGGTGGCCGAGACGTAGTCGGCGCCGATGTACGGCACGGGGCCGCCGTCGGCGTCGTCGCGGCGGCCCACGCAGACGAAGGGGTAGCCCTCGGCGACCAGCCGGCTCAGCTCCCCGTGCGGGATCTCGCGGCCGAGCAGGACGCAGCCGTCCGCCACGCGCAGCCGGTTGTTCTCGTGGAAGATGCGCCGCCGGCCCGCGGTCACCGGCGCGGAGGTGAACAGCAGCAGGTCGCAGCCGCTGCGCTCGGCGCTCTCCTCGATGCCGCGCAGGAAGGGGTGGTAGAAGTCGGCGCTGGTGCTGGGGAAGACGGGCTCGTAGGTGAAGACGCCGAGGATCTGGTTGAGCTGCTTGGTCAGCCGGCGGGCCATGGGATCGGCGGCGTAGCCGGTCTCCCGGATCACGCGCAGGACGCGCTCGCGGGTCTCGGGCGCGATCCGGGCGGCGTCGGGGCGGTCGTTGAGCACGAGGGAGACCGTGGTCTGGCTGACGCCGGCCAGCCGGGCTATGTCGCGCTGGGTGAGCCTGCCGGGGGCTTCTGGCATGGGAACAGGGGCCTTCACAATGGGTAGCTAATGCGTATTGCCTGACTGCTGTGCGAGGAACCTAGAACCGGTCTCGGAGCGTCGTCAAGGGGTGTTGCGGCAGTAGTAATGCGAATTAGCAGATTACCGGGGAAGGTTGGCGCCCGGTTCGAAGCGTTCGTCCCGTAAAGGGTGAATTGCGCTCCGCGCGGGCGGCCCCGGGCGGCCCCCGCCCCGCACCGGGGCGCCGGCGCCGGCCGCGCGCCTCAGGCGCCGGGCCCCGGCCCCCGGTGCGCGACCGCGACGCCCGACCCGCGCGCCGCAGAGCCCGGCGGCGCGATCACCGCCGGCTCCTGCCAACCCCCGCCCCGGAGCGCCCGCATGACCCGCACCGAGCCGTCCGCGCCCGCGAACACCGCGTCGGGCGGGTAAGCCGCCGCCCGGTGCGCGAGGCCGGGCGCCGCACCGGGCGCGCAGGTGCCCGGCGGGGCCGCGGCCACCGGCCCGTGCCAGTTCTCGCCGCCGGTCGCGGACAGCGTCAGCACGGCGCCGTCGGCACCGGCGACCACCGCGTCCAGCCGGTGCGCCGGCCTCCCGTACGCGAGCGCGACCGGCGACCCCGGCGCGCAGGCCCCGGGCGGCGTCACGGCCGCCGGCGGCGTCCACGGGCCGGCGCCGTCCGCCCGCATCGCCCGCACCGAGCCGTCCGCGGCGGTGAGGAGTGCGTCGAGCCGGTCGACGGGGGCCCGGGGCGCGAGCGCCACCGCCGTGCCCGGCGCGCAGGTGCCGGGCGGGGCGAGGACGGCGGGCCCCTGCCACGGGTGGTCGACGTCCGCCCACAGCGCCTGCACGGACCCGTCCGCGCCGGCGTACACCGCCTCCAGCCGCTCGGCCGACGGGCGCCGGCTCAGCCCGACCGGGGTGCCCGGCGCGCAGGTGCCGGGCGGGGCGAGGACCGCGGGCCCCTGCCACGGCCCGCCGCCGCCGGACCACAGCACCAGCACCGAGCCGTCGGCGCCGGTGCAGAGCACGTCGAGCTGGTCCAGCGTCCGCTGGTGCGCGAGCGTGACCGCGCCGCCGGGCGCGCAGGTCCCCGGCGGCGCGACGGCGGCGGGGGCGTGCCAGCCGCCGTCCCACGCGGACCGCATGACCTGAACTGAGCCGTCCGCGCCCGCGTACGCGGCGTCCAGCCGGTCCGCCGACGGCCGCTGCGCCAGCCCCACCGGGGTGCCCGGCCGGCAGCTCCCGGCGGCGGCGAGGGCCGCGGGCCCGTGCCACGGGCCGTCGTCGGCCGCCCACACCGAACGGACCGATCCGTCGGGTCCGGTGAAGAGCGCACGTGCCTGCGCCAGGGCCTCGGTCAGCGGCATCACGGCCTCCGGATCACCGCCTGCCGCCCCCGGAAAAGGGGCGACGACCAGGTGCGAACGGCATGTCGAGCCGGCTCTCGCCGGGGCGTACGGCGGCGGATCCGAGACCGCGGAACCGCGGTCGTCGCTCAGGTGTGCCACGCCATCCCCCTTCGGCGGCACGATGCCGTCGCCGTGCCGTGCCCCTCACAGTTAACACTCCGTCCCGCAGCGGTCGATCGTCGATTGAGGCTATGCGGCCCGGCGGCGGCGGGACCGCTGTCAAGACCGCGGAGACGCCTGAAGGGGTGATCGAGCGGGGGGATTTCCGGCCATCATGGGGTGGGATTCGGCCGCGGACAGCCGTGGACGGCAGGGAAGGGCGGGGCGCATGGCGCGATCGTGGTGGGGCTGGGGCAACGTCGAGGACGCGGTGCGCGGCGCCGAACTGACCGCGCTGCTCGACCGCGTGCGGCCGCTGTCGGCCGCCGAGCCGGCCGACCACCCGCCGCCCGCCGTCGCCGACCTCGACCTGCCCCCGCCCCGCGTCGCGCCGCCGGCCTCGCTCGCCGCCCTCTGCTCCGCGGACCCCGCCGACCGGGCCGCGCACACGCACGGCAAGGCGTTCCGCGACGTCGTACGCAACCTCCACGGCGACCTGCGCCACCCGCCGGACCTCGTCGCCCGCCCGCGCCGCGAGCGCGACGTCGCCGACCTCCTCGACTGGTGCACCCGCGAGAACATCGCCGCGATCCCCTACGGCGGCGGCAGTTCGGTGGTCGGCGGCGTCGAGCCGCGGTGCCCCGGCCACCGTGCCGCCGTCACCCTCGACCTGGAGCGGCTCGACGCCGTCCTGGAGGTGGACGCGACGAGCCGCGCGGCACGCATCCAGGCGGGGGTGTACGGGCCGCGGCTGGCGGCGCGGCTGCGCCCGCACGGCCTGGCGCTGCGGCACTTCCCGCAGTCCTACGAGTTCTCCACGCTCGGCGGCTGGCTCGCCACCCGCGCCGGCGGCCACTACGCCACCCTCCACACGCACATCGACGACCTCGTCGAGTCGCTGCGGGTGGTCTCGCCGGCCGGCACCGGCGAGTCCCGGCGGCTGCCGGGCTCGGGCGCCGGCCCGTCGCCGGACCGGCTGTTCCTCGGCAGCGAGGGCGCGCTCGGGGTGATCACCGAGGCGTGGCTGCGGCTGCAGCCGCGGCCGCGGTGGCGCGCGCGGGCGTCGGTGCGGTTCGCGGACTTCGCCGCGGCGGTGGCGGCGACCCGGGCCGTGGCGCAGAGCGGGCTGCACCCGGCGAACTGCCGGTTGCTCGACCCCGCGGAGGCCCTCGTCAACGCGGGCGTGACCGTCGGCGGCGGCGTGCTCGTGCTGGGCTTCGAGTCCGCGGACCACCCGGTGGGCGACCGGCTGGCGCGGGCGCTGGAGCTGTGCCGCGACCACGGCGGCGAACCGGACGGGGCACCGGACGCACCCGATGCACCGGACGCACCGGGGGAGCCGGCCGCGGACGGCGGCGGCGCCGGCGCGGCCTGGCGGTCGGCGTTCCTGCGGATGCCGTACCAGCGCGACGCGC
Organism: Streptomyces sp. CNH099; assembly: GCA_000514715.1. GTDB lineage: Bacteria > Actinomycetota > Actinomycetes > Streptomycetales > Streptomycetaceae > Streptomyces > Streptomyces synnematoformans. Next base: position 545,531 of record AZWL01000001.1, on the reverse strand, counting down.
TCGCCCGGCACGGCATGGTCGTGGAGACCTTCGAGACGGCCTGCACCTGGGACGCCTTCGACGCGCTCCACCACGGCGTCACGGCCGCGGCGCACCGCGCCGTCCGCGAGACCACCGGGGGAGCGGGCGTGGTCACCTGCCGCTTCACCCACGTCTACCCGGACGGCCCGGCGCCGTACTTCGGCGTCGTCGCACCCGGCCGCTGGGGCAGCACGGTCGCGCAGTGGGACGACATCAAGGCCGCGGTCTCCGAGGCGATCGCGGCGCACGGCGGCACGATCACGCACCACCACGCCGTCGGCCGTGACCACCGGCCCTGGTACGACCGGCAGCGCCCGGACCCGTTCGCCGCGGCGCTCACGGCCGCGAAGTCCGCGCTCGACCCGGCCGGCGTCCTCAACCCCGGGGTGCTGGTCCCCGCACGGTGACGCCGCGGGGGCGGACCCCGCCGCGGCGGCGGTCCGGCGGTGCCGCCGGCCCTACCGCCCGGGCCCCTACCGCCCCGGGTGCTGCTGCCGCGGCGGCTGCGCCGGCTGCTGCGGCACGGACGGGTGCGGCTGCCGCGGTGCTTCCTGCTGCCGGGACTGCCGGTTCTGGCCCTGCCGCCGCCCGGCCGGGTCCGCGATCGCCACCACGGACTGCTGGGCCTCCGCCAGCCGCGCACGCGCCTCCTCGATACGCGCGGCGTAGCGCTCCTGCTCCAGTGCCGCGCGCATCTCGATCCGCTCCGCCGCCTGCCAGGCCCGGTCGCGCAGGTCGGCCGCCGTCAGCTCCGCCTCCCGCAGCAGCCGGGTCGCGTACTTCGCGTTGCCGTCCCGCCGCCGCAGGTACTCCGAGCGCACGGCCTCGGCCTGCCGCTCCGCCGCACCCAGCGCGTCCTCCAGCTCCGCGAGCCGCGCCCCCGTCTCGCCGTCGAGCTTCCCCTCGCGCTCGGCCTGGGCCGCCTGCTGCGCGCCGATGTGCGCGGCGGCCTCCAGCGTCACCTGCTGCGCGCGCTGCCGCGCCTCCTCGCGGGTCGCGTCCGCGTGCCGCTGCGCCTCGGCGACGATCTGCCCCGCCGTCTCGTGCGCCTGCTTGATCCGCTGCCGGGCCCGCTGGTCGGCGTCGGCCCGTATGCGCTCGGCGTGCTGCGCCGCCTCCTTGCCGCGCTCCTCCGCGGCGGCGCGGGCGGCCTCCTGCAGCTCCCGGCACTCCGCCTCGGCCCGTTCGCGCACCCGGTCGGCCTCGGCTCTGGCGTCCAGATAGAGCTTGCGGGCGGTCTCGCCGAGGGACTCGTACGTCTGCGGCCCGAGGGCCGAGACCTGTTCGAGCAGCCCGGCCAGGTGCCGTCCGCTCGCCTCCGCCTGCGCTTCCAGGTCTCTGGCGCGGCGTACGGCGGCCTCCCGCTCGGCGAGCAGGTCGCCGACGACGCGGTCGACCTGCTGCGGCGAGTAGCCGCGGCTCCTGGTGGCCATCATGAAATCGCCGGGTTGCATCATCTCGCCATCGCGCCCTGTCGTCTCGGCTACGCACTTCACCCCATGATGCTGCATCCGGCGCCCGGGCCGGCGGCCGGTCCCCGGGATACGCTTGAACCGCAGAGAGCGCTCTCCAAAGACTGCGGCCCGGGCGATCGGCGGTTCGTCAAGTGGTCCGCCGGCCTGCGGCGGTTGTGCGGGGAAGCGCTCTCTCGGCGCGTACGGCGGGACGGTATAAAGGCTCCATGGCAACAGAAGCCCGGCGGCCCGGCCGCCCCGCCACCCTGGAGGACGTGGCCCGGGTGGCCGGAGTGTCCCGGGCGACGGCCTCGCGGGTCATCAACGGCCTGCCCACGGTCGACGCCGCGCTGCGCCGCAAGGTCGAGGAGGCGATCACCGCCACGGACTACGCGCCGAACCGGGCCGCCCGCTCCCTGGTGACCCGGCGCACGGACTCCGTGGCCCTGGTGGTCTCCGAGCGCGAACAGCGCCACCTCGCCACCCCGTTCATCGGCCGGATGTTCAGCGACCCGCACTTCGGCCGGGTCGTCAGCGGGCTCCTCCGGGAGCTGCGCCCGGCCGGCCTGCAGACCGTGCTGATGGTCGCCGACGACGAGGCGTCGCGCGCGCAGGTGCTCGCGTACCTGCGCCAGGGGCACGTCGACGGCGTCGTCCTGGTCTCCTCGCACCCGGACGACCCGCTGCCCCGGATGCTCGCCGAGACCGCGCTGCCGACCGTGCTGGCCGGCCGCCCGGGCCGGGCGGCCGCGCTGCCGTACGTCGAGGTCGACCAGCGCGCCGGCGCCCGGCTGGCCGCGGAGCGCCTGGTGGCCCAGGGCCGCCGGCTGATCGGCACGGTGGCCGGCCCGCAGGACATGCCGGCCGCGCAGGAGCGGCTCGACGGGTTCCGCGGCGCGCTCGCCGCGCTGGGGGTGCCGGACCTGCCGTGGGCGGAGGGCGACTTCACCCGGGCCGGCGGGGCCGAGGCGATGCGCCGGCTGCTCGCCGGCCACCCGGGGCTGGACGGCGTGTTCGTCGCCTCCGACCTGATGGGGCTGGGCGCCGTGCCCGTGCTGCTGCGCGCCGGCCGCCGGGTGCCGCAGGACGTGGGCGTGGTCGGCTTCGACGACAGCGAGGCCGCCGAGGCCTCGGAGCCGGCCCTGACGACCGTGCGGCAGCCCGTGGAGGACATGGCCGGCGAGATGGCGCGGCTGCTGCTGCGGCAGATCCGGGAGCCCGGCGCCGTGCCGCCCTCGGTGGTCTTCCGCCCCTCGCTGGTCGTACGCGACTCGGCCTGACCGGCAGCGGCGGCGCCGGGGCAGCGGTGTGGCGGAACCCCGCCCCCGGCGTCCGCTGGACCGGGGGCGGGGCCGCTGCACCCGCCGGGTGCGGCTCAGGGGTAGGCGACGACCTTGGCCGGGATCGTGTCGGTGCCCGAGGTGGGGCCGCCGTGGTCGTTGACGACGTGGGCGTACTGCCCCTGGCCGCCGAGCGAGACGACCATGATGTGGTGGAACCTGATCCCCGGGCCCGTCGGGGTGGCGAAGCCGTGCTCCTGCACGATGGTCGGGTCGACGTTGTAGTAGCAGTAGCTGCCCATGCCCCAGCCCTCGTGCTCGCCGACGTCGTCGGCGACCTTGTACGCGGCGTAGCCCCGCAGGTCGCCGTTCTGGATCGCGGCCTGGTTCGGCGCGTCGTAGGCCTTCTCGTTCTGGAAGAAGACCGTGCGCCCGCGCTCGCCGTTCCACCGCACGTCGTACTTGTTGAAGTGCTCCACGAAGAGCCCGGTGATCAGCACGTCGTCGCCGTTGACGACGACGCCGTAGTCGCAGCGGTTGGTCTCCCAGCCGACGCCGTCGCCGTGGTCCGCGCGCCACACCCAGGTGTGGTCGACGAGCACGTGCCGGCTGTTGATCACCATGCAGGTGGTCGCCTTGCCGGGGCCGGCGCCGCCGATGCGGATGAACACGTCCTGCAGCGTGGTCGGGTTGCCCTCGTGCCCCGCGGACGAGCCCTCCGGGCCCACTTCGAGCAGCACGTCGGAGTTTTCCGGCCCGGCGTCCAGCAGGAAGCCGGCGAGCCGCACGCCGTCGACGTCGGCGACGGTCATGGCGCGTACGCCGCCGTCCGGGATGATCGTGGGGTAGCCGATGCCGAGGACCACGGTGTCCGCCCGGTCGATGACGATCGGCGCGTCGACGTGGTAGATCCCCGGGGTGAGCAGCAGGTGCTTGCCCTCCCGCAGGGCGGCGTTGATGCTCGCGGCGGTCGCGCCCTCCTTGACGACGTGGAAGTCCGAGAGCGGCAGCGACTCGCCCTGCGGGCCGCCGCCGCCCCAGGTCGTGCCGCGGGCATTGCGGCGCAGCGCGGGGAGGAAGACGCGGTACTCCGCGCCGTCGAGGTAGAGGAACGGCTTCTCGCGGGAGATCGGCGTGGTGTCCAGGGCGGTGTAGGGCGGGTCGGGGAAGGACTGCCCGGGGGCGCCCTCGACGCCGGAGAAGACCATGTTCCACACCGCGTTCAGCCAGCCGCCGATGCTGCTGTCGCGGGTGTACCACTGCTGCTGCGAGTACGGCTGCACGGTGCCGTCGACGCGGCTGTCGGCGATGTAGCCGCCGCTGGCCCAGCCGTAGCCGGACGGCGCGAGGTTGAGGTTGCCGCGCACGTGCATGCGGCGGAAGGGCGCGGCCTGGGAGACGGCGAAGCGGTTGGTGCCGCTGACGGGGCTGAGCGACAGGTTCTCCGCGGAGCGCCAGAAGTTCTGGGTGGCGTTGCCGTCGAACCAGCCGGCGTCCACGGTCACGTCCCCGTTGATGTGCGTGTCGTCGGGGGACAGGCCGAGGCCGAGGACGGAGGTGTAGAAGCCGAGCTGGGCGTTGAGGCCGTTGTACGTGCCGGGCTTGAAGAGCAGCGCGTAGCGGCCGGTGCCGAACTGCGCCGACTCCTGCTGGCGGAAGATCTGGTCCAGCCGGCCCTGGATGTCGGGGGTGGACGGGTCGAAGAAGATCACGTTGGGGCCGAGGTCCGGGTCGGCGAGCGGCCGGTCCGCGGACCGCGGCGGGGCCGCGGTCGCCTGGGAGACCGCCAGGCCCGTGGCCGGCACCGCGGCCGCCGCCGCGGCGGCGGCCAGCAGGGTGCGGCGCGAGGGGCCGGATCTGGTGGACCGCCGGGGCGAGTCTCCGGTGGGGGGTACGCGCATGCGTGACACTCCTGAGTCGTCGGCTCGTGGTGCGGGAAGCACCCGGTGGGGCGGATGGTGCGCTTGTCGGCTCTTCGATCAGGCTTCAAGGAATGAATGATTGAGCGAAAGAGAGCGCTCTCTCACGCTGAGTTGGTTTACGCCCGCGGGCGGGCGCCGTCAAGGGGGTGCGCACGCAACGGTGCTGCCGGCGCGCCCGTAAGTCCCTGTTTGATGTGCTTGGTTGGGAGAGCAGGCGGGCGGACCGGCGGACGGCCGGGCCGCAGGTACGGGCCCGGTGAGTTCAAGGGATGTGCAGACGGCCGGCCGCGCCCGTGACGGGGCCGGCCGCCGCGCCGCTCAGGCCGCCGCCCACGCGCGGAGCTTCTCCGGGTTGCGCACCGCCCAGATCTGCGTGATCTTCTCGTCCGCCACCTCGAACGCGAGCACCGTCACCGTGGCCCCGCCCACCCGTACCACCACGCCGAGCTGGCCGTTGACCGTGCGTTCCAGCAGCTCCAGGCGGGGCTCCAGCGCGATCAGATCCGTGAACGCGCGCGCGATCCGCTCGCCGCCGACCACCGGCCGCAGCACGGCCGGGGCGAGCCCGCCGCTGTCCGGGGTGGACGTCGCGCCGGGGTCCAGCAGGCCGACCAGGGCGGCGATGTCCCGCGCCGCCCAGGCCCGCCGGAACTCCCGTACCAGGCCCGCGTGCCGCTCGGCCGTCGCGGGCGGCCGCGCCGTGCGGACGCGGCGGCGGGCCGACGACGCCAGCTGCCGGCACGCCGCGGGCGACCGGCCGACGATCTCGGCCACCTCGCCGAAGGGGTAGCGGAAGACGTCGTGCAGGACGAACGCCACCCGCTCCGCCGGGGTCATCGACTCCAGCACCACGAGGAACGCCATGTGCACCGACTCGTCCAGCGTCACGCGCTCCGCCGGGTCCGCCGCGTCCGCCGCCGACCCGCCCGCCGGGCCGCCGAACAGCTCCGCGCGGTCCGGCAGCGGCTCCGGCAGCCACTCGCCCACGTACCGCTCCCGCCGCGCCCGCGCCGAGCCGAGCAGGTCCAGGCAGACGCGGCCGGCGACCTTCGTCAGCCAGCCGCCGGGGGAGTCGACGGCCGCCCGCCGCTCCGCGGACATCGCGTACCAGCGGGCGTACGTCTCCTGCACCACGTCCTCGGCGTCGGCCAGGGAGCCGAGCAGCCGGTAGGCGAGGTTGGTCAGCCGGCGCCGTTCGCTCGCGATCCCGGCGGCCCCCGGGTCGAGGCGTTCGTGCTGCGGCGCGGGCGGTGTGGTCATGGTGCCGGTGCTCCCTCGGTCGCGTGACAGCTCTCCCCGGTACGACGAAACAGGGCACCGGATCGTGAGGAGCGGCCCGCCGCCGTGTCCGGCAGCACCCGGGCCGCGCGCCGCCGCGGCCGCGGGCCGCCGTGCGGTACGGGCCGGGGCCGGCCCGTACCCGTACCCGGACGGGCGGCGTGACCGGCTACGGGGCCGGCCGCCCGGCGCCGGGCGTGCCACGCTCGGCATCCGCCCCGCGCCCCGCCGACCAGGCCCGCCACAGCGCGGCGTACGGGCCGTCCGCCGCGCGCAGTTCGTCGTGCGTGCCGCTCTCCGCCACCCGGCCCTCCTCCATCACCACGACCCGGTCGGCCGCCGCGGCCTGGCTGAGCCGGTGGGCGACGACCAGCGCGGTGCGCCCCTCCAGCGCGCGTTCGGCCGCCTCCTCCAGCCGCCGGGCGCCGAGGCTGCCGGCCTCCGCGGTGGCCTCGTCGAGCACCGCGACCGGCGGGTCGGCCAGCACCAGCCGGGCCAGCGCGAGCTGCTGGGCCCGGTCCGCCGTCAGCCGGTGCCCGCCCTCGCCCACGACCGTGTCCAGGCCCTCCGGCAGCGCCTCGGCCCAGCCGAGCGCGCCCACCCGGTCCAGCGCCTCGCGCAGCTCCGCGTCGCCGGCGCCGGGGCGGGCCAGCCGCAGGTCGTCGGCGAGCCGCCCGGCGAAGACGTGCACCTCCTGGGTGACCAGCGCGACCGTGCGGCCCGACTCGTCCGGCCCGGCGCCGCCCACGTCGATGCGCCCGGCCGTGGGGGAGTGGATGCCGGCCAGCAGCTTGGCGAGCGTGCTCTTGCCCGCCCCGCTGGCGCCGACCAGCGCCACCTTCTCCTTCGGCCGCAGCTCCAGGTCCACCGCGTGCAGCACCGGCCGACCCGGCTCGTACGCGTGCGACACCCCGCTGACGGACACGCCCACCGCCGGCCGCGAGCCCGCCTCCGCGGGCTCCGGCTCGCCGGACGCCGGCTGCTGCTCGCGCGCGTCCACGACGCCGACCAGCCGCGCCAGCCCCGCCGTCGCCGCCTGGGCGTCGTCGAGCAGCACCAGCGCCACGTTCACCGGCCCGAACAGCGAGTGGAAGTACAGCGCCGCGGCCGTCGCCGTACCGATCGAGGCGGAGCCGTCGCGCACCAGCACGTAGCCGGCCACCAGCACCGCGGACAGCCCCAGGTACTCCGCCACGTGCAGCCGGTTGTAGAAGCCCATCAGCAGCCGCACCCCGCGCAGCCGCAGGTCCACCGCGGTCCGCGAGCGGGCCTCGACCCGCCCGGCGTGCGGCGCCTCCAGCCGGTGCGCGCGGACGGTGGCCGCGCCGCTGACGGTGTCCAGGAGCTGCTGCTGCTGCGCCCCGGTGGCGACGCGTTCGCGCGCGTACAGCGGCACCGCGCGCCGCACATACCAGCGAGCCGTGTACGCCTGCACGGGCACCGCGAGCAGCGCGGCGAGCAGGAAGCGCCAGTCGAGTACGGCCAGCGCGCCGAGCGTGAGCACGATCGCCAGCACGGAGGACGCCAGCTGGGGCAGCGCGCCGCGCACCGCCTCGGCGACCCGGGAGACGTCCCGGGTGACGCGGGCGGTCAGGTCGCCCGAGCCGGCCTTCTCCAGCCGGTCCAGCGGCAGGTGCAGCGCCCGCTCGACGAACCGCTCGCGCAGCTGGGCGAGCACCGTCTCGCCGAGCCGGGAGACCATCGTGCGGCCGACGGCGGTCAGCACGCCCTGGCCGACGGCCACGGCCACCAGCAGCACCACCGGCAGCGTCAGCGCCCCGGCGTCGCGTTCGTCGGTGACCAGGTCCACGATGTGGCCCAGCAGCGGCTGGGTGAGCAGCCCGACGGCGGTGGCCGCGGCCATCACCGCGAACGCCGTCCACGCCAGCGCCCGGCGCGGGCGCAGCAGCTCGCGCACGGCGGCCCGGGTGCGGGCGGCGGTGGCGGTGGGCAGCAGCTCGCGGGCGCCGTCGGCGTCCTCGGCGCGTCCGGCCGCCGGCCCGTCCGGTCCTCCGGGCGCCTCCTCGTGCCCTCCCGCGGCCCGCGTCATGCGAGCACCGCCGTCCGGTAGGCGGCCTCGTCGCGTACGAGGTCGGCGTGCGGCCCCATCGCGGCGACCCGGCCGGCGTCGACGAACACGACCCGGTCGGCGACGGCGAGCAGGGCCGGGCTGTTGGTGACCAGCAGGGTGGTCCGGCCGGTACGGAAGGTGCGCAGCCCTTCGGCTATCCGGGCCTCGGTGACCACGTCCACGGCGGTCGTCGGGTCGTGGACGACGAGGACCGGCCGGTCGGCGTGGAGCGCGCGGGCCAGGGCGACGCGCTGGCGCTGGCCGCCGGAGAGCGCCCGGCCGGCCTCGCCGACCTCGGTCAGAGCGCCGCGGGGCAGCGCGCGGGCGACCTCGTCGGCCGCCGCGGCGGCCATCGCCGGGCCGGTGCCGCCGCCGGGGCCGGCGCCGCCGGCGGCCGCGCCCGCCGGCGCCGGTCCGGCCGCCGCGACGTTCTCGCCGACCGTTCCCGCGAACAGGTCCGCGTCGTGGGCCGCCACCAGCACCGCCGTCCGCAGCTCCGCCGGATCGAGGGCGGTCAGCGGCACCCCGTCCAGCTCCACCGCCCCGGTCCGGGGGTCCTCGACCCGGCCCAGGCACCGCAGCAGCGCCTCCGCGGCCGCCGGCTCCGTCGTCGCGACGCCGACCAGCTCCCCGGCCGCGACCGCCAGGTCCACCTCCGCCAGCGCCCCCAGCCCCAGGCCGCGCAGCCGCAGTTCGCCGCGCACCGGCTCCGGCAGCCGCCGGTCGCCGGGGACGACGGCCGGCTCCGCGGCCAGCACCTCCGCCACGCGCGCCGCGGACGCCCGCGCCTGGGCGAACTCGGCGTTGACGTACGCGAACACCTGCAGCGGCGTCAGCAGGAACTGCGCGAGCCCGACCGCCGCGACGAGCTGTCCCAGCGTGATGTCCCCGCGCAGCGCAAGACGGCCGCCGACCAGCGCCACCAGCGCGATGAAGCCGCCGGTCAGCGCCAGGACGACGCCGTTCTGCCAGCTCTCGGCACGGGCGGCGCGCAGGGTGGCGCCCAGCGAGTCTCGGCTGGTGCGCCGGTAGCGCCCGACCGCCGCGTCCTGCGCGCCGATCCCCTTGAGCACCCGCAGCCCGGTGATCAGGTCGGCGGCGACGCCGGAGGCGTTCGCGGCCTGCTCCTGCTCGGCCGCGCTGCGGTGCTCCAGCGGCTTGCTCAGCAAGTGCCCCAGCCAGAGCAGCACGGGGGTGCCGACCAGCACGAGCAGGCCGAGGGGTACGGAGATGAGCAGCAGCGCCACCGCGCTGACCGCCGCGCCCGCCAGCCCGGAGACGCCGATGGTCACCCCCATGACGACGTAGCCGACGCGCCGGGCGTCCTCGGTGGCGATGTTCGCCACCGCGCCGGGCAGCCGGCCGCGCTCGGCGCCGCCGCGCGGGTCGAGCACGCGCCCGACCAGCTCCAGCCGCACCTGGTGCGCGGCGAGTTCGGCGGCGCGCTCGGACGCCTTGACCCCGAGGCGGAAGCTGAGCGCGAGCACGACGTACACCGCGACGAGCACGAGGAGCCAGCGCACCAGCGCGCCCGCGTCGTCCCCGGCGACGGCGTCGTCGATGACCATGCCGATGAGCACCGGGACCAGCGCCTCGCCCAGCTGGTGTCCGACCGCCAGCGTCGCGCCGATCGCGACGCCGCGCCGCTGTCCCGCGATCGCCCTTCTCAGGACGTCCCGTCCCGAGGGTCCCTGCGCTGCCACCCGTCACCCCTTACCTACCCGTCCCGACCAGGTAGGTAAGGCTAGCCTAAGTCTTTGCCGGGCGGCCGGGGGTCCCCGGGTGCCCGGGCCGGCCGGCGGCCCGACTGGCGTACGTCCGGGGGCGGTTGGCGGCCGGCCCCTCCCTTGACGCGGTGATCGCGTTGGGGAAGGTTGTTGCTCCTCAGGTGCGGGCGTGCCGGCCGGCCGGAGGGCCGTGGCCGGCCCGGACAAGGAGAGGGGAGACCGTGGTGAACGAGGACTCCGTCGCCGTGGTGGGCGGGAGCATCGCGGGGTGCGCCACGGCGCAGGCGGTGGCGCGGGCGGGGGCCGGGCGGGTCACCGTCTTCGAGCGGGCCGGCGGCGAGCTGCGCGACCGCGGTGTGGGCATCGGCCTGCACGACGCGCGGTTCGCCGAGCTGGAGGCCGCGGGGTACGTGGACTCGTCGATGCCGTGGTCCGGTCTCAGCCGCCGGGTGTGGACGATCCGCGACGGAGCCGCGGAGCTTGGCCGCGCCTTCGCCGACCAGCACTTCCCGTTCCGCTCGTACAACTGGGGCTCGCTCTGGCACGAGCTGCGCAGCCGGGTGCCGGAGTCGGTCACGTACCACACGGGCGCCGCCGTCACCGCGGTCGAGCAGGACGCCGACGGCGTCGCCCTCCGGCTCGCCGACGGCCGCCGGGAGCGCTTCGCCGCGGTGATCGGCGCGGACGGGTACCGCTCGGTGGTCCGCGAGGCGATGTTCCCCGGGCTCGCCCCCGACTACGCCGGCTACCTCGGCTGGCGCGGCACCTCCGCGCCGATGCCGGGCGACCCCGAGACGGACCGTGCCGAGGCGCGCGTGATCGTCTTCCCCGGCGGGCACTGCATGATGTACCTCATCCCCGCCGCGGGCGGCGGCTACCGCATGAACTGGGTGCTCTACGCCGTCCCGCCGGACGACCCCGAGCTGCTGCTCGACCTGCGCACCCCCACCTCGCTGCCTCCGGGCCGGGTCGCCGCGAAGCTCACCGCGTACCTGCGCGACCTGGTCGCGGAGCACTTCCCGCCGTACTGGGGCCGCTGCGTGCTGCGCACCGCGCCCGAGGACTCCTTCATCCAGCCGATCTACGACCTCCAGGTGCCGCGGCTCGCCGTCGGCCGGCTGCTGCTCGCCGGCGACGCCGCCACCGTCGTACGGCCGCACACCGGCGGCGGCAGCGTCAAGGCGCTGCAGGACGCCACCGCGCTGGAGGCCGCCTGCCGCGCGAACGGCAGCTGGCCGGAGATCGCCGGGGCGTACGACGCCGAACGCACCGCCGTCGGCGCCGCCATGGTCGCCCTCGGCCGCCGGCTGGGCCGGGCCCAGGTCGAACAGACCCCGGACTGGCAGAAGATGGGGCAGCCGGAGTTCGACCTGTGGTGGCAGGAGCAGAACCAGGGCCCGGACCGCAGCAGCGGCTTCGGCGGCCACGCGCTCAAGCGCGGCTGAGCCGGGGCGACTTGGCCGGGCTGATCCGTGACCCCGCCGATCTGTGACCCCGCCGATCCGTGACCCTGTCGATCCGTGAAATTTCAGACGGAACCTGATCGAATCGGATTGGTCAGGGGTAAGGATTGCGTCTCCCTCTTACATATTTTGATGTTGTACTCGCCCGTAACTTAGACTTCCGACTTAGCATCAGACCCATCGCTCGGCCCACCCTCAGCAGGAGCGATGGATGCAGCACCCCCACACGTCACACCCTCCCCATCGCAAGGTAATCCCGTGTCAGCTTTACGGTGTCATGGCCCCGACGTAGGGGTTACGCAGTGAAGATCAACCGTCGACTCGTCCTCCTGGTCGCCGTGCCCCTTGCGGTGGCCATCGCCTTTTCCGTGCGCGCGCTGGCGCCGGCGACCACCCAGGCGTTCCAGGCCAACAGGCTGGCGCAGATGGTCGACGCCGCCGATGCCGCCGCGGAGCTGACCTCCCGGCTGCAGCACGAACGCGTCACCGCAACCGCGCTGGTCGCGTCCCAGGGCGATGCCACCGCGTACCGCAAGGCGACCGATGCCACGGACGCAGGTATCTCGGACTACACCGAGAAGCGCAAGAAGCTCAGCTCCGTGCCCCACAACGCCGACCTGGCGCTGCAGCGCATCGACAGATCGCTCGCCGAACTGCCGTCGCTCCGCGCCCAGACGCGCTCCGGCAACGGCACGCTGTCCGCGCTCGCCTTCGGCTACCGGATCACGATCGCCGACCTCATCGACTACCGGGACGGCATCGCCCAGGCCGACGGCGTCGACGCGGACATCGCCGACCGCATCCGGGCCTCCGCCTCGTTCTCGCGCGCGGCGGAGCACTCGGCGCAGCAACAGGCCGTGGTGCTCCGTGCGCTGGCCGGCGGGGGCTTCACCCCGGCCTCCCAGCGCACCTACGACGCCACCCTGATCGGCTTCACCGAGCGCATCGGCACCTTCCTCACCCTCGGCCCGCCGGAGTGGCGCGCCTGGCTGGAACGTGCGCTCTCCGTGCCGCGCACGCTGCCCGCGCAGCGGATGGAGGACCAGGTCGGCCGCACCCCGGCCGGCGAGGAACTCGACATCTCCGCCGCCGCGTGGCAGGAGGCGACGGCCGAGCGGCTGTCGATCCTGCGCTCGGTGGAGCGCCGCGTCGACCAGTCGGTGCACGAGGACGTCACCGAGGAGCGCTCCCGGCTCATCTGGTGGGCCGTCATGGAGATCCTCGTGGTGCTGGTGACGCTGGTCGGCGCGCTGCTCTTCGCGTTCCGGATCGGCCGCGTGATGATCCGCCGGCTGCGCGACCTGCGCAACGCGGCGCACACGGTGGCCACGGAACGGCTGCCGCAGATCGTCACGGAACTCTCCCAGCCCGGGGCGCTCGGCGGCGCCACGCCACGGCAGGTCGCCGACAGCTCCGGCAGTCCGGTGGAGACCACCGGCGAGGACGAGATCGGCGAGGTCGGCGAGGCGTTCAACTCCGTCCACCACGAGGCGGTACGGCTCGCGGCCCAGCAGGCGCACGCGCACGAGCAGTTCGCGGAGACCCTGGTCGGCGTCGCCCGCCGTGGCGCGCAGCTGACCTCCGTCATGGTGTCCGAGCTGGACGCGGTGCAGCGCGACGAGGCCGACCCGGAGCGGATGCAGATCCTCTTCGCGCTCGACCACCTCGCCATCCGCATGGAGCGCAACACCAACAACCTGCTCGTCATGGGCGGTTACGGACACGGGCGGGTACGCGAGTCCGACGCGCCCTGCGCCACCGTGGTCGTCGCCGCCGCCCAGCAGATCGAGCGCTTCGAGCGCGTCGCCATGGGGATCGTGGAGCAGGGCATCGGCATCGCCGCCCGGGCGGTGCACGACCTCGCGCACATCCTCGCCGAACTCCTCGACAACGCCACCCGCTTCTCGCCCCCGGACAAACAGGTGGGCGTGGCGGTCTGGCGGCTGTGGGACCGCGCGGTGGTGCAGATCGTCGACGAGGGCGTCGGCATGACCCCGGAGCGCCGGGAAGAGCTGAACGGCCGCCTCGTCAACCCGCAGACCAGCGTCGGCGCCGTGCGGTCCATGGGCCTGCACGTGGTGGCCCGGCTCGCCGCCCGCCACGGCATCGTCGTCGAGCTGCGCTCCTCCGCGGGCCCCGGCACCATCGCCGAGGTCACCCTCCCGGCGTCGGTCCTCGTGGCCGTCGAGGAGGAGACCCTGGCAGAGGGCGAACAGCCGCTGGCGGAAGGGGAGACGAGCGTCTTCGGCGCCGCGTCCCCGGGACTGCCGTCGCCGCGCAGGCCGATGGACGAGGCCGTGGCCGCCGGCGCGGCCACGCGCGGCGCGGCCCCCTCGGCCGGTGCGGCCGGTGCGGCCGGTGCGGCCCGTGCCGCCGGTCCCGCCCCCGCACCGGACACGAGGGAGGCGGGGGACCGCAACGGCGGCGGCCCGCGGCGCACGCCCCCCTTCGGCCCCGAGTACGACCCGGCCGACCGAGTCGCCGGCGTCAGCCCCTCGGGACTGCCCGTGCGGGCCCGCCAGCCCGCCGACCAGTGGCCCCGGTTCCCCAAGCGCGACGGGGACGGCAAGCCCGGCAGGAGCGAGCGGAAGCCGGCGCCCGCCAAGCGCCGGGACTCCCGGCAGATCTCCGACGTGCTGGCCGCGTACACCCAGGGCATCAACAGGAGCACCGGCCGCCGCGAGGGAGCCGGGGGCGCCGCCGATCGCGGCCGCCCCGCCGGTACGGGCGGCGGCAGCGGTAACGGCACCGGCAGCGGCCGCTCCGGCAACGACGACGGAGGCCGAGCCCGTACCGCCAGGAACAGCGGCCGCACCCGGACCGCACCCGACGACGACTCGCAACGGAGCACGTGATGACGACCCCATCCACCGCCGACCTGAGCTGGCTGCTGAGTGACTTCGCCCGTCGCATCCCCGAAGTCACCCAGGCCATCGCCGTGTCCGTGGACGGCCTCGCCCTGGCCTACACGGGAGTGGACCAGGACGACGCGGACCGGCTGGCCGCCATCGCCTCCGGCATCGTCAACCTGCTCTCCGGCGCCGCGCAGCTGATCGAGAGCGACCCCGTCGAGCACAGCCTGACCGCCATGGAGGGCGGCTACATGTTCTCCATGGCGGTCTCCAGCGGGGCGTCCCTCCTCGTCACCACCACCCGGGACGCGGACATCGGCGAGGTCAGCTACATGATGTCCGAGCTGATCAACCAGGTCGGCGACGCGCTCAGCCCGCAGATGCGCGACTCGCAGCCCGCCTCCTGACGACGGCCGCCCGGGCGGGGAACCCCCTCACCCCGCCCGCGCGGGCCCCCGGCGGCGCCCCCCTCCGCCGCCGCACCGGCGCCGTCGCCCGCGTCCGCCGCGGGCCGTGCGTCGCCCACGTCCGCCGTGCCCGTCGTCGCTCCGCATCCCGACCCGAATCCGACCCCCCCCGGACCCATCCCATCCCATCCCATCCCTCGTTTTTCCCCTCGGGAGCCTTCGTGTTCGTCAACGCATCCACACCGCGTCGCCCCGGCCGCAGCAGAGCCCGGGCCTCCGCAGCCACCGCAGTCGCCGTCTCGCTGGCCGTCGCCGGCTGCAGCAGCGACAGCGGCTCCAGCGACGAAACGGTGAGGGTCGGCCTGCTGGCCGCCCTCTCAGGTACGTACGAGCCGGTGGGGACCGACCTGCGCAACGGCTTCCAGCTCTACCTGGACACCCACGGCGGCAAGCTGGGCGGGCACGAGGTCGAGCTGTCGATCGGCGACGAGGGCGACGGCCCGCCCACGGCCGTGCCGGCCGCCACCAAGCTGGTGAAGAAGGACCGGGTCGACGTGATGACCGGCATCGTCGCCAACGGCTCCTACAACGCGGTGCTGCCGATGCTGAAGCAGAACAAGATCCCGCTGGTCAGCTCCAACGGCCGCCCGGACCTGAAGGACGTCTCCGGCGTCTGGCACACCTCCTTCCTGTCCAAGGACTTCGGCGCCGCCATCGCCCAGTACGTCAAGGACGAGGTGGACGGCCCCGTCTACGCGATCGGCCCGGACTACCAGGGCGGCTACGACCAGGTCGGCGGCTTCACCGAGACCTTCGACGAGATCGGCGGCGAACTGGCCAACCCCGACGGCGAGACCACCTGGACGCCGTTCCCCGACACCACCAACTTCACCCCGTACTTCGCCGACATCGCCGAGTCCGACGCCGAGGCGGTGTACACCTTCTACGCCGGCAAGGCCGCGATCGACTTCGTCAAGCAGTACGCCCAGTCGGACATCGCCGACATCCCGCTCTACGCCTCCGGGGCGCTGACCGAGGGCAGCATCCTCCAGGCCCAGGGCGACGCGGCCGAGGGCATCCAGTCCGTCTTCAACTACGTGCCCGACCTGGACAACGGCGCCAACCGGAGGTTCGTCTCCGACTGGACCGCCAAGCACGACACCTCGCCCACCGAGTACGCCATGGCCTCGTACGACGCCGCCCACGTGCTCGACATGGCCATCGCCGACGCCGCCGACAAGGGCGAGGTCAACTCGGAGACCATCAACGAGGCCCTCGGCGGCCTCGGCCAGATCGACAGCCCGCGCGGCGCCTGGGCGTTCGGCGAGAAGTCGCACGCTCCGGTGCAGAAGTGGTACCTGCGCGAGGTCCGCAAGGACGGCGAGCAACTCTCCAACGTCACGGTCCAGGACCTGGCCACGCTCGGCGGCTGACGTGGGGGCACTCGATGCCCAGCTCGTGCCGGCGGTCGACGGCGTCGCCTACGGGCTGCTGCTGTTCGTCGTCGCCGCCGGCCTGAGCCTGGCGTTCGGCACCGCCGGCGTGCTCAACCTGGCCCACGGCACGCTGTACGCGGTCGGCGCCTACACCGGTGCCGAGCTGAGCGACGGCACCTGGGGCGGGCTCGTCCTCGGCCTCGTCGCCGGCACCGCGGCCGCCTGCGCGGCGGGCGCGGTGCTGTCGGCGGCGACGGCGCCGCTCGCCCGCCGCGGGCATCTCGACCAGGCGCTGCTGACGTTCGGGCTGGCGCTGATCGGCGGCAACCTGCTCGTCGAGGGGTTCGGCGCGGACGAGATGCCGGTGCGCGTCCCGGACGCGCTGGACACGTCCGTCGACCTCCTCGGCCACCGCTACCCCGCCTACCGGCTCGGCTTCATCGTGATGGCGGTGGCCCTCGCGGCGGTC
Organism: Streptomyces sp. CNH099; assembly: GCA_000514715.1. Taxonomy (GTDB): domain Bacteria; phylum Actinomycetota; class Actinomycetes; order Streptomycetales; family Streptomycetaceae; genus Streptomyces; species Streptomyces synnematoformans. Next base: position 529,151 of record AZWL01000001.1, on the reverse strand, counting down.
GGCACCTGGGTGCTCACCCGCACCCGCGCGGGCGCCGCCGTGCGGGCCGCCGCCGACGACCCCGAGATGCTGGCCACCACGGGGCTCAGCCCCCGTGTCGTGCACACCGGGGTGCTTGCCGCGGCGGGCGCGCTCGCCGGCGCCGCGGGCGTCCTGGGCGCCCCGATCATCGGCCCCGGGCCGAGCACCGGCGACACCGTGCTGATGCTCTCCCTCGTGGTCGTCGTCCTCGGCGGGCTCCGCTCGCTGTGGGCGACGCTGGTCGCCGCCATCGGCGTCGGCGAGGTGCAGACCCTGGGGGTGTCGGTCGCCCCGGACTGGGCGCCGTACCTGCTCTTCGCGGCCATGGCCGTGGTGCTGATCCTGCGCTCAGGCCGCGGGCTGGCCGAGCCGCACGGCCCGGAGCACGGCGCCGACCCGCCGCCCGACCCGGCCGAGCGGCTGCGCCGCCGGCTGGCGCGGGTGCCGTGGCCGTGGCGCCCGGCGCTGGCGGAGCGCCGGGCGAAGGCGGCGGCACGTACGGCCGCCAAGGCGGCCGCCGCCGACGGCGGTGGTGCGCGGACCGGCAGCGGGCGCGTCGCCGCGGCCGCACGCGCCGCCGCCCCGCTGCTCGCCCTGATCGCCGTGCTGGCGCTCCTGCCGACGGTCCTCGACGCCTACTCCCTCTCCCTCGCCGGCTACGCCCTGGCCCTCGGCCTCCTCGCGGTCAGCGTCACCGTGGTCACCGGCTACGCCGGGCTGCCCACGCTGGGGCAGACCGCGCCGTTCGCCGTCGGCGCGTACACCACCGCGAAGCTGGCCGAGAACGACTGGACCGTCGGGCCGGTGCAGGTGGCGATCTCCGCCGTCGCCGCCGCCGCATTCTGCGTGGTGACCGGGCCGGCGGTGATCCGCGCCCGCGGCACCACCGTGCTCATGATCACCGTGGCGGTGGGGGAGCTGACCGCCATCGCCATCGGCCAGTGGAAGTCCGTGACCGGCGGCACGGACGGCCTCGCCGGGTTCCCCTCCACCCAGGCGTTCTGGGGCGGCGAGCCGCTCTTCGAGGAGCTGGCGATCTACCAGTACGCCGCGGTCGTCGTCGTCTGCGTGGTCGCCGTGGCGCTGGTGCTGCTGCGCTCGCCGGCCGGCAAGCTGCTGACCGGCTCGCGGGAGGCGGAGGAGCGGATGCGCGCCTCCGGCCACCCCGTGACCCGGTACCTGCTGGTGGCGTACGTCGGCGCGGGCGCACTCGCGGGCGCCGGCGGGTCGCTGCTCATCGCCGTGCAGAGCTACGTGTCCCCGGCCGACGTCGGCTTCGAGATCGCCGCACTCGCGCTCCTCGCGGCCGTCATCGGCGGCATCACGTCGGTGATCGGCGCGCTCGTGGGCGCGGGGCTCATCGTCTACACCCGCGACTGGCTGGCCGGCTCCTGGCCCGGCCACGGGCCGCTGCTGCTCGGGGTGCTGTTCGTCGCCGCCGTCTACCTGCTGCCCCGCGGCCTCGCCGGGCTGGTGTCCGGCGCGCCCCGCGCGGCCGCCGCCGGCGGCGGGGACGACAAGGGCGGGCACGACGCGGGCGAGGGCGGCCCGGCCGGACGGCCGGGCGGCGCCGGGCGGTTGCCCGCGCCGCGGAGCCCCGCGGACGCCGGCCCGCCGGAGCCCGCGGACGCCGGCTCTCCGGTCCGCGTACGGAAGGGGCCCACGTGACCGCCTCCGCCACCGGCTCCGGTGCGGCCCGTACCGGAGGCCGCGGGGCCACCGCATCCGGCACGTCCGCCCGCGTCCTACGGAAGGGCAGCCCGTGACCCCGTCCGCCGCTCCCGCCGCCGCCCCCGCGGCCACCGCGCTCGAACTCACCGGACTGACCCGCCGCTTCGGCAGCCTCACCGCCGTCGACGGGGTCGGTCTGGACCTGCCCGTCGGCGCCCGGCACGCCCTCATCGGGCCCAACGGCGCCGGCAAGACCACCCTGCTCAACCTCATCGCCGGCACCGAGCGCCCCGACGAGGGCACCATCGCCTTCCTCGGCCGCGACGTGACCCGCACCGCGCCCGCGCGGCGCAGCCGGCTCGGCATCGCCCGCAGCTTCCAGCAGCCCACCGCCGTCCCGGACCTGACCGTCCTGGACAACGTGCTGCTGGCCGCCTGGCGGCACCACCCCGACCGCCGCGGCGCCTGGCGGCGTACCGCCCGCCGGGAGCGGCTGGTCGCGACCGCCGGCGAGCGGCTCGCGGACGTCGGCCTCGCCGGGGTGGCGGACCGCCCGGCCGGCTCGCTCTCGCACGGCCAGCGCCGGCTGCTCGACCTGGCCGCGGCACTCGTCGCCCGGCCGCGGGCGCTGCTGCTCGACGAGCCCGCCGCCGGGCTCACCGACCGGGACGTGGTCCGGCTGCTCGACGTGCTCGGCGCGCTCGACGACGACATCGCCGTGCTGCTGGTGGAGCACAACACCGAGGTGGTCGCGCGGCTGGCCCGTACGGTCACGGTGCTGGTGACCGGGCGGGTGCTGGCCTCCGGGCCGGTGCGGGAGGTCTTCGAGCTGCCCGAGGTGCGCAGCGCGTACCTCGACGCCGCCACGACGCCGGACACACCGCCCGCCGGTGACGGCGCCGGCGGGGGCGCGGCGCGGGGCGTCGCCAAGGCCCACGACTCCGGCACCGGGAGGTGACCCGCCCCATGCTCCGCATCTCCGGGCTGTCCGCCGGCTACCACGGCGGCACCGTGCTCCACGACCTCGACCTCGACGTCCCCGAGGGCAGCGTGCACGCCGTCGTCGGCCACAACGGCGCCGGCAAGACCACCCTCGTCCACACCGTCGCGGGCCTGCTGCGCCCGGCCACCGGCACGGTCGAGGTCGCCGGCCGCGACGTCACCGGCCGCCCCGCCCACCGCATCGCCCGCGCCGGCGTCGGGCTCGTACCGCAGGGCCGCCGGGTCTTCGCCCGGCTGACCGTCGCCGAGCACATCCGCCTCGCCCACCGCCCGCCCCGCGCCGCCGGCGGCGCCCGGCCCTGGACGCCGCAGCGGGTGCTCGACCTGCTGCCCCGGCTCGGCGAGCGCAGCACCCACCGCGGCACCGACCTCTCCGGCGGCGAGCAGCAGATGCTCGCGCTGGCCCGCGCGCTGCTGGGCTCGCCGCGCGTGCTGCTGCTGGACGAGCCGACGGAGGGCCTGGCGCCGGTGCTGGTGGGCCAGATCCTCGACCTGGTCGGCACGCTGGCGGGGGAGGGGCTCGCGGTGCTGCTGGTCTCGCCGAGCCCGGCGTCGGCCGCGCAGTGCGCCGACACGGTGACGGTGCTGACCTCGGGTCGGGTCACCGCCCGGCTGGACGGGCCGGCGGTGCGGAAGGACCCGGCGGAGCTGCACGAGGCGATGGCGCTGACCGCGCACTGAGGCGCCGGCGGGCCCCGCACGCGGCGCACCGCCGGCGGCGCCGCTCACCCGCGCGCCGCCGCCGGCTGGCGGAGGTGACTGCGGTGGGCAAGCCTGGGCAGACGGTACGTGGACCCGGCAGGGCCCGCCGTGCGCCGCGCGTGACGAGGGAGGCCGATGGTGAGTGCTCCGGTCGTGGTGGGCGTCGACGGGTCGCCCGCCGGTTTGGAAGCGGTCGCCGTCGCGGCGCGCGAGGCGCGCCTGCGCGGCACCGGCCTGCGCGTCGTGCACGCCTTCTTCTGGCCGGTGATGCGGGTGCCGCTGGAGCCGTCCTCGATGGGCCCGCCCGACGGCGGGCTCCGCAGCCAGGCGAGCCGACTGGTCGACGAGGCCGTCCGGCACGCCCGCGAGGTGGCGCCGGACGTCGCGGCGGAGGGCGCCGTCGTCACCGGCGACACGCTGCCGGTGATGGCGGAGGAGTCCCGCGGCGCGGCCCTGGCCGTCGTCGGCAGCCGCGGGCTCGGCGCGTTCACCGGCCTGCTGCTGGGCTCGACGGCCGTGCACCTGACGGCACACGGCGACTGCCCCGTCCTCGTCGTACGGGGCGCGGGCGACCCGGGCCGCGAGGGCGCGGTCGTGGTGGGCGTGGACGGCTCGCCGTCCGGGGACGCGGCGATCGGTTTCGCGTTCGCGGAGGCCGCGCTGCGCCGCACCCGCCTCGTGGCCGTCCACGCCTGGTCGCCGTGGAAGTCCGAGGCCCCCGCCCCGCAGGACCCGGCCGCCCCGTACGCGAGCGCCCCCGGCGACCTCGCCGCGCACGAGGAGCGCGTGCTCGCCGAGGCCCTGGCAGGCCGTCAGGAGCGCCACCCGGACGTGGCCGTCGAGCGCCGCGTCCTGCGCGGCGGCCCCCGCGAGGCGCTGATCGAGGCGAGCCGCGAGGCGGCGCTGGTGGTTGTGGGCGCCCGCGGCCGCGGCGGCTTCACGGGGATGCTGCTGGGCTCGGTGAGCCAGGCGCTGCTGCACCACGCGGACTGTCCGGTGGCGGTGGTCCGCACGGGCACGTCCCAGGCCTGAGCAAGCCCCCGAGCCGCCCTGCCGCCGAGTTTTCGGACTCCAATTCCCCGGACCTCAGAGCGAACGAGCGGCTTTGCTGGTAGAAAGTGATGGCCGCGCTGCGGCGATCATCACGTGTGGTGTGCAGCCTCGTGAAGTATCGATGAAAGGTTCGACTTGAGCAGCAAGAACGCGCGGGTTACAAGTGTTCTGTTTGCCGTCGCAATCACTTTCGGCGTGCTGCAATGGATGTACGCGGAGCCCGTTAACGCTCCTGCCCGCCCCGGTGTGCACGCCACCGCATAAGGGCGTGTGAGTGCGCATCATGACCGGCTCCCCACGCTCAGGAGCCGGTCATGCCCTGCTCCCGGAGCAGCCGCGCCACCCTGTCCGCCGCAGAGTCGGCCTCTAACGCGCGGTAGAGTGCCAATGCCCGCTCCGCACATCGCCGCATATCGCCTACGTTGCCCGCCGCCAGTGCCACCTGCGCCAAACCTTCCAGCGCATGCGCCCTGCCGAGGGGAATGCCGGCTTCGTTGGCGATCCGGTGGCCGAGTTCGTACGTCGCACGTGCGTCCGTGAGCTTGCCCGACCGCCTCTGCACGTCCCCCATTCCGATCAGCGCCCGCTGCCGTTCGTATGCGTTGCCGATGGTCGCGGCCAGCCGCGCGGCCATGCCGAAATGCAGCACGGCTTCACTGCGGCGGCCGCTGTCGGCGTACGTGTTGCCGAGGCTCGTCAGCGCATGTACCTCGCCCAGGGCGTCACCGGCGGCGCGGTGACTCTGCAGCGCCTGGTGGAAGGAGGCGAGCGCTTCGGTGGTGTTGCCGGTCGCGTGGTGCACGATGCCGAGGTTCGTGGCGAGAATGGCCAGGTCCCGGCGTTCGCCGTAGCGGCGCATCAGAGCCTGCGACTGCTCGTAGTACGCGCGGGCCGCGACGTAGTCGCCTTCGTCGCACTGGAGTTCCCCCAGATTGTTGTAGGCTCTTGCGGCCCCGTAGAGATCGCCGATCTCGCGACGCAAGGCCAGCGTGGCGTGGGCGGTCTCCACCGCCTCGCGGTGTCGCCCCGCGTACTTGAGCGCGAGGCCCTGGACGTTCAGGCACTGGGCCTCGCCGTGGCGGTCGCCGTCCTTCGCGTACAGGCCCAGCGCCTCGGTCAGCACCCGGAGGGTCGACTCGCCGTCTCCCGCCGTGATGTGGGCTCGGGCCACCTGGAACAGCGCGTCTGCGCAACCTGTTTGATCCCCGTCCTGCCGGAACTCCGCCAGTGCCTCGCGGGCGCTGCGCAGGGCCTCCTCCGGGTTCTCCGTGGCGAGTCGGGCCGCGTGGTCCACCAGCGTGCGGGCCAGGGGCGCGGTGTCGCCGCGGGCGCGCAGGACGGCGAGTGCCGCGTCGTAGAGAGCTGCCGCGGGCTCGCGAGCGCCCCATCGTTCCAGGGACGGCGCCAGCACGTGGGGGAACAGCGCCGCTGTCGTCGGCGAGTCGGTGGCGGCGCGGGCAGCGGTGGCCAGGAGGTTGCCCCGCTCCACCGACAGCCATACCGAGGCCTCGTCGACGTCCGCGAACTCCGGTGCGTAGGGGGAGACCAGGTCCGGCGGCAACGGCAGCAAGCGGTGGTGCGGGTGGGCGAGGCGGGTCGCGCGGTGGGCCGCGGTCAGGTGGTGGGCGGCCAAGCGTTCGAACGCCGCCTGCCGCGCGGCCGGTTCGTCGGTACGCAGGCCGGTCTGGAGGCCGAAGGCGCGGGTGAGTTCGTGGAGGCGGTAGCGGTCGAGCACGGGCTCGTCCAGCAGGTTGCAGTCCTGCAGTTCGTCGATACAGCGCCGCGGCTCCGCCGGAGGGCGGCCCGGCGCGGCGCCCACGAGCGCCAGCACCGCGGGCGGCGTGAGATCGGGGCCGGGAGCCAGGGCGAGGGCGCGGAGCATGTCCTGGGCCCGGGCGCTGAGTTCCTCGTACGACAGGCGGAAGGCGGAGGACACCGAGGGGTCCAGCTCGTCGAGGGGGTCGACGGCCTGACTGAGCCGGTCGAGGAGGTGCGGGAGGTCCCAGGAGTCCCGGTGCCGGAAGCGGCCGGCCAGCACCTGGAGCGCAAGCGGGTGGCAACCGCAGGCGGCCACGACATCGGCCAGCGTCGAGGCGTCGCCGGGCAGCCTGGCCGCACCGACGACGCGGGTGAACAGCTCTGCCGCCTCCGCCGCCGACAGCACGTCCAGTCGCAGCGACTCGGCGCCGTCGAGTCGGAGGTCGTTGCGGCTGGTGACGATCGCCCGGCAGTTCGGTGAGCCGGGCAGCAGCGGCTCGACCTGTGCGGTGTCGCGGGCGTTGTCCAGGACCAGGAGCAGTCGCCGGCGCGCCGTCCACTCCCGCCACGCCCCCGCACGCCCGTCCAGCGAGTCCGGCAGGTTCGGCGCCCCGCACGTCTGCAGCAGCACGGCCAGCGCTTCGGCGGGATCGTACGGCTGCTGCCCGCTGAATCCGCGCAGATCGAGGAAGACCTGCCCGTCGGGGTACCCGGGGCCGAGCCTGTAGGCGACGTGGACGGCCAGGCTCGTCTTCCCGACTCCCGGCATTCCCTGAATCACGGTGACCGGTAGCGCACGCTTCTCCTGCCGACCGGCCGCCGCCCCCGACCCGGTGACCGGGCCGGGGCCGGTGAGGAGCAGGCTCAGCTCGCTCGCTCGGCCGGTGAAGTCCTGGGTGTCGCGCGGCAGGTTGGTCCGGGGCGCGGACGTCAGCGTCGCGTCGACCGGGATGCCGGCGGCGGGCGTCGGGGCCGCGAGCAGTTCGCGGTCCTGCTCCAGGATGCGCTGGTGCAGATCCCGTAGCTCCGCCGAGGGCTCCATCCCCTGTTCCTCGTTGAGCCGGCGGTGTGTGGTGCGATAGAGATCCAGTGCCTCGACATGCCGGCCGCAGCGGTACAGCGCCAGCATGAGGGAGGCGACGAGTCGCTGGGCGAGCGGATTCTCCGCCACCAACTCCTGTAACTCCCCGATGAGATCCGAGTGCCGGCCCGTGTCCAGCTCCAGCCGGATGCGCTGCTCCCGCACCCTGCGCAGGTCCTCCACCAACCGGGCACGGGTGGAAGACGCCCACGTCCCCGGGAACTCGGCCAGCGGGTCGCCGCGCCACAACGACTCCGCGGCACGCAGCAGCCCGACGGCCCGCCGGCGCTCGCCCTGCGCGACCGCCGTCGCGGTCTGCGCCCGCAGTTCCTCGAAGCGCAGCAGGTCGACGCTGCCCGGCGCGACGCGCAGCCGGTACAGCCCCGGTGAGGGCCGCTCCAGCTCGATCGTGTCCCGGTACGGCTTCAGCTTGCCGCGCAGCCGGGACAGCATGCCGTACAGCGTGCCCTGTGCACTCGGCGGCGGGGAGCCGTCCCAGATCCGCTAGCCCGTCCGCAGGTGGAGTGCAGGATTCCTGCAAGCCTCGTCACAGTCTCCGGGGGCAGCTCACCCGTGTGGCCGCGAAGCCACGCGGCCGCCCGGCCGGGCGACCGGCCGGGCCAGTGGAGACGGGGATCGACAGGGATGAGCATGGCGATACGAGAAGGGTGCTGGCACGTACCGGTGCGGCTCGACGTCGAGCGGTGGGCGACGAGGCGTACCAGCAAGCGGGTGCTGGTGGTGGTGCACACGGTGACGTCCGGGCAACGTGTGCTCGAAGCGGTGCGCATGCTGGAGGGGGACCCGCGGGTGCAGGTCTGCTTCACGGCGGCACCCGACGTGTTCAGCAACGGAGTGACGGCCTTCCTGGAGCGGCTCGGCGGCCTCGTGCTGCCCTGGGACCAAGCGGCGCAGACCAGGTTCGACCTCGCCCTGGCGGCGAGCTTCGGCAGCCTGCACGAGCTGCACTCGCCGGTGCTGGTGGTGCCGCACGGCGCCGGCCACAACAAGATGGTGCCCGAACGCCGCCGCGGGCGCCTCGCCGCCGCGCGCGGCACGTACGGGCTGGCGCGCCAGATGCTCGTACGCGACGGGGCCGTGATTCCGGAGGCGATCGTGCTCGCGCACGAGGAGGAACGGTCCCGCCTCGGCCGCGAGTGCCCCGAGGCGCTGCCCGTCGCCGCGGTCGTCGGCGATCCGATCTACGACCGCATCCAGGCCAGTCTGCCGTCGCGCGCGCTGTACCGTGAGGCGCTGCGCGCCGGTACCCGGCAGCGGCTCGTCGTGGTGTGCTCGACCTGGGGGCCGGCGTCGCTGCTCGACCGGGGCTGGGAGGTGCTGCACCGGCTGGTGCGGGAGTTGCCGCGGGAGGAGTTCCGGGTGGCCGCGCTGCTGCACCCGCACGTGTGGAACGCCCACAGCGAGTGGCAGGTACACAGCTGGCTGGCCGGACTCGGCCGCGCCGGGCTCGCCGTGGTCAGCCAGCACTCGGAGTGGGTCGGCCCGCTCGCCGCCGCGGATGTGATCGTCGGCGATCACGGCTCCGCGACCCTGTACGGCACGGCCACGGGTGCGCCGGTGCTGCTCGCCGAAGGCACCGGTGCCGACCTGGACCCGGACGCGCCGATGACCGAGCTCGCCTCGTTCGCCCCCCGGTTGCGCGCCGACCGGCCGCTGGCGCGGCAGCTGTCCCGCGACGCGCGTGCGTCCGTCCGACCGCGCTACGCACACGTCGCCGGCCGCATCACCTCGGAGCCGGGACGCTTCACGCGGCTGATGCGGGGGCTGATCTACCGGAAGCTGCGGATACGGCCGCCCGGCGGCCTGCCCGGTGCGCCGGTCACCGAACGCGCGGCGCTGCCACGGCTGGCACAGAGCGCCGAGTCGAGCAGCCTGGTGGTGCCGTGACGGCCACGGCGGACCGTGAGTGTGTGGTGACGCTGGCGGAGCTGAAGGCCGTGGTGTCGGATGTTCCCGTGCACGCGGACATCCCGTCGGCGGTCCCGCGACCGCGGCACAGACGGCAGCGGTCGCGGTCGTTACCGGGACCTGTGCACCGCGTGCGGGCCGAGGTCCGGCGTGGCGGGACCGGAGGGCTGTGGGTTGACGAGCACGTGCGGGCGGGATTGCACGCACCGGCTCCGTGGCCCCGGCTCGCCGACGTGCTGCTGGCAGCGGGCGGCGGGCCGGGGGACGTGCGGGCGGCCGCCGAGCGCCACCCCGGGGCGCTGGTGGTGGCGGGGTACCGGGGCGGACAGTGCTGGCTGTGCTACGGCAGCCGGGTCCTCTGCCTTCACGTCGCGCCGACACCCCCGGCCCCGGACGGTGTTGGCATGCCGTGGCCTCCGCGGTCCACGCCTGGCTGACCGCCGGGATACTCACGGACCCGACTCCAGGTCCCGTACGGCTGGGGGAAACCCCACCGCCCGCGGACGGGACACGCCGTTGCCCGCCGTACCTCCGCGGTGGCCCGGCGCCTCAGTCGTCCTCCAGCCGCCGCAGCCGCTCCCGTACCGCCTCCGCCCGGGGCGAGTCGGAGCCACCTGAGGTGACGTAGAGGTCCAGCGCCTCCCGGTAGCGGGTCCGGGCCGGCTCCCGCGCACCGCGGTGCTCGGCGAGGGCCGCTGTGCCTTCCACCGCGCGGGCCGTCTCGTAGTCGGCGCCGCTTCTGCGGAGTTCGGCCAGCGCGGTGGTCAGGTGTTCTTCGGCGCGATCGGGCAGGCCGCGTTCGAGGAAGGCGTAGCCCAGGAGGGTGCGGGCGCGGGCGGCGTTGTACGCGTCGCCCGCGTCCCGGAGCACGGCGAGCGCCGCCTCGGCGTGCTCCGTGGCCGTCTCGGGGTGCCCGTCGGCGAGCGCGACGTCGGCGAGGTTCAGGCGGGCGAGTCCGCCGGCGCGTACGTCGCCGACGGCGGGCAGTTCTTCGGCGGCGCGGCCGAACAGCGTGGCCGCCCGCTCCGGTTCGCCGAGCCGCTGGTGGGCGAGGCCGCGATAGTTGAGCGTACGGGCGTGCCCGAGGGCGTCGCCGACGCCGCGGAACAGCCGGGCGGCCTCCTCGAACATCCGGAGGGCGGATGCGTGCCCGCCGGCGTCCAGCTCGACCAGCCCGCCCGAGGTGAGCATGCGGCACTGCGCGGCGACGTCGCCCAGTTCGCGGGCTGCGGTCAGCCCCTCCGCGTGCGCGGTGCGCCCGTGCTGGTACGACTTCCGACGGAGGAAAAGGGGCCATAGCGCGTCGGCGGTCTGCCAGGCGGCGGTGGGCACGCCGGAGGGGCGCGCTCCGCGGATGACCGCCATCAGGTTGGTGAGTTCGCGGTCCAGCCAGTCCAGCGCGGTGGCGGGGTCGTCGCCGACATACGGCGCGAAGTACGGGCCGGGCCCGTAGTCGCGGGGGAGAGTGCGGTGCTGCGGGTCGACGACTTCTTCGGCGCGGGTGGCGCCGGCGAGGTAGTGGTCGGTGACACGGCGCAGTGCGGCGGCCAGTTCCGGGCCCGGCTCGCGGGCCGCGGCGGTGTCCGAGGCGTGCAGGCGCACCAGGTCGTGCAGCCGGTGGCGGTCCTCGCCGACCTCGGTGAGGAGGTTGGCGTCGAGCAACTCGCCGAGCGGGCCCTCGGCCTCTTCGCCAAGGGCGGCAGACGCGGCCGTACCGCTGAACTCAGGGCCTGGATGCACCCCCAGCAGCCGGTAGAGCCGGGCGGCGCGGGTCGGCAGCCCGCGGTACGACACGTCGAGGCTGGCCCGTACGTCGTGGTCGTCTCCGGGGATCGACATCTCTGCCAGCCGGTTCCGCTCCTCCGCGAGCGCGCGCTGCATCGTGGCGAGCCCGCGCCGTGGCCGTGCGGCCAGCCGGGCGCCGATCACCCGTACCGCCAGTGGCAGCCCGGCGCATAACTCGACCAGGGAGTGTGCGGCTTCGGGCTGGTCGGCGACCCGGCCGTCCGCGAGGGTGGCGCCGAGCAGCTCGACGGCGGCGTCGTCGGCAAGGGGTTCGAGGTTGAGCGCGGTGCCGCCGTCGACGACCAGGCCGGCGAGCCGTCTCCGGCTGGTCACGACCACCAGGCTCGGTCCGGTGCCCTGCAGCGAACGCACCTGCCCGGCACTGGCGGCGTCGTCGAGGAGAACGACGAGGCGGCGCTCTCCCGTCAACGACCGGTAAAGCGCGACCCGTTCCGCGAACGTCCGCGGCACGTGCTCCGGTGCCACGCCGAGTGCGCGCAGGAAGCCGGCGACGACCCCTCCCGGGTCGGCCGGCCCAGCCGGTGAGTGGGCACCGAGGTCGGCGTACAACTGGCCGTCCGGGTACTCCCGGCGCAGCCCGTGCAGCCAGGACAGCGCGACCGCCGTCTTGCCGACGCCGCCCAGCCCGCTGACAGCCGCCAGCGTGCCCCGCCCGGCCCGCAACCCGCGTACGCGGGAAGCCTCCAGCGCAGCCACCTCCGCGGTACGGCCGATGATCCGCGCGGCGGGCGGGAGCTGCCACGGCACCGCTTGCGCGGGTGCGCGGGTGTGGAAATGGACGTCGCCGTGTACGGCTCCGGCCTGGACGACGGTACCGCGTACGGTTCCGTCGACCTCGTTGCGGCTGACGTGCCCTGCATCCCCGTGCACGCGTCCTCCCGACCCGTCCGTCATCCATGTAGACCTCCGGCACACGTGTTCCGGAGAGTGACGTGCCCTTGCGGGGAGTATGCATGATGAGGGGAATCCGCCAACCCCGCCCGAGGGCTCGGAAGGGCCGGACGCGCGGCCCTCAAGGCCCGTGCCATGGCGGGGTGACCTGGTCTTTCGTGGGGCCGGCGCACTGGTGTCCGTCAGCTGCCGGATGGCCGGGGTCACCCGGTTACAGTTCCGTCTGTACCGGCCGTCGGACTACAGAGTGTCACGCGCGTCCGCGTGGGACGCCGCGGTCAGGGGGTGAGGCCGGCGAGCAGCAGGTCCACCGTGCCCTCCAGGAAGGCGTCGTCCAGCGGTTCGCGGGTCAGCAGGACGCGGGTGTGGAGGGGGCCCAGCAGGGCTTCGAAGGCCAGGCGGCGGTCGACGCCGGGGCGGAGTTCGCCGCGGGACTCGGCGCGGTCGAGGACCGTCGCGCCGACCGCGTAGCGGGCGGTCCAGAACTGGTCGCGGGCCGCCTCGTACTCCGCGAGGTCCTCCTGCACCGCCATCCGCAGCAGCAGCCCGCCCACCGGGGTGCGGACGAAGACGGCGACGTCGTGCAGCAGGGCGAGGAGGTCGCCGCGGAGGGTGCCGGTGTCGGGGGTGGGGAGGTCGGTGCGGGTGCGGTCGAGGACGGCGTCGAGGGCGAGGGCGGACTTGGTGCCCCAGCGGCGGTAGATCGACGTCTCGTGCACGCCGGCGCGCTGGGCGACCTCGGCGATGGACAGCCCGTCGGCGCCGTGCTCCAGGACGACGTCGATCGTCGCCTGCAGCACGGCGGCGCGTACGCGGGCGCTGCGGCCGCCCGTTCTGCGGGCGGCCGGTCGGCGGGTGCTCTCCGGCATCCCGCCAACCTAGCGCAGGTCAGTGCGGCGCCGGCCGTTCGGCACGGGCGCGGGGGAGGGTGGCGACGAGCGCCGCGGTCACGGCGGTGAGCCCCATGCCGCCGGCGGCGAAGACGGTGATCAGCGTCCAGAAGTCCGGGGTGAGAACCATCGGTTGTGCCTCCTGCCGGTTAACGCAGTTCTTCCTGCTTTAAGGTACGTCCGTCGCGACCTCTAATGCAAGTTGACTTGCGTTACGTGTGCGGAAGCCCGGGGAGTAGGTTCGGGACGGATCCGGTCCACCCCGCCGACGAGCACCGAGGAGCCCCGCATGACCGGCGAATTCGCCCCGTTCACCGCCGACGACTACCGCGCCCGCATGCGGCACGCGGCCCGCTCGGTCGCCGACGCCGGGCTGGCCGGGCTGCTCGTCGCCCCCGGCCCCGACCTCGTCTGGCTCACCGGCTACGAACCGCCCGCCGCCACCGAGCGGCTCACCCTCCTCGTGCTCGTCCCCGGGCGGGACCCGGCGCTGGTCGTGCCGAAGCTGGAGGCCGGCGACGCCGCCAGGGCGGCCGGCGGGCCGGCGCTCACCCTGCGCGACTGGACCGACGGCCAGAACCCGTACGCGGTGACCGCGCCGCTGCTGGACGCCCGCGGCCGGTTCGCCGTCAGCGACGGCGCCTGGGCCCTGCACCTGCTCGGGCTGCAGCGCGAGCTGCCGGACTCCGCGTACGTCGCCGTCTCCGACGGGCTGCCGATGCTGCGCGCCGTCAAGGACGCCGCCGAGCTGGAGCGGCTGGCCGCGGCCGGCGCCGCCGCGGACGCCGCGTACGAGGAGATCAGGAAGGTCCGCTTCGCCGGCCGCAGGGAGGCCGACATCGCCGCCGACCTCGCCGCGCTGCTGCGCCGGTTCGGGCACTCCCAGGTCGACTTCACCGTCGTCGGCTCGGGCCCCAACGGCGCCGACCCGCACCACGAGGCCGGCGAGCGCGTCATCCGCGACGGCGACATGGTCGTCCTCGACTTCGGCGGCCTCGTCCACGGCTACGGCTCCGACACCACCCGCACCGTGCACGTCGGCGAACCCACCGCCGAGGAGCGGGAGGTGCACGACGTCGTGCGGGCGGCGCAGGAGGCCGGCTTCCGGGCGGTGCGGCCGGGCGCCGCCTGCCAGGAGGTCGACCGGGCGGCGCGCCGGGTCATCGACGACGCGGGCTACGGCGAATACTTCATCCACCGCACCGGGCACGGCATCGGCACCACGACCCACGAGCCGCCGTACATGATCGAGGGCGAGGAGCAGCCGCTCGTCCCCGGCATGTGCTTCTCCGTCGAGCCCGGCATCTATCTGCCGGGCCGCTTCGGCGTGCGCATCGAGGACATCGTGACCGTCACCGGGACCGGCGGCCGGCGGCTCAACGGCACCGCCCGCGAGCTGGCGATCGTCTCCTAGCCGACGGCGCGGGCCGCCGGGTCCCCGGCGCGGCCGGGGACCCGGCTCAGGCTTGGCCGGTCTCGAAGTGGCTGATGCGGTCGCCGGTGACCGTGAAGGACCAGCGGGTGCGCATCCTGCCCCAGGTGGAGTTCGAGTACGTGGCCACGAGCGACCGGCCGTCCGGCGAGACGGACTCGACGTCCATGCGGCCCGCGGAGGAGAAGATCTCCTTGTCGGTCCACGCGGTGACGTCGCGCGGGGAGCCGTCGTCGGTCATGGTCACGTCGTCGGTCAGCAGGCCGAAGAACGCGTCCTTGTCGCCGGCGTTGAGCGCCGCGACGAAGCCGGCCACGACGGGGTCGGTGAGCTGGGCGGCCATGGGGCACCTCCGGATTCGCTGCCGTACGCGCACGCGCCGCGGGGAGGGCGGCCGCGTGCGCCACCCGCGGCCCCATTGTCCCGCCGCCCCGCCCGCGCCGCAGGTCCGCGCCGCGCTCACCCCGGCGGCGCGGCGCCGCGGCCCGCCCCCGGTCCGGCTGCCCGCCTCGCGGAACCTCGCGCCCGCCCGCATGTCTGCTTCAGGGCGTATTGGTGTGACTTTCTGATCGACCCCGTCGCCTGTCCTGCCCGTCTGCTGCCCGTTTCGGGTGCGGAGTGAGGCGTTCCGTGTGCGATCACATGGTGGACTTCCTTGACACCCCCGATTGGTATAGGCCAGTATCCGGCATTGGTCTGTACCAAGTCTTCCGTGCCACGTCAGCCCGCTCCGACCCTCCTTCCCCGTCGTCCGCCTCCGCACCCGTCCGCCCGCCGCCCGTCACCGCCCCTGCTCCCGCGGAGGTCTCCATGGCAGCCAACAGCCACCCCGAACTCGCCCGGCTGGCCAACTCGGTGCTGCAGCCCGGGTTCGTGGGCACCACCGCGCCCGACTGGCTGCGCCGCCGCATCGGCGACGGCCTGGCGTCCGTGGTGCTGTTCGGCCGCAACATCGTCGACCCCGAGCAGGTGGCCGCCCTCACCGCGGCGCTGCGCGCCGAGAACCCCGACCTCATCATCGCCATCGACGAGGAGGCCGGCGACGTCACCCGGATCGAGGCCGGCACCGGCGCCACCCGCCCCGGCAACCTCGCCCTCGGGGCCGTCGACGACGTCGAGCTGACCGAGCAGGTCGCGTACGACATCGGCCGCCAGCTGCACGCCATGGGCGTCTCGCTCAACTACGCCCCCTCCGCCGACGTCAACTCCAACCCCAAGAACCCCGTCATCGGCGTCCGCTCCTTCGGCGCCCGCACCGACCTCGTCTGCCGGCACACCGCCGCCTGGATCCGCGGCCTGCAGTCCGCCGGCGTCGCCGCCTGCGCCAAGCACTTCCCCGGCCACGGCGACACGAGCGTCGACTCCCACCACGGCCTGCCGCACGTCGCCGCCGACGCCCGCGAGATCGCCCGCACCGCGCTGCCGCCGTTCACCGCCGCGATGGAGGCCGGCGTACGCACCGTCATGACCGCGCACATGCTCATCCCCGCCTACGACGACCGCCTCCCCGCCACCCTCAGCCCGCGCGTCATCGGCGACCTGCTCCGCCGGGAACTCGGCTTCACCGGCCTGGTCGTCACCGACGGCATCGAGATGGGTGCCGTCTCCGGCCCCTACGGCATCGCCGGCGCCACCGTCCGCGCGCTCGCCGGCGGCGTCGACGCCGTGTGCGTCGGCGGCGAGAGCGCCGAGGAGTCCGTCACCGCCGGGCTGACCGACGCCATCGCCGCCGCCGTGCGCGACGGCAGCCTGCCCGAGGAGCGGCTCGCCGAGGCCGCCGCCCGGGTACGGGAGTTCGCCGCCTGGTCCGCCGCGCTGACCCGCAGCGTCCCGGCCGGCGACCCCCGCGGCGACGCCGGCCGCGACATCGGCCTCGTCGCCGCCCGCCGCGCCGTCCGGGTGCACCGCGCCGATCAGGACCTCCGCGGCACCGCCCCGTTCCCGCTCGTCGGCGATCCGCACGTCGTCGAGTTCACCCCCGTCACCAGCCTCGCCGTCGACGGCCGCACCCCCTGGGGCGTCGCCGACCCGCTGCGCGCGCTGCGCCCCGGCACCACATCGGTGCGCATCGCCGAGTCCGAGCTGACCGGCGCCGCCGGCGGCGCCGCGGACGTGCTCGACGGCCGCGCGCTGCGCCCGGCCGACGGCCGGGCGCTGGTCGTCGTCGTACGCGACGCCGCCCGCCACCCGTGGATGTCGCAGGCCCTCGCCGACCTGGTACGCCGGCGGCCCGACGCGCTCGTCGTCGAGATGGGCCTGCCCGCCGACGACCGGCCCGGCGCCGTGCACCTGTCGACCCACGGTGCGACGCGCGTCTCCGGCATCGCCGCGGCGGAGGTCCTGACCGGCGCGGTGTGACGGGAGCACGAAAGCACGTCACCTCTGGAGGACGTTCCATGCCCGACCCCGCCCCCTACCTGTTCCGTGCCGCCTCCGACACCCCGTACTTCAGCGCCGACGGCGAGTCCTACCTCGCGCCCACCCCGTTACGGGACATCCGCAAGTCGCGGCCGCTGCGCGTGCTGTCCGAGGAGGACTACGCCTTCTGGCAGACCTACGGCTACGTCGTGGTCAGGGAGGCGATACCCGCCGAAGCCGCCGCGCTGCTGCTCGACTTCGCCTGGGACTTCCAGGGCCTCGACCCCGACCGCCCCGAGACCTGGTACGAGGAGCGCGAGTTCCGCTCCGACCTCGACCGCGACCTGCACGTCTACGGCTTCGTCGAGGCGTACCAGCACCAGCTGATCTGGGACAGCCGGCAGACCCGCCGCGTCTACGACGCCTTCGCCGACGTGTGGGACGCGGACGAGCTGTGGGTGACCCTGGACCGCCTCAACCTCAACCCGCCCAACGTCGGCAACCGCAGCCGCACCCTGATCGAGCCCACCGACACCGGCTTCGACATCGAGCTGCACTGGGACGTCGACACCACCCTCGCCGTGCTCCCGCAGCGCGTCCAGGGCATCATCGCCCTCAACAACACCCGCCCCGACCACGGCGGCTTCCAGTGCGCGCCCGAGCTGTTCCGCGACTTCGAGCGGTGGCGGCTCGCGCAGCCCGCCGGCCGCGACCCGGTCCGGCCGGGCACCGACCGCGCCGAGTTCCCCGTCGTACGGCCCGAACTGGCCGCCGGCGACCTGCTCATCTGGAACGGGCTCCTGGCCCACGGCGTCGCCGCCAACGCCTCCGACCGCGGCGTACGGGCCGTGCAGTACCTCGCGATGATGCCCGCCCTGGAGGAGCACGAGCGGCTGCGGCGCTCGCGCGTCGAGTCCTGGCGCACCCTGAGCACCCCCGACTGGAACGCCACCCTCCTCGGCGACGCGCGGCGGCCCGAGGCCGAGCGCTACGGGCCGGCCGAGCTGACCGGCCTCGGCCGCAGGCTGCTCGGCCTGGACTCCTGGCGCACGCCGGAGCCGTCGGCGCCTGCGGCGGAGGGGGCCGCGGCGGGAGCGGCGGCGGGCGCACGCGCGGCGGGCGACGCGGACACCGAGCAGCGGACCGGGGAGCCGGCGTGGCCCGCATCTGCCTGACGCTGCCCACGAACCGCGCCTGCGCGGCCGCCATCGCGGCCGTGCACGAGGAAGCCGTCCACGCCGCCGCCCACTTCGGCGTCGAGGTCCACTTCCTGATCCTCGACTCCGCCGCCGCGCCGGACCGCGCCGCCCACACCGCCGCCGTCGCCGGGCTGCCCCGGGTGCCCGGCGTCGTCGTCCACCACCTCGGCGAGGCGGAGCAGCGCGCGTTCCTCACCGCCGCGCTCCGCCGCGCCCGGGCGGCCGGCGCCGAACGGCTGCTGCGCCTGCTGCTGCCGGACACCGTCTCGTACGGCGCCTGCACCGACCGCGCCTTCCTGCTCGCCGCCGCCCTCGGCTGCCGCTCTGTGCACCGCCGGGACTCCGACAGCCGCTACCAGACCGCCGGCGGCCGGCCCGTCTTCCCCGTCCACCACGAACTCGCCACCCTCGGCCTGCCCGCCGCCGAAGCGGCCCGGCGGGTGGACGCCGACGCGCGGGGCCCGCTCCACGGCCATCTGCCCGTGTCGCTCGTCGGCGCCTCCTTCGTCGGCGAGATGTCCGTCGACATCGCCGCGATCCACGACCTCGACCCCGCCGTCTACCACGACGTCGTCAGCCTCTGGGCGCCCGTGCACTGGCCCGAGGAGCGCAAGCGGGCACTGGTCGAGGAGTCCTTCAAGGGGGCGGGCACCGAGCCGTTCGGCGGCGACCACGCCGTCCTCGGCGCCGTCGACCCGATGCGCGTCGACATGTGCAACATCGCGTTGCACCGCGGCGTGTACGAGACCGTCCCGCTGCCGCCCGCCACCGACACGATCGGCAGCGACTACTTCCTCCTCCATCTCGTGCACCACGCCACCCTGCCCGGCGTCCTGCACAACCGGCACATCGTCAACCACCACACCGACGAGCGGAAGACCGGCGCCGGCTTCACCGCCTACCAGCTGCGGTTCGCCAAGTTCCTGCTGTCGATGCTCTACTTCAACTTCCTCTACGACGAACTGGCCGCGGCCGGCGCCGCGCTGCTGGACGACCGGCACCGCCTGCGCGCCGCCGCGGTCGGCGAGCTGGTCGCGCGCAGCACCGGGCTGGACCGCGACGAGAACGTCATGCGGCTGAGCGCCCTGGAGATCGCGTACCGCAAGCTCGGCGGCAGGTACGCCGAGTTCGCCGGCGTGCTGGCGGCCCGCGGCCCGGGCCTGCTGGACGAGGCCCGCCGCGACATGGCGGACTTCGCGCTGCTCATCGCCGCCTGGGAGCCGCTGGTGCGGGCGGCCGCGGCGACGGACGTGCCGGGGACCGACCGGTGACCGCACCGGTGCGGCCCCCGTTGCCGGCCCCGCCGCCGGCGACGGCGGCCTCCGTGACCGCGCGGCTGCGCGCCGCCCTCGCCGCCGCCGACGACGACCGGATCATCTACGACCTGCCCGGCATCGAGGAGCGCTACGACGAGCTGCTGCGCCGGCTGCCCGGCGCCGACGTGCGCTTCGCGATGAAGGCGTGCCCCGTGGACGAGGTGCTGGCCCGGCTGGCGCGCAGGGGCGCCGGCTTCGACGCCGCCAGCCCCGGCGAGGTCGGGCAGGCGCTCCGCGCCGGGGCGCCCGCGGCCCGTGTCCACTACGGCAACACCGTCAAGTCCGACCGCAGCATCCTCGCCGCACACCGCCTCGGCGTCCGCGACTTCGCCACCGACAGCCCCGAGGACGTCACGGCCCTCGCGGCCCTCGCCCCCGGCTCCCGGGTGTTCTGCCGGCTGGCCACCACCGGCGAGGGCGCCCTGTGGGGGCTGAGCCGGAAGTTCGGCTGCGCTCCCGCGGAGGCGGTGCGGGTGCTCGCCGGGGCGCGCGACGCGGGGCTCACCCCGGCCGGCCTGTCCGTGCACGTCGGCTCCCAGCAGATGACGGCCGCGGCGTGGCGCCGGGCCTTCGACGCGTTCGCGGACGTGCTGGCGGCCCTCGCCGCCCGCGGCATCCGCCTCGACCACGTCAACCTCGGCGGCGGCCTGCCCGCACTCGGCTACCGCGACCTGCGCGGCCGGCCGCTGGTGCCGGACCTGGACGAGACGTTCGCGGCGATCCGCGCGGGCATGGCGCGGCTGCGCGCCGCGGCCCGCGGACCGCTGCGCTTCGTCGTCGAGCCGGGGCGGCACCTGGTCGCCGACCACGGCGCCATCCGGGCGCACGTGGCGCGGCTCGCGTCCCGGCGGCACGCGGACGGCGGGCGCGGGTACTGGCTCTTCCTCAGCTGTGGCAAGTTCAACGGCCTGTACGAGGTGGACCAGCTGCAGTACCCGCTGGTGTTCCCCTCCCACGGCGCCGCCGCGGAGCTGGTGCCGGCCGTCGTGGCCGGGCCCACCTGCGACAGCGACGACGTCGTGGCCGAGGGCCGCGTACCGGTGCAGGTGCCCAGGGCGGCCGCCTCCGGGGACCCGGTGTGGATCCTCTCCAGCGGCGCGTACGCCGTCAGTTACATGACCCGGGGGTTCAACGGTTATGGCCCGCTACCGCACACCTGTCTGCGCGCCGGCTGACGTGCGCGTCCGGCACATCGCCGCCCACGACTGGGGCGCCATCGCCGCCCTGGAGGGCCGCGCGTACGCCGGCCGGGCGCTCGCCGAGGGCCGGGCGGCGCTGCAGGCGCGCGCCCGGCCCTCGCCCGGCACCTGCTTCGTCCTGGACGCCCGCGGCACACCGGAGGGCTACCTGCTCGCGCTGCCCTACCCGCCGTCGCGCTGCCCGGAGCTGCACGGGACCGAGGAGGCCGGGGAGGCCGGTCATGCCCTGGCCAACCTGCACCTGCACGACATCGTCGTGGCCGAGCACCTGCGCGGCGCCGGGCTCGCGGGGCGCCTCCTCGCCCGGCTCACCGCCGCGGCCCGCGCCCGGCGGTACGAGCGGATCTCCCTCGTCGCGGTCGCCGGCAGCGCGGCGTTCTGGTCGCGCCGCGGCTACCGCCCGCACCCCGACGTGACCCCGCCGGCCGGCTACGGCCCGCGGGCGGTCTACATGTCCCGGGCGGTTCTCCACTCCCGGGACGGGGGCTGATCGCGGTGCCGCGGATACGCGACGACTTCCGCCGGGGCCAGGTGGCCATCGCGGCACTCTTCTGCTTCCTGGGCTTCCAGTACGTCACCTGGGTGTCCCGGCTGCCGCGCGTCAAGGACGAACTCGACCTGACGGCGACCGAGCTGGGGCTGCTGCTCATGGCCTGCGGAGCGGGCGCGGCGGCGTCGTTCCCGCTGGTCGCCCACCTCATGAAGGCGATGGGCGCGAAGCGTCTCGCGTTCGCCGCCGCCGGCGCCCTGCTGCTGTTCCTGCCGGCGTTCGCCGCCGCGCCCGGCTATCCGGCCGCGCTGGCGGCGGTCGCCGCCGACGGCGTCGCCGTCGGCTGTCTGAACGTGGCGATGAACGCGCAGGGCGCCGCTCTGGAGGAGAAGCACGAGCGCACGGCCATGGCGAAGATGCACGCCACCTTCAGCGCCGGGTCGCTGGCCGCCGCGCTGCTGGCGTCCGTCGTGCAGACCGCGACCGCGGACCTCGCCGCGCACTTCGCGGTCGCCGCCGTGCTGCTCCTGGCCATGCTCGGCGTCGCCCGCACCGGGCTGCCGGCCGGGGACCGCCCCGACCGGCCGGAGGACCGGCCGGAGAAGGAGCGCCGCCGGTGGCGGCCGCCGACCCGGCTCACGCTGTGGATGGGGTGCGCGATGGCGCTCGGCACGATCACCGAGGGCGCCATGAACGACTGGTCGACGCTCTACCTGGAGGACGTCGCGGACGCGGCGCCCGAGGTGGCGCCGCTGGGCATCGCGGTGGTCTCCGTGATGATGGTCGTCGCGCGCCTCTTCGCCGACGGCTGGCGCACCCGCTGGGGCGACGGGCCGGTGGTCAGGCTGGGCAGCGCGCTGGCCGGCACCGGGCTCGCCGCCGCCGTGCTGGCGGGCGGGGTGGTGCCGGCGCTGGTCGGGTTCGCGTGCGTGGGCCTGGGCGTCGCCGCCGTGACGCCGTGCGTGTACGTCGCCGCGGCGCGCGCGGGCCCCGACGCGCTGTCCCTGGTGGCGGCCATGGGCACCACGGGGCTGCTGGGCGGGCCCGCCGTGATCGGCTTCATCGCCGGCGCCGCCGGGCTGGCGTGGGGGATGGGCGCCGTCGCCGCGTCCGCGCTGCTCGTGTCGCTGTGCACGACGCGGATACGCTGGCCTGCGCTGAGCAACGCCTGAGCGCTCGCGGGCCCGCGAAACGGGCCCGGCGCAGCGGGTGTTCGACAACGGGGGAGGGAGACCGCGTGGCGGAGCGGGTGCGGGGACGGGAGCCGGCCGGGGGCAGGGCCGCGCCCGGGCTGCCGGCGGGGGTGCGGCTGTGGACCTTCGACGCCGGGCCCGGCGCGGCGCCGGACCTGTCGGCGCTCGACGCCGGCGAGCGGCGGCGGCACGACGCCTTCCTGCGCCCGGCCGACCGGATCCGCTTCGGCGTCGCGCACGCCGCGCTGCGCCGCCTCCTCGGCGAGCTGACCGGCACCCCGCCGGCGGACCTGCGCTTCGGCCGGCGGCCCTGCCCCCGGTGCGGCGGCCCGCACGGCCGGCCGGTCCTCGAACGGCCCGCGGGCGGGCCGGAGTTCTCGCTCTCGCACGGCGGCGAGCTGGTGCTCGTCGCGGTCGCGCCCGGCCGGGTGGGCGTCGACGTCGAGCCGGTCGGGGCGAAGCCGCCCGAGCCCGGCCTGGTGGAGTCGCTGCACCCGGCGGAGCGGGCGGTGCTGCTGGCGGCGCCGGAGGCGGAGCGGCCCGCGGCGTTCGTGCGGCTGTGGACGCGCAAGGAGGCGTACCTCAAGGGTCTCGGCGTGGGGCTCGGCCGCGCCCTCGACGCGGACGACGTCTCCACCGCCGTACCCGGCTGGCAGCTGGTCGACCTGGCGCCGGGGAAGGGCCACGCGGGGGCGCTGGCGGTGGAGTCCGCGGGGGCGCGGGAGGAATTCCGGGAAATCCGCGAACGCGGCGGCGTATTTCCCTGACCCGGGGCCGCGCCCGGCCGAGCGGCTCATTCCGGTTCCGCCCGGCGGCCCGGTTCGCCGCCGAAAGCGGCGCCGAGTCCGAATGCCGGCATGTTGATGTAGCGGGCCTCGTAGGAGCCCGGTTGCACGTGGTACAGCTCGTGCCAGATGCCGACGTCCCCGCCGCTGCCGACGGCGCGGTTGAACCACTTCCAGTACGCCCGGTGGGCGCTCTCCCGTGATTTCGAGAACTCCATGATGTGCTCGGCCGACCGCCAGTACTGAACGACCGTGATCGTGCGGCCCCGGCGGCTCATTCTGCTGCCCAGCAGCCCCCGTTCCGGATCCTCGCCCAGTTCGGCCAGCATCTTCGGCATCGCGGTGAACGCCGGCCACCACCTGTGCACCTTCCAGAGGTAATTGATCCGCATTCCGACCAGGAAGAGCACGAATCCGTGGCCGGTGTCGACGTTTACCCTGCCCTGCTCTATCCGCGGCATGTCACCGGGTCCCTTCCGGGGGTCGTCGTGCTCGCCGAACCGGTCGCCCGCCATCGTAGAACGTCTGCCGCGTCGGCAACATCGCTTGTGCCGGGGGGAAGTTCAGGCCCGATAAGCGCAACATCCGCTGTTGTCCTGTGAAGAAGGACATGTCCGACAGGTACTCTTCGAAAAAAGAATGGTTCAGACCAACTGATTGCATGTACGATGACGCTCGTTCGAACGCCGAACCGAACGTGCGATGGCCTCCTGTCACCGCGCGCCTACTCATCGTATGCCCATGGACACGGCACCACATAACCCTCGCTGCACGGCCTGAAGTTCATCTTTCACCGAACGGACAGCTGCTTATGTGGAAGGCGGCACGCGTGGAGATTCCGGTGGACTCCGCGCATCAGCCGGGACGAAGCGACGACGAACTCAACGAAGGCGTGACGACGTTGCCCCCGCGCGGGCGCACCGTTACCGACGAGTTGTTCACAGAAACCTCCGACGCGGGCGCGAACAGGACGTATTCCCCGCTGAATGTAGGATTCCGCGACCTCGGCGACCCGGGCCGCCCACGCCGGCTCGACGTCCACGCGGTGCTGTTCGACATGGACGGCACCCTCGTGGAATCCGCGGCCGCAATGGACCGCCATACCCGCATGTGGGCCGAGCGCCATTCCCTCGACCCCGAGGCGGTCATACGCGCCTCACACGGGCGCCGCGACATCGACGTCATCCGCGAACTGGCCCCGTACGCCGACCCGCACGCCGAGCTGGCCTGGTTCGACCACCTGTCCTGCACCGACGCCGACGGCGTGCACGCCGCCCCCGGCGCCCCCGGGCTGCTCGGCACCCTGCCCCCGCGCCGCTGGGGGGTGGTGACCTCCGCGACCCGGAGCGTCGCCCGCAGCCGGATGGCGGCCGCGGGGCTGCCGCTGCCCGACGTCCTCGTCTGCGCCGAGGACGTCGCCGACGGCAAGCCCAGCCCCGAGGGGTACCTCGCCGCGGCGGGCCGCGTCGGCGCACCCCCGTCGCGCTGCCTCGTGATCGAGGACGCCGAGGCCGGCCTCCGCGCCGCCCGGGCCGCCGGCATGCCCGCCCTCGCGGTCGCCGGACCGCCGGGCCCCGTCCACGGCCACCGGATCGCGGGCCTCGACGCCCTCTCCGTCACCGCCGACTGAACCACCACCCGGCCGCCCGCGCCGCCCCCGCCCCGCCGCCGGGGCCGCGGTCGCGGCTGCCCGTTCTCACGCCACGCGAAGGGGAGGCGGAGATGGACCTGAGAACCGCACTGCTGCTGCCCGGCCAGGGCGCCTACCGGCCCGGCGCGTTCGCCGGGCCGGTGAGCGCCCCGGTCGCCGACCTGCTGGCCGTCGTCGACGCGGTCGCCGCCGAGTTCGGCCACGCCCCGGTCTCGCCGCTGCTCACCGACGCCGACGCCGCGGACGGCCGCCGGCTGGCCGAGACCGACCCGTTCGCGCTCCAGCTGGCGATCTACGCCGCCGCGCTGGTCCACGCCCGCGAGGTCGACCTGCGCGAACCCGCCGACGTCGTACTCGGCCACAGCATGGGCGAGATGGCCGCCGCCGCGCACGCCGGCTGCTTCACCCCCGCCGACGGCGCCCGCATCGCCGCCCACCGCGCCCGCGCCCTGGAGCACACCGCCGCCGACGCCGGCGGCATGCTCGCGCTCACCCTGCCCGCCCGCCGCGCCACCGCGCTGCTCACCGCCGCGGAGCTGCCCGGCGCCCGAATCGCCGTCGTCAACGCCCCGCGGCACGTGGTGGCCTCCGGCCCGGAGCACGCTCTCGGCCGGCTCGCGGCGCTCGCCGACGTCCTCGGCGTACGGGCCCTCCGGCTCACCGCGCCGTACCCGTTCCACAACCCGCTGCTGGCCACCGCACAGGCCGAGTTCGCGGCGGCGATCACGGGCATCGCCGAGCGGCCGGCGAAGCGGCGGCTGTACTCGCCGGCCCTCGGCGGGCTCGTCACCGAGGACACCGATGTCAAGGCGGCGCTGGTCGCCCAGCTGACCTGCCCCGTCGACTTCCTCGCGGCGCTGCGCGACCTGCAGACCTACGGTCTGGAGTCGGTGGTGGAGTGCGGGCGCGCCGGGCTCGCCGAACTGGTGAGGCCCGCGGTGGGATGCCGCGCGGAAACCGCGCAGCGGTGGCTCGACGGGCGTACGGCAGAGGGGACGGCGGGTACGCCGGGCGCCCAGGCGGCGGCGCCGGTCGCGGCACGTGCGGTACCCGCGGGGCCCGCGGTACCCGCGATGCCCGCCGGCCCGGCCGTGCCCACGGCCGTGTCCGCCGCGGGAGCCGTCCCCGCCGCCGGCTCGGCGACCGGGCCGGTGGCGCCGGGTCCCGCGACCGCCGAGTCCGGACCCGCGCCGGTGCGCGTGACGGAGCCCGCTTCGGGGGCGGACCCCACCCCCGTACCCGCGGCAGACGGAGACGTTCTCGCCACGCTCCAGCAGGTCTACGCCGACCGCCTCGGCTACCCGGTCGAGGCCATGGACCCCGACGCCGACCTCGAAGGCGACCTCGGCATCGACTCGCTCAAGCGCATGGAGGTGCTCAGCACGTTGATCGACCGCTTCGGCCTGCACCACGTCGCCGACGACACCCGCTTCGCACTGCAGTCCACCCTCGGCGGCCTCGCCCGGCTCATCGACGAGACGGGCAGCACCGCCGCGGACGTACGGGCCGATGGCTGACGGCACCGAGGGCGGCGCCCCCCGCCCGCTCCGCTACCGGGTCGAGGCGGCCGCCGCCGACCGCGCCGCCGCCGAGGCCGCCGCGGCGGCGCTGCGCGCGCAGGGGCTGCCCGCCGCCGTACGCACCGCGGGGTCGCTGCCGTCGCTCGCGGCCGCCCCCGCCGAGTCGTCCGGGTCCGGGCCCGCCGACCCCGGCGCGATCGTGGCCGTGGGCATGGGCCTGGCCGTGCCCGGCGCCTCCTCGCCCGACGAGCTGTGGCACCTGCTGCGCGACCGCGTGCCGCAGTTCAGCGAGCCCGGGGAGCGGATGGACATCGACGCGCTGTGGTCCGCGGACCCGGCCGCGCCGGACAAGACGTACACCCGCACCTCCGGCTTCATCCACGACCTCACCCCCCACCCGCGGCTGCGCGCCGAACTCGCCGCCGGCCGCGCGCCGGGGCGGGAACCGAGCGGCCGGTGGCTGCGCCACAGCGTCCTGCAGGCGCTCGACGGGGTCCGGGTCGACGCCGGCACGCGGACCTTCGCCGCGGTCGGCATGACCGCGGACGGCGGCCACGCCGCGGAGCACAGCCTGCTCCGGCACGGCGCCCGGCTGCTGGCCGGCCCCGCGGCGGCCGACGCCGACCCGCTGGCCGCGCTCTACCCGGCCGGCCCGCCCGACCCGGCCGACACCGCGCCGTACCGTGTCGTGCGCGCGGCGCTGGCCGGGCTCGCCGACCCGGTGGAGACCGTCGTCGTCGACACGGCCTGCTCCTCCTCCCTCTACAGCTTCGACTTCGGCATGCGCGCACTCCGCGAGGGCCGCGCCGACGTCGCGCTGTGCGGCGGCACGTACTCCGTCAACGCCCAGACCATGGTGCTGTTCGCCAAGCTCGACGGGCTGGCCCGAGACGACCGCGTCCGCTCGCTCGACCGCGGCGCCGACGGCGTGCTCTTCGCCGACGGCGCCGCCGTCGTCGCGCTCAAGACGTACGCGCGCGCCCTGGCGGACGGCGACCCGGTCCTCGGCTTCGTCCGCGGCTTCGGCGGCTCCTCCGACGGCCGCGGCAAGGCCGTGTACGCGCCGAACCCCGCCGGCCAGCGGATCGCCCTCGAACGGGCCTGGGCGGCGGCCGGCGTCGCCCCCGACGACGTCGACTGGATCGTCGCCCACGCCACCGGCACCGCCGCCGGCGACCAGGCGGAGCTGCAGGCGCTGGCCGCCGCCGCGCCCGGCCGGCGGTGGACGCTGACGTCGAACAAGTCCCTGATCGGGCACACCGGCTGGGCCGCCGGCGCCGTGAACGTCATCCACGCGCTGCTCGCGCTGCGCCACGAGGCGATCCCCGCCCAGCACCTCTACACCGAGCCGCTCGCGGGCGCCGCCACCGTGCCCGTACGGACCCTGCCGTGGCCGCCGTCGCCGGGCGGCCGGGCCCGTACCGCGGGAGTCTCGGCGATGGGGTTCGGCGGCACCAACGCCCACCTCGTCGTCAGCGACCGCCCGGGGCCGGCGGCCCCCGCGGCGGCCGCGGCCGCCGGCCCGGAGCCGGTCGTGGTCGTCGCGACGACCGCCCTGGAGCCGCCGGCCGGCCGCGTCTTCGGCGCGTCGTTCCCGGCGCCGGCGCCGCTGGAGGTGCGGTTGCCACCGGCGGTGCTGGAGCGGCTGGACCGCAGCCAGCTGATGGCCCTGACGTGCGCGCTGGCGCTGCGGGAGGCGTGGGACGGGGCGGACGCCGGACTCCTGGCGCGCACGGGCGTGTTCGTCGGGCACAGCGGCCAGGTGCGGCAGGCGCAGGCGTGCACCATGCGCGCGTACCTGGACGACATCGCCGCCCGGGCGGGGGCCGACGTCGACGTGGCCGCGCTGACCGCGGGCGTACGGGCGCTGGCGCCGGAGAGCAACAGCGACTCGCTGCCGGGGCTGATGCCCAACGTCATCGCGTCCCGGGTGGCCCAGCTCCTCGACCTGCACGGTCCCAACATGACGCTCGACGCCGGCCCGGACTCCTCCCACGCGGCGCTGGCGGCGGCCTGCCGCCGCCTCGCGGCGGGCGAACTGGACGCGGCCGTGGTGATCGGCGCGACGGCCGCGGCGGAGCTGGTGACGCCGCCGCCGGGACACGAGACGACGGAGGCGGCGGCAGCGGCGGTGCTGCTGCGCCGCGGCGAGGCGGAGGCCCGCGGCCTGCGGATACTGGGGGAGCTGGACGTGGCGGACCCGCCGGAGGCGGGGCCGGGCACGAGGGCCGCACCGGCCGTGCGCCCGGTCGCGGAAGCAGGCCGTGGCGCCGACCCGGACGCCGCGGACCGGCCGGCGGTTCGCGCACCGGACGCGGTGGACGCGGCGGGCGCGGCGGGCGCGCGGCCGTACTTCCACGCCGCCGAGGGGCTCCTCGCCCTGCACCGTGCCGTCCGCGCGAACGACGCGGCGGCCGCGCTGACCCCGGCGGCGCCCGGCACCCCCGCGCTCGCCTACGCGCCCGAGGCGCCGCGAGCACCGGACCGGCTCGGCGAACTCCGCCCGCACGTCCTGCACCTGAAGCGGCTGGACCGCCCCGGGGTCCGCGCCCCGCTGCCCGCGCTGCCGCCCGACACCCTGGTGCTGACGAACGCCCCCGCCGGGCTCGCCGGCGTCCCGCTGCCGCCCGGCTGCGTCGCCGCGGTCCCGCGTGCGGCGCGCGCGGGCGCCGCGCCGGGCGTGCACGTCCTCGACACCGCGGACGACCTGCCCGCCGTCCTGGCGGAGCGGGACCTCCGCCACGTACGCGTCCTCTTCGACACCACCCACGCCCCGGCGGCTCCGGAGCCGGGGCGCGCGCCCGAGCCCACCGCGGGCACCGCCGGCGGCGGGGCGGGTCCCGCGGCCCGCACGGCGCCCGTCGCCGCCGGGGACGCCGTTGTGCCCGCCGCCGCCCTGGAGCTGCACGAGCTGGCGTTCAGCGCCGCGCACCTGCTCGCCGACGCCCTCGACGCCCGCGGGTCCTTCGCCGCGCTCGTCCTCGACCCCGGCGTCCCCGCGCCCGCGCCCGCCACCGGGCTCTTCACCGGCCTCGTCCGGGCCCTCGCCGCCGACCTGCCCGGCGGGCTCGTCTACGCGGTCGTGGCCGACGCCGGCGACTTCGCCGGCGGGCTCGACCTGCTGGCCCGGGAGTCCGCCGTGGACCGGCACCTCGCCGTCGCCCACCACCGCCGCGGCGTACGCGCCGAACCCGTGCTCACCCCCGCCGCCCCGGACGACCACCGGCCGCCCGTCCCGCTGCCCCGGGTCCCCGTCGTCGTCGCGACCGGCGGCGGACGGGGCATCACCGCCGAACTCGTCGACCAGCTCGCCGGGCTGACCCGCCCCGCCGCGATCTGGCTCCTCGGCTCCGGACCCGCACCCGACGACGGCCCCGCCGCGCCGCCGCCCGCCGACCGGCCCACCGCCCTGCGGCGGCTGCTGGCCGAGCACCCCGGCGCCAGGCTCGCCGAGCTGAACCGGCGCTACGACCGCGCGCTGCAGGACGCCGAGCGGGCCCGCACCCTCGGCCGGCTCGCCGCCCGCTACGGCGCCGACCGCGTGCACTACCGGCGGTGCGACGTGCTCGACCCGGCCGCGCTGCGGGCCGTCGCCGCCGAGGTCGCCGCGGCCGGCGGCGCCGACGTCGTCGTGCACGGCGCCGGCGTCGAGCGGGCCACCGCGCTGCGCCGCAAGACGCCGGCGGAGTTCCGCGCCGTACGGGACGTCAAGGTGCGCGGCTGGCTGGGCCTCCGCGCCGCGTTCGCCTCCCACGACCCCGCACTGTGGGTGGCGATCAGCTCGGTCACCACCGTCGTGGCACGCCCCGGCGAGGCCGACTACATCTCCGCCAACGAGTTCCTCACCCACGCCGCCGCCCACGCGCGCGCCGCTGCCGGCGCCGACGTGCACGCCCCCGTCTCCGGGCTGTGGACCGAGAGCGGGATGGTGACGCACACCCAGGTCCGGGACGCCTACCTCGCCCGCGAGGACAACTTCACCCACCTCGACGACGCCCTCGGCCGCCGCTACTTCCGCACCGAGCTGCTGCACCGCCGCCGCGACCCGCTGACCTCGGTGTGGCTCGGCGAGACCGAGTGGCGCATGCTCGGTGCCACGGCCCCGGGGCTGCGCGCCGCCGGGGCCCGGCAGCCCGCCCCCGCGGGCGCGTTCGTCCGCGGGCCGGGAGAGCCCGCCGAGGGCGGCGGCACCGTCTGGGAGGTGCGGCTCGGCCTGGACGACCACGGCTACGTGCGCGACCACCGGGTCGACGAACGGCCCACGCTGCCCGGCACGTTCCTCATGGAGATCGCCGCCGAGGCCGCCGCCGCGGTGGGGGAGGGGCGGCCGGTCGCGGTCCTCGACGCCGTGTTCTCGCGGTTCGTGCGTGCGGCGGAGGAGCGGTGGCCGCGGCGGCTCCTGGTCACCGCGCGCGCGGCGGAGCCCGGCCGGGTCGCCGTGGTGATCGCCGGCCCGCCGCGGGGCCCGGTCCCGGCGCTGGAGCACTGCCGGATGACAGTGCTCCTCGACGGTTCGTACGCCGCCCGGTCCGCCGAAGCCGGGTCCGGAGCCGATGCCGGACCCGAAGCCGCAGCCGGCCCCGACCCGGGCACCCCCGCCCGGGACGCCTACGCGCTCCCCGGCTCCCCGGTCCGGCTCGGCGGGATGTTCGACTCGCTCCGCGAGCTGCGCACGCACCCCGCCGGCGGCTCGGCCCGGCTGCACCTGCCGCCGCCCGGACACCTCGGTCCCGTACGGGACTTCCTCCTCCCCGCGCTGGCCGTGGACAGCCTGCTCCGGTCGACCGCCGCCACCGCCGGGGACGGCGACGACGCGCCCGTCCCGGTGCCCGTCCGCATCGACCGGCTCGACCTCCACGCCCCCGGCAACGACGCCGTGCTCGCCGAGGCCCCCGCACCGGTGGACCTGCGCCACCGGGCCGCGCCCGACGGGACGGTGTCCCGCTGCGCGGCGGTCGGCGCCGGCGGCCGGGCCCTGTTCACGGTCACCGGCCTCACCACCCGCGACAAACGGACCGCGGCGCAGTTCGCCGCCCGTACCGCCGCCGGAAGGAGCGCGACGTGACCGCGCTGTACGACGTCGCCGCCCACGTCGCGCCCGTGCCGGTGGCCATCGCCGACCTCGCCCCCCGCCTCGGCGTCGGCGACCGCGACCTCGCCCTGTTCCACCGCTACTTCGGGCTCCGCGACGTCCGGATGGCGCCCGGCGCCGGACTGCGCGAGCTGACCGTGGCCGCCGGCCGCGAGCTGACCGCCCTCAGGGGCAACGAGCACCGCGTCGCCTACGTCGTCAGCGCCCGCACCATCCCCATCGGCTCGCGTGCCTCGCGGAACCCCGTGCACGACGCGGCCGACGAACTCGGCCTCGGGCACGCCGCCGTGTTCACCGTCACCCAGCAGGCGTGCTCCTCCGGGCTCGCCGCCGTGGACCTGGCCGGGCGGCTGCTTGCCGAGGACGGCGACCCCGACGCGCTGGCGCTCGTCGTCGCCGGGGAGAAGGCCGACTGGCCCACCGCCCAGCTCATCCCCGGCACCACCGTGATGGGCGAGTCGTCGGCCGCCTGCCTGGTGTCCGCCGGCGGCGGCGACGACGTGCTGCGCAGCTACGTCACCCGCACATACGGCGAGTACCACGACGTGAAGCTCCCGCCGCCGCGCGGCGAGGAGTTCGAGCGGCGCTACGCGAAGCGGCTGACGGCCGTGATCCGCGAGGCGACGGCCGCCGCCGGGATCGGCACCGAGGACCTGGCGTGGATCCTGCCGCACAACGTCAACCGCATCTCCTGGGCGAAGGCCGCGCAGCTGCTGGACGTCCCGCGCTCGCGCATCTGCCTCGACAACGTCGCCGCGCTCGGGCACTGCTTCGGCGCCGACTCCTTCATCAACTACGTGACCCTGCGCGACGCCGGCCGGCTGCGCAGGGGCGACTGCTACCTGATGGCCGCGGTGGGGCTCGGCGCCACCTTCGCGGCCGCGGTGTTCCGCCACTGACGCCGGGCGCCCGCGCACACCACCGCCACGAACGCCAGAAGGAACGCCAGAAGGAACGCCAGAAGGAACGCCAGAAGAAACGCCAGAAGAAGGGGGACCACATGACCGGCAGCCCGCCCGCCGGGGACTTCATGAGCGGAGTCCGGCGCGCCTGCACCGGCGACCCGGGGGCGCCGCTCGTGCTGCTCGGCAACATCGAGGTCGAGCGCGACTGGGCGCGCGGCGAGCCCGGCGTGCCTGCCGTCGGGGACGACGCGCCCTCCGCGGTCGTCGCGCGCATGGACGAGTTCGCGCTGCTGCTCGGCGGCGCGGACGACCACGTGGTCCTCAAGTCCGCGCCCGACCCCGGCCATCTCGACTACCTGCGCGGCCTCGGCCTCGACCTGCCGCACGTGCAGGTCACCGACCGCTGCCGGCCCGCCGTACCGGTCACGGCGGAGGCGCTGGACTCGCCCGCGCTGCTCGCCCGGCTGCGCCCGCTCGGCGCCGCCGGCGTGCGGCTGCTGCCGCACGGGATCTCCGCCGCCGAGAAGGAGCTGTGCCGGCGGTCCGGGCTCGCCGCGGCGCTGCCGCCCGCGGCGCTCGCGAAGCGGGTCAACAGCAAGGTCTACAGCCGCCGCGTCACCGCCGAGCTGGGGGTGCCGCTGGCCGAGGGCTGGGAGTGCGAGTCGGTAGCGGAGTTCGAAGCGGTCGTGGAGAAGGCCGCGGCCCGGATCGCGGACGGCGCCGTCGTCGGCGTGAAGGACGCGTACGGCGTCTCCGGCAAGGGCATCGTGGTCGCCGACCGCGCGCGGCGGCTGGAACAGCTCGTGCGGATGGTGCGGCGGCGCGCCGAACGTACCGGGGACGACCGGCTCGCCGTGGTCGTCGAGGTGTGGGCCGACAAGTCCGCCGACCTCAACTACCACCTCACCGTGGGCCGGGACGGCTCGGTGCGCTTCGACTTCGTCAAGGAGGCGCTGACCGCCGGCGGCGTCCACAAGGGCCACCGCTTCCCGGCGCGGCTCACCCCGGGGCAGCTCGCGGCCGTCGAGGACACCGCGCGGCTCCTCGGCCGGCGGCTGGCCGCCGACGGCTACCACGGGCCGGTGGGCGTCGACGCCCTGGTACGGGCCGACGGCTCGCTGCTGCCCGTGCTGGAGATCAATGCCCGCAACAACATGTCCACGTACCAGACCCGGCTACAGGAGCGCTGCGTGCCGGCCGGCGCGGTCGTCGTCGCCCGCCAGTACGACGTGCGGCTGCCCGCCCCCGTCCCGTTCGGCCGGCTCGCCGCCGCCCTCGGCCCGCTGCTGTTCGACCGCGCCGCCGGCCGGGGCGCGCTCCCCGACAGCCACGCGACCGTGAACGCCGCCTTCACCGGCCCCGCGGCGCCCCCCGCCGCCCCCGCGGACGGCCGCTTCCACTTCCTGCTCGTCGCCCCCGGCCAGGCGGAGGCGGACGCCCTGGACGCCGAAGTGGCCGCGCGCCTGACCGAGTTCGGAGACGTACGATGACCGCAGACCCGCCCGCCGCCCACTGCCAGGGCCTCGCGCTCACCGACCTGGCCGCCGAGTTCGGCACCCCGCTGTACCTCTACGACGCCGACCGGCTGCGCGCGCAGTACACCGGCCTGCGGGAGCGGCTGCACCCCGCGCTGCGCCTGTTCTACTCCCTCAAGGCCAACCCCAACGTCGCCGTGACCCGCACCCTGCGCGAGCTGGGCGCCGGTCTCGAACTGTCGTCGCTGGCCGAGCTGGCCACCGCGCAGCGCGCCGGCGCCACCGGGGACGAGATGCTGTTCCTCGGCCCCGGCAAGAGCCGCGACGAGATCGCCGCCTGCCTCAAGGCCGGCGCCCCGCTGATCGCCGAGTCGCTGCCCGAGCTGGCCGACATCGACGAGGCGGCCCGGCACCGCGGCGGCACCGCCGAGGTGCTGCTGCGCGTCAACCCGGCCTTCGCGCTGAAGGGCGGCGGGCTGACGATGGGCGGCAAGCCGCGGCAGTTCGGCATCGACGAGGAGACCCTCGACGCGCTCGACCCGGCCGGCCTGCGGCGGTACGGCAACGTGCGGGTGACGGGCGTGCACGCGTACATGGGCACCCGCATCCTCTCCGCCGCCGCGATCGTGGAGAACACCCGGCGCATCCTCGACCTGGCCGCACGGCTCGCCGGGCGGCTCGGGTTCGAGCCGGGCACGGTCGACGTCGGGGGCGGGCTGGGCGTGGCCTACCACGCCGCCGAGAGCGACCTCGACGCCGACGAGCTGGCCGCGGGCCTGAACCCCGTCGTCGCCGGCTTCCACGCCGCGCACCCCGGCACCCGGCTGGTCATGGAGCTGGGCCGCTACCTCGCCGCGCCCGCCGGCACGTACCTCACCCGGGTCCGCTACACCAAGGAGTCGCGCGGCGAGCGCTTCGCCGTGTGCGACGGCGGCACCAACCACCACATGGCCGCCGTCGGCATCGGCTCGCCCTTCCGCCGCAACTTCCCCATGCACCGGGTCGGCGGCGGCGGACCGGTCGTCCCCTGGAACGTCACCGGGCCGCTGTGCACCCCCAACGACACCCTCGGCAAGGCCGTCGGCCTGCCCGCGGACCTGGCGCCCGGTGACCTCGTCGCCGTCGCCCGCTCCGGCGCGTACGGGCCGAGCGCCTCGCCCGTGCTGTTCCTCAGCCACGGCCACCCCGCCGAGGTGCTGGTCCGGGACGGCCGCGCCCACCTGGTGCGGCGCCGCGACACCGTCGACGACCTGCTGGAGCGGCAGTCGGACGCCGGGTCCGCCGCCCCGGCCCCGTAGCCCCGACCCGCCGCTCCCGCCCGCACCGCCCGCACCACCGTTCCGCACAGGAGGCAGAGCATGACCACGCACGTCGACGAGGCCCGGAACGACCTTCAGGCCAAGGTCATCAGGTCGCTGGAGGTCGTGCTGCGCAAGGACCTCGCCGAGGCCACCGCGCAGACGAAGCTCTTCGAGGAGCTGGGCCTGGACTCCACCAGCGTCCTCGAACTGCTCATGACGCTGGAGGACGACCACGGCATCGAGATCGACCCCGAGACCCTGGAGCCCGAGCACCTGGAGACGGTCGGCGCGGTGTGCGCGTTCATCGAGGTGTCCGCCGCCTCCGGTGCGGCGGGCTAGCCGATGGCACCGCCCGTCAGGCTGGAACGGCTCACCGCCGTCGGCCCGCCGCCGGCCGGCCACGGCGGCACCACGGCCGCGGACCTGGAGGAGTACGCCCGCGACCTGGAGACGGTCTACGGACCGCTGCCCGACCGCACCTGGCTGGAGCGCGGCGAACGCGTCTCGTACGCGGACCTCGTGACCGCCGTCGCCGGCGTGCTCGGCGGCCCGGACAGCGGCGTGGACCTGCTGTTCACCGTCACCCCGGTGCCGGACTGCCAGGCCCGGGTGCTGCCCGGCTGTCTGCTGGCCGAGCTGCTGGGCGGCCGGCCGCAGGTGGCCGGCGTCAACGACCAGGGCGCGGCCGGGGCGTTCACCGCCCTGCGGCTGGCGCGCGGCCGGATCGCGGGCGGCGAGGCGCGGCGGGCCGCGGTCGTCGTCATGGAGCAGTCCACGCTGCCGCCGGAGCCGGGGTACGCGCTGCCGCCGCGCACCGGCGCGGTCGTCGTGGTCGTCGGCGCGGCCGTGGCCGCGGAGCCCCCGGGGACCGGCTCCGGCGCCGGTCCCGCAGCCGGTCCCGGGCTGCGGCTTGCGGAGCTGACGGTCCGCCGGCTGCCCGCCGCGGACCGGCGTCCCGCCCGGCCGCGGCCGGGCGGCTGGCTGGGGCCGTGGTACGAGGCCGTCCTGCGGCACGCCGCCCGGCCCGGTGCCGAACTCGCCGTCGCCGACCGGGACGAGGACCTCGGCTACGCCTGCCGCGCGCTGTTCACCCCGGTCGCGGCCGGGCCGCAGCCGCCGGCGGGTGCGCCCGCACCGGGCGGCGCCGCGCACGGGCCGGCGCACCCGCTCACCACCCCGTTCCCGCAGCAGACCGCACAGGAGGCGTGGACGTGACCGCCCAACCACCCCCGCACCCCGCACCGGCCCCCGCCGGCGCCGCCCCCGACCCGGTGCCCGATGCCGCGCCCGGCCCGGGGACCGCGCCGGTGCTCGACACCGCGCTCGGGCTGCGCTGCCGGGCCCGCGCCAAGGCCGCCGGGCCCGCCCCCGCCCTCGCCGAACTCCGCGCCGGGCTCGGCCCGGACGCCCGCGCCTGGGGCCCCGGCGGCCACGCCCTGCTGCCGCTGGCCGCCGCCGAGGCACCCGGCGACGCGCCGGTGGCCACCCTGGAGTTCCCCTCCGGCGACCTCGGGGTGTGGCGCGACGAACGCCACCGCGACGGCGTCAGCGGACCCTGGACCACCGGCGTGCTGTGGATCCGGCTCGGTCTCACGGAGCAGCTGCTGCGCACCGCCGCCGGCTATCTGTCGGGCCGCCGGGTGGGCGGCGAGACGCTGGCCGAGGTGTCGTCCGTACGCACCGTGCTCGGCGAGGCGGCCGCGGACCTCCTGGAGGCCCGCCTCCTGCTGCACCACGGCGCGGCCGACGGCGGTTTCGGCAGGGAGGCGGACGGCGGACCGGCCGCCGGGCGAGCGGCGGACGCCGGCGCCGCGCCGTGGCCCGCCGCTGCCGGCGGGTCCGCGGGGACGGACGCCGCGGACGGCCCCGACGGGCTCGCCGCCCCCCGGGCCGCGGACGCGCTCGTCCGCGCGCAGCGCGCCGCGCTGCGGCTGCTCGGCGCCTCCGGATATCTCGACGACGGCCCCGGCCGGCTCGCCCGCGCCGTCGACCTGCTGGCCGACGTCCACCCCGTCGCCGCCGACCCGGCGACCGGCCGCCACGCCACCGAGGTGAGCCCATGACCACCGCCCCGACCCGCACCCCGTCCGCTCCGACACGCACACCCCCCGACCCCGCGCGCCTCCGCGCCGCGGTCGAGGAGTACGCCCTGGCGTTCCGCGCCACCGCCCTGGCCATGGACCGGCCCGGCGCCGACCCCAGGACCCTCAACCCCGTCGTCCACGACGCCTACCTCCCCGTCCTCCTCGGCCTGCCGCCCGCGTACAACCCCGACCCGCTGATCGTCGACGGCCGCCCCTGCCACCTGCACAGCTGCGTCGAGCGCGTGGTCGTCTACGAGCGCCTCGCCTGGGGCGACGCCGCGCTGATGGTCGCCGCCCCCGGGCCCTCGCTCTCCGGCGTGCTCACCGAGGAACTGGGCGACGACGACCAGAAGGAGCGCTACTACACCACCCTCGCCGCCCGCCCCACCTGGACGTTCTTCGCGCTCACCGAGCCGCACGCCGGCTCCGACGCCACCGCGCTGACCACCGCGCTGACCCCGGCCGGGACCGGCGCCCCCGGCTCGTACCGGCTCAGCGGCGTCAAGAAGTACATCGGCAACGCCGTCCGCGCCGACCTCGGCGTGGTCTTCGCCCGCATCAAGCCCGGCCCCGTCGGCGTCGTCGCCGTGCTCGTCGAGCCCGACCGGCCCGGCTTCACGGCCACCGCGCTGCCGACCACCGGCATGCGCGCCATCGGGCTCAGTGAGGTCCGCCTCGCCGACGTGCCCGTGGCCGCCTCCGACATCCTCGGCATGCACCTGTCCGCGACCCGCCGCGGCATCGTCGGCGCGATGCGCACCTTCAACCGCGCCCGGCCCGTCGTCGCCGCCATGGCCCTCGGCGTCGCCCAGGCCGCCTGGGACTACGCCGCCACCCACCGCCACGCCCTGCGCGCCGCCGAGTCGCAGGTGATGGAGGGGCTGCGGCGCCGGCTGGCCGGCACCCGGCGGCTGGTGCTGGCCGCCGCCGGGCAGGCCGACCGCGACCCCGGGGACGGCACGGTGGCCTCGGCCGCCAAGTACCGGGCCGCAGAACTGGCCCTGGAGACCTCCGAGTACGCGCTCCGGCTCTTCGGGCCCGGCGCCCGGCTGGAGCACCCGCTGCTGGACAAGTTCCACCGGGACGCCCGGGCCTTCGAGTTCATGGAGGGCACCGGCGCCGTGCAGCGGCTCAACCTCGCCCTGGGCCACCGGAAAGGCAGGATCCTCGATGACTGACGTCAAGGAGCACGGCGACCCGCCCCCGGACGCCGCCCCCGCCGTGCCCGCCGACCTGCGCGGCCGGCTGCGCGGGCTGGCCGTCCCCATCTGCCTCGGCGTCGTCACCGGCCTCGGCGCGCAGTTCGCCATCTCGGCGCTGCTGGGCAACATGGGCGGCGACGCGCTGTACATCCGGGCCCTGTTCATCCCCGTCGCCTTCTTCTTCCTGGCGCTGGAGGAGGGCATCGAGATCAGCAGCCAGGTCGTCTCCGCCCGCCGCCGCGGCGCGGACGCCGGCGACGCCTCGCAGCCGCCGCTGGTCCGCATCGGGGCCATCGCCCTGGGCTGCTTCGCCGTCGCCGCGGCGGTCATCGCGGTGGCCGCGCCGCAGATGGCGGAGACGCTCGACGTGGACGCCGCCTCGCACGACGACTTCGTGCTCTTCGCCCGGCTGGTGGCCGCCTCGTTCCTGCTGGCCGTGCTCACCTCCGTGGTCGCCGGTACGCTGCGCGGCTGGGGCAGCGCGCGGGCGGCGTCGGTCATCACCGTCGCCGTGGCCCTCATGCAGGTGCTGGGCGTGTGGGTGCTCGGCTTCCACGGCGGCATGGGCGTCTTCGCGGTGCCCGCGTCCATCGCCGGCGCCTCGGTGGTCGGACTGACCGCGGGGCTGGTCCTGCTCGCGCGCACGGGGCTGCTGCGCCTCGGCGGTCCGGCGGAGCCGCTGGGGCAGACCGTGGGCGTCCTGGTCACCGTCGGGGTGCCGGTGGCCGTGTCGTACCTCTTCATCGCCGGCATGAACTACACCTCGCTGTGGGTGCTGTCGGACTTCGGCCCGGAAGCCGTCGCCGGCTACGGCGGCGCGCACGCCGTCCAGGTGCTGTCCCTGTCGCCCGCGATCGCGCTCGGCTCGGCCGTGGCGATCACCATGAACCAGAGTCTCGGCGCCGGCGAGAGCCACCTGCTGCGGCCGATCCTGCGCGAGGGCGTGCGGTACGTGCTGGCGGTCTACGCGCTCCTCGCGGCCGCCGGCTTCGCGCTGGCCGGCCCGCTCGGCGAGCTGATGAGCGACGACGCCGGCACCGCCGCCTTCACCGACGACTACCTGACCGTCGTCGCGCCGAGCTGGCTGGCGTTCGGCCTGCTCAACATGGTGACGATGAGCCTGCAGCAGGTGCGCAACGGGCACATCACCATCGCGTCCGACGTCGTCTACCTCGGCGCGGTCAACGTCGGCGGCGGGCTGATCGCCCGCGCCGTGGACCACGCGGAGGCGTACTTCGTCGCGCTGGCCGCCGGCAACGTCGTCATCGGCGGGCTGCTGCTGGCCACGGCCTGGCAGCGCTTCGGCCGCGCGGCGGAGGGCGCGTAGATGGGCGGGCACGCGGTCCGGGTGTGGGACGTCGACCTGTCCGGGGAGGCCGGCGCCGCCGGGGGAGCACCGGCGGGCCCCGCCGCCGGGCTGGTCACCGACGCCGAACGGGCGCGCGCGGCGCGGCTCGCCGACCCCGTACGCGGCGCGGCGCTGCTCCGCTCGCACGCCGCCGCCCGGCTGCTGCTCGCCGACCACCTGCGGCTGCCGCCGGAGCGGGTCGGCTGGGCCCCGGGACCGTCCGGCAAACCGGCGCTGACCGGCGCGGGCCGGGGCTGCGAGTGGAACCTGTCCCGCTCGGGGCTGCGCGCCCTCGTCGCCGTCGGCGGCGCCGCGCCCGTCGGCGTCGACCTGCAGGCCGAACACCCGCACGGCGACCCGCTGGCGCTGGCCCGGCGGTACTTCGCACCCGCCGAGGCGGCGCAGGTCGCCGCGCTGCCCGCGGGCCGGGCCCGGGTGCGGCGGCTGTGCCTGCTGCTGTCCCGCAAGGAGGCGTGGGCCAAGGCCGCCGGCGGGCGGC
This sequence comes from Streptomyces sp. CNH099, assembly GCA_000514715.1. Classification (GTDB taxonomy): domain Bacteria; phylum Actinomycetota; class Actinomycetes; order Streptomycetales; family Streptomycetaceae; genus Streptomyces; species Streptomyces synnematoformans. Next base: position 489,298 of record AZWL01000001.1, on the reverse strand, counting down.
TGCTGGACTTCCTGCGCCGCGACGTCGGCGGCGGCCCGGCGGCCCGTCGCCTCGACGGCGTCGACTACGCCGTCGCCGACCTCTCGATCGGACCGGGGTACGCCGCCGCGGTCGCCACCACCGGCCGCACGCCCGGCCGCATCGACCACCGCAGCTGTGACTGGAGGGACCTGTGCGTACGGAACTGAGCGAGGTGGCGGGCCGCACCGCCCGCGTGGTCACCGTCGGCGTCGCCGGCGCGCCCGCCGGCGAGGGGCCCGTGACCTGGGGCCAGTGGGCCATCCGGCGGGCCATGCTGGACACCGAGCCCGACGACCACGGCACCAACGTCAAGGTGGTGGTGCCCGTTGATCCGGCCCTGCCGACGGCCCGCGCGGTCGAGGCGGTACGCGGGCTGCTCACCGTGTACGACTCGCTGCGCACCCGCGTCCACGTGGGCGACGGCGGCGCCATGCGGCAGGAGCTGGACGGCGGCGGCCCGTTCGACGTGTACGTCTTCGACGCCGGGAACCCCGAGGACGCTGAGGACCCCGCGGACCCGGGGGCGGCGGCCGCGCTCGCCGACTCCGTCGAACGCCACTGGCGCGCCGTGCGGTTCGCGTACGACCGCGAGTGGCCGGTGCGCGCCGCGCTCGTGCGCGCCGACGGGCGGGTGGTGCGCGTCGTACTCGTCCTCGCGCACGTCGCCACCGACGCGATGGGCCTGACGGTGCTGCACGACGCCCTGGCCGAGCTGCTCCGCGGCGCCGACCCGGCGGCGCTGCGCGCCGCGAGCCGCGGGCACCAGCCGCTGGCGGAGGCCGCGTACCAGGCGTCGGAGAAGGGCCGCAAGCGGGACCGGGCGGCGCGGCGGCACTGGACGGAGTCGCTGCGCGACGCCCCCGAGCGGCTGTTCACCCGCCGGCCGGGCGCCGCGCCGGCCTACCGGCAGGCGGTGCTCGCCTCGCCGAGCCTGCCGGGGGCGCTGCACACGCTGGCCGGGCGCTGGCGGATCAGCTCCGCGGCGGTCCTGCTCGCCGCCGCCTCGGCGGTGGTGGCGCGGCAGTCGCGGCACGACCGCGCCGTGTTCCAGGTGATGGTGAGCAACCGGTTCCAGCCGGCGCTGCGGGAGGCGGTGAGCACGGTGACGCTGGAGGGCCTGTTCACGCTCGACGCCGGGCTCGCCCCGGACGCCGGGCCCGCCGGCTTCGAGGCGCTGGCCCGGCGCGCGGCGCAGGCGGCGATGAAGACGTACTACCACGCCTACTACGACAAGTCCGCGCTGCTGGACGACCTGCGCGCGCTGGACGAGCGGCGCGGCCGGCCGACGGACCGGACCTGCTGGTACAACGACCTGCGGGACCTGCTCACCGAGGCGCGGTCGGTGGACCGGCGCGAGCGGGACGGCGCGCCGCCGGAGCGGTCGGTGATCGAGTGGCAGACGCTCGGCCGGCAGTCGGAGACGTCGGTGGCCTGGCACGTGTACAGCAGCAGGCACTTCATGCCGGTGTCGCTGACCGTGGACACCGGGCTGATCGGCGAACCGGCCGCGGAGGCGATGCTGACGGGGTTCGAGGCGCTGATCGTCGACGCGGCACGGGCGGCGGAGGCCGCCGGACCGCCGCCCGCGGAGGCCGGGTCCGGCGCAGACCCGGGTGCCGCCGACCCCGGCGCCGCGGGCCGCGGCCGGGCAGCGCTCGCATGACCCGGCCGCCCGTCCGGCTCAGCACCGTCGTCATGTGCCATCCGTCGCGCCTCGCCGGCGCCGAGCGCGTCGCCGGCGAGTGCGCGCCGCTGCCCGCCCGTATCGTCCGGGACCCGGACCCCGCCGGCCTCCCCAGCCCGCTGCGCACCGCGAAGGTCGCGTGGGCGGCGGTCGCGCCCGGCGCCACCCACCACCTGGTGGTGCAGGACGACGCGCGCCTCGCGCCCGGCTTCGCCGGCCACGTCGCCGCGCTGCTCGCACGGCACCCCGACCGTGCCGTGTCGCTGAGCGTGCTGTGGGTGTCGCCGTACAACTCCTACCGGGTGCGGCAGGCGGCCGTCGGCGGCTACGCCGCGGTGCGGCTGGCGCCGTGGGAGTGGGTGCCGTCGCTGGGCCTGGCGCTGCCCGCGGACACCGCCCGCGAACTCGCCGCCTACCTGGCGGAGTTCCCCGACGACACCCGCGACGACGACGAGCACATCGCGGTGTTCTGCGCCGAGCGCGGCATCCCCGTCGTCGCGCCGGTGCCGCACGTGCTGGACCACGGCACCGGGCCGTCGGTCGCGGGCAACGACCACCACGGCATCCGGCTCGCCGTCGCCTGCGCGGACGGGCCCGTCGGCACCGCCCACTGGGCCGGCCCGGAGCTGGCGGACCCCGCACGCCACGGCGGCCTCGGCTACGCCGTCGAACTCGTCGCCTCCCGCTGCCACGTCCGGCTGCGGCGCAGCGGCGCGCAGGAGGCCGCGGAGCAGCCGTTCACCTGGCCGTGGCGGCCCTGGTCGGCGCTGCTCGGGGTGGCGCACGGGACCGTCGCCGACGCCGCCCGCGCCGCCGGCCCGGCGCCGCGGGCGCTGCCGCCGGAGACCGCCGGCGAGGTGTGGGCCGCGGGCTACCTGCTCGGGGCCCTCACCCCCGCCGCCGGGGACGGCCGCGCCGGGCACGGCCGCGTCCGGGAGCGCGCCCGCGCGGCGGCGCTGCGCAGCTGGATCGCCGCCGGGCTGCGGCCGGACGACCTGGCGGCGCTGGGCGAGGAGGGCCGCGCGGACGCGGCGGGCTGGGCCGCGCGGGCGGTGGCGGCGGGACACGCCGCCCGCGGCGCGGGCGGCGGGCCGGCGGCGTACGGGAGCGTGGCCGAGGCGTACGGAACGGGCGTGCCGCCCGGCGACGAGAGCGTCACCGCCGCCGTCCGGGGCGCGGCCGTGGCGCGGATGGCCCGCCGCGAGGCCGGCCTCCTCCTGGTCACCGCGCCGGCGGAACTGCCCGACGTCCGGCTGAAGGTCGTGCCCTGTCCGGAGCACCCGGCCGCCGACCCCGCCCTGCCCGTCCGCGACCTGCCGGTGCGCTGGCTCGGCGAGCACCTGAGCGAGGCCGCCGGCGACTCCACGCTCGTCGTCCTCGCCTGCGAACGCCTCGAACCCCGCCCGCTCGCCGGCCTCGCCGCCCTCATCGACGGCGGCTGGAAGGGCACCGTCGAGACCCGCGCCGCCACCGCCGCCCGGCTGCGTGCCGCGGGGCTGCGCGGCGCGGCGCTGACCGCGGCGGTGGACGACGCCGAGCGCCGGTTCGCCGCCGGTGACGGCGCCGTCGTCACCCTCCCGGCGGCCTGCCGCGCCGCCGGCGGCACCCCGCGCCGGCTCTGGCCGCACGACGACCCGGAGCTGTCCGCGGACGACGACCTCTACGCGCGGCTGCGGCTGCGGTTCGTACGGGAGAGCGCGCGGTAACGCGGCAGCGCGACGCGGCACAGGTCCGGCCACCTCCCGGGGGCGGCCGGAGCCCGGTTGACCACCGGTGCTCCGGCCGCCCTTCCGGGTTTCCGCGCTGCGTCGTCCGAGGGAAATCCTCGTTTCGGCTCTTGACGCCCTCACGGCGACGTGTCTAACGTGCTTGATAACACATTCTTAGACAGTGATAACCCGATCGTCCAACTCCGGTGTCGCTCCGATGCGCGGAGAGGAGCTTTCCATGGAATCCATGGGGATTTCAGCGCAGGGTATCGCAATGCGTTTCGCTCGGCGCGAGCAGGAACAGACGGTTCTGGAGAACCTGGACCTCGACATCACCCCCGGCAGCTTTGTCACGCTGCTCGGCCCCTCCGGGTGCGGCAAGAGCACGCTGCTGAAGATTCTCGGCGGAATTCTCGAACCCACGCGGGGCACGGTGCGGATCGGCGGGCAGCCGGCCGCCGACGCGGTCAAGGGCCGCGTCATCGGCCTCGTACCGCAGCGGCCGGCGCTGCTGCCGTGGAAGTCCGCGCTGCAGAACGCGAGCATGCTGCGGCAGATCGCCGCGGGCGAGCGCGCCGCCGAGGCCGCCCCCGCGGCGCGGCGGGCGCTGGAGCTGGTCGGCCTCGGCGCGGCGGAGGACAAGCTGCCGCACGAGCTGTCCGGCGGCATGGCGCAGCGCGTGTCCCTCGCCCGCGCGCTGGCCATGGACCCGGCCATCCTGCTGATGGACGAGCCCTTCGGCGCGCTGGACGCCATCACCCGGGACGAGATGAACCTCAAGCTCGCCGAGATCTGGGCGACGACCGGCAAGACCGTCGTCTTCGTCACCCACTCCATCTCCGAGGCGGTCTTCCTCTCCGACACCGTGCACGTGATGGGCCTGGACCGGGGCCGCTTCCTGGAGAGCCTGGACGTCGCCCTGCCCCGGCCGCGTACCCGCGAGGTGCTCGACGAGCCGGTGTTCACCGAGTACACGGGGCGGCTGCGCGGCCACCTGGAACCGAAAGCGACGGTCTGACATGGTGCTCGCACAGGACGACGTGAAGAGGCCGGCCGGGCGGCGGCCGGGCGGCGGCCCGGCCCGCGGCGGCGCGGTGCGCTCCTGGCTCCGGCGCGTATGGCCCAGTTTCGTCGTGTTCGTCGCCGCCTTCGTGCTCTGGGAGCTGGCCGTCGAGGTCTTCGGCATCTCCAGCTTCGAGCTGGCCAAGCCGAGCGAGTTCCTCGCCGAGATGTGGCGCTCGCGCGACATGCTCGGGGAGGCCGCCTGGGTCACCACCCAGGAGATCCTCTACGGCTTCCTCCTCAGCTTCGCCATAGGCGTGCTGCTCGCCGTGCTCATCGTCCGCTTCGGCTGGCTGGAGCGCGCGCTGTACCCGCTGATCGTGCTCTTCCAGGTCGTCCCCAAGGTCGCCCTGGCGCCGATCTTCATCCTCTGGTTCGGCTACGGCCTCGCGCCGAAGCTGCTGCTCATCGTGGTGATCACGTTCTTCCCGATCACCCTCAACACGATCGTCGGCCTCAAGGCCGTCGACCAGGACCTGCTGCTGCTCATGCGGTCGGTGGGCTCGTCGCGGAACCAGATCCTCACCCGTATCCGGATCCCCACCTCGCTGCCGTACCTCTTCGCGGGCATGCGCATCGCGATCACCCTCGCCGTCATCGGCGCGGTGGTCGCCGAGTTCGCCGGCGCGGAGAACGGCCTCGGCTATCTCATCCAGTTCGCCTCGACACAGCTGGACACCCCGCTCATGTTCGCGGCCCTGACCCTCGTGTCCCTGCTCGGCCTGATCCTCTATTACGGGATGTCGCTGCTGGAGTTCGTGCTCCGCAAACGCTTCCCGCACATCAAGGCCGACACCACCCGTTGAATCCGGCAAGGCATTCTCTCCTGCACTAGGAGCCCAACATGTTCCCCTCCGGAAAGAAACTCAGGCAGAGTAGGAAAACCGCCGCCGGTATCGCGGGCGCGACCACCGCGGCACTGATTCTCGCGGGCTGCGGCGGCGACTCGGGCGACGACTCCGGCGACGGCGGACTCGACCGGGTCAGCGTGCAGCTCGACTACCAAGTCCGCGGTAACCACGGCATGTTCTACGTCGCCGACGAACTCGGCTACTTCGAGGACGAGGGCATCGACGTCGAGGACATCAAGACCGGCACCGGGTCGCCCGACGCGCTGCGCATCGTCGGCACCGGGCGCGCCGACTTCGGCTTCGGCGACCTGCCGTCGCTCATCACCGCGCGCTCCCAGGACGTGCCCGTCACCGCCCTGGCCGCCGTCAACCAGACCTCGCCGCTGGCCATGTGCACGGTGAAGGACGAGAACCGGCTGCGGTCCATCGACGACCTGAAGGGCATGACCGCCGGCATCCACGCCGCGGGCTCGACGTTCATCTTCTACCAGGCGCTGCTCGCGGCCAACGGCATGGACCGCGACGACCTCAAGGAGGTCAGCGTCACGCCGCCGTACGAGAACTACCTGATCCAGGGCAAGGTCGACACCGTCCCCTGCTACATCGACGCCGAGGTCCCGCAGCTGGAGGACGCCGCCGGCGGCCCGGGCTCCCTCGACGTCCTGCTGGGCTCCGAGCACGGCTACGAGGGCTACGGCTCGGGGCTGTTCACCAGCGACGAGATGGTGGAGGACGACCCCGGCCTGGTGCAGCGCTTCACCAACGCCTACCTCAAGGCCTTCGACTACGTGCAGCAGAACCCGGAGAAGACCGCCGAGATCCTCGCCGGGTCGTCCCCGGAGCTGCGCGACAAGGCCGACCTGTTCGAGCGGCAGCTGCAGGCCGACATCGACCACACCTTCACCAGCGACGTCACCGACGAGCACGGCCTCGGGGCGATGGACCGGCAGGTGTGGCAGGCGACCATCGACACCCTCGACCACCAGGACGTGCTGGGGGGCGGCGCCCCCGACGTTCAGGACGTCTACGAGGAGAAGTTCGTCGAGAAGGCCGCGCAGGCCGGCGCCGGCTCCGGTGCCGGGAACGACGCCGGCAACTGAAGGCGCAGCCGGCCGCCTCCGGGCGGCCGGCCCGACGAGTGAGAGCGGAGCTATGGAAACCACGGTTGACAGGCGCGGGCGCCACGCGGAGGTCTCCGGCGCGGGGTTCGCGGGGCTGACCGCGGCCGCGGCGCTCGCCCGGCGCGGGTGGTCGGTGCGGGTGCACGAGAAGGGAACGGAGCTGCGCGAGCAGGGGGCCGGCATCGTCCTGTGGCACAACAGCCTCAAGGTGCTCAAGGCGATCGGCGCGTACGAGGCGGTGCTGGCCGGCTCGATGACGCCGCCGTACTACGAGACCCGCTTCCAGCACGCCACCGTGTCCCACGAGGACTTCGGCGGCCTGCCCTGGCGCACGATGACCCGGCCGTACCTGCACAGGTGCCTGCTGGACGCCGCACTCGCCGCCGGCGTGGAGATCCGTACCGGCTCCGAGGTGGTCGCGGCCGACCCCCGCGGCCGGGTCACCCTGGCCTCCGGCGAGACCCTGCACGCCGACCTCGTCGTGGGCGCGGACGGGGTGAAGTCGAAGGTCCGGGACTCCATAGGCTTCGAGCAGGAGCGCTGGAAGTCGCGCGACGGGATCACCCGCTTCCTCGTGCCGCGCCACCGGGCCGAACTCGGGCCCGGCGAGTGGGACAACGTCATCGACTTCTGGAACCTCGAACCCCGCTATCTGCGCGTGCTCTACGTGCCCTGCAACGACCGCGAGCTGTACCTCGCCCTCGGCGCGCCCCGCGCCGACGAGCAGGGCAGCCGCACCCCCATCGACCTGGACCTGTGGACGTCCGCGTACCCCGAGCTGACCCCGGTCCTGCGGGCCGCCGCGACCGCCGCGGACCCCCGCTACTACGGCTACGAGACCACCTCCGTCGCCGAGTGGCGCCGCGGCGCCGTCGCCCTCGTCGGCGACGCCGCCCACGCCATGCCCCCCGCGCTCGCCCAGGGCGCCGGCTGCGCGATGGCCAACGCGTACACCCTCGCGGTCGCCGCCACCGAGGCCGACGACGGCGACGTCGAAGCGGCCCTGGTCCGCTGGGAGGAGCTGGAGCGGCCCGTCACGGACCGCTGCCAGCGCCGCTCCGCCGACTTCGCCGCCACCCGGTCGATGTCCGAGGGCAACCAGTTCACGCTCGAGAACCTCGAAACCGCCCTGTACGACCCGACCAACCCCAACCGGCACGCGCTGTCCGTCGGGCAGAGCTGAGCGGCTCCGCCTCCGGGCCCACGGCCCCCGGCGGCCGCACCGGCACCGGACTCCACCGAGACCACTGAGGAGAGGAACCTGATGACCCCCGAGGAGCAGGTGACGAAGGACTACCAGGTGCGGCGCTGGGTCGGCCTGGTCGAGGAGACGCTGCACGAGAACGGCCCGGTCGCCGCGCGGCCGCTGCTCAAGGCCGTCTGCGGCGTCGTCATCAGGAACCCGTTCGCCGGCCGCTACGCCGACGACCTGTCCGCGCTCACCGCGCCGAGCGCCGCGCTGGGGACGGCGCTCGGCCGGCGGGCCGCGGCGCTGCTCGGCGGCGCCGAGGTGGAGAGCTACGGCAAGGGCGGGCTGGCCGGGCTGGCCGGCGAGCAGGAGCACGTCGTCGCCTGCGTCACCACCGTCTTCGGCAACGCGCTGCGCGAGGCCGTCGGCGGCGGGGCGGCGTGGATCTCCTCGGCCACCAAGACCGCGGCCGCCGGCGCGAGCCTCGACATCCCGCTGGCGTACAAGGACGAGGTGTACGTCCGCTCCCACTACGACGCCGTCACCGTCTCCGTGCCCGACGTGCCGCGCCCCGACGAGCTGTTCGTCTGCGTGGCCGTCGCCAGCGGCGGCCGGGTGCACGAGCGCGTCGGCGGCCTGACCGTGACCGAGGCCCGCGCGCAGGCCGCGTCCGGGTCCGCCCGGTGACCAGGAGGTATCCCATGCAGACCAGCGATGCGCTGTACTCCCAGGACGACTCCGTCGCCAACGTGCTCGACAACCTCGCCAGGGCCCACCGGATCCTGGAGATGGAGGGCCACGGCGACATGTCCATGGGCCACCTGTCGTACCGCGACCCGCACGGCCGCGGGCTGTGGCTCAAGCGCGGCAACCTCGGCATGGAGGAGGTACACGCCGGCGACTACATCCTCATCGACTTCGACGGCAACGTGCTGGAGGGCCAGGGGCTGCGCCACCTCGAATGGCCGCTGCACGCCGAGATCATGCTCGCCCGGCCCGACGTCCACGTCGTCGGCCACTCGCACCCCTTCCAGGCCACGGTCTTCGGCGCCGGCCGCGCGCGGATCGAGCCGGTGAACAACCACGGCGTGTGGTTCGCCGAGCACGGCGTCCCGCGCTTCGACTCGACCAGCCACATCATCACCACCCAGGAGCTGGGCAAGGCGCTGGCCCGCGTCCTCGGCGACGCCGACGCCGTGCTCCAGGCCAACCACGGCGCCTCGTTCGTCGGCCGCAACGTCCGCGACGCGACGCTCGCCGGCATCTTCCTGGAGAAGGCCGCGGCCTTCCAGCTCACCCTGGCCGCCTCCGGCCTGCCGTACGACCCGCCGGACGCCGACGAGAGCGTCGAGAAGAACCGCCGCATCTACCCCGAGCGGGCCCGCGACAACTACTGGATGTACTTCAACCGCAAGCTCGACCGGCTCGAAGCCGGCCGCTGACCCCGCCGGCCCGCCGCAGCACGAAAGGAACCACCGTGAGCATTCCCACCACCAGCACCGTCCTCGGTTCGGGGAGCATGGGGCCCGGCATCGCCGCGCTGCTCGCCCGCTACGGATCCGGCGTACGGCTCCACGACGTCAGCGAGGAGGCCCTGGCGCGGGCGGAGGGGACCTGCGCCGGCGTCGTCGCGCACCTCGACCGCCTCGACGTGCCCGTGACACCCGGCGGCTCCGTCACCTTCGAACGCGACCAGGCCAAGGCGCTCGACGGCGCCGACCTCGTCATCGAGGCGGTGCCGGAGCAGCTGGAGCTGAAGAAGACGGTGCTCGCCCAGGTCGAGGCCGCGGTGCGGGACGACGCGATCATCGCGACGAACACCTCCGGCATCCCGATCTCCGACATGGCGGTGGACATGGCCCACCCCGAACGCCTCATCGGCATGCACTGGTCCAACCCGCCGCACCTCATCCCGATGATCGAGATCGTCCGGGGGGAACGCACCGGCGCCGCCGTCGAGGAGCAGCTCGTCGGCATCGTCGAGGCGTTCGGCTACGAGGCCGTGGTCGAGAAGGAGGTGCCCGGCTTCGTCGAGAACCGCGTGCTCTACGCGGTGCTGCGGGAATGCATGGCCCTCGTCGAGGAGGGCGTGGTCTCCCAGCGGGACCTGGACACCGTCGTGAAGTGGGGCGTCGGCTACAAGCTCGCCGTCATCGGCCCGATGCGGCTGGTCGACATGGCGGGCCTGGACATCTACCAGGCCGTCGGCTCCTACCTCAACCGCGACCTGTCCACCGAGTCCGGCGTCTCCTCCCTGGTCACCGAGCTGACCGCCGAGGGCAGGCTGGGCATGAAGACGGGCGGCGGCCTGTACGAGTACGGCGAGGGCGAAGTCGCCGCCAAGCGCGCCGACATCGTCGACGGCCTGGTGAGCGTCCGCAAGGCGCTCTCCGCGATCAAGCCGGTGTGAGCGGGCGGAGCCGACCGTGACCCACCTGCCCCAGCCGCCCGACCCGGCGCCGCACGGACCGCCCGCGTCCCACCCCGCGGCCCGTGCCGCGGCACCGCCCGACGCGCCGCCGGGCGTGCCGCCGGGCCTGCGGCACGTGCGCGCCGGGGAGGTCGAGCTGTGCGTACGCGACGCCGGGGCCGGCCCGGCTGTCGTGCTGCTGCACGGCACCACCGCCAGCCTCGGGGTCTGGGACGCCGTGGTGGCCCGGCTCGGCGATGCGGTGCGGACCGTGGCCGTCGACCAGCGCGGCCACGGCCGCAGCGGCAAGCCCGCCGACGGCTGCACCGCCGCCGCATACACCGCAGCCGCGTACACCGCCGACGTGCTCGCCCTGATCCGCGCGCTGGACTGCGGCCCGGTGGTGGCAGTCGGGCACTCCCTCGGCGCCCGCAACGCCGTGGTGCTCGCCGCCGAGCACCCCGAGGTGGTCGCCGGCGTCGTCGCGGTGGACTACACCCCGTACGTCGAGCCGGCCGTGCTCGACGCGCTGGAGACCCGGGTGCGCGGCGGCGACCGGACCTTCGCCTCGGGGCCGGACGTCGAGGCGTACCTGCGCGAGCGCTACCCGCTGCTGCCCGCCGACGCCGTCCGCCGCCGACGCCGCTACGGCTACGCCCCGGCCGGCGCCGGCCCGGAGCTGCGCCCGCTCGCCGACCCCGGCGCCATGGCCCGCACCGTCGACGGCCTGCGGCGCGACTTCGCCGCGGCGGCCGGCGCCGTCGACGTCCCCGTCACCCTGCTGCGCGGCGAGCACAGCGCGATCGTCTCCCCGCGGGCCTTCGCCGCGACCCGCGAACTGCGCCCCGACTTCCGCGCCGTACAGCTCCCCGGGCTCGACCACTACGTGCCCGAGGAGGACCCGCAGACCGTCGCGGACGAGATCGTCCGCATGCTCGACCGTACGACGGGCCGACCCGACCCGCGTACCGCCACCGAGAGGACCGAAGAGACATGCCCGTGAACATCAAGGACCTCGCCGTCGCCGTCCGCGGCCTCGGCCCGGGCGAGCGCATCCCGGACCGGCACGCCGCCGACCACGGCAACACGGCCCCCGAGGTCGGGATCACCGGAGTCCCCGCCGGCACGGCCGAACTGGCGCTGATCGTCCACGACCCCGACGCGCCGCTGCCGCAGGGCTTCACCCACTGGGTGGTCTACGGCATCGACCCGGCCGCGCCCGCCGTGCCCTCCGCGGGTGCGGCGAACCCGGCGGGCACCGTCCGCGAGGGCCCCAACTCTCTTGGCGACAGGGCGTACACCGGACCCCAGCCGCCCCCGGGGCACGGCACCCATCACTACTATTTCTGGGTCTACGCCCTCGACACCCCGGTCGCGGGCGAGCCGTCGCGCGAGGAGTTCCTGAGCACGTACGGCGACCGCGTCATCGAGCAGAACCGGCTCGTCGGCACGTACTCCGCCTGACGCGTCCCGGGGCCACACCACGAGTACAGAAGGGCGAGCGCATCGTGTCAGAAGGGCGGGAGCGGACCCCCGGCGTGGACAGCGCCAGGAGGGTGCTGAAGATCCTTCTCCTCTTCACGGAGAAGGGGCCGGAGCTGAGCGTGGAGGAGATCGCGCACTCCGTCGGGATCTCGGTGCCCTCCGCCTACCGGTTCGTCTCGCTGCTGCGCGAGATGGACATGGTGGAGGACAACGGCGGCGGCACCTACGTGCTCTCCCCGCGGATCTTCCTGCTGGCCCGCAGCGCGGAGCAGGCGTTCCCGGTCTCCCGGGTGCTCCGCCCGCTCGTCGAGCGGCTGTCGAAGGAGACCGGCGAGGCCGCCCTCGTGATCCGGCGCGTGGGCGACTTCGCGACCTGCGTGGAGATGAGCCACCCCGAGCACACGATCCGGCTGTCGTTCGAGCCGGGCCAGATCATGAGCCTGCACCGCGGCGCCGGCCCCAAGGTGCTGCTCGCCGCGATGGGCGAGGAGTGGGCCCGGCACTACTTCGAGCGGCTGCGCCCCGCGCCGTCGCCCGCGGAGCGGGACTCGGTGCTGGCCGAGGTGCAGGCCGTCGCCGCGCAGGGGTGGTCCAAGAGCGAGGCGGAGGTCGACGAGGGCGTGTGGGCGGTGGCCGCGCCCATCGGGGTGGGCGAGAAGGTGGTCGCCGCGGTCACGGTCGCCGGGCCGCACTTCCGCATCGACGACGAGCGTGCCGGGCACATCACCGAGCGGGTCGTGGCGGCCGCGGCGGAGCTGTCCGACTCGCTGAGCACCTGGCGGCGCTAGGGCGGCCCCCGGGGGTGCCACCGGCAGCCTTGCGTGGCGCGGTGGCACCCCCCGGGGCCGGCCGGCCGTCAGTCGCCGGACACGGTCCCCATGAGGGCGGTGAACTGCGTGGGGTCGGCGTCGAAGCCGCGCACCGCGGGGCGGAACCGCCAGCTGCCGGAGTCCCCGCGGACGAACTCCGCGACGGTGGCGGCGGTGGCGCCGGCGACCCCGGCGAAGTCGTCGGCGGCCAGCTCGACGTGGTCCTCGCGGACCTGCACGCCGGTCGCCGCCACCTCGCCGAAGGTCAGCCGGCCGGAGCCCTGCTGGATCGCGACGCCGACGACGACGCGGGCGTACGCGGCCGAGATGCGCGCGAACTCCAGCGTCAGCACCTCGTCGGCGCCGAAGCCCTGGCCGGTGTGGCTGTGCCGCTGCAGGGTGATGGTGCCGTCGGGGGAGCGGCTGTCGAAGTGGACCAGGTAGGCCGGCTCGCCCTGCGGGTCGTCGGCGCTGTACGTCGCCGCCACGAGGTCCAGGTCGTGAGGCGGCGCACCGAGGGGACTGGGGTCCCACCTCAGCGCGATCTCGACCTTGCCGACACCCCTGTTGAAACCGGTCACCGGGCTCCCCTCTCCCGTACGTGCGCGTGCTTCCGCGTGCTCCCGACGCAACTGCCCGGCGCGGTGCGCCGGTTGCCCCTATCGTGTCACGTCCCGACCGGGGCGGGAGCGGCGCACGGGGAGCGCGGGGCGGCACGTGGGCGGGCGGGAGCGCCCGGCCGTGCGGAGCGCCCGCGGCCGTACGGACGGGCTTGCGCCGCGGTTACACCAGAGGACCGGTCCACTGGCGCCGCGGCGCCCGTTTGACCGCGGGTGTGCGGCACGTCACGCTCGGGCCGTCCGCCACACGTGTCCCCCCGGCGGGCTCTCGGCACCCGTACGACACCCCCACAGGCACCTCGGAGTGTCATGTACGGGCCAATCGAAGGGAGCTCGAACACATGGCATGCAGTACGAACTACCTCTGGCGCGGCGAGGCCACCTGGTTCTGCTGCGGCGCGGCCTGGGGCCCCTGCGGCTCCGCCGGCGGCGGCGCCTGCGGCAACTGCCGCTCCGCCTCGAACCACGGCGCCTGGCCGAACGCGTCCGCGGCGTGCTGGGACATCACCCGGCCCGACCTGTGCGGCGAGGGCAACCTGCCGCGCCGCGGCTGCGGCTCCGTCATGCGCGTCGTCCAGCAGTGCTCCCGGGCGGCCGTCTGCATCACCATCACGGACTGCGGGCCGCGCACCAAGAGCTTCTGCGGCGAGGCGACCTGCTGCGACGGCGTCTGCCGCACCAACCGCATCCTCGACCTGACGCCCGCGGCGTACTCCCAGATCGCCAGCCTCAGCTCCGGCAAGACCGGCGTCTGGATCTACGAGTGAAGGAGGCGCGGCCATGAACGACGCAACGGGCTCGACGTTCGACCGGCGGCGCTTCCTGTCCGCCACCGCACTGGGCGGCGCCACCGTCGTCGGCGCCACGGCGCTCGGCGCCGTGGACCCCGACGCCGCGTTCGCGGCGCCCACCCCGCCGCTCGACCCGGCGGTCGCGGACACCTCGTTCGCCGAAGGGCTGATCACCGGCATCGAGGGCGGCACCCTGCTGCACGTCGCCGGCTCGTACGGCGAACGGCACCGCATCCAGCTCACCAACGCCACCAGCATCTGGAAGCTGCACCCCACCACCGCCGCCGACATCGAGACCGGCGACGGGCTCTACGCCCGCGGCCTGGAGATGCCGGACGGCACCGTCGCCGCCGACGCGGTCTGGGTGAACATCGTCAACCTCGACGTCACCGTCCGCGGCATCGGCAAGGACCGGCTGGCCCTCGGCTACCACGGCGGCGAGCTGATCGGCCGCATCGTCCCGGGCCGCTCCACCGCCTCGTACGCCGGCGCCGCGCTCACCGACGACCTGTCGGGGCTGCGGATGGGCCAGCAGGCGCTGGTGCTCGGCGCCTGGCGCCCCAAGGACGGGTCGGTCGACATCGCCAGGATCACGGTCGGGCACTGACGGCCGGGACCGCTTCGAGGACGGAGGCAGCATGATCGCACTGCTGGTCGGCGGCGTGCTCGGCTGGACCGGAGGCACCAAGCTGTTCGGACGCAACACCCGGGCGCAGGCGGCGGACACCGTGCTGGAGCGCCGGCTCGGCGGGCTGCCGCGCGCCACGGTCGCGCTGCGCGCGGTCGGGGCGGCGGAGCTGCTCGTCGCGCTCGTGCTGGTGGCGCTGGCGTGGCCGCTGGTCACCGGGGCGGCCGCGGCGCTCGCGGGCGCGGGCTTCGCGGCGTACCTCGGGTACGCCAGGGCCACCGCGCCCGACGCGTCCTGCGGCTGCACCGCGCGGGACAAGGCGCCCATCGGCGTACGGGCCTTCGCCAGGGCCGGCTTCGTGCTGGCCGGCGGGGCGGTCGTGCTGGCCGACGGCCTCGCGGCCGGCGGTGTGCCGGCGCCGGCCGGCGGGCCGTGGTGGGAGGCGCTGCGGGACCGGCCGGGCGCCGCGCTCGGCCTGCTGGCCGCGGGCACGGCGCTGGCGTGGCTGCTCTTCGGCGACCCCGACCGCGCCGTCCGGCTGCCGCTGCGCAGGCTGCGGCTGCGGCTGTTCGGCCACCCGCTGCACGGCGGGCCGGGCCGGGCCGGCGACCCCGCGGCGGTGCCCGTCGAGGGCTCCGTCGAGCTGCTGGAACGCTCCCTGGCGTGGCAGACGGTGACCCACGTCGTCCGCTCCGGGCTGCGCGAGCACTGGGACGAGGACGGCTGGCGCTTCCTGCGCTACACCGGTCTGCACGGGACCGCCGAGGGCGCCGGCCGGCCGGTGTCCGTGGTCTTCGCGATGGACGCGAAGGCGGGGCTGGACAGCCCGCGGCCGCCGGTGATCCGCGTCGGGGTCGTCGACGAGGAGACCGGCGCGCGCGTGGACGTCGCCGCCGGTGCCGCCGCCGGCCGGGAGCGGCCCGGCGCGCTGCTCGGCGAAGGCGCCTGAGCGCGGTACCCGGGCCCGTACGGGAGGCGTCCGCGGCGGGCACCGCCGCGGCCGCCTCCCGTCACACGGCGGCGTCGGTGCCGGCGGCTGCCCCGGCGCCGGCCGGCAGCCCGTAGGCGTCCGAGATCAGCTCGTACGAGCGCAGCCGCGCCTGCGGCCCGTGCACGTTCGTGGTGAGCATCAGCTCGTCGGCGCCCGTGCGCTTCTGCAGGTCGCCCAGGCCGGTGCAGACCTCGTCCGGGGTGCCGTGCACCACGTTGCCGATCCACGAGTCGGCGAACTCCCGCTCCAGCGGGCTGAACTCGTACCGCTCCGCCTCTTCGGGCGACGGCACCAGACCGGGCCGGCCGGTGCGCAGCCGCAGCATGCTCAGCGCGCCGGCGGTGACCTGCCGCCGCGCCTCCCGCGCGTCCTCGGCCGCCAGCACCGAGACGCCGATCAGCGCGTACGGGGCCGGCAGCACGGCCGACGGCTGGAACGCCTCGCGGTACAGCTCCAGCGCGGGCCCGGTGTGCTGCGCGGCGAAGTGGTGCGCGAAGGCGAACGGGAGGCCAAGCTCCGCGGCGAGCCGGGCGCTGAACATCGACGAGCCCAGCAGCCACACCGGCGGCCGGTGCGCCGACTGCACCCCGCCGGCCGCGGTGGCCTGCACCGGGCCCGGCACGGCGTGGATCCGCCGGTACGGGTGGCCGTCGGGGAAGTCGTCGTCGAGGAAGCGGATCAGCTCCGCGAGCTGCTGCGGGAAGTCCTCGGCGCCCTCGCGCAGCCGCTCCGTGCGGCGCAGCGCCGCCGCCGTCGCGCCGTCCGTGCCGGGGGCGCGGCCCAGGCCCAGGTCGACGCGGCCGGGGGCGAGCGCCTCCAGCGTGCCGAACTGCTCGGCGACGACGAGCGGCGCGTGGTTGGGCAGCATCACGCCGCCGGAGCCGAGCCGGATCGCCGCGGTGTGCGCGGCCAGGTGCGCCAGGATCACGGCGGGCGAGGAGGACGCGACGCCCGGCATCGAGTGGTGCTCGGCCACCCAGTAGCGGTGGAAGCCGCGGTCCTCGGCCAGCCGGGCCAGCGCGACCCCGGTGCGCAGCGCGTCGGTCGCGGTGTACCCGGCGCCCACGGTGGCCAGGTCCAGCACGGACAGCGGCACGGGGGCCGAGCCGCGGGCCCGGCCCCGTATCCCGTCCTGCGCGTCGGGTGCCGTCACATCCGGTGCCGCCACGTGTTCCTCCTGCTCGTCCGGTGTCTGCGGGGCTTCCCCATGCGGACAACAGGAGGGGGTCTCCGTATTCCCGGGCACCGTTTCCCGGCTGCCGGGAGCCGGTGGGGACGGCTCCGCCGGCTCCGCGCGTGGCCGGCCGTGCCGGTCACCACCGGCTGCTGCGGGCCAATTTGGCGTGAACCTGCCACTTGTGGGGGCGTCCGGCATGCGAGACGCTGCCGGGGCGCCGCCCCTCACCTGGGCGGGCAATCCGCACCGCACTGCCCCTCATTGCCCGTGATCCGGTCAACGAAAGGTTCTGGTGCACCAGATGAGACTCACCCCCACACCGCTGCGCCGAGCGACGACGGTGCTCTCGGCCCTCGCCCTCGCCGCCGGCGCCCAACTGGCCGCGGGAACCGGCGCGAACAGCGCACCCCCCGACGGCGACCTCCGGCTCGCCCCGTCCACCACGGCCGTTGACGGCCAGTGGATCGTCGTCCTGAAGAACGGCGAGGTCGCGAAGTCCGAGACCCGCTCCGCGGCGCGCGACCTCGCCGGCACCGCGGACGTCCGGCCCGAGCACGTCTACCGCACCGCCCTGCGCGGCTTCTCCGCCGAGATGAGCAAGGCGGAGGCGGCCGAGCTGGCCCGCGACCCGCGGGTGGCGTACGTCGAGCAGGACGCCGTCGTACGGGTCGCGGACACCCAGAGCGACGCCACCTGGGGCCTGGACCGCATCGACCAGCGCGACCTGCCGCTGAGCAGCACGTACACGTACGACACCACCGCGGCCGGCGTCACCGCCTACATCATCGACACCGGTATCCGCACCGGCCACGACGAGTTCGGCGGGCGCGCCTCGATCGGCACCGACTCCGTCGGCGACGGCCAGAACGGCCAGGACTGCAACGGCCACGGCACCCACGTCGCGGGCACCGTCGGCGGCAGCACGTACGGCGTGGCCAAGGAGGCGGAGCTGGTCGGCGTACGGGTCCTGAACTGCAGCGGCTCCGGCACCACCGCGGGCGTCGTCGCCGGCATCGACTGGGTGACCGCCGACGCCGACGGCCCGTCCGTCGCCAACATGAGCCTGGGCGGCGGCGCCAGCACCGCGCTCGACAACGCCGTCGAGCGGTCGATCGACGCCGGTGTGACGTACGCGATCGCCGCCGGCAACGGCAACATCTTCGGCTGGCCGCAGAACGCCTGCAACTACTCGCCCGCCCGCGTGCCCGGCGCCCTCACGGTCGGCGCCACGGACAACACCGACCGGCGCGCCTCCTGGTCCAACTACGGCACCTGCCTGGACCTGTTCGCGCCGGGCGTGGGCATCACGTCGAGCTGGTCCGACTCCGACAGGGCCGTCAACACCATCTCCGGCACCTCGATGGCCACCCCGCACACCGCGGGCGTCGCCGCGCTGTACCTGCAGCAGCACCCCTCCGCGACCCCCGCGCAGGTCAGCCAGGCCGTCGTGGACAACACCACGCCCGGCAAGGTGCAGGACCCGCGCAGCGGTTCGCCGAACCGGCTGCTGTACTCGCTGTTCTGACGGTGCCGCCCCCCGCTGTGCCGACAGCGGTGGGACCGCCGCCGAGGACCGGCGCCCCGGCCCGCCCCGCCCGGAAGCGGAACGTCCGGGCGGGGCGGGCCCGCGTCAGCGGCCGTCCGCGGCGGCGAAGACGAACGTGAACGTCGCCGGGCGCGCGTCCAGCGCGTACCGCGGCAGCACACCGGGGCCGCAGGACGCGGAGCCGATGCCGTGGCGGGCGTGGTCCAGCGTCACGTGCACCCGGTCGCCCGGCACCAGGTCCGGCCGGTGCGTCGCGGCGTCCAGCTCCTCGGTGGTCCAGCGCCGGGCCGTGAGCGCGAACTCGGGCTCCCCCTCGATCCGCAGCCCGGTACCGGCGCCGGACAGCTCAGCCCAGCGCACCCGGGCGCGCGCCCCGTTCTCCTGCGGGCGCACGTACGGCGTCTGCAGCTCGTCCACGCTCGCCGACCAGCGGCCGAGCAGCGCCGCGGCGCCGGTGTCCGGGTACGCCTCGCCGGGCCCGCCGCCGTACCAGCGCACCGCGCCGTACCCGGCGGGCAGCGCGAAGCGGATCCCGAGCCGCGGCAGCGGCAGGCCGTCCCAGTCGCCCTTCGGCGTCACCGACACCGTCAGCGCCACCCGGTCCGCGTCCGCGGTCCACCGGTACTCGGCGGCCAGGCCCAGGTCGGTGGCGGCGGGCGCCACCCGGGTACGGACCGTCAGCGCGCCGTCCGCGACCGCCACCGCGTCGGGCCGGTGCCGCAGCCGGTGCAGCCCGGCCCCGCGCCAGCGCCGCGCCAGGTCGCTCCCCGGCTGCCAGTCGGCGCCGAGGTCGTTGTCCGTCGGCGCCCGCCACACCGCCAGCCGCAGCCCCGCCACGGGCACGCCGGCGAGCGTCCGCGGCTCGCCCGTCCGCGCGTCGAACGTCGCCGGTCCCAGCCGGACCAGCGCGTCGTCGCGTACGGGCGCCGCCCCCGCGGGCCGCGCGAGCGGCGGGCGCGGCGCGGCCGGCCACTGCCCGCGCGCCACGACGTGCCCGGCCGGCGCCCACGGGGTGTCCGCGGCGAGCCGGGCGGTGACGGTCCACTGCGCCTCGCCGGCGGGCGGCGCGCCGGGCTCCCCCACAGCGCTTCGCGCGTGGGCGGTGCCCCCGGGCAGCTCGACCTTCGCGCTCTCGCCCGGCGCCAGCGGCGGCACGGCCGCGGAACCGCCCGCGGTCTCCGCGCCGTCGACGGCGTATGTCCAGGTGAACGCGAGGTGGTCCAGACCGGCGAAGTCGTGCAGGTTGGTGACGACGGCCTGGCCGGGGGAGTCGCCGCCCTCGATGCGCACCGGCTGGATCACGTGGCCGAACTCGGTGAGCCCCGGCGACGGCGTGCGGTCCGGGAACAGCAGGCCGTCGCAGACGAAGTTGCCGTCGTGCAGTTCCTCGCCGAAGTCCCCGCCGTAGGCGAAGCCCAGCTCGGGGTGGGCGATCCCGTGGTCGATCCACTCCCAGACGAAGCCGCCCTGGCAGCGCTCGTACGACTCGAACAGCCGCTGGTAGTCGGCGAGCCCGCCGGGGCCGTTGCCCATGGCGTGCGCGTACTCGCAGAGCACGAACGGCTGCGCCCGCCGGCGCGCGTCCAGCGCGGGGTCGTCGAGGGGGTCCTCGGTGCGCTCGCCGATGCGCCGGACCTCGTCGTGGGCGGCGTACATCCGGGAGTAGACGTCGGCGTCCCGGCTGGTGCGGTCGCCCTCGTAGTGCAGGAGCCGGCCGGGGTCCCGGCCGCGGATCCAGTCGGCCATCGCGGTCAGGCCGGCGCCGGCGTCGCACTCGTTGCCGAGCGACCACATGATGACCGACGGGTGGTTCTTGTCCCGCTCGACCATGCGCGCCGCGCGGTCCAGCAGCGCCGGGGTCCAGCGCTCGTCGGCCACCGGGTTGCCGCGCCAGCCGACGGCGTGGAACCCGTGCGTCTCCAGGTCGCACTCGTCGATGACCCAGAGGCCCAGCTCGTCGCAGAGGTCGAGGAACGCGGGGTGCGGCGGGTAGTGGCTGGTGCGCACGGCGTTGATGTTGTGCCGCTTCATGAGCAGCACGTCGGCGCGCATCGTCGCCGCGTCCACGGCGCGGCCGTGCTCGGGGTGGAACTCGTGCCGGTTCACGCCGCGCAGCAGGATGCGGCGGCCGTTGACCTTCAGCACGCCGTCCTCGACGGCGACGGTGCGGAAGCCCACCCGCAGCGGGACCCGCTCGCCCGCGGTGGCCAGCTCCGCCGCGTACAGCCGCGGGACCTCCGCGGTCCACGGCTCGACCGGCAGCGTCACGGACTCGCCGGTGGCGACGTCGACGCCCAGCTCCGGCACGGTGACGCGGCCCTCGGGCGCGCAGTCCACGCGGAGCGTGCCCGCGCCGGTCACGTGGTCGTACGAGGCGTGCACGAAGAAGTCGCGCACGGCCCCCGCGGGCCGGTGCAGCAGCGTGACGCCGCGGAAGATGCCGGGCAGCCACCACTGGTCCTGGTCCTCCAGGTAGCTGCCGGACGACCACTGGTGGACGCGGACGGCGAGCACGTTGCCCGCGGGGCGCAGCAGCCGGCCGACGGCGAACTCGTGCGGCAGCCGCGAGCCCTTGAACTCGCCCAGCTCCGTGCCGTTCAGCCAGACGCGCGCGTGCGACTCCACCCCGTCGAAGCGCAGCACGGCTGCGTCGCTCTCCTCGCCTTCGCCGCCCGCCGGCCAGCCGGCGGGCAGGTCGAAGGTGCGCAGGTGGTCGCCGGTCGGGTTCTCGGCCGGCACACGCGGCGGGTCGACCGGGAACGGATAGAGGGTGTTGGTGTACGCGGGCGCGCCGTGCCGGCCGCCGCCCTGCAGCACCCAGTGGCCGGGCACCGCGATCTCGTCCCAGCCGGAGGTGTCGTGGCCGGGCTCGGCGAAGGACGTGTCGTGGGTGGTGGCGGTGGGGGAGAGGCGGAAGCGCCAGGCCCCGTCCAGCGGCAGCCGGGCGGCGTCGGAGTGGGCGTACCAGGCGCGCGGCGGCAGGGTGCCGGTGCCGGGTGCGGGGTCTTCGTGGGCGGGGAGTGACGGATCGCGCATGAGATCCATCTGATCCCGCCCGGGGGCGCGGCACAACACGCACCGCACCCCAACCCATTGGACTTTTCGGACACCGGTTGGACTTCTGTGCCGGAGGCCGGCGCCGCCGGCGCCCCGGGCCGGGCGGCCCCGGGCCCGCCGCCCGGCGCGGGCGCCGGCTGACGCCGCGCCGGCGGACGCGGGCCAGCCGGCGCGGACCGGCGGGGGCGGGTCAGCGGCCCTGCAGCGACCTGACGTTGTCGCCGAAGGACCAGCTGCGCGCGCCGTCCCAGTTGATCGACCAGGTCATCAGGCCCTTGAGCGCGCCGCCGAAGTGGTTCCACGCCTGCGCCACCGCCCCCGGCGGCATGTGGCCGCCGCCCGCGCCGGGCTGCGCCGGCAGCCCGGGGGCCTGCTTGTCGTACGGGACGCGGACGGTGGTGCCCTGCACGACGAGGCCGCGGTCCAGGCACTCGGTCTGGGCGACGAAGCCCGCGACGGTGCCCGCCTGGTACGAGTCGCCGGAGCAGCCGTACATGCTGCCGTTGTAGTACTGCATGTTCAGCCACCACAGCCGGCCGTTGTCCGCGTACTTCTTGATGATCGGCAGGTACGCGCCCCAGATCGAGCCGTAGACCACGCTGCCGCCGGTGACGTACGCCGTCTCGGGCGCCATCGTCAGCCCGAAGCCGTCGGGCATCCGGGCGAGGACGCCGTCGATGATGCGGATGAGGTTGGCCTGCGAGGTGGACAGCTGGTTGATGTTCCCGCTGCCGACCAGGCCGGTCTCGATGTCGATGTCGATGCCGTCGAAGTTGTACTCCTGCAGGATCGGCACCAGGGTGTCGACGACCCGGTCGGCGACGGCACCGGAGCTGAGGTCGACGCCGGCCGTGGCGCCGCCGAGCGACATGAGGATGGTGGCGCCGTTCGCCTTCGCCTCGCACATCTCGGCGGGAGCGGCGACCTTGACGGTGCGGTCCATCCCGTCCTCCCACTTGACCGTGCCGTCCGAAAGGATGACGGGGAAGGCGGCGTTGATGACGTTGTAGCCGTGGCCGCGGATCGCGGGGTCGGTGATCGGCGTCCAGCCGAACGGCGGGTGGACGCCGTTGGCGGCGCCGTCCCAGTTCTCCCAGTAGCCCTGGAGGACCTTGCCCGCGGGCCTGGGCTTGGTGGGGCACGACTCGGCCGCCGGGGACCCGGGCGCCGCCGGACCGGCCGCTTCCGGCGGGGCCGCCGCCGCGGCGGGGAGCTGGGCGGCGAGCACCAGCGTGAGGCCGATGCCGAAGAGCCGCAGCGTCCGGCTGATCGCAGAGTGCATGACACGCTCGCCTTCTGGGCTGTGGGGTTGCCAGGGAGGTACGTGCGGTGCTGCGGCACAACGTAAGTTGGTCCAGACCTTTCGTCAAGAGGTCTGGACCAAAGGCCGTCCCGGGCCCGGCGGGGAAGCTGTTCGTGCCCCGTTCACCTGCGGGTTCGTGACGTTGCCTAACGTGCCCGCCATGCCCACCACGCACGACACGGGAGCCCCCGCCGACCCGGCCGCCCCGCGGGCGCCCGGCGCCGCGGCCGGATCCGCCGCGCCCGCCGTACCCTCCGCCGCCTCCCCGCTCTCCCGCCGCCGGGTGCTGCGCGGCCTCACCGCGACGGCCGGCACCGCCGGCCTCGGCGCCCTGGGCGCCGCCCCCGCGGCGGCCGGCGGCGGTCGCGGCGGTCGCGGCGGTCACGGCGGTCACCACGGGGGCCCGGGGCGCCCGTTGCGGGTGCTCGTCGCCACGAACGAGCCCTGGGGTACGTACCACGTCACGCCGCTGCTCGCGGAGGCCGGACGGCGCGGCGTGCGGATCACCCAGCTGGTGCCGGACACCTCCGGCGTCCAGCCCGGCGACCCCGTGCCCGTCGCGACGCCGGAGCGCGTGCGGCACGCCGATCTGCTGGTCGTCACCGGCGCCGGTGACTGGCCGCTGGAGTGCGCCGCGCGCTTCCCGCGGCTGCCGGTGGCGGCCAGCTCGCTGGCGTACCTCGGCCCGCGGGAGGCCCCGGGCGCCCGGCTGTTGCGGCCCCGGCTGCGGGCGGTGACCTCCTCCTCGCCGGCCGAGGCGCGCGCGTTCGCGGGCTACCTGGGCGTCCGCCGCCGGATCCGGGCGGTCGGCTCGCCGCAGACCGACACGCTGCCGGCCCACCGGCCGGAGCCGGGGCTCGTCCTCGTCCTGACCAGCGTCACCCACCCCGACGACACCGGCGGCGCCGCGCCCGGCACCGAGCTGCTGCTCGCCGCGGCCGAGCGGCTGCGGGCCGCGGGCAGACGCATCCTCGTCGGCCTGCACCCCCGCGAGGACCCCAAGCTCTGGGACGCGTACGAGATCAGCGACGTGCCGTCGCTGCAGGCGGCGGCGCGGGCGGAGGCGGCGGTCGGCATCCCCGGCACCGTCTTCCCGCTGGTCGCCGCGGTCGGCGTGCCGCTGGTCGGCGTCACCGACGCCGGGCTGACGGTGCCGGACTACCTGCTGGCGGTCTGCTCCTCGACCATCGACGACCCGGCGGCGGCGGTGCCGGCCGTCACCTCCGCGCGGCTGCCCGCGCCGGACGTCCTGGCCGACGCCGTCGGCCCGGTCGGCGGCTCGGCCGGCCGCCTGCTCGACGTCTGGAGCCGCACGGCGCACCCGCCCCGGGGCACCCCGCGTACCGGCCCGTAGCCCCATCCCGTACCCTCTGTGACCCCGGGGCCCGCGGCGCCCGCCGCGGCACAGGAACCCGCCCGGCGGCGTGCCCCGCGCCGGGGCGCAGGGGAGGTGGGCCGATGACCGTCGCGGACGCCGACGAGGCCGCGCCCGTGCCCGGCACCGGCCCGGTGCTGTCCCTCGGCGCCGTGGCGAAGCGCTTCCCCGACGGCACCCGCGCCCTCGACCCCGTCGACCTCGACGTCGCGGCCGGCGAGTTCGTCTCCGTCGTCGGCCCCTCCGGCTGCGGCAAGACCACTCTGCTGCGCATCGCCGCCGGCCTCGCCGAGCCCTCCGCGGGCGCGGTGGCCGCGCGCGCCGACCGGCTCGGCTACGTCTTCCAGGACCCGACGCTGCTGCCCTGGCGGTCGGTGCGTACGAACGTGGAGCTGTTCGGCGAGCTGCGCGGCGTCCCGCGCGCCGAACGGCGCAAGCGCGCCGACGCCGCGCTGGAGCTGGTGGGCCTCACCGACTTCGCCGGCCACCGGCCGCGCGCCCTGTCCGGCGGCATGCGCATGCGCGTCTCGCTGGCCCGCTCCCTCAGCCTGCGCCCGGAGCTGTTCCTGCTGGACGAGCCGTTCGGCAGCCTGGACGAGATCACCCGCGAGCGGCTGGACGACGACCTGCTCCGGCTCTTCGCCGCCGAGCGGTTCGCCGCCGTCTTCGTCACGCACTCCGTCCTGGAGGCGGTCTACCTGTCCACCCGGGTCGTGGTGATGTCCCCGCGCCCCGGGCGCGTCTGCGGTGAGTTCACCGTCCCGTTCGGCTATCCGCGGACCGAGGGCCTGCGCTACGACCCCGGGCTGAACCGGATCGCGGCCGACGTGTCCGCCTGCATGCGCGAGTCCGCACGCTGAGAAACCGACCACCCCCCGACCCCCAACCGGAGGAACCCCCGATGACCGTGCAGAGCCGCCCCCGCCGCTTAGCCGTGCCGCTCGTCGCCGCCGTGCTGCTGACCGCCGCCGCCTGCGGAGACGACGGGGACGGCCGGAGCGACGGCGGCGCGTCGGCGCCGGCGGCGGAGAGCGGCGCAGCCGCACTGGACGGCGTGTGCCCGGAGACGTTGACCGTGCAGACCTCCTGGCTGCCGAACGCCACGTCCTTCGGCCCGCTGTACGCGCTCCTCGGCGACGACCCCGAGGTGGACGCCGACCGCAAACGGGCCACCGCACCGCTGGTCGCCGACGGCCGGGACACCGGCGTCTCGCTGGAACTGCGCGCCGGCGGCCCGGCGATCGGCTTCTCCTCGACGACCGCGCAGATGTACGCGGACGAGGACATCGACCTCGGGGTGGTCGGCGGCTTCGACGAGATCGTCCAGAACTCCGCCACCCAGCCCACGACCGCGGTGCTGGCGCTGCTGGAGAAGGACCCCACGATGATCTACTGGGACCCGGAGACCTACCCGGAGTTCGAGACGATCGAGGACGTCGGCGAGACGGACACCACGGTGCTGTACTTCGGCGGCGACGCGTACATGGAGTACCTCACCGGCGCCGGGATCCTCGACAAGGACCAGGTGGACGGCTCCTTCGACGGCTCACCCGCGCGCTTCGTGGCGGCCGGCGGCAAGCTGGCCTCCGCCGGCTACGCGGCCGAGGACCCGTACATGTACGAGCACGAGATCGACGACTGGATGAAGCCCGTCAAGGGCCAGCTCGTCTACGAGGCCGGCTACCCGCTCTACGGCCCCTCCCTGGTCGTCCGCCCCGAGCGGGAGGACGAACTGGCGCCCTGCCTGGAGAAGCTGGTGCCGATCGTCCAGCAGGCGCAGGTCGACTACCTCCGCGACCCGGACGCCACGATCGCCGCCATCGTCGACATCGCCGAGCGCTACCGGGGCGGCGACGTGCTCACCGAGGGCATCGCCCGGTACGGCATCGGCGAGATGAAGAGGCTCGGGATCGCCTCGGACGACGCCGAGGGCCGGGACACCACCGTGGGGAACTTCGAGACCGCCCGCGTCCAGAAGATCATCGACATCGGCCGGCCGCTCTTCGAGAAGCACGACAAGCCCCTCAAGGAGGGCCTGAAGCCGGCCGACGTGGTGACCGACGAGTTCGTCGACCCCGGGATCGGGCACGGCAGGTGACCGGCCGCCCGCCGGCCGCGGCCGGACACCGCGGGCCCCGGCGCCCGCGCGGTGCAGTAATCTCGCATCCCAGTCCGGTCACCGGCGCGCCGGAGCACGGCCGCAGCGGTAGGCGGCCGACACGGAGAGGAACATGAGCGACGACGGCACAGCCGACGGGCCCCGCGGCCGGTCGCCGCTGCCCGACCCCACGGCAGCGCACGCCTCCCGTACGTACGACTACCACCTCGGCGGCAGAGACCACCTCGGCCCGGACCGCGCGCTGGTGGACGAGGTCGAGTCCACCCTCATGCCGGACGTGAAGATGCGCGTGCGCGCCCAGCGGCTCTTCCTGGAACGGGCCGTGCGCTACCTGGTCGAGGAGGCCGGGGTCCGCCAGCTCCTCGACCTCGGCTGCGGCCTGCCGCAGCAGCGCATGCCCAACGTCCACGAGATCGCGCACGCCGCCGCCCCCGGCACCCGGACCGTCTACGTCGACAACAACCCCGTCGCCGTGGCGCACATGCAGGCCCTGCAGACCGACGGGAACCTGACCGTCGCCTTCACCGGCGACGTGCGCCGGCCGGAGGACATCCTCGACGACCCGCAGGCGCGCGCCGTGCTGGACTTCGACCGGCCCGTGGGCGTGCTCCTGGTCGGGCTGCTGCACTTCCTCTCCGACGCGGACGGGCCGGCGGACCTGGTGGCCCGGATCCGGCGCGGGGTGGCGCCGGGCAGCCACCTCGTCGCCTCCCAGATATCCGCCGAACTCGACCCCCGCGTCGAACGGCTCACGGAGGTCTGGGCGCGCGGGGCCACGCCGATGGTGCAGCGCGGCCGCGCCGAGCTGGAGCGGATCACCGCCGGCTGGGAGCCGGTCGACCCCGGCATCGTGGTCGCGCACGAGTGGCGCCCCCGCGCCGGCGACCGCACCGAGGGGAACGCCTACACGCTGGTGGCCGTCCGGCCATGAACCTGCGGCCGTTGACCCGGAGGCTGCCGCCCCTGCTGGTGGCCGGTGCCGCCGTGGGCGGGTGGTACCTGATCAGCATGGTGCTGCTCGCCGAGGACCGGCGCTTCCTGTTCCCGCCGCCGCACGACGTGGTGCGCGTCGGGTTCCTCGACGGCGCCAACCGCGCCGAACTCCTCGACGCCCTGCTGCTGTCCGCCCAGGTGGCCCTGCTGGGCCTGCTCATCTCCGCGGCCGGGGCGATCGCCATGGCCGTCCTGATGAGCCAGGCCCGGTGGCTGGAGCGCTCCCTGTTCCCGTACTTCGTCGTCCTCCAGGTCACCCCCATCCTCGCCCTCGTCCCGCTGTTCGGCTTCTGGTGGGGCTACGGGTTCGGCACCCGCGTGCTCGTCTGCGTCATCATCGCCTTCTTCCCGATCCTCACCAGCACGCTCTTCGGCATCCGCTCCGCCGACGCCTCGTACCACGACCTGTTCCGGCTGCAGAACGCCGGCCGGATGACCCGGCTGTGGAAGCTCCAACTGCCGGCCGCGCTGCCGAGCATCTTCACCGGGCTGCGCATCGCCGCGGGGATGTCCGTCGTGGGCGCCATCGTCGGCGACTTCTTCTTCCGCCAGGGCCAGCCGGGCATCGGCGTGCTCATCGACCTCTACCAGTCCCGGCTGCAGTCCGAGCAGCTGCTCGCGGCCGTGCTCCTCTCCTCGCTCTTCGGCGTGCTGGTCTTCTGGTTCTTCGGCTGGCTCGCCCGGATCGTGGTCGGGAGCTGGCACGAGTCGGCGGACGAAACGGGTGTCAACGCCTGATGTCCGGCGCGGGCGAGGCCGGTGCGCCGGCCGGTCCCGAGTACCGTCCGGGCAGACGGATCCGGACGAAGGTTCGGGAGGCCGCCCCGACGGGGTATGATTCCGCGCTGGCGGCGGGATGGTGAACTGACCGGCGGGGGAGGGGAGATGGCGGCGTCAGTACCGGTGGCCGGCGGGCGGCGCATGCCCGGCGGCGCGGACCTCCCCCGGGGCGGGCCGACGATACGGCGGATCGTCCTCGGCTCCCGGCTGCGCCGGCTGCGGCTCCGCCGCGGCGTCGGACTCGACGCGGCGGCCCAGGCCATCAGGGCGTCGGTGCCCAAGCTGAGCCGGCTGGAGCGGGGCCAGGGCGGCTGCAAGGAGCGCGACATAGCGGACCTGCTGACGCTGTACGCGGTGACCGACCTCCGGGACCGCGAGGCGTACCTCGCGCTCGCCCGCGGCGCCAACACCCCCGGCTGGTGGCAGCGGTACGGCGACCTGACGCCGCGCTGGCTGGAGACGTACCTCGGCCTGGAGGAGGGCGCGACGCTCATCCGCGGCTACCAGTCGCAGCGCGTGCCCGATCTGCTGCAGACGCCCGCGTACGCCGCCGCGCTGGCCCGGCTGACGTACCCGGGCGACAGCGCGAACGCCGTCGCCCGCCGGGTCGACCTGCTGAAGCGCCGGCAGCAGGTGCTCGCCCGGCCCGACCCGCCGCGCTGCTGGCAGCTGATCGACGAGAGCGCGCTGCGCCGCACCGTCGGCGGGCCCGCGGTGATGCGCGAGCAGATCCGCCATCTGATCCGGCTGCACGGCCCGGAGTTCCCGGAGATCGCGGTGCACGTCGTACCGCTGCACACCTCCGCCGCGACGGCGCTGTCCGGCCCGGTGACGCTGCTGCGCTTCGCCGAGGCGGACCTGCCGGACATCGCCTACCTGGAACAGCTCACCGGCGCGCTCTACCTCGACGACCCCGACGACGTCGAACGGCACCGGCTGGCCGTCGACCGGCTCGCCGCGCCGGTCGCGGAGCGGGCGGGCACCGACCTGTTCCTGCGCCGGCTGCTGCGCGCCGTCTGACCGCCGGCAACTGGCTCAAAGCAGACCCCCGTCCACGCACCGCCGGACCGGGGCGCCCTGCCCGGACCGGGGACCGGCCGTGGCCACGGCGCCGTGCCGGAGCGTCCGTGCCCCCGGCGGCGCGTGCGCGGAGCGTAGCATCGGGCCACGGCGGCGCCCCACGTCCTCGCGCCGACCACGGTTCGCGAGACGAGAGAGACCGAGCATGCCGCAGCCGGACGCCGCCCCGCCCGCCGACCGGACGATGTGCAACCGTCCCACCACGTCGCCCCGGTGGACGTTCATCCGCACCGAGACCGGCAGCGCCGCGTTCCTCGTCGCCGCCGCGGTCGCCGCGCTCGTCTGGGCCAACGCCGCCCCGGGCAGCTACACCGACGTCTGGCACACGCACCTGTCCGTCGAGCTGGGCGACCACGGCCTCTCCCTCGACCTGCGCGAATGGGTGAACAGCGGCTTGATGACCATCTTCTTCCTGGTCATCGGCCTGGAGGTGCGGCGCGAGTTCGACATGGGGGAGCTGCGCGAGCTGCGCCGCGTGACGCTGCCGTTCGCGGCCGGACTCGCCGGCATGCTCGTCCCGGTGCTCATCTTCCTCGCCTTCAACGCCGGCGACCCGTCCGCCTCCGGCTGGGGCGTGGCGATGTCCACCGACACCGCGTTCGCGCTCGGCCTGCTGGCCCTGCTGGGGAAGCGGTTCCCGCGCCCCCTCTACACCTTCGTCCTCACCATCGCGGTCGTCGACGACTTCGTCGTCCTGGCCGTCATCGCCTTCGTCTACAGCGACAGCGTGCGCTGGCTCCCGCTGCTGATCGGAGCCGCCTTCTTCGCGGCGATCATCGCGGTGCGGTCGTCGGGGAGCCGCCGCGGCCCGGTCTACGCGGCGCTCGGCGTCGCGATGTGGCTGGCGTTCGAGGAGTCCGGGGTCGACCCCGTCGTCGTCGGGCTGCTGATCGGGCTGATGACCTTCGCCTACCCGGCGCCGCGCAGCGAGCTGGAGCGGGCCAGCGGGCTGTTCCGCTCGTTCCGCGAGCAGCCCACCCCCGAGCTGGAGCGGGTGGCGCGGCAGGGCATCGCCTCGGCGCTCTCCCCCAACGAGCGGCTGCTGCGGATGTACCACCCGTGGAGCAGCTATCTGGTCGTGCCGCTGTTCGCCCTGGCCAACACCGGTATCCGGCTGGGCGGGGACGCCCTGTCGAGCGCGGTCGCCTCGCCCGTCACGCTGGGGGTCTTCCTCGCCTTCGTCGTGGGCAAGCCGCTCGGCGTCGTCGGCGCGACGGCGCTGACGACCCGGCTGAGCGGGGGCCGGCTGCAGCCGCCCGTCGGCTGGGCGTCCGTCGCCGGCGGCGGCGCCATCACCGGCATCGGCTTCACCATCGCCGTGCTGATCGCCACGATGGCCTTCGACGGCGAGCGGCTGGAGGAGGCGAAGATCGGCGTCCTCGCCGCCGTCCTCGGCTCCGTCCTCGTCACCGCGCTCGTCGCCTTCGTGACCGGGCGCCTGCCGCGACCGCTGCGCACCCGCGCGCTGCTCGGCACCGCCCCCGTCATCGTCGACCTCGCCGTGCCGGTGGACCCCGGGCGCGACCACATCCGCGGCCCGCTGAACGCGCCCGTCACGGTCGTCGAGTACGGCGACTTCGAGTGCCCGTACTGCGGGAAGGCCGAGCCCGTCGTACGCAGCCTCCTCGCCGACTTCGGCGACGTCCGCTACGTCTGGCGGCACCTGCCGCTCACCGACGTGCACCCGCGCGCCCAGCTCGCCGCCGAGGCCGGGGAGGCGGCGGCCGAACAGGGCGCGTTCTGGCCGATGCACGACCGGCTGCTCGCCCACCAGGACCGGCTGAAGCCGGGCGACCTGCTGGAGCACGCGGCGGAGCTGGGGCTCGACGTCGAGCGGTTCCGCCGGTCGCTGCGCTCCCGCGCCGGCGTCGGGCATGTCACCGAGGACACGGAGTCCGCGGACCTCAGCGGCGTCGCGGGCACGCCGACGTTCTTCGTCAACGGCCGCCGCCACCACGGCGCGTACGACATCGGCAGCCTGTCCGCGGCGGTGCGGGCGGCGCGGGACCGGGTGGCGCTGGACGAGCCGGAGGCGTGAGCCCGGGCCCCGGGCGCGGCGGGCGGGGACCGGAGGCGGCGGGCGTCAGGTTCCGCCGCCCCCGGAGACTGCGGTGAGCAGCGCCAGCGGCGTGGCAGCCGCCCACGCCTGCGGGGAGCAGGCGTGGGGATACGGTACGGGCGCCGGGTGGTCGCTGCGTGCGTAACCGGCCAGCACCTCCGGCAGTCGCCAGCCGTGCGCCTCGGCCGTGGCGAGGAGCCCCCGGGCCAGCTTCCGCACCTCGGCGGCGAGTCCGTAGCGGGCCAGGCCGAGGGCGATCACGGCGTTGTCGTGCGGCCAGCAGCTCCCGCGATGGTACGACAGCGGGTGGTACGGCACCTGACCGGCCGCCAGCGTGCGCACCGCCCACCCCGAGAAGAAGTCGTCCGCCAGCAGCCGCCGTCCGGTGCGCCTGCCGCGCTCCGGGTCGAGGATCCCGGACCACAGCAGGTGGCCCGCGTCCGAGGCGAGCGCGTCCGCCCGCCGCCCGCGGCCGTCGAGCGCCAGCGCCGGGAAGTCCCGGGCGGGCAGCCAGAAGTCGCGGTGGAAGCGGTCGCGCAGGTCGGCGGCGACGGCGTCGAGGCGGTCGGCGTACGCGGCGTCGCCCCAGACGGCGCGGGCGAGGCGCGCGGTGCGCACGAGGGCGTCGTACGCGTAGCCCTGGGCCTCGGCGACGGCGACCGGGCCCTCGGCCGGGGAGCCGTCCGCGAAGCAGATCGCGCCCGCGGAGTCCTTCCAGTTCTGGTTGACCAGCCCGCCGGGGTCGGGGGTGTAGACCAGCCAGCCGTGCTCCGCCAGCCCGCCGTCGCCGAGCAGCCACGCGACGGCGGCCCGCGCCTGCGGCTCCAGCCGCCCGGCGAGCGCGGTGTCGCCGGTGGCGTCGGCGTACGCCTGGAGCAGGACGAGGAAGAGCGGGGTGACGTCGACGGACCCGTAGTAACGCCCGTACGGCACCTGCCGGAACGCGGCCAGCTCGCCGTGGCGCAGCTCGTGCGCGATGCGGCCGGGCTGCTCGGCGGAGAAGGCGTCGTGGCGGGTGCCCTGCGTGGCGGCGAGCGCCAGGAGGGTGTCGCGGGCGAGGGCGGGGCGGTAGGGCAGGGCGAACAGCGAGGTGAGCACGGAGTCGCGCCCGAACAGCGTCAGGAACCACGGGACCCCGGCCCCGGGCACGGTGAGCGCCTCCGCGCGGGGCCCGGTGGCGGGCACCCGCAGCAGCGCGAGGTCGGCGAGCCCCTGCGCGCACGCGCGCGCGAGCGCGGACCGCTCGGTGGGGGAGAGAACAGGGGCCGGGGGCCGGACGGCGGTGTGCGGGGGTGCCGTTGCGGTGGCGCCGGTGTCCGGCCCGGCCCCGACCGGCGGGTGCGTGAACGCCTCGATCCCGGCGCGCAGATCGGTGGCGGCCTGCGCCGGGGTCGCGGCGTCCGCGACGTTCGGCGCGCCGTGCGGGCGCGCCTCGACGCGCAGGGCCAGCTCCACGTCGCCGTGCGGCGGGAGCGTCAGCGTCCAGGCCAGCCGCCGGGCGGTACCGGCCGCGGCAGCTGCCGCGCGCTGCGCGCTCGCGGCGCGCACGTCCTCGCTCGGCCCGGTCCCCGGGGTTCCGCCGGCGGTGCCCGCGTCCGCGGTGCCCGCCCCGACGACACCCGTGGCGCTCGCACCGCGACCGCCGGCCCGGCCATCGGCCCCCTTCGCCCGGCTCTCCGCGGGCACCTCCGTCACCTCCTCCGGAGGAGGAGCGCACCTGACCGCCGTACGGGAGCACCACTGCGCGCCGCGGCGGTACGTGAACTCCGCGCCGTCCGGCAGCTCCCGCGCCTCCCGCGCGGCGTCCGCCGGGCGCGGGTACGTCCGCCCGTCCGAGCGCAGCTCGAAGAGGTCCGCGAAGTCCGCGTCCGCCAGCAGCTCCAGCCGGGCCGTCACCGGCTCCGGGCGGTTGCTGACCAGCCGCAGCCGCTCCACCAGCACGCCCGAGGCCACCGCCTGCTCGCGGAACACCGTGTACGGCGCGGGCTCGTCGCGGCCGCCCGGCGGGGTGAGGACGGCGGCGGCCGGGAGCCGGCCGTCCCGGGCCGGCACCAGGACCGCGGGCTCGGCGCCGTCGACCGTCAGCCGCCAGCGGCTCAGGTGCCGGGCGTCGCGGCGGAACAGCCCGTCCGGGGAGGCGCCGCGGCGGCCGGTGACGCCGCCGCCGGGGGTGAGGGCGGCGAACGTGCCGTCCCGCGCGAGCAGTACGCGCCCGTCGCCGCTCATCGCGCCGCCGCCCCGGCCGCCGGCCAGCCCCCGGCCTCCGCCGCCAGGTCCAGCGCCAGCGCCGCCGTCCAGCTGAAGTCCCGCGCCCCCCGGGCCGCGCCCGTCAGCGGGTCCACGTACTCCGCGAAGCCCGACGCCGCCGCCAGGGCCGGCACCGCCCGCCGCAGCGCGTCCGCCGGCCCGGCCACGCCGTGCCGCCGCAGGCCGCGCTCCACCAGCCAGGCGGTGTTGAACCACGCCGGACCGCGCCAGTACCGGGTGCGGTCGAACGCCGGTCCCGTCAGGTCGTACGAGGCGACCAGCGGCAGCTCCCCGAGGCGGAAGCGCTCGCCCGCCAGGGTGGCCGCCAGCGCCCGGGCCACCGCCGGCGGCAGGCCGGAGGCGAGCAGCGGGGTCAGCCCGGCGACGCCGTACCCGTCGAGCGGCCGGTCCGCGCGCAGGTCGCGGCCGCGGAAGATGCCCGCGCCGGGGTCCCAGAGCCGGGCCACCAGCGCCTCCGTCAGCCGCGCGGCCCGCTCCCGGTGCGCTGCCGGGCCGGGGCGGGGGCCGGCCCCGTACGGCGCGGGGCCCGCGGCGGCCAGCTCCGCCGCGATCTCCGCCATCGCCTCCTCCGAGGCGATCAGCAGCGCGTTCACGCACGGGTCCTCGACGGCGAAGCCGTGCCGCGCCGCCGCGTCGGCGTAGCCCGCGTCGCGGTAGTCGGCGGCGAGCCGCACGTAGCGCCCGTAGTCGAGATCCGTCGGCCGGTCGGCCGGGTCGCCGTGGTCGAGGTCGGCCCGGCGGAACGACGCCGCCGCGGCCGGTTCGACCCGGGCCAGCGGGCCGTCCCAGGCCGGGCTGTTGTCCATCCCGGACTCCCAGGGGTGGACGATCGCGGCCAGGCCGGCGCCGCCGAGGTCGCGGTCCGCGGTGAGGTAGCGGTGCCAGGCCAGGAGCCGCGGGTAGATCCGGGGCAGGAAGCCGCGGCGCGCGGAGGCCGCCGGGTCCGCCCGGTGCACCAGCAGCGCCGCGAGCGCGTGCACCGGCGGCTGCACGAGGCCGGAGGTCTCCAGGTGCGCCGGGGCGCCGGCCCGCGCGCCCGCGCCCGTGCTCCCGCCCGCGCGGCCCCCGGCGCCGGAGCCCGCCGAGCGCCAGAAGTCCGGCCCCGGGAAGTACGCGGCGTGCGGCACCGCCGGGTTGAAGACGATGTGGGGGACCCGGCCGTCGCCCCACTGGGCGCCCAGCAGCATCTCCAGCTCGCGCTGCGCGCGCCGCGGCGACAGGTGCCGCAGCCCGACGGCGACGAACGCCGAGTCCCAGCTCCACTGGTGCGGGTAGAGGGTGCGCGACGGCACGGTGGCGGTGCCGGTCCAGTTGCCGAGGAGCACCGCCGCGGCGGCCCGCCACGGGTCCTCCGGCCGTGCACGCGCCGGGCTGCCGGCGCCCGCCCGGTCGCCGGGCGACGCGGTCAGCGCGGTCGCGCCCCGCCCCTCCGCGGGCGCCGCCGTCATGCGCCGGCCCTGCGCAGGAAGCCGGGCACGGCGGCGACGGCCGCCGCCGGGTCGCCGGTCAGCCGGCACTCGGCGGCGAGCCAGCCGGAGTAGCCGGCGGCGTGCAGCGCGCCGAGCCAGGCCGG
This sequence comes from Streptomyces sp. CNH099, assembly GCA_000514715.1. Classification (GTDB taxonomy): domain Bacteria; phylum Actinomycetota; class Actinomycetes; order Streptomycetales; family Streptomycetaceae; genus Streptomyces; species Streptomyces synnematoformans. Next base: position 454,597 of record AZWL01000001.1, on the reverse strand, counting down.
CCAGTCGAGGTGGCCGGCGCCGGGCTGGCAGCGGTTGGAGTCGGAGACCTGCGCGTGGCCGATCCAGGGGGCGTTGTCGAGGATGGCGGCGGCCGGGTCGGCCTCCTCGATGTTCATGTGGTAGCTGTCGATGCCGATCCGCACGCTGTCCAGGCCGGTGGCGCGGATGAGGTCGGTGGCCTGCTCCAGCCGGTTGACCATGTGGTCCTCGTAGCGGTTGAGGGGCTCAAGGAACAGCGTGACGCCCTCGCGGCGCGCGTGCTCGCCCAGTTCGGCCAGCCCGTCGAGGAGTACGGCGCGGTCCCCGGCCGCGTCCCGCGGCGGGGCGAAGGGCGGCAGCCGGCGGGAGAACATCCCGTACGAGGCGGGGGTCTGCGCGCCGACGCCGCCGATCTCGGCGATCACCGACAGCTGGGACTTGAGCTGCACCACCGCGTCGCGGCGCTGCTCGGCGTCGAACGCGCCGAAGAAGTGCAGCATCTCCACGCAGACGGTGGGCATGACGACGCCGTCGGCGAGCGCCCGCTTCAGCTCGGGCAGCCGGGCGGCGAAGCGCAGGTCGCCCTGGGCGCGCAGCTCGATGCCGGCGTAGCCGGCGGCCTGCGCGAACTCCCACTTCTGCTGGAGGGTGTCGCCGGGCAGGAGCTGTTCCTGGGCTGCGAGGGAGAACATGGGGGGCGGGTGGCCTTTCTGCGCGGAGGTGTGCGCGGGGGTGTGCGCGGACGTGCGGGGCGGCGTGCGGGGCCGGGCGCGGCGGCCTCAGAACTCCAGGACGACCTGCATGGCGTCGTGGGGGCGCTCGTCGAGCAGGGCGTAGGCGTCCGCCGCCGCGTCCGCCGGCACCACGTGGCTGACCAGCGGCAGCACCTCGACCCGGCCCTCGGCGACCAGCCGCAGGAACGTCCGCTGCAGCCGCCGCTGGTCCCACCGCCCGGCGAGCTGCGGCGGGACGCCGCCGATCTGGGAGCAGACGAGCTGCACCCGGTTGTGGTGGAACTCGTCGCCGAGCCGCAGCCCGACGGCGTCGCCCTGGTAGAAGCCGGCGGCCACCACCCGGCCGTCGACGACGACGGAGCGCAGCGCCTCGTGCAGCGCCGGGTACGCGCCGCTGAGCTCGATCGCGGCGTCGGTGCCGCGGCCGTCGGTCGCCGCCCGGATCTGCTCGGCGACGGCGTCGGTGCGGGCGTTGAGCGTACGGGCCGCGCCGTGGTCCCGGGCCCGGGCCAGCCGGGTGTCGAGGGCGTCCACGGCGGTGACCGTGCCGCCGTTCAGCGCGGCCAGCCGGGTGGCGAGCAGCCCGATGACGCCCTGGCCGAAGACGGCGACGTCCTCGCCGACGTGCAGTCCGGCGGCCAGGACCGCGTTGTATGCAACGGCCCCGACCCGGGCGAACGACCCGGCCAGGGGGTCGAGTCCGGCGGGCAGCGTGTGCCCGGTCAGCCGCTCCGCGGGGACGATGCCCTCGCTGCGGTGCCCCCAGATGCCCCAGACCAGGTCGCCGACCGCGGGCAGGCCGGGGGTGCCGGCCAGCTCGGGGGAGACCTCGGCGACCTCGCCGACCTCGGAGTAGCCCCAGCCGGCGACCGGATACGACAGCCCGGCCGCGTCCTCGCGGAACAGCCGGGTGCCGGGGTCCCAGGAGCGGGTCAGATAGGGGTTCGTACCCCGGTAGGCGGTGAGTTCGGTACCCGCGGAGATGCCGGAGTACCGGGTGCGGACCCGCAGGTGGCCGGGGGGCAGCGCGGCGCGCTCGTGTGCGGTGACCTCGACCTGGCGGGGGGCGGTGAACTGGACGACGCGTTCCACGGTGGGTGCTCCGGTTGGGCTGATCGGGGGCGCGGCTGTTAACGACTTGCGTCGAACATATCTCAGACTTATGTCTTGTCAACAAGAAAAAGTAGTGCTGAGATGCAGTCTGCCAACGCTTAAGTCGATCCATGGAAACAGTCAAAGGATCAGGAACATGCGCATGTGGACCCGGCGGTCGCGGACCTCGGCCCTGCTCGCGGGCACGCTCGCCCTGGGCGTGCTCGCCGGCTGTGCCACCGACGCCTCCGGTCCGGGCAGGCCCGACCGGAAGATCACCGTGTGGTCGGAGGAGAGCCTGACCGACCGCATCGCCCACACCCGGAAGGTCATCGACGGCTTCGAGGACGAGACCGGCATCGAGGTCGAGCTGGTCGGCGTGGACGAGAACCAGCTGCCGCAGCTGATCATGTCGGCCGCCGCGGCCGGCGACCTGCCGGACGTGATCGGCGCCGTGCCGCTCGGCCAGGCCTGGCAGATGTACAGCAACGAGCTGCTGAACACCCGCATCCCCGCCGAGGTCGTCGACCGGCTCGGCGAGGACACCTTCGACGCCAACGGGCTGCGCCTGACCGCCGACGGCGGCACCCGGCTCGGGGTGCCCTCCGACGCCTGGGTGCAGATCGTCGCGTACCGCCGGGACCTGTTCCGCGAGGCCGGGCTGCCCGTCCCCGACGACTACGCGAGCCTGCTGGAGGCCGCCGACAGGATGGACGTCCGGGGCCGCGACGGGATCTCCGTCGCCACCGACCCCGCGGACGTCTTCACCCAGCAGAGCTTCGAGGACCTCGCCCTGGCCAACGGCTGCGACCTGGTCGACGGCGCCGGCGACATCGCCCTGGACTCCGCGCAGTGCCGCACCGCCTTCGAGACGTACGGCACCCTCGCCCGCGACCACGGGCCGCCCGGGCTGCAGACCGTCGACACCACCCGGGCCACCTACTTCGCCGGCCGGTCCAGCATGATCATCTGGTCCTCGTTCCTGCTGGACGAGCTGGCCGGGCTGCGCGACGACGCCCTGCCGAGCTGTGCCCGGTGCCGGGACGACCCCGGGTTCCTGGCGTCGAACAGCGGCATCGTCACCGCGCTGCGGGGACCCGGCGGCGCCGAGCCCGCCCAGTTCGGCGAGATCACCTCGTGGCTGGCCACCAAGACCGCCGAGACCGAGGCGTCGACCGAGTTCATCGAGTACATGATGAGCGCCGGCTACGAGGACTGGTTCGGCATGGCGCCCGAAGGCAAGATCCCGGTCCGCACCGGCACCCCCGGCGAGCCCGGGCGGTACGTCGACGCCTGGCGCGCCAGCGACATGGGCGTCGACACCCGCAGGTCCATGGAGGAGGTCTTCTCCCCGGAGCTGCTCGACCAGCTCGTCGCCGGCGTCGGCGACATGAAGCGGTGGGGCATCGACCAGGGCGAGGGCGCGCTCGTCGGCGCGACCAACGGCGAACTGCCCGTCGCCAAGGCCGTCGGCGCCATGGCCTCGGGACAGACGAGTGCCGAGGAGGCGGCGCGCGAGGCGTACGAGGAAGTCGACGCGCTGCAGACCTCCCTTGAGTAACCGGCCGGCCCCCGCTCCCCCCGAGGAACGTCACCGAGGAAACCGCACATGACCACGATCGACAGCCGCGGTACGGCGAAGCAGGCCGGCCCGCGCCCGCCCGCCGGCGGCCGGCCGCGCGCCCGCCGCCCCCTGACCGCGAGCCGCCGCGAGAACCGCGCCGGTCTGGCCTTCGTCAGCCCCACCTTCCTGGTGGTGCTGGTCGTCGTGATCGTCCCGATCCTCTGGACGGTCCTGCTGGCCTTCCAGGACGCCAAGCTCGTCGACATCCAGGGCATGGGCCTGTTCGGCAACTGGTCGCTGGAGAACTTCACCGACGTCTTCGCCTCGGCCGGCTTCTGGTCCAGCCTCGGCACCACCCTCGTCTACACCGTCGGCGCCACCGCGGGCTCCGTACTGCTCGGCCTCGTCGCCGCCCTCGCGCTGCGCCGCCCGTTCCGCGGCCGCGGCCTGCTGCGCGGCTCGATGCTGCTGCCGTACGTCGCCCCGGTCGTCGCCGTCACGTTCGTCTGGCAGGTGGCGCTCAGCCCGCAGTACGGCGTCGTCAACGAGTGGGGCCGGGACGTCTTCGGCTGGGACGACCCCGTCGCGTTCCTGTCCACCCGGCAGTACGAGGTGAACCTGCTGGGCTGGCACGTCGACCTCCCGCTCGCCCTGCTCACGGTCATCGCGTTCGAGGTCTGGCGCTACTTCCCCTTCGCCTTCCTCTTCCTCCTCGCCCGGCTGCAGGCCGTGCCGGACACCCTGGAGGAGGCCGCGACGGTGGACGGCGCCACCGTCTCGCAGCGCTTCCGGCACGTGCTGCTGCCGCAGCTCATGCCCGTGATCGCGCTGCTGTGCGTGCTGCGCTTCATCATGACGTTCAACAAGTTCGACGACGTCTACCTGCTCACCGGCGGCGGCGCCGGCACCGACGTCGCGGCCGTCCGCGTCTACGAGTTCCTCACCTCGCGCTTCGACGTGGGCGCCGCCGCGGCCCAGGCGCTGGTCCTCGCGGTCGTGCTGACGGCGCTGCTGGGCGTCTACTTCAGGTTCTTCGCCAAGCGGGTCCAGGAGGAGGCGTGATGACGCGCGCGCGGTTCGAGGAGCGCCTCTTCGGCACGCTCCGCTGGGTCGTGATCGCGTTCCTGGCGCTGATCACCCTGGTCCCCTTCTACTACATGGTCATGCTGTCGCTGAAGCCCATCGACGCGCTGCTGGTGGACCCCGGGTCCATGTGGGTGTCGGCGAAGGACCTCACGGCCGCGACGTACCGGGACGTGCTCAAGTCCACCGACGACGGCGGCCAGGGCTTCCTGAAGCTGATGCTCAACTCGGCGCTGGTGTCGCTGGGCACCGTGGCCCTCACCCTCGCCGCCGCCGTGCCCGGCTCGTACGCCGTCAGCAGGCTGCGGTTCTTCGGCAGCCGCCAGGTCAGCGCGGTGTTCCTGGCCGTCTACCTGTTCCCGGCGACGCTGCTGGCGGTCCCGCTGTTCGTGATGTTCGCACGGCTGGGCCTGTCCGGCAGCCTCGTGGGCCTGGCGATCGTGTACGTGGCGCAGACCGTGCCCGTGTCCATCTACATGCTGAAGAACTACCTCGTCACCATCCCGTACGCCGTCGAGGAGGCGGCGGCGCTCGACGGCTGCAGCAGGCTGCAGACGCTGCGCAGGGTGGTGCTGCCGCTGGCCGCGCCCTCGCTGATGGCCACCGGGCTGTACGTCTTCATGATCGCCTGGAACGAGTTCCTGTTCGCCCTGCTCTTCCTCGCCGCCGACCCGGAGAGCTGGACCGTGTCGCTCGGCCTGGCGCAGCTGTCCAACGGCGTCGAGGTGTCCAAGACCGTGCTCATGGCCGGGTCCGTGGTCCTCACCGTCCCCGTGGTACTGCTGTTCTTCGCGGCCGAACGACTGCTCACCGAAGGCCTCACCAGCGGCGCCGACAAGAGCTGACCGGAGAGACGACACATGCGCAACCAGGCCAGCGCGGGACAGCTGCTCCAGCTCATCCGCACCGGCGAGGCCACCACCCGCGCCGAACTGCAGGACGCCACCGGCCTGTCCCGCTCCACCGTCGCGGGCCGGCTCGACGCGCTGACGGCCGCCGGCTGGCTGCGCGGCGCCGCCGGCGTCTCCACCGGCGGCCGGCCGTCCGTGCGGCTGGAGTTCGACACCGCGCACGCCGTCGTCCTCGCCGCCGACCTGCAGACCCGGCACGGCCGCGCGGCCGTGCTCGACCTCGCCGGCCGGCCGCTGGCCGAGCACACCGGCACCCTGCGCGTCGGCGACGGGCCCGGGGCGGTCCTCGACGAGCTGGGCCGCTGGTTCGGCCCGCTGCTGGCGGCGGCCGGGCGGAGCGCGGACGAGGTCTGCGGCGTGGGCGTCTCGGTGCCCGGCCCGGTGGACTTCGACACCGGGGTCGTCGTACAGCCGCCGATCATGCCCGGCTGGGACGGCTACCCGATCCAGGACCACATGCGCCGGTCCTTCGCCGAGCACACCGGCGGCGCCGCGGACGTCCCGGTGCTCGTCGACAACGACGCCAACCTCCTGGCGTACGCGGAGCAGCGCGCCGGCTACCCGGACTGCGCCGCCTTCGTGCTCGTCAAGGTCGCCACCGGCATCGGCGCCGGCGTCGTCGTCGACGGCCGCATCTACCGCGGCATCGACGGCGGCGCCGGCGACATCGGGCACGTCCGGCTGTACGACGGGATGGACGCCGTCTGCGCCTGCGGCTCGTACGGCTGCCTGGCCGCCGTCGCCAGCGGGCGCGCGCTGGCCGGCCGGCTCAGCGGGCTGGGCGTGCCCGCGACCTCCGGTTCCGACGTGCGCGACCTGCTGGCCGAGGGGCAGCCGGACGCGGTGCGGCTCGCCCGCGAGGCCGGGATGCGGGTGGGCGAGGTGCTGGCCACGGTCGTCACGCTGCTCAACCCGGGGGTGCTCATGGTCGTCGGCGATCTCGCGGGCACGCCCTTCCTCACCGGCGTACGGGAGTTGCTCTACCAGCGCGCGATGCCGCGCACCACCGCGCACCTGCAGGTCGTCACCTCCCGCCTCGGCGACGGGGCGGGGCTCGCGGGCGCGGCGGCGCTGGTGGTGGAGCACCTGTACGCGCCCGGCCGCGCGGACCAGCGGCTGGCGGCCCGTACCCGGAACGGGTCCCGGTGACCGGCGGCGCACCGGCGCCGGCGCCCCCGGTGCGGGTCGGGCTCGTCGGCGCCGGCCCCTGGGCCCGCGCCATGCACGCCCGGATGCTCGCCGCCGGGCCCGAGACCGAGCTGACCGCCGTCTGGGCCCGCCGCCCCGGGGCCGCCGCCGAGGTGGCCGCGCCGTACGGCGCCGCGGTCGCCGGCTCCTTCGCGGAGCTGCTCGACGGCTGCGAGGCCGTCGACTTCGCCGTACCGCCGGCCGTCCAGGCCGAGCTGGCCGTACGCGCCGCCGCCGCGGGCCGGGCCCTGCTGCTGGAGAAGCCGCTCGGCCCCGACCCGGGCGCCGCCCGCGCCGTCGCCGACGCGGTCGCGCGGCACGGCGTGGTCTCGCAGCTCGTGCTCACCAAGCGGTACCACCCGGCCACCCGCGACTTCCTGCGCCGCGCCGCCGCCGCCGACGTCACCGGCGCCCGCTCCTGCTATCTGCACGGCGCCTTCCTCGGCGGCGAGTTCGCCACCGGCTGGCGGCTGGCGCACGGGGCGCTCCTCGACCTCGGCCCGCACCTGCTCGACCTCCTCGACGCCGCCGTCGGCCCCGTCGCCGCCGTCCGCGGCACCGGCGACCCGCGCCGCTGGATCGAGCTGACCTGCGAGCACGAGAACGGCGCCGTCAGCCAGGCGTCGCTGTCCGGCAGCGTCCGGCTGCCCGCCGCCCGCACCCGCGTCGAGCTGTTCGGCCCCGCGGGCGAACTCGTCTACGACACCGCCGGACTCGACCACGAGGAGTGCTGGCCCGTGCTCCGCCGCGAGTTCGCCGCCGCCGTCCGCGCCGGCCGCTCCGGCGCCCTCGACGCCCGCCGCGGCCTGCGGCTGCAGGAGTTGCTGCACCGGGCCCTGGCCGGCTGAGCAACGCCCGCGACCGGTGCGTTCACGCCACGTCGCGCGTGCGGGGACCGGTCCCCGCACGCGCGCGGGACACTGCGGGGGTACGCATCCCCCGACGAGCTCCCGGAGGCCGGCGATGACCCTGCGAGAGAGCCTGGCGCGCGGCGCCGCGCCGTCGCCGCCCGGCACCCTGCACGCCCGCAGCGTCGCCGGCGGCATCCGGGTGGCGCCCGCCGCCGCGCGGGTCGTGCGCTTCGGGCGCGACAAGGACGAGGTCGACCTGTGCGTCGGCGAGGACGACCTGCGCGTCAGCCGCCGCCACGGCGAGCTGGCGTACCGGCGCAGCACGTGGTGGCTGCGCAACACCGGGCAGCAGCTCGTCCGGCTGCCGCGCGGCCGGCTCATGCACCTGAGCACCGAGCCGATCCCCCTCGCCCCCGGCTACACCCCGCTGTTCGTCAAGGGCTCCGGCCACCGCGAGCACCTCGTCGAGCTGTACGTCGCCGACGACGGCGAGGACGGCCGGGTGCCGCGGCACCGCGCCGAGACCCTGCCGCCGAAGCGCTGGCCGCTCAGCGACGAGGAGCGGCTGTTCCTCGTCGTCCTCGGGCAGCAGTACCTGCAGTACGAGTCGGAGCCGCGCCCGCTGTCGTACCGGCAGGCGGCCGAGCGGCTGGCGTACCTGCCCGGCGGCGGGGCGTGGACCAAGCGCGTCGTCGAGCACCGGATCGAGAACGTCCGCCACCGGCTGGCGCGCGGCGGCTTCCCGTACCAGGTGGTCCGGGGCGACGACGGGAGCGGACCGTCCGACAACGACCTGAAGCACAACCTGCTGCGCGGACTGGTGGAGTCCACCACACTCGTGCCCCCGGACCTCGAACTCCTGGACGACGATTTCCCGAGCTGAGGGCTGTTCTCCGGGCTTCGGCGCCGCTGCGGCGTGGAAGTCGTGAAGAGGCCGTGTCTCCGTTACGTGTACCCGATAAGTTTCGCCCTGCAGATGGGCGAAGGGAGTCGCGGTGCGCGTGGGTCAGCTGGTCGGCGACCGCTACCGGCTCGAAGAGCTGATCGGCGACGAGGGCCGCGGCGAGGTGTGGCTCGCCGAGGACGGCCAGCTGGGCCGCAGAGTCGTGCTCAAACGCGGCGGCGGCACCGGCGACCGCTCCCGGCTCCTCGGCGTGGCCCGGGCCCAGGCCAAGGCCACCCACCCGCACGTGGTCACGCTCTACGGCGTGGAGTTCGTCGACTCCGGCCCCGACTCGGGCTGCTGGCTGGTCATGGAGCACGTCACCGGCGGCAGCCTGGACAGGCAGCCCCCGATGGCGCCCGAGCGGGCCGCCCGGATCGGCGCGCAGATCGCGCGGGCGCTGGAGGCGCTGCACGCCAACGGCGTGGTGCACTGCGACGTCAAGCCCGCCAACGTCGTCATCACCGACGACGGCACCCCCAAGCTCACCGACTTCGACTCCGCCCAGCGCACCGGCAGCAGCGAGACCATCTCGCCGGACCGCCCGCTGAGCTACACCCCCGACTACGCCGCCCCCGAGGTGGTCAACGGCTCGCCCGTACCGCGCTCGGACGTGTACTCCCTCGCGGCGATGCTCTACAAGGCCGTCACCGGCGTGCCCCACGACGAGGGGGACGGCGACGGCCGGGAGGACGACGCCACCCTGCGCGGGTGGAAGGTCAGCCACGGCGTGCTGCGCCGCGAGCGCGACACCGGGCCGCTCGCCGCGGCGCTCGCGGCGATGCTCCGCCGCCGGCCGGACCAGCGGCCCGACGCCGCCGCCGCCCGCCGGCTGCTGGAGGAGGCCGCCGGGCGGCGCGGCTGGCGCCGGCGGCTCGGCTTCCTCGCCGCACCCGGCCGGTATCCGCGCGCGACGGCCGCCGCGGGCACGGCGCTCGTCACGGCGGCGGCGCTGACGGCCGCCTGGTTCTGGTGGCTCGCCCCCGGCGGCGACGACGACCGCGCCGGCCCGCCCGGGCCCGCCCCGGGCGACGGCAGGCCGGCCGACGGCTCCGTCATCGGCGACGAGCGCACCGTGGACCCCTGCTCGCTGACCGACCCCGGCGAGTTCGGCCGCTTCGGCGAGAGCGCACGGCAGGACCGCGACTACGGCAACTTCGACCGCTGCGACGTCCTGGTGTACCCGCAGGGCGACGACGGCGACCCCATCGACGTCCAGGTGGAGTTCGACGCCGGCCCGCCTCCCGAGTCGCCGGCGCCGGTGCGCACGTTCGGCGGCATCGGCATCATCGAGGAGCCGCCGGAGGGCGACGAGTGCGTACGGGCTCTCGTGCTGCCGGACGAGGCGGACCGCGACACGAGCATTTGGATCTACGCGGACGGCGGCGACGCCCGCTACTCCGGCGGCACGGACACCCTGTGCGCCATGGCCGACGTCGCCGCCAGAACGGCCAGCGAGACCCTGGGCAGGGCCCGCGCCGAACAGCGCACCGTCCCGCGCCGCGAGCCGCCGGCGCCGGACGTGTCGCTGCTGTGGCTGGACGCCTGCCGGCTGCTCGACGCGCAGGCGCTGGAGACCGTCCCCGGCATCGACGCCGGCGACCCCGACGTGGACTTCGGCAACTGGGACTGCGAGTGGTACAGCACCACCCGCGACATCGAGGTCGGGCTGCGCTACGACCGTCACCAGCCGCTCAGCGGCGACGACGGCACGGCGACGCGGCTGGCGGGCCGCGACGCCTTCGTATCGCCGGAGTACGACGGCGAGGACACCTGCACGGTGCGGGTCGAGTACCGCGAGTACCGCGACGAGAACGGCCAGAAGGCCGTCGAACTGCTCTACCTCACCGTCGAGGGCGACGACGAGCCGCAGGACGAGCTGTGCGCGATGGCCACGGACCTCGCGGAGACCGCCGCCGGCGAGCTGCCGAAGGTCTGACCCCGATCCGCGGCCCCGCGGCCGGCGGCGGGGAGGGGTCCCCGGGGACAGGGAGCACCGTGGGGCGGTCGGCAGCAGCCGGCCGCGGCCGAGGGGGACCTGCGATGGACCGTATCCGAGGACACCGGGGATGAGCGGGAGCGACAGCCTGGCCCGCGGCGTGGCGCCCGCGCAGCCCGGCACGCTGCACGCGCGCTCGGCCGCCGACGCCGTCGTGGTGGCGCCGCTGCCCGGGCTGACCGTCCGGTTCGGGCGCGGGCCGGGGGACGGCGTCGGCGGCGGTGCCGGCGGCGGTGTCGATCTGTACGTCGGCCAGCGCGACCAGGGGGTGAGCCGGCGGCACGGCGAGCTGACGTATCTGGAGGGCGGCTGGACGCTGCACAACGTGGGCCAGCAGGCGCTGCGGCTGCCGCGCGGCCTGCTGCTGCCGCCGGGCTCGGACCGCACGCCGCTGGCCGCCGGCTACACCCCGGTCTTTGTCAAGGGCTCCGGCTTCCGGGAGCACCTGGTGGAGCTGTACGTGGTCCGGCCGGAACAGCCGTACGCGGACGGCCCGGCCGGCGTCGCGGGCCGGCCGCTGCCGGCGGCCTGGTCGCTGTCGGACGACGAGCGGCTGGTGCTGGTCGTGCTGGGGCAGCGGTACCTGCGCCACGAGCCGGATCCGCGGCCGCTGCCGTACCGGCAGGCGGCGGAGGTGCTGGCGATACTGCGGCCGGGGGAGCGGTGGGGCGCGCAGGACGTCGCGCGCCGGGTGGAGGCCGTACGCCGCCGGCTGGCCGGCCTCGGCGCGTACCTCTCGGCGCTGCGGGAGGAGCCGGCGCCCGGGGCCCGGGGCGGCACCCCGGACCACCGGCTGCTGACGGACCTGGTGGCGACGGCGGCGCTGGTGCCGCCGGACCTGGCGCTGCTGGACGGCGTCGGCGGCTGACGGCGCCGGTTCAGGCGTGCACGTCGCCCGTCGTCGAGGAGGAGATCGCCGCCTGCCGGCCCAGTCCGCCCGGCGGGATGCCCGGGTGGTGCGTGCCGTCGTCCGGCGGGCCGCCGGGGGCCGCGGTGCCGAGCGTGAGGCGGGACAGGAGCCGGTAGCGGTCGCCCCGGTAGACGGAGTGCACGTACTCCACGGGCCGCCCGCGGGTGTCCGTCGTCAGCCGCTCGAAGAGCAGCGCCGGCGACAGCTCCGGCACGTCCAGCAGCCGCGACTCCGCGGCGCTGGTCACCGTCGGCTCGATGGACTGGACGGCCTCGCGCACGTGCACCCGGTGGTGGGCGCGCAGGTGCTCGTAGAAGTCGCCGGTCTCCAGCTCCTCCGGCGCCACCCCCGGCACCAGCTCGGCCGGCAGGTGCAGGTACTCGATGGCCATCGGCGCCTCGTCGACGATGCGCAGCCGCGCCACGTACGTGATCTCGGCGGCCGGTGAGACGCGCAGCCTGCGGCCGACGCGGGCGCCCGCGGGGACCCGGGTGAACTCCAGGATCCGGCTGGACCAGGCCCCGGCCGCCTGCGGCAGGGTGAGCGGCCGCCCGGTGGCGACCAGCTCCTGGGTGATCTTGGCGGGTGCGACGAACGTGCCCCGGCCGTGCTCGCGCACGAGGAGCCCGGTGCTCACCAGCTCGTCCACGGCGGCGCGCAGCGTGGGACGGGAGACGCCGAGCCGCGCGCACAGGGCCCGCTCCGCGGGGATGGCGTCCCCGGGCCGGCGGGACTCGACCAGCTCCAGCAGGTGCTCCCGCACGCGCTCCCGCTTGAGCACGCTCGACGAGCTGTCACCGTCCATGGCCGGGACCTTACCACAGGTGACCAGTGGTCTCACCGGCGTCCCCCGTACGGCGGGCTCCCGTCCGTAAAGGTCCGCTCTGCGCACCCTCTTGACGGCGGCATTGGTCTATGCCAGGTTACCCCGGCAGCGAGACTGGTCAGCTGACCAATTGGTCAATTCGTCCGTCCGTCCCCACCCCCGAGGTGTCCATGAAGACGTACCGCCTCCTCGCCGGAGCAGCGGCCCTCACCGCGGCCGCCGGCCTCACCGCCTGCGGCGGCGACCCGGACGGCTCCGGCTCCGGCACCGGCACCGGCACCGGCACCGGCACCGTCGATGTATGGCTGATGCGCGACAGCGTCACCGAGGAGTTCTCGGACGCCGTCGCGGCCGACTACGAGAAGCGCCACCCCGGCGTCGACGTCCGCATCCAGATCCAGGAGTGGAACGGCATCGGCGGGAAGGTCACCGCCGCGCTCGCGTCCCACGACGCGCCCGACGTCATCGAGGTCGGCAACACCCAGGTCGCGCAGTACGCCGCCAGCGGCGGGGTACGGGACCCCAGCGACAAGGTGGACGAACTCCGCGGCGCCGACTGGCTCCCCGGCCTCGCCGGGCCCGGCCGGGTCGACGGCCGGCAGTACGGCATCCCGTACTACGCCGCCAACCGCGTCGTCATCTACCGCACCGACCTCTTCGAGCAGGCCGGGATCGAGGAGCCGCCGAAGACCCGCGCGCAGTGGCTCGACGTCACCGAGCGGCTGAACACGGACGGCGTCCAGGGCATCTACCTCCCCGGGCAGAACTGGTACCTGCTCGCCGGCTTCGTCTGGGACGAGGGCGGCGACCTCGCCGTACCGGACGGGGCCACCTGGCGGGGCGCCCTCGACACCCCCGAGGCGCTGGCCGCCATGGACTACTACCGCCGGCTCCAGGCCCTGGGGGAGGGCCCCAAGGACTCCGACGAGGCCGAGCCGCCGCAGGTCGACATCGTCGCCAAGGGCGACGTCGCCCAGGTCGTCGCCGTCCCCGGCGGCGCGAAGCTCATCGAGGAGGCGAACCCCGCGCTGAAGGGCCGGCTCGGGTTCTTCCCCGTCCCCGGCAAGACCGGCGCCGAGCCGGGCGCCGTCTTCACCGGCGGCTCCGACCTCATCATCCCGGAGGCGGCCGGGCGGCCCGACGAGGCGTACGACTTCGTCAGGCTGCTCACGGGCGACAGGTGGCAGAAGAAGCTCGCCACCACGATGAGCTACGTCCCCAACAGGACCACCCTCGCCGGGGTCCTCGACGACGACCCGGGCGCCGCCGCCATGGCCGCCGCCGCGGCCAACGGCCGCGCCACGCCCAACTCGCCGCGGTGGGCCGCCGTCGAGGCGGACAACCCGATCAAGGAGTTCCAGACCCAGGTCCTCACCGGAGAGGACCCGCGCGAAGCCGCCGAGCAGGCGTCCGCGGACATCATCGAGGCCCTGGGCGGCTGACGCCCGTGGCCCCGCAGCTCTGCGCCGCCCGCCCGCGGCCCGCGCCCGCCCCCGGGCCGGCCGATCCGTCGCCCCGCCGCCCCGGCCGGCGCCGCCGCGCCGCCGCCGGCGTGTGGCCGTACCTGCTCGTCGCCCCCACGGTCCTCGGCGCCGCGTTCCTGCTCGCCTACCCCCTGCTGCGCAACCTGCTGATCTCCGTGCAGCACTTCGGCATGGCCGAGCTGATCCGCGGCGGCGCCCCCTTCGCCGGCCTCGCCAACTACCGCGAGCTGCTCGGCGACGGGGAGTTCTGGCGGGTGCTGGCCCGCACCCTGGTGTGGACCGGCGTCAACGTCGTCCTGATCATGGGGATCGGCACCCTGGTGGCGCTCATGCTGCAGCGCCTCGGGCGGGTGCTGCGGCTGCTGGTGCTGAGCGCGCTCGCGCTCGCCTGGGCCACCCCCCCCACCTGGCGGCCACCACCGTCTTCCAGTGGCTCTTCGCCTCCCGGCTCGGGGTGGTCAACTGGGCGCTGACGGCGGTCGGCTTCGAGTCGTACGACGAGTACGCGTGGTTCGCCGACGGCCGCGCCACCTTCACCATCCTCGTGCTGCTCGTCGTCTGGCAGTCGGTGCCGTTCGTCGCCCTCACGCTGTACTCCGCGCTGGTCACCGTCCCCGCCGAGCTGTACGAGGCCGCCCGCATCGACGGCGCCGGCGCCTGGTGCCTCTTCCGCTCCGTCACCCTGCCGGTGCTGCGCGGCGTGTTCGGGCTCGTGCTGTGCCTGGAGGTCATCTGGGTCTTCAAGTGCTTCACCCAGATCTGGGTGGTCAGCGAGGGCGGGCCGGACGACGCGACCACCACCCTGCCCGTCTACGCCTACCGCGTCGCCCAGTCCCTGCACCGCTACGACCTGCAGGCCGCCGCGTCCACCGCCACCGTCGCGCTGCTGGCCGTCCCCCTGTTCGTCTATCTGCGCCAGCTGTTCCGGCAGGAAGGAGAGCTGTGACGTGCGGCATGTGAAGCTGCGCCGGCTGCCGCTCCACCTCACCGCGCTCGCGGTGTTCGCGATCACCCTCTTCCCCGTCTACTGGATGGCCGTCACCGCCTTCAAGCCCACCGCCGACATCACCGCCGACACCCCCGTCTTCCTGCCCACCGACCTCACGCTGGAGCACTTCCGCACGGCCGTCGGCGCCGACGGCTTCGCGCGGTACTGGCGCAACAGCCTGCTGGTCACCGTCAGCGCCGTGCTGCTCTCGCTGCTCGTCGCGCTCGGCGCCGCCTTCGCCGTCGCCCGCATGCGCTGGCGCGGCCGGCGCGCCTTCGTGCTCATGGTCTTCGTCGCCCAGATGGCGCCCTGGGAGGCCATGCTCATCCCCGTCTACGTCTTCGCCCGCGACGTCGGCATGCTCGACCGGCTGTCGACGCTCACCCTCGTCTACTTCATGGTCACCCTGCCCTTCACCGTCATCGTGCTGCGCGGCTTCCTCGCCGGCGTCCCCGTCGAACTGGAGGAGGCGGCGCAGGTCGACGGCTGCACGCGGGCGGGGGCCTTCCGCCGCGTGACGTTCCCGCTGCTCGCCGCCGGCTTCGCCGCCGGCGCGGTCAAGGGCTGACGCACGGAGAACCCCCCACCGACCCCCCCACCAAGGAGGAACAACCGTGACGCGCACACCGCGCAGGACCGCCCGGCCGCGTACCCCCGCCGCGCTCCTCGCCGCCGCCGCACTGCTCGCCGCCGGGGCGGTCGTCGCCCCGGCGGCCACCGGTTCGCCCGCCGTCTCCGGCACCCGCGCCGCCGACGGGCCCGCGCTCTTCGACGACTTCGACTACACCGGCCACACCGACGCCCGGCTCGGCGCGCGCGGCTGGACCGTGCGCTCCGGCTCCGGCGGCCCCGGCGCGCCGGGCGCCGGCTGGGCGGCCGAGCAGGTCACCTTCCCCGGCGACGGCGCCGGCGCCGTGCTCAACCTGCGCACCTCGACCGACGGCACGGCCGCCGGCACCCGGCAGACGGAGCTGTACCACCAGCGCAAGTTCCAGCAGGGCACCTACGCCGCCCGGGTGCGCTTCAGCGACGCCCCTGCCTCCGGCCCGGACGGCGACCAGATGGTGCAGACGTTCTTCACCATCACCCCGCTCGACGCGCCGATGGACCCGGACTACGGCGAGCTGGACTTCGAGTACCTGCCCAACGGCGGCTGGGGTGAGCCGTCGAACATCCTGTACGCCACCTCCTGGGAGACCTACCGGCCCGACCCGTGGGAGGCGGTCAACACCCACACCGAGACGCGGCAGAGCTACGCCGGCTGGCACGACCTCGTGATCACCGTCGACGGCGACTCCGTCGACTACCACGTGGACGGGCGGCCGTTCGCCGTGCACGGCGAGCCGTACCTCCCCGAGACGCCGATGTCGATCAACCTCAACCACTGGATCATCTCCGGCGGCCTGGCCGGCAGCAGCGTCCCGCGGGCGTACGACCAGCAGGTCGACTACGTCTACTTCGCCCAGGGCCGCACGCTCACCCCCGCCCAGGTCGACGAGGAGGTCGCGGCGTACCGCGCGGCCGGCGTGCGCCACGAGGACACCGTCCCGGGCGGCTGACCGGCACGGGAGCCGCGCCCGCGAAGCCGCCGCCGGACGGCCCATCGGGGATCACCGCCGGGTTGCGCGGCGTTCACCTTGCGGCCGGAGCCTCGACGGCAGCCGCCACGTCAGGACTCGGCACCCGGCAGGACTGGGAGGGGCGTCATGGGCCAGCGACTCCGTCACCACGACCACCACCACCGGTACGGCGGCGTCCCCGGCGCCGCCGTACCCGCCGCCCGTACCGCGACCCGCCGCCGCGCATGAGCGGCCGCTACGTCCTCGGCGCCGACTCCGGACTGACCGAGCTGCGCGAGGCGGACCACCTGCTGCACGCGCTCGCCGGCGAACTCCGGCTGCCGCCGACCGCGTACGGCTGCACGCACCTCGTGGCGGGGGAGCGGCCGCGTATCGCCGTCTCCCTCGCCGTCGCCGGCGCCGGCGAGGCGGGCGCCGCCTGGCGCTGGCTCGCCGAGCGCGGCCACGCCGTCGCGGGGCTGCCGGGCGGCACCCGCCACGGCCCCGGCGAGGCGGCCGCGGCGGCGGCCCGCGCCGCCGCCGAGCACGCCTCGCGCAGCGTCGGCCGGGCGGTGCTGTACCCGGGGGCCGACGCGCTGACCGGGACGATGACGGTCGGGGAGCTGCTGGCCGCCTCGGCGATCGAGCAGGTCGTGCTGCTCGGTGCGCCGGACGGCCCGCCGTGGGACGCCCGGATGGTCACCCGCGGGCACGTGCGCCCGCAGTGGCTGGACGGGCGGCTGGTCCTCGCGGTGATCCCGGCCGCGGCCGGGACCCTGATCCCCTTCGAGGCCCCGGCCCCGACGCCCTGCTGCACCGGTCGCTGACGGCCGGGGCGGTCAGCCGGTGCCGTCCGGGGTCAGCGTCCGGCTCGCCAGCACCTTCCCGGCCGCGTCCACGGCGCTGACCCGGACCACCCCGGCGTCGTCCGGCACCGCGACCTCCGCCGTCGTGACGAAGCCGCGCCTGTCGACGGTGCCGGCCTCCGTCAGCGTCCGGCGCGACGCGCCGGTCTCGATGCGCCAGGCGGCCACCTCCGTGGCGCCGTTCCAGCTCATCGCGAGCGTGTCCGGCCCGCGCCACTCCACCCGGGGCGGGACGGCGGGCGTCCCCTTCCAGTCCGCACGTATCGCCCGGTAGCTGTACGTGCCCTCCGGGAACGTGCCCGTGAACACCGGCTCCCCGTCGGCGAACTCCACCATCCGCCCCGTGCTGCCGTAGTCGAGCAGGACGTTGCCGTTGTCCGTCTGCCGCGCCGAGCCCGCGAAGAAGGCGAAGATCGGCTCCGGCGTCTGCACGTCCTCGACCAGCCGGGCGGTCATCGCCCCCTCGTCCAGCTCGTACACGGCGCCGCGGGAGTACTGCGGGTCGCGCCTGTTCCCGTTGTCGAAGAGCATCAGCCGCCCGTCCGGCAGCCGCCGCGCGTCGTGCTGGTAGCTGGGCCGCTGTGCGGGGTCGGCGAAGGCGAAGTCGCTCGCCGCGCCGCCGAGGCGCCACCGCACGTCCCCGGTCTCCCGGTCGATCTTGTAGACGGTGCTGGTGTGCCGGGCGCTCATCAGCAGGTCGCCGTCGGCGTCGTACGCCAGGGAGTTGGCGTGCACCGGGTCCACCGTCGCCTCGGTGAGCGGCTCCTGCGTCTCCGTCAACGCGATGTGGTCCAGCGCGCTCCACTCGAAGAGCACCTCGCCGGTGTCCGCGTCCTGCTCCTGGATGACGGCGTCGATGACCTGCGCGTCCGGCTTCCCGCCGAACTCGGTGAGGTCGCGGGTGACGTAGGAGAAGCCGAGCAGCAGCACGCGGGAGCCGTCGGGGCTGATCTCGAACTCGTGGCTGTCGGTGAAGTGCCCGTTCACCCGGTACGAGGCGATCTCCCGGTAGGAGGAGTCCAGCAGGAGGTACTCGCCGCCGACATCGGTGTTGTCGAACACGCTCAGGGACGGCTCGCCGCGGAAGGTGACGGGCTCCAGGTTCATGTACGGGCCCTCCTTCCACCACACGAGGTCGCCGGAGTTGTCGTAGATCGCCGCGCCGGCGAGGTCGCCGCCGATGGGGGCGGGGGTGGTGAGGAGGACGCCGTCGTCCTCGCGGCCGGTGGTGGTCGTGGTGAGCGCGGGCGGCGCCGCGGCGGCGCCCGGCCGCGACGGCGCGCCGCCGGGCGGCGGCACGGCGCCGTCCGGGGCGGCGGCCCCGGGCCCGCCGGCCGCGGGCGGTCCGGGCGGCGGGGACGGGGGCGGCGACGCGGCCGCGGGCGCCGCGCCGCCGGCGAGGACGACGGGGACGCACAGCGCCGCGGCGGCGCCGAGCACCCGGGCCCGTAACAGCCGGGGGCGCGGACGGGGGTGGGCCTGCGGTATCCGGTGCTTGCGGTGACGCACGGGGATCTCCTTGCCGGTGGCGGGTGTCCGGCCGGCCGGCGCCGCGCGGGGGCCGGGCGCGTCCGGTACGGCGGGCACCAGGCTGGTGGAGCCGGCGGCGGGAGACAAGCCCCCGCCGCCGGATCTTCACTCGTCGGCGAAGATCTTCACCACGATGTCGCCGTCGGCCGTGGCGTAACCGCGGTACATGCCGGAGGTGTTGAAGGTGAACGCGAGGTTCCGGCGGGAGTCCAGCGCGATCACCCCGCCGGTGTCGTCCCCGCCGAGCGCCTCGGTCTTGTCGATCGCCGCCCCGGCCGCCCGGGACACCGACCGGCCCAGGTACTCGACCTGCGCGGAGATGGTGTGCGTGACGGCCTCGCGGATGAACAGCTCGCCGGTGCCGGTCGCGGACGCCGCGATGTTGCCGTTCTTCGCGTACGTGCCGGCGCCGACGATCGGCGAGTCCCCGACGCGGCCGACGGGCTTGTTCGTCAGCCCGCCCGTGGAGGTGCCGGCGGCCAGGTCGCCGTCGTCGTCGATGGCGACGGCGCCGACCGTGCCCGTCTCGCCGAAGTCGAAGTCCGACTCGCCGCCCTTGGCGGCCATCAGCGACTCCCAGCGCCGCTCGGTGAAGAAGTAGTCCTGGGTCACCAGGTCGATGCCGCGGTGCTGGGCGAAGCGCTCGGCGCCCTCGCCGCTCATGAGCACGTGCCGGGAGTTGTCCATCATCTCCCGCGCCAGCGAGATGGGGTTCCTGACGTGCGTCACGCCGGTCACCGCGCCGGTGTCGAGGGTGGCGCCGTCCATGATGGACGCGTCCAGCTCGTTCTCCGCGTCGGTGGTGAACACGGCGCCCTTGCCGGCGTTGAACAGCGGCGAGTCCTCCAGGACGGTGATCGCGGCCTCGACGGCCGCGGTGCTGGACTTCCCGCGGGCCAGCGCCCGCTGGCCGGTGCGTACCGCCTCGGTGAGCTTGGCGCGGTACTCCCGCTCCAACTCGGGGGACATGTCCTCGCGCCGCAGCGTGCCGGCGCCGCCGTGGACGGCGAAGACGACGTCGCGGGCCCGCTCGCCGGTGTTGGGGTCGCCGGATTTCCCGGAGTCCTGGACGGTACGGGTGCCGACCGGCCCGGCCGGCCCGGCGCTGCCGGCCGCCGCGCCCTGCTGCGGCGCGGCGGCCGCGCCCAGGGCGGTGACCGGGGTGATCACGACCGCCGCGGCCAGCAGCGCGGTGCGTGCGAGCGTCGATGTCCTGCGAAACATGTGCCGCTCCTCTCGCTGGTGCACGTCACTACCGGCGGCCGGACGCACGTGCCCGGCTGCCGGAGCGAGCATGACGACGTACGGGCCGGCTGCCAAGGCGCCGTACCCGCGCCGCTGTCGTACAGGCGACATGTCGCAAGCCCGGCACGCCGGAGATCGTGACAGCCGGCCCGCGGGGAACGAATGCTTGCCCCGTGCATCTACGACGAGTACAGCTGCCGGCGCTCGCCACCGCGGGCGCGCTCCTGGTCACGCTGGCGCCCTCCGCGACCCAAGCCGCCGCCGCACCCGGTGGCGCGCCGGTCCCGGACCGGGCGTCCGGCTCCTCGCTCAGCGCCGTCACGCTCGTCACGGGCGACCGCGTACGGCTTGAGCGCTTCCCCGACGGCCGCCAGGCCGCCACCGTGACGCCACGCGACGGCGCTCCCGACGGCGGTCCCGACGGCGGTGAGAACGGCGGTGCCGACGGCGGCTTCGAACAGGTGGAGATCGACGGCGACCTGCACGTCATCCCCTCCGACGCGATACCGTACGTGGGCTCCGGCGCGCTGGACCGCGACCTGTTCAACATCACCGAACTGGTCGAGCAGGGCTACGGCGACGGGCGCAGCAAGCGGATCCCGCTGATCGTGTCGTACACGAAGGGGGCCCGCGCCGCCGACGCCGCGGCACTGCCCGGGACGACGGCCGGCGCCGCGCTGCCGAGCCTCGGCGCCCGGGCCGTCGAGACCGGCAAGGACAAGGCCGACCGGTTCTGGGCGGCCGTCGACGACGACCGCGAGCACGTCCGGACGGCGGCCGAGCCGCGGCTCGCCGGCGGCATCGAGCGCATCTGGCTGGACCGCAGGGTCAGCGCCTCGCTCGACCGCAGCGTGCCGCAGATCGGCGCGCCCGAGGTCTGGCAGGGCGGGCACGACGGCACCGGCGTCACCGTCGCCGTGCTGGACACCGGCGTCGACGCCGGCCACCCGGACCTCGCCGGCAAGGTCGCCGAGGCCCGCAACTTCTCCGACAGCCCCACCACCGGCGACGCCTTCGGCCACGGCACGCACGTCGCGGCCACCGTCGCCGGCACCGGCGCCGGGGCCGGCGGCTCCCGCAAGGGCGTCGCACCCGGCGCCCGGCTGCTGGTCGGCAAGGTGCTCGGCGACGACGGCTACGGCTCCGAGTCGCAGGTGCTCGCCGGCATGGAGTGGGCCGCGGAAGCCGGCGCCGACGTGGTCAACATGAGCCTGGGCACCGACGCGCCCACCGACGGCACCGACGCGCTCAGCCTCGGCCTGAACCGGCTGACCGCCGAGACCGGCACGCTCTTCGTCGCCTCCGCCGGCAACTCCGGCCCGCGCTCGGCCACCGTCGGCTCGCCCGGCGCCGCCGACGCCGCGCTCACCGTCGGCGCCGTCGACCGCGACGAGTCGCTGGCGGACTTCTCCAGCCGCGGCCCGCGCGTCGGCGACCTCGCGGTCAAGCCCGACATCACCGCGCCCGGCGTGGACATCGTCGCCGCCCGCGCGGCGGGCACGTCCATGGGCACCCCGGTGGACGACCTGTACACCGCCGCCTCCGGCACCTCCATGGCCGCGCCGCACGTCGCGGGCGCCGCCGCGCTGATCGCGCAGCGGCACCCCGACTGGACCGCGCGGCAGCTCAAGGACGCGCTGGTCAGCACCGCGCAGCGGCACGACTCCGGGACGGTCTACCAGCAGGGCGGCGGGCGCGTGGACGCCGCCCGCGCCGACGCGCAGCAGGTGTACGCCACCGGCACCCTCGGCTTCGGCGGCGTCGACGAGGGCGGCGAGCCGGTGCGGCGCGAGATCACGTACACCAACGCCTCCGACGCGCCCGTCACGCTGCAACTCGACGTCTCCCTGCGGGCCGGGAGCGGCGAGCCGGTCCCGGCCGGCGCCGTCGGGCTGCCGGACGGCGACACCGTCGAGATCGCCGCGGGCGGCACCGCGACCGTCCCCGTCACCCTCGACCCCGCGGGGCTGCGCCCCGGCCGGTACGGCGGCTACGTCACCGCCACCGCCGGCGACACCGTCGTCCACACCACCATCGGCGCCGTACGCGAGGCACCCACGCGCACCGTCACGCTGCGCGGCGTCGACCGCTCCGGCAAGCCCGCGTTCGTCAACCCCGTCACGCTCTTCGGCGAGGACGACCGCTACGACGTCGTCTCGTACATCCCCGACGGCAGGTCGCTGACCGTCGAGGTGCCGGAGGGCGACTACTTCCTGCACGCGGTGATCTCCGACAAGGTCGTCAACGGCAGCGTCGACAGCCTGGTCGTCGACCCGCAGCTGACGGTGGACCGCGACCTGGAGGTGGTCCTCGACGCCCGCGAGGCGAACGAGGTCCGGATCGAGACCCCGAAGCCCGCGGTCCAGGAGGCCGTCATGAGCTTCTACAGCCACCGCGAGTTCGGCAGCCGCAGCATCTCCCACGGGCACATGGAGT
This sequence comes from Streptomyces sp. CNH099, assembly GCA_000514715.1. GTDB lineage: Bacteria > Actinomycetota > Actinomycetes > Streptomycetales > Streptomycetaceae > Streptomyces > Streptomyces synnematoformans. The sequence goes on along the minus strand of AZWL01000001.1, from coordinate 432,408 downwards.
TCAGCGTCGACGGCCGCAAGCTCTACGTGACGCCGACCGCCAGGGCCCGCGAGGGCGTCTTCGAGGTGTCCTCCCGCTGGCAGCTGGAGGCGCCGATGCTCACGGGCAGCGTGCGCTGGCGGGGCGGGCACGCCCCCGTCGACGCGATCCGGCTGATGGGCCGCTCCCCGGCCCTGGACGGCACCCGGCGGCTGCCGCTGGTCGACGCCGGCGCCGGTACGCAGGCGGAGTTCGACGCACTCGCCGACGACGGCGTGGACGTCTCCCGCGCCGCCGTCCTGGTCGACGGCGACAGCCCGCAGGACGAGAACGTGGTCCGCGCCGCCGCGGCCGCCGGGGCCCGCTACGTGATCGTCGCCGGTCCGGAGGGTTCGCCGGCCTGGAGCGTGTGGCGGCCCGGCGGCACCCGGCTGCCCGCGGTGGCGGCGATGGTCCGGCACGACGTCGGCGAGCGGCTGCGCGCGGCGCTGGCCGCGGGCCGGGCGACCGTCGCGCTGCGCGGCACCCCCGCGAGCCCGTACCTGTACGACGTGATGCAGGTGGCGAAGCAGCGGGTGCCCGAGCGCGTGGTGCACCGGGTGAGCGGCGCGAACACCGCCACCGTGCGGACCGGCTACCGGGACTCCGGCGGCACCCCGTGGACGAAGGAGCAGCGCTTCGGCTGGCGGCCCTGGATGGGCACGGCGATCAACCAGTACCAGCGGCACGTGCCCACCCCGCACGAGCGCACCGAGTACGTGAGCGCCGGCGACACCCTCTGGCGCCACAACGTCCACCACCGCTACACCTACGACACCTTCAACCCGCTGGCGGGCGGCATGATCCAGCCGGCCCGCACCTACCGGCCCGGGGAGCGGGTCCGGGAGAGCTGGTTCGCGCCCGTCGTGCGGCCCGCGATCCCGCGCGGCGTGCCGGGGCTGACCTCGTACCGCGAGGGCGACCAGCTCACCCTCCGCATCCCGGAGTTCGCCGACTCCGAGGACGGCCACTACAGCCGCCTCGACGGCGGCGACTGGGGCGGCGTGCCGGCGGACGAGGCGTCGGCGGTGCTGTACCGCGACGGCGAGAAGCTGGCCGAGGGCCGCACGGCCTGGGGCGCCTTCCCCGCGGGCGGCGACGGCGGCGAGGGCGCGTACCGGCTCGACCTCGCGGTCGACCGGACCACCCCGGAGTGGCACACGTCGGTGAGCACGCGCACCAGTTGGTCGTTCACGGCCGACCGCCCGGCGGCGGGGGAGCAGGAGCTGCTGCCGCTGCTCCAGCTGGACTACGACGTGCGGACCGACGCGCGGGGCGCGGCGCCGGACGGGCGGATCGTGCCGATCGGCATCACGGCGCGGCACCAGGACGGCATCGACGGCCGGCGTGTCAGGGGGATGGAGGTCTCGGCCTCCTTCGACGACGGCGCCTCGTGGGACGACGCCCCGGTCATGCGCTGGTGGGACGGCGGCCACCGGGTGTGGCTGCGGCACCCCCGGGTCGGTGACGACGGCGGCTTCGTCTCGCTGCGCGTGAAGGCGTGGGACGACGCCGGCAACAGCGTCGAGCAGACGGTGAAGCGGGCGTACGCGCTGCGGTGACACCCTGCTGCCGCCGGTGCGGCCGGAGCGATCCGGCCGCACCGGCGCGCCGCCCGGCGGGCGTTCGTGCCGTACGGGCAGCTCCGCCGCGGGGGCGCGCGTGTGTTCCCGCCACGGAAACAGGGCCCGGCTCAGCCGCTCACGGCAGCCAGTCGCGGCGGGCCGCCTGCCACACCAGCTGCGCCCGGGTGTCCGCGCCCACCCGGCCCATCATGTCCCGCAGCCGGCGCTGCACCGTGCGCTGGCTGATGCCCAGCTGGGTCGCGATCGCCTTGTCCGCCAGCCCCGCCACCACCAGCGACAGCAGATAGCGCTCGTCCTCCGCCAGCGCCGGGCCGGGCGCCCCGGCGCCGTCCCCGAGGCCGGCCAGCCCGCCCGCCCCGGTGACGTGCAGCGGGGAAGCCGCCGCCCACTGGCTCTCGAAGAGCGCGATCAGCGCGTCCAGCAGCGCGCTGCTGCGCACCACCGCCACGGTCGGCTCGCCGAACCTGCTGTCCGCGCTCGGCACCAGCGGGCACAGCGCCAGCGCCCCGTCCGCGACCATCAGCCGCACCGGCAGCGCGCTCGCGGCCCGCGCCGCCTCGCCCGCGCGCACGCCCAGCGCCACGTTGTCCAGCATCCCGGGCTGTTCCAGCAGCGCGCGCTCGTAGATCACGCGGTAGCGCACCCCCTTGGCGAGCATCTCGAACTCCTCGTCGTTGTCCTCCGACGGCATCGCCACGTGCCCCGCCTTGCAGAGCGCCAGCACCTCGCGGCGCGCGCCGTACGCGAGGTCGCGTATCTGCTGCCGGATCGCCGCCACGCCCGTGACCACCTCGACGAGCTGCCGCCCGTCGCGCCGCCGGCCGCCCGCCCGGAACTCCTCGGCCAGCTCCGTCACCCCGCGCCTGGCCCGTTCGAGCGCCTCCTGGCCGCGCAGCAGCCGCGGTCCGAGCGCCACGTCCGGCGCCACCGGCACGAAGTGCCCCGACCCGCCCGGGCGTTGCTCCGGCCCGCTGACCAGCCCCTTCTCGTGCAGCGAGGTCAGCAGTGACTCCGCCCGCCGCCGGTCGAGGCCCAGCTCGCCGGCCACGGTCCCCGCGTCCGCGCCGTGCAGCCCGACCAGCAGCCGGTACACCCGTTCCTCCGTCGGTTCGACGCCCGCCGGTTCCAGCACCGTCTCTCACGCTCCTTCCGCCGGGCCTCCGCCGCCGTACCCCGTACGCCCGTCTGACCAGTGGCCGACATGGCGACAAGTCGCCAGTGGAAACCGCTTCCTCGGCGCCGGACCAGCGGGTTACAACCCGAGTCATGCATCGTTCGCTCCGGCGTTACCTGCCTGTTCGCCTCGCCGTGCTCGGCTGCCTCGCCTCGTTGCTGGCCACCGTGCCCTCTCTAGCCACAGCGCTGCCGCAATCGCCAGTGTCACATCCGGCTCTGTTCGCCACGGCAACCACCGCCGCCCCGGGGGCCTCCGCCGGCGCCCCGTCCGGCCCGGACGGCGCCGCCGCCGCGGGGGCCGCGCCGGGCACCGAGGTCACCCTCGTGACCGGCGACACCGTCACCCTCGGGCCCGGCACCGACGCCGGCCCCGGCGTCTCCGTGGCGCCCGCCGAAGGCGCCGGCGAGGGCGTGTCGTTCACGACCCTGCACGACGACGGCGACGTGTACGTCGTCCCCGACGACGTCGCCGGCCTGGTGCCGCGCGTTTTGGACATCGAGCTGTTCAACGTCAGCGCGCTGGCCCGGATGGACTACGACGACGCCGCCACCGACGCCCTCCCGCTGATCGTCCGCGGCCCCCGCCCGCTCGCCGCGCTGGACGCCGCCGCCGACAGCCGCAGGCTGCCCAGCATCGACGCCACCGCCGTGGACGTGCCCAAGGACGCGGCCGCCGCGTTCACCGAGCGGCTCACCGCACCCGCCGGGCCCCGGGCCGCGGCCGGGGTGACGAAGGTGTGGCTCGACCGCGAGGTCCGCGCCGCGGAACTCGACTGGAACCTCGGCATGATCGGCGCCCCCGGGGCCTGGGGGAGCGGCCTGAGCGGCGCGGGCGTCGACGTCGCGGTCCTCGACTCCGGCATCGACACCGACCACCCCGACCTGCGCGGCCAGGTCGCCGCCGCCCGGGACTTCACCGGCGGCGACACCACCGGCGACCCCCACGGCCACGGCACGCACGTCGCGTCCGTCGTCGCCGGCACCGGCGCGGCGGCCGACGGCGACCGCCGCGGCGTCGCCCACGGCGCCCGGCTGCTGAACGCCCGGGTGCTGGACGGCGAGGGCCGGGGCCAGTCGTCCTGGGTCATCGCGGGCATGGAGTGGGCCACGGCGCAGGGCGCCGAGGTGGCGAACCTCAGCCTCGGCGCACAGGCCGGCCAGGGCGACGACCCGGTCGCCCTGGCGCTGGACGCGCTGACCGCGGACACCGGCACCCTGTTCGTCGCGGCGGCGGGCAACTCGGGCCCGTTCGGGGCCACCGTCGAGTCGCCGGGCATCGCGGGCAGCGCGCTGACCGTCGGCGCGGCCGTCGCCACGGGCAGGCCGGCGCACTACTCCGGCGTCGGACCGACCCGCGGTACGTTCCGCGCCAAGCCCGACCTCATGGCGCCGGGCTCCGGCATCGTCGCCGCCCGCTCAGGCGGCGGCACGGCCGACCCGTACACGTCGATGAACGGCACCTCCATGGCCGCGCCGCACGTCGCCGGCGCCGCCGCGCTGCTGCTGGAGAAGCACCCCGGCTGGGGCTGGGAGCGGGTGAAGACCGCGCTGATGACCACCGCCGACGGCGACCCCGACCGGACCGTGTCGCAGGTCGCCGGCGCCGGGATGCTCGACGTGCCCGGGGCCCTCACCGACACCCTCGAATTCGACCGCGGCGCCGTCGACTTCGGCTACCTCCGCTACCCCGGCGGCACCGGGCCGCAGACCCTCGAACTCTCCGTCACCAACCACGGCGCCCGGGCCGAGCGCCTCGACCTCTCCGACAACGCCCGCGACGTCTACGACGACGCCGCGCCCGACGACCTCGTCACCCTCAGCCCCGCCCGGCTCACCGTCGCGCCCGGCGAGACCAGGAAGATCACGGCCACCCTCACCCCCGCCGCGGCGGAGCCGCGCGTCTACCAGGGCGGGGTCGTCGTGCAACGGGAGGGCCGCGACACCGTCACCCTGCCGCTCAACGCCTACCTCGAACCCCCGCGGCACGACGTGCGGCTGACCGTGCTGGACCGGAACGGCGAGCCCTGGGCGGGCGGCACCGTCTGGGCCGGCAACATGGACGACTTCCACCCGGTCGGCGGCGGTGGCTACCAGGCCGTGCACCTCGACGGGAACGGGCAGGGCACCGCCCGGATGCTGCCCGGCCCGCTCAGCCTGATGGCGAAGGTGGAGACCCCGGCGGGCGACGGCCGCCCGGCCACGGTCTCCTTCGCCGGCTCACCGGAGGTCATGCTCGACCGCGACATCGAGTACACCATCGACGCCCGGAAGGCGAAGAGGCTGCGGCCCGCGCAGGTCGCGGGCGCGAGCACCCGGGTCGGGCACGCCTCCGTCCACTACCAGCGCCGCGACGCCGCCGAGGGCATCGGCCTCGGCGAAGCCGTCTACGCCACCGCCGAGGAGATCGCCGAGGGCCGGGTGTTCCTGCAGCCGACCGGCCCGGTCCAGCGCGGCACCGCGGCGTTCGAGACCCGCTGGCGGCTGGACGCGACGGGTCCGGAGCGCGGCCGGAAGGCGGACGTGTACGCGCTCGTGCTCGGCGGCGAGCAGATCCCCGACCCGCCGGTCTACGACGTCTCCCGCGCCGAGGCCCGCGACCTCGCCCGGCTGACGTCCGACTACCGCGCACTGCACGGCAGCCCCGCCGAGTACGCCGGGACGCGGCACGTGCAGTCGACCCGGATCTCCTCCTCCTTCACCGTGCGCGAGCCGCTCGACGTGCCGCAGCGCAGGACCGAACTGCTCAGCGCCGGCCCCGAGGTGAGCTGGCGGCAGTGCGTGCTGGCGCCGCCGGCGGCGGAGACCTCGCTGTGCGGGCCGACCGAGACGTACCGGCACGGGGAGCGGCGCCGGCCCGTCTGGTTCCGAGGCACGGCACCGGCGGTGGTCTCCGGCGTCCACTACGGCGGTTCGCTCTCCCTGCCCGTCCGCCTCAGCGACGGCGAGCACCACGGCGGCCCGTGGGACCTGGGGGCGATCGGCTCCGAGAGCCTGCGGCTGTACCGCAACGGCGCCGAGGTGGAGCCGCGCACGCCCGGCAGCTCCTACTTCGACCTGCCGCCGGAGCCGGCGGTGTTCCGCCTGGAGCACACCGCGCGCCCCGACACCGCGCGGCTGCCGATCGGCACCCGGACGGAGACCAGCTGGACCTTCCCCTCCCGGGGGCCCGAGCCCGGCGGCCCGTCCACCCGGCCGCGGCTGCTCGCCGTGGACTACCGGCCGCCGACCCGCGACGACGGCTCCCTGCGCGCCGGGGTCCCGCTGGTGATGGGGGCGCGGCTGGTGTCCTCCGAGAGCCCGAGCGACTGGCGCGAGGAGAACGGCAGGCTGCGGCTGTGGGTGTCCACCGACTCCGGTGAGCGGTGGCACCGCATGCTGGCCCTGCCGCTCCCCGGCGGCTCCGTGCTGGCCGCCGCGCCCGGGGTGCGGCTGCGCGCCGGTGACACCGTCTCCCTCCGTGTCGAGGGCTCGGCCGCGGAGGGCCGGTCCGTCGACCAGACCATCGTCGACGCCTACCCGGTGCGCTGAGGCGCGCCGGGGGCGGCGACGGTGGCGGGGGCCGCTGCGTGACCGGCGGGCGCAGCGGCCCCCGACCCCGCCGAGGCGATGCGCAGGGCCTCCACCAGGTCGCGGTAGAGCACGTCGGCCGCCAGCAGTTCCTCGTGCGTGCCGCGGGCGCGGATCCGGCCCGACTCCATCACCACGATGGTGTCCGCGTCGATCACGGTCGACAGCCGGTGGGCGATCGTGACGACGGCGCCGGCCCGCGCCCGGGTGCGTATGCACTCGTGGACCGCGGCCTCGGTGAGCGCGTCGAGCTGGGCGGTGGCCTCGTCCAGCAGGAGCACGTCCGGCTCGCGCAGCAGCGCGCGGGCCAGGGCGATGCGCTGGCGCTCGCCGCCGGAGACGGCGGTCGAGGACAGCTCGGTGTCCAGCCTGTCGTCGAGGCTGTCGACCTTCTCGGCCAACCGCACGTCGCGCAGCACGCGGCGCAGGTCCTCCTCGCCGGCGTCGGGGCTGGAGAACAGCAGGTTGTCACGGATCGTGCCCGGGACGACCGGGGTGTCCTGCTCCACGTACGCCAGCCGGGAGCGGATCGCGGGGTGGCTCAGCTCGCGGTACGGCCGCCCGTCGAGGGCCAGTTCGCCCTCCTGGGGCTCCAGGAGGCGCAGGATGAGTGACAGGAGCGTCGTCTTGCCGGCGCCGGACGGGCCCACGACGGCGGTGTGCCCCCGGCGCGGCACGGCGAGGTCGATGCCGCGCACCGCGGGTTCGCGGCCCGGTCCGTACCCGGCGGTGACGCCGCGCAGTTCGAGCACGGCGGCGCCGTCCGACCCGCCGGGAGGCGGCCCGCCCGCCCGGTCGCCGGCCGCGGGGGCGGGCACGCCGACGGGCGCGGCGGCACCCTTCGCGGGTGCCGGTGCCGCCGCGGCGGCCGACTCGGCCTCGGTGGTCAGCTCGTCCACCGCGCGGATCCGCCGGGCCGCGGCGATGCCCGACTGCAGCTCCGAGACGTGCTGGCTCAGCTCGGTCACCGGCCCCATCAGGCCGAAGGCGTAGAGCAGGAAGGCGATGAGCCCGGAGACCTCCAGGGTCCCGGCGTCCACCCGCCACGCCCCGATGCCGAGCACCAGGATGATCGCCAGCTCGATGCCCGTCCAGGCGATCACCCAGACCGTCGCCTCCAGCCGGATCGCCTTCAGCCCGTGGTCGGCGGCGGACCGGGCGTCCTGCGCTATCCGGTCGGCCTGGCGCTCCTCGGCGCCGCCGGCCTTGACCGTACGCACCGCGCGCAGCGTGCCTTCGAGGCGCCCGCCGAGCCTGCCCACGTGCTCCTGCGCCTGCTCCTGCGCCCGCGCGATGGCGGGCATCAGCGTGGCGAAGAGGACCACGACGACGAGCACCGAGGCGACCGTGGTCGCGAGCAGCACGAGATCGAGCACGGCCATCATCGCCAGCGTGCCGACCAGCATGACCACGCCGTTGACCAGGCCGACGACGGCGCCCGAAGCGGAGGCGTGCAGCAGCGTCGTGTCGGAGACGGCCCGGGAGACCAGCTCGCCGGGCGGGCGGGCGGTCACGCCCGGCACCGTGGCCCGGAAGAAGCGGCGCACCATCGACTCGCGCGCGTCCAGCACCACGCGCTCGCCGACCGTGCCGAGGATCACCCACTGCCGGTGCCCGACCACCGCGCCGACGACCATCAGCACCAGGAGTGTGACGACGGGGCCGGTGAGCGAGGCGTCGTCGGCGAGGGAGTCCAGCACCCACTTGGTCACCATCGGGGACGCGAGGCCGAGGGCGGATCCGGCCAGGGCCAGCACCAGGCCGAGGGCCAGCACCCGCCGGTGGGGCCTGGCGAACGACCAGAGGACGCGCACACTTTCCGGAACAGTCATGCCCGGCAGTAGAACATTGCTGTTCCATTTTCGTCAACCGAGTTCCATTCTGGGGGTGGCGGTACGGTATGGGCATGGACACCGCAGTGAGCAGCATCGGCGCGCGGGCCCGGACACGGCGCGCCATCCTCGACGCCGGCGCCGCCGTGCTCGCCAAGAACCCGACGGCCTCGCTGGCCGACGTGGCGGCGGCGGCGGGCGTCGGGCGCACCACGGTGCACCGCTACTTCTCCGAGCGCTCCGACCTGATCGCCGCCATCGGCGTGGACGTCCTCGACAAGATCGGCGCCGCGACGGAGCGGGCCCGCCCGGGCGACGGCCCCGCGCTCACCGCGCTGGAGCGGGTCTGCCAGGAGTACTTCGAGCTGGGCGAGAGCCTCGCGATCGTCTTCGACGAGTCGCTGGCCGCGACCTGGAACTGGGAGAGCTGGGAGGAGGAGACGGAGGCCGACCGCGCACTGGCCCGGCTCGTCGACCGCGGCCGGGAAGAAGGTGCGCTGGACAGCCGGCTGGACACCGACTGGGTCATTCAGGTGGTGTGGTCGCTGCTGTACGTCGCCTGGCAGCGCAGCCGCAGCGGAGACACCAAGCACAACGCGCTGAGCCTGTGCCTGCACACCCTGCGGAAGTCCGTGGGGGCGGCGCCGTAACCCTCCCGGGGAGAGGTCCGACCAATTCCTTCCGGGTTGACGGATCTTCACCACACGGGGTGTCGCAGACGTCGATCGATCTGGTAAATATGCAGATCGTGCTCCGTGACCAGGTGTGCCCCGCCTGACGGGCTCGTGCCTTGCCGGGGGAATCGTCGGATGACGGGAGGCCATTCCAGGATGAAGGACTTCGACGGGCTCAAGGCCGTGGTGACCGGCGGGGCTTCGGGGATCGGGCTGGCCGCCGCGCGGCTGCTGGCCGAGCGCGGCGCCCGGGTCGCCGTCCTCGACCTCGACGCCGACGGCGTGCCGGAACCGCTGCGCGGCCACCGCGCGGACGTCTCCGACGACGCGTCCGTCACCGCCGCCGTCAGCGACGCCGCCGGCGCCCTGCGCGGCATCGACGTCCTGGTCAACAACGCCGGCATCGGCGCCGTGGGCACCGTCGAGGACAACGACGACGCCGAGTGGCACCGCGTCCTCGACGTCAACCTCCTCGGCATCGTGCGCACCACCCGCGCCGCGCTGCGCCACCTGCGCCGCTCCGCGCACCCCGCGATCGTCAACACCTGCTCCGTCGCCGCCACCGCCGGCCTTCCGCAGCGCGCCCTGTACTCCGCGACCAAGGGCGCGGTGCTGTCGCTGACGCTGGCGATGGCCGCCGACCACGTACGCGAGGGCATCCGGGTCAACTGCGTGAACCCCGGGACCGCCGACACCCCGTGGATCGGCCGGCTGCTCGACCGGGCCGCCGACCCCGCCGCCGAGCGCGCCGCGCTCGACGCCAGGCAGCCGATGGGCCGGCTGGTCACCGCCGACGAGGTCGCCGCGGCCATCGCCTACCTGGCGAGCCCGGCCGCCGCCTCCGTCACCGGCACGGCGCTGGCCGTCGACGGCGGCATGCAGGGCCTGCGGCTGCGCGCACCGGAGCCGGGCCGGTGAGGGTCGCCCTGCGGACCAGGGTCCGGGCCGACCGCGTCGAGGAGTACGAGGCCGCGCACCGCGAGGTCCCCGGGGAGCTGACCGCGGCCATCCGCGCCGCCGGCGCCACCTCCTGGACGATCTGGCGCAGCGGCACCGACCTCTTCCACGTCATCGAGTGCGAGGACTACGCCCGGCTGCTCGCCGAACTGGAGCACCTGCCGGTGAACGTCGACTGGCAGGTCAGGATGGCCGAACTCCTCGACGTCGGCCACGACTACACCGCGGAGGGTGCGGGCGCGGGCCTCCCCGTCGTCTGGGAGCTCTGACCGCCTGGGGACTCCGACCGCCGGCGCTCAGGCGCTCGCCTCGGCGCCCGCCTCCTCGATGGCCTCCGGCGTCGTCGTCCACTCCACTCCGCCCCCCACGGGCACCAGCCAGGCCATCCGCGGCCCCGCGACCGGCCGCAGCACGGGACTCGACCACACCGAATGGGTCTCGGGCTCGGGGCAGATGGCGCGGAGCACGCCGGTGCGGCCGGAGGTCCGGTCCAGCACGAGCTTGCCCAGCAACGGGTGGCGTTCGTGCCCCAGGCCGAGGCCCAGTCTGCTGCTCACGATGCGCTCCTCGGAGGTTCGTACGCGGTCGAGGATGTGCCCCCTCCGGCCGTGGTCGCGGCCGGGTCCCGGAGTCGCCGACTGCCCCGCGACCGGACCGCGGTGGGGGCCGTGGGCGCGGTCGGCGTGGCGTGCAGGTCACTTCACTATGACGGTCGACAACGGCAGTCCGCAAGCTTCGGTCTGATAATTTCAGAATGTGTGCGGCCCCCCTGTCACACTCAGAAGGAGCGTGACACACTCCCGGAGAAGCAACCGGGCCGGGAGGTAGGGATCGTGGGCGAATCACGTTCGGGTGGCGGCAGCGCCCCGACCGTGCTGCGCATGGTCCTGGGCAAACGGCTGCGGCACCTGCGCGAGCAGGCGAAGGTCAGCTTCGAGCAGGCCGCGGAGGCCATCGACGTCACGCCGCTGACGGTGCGGCGGATGGAGAAGGCGGAGGTCGGCCTGCGCATCCCGTACGTGCGGGAGCTGCTGCGCACCTACGGCGTCTCCGGCGCCGAGACCGACGACTTCCTGAGAATGGCCAAGGAGGCCAATCAGCCCGGGTGGTGGTACAAGTACCGCACCGTCCTCCCCGACTGGTTCCGCGCGTACGTGAGCCTGGAGAGCGACGCGACCGTCATCCGCATCTACGAGCCGCACTACGTCCCTGGGCTCCTGCAGACCCCCGACTACGCCCGCACGCTCTTCCGCATCGGCTTCCCCAACGAGTCGGAGGAGGCCATCGAGCGGCGGGTGACGCTGCGCACCACCCGCGCGGACCTGCTGACCACGCCGAAGGCGCCGGCGATGTGGGCCGTGCTGGAAGAATCGGTCCTGCGCCGGCCGGTCGGCGGGCCCCACGTGATGCGGGCCCAGATCGACCGGCTGATCGACGCGATCGACCTGCCGAACGTGAAGGTGCAGATAATGCCGTTCTCGGCCGGGCCGCACCCCGGCGCGTTCGGCCCGTTCCACTACTTCCGTTTCGGCTTCACCGAACTGCCCGACATCGTCTACACGGAGAACCTCACCGGCGCGGTCTACGTGGACCAGGCCGATGACGTCGTCGGGTATCTGGAAACACTCGACCGGATGGCCGTCCAGGCCGATCCGGTGGACCGGACCAGGTCACTCCTGGTGAAGATGCGTAAGGAGTACTGAACCATGCGATCCGACCCCCTGGCCTTCCGCACCGGCGTCCCGGCGACCGAACTCGGCACCGAGGGCTGGCAGAAGCCCTGGAGCGGCACCAACGGCGGCAGCTGCGTCGAGGCCAAGCGGCTCCCCGACGGCAGCGTCGCGCTGCGCCAGTCCACCGACCCGACCGGTCCGGCCCTCGTCTACACCCGCGAAGAGATGATCGCCTTCCTTGAGGGCGCCAAGGCCGGCCAGGCCGACTACCTCGTCGCCTGACGAACAGGCGGCCACCGCCGGCTCCGACCGGGGGAGCGGACCGGGGCGGACACACCTCCCGTCCGCGCTGGTCCGTCCCCCCCGGGGTACCGGCCGAAACGGCCTCGTACGACCGAGAAGTGACAGTACGTGAGAAACGGCGGCACGCACGCGCCGCAGGGCAGGAGATTTCCCGATGGCAGAAGGTCAGTCCACCCCCGCCGAGGGGGCGCTCTCCAAGATCGACACATCCGTGCCGCACTCGGCGCGGATCTGGAACTACTGGATGGGCGGGAAAGACAACTACGCCGTCGACCGCCAGGCCGGCGACGAGTACCGCCAGATCGCGCCGAACATCGAGACGATGGCGCGGGCCTCGCGCGACTACCTGATCCGCACGGTGACCCACGTGGCCGGCGAGGCCGGCATCCGCCAGTTCCTCGACATCGGCACCGGACTGCCGACCTACGACAACACCCACCAGGTCGCCCAGCGGCTGGCGCCGGAGTCCCGCATCGTCTACGTCGACAACGACCCGTTAGTGCTGCGCCACGCGCAGGCGCTGCTGACCAGCACCCGGGAGGGCGTGACGACGTACGTCGACGCCGACCTGCACAAGCCCGAGACGATCCTGGAGGAGGCGGGGAAGACCCTCGACTTCTCGCAGCCGGTGGCGCTGATGCTCATGGGGATCCTCGGCCACATCAAGGACTACGAGGAGGCCAAGTCCGTCGTGCGCCGCCTGCAGGCCGCGCTGCCCTCCGGCAGCTACTTCGTGCACTACGACAGCACGGCCACCGACAAGGCGCTCCAGGAGGCCCAGCAGGGGTACGACGACACCGGCGCCGTGCCGTACGTGCTGCGCACCCCGGACGAGATCAGCGCGTACTACGACGGCCTGGAGCTGATCGAGCCGGGGATAGTCTCCTGCCCGCTGTGGCGGCCCGAGGCCGGCACGGAGCCGGAGCCCACGGACGTCTACGGCGGCGTCGCGCGCAAGGCCTGACCGCCGCCCGGCCGGGCGGACCGCGCTCCGGTCACGGCTCGCGGCGCGGGACCACCAGGAGGGCGTCCGTGCGGGGGTGCGCCAGAACCTCGACCGGGTGCCGGTAGACCTCGCTGAGCAGCGCGCAGTCGAAGACCTCCGCCGGCGGCCCGGAGGCCGCCACCCGGCCGCCGTCCAGCACGGTGACCTCGTCCGCGTACGCCGCGGCGAGACCCAGGTCGTGCAGGACGACCACGACGGCGTCGCCCGCCGCGGCCCGCTCCCGGGCCAGCCGCAGCACCAGCTCCTGGTGGCGCAGGTCGAGCGCGGCGGTCGGCTCGTCGAGGAGCAGCAGCCCCGCCCGCTGGGCCAGGACGCGGGCGAGGGCGACGCGGGCGCGCTCGCCGCCGGACAGTTCGGCGAAGGGGCGCCCGGCGAACTCCGCGGTCTCCGTCGCGGCCAGCGCCCACGCCACCGCCTCGTCGTCGGCGTCCTCGGCGGGGGTGCCGGACCAGGGCGCCCGGCCCATCCGCACGACGTCCCCGACGGGGAACGGGAAGGCCAGGGAGGCGGACTGCGGCAGTACCGACCGGCGCATCGCCAGCTCCGCCGGCGCCCAGCCGGCGACGTTCCGGCCGCGGACCAGCACCTCGCCGGCCTCCGGCGCGAGGTCGCCGGCCAGCGCGGCGAGGAGCGTCGACTTCCCGGCGCCGTTCGGCCCGACGAGGGCGGTGAGCCGGCCGGCGGTCGCGGTCAGCGCGACGCCGTCGAGCACGGTCCGGCCGCCGAGCCGGACGACCAGGCCCCGCGCCTCGGCGGCGGTGCCGCCGGCCGGCAGCGGCTCCGGCGGGCGCCGGTCCCGGCGGGCCCCCAGCAGCGTGCGGATCATGCCCAGCCTCCCTGCCGGCGGCGGGTCCGGCGCAGCAGCCAGAAGAAGAACGGGCTGCCCACCAGCGCCGTCAGCACGCCGAGCGGCAGCTCCGCGGGCTCCGCGACGGTACGCGCCGCGAGGTCCGCGACGACCAGCACGAGCGCGCCGCCGAGCGCGCTGCCCGGTATCAGGAACCGGTGCCCGGGGCCCGCGGCCATCCGCAGCAGGTGCGGCACCAGCAGCCCCACGAACGTGATCACGCCCGCCACCGCCACCGCGGCGGCCGTCAGCAGCGCGACCACGAGCACGAGCGCGATCCGCAGCCGCTCCACGTCCACCCCGAGGTGCCGCGCGGGCCGTTCGCCGAGGGCGAGCAGGTCCAGCTTCCGCGCGTACAGCGGCGCGACGGCCAGGCCGACGGCCGCGCACGGCAGCACGGCCAGCACCTTCGGCCATGTGGCCTGGGAGAGCGAGCCGAGCTGCCAGAAGGTGATCTGAGTGACCTGCGCGTTGTCGGCGAAGAAGATGAACAGGCCGATGAGCGCGCCCGCGAAGGCGTTGACGGCGATGCCCGTGAGGATGAGCGTGACGACCTCGGTGCGCCCGCCGGAGCGGGAGAGGGCGTAGACCAGCAGCACGGTGGCGAGCCCGGAGACGAACGCGAAGGCGGAGACGGTCCAGTTGCCGAAGACGTCGATGCCCAGGGCGATGGCCGCGACCGCGCCGACCGCCGCGCCCATCGAGATGCCGATCACCCCGGGTTCGGCCAGCGGGTTGCCGAACACGCCCTGCATGAGCGCGCCGGCGCAGCCCAGCGACGCCCCGACGAGCAGCGCGAGCACGACGCGGGGGAGCCGGACGTTCCACAGCACGCTCTCGCCGACGCGGCCGAGACCGTCGCCGCCGAGCCGCAGGCGGTGGGCCGCGGAGGACAGGACGTCGCCGGGGGAGAGGTGGTACGCGCCGACGCCGGCGGCGAGGACGGCGGCCGCGAGGAGCGCGACGGCGAGGGCGACGGTGAGAACGGCGGCCCGGCTGCGCGGGACGGCGCGGGCGGCGGGCCGCGGCACGGCGGCCGCCGGGCGGCGCCCGGTAGGCCCGGCGCCGATCGGCCGCTTCACCAGCGCCGCGTCCGCCGCGCGCGGCGCGTCCAACGGCTCGGGCTCCTCCGGCTCCGCCGGCTCGTCCCCGACCCCGATCCCGCCCCCGCCCGGCGGCAGTCGCGCCGACGACGTCATCGGCCCTCGCCCGGCGCGTGGATCTGCTCCACCAGGCTGCGCAGCACCGCGTCCGTGCGCGGCCCGTAGTTGAGCAGCACGCCGTCGTCGACCGACGCGATCCGCCGGTCCATCGCCGCCGGCGTCTGCGCAACGCCCGGCAGTTCGACGAGCCCGTCGACCCCGCCCACCGACTCCAGCCCCTTCGTCATCACCAGCAGCACGTCGGGCGCCGCCCGCGCCAGCGCCTCGCTCGTGATCGGCGTGAAGTCCTTGTCGAGACCGGACTCCTTGCCGGCGTCCACGCCGCCCGCCGCCTCGATCAGCGACGAGGCCCCGGAGCGTGCGCCGCCCAGCATGTACACGGACGCCGAGCCGCGCACGTACAGGAACGCCACCCGCGGCTTCTCGCCGCCGGACGGGATCTCGGCGCGGGCGGCCTCGATCCGCTCGCCGGTGCGCTCGCGCAGCTTCGCGCCCTCGTCGGCGACGCCGAGCGCGGCGGCCACCGCGTCGATGCGGCCGGCGACGTCGCCGAGGTCCCGCGCCGGGGCGAAGACGACGAGCGGCACGCCCGCGGCCCGTATCTGGTCGACCGCCTCCGCCGGCCCGGTGGTCTCCTCGGCCAGCACCACGTCCGGCTCCAGCGACAGCACGCTCTCCGCGGAGACGTCGTGCGCCCGGGTCACCACCGGCAGATCGCTCGCCTGCTCGAAGGTGGCGGTGACGTCGCGGGCGACGACGCGGTCGCCGAGCCCGAGGGAGAAGACCAGCTCGGAGATCGAGCCGCTGAGCGGCACGATCCGGTCCGCCCCGGTGACGGTGACCTCGCGCCCGTCGGCGGACCGCACGGTCGCCGGCAGCCCGGGCACGGCCTCGTCGGTGATCGGGTCGACGCGGTCGGCCGGCGCCTCCCCGCGCGTACCGCCGCCGTCGCCGGAGTCGGCGCCGGACGGGCCGCCGCAGCCGGCCAGTGCGATCGCCAGGGCGGCCGCGGCCGCAAGGGCGCGGGAGACACGGGTAGTTCGCGGCACCGGTTCCACCTTCGGCGTTCCAGAGGGCTCGCGGGGCCGGGGGCTTCCGACCCGCTGGGCGATAGCTTAGGTTAGCCTCACCTAAGAAACCAGATCGGGAGGGGACCCATGCTGCGGCGCCTGCGCGTCCTGGCCGCCACCTTGCTGCCGAGGGGCCGGCCCGGGCGCACCCGTCTCGTCGCCGCCGCCGCGGCCACGCTGCTCACCGGCACGTTCGCCGTGGGCGCCGGCATCGCCGCGGCACCGCCCGCGCAGGCGGCGGCGCGCACCGTCGACGGCGGCCGGCTGGACTGGGGGATCAAGGAGTCGTTCCTGACGTACCTCACCGGCCCCATCGCGCAGGGGGAGTGGACGCTGCTCGACGGCGCCGCCACCGGGTTCCGGTTCCACTCCGCCACCGGCTCGTACGACCCGGAGACCGGCGCACTCACCGCCGCGTTCGGCGGCGGCGTGCGCTTCACCGGGCACGAGGAGAACGGCACCCACCGCCTCGACATGACCCTGCGCGCCTTCACCGTCCGAATCGCCGACGGCCGCGGCACCCTGCACGCCGACGTCGCCGGCAGGGACCGCGAGACCGGCCGGATGACCACCGCCGGCCAGGCCGCCCTGGCCGAACTCGACCTCGGCGGGCTCGACATGCGCGGCGCCGCCGGTCCCCTCGCCCTCGACGGCGTGCCCGCGACGCTGACCGCCGAGGGCGAGGAGGCCTTCGCCGGCTACTACCCGGCGGGCACCGCGCTCGACCCGGTCAGCCTGTCGGTCGACCTGCGCGCACCGGCGGCCGGCTCCGACGACGACCCCGAGCACTCGGAGAAGCCGGCGGACGACGGCGGCGAGCGCAGGGCGGGCGGCGGGACGGCCGCGCCCCGCAGCGAGATCGTCGACGGCGCCGTCGACTGGGGCGTACGCCGCACCTTCCGCGACTACGTCACGGGCCCCGTGGCCCAGGGGAGCTGGCGGCTCGGCGGGGGCGCCGAGGACGGCGGGGCGCTGTTCCGCTTCGGCCCGGCGGAGGGGACGTACGACGCCCGGAAGCAGCGGCTCGACGCCGACTTCGCCGGCACCCTGCACTTCACCGGCGAACGGCTCGACCTCCGGCTGAGCGGCGTCTCGGTGACCGTCGCGAACGGCAGGGGCACCCTTTTTGCCGACGTCGCTGCCGACGTCGCTGCCGACGTCGCCGGCGACGGCGACACCGCCGCGGACACCCCGCTCGTCACCTTCCCGGTCGAACGGCTGCGGGCCGGGGACGGACTCGTCGCCGTCACCGAGGCGCCCGCGAAGCTCACCGCCCGGGGCGCGAAGGCCTTCGGCGGGCTCTACAAGGCCGGCACCGTCATGGACCCCCTGTCCGTCGCCGTCGCCCTGGACGCCGACGCGCGGCTCCCCGCCCTGCCCGACCTGGGTAGCGACCCGAGCCCGAGCGCGGAGCCGACCGCCCCGGCGACGAAGGCGCGCGCCGCGGACGAGCCGGAGCCGGCCGGCTCGTCGTCCTCGTCGCCCGCCGTGCCGCTGGGCGTGGGCGCGGCGGCCGTGCCGGCCGCCGCGCTGCTCGCCTACGCCGTGGTGCGCCGGCGCCGGACGGCGGCGGCCCTCGCCGCCCGGACCCCCGCCCCCGCGCACACTCCCCCGAGCGCCACTGAAGCCACCGACGACGCCGGGAATCCCGGCGCGACCGACTGAAGCACCGACACGTCGAGGAGAACCACGAGATGACCGCCACCCCGCTGCGCCTCACCGCAGCCATCGCCGCCGCGACCGCGCTCGGCGCCGTCGCGCTGGCCCTGCCCGCCGCGGCCGACAGCGGAGCGCCCGGGACCGCGGCCGCCGAGCTGACGGACGGCACCCTGACCTGGGGCGTCAAGCAGTCCTGGCGCACCTACGTCGTGACCACCGCGCACGGCGAGATCACCACCGCGGACGGCGCGGAACAGGCCCCGGACAACGGCCCGTTCACCTTCGGCGGCGGGACGGGCAAGTACGACACGGCCACCCACGCCGTCGACACGGCCT
Organism: Streptomyces sp. CNH099; assembly: GCA_000514715.1. Taxonomy (GTDB): domain Bacteria; phylum Actinomycetota; class Actinomycetes; order Streptomycetales; family Streptomycetaceae; genus Streptomyces; species Streptomyces synnematoformans. The sequence goes on along the minus strand of AZWL01000001.1, from coordinate 414,541 downwards.
TCGACGGCAGCGTGCGCTTCGCCTCCACCCGCCACGGCTTCGACATCACGCTGGCGGACGTCAAGCTCACCACCGAGAACGCCACCACCGGCGCGATCACGGCCGATGTCACCGCCGCCGGCGAGACGGCGCAGGACGTGGAGTTCGCCGGCCTCGACCTCACCGACGTGCGGCCCGGCGGCGGCGCGGACGGCGCGATGACGTTCGCCGACATCCCGGCCACGCTGACCGCGGAGGGCGCGGAGGCGTTCAACGGCATGTACGCGGAGGGCACCGAACTCGACCCGGCGACGCTGTCGGTGAAGCAGGCGGACGACGGCGGCGGGGACGGCGGCACCACGTCCGGCGGCGGCTCCGGCGGCAGCGGCAGCGGCGGGAGCGGCTCCGGCGGCACCGCGTCCGGCGGCGGGTCCGCCGGTTCCAACGGCTCCAACGGCACCGGCGGTTCGGGCGGGTCCGGCGGCTCCGGCGGCACGGAGCAGCCGGAGGCCGAGGCCGGGGCGATCGCCGGCGGCCGGCTGGACTGGGGCGTGAAGAAGTCCTTCCGCGACTACGTCGAGGGGCCGATCGCGCACGGGAGGATCGAGCTGACCGGCGGCGCCGCCGCGCAGTCCGACGGCTTCCGCTTCCCGGACGCGCGGGGCGGTTTCGACGCCGACGAGCCGTCGCTGGACGCGGCGTTCGGCGGCACCGTGCGCTTCCTGGGCCACGAGGAGGGCGGCGCGTACACGCTGGACCTGAAGTTCAGCGATCTGAAAGTGCAGGCGGACGGCGACGGCGCCGCGCTCGTCGCGGACGTGTCGGCCAAGGACCGGGAGAGCGGCGAGGTCACCGAGAGCGACGACGTCGCCGTCGCCGACCTCGCACTCGACCCGGCCGAACTGACGGCGACCGACGACGTCGTCGAGCTGACCGACGTCCCCGCCGCCCTGACCGAGTCCGGCGCGGGCGCCTTCGGCGGCTTCTACGAGCCGGGCGCCGCCCTCGACCCGGTCAGCCTCGCCGTCACCCTCGACGAGAACGCCGAACTCCCCGGCACCGACGACCCCTCCGCCGGCGGCACCCAGTCGACCGGCGGCTCCGCGGGCACCGCGGGCGGCCCGGCCTCGGTCGGCGGCGCCACCGATTCCCTCGCCGAGACCGGCAGCGGCACCCCGACGACGCCGCTCATCACCGCCGCCGCGGCCATGACCACGGCCGGCGCGGCGGCCGTCTACACCATGCGCCGGCGCCGCCCGGCCACCGACTGAGCCGCCGGACGGCGGAAGCGCCGCCCGTCACCCACGGTGACGGGCGGCGCTCTTGGCCGTCGTGTACGAGGGACCGGACGGCGACTGGCGGTCCAGACCTTGCGTTGCTAGTCGGCAACATTCCCCGGTGGATTACACAGACGGCGCTCGTGTCGCTACGATCCCTTCGACCCCATCACGAACGTCCGCAGGAAAGCCGCGCACCAGTACCACGCACCATCCGCGTGCGCGTGCCCGAGGTTTCGATGAACATCGCATGGCAGTCGCCGAGGTGCGCCCGCTTAGCCGGACCGACCCGCCCCCCGTCGCCGCGTCCCGTATGCGTACCCGGCGCGCCGTCCCGCGCGCCGCGCGGGGGGTGGTGATGGCCCGCGGCGGAGCTTCCGGGCGCGGCGACTTCCGGCCCGTCTACCATCTCGCCGGCCTCGACGACGACTTACGGGTCGTCGTCGACGACCTGCGCGTCGGCCGGTGGATGTCGATGCGCGCCCTGCTCGCCCGCACCGGCGCCGACTGGGGGGCGCGTACCGCGCGGTCGCAGGTGCTCGGGGTGGTGGCCGCCAAGTCGGCGGTGGTGCAGATCTGGCTCGACGAGGAGCCGGAGAGCGCCGACGCGCGGATGATGCTGGCCCGCGTGGCCGTCGGCCGGGCCGTGCAGGCGCACCGGCAGCGGCACCCCAGCGCCGGGCAGCTGGAGGAGGACGCGCGGCAGGCGTGCCGGGAGGCCGCGCTGCTGCACCCCGGCGATCCGGTGCCGTGGGTGTGCCTGCTGGCGCTGGCGCAGGCGGACCCGCGGCAGCAGCGGCCCGAGCACCGGGTGGCGCCGCCGGAGAACCTGCTGCCGCACGGGCCGTGGGGGCTGCTGGACGAGGTCGTCAGGCGGGACCGGTACAACCGCGAGGCGTTCCACCGGGTGCTGCAGCTCTGCGCGGCCGCGGGCGGCTCGCAGGCGTACGCGATGGACTTCGCCCGCTGGGTGGGCTCCTGGGCCCCGACCGCCTCGCCGCTCCTCGTGCTGCCGCTCTTCGCGCACGCCGAGCACTACCACTTCGAGCGCCGCCGCGGCCGCGGCGACGCGCTGGTGCACCGCCAGTGGTCCCGCGAGGACATCCTGCGGGACACGCGGCGGGCGCTCGACGGCTGGTTCGACGTCACCAACGCCGACGTGCGCTCCGTGCTGGACCTGAACCACCTGGCGCACGCGCTCAGCGCCGCCCGCGAGTACGGCGAGGCCGCCCGGGTGTTCACCGCCCTGGGCCCGTACGCCACCCTGCTGCCCTGGGCCTACGTGACCGAGGACCCCGACCGGCAGGACCTGGCCGAGGCCGAGTTCTTACGCGCCCGCTCGATGGCTCTCGGTAGCGGGTGACCGGGCGTACCCGTCCGTTTTCGACTGTCATGCCCCTGCCATTCCCCTTCGGAGGTCACCCCATGTCACAAGCGCCGGTCAGCACCGCCGGCACGTCCCGGCGCAAGGACGACGACGCCCACCTCCGAGATCTCGGCTACGAGCCGGAACTCGCGCGGCGCATGGGACCGTTCGGCAACTTCGCCATCTCCTTCTCGGTCATCTCGATCCTCTCCGGCTGCATGACCCTGTACGGCTTCGGGCTCAGCACCGGCGGACCGGCCGTCATGATGTGGGGCTGGGTGGCCGTCGGCCTCTTCGTGCTCTGCGTCGGCATGGGCCTGGCCGAGGTCACCAGCGCCTACCCCACCTCCGGCGCGCTCTACTACATGGCCCACCAGCTCGGCGGCCCCCGCTGGGGCTGGTACACCGGCTGGCTCAACCTGCTCGGCCTGCTCGGCGCCATCGCCGGCATCGACTACGGCTGCGCGCTGTTCCTCGGCGCGTTCTTCAACCTCCAGTGGGGCTTCGAGCCCACCGCGGAGAAGACGCTGCTGATCTTCGCGGTCATCCTGGTGCTGCACATGAGCCTGAACCTGCTGCGGGTGCGCGTCGTCAGCCTCCTCAACTCCATCAGCGTCTGGTGGCACCTGGCCGGCGTCACGATCATCGTCGCCGTCCTGATCATCATCCCCGACAGCCACCAGTCGGCCGGCTTCGTCTTCGGCGAGTTCAACAACGACACCGGCTGGAACAACCCGTTCTACGTCACCGCCATCGGCCTGCTGCTCGCCCAGTACACCTTCTCCGGCTACGACGCCTCCGCCCACCTGTCGGAGGAGACCACCCAGGCCCAGGTCAGCTCCGCCAAGGGCATCGTCCGCGCGATCTGGGTCTCCTGGGTCGCCGGCTTCGTGCTGCTGGCCGGGCTGACGTTCGCCATCCAGGACTACGTCGGCACCCAGGAGTCCGCCACCGGCGTGCCACCCGCGCAGATCTTCATCGACGCCCTCGGCGAGGGCGGCGCCAAGGCCCTGCTGCTCATCGTCATCTGCGCCCAGCTCTTCTGCGGCAACGCCGAGACCGCCGCGACCGCGCGGATGGTCTTCGCCTTCTCCCGCGACGGCGCGCTGCCCGGCTCCAAGCTGTGGCGCCGGGTCTCGCCGCGCACCGGCGTGCCCACCCGGGCGGTCGTGCTGTCGGTCGCCGTCGCGTTCTGCCTGGCGCTGCCGTCGCTGTACTCGGCGACCGCGTACGGCGCGGTGGTCGCCATCAACGTCATCGGCATCACCCCCGCCTACGCCATCCCCATCTATCTGCGGCTGCGCGCGAAGAACCGCTTCGTGCCCGGACCGTGGAACCTGGGCCGGTGGAGTTCGGTGATCGGCTGGATAGCCGTGTGCTGGGTGGCCGTGATCACGGTGATCTTCTGTCTGCCGCAGGCGTCGCCCGTCACGGTGGACACGTTCAACTACGCCTCGGTGGCCCTGGTCGCCGTCCTGCTGCTCGCCACCGTCTCGTGGTGGGTGGCCGGCCGGCGCTCGTACCAGACACCCGTGTACACCGCCGACCCCGAGATGGCAGAACTCGGCAAGGACCTGGTGTGACGCGCGCCGGGCCGCCGCCGCAGCCCCGGGGGCGGCCCGGAGCCCCGGCCCGACCGAAACCGAACAGCGCTCCGTGAGGTCCGATGTCCGCAACCACTCGCACCGCCCACGGCGGGCGCCCCGTGCGCCTGCGTACGCTCCATCGCATCCTGGCCGCGGTCGTCACGGTGGCGCTGGCGGCCCTGGCCGCGGTCGGCGCCGCCCGGGAGCTGAACCGGGCCGCGGCCGTGCAGGACTACGCCGACACCCTCGACCGGCTGCAGCGGCCGTCCCTCGCGCTCGTCGCCGAACTGCAGGCGGAGCGCCGGATGACCGCGCTGCACTGGGCCCGCGGCCCCGTCAACGCCGCCCAGCTCGGCAACCAGCAGGCCCTGACCGACCAGGCCGCCGTCGAACTCCGCGAGGTGGCCGAGGACGCCCCCGACGCCGGCGCCCGCCCGCTGCTGACCGCCGCCCTGCGCCGGGTCGAGGCGCTCGACGCGGTACGCGAGCGGGCCGCCGGGCGCACCGGCGGCCGCGACGAGGCGCTGGCGGCGTACACCCGGGCCGTCGAGCAGACCATCGACGTCCACACCCGGCTGCGCGCCCCCAACGGCACCCTCGCCCGGGGCGCCCGCCCGCTGACCGCCCTGCTGCAGGCCGGCGAGGCGCTGGCGTTCGAGGACACCCTGCTGGCCGGCGCGCGGGACGGCCGGCTGCCGGCCGCGGACCACGCCCGCTTCGCCGAGGCCGTCGGCGTGCAGCGGTTCGCGTACGGCACGCTCGCCGGACCGCTGCTGCCCGACGGTGAGAAGGGCCGCTACGACGCCATCACCACCTCCGCGGAGTGGACCGGCAAGTCCCGGATCGAGGACGCGGTGGTCGGCGCGGGCCGGGACGCCGGCGGCGCGGTCACGCTGCCCGGCGGGACCGCCGGCTGGGAGTCGGCGTACGAGCGCCTCGGCCCCAGCCTCGCGGGCCTGGCCACCGCCCGCGTCCGGGCGCTGTCCGACGACGCCGCCGACCGCGCCGGCGAGCTGCGGACGACGGCGTACGGGATCGCCGCCGGCGGCGTCGTGCTGGCCGCGCTCGTGCTCGGCGTCGTGCTCCGGGTCAGCCGCACCATCGTGCGCCGGGCCGAGGAGGTGCGCTCCAGCGCGCTCGCGGTCGCCCGCCGGCAGCTGCCGCAGATGATCGTCCGGCTGCAGCGCGGCGAGGACGTCGACCTGTCGGCGCTGCCCACGCAGGTCGCCGCCGCCGACGAGTTCGACGAGATCTCCAACGTCGTCGCCCGGCTCGCGGAGGAGGTGGTCGAGGCGGCGCGGATCGTGCACGAGGAGCGGTTCGGCTTCGAGAAGTTCGCCGAGGGCGTCACCATGCGGGCCGTCACCCTCATCGTCGCCGTGCTGCGCACGCTGGACGAGCTGCAGCACCGCTACGCGGACACCGACCCCGCGCTGCTGGCGGAGCTGTACGAGCTGGACCACCTCACCGTGCGGGTGCGCCGCCAGCTGGAGAACCTGCTGGTGCTCTCCGGCGGCTCGGTCGTGGGCCCGCACACCGAGCCCGTGCACATCGCCAACCTGATCGTCGACGCGGCCGGCGAGTCCCGCGGCTTCGCCCAGGTCACCAAGGAGTTCCGGGCCGAGGCGTGGGTGGTGCCCGAGGTGGCCGGCGAGCTGACCCACCTGATCGCCGAGCTGATCGAGAACGCCACCACCTACTCGCCCAGCGGCTACGAGGTCTTCGTCCGCGCCACCGACACCGCCACCGGCGTCGCGATCGAGGTCGAGGACAAGGGTCGGGCGCCGGAGAGCTGGTACTTCGAAGCGCTCAACGGGCGGCTGCTGGACGTTCCGCCGTACGCGGTGCTCGCCAGGTCCTCCGACCAGCTGGGCCTGTTCGTCGTCGGGCAGCTCGCGCAGCGGCACGGCATCCGGGTCACGCTGCAGCAGGGCCGCTTCGGCGGCGTGCTGGCGGTGGTGGTGGTGCCCGCCGCGCTGCTCACCGGCGCGCCGGAGGAGCTGGCGGACCGCACCCCGGTACGCCGGGCGCTGCCGGGCCGCTCGGGCCCGCGGCCCGCGCGGCGGCGGGAGCCGACGGCGGCCGGCCTGGTGCGCCGCGAGCCGGCGCGCGCCGGCGGCCCTGCGGGTCCCGTACGGCCCGTCGACCCGGCCCCGGGGGTGGCGCCGGACCGCGCCGCCGCCGACGACGACGAGGCGCCGGACCGCCCGGCCGCCGAGGACGCACCCGACCCGGCCGGCCCCGCGGAACCGGCGGCCGAGACCCCCGCGGCACCGGGCGGCACCGAGCACGTACGCGCCGAGGAGCCGCTGCCCGTACGGACCCGGAAGCCCCGCCCGGAACCGCGCCCGGAGACCCGCCCCGAACCCGCCCCTGAACCGACCGAGGAGCTGCCTCTGCCTGTCCCCGCCACCCCCGAGACCGACACCGGCCCGCCGCCCGCGGCCGAGCCCGGGGCCGGCCGGCCCGCCGCCCGGGCCGCCGGGCTGCCCCAGCGCGTACCCGGCTCCAGCATGGCCGGCCAGCTGCGCGACGGCAGACGCCGGCCCGCCACCGCCATGGACCGACGTCCGCTCGACAGCATCGAGTCGGCGTTCACCCAGCTTCAGGAAGCCCTGACCGACCCGGAGGAAAACAGCGACTGATGAGCAGCCTCAGGCACGTGAAGAACGTCATCCCCGCGAGCCCGGAGGACGCGGCCGTCTTCGACAACCTCCGCGACAACCTGCAACTCGTGCCGGACCTCACCGGCTTCGTGCTGCTGGCGGACGACGGCCTGGCCCTCTGCGGCTACGGCCTGGACTGGACCCGCGACGACGTCCAGACCATCGCCGCCGCCTGCTCCGGGCTCGCCAGCCTCGCCGACGGGCTGTCGATGCCCGTCGACGGCGGCTCCGTCCTGCACCTGAACATCACCATGGAGCGCAGCCACCTGATCCTCACCGCCTGCGGCAACGGCAGCACCCTCGTCGTCTACACCTCGGGCCCCGAGTCCATCGGCCTCGCCATGCGCGAGACCGTCCGCGTCGCCCGCGCCTTCAAGCACCAGCTCGGCGTCGGGGACCGGGACCGCAGGGATCGCATCCGGTAATGAGCGCGCCACGGGGAACGCGCAGAACGCGGACTTTCGCGCTCACCGGATCGCGCACCGACCGGGCGCCCGGTGAGCAGTTCACGATGCACTCCACGGTCCGCGCCGCCGTACCGGCCGACGACGCGCGCAGCATCCCCGAGGAGTGGCAGACGATCCTGCGGCTGTGCGCCGGCCCCGGCATCGCCGTGGCCGAGCTGGCGGCCCGCATCGGGATGCGGCTCACCCCCACCGCCGTCCTCCTGGCCCAGCTGCTGGACCAGGGCCTCATCGAGCACAGACCCCCGATGAGCGATCCGGACGCCATGAACATCGACTTCCTCCGACGAATCAGGAGCGGCCTTGAGCGTGCCTGACAACGGGGTCCCGGACGCCGACCGGGACGCCTACCTCCCACCAGTCAAGATCCTTGTGGCCGGCGGGTTCGGGGTCGGCAAGACCACGGCGGTCGGTGCCGTCAGCGAGATCACGCCGCTGCGCACGGAGGAGCGGCTGAGCGCGGCCGGGGTGGGCGTGGACGACCTGTCCGGCATCGAGCAGAAGTCCGCCACCACCGTGGCCATGGACTTCGGCCGGATCACGCTCGACGTGGCGGTGCTGATGCTGTTCGGCACCCCCGGTCAGGAGCGGTTCTGGTTCATGTGGGACGACCTGCTGCGCGGGGCGCTCGGCGCCGTGGTGCTCGTCGACACCCGGCGGCTGGACCGGTCGTTCGCGGCCGTCGACTTCTTCGAGAGCCGCGACCTGCCGTTCGTCGTGGCCGCGAACTGCTTCTTCGGCGAGCAGGACTACGATCCGGAGGACATCCGCGACGCGCTCACGCTGAAGGAGCCCACCACCCCGATCGTCCTGTTCGACGCCCGCGAGCGCGAGTCGGTGCGCGGCGTGCTGCTCGCCCTGATGGACCATCTGATCGAGTCCGCCGAACCCGCCCACGCCCGGTGAACGCAGGAAGGCCCGGCCCGCCATGACGACCGTCCTCGCCATCGACCAGGGCACCTCCGGCACCAAGGCCCTCGTCGTCGACCCGGCCGCCGCCGGCGCCGGCGGCCGCGCCGACGGGGGCATCGTGGCCGTCGCCGAGGTGCCGGTGACCCCCGACCACCTGCCCGGCGGCGGCGTGGAGCAGGACCCCGCGCAGCTGCTGGCCTCCGTGCTGGATGCCGGGCGGCGGGCCGTGCGGGCCGCGGGCCGGCCGGTGGCCGCCGTGGCGCTCGCCAACCAGGGGGAGACGGTGCTCGCCTGGGACCGGGCCACCGGCGAGCCGCTGTCGCGGGCGGTGAGCTGGCAGGACTCCAGGTCGCAGCGGCAGTGCGACGACCGCGCGTACGCCGCCGGGTGGGTCGCGCGGCGCACGGGGCTCGTGCTCGACCCGTACTTCTCCGCGCCGAAGATGGCCTGGCTGCGCGAGAACGGCGTCCGCGAGGGCGTCGTCACCACCACCGACACCTGGCTGCTGCACCACCTCACCGGCGCCTACGTCACCGACGCCGCCACCGCCAGCCGCTCCCTGCTGCTCGACCTCGACGCCGTCGACTGGGACCCCGAGCTGGTCGCCCTCTTCGGCCTCGACCTCGCGGCGCTGCCGCGGATCGTGGCCTGCGACGAGGTGGTCGGCACCACCGCCGCCTTCGGCCCCGAGGTGCCGGTGGCCGGGCTGGTCGTCGACCAGCAGGCGGCGCTGTTCGGCGAGGGCTGTCTGACGGCGGGCACCGCCAAGTGCACGTACGGCACCGGGGCGTTCCTGCTCGCCAACACCGGCGCGGCGGCGGTGCGCTCCGGCTCCGGGCTGACCACGTCGGTCGCCTGGCGGGCTCGCGGCGCCACCCCGTACTGCGTCGACGGCCAGGTGTACACCGCGGCCTCCGCGGTGCGCTGGCTCACCGAACTGGGCCTGGTCGGCTCGGCGGCGGAGCTGGACGAGACGGCGGCGGACGACGCGGCGGGGGTGGTGTGCGTGCCGTCGTTCGCGGGGCTCGCGGCGCCCTGGTGGCGCTCGGAGGCCACCGCCTCGTTCGCCGGGCTGACCCTGGCCAGCCGCCGCGAGCACCTGGTGCTGGCCGTGCTGCAGGGCGTCGCGGCCCAGGTCGCGGAGGTGACGCGGCTGGTCGCCGCCGACCTCGGCGGGCCGCTGACCCGGCTGCGGGTGGACGGCGGGCTGACCCGCAGCCGCACGCTGATGCAGGCGCAGGCCGACCTCTCCCAGGTGCCCGTCGACGTCTACCCCTCGCCGCACGCCACCGCGCTGGGCGCCGCCGCGCTCGCCCGGATGGCGCTGGAGCCGGAGCTGGCGGCCGCGGACGCGGTGCCGCCGTGGGCGCCCGGCCGGACGTACGAGCCGCGCTGGCCGCGGGCGCGGGCGGAGGAGTTCCTCGACCGCTGGCGCACCGCCGCGGCCGCGGCGCTGCCGCGGCAGGACGCGGCGGACGGGCGGCCGGAGGACGGGCATGGCTGAGCCGCCCGCCCCGTACGACGTGGCCGTGGTCGGCGCCGGCGTCGTCGGCTCCGCCGTCGCCCGCGAACTGGCCGGCCACGAGCTGACCGTCGCCCTCCTCGACGCCCGCGACGACGTCGGCGAGGGCACCAGCAAGGCCAACACCGCCCTCCTCCACACCGGCTTCGACGCCACCCCCGGCACCCTCGAATCCCGCCTGGTGCGCCGCGGTTACGCCCTGCTGTCGGCGTACGCCGAGGCCACCGGCATCCCCGTCGAGCGCACCGGCGCCCTCCTCGTCGCCTGGACCGACGAGGAGCTGGCCGCCCTGCCCCGGCTGCACGACAAGGCCGTCGCCAACGGCTACGAGCACTGCGCCCCCCTCACCGCCGGTGAGGTCTACGCCCAGGTCCCCGCGCTCGGCCCCGGCGCCCTCGGCGGGCTCGCCGTCCCCGGCGAGTCCGTGATCTGCTCCTGGACCACCACCCTGGCGCTGGCCACCGAGGCGCGGGCGCGCGGCGCCGCCGTCCTCCTCGGCCACCGCGTCGAGGCCGCCGAGCCGGGGCCGGCCGCCACCACGCTGCGCACCACCGCGGGCGACGTCGCCGCCCGCTGGGTCGTCAACGCCGCCGGGCTCGCCGCCGACACCGTCGACGGCCTCTTCGGCCACGACCGCTTCACCGTCACCCCGCGCCGCGGCGAACTCCTCGTCTACGACAAGCTCGCCCGCCCCCTCGCGCCCCGCATCGTGCTGCCGGTGCCCACCGCCCGCGGCAAGGGCGTGCTCATCAGCCCCACCGTCTACGGCAACGTCATGCTCGGCCCCACCGCCGAGGACGTCGCCGACCGCGGCGACACCGCCACCACCGCCGCCGGCTACGACTTCCTGCTGGCCAGGGGGCGGCGACTGATGCCCCGGCTGCTCGCCGAGGAGGTCACGGCGGCGTACGCGGGACTGCGCGCGGCGATCGACCGCGACGACTACCTGATCGAGGCCGACCCGGAACGGCGCTACCTGCTCGCCGGCGGCATCCGCTCCACCGGCCTGTCCGCCTCGCTCGCGATCGCCGAACACGTCCGCGACCTCCTCGGCGCCGCCGGCCTCGGGCTCGTGCCGCGCACCCGGCTGCCCGCGCCGCCGCGGATGCCGAACCTCGGCGAGTCGGCGCCGCGCCCGTACCGGGATGAGGAGCTGATCGCCCGGGACGGCGCGTACGGCCGCGTCATCTGCTTCTGCGAGCGCGTCACCGAGGGCGAGATCCGCGACGCGCTGCGCTCCCCGCTGCCGCCCGCGGGACCCGACGGGCTGCGCCGCCGCACCCGCGCCATGAACGGCCGCTGCCAGGGCTTCTCCTGCGCCGGCGAGGTCGAAGCCCTGCTGGAGGCCGGCCCGTGAGCACCACCCTCACCCCCGACGTCGTCGTGGTCGGCGCCGGCCCCGCCGGCCTGACCGCCGCCGCCCGGCTGGCCCCGCGGCTGCCGCCCGGCCGGGTCCTCGTGCTCGACCGCGAGCGCGCCCCCGGCGGCATCCCCCGGCACAGCGACCACACCGGCTACGGCCTGCGCGACCTGCACCGCGTCCTCGACGGCCCCGGGTACGCCCGGCTGCTGACCGAACGGGCCGCCGCCGCCGGCGCCGAGATCCGCACCGAGGCCACCGTCACCGGCTGGGCCGGCGACCGCGCCGTGGACGTGACCACGCCGCGGGGGCTGCTGCGGGTGGCGGCCCGCGCGGTCGTGCTCGCCACCGGCGCCCGCGAGCGCCCCCGCCCGGCCCGGCTCATCCCCGGCGACCGGCCCCCGGGCGTGCTGACCACCGGCCGGCTGCAGAACATCGTCCACCTGCACGGCCGTTCGCCCGGCCGGCGCGCCGTCGTCGTCGGCGCCGAGCCGGTCAGCTGGTCGGCGGTGCTGACCCTGCGGGCGGCGGGCTGCACGACGGCGCTGATGACGTCGGAGCACGCCGTGCCCGAGTCGTACGCCGCGTTCACCCACCCGGGGCGGCTGGCGCTCGGGGTGCCCGTCGCCACCCGGACCCGTGTCGTACGGGTCGTCGGCCGCGGCCGGCTCACCGGCGTCGAGATCGAGCACCTCGACACCGGGCGGCGCCGCACCGTGGCCTGCGACACCCTCGTCCTCACCGGCGACTGGGTGCCAGAACACGAACTGGCCCGCGCCGCCGGGCTCGACCTCGCCCCCGGCAGTGCCGCGCCGCTCACCGACACCGCGCTGCGCACCAGCGCGCCCGGGGTCTTCGCCGCGGGCAACGTGCTCCACCCCGCCGACACCGCCGACGTCGCCGCCCTCGACGGCCGGCACGTCGCGCACCAGGTGCTGCGCGCGCTCGCCGGGCACGGGCCGGTGCCGGGACCGGGCGTGCCGCTGGTCGCCGACGCCCCGCTGAGGTGGGTCGCCCCCGGGCTGCTGCGCCCCGGCGACCCGCCGCCGCCCCGCGGCCGGCTGCTGCTGCGGTCCGCCGAGCTGGTCCGCCTGCCCCGGGTGACGGCCCGTCAGGACGGCCGGGTCCTCGGCCGCCGCACCCTGCCCTGGCCCGCCTCGCCCGGGCGCGTCTTCCGGGTCCCGTGGGGCTTGGCCGCCGGCGCCGACCGGCGGGGCGGCCCGGTGCGCATCGGCCTGTGACCGCCGCCGCGCTCCGGGCCGCCCCCGGGCGGCTAGCGCCCGGCGCCGAGGCGGAGCACGGCGACCACGCCGGCGTGGTCCGACGGCCAGTGGCCGGCCGGCTTCGAGCGGTCGGCGTCCGCGTCGCCGACCACCTCCGCGGCGACCGCCCGCGGTCCGCCGGGACCGTACAGGACGTGGTCGATGCGGTGGGACAGCGCGCCGTCCGCCGGCAGCGGGCCGCCCCGGCCCGCCGTCCAGCCGCCGCCTGGGTCGCCGCCCGCGGCGGTCCAGGCGTCGGTGTAGCCCGCGCCGGCGAGGATTCCGTAGGGCCCGGCGGTGTCGGTGGGAGGGGAGTTGAGGTCGCCGGCGAGGACGACGGGGTGGGGCGAGCCGGCGAGCGCGGCGGCCAGCTCGCGGGCCTGGGCGGCGCGCACCTCCGGCGCGCCGTACGCCTCCAGATGGGTGGTGGCGAAGCGGAAGGCCGCGCCGCGCACCGTGACGTCCACCGCCGCGTACCCGCGCGGCACCTCGAAGGAGAGCCCCGGGACCGCGGACGGCAGGGTGGCCCTCGCGTCGTACGTCGCGGCGGTGGCGTGCGTCGTACGCGGCCGGGACGCCGGCGGCCCGGCCCGTACGACGATCACGTCCCGGTCGGTGAACCGGGCCTCCTCGGCGGCCGACACGGGCATCCGGCCGGTGACGTTGTCGTGCGCGACGACGGCCCGGTAGGGGGTGCCGCGGGCGGCCAGCGCGTCGAGCAGCAGCCGCAGGAAGTCGTAGCGGACCGTCAGCTCCCCGCCCGCGGGCCCCTTCTCCCAGCGGGCCGCCTCCTGCAGCCCCACCACCTCCGGCGCGCGCACCGCCAGCACGGCCGCGAGCGCCGCGGCCCGCTCGCGGAAGTCCGTCGCCTCCATCGCGGCGTACGCCTCGCCGGCGCGCTCGGTCAGCTCCGCCGGGCTGCCCGCGGAGAACAGCGGCTCCAGGTCGGCGCCGAGGTAGAGGTTGTACGTGGCCACGCCGACGGCGGGCGCGCCGCGCCCGCTCCGGTCGTCGCGCGCCCGCCGCGCTCCCCGCGCCCGCTCCGTTCCCCGCACCTCGTGCCTCGTGCCTCCACTGCCCGTACACACCCACCGCATCCCAGCATCCGGGACCCCGCGGGGCAAGCATCGTCATGTCATGACCACGGCCTCTTTACGTGATCGTCCACCTTGTTTAACGTCACGTCAGCAGCCTCGGCAGCACCACCGACACCACGAGAGCGAAGGTCAATTGTGAAGCTCGTGAGATCCCTGCTGCGGGCGGCGCCCGCCCTCGCGGCCCTGGCGGCGGCGGGCGTCCTCGCCGGTGCGTCCGGCGCCCAGGCCGCGCCCACCGGGCCCGACGTCATCGCCCACCGCGGCTCCTCCGGCGTGGCGCCCGAGAACACCGCCGCCGCGACCCGGCTGGCGGTCCGCCAGGACGCCGACTTCGTCGAGATCGACGTGCAGCGCACCAAGGACGGCAAGCTCGTCAACTTCCACGACTGCACGATGGAGCGGACCACGGACGTCGAGGAGGTCTACCCGGGCCGCCCGAGCTACCGCGTCTCCGACTTCACCTGGGACGAACTGCGCGTCCTCGACGCCGGCTCCTGGTTCTCCGACAGGTACGCCGGCGAGCCGCTCATCACCGTCGACCGCGTCATCGACATCGTCGACCGCAGGTCGGGCCTGCTGGCCGAGATCAGCCCCTGCGGGCACTACGACGCGAGCCTGCCCGCCGACCTCGCCGAGCTGCTGCGGTCCAAGCCGCGCTACGTGGAGCGCGCGCTCGCCCGGGACCGGCTGGCCGTGCAGTCCTTCGAGCTGGACGACGCCCGGGGATTCAAGGACCTCATGCCCGAGGTGCCCATCGGCGTCCTCGACGCCGACCGTCCCACCGACGCCGAGATGGTCGCGCTGAGCGCGTGGGCGGACCAGGTCAACCCGCAGTACACCGTCACCGACCAGGCGCTGGTCGACCGCGTCCACGAGCTGGGCATGGACATCAACGTCTGGACAGTCGACGAGCCCGGCGCCATGCGCGCGATGGCGGGCCTCGGCGTCGACGGCATCATCACCGACTACCCGCAGTCCCTCACCTGAGGCCGGCGGACCCGGGCGGCGGCGCGGCAATGGCTCACCCTGCCAAAGACCCGCGCCGCCGCTTTGAGGGAACTCCACTGCCCAACTCCGGGCACACCCGGCAGACTCGGAGGGCACCATACGACGACGCACGGACGCACGCATGCGGAGGCGGCCCATGACCGGATCCCGGATCCTCGCCCTCGGGCACTACCAGCCAGGGAAGGTGCTGACGAACGACGAACTCGCCACGTTCGTCGACACCAGCGACGAGTGGATCCGCAGCCGGGTCGGCATCCGCACCCGGCACGTCGCCGCCGACGACGAGACCGTGGACATGATGGCCGCGCACGCCGCCGCCAAGGCCCTGGCCGGCGCCGGCACGAAGGCCGAGGACGTCGACCTCGTCATGGTCGCCACCTGCACCGCGGAGCACCGGGTGCCGAACATGGCGGCCCGGGTCGCCGAGCGGCTCGGCATCCCCGCGCCCGCCGCCATCGACGTCAACGTCGCCTGCTCCGGCTTCTCCCACGCGCTCGCCCAGGCCGACCACGCCCTGCGCGCCGGCGCCGCGAGCCGCGCCCTGGTCGTCGCCGCCGAGAAGCTGACCGGCGTCACCGACTGGCAGGACCGCTCGACCGCCGTCCTCACCGGCGACGGCGCCGGCGCCGCCGTGGTCGCGCCCGCCGACGGCCCCGGGGAGCCGGGCATCGGCCCCGTCGTCTGGGGCTCCGCACCCGAGATGGGGCCCGCGGTACGCATCGAGGGCACCCCCGCGGTCTTCGCCCAGGAGGGCCAGGCCGTCTACCGCTGGGCCATCAAGGAGCTGCCGCCGATCGCCCGCGCCGTCTGCGAGCGCGGCGGCGTGGCGCCCGGCGACCTGGCCGCGATCGTGCTGCACCAGGCGAACCTCCGCATCATCGAGCCGCTCGCCCGCAGCCTCGGCGCGCCGCAGGCGGTCGTCGCCACCGACGTCACCGCGTCGGGCAACACCTCGGCGGCGAGCGTGCCGCTGGCGTTCTCCAAGCTGGTGGCGCGCGGCGAGGTGGAGTCCGGTGCGCCGGTGCTGCTCTTCGGGTTCGGCGGCAACCTCTCCTACGCGGGCCAGGTCGTGCGCTGCCCGTAGCCCGGCGCGCCCTGGCGTCGGCCACCGGCCGCCGGGAGCGGGGTGTTCAGCGGGCCGGGGCCCGCGGGCCGCTCAGCCGGCCGCGTCCGGGAAGAGCATGGTGAACGGCTCCAGCATGCCGGCGGAGTCGCGGACGTAGGGCTGGTCGAACTCCCAGACCAGGAAGAGCAGGAACGCCAGCAGCCCGCTGTGCAGCCCCGCGAGGATCAGCTCCCGCGCCGAGCGCTGGATCTGCAGCGCGAAGACCATCCCGATCGCCACCAGCCCGCCGCCGAGGAGCCCGGCCCACACCAGCGGCGGCATCGCCGGCCCCGCGCTGAGCGCCCGCTCGTTGCGGGCCTCTTCGGCCGCCGCGATCTTGTCGCCCAGCGCGTAGGCCGCTCGGTTCTCGGCGTCGGTCCGGGGCACGTACGCGCCGATGCCGTGGCGCACCTCGTCCAGCAGCTCGTCGCCGCGCTCGTCGAGGTCCTCGCCGTCCTGCAGCCGCGGCCACTCCTCGTGCACGGCGTAGTCGACGTACGCCGCCACGTCCGCCCGGATCTCCGCGCGCGCCGGGGCCGGGTACGCGGCGAGCCGCTCGTTGATCTCGTGCAGCGCGAACGCCTCCCGCTGTACGGAGTCCTCCGCGTTCCCCTTGGCCTCCCAGACGCCGGCGATCGCCAGGCCCAGCACGATCGCGTACACCACCCCGATCATCATCGTCATGTACTCGATGACGTCGGGGGTCTCGTCGGGGTCGAACTCCTCGTCGGGACGGCGGCGCCGCAGGACGGTGACGAGCACGACGACCGCGACGGCCGAGGACATCGCGAGGGTGAGCATGAGCCATTCGGACAAGGGCTGCCTCCGGCGGCGGAGCTGCGGGGCGGTCAGGAGCGGTTGCGGGCCGCGCTCCGGCCGCCGAGCGCGGCGGCGGCGAGGATCGCGGGGGCGACGAACAGCAGCGTTCTGGTGACGGGAGAGGTGTCCTCGTCGACCTCCCGGGGCGGCGGCACGTGGTACAGCGCTCGCAGCGACGGCGACGGCGACGGCGATGAAGACGGCGACGGCGACGGCGACGACCGGGTGGGGGAGGGGGTGGGGCCGGGCGTACGGCCGGGTGAGGGCGTCGGAGGTACGGGTGCCGCGGCCGACGGCGCCGGGGGCTCGGGCGCCGCCGGTCCCGGCGGTGGGGGCGCGGGCGCCCGCGAGGGCGGCGTGCGGGGCGGCGGGGCGGTCGTCGGCGTCGGCGACGGTGTGGGCGGTGCCGACGGCGTGGGCGTGGGCGTTGGCGTGGGCGTCGGCGACGGTGTGGGGGGTGCCGGAGGCGTCGGCGGTGCTGGCGGTGTCGGCCACGGCGGTGCCGGCGGCGGGGGCCAGCCGCACCACCGCCGCACCGCCTCCCCGATGCCCTCCTCCCGCGCGATCCGCCCCAGCTCCGCCAGCGGCAGGCCCCCGTCGAAGCACACGCACTCGTGGCCGGGTACGGCGGGCCCCCGTACGGCGGCGGTCCGCGGCGCGTCGGCGGCGGCCGGTGCCGCGGCGGTCACGCCGACCGCCGCCGCGCCGGCGGCGGCGAGCGTCGCGAGCAGCGCGGCGGCCCGTGCGGCGGGCCGCGCGGCGTGCGGCGGGTTCTCCCGGATCACGGCCGGAAGCTACTCAACGCCGCGCCGGACTACGCTCGGTGCCGCCCTAATCCACCCGCGGGTGTGACCCCCGGCCCAGCGGTGTCGTACACATGCCCGTTCCTCGTGCTTGGGATCGATTCTCTGCCGCCCCGCTCGGCGGCCGCCGCGGCCGCGTGGTACTTCTGTTCTCCGGGGGAGCGCGTCGGCGCGGAGGGCCGCGGGGGCGCGCGGACCGGCCGACCAGCCGGCGTGCACCGGTGGCCCGGTGTGCGCCGACGAGCAGGGACTGGGGGCACGATGGCGGCGAACCCGGCCAGCGCGGGCCGCCTGCTGCACCTCATCCGCACCGGCGAGGCGCCCACCCGGGGCGAGCTGCAGCAGGCCACCGGGCTGTCCCGGTCCACCGTGGGGCTCCGCCTCGACCAGCTGTTCCGGGCCGGCTGGATCCGCGAGGTGGCCGGCACCTCCACCGGTGGACGGCCCTCCGCGCGGCTGGAGTTCGACGACCGGCACGCCGTCGTCCTCGCCGCCGACCTGGAGACCCGGCACGGCCGCGCCGCGGTGCTCGACCTGGCCGGCGAGGTGCTCGCCGAGCGGACCGGCCCGCTGGTGATCGGCGACGGGCCGGAAGCGGTGCTGGAGGAGGTGTGCCGCTGGTTCGGCCCGCTGCTGGCGGAGGCGGGCGAGACCGCGGCCCGGGTCTGCGGCATCGGGCTGTCCGTGCCCGGGCCCGTCGACGTCGCCGCCGGCCGCGTCGTGGAGCCGCCGATCATGCCCGGCTGGGACGGGTACGCCATCCCCGCGCGGCTGCGGCGCACGTTCGCCGCCCGGCTGGGCGGCGCCCCCGACGTCCCCGTGCTCGTCGACAACGACGCCAACCTGATGGCGTACGGGGAACAGCGCGCCGGCTTCCCCGGCTGCACGGCCTTCCTGCTCGTCAAGGCGTCCACCGGCATCGGGGCCGGGGTCGTCGTGGACGGCGGCATCTACCGCGGCATCGACGGCGGCGCCGGCGACATCGGGCACATCCGCCTGCCCGACAACCCGGAGGCGCTGTGCCGCTGCGGCGCGTACGGCTGCCTGGCCGCCGTCGCCAGCGGACACGCGGTCGCCGCCCGCCTCGACGGCCTCGGCGTGCCCGCGACGTCCGGCTCCGACGTGCGCGACCACCTGGCCGCCGGGCACCCGCAGGCGGTGCGGCTGGCCCGGGAGGCGGGCCAGCGGGTGGGAGAGGTGCTGGTCACGGTCGTCACGCTGCTCAACCCCGGGGTGCTGATGATCGCCGGCGAGCTGGCCTCCGTGCCGTTCCTGACCGGCGTGCGCGAACTGCTGTACCGGCGGGCGATGCCGCGGACCACGGCGCACCTCGACGTGGTCACCGCCCGGCTCGGGGACCGCTCAGCCCTGTTCGGCGCCGCCGCCATGGTCGTGGACGACCTCTACGCCCCCGACCGCGCCGACGCCCGGCTCGCCGCCGCCGAAGCCGCCGCAACCGGCACCGCGACCGACGCCGCGGCGGGCGGCGCGGCCGCCGGCCACCCCCGTTGACCGTTCCGCGGGCCCGCGCCCGTACGCTGGCCGCCGCGAACGTCAGGAGGGTCACGTGCCGGCAGTCATCGTCTTCGACCTGGAGTTCACCACGTGGCCGGGAGCGCAGGAGCGGGACTGGTCGGCGCCCGGCGAGCTGCGGGAGATCGTGCAGATCGGCGCCCTGCGGCTGGACGCGGACCTCGCGGTGACCGACGCGTTCGAGACCCTGGTCCGGCCCGTCGCCAACCCGCACCTGTCCCCGTACTTCACCGAACTCACCGGCATCGACCAGGAGGCCGTCGACCGCGAGGGCCGCGCACCCGCCGCGGCGCTCGGCGACTTCCTCGGCTTCTGCAAGGGCTGCTCGTTGCTCTCGTACGGCAACGACATGATCGTGCTCGGCGAGAACGTCGGCTGGGCCCGGGCCCGCGGCGAGCAGGTCGCGAACGGCTTCCTGCACAACGGCTTCCTCAACGTCCGCCCCTGGCTCAACACCCTCGCGCCCGAGACCGCCCCGGCCAACGTCGGCCGGCTGTGGCAGGTCCTCGGCCTGCCGAAGCCCGCCGCGGGCGCCGAGCACTCGGCGCTCTTCGACTGCCACTCCTTCGCCGCGGCGCTCCGGCACCTGCGCGCCGCGGGCGCCACGCTCCCCGCCGGCTGTCTGTAGGGCCCGGCCGGCCGGGCGTACGGCCCCGGGGACCCCCGGCCGTACGCTCCCCCCATGAGACCACTGAGAGCGAAGGACATCACCGGGGTCTGGGGGACGCTGCTGCTGCCGCTGGACGGCCGCGACGCGATCGACCGGTCCCGGCTGGCCGGGCAGTTGGACGCGCTGCTGGCCGCGGGCCTGCACGGGATCTACGTGCACGGCACCGCCGGCGAGTTCCACACGCTGACCGAGGACGAGTTCGACGGCGTCAACGAGCTGCTCGCCGACCGGTGCACGGCCGCGGGGGTGCCGTTCCAGATCGGCGCCTCGCACCCGGTGGCGCAGACCGCGCTCGCGCGGGCGCGGCGGGCCCGCGAACTGGCCCCCGGCGCCCTGCAGGTGATCCTGCCGGACTGGCTGCCGCTCGCGGACGACGAGGCCGTCGCCTTCCTCGCCCGGGTCGCCGAGGCCGCCGACCCGGTGCCGCTGGTGCTCTACAACCCGCCGCACGCCAAGACCGCGGTCTCGCCCGCGCTGCTCGGCCGGCTGCTGGACGAGGTGCCCGCGCTCGTCGGACTCAAGACCGCGGGCGGCGACGACGCCTGGTACGCGGCGGTGCGCCCGCACACCGCCCGCTGCTCCGTCTTCGTGCCCGGCCACCTGCTGGCCTCCGGCGTCGCCCGGGGTGCGCACGGCAGCTACTCCAACGTCGCCGCGCTCGCCCCGGCCGGCTCGGTCCGCTGGTACGAGTCGATGCACTCCGACCCGGCCGCCGCGCTCGACGTGCAGCACCGGCTGGCCGAGCTGTTCCGCCGGCACATCGCGCCGCTGCAGGCCCGCGGCCTGTCGAACCCCGCGCTGGACAAGTTCCTCGCCGCCGTGGGCGGGTGGGCCGACACGGGTGTGCGCACCCGGTGGCCGGCCGCCGCCGCCCCCGAGGAGGCGGTGCTCCCCGCCCGCCGCGACGCCCACGCCCTGGTGCCGGAACTTTTTTCTCTGGGATGACAAAGCATGGACAGGACCGGACGAAGTCTTTAGGCTCGGCGCCGCACCCGCCCGGAATCCGCAGGTTCTTCCCGCCCTCTTTCGCGTCTGGAGGAACGAATGTCCGCACGGCTGTATCAGCGTGTCCGCAGACGGCTGGCCCCGGTGCTGGCCGCGGCCTTCCTCGTCGGCGGCTTCTGGGCCGCACCCGCCGGCGCCGACCCCGCGCCCGATCCCGAGCGGGCCCCCGGCCCGCAGAACCAACCCTTCGCCGAACTCCCGCCGCAGGAGCCCGGCGTGACGCTGCGCACGTACGACGTGCAGGTCCCCCTGGAGGAGATCTGCGCGCTCAAGCCCGCGCAGACGCCGAACGTCGACAAGCTCATGCCGCAGATCGACTTCTCGACCGCCGAGGACTTCGGCTTCGAGGACAACTTCGTCTCGCACACCATCGCCAACGTCAACGTGCCCCGGGACGGCACGTACACCTTCCGCCTCACCAGCGACGACGGCGCACGGCTGCTCATCGACAACCAGGTCGTCATCGACCACGACGGGCTGCACGGCACCGATCCGCCCAAGGACGGCACCGTCGAGCTGACCGCCGGCTACCACTCACTGTTCATCGAGCACTTCGAGCGCGGCGGCGGCCAGCAGGTCACCCTGGGCTGGCAGCCCCCGGGCGACGACGGCTTCACCACCGTGCCGAACTCGGTGCTCAGCACCGACGCCGGCGTCGTCCGCGTCACCGCGCCGGGCCGCAAGGAGTGCGAGGGCTTCACCGACTCGCCCGGCGACGGCCTGCCGCTGAACGGGGTCCATCCCGACTTCGAGCTGACCGACCTGCGTCCCGAGGGCTTCGAGCCGCAGGTCTCCGCGATGGACTGGCTGCCCGACGGCCGGCTCGCGGTGACCACCTGGGGCGGCACCGACAACGTCGCCGGCGAGGTCTACCTCCTCGACAACGTCACCGGCGACACCTCGCCCGGGCAGGTGACCGTGGAGAAGGTCGCCGAGGGCCTGAAGGAGCCGCAGGGCGTCAAGTACGTCGACGGCGACCTGTACGTCTCGCAGAAGCACGAGCTGACGCGGCTGAAGGACACCGACGGCGACGACGTCACCGACGCGTACGAGACCGTCGCCACCTGGCCGTTCAGCGACAACTTCCACGAGTTCGCCTTCGGCCTGCTCTACCGGAAGGGTCACTTCTACCTGAACCTCTCCGTCGCCATCAACTACGGCGGGGCCACCACCGACCCGCAGCCCTCCGAGAACCGCGGCACCACCATCAAGGTCAACCGCAAGACCGGCAAGGTCTCGTACGTCGCCGGCGGTCTGCGCACCCCCAACGGCATCGGCTGGGGGCCGAAGGACGACCTGTTCGTCCTCGACAACCAGGGCGGCTGGCTGCCGTCGTCGAAGCTCCTGCACGTCAAGCAGGACCGCTTCTTCAACCACTACACCAACCCCGACGGGCCGTTCGACGACCAGCCCGTCACCCAGCCCGTGCTCTGGCTGCCGCAGAACGAGATCGCCAACTCGCCGAGCACGCCGCTGTACCTGGAGAAGGGCACCTTCGCCGGCCAGCTCCTCTTCGGCGACGTCACCTACGGCGGCATCCAGCGGGCCGACCTGGAGAAGGTCGGCGGCGCCTACCAGGGCGCGGTCTTCCGCATGACCCAGGGCCTGGAGGCCGGCGTCAACCGCATCAGCATGGGCCCCGACGGCGCCATCTACGCCGGCGGCCTGGGCGCCGGCGGCAACTGGGGCCAGCCCGGCAAGCTGACCCACGGGCTGCAGAAGCTGACGCCGAGCGGGAACGACGCCTTCGACATCGTCTCGATGGACGCCACCTCGACCGGCTTCGAGATGCGCTACACCAAGCCGCTGTCGCAGGAGACCGCCGACACCCTCGCCGAGCGCTACTCGGTCACCCAGTGGCGCTACGTCCCCACCGCCGACTACGGCGGCCCGAAGGTGGACGAGGAGGTGCTGCCGGTGACCTCCGCGGAGCTGTCGGACGACCGGAAGACCGTCACCCTGCAGATCCCGGGCCTCAAGCCCGGCCACGTGGTGCACGTGCGCTCCCCGCGCCCGTTCACCGCCGAGGGCGGCGCCGGGCTGTGGAGCACCGAGGCGTGGTACACGCTGAACAACATCCCCGGCGCCGAGGAGCGCGTGCCCACCGCGTACGAGGCCGAGGAGGCCCGGCTCGCCGGCGGCGCGAGCCTCGCCACCGACCACGAGGCCTACTCCGGCCGCGGCTTCGTCGCCGGCTACGGCACCAAGGGCGCGTCCACCACGTTCGACGTCACGACCCGGAAGGGAGGCTCGTACGACGTCGGACTGCGCTACTCCAACGGCCCGAACCCCTTCACCGGCACCAAGACGGTCAGCATGTACGTCAACGGCGAGAAGGTGAAGCAGACGCAGCTGGCGTCCACCGGCACCTGGGAGGAGTGGTCCAGTCAGACCGAGCAGGTCACCCTGCGGGCCGGCCGCAACACGATCGCCTACGTCAACGAGGAGGACGACACCGGCCACGTCAACCTCGACATGGTCACCGTCCACCGCAGCGGCGAGCCCGTCACGCTCTTCGACGGCGCGGACCGCTCCGCCTTCCAGCACGTGGACGGCAGAACGCCCGAGTGGCCGCTGCTCGACGGCGAGGCCATGGAGGTCTGCTGCGGCGACATCCGCACCAAGCACGCGTACCGGGACTTCAAGCTGCACGTGGAGTTCTGGCTGCCCGAGCTGCCGCCGGACGTCACCGGGCAGGACCGCGCCAACAGCGGCGTGTACCTGCAGGAGCGGTACGAGGTCCAGATCCTCGACTCGTACGGCAAGGACCCGCTGGCGAACGACGACGCCGCCGCCATCTACAAGAAGAAGGCGGCCGACGTGAACGCGGCGAAGCCGCCGGGGACCTGGCAGACGTACGACATCACCTTCCGCGCGGCGCGCTTCGACGCCGACGGCAACAAGACCGAGGACGCGCGCATCTCGGTGGTGTGGAACGGCGTCAAGGTGCACGACGACGTCGCCGTCGACGGGCCCACCGGGGCCGGCAAGCCGGAGACGCCGGTGGCCGGCGCCATCCGGCTGCAGGACCACGGCAACCCCGTCCGCTACCGCAACATCACCGTCCAGCCCCTGTGACCCGGCGGTGAAGCCCCCCGGCCCCGGAGCTCGACGGCTCCGGGGCCGGTTCGCGTCCGGCGCCGCCGTCCGGCAGGCGGCGACCAAAGTCGTACCCGCCGCCGGGCTCCGCAGACCTTCGGCCGATCCCCGCCGCACCCCGCGTCCGTAGCGTCGCCGGGGACGGCAGGAAGGACGACCGACGATGGATTCCGGAGCACCCGCGATGTCCCGTGACGACCGCCGCGGCGGCGACCCCGACGGCGACCGCCCCGCCAAGCCCCCCGCCGCCACGGTGGGCCCCGGCGTGGTGTACCGCCTGCTGCTGCTCGCCGGCCTCCCCGCGCTCGGCGTGCTCCTCGGCTGGCTCGTCCCGCACGTCGCGGACCGGGTCGCGGGACTGCGCTGGGCGCCCATGCAGGGCCCGTTCGAGCTGGTGGCCTCCTTCGACGACGGCTGGACCGCGGTCGCCGGCCCCGTGACCGGGCTGGTGCTGGGGCTGGGCGGCGGGCTCCTCGGGTACGCGCTGGCGATGCGCGTGACCTTCGAGGGCGACACCGTACGGATCGCCAAGGACGGCGAGTCCCGCATCCTGGCCCGCGCCGAGGTCGCCGCCGTCTTCCTCGACAAGGACCGGCTGGTCGTCCTCGACTCCGCCGCCCGCCAGGTGGTGCGCCGGCGGTCGGATCTGGAGCCCGGCGACCTCGAGCGGGCGTTCACCGCGCACGGCTACCGGTGGCTGCACGAGGACCCGTACGCCGGCTGCTACCACCGCTGGGTGCGGGACTCCGCGGAGCTGTCCGCGGCGGCGAACGCCGTGCTGAAGGCCCGCGAGCACGCGCTGCGGAAGAAGAACGCCACCGACGCGGAGGAACTGCGCGACGAGGCGCAGCGCCTCGGCTACGTGGTCCGCGAGGAGGGCACGCGGCAGTACTGGCGCCCGCTGCGCCCCGGGGCCGCGGACGGCTGACCGCGCGCCGCGCGCGGCCCGGCCGCCGCGGCGCCGTACGCGTCAGCCGAGGCCGGGCAGCGCCGCGAGGCGGCGGTGGTCGGCGGGGGAGTCGCGGCGGTCGAGCCGGGTCTCCAGCAGCCGCCGGGCGGCGTCGCACCGGCCGCCCGACACCAGCGCGAACAGCAGCGTCTCCTCCACCACCTCGCGCTGCGCCGCGCTGCCGCCCACCTTGCGCAGCACCGGCCGGACGGCCTCCAGCCGCGCCACCGCGTCCGGCCAGCGCTCCTCAAGCACCGCCTCCAGCGCCTCGCACAGCGGCGCCACGACCTCGCGCTGCACCGGGTCCGCGCCCGCGGCGTGCGTCCGCAGCCGGCGCAGCGCCGGCAGGTCGCCCGCGGCCGTCAGCGCCACCGCGCTGTGCATCGCGGTGAACGGCGTCGCCGGCCGCTCCACGACCTCCCGCGCGACCGCCGCCAGCACGCCCTCCACCGGCTGCTCACCGGTCCAGCACCCCGACATCCTGGCCCGCCACAGCAGCGACCCCGAGTCCACCAGCGCCCGCACTCCGCGCACCCGTCCCGGCGCCAGCTGCGCGAACCAGCGCCGCCGCACCGCGTCCGGGTCGTCGAGCGCCAGCTCGTGGAGCGCGACGTGCCAGGAGAAGTGCGCCCGGTGCGTGGCGCCGCGGCCCTGGTCGCCGATCCAGCCGTCCAGCCAGTCCCGCCCGCGCTCGTGGGCCCCGGTCTCGTAGTGGACGTGGGCGAGCGCGTGCACCGCGTGGCCCGCGGCCGGCTCCACGGCCAGCGCCCGGCGGGCCAGCTCCGCGGCCTCCCCGAAGCGGCCGTCGTCCTGGCGCATGAAGGCCAGCAGCGAGGTGTGGAACCAGTGCCCCTCGTACGCGGGCGCGGTGCGCTCCACCAGCCGCCGGGCCATCGCGCCGTCGAGGTCGGTGACGCCGGAGAAGGCGATGGTCGGCACGGCGACGCTGAGCGCCAGCGCGTCGCCCGGGTACGCGGCCAGATGCCGGGTCAGCGCCGTGTCGGCGGCCGAGTCGGCGGCGCCGGCGAGCCGACGGGTGACGACCTCCACGAAGGCCCGTTCGCGGTCGTCCGCGCGCTCCCGCGCGGCCCGCTGGGCGTCGGCCAGCGCCCGCGGCACGTCGACCTCGGCGCCGCACTCGTGCCCGACGAGCGCGAGCGCGGCGTGCCCCAGCGCGAAGCCGGGGTCCAGCTCCACGGCGCGGGCGAAGGCGGTCTCGGCGCCGGCCCGGACCTTCAGCAGCCGCTCCAGGCCGATGCGGTACGCGGCGGCGGCCGCCGCGTGCGTGGACAGCGGCAGCCCGACCACGTCGGCGGGCCGGCGCCGGCCGCGCACCGGCTCGCGCAGCGGCGCCAGCACGGCGGCGGCGACCTCGGCGGCCTGGGCCCGGATCTCCGGTACGGCGGTGGTCTCCCACAGCTCGCCGCGGCGGGCGGAGCCGAGGGTGAACAGCGGCGGGGGCGCGGCGGGTGGGTCACCGGCGGGTCGGGCAGTGGTCGCGGGGGAGCGGTCCCGTGTCGCCGCGGCCGGGCCGGCGGCCGGGCGCAGCCGGCCCGCGTCCGTGGCGACGCCGATGCCCAGCGGGCCCGGCGTGGCCGTGCCGTCCGCCAGCAGCCCCCGCCACAGCGGGTCGGCACACTCCTCGACGCGCAGCCCGGGACCCGTGCAGTCGACGACCCAGCCGACGTGCAGCGTCCCCCCGCCGCTCAGCGTGACGTCCAGGCTCCCGTCCGGCCGCTCGGCGACGCCGTGCACCTGCCCGGTGTGCAGCCGCAGCCGCCGGGCCGCCAGCGCCCGCCGCACGGCCTCCGCGGTGGCCGGGGGCATGCGGTGGCGGTGGACGTTCCAGCGGGAGGCGTCGCGGGCGAGGAAGTCCGCCCGGTCGGCGTCGGAGAGGCGGGCCCACATCGCCTGCGTCAGCGGGCGCAGCCCGTCCACGGCCGGGCGCCAGTCGCCGTGGGCCCGTACGGCGGCGGCGACGTGCCGGCGTACCGCGGCGCGCAGCTCCGCCAGCGGCAGGCCGGGCAGGGCTGCGTCGGCCAGGAGGGGCGGCAGCGGCGTCAGGGCGTGCGGGCGGGGCAGCTCGCCGCCGCGGGAGACCGCGTGCACGAGGCGGCCGGGACGCTCCAGCGTCAGGGCGACGTCCACGGCGGTCAGGCCGGTGCCGACGAGCAGTACGCCGGGGGCGCCGTCGGTGTCCCCGGTGTCGGCGGTGTCGGCGGTGTCGGCGGTGAGTGCGTCCAGGGCGCCGGGCGCCCAGGGGTCGGCGACGAAGCGTGCGCTCGCCCGCAGCGTCCCGGGCGCCCAGCCGCCGGGGCCGGGCGCCGGGCCGGTGGCGATGACGACGCTGTCCGCGCGCTGGGTGCGGCCGTCGGCGAGACGCAGGGTGGCGGACCCGCCGGCGGCCCACGTACAGCCGGTCGCCTTCGTCCGCAGCCGGCGCACCGCGACCGTGCCGTGGGCGCGGATGACGGTCTGGCCCAGGGAGTCGGCGAGGTAGGCGCCGTAGCGGTGCCGGGAGACGAAGTCGCAGGCGGAGGCGGCCGGTTCGCCGTGGGCGCGGAGCCAGCGGACGAAGTGCGTGGGGTCGTCCGGGTAGCAGCTCATGCCGCCGGCCGGGACGTTCAGCCGGTGCCGCGGGTCGGGCGTGGCGTACGCGACGCCGCGGCCCGCCTCGGGCGCCGGGTCGATCAGCACCAGCTCCAGCGGGGTGCTGCGCCGGACCGCGGTCTCGCAGAGCTGCATCGCGGTCAGGGCGCCCGCGGCGCCCACGCCGACGACGGCCACGACGTGCCGGGCGGGACCCGCGGCGGTGGGAGACGAGGGCGCGGCCACGATACCTCCAGCTGGGCCGGGAACGATGCGTCCATGATCTCGCGTCTTCCGGGCAGGTCCACCCCCGGGCGGGGGTCCGGGCGCGGAGCCCCCGGAACGGGTCTTCACCGCGGCACCCGCCGGAGGCGCTCAGCGCGGCGGGTCGGGCTGCAGGCGCAGGGCGGCGATGGTCGTGGCGAGCATCTCGTAGTGGCCGGCGAGCAGCAGCAGCTCGATGGCCGCCTTCTCGTCCAGGTGGGCACGCAGCCGCCGCCAGCACGCGTCGTCCAGGTCCCGGTCGCGGTGCAGCGCGTCGACGGCGGCGAGCAGCGTGCGCTCCCGCTCCGTCCAGCCGTCCGCCTCGGGGCCGGCCGTGACCCGGGCGACGTCGGCGGGGGTCAGCCCGGCCCGGCGGCCGAGCCTGCGGTGGTGCTCGAACTCGTAGCGGCAGCTCCGCAGCTGCGCCACCCGCAGGATCACCAGCTCGGTCTCCCGGCGCGGCAGCGTGCCGCGCGGCATCAGCCGGCCGGCGAACCGCAGCCAGCCGCGGAACAGCCGGCGGTGCCGGCCGAGGACGAGGAACAGCGCGGGCGGGCGGGTGCCGCCGACGCGGCCCGCGGCACGGCTCAGCAGCCAGGTGGCCAGGCCCACGTCGCGGCGCCCGCCGGGGGCGATGCGCGGCGCGCTCACGGCGCGTCCCCGTCCGCGGGCGGGACCGCCGCGGCGGGGGCGCCGGCCGGAGCGGCGGGGCGCCGGGCCGCCGGCGGGGCGGTGACCGCGCGGCGCAGCAGCCGGTGCGTGGCGGAGTTCATCGCCCGCATCGCGAGCGCGTACAGCGGCGGGGCCGCGCGCTGCAGCGCGTGCGCGGCGCGCACCCGGCCGGAGGTGTGCACCAGATAGCGGTTCCGCGCCATGCCCCTGAGGATGATCTCGGCGACCTCCGCCGGCGACTCCGCCTGCCGGCGGAAGCCCGCCTGGAGCCGTTGGAACGCCCTGCTCTCCTTGTCGACGCCGACGATCTCCACGGTCTCGGTCAGCGGGGTGTCCACCGCCCCCGGGCAGACCAGGCTCACGCCGATGCCGTGCCGGCGCAGGTCGAAGCGCAGCACCTCGGAGACGCCGCGCAGCCCGAACTTGCCCGCGCTGTACGCCGCGTGCCACGGCAGCCCGAGCAGGCCGGCCGCCGAGGAGACGTTGACCAGGTGGCCGCCGCGGCCGGCCGCGATCATCGGCGGCACGAAGGCCTCGATGACGTGCACCGGACCCATCAGGTTGACGTCGACCATGGCGCGCCAGTGCCGGTGCTCCAGGTGCTCCACCGTGCCCCACGCCGAGATCCCGGCGACGTTCATCACCACGTCCATCGGCCCGCCCGCCGCGGCGTGCACGCCGTCGGCCACGGCCCGTACGGCGTCGACGTCGGCGACGTCGGCGGCGGTGGCGCAGCGCACCGTGCCGCCGTGCGCGCGGATCTCCGCGGCGGTGGCGTCGAGCCGGTCCCCGTCCAGGTCGGTGAGGTACAGCTCCGCGCCCCGGGCCGCGGCCAGCGCCGCGGTCGCGCCGCCGATCCCGCCGGCCGCGCCGGTGACGAAGATCCGCCGTCCCGTCAGGTCCCGCATCCCCGGTCGCTTCATCTACCGCACGGTAACGTTCCGCGCGCCGGACCGGAACAGGGCGTGCTGCGGGGGCCCCGCCCGCGGGCGCGCCGCGACGGCCCGCGGGCGGGGTCGTACGGGGGTCAGCCGGCCGGGTCCAGCCGCTGGACCGGGCCGCCGAGGTCGAGCACGTACAGCTCGTTGTCACCGCCCTGCACGAAGGAGACCACGGAGCCGCCGCTGACGCCGAGGTCGGTCTCGCCGGTGACCTCGCCGTTCTCGACCTGCAGGGCGCGGACGGTGCCGTCGCAGTAGTCGCTGAACAGGTACTGCCCGGCCAGCTCCGGGAGCGCCGTGCCGCGGTAGACGAACCCGCCGGTGACCGAGCAGCCGAGCCCGCCGCGGCCGTACTCGTGGACCGGCGGCACGTGGTTCGCCGGCTCCTCGCCGTCGAAGACCTCCGAGCCCTCCATCCGGCCCCAGCCGTAGTTCTCGCCGCCGGGGCTGCCGCCCGGGGCGCGGTCGATCTCCTCGACCCGGTTCTGCCCGACGTCGCCGATCCACAGGTCGCCGTTCCCGGCGTCGAAGGAGAACCGCCAGGGGTTGCGCAGCCCGTACGCCCAGATCTCGCCGCGCGCCCGCGCGTCGTCCACGAAGGGGTTGTCCTCGGGGATCGCGTACGGGTCGCCGCCGGCGGGGTCGATCCGCAGCAGCTTGCCGAGCAGGGTGCCCAGGTTCTGGCCGTTGTCGTGCGGGTCGCCGCCGGCGCCGCCGTCGCCGAGGCCGATGTACAGCATCCCGTCCGGGCCGAAGGCTATCTGGCCGCCGTTGTGGTTGGCGTACGGCTGCTCCTGGGTGAGGACGGTGCGCCGGGAGTCCGGGTCGAGCGCGCCGTCGGCGACGGCGAACTCGTCGACGGTGCTGGTGCCCTCCCGGTCGGTGAAGGAGATGTAGAAGTGCCGGAAGTCCGGGTCGAAGGCGATGCCGAGCAGTCCGCGCTCGCCGGTGGCCGTCGTCTCGTCCGAGATGTCGAGCACGGGCTCGCCGAGCCCGGAGCCGTCCAGTACCCGGACCGTGCCGGCGCGTTCGGCGATCCAGAGTGTTCCGCCGGGGCCGGCGGTGCCCGCGCTCGGGTTCCGGGCCTCGGCGACGGTCGTCAGCTCGACCGCCGCCTCGGCGGTGCCGGCGGGCGGGTCCGCGCTGGCCACGGACAGCGCGACGCCGGAGACGGCGAGGCAGAACCCGGCGGCGATCGCCGAGATGGTGCGCACTCTCATGGTGACCCTCCTGGGGTGGGGTTGAGGGCTTCGTGGGGGAACGGTGCGTGCGCTCGCACTGGTCGGGGGATGCCCCCCGGTGCGCAGGAGGATATCCCGCGCGCCGGTCCCGATGAATACCGCAACCTCGGCCCCCGGAGCCCGGGTCCGGGCGGTGCCCGCCGCGCCGGCCGTCCGCCGGGGAGCCGTGCGCCGGCGAAGCGCCGCGCGCCGCGGGGGACTCCGCGCCGCGGGAGGGGCAGGATGTGTCCCGCGGTGCGGCCGCGGCGCGCAGCGCCGTCTCTCAGAGGTTGCCGACTCCGGCGCCCCCGGTCACGGTGTCCTTGACGCTCTCGGCCGGCTGTACGTCGTAGCCGTACGGGATGCCCGCGACGGAGCCGCCGGCCTGGCCCGTGCCGGAGTTCTGGAAGTGGTTGTTGCGGGCCACGATCGTGCCGGGCCCGGAGGCGGCCTCGCCGAGGTGGAAGGGGTCCCGGGTGTTCTCGAAGTAGTTGCCCTCGATCAGCACGCCGGCGTTCTCGGTGGAGGCGACGCCGTAGGAGCCGATGTTGCTGTAGTAGTTGTTGAGCACGTGCACCGGGTTGCCGAAGCGGACCCGCGGGTTGCGCTGGTTGGTGCCGTCGAACCAGTTGAAGGCGTACGTGACGTGCAGGGCGTTCGCGTCCTCGCCGGCGTTGTTGTCGCTGTGGCCGAGCAGCGCGTTCTTGTCGTGGTCGTGGAAGTGGTTCCAGGAGACCGTGATGTTGTCCGACGCGCGCTTGATGTCCAGGTTGCCGTCGTACGCGTTCGTCAGCGTGTTGTGGTCCAGCCAGATCCTGCTGGAGTACTGGACGTTGATGTTGTCGTCGGAGCTGCCGGAGATGGTCATGTTCTGCACGATGACGTTGCTGACCTGGCTGATGTTCAGCCCGCCGCCGCTGATGCGGCCGTTCGTGCCCACGCCGACGATGGTCTTGTCGGAGGCGACCTTGGTCATCCCGCTGAGCTGGATGTTCCCGTTGACCTCGACGATGCGCGGGCCGTTGCTCTGCACCGCGCTGGTGAACGCTGCCGCGTCCGACACCCTCACGGTCCCGCCGCCGGCCCCGCCGGTGGTGCCGGAGCCGAAGCCGATGGGCGACGCCGCCTCCGGGGCGGACTCCTCGGCCACCGCGCCCGGGACCAGCAGGGCGGCGGTGGCGGCGGCGGTGGCCGCCGCGACGGCGACGACGAGCTTGGTGCGGGGCTTCCTCCTGTGCGTGCGCATGTGTTGCTCTCCGTCCGGTACGTGTGCGGGTGGGGGGTGGTGCGCCCGCCTGTCGGCGGCACGCTCCGGCCCTGGGTTGCCGCCGGACGGCCGGAGGTTGCCGGTCGGTGCGGCTCACCCGCGGGCGGGGGCCTCCGCGGGCGCCGCCGTGCTCTGCCGCACCACCAGCCGGGTGGCCAGCTCCATGCGCAGCGCGCCCTTGCCCGGCTCCCGGGGGCGCACCAGCATCTGCGTCGCCTCCTCCGCCATCTGCCGCAGCGGCTGGTGCACGGTGGTGAGCGCGGGGCTGGACCACTGCGCCAGGGGCACGTCGTCGTAGCCGACGACCGACAGCTCGTCCGGCACGCTCAGCCCCTTCAGCCGGGCCGCCTCCAGCACCCCGAGCGCCTGCAGGTCGCTGCCGGCGAAGACGGCGGTGGGCCGGTCGGGCCCGTCGAGCAGGTCCATGGCGTGGTCGAAGCCGCCCTGCACGTGGAAGTCGCCGAAGCGGACGTGGCACGTGTCGACGTCGAGGCCGGCCATGGCCATCGCCGAGCGGTAGCCGTCGAGCCGGGCCAGGGAGCACATCATGTCCTCGGGGCCGGTGATGATGGCGATCCGGCGGTGGCCGCGTTCGATGAGGTGGCGGGTGGCGGCCATGCCGCCGGCCCAGTTGGCGGAGCCGACGGAGGGCACGTCGGGCTCGGGGTCGCCGGCCGGGTCGACGATGACGAACGGGATGGCGCGCGAGCGCAGCTGCTTCTTCACCCGGTCCGGCAGGGTCGAGAAGACCAGCACCACGCCCAGCGGACGGCGCCGCAGGACGCCCTCGATCCAGTCCGGGTCCGGCGCGTGCCGCGTGCCGCTCTCGGTGAGGACGACGCTCGCCTGGTTCTGCTTGGCGACGTTCTCCACCCCGCGGATCAGCTCCATCGCCCAGACGCTCTCCAGCTCGTGGAAGACCAGCTCGATGAGCGGGGCCTGCGGGGCGGCCTGGGCCCGGCGGCGGTAGCCGTGCGTCTCCAGCAGCCGCTCGACTTTCGTGCGCGTGGGCCGGGAGACATCGGAGCGCCCGTTGAGAACTTTCGAAACCGTCGAGAGTGACACCCCGGCCTGAGTCGCTACCTCGGCCAGGGTCACACGGCCGTCCACGTCGTCGTCTTCACGCATGGTTCGAAGGATAAGGCACGGTCAGCGGTAACGGTTTGGTCGCGCGGCTGCAGGCCCGTTGACCCCCTGCGGCGCCTCGCCTACTGTCCAGCCCTACATCGACTTTCGGTGTTCGGGACGAAATTTTCGAGAGGCATGCGTATGAAGACTCGAAGGGGGACGCCCCGCATCGTCGCCGGCGGCGTGGCGCTGGGGCTCACGCTGGCCCTGACGGCCTGCGGTGACGACGGCGGATCGGGCTCCGGCGAGAACGAGTTCACCGTGCTCGTCTACGGTGACGCCACCAACAAGGTGGAGAAGAAGCTCGTCGAAGAGTTCAACAAGACGTCCGAGGTCAAGGCCCGTCTGGACACCATCCCGGGCGCCGAGTACCAGCAGAAACTGCAGACGATCATCAGCACCCCGCAGGCCCCCGACGTCTTCTTCCACTGGGGCGGCGGCAGCATCAAGCCGTTCGTCGACGCGGACCTGCTGCTGCCGCTGGACGACTTCATCAAGAAGGAGCCCGGCCTGAAGGACAACTTCCTCCCCTCGGTCTTCGACGCCTCGGTCGTGGACGGCAAGGCGTACGGCGTCCCCATGCGCGGCACCCAGCCCGTCATGCTCTTCCACAACGAGAAGGTGCTCGACGAGGCAGGGGTGCAGCCGCCCGAGACCTGGGACGACCTGCTCGACGCGGTGGAGAAGCTCAAGGACTCCGGCGTCACCCCGATCGCGCTCGGCGGCGGCGACCAGTGGCCCACGCAGATGTGGTTCCAGTACCTCTACGACCGCATCGCCGGCCCCGAGCTGTTCCAGAAGGCGCTCAGCGGCGACACGGAGGCGTGGGAGAGCGAGGACAGCCGGAAGGCGCTCGGCATGATCCGTGAACTCGTCGACACCGGCGCCTTCGGCAAGACGTACGACTCGGTGAAGTTCACCAACAACGGCTCCCCGCAGCTCGTCGCGTCCGGCAAGGCGGGCTTCGAGCTCATGGGCTCCTGGTACTACTCCACCCAGCAGAGCCTGGACGAGAAGTTCGCCGCCGAGGACCTCGGCTACAGCGCCTTCCCGACCGTCGAGGGCGGCAAGGGCGACCCGGAGAACCTCGTGGGCAACACCAACAACTACTACTCGGTGATGAAGAAGGCCGAGCACCCCGAGGCCATCGCCGAGTTCCTGAAGCTCATGTACTCCGACACGTTCGTGAAGGACCAGCTGGGCATCGGCAACCTGCCCACCACGACCAACACCCCGGACTTCCTCGACGAGGCGGCCAGCCCCGAGTACTCGAAGTTCCAGTACGGCCTGGTCGAGAAGGCGCCGCACTTCCAGCTCTCCTGGGACCAGGCGTACCCGCAGTCCGCCGCCACCGACCTGCACAAGGCCATCCAGCAGTTCTTCAACGGCGGGCTGGACGAGGACGGTTTCATCTCGGCCATGCAGGCCCTGCCGACCTCCTGACGACCCCATGACCATCCAGAAAACGCGCGTCCGCCCCGCCGCTCCACCCGTGAAGCGGCGGCGGACGCCGACCACGAACGTGGCCGACGTGGGCCGCCCGGGATTCATCTGGGCGGCCCCCGCCACGCTGTTCTTCGGCGCCTTCGCCATCGTGCCGCTGATCATGGTCGTGGTGCTGTCCTTCATGTCCTGGGACGGCATCGGCGACCCCGAGTTCACCGGGTTCGACAACTGGCGGCGGGTCTTCGACGACCCCGTGATGATCAAGAGCATCTGGCTGAGCCTGCTGCTCACCGCGCTCGGCGTGCTGCTCCAGACGCCGCTGAGCATCATGCTCGGCGTCTGGGCGGCGGGCAACCAGAAGAACCGCGCGGTGCTCTCGGCCGTCTACTTCGTCCCGCTGCTGCTGTCCGCCACCGCCGTCTCCGTCGTCTGGCGCGCCCTGCTCGACCCGAACTTCGGCGTGCCCGCCGAAGCCACCTGGCTCTTCGGGGACGGCAATCTCTTCGGCGAGCAGGCGACCGCGATCGGCGTCCTGGCCTTCGTCAGCACCTGGCAGTTCACCCCGTTCCACACCCTGATCTACCAGGGCGCGGCGCGGGCCATCCCGCAGGTGCTCTACCAGGCGGCGGAGATCGACGGGGCCGGGCGCTACCGGCAGTTCTTCCACGTCACGCTCCCGCAGCTGCGCAACGCGATCATGACGTCGATGATCCTCATGGTGGTCGGCGGGCTCACCACCTTCGAGACCGTCCTGATCCTCACCCAGGGCGGCCCGGGCACCGACACCACCATCAGCGCGTACTACATGTACGAAGAGGCCTTCAAGAGCTTCGACTACGGCGCCGGCGCGACCGTCGCCCTCGTCCTGGTCCTGGCGGCGACGGCCATCTCCCTGATCATGGTGCGGCTGTCCGGGTACGACAAGATGCGCAGCACGACGGAGGGCCTGTGATGAGGCGACGTCCCAACTACCTCGCCGGCGCGGGCTCGCTGATCTGGCTCTTCCTCATCGGCCTGCCGCTGTACGTGATGGTCACGGCGACGCTGAAGACCCAGTCGGACTTCGTCCAGGGCGGTCCGCTCGGCCTGCCGACCGACATCACCTTCGACAACTTCACCGGCGCCTTCGACACCGGCTTCGGCCGGTACTTCCTCAACACCCTGCTCGTCACCGTCTGCGTCGTCGGCATCGTGCTGCTGCTGGTGCCACCGCTGTCGTACTCCATCGTGCGCAGCCGGGGCCGTGTCACCACCGGTGTCTTCCGGCTCTTCCTGCTCGGCCTCGCCATCCCGCTGCAGGCCGTGATCATCCCGATGTTCTACCTCATCAGCGAGGCGGGGCTCTACGACAACCTCATCGGGGTCATCCTGCCCACGGCCGCCTTCGCCCTGCCCGTCTCCACGCTCATCCTGAGCGGGACCATGCGGGACATCTCCCGGGAGCTGTTCGAGGCCATGGCCATGGACGGCGCCACCCCCCGGAGGATGTTCTTCCAGCTGGTGCTCCCGCTCTCCCGGGGCGGACTCGCCACCATCGTGGTCTTCTCCGCCCTCCAGGCGTGGAACGGCTTCCTCTTCCCGCTCGTCCTCACCCAGTCCGAAGAATCCAAGGTGATCACGCTCGGCCTCTACAACTTCCAGACCGAGCGCGGGATCGACGCGCCCGGGCTGCTGGCCGCCGTGCTCCTGTCGATGATCCCCGTCCTGCTCGTCTACCTGTTCGCCCGCCGGGCCCTCGTCCGGGGTCTCATGGGCGTCGGAGGAAAGTGACCGCGAACGTGGCAGTTGAGACACCCCGGGCAGACGCCCCGGACACGGCCACCCCCGTGTGGAACGACCCGGCACACGACGTCGACACCCGCGTGGCGGCGCTGATCGCCGCCATGACCGTGGAGGAGAAGGTCGCCCAGCTCTTCGGGGTCTGGGTCGGCGCCTCCGCGGAGGGCGGCGAAGTGGCGCCCTACCAGCACGAGATGGAGGAGGCCGTCGACTTCGAGGCGCTGCTGCCCGCCGGCCTCGGGCAGCTGACGCGGCCGTTCGGCACCGCGCCCGTCGACCCCGCGCTCGGCGCGCTGTCGCTGATGCGCACCCAGGCCCGGGTCGTGGCCGCGAGCCGCTTCCGTATCCCGGCCCTCGCCCACGAGGAGTGCCTCGCCGGCTTCGCCACCTGGGGCGCGACCGCCTACCCCGTGCCGCTGTCCTGGGGCGCGACGTTCAACCCGGCCCTGGTGCGGCGGATGGCGGCGGCCATCGGCCGGGACATGCGCGCCGTCGGCGTGCACCAGGGGCTCGCGCCCGTGCTGGACGTGGTACGCGACGTGCGCTGGGGGCGCGTCGAGGAGACCGTCGGCGAGGACCCGTACCTCGTCGGCACGGTCGCCACCGCGTACATCCAGGGTCTGGAGTCCGCCGGCGTCCTGGCCACGCTCAAGCACTTCGTCGGCTACTCCGCCTCCCGCGGCGGCCGCAACCTCGCCCCCGCCGCCATGGGCGAGCGCGAGCGCGCGGACGTGCTGCTGCCGCCGTTCGAGATGGCGCTGCGGGAGACCGGCGTGGGGTCGGTGATGAGTTCGTACACCGACACCGACGGCGTGCCGGCGGCGGCCGACGCCGAGCTGCTCACCGGGCTGCTCCGGGAGACCTGGGGCTTCGAGGGCACCGTCGTGGCCGACTACTTCGGCATCTCCTTCCTGCGCACGCTGCACGGCGTGGCGGGCGACTGGGCCGAGGCCGCCGGCGTCGCGCTGGCCGCCGGGGTCGACGTCGAGCTGCCCACCGTCAAGACTTTCGGCCCGCCGCTGCTGGCGGCCCTCGCCGACGGCCGCGTCGACGAGGGCCTGGTCGACCGCGCGCTGCGCCGGGTGCTGGCGCAGAAGGTCCGCCTCGGCCTGCTGGACGCGGACTGGTCCCCGGTGCCGGAGGCGCTCGCCGCCGCCGGCGTCGAGAGCCCCGGCGCGGCGGCCGACCCGGAGGCGCTGCGCGGCAAGGTCGACCTCGACCCGGTCGACAACCGGAAGCTGGCCCGTGAGGTCGCCGAGCAGGCCGTGGTGCTGCTCGCCAACGACGGCACGCTGCCGCTGCGTCAGCCGCGCCGCATCGCGCTCGTCGGACCCAACGCCGAGGACCCGCACGCCGTGCTCGGCTGCTACTCCTTCCCCGTCCACGTCGGCGTCAAGCACCCCGAGACCCCGGTCGGGATCGGGCTGCCCACGCTCTGCGAGGCGCTGCGCCGGGAGTTCCCCGGCGCCACCGTCACCGTCGCCGCCGGCTGCTCGGTCGACGGGCCGGAGACGGACGGCATAGCCGAGGCCGTACGGCACGCCCGCGAGGCCGACGTCGTGATCGCCGCGCTCGGCGACCGCGCCGGGCTCTTCGGCCGCGGCACCAGCGGCGAGGGCTGCGACGCGGAGTCGCTGGCGCTGCCCGGCGCCCAGCAGGCGCTGCTCGACGCCCTGCTGGACAGCGGCACGCCGGTGGTGCCGGTGCTGCTGGCCGGGCGGCCCTACGCGCTGGGCCGGGCGGCGGCGGAGTCGGCGGCGATCGTGCAGTCGTTCTTCCCGGGCGTGGAGGGGACGACGGCGGTGGCCGACGTGCTCAGCGGCCGGACGAACCCGTCGGGCCGCCTGCCCGTCGGGGTGCCCAGCGGCCCGGGCGCGCAGCCGACGACGTACCTCGCGCCCCGGCTGGGCCAGGCCACCGAGGTGTCCAACATCGACCCGACCGCCGCCTTCGCGTTCGGCCACGGCCTGTCGTACACGACGTTCGACTGGTCCGGCCTGGAGGTGGCGGAAGCGGAGTGCGCCACGGACGGCGAGTTCCGGCTGTCGTTCACCGTCCGCAACACCGGGGAGCGCGACGGCACCGAGGTCGTGCAGCTCTATCTGCACGACCCCGTGGCCTCCGTCGTGCAGCCGGTGCAGCGCCTGGTCGGCTACGCCCGGGTGCCGCTGCGCACGGGGGAGGAGCGGCGGGTGCGGGTCGCCGTGCCGGCCGACGTGGCGTCGTTCACCGGCCGCGACGGGCGGCGGGTGGTCGAGCCGGGGGCGCTGGAGCTGCGGCTGGCGGCGTCGAGCGCGGAGCCGCGGCTCACCGCGTCGGTGACCCTGACCGGCCCGCCGCGGTACGTGGACCACACCCGCCGGCTGCACGCCGAGTTCGCCCCGCACCGGGACCCGGAAGCGGACCCCGGCGCCGGCGACGAGGCACCCGGCGGCTGAACGCCCCCGACCGCCCGGCCGCCGGCCGGGCAGGCGCGCCGCACCGGACTCCTCCCGGTCCGGTGCGGCGCGCGCCGGCCTCCCGGCCGGCCGCGGCGTCCCGCGGTTCGGGACGGCGAGGGCCCGCCGTCCGCGCGCGGCGCTACGCGAGGGCGCCGAGCGCCTCCGGCAGCTCGCCCGCGTACACCACGCCGAGGCGCTGCGTCGCCCGGGTCAGCGCCACGTACAGGTCGCTGCCCCCGAAGAGCGCCGGCTCCGCCACGATCACCGTGTCGAACTCCAGCCCCTTCGCCTGCCGCGGCCCGAGCAGCACCACCGGCCGCGTCAGGTCCGGCGCCGGGCCCGTCGCCGCGCCCGGCAGCGCCGCCGCCAGCGCCGGCAGCAGCTGCGCCGGCGCGATCACCGCCAGCCGCCCCGCGGCGCCCGACTCCCGGGCCACCGCCGCGGCGACCGCCGCCGGCACGTCGCCGGCCGACTCCCCGGCGCGCTCGGCCCAGGGCCGTACCCCCGTGGCGCGCACCGAGCGTGGCGGCGCGTACCCCGGGTCCGCCGCCCGCGCCACCCCGGCGGCGACGTCCATGATCTCCGCGGGCGTACGGTAGTTGACTCCCAGCGTGATGTGCTCGAAGCGCTTGTCCACGTACGGGCCGAGGATCGCCTCCCACGACCCGCAGGCCCCCGGCTCCGCCGTCTGCGCCGGGTCCCCGACCAGCGTCATGGACCGGGTCGGGCAGCGCCGCATCAGCA
Organism: Streptomyces sp. CNH099; assembly: GCA_000514715.1. Classification (GTDB taxonomy): domain Bacteria; phylum Actinomycetota; class Actinomycetes; order Streptomycetales; family Streptomycetaceae; genus Streptomyces; species Streptomyces synnematoformans. The sequence continues at coordinate 375,568 of AZWL01000001.1, read as the reverse complement.
GCCGCCACGCCATCGGGGACAGCTCCTGCGCCTCGTCGACGATGATGTGCCCGAAGGTCCAGGCGCGGTCCGCCGCCGCCCGCTCGGCCGCCGTCCGGTGGTCGGCCTCCTCCTGGCGGTCGGCCAGCCGCTCGGCGTCGATGAGGTCGTGCGCCGCCAGCACCTCCGCCTCGTCGTCGTCGCGGTCCTCGAACTCCTGGGTGCGCGAGCCGTACGACATCTCCAGCACGCCCTGTGCGTACGCGATCCGCTCCTGCCGCTCCGCCTCCGCCCGCGCCCGCGCCGCCGCCTGCGCCGGGCCGTCGTCCCCGAGCAGCTCCGCCGCCTCGTCCAGCAGCGGCACGTCGGCCGGCGTCCAGGGGCCCTCGGCGCGGCGGATCAGCTCCGCGTCCGCCGCGGGCAGGTGCACCGGCTCGGCGAGGAAGTCCGCGACCAGCTCCTGGGGCGTCAGCAGCGGCCACAGCCCGGCGATGGCCGCGTGCACGTCCTCGTTCGCGGCGACCGCCTTGCCGAGCTGGGCGACGTCGTCCGGGCCGAGCAGGTTCTCGTCGCCGAACGGGTCGTCGCCGAGCCGCTCGGTGAGCTGCCGGGTCAGCCCGTCGATGACGTTGAACGCGAAGTGCGGCTGGGCCGCGTTGTGCGGCAGCCCGGTGTCCCGGGCGCGCCGGCGGGCCGCGTTCGCCAGCCAGTGGTCGAGGTGCAGCTCGCCGTCCTCGTGCGGGATGACGACCGTCTCCTCCGGCAGCCGCTGCCGGTCTTCGAGGTACGCGGCGAGCGCGCCGGCCATCGCCGTGCCGCCCTTGACCGCCGCGGCCGCGGGGGTGTCGGTGCCGGTGGCGCTGACGCCGGGGAACAGTTCGCCGGGGGTGGCCAGCAGCACGCCGGTCTCGCCGAGTGCGGGCAGCACCTCGGAGATGTAGCCGAGGAAGGCGGGGCCCGGGCCGACGATGAGCACGGCGCGGCGGGCGAGCTGCTCGCGGTGCGCGTAGAGCAGGTACGCGGCGCGGTGCAGGGCCACGGCGGTCTTGCCGGTGCCGGGGCCGCCCTCGACGACGAGGACGCCCGAGCGCGGGGCGCGGATGATGCGGTCCTGGTCGGCCTGGATGGTCTGCACGATGTCGTGCATCCGGCCGGTGCGGGCGGCGTCGAGGGCGGCGAGCAGCACCGCGTCGGCGTCGGCGCCCTCCAGGCCGGTGCGCTCGGGGTCGGCGAGGTCGAGGATCTCGTCGTGCAGGGCCGTGACCCGCGGGCCGTCGGCGTCGCCCGCGGTGGAGATGTGCCGCCGCCGGCGCAGCCCCATGGGTGTGTGGCCGGTGGCGAGATAGAAGGGGCGCGCCACGTCGGCGCGCCAGTCGACGACGAGCGGCGTGCGCTCCTCGTCGTCGGCGCGCATCCCTATGCGGCCGATGTGGTGGTCGCGGCCGTCGCGGAAGCTCAGCCGGCCGAAGCACAGGCCGTGCTCGCCGGCGTTGAACGCGGCCAGCAGCCCGGACTGTTCGGCCACCAGGACGTCCCGCTCCAGCTTGGCCTGCAGCGTGTTCCCCCCGTCCCGGGCCAGGGCGGCGCGCACCCCCGCCGCCGCGTCCTCGCGCAGTTCGGCGAGGCGCCGGTGGAGCAGGTCGAGGAATTCCTGCTCGCGCCGCATTTCCTCGTTCGGCACGTCGTTTGACAATTCAGCTCCCGCACGGATAGAATGCCCGCATCACGCTTGCCTCCAGCGCCAGTTCACGGTTCGCCGTTCACGACTGAGGAATTCGCGCAGAGAATTCCTCATCATAGCAATGCCGAGGCTCCGACCGAATGCGGCGGAGTCTTCTTTCTGTGGGCGCAGGTTACGCTCGGAGGCATGAGCACTGCAGACACCCCCGAAGACGTGGCGCACCTGCTGGTGCGTTGCCTGGAGGCGGAGGGCGTGACGCACGTCTTCGGCGTGCCGGGCGAGGAGAACATCCGCTTCGTCGACGCCGTCAACGCCTCCCCGTCCATCGAGTACGTCCTCGTGCGCCACGAGCAGGGTGCGTCGTTCATGGCGGAGATGTACGGCCGTATCACCGGCCGCGCGGGGGTGTGCTCCGCGACCCTCGGCCCGGGGGCCATCAACCTGCTGCTCGGCGTCGCCGACGCGCACACCAACAGCACCCCGGTGGTCGCGCTCGCCGCGCAGGGCGGGCTGGACCGGGTGCACAAGGAGTCGCACCAGGTCATCGATCTGCCCGCGATGTTCGCCCCGGTGACCGACTGGTCGCAGCAGGTCCGCGCCGCCGGCGCGGTGCCGGAGATGGTGCGGCAGGCGTTCAAGACCGCGCAGAGCGAGCGGCCGGGCGCGGTGTTCCTCGCGCTGCCCGAGGACCTGGAGGGCGCCGTCCCCGACCCGCCGCTGAACCCGCTGCCCATCAACCGGCCCCGCCCCGAGGCGCCGTCCCCCGCGCAGCTGGAGCGGGCCGCCGAGGTGCTCGCGGGCGCCGCCCGCCCCATCCTGCTGGCCGGCCACGGCGCCACCCGGTCCGGCGCCACGGACGCCCTGGTCCGCTTCTCCGAGCGGCTCGACATCCCGGTGGCGACGACCTTCAACGGCAAGGGCGTCTTCCCCGACGACCACCCCAACGCACTCGGCGCCGTCGGCTTCATGCGCCACGACTACACCAACTTCGGCTTCGACAACGCCGACGTGCTCATCTGCGTCGGGTACGAGCTGCAGGAGTTCGACCCGGTCAAGATCAACCCGCAGGGCGACAAGAAGATCCTGCACCTGCACCACTTCCCGGCCGAGGTCGACTCCCACTACCCGGTCGCGGTCGGCGTGCTCGGCGACCCCTGCGCCGCGCTCGACGGCCTCGCGGACGCCGTCGGCCGTACCTTCCACGGCGACGGCCGGCTCATCCGCGGGCTGCTCGCCGAGGAGCTGGCGCACGGCCGCCGCAACTCCGCCTTCCCGCTCGCCCCGCAGCGTGTCGTCGCCGACGTCCGCGAGGCGCTCGGCCGCGAGGACGTGGTGCTGGTCGACACCGGCGCCGGCAAGATGTGGATGGCGCGGCTCTACCCCACGTACGAGCCCAACACCTGCCTGATCTCCAACGGGCTGTCCACCATGGGATTCGCCGTGCCCGGCGCGATCGGCGCCAAGCTCGCCCGGCCCGAGGCGCAGGTGCTCGCGATGACCGGCGACGGCGCGTTCCTCATGAACTCCCAGGAGCTGGAGACCGCCGTCCGCGAGGGGATCCCGATGACCGTGCTCGTCCTCGTCGACGACGAGTACGGGCTGATCACCTGGAAGATGGAGCTGGAGATGGGGCGCCACTCCCACACCCGCTTCGCCAACCCGGACCTGGTGACGTACGCGGAGAGCTTCGGCGCCCGCGGGCACGCGGTGAAGTCTGCCGACGAGCTGCTGCCCGTGCTGCGCGACGCCCTCGCCCACGACGGCGTGGACGTCATCTCCTGCCCCGTCGACTACACCGAGAACCTGCGCCTGACCGACCGGCTCGGCGCACTCCAGGGCCCGTTCTGACCGGCCCCGCCGCGGTGGTCCTCAGCCGGCCGGGCTGAGGATCACCGAGCGGGTGAGGTGGCGCGGCTCGTCCGGGTCCAGCCCGCGGGCGTCGGCCAGCGCCACCGCCAGCCGCTGCGCCCGGACCAGCTCGGCCAGCGGGTCGAGCCCGCCGGTGACCCACAGGGCGCCGGTGGCGTGCACCTCGTCCTCCAGGCCCGCGGGCGCGTCGCCGATCATCCAGGTGGCCGTGCCCGCGGTGGTGATGCTGATCGGCCCGTGCCGGTACTCCATCGCCGGGTACGACTCGGTCCACGCGAGCGCCGCCTCGCGCATCTTCAGCGCCGCCTCGTTCGCCAGCCCCACGGTCCAGCCGGCGCCGAGGAAGGTGAACTGCCGGGCCGCCAGCAGCCCCTGCGGCAGCGGCTCGACGAGGGCCAGCTCCGCGTCCTCCACCGCCGTCGCCGGCTGCACCCCGAGATGGGCGCGGAGCAGGGTCAGCGCGGTTGTCGCGAAGCGGGTCTGCACCACGGAGCGCTCGTCGGCGAAGTCCAGCACGACGGTGTCGTCCGCCGCCCCGGCCGCCGGCGTGGCGCCGTCGGCGACGACCGCGGTGGTGTGCACCGAGCCGCCCAGCGCGGACAGCAGCCGCAGCACCTCGGTGGTGGTCCCGGAGCGGGTCAGCGCCAGCACCCGGTCGTACGCCCGGCCGGCCGGGAAGCCGGAGGCGGGGAAGGCGTCCGTCTCGCCGTGGCCGGCCTCCTCGCGCAGCGCGGCGTACGCCTGCGCCATGAAGTAGGAGGTGCCGCAGCCGACGACGGCGACCCGCTCGCCGGGCCGCGGCAGCCGCTCCCCGAGCGCCCCAGCCAGCTCGCTCGCCCGGCGCCAGCACGCGGGCTGATCGGCCAGCTCAGCGGCTACGTACGTCATCTCCATCGCCCCGCCCTGTGTGAGAACCGTTGTTCAATCGTGCATGCTAAGGCAGAATTCCAATCATCTTCAAGCATCGCTAGTGGGAGGATACGGGGTGAACCAGCACGAACGGCACGGGGTGCTGCTGCGGCTGCTGGCCGAACGCGGACGGCTCGACGTGGAGGCCGTGGCCGCCGAGGTGGCGGTGTCCGCGGCCACCATCAGGCGCGATCTGGACCAGCTGGCCGAGCAGCAGCTGCTGGTCCGCACCCGCGGCGGCGCCGTGCCGAACGACGTGGCCTACGACCTGCCGCTGCGGCACCGCGCGGGCCGGGACGCCGCCGAGAAGGAGCGCATCGGCCGGGCCGCCGCCGCGATGGTCGAACGCGGCATGGTGGTCGGCCTCAACGGCGGCACCACCACCGCCGCCGTGGCCCGCGCGCTCGCCGCCCGCGCCGACTGGGGTCCCGACGCCGAGGCCCCTGCCGACCGCGACGGCGCCCGCGGCGACGGGCAGCCGGCCGTCACCGTCGTCACCAACGCGCTCAACATCGCCGCCGAGCTGGCCGTGCGGCGCAGCGTCAAGGTGGTTGTCTCCGGCGGCGTCGCCATGCCTTCCTCGTACGAGCTGGTCGGCCCGCTCGCCGGCCACATCCTCCGCGAGATCCGCCTCGACATCGCCTTCGTCGGCGCCGACGCCGTCGACGCCGAGCACGGCGCCAGCGCCCGCGACGAGCACGAGGCGAGCATCAACGCGCTGCTCGCCGCGCAGGCCGCCAGGCTGGTCGTGGTCGCCGACTCCACCAAGCTGGGGGTGCGCACCTTCGCCCGGATCTGCCCGCCGGCCGACATCGACGTGCTCGTCACCGACGACCGGGCGGCGGACACCGCGCGGGAGTTCGAGGACAAGGGCATGGCCGTGGTGCGGGCATGAGCGGGCGCGGGGGCATCGTGACCGACCTGCGGCTGGGGGTCGTCGGCCTCGGGCTGCGCGGCGACCTCGCCGACACCGCCCACCGCCCCGGCATGGGCTCCGTCGTGGCCGCGGTCGCCGACACCGACCCGGCCGTGCGGGCGGGCGTCGCCGGGCGCTTCCCCGGTGCCTCCGCGTACGCCGACCACCGCCGGCTCCTCGACGCCGCCGACGCCGACGGCGTGGACGCGGTCGTCGTCACCACCCCCGACGACACCCACGAGGCCGTCGCCCGCGCCGCGCTCGAAGCCGGCAAGCCGGTCTTCGTGGAGAAGCCGCTCGGCATCACCGTCGAGCAGTGCGACGCCATCCTGCGCACCGCGTACGAGACCGGCACGCCGCTGTACGTCGGGGACAGCATGCGGCACACCGGCGTCGTCCGGCTGATGCGCGACATCATCGCGCGCGGCGACATCGGCGCGCCGCTCACGGTGTGGGTCCGGCACTTCGTCGGATACGGCGGGGACTACTACTTCAAGGACTGGCACGCCGACCGCCGCCGCACCACCGGGCTGCTGGTGCAGAAGGCCGCCCACGACATCGACGTCGTGCACTGGCTCGCCGGCGGCTACACCCGCCGGGTGCACGCCCTCGGCGCCCTCATGCTCTACGGCGACCTGCCCCGCCGGCCGCCCGGCACGCCGCGCCCCGCCGTCCGGCCCGAGGACGACGCCTGGCCGCCCGCCGCGCGCCGCGACCTGAACCCCGTGGTGGACGTCGAGGACGTCTCCGTGATGAACATGGGCCTCGACAACGGCGTCATCGCCGCCTACCAGCAGTGCCACTTCAGCCCGGACCACTGGCGCAGCTACACCGTCATCGGCACCGCGGGCCGGCTGGAGAACTTCGGCGACCGCCCCGGCGACGAGGTCCGCGTCTGGCACACCGGGCCCTCCGGCTACCGCCCCGGCGCCGACGCCATCCACCGCGTGCCCGCCGCGGAGAGCGCGTACGGCGGCGCCGACGGCCGGGTCGTCGCCGAGTTCTGCCGCTTCGTACGCCTCGGCGACGCCACCGACACCTCGCCCCTGGCCGCCCGGATGAGCGTCGCCGCGGGCGTGCTCGCGACCCGCTCGCTGCGCTCCGGCGGCCCGGCGTACGACGTGCCACCGCCCGACCCCGCGCTCGCCGAGTACTTCGCGGCCGGCCAGCGCAGACCCGTACCCCAGCACTGAGGACCGACGACCGACCACCGCCTTCCCGGAGGGAACCATGAGCGTGCACCGCAGGCACTTCCTGGCAGGGACGTCGATCGCCGGCGGCGCCGTGCTGCTGCCGGCCCTCGGCCGCGCGGCACCGGCGTCGGCACGCGCCGGAGGCGGGGGCGGACCCGGCGGCGGGGACCGCGCGTACGGCGGCGGGGGAGGAGGCGGAGCCGGGACCGGGGGCGCCCGCCGGGCGCTCGCCCGGCTGCTGCCCCGCCACCACCGGCAGTTCGAGCTGACCCTGCTCCCCGGCGGTGGCCCCGACCACTACCGCGTCACCGGCTCCGCCGGCCGCATCGCCGTCGCCGCCACCGGCACCGGCCCGCTGCTCACCGGCGTCGGCGCCTACCTCAGGCGGGTCGCGCGGGCGCACGTCTCGTGGAACGGCGACCAGCTCGACCTGCCCGGCCGGCTGCCCGCCCCGGAGGCCCCGCTGGCCGGCGAGGCGCACGTGCCGCACCGCTTCGCGTACAACGACACCAACGAGGGCTACACCGGCGCCTACCGCGACTTCGCCGCCTGGGAGCGCGCCCTCGACGTGCTCGCGCTGCACGGCGTCAACGAGGTGCTGGTGTGCGTCGGCACCGACGCCGTCTACCACGAGACCTTCCGCGCCTTCGGCTACTCCGACGCCGAGCTGCGCGCCTGGATCCCCGCCCCCGCGCACCAGCCCTGGTGGCTGCTGCAGAACATGGCGCACTTCGGCGGCCCCGTCTCCGCCCGGCTGCTGCGGCTGCGCGCCGAGCTGGGCGCGCGCGTCACCGAGCGCGTGCGCGAGCTGGGCATGACGCCCGTGCTCCCCGGCTACTTCGGGACCGTCCCCGACGGCTTCGCCGAGCGGAACCCCGGCGCCCACGTCGTCCCGCAGGGCGGCTGGGTCGGCTTCGACCGCCCCGGCTGGCTCGACCCCCGGGACCCGCACTTCGCCGACGTCGCCGCCGTGTTCTACGCCCGCCAGCGCGACCTCCTCGGCCCGGCCGGGCTGTACAAGATGGACCTGCTGCACGAGGGCGGCGACCCCGGCGGCGTACCCGTCGGCGAGGCCGCCCGCGCGGTGGAGGCCGCGCTCCGCCGGGCCCACCCCGACGCGCTCTGGGCGATACTCGGCTGGCAGCACAACCCGCGGCGGGAGATCCTGCGGGCCGTCGAACGCGACCGCATGCTCATCCTCGACGGCCTCTCCGACCGCTTCCCCACCGTCACCGACCGCGAGGCCGACTGGCTCGGCACCCCGTACGCCTTCGGCTCCATCTGGAACTTCGGCGGCCACACCGCCCTCGGCGCCAACACCCCCGACTGGGCCGCGCTCTACCCCGCCTGGCGCGACAAGCCGGGCAGCGCGCTCGCCGGCGTCGCCATGATGCCCGAGGGCGCCGACAACAACCCCGCCGCGATGGCCCTCCTCACCGAACTGGCCTGGACCCCGGGCCGGATCGACCTCGACGACTGGTTCCGCGAGTACGCCACCGCCCGCTACGGCGCCGCCGACCCGCACGCGGCCGCCGCCTGGCAGGTGCTGCGCGAGACCACGTACGGCACCACGCGCGCCGACTCCTGGAGCGAGGGTGCCGACAGCCTCTTCTGCGCCCGCCCCGGCCTCGACGTCCGCAGCGCCGCCGCCTGGAGCCCGGGGGAGGACCGCTACGACACCGCCGCCTTCGACCGCGCGCTCACCGAACTCCTCGCCGTCGCCCCCGGGCTGCGCCGCTCCGCCGCGTACCGCTACGACCTCATGGACGTCGCCAGACAGGCGCTCGCCAACCGCGGCCGCCCGCTGCTGGCGCGCATCAGGGCGGCGTACGAGGCGGGCGACCGGGGCCTGCTGCGCGAGCTGACGTCCGCCTGGCTGGAGCTGATCCGGCTGCAGGACCGGGTGGTCGGCACCGACCCGCAGCACCTCCTCGGCCGGTACCTCGCCGAGGCCCGCGCCTGGGGCGCCGACCGCGCCGAGCGCGACCGGCTGGAGTACGACGCCCGGTCGCTGCTCACCACCTGGGGCCCGCGCGCCGGCAGCGAGGCGGGCCTGCACGACTACGCGAACCGCGAGTGGCAGGGCCTGCTCGGCGACTTCTACCACGGGCGCTGGCAGACCTACTTCGGCACGCTCGACACGGCGCTGGAGACCGGCGCGGAGCCCGAGCCCGTCGACTGGTTCGGGCACGAGGACGCCTGGGCCCGCCGCGCGACCGCTACCCCGAGCGGCCGCGCGGCGACATCCGCCGGCTGGCCCGGCAGACCGTGCACGTCCTCGCCCGCCACCCGCTCGCCGCGCCCGTCGGCTGAGCGGCGCGGCCCCGGCCGGCGGTACGGGTGCGGGAGCCACCCCCCGTACCCGTACCGCCCCTCACACCCGCCGCTGGACGTGCAGCAGGTACTCCTTGCGGTCCAGCGGGTTGTGGTCGGTCCGCGGCCGCACCGGGGCCGGCCCGCGCACCTCCCGGTAGCGGCCGAAGGCGCTCTCCAGCACGCCCTCGCCGCGGGTCAGCCCCGGCAGCCGCCGCTCCAGCCCGTGCACCCGCGCCGCCGGCACCTCGCCCTCCAGCACCGCGATCCCGCCGCGCACCACCTGCGCGTCGACCACCGCGTCCAGCGCCGCGAACGCCGGCCACAGCGCCGGCACCGTGTCCTCCGGCGCCTCCAGCCGGAACCGCTGCACCGGCTCGTGCACCCGGGTCCCGGCCCGCTTCAGCGCGTCCGCCAGCACCAGCGGGGTGATGCCGCGGAAGTCGGCCCCGGTGCTCGACATGGCCTTGCTGAAGCCCTGGTGGGCGTGGCTCTGCCGGGGCCAGTAGCCCGAGTGCGTCATCGTCACCCGCACGTCCGGGATCTCCCAGCCGCTCAGGCCCTGGCGCAGCGTGGCGCGGACGGTGTCCTCGACGGCCTTGAAGAACGCGTACGGCATGGAGCCCAGCTCCACCGCCAGCCCGAAGACCACGCCCGTGCCCGGCGGCGCCGGCTCGACGCGCAGCCCGACGGTGGCCAGGAACGGGTTCGTGTCCGTGTCGCCCTTCTCGTACGCCGCGCCCGCGCCGGCCAGCCGCTCGACGTGGATGACGGACGACTCGCGGAAGGACACCGGCAGGCCGTACTCGTCGGCGAGCGTGGCCCCGATGACCTCCTTCTGCACCTCGCCGTAGAGCGAGACGTACAGCTCCTGCCGGATGTCGTCCTGGCGCAGCGCGATCAGCGGGTCCTGCTCGGCCAGCTGGAAGAGCGCCGCGTGCAGCGCGCCCCGGTCGGCGGCCCGCTCCGGCACCACCACCGTCTCCAGCGTCGGCGGCGCGAAGTGGTGCCGCCGCGCGTCCCCGGCCCGGCCGGCGGAGCCGACCGCCGCGCCGACCGCGTCGCCGATGCGCACGCCGGCCAGCCCCCGCACCAGGGCGATGCGGCCGGCCGGGACCCCGGCCGCGGGCACCACCGCGCCCTGGTCGAAGACCTCGACGCCGGTGACCTTCTCCGTCACGGGGGCGCGGTCGCCGTCCCCGTACGGCAGCTCCCGGCGGGTCTGTACCGTGCCGGCGAGCACCCGCACGTACGCGACCTTCTCGCCGCCCGGACCGCGCTCGACCTTGAAGACCGTGCCCGCGGCCGGCGCGTCGGGGTCCCCGGTGAAGGCCGGCAGCAGCTCCCTGATGCCCGCGGTCAGCTCCGCGATCCCCGCGCCGGTGGCGGCGGAGCCGAAGTACACCGGGTGCACGAGCGCGCCTGCGGTCTGCTCGGCGAGGCCCTTGCGCAGCCTGCGGTACGTCACCGCCGCCTCGTCGGTGACGTAGTCGGCGAGCAGCGCGTCGTCGTGGACCGCGAGGACGTCGGCCAGCCGGCCGGTGAACGCGGCGCCGTCCGGGTCCCCCGGCCCGTCCGGGTGGTCCGGGCCGTACGGGGTGAACGCGGCGGCGCGGGTGCCGAGTCCGGGGACGGAGCCCATGGCGACGGCGCCCGGCGCGAGCTTCGCGGCGATGTCGCGGACGAGCGCGTCGCCGCGTGCCCCGCGCCGGTCGGTCTTGTTGACGAAGACCAGGGTGGGGATGGCCAGGCGGCGCAGCGCGCGCATCAGCACCCGGGTCTGCGCCTGCACGCCCTCCACGGCCGAGACCACGAGCACCGCGCCGTCGAGCACGTGCAGCACCCGCTCGACCTCGGCGATGAAGTCCGGGTGGCCGGGCGTGTCGATGAGGTTGACGGTGAGGCCGTCGAGCGCGAAGGAGACGACGGCGGACTTGATGGTGATGCCGCGCCGGCGCTCCAGCGCGAGCGAGTCGGTGCGGGTGCTGCCGTCGTCGACGCTCCCGACCTCCTCGACGACCCCGGCCGCGTACAGCAGCCGCTCGGTCAGGCTGGTCTTACCGGCGTCGACATGGGCCAGGATTCCCAGGTTCAGCGTGGAGTGCGTCTGCACGGAGCGTCATGTCCCTTGCGTAGGTGGCGATGGCCTGCTGGGTGGACATGAACGCTGCGCGCATGCGCGTTTCCTCTCTGCTCGGGGGACGTGGGCCTGCCGTACCCGGCCAGTGCACCAGCGGCCGGCCGGGCGCGGCAACCGAATTAACGGCTCAGCGGCGGACCGGGCGCTCGACCGGCGAGTGCGGCGCCCCGTACCCCTATCGTGTGAGAATCGGTCAAGCTATTTGTGAACTAATCGCCCGGTCGGGCGAATTGCGACCGGACCATTTGCGCCAACCTTGCCCCTGCCCCGGCATGCAGCACTACGGTTGGCGGTCCACCCAGGACCCCGGTGACTATGATCTCGGCTGCCTGCCCCCGGGTGGTGGGCGGAACGGGCCCCGTGGGGGGAGCGCGTGGTGTACACAGACGACGTGACCGGAGCTTCGTGGCGTACCGGCGACGACGGTGCCGACCGTGTGGAGTCGCGCTTCGCACGGAGCTACCGGCTGCACGGGTTCACCGTGCTGGAGCTGCACGGCGAGATCGACCTCGCCGCCCAGCTCGACGTCGAGCCGTATCTCGACGTGATCACCGGGGCGCCCGTGCCGCGGGTGGTCATCGACCTGTCCCGTACGGACTTCCTGGACTGCTCCGGCCTGCGGCTGCTGGTCCGCGCCCGCATCCGCACCGACGACCGCGGCGGTGAGCTGCGGGTGGTCTGCCCGGAGAGCGCCGCCCCGCACCGGGTCATGCGCTGCTGCGGGCTGCTGGACGCGCTGGAGCCGGTGCCGACGCTGGCCGAGGCGCTGTCCGAGGAGAACCCCGGAGCGGTCGCCGGGCAGACCTGACGAGGGGTGCCGCTCGTGCGTTCGGGCAGGCGGCACGGAGCGACCCCCGCCTACGCCGCCGCCACACGCGGCATCCGCATCGGCTCCTTGCCCAGCTCGGCCCAGACGTACCGCAGCAGCAGGTCGGTCTTCAGCGCGGCGCTTCCCGGCTCGTCCCACAGGTTGCGGGTCTCACCCGGGTCGGCGCGCAGGTCGAACAGCTCGCCGTACGTCCGTCCCTGGTACACCGTCAGCTTGTAGCGGTCGTCGACGTACGTGCGCAGGCTGACCGCCGTCGGCTCGTGCCGGAACTCGCAGATCACGTGGTCCCGCGCGCTGACCGCGTCCCCGGTGAGGACCGCCGCCTGGTCCACCCCGGTCATCTCCCGCGGCACCGGCACCCCGGCCAGCTCCAGGAAGGTCGGCGCCAGGTCGACGGTCGACAGCAGCGCGGAGGAGGCGCGCCCGGCGGGCACCCGGCCCGGCCAGCGGACGAGGAACGGCACCCGCAGCAGGTCCTCGTAGTGGAACGCGCCCTTGGCCTGCAGCCCGTGCTGGCCGAAGAAGTGGCCGTGGTCGGTGGTGAAGACCACGACCGTGTCCTCGGCCAGGCCCAGCGCGTCGAGCCGGTCCAGGATGCGGCCGACGTACTCGTCCAGCAGGCTGACCATGCCGTAGTACGTGGCCACCAGCCGGCGCCGCTCCGCCGCCGGCAGCCGGTGGGAGTGGAAGCCGTGGACGTAGTGCCCCGACTCCTGCCACGGCGAGAAGTCCGGCCGCTCCTGCTGGGTGAGGCCGAAGTGCGGCGGGTTGCCGTCGTGTTCGCCCGTGCGGGCTTCCGGCACGGTCAGCGCGTCCGGGTCGTACATCCGGTCCCAGGGTTCGGGCACCAGGTACGGCGGGTGCGGGTCGAAGAAGCTGGCCCAGCAGAAAAACGATTCGCCACGCTCGGCGTAGCCGTCGAGCAGCGCGCCGGTGCGCTCGGCGATCCAGGCGTTGTAGTGCAGCTTCTCGGGGATCGGCCAGGTGTGCTGCAGGTCCGGGTCCAGGGTGCCGGTCGGCGGCCGGAAGTAGCGCCGCCAGTCCGCACACCCCTGCTGCTGGAGCCAGAGCGCGTAGTGCTGGCCCGCGTGCGCCTCCGCGGTGTGGTTGCGGGCCAGCTCCACGTGGTCGAAGCCGTAGTACGGGCCGTGGAACCCCCGCCAGAAGTCCAGGTCCTGCAGCAGCGGGTACGACTCGATCGAGGGGTGCTCCGCGGTGCTCGCGAGCGGCTGGAAGTGCGCCTTGCCGACCAGCGAGGTGGCGTAGCCCGCGGCCCCCAGGTGCCCGCCGAGGGTGGGCTCGTCCTCGGGGAGCTTGGTGCCGAGCGTCCACGCGCCGTGCTGGCTCGGGTACTTGCCGGTGATCATCGAGGCGCGGGTGGGGGTGCACGTCGGGTTGGGGCAGTACGCGCGCTCGAAGGCGGTGCCCTCGGCCGCGAGCCGGTCGAGATGCGGGGTGCGGATCTCGGGGTTGCCGCGGCCGAGGGTGTTCCAGTGCTGCTGGTCGCTGGTGATGAGCAGGATGTTGGGCCGGCGGGTGCGCTGCGTCATGCGGTGCGCTCCCTGACGGGGGCGGCGACGGGGACGACGACGGGGGCGGCGGCGGGGACGGGGGCGTCAGCTGTCATGGCACCTTTCTACCCGTGGGACGGCCGGCTGCCGCACGCCGGCCGGGTACGGGCCGCCGGCCGCGTCCGGGGCCGGCCGCCCCCGGGTGACGATCCGGCCGCCGGCCGCGTCGATCGTCCGCATCTGCGGGGAGCCGCACTGGCACCGGGTCCAGATCGTCATCCCGCCGGCCGTACGGTGCCGCGAGACGGTGTGGAACGGTGTGCTGTCCGCCCAGCCGCAGTGGGGGCAGTGACCCTCGAACAACTCGGATGTCCTCTCTCCGCCGTACGCGCCGGCGGATCCTCTCGTGGCGCGGCCCGTTGGCCGGGCCTGTTCGCTTGCCCTCCAGGATGGAAGCTGCGTCCGTTCAGGTCTAGGTTGGATTTATGGACGACATTGTGAAGGGTCGACTACATGATTGATCTGCGCCGCCTCCGGGTGCTCCGCGCGGTCGCGTACTACGGCACCGTGACCGCCGCCGCCGAATCCCTCCACCTCACCGCCTCCGCCGCGTCCCAGCAGATCCGGCAGCTGGGCCGGGAACTCGACGTCCGGCTGCTGGAGCCGCAGGGCCGCCGGGTGCGGCTCACGCAGGCGGCGCGCGGGCTGCTCGCGCACGCCGACGCGATCGAGGCGCGGTGGGAGCTGGCCGAGTCGGAACTGCACGCCCTCGACGGCGAGCCGGTGGGGGAGCTGCGCATGGCCGGGTTCCCGAGCGCGATGTGCCGGCTGCTGACGCCGGTGGCCGGCGCGCTGCGCGCGGAGTACCCGCGGCTCGACGTCCGGCTGCGCGAGGCCGAGCCGGCGGACTGCTACGACCTGTTGTTCAACGGCGAGACCGACCTCGCCGTCGTCGAGGCGTCCGCGGACGCTCCGGCCCGCGGCGACCGGCGCTTCGAGCAGCAGACGCTGATCGAGGACCCCTTCGACCTGGTCGTGCCCGAGGACCACCCGCTGGCCGCCCGCACGGCCGTCCGGCTCACCGAGGCCGCGGAGGAGCGGTGGATCATCGGCCCGCCGGGCGTCTGGTCCCGCCAGCGCGTGCTCGCGGCGTGCAGCGCGGCCGGCTTCGGGCCCAACGTGACCCACGAGGCCTGCGACTTCACCGTGACGGGGGTGATGGTCTCGCACGGCCTCGGCGTCGCGCTCATACCCCGGCTCGCGCAGCTCTCCGGCGTGCCGTCGGTCCGCCGGCTGCGGATCACGGGGACGCCGTGCCCGTCCCGTACGTTCCTCACGGTCACCCGGCGCGGCGGGACGGGCAGCCCCGCGGTGCGCGCCGCGCTGGACGTGCTGCGCGTACGGGCCAAGGAGACGGTCGGATAACCGGAGAGCCCGCGGGCCCGCGGGGGCACGGACCCCGCGGGCCCGCGGGAGTGGGGGCGGGGGGCGGGGCGGAGGAGGGAGCCCCGCCCCCCGGGGTGGGGGGTTGGTGACGACCGGGCGGAAGGCGCTCGGGCACCGCCGGCCGGCCGCCGCTCGCGGGCGGCGACGGCGCCTAGTGGGCGCCGGCGCCGGTGAGGGAACGGACCTCCAGCTCCGCGTACTTCTTGCCGGTGGCGTCGTCGTCCTTGGACAGGACCGAGCCGAGCCAGCCGAGGAAGAAGCCGGCCGGGATGGAGATCAGCCCCGGGTTCTCCAGCGGGAACCACTGGAAGTCGACCCCGGGCCACATGCTCTTCTCCTCGCCCGACACCACCGGCGAGAACAGCACCAGGAACACCGAGGTGAACAGGCCGCCGTAGATCGACCACAGCGCGCCCTGGGTGGTGAACCGCTTCCAGAACAGGCTGTAGAGGATCGTCGGCAGGTTCGCCGAGGCCGCCACGGCGAAGGCCAGCGCCACCAGGCCGGCGACGTTGAGGCTGCCGGCGAAGACGCCCAGGAGGATGGCGACCGCGCCGATCGCGATGGCGGCGATCCGCGCCGCGGCGACCTCCTCCTTCTCGGTGGCCTTGCCCTTGCGGATCACGTTGGCGTACAGGTCGTGCGCGAACGACGACGACGACGCCAGCGTCAGCCCCGCGACGACCGCGAGGATCGTGGCGAACGCCACCGCGGAGATCATCGCCAGCAGGATCGCGCCGCCGGTGGATCCCGCTCCGCCGCCGATCTCCTCCGCCAGCAGTGGTGCCGCGGTATTGCCCGCCGGGTTGGACTCGATGATGGTCTCTTGTTTGATCAGCGCGGCGGCGCCGAAGCCCAGCGCGATGGTCATCAGGTAGAAGCCGCCGATGATCCCGATCGCCCAGAGCACGGACTTGCGCGCGGTCTGCGCGGTGGGCACCGTGTAGAAGCGGATCAGGATGTGCGGCAGACCCGCGGTGCCCAGCACCAGCGCGACGCCCAGCGAGATGAAGTCGATCTTCGAGGTGGTGTCCACCCCGTACCTCAGCCCCGGCTCCAGGAACGCCGAGCCCTTGCCGGAGTTGTCCGCGGCGGCGCCGAGCAGCTGGGAGATGTTGAAGTCGAACTTCGCCAGCACCAGGACCGTGATCAGCAGGGTGCCCAGGATCAGCAGCACGGCCTTGATGATCTGCACCCAGGTGGTGCCCTTCATGCCCCCGATGGTCACGTAGAGGATCATCACCAGGCCGACGATGACCACGATGAGGTTCTTGCCGGCCTCACCGGTGATCCCCAGCAGCAGGGCGACCAGCGCGCCGGCGCCGACCATCTGCGCCAGCAGGTAGAAGATCGACACGACGATGGTCGACACGCCGGCCGCGGTGCGTACCGGACGCTGGCGCATCCGGAACGCCAGCACGTCGCCCATCGTGAACCGGCCGGAGTTGCGCAGCGGTTCGGCGACCAGCATCAGCGCGACCAGCCAGGCGACCAGGAAGCCGATGGAGTACAGGAACCCGTCGTAACCCGCCAGCGCGATGGCGCCGGCGATGCCGAGGAACGAGGCCGCGGACATGTAGTCCCCGGAGATCGCCAGGCCGTTCTGGAACCCGGTGAACGAACGGCCGCCCGCGTAGAAGTCGGTGGCGTCCTTCGTCTTGCGTCCCGCCCAGACGGTCACCGCCAGCGTGAACGCGACGAACACCGAGAACAGCGTGACGATCAGCGTCCGGTGCTCACCCGGCTCCGACTGGGCGACCATGTGCAGCGCGCTCGTGGTGGCGCCCGTCATTTCCCGACCTCCGTGCTGCCGCCGGCCAGCCGGCTCTCAACGTCCTGCTTGAGCTGCTCGGACCTGGGGTCGAGCTTCGCGCCGGCGTGCCGCGCGTACCACCACGCGAGGGCGAACGTGGTGACGAACTGCGCGATGCCCAGCACGAACGCCATGTTGATGTTGCCGACGACCTCGGTGCCCATGAAGCCGCCCGCGTAGTTCGACAGCAGCACGTACAGCAGATACCAGGCAATGAATCCGACGGTCAGCGGAAACGCGAACGAACGGTGCGTGCGGCGCAGCTCCCCGAACTCCTCGCTCTGCTGTACTTCCTCGTACACATCCGGCGATCTGCCGGTCGGGGGTGTGCTGCTCATCGCGGCCTCCACGGGCGCCTTCGGGGACGGGGGTGCCCGGACTGGCCGGGCGCGGCAACCGTAGAAGCGGGCGCGCCGCCGCGGGAGCCGCCGTGCGACGGCCGTGCCGTGAACGGCCGCGCGGATGCGCCGAGCGGTAGCGACGGCACGACGAGCGGTCGGCCGGCCGGTCGCGGCGGCCCGGCGGTTCAGCCCGTCGGACGTCCCGGGCGGCGCGGCAGGTCCAGCGACTCCGGCGCGTGCAGCCGCAGCAGCGCGTGCGCCGTGCCGCTCGGCACGCTGCGCCTCGTCAGCCACGACACCCCCGCCATCACCGCGAACGCCAGCGGCACCGTCCACGCCGCCGGCCGCGCCAGCAGCGCCCCCGGCCAGCCGCCGGGCTGCACGCCGAACATCGTCACCGCCACCGTCGCCAGCGCCGCCCCGCCGCCGGAGAGCAGCCCGGCCGCGGCGCCCTGCGGCGTCAGCCCGCGCCACCAGATGCCGAGCAGCAGCAGCGGGCAGAACGACGAGGCCGCCACCGCGAACGCCAGCCCCACCACATCCGCGACCGGCCGCTCCACGACCACCAGCGACGCGGCGCACGGCACCGCCGCCGCGGCCACCCCGGCCAGCCGCAGCCGCCGCACGGTCGCCCGGACCTCCGCGCGGGCGTCCGCCGCCTTGCCCGGCGGGCCGGTCGCCCGCCGGGCCCGTCTGCGCTCCAGCTCCTGCCCCAGCACCCCCGCGACCGACATGGTCAGGCCGGAGGCGGTCGACAGGAACGCCGCGAACGCGCCGGCGGTCAGCAGCGTGCCGAGGACCGCGGCCCCCGGGCCGCCGCCGAGCAGCCGGTCGGGGAGGAGCAGCAGGGTGGCGTCCGTGCGGCCGGTCATGAGCAGCTCGGGGGTGTAGAGCCGGCCGAGGGCCCCGTAGAGCGGCGGCAGCAGGTAGAAGGCGGCCAGCAGCCAGAGCACGGTCCAGGTGGTCCGGCGGGCCGCCGGGCCGTCGGGGTTGGTGTAGAAGCGGACGATGACGTGCGGCAGGCCCATGGTGCCCAGCAGGGTGGCGATGAGCAGCGAGTACGTGCCGTAGCCGGGGTGCTCGGGACCGGACAGCGGGCGCGTCCAGTCGCGGCCGTCGACGGGCGCCTCGTCGACCGGGTGCGGCACGTCGGAGCCGGCCGGGAACGTCACCCGGGTCTCCGCGCCGATCGCGTGCACGCCGGGGCCGACGCGGACCCGCTCGCCGTCCAGCCGGCGGCCGTCGAGGCGGCCGTGCACCGTGACCCGTACCGGGTCCCCGACCCGTACGTCGACCGCCTGGTGGACGGTCACCGTCGTCGTGTCGCGGAACCTCGGCGGCGCGTCGGCGTCCGGCCACGGGGCGCCGTCCGCGCGCCAGGCCAGCAGCAGGAAGATCACCGGCACCGCGAGCGCCGTCAGCTTCAGCCAGTACTGGAACGCCTGCACCGCGGTGACGCTGCGCATGCCGCCGGAGGCGACCGTGGTCATCACCACGGCCCCGACGGCCACCGGACCGACCCACAGCGGCGCGCCCGTGACCGTGCGCAGCGTCAGTCCGGCGGCCTGCAGCTGCGGCAGCAGGTACAGCCAGCCGATGAGGACGACGAGCACCGAGGCGAGCTGCCGCACCCGCGTGGACTGCAGCCGGGCCTCGGCGAAGTCCGGGACGGTGTACGCGCCGGAGCGGCGCATCGGCGCGGCGACGAAGGCGAGCAGCACCAGATACCCGGCGGTGTAGCCGACGCCGTACCAGAGCATGTCGGCGCCGTACGCGAGCACCAGGCCGGCGATGCCGAGGAAGGACGCGGCGGACAGGTACTCGCCGCCGATGGCCGAGGCGTTCCGCAGCGGCGTCACGGCCCGGGAGGCGACGTAGAAGTCGGAGGTGGCGCGGCCGGGGCGCAGCCCGTACACGCCGAAGAGCGCGGTGGCCACGCAGACGACGGCGACGGCGACGGCCGGCTGGACGGTGTTCACGTGCTGTGCCCTGTCACGACCGCGGTCACGACCGTTCGACCAGGTCCGCGAACTCGGCCTCGTTCTTGCGCGCCTGGCGCTGGTAGACCCACGCCAGCGCGAGGATCACCGGGTGCACCGCGACCCCGATCACCAGCCACGGCACGGGGACGCCGGCCAGCGTCGTGTCGCGCACGCTGGGCACCGTCGCCAGCAGCACCGGCAGCAGGCCGAGCACGGCGGCCAGGGCGCCGACGACGAGGGCCGCAAGCCGCAGCTGGGTGCGTATGAGGGAGCGCAGGTAGACGTCGCCCAGCGGGGTCTGCCGGCCCAGGTCGTCGGCGACGAGGGCGCGGCTGCCGGGCGGGGGCTGGGAGCTGCGCGCGGCGAGGGTGCGGGGGTGGGCGACGGTCACGCGGGGCGGAGGCGCGGCGGGCGCGGGCGGCGTCGCGGACTCCGGGGTACGGCCGCGCGGCACGCCGGGCCCGGCGGTACGGCCGCCCGGAGCGCCGCCGTGCGGCGCGTTCCCCTGCGGCGTGCGGTCCCGCGGCGGGCCGCCGTTCTGTGCGGGGACCCCCCGGTCGCCCCTCACCTCACACCGCCGCCGTCGGCGGATGCCGGACGAGCATCTCGCGGACCTGACGGGTGTGCCGCCGGCTGACCGGCAGCACGTGCCCGCCGAGGACGACGTACGTGCGCCCCGCCTCCATGCGCAGCTCGCGCACGTGGTGCAGGGCGACGAGGTGGCTGCGGTGGATGCGGACGAAGCCGGCCGCGCCCCAGCGCTCCTCCAGCGTCGCGAGCGGGATGCGCACGAGGTGGCTGCCGCCGCCGGTGTGCAGCCGCGCGTAGTCGCCCTGGGCCTCGGCGTACAGCACCTCGCTGCGCTGGACGAACCGGGTGACGCCGGCGAGTTCGACGCTGATGACCTCGTCCGGCGCCGCCGCCCGCTCCGGCGGCGCGCCGCCCGGCTCCGGCGGCTCGGAGGGGTCCTCCGGCCCCGCCTCCCCGGCCGACTCGGCGCACCGGCGCACCGCCTCCGCGAGCCGCTCCGGCGCCACCGGCTTCAGCACGTAGTCCGCGGCGCGCAGCGCGAACGCCTCCACCGCGTGGTGCTCGTGCGCGGTGACGAACACCACCCGCGGCGGGTGCGCGAACCGGGAGATCACCCGGGCCAGCGCCAGCCCGTCCAGGCCCGGCATGCCGATGTCCAGGAACACGGCGTCCACCGAACGGCCCGCGGCCAGCGCCCGGTCCAGGGCCAGCAGCGCCTGCTGCCCGTCGTCGGCCGTCTGCACCTCGGCCACCCGGGGGTCGCGGCGCAGCAGATACGCCAGCTCCGCCAGGGCGGGCTCCTCGTCGTCGACGGCGAGAGTGTGCAGCATGCGGGCACCCTATGCGGGGCGCGGCGGCAGCGAAACCCGTCTCCCGCTCACAGCCCGCCGGGGCCGCTCTGCACCGCGTCCGGATGGAACTTCGGCACCCGGACGTGCACCGTCGTGCCCGCCCCTGGAGCGGTCTCGATGACGAGCCCGTAGGCGTCCCCGTAGACCTGCCGGAGCCGCTCGTCGACGTTCCGCAGCCCGATGCCCGGCGCCCGCGGCGCGTCCCCGGCCAGCTCGGCCAGCTCCGCCAGGTCCCCGGCGAGGGTGCGGGCCAGGGTCTCCGGCTCCATCCCGGCGCCGTCGTCCTCGACGCTGATCAGCGCCTCGCTGCCGCCGTCGGCCGCGGTGATGGTGAGCCGCCCGGGGCCCGGCTTCTCCTCCAGCCCGTGCCGTACGGCGTTCTCCACCAGCGGCTGCAGGCACAGGAACGGCACCACGACGCTCAGCACCTCCGGCGCCACGCGCAGCGAGACCTCCAGCCGGCCGCCGAAGCGGGCGCGTTCCAGCAGCAGGTAGCGGTCGATGCAGCGCAACTCCTCCGAGAGCGGGGTGAAGTCGCCGTGGCGGCGGAAGGAGTAGCGGGTGAACTCGGCGAACTCCACGATCAGCTCGCGGGCCCGCTCCGGGTCGGTGCGTACGAAGGAGGCGACGGTGGACAGCGAGTTGTAGATGAAGTGCGGGGATATCTGCGCGCGGAGCGCCCGCAGCTCCGCCTCGCTGGCCGCGGCCCGGGAGCTGTCCAGCTCGGCCAGCTCCAGCTGCGCGGAGACCCAGCGGGCCACCTCGGACGCGGCCCGCACCAGGCCCGCCGAGGTCTGGGAGGTGAAGACGGCGAGCACGCCGTCGATCCGGCCGGCGACCGTCAGCGGCACCGCCACCGCGTGCCGCAGCGGGCAGTCCGGCCAGGTGCAGGCGACCTCGCGGGGGCCGACGACCTGCGTGCGGCCGCTCTCCGTGACCTGCGCCGCGGCCCCGGGGACGGCTTCGGAGTGGTCGTGCCCCGGCTTGCCCTCGGGGCCGTCCCACGCCAGCAGCCCGCCCGCGCCGTCGGCGAGCGCGAGCGCGGGCGCCCCGAGCAGGGCCCGCAGGTGCGGGGCGGCCCGGCGGGCGCTGTCGTCGGTGAGGCCGGCGCGCAGCGGGGGCGCGGCGAGGGAGGCGGTGTGCAGCGTCTCGTACGCGGCCCGCTCCTGCGGGGTGCCGTACTGCCGGTTGCGGGCGACGTGCACGCCGATGAACGCCGCCGCGGCGCACAGGACCACCACGGCGCCGAGCAGCAGTGCCGCGGTCGCGGCCGACATCCCGGGCATGGACGGACGCTACCCTGCCGGGGCGGCCCGCGGCAGCCGGCGGCGGGCGCGGCCGGTCCGCCGGCGCGGGCGGTCGTCAGCCGGAGGTGCCGGCCGCGGAGCGCGGCAGCACGTTCGCGACGTAGTCGGCGACCGCGGCCGGCAGCCCCACGTCCCGCTGCGCCTGTTCGGCCAGGAGCCAGCGGTGCTCCAGCACCTCGTGGTAGACCTGCGCCGGATCCAGCTGGCCGCGCAGCTCCAGCGGCACCGCACGCACCGTCGGCCGGAAGACCTCCCGCACCCAGCGGTGCGCCAGCACCTCGGGCCGGGCCCCGAGGGGGTCGCCGGGCGCGTAGTCGTCCTGGGTGGCCATCCAGCTCTCCAGGTCGTTCAGCAGCCGGCGGGCCTGGTTCTCCTCGGTGTCCATGCCGGTCAGCCGCAGCAGCTGGCGCTGGTGGTGGCCGGCGTCGACGACCTTCGGCACGAACGAGACGGTGTCGCCGGCCGGCGAGTGCGTGATCTGCATCTCGGCGACGTCGAAGCCGAGGTCATGCAGGCGGCGGATGCGGCGCTCGATGTAGTGCCGCTTGTCGGCGGGGTAGACCGACTCGCGGGTCAGCTCGTGCCACAGGTCGCCGTACCGCTCGGCGATGGCCGCGCCGAACGGGATCGGGTCGATCGACGGGTGCAGCGCCCCGGAGGCCTCCAGGTCCATCAGCTCGCCCGAGATGTTCATGCGGGCCAGCTCGATGTCGTACTCCCGCTGGCCGTGGCTCAGCCGCGGCTGGATCTGCCCGGTCTCGGCGTCCACCAGGTACGCGGCGTAGGCGCCGGCGTCCCGGCGGAAGAGGGTGTTGGACAGCGAGCAGTCGCCCCAGGCGAAGCCCGCCAGGTGCAGCCGCACCAGCAGCACGGCCAGCGCGTCCATCAGCCGGTTCACGGTGCCCGGACGCAGCGTCGTCTCGAACATGGCCCGGTACGGGCGCGAGCCCACCAGGTGCCGGGTGACCAGCGCCGGCTCCAGCGGCTCGCCGTCCGCGCCGGTGCGCCCGGTGACGACCGCCAGCGCGGCCACGGCGGGGATGCCCAGCCGGTCGAGGTCGCGCAGCAGCTCGTACTCCCGGCGGGCCGCGCGCTCCGGCACCTCCTTGATCGCCACGACCTCGGCGCCGGCCTCGGCGAAGCGCACCACGTGCCGCGAGATGCCGCGCGGCAGGTCGACGAGACAGCTCTCCGGCCAGGCGTCGAGCGGCAGCTCCCAGGGCAGGTCGAGCAGCGCGGCGGGATGCTCCGGGTTGGTGGCGCTGATCTGCAGCTCCGGGCGCACGGCGGGCCTCCTTCGTCGTCCGCTGTCCATCATGCGGTGCCGGCCGTGGCGGCGAGGAACTGGGTGGTGGCCAGCTCGGCGTAGAGCGGGTCGCCGGCGACCAGCTCGGCGTGCGTGCCCACGGCCCGCACCTGGCCCGCGTCCATCACCACGATCCGGTCGGCGCTGGTGACGGTCGACAGCCGGTGCGCGACGACGAGCACCGTGGTGCTGCGCGCCACCTCCGCGACGGTGTCGCGCAGGGCCGCCTCGTTGACCGCGTCCAGCTGCGACGTGGCCTCGTCGAGCAGCAGCAGCCGGGGTCGGCGGAGCAGCGCACGGGCGATCGCGACGCGCTGGCGCTCGCCGCCGGACAGCCTGGTGCCGCGGTGCCCGACCAGGGTGTCCAGGCCCTGCGGCAGCCGGGCCACCAGGCCGTCGAGCCGGGTGGTCTTCAGCACCGCCCGCACGTCGTCCTCGCCGGCCGCCGCGTTGCCGAGCAGCAGGTTGTCGGCGAGCGAGCCGGAGAGCACGGGGGCGTCCTGTTCCACGTAGCCGATGGCGGCGCGCAGCGCCGGTATCTCCCAGCGGGTGACGTCGGCGCCGTCGAGGAGTATCCGGCCGGCGGTCGGCTCGTAGAACCGCTCGATCAGCGAGAAGACGGTCGTCTTCCCCGCCCCCGACGGGCCCACGAACGCCGTCATGCCGCGCGGCGGCACCCGGAAGCTGACGCCGTGGTGCACGAACGGCAGGTCGTCGGCGTACCGGAAGCGGACGTCCTCGAACGCCAGCCCCGCCGGCTCGGCGCCCGGCTCCGGCAGCGGCGCGGGCTCGGCGGCCGGCTCGGCCGGCAGCAGCTGCGCCTCGCGGATACGCGTCAGCGCGGCGGCTCCCGACTGGTACTGCGTGACCGCGCCCACCACCTGCTGGATCGGCGACATCAGATAGAAGACGTAGAGCAGGAAGGCGACCAGCGTGCCGACGTCGATCGCCCCGGTCGCCACCCGCGCCCCGCCCACCGCCAGCACGGTGATGAACGCGACCTGCATGGACAGCCCCGCCGTGTTCCCGGCCAGCGCCGACCACTTGGCCGCCCGCACGCTCTGCCGCCACGACTCCTGCGCCGCCGCGTGCACCGCCCGCTCCTCGCGGTGCTCGGCGCCCGACGCCTTGACCGTGCGCAGCGCGCAGAGCACCCGCTCCAGCGCCGCGCCCATCAGGCCCACGGACTCGGCCGCCCGCTTCGCCGCCCGGTTGATGCGCGGCACGATCACGCCGATGACCGTGCCGGCGGCGGCGATCACCCCGGCGGTCACCGCGAGCAGCACGGGGTCGACGACGCCCATCAGCACCAGCGTCGCCACGGCGGTTAGGCCGCCGGTGCCGAGCCCGACGAGGGTGTCGGTGGTGACCTCGCGCAGCAGCGTGGAGTCGGACGTCACCCGGGCCATCAGGTCCCCGGGCTCCGTGCGGTCCACGGCCGCTATCCGCAGCCGCAGCAGATACGAGCTGAGCCGGCGCCGCGCCGTGAGCACCACCGACTCGGCGGTGCGCCGCAGCACGTACGAACCGAGCGCCCCGACGCCGGCGTTGGCGACGACCAGCACCGACATCAGCACCAGCGCCCCGGCGATGGACCGGTCCTCGGACAGGTCGTCGATGAGCGACCGCGCGACCAGCGGCAGGGCGAGCCCGGTGGCGCCCGTCGCCAGCGACAGCAGCGCCCCGGCGAGCAGCGCCCAGCGGTGCGGGCGCGCGTAGGCGAGCAGCATCCGCCAGGGCGGCACGTCTGCTTCGGGGGTCTCGTCCACGGCCACTGCCCACCTCCGGTGATCTCACCGAGATCCTACGGCGCCGGTCCGACCGCGCCGGAGGTTTTCCACAGGCGCCGGGACGGCCCGCCGCCGCAGGTCCGTGCGGCCGGCTCCGGGCCCCGCCGGGCCGGGGGAGGGGGCCGCCTCAGCCGGCGGCGTAGATGTCGTTGTAGTGGCGCAGCGCCCGGCGGCGCAGGACACCGGCCGGCTCGCCGGCGAAGCGGTCCGGCGACAGCGCCGCGAACCCCGCGCCCGGCTCGTCGCCGTCCATCGCCTCCGCGAGCGCCGCCGCCGCACCCGCGGCGTGCGTCACCCAGACCGCGGTCGCCGACCACAGCCCGGGCAGCCCGTCGAACGGGCCGAGCAGCGGCATGTTGTCCGGCGTCACCGAGAACACCCCGTTGAGGCGGACGGCGGGCGCGAAGCGGTGCGCGGCCGGCAGCAGGGCGAGCGCGGCGGCCACGGCGCCGTCGAACGGCTCGCCCGGCCAGGGCTCCTCGGCCCGCACCCCGAGGTCCGCGGGCGCCACCGGGCGCAGTTCGTGGTCGTAGGTGCCGATACCGTCCCGGTCGCCGTGGTCGCGGGCGTAGACGTGGTGCTCGGGCCAGCGCACGAACGGCCCGCGCGGATGCCGCTCCCGGCGCGGGCCGCCGTAGACGTACGGGTGGGCCACCGGCGTCAGCGGCAGTTGCACGCCTGCCCGCGCGGCGAGCAGCGGGCCCCAGACACCGGAGGCGAGCACCGTGTCGTCGGCCGGTACGAGCGTGCCGTCGGCGAGCCACACGCCGTGCGCGCGCCCGGCGCGTATCTCCAGGCCCGTCACCTCCGCGCCGTCGGCGAACTCCGCGCCCTCCGCCTCGGCCCGGCGCCGCTGCACGGCGGTGAGCAGCCCGGCGCGTGCGGTGCCGTCGCCGGGGAAGTGCAGCCCGGCCACGGCCGTCTCCGCGTCGACGAACCGCGGCGCCAGGGCGGCGGCCTCCTCGGGCCCCACGAGCCGCGCGGCCAGGCCCGCGGCCGCGGCGCGGGCGGCGCGGCCCCGCAGCGTCCCGTACGCCGCGGGCGAGGTGGCGACCTCCAGGCAGCCGGTCTCCTCGAAGCCGGCGCCGCCGTCCGGCGGGGCGCCGCCGGCCGCGTCGTCGTCCGTGAGGTCCCGGTAGATCCGCACGGTGGCGCGGGCCAGGTCGGTGAGGACCGGGGACTCGCCGAGCACCCCGACGTAGCCGGGCGCGTGCCCCGTGGACCCGTACAGCCGGCCGGCGGGGGAGCGGTCGAGGACCGTGACCTCGCATCCGTCCCTCCCGGCGAGCGCTCCGGCCAGCGACGAACCGACGATCCCGGCCCCGACGATCACGATGCGGCGAGTCATGCGGCGATCGGACCACGGCCCCCGTCCGCACGGCAACGCCGTCTCACCACCCGGGCACCTCCGCCGGCCGTACTGTCACATCGGGCGCGCTCCGCTGGTCACGGTGGTGACGCGGTGGAACGGAGGAAGGACCCGATGGACGAGCACGATTTCCTGGCCCGGCGCTTCGAGGAGCAGCGCGCGCACCTGCGCGCGGTCGCCCACCGGGTGCTGGGCTCGGCCGGTCAGGCCGAGGACGCCGTGCAGGAGGCATGGCTGCGGGTGAGCCGCGCGGGGCCGGACGGGGTCGAGAGCTTCGGGGGCTGGATGCGGACGGTCGTGGGCCAGGTCTCGCTGAACATCCTCCGGGCCCGGGCGGCGCGGGGCGAGGACCCGCTGGACCCGCCCGAGCCGTGGGAGCCCGCGCCCGAGCCGGAGGGCGCAGGTGAACGGAACAGGCCGACGGCCGCCCGGGAGCCCGCGGTCGGCGCAGGCACAGGCCCAGGCACAGGCCCAGGCACAGGCACAGGCGCAGCCGCCGGCGTGGCGGGAGCGGACCGGCCGGAGCGGGACCGGGAGAGGTTCCGCGGCGACTCCGTGGGGATCGCGCTGCTCGCCGTGCTCGACTCGATGGCGCCGGCGGAGCGGCTGGCGTTCGTGATGCACGACCTGTTCGCGGTCCCCTACGACGAGATCGCCCCGATCGTACGGCGCTCGCCGGCCGCGACCCGGGAACTGGCCCTCAGCGCCCGGCGGCGCATGCAGGGCACCGGGGCCGACGGCGCGGAGGCGGGCCGCCGGAGCGGGGAGGCGCCGGGTGCGCGCCCCGCCGCCCCGCACGCCGCCAGCGCCGCGGGGGCGACCGCCACCCCGGCGGAGGGGCGTGCAGCACCGCGCTGGAGCGTGACCGCCCGCGCGTTCCTCACCGCTTCGCGCGGGGAGGACTTCCACGCGCTCCTCGCCCTGCTCGACCCCGACGTGGTGCTCCACGCCGACGCCACCGCGGTGGCCGCCGGCGCCGCGGAGGAGGTCCGCGGCGCGGTGGCGGTCGCGGACGTCTTCACGGGGCGGCTGAGAGCCGCCCGCCCGGCCCTGGTGGACGGCGCGCCCGGGCTGGTGTGGCTGCACCAGGGGCAGCCGAAGATCGCGTTCACCCTCGACGTCGCCGACGGCACGATCGTCGGCATCGAGGTGATCGCCGACCCGGAGCACCTCGGCCGCCTGGAGCTGCAGCCCCTCGACGGCTGACCCTCCGGCCGCCCGGCGGCACCCCGCCGAACGGCCCGCCGCGCGGTCAGCTGGCGCCGATCATCTCGACCTCGCCGCCGAGCTGCTCGACCTTGCCGTCGGCGGGGACGTACGCCGCGTTCTGCACGGCGTAGTACTCCCGCACGCCCGGCGGCTCCTCCTCCTCGACGTACAGCCTGGTGGCGTCGCCCGGGATGACGTGGAAGCCCGGCCGGGTCGCGAAGTCCACCCGCGCGTCGTAGGAGTTGAAGACGGCCAGCGCGCCGCCGTCGGCCGTGCGCAGCGCGTAGACGTCGGGGAAGGCGGGCTCGTACGCCTCGTCCCACTTGCGGTTCTCGGTCTCGAACTCGGTCTCGAAGTACCCGTCGTGCTCCGGCTTGATCCAGTCCCGCCGGGTGGTGTGGTCCTTGACCATGTTCCGGCGCACCTCGCTCTCCGCGAGGAGCCTGCCTTCCTTCCGGCCTCCCGACACGTAGAGGTCGTTGACCGCGTCGTCGAGGCCGTCGAGCGCGGTCGAGCCGACCCGGGCGTCGGCGGGCAGCACGGTCGGCAGCCCGGCGTCGCCGCGGGCGACCTCGGGCAGCCGGCCCTGGATGCCGACGGAGGCGACGTTCTTCCAGGTGCCGCCGGCGCGCTGGAAGACGAGCAGGCTGCGGTCGCCCTCGTGGTAGCCGGGGCCCTCGACGGGGGCGTCGACCATGTACCAGTCGCCGCGGGCGGGGATGTGGTAGTCGGCCCTGTCGGCGAGGTAGCGGAACGGCTTCTTGTAGCGCTTCTGGTACTTCTTCTCGTACGTGGGGAACTGCCGGTACTGCGCCCGGCTCTGCTGGAACAGCGCGCCGCCCTCGACCTTGCCGAGCGCCCCGTGGTCCAGCTCGGCGTTGGCCGCGTTGTTGGCCTCGACGTAGTTCTCCAGCACGGTGCGCGCCCGGGCCTCGCTGAGCACCGGCCGGGGCCCCGCCGCGCCGTCGCCCGCGTCCCCCGCGTCGTCGTCCGAACCGCCGCTGCACGCCGCGGTCAGCACGAGCGCGGCCAGTCCCGCGGCGGCGGTGGATACGGCGGACTTGGTCGTGCCCATGGGCGGAACCCCCCGGTGCGGTCAAGATCAGTGGTCGGGGCGAGTCTAGGCACTGCCTCCCCGGCCCCCGTGCCTGCCCCCGAACGCGGCCGGGACGGCGGACCGGCGCGGCCCGGGGGCGCCCGCGGCTACCCCGCCCGCCCGGTGCCCGCCGCCGTCCAGCGCCGCGCGTACCCGACGGAGCTTGTCCGGGGCGGGACCCGGCCGGCCCGGACCTGCGCGGTGAACGACCCGTCGGCCGGGCCCGCCGCGCGTCCCGTCCCCGTCCCCGACCGCGCAGCCGCTGCCCGGCCCGTACACGTGCCCGTAGCGCAGCGGGTCACCCGCGTGCGGACAACTGCTCCTCGGCCGCCGCGAGGATCTCCGACACGCGCAGCCCGAGGCGTACGTCGCGGGGGTCCGGCCGGCCGCTGCCGGCCGCCTCCAGCAGCGCGTCCACGGCGTTGACGAACGCGGGCACGGGCCCGTCGTCCCGCTCCGGCGCCGTCTGCACGCCGGGCGTGCCGTGCAGCTGCACGGTGACCCCGGACGCCTGCGGCGGGACGGTGTGGCTGAGCGTGCACGTGCTGGACGCGCCGGAGTCGTGCCGCAGCGCGAGGTGCACGGTGTCGCCCGGGCCCCGCGCGGAGGTGACGGCGCCGGGCGCGGCCGGGTCCACGTCGCCGAGGACCGGCAGCAGCATCGACAGGGCGTGCGGTCCGACGTCCCACAGCGCGCCCTTCTCGCCGCGCCAGGGCGAGGCCGCGAACGGCGTGTCGGCGCCGGCGAAGACGGGCGAGAGCCAGTCGGCGCGGCCGAGCAGCCACCCTTCCTCGCCGGCCCGCTCGGCCAGCCAGCCGGCGGTCTCCGCGCGGAAGCGCAGCGTGAAGAAGACGACGGAGGCCACCCCGGCGCGCTCGACCGCGTCCACCACCCGCCTGGCGGCGGCCACGTCGGTGGCGACGGGCTTGTCCAGCAGCAGATGGCAGCCCGCCGCGGCGGCGCGCTCCGCGAGCGGGGCCTGCACGTCCGGCGGCAGCGCCACGGCCACCGCGTCGCAGTCGGCGAAGAGGGCGTCGACGTCGTCGTACGCGCGCGTGGAGAAGCGGTCGGCGAGAGCCTGCGCCGCCTCCGGACGCCGGCCCCACACGCCGGCGATCTCCGCCCGCGGGTGTGCCTGGAGTCCGGGACCGTGCGCGCGCTCTGCCCAGGGTCCGGTGCCGAGGAGTCCGAATCGCATGCGCCGAGTCTACGATCACCCGTACGCCGCAGGTGGGGCGGTCCGCGTTCGCGCGGCTCCGGTACCCTCCGCGCCGGGCCGGCCGGGCCCGGCGCGCGGCCCTCACTCCTCCGGACGCGCCCGGCTGGGCTGCACGCGCTTCGGCTCGCCCGCCATCTTCGGGTGGTCCGGCGGGTAGGGCATGTCGCCCTG
This sequence comes from Streptomyces sp. CNH099, assembly GCA_000514715.1. GTDB lineage: Bacteria > Actinomycetota > Actinomycetes > Streptomycetales > Streptomycetaceae > Streptomyces > Streptomyces synnematoformans. The sequence continues at coordinate 345,797 of AZWL01000001.1, read as the reverse complement.
GCCGTGGTCCCGCTCCTGCCGCTCGGACAGCTCCAGCAGCGACGTGAGGTCGAAGGCGTGCCCGTCCATGTCCGCGTGCACGTCGCCGACCTCGGCGAAGCGTTTCGGCATGGTGACGAGGTCGAAGTCGTCCGGCTCGGCGTCGTCGACCTCCGCCCACGTCAGCGGCGCGGAGACGGGCGCGTGCGGGTGGGGCCGCACGGAGTAGGCGGAGGCGATGGTGCGGTCGCGGGCCATCTGGTTGTAGTCGACGAAGACCTTCTCGCCGCGCTCCTCCTTCCACCACGCGGTGGTGACCTGGTCCGGCATCCGCCGCTCCAGCTCCCGCCCGGCGGCGAGCACCGCGCGGCGCACCTGCACGAACGTCCAGCGCGGCGCGATCGGCACGAACAGGTGCATCCCGCGCCCGCCGGAGGTCTTCGGCCAGCCGGTGAGGCCGTGGTCGCCGAGGACCGCGCGCATCTCGTGCGCGGCGCGCACGGCGTCGTCGTAGTCCGTGCCGGGCTGCGGGTCGAGGTCGATGCGCAGCTCGTCGGGGTGCTCGGTGTCGCCGCGCCGCACCGGCCACGGATGGAACGTCAGCGTGCCGTACTGGGCCGCCCAGACGACCGCCGCCGGCTCGGTGGGGCACATCTCGTCCGCGTACCGCCCGCTGGGGAAGGTGATGCGGGCGGTGGGGATCCAGTCGGGCGTGTTCTTCGGCGCGCGCTTCTGGAAGAACGACTCACCGCCTATCCCCTCCGGGTAGCGCTCCAGCGTCGTCGGCCGGTCCCGCAGCGCCCGTACGATGCCGTCGCCGACGGCGACGTAGTACCGCGCGAGGTCGAGCTTCGTGTAGCCCTTCGCCGGGAAGAAGACCCGGTCCGGGCTGGACAGCCGTACCGTTCTGTCGCCCGCCTGGAGCTGAATCGCTGCACCCATGTGCGCCACGGTAAGGCGGATGTCCGAATCCCGCCTTACCGTGGCGCACATGGACCTGCCGGTGATGCCCCCCGTGAAGCCGATGCTCGCCAAGCCGCAGAAGAGGCTCCCGCCCGGGATGCTCTACGAGGCCAAGTGGGACGGCTTCCGCGCCATCGTCTTCCGGGACGGCTCCGCCGACGACGGCATCGAGATCGGCAGCCGCACCGGCAAGCCGCTCACGCGCTACTTCCCGGAGCTGGTGGAGTCGCTGAAGGCCAACCTGCCCGAGCGGTGCGTCGTCGACGGCGAGATCGTCATCGTCCGCGGCGACCGGCTGGACTTCGACGCTCTCACCGAGCGCATCCACCCCGCGGAGTCCCGGGTGCGGATGCTCGCCGAGCAGACGCCGGCCAGCTTCGTCGCGTTCGACCTGCTCGCGCTCGGCGACGACGCGCTGCTGGACACCCCGCAGTCCGAGCGCCGCGCGGCGCTGCTGCGCGCCCTGGCGGACGCCGCGGCGCCGGTGCACATCGCGCCGGCGACGCTGGACCTGGCGGTCGCCGAGGCGTGGTTCGACCAGTACGAGGGCGCCGGGCTCGACGGGATAATCGCCAAGCCGACCGGGCTGCCGTACCGGCAGAACGAGCGGGTGCTCGTCAAGGTGAAGCACGAGCGCACGGCCGACGTGGTGCTCGCCGGCTTCCGCTGGCACAAGTCGGGGCCCGTGGTCGGCTCCCTGCTGCTCGGCATCAACGACGGCAAGGGCGTGCTGCAGCACGTGGGCGTGTGCGCGGCGTTCTCGATGAAGCGGCGCGCCGAGCTGGTCGAGGAGCTGGCGCCGCTGCGGATCGACGATCCCGAGGAGCAGGCGCGGCACCCGTGGGCGGACTGGACGAAGGAGGACGCGCACGAGTCGGCGCGGCTGCCCGGGGCGCCGAGCCGGTGGAGCGGGCAGAAGGACCTGTCGTGGGTGCCGCTGCGGCCGGAGCGGGTGCTGGAGGTGGCGTACGACCACATGGAGAACGGGGTCCGGTTCCGGCACACCGCGCAGTTCCGCCGCTGGCGGCCGGACCGCACGCCGGAGAGCTGCACGTACGAGCAGCTGGAGGAGCCGGTGAAATACGACCTGAACGAGGTGCTGACCTCCCGTCCGCAGCAGTGAGCGGGCGCCGGCCGGCCGCCGCGGCCGGCGCCGGAGCGGCGTAACGGAACCTGTCCGTCAGCCGGAGTTGGCCTCCAGGACCCGCCGCCTTCGCCGACCACCGGCACCATGTCTCCATGGACGCCACCGCCCTGGCACGCTCGCTGTTAGAGCCCGTCCCCGCCCACCGCACCGCCGGCCTGACGGTGCTGCGCGCCGTCGACGGCGCCGCCGAGGTCGCCGTCGAGGCCCCCGGCGTGCTCGGGAACGTCATCGGCGCGCTGCACTCCAGCGGCCTCGCCACCCTCGTCGACGCCGCCGGACTGGCCGCCATCCTCGCCGCCGGGGACGCGCCCGGCGAGCTGGAGGGCGTGCTGCCGCTCGGCGCCTCCGCCTCGTTCGAGTACCTGGCGCCCGCCCGCGGCCGGCTCATCGCGTCCTGCAAGCTCAGCTCGTCGGCCGTGCAGGTGCTGCGCCCCGTCCTCGCCGGCACCGCCGACCGCGCACGCATCAGCACCGACGCCGTCGTGACCGACGAGCGGCACACGGTGGTCTGCCGCGGCGGGTTCGAGTGGAGCGTCCGCCGCGTCACCCGGACCGCCGCCGTCCGCCCGCGGCGCTGAACCGCCCGCGGGGTCCCGCGGCCCGTTCTCAGCCGCTCGCGGCCGTGGCGAACTCGGTCAGGAACGCGTCGCAGAACGCCTTGAGGTCGTCCGGCCTGCGGCTGGTGACCAGCGTGGCGGGCCCGTCGCGGCAGACCTGCACCTGCGCGTCGACCCAGGTGCCGCCGGCGTTGCGGATGTCCGTCTGCAGGCTCGGCCAGGAGGTGAGCGTGCGCCCGCGGACGACGTCCGCCTCGACCAGCAGCCACAGCGCGTGGCAGATCGCCGCCACCGGCTTGCCGGCCTGGAAGAACCCGCGGGCAAAAGACACGGCGTCGGGGTCCATGCGCAGGAAGTCCGGGTTGGCGACGCCGCCCGGCAGCACGAGGGCCTCGTACTCGTCGGGGGCCGCCTCGGCGACGACCTGGTCGATCTCGAACGTGTCCGCCTTGTCCAGATGGTCGAACGCCTGCACCCGGCCCGGCCGGGTGGAGAGGAGCCGCGGGGTGTGGCCGGCGTCCACGGCGGCCTGCCACGGCTCGGTCAGCTCGACCTGCTCGACCCCCTCGGGAGCGACGAGGAATGCGATGGGCATGGGTGTGTCCTTTCGGTGGTCACGGTGCGTGCCGGCGCACCGGACACGCTGCGGTCAAACCCGGTCCGGTCCTCTTCCGGAGCGCCACGTGCGAGTACCCGTGCGGCGCGGCCGGACACACCGCGCGCCGGGCCCGGCCGAGTGCACCCGGGGTCGCACGGGAGCGCGGCGCCCGGCGCGTCGTGGACCGAGCGGTCCGGTGGCCGCGAGGATGGGGGCATGGGAGCCCTGCTGCCGAGGGCCATGCGGGCCTGGGCCGTCACCGGGAGAGGCCGGCTGGAGCCCGTGGAGTCGCCGGTGCCCCGGCCCGGCCCCGACGAGCTGCTCGTCCTGCACGTGCGTGACCACGACCTGCCGCCGCACCGGACGCCGGTCGTGCCCGGCCACGAGGCGGTGGGCGAGGTGGTCGCGGCCGGGTCCGCGGCCGAGCGGCGCATCGGGTCCCGCGTCGGCATCCCCTGGCTGCGCCACACCTGCGGCCGCTGCCGCTGGTGCGAGCGGGGCCGGGAGAACCTGTGCCCCGGGTCGCGCTACACCGGCTGGGACGCGGACGGCGGGTACGCCGAGTACGCGGTGGTGCCCGCCCCGTACGCGTACGCGCTGCCCAAGGAGCCCGCCGCCGAGGAACTGGCCCCGCTGCTATGCGCCGGGATCATCGGCTACCGCGCGCTGCGGCTGGCGGACCTGCCCGCGGGCGGCCGGCTCGGCATCTACGGGTTCGGCGGCTCCGCCCACCTGACCGCCCAGCTCGCCCTCGCCGAGGGCGCCGAGGTGCACGTGCGCACCCGCTCCCGCGACGCCCGGCGGCTCGCGCTGGAGCTGGGCGCCGCGACGGCCGCCGGCGTCGACGAGCCCGCCCCGGAGCCGTTCGACGCGGCGGTGCTGTTCGCGCCGGCCGGCGAGCTGGTGCCGGTCGCGCTGGCGGCGCTGGACGCCGGCGGCACGCTCAGCGTGGCGGGCATCCACCTCACCACCATCCCGGAGCTGGACTACGAGCGGCACCTGTTCCGCGAGCGCGTGCTGCGCAGCGTCACCGCCAACACCCGCGCCGACGGCCGGGAGTTCCTCGCCGCCGCGGACGCCCACGGCGTGCGTGCGACCGTCGCCCCGTACCCCTTCGACCGGGCGGACGAGGCCCTCGACGACCTCGCGGCGGACCGGGTCAGGGGCGCGGCGGTGCTGCGGATGGACGCGGGCTGAGGCATCGTGCGGCCGGGGCGGCGTCCCGCGGTGCGGTCAGCCGCGCGGCACGTACACGACCCACACCTGCCCCTCGGCCAGCGGCATCGGCTCGCCGTCCGGCGTGGTGAACACGGTGCGGTCCGCCGCCGTCGGCCGGTCCCACTCGGCGGCGTACGCCCGGCCGTCCCGCAGCACCGTGGCGTCGCCGGAGCCGACGGTCTCGGTGAACGGCGAGTTGTTGCCCCACCGGTCGCCGAACCCGCCCCTGCGGATCGTCGTCTCCTGCAGCACCACCGTCGGCGGCGCGAGCCGCTCCCCGCCGCTGAGGGCCGGCGTGCCGTCCATGGCGACCTCCCAGCCGCGCCGTTCGGCCGACCAGTCGAAGGTGAAGCGCGCGGCCGGCATCTCCACCGTGCGGGCGGCGGTCCTCCGGCCGCCGGCCGGGGCCGCGCCGGTCTCGTAGAGCGACCCGGCGGCCATGCCGGCGAGTTCGGGCGCGGCGTCGGTGACGCGCTCGGGCCGCAGGTAGAGGTTGTGCGGCATGGGCCGGTCGGTGCCGCGGAAGTACGCGCCGGGCAGTTCCTCGGGCGGCACCGGGCGCAGCGGGGCGCGGTTGATGTACGGCTTGAGCCTGCCCTGCGCGCCCGAGTACGCGAGCACCGGGTCGTCGTACTGCGCCAGCAGTTCCAGGTCCGTCTCGCGGGCGCTGCGCACCGGCCCCACGACGTCGGGGAGCCCGGAGGCGTAGACGGCGAGGAAGCGGCTGATGCCGGCTTCGACCCGCTCCACGTGCACCACGTCGGCCTGCTCCAGGCCCGTGTGGGGCCGCGCGGGCGCGGCGTTGTCCAGCTTCACGCCCAGCACCGGACCCTCGGGCGCGGGCAGCTCGTCCGTGGGGGCGGGCGGGGCGGACGGGGACGGTGCCGGGGAGGCGGGGGAGGAGCGCGCCTGCGGGCGGTGGGCCGGTTCCCCCGTGCCGCCGTGCGGCCGGGCGACGAGCACCGCCGTGACGGCGACCGCGGGCACCAGGAGTGCCGCCGCGGCGGCCGCGTGCTTCTTGTTCAACGAACCCCCCACTGAGCCGTGCTACCGATGACCTACCCGCCCCGGCCGCCCGCTACCGTGGCGGTTCTAGCGCAGCAGTTGATCGGCGACCACGAACGCGAAGCCGGCCGCCAGCACCGCCATGGCGACCCGGGTGCGGCCCGCCCGGCTGAGCATGATCGCGGTGCCGGAGAGGATGAGCGCCCCGCCGTAGAGCGCGAACGTCAGCAGCGACGGCTCCCTGCGGAACTGCACCACCATGCCCACGCCCACCGCCACCATCACGCCCGCGGAGGTCAGCGCCCGCACCCGGCGGGCCTGGCGCGGCGTCAGCCGGGGCGGCGGCGGCTCGTCGCCGTCGGGTGCGAGCGGGTCGCCCGGGCCGCCGGCGCCGGGCGTGTGGGGGTCGCCCGCGTCGGTGCCGGCCGGGCCGGCCGCGGCCGGCCCGGCTATCCCGGTCTTCCCGGTGTCGTCGAGGCCGGTGTCGTCGAGGTCCGTGTCGTCGCGGGAGGTCATGTGCGCCGAGCGTAGTGGCCCGGCCGCACGGGGGAAGGGGCGGGCCGCGATCCCGCCGGGATTCGGGTGCCCGCCCCGCCCGGCGCCGTCCGGGAGCCCGGCGCGGGCCGCGCGGGCCGCCGCCCTACGTACGGCCCTCGTCCTCCTGCGCCGCGCGCAGCGTCTCCGCGGGCGGCATCCAGTCGGCCCGTACGACCCGGAAGCCGGCCTTCTCGTACGCCGCGCAGACCGGCTCGTCGTCGTCCACGACCACCGCCACCGTGCGCCCGCGGGCCACCCGGCGCAGCAGCTCCGGCTTCGCCACCCGGGCCGGCCGCCGGTCGCCGCCGCGGCGCATCCACAGCGGGCCCTCGGGCAGGCCGTGTCCGGCCAGCCACGCCTCGGTGTCCCGGCGGGTGCGCTCCGGGCGCCCGGTGACGTAGCAGACCTCGCAGGTCTCGGCCCACCGCAGGGCCAGCGCCACCCCCTCGGGCAGCGGCGGGTCGAGCGGGGCCGCGCGGAAGAAGGCGTCCCAGTCCTTGGGGGCGGACGCGACGTGGTGCAGCCGGTGCCGGGTGTCGGTGAGGGTGCCGTCCAGGTCGAACACCGCGAGGTCTGGCTTCGCCACGCCGCCAGCCTACGGAAGGGGTGCCGGCCGGGTCTCCCACGGGGCTCCTTACGGCTCACCGGCCCCGCCGGTTACCGTGCCCCGATGGAGCGACGCCAGACCACCGGCGCCGGGATCGCCCTGGCCCTGCTGCTCGTCGTGGGCCTCGTGGTCGTGCTGACCGACGACGACGGCGCCGGCGACGGCGCCGGCGCCTGTACCGCTCTCGCCGTCTCCGGCTGGACCGCGGACGCCGCGACGACGGACGAGTTCGCGCGCTACGGCGACGACGCGACCCGTACCGACGACTGGACCGGCGGCGACGGCAACCACTCGGTCCGGCTGCCCGACGGCCGCACGCTCTGGCTGGTCTCCGACCCGTACCTCGGCCGGGTGCAGCCGCCGCCCAACCGGCAGGGCCAGCCGCACGCCTGGCGCGACACCACGCTCGGCACCCCCGCCTGGACCCGCAACGCCGCCCTCGTCATGTCCGCGGACGGCCGCCTCGAACGCACCCTCCTCGGCGGCGCGCCCGGCGCGCCTACCTCGCTCTTCCCCGAGCCCGCCGCCCCGCTGCGGCAGTGGCGCTGGCCGGTGCACGCCGTGGTCGAGCCGCGCGCCCCCGGCTCGTCCGAACAGGTGCTGCGGGTGCTGCTGTGGCACCGGCAGGAGGCGCAGCAGCCGTGGATCTACGGCGTGCCGCTGGCCACCGAGGTCGCCACGCTGTCGCTGCCCGACCTGCGTCTGGAGGGCATCACCCAGGTCGACGACCAGTCGCGGGTCGCCGACCCCGCCGACCGCGTCGTCTACGGGGCTGCGGCCGTCCGGCGCGGCGGCTTCACGTACGTCTGGGGCGGCACCGACGGCCGCACCCCCGACCAGGCCGAGCGCAGCTCCCGCGCGCACCTCGCGCGCGTGCCCGCCGGGCGGCTCGCGGACCGCTCGGCGTGGCGGTACTGGGACGGCGAGCGCTGGAGCCGCGAAGCGGCCCGCTCGGCGCCGGTGCTGGGCGACGGCGGGCGCCGGGGCGTCGGCAGCGCGTTCAGCGTGGTGCGCCGGGGGGACACCTGGGTGCTGTTCACGATGGACGCGGGCGGGCCCCGCGGCAGCGGGCTGACGACGGTCGCGTCGTACTGGGCGTGCCGGCCCGAGGGCCCGTGGCACGGGCCGGACAAGGCGTTCACCGCACCGCTGCCGGACGACGCCGGCGGCGGCTCCGGCGCCGCCGCGTACAACCCGCAGGCCCATCCCGGCGTCGGCTCCGGGGACGGGCTGCTGCTCGGCTACGACGTCAACTGGCTCGACGCCTCCGCGGACACCGTCTCCGCTCACGTGCACCGCAACGTCGCCCTGTACCGCCCGAGGTTCGTGCGCCTGCACCTCGACGCCGCCGGGTGACGGCGGACGGGCCGCCGCCACGGCGTGCGCGGACCTGCGCGGACTGCGCGAAACCGCTCCGCTACGGGGACCCCGGGAGGGCCGACGTGCTCCGCACCCGGAAGCCCATGCCCGCCGCCACCAGCCGCTCCGTGAGCGCCCCGCCCATGGCCTGCGCCGTGGTGACCTGCCCCGACGTCTCCGGCAGCGGGTCGTGGGCCAGGCACAGCGCCGCCTCCGCCAGGATCTTCGCCGTCTCGTCGTACGCCGGGTCGCCGCCGCTGACCTCCGTCAGCACTCGCCGGTCGGGGGCCGTGCCCACGAAGCGGGCGGAGAACCAGCTGCGCGCCCGCCGCTCCTCGCTCGGCCCGGTGCCCGGGGCCAGCCGGGAGGCCATCAGCCTCCGCAGCGGCGGCACCTGCGCCGCCGCGGCGAAGGCCCCGGCGCCGAGCACGGTGCCGGCGGCGACGGGCAGCCGCCGCACGGCCGCGTAGTGGCGGTAGCGGAAGTCCGGGCCGTACCGCGGCAGCGCGGCGGCCGACCGCGCCACCACCCGGGACTCCAGCGTCGGTATCGGCAGCCCCCAGGTCCGCAGCGCGCCGCTGCGCACCGGCGCGCCCAGCGGCGCCCGCACCCGGCGCCCCGGGACCGGCGGCTCGGCCCCGCGGCGGGCCCGGGCCGCGCGCGCCGCCGGCAGCGGCCGGGAGACGGCCCCGAGCGCGGACGCCAGCGTTCCGCCGGAGATCCGGCCGGCGGCGCGCAGGAAGCCGTCGACCCGCAGCGGCACGTCCTCCGGCAGCTGCTCGACGGTGAAGCGCACGCCGAGGTCGAACGGCGTGCAGTCGAACCCGCAGGCGTGCACCAGCCGGGCCCCGGTCGCCCGGGCCCGCTCGTGGTGGCGCAGGTAGACCCGGTCGACGAACTCCGGCTCGCCGGCCAGGTCCGCGTAGTCCGTCCCGGCCGCGGCACACGCGGCGACGAGCGGTTCGCCGTAGCGCAGGTAGGGCCCGACCGTCGTGGCCACCACCCGGGTCTGCCCGGCCAGCCGGTGCAGCGACGCGGGATCCGTGGCGTCCGCGGCGAGCAGCGGCAGGTCGCCCCACTCCCGCCGGACGGCGGCCAGCCGGTCGCGTACGTCCGCCAGCCTCCCGGGGTCGCGCCCGGCCAGCGCCCAGCGGCAGCCGGGCGGCGCGTGGCGGGCGAGGTACTCGGCGGTGAGGCCGCCGGTGAAGCCCGTGGCGCCGAACAGGATGAGGTCGTGCGGTCGGGACTCGTCTGCCATGGCTCCCAGGGTGGTCCACGGGCGCCGTTCCGTCGACGCGGCGGACGGCGGATTCCGGGCGTGCACCCCTTTGCCCTTGTGCCCACTGAAACGTGTTCTTATCATCTCTGGTGTTACACAGTTGGTGTCACACTGCTGGGGGCTTGATGGGGAGCACGGGGCACGGCCCGCTGCACGGCGTCCGCGTGGTCGAACTGGCCGGCATCGGACCCGGGCCGTTCGCCGCGATGCTGCTCGCCGACCTCGGCGCCGACGTCGTCCGCGTCGACCGGCCTGGCGGCCCGGGGCTCGGCATCGACCCCGCGCACGACACCACCAACCGCAACAAGCGCTCCGTCGTCCTGGACCTCAAGTCCCCGGCGGGCGCCGCCGCCGCGCTCGACCTCGCAGGCCGCGCCGACGTCCTCGTGGAGGGCTACCGCCCCGGCGTCGCCGAGCGCCTCGGCGTCGGCCCCGCGGAGTGCCTCGCCCGCAACCCCCGGCTGGTGTACGGCCGCATGACGGGCTGGGGCCAGGACGGCCCGCTCGCGCAGACCGCCGGCCACGACATCGGCTACGTCGCCGTCACCGGCGCACTCGGCATGATCGGCCCGCCCGGCGGCCCGCCGGCCGTCCCCGCCAACCTCCTCGGGGACTACGCCGGCGGCTCCCTCTACCTCGTCGTCGGCGTGCTGGCCGCACTGCAGCACGCCCGCACCACCGGGCAGGGGCAGGTCGTCGACGCGGCCATCGTGGACGGCACCGCGCACCTCACCGCGATGATCCACGCCATGGCCGCCGCCGGCGCCTGGCAGGACCGCCGCGGCGTCAACCTCCTCGACGGGGGCGCGCCGTTCTACGGCGTCTACGAGACCGCGGACGGCGGGTACATGGCCGTCGGCGCGCTGGAGCCCGCGTTCTACGAGGAGTTCGTCCGGCTCCTCGGCGCCGGCGACGGCGCGGCCGGCGCCCTCCCCGACCGGAGCGACCCCGCGGCCTGGGCGGAGCTGCGCGAGCGGCTGGCCGCCCGCTTCCGGACGCGTACGCGCGCGGAGTGGACGGAGGTCTTCGCCGGCTCGGACGCCTGCGTCGCCCCCGTGCTGTCCCTGCGCGAGGCCCGCGACCACCCGCACCTCGCCGCCCGCGGCACCCTCGCCGAGCACCACGGCGCCGTCCAGCCCGCCCCCGCGCCCCGGTTCTCCGCCACCCCCGGCGCCGTGCGCCGGCCGCCCCCGAGCCCGGGCGCCGACACGGCGGACGTCGCCCGCGACTGGGACGTCCCCGCCCTGACCCCGTCCCCGTCCCCGTCCCCGGAACCCTGCCAGGAGGAGCGTTGAAGCGCCGGCTGTACGGGCCCGAACACGAGGCCTTCCGCGAGACCGTGCGGACCTTCCTGGCCAAGGAGGTCACCCCGCACTACGAGAAGTGGGAGGCCGACGGCGTCGTCTCCCGCGACGCCTGGCTCGCCGCCGGCCGGCAGGGCCTGCTCGGCCTCGCCGTCCCCGAGGAGTACGGCGGCGGGGGCCAGGACGACTACCGCTTCGCGGCCGTACTGGCCGAGGAGTTCGCCCGCGCCGGCGTCGCCGGCCTCGCCGTCGGGCTGCACAACGACATCGTCGGCCCGTACCTGACCTCCCTGGCGACCGACGCGCAGAAGCGGCGCTGGCTGCCCGGCTTCTGCGCCGGCGAGCTGATCACCGCCATCGCCATGACCGAGCCCGGCGCCGGCTCCGACCTGCAGGGCATCCGCACCACCGCCGAGGACCGCGGCGACCACTGGCTGCTCAACGGCGCCAAGACGTTCATCTCCAACGGCATCCTCGCCGACCTCGTCGTCGTGGTCGCCAGGACCACCCCCGAGGGCGGCGCCCACGGGCTGAGCCTGCTGGCCGTCGAGCGCGGCACGGCGGGCTTCGAACGCGGCCGCAACCTCGACAAGATCGGCCAGAAGGCCCAGGACACCGCCGAGCTGTTCTTCACCGACGTGCGGGTGCCGAAGGAGAACCTGCTCGGCACCCGGGACGGGGCGTTCGGCCACCTCATGACCAACCTGCCGCAGGAGCGCATGGCCATCGCCGTCGCCGCCGTCGCCGCCGCCGAGCACCTTGTCGAGGTCACCACGGCGTACGTGAAGGAACGCGAGGCGTTCGGCCGCCCGCTCGGCCGGTTCCAGCACATCCGCTTCGAGATGGCCGAGATGGCCACCGAGTGCGCCGTGACCCGCACGTTCGTCGACCGCTGCATCGAGGACCTGGCGGCCGGGGAACTCGACGCGGTGCACGCCTCGATGGCCAAGTGGTGGGCGACGGAACTGCAGAAGCGCACCGCCGACCGCTGCCTGCAGCTGCACGGCGGCTACGGCTACATGAACGAGTACCCCGTGGCCCGCGCCTTCACCGACGGGCGCGTCCAGACCATCTACGGCGGCACCACCGAGATCATGAAAGAGATCATCGGCCGCTCCCTGCTCTCCTGAGAGGCTGACCACCGTGACCACAACCGCCAGGCCGTCCGCCACCGACGCGTACGTGTACGACGCGATCCGCACCCCGCGCGGCCGCGGGAAGGCGAGCGGCGCCCTGCACGGCACCAAGCCGATCGACCTCGTCGTCGGCCTCGTCCACGAGCTGCGCCGCCGCTTCCCCGGCCTCGACCCGGCCGCGATCGACGACGTCGTGCTCGGCGTCGTCAGCCCGCTCGGCGACCAGGGCTCCGACATCGCCAAGACCGCCGCCGTCGCCGCCGGGCTCCCCGACAGCGTTGCCGGCGTGCAGGAGAACCGCTTCTGCGCCTCCGGCCTGGAGGCCGTCAACCTCGCCGCGGCGAAGGTCCGCTCCGGCTGGGAGGACCTGATCCTCGCCGGCGGCGTCGAGTCGATGTCCCGGGTGCCGATGGGCTCCGACGGCGGCGCCTGGTTCAACGACCCGATGACCAGCATGGACGTCGGCTTCGTACCGCAGGGCATCGGCGCCGACCTGATCGCCACGATCGGCGGCTACCGCCGCCGGGACGTGGACGAGTTCGCCGCCATGTCGCAGGAGCGGGCCGTCCAGGCGTGGAAGGAGGGCCGTTTCGAGCGCTCCGTGGTCCCGGTCACGGACCGCGCCGGGCTGACCGTCCTGGACCGCGACGAGCACCTCAGGCCGGGCACGACGGCCGACAGCCTCGCCAAGCTGAAGCCCTCGTTCGCGGACATCGGCGAGCTGGGCGGCTTCGACGCGGTGGCGCTGCAGAAGTACCACTGGGTGGAGGAGATCGACCACGTCCACCACGCCGGGAACTCCTCCGGCATCGTCGACGGCGCCGCCCTCGTCGCCGTCGGCTCCGCCGAGGCCGGCCGCCGCCACGGGCTCACCCCCCGGGCCCGTATCGTCTCCGCCGCCGTCACCGGCTCCGAACCCACGATCATGCTCACCGGGCCCGCGCCCGCGACCCGCAAGGCGCTCGCCCGGGCCGGCCTCGGCATCGACGACATCGACCTGATCGAGATCAACGAGGCGTTCGCCGCCGTCGTGCTGCGCTTCGTGGACGAGATGGGCGTCGGCCTGGACAAGGTCAACGTCAACGGCGGCGCGATCGCCCTCGGCCACCCGCTCGGCGCCACCGGCGCCATGATCCTCGGCACCCTCGTCGACGAGCTGGAGCGCCGCGACCTGCGCTACGGCCTCGCCACCCTCTGCGTCGGCGGCGGCATGGGCATCGCCACCGTCGTCGAGCGCCTCTGACCCGTCCCGCCCCCCCGCACACGGAGATCCCACCGTATGAGCACAGCCACGAGCCACACGAACACGATTCGCTGGGAGCAGGACGACACCGGCCTCGTCACCCTCGTCCTGGACGACCCGAACCAGTCCGCCAACACCATGAACGCGGACTTCATCCAGTCGCTCACCGCCGTCGCCGACAGGCTGGAGGCCGAGCGCGACGGTGTGCGCGGCGTCGTCTTCGCCTCCGCCAAGAAGACCTTCTTCGCCGGCGGCGACCTGCACGACCTCATCCGCATCGACCGCGAGCACGCCCGCGAGGCGTTCGACACCGGCCTGGCCGTCAAGCGCGCCCTGCGGCGCATCGAGACGCTCGGCGTGCCCGTCGTCGCGGCCATCAACGGAGCGGCCCTCGGCGGCGGCTACGAGATCGCCCTCGCCTGCCACCACCGCGTCGCCCTCGACGCGCCCGGCGCGAAGATCGGGCTGCCCGAGGTCACCCTGGGCCTGCTGCCCGCGGGCGGCGGCGTCACCCGCACCGTGCGGCTCATGGGCATCGCCGACGCGCTGCTGAAGGTGCTGCTGCAGGGCACCCGGTACCGGCCGCGGCGGGCGCTGGAGAACGGGCTCGTGCACGAGGTCGTCGGGACCGAGGAGGAGCTGCGCGCCGCCGCCCGCGCGTTCGTCGACGCCCACCCGGAGTCCCGGCAGCCCTGGGACGAACCCGGGTACCGGATCCCCGGCGGTACGCCCGCGAACCCGAAGTTCGCCGCCGACCTCCCGGCGTTCCCCGCCAACCTGCAGAAGCAGCTGAACGGCGCCCCGTTCCCCGCCCCCCGCGCGATCATGGCGGCGGCCGTCGAGGGCTCCCAGGTCGACTTCGAGACCGCCCAGGTCGTCGAGGCCCGCTACTTCGTCGACCTGGCCGTCGGGCAGACCGCCAAGAACATGATCCAGGCGTTCTTCTTCGACCTGCAGGCCGTCAACGCCGGCCGCTCCCGCCCGGACGGGATCGCCGAACGGCGCGTGTCGAAGGTCGCCGTGCTGGGCGCCGGGATGATGGGCGCCGGCATCGCGTACGCCTGCGCCCGCGCCGGCATCGAGGTCGTGCTGAAGGACGTGTCGGTCGAGGCGGCCGAGAAGGGCAAGGCGTACTCCGCCGGGCTGCTGGACAAGCAGCTCGCGAAGGGCCGTACGACCGAGGAGAAGCGGGACGCGCTGCTGGCCCGTATCACCCCCGCCGCGGACCCCGCGGAACTGGCCGGCTGCGACGCCGTCATCGAGGCGGTCTTCGAGGACCCGGCGCTCAAGCACAAGGTGTTCCAGGAGATCCAGGACACCGTCGCCCCCGACGCCCTGCTCTGCTCGAACACCTCCACCCTCCCGATCACGCTGCTCGCCGAGGGCGTCGACCGGCCGCGGGACTTCATCGGCCTGCACTTCTTCTCGCCCGTCGACAGGATGCCGCTGGTGGAGATCGTCCGCGGCGAGCGCACCGGGGACGAGGCGCTGGCCCGCGCCTTCGACCTCGTACGGCAGATCTCCAAGACCCCGATCGTCGTGAACGACTCGCGCGGCTTCTTCACCTCCCGCGTGATCGGCCACTTCATCAACGAGGGCGTCGCCATGGTCGGCGAGGGCATCGAGCCCGCGACCGTCGAGCAGGCCGCCGCCCAGGCCGGCTACCCCGCCAAGGTGCTGTCCCTGCTGGACGAGCTGACCCTCACGCTGCCGAGGAAGATCCGCAACGAGACCCGCGCGGCCGTCGAGGCCGCCGGCGGCAGCTACCCCGTGCACCCGGCGGAGGCGGTCATCGACCGCATGGTGGACGAGTTCGGCCGCACCGGCCGGGCCGGGGGAGCGGGCTTCTACGACTACGAGGACGGCAGGCGGACCCGGCTGTGGCCCGGGCTCCGGGAGCACTTCACGAAGGCCGGCCAGGACCCGCCGGCGCTGCGCGAGCTGCAGGAGCGGATGCTGTTCGCGGAGGCGCTGGACACCGTGCGGCTGGTCGAGGAGGGCGTGCTGACGTCCGTCGCGGACGCGAACATCGGCTCGATCCTCGGCATCGGCTTCCCGGCCTGGACGGGCGGCGTGCTCCAGTACATCAACGGCTACGAGGGCGGGCTGCCCGGCTTCGCGGCCCGGGCCCGGGAGCTGGCGGCGGCGTACGGCGAGCGCTTCGAGCCGCCCGCGCTGCTGCTGCGGAAGGCGGAGCAGGGCGAGCGGTTCACCGACGACGCCTGACCCGGCCCGGCCCGACCCCCGCCCCGCCGCCCGCGGCCGACGGCTCGTGGCGGCGGGGCGGGGGCCGCGGCGGCCGGGCCGTACGGGCCCGCGGGCGCCGGGTCACTCCGCGGGGAAGGACTCCCGCAACTCCGCCTTCATCGACCGCTGGAAGGCCGTCACCAGCGCCTGCACCACCATGGGCTGCATGTGCGCCGACAGCGACTTCATCGTCTCCACCTGCTCCGGGTCCGGGCCCGCCTCGCCGAACGGCTCCCACACCTCGTCGCGGAAGAGCCGGGTCAGCTCCCGGGCCACGGCGCGGGAGTGCTCCTGCACCACGCCCCGGGCGGTGCGGATGGTCTCCAGCCGGATGGGCACGTCGAGCAGCCGTACGCCGAGGTGGAGGACGGCCGGGTCGACCCGGAAGGCGTCGCCGTCGCCGTCACCCCGGCCTTCGGCGCTGCCGTCGCCGGAGCCGGGTTCCGCCCCGTACGGGCCGCCGCCCGGCGGCGTACGCTCCAGCACGCCCATCGCGGCCAGCCGGGCCACGTCGTCGTCGGTCAGCGACCGCCCCGCGCGCCGCTCCAGCTCCGCCCGGCTCACCTCGGCCGCCGCGTCCGGCACCCAGGTGGCCACCAGCGCGCGGTGCAGCGCGTGGTCCTCGGCGCTGAGGCCGGGCGGCAGCTGCTGCACGTACCGCTCGATCGCCGCCAGCGTCAGGCCCTGGTGCTGCAACTCCTCGATCAGCGCGAGCCGGGACAGGTGCTCGGGGCCGTAGCGCCCGACGCGCCGCGGGCCGATGACGGGCGGGGGCAACAGCCCGCGGGTGGAGTAGAAGCGGACCGTGCGCACGGTGACGCCCGCGCGCGCGGCCAGCTCGTCCACGGTCAGGCCGGCCGCCTCCGTCTGCTGCGTCATGGTCCAACAATATTGCTGTCTCACCGGTCATGTGAAAGAGCGCGGTGCCGCCGGCCGGCCGACGGCGGCGGATACGCCGCGCGCGGAGGCTTCTGCGGCGCGTCACTCTCCGCTATCTTCTGGCCACCCTCTCCGCTCTCCGCCCCGGGAGACCGCCCATGCGCGTACGCGCCCCCCGCGTCGCCGTGCTCCGCACGGCCACCCTCGCGGCCTGCGCCGCGGCCGTCGTGCTGGCGCCGCTGACCGGCCCGCCCGCGGAGGCCTCCAACCCGCCGCGCACCGGCTTCGAGCGCAGCGGCGGCGCCCGCTGGACCAGCGAGCGCGAGGAGGCGCGGCTCCTGGCCGAGGTGGCCGAGGAGAGCCCGCGCGCCGCCGTCGACCGCATCGGCACCACCGCGCAGGGCCGCCCCCTCAACCTCGTACGCATCGGCGCCCCCGCCCCGCCACCCCCGTCGCGGGCCGCCCGCGGCAGCGTCGTCCTGCTCGTCTGCGGCCAGCACGGCGATGAACCGGCCGCCCGCGAGGCGTGCCTGACCGCCCTGCGCGACCTGGCGTACGGCACGGACGCCGGGACCCGCCGCTTCCTGGCCGGCACCTCCGTTTTGGTCGTCCCCAACGCCAACCCCGACGGCCGCGCCGCCGGCACCCGCCGCAACGCCGACGGCGTCGACGTCAACCGCGACCACGTCGCCCTGGCGACCGCCGAGGGCCGGGCGCTGGCCGCCGTCATCCGCGACCACCGCCCCGACGTCATCCACGACCTGCACGAGTTCGACGCCGCCGAGCCGTACTACGTCGAGGACGTGCTCGCGCTCTGGCCGCGCAACCTCAACACCCACGACGCCGTCCACCGCGAGGCCCGCCACCTGTCCGAGGACCACGTCCGCGCCGGCGTCGAGGACGCCGGCTACTCCAGCGGCGTCTACGGCATCTGGACCGACCCGCAGACCGGCGAGCCCGTCCGCCAGGTCGCCGGCGACGGCCAGGAGCGCATCCTGCGCAACGCCGCCGGCCTCAAGCACGCGGCCGGGCTGCTGGTCGAGACGCGCATCACCGCGCTCACCGACGACGAGCGCGGCGACCCCGCGGCCAACCGCCGCCGGCGCGTCACCTCCCAGCTCACCGCGCTCGACGCCACGTTCGACTACGCCGCCGACCACCGCGGCCGGCTGGCCACCGCGACGGCCGCGGCCCGCCGCCGCGGACTCGCCGACACCGGCCCCGTCTTCCTCGGCGGCGCCGACAACGAGCCGCCCGCCCCGGGCCAGGTCATCGACGACCCGCCGTGCGGCTACGCGCTCGACGCCGGGCAGTACGGCGCCGTCGGCGACGAACTCGCCCTGCACGGCGTCGAGGTCCGCCGGCGCCCGGGCGGCGGCGCGCTGGTGCCGCTGCGGCAGCCGCTGCGCGCGCTGGTGCCGCTGCTGCTGGACCAGCGCGCGCCGTACGAGCTGACGGACGGCCGTCCGGTCGAGCACTGCCGCTGAGCGGGGCCCGGACGGTCGGCGCGCGCGGCCGGCGCGGCTTATGCGGCCGGTGCGGGCAGCAGCTCCGCGGCCTCCTCGGCGCAGCCCCACGCCACCGTCACGCCGGCGCCCCCGTGCCCGTAGTTGTGCACGCACAGCGCCCCGCCGGGCAGCCGCTCCGCCTCCAGCCGTACCGCCGGCCTGGCCGGGCGCAGCCCGGCGCGGTGGGCGAGGACGCGGGCGCCGGCCACCTCGGGGATGACGCGGGCGCAGCGCGCCACGATGCCCGCGGCCACCGCCGGGTCCGGCTCCGTGCCCCAGGCGTCCTCGACGGCCGTGCCGCCGAGGACGAGCCCGTACGGCTGCGGGAGCGCGTACAGCGTCGCGGTCGCGTCCCGGTACGCCGCGACCACCCACTCCGCCACACCCGGGTCCTCGACCACGACGAGCTGCCCCTGCACCGGGCGCACCTGCGGGTCCGGCACCAGCTCGCGGGCGCCGAGGCCGGTGCAGTTGACGACGTACGGGGCCGCCCGCCCGGCCTCGTCGAGTGAGCCCGCGGTGCGCCGCTCGATCCGGCCGCCGGCCGCGGCCAGCCGGTCGCGCAGGTGCGCCAGGTGCGTGGCCGTGTCGACGATCGGCACCGTCGCGCGCACGCCCGCCGCGTACTGGCCGGGCAGCTCCGCGGGCTCCGCGGCGCGCACCTCGCGCAGGGCGCGCCGCCACGGCCCCAGGCCGGCGACCTCGGTGCCGAGCTGCAGCCCCGGCCGCATCCGCACCCCGGTCTCCGCCGCGCGCTCCGCCTGCCGCGTGTACACCTCGAACGACCGCACCGACCAGTCCACGACCCGGTGTTCGGGCTCGATCCGGTACGGCCACCACAGCCCGCCCGCGACCGCGGACGTCGTCTCCTCCGCCGGCTCCCGCGCCCACACCGTGACCCGCCAGCCGCCCTCGGCGAGGACGACCGCACTGGTCAGACCGATGATGCCGCTGCCGAGCACGATCACTTCAGATTCCATCAGGGCAGTCTGCCGCACCGGTGGAGATCACCCCCGGGGTGGTGGGCGCCCGAGGATGATCGCTACTCTGTTCGCATGTTGAACCGCATGGGTACTACAAGCGTTCGGGGGGCGCGCGTCCCGCTCCGATGAGCACCGGCCCGGGGACCCGCCGGCCGGGCAGCGACGCGCTGCCGGCCGGGCCGCTGTGACCGGCGACGTCCTGCTGATGGCCGGCGTGCTGCTGCTCGGGGCGTCCGTGCAGCGGCTCGCGGGCATCGGCCTCGCGCTGGTCGCCGGGCCGGCGCTCGCGCTGGTGCTCGGCCCGGCCGAAGGCGTGCGGCTGTCCAACTGCGCCGCCGGCGCCATCAGCCTGTTCGGGCTGGCGACCGTCTGGCGGCAGGTCCGCCCGGGCGCCATGGTGCCGCTGCTCGCCGCCGCCGTCTGCACGGTGCCCCTCGGCGCCTGGACGGCGGTGCAGCTGCCCGAGCCCGTGCTGCTGACCGGCATGGGCGCCATGGTGTGCGGTGCCGTCGTGCTCGTCATGGCCGGCGCCCGGGCCGACGCGCTGCGCGGCACCGGCGGGGCGGTCACGGCGGGCGCGGTGAGCGGCTTCATGAACTCCTCCGCGGGCATCGGCGGCCCCGCCGTCTCGCTGTACGCCGTGAACGCGGGCTGGACGGTGCGGGAGTTCGTGCCCAACGCGCTCTTCTACGGCGTCGTCATCAACATCTTCTCGGTGGCGGCGAAGGGGCCGCCGGACCTGGAGGCGGACGCCTGGCTGCTCTGCGCGGCCGCGGTGGCGGCGGGCGCCCTCGTCGGCCGCGCCCTGGGCGACCGGGTGCCCGAGACGCCCGCGCGGCGGCTGGTGCTGGTACTCGGACTGGCCGGCGGCGCGGCGACGCTGACGAAGGGCCTGCTGGGGCTGTGACCCCGGCGCGGGAGGGCGCCGTCCCGTCCCCGTACGGGAAGGCCCCCGCCCGCGGCAGCGCCGCGGACGGGGGCTTGCAGTGCACCGCTCCCGCGGCCCGATCAGCGCGTGCCGCGACGGCCGTTGCCGCCGCCGCGGCCCCCGCCGCCACTGCCGCCCCCGCCGAGCAGGCCCGCGCGGCGCAGCGCGTCGGCCATCTCGCTGTTCTCCGGCGCCGCCTCGCGCCGCCGGCCCCCGCCGCCGCGCTGCCGCCCGCCGCCGCCCTGGCCGCCGCCGTTGCCGCCGCCCCGCTGCCGCGGCGGGCCCTGGCGGTCGCGCTCGCGCTCGCGTTCGCGCCCGCCGCCGCCCGCGGGCCGGCCCGGTTCGTCGTCCAGCCGCAGCGTCAGCGAAATCCGCTTGCGCGGCACGTCCACGTCCAGCACCTTCACCTTGACGATGTCGCCGGGCTTGGCCACCTCGCGCGGGTCCTTCACGAACGTCCTCGACATCGCCGACACGTGCACGAGCCCGTCCTGGTGCACGCCCACGTCCACGAACGCCCCGAACGCGGCCACGTTCGTCACCACGCCCTCCAGCACCATCCCCTGCTGCAGGTCGCCGATCTTCTCCACGCCCTCCTTGAACGCCGCCGTCCGGAACGCCGGCCGCGGGTCGCGCCCCGGCTTCTCCAGCTCCTTGAGGATGTCCGTCACCGTCGGCAGCCCGAACCGCTCGTCGGTGAAGTCCTGCGGCTTCAGCGACCGCAGCGTCTTCGTGTCGCCGATCAGCGCCGCGACCTCGGCGCCGCCCGCCTTCACCATCCGCCGCACCACCGGGTACGCCTCGGGGTGCACGCCGGAGGCGTCCAGCGGGTCGTCGCCGCCGCGGATGCGCAGGAAGCCCGCGCACTGCTCGAAGGCCTTCGGCCCCAGCCGCGGCACGTCCTTGAGCGCCGCACGGCTGCGGAACGGGCCGTGGGAGTCGCGGTGCGCCACGATGTTCTCGGCGAGCCCCGCGCCGATGCCGGAGACGCGTGCGAGCAGCGGCGCGGAGGCGGTGTTGAGGTCGACCCCGACGCCGTTGACGCAGTCCTCCACGACCGCGTCCAGGGAGCGCGACAGCTTCGCCTCCGACAGGTCGTGCTGGTACTGGCCGACGCCGATCGACTTCGGGTCGATCTTCACCAGCTCGGCCAGCGGGTCCTGCAGCCGCCGGGCGATGGACACCGCGCCGCGCAGCGACACGTCCAGCTCCGGCAGCTCCTGCGAGGCGAAGGCGGACGCCGAGTACACCGAGGCGCCGGCCTCCGAGACCATCACCTTCGTCAGCTTCAGCGCGGGCTGGGCGGCGATCAGTTCGGCGGCGAGCCTGTCGGTCTCGCGCGACCCCGTGCCGTTGCCGACCGCGATCAGCTCCACCGCGTGCACCCGGGCCAGCTCGGCGAGGACGGCCAGCGCCTCGTTCCACTTCCGCTGCGGTGCGTGCGGGTAGACGGTCGTGGTCGCGGCGACCTTGCCGGTGGCGTCGACGACGGCGACCTTCACGCCCGTGCGCAGCCCGGGGTCGAGGCCCAGCGTGGCGCGCGTGCCCGCGGGCGCGGCCAGCAGCAGGTCCCGCAGGTTGGCGGCGAAGACGTCCACCGCCTGGTCCTCGGCGGTCGTGCGCAGCCGCAGCCGCAGGTCGATGCCGAGATGGACCAGGATGCGGGTGCGCCAGGCCCAGCGCACCGTCTCGGCGAGCCAGGCGTCGGCGGGCCGGCCCCTGTCCTCCACGCCGAACCGGGCCGCGATGGCGCGCTCGTACGCCGAGGGGCCCTCCGGCGCCGCCTCGCCGGGCGCGTCCGGCTCCAGCGCCAGGTCGAGGATCTCCTCCTTCTCGCCGCGGAAGAGGGCGAGGATGCGGTGGGACGGCAGGTCGGTCAGCGGCTCGGCGAAGTCGAAGTAGTCCGAGAACTTCGCGCCCGCCTCCTCCTTGCCCTCGCGCACCCTGGCGGCCGCCCGGCCGTGCGTCCACATCCGCTCGCGCAGCTCGCCGATCAGGTCGGCGTCCTCGCCGAACCGCTCGGTGAGGATGGCCCGCGCGCCCTCCAGGGCGGCGGCCTGGTCCGGCACGCCCCTGTCCGCGTCCACGAACGCGGTGGCCGCGGCGAGCGGCGCCACCGACGGGTCGGCGAGCAGCCCCTCCGCCAGCGGTTCGAGCCCGGCCTCGCGGGCGATCTGCGCCTTCGTGCGCCGCTTCGGCTTGTACGGCAGGTACACGTCCTCCAGGCGGGCCTTGGACTCGGCGGCGCGGATCCGCGCCTCCAGCTCCTCGGTCAGCTTGCCCTGCCCGCGCACGGACTCCAGGACGGCCGCCCGCCGCTCCTCCAGCTCCCGCAGATACCGCAGCCGCTCCTCGGCGGTCCGCAGCTGGGCGTCGTCGAGCATCTCCGTCGCCTCTTTGCGGTAGCGGGCGATGAACGGCACGGTGGCCCCGCCGTCGAGCAGCTGCACCGCCGCCGTGATCTGCCGCTCGCGTACGCCGAGCTCCTCGGCGATCCTGGCCTCAATCGATACCGACGCCGTCACGTCCGCCCCGCTTTCTGTCATCTGTGGCGGAGTGCATTGTGGCAGGTCCGGCTGACAGCCGGGCGCCCGGACGGGACGGCGCCGGTCGCCCGGCGGGTCGGAACGGCCCGCGGCGGCGGTCAGACGGTGCGGCGGCGGGACCTCCGGGCGCCCCGGGAGGCGCCGCTGAAGAGCCGGGCGAGCAGTCGGAAGGGGAGCGTCACGATCGCGGCGAGGGTGCCGCCGATCATGCGCAGGACGTCGGCGATGGCTCGCATGGCCGTCCTCCTCGCCGGTCGGGTGGAGAACCGCGGGTAGCCGCCGGGGCGTTGCCCAAACGTCCGCCCCGCAGCCACACCGCGCCGCGCCGCGTGCCTCACCCCTTGCCGAAGATGTCCTTCGGCAGCGCGCCCGCCGCCAGCGCGGTGGTGGTGTAGCCGGTGGCCAGCTCGGTCAGCCGGGCCACGCCCTCGGCGCCCAGGTGCTCGTACGGGGCGAGGTCCACCCGGTCCGTCTCGTCCTCCAGCTCCTTGCGCAGCGCCGTGCCCGCCTCCGTCAGTTCGCCGTCCGCGGCCAGCAGCCCGCGGGCCCGCAGCCGGTCCTGCGCCGCCGCCCACTCCCCGGCGTCCCAGCCGCGGGAGGACCGCGCGAACTCCGGGGTGAAGCCGAAACCGGAGGCGGTGTGGGAGACCTGGGCCTCCAGGCCGTCGAGCGCGGCGTGGGCCAGTACCGCGTTGTGGCTGTCGCCGCGGTGCTCGCGCAGCTGAGTGGCGGCGTGCCAGAGCGCCAGGTGCGGGGCGTCGGGAACCGGCTGCCCGGCCTCGGCGGCGTACAGCGCCCGTCCGGCGCGCTCCCCGCCCGCGGCCGCCCGCTGCGCCAGCTCCGCAGCCTCGGCCAGCTCCGGCGAGGCGAGGGTCTCCTCGCCGAGCAGGCGCCGCAGCACGGCGTCGGCGACGCGCAGCCGGGCCGCCAGCACGGTGGCCGGGTCCGCTGCCGACCAGGCGGCGGGCAGGTGCGCGGCGGCCAGCCGGTGGCTGTAGTTGTAGAACGTGGCCGTGACCACGCCGGGCCCGACGGGGCCCATGGCGGCGGACCGCGCGGTGAAGTAGGCGGCGTGCCAGCCGTCGATGCCGATGCCGGCGAACTCCTTGCCGAACTCGGGAGAGAAGTAGATCGCCGAGTGCAGCGGGTTGAGGACCTGGTGGCAGCGGCGGCCGGCGCGCGGCGGGAGTGACGTCATGGGGCCAGGCTACTGAGCGGACGCTTAGCAAGAGAAGGGGCCGGCGGTGTGCGCCGGAGCCGGGCGGTGGCCGGTCGGTCCGCCGGGTCGCACGCGCAGGCGCCCTCGACGCCGTACGGCCCCGGCCGCGCCACGGGCCGCGGCGGCGGCCGTCAGACGGTCCAGGTGAAGCGCGGCTCGCGGCGCTCCAGGAAGGCGGCGACGCCCTCCGCGGCGTCACCGGCCGCGCGCGCCTGCCGGGCCCAGTGCGCGATACGCGCCGCGTCCGCCCCGGCGCCGGACGGCGGGCCCCCGTCCCCGTCCCGCTCCCCGGGCACGCCGGCGGTGTCGGCGAACTCCTTCGCCGCCGCCTGCGTCAGCTGCGAGCGCGCCGCGAGTACCCCGGTGAACTCCGCCACCCGCGCGTCCAGCCCCGCCGCGGGCAGCACCTCGTCGACCAGCCCGGTGCGCAGCGCCCGCGCCGCGCCGATCAACTCGGCCGAGAACAGCAGGTACTTCGCCGTCGCCGGGCCCAGCAGCCGCACCAGCCGGCGGGTCGCGCCGGCCGGGTAGACGATGCCCAGCTTCGCGGGGGTGACCCCGAACAGCGCGTCCTCGGCGGCGAACCGGAGGTCGCAGGCCGCCGCCAGCTGGCAGCCGCCGCCCACGCAGTGGCCCCGTACCGCCGCCAGCGTCGGCTTGGGGAAGGCGGCGAGCGCCTCCTCCGCGGCTTCGGCCAGCCCCTGCGTGCCCTCGCTGCCGGCCCGCAGCGAGGTGATGTCGGCTCCCGCGCAGAAGGTGCCGCCCGCCCCGGTGAGCACCACCGCGCGCACCGCCCGGTCGGCCGCCAGCTCCGCCAGCAGCCCGGGCAGCGCACGCCACATCCGCGGCGTCATCGCGTTGCGCTTGGCGGGATTGCTGATGACCACGGTCGCCACGCCGCCGTCGGTGCCGCACCGCAGCTCGCCTTCGCTCATGCCCCGGAGCCTCTCACGCCGGGCGGGCGCCCGCCGGACCGGGG
Source organism: Streptomyces sp. CNH099 (assembly GCA_000514715.1). Lineage (GTDB taxonomy): Bacteria > Actinomycetota > Actinomycetes > Streptomycetales > Streptomycetaceae > Streptomyces > Streptomyces synnematoformans. Next base: position 321,576 of record AZWL01000001.1, on the reverse strand, counting down.
CGGGGCGCCCCCCGCCGGTCCGGCGCGCCGCCCCGGCGGCGGCTACAGCGGTTCGATGTCGCGCAACTCCCCGTCCAGCGCCAGCCAGCGCGTGATCCCGAGGTCGCGCAGGAACGGCACGTCGTGGCTGGCGACCACGAGCGCCCCCTCGTACGACTCCAGCGCCCTGACCAGTTGCCGCACGCTGGCCATGTCGAGGTTGTTCGTCGGCTCGTCCAGCATCAGCAGCTGCGGCGCCGGCTCCGCCAGCATCAGCGCCGCCAGGGTGGCGCGGAACCGCTCGCCGCCCGAGAGCGTGCCCACGATCTGGTCCGCCCGGCCCTGCCGGAACAGGAACCGCGCCAGCCGGGAGCGGATCCGCTGGTTGGACGCGGCGGGGGCCAGCAGGGCGACGTTCTCGACGATGCTCAGCGCGTCGTCCAGCACGTCGAGCCGCTGCGGCAGGCAGCGCAGCGGCACGTGCACCGCCGCCTCCCCGGCGACCGGCGCGAGCTCCCCCGCGATCGTCCGCAGCAGCGTCGACTTGCCCGCGCCGTTGCGCCCGGTCAGCGCGATCCGCTCCGGGCCGCGCACCTGCAGCGCCGGCACCCGGGCGCCGTAGCGCAGCTCCAGGTCGCGCAGCAGGAGCACGTCCCGGCCGGCGGGGACGGCGGTGTACGACAGGTCGACGCGGATCTCGTCGTCGTCCCGCACCGCCGCCTCCGCCTCGTCGAGCCGCTCCCTGGCGCCCCTGAGCCGCTCCTCGTGCATGATGCGGTGCTTGCCGGCGGAGACCTGGGCCTCCCGCTTGCGCGCGTTCATGACGATCTTCGGCTCGCGCTTGTTCGCGAACTGCTTGTCGGCGTACCGCTTGCGCTTGCTCAGCTTCTCGTGCGCCTCGGCCAGTTCGCGCTGCTGCCGCTTGAGGTCCGCCTCCGCCGAACGCACCGTCCGCTCGGCGGCCTCCTGCTCGGCGGCCAGCGCCTCCTCGTACGCCGTGAAGTTGCCGCCGTACCAGGCGACCTCGCCGTCCCGCAGGTCGGCGACCTGGTCGACGCGGTCGAGCAGCTCGCGGTCGTGGCTGACGAGCACCATCACGCCCGGCCACGACTCCACGGCCGCGTACAGCCGGCGACGGGCCCTGAGGTCCAGGTTGTTCGTCGGCTCGTCCAGCAGCAGCACGTCCGGCCGCTCCATCAGCAGCGCGGCCAGCCGCAGCAGCACCGACTCGCCGCCGGAGACCTCGCCGATGGTGCGGTCGAGGCCGATGTGCGCGAGGCCGAGCTGGTCGAGGGTGGCGCGGGCGCGCTCCTCGACGTCCCAGTCGTCGCCGACGGCGGTGAAGTGCTCCTCGGCGACGTCGCCCGCCTCGATGGCGTGCAGCGCGCGCCGCACGCCCGCGACGCCCAGCACGGCATCGACCCGGGCGGCGGTGTCGAGGACCAGGTTCTGCGGCAGGTAGCCGACGGTGCCGCCGGCTCTGACCGCCCCGGCGGAGGGGGCCAGCTCCCCGGCCATCAGCCGCAGCAGCGTGGACTTGCCGGTGCCGTTGCGGCCGATCAGCCCGGTGCGGCCGGGGCCGACCACGAGGTCGAAGCCGTCGAAGACGGCCGTGCCGTCGGGCCAGGCGAAGGCCAGGCCGGTGCAGACGACGGAGGTGGCGGCGTGCGGGGTGGAGGGGAATGACATGGCTTCTCCCGGTGAGGTCGTAAGGGCGCGACGGGGCGGCGTCGGCACCGGACGGCGACCTGGGAGAGCCGGGTGGTACGGGAGCGGGGCTGGGCGCCCTGCAGGAGAGGAAGGTGGCTCCGGCCGTGAGGTCGCACGTGCCGCACGCGGGACGAGCCGCGGGCACGGTGCCATGGAGACCTCAGACGAGCAACACCTTCTCCAATCGTCGACTGCAGGGCACTGTGAAGGTACGACGGTACGGACGGCGTCGGCAACCGGTTTTTTCGGTCTCAACACTGGTCGGCGATTGCGCAGCCGGTCGGAAGACGACGAAAGCCAGTCAAGTTGTGCTCGAAGGGGGGTTGAGCCGGTGGTGAGTGCCAACACTCGGAGTGTGAGTGGTGGTGAAAGCAGGTGCCGGCGGTGAACGACGGCGGAAAGCTGAGGCCCGAGCCGGCCAGGTGGTCCCGGCGGCCTACGAGGGGACCTGGAGGTTCGACGCCCCGGCGCTCGACTCCTCGGTGCCCCAGTCCCGGCACGCCGTACGCGACCTCCTCGTCGGGCAGCGCGTGCCCATCGGGGACGACCTGCTGCAGGGCGTGCTGCTGATCGTCTCCGAACTGGTCACCAACGCGGTCCGGCACGCCGGCGTGCTCTCCCCGAAGATCGGCGTCGAGCTGTCGGTGAGCGCCGGCTGGGTCCGCGTCGCCGTCGAGGACCAGCACCCGTACCGCCCGAAGGCCCTGCAGGCCGACGACGAGACGGGCGGCCGGGGACTGCTGCTGGTCAAGACGATCACGAACGAGGCGGGCGGCACCTGCGACGTGCAGCACACCGTCGACGGCGGGAAGGTGATCTGGGCGTCCCTCCCGCTCGCCGGGGTCACCAGCCGGACGCCGGCCCCGTCAGCTCCCGGATGGCCGGCCTGGCGGCGTCCAGCACCGTCATGAACCACGCCGAGAACGGGTCCTCGGCGTGCCGCTTCATCAGCTCGTCCGCCGTGACGAACGCGACCGCCCCCACCTCGTCGGCGTCCGGCCGCGGCTCGGCCCGCAGCAGCCCGGCGAAGAGGTGGTTGTACTCGTGCTCCACCAGCCCCGAGGCCGGGTCCGGGTGGTGGTACGTCACGGTCCCGGCCTCGGCGATCAGCGCGGGGGAGACGCCCAGCTCCTCGAAGGTGCGGCGGGCCGCGGCGGCGAGCGGCGACTCGCCGGGGTAGGGGTGGCCGCAGCAGGAGTTGGACCAGACGCCGGGGGAGTGGTACTTGCCCGGTGCCCGCTGCTGCAGCAGCATCCGGCCGGCGGTGTCGAAGAGGAAGACGGAGAACGCCCGGTGCAGCCGGCCGGGCGCCTGGTGCGCGGACAGCTTCTCCGCGGTGCCGATCGTGGTGCCGTTCTCGTCGACGAGCTCCAGCATGATCTCTTCGGTGGTAGCGGCCGGCATGACCATCCTTTGCATCCGATCTACGGCGTCCGGTGCGGGGGCGCCCCGGTCTCCGCGGCGGGAGGACACGGCGGGAAGCCCCTCTCAGTCTGCCTCACCGGCGACGGCTCAATGACAGAGATTTGCCTCATGCTCGGCGTGTCCGACCGGCTCGATCTGGAATGTGCAATGGTCGACGTCGAAGTGATCGCCGAGGCACCCCTGCAGATCGTGCAGCAACTTCTCCTGACCCACGGTCTCCAGCACGTCGCCCCTGACCACGACGTGCGCCGATATCACCGGCATCCCCGAGGTGATCGTCCACACGTGCAGGTCGTGCAGCTCCACCACGCCCGGCAGCGCGAGGATGTGCGACCGCACCTCGGCGACGTCCACGTCCTTCGGCGCCGCCTCCAGCAGCACGTCGAGCGCCTCGCGCAGCAGCCGGAACGTCCGCGGGATGATCATCGCGCCGATGGCGAGCGAGGCGACCGGGTCCGCGTAGTGCCACCCGGTGGTGACGATCACCAGCGCCGAGACGATGACCGCGACCGAACCCAGCGCGTCGGCCAGCACCTCCAGGAAGGCGCCGCGCACGTTCAGGCTCTCCTGCCGGCCGCCCATCAGCAGCGCCAGCGAGACGAGGTTGACCACCAGGCCCGCGACACCGAACGCGAAGGTCAGCCCGCCCTCGATCGCCGGCGGGTCCATGAAGCGGCGCACCGCCTGGTAGAGGATGTAGCCGCCGACGCCGAAGAGCAGCAGGCAGTTGGCCAGCGCCGCCAGGATCTCGGCGCGCGCGAAGCCGAACGTGCGGCGCTCGCTCGTCGGCCGGTTCGCGAAGTGGATCGCCAGCAGCGCCATGGACAGCCCGACGACGTCGCTCGCCATGTGCCCGGCGTCCGCGACGAGGGCCAGCGAGCCGGTGAGCACCCCGCCGACCACCTGCAGACCCAGCACCGACAGGGTGAGGCCCAGGGCCACGCGCAGCCGGCCGCGGTGCGCCGCGGAGGCCGTGCCGTGGGAGTGGTCGTGCCCTGCACCCATGCCGCATGCCCTCCGGTTCCCGTCGACGGTCACGGACGGGGCGCACGCGCCCGCCCGGTGACCTCAGTGAACTACGGGCAGGGGGTATTCGCCAAACCCTGACATGAAGTCGGTTTTCATCGTCTGACCTGCGGAAACGCTCCTGCGGGCGTCTCGGCTGGTCAGCCGCGCCGCTCACCGTGGGTGTGCAGCCAGCCCGCCCAGGCGGACTCGACCATGGCGCGCACGTCCAGCCGGGGGAGCCAGCCCAGCTCCTTGGCCGCCAGGTCGTACGACGCGACCACGCGGGCCGGGTCGCCGGGCCGGCGCGGGCGGACCACCGGGGCGTGCTCGCGCCGCCCCGTGACGTCGGCGACGACCTCGGCCAGCTCGCGCACGGACACGCCGGTGCCGCTGCCGAGGTTCACCGTCAGGTCGCCGGTCCCGGCCGGGGTGGCGACGCGGCGGGCCGCCGCCAGGTGGGCGTCGGCGAGGTCGACGACGTGGACGTAGTCGCGGATGCAGGTGCCGTCGGGGGTGGGGTAGTCGTCGCCGAAGATCCGCAGGGGCTCGTGTGCGGACAGCCGCTCGAAGAACATCGGGACCACGTTGTACACGCCGGTGTCCGCCAGCTCCGGGGCGGCGGCGCCGGCGACGTTGAAGTAGCGCAGGCAGGCCGTGGCCAGGCCGTGCGCCCGGCCGGTGGCCCGCAGCAGCCACTCGCCGGCCAGCTTGGTCTCGCCGTACGGGTTGATCGGCCGGCAGGGGGTGTCCTCGGTGACGAGGTCGGCGTCCGGCGTGCCGTAGACGGCGGCGGAGGAGGAGAGGACGAAGCGGCGGACGCCCGCGGACACGACGGCCTCCAGCAGCACGCCGAGGCCGTGCACGTTCTCCCGGTAGTACGTGAGCGGCTGCGCCACCGACTCGCCGACCTGCTTCTTCGCCGCGAGATGCAGCACGCCGGTGACGTCGTACTCGGCGAAGGTGCGGTCGAGCAGCAGCCGGTCCAGGAAGGTGCCGCGCACCAGCGGCACGCCGGCGGGGAGCCGGGCCGCGTTCCCGGTGGAGACGTCGTCCAGCACGACGATCCGCTCCCCGGCACCCGTCATGGCCCGCACGACATGCGCGCCGATGTAACCGGCCCCGCCGGTGATCAACCACGTCATGGCGGCACACTACCGCCCCGGTGCAAAGGAGGGGCGGGGGCTGCGACATGATGATCGCCACCCGGTCGAGGCGAACGGGCGGTGAACCTCCGGTTCCAGCAATCCGCTAACCTCTGCCGACAGCCGCCCGGCCGGACGGGGGAGGGGCGGTCCCGCCTGTCGTCCCGCTGCCAAGGAGTGAGTTCGTCTGCGGACCGCAATCCTGATCGGCCCGCCCGTCCCCGGATCTCCCCTGGAGAGCGACCTCAGGTCGCTGGGCTACGACGACGTGCGTACCGCCGCGGACGTGGCCGACGCCGCCACCGTCCTCGCGCTGCTGCCCGGGGACGGCCGGGTCGCCCTCGTCGACAGCCGCTTCGTCGGCCACCGGCACAGCCTGCGTCTCACGCTCGCCGACCCCCGCTGGCCCGCCGCCGCCGCGCCCGGCGTGGTCGCGGTGCGGACGCCCGCGGCGCGCACCGCGCTCTCCCGCGCGGTGATGCGCAGCCGCACCGTCGACGGCGTCGCCGAGCAGACCGCCGCGCAGCTCGCCGGCGCCGACGGCGCGCTGGTCCGGCCGGAGCTGGGCGTGCTGGTGGCCGCCGTACCCGAGGACGCGCTGGCCCGGGCGAAGGCGGCGGACGCGGTCGCCGCCGTGGACGAGGAGAAGGCCCGGCTGCGGGCCGCGGTCAAGAGCCGCGACGGCTTCTTCACCACCTTCCTCATCAGCCCCTACTCGCGCTACCTCGCCCGCTGGTGCGCCCGCCGGGGCCTCACCCCGAACCAGGTCACCACCGCATCCCTGGCCACCGCCGTGCTCGCCGCCGGCTGCGCGGCCACCGGCACGCGCGGCGGGTTCGCCGCCGCCGGCGTGCTGCTGCTGCTGTCCTTCGTGCTCGACTGCACCGACGGCCAGCTCGCCCGCTACTCGCTGCAGTACTCCACGCTGGGCGCCTGGCTCGACGCCACCTTCGACCGCGCCAAGGAGTACGCCTTCTACGCGGGCCTCGCCCTCGGCGCCGCCAACGCCGACGGCGACGACGTGTGGGCCCTCGCGCTGGGCGCCATGGTGCTGCAGACCTGCCGGCACGTCGTGGACTTCGCCTTCAACGAGTCCATCGCCGGCACCGCGGCCGCGGCGGGGGGTACCGCCCCTCCCCGCGGAGCTGCGGGGGAGGACAACAGCCCCGCCTTCGCCCTGTCCGAGCGCCTCGACCGGCTCGGCTGGACGGTGTGGCTGCGCCGCATGATCGTGCTGCCGATCGGCGAGCGCTGGGCGCTGATCGCGGTGCTCACCGCGGTCACCAGCCCCCGCGTCGTCTTCGTCGTCCTCCTCGTCGGCATGGGGCTCGCGGGCTCCTACACCACCGCGGGCCGCGTGCTGCGCTCGCTCCGCCGCCGCGTGCCCCGCAGCGAGCAGGCCCTCAAGGCGCTGGACGAGCTGACCGACACCGGCCCGCTCGCCGAGGCCGCCGCCCGCTCCCTGCGCGCCCCCGTGCGCTCCCTCCCCGTGTACGCGGCCCCCGCCGTCGCCGCCGGCGGCGGCGCGCTGCTCGTGACGCTGGCGCTCCTCACCCCGTACGGCACCTGGTGGCCGCTGATCGGCGCCGTCGGCTACGTCCTGACCTCGGGTTTCGCGGTGTCCCGGCCGCTCGCGGGCCCGCTGGACTGGCTCGTGCCGCCGGTCTTCCGGGCCGCCGAGTACACCGCGGTCCTCGTGCTCGCCGCCCGCTCCGAGGTGAACGGAGCCCTTCCTGCGGCTTTCGGTCTGGTGGCCGCGGTCGCCTACCATCACTACGACACCGTGTACCGCATCCGCGGCGGCACGGGTGCGCCCCCGCGCCCGGTGGTGCGCGTGATCGGCGGGCACGAGGGACGGACGCTGGCCGTCACGGTGGCGGCGGCCCTGCTGACCGGCACCGGCTTCACGATCGCGCTCGTCGCCCTCGCCGTGGCCGTGGCGCTGGTGGTGCTCACCGAGAGCATCCGCTTCTGGGTCTCCTCCGGAGCCCCCGCTGTACACGACGAAACAGGAGAACCTGCATGATCGGCCTCGTGCTGGCGGCCGGCGCCGGAAGGCGTCTGCGCCCCTACACCGACACACTGCCGAAGGCCCTGGTGCCCGTCGACGGCGAGACCACCGTCCTCGACCTCACCCTCGGCAACTTCGCCGAGATCGGGCTCACCGAGGCGGCGATCATCGTCGGCTACCGCAAGGAGGCCGTGTACGAGCGCAAGGAGGCCCTGGAGCGCACCTACGGGCTGAAGCTCACCCTGATCGACAACGACAAGGCCGAGGAGTGGAACAACGCCTACTCCCTGTGGTGCGGCCGGGACTCCGTCAGGCACGACGTGATCCTCGCCAACGGCGACACCGTCCACCCCGTCTCCGTCGAGAAGACCCTGCTCGCCGCCCGCGGCGGCGACAAGAAGATCATCCTCGCCCTCGACACGGTCAAGCAGCTCGCCGACGAGGAGATGAAGGTCGTCGCCGACCCCGGCAAGGGCGTCCGGAAGATCACCAAGCTCATGGACCCGGCCACGGCCACCGGCGAGTACATCGGCGTCACCCTGATCGAGGGCTCGGCCGCGGACGAGCTGGCCGACGCGCTGCGGACCACCTTCGAGCGTGACCCCGACCGCTACTACGAGGACGGCTACCAGGAGCTGGTCGACCGCGGCTTCCGGATCGACGTCGCGCCCATCGGGGACGTCGCCTGGGTCGAGATCGACAACCACGACGACCTCGCCAGGGGCAGGGAGATCGCGTGCCGGTACTGACCCGCCTGATCCCGTCGCCGCTGACGGTCGACATCCGGGCCGGGGCGCTGGACGGCCTCGCGGACCTGCTCTCCGACCAGCGGGTCGCGCCCTCCGGCCGGCTCGCCTTCGCCATCAGCCCGCGCTCCGGGCAGGCCCTGCGCGACCGCTTCGCGCCGGCGCTGCCCGGCGCCGACTGGTTCGCCGACGCCGACGGCACCATCGACGGCGCCGTGCGGCTCGCCGACTCCATCAAGAGCACCGGCCGCTACGACGCCGTCGTCGGCCTCGGCGGCGGCAAGGTCATCGACTCCGCGAAGTACGCCGCCGCGCGCGTCGGGCTGCCGATGGTCGCCGTGGCCACCAACCTCGCCAACGACGGCCTCTGCTCGCCGGTCTCCACGCTCGACAACGACGCCGGCCGCGGCTCGTACGGCGTGCCCAACCCCATCGCCATCGTCATCGACCTCGACGTCATCCGCGCGGCCCCGGCCCGCTACGTCCGGGCCGGCATCGGCGACGTGACGTGCAAGGTGTCCGCCGTCGCCGACTGGGAGCTGTCCCACCGGGAGACCGGCGAGCGCATCGACGGGCTGGCCGCCGCGATGGCCCGCAGCGCCGGCGACTCGGTGCTGCGCCACCCCGGAGGAATCGGCGACGACGACTTCCTCGTCATCCTCGCCGAGGCACTGGTGCTCTGCGGCATCGCGATGTCGGTGGCCGGCGACAGCCGCCCGGCCTCCGGCGCGTGCCACGAGATCAGCCACGCCTTCGACCTGCTCCACCCGCGGCGCTGCGCGCTCCACGGCGAACAGTGCGGCATCGGCGGGACCTTCGCCACGTTCCTGCGGGGCGACCGGGAGACCGCGCTGCTGATGGCGCAGGTGCTGCGCCGGCACGAACTGCCCGTGCTGGCCGACGACATCGGCTTCACGGACGACGAGTTCGTGCGGGCCGTCGAGTTCGCGCCGCAGACCCGGCCCGGCCGGTACACGATCCTCGAACACCTCGACCTGTCCACCGACCAGATCAGAGACGCCTACGCCGACTATGTCAAAGCCATCGGTAGCTGAGCTACGGCCCGTGGTCCACCCCGCGGGGGTGAAGGACCGGCGCAGCGGGGAGCACTGGGCCGGCCGCCTGTACATGCGCGAGGTCTCGCTGCGCGTGGACCGGCACCTGGTGACCACCCGGGTGACGCCCAACCAGCTCACATACGTCATGACCCTCGCCGGCGTCCTCGCCGCCCCGGCGCTGCTCGTCCCCGGGATCCCGGGGGCCCTGCTGGGCGTGCTCATGGTCCAGCTGTACCTGCTCCTCGACTGCGTCGACGGGGAGGTCGCCCGCTGGAAGCAGCAGTTCTCCATCGGCGGCGTGTACCTCGACCGGGTCGGCGCGTACCTCTGCGACGCCGCCGTGCTCGTCGGCTTCGGCCTGCGCGCCGCCGACCCGTGGGGCGAGGGGTCCGCCGACTGGCTCTGGGCCTTCCTCGGCACCCTCGCCGCGCTCGGCGCCGTGCTGATCAAGGCGGAGACCGACCTCGTCGGCGTCGCCCGCCACCAGCAGGGGCTGCCGCCGGTCAAGGAGTCCGCCGCGGAGCCGCGTTCGTCGGGCGTCGCCGTGGCGCGCAGGGCGGCGTCGGCGCTGAAGTTCCACCGGCTGATCCTGGGGATCGAGGCGTCACTCCTCATCCTCCTGCTGGCGGTCCTCGACGCGCTCAAGGGCGACCTGTACTTCTCCCGGCTCGGTGTCGCCGTACTCGCCGCGATAGCGATGCTCCAGACCCTCCTCCACCTGGTCAGCATTCTGGCCTCCAGCAGGTTGCGGTGAGCCGAATGACATATGAACACCAGCCCCGGCAGCGGGCGGACACGCGGCCCGAGGACGTCCGGCTCGGCGCCGTCGTGATCACGATGGGGCAGCGCCCCGAGGAGCTGCGCACGCTGCTGGAGTCGATCGCCAAGCAGGACGGCCCCCCGGTCGAGGTGGTCGTCGTCGCCCAGGGCGTCACCGTGCCGAACATCCCGCAGGGTGTACGGGTCGTGGAGCTGCCCGAGAACCTGGGCATCCCCGGCGGGCGCAACGTCGGCATCGACGCCTTCGGCGACGGCGGCCGCGACGTCGACGTCCTGCTCTTCCTCGACGACGACGGTCTTCTGCCACACCAGGACACCGCCCGGCTGGTGCGCGAGGCGTTCGCCGCCGACCCGCGCCTCGGCATCGTCAGCTTCCGCATCGCCGACCCCGAGACGGGCGTCACGCAGCGCCGGCACGTGCCCCGGCTGCGCGCCTCCGACCCGATGCGCTCCTCGCGCGTCACCACGTTCCTCGGCGGCGCCAACGCCGTGCGCACCGCGGTGTTCCAGCAGGTCGGAGGGCTGCCGGACGACTTCTTCTACGCTCACGAGGAGACCGACCTCGCCTGGCGGGCGCTCGACGCCGGCTGGCACATCGACTACCGCGCGGACATGGTGCTGCACCACCCGACGATGCCGCCCAGCCGGCATGCCACGTACCACCACAACGTGGCCCGCAACCGCGTCTGGCTGGCGCGCCGGAACCTTCCCGCCGCGCTCGTCCCGGTGTATCTCGGTGTCTGGTTCCTGCTCACCGTCGTACGCGGCCCCTCGCCGGCTGTGCTGAAATCGTGGCTCGTAGGCTTCCGGGAGGGCTGGCGTGCGCCGTGCGGGCCGCGCCGGCCCATGAAGTGGCGTACGGTGTGGCGGCTGACCCGGCTGGGACGACCGCCCGTGATCTGACAAGCTCGTACCGTTGAGTGTCTGAGGACGAAAGTTACCGACTGTGAGCGATACGGCAGTGGGCGCTCCGCCCAAGCGCCATCCCGACGACGGGCTGTCCCCGGCCGAGCTGGCCGCCAAGTACGGCCTCTCGGTGAGCGGTGCGCGCCCCGGACTGCCCGAGTACGTGCGGCAGCTGTGGGCGCGCCGCCATTTCATACTGACCTTCTCGCGCGCCAAGCTCACCGCGCAGTACAGCCGGGCGAAGCTCGGCCAGCTGTGGCAGGTGCTGACGCCGCTGCTGAACGCCGCGGTCTTCTTCTTCATCTTCGGCATCCTGCTCGGCGGCCGCGGCGGGATGGAGATGGGCGAGTACATCCCGTTCCTGGTGACGGGCGTGTTCGTCTGGACGTTCACGCAGCAGTCCGTGATGTCGGGGGTCCGCTCGATCTCGGGGAACCTGGGGCTGGTGCGGGCGCTGCACTTCCCGCGCGCGTCGCTGCCGATCTCCTTCTCGCTGCAGCAGCTGCAGCAGCTGCTCTACTCGATGATCGTGATGGCCGCGTTCCTGCTGGGGTTCGGCTTCTACCCGCGCTGGACATGGTTCCTGGTGCCGGTGATCCTCACCCTGCAGTACGTCTTCAACGCCGGCCTGGCGATGGTCTTCGCCAGGCTCGGCAGCGACTCGCCGGACCTGGCGCAGGTGATGCCGTTCATACTGCGCACCTGGATGTACGCCTCCGGGGTGATGTTCCCGCTGCACCACATGCTGGTGGACCGGGCGGACGCCCCGCAGTGGGCCGCGGACCTCATCGCGATGAACCCGGCCGCGGTGTACATGGACCTCATGAGGTACGTCCTCATGGGCGACTACACCACGAACAACATGCCGCCCAACGTCTGGCTGCTCGCGCTGGGCTGGGCCGCGGTGATCGGGGTGTTCGGTTTCGTGTTCTTCTGGAAGGCTGAGGAGCGTTATGGCCGTGGCTGAACATCCGACGAGCCGTACCGAGGCCGACGCCCCCGACGGCGGGGACGAGGCGCGGGTGCCCACGGTCATCGCGGACGACCTGCACATCGTCTACCGGGTGCAGGGCGGCGGGTCCCGGGGCAAGGGCAGCGGCTCCGCCGCGCTGAACCGGATCGTGCGCCGGGAGCGGAAGAACCGGGTGCGCGAGGTGCACGCCGTGCGCGGGGTGAGCTTCACGGCGTACCGCGGCCAGGCCATCGGCCTGATCGGCTCCAACGGCTCCGGCAAGTCGACGCTGCTGAAGGCCATCGCCGGCGTGCTGCCCGCGCACAGCGGCAAGGTCTACACCAACGGCCAGCCCTCGCTGCTCGGCGTCAACGCGGCGCTGATGAACGACCTGACCGGCGAGCGGAACGTGATGCTCGGCGGGCTGGCGATGGGCATGACCCGCGAGCAGATCCGCGAGCGGTACCAGAGCATCGTCGACTTCTCCGGCATCAACGAGAAGGGCGACTTCATCACCCTGCCCATGCGGACGTACTCCTCCGGCATGGCCGCCCGGCTGCGGTTCTCCATCGCCGCGGCCAAGGACCACGAGGTGCTGATGATCGACGAGGCGCTGGCCACCGGCGACCTGAGGTTCCGCAAGCGCTCCGAGGCCCGGCTGCGCGAGCTGCGCAAGGAGGCCGGCACGGTGTTCCTGGTCAGCCACACCAACAAGTCCATCCGCGACACCTGCGACCGGGTGCTGTGGCTGGAGAAGGGCGAGTTGGTGATGGACGGCCCGACGGACGAGGTGCTGAAGGCGTATCAGGAGTTCGCCAAGCGGTAGCCGCGCGTACGGACGACGAGGGCCCCGCCGCGTACGGCGGGGCCCTCGTCGTGCGTCGACGCGGTCACACCCCCGCGGGGGTGCGCTCCGGCTCCCGCCCGGACCCGCCGCGGGGGCCGGGCCCGGACTCGCTCAGGCCCACCCGCCGGTGGATCCGGCGCAGCCGGCGCGGCGCGTACCACGCGCGCTCGCCCAGCAGCCGCATCGCGGCCGGGACCAGCACGCCGCGCACCGCGACCGCGTCGATGAGGATGGCGAGCCCGCTGCCCAGGCCGAACATCTGCAGGAAGCTGACCTCGCCGGTGCCGAAGGCGAAGAAGCTGACGGCCAGCAGCCCGGCGGCCATCGTCACGATCCGGCCGGTGCGGGCCAGCCCGTTCGTCACCGCGGTGGCGGTGTCCGCGCCCGCGTCGTGCAGCTCCTTGATCCGGCTGGTGAGGAAGACCTCGTAGTCCATCGACAGGCCGAAGGCGATGCAGAACATGAGTACGGTCATCGCCGTGTCCATCGGCTGCGGCGTGAAGCCCAGCAGCCCGCTGAGGTGGCCGTCCTGGAAGATCCACACCATCACGCCCATGGCCGCGGCCAGGCTGACGGCGTTGAGGACGACCGCACGCAGCGGCTGGACGACGCTGCCGGTGAAGAGGAACAGCAGGACGAACGTGGTGACCAGGACCATCCCGACGGCCAGCGGCAGCCGGCCGCCGATGCTGTCCTTGGCGTCGACCAGCTCCGCGTCGGTGCCGCCGACCAGGGTCTCCACGCCGTCCGGCGCGGGCACCGCGCGCACGTCCGCGACCAGCTCCTGCGCCGCGCCCGACTTGGGCGCCGGCTCGACGGAGACCGTGAGCCGCTGGGCGTCGGGGCGGCCGAGGGCGGCGGCGGCCGGGCCCGCCGGGCCGGCCGCGCCGTCGGTGTACGAGCCGTTGCTGGCGTCGACGCGGGCGACGCCGTCCAGCCGGGACAGCTCGGTGGCGTAACGAGCGAGCCCGGGTCCGCTGACGGCGCCGGTGGCGACGACGTCGATCGCGGTGCTGTCGTCGACGGCGAAGTCCTCCCGCAGCGCGGTGGCCACCTGCCGGCTCTGCGCGCTCTCCGGGAGCACCCGCTCGTCCGGGGTGCCGTAGCTGACGCCCAGCAGCGGGGCGGCGGCCAGCAGCAGCACGCCGAGTACCGGGAGCGCGGTGAGCGCGGGCCGGCGCATCACGGCCCCCGCGACCCGGCCCCACAGCGGCGCGTCGGCGCGGCGCATGGCCCGCCCGCCCGGCACCCGGCCGCGGTTGACGCGGTGGCCGAGGACGGCGAGCAGCGCGGGGATGATCACCAGCGCGCTGACCGCGGCGATCGCCACGACGCCGATGCCGGCGTAGGCGAAGGAGCGCAGGAAGTACTGCGGGAAGACCAGCAGCGCGGCCAGCGCGGCGACGATCGTCGCGGAGGAGAACGCGATCGTACGGCCCGCGGTCGACACCGTCCGCCGGATCGCCTCCGGCACCGGATCGCCCGCGGCCAGCTGCTCGCGGAACCGGCTGACCAGCAGCAGCCCGTAGTCGATGCCCAGACCCAGGCCGAGCGCGATGGTGAGGTTGACCGAGAACACCGAGACGTCGGTGAGGCTGCCCAGCACCCACAGCTCGGCGAAGGTGCCGAAGATGGCGACCAGGCCGATCGCCAGCGGCAGCAGCGCCGCGACGACGCTGCCGAAGGCGAGGACGAGCAGCACGAGGGTGACGGGCACGGCGATCGACTCGGCCAGCGCCAGGTCGGCGGCGACCTGGGCGGACACGTCGTTGCTCACCGCGGCCCCGCCGCCGGCCCGGACGGTGACGCCGTCGCGGGTGCCGGCGTACTCGTCGGTCAGCTCCTGCGCGTTGTCGGCCTCCTTCTCGTCGCCCCCGGCGACGTGCGCGAGGACGAGGGCCCGGCTCCCGTCCGTCGAGGTCAGCCCCTCGCCGCCGCGGTCCCAGTACGACATGACGTTGCCGACGGCGGGCTCCGCCCGCAGCCCCTCGGTCACCTCCAGCCCGCGCTCGCGGGCCGCCTGGCCGCCGATCCCCCCGGACTCGGCGGAGACGAGCAGGACCAGGTTCGTATCGCCCCCGAACCTGTCGTCGATCACCTCCTGTGCTCTGGCCGACGGTGACCCCGGATCGCTGAAGCCGCCGGCGCTGAGCTTGCCGAAGGCGCCGAAGCCGAGCGCCGCCATGGCGACGACCGCCACGGCGGCGAGCGTGAGTACGAGCCGGGTCCTGCGCAGTACGAGTTCCGCAACGCGTGTCAGCACGGTGCTCCCCTTCCCCATGTTTATGGCGTTAACATTGACCCTCGCAGGTGATGTTAATGCTGTCAACATGAGGCATGATGCGACTATGAGCGAGGTCAGGGGCGCGAAGGCCGGCTACCACCACGGGGACCTGCGGAACGCGCTCGTCGAGGCGGCCTCGGAGCTCGCCCGCGGCGGCGGGCCCGAGGCGGTCGTGCTGCGCGAGGCCGCCCGCCGCGTCGGCGTGTCGCCGACGGCCGCGTACCGCCACTTCGCCAACCAGGCCGACCTGCTCCGGGCCGTCAAGGACGAGGGCCAGCGGCGGCTGGCGGACTCCATGGAGGCCGTGCTCGCCGAGACCGCGCCGCCCGCCGGCGGCGATCCGGCCGAGGCCGCCAAGGCCCGGCTGATGGCGCTCGGCCTCGGCTACGTCCGCTTCGCGGTCACCGAGCCGGGCATGTACCGCACGGCCTTCTGCCGGGTCGGGACCGACCGGGAGAAGTGGACCGACGAGGGCGGGGCGGCGCAGGCGGGCCCGGGGGACGCCCGCTCCTTCCTCCTGCTCGTCGAGGCCATCGACGCCATCGACGCCGCCGGGGCGATGCGGCCGGGCGCGCGGACGGGCGCGGAGTTCGCCGCCTGGTCCTCGGCGCACGGGCTCGCCATGCTGATCCTCGACGGGCCGCTGCACGACGTGCCGCCCCCGCAGCGCGACGTGATCGTGGACCGCGCGCTCACCACGATCCTGGACGGTCTCACCCGGTGACGGCAAAACCCTTGCGCAGGGCGGCGTTTCGCGCTCCGGGGGACGCGCGGGGATTGAGGCGGGCACCGCATGCCGCGACTTTGTCCTGTACGGCGTACGCTGGACCGGTGCTGTTTGGCGGCATGTGGGCGATAAGGGAGCTTGGGGGTCGCCCCGGGCCTGCCCGGGTCACGACGCCGGCGGCGGCGTGTCCGGAATGGGCACATCTGGGTCCGCGGTGTAGAACGGGAGGCGTGACGGCTATGGCGAAGACGAAACCCCAGCTCGAAGGTGTGCCCGCCGTCTGCGCCCCGTGGGCGGCAGCCCAGGGCAGCCGACGGTGACCGCGGCGGACGACGCTCCGTCGCGCGCCGTACTCGGCCAGGCCGCCGACGAGAACTTCCCCGTGGCGCCGTTCTTCCTGCCCCGCGCCTGGCGCGCCGACCTCATGGCGCTCTACGGCTACGCCCGGCTCGTCGACGACATCGGCGACGGCGACCTCGCCCCCGGCGGCGCCGACGCCGCCGCACTCGGCCTGGGCCCGGACGAGGCCGACGACCCGCTCGCGCTCCTCGACGCGCTGGAGGCCGACCTGGACCGTGTCTTCGGCAGCGGCAGCGGCAGCGGCAGCGGCGCGGCCCCCGGCCACCCCCTGCTGCGCCGGCTGCGGCCCACCGTCCGCCGCCACCGGCTCTCCCCGCAGCCGTTCCTCGGCCTGCTCCAGGCCAACCGGCAGGACCAGAAGGTGCGGCGCTACGAGACCTACGCGGAGCTGGCGGGATACTGCGAGCTGTCCGCCAACCCGGTCGGCCGGCTGGTCCTCGCCGTGACCGGCACCGAGAGCCCCGAGCGCATCCGGCGCTCGGACGCGATCTGCACCGCCCTGCAGATCGTCGAGCACATCCAGGACGTGGCCGAGGACCTGGGCCGGGACCGGATCTACCTCCCGGCCGAGGACATGCGCCGCTTCGGCGTCACCGAGGCCGACCTCGCCCGCCCGCACGCCGGCGAGCCGGTGCGCGCCCTGATCCGGTACGAGGCCGCCCGCGCCGCCCGGCTCCTCGACGAGGGCGCCCCCCTCGTCGGCAGCGTGCGCGGCCGGCTGCGGCTGCTGCTCGCCGGCTTCGTGGGCGGGGGCCGCGCGGCCCTCGCCGCCGTCGCCGCCGCCGGCCACGACGTGCTCCCCGGACCCCCGAAGCCCACCCGGCGCAGGCTGCTGCGCGAGGTGGGGTCGACCCTGCGACGAGAGGGGTGACCGCACCGTGACCACGTCGTCGCGCGCGGCCTACGCATCCGCACCGGTGCTCACCGCGTACCGGTACTGCGAGGCCGTCACCGGCCAGCAGGCCCGGAACTTCGCGTACGGCATCAGACTCCTGCCGTACGACAAGCGGCTGGCGATGTCCGCGCTGTACGCCTTCTCGCGCCGCGTGGACGACATCGGCGACGGCGAGCTGGCGCCCGGCGAGAAGCGCGTCCGGCTGGAGGACACCCGGCGGCAGCTGGACCGGATCCGGGCCGGCCGGGTGGCCGAGGACGACACCGACCCCGTCGCCGTGGCGCTCGCCCACGCCGCGCGCCGGTTCCCGATCCCGCTCGGCGCGCTCGACGAGCTGATCGACGGCGTCCTCGCGGACGTGCGCGGCGAGGAGTACGAGACCTGGGAGGACCTGAAGGACTACTGCCGCTGTGTGGCGGGCGCCATCGGGCGGCTGTCGCTGGGTGTGTTCGGCACCGTGCCCGGCGCACGGCACGCCGAGCGCGCCCCTGACTACGCCGACACACTGGGGCTCGCCCTGCAGCTGACGAACATCCTGCGGGACCTGCGCGAGGACGCCGCCGAGGGCCGCACCTACCTGCCGGCCGTCGACCTGGCCAAGTTCGGCTGCGCCGCGGGCTTCCACGGCGACGCCGCGCCGCCCGGCTCGGACTTTCCCGGCCTGGTGCAGTACGAGGTGCGCCGCGCCCGCGCGCTGTTCGCCGACGGCTACCGGCTGCTGCCCATGCTGGACCGGCGCAGCGGCGCCTGCGTCGCGGCGATGGCCGGCATCTACCACCGGCTGCTGGAGCGGATCGCCGCCGACCCCGCGGCCGTCCTGCGCGGGCGGGTGTCGCTGCCGGGCCGGGAGAAGGCCTACGTCGCCGTCCGCGGCCTCGCCGGCGTCGACGCCCGCCAGGCGAGCCGGAGGGCCCGGTGAGCCCCCCGCCCGCGCTGCCCGTCGCCCCCGCGGACGACCGGTCGCACGGACGCGCGAACGGGCCGGTAAACGCCGCGCGCGAGGCGGATCGGGGGCGCCCGGCGGCGCCCCCGGCGTGCCCGGGGGCGCGCGGTGCGCAGCGCGGCGCGCCGCCGCACCGCAAGGTGTGCGCTCCCGCCGCACGGGCCAGACATAGTGGGTGTCGACACGGATGGGGAGGTGGCCGCTGATGGCGGACTCCGGCCCCGACCGGCGGCCGCGGGCCGTGGTCGTCGGCGGCGGGCTCGCCGGGATGACCGCCGCGATGGGGCTCGCCGACGCCGGGCTCGACGTCACGCTCCTCGAAGGCCGGCCGCGCCTGGGCGGGCTCGCCTTCTCCTTCCGCCGCGGCGACCTCACCGTCGACAACGGCCAGCACGTCTACCTGCGCTGCTGCGCCGCGTACCGGTGGTTCCTCGACGAGGTCGGCGGCAGCGGGCTCGCGCCGCTGCAGGACCGCCTGGACGTGCCCGTTCTCGACGCCGCCAGGCCGTCCCGCAAGGGCACCGGCCCGCGGACCGGCCGGCTCGGCCGCACCGACCTCCCGGTGCCGCTGCACCTCGCCGCCGGCCTCGCCCGCTACCCCCACCTGTCGCTCGCGGAGCGCGCGAGCGTGGGCCGCGCCGCACTGGCGCTGAAGCGGCTCGACCCCGCCGACCCCGCCCTGGACGGCGTGGACTTCGCCGGCTGGCTGCACCGGCACGGGCAGTCGCCCCGCGCCGTCGAGGCGCTGTGGGACCTGGTCGGCGTCGCCACCCTCAACGCCTACGCGCCCGACGCCTCGCTGGGGCTGGCCGCGATGGTGTTCAGGACCGGACTGCTGACCGAGCGGGGCGCCGCCGACATCGGCTGGGCCCACGTGCCGCTCGGCGAGCTGCACGACACGCTCGCCCGCCGCCGGCTGGAGCGGGTCGGCGTCCGCATCCTGCGGCGCACCCGCGCGACCGGGCTGCACCGGGCGCCGGACGGCGGCTGGCAGGTCGGCGTGGCGGCCGGACCCGAACGCGCGGGCCGGGCCGGGGCGACGACCCTCGACGCCGACGCCGTGGTCCTGGCCGTACCGCAGCGCGAGGCGCACGGGCTGCTGCCGGCCGGCGCGCTCGACCACAAGGACCGGCTCCTGCAGATCGGCACCGCGCCGATCCTCAACCTGCACGTCGTGTACGACCGCCGGGTGCTGCACGCCCCGTTCGTCGCCGCGGTCGGCACCCCCGTACAGTGGATCTTCGACCGCACGGACGTCTCCGGCCTCGCCGGCACCCCGCACGGCCGGGGCTGCCAGTACGTGGCGGTGTCCCAGTCCGCCGCGCAGGACGACATCGAGCGGCCCGTCGGCGAACTGCGCGAGCGTTACCTCCCCGAGCTGGCGAAGCTGCTGCCCGCCGCCCGCGGCGCCGGGGTACGCGACTTCTTCGTCACCCGCGAGCGCACCGCGACCTTCGCCCCGTCCCCGGGCGTCGGTCGGCTGCGCCCCGGACCCCGAACCCACGCGCCCGGCCTCGCCCTTGCGGGTGCGTGGACCGCCACCGGGTGGCCCGCGACGATGGAGAGCGCCGTTCTCAGCGGCCTCGCCGCGATCCGGGAGACCCTCGGCGGACTGGGCCGAGAAGTGCCGCGGAACCTGCTGGAAGCAGTTTGAGATCCGTCACCGGAGGAGAGAACGTGCCCCGTCCCGAACCGGACACCGACATTGCGGCCACCCCCGGCGCCGCCGCAGTGCCGGCCCTGCTGGACCACGCCCGGGCGCTGACGAACCCCGTGCTGCGGTCCGTGATCGACCGGCTCGTACCCCCCATGGACACCGTCGCCGCCTACCACTTCGGCTGGATCGACGCACACGGCAACCCCGCCGAGGGCGACGGCGGCAAGGCCGTACGGCCCCTCCTGGCGCTGCTCGCCGCCGAGGCCGCGGGCGCCTCCGCAGAGACCGGGCTCCCGGGCGCCGTCGCCGTCGAGCTGGTGCACAACTTCTCCCTCCTGCACGACGACCTGATGGACGGCGACGAGAAGCGGCGCCACCGGGACACCGTGTGGAAGCTGTACGGCCCCGCGCAGGCCGTCCTCGTCGGCGACGCGCTCTTCGCGCTCGCCGGCGAACTCCTGCTGGAACGGGGCACGCCCGAGTCGGCGCGCGCCGCCCGCCGGCTCAACGCCGCCACCCGCAGGCTCATCGACGGCCAGGCACAGGACATCGCGTACGAGCACCGCGAGCGCGTGTCGGTCGCCGAGTGCCTGCAGATGGAGGGCAACAAGACCGGGGCGCTGCTCGCGTGCGCCTGCTCCGTCGGCGCCGTGCTCGGCGGCGCGGGCGACGAGGCGGCCGACGCGCTGGAGCGCTACGGACTCCATCTGGGCCTGGCCTTCCAGGCGGTCGACGACGTGCTGGGCATCTGGGGCGAGCCCGCCGTCACGGGCAAGCAGGCCTGGAGTGACCTGCGCCAGCGCAAGAAGTCGCTGCCGGTGTGCGCGGCGCTCGCCGCCGGCGGCCGGGCGTCCGCCGAACTCGCGCAGATGCTCGCCGCCGACGCCAAACGGACCGACGACCGGAAATCCGATGCGGAGAACGGGTTCGACGAGGAAGAATTCGCCGCCCGGGCCGCGTTGATCGAAGAGGCCGGGGGACGCCGCTGGACCCAGGAGGAGGCGCACAGGCAACACGAGAGCGCACTCGCCTCGCTGGACGAGGTGAAGATGCCCGACGAGATCCGCGAACGGTTCGTCGCCCTCGCCGACTTCGTCGTCGTACGTCGGCACTGACACCGACGCCCGGGCCGCGCGTCCGGACGTCCCTTCGAAAGGGGTGTGCATGAAAGGCACTGCCGATGGCGGCCACGCAACCGACACCGCCCCCCAAGGGGCGGCGGCTTTACTGGCCGCGCAGCGGGCGGCCGAGCGGGCGACCGCCAACCTCCTCGGCCGGCAGGACGCCGACGGCTGGTGGAAGGGCGACCTGGAGACCAACGTCACCATGGACGCCGAGGACCTGCTGCTCCGCGAGTTCCTGGGTGTCCGTGACGAGCACACCACCCAGGCCGCCGCCCGCTTCATCCGCCGCCGGCAGGGCGCGGACGGCGCCTGGGCGACGTTCCACGGCGGCCCGGGCGACCTGTCCGCGACCGTCGAGGCGTACGTCGCGCTGCGGCTCGCCGGCGACGCGCCCGACGCGGAGCACATGGCGCGGGCCGCCGCCTGGGTCCGCCGGAACGGCGGCATCGCCGCCGCCCGGGTCTTCACCCGCATCTGGCTCGCGCTCTTCGGCTGGTGGCGCTGGGAGGACCTGCCGGAGCTGCCGCCCGAGCTGATCTACCTGCCGTCCTGGTTCCCGCTGAACATCTACGACTTCGGCTGCTGGGCCCGCCAGACGATCGTGCCGCTGACCGTCGTCTCCGCCAAGCGCCCGGTGCGCCCCGGCCCGTTCACCCTCGACGAACTGCACACCGACCCCGCGGAGCCCAGCCCGCCGCGGCCGCAGGCCCCGCCGGCGACCTGGGACGGCGTCTTCCAGCGGCTGGACCGGGCGCTGCACGCGTACCGCAGGGTCGCGCCGCGCCCGCTGCGCAAGGCGGCGCTGCGCAGCTGCGCCCGCTGGATCATCGAGCGGCAGGAGAGCGACGGCGCCTGGGGCGGCATCCAGCCGCCCGCCGTGTACTCGGTGATTGCGCTGCACCTGCTCGGCTACGGCCTCGACCACCCGGTGCTGAAGGCCGGGCTGGAGTCGCTGGACCGCTTCGCGGTCTGGTCTGAGGGCACCGGGACGGCGGTGGGGACGGGCGCGACGGCGGCACCGGCGGCGGACACCGGCGGCCCGGCCGATCCGGACGGCGGGCGTGCGGACGGCCCGGTGCGGATGATCGAGGCCTGCCAGTCGCCCGTCTGGGACACCTGTCTGGCGACCATCGCGCTCGTCGACGCCGGGGTGCCCGCCGACCACCCGCAGCTCGTCAGGGCCGCCGACTGGCTGCTCGCCGAGCAGGTGCTGACCACCGGCGACTGGTCCGTGCGGCGCCCCGGACTCGCCCCCGGCGGCTGGGCGTTCGAGTTCCACAACGACAACTACCCCGACACCGACGACACCGCCGAGGTCGTCCTCGCCCTGCGCCGCGTGGCGCACCCCGACCCGGCGCGCGTCGACGCGGCCGTGGAGCGCGCCGTCCGCTGGCTGGCGGGCATGCAGTCGAAGAACGGCGCCTGGGGCGCGTTCGACGTGGACAACACCTCGATGCTCCCCAACAAGCTGCCGTTCTGCGACTTCGGCGAGGTCATCGACCCGCCGTCGGCGGACGTCACCGCGCACGTCGTGGAGATGCTCGCCGGCGAGAAGCTCGGCCACGACCCGCACGCCCGCCGCGGCGTGGCCTGGCTGCTCGCCGAGCAGGAGGCGGCCGGCGGCTGGTTCGGCCGCTGGGGCGTCAACTACGTGTACGGCACGGGTTCCGCGGTGCCCGCGCTCGTCGCCGCCGGGCTGCCCCCGTCGCACCCGGCGATCCGGCGGGCCGTCACCTGGCTGGAGAGCGTGCAGAACGAGGACGGCGGCTGGGGCGAGGACCTGCGCTCGTACCCCGACCCGCAGTGGATCGCCCGCGGCGACTCCACCGCCTCGCAGACCGGCTGGGCGCTGCTCGCGCTGCTGGCCGCCGGCGAGCACGACAGCGCGGCGGTCGAGCGCGGCGTGGCCTGGCTGGTGCGCACCCAGCTGCCCGACGGGTCCTGGGACGAGCCGCAGTTCACCGGCACCGGCTTCCCCTGGGACTTCTCCATCAACTACCACCTGTACCGGCTGGTCTTCCCGCTCACGGCCCTGGGCCGCTACCTGTCCGCGACCGCCGGCCGGGAGCCGGCCGCCGGGGACGGCCGGGAGGCCTGATGCCCGACTCACCCGCGCCGCTGCTCGTCGTCTGCGCGCTCGGCATCGAACGCCGGGCGCTCAGGGCGGGCACCGGCCGCGCCGAGGGCGCGGCCGGGGACGCGGGCCCGGTCGCCGTGCTCCGCACCGGCATGGGTCCCGAGCGGGCGGAGCGGGCCGTGGCCCGCCGGCTCGCGGAGGAGCCGTTCCACGGCGCGCCCGTGATCGCCGCCGGCTTCTGCGCCGGACTGCGGCCGGAGATGCGCCCCGGCGACGTCGTCGTCGCCGACGCCGTCCGGGCGGACCGGGAGGGCGCGGAGCCCACCGGCTGCCCGGACAACGGGCCGCTCCTCGACGCCCTCGCGCTTCTCGACGCCCGGGTGCACACCGGGCTGCTGCTGGGCACCGACCACGTCGTACGCGGCGCGGCCGGCCGGGCGGCGCTGCGCGAGCGGGGAGCGGTCGCCGTCGACATGGAGTCCGCCGCCACCCTGCGCACGGCCGCGGCCGCGGCCGGGGCCGGGGTCGGGGCCGGGGCCGCCGAGGCGGGGACGCGGCCCGTTGCCGCCGTCCGGGTGGTCGTCGACGCGCCCGAGCATGAACTCGTCCGTTTCGGAACGCTGCGCGGTGGCATCACCGCGTACCGCGTGCTCAGCTCGGTTCTTCCTGCATTTTTCGAATGGCACCGTCATGTAATGATTCCCAGGAGGCGAACCTGATGGCCATGCCACTGCGCCAGTCGCTCAAGGTTGCCGGATATCTCTTCTCTCAGCGGACGATCCGGCGACGGGAGAAGTTCCCGCTGATCGTGGAGCTGGAACCGCTCTTCGCCTGCAACCTCAAGTGCGAGGGCTGCGGGAAGATCCAGCATCCCGCGGGCGTGCTCAAGCAGCGCATGCCGGTGGCCCAGGCGGTCGGCGCCGTGCTGGAGTCGGGTGCCCCGATGGTCTCCATCGCGGGCGGCGAGCCGCTGATGCACCCGCAGATCGACGAGATCGTCCGGCAGTTGGTGGCCCGCAGGAAGTTCGTCTTCCTGTGCACCAACGCCATGCTGCTGCGCAAGAAGCTCGACAAGTTCGAGCCCTCGCCGTACTTCGCCTTCGCCGTGCACATCGACGGCCTGCGCGAGCGGCACGACGAGTCGGTCGCCAAGGAGGGCGTCTTCGACGAGGCGGTGGCGGCGATGAAGGAGGCGAAGCGCCGCGGGTTCCGCGTCACCACGAACTCCACCTTCTTCAACACCGACACCCCGCAGACCGTCATCGAGGTCCTGGACTACCTCAACGACGACCTCCAGGTCGACGAGATGATGATCTCCCCGGCGTACGCCTACGAGAAGGCGCCCGACCAGGAGCACTTCCTCGGCGTCGACCAGACCCGCGAGCTGTTCCGGAAGGCGTTCGCCGGCGGCAACCGCAAGCGCTGGCGGCTCAACCACAGCCCGCTGTTCCTCGACTTCCTGGAGGGCAAGGTCGACTTCCCGTGCACGGCCTGGGCGATCCCCAACTACTCGCTCTTCGGCTGGCAGCGCCCCTGCTACCTGATGAGCGACGGCTACGTGCCGACGTACCGGGAGCTGATCGAGGAGACCGACTGGGAGAAGTACGGCCGCGGCCGGGACCCCCGGTGCGCCAACTGCATGGCCCACTGCGGCTACGAGCCGACCTCCATCCTCGCCACCACGTCGTCGCTGAAGGAGTCGCTGCGGGCGGCCCGGGAGACGGTCGGCGGAAACCGCGCGCGAGGGGGAGGGGCATGAGATGCCGCTCCTGGAGAGCATCGGGGGCCCGCGCGACCTGAAGGCGCTGCCGCCGGAGCGACTGGCCGAACTGGCCGGGGAGATCCGCACCTTCCTCGTCGAGTCCGTCGCCCGCACCGGCGGCCACCTCGGGCCGAACCTCGGCGTGGTCGAGCTGACCCTCGCCCTGCACCGGGTCTTCGACTCGCCGGCCGACCGCATCCTGTGGGACACCGGCCACCAGTCGTACGTGCACAAGCTGCTCACCGGCCGGCAGGACTTCTCCGGGCTGCGCGGCAGCGGCGGCCTGTCCGGCTACCCCTCGCGGGCCGAGTCCGAGCACGACGTGATCGAGAACAGCCACGCCTCCACCGTGCTGGGCTGGGCCGACGGCCTGGCCAAGGCCAACGAGGTGCGCGGCAGCTCCGACCACGTCGTCGCCGTCGTCGGCGACGGGGCGCTGACCGGCGGCATGGCCTGGGAGGCGCTGAACAACATCGCCGCCGCCCGGGACCGCCCGCTGGTCATCGTCGTCAACGACAACGAGCGCTCCTACTCGCCGACCATCGGCGGCCTCGCCGACCACCTGGCGACCCTGCGCACGACCGACGGCTACGAGCGCTTCCTGTCCTGGGGCAAGGGCCTGCTCGACCGCACCCCGGTGGTGGGCAGGCCGCTGTACGACTCGCTGCACGGCGCGAAGAAGGGCCTGAAGGACTTCATCGCGCCGCAGGGCATGTTCGAGGACCTGGGGCTGAAGTACGTCGGCCCCGTCGACGGGCACGACGTCGCCGCCGTCGAGTCCGCGCTGCGCCGCGCCAAGCGGTTCCGCGGGCCGGTCCTCGTGCACTGCCTGACCGAGAAGGGCCGCGGCTACCAGCCCGCGCTGGACGACGAGGCCGACCGCTTCCACACCGTCGGCGTCATGGACCCGTCCACCTGCGAGCCGGTGGCCCCGGCCGGCGGGCCGTCGTGGACGTCGGTCTTCTCCGACGAGCTGGTACGCGTCGGCGCCGAGCGGGACGACGTGGTGGCGGTCACCGCCGCCATGCTCCACCCCACCGGGCTCGCGGCGTTCGCCGAGGCCTTCCCGGACCGGATCTGGGACGTGGGCATCGCCGAGCAGCACGCCGCGGTCTCCGCCGCGGGCCTGGCCACCGGCGGGCTGCACCCGGTCGTCGCGGTCTACGCCACGTTCCTCAACCGCGCCTTCGACCAGGTGCTGATGGACGTCGCGCTGCACCGCTGCGGGGTCACGTTCGTCCTCGACCGGGCCGGCGTCACCGGGCCCGACGGCGCCTCGCACCACGGCATGTGGGACATGTCGGTCCTCCAGGTCGTCCCCGGCCTCAGGATCGCCGCCCCGCGCGACGGCGACCAGCTGCGCGCCCAGCTGCGCGAGGCCGTCGCCGTCGACGACGCGCCCACCGTCGTCCGCTTCCCCCGGGGCACGGTGTCCGAGCCGATACCCGCGACGGCGCGCGTCGGCGGCATGGACGTGCTGCGCCGCGACCGGCGCGAGGACGTGCTCCTCGTCGGCGTCGGCGCCATGGCCTCCGGCTGTCTGGCGGCCGCGGACCTGCTCGCCGGGCGGGGGCTGGGCTGCACCGTCGTCGACCCGCGCTGGGTCAAGCCCGTCGACGCGCAGCTGCCGCCGCTGGCGGCCCGGTTCCGCGTCGTCGCCGTGGTCGAGGACAACTGCGTCGCCTCCGGCGTCGGCGCCGCCGTGGCCCGGGCCCTGCGGGACGCCGGAGTCGACGTGCCGCTGCGCACCCTCGGCCTGCCGGAGCGGTTCCTGCCGCACGGCACGCGCGCCGAGGTGCTCGCCGGGGCCGGGCTGACCCCGGACCGGATCGCCGCCGCCGTCGGCGGTGTGCCGGCCGCCCGGGCGGGGGAGCCGGTCCTTACCAGGGAGAGGGAAGAAAGCACCCGATGAGCTTCGACATCGCGGCGCTGCTGGCCGAGCGCGGGGGAGAGCGCTACGACCTGCACGCCCGGCACCTCAACCACCAGCTGCCGCGGATGCTGCACACGCTGGGCTTCGACAAGACGTACGTGCGCGCTGAGGGCGCGTACTTCTACGACGAGGAGGGCCGCGACTACCTCGACCTCCTCGCCGGCTTCGGCGTCATGGGCCTCGGCCGCAACCACCCGGTCGTCCGCAAGGCCCTGCACGACGTGCTCGACCTGGACCTCGCCGACCTCACCCGCTTCGACTGCCAGCCGCTGCCCGGGCTGCTGGCGGAGAAGCTGCTGACGTACGCGCCGCACCTGGACCGGGTGTTCTTCTCCAACAGCGGCACCGAGGCCGTCGAGACCGCGCTGAAGTTCGCCCGCTACGCCACCGGCAAGCCCCGCGTCCTCTACTGCGACCAGGCGTTCCACGGGCTCACCACCGGCTCGCTCTCCGTCAACGGCGTCGACGCGTTCCGCGACGGCTTCGCGCCGCTGCTGCCGGACACCGCGGTCCCGCTCGGCGACCTCGACGCGCTGGAGCGGGAGCTGCGCGCCGGCGACGTCGCGGCGCTCGTGGTCGAGCCGATCCAGGGCAAGGGCGTGCACGCGCCGCCGCCCGGCTACCTGCGCGCCGCACGGGAGCTGCTGCACAAGCGCGGCGGGCTGCTCGTCGCCGACGAGGTGCAGACGGGCATGGGGCGCACCGGCGACTTCTTCGCGTACCAGCACGAGGAGGGCGCCGAGCCCGACCTCGTCTGCCTCGCCAAGGCGCTGTCCGGCGGGTACGTGCCCGTCGGCGCCACCCTCGGCCGCGAGTGGATCTTCAAGAAGGTCTACTCGTCGATGGACCGCGTGCTGGTCCACTCGGCGAGCTTCGGCACCAACGCGCCCGCCATGGCCGCGGGCCTCGCCACCCTGCACGTCCTGGCGGACCAGCGGCTCGTCGACAACGCCCGGCACACCGGCGACCTGCTGCGCGGCAAGCTCGCCGGGCTGGTCGACCAGTACGAGCTGCTGCACGACGTGCGCGGCCGCGGGCTGATGATCGGCATCGAGTTCGGCAAGCCGGCGTCGCTGAAGCTGCGCGGCCGCTGGACGCTGCTCCAGGCCGCCCGCAAGGGGCTGTTCGCGCAGCTGATAGTGGTGCCGCTGCTGCAGCGCCACCGCATCCTCACCCAGGTCTCCGGGGACCGCCAGGAGGTCATCAAGCTGCTGCCGCCGCTGGTGATCGGGGAGGCGGAGGTGCAGCGGTTCCTGGACGCGTTCACGGCCGTGATGGACGAGGCGCACGCGGGCGGCGGGCTGATCTGGGAGTTCGGCCGCACCCTGGCCAAGCAGGCGGTGTCCGGCCGCTGAACCGCTGAACTGCTGAGCCGCCGCCGTCCGCGGGCGTCAGGCGGCCAGCAGCCGCTCGCGCAGCCGCTCGCGGGCCGCGTCGCTCAGCCGCAGCGCCTCGCGCAGGTAGCGGTCGACGGTGCCCCAGCGGTCGGCGATCGTGTCGAACGCCGCGCCCAGGTAGCTCGCCCGCGCGTCGAACAGCGGGCTGAGCAGCTCCATCACCTCGGGCGACGTGCCGCCCTGCGCCTGCTCGCCGCGCGTGACCCGGTAGCGCCGGTGCTGCGCGTTGGACGCCA
This sequence comes from Streptomyces sp. CNH099, assembly GCA_000514715.1. Lineage (GTDB taxonomy): Bacteria > Actinomycetota > Actinomycetes > Streptomycetales > Streptomycetaceae > Streptomyces > Streptomyces synnematoformans. The sequence continues at coordinate 293,617 of AZWL01000001.1, read as the reverse complement.
GGTAGTCCGTCTCGATCGCCTCCCGCTCGACGCCCACGGCGAGCAGCGCCAGGGCGACGGTCAGCCCGGCCCGGTCCTTGCCCACCGCGCAGTGGAGCAGGGCGGGCGTGCCGCCGTCCGCCAGGGTGTGCAGCACCCGGGAGTGCTCCGCGTTGCGGCCCAGGATCATGGCGCGGTACGAGTCCTCCATGCGGGCCGCGGCCTTGCCGTCGCCGAGCAGCGAGCGGAGCGTCGGGATGTCGCCGTCGCGGACCAGCTTCCAGAACTCCTTGCCCTCGGCCGGGTCGTTGAGCGGCATGTTGACGTTCTGCACGCCGGGCAGGTCGATGTCGGGGCCGTCGAGGCGGATGTCGGCGGCGTTGCGGAAGTCGAAGACCGTGCGCAGGCCGAGCGAGCCGAGGAAGACGGCGTCCTCGGCGGTGGCGTGGGCCAGGTGCCCGCTGCGGTAGAGCCGGCCGTGCCGGGTCTGCCCGCCGTCGACGGTGGGCAGACCGCCGACGTCGCGGAAGTTGCGGACACCGGTCAGCTCCGGCTCGGTCGTCTGCGTCATCGAAGCTCCGTAACGTCGGGAAGGCCGGGAAGGCCGGGAAGGCGGGGAAGGCCGGGAAGGCAACCGCCCTTCGACAGTACGACAATCGCATGCTGGACAAGCATCCCCCCGGCTGCGATGTTGTGTACCTCTGTTGAGTTCTGGGAGACGCCATGGTCGAGGTCGGTGGGAACGGTCGGATCTGGCTGCTGTCGGGTCCGCACAGCAGCTACGCCCTGCGGCTGACGCGGCACGACGAGCTGCTGCACCTCCACTGGGGCCCGCGGCTCACGCTCGCCGACGCCGAGGCGCTGGCCGCCGAGCGGCTGCCGCGCACCCGCTCCTTCGAGTCCCGCCTCGACGGCCGCGAGGAGTACCCCGTCGAGGGCGGTGCCCGCTTCGTGCGGCCCGCGCTCGCCGTACGCGCCGCGGACGGCGCCCCCGGCCCCGGCGGCCGCGGCAGCGAGTGGGAGTTCCGCGGCGCCGCGACCGCGGACGACGAGCTGCGCCTCACCTTCCACGACCCCGTGCACCGGCTCGCCGTCACCCTGCACTACCGCATGCGCGCCGGCGCCGACGTGCTGGAGCGCTGGGCCACGGCCGGCCACGAGGGCGGCCCGGACGACCCCGTCCTGGAGCTGCTGCGGCTGGACTCGGCGGCCTGGACCCTGCCGCGCGCCGACCGCCGCCGGCTGTCCCACCTGCACGGCCGCTGGGCCGCCGAGAGCCTGCTCGCCCGCGCCGAGCTGACCCCCGGCGAGACCGTCATCGGCAGCCGCCGCGGCCACACCTCGCACCGCCACCTGCCGTGGATCGCCCTCGACGACGGCACCGCCGGCGAGGAGCACGGCGAGGTCTACGGCTGCGCGCTGGCCTGGTCCGGGTCCTGGCGCATCGCCGTGCAGCAGCTCCCCGACGGCGTCGTGCAGGCCGTCGGCGGCGCCGGGCACGACGACTCCGGGCTGGTCCGGCTCGCGCCCGGCGAGTCGTACACCGCGCCCGTCTTCGCCGGGCTCTACACCGCCGGCGGCTTCGGCGCCGCGTCCCGCGCCTGGCACGCCTGGCAGCTCGCGCACGTCGTACCGGAGGCGCACATCCCCCGGCCGGTCCTCTACAACTCGTGGGAGGCCACCAAGTTCGACGTCGAGCAGGGGCACCAGCGCGAGCTGGCGCGGCGGGCCGCGGCGATGGGCGTGGAGCTGTTCGTCGTCGACGACGGCTGGTTCGGCGCGCGCACCGACGACCGGGCCGGGCTCGGCGACTGGACCCCCAACCCCGAGCGCTTCCCCGACGGGCTCAAGCCGCTCGCCGACGAGGTCCACGGCCTCGGCATGCACTTCGGCATCTGGGTCGAGCCGGAGATGGTCAACCCCGACAGCGACCTCTACCGCGCCCACCCCGACTGGGTGCACCACCGGCCGGGCCGCCGGCGCACCGAGTTCCGCCACCAGCTGGTGCTCGACCTCGGCCGGCCCGAGGTCCGCGCGCACCTGTGGGACCGGCTCGACGGGCTGCTGCGCTCCGCGCCCATCGACTACGTCAAGTGGGACTTCAACCGCTCCCTCACCGAGCCGGGCGCGGAGACCGACCCCTCCGTCCCGCACGTGCAGGGGCTCTACGAGCTGCTGGACCGGCTGCGCGCCGCGCACCCGCACGTCGCCTTCGAGTCCTGCTCGGGCGGCGGCGGCCGGATCGACCTCGGCATCCTGTCCCGTACCGACCAGGTGTGGACCTCCGACAACACCGACCCGCTCGACCGGCTGCCGATCCAGCACGGCATCGGCCAGATCCACCCCGCCCGGGTCACGGCCGCCTGGGTCACCGACAGCCCGAACGAGCAGATGCAGGACCGCGTCAGCAGCCTGCGCTACCGCTTCGTCAGCGCCATGGCCGGCGTGCTCGGCGTCGGCGGCGACCTCGCGCGGTGGGGCGACGAGGAGCTGGCCGAGGCCGGGCGCTGGGTGGAGCTGTACAAGCGCATCCGCCCCGCCGTCCAGCTCGGCCGGCTGTACCGGCTGCGCCCGCCGCAGGAGGGCCTGACCGCGGTGCAGTACGTCCTCGGCGACGACCCCGGGCGCGCCGACGAGGTCGTCGTCCTCGCCTGGCTGCAGGCGCAGCGCTACCGCGAGCCGCTGCCGCCGCTGCGGCTCGCCGCGCTCGACACCGCCGCCGAGTACGAGGTGCTGGCGGGCGGCGAGCCGGGTGCGGTGCTGCGCGGCGCGGTGCTCGCGCACCGGGGGCTGCACCCGGGGCTGGCCGGCGACCTCGACGCGACCGTGGTGCACCTGCGCCGCCGCTGACCGCGCGGCGCGGCCCGAGGTGCGGTCCCGCCCGGGCCGGCGCACAATGTGACGTGACCGGGGGGGGGCCGAAGACGGAGCGGGACCCATGCGCTTCCAGGACCGCACGGAGGCGGGCCGCACGCTCGCCCGCCGGCTGCAGGGCGGCCGGCCCGGGGCCGGCGCCCCGCCCCCGCCCGTGGTGCTCGCGCTGCCGCGTGGCGGCGTGCCCGTCGCGTACGAGGTCGCCCGCGCCCTCGGCGCGCCGCTCGACGTCCTGCTCGTGCGCAAGATCGGCCATCCGCACCACCCGGAGTACGGGCTCGGCGCGGTGGCGGGCGACGCCCCGCCGCTCTACGACCCGGACGCGCTCGCCGCCGCCGGGTACACCGCCGGCGACCTCGCACCCGTGGCCGAGCGGGAGCGCGCCGAGCTGCGCCGCCGCGAGGACCTCTACCGGGCGGGCCGCCCGGCGCCCGCGCTGGCCGGGCGCTGGGCCGTCGTCGTGGACGACGGGCTCGCCACCGGCGCGACCGCGCGGGCGGCGCTGCGCGCGGCGCGGGCGGCGGGCCCCGCGCGGCTCACGCTGGCCGTGCCGGTGGCGTCGGCGGGCGGGCTGCGGGCGGTCCGGAGCGAGGCGGACGACGTGCTCTGCCTGCACACGCCGGCGTCGTTCGGCGCGGTCGGACTCTGGTACGACGACTTCGAGCAGCTGTCGGATGCCGATGTCCTCGAACTGCTCGGTACCGGCTGAAAAACGGTCAGAACCGGATGGCTGACTGACCGCCAACTAACGTGAAGCGTGCGTTAGTTGGACATGCGGCGAACCTATGCCAGCGGCAAGCGGAGCGCACTAAGCTGCTTGCGATGCTCAGCGTGATCGCTTGGCGCCACACAGTCGTTCGACCCTGAGGATGCTGATGGATCCAGCGGGACCCGCCACCGGCGACCGGCGGACGGGCTTCGTCCGCTGGTGGCTGATACCCACCGCCGTCGTGGTCGTGAGCACGGCCATCGCCCTGCCGCTCGTCTCCCGGGACGCGCGCGCCCCCGTCGCCGTGTGCGGCATCGTCGCCACCGTCGTCGTCGCGCTCGCCGCCGCCGAGGCCGAGCGCCGCGGGCGGGCCGCCAGCGAGCTGTACGCCCGGCACGCCGAGCACCAGGCCGCGTGGGAGCGCCGGCTCGCCGCCCAGGAGGCCGAGACGGTGCGGCTCGCGGGCCTGCTGCCGCAGGCCGTCGCGCGGCTGCAGCGGGGCGAGTACGCCGAGGACGTGCTGACGGACATAGAGGCCGAGAAGTCGCTCAGCCCGCAGGTCCGCGCCGCGCACGCGACCGCGCTGCGCTCCGTCGTCGAGGCGGTGCAGAACGCCGAGGACCTCCGGGTCTCGGCCGAGCGCGGGTTCGTCAACATCGCCCGCCGGGTGCAGGCCATCATCCACCAGCAGGCGCGCAGCCTGCGCGAGATGGAGGACCGGCACGGCCGGCGGCACGAGTTCTTCGCCGACCTGCTCAAGCTGGACCACGGCACCGCGCTGGTCGGGCGGCTCGCGGACAGCATCGCCGTGCTCGGCGGGGACCGCCCCGGCCGCCAGTGGGGCAGGGCCATCGCCCTCTACAGCGTGCTGCGCGGCGGCATGTCCCGGATCATCGACTACCAGCGCGTCGAGCTGCACCCCGTGGCCGAGGTCGCCGTCGTCGGCTCGGCCGTCGAGCCGCTGATCCACGCCGTCGCCGAACTCCTCGACAACGCCACCCGCTACTCGCCGCCGCACGCCAAGGTCCACCTGTCCGCCACCGAGGTGCAGAACGGCGTCGCCATCGAGATCGAGGACGGCGGCGTGGGCCTGAGCGAGGAGGCGCGCGAGCGCGCCGAGCACATGCTCGCCGAGGCCCAGGCCGGCATCGACCTCAACGACCTCGGCGAGACGCCGCGGCTCGGGCTCGCGGTCGTCGGCCGGCTGGCGCAGACGTACGACTTCCGCGTCTCGCTGCGCCCGTCCGCGTACGGCGGCGTCCGCGCGGTGCTCGTCGTGCCGCAGGTCCTGCTCACCACCACCCCCGCCACCGGCGCCGCCCACGGCATCGGCGCCACCTCCGGGCCGCGCCCGCTGCGCGACTCCACGCCGCTCCCGCCGGCCGGGGTCGCGGGCTCCGCGGGCACCCGCGAAGGCCCCCGGCGCGCCGCGGACCGGGTGCCGCCCTCGCGGCAGCCGGGCCCGCAGCCCTCGCCGCCGGCGCACGCCGAGCCGGTCGCCGGCGGGCTGCCGCAGCGCCGCCGCCGGGCGCCGGCCGTGCCGCCGGCCGCCCCGGCGCGCGGCGGCCCGGCCGGCCGCCGTACGGCCACCGCCTACCCGGCCGGGACCGAGAACGGCGGCGCGGAGGGCCGCGCCGTCGAACCGGGCCTGTGGCTGGACGACTTCACCCGCGGACTGGAGGGCGAGGACCCGTCCGGGGACACCGGCGCGCCCGCCTCCGGGGAGCCCCCGGAACCGGGCAGAGCCGCCCCGGGCGCGGGTGCCGAGGAGACCGACGACATACGCCCGGACCGCTCCGCCCGCCCTCCGCGCGGCGACGGAGCCACGGAACCGTCGAATCCATCATCGGGCGAGGAGGACTGACGTGGCGCAGCGAGCGGACATGGACTGGATGCTCCGGGATCTGGCCGAGAGCGTCCCCGAGACCCGGCACGTCGTGGTCCTGTCCTCCGACGGGCTGCGGATGGCACAGCACGGCACGGAGCCGGACACCGCCGACCGGCTCGCGGCGGCCTGTGCCGGGCTGCAGAGCCTGGCGAAGTCGATCGCCAGCGTCTTTCCGGACAGCAACGGCAAGATGCGGATGCTGGTCATCGAGGTCAGCGGCGGCTTCTTCTATCTCATGGCCGCGGGTGCCGGGGCGTACCTGGCCGTCGCGGCCGACGAAGGGGTCGACGCGGGCCTGATGGGCCAGCGCATGCGCGATCTCGTCGCACGCATCGGGGCACACCTGACAAGCCCACCGCGGAGCGACGGACAGGCCATATGAAAGAAGCGGACCACGAGTGGCACGACGACGGTCCCGAACGGCTCTACGTCATCACCGGAGGGCGCAGCGGCACCGCCGCCCCGGAGGCGCTCGACCTGGTCACCCTCGTCATCTCCCGGGCGCAGCCGGCGCCCGGGATGCAGCCGGAGCGCGCGGCGATCGTCCGGCTGTGCCGCGCGCCGCTGTCCGTCGCCGAGCTGACCGCCTATCTGCGGCTGCCCTTCAGCGCGGTGGCGGTGCTCGTGGCGGACCTGATGGCGGAGGGAGCGGTCGAGACCCGCTCGTCCGTGCCGCCCGTGGCAGACCTGCGACTCCTCGAGGAAGTAATGGATGGACTCGAACAGCTTTGACGCCGTCGTGGGTCCGCGCAGCGAGGACCTCCTGCCGGCCTCGGCGACGACGTCGGTGAAGGTCGTGGTCGTCGGCGGATTCGGCGTCGGGAAGACGACCATGGTCGGCGCGGTGAGCGAGATCGAGCCGATGACGACCGAGGAGACGATGACCCGGGCCGGCGAGGGGGTGGACCACCTCGTCGGCGTTCCGGACAAGAGCGAGACGACCGTCGCCATGGACTTCGGCCGGATCAGCCTCAACGACCGGCTGGTGCTCTACCTGTTCGGCGCGCCCGGGCAGCAGCGCTTCTGGTTCCTGTGGCAGGGGCTCTTCGAGGGCGCGCTCGGCGCCGTGGTCCTGGTCGACACCCGCCGTCTGGAGGCCTGCTTCGACGTCCTCGGCCGGCTGGAGGAGGGAGGCGTCCCCTTCCTCGTCGCGGTCAACCGCTTCCCGGACGCCCCCCGCCACTCCCTCGACGAGATACGCGCCGCGCTCGACCTCCCCGAGCACGTGCCGCTCATCACCTGCGACGCGCGCGACCGGGACTCCTCCCGCGGCGTCCTCATGTCCCTGGCGCGCTTCCTGCACTCCATCGCCCTGACCACGGAGGCGTCGTGACCACCGATTCCGACCCCGTACCCGCCGCCGGGCCCCCCGATCCGGCCGCCGGCCCCGAGACCGGGGCGGCCCCCGCGCCCCCGCCGGGCTGCCCCGCGCACTCCGGCGGGGGCCGTACGGACGGCCCGGCCCGGATGCACGGCCCCGAGGCCGCCTCGAACCCGTACGGATTGTACGAGCGGCTGCGCGCCGAGCACGGCGCGGTCGCCCCCGTCCTCGTCAACGGGGACCTGCCCGCCTGGCTGGTCCTCGGCTACCGCGAGCTGCTGGACGTCACCCGCAACCCGACGCGCTTCTCCCGCGACTCGCGCAACTGGCGCTTCCTGCGGGACGGCCAGGTCGGGCCGGACAACCCGCTGCTGCCGCTGGTGACCTGGGTGCCGATGTGCTCCTTCGTCGACGGCGCCGAGCACCGGCGGCTGCGCTCCGCGGTCACCGACAGCATGAAGCGCTTCGACCGGCACGGCATCCGGCGCCACGTCACCCGCTTCTCCGGCCAGCTCATCGACGACTTCGCGGACACCGGCCGGGCGGACCTGGTGGGGCAGTTCGCGGAGCACCTGCCGATGCTGGTGATGACGAAGGCCCTCGGCATGGCCGAGTCGTACGGCCCCCGGCTGGTCGAGGCCGCGCGGGACATGGTCAAGGGCTCCGAGACCGCGATCGCCAGCAACGACTACATCGTGCAGACGCTGCGCGACCTGGTGGCGCGCAAGCAGGCGGCGCCCGGGCACGACTTCGCCTCCTGGCTCGTGGCGCACGAGTCGGGGCTCGGCGAAGACGAGCTGGTCGAGCACCTGCGGCTGGTGCTGATCGCCGCGTACTCGACCACGGCCAACCTGATCGCGAACACCCTGCGCATGGTGCTCACCGACAGCCGCTTCCGCGGCAACCTGGCCGGCGGCCACATGACGCTGCCGGACGCGCTGGAGCAGGTGCTGTGGGACGAGCCGCCGTTCACGGCCGTCTACGGGCGGTACGCCACCGGGGACACCGAGCTGGCCGGCCAGCAGATCAAGGCCGGTGACCTGCTGATCCTGGGGCTGGCCGCGGGCAACCTCGACCCCGAGATCCGCCCCGACCTCGCCGTGCCGGTGCACGGCAACCGCTCGCACCTGGCGTTCAGCGGCGGTCCGCACGAGTGCCCCGGCCAGGACATCGGCCGGGCCATCGCCGACACCGGGATCGACACGCTGCTGGCGCGGCTGCCGGACCTGAGCCTCGCGGTGCCGGAGGAGGAGCTGGAGCACCGCACGTCGCTGCTCTCCCGCGAACTCGTCGAGCTGCCGGTGGTGTTCACGCCGGTCCGGCCGGGCCCGCGTCCGGCCGTCGGGGAGCCGGCGGCCGCCGTCGTCCCGGGGCCGGCCGCGCCCGCGAACGGCGTGCCGGCGCCGGCCGCGGGGGAGCGGGTACCGGCCGCGGTGGCCAGCGCGGCGGCGCCGGTGGCCCAGGACGCCGCCCCCGAGGCGCCGGCGCGGTCCAACGGCCTCCCGGCGGGGGCCCGCGCGGCGGCCGGCCGCCGGCGGCGGGCGTCGCTGTGGCGGACGCTGGTCGCGTGGTGGCGCGGATACTGACGCACTGCCGCGGAGCGGCGTCTAGACCAGGTGCGGCTCTATGTACCCGGGCGCGCTGCCGACCCTTGTGGCGGCCACCTCCCGGTAGCGCGGCGACCAGCCGTGCCATTCCAGGCTGCCCGCGATCCAGTCGCCCAGGTCGGCGAGCGACTCCTCCACCGGCGCCCACCGGCCGGGGTCGAGGCCGAACAGCGGCCGCATGGCGCGTATGTCCCGGACGGCGGACGCGAAGTCCGCGGTACGGTCCCCGACCCGGGCGGCCGCCTCGTCGAGCGCGTCCTGCCAGGTGCCGCCGCCCAGGCGCCACAGCACCGCCGCGAGGTGGTCGTGATCGCCGCGGGCGATCTCCTTGTGCACCGAGTAGATGTCGTTGGTCCAGGAGATGACGTCGTTCGCGGCGTCCCGTACGGCCCGGTAGGCGTCGCTGGCGGCGACGGCCGGGGGGATCTCGGTGAAGTTCGCGGGCTCGATCAGGTCGAAGCTCATCTCGCAGCCGGAGTTGAGCCGGCGGCGGCGCTGGAAGTCGGCGAGCGACTGGCGGCCGATCCGGGCCGGTTCGGTGTGCGGGAGGATCGTGAACGCCAGGAAGTCGCGGTAGTGCGCGGCGAACCGCTCGCGCCAGGCGCGGGACATGGGTTTGGCCGTACGCTCCCATAGGTCGGCGAGCGCGGCGGCGAGAGGGCCGGACGGGGCCGGCGCGTCCAGGTCGGGGTCGAGCTGGGCGCAGAGCCCGGCGGCCGTGTGCAGCCGCTGGGCGGCGGTGCGGGCGACGTGGCCCTCGTCCAGCTGGTCGTCCACGATCCAGTTGTAGAGCTGCCACTCGGCGACCAGCTCCAGCTGGCGGGCGCGGGGGTACACGGCGGCGGTGAACCGGCCGAAGCCGGCGCGGTGGAAGTGGTCGGTGGCCATACCGTCGCGTATCAGGTCGGCGTGGCGGGCCCAGGCGATGATGTGGTCGTCCAGCCCGGCCGCCTCGGGGTGCAGCCGGGCCCGGATCGGGCACGAGATCGGCGGAAAAGTGACCTCCACCGGAGTCGATACGTCGAACTTGGCGCCACTCCTGTTCTTCTTGGGTGTCATGTTCTGTCTCCTAGGAAGCAGGAATCGACCGTGACGGGCCGTACCTGCCCGTGCGCATACGCGCGGCAACCTGATCGCACCTTCTTTGGCTATACCTACGACGGCCTGCGCCGAGCGATATCGGTCAGGGCGTCCGCGCCCGTCGCCGTCCGCGCCCGAGCCGGTCGCAGAGGTGCCCAACCGTGCCCGCACGCACCTATGTTGGTGCGGCTCCCCGCGCGTCGCCAGGACTCAGACACCGTTCACTGGGAGGCCCCTTGTCCCGTTTCACCACCACCCCGGGTTTCAGCCGCCGCCGGTTCCTCGCGCTCGCGTCCGGGGTGTCCCTGGCCGCCGCACCGCCCCTCGCCGCCCTGTCCGCCGCTCCCGCCTGGGCGGAGCCCCGCTTCGGCGGCGACCCGTTCGCGCTCGGCGTCGCCTCCGGCGACCCGGCGCCCGACGGGGTCGTGCTCTGGACCCGGCTCGCGCCCGAGCCGCTGGCGGCGGACGGCCGGGGCGGGATGCCCGGGTACCGGGTGCCGGTGCTCTGGCAGATCGCCGAGGACCCGCGCTTCCGGCGGATCCGGCGCGCCGGGGTCGAGCCGGCCGTCCCCGAGCTGGGGCACTCGGTGCACGCCGAGGTCCGCGGGCTGGAGCCGGACCGGGAGTACTGGTACCGCTTCCGCGCCGGCCGGCACGTCAGCCCCGCCGGGCGCACCAGGACGGCGCCCGCCGCGGGCGCCTCCGTGGCCTCGATGGCCTTCGCCTTCACCAGCTGCCAGAACTACCCCGACGGGTACTTCACCGCCCTCCGGCACCTCGCAGGGGAGGACGTCGACGTCGTCGTCCACCTCGGCGACTACGTCTACGAGGGCGACGCGCAGGGCACCCTGGGCCGTGGCCACCTGCCGGCCCACGAGCTGTCCTCGCTCGCCGACTACCGCGTACGCTACGGCCAGTACAAGTCGGACCCCGACCTGCAGGCCGCGCACGCCGCCCACCCGTGGATCGCCGTCCTCGACGACCACGAGGTCGACAACAACTGGGCCGACGGCCTCGACGGCGACGACGTCGGCGGCGCCCGGTTCGAAGCCCGGCGCGCGGCCGCCTTCCAGGCGTACTACGAGAACCTGCCGCTGCGCCGCTCCTCCCTGCCCACCGGTCCGCACATCCAGCTCTACCGCCGGCTGCCCTACGGCACCCTCGCCCAGTTCCACGTCGTCGACACCCGCCAGTTCCGTGACAACCAGGCGTGCGGCGACGGGCGGCAGTTCGGCTGCGACGAGCGGCTCGACCCGGAGCGCACCATACTGGGCGCCGAGCAGGAGGCCTGGCTGCTCGACGGGCTCACCCGGTCGCACACCACCTGGGACGTGATGGCCAACCAGATCATGACCATGCAGGGCGACTCCGCCGAGGGGATCGAGCAGGCGTTCGGCATGGACACCTGGGACGGCTACGCCGCCGCCCGGCAGCGCCTCTTCGACGGCGTCGAAGAGCGCGGCATCGGCAACTTCGTCGTCGTCACCGGCGACGCCCACCGCAGCGTGGCCGCCGACCTCAAGCACGACTTCGACGACCCGGCCTCGGCCACCGTCGGCGTGGAGTTCCTCGGCACCTCCATCAGCTCCGGTGGCAACGGCGCGGACCAGGACGAGTGGGGCCGGGTCTGGCTGCGGGAGAACCCGCATATGAAGTTCCACAACGTCCAGCGCGGCTACGGCGTCTGCGAGGTCACCCGCGACCACTGGCGCACCGACTACCGCGTGGTCCCCTACGTCTCCGCCCCCGGCGCCCCCGTCCGCACCCGCGCCCGCGTCCACGTCACGGCGGGCACGCCGGGCATCCAGGAGGTGGAGCAGCCCGGCGTCCCGCAGCCCTGAGCCGGAACCGGGGTGCGGGCGGGCCGGCGAAATCCCGGTGCGCCCGCACGCCGCGGCGGTGCAGGGTGGGGGATGAGCTGGACCACGACGCACGACCTCGACGCCTTCACCGCCGCCGCCGGGCCCTTCCTGCGCGCCGACCCCGCCCCGCACACCGTCCTGCTGACGGCGGCGGCCTCGCTCGCCGCCGCCGGGCTCGACCGGTACGGCGACGGGCGGCCGGAGTTCGGCTGGTGGCGGGCACCGGACGGCCGGGTGGCGGGGGCGTACCTGGCCACGCCGCCGTTCCCGCCGCTGCTCTCCCGGATGCCGGCGGCCGCCGCCGCGGGGCTGGCCCGGCTGCGCGCCGCCGCCGGGCTGCCGACCTCCGGCGTGAACGCCGGGCGGGCGGCGGCCGAGGCGTTCGCCGCCGCCTGGACGGGGCGCACCGGTCAAGCCGCCACCGTCGAGGAGCGGAACCGGCTGTACCGGCTGGGGGAGCTGGCCCCGCCCGACCCGGCGCCGCCCGGGTACGCCAGGGCCGCGACCGGGGACGACCGGGACCTACTGGTGGACTGGACCCGGCGGTTCCACGCGGAGTCCGCCGGCGGCGCCGGCGACCCGGCCCGCGCGGTGGCCGACCGGCTCGCGTACGGCGGGGCGACGCTCTGGGAGGACGGCGGCCGGCCCGTGTCGTACGCCGGCGTCACCCGCACCATCGCCGGCATGGTCCGCGTCGCGCCCGTCTACACCCCGCCGCCGCTGCGCCGCCGCGGCTACGCGGCCGCCGCCACCGCCGCCGTGAGCCGCGCGGCCCTGGCCGCCGGCGCCCGCGACGTGCTCCTCTTCACCGACCTCGCCAACCCCACCAGCAACGCCCTGTACCGGCGCCTGGGCTACGTGCCGGTGGAGGACCACCTCGTGGTCTCCTTCGCCGGCTGATCTCCGGCGGCGGCCGGCCCGGTCTCCGGCGCCCCGGCGGGAGAGGCTGGGGCCGGGAAGCAGACAGAGCGCGGGGAAGGCGGGCCGCAGGCACTCCGACACCCTGCAGGCCGCGGACGGCACCCGGGTCGCCGCGTACACCTGGCTGCCCGGCGGCGGCCGGCCGCGGGCCCTGGTGCAGATCGTGCACGGCGCCGCCGAGCACGGCCTGCGCTACGACCGGTTCGCCCGCTTCCTCACCGCCCACGGCTGCGCCGTCGCCGCCTCCGACCACCGCGGCCACGGCCACCGCCGCCGCCACCGCCACCGCCACCGGCGGCTACGGCGTCACCGGCACCGGCGACGCGGACCCCTGGCGCGCGTTCAACGACCCGTGCGAGCACCGCACCGGCTTCGAGTGGCCCTCCCGCGACCCGGCCGAGGCCGACGCCTGCGTCGCCGACGGGCGCTGCGGCTTCCCGTTCGACGTCGCGCTGTCGCTGGGCCGGGTGCTCGGCACCCGGAAGATCAACGATCCGCACCACGTGGCCCGTATCCCGGCCGACCCGCCCGTGCACCTCGCCGCCGGCGACCGGGACCCGTGCAACCAGCGCCTCACGCACGTCGCCGAGCTGCTGGAGGACTTCCGCTACGCGGGGCTGCGCGAGCCGACCTGGCGCGCGTACCCCGGGGCCCGCCATGAGATCCTCAACGAGACGAACCGGGACGAGGTCCAGGCTGACCTGTTCGACTGGCTCGACTGGCTCGACTGGCTCGACAAGCACGTGTGAACGACGGGGAGCACCGATGACCTTCACCGCCGAGGACGTACGCCGGACCGCCCTGGCGCTGCCCCAGACCGCGGAGAAGCTGGCCTGGGGCATGCCCACGTTCCGGGTGAAGGGCAGGATGTTCCTCACCCTGCCGGAGGACGAGACGTCGTTCGCGGTGCGCTGCCCCAAGGTGGAGCGGGACGAGCTGGCGCTGGCGGAGCCGGAGAAGTTCTGGATCGCCGACCACGAGGCGTCGTTCGCCTGGGTGCGGGTGCGGATCGCGGCCCTGGAGGACCGCGACGAGCTGCAGATCATCGTTGCCGACTCCTGGCGCCAGGCGGCCCCGCCCCGGCTGCTCGCGGAGCACCCGGAGCTGGCCGGGGAGTCCTGAGGCGCCCCGGGGGGTCCGGCGGGACGCCGGGGGCCCCGCGGGGCCCGGGCAGCCGGGCTCAGGCCCGGGCCGCGGCCGGCGCGGCCGTGAACGCCGCGATCCGCTCGCGCAGTGACGCCGCGTCCAGCCCGTGGGCGCGCACGTGCTCGGGGACCGTGCCGTAGCGCCGCAGCTCGCGCCGCCCGGTGCCCAGCCCCAGCACCCGGTGCGGCACGTCGGCCAGCGCGTCGTTCGCGTACGCCGTGGAGGTGCCGGCCAGGTACGGCTCGACCAGGACGACGTCCGCGGAGCGCCCCGCGCCCACCGCGGCCCGCAGCGCGGCGCCGTCGAAGGGCCGTACGGTCGTGGCGTACAGCACCGTCACGTCCAGGCCCTCGGTCGCGGCCAGCACGTCGTCCAGCACCGGGCCGACCGCCACGACCACGCCCGCGCGGCCCTCGCGCACGGTCAGGAACCCCGCGCCGTCGACCGGCCGCCCCGCCGTGTTCGACTGCCCCGACAGCCGCACGTACACCTTGTCGTCGCCCGCGGCGGCGGCCCGCCGCACCAGCGTCTCGGCCTCGTCCGGATGGCCCGGCACGTGCACCGTCCAGCCGTCGAGGGTGTCCAGCAGCGCCACGTCGCCGGGGCTCATGTGGGTGTAGCCGCCGGCCGGCCAGTCGTACGAGCCGTAGGCGCTGACCAGCACCGCGCCCGCCTCCTGGTGGCCGAGGTCGAGCTTGACCTGCTCGAAGGGGCGCTCCACCAGGAAGCTGGCGAAGGTGTGCAGCACCGGGCGCATCCCGGCCAGGGCGAGTCCGCCGCCGACCCCGACGAGCAGCTGCTCGCGGATGCCGACGTTGATCACCCGCTCCGGGTGCCGGCGGCCCGCGGCGTCGAAGCCGTCGGTGCCGATCTCGGCGAGTACGACGGCCAGTCGGGGGTCCTCGTCAAGCAGCCGTGAGGTGACGGCGGCGAAGCGCTCGCGCATCGTGTCCATGGTCGGGTGTCCTTTCCGGATGAGGGTGGGTCAGACGTACGCGGGCTCGACGGCGGCGACGACGGCGTGCGGCCGGCCGGGGTGCGGGGCGGTGAAGGCGGCGTGCAGCGCCTCGTGGTCGCGGCCGTCGACGGTCGTGGTGGACCAGCCGGCGGCCGCGAAGCGGGCGGCGATGCCGCCGGGGAGCGCGTAGGTGGCGGAGGAGTTGTCGATGACGAGGGTGTGCAGCGTGTCCAGGCCGGCGGCGCCCGCGTAGGCGATGGCCTCGTGGTTGCTGCCCTCGTCCAGCTCGGCGTCGCCGACGAGCACCCACACCCGCGGGTCCCGGCCCGGCCGGCCGTACAGCCCCCGGGCGCGCAGCCCGAGCGCGGTGCCGACGGCCAGCGGCAGGCCGTGGCCGAGCGAGCCGCTGCCGATCTCGGCGCCGGGCACCAGCGTGCGGTCGGGGTGGTGGCCGAGCGGCGAGTCGTACGAGCCGAAGCCGGGCAGCCAGTCGACGGGCACGAAGCCCTTGGCGGCGAGCACGGCGTAGTACGCCATCGGGCCGTGGCCCTTGGACAGCAGGAACCGGTCGCGGTCGGGCGTCTCGGCGGTCGCGGGGGTCACCCGCAGCACCCGGTCGTAGAGGACCCACAGGGCGTCGAGGGTGGAGGTGGCGGCGGGACCGTGCTTCTCGTCGCCGGTCATCAGGGACATCAGCCGCGGCAGGTCGTCGTAGCCCGTGGGCGGCGCTGGGGTTGCGGGAGTCGTCGTCATGCGACCACCGTGCAACTTCAACAATGGTTCAAGTCAACAACCGCAGGCCGGGCGGGGTGTGGTGCGGGCGCGGAGACCTCACCGCCGCCTCGCGGGCGCCTCGCGGGCCGCCCGTCCGGGCCGGCCCACCCGCCCCGGACGGGTTCGTTCGCGGCACGGTGTTCCTACTGTGTGCGGCTGCACATAAACCTGATCGCTCCCCGCTGCGTCTAACGAGTAGGAGATCACGTTCTCACAGCCGGGCGGAGGATCCGAGATGACCAGTCACCTACCCCACCCGCGGCCCGCGGCCGCGCTCGTGCCGGTGTGTCCGCGCTGCGGCCGCGTCCGTTGCATCTGCCCGCCCATGGCGGCCGCCTGAGCGGCCGCCATGGGCTCGCCCCACCGGGGTTCAGGGCTGCTTGCGCTGGTGCCCGAAGCGCATGCCGGCCAGTTTGAATCCGCGCACGGTGGGATCGACCCGACGCTGCTCCGCGCGGCGCTCCGGAGCCGCCTCGATCACCGGCTCCGGCTCGCCCGCCGCCGCGATCCGCGCCAGCAGCCGTGCGCGCAGCCCGTCGGCGAGCGCACGGTGGGAGGCGAGCCCGACAAGGTTGTCCAGCTCGTACGGGTCGTGGGCCAGGTCGTACAGCGCCGTTTCGACGTACCTGCCGCCGGAGCGGGTACGCCAGCCGTCGGCCGCGGGGTCGACGACGTAGTACTTCCACCGTGAGGTGCGCAGCGCCCGTCCGCACTCGGACTCGCTGACCTGGACGAAGACGTCCTCCGGCCAGTCGGCCCCGGGATCGCGGACCAGCGGCAGGAAGGAGCGTCCGGACATCTCCTCCGGGACGTCGAGACCCGCGGCGTCCAGGAGGGTCGGCGGCAGGTCGAGGGTGCTAACGGGGGCGTCGAGCACCCGGCCGCCGTCGAAGCCGGGGCCGCGCAGGGCCAGCGGCACCCGGATCGAACCGTCGTGGCAGGAGCGTTTGTACTCGGAGTTGCGGGTACGGAAGTGGCTGCCGTGATCGGAGGTGAACGCCACGATCGTGTCGTCGAGCAGGTCCATGCTGCGCAGCGCGTCCAGCAGCCGGCCCAGGCCCTCGTCGACGCGCCGGACCTGGCCCAGGTAGCCGGCGATGTGCCGGTGCGCCGTGCCCCCCGGGGAGGCGGCGGACAGCGCGGCCAGGTCCGGCGGCAGCCAGCGGCCGGTGTAGCGCTCCGCGTAGCCGTCGGGGGCGGGGTAGTCGTCCACCTCGTTCTGGTGGTGCGGCTCGATGAGGGAGAGGAAGAGGAAGAAGGGCTCCTCGTGGTGGTCGGCGGCGAACCGGATCGCCGCGTCGAACAGCGCGTCGGAGCGGTAGCCGGGCAGCCGCACCGGCTCGCCGTCCTCGTCGTACATCACCGTCCGGTACGCGTCGGAGGTGAACTCCAGGATGTTGGCGCCCAGCCAGTGCCGGTAGCCACCGCGGTCCGCCGGCGGCACCGGGTCCTCGCCGGCCAGGTGCCACTTGCCGATGTACCCGGTGGTGTAGCCCGCGTCGCCGAAGTGGTGCGCGAGCGTACGGGCGTCGCGGGGCAGCGGGATGCCGTTGCGGAAGCAGCCGGTGGCGGTGGGCCACCGGCCCGTCTGCAGCGCCGCCCGGGCCGGCGCGCAGACGGGCTGCGGAGTGACCGCCGTCCGCGCGTACGTGCCCGAGCGGGCCATCCGGTCGAACGCGGGCGTGAGGTCGAGCGGGTTGCCGCCCGCGCCCGTCGTGTCCCAGCGCTGCTGGTCGGTGAGCACGACGATGACATGGGGACGCCGGTCGGGCATCGGGGTCCTTTCCGCACGGGTGGGCCGGGGGTCATTTCAGGCCGGTCAGGGTGATGCCGCGGACGAAGTACCGCTGGCTGAAGATCAGCAGCAGGGCCGTCGGCACGAACATGATGACCGATCCGGCTGCGGTGAGGTGCCACAGCTGGAACTGCTCCTGGCTGAACTGGGTGAGCCCCACGGGGATGGTGCGCATCTTCTCCGAGGTCGTCGCCACCAGCGGCCAGAGGAACTCGTTCCACTGGAAGACGAACGTGAACAGGCCCAGCACGGCCAGCGCCGGTTTGCACTGCGGCAGGATGATCCGCCAGTAGATGGTGAACTCGTTCGCCCCGTCCACCCGGGCGGCGTGGATGAGGTCGTCCGGGATGGGCTGGATGAACTGCCGCATGAGGAAGATGCCGAAGCCGTCCATCAGGAACGGCACGATGAGCCCCTGGTAGCTGTCCAGCCAGCCGAGGTCCGACATCATCACGTACAGCGGGATCATGCGGACGAAGAGCGGGATCATCAGGGTGGCGAGGATCGCGATGAACAGCGTGTTCTTGAAGGGGAAGTCGAACTTCGCGAACACGTAGCCCACCAGCGGGTCGAAGATGAGGTGGGAGACGGCGATCGCGCCCGCGACCACCAGGCTGTTGATGATGAAGTTGCCGAACGGCGCCTCCTCGAACAGCGTGGTGTAGTTGCCCCACTGCGGCGAGTCCGGCCACAGCACCGACTCCGCGGACAGCATCTCCGCCTCGGTCTGCAGCGACAGCGACACCATGTAGACCAGCGGCACGATGGTGATCAGGCTGGCGATGGTGAGCAGCAGGTAGGCGATCGCCCTGGACGTCCTGGCGGTCATCAGTACTGCACCTCCCGCTTCCGGCCGATGCGCAGCTGCAGCAGCGTGAACGCCACGATGACGAGCAGCAGGAGCACCGAGAGCGCGGACGCGTAGCCGAAGTCGCGGGCGCGGAACGCCAGCTCGTAGACGTGGAAGACGAACAGGTCGGACGCCTCCCCGGGGCCGCCGCGGGTGATGATGTACGCCTGCCCGAACGCCTGCAGCCCGGTGATCACCGCCATCACGGAGACGAACAGCGTGGTCGGGGTGAGCAGCGGCACCGTGATCCGCCGGAACTGCTGCCAGCGGTTGGCACCGTCGACCTTGGCCGCCTCGTAGTACACGTCGGGGATGCCCTGCAGCCCGGCCAGGAAGAGGATCATCGTGTGGCCCGTGGTCATCCAGAGCGTCACCGCGACGATCGTGGCCACCGGGTGGGTGTTCAGCCACTCCTGCGTGGGCAGCCCGAGGTCCGACAGGATCCGGTTGAGGATGCCCAGCTCGGGGTCGAGGATGTTGCGCCACATGAGGCCCACCACGGCGATCGAGGTGAGGTACGGCACCAGCAGCGCGAGCTTGAACGCCAGGCTGCCGCGCAGCCGCTGGTTGATGAGCACCGCCAGGCCCATGCCGAGCACGATGGCGCCGAGGGTCGTGCCGGCGGCGAACTGGAGCGTGACCTTGAAGGCGTTGCGCGCCTGCGGGTCCTCGAAGGCGCTGGTGTAGTTGTCGACCCCGGCGAACTCGTCGGTCCGCTGGCCCGTCAGCATGCTGGTGTTGAGGATGTCGGCGATCGGGTAGTAGAAGAAGACCCCGAAGAAGATGATCGCCGGTGTCAGGAACAGGTATGCGGTGCGCGCCTGGCGCCGGGCGATCGGGGAGCGCTTCGTGCGCCTCCCGCGCTTCGCGGGCTTGGACAGCTCCGTGGGGCTCGTGAGCTTCGCGGGCGTCGCCATGGGTGCTCAGCCCTTGAGGATGTTCGCGGCCGCGTCGTCGTACGCGGCGAACGCCTCCTCCGCGCCGGCCCCCTCGATCAGCATGCTCTCGTAGAGCGTCTTGTAGATGTCCTCCAGCTCGCCCGCCTTGCCGGTGGTGTAGACGTCGGTGCGGAACTCCTCCGCGTAGGGCAGCCCCTCGGTGAAGGGCTTGACGTCCGGGTTCTCCAGGACCGACGCCTCCTTCGCCCACGACTTGCGCGGCATCAGCATGCTGGACTGCTCGGTCGCCGCGGTCTCCGTCTTCAGCGCCGTGATCCGCTTGATGAAGTCCCACGACAGGTCGGGGCGGCCGGCCTTCGCGGGGATGAACAGGGTGGTCCCGCCGGCGATCGTCGCCTGCCGCCGGCCGGTCAGCGCCTGCGCGATGCCGTAGTCCAGGTCGGGGTTGGACTGCTTGATGATCGGGATGTCCCAGGGGCCGGTGAGGATCATCGCGGTGCGCTCGGCGGCGAAGAACTTCGCCGCGCGGGTCACGTCGAGCGCGGTCGTCGGCTTGGGCGAGACCTGGTGCTCGTGCACCAGGTCCCGCTGGAACCGCATCGCCTCCATGGCGGCGGCGCGCGGCTGCAGCAGCTTGCCGCTGCCCGCGTCGTACTCGTGCACGCCGTTCTGCAGCATCCACGGGTAGGAGTAGCTGAGCCCGTCGTTGAGCACGGTGCCGCTGACGTCCCCGGAGTTCAGCTCGCGGGCCGCGGCGAGGAAGTCCTCCCAGGTGGTGGGCGGCTCGATGCCCGCGTCCGCGAGCATCCCGCGGTTGTAGAACAGCAGCGTGCAGGTGTAGTGCATCTGGATGCCGTACACCTGGCCGTCGTGGGTGTTGTCGGCGACGGCCGGCCGCAGCCAGTCGTCCGGGAAGCCGATCTTCGCGCCGTCCTCGTCGATGTACTTCTGCAGCGACAGCGCGTCCCCGCTGAGCGCGAACTCCTGCACCCAGTTGCCCGGCTCCTCCACCACGTCCGGCACGTTCCCGGACTGGAAGTCGGAGACGAGCTTCGTGCGCAGGTCCTCCCACTGGAACTTCTGCAGCTCCACGGTGACCCCGTGGTCCTCCTCGAACTGCGCGACGACGTCCTTGTAGGCGTCGAACTCGTGTGCGTTGTTCCAGTAGGCGAGGAACGTGCCGCCCCCGCCGCCGGACTCGGCCTCGGGCGCGCCCGAGCCGCAGGCGGCCAGGGGGACCGCCGCGGCGACACCGCCGGCGACGCCCAGCATCCTGCGCCGGGTCATCCACGGACCGTTGCTGGCTGGCCTTGCTGACATGCGGGTGCTCCTCTCGCGGTGCTTTCGGTTGGTCACGCGCTCGTGGGTCACGCGCTCGTTCACGTCGATTCGCGGGGTATGAAGGACCAGGGCAGGACGATCTCGCGGCTCCCCGGGGGGTCCGCCGCCGCCAGCCGTTCGAACAGCAGCCGGGCGACGCGGCTGAAGTCGACCTGCCGCTGCCCCACGGTGCTCAGCGCGGGGCGGATCACCGAGCCCTCCGCCAGGTTGCCGACGCCGAGGACCGCCACGTCCGCCGGCACCGTGCGGCCCGTGTCGCGGACCGCCCATATCGCGCTTATGGCGGCCCGGTCGGAGGCCACGAACAGCGCGTCCGGCGGCTCCGGCAGGCCCATGAGCGCCGCGGTGGCGCGGTAGCCCTCGACCCTGCTGTCCGCGCCGGCGCCGACGAGCCGGCCGTCGGCCCCGAGGCCGTGCCGCCGCAGCGCGTCCCGGTACGCCGTCAGCCGCGCGGAGCGGTCGCCCAGCTCCAGGTCGTGCCGGTGGCCGAGGAACGCGACGCGCCGGCGGCCCGCGGCCAGCAGGTGGTCCAGCGCCTCGCCGCACGCCTCGTACTCGGGGGTGCGGACGACGTCGAAGCCGTCCGGTGTCACGGAGTTGTCGACGACGACCATCGCGAGCCGGCCGCGGGCCAGCTCCCCGAGGTCGCCGAAGTGGCGCGCGGAGTCGAAGAAGACGGCGCCGTCGGCCACGCCCTGGCGGAGCAGCCTGGTGGCGTGCGCGGCGTGCGCCGGCGAGTCCACTATCAGGGTGAGCACGCCGTAGCCGTCGTCGTCGGCGGCCGCGTGCAGATCGCGTACCAGCTGCTCCTGTACGGGGCTGCCCAGCGAGCCGATCACCAGGCAGACCCGCTCGGTGCGGCGCTTGCGCAGGCCGCGCGCGGAGCTGTTCGGCGCGTAGCCGAGGTCCCGCACGGCGGCGAGGACCCGTTCCCGGGTGTCCGCGCCGATCCGGTCGTCCCGCCCGTTGACCACGTAGCTCACCGTCGCGACGGACACCCCGGCGAGGGCGGCGACGTCGCGGACCGTGGGACGCGTCTTCTTCGGCATGATGATACGTTTAAGCACCCGGGGTGCCGCAGGGTCAAGCCTTGGCGCGTGAAGTCTCGTGACTAATCGTCAAGTCGCAGGTCAGCGCGGTGCGCGTGTGGGCTAGATGCGCACCCCGTGGGAGCGCAGATAGCGCAACGGGTCGATGTCGGACCCGTAGCCCGGCCCGGTGCGGACCTCGAAGTGCAGATGCGGACCGGTGGAGTTCCCGGTGGAGCCGGAGCGGCCGATGCGCTGCCCGGCGTTGACCGGAC
Organism: Streptomyces sp. CNH099; assembly: GCA_000514715.1. GTDB lineage: Bacteria > Actinomycetota > Actinomycetes > Streptomycetales > Streptomycetaceae > Streptomyces > Streptomyces synnematoformans. Next base: position 272,310 of record AZWL01000001.1, on the reverse strand, counting down.
GGCCGGCGCTCACGGTGATCGCGGAGAGGTGCGCGTACTGGCTGTAGCGGCCGTCGCGGTGCCGGACGACCACCTCGTACCCGTACGCGCCCGCCCAGCCGGCGCTGACGACCTCGCCGTCGGCCACGGACCGCACCCCGGTGCCGACGGAGACGGGGAAGTCGACCCCGGTGTGGTAGCCGCTGGACCAGCTGCTGCCGGTGGCGCCGTACGGGGTGCCGACGGCGGCGCCGGCGAGCGGGGAGGTGTAGTCGGGGGAGGACTGCGGTTCGGGTTTCGGCTCGGCTTCGGGCTTGGCTTCGGCCCGGGGCTTGGCGGCGCGCTTCTTCGTGTCGGGCTTCGTCCGCTCGGGCTTGGTCCGCTGCGGCTTGGCCTTGCGCGGCTTCGCCTTCTCGGGCTTCGACGTGCCGGACTTCGCCTTGCCGGACGTCTTCCCGGACTTCGTCCCGTCCTGCTCCGCCTCGTCGCCCCCGGGCTTCTTCGTCCCGGCGGCGGGGGAGTCCTCGCGGGGCCGCGGCGGGGCGGCGGCACCGCGGAGGGTGAGGCGCTGGCCGGGGAGTATGAGGTCGGGGTCGGCGCCGACGACGCCGCGGTTGCGCTCGTACAGGGCGGGCCAGCCGCCGCGTATGCGGTGCTGGTCGGCGATGCCGGAGAGGGTCTCCCCGGTGACGACCTCGTGGTGCCCGGGCTTCTTGCCGACGGTGCCGGCCCGGCCGCCCTGCGGCTCGGCGGCGCTGCCGCCGGCGGAGGGCTCCGTACCGGTGCCGTCGGTTAACGCGCCGTCAGGCTGCGGCGCCCGGTGTTCCTGCGCCCGGTCCTCCTGCGCCCGGTCCTTCGCCGGGCTGTGTACGGAGTCCGCGGACGCGCCCGCGGCCGGCGTGACGGCGCCGGCGACCAGCGGCAGCGCGAGCCCCGCGCCGCTCGCGGTGACGGTGAGGGAGGCCCGCGACACCGGGCCGGGGCGGTAGCGGCGGTGCCGTCCACGCCCTGTGCGCTCTGACATGGCTGAGTCACTTTCCGTGCGCCGAGACCTGAGCGAACGATAGAAGTGCCCGTGCCGCTGGACAAGAGGGCGACGCCCGCCGCCGCCGTGACCGGGGCCCTTCCCGGACGGCGTAGCCCGACAGGACTTTAGACAGAGTCTAAGGTAGGATGGGGTCCACAGAGCACGGAGCAAGGAGGCGCCCACACATGACCACGATCCTCGACAAGAAGGCCCTGGACGTCACCGGCGAGGCGCTGCAGGGCGCGCTGGTCGACCTGCTGGACCTGTCCCTGCAGGCCAAGCAGGCGCACTGGAACCTGACCGGGCCCCTCTTCCGCGAGCTGCACCTGCAGCTCGACGAGGTGGTGGAGCTGGCCCGCGGCCATGCCGACACCGTCGCCGAGCGGGCCGCCGCGCTGGGCGTGAGCCCGGACGGCCGGGCGAAGACCATCGCCGCCGGCAGCCCGCTGCCGGACGTCGGCCCCGGGAAGATCTCCGACCAGAAGGTGATCGACGACGTCACCGACATCCTGGAGAAGGCCTCCGCGCGCATGCGGCAGCGGGTGGCGGACACCGACGACACCGACCTGATCACCCAGGACCTGCTCATCACCGCGACGCAGGACCTTGAGAAGCAGGCCTGGTTCTTCCGCTCGCACCGCATCAGCTGACCGCGGATCCGCAGCCGGCCGCGGATCCGCCCCCCGTCGGGTCCGCGGTCTCCCCGGCCGCGGCCGGCGGCGGCCCATGGCGCCGCGGCCGTCCGCGGCCGTCCCCCGTCCCGGCCCGCACACGCCTGACGCGCGTGCGGGCCGGCGGCGTTTCCCTGCGACGACCGGGGCGGGGCGCTCGTCGCCCCGCCCCGGTCGTCGTTCGCGTACGCGGCCGGGCCCGGTCCGCCGGAACCCGGCCCGGCGTCAGCCCCGCCCGGCCGGCCGTACCACCGCCGCCGCGCCCCCGCCGCGGCGCTCGGGCTCCGCGGCCGCGACCCAGCGCCCGTCCGGCAGCCGCTCCACGCCGGTCGCCGCGCCGATCTCGCCGCCGTCGGCGAACCGGTGCCCCAGCGCCGTCAGTTCCGCGCCGGCCGGCAGGTCGAGGAACGCCGGCTCCGCCGTCGTCGCGGCGGTGTTGCGCTGGGCCGCCCGCGGCGCCGCGATCGCCTCCGGCAGGGTCAGCCCGCGGTCCAGCCGCCCGGTCAGCACCTGCAGCACGGTGGTGATGATGGTCGAGCCGCCCGGTGAGCCGGTCGCCAGCAGCGGCTCGCCGTCGTCGAGGACGATCGTCGGCGACATCGAGGACCGGGGCCGCTTGCCCGGCCCCGGCAGGTTCGGGTCGGGCACGCCCGGCACGGACGGGGTGAAGGAGAAGTCCGTCAGCTCGTTGTTGAGCAGGAAGCCGCGGCCGGGCACCGTGATGCCGCTGCCGCCGGTCTGCTCGATCGTCAGGGTGTACGCGACGACGTTGCCCCACTTGTCGGCCGTGGTCAGGTGCGTGGTGCTCGGCCCCTCGTACGACGTGCCCGCCGGCGCCCGCGCCGCCTCGCAGCCGCCGTCCGGGCGGCGCGGGTCGCCCGGGGCGAGCGGGCTGGGCAGCACGGAGTCGGGGGAGATCAGGCAGGCGCGGGAGTCCGCGTACGACTGGGAGAGCAGCCCCCGCGTCGGCACCTTCGAGAAGCGCGGGTCGCCCACCCAGCGGCCGCGGTCGGCGAAGGCGATGCGGGACGCCTCCAGGAAGCGGTGGAGGTACTGGGTTTCGGACGACTCGCCCAGGTCGGTGCCCTCCAGGATGTTCAGCGCCTCCCCGACGGTGGTGCCGCCGGACGACGACGGCGCCATGCCGTAGACGTCGAGCCCGCGGTAGCCCACGCGGGTCGGCTGCTGCCGGGCGACGCGGTAGGACCGCAGGTCGGCGGGGCGCAGGTCGCCGGGGCGTACGACCCGGTCGGCGTCCGGGTCGACCGGCGGGCGGCGGACCGCGGCGGACACGTCCGCGCCCAGGTCGCCGCGGTACAGCGCCCGGGTGCCCGCGTCGGCGAGCCGCGCGTAGGTGCCGGCCAGGTCGGGGTTGCGCAGCGTGCTGCCCACCTCGGGCAGCTCGCCGCCGGGCAGGAACAGCTCCCGGGTGGCGGGGAAGTCGCGGAAGCGCGCCTCGTTGGCGGCGGTCTGCGCGCGGAACGTCTCGTCCACCGTGAAGCCCTCGGCGGCCAGCCGCGTCGCCGGCGCCAGCGCGTCGCCGAGCGAGGAGGTGCCCCACCGCCGCAGCGCCTGCTCCCAGGTCGCCGCCGTGCCGGGCACGCCGACGGACAGGCCGCTGGTCACCGCCTCGGCGAACGGGATCGCCGCGCCGTCCTCGACGAAGAGGTCCTCGTCGGCGGTGCGGGGGGCCGTCTCGCGGCCGTCGAGGGTGGTGACGCGGCCGCTCTTCGCGTCGTAGTACACGAAGTAGCCGCCGCCCCCGATGCCCGCCGAGTACGGCTCGGTGACGCCGAGCGCGGCGGCCGTGGCGACGGCCGCGTCGACCGCGTTGCCGCCGTCGCGCAGCACCTCGATGCCCACGGCGGTGGCGTCGGCGTCGACGCTGGCCACGGCGCCGCCGTAGCCCGTCGCCACCGGTGACTTCGGCGGCGCGGGCGCGTCCGGCCGGGCGGCCGTCGGCGGGGCGGCGGCCACGGCGGTGGCGAGGACCGCGGCGAGGGCGAGGGGGACGGTGGCGCGGGGCCGCATGGGTGCCTCCCGGCGAGGTGGGGGTCACGACCCGGCCCATTGTCGTGACCGCGACGGTCCTCGTCACCGGGGCGTGCCGTGCCGCCCCGACCGATCCGCGCGGCGCACGGCCGCTCGGTGCCGGCCCGCTCCGCACCGAACCCGGTTGTGCGGATCGTCTAGAGTTGGACACTATGACTCATCTGGTGGACGAGCGCTCCGGCCGTACGTACCCCTTCGACGCCCTCCGCTGGCGCGCCGACGACGGCACCCCGCTGCAGGTCGGCGGCGTGCCCGGGATCGGCAGGGACGACATCGACACCGGCGAGCGCTCCCTGTGGCGCTACCGCGCCGCCCTGCCCTTCGGCATCGACGCGCCCGTCTCCCTCGGCGAGGGCCGCACCCCGCTCCTCGCCCGCCGCTGGAACGGCACGGACGTGCTCTTCAAGCCGGAGTGGTACGGCCCCACCGGCAGCTTCAAGGACCGCGGCGCCAGCGTCATGATCTCCGCGCTCGCCCACCGCGGCGTCCGCGAGGTCGTCGAGGACAGCTCCGGCAACGGCGGCGCCGCCGTCTCCGCCTACTGCGCCGCCGCCGGCATCCGCACCCGCATCCTCGCCCCCGAGGGCACCTCCCCGGCGAAGGTGCTGCAGGCCCGCGCGTACGGCGCCGACGTCGAGCTGGTGCCCGGCGGCCGGGACGCCACCGCCGCCGAGGCCGTCCGCCGCTCCGCCGCAGTCCCGTACGCCGGACACAACTGGCACCCGCTCTTCCTCCAGGGCACCAAGACGCTCGCCTACGAACTCTGGGAGGACCTCGGCTTCGCCGCGCCCGACTGCGTCGTCACCGTCGCCGGCGCCGGCAGCACCGTGCTCGGCCTCGACGCCGGCTTCGGCGAACTCCTCGCCGCCGGCCGGATCCGCCGCCGCCCCCGGATCCTCGCCGCCCAGCCCGCCAACTGCGCCCCGATCCACGCCAGCTTCCGCGCCGGCGCCGACGGGCCCTCCCCCACCGGCTACACCCCTGTTGGCGGGGGCGCCCCCACTCCCGCCGACTTCGCCCCCACCATCGCCGAGGGCGCCGCGATCCGCGAGCCCGTCCGGCTGCCCGAGGTGCTGCGCGCCGTGCGCCGCTCCGGCGGGGACATGGCGGCCGTCGGCGAGGACGGCATCCGTGCCGCCGTCGCCGGCCTCGCCGCCCTCGGGCTGTACGCCGAGCCGACCAGCGCCACCGCCGCCGCGGCCGTCGACGTCTTCCGGGCCCGCGGCGCCGTCCGGCCCGGCGAGACGACGGCCGTGCTGCTCACCGGCACCGGGCTGAAGGCGGCGCCGGTGCTGGCCGGGATGTTCGGGGGCGGGGCGTGAGCGCGGAGGACGAACTGCTGCTGCGCGAGGCCGAGAAGATCGTCACCGCGCTGGGCCGGATGTTCCCCGGAGTCTGCGAGGTCGTCCTGCACGACCTGCGGGACCCGGGGCACGCGGTGCGTACGATCGAGAACCCCCTCTCCGGCCGCGCCCCCGGCGATCCCGCGACCGAGCTGGGCCTCGCCCGCATCGAGGACCCGGACTACCCCGAGGTCATCCAGAACTATCCGAACCGCTTCCCCGACGGCCGCCCCGCGAAGAGCACGTCCATCGGCATCCGGAACTCGGCCGGCGCCTACGTCGCCGCCCTCTGCCTCAACCTCGACGTCTCCGTCCTGGACCGCGCGGCCGGCACGCTCACCCGGCTGGCCGCCGTCGAGGACCCCGGCCTGCCGCTGACCGAGACCCTGCGGGCCCGTACGGCGGACGAACTGCGCGCGGCGGTGGAGGAGTTCTCCGCCGCGCGCGGGCAGACGCCGCGGGCGCTGGGCGCCGCCGACCGCCGCGAGCTGGTGCGCGACCTGCGCGAGCGGGGCCTGCTGGAGGTGAAGAACGCGGTCCGGCTGGTCACCGGCCTGCTGGGCGTGTCGCGCTCGACCGTCTACAACGACCTGCGGTGACGCGGGGGCCGAACGGGACATGCCCACGGCCTCGTTCGACCCCGTTCGACCCCGTTCGACCCCGTTCGGCCCCGCTCTGGATGCGCGCGGACGGCGGGCGGCCGAGGCTGACGATGGAGGTGTGCCCTGGCGGGAGGCGCGGCCGCGGGCGACCGCCGCCCGCCCTCCGCCGTTCGTACCGACCCGAGGAGCCGCCCATGCTCACCACCGCCGGCACCGTCGCAGACCCGGACAGCCCGCCCCCGCACACCGACGCGGCGCACGGGCCCGCGGTGACCGCGACCGCCGTGGTGCAGGACCGCGCCGGCCGGGTGCTCGTCCTGCCGCCCGCGGAACCGGGCGCGCACCCCGCGACGGCCCTCCTGCCCGGCGCCGCCGTCTCCGGCCGCGAGACGCCGGACGAGGCGCTGGCCCGCGTGCTGCGCGACACGCTCGGCGCCGACGCCGCGGCCGGCCGGCTCCTCGCCGTGGACTCCGTGCCGCCCGCCGCCGGCACCCGCGCGGGCCTCGTCCACCTCTACGCCGCCATCGCGCCGTCCGCCGCCCCGAGCACCGCTCCGGGCACCCGGCCGGACGCCGGCGGCGAGGGCGCCGCCGCCCGCTGGCTCGACCGCGACGCGGCCTTCGCCGCCCTGCCCGGGCCCGCCGCGCGCCGGCTGCGCGCCGCGCTCGACGCCTGGGACACCGGCGCCGTCGCCCACCTCGTCGGCGGCGAGCCGCAACCCGGCTCCCCGGCCGCGCTCCCCGCGGGCCGTCGCGCCGAGCTGGAGCACGCCGCCGCGCTGGACCCCTCCTCGTACCTGGCCGTGCGCCCGCGCGTGCTCGTCGGCGCCGGCGCGCTGGTACGCGACTCCGCCGACCGGGTGCTGGTGGTGCGCGCCGGATACCGCGACGACGGCCGCTGGCAGCTGCCGGGCGGCGGCGTGGACAGCGACCTGGGCGAGACGCCGCGCCCGGCGGCCCGGCGGGAGCTGCGCGAGGAGACCGGGCTCGACCGGCCGCTGGGCCGGCTGCTCGCCGTGGACTTCGCCGTGCGCCGTCCCGTGCCCGCGCTCGTCGTCTACCTCTACGACGGCGGGGTGCTCGGCGCGCCCGAGCTGGCCGGCGTCCGCGTCGACGGCACCGAGATCGTCGACTGGCGGCTGGCCGGCCCCGACGAACTCGACGACCTGCTCTCGCCGCGCGGCGCCGCCCTCGCCCGCGCCGGGCTCGGCGCGCTCACGGAGGGAGCGGGCCCGCTGGACCTCGTCGCGGGCCGGCCGGCCTGAGCGGCGGCGCGGCCCCCGGACCGTACGGGCGGGGCGCCCGCGCCCGCCCGCGGCCGTATCCCCGCGGTCCTACGCGCTGGTAACGTCCGGCCATGAGCGGACACGTACGCACCGAGCGCACCGGCCCCGTCACCACCGTCGTCCTCGCCCGCCCCGAGGTCCGCAACGCCGTCGACGGTCCCACCGCCGCCGGACTCGCCGACGCCTTCCGGGCCTTCGAGGCCGACCCCGACGCCCGCGTCGCCGTGCTCTGGGGGGAGGGCGGCACGTTCTGCGCGGGCGCCGACCTCAAGGCGCTCGGCACCCCCGACGGCAACCGCGTCGCGCCCGACGGCGACGGCCCCATGGGGCCCACCCGGATGCGCCTGACCAAGCCCGTCATCGCCGCCGTCAGCGGCCACGCCGTCGCCGGCGGGCTGGAGCTGGCGCTCTGGTGCGACCTGCGGGTCGCCGAGGAGGACGCGGTCTTCGGCGTCTTCTGCCGCCGCTGGGGCGTGCCGCTGCTCGACGGCGGCACCGTCCGGCTGCCCCGGCTGATCGGCACCGGCCGCGCCCTGGACCTCATCCTCACCGGCCGCCCCGTCCCGGCCCCCGAGGCGTACGGCATGGGCCTCGCCGACCGCGTCGTGCCGGCCGGCCGGGCGCGGGCCGCGGCGGAGGAACTGGCCGCGGACATCGCCCGCTTCCCGCAGACCTGCCTGCGCGCCGACCGCGCCTCGGTGCTCGCCCAGCACGGACTGCCGGAGGCGGAGGCGCTGGCCGCCGAGCTGCGCCACGGCAGCGCGGCGCTGGCCGAGGCGACGGCCGGCGCGGCGCGCTTCGCCGCGGGGGAGGGGCGGCACGGCGCGTTCTGAGACCGGGGACCGCGCGGCGGCGGTTCTCAGCCGGCGACGGGCAGCGTGAACGACCCGCGCGGCGCGCCCCAGTGCCGGCCGGCCGCGAGGTGCGCCACGACCGCCCGTTCCAGCGTCGTACGCGCCGGCAGCGCGGCGACGTCCGCGGGCGTACGCACCAGGCGCCGGAACACGAACTCCACGATGCCGCGGTCCGGCGCCGCCAGCCCGTGCTCGTCGGGCCGCGACACGTGCTCCGCCTCGCCCGGGTCGAGGGTGAACCGGCGCTGGAAGCGCATGATGTTGCTCGCCTCCGGCAGATACTCCCCGAGCTGCGGGTCCAGCAGCCACGACGCGCAGTTCAGCCGCAGCTCGCCGCCGGCCGCGGCGGCGCCGAGGAACCCCGGGAAGCGGCGCGGGAAGAACTCCGCGGCCCGCGCGTACGACGCCGCGCACGCCTGCGGGTCCAGCGGCCCGCCCTCCGGTATGTGCACCTCAAGGCCGCGGCCGGCGTCCGGGTCCTGGTCGAGGTTGAACTGCAGCCGGCCGAGCCGGTAGAGGATGCCGCCGTACGGCAGCGTCATCCACGCCTGGTAGGCCATGCCGCCGGCGTCGTGCAGCCGGCGGTGGACGCCCACCTTGTTGCCCAGGTCGGCGAGCGTCTCCCAGGACACGTCGTCGGGCACGTCGAGCCGCGCGTGGTACGCCCGCACCTCCGGCACGGCGGCCAGGAACACCGCGGTGTGGAACCAGCGCCCCGCCGCGCCCAGCGCCGCCGGCAGCGTCGGCCCGGTCCCCGGCCCGCCCCGGTCGTCGCCGACCGCCCCCACGCCGGCGGCCAGCGCGGCGACGGCGCGGTCCAGCAGCCATCCGTACGGCGAGCCGGCCGCGGTCAGCTCCGTCAGCGCGGCGGTCAGTTCTGCGTCCTCGCGCTCCGGGACGCCGACGGCGCGCAGCAGCGCGGCCAGCTCCGCGCCCCGCGGCACGGCGGCGGGTGGCGGCGCGGGGTGGGCGGCTTCGAGGGCGTCGGTCCACGGCGCGTACGTGCCGTCGAGGCCGAGCCGGTCACGGACGGCGGCGGCGTTGAGGTCGGTCACGCCAGGATCATCTCAGCAGACCGGCAGGCCGGGCACCGGAGCGTCGTTGGCGCCGCCCTTGACGTAGACCATGCTGACCCAGACGTCGACGTTGCCGTCGTCGTCGTCGGTCCTGCCCCACCACACGTTCGTCCACTCGCCGGCCGTCTCGCGGTAGGACGTCCTCTGCTGGCAGTAGAAGTAGTTGGTGCCGGCGTAGAGCGTGCCGACCTGCCGGTGCGCCGAGTCGTACGACGAGGCCGTCCGCCACACCTGGCAGTTGTACTTCCCGCCGCCGATCGGCGTGCACGACGGCGCCGGGTCCGAGCCGCCGCCGGTGCCGCCTCCCGACGTGCTGCCGCCGGTGTCCCCGCCGCCGCTCCCGCCGGTGTCGCCGGAGCCGGTGCCGCCGCCGTCCGAGCCGGAACCGCCGCCGGAGCCGCCGCCCGCGCCGCCGGAGCCGTCCGCGTCGTCCTCGGCGCCGCCCGCGGCGCCCTCCTCCTCGGCGGGGGAGCCGTCGCCGTCCGGCGACGGCTCGCGCTCCTTCCCGCTGGTCCCGTCCTTCCCGTCCTTCGCGTCCTTCCCGCCTTCTTCGCCCCTGCCGTCCTGCCTCTTCCCCTCGCCGCCCCTGCCCGGCGACGGGGACTCCGCCGCCGGCTCCGCCGTCTCCCCGCCCGCGGTCGTCTCGGTGCCGCCGCCTCCGGCGAGGGCGTACGTCACGCCGCCGCCGGCGAGCAGCACCGCGACCGCGGTCGCCGCGACCGGGATCCACCGGCGCCCCGGCCGCCGCCGCTGCGGCGCGGTCTGCTCGGCGGTGCGCGACTCCGCGCCGGGCGTCCCGAGCTGCGGCGGGCCGAACCGTCCCGGCGGCGCCGCGGCACCGCCGGGCGCACCCGGGCCGCCGGGCCCGTACGCGCCGGGCGGGCCCGCCGGGCCGGGCGGCGGCGCGGCCGGCACCCGGCTCAGCCGCATCGTGTCCGGCCCCTGCGCCGCGGGCGGCCCCGCCGTCCCGGCGACCGGCTCCAGCAGGGCGCGGGCCCGTCCGGCGTCGGCCCGCCCGCCCGGGTCCTTGGCCATCAGCGCCTGCAGCACGGGCGCGAGCGGCCCCGCCCGGCGCGGCTCCGGCAGCGGGTCCACGATGATCGCGGTGATCGTCGACCACGTCGACGTCCGGCGGAACGGCGAGATGCCCTCCACCGCCGCGTACAGCGTCGCGCCCAGCGACCAGAGGTCGGACGGCGGACCGGGCTGCTCGCCGCGCGCCCGCTCCGGCGCCAGGTAGTCCAGCGAGCCGACCAGCTCGCCGCTGCGCGTGAGATGCGTGCTGTTGCCGTCGGCCGGCTCCTCCATGGCGGCGATGCCGAAGTCGGTGAGCACGACCCGGCCGCCGCGCTCCAGCAGGATGTTGCCCGGCTTCACGTCCCGGTGCAGCACCCCCGCGCGGTGCGCGGCGTCGAGCGCGTCGACCACCTTCAGCCCGATGTGCGCTGCCTCGGACGGCGTGACGCCGCCGCACTCGCGCAGCACGTCGTCCAGCGAAGGACCGTCGACCAGCTCCATCACGATGACGGGCCGGCCCTCGTGCTCCGTCACGTCGTGCACGGCGACGACGCCCGGGTGCCGGACGCGCGCCGCGGCGCGCGCCTCCCGCTCCGTGCGCAGCCTCATCTCGGCCAGGTCGCGCGCGTCCGAGTCGCTGAACGCGCGGAGCTCCTTGACCGCGACCTCGCGCCCCAGCCGCTCGTCGACGGCCCGCCACACGGTGCCCATGCCGCCGCGCCCGAGCTGCGCCAGTATCCGGTAGCGCCCGGCGAGCAGCCGCCCGGGCCCTTCCGCCCCGTTGTCCCCCAGTTGCATGCCCTGCCTGCCCCGTTTCACGTCTCCGGAAGTGGCAGCTTACGTCTCGCGGGGCGGGTGGGACGGGTGACCGGCGAGTAGCGCCGGAAGAGGCGGATCACGTTCCGGGCACGCGCCCGGCGGCGGCGCGGCGGCGGTCCGGCGCGTCAGCGCAGCAGCTGCAGCACCGACGCCACCGTGTCGGCCTCCGCGGCCGTCTTGTCCTCGCGGTAGCGCAGCACGCGCGCGAAGCGCAGCGTCACCCCCTCGGGGTAGCGCGGGGAGCGCTGCACCCCGTCGAACGCGATCTCCACCACCAGCTCCGGCGGCACCACCACCCCCCAGTCCTCCCGCGCCACCGCCAGCTGCTGCAGCCGCTCCGTCTGCCACGCCAGCAGCGCGTCCGTCAGGCCCTTGAACGTCTTGCCGAGCATCGCGAACGAGCCGTCGTCGCGACGGGCCCCGAGGTGCAGGTTCGACAGCGTGCCCGTACGCCGCCCGTGGCCCCACTCCGCCGCCAGCACCACCAGGTCCAGCGTGTGCACCGGCTTGACCTTCAGCCACGCCGCGCCCCGGCGGCCCGCGCTGTACGCCGAGTCCAGCGCCTTGACGACGACGCCCTCGTGGCCGCGCGCCAGCGTTGCCGCGGTGAACTCCCGCGCCGCCGCCCGCTGCCCGGCGTCGTCCGGGTCGGTGACCTCGGCCCGGCGCACGCGGCGCGGCTCGGGCGTGATGCGGGCCAGCTCGGCGTGGCGCTCGCGCACCGGTGCGGCCAGCAGGTCGCGGCCGTCGACGGCGAGCAGGTCGAAGAAGACCGGGTACACCGGCAGGGTCCGGCTCGCGCCGGTCACGTCGACCCGCGAGCCCACGCGGCCGGCGACCTCCTGGAACGGGCGCGGCCCGCCGTTCTCGCCGAGGGCGATCACCTCGCCGTCGAGCACGGCCGCCGCGGCGCCCAGCTCGTGGGCCGCCGCGACGACCTCGGGGAGCCGGTCGGTGATCTCGTCGAGCGTGCGGGTGTAGATCCGTACGTCGTCGCCGTCCCGGTGCACCTGCATCCGGATGCCGTCGAGCTTCTCCTCCACGACGCTGGGCCCGAGCCGGCCGATCGCCTCGTCCACGTCCTTCGCGGACTGCGCCAGCATCGGCTGCACGGGGCGGCCCACCGACAGCCGGAAGTCGGCCAGCGCGTCCGGGCCGCGGGCGAGCACCGCCTCGGCGACCGTGCCCACCGAACCGGCGAGCATCACCGCGCGCCGCACGTCGGCCGGGTCGGTGCCCGCCGCGGCCGCCAGCCCTTCGGCCGCGAGGGCGTCGAGCGCGCCCTGCCGCAGCTCGCCGCCGATCAGCCCGGCGAGGAAGCGCTGCTCCTCCCTGGTGGCGGCGCCCAGCAGCCGGTGCAGCAGCCGGCGCCGCTCGGCCTGGGCGCCCTTGCCGGAGACCGCGGCGATGGCGTCGAACGCCTCGTGCACCTCGCGCACGGTCAGCAGCGGCCGGCGGGCGGGCGGGGGCGCTCCCTTGAGCGCGCTCCAGCCCACGCCGGTCCTGCGCTGCGGCAGCCGCCCCGCCAGATACGTGACCACGAGCGGCGCCTCGGCCGGCTCGGCGGTGCGGAACACCGCGGCGAGCAGCGCGGTCTTCTCCGAGCGGGCCCGGGTGGCGGCGATCTCCCGCGAGGTACGGGCGAGGTCGGCGAACAGCATCTCCCCATCGTCGCCCACGCCGCCGACATCCGCCCGCGCCGACCGGCGACCGGGCGCTCCACACCTGCCCGGGGGGCAGCCGCCGCCCGCCCTCCGCCCGGCCCCCGCGCCGCCGCCCGGGGTCAGCCGCCGCCCGCGAACCGCGCCAGCGGCGCGACCAGCTCGTGCTCCTCGTACGCCAGGTGCGACAGCAGCGCCTCCGCGAGCAGGTCGACCGCCGCCTCCAGCGCCGCGTTCCCCTCCGGCCCCGCGACGAAGGCGACCAGCGCGCGGTCGACGCGCTCCAGCACGTCGTGGATGACGAGGTGCTCCTCCGCCAGCCGGTCGAGCACGGGCGCAAGCCGCGGGTCGAACCGGCGCAGCTGCGGGAACAGCTGCTGGTCCTCGACGGTGTGGTGCAGCGTGACGACCCGGCAGTACGCGGCGCAGTGGGCGCCGAGGGACCACTTGTGCTCCCGGAGCGTCATCGTCGCGATGTGCGACCGGGCCGCGCCGGCCGTGAGCGTGCCGTCGAGGACCCGGACGACCAGCGCACGCAGCCGCTCCAGCTCCTGGCGCAGGTGGTCGTGGACCTCGACGAGATGGTGTCCGGCGGAGACGTCCTCGCCGGGGTCGGCGGTGTGCGCCCCGGGCACGGTGGGCCGGGTGCTCTCGTCCCAGAGCACCGCTCCCGGAGCGGGCCGCCGCTCCCCGCCGGCCGTACGCGACGACCCCCCGGCGCCGCCCTGCCCCGGCACCCGGTCGCCGGCCCGCGTGCCGTACCCCGGGTCAGGCACGGCCGCCCCGCTCCCTGGCGACGAGTTCGCGCACGGCCGGGGCGACCTCGCCGGTGAAGCGCTCGATCTGCCCCGGGTCGCCGGTCATGAGGAGGAAGGTGGCGGTGCCGTACGAGAGCGCGAACTCCGCGAGCTGCTCGGCCGGGTGGTCCGCCGCGAGGTTGAGCAGCCGCCGTACGTCCCCGGGCGCGCGCCCGGCCTCGGCCGCCGCCTCGTCGATGACGGCGTTGCCCTCGGCGAGCGCGCCGGGCCCGTCGAGGTACGGCAGCGACGGCAGCCACCCGTCCGCGGCGCGGCCGACGAGGCGGAGCATCCGCGGCTTGTACGCGCCGAGCCAGATCCCCATGGCGTGCGCCGGCCGCGGCCCGCGCTTGGCGCCCTGCACCCGGTAGTGCCGCCCGTCGAAGCGGATCCCGCCGCGGGCGTCGGTGTCCCACGTCTCCCGGATGATCCGGATGCCCTCGTCCAGCGCCTCGACGGCCTCGGCCGGCGAGCGCCGCGGCCCGCCCAGCGCGGCGATGGCGTCCCAGAACCCGCCGGCGCCGAGCGCCAGCTCGAACCGGCCGCCGCTGAGGATGTCCAGGCTCGCCGCACTGCGCGCCAGCAGGGCCGGCGGGCGCAGCGGGAGGGGGTGCACGTTGCCGGACAGCGCGATCGAGTCGGTGCGGGCGGCGACGTAGGACAGGAGCGTCCAGGTGTCGAGGAACGCCGGCTGGTACGGGTGGTCCTGGAAGGTGAGCAGGTCGGCGCCGGCGCGCTCGGAGAGCTGCGCCAGCGCGACGACCGCCTCCGGCTCCTGGCTGGAGGGGACGAGGTTGATGCCGAAGCGGAGATCGTGGCCGTAGTCGGGCATGGCGGCTTCCTCAGCGGGAGAATTTGGTTCGTACCACGAACCAGATTATTTCGTGCCGCGAACTAGTGTCAAACTGGACCCGTCCCCGGGAGGTGCCATGACGAGGGAGCAGACGGAGCCGGCGGGGCCGGAGGTGCGGGCAGACGACGCAGACGCAGACGCAGACGCAGACGCAGACGTCGGCGCGGCCGGGCTGGCGGGCGCGCTGGTACGGCTCACGCACGTGCTGCAGCACGTCTTCGCCGAGGTCGGGCGCGCGCAGGGCCTCACCCCGCAGCAGATCCAGCTGCTCTGCGCGCTGAGCGGCGGTCCGGTGGGGATGAGCGAGCTGAGCCGCTGGCTGCACCTGGGCAAGTCGGGGCTGACCGGGCTGGTGGACCGGGTCGAGCGGCGCGGGCTGGTGGCCCGTACGCCGGACGCCGACGACGGCCGTGCGTGCCGTATCGCGCTGAGCCCGGCGGGGGAGGGGCTCGCCGCCCGTGCACACGGCGAGGTGACCGCCCGGGTCGCCGCCATGGCCGCCGGGCTGGACGCCGGCGAGCGCGCCGCGCTGACGGACGCGGTGACCCGCATCCTCGACGCCGCCCCCTGCTCGGCCCCGGCGCCGGAGGCGTGGCCGGAGCGGGCCTGAGCCGGTCCGTACCGGCCGCCGGCGGCGGTGCGGCGGCCCCGGTGCCCTCGTCAGGCGGTCCGGCGCCTGCTACGTTCCTCCGCCATGACGCTGCGGGGAACTCTGAGCCGTACCGCCGCCGCCTGCCTCGCCGCGGCGGCGCTCGTCGCCGGCCTCGGCCTCGCCGGCGGCCCGGCGCACGCGGGCACCGGCGGCACCGGCGGCACCGCCGCCGAGCCCGAGCGCCGGCACCTGCCCGGCTGGGAGCTGAAGGACACCGGCAGCCAGGCGCGGCTGCGCGGGCTGTCGGCGGTCAGCCGCGACGTCGCGTGGGCGTCCGGCTCCGGCGGCACGGTGCTGCGCACGACGGACGGCGGACGGAGCTGGCGGGACGTGTCGCCGCCGGGGACCGCGGCGCTGGAGTTCCGCGACATCGAGGCGCTCGGCGCGCGGAGCGCGGTCATCCTGTCCATCGGCCCGGGCGAGGACTCCCGCATCTACCGCACCGACGACGCCGGCGCGACCTGGACCGAGACCTTCCGCAACGACCACCCGGACGCCTTCTACGACTGCGTCACCTTCTTCGCCGGCGGCCGCCACGGCCTCGCGCTCAGCGACCCGGTCGACGGCCGGTTCCGCATCCTGTCGACGTCCGACGCAGGCCGCTCCTGGCGGGTGCTGCCCGACGACGGCATGCCGCCGGCGCAGCCGGGCGACGCGGCGTTCGCGGCGAGCGGGCAGTGCCTGGTGAGCGCGGGCCGCTCGGACGCCTGGTTCGCCACCGGCGGCGGCGCGACCGCCCGGGTGCTGCACTCCGCCGACCGCGGCCGCACCTGGACCGCCGCCGAGTCCGGCATCCCCGCCGGCGACCCGGCACGCGGCGTCTTCGCCCTGGCCTTCCGCGACGCCCGCCACGGCCTCGCGGTCGGCGGCGACTACCGGCCCGGCAACCCCTCGCCGGACGCGGCGGCCCGCACGCGCGACGGCGGCGCCGCCTGGACGCCCGCCCGCAAACCCCCGCCCGCCTACCGCTCCGGCGTGGCCTGGCTCCCGCGCACCCCCTTCGCCGCCCTGGCCGTGGGCCCGACCGGCACGGACGTCACCTTCGACGCCGGACGCACGTGGCACGGCTTCGACTCCGGCTCGTACGACACCGTGGACTGCACCGCCGACCTCGGCTGCTGGGCGGCGGGGGAGCAGGGCAGGGTGGCGCGCCTGGAGTAGCCGGGCGCCGGCGGGCAATCGGCTTTGCGGGGGACGGGGGTGGATGCGGTATGGTTCTCGTGCGCGATCGGCCGGGGCGAAACCCCAGGTCGTCCGAGCACCGGGACGTGGCGCAGTTTGGTAGCGCACTTGACTGGGGGTCAAGGGGTCGTGGGTTCAAATCCCGCCGTCCCGACGGTGTGAAAGAGGCCCTTTGAGTGGGGGGAATCCCAGGTCAGAGGGCCTTTCGCGATTCACTGATCACACCGTCAACCTGATGCTACGTCAGGCCCGCGGGGACCGCCTGGGACCAGGCTCACATCTGATGTGTACGGCTCCTGCAACGCTCGAAGTCTTGCCGCGAGAGCCTTCGGGGCCGTCGGCGCACCCGGCAGCTTGGCACTGAGCGACCGCCCCGCCCGCGTCAGGGCGTGAAGATCGGGATGCCCTGCGAGGACCAGCGGCGGGCCTCTCATCCCGCGAGATCCATCAGCGCCTCGTGGCGCACCGCCGGTCTCGTCGACCACCAGCACTGCGGCCTCATCGTGTAGTGCTCTCGCCGCGTACGATCCGCCACCTGTTGTCGGCGGTGCCGTCGTCCGCGTCCTGGACGGCGAAAGCGCCGACCGCGGTGGAGTGGTTCTGGATACCGAGCAGCTTGCCGCTGTGCACGTTGCGGATCTTGTATGTCCCGTTTCCCTGGTCGAGCAGCGTCCACCGGTGGTCGGCGGTGCCGTTGTCCGCCCACTGAAGGACCGTCGCGCCGTCGGCGGTGGACATGTCCTGGACGCCGAGCACCTTGCCGCTGTGGGCGTTGCGGAACCGGACCGCGTCTCCGTCGGTGACCATCTGCCAGTCGTGGTCCGGGGTGCCCGAGTCGTGCCACTGCAGGGCGCGGGCGCCGTCGGCGGTGGACATGTCCTGGATGCCCAGCACGAGGCCGCTGCCGGCGTTGGCGAGCCGGATGGTGCCGCCGGCACCGCCGTCGGCGTTCCAGTAGACGGTGTAGTTGTGGCCGTGCGCGTCGTAGAAGGGGCCCAGGTTGACGGTGGCGCCGTCGGCCGTGGCGGTGAAGGCGAGAGAGCCGCTGCCGGTACGGGTGACCGAGGAGGTGTCCAGCGACGGGAGGGAGCCGAGCGCGGTGTTGCCGAAGTTGCCGGACAGCACCACCGGGCCGTAGGTGACGGCGGCGACGTTCGCGTTGTCGTTGGCTCCCCGCATGACGACCCGCATGGGCAGGCGGACGGTGACGGTGTCGCCGGAGGTCCAGGAGCGGGTGAGGGTGGCGTAGCTGCCGGGGGCGGTGGTGACGTCCTGCACCGCGCCGTTGACGCTGACGGTGGCCCCGGTGGTCCAGCCCGGGATGCGCACGCGCATCGTCCAGGTCCCGGCGGCGTTGCCGGTGACCTGCAGCGTCGTGGTGTCGCCGACGGGATACGACGTGGTCTGGGTGACCGTGATCCCGCGCTGCGACCAGTCGAGCACCGAGGGCACGAACAGGTTCACGATCAGCGTGGTGTCGTTGTGGAAGTAGACGGAGTCCATCAGCCTGGTGTGCATCTCCAGGCCCGTGCCCTGGCAGCACCAGAAGCTGTCGTAGTCGGTGCTCCACGTGCCGCCGCCCCACGCCGGGCCCACGCCGCGCCGGCCGCCGGGGTTGAGCGGGGTGAAGTAGGTGATGTGGCCGTGGTTGTCGGCCGGGTTCTGCTGGCCGATCATCTGGTTCAGCCAGGCCCGCTCGTAGTAGTCGAACAGCGCGGCGCGGTCCGGGTCGAGCGTGAACAGCTCCCGCGTGAGCGTGAGCATGTTGTACGTGTTGCAGCTCTCGCACGTGTCCCGGGCGAGGTAGCCGGCGATGGCGTTCGGGGGGCGGAAGTGCTCCGCCTGGCTGTTGCCGCCGATGACGTAGGTGTGCGCGTCGACGCACATGTTCCAGGCGTTCGCGGCGATGTCCCGGTAGCGGGTGGTCCCGGTCGCCTGGTACTCCCGGGCGGCGCCGATCCACTTGGGCACCTGGGTGTTGGCGTGCAGCCCGTTGAGGCGATCCTGATTGGCGGCCAGGGGGTCGAACACCGCGGCGTGGTCGAACCGCTGGGCCACGGTGAGCCAGCGCGAGTCGCCGGTGTGCAGGTAGACGTCGGTCAGCACGGCGTTCATGCCGCCGAACTCGGTCCCCAGCATGGCCTGCATCTGCTGGCCGCTCAGCCGGCCGGTGCGCTTGTCCACCCATCCCGCGAGGCGCAGCAGCACGTCGCGGGCCTGCGTGCTGCCGAGGTGGCGCCACACGTCCAGCAGACCGGCGAGGGTCTTGTGGATGACGTAGTACGGCACGTTCCCGTTGTTCAGCGTCCGGTTCTCCAGCGCCGTGAAGTCGGACTCGGGGAAGCCGCAGAGATATCCGCTGCCGAACCCGGCGGCGCCGTTGTTCGCCTGGCACTTGGCCAGTTCCGCGACCATACGCAGGGCCTTGTCCCGGCAGGTCGTGTCCCCGGTCACGGCGTACGCCTGGGCCCACGCCGTGAGGAAGTGCCCCTGCATATGGGTGCGGAACGGGAACGTCGGCGCGTCCCAGCCGCCGTTGGAGGCGGCTCCGTTGGTGGACAGCCGGTGGTTGGCCCGGAAGTTGTACAGCAGCCGGTCGACATCGACGAAGCGCAGGTAGTTCAGCGTGCGGTTCTGGTTGTCCAGCCACCGGCTCGCCGTCAGCCGCACCTGCCCCAGGTCGAAGGGGTGCGCGGAGACCCCGATGCCGGCCCGGGCCGGGGCACCCGCCGCACGCGCGGCTGAGCCGCCGAAGGCGGGACCGGCGGCGGAGACGGCGGCCGCGGCGCCGGCGGTCTGCAACAGCCGGCGCCTGCTGAGGAATAAGGACATGTTCCGTCCTTTCCGTGAGGGAGGAAGGCGAATACGTCCGTGCTGGTTGTGGTCATGCGCGCGGGGCTGAGCTTGTCCGATCGTTCGAAATATCGAACTCTGTTCTTGTAGTCGAACCGGACTCTAGGGACGGCCGGGAGACGTGTCAATGGCATGCACGCGCCACAGAATGCCGGCGTCGATACCGGCGAGGATGTCGCCGGGGACGGCTCCGCGGCTTCCCTTCGGTGTTCGGACGCGGGTGGCGGTGGACTGCCCCTGGTGCGCGGGAGCACGGTTTGGCTGACTGGCGCTAGGCACGGCTGGCCCGCCGGTGAGCTGTACACCGGGCACTGTCACCGCTCGCTCCGGCGCGCCGCCGACGCGCTGACCCACCCCACCCAGACCCTCACAGCGTCCGCGCTCCACGGGCTCGTCTCCCTCGACCGCCCGCTGCACCCGTACGACGTGACCTTCGGCCACAAGCCGGCGGTCACCGCGGCGAAGATGGCCGGACACACCCGCGGCTACGGCCTGTTCGACGCCGACGTGATCTTCCTCGGCGGCCGGGACCACGCCGAACTGCTCCGCCCGTCCGTCCCGCACCTCCTGGCCCCGCTCTC
The DNA here is from genome assembly GCA_000514715.1 of Streptomyces sp. CNH099. Taxonomy (GTDB): domain Bacteria; phylum Actinomycetota; class Actinomycetes; order Streptomycetales; family Streptomycetaceae; genus Streptomyces; species Streptomyces synnematoformans. The sequence goes on along the minus strand of AZWL01000001.1, from coordinate 253,005 downwards.
ACCGGGCCGCGCGCGCCGGCCCGCCGCCGCGGGCGTCAGGCCGAGGCCCGGTGGACCAGCTCCGTCGGGAGGATGACCGCCGCCGGGTCCTCGCCGCCGATCTGGGCCAGCAGGACCCGGACCATCTCCGCGCTGATGCGGCCCCACGGTTGGCGGATGGTGGTCATCGGGGGCTGGGTGGCGAGGGCGGCGGGGGAGTCGTCGAAGCCGCCCACCGCGACGTCCTCCGGCACCCGGCGGCCCGCCCGCTGCAGCGCCGCGAGCACGCCCTGCGCCATCAGGTCCGAGGCCACGAACACCGCGTCCAGGTCCGGCGCCCCGGCCAGCAGCCGCTCGGCCGCCGCCTCGCCGCTCGCCCGGCTGTAGTCGCCGTTCGCGATCAGCCGCTCGTCCGCCCCGAGCCCCGCCTCCGCCAGCACCTCCCGGTACCCGGCCAGCCGCTCCACCCCGCCCGGGGTGTCGAGCGGCCCGGTGACCGTGCCGACCCGGCGGCGGCCCAGGGAGAGCAGGTACTGCACCATCTCGCGGGCACCGTCCCGGTCGGCGGCGGCGACGTAGGAGACCTTCGTGCCCTGGCCGATGGGCTTGCCGCACGCCACCAGCGGGACCCCGGCCTCGCGCAGCCGGACGGCGACCGGGTCGCCGGAGTGGCTGGAGACCAGCAGCACTCCGTCGACGTGGCCCGCCGTGATGTACCGCGTGATGCGCCGCCGCTCGGCCTCCGTGCCCGCGATCATCAGCAGCAGCGGCACGTCGTGCGCGGCCAGCGCCTCGGTGCAGCCGCGCAGCAGCACGTTGAAGTTGGGGTCCTCGAAGAACCGCTCCTGCGGCTCGGTGAGCAGGAAGCCCACCGAGTCCGAGCGGCCGGTGATCAGCGAGCGGGCGTGCCGGTTGACGACGTACCCCGTCCTGCGGATCGCGGCCTCCACCGCATCCCGCGCGGCGGTGCTGACGTTGCGCCCGCCGTTGAGCACGCGCGAGACCGTGCCCCGGGAGACCCCGGCCTCGCGCGCCACGTCGTGGATCGTCGGCGGCCTGGGCCTGCCCCCCGCTGTGTGCATGGCTACGACTTTACGGCTCCGGACAGCAGGTCGAGGCTCCAGAACCGCTGGACGACCAGGAACAGTGCGATCAGCGGGATGACCGCGAGCAGCGCGCCCATGATGACGATGGTGTAGAGCGCGGGGGCGCTGGCACCCTGCTCCAGCAGGGTGTAGAGACCCAGCGTGAGCGGGAACTTCTCGTCGTCACTGAGCATGATGTACGGCAGCAGGAAGTTGTTCCAGATCGCCACGAACTGGAAGAGGAAGATCGTCACCAGACCCGGGGCCATCATCGGCACCCCCATCCGGAGGAAGATCCGCCACTCGCCGGCGCCGTCCACCCGCCCGGCCTCCACGACGTCCTTGGCGACGGCGGCGGTCGCGTAGACGCGGGCGAGGTACACGCCGAACGGGGAGAGGAGCTGCGGCAGCAGCACGGAGAGGTAGGAGTCGGTGAGGTCGGCCTCGGCGAGCAGCAGGTACTGCGGCACGGCGAGGACCACCGGGGGCATCAGCACACCGGCGAGCAGGGTGTTGAAGACGGCCTCGCGGCCGCGGAAGCGGTAGAGGGCAAGGGCGTAGCCGCTGACCGCGGAGACGGCGGTGGACAGCGCGGCGCCGACTCCGGCGTAGAGGGCGGTGTTGCCCATCCACTTCCAGTAGACGCCGTCGCGGTAGGCGTTCAGCTGCTCGAGGTTGTCGGCGAACCCCGAGCCGGGCAGGAAGGTGAACGTCGAGAACAGCTCGGTTCCGGACTTGCTGGCGGCGACGGCCACCCACGCCACCGGCACCAGGCAGTACACGGCGCCGACGACGAGGGCCAGCGTCGGTATCAGCGCGGCGCGGCGGCGCGGCCGGCCCTGCCCGGCGCCGGGTGCGCCGGGTGCGGCCGGTGCGGCGGGCGCGGGGCTGCGGGGGGCGGCGACGGAACTCATCGGGCGGCCTCCTCCTGCCGGGTCCTGCGGTTCACCGTGCGCAGGAAGCCGAAGGACAGCGTCAGCGTGACGAAGGCGATGACGACGGCGGTGGCGGAGGCCGAGTAGATGTCGTTCTCGGCGAAGGCGTCGCGGTGGACCTTCATCAGCGGGCTCCAGGTGGTGGAGATGCCGTTGGTCAGCGGCATGAGGGTGGTCGGCTCGTTGAAGACCTGAAGCGTGGCGATGATCGAGAAGAAGAAGGTGAGCACCAGCGCGGGGGCCACCATGGGCACCTTGATGCGCAGGGCGGTCTGCAGCGGCGTGCAGCCGTCCAGCTTCGCGGCCTCGTGCACCTCGGCGGGTATCGCCCGCAGCGCGGTGTAGATGACGATCATGTTGAAGCCGGTGCCGCCCCACACGGCGATGTTCGACAGCGCGAGGTAGAGCGAACCGCCGTCCAGCAGGTCGGGCTGCGGCAGCCCGGCCCGGTCGAGCCCGTAGTGGAGCGGGCTCACCTCCGGCAGGTAGAGGAACCCCCACAGCAGGGCGGCGACCACGCCGGGGATCGCGTACGGCAGGAAGATCGCGAGCCGGGTGGCCGGCGCGAACCGCACCCGCTCGTGGTCCAGCATGAGCGCGAAGGTGAGCGCCAGGCCGAGCATGACCGGGACGACGATGGCGCCGTAGCCCAGCACGCGCAGCGCCCCGTGCAGCAGCTCGGCGTCGGTGAGCGCGTCGGTGTAGTTGGACAGCCCCGCCCAGACCTCCTCGCGCGCGCCGGAGCCGAGGCCGAGGCCCTTGACCTCGACCCGGTGCAGGCTGAGCCAGGCCGCGTAGCCGATGGGCAGCGCGAAGAAGAGGGCGAAGAGGAGCGCGGCGGGCACGAGGAAGGCGTACGGGGCGCCCTTCACCCCGTACGCCGGCCGGCGGGCAGGTCTCACGGCGCGACCTCGAAGCCCTGCTTCTTCAGGTCCGCGACCGTGTCCTGCTGCACCGTCCGGACCGCGGCGGTGAACTCGTCCTTGTCCCCGGACTTGGCTGCGGCGCTGAAGGCGTCCTTGAAGGAGTTGTAGGCGACGTTCACGTTCGGGCCCCAGGCGGAGGGCGCGGTGGTCTTCGCGATCTCCGTGGCCCGGTCGTAGAAGTCGGCCTGGTTGGCGAAGTACGCGGGCGGCTGGTCGAAGGCGCCCGTGGTCTGGGCGGCGGTGGCAGCCGGGTAGATCCCGCCCTCCGCGGCGAGCGCGGCGACCGCCTCGGGGTCGGTGTTGAGCCAGGTGACGAACTTCGCCGCGGCCTCCGGGTGGTCGGAGTCGGTGGTGACGCCGACGGAGGAGCCGCCCCAGCTGCCGGTGGTCTGCTCGCCCGCCTCCCACTGCGGCAGCGGCGCCATGGCCCACTTGCCCTCGGTGTCGGGCGCGACGGTGGGGAGGACACCGGGGGCCCAGACGGCGCTGACCCAGGCGATCTGCTTGCCGGTGTTGAGCGCCTTGTTCCAGGCGGGGGTGTACATGGGCTCGTTGTCGATGACGTCCTCCTCGACGAGCCCGCCCCAGAAATCGGCGACCCGGTGGGTGGCCGGGGCATCGATGCCGACCTTCCAGGAATCGCCCTCGGTGGTCCACCACTCGGCGCCGGCCTGCTGGGCGAGGCCGGCGAAGAGGCCGGAGTCGGTGGCGGAGAAGGTGGTGAGGTCCTTGTCGGGGGCCTTCTGCTTCAGCTCGCGGGCGGTGTCGGCGAACTGCTCCCAGGTCTCGGGGACGTCGAGGTCGTACTGCTCGAAGAGGTCCTCGCGGTAGTAGAACATGAGGGGGGCGACGTCCTGCGGCAGCGCGTAGACGGCGTCCGTGCCGAGCGTGGTCTGCTGCCAGACGGTGTCCTCGAACTTCTCCTGCACGCCGCCGACCTCGCCGGATATGTCCGCGAGCACGTCGTTGCTGACCAGCGTGGGCACCGTCTGGTACTCGGCCTGGACCAGGTCGGGCGCCTTGCCGGCCTTGTGCGCGGTGAGGATCTTGGTGACGAGTTCGTCGCCCTGCGCCTGCTTCTTGACCGTGACCTTGATCTGCTCCTCCCTGCCCGGGCCCTTGTTCCAGATGTCGACGACCTTGTCCATGCCCGGCGCCCAGGACCAGTAGGTCAGCTCGGCCGGGCCGGCCTCGGCGTCCCCGTCGTCGTCCGAGCCGCAGGCGGCGAGGGCGGTCGCGCCCAGCGTGGCGGCGATCGTGGCGGCCGTGAGGCGGCGGCGCTTCGCTTTCGGCATGGGTCTTCTCCCCTGATCCGGCAGTCTCCGCCCGTTGCGGAGGTCTGGGATGCTCCTGTGAACGTTCACAGTAGAGAAACAGGGACGACACTTGTCAATGCTTGTAACTGTGCGGTTTTGTTGGACTGATGCCGCCGCAGCTGTGTGTGTACGTTCCCAATTGATCAAGGAAGAGGGAGAAGCATCCATGACGGAGAACGCGCCCACGGGCCTGGCCGGACTCGCCTTCGGAGGCGACTACAACCCCGAGCAGTGGCCCGAGCCCGTCTGGCACGAGGACGTCCGGCTGATGCGCGAGGCCGGCGTCACGATGGCCACCGTCGGGGTCTTCTCCTGGTCGCTGCTGGAGCCTGCGCCGCGCCGCTACGAGTTCGGCTGGCTCGACCGGCTCCTGGACCTGCTGCACGAGAACGGCATCCGCGCCGACCTCGGCACCCCCACCGCCGCCCCGCCCGCCTGGTTCTACCGCGCACACCCCGACGCGCTGCCCGTCACCGCCGACGGAGTCCGGTACGAGTTCGGCTCCCGCGGCGCCGTCTGCCACGGCAACCCGCACTACCGCGAGGCAGCGGCCGCCATCACCACGCAGCTGGCCACCCGCTACGCCGGCCACCCGGCGCTCGCACTGTGGCACGTCCACAACGAGTACGGCGTCCCCGTCTCGGCCTGCTACTGCGACACCTGCGCCGCCCGGTTCCGCCGCTGGCTCATGGCGCGCCACGGCGACGTGGCCGGCGTCAACGCGGCCTGGGGCACGGAGTTCTGGAGCCAGCAGTACGCGGACTTCGACGAGATCAACCCGCCCCGCACCACCCCCACGGTCGGCAACCCCGCCCAGCAGCTGGACTACCGCCGCTTCGCCGACGCCACCATGCGCGAGAACTTCCGCATGGAGCGCGACATCCTGCACCGCCTCGCCCCCGGCATCCCCGTCACCACCAACTTCATGACCGCGCTCAGCCAGTGCGACTCCGTCGACTACTGGGCCTGGGGACGCGAGGTCGACCTCGTCACCAACGACCACTACCTGATCACCGACGGGCGGCGTACGCACGTGAACCTCGCGATGGCCGCCGACCTCGCCCGCTCCGTCGCCGGCGGCGCCCCCTGGCTGCTCCTGGAGCACTCCACGTCCGGCGTCAACTGGCAACCCCGCAACCCCGCGAAGGCCCCCGGCCAGATGGCCCGCAACTCCCTCGCCCACGTCGCCCGCGGCTCCGAGGGCGCCATGTTCTTCCAGTGGCGGCAGTCCCGGCGCGGCGCCGAGAAGTTCCACTCGGCGATGGTGCCGCACGCGGGCACCGACTCGCGGATCTGGCGCGAGGCCGTCGAGCTGGGGGCCGCCCTCGACGCGCTGGCGCCGGTGCGCGGCGCCCGCACGGTCGCCGACGCGGCCATGGTGTGGGACTGGCACTCCTGGTGGGCGCAGTCGCTGGAGTGGCGCCCGAGCCAGGACCACGACGCGCGCGAGCGCGCCGACGCCTTCTACGAGGTGCTCTACGACCGCCACCTGACGGTCGACTTCGCCCACCCGGAAGCCGACTTGTCCGCGTATCCACTCGTCGTCGTGCCCGCGCTGTACCTGGCGACCGCGGCCGCCGGGCGCAACCTCAAGGGCTACGTCGAGGGCGGCGGCACCCTCGTCGTGTCGTACTTCTCCGGGATCGTCGACGAGCACGACGCCGTGCACCGGGGCCCGTACCCCGGCGTACTGCGCGACGTGCTCGGGCTGACCGTCGAGGAGTTCGCGCCGCTGCTCGAAGGCGAGCGCGTACGCCTGGCAGGACCGGACGGGGCGGCGCTCACCGGCGACGTGTGGACGGAGATCGTCGTGCCGCGCGGCGCCGAGGCGGTGTGGACGTACGCCGACGGCCTCGCCGTGGACCGCCCCGCCGTGACGCGGCACCGGCTCGGCGAGGGCACCGCCTGGTACGTCTCCACCCGCCTCGGCCCGCGCGCCCTGGACACCGTGCTCGACCGCGCCGCCGCCGACGCCCGCGTCGCGCCGCGCGCCGAACTGCCGCGCGATGTCGAGGTGGTGCGCCGCACCGGCGAGAGCGGCGCGTACCTCTTCGTCATCAACCACACCGCCGACGACGCCAAGGTGCCGCTTGAGGCGCCCGGCACCGAGCTGCTGACGGGCGAACGCGCCGCGAGCCGCCTCCCGGTGCCCGCGGGGGCCGTACGGGTCGTACGGCTCGACGACTGACCGGAGGACCGTGGCTGAGCCTGTTTGAGCTTGTTCCGCTTCGACGGACCCACGCTCTCGCTAGGCGCGACGAGCCCGGTGGGCATGGTCAGGAGAGCGGCGGCGGTGACGCCGAGGCGGTGGTGGCGATGCGCACGGGTGTGGAATGCCCTCTTGATACTGGACGGTGGGTGGGCGGTTCGGGTCTGCGGGCCCGGTGGGGTCGTAGGGGTGGGTGTCAGTGCCCGAGGTGGTGCAGGCAGTCCTCGAACGTCGCGTGCGTGGCGTCCGCGGGGCCGGCGTGGCGGTTGTACCAGGCGGTGTCCAGCTGAGCCTCGTGCTGCTGGCGGCCTTTCCGGCGGTGCAGCAGACCTGGTCACGGGTGGACAGGATCAGCCTGTCCCGGTACGCGCCGCACTCGGAGGCAGGCGATCAGCTCGCCGTGGACGACGAGCTGCTGCTCCCAGGGCATCATCCGTCCGTCGAGCTGGTCGTGGCTGGGCAGTTGCAGTTCCGACGGAACGAAGTCGTACCCGCACCGGCTGGCGCGGCGGCGAGTTCCGCGTGGCGTTCGTGGCGGGCTATGGCGTTTTCAGGGGCAGGTCCGCCGCGCGGCGCAGCCGCCATACGAGAGCGTCGCGGACGGAATCCGCGGTGCCCAGTTCACGGCGTCGGGCGGCTCGGGCCAGCAGGGCGGCGGCCGGGTCGTGGCCGGCACGGTGGGCGTCGGCGAGGGGCGCCGCGAGGGCGTACCAGCCGGGTTCGCTGAGGATCTGCTCGGCCGGTTCCGGCGGCGCCTCGCGTAGCTGGCCGGCGTGGCGCCGCTCCCGCAGTCGTGGAAGACGCCGGCCGCGCTGTGCCGGAGTCGCCAGTGGTGCAGGGGCGGTGGCTCGGTAGGCGGCGCGCAGGTGTGCGGCAGTCTGGCGGGCGGCGGCGGCCTGCCGCGCGTGGCCCGGTCAAGGGGGCGTGGGCTCAAATCCCGCCGTCCCGACGGTGTGAAAGAGGCCCTTTGAGTGGGAGGAATCCCAGGTCAGAGGGCCTTCTGCGATTCACTGACACGCCATCAACCTGACGCTACGTCAGCACGGCGGTGGTGAGTGATCCGGCCGCCGTGGGGCCCGGTGAACAGCCGGTGTCGGGATCGGAGCCGGCCGTCAGGAGGCGCTGGGCCACCATGGGGCACACTTCCTCGATCAGCGGGACGCGTCCGGCCGTCTTTCCTTCGGTGCCCTTGTCGATCAGTCCGCCCGGGGCGGGAGCGGTCGTCACGGCCCTGTCGCACTACCGGGTGTGGCACGGTTCGATGTCGAACCCGCACAACGTGCTCGTCGGCATGCGGACGCGGTACGGCAAGCCGGTCGTCCTGTGGTCCGGCAGGATCAACCCGAACGTGAGGTGGACGCCGTAGCACTGCTGTACCGAAGCGGACGGACACGGGTCTCCGGCGGTCGGCCCTACTCGGCGCGCAGGTCCAGCCAGTCGACCTCCTGCGCGGAGAGGCTTACGCCCAGCCCGGCGAGGGAGGTGCGGGTCTCCGCGACCTGCCGGGGACCGATCAGCGGAAAGACCGGGTACGGCTGGTGGAGCAGCCAGGCCAGGGCGATCGCCGTCGGGTGGACGCCGCGCTCGCGGGCGAGCTTGCGTGCCCGGTCCAGGCGTTCGAAGTTCTCGTCCGAGTAGAAGCAGCGCACCAGTTCCGCGTCGCCGGTGTCGTCGGGGTCGGCCCGGCCGGTGAAGAAACCGCGCGCCTGGCTGGACCACGGGAACAGCGCCACCTCACGCGCGCGCAGCCAGTTCTGCGACTCCGGGTCGCTGACGTGCAGGCAGCCCTCCCACGGCACGGCGTAGGCGCGGGCCAGGCTCAGGTGGTTGCTCAGCACGGTGAACGGCTGCCGTCCGTTGCGGCGCGCCCACGCGTTGGCCTCGTCGACCCGCTGCGGGCTCCAGTTGGAGCCCCCGTAGACGCCGATGCGGCCGGCTCGGCGGTGCTCGTCGAGGACGTCCACGAACTCGCCCGCCGGTATGTCGGGGTTGTCGCGGTGCAGGAAGTAGATGTCGACGTGGTCGGTGCCGAGGCGCTCCAGGCTGATCTCCAACTGGCGGCTGAGCGAGGCGGGGTCGCAGTCCGGCGTGTGCGCGCCCTTGCCGATGACCACGACGTCGTCGCGGACCCCGCGGTCCGCCATCCACCGGCCCAGCTGCCGCTCCAGGCGTCCTTGGCCGTAGAGGTACGCGGTGTCGAAGGCGGTGCCGCCGTGCTCGAAGAAGTTGTCGAAGACGACCGAGGCGTGGATCTGGTCCGGTTGGTTGTCGACGCCCATGACCAGTCGGGAGATGTCCTTGTCCAGGCCGGGGATGCGGGCGTGGGTCATCGCCGCGTCGGCACGGCGGGCGAGCGGGTGGCCGGAGGCGGTGGGTACGGGAGCGCCGTCGCGCTCACTGTCGTAGCGTTGGCCGACGGCCGCCCGCCAGGCGTCCTGGACGGCGAGGTTGCCGAGGGTGTCGGCCCAGCTCATGTTCGGGGCCTGGCGGTCGGGGAGGTGATCGGCCACGGCGTCGGCCTCGGCGGCGTAGATGTGCGCCGGTGGGATCCGGATCTCCCGCGGCTCCTCTCCCACCCGGTGCAGCATCAGGTGGGTGGGCTCGCCGTCCCCGCAGAACCAGGGGTCGGGTACGTCGAGGAAGCCGCGGGAGCCGTGGATCCTGACCCGGTTCTCGTCGGTGAGCCGGATGCCTGTGGCGACCTGGGCGGTCAGCCCGCCGGCGAAGTGCAAGGTGGCCAGGGCCCACTCGTCCACACCGGTGCGGCCGACGGTTCCGGCGGCGGTGAGGTGCTCCGGATCGGCGAAGGGCGCGCCCGTCGCGGCGCCGGCCAGCAGGCGGGCCATCGAGACCGGATAGCCGCCGACGTCCAGGATGCCCCCGCCGGCCAGGGCGTTGGCGAACAGCCGGTGCTCGGCGTCGAAGCCGGGGCCGCCGAAGGAGAACTGCGCCTGGATGTGGTGGAGGTCGCCGACGGCGCCGTCCTTGACCAGCTCCACGAGCTTCGCGGTCTGCGGGGTGCAGCGGTACATGTACGCTTCCATCAGGAAGACGTCGGCCCGTACCGCTGCCTCGATGACGGCGGTGGCCCAGGCCCTGCGCACCGCCATCGGCTTCTCGACCAGCACGTGCTTGCCGGACTCGGCGGCCCGCACGGCCCACTCGACGTGCTGCGGGTGGGGCGTGGCGACGTACACCGCGTCGACGGTCTCGTCGTCCAGCAACTCCTGGTACGAGCTGTGCGCCCGCGGCGCCGCGAAGCGCTCGGCGAACGCACGTGCGGAGGCGGGAGTGCGGCTGCCGACGGCCGCCAGGGTACCGGTACGCGAGCGCGTCAGCTGGCCCGCGAAGCGCGCGGCGATCCCGCCGGTGCCCAGGACCCCCCAGCCGACGGTGCCGGCGGCGGGGCGGGTCCGGTGCGTGCCGTCCTGCATGGAGCGAACACCTCTCTGTGAGGGGCGGGGCCGGCTCAGAGCTTCATGGTGCCCGCGCTCAGGTTGGCGATGAAGTGCCGTGCGCCGATCAGGAAGACCCCGATCAGGGGGATCACCGACAGCGGCGCCCCGGTGATCACCATCGACTGGTCGAACCCGGGGCGCGTTCGACTACGAAAGACTTTGAGCGGTCCTGTTGAGTGCTGGTGGATGGTAAGGAGGCCGGAGGAGCCCGTCAACACCCATGCGCACGATGTTGCGCAGGCCGGCGGGCCGGAGGACCCGGCGATCGTCGAATCCGCCCGTCGGACCGATCCGCGCCGGCGCCTGGGCGGCCAATGCCCGGAACTCAGCGCATAGGAGTCCTCTATGAGGACGCCCATCGCTCCGCAGCCGCAGCCTCCTCCGGGCTACTACGGCAAACGGGTGGCCCGCCTCTAGGGTGAGCATCGTGAAGGTCGATCGATCGTCCCGGAGGCGCCATGTCCTTGCAGATGAAGCTGGCTGCGATAACGCTCGATTGCCCTGATCCGCTGGCTCTGGCGGCGTTCTATCAGCAAGCCACCGGCCTCGAACCTCACCCGAAGTCCGACGCAGACTTCGCCGGCCTCAACCGTGAGGACGGCTTCTTCATCGGCTTCCAACGGGTCGAGGACTACCGCGCTCCCCGCTGGCCCGATCAGAGTGTTCCTCAGCAGCTCCACCTTGACTTCGCAGTGGATGACCTGGACGAGGCCGAGGCCCGGCTGCTGGAACTGGGCGCGGGCAAGGTGGGTCACCAGCCACATGAGGACAGATGGCGGGTTCTCACGGATCCGGCCGGGCATCCCTTCTGCCTGGTAAGGGGCTGATCGGCCTGCGACCGGCCTCCCGAGGGACCTCCGGTGGTCGGTGGATGGCGTCGCCACGGTTGAAGTGGAAGATGCCGTGGTGGGCGATCACAGCCCGCAGCCTCGTTCCCCGCGGCCCGGGCGGTTGAGGTCTGCGAGCTGCTGGCCGAACCACTCAAAGGCGGCTACCCACTCGGCCAGCGGCGCGAGGCCGGCGTCCCTGATGCCGCGGCTGGTGGTGCTGACGTCGGCCGTCATCAACCGGTGGACAGCGGTCCGGTGCCGTTGCGGACTGCGGACCTCCTCGCCGGGGCGTTCGGCCGCGCGATTCGTACCAGTCGAGACCCGCCGCGCGCATCGCAACGCTGAGGAGGAGGACCGCCGGCTCGCGGCGGCCGAGCCGACGTGCCCCCCGGTCACGTCCGTGCCGGATGCGCGAGCGCGTCGACGGCCGCGGCGAACAACCACGGCAGTCGTTGCGCCGCGGGCACCAGCGATGCCCGGGCCGGGGGCGTTCTCGTCGCGCCGAGCAGCGCCCGGGTCAGCCAGCGGTAGCGCCGAGTGATGCGCCACCAGTCCCGTTCGTAGGCCGTCAGGTCGTCGCTGACGACCGCCCGCACCGCCGCCGACGCCTGCGCGAGCGCCAGCGCGATGCCCTCGCCGGTCAGCGCGTCCACGTAGCCGGCCGCGTCGCCGACGAGCAGCACCCGGCCGGCTGTGCGCGCGCTCGCGGACTGGCGGAGCGGGCCCGCCCCGCGCACCGGTCCGGCGGTGCTGACTCCGGCCAGCCGCTCCTGCAACGCGGGGAAGGCGGCCAGGTGGTCGTCGTAGGGTCCGCGCGCGGTGGTGAGCACCGCGACGCTCACGAGGTCGTCGGCCACCGGCGTCACGTAGACCTCCGCGTCACGGGCCCAGTGCACCTCGACGTAGTCGCTCCAGGGGGCGAGCCGGTGGTGACGCCGCAGCCCGTGCCTCAGTCGGGCCCGATGCGGCCGGTGCAGGCCCAGGGCCCGGCGGATTGGAGAGTGCAGGCCGTCGGCGGCGGCGAGGTGGCCGGCGCGCGTGCCGTCGACCACCACACCGTCGTCGTCCTGCTCGACACGGCGCACGGTGCGCTGCTCGACCCGCACGCCCGCGGCCAGCGTCGCCTCGCGCAGCGCCGTGTGCAGTGCGGTGCGACGCACCCCGCGGCCCGGGCCCGCCCGGAAGTCGGCGTCGGCCCGGTGCGCTCCGGCGACGTAGCGGATGCCCCTCAGGTCGTGCCCCGGCGGGTGCACGCCGAGCGCCGCCAGGGCGGCGACGGCCCCCGGCATCAGCCCCTCGCCGCACGCCTTGTCGACGGTGCCGGCGCGCTGCTCCCAGACGGCGACGTCGAGCCCCGCCCGGGCCGCGTGCAGGGCCGTGGCGAGACCCGCGGGCCCGGCGCCGGCGACGAGCAGGTCCATGCGCCTCCTCAGGCCAGCCGCGCCAGGGCGGCGTCCTCGACGCGCATGCGGGTGGTGAGCAGGAACCCGTTCAGCACGGTGAAGACGACTGCCGTGATCCAGGCCGAGTGCACCAGCGGCAGCGCGAGGCCCTCGACGACGACGGCGACGTAGTTCGGGTGGGACAGCCGGCGGTAGGGGCCGCCGGTCACGCGCGGACTGCCGGGCACGACGATCACCCGGGTGTTCCACTGCCGGCCCAGGGTGGCGATGCACCACCAGCGCAGCGCCTGCGAGGCCGCGACGAGCAGGAGCATGCCCCAGACGAGGACCGGTGCGGTGTCCGGCCGCCGCAGCCACACCTCCACGAGCGCGCCGGCAAGCAGGCCCGTGTGCAGCACCACCATGAACGGGTAGTGGCCTCGTCCGGACTCCACACCGCCCCGCGCGATGCTCCAGGCGGCGTTGCGCTGGGACACGACCAGTTCGGCGACCCGCTCCAGGCCCACGGCCAGGACCAGGGCGGTGAACAGGACCTCGCCGCTCACTGCTCGCCCCCGGGGGCGCGCAGGAGGACGAGTTCAGAGCAGAAGCCGGGGCCCATGGCAAGCATGAGCCCGTGGGACCCGGGCGGGGGCGGGCGGTGGGCGAGCGTGTCCGCCATGACGTGCAGCACCGAGGCGGAGGACAGGTTGCCGATCCGGCGCAGCGACTCCCAGGTCACCCTCAGGGCGTCCCGCTCGACGCCGAGGGCTTCCTGCAGGGCCTCCAGGACCTTGGGGCCGCCGGGGTGTGCGACGTACCAGCCGAGGTCGTCGCCGGTCAGTTCGTGGTCGGCGAGGAAGCCGCGGACGTCCTCGCCGACGTACCGGCGCACCAGGTCGGGGACCGAGGGGTCGAGCACGATCCGGAAGCCGCCGGGGCCGATGTCCCAGCCCATCGCGCGCTCCGACTCGGGGTAGAGACGGCTGCGCGAGGCGAGCACCTCGGGGCGGGCGGGGTCGTCGGACTGCGCCAGCGGGTGTTCGGGGCCGACGGCGACCACCGCCGCGGCACCGTCGCCGAACAGCCCGCTTGCCACGAGGTTGGCGATCGAGGTGTCGTCGCGCTGGAGCGTGAGCGAACACAGCTCGACCGACATCAGCACCGCGACCCCGTCCGGGTTGCCGCGCAGCAGGTCGTGCAGGCGGGCGATGCCGGCCGCGCCGGCGACGCAGCCGAGGCCGACGAGGGGCAGGCGCACCACGTCGGGGCGTAGCCCGATCTCCGCCGCGACGCGGGCTTCGAGCGAGGGGACGGCCAGGCCGGTCACCGTGCACGACACGATGTAGTCGACGTCGGCCGACGTGAGGCCGACGTCCTTGAGCGCTTCGACCACCGCGCGGCTGCCGAGTTCGACGCCGGCCCGGATGAAGACGTCGTTCGAACGGCCGAAGTCCCCGAGACGGGCGTACTCCTCCAGCGGCAGCACGGTGTGCCGGCTCTCGACGCACGTGTTGCGGTGTAACCGCTCGACGACGCGGCGATCGAGCCTGCCCTCGACCAGCGTGGTGGCGAAGGACTCGGTGATCTCCTCCTGCCGGTAGCGGTGCTCGGGCAGGACGCCGCGCACGCTGAGGACGCGAATGGTCATGCTGGCTCCCGGGTCGGGCCGATCAGACGAGTGGGTACGACGGGCGCCCGGCCGAGGCCGGGTGCGACGGTGTGAGTGAGCGGGTGCGACGCCATCAGCCGGCCACGAGCAGTACGACATCGAGCAGGGCGATGGCCAACGCGGCCCGGAAGGGGGTGCGCCCGCGGGCGACCAGCGTGAGCCCCGCGAGGACGGCCACCAGCGCGAGGGCCGGTCCTGCCCACCACGCGGGGGTACCGGCGGGACCGAGCACGGCGAGCAGCGAGGCTGCCGGCAGCAGCACCGCGGCCAAGACGCGCGAGCGCCGTCCGCCGAGCCGGTGCGGCAGGCTGCGGACGCCGGTGCGTGCGTCGTCGGCGAGGTCGGGCAGCGCGTTGAGCAGATGCGCCCCGACGCCGAGCGCGGCCCCGGCGCCGGTCATCCACAGCGGTGCCCAGACCGGGGTGGGGCCGGCGAGGGTGACGATCGACGGCAGCGCCCCGAAGCCGCTGACGTACGGTACCCAGGACCACCAGGTCGCCTTGAGCCCGAGGTTGTAGACGTGGCCCGCACCGGTGCCGAGGACGACGTTGACCAGCGCGCTGCGCCAGCCGCAGAGCACGGACAGTACGAGACACGCGAGCGCGGCCGTGACGACGGCACGCACCACCCGGCTGACCGGGAGGGCGCCGGTGACCAGAGGCTTGTCGGTGCGGCCGACGACACGGTCGCGGGACAGATCGCGCAGGTCGTTGCCCCAGCCGATCGTCAGCTGACCGGTGAACACCGCTCCGGTGACGACGGCGGCGTCGAGCGGACGCAGGTCCGCGCGGAGCGCGAGCAGGGTCGTGATGGCGGTGACCGCCAGGGCGGGCCCGCCGTGGGCTGCGGCGAGCAGCGCGAGCACGGGCGACGGTCCGGGGCGTGCCTGAGCGGAATCGGTGGTCACGGCAGTCGCCGCACCGCGACCGGAGACCGGCGGGCGGCGTCGCCGGGCGCGCCAGGCCCGGTACGCGGGTGCCCCACGGGCGCCCCGCCGGACGCGGCCTCCCTCATGCCCCCGGCCAGCCCGGCCAGCACGACCGCGTGGCTCGTGGCCACCGCCGGAAGCGCGACGCCCGTACCAGCAGGCCGGTGGCGAACTGCTGCGGGCACGCATGCCGGGCAGCCGAATTGACGGCGCAAACCGCCGCGGAGGACACGTGCACCAGCTTGACACCGAGCAGGTCTGCGACCGCCGCGGTCATGGGCGTGTCGGTGTGGGAGACCTCCCGCCGGTCGAGGAGGCGTTCGGTTGCGACCAGCTGTGGGGCGCCGGTCCCGGCGTGGGAGGCGGAGCCCTCGGGCAGCTGCCGGACCGGACCTGCGAGGTTGTGCGTGCCCCGGGCACGCAGACGCCGCACGACGATGGAACCGATGTTCCCGGTCGCCCCGGAAATCACGATGCGCATGCAGATCGGATGCCCCGTCGCTCCTCCGCTCACACGAGGCGCTCCGGTCTCCGCCGGACCGGCCCCCCGACCGGTGTCCCGCGCACCGTACGTGTCACCGGCGGCAGGCGCACCGCCAGCGCCACGGCGCCGAGCAGCGGCACCAGCACGGCGAGCGTCCACGCCAGCCCGGCCGACTGCGCGATCCACCCGATCAGCGCCGGCCCCAGCAGGATGCCGGCGTAGGTGAACGTCGTGAACCGGGCCATCGCCGCCGCGGCGTCGCCGCCCGCCCCCGCCAGGCGCCCGACCGCGCTGAACGCCATGGGGATCAGCACCGAGCTGCCCAGGCCGAGCACCGCGAAGCCGGCCACCGCCGGCCGCGGGTCGGGGCTGAGGACCGCCAGCGCCAGGCCGACCGTGCCGACCAGGCCGCCGATGCGGAACAGCACCGCGTCCCCGCAGGCCGACCTGAGCCGGTCGCCGACGACGCGGCCGGCCGCCTGGCAGCCGGTGAACGCCACCACCCCGGTGGACGCCAGCGCCAGCGAGGCTCCGCGGTCGTCGTGGAGGTAGACGCCGCTCCAGTCCAGCACCGCGCCTTCAAGGACCATCAGCAGCATCCCGGCGACCCCCAGCCGCACCACGCCGCGCGTCCAGCCCGCGCGCCATCCGCCGCGCCGCGGCGCTGGCGCGTACTCCTCCGGCCCTTCCGGCTTCTCCGGCTCCTCGGGGGAGCGCGCCAGCACGCGCCCCAGCACCGCGCCCGCGAGCGTCATCACCGCGGCCACACCCAGCAGGTGCGCGGCGGTCGACAGCCCCAGGCGGATCACGGCCGCGCCGACCAGCGACGCCACGATGGCGCTCACGCTCCACGCCGCGTGGCAGCCGCTGAGGATGGGCCGCCCGAGACGCCGTTCCACGGTGACCGCCCGCGCGTTCATCGCGACGTCGATCGTGCCGTGGACCGCCCCGAGCACCACGGTCGCCACCGCGTAGGCGACGAGGTTCCCGGCGAGGCCGACGCACCCCAGTGCCGGCGGCGTCGCCAGCAACGCCGCCCGGATCACGGACGCGCTGCCGTGCCGGGCTGCCAGCCTCCCGACGAACTGCATCGCGACCAGCGCCGAGACCGCGAACAGCATGCCCACGGTGCCCATCTCGCCGGTGCTGAGCCCGAGTGCCTCCTTCAGCGCGGGCAGCCGCACGACGTAGCTGACCAGCGCAAGACCGTTGAGAAAGAACACGGCCGTCACCGGCCATCGTCCCTGCCCCGGGCTCTCGCCCCGCGCGCCGCGCATCGTGCCGTGCGTGCTCGTCGTCATCGCTGTCCCCACATCCTGCCGGCATCGGACTCACGCGGGTCGGCACCGGCCGCCGGCCCACCCAGACGACGCACGGCACACAACGGCGAGGACGGGGGCCGTCGGAAGAAATGGGGGAGAATTTCGTCCGCGGGTGTCCTCCGCGGACCGCGGCGTTCGTCGTCCTGTCATGTGGCCCCCGGGCCGCCGCCCGCCGCCGAGGACGAACCGAGGAGAGTGAGAGTCATGAAGTACATGCTGCTGGTACGCGTCGACCCCGAGGCGCGGCCCACCCCCGAGGAGGCCGACCCCGCCGCCTGGCACGCGGAGGGCGCCCGCACCGGGGCGTGGCTGGAGGGCCACCGCCTGCGGGAGCCCGCCGACGCGACGACGGTGCGCCTCCGCGACGGGAAGGTGCTGATCGCGGACGGCCCGTTCGCGGAGTTCAAGGAGCACATCGCCGGCTTCGACATCGTCGAGGCCGCCAGCCTCGACGCCGCCGCGGACTACGCCTCCCGGCACCCCGTGGCCCGCTTCGGCGCCATCGAGGTGCGCGAGGTCTGGGAGGACTTCGACGAGCCGGCCGAGGCCCCTGCCACCGACCTGACCCCGCACACGCCCACCGGCCGCCCCTACCTGATGATGATGGTCTCGGTGCCGGACGCCCCCGCCGTTCCGCCCGGCTCCGACGTCCCGCCGACGGCGTGGAACGAGGAGATGGAACGGCGCGGCGTGACCCGCGGCGCCCACCGGCTGCGCCCGGCCGGCGAGGCGACCGCCGCCAGCGCCCGGGTCCGCGGCGGCCGGCCGCTGCTCACCCACGGCCCGTACGCCGAGGTCACCGAGCAGGTCGGCGGCTACGACCTCGTCGTCGCCGCCGACCTCGACGAGGCCATCGAGATCGCCGCCAAGCACCCCTCGGCGTGGCGCGGTGCCGTCGAGATCCGCCCCCTGTGGCAGCCGGAGCCGCAGCCGGAGCCGCGGCCGTGACCGTGCCCTCCGGCCCCTCGTCGGCGCGGGAGGCCTTGCGGGCGGCGTTCACCGACGAGTGGGGCCGCGTCGTCGCCGCGCTCATCCGGCTCACCGGCGACTGGGCCCTGGCCGAGGACTGCGCGCAGGACGCCTTCGCCGCCGCCGCCAAGCGGTGGCCGCGCGACGGCGTCCCGCGCCGCCCCGGCGCCTGGCTGACCACCACGGCCCGCAACCGCGCCCTGGACGGCATCCGTCGCTCCACCATCGAGGCACGCAAGCTGCGGGAGGCCGCCGTGCTCCTGGAATCCGAGGGGCCGGAGGGGGCGGCCGGCGGCGAGCCGGGCGAGGGCGACGCCGAAGACGCCGTTCCCGACGACCGGCTGCGCCTGATCTTCACCTGCTGCCATCCCGCGCTGCCGATGGAGGCCCGCGTCGCCCTGGCGCTGCGCACCCTGTGCGGCCTGACCGTCGCCGAGATCGCCCGCGCCTTCGGCACCACCGAGCCCGCCATGGCCAAGCGGCTGGTCCGGGCCCGCGGCAAGATCAGCCACGCCGGCATCCCGTACCGGGTGCCCTCCGCCGAGCTGCTGCCCGAACGACTCGACGGCGTGCTCGCCGTGCTGTACCTGCTGTTCACCGAGGGGTACGCGGCCACGTCCGGCCCCAACCTGGTACGGGGGTCGCTCTCCGGCGAGGCGATCCGGCTGACCCGCACCCTTGACCGGCTGCTGCCGGGGCAGCCGGAGGTCCTCGGTCTGCTGGCGCTCCAACTGCTCCACGACGCCCGCCGCCCCGGCCGCGTCAGCGCCGACGGGCGGCTGGTGCCGCTGGAGGAGCAGGACCGCTCAACGTGGGACCGCGCCCTCATCGCCGAGGGCGCCGGCGTCCTGGCCGAGGCGCTGCGCGCGGGGGAGTCCCCGGGCCCGTACGTCCTCCAGGCCCGGATCACCGCTCACCACTCCACGGCGCCGACGGCGGCGGCCACCGACTGGCCGGCCATCGCCGCGT
Organism: Streptomyces sp. CNH099; assembly: GCA_000514715.1. Taxonomy (GTDB): domain Bacteria; phylum Actinomycetota; class Actinomycetes; order Streptomycetales; family Streptomycetaceae; genus Streptomyces; species Streptomyces synnematoformans. The sequence continues at coordinate 234,541 of AZWL01000001.1, read as the reverse complement.
GCTACGAGCGGCTGGCGGCCCTGACCGACTCGCCGTACGTCGGCCTCGGCCGCGTCGTCGCCGTCGCCATGTCCGCCGGCCCGGACCGGGGCCTGGCCCTCCTCGGCGACCTCCGCCTGCCCGAACGCCTCCCCGGCAACCACTACGTCCCCGCCACCGAAGCCGACCTCCACCGCCGCGCCGGCCGCCACCGCGAGGCCGCCGAGGCGTACCGCGCGGCGCTCGCCCTGGTCACCAACGAGGCGGAGCGGGACTACCTGCGGGACCGGCTGGCGTACGTGGAGTGAGACGGCGACAGCCAGCCGGCCCCGCCCTGTCCCCGGGAGGCGCAGGAGTCCGGCGGGGGTGGCGGTGCCGACGGGCAGGGGTGGGGAATGCACCCGGCCGGTCCGTCGACCCGACCGCGTGCTTCCAGGGAAGGGCCTGGTCAGCGGGTGGTTGGTGACGCCCCGCGGGCATGGCCCTCCGGTGCGGACGGGGTGCCGAGAAGCCGGGTCAGGGCTCCCTGGCGCTGTGTCAGTTCGTTCCAGGCGCCGTGCTCGGCGAGGCGGCCGTTCTCCAGTACGGCGATGCGGTCGGCGCGGCGGATGGTGGCCGGGCGGTGGGCGATGACGATGGTGGTGCGGTCGGCCGAGGCGGTGGCCAGGGCGGCGGCGAGTTCGGCGTCGCCCGCGGTGTCGACGTGGGCGGTGGCCTCGTCGAGGACGAGGATTCCGGGGTCGGTGAGCAGGGCGCGGGCGAGCGCGACGCGGGCGCGCTGGCCGCCGGAGAGGGTGGCGCCGCGTTCGCCGACGGTGCTGTCGAGGCCGTCGGGGAGGGTGGCGGCGATGCGGTCGACGCCGCTGTGGCGCAGCGCCCGTTCCAGCTTCTCCTCGCCGGCGCCGGGGGCGGCGAGGAGGAGGTTGTCGCGGAGAGAGCCGTGGAACAGCGCGTCGTCCTGGCCGACCAGGGCGACGGCGGCGCGCAGTTGCCCGTCCGGCAGGTCGCGTACGTCGACGGGGTCGCCGCCGGTGGGCAGGAGTTCGACGGTGCCGGAGCGCGGGTCCCAGAACCGGGCCAGCAGGTGCGCCAGGCTGGTCTTGCCCGCGCCGGAGGCGCCGACCAGGGCGAGCGTGCAACCGGCCGGGACGGTCAGGTCCACGCCGCGCAGGACGGGTTCGGCGCCGTAGTCGAAGTGGACGTTCCGCAGGCGCACGCCGAGGGGCCCCGGGGGCAGCGGCCGGGGGTGTGCGGGCGGCGGGGCGCCGGCTGCGGCGCTGGTGGCGGCGTGGACGCGGGCCGCCGCGGCGCGCAGGGTGCCGGCCTGGCGCAGCGCGTCGGCACCGGCGGCCACGGGGGCGAGTACGGACAGGGCGAGGGCCAGGGCGGCCGGTGTCCAGGCGCCGTGGAGCCGGCCGCCGGTGGTGGCGGCACCGGCGGCGACGACGCCGACGAGGGCGAGGACGACCAGCACGTCCTGGACGGCGGCGAAGGCGCCCTCGTGCCGTGCCTCGGCACGCTGCGCAGCGGTGAGCCGGCGGCCGGCGTCGGCGAGCTGGGCGCGGCGGCGGTCGAGGGCGCCGTGGGCGAGGAGTTCGCGGATGCCGTCGACGGTGTCCACCGCGTCGGCGGACAGCCGGGCGGTCGCGGCCCTGGTGACCTCGCCGCGGGCCGTACGGCCGCCGGTCCCGAGCAGCGCGTGGGCCACCAGCGCGGCCGCGGCGGCCAGGGCGGCGGCCAGCAGCCAGGGGTCGAGCAGGCCGAGGACGGCCGCACCGGCGGCGAAGACGAGGGCGGAGGCGAGGAGCTGGGCGATGGTGTGGGCGTAGAAGAACTCCAGCGCCTCGATGTCGTTCATGGCGGTCGCGGCCAGGTCCCCGCTGCGGCGCCTGGCGATCCGGGCGGGGGCGCTGCGGGCGAGACCGTCGTAGACGCTGACGCGCAGGCGGGCCAGGACGCGGTAGGCCAGGTCGTGGGAGAGGTCCATCTGCCGCCAGGTGGCGACCGCGCGCAGCAGCACCAGTCCGGCGAGGGCGCCGACGGTGGCGCCGTCCGGGGCGGTGCCGTCGATGACGGCCTGCCCGGTGGCGTGGGCGAGCCAGGTGACGAGGACGACGAGGGATGCCTGGTCGGTCAGGCAGGCGGCGGCGGTGCGCGCCGCCATGGCCCGGTGCGGGCGCAGGGCGGGCAGCAGGCGCCGCAGCGCTCGCCGCGGCGGGCCCTCCGGCGGGGCGGGCGTCGCCGATTGCTGGTCCATGCTTCCTCCCGCCCGTCAGGGCTGCAGGTCTGCGGCGGCGAGCGCAGCGTACGTGCCGCCGTCGTCGGTGAGGCTGCGGTGGTCGCCGACCGCGTCGAGCCGGCCGCGGTCGAGGACGACGATGTGGTCGGCATGCCGTACGGCGGCCAGGCGGTGGGCGACGATCAGGCAGGTGCGGCCGTGCGTGAGCCGCCGCAGCGCCTGGGTGATACGGGTCTCGCGGGCCTCGTCGACGGCGCTGGTGGCCTCGTCCAGGATCAGTACCGGTGCGTCGGAGAGCAGCGCGCGGGCGAGGGCCAGCCGTTGGCGCTGGCCGCCGGAGAGAGTCGCCCCCCGCTCGCCGAGTACGGTGGCGTACCCGGCGGGCAGCGCCGCGATCTCGTCGTGGATCCCGGCATCGAGGCACGCCGCGGCCAACTCCTCCTCGCTCGCGTCCGGGCGGGCCAGTCGCAGGTTGTCGGTGACGGAGGCGTGGAAGAGGTAGGTGTCCTGGGAGACGACGGCGATTCCGCGGCGCAGCGCGTCCAGTGCGAGGTCGCGGATGTCGGTGCCGTCGAGCCGGACGGCGCCGGCGTCGGGGTCGTGGTGGCGCTGCAGGAGCGCGAGCAGCGTCGATTTGCCCGCCCCCGACGGGCCGACGAGAGCGGTGGTGCGCCCGGCCGCGCAGGTGAAGGTGACGCCGGCCAGGGCGGGCCGGGCGGCGCCGGGATACGTGAACGTCACGTCGGCGAAGGTCAGGGCCGGCGCCGTGGTCCAGCCCCGGCGCAGCGTGCCGGTGTCGGGGACGGCGGGCCGGGCGGTGCGCAGGGCGGCGATGCCGTCGGCGGCGGAGACGCCGAGGTAGCCGGCGTGCCACTCGCGCGACAGGTCGCGCAGCGGCCGGAAGCACTCGGAGGCGAGCATCAGCAGCAGGTACGTCTCGGCTCCGGTGGCGTTGCCGGTGGCGGCGGAGACGCAGGCCAGGAGGACGGAGACGAGCGTGCCCGCCTGGATGGCCAGGTCGGTCAGGGCCGTGTCCACCAGGGAGACGCGAAGCTTGGCAACCGTGGCCCGGTGCATCTGCGCGGAACGCTCCTCCAGCGCGGCGCGCTTGCGGCCCACGGCCCCTGCGGCGCGCAGCACCGGCATGTGCTGCAGCGCCTCAAGGTAGTCGGCGGCCAGGTGCTCGTACGTGTCCCAGTGCTCCTTGCCGCGGCCCGCGAGCGCCCGGTCCCACAGCCGCGGGGCGAGCAGGGCGAGGGCGACGGCGGCGGCGAGGACCGCGGCCGCCGCCGGGTTCAGCACGGCCACCCAGATCAGCAGCGCGGGCGTGGCCAGGCCCACGACGGCCAACTGGGGCAGGTAGCGGGAGAGGTACGTGTTGACGCCCTCGACGCCGTCGACGACCGTGGCGCGCAGCGCACCGGCCCGCGCCGCGACGCGGTGGGCGGCGCCGAGGCGGCCGAGCTGCCCGACCAGCTCATCCCGGAGCCGCAGGCGGATGAGGGCCCCGGCGCCTGCCGCGGCGATCCGCTGCCGCCAGGTCAGCAGCGCGCGCAGGGCGACGACCGCGACGACCGCGCCGAGCAGGGCGGGCAGCCGGCCGTCCGCGCCCCGGGCGATGTCGGAGAGCGCCACCGCCAGCAGCGCGGCCTGCGCGACGTGGGCGGCGGTGACGGCAGCGAGTAGTGCGGTGGCGCCCAGCAGCGGGCCGCGGGCCGTGCGTGCCGCGCGCAGCAGCTCGGGGTGCACCATCATCGGGCCTCGCCCCCCGCGGAGTTCGGGACGTCGGCGGGACGTCCGGCCGGTGCGGGCGGACGGGGCGCCGGGGTGGGCGCCAGGGCGGTCGGCGTGTCGGGATAGCACACCGGCCAGCCGCGTACCGGATCACGGCCCACCCGCCCGTCGACGCCGAAGACGTCCCGCAGCAGGTCCGGAGTGACCACGTCCGCAGGCGGGCCGTCCGCGGCCACCCGCCCGTCCCGCAGTGCCACCAGCCGCTCGGCGAACCGAGCCGCCAGACCCAGGTCGTGCAGGACCATCAGCACCGTCATGCGGCGCTCGGTGCGCAGCCGGACCACGAGCTGCAGCACCTCCAGTTGGTGGCGCAGGTCCAGGTACGTGGTGGGCTCGTCGAGCAGCAGCAGCGGGGCGTCCTGTGCCAGCGCGAGGGCCAGGCGTACGCGCTGCCGCTCGCCGCCGGACAGCTCGTCGACGTGCCGGTCGGCCCAGTCGGCGACGCCGACGTCGGCCATGGCGCGGCGGCTCACCGCGTCGTCGCCGTCGCGCAGCATGCCGAGCGGGCCCCGGGTGGCGTAGCGGCCCTGCCGCACCAGCTGGCGTACGGTCATCCCCGGTACGGCGGGCGCCGTCTGGTGCAGCAGCGCCACCCGCCGCGCCGCCGCCCGGCGGGGCAGCCCGGAGACGTCCGCCCCCGCCACCCGGATCCGGCCGGCGTCGGGTCGCAGCATGCCCGCGGTGAGGCGCAGCAGCGTGCTCTTGCCGCAGCCGTTGAGACCGACGAGGGCGATCAGCTCCCCGGCGCGCACGGACAGGCTCACCTCGTCGAGAACACGCCGCCCCGGGTAGCCGAAGCCGACCCGGTCGACCGCCAGGGCGGGCGGGTCGCCGGCACCGGGGCCCGGCTCGTCGGGGGCGAGGCCGGGCGCCTTCGATGCGGTGGTCGCGGGCTCGGTCACGTCGTGCTCCTCGTGGGTACGCGGGCGGGAGCCCGGTTCGTACGGCTCACAGTTCGGTGGTGTGGCGGCGGGCGACGGCCAGCAGGACCACCGCGCCGACCGCCGTGGTCACCGCGCCGACGGGGATGCTCAGATGTCCGGCACCCCACGACACGGCGGCGCGGGAGGAGAGTTGGGCGACGGCGTCCGCGCCGCACACGGCGACCGCACCGGCCAGCGCGGCGCCGGGCAGCGCGAGGCGCAGGTCCGCGCCGAGCAGCGCGAGCGCCACGTGCGGCACCAGCAGCCCGACGAAGCCCAGCGCGCCGACGGCCGCGACCGCACCCGCGGTCAGCCCCACCGCGCAGGCCAGCGCGAAACCCCGGGCCCGGGACGAGGCGAGACCCGCGGCCCGCGCCACGTCCTCGCCGCAGCGCAGCAGCATCAGCGGACCCGCCGTCAGACAGGCGGCCGCCCCCCACACCAGCGCCCAGGGCCACAGCAGCGCCCAGTGCTCCCACGTGCGGGCCTCGGTGGTGCCGACCAGCCACTGCACGACGCTGCCCAACTCGCCCGGCGCGACGAGCAGCACCATGGCCGTCAGCCCGCCCAGCACGGCGGAGACCAGCACGCCGTGCACCGCCACCGCCGCCGGGTCGGAGCGGTCCCGCCCGGCGAGGAGCCACAGCAGGCCCGCCCCGGCGCAGCCGCCCGCGACGGCGGCGACCACGACGGCGGTGGGCGAGGCCCAGCCGGCCAGACCTGCGGCGGTCGCCGCGACGGCGCCGAGCACCGCCCCCGGGGTCACACCGGTGACCTCGGGCCCGGCCAGCGGGTTGCGCAGGGCGGCCTGGAGCACCAGCCCCGCGAGCCCCAGGCAGGCGCCCGCGACCAGCGCCACCAGGACGCGCGGCACGCGGAGCTGCCAGACGATGTGACGCGTCGTCGGGTCGACGGCGCCGCCCGTGAGCGCGGGCCACACCTCGCCCGGCGCGACCGCGCCCCCCGCCAGCAACCCGGTGACTGCGGCCAGCAGCACGGCTGCCGTCAGGCAGCCCAGCACCAGTCGCGGCCTGCGTACGGTCTGCGCACTCACCCGGCACCGCCCCCGTCGGCCGGGCCGCGGCCGCCCGCGGTGCCGGGGACGCCCGCCGCGTCGGTGCGCGACGCCGCAACCGGCGTCGGGGAGCGCTCGGGCCCCGCCGGGCTGCTGCCCACCGCGGTGCCGCCCGCGTCGGCGGAGCCGTCCCCCGCGTCGGCGGAACCGCGCCGGTTCCCCTTCGTACGCCACGGCCCGTTCTGCCGCCGGCCGTCCCGGCGGCCCCGGCGCCGGCCGGTCCGCAGCAGGGCCACCCCGGCGGGCACGCCGACCAGCGCGGTCCAGGCCCCGACTGGCGTCTCGACCGGCATCAGCACCAACCGGGCGGCCTGGTCGGCCCAGACGGTGAGCACGGCGCCCCAGGCCGCGGTCCACGGCAGCAGCCGCACCACGTCGGCCCCCGGCCGCAGCCGCCGGGCCAGGTGCGGGGCGAGGAAGCCGATCCACGCCACCGGACCGCACACCGCGACCACGGGGGCGATCAGCAGCACGGCCACGGCCAGCGCGGCCAGCCGGGCCCGCCGCACCCGTACGCCCAGGGCGCCGGCGTCCTCGTCGCCCAGCCGCAGCACCGCGAGCACCGGCGCACACAGCACGAGCAGCGGCACCGCCGCCACCAGCCAGGGCCACACGCCCGCCCAGGACTGCCAGGTCAGGCCGGAGAAACTGCCCAGCAGGTAGCGGTAGATGAGCTGCAGGTCGAGGTGGTCGGCCATGACCATCAGCACCAGCAGCCCGCTCTGCAGCGCGGCGTTGACGGCGGCGCCGGTGAGCAGCACCGCGGCGGGGCTGCGACCGAAGCCGGCGGCGAGCAGCGTCAGCACCCCGCCGGCGACCGCGCCGGCCACGGCCAGCAGCGGGTGCAGCCAGCCCGGCAGGGTGAGGGCGAGGACGAGCGGCGCGGCCACGCCGACCGCGGCGCCGGAGGAGACCCCCAGCATCTCCGGTACGGCCAGCGGGTTGCGCAGGGCCTCCTGCAGTACCAGACCGGCCGCGCCCAGGCAGGCGCCGGCCGTGAGCGCCAGCAGCAGCCGGGGCAGCCGGATCTGCTGGACGACGAGCGCTTCGAAGCGGGCCGCCCCGTCCCCGCCGGCACCGTCGCCGAGGAGCGCGCCCGGCAGCCGGGCCGGCGGCACGGCCGGGGTACCGAGGCTCAGCGCGCACCACGCGGCCGCCAGGAGGAGGGCCGCGGCGCCCGCCCAGGGAGAGGACCTCCGGAGGGCCGCCCTCATCGCAGAGCGGCCGTGGCCTCGTCCAGAACGATGCCGAGTGAGCGGGTGCCGCGGCCCTTCGCCCACACCTCCGGGTCGACCTCGATCACCTTGCCGTCCTGCACGGCCGGGATCTGCGACCACAGCGGGTTGTCGGCCAGCTTCTCGGAGAGCTTCTGGTCCACCGCGCCGAAGGAGATGGTCTCGACGAACAGCACGTCCACGTCGTTGGCGAGGATCTCCTCCATGCTGTACGTGCCCTCGACGCCCCGGTCCCGCCACGGGTAGTCGCTGATCCCGGGGAACAGCCCCGCCGCGATGTCCCTGCCCGGGGCCGCCACGCCGAAGTTCTCGTCGCTTCCGAAGATGACGAGCGCCGTCTTGCCGCTCCTGTTCCGCTGCGCGCGCTCCAGCTTGCCGCGGAACCGCTTCTCCGCCGCCACCGCCTGCTCGCCGCGGCCGGTGAGCGCGGCGAGGTCCCGCAGGTAGGCCACGCTGTCCCGCCAGTCGTTCGGCTGGACCGGCCAGAACGCGGTCGCGCCCTTCAGCGCGGGAGCGAGCTTGCCGTGGGTGTCCTCCAGGCCGATCACCAGGTCGGGTTTGTGGGACAGGATCGCCTCGACCTCGGGGGCGATGAACCCACCGGGTATGACGGGGACCTCGTCCGCCTGCTCCTTGCCCAGGAAGTCCGGGTGGGCGAGGACCTGGGAGTTGGTCGCGGTGGGCACCATGCCCAGCTCGGTCAGCATGTCGTCGCAGAGCGCGACCAGGCAGACGATCCGCTTCGGGGTGCGCTCGGGAGCCACGTGCACGCCGCGTGCGTCGGTGATGCGGTCCGCCTCGTCGACGGGCTCGACCGGCGGCAGTTCGGCCGCCGGGCTGCCGGTGCCGTCCCCGGAGCCCTTGCCGGACGACGTGGCTCCGCCGCAGCCGGCGGCGAGCAGGGCGCCGGCGAGCGTCAGGGCGGCGGTACGGAGCAGGGCGGATCTGCGGGAGCGCGGCATGGGCGGTGGCTCTCTTTCGTCGGCGGGAAGCTGGCCAGCGAGGGCGTCGCGTGACCACCCCGATCGAGCAGTCATGATAATCGTTTTCAATTTACTCGACCACTGCCCCCTCCCGGAGGAGCCTTGTGACCGCCCTGCAAGGGCCCATGTCGGGGGGTGATCGCGCCGGGCGGGGCGACGGCCCCGGCCGGGACGGCGACGCGCCCGGGCCGGTCCGGCGCCGAACGTGCCGAGGACGGCTCAGGCCGTCTCCGGCACGGGCGTGACGAGCGCGCCGCGGTCGAGGAAGCCGGCGAGGTTGTCCAGGGTCAGGCGCTCCATCTCCGCGCGGGTCTGGACCGTGGCGCTGCCGACGTGGGGGAGGAGCACGACGTTGTCCAGCGCGAAGAGGGCCTCGGGGACGTGCGGTTCGGCGGCGAAGACGTCCAGGCCGGCGCCGCCGAGAGCGCCCGTCGTGACCATCTCGACCAGCGCGTCCTCGTCGATGACGCTGCCGCGGGAGACGTTGACCACGTAGCCGCCGGGGCCGAGCGCGCGCAGTACGTCGCGGCTGACCAGGCCGCGGGTGCCGGCGCCGCCGGACGTGGTGACGATCAGCACGTCCACCGCGGCGGCCAGCGCCTCGGGGGAGCCGGCGTACGCGTAGGCGGTGCCGGGCACCCTCCTTCGGCTGTGGTAGCTGACGGGGCAGCCCAGCGCGGCGAACCGGGCGGCGATGGCGCGGCCGATGAGGCCGAGGCCCAGGACGCCCACCCGGGCACCGCTGACCCGGCGCATCAGCGGGAAGCCGCCGTCGCGCGGCCACCGCCCCGCGCGTACGAAGCGGTCGGCCGCGGAGAACCCGCGGAGCAGGTCGAGGGTGAGCCCGAGCGCCGTGTCGGCCACGCAGTCGGTGAGCACGTCGGGGGTGTTGCTCACCAGCACGCCGCGCCGGCGGGCCAGCGCGGTGTCCGTGGTGTCGTAGCCGACCCCGAAGTTGATGACGGCGCCGAGGCGGGGCAGCGCGGTCATCAGGTCGGTGCCGACGCCGAAACGGCCCGAGGTCACGGCGGCGACGACGTCCCCGCCGTGCGCGGCGAGGAACGCCGCGCGCTCCGGGCCGTCGTCCGGCAGCTCCAGGGCGTCGTACGAGGTGCGCAGGGTCTCGGCGAGCGAGGGCCCCAGCGGGCCGACCCGCAGGACGCGGCCGGCCGCGGCCCTCCCGGGGCGGGTCATGCGTCGGCTCCTTCCCCGGCCCCGCCCCGGACCGCGCCTCCGGCCGGCTCCCGGTCGAGCGCCGGGCGCTTGGGGTCGAAGCGCCAGCCGGGCACGAGGTACCGCATGGCGACGGTGTCGTCGCGGGCGCCGAGGCCTTCGCGGAGATAGAGCTGGTGCGCGGCCTCCAGCCGTTCGTGGTCGACGGTGACGCCGAGGCCCGGCGCGGTCGGGACGTCGATCCCCCCGTTCTCGATGACCGGCGGGTCGACGGTGAGCCGCTGGCCGTCCTGCCAGATCCAGTGCGTGTCGATGGCCGTGATGTCTCCGGGGGCGGCAGCGGCGGCGTGGGTGAACATCGCCAGGGAGATGTCGAAGTGGTTGTTGGAGTGCGAGCCCCAGGTGAGCCCCCACGCCTCGCACAGCTGGGCGACGCGGACCGACCCCGCCAGGGTCCAGAAGTGCGGGTCGGCCAGCGGGATGTCGACGGCGCCGGCGCGTATCGCGTGCCCGAGCTGCCGCCAGTCGGTGGCGACCATGTTGGTGGCGGTGGCCAGACCGGTCGCGCGCCGGAACTCCGCCATCACCTCCCGGCCGGAGTAGCCGTCCTCGGCGCCGCAGGGGTCCTCGGCGTAGGCGATGACGTCGCGCAGGGCGCGGCCGTGGCGGACGGCGTCGGCGAGCGGCCAGCAGCCGTTGGGGTCGAGGGTGATCCGGGAGTCCGGGAAGCGCGCGGCGAGCGCGCGCACGGTCTCGACCTCCTGTTCGCCGGGCAGCACGCCGCCTTTGAGCTTGAAGTCCGTGAAGCCGTAGCGCTCCCGGGCCGCCTCGGCGAGGGCGATGACGGCCTCGGGGGTCAGGGCCTCCTCGTGCCGTCGCCGGCTCCAGGCGTCGACGGCGTCCGGCTCGGCGCGGTAGGGCAGGTCGGTGCGGTTGCGGTCACCGACGAAGAAGAGGTAGCCGAGGACCGGTACGCGGGTGCGCCGGGGCCCGTCGCCGAGGAGTTCGGCGACGGGGACGCCGAGGAACTGGCCGTGCAGGTCCAGCAGGGCCGCTTCCAGGGCGGCCTGGACGTGCACGGTGGTGCGCAGATCGTAGGTCTGCGCACCGCGGCCCCCGCGGTCGCGGTCCCGGAACTCCGCGCCGACCGCGCGGACGACGGACCGGTGCCGCGCGGGGGACCGGCCGGTGACCAGCGGGGCAGCGTCCTGCAGGGTGCGCCGGATCGCCTCGCCGCCCGGCACCTCACCGACACCGGTCCGGCCGTCCGAGTCGGTCAGCAGGACGACGTTGCGCGTGAAGTAGGGGCCGTGCGCGCCGCTGAGGTTCAGCAGCATGCTGTCGTGGCCCGCCACCGGAACCACCAGCAGCGCCGTGACGACGGGGGTGCCGGAGGCGACGGGCGCGGCGGAGCCGTCAGTCCCGGGTGAGCCGGCCATCGACCTGCCTCCACAGTCCGAGGGAGTTCGTCTCGTCCACCGGCGCGGGCAGCAGCCCGGCGGGGACGTTCTGGTACGCGACCGGCCGCAGGAACCGGTCGATCGCGAGGGTGCCGACCGAGGTGCTGCGGCCGTCGGAGGTGGCGGGGTACGGCCCGCCGTGCACCATCGCGTGGCCCACGTCGACGCCGGTGGGCCAGCCGTTGAAGACGATCCGCCCCACCTTGTCCTCAAGCAGCTCCAGCAGCGGCGCGGCGAGTTCGCCGTCGTCGGCGGCGGCGTGCACGGTCGCGGTGAGCTGGCCTTCGAGGGCACCGAGTACGGCGCCGAGCTGCCCGGCGTGCTCCAGGCGCACCACCAGGGAGGCGGCGCCGAAGACCTCCTGCTGCATGGCCGGCTCGGCCGCGAAGGCGTCGCCGGTCGTGGTGAAGAGGCGGGCCCGTCCCGGCGCCGCGATGTCGTCGCCGACGGGACCCGCGGCCACCTGCGTCACGTGGTCGAGGCCGCCGAGGCGGGCGACGCCCTCGGTGTACGCGGTGTGGATGCCGTCTCCGAGCATCGGCAGGGTCTGGCCGGCGGCGATCGCGGTGGCGGCCGAGTCGGTGAAGGCGTCGAGGTCGGCACCGGCGACGCCGAAGACGAGGCCGGGACAGGTGCACAGCTGGCCGGCCCCGGTGGTGAGGGACTCGGCGAACCGCCGGCCGAGTTCCGCGGCACCGTCGCGCAGCGCGCCGGGGAGCAGCACGACGGGGTTGATGCTCGACATCTCCGCGTAGACGGGGATGGGCACGGGGCGGGCCGCGGCGGCGCGCATCAGCGCGGTGCCGCCGGCGCGGGAGCCGGTGAAGCCGACGGCGCGTATGTGCGGGTCGGTGACCAGGGCGACGCCGACGTCGCTGCCGGCGCCGAAGACCATCGAGAACACGCCCTCGGGCAGGCCGTGCCGGGCCACCGCCCGCTGGATCGCGGTACCGACCAGCTCCGAGGTGCCGGGGTGGGCGCTGTGGGCCTTCACGACGACGGGGCAGCCGGCGGCGAGGGCGGAGGCGGTGTCACCGCCGGCGACGGAGAAGGCGAGCGGGAAGTTGGACGCCCCGAAGACCGCCACCGGGCCGAGCGGGACCCGGCGCTGGCGGATGTCGGGCCGGGGCAGCGGCGTGCGGTCGGGGAGCGCCGGGTCGATGCGGGCGCCGGCCCAGTGCCCCGCCCGGACCAGGTCGGCGAAGAGCCGGAGCTGGCCGGTGGTGCGGGCGAGTTCGCCCCGCACCCGGGCGCGCACGATGCCGGTCTCGCGGACGACCCGCTCGACCAGGTCGGCGGAGATCGCCTCGATCCCGGCGGCGATGTCCTCCAGGAAGGCGGCCCGGGCGTTCGGCGCGGTGGCCCGGAACGCGGGGAAGGCGTCGGCGGCGAGGGCGGCGGCCCGGGCGGCCTCCGCCGCGCCGCCGAGGCCGAACGCGGGGGAGAGGCGCTCCCCGGTGCGGGGGTCGACGCCGTGCACGGTGCCGTGGGTCCCGTGCACGCGCTCGGCGCCGATCACCATGGCGCCGGACAGCGCGCCGCCGCCTCCGGTGCCTCCGCTGCCCCCGGGGTCGCCTCCGGCGTCGTCGTGCGTCATGTCAGACCACCTTCTTCACGAGTTCGGCCAGTTCTGCGTGCTCGTCCCCGGTGAGATCGGTCAGCGGGGGGCGCACCGGGCCCGCCGGGTGGCCGGCGGCGGTGAGCCCGGCCTTGACGATGGAGACGGCGTAGCCGGGGGCGCGGTCGCGGATCGTCAGGTACGGCAGGACGAACTCGCGCAGCCGGGCGTAGACCTGGTCCTTGTCGTGGGCGCGTACCGCCGCGTAGAAGTCGACGGCCCACCGGGGGGCGAAGTTGAAGATAGCCGAGGAGTATGTGGTGGCGCCGAGTTCGAGGTACGGCAGGGCGTAGGTCTCGGCGGTGGGGAGGCCGCCGATGAGGACGAGGCGGTCGCCGTGCTCGGCGTGCAGCCTGGCCATCAGGTCGATGTCGCAGACGCCGTCCTTGAACCCGACGAAGTTCGGGAACTCCGCCACCAGGCGGGCGACGGTCCCGGCGGTGAAGCGGGCGTTGGCGCGGTGGTAGACGACCACGCCGAGGGAGGTGGCCGCGCACACCCGCGCGACGTGGGCGTGGAGGCCCTCCTGTCCGACCTCGGTCAGGTACGGCGGCAGCAGCAGGATCCCGTCGGCACCGTTCTCCTCGGCCTGCCGGGCCATCGCGGTGGCGGTCGCCGTGCCGTAGCCGGCGGCGCCGACGACGGGCAGGCCGTCCGCGGCCTCGGCGACCGTGGCCCGCAGCACCGCCTCCACCTCGGTGTGGGTGAGGGAGAAGAACTCGCCGGTGCCGCCGGGGGCGAAGAGGCCCGCCACGTCGTAGCCGGTGAGCCGCTGCAGGTGGGCGCGGTAGGCCGGCTCGTCGAAGGCGTAGTCCGCGGTGGTGTGGGTGACCGGGAAGGACAGGAGGCCGGAGCCCAGGACGCGGCGTAGGTCGTCAGGCGAGAAGCGGGCCATGGGGGTTCTCCAGGATCGAATGGTGAGCGCAGCAGATCGTCAAGCTAACAGATCAGGCACAGACATGAAAACATCGTCTACATATGCAATCCTCGTGCAGAGGCTGCGCATTCCCTTGACGCTTCTCCGGGTGCCCCTCTACCGTGCGTTCACTGATCGAGACGGCATCTACATTTGTGGACGCAGATGCGGATGCCGCGGTGGAGGAATCCCATGTCCCCTGTTTCCGACCCCCGCCCGGCCCGTGCCGGTGGACGCCGTCGGCGTACGGCCGTATCGCTGGTGCTCTCCACGGCGCTGGCGGCCAGTGCCTGCACCGTGGCCAACAGCGACTCGGTGACCGCGGACGGCGACGCGCTACGCGTCGTGCTGCCGGAGGAGCCGCCCACGCTGGAGCCGTGCGAGGCTTCCCTGACCTCGACGGGGGTGGTGGTGCGGTCCAACATCACCGAGCCGCTGACCGAACGCCACCCCGGCACCGGCGAGCTGGAGCCGAAGCTCGCGACCTCCTGGAAACGCACCTCCGGCACGGAGTGGACGTACCGGATCCGCAAGGGGGTGACGTTCAGCGACGGCTCGCGCTTCGACGCCGAGGACGCCGCCTACTCCATCGACCGGGCCGTCAACTCCGAGCTGGGCTGCAACGTGGAAGGGTACGTCTTCGGAGACACGGACCTGAAGGTGGCTGCGCCGGACGCGCACACGCTCACGGTGGCCACCCCGAAGGCGGACCCCATCCTTCCGCTGCGGCTCTCCTTCATCGAGATGGTGCCCACGTCCACCGACGCCGAGAAGAAGGTCCGCGAGCCGGTCGGCACCGGCCCCTACCGGATCGCCAACTGGGAGCCGGGCCTGCGGCTCACCCTGGCCACCAACAAGCGGTACTGGGGCCGGGCTCCGGCCTACGGCAGCGTGGACTACCAGTGGCGCACCGAGGGCAGCGTCCGTGCCGCCATGATCGCCAACGACGAGGTCGACGTGGCCACCTCGCTCAGCCCCGAGGACGGCGCCGGCGACGCCGCCGAGCAGTACCCCAACAACGAGACCACCGCCCTGCGGATGCAGGTCACCGAGCCGCCGCTGGACGACAGGCGGGTGCGCCAGGCGATCAACTACGCGATCGACCGCGAGGGCATCGTCGGCTCGCTGTTCCAGGGGAAGGCGAAGGCCGCCGCCCAGCTCGTGCCCCGGGGGGTCGTCGGATACAACGAGAGCCTGCAGCCCTGGCCGACCGACCTCGCGAAGGCCAGGAGGCTGCTGGCCGAGGCGGAGGCCGACGGCGTCGACGTGGACCGGTCGATCCGGTTGATCAGCCGGACCGCGCTGTTCCCGAAGGTCGACGAGACCGTGCAGGTCATCCAGAACCAGCTGAACGACCTCGGCCTCGACATCGACATCGAGATGAAGGACACCGCGGGCAGCACCGAGTTCCAGGAACGCCCCTTTCCCGAGGACGCGGGCCCCTACCTGATGCTGATCCAGCACGGCAACCAAGCCGGTGACGCCGCCTTCAGCATGGATCAGTACCTGCTCAGCAAGGGCTATCAAAGCTCCGGAGGCACCGCCGCGTTCGACCGGAAGATCGGGGCCGCCGAGGCGAAGACCGGAGCCGAGCGCCAGGACGCGCTCGCCGAGGTCTTCGCCGACGAGCCGGACGAGATCGCCCAGTACGCCTACGTCGCCCACATGTACGGGGTCATCGCCCTCGCCCCGGACGTGCGCTACCGACCGAACTCCGCAACCGGTGACGAGATGCGGCTCGCCGAGTTCACCCCCGCCGACTGACCGTGCCCTGCGGCCGGTGCCACGCCCGGCGCCGGCCGCGGGCGACCGACTCCCACCTGGGGACAGCGATGTTCCATTTCGTCCGCCGCCGCATGCTGAGCAGCGTCCTGCCGCTGGTCGCCGTGCTGCTCGGTGTCTTCGTGCTCGCGAGGCTCACCGGTGATCCCGCATCCTTGTACCTGCCCGAATCCGCCACCCCCGCCCAGCGCGCGGCCTTCACCGAGCGCAACGGCTTCGACGACTCGATCTGGCAGCAGATCGCCGACTACTTCGGCGGCGTGTTCCAGCTCGACTTCGGCGAGTCGCTGCGCACCGGCGAGTCGGCGGCGACGATGGCGCTGCGGGCCTTTCCCGCCACCCTCCAGCTCGCCGGCGCCACCATGCTGATCGCCGCGGCCGGCGCCGTGGTCATCGGCAGCTGGGCGGCCTTCCGCCCCAACTCCCTGGCCGACCGCATCGCCTCGTTCCTGTCCATGACCGCCGCCAGCGTGCCGGACTTCTGGTTCGCGATCACCGGCGTGTGGATCTTCGCCGTCGGCCTCGGGGCGCTGCCCACCTCGGGCGTCAGCGACGGCATGCTGTCCTGGGTGCTGCCGGTCGCCACCCTGGCGATCCGCCCGCTGGGCGTCCTCACCCAGGTCGTGCGCGGCGCCATGGTCTCCGCGCTGTCCGCGCCGTACGTGCGGCTGGCCCGCAGCAAGGGCGCCGGCAGCGTTCGGGTGGTCAGCCACCACGCCCTGCGCAACGCCGCGGCGCCCGCGCTGACCGTCGCCGGCGACCTCACCGTCTCGCTCGTCAACGGAGCGGTGGTCGTCGAGACGATCTTCGGCTGGCCGGGCATCGGGAAGCTGATGATCGACTCGATCACGGGCCGGGACTTCGCGGTGCTGCAGGCCGCGGTGCTGCTCACCGCGGTGACCATCTTCGTGCTGAACATCGTCATCGACGTCTGCTACGCGCTGCTCGACGCGCGCGTCCGCGAGACGGCGACGGTCTGAGGAGGACACCGTGAGTTCCCTGTCCGACAAGGCCGCGGACGGCCGTCCCGGCACCGGCTCCGATGCTCCCGCCGCGGGCGCCGAGCCCGCGGCCCCGGCCCGCGACAGCCGGGTGAGCCTGTGGCGCATGCTCCTGCGCGACCGGGTGGCGACCGCCGCGGCGGCGGTGCTGTCGCTGGTCGTGCTCACCGCCGTGTTCGGCCCGCTGCTGGTCGGGTCCGCCGCCACCGAGCAGGATCTCGACAACACCAACCAGCCCCCGTTCTCCTTCGACGACGGGTGGCTCGGCATCCTGGGCACCGACCCGCTCGGCCAGAGCGTGCTGGCGCGGCTCGTCGTCGCCGCCCGCACCACCTTCAGCGTGGCGGTCCCCGCGGTGGCGCTCGCGCTGGCGGTCGGCGCGCTGGTCGGCATGTGGGCCGGCTACCACCGCGGCCTGCGGGAGACGCTCGCGATGCGCGTCGCCGACATCATCATGAGCTTCCCGTCGCTGCTGATGGCGGTCGTCGTGCTGTACGTCTTCTCGCCCAGCGTGGCCAACCTCGTCGTGGTGCTGGCGATCACCCGCATCCCGGTCTACCTGCGCACCGCCCGGGCGGAGTCCACCGAACTGCAGAGCCGCCTCTTCGTCGACGCGGCCAGGACCTTCGGCACCTCCAGCGGTGCCATCATCCGGCGGCACGTGTTCCCCATCGTGCTGCCGACCCTGCTGACCCTGGCCACCCTGGAGTTCTGCTACGTCATGCTCGCGGAGTCCTCGCTGAGCTTCCTCGGCATCGGCATCCAGCCGCCCGACGTCAGCTGGGGCCTGATGGTCTCCCAGGGACGCAGCTATCTGCAGACCGCGTGGTGGCTGACGTTCTTCCCGGGGCTGGCCATCATCGTCACGACGGTGTCGGCGACCGTGCTGGCCGCCTGGGCGCGGCTGGCCACCGACCCCGCCCAGCGCTGGCGGCTGACGCTGCCGCGCCGGGCCCGCCGCGCCCGTAACGCACCGGCACCCCAGGAGGCACAGTCGTGACCGGCACCGTCCTTGAGGTCGACGGCCTGAGCGTCGACATCCGCACCCCGCACGGCACCGTACGCGCCGTCGACAAGGTGAGCTTCAGCGCCCGGCGCGGCCGGACGCTCGCGCTGCTCGGCGAATCCGGCTGCGGGAAGTCGATGACCGCCCAGGCCGTCGTCTCACTGCTGGACCCCACCGCCGAGGTCGCCGGGGGCCGGGTCCTGCTGGACGGCACCGACCTGGTCGCGGCCGACGAGCAGACCCGCCGCGCGATGGCGGGGCCCGAGCTGGCGATCGTCTTCCAGGACGCGCTGACCGCGCTCAACCCCGTCTACACGGTGGGCACCCAGCTCGCCGAGCCGTTCCGGATCCACCGCGGGCTCTCCCGCAAGCAGGCCCGCCGGGAGGCCGTCGACCTGATGGCCAGGGTCGGCATCCCCGAGCCGGAGACGCGCGTCGACACCTACCCGCACCAGTTCTCCGGCGGCATGCGCCAGCGGCTCCTGATCGCCGTCGCCGTCGCGCTCTCGCCGTCCGTGCTCCTCGCCGACGAGCCGACCACCGCGCTCGACGTCACCGTGCAGGCGCAGATCATGCAGCTGCTGCGGGAGCTGCGCACCGAGCGGGACATGAGCGTCGTGCTCATCACCCACGACCTGGCGCTCGTCGCGGAACAGGCGGACGAGGTCGCGGTGATGTACGCGGGCAACGTGGTCGAGTCCGGGCCCGTACGGGAGGTCTTCGACCGGCCCCGGCACCCGTACACCAGGGGCCTGCTGGACTCGGTGCCGGTGCACGCCGCCCGCGGCGAGCACCTGAAGTCCATCGGCGGCGCCCCGCCGGACCTGCACTCCATTCCGGCCGGCTGCGTCTACCAGGACCGCTGCCCGCTGGTGCGGGACCTGTGCCGGACCCGCCGGCCGCAGCCCGCCGAGGTCGCGCCCGGGCGCACGGCCGCCTGCCATTTCTCTGCCGAGGTGAAGTGATGACCCACACAGCCGACACGGCCGACACGGCCGGCACGGCCGACCCGTCCGGCGAGCCCCTGCTCCGGGTCCGCGACCTGACCAAGACGTTCCCCGTCCGCAGCGGCGGCCGGACGCGGCAGCTGCGCGCGCTGGGCGGCATCTCCTTCGACCTGCGCCGCGGCGAGACCCTCGGCCTCGTCGGAGAGTCGGGCTGCGGCAAGTCCACCCTGGCCCGCACGCTGCTCATGCTGGAGCGGCCCGACAGCGGCACGGTCCGCTTCGACGGCGTGGACCCGTTCACGCTCAGGGGAGCCCGGCTGCTCCAGTGGCGGCGCCGGGTGCAGATGGTCTTCCAGGACCCGTTCGCCTCCCTCAACGCCCGGATGACGGCGGGCGACATCGTGAGCGAGCCGTGGCGCACCCACAAGGACCTGTTCCCCTCCGCCAAGGAGCGCGGCGCCCGGGTGCGCGAACTGCTCGGCCTCGTCGGGCTGCGCGCCGGCGACGAGCACCGCTACCCGCAGGAGTTCTCCGGCGGCCAGCGGCAGCGGATCGGGATCGCCCGCGCGCTCGCGCTCGACCTGTCCGTACAGGCCCAGGTGCTCAACCTCCTGAACGACCTGCAGCGCCAGCTCGGCGTCTCCTACGTCTTCATCTCCCACGACCTGTCGGTGGTGCGGCACGTCGCGGACCGGGTCATGGTGATGTACCTCGGCGGGATCGTGGAACAGGGCGGCACCGAGGCCGTCTTCGGCCGCGCCCTGCACCCGTACAGCGCCGCGCTCATGTCCGCCGCCCCCTCGCTCGACGAAGCCGGGCGCGGCCGGCAGATCATCCTGGAGGGCGAGCTTCCGTCCCCGCTCTCGCCGCCGTCCGGCTGCCGTTTCCGCACCCGGTGCTGGAAGGCGACCGACGAGTGCGCGGCCGCGTCGCCGGAGCCGGCCCCCGACCCGGAGGACGGCGGGCACACCGCCGCGTGCTTCCACCCGATGGGGAAGGAGGCCGAGCCGGTACCGGCGGGCCGGGGAGCGCGGTGACGCTCACCGGCTACCTCGTGATCGCGGCCGCGGTGGTGCTCGCGTCCTGCCTGCAGGCGTCCATCGGCTTCGGCATGGGGATGTTCGCCGCGCCGGTGGTGGCGCTGGTCGACCCCGCGCTCATCCCGGGCACGCTCATCATCATGGCGGCCATGGTCACCCTGCTGGTGGTCACGGCCGAGCGGGAGCACATCGACCTGCGCGGCACCGGCTGGGCGCTCGTGGGCCGGGTGCCCGGCACCGTGGCCGGGGCGCTGCTGGTGGCGACGCTGCCGGCGCGCGGCCTCGCGCTGCTGCTCGCGGGCGTGGTGCTGGTCGGAGTCGCCCTCGCCTCGCTCGGCTGGGCGCCGCGCCCGCGCCGGCAGAACCTCGTGCTGGCCGGCTCCGCGTCCGGGCTGCTGGGCACGGCGACGTCGATCGGCGGACCGCCGATGGCGCTGGTGTGGCAGGGCAAGGACGGTCCGATGCTGCGCGGCACGATGAGCGGCTTCTTCCTCATCGGCTCCGTGCTGTCGGTGGGGATGCTCGCGCTCACCGGCTCCGTCGGCACCGACACGCTGGTGGCGGCCGCCCTGCTGACGCCCTGGCCGGTGCTGGGGTATGCGCTGTCACGCCACGTCAACCGGCTCCTGGACAAGCGGCGGCTGCACTGGTCCGCCATCGCGATGTCGGCGCTGGGGGCCGTGCTGCTGATCGGCCGGCAGCTGATCTGAGGGGCCCCGGCGGGGCCGGTGGCCCCGGGCGGTTCAGCGGTCGACGACGTTGCGCAGCGGCCGCCCCGCGGCGAGCGCGTCGACGTTGTCGCGGATGTCGCGGGCCCGGCCGCGGAACGTCTCCTCGGTGTGGCCCGACTGGTGCGGGGTGAGCACGACGTTGTCGAACCCGGTGAAGTCCAGGTGCGACGGCGGCGGTGCACCGGGCTCGCGCGGGTTGCGCCACCACACGTCGACCGCGGCGCCGGCGATGGCCCGTTCGGACAGGGCGGCGTGCAGCGCCTCCTCGTCCACCACCGGCCCGCGGGCCACGTTGACGAGGACGGCGGACGGCTTCATCGCGGCCAGCGCCGCCGCGTCCACCAGCCCGCGGGTCTCCTCGCTCAGGGGCACCGTGACCACGACGACGTCGCTGCCGCCGAGCAGCTCGTGCAGCCGGTCCCGGCCGCCGACCCAGTCGACGTCCACCCCGGCGGGCAGCGGCGCGGCCGGGTCGCGCCGTACCGTACGCACCCGCATCCCGAGCGCGGCGGCGGTACGCGCCACCGCGGTGCCGATCTCGCCGAGGCCGAGGACGCCGAGGACCCGGCCGGCGAGGACGCCGCCGAACGGATAGGCGTCGTCGACGATCGCGTTGCGCCAGACGCCGGCCCGCATGTTCCGCTCGGCGCGCGCGACGTCGCGCAGGAGCATCATCGACACCATCATCACGTGCTCGGCGATCGAGCGGCCGTGGTGGAAGGTGTTGGCGACCTGGACGCCGGGGCGGAGCGCGGCCAGGGGGATCTTGTCGTAGCCGGCGCCGGTGACGTGCAGCAGCCTGAGGCGCGGCATCCCCGCCAGCAGCCCGGCGGGCGCCGCCGAGCACACCAGGACGTCCGCCGTCGCCGCCGCCGCGCGCACCGCCGGATCGTCGCCGGAGGCGGTGGGCGAGCCGTACGCGAAGGTCCAGCGGTGCGCGGGCCCGGCGCCCTGCGCGGTGAGCACGTCCCGGAACCGGCCCATCACGGGCTCGGTGACCAGGACGTGCAGCGGCGCGCTCACCACCGCGGGCACGCGGGGTCGAAGGCGGGCTCGAACCGGCGCATGTAGCCGGTGTCGTCGCGCTCCCGGATACCGCAGTCGACGTACTGCCGGTGCAGCCGGGCGAGCGCGTCCCGGTCCAGCTCGACGCCCAGGCCGGGGCCGGCGGGCACGGCGACGGCGCCGTCCCGGAAGGTGAGCGCGCCGGGCACGATCACGTCGTCCGCCGGGTCCTTCCACGGCCAGTGCGTGTCGCAGGCGTAGTCGAGGTTGGGGGTGGCGGCGGCCAGGTGGGTCATGGCCGCGAGGCTGATGCCGAGGTGCGAGTTGGAGTGCATGGACAGGCCCATGCCGAAGGTCCGGCAGATGCCGCCGAGCAGCTGGGAGCGGCGCAGGCCGCCCCAGAAGTGGTGGTCGGAGAGCACGACCTGGACGGCCTCCGCGCGCACGGCCGGCGGGAGGTGGTCGAAGGCGACGACGCACATGTTGGTGGCCAGCGGCATGGACACCTCGCGCGCCACCCGGGCCATGCCGCCGATGCCGGGGGTGGGGTCCTCCAGGTACTCCAGCACGCCGTCGAGCGCTCGGCCGACCTCGATGGAGGTGGCCACCGTCCAGGCGGTGTTCGGGTCCAGGCGCAGCGGACGGCGGGGGAAGGCGGCGCGCAGCGCACGTATCGCCTCGACCTCCTCCTCGGGGGCGAACACGCCGCCCTTGAGTTTGATCGCGGTGAATCCGTAGGCGTCGACGACGCGGCGGGCCTGGCGGACGAGGCCGTCGGGGTCGAGCGCGGCGCCCCACTCGTCCTCGTCCTGACCGGGGTGGCCGGCCCACTTGTAGAAGAGGTACGCGCTGTACGCCACCCGGTCGCGGACGGCGCCCCCGAGCAGGTCGCTCACCGGCCGCCCGACGATCTTGCCCTGGAGGTCGAGCGCGGCCACCTCGAAGGGGGAGACCACGCGGTCTGCGGCAGCGGAGGTCATCACCATTCCGCCCATGCCGTGGCCGCCCTCGCCGCTGTCGTCGGCGAGCGACGCGGTGACCGCGCGCAGCAGCCCGTTCACGTCGAAGACGTCGAGGCCGACGAGGTGGCGGCCGGCCTCCTCCAGCCGGCGCAGGTGGGGGAGGTCGCCGTAGGACTCGCCGAGGCCGTGGACCCCGCTGTCGGTCACCACCTCGACGACCGTGCGCAGGGCGAAGGGCTCGTGCACCCCGACGGTGTTGAGCAGGGGGAGGTCGCGGAAGGCCACCGGGGTCACCCGTACGTCGGCGATCCGGTGCTTCTCGGCGGGCGCAGGAGGGGCGCCCGGGGCATCTGAAGCAGAAGGGGGCATGGCGGCATCCTGTCATGAATCTACGAATGAAGACAATGCCTACGTATGGGGATCTCGTCGCTGACGGTTTCGTATGCGGATGCAAGGTGTATCCATGGAGGGCGGCCCGCCATCGGATGCCCGTCCCGTATGATGGAGCGTACTTTCCCAAGGGGTGACAGAGTGGTGGAAAACGACACCGCGACAGGCCTGCCCGAGTCGAAGTCCGGCCGCGGCCCTGTCAAGTCGGCCGAGCGCACGGCCCGGATCATGGAGGTGCTGGCCGAGTCCGCGGACGCGTTGAGCCTGAGCCAGCTTCAGGAGCGCACCGGCTATCCGCGCTCCAGCCTCTACGCGCTGCTGCGCACCCTGACATCCCTGAAGTGGATCGAGACCGCGGACGGCGAGCAGAGCTACGGCGTCGGCCCGCGCGCCCTGCTCGCCGGCACCGCCTATCTCGACCACGACCCCGCGCTCCCCTTCGCCGTCCAGCAACTGGAGAGCCTGCGCGCCGCCACCGGCTACACCGCACACTATGCGCGCCTGGACGCACCCCACATCATCTACCTGGCCACCAGGGAGGTCACCGAGCCCAAGCGCCTCGTCTCCCGGGTCGGGCGGCAGCTGCCCGCGCACGCCACCGCGCTGGGCAAGGCACTGCTGGCCGAACGCACCCCGGAGGAGGTGGACGCGATCCTCCCCGAGGAGCCGCTGGCCCGGCTCACGGAGCACACGGTCACCACCCGCTCCGCGCTCCACGCCGAGCTGGAGGCGAGCCAGGCCCGCGGTTGGGCGCTGGAGCGGGAGCAGAACACCCCGGGGCTCTGCTGCGTCGCGACCTCGGTCGGCTACCGCATCCCGGCCACGGACGCGATCAGCTGCTCGATGCCGGCGTCCCGTGCGTCCGACCGCGAGGTCGACCACGTCGCCCAGACGATGCTGCAGCACGCCAACGAGCTGGCCCAGACGCTGCGCCGCAAGGGCATCAGGTAGGCCGGGAGCCGACCGGGAAGCCGGCGGCCGGCGGACACCGGCGTCTGCGGCACGGGAACGGCTTCCCTGCGCCGGGGACCGGTCGTCACGGGCCCAGCAGACGGTCCAGGAAGGCGTTGCTGAAGACCCGGTGGGGGTCCAGGGCGTCGAGGACACCTGTGGCCTGGTGCCATTCGCCGGTGCCGTACGAGGCCGGGACGGCCGTGCCGATGACCTCCTCGTCCGTCCAGGCCGCCGTGTCCGAGTAGGCCCAGCCCTTGGACCACTCCACCCTCGTGGCCGCGTACCGGCCGTCGAAGGTGCGCAGGCAGAACCGCTCCAGTTCGCGGTAGAACTCCGCCGCGCCCGGCGTCGTGGGCTGGGTGAGGACGTCCACCCATACCGCGCAGTCCCATTCCGGGTGGTCCGGATGCGGGCGGACGACCGACAGGAGCGGCGGGCCCGCGCCCGCGGCCGCCGTGTCGCGGGGCTGGTCCAGGCCGCAGACGCGGATCTGCACCTGGCCGTTGACGGGGAAACGTCCCCTGGCGGCCCACGCGTGCAGGCGCTCGCGGTAGTAGCCGGCGAACTCGGAGATCACGCGCTGGACGTCGGCGCGGCTCGTGAGGAACGCGTAGCCGTTGGCCGTCTCGCGCAGCGTGGTGGGGCGCAGGTAGAACGTCAGGTGGTGGGAGGCGCCCCACAGGTCCTTCGCCACGGTGGTGGTCAGCCCGGTCGCCGCCACCGTGAACTGCGCAAGCCCGAACTCCGGCGCCAGGTACCACGCGCCCTCGCCGACCATCCGCCCGAGGAGCCGGGAGACCGGCGTCGGCAGCGAGTCGCTGAAGGGGTAGTTGTACGGTCCCCAGACCGGCCGCGAGGTGATCGGACGCTCCGGGCTCAGGCTCCACACCTTCAGCCACGGGCGATCGGTGAACGCGAACCAGATCGCCTCCACGCGGCCCGTGGCGGACATGAAGTCGGCCATGGTCCGACCACCGGCCGCGGCGGCGCTGCCCGGCGGGGCGAACAGTTCGTCGGCGCCGATGTCGACCCGGCTCACGCAGCGCAGCGGGGTCTCCTCGCCGGCCTGCAGCACGGCCTCGACGACGAAGGCGCGGCCCAGGTGCGCGGCGAGCGCCTCGCACTCCGGGTCCCGCCCGCGCCGGAAGGTGCGCAGCACGTACGCGCCCTGCCCGGCGTCCCACACCACGGCGGTGAGGGAGAGGACGAGGTTGCTGAGGCTGCCGTACGTGTGGCCGGGGCGCGCCGCCTCGCCGTCGGCGGGGACGCTGGCGCCGTGTGCGTCGATGGCGAGTGCGCCGCCCAGGGACAGCTCTCCGGGCGCCGGGGTGTTGGTCACGCCCAGCCCGTGGTCGGCCAGGAAGCCCATGAGCGTTTCGAGGAGCACGCCGGTCTGGGCCCGCACCGCGCCGGGGGCGCCCGGGGGCGGCTCGGCGAGTTCCATGCGGGTCAGGTGCTCGGTGGTGTCCAGCAGCAGGACGCGCGCGTCGGAGGCGGTGGCCCGGGTGATGGTGAGCGGACACCAGGTGTGCGACATGCCGCGGGCGCGCAGCCGCCAACCGGAGGCGTGCGCCCAGTTGGCGAGGTCGGCGACCTCCTGGCCGGTGCGGGGTGCGCAGGCCCACAGCCCGTGATGGGTGATCTCCCCGGCCCAGTTGACGTACGGCGAACGGTACGGAACCAGCCCGCCCGGCAGTTGGGGCGCGTTGGTCGATGCGGCGGCGTGGGCGGCGGCCGGCGGCAGGGCGGTGAGCCCGCTGACTCCGGCGGCGGCAGCGGTGCGCAGGAGGCCACGTCGCGACGGTAACTCCGGTAAGTTTGCCATGCGTACCACATTAGTGGCCATATGAATCCATTTTGGCGAACCGCTGCTTTTCGCCGGTCTTCCGAGGTCGTGGTGGCGCCCCGGTTGTCGCCCGCCGCCCGCCGCCCGCCGCCCGCCGCCCGCCGCCGCGCCGCGGTACTGCGCGGCTGACGGCGGCGGGCAGCGCGACGCGTCAGCGTGACGGCGCGTCCGGTGGGAGCAGCGTGACGGTGTAGGCGTCGTGGTGGTCGGTCCACGGGATGGTGACCGGGGCCGCGCCGTCCGCGACCGCCAGCAGCTCGTCGGACACGGCTTCCGGGCCGTCCACCACGCCGCCGTTGTTCCACGGCACGCGCTCGACGACGGCGCGCACGGCGCCGTCCCGGACCAGGCCGGTCACGGCGTCGAGGCCGGTGAGGTCGACGGTCATGGTGCCGGTGGCGCCCTTGGTGCCGAGGAGGACGGCGGCGCGGTGCGCGTCGTCGTCGCCCGTCGCGTATCCGTCGAGACCGGCGCCCGGGGTGACCGCGGCGCGGGTGCCCGTCATCCCGGCGTAGGCGTGGTACAGCTGCCAGTCGCCCAGCGGCCGGTAGACACCGCCGGACCGGGTGACGAGCGAGGCCATGTTGTCGTGGAGGCCGCTGCCCGAGCCCCAGTTGGCGCGCAGGCCGTCGACGTCGGCGTGCTCCAGGCGGGCGATGAACCACCCCGAGTTGCCGGGGTTCTGCTGCTCGGGCCAGGCGTACTCGTTGACCTGGAAGTCGTCCGCGGCGATGCCCCGCGCGGCGGCCATGTCCTGGAGGGCCGCCTTGCTGGCCACGGGGTCCTGGCCGTGGGGGCTGCCGCCGATCTCGTGCCAGCTGAGGATGTCGGGCACGGTGCCGGCGGCGGCGACGTGGTCGAGGTACGTGTTCCACCAGCCGTTGCCCCGGGCCGGCTCGTTCGCGCTGCTGGGGCCGACGATCACCGCGTGGGGAAGCTCCGCGCGGATCCTGGAGTAGGTGCGGTCCCACATCCGGAGGTACTGCTCCTGGGACCGGTTCCAGAATATCGAGAGGTCGGGCTCGTTCCAGATGTCCCACTCCGGATTGATCCCGGCGGCCCGGACGTCCGAGATCAGGCGGTCGAGGAAGGCGTCGTACTCCGTCCAGTCGCCGTTGTCGCCGGGGAAGCGGGGGATGGCGCTGCCGTCGGCGCCCCAGAGGTCGTGCGGCAGCATGGTGAACGTGCCGCCGAGGTCGACGGTGCGCCGGTACTGGGCGAGGGTGGAGTCCCAGCGGCGCTCGTAGCCGCCGGCGACCCAGCCCCCGGGGGCGAGCTGGGCGCCGCCGGCCCGTTCGTAGCGGAAGCCGATGCCGGTGAGGAACTCGTCCGGCGGCTGGGAGCCGTCCTCGGTGATGCCGTAGAGGATGCCGGAGGCGCGGTGCTGGGGAGCGCCCAGGTCGGCCGAGAAGTCGACGGTGACGGTGTCGTCGACGGGCCGGGGCGGCGGCTGGGCGGATCCCGGTCCCGTGGTGAGCAGAACCGCGGCCGTCGCGGCGGCGAGGGCGGCGGCGAGGCGGTGCAGGCCCCGTCTGCGGTGGGGGCGGCGCATGGTGGGTTGCCTCCTTGTGCGGGGTGGTGGTCCGGAAGGCGAGCCGGTCAGGGGCCTGCGAGGGCGCCCGCGGCCCGGTGGTGGCCCCGGAGGGTCTCAGGACGTCCGGGCCGGGGCGCCTGCGGTCTATCCGTGGTCGATGCGGTAGAGACCGGAGTCGCTGTTGCCGCCGCCGAACGAGCTGCCCCACTCCAGGAGGTAGAGCGAGCCGTCCGGGCCGAAGGTCATGTCCATCGGCTTGATGAACCTGGTGCCCGACAGGAAGTCGTTGACCGACGCCGGCCCGCCGCCGTCGGTGCGCAGCTCCTTGAGGTAGTTGCGCGACCACTCGTAGAAGAACGCCGAGCCGTTGAACGACTGCGGGAACTTCGTGGTGGAGGGGTTGTCCGCGTCGTAGCGGTACACGGGGCCGGCCATCGGGGCGATGCCGCCCGAGCCGAGCTCGGGGAACTCGGCCGAGGCGCCGTAGCCGTACCACATGTGGGGCTTCTGGACCGGCGGCAGCTCGGTCAGGCCGGTGTTGTTGGGGGACTCGTTGACGGGGTTGGCGCAGTCGAACTTCGGGCCGACCTGGCCGTTGTCGGGGTTGTACGGGGCGTAGGGCTCGTTGTTGCCGTGGCAGAAGGGCCAGCCGTAGTTGCCCGGCTCGCTGATGACGTTGTACTCGCCCATGCCCGCGGGGCCGCGGTTGTCCGTGGCACCCTGGCGGTCGGGGCCGTAGTCGGCCATGTGCACGTCGCCGGTGGCGGGGTCGACGGTGAACCGGAAGGGGTTGCGGAAGCCCATGGCGTAGATCTCGGGGCGGGTGTTGTCCGTGCCCGCGGGGAAGAGGTTGCCGTCGGGGACGGAGTATCCGCCGCCGTCGTTGGGCCGGATACGCAGGATCTTGCCGCGCAGGTCGTTGGTGTTGCCGGCGGTACGCGCGGAGTCCTGCATCTCACGGCCCGGGCGCCAGTCCAGCGGGGCGTAGCCCTGCCAGGCCGGGTCGAGGTTGGGTGCCGTGTCGTCGCCCGTGCCGATGTAGAGGGTGCCGTCCGGGCCGAATTCGAGGCCGCCGCCGGTGTGGCCGGGTTCCGGGAAGGTCCGGTCCCGGTAGGCGGGGATGTCGATCACCTTCTGCTCGCTCGACAGATCCAGGGTGTTTCCCTCAAGGGTGAAGGCGGACACCCTGTTGACGTCCTCCGCGCTGCCGGCGGGGGAGTAGTTGAGGTAGACCCTGCCGTTGGCGGCGAAGTCCGGGTCGAGGGCCAGCCCGATGAGCCCGTCCTCACCGCCGGTGTACACCCGGAGGGTGCCGGCGGTCGTGGTGGACCGGGTCGCCGGGTCGAAGACGCGCACGTCGCCGCCGCGCTGGATGTAGATCACGCGGCCGTCCGGCGCGACGTCCAGTTCCATGGGGTCATGGGTGCCGTCGTCGAGCGTCACCTTCTCGAACGTGTCCTGGTCGGGCGCGTCCGCCCCGCAGTCGCCCGGCACGGTGCCCGACGCCCACCGCACGCCGCCCATCACATGGTTGCGGAAGCCCTCCTCCGCGTAGGCGGCGGCGTCGTGTCCCATGGCGGTGGCCCAGACGCGGCCGCCGGAGGCGACGCTGCACCAGGAGATGGGGTGGTCCTCGCCCATCGCGAACCGGCCCGGGTCATAGGTCGACTCGTCGACCGTGGCGAGCACGTGGACGTTCGGCCGCGGGTTGGGGTCGAAGTTGTACCACTCCTCGGGCCGTGTCCAGGATGCGGGGAGGTCCTGCGTGGAGGGGTGGTCCGGGTCCTCGACGTGGACGGTGCCGTTCTGGATGCCGGCGGCGTGGCCGGGCATGTGGGCGCCGCCGTTGATGGTCTCGTCCCACCAGGGGAACTCGCCCTCGATGCCCGCGTCGAGGCTGTTGTGGACGGCCACGACGCCTCCGCCGCCGGTGACGTAGTCCTGCATGGCCTGACGCTGTGCGTCGGTGTCCCAGACCATGCCGGAGTTCTGGAGCATGATGACGGCGTCGAAGCCGGAGAGCTCGGCGTCGTTGAAGACGGCCGGGTCCTCGGTCTGGACGAGTTCGATGTCCTGCTCGGCCGCCTCCTCCTGGAACATCCGGATGCCGGCCGGTATGGAGTCGTGGACGTAGCCGACCGCCCTGGTGAACAGCAGGACCCGGGACTCGGCGGCCTCCGCGTGGGAGGCGGTCGCCGTCAGGGCGCCGGCGGCGAGCAGCGGCGCCATGGCGAGCGACACGAGGGCGCGCGGGCGTGAGCGGTGTCGTTCCTTCATGTGGGGGGTTCCTCTCAGGTGGGATGCGGCTCCGGCGTTCCCGCTGCGCCGGGTGCACCGCGCGTGGTGGCCCCGATGTGGTCCGGGTGTTCCGGGTGTTCCGGATGTGCGGCGGCCGGACCTGCCGCTGTCAGACCGGTGCCGTGCCGTCGGCAGGGCGGCCCGCCGTCAGCACGCTGATGCCGGGGGTCGTGTCGTCCGGGGCGCGCCGGATCCGGTACACGGCGACTGCCGCGGGGGAGCGCCGCACGGGCGGGTCGACGTATGACCCGGCCGGGCGAGCAGCATGCGGCGGCTGAAGGGTGACGACGGCGACGAGGACATGGGTGTGACCTCTCGTGGGGGGGGTCCGTATCGCATGTCCGGCCGGTCACGGGCCTCGGTTCCACCCCGGGTACTCCACGTGGCCCGTGAGGAGAGTCCCTGACGGTGCGGGCGATGCGATGCCTGGGTGGTGCGGCGCGCTGCCTGAGGCAGCAGTGTTCGGTATTTCGAGCACTGGTCGACTAATTGAATGTTGATACGTATGATGACCGTGCTTTACGGAAGCGTCAAGAGCTTCCACGATCGGGGTGGGCCGGGGTCAGGGCTGTCGAGAACCGGAGGTGTGATGAACAAGGTGCTTGTGCTCGTCGGTGATGCGACCGAGGAGTTGGACGCGATGTATCCGATCTTCCGTGTGCGCGAGGCGGGTTACCGGGCGGACGTGGCGGCGCTGACGCGTCGGGACGTGCAGTTGGTGATCCACGACTTCGAGCCGGAGTCGGATGCCTACACGGAGAAGAACGGGCGCAGGCTTCCCGTCGACCTGGCCTTCTCGGAGGTCGATCCGACGGAGTACGCGGGTTTGGTCATCCCCGGTGGCCGTGCTCCCGAGTACATCCGTCTCGACGCGGATGTCCGCCGCATCACCGAGTACTTCTTCGCCCGGGATCTTCCGGTGGGCACGGTGTGCCACGGACCGCAGGTGCCCGCGGTCTACGGCCTGTTGAAGGGGCGCAGGACGGCCGCGTTCGGGCCGCTGGCCGGTGACATGGTCAACGCCGGCGCGACGGTCGTCGACGAGCCCGACGTCGTCGACGGGAACATGGTCTCCTGCCGGGGCTGGCCGGATCTGCCGGAGTGGTCGCGGGCGTTCGTGTCGGTGCTGGAACGCTCCAGCGCCCCGGCCTGACCGCCGCCGCGTGAGCTTCCCCGCGGGCGGCGCGCGCCCCGGTGTCGAGGGACGGACGGTCCGGGTGGCCGGGCGGGAGACCTTTGTGCGCGAGGCGGGTTCCGGCCCGGCCGTCGTGCTGCTGCACGGCTCCGGCCCGGGCACCACGGGCGCGGCCTGGGAGCCTGCCATGGCCGCGCTGGCGCCCGGCTTCCGCGTCATCGCGCCCGACTTCGCCGGCTTCGGCCGGAGCAGCCCGCTCCCGCGCTCGCGGTCCGGCGGGGAGCACCCGTACGGCCGCCGCGCGTGGACGGCGCAGATCCTGGGCCTCCTGGACGAACTGGCCCTGGACCGCTGCGCGGTCGTCGGCAACTCGATGGGCGGGGCCATCGCGCTGTCGGTGGCCCACGCCCGGCCCCGGACGGTCACCCGCCTGGTGGGCATCGGCACCCTCGGGCTCGACATGCCGCTGCCGCCGGGCCTGGACCGGCTCTGGGCCTACCGGCCCGGGCGGGCGGCGGCCCGCGGGCTCCTCGAACTGCTGCACGTCGACGCGGCGTTCCGCACCGACGAGGCCGTCGAGGCCCGTCTGGCCGCCACCCTCGAACCGGGTCCGCGCGAGGCGTTCGCCGCCATGTTCCCGCCGCCGCGCGAGAGATGGGTCCGCGACCTCGCACTGACCGCCGACGAACTGGCGCAGATCCGGACACCCACACTCCTGGTGCACGGCGTCGACGATCACGTCGTGCCCCTGGAGTCCAGCACGCTGCGGCTTCTGCACCTGCTGCCCGACGTACGGGCGCACCTGTTCGGAGCCTGCGGCCACGCCTCACCGGCCGAACGACCGGCAGAACTGCACCGACTCCTGACGACCTTCCTGGAGGAGCCATAAACGACTTCGCGATCCTGCGCGCACCCACCCAAGTGATCTTCGGCACCGGGATGGCCGCGACGACGGGCCGGCTCGCCGGCGGATACGGCGGCCGGGCGCTGGTCGTCACCGATCCGAACCTCGCCGGATCGCCCGGACTCGACTCGGTGCGCACCTCCCTGCACGAGGCGGGTGTCGACGTGCGCGTCTTCTCCGAAGCTGTCGTGGACGTGCCGGAGAGCACCATCGCGGAAGCGGTCGCGTACGCCGCGGAGCACCGGCCGGACGCGGTCGTCGCCGTCGGCGGCGGGAGCACCATCGACCTCGCGAAGGTCACCGCGCTGCTGGCGAGCCACCCGGGTCCGCTGAGCACGTACTACCCCGTGGAGTCGGTGCCGGGTCCCGTGCTGCCGCTGATCGCGGTGCCCACCACGGCCGGGACGGGTTCGGAGGTCACACCGGTCTCGGTGATCACCGATGCGAAGACGCGGATGAAGGTCGGCATCGCCAGCCGGCACCTCATCCCCCGGCACGCGCTCTGCGACCCGCTGCTGACCGTGAGCGCACCGCGTACCGTGACCGCTCACTCGGGGATGGACGCGCTGGCCCACGCCGTGGAGTCCTTCATGGCGATCAGCCGGCCCCCGACCGCGTCCTCGGTACTCGCCCGGCCGCAGGTCGGCAAGAACCTGCTCTCCGACACCCTCGCCCTGACCGCGGCCGGCGGCATCTCCGCGAACCTGGCCCGCGCCGTCGACGACGGGGACGACCTGGACGCCCGGTCGGCCATGCTCTACGGGAGCCTGCTCGCCGGCATCGCCTTCGGCAACGCCGGCGTCACCGCGGCGCACGCCCTCCAGTTCGCGGTCGGGGCGGCGACCGGCACGTCGCACGGGCTGGGCACCGGCCTCCTGCTCCCGTACGTCATGGAGTTCAACCGGCCGGCGCGCCGCACCGAGATGGCCGCCCTGGCCGGGGCCATGGAGTGCGCCGATCCCGTGACGGCGGTCCACGAGCTGGGCCTGCGGGTCGGACTGCCCGCGTCGCTGGCCGAGATCGGGGTCGAGGCCGGTGACGTCCGCGGACTGGCCGAGGCGTCGATCGGCATCAGGAGGCTCATCGACAACAACCCCGTGCCGCTCGACGTGGACGCGCTGGAACAGATCCTGAGGGCGGCCTGGCACGGCGAGCCGAACCGGCTCAGCACGGCACGCGGATGAGGCCGCGGACCGCGCACCCGGGGTGTGCGGTCCGCCGCGGGACGCCGGGCCGCGGGCGCCGGCCCTAGCGGCGCAGCCGCACCGGATCGCCCGACGCGGCGCGGCGGGCGAGCCAGGCCTCGGTGATGTGCGTGAACATCGCCTCGGCCGCGCCGTCCGGATCGTGGTCGGCGATGCGTTCGCAGATGCGGCGGTGGCCGCGGTTGGACGCGACGCACATGGCGCGCTCGGGCCGGCCCATGTACCGCGCGGTGTTGATGACCTGGCTCTCCAGGGAGCGCACCACGGCGCGGGCGATGCGGTTCTCCGAGGCCCGCATGATCGTGTCGTGGAAGGCGCGGTCGTACTCGGCGTACGTGACGTGGTCCGCCACGAGTTCGTCCATCCGGTCCACGAGCGTGCGCAGCCGGCCGACGACGTCCGGGGTGGCGATCCGTGCGGCCACGTTGGCCATGTCGGACTCCAGCAGCCGTCGCGTGACGACCAGGTCGTCCAGGATGGCCTGGCTGTCGTCCTCCTCGATGGCAGCCCCCAGGACCAGCTCGTCGAGCATGTTCCACCGCGCGGGCGCGGTGACCATGGTGCCGGAGCCCTGGCGGACCTGCACCAGGCCCTTCTCCTGCAGGATCTTCATGGCCTCGCGGACGACGGTCCTGCTCACGCCGAACGTCTCGCAGAGCGCCGGCTCCGGCGGCAGCGGCGTACCGGGCGGATGCACACCGCGGACGATGCGGCTCACCAGCTCGGCGGTGACCGCCCGCGCGAGGTTGGCCGGTCGTTGCACCCAGCCCGGCGAGGCCGAAGTACTCGCGGTGGCGTCCTGCGATGCCGTCATGTTCCCTCCGTCGGACCGCGACCGCTCCCGCCGCGCACCGGCCAGTATACGTGACGGACCCCTTGACCTCATACGTCATACGACTTACGTTTCCGATGCCCGGGGCACACGGCGAGCGAACTGAACCCTCCGGAGAGCGAGCGGCGATGATGCGGACACTGTGCGCGACCACCCTGGTCGCGGCGTTGGTGCTGACCGGCTGCGGCAGCGCGGGATCGGACTCCCCGTCCGGCTCCGCCGACGACGGCAAGCTGGTCGTCTGGGACTGGAAGTCCGGTGAGGAGGACGCCGCCGCGTACGTGGAGAAGGCGAAGGCGGACTTCGCGGCCCGGCATCCCGACGTGACCGTCGAGTTCGTGGCCCAGCCGTTCGACCAGTACTACACGCTGCTCGGCACGGCCATGCAGTCCGGCACGGGGCCCGACGTGATGCTCTTCAACGGCGGCGGCCAGCTCCGTGACCGCGCCGACGACCTGCTTCCGCTCGGCGACCGCGTCGCCGCGGAGCGGCGGCGGCTGGCGGGGTGGGACGCGTTCACCCGGGACGGCACGGTCTACGCGGTGCCGGTGACGCTGCAGGGGCATCCGATCTACTACAACAAGGCGCTGTACGAGGAGGCCGGGCTCGACCCGGAGCAACCGGCGGCCACGTGGGACGAGTTCACCGACGACTGCGCGACCCTCGCCGAGGAGACCGGAGCCAGCTGCTTCTCCCTCGGGAACAAGGAGGGCTACGGCATCCAGTTCTTCCTCTCCGCGCTGGGCTCCGGTGTCCTCGGGCCCGCGGAGTACGACGACTGGATCGCCGGGAAGCGCGACTGGACGTCCCCGCGGGTGCGGCGGATCTTCCAGCTCTGGAAGGAGACCGAGGAAGCCGGTCTCAACAACGGGGGCGCCAACTCGACCGCGCTGTTCAACGAGGCATTCGCCCGTTTCGAGTCCGGCGACGCGGCCCACGTCGTCGGGTTGATGTCCGACGTCGGCCACTGGAAGGAGTTCGGTGAGCTGCTCGGCGAGGACGACGTCGGCGTGATGCCGGCCCCCCGTGTCGAGGCCGGCGCCGAGCCCAGCCTGCCGTACGACGGAGGCATCGGATACGCGGTCGCGAAGCGCACCGCGCACCCGAAGCTCGCCGTCGACCTGGTGCGCTCCCTGACCTCCGAGGACGCACTGCGCGCCTTCTCCGACGGCGCCGGTGCGATCGTCTCCGACACCGGGATCGACGTGCCCGGCGGCGGCCCCGCCCTGGCCTCGATCATGCAGGAGGTCGAGTCCGGCAAGCCCGCGCTCCACGTGGCGCTGTCGGCCGGGACCCTGGACCTGATGGGGCGGCTGTCGCAGCAGTTGCTGAGCGGATCGGCCAGCGTCGACGACGCGGTGCGCCAGCTGGCCGACTCCGACCGGGCGGACTGAGCCCGTGGCGCTGGGAGACTCACCGCCCGCGCCGGGCGCCGCCGGGGCCGGGCGCGGCGGGGGCGCGGAGCCGGCCCGGCGCGCGCGCCGCGTCCCGGCCCCGCCCCGGTTCGGGACCGGGCGCAACGCCGACCGGCTCGCCCCCTACGTCCTCGTCGCCCCCGCCGTCCTGGTCCTCGTCCTGCTCCGGTTGGTCCCGCTGTTCCTCGGCGTCAACTTCTCCTTCACCGGCGACGGCGACCGCGACGGTGCGGCGGTGGGTTTCGACAACTACACGGAGCTGCTGCGGGACCCGGTCTTCCGCACCGCGCTGAAGAACGTCGGACTGCTGGTGCTGCTGCTGCCGGTCGCGGTGGCGATCCCGGGCCTGCTGGCGACCTTCATCTACCTGCGCGTGCCCGGACACCGGCTCTTCCGCAGCGTCTACTTCTTCCCCGCCGTGCTCTCGCCGGTGATCATCGGAGCGATCTTCAACCTCCTGCTCGCCTTCGACGGCCCGCTCAACTCGGCCCTCGAAGTCGCGGGCGTCGGCCCCGTCGACTGGCTCGGCGACCCCGACATCGCCATGTTCACCGTCGTCGGCGTGCACGTCTGGGCGACGTTCGGCATGGCCCTGGTGGTCTTCCTCGCCGGATTCGCGACGCTGGACGGCACGCTCCTGGACGCCGCACGGGTCGACGGCGCCTCGCTCGCCCAGGTCATCCGCCACGTGATCGTCCCCGGTCTGTCCCGCACCATCCAGTTCGTCTTCGTGACCACGATGATCGGGATGCTGACGTCCATGTTCGGCCTGCTCTACGTGATGACCGGCGGCGGCCCCGAGGGATCCACCTACCTTCCGGAGTACTACATCTGGATCCAGCAGGGACGGATGAACCGCCCGGCGCTCGCCTCGGCCGCCTCGACCGTCCTCTTCCTCATCATGCTCGTCGTGGGGCTCGCACAGATCGCGCTGCTCCGCCGCACGGGGAGGGAGGACTGATGCGCGGCCCGCGCGCGGGCCGGTGGCTGCTCGCCGCGCCGATGGCCCTCCTCGCGCTGGCGACGGTCTACCCCCTCGTCTTCACCGGGAACGTCGCCCTGAAGTCCCGGAACGACTACATCCGCGACCGGTTCTCCCCGGCCCGCTCCCCGCACTGGGACAACTTCGCCACCGCCTGGACGAACGCCGACATGGCCCGGTACTTCGTCAACTCGCTCGTCGTCGTCACGGCGTCCGTCGCGCTGCTCCTGCTGATCGGGTCGATGGCCGGCTACGCGCTGAGCCAGCTGAACTTCCGCGGCTCCCGCGTGCTGTTCCTGGGCTGCCTCGCGGCGCTGTTCGTGCCGTTCCAGGTGATCATGGTCCCGCTGGCGCGGATGCTGGTGGAGAGCGGGCTCATGGACACCTATCCGGGGCTGGTCCTCGCCTACGTCGCACAGTTCCTGCCGTTCACCGTCTTCCTGATGACGAGCTACTACACCGGCGTGCCCGGCGAGCTGGTGGACGCGGCCAGGATCGACGGGAACACGCTCTACGGCGTCTACCGGCGGATCATGCTCCCGATGGGCCGGCCCGCGCTGCTCTCCGTCGGCATCCTCGACACCCTCTTCTGCTGGAACGACGTGCTCATCGCCCTGCTGGTGATGCAGTCCCCCGAACACCGCACGCTCATGACCGGCGTCACCTCGCTCCGCGGCCAGTACTCGGACAACATCCCCGCCTTCGCCTCCGGGGTGCTCATCGCCGCGCTGCCCGTCCTGCTCATCTACCTCTTCTTCCAGCGCCAGATCACCGCCGGCATCACGGCCGGTGCCACGAAGGGATGACATGCGGATCACCGGGTTTCGCACCCTGACGACGGTCCAGGAGTGGGGCAGGCCCGTCGGCGACGCCAACGGCGTCATCGCCGACGGCGCCGTCCCCGTCCCGCTCGTCCTCGTCGACACCGACGAAGGGATCACCGGAGTCGGCCTCGGACCGCACGTCGGGCTGGACGGCGTCTTCGCCGCCCTCGACGGCGAGGACCCGCGCTGCGTGACCGCGCTCTACGACCGCATGCTGCGGCACACGTTCAAGGCCGGCCACGCCGGCGCCGTGTTCGGCGCCGTCGGCGCGTTCGACACCGCCCTGTGGGACATCAAGGCGCAGGCGGCGGGGGAGCCGCTGTGGCGCCTCCTCGGCGGCCGCGACCGCACGGTGCCCGCCTACGCGTCCGGACTCGACATCGGTCTGGACGACGACGGCCTGGCCGCGGTCTACCAGACCTACGCCGAGCACGGCCTGCGGGCGGCCAAGCTCAAGGGCGGCCTCGACGTCGAGCGGGACCGGCGGCGCCTGGAGCTGGTGCGGGCGGTGCTGACCAGGGCCGGACGCGGGCGGCGGCCGGCCCTGATGCTCGACGCCAACGAGTGCTGGGCCCGCAAGCAGGCCGTCCGGCACGTCTGCGAGCTGGAGCGCACCCTGGACCTCACCTGGGTGGAGGAGCCCGTCCGCCGGTGGGACGCGGAGGGGCTGGCCGTCGTCCAGCGGGCCGTGCGCGCCTCGGTCGCCTGCGGGGAGAACCTCACCGGGCTCGACCAGTTCCGCCCGCTGCTGGCGGCCGGTGCCGTCGACATCGTCCAGACGGCGGCCGTGTGGGGCGTGACCCACTTCCTCCGGGCCGCCGCCCTGGCCCACGCCCACGACCTGCCGGTCAGCCCGGTCGGCGACACCCCCGTCGGGCTGCTGCACGCCGCCACGTCGGTGCCCAACCACCTCGTCAGCGAGCTGCAGAACCTCGGCCCGCCCGCCGGCCTCACCGTCGACCTGCACGTCGCGGACGGCGCCTTCGTCCTCGGTGACACGCCCGGCCTGGGTATCCGCGTCGACGAGGAGCAGATCGCGTTGCGGCGGCGGGCCGCCGGCCCGCCCGCCGGCCCGAACGTCCGGCCGGAGCACGCGGGACGGCGACTGCTCGCCGCGGCCGACGACGGCACCGCTCCCCGGCACCCCACGAACCGCGTTCCACCGCGCCCGGCCAACCACGTACCGCTGACCCCGGCCTCGGGCGCACACCCCCCGCAACCACATGACGAAAGGACGTGACGTGCACCCGCCGTTCACACCGCACCTGAGAACGTCCCCCGCAGCCGCGATCGCGGCCACAGCCCTGGCCGCGGGACTGCTCGCCGCCGTGCCCGCCCCGCAGGCGCACGCCGCCCCCGGGCACACGCTCGTCGTCGCCCCCGCCGGCGCCGAGAGGGCCGACGACGACGGCCCCGGCACCTTCGGCCGGCCGCTGCAGACCCTGGCGGAGGCGCAGCAACGGGCCCGGCAGCTCGCCGCCCGGGGAGACCGGAACGTCACGGTGACCCTGCTGGACGGTACGTACCGGCTCACCTCACCCCTGCGGTTCGGCGCCGCCGACTCCGGCCGCAACGGGCACACCGTCGCCTGGCGGGCGGCCCCCGGGGCGGAGCCCGTGCTCACCGGCGCGGACCCGGTCACCGGCTGGGAACTCGACGACCCCGGCACGGGCATCTACAAGGCGGACGTCGGCACCGGCTTCGACAGCCGGCAGCTCTACGTCGACGGCCTCCCCGCCCAGCGGGCCCGGATGGGGCTCTCCCCGTCGGACATCACGCTGAACGCGGACGGCTTCACCCTCGACAACCCGGACCTGGACCACCTCGCCTCGCTCCCGGACCAGAAGCGCATCGACCTCCAGGCGAAGCTGTCCTTCACCAACCGGTTCTCGCCGGTGGAGAGCATCTCCGGCCGCACGGTCCGCATGCAGCAGCCGGCGTGGGACAACAACACCTACGGGTACGACACGATCCAGTCCCCGTTCCGGAACCCGACGTTCTGGCTGCTGAACTCCAAGAGCTTCATCGACGAGCCCGGCGAGTGGTACCTGGACACGACCGCCGGAACGCTCTACTACAAGCCGCCGGAAGGCCGGCACCCGGCGGACCAGCGCGTCGAACTGCCGCGGCTGGAGACGCTGCTGGAGGTCGGCGGCACCTACGACGAGCCGGCCCGCGACCTGAGGTTCACCGGGATGACCTTCACCGGAACCACCTGGCTGCACCCCAGCACACCCGACGGCTACGCCAACCAGCAGACGGGCTCGTTCCTCACCGGCGTCCAGCCGCACCGGCCCGACGACGCCTTCACCTCGTGCGCCGTCGGCTGCAAGGGCTTCGAGGGCGCCCGCAACGGCTGGGCGCAGGCACCCGCCGCCGTCCAGGTCTCGGCGGCCGAGGGCATCTCCTTCGAGGACAACACCTTCGTCAACCTCGGCTCGGTCGGGCTCGGCATCGGCAACGACGCCAACGCGCACGCCACCGGCGTCGGGCTGGGCGCGCACGACGTGTCGGCCGTGGGCAACACGTTCACCGCGAGCGCCGGCGGCGGCATCGTCGTCGGCGGGGTGCGCCCCGACGCGCACCACCCGTCCGACGAGCGCATGACCAACCGGGACATCCTGCTCGGCGACAACACCATCCGTGCCACGGCCCTGGAGTACCTCGACCAGGACGGGATCTTCGCCAGCTACGTCACCCGGCTGACCGTCGAGCACAACGAGGTCTCCGACATGCCCTACACGGGCATCGGCATCGGCTTCGGCTGGGGGGCCAACGACCCCGGCGGCAGCCCCGAGTACGTCAACCGCGGGCTGTACGACTTCCAGCCGATCTACGACACGCCGACGACCCTGAAGGACGTCCGCGTCGAGGGCAACCACGTGCGCAACGTCGTGCACACGATGTTCGACGCGGGCTGCGTCTACACGCTCTCCGCGATCCCCGGCGGCGTCGTCGGGGAGAACTTCTGCGAGCGGAGCGGGCAGTTGGGGCTGTACTTCGACGAGGGCTCCCGCTACCTGACCGCGAACCGCAACGTCCTGCTCGGCACCGCCGGACAGTGGGCACACGCCAACATCCAGAACGGCAACCTCACCGGCGACCTCACCCTGACCGACAACTACGCCACCAACCCGGCCATCACCGGGATCGTCGACGGCCAGCGCGGCAACACCGTCCGGGGCACCGTCACCTTCAACCCCGGCGACGTCCCCGCCGGCGCCCGGGAGATCATCTCCGGCGCGGGCCCCAGGGGCTGAACACCCCGGCAGCGTCCCCGAGGCACCTCACCACCGCTGCTGGACATGCAGAGGAGCACCCCCGCGCCGCGGCTTCCCCCCCCCTCGACCGATGGGGGGGGAAGCCGCGGCGGTCGCTCGCCTACTGCGGCGGGTTGTCGTAGCAGGCTCTCCGTATGTCGTAGAACCAGTCGAGGTAGTCGGAGTGCGTGTCGCGGCCCATGACCCTCAGGAAGGAGTCGTCCTGGGTCCGCATGCTGGTGAAGTTCGCGCTTCCCGTGTAGACGCGCGGCACGATGTCGTCGTCGTAGAAGCCGTCGATCATCATGATCTTGGTGTGCGGCTGCACCTTCTCGGCGGCACCGGATCCCGTGGAGGTGAAGCGGCAGGGCGTGGCCTGGATCTGCTCGAACGTCGGCGCGGTGCCGCGGGGCGGCGGGTTGAGCGCCTGCACGATCTGCGGCGCGGTCACCGGATCCCCCTCCTTGGTGGCGGCACTGTAGACCACGTCCACCCAGCAGCCCTGCCGGCGCAGTTCCCGCAGTTGCTTGGCGATCCACAGCCGCCAGGTGTTCCACTCGCTCATCACGATGCGGATGTCCGTCTGGCGCCGGACGCCGTCCGCGTCCTCGTAGTGGCACTCGACCAGCTTGAGGATGTTGACGATGGTGTCGCCGGAGCCGATGGGCGTGCTCGCGTTCTGCTCGTCGGGCTGGTGCCGGGGGTAGAAGTGGGCCCTGTACGTGGAGCCGGTGGGGCCGGCCCAGAAGTAGTCCGTGTTCCGCACCATGGACCGCAGGTCCGCGAAGTAGCGTCGGTAGTCGGCGTACACGGACGCGTCGCTGAGGGTGAAGGCGTCGTTTACGAGTTGGTCTCGTACCAGGACGACAGGTTCGACGAGGTCTGCCAGGCCACGTGCGCGTACTCGGCGCCGTCGACGACGACGCTGGAGAACGTCGCGAACTTCATGTGCGCGCGACGGGACGCGATGCATCCGCGTCCCGTCGGACAGGTGATGATCTTCGAAGCGGTGTTGCCGCTGAGCAGGATGGCGAGGCTGATGGCGCTCTCGACGTCCGGGCTGGCGTGATCACCGTCGAGGAGCACCCTGACCTGTACGCCGCGGAGGATCGCGTCCGTCAGCGCGGTGAGCGCCTCCGACGACCTGCCTTCGTCCGCGAACTGGAACATGGCCAGGTCGATCTCGCCGTCGTCCGGTGTCGCCCTGATCAGGTTGATCAGCTGATTGATCACCGCCTCGCGCTGCGCCGGGCCCTGCGTGGGGTCGTTGAACACCGGCCCGTCGAGCACCGGCGCCGCCGCCGCGGCGCGCGTCCCGCCGCCGGCCCGGGCCTCGGCGGCGACGGCACCCTGCGGCACGAGCAGGCTGAGCAGCAGCAGGAGCGGGAGGATCGTCTGTCGCGGTCTGCGCATGGGTGGTTCTCCTCTCGTTCGGCATAAGGGCGGGGGAACCGCACCCGCCGGGGCAGAGGGGGCAGGTCTGGTCGGCGGAGGGGCGCATCCGCGGGCGCGGCGGGTCCGCCGCGGCGGGTGGCGAGCGCCCGGCACGCCGGGGTGTGAACCCCGGCGTGCCGTCCCCCGATGCCCCCGTGGCCGTGGCTTCAGGCCAGGTACCAGCCGCGCCAGCCGCCGCTGAAGTAGCTGTACCAGATGTTGCCCGCCCGGGTGAGAACCTCGATCTGGCGCTGGCCGTTGCCGTTGCGGTAGCAGTTCCACGTGTTGTCCGCCCGGCCGTTGTTCGGCATCCGCTTCCAGCCGCCGCTGTTCGGCCAGGCGTGCCAGATGGTGCGGCTCGGGGCGATGACGAAGGCCTCGCCCCAGGGGCAGTCCGCGACGGCGGTGCCGGGCATCCGGCAGCCGTAGTAGCCGAAGCGCAGGGTGGTCTCGCCGGGATTCGACGGCGAGCAGGCGGCGGCCGGGCGCACGTCCTGCGGTTCGGGCTGCACGGCGTGCGCCGAGGCGGGGGAGACCAGCGCCGTGCCCAGCGCCAGCCCCGCCGATAACGCGAGAAAGGTCTTGTTGTTGCGCACTGTGGGGGCCTCCTCAGGTGACCGAGCCGTCCGGCAGGGAAGAACGAACGTACGTTTCCTGCGGCCCGGTGCGCGTCCCGCAGGGGGTTGAGCTTTGCGCCACAACCCACGTGGCAGCCCGGCCGGGCTGCAACGGCCGTGGTAGTCCGCGGGCCTGATGCCGCCTCAGGCCAACGCGGCTAGGCTGCGGAGATGCGGATGCTGCGCGTCTCCGTACTCCGGCACCCCCTGGCGGTGGACATCGCGCTGGCGCTCGGATTCCTGGCGTGCGCGCTGCTGCTGGGCCGGCAGCGGCCCAGCGAGGGGTATCAGCCGCTGACCGCGTCGGGCTACGCGCTGACCGTGCTGGTGAACCTGGCGGTCGCCGCCCGCCGGCTGGCACCCGTTGTGGTCACCGCGGTGGTGTGCGGGCTCTGGGCGGTGTACGTGGCGGCCGGCTTCTGGCCGGTGGTGAACAGCCTGGCGTCGCTGCTGGCGCTCTACACCGTGGCGGCCGAGCGGCCGTTGCGCGCCGCCGTCGGGTGCGCCGCGGGAGTGGGCGGGGTGTGGGTGTACGGCGGGGTCGTCAGCCCGCGGGGGTCGATGTCGGCGGTGGTCGTGCAGGCGGTCGTCTTCTCCGCCGTCATGATCCGGTTCGGTGCGGCGGCCAGGGAGTCCGCGGCGCGCGGGGAGCGGCTGGCGGAGCTGGCCGGGCAACTGCGCCGCGAGCGCGACGAGAAGGCCCGGCGCGCGGTCGTGGAGGAGCAGACGCGGATCGCGCGGGAGCTGCACGACGTGACCGCCCACCACGTGTCGGTGATCTCCCTGCAGGCGGGCCTGGCCCGGTACGTGCTCGCCCGGGACCCGGACACGGCCCGCCGGGCGCTGGAGACCATCGCGGCCACCAGCGGCGAGGCGCTGGACGAGATGCGCCGGATGCTGACGCTGCTGCGCGCCGGTGGCGGCGCGGGCGGTGCGGACGGGGGCGGTGCGGACGGGGGCGGCGGCGCGGCTCCCTTCGCGCCGGTGCCGGGCCTGCGCCGGCTGGACGAGGTGCTGGCACGGGTACGGGCCGGGGGCGTGCCGGTGGAGCTGGTGGTCGAGGGCGACGTACGGCCGCTGCCGCCCGGCGTGGAGCTGTGCGCGTACCGCGTGGTGCAGGAGGCGCTGACCAACGTACTCAAGCACGCCCGGCCGGCCAGCGCCGAAGTACGCCTGACGTACCGGCCGTACGCCCTGGAGCTGCGCGTCACCGACGACGGCCAGGGCGCCGATCCGGCCACTGTGGCGCCCGGGACGGGCCACGGCTTGATTGGCATGAGGGAACGCGCGAAGCTCTACGGAGGGGCCGTGACCGCCGCCCGGCGCCCCGACGGGGGCTTTGAGGTCCTGCTCAGCCTGCCGACATCGGGAGGGCAGCGCTGAGCGGACTCGGCGGGGGAGGGGGCAGCCGCCGCGATGGCGATCAGGGTGCTCGTGGTCGACGACCAGTTTCTCGTACGCGCGGGCATCACGGGACTGCTGGGTGCCGCCGACGGCGTGGAGGTCGTGGGCGAGGCCGCGGACGGCGCGGAGGCCGTGGCCGAAGCGGCGAGGAGCCGCCCCGACGTCGTCCTTATGGACGTCCGCATGCCGGGGATGAACGGCATCGAGGCGACCGAACGGATCCTCGCGGAGGCCCCCGAGCCGCCCCCGCGGATCCTCGTGCTGACCACCTTCGATCTCGACGAGTACGTGTACCGGGCGCTGCGCGCCGGGGCGTCCGGATTCCTGCTCAAGGACATCGGGCCGGAACGGCTGCTCGCCGCGGTGGCCGCGGTGGCGGGCGGCGACGCGCTGTTCGCGCCGAGCGTGACGCGGCGGCTGGTCGAGGCGTTCGCGCGC
The DNA here is from genome assembly GCA_000514715.1 of Streptomyces sp. CNH099. Classification (GTDB taxonomy): domain Bacteria; phylum Actinomycetota; class Actinomycetes; order Streptomycetales; family Streptomycetaceae; genus Streptomyces; species Streptomyces synnematoformans. The sequence goes on along the minus strand of AZWL01000001.1, from coordinate 191,200 downwards.
AGCGCCGGCGCGGACGACCGGCACCCCGCGAGGGCGCTCCCCCGCGGCCTCGACGAGCTGACGGCCCGGGAGACGGAGGTACTGCGGCTCACCGCCCGCGGGATGTCGAACGTGGAGATCGCGGAGCGGCTGTTCATCAGCGAGGCCACGGTCAAGACGCACCTCAACCGGACGATGGCGAAGCTGGCCCTCGGCAGCCGGGCACAGGCCGTCGTCGTCGCCTACGAGAGCGGCCTCGTCGCCCCGGGCGGCTGACCCGCTGAAGGAGCGCGCCCCGGCCGCCGTCCCCGCAGACGACGGGGCACCCGCCCCGGCCGGGTGGGTAAACGGTTCAACGTCGTTGTCCACCGACGGGCCTGTGAGATCTATTGACCGTCGGCTGAAACCGTTTTAACTTCCCTCTCACTCTGCAACTGCAGCCGAGGAGGCTCCGTGGTAGCGATGCTGCGCGAGCGCTCAGGGCGACCGGCGGTGCGCCACCGTTCGCGACACCCGTCAGGCGCTCCATCCAAGCGAAAAGGCTTTCACAGGCGCCGCAGTTGGACGCTGTTCCTCCTGATGATGCCCGGGCTGGCGTACTTCCTCGTCTTCCAGTACGGCGCGCTGGTCGGCAACGTCATCGCCGTCAAGGAGTACGTGCCCTTCGACGGCCTCTGGAACAGCCCATGGGTCGGTCCGGACAACTTCCAGCGGATGTTCGAGGACGCCGCGTTCTGGGACTCGGTGCTCAACACCCTGCTGATCTCGGTGCTCCAGCTCGTCTTCTTCTTCCCCGTCCCGCTCGCCCTCGCGCTGCTCCTGCACAGCCTCACCTGGAGCACCGTCCGCCGCTTCGTGCAGTCGGTGGCGTACCTGCCGCACTTCCTCTCGTGGGTGATCGTCGTCGCCCTGTTCCAGCAGGTCCTCGGCGACACCGGCATGCTGAACAGCTACCTGGGCGACATCGGGCTGCACACCGTCGACATCATCGGCAACCCCGACGCCTTCAAGCCGCTGGTCGTCGCGCAGGTGATCTGGAAGGACGCCGGCTGGGGGACGATCATCTTCCTCGCCGCGCTCTCGCTGGTCGACGAGCAGCTGTACGAGGCCGCGGCCATCGACGGCGCGGGACCCTGGCGGCGCTTCTGGCACGTCACCCTGCCCGCCATCCGCCCGGTCATCATCCTGCTGCTCATCATGCGCCTCGGCGAGATCCTCTCCGTCGGCTTCGAGCAGATGCTGCTGCAGCGCGACGCGGTCGGCCCGGAGGCCGCCGAGGTCATCGACACCTTCGTCTACTTCCAGGGCATCGTCGGCGGCGACTACGGCTATGCCGCGGCCGCGGGCCTGTTCAAGGGCGTGGTCGGCGCCGTGCTCGTGTACGCGGCCAACAAGGTCGCCCACCGCCTCGGCGAACAGGGGGTCTACAAGTGAGCGAGCGAAGCGAGCGAACCATCAACAGGTGCGTGCTGTGCTCACAGCCCGCCCGGGGGTACCGCCCGCGCGGAGCGCGGGGGAGAAGCGGGGCCGGCGCATGAGCACCCGAGTCGTCCGGCCCGGCTGGATGGAGAAGCCGAAACCCCTCACCCAGGCCGCCAAGGCCCTGGCCCTCGTCGTCGTCGTGCTGCTGGTCTGCGTGCCGTTCCTGGTCATCGTGTCCACCTCGCTCGCCTCCCAGCGCGAGGTGGTCGACAACGGCGGCTGGGTGCTGTGGCCGCAGGATCCGACCCTGCAGGCGTACCGCGACATCCTCGAAGGCGGCATCGTCACCCACGCCCTCGGCGTCAGCGCCGGCGTCACCGTCGTCGGCACCCTGCTCAGCCTCGCCTGCACGGTGGCCCTCGCCTACGCCCTGGCCCGCCCCGGCGTCTTCGGCGGGAAGCCGGTGCTGCTCCTGATCCTGTTCACGTTCCTCTTCCCGCCCGGCATGATCCCCAACTTCCTGCTCGTCAAGGAGCTGGGGCTGCTCGACAGCTACGCCTCGCTGATCCTGCCGGTGCTGATCAACGTGTTCAACCTGGTGGTGTTGCGCGCCTTCTTCCAGGGCGTCCCCGAGGACCTCTTCGAAGCCGCCCGGCTGGACGGCGCCGGGGACCTCCGCGTGCTGCTGACGATCGTGCTGCCGCTGTCGAAGGCCGCCCTCGCCGTCGTCGGCCTGTTCTACGCCGTGGCGTACTGGAACGCCTGGTTCTACGCATCGCTCTACCTCGAAAGCGACCACTGGCCGCTGCAGCAGGTGCTGCGCACCTACGTCATCGCCGGCACCGGGCTCACGGACACCACCACCGGAGAGGCCACGGTGAACGCGCCGCAGACGATCCAGATGGCCGTCCTGGTGATCGCCACCGTGCCGATCCTGCTCGTCTACCCCTTTCTGCAGAAGTACTTCACCAAGGGCGTGCTCACCGGCGCCATCAAGAGCTGACACCGCCACCCGACACCCAGTCAGAAAGGTCACTCCCTCATGACCGGAATGTCCAGACGCGCCGCACTGTCCTCGCTGGGCGCGGCGGGCGCCGCCGTCTCCGTACCGGGGCTCCTGACCGCCTGCTCCGGCAGCTCGGACGGGGGCGACACCGCCAACGCGGGCAAGGAACTCGCCCCCTGGCCGGCGTACCGGCCGGCACCGGGCGCCAAGCCGGATCTCCGCCCGACCGATCAGGGGGTCCAGCCCGGCTACACCTCCTACCCCGCCGACCTGACCAGCTCGGTCGCCCGCACGCCGGGCGACGGTTCCACGGTGAGGGTCATGTCCGTCACCTTCGGCACACCGCCGAAGGAGGCGGCGCAGAACCGGTTCTGGCAGGCGATCGAGAAGGCGCTCGGCGTCAAGGTCGAGTTCACGATCGTCCCGCAGACCGACTACCAGCAGAAGATGGCGACGGTCATGGCAGGCGACCCGGACTCGCTGCCGGACATCATCAACGTCTTCACCGGCTTCGTCCTGCCCCGGGAGGCCGAGTTCGTCCAGCGCCGCGCCCAGGACCTGACGCCGTTCCTGTCGGGCAGGGCCGTCGGGGACTACCCCAACCTGGCCGGCATTCCCACCCACGCCTGGCGCGACATGGGCCGCATCGGCGGGCGCATCTACGGCGTCCCGCTGGAGCGCCCGGTGACCGGCAGCACGCTGTGGCTCAACCAGGGGCAGTTCACCGACGCGGGGATGGCGGAGGGGTGGACCTCCGACGACTTCGCCGCTGTCGCGAAGCGGGGAACCCACGGCACGACGTACGCGCTGGGTGCGTCCGCCGACTCGCTCTTCGGCAACGCGGTGCACTCCGCCGCCCACAACAGCCCGCAGAACTGGGCGGTGGACAAGGACGGCACGTTCCACGCGGGCTACACCGACGAGCGGTTCAAGGCGTCCGTCGCCTTCCAGGCGCAACTGCGCAAGGACGGCTACTACCATCCTGACGCCACCTCGCTGTCCACTCCCGACCTGGAGACCCTGTTCTACAACGGCACTGTCGGCTCGATGCAGAACGGCTTCGGCGCGTACCAGCACCTCTACGCCGACGCCGAGGGCCTGATGTCCCCGGCGCCCGCGCTGCCCTACAGCGTGGGCGGAACCCCCGGCGGGCACGTCGCCGCCCGCCGCTCCTTCGGCTACACCGTCCTGAAGAAGGCTGAGAAGGAGCGCATCGAGATGCTCCTGCGCCTGCTCGACTACCTGGCCGCCCCCTTCGGCACGAAGGAGTGGGAACTCACGCACTTCGGTCTGGAGGGCGTGCACTTCACCCGCGGGAAGGACGGCTCGCCGCAGCCGGCCAAGCTCGGCGAAGTGGAGAACAACACCAACCTCCCCGTCAAGTACCTGGCCGAGGCGCCCCAGGTGCTCTTCCTGCCCGGCCGGCCCGATGCGGTGCGGGCCCTGCACGCCTGGCAGCAGAAGGTGGTTCCGGTGACGATCCGCGACGCGTCCTACGGACTGCAGTCGCGCACGAACACCAGGCGGGGCACCACCCTCCGGGCGTCCATGGACGACACCATCACCGCGGTCATCGCCGGGCGCGCCTCGCTGTCCGACTACGACGCCGCGGTCAGGAGGTGGCGTTCCGGCGGCGGCGACAAGATGGCCGAGGAGTACGCCGAGGAGTACGCCGCCCTCACGTGAACCGGCGCGGCAACGGCAGCACAGGCGGATACGGGAACGGACGAAGGGGACGGGCGGCGGGATGGCGACGAGAGGGCGCGTCACGATCCGGGACGTGGCGGCGCGGGCGGACGTGTCGGTGGCAACGGTCTCGCGGGTGCTCAGCGGCAGGCACCGCGTTCCGCCGGCGACCCGTTCCCGGGTGCTGCGCGCGGCGCGCACCCTCGGCTACGTCGCCAACGTCCACGCCCGTGCCCTGGCCGGCGGCGGCCGCAAGCTGGTGGCCGTCGTCCTGCGGCAGGTGACGAGCCCGTTCTACGCGCAGGTTGCCGAGGGCGTGGAGGCGGAGGCCGCCGCCCAGGGCTGGCTGTGCCTGGTCGGCGCCACCGGCGGCGACCCCCTGCGGGAGACGGAGGTGATCCAGCTCATGCGCGAGGAAGGAGCGCGCGTGGTGATCCTCGTCGGCGGGATCGTCGAGACCCCCGCCTACCGCAAGCGCGTCACCCACTACGCCCAGGTGCTGGACGCCGCAGGCTCGCGCCTCGTGCTGTGCGGCCGGCCGTCGCCCGACCCCGACCTGCCCGCCCTGGTCGTCGAGTTCGACAACGAGGCCGGGGCCAGGGCGGCGACCACCCACCTGCTGTCGGCCGGGCACCGCCGGATCGCGTTCCTCGGCGGCTTGCCGGGCAACACCGCCATGGACGCCCGGGTCGCCGGATACCGGGCGGCCCTGGCGGCGCACGGCCTGCCGCCCGAGGCCGCCCACGTCGTCGACTGCGGGCTGGGACGGACCGCGGGACTGCGCGCGATGACGGCGCTCCTCGCGGACGGGCCGCGGTACACCGCCGTCCTCGCCGGAGACGACCTGGTCGCCGCCGGAATCCTGCGGGCCGTCGCCGACGCCGGCCTGAGCGTCCCCGGCGACCTGTCCGTCATCGGCTACAACGACATCCCCCTCGCCAAGGACTTCCATCCGCCCCTGACCACCGTCCGTACCCCCGCCGAGGAACTGGGCCGCGCCGCGGTGTCCCTCGCCCTGCGCGATCCGCGGGAGACCCCGGGCACCCGCCACGTGCTCGCCACCCACATCGTCATACGCGACAGCGTCGGCCCGCCCCGTCCGACCACAGGCGGCGACACACACGGAGGACACCACCCGGTATGACCGCCACGCTACCGCCGACCGGCCCCAGCGTCCCCGCGGCCCCCGACCCCCGTACGGCCCCGATCACCGGCTACACCAGGGCGCACTGGGAGAGCGCGGCGGACACCCTCCTCGCCGCCCTCCTTCCCTACGCCTCGCCCGGCCTGGCCCAGTACCGCCTCCCCGGCCGGCCCGGCCACTCCGGACCCTGGTCCGACGGACTGGAGGGCTTCGCCCGTTCCTTCCTCCTCGCCGCCTTCCGCATCGCCGGCGCCGGCGGAACCGACCCGCGCGGCAGCACCGCCGTCGGCGACCTCATCGAGCGCTACGCCACCGGACTCGCCGCCGGCACCGACCCCGGCCACCCGCAGCACTGGCCGCCGATCACCGACGGCGCCCAGTCCATGGTCGAAGCCGCCTCCGTCGCCATCGCCCTGCACGAGACCCGCCCGTGGCTGTGGGACCGGCTCGACGGCGCCGTACGCGAGCGGGCCGCCGACTGGCTGGGCGGATTCGTGGGAGCCACCGTCAACGACTCCAACTGGCGCCTCTTCCAGGTCGTCACCGAGGAGTTCCTCGCCTCCGTCGGCGCGCCGCACAGCCGCGCCGAGATCGACGCCGGCCTCGCCAGGCTCGACGACTGGTACCGCGGCGGCGGCTGGTACACCGACGGCGACGGAAGGAAGTTCGACTACTACAACGCCTGGGCGATGCACCTGTACCCCGTGCTGTGGGCCCGCATCGCCGGGCGCCGCGCCGACCGCGGTCTCGTCGCCACCCACCGCGCCCGGCTGCGCGAGTTCCTCGGCGCCCACCAGTACTTCTTCGGCTCCGACGGCGCGCCCGTCCACCAGGGCCGGTCGCTGACGTACCGCTACGCCGTCGCCGCCCCCCTCTGGGCCGGCGCCCTGGCCGACGCCACGCCCCTGCCGCCCGGCCGCACCCGCCGGCTGGCCTCCGGCGCCCTCAAGCACTTCGCCGACCGCGGCGCGCCCGACGCCGAGGGACTGCTCAGACTCGGCTGGTACCGGCCGTATCTCCCGCTCACCCAGCGCTACTCCGGACCCGCCTCCCCGTACTGGGCGAGCAAGGCGTTCCTCGGCCTGCTGCTGCCCGCCCGCCATCCGGTCTGGACGGCCACCGAAGAGCCGGGCCCCGTCGACACCGCCGACCGCGTCCTGGCCCTGCCCGCCCCCGGCTGGCTCGTGCACTCCACCTGTGCCGACGGCATCGTACGGCTGGTCAACCACGGCAGCGACCGGCTGCCCCCGCCGCCCGCCGCCGCCGAGGACAACCCCCACTACACCCGGTTCGCGTACGCCAGCGCGGCCGCGCCGGAGACCCCACCGGCCGGCGGGGTCCGCGGACCCGACAACCAGATCATGTTCCTGGACGCGCCGGGGGCCTCCGGGCGCGGCCGCATCCAGCCGCTGCGCGTCGGCGGACGCCAGGCGGCGTCCTGGCACACCCCCGTCGGGCAGGAGGTGTACGGAGCAGACTCGCGCGTCACGACCGTCAGCGTGGTGCACGGTCCCTGGGAGGTGCGCCTGCACCGCCTCCGGGCCCCGGCCGGCACCGCCGTGCGCGAAGGCGGCTGGGCGGTGGCCTGCGACAGCGTGCCGCCCACCGCGGAGAGCGGCGCGGGCTGGGCGCTGGCCCGCCGCCGCGACGGCCTGACCAGTGCGCTGGTCGGCCTGCTCGGATGGGAGGACGACGGCACCCCGGCCCTCGGCGAGGTGGTGCACGCCCGCGGTCACAACGCCTACGGTGAGCACTCGGCGACGCCGGTTCTCACCCTGCCGCCGCACCCGGGCGGCGCGCGCCTGCTCGTCACCCTGGTCGTCCTCACGGCCGATCCGCGTCTGTCCCGCGACACCCGTGCCCTGCGCACCGGCACCCGCGCCCGGCAGGCGCCGGACGGCACCGTCGAGATCCGTTTCCCGGACGGCACGGTCGAGAAGGTGCGGGCCGCTGTCCACACCGCCGGCCACACGGCGACGGAGCCCCGGTAGAAGCCCGGCGACGGCCCTGCGCGGTGTTCCCCGGACAGCCGGGATCGGCCGGGCGCGGAGCCGGCGCGTCACGCCGTGCGGTCGAGGCGGGCGAACTCGACACGGTGCGCGAGGGGAGCGCCCGTGTGCAGCCGTTCGGCCTCGTCCACGACGGCGGCTCCCAGGCGCCGCAGTTCGTTGCCCTGGGATCCGGCGATGTGCGGGGTCAGGATGGCGTTGGGCAGGTCGAACAGCGGGGAGTCCGCCGGCAGCGGCTCGGGGTCGGTCACGTCGAGCACGGCGGTGAGACGACCGGTGGCGAGCTCGCGCACCAGTGCCTCGGTGTCCACGAGGCTGCCGCGGGCGGTGTTGATCAGCGACGAGCCGTCCGGCATCAGGGCCAGCCGCGCCGCGTCGATCATGCGCCGGGTCTCGGGCGTGGCCGGGGCGTGGACGGAGACGATGGAACTGCCCGCGAGCAGGTCGTCCAGACCGGACTTCCGCACCCCGAGGCTCCGCGCACCCGCCGCGTCGACATACGGGTCGTAGAGAAGAACCTCGAAGTCGAACGGCCGCAGCAGTTCGATCACGCGCCGCCCGACGGCGGAGGCGCCGATGATCCCGACGCGGCGCCCCATGTTGCCGACGTCGCCGAGGTCCGGGCCCGGCATCCGGTGCCCGTTCGCACGGTGGTGCTCCTGCGCCGCGAAGGCGCCCTTGCCCAGCAGAAGGATCATGCCGAGGGTGTACTCGGCCACCGGCAGCGCGTTCTGCGCGGCGGCCGACGACACGGTGAGACCGCGCGCTCTGCTCTCCGGCGGGAGCAGCCACTTCACCGTCCCGCCGGTGTGCAGGACCGTGCGCAGCCGCGGCAGGGCGCCGAGCGCACGGTCGTCCAGGGGCGGGCACCCCCAGCCCGTCACCAGCACCTCCACCTCGGCCAGTCGCGCGCGTGGCCCGGGATCACCGAAATCCGTGACCACGCACGCGGGATCGATGTCGAGCAGCTCCCGCAGCCGGGCCAGCAGGTCCGGCGGGAAGAGCAGGGGCAGGTTCGGTGCATCCATGGCGAACAGGGCCGTGGGGCGCCGGCTCATCGGGTGAACCCTTCTAGTCCGTGGCGGAAGCTTCGCCCACGTGCGGGCGGACCGAGTTGCGGACGACGATGTGCGTGCCCAGCAGCACGTGCTCGGCGGACCCGGGCGTCTCGCTCTTCAGGGCGAGCCGCACGGCGGTGCGCCCCAGCTCCTCGTGCGGGACGTGGACGGTGGTGAGGTCGATGTCGGCGGACGGGGGGAGGTCGTCGAATCCGACCATCGACACGTCCTCGGGGACGCTCAGCCCCCGTTCCCGCAGCGCCGCGCGCGCGCCGGCGGCGAGCTGGTCGTTGCTGGTGAAGACGGCGGTGAAGTCCCGGGGTCCCGCGTCGAGCCGCTCGCGCATCATGCGGTAGCCCTCGCGCCGCTCCATCGTGCTGTCGACCTCCAGCGCGGGGTCGTGCGGTACGCCGTGCGCGGCCAGGGCGGCGCGGTAGCCGGCGATCCGGCTCTCCTGCGTCGTGTACCCGGCCTGACGCCCGAGGAACAGGATGCGTTTGTGGCCCGCCGAGAGCAGGTGGCTCGTGGCGGCGAACGCGCCGCCGTGGTTGTCGTACTCGACCACGATGGCCGGCACGTCGGGGCCCAGCGGCGGGCGGCCGCACAGGACCAGCTGCGAGCCGGCGACGGCCAGGGCGCGGGCGTAGCCGACCATGCGCGCGTGGTAGGCCTCGTCGGGATTGATGTTCCCCACCAGGATGACGGCCTCGGCGTGTTCTTCGCGCAGCAACTGGATCGCGGCCAGCTCTCGCTCGGGATCTCCGCCGGTGGTGCCGACGGTGCAGAGCCGGCCCGTACGCGCCGCCTCCTCGTGCACCCCTTGCGCCACGTGCGCGTAGTGCGGAGAGGTGACGGTGTTGACGACGATGGCCACGCTCTTGGGCCGCACACCCGCGAGTCCCCGGGCGTGGGCGTTGGCCACGTAGTCGAGTTCGCGTACGGCCCGCATGACCTTGCTGCGCGTGGCAGGGGCGTTGGGGTACGTGCCGGAGAGGATGCGGGAGACGGTGGCGACCGAGACGCTGGCACGTCTGGCGACGTCCCGGATCGTCGCGGGACGGGGCCTTCCGTCGCCGGACACGTCCCGACGAGGCATCCGACCTCCCTGCGTCCCGTTTCGGCGCCTCGGCATGTTAACCGCTTGAGGCCGATGATGAGCCGATCGGTGTGCGACGTCAAGCACGCGCGGCGGATCGCTCCGAGGCGACCGAAGGCCGCGAGGTGACGCGCCATGACCAGGAGAGTCATCAGTCGGCTCATGCGCCACACGCATCCGGGATCCGCCACTCTTGACGTGACCCCTTCATCGTGCTTGCATCCCAGACTGTGTAAACGGTTTAACTCACGCGCCGAGGCGAGCCCGGCGCGGCCGGGGACACGAGGGCTCGCAGAACGAACCGGACCACGCCCTGCCGGCCGTGCGAACAACCCCCCACGTATACGAGCATGAGGAGTTCTCATGGAGCGCAGGCACAGGCGTCGACGCAGGTTCCGCCGGGCCGGTGCGGCAGCGGTGGCGGTGGCTGGAGCGACGGTCCTCGTCGTCGGCCTCGCGCAAGCGGGCACCGCGTCGCCCGGCACCGGCGGCGCCCGGGATGCGAGCGCGGCGGCGGCCGCGCGTCCGATGGAGAATCTGGGGCGCGGGGTTGTGGCCGTGCGGTCGGACAGTGACAGCGTCCTGGTGTCCTGGCGGCTGCTGGGTCTGGACCCGGAGGGTATCGGGTTCAACGTGTACCGCTCCACCGCCGGGGGTTCGTGGACCAAACTCAATGGGAGTGTCCTGACCGGCGGCACCAACTTCGTGGACTCGGCGGCCGACCTGGGCCGGTCGAACAGCTACCGGGTGCGGCCTGTGGTCGACGGTGAAGAGGGCGAGCCGAGTGGCGCGTTCACGTTGGGCGCCAACGCCGCTGCTGAGCCGGTGGTGCGGGTTCCGTTGCGTGAGGGTGGCCGGATCCAGTTCTCGTGGGTGGGTGACCTCGACGGTGACGGTGAGTACGACTATGTGGTCGACCGGCATGGGACGCAGCAGCGGATCGAGGCGTACCGCGGTGACGGCACGTTCCTGTGGGAGGTCGACATGGGGCCGAACAGCCGCGATCAGAACAACATCGAGGGTGGGTCGTCCACGATCGACGTCGGTCACAACGACGGTGTCACGGTCTACGACTTCGACGGCGACGGCCGTGCTGAGGTGGCGGTGCGGATCGCCAACGGGGTCACCTTCGGCGATGGCAGTACGTACAACGGTCTGCCGGACAACACGCGTCAGGCGATGGCCATCCTGGACGGGGTGACGGGGGCGGCGCGGGCGACCGCGCCGGTGCCGACGGACTTCGTGTCGGACGGTCCGATGTATGCGCGTTTCGCGGCCTGCCACCTGGACGGCACCACTCCGAGCCTGGTCGCCTACATGAAGAACCGCGTCGGCAGCGGCGGGTTCAACCTGATGGTCACCGCGTGGGACTTCGACGGCAGCAGTGTGGACATGCGGTGGAAGTGGCTGCGCAACGGCAATCACCCCGACGGGCACAACAGCCGCTGCCTGGACGTGGACGGCGACGGTGACGACGAGTTCGCCGAGATCGGGTTCGTCCTGGACGGTGACGGCTCGCTGCTGTACTCGATGGGGGGCCGGGGCATCGTCCACGGCGACCGCTTCCACATCGCCGACATGGACCCGTCGCGGCCGGGCCTGGAGGGCTACGGCGTGCAGCAGGACAACCCCAGCGGCCTGCACGAGTACTACTACGACGCCGCGAGCGGCGAACTGATCTGGGAGCACTACGGCTCCGGCGCGGACGTCGGGCGGGGCATGGCCGGTGACATCGACCCGAACCACCCGGGCATGGAGGTCTGGTCCTTCGACGGGCTCTACAACGCCCCCGGCAACCGGCTGACCGAACCGAACACCAATCTGAGGCCGTGGCCGCAGATGGGTCTGTGGTGGGACGGCGACATCACCATGGAGCTGTTCAACAGCGGCAAGATCGAGAAGTGGGACCCGGACAACCCGACGCCCACCAACAGCCTGCCGCGGCTGGATCAGACCTGGGACTACGGCGGGGTCCTCGGGCCGCGCAGCCAGCCCGTTCTCCTCGGCGACATCCACGGCGACTGGCGCGAGGAGGTCGTGCTGCCCAACGGGTCGTACAACGAGCTGCTCGTGTTCACCACCGACCGGCCGTCGGACACCCGGCTGTACACGCTGGCGCACAACCCCGCCTACCGCAACGACATGACCGTCAAGGGCTACATGCAGTCCCACCACGTCGACTACTACCTCGGCGCCGGCATGACACAACCCCCGCGCCCCGACATCAGCTACGCGGGCGGCGGCTCCGGCCGGTAGCGGAGCGCACCGCGGGTCTGCGCGTGCGCGCAGGCCCGCGTGTCTCCGTACCCCCCGCCCCTCCCGGAACACACCCGTGCCACGGCACTCGCCGCCGCCCGTCGAGCGAGCGCTTACCGTACGCCTACTCCCAAGGAGTTGACCACCGTGGTTCCCATGAGCCGACGTGCAGTGCTGGCCTCCTCCGCCGGTGTGGCCGCCGCGGCCGCACTGTCCTCCGCGGGCGGCCGCGCCCACGGCGAGCCCGTTCGCCAGGCGGCGCTCCCCGGGCTGACGGGGCACGACCCTGTCGGCCTGCGGTGGCTCGAAGGCGGGGCTCCGGCGGCGCTCGCCGCGGGCACGACCTGGGGAGTGTCGTGGCCCCGCGGCGCCTTCGCACCCGATCAGGAGTTCTCGCTCGCCACCGAGGCGGGGGAGCAGGTCCCCGTGCAGAGCTGGCCCACCGGCCGGTGGCCGGACGGCTCCGTGAAGTGGACGGCCCATGCGATCAGCGGAGCCGCGCCGCGCGCCGCCCGGTACCGGCTGCGGTCCGGCGTCCCGGCCGCGCCCGGCGCACCCCTGACCGTCCGTACCGGCAACGCCGAGGTCACCGTGGACACCGGCGTGATCGAGGTGGCCTTCGGGCGCACGGGCGATCAGGTCGTCACGTCGATCCGGCGCGGCGGCGCGGTCATCGCCCGGGAGGGACGCCTCGTCGCCTCCCGGCAGGATCAGCCGGGCACCGACGGCGCCGCCGTGGTCAGGTCCGAGTCGTTCACCGGCGTCGTGCGCTCCGTGCACGTCGAGCAGGACGGCCCCGTACGTGCGGTGGTCAAGGCCGAGGGCAGGCACGAGAACGACCGGCGCGGCTGGCTTCCCTTCGTGGTGCGGTTCTACCTGTACGCGGGGTCGGACGCCATCCGCGTGGTGCACTCGTTCGTCTTCGACGGGAAGGAGGACGAGGACTTCATCAACGGCCTCGGCGTGCACTTCGCCGTGCCGATGCGCGGCGCGCTGCACGACCGGCACGTCCGCTTCGCCGGCGAGGGCGACGGCGTGCTGGCCGAGGCGGTACGCGGGATCACGGGGCTGCGCCGCGACCCGGGAGCGGAGGTCAGGCGGGCCCAGTACGAAGGACGGGCGACGCCCGGCACGGCCACCTGGGACCAGCGGGTCACCTCCCGCCTGCGGTACATCCCCGCCTTCGGGGACTACAGCCTGCGCCAGCTCAACGCCCACGGATTCGAGATCCGCAAGCGCACCGGGCAGGGCCGCTCGTGGGTCCGGGCCGACGGCGGCCGGCGCGCGGAAGGACTCGCCTACGTCGGCTCTCCCGCCGGCGGCCTGGCCTTCGGCATGCGCAACTTCTGGCGGCTGCCCCCGACCGAGCTGGAGATCACGGGAGCCGCCGGCGACGAGGCGCGGGCGGCCGTCTGGATGTGGTCACCGCGCGCGGAGGCCATGGACCTGCGCTTCTACCACGATGGCCTCGGACAGGACACCTACGCGGAGCAGCTGGAGGGCGGTCTGGCGATCACCTACGAGGACTACGAGCCGGGCTTCGGGACCCCGTACGGCGTCGCGCGCACCACCGAGCTGACCTTCTGGGCGCTCGCGGCGACACCGACCGCCGAGCGCTTCACGGAGCTCGCCGCGGCGAACGCGACCCCGCCGCTGCTGGTCGCGAACCCCGAACACCACCATGCCGCGGGAGTGTTCGGCTCCTGGACACCGGTCGACCGCTCGACTCCGGCGAAGGCGGAGCTGGAGGACAAGCTCGACGCCATGCACCGCTTCCACCGGGAGCAGGTCGACCAGCGCTCCTGGTACGGCTTCTGGGACTACGGCGACATCATGCACACCTACGACCCGGACCGGCACGTGTGGCGGTACGACGTCGGGGGCTACGCCTGGGACAACTCCGAGCTCTCCACGGATCTGTGGCTGTGGTACCACTACCTGCGCACCGGCGACGCACAGGCGTTCCGCTTCGCCGAGGCGATGACGCGCCACACCGGCGAGGTCGACGCCTACCACCTCGGCGAGTGGGCGGGCCTCGGCACCCGGCACGGGATCCTGCACTGGGCCGACAGCGCCAAGCAGGTCCGTGTCAGCAACGCCGGCTACCGGCGGTTCTACTACTTCCTCACCGCGGACGAACGCGTCGGCGACCTGATGCACGACCTGGTCGACTCCGACCGCAGCTTCCTCGTCCTCGACCCGCTCCGCAAGATCCGCGACGGCGGTCCGCTCGACCCCGACCCCGAGGCGCTCCCGGTCGGGAGCACCACCGACTGGGGCGCGCTCGCGGCGGCGTGGCTCACCGAGTGGGAGCGGGGCGGCGATCCGATCGCCCGCACCAAGCTGGTCAACGGCGCCAGGACGATCGCCGCCCTGCCCAACGGCTGGGTCCAGGGCGGGGACGTCACCTACAGGCTGTCCGACGGCACGTTCTCCGGGCCGGACGAGAAGAGCGTCTCCATCGGGGCGCTCAGCTCCGTCTTCGGGCTGATCGAGGTCATGACCGAGCTGATCGACCTGGTCGACGAGCCCGAGGTGAAGGACGCCTGGGTGTCCTTCTGCCGGCTCTACAACGCCACGGAAGAGGAGCAGCGCGCGGCCACCGGAGCCGGCTGGGGCAACCTCAACCTGCGGCAGGCGTACGCGCGCGCCACCGCGTACGCGGCGAAGCAGCTGGGGGACGGGGGGCTCGCGCGGCGTGCCTGGCAGGAGCTGCGCACCGGGCACGCGGGCTACCCCGAGGACCACCCGTTCACGTCGGAGCGCATCGAAGGTCCGGCCGTGCTCAATCCCGTGGACGAGGCGGAGTTCTCCGCGAACGCCAGCGCGCAGTTCGGTCTGGCAGCCATCCAGTGCCTCGCCCTCGTCGGCGAACACCTTGAGCGGCCCGCGCGGAGGCCGTGAGCCGGGCCGCGAAGGAGTTTCCATGCGCAGGAAACGGCGCACGTTCCTCTCCACGGCCCGCACGCCGCTGGTTGATGAGCACCGCCTGGCCCGACGACCAGATGCCCTCTCGCCGGTCCAGCAGGGCGGTTAGCCGACAGACAGCCGCTGCCCGCCGTCTGATCCGGCGGGCGCGGCCAGCCCTCGGAGGGCCGAACTGCGGCCGGCCCTCCGAGGGCGCAGGCCCGTGCCGAACCACTCGGCGAGCGGAGACAGTGACGTGATCGACGAAGGCGTGGACGGAGGTCCGCCCTACCGCGGTTCGGCGCCGGATCCCGGCGCTTTCGGGTCCCGGGGGCCGTCGTCCCGGGCGGGCCGTTCCGCGGTACGCCCCGTCGCACGGTGGTCCGGCCGGGTGGCGTACCCGGCGACCTCGTCGAGGTCGCGTACGGCCATGGCGAGAAGGCCGTGCATGGCGAGTTCGGCTCGTGCGGGGTCCTGGTCGCGAACCGCGTCGAAGACGGCGCGGTGGCTGGGTACGGGGTCGTGGGCGCCGGCGTGGGAGTGCACCATGCGGTCGCGCTCGCGCAGGACGGGCTCCAGCAGCAGGTCCATGCGGGCGAGCAGTTCGTTGCCCGTCGCGGCCAGCAGCGCGCGGTGGAAGGAGGCGTCGGCCTCCGCGGCGGCGGCGGAGTCGGCGTGGGCGTCGGCCATGGCCGCAAGGGCCGACTCCAGGGCGTCGAGGTCGGCCTCTGTGCGGTGCAGTGCGGCGCGTTGCGCCGCGGCCGGCTCGACGATGGAGCGCACGTCGGCGAGGTTCCGCATCAGTTGTTCGCCGCTGCGGCCGTCCGTGTGCCAGCGGATGACGTCGGGATCGAGGAGGTTCCAGTGGCCGCGCGGCCTCACGAAGGTGCCGCGCTTCTGCCGGGCGTCGACGAGTCCCTTGCCGGCCAGGACCTTCAGGGACTCGCGCATGACGGTGATGCTGACGCCCAGTTCGTCGCCGACGGCCCGGACTTCGAGCGTCGCCCCCTCGGGCAGCCGGCCGCCCACAATGCGGGCACCGAGTTCGTGCACGACCTGCCCGTGCACGCCGCGACCGGTGTAGGACGCCATGTGGTTTCTCCCCCTTGGTGCTTGAGAGTGCGGAGACGCGGTCGCGCGGAGGTGACCGCACCGGTCTGGTCATCCTACCGATGAAGATTAAATATGAATACATCTTGACACTGTCGCGGGTCAGTTCAACGATGAGCCTCATTCACGAGCCGCCCATGCAGGAGGCACCCGCCATGTTGTCGCTGCACGTCCACGAACCGCCCCACCCCCTCGCGGGCCATCTCGCGATGGGCGGCCCGCGCGGAGCACCCGAGGTCCTGGCCGTGGACAGCCGAGGCGTGCTGCGGGCGGGCCGTCCCTGGCTCCCGGTGATGGGGGAGTTCCACTTCAGCCGCTACCCCGCGGACGAGTGGCGGGAGGAGCTGCTGAAGATCCGGGCGGGCGGCGTCGACCTCGTGGCGACGTACCTCTTCTGGAACCAGCACGAGGAGCAGCGGGGCTCGTTCCGCTTCGACGGCAGCCTGGACGTCCGGCGGTTCGTCGGGCTCTGCGCCGATCTGGACCTGGCGGTCGCCGTGCGCATCGGGCCCTGGTCACACGGGGAGTGCCGCAGGGGCGGCTTCCCCGACTGGCTGGACGGGGCGGAGTGCACCCCGCGTACGGACGACCCCGCCTACCTCGACCTGGTCGGGCGCTACTACGCGCGGATCGCCCACGAACTGCGCGGCCTGTCGCACGACCACGGCGGCCCGGTCGTCTCCGTGCAGGTGGAGAACGAGCTGTACGACCAGCCGGGGCACCTCGCGACGCTGCGGCGCATGGCCGAGGAGGCCGGCATCTCCGCGCCGCTGTGGACCGCCACCGCATGGGGCGCGGCCCAGATACCCCCGGACGAACTGCTGCCGCTGTACGGCGGCTACCCCGAGGCGTTCTGGGAGGACGCCCACCCGGGCTGGACGCGGGAGATGCGCCGCCACTACTTCTTCACCCCCATCCGCGACGACCACGCCATCGGGGCCGACCTCCGCCCCACCGCGCCCGCGGGCGGACCGGAGAACAGCCCCGACGACCGCCGCTACCCGTACGCCACCTGCGAGCTGGGCGGCGGCATGGCCGTCGCCTACCACCGCAGACCGCTCGTCCCGGAACCGGACGTCACCGCGCTGGCGCTGACCAAGCTCGGCAGCGGCTCGGTCTGGCAGGGCTACTACCTCTACCACGGCTGTTCGCAGCGCCTGGACCACGCCGTCCCCAACCAGGAGTCGCACGCCACGGACTACCCCAACGACCTGCCGTCGGTCACCTACGACTTCCAGGCGCCCCTGGGCGAGTTCGGCCAGGTCCGCCCCTCCTTCCACGCCCTGCGCCTGCAGCACCTCTTCCTCCGGGACTCCGGCGCCGACCTCGCGGACATGCCGCTGTGCCTGCCGGACAACGTGCCCGACGGGCTCGACGACCGGCAGACCCTCCGCTGGTCGGTGCGCGCCGGCGGCTCCCGCGGCTCCGGCTTCCTCTTCGTCAACAACCACCAGCCGCACGAGCCGCTGCCCGACCACGAGGGTGCGCGGTTCCGCGTCGAACTGGCCGGCCGCACGCTGACCGTGCCGGACGAGCCGGTGACCGTGCCCTCCGGGGCCCACTTCGTCTGGCCGCTGGGGTACGAGGTGGGCCGTGGCATACGCCTCGCCTGGGCCGCCGCGCAGCCGGTCACCCGGCTGGAGATCGGCGGCACGCCCACGGCGGTGTTCGCCGCCACCGCCGGCGTCACCCCGCGGCTGCTCCTGCCCGCCGGGGTGGAGATCGAGGGCCCGGCGCAGGTCGGCAACCGGCCGGACGGCACGCTCGTGACGGTACCCGCCCCCGGCACGGACGCCCTGCTGACGGTCCGCGGCCCGCGCGGACCGGTCGCCCTGCTGGTGCTGAACGAGAGGCAGGCGCCGCAGGTGAACCGCATACGCCTGTGGGGACACGACCGGTTGGTGCTGTGCGACGACGTCGTCCTCGCCGACGGCGCGGACATGCGGGTCCACACGACCGCGGACTCGGTGGACGTCTCGCTCCTCCCCGCGCCCGACGCTCTGACGGGCCCCGGCCTCGAAGGGCCGGCCGCGGACGGCGCCTTCACCCGCTGGACCGTCGGCCGCACCGGGCCGCAGCCGCACGACCCCGTCGTGGCGTGCGTACGTGCCGACGCGGTCGCCGCCCCCGCCCGTACCGGCGGGGCCCACGGCCGCGCTTCCGCACCGCTGGACGCCGACTTCGAACGCGCCTCGGTCCACCGGATCACCGTTCCGCCCGACGTGTTCGACGACGACGGGGAGGTGCTGCTGCGCGTCAGGTACACCGGAGACGTGGCCCGCGCCTACATCGGCGGCAGGCTCGTGGCCGACCACTTCTGGTACGGCCCCGACTGGGAGATCGGACTGCGGCGCTTCGCCGCCGGGGCCGTGCGACACGGAGTCGAGCTACGGCTGCTCCCGCTGGCTCCGGCGAGCCGGGTGTACGTGGACGCGTCCGCGAGCGACGGCTTGAAGGCCGCCCGCGCGGGCACCTCCCTCGACGCCGTGTCCCTCGTGCCGCTGCGGCGGATCAGCCTCCGCGCCCGGGGAGCCGGCCATGACTGACCTCGGCCGCAGATCCCTGCTGCGCGGCGGCGCCGGTCTGGGCCTGGGCCTGCTGGCCGCACCCGCGCTCACCGCGTGCGGTACCGCGAACTCCGCGCCGGTCACCTCGGGTCCCGTGGACATCAGCCTGTGGACGCACGACCCCGGCTACATCACCACCTTTGAGACCGCGGTCACCGAGGCGGCGCTGACACGCGGCTCGCGCTTCGACTTCGGGGTCGACATCACCAACGCCGCCCCCACCGACATCGTGACCCGCATGATCGCCCAGGCGGTGGCCGACGGCGACACCCCGGACCTGGCGGGCATCGTCATCGACCAGTTCCCGCGTGTGATGGTCCCGGGCATCGCGGAGCACCTGTTCACCGACCTGACCGAGACCGTGCGGCCCTTCGGGGACGACCTCGCCAAGCTCGCGCCGTACACGGTCGACGGGGTTCCCTACGGCCTGGACTCCGACAACTCGATCACCGTCTACTACTACCGCCGGGACCTCTTCGACAAGCACGGGGTCCCCGAAGACGTCGAGACGTGGGAGGAGCTGGCCGAGCACGGCGAGCGGCTGCACACCGACCACGAGATCAGCCTCGGCATGGTCTCCACCGCCGGCAACCTCGCCATCGTCAACGGCTTCCTGCAGTTCCTGCTGCAGCGCGGCGGCAGCCTCTTCGACGAGCACGGGGAGATCACGCTCCCCTCCGCCGAGGCCGTCGAGGTGCTGGAGTTCATGGCCCGCGGCGTGCGCAGCGGCTTCCTGCTGGCCCTGCCCGACCCGTACGGCAGCGCCTGCGGGGCCGCGCTGAAGTCGGGCCGCCTCGCCGCCACGGCGATGCCCAACTGGTACAACGTCTACGGCCTGCAGGCCAACGTGCCCGACCAGAAGGGCAGGTGGCGGATGCGCACCCTGCCCCGCTTCACCGGCGGCGGGCACATCGCCTCCACCATGGGCGGCACCGCCTTCACCGTGCTGAAGAACAAGGCCCACTCCCACGCGGCCCTGGAGCTGCTCCGGCGGGTCTACCTCACCCGGGAGGGCCAGCTCCTGCGCTACCGCGCCGGCGGCTACCTGCCCACGCTGCGCCCGCTGTACCAGGACCCCGAACTCCTCGGCACCAAGGACGAGTTCCTCGGCCAACGGGTCTTCGAGGTCTACGGCCCGGCCGCCGACGACCTGCCGCTGTTCCACCAGGACGCCGGCATGCAGATTCTCGCCGCCGTCCTCGGCGGCCCCGTACTGGACGCGTTGAAGGGCCGCACCTCGCCGGCCGCCGCCGTCGAAGACGGCCTGAGCGCCTACCGAGAGCAGGTGAAGCGATGACCTCCCCGCTCACGACCCGCGCCGAACCGGTGACCGGCCACCGCGCCGCGTCCGCGCCGCCGGCGCCGAGGCCCTCGTGGTGGCAGCGCCACCAGCGCGCCCTCGCCCCGTACGTCTTCCTCTCCCCCTTCTACGTGCTGTACGGGCTCTTCCTGCTCGTCCCGATCGGCGTCGGCGTGTACCTGAGCTGCACGGAGTGGGCGGGCCTCGGCACCCCGCGCTGGGTGGGGCTGCGCAACTACCGGGACCTCATGTCCGACGGCAGCTTCTGGACGTCGGTCCGCAACACCTCCCTCTACGTCGTCTTCACGATGTGCGTCGTCGTGCCCGCGGCGCTGCTGATCGCCCAGGCCCTCAACGCCCGGGGACTGCGCGGCCGCGACATGTTCCGGCTGGCGTACTTCATGCCCGTCGTGATCTCGCCCATCGTGGTCACCCTCGTCTTCGGCCTCGTCTTCGACACCGAGTTCGGCCTGGCCAACGGGCTGCTGGAGGCCGCCTTCGGCTTCGGCGGCATCGACTGGCTCGGCGATCCCGCCTGGGCGCGCGTCACCGTCGTGATCCTCGTGCTGTGGCGGTGGACGGGCTACCTGACCATCTTCTTCCTCGCCGGCCTGCAGAACGTCCCCAAGGAGCTGTACGAGGCCGCGGCGATCGACGGGGCCGGCCCGGTGCGGCGCTTCTGGGCGGTCACGCTTCCCTCACTGCGCCCGGTGACCGCCTTCGTCGCCGTCACCGTGCTGATCAGCACGGCCCAGATCTTCGAGGAGCCGTTCCTGCTCACCCAGGGCGGCCCCGGCGAGTCCACCCTCTCGGTCGCCATGTTCATCTTCCGCGCCGGGTTCGAGCGCCAGCAGCTCGGCTACGCGGCGGCCGCCGGCGTCCTCCTCTTCCTCGCCGTGTTCACGCTCGGCCTGCTCGCCCTGCGGGCCCTGAAAGTCGGGAGAGACCAGTGACGGCCGCAGCCATCCGCACCGAGGCGCCCCGCGACGCGGGACGCCGCCGGATCACCCGCGGGCGCATCCTGCTCTACGCCTTCCTCGTCAGCCTGCTGATCGCCTTCGCGCTGCCCCTGCTGTGGGCGCTGTCCTCCTCCTTCAAGGCGCGCGCCGACATCTTCAGCTATCCGCCGCAGCCGCTGCCGCTGCCGGCGACCCTGGAGAACTTCCGCGGACTGCTGGACGGGCAGCCGTTCTGGAGCTGGTTCATGACCAGCACCCTGGTGGCGGGCATCTCCACCGTCGTGTCCGTGGCGCTGTGCTCGCTGGCCGGGTTCGCCTTCGCCAAGTACCGGTTCAAGGGCAAGCGGTTCCTGTTCAACCTGATGTTCAGCTCGCTCGCCGTGCCCTTCGCCGTCATCGTCGTGCCGCTGTTCATCATGGTCGCCAAGGCGCACCTGACCACGCCGTACTTCGCGCTGGTGGTGCCCTGGGTGGCGCCCGCGTTCGGCATCTTCATGATGCGGCAGTACACCGAGCAGGCGGTGCCCGACGCCCTGATCGACGCCGCCCGCGTCGACGGCTGCACCGAGTTCGCCGTCTTCCGCCGCATCGCGCTCCCCCTGCTGCGGCCAGCGCTCGGCGCGCTGGGCGTGTGGTCCTTCCTCGCCAGCTACAACAGCCTGCTCTGGCCGCTGATCGTGGTCAGCGACCCCGACGACTACACCCTGCCGCTCGGCATCCAGGCACTGTTCGGCGCCACGGGCCGGCAGTACGACCTGGTGCTGGCCGCGGCGATGCTCGCGGCCGTACCGAGCCTCCTCGTGTTCTATCTGCTGCGCAAGCAGCTTCTCGAAGGGCTCACGGCCGGTGCCGTCAAGAACTGACGGCCGCCCCCTCCCGCCCCCCGCACCTGAAGGAAGGCCCGATCCCGACGTGCCCATCGCACCCCCCGCCTACCCGCCCGCCACGCTGACGATCTCCCTGTGGGACTTCACCTGGTACACCCGCACCGGCCCCGGGGAACCCTTCCACGACCTCGACCAGGCCTTCGCAGAGGCCGTCGACCGCGGCTACAACACCATCCGCATCTGCGCCATGCCGCTGCTGCTCTTCGGCTCGGGCCTGGACACCCGGCAGCTGCGCCTGGGCCCGCTGGGCGGGGCGTACGGGCAGCGTGTGCGCTGGTACGACGTGGCCGGCCCGACCGAGATCGACGGCCGCCGGCACCTCCTGGCCCTCTTCCGGGCGGCCCGCCGGCACGACTGCTACATCATCCTGTCCAGCTGGGAGTACCAGCAGAGCCCGTCGTTCGCGGCCGACCGCGCCTGGTTCGACGCCGTGATGGCGATCGACCCCGAACGGCGCGCCGAGGCCCTGGCAGACGCGATGGCCGACCTCATCGACTTCCTCGCCGCGCACGAGGGACTCGACGACCGCGTCGCCTTCACCGAGCTGCACAACGAGGTGCAGGCCGGGCACCTGGCGGACGGCCTGCCCGCCGGCGACACCGTCGTCGCGCTCAGGCCCCGGCTGGAGCGCGGCCTCGCCCGGTTCCGCCTGCGCCACCCGGACCGGCCGGTCACCGTCAACTACGCCCGCGTGCCCGTCGGCTCGCTGCGCGGCGTCCCCCCGGACATCGACGTCGCCGTCTTCCACCCCTACATCTACGGCGTACTCGACGAACTGCTGGACACCTTCGCACTCCGCAACCCCGCACGCCCCTTCCCGCAGGACCTCGTCCGGCGCGAACTGCTGCGGCCCGGCGCCCCGGACTTCGACGACTGGCTGCCGCCGGCGGAGAACCGGTGGCGGCTGGAGGCCACGGTGGTGGGCCGGCGCGAAGTGTACGTACACGACTGGTGCGACCCGGACGCCTGGGACGCCTGGCTGTACGACCGGTACGCCGTACACCGGCTGGCGATGGCGGACCGGCTGCGCACCTGGATCGCCGCCGCCGCCGACTGGGCGGCGCACGCCGGAGTCCCCCTGGTCTTCGGCGAGGGCTGGATCGGCTACACGCCGCTGCACGGCACGTTCGAGGAGGGCCCCGTGGGGGCCGCGTTCTGCCGCCTGGCCCTGGCCGAATCCGCCCGTGCCGGCGCCTGGGGCTCCGTGGTGTGCTCCAACGCCGCACCGCACCACCCGATGTGGCGTGACGTCACGCTGCAACGGGACTGCGCCGCGCTCCTGCACGGACGCCCCGGCCACGCGGAACGCCCGGCCGGGTGACCCCGGCCGGGCGCCTCGCCGACCTCCTGACAACGGCCGGTCGGTCACGTGCGTCGCGACGACCTCTGGAATCGGCCTTTCCTGGCGGGGCTCAGCTGCGCCAGGTGTCGTTGAGCGTGAGCGAGCCATGGGTGGGAACGGATGCCGGCGTTGACGTGGAACGGCACGCCGTCCACCGGGTCGGGGGCGCCGCCGCCGTCGCAGTCGCGGGCGCCGGTGTGCAGGGCCAGCGCCGTGTTGGCGCCCAGCACGGCGGTGAACCGCCCGGAGCCGTTCACGGTCACGGCACGGCCGCTCTGGACGTCGCAGTACGTGCCGGCCGCCAGGGAGGTCTGGAAGGTGCGGGTCAAGGAGGAGCCCTCGTGGTTGACGGCCACGAAGCCCCGGCTGCCGCGGCCGAAGGCGATCGCGTCGCCCCCGTTGTCCCACCAGTCGGTGACGCCCTGACCGCGGGTGGCATTGCGGAAGCCCACCATGGACTCGATCTCCGGCCACGCGTGCTGGCACTTCCAGCCGTCCTGGTAGCAGGCGTCGACCCGCCCGTTGTTGGGCGGTCCGGCCTCCTTGTCGCTGAACTCGTAGCCGGAGTGGACGTCCGGCGAGCCGTAGGGCCAGGCCAGCATGAAGACGTTGGCCAGGGTGTAGTCGGCGCCGCTCTTGTAGCTGAGGGTGGAGCCGTTGCGCTCGGTGTCGTGGTTGTCCACGAACACCGCACTGCCGCCGGAGGGCATGTAGCCCCAGCCCTCACCGAAGTTCTTCAGGAAGGCGAGGTTCTCGTTCTCGAAGACCCGCTTCAGGTCACGGCCGTAGCGGAACTCCTGGACGTCACCGGTCCCGCGGTACTCGTCCGGCAGGATCGGCTCTCCCGCGCCGAAGATCGCCTCCTGTTTCCAGTAGGCGTCCGGGTCGGTCAGCCGGGTCTTGATGTCGGCCAGATCACGGGCCGGGATGTGCTTGACCGCGTCGACGCGGAAACCCGCCACACCCAGCGAGAGGAGGTCGTTGAGGTACCCCGCGATCCGGCCGCGCACGTGGTCCTTGCCGGTGTTGAGGTCGGACAGGCCCAGCAGTTCGCAGTTCTGCACGTTGTCGCGGTCGCCGTAGTCGTCGCCGATCGGACGGCGGCAGTCGTTGAAGTCCCAGTCGCTGTACGGTGCGTCGGGGTAGTCGTACTTGGTGTAGCGCGACCCCGCCGTGCCGGTGCCCGAACCGGCGGTCATGTGATTGATCACCGCGTCCACCACTACGCCGACGCCCGCGCTGCGGCACGTGTCGACCATGTTCCGGAACTGGTCACGGTTGCCCAGACGACTCTGGATCCGGTAGCTGACCGGCTGGTAGGCGGTCCACCACTGACCACCCTGGATCTGCTCCTGCGGCGGGGACACCTGGACGAAGCCGTAACCGGCCGGCCCCAGGCGCCGGGTGCACTCGCGGGCGACGGAGTCGAAGCTCCAGTTGAACATCACCGCGGTGACGTCCTTGGTACCGGGCGGCGCCGCCTGGGCCGCGGGGGCCGAGGCGGCCAGTGACAGGGCGCCGCCGGAAACCGCGATCAGACCGGCCATGAACGCGCCGACAGGTCTCCTCCAGCCTTGCGATCCGTGTCTGCGTGGACGTAGAGCGAACAAGACTCCTCCTGAGAGTGGGCGGGGTGAGGCCGCGATGGCGATGCGCCATGCCCGACAGCCCTGCGCTCCCTTGCAGGCATTCTGCAAGAGCTTGCAGAGAGGACCGTAGGACCGGCCTGGGGGTCGGTCAAGGCTTTGGGCATGACCGCGCGGCTTTCCCGGCCCCGCTGCGGCGAGCATCCGTCAGGACCGGCTGAGGAGCCGCGTCACACGCGCATGCGGCCGCCATCGCCAAGCCGCGGCCATCAGTGCAAGATATTGCAGCAAGTCGGGCAACGTGCGGTCGCGCTCGGCCCGCAGGAGGCGCGCGTGGCCGCCGCGTGGCGCCCCCGGGGCCCGGGGTTCTCCTTCGCCGGTAGCCAAGCGGCGTGCCCGGAGGGCTGTCCCCGGTGGTCGGCTCTGTCAGGGTGGGCGCATGACCGTGGGGTTCAGTGGTGACGTCGCCGAGTACTACGTGCAGTACCGCCGCGGGTACCCGTCTGAGGTTCTCGACACCTTGCAGGCGGCCTTCGCGCTGACCGCCGAGGACGCCGTACTTGATCTCGGATGCGGCACGGGCCAGCTGGCCGTTCCTCTCGCGTCCCGGGTCGGTTCGGTCGTCGGCATGGACCCCGAGCCGGACATGCTCCGGCTCGCCAGACAGGCCGCGGCGGCGCGACCGGTGCGGAACGTGACGTGGGTGCTGGGCGCCGACACCGACGTCCCTGCGCTGGGCGGGCTGGTGGGACGGCGGTCCCTGGGGATGGCCGTGATCGGACAGGCGCTGCACTGGATGCGGCACGAGGAGCTGTTCCGGGCGTTGCTTCCGCTGTGCCGCCGAGGCGGGGGAGTCGCGGTGGTGGCCAACGGCACGCCGTTGTGGCTGCAGGACAGCGCCTGGTCCCGCGCGCTGCGGTCGTGCTTGGAGGACTACTTCGGCACCCGGCTAGAGGCCACGTGCGGGACCGGCGCGGAGGACCGGCGCCGATACGCCCGGGCGCTGGAGGCCGCCGGGTTCGCCGACGTGCGCGAGGCCGTCCTCGACTACCGCGATGAGCTCGGCATCGACGAGGTCATCGGCTCGGTCTTCTCCGCAATCCCCGCGGGCCGGCTTCCCGGCCCGCAGGAGCGGCCGGCCCTCGCCGAACGGATCCGCCGGGCGCTCCCGGCGGCCCCCTACCGCGAGAGCATCCGGGTAGCCACGCTGGTGGGGCGGGTGGCGTGAGCAGTCGGTGAGTCGGCGGCAGCTGAGTGCACCGGCGTAGATTTGTAGTCCATCGGACACTTGTGCGGCACGTCTTCCGGCGTGCCGGGCGGCCGCAGGGGGGACTCACGGATGCGTACGCGGCGCTGGATCTCGGAGCGTTCGGCGTGGTTCGGCGGTGCGAGGCGGGTCGCGGCGGGCATGCTCGCCGCCCTCCTCGCGGTCGCGGTGGCCGGATGCGACCTCATCGAGGACTCGGACCCGTCGGCGTCCGAGAAGGGTGGGGCGGGCCCTCGGGTCGAGCGCAGGGCATCGAACCCGCCGCCCGGGTTGCCCGCGGCCTTCACCGCCGGCCAGCGGCTCGACTGGTCGGCCTGCCCGCCGCCGTCCGCGGCGCAGGGAGGCGGCGACGCGCCGGGCGCGGGCTGGGAGTGCGCCACGATGAAGGCGCCGCTGGACTACCGGCGGCCCGGCCGGGACACGATCGACGTCGCGCTGATCCGGCAGCGGGCCACCGGAGAGGAGAGGCGGCGGATTGGATCACTCCTGCTCAACTTCGGCGGACCCGGACGGTCCGGGGTCGTGGGACTGCCCCGGTACGCCGCCGACTACGCCGCGCTGCGCGAGCGCTACGACCTGGTCAGCTTCGACCCGCGCGGCGTCGGCGGGACCGCCCCCGTCAGCTGCGGGAAGGAGTCGTTCGAGGGCAGCGACGCCTGCGAGAAGCACTCCGGCCGGCTCCTGCCGTACGTCGGCACCTCGCACACGGCCCGCGACCTGGACCTCATGCGCTACCTCCTCGGCGACGAGAAGCTGCACTACTTCGGCGTCTCCTACGGCACCGCGCTGGGCGGCGTCTACGCCCACCTCTTCCCCGAGAACGTGGGCCGCCTCGTGCTCGAAGCCCCCGTCGACCCGACCCTGGACCGCCTGCAGGACGAGATCAGCCAGGTCCGGGCCGTCCAGCGCGCCTTCGACCGCTTCGCCGAACACTGCGCGGACGCCTACGACGACTGCCCCACCGGAAGCGGCCCCGCGCAGGCCGGCCGGCGCGTCATCGCGCTGCTGGACAGGCTTGAGAAGACACCCGCGCCCACCGGCGGCGGGGAGAAGCTCGACGCGGACCTCGCCGCCCTCGCCATCGCGAACTACCTGGACCTCGGCGAAGACGGCCGCCGACCGCTGGTGCAGGCGCTCACCGAGGTCATGGAGGAGGGCACCGGCCGCAAACTGATGGAGGAGGCGTACGACCACCCTCCGGGCGCCCGCGGCGTTCCCGCCCGCGGCACGGTCTCGGGCGGCAACGGCACCTCCGCCTACGTCGCGATCACCTGCGCCGACTCCAACGTGCGCCCCGGATTCGACCGGACCGCGGAGATGGCCGACCGGATAGCGGCGGCCTCACCCGTCTTCGGCAGGGCCTGGTCCGGGGGCGTCTACCTCTGCTACGACTGGCCGTTCGAAGGGGAGCGCGCCACCCTCGACGTCAGCGCGGACGGGGCCGCCCCCGTCCTCGTCGTGGCCAACACCGGCGATCCGACGACGCCGTACGAGGGCGCCGAGCGCATGGCGGGGGAGCTGGGCGGGAACGTCGGCGTCCTGCTGACCGTGCGGGACGAGGGTCACGGGTCGTACCCCCACAACCGCTGCGCCGCCGAGGTCGTCCACACCTACCTCCTCGACGGCACGCTCCCCGGCGACGACACGGTGTGCTAGCGCGGCCGGCCGGTGGAGGCGTGTCGGTGCGCCGGTCAGATCCAGGTCCGTCGTTCCCGGCCGACCGGCCGAAGAGGGTGACGTTGGCGGAGGGTGACCGGGACGACGCCGTCACGCGCGAAGGCGGAGCCGTCACCGGTGGTCGGTCCCGAAGGCCCGGCCACCGGCGGGGCGACGAGAGCCGGGCGGCGTCAGACTGCCATCGCCTCCTGGATCCACCGGCGTACCCGGTACGGATACCACCACACCATCGGGCCGACGTCCCCGACGAGCCGTTCCGACCGGAAGGCGTCGAGGATCGCCGGCGGGACCGCCGACGCCGGTGCTCCCTGGGCGAGCAGGCCGATGGCCTCCTGGTAGTCGGGTTCGTCCACGGTGAAACGGATGAGGTCGCCCCAGCGGCGGTCCCGGATCTGGATGAAGCCCGGTCCCTGCCGCCAGAGGCACTTGCACAGGTAGTGCTCCTTGCGCCACGCACGCAGGGCGGGCTCCGGGTCGGGCGGTCCGGTCAGGGACAGGGGCGGCTGGAGGTGGTTGAGCGGGCGCCAGGCGTCGGCCTCCGGGGCGGTGCGCAGTCTCCATTCGACGTAGACGGCGTGCGCCGTCAGCTCCCGCACCAGGCACAGCGTGCGTACCGTGCGGGCGGCGGTCGCGGGGTCCTCGTTGGCGGCCGGGCGCAGGTCGGTGGTGCCCGGCAGGCGGACCCGGCGGGCGCCGCGGCGCCAGAGGCGGGCGGCGGCCTCGGCCGGTGGGCCGGAGGCCGGCAGGTCGCCGAGTGACATTCCGGGCAGGGCGGCGGCCTCGGGTTCGTAGTCGCGCCAGGCGGCGACGGTGTCCATGGTGCTCCTCGGATACGGGACGGGGGCGGGGCGGGGGCGCCTCACGAGACGGCTACGGCGGGCGGGGCCGGGGACTCCGCGGGGGACTCCTCCTCCGCGGCGGTCGCGCGGCGCATGAACTCCAGGCGCAGCAGGTCCTCGTTGACGGCGGCCGGGGCGACGTGCACGTACTGGCCGGCGTCCGTGAACACCACGCCCCACTCCAGCCAGCGGTCCAGCAGCTCCTGCACCGACGCCTCGTCCACGGCGGCCCCGGGGAGCTGCCCGGTGAGCTTCCGGGCCAGCGCCGCGGGCTGGTGCGGCTGGTCCAGCAGCCGGAAGGCGGCCAGCTCCACCGGACGGGTCAGCTCCCGGGTGCGCCAGTCGAACGCCCGGCGGCGGCTGACCAGCAGGATCCGGTCGCCGAGGTCGGTGTGGGTGAGCCGGCTGGAGGCGTGCGCCTCGTGCCAGGTCTTGATGGCGTCGTTGAGCCGCTGGGCGGTCTGCCGTCCGATCCCGCGCTCGGGTGCCTCGAACACGTAGGCGAGGTCGTACAGCTCGGACTCCGGCAGGTCGTAGGTGAAGCGGTACTGGATGTCCGGGCGGAGCGTCTCGAAGCCGAGTTCGGGGCGGCTGAAGTAGGGGCTGAAGCGCTCGATGGCGATGCGGGCGGAGAGGTCCACGGGCGGCCTGAGGTGCTCCAGGGCCGGGAGCTGCACGATCACCGGGTCGTAGTCCTCGTCGCGTTCGTCCGGGAAGCCGTGCAGGTAGTTCCAGGAGACGGCCAGGCCGGTCTCGGCGCCGTCGCGCAGCATCCGTACGTTCTGGCAGCCGCTGACCCCCTTGTCCATCAGGTTCAGCACCCGGCTGTTGAGGCTCTCGATACCGGGCTGGACGTAGATCATCCCGGCGTCGGCGAGGGTCTGGAGCTGGGAGCGGCGCATGTTCGCCTTGATCTCGATGTGCAGCCGCAGGTCGTAGCCGCTGTCCACGATGCGGGGGAGCACCGTCCGCACGTACCCCATGTCCAGGATGTTGTCGACGACGTACATGTCGAGGACCCGGTGGGTGCGCGCGAGTTCCATGATCTCGTCGTAGAACCGCTCCGGGGTCTTGCTGCGGAACTCCATGAACGTGCCGTTCAGCCCGCAGAACGTGCAGTGGTGCTTCTCGCCCCACCAGCAGCCGCGGGCGCCCTCCACGACGAGCTTGGGCTCCACCCAGTGCCGTGCCGCGGAGGCGGCGAGCCGCTCGAAGTAGCCCGTGTAGTCGGGGGAGGTGATCGCGGCGGGCGGGAGCGGGGAGGCCGCCATCGGGTTGGCCACCGAGGTGCCTTCGGCGTCCCGCCAGCACAGGCCCGGTATCGCGCGGGGTCTGCCGGACCCCTCCACGACGTCGAGCAGCCGCGGGAACGCGGCCTCGCCCTCGCCGCGTACGACGTAGTCGACGAAGGGGAAGTTGCGGTGCGCCGCGTGCCCCTGCTCCGCGTCGCAGTTGGCGCCGCCCAGCACGGTCGTGATGTGCGGTGCGAGCCGCTTGACGTGTTTCGCCGCCGCCAGGGCGGCGGTGTTCTGCTGGAACGTGGAGCAGAACCCGACGACGTCGGGTTCCCGGGCCACGATCTCGCGGGCGGTCCGCTCCACGAACTCCGGTGCGAGGGCGTGCAGTTCGTGGCATCGCCGCATCCGGGTCTCCGAGAGCTTGCCGCCGAGCGCGGCGGTGAACTCCTCCGTGCGCCACGAGGGGTCGTCGTAGAGCGCCGAGGAGAAGATCCAGTCCCCGCAGCCCAGGAAGTAGGACGAGAGGGAGTAGAACTCGTAGTCGTTCTTGCCGAACTCGGTGCGTTCGGTGATCCAGTCCGTGTATTCGAGGTTGGCGTGGTAGACCTCCGCGGTCGTACCCGGCCGGTTCGCGGTCGCGCTGCGCTTGAGGATGCCCAGCGCGAGCGAGGGCACGTCGATCGGGGACCAGGGCATGTTGACCAGCAGCACGCGCATGGGCGGACTCCTCGGGAGGGTCGCTGTCGGGCGGTACGGTGGCGGGCCCGCGGCGCCGTCGCGGCGCCGCGGGCCCGTCCCGGCCCGGTGTCTCAGGCACACCGGGCCGGGACTCTCGCTCAGAACTCCTCGTGCTCCTCCGCGTTGCGGATCGGGATCGTGATGGTGATGGAGACGCCCGGGCTGCGGTTCCCCTCTTCGTCCTCAAGCGGGTTGTTGTGGATGACGTCCTTCTGCATGGTCGTGGCCTCCCTTCGCGGTGCCGGTGGACTGTGCCGGAGGCTCGGAGCCACCGGCCTGACGGGCCCCGCCCCGGTCGGGGCGGGGGGCTGTGGGTGCCGCTCGGCGCGCTGCCGCGGCCAGGTGGCCGTGCAGGAACTCCAGGGCACGGCGCAGCGTGGCCACGTGGTCGGAGCCCCGGTAGCCGTCGTGGCCGGACTCCAGCCACAGGGACTCGTGCGGCGCTCCCGCCGCCCGCAGCGCCGCCAGGTAGTCGGCGATCTGCTGCGGCGGGCACTTGGCGTCCCGCGCGGCGGCGACGACCAGCACGGGAGCGGTGACATCGGCGGCGTAGGTCACCGGCGAACTGCGCGCGTAGCGCTCGGGTACGTCCGCCGGGGTGCCGCCGAAGAGCCGCTCGTCCAGGGCGCGCAGGGCCGGCAGGCCGGTGCGGTGTGCGGCGGCGAAGTCGGCGATCGGCTTGACGGCGACCCCGGCCCGCCAGAGGCCGGGCCGGACCCCGAGGGCCAGCAGGGCCAGGGCGCCGCCCCACGACGTGCCCCACAGCCCCACGGCGTCGCGGCGCGCCAGACCCCGTCGCAGCAGGTCGGCCCGTACCGCCACCAGGTCGTCGACCTGCGTGAGCCCGACGCCCCCGCCGAACGCGGCCCGCCAGCGGGGTCCGTAGCCGGTGGAGCCGCGGTAGTTCACGCGCGCGACGCCGAGGCCCGAGGCCACGAGGGAGTGCACGATGCCGTCGTAGGCGTCCCGGTCGTGGTCCGCGGGCCCGCCGTGCAGCAGGAACACCAGCGGGGCGGGGCGTGCGCCGGTGCGCTCCGGGAGGCTGAGCAGGGTGTGTACGGGGCCGTCGGGCCCCGGGGTCCACAGTTCGCTGTGGACCCCGGGTACGCCCTCGGGCCGGATGCCGAGCACCGGCAGCCGCGCCCGGGCCTCGCGGCCCGTCGCCGTGGTGCGCAGCCGCGGCGGGTTGGCGCTGTCGGTCCACACGTAGTGGATCTCCCCGCCGGGGCGGGGGGCGGCGTCGGGGATGCTGCCGGGCGGGGTGGCGAGCGTGGTCACGGTGCGCCGGTCCAGGTCGGCGGTGTGGAGCAGGCTCCGTCCGTGTCTGTCCTGGCGGATGAGCACCCTGCGGGCGTCGGGGTACCAGACGGCGTCGATCTCGGTGTCGAAGGTGCACCAGCCGTGCTCGCGGAGTCCGTGCCGGGCGTCCCAGGTGGCGAGCCGGTACCGGTCGCCGTACTCGGTGACCAGCAGCAGCTCGGCGGGGCCGGAGAGGGCGGAGGGTCCGGAGGGTCCGGTCGCGGTGGCGAAGCCCCGCACCCAGAGGCCGGCGTCCGGCCGGTCGCCGCCGAACTCCGCGACCGTACGGCCGTCCGCGGCCAGCACGGTCACCGCGCGCTCGGCGTAGGGCGGTCCGGCGACGGCGAGCAGACCGCCGTCGGGCGACAGCCCCGCCAGCCGCCACGGGCCGGGTGCCCGGTGGACCGGGCGCGCCGGGCCGCCGCGCCGTCCGAGCCAGACGACCAGCCCTTCCGGGCCGCCGACGCCCGCGGCGACCTGCCCGGCGGCGTTCATCGCCAGCCCTCTCGGGGTGCCCGCCGGGGCCGGGGGCAGTGCCGTACGGTCCGGACCGCCGTCGAAGTCCTGCACCCGCCACACGCCGCGGCCGTCGAGGTCCTCGTCGAACCACCACACCGCGCCGTCCCGGTCCAGCGTGCCGTAGAGAGTGCCGTGCGCCCGGTCGGTCACCTGACGCGTGCGTCCGGTCGACGCGTCATGGGCGAACACCTCGCAGCGGCCGCCGGCGTCGGCGGTCAGCACCATCCGGTACGGGGCCGTGGGGCAGACCTCCGGGATGACGGGGCGGGAGAGGCGGTAGCCGCGCTCCGTCCCCGCCGTGCCGGACCCGGCACCGGCGGCGCGCGTCCCGCCCTTCTCCGGCACGTCCGTTCCGCCGGTCGTCACGCGGCCTCCTTCCCCAGCACCCCGGGGGCGCGTCTCGTGGACCACAGGGCCAGCACGGCGAACGCCGCGGCGCAGGACAGCGCCGTGCCGCCGGTGCCGGCGGCACCGTCGACCCCGCCCGCGGCGACGGGCCCGGCCGCGGCGGCCAGCCCGGTGGCGGTGGCCAGCACCGTGCCGGTGCGGGACTGGAGTTCCTGCGGAGTCACCTCGATGGCCCGGGACTGCAGGACGACCGCCGCCGCCGGCAGCAGCAGCGAGATCACCCCGAACAGCAGGGCGCAGGCCCAGACCCGGGTGGTCAGCGCGAGGCCGGCGGCGGGCGCCACCAGCAGCCAGGACACGGTGACCACCAGCCGGGGACCCGGCAGGGCGCGCGCCAGGCGGGGCGCGAGCAGGGCACCCGCCAGCCCGGCGGCGCCGGCTGTCGCGAGCACGGCCCCGACCGGCCCGCCGGCCGCGCCCGCGCCCTGCAGGGTGAAGATCGTGCCGTAGGAGAGGGCGGCCAGCAGCAGGCTCATCACCGCCGACCAGAGCACCACGAAACGCAGGAACGGCTCCCGGCGGACGAACGCCGCCCCGGCGCCGAGTTCGCGGAGGAAGCCGCGGCCGGCCGCGGCGAACCCGCCCCCGGCGGGCGACGGGCGGCCGGGCTCCGCGGCGCCGCCGCGGCGCGGCCGGAGATCCGAGCGCATCGACGCCACACAGAGCGCGGAGACCACGTACGAGACGGCGTCGGCGAGGAACGGCAGCCAGCGGCCGAGTTGGAAGAGCACACCGCCGAGGACCGGGCCCGCCACAAGCCCGGCCTGCTCACCGGCCTGGATACGGGAGACGGCCCAGGGGTAGCGGGACTCCGGCACGAGGACGGCCACCGTGCCGGCCGCGGCGGCGGACTGGCAGGACGTCGCGGTGCGCTCCACGACCACCGCGGCGAAGAGCTGCCACAGCGGCGGGTCCCCGAGCAGCGCGCTGACGGCGACGAAGGCCACGGCTCCGGCGGCGACCAGCGCGGCGGACACCATCACCGCCTTGCGGGCGCCGCGGTCGGCGAGGACAGCGGCGAACGGGCCCGTGAGCATGCCGCATCCGGCCGACACACCGGCCACCATGCCGACGGCGGCGGGTGAGCTGCCGAGGGCGAGCAGCAGCAGCGGAAGGGCCAGGCCGGAGGTCTGGGTGCCGAGGGCGTCGGTCGTGCCGGCCCACCAGAAGCGGCGGAAGTCCCCTTCGGCCGCGGGTGCCGGAGCGGTCGCCCGTCTGCGGAAGCGGGCGGTGACCGGGCTCAACAGGCCGCTGAGGTGCGCTGGAACGCCGGGTGCGAGGGAGCGGGGGAGGGTGGGCGGGCCGGCCGGCCGCCGGCGTGGCCGTGCCGGTCATCGGCCGGGCGGCCGTGCCCGTCGCGCGGGTCGCGCAGCAGGTCGTGTAAGCCGTGGCGGGCGCGTAAGCCGCGCAGGCCGTGGGAGCGGGCGTGGGCGTCCGGGGCGGCGGCAGTGCATCCGCATGGCTTCTTCATGGGTGCGCTCCTCCTGACCGTACGGCGGCATGAGCCCGGCCGCATCGCGGCGGGCTCGACTGTACGGGCCGGGCTCCGGCCCGCTGTAGCCGTCCGTTTGGGGGGCTTGCGGCGGGCCGGACCCGCGGTCACGGTGGTGGGGCGGGGGCGTGCGCGGCACGGGGCGCGACACGCCTCAGTACACGTCGAGACCGTCCTCCCGGGCCCGGCGGGCCAGCTCGATCTTGGTGTGGGCGGGCCGCCCGGCCTGCCGGTACTTGGTCTTGACCCGGTCCAGGTAGTCCTTGGCCGTGGCGGCGGAGATCCCGGCGCGCCGCGCGGCCGAATGCAGCGTCATCCCCGAGGCGTAGTCGAGCAGGATCTGCTCCTCCCGCGGAGACAGGCGGGGCCGCTCCGGGCCGGTGTCGTGGGCCCAGGCGAAGGCCAGCTCCGGGGAGTGGGCGCCGCGGCCGGCGGCGATGTCCTCGACGGCCGCGACCAGCGTCGAGAGGTCGTTGTCCTTGGTCAGATAGCCGTCCGCGCCGGCCCGCAGCGCCTCCACGACCCGGGCCCTGTCCGGCACCGTGCTGATCACCAGAACCCTGCTCCCGGCCCCGAGCAGCCGCCGGATGTTGTCTCTCGGGAGCGACCCGTCCCGCAGCCGCAGGTCCAGCAGCACGACGTCGCACGGAGCGGCCGCGCCGGCGCCGTCCCGCGGGGCCGGCGCGGCGGCGAGCAGCCCGTCCACCGTGGTGGAGACGGCGACCAGCCGTATCCCGGGCACGCCGCCCAGCCAGGAGGCCATCCCGTCGAGCAGCATCCGGTCGTCGTCGACCACCGCCACGCTGATCACCGCGGCCATCGCAGCTCCACTCGTACGCCCTCGTCCGGGGCACCCTCCACCAGCGCGGCGCCACCGGCCTCCGCCATCCGGCCGTGCACCGAACTCCGCAGCCCCAGCCCGGGCACGTGCCGCTCGGGGTCGAACCCGGAGCCCCGGTCGACCACCGTCACCGTCACGCCGTCGCCGCTGTCCGGCTGTCCGGTGGCCGTCACGTAGGCGTGCCCCGTACCGGCGTGCCGGTGCACGTTGTTGAGCGCTTCCCGCACCGCGTCGCCCACCGCCCCGGCCGCCTTCGGCGGTACGGCGGGCAGGTCGTGGAACCGCGCGGTGACCCGCATCCCCAGGCTCTCCGCCGACCGGATCGCCTCCTCCAGCGCCGCTCCGATCTCCCGCCGGGGCTCGCTGCCGGACGTCTGCTCGACCAATCGCCGCAGATACGCCGCGTCCTGTGCGCAACGCGCCCGCACCCGCGGGTCGTTGCCGTCGATCCCGCCGCCGGCGAGCGCGGTCAGCGTGGCGAGGACGGTGTCGTGCAGGGCGCGGTGGTGCTCAAGCCGCTCGGCGTAGCGCGCCTTGTGGGCCTCCGCCGTCACCGCCCGCTCGGTGGCCTCGTCGAGCTGGCAGCCCTGCCGGCACAGGTAGCGCCAGAAGACCCAGGCGATCAGCGCGGACCACACCAGGGAGTTGAC
Organism: Streptomyces sp. CNH099; assembly: GCA_000514715.1. Classification (GTDB taxonomy): domain Bacteria; phylum Actinomycetota; class Actinomycetes; order Streptomycetales; family Streptomycetaceae; genus Streptomyces; species Streptomyces synnematoformans. The sequence continues at coordinate 155,918 of AZWL01000001.1, read as the reverse complement.
GTGGCCGGTCACCACGGCGGCATCCGCTCTGGCCAGCAGGTACCCGGGCAGGTTCGTCGCCACCAGCACCGCGACCACGACGACGGGCCACAGCCCCGGCAGGGCCACCGCCGCGACGGCGCTCGCCGAGGTGCTCAGCAGCATCGCCCAGGCGAACGCCCCCGGCTCCCGCGCCCCGCCCGAGGCCGCCGCCGCCAGCGGCAGCAGACAGCCGGTCACCAGGACGTCCGCCCAGACGTACCGCCGGTCGAACCAGCCGTCCCGCAGCGCCGTGCCGTAGACCAGCGCACTCACCGCGAGAGCCGCCACCGTGCCCGGGCAGGCCGTCGGGTCGCCCAGGCGCTCCGGGACGACCGCCAGCACGCCGACCACCAGATGGCTCGCCCGGTACAGCAGCGTGGCCAGCACCATGAACGCCTGCGCCCGCTGGATCCCGGATCCCAACCGCGCCCTGTCCTGCGCACCCCGCATGCCCCATAACGCCCTCGCCCACCCCTGCACCCCGGATACCCCCACGAACTCGGCCTGAGCGCCCATCACGGACACCCCGTCAGCGCCACATTCTGACCCTGCCGGCAGCCCCGGTACACCCGTACGGTGGCGGGGCCGTACCCCCGCGCGGGCGCAGGATTTGCCGCATGTGCGGTGGTGAGGAAACGGTCGGAGCGCGGGTGCTGCCGTGGTCTTCCGCAGCCGCCCGGGACCGGCACGGCTCCGTGCCCGCGCGCGTGCCCATGGCCTGCTCCGCGTCCTGGCCGCCGTCGCCGGCGGCGCACACCGCGGCGCCGCGGGTCCCGTCGCGGGTGGCGCCGACCGGGGTGCGACAGCCGGGCGGTTCGCCGAAGTGACCGAAGCGGCCGCCGCCGCAGACGACGGGATCTCGCCCCGTGCTCCGGCGGGCCAACTGCCGATATGACGTGGCGGTCCCCGCCGTCCTCTCGGACAGCCGGTGGGTTGTTTGCAGGCTTACGTCGGGTTTGTCTCGGCGCTCCCCTGGTACCCGGCTCACGTACCCCGACGTCCTCGGGAGGTGGGAGGTCCCCATGCCCGTCGAGAGCGTGACGGTCCGGATCGCCGACACGCGGCTCGCCGGCGACCTCGCGGTCCCCGACGCGCCCACGGGTCTGGTGCTGTTCGCCCACGGCAGCGGCAGCTCGCGGCACAGCCCGCGCAACCAGGCCGTGGCCGCCCGGCTGAACGACGCCGGAATCGGCACCCTCCTCCTCGACCTGCTCACGCCGGCCGAGGACCGGGCCGATGCGGTTACCCGTGAGTTCCGCTTCGACATCGACCTGCTGGCGCACCGGCTCAGCGGCGCCGCCGACTGGCTCGCGGCCCGCGTCACCGACCTCCCCCTCGGGCTCTTCGGCGCCAGCACGGGCGCGGCGGCTGCGCTCGTCACCGCGGCCGAGCGGCCCGACCTGGTACGTGCCGTGGTCTCCCGTGGAGGCCGGCCCGACCTCGCGGGTGACGCGCTCGCCGGCGTACGGTCGCCCGTGCTGCTGCTCGTGGGCGGCCGGGACGAAGCCGTGATCAAGCTCAACGAGGAGGCCGCGCAGCGGCTCTCCGCGCCGTACGAGCTGCGTGTGATCGCCGGGGCGACGCACCTGTTCCCGGAGCCGGGCGCGCTGGAGGAGGTCGCGGACGCGGCGGGGGAGTGGTTCAGGAGGATGCTTCCCGAAGGCTGAGCCCGCGGCCCCCGGCCGCATGCGTCGGCCCCGGGGGAGGGTCCCCGGGGCCGACGCCGTGCGCGCGGGTCAGCCGACGGTGAAGTGGTAGTCCACCGGGTCCGACGTGACGGTCGTGCCGTCGGTGAGCGTGCCGCTCGCCTGGAAGGTGAGCGTGTACCTCCCCTCGGCCTCGAACGCCCAGTTGGTGTGGTGGTGGGCGCCCGCGGAGACGGCTGCGGAGTCGGGCAGTCCGTCGCCGCTGTCGAACCGCTTGGCCGGTCCGGCCGTTCCGGCGTCGAAGACGCTGACGTCGGCCGGGCCGCTGACGGCGGTCAGCCGAAGCTGCACCGTGTCGCCCCGGAAGGTGCCGGCCGGTACCTCGTGCGCGGACCAGCCGGCGAAGAGCAGGTCCGGGTTCTCGGTCTGCGGCAGGATCCACACCGGGTCGCCGGGGTCGCCGAGGAACCCGTACGCGGGGTCGCCCGGCACCGCGGTCCGGGCCTCCGGCTTGACGTGCAGGGTGACCTCGGCCGGGTCGCGCTCGACCGGCGTGCCGGAGGTCCCGTCGTGCAGGCCGAGTTCGAGCGCGCCTCCCTCGTAGCCGATGTCGACGACATCGACGTGCCCTTCGGACAGGGTCACCGGCTCGGCGAGAGCCGGTGCCGCCGCGAGGCCGAGCGCGGCCAGGGCCGTGCCGGAGACGAGCAGGGTGCGGTTCAGCAGCGTGGTGGACATCGAACCTCCGGTCAGGAGAAGTTGAGTACCGACAGCTTAGATAAAATGACAATCATATTCAATAAATCGCCTGCGCGGCCCCCCGCCCGAAGGGGTCCGATCGCCATGTCCCAGCCCCCGGAAGCCCAGCCCGCAGACGCCCTGATCCGCATCCTCGGCGCCGGCGCCTTCGACTGCCTGGCGGGCGCGGAGGCCGCCGTATGAGCACCACGTCCGACGCGCCGGTCGACGACTTCCCGCTGCCCGGCGGCCTGTTGTACGCCGCCCTCTCCCCGGACGCGCAGCACCTGGTCGTGGCCGGACCCGGCGGCCACGGGCTCTGGCGCCGCGCCGACCGGCGCGTACGGCGGGCCACCACCGGCGCCTGGTCGCAGGCCGCCGCCTGGTCCGGCACCGACCGGGTGGCCGGCGCGAACGGCCGCCGGGCCGTCGTCCTGCGCCCGGACGGCAGCGAGATGTGGGCCGCGGAACCGGCGGCCGGCACGGTCACCGACGTCGCCCGGATGCGCGGTGGACGGCGCCTGGCCGTCGCCGCGTACGGGGCGGTGCGCTGCCACGAGTGCCACCGGGCCGCACCCCTGGCCACCTACCCGTACGTCGGCTCCCACCTTGCGCCGGCCGTCGCCCCGACCGGCCGCTGGATCTGCGGCGGCAACCAGGACGCCGTCCTCCACATCTGGCGCACCCGCGACGGCGACGACGGCACGCTCGCACTCTGGCGCGCGTCCGCCGGCCCGGCCGGAGGAAGCCTCCGGCCGGTACAGCGGTACGAACTCGGCTCCGCCGTCACCGCAGTGGCCTGGTCCGGCCCCGGGCTGCTGATCGCCGCCACCCGCGGCGGACGTATCGTGGCGCTCCGGCTGCCCGACGGGACCCGGCTGTGACGGACCGGGGTGCGAACAGCAGACCGCATGGGTGCCGCGCCGGGCACGTCGTCGCCGACGGTGCCGGGTCAGCAGTCGCGCAGCTCAGGTGACTGGTTGAGGACCTGCGCGCGGGGGGAGACGAAGCGGGCGAGGCCGGCGCTGTCGCGGGCCCCGGTGGGGAAGACGGCGAGCCTGTGGCAGTTCTGGAAGGCCAGGGTGACGCCGAAGTGGCGCTCCAGGCAGCCGCGGATGGCGTCGCTGGCGAGCGCGCGCAGCAGTTGACCGCGCTCGGTCTCGGACGGCGGCGTCCGGTTGTCGGCGAAGTCCGCCGTCCCCGCGCGCAGTTCGCCGGTGAGGCGCGCGACGAGGCCGTAGGCGTAGGGCAGGGAGGCGCGGACGGTTCGTACGAAGTCCTCCTCGCGGACCTCGCCGCGCTCGGCCTCGGCGAGCAGCTCCGGAGAGACGTCGAGAGACATGGTCACGGCTCCTTCAGGCGCGGCGGGAGGGGGTGACGTTCGGGAAGGCGGGGCCGGGCGGGGTGGCCGTGTTTTTGAAAATGAATGTCATGTGGCTTAGGTTTACGGTGACAGCGCAACCGATGTCAAATCCGGCCGCAGGACCGGCGATTGCGGTCCGGCCCTCGTCAAGGAAGAGGCGATCCATGACGCAGCACACCGGCCGAACAGCCCCCGGCGATCTCGGCGACCCGAGTCCCGCGGAGTTCTGGGAGCGCCTCTACGGGGAACGCCGGCAGAACCCTGCCGTCTGGGGGGCCCGCACCAACCCGCTCCTGGCCGGCACGGCCGGGCCGCTTCCGGCCGGCACCGCGCTGGATCTCGGATGCGGGGCGGGGGCGACACGCTCTGGCTCGCGCGCCGCGGCTGGCGGGTCACCGCGGTCGACATCTCGGCCACCGCGGTCGACACCCGCTTCCCGGCCCCGCAGGAGGTCCACGCCGAACTCGGCCTGCCCGCCTCCGGCTGGACCGTCGAACGCGCCGACGCTCCCGCGCGCGAGGTGACCGGCCCCGACGGGCAGACGGCCACCGTCACCGACCACGTCCTGCTGCTCCGCCGGACACCGCGCTGACCGACTGCGCCGCCGTGTACGGCACCCCGTTCGTGTCTTTCGATCCAGGAAGACCACGAGCACGATATATGCATGATGAATATGCCAAGACGACGTGCCGAGGAGTGGCTCTCCGCGGCGGCACCGGACCCGGCCGCCTGCCGCCGGCAGTGGGCCCACGGGGAGAACGCCGTCGCCCTGCTGCCCGCCGGCCGGTTCTGGGACGTGCTGAACGTTCCGGAACGGCTCGGCGTGAAGGCCCTCGACGAGTTACGGCGCCTGCCCGAACAGGAACCCGGGCCCACACTCGGCGACTTCGCCGGACACCGGGTCAGCTTCTTCCTCCCCCCGGACCCCCGGACCCTCTGGGTCGGCACGGATATCCACTACATCGGGCACGGAACCTGGATCACCGTACCGGCGCCCTACCGGACCGCCGGCTCGCTGCGATGGCTGGTCAGTCCGGACGGCAGCGGGGTTCTTCACCTTCCGGACGCCCTCGAACTGGCTCTGGTGGAGGCGGCCCGCCGCTGACAGGCGGGCTGCCGCCGGCGTGACGTGGACTCGGCACGTGCGTCGACCTCGCGCATGAGCGCGCTTCCGGGTGCGCCCTGCCGGTCGCCGTCCGACACCCCGACCAGGGCCACCGGTCGTCAACGAACCCGGCCGTCGCCGACCGCCGGCGCACCGGCCGGCGCGGTGTGCGCAAGGGCGGCGGGCGGGTGGCCGGCCGCGTCGAGGCGTCCGTCGCGCAGCCGCAGACAGTGCTCTCCCGCGCCCGCCGACTCCAGGTCGTGCGTGGCCTGGACCACGGTTGCGCCGTCGGCGACGAGCTGGACGAGCAACTCCTCGATGCTCGCGCGCGCCTCGGGGTCGAGGCCCGTGCACGGCTCGTCCAGCAGGAGGAGGTCCGCGTCCTGGGCGACCCCCTGGGCGATGAAGGTGCGCTGGCGCTGCCCGCCCGACAGCTCGCCGAGCTGCCGGCCGGCGAGGTGTGCGATGCCGAGCCGGCGGAGCGCGGCGTCGACGGTCGCGTGGTCGCGGGCGGTCAGCCTGCGCCACGGTCCGCGGTCCGCCCAGCGCCCCATCGCGACGGTCTGCCGCACGGTCAGCGGCAGCGCGTCGCTGACGGCGCTGCGCTGCGGCACGAACGCGGCGGTGCCGCCGCCACGGTGTTCCACCTCTCCCGATGTCGGCTTGATCACACCGGCGAGGACGCCGAGGAGGGTCGACTTGCCGCTGCCGTTGGGGCCGGTCAGCGACGTCACGGCCGCCCCCGGAATATCCGCCGTGACCTGGTGCAACACGGTCCGGCCGGAGTAGCCGGCGCTGACTCCGGAGATGCGGACCCGGGGGGTCGGGGGCTGCGGTGGCATTGTCAATCCCGTCTGTAGTGATAATCATTTTCATTGTACGGTGCGGGGCATGGAGTGGCTGACGGCACCCTTCGAGGTGACCTTTGTGCAAAGAGCCCTGGTGGGCGGCGTCCTGGTGTCCGCGATCGCCGCGCTGGCGGGCACCTGGGTGGTGCTGCGGGGGATGGCCTTCCTCGGCGACGCGATGTCGCACGGGCTGCTCCCGGGGATCGCCGTCGCCGCCCTCCTCGGCGGCAACCTGCTCGTCGGCGCCGCGGTGAGCGCGGCCGTCATGGCCGCGGGGGTCAGCGCGGTCGGCCGTGCGCCGCGGCTCTCCGAGGACACCGGGATCGGCCTGCTCTTCGTCGGGATGCTCGCGCTGGGAGTGATCATCATCTCCCGGTCGCAGTCCTTCGCCGTCGACCTGACCGGCTTCCTCTTCGGCGACGTGCTGGCCGTCGGCGAAGGCGACCTGGTGACGCTCGGCGTGGCGCTGGCGCTGGCGCTGACCGTCACCGTGCTCGGGCACCGGGCCTTCCTCGCGCTGGCCTTCGACGCGCGCAAGGCCCGCACCCTGGGCCTGCGCCCGCACCTGGCGCACGCCCTGCTGCTGGGGCTGCTGACGCTGGCGATCGTCGCGTCGTTCCACATCGTGGGCACCCTGCTCGTGCTCGGCCTGCTCATCGCCCCGCCCGCCGCCGCCCTGCCGTGGGCGCGCAGCGTCCACGGCGTGATGGCCGGCGCGGCGCTGCTGGGCGTCAGCGCGACGTTCTGCGGCCTGCTCCTGTCCTGGCACCTGAGCACCGCCGCCGGCGCCACCGTCGCCGCGTTCGCCGTCGCCCAGTTCTTCCTCTCCCAACTGGCCGCCGGGATCCGCTCCCGCCGTGCCCGCCCGGTCCCGGACCGGGCCTGAGCCGCTCCCGCCACACCCCGCGAACGACAGACCGACGCAGATGGAGAGCACGACCGTGACTGCCCGCAGGACCGCATCACTCCGCATGTCCACCGCCCTGTTCCTCGCCGCCGCGCTCGCCGCCGGGTGCGGCGGAGGCGAGGGCGACGCCGGCGGCGAGCGCGAGGCATCGCGGCGCGCCTCACCCTCGCCCCCGCACGGGTACGTCGAAGGGGCGAAGGAGGCCGCCGAGCAGCAGTCGCGGCTGGTGCTGGCCGACCCCGGCACCGGCGAGGCGCGGGTGCTCGACCTGATCAGCGAGAAGGTGCACACCGTCCCGGCCGTGCCGGACGCCACCGGCCTCACCACGGACGGCCGCTTCGGCTTCTTCCACACCGCCCGGGAGACGCAGGTCCTCGACACGGGCGCCTGGATGGTGGACCACGGCGACCACGTGCACTACTACCGGGCCCGGATACGCGAGGTGGGACAGCTGCCGGACGGCGGCGCCCGGATACGCGGCGACGCCGCGGTCACCGCCGTGACCCCCGAGGACGGGGACGCGCGGCTCTACCGGCGCGACGCGCTGGAGGACGGGAGGATCGGCGACGCCCGCCCGCTCGCAGGGCCGCACGCCGCGCCCGTGATCCCGTACGGCGGGCACCTGATCACCCTGGGCTCCGGCGGGGACGCGGGCGTGACCGTCCGGGACCGCGACGGCGAGGAGACCGCCGCACTGGACGCCACGTGCCGTGACCCCCGGGGCGACGCCGTGACGCGGCGCGGCATCGTGTTCGGCTGCGCCGAGGGCGCGCTCCTCGTGCGCGAGGAGAGCGGCACGTTCGAAGCCGTGGAGATCCCCTACCCCCGGGACGTCCCCGAGGACGAGCGGGCCACCGCCTTCCAGCTGCGGCCGGGCAGCGACACGCTCACCGCGCCGGCCGGCCGCGGGGCCGTCTGGGTCCTGGACGTGACCGAACGCACCTGGCAGCGCGTGGCGACCGGGCCCGTCCTGGCCGCCAACACCGCGGGCGAGGGGGCGCCCCTGCTGGCGCTGGGCACCGACGGAACCCTGCGCGGCTTCGACACCGCCACGGGCGAGCGCACCGGGGAGGAGGCCGGGCTGGACGCGGCACCCACCGCGGCGGGCCCCGGGCCCGGCGTCGCCGGATCCCCGGTCATCGCGGTGGACAACAGCCGCGCCTACGTCAGCGATCCGGCCGGGAAGCGTGTGCACGAGATCGACTACAACGACGGCCTGCGCGTCGCCCGCACCTTCGACCTGGACATCGAGCCGGGCCTGATGGTGGAGACCGGCCGATGAGCCGCGGCAGCCGTCGTCCGCCCCGTCACCGCGCCCTGCTCGCCGCCTTCGCCGCCTTCGCCGCACTCCTTGCGCCGGCCGCCGCGTCGGGCTGTACGAGCGGGTCCGACCGGCCGCGCGTGGTGGTGACGACGAACATCCTCGGCGACATCACCCGCGAGATCGTCGGCGACGAGGCCGAGGTGACGGTCCTCATGCAGCCGAACGCCGACCCGCACTCCTTCGGACTGTCGGCACCCCAGGCCGCCGACCTCGAACAGGCCGACCTCGTGGTCTTCAACGGCCTCGGCCTGGAGGAGAACGTCCTGCGGCACGTCGACAACGCGCGCGAGTCCGGCGTCGCGGCCTTCGAGGTCGGCAAGGCGGTGGACCCGCTCACCTACCGCGCGGAGGACGGCGGGCCCGAGGACGGCGCGGGGGAGCCCGACCCGCACTTCTGGACCGACCCCGACCGGGTACGCAAGGCCGCCGGCCTGATCGCCGACCAGGTCGTGGAACACGTCGACGGCGTCGACGCCGGGGCCGTGCGCGCCAACGCGGACCGCTACGACGGGCGTCTGGCCGACCTCACCTCCTGGATGACGCGGTCCTTCGACCGCATCCCCGAGGAGCGCCGGGCGCTGGTGACCAACCACCACGTCTTCGGCTACCTCGCGGACCGCTTCGGCTTCCGCGTCGTCGGAGCGGTCCTGCCGAGCGGCACCACGCTCGCCTCGCCCAGCTCCTCGGACCTGCAGTCGCTCGCCGAGGCCATGCGCGGCGCGGGGGTACGGACCATCTTCGCCGACTCCTCCCAGCCCAAGCGGCTGGCCGAGGTGCTCCGCAAGGAGCTGGGCGGGGACGTGCGCGTCGTCGAGCTGTACAGCGAGTCGCTGACGGAGCCGGGCGGGGGCGCCGGCAGCTACCTGCAGATGATGCGCGCCAACACGACCGCGATGACCGAAGGCCTCACCGCTCCCTGACCCCGCAACACCCCGGCCGGCGGTCTCCCGGCGGCCGGTCCCCTCACCACGCCGCCGTCCGTGCGGCAGAGAAAGGAACAGCAGTGCACAGTCCCGTACGCACCCGAGCCGCCCGCGGCGCGGCGCTCGCCCTCACGGCGGCCCTCGCCCTCGCCGCCTGCGGCGAAGACGACGACTCCGCCGGGCCGCCCGGCGAGAGCAAGCCGAGTGCCTCGCCCGCCACCCTGACGGACCCGCTCACGGCCACCTTCGACGGCGGTCTCTACCTCCTCGACGGGGAGTCACTCGAAGTCGCCGAGACGATCGAGCTGCCCGGTTTCAACCGGGTCAACCCCGCCGGCGACGACACGCACATGATCGTCTCCACCGACGCCGGCTTCCGCGTCCTCGACACCTCCGCAAAAGCCCTCACCGACATCGAGTTCCCGGGCGCCGAGCCCGGGCACGTCGTGCGGCATGCGGACCGGACCGTGCTCTTCACGGACGGCACCGGCGAGGTCAACGTCTTCGACCCGGCGGACCTGGCCGGCGGCACGAAGCCCGACGCGCGGACGTACACCTCGAAGGAGCCCCACCACGGCGTCGCGATCGAGCTGGAGAGCGGAGAACTGCTCACGACGCTCGGCAACGAGGAGACGCGCACCGGCGTCGTGGTCCTGGACGAGGACAACAAGGAGATCGCCCGCAACGAGGACTGCCCCGGCGTCCACGGCGAGGCGGCGGCCCAGGGCGAGGCGATCGCCGTCGGCTGCGAGGACGGCGTTCTGCTGTACAAGGACGGCGACTTCACCAAGGTCGACGCGCCGGACGACTACGGCCGCATCGGCAACCAGGCGGGCAGCGACGCGTCGCCCGTCCTGCTCGGTGACTACAAGACCGACCCCGAGGCCGAGCTGGAGCGCCCCGAGCGCGTCTCGCTCATCGACACCCGGAGCGGCGAACTGCGCCTGGTCGACATCGGCACCAGCTACTCCTTCCGCTCCCTGGCCCGGGGACCGCACGGCGAGGCGCTGGTGCTGGGCACGGACGGCGCGATCCACGTCATCGACCCGGAGAAGGGTGAGGTCGTCCGGAAGATACCCGCGGTGGGGGAGTGGACGGAGCCGCTGGACTGGCAGCAGCCGAGGCCCACGCTCTTCGTACGGGACCACACGGCGTACGTGTCCGAGCCGGGCGAACGGAAGCTGCACGCGATCGACATCGAGTCGGGCGAGAAGCAGCAGTCCGTGACCCTGCCGAAGGAGACCAACGAGCTGTCGGGCGTCGTCTCCGGCCACTGACCGCCGAGCCGCCCCCCAGCCCGGCGGGCCGGGGGGCGGTGCGGGCGGCGCCCGCCGACGGACCGCTTCCTCAGCCGGCGCCTTCCCGCAGGACCGTCTCGGCCCGGTTTCCGGCGTAGTCCTCGAGCACGGCGGTCACCGTGCTGTCGGCGGCGGACAAGGTGACCGACAGCGCGTCCAGGGTGGTGCGGCCGCGGATCACCCGGTCGCGCTCGCCCTGGCTGTACGTGGTGTCGAACGGGATCGGCTCGCCGTTCTCGTACACCGTGAGGGTGTGCCAGTCGGCCAGGGTGGGCTGGGTGAGCCGCAGTGAGGTTCCGGACAGCTCGACCGCGGACGTCGGGTACGGCTCGATCTCGGTGTCGGCGAACGTCCCCGTCGCCGCGACGGGGGTGCCACCGCGGGCGGGGGCCACCGTGGCGACGAAGTCTCCACCGTCGACAGGAGTGTCCCGGAACGTCACCGACGTCCTGCCGTGGCCGGGCCTGAGCGTGTCCTCGTACGCGCCGCTCAGGGTGACCACGGAGCCCGGGGGGACCGGCTTGTCCCAGGCCACGGTCACCGAGCCGTCCTCGGACGCCCGGGCGGCGACGTCGCCCGGGCCGCGGGTGAAGTCGTACGGGAGGGTCGCCGCCCCGCTCTTGCTGCCGTCCTTCCCGACGGCGACCAGCCGGAGCGTCCCCCGGGTGCCGGTGAAGCGCTTGACATAGAGGTTGTCGTCGTAGACGCCGCCGAGGTACTCGCCGTCGGCGTAGGCGTCGTAGCGGACGACGTCCTCGTAGTCGTCGAGGTCCCACCCCAGGTACAGCTCGTCGGTCGCGGTCAGGGCCTGCTCGACGTGGAAGCCGGTGGGCGCGTCCGGGGTGTGCTCGGCGCCGTCCGTGACGGTGAGGGCGCCGAGGTTGACCTGGAAGTCGTCGATCGGCCCGGCCTGGGGAGCGAGGCCGAGCCCCAGCGTGGAGACCGTCTCGCCCGCGTAGGCGGACAGGTCGACGGTCGCGGTGCGCCAGCCGCCGCCGGCGGGCCCGGCGTGCTCGATCGGCACCCGGACGGTCTCCGACGGGTCCGAAGCGAGCACGAGCGCCAGGCTCACGTCGGCGTCGCCGGCGCTCGGTCCCGCGTACGTCAGCTCGGCCCGGGAGCCCTCCTCCAGCCGCAGGTCCGTCTTGTGCAGGCGCAGCACCGCGTCACCGGTCAGCTCGCCGCTGACGGCCAGCGACGAACCGCCCTCGAAGGCGCCGAGCGGCCGGTAGTCGAAGCGGTCCGCGGGGGTGTGGTCCGGGCCGTAGTCGTAGTCCGCCTCAAGGCCGTCGGCGCCGTCCCCCTGGAACCACCACTGCCAGGTCACCGGGGTGTCCTGGATGCCGATGTTGCCCCACTCCTGCCCGCCGGCCCGTACCCCGTCGCGCCAGTAGCCGAGGCCGTGCCCGGTGTTGAACGTGGTGGCGAAGGTGGAGCCGGTGACGGCGGTCCGCTCGGCGATCTGCGAGGAGACGCCCGGCCACTCGCCGTCGCCGGCCGAGCCGGTGCCCGTCGCCGTGCCGGTCCACCAGCGCCGCTCGCGGTCGAAGACCTTCGACTGCTTGTCGTCGTCGGTCTTGTGCGCGTAGTCCGAGTGGACGAAGTCCGCGCCGAGGGTGGCGACGGCGTTCATCGGCGCCCCGTCCTCGCCGAGGTTGTCGCGCAGGTCGTACGGCTGGTCGAACTGGTACTTGCCGGCCTCGACCCCGGCGAAGACCTGCGTGCGCGGGTTCACGCCGACGGACTCGGCGTACCGGGCGGAGTCCGTGAGCTTCTCGCTGTTCCACCAGTAGTTGAGGAAGATCGAGTCGGCCAGCGGGCCCCGCGCGTCGTTCTGGACGAACGGGGCGTTCCGCTCGGTGAACTCGTTCTCGTAGAGCTTCTCGCCGGTCCCGGCGTCGACGGAGTCGTACCACTGCATGTACAGGCCCTCGGCGCGCAGCGCGGCGAGGAAGTCCATGTAGTCGTCCACGTCCTCGGCGGCGACGCGGCTCTGCTCCTGGTTGATGAAGTAGCCGTCGAAGCCGAAGTAGCGGGCGACCTGGGCGAGCTTGCGCGCGGCGGGGAAGCCGCCGTTCCCGTCGCGTACGAGCAGCTCGCTGTAGGACTGCGGGCCGCGGTCGTTGTCCGAGAAGAAGACGGTGCCCAGCGACCGGGCGCCGTTCTTGTGGGCGGCGTCGGTGTAGCCGGGGTTGGGCAGGTTGACCGCGCCGAACTCGAACCAGCGCTGGGTCCACTCGGCGGCGGGGTCGTAGTACTCCTCGGGCACGCCCTCGGTGGGCATGCCGTGCCAGGAGGCGTACGCGTCGGTGTACTGCCAGTAGGAGAAGAGGTACTGGCTGAACTCGTTGGTGTACGGGTGCGATTCGAAGAACGCGTTGCCGTAGTCGCCGGCGAGGGTGAGCATCCGGGTCTCGGCGGGCAGCGCGGGGTTGCGCTGCGTGGCCGGGTCGGCGTCGGCGCGCGGCTGCAGGGGTATCCGTGCGCGCAGCCTGCCGGCGTCGGTGTCGGTGCGCGGGTCCCAGTCGAGGAGGGTGGTCGCCGAGTAGCCGTGCTGGTACGGCTGGTTCGCTCCCTTGGCGCTCTCCCCCTCCCACGGCAGGGTGTCGGACGCCGTTGCCGCGGGCGTGCCGACGGCCGTCGCGGCGAGCGCGGCGGTGACGGTGACGGCGGCGAGCAGCGACCGCCGTCGTGGTGCGGGTCTGGCCATGCTGTTACTCCCTTGTGAGTAGCTGTCCTGCCCGGATCAGCCGCGGGCCGGCCGGATCGTGCGGGTCAGGCCCTCCACGTACAGCTCGGTCACGGCCGTCGGCGCGTCCGGATCGGCGAGATCGGCGAACACCCTTTCGGCCGGGAGCGTGAAGGTGATCCCGGCCGTCGCGCCGGGGGCGACGGTGACCCGCCCGAAGGCGAGCAGCTCACGGATCCGGGGCGTGCGCGTCCCGCCCGTGCGGTGGGCGAAGACGGGGATCACCGGATCGCTCGGCCGCCCGGATCGGTTCGCCGCGGTCACGGTCACCACGACCTCGGCCGGGCTGTCCGGCCGGACGGTGACGTCCAGGCCGGTGACGGCCACGTCGCGATAGCCCAGGCCGAAGCCGAACGGCAGCAGGACCGGCTCCGGGGCGTCGCGGTAGACGTCCGCCGCGCTCTGCCGGTCGTTGTACCGCACCGGGACGGCCGCGGGGTGCCGCGGCAGCGTCATCGGCAGCCGCCCGGTGGGCTCCGCCTCGCCCAGCAGCGCGTCGGCGACCGCCTCGCCGCCGTACGGGCCGGGATACCCGGCCCACAGCACCGCGTCGCAGTGTTCGAGCGCGCCGGTCAGGACGTGCGGCCGGCCGGAGACGACGACGGCGGCCACCGGCGCGTCCGTGGCGGCCCGGACCGCCCTCATCAGGTCGTCCTGCCCGTCCGGCAGCGAGACGTCGGCGAGGTCCACGCCCTCGCCGCCGGTGGCCTCGCCGGCCCGAGCGGCGACGGCGCCGTTGTCCGCGAAGGCGTCGTCGTAGGAGCGGTGGCTGGTGCCGCCGATCACGACGACGACGGCATCGGCGCCCGCGAAGGCCGCGGCCCCCACGTCGTCGAAGGCCTCGCCGGCGGTGGTCTCCGCACCGGGCAGTGCGGCACGGAGGGCTTCGGCGACACCGCGGCCCGCCCCGGCCGGCAGCGGCGGGACGTAGTCGCCGAGCAGCGCGGGGACGTCGTCGGCGTAGGGCCCGACGACGGCGACGCTCCGCAGCCGGGCGGCGTCGAACGGCAGCGTGGCGCCGCCGTCGCCCCGCCGCGCGTTCCGGAGCAGGACCAGCGACTCCGCGGCGAGCCGCCGCGAGGCGGCGCCCGTCGACTTCCGGGCGGCGGTGAGACGGGCGAGGGACCGCGCGGCGTCGGGGCGCACGGGACGACCGGGGTCGCCCAGGAGCCCCAGCCGGTCCTTCAGCGTCAGCACCCGGCGGCAGGCGACGTCGAGCGCCGCGGCGACCCGTTCGTCCGCGGCGGCCAGGGCGGCGAGGCCGGCGAACGACTCGTCCCACAGGGAGAGGTCCACGCCGGCCAGCAGGGCGGCCCGGGCGGCGCCGGGCAGGTCCCCGGTCGTCCCGGCGAGCCGGTCCACGGCCAGCCCGTCCGCCATGACGATCCCGTCGAAGCCGTGGCGGCCCCGCAGGTAGGCGGTGAGCAGGTCGTGGTTGGCGCAGCAGGGGACGCCGTCGATGTCGTTGTACGCGGCCATGAAGCCCAGCGCCCCGGCGCGCAGGCCGGCCTCGACGGGCGGGAGGTGGATCTCGGCGAGGTCGTGCGGGCCGAGGTGCGCGGACTGGCCGTTGCGGCCGCCGACGGCCTCGCCCTGGGCGGCGAGGTGCTTGAGGACGACGGCGACCCCGCCGTCGCCCACGCGGGAGCGTGCCTCGCCCTGCATGCCCTCGACGACGGCGCGGGTCAGCTCGGCGGCGAGCAGCGGGTCCTCGCCGTAGCACTCCTCGCCGCGGCCCCACCGGGGGTCGCGCAGGATGTCGAGGGCCGAGACGAGGGCGACGTGGACGCCGCTCGCCGCGAGTTCGGCGCCGACGCCTCGGGCCGCGTCGGCCAGGGACTCCGGCCGCCAGGCGGCGGCGACGGCGAGGTTGACCGGCAGCAGGGTGCCGCCGAGGGCCTGGTGCCCGTGCGGCGCCTCCTCGACCAGCAGCGTCCCGACGCCGTGCCGGTCGGCTGCGGCCACGCCCTCCTGCACCGCCGCGGCGGCCTCGGCCCGCTCCTCGGGCCGGATGCCGTTCGCCCACGACCGGCCGGACCAGGCGTCGGCCCGGAAGAGCCCGTAGAGGGCGCCGAGCCCACCCCACCGGTCGATCTCCTCGCGGGCGTAGCCGGTCAGCCGGAACGCGCCGCGCCGGTCCCGTTCGACGGCGCGCCAGCCGTGGAGGCGCTGGTTGACCTGACCGGCCTTCTCCTCGACGGTCATGGCCGCCAGGACGGCGTCGACGCGCCCGTCCGCGGCCTGGCCCTCGTCCTCCGCCGCGCCCGCAGTCCTCGCCCCGGTCACGTCGTGCCCGTCGTGAGGGCCGAGCCGTCGCTGACCGCGGAGTAGGCGCTCACCCCGGTGGCGTCGGGCTCGTGCACCGCTTCGACCCCGCGTGCCGCGAGGTCGTCGGCCGACCCGGCGGTCCGCGAGGTGACGACCGCCGGTCGGCGGCCCCGCCGTGCCAGGTCCATCCAGGCGGTGAACGCCGCGCCGCCCGGCGCGAGGTCGGCGCGGCGGACCGGGACGTCGGCGTCGTCGACCGCGACGACGACGGCCTCCCGCCGCGGGGCCGGAGCGACGGCCCGCCGGCGCAGCTCCTCGGCGACGGCGGCGAACGCCCGGCCGATGGGCTTGGCCTTCCCGTCAGCGTCGAACAGACCGAGCGAGTACTCAAGCTCGGGGAAGTCCGCGAGCCGGCGGTCGACGTCGTGGGAGCACCACCACGTCACCCCCCACAGCGCCGGGCTGTCCGCGGCGTGGCGGACGGCCTGCTCGCAGAACGCCGGCGCTTCGGCCGCGTCGAGGCAGTTGAGCGGCGCGCCGATCTCCTGCAGCCACACCGGCCGGCCGGGGTCGGTGGCGAACGCGCGGGCGAGTTCGATGAGGTACTCACCGTGCCGCACGCTCTCCGCCGCCATGCCGCCGTAGCGCTGGGCGGTGCCGTTGAAGATCCACGAGTGGATCGCGGTGAGGTCGCCGAGCCGCGCCGCGTGCGTCGGGAGGAACGGATGGCCGTCGAGGTACCAGACGGCGTCGTACTCGGCGTGCAGCCGCAGCGCCCGCCCGCCCGCCGGCACGGCGTCCAGCAGTGTCCGGATCCAGTTCCCGGCGTCCTCGGACGACGCGCGCATCGGGGCGGGGTGCGGATCGCCGGAGAACTGGTTGACCTCGTTGCCCAGGGTGAGGCCGAGGTAGTTCGGGAGGTCGGCGACGGCGTCGTGCAGCGCACGGGCCAGGTCCGCCTGCGCCTTGACGGCTCCGGCGTCGGTGAACATGTTCGTCGCGTGCCAGGAGGTCAGCCACGCCGGCACGAAGTCGTAGCTCGACATGTGCCCCTGGATGACGTCGACCGAGGCGTCGAGACCCGCCTCGCCGGCGAGCCGGACCAGCGTGCGGACGTCCGCGAGCGCCCGCGGCCGGATGAGCGTGCGGTTGGGCTGCAGTATCGGCCAGAAGGGGAAGATCCGGACGTGGTCGAGCCCCAGCGAGGCGATGGCGTCCAGGTCCCGGCGGATCTCGTCGAAGTCCGGCTCCAGCCAGGAGTAGAACCAGTCCTTGCGCGGCGTGTAGTTCACGCCGAAGCGCAGCGCGGTCATCCTTTGATACCTCCCTGTTCGAGACCGCGCATGAAGAACCTCTGCAGGGCGGCGAAGAACACGATGATGGGTACGAGCGCGACGATCGTGCCGGCCGCGATGAGTCGTGGGTCGTCGTAGAACGTG
The DNA here is from genome assembly GCA_000514715.1 of Streptomyces sp. CNH099. Lineage (GTDB taxonomy): Bacteria > Actinomycetota > Actinomycetes > Streptomycetales > Streptomycetaceae > Streptomyces > Streptomyces synnematoformans. Next base: position 139,289 of record AZWL01000001.1, on the reverse strand, counting down.
CCCTTGAGCATGTTCAGCCCGACGGTGAGGGTGTAGTTCTGCTCGTCGGACAGCACGATCAGCGGCCAGAGGAAGTCGTTCCACGAGCCGACGAACGCGAAGATCGCGACGACCGCCATCACGCCCTTGACCTGCGGCACGCAGACCCGCAGGAAGCGCTGCCAGACCCCGGCGCCGTCGAGCACGGCGGCCTCTTCGAGTTCGTCGGGGATGCCGGCGAAGGCGTTGCGCATCAGTAGCACGTTCAGCGGTGCCACGAACGTCGGGAGCGCCACGCCGAGCAGGCTGTCGGTCAGGCCCGCGGACCTGACGAGCAGGAACTGCGCGATGATGACCGCCTCGACCGGCACGAGCAGCGCCGCGACGAAGAGCGCCGTCACCAGGCCGCGGAAGCGGAAGCGCAGCCGGGCGAGCGCGAACCCGGCGGCCGTGGCGAACAGGACGTTCCCGCCGACGACGAGCAGGGCGACAAGACCGGAGTTCATCACGAACCGCAGCACGGGGACCCGGTCGAGGACCCCGGTGTAGTTGCCGAACGTCGGGTCGTCCGGCACCAGTCGGGGCGGCTGCGCGTAGAGGTCGTCGCCCGGGCCCTTCAGCGACAGCGAGAGCTGCCACAGCAGCGGTCCCGCGAGCAGGACGAACATCAGGACGAGGACCGTGTACCGCGCGACCGATCCCGTGGGGAAGCGCGGGCGCCGCCGGCTCATCCGTTCCTCCTCTGCCGGTTCTGCGCCACGAGCTGCAGCACGAGGAGGACGGCCATGATCGCGAACATGACGAGGCTGATCGCCCCGGCGTAGCCGGTCCGCGCCTGGAGGCCCGTGCCCTCGCGCTGGATCAGCATCGTCATCGTGAGGTTGTCGCCGCCGGTGCCGCCGGTGCCGTCGGTCAGCACGTACACCTCGCCGAAGACGCGGAAGGCGGCGATCGAGGAGAACAGGCCGATGAGGCCCATCGTGTTGCGCACCCCGGGCATGGTCACGTGCAGGAACTTCCGTACCGTGCCCGCTCCGTCGACGTCGGCGGAGTCGTACAGCGTCGGGTCGATGTTGGCCAGCGCCGCCAGATAGATGACCATGTAGTAACCCATGCCCATCCATATCGTGACGAACATGGCACTGAAGAGCAGGAGCCAGCGGTCGGTGAGGAACGGGACGGGCTCGCCGACGGCCGACACCCAGCCGAGCACCGAGTTCACCAGGCCGCGGCGGTCCAGCAGGTTCGTCCACACCAGGCCCACGATGACCGGGGACATGATGACGGGCAGGTAGTAGCTGGTCCGGAAGAACCCCAGGAGACGGCCCTTGCCGGCCACCAGCGCCGCGAGGACCAGCGGCAGCACGACCATGACCGGTACGACGCAGACGACGTAGAGCGTGGAGTTGAGCAGCGCCGTCCTGAAGCGCGCGTCCCCCCACAGCTCCCGGAAGTTGTCGACCCCGACGAACTGGCCGCCGCGCAGCAGGGTGGCGTCGGTGAAGGAGAGCAGCAGGGTGTTGAAGAAGGGGAAGAGGACGAACGTCGACACCACGGCGAGCGCGACGCCGAGGAAGAGCCACGGCACGTACCAGCTGCCCCGCGTCCAGTGCGGGTGCCGGGCGGGGCGGGTGCGGCCCTCCCGGCGCATTCCGCGCCGGGAGGCCGTGACCGTACCGCTCACTGCTTCGCGAGCCGGTCGTTGGAGTAGTCGACGGCGTCGTCGAGGGCTTCCTTCGCGGTCTTCTTGCCGAGCAGCGCGCCCGCGATCTGCTCCCGCAGGTTCTCCACGTCCGGGCCGCCCGAGAAGGCCGGCGGCCACCACACGACGGCCTCGCCGACCTGCGCGGCGGCCTCGGTCCTGAGCCGGCCCTCGTCGGTGCCGTCGTCCTCGGTGAAGTACGGGTCGTCGAGCGTGCCCGCGGTGGAGGGGAAGACCGACGCCTCCTTCGCGAACGCCAGCTGGTTCTTCGGGTCGGTGGCGAACCGGGCGAACGCCTTCGCGGTCGCGGTGTTCTCCGACTCGGAGTTCACCACGAGGGATTCGAGGTACATGTTCGGCGCGGTGTTGGCGATGAGCGGACCCATTGCGACCGTCTTGGCGACGTCCGGCGCGGTCTTCTTCAGGTCGCTCAGCGTGTAGGAGCTGCCGGGGAGCCACCCGAGCTGACCGGACTTGAACGAGTCCAGCTCGCCGGTCTGCAGCGCGTTGAGGGACTCCTCGGTGAGGCCGCTGTCCTCGTACAGCGCCTGGTAGCGCTCGACCAGCTCGACCCCCTCGGCGTCGTTGAACGTGAACTCGGTGCCGTCCCCGTTCATCAGCTCGGCGCCGTACATCCCGAAGGTCTCGATGGTGGGCATCCGCCCGATCATGGAGATGCCCTCGTCGCCGCAGTTCTCGGACATGACGGCGGCCTGGTCGAAGAGTTCGCCGTAGGTCTCGGGGAGCTTCTCCGGGTCGAGGCCGCACTTCTCGAACAGGTCGGTGTTGAAGAACGACGGGCCCGTGTTGAGGTACCAGGGGTAGCCGTAGGTGCCGCCGTCGATGCCGTCGAACGTCATGGCGTCCCACGCGGTCGGCAGATAGCCCTCCTCGGCCTCCGGGTCGTCCTCGGCGACGTTCAGGAGCATCCCGGCGCCGGCGAGCGTGTAGGCCGCCTCGGGGCCCATGTCGACGACGTCGGGGAGGTTCCCGCCGGCGGCGTCGGCGGAGAGCTTGTCCTGGTAGCCCTCGGCCGGCTGGTCCACCCACGTCACCGTGGTGCCGGGGTGCTTCTTCTCGAAGGCGTCGATGAGGCCGTCGAAGTACTTCTCGTAGCCGCCCTTGAGGTTCCACGTCTGGAACGTGATCTTGCCGGCTATCTTGCCGTCGGTGCCGGAGCCGCCGGAGTCGGCGCCCCCGTCGCCTCCCACGCCGCAGCCGGTCAGGGCGAGGGTCAGGGCCGCGCCGGCGGCGACGCCGGCGTACACCCGGCGGTTGGTTCGGCTCATCGGGGTGCTCCTTCGCACTCTGCAGCGGGCGTCAGCCGGAGGGTGACGACCTGGAAGGGATCGAGGGACAGTCGGTTGCCGTCGCGCAGCGCCCGGCGGATGCCGCTGCCGTCGGTGAGGTCGCGTTCGAGGAGGTCCGTCTCGCGTACGACCGCGTCGGCGCCGCACACGTCCGCCCAGCGGAGGGTGGCCTCGGCCCGGCCGCCCCGGGCCTCGTAGACGCGGGCGACGAGGTCGCCGCTGCCGTCGTCGGCGAGCTTGACGGTGTCCAGCACGGGCAGTCCCGCGGTGTCGTCCAGCCGCAGCAGCGGCTCGACGGCGGGCAGGCCCTCGACGACGGGTGCGCCCAGGGCGTGGGCGGCCGCCACGGTCGCGGCGTGGTCCTCGCCCGGGACGACCGCCCAGCGCATCCGGTGCACGCCGAGGTCGGTCTCGGGGTCGGGGAAGGTGGGCGCGCGCAGCAGCGACAGCCGTACGACGGCGCCGCCGCCGGGTCCGCCGAGGCGGGTGACGTCGCAGCCGTAGACGGAGTCGTTGACGACGCCGACGCCGAAGCCGGGCTCGGCGACGTGCACGTAGCGGTGGGCGCAGTCCTCGTAGTGGGCGGCGTCCCAGCTGGTGTTGGCGTGGATGGTGCGCTCGACGTAGCCGAACTGCGTCTCGTGGCGCGCGGTGGTGGTGTGCACGGCCAGCGGCAGCGCGACCTTCAGCAGCCGCTCGCGCTCGCGCCAGTCGGCGTCCAGCTCCATGCCGAGCTGCCGCTCGCCGGGCGCCAGGCGGATGGTCAGGGTCAGCCGGGAGCCGCCGGGCAGGCCCGCGGTGTGCTCCACGGCGACCTCCGCCGTGCCGTCCTCGCGGGTGCGGGCCGTCACGGAGGCGGGCCCGGTCAGGTCGGTGCGCATGCGGGCCGCGTCGCGGTCGATGTCCCAGGCGTCCCAGCGCACCGGCTCGTCGCGGTGCAGCTGCAGCACGCCGAGCGGCCGCCCCTCGGGCACCAGCTCGCGGCCGGTGGCCGCGTCGCGCAGCGAGACGACGTGGCCGGCCGCGTCCACGACGGCGCGGAGCAGGCCGTTGTCGAGTTCGTGCCCGCCGCCGTCCAGCGGGGCCGGCCGTACCGCCTCGTCGCCTGCGGGGGCGGCCGGCGCTGTCTCCCACGCGCCGCGGCCGGCCCAGGGCAGGGGGGAGATGATCCGGGCGGTGCGGTCCGCGGCGGTGGCGCCGGCGGATCCGGCCAGCTGCTCGCCGGAGCGGTCGATCAGGGCGGTGAGCCGCGCGGTCAGGTCCTCGTAGGTGGCGCGGGCCTCGCGGTGCACCCAGGAGATGGACGAGCCGGGCAGGATGTCGTGGAACTGGTGGAGCAGCACGGTCCGCCAGATCTCGTCCAGCTCGGCGGCCGGGTACTCCGCGCCGGTGCGCACCGCGGCGCTGGCGGCCAGGTACTCGGCGGTGCGCAGCAGGGCCTCGCAGCGGCGGTTGCCGGCCTTCATGGCGTGCTGGGAGGTGAACGTGCCGCGGTGCAGCTCCAGGTACAGCTCGCCGACCCACACCGGCGCGCCGTCGCCGTACTCCTCCTCGGCGTCGGCGAAGAACGCGGCCGGCTCGCGCACGGCGACGCGGGGGGCGCCCTCCAGGTCGGCGAAGCGGGCGGCGCGGGCCAGCATCTCGCGGGTCGGGCCGCCGCCGCCGTCGCCGTAGCCGAAGGGCACCAGCGAGTGCGAGGAGGCCGCCTTGTCGCGGAAGTTGGCGACGGAGTGGTGCAGCTCGGCGGCCGTCACCTCGGCCGCGTAGGTGTCGGCGGGCGGGAAGTGGGTGAAGACCCGGCTGCCGTCGATGCCCTCCCACCAGAAGGTGTGGTGGGGGAAGGCGTTGGTGTCGTTCCAGGAGATCTTCTGGGTGAGGAACCAGCGGAAGCCGGCCAGCCGCGCGAGCTGCGGCAGCGCGCCGGAGTAGCCGAAGCTGTCCGGCAGCCAGACCTCCTCCGGCTCGACGCCGAGCTTCTCGGTGAAGTACCGCCGGCCGTGGGTGAACTGCCGGACCATCGCCTCGCCGGAGGGCATCGTCGTGTCGGACTCCACCCACATGCCGCCGACGGGCACGAACCGGCCCTCGGCGACCCGGGCGCGGACCCGCTCGAACAGCTCCGGGTAGTGCTCCTCCAGCCAGGCGAACTGCTGGGCGGACGACATCGCGAAGACGAAGTCGGGATCCGAGTCCATCAGCGTCAGCACGTTGGCGACGGTCCTGGCGACCTTCCGTACGGTCTCGCGGAGCGGCCACAGCCAGGCGGCGTCGATGTGCGCGTGGCCGACCGCCGTGATCCGGTGGGCGCTGGCGTGGGCGGGCTTGGTCAGCTCGGGGGCGAGCGCGGCGCGCGCCCGGGGCGCGGTGGCGTCGAGGTCCCGTCCTCCCGCAGAGCCTTCGGCCTGGGAGGTGCTCCCAGCGGCGTCGAGCGCCGCGTCGACCGCGCGCAGCAGCCGCCAGTGCCGGGGCTCGTCCTCGGACACCTCGGCGGCGAGGCCGCCGGCGACCTCCAGGTCGCGCACCAGCTCCCACAGCCCGGCGTCGAAGTCGCACACCTCGGCGCGGGCGAGGCGGTACAGGGGCGCGGGTCCGGACGTGAGCTTGTCGCCGAGCGGCGTGGTGACGAACGGGGGCAGGCCGAGCACCAGCGGATTGGCGGCGGCCTCGACGTAGACGGTGAAGGTCCCGTCCGCGCGCAGCACCCCGGGGGAGGCGCCCGGGCCGGTCAGCCGGAGCCAGCCGCTGCGCGGGTGGACCGCCTTGATGACCGAGCCGTCCGGCCGGTAGAGCATGCCCTCGGCCTGGCCGCCCACCGAGTGGTCCTCCCAGCCGAGTTCGAGGACGAGTTCGGTGGTCCGCGCGGGGTCGCGGCGGGCCTCCCCGGGCACGGCGCCGGCGACGCGGAGCCAGGTGGTGCCCCAGGCCGGGCCCCAGGGGTCGCCGGGTGCGAGCGGCTCGTAGACGGGGGTGGAGCGGCCCGGCAGCGGTGCCAGGCCCAGCGCGTGCGCGGCGGGCACGGGCTCGCCGTCGCCGTCGACGGGCCAGGCGGAGACGTCCACGGCGGACAGCCGGGTGTGGATCCGGGGGACCAGACGCTGACGCAGGGCGCGTTCCAGCCGGTCGAGCGTCGTGCGCGGCGCGTTGTGCATGTGTGCTTCCCTGGCCGGATCGTGGTGGGTGGTGAGCTGACCGGACACTAAGGCGCTTAAGTTACCGGTGTCAACGGCTTCCGGACGTGAGATTCCGGGGCCGGGATGCGGCGGGGGACGCGCGGGCGCCCGCCGCCGGCGCGTGTCAGCCCGCGCCGACGGGCGGTTCGCCGACGGTGCTGGCCCGCGGCACCAGGGTGGGCACCCGCTCCTCGAAGTCGGCCACCTTCTCTCCCGCCAGGACCTCCAGCAGGCGCTCCGCCACGTCCGCCCCGAAGCCCGCCGCGTCGCGGCGCAGCGCGGTGAGCGCCGGCTGGAGCACCGTGCACACGGGGGTGTCCTCCCACACGACCACCGCGACGTCCTCCGGGATGCGCAGCGACATCCGCCGGATGGCGCCGACGCCGGCGACGGCGAGCACTTCGTTGTCGTAGATCAGCGCGGTCGGCCTGGGGTCGCCGAGCAGCGCGGACGTGGTCGCGGTGTCGCCGGCGCCGGCCGAGAAGTCCGTCGCGTGGCTGCGGCAGTCCGCGATGCCGAGGTCGGCCGAGGCGCGCAGGAAGGACTCGACCCGGCGGTGGACGTGGAGCAGGGCTATCGGCCCCGACAGGTAGGCGATCCGCTCGTGGCCGGTCTCCTTGAGATGCCGCATGATGGACGCCATCGCCGCCGCGTCGTCGATGGACACCGAGGGGACGACGCCCGCCGGGTCCGGCCCGCCCGCGATCAGCGCGGGCAGTCCGAGTTCCGCCACGGCCTCGGGCCGCGGGTCGTCGCGCCGCAGGTCCACCAGCACCACTCCGTCGACCCGGTGCTCCCGCTTCCACATGTGGTAGACGTCGATCTCCTCGTCGACGGAGTCCACGACCTGCAGCAGCAGGGCGTACCGCCGACGGCTCAGCACCGCCTGCATGCCGGTCATCAGCCGGTGGAAGAACAGCTCGGAGCCGACGTCCTGCGCGCTGCGCGCGATGACCAGGCCGACGGTCGCGGTGCCGGCGCCGGTGAGCGCGCGCGCCGCGTGGTGCGGAGCCCAGTTGAGTTCGCTGGCCGCCTGGAGCACGCGCTGCCGGGTGGCCTCGGACACGCCGGGCTTCCCGTTGAGCGCGAAGGAGGCGGCGGCCTCGGAGACGCCTACCCGGTCGGCGATGTCGCGCAGGGTGGGACGGCGCGCATCGTTCCCCATGTGAAGCCCCATCGTGTCGTGGGTCGCTCATCGTAGCCCCGGCCTGCGGGCGGGCAGAGCGGCCCGAGTGTCGTCGCCCCGGCTACTTTAGCGCTTCAGTAGCGAGATCCGGCCGCTGCCGACCCCCTGTGCGCTGCACGAAGTCGAGGTGGCGCCCGGCGTGGTCCGCCGCTCCCGTACCGTGGGTGACCCGCTGGCCGACGCCTGCGGGTGGAGCCGACGCGTCGGCACGGTGCGGCGAACCCGGCGCACGCCAAAAACTGTTATCGCCGCCGCCACGGTGCCGTCTCCTGAGATGTGCGTGCCGCACGGACAGCACGCCGTCCCCCCACCCACAGGAGCCGTACATGGGTCACCACAACGCACACCGCACGAGCCGCCGCAGCGTGCTGCAGTCCGCCGGCGGGCTGGCGGCGGCAGGGGCCGCGGGCAGCGTGGCCGTCGCGTGGGGCGGAGACTCCGCCGACGCCGCGCCCGACGCGGACGCGGGTGCCGCACACGACGCGCGGGCCGCGTCCGCGGCCTTCACCCACCCCGGCATGCTGCACGCCTACGGCGAGCTGAACCGGGCCAGGGTCCGGGTGGCCGCGGGCGACGAGCCGTGGATCTCCGGCTGGCGGCGGCTGACCGCCAACCCGCACGCCGGGAGCGGGTGGGCCCCCCGGCCGCTGGAGACGGTCGTCCGCGGCGGCGAGGGCCAGAACTACACCGTCCTGTACAACGACATCCACGCCGCGTACCAGAACGCCCTGCGCTGGCACATCGGCGGCACCCGCGAGCACGGCGACACCGCCCGCGACATCCTCAACGCCTGGTCGGGCACGCTGAAGACGGTCACGGGCAACGCGGACCGGTTCCTGGCGGCCGGCATCTACGGCTGGCAGTTCGCCAACGCCGCCGAGCTGATGCGCGACTACGCCGGCTTCGAACTCGCGCGGTTCCAGCAGATGATGCGGGACGTCTTCTACCCGCTCAACGACCACTTCCTGGTCAACCACAACGACGCCTGCATCACCAACTACTGGGCGAACTGGGACCTGTGCAACGTGGCCTCCGTCATGGCGATCGGGATCCTCTGCGACGACCAGGCCCTGTTCGACCGCGCCGTGGAGTACGCGAAGACGGGGGAGGGCAACGGCTCCTTCCCGCACGCCATCCCGTTCGTCTACGACGACGAGGGACTCGCGCAGTGGCAGGAGTCCGGCCGCGACCAGGGCCACTCCCTCATGGGCATGGGCCAGATGGGGGCGATCTGCGAGATGGCCTGGAGCCAGGGCACCGACCTCTACGGCCACGACGACAACCGGTTCATGAAGGCCGCCCAGTACGTCGCCAAGTACAACCTCGGCGGGGACGTCCCCTTCACCACGTACACCTGGGGCACCGGGCAGAACTGCGCCCAGCGGTCGCACACCGCCATCTCCGCGGCGAGCCGCGGCCAGGCCCGCCCGGTCTGGGACATGCTGCACTACCACTACGCCCGCCGCCTCCGGCTGTCCGTGCCGCACCTCACCGCGATCGCCGAGCAGGTACGCCCCGAGGGCGGCGGCGGGGACTACGGCCCCAACAGCGGCGGCTACGACCAGCTCGGCTTCGGCACCCTCCTCTACGCCAAGTGACCTCCGCAGGGACGGCCGATCTGCAACGGGAGTGACGGTGGAGGCGCGGGAGTGGCGCGCGGTCATCACGGCGGCGCAGTCCGGTGACCGGGAGGCGATGGACCGGCTGGTGGCCGGGTGGCTGCCGCTCGTCTACAACGTCGTCGGCCGGGCGCTGGGCGGCCACGCCGACGTCGACGACGTCGTCCAGGAGACGATGCTCCGCGCCGTACGCCGGCTGCCCTCGCTGCGCGACCCGGACCGCTTCCGCTCCTGGCTGGTCGCGATCGCCATGCGCCAGATACGGGAGCGGGCCCGGCGCCGCGGGCGGGCGGCCGAGGCCGCGGCCGGGTCCGCAGCGGCCGGGTCCGCCGCCCGCCCGGCCGCGGCGGCGGACTTCGCCGATCTCACCGTGGCGCGGCTGCACCTGCAGGGGCAGCGGCGTGAGGTCGCGGAAGCGGCGCGCTGGCTGGACGACGAGGACCGCCAACTCCTCTCCCTGTGGTGGCTGGAGGTGGCCGGCGAGCTGAGCCGCCGCGACCTCGCCGAGGCGCTCGGCGTCAACCGGGCGCACGCCGCCGTACGCGTCCAGCGGATGAAGGAGCGGCTGGAGACGGCGCGCGGCATCGTGCGGGTGCTGGCCGGACCGCAGCCGGCGCACTGCGCCGGCCTGCGAGCCCTGCTCACGACCTGGGACGGCAGGCCCGTCTCCGTCTGGCGCAAGCGGCTGGCCCGCCACATCCGCGGCTGCGCCGGCTGCGGGGCGCCACGCGCGGGGATCGTGCCGGCGGAGCAGCTGCTGGCGGGGCTGGCCCTGGTGCCGCTGCCCACGGGATTCGCGCTCTCCCTGGCACTGGGCGGCAAGACCGCCTCGGCGGCTCTCCTCGGCACCGGCTGGTCGGCGAAGGCGGTCGCGGCGCTGGGCAAGCCCGCCGCGGCGGTCACGGCCGGGGCGACGCTCGCGGCGGGCGGCGCGGCGCTGCTGGTCTACGAGCGGCCCGCCGACCCGCCGCCGCGCAGCGCCGCCCCCGCGACGTCCTCCTCTCCGGCGCCCGGCACGCCGCCCCCGACGAGCGCACCACCCTCCTCCGCTCCGCCGACCGCGACCACCGAGCCCCCGGACCCGCGGCCGGCCGCCCGTTACGGCAGCGTGGTCGACGCCGTCGACGAAGCCCCCGACCCCGGCCGCCCGCCCGGCCCGCTGCCCCGCCGGGCGGACCGCGGCCTGACCAGTACCGGCGGCCCCAGCGCCAACCTCACCCACCGGGGGGAGAGCGTGACGCTGCGCGGCACGGGCTATGTGCGGGTCCGCTGGCAGATCCTGCCCGTGCAGCGGCCGGGGAGTCTGGTCATGGCCTCCTGGACCGGCCTGGAGGGCAGGCTCTTCCACGTCGCCTCCGGGGGCGGCCGGCGGATGGACGACCTGAAGCCGGGCAGCCCGGACGAGACCTGGATGGGCTCGCCGGCCATCGGGGTCACGGTGCTGCCCGCGGGCGCCCAGCAGATGTGGCAGAACGAGTACTTCTGGCTCGACGGCTCGGTCACCCTCAACCAGAACGAACGCGGCGCGGACTACAACCTCATCATCCAGCCCGCCGCCTACGAGGACGTCGTACTCGACCTGCGTACGCCGCCGGACCCGCGGGCCGGCATCGTCCGCCACGGTCTCGTCCGCGACACCGGCGACAACCGCACCCCCGTGCCGCAGTACCTCACCCGCGCCCGCCCCGCCGACCCGGCCGGAGTCCCCCAACGCTCCGAGGTCGCGGAGGAGCCGCAGGCCCCCGGCCGCTCCACCCGGTCTTGACATGCCCTGGAAAAGAAGCCGTAGTTGACTGGGGCAGGCGAGACGAGAGGGAGTGCCATGCAGAATGCCGGACCGAGCATTCACCGCCGCGCGTTGCTGGCGGCGGCGGGGCTCACGCTTTTCGCGACATCGGCCCCACCCGCGCAGGCCGCAGCCGCGCAGCCCGAGCCCGAGCCCGGGGCCGGGGACGAGCCGACGGTCCTGATCTACACCGGGACGACCGGGTACCGCCACGCCGGCGCGATCGACGGCGGCATCGGGCCGATCCAGAAGGCGCTGGACGAGGCCGGGATCGCGTCGGTGTGGGAGGACTGCGACGGCCTCGGCGGCGCCCCGGGCAACTGCGACCACCCCGACGCGAACCCGCGCGTCTTCACCCCGGACAACCTCGCCCGCTACGACGCGATCTTCCTCTTCAACGCCTCGTCGCAGTGGCTCGGCGGCGGCCGTCCCGGCCCCCTGTGGGACGACGAGCAGCGCGCCGCGATCCGGGGGTTCGTCAACGCCGGCGGCGGGATCGCCGCCAACCACAACGCGGTCGACATGGGCGCGGGCGCCACCACGTGGGACTGGTGGGACGGCGGCCCCGGCAGCGCCGTCGGCACCCTGATGACCGGCCACGCCGCCACCGACCTGAACAACGTCGCCACGGTACGGGTCGCCGACCGCCACCATCCGTCAACGCGCCACCTGCCCCGGGAGTTCGGCTTCGGCGACGAGCACTACAACTTCGCCCGCAGCGTGCGCGGCGAGGCGCACGTGCTGGCCACGCTGGACGAGGAGTCGTACGACCCCGGCCCGAACGCGATGGGCAAGGACCACCCGATCTCCTGGTACAAGCGGTACGACGGCGGCCGCATCTGGGTGACGGGCATGGGCCACTTCGCCGAGTCCTACACCGAGAACGGCGGCGACAACAACCTCGTCAAGCACCTCGTCGGAGGCATCAGCTGGGCCGCCGGCGCCAGCGGCCCGGGCCAGTGCGCGAAGGGTTCGACCGGTCGGCCGTCCAGCAGACCGTAACCAGCGACGACCGTGCCGAGCGCGCGGCGGTGCGGGCTCGGCCGCCGTACCGCCGTACCGCCGGCCCGCGGGGCCGGTGCCGTTGACCGGCACCGGCCGGCGGGCCGGCCGCGCGCGCAGCACCCTTGCGAGAGCCCCCCTTTCGTGGTCCGATGTTGATGACCTTGGTGGTCAGAAGCAGTTCGAGTGTCGCAAGCGAATCAGCGCCGCCCACAGCGAAGCAGAGGTTCGAATGCGCAACGAAACGCTGGAGGGCCTCGTCCTCGGAGACGTACTCAGAGACCGGGCCGCAACCCATCGAACAGAGACCTTCCTCAAGTTCCACGAGGGCGAGGTCACTTACGGCGAGGTCGACTCGATGGCCGACCGCGTGGCCCAGGGTCTGGCCACCGCGGGCATCGGCCGCGGCCACCACGTCGGCGTGATGCTCCCCAACTGTGCCGACTTCATCCACGTGATCTTCGCGCTGGCCCGGCTGGGCGCCGTCGCCGTGCCGATCAACGTCGGCTACCGCGGCGAGCTGCTCCGGCACGTCCTGGACACGTCCGACGCCTCGGCACTGATCATCGACGCGCCGTACGCCGACAGGCTGCCGGCGGTCGCCCCGCAACTGCCCGATCTGGGCCGCCTCATCGTCCGCACCGAGGGCGCGTCCGACGTCCCGCTCCAGCGGCTCGGCAAGCCCGCCGTGACGCTGTCCAGCCTGCTGTCCAACGGGGCGGAGGCACCGCGCGTCGACGTCGGCTTCGGCGATCTGCAGGCGATCATGTACACCTCCGGCACCACCGGCCCCTCCAAGGGCGCGATGGTCCCGCACGCCCTCGCGCTGACGTGTGCGCTGGACTCGCTCGACTTCCTGGACCGGTGGGGCAAGACGACCTACTGCCCGCTGCCGCTGTTCCACGCCGCCGGGCTCTGGGACGGCGTGATGTCGGCGCTCCTGGCCGGCGGTTCCATCGCCATCGTCGAGCGCTTCAGCGCCTCGCGGTTCTGGGACGACGTGCGGAGGTTCGACGCGCAGGTCGCCATGAGCGTCTTCTCGATGATCCCGATACTCCTCAACCAGCCGCGCACCGAGCGCGACAAGGAGCATCCGCTGCAGACCTTCTACATGGGCAAGTCGAGCCTCGACGAACCGCTGCTGGAACGTTTCGGCGTCCGCTCGGTGGAGACCTACACCAGCACCGAGGTCGGCATCGCCACCGCCAGCCCGTACGGCGAGTGGCGGCTCGGGTCGTGCGGGCAGGCCCACGGGGAGCGGTTCGAGGTGGCGGTGGTCGACGAGTGGGACCGCGTGGTCGGGGCGGACGAGCCGGGGGAGCTGGTCGTGCGGCCGCGGCAGCCGTTCGTGATCACGACCGGCTACTACGGCGCCCCCGGGGCCACGGCCGACTGCTTCCGCAACATGTGGTTCCACACCGGCGACCGCGTGTGGCGCGACGCCGACGGCTACTTCTACTTCCTCGACCGGATGAAGGACGCCATCCGGCGCCGCGGCGAGAACATCTCCGCCTTCGACCTGGAGTGCGAGGTCAACCTGCACCCCTCGGTCCTGGAGTCGGCCGCCATCGGCGTGCCCTCCGAGCTGGGCGACGAGGACGTCAAACTGACGGTCGTGCTGCGGCCGGGAGCGGCGCTGGAGCCCGCCGAGCTGGTGGCGTTCTGCGCGGAGCGGCTGCCCCGTTCCATGGTCCCGCGCTACGTCGAGTTCATCGACGCCCTGCCGCGCACGCCCACCGACAAGGTCGCCAAGTACCGGCTGCGGGCCGAGGGCGACCACGGCCTCACGCCCGGCACCTGGGACCGGGAGGGGGAGCAGGCGTGAACTGGGCGGACACCCCGGAGCAGGCGGCCTTCCGGGAAGAGGTGCGCGCCTTCGTGCGCGACCGCTTCCCGCCGGCCTACGTGCCCGACCCCGAGGCCGAGCAGAGCCTCGAACCCGAGGACGTCTGGGGCTACAACTGGCCGGTCGACCGCGTCTCCGGCGACCCGGCGCGCCGCGACGGGGCCCGGGCGTGGGCCGCGGCCCTCGCCGAGCGCGGCTGGATAGCGCCGCACTGGCCGCCCGAGTACGGCGGGGCGGGCCTGTCGGCGCTGGAGGAGTTCATCCTCCAGGAGGAGATGATGCGCGCCCGCGTCCCCACCGTGAACGGGATCGGCGCCTTCCTGCTCGGCCCGACGCTCCTGGCGCACGGCACCGCCGCGCAGCGCGCCGCGCACCTGCCGCCGATCGCCCGGGGCGAGGTCACCTGGGCGCAGGGGTTCTCGGAGCCGGGCTCCGGGTCGGACCTCGCCTCGCTGCGCACCCGCGCGGTCCGCGAGGACGGGGGCGCCTCCCGCTCCGGCGGAGCCGGGAGCGGGGAAGAGGACACCGGCACGTACATCGTCAACGGGCAGAAGGTGTGGACCTCGCTCGGGCAGTACGCCGACTGGCTGTTCGTGCTCGTCCGCACCGACCCGGAGGCGACGAAGCCGCACCGCGGGATCACCTTCCTGCTCGTGGACGCCACCGCGCCCGGCGTGACCATCCGCCCGATCAGCGACATCCGCGGCGCGGCGCCGTTCTGCGAGATCTTCTTCGAGGACGTACGGGTGCCGGCGGCCAACCGGGTCGGCGAGGAGAACCGCGGCTGGTACGTCGCCATGACCGCGCTGAGCTTCGAGCGGGCGGGCATCGGGGCCACGATCAAGTACGAGCAGGCGCTCTCGGAACTCGTCGGCTACGCCCGCTCGGCGGAGGGCCGCCGGTTCCTCCGGGACGACACCAGGGCAGCGCTGCGCCAGGAGATCGCCCGCCGCCACACCGAGATCCGGGTCCAGTACAACCTCGCCCGGTACACCGTGTCCCAGCAGGCGGCCGGCGGCGTGCCCGGCTACGAGGCGTCGGTCAACCAGCTCTTCGGCGCCGAGCTGCACCAGCGGCTGGCCCGTACCGGCGCCTCGGCCTTCGGCCGGTACGCCCAGCTCTGGCAGCGCCGCGACGCCCCGCTCGGGGCCGTCTTCACCCACATGGCGCGCGACTCCGTGGCCTCCACCTTCCTCGGCGGCGCAGCGGAGATCCAGCGTGACGTCATCGCCACCCGCGGGCTGAAACTGCCGCGCAGCCGCTAACGAACCGAGGAGGAGTCCACTCCATGTACGAAACCCTCGACCTCAAGATCGAGGAGCGGGTCGCCTGGCTGACCCTGAACCGGCCCGAGAAGCTCAACGCGCTCACCCCGACGACGATGCGCGAACTCCGCCGGTTCTTCACCGAGGTGGACGACGACGAGGACGTCTGCGTGGTGGTGCTGCGGGGAGCCGGCGAGCGCGCGTTCTGCGCGGGAATGGACCTCGGCTGGTCGGAGCAGCTCACCAAGCGGGAGCGGGTGGAGCAGGGCCGGCTCGGCGAGAAGACGTTCGCGATGATGGAGCGGCTGTCCGTCCCGGTCGTCGCGGCCGTGCACGGCTACGCCGTCGGCGGCGGGCTGGAGCTGGCGCTGGCCGCCGACTTCATCGTCGCCGCCGACAACGCGAAGATGGGCCTGGTCGAGATCACGCTGTCCGCCCGCCCGCCGTACCGGCCGAAGATGACCGAGGACGGCGACCCCGACCAGCCGGAGTTCGGCGGCTCCGCGCCCGGCTGGGGCGGCGTCAAGCGGCTCCCGCGGCGGGTCGGCACGGCCATGGCCAAGGAGCTGCTGTTCACCGGCGTCCGGCTCGACGCCGCGCGGGCGCAGCAGATCGGGCTGGTCAACGACGTGTACCCGACCGAGGAGTTCGGCAAGCGGGTCGGCGAACTCGCCGAGCGGATCGCCGCGATGAACAGGTACAACCTGCGCCTCGTCAAGGAACTGGTCACCAACGGGTACGACTGGATCGAGCCGCACCCCGGCTGAGCCGCGTCCACGGGGCGGAACGGAAGCGAACGAGGAGGATCTGTGCGGATTTACCGGATCGACCACATCGGCCAGGTCGCGCCGGAGCTGGAGCCGCAGGTGGCGCTGCTGGAAGGGCTGTTCGGCTTCCGGCGGACCCGGAGCTGGGAGAACCCCGCCGAGGGCTGCCGCGGCGTACGGCTCGCGCTCCCCGGCAACCCGGGGCACACCTGGGAGGTGCTGGCGCCGGCCGGGGAGGAGTCCGCGATCCGGGAGTTCCTCGACGGCCAGGGCGGCCGCCCGGGGCTGCACCACGTCGCCGCCGAGGTCCCCGACCTCGGCGCCGCGCGCGCCGAACTGGAGGCCCTCGGCGTCGAACCGGCCGCCGGCGGGGCCGGGGGCTGGCTGGAGGCGTCGCTGTCGCCGCCCGGGCGCGGGCCGGGCGTGCTGTTCCGGCTGCGCGGGCCGGGGGACCTCGCCCTGTGCGGCGAGGGGCCGGCCGCGCCGGCGACCGCCGAGCCTCCCCCACAGCGCGCAGAGCGCGCGTGGGCGGTACCCCCGGACGCGCCCTCGCTCGGCATCGTCGCCCTCGACCACGTGTGCCAGGCGTTCCCCGACCGCGACGAACTGGCCCGCTGGTACGAGCGGCTCGCCGGCTTCGTGGAGGTCTGGCGTACGCCCGAGGACGAACACCCGGACATGGCGGACCTCGTGCTGAACATCCCCGGATCGACGATCTGCTGGGAGGTCATCATGCCGCGCGGCGAGGACTCGTTCATCGAACGGTTCTGGAACAAGAACGGCGCCGCCGCGCACCACGTGACCTTCGAGGTCGCCGACTGGGACCGGGCGATGGCGGCCTGCGCGCACCACGAGGTGCCGGCGTTCGGCGAGAACGCGGGCAGCACCGACGGCGCCGCCTGGCGCGACACGTTCATCCACCCCAAGCACACCGGCGGCGTGCTCGTGCAGCTCTTCTGGGAGGAGCGGCCCGGCGTCTGGGTGCGGTCCGACAAGATCCCGCCGGTGGCCTGATGGACCTGACACTCACCGAGGACCAGGAGCTGATCCGGGCCACGGCCCGGGGGCTCCTGGAGTCGCGGAGCGCGAGCGCCGGGGCCCGGGCGATGGCGGACGAACCCGCCGGCTACTCCGCCGCGCTGTGGAAGGAGATGGCAGGCCTCGGCTGGACCGGGCTGGCGCTGCCCGAGGCCCACGGCGGCGTCGGCGCCGGCTTCCTGGAACTGTGCCTGGTCGTGGAGGAGATGGGGCGCTTCCAGATACCGAGCCCGCTGGTGTCCACGGCGGTGTGCTGCGCGCTGCCCCTCGCCCGGTTCGGCACCGCGGCGCAGCAGGAGCGGTGGCTCGGGGAGATCGTCCGCGGGCGGGTCATGAGCGCCGTGCCGGGCCGCTGGGACGGCACGGGCGGCGAGATCGGCGCGGTCGAGCGGGACGACGGGTTTGTCCTCGACGGCACCGCGCAGTTCGTGCCGTACGCGCACGTCGCGGAGGACCTGCTCGTCGTGCCCGGCGCGGGGCCGGCGCTGCTGGTGGACGTCACGTCGCCGGGCATCGTGCGCGAGCGGCTCGACGCGGTCGGCGGCGACCGGCCGCACCGGGTCCGCTTCGACGGGGTGGCCGTGCCCCGCGACCGCGCCCTGACCGCCGGCCGCCCCGTCGCGGAGGCGATCGACGCGTACGGCGCCGCCGCCACCTGCGCCGCGATGGTCGGCGCCGCCCAGCGGGTCCTGGACATGACGGTCGAGTACGCGGCGGAGCGCGAGCAGTTCGGCCGGCCCATCGGCTCCTTCCAGGCGGTCCAGCACCACTGCGCGAACATGGCCGTCGACGTGCTCGGCTCGCGCTTCCTGGCGTACGAGGCGATCTGGCGGCTGTCGGCCGGCCTGGACGCCGCGGCGGAGGTGTCGATGGCCAAGGCGTGGGTGAGCGAGGCGTGCCGGCGGGTCTGCGACACGGGCCACCAGGTGCACGGCGCGATCGGCTTCACCTACGAGCACGACCTGCACCTCTTCTCCCGCCAGGCGGCGGCGTGGGCGCTGGCCTTCGGCGACGCCGACCACCACTGGGACCGCGTGGCCGGCCACCTGGGGTGGGACGCCTGAGGGCGCGCCGGCCGGCGCGCGGTCCGCGGCGCCGCCGGGCGGCAAGGAGTGCGGGCGGTGCGCCGGTGGTCGAGCCTGTCGTGCGCCGGTGCGCGCTTCACCGCGGCGGTGTCAGTGCCGGCTGCGAGGATCCGGACATGACGAACTTCTCCGCCATCGGCGCCTACTGGGACGGCCGGGCCGGCAGTTTCGACGACGAGCCGGACCACGGACTGCGGGAGGAGGCGACGCGGGCGGCGTGGGCGGACCGCCTGGCCGCGTGGATACCGCACACCGGGGCCGACGTGCTCGACGTCGGGTGCGGCACGGGGACGTTGACCTGTCTGCTGGCCGCCGCCGGGCACCGGGTCACCGGTGTGGACCTGGCGCCCCGGATGGTCGGGCAGGCGCGGGCCAAGGCGGCGGCCGCGGGGCTGCGGGCCCGGCTGCTGGTGGGGGAGGCCTCGGCGCCGCCCACCGGAGACGACACGTTCGACGCCGTGCTCTCCCGGCATCTGGTGTGGACGCTGCCGGAGCCGGAGGCCGCGCTGCGGGAGTGGGTGTCGCGGCTGCGGCCCGGCGGGGTTCTCGTGCTGGTCGAGGGCCGGTGGGGCGGCGCGGAGCCCGATGCGGAGCCGTACGGGGCGGGCACCGGGGGGCTGCCGTGGGGCGCCGGTGTCGGGGCGGAGGCGCTGGCCGCCGCGGTGCGGCCGCTGGTGGCGGGCGTCCGCGTCGAGGACCTCGGCGGCGACGAGCGGTTGTGGGGCGGGCCGGTCTCCGACGAGAGGTACGTCCTGACGGCCCGGGTGTGACGGAGCCGCCCGAGGCGGCCGTGCGGGCCGCTAAACCCCAGTGCATCCGGATGCAACCATCGTGTGGTCTCCGTGCCCGTGGGATCTGAGTGGCGGGCGGGGAGGGGACAACGTGGTTGGTGCAGTGAGCCGGATGGGTGAAACCACCGGCCGCACCCGTCGCGCTCGTCACTGCGCGGCGCAGCCACTCCCTCCCGTCGCACACCGCGAGGGGACGACTCTTGGAGGCAAGATGTCCGTACAGATGACCCCGGCTCTCTCCCCCGTCCGCGCCGGCGTGGCCGAGCGGGCCGCGCTCACGGCGCTGGTCGACGAACCGGAGGCCCCGTTCAGCGACGCGCCCGTGTACTCCCCGCAGGGTGCCGGGGCACTGCTGCTCGGGCTGCTGCTCTCGTCCCCGAAGCTCCCGAAGGAGCCGCGCCCCTCGTAACGGGCCCCGGACCCGGCGAAGAGGAACCACGTCCGTGACCGACAGCAGAAGGTGAGCGCCCGATGTCGAATGCCGCACTGCGGGCCGACTACGCCCAGGCGGTGGAGCAGCTGGCCGGGCGCGTCCTGGGTGTCCTCCGGGACACCCAGGCTCCGCTGCCGGCCGTGTCCGACGCGGACCGGCCGGCGGACACCGCCGCGCTGGCGGCCGTGCGCGTGCTGGGGCCCGACCTCTTCGCGCCCGCCCTCTTCCGCCGGGAGCCGTTGCCGCAGCCCGACCGGGAGGCGCTCGGCTCGGCTCTGCAGGCGTTCCCGCCCCACCCGGACGACAGCGCCGAGGCGCGGTGGCGCGACCGCACCACCGCCGCGCTGCTCGCCCACGGGACGAACGGCGGGACGGCCGTTCCCTACCCGGCCGACGGCCCAGGGGCCTTCGGGGGAGCCGGGGGCGCCGACGCCGGCGAGGAGGCCGAGGACGCCGCGCTGTCCTGGCAGGAACGGTCGCGGCGCATGGCGCGGCTGGCGCCGCTGGCGCTCCCGGAGGTGGACGGGCCCTTCCAGCAGCGGGCCTGCCGCCACGTCCGGGCGCTCAGCCGCGGCGCCGCCCGCTCCCTGATGCGCCGCGACTACCCCACCGCGGCCCGGCTCGTGCGCTGGCTCGCCCTGGCCCGGAGCCGCGGCGCCGCGCCCGCCCTCGACCTGCCGACGGTGCTGGACCACCTGCGGCTGTGGGGCGGGGGCGGCGCCCGTACCGCGCTCGACCTGACCATCGCCGGAAGGCTTCTGGCCGGTACGGAAGGAGCGCCGCGATGACGGTCCACGAGCCGGCGGAGCCGGTGCGCGCCACGATGCTCCGCACCGGCACCCGGGCGCTGGGCTGGCTGAACCGCAACCGCGGGCAGCTCACCTTCGCCGGGGACACCACGGCCGAACTGGCCGAACCCGACAGCGTCTACAAGCCGCTGGGCGAGCTGGCGCTCGCCGCGTCGCTGGTGCTGCGCGACGACCCGTTTCACGAGGCCGACCGGCGCGCCGCCCGCGACCTGCTCGACTTCGCCTGGGACCAGCTCCGCGGCGGCGACCTGCTCTACGAGCGGCAGCTGCGGTTCCCGGCCATGACCGACCCGCTGGAGACCTACGTCCACTTCCACCGCGCCGGCCACCGCCACGAGCCGCTGCAGGCGCTCCTCGCCCATCTGACCGGCCTGGCGTCGTACCGCGAGTACGAGCACGTGCCCAACCGCCGCATGGCGGTGGCCAACGCGACCCGGGTCATCGGGATCGACGACCGGGCCGACTGGCCCGCGCGCACCGCGGCCACGTGGCTCGGGGCCACACCCGAGCCGTGGACCATGGACTGGATGACGGCGTATCACGTGACCCACACCGTCTTCCACCTCACCGACTGGGGCGCCGAGCCGCGTGGCCTGCCGCCGCACGTGCGGGACTACCTGGCCACCTGGCTGCCGGTGTGGACCGACGTGTGGCTGGAGATCGAGGAGTGGGACCTCGTCGCCGAACTCCTCCTCGTCGACGCCTGCCTGCCGGAACCGGCCCACGACCCGGCCGCCTGGCGGCGGCTGGCCGCCGCACAGCACGAGGACGGGCTGCTGCCGCGCGACGGCCGGACGGGCACGGAGGACCCCGCCGTGCGGTTCTACAACCACTACCACACCGCCGTGGCCGCCGTGACCGCCGCGACCGCCGCACTCTCGCGCAGCGGCGCCTAGCCGGGCGGCGACGACGTGGGACTCCGCGACGAACCCCTCGAAGCGGTGGCCGCCGCCGCGGAACGGCGCGCGGCGGTGGTCGTCGCGGTGTCCGTGACCGGCGCGTACCGCACGCTGAGCCGCGGCGGCGTCGACCGCAAGGGCACCGCGTCGGTCACCGACCGCACCCGCTTCGAGGTCGGCTCGGTGACCAAGACCTTCACCGCGCTGCTGCTCGCCGACTCCGCGGTCCGCGGCGAGGTCGGCCTGACCGGCCGGATCGCCGAACACCTCCCGTACGTCGCCCTCCCGCGCGGCCACGGCCGGGCCATCACCTACGAGCATCTCGCGACCCACACCTCCGGCCTGCCGCGGCTCCCGCCCGGGCTGCTCCGCCGCGGGCTGCCGTCCTGGTTCGCCAACCCCTACCGGTCGTTCACCCCCGAGATGCTGCTGCCCGCCCTCGGCCGCGCCGTCGTGCACCACCCGCCCGGCACCCACACCCGGTACTCCAACTTCGGCGTCGGGCTGCTCGGCCGGCTCCTGGCCGACGGCGCCGGCACCGACTACGGGTCGCTGCTCCGCCGGCGCGTGCTCGACCCGCTGGCGCTCACCGACACCGGCACCGTGGCCCCCGACCCGCAGGCCCGGAACGGCGGCGACGGCCGGGGCGACCCGGACCCCGGGTACGCCATCGGCTACTGGCACGGCCGCCGCCGCCCGCCCTGGCTCATCCCGGCGCTCCCCGGCGCCGGCGCGGTGCGCTCCAGCGCCCACGACCTGATCCGCTTCCTCCGCGCCCACCTCGAACCGGACGGCCCCGACGCGCCCCGGCCGCTGCGGGCTCCGCTGGCGGAGGCCGTACGGATCCGCGGACTGCCCGGCCAGGAGGAGGAGAAGTCGGGGCTGGCGTGGGGGGTGCGCACCCTCGCCGGGGCGACGCTGTACTTCCACAGCGGCGCCACCCGCGGCTGCACCTCGTTCGTCGGCTTCAGCCCCGAACGCGAGGTGTGCGTCGCCGCGCTCACCAACTCGGGTGTCACGCTGCGCAGCCGGTTCATCCAGTCCGCGTACCTGCTGCTGCGGGCGCTGGCCCTCGGCGAGGAGAAGTGACCCGACCCGCCCGGCACCGGGGACGCGCGGGCGGGGGCCCGCGCGCGGCCCGTGCCGCGGCTCCGTATTTCGGAGGCGGAGTGTCCGGAGCAGGCCGTAGCGTGGCGGGGATCGACCGCACGGAAGAAGGAGCCGGTCATGGACAGTGCACGGTCCCAGGCGGCCGCCGCCGGACGCCCCCGCGTCGTGGTCGTCGGCGGCCGGCTCGCGCATGTGCGGAAGGCCCGGGACCTCGGCCTGGACGTGGCGCACGTCCAGTTCCCGGACGCGTACGACAGCGGCCACTGGCCGTACGTCGACCGGGCGCTGCTCGTCGACTACGGGGACACGGACCGGCTCCTGCCGCTGGTGCGGGCGCTGCACGCCGCGTATCCGGTGCGGGCGGCGGTCTCGCTGTTCGAGCTGGGCCTGCTGCCGGCGGCGCGGATCAACGAGGCGCTCGGGCTGGGCGGCGAGTCCGTCGAGACCGTGGAACTGCTGCTGGACAAGGGGCGGATGCGCCGGCACCTGGCCGCGCGCGGCGTCAGCCCGGTGGCCTCCGCGGTCGGCCGCTCCGCGCAGGACGTCCGGGACTTCGCGGCGGAGCACGGGCTTCCCGTCATCGTCAAGCCGGTCCGCGAGTCGGGCAGCCTGGGGGTGTTCCGCGTCCGCGACCAGGCGGACGTGGACGGCGTCGCCGAACGGTTCCGGGCGCTCGCCGGCGGCTGGACCGCCCGCGACCTCACCGACGCCGGCGCCTTCGAGGAGTTCCTGATGGAGGAGTACCTGGACGGCCCGGAGATCAGCGTGGAGACCCTGAGCTTCGACGGCCGGCACGTGGTGGTCGCGGTCACCGACAAGGAGACGGGCGGCGGCGGCTTCGTCGAGACCGGGCACGCGCAGCCCAGCGGTGTCCCGGCCGGCGTGCTGCGCGAGGTCGCGCGGCTGGTCGCGGACTTCCTCGACGCGGTCGGCCTGCGCAACGGCCCCGGGCACACCGAGGTCAAGCTGACCTCCCGCGGCCCGCGGATCGTCGAGTCGCACAACCGCGTCGGCGGCGACCGGATCAACGAGCTGACGGAGATCGCCTACGGCGTCGACATGGAGCGGTACGCGCTGGCCGCCGGGCTCGGCGTCCTGGCCCCGCTCGCCGCCTCGCCGGAGCCGCGGGGCGGTGCGGCCGTGCGGTTCCTCACGCCGGAGCCGGGCCGGGTGGTGGAGGTGACCGGGGCCGAGGAGGTGCGCGCGGACCCGGCGTGCGTCGAACTCCGGCTGGACGTGCGGCCCGGTGCCGTCGTGTCCCCGCTGACCTGGAACGAGGACAAGGCCGGCCACGTCCTCACCCGGGGCGCCACCGCCGCCGAGGCCGTCGCGCACGGCCACCGGCTGGCCGCGGCGGTGAAGATACGCACCGAGCCGGTCCCGTGACCGCCACGCCCGGGCGGGCAGGGGCCGCCGGACGCGGACGGGGCTCAGGGGCCGGGGGCGAACTCCGTCGTGGTGAAGGCCGTCGCGTCCCGTGACGAGGCGCCGTCGGTGATCCACCAGTACGTGGGCTTCTCCCCGTACAGCGCGAAGAGGGGATCGGGCGCCCAGATGAGGATCAGCTCGTCCCTTCCGTCGCCGTCGAAGTCCGCGGCGCCCGCGGGCCGGGCGTTGCGGTCCTTCGCGGCCGTCCTCCGGCCGTCCGCGGTCCGCGCCGGCCCCTCGCGCAGGACGGACACCCGCTCGTCACCGCCGAGGAGCACGCCGTCGATGAGCGTGGCGTCCTCGTACGTCGAGACGAGCAGGCCGTCGCGGCCGTCGCCGTCCGGGTCGGCGGCGGCGAAGCCGCCGGGGCCGTACGAGGAGCCGCCCTCGCCGGGCGGCGGCCCGGGCAGGTCGAGGACGGCCGGCCCGCCGCCGTCGCCGGGGTAGACGGTGGCCTTGCCGGCGACCTCCGGCTCCTCCGTCCCGTAGCCCGGCTCGTTGTTGCGGCCGCCGTCGTCGCCCACGGCGACGTCGCGGCTGCCGTCGCCGTCGAAGTCCCCGAAGGCGTGGGCGCTGCCGAGCTGCAGCTCGCGGACCTCGCCGGACAGCCCCTCGCCCGGGCGGGCGGGGTAGAGGGTGTTGGCAGCCTGCCCGCCGTCGGCCTCTCCGCGCCGCAGCAGCGAGGTCGCCCGCGGCTCGCCGGAGGGGTCGATCCGGTCCGCGACGAGGGTGCCCTCGCCGTACGGCAGGCCGGTGTCGACGCGCGCGGGCTCGCCGGCCCGGGTGAAGGGGCCGTACAGCACCGCCAGCCGCCCGCCCGTGGCGCCCGGCTGCTGCGCCGCCAGGTCGTGGTGGCCGTCGCCGTCGAAGTCGCCGCGCACCACCGAGTCCACTCCCTGCCCGTCGGCCGGCAGGTGCACGGCGGTCGTGACGGGGTCCGCGACGGGCCGGCGCGGGCCGCCGAAGCTCACGTGGAGCCGCTCCCGCCCGGCCCCCTCCGCCTGCCCGGGCCCCCGGGCCGTCGTGACGAAGTCGGGGAACCCGTCGTCGTCCAGATCGGCGGTCACCACGTGGTCCACCGAGAGGCGGGCGGGCCCGGGGAGGTCGGCGGGTGCGTCCGGCAGGCCGAGGTCGGCGCGCCGGTGCACGGTGTGGAATGCCGGGTCGAGGCCGTCGGCCGAGCCGTAGACGACGCCGACGCACTCCTCGGCGGTCTCGGGATCGGCGCCGAGGAAGACGGGGACGAGGAGGTCGCGGTGGCCGTCGCCGTTGAGGTCGTCCGGGTCCTGCGAGCCCTCGCCGGGCGCCGGGGCCCGGGTCGCGGCCGGGGGCGCGGGCACGCCGGCCCGCGACGCAGCGTCCGCCGCGGGGGACGGCGTCCCGTCCCCGGCGCCGCCGCCGCACGCGGCGGCGAGCACGAGCAGAGGGGACAGGACGAGCGCGGACGGCGTGGTGCGGCGGATCATACGCGCCACGGTCGCAGCGCGCGGGCACCGGACACCGGGCCGACCGGGCGATCGTTGCACACTCGTGGCATCCGCCCCCGCCCCGTGGCCCGCGGACGGTCGTCCCCGGGGCCGGCCGGTCAGCCCGGCAGGACGGACTCGACCGCCGCGAGGAGCGCGGCGTCGTCCGGCGCGGTCTGCGGGCGGAACCGGGCGACGGGCTTGCCCGCGGGGTCCAGAAGGAACTTCTCGAAGTTCCACTGCACGTCGCCGGCCGCCCCGTCGGCGTCCGGCGTCTGCACCAGCTCCCGGTACAGCGGGTGCCGCTCCGGGCCGTTCACCTCGACCTTCTCGAACATCGGGAAGGTCACCCCGTACGTCGCCGAGCAGAACGTCGCGATCTCCTCGGCCGTGCCCGGCTCCTGGCCGCCGAACTGGTTGCACGGGAAGCCCGCGACCGTGAACCCCCGGGCCGCGTACCGCTCGTGCAGCTTCTCCAGGCCGGCGTACTGGGGCGTGAGCCCGCACTTCGACGCCACGTTGACCGCGAGCACCGCGGTCCCCCGGAATCGCTCCAGCGAGGCGGGCTCGCCGGCCAGGGTGCGCAGCTCGACGTCGTAGACGCTCATGGGCAAGCAGGTCCTTTCCGCGTTCCGGTCGTCGTGCGGGTGCGGGCGTCGCCCGCACCCGCCGCCAGTCTGCCACCGGCGGGTGAACGGAACACGCCCGGTGGGCCTACGCTTCCGCTGGCGGCACGGCACGGCGGGCCGGGCGCGGCGGCCGGGGCGCGGAGGGGAGGCGGCGCGTTGGCGGAGCTGGAGCGCGGCGACCCGCGCGAGATCGGCGGGTACCGCGTGCTGGAGCGGCTGGGGGCCGGCGGGATGGGCGTCGTGTACCTCGGCCGCTCGCCCGCCGGGACGCTCGTCGCGGTCAAGGTCGTACGCCCCGGCCTGGTCCGCGACGGCCGCTACCGCGTCCGCTTCCGCCGCGAGGTGGCCGCCGCCCGTACGGTGACCGGCGCGTACACCGCGCCGCTGGTCGACGCCGACCCGGACGCGGAGCCGCCCTGGCTGGCGACCGCGTACCTGCCGGGCCTCTCGCTCGACGAGGCCGTCGGCGCGTTCGGCGCGCTGCCCGCCGCCGTGGTGCGGCTGCTGGCCGTGGCGCTGGCGGAGGCGCTGGCCGGGATCCACGGCGCCGAGCTGGTGCACCGCGACCTCAAGCCCGGCAACATCATGCTCACCCCCGGCGGCCCGCGCGTGATCGACTTCGGCATCGCCCGCCCCGAGGACTCCGCGACGCTCACCCAGGACGGCGCGCTCCTCGGCACGCCCGGGTTCATGTCGCCGGAGCAGGCGGCCGGCGGGCGCGCCGGGCCCGCGGCCGACGTGTTCGCGCTCGGCTCGGTGCTCGCGTTCGCCACGGCGGGCCGGGGGCCGTTCGACGCGGGCAACCGGGTCGACACGCTGCAGCGCATCCAGCGCGGGCAGGCCGACCTCGCCGGGGTGACGGACCGCCGGCTGCGGGCCGTCGTCGGGGCCTGCCTGCGCCCCGACCCGCGCCGCCGGCCGGCCGCCGCGGCGCTGCTGGACCTGCTGGGAGAGCCCGCGGGGACGGTGCACGGCACACGCTGGCTGCCCGCCGCGCTCGCGGAGGCGATCGACGCCCGCACCGCCCGGGCCCCGTGGGCACGCGCGGACTCCGGCGCGGCGGTACGGCCCGGGGAGCCGACCGCGGACCCGTTCGCCGAGACCGCCGAGACGGCGGCCGGTGCGACGGGAGCGGCCGGTCCGGCGGGAGCCACGGGCACGGCGGAGGGCGCGGGCCGGCCGCGGGAGCGGGCAGCGCCCGGCGACGGCGCGTCCCCGCCCCGGCGCCGCGCACTGCTCGTCGCCCTGTCCGCCGCCGGTGCCGCCGGCGCGGCGGCCCTCGCGCGCCCGCTGCTGGGCGACTCCGACGGCGACGGGCCCTCCGGCGGCCCCCGTGCGCGCCGGGACCCCGGGGAGGGGGCCGCGCCGCACCCCGAGGCCGAACGCGCCTGGCGGGTACGGGTCCGCGCCCCCGACGCGGCCGCCCCCGCCATCCACGTCGCCGGCGGGACGGTCCTCGTCCACGGCGGCGACGAGGGCGGCGTGCGGGCCCTCGACCCGCGTACGGGCGACGAGTTGTGGCGGCGCCGCTGGGGTTCGGGCGCGGACGGCGAGTTCGCCGCCGGAGACGGCACGGCGTACCTGGTCGGCCCGGACGGGGGCGAGAACCAGCGGGTGCGGGCCCTCGACCCCGCCTCGGGCGGCGAACGCTGGACGCACCGGCGGGAGTTCGGGTTTGTGCACGCCGTGGCCGCCGCCGACGGGCTCACCTACGTCGGCGCCGACGGCGTCGTCGCCCTCGACACCCGCGGCGGCGGGCGGCGCTGGACCGCGGAGACGACGGCCTTCTCCCTCACCACCGGCTCCGGGTTCGTGCTCGCCGCCGACGGCGAGTCGGTCACCGCCCTCGACGCCGCCGGCGGGGACCGGCGCTGGCGGCACCCGGCCGAGGACACCACCGCCGTCCTCGCCTCGGACGGCCTCGCCTTCGTCTGCGACGCGTACCTCCGCCTCGTCGCCCTCGCCGCCGAGGACCGCACCGTCGTCTGGGAGCAGCGGATGACGTATCCCAGCACCGTCCACGCCGCCGGCGGCGGCCTGCTCTACGTCAGCGAGCCGAACGGCCACCTCCGCGCGCTGCGCGCGGACACCGGCGACCTCGCCTGGTCGCGGTCGAGCACCCGGTTCCTCGGCCTCGCCGGCGGCGCGGTCCACGTCTGGGCCGGCGGTTCGGGGGACGGGGCCGGCAACGGCGCCGCGGGCTCCGGCCGGCGGCTGTACGCTCTGGATCCGGCCGACGGCGGCGTGCTGTGGACGTACGCCGGCGCCGAGCCCGCCGGCGGCCGCACCGCACACGCCGCCGGACTGGTGTTCGCCGGTCTGGCGAACGGGTACGTGGAAGCCCTCAGACCCCCCACCCCACGCCGGCCGAACGGAGGCACGAGTGGAGCCCCTTGAGCACGACGACCCCCGCTCGCTGGGAGGGCACCGCATCCTGGCGCGCCTCGGCAGCGGCGCCACGGCCGTCGTCTACCTCGGCCGCTCCCGCGGCGGCCGGCTGGTGGCCGTGAAGGTCGTGCACGCCGAGCGGGCGCGCCGGCCGGAGGCCCGGGACCACTTCGTGCGCGAGGTGGCCGCCACCGCCGCCGCGGGCGGGGTGCACAGCCCGCCGGTCGTCGGCGCGGACCCCGACGGCCGGGTGCCGTGGATGGCGACGGAGTTCGTGCCGTCCGTCCCGCTGCACGAGGCGGTGGAGCGGTTCGGCCCGCTGCCCGGCCCCTCGGTCCGCCGGCTGGCCGCCGGGCTCGCGGAGGCGCTGGTCGCGGTGCACCGCGCCGGGGTCGTACACCGGGACGTCAAGCCGGCCAACGTGCTGCTCACCGCCGACGGACCCAAGCTCGTCGACTTCGGCATCGCCGCCGCGGCGCAGCCCGCGGCACTCGCGGGCACGCCCGGCTTCATGTCGCCCGAGCAGGTCGCCGGCGCCCCGGCCGGGCCGGCGTCCGACGTGTACTCGCTGGGCTCGACGCTCGCGTACGCCTGCGCCCGCGCCGGGACCGGGGACGACGCGCCCCCCGGCTCCGCCCCCGATCCCGACGACGCCGCCCTGCGCACGCTCATCGCCGACTGCCGCCGCCTTGATCCCGCCGAACGCCCGACGCCCGCGGAGCTCGGCGAACGCCTCGCCCGCGACCCCGGGCCGGGCACCCCGCCCGCCGCCTGGCTGCCCGCGCCGGTCCTCGCGGCGATCGACGCCCACGCCGGCGAGGCCGCCAACCCGCCGCTGGCGCCGTCCGGCTCCCCCCGGCGCCGCCTGCTCCTGGGCGCCGCGGCGGCCGTCGCGGCCGGCGCCGGCGCCGCCGTGCTGCTGGCCCTGCGCGAGGACGGGCAGCGCCCGCCGGCGGAGGGGAACGCCAGCCCGGCGGCCCGGGGCTCCACCCCGCCGTCCGGGCGGCCCGAGCCCGAGCCCGAGACGGAGCCCCCGCCCGAGCCGGTCACGGTGGAGTTCGCCCTCACCGGCGACGGCCCCGTCGAGAAGCTGACGTACGCCGTCAACCGGAAGCCCGAGACGCTCAAGGACGTCTCCCTGCCCTGGCGCAAGACCGTCAAGGTCCCCAGGGAGAACGGCTCCGCCGCCTACAGCCTCGACCTCTCCCACCACGGCGAGATCACCTACGAGGTCCGCGTCGACGGCCGCCAGGTCATGTCCCAGCGCTCGCCCGCGCCCGGCATCCCGGCCGCCGTGCGCGGGCCGGGGCCCTACAGCGCGGAGGCCGGCGGCGAGGTGGCGTTCGGCGCCCCGCCCGGGGACACCGGCGCGTAGTCTCCCGGCTCCGGGACCCCTCCACGGCGGGGGTGGTTACCGTGAGGCGCAGTGACCCGGAGACGAGGGGGTACCCGCCATGGTGAGCAAGATCACTCTGCTGCCGAAGGACGTCGGCAGCCTCAGCCGCGGACTGCCTCCCGGCGACGTGCCGCCGCAGCCGGAGACGCTGTTCGTGCTGGGCGCGAACGGCGGGATGAGCGTGGCTCCGGACGCCGGTTTCACCCTGGTGTTCGGGCGGAACGAGCCGGAGGTGCACGTCTGCGTCGGCGGCGGCGACCGGCACGTCAGCCGCCGGCAGGGGATGCTCACGCGGCAGTACGCGCGCTGGATGCTGACCAACACCGGGAAGCGGCCGATCCGCTTCCCCGACTCCCGGCTCGTGCACGGCGGCGACCAGGCGTTCCTGCCCGCCGGCTACACCCCGCTGTTCGTCGTCTCGCCCCGCCAGGACCACCTGCTGGAGGTGCGGATCTCCGCGGCCCGCGCCGGCGGCGCGGCAGGGGGCCCGACCGTGCAGGAGGAGTCGACCCTCGGCGAGGAGCGCGACCTGGACGACGAGGAGATGCTCGTGCTCGTCTGCCTCGCCCAGCGCTATCTGCAGGGCGACCCGCAGCCGCAGCCGCTGACCTGGGCCCAGGTCGCGTACGAGCTGAAGCGGCTGCAGCCGGCGCGGAACTGGACCGAGAAGCGCGCCGCGCACATCGTCGCCGGCGTGCGGCAGAAGCTCAGCCGGGACGGGGTGCAGGGGCTGATGGCGAGGGACGTCCCGCCGCCCGTCGGCAACGCGCTCAACCACAACCTCATCACCGACCTGCTGGTCACCGCCACGATCGAGAAGAAGGACCTGCGGCTGCTGGAGGAGTGAGCTACGGGGCGGCGGGGTCGAACGGGACGCCCTCGGGCAGGGCCTTCTCCAGGTGGGAGACGAAGGAGGAGTCCTTCAGGCCGAAGTGGGCACTGCCGAAGTCCGCCGCGGCGAGCCGGTCGCGCACCCCCGGGGGATAGCCGTTCCAGCCCACCAGGTCGGGGAACTGCCACCCGCCGTGGTGGTTCTCCGGCGGCTCGTCGTTGCCGGTGGCCGGGCGGAAGGCGTGGGTGCCCAGGCCGTCCTTGTGGTAGACGACCTTGGGGTGGGTGCCGTCCCACCGGATCCGGTCGCGGGCGTAGGTGTCGAAGTCCCCGTGGGCGGACGTCGAGACGTACTGCGCCTGCTGCGGGGCGTCGTTCCGCACCCACACCACGACGTGCTCCCAGTCGTGCCGGTGCCCGCCGATGCCCGTGCCGGGCAGCGCCTGGTCCTTCTCGAAGTACAGGCCGTACACCACGGCGCACCAGCCGTTGTTGCACCTGGCCCGGGAGTAGCCGTTGGTGTTGTCGAGGTCCGCGGCGTCGCGGCAGCCGCCGTTGAGCGCGCCGCCCGGTTCGAGGCCGGGGCTGACCGTGCCGTCGGCGCCGATGGCCGGGACCGGGTAGCAGCCGTCGGTGTCGTAGTCGTACGCGGGCTGGAACGTCTGCTCCAGGCCGTCCGCGTTCGCCGGCAGCGCCGGCGGCGGGGCGGCGGCCGCCGAGGCGGCGTGCGGGACGGCGACGACGAGCGCGAAGGCGCCGCCGACGACGGCGGACACCCTGCGGATCCGGCTGCTCCGGCTGCTCGGCCTCATGTGCCCTCCCCAGGCGGCTTCGTGGAGCCTCGGCGACGCCTCATCCTCCGGGCGCGGCCGCCGGACGGGCAACGGTGCGAAGCCTCCCATGGGAGACATGTACGGCCGGCGGGGGATGACGATCCGGTGGCCGTGCGGTGGCGCGGCGCCGTCGCCGGGGTGCGCGCGCAGGTCAGCCGGTCAGCGCGACGAGACCCGCGGGCGTCGGCCGGAAGCCGCAGCCGTCGACGTAGAACGGGCGCAGCTCCTCGGCGAAGTCGACGTGGAGCCACGCGCACCCGGCCGCACGCGCCCCGGCCACCGCCTCCGCGACCAGCCCGGCGCCGATGCCCGCCCGCCGCCGCGCCACCGGCACCGCGGTGTCCAGGAGGAACGCGTGCACGCCGCCGTCCCAGGCGACGTTCACGAAGCCGGCGAGCGCGCCGCCGTCGCGGGCGCACACCCAGCCGAGGCTGTGGCGGTGCAGCCGGGCGTGCCAGTCGGTGTCCAGCACCGGGTGCCGGAACGCCTCGGCGTGCAGGGCGTCGACCTCCGCGTTGCCGAACCCGCCCCGCCACTCGTACGTGACCGTCATGCCGGGAGCGTACGGCCGCCGGCCGGCGCGCGGGCCCCGGCCCCCGGTACCGGGCCGGGGCGGCGGCGCAGCCGGGGCCGGGGGAGAGGGCCGGCGGGGCACGGTCGTAGGCTGCACGGGTGAGTGGGAAGCTGTGGCAGATCGAGCCGTCCGGACCGCTGCGCGGTGACGTCACCGTGCGGGGGGCGAAGAACGCGGTCAGCAAGCACATGGTGGCCGCGATGCTCGGCGCCGGGCCGAGCACCATACGCAACGCGCCCGACGTCGGCGAGGTCGGCATCACCGCCCGGATGCTGGAGCACGTGGGCATGAAGGTCGAGCGCGTCGACGGCGTGGTCACCGTCGTGCCGGGGCCGGTGGCGGACCCGAGCGTGGACAAGGCGTTCACCGGACTCAACCGCATCCCGATCCTGCTGCTGGGCCCGCTGCTGCACCTGGCCGGCGAGGCGTTCGTGCCGCTGGTCGGCGGCGACCCGATCGGCCGCCGGCCGGTGGACTTCCACCTGGACGCGCTGCGCCGGTTCGGCGCCGAGGTGGAGCTGGCCGAGGACGGCATCCACGCTCGCGCCGCCCGGCTGCGCGGCACCCGCGTCGACCTGCCGTACCCCAGCGTCGGCGCCACCGAGACCGTGCTGCTGACCGCCGTACGGGCCGAGGGCCGCACCGTCATCCGCAACGCCGCGACCGAGCCGGAGATCGTCGAGCTGGCCCTGTTCCTGCAGCGGATGGGCGCGCGGATCTCCCTCTACCCGGACCGCCGCATCGTCGTCGAGGGCGTCGACGCGCTCGGCGGCGCCACCACCCGGCTGGGCGGAGACCGCATCGAGGCGTTCTCCTACCTGGTCGCCGGGCTGGTCACCGGGGGAGAGGTGCGGGTGCACGGATGCCCGCAGGACCGGCTGGTCACGCCCATCACCACGCTGGCGCGGATGGGCGCACGGTTCGAGATCACCGACGAGTGGATCTCCGCGTCGGCGCCGCGGACGCTGCGCTCCGCCGCCGTGCAGACCGACACCCACCCCGGGTTCGCCACCGACTGGCAGACACCGCTGATGGTGCTGTTCACCCAGGCCGAGGGGATGTCGGTGCTGCATGAGACGGTGTACGAGAACCGGCTGGCCTACGTCTCCGCGCTGCAGGGCATGGGCGCCGAGATCGAGGTGTACGACACCTGTCTGGGCGGCCCCGCCTGCCGCTACCACGACACCGGCGCGCTGCACTCCGCCGTGGTGCGCGGCGTCAGCAGCCTGCGCGGCGGGGACGTCACGATGCCGGACATCCGCGCCGGGTTCTCCGCGGTGCTGGCCGCGGCGGTCGCCACCGGCGGCTCGACGCTGCGCGGGGTGCACCACATCGAGCGCGGCTACCACCGGCCCGTCGAGCAGTTCCGCACGCTCGGCCTGGAGCTGCACAGCCGCGAGGAGTAGCGCGCGAGGAGTGCGCGGGGACGGCGTTCGATGAGGGAGACCGGGAGGGGACCGACGTGGAGTGGTGGTGGCTGGCGGCCGCCGTGCTGCTCGGCGGGGCCGGCGTGGTGGCCGCCGGCTTCCGGCAGGCCGACGACTCGCCGCGGCGGCTGTCGGGGCGCTCGCGGCGCACGGCGCGCGGGCTGTCGGTGGTGCTGATCGGCGTCGCCGTGTTCTTCGGGCTGCTGGTGGCGGTGGGCAGGTTCCTGCTTACGACGGGGAACGGCGGGCTGTGAGGTCGGCCAGCATCCGGCGACCGGCGCGCCGGCCGCGGACAGCAGCACCGCCGCGCCCAGGACCGCCAGGGTCAGGGAGATCAGCAGCAGGTGGAAGCGGTCCCCGGCGGACAGCAGCAGGGTGTGGAGCAGGTAGACGACCAGCAGGTAGAGGCCGACGGGCAGCGCCAGGGACAGCACCACGGCGACCGCGCCCACCTTCGCGTGGTGCTCCAGGTAGAGACCGGCCACGTGCAGTCCGGCGCCGGCGCCCGCGATGCCGGCGAACACCAGCATGTGGCCGTAGCCGAAGAGGTACCCGCGGGCCCGCCGGTGCACCAGGATGTCGCCGAAGGGCGTGCTGAAGTACACCCACCACATGCCGAAGGTCAGCCCGACGCCGGCCACGACGACGGCCACGGCGTTCGCCGTCCACTCCGTGCCGTGCGGGCCGCCGAGCAGGCCGCCCGAGGAGGCGACGGTGCCGACCACGCCCTCGCCGAGGGTGATGATCGCGAAGAGGCCGTACCGCTCGGCGACGTGGTGCGGGTGCCACGGCGTCCCGCCCGCGCCGCCCTGGGTGAGCACCGGCAGCAGCAGCTCCAGCACCGCGAACACCGCGAAGGCGACGAGCACCGGCCCGAACGACAGCTTCGTGAACGCCACCACGAGCCAGCCCGCCTACGCGATCACGGTCCAGCGGATGTTCGCCGTGCTCACGCGGTGGAACGCGGGTGACTCCCGGGCGGTCCGCCACCACTGGGCCACCATGGCGATCCGCATCACGACGTACCCGATCACCATCGCGCGGATCTCCAGGTGGTCGCCCTCCTCGACCGAGTGGAACATCGCCGGCAGGCCGAGGGCGAAGACGACGACGCCGATCATCTGCAGCATCGTCAGCGACCGGTAGAGCCAGTCGTCGGTGCCGAACGCGGACGCGAACCAGCTGTAGCTGATCCACGCGTTGGTGATCGCGAACATCGCCAGCGTGAACGCCACCACCGCCGGCCCGGCGTGGTCCCCGGCGACCATCTCGGCGAAGTACGACGAGGCGGTGCCGACCGCGACGACGAACGTCAGGTCGAAGAGCAGCTCCAGCGGCGTGGCCTTACGGCCGCGCTCCCGGGGGTCGCGGCCCCGCATCGGCACCCGGCTGTGCGCCACCCGCCCGGGGCCGCCGGCGGCGGGGTCGGACTCGGTCATAGCGAGAGTTTATGCTCATATCGGACAGCGGTCGCCGCGCGGACGCGCCGCTCCGGAGGCACCGGGACGCCCCGCGGGCACCGTTGACACCGCCCGGAGCTCGGCTAGCCTCATGTCCCGACCGCACGCGACAACGATGTCAGGCGCGTCGGGGGCGCGCCCACACGCGAAGGGGCACCAACGATGGGCACCGCCGCACACCACCGCACCCCGCTCTCCCGGCGCCGGCTGCTGGCAGCCGCCGCGACGTCCGCCGCCGGCGCCGGCGCCCTGGCACAGGCCGCGCCCGCGCGGGCCCTGCCCGGCCCGGCCGCGACCCCCGCGACCCCCGCGCGCGTGCCCGCCGGGCCGCGGGCGGCGCGCGAGATCCGCAAGGAGTTCCTGCACGCCTGGAACGGCTACCGCGCCGCCGCGTGGGGGCACGACGAGGTGCGGCCCGTCTCCGGCACCGCGCGCGAGTTCTTCGCCGAGGGCCACCCCGTGGGCCTGTCGGTCATCGAGGCCCTCGACACGCTGTACGTGATGGAGCTGGACGACGACCTCCGCGAGTCCGCCGACTGGCTGGAGCGGAACCTCGACTTCGACATCGACGCCGACTTCCACGTCTTCGAGTCGATCATCCGCGTCGTCGGCGGGCTGCTCGCCGGCCACCTCGTCACCGGCCGGCGGTCGCTGCTCGACCTGTGCGTCGACGTCACCGACCGGCTGCTGCCCGCGTTCACCAAGTCGCCCACCGGCATGCCGTACACCCGCGCCAACCTGCGCACCGGCGAGGTGCACGGCACCACCCCGCCGCTCGCCGAGATCGGCACGAACATCCTGGAGTTCGGGATGCTCTCGCAGCTCACCGGCGACGGCAGGTACTACGAGGCGGCGAAGCGCGCCTACCGCGCGGTGATCGAGCGGCGCTCCGCGCTCGACCTCCTCGGCACCCGGCTCGACGTCGAGACCGGCCGCTGGACCGACCCCGTCGACCAGGGACCCAACCCGCCCGTCGACTCCTTCTACGAGTACCTGTGGGGCGCCTGGGAGCTGTTCGGCGACCGGGACTGCCTACGCTGGTGGCGGCTGCTCAACGGGGCCATGACCGAGCACCTGGTGGAGGAGTGGGACGGCCACGTCTGGTACCGCCAGGCCGACTTCGCCACCGGCGAGACCACCGGCCGCCGCCAGTCCGAGCTGGCGTCGTTCTGGGGCGGGCTGGTCGCCAAGGGCGGCGACCGCCGGCTCGGCGAGGCGTACCACCGCTCGTGGGAGTCCGTCCTGCGGCGCTGGCCCGTGCTGCCCGAGGAGATCGACTACGGCACCATGGCCGTGACCTCGCCCGGCAACCAGTTCCGGCCCGAGTACGTCAACGGCGCCTTCGACCTGTACTGGCTGACCGGGGACGACTTCTACCGCCGCACCGCGTGGCGGTACTTCGAGGGCATGCGGACCCACGCCCGCGTCCCCGGCGGGTACACGATCCTGGAGGACGTGACGACCTCTTCCCCGCGTACGCCTTCGCGGAGAACTTCAAGTACCTGTACCTGATGTTCGCGCGCACCCGCCGCTTCGACGGCCGGGACTACGTGCTGTCGACCGAGGGCAAGATCCTGCGCGGCCTTCCCCGCCGCGGATGAGCGCACGGGCCGGGCCCCGCCCCGGCCGCGGGCGGCCGCCGGCCCCGCCCGCCGTCCCTCAGCCGGGGCCGTCGAGGAAGTGGAAGCGGGGGTGCGGGTGCATGAGGAAGCCGTGGTGCGAGATGTTCCAGGCGTACGCGCCCGCCAGCGAGAACACCACCAGGTCCCCGGCCCGCAGCCCCGCCGCCCGGACACCCCGCGCCAGCACGTCCTTCGGCGTGCACAGCTGCCCGGCGACCGTGACCTCCGACCCGCGCGCCGCCGGCCGCGGCCAGGGGTGCGGCCAGGGGCGCGGCGCGGGGTGGACGGTGCAGGGCTGGTCGTGGCCCTTGGTGGCCGGGGTGCGCAGATGGTGGGTGCCGCCGCGGACGACGGCGAACTCCTCGCCGTGGCTGCGCTTGACGTCCAGCACCTCGGTGGCGTACCAGCCGCAGTACGCGGCCAGCGCCCGGCCGGGCTCGACGCGCAGCGTCAGCCCGGGGTGCCCGGCGGCCAGCCGGCCCAGCCCCGCGCCGTACCCGCGCCAGTCGAACCGGACCTCCGGGGCGGCGTAGTCGACGGCCATGCCGCCCCCGACGTTCACCTCCAGGCCGCGGGTGCCGAGCCCCGCGCGGTCCGCGAGCCGCAGCGCCCCGGCCACCACCGAGCGCGCCACGTCCAGCAGCCGCGGCGCGTCCAGCCCGCTGGCGAGGTGCGCGTGGAAGCCGCGCAGCCGCAGCCGCGGGTACGCGCCGCCGGCGAGCAGCCGCGCGGCCTCCGCCGCGTCGGCGGGGTCGAGGCCGAAGGGGGCGGGGCGGCCGCCCATGGCCAGGGAACTGCCCGTCAGCGAGCCGTCGGCGACGGGCAGGTTGACGCGCAGCAGAACGTCCGTGCGGGAGTCGCCGCCGTCCGGGCCGGAGGCCGCCGTGGGCTCACCGAGCATGCGCAGCTCGTGCAGGCTCTCGACGTGCACCCGGTGCACGCCCGCCGCGCGGGCCGCGGCCAGCTCCGCGGGCGTCTTGCCGGGGGCGCCGAAGGCGAGCCGGCGCCCGGGCACGGTGGCGGCGACGTGGGCGAGTTCGCCGCCGGAGGAGACCTCGTAGCCGTCGACGTACGGCGCGAGGGCGGCCAGGAGCGGCGGTTCGGGGTTGGCCTTGGCGGCGTAGTACAGCTCGACGGGCGCCGGCAGCGCGGCCCGTACCGCCGCCGCGTGGGTGCGCAGGGCCGCCAGGTCGTAGACGTACGCGGGCAGCTGGTCGGGCGCGAGGGAGCCGAGGAGGTCCAGCACGGCGGGTGTCGGCGCGGTCAACGGGCGCTCCGGCGGGGCGAGTCGGGCCCGGTGGCCGCGTCGGGGGCGGCGAGCGGGTTCGGCAGGTGGACGTAGCCCGCCTCGCGGTCCGCGCGGCGGCCCCAGCGGGTCAGCAGGTTGGCCTTGGCGGGCAGCGGCGCCCCGCGGAGCAGGGCGTGCAGCCGGGGCGGGTCGCCGAGGGCGCGGGCGCAGTCGAGCAGCACGCCGCGCACCCGCGCCCACAGCGCCGCCTCGGCCTGCGGGTGCAGGTCGGCGAGCGCGGCGAGCAGGTCGGCGACGTGGTTGACCAGCAGGCAGTACACCACCCGGTGCCAGCCGCGCGTCGCGTCGTACGTCATCGGCCCCGCCACCTGCGGCGGCAGCGCGGCGAGGGCGTCGGCGTGCCGCTCGGGCAGCAGCTTGGCGCCCTCCAGGTCGCGGAAGACCACCTGCGCGGGCATGCCGTCGGCGTCGACGCACAGCAGCACGTTCTGCAGGTGCGGCTCCAGCACCACGCCGTGGTCGAAGTAGGCCGCGAGGACGGGCGGGACGAGCAGCTCCAGATACGCCGACCACCAGTCGAGCGCCGACTCCGGCCGGGCCGCGGCGGGCAGCCGGGAGACGTGCGCCGGGCCCGTCGGGTACTCGTCCGCGACCGCGCCGGCGAGCAGCGGGGTCGCGCCGGGGTGCAGCACGCCGGACAGCCCCTCGCGGACGATCACCCCGAAGCCTTCGAGCAGCGCCGGGTCCGGCGCGCCGGCCGGGCCGGGGAGCGCCAGGCTGCGGTACGCCGGCTCGCGCAGCAGGGCCGCGGCGGGGTGGCGGGCGGCGAGGGCGGCGCGCACGGGGCGCAGCAGCCGGGTCAGCGCGACCGCGCCGGCCAGCTCGTAGCGGGAGTTCTTGCGCACGCAGTTGGTGATGCGCACGTTGAGGCTGAACTTCAGGAACCCGGCCCCCGTGTGCAGCGTGCGCACCGAGGCGGTCGGGGTGCACGGCGGGCCGCCGGTGCCGAGGTCGAGCACGTCGCCGCGGTCGAGGGCGGCGCGCAGCGCCGGGTGGCCGGCGAGGAGTTCGTGCTGCCAGGGGTGGACGGGCAGCAGCCGGTAGCCGTCGGGGACCGGGCGGAGCCGGTCCAGCGGGTCGGCGGCGCCGGGCCCGGCGGTCTCCTCGGCGGTCAGGTGGGCGCGTACGGCGAGATGGCGCAGCGGGAAGGCGGCCCGGGCCTCGGGGGCGTAGGCGGACCAGGCGGCCGCGCCGCCGTCGCGGGCCTTGGGCGTGGGGTGGAAGCGGTGGCCGAGGGGCAGGGACTGCTCGGAGTCGAGGTACGCGGCCAGCGGCCCGGCGCCGTCCGCGGCCGCCGGCTTTCGCGCGGCGGCCAGCGCGGCCCGCGTACCCCGGTGGCTGGAGACGACCTGCGCCACGAACTCGTCGTTGCGCACGCCGGTACGCGCCGCCAGCTCGTCCTGCACGTGTTCGGCCAGCCGCCGCCACCCCACGTGCACCCAGGCGCCGTCGCGCCGCTCGGCGACCGGCCCGCGGAAGCGGTGCGCGCCCAGCAGCGAGGTGCGGCGCAGCGCCACGCGCAGCAGCACGCCGCGGCGGGACAGCCGCAGCAGCAGCCGGCCGCCGTCGACGGTGGCCGCGCCCTCGGGTCCGCAGACCTCGCGGAGCAGGCAGTTGAGCAGGGTGTGCGCCACGGCGTCGTCGGCGGTGGGCGGCCGGGAGGGGGCGGCGGAGGAGGGCGCGGGCGCGGTGGCGGGTGAGGCGGTGAGGGGCATCAACGGTTCCAGCCGGGGCGGGGTGGGGGCACGGTCGGGGTCGGGGAAGTCGAGGGCGGGTCGGTCGGGTACGGCGCGGTCGGGTACGGGGCGGCGTCGGGCGGCGGCGCGGGCGCGGGCAGGTCGCGGAGGTAGTTCGGGCCGGTGGTGTAGTGCTTGTTGACGTCGGCCGCCCCCGAGCGCTCCTTGGACATGAGCGTCCCGGCGGTGACCATGGCCTTCACCGGCAGCCGGCGGGCGTGCAGGACGTGCGCGCGCAGCACGGCGCCGGGCTCGCCGGGGGCGGTGCCGAGCCGTTCGACGGCTTCGGCGAGGCGGTCGCGTACGAGGCCGAGCAGCGCCGCGAGCGGGGCGCGGCCGTGCCGGGCGAGGCCGAACGCGTAGGCGCCGGCGCACAGGTGGACGGTGATCGTGGCGAAGACGTCGGCCACGGGCCCGTCGCCGTCGCACAGGGTCCGCGGGTCGGCGAAGTCGCCGGGGCCCGGCGCGTCGGGGCCGAGGGCCGCGCGCAGCCGGGCGTGGTGGATGCGGGGGCCGTCGTCGTCCTTGAACAGCAGCCGGATGCGGGGGCGGCCGTCCGCGGTGCGGTCGGGCGGGTCGAGGACGAGCGAGACGTTCTGCTGGTGGGACTCCAGCGCGATGCCGTAGCCGAAGAGCGTGGTCTGGAAGTCGAAGAGGAGGGTGAACAGGCCGTCGAGGAGGGCGAGGGGGTCGCCGCCGTGGCAGCGGCCGGCGAGGTGGTCCACGACGAGCCGGCCGTCGGGGGCGGGGGCCAGGAGGGCGGCCAGGGGGACGACGAGGGC
Source organism: Streptomyces sp. CNH099 (assembly GCA_000514715.1). Lineage (GTDB taxonomy): Bacteria > Actinomycetota > Actinomycetes > Streptomycetales > Streptomycetaceae > Streptomyces > Streptomyces synnematoformans. Next base: position 99,611 of record AZWL01000001.1, on the reverse strand, counting down.
GTCGTCGAGCCCGGCGGGCTGGCGGCGGCACAGCACCGCGAGCAGCTCGTGGCCGGCGTGCGCGTAGGCGGTCTCGTCCGCGTGCAGCACGCTGTCGCGGAAGCGCGGCTCGCGCCGGACGACGGCCGCCAGCAGCCGCTGGACGGTCGCGCCGTCGGCGAGGGTGGCGGGTTTGACGGTGCGCCGGTTGCGCAGTCCGAGGGTGGCGGTGGCCAGCGGCAGCTTCAGGTGCAGCCGCGGGTCTGCGGCCGCGGCGACGGTACGCATCGACAGCGTCGGCACCACGTCGAGGTACGGCACCGGGGCGAGCGCCGCCCGGCCGGCGAGCCCGGCGTCCCGCAGCGCGGCGTCCAGAGGGCCGCCGAGGGTCAGCGGGTGGACGGGCAGGGCGAGATGGGTGCGGTCGAGCGCGGCCGGCAGGCCGAGGGCGGAGGGCACGGGCCAGGCGGCGGGCGGGACCGGCGCGGCCGCCGGGTCCAGCGCGCCGCTGCCGGTGAGGGCGTCGCGCGGCAGGGCGAGCCAGCGCAGCGCGAACCGCGGGTGGCACTCCGGGGCGTGGGCGCGCAGGTCGGCGGTCGTGAGTCCGGCGCGGCCGCGCGAGGCCGGGTAGACGGGGTGGTCGAGGCGGGCGGCGAGCGTGTCGTACGCGAGCGTGCCGGCGTGCCCGGTCCAGCGGGCCGGGTCCGGGCCGTACCGCCGGCTCAGCGCCGCCGCGGTGCCCGGCCAGGTGGCGGTGTGCAGCCGCATGGCGGCCAGCGCCCGGCGGCACTCCGCGGCGAAGTCGGCGAAGCCGCCGCGGTCTTCGGGCTCGGCCTGCCCGGCGAGGGCGGCCAGCACGGCGTCCAGCCCGGTGACCTCGGTGGTCCGGCCGTCCGCCGCCCGGAGCAGCAGCGGCAGGCGGGCGCCGTAGGTGCCCTGGAAGCCGTCCGGCGCGACCGGCAGCAGCAGCGCGCCCGGTCCGCGGGGGTCCGCGAGCCGCAGCCACCGCCCGTCCGCCCGGTCGACCGGCGTGCCGCGGGTGCGCAGTCCCGCCGCGTCCTCGCGCAGCAGCGCGCTCAGCACGCGCAGCGTCAGCTCGGCCTCCGCGGCGTCCGGGGCCCGGGTGCCGCCGCCGTCGCCGTCCGGCGCGGCCCCGCTCACGGCGTGATCTCCCAGCGCTGCGCGGCCAGGAACTCCGCCACCACCCGGTCCACCCGCGCCTGGTCCGTGCCGACGGCGCGGGCCACGCCGAGGAAGTCGCGGTTGGTCCGGTGCAGTTCGTGCCGCTCGCCGACCGCGCGCAGCGGGCGGTACGCCAGCTCCACCCCGTCCACCACCAGGTCGGCCGGGCCCGGCGCGGCGGTCAGCGTCCCGGCGGCGGCCGCGCACGGGTAGGACAGCCGCGCCCGCCCGTCCGTACGCGCCCCCAGGTCGGCGGGCAGCGGCTCGCCGAGGTGCGTGCGCAGGACGTGCTCGAAGAGCGGGACGCCCAGCAGCCGGGCGAGCAGCAGGTCGCACTGGTCCCCGACGGCGCGGTAGTTGACCTCCACGATCCGCGCCCGGCCCGCGCGCACCACGAACTCGGTGTGGCAGATGCCGAACCCGACGCCCAGCGCGTCGAGCTGCGCGAGCACCTGGGCGGTCACGGGCGCGGGGTGGGCGGGCATGTAGGCCATGCGCTCCTCGATGAAGTGCGGCGGCGGCGACAGCTCGGTGTGGAAGCCGCCGAGCAGGTGGCGCACCCGCCCGTCGCCCAGCGTCTCCAGCGTGTACAGCTCGCCGTCGAGGAACTCCTCGACCACCAGCGCCTCACCCGGCCGCCGCGCCCGGATCTCCGCGCAGCGCCGCACCAGCTCCGCCGCGTCGGCGGCCAGCACCACGTCCTCGCTGGCGACGCCCTCGCGCGGCTTGACCACGCACGGGTACGGCACGCCCGCCGCGGCGGCGGCCGCCGCCGGGTCCGCGCCGGCGGGCAGCTCCGCCGCCCGTACCGGGTCCGCACCGGCGGCGGCGAGCCGGCGGCGCATCTCCGCCTTGTCCTTGGTGGCGAGGGCCGCCCGCCAGCTCTTGGCGGGCAGGCCGAAGTACTCGGCCGCGAGGGCCGCCTGGGTCTGGAGGTGGTCGCTGTTGGTGAAGACCGCGGCCGGCCGGTGGTGGGCGGAGACGCGGCTGATCACGGCGCGGAAGTCGCGTACGTCGCAGCCGAGGGTCTCCGGCTCCGGGGCGCGCCGCCGGTGGGCGGCGGGCTGGTCGGTGAGCACGGTGACGTCGAGGCCGAGGCGGCGTGCGGCGGGGAGGAAGCCGTCCGTGACCGAGTCGGTGGGGTTGCGCGCCAGCAGATATAACCGCACGGAATCCTGACCTGACACCTTCCTGGAAACACCCGGCAGCTGAGGCAGAGGTAAGGCTTACCTTACTCTGTCGATCACGCGTCGGCGCCCGGGGTGCGCAAACGCGCCGGCCCGCCCCGCCGGCGCACCGTCCGCCGCCCGGCCCGCGGCCCCCGGGCGGGAGTCCGCGGACCGAAACTGGTTTGAGCCGGTGGCCGGGTCGGAACGAGACTGCGGGAGGAGCCCGCCGCCACGCGGTTCCCTCGCTCTGCCCGCACGGCCGTCGCCCAGGCGCTGACGAGTCACCGCTTCGAAAGAGAGCCCCCGATGGTCACCGCCTCGCGCCGCCGGCGCCTGTCGCTGTCCCTGATGTTCCTCATCCCCGGCCTGTCGCTCTCCTCGTGGGTGACCCGCACCCCGGACGTCCGCGACGAACTGGGGGCGTCCACGGCCGAGATGGGCCTGATCCTCTTCGGCCTGTCCGTCGGCTCCACGCTCGGCATCGTCAGCTCGGGGCCGCTGGTGGCCCGGATGGGCACCCGGCCGGTGATCGGCGGCGGCACGGTGCTGATCGCGCTCGGCGTCGCGGGGGTGGGGACGGGGGCGCTCACCTCGTCGGCGGCTCTCGTCACCGCCGGGCTCTTCGTCTTCGGCCTGGGCGGCGGGTCGGGCGAGGTCGCGCTGAACGTGGAGGGGGCGGAGGTCGAGCGGCTGCTCGGCCGGTCCGTGATGACGACGCTGCACGGGTTCTTCAGCCTCGGCACCGTGGTCGGCGCGAGCCTCGGCATGCTGGCCACGGCCGCCGGGTTCCCCGTGCAGTGGCATCTGCTCATCATGGCCGGCGTCGCGCTCGCCCTCTTCCTCGCCTCCTTCGGCCACGTCCCCGCCGGCGTGGGCAGGCAGGCGTACGGTGACGGCGCCGGGGACACGGACCCGGACGCAGACACGGACGCAGACACGGACGCAGACAGGGACGCCGCGGGCGGCGGGCGGCCGCTGTGGAAGGACACCCGGCTGCTGCTGATCGGCGGGGTCGTCCTGGCCATGGCGCTCGCGGAGGGCGCGGCGACCGACTGGCTGCCGCTGCTCATGGTCGACGGCCACGACGTGGACGCGGCGCTGGGTTCGCTGGTGTACGTCGGCTTCGCCGCCGCCATGACCGTGGGCCGCTTCTGCGGCGGCTACTTCATCGACCGCTTCGGGCGCTTCCTCGTGATCCGGACCAGCGCCGTGTCCGCGGCGCTCGGGCTGGTCGTGGTGATCTTCGTCGACCATCCGGTGGCGGCGGGCGCCGCCGTCCTCTTCTGGGGCCTGGGCGCCTCGCTGGGCTTCCCCGTCGCGATCTCCGCCGCCGGCGACTCCGGCCCGAACGCCACCGCGCGGGTGAGCCTGGTGGCGATGATCGCGTACGCGGCCTTCCTCGTCGGCCCGCCCGGCCTGGGCTTCCTGGGCGACCACTACGGGCTGCGCTCGGCGATGATCGCCGTCCTGGCGCTGGTCGCCACGGCGATCTTCATCGCCCCCGCGGTCGGCGAGCGCCGCCCCGCGACGGCGGACGTCAAGCACGACCCCGCGGCGGCCCGCGACGCCGCGGCGGCGCGCGAGCCCGCGGCGGAGGAGGCCCGCGCCGACCGCGAGCGCTGAGGGACCCGTGCGCCGGGGCGCGGTCAGCGCATGCCGAGCAGCGCCGCCAGCCGGTCGGCCGGCAGCGCGTGGCGCGTGCGGGCGTGCGGGCCGGTCGTCGTGACGGCGGCGAGCAGCGAGTCGAGCACCGCCTCCTCGACCGCGTCCATGACCCCCTCGAAAACCGGGTCGAGCGCGGCGTCGGCCGGCGGCGGCCTCCCCCACCGCGCTCCCCCACGGCGCGCAAGCGCGCGTGGGCGGTACCCCCTGCGCGCGTGGGCGGTACCCCCGGGGCGCACGCCGAAGGCGATCGCGTAGTCGCCGCTCCCGTGCCCGTACGACGCGCCCGTTCTGGCCAGCGCGAAGACCGCACGTCGCGCCACCCGGGTCAGCTGCCGGGCGTCCAGCGGCGCGTCGGTGGCCGCGACGACCATGCAGGAGCCGGCCTCCGGGCCGGCCGCCGGCCCGGGGACGCCGACGTCGGCGGGGGTGACCGTGCGGCCCAGGACGCGCAGCGTGCCGCCGAAGTTCGCCTGGACGAGCACCCCGACGCGGGCGCTCCGGCCCGCGACCCGCACCGTACGGGACGCGGTGCCCACGCCGGCCTTGAAGCCCAGCGCCGCCACCCCGGTGCCCGCGCCCACGCACCCCTGGGCGACGGGCCCGCCGGCGGCCCCGTCGAGCGCGGCCCGCACGTGCTCCGCCCGCACCGGCCGGGCCCGGATGTCCGACAGCGCGCCGTCGTTGCACTCGCCGACGACCGGGTTCAGGCTCGTCACGCCCGCGCACGCGGGCCGCTCCAGCATCCAGCCGACGAGCGTGTCGGCGGCCCGGAACGCCGACAGCGTCGAGGTGAGCAGCACCGGTGTCTCCAGCGTGCCCAGCTCGGCGAGCTGGGTGCTGCCGATGAGCTTGCCGTACCCGTTCCCGGCGAACACCCCGGCGGGCAGCGGCGCGCCCGGGTGCACGTCCCCGGGCACGATCGCCGTGACGCCGCTGTGCACGAGCGGGGGCTCGCGCAGCGTGGTGTGCCCCACACGTACGCCCGGCACGTCGGTGATCGCGCCGTACGGCCCGGGCGCGAGCCGGCCGACGACGATGCCGAGGTCCCGGGCGCGGCGCCCGGCCGCCGCGGAGAGTCCGTCCATGGAACCGCAGGCTACGCCCTCGCCGCGGCGGCAGGTTCCGGATCCGCGGCAGCGGGTTGCGGGCGGCGAAGGGTCAAGTAAAGGTAAAATTTGCGCGGATTGGTCCAGTCCTTTGCGTTGCGCCGGAGCGCGGCGTAGTCGTCCCGCCGCCCGGATTGGTACGGGCCGCGGCCCTCACCCACCGCATTGACATGCTCGCGACCCAGGGATGTCTTAGAGGTCTATACCGCACGATTCGCGTCCGACCACCCGAGCCTCGGACGACCCGGCGCGGGTGGACGTCGTCTTCCCACAAGGAGAGCCGTGTCCGTGCAGAGAGCCGCACCCCTTCGCCTCAGACCGTTTTCCGCGCCCCGGCGCCTGCTCGCCGTCCTCGCCGTGCTGGCGCTGGCGCTCACCGGGCTCACCACCCTCGCCCCGCCCGCCCGCGCCGAGGCCGGGCTGACCGCGACGTTCAGCAGCTCCGGCAGCGGCTCCTCGTGGACCGGGAAGTTCGTGGTCGCCAACGCCGGCACCGCCGCGGTGGACACCTGGTCGCTGGAGTTCGACCTGCCGGCCGGCGTGTCGGTCAGCAACCACACCCACGGCACCGCGCAGGTCGACGGCCGCCACGTCACCGTCACGCCCGCGTACTACAACGCCCGCGTCCCGGCCGGGCGCGACACCGAGCCGTACAGCTACACGTTCACCGGCAGCGGCCCGATGACGGCGCCCACCGGCTGCCTCATCAACGGCGAGAAGTGCGACGGCACCCCGGCCGTGCCGCCGCGGGCCCCGGCCGGCGTCACCGTCGCCGACGCCACCGCCCGCACCGTGACGCTGGAGTGGAACGAGGCGGCGCCGGGCGACTTCCCCGTGACCGCGTACGAGGTGCTGCGCGGCGGCTCCGTCGTGGCGGCCAGCGCCACCACCCGGGCCACCGTCCGCGACCTGACCCCGGCCACCTCCTACGAGTTCACCGTCCGCGCCGAGGACTCCCGCGGCAACGAGGGCCCGCCCAGCGCCCCCGTGACCGCGACCACCGTGGACCCGGCCACCGACACGGTGCCGCCCACGGCACCGGGCAACCTGCGCGCCACGGACGTCACCTCCAGCACCGTGGCGCTGCGGTGGGACGCGGCCACCGACGACAAGCGCGTCGCCGCCTACGACGTCTACCGCGGCACCGCCCTCGCCGCGAGCGTGCCCGCCGACACCCTGACCACCACGCTGACCGGGCTGACGCCCGCGACGCGGTACGACTTCACGGTCAGGGCCCGCGACGCCGCCGACAACCCCTCGCCCGCCGGCAACACCCTCACCGTCACCACCGACGAGGCCGTCGGCGAGGGCGGCTACGCCAAGGTCGGCTACTTCGTGCAGTGGGGCATCTACGGCCGCCAGTACTTCGTCAAGGACCTCGACACCTCCGGCGCGGCCGCCGGGCTGGACGTCGTCAACTACGCCTTCGCCAACATCGACCCGCGGAACCTCACCTGCCTCAACGGCGTCACCAAGGGCACCTCGCCCGACCCGCAGGACCCCAACCAGGGCGACGGCGCCGGCGACGCCGAGGCCGACTACGGCCGGGCCTTCCCCGCCGGCCAGTCGGTGGACGGCGTCGCCGACGACGGCTGGGGCAAGCTGCGCGGCAACTTCAACCAGCTGAAGAAGCTCAAGGCCAAGCACCCGCACCTGAAGATCCTCATCTCGCTGGGCGGCTGGACGTACTCCAAGTACTTCTCGGACGCCGCGGCGACGCCCGCCGCCCGGGAGAAGTTCGTCAAGTCCTGCATCGACATGTACATCAAGGGCGACCTGCCCGAGTACAACGGCGCCGGCGGCCCCGGCGTCGCGGCCGGCATCTTCGACGGCATCGACCTGGACTGGGAGTGGCCCGGCTCGCCCGACGGCCACCCGGGCAACCACTGGAGCCCCGAGGACAAGGCCAACAACACCGCGCTGATCGCCGAGTTCCGGCGGCAGCTCGACGCGCTGGGCGGCGACCACAAGCTGCTGACCGCCTTCACCCCCGCCGACCCGGAGAAGATCGACGCCGGCTGGGACCTGCAGGAGATCTTCAGGTACATGGACTTCGCCAACGTCCAGGGCTACGACTTCCACGGCTCCGGCAGCGACAACTCGTGGGAGCCCCACCGCACCGGCCACCAGGCCAACCTCTACCCGGACGCGCAGTCGCCGTACCCGGACGACTTCAGCATCGACGGCGCCGTGCAGCACTACCTGGACGCGGGCGTCAGCCCGCGCAAGCTGACCATCGGCTTCCCGTTCTACGGGCGCGGTTGGCAGCAGGTGGCCGACGGCGGCGCGAACGGCGAGTGGCAGAGCGCCAACGGGGCCGCGCCGGGCCAGTTCCAGGAGGAGGCCGGCACCCGCGGCTACGACAACCTCACCGCCATGGTGCCGGGCATGACCGTGCACCACGACACCCAGTCCGTGGCCACGTACGGGTACACCGGGCCGAACGGCCAGTGGTGGTCGTTCGACGACACCTGGGCCATCGACCGGAAGACGGCGTACATCAGGGAGAAGGGCCTGCTCGGCGGGATGGTCTGGGAGATGTCCGGAGACCTGGCGAACGGCACCCTGTTCAACGCGCTGGATCGCGGCCTCCCGTAGACCGGGGAGGGGCCGTACGGTTCGCCACCGACCGTGCGGACCGGGCCCGGCCGCCGCCCCACGGCCGGGCCCGACCGTCGCCGCCCGCGGCGCGCCGTCCGGGCGCCGCGGGCGGCGGCGTGCCCGGGCAGTGGGCCGGTGCGCGCGGCGGGGCATCCGGTGCGTCAGCGGTGCGTCAGCGGGCCAGCAGCGCGCAGCGGCGGCAGGCGCGGGCGGAGGCGGCCAGCCGGGTGTGCGCGACCAGGGTGAGCGCCCCGGCCAGCGCGCTGACCGGCCAGTCCTGCGCCAGCACCGCGCCGGCGCTGAGCGTGAGCGCGCTGACCGCGAGCGCCACGGCCGCGGTGGTGCCGGTCCAGGCCACCACGAGCGGCAGCCGCCGCGGGGTGGCCAGCCGGCGGGACACGGCGCCGGTGGCGGCCAGCGACCCGGCGGCGAGCAGCGCTGCCAGCGCGGCGAGACCGCCGAGGTTGGCCGCGAGCACGTGCACGGGCGCGGGCAGCCGCCCGCCGGCGTCGTCGGCGGTGACCCCGACCAGGTACCAGCAGGCCATCAGGAACGGGACGATCAGCGCGACGATCCGGGCGGTCTGCCGGGCCTGGACGATGGTCAGCTCCCGCTGGAACGCGGGGCCGACCTCCTCGACGGTGCCGAAGTCGCGCACCGCCCGGGCCGCCGCGTCGGCCCGGGTGGGTGCGCCGGCGTCCGTGTGCGCGGCGGCGGCGTCGGCGAGCCCGTCGCGTACCTCCGCGAGCATCCGGGACTTGGCGCGTGCGGGCCCGGACAGCGCGGCGTCCAGGGCGGCGAGGTGGTCGTCGACCGCGGTACGCGCCGGGGGGCCGGGAGCCGCACCGGACGCGCCCGCGGCGCCGGAATCGGCGCCGCTGTCCGGGCCGCGGGGCGCGCGGGGGCCGCGGGCCGTCACGTCGCCGGCCTCGGCGCCCGGGCCGGGTCCAGGACCGAGCCGATCGCGCTGGTGAACTCCCGCCAGGCGGTGCGCTCGTCGGCCAGGGCCCGGCGGCCCGCGTCGGTCAGCGCGTAGCAGCGCCGCCGCCGCTCGCCCACCGACTCCCAGCTGCTGCGCAGCAGGCCCGCCCGCTCCAGCCGGTTCAGGGCCGGGTAGACCGTGCCCGTACGCAGCTCCAGCGTGCCCGCGCTGCGCTGCTGCACGGCGGTGATGATCGCGTAGCCGTGCAGGGGGCCGTCTTCGAGCGCGGCGAGCAGCAGTCCGTCCAGGTGCCCGCGTACCGGATCGCCTCTCATGGGCACCCACTCTACCTCTTGTTGTTGGTGTGCTATGTATTGGTAGCCAATATGTAGGTGGGCTACTCTCGGAGGGTGCGGTGACGAAGTTCCTGCTGTCCGTACACGTGCTGGCGGCGATCCTGGCCGTCGGACCGATCGCCGTGGCGGCGTCGGTCTTCCCGCGGATCGTGCGGGAGTCGGCCGCCGCAGAGCCCGCGCACCGCGGCGGGACCGCCGCGTTCCTGCACCGCGTCTGCCGCGCGTACGCGGTCGTGGGCCTCGCCGTCCCCGCCTTCGGCCTGGCCACCGGCGCGCAGCTCGGGGTGCTGACCGACGCCTGGCTGCTCGCCTCGATCGCGCTGACGGCCGGCGCCGCGGCCCTGCTCGCGCTCGCGATCCTGCCCGGCCAGCAGCGCCTCCTCGCCCGCACGGCCGGCGACGCCCCCGCCGCGGCGGACGACGGCCTGCGCCCGGCGGCGACCCGGCTCGGCATGCTCACCGGGGTCTTCAACCTGCTGTGGGCGGTCGTCGTCGTACTGATGATCGTCCGCCCCGGCTCCACCACGGGGGCGTGAACCGTGCGCGCCCTGCGGATCGCCGCCGCCGTCGAGCTGGTCACGCTCGCGGCGCTGCTGGTCAACCTGTTCACCGTGCACACCGAGGCCGTCTCCTCGCTCGGCGGCCCCCTGCACGGCACCGCCTACCTGACGGTCATCGCGCTCACCTGGGCGGCGACCCCGGTGAACACCACCCGCGGCACCCGGTCGCGGTCGGTCATCCCCGGCGTCGGCGGCCTGCTGGTGCTGCACCGGCACCGCCGCGGTGCACACCGCCGCCGCCCCGCGGACTTCCGTTGAACGGCGCACTCCGGGCGATCTAGAGTGCCCGGAAGATCCGATCCGCGTCCGCGAGCGGAGGCGTCACCATGGCCGAGACCGTGCTCTTCCACCATGCGCTGGGGCTCACCCCCGGCGTCGTCGCCTTCGCCGACGAGCTGCGCCGCGCGGGGCACACCGTCCACACGCCCGACCTCTTCGAGGGCCGCACCTTCGGATCCCTGGAGGAGGGGATGGCGCACGTCGCCGGGATCGGCTTCGGCGAGGTGGCCGCTCGCGGCGTCCGTGCGGCCGACGCGCTGCCCGCCGAGGTCGTGTACGCGGGCTTCTCGCTCGGCGTGCTGCCCGCTCAGCGCCTGGCCCAGACCCGCGCCGGAGCGCGGGGAGCGCTGCTCTTCCACTCCTGCGTCCCGGTGGCCGAGTTCGGCCCCGCCTGGCCCGAGGGCGTGCCGGTGCAGGTGCACGGCAAGGCCGACGATCCCCTCTTCGCCGGCGAGGGCGACCTCGACGCGGCGCGCGAGCTGGTGGCCGGTGCCGTGGACCGGGAGCTGTTCCTCTACCCCGGCGACGAGCACTACTTCGCCGACTCCACCCTCCCGTCGTACGACCCGGCCGCCGCCGCACTGCTCACCGAGAGGGTGCTCGCGTTCCTCGCGGAGCGGCGGCCGTGAGCGCCGCGGCCCCCGGCGCCGCACCAGCCGCCGCGCCCGGGTCCGTCCGGGGCCTGCAGGAGCGGGCCGCGCGGGCCCTGCCCGCGCGGCAGGTCGCGTACGAGGACGGCTGGTGGCTGCGGTACGACCCCGGCAGCTCCTGGTGGGTGGCCTCGGTGCTGCCGCACGGGCCGGGCGGCCCCGCGGACCGGGTGGACCGGGCGGAGCTGGCGCGCCGGGTGGCGCGGGCCGAGGAGTTCTACGCCGGGCACGGCGCGGCGGCACGGTTCCAGATCACTCCGCCCGCGTGCCCCGCCGGGCTCGACGACCTGCTGGCCGGCCGCGGCTACCACCGCGCGAACCCGGTCTCGCTGCAGGTCGCGGCGGCCGCCGCGGTGCCGCGGCAGCGGGCGGGCGACGGGCTGCGGGCACGGGTCGACGACCGCCCGGGCGGCGCGTGGTCCGATGTCTGGCACGCGGTCCACGGCCCGGGCGGCGACCCCGCCGCCGAGCGGGCCCTGCTCGACCGGGTCACGGGCCCGTCCGCGTACGCCCGGGTGCTGGACGGCGACGCGACGGTGGCGGTGGGCCGCGCGGTGGCCGACACCGGCTGGGCCGGCGTGTTCGCCATGGCCACGCTGCCCGCGGCGCGGGGGAGGGGCGCGGGCGGGCGCCTGCTCGGCGCCCTGGCCGGCTGGGCCGGGGCGCACGGCGCGACGCACCTGTACCTCCAGGTGGAGCGCGACAACCCGGCGGCGCTGCGGCTGTACCGGCGCGCCGGCTTCCGCGAGGTGTGCACGTACCACTACCGCACCGCCGCGGCGCAGCCCTGATCCGGCCGCGCGGCGACGCGCCCGGCGCGCGGCGCACCGCCTGACACCGGGCGGGCGCGCACCGGACAATGGACGCGGTGGTGTCGGACGGCGACGAAGGGGCCGGCGATGAGCAGCGAGCTCGACGGGGCAGGGCAGGGCAACACGGAGTACGGCAGGAAGCGCTTCAAGCGCTCCCGCAGCCACTTCGCCGACCGGATCACCGCGGCCGGCGAGGACGGCTGGCCCGTCGCGGCCGGGCGCTACCGGCTCGTGGTCAGCCGCGCCTGCCCCTGGGCCAACCGCACGCTGATCTCCCGGCGGCTGCTCGGCCTGGAGTCCGCGCTCTCCGTCGGCGTCACCGACCCGATCCAGGACGACCGCAGCTGGCGCTTCACGCTCGACCCCGACGGCCGCGACCCGGTGCTGGGCATCCGCTTCCTCAGCGAGGCGTACGACGCGCGCGAGACCGGCTACCCCGGCGGCGTCAGCGTGCCGGCGATCGTCGACGTGCCCAGCGGCAAGCTCGTCACCAACGACTTCCAGCAGATCACGCTGGACTTCGCCACCGAGTGGACCGCCCTGCACCGCGACGGCGCGCCCGACCTGTACCCCGAGGCGCTGCGCGACGAGATCGACGAGGTGATGGACGGCGTCTACCGGGACGTCAACAACGGCGTCTACCGGGCCGGCTTCGCCACCGGCCAGGACGAGTACGAGGGCGCGTACCGCGACGTGTTCCGGCGGCTGGACGAGCTGTCCGCGCGGCTGTCCGACCGCCGCTACCTGGTGGGCGAGACCCTCACCGAGGCCGACATCCGGCTGTTCACCACCCTGGTCCGCTTCGACCCCGTCTACCAGGGCCACTTCAAGTGCAACCGCAATAAGATCGCGGAAGACCCGGTGCTCTGGGCGTACGTCCGCGACCTGTACCAGACGCCCGGCTTCGGGGACACGGTCGACTTCGACCACATCAAGCGGCACTACTACGAGGTCCACACGGGCATCAACCCCACCGGCATCGTCCCCGCCGGGCCCGACCTGTCCGCCTGGCTCACCCCGCACCACCGCGAGCAGCTGGGCGGCCGCCCGTTCGGCGACGGCACCCCGCCGGGCCCGCCCCCCGAGGCCGAACGCGTCCCCGCCGCCGGCCGCCCCTGACCCGCCGCCGCCCGGGCCCGCGCCCACCGCTGCCCCGTCGGCCGGAGCGGCGGCGGTGCGCGGCGCGTTCAGGAGGCGACGTACCCCACGTGTGCGAGTGCCTGCTTCAGCAGATGGCCGTGACCGCCGGGCATCTCCTGCTGCACGACCGCCGACGCCGCCTCCTGCGGCGTGAACCACACGAAGTCCAGCGCGTCCTGCCGCGGCCGGCAGTCGCCCGCCACCGGCACGACGTACGCCAGCGACACCGCGTGCTGCCGCGGGTCGTGGTACGGGGTGATGCCCTGCGTCGGGAAGTACTCGGCGATCGTGAACGGCTGCGGCGACGCCGGCACCCGCGGCAGCGCCACCGGACCGAGGTCCTTCTCCAGATGCCGCAGCAGCGCGTCCCTGACCCGCTCGTGGTGCAGCACCCGGCCGGAGACGAGCGCCCGGCTCACCGCCCCGTCCGGGCCGATCCGCAGCAGCAGGCCGACGTGCGTGACCTCGCCCCGGTCGTCGACGCGGACGGGCACCGCGTCGACGTAGAGGACCGGCATCCGTGCGCGCGCCGACTCCAGCTCCTCGGGAGCCAGCCAGCCGGGTGTGGTTTCGGTCAAGTCAGCCATTGGCCGATCTTACGCCGAACCCTCACCGGCCGTGGACGCCGACCTCGTAGAGCGAGTAGCCGTGCTCCGTGCCCCGCTGAACCCCGACGATGCGGACATACCGCGCGTCGACCGGGTCGAACAGCGCGGTGTCGAGCCCGCCGTTCCCGGCCTCCGTCGCCCACACCGTGCGCCAGGCGCCGCCGTCGGCGGAGACCTCGACGCGGTAGGCCCTGCCGTACGCCCGCTCCCAGTCCAGCGTGACCCGCGCGATCCGGCGGCTCTCGCCGAGGTCGAGCCGCAGCCACTGGTCGTCGCTCCAGTCGCTGGCCCAGCGGGTGCCGCGGTCGCCGTCCACGGCGCGGGGCGGGGCGTAGCTCGTGAACAGGCTGAACTCGGTGGAGCTGGCCGTGGCGGCGGCCCCGGCGGCGAGGTTCGCCGGCGCCTCGTGCGCCTGGGTGGCGCCCCAGGTGGTCAGGTACGACTCGGCCCCGGCCAGCAGGTCCTCGACCACGTCGCCGCCGCCGTGCCGCCGCATCTGCTCGATCCAGTCCGGGACGAGGCCCGCGTGCGCGCCGCCGTCGGTGTTGAAGTCCCAGGTGCGTTCGCCGGTGACCTGCCGGTCGAGGACCGAGCCGCCGTCGGCGCTGGTGAACGGGTACTCGACCGGGTCCGGGGCGTCCGCGCCGCGGGGCGCGGGCCAGCCGCCGACGCCGTTCATGTCGGTGCCGTAGCCGTACCCGGCGCCGTACCTGTCGCGCAGCGCGGCGTCGCGCCGTCCCTGCTCGACGAAGTCCTCGGCCGGGTTCATGTACTGGGCGACGAAGCCGCCGAGGCGGTACAGCCGCTCGGTCCAGTCCGGGTCCATCCAGCTGTGGCTGGAGAGGACGCCCGGATACGACTCCGACTCCAGGATGTCCAGCGCCCGGCCCGCCGCCTTGACGCTCATGTGGTCCAGCTCCAGCATCATGCCGCGGTCCATCATCCCGCGCACCGCGTACTCGCCCAGCCCGCTCAGCCCGCGGGTGTTGCACCGGGCCTGGGAGTCGTACGACGGGACGGAGACCCCGGCGGGCAGCAGGTCCTCCGCCTCGGCGGGCGGATCGGCCAGCCCGATGGGGTTGTCCTGCTGCGGGCCGGTGCACTCCTCCGTGGCCCAGAAGGTGCCGGTGGACAGGAACTGCCCGATGTTCACCGCCGCGCCGATGGTGCCGGAGTCGAAGCGCACGCCGCACAGCGCGTTGTCGAACTTGTGGCACAGGAACATGCTGCGCACGCCCATGCCGTACAGCTCGTCCAGGCCGCGGTCGATGTCGCCCCGGTCGCACTGCGCGATGCCGAGCACCTGCTTGCAGCCGAACGGCTCGGAGGTCTCCACGCCCAGCACCACGGCGAGCCTGCCCTCGGCGACTACCGCGCGCGCCTGCGCGGCGTCGGTGACGATGCGGAACCAGCCGCGGCCGGGGCCGCCGTACATCGCGTCGACGTAGTCCTGCATCTCGTACGTCTTCTCGGCCTGCAGCCGGATCGAGTCCATCTCGTCGCAGCCGCGGTCCTTGGCCGGGTAGACCGAGCAGAGCAGGCCGTTGGTGACCAGGTCCTGCACCAGGATCCGCTGCCCGCCGCGCCAGGCGCGCTCCAGCCAGGCGTAGTAGTTCTGCTGGTGGCTGAGCGAGTCGTGGGCCGGCCAGTGCCCGAACGTCGGCCAGCCGACCGGGTCGTGGTGGCCGTCGGCGCCGCCGGTGATGTTCTCGAAGAGGGCGAGCGCGCCGTCGGGGTAGTGCTCGGGGCAGTCCTTCAGCGCCTCGGCGACGCCCTCCGGGGAGAACGGCTCGCCGCAGATGAGTCGGCCGCCGAAGCCCTCGTTCGACATCAGGTGGTTGTGCGCGTCGATGAAGCCGCGGACGTCGCCCTCGGCGTCCGTGCCGCGGAACGGCTCGCCGGTGACGTTCACCTGGGAGTCCGGGGCGGGTCGGGCGACGGGCTCCCACCAGTCGTTCGCCGCGGCGGCGGGGCCCGGGCCGGTGCCGAGTGCCGTCAGGGCGGCGAAGAGGACCGTGACGAGGGTGATCAGACCGGCCTTGCGCAGATGCGGCTGTCGGGTCATGGGGGTCCCGCCTCCGGTGGCGCGTCAGGGTGAGGAGTATTCCTACGGCTGAGTAACCAGAGGATCGCCGCGGATTGACACCCCGTCAAGACATGGGGGGAGCGCTTTCCGGACGGTTCGGACGGTTCCGGAGCGGGTGGAGCCGCGCCGCCGCGGACCGGGGAGGTGGGCCCCGGGCGCCGCGGCGGCGCGGGTCGGCGGGCGGCCGGACCGGGGCGCGGTCCGGCCGCGGACCTCAGACGGCCTGCCAGAGCGCGGGCACGTTCGGCGGCTCCCAGCCCGGGGCGGCCGTGTGCCCCTGGAGGCAGCGGTAGGTGGCGCCGCCGTACGTGACCGTGTCGCCCGGCCGGTACGACGTGCCGGCGGCCCAGGTGCCCCCGGGCGGGTCCGGCGGGTCCGGGTCCTGCCGGACGTTCAGCACGAAGTCGAAGCTGCCCTCCCGGCCCGAGCCCACGTCGCGCACGGTCATGAGCAGCGACGGGTGGAAGATCGTGTCGGTGTTGTTGCGCGGCTCGTTCGGGAAGTACAGCTGCGTCGTCAGGACCGGGTTGTTCGGCGCCTGCACCTTGACGTGGATGTGGCGGGTGCGGCCCGGGTACAGGCCCGGCACGATCGTCTGCAGGCTGAACCTGCCCTGCGCGTCGCTGTACTGGTGGCCGCGGAACCGGTAGCCGGTGTTGTCGTACGCGCCGTTCACGTCCGCCTGCCAGAAGTCCAGCAGCGCGTCCGGGACGGGCCGGCAGGTGAGGCCGAAGACGTACCCGGTCACGGTCAGCCGGGTGCCCGGCGTGCCCGGCTCCACCAGCGACGTACGCCGCGGGGAGTTGGGCCTGAAGTACGGGCCCTCGGTCTGCTGCCTGGTCGGCGGGTCCCCGGGGTCGCACGCCTCCGGCGTCGGGGTCAGCTCCCGGCCCTGCCGCGCCTGGTCGCGGGCGAGCACCGGCGCGGCGCCGCCGACGAGCAGCGGCAGCGGCGCGGCGACGAGCGCGGCCTTGAGCAGGGACTTGCGGCGGATCCCGGACTTCTCCTGCGGCTGTGCGGACTCGTCCGGTGCGGACGTGTCCCGGCTGTCCTGCCTGTCCTGTTCGGTCACGGCATCACGGCTCCTCGGTCGGGGGAGTGGGGTCGTGAGCCCCGCGTCCGGATCGGCGTGGTGACGCCGCGGCGGGGTGCCAGTGACGCTATTCGGGCGTGCCGGGGCAGTCGATGGACAGAATCCGGCGATCGTGGTGATCCGCACGGGTGCCGCGGCGGAAGTCGCCGGGGCTGCTGCCGGTCTCCCGGCGGAAGAAGCGGCTGAAGTAGGCGGGGTCGGAGAAGCCGGCCAGCCGGGCGACCTGGCGTACGGTCAGGTCGGTGGCGGCCAGCAGCCGCTTGGCCTCGCGGGCCTGGGCCTGCCTGATCAGATGTCCCGGGGTGAGCCCGGTGGCCCGCTTGACCGCCTCGTTGAGGTAGCCCACCGACACGCCCACGCTCGCCGCGCAGCCGCGCACGGACAACCCGGCCACCGCCGGCCCGGGTTCGGCCAGCAGCCGGTCGAACCGCCGGGCGATCTCCGCCGCCCGCCCCGCCGGCGGCCCCGCGGCGCCGTCGCCGCCTTCGGGCGCCGTACCGGCCGTCCGGGACAGCCGGTCCGCCCGGATCAGCAGGACGTGCAGGTACGACTGCAGCACGCTGATGAAGCCGGGGGCCCGGCCGGCGTACTCCCGGGTCATCTCCGCGAAGAGCGCGGCGAGGATCCCGGCCGACCGCCGGTCGGGGCTCAGCCAGGAGACCCGGGACAGCTCGCGCAGCCGGTCCCGGTCCCCGGGGGTGGGCAGCAGGAAGTCCTCGGTGAAGATCATCACATGGCCGTCGAGCCCCGCCGCCCGCTCCCAGTGGTGCACCTGTCCCGGGGTGACGATGCCGAGGTGCGGCGGGGTGATCGGCCAGCTGCGCTGGTCGACCACGTGGTGGCCGCGGCCGGCGCGGACGTAGACGATCTCGTGGAACGTGTGCCGGTGCGGGAAGCCGGCGCGCGACAGCGGGCCGATCGAGTCGAACGACCCGATGGCGAAGGGGAGCACCTCCGGGGCGGGGACCTCCAGCCGGTGCATGGGGACGGGGTCAGCGGACACGTCGTCTCACCCTCCTCGACATTGGTCCGGACCAAAAGGTTGCCGGGGCCGCCGCAGGACCGCAAGCTGACCGCATGGACCTGGAGTTGCGGCACCTGAAGACCATTCGGGCCATCGCCGAGGAGGGCAGCCTCACCCGGGCCGCCACCGCGCTCGGGCTGGCCCAGCCGGCGCTCAGCGCACAGCTGAAGCGCATCGAGCGCTCACTCGGCGGCCCGCTCTTCGACCGCGGCAGGCACGGCGTGCGCCCCACGGCGCTCGGCGAACTCGTCCTCGACCGGGCCCGGGTGCTGCTGCCCGGCGTACTCGAACTGCAGCGGGACGCCGTGCGGTTCGCCCGGGCGTGGGGCGGCATGCCGCGCTTCCGGCTCGGCGGCACCCACGGCCCGCTGCTCGGCGGCCTCATCGACCGGGTCGCCACCGCGCACCCGGCGACCCCGGTGACGACGTACACCGCCTGGTCCGTGCGCGAACTGGCGGGCATGGTCGCCGAGGGGCGGCTGGACTTCGCGCTGATCGGCGTCTGCGGCGACAGCCGGCCCCCGCAGACCGAGCGGCTCGTCTGGCAGACCGTCGGCACGGACCCCGTCTTCGTCATGCTCGCCGCCGCGCACCCGCTCGCGGAGCGCCGCCGGATCGACCTGCGCGACCTGGCCGGAGAGCACTGGACCGACGTCCCGGGCGACGGCTGCTTCGGCGACTGCTTCGCCGCGGCCTGCGTCCGCGCCGGGTTCACGCCCGCCTCCGTGTACGAGACCGACAGCGCCTCCTGCGTCCATCTCGCGCAGGTCGGACGGGCGGTGGGGCTGTGCCGGGCGACGTTTCCGCCCACCCCCGGGCTGGCCACCCGGCCGCTCGCCGGCCACCCGCTGAGCTGGCGGCACCTCATCGGCTGGCACCCCCGGTCGCCCGCGGCCGGCACCGCCGCCGCGGTCACCGGCTACGCCCGCGCCGCGCACGCCGAGGCGGCCCGGCGCAGCCGCAGCTACCGCGAATGGCTCCAGGCGCACCCGGACTTCGGCACCGCGCCCGCCCCGGTCGCCGTCTGACCGCCCCCGGCCGCGCCGGGCCGCCCCCGGCCGTCCCGCGGGCCCCCGACCTCCGCGAGCGCACCGGCGCGGGGCGTTCCATAACGCGATGGCAAGGGCGGACTGGTATCTGCCGACCTGACGTGCCCATGGCTACGGTTTCGCCGTAATCACGAAACCAAGGAGACTTCCATGCTCCACAAACGGGTCATGGGCGCGGCCGGCGCCACCGTCGCCGTCGGCGCGCTCGTCCTGGCCGGGCTCCAGGGAGCGGCCTTCGGATCCGACTCCCCGGGCACGCCCGACTCGGCCTCGGGGCAGTACTCCCCGGGCCTGCTCAAGGCGATGCAGCGGGACCTCGGCCTCACCCCGTCGCAGGCGAAGACGCGGCTGGCCAACGAGAGCGAGGCCGGTGCCGTCGCCGGCACGCTGCGGCTGTCACTGGGCCGCAGCTACGGGGGAGCGTGGGTGTCGGGCAAGACCTCCGCCGATGTCGTGGTGGCGACGACCGACGCCGCCGAGGCGCGGAGGATCACCGACGAAGGAGCCCGGGCGAAGGTCGTCGACCACAGCCTCGCCGCACTCGACGCGGCCAAGGCCGACCTGGACCGGGTCGCCCACCGCTCCTCGCCCGCCCACGTGCCGGTCTGGTACGTGGACACCGCCGTCAACCGCGTGGTGCTGCACACCTCCAGACCCGCGGCGGCCGAGCGCTTCGCCGCCGCGGCCGGCGTCGACGAGAGCCTGCTGACGATCCGGCGGTCCCACGAGAAGCCCCGCACCTACGCGGACGTCGTCGGCGGCGACGCCTACTACATCGGCTCCGGCGGCCGCTGCTCCGTCGGCTTCTCGGTGACCCGCGGCGGCGGCCAGGAGGGCTTCGTCACCGCCGGCCACTGCGGCCGTACGGGCCAGACCACGACCGGCGTCAACCGGCAGGCCCAGGGCAGCTTCCAGGGCTCGACCTTCCCCGGCCGCGACTACGCCTGGGTCGGCGTGAACAGCCAGTGGAACGCCACCCCGACGGTCAACGGCTACGGCACCGGCACCAAGCAGGTCGAGGGCTCCACCGAGGCCGTCGAGCGCGCGTCGGTGTGCCGGTCCGGCTCCACCACGGGGTGGCACTGCGGCACCATCCAGCAGCGCAACACCAGCGTCACCTATCCGCAGGGCACCGTCAGCCCGGTGACCCGCACCAACGTGTGCGCCGAACCCGGCGACTCCGGCGGCTCGTTCATCTCGGGCACCCAGGCCCAGGGCATGACCTCCGGCGGCTCCGGCAACTGCCGCAGCGGCGGCACCACGTACTTCCAGCCCGTGAACGCGGCCCTGCAGGTCTACGGTCTGACCCTGACCACGACCGACGACGGCGGGACCGACCCGCCCACCGACCCGCCCGGCGGCACCTGGGCCGCGGGCACCGTCTACCAGGCCGGCGACACCGTCACGTACGGCGGGACCAGCTATCGGTGCCTCCAGTCCCACCAGGCCCTGCCGGGATGGGAGCCGCCGAACGTGCCGGCGCTGTGGCAGGCCGTCTGACCGAGGGCAGGACGGCACCACCGCGGCACCGCACGGTCCGGCCGACAAGGGGATGAGGACGCCGCGGCGGTATGCGGCCGGAGGGCCCCTGGGGGTGTGCCCTCCGGCCGTGCCGCGCCCCCGCCGGCCGCGCCGGCGGCCCGTGCCGACTCCGCTGCCCGGCCGGGGCGTCAACGCCCCGGCCGGGCCTTCGGGGGCAGCCGCCTGCGCCGTCCGGACAGGCTCTACCATGGGGCCGCCGACCGGCGCGGACGCCGGGGACCGAGGATCCGGGGGGGATGCGGCGTGGCCGACGAGTACGGGCAGAGCGGGCAGGCGGGCGGCGGCTTCGGACCGCCGCCGGACAGCGCCCCCGGCGTGCCGCCCGGCACGCCCGCCCCGCCGCCCGGCCCTCCGCCCGCATCTCCGCCGCCGGGGGCACCGCCGCAGGCCGGCGGGCCGTACGTACCGCCGCAGGCCGGACCGTACGCACCGCAGCAGCAGCCGGCGCCCGGCGCACCCGGCATGCCCGGGCAGCCGGGGCCGCCCGCCCAGCCGCAGCCGTACCCCGTGCCGCCCCCGCCCAGGTCCGGCGGCGGCGCCAAGGCCGTCGGCATCGTGCTCTCCGTGCTCCTCGTCGTCGCCGTGCTCGGCGGCGGCGCCGCCGCCGTCTTCCTCTCCGACGACGACGGCGGCGGGAGCGGCGGCACCGCGCAGGACGAACTGCCGCCGAACGCGCTGGAGCAACTGTGGTCGACGCCGCTCACGGGCACCCACGTCGCCAGCGGCGACGCGAGCAGCCTGCCCGGCCTGTGGCCGGCCGGCGGCCACGTCGTCCACGGCGACGAGCGCGGCGGCATGCGCGCGTTCGACGTACGGTCCGGCAAGGAGACGTGGCGGGTGAAGAAGCCGAAGCACGCCGGCGAGCTGTGCGCCATGTCCCGCACCATCAGCCCCGGCGGCATCGGCGCGGTGGCCTTCGACGCCGGCGGCGACGACTGCGCGTACCTCGCGGCGGTCGAGGTCGACACCGGCACGCTGCTGTGGCACCAGAACCTCGCCGGGGACGTCAGCACCTCCAACCCCGTCCTGACCGTCAACGACGACACGATCAGCACCAACATCGGTATGTACGTCAACAACTGGACCGCCAAGGGCGGCGCCCCCGGGCTGGACTTCACCTCCCGCGGCCAGGACTGCGACTCCACCCTCGTCCTCGGCGACGACCACGCCGTCGGCAGCAGCGAGTGCACGGATGTCTCCCCGCGCCACCAGCTCAGCGTCCTCGACACCCGCCACGGCGGCGAGCCGTGGCGCTTCCCCGGCGTCGAGCTGCAGGCCCAGCGCATCCTCGGCGAGGACCCGCTGACCGTGCTCCTCCAGGACGACGACGAGAACCGGTTCGTGCAGTCCTTCTCCGACGACGGCGAGCAGGGCAAGCTCATCCCGCTCACCGGCGAGCTGGCCGAGCTGCAGTTCGAGGCGGACCACACCTTCGTCACCGAGGACGGGGTGCTCGTCGCCGAGTACGGCGACAACGTCCACTTCGCCGCCGTGGACCTCACGTCGGGCAAGCTGCTGTGGAACACGCCGAAGAGCGCCTATCTCCAGATGATCGGCTACGACGGCACCGACGGCCGGCTGATCGCCGCCGCGAAGCCCAGGGAGGGCTTCCACCTGGAGCTGACGGAGTACGACGTGCGCAGCGGCGAGACCACGGTGATCGGCGCGCTGGCGGTCAAGGGCCAGTCGATGGGCTCGCCCTCCACGGCCACGTTCGCCTGGGACGGCAGCACCGTCTACATGGTCTCCGACAACGCCAAGGGCCGGGCGGTGCTGCGCGCGTTCCGCGGCAACGCCTGACCGGCCGGCGACCGGGCGGCACACCCGCGGGTGCGCGCGGCGGCGCAGGCCGGGGCCCCGGAGGGCGTCCCGGCCCGGGCCGGGACGCCCTCCGGGGCGGGGAGGGGGACGGTTCGCGGCGGTCAGTGCTCGTGGTCCCCGGCCACGTTCTCCGGCGGGTTCGCCCCCGGGTGCCACTCGGGGGCGGACTGGCCGTTGAGGTCCCAGACGACCTCGCCGGCGCGCACGGTCGTCTCGGCGACCAGCTTCCTGTTGCCGTCGACCCGCCAGCCGAAGCTGTCGACGAAGCCGAACCTGCCGCGCTCCAGGGAGAACACCGCGATGTCCGCGGGCGCGCCGGGCGACAGGTTGCCCAGCTCCGGCCGCTGGATGGTCCGGGCCGGCTTCCAGGTGGCCGCCTCGACGACGTCCTCCAGCGGCATGCCGAGCGTCAGGAACTTCGACATGACGTTGGACAGGTCCTTCATGCCGCTGTTCATGCTGGAGATGTGCAGGTCGGTGGAGATGACGTCGGGCGTGAAGCCCTCCTGCATCCCGGGCACCGCCACGTCCCAGGAGAAGCTGCCGCCGCCGTGGCCGACCTCGAACACGATGCCGCGGTCGCGGCCCTCGTGCATGGCCGGGTTGAGCCTGCCGTCCGCGCCCAGCTCGCCGCGGAGCCCGGAGAACATGTGCGCGTAGACGTCGCCCGGGCGCAGCTTCTCGGTGAGCAGCTGCGACAGCGGGCGCTCCGGGCTGTCCGCGCCGAAGTCGACCATGGCCGGGACGCCGGCCGCCTCGCCGGCGGCGACGGAGTTCTCGACCGGGTCCCACTCGGGGCCGTTGTAGTGCGCCGTCTTGATGCCGACGATGGTCTCCGGGTACTCCTTCGCCACCTTGGCCGCGGGCCCGGGCTCCATGTCCGACAGGTCCTGCTCGTACGGGTGGCCGGCCATGCCCTTGCCGACGATGTTCAGGAACGCCAGCACCCGGGTCTTGGACTTGTCGATGACCTCTTCCTTGAACTGCGCGAAGTTGCTCGCGCCCGACGAGCCGGTGTCCACGGCCGTGGTCACACCGGAGCGGAAGGTGAAGCCGTCGGGCGCCACGCCGTGCCAGCCGTTGGCGTAGTCCTGCTTCGGCCCCGGGAACAGGTGCGCGTGCATGTCGACCAGGCCGGGGGTGACGTACTCGCCGCGGGCGTCGACCGTCTTCTCCGCCCCGGAGGCGTCGATGTGCCGCGCCACCCGGGCGATCCTGCCGTCCTTGACGGCGACGTCGCGGACGCCGTCGATGCCGTTCTTCGGGTCGATGACGTGGCCCCGCCGGATGACGAGGTCGTACGCGGCCCCCTCGGCGTCCTTCCCCTCGGCCCGGGCGTCCGCGGGCGCCGAGGCGCTCACGGTGGTGGCGCCCAGGACGAGGGTCAGCGCCGCGGGGAGTACCGTCCGGGAAACTCGCGATCTCACGTGCATGCCGACTCGATTCCCCATCTCTGTGTCAGGTGGTGGTGGCGCGTGCGGTACGGACCGGTGCGGATCGTCAGATGACGGCGATGCAGTCGATCTCGACGAGGGAGTCGCCGGGGATGCCGGCGGCGGCGGCGATGGTGGTGCGCACGCCCGGCTCCGTGCCCCAGCGGCCGCGGAAGACCTCGTTCATCCCGTCGTAGTCGTCCAGGGTGTCGAGGTAGACGTTGACCTTGAGGACCTTCTCCATGGACGAGCCGACCGACTCCAGGTAGCGCTCGATCTCGCCCAGCACGTGGTCGGTGTGGGAGCGGATGTCGCCCTCGAAGTGCGCGCCGATGCCCGAGATGAAGACCATGTTCCCGTAGGTCACGATCGGGCTGAACAGCGGGTTCTCCGGCGGCTCGCCGCCGCCGGGGTAGTGGACCTCCTTGCGCGGCGGGCGGTGGTGGCCGTGGCCGTGGCCCCGGCCCTGCTCGCCGTCGCTGGCCACCGCCTGGCCGCCGGCGACCGCCGGCACGGCGGCGACGGCGGCCACCGGCGCCGCCTTGCGGATGAAGTCCCTGCGGTTGGAGGACATGCCTGACTCCTTTGCGAATGTTCTGTGCATGACATCTGGAGGACGGATGCGGCCCCGTGCGCCGGCCGGTGCCGGCCGGTGCGCGCCCGCGGTCAGGAGCGGGTCGCGGTCCAGGAGCCCTTGAGGTACTCGCCCATGTCGAGGTCGCCGCCCATCCGGTCGCCGTCGACGGTGCCGGTGAAGGTGTAGCTCAGCGCGTCGCCGTGCTCCTCGCCGTAGCGGCTGCGCACGGTCACCTCCGTGCCGCTGACGCTGCCGGAGGCGGAGCGGCTGACGAACTCGCCGGCGTGCGTGCCGGACAGCTGCGCACCGTCCTGGCTCAGCCGCAGCCTGTGCGCGCTCGACGTGCCCGCGGCGTACGTGATCTCCACGGCCCAGGTGCCGCTGACGTCCGCGGCCGGCGGTTGGGGCTTCTCCGGCGCCGGCGGCGGGTCGTGCAGCAGCCGGACCAGCTCGTCCGCGATGATCCGCCAGTCGCGGGGCTCCATCATGTACGGCGTGATGGAGACCCCGGTCTGGTCCGGGTCGGAGCCGCCGGTGGCGTTCAGCGCGATGCGCGGCTCGCCGTCCCACATCGCGTTCATGACGGTGGTGCCGGTGACCTCGTGCCGCTCCGCGCTCCACAGGATGCGCAGCGAGGGCGTCCGGTTGGACAGCCCTTCGGGCTGCCGGATCTCGGTGGTCACCCCGCGCACCGACGACACCCGGCGGGATATCTGCTTCAGCCAGTGCGTCCACTCGGCGTACTCGGCGTCGTGGTCGCGCCGGACCCACATCTCGACCGCCGCCAGCATGCCCATGGCCTCTTCCTTGCCGACCTTGAAGCCGCGCGCGTAGCCGTGGTGCGGGGCGCTGTGCACCCACGCGGCCCGGACGAGGTCCTCGCGGCCCAGGATCAGCCCGGCCGACTGCGGCCCCCGCATGCACTTGCCGCCGCTGTAGCCGACGAGGTCGGCGCCGCGCTGGACGTGCACGTTGGGGATGGTGAGGATCTCCGCGGCGGCGTCGACGAGCAGCGGCACGCCGGCCGGCTTGGTCACCGACGCGATCGTCTCGGTGTCCAGCTCGCTCTCGTCCACCCGCGGCCCGGCCATGATGTAGACCAGCGCGGTCTGCGGGCCGATCGCGGCCTGGAGTTCCTCCTTCGTCTCGACCTGGACGACCTTGAGGCCCACCGCGCTGATCGCGGCCTCGTAGACGTTCCGCGAGTGCCGCGGGATGATCGCCTCGGTCTTCCGGAACCCGGTGAGGTCCGGGATGTTGACGTGCAGGTCCGGGTTGCCGCCGGCGGTGCACGCCGCCGCGGCGTGCGTCAGCCCCGCCGAACAGCCCGCGCTGACCAGCGCGAACTCCGTCTGGGTCAGCTCGCCGATGCGGCGGCCGACGGCGTCGGCCAGCTCGTCGAGCTGGACGTACTGCCGCGCCGCCGCGTCGATCGCGTCGCGTACCTCGGGCAGCATCAGCGAGCCGCTGAGCACGGTGTACGTGCCCCGCGCGTTGATCAGCGGACGGACGCCGATGCGGCCGTAGACGTCCTTGGGACGTCCCTTGCCGGGGTGCGCGGCGGACGGCGCCCCGGGCGCGGCCGCGAGCGCCTCACCCGCCAGCAGCGGACCCAGGGCGAGTGCTCCCCCGGCCGCCGCGCCTCTTCCGAGCATGGTGCGACGAGAAAGTGCCTCAGCAGGCATACCGGCCCCCTGTTACCTCGTATGTTGTGGTGACGTAGACGTTAGAAAGATCGTGCGGCGGCGTTAAGGCCCTCTTTCCGATGCCGCTATTCGGAACCCGGATCCTCCCCAGTCAGCCGCGACGTGGGCTGCCGACGACGATCAGCCGGGCGCCCCGCCGCACCGCCCGCCGCCCTCGGCCCGGCGAGACGCAGATCACATGTGTACGGCCATTGACGGCCGGGTGACGCGAGAGCACCATACGTAAACGTTTCCAGCGGCTGTAAACCTTTACAGGAACGCCCTGTTGGGCCGGCCGCTCACGCAACGCGAAGGGGCGAGTGCGATGTCCTCCGGGGGACCACCCACGATCGTGTCGATCGCCGAGCGCGCCGGGGTGTCCATCGCCTCCGTCTCGCGCGTGCTCAACGGCCTCGGCGCCCGCCCCGAGACCGAGGACCGGGTCCGCCGCGCCGCCACCGAACTCGGCTACGTGCCCAACGCGGTGGCCCGCTCCCTCAAGGGCGGCCACACCCGCCAGCTGACGTTCGCCGTCCCGGACATCGGCAACCCCGTCTACGTTGCCATGGTCCGCGAGATCCAGGCCGTCGCGAAGGCCGCCGGCTACCGCCTGCTGCTGCACTCCACCGACGCCGACGTCGCCGAGGAACTCGGCGTCGTCCGCAGCCTCGCCGACCGCACCAGCGACGGCCTCGTCCTCGTCCCCATCCGCATCACCCCGGAGCACGTCGAGGCGCTGACCGCCGCTCCCGGCCCCGTCGTCGTCATCGGCTCGCTGCCCGACGGCGTGCCCGTCGACGCCGTCCAGGCCGACTCCGTCACCGGCGCCGCGCTGGCCGTACACCACCTCGTCCAGGCCGGCCGCCGGCGCATCGCCTTCGTCAACGGCCCCGTGGACACCGTCCCCGGCGGCAACCGGGCCCGCGGCTACCGCGGCGCGCTGGCCGCCTGCGGCCTCCCGTACGACCCGGGCCTGGTCACCGCCACCGACTTCGGCGTCGGCGCCGGCGCCCGCGCCGTGGCCCGGCTGCTCGACGCCCGCCCCGGTCTGGACGCCGTGTTCTGCGCCAACGACCAGCTCGCCATCGGCGCCGTCCAGGCGCTGCACGCCCGCGGCTGGCGCATACCCGAGGACGCCGCCGTCGCCGGCATGGACGACAGCGACCTGGCCGTCGCCGCCTGGCCGCCGCTGACCAGCGTCGACCTCGGCGCCGGCGAACGCGGCCGGCGCGCCGCCCGGATGCTCCTCGAACGGCTCGGGCCGGGGGGCGGCGAGCGCGTCCCCGCCCGCCGCACCACCGCCGCGCCGCGGCTCGTCGTGCGCGGCTCCACCTCCCCGGGCGCCGCGCCCGCGGGCTCCGACGAGCAGGAAGGCGCGAGGTCCGCATGAGCGTTGCCGCTCCACCACCGAAGGCCGCCGGCCGAGGCACCCCACCACCGCGCACGGCACGCGCCCGGAAGGCCGCCCTCGGCCTCGACGGCGGCACCTGGTTCCTGCTGCTGCCGGCGCTCATACCCATCCTGGTGCTGAGCGTCGGCCCGCTGCTGTACGGCGTGTCGCTGGCGTTCACCGACGCGCAGGCCGGCCGCACCGAGCCCACCGAGTTCGTCGGCCTGGCGAACCTCGCCGACCTGCGGCACGACACCCTCTTCTGGGAGTCGTTCCGCATCGGCCTCGTCTGGGCCGTCAGCGTCACCGCGCTGCAGTTCGTGCTCGCCCTCGGCCTGGCCCTGCTGCTCAACCAGAACCTCCGCTTCCGCTGGTTCGCGCGCACCCTCGCGCTCGTGCCGTGGGCGATGCCCGAGGTCGTGGTCGGCATCATGTGGCGGCTGGTCTACCACCAGGACGCCGGCATCCTGAACGAGACGCTGAGCCGGCTCCACCTCATCGACGACAACGTCGGCTGGCTCACCAGCCTCTCGCTCGCCCTGCCCGCCGTCATCGCCGTCGGCGTCTGGGCCGGACTGCCGCAGACCACGGTGGTCCTGCTCGCCGGGCTGCAGAACGTCCCGTACGAGCTGAAGGAGGCCGCCGCCCTCGACGGCGCCGGCCTCTGGCGCCGCTTCACGACCGTCACCTGGCCCGCGATCAAGCCGGTGGTGATCGCGATCACCGCGCTCAACTTCATCTGGAACTTCAACTCGTTCAGCCTGGTCTTCGTCCTCACCCAGGGCGGCCCGGGCGGCGAGACCCGGCTGCCCATGCTCTTCGCGTACGAAGAGGCCTTCGCCTACGGCCAGTACGGCTACGCGGCCGCCATGGGGCTGGCGATGATCGCGGTCATCGCGGTGTTCCTCACCCTGTTCCTGCGCCGGCGACTGAAGGAGGAGGCCAGCTGATGAGCGGTCCCACGAGCCTGCGCACCAGGCGCGCCGCCGGCCGCACCGGGCAGTACCTCGCCCTGCTGGCCTACCTGGTCTTCCTCGCCTTCCCGCTGGTGTGGCTGGTCTCCACGGCCTTCAAGTCACCGCAGGAGCTGGGGAGGATCGACCCCACCTGGATCCCCCAGGACCCCACCCTGGAGAACTTCCGCGCCGCCTTCGACGCCCAGCCGCTGCTGCGGTCGGCCGGCAACAGCCTGCTCGTGGCCGGCAGCGCCGCGGTCATCGCCGTCGCCCTCGCGGTGCCCGCCGCGTACGCGATGGTGCGGAAGCGCTCGAAGATCACCACGGCGGCCACCGGCTGGATCCTGGTCAGCCAGATGTTCCCCTTCGTGCTCATCATCATCCCGCTCTTCATGCTGCTCAAGGAAGCGCGGATGATCGACTCGCTGGCCGGGCTCGTCCTCGTCTACGTCGTGTGGAACCTGCCCTTCTCGCTCTGGATGCTCCAGGGCTACGTCAAGGCGGTGCCCGTCTCGCTGGAGGAGGCCGCCGCCGTGGACGGCGCGGGACGGCTGCGCACCCTCGTCAGCGTGGTGCTCCCGCTGCTCACCCCCGGCCTGGTGGCGACGCTGATGTTCTCCTTCGTCACCGCCTGGAACGAGTTCTTCTTCGCCCTCGTGCTGCTCAAGTCCCCGGAGAATCAGACGATGTCGGTCATCCTCACCCAGTTCCTGGGGGCGGAGGGCGTGGTGGACCTCGGTCCGCTCGCCGCGGCCGCCACCCTCGCCACCATCCCCAGCCTGCTGTTCTTCGCGCTGCTCCAGCGCCGGCTGGTCAGCGGGATGCTCGCCGGGGCGGTGAAGGGATGAGGCCCGTGACGTGCTTCCGCCGCGCTTCCGCCGCGGCCGCCCTGAGCCTGGCGCTGCTGGCCGGTGTGGCCGGCTGCGGCGGCGACGGCGGCTCCGACGACGGCACCGTGACCCTCGACTTCCTGAGCCTCGCCTGGCAGAAGGAGTCCGTCGAGGCCAACAAGCGGCTCGTCGCCGAGTGGAACGAGGAGCACCCCGACGTCCAGGTCCGCTACGTGCAGGGCATCTGGGACACCGTGCACGACCAGCTGCTGACCTCCTTCGAGGGCGGCGAGGCCCCCGACATCATCCACGACGCCGCCGACGACCTCACCGACTTCGCCTACGGCGGCTACCTCGCCGACCTCACCGACCTGCTGCCGGCGTCGCTGCGCGCCGACATCCCGGAGCAGTCGTGGCGGACCACCACCATGAACGGCGGCATCTACGGCGTCCCCTTCCTCCAGGAGCCGCGGATGATGTTCGCCAACACCGGCCTGCTCCGCGAGTCCGGGGTGCGGATCCCGACCCCGGCGGACCCCTGGAGCTGGCGGGAGTTCGAGGAGGTGGCCAAGAAGCTGACCACCGACACCGACGGGGACGGCGGGACCGACCGGTACGGCGTCGCGTGGGGGATGAAGGAGCCCGTCAGCCAGTCGGTGAACCTCTCGCTCTCCACCGGCGGCGGGCTGTTCTCCCGGGAGCAGACCGACGACGGCCCGAAGAACCGCGTCGGCTACGGCCCCCGCGACTCCGCCGTCGCCGAGACCATCGACCGCCAGGTCAACGAGGACCACACCGCCCCGCGCAGCAGCCTGGGCATGTCCGGCTCCGACACGCTGCCGGGCTTCTTCGCCGGGCGGTACGCGATGGTGCCGCTCAACTTCTCGTACCGCCAGCTGATCACCCAGCAGGCGCCGGACGACTTCGCGTGGTCGGTGCTGCCGATGCCCGCGGGCGACGGGCCCGCCGGGGGGCTCGCCCAGGGCGTCAGCCCGCAGACCCTGTCCGTGGCCGAGGACAGCGACCACCGGCAGGCGGCGGCCGACTTCATCGCCTTCATGACCCGCCCGGAGCACATGGCCGAACTGGCCGCGGGCGACTGGATGCTGCCCACCGGCCGGGAGGCGCTCAAGGATCCGGCGCTGAACACCGAGGAATACGGGTGGCGCACGGGCGTGCAGGTGGCCCGCTCGCTGCGGCCCGCACCGGTGCTCGGGGTGCGGGGGTACCGCGAGTGGTCGGACAAGATCGCCACCCCGGCGTTCCAGCGGTACTTCAACGGCGACACCGACCTGGACGAGCTGCGCGAGTCGCTGGTCGAGGACGGCAACCTCGTGCTCGACCGGTACCAGCGGTGACGGCGGCGGCCGGGGAGGGCGCACGAGCAGGCACAGGACCAGCACGAGCAGGCGCACGAGGAGAGAGCACGATCAGCACGATGAGCACCGTACGATGAGCGCCGGAGCCGGCCTCGAACCGCCCGTCCACCCCGCCTCCGCCCCCGCCGCCCCCGTCCGCCTGCGCGCCCTGGGCCGCACCGCCGCGCAGGCGGCCCCGACGGCCCGCGACCGGGCCCGCGGCGCCATGCTCGGCCTCGCCGTCGGCGACGCCCTCGGCGCGCCGGTCGAGAACCTGAAGCCCTCCCAGATCCGCGAGCGCTGGGGCCGCATCGAGGACTTCGTGGCCGCCGCCCCGGCGGGCACGGACGACACCGAGTACGCCATCTTCTCCGGGCTGCTGCTCGCCGAGCACGGCGCGCGCCTCAGCCTCGCGCATGTGGAGCATGCGTGGCACGAGCGGATCGCCGACCTCGACGAAGGTCCCTTCCGCGGCGCCGGGTTCAGCGAGCGCGGCACCCTGGAGAACCTGCGCCGCGGCCTCGCCGCGCCGATCACCGCGCAGCACCGGCACGCCTGGAGCGACGGGCTCGCCATGCGCGCCGCGCCGTTCGGCGTCTTCGCCGCCGGCCGCCCGGCGGAGGCGGCGCGGCTCGTCGCCGTCGACGGCACCGTCAGCCACGAGGGCGAGGGCATCTACGGCGGCCAGGCCGTCGCCGCCGGGGTGGCCGCCGCGATGGCCGGCGACTCCCCGGACGTCGTCGTGCAGGCCGCCCTGTCCGTCATCCCCGAGGACTCCTGGACCTCGCGCTCCCTGCAGCGCGCGGTCTCCGCCGGCCGGCGCGCGCGCCGCGCCCCCGGCGCCACGCCGCTGAGCGTCGAACGCGCGGTCCGCTCCTCGGTCGTCATCGGCGGCTACCCGTGGTCCGACCTGGCGCCGGAGGCCGTCGGGCTCGCGCTCGGCGCCTTCGCCGCCGCCCGCGGCGACTTCGCCGACTCCGTCCTCACCGCCGTCAACATGGGCCGCGACGCCGACACCACCGCCGCCGTCGCCGGCGCGCTGGCGGGCGCGCTGCGCGGCGAGTCCGCAATCCCCGCCGGCTGGGCCGCGGCCATCCAGCCGGTGCGCGGCACCTGCCTGCCGTCCATGGCCGGTCACCACGTGCTCGACATCGCGGACCGGCTCGCCCCCGCAGACGAGGAGGTCGCCTCATGAGCGCACCGACGCCCGGAAAGCGCCGCGTCCCCCGCCCCGGGGCGGAGCGCGACACGCCGGGCACTGCGGACGGTGCCGCCGGCGGCGCGGCGCGTACGGGCGCATGCGCGGGTGCGTCCGCGGGCCCCGGCGCGGGCCGGGCCCCGGAGCGCCCCGTCGTGGCCGCACCGCGCGCCGAGCAGCCCGCGCCCGCGGCCGCGGCCGGGCCGCCGGGCGCCGGGCGGGCCGTCGGCGCCGCCAGCCTCGCCGAGGCGGGCGGCGAACTGCGGCGCGTGGAGGGCCTGCTCCTCGGCATCGCCGCGGGCGACGCCGCCGGCTGGCCCGCCGGCCGGCACCGCGCCGCCCGGATGCCCGAGTGGACCCGCCGGCTCACCCGCGAGCTGGACACCTTCGCGGAGCAGAACGCCACCACCACCCTCCCGGTGCCCATCGCCCTCAACCAGCCGCCCGAGCCGCTGCGCCTGGGCCCGTCCGACGACGCGGAGTGGGCCGCGTTCACCGCGTACGCCGTGCTCTCCGCCGGCAGCGGACTGCACACCGACCTCACCTCAGACCGGCGGGTCCGCTCCGCGCTCACCCTCGCCTGGAGCGCGCTCGCCGACGAGGTCGCCGCCGCCGCCGAGCGCGCCGACGAGATCGAGTCCGCGGACATCCCGCTGCGCGCCCGTATCTCCGTACGGGCCGGGCTCGGCAACCTCGCCGCGGGCCTGCGCCCGCCCGCCACCGGCCACGACAACCCGCACTACTTCGACGACGCCGCCTGCGTCCGGGCCGCCGTGCTCGCCGCCGTCCACCCCGGCGCCCCGGAACGCGCCGCCGACCTGGCCGAGTTCGACGCCCGCTACACCCAGGACGGCGACGGCGTGCACGGCGCCCGCGCCACCGCCGCCGCCGTCGCCGCGGCACTCGGCGGCCGGCCCGTCGACGCCTGCGTGGACGCCGCGCTCGCCCAGCTCCCGCAGGGCACCGAGATCCTGCGCAACGCCGAACGCGCCGTGCAGCTCGGCCGCACCGCCGTCGCCACCCGGCCGGGGCTGCCCGGCAACGCCTTCGCCCTCGTGCCCGTGCTGGAGCACGAGATCGTCGACCACGTCTACAGCTACGGCATCGCCGCCGCCGAGACCGTGCCCGTCGCCCTCGCCGTCGCCACCGCCGCCGCCGGCGCCATCTCCGAGGCCGTCCCCGCCGCCGCGTGCCTGGCGCGCGTGGCCGACTCCGCGCCGGCGCTGGCCGGCGCGCTCACCGGGGCGCTCGGCGGCGCCGCCGGACTCCCCGCCACCTGGCGGGACGCCTGCCGGATCCTCTCCGGCTGCGCCCTGCCCCGGCTCGCCGGCGCCGACCTCGTCGACCTCGCCCGGCAGCTGGCCGACAAGCAGTTCAGCACCCCCGCGGAAGGACCCCTCGCCTCATGACCCCCACGACCGCTTCCGCCACGCCCGGCGACCCCGCCCCCGCCGCCGCCTCCGCCGGGCCCGGCCTCGCCGACCGCACCGCCGGCTGCCTCGTCGGCGCCGCCGTCGGCGACGCGCTGGGCGGGCCCGTCGAAGGCTGGACCCCCGAGGCCATCGCCGAGCGCTACGGCGGCCGGGTGCGCGGCATCGTCGAGCCGTTCCACGGCGACGGATGGCGCACCGCCCGGCCCATCGCCCCGTACCACAAGGGCGACGGGCACGTCACCGACGACACCCTCATGACCCACGCCCTCGTGCGGGTCTACGACAAGGTCCGCGACCACCTCGACGCCTACGCCGTCGCCGCCCACCTCGTGCCCGACCTCATGGGCACGCCGCGCTGGATCCCCGAGCTGGAGGCCGAGGCGCTGCCGCTGCAGCGGATCTTCCTCGCCGAGAAGTGGATCGTCGCGCGGCTGCACTACGGCCACGCCGACCCCCGGGAGGCGGGCGTCGGCAACATCGTCAACTGCGGCGCCGCGATGTACATGGCGCCTGTCGGCGCCGTCAACGCCGGCAACCCCGCCGCGGCCTACGCCGAGGCGCTCGACGTCGCCGGCGCGCACCAGTCGTCGTACGGGCGCGAGGCCGCCGGCGTCTTCGCCGCCTGCGTCGCGGCGGCCTTCACCCCCGGCGCCACGCCGGAGTCGGTGGTCGGGACGGCGCTGGAGCTGGCGAAGGACGGCACCCGCGCCGCCGTCGAGGCCGTCTGCGAGACCGCCGCCGGCCACGACGACTTCGAGGCGGCGCTGGCGCCGCTGCGCGCGGCGGTCGAGCCGTACGACACCGTCGGCCCCGAGTACCGCAACCCCTCGCTCGGCGCCCGGCGGCCCTCCCGGCTGCACGCCATAGAGGAGCTGCCGGTGGCGCTGGGCATGCTGCTCGTCGGCCGCGGCGACTACCGGCACACGGTCCTCGGCGCCGTCAACTACGGCCGCGACTGCGACTCGATCGCCACCATGGCCGGCGCGATCGCCGGCGCCCTGGGCGGCGCCGCGGCGGTGCCGGGGGAGTGGTCCGAGGAGGTCGCGCGCGCCAGCCGGCTGGACCTCCGCGCCCCGGCCGCCGTCCTCACGGACGTGGCACGCGAGGTGTTCGCGCGCGACGTGGCGCGCCGCCGCGCCCACGAGGCCGCGTTCGGCGCGCTGGCGGGGGCGTCGTGACGGCGGCGCCGGCCGACGGGCACGGGGCGCCGCTCCGGCTGACCTGGGTGCAGCCGGAGGACCTCGTCGGCCACGAGCTGCGGCAGGCGGCCGAGGACGGCCGCGCCGCGGGGCCGCTGCGCCGCCGCTGGCTCGCCGCCGGCGGCCACCCGGCGCCGGAGCGCGCGGGCGCCTCGCCGGGCCCGCCGAAGCCGCGGCTGCGGGCGCTGGCGCTGGAGCTGCTGGACGAACTGGCCACGCTGGAGTCGCCGCTGGCGGCGATCGAGCCGACGGACCTGGACGAGATCAGGGCGGCCTGCCCGTGGTGGCCCGCGGCCCCGGCCGCGCCCGCCGCCGGCGCGGCGCCGCGGGGCGCGGCCGGGGCCCGCGACGGCCTGCGCACCCGGCTGCACGCCGGGTGGCTCGGGCGCGCCGCCGGCTGCGTACTCGGCAAGCCGGTCGAGAAGGTGACCCTGGCGGGCATCCGGGCCATCGCCCGCGCCACCGGCAACTGGCCGGTGCACACCTGGTTCACCGCCGCCGGGCTCGACCCCGCGACCGCCGCCGCGCACCCCTGGAACCGCCGCAGCGCCGCCACCTCCCTGGCCGAGACCCTCGACGGCGCGCCCGAGGACGACGATCTCAACTACCCCCTGCTCGGCCTGCTCCTCCTCGACCGCCACGGCCACGCCTTCACCACGGCCGACGTCGGCCGGCTGTGGCTCGACGAACTGCCCGCGGGCCGTACGTTCACCGCCGAGCGGGTCGCGTACCGCAACCTGCTCGACGGCGTCGAACCGCCGCACACCGGCTCGTACCGCAACCCCTTCCGGGAGTGGATCGGCGCCCAGATCCGCGCCGACGTACACGGCTGGACGCACCCCGGGGACCCGGCCGGCGCCGCCGTCGCCGCGCACCGCGACGCCGTGCTCACCCACACCGCGAACGGCGTCTACGGCGCCATGTTCGCCGCAGCCGCCATCTCCGCAGCGGCGGGCGGGACCGCGGCCGGCGGGGCCGCCGGCGTGGACGAGGCGCTGCGCGCCGGTCTGGCCGTCGTGCCGCCGCGCTCCCGGCTGGCCCGCGCCGTGCGGCACGGCATCGAGCTGGCCCGCACCGAACCCACCGGCACGCCCGAGGGCTTCGCGGACGTCGTCGACGAGCTGCACGCCGTCCACGACGGGCGCCACTGGGTGCACGTCGTCCCCAACGCGGCGCTGCTCGCCGCCGCGCTCACGCACGCGGCCGGCGACTTCAGCGGCGCCGTCTGCCGCGTCGTCTCCGGCGGTTGGGACACCGACTCCAACGGCGCCACCGCCGGCTCCGTCGCCGGGCTGCTCGCCGGGGCGCCGGCGGCGCTGCCGGAGCGGTGGACGGCGCCGCTGCGCAACCGGCTGTCGACCTCCGTCGGCGGCCTGGACGGCATCGGCTTCGACGAACTCGCCGCCCGCACCGCCGCCCACGCGCTGCCCGCCCCGGCCCGCCCGCCCGACGGCGCACCGCCGCTCCACCCACGGAGGCAGTCCGCATGACACCCCCTGTGTCAACCTCACGCGTCCCGATCGCCGTGTTCGGCAGCGTCAACATGGACCTCGTGGCGTACGTCGCCACCGCCCCGCACCGCGGCGAGACCGTCACCGGGCGCGAGTTCCGCACCGTGCCCGGCGGCAAGGGCGCCAACCAGGCCGTCGCCGCCGCCCGCGCGGGCGGGGCGGTGACGATGATCGGCGCGGTCGGCGCCGACGGCTTCGGCGCCGAACTGCGCGCCGCGCTCGACGGCGCCGGCGTGGACACCGCCGGGCTGCGCACCGCCGGCGGCGCCAGCGGCACCGCGCACATCGTCGTCGACGACGCCGGCGGCAACTCCATCGTCGTCGTCCCCGGCGCCAACGCCGCCGTCACCTCCCTCGCCGCCGGCGACGCGGACCGCATCGCCGCCGCCGGCACGCTCCTGCTGCAGCTGGAGCTGCCGGTGGCCGGCGTCGTGGCCGCCGCCGAGGCGGCCCGCGGGCACGGCGTACGCACCGTGCTCACCCCCGCCCCCGCTCGCCCGCTGCCCGAGCGGCTGCTCGCCGCCACCGACCTCCTCGTCCCCAACGAGCACGAGGCCGCCGCGCTCACCGGCAGGTCCGACCCGTACGAGGCCGCCGCGGCGCTGCTGGAGCGGGTGCCGGAGGTCGTCGTCACCCTCGGCGGCGCGGGCAGCCTGTACGCGGCGCGCGGCCGGGAGCCGGTCGCCGTGCCGGCGGTCGCGGTCCGGGCCGTCGACACCACGGCCGCGGGCGACACCTTCGTCGGCGCGCTGTGCGTGGCGTACGCCGAGGGCCGGCCGATGCCGGCGGCGATGGCGTGGGCGTCGGCCGCCGCGGCGCTCGCCGTGCAGCGGCCGGGCGCGTCGTCCGCCATGCCGGCGCGCGCGGAGATCGACCGGCTGGCGGCCGGGGTCCCGTGACCCGCGTACCCCGCGGGCGCGCGGCCCGCGCCCCCGCGGCCCCGCACACCACCCGCACCACCCGCACCACCGAGGAAGGCGCGACACCATGACCGACACCCCCGCCTCCGACGTCTCCGATGCTTCCTCCGCCGACACCTCCGTCTCCGCGACGCCGCAGGCTCCGCTCGCCGGACTGCGCGTCCTGGACCTCGCGACCCTCTTCGCCGGCCCGCTGGCCGCGACCATGCTCGGCGACTTCGGCGCCGAGGTCGTCAAGGTCGAGCACCCCGCCAAGCCCGACCCCTCCCGCGGCCACGGGCCGGCCAAGGACGGCGTCGGCCTGTGGTGGAAGCTGCTCGGCCGCAACAAGAAGAACCTCACCCTCGACCTGTCCACGCCCGGCGGACGGGACGTGCTGCTGCGGCTGGCCGCCGGAGCCGACGTGGTCGTCGAGAACTTCCGCCCCGGGACGCTGGAGAAGTGGGGGCTCGGCTGGGCGGAGCTGTCCGCCGCCAACCCCCGCCTCGTGCTCGCCCGGGTCACCGGCTTCGGCCAGTTCGGCCCGTACTCGCGCCGCCCCGGCTTCGGCACCCTCGCCGAGGCGATGAGCGGCTTCGCCGCGGTCACCGGCGAGCCGGACGGCCCGCCGACGCTGCCGCCGTTCGGGCTCGCGGACTCCGTCGCCGCGCTCTCCACCGCGTACGCCGTGATGACCGCGCTCGCCGGGCGGGAGCGCACCGGCCGCGGGCAGGTGGTCGACATGGCGATCATCGAGCCGATGCTGACCGTGCTCGGCCCGCAGCCGGTCTGGTACGACCAGCTCGGCTACGTCCAGCCGCGCACCGGCAACCGCTCCACCAACAACGCGCCGCGCAACACCTACCGCACCGCCGACGGCCGCTGGCTGGCCGTCTCCACCTCCGCGCAGTCCGTCGCCGAGCGGGTGGTGCGGCTGGTCGGGCGGCCCGAGCTGGCCGCGGAGCCGTGGTTCGGCAGCGGTGCGGGCCGGGCGCGGCACGCCGACGAGCTGGACGAGGCGGTGGGCGGGTGGATCGCGCGGCACGACGCCGCGACGGTCGTCGCCGCGTTCGACGAGGCGCAGGCGGCGGTGGCGCCGGTGTACGACGTGCGGGACGTGATGGCCGACGAGCAGTACCGGGCACTGGGCTCCATCACCGAGGTCGAGGACGCCGAACTGGGCACCGTGAAGATGCAGAACGTGCTCTTCCGGCTCTCCGAGACCCCGGGCGCGATCCGCTGGGCGGGCCGGCCGCACGGCGCGGACACCGACGCGGTGCTGGCCGAACTGGGGCTGACCGGCGCGGAGATAGCCGGGCTGCGGGACGAGGGGGCGGTGTGAGCGCCCCGCGCACGTCCGCTGTCGCGCCGGACCCGGCGGCCGGAGCCGGGGCGGCCGCGGACCCGGCCGGGCAGGACACGTACCTGACGTGGCTGTACGTCCCCGGGGACCGGCCCGCGGTGGTCGCCAAGGCGCTGCACAGCGGCGCGGACGTGGTGCTGGTCGACCTGGAGGACGCGGTGGCGCCCGAGCGCAAGCCGTACGCGCTGGCCGCCACCGCGGAGCTGCTGAGCGAACCGCGCCCCGGCCCGGTGCCGGTGCACGTCCGCGTCAACGCGCTCGCCGGGCCGCTGGCGGACGGCGAACTGCGCACGCTGGCCCCGCTCCCGGGCCTGGCCGGGCTCCGGCTGCCGAAGACCGGCGGCCGGGAGGAGGTGCTGCGGGTGGCGGCCGCCGCCCGCGCGGCCGGCGGCGTGCCGCCGCTCTACCCGCTCCTCGAATCCGCCCTCGGCGTCGAGCGCGCCTACGAGATCGCCGCCGCGCACCCCGCCGTGCGCGGCATCGCGCTCGGCGAGGCCGACCTGCGCGCCGAGCTGGGCGTCGCCGACGACGCGGGGCTCGTCTGGCCGCGCGGCCGGGCCGTCGTCGCCGCCCGCGCCGCGGGGCTGCCCCCACCCGCGCAGTCGGTGTACCCGGACGTCGCCGACCTCGACGGGCTCGCCCGCTCCTGTGCCGCGGGCCGGGCCCTGGGCTTCCTGGGCCGTACGGCGATCCACCCCCGGCAGCTGCCGGTGATCGAGCGCGCGTTCCTGCCCACCCGGCAGGAGGCCGAACGGGCCGAGGAGATCGCCGCCGCGGCGGCCACGGACGCGGGCGCCCTCGCGCTGCCGGACGGCCGCTTCGTCGACGCCGCCGTGGTGGCCGAGGCCCGCCGCACCCTGCGGCTGGCCCGCCACCGCACGGCCTGACCCGGCACGGCCCGACAGGGCACCGCCAGGCACGGCACCGCCCGGCCGGGGGCTCCGGCCGGGCGGTGGCGGCGGTACGGGTGCGGGGCGCGGCCCGCGGTGCTCAGCCCAGCGTCGACAGCGCCTCGTTGAGCGTCCGCGACGGCCGCATGACGGCCGCGGCCTTCTCCGGGTCCGGCCGGTAGTAGCCGCCGATGTCGGCGGGGTTGCCCTGCACCGCGAGCAGCTCCTCGACGATCCTCGACTCCTGCTCGGCCAGCGTCGCCGCCAGCGGCGCGAACGCCTCCGCGAGCGCCGCGTCGGCCGTCTGCCCGGCCAGCTCCTGCGCCCAGTACAGCGCCAGGTAGAAGTGGCTGCCGCGGTTGTCGATGCCGCCGACGCGGCGGGTGGGCGACTTGTTCTCGTTGAGGAACGTCGCCGTCGCCCGGTCCAGGGTGTCGGCGAGGACCTGGGCGCGGTCGTTGCCCGTCCGCTGCGCCAGGTGCTCGAAGGACACGGCCAGCGCCAGGAACTCGCCGAGGCTGTCCCAGCGCAGGTAGTCCTCCTTGACCAGCTGCTGCACGTGCTTGGGCGCGGAGCCGCCGGCGCCGGTCTCGAACAGGCCGCCGCCGTTCATCAGCGGGACGACGGAGAGCATCTTCGCGCTCGTGCCCAGCTCCAGGATGGGGAAGAGGTCGGTGAGGTAGTCGCGCAGCACGTTGCCGGTGACCGAGATGGTGTTCTCGCCGCGGCGGATGCGCTCCAGCGACAGGGCCATCGCGTCGACGGGGGCGAGGATGCGGATGTCCAGGCCCTCGGTGTCGTGCTCCGGCAGGTACTGCCGCACCTTCGCGATGAGGTTGGCGTCGTGCGCCCGGCTCTCGTCCAGCCAGAAGACCGCCGGGTCGCCGGTGGCGCGGGCGCGGGTGACGGCGAGCTTCACCCAGTCCCGGATCGGCGCGTCCTTGGTCTGGCACATGCGGAAGATGTCGCCCGTGGCGACGGGCTGCTCCAGCAGGGCGTTGCCGGCGTCGTCGACGACGCGCACGGTGCCCGGCGCGCCGATCTCGAACGTCTTGTCGTGGCTGCCGTACTCCTCCGCCTTCTGGGCCATGAGACCGACGTTGGGCACCGAGCCCATCGTCGCCGGGTCGAAGGCGCCGTGCGCCCGGCAGTCGTCGATGACGACCTGGTAGATGCCCGCGTAGCTGCTGTCCGGGATGACCGCGAGGGTGTCGGCCTCCGCGCCGTCCGGGCCCCACATGTGGCCGGAGGTGCGGATCATCGCCGGCATCGAGGCGTCCACGATGACGTCGCTGGGGACGTGCAGGTTGCTGATCCCGCGATCGGAGTCGACCATCGCCAGCCGGGGCCCCTCGGCCAGCTCGGCGTCGAACGACGCCTTGATCTCCGTGCCCTCGGGCAGCGCGTCCAGGCCGGCGAGGATGCCGCCGAGCCCGTCGTTGGGGGTCAGGCCCGCGGCGGCCAGTGTCTCGCCGTAGCGCGCGAACGTCCGGGGGAAGAAGGCCCGTACCGCGTGGCCGAAGACGATCGGGTCGGAGACCTTCATCATCGTGGCCTTCAGGTGCAGCGAGAACAGCACGCCCTCGGTCTTCGCCCGGGCGACCTGCTCGCCGAGGAACGCGCGCAGCGCCTCGACGTGCATCACGGAGGCGTCGACCACCTCGCCGGCGAGCACCGGCACCGACTCGCGCAGCACGGCCGTGGTGCCGTCCGCGCCGGCCAGCTCGATGCGCAGGCTGCCGTCCCGCTCGACGACCGCGGACTTCTCGGTGGAGCGGAAGTCGTCCGCGATCATGTGGGCGACGTTGGTCCTGGACTCCGGGGTCCAGGCGCCCATGCGGTGCGGGTGGCTGCGGGCGTAGGCCTTCACCGAGGCGGGGGCGCGGCGGTCGGAGTTGCCCTCGCGGAGCACGGGGTTGACGGCGCTGCCCTTGACCTTGTCGTAGCGGGCGCGGATGTCGCGCTCCTCGTCGGTCTTGGGCTCGTCCGGGTAGTCCGGCAGGTCGTAGCCGTGCGTGCGCAGCTCGGCGATGGCGGCCTTCAGCTGCGGGATGGACGCCGAGATGTTCGGCAGCTTGATGATGTTCGCCCGCGGGGTCTGCGCCAGCTCGCCCAGCTCGGCGAGCGCGTCGGCCACCTGCCGGTCCGCCGGCAGCCGCTCCGGGAAGCCGGCGAGGATCCGCCCGGCCAGGGAGATGTCGCGGGTCTCCACGCCGACCCCGGCGGTCGCGGCGTACGCCTGGACCACCGGGAGGAACGAATACGTCGCCAGGGCCGGGGCCTCGTCGGTGTGGGTGTAGATGATCGTCGATGCTGATTCGGTCACCGGGT
The DNA here is from genome assembly GCA_000514715.1 of Streptomyces sp. CNH099. Lineage (GTDB taxonomy): Bacteria > Actinomycetota > Actinomycetes > Streptomycetales > Streptomycetaceae > Streptomyces > Streptomyces synnematoformans. The sequence continues at coordinate 58,914 of AZWL01000001.1, read as the reverse complement.
GCTCCAGTCCGCGTCGCTGCTCTGCCGGATTGCTTGATATCAAGATATCCAATGCGCCGCCCGCGCCGGACAGGGCCCTGCGTCGTCACTCCGTCAGGAATGCGTCACACCTGGCCGGCACCGCCGGAAGGGCGTACGGGACGGGATAGGGTCGCGGCAACGACGCTTCCGGGGGGATCTGACTCATGCGTGGACTGCGGATCGTGTGCGTGGTGTGCCTCGTGCTCGGCGTGCTCCTCGTCGCCGCGGACCGGCTGACCGTGTACGTGGCCGAGGGGAGGGTGGCGGAGAAGATCCAGGCCAGACAGGGGCTGGAGGGCAGCACGGAGGTGTCCATCAACGGCTTCCCGTTCCTCACCCAGATCGCCGGCAAGCGCCTCGACGACGTCGACGTGACGATGACCGGCATCCGCGCGGACGCGGCCGCCTCCGGCACCGGCGAGCGGCTGCTGGTCTCCGAGTTCGACGTCGAGCTGAGCGGCGTCGACCTGGACGAGGACTACGGCGGCGCGACCGCGGAGAGCGCCGCGGGCTCCGCCCTCATCGCGTACGAGGCGCTCACGGCCGTGGCCGGCCGGCAGGGCGTCACCTTCGCCTACGGCGGCGACGGCAGGGTGAAGGTCACCGCGAGCGCCGCGGCGCTGGGCGCGCCGGAGCCGGTCGAGGTGCTCTCCACGGTCGAGTCCGCGGGCGGCGACACCATCCGGCTGCACGCCGAGGAGATCCCGGCCGCCGGCGCGCCCGGCGCCGAGGAGGCGGTCCGCGGCGCCGTCGACGTCGACCGGCAGGTGGGCGGGCTGCCGGACGGGGTGCGGATCGACATGGTCACGGCGACCGAGGACGGCATCGTGGTCGACGTGGCGGGCGAGGGGATCCGGGTCGCGGGCTGAGACCGCGCCGCGGGGCACTCCCGTGCGGCCCGGCCGCACGGGAGTCGAGCGCGGCCGCGTGTCAGGCGAGGCTCCCGAGGAAGCCGCGGCACGCCTGCTCGCAGCGGCGGCACGCCTCGGCCCGCTCCGCCGCCCGCGGCGAGGCGGCCAGCCGCTCGTAGTCCTCCGCGCAGGCCGCGCAGGTCGCGGCGCACAGCTCGACCTGGGCCCGCAGGCCCGGCACGTCGTACCGGCCGTGCTGGGTGAGCATTCGCGAGGTGTGCTCGCAGACGTCCGCGCACCGCAGGTCCAGGCGCTGGGCCGCGTTCGGCTCGGCCGGCCCGGCGGGCTGCAGGCACGCCGTCGCGCACTCCGCGCACGCCTGTGCGCAGGCGAACCCGTCCTCAAGGTAACGGACGAGGGCTTCGCGGCCGAGTTCACCGGTCGGCACCGCCATCTGAGGTCGCCTCCTCCACCTGGGGCGTCAGCTGTCCGCCCTGCTCCCGGGGCGCCGGGGGTCAGGACACCGGACCCGGCTGCGGATTCGGATCCGGCACCGGGTCGGGGCCGGGCGGCCGGGGGATCGGATCGGGCGCGGGCGGCGGCTCCGGTACGGGCACGGGCCCCGGTCCCGGTCCTGGCCCCGGCCCCGGGCCAGGTCCCGGGCCGGGCCCGGGGCCCGGTCCCGGGCCCGGATCGGGTCCGGGGCCGGGCGGGCCGGGCGGCTTCGGCGGTACGGGTTCGGGCTCCCGGTCCGCCGCCGGCAGCGGGCGGGCCCCGCTGCCGGACGCCGGCACCTGAGTCGGCTGCGTCGGCATGTCGTCCCTCCACTCACGGGTCGTCTGTGTTCCGCGGCGGTCATGGGGGCGCGTGCCCGCCCGCACCCGGCTTCACGCCCCCGCGCCGGGAGATCCGCCCGATTGCCGCCCCGACCCGGGCGGCGGCGGGCGCCCCGGCCGCCGCGCGTCACCGCGGCCGCGTGGGACACTGAAGCACGTGCGTTTCCTGAATGACTCCGCCGCGCCGTACGACCTGACGTACGACGACGTGTTCATGGTCCCCCGCCGCTCCGCCGTGGGCTCCCGCCAGGCCGTGGACCTGTCCTCCGCCGACGGCACCGGCACCACCGTCCCGATCGTCGTCGCCAACATGACGGCCATCGCGGGCCGGCGGATGGCGGAGACCGTGGCCCGCCGCGGCGGGCTCGTCGTCATCCCGCAGGACATCCCCATCGACGTCGTCGCCGACGTCGTCTCCTGGGTCAAGAAGCGCGACCTGGTGCTCGACACCCCCATCGTGCTGGGGCCGCACTCCACCGTCGCCGACGCGCTGGCGCTGCTGCCCAAGCGGGCGCACGGCGCCGCCGTCGTCGTCGAGGACGGCCGGCCCGTGGGCGTCGTCACGGAGTCCGACCTGAGCGGCGTGGACCGCTTCACCCAGCTGTCCGAGGTCATGTCCCGCGAGCTGCTCCTGCTGGACGCGGGCATCGACCCGCGGGAGGCGTTCAACCGTCTGGACGCCGCCCACCGCCGGCTCGCCCCCGCCGTCGGCGCCGACGGCAGGCTCGTCGGCCTGCTCACCCGCAAGGGTGCCCTGCGGGCCACGCTGTACACCCCCGCCACCGACGCCCGCGGCCGGCTGCGCGTCGCCGCCGCCGTGGGCATCAACGGCGAGGTCGCCGGCCGCGCCCGGCAGCTCCTCGACGCCGGCGTCGACACCCTGGTCGTGGACACCGCGCACGGCCACCAGGAGCAGATGATCCACGCGCTGCGCGCCGTCCGCGCCCTCGACCCCGGGGTGCCGGTGGTGGCCGGCAACATCGTCTCCGCCGAGGGCGTACGCGACCTCGTCGAGGCGGGCGCCGACATCGTCAAGGTGGGCGTCGGCCCCGGCGCCATGTGCACCACCCGCATGATGACCGGTGTCGGCCGGCCGCAGTTCTCCGCCGTGCTGGAGTGCGCCGCCGAGGCGCGCCGGCTCGGCCGGCACGTGTGGGCCGACGGCGGCGTGCGGCACCCCCGCGACGTCGCGATGGCGCTGGCCGCCGGCGCCTCCAACGTCATGATCGGCTCCTGGTTCGCCGGCACCTACGAGTCCCCGGGCGACCTGCAGCAGACCGCCGACGGCCGGCTGTACAAGGAGAGCTTCGGCATGGCCTCGGCGCGCGCCGTCCGCGGCCGCACCGTCGAGGAGTCCGCGTACGACCGGGCCCGCAAGGCCCTCTTCGAGGAGGGCATCTCCACCTCGCGGATGTTCCTCGACCCGCAGCGGCCGGGCGTCGAGGACGTCATCGACGCCGTCGTCGCGGGTGTACGCAGCGCGTGCACGTACGCCGGGGCGGGCACCCTGGAGGAGTTCCACGAGCGGGCCGTGGTCGGGGTGCAGAGCGCCGCGGGGTACGCCGAGGGCAAGCCGCTGCACGCCAGCTGGCAGTAGCGGCACCCCGGCGCCGGCCGGGGCGGGAGCGGACCGGCCGGGCATGGTGTACTGCGGACATGCGACTCGACGAGCTGGACGAGCGGATCGTGCGCGCCCTCGCCGAGGACGCCCGCCGCACCTACGCCGACATCGGCGCCGAGGTCGGGCTCTCCGCGCCCGCGGTCAAGCGCCGCGTGGACCGGCTGCGCGCGGCCGGCGCCGTCACCGGCTTCACCGTACGTGTCGACCCCGGCGCGCTCGGCTGGGCCACGGAGGGCTACGTCGAGCTGTACTGCCGCTCCAACACCGGGCCCGCCGACATCCGCCGTGCGCTGTCGCGCTACGCCGAGGTGGCCTCCGCCTCCACGGTCACCGGCGACGCCGACGCCGTCGTGCAGATCTTCGCCACCGACATGCGCCACTTCGAAGAGGTGCTGGAACGGATCGCCGGAGAGCCGTTCGTCGAGCGCACCAGATCGGTCCTCGTCCTCTCCCCGCTCGTGCGCCGCTACGCCCCCGACCCACCGCTCTGAGCGGCCGCCGGCCCGCGCGCAACGGATCACCGCCCGGACTCCGGCACACGCAACGAATCGCCTGGTCGGACGCAATCGACCGGCCTTGTACCGGGCCTCGCGCAGGACGTACGGTCGAGTGGAACAGACCGCACCACCCGCCTGCGAGGTTGCACATGGCGCCGCTGCGCATCGCTTTGCTCCAGGGGCCGACCGGAACGCCCCCGAGCAGGCAGGAGGGGCTCGCCGCGCTGGAGGCCGCCGCCCGGACCGCCGCCGCCGGGGGCGCCCGGCTGCTGGTCGCCGCCGAGCTGTTCCTCAGCGGGTACGCCACCGACCCGGCCGGCCGCGCGGAGCCGGCCGACGGCCCGGGCGCCCGCGCCGTCGCCGGCATAGCCGCCGACCACGGCCTGTCCATCGTCTACGGCTATCCGGAGCGGGACGGCGCCGACGTGTACAACGCCGCCCAGCTGATCGCCCCGTACGGCTACCCGCTCGCGAACTACCGCAAGACCCACCTCTTCGGCGACTTCGAGCGGAAGTTCTTCACCCCCGGCGGCACCCAGGTGGTCCAGGCGGACGTCGACGGCCTCCGCGTCGGACTGCTGATCTGCTACGACGTGGAGTTCCCCGAGGCCGTGCGGGCGCACGCGCTGGCGGGCACCGAGCTGCTGCTCGTGCCCACCGCGCTGATGCGCCCGTACGAGTTCGTGGCCCGCACCCTCGTCCCCGCCCGCGCCTACGAGAGCCAGCTGTACGTCGCGTACGCCAACCGTGTCGGCGCCGAGGGCGAGCACCACTTCGCCGGGCTGAGCTGCCTGGCCGCGCCCGACGGCACCGTGCGCGTCCGCGCCGGGCACACCGGCGAGGACCTCGTCCTCGCCGACGTCGACCCGGCCCGGATCGCCTGCGCCCGCCGCGACAACACCTACCTCGCGGACCTGAGGCCCGAGCTGTACGCCTGACGCGCCTCCCCCCAACCCAGCACCGCCCGTACGCACGCCCCCGCGCCCAGACGCCGGCCCGTGCGCCGCCCTGCCCGAAAGCCCGAGGAGCCCCGCCCGATGACGTCCACCGTGCCCACCGCCGTCCACCCCGCGGGAGAGGAGGCGCCCCGGCGGCCGATCACCATGTTCGGCCCCGACTTCCCCTTCGCGTACGACGACTACCTCGGCCACCCCGCCGGCCTCGGCCAGATACCGGCGACGGAGCACGGCACCCGGGTCGCCGTCATCGGCGGCGGGCTCTCCGGCCTGGTCACCGCGTACGAGCTGATGAAGATGGGCCTGCGGCCGGTGGTCTACGAGGCGGACCGCATCGGCGGCCGGCTGCGCACCGAGACGTTCCCCGGCTGCGACCCCGCGCTCACCGCCGAGATGGGCGCGATGCGCTTCCCGCCGTCGTCCACGGCGCTGCGGCACTACATCGACCTCACCGGCCTGCAGACCCGCCCGTTTCCCAACCCGCTGGCGCCCGGCACCCCCTCCACCGTCGTCGACCTCAAGGGCGAGTCGCACTACGCCCGCACCGTCGACGACCTGCCGCAGGTCTACCGCGACGTCGCCGCCGCCTGGGCCGCGTGCCTGGAGGAGGGCGCGGACTTCTCGGCCATGAACCGCGCCATCCGCGAGCGCGACGTGCCGCGCATCCGCGAGCTGTGGGGCGGCCTGGTCGAACGGCTCGACAACCAGACCTTCTACGGCTTCCTCTGCGACTCCCCGGCCTTCCGCTCCTTCCGGCACCGGGAGATCTTCGGCCAGGTCGGCTTCGGCACCGGCGGCTGGGACACCGACTTCCCCAACTCCATCCTGGAGATCCTGCGCGTCGTCTACACCGAGGCCGACGACGACCACCGCGGCATCGTCGGCGGCAGCCGGCAGCTGCCGCTGCGGCTGTGGGACCGCGCACCGGACAAGATCGTGCACTGGGCGCAGGGCACGTCGCTGGCCGCCCTGCACGACGGCGGCGCCCCGCGTCCGGCCGTCACCCGGCTCGGCCGCGCCGCGGGGGAGCGCATCACCGTCACCGACGCCTCCGGCGACGTGCACACCTACCGGGCCGCGGTCTTCACCGCCCAGTCGTGGATGCTCCTGTCGAAGATCGACTGCGCCGACGAGCTGCTGCCCATCGACCACTGGACCGCCGTCGAGCGCACCCACTACATGGCGTCCTCGAAGCTGTTCGTGCCCGTGGACCGGCCGTTCTGGTTGGACCGCGACGAGCGGACCGGGCGGGACGTGATGTCCATGACGCTCACCGACCGGATGACCCGCGGCACGTACCTCCTCGACGACGGCCCGGACCGCCCGGCCGCGATCTGCCTCTCGTACACCTGGTGCGACGACAGCCTCAAGTGGCTGCCCCTGCCGGCGGAGGAGCGGATGGAGGTCATGCTCAAGTCGCTCGGCGAGATCTATCCGGGCGTCGACATCAGGAAGCACGTCATCGGCCCGCCGGTGACGGTCTCCTGGGAGGACGAGCCGTACTTCATGGGCGCCTTCAAGGCCAACCTGCCCGGCCACTACCGCTACCAGCGGCGGCTGTTCACCCACTTCATGCAGGAGACGCTGCCGCCGGGCAAGCGCGGGCTGTTCCTGGCCGGCGACGACGTCTCCTGGACCGCGGGCTGGGCCGAGGGCGCGGTCCAGACGGCGCTGAACGCGGTCTGGGGCGTCATGCGGCACCTCGGCGGCGCCACCGACCCGGTCAACCCCGGGCCCGGGGACGTCTTCGACGCCATCGCCCCGGTGGAGCTGCCGGAGGACTGACGCGGGCCGCGGGCCGCGGCCGGTGCGCACGCGGCCCGGATCCGGCGCCCGGGCCGGCTCAGTCGCCGCCCCGGGCGGCGCGCAGCGGCACCAGCAGGCACCGCGAGACCAGCCCGACCGACTGGTCCAGCCGCTCGGTGAACTCCTCGTCCACCTCCGGCAGCCCGCGCAGCCGCCACAGCACCCCGGCCGCCGCCCACGCCGCGTCCCGGGCCCGCTCCAGGCTCCACGCCCCCGCGAGGTGGGTGAGCGGATCGGCCACGTCCAGCAGGTCGGGCCCCGGCATCAGCTGCTCGCGGATCTGCTCCTCCAGCCGTACGAGCAGCTCGCCGACGCGCTCGTAGTCGCCCTCGACGTCCGCCGGTTCGCGGTCGAGCGCGCGGCAGGTGGCGACGACGGCGAGCGGGAGGTCGTAGCCGATGTGGGCGTTGATGCCGGCGAGCGCGAACTGCAGGGTGTGGACGCCGCGATGGCGGCGGGCCTGGAACAGCGGCCGCCAGCAGGCCGGCGGCCGGCGGCCCGCCGCGGCGTCGTCCACCGCGGCGAGGAACCGGCCGGCGAAGTCCGCGGCCAGCCCGGCGGCCGCGGCCCGGTCGGCGAAGCCCCCGGCCGCCAGCCGCAGCCGCACCTCGTCGGTCACCGCCAGGTAGACCGACGCGAAGACCGCCACCCCGTCGCGCGGGGGCAGCCCGCCGGCCAGCCCGCGCATCCGCTCGGCGGCGGCGTCGAGGGCGCCGGCGGCCCGCTCCTGCACTGACGTCATGGCCGCCACCCTGTCAGCCGCGGTGCGGCGCGGCCATCACCCGCCCGGGCGAGGCCCCGAGCGCCCCTCGTACGGGTGCTGCCCGGCGCCCGGCCGCCCCGGCGGGACCGGGCGGGGGTGAGGCAGCCCACAGCACCCGCCGGGTTGACCGGTCCCCGGGCGTGGCAGACTGAAGGCGTACCAGTGACGTACGCGCACTCCGGGGTCGGTGAAAGTCCGAACCGGCGGTGAAAGTCCGCGACCCGGCCGCTGCCAGCGGCCGGTTGACCAGGTGGAATTCCTGGACCGACGGTGAAAGTCCGGATGGGAGGCAGTGCGCGGCGGGATGCCACAGGTGCGCCGCCGCCGGCGGCCCGTCCCTCGCGGGCGGTCCCCGCGCCCCCCGGCCGGCGCCCCGGTGACTGCGTTCCGTGACTGTCGTGAAGACAGGCCCCGGAGTCCGTGCCCGAGGAGGCAGGAGGACCCGGTGGCCACCGCAGCCGAAGCCCAGGCCATGCGCCGCGCCATCGCGCTGGCCGCCCGCGCGCTCGGCGACACCAGCCCCAACCCCGTCGTCGGCTGCGTGATCCTCGACGCCGCCGGGTTCCCCGCAGGCGAGGGCCACCACGCCCGCGCCGGCGGCCCGCACGCCGAGGTCGCCGCCCTCGCGGACGCGGGGGAGCGGGCCCGCGGCGGCACCGCCGTCGTCACCCTGGAACCCTGCAGCCACACCGGCCGCACCGGGCCCTGCGTGCGCGCCCTCGCCGAGGCCGGCGTCGCCCGCGTCGTGTACGCCGTCGCCGACCCCACCCCCGCCGCCGGCGGCGGGGCCGCCGCACTCGACGCCGCGGGCATCGAGGCCGAGGGCGGCCTGCTCGCCGACGAGGCCGCCGCCGGGAACGAGCCGTGGCTGACCTCCGTGCTCCGCGGCCGCCCCTACGTGCTGTGGAAGTACGCCGCCACCCTCGACGGCCGCAGCGCCGCCGCCGACGGCACCAGCCGCTGGATCACCTCGCCCGCCGCCCGCGCCGACGTCCACCGGCTGCGCGCCGAGGCCGACGCCGTCGTCGTCGGCTCCGGCACCGTACGGGCCGACGACCCGCAGCTCGCCGTCCGCGGACCCCGCGCCGAGGCCGGCGTCACCCAGCCGCTGCGCGTGGTCGCCGACTCCGGCGGCACCGCCCTCGCCCCCGGCGCCCGGCTGCTCGACGGCGGCGCCCCCACCCTCGTCGCCGTGGCCGACGACGCCCCCGGCGCCGCCACCGGCCGCCTCGCCGCCCTCCTTGACGCCGCCGCGGCCGCCGGGGGCCACCCGGCCGGCCTGGTGCGCCTGCCGCGCGCCGGCACCGGCCCCGGCCTCGACGTCGCCGCGCTGCTCGCGGAGCTGTACCGGCGGGACGTCCGCTCCGTGCTGCTGGAGGGCGGACCGACGCTGGCCGGCGCGTTCCTCGCCGCCGGGCTCGTGGACAGGGTCGTCTGCTACCTCGCCCCCGTCCTGCTGGGCGCCGGGCCCCCGGCGCTCGCCGACGCCGGAATCGGGACGATCGGCGAAGCGTTGCGCCTGGATGTGACCGCCGTCGATCATCTCGGCCCCGACCTGCGGCTGACCGCCGTGCCCGGCCCCGGCCCCGCCCCTGCCACCGCCACCGAGCTTCCCGCCACCAAGGAGAGCTGACGTTGTTCACCGGAATCGTTGAAGAGCTCGGCGAGGTCGTCGCCGTCGAGGAGCTGCCCGACGCCGCCCGCTTCCGGCTGCGCGGCCCCGTCGTCACCGACGGCGCCCGGCACGGCGACTCCGTCGCCGTCAACGGCGTCTGCCTGACGGTTGTGGACCTCGAAGGGCCCGAGTTCACCGCGGACGTCATGGCCGAGACGCTCAACCGCTCCAGCCTCGGCGGCCTCGCCCCCGGCGACCGGGTCAACCTGGAGCGCCCCACCGCCGTCGGCGGGCGCCTCGGCGGCCACCTGGTGCAGGGCCACGTCGACGGCACCGGCGAGATCATGGCGCGCAAGACCTCCGACAACTGGGAGGTCGTCACCGTCTCGCTGCCCGAGGGCCTCGCCCGCTACGTGGTGGAGAAGGGCTCGGTCACCGTCGACGGCGTCAGCCTCACCGTCGTGGACACCGGTCCCGACTTCTTCACCGTCAGCCTCATCCCCACGACGCTCGCGCTGACCACCCTCGGCCGCAGGCAGCCGGGGGACCGGGTCAACCTGGAGGCCGACATCGTCGCCAAGTACGTCGAGCGGCTGCTCGCCCCGCACACCGCCCGCTCCGCGGGAGCACGCGGGTGAGCACCCTGGACTCCCTGAACGGGGTGGCCTTCTCGGTGTTCGGCGAGGACATCAAGTGGGCCGACATGACCGGCAACCTCCTGGGGCTGGCGGCCCTGGCGCTCGGCTGGCGCCGCTCGGTGGCCGTCTGGCCGGCCCAGCTGCTCTCCGGCGCGGTGCTCGTCGTCGCCTACGCCGCCGCCGGCCTCACCGGCGGCGTCGGCAAGCAGCTGCTGGTCGTCGGCGTCTCGGTGTGGGGCTGGACGCAGTGGACCCGCGGCCGGCGGGACAGCGGGGCGATCCGGGTGCGCTTCGCCACCTGGGCCGAGCGCGCCTGGCTGGCCGCCGTCACCGCGGCCAGCACCGCCGCCGTCGCCCTGCTCTTCCTCGCCTTCCCCTCGCTGTCCTGGAACCCCTGGCCGGACGCCTACCTGTTCACCGGCTCCGTCGCCGCCATGGTCGCCATGGCCCGCGGCTGGGTCGAGTTCTGGATCGCCTGGCTCGCCGTCGACGCCGTCGGCGTCCCCCTCGCGTACTCCAGCGACCTGAAGTTCTCCGCCCTCGTGTACGTCGTCTACGGCGTCGTCGTCCTCCTCGGCCTGCGCGCCTGGTGGACCGCGAGCCGCCGCCCCGCCCCGCCCGCCGCCGGACGGGCGGAGGCACTGGAAGGAGCAGCCGTATGACCGCCCTGCAGACCTGGCAGCCCACCGGGGAAGCGGAGGATCTCGGCCTCGACCCCGTCGAGCGCGCGATAGAGGAGATCGCCGCCGGCCGGCCCGTCGTCGTCGTGGACGACGAGGACCGCGAGAACGAGGGCGACCTCGTCGCCGCCGCCGAGCTGATCACGCCCGCCACCGTGGCGTTCATGATGCGCGAGTGCAGCGGCCTGATCTGCATGCCGATGACGGGCGCGGCGCTGGACCGGCTCGGCATTCCGCAGATGGCCGAGCGGAACACCGAGTCCATGCGCACGGCCTTCACCGTGACCGTGGACGCCTCCCCGGCGCACGGCGTCGGCACCGGCGTCTCCGCCTCCGACCGGGCCACGACCATCCGGCTGCTCGCCGACCCCGCCGCCGGCGCCGCCGACTTCGTCCGCCCCGGGCACATCTTCCCGCTGCGCGCCCGCGAGGGCGGCGTGCTCGTCCGCGACGGGCACACCGAGGCCGGCGTGGACCTGGCCCGGCTCGCCGGGCTGCGGCCCGCCGCCGCGATCGTGGAGATCGCCGGCGAGGACGGTGAGATGCTGCGGCTGCCGCAGCTCGTGCCGTTCGCCCGCAGACACGGCTTCGCGATCATCTCCATCGCCGACCTCATCGCCTACCGGCGTGCCACCGAGCCCGCTCCGCCGGCGCCGGAGCCCGCCGCACAGCCCGCCGCACGGCCCGCCGCAGCCCTGCCGGCCGCCGCCCGCGCCCCCGAGCCCGGGGACGCCCCCGCCGTACGCCGCGAGGCCGCGACCCGGCTGCCCACCGCCTACGGCGACTTCACCGCCTACGGATACCGCTCCGCCGCCGACGGCGTCGAGCACATCGCCCTGGTGAGGGGCGACGTCGCCGCGGCCGACCGCGACGAGGCGGTGCTCGTACGCATCCACTCCGAGTGCCTGACCGGCGACGTCTTCGGCTCCCAGCGCTGCGACTGCGGCCCGCAGCTGCACGCCTCCCTGCGCCGCGTGGCCGCCGAGGGCCGGGGCGTCGTGATCTACCTGCGCGGCCACGAGGGCCGCGGCATCGGCCTGCTGTCCAAGCTGCGCGCGTACGAGCTGCAGGAGCGCGGCCGCGACACCCTCGACGCCAACCTGGAGCTGGGCCTGCCCGCCGACGCCCGCGACTACGCCGCCGGCGCCCGCATGCTGGCCGACCTGGGCGTCGGCTCGGTGCGCCTGATGACCAACAACCCGGAGAAGGTCGACGCCCTGCTGCGGCACGGCCTGACCGTCACCGGCCGCGAGCCCACCCCCGTCGAGGCCGGCGAGCACAACCTGCGCTACCTGCGCACCAAGCGCGACCGCATGGGCCACCACCTGCCGTGGCTGGACGGCGCACCCGTCGCGGTGTGCAGCAACCAGTGACCGCGGCACCACCCCCGAAGAACCCACCACCGGCACAGCACAGCGAGAACAGCGGAAGAGGAGAGCCGTGAGCGGCAAGGGCGCACCGGAACTGACCGTCGAGAACTGCGCGGACCTGCGGGTCGCCATCGTCGGCGCGCGCTGGCACGAGCAGGTGATGGACGGGCTCGTCGACGGCGCCCTGCGCGCCCTCGGCGAACTGGGCATCGCCGAGCCGGCCCTGCTGCGCGTCCCCGGCAGCTTCGAGCTGCCGGTGGCGGCCAAGGCGATGGCCGGCCGCGGCTACGACGCCGTCGTCGCCCTCGGCGTCGTCATCCGCGGCGGCACCCCGCACTTCGACTACGTGTGCCAGGGCGTCACCCAGGGCCTCACCCGGGTCGGCGTGGAGACCGGCGTCCCCGTCGGCTTCGGCGTGCTGACCTGCGACACCGAGGAGCAGGCGCTCGCCCGCGCCGGGCTGGCCGACTCGGTCGAGGACAAGGGCCACGAGGCGGTCACCGCCGCCGTCGCCACCGCCGCGGCGCTGCGCGCCCTGGCCGAGCCCTGGCGCTGAGCGCCCCCGCGGACCCCGTAGACTTGGCGGCACCATGGCCAGCAAGACATTCGAGGAGCTGTACGCCGAGCTCCAGCAGAAGGCCGCCGTCGGCGACCCCGCCACCTCCCGCACCGCCCAGCTCGTGGCGGAGGGGGTGCACGCCATCGGCAAGAAGGTCGTCGAGGAGGCCGCCGAGGTCTGGATGGCCGCCGAGCACGAGGGCGAGGAGCGCACCGCGGAGGAGATCTCCCAACTCCTGTACCACCTGCAGGTGATGATGGTCGCCCGGGGCATCTCCCTCGACGACGTCTACGCCCACCTCTGACGCCCGTACGCCACCGCCGCCCGACCCGCAGAACAGCCCGACCGGCAGAACAGGAAGACACACGACCATGCTGCGCATCGCCGTCCCCAACAAGGGTTCCCTCGCCGAGCCTGCGTCGGCGATGCTCCATGAGGCCGGCTACCGGCAGCGCACGGACCGTCACGAGCTGGTCCTCGCCGACACCGGCAACGACGTCGAGTTCTTCTTCCTGCGCCCCCGCGACATCGCCGTCTACGTCGGCTCGGGGCGGCTCGACATCGGCATCACCGGCCGCGACCTGCTGCTCGACTCCGGCGCCGGCGCCGAGGAGATCATGCAGCTCGGCTTCGGCGCCTCCACCTTCCGCTACGCCACCCGCCCCGGCACCGCAGCCGGCATCGCCGACTTCGGCGGCAAGACGGTGGCCACGTCGTTCTCCGGCCTGGTCGCCAAGCACCTGGCGGACCACGGCGTCGACGCCGACGTCGTCCACCTCGACGGCGCCGTCGAGACCGCGATCCAGCTCGGCGTCGCCGAGATCATCGCCGACGTCGTCGAGACCGGCACCACCCTGCGGCAGGCCGGTCTGGAGACCATCGGCGAGCCGATCCTCACCTCCGAGGCGATCGTCGTCCGCGGCACCGGCTCGCCGCGGGAGGAGCCGAAGGTACGGCAGTTCCTCCGCCGGATGCAGGGCGTCCTCGTCGCCCGCCGGTACGTGATGATGGACTACGACATCCGCGCCGAGCACCTGGAGCAGGCCGTCGCCCTCACCCCGGGCCTGGAGTCGCCCACCGTCTCCCCGCTGCACCACGAGGGGTGGGTCGCCGTCCGGTCGATGGTGCCCACCGCCGACGCCCAGCGGATCATGGACGAGCTGTACGAGCTGGGGGCCCGCGCCATCCTCACCACCACGATCCACGCGTGCCGCCTGTGACCGCCGCCGACCTGCCGGTCACCTTCCGGCCGCACCGCACCCGGGTGGTGCTCGTCAGCGCCGGCCTGGCGCTCTTCGCCGTCCTCACCGCGATCGGCCTGACGCTGAACCTGAGCGTGGGCGAGCGGATCAGCTTCGTCCTCGTCGGGCTGTCCTTCCTCGGCGTGCTGCTGCTGCTCAGCCGGCCCAAGGTGGTCGTGGCCGACGACGGCGTCACCGTCACCAATCTGACCCGCAGCCGGCACCTCGCCTGGGCCGAGATCCTCCGCGTCAACCTGCGCCCCGGCGACCCCTGGGTCTCCCTCGATCTCGCCGACGGCACCAGCCTGCCGGCGATGGGCATCCAGCCGGGCATCGCCCGGCAGCAGGCCGAGCAGGACGCGCGGGCGCTCGCCGGGATGGCCGCGGAGCGCACCGCGGGGCCGTCCGGCCCCTAGCGCCGCCGTACGGCCTCGGGGCGCCCGCGGCGGCCGGTGGGCCGCCGGCGCGGGGTCAGCCGGGCTCCGGCTCCCCGCCCGGCTCGCGGCCGGAGAGGATCTCGCCGTACGCCTGCATCAGGTCCGGCAGCCGCAGCGTCGCCAGGTCCTCGCGGCCCGGCGGCCCCGGGTAGGCCGACAGCCGCAGGTCGCGGTAGGCGCAGCTCTTCTCGTAGAGCGTGCGCAGGAAGCGGCCGTTGCCCAGCTCGTCGATCCAGCCCTGGTCGACGACGTGCCCGCAGATGCTGCGCAGCTCCTCGACCGCCTCCTCGTCCCAGGCGTCGCCGTTCTGCGCCGCCAGCACCTCGCCGATGGCCGTCAGCTCCAGCGGGCGGTAGCTGGGGAAGTCGACGCGCGTCGTGAAGCGGGACGTCAGCCCGGGGTTGCTGGAGAGCAGGCGGTCCATGCCCTTGGGGTAGCCGGCGAGGATCACGACGAGCCGGTCCCGGTTGTCCTCGGCGCGCTTCAGCAGCACCTGCAGCGCCTCGTCGCCGTACGCGTCGCCGCGGGAGTAGCCGACGCCGGCGAGGCTGTACGCCTCGTCGATGAAGAGCACGCCGCCGAGGGCGGTGTCGATCAGCTCGTTGGCCTTCACGGCGGTCTGGCCGAGGAACTCGCCGACGAGGTCGGCCCGCCCGGCCTCCACCAGCCGGTCGCTGGCGAGCAGCCCGAGCGCGTAGAAGACGCGGCCCAGGATGCGGGCCACCGTCGTCTTGCCCGTACCGGAGGGGCCGGAGAAGACGAAGTGCCGCTTCGGCGGCTGCACGGGCAGGCCCTCGCCGGCCCGCAGACGCGCCATGTTCAGCTGTGCCGACAGCGCCCGCACCTGCCGCTTGACGGGGTCGAGGCCCACCATCCGGTCGAGGTCGGCCAGCGCCTCGGCGAGCATCGCCGGGTCCGTGGCCGCCGGCTGGGGCGCGGCGCCCGCGTGCAGCGGGGCGCGCTCGCGCAGGACGCCGGCGCCCCCGGCCGGGGCGGGCGGGCGGAGCACCTCGTCGGCGGGCACCAGCTCCCGGCCGTCCGGCGGCGGGGGAGCGGGGTCGCCCGGCGCGCTCTCCTGCTCGGCGCCCAGGGACACCGACGCCAGCCCCGGCACCGGGTCGAGGCCGTCGAAGTCGTCGAGGCCGTCGATGGCGGCGATCCGGGCCGCGGTGTCCATGAAGGAGGGGTCGATGCGGTGCACCGCCCGGTACAGCGGGAGCGCGGCGGCGCTGCGCCCGGAGCCCTCCTGCGCGCGGGCCAGCCAGTAGCGCAGCTCCTTGCGCTGCGGCTGCTCGCTGCGGCAGCGCATCAGCGCGGCGGCGAGGATCGGCACGGCCTGCCCGTACATCTCCAGCCGCACCCGCGCCATGCCGGCGAACAGCCCGGCCTCGATGCCCAGCAGGGGATCCTCGGTGAGCGGCACGGTCAGCCGGACGAGCTGCTCCCAGTCCTTGACCAGATACGCGCGGCAGGCGTGCAGGAAGCGCACCTGCGGGTCGGCCTCGGCCGGGGGGCAGGCGGCGAGCGCCTGCTCCAGCTCGGCCACGTGCCGGCCGTCGAGCCAGTGCGACGCGTGCGCCAGCAGCAGGTCGCGGCCGGAGTCGAGGACGGGCTGCACCCACCAGCCCAGCCAGTACCAGGAGTTGAGGGGGCGGCGGTGCCGGGCGCGCTGCTCGCCGAAGCGGTCGCGGTGCCGGTACATCTCCAGCAGCGCGGTGGCGGTGTCCGCGCGCAGCGCGTGCAGCCCCAGCCAGGCGTCGGCCATCTGCGGGTCCAGCCGCACGGCGGACCTGAACTCCTCCTCGGCCCGGGTGTAGGCGCCCATGGTGTAGGCGTCGATGCCCCGCAGCCAGGCGAGTTCCGCCGGGGCCTCGGGCCCGTGCGCGCCGTTCTCCCTCACGTAGCCACCAACCGTTCCCCCGCGGATCTCCTCGGGTCGCTGGTCGGCCGTCGGTCGCGAACTCCCCTGCCGAACAGGGGAGTTGCCGCAAGGACGGCCTGCTCGCATGGTACCCGCGGCGGCGATGCGGGCCGACGGCCCGTATCGGACGCGCGCGCGGGAGCCCCGGCCGCCCGACGTGGTGACCGTGGGTGAGGGGCGCCCGGTCCGTAAGTCATCCCATTGTTCCCTCTTTGGACAGAACGAAGCCCCCGATCACGGGGGAACAATCGGGGGCTTCGCGCGTGAGGCGGTGCCGGTGGGGCCCGCTCACTGAGAACGTAAGTCCTGTACTGCCCCTGGGTCAAGCGGAGTTGGGGCGGGCAGGGGCATATTCCGGCCGGTCCCGGAGGCGGCTACGCACGGTGTGCGCCCCGCGTGGTCACCGGGCGTGTGCAGGCCCCGGGACCAGCCGGTACGCATCCCCGTCGGGCACCACCAGCAGGCCGGCGTACGGGCGGGACGGGTCGGCCGAGAAGTGCGCCCGCTCGGCCCGTTCCCAGCCGTCCCAGAACCCCGTGAGCGCCGGCCCGTCGCGCCGCCGCCCGCGCGCCCACGCCGCCGCGGCCGGCATCTCCATCCACAGCAGCCGGGCGAGGTGCGGGCGCAGCAGCCGGCGGCCCGCGCCGACGCCCTCCACGAGCACCACGGGCGCCGGCGGCAGCGTGCGCCGCCGGGTGAACGCGCGGGCCTGCCAGTCGTACACGTCGTAGACCGCCGCGCGCCCCGCGGCCAGCGGGCCGAGCACCTGGGACCGCAGCCGTCCGGTCCAGCCGAACAGCTCCCGGTGCGTCGCGAGGTCGTCCAGGCGGAGCACGGGTGCGCCGCCCAGCGCCCCGGCGAGCCGGTCCGCGAACGTCGTCTTGCCGGATCCGGCGTGCCCGTCGACGGCCACCAGCCGCACGGGACCGCAGGACGGCGCGAGGCCGCGCAGCTCGCGGGCCAGGGCGGCCAGCGCGGGGCCGGCCGCGGGGGGAGGGGAGGCGCTCATCGCGCAAGGCTACGGCGACCGCCGCGGCGGCCTCCACCCCAGGTCACGCCAGTGGTATGAACCAATATTCACCCATCTCGTAGCACGGATTGACTTCCTAACGGCAGAGCGAAGGTGAATAGTTGTGGCCTGCCCCCCGGCACGTGCCGCAACTCGTCTGGAGAATCCGCCATGCCCCGAAGTGCGTCACGGCGCACCGTGCTGACCGCCGCACTGGCGGCCGCAGCGGCCGGTGCCGCCCCGACCGCGTCCGCCTCCGCGCTCACCGCCCCCGCCGCGGCGGGCGGCGGCCACCGCCCGCCGCTGGGCAGCTCCCTCGTCGACTACCGGGGCTGGGCCACGGCGCACGCGTGGCGCCGCGGCAGCGCCCGCGGGACGCGGGTCGCCCCCGGCCGCCGCCCCGGGATCGTGATCGGCCGGCCCGCGGGCCGCACGGAGTACGCCGACCCGCACACCGGGACCACGTCCTCCTGGGAGTACGCCACCTGGACCTCCCCGGTCCACCGGCTCAGCCCGCCCGCGACCGAGGTCGTCGCCTCGTGGAACGCCTCCGCCCCGGCCGGCACCTGGCTGATGGTCGAGCTGCGCGGCACGTACAACGACGGCGGCCGCACGCCGTGGTACGTGATGGGCCGCTGGGCCGCGGGCGACGAGGACATCCACCGCACGACGGTCGACGACCAGACGGACGGCAAGAGCAGCATCTGGACCGACACCTTCTCGATCGACGACGCGGCGAGCGGGCTGCGGCTCGTCGACTACCAGCTGCGGGTGACCCTCTACCGCAGGCCCGGCAGCGACGCCACGCCGCTGGTGTGGCGGGTCGGCGCGATGGGCTCCGACGTCCCGGACCGCTTCGAGGTGCCGGCGAGCACGCCGCGGCTGTCCCGCGAGCTGGCCGTCCCGCGCTACTCGCAGAACATCCACGTCGGCCGCTACCCCGAGTACGACAACGGCGGCGAGGCGTGGTGCAGCCCGACCTCCACGCAGATGATCGTCGAGTACTGGGGCCGCCGGCCCACCGCCGGGGACCTCGAGTGGGTCAACCCCGACTTCGACGACCCGCAGGTCTGCCACGCCGCCCGGTTCACGTACGACTACCAGTACGAGGGCTGCGGCAACTGGCCGTTCAACACCGCCTACGCGAGCACGTACCGCGGCATGCACGGCGTCGTCACCCGGCTCGGCTCCCTCGCCGACGCCGAACTGCTGGTCGCCGCCGGCATCCCGCTGGTCACGTCCCAGTCCTTCATCGAGTCGGAGCTGGACGGCGCCGGCTACGGGACGTCGGGCCACCTGATGACCGTCGTCGGGTTCACCCGCGAGGGCGACGTCGTCGCCAACGACCCCGCCTCGCCGGACAACGCGGCGGTGCGGCACGTCTACCAGCGTCGGCAGTGGGAGAACATCTGGCTGAGGACCAAGCGCTACGACGCCTCGGGACGGGTCCGCTCCGGCACCGGCGGCATCTGCTACGTGCTGTGGGGCAGCGAGGTCTCGGCGGCGCAGCGGGCGGCGCTCGCGGCCGTCGGCATCCGCTGACGCCCCGCGGGCGCGGCGGCGGGGTTCAGCCGCGGAACAGCCCGGCGCCGGCCGGCCAGACGTACCGCAGACACGCTGGGGAGCCGGCGAGCCGGGTCGGGTCGCCGCCGGGCGGCGGGACGAGAGCGCGCTCCGTGCGGGAGCCGCCGAGTGCGGCGTAGAAGGCCTGCGCCCGGCTGTTCTGCTCCAGCACCCACAGGTGCAGCCCCGCCCGCGGCGTGCGCTCCGCCACGCCGCGGGCGGCCAGCCGCATGAGCCGGGCGCCGATGCCGCGCCGCTGACTGCCGTACGTGACGTGCAGGTTGTCCACCAGCGCGCCCCAGCGGGGGTGCTCGTCGAGGACCGTGTGGACGAAGCCCAGGAGGGCGCCGTCTGCCTCGCAGACGTACGTCAGCCGCCCCTTCGCGGCGTCGGCGTCGGCGAGGCGCCCGGCCCAGACGGCCTCGCGGTCGGTGACGACGTCGCCGTCGAGGTAGGCGCCGGAGAGGGCGCCCCGGTAGTGCCGGCGCCAGCTCGCCGCGTGCAGCGCGGCGACGGCCGGCGCGTCGGCGGCCCCGGCGGGGCGGAAGTGCGGCTCGGGGCCCTCGGCACCGGCGGACGCGGCGGATGCGGGGACGGACGGGGTCACGGCGAGAAGGTAACCGACCGCGCCCGCCGGCCGCACGCCGATTTCCCCGGCGCCAGGCGCGCTCGACGCCGGCGGCCCGGAGAGGTCCCGCGGCCTACCGCCGGAACCGGAACCCGCGGCGTACCCGGCCCCTGCCCGGGCGCCGCCGCGGCCCACCGGTCACGCCGGGCGTCCAGCGCGGATCACCGGGACCGCCGGCCTCCGCCCGGCGGTCCGCCGCCACGCGGACCTCGTGGTGGGACTCGTGCGCGGTCACGCGCATCGCCTCCTCGTACGCGGCGAGCGCGCCCCGCATGGCCGAGCCGGCCGCCCCGCGGCGGCGTATGACGCGCTTGACCCACGTGAAGAAGCCCGTCACCGCGAGCAGGCAGCCGCACAGGACCGGATACGGCACGACGTCACCCATGCCGGTGCAACTCCCGGTGCTCCCGCGGGGTTCCGCGTGCTCAGCCCTCGACGAACTTCAGGCCGACGACGCCCGCGAGGATCAGCCCCAGGCACGCCAGCCGGGCCGGCGACGCGCTCTCGCCCATCGCGAGGACGCCCACGGCGGCGACCCCCAGCGAGCCGAGCCCGACCCAGACGGCGTACGCGGTGCCCACGGGCAGGTGGCGCAGCGCCATCGTCAGCACGACCACGCTCACCATGGCCGTCACCAGCCCCGCGGCCGCGGGCCAGGGCCGGGTGAGGCCGTCGGAGTGCTTCAGCGCGGTCGCCCAGACGAGTTCGAGGCCGGCGGCGATCAGCAGGAATATCCAGGGCACGGGGTCTCCCGGGTTCGTCGTTCGTCGTGCGCGGCGGTGCGGGCCGTCGGCCGCTACGCGGCGAAGCCGCCGTCGACCGCGACCGCCGCGCCCGTGATCTGCGCGCCGCCGGGCCCGGCGAGGTGGGCCACGGTGGCGGCGACGTCCTCGGGGCGGCCGTAGCGGCCCAGCGCGCTGAGGGCGCGGGCGGCGTCGGCGTCGGGGGAGTCGGCGGGGTTCATCTCGGTGTCGGTGTCGCCGGGGTGCACGACGGTGACGGAGACGCCCTGCGGGCCGAGGTCGCGGGCCAGCCCGCGGGTGAGGCCCGTCAGCGCGGACTTGCTGGCGGCGTAGAGCGTCCAGCCCGGGATCGGCACCCGCTCGGCGAAGCTGCTGCCGATGCTGATGATCCGGCCGCCGGGGCCGAGGTGCCGGGCGGCGGCCTGGGAGGCGAGGAAGACCGCGCGCACGTGGACGGCGAGCACCGCGTCCAC
Organism: Streptomyces sp. CNH099; assembly: GCA_000514715.1. Lineage (GTDB taxonomy): Bacteria > Actinomycetota > Actinomycetes > Streptomycetales > Streptomycetaceae > Streptomyces > Streptomyces synnematoformans. The sequence goes on along the minus strand of AZWL01000001.1, from coordinate 38,686 downwards.
GTCCGCCCGGCGCACCTCGGCCAGCGGCCCGTACGGCGCGATGCCCGCGTTGTTCACCAGGACGTCCAGCCGGCCCAGTGCGGCGGCGGCGCGGTCCACCGCGGCCACGACGGCGTCCGGGTCCGCGGCGTCGGCGGGGATGGCCAGCGCCCGCCGGCCCCTCTCTTCCACGGCCCGCACGGTCTCGGCCGCCCGTTCGGGTGAGCGGTGGTACGTCAGCGCCACGTCGGCGCCCTCCTCGGCCAGCCGCCGCACGATCGCGGCCCCGATGCCGCGGCTGCCACCGGTGACCAGGGCCGTCCGGCCCGCAAGCTGCGTCATGAGCGTTCCCTTCGTTAACCGGAGACTTCTCCGCTTCCTTTCCGGAAGCGTAACCGGAGAACTCTCCGGATGCCAGCATGAACCGGAGAGTTCTCCGTCTTCGGTATCCTCCGCACGGGAAGGAGCGCAGGTGACCCACGACGACGCGACCGCCGCCCGGCGTCCGCCCGGCCCCGTGCTGCCCGTGGTCGGCGGCCCTCCGGCGGAGCGCGCGGACGCCGCGCAGAACCGCCGCAGGATCCTCGCCGCCGCGGCCGCGATCGTCGCCGAGCGCGGCCCCGACGCGCTGTCCATGGACGAGGTGGCCAGGGCCGCGGGCGTCGGCGTCGGCACCGTGTACCGCCGCTTCGGCGACCGCGCGGCACTCGCGTACGCGGTCATCGACGACCGCGAGGCGCGCTTCCAGGCCGCGTTCCTCACGGGCCCGCCGCCGCTCGGGCCCGGCGCCGGCGCCGCGGAGCGCATCCGCGCCTTCCTGCACGCCCTGGTCGACCGCACCGAGGACCAGCTCGGGCTGCTGCTCGTGGCCGAGATGGACTCCGCCGACGCCCGCTTCGCCGAGGGCTCGTACGAGCTGTACCGGCAGCACCTCGCGCTGCTCATCGGCCGGATCCGGCCGGAGGGCGACGTGCGCTGGCTCGCCGACGCCCTGCTCGCGCCGCTCGCCGCCAACCTCTACGGCTACCAGCGCCGGACCGGGGGCATGAGCGTCGCCCGCGTCAAGGCGGGCTACGACGCCCTCCTCGCCGGCCTGACCGCGCCAGGAGGGCCCGCCGCCCCCTGACGGCCGGCGGCCCCGGCCCCCCGGCACCCGTCCCGCGGACGGGCCCGGCCCGGCGTTCCGGCGGCGGCCGGATGGCCCGCCCCTGCCTGTCCCGCCGTACCGCCGATCGGGCATACTCCCCATCACCGCAGCCGCACGTGCCGGCTCGCCGTAATCCGGCGGGGCAGCATCGGGCTGCAGCTACACAACGGGCGGAGCCGGCAGATCCCGTACGGCGCCGCCGTCGACCGCGCCGTACGAGCGCCCGGCGAAGAGGAGTGCACCGCATGGCCGTACGTGGTCCGCAGCCCGTGGAACGCCGGCTGCCCACCGAGGAGTCGCGCGACCTGCTGGCCCTCGTCCGCGAGCTGGTCCGGCGCGAGATCGCCCCCGGGGCGGCCGAGGAGGAGGAGTCCGGCCGCTTCCCCCGCGAGCTGTTCGCCACCCTGTCCGGGTCGGGGCTGCTCGGGCTGCCCTACCCGGCGGAGTACGGCGGCGGGGAGCAGCCGTACGAGGTCTACCTGCAGGTGCTGGAGGAGTTCGCCGCCGCCCGGCTGACCGTCGGACTCGGCGTCTCCGTGCACACCCTTGCCGCCCACGCGGTCGCCGCCTACGGCACCGAGGAGCAGCGCAAGGAGTTCCTTCCGGCCATCCTCGGCGGCAGCCTGCTCGGCGCGTACTGCCTCTCCGAACCCGCCTCCGGCTCCGACGCCGCCGCGCTGACCACCCGCGCCGAGCGGGACGGCGACGGCTGGACCCTGCAGGGCACCAAGGCGTGGATCACCCACGCCGGCGTCGCCGACTTCTACACCGTCCTCGCCCGCACCGGCGGCCCCGGCGCCCGCGGCATCACGGCCTTCCTGGTGCCCGGCGACGCCCCCGGCCTCACCGCCGCGCCGCCGGAGAAGAAGATGGGCATGAAGGGCTCGCCCACCGGCCTGGTGCACTTCGACGGGGTGCGGATCCCCGGCACGCGCCGCATCGGCGCGGAGGGGCAGGGGTTCGCGGTCGCGCTCGACGCCCTCGACTCCGGCCGGCTCGGCATCGCGGCGTGCGCGATCGGGGTGGCGCAGGCGGCGCTGGACACGGCGCACGGATACGCCCTGGAGCGGCAGCAGTTCGGCCGCCCCGTCGCCGACTTCCAGGGGCTGCGCTTCATGCTGGCCGACATGGCGACGCAACTCGCGGCCGGGCGCGCGCTGTACCTCACCGCCGCCCGGCGGCGCGACGAGGGCCTGCCGTTCGCCCAGGAGGCCGCGATGGCCAAGCTGTTCTGCACGGACGCGGCGATGCGGGTGACGACCGACGCGGTGCAGGTCCTCGGCGGGTACGGCTACACGGCCGACTTCCCCGCGGAGCGCTACATGCGCGAGGCGAAGGTGCTGCAGATCGTGGAGGGCACCAACCAGATCCAGCGCATGGTCGTCGCGCGGCACCTCCTGGGCGCCGAGGCGGACCGGGGCTAGCGGCCGGGCCCGTACGGCGCCGGGCGCGCGCTACTTGCGCCGGCGCATCCCGGGCAGCCGGCGCCGGACCGGCTCGTTGCCGGGGCCGCCCACGTGCGAGAAGGGCTGACGCCGCCAGTCCAGGCCCTCGGGCAGCGTGAGCAGCGCCGCCGGGTCCTCCGCGCGCGCGTCGAGTCGCGCGTCCTGCGGCGCGGCGGCCGACAGCGGGCTGCCGGAGCCGGTGCACACGGTCAGCCCGAACGGGTTCGCCGGCGTGACGCGGGCGTGCTCGGGCAGGACGTCCTCGCCCTCCAGCAGGGCGATGGGCTGGACGCAGTCCGGGCAGAGCACCCGGAAGATCAGGGAGGTCTCGGCGTAACCGCCGCCCTCCTCGTCGTCGACCGCATCAGGATCGACGAGCTCGACATGCTCGGAACGGCGCATGCTGCTCCCCCTCAGGTTGGGCCACCTGGATGGTCACGTGGTGGTCTCGACCACAGCAAGGATTTCCCTCGCTGTCATCCGAATAATCGTCCGCGGAGTCCCCCTCGCTCCCGGACGGGATGTGGCCTTCGTCACACGCCGCCGGCGCGCGCCCCGCGCGCCCCCGGGGGCGCCTCCCGCCCGCCCCGGCGGCCCCGGATGTACCTGACCGCCGCAAACGCAGTAGGTTGATGCGTTGTGGAGGAGTTGGACAGGCACATCGTGGAGCTGCTCGTCAGGGACGGGCGCATGAGCTATACGGACCTGGGCAAGGCCACCGGCCTGTCCACCTCGGCCGTGCACCAGCGGGTGCGGCGGCTGGAGCAGCGCGGCGTGATCCGCGGCTACGGCGCCGTCGTCGACCCGGAGGCCATCGGCCTGCCCATGACCGCGTTCATCTCGGTCAAGCCGTTCGACCCCAGCGCCCCCGACGACATCGCGGACCGGCTCGCCGAGGTCCACGAGATCGAGGCGTGCCACAGCGTGGCGGGGGAGGAGAACTACATCCTCAAGGTGCGCGTCGCCGCCCCGGCGGAGCTGGAGGACCTGCTGGCCCGGATCCGTTCCCTCGCCGGCGTCTCCACCCGCACCACGGTCGTGCTCTCCACGCCGTACGAAGCCAGGCCGCCGCGCATCTGACGGCGCGGCCGCACCCGATCCGAATCCGAGGCACCGCTGCCGTGACCGCCCAGACCCCCGACGCGCGCACCTCCCACGACGCCGGCCGGCCCGCGAACTCCGCGCGGGAGGCGGCGGGTTCCGCCCGCCGCACCGTGCTGCTGCGCGGCGGCACCGTCCACAGCCCCGCCGACCCGTTCGCCACCGCCATGGTCGTCGAGGGCGACCGCGTGGCCTGGGTCGGCTCCGAGGGCGCGGCCGACGGCTTCGCGGACGCCGGCGGCGTCGACGACGTCGTCCACCTCGAAGGCGCCCTGGTCACGCCCGCGTTCACCGACGCGCACGTGCATCTGACCGCCACCGGGCTGGCGCTGACCGGCCTGGACCTGTCCGGCGCCACCGGGCCGGCCGACGCCCTGGCGCGCATCCGGGCGCACGCCGCCGCCCGCCCGGCGGACCGCGTGCTGATCGGCCAGGGGTACGACGAGACCGCCTGGCCCGAGGGCCGCCCGCCGACCCGCGCCGAGCTGGACGAGGCCGCCGGCGGCCGGCCGCTCTACCTCACCCGCGTCGACGGGCACTCCGCCGCGGTCAGCACCGCCCTGCTCGACCTGGTGCCCGGCATCGCCGACCGCGCAGGCTTCGCCGCCGGCGAACCGCTGACCAGCGACGCCCACCACGCCGCGCGCCGCGCCGCCTACGCCGCCATGTCGCCCGCCCAGCGCGCCGCCGCGCAGGGCGCCGCCCTCGACCGGGCCGCGGCGGCCGGCATCGGCTCCGTCCACGAGTGCGCGGGGCCCGACGTCAGCGGCGCGGAGGACTTCGCCGCGCTGCTGTCGCTGGCCGCCGAGCGGCCGGGGCCGCGCGTCACCGGCTACTGGGGCGAGGCCCTCACGGACCCGGCGGACGCCCGGCGCATCCGGGGCCTCGGCGCCTTCGGCGCGGCCGGCGACCTGTGCGCCGACGGCTCCCTCGGCTCGCGCACCGCCCACCTCACGCGGCCGTACGCGGACCGCCCCGGGCACCGCGGCAACGGCTACCTCGACGCCGACGCGGTCGCCGCCCACGTCGCCGCGTGCACCGAGGCGGGGCTCCAGGCGGGCTTCCACGCCATCGGGGACGCCGCGGTGGCCGCCGTGGTGGCCGGCGTGCGGGCCGCGGCCGAGCGGGTCGGCCTGGACCGCGTACGGGCCCTGCGGCACCGGGTGGAGCACGCGGAGATGCTCACCCCCGAGACCGTCGCCGGATTCGCGGAGCTGGCCCTCACCGCGTCCGTGCAGCCGGCGTTCGACGCCGCCTGGGGCGGCGAGGAGGGCATGTACGCGCGGCGGCTGGGCGCGGAGCGGGCCCGGACCCTCAACCCGTACGCGGCGCTCCTGCGTGCCGGCGTGCCGCTGGCCCTCGGTTCCGACGCGCCCGTGACCCCGCTCGACCCCTGGGGCACCGTCCGGGCCGCCGCCTTCCACCGCACGCCGGAGCACCGCGTCTCCGCCCGCGCGGCGTTCACCGCCCACACCCGCGGCGGCTGGCGGGCCGTCGGCCGCGACGACGCCGGCGTGCTCGTGCCCGGCGCGCCCGCGGACTACGCCGTCTGGGCGGCCGGGGACCTCGTCGTACAGGTGCCCGACGACCGGATCGCGAACTGGTCGACCGACCCGCGCTCCGGGACCCCGGGCCTGCCCGACCTGACGCCCGGGGCCGACCTGCCCGTGTGCCTGCGTACCGTCGTGGCCGGAAACACCGTCCACGGGGGGCCGATCGGGTGAGTTAACGATCTTCGATAGGCCGAACGAAGGCCGTCCGGGACGCGGGACCGCGGCCTGATTTCGGGACTGACCAGCCGCTTCGGCAAAACGCCACAGGTGACACGGCTGTTGACACGACGCGGGCAACGGCGGGTAGTTTCGGCCGAGTCCACCACAGGATGCCCGGCCGGATCACCTCCGCGCAGTCGTGGAACGCTCTGGGCCACGGATGGTGTGCCGCACCGGCGCACCATCGCAGGCAGCCAGGTCCAGGGCTCCGGCACGGGGGCGAGGGAGGATGCCATCCGTCGGGCTGGTGTGACCCCGGGTGGGGCCCGGACGCTCAGTAGACAACGGCCCTCGGTCGATCCGCAGCCAGCGGGTCCCAGGTCGGACCGAAGGGCTCCGGGCCCGACCCGCAGCGGCCGCGGCCGCGCCCGCCCTCCTGCCGCCGCCCCCGCCGCGTCCGTAGGTCCCGCGCGGCTTCTCCGGGCACCGCCCGGGGTACCGTTCGCGCCGTCCCGGGGTACCGTTGCGGACCGCCTCCGTGCCGCGCCGGGCAGGGCTCTGGCTATGGTGGGCGTCCTGCTGTTCCGCGCGCGTGGGCGCGCGGGGGCGGGCCAAGCGGGAATTGCGGAAGGGACGGCAGTGACAGACGGGGTTCAGGGGCGCTACGGCCCGCTGGGCGGGATCCTGGTGATCATCCCGACGTACAACGAGGCCCTGAACCTCGAGTCGATCGTCTCCAGGGTGCGGACCGCGGTGCCGGCCGCCGACGTCCTGGTCGTCGACGACAACAGCCCGGACGGCACCGGGAAGCTCGCCGACGAGCTGAGCGCCGGGGACGGGCACGTGCACGTGCTGCACCGGGCGGGCAAGGAGGGCCTCGGCGCCGCCTACCTGGCCGGCTTCGGCTGGGGCCTGGAGCAGGGCTACGGCGTGCTGGTCGAGATGGACGCCGACGGCTCGCACCGGCCCGAGGAGCTGCCCCGGCTGCTCACCGCGCTGAAGGGCGCCGACCTGGTGCTCGGCTCCCGGTGGGTGCCCGGCGGCCGGGTGGTCAACTGGCCCAGGTCGCGCGAGTTCATCTCCCGGGGCGGCAGCGCGTACTCGCGGATCTGGCTCGGCCTGCACCTCCGCGACGTCACCGGCGGGTACCGCGCGTTCCGCCGGGAGACGCTGGAGGGCATCGGGCTGGGGAACATCGCCTCGCAGGGGTACTGCTTCCAGGTGGACCTGGCCCGGCGGGTGGTCGAGGCCGGCTACCACGTCGTCGAGGTGCCGATCACCTTCGTCGAGCGGGAGCGCGGCGACTCCAAGATGAGCAAGGACATCTTCGCCGAGGCGGCCTGGCGGGTGCCGGCGTGGGGCGTACGGTCCCGGATGGGACGGATTCTCGGCCGCAGGCACACTTGAGTCATGAGCGATCGCATTCCGCAGCCGTACGAGGACCCGGCAGGCTCCGACGGCGGGGGCGCGGGCCCCGGCGCCCCGGGCGGCCCCGGCCGCCCCGCGCGCCGGCGCCGCCCGGGGCGCACCCTGGCCCCGCTGGGGGTCGCCGCCTGGGCGCTGCTGGAGCTGTGGCTGCTGATCATGCTCGCCTCGGAGACCGGCGTCCTGGGCGTCTTCGCGGTCCTGGCCGGCGGTCTGGTCCTCGGCGCGGTCGTGATCAAGCGGGCCGGTCGGCGGGCCTGGCGGTCGCTCGCCGAGCAGCTCCAGCAGCAGCAGAGCGGAGCCGCGCCGCCGCCGGAGGACGGCCGCGGGCGCGGCTCGGGCAACGGGCTGACGATGCTCGCCGGGCTGCTGCTGATGGTGCCCGGCCTGGTCACGGACGCCGCGGGGCTGCTCCTGCTGCTGCCGCCGGTACGGGCCCTGGTGCGCCGGCGCGCGACCCGGATGATCGAGCGGTCGGCGGCCGGGCGGGACCTGGGGCACGTGTACACGCAGGCGCGTATCCGCCGGCCGGACGGCAAGGTGGTCCAGGGCGAGGTGATACGCGAGGAGGACGACGGCGAGGACCGGCGGCAGGGGCGCTGAGCCCGCGGCCGGCGCGCGGCGGGCGGTCGGCGTCGGCCACCGCGGGTGCGGCCGTCACCGCCGCGGGCGGGTCCGCCAGGCCGCCGCGGACCCGTCTGACGGGCACCCGTGGGCGGGCATCCGTAAGGGCCCGTTCCACACCACGGGCGGGTGCGGTACGGGCCCTTGCGGATGCCGTTCGTCCGGAAGCGGTGCCGCGTCTCAGGCCGACTTGCGGCTGTCGCGCGGATGCACGGCGATGTTCATCGCGCCGGAGCGCAGCACCGCGAGCCGCTCGGCCAGGACCTCTTCGAGCTCGTCGCGGGTGCGCCGCTCCATGAGCATGTCCCAGTGCGTGCGGGCGGGCTTGACCTTCTTCTCCTCCGGTCCCTCGCCGTCGACGAGCAGCGCCTGCGCGCCGCACGTCTTGCACTCCCACTCCGGCGGGATCTCCGCCTCGACCGAGAACGGCATCTCGAACCGATGGCCGTTCTGGCATGCGTACTCCACCGCCTGGCGCGGGGCCAGGTCGATGCCGCGGTCCGTCTCGTAGCTGGTCACCACGAGCCGCGTGCCGCGAAGAGCTCGCTCACTCATGAATCGTTGCCTCCCGGGCTTGTCGCCCACAGGACAGGTGTCGCTGTCGTCGTCATCCGGTCAACGTCCGGTCGGCGATGAAGATTCCCGTTCCGGGACATGCGTCGCCCGTCGTGCCGCCCCATTGCTTCTACCCACAGGCGTCCGCTTTGTCACGTGTGACGGAGATGTCACCGGCTGATTTCATCTCACTGCATGCTGTAACGGTCCGCCTGCCGAGCCGGAGGCGTACACTACCGCCCCGCGGCAGGCCGCACATAATTCACCTCGCGGGTGTCGCGTCACACTCCGCCCCGGAAACGGGCTCCGGCCCCGCCGGCGCCGGCTGCGGAACGGCGAAGACGCGCATGAAGTACTGGGCCAGCGGGCCGATCGCCAGGGCGTAGACGACCGTGCCGGCGCCGACCGCGCCGCCCAGCGCCCAGCCGGAGGCCAGCACGGAGATCTCGATCAGGGTGCGTACCAGCCGGACGGACAGCCCGGTGCGCCGGTGCAGCCCGGTCATCAGGCCGTCGCGGGGGCCCGGGCCGTAACGGGCGGACAGGTACAGGCCGGTGGCCACGCCGTTGAGGGCGACCCCGGCGAGCATCTGCGGGATCTGCAGGGCCAGGCCGTGCACGTCCGGCAGCACCGCCAGCGAGGCGTCCATGGCGAGCCCGATCACCACCACGTTGGAGACCGTGCCGAGCCCCGGCCGCTGCCGGATCGGGATCCACAGCAGCAGCACCGCGGCGCCGACCACGATCGTCGCCACCCCCATCGACCACCCGGTCTGCCTGCCGAGCCCCTGGTGGAAGGTGTCCCACGGGTCGAGCCCGACGCCGGCGCGCACCATCAGCGCGCAGCTGAGCCCGTACAGCACCAGGCCGACGTACAGGTGCGTGAGTCTGCGGGCCGTACGAGATCCCTCCGAGCGCGACAAGACTGGCTCCCCTCTGGTCCTGTTGGATGGCTGCGTGCCACTATGTGGACTGGAGATATGCAGGAGGTATGGCCAATCGGGGAGAGGTGGACTGGTCGCTATGGCGGAATGGACATCGGCTGTCGGTGCGGTTCAGCTGGCGCGGCTGCTGCGGTCGCAGGAGAGCGCGGGCGCCGTGGCCGCGGGCCGGGCCGGCCGCCGCGTGCCCGCGTACCGCTCGCTGGCCGACGGCGTGCGCCTGCTCGTGCTCGAAGGCCGCGTCGCGGTGGCCACCCGGCTGCCCGCCGAACGCGAGCTGGCCGCCGCCCTCGGCGTCAGCCGCACCACCATCGCCGCGGCGTACGAGCACCTGCGCGCGGCCGGCTTCCTGGAGTCGCGCCGCGGCGCCGGCAGCTGGACCTCCGTGCCGGCCGGGCACCCGCTGCCCACCCGCGGTCTCGAACCGCTGCCGCCGGACGCCACCGGCTCGATGATCGACCTCGGCTGCGCCGCGCTGCCCGCCCCCGAGCCGTGGCTCACCCGCGCCATGCACGGCGCGCTGGAGCAGCTCCCGCTCTACGCCCACACCCACGGCGACTACCCGGCCGGGCTGCCCGGCCTGCGTGCGGCCATCGCCGAGCGGTACACCGCCCGCGGGGTGCCGACCATGCCCGAGCAGATCATGATCACGACGGGCGCGATGGGCGCGATGACCGCCATCTGCCGGCTGTTCGCCGGCCGCGGCGAGCGCATCGCCGTGGACTCGCCGAGCTACGCCAACATCCTGCAGCTCATGCGCGAGGACGGCGCCCGGCTCGTACCCGTGGCGATGGGCGAGGGGCTGACCGGCTGGGACGTCGAGACCTGGCGGCAGACGCTGCGCGACACCGCCCCGCGGCTGGCGTACGTCATCGCCGACTACCACAACCCCACCGGCGCCCTCGCCGGCGACGACCAGCGCCGCGCGCTCGTGGCCGCCGCCCGGCGCGCCGGCACCGTGGTCGTCGCCGACGAGACGATGGCCGAACTCCGCCTCGACGACACCGACGAGGCGCCCCGCCCCGTCGCCTCGTACGACCCGGCGGGCTCCACCGTCGTCACCGTCGGCTCGGCCAGCAAGGCGTTCTGGGCGGGGCTGCGCATCGGCTGGGTGCGCGCCGCCCCGGAGGTGATCCGCAGCCTGGTCTCCGCCCGCGCCTACGCCGACCTCGGCTCGCCGGTCGTGGAGCAGCTGGCCACCACCTGGCTGCTGGAGGGCGGCGGCTGGGCCGCGGCCACCGGCCTGCGCCGCTCCCAGGCCCGCGCCAACCGGGACGCGATCGTCTCCGCCCTCAGGCGGCACCTGCCCGGCTGGGAGTACGCGGTGCCGCACGGCGGGCTGACGCTGTGGGTGCGCGCGGGCGGGCTGTCCGGCTCGCGGATCGCCGAGGCGGGCGAGCGCGTGGGCGTACGGATCCCCTCCGGCCCGCGGTTCGGCGTCGGCGGAGCCTTCGAGGGGTACGTGCGGCTGCCGTTCACCGTCACCGGAGCGGTCGCCGACGAGGCGGTCGGCCGGCTGGCCGCGGCGGCCCGTGCGGTGGCCGAGGGCGGCGGGCCCGCGGCGGCGGAGCCGGCGGGGGCGTTCATCGCCTGACGCGCTCCACGTCGGCGGCGGCGCCCTCCGCGGCGCCCGCGGGCGGCGGCTGCGGCAGCAGGTCCAGCACCGCCCGCCGCAGCGCCTCCGGCGTCTCGCGGTGGTGCGGGTCCGGCGTCGCGGGCACCTGCAGCCGGTGCACCGGGCCCTCGCCGAGCCGGACGTAGCCGCGCCCCGGCGGGACGTCGTACACCGGGGTGGTGTGCGGCGGGGCGCCGAGTACGGACTCGACCTGCCCCGCCGAGGCAGGGCCCAGCACGACGCGGGCGCGGGTGTGCTCGCGTACGGCGGCGCCGAGGAACGCCGCGCAGTCGAACTGGTCCGCCACCACCACCGTGATGTTCGCCGCCCGGCCGTGCCGCAGCGGCACCTCCAGCAGCCGCTGGGGGTCCTCCCGGCCGCCCGCGGCGGCCAGGTGGGTCAGCGCCGCCGGCCGGTCCACGACGACCCACAGCGGCCGCGGCGCCGCCCGTCCGCCGTCCGCCGCGCCGCCCCCGACCCCGCTGCCGCCGCCGGCCCCGGGCGCCGGGCGCAGCAGCCGGCGCTCCGTCTCCTCCGCCGCCCAGCGCAGCAGCGCCAGCGCGCCGCCCACCGTGGACTCCACCGCCAGCACCCCGGGCCGCCCCGCCAGGAAGCCGTACTCGCCGGCCGAGCCGCCGTCGACCACCAGCACCTCGCCGTGCGGCAGCGCCTGCAGCGCCAGCGACCGCAGCAGCGTCGTCGTGCCCGTGCCGGGCTGGCCGAGGGCGAGCAGGTGCGGCTCGGTGGAGCGCGGGCCGGTGCGCCACAGCACCGGCGGCTCGTCCCGGTCGCCGCTCCCGGCGTGCACCGGGAGCGTCCGCCGTACGCCCGCCCCGTCGGTGAAGCCGAGCACCGACTCGCCCTGCGCGGTGACGTAGGGCTGCGCCCCGATGTCGGTGGGCAGCGGGTCGAGGACGGCGAGGTCGAGACGGTTGTCGTCCTCGTGCCACGTGAAGAGGTACTCGCGGCCGCGCCCGCACTTGGCGTACAGCAGCTGTTCGATGCGTGCCCGGGCCTCCGGCTCGCCGTCGCGGAAGTACGGCGGGTAGCGCAGCCGCAGCGCGGTCAGCCGGCCGTCGCCGTCGAACTCCGCGTCGCCGAATGCCTGCTCGACGTCGCCCTCGTGGGCGTAGAGCGGATGCGGGTCGTCGGGGGAGGAGAAGTACGGCACCAGCGCCTGGTACAGCGCCGCGAGCCGCTCCTCCCGCCGCGCCGCCGCGTCCTCGTCCCCCTCCGGTTCCTGCGCCGGCCGGCCGCGGCCGGCCCACATCGCCGCCGCCAGCAGCGCGGCGCCGGCGGCCAGCGGCCCGTACGGCAGCAGGTACACCGTCAGCAGCAGGGCGCCGGCGAGGAACGCCGTCGGCCCCCGCCGCTCCGGCGGGGTCGCACTCCAGCGCCGCCGGGCGGCGACGGCCAGCCGGGCGGTGCCGCGGGCGAGCACGGCCACCGGCCGCAGCACGTCCGCGGCGCCGCCCGCCGCCGTCCCGGCCGGCCCGCGGCCGGCGCCGGTGATCCGGGCGAACGGTCGTCGTCGCATACGTCGGGTCTCCGTGTCCTGGGTGCGGGACGCCGGTGCGCCCGGGCCCTAGATCTTGATGCCGCCCAGCAGGCTCGCCAGGCTCTGACCGCCGGCCTTGATGCTGGGGGCGATCGCGGTGCCCGCCAAGTAGAACCCGAAGAGGGCGCAGACGATGGCATGGGACGGCTTCAGCCCGTCCTTGCGGAAGAACAGGAAGACGATGACTCCCAGGAGGACAACGCCTGAGATCGACAGAATCACGGAAATCTCCAGGGGCGACGGAGCCGTCAGAGGTTGGGTGCCAGCCTGGCAGTGTGATCTACCGAATAAAAGGGGCAATTGGGTGATTTGACCCGGGCTCACCCGAGTGGCGGCGTCACTCGTCGAGCCGCGGCTGGTGCGCGGGCGCGGGACACACGCGGCGGCCCTGCTGGTCGAAGACGAACAGATGCTCCAGGTCGATCAGCAGCGGCACCTGGGTGCCGGGCCGGACCTGGACGTCGGGGCCGGTCCGGACGACGAGGTCGCCGCCGGCGATCGCGGCGCGCTCGGCGCTCTGCGGCGGGGCGGCCGGCATCGGGGGCGACTCCAGCACCCCCACGGGCGCCCGCCCGTTCCTCTCGCCCTCCCCGCCCTGGCCGAAGCTCTGCAGGTGGGCCATCGCCCGGTCGCGCAGCCGCCCGAGGACCGTGCCCTCCTTGCTCTTGCGGTGGCCGGGCGCTGCGTCCGTCCGGGGGCCTTCCAGCGCCGGTACGACGGCCGCGCGCGAGCCGGTGTTCAGGTGCAGCAGCGCCTCGTGGCCCAGGTACTCCACGTGCTCCACGATGCCGCTCATCGCGCACTCGCCCGCGCGCGCGAGCGACGGCCGGGCGATGCGCACGGCCTCGGAGCGCAGCCCGACGATCACCGGCCGGCCCTGCTGGATGCGCAGCATCTGGTGGTCGGGGGAGAGGGAGTCGGGGAGCACCAGGCGCTGCCGGCCCAGCTCGATGGTCATCCGGCCGGGGAGCGGAGCGTGCACGACGGCTTCGAGGAGGTTGATCCGCGGCGTGCCGATGAACGCGGCGACGAAGACGTTCCTGGGCCGCGCGTACGCCTCGCGCGGCGAGCCCACCTGCTGCAGCACGCCGTCGCGCATCACGGCGACGCGGTCGCCGAGCGACATCGCCTCGGCCTGGTCGTGGGTGACGTAGACCGTGGTGACCGCCAGCTCCCGGTTGAGCCGGGCGACTTCGGCGCGCAGGTGGTTGCGCAGCTTGGCGTCGATGTTGGACAGCGGCTCGTCCATCAGGAACGCGGTGGGCTCCCGGGAGATCGCCCGGCCGATCGCGACGCGCTGCCGCTCGCCGCCGGAGAGCTGCGCGGGATAGCGGTCGAGCAGGTCCTCGATCCCCAGCAGCCGGGCGGTGGCGTCCACACGCGGGCCGACGTCGCCGCGGGCCTCCAGCTTCAGCGGGAAGCCGATGTTGTCGCGGTTGCTCATCCGCGGGTAGAGGGCGAAGTTCTGGAACACCATGGCCATGCCGCGCTGCCCGGGCGCCAGGTCGGCGGCGTCCTCGCCGTCGAGCAGCAACCGCCCCTCGGTGACCGTCTCCAGTCCGGCGATCATCCGCAGCACGGTGGACTTGCCGCATCCGGAGGGGCCGAGCAGGACCACGAACTCGCCCGGCTCGATGTCGAGCGAGAAGTGGTCCACCGCCCGGATGCCGCGCTCGTAGATCTTGGTGACGCCGTCCAGGGATATCGCACGTGACATGGTGTTTTGTCCGTATTTCGATGACAAGAATGGGGTAGACGTGCAGAGTTGGATTACGGGCCCCGAAAGATAGCGAAGTTCATCCGGCCTGGGAACGCCTTGCACAGCCCGGTGCGCGGGTCGGGACGGGAACGTGCCGGACGGGCCCGGTCGCCGCGCCCGCGGCGGGAGTTACAGCAGTTCCCGCTCGTCCGCCCGGACCAGCCGCGCGCCGCCGTCGGCGTCGCGGCGGGCCTGCTCCAGGCGCAGCCGGGCGGTGTCCCGGCCGCCGAGGGTCAGGGTCATCACCTGGTTGCCGAACCACGGCCCGCCGGTCTTGCGCCAGCCGATCGGCGGGGCGGGGAGCCGGCCGTGCCGGGCGAGGACGCGGCCGACGAGCCGCCCGGCGCGGCTCCAGCCGAAGCGGAAGCCCGCCTTGAGCGGGGCGGGGACGCTGTTGTGCATCGGCGAGCAGGTCAGCTGGGCGACCACCGGCCGCGGCGGCTCCGGCCCGGCGCCCGGCGCCGGCCGCGGCCACCGCGGCTCGGCGACGTAGGCGTGGTGCACGTCGCCGGAGAGCACGAGCACCGAGGCCGGCGCCCCCTCGGCGCGGCCGACCTCGGCGACGAGGTCCGTCAGCTCGGCGAACGACCGCGGGAACGCCGCCCAGTGCTCCAGGTCCGCGCGCTGGCGCAGCTGCTCGCCCAGCCGCGCCCAGCGGCCGCCCCGCTCGCCGGCGCACAGCGCGGCGTTCCACCCCTCGGCGGAGTGCACCGCGGGCGGCAGCAGCCACGGCAGCGACGTGCCGATCAGGAGGTGGTCGTACGCGCCGGGGCCGTCCAGCGCCTGCCGGCGCACCCACTCCATCTCGTCGGGGTCGACCAGCGCGCGGCTCTTCTCCTCCAGCACCCGCGCGGCGCGCGAGTCGACCATCAGCAGCCGGGTGCGCCCGAGGTCGCGGCGGTAGCTCCAGCGGACGGCGGCCGGGTCGGCGTCGGCGCGCTCGGCGAACTCGCGCAGCAGCTCCGTGCCGTCGCCGGCCTCCCGGACGGCCGCGTAGAGCGGGTCGGCCGCCAGCTCGTCGGGGGAGAGGTTGCCGAGGTGCTGGTAGACCCAGTACGACATCAGCCCGCCGAGGATCCGCTCGCGCCACCAGGGCTCGGCGCGGATCGACGCCAGCCAGGCGGCGGAGGTGTTCCAGTCGTCGATCACGTCGTGGTCGTCGAAGATCATGCAGCTGGGCACGGAGGCCAGCAGCCGGCGCACCTCGGGGTCGAGCCAGGACTCCTCGTACAGGTACGTGTACTCCTCGTAGTCCGCGATCTGGTCGCCCGGGGGCACGCCGGGGTCGCGGCGGGCGGCGAGCCGGCGGCGCATCGCGGCGGAGGTCTCGTCCGCGTACACCTGGTCGCCGAGGAGGACCAGGATGTCGGGGCGCGCGGCCGCGGGGTCGTCGTCGAGCCGGCGGGAGAGCGTGTCGAGGGCGTCGGGCCCGACGGGGTCGTGGCCGCCGCCGGGCTTCGCGGCCCAGCGGCAGGAGCCGAAGGCCACCCGCAGTTCGGCGCCGGGGCCGGGGGTGCGGATGGTGCTGGCGGGGGCGCCGGGCAGCGGCCAGACCTGGTGGCCGTCGAGGAGCACGCGGTAGGCGGTGGCGGTGCCCGGGGCCAGGCCGGAGACCGGGACCAGCGCGTAGTGGTGGCCGCCGATCCGCCAGGTGCCGGCGCTGCCGCCGGCGCCGTCCGCGCAGCGGACCTCCGCCTCGCACGGGGCGGAGGTCTCGACCCAGACCGTGGCGCGGGTGCCGTCGGCGTACCGCAGCAGCGGCCCCAGCCGCAGTTCCGCCATCGCCGCCTCCTCGACCCTCCCGGTACGCGCCACTGCGGGGGAACGCGCGGACCCGCCGGGAGGTTCCGCGGCACGCGGGCCCCGGCCCGCCGGAGGGGTCAGGCGACCGCCGGGGCGGGGACGGCGCGGCGCCCGGGCACAAGCGACTCGAGCAGCGCCAGGCAGCGGGCGAAGGACTGCCACTCGCAGTCCCGGTCGCCGTCCCCGCCCGCGTCCACGTCCGCCGGGCCGCCGGTCCCGGCGGGCGCGGTGAACCGGGACCACACGGCCTTGCCGACCGGTCCCGGGGCACTCCAGCCCCACGCGTCGCTGAGCGTCGCCACTATCTGCAGTCCGCGCCCCGACTCCGCGATGTCGTCGGCCTCGCACGGCGCCGGCACGCCCTCGCCCGGGTCGAAGACCGCGCAGACCACCTCGCCGCCGCGGCGTACGAGGGTGAGCGTCACCGGCTGCGGCTCGGGGACGGGCAGGGGGGATGCGCCGGGCACGCCGTGGCGTACGGCGTTGGTCACCAGCTCGGAGACGACGCACTCGACGCTGTCGGACAGCTCGGCGAGGTCCCAGTCACGGAGCGTGGCGCGTACCGTACGGCGGGCTTCGGCTATGGACCGGGGGTGCGCGTCGAGGGCGCGGGCGGCGAACGCCGAAGCCACGGCTCGCTCCCCGGAGGCTGCCGCCATTCCGCTACCCCGATCATGATGGCCCGTTGTGGAACGCGCTGGTCGTCCAATGGTGAGTGATGTAGACCTCTCGATGCAAGTACAGATGCACTTTCATCCGCAAGCACAGGTGCACATCCCCCGGGAAAACCCGGCAGACCGACGCGTGCGGCGGCCGCCCGGTCACGCAACGCGACCGCCGCCCGGCGCGGGTCGCACCGGGCGGAAGGCCAGCCGGGCGCGTTTCGGCGGCAGGTACACCTCCGGCAGGTCGACCTCCGGCAGCGTGACCTCCGGCCCCAGGATGAAGCCCTCGCGGTTCATCCGGGCGATCGCCGGCCCGTTGTCCGCGTCCGGCTCGACCACCAGGCGGTGCGCCCCGCCCGCCGCGACGAAGCCGATGACGACCTCCAGCAGCGCGGCCGTGAAGCCGGGCCGCACGGCCCCGGCCGCCGGGCCGACCAGCAGGTGGACACCGATGTCGCCGGGCTCGACGGCGTAGCACTCCGAGACCCGGTCGGCGGCCGGGTCGTACGTCTGCAGCAGTGCGGCCGGCTCGCTGTCCAGCACCATCAGGTAGGCGTGGTGGGTGCCGAGCGTGTCCATGTGCGCGTAGACGTCGCGCACCTGGTCGCGCGTCAGCCCGGCCATGCCCCAGAAGCGGGCCCGCCCGGCGGTGACCCAGCCGTGCAGCAGGCCGGCGTCCGCGTCCGGGACGACGGGCACGACACGGACGGCGCCGAAGCCGCCGGCCCGCTGCTCGTGGCGCGGGGCCCGGTCGCGGGGGGCGGGGTCAGCGGTCGCCATGGGACTCCTTCAGGGCCTGCCAGTCGGTGAGCACGGGCACCAGCTCGCCGCGCAGCCACGGTCCGAGCTGGTCGCGGTGGTGCGGGGAGCCGGGGACGCCGCTGGCGCCGAACGGGACCACCCAGCGGCTCTCCTCGCGGCGGGCGACGTCCCAGACGTAGCGGGCGGCGGGCCCGCGGGCGCAGTGGTCGGTCACGCCGGGGACGGCGGCGGTGGCCAGCACGCAGTCCTGGTCGCCGGCCAGGCCCGGCCACGGCTCGCCCGCGCCGGCCCCGCCGTTCGCGGCGCCGGGCAGCGCCTGCCAGGGCGCCAGCCGGTGCGCCTCACCCCAGGTCGCGGGCTCGCCCGGCGCGGCCGCGGCCAGCCGCGCGGCGGTCTCCTCGGCGGCGGCCCGCACCAGCGCGGGCCGGTCGATCTCCGGGAGCCGGTCGGTGGTGAGCAGGGTGCCCAGGGCGTACGCGATCCGGGTGCGCAGGTCGAGCCAGGGCAGCAGCAGCTCGGGATACGGCGGCGGTGCGGCCAGCGGCGCGAGCGCGGGGTGGGCTGCCAGGGCGCGTACGACCGCGGAGCGCAGCCGCGCGTACGCCAGCGCGTCGGCGCTGCCGGCAGCCATCCGCCGGTCCCAGCCGAGCAGCCGGTCCCGCAGGCCGGCGGCGGCGGGGCCGAGGCCGTCGAGCCCGGCGAGCAGGTCGAGCAGCGGGCCGGCCGCGGCGGTGAAGGTGTCGGTGTGGACGGCGGCCATGTCCCCGGCGCGCCACCGCCGGCCGCCGGCCAGCAGGGCGCGGATGCGCTCCGCCCGGTGCGGCGGGGCGAACTCGGCGCCGAACGGGCCGGCCGGGCCGCGCTCGTTGGCCATCACCGCGAGCCCGCCGGCGACCGGCACGGCAGGCATCGGCGCATGCCGCCCGCGCCACTCGTACGCGGACTCCCACGCCGGTACGGCGTCCCGCAGGTTGGCCCGGTCGCGCACCGGCACCGTCCCGGCGACCCGGTGCAGCAGCCCGCCCCCGGTGTCGGCGGCGAGCACCACGTTGACCGGCTCCACCCAGCCGTCCAGCGCCGCGTCCACGTCGGCGACGCGGCGGGCCGCGAGCAGCGCGGGCAGCGCCGAGAAGCCCAGCTCCCCGTAGACCCGCGGCGGGTACCGCAGGCTCAGCGCCTCCCACTCACCGTCCGCGCCGGGCTCCGGGCCGTCCGCGATCACCGGGCCGCGGGCGGTCTCGACCACCTCGACCCGGACCGGACCGGCGCCGGCCGCCTCGACCGTCTCGGTGTGCGCCGCGGCCGGGCGCCAGCCGTCGGGGCCCAGCGCCTCGACGCGCCCCGCGCGGCGGCGCAGCCGCTCGCGGTAGAGGTCCTGGTAGTCGGCCATCGCGTTGGTGATCGCCCAGGCGACGCCGCCGGTGTGGCCGAAGTGCGGCAGCCCGGGGACGCCCGGGACGGCGAAGCCGACGACGTCGTACTCCGGGCAGGCCAGGTGGATCTGCTGGTACACCCCGGGGTTCTCGATGAACCGGTGCGGGTCCCCGGCGAGCAGCGCGCCGCCGCCGGCGGTCCGCTCACCTGTCACCAGCCAGCCGTTGCTGCCCGCGGTGCCCGGCCCGTCGGTGGCGAACAGCTCCACCGTGTCCGGGCCCAGCCGCTCGGCGACCAGCCGGCGCCACAGCTTGGCGGGGAAGCCGGCGAAGAGGATGTGGGTGGAGAGCCACACGGCCAGCGGCGTCCACGGCGCCCAGCGGCCGGGCGCGAGCCGCACGGCCGCGAACTCCGGCGCCCGCGCGGCCCCTTCGGCGAGCCCGGCGTTGACGCCGTCGACGTACGACGACAGCCAGCCGGCGGTCTCCTCGTCCTGCTCGGCCAGCCGGCGGAAGCAGCGGCGCGCGGTGTCGTCCAGGCGGACGCGGCGGGCGAACACGTCCCAGCCGCGGGCGGCCTCGCCCAGGAACGCGGCGGCGGTCCCGGCGGCGCGGTGCCGCTCGGTCTCCAGCTGCCAGGCGCGGTCGAAGGCGGCGTTGCGGCCCTGGGCGTAGGCGAGTTCACGCGGGTCGGCGGCGCGGATGTGGGGGATGCCCCAGGAGTCCCGGTACACCTCGATGCTCAACGCCCGTCGCCACCCCTCGCTCGATGAAGCTTAGGGTAGCCTAACCAAAGAAGTTGGGTGGGGCGCGGTCGGGGGTCCGCGCCCCACCCGGTCGGGGGCCTGCCTCAGCGTCGGATGAGGGCCGTCGGGGGGCCGTACCTCATCCGGAAGAGGGGCCGCCCGGGCTCTCTTCCGCGGTCTCGAGCTCGCGGGAATCGCCGCCGGGCAGTTCCTCGTGCTCGTGGTCGTGTGCGACCGCGCGGTACTCCTCAATGGTGGGCTTCGGGATGTGCGTGCCCGGCCCGAACATGCTGTGCGCCAGCTTGGCGCGCACCCGGTTGGCGATGCCCACGGGCGGCCGGCGGACGCCGTTGTCGTCGGTCTCCGGGCCGAGTTCGTACGGCTGCGGCTGCTCGTGCGAGGTGAGCTTGTGCAGCTCCGCCGGCGACAGCGGCTCGTGCACCTCGATGTACTCGCCGTGCGGCAGCCGCTTGATCATGCCTGTCTCGCGGCCGTGCAGCACCTTGTCGCGGTCGCGCCGCTGCAGCGCCAGGCAGATCCGTTTGGTGATGATGAACGTGAGCACCGGCACCACGAAGACCGCGACCCGCAGACCCCAGGTGACGTGGTTGACCGCGAGATGCAAGTGCGTGGCGAAGATGTCGTTGCCGCCGCCGATCAGGAACAGGAGGTACAGCGACAGCCAGGAGGTGCCGAGCGCCGTCCTCACGGGCACGTTGCGCGGCCGCTGCAGCAGGTGGTGCTCGCGTTTGTCCCCGGTGATCCACGCTTCGATGAACGGGTACGCACCGATGACGACCAGCATGAGCGGGAAGAGGGCGACGGGGATGAACACCCCGAGTGCGAGGGTGTGGCCCCAGGCGTTGATCTCCCAGCCGGGCATGACGCGCACCATGCCTTCGGCGAAGCCCAGATACCAGTCCGGTTGGGCCCCCGTCGACACTTGGTCTGGTCGGTACGGGCCCACGTTCCAGATGGGGTTGATGGTCGCCACCGCCGCGATGAAGGTGATGACGCCGAAGACCAGGAAGAAGAAGCCGCCGGCCTTGGCCACGTACACCGGCATGAACGGCGCGCCGACGACGTTCTTCTCGGTCTTGCCCGGGCCGCCCCACTGCGTGTGCTTGTGGTAGAAGACCAGGATCAGATGCGCCGTCAGCAGCGCGACCATCAGCCCCGGCAGCACCAGGATGTGCAGGGCGTAGAAGCGTGGAATGATCTCGTGGCCGGGGAACTCGTCGCCGAAGAGGAAGAACGTCAGGTACGTCCCGATCACCGGGGTGGAGATCGTCGCACCCTCCACGAACCGCAGCCCCGTGCCGGAGAGCAGGTCGTCGGGGAGCGAGTAGCCCAGGAGGCCCTCGAAGAGGCCGATGAACAGCAGCGTCCAGCCGAAGACCCAGTTGATCTCGCGCGGCTTGCGGAACGAGCCGGTGAAGAAGTGCCGCATCATGTGCACGACCATGCCGGCGACGAAGATGAGCGCGGCCCAGTGGTGGATCTGACGTACCAGCAGGCCGCCGCGCACGTCGAACGAGATGTCCAGCGTGGAGGCGTACGCCTCGGACATCCGCACGCCGTTCATCGGCTCGTACGTGCCGTGGTACACGATCTCGGTCATCGAGGGGTTGAAGAACAGCGTCAGGTAGACGCCGGTGAGCATGATGACGATGAAGCTGTAGAGGCAGACCTCGCCCAGCAGGAAGGACCAGTGGTCCGGGAAGACCTTTCTGGCGTACCTGCGTCCGGCGCCGTGCAGCCCGAGCCGGCCGTCGGCCCAGTCGGCGAAACGCTCGCCGGACGATGCCCGGGTGGGCGGACGGGTACCCATCGCACCACGCGATGAGCTTTCCGTCTGGCTTACGGACATGCTGTTGCTCCTGCCTCCCTGGTGCACTCACCCCTAAGGACAGGAACGGCGGTCCGAATGTGACATGAGGGCGATGTGAGCTACCTCACAAAGCGCTCAACTGCGCGGGATCTCCTGCTCGGTCCAGACGACCTTGCCGCCGGCGCCGTAGCGGACCCCCCAGCGGTGCGACAGCTGGGCGACCAGGAACAGCCCGCGCCCGCCCTCGTCGTTGCTCGTGGCGTGCCGCAGATGCGGCGCGGCGTGGCTGGTGTCGGAGACCTCGCAGATCAGTACCGACTGCCGGATGAGCTTGAGCCCGATGCGGCCGGGCGCGTGCTGGACCGCGTTGGCGAGCAGTTCGCTGACGATCAGCTCGGTGGGCAGCGTCAGCTCCTGCAGGCTCCAGCCGGTGAGCCGCCGGCGCACCAGGTCGCGGGCGTCGGAGAGGGCCGAGGGGGCCGCCTCCAGCCGCACCGAGACCACGTCGTCCGGCGGCAGCGCCCTGAGCCGGGCGGCCAGCAGCACCGCGTCGTCGTTCGGGCGGGCCGGCAGCAGGTCGCGTACGGCGGCGTCGCACATGTCCTGCACGGGGCGCTGCGGATCGGCGAGCGCGCGGCGCAGCCGGGGGAGCGACTTCTCGGGCGGGCCGGGCAGCATGCCGTTGGTGTAGAGCGCGAGCAGGCTGCCCTCGGGCAGGTCCAGCTCGGCCTTCTCGAACGTGCCGTCGCCGCCGCCCAGCGCCGGTCCCGTGGCCGCGTCGACGACCTCGGTGCCGCCGTCCGTCCGGACGACGAACGGCGGCGGATGTCCCGCCAGCGCGAGGGTGACCCGCACGGCGATCGGGTCGTACACGGCGTACACGCAGGTCGCCGCGGGCGGCCGGCGGTTCCGGCGGGGGTCGGCGAACGGGTCGGGGGGCTCGTCCATCAGCCGGGCCACCAGGGCGTCCAGATGCGTCAGCAGCTCGTCGGGCGGCAGGTCGAGGTCGGCCATCGTGCCGATCGCCGAGCGCAGCCGGCCCATGGTCGCCGCGGCGTGCAGCCCGGAGCCGGTCACGTCGCCCACCACGAGCGCCACCCGGGCGCCGGACAGCGCGATGACGTCGAACCAGTCCCCGCCCGCGCCCGCGGTGCCGGGGTAGGTGCCCGGCACGTACGCCAGGCCCGATTCGATCGCGGCGCTCTCCGGCAGCTGCACGGGCAGCATGCTGCGCTGCAGGGCGGAGGCGGCGGCGTGGGTGCGGGTCTGGCGCCGGGCGTTGTCGAGGCTCACCGCGGCCACGTCGGCGACCTCCGTGGCCAGCCGCAGGTCGGCGTCGTCGAAGTGGACCGGACGGGCGGAGCGGTAGAGGCTGACGAGGCCGAGGAGCGTGCCGCGGGCCAGCAGCGGCGCGAGGATGAGCGAGTGCGCGTCCTCCCCGGCGGCACCCGCGCCCGGCCCGTCGGCGGGTTCCGGCTCGGGTACGGGCCCCCGGTCCGGCGCCGCGCCGTTCGCGGGCCCGGCCCGCCCGGGGTTCTGCAGGAGGCGCGGGCGCAGGTCCGTCAGCGCGCTGGACTGGGGGGAGGCGTACGGGTAGCGCACCAGCGTGCCGACGCTCTCCCCTTCCGGGTACGCCGCGGGCGACACCGCCGCCCGCCGCAGCGCCAGCTCCTCCGCCGGGCCGGGCGCCGAATCCTCGCCCCGCCACACCGTGTCGACGATGTCGACCACCGCCGTGTCGGCCAGCGCGGGCACGACGACCGCGGCCAGCTCGCGGGCCACCCGGCCGACGTCGAGCAGCGCGCCGGTGCGCGCCTCCGCCGCGTACAGCAGCTCCAGCCGGTCGCGGGAGCGGCGGCGGTCGGTGATGTCGCGGACGTGGGCGAGCACGGCGACGGGGGCGCCGCCGTCGTTCAGCGGGTACGCGGAGACCGACAGCACCCGCTGGTCGCCGTCGCCGCCGGCCATGCGCACGTTCCGCACCGGGTCGCCGGTCGTGAGCACGTGCCGCAGCAGCCGCTCCAGCTCGGCCCCGTCGGCGACCGCGCCCACGTCCCGGGCGGCCGGGGCCCCGGCGGGCGCGGCCGGTGCCGGGTGCTCCGCGCCTCCGCACTCTTCTCCCCGACGGTCCCGCCGTCCCCGGCGGGCATGCCCTCCGCCTCCTCCGGCACGCCCGGGAGCCGGCGCGCGGAGGCGTTGGCGCGCAGCAGCCGCAGGTCGGCGTCGAAGACCAGCAGCGCCGAGCGTGCCTGGGAGAAGAGCACGCCGAGCAGCAGCGCGTCGAGCCGGCCGTCGAGGGGGGCACTGGCCATGCCCCCAATCTCGCCCCCGCGGGACCGTCGCGCATCCGCACGCGGCGCGACCGCGGGGGGCCGCACGGCCCGTACGGCCGCCGGTGTCGCCCGTTCGGGCGAGTCGTACGGGCTTAGCGGCCCGTCCCCTCCGGGAGCGTGCGCTCCACCTCGCCCTCCTCGCTCACGCTGCCGGTGGGCGTCGGGGTGGGTGCGAGTCGGAGGGGGAGGAGGACCGGAACCGGAGGGCGTGCCGCTCGGCGCCGACACCGTCGCCCGCGGCGAGGCGGTCGACGACGGGCTCTCCGGCTCCGCGGAGCTGCGGCCCGGATCGGGCTCCGGCGCCGTCGGGTCCGCGGTCCGGCCGGCCGGCGGAGGCGTGGTGGGCCGGGAGCGCTGCGCGCGCTCCGGGGCCCCGGCCGCGCCACTCGCGCCGGGGACGTCACCGGCGCCCGCGCACCCCGGGCGTCACGGCACCACCACGATCTTCCGGCCCTTGCCCGCCGCGAACTGCTCCAGCGCGCGCGGGTACTGCGCCAGCGGCAGCCGGTCGCTGATGAGCAGCTCGGGGTCGAGCACGTCGGCGGCGAACAGCTCCGCGGCCCGCTCGTAGCTGTGCAGCACGGCCATCGAGCCGGTGATGGTGATCTCCTGGTTGTAGATGCGGTACGGCTCGATCGTGGCCGTCGTCGCGTAGTCCGCGACGCCGAACTGCAGGAAGGTGCCGGCCTTCGCGACCCGGCCCAGGCCGTCCTGGATCGCCGCCGCGTTGCCGGTGGCGTCGATGACGACGTCCCAGCCCTGCGGCTGCCCGAACTCCTCCGGCGACGCCGCCGCGCGGCTGCAGCCCACCTTCTGCGCGGTGGCCAGCCGTTCGGGGTTGACGTCGACCACGTCCACCGCCGCGGCGCCGGTCCGCTTGGCCAGCTCCAGCATCATCAGCCCCATCGTGCCCGTGCCGTAGATCAGCACGTGCGCGGCGAGCCTGCTGTGCAGCACGTCGTAGCCGCGCACCGCGCACGACAGCGGCTCGATCAGCGCCGCGTCCTGGGTGCGTACGTGCTCGGGCAGCCGCACGCAGTTCGCGACCGGCGCCACCGCGTACTCCGCCGCCCCGCCGGCGACGGTGACGCCGATCGCGCCCCACCGGTCGCACAGGTTGCCGTGGCCCGTACGGCAGTGCCGGCACTCGTGGCAGTACAGCGATGGGTCGACGGCGACCCGGTCGCCGACCGCGACCTCGGTGACGTCGCGGCCGGTGCCGACGACCTCGCCCGCGAACTCGTGGCCCGGCACCACCGGCAGCGTGGGCGCGAACTCGCCCTGCAGGATGTGCAGATCGGTTCCGCACAGCCCGCACGCCGCGACGTCCACCACGACCTCCCGGGGGCCGGGTGCGGGGTCGGGGACGTCGGTGACGGTGACCTTGCCGGGAGCTTCGATGACGGCGGCCCTCATTTGACGGCTCCTAGGGACAGGCCCTGGACCAGCTTGTCCTGGGCGGCGAACCCGGCGGCCAGCACCGGGAGGGAGATGACGACGGAGGCGGCGCAGACCTGGGCGAGGAAGAGCCCCTGACTGGTGATGAAGCGGGTGAGGAAGACGGGGGCGGTCTCCGCCGTCACCCCCGTGAGCACCCGGGCGAACAGCATCTCGTTCCAGCTGAAGATGAAGCAGATCAGCGAGGTGGCGGCGATGCCGGGCCCGGCGATCGGGGCGATCACCCGGGCCAGCACGGTGGTGAGCCGGGCGCCGTCGATCTGGGCGGCCTCGACGATCGAGACGGGGATGTCGGCGAGGAACGACTGCAGCATCCACACCGCGATCGGCAGGTTCATCGACGTGTACAGCAGGACGAGCAGCCAGATGTTGTCGAGCAGCCCGGTGTTCCTGGCGAACAGGTAGACCGGCAGGAGCCCGGCGACGACCGGCAGCATCTTGGTGGACAGGAAGAAGAACAGCACGTCGGTCCACCGCTTGACGCGCCGGATGGACAGCGCGTACGCGGCCGGAAGCGCCAGCGCGAGCACCAGCAGGGTCGAGAACAGGCTCGCCATCAGCGAGTTGAGCAGCGCGGGCCACGGGCTGGGGCCGCCGTCGGAGCCGAAGAACGTGCGGTAGCCGTCGAGCGTGAGCGACGCGGCGACCGCTGGCGGGTTGGCGGCGGCGTCCGTCTCCGCGTGCAGCGACGTCAGCACCATCCACGCCACGGGCAGGAAGAACACGATGCCGACGAGCCAGGCGAGCAGCCCGAGTCCGGCGCTGCGGCGCCGGGCCCGGCGCAGCGCGGGCGGCAGCGCGGCGCGGGCGGCGCGGGCGGGCCGCGGGGGCGCGGCCGGTGCGGTCGTGGTCATGCGCGGGACACCTCCTCCCGGAACAGGGACGACACGACGCGCAGGGCGAAGATCGCGATGACGATGGACCCGATGACGACGAGCACGCCGGCGGCCGACGCCAGCCCGTACTCGTGCGCCTGGTAGAAGGTCTGGTAGATGGAGTACGGCAGGTTGGCGGTGCCGAGCCCGCCCGAGGTGATGGTGAACACCGCGTCGAAGTTCTGGACGATGTAGACCGAGCCGAGCAGCACGCCCAGCTCCAGGTAGCGGCGCAGGTGCGGCAGCGTGAGGTAGCGGAAGATCTGGAAGCCCGAGGCGCCGTCCAGCCGGGCGGCCTCGACCAACTCCGTCGGCCGGCTCTGCAGCCCGGCCAGCAGGATCAGCATCATGAACGGCGTCCACTGCCAGATCAGCGCGGCCTCGACGGCTATCAGCGGCATGTCCGACACCCAGTCCGGCTGCGGTGGCGTGTCGTCGCCGAACAGCTCCGCGACCCAGGTGAGGGCGCCGTTGAACAGGCCGTACTCGGGGTTGTAGAGCGCGTGCTTCCACAGCAGCGCGGCCGCCACCGGCACCAGCAGGAACGGCGCGATGAGCAGCGTGCGCACCACACCCCGGCCGGGGAACGACCGGTCCAGCAGCAGCGCGATCAGCAGCCCGAGCACGACGCTGACGAGGACGACGGCGGCGGTCAGCACCGCGGTGGTGACGACCGACTCGCGCAGGCTCGCGTCGCTCGCCACCTCGCCGTAGTTGTCGAGCCCGGTGAAGCTGCGGTCGTCCGGGCGCAGGGAGTTCCAGTCGAAGAGGGAGATCACCAGCGTCGCCGCGAACGGCAGCTGGGTGACCGCGATCAGGAAGACCAGGGCCGGCAGCAGCGGCGCACGGGTGGCCCAGGCCCGGGCCCCGCGGCCCGGCCGGCGGGGGGCCGGCCGGCCCGTGTGCGGGGCGGGGCGGGGCGCGCGTACGGCGGCGGGGGCGCTCATCGGTCCCGGTACTCCTCGCCGACCTCCTCGGCCAGTTCCTGGGAACTCTCCAGCGCGTCCTCGACGGACTGCTTGCCCGCGATGGCCGAGCTGATCTCCTGGGAGACCTTGGTGCCCAGGTCGGAGAACTCGGGGATGCCGACGAACTGGATGCCGGGAGCGGGCCGCGGCTGGGTACCCGGGTTGCGCGGGTCGGCGCCCTCGATCGCCGCACGGGTGATGTCGGCGAAGGCGTCGGCGGCCTTGAGGTAGTCCGGGTTGGAGTACGTCGACGCGCGCTTGCCGGCGGGGGCGTTGGCCCAGCCCAGCTCCTTGCCGACCAGTTCCTCGTACTCCTTGCTCGACGCCCACGAGATGAACTCCCAGGCGTTCTCGGGCCGTTCCGAGGCCTTCTGCACGCCCCAGGCCCAGGTGTACAGCCACCCGGAGCTCTCGGTCTTGTCCACCGGCGCCGGCGCGTAGCCGATCTTGCCGCGGACGGGGGAGTCCTCCGCCTCCAGCGAGCCGGTGGCGGCGGTGGCGTCGTACCACATGGCCGTCTTGCCCTGGGTGAGGTTGTTCAGGCACTCGGCGTACCCCGACTGGGCCGCGCCGGACTCCCCGTGCTCACGCACCAGGTCGACGTAGAACTCCACCGCCCTGGTGAACTCCGGCGACGTCAGCTGCGCCTCCCAGTTCTCGTCGAACCAGGTGCCGCCCATGGTGTTGACCACGGTCGTCAGCGGCGCGATGACCTCGCCCCAGCCGGGCAGGCCGCGCAGGCAGATGCCCTTCATGCCGCGCTCGGCGCCGTCGACCTCGGCGGCGAGGTCGGCGACCTGCTGCCAGGTGGGCTTGTCGGGCATCTCCAGGCCGTGCTCGGCGAAGACGTCCTTGCGGTACATGAGGAACGACGACTCGCCGTAGAACGGCTCGGCGTACAGCTTGCCGTCCTCGGCGGTCAGCGACTCGCGCATCGGCGCGAGGACGTCCTCCTGGTCGAACGCCGCGTCGTCCGCGGCGTACTCGTCGAGCGGCAGCAGCCAGTCGTTCTCGGCGTAGAAGGGGACCTCGAAGTTGCTGATGGTGGCCACGTCGTACTGGCCCGCCTGGTTGGCGAAGTCCTGGCTGATCTTGTCGCGGACCTCGTTCTCCGGCAGCACGGTGAAGTTCACCTCGATGCCGGTCTTCTTCGTGAAGTGCTCGGCCGTCAGCTTCTGCAACTCCACCATCTGCGGGTTGTTGACCATGACGACGTTGACGGAGTCGTCGTCCCCGGAGCCGCCGCCGCCTCCCGCGCCGCTGCAGGCGGCGAGCAGGGCCGCGGCGGTGGCCACGGGCACGAGCGTGCGGATGGTGCGCTTGCTGCGGGACGGAGTGAGCATCGCATGCTCCCAAGGAGGTCGGGGGTCGGGATCAGGGCGTACGGAGCCGGGCCCCCCGGGCTGCTTCTCGTCCGGGGCGGCGTGACCTGCGCGGGATGGGGTGTGGGGTGACGGGCTGAGGGAGGGACGGGCCGGGCGCGTCAGGTCCGGATGACCTGCGGGCCCAGCAGCGAGTAGCGATGGGCTTCGGCGGCCGGCAGCCCGGTGTCGGTGACGATCACGTCGAACTCCGAGACCTCCGCGAAGCGGCAGAAGCTCACCGCCCCGAACTTGGTGTGGATCCCGGCGAAGACCTTCCGCCGCGCGACGCGCATCGCCTGCGCCTTCACCTCGCTGACCGCCGGGTCCGGCGTGGTCAGCCCGTACGCGCGGGAGATGCCGTTCGCGCCGACGTAGGCCAGGTCGATGACGAAGCCGGCGAGCATCCGCGTCGTCCAGTGGTCCACGGTGGCCAGCGTGCTGCCGCGCACCCGGCCGCCGAGCAGTAACACCGTGACCCGGTCGTCCCCGGCCAGGGTGCTCGCGGTGGCGAGCGAGGCCGTGACGACGGTCAGCGGCCGCGGACGCGGCAGCGCCTCGGCGATGAGCTGGGGGTTGAAGCCCTCGTCGATGAAGACCGTCTCCGCGTCGCCGAGAAGCTCCGCCGCCGCGGCGGCGATGCGGGACTTCTCCGGCACGTGCATGGTCGTGCGGTACGCGAGCGTGGTCTCGAAGCCCGCGCTCTCCACCGGGTAGGCCCCGCCGTGCGTGCGCCGGACCAGCCCGTGGTCCTCCAGGAGCGTCAGGTCGCGCCGCACGGTCTCGCGCGACACGCCCAGGTCGGCGGCCAGCTTGGCGACGTCCACCTTGCCGGCGCGCCGGGCGGTCTCCAGGATGACCCGCCTGCGTTCTTCTCCGTCCACGACGGCCACCTGCCTTCCCGTCTGGCTGTGGGGTGCTGTCGGAGGGCGAGGCCCTGCCCGTTCGGGCTTGTCGAAGGCATTTCTACCGGCGGCCCAGACCACCGGCCAGCCCTGATGCAGAGCGCGTCATGACCGAACATGCCCGTTCACCCGCCGTATCGGCGCTGGGAGGCGGCCGTTGCCCGATCCGGCCGCGCGCCGCGCGTGCCCGTCTCCGCCCGGACGCGTGCCCGTTCGGTGCCCGTTTGGGCGGCGGGCGTGGCATTCGGGCCGTGTCCGCGGCGTCCGCGCCGGAACCGGACACGGCGGGCTCCGCCCGGTCCGCGACGCGCGCCGGGCCGGGCCGAACCCCGGCGCCGCGGGAGCCCGCGGGCCGCGCGCTCAGGTGTCGTAGCGCTGGATCCGGCGGCCGTGGCCGCGTTCGGTCAGCGCCGCCAGGCGCGGGGCGAGTTCGGCCGCGACCTCCGCCACGTCGACCGTCAGCAGCCGCCGGTCGCGCATGAGGACCCGGCCGTCCACGACGGTCGTGCGCACGTCGCCGGCGCGGGCGCTGTGCACCAGGGTGGCGGCGAGGTCGTGCACGGGCTGCGTGTGCGGCCCCGTCAGATCCACCAGGATCAGATCCGCCCGGCGGCCGGGCGCCAGCGAGCCGACCCGGTCGCCGAGGCCGACGACCCGCGCGCTCTGGGTCGTCGCGTGGTGCAGCACCTGGCGGGCGGTGGCCCAGGAGGCGTCCCGCTCCGCCGACTTCTGCACCAGCGCGGTGAGGGCCATGCTCTCCCACACGTCGAGCGTGTTGTTGGACGCGGCCCCGTCCGTGGCCAGGCCCACCGGAACGCCGGCCGCGTGCAGCGCGCGCACCGGCGTGGGGTCCCAGCCGAACTTCAGGTAGCCGCGCGGCGCGGTCGCCACCCCGGCGGCCGGCGCCCGGCCCAGCAGCGCGACGTCGTCGTCCGTCAGCCCGGTGCCGTGCGCGATCAGCACCTCGGTGTCGAGCAGTCCGCAGCGCTGGAGCACCTCGACGGGCGTGCGGCCGTGCCGGGCGAGGCTGGTCTCGGTCTGCTCCCGGTTCTCCGCGGCGTGCAGATGGACGAGCAGCCCGTGCTCCCGCGCGAGCCGGGCGGTGGCCCGCAGGTCGGCGTCCGTGACGGTGTACGGGGCGTGCGGCGCCAGGCACGTCGTGATCCGCCCGTCCGCACCGCCGGCGCGGCGCAGCGCGAACTCCAGCGACGCGTCGCGGCCCGCCGGGCCCTGCGAGGAGAAGTACGCCAGGCCGAGCACGGCGCGCAGCCCGGTGGCCGCGACGGCGTCGGCCACCCGGTCCATGGCGAAGTAGTGGTCGGCGAACGTGGTCACCCCGCCGCGGATCATCTCGGCACACGCCAGCAGTGCGCCCAGTTCGACGTCGCGGTCGGTCAGGTTGCTCTCCACCGGCCAGATCCAGTCGTTGAACCACTCCTCGACCGGCACGTCCTCCGCGAAGCCGCGCAGGAAGACCATCGGCGCGTGTGTGTGGCAGTTGACCAGCCCCGGCATGGCGACCTGGCCGCGGGCGTCGATGCGCTCGGCCGCCGGCACCCGCGCCGCCTCGGCGGCGGACGTCACCGCGGCGATCGCGCCGGCCCGGACCACGATCCCGGCGTCCTCGGCGAACGCGACCTCGCCGGCGGCGTCGTGGACGAGCGCGGTGCAGCCCTCGACCACCAGGTCGGCGGGCCCGGCGGCCCGGTGGTCCGCGGCGGGCTCGGGCGGCTGCGGCATGGGTCGGCTCCTCGATCACCCCGGGGTTCCCGCGCAGAACGCTACCGGGGTGCCGCCGCGGGCGGGGCGCCTTTCGGCCCGTACGCGGAAGGCCGCGGGAACCGCCGCGGCCGCGGGTCTTGACGTGTCAGCGACATGAGTGGGTACATGGGAGCGCTCCCAATGTCCGCGTCAACCGACTTGCGAGGAGCCGTACATGAGCGCACAGAGAACGACACCCGGCACCGCTCGCGGGCACCGCCCGCGCGTCAGGCGGGTCCGGGCCGGACGTACGCTGCTGGCCGCCCTGCTCGGCCTGGCCGCCGCCGTCGCCGGGTACGGCCCGGGCGCCCAGGCGGCGCCCGCCGGCGAGCCCGCCGCCGCGGCCGTCGGGCTGCACACCGAGGGCGGCCGGCTGCTGGAGGGCAACGGCAACGACTTCGTGCTGCGCGGCGTGAACCACCCGCACGCCTGGTACACCGGCGAGCTGGACTCGCTGCGCGAGATCAAGCAGCTGGGCGCGAACAGCGTGCGGGTGGTCCTGGCCACCGGCGACCGCTGGACGCGCAGCGACGTCGCCGACGTCGACAACGTTGTCACCCAGTGCAAGGCGAACCGCCTCATCTGCGTACTGGAGGTCCACGACACCACCGGCTACGGCGAGGAGGGCGCCGCCGTCTCGCTCGACCGCGCCGCCGACTACTGGATCAGCGTCCGCGACGCGCTCGTCGGCCAGGAGGACTACGTCATCGTCAACCTCGGCAACGAGCCGCACGGCAACCAGGGATACGAAGCCTGGGCCGCCGACACCCGGGGCGCCATCGGCAGGCTGCGCGCCGCCGGGTTCCAGCACACGCTGATGGCGGACGCCCCCAACTGGGGCCAGGACTGGACGAACACGATGCGCACCGACGCGGCCGCCGTCGCCGCGTCCGACCCGCAGGGCGACACCCTGTTCTCGATCCACATGTACGGCGTCTACGACACCGCCGCGGAGATCGAGGACTATCTGACGTCCTTCACCGAGGCCGGACTGCCCATCGCCGTCGGCGAGTTCGGGCACAACCACTCCGACGGCGACCCCGACGAGGACGCCATCATGCGCATCACCCGGGAACTGGGCCTCGGCTACCTGGGCTGGTCGTACAGCGGCAACAGCGGCGGCGTCGAGTACCTCGACATGACGGTGAACTTCGACCCGGCCGCGCTGACGGACTGGGGCCGGCGCTTCTTCAACGGCGCGGACGGCATCGTGGCGACCGCGAAGGAGGCCACCGTCTACGGCGGCGGAGGCGGCGACACCGAGGCGCCCACCGCCCCCGGGGCACCCACCGTCACCGGCGTGACCCACAACTCGGCCACGCTGAGCTGGCCCGCGGCCACTGACAACGTTGCCGTCACGGGCTACGACGTCTACGCGGTCGACGGCGCCGCGGAGGACCGGGTCGCGGTCACCACCGGCACCGCGGTCACGGTCACCGGACTCGACCCGGCCACGGACTACACCTTCGCCGTCCGCGCCCGGGACGCGGCGGGCAACGTCTCGCCCCGCTCCGCGACCGTGACGGCCACGACCGGCACCGGACCGGCGCCGTCCGCCGACTGCACCCCGTCGTTCGAGGTCGTCGGCTCCTGGCCGGGCGGCTTCCAGGCCGAGGCCGCCGTCGCCAACACCGGCGACACGCCGATCGACGGCTGGGAGCTGACCTGGACGTTCGCCGGCGGACACACCGTGTCGAACGCCTGGGGCGGCAGCGTCAGCCAGAGCGGCACGGCGGTCACGGTCACCCCGGCCGCGTACACCCGGGTCATTCCGGCCGGCGGATCGGTCACCGTCGGCATGACCGGCACGGGCGACTCGACGCTGTCGGCGCCCGGGGACCTGGTCTGCAGCACGGACTGAGCCCGGCTCGCCCGCCCGGCGGTACGGGGCCGGCCGCGCGCCGGCCGCGGCGCCTCCCGGCCCCGTACCGCCGCCGGTGGCCGGCCGCACCCGCACGACGGCCCGCGGACGCCCGTCCGCGGGTCAGAACTCCTCGTGCACGTCCGGATCGCCGCCCACGCGGCGCCGCGGCCGGCCGGCGACGGCGGCCATCTCGGCGGCCGACAGCTCGAACCCGAAGACGTCCAGGTTCTCGCGCTGCCGTGCGGGATCCGCGGACTTCGGCACGGGGACGGCGTCGAGCTGTGCGTGCCAGCGCAGCACCGCCTGGGCGGGCGTCACGCCGTGCGCCTCGGCCACCCGGGCGATCCCCGGGTCGGCCAGCACGTCGGTGCCGCGGCCGAGCGGGCTCCAGCTCTCGGTGACGATGCCCTTGGCGGCGTGGTACGCGCGCAGCTCCTCCTGCGGGAAGTGGGGGTGCAGCTCGATCTGGTTGACCGCCGGCAGCACCCCGGTCTCGCGCTCCAGCCGGTCCAGCTGGGCGACGGTGAAGTTGGAGACGCCGATCGAGCGGACAAGGTCCTCCTCCCGCAGCTTGATCATCGCGCGCCAGGAGTCGACGTACAGGTCCACGCGCGGCAGCGGCCAGTGGATCAGGTACAGGTCGACGTATCCCACGCCGAGCCGCTTGCGGGACTCCTCGAAGGACGCGAGCGTCTGCTCGAAGCCGTGGTGGCGGCCCGGGAGCTTGGTGGTGACGACGACGTCCTGGCGCGGGACGCCGCTGCGCGCGATGCCGCGGCCGGTGCCGGTCTCGTTGCCGTAGTTGAGCGCGCTGTCGACGAGCCGGTAGCCGGTCTCCAGCGCGGTCGCGACCGCCTGTTCGGCCTGCGCGTCGTCCATCGGGTACGTACCGAGGCCGAGCGCGGGGAGCTTCGCCCCGTCGTTGAGCCTGCGGACCGGGACGCTGGTCACACGCGCTCCTTCCCTTTACCGTACGGTGCGTTCAGTATAGGGCGGACGCCGGAGGCGGGCATGGGCGGAACGGGCGGGGCCCGCGCGCCGCGGGGCCGGCCGCGCAGCGAGCGGGCCAGGTCGGCGGTGCTCGCCGCGGCCGCCGAGCTGCTGGCCTCCGGCGGGGCGCGGGCGGTCACCATGGAGGCGATAGCCGCCCGGGCGCGGGTCAGCAAGTCGACGGTCTACAAGTGGTGGCCCACCCGCGGGGACGTGCTGCTGGACAGCCTGGCGAGCGTCGCCGGCGGCGCTCCCGCCGACCCGGGCGGCGAGGCCGCCGGCGCGCCGCTCGCCGACGCCCTCACCGCCCAGGTCGGCGCGCTCGTCCGGGCCGTCCGCGACACCCCCGCCGGCCGGCTGGTGGCCGGCCTCGTCGCGGCCGCGCAGACCGACCCCGGCATCCGCACGGCGCTCGACGAGCGGTGGGTGCGCCCCCGCCGCGCGGCCTGCGCCCGGCTGCTCCACGACGCCGTGGCCCGCGGCGAACTGCGCCCCGGCACCGACGTGGCCGCCGCCGTCGACCAGCTCTTCGCGCCCGTCTACCACCGGCTGCTCCTCGGCCACCGCCCGCTCGCCGACGACCTGGCGGCCACCCTCGTACGCCAGCTCCTCGACGGCCTCCGGGACCGCCGCGGCCGGCCGGACCGAGACCGGTGACCGGCCGGAGGACGCCGCCGCACATGCCCCTTTCGGCGCCGCAACTCTCTTGCGTACCACGGGCCGTGGGCCCGGGTCCCCGGACTGGACGCGATCCCGCGGCGGGCCGTAGCGTGCTCTTCCGCGCCGGCGGGCGCCGAGGACAGTGGTCGGGCTCCGGAAAAACCGGCACCTGGGGGGTGCATACCGAATGGATCCGTTTTGTGTGCGCCGAAGCAGAGCGCCACGGGCGGGCTGACCCGGCATGACAGAGGCCGACGGACCGCTCACGGAGACGATACGCGCCGCGCAGGCTGGCGACGAGACCGCGTTCGTGCACCTGTACCGAGCCCTGCACCCCCGCCTGCTGCGCTACGTCGGCACCCTCGTCGGCGACGCCGAGGGCGACGGCGACGCCGAGGAGGTCACCGCGGGCGCCTGGCAGGAGATCGCCCGCGACCTCGGCACCTTCGACGGCGACGGCACGTGCTTCCGCGCCTGGTGCGCCCGGATCGCCCGCACCCGCGCGCTGACGCACCTGGGCCACCGCCCCGGCCGCCCCGCCCGCGGCCCCCGGCGCCCCGGCTCGCGGCACCCCCGCGCGCAGCGCCCCGCGCCGCACCCGGAGGCCGCCCCGAAGCGGCCGGACAGCGGGCGTACCCTTGCCCTGATCGCCTGGCTCCCGCGCGAGGAGGCCGACGCCGTGGCGCTGCGGGCGATCGTGGGGCTGGACGCCGAGAGAGCCGCCTACGTGCTCGGCACGAGCCCCGCCGCGGCCCGCTCCGCCGCCCACCGCGGCGTGCGCCGGCTCGCGGACCAGCTCGGCGAGGCCGCGGCCGGTGCCTGCCTGACCGGCGAGCCGGCGGGCGACGCCACCTGCACGGCCACGTGGATGCTCAGGGGTATGTGATGGCGGACGACGACCGGAACACCTGGCTCGACCAGCGCGCCGCCGAGCGGCTGCTCGACGGCGAACCGCCGGACGCCGGGCGCGGGCTGCCGCCCGCCGACCGGGACACCGCCGAGCGGCTGGCCGCCCTGCTGGACACCGCCGCCCGCGCCGCCCGCCCGGCGCCCGGCACCGAACTCCCCGGAGAGCAGGCGGCGCTGGCCGCGTTCCGCGCCGCCCGGGCCACGGAGTCCGCCGGACCCGCGCGCAACGGCCGCGCGGCGAACGGCCACGGGCTGAACGGCCGTGCGCCGAAACGCGCCTGGCCCGGTGGCGGGACCCGCGTGCCGGTGCGGCAGGCACCGGCCGAGCCCGTCGTGCTGCTCGGGCCCGGCGCCACCGCCGTGCGCCGGACCCCGTGGCGGCTGCAACGCCTGCGTACCGCCGCGGCGGTGACCGCGGCCGGCTGCGTCCTCGGCGGCGCCGCCCTCGCCGCCGGCACGGTGCTCCGCGGCGCCCCCGCGCCCCCGGAGTCGTCCCGCGGCCCCGCCACGTCGCCGACGGCCACCGAAAGCCCCGAACCCACCGGCGACGCCGACGCCAACGAGGGCACCGCGTCCGCGGGCGGCAGCCGGGCGCAGGAGAGAACCGAGGGCAGGCGCGACGCGCCCGGCACGGGGGGCGCGACGGGCACGCACCCGGACGGCGGCGCGGGCACCGCCGGGGAGCCGGACGACCGGCCGGACGGCGAGGCGCCACCGGAGGGTGCCGCGCAGGGCGGCGACAAGGCCGCGAAGGGCAGGTCGGTGGAGCAGCTCTGCGAGAACTACCTCGCCGCACGCGACGGCGGAGAGAAGAAGCCGGGCGGCGGGAAGTCCTTCAACCGCCTCGCCCGGGAGGCCGGCGGCGCGGACGGCATCGCCGACTACTGCGAGAAGCACGCCGGTTCCGGCGCCGGCCACGGCCGGGGCGACGGCCACGAAGACGACGAAGACGACGGAAAGACAGACAACGAAGGCAACGAAGGCAACGAAGGCAACGGGCACGACTGAGCCCGCCGCCGCACGCCCACCGGAGCGAGACCGCACAGCCGCCGCCCCGCGTTCGCCCGGCCCCTATTCGAACTGCGTCAGCACCAGCGTCACCACCCACAGCACGATGGCGCCCGCGATCAGCCTCGCCGGCCAGCTCCGCGCCGTCCCGCCGAGCGGATGCCGGTCGCGCCCCGAGGTCCACACGACCCAGAACGCCTCCGCCTCCACGGGCTCCACACGCTCACCGTCCAGCAGCCACAGCGCCGGCCCGTCGGCGCGCGGTCCCGCTAAACCGGACGGGGTGCGGCCGTCGGGCACCTGCTCGACCTCCTTCACCAGCCGGCCGCCGCAGTAGCTCTCGCGTCGGATCACGTGGCGTTCCTCTCGGTGGCGGACGCCGCCTCGACGACTGCGCCCGGTCGGGGGAACTGATCATAAGACGGGCCGGTGACCGGCCCGAACGCGACCGACCGCACCGGACCTGCAGCGCGGCGCGGAGCCGTCCGCTCACCCGTCCCGGTAGCGCAGGAGCAGCATCGCCGCGTCGTCGTGCAGCGGCGCCCGCACATGCTCGATCACGTCCTGGCGCAGCGCCGTCAGCGCCTCCTCCGGATCGGGGTCCTTGAGCAGCCCGGCCCGCTGCTCCAGGGGGTAGAAGGCCCCCGTGCGGTCACGGGCCTCGGTGACGCCGTCGGTGTAGAACAGCAGTTGGTCGCCGGGAGCGAACCTCGCCGTGTACGGCTCCGGGCGGGCGACGCCGTGCTCTCCGAGGCCCAGCGGTAAGGCCCGCTGCGGCGGCGAGAGATAGCGCACGTCACCGTCCTGGCGCACCGCCAGCGGCGCGGGATGGCCGAAGTTGAGCAGCGTCACCTCCGGGCCGGAGCCGACCTCGGCGAGGATGGCGGTGACGAACTTCTCGCCGTCCAGCTGCCGGTCCAGCGCGCGTTCGAGCCGCTCCCCGACGCACGTGAGATCAGGCTCGTCGTACGCCGCCTCGCGGAACGCGCTCAGCACCACCGCCGCGGTCTCCACCGCCTCCAGCCCTTTGCCCTGCACGTCGCCCACGACCAGCCGGACGCCCGCCGGGGAGATCACCACCTCGTACAGGTCGCCGCCGATCCGCGCCTCCGCCACCGCCGAGGTGTACGAGACCGCCGCCCGCAGCCGGCCCACGCTGCGCGGCACCGGCCGCAGCAGGACGCGCTGCGCGGCCTCGGCGATGGACCGCACGCTGGCCAGCTCCTCCTCGCGGCGGTGCCGCATCCGCACCGCCAGCAGCGCGGCGATCGTGACACCGACGACGGACAGCAGGGCGATGTACCCGCGCCGCGACTCGAACATGACGTCGGAGATGCCGAGCAGGACGCAGAGCACCAGGGCGATGGCGCCCACGAACGCCGTGCGCTGCCAGCCCCCGACCAGGCCGGCGAAGGCCGGCCCCAGCGAGACCAGGGGCAGGAACCCGGCGCCGGATCCGGCGGTGACGTCCACGAGGGCGACGCAGCACATGACGGCGTACGGCAGCGCGTACAGCGTGCGGTGGTGCGGCAACTTCCGGTCGGTCATGCGCTACTCGCTACTCCAGCCGCTTTTCGGCCCGGCACCCTCGGACGGCGTGGAGACACGGCCTCCCGACGTGGCCGGCCCCACCCCGTGAGGCTAAGCAAGGATCGGCTTATCCGGGACCGATGCGGCTGAATCGTTGCCTGTCCGGCATCACGTTCCATGCGGCGAGCCCTCTGTGTTCGGGGCAAACCTCCCGCAATCGGGCGACACACGGAGACATGTCCCACCGGCCGTGGCCGGATCCGAACGGGTTGCCGCCGAAGTCCGGCCGTGGTCGTCCGCGGAGCCGCCAGTGTCTCGCAGGTGCGGCGTCGTCGTCTGCTGCACGGGCCGGACCGGCGCCGCCCGCCCCGGGCGCACCGTCGCGCCCCTCTACCGCCGGGGACTAGGGAGGCGTCTCATATACAACTGCTGGTTGTTCAACATGGCGTTGACGTTGTTTGAAACCCCTGCGTGCCGGAGATTGGATGGCGCTCCTGGCAACGAACCGTTGTGTGAGGAGCCGCCGTGGCCAAGCCGCCTTTTACGCATCTGCATGTGCACACGCAGTATTCGCTGCTGGACGGGGCGGCGCGGTTGAAGGACATGTTCGCGGCGTGTCGTGAGATGGGGATGTCGCATATCGCGATGACGGATCACGGGAACCTGCACGGGGCGTATGACTTCTTTGCGCAGGCGACGGCGGCGGGGGTGACGCCGATCATCGGGATCGAGGCGTATGTGGCGCCGGAGTCGCGGCGGAACAAGCGGAAGGTGCAGTGGGGGCAGCCGCATCAGAAGCGGGATGACGTGTCGGGTTCGGGTGGGTATACGCATAAGACNATCTGGGCGTCGTCTCGTACGGGTCTGCATAATTTGTTCCGGTTGTCGTCGGATGCGTACAAGGAGGGGTGGCTGCAGAAGTGGCCGCGGATGGACAAGGAGGTGATCGCCGAGCATGCGGAGGGGTTGATCGCTTCGACGGGGTGTCCGTCGGGTGAGGTGCAGACGCGGTTGCGGCTGGGGC